>JAXLRU010000001.1:0-1575 GCA_046330935.1 Kineosporiaceae bacterium
TCCGCACCCTTCTCGTAGACCGTCCGGGTATAGAAGTTGTTGATCTCGACATAGCTGTCGGGACGGATCGGGTGCGCCAGCGGGCCGGCGTCCTCGGCGAACTGCGACTCGCGCAGGAGCGCCACGTCGCCGATGCGCTTGACCGCGGCCGAATGGCGGTCGGCGGTGAACTGCTGGTCGCGGAAGACGGTGAGGCCTTCCTTCAGGGTCAGCTGGAACCAGTCGCGGCAGGTGACCCGGTCGCCGGTCCAGTTGTGGAAATATTCGTGGGCGATGATGCGCTCGACCGAGACGAAGTCGGCGTCGGTCGCGGTGTCGCGCCGCGCCAGCGTCGCCGAGGTGTTGAAGATGTTGAGGCCCTTGTTCTCCATCGCACCGAAGTTGAAGTCGCCGACGGCGACGATCATGAACAGGTCGAGGTCGTACTCGAGCCCGTAGACATCCTCGTCCCACTTCATCGAGTGCTTGAGCGACGCCATGGCATGGTCGCACTGGCCGATGTCGGCGGCCGAGGCGTAGATCCGCAGGTCGACCGTGCGGCCGGAGCGGGTGACGAAGCTGTCCTCGAGCACCGCGAGGTCGCCGGCGACCAGCGCGAACAGGTAGGCGGGCTTGGGGAACGGGTCGTCCCACAGCGCGAAGTGCCGGCCGTTCGCCAGCTCGCCCTGCCCGACCGGGTTGCCGTTCGACAGCAGCACCGGGTAGGCCTTGCGGTCGGCCTCGATGCGGACCTTGAAGCGGGCCATCACGTCGGGCCGGTCCTGGTACCAGGTGATGCGGCGAAAACCCTCGGCCTCGCACTGGGTGCAGAAGATGCCGCCCGAGACGTAGAGGCCCATCAGCTGGGTGTTGCCGGCCGGATCGATGCGCGTGGCGATCTCGAGGACGCAGGCGTCGGGCAACCCGGACAGGGTCATCCGCTGGCCGTCGATGCTCCAGGCCGAGGCCGGCAGCGGCCGGCCGTCGACCGCCACCGACAGCGTCTCGAGGTCCTCGCCGTCGAGGACGAGGTCGCCCGGGCCCTGGCGGCGCAGATGCTGGCGCGAGCGGACGACGGTGGCGTGCGCGTCGAGCTCGAAGGTCAGCTCGACCAGCTCGGTCGAGAACGCCGGCGGGCGGTAGTCGGCGAGGCGGACGGGCTGCGGGGCGGCGGCGTCGAGATCGGCCATCGGCGGCAAGGCTCCGGAAAACGGCACGCGAGGTCTGGCAGTGACCTACCGGCTCGGAGGCGAAATGCAATCGGCGGCTTGAAACACCTTCGCACCGCGACGGCACCGCGGCGGTTGTGGGGGCCGCCCCGCCCGGCTAGCTTCCGCCGCCGCAACCCAGGGGGATGGCATGGCAAAGGTGGCGTTCGTCGGGCTCGGCGTGATGGGCTTCCCCATGGCCGGGCATCTCAAGGCCAAGGGCCACGAGGTGACGGTCTACAACCGCTCCGCCGCCAAGGCGAAGGCGTGGGCCGACAAGCATGGCGGCCGCGCCGCGGCGACGCCGCGCGAGGCGGCCCAGGGCAACGAGATCGTCTTCGTCATGGTCGGCGACGACCCCGACCTGCGCGCGGTCCACGAGGGCCCG
>JAXLRU010000002.1:0-1223387 GCA_046330935.1 Kineosporiaceae bacterium
CGTCGCCGCCGCGATGATCGACCGCCTCGTCCACCACGCCGAGGTCCTCACCCTCGCCGGGGAGTCCTACCGCACCCGCGCCCGACGCGAACTCCTCGCCAAGGACCGCGACAAGTAACCAACCCTGGGGGTCAAAACCAACCCGACGGCAAAGGGTCAGAACCAGCCCGTCGTTGACAGTGACGCCATACGTGCTCATCGATACCGGTCACGGTGACGCCGTCCAGACGTTTCGGGTCCTCGATCAAACGCCGCCGGCCCTCGTCGAGGACGGCGGTGTTGGCTGCGTTCCACGACACGCCCACCCCAGCCGCGATCCGGACGATGCTCATGCGCTCGACGACCAGGGCGTGCAACCCGCTGCCCGGGACAACCGGCCCGCGGCGCCGCCGCTGCGGTGGTGTCCTGGCGCCGCACCTGCCCCGCACCCGGGCGCGCCGGTACCGGCGATCCACCACGTCCAGGGCCCTTACTCGCCACCCGAACGGCTCAAGCGCCAGGCGCCGGCGGACACTGCCAAGCACCACCTCTTCGCAGCCGCAACGGCGACACCACAGGCCCTCGGCCACCATCCGACACGCCAGCACGGCCCGCTCACCGCTCACCTGCTGACCCACGACTCGCGGGCCCAGGCCGTTCACGCGGGTGAAGGTGGTCAGGTCATGGCCGGTGAAGGTAGCGTCGCGCACGTCGAGGTCTTCCATCCGGGCCGGCGCGAGAACCTCCATGACCGGAAGACCTCGACACCACCCCGAGGACGCCACGCCGTCACCACCCCAGCCCGGCGCCGGCCAGCCCTCACCTAGCCCGTGATCACGACATGGCTACACCCTCAACTATGAAGAGCCGGATTACCTCGTGGCCTCCGGCGCCACGTCCCTGTGGAGCCGGACCAGCAACGGCGACCTGTACCGCACCCAGTTCGACTCGGCCAGCGGGCGCCTTCTCGCCACCCGCACGAAGTACAACAGCGGCTTCAACGCCTACGCGACCATCCTGAGCCCCGGGTACGACGTGCTGTACGGAATCACGAGCACGGGGAGCCTCCAGATCTCGAAGTTCAACTACAGCGGAAGCACCTCGAGTTGGGTGCTCAACAAGTTCGCCGCACCTTTCGAGACCAATGCGACCCCCATCACGTCCACCTACATCTGGATGGCGAACACTTTCTGCAGCGCCCCGACGGACGTGCCGGTCGCGCAGGACCTCAATCCCCCCACCGCGGGCTCACCCGGCAGGCCTCCGGCAGCTGTCCAATGGCAGGCCGGCACGGCTCCCGGACAGGTCGACGTCCTCCACGTGAACGGCGCGGGCCAGCTCATCCTGACCTCCTACGCCGATGCCAACCTGAGCGGGGTCCTGACACGAAAGGTCATCCAAGCCGGCAACTACGTCGCCGTGGCTGCCGCGAAGGTCGAGGTCGGGGCAGCTGGCACGCCTGAAGCCGAGTACAGCTTCGCGCAGACGCCGACCGGGCACATCGTGCGCATCTCACGCTCCGATGCCGCGGCCGCCTTCGTCGGTCAGGACATGTTGGGCCTCGTCAGCGGCGCGCCCTCGGCGGTACGGCGCAGCGACAACAGCGCAGCCGTGGTCGCCTCTCACGCCGGAGGGGTGTGGGGCAGCTTCCAGCTGACGAACCTCAACGAGTTCGGCCCGTGGGAGAGGCTCCAGAACGCGACGGGGAACGCGCCCGTCCTCGTGGGTGACGTCACGGCTGCGCCGCTCGACAACGGGATCGTGGCCGTGGTCGGGCGCAGCAAGTCGGACAACACCGTGCAGCTCGGATTGTGGGACCCGAAGACCCACGTCACGAACTGGAGCCGCGTCACGCCGACCCTGGCGGCCTCGTCCACTCCCGCGGTGGCGAGCTACGCCAACCGCCTGCGGATCGCGGTACGCACGAGCACCGGGGGGGTCGCCACTCTCAAGCAGACGGTGACGGGCGCGTGGGAGGGGACGTGGACGCAGATCACCGATCCCGCCACCGCCGACAGCACCACGCTCGGTTTCGCCGGGTACGAGGGGATCTGGTACCTGGTGGCCAGGAGAGTCGACGAGATCTTCGTCGGCAAGGAGAGCGGCCCGGGCGCGGGCATGAGCGCCACATTGCAGCCCACGACGGTGCCCCTGGCCGAGGGCTCCTCCTCGCTGGGAGCCGACCCGGCCTTCTTCACCCTGCGCAGCGCGGGGGGCGCCGATCAGGCAGCCCTCGCCCTGGTCAACGGCGCCGGTTACGCCAGCGCGGTGAAGCTCAACACGAACCTGAATCCCGCTGTTCGCCCGGCCGGGTCGAAGCAGAGGTCGGCGGCCCGGAACAAGGCCACGCCCTCGTCGTCCCCGCAGCATCACTGACCCACACCCCACTGGCCGTGGCGATCCCGACCCGGCCCCGCCCCTGAGGAAAGGCCCTTCCTTCATGACCAACCTGTCCCTGCGACGGCGATCCGTCGCCGGCGTGAGCGTCGCGGCACTGGCCGTGGGCCTCGCCGTGTCCGTCTCCACCGGCATGGCGGCGCTGCCCGCACACGCCGCGGCCGGCGTGTGCCCGCAGACCACCACCAACGTCACCGTCGTGCCGGCAGGCGCGAGCAACGTCACCAACCGGGTGATGAACCCCATCGCCGGCAGCACGATGTCGCTGGCCGCGCCGACCGCCGCCGCCGCGATCCCGCAGGTCGACAAGTTCGACCGGGTGCTGGGGACGACCAGCGCCGACTGGCTGGTGGGCGTGCAGGCCTCCGGCTCCGCCGTCACCACGGGGTCGACCACCGACACGACCGGCGGCCTGTGGATCTGGCGCCGCACCAACGGTGCATGGGGCCAGCCCGGCAAGTTCGCCGACAGCGTCGACTTCCGGACATGGGTGGGTTCGTCCCGGCAGATGATCACGCTGGACGCGAACAACAACGTCTGGACGATCGACTCGACGGGCGCCCTGCGCCTGACCCAGGTGAACTTCACCACCCGCACGATCACCTCGAAGCTCAAGCTCATGGGCACGGACTACGCGGGGACGAACCTGCTGGTCGCGACCGGCACGGGTGTCCTGTGGAGCCGCACGGGCACGACCTCGACGACGACCAACGGCGACGTCTTCCGCACGCAGTTCGACCTCACCAGCCAGCGCCTGATCTCCCCCCGCAAGCGGATCGGCTGGGGCTTCGAGCGCTACGCCACGATCATCAGCCCCGGCTACGACGTCATGTACGGCGTCATGACCACGGGCGTGGTGGAGACCTGGAAGTTCAACGAGGGCACCGGCTGGGACCTGCAGAAGATCGTCGTGGGCGGCAGCGCCGTCTCCTACCGTCACGTCTGGGTGCCCACCAACAGCTGCGCCGCCCCCGCCAGCTTCACCCCCGCGGACCTCAACCTCAGCCGCACGCTGACCGACGCCCCGGCCGTGGCCCAGTGGGCGAACGGCCCCCAGCCGGGCCAGGTCGACATCTTCCACGTCGACCGGCTCGGTCAGTTCATCCTCACCAGCAACACCGACCGCACTCTCGCCCAGAGCACCTGGACCCGCTCGATCCTGGCGAACGCCAACTACGTGGACGGTCCTTCGGCCGCCTTCCTGCCGACCGCACCCAACACGACCGTCGACGTCGAGTACGTCTTCACCCACGCGGGCAACGGCCACGTCGTCCTGTGGTACCGGACGTCGAGCGACACCACCTGGGTGTCCACGGACCTGCAGGGCCGCTTCTCCGGCGCTCCCGCAGCGGTTCGCCGCAGCGACAACAGCGCTGCCGTCGTCATCACCCACAGCGACGGTTCGCTCTGGGGCCGTTGGCGCCCGTACAACTCCGGGGACTTCGTGCCCTGGGCGCAGCTGCGCCCGGCGACCGGCAACCCCCCCGCGCTGGTGGGCAACGTCTCGGCGGCGCCGGCCACCGGTGGCCGGGTCACGATCGCGGGCCGGACGGCGGACGGCACCATCCAGATCGGCACGTGGGACCCGGCGGCGCGCACCATCACCTGGAGCGCACGGCCCGGCGTGCTCACGACCGACACCCCCAACATCGGGACGAGCGGGAGCGACCTTCGCCTCATCGTCCGTTCCACCGAGACGGGCAACCCCATCAAGATGATCGGGCAGTCGGCGACGGGCGACTGGGACCAGACGTGGACGCAGCTGGCCGCCGCCTCGAGCCCGGGTGTCCCGGCCATCGGGGTCAGCCCCTACGAGGGCCTCTGGTACGCCGCGGCCACCACGGACGGAACGCTGTCCATGTGGAAGGAGGCGTACCCGCAGCCCGGCTGGAAGGACATCTACGTCTCCGTGGCCTTCCCCACTCCGGCCACCTCCGCCACCGTGGGCAGTGACCCGCTGATCTTCAACCTCACCTCGAAGACCGGAGGGGTCCAGGCAGCCGTCGCCGCCGTCAACGCGGAGGGCTTCGCCGTCGCGACCAAGCTGAACACCCAGCTCGACCCCCAGTCGCACGTCGCGACCAAGGCGCCGAAGACCAAGAAGACCAAGGTCAAGAAGTCGCCGAAGACCAAGCACTGACACGCTCCTCGCCCGCTGCGGCCCGGCACCTCACCCGAGGCGCCGGGCCGTGGTGCGTCCGGGGACCACTCGGTCGGTGCCAGATCGCCGCGCGAGTCGGGAAGCCAGGGCCTCCCTGCCGCGTTGCCGAGGTAGAGGAGCGCTCAACTATCGCGGGCGCCCGTCCCGACCGGAAGCAGGTTCCACCATGACCGTCGTCGTCACCGCAGCCACCGGCCACCTGGGCCGCCTCGTCGTCGAGGAGCTCCTCGAGCGCGGCCTGCCCGCCGACCAGCTGGTCGCGGCAGCCCGCCGTCCGGAGGCGCTGGACGACGTCGTGAGCCGAGGGGTCACGGCGGCGCGCGCGGACTACGACGACCCGCAGTCGCTGAAGGACGCGTTCGAGGGCGCCGACGTGCTCGTGTTCGTCTCGGGCAGCGAGGTGGGCAAGCGCGTCGCCCAGCACACCGCCGTCGTCGACGCGGCCGTCGCCGCCGGGGTGGGCCTCGTCGTCTACACGAGCATCGTCCACGCCGACACCTCGCCGCTGCCCGCCCTGGCAGGCGAGCACCTCGCGACCGAGCAGGCGCTGGCCGCCTCCGGCCTGGCGCACGTCGTGCTCCGCAACAGCTGGTACGTCGAGAACTACACGGCCCAACTGCCCACCTACCTCGCCCACGGGATCGCGGGCTCCGCCGGCGAGGGCCGGATCAGCGCCGCCACCCGCGCCGACTACGCCGCCGCGGCCGCCGCCGTCGCGCTGGCCGCAGCCCGAGCCGGCACCCTCCCCGCGCCCGGAGGCGACGGTGAGGTCTCCCCCGCCGTCGGCCGCCTCGTCTACGAGCTGGGCGGCGAGGCGTTCACCATGGCCGAGCTCGCCGCGACCGTCACGGCGGTCACCGGCACCGAGGTCACCTACACCGACCTCCCCGAGGACGCCTACACGCAGGTGCTCGTGGGCGCCGGCCTCCCCCACGACTACGCGGCCGTCCTCGCCTCCGCCGACACCGGCGCCAAGGCGGGCGGGCTGTTCACCGACAGCGGCGACCTCGCCCGCCTCGCCGGTCGCCCCCTCACCTCGCTGGAGGACGCCGTCCGCGCGGCCCGGTGACGGCTGCGCCTCAGCCGGGCACGGCCAGGCGCAGGTCGCTCGACCTCGGCGGTGCGGTGTCGTCGCAGGACACCGCACCGCCCCGCTCGCGCGTACGCCGGGTCGGCATGGCGGCCGAGGCAAGTCCGACCCCGACGAGACAGCAGCCCAGCACCGAGCCCGGCCCGGCCTGCGCCGTCCCGAGGAGCAGGCCGGTGAGCAGGGACGACACCGGCACGAGCCCGACGCAGACCCCGGCCCTCTCCGGCCCGATCCTGGCGAGCCCGCGGTACCAGAACCAGAACGCCGCCGCGGTGGCGATCACGGCGAGGTAGACGAGCGCGCCGAGCTCGCGCGCGGTGGGCGCCACGAGATCGGGGCCGGGCACCAGAGGCGCCGCGACGCCGAGCAGCCCCGTCGCCGCCAGACAGGCGTACGCCGACGTGCGCAGCGCGCCGAGCCGGGGCAGCAGCCCCACCGCGAACAGGGAGAAGAGCGCCTCCCCGGCCAACGCGCCGCCGGCGTAGAGGAGGCCGAGCGCGTCGGCGTCCCCGAAGCCGGTGACGAGACCGACGCCGACGACGACGGCCAGTGCCGCCGCGACGACGCGCGAGGACGGACGCCGCCGGGCCCGCAGCGGCGGGACGAGCGCCAGGACGAGCGGGCTGCACCCCACGACCGCCCCGACCGCACCCGCGTCGGCGCGCTGCGAGGCCAGGACGACGAACGCGTTGAACCCCGCCATCCCCGTCACGGCCACGCCGAGCAACCGCAGGACGTCGCCTCGGGTCGGGCGCAGCAGCGGCACCCCGCGCACCCGCATCGCGAGCAGCAGGAGGACGGAAGCGAGCGCGTACCTGAAGGCCTGCCCCGTGGGTAGTGGATAGGTCGACGTCCAGGGGGCCACGGCGACGAGCGTCCCGATCAGGGTGGTCGCGGCGCAGCAGGAGACGAGGGCGGCCAGGGTGGCGCGGGTCGTGGTCACGCTCAGGACGCTAGGTGCCATCTGGCTCCTTCCTCAGGTCCAGTTGTGAAAGGGTTTGGGGGTCCAGATGCGACGATGGCGAGCGTGGCCTCCGCAGTCGAACCCGACGCTCTCGCCGTCCTCCTCGGCCCGGCGCCCCAGCGGGGGCGCCGCGACTGGCTGCGTGAGGGGCTGAGGGACGCCGTCCGGTCCGGGCGCCTGCCTCCGGGCGCGAGGCTCCCCGGGGGTCGAGTGCTCGCCGTTTCCGTCGGCGTCTCCCGGGGGCTGGTCACCGAAGTGGTCGACCAGCTCGTCGCCGAGGGGTACCTCACGGTGCGGCCGCGGTCGGGAGCGCACGTCCGGGCGGCGGGCGACGCCTCGGAGTCCACGCCGGCCGCCCTCCACGAGGAACCGGCGGCGCCTCCCGTCGCACCCGCCCGTTCGCCCGGCACTCCTGACCTGCGTCTCTTCCCCGTGGCGGCCTGGGGGCGGGCGGCCCGGCAAGCCCTGACCCGCCTGGACGTCCGGCAGCTCGGTTACCCCGACCCCCGCGGACATGCAGCCCTGCGCGAGGTCCTGGCCGGCTACCTCACCCGCACGCGGGGCGCCGTCGTGGATCCCGACCACGTGCTCGTCGTCGCCGGTGCCGCGCAGGCCTTCGCCGTCCTCGCCCTCGCCACCCGCCCCGCAGGGCGCGCTCCCCGCTGGGCGCTGGAATCGCCCGGCTCCGAGGGCGCGACTGCGCAACTGCGCTCCCACGGCGTGGACGTGGTCGGCGTGCCGGTGGACCGCGACGGCATGCAGGTCGGCTCACTGCCCGGCGGCCTCGACGCCGTCCTCGTGACCCCTGCGCACCAGTACCCGACCGGCGTCCTGCTGGCCCCCGCCCGCCGGCACGACCTCCTCGGGCGAGCCGTCACGGGAGGCTTCGTCGTGGTGGAGGACGACTACGACGCGGACCTGCGCTACGACGGCGTTCCGGTGGCATGCCTGCAGGGGCACGCACCCGACCGCGTCGCCCTCGTGGGGTCGGTGTCGAAGAGCCTCGCCCCCGGCCTGCGCCTGGGCTGGTGCGTCGTGCCGGACCGGCTCGTCGACGCCGTCGCCGCGGTGAAGCGCGACCTCGATCTCGGTTGTCCGGTGCTCGACCAGCTCACCCTGGCCCGCTTCGTCGACACCGGCGGGTACGACCGGCACCTGCGCCGGGTCCGGGCCGTCTACCGGCGCCGCCGGGAGTCCGTGCTCGCGGCTCTCGCCGAGCAGGGGTGGCGGGAACGGGACGGTGCGATTGCCGCCGGGCTCCACCTGTACGTGGAGCGCGCCGGCGAGGCGCGGGTCGTGGGCTTCGCATGAGCGGGCCCGGTGGCGGCCCCCCCCGGCAGCCACCGGGCCCAGCGGTGTACCCGCCACCTCCCGAATCGGCCGGCACCCCGGCCCCTTGAGCATTCGGGGGCCGGGGTGCCGGAACGGATCAGCCCTTCTTCGGCGCCTTGACGATCACGAGGTCACCGGCGCTGGACGGCGCGTTGGCGCCGTCCCCGGCGAACCGAGCCTGCCAGGTGCCGCTGACGGTCTGCGGGAGCTGGACGCTGAACGACCCGTCGGCACCGGTGGTGACGGTGCGGGCGAGCCCCACGACGTCGCTGCCCTTGACCCGGAACTCGATCATCACCTTGGCGCCGCCGAAGCCCTTCATCGAGCTGTCGACGAGGTGCTTCAGCTGGCCCTTCACCTTCACCGTGGCACCGGGCCGCACGGGCTCGGGCGAGGCGTCGACCGTCATGGACGTCGCCGCGAGGACCTTGAGCGAGCCCACCTTCGCCGCGGGTTGCCGCGCCAGCAGCTTCGCCCCGTCGCAGGTCGTGCCCTGGGCGTAGAGGGTGTACCCGCCGGCGGCGGACTTGCCCGTGAGCTGGAACGTCGCCGTGAACGTGCCGCTGTCGGTGAGCGTGAGGGGGCGCGAGACGGTGCGCCCCTCCATGCCCTTGGCGAGCGGCACCGCCACGAGGGTGGCCCCCGACCGCAGGCACCACGACCCGCTGAGGGAGACGTTCACCCGGGTCGGCTTGCCCTTGACCAGCACGGCCGAGGGCGGGTCGACGACGGCGACGGGCGCGGGCGGCGTGAACTCGTGCGCCGCCTCGACGACCTCGTTGAACACGGGCTTGGCCTGCAGCTGCGCGTCGAACAGCAGCGGGGTGTTCAGGCGCGTGATCGGGAAGGTCGACAGCCAGGTGTTGTCGTCGGCCAGGCCCCACAGGGTGACCGAGTCGATGCCCTTGGCGTGCTTGAGCAGGGCGTCGAAGACGGTGCGGTACATCGCCTGCTGCCGGTCGAGGTTGTCCTGGGGGATCGTCTCGAACACGGTGGTGTCGTCGTCGTAGACGCTGATGTCGAGCTCGGTGATCCGCTGCCGTACGCCGAGCGAGCGGAACATCGCCAGCGTGGGCTCCACCTGCGACGCGTCGTGGTCGAGGGTCAGGTGCATCTGGTGACCCACGCAGTCCAGCGGCACGCCCTCGGCGAGCAGCTGCTTGACCAGGGCCAGGTACTTGGCCCGCTTGACCGGGAACGTGGTGTTGTAGTCGTTGATGCACAGCTTCGCGTTCGGGTCCGCCGCGTGCGCGGTGCGGAACGCCGTCCGGATGAAGTCGAGACCCGTGTACTGGTACCACTTGCTGTTCCGGTAGGTCTCGTCATCGGAGTCGGAGATCACCTCGTTCGCGGCGTCCCACGCGTAGATCTTGCCCTTGTAGCGGGTGACGATCTCGGTGGTGCGGGCCGCGAGCCGGTCGAGGACGATCTTCTTGCTGGCGGCGTTGACCGGCAGCGGCTTGCCCTCGTCGTCCTGGAACACCCAGTCGGGCATCTGCGAGTGCCACGCGAGCACGTGCCCGTACACGCCGACCTTGTTGGCCTGCGCCCACGCGACCAGCGCGTCGGCGTCGCCGTACGTCTTCGTGCCCTTGACCCGCTCGGTGGACTCCCACTTCATCTCGTTGCCCGGGGTCACCGAGTTGAAGTGCTTGGCCAGCAGCTTGCCGTGCTCGCCCACGAGCGTGGACGGCGACGTCGCGGCGCCCGTGCGCGGCCAGAAGTCCTTGAAGACGTCCTTCAGCGAGGGCAGATCCTCCTGGATCGGCTTGGCCGGCAGGTAGGTGATCAGCACGTCGTCGACGAAGAAGTCGGGCGTGCCGGGGGTCTCGACGTAGAGCTTCAGGAAGTCGACGTCGCTGGCGAGGGTGTAGCTGCCCTTCAGCTGCGTCCACCCGTCGGCGGTGACGGCTACCGGCGAGGAGACCCACTCGTAGGAGGGCGTGTCGTTCAGGCGGCGCTCCATGCTGATGTTCGCCGTCGTGGCCTCGGCGCCCGCGGCCAGCTTGACCCAGGCGCTGACCTGGTAGGTCTGGCCGAGCTTGACCTTGCCGAACAGGTCGAGGACCGGGGCGTTCCAGTTCTGGGTGCGGCCGCTGGTGAGCAGGCTGCGCGACCCCGTGTGGGCCGCGACGCCGGAGTTGGTGACGGTCTCGTCACCGCCGCGCTTGGCCCAGCCCTGCGTGGAGGCGTTCTCGAAGTCGTGCTTGACCAGCGTCTGGACGCCGTCGGTGCCCGGCTCGGTGGGGTCGGGCACCTCGGCGTCGAGGCCGAAGAAGGCCAGGACGTAGGCGCCCATGTCGGCCTTCGGCAGCTCGTGGCCCAGGCCCGCCACCGAGATCGCCTCGACGGGGGCCTCGACCGTGGACCTGCCGTAGCGGGTGCGGGTCCACGTGCCGTTGAGGGTCGTCGTGGCCGCCGGGGTGGCCGAGACGCCGAGCACGTTCGTCCACTGCTCGACGGACTCGCCGAGGTTCTCGTACGAGATCACGTCGTCGTCGACGCCGTGCCACAGCTGCACCCGCGGGCGGGGGCCCGTGTAGTCGGGGTTCGCGGCCCGGACCAGATCGCCCCACTCCTTGCCCGTCAGGTCGCGCTTGCCCTCGGCGCAGTCGGAGTTCCACAGGTTGGAGGCGGTGCCGGTGGCGAAGCAGCTGTGCGGGACGCCCATGAACGAGGTGCCCGCGGCGAACACGTCGGGGTAGTTGCCGAGCAGCACCTGCGTGAACATGGCGCCGCTGGAGGCGCCGACGGCGAACACCTTGCTCGAGTCGATCGTCCAGGTCTTCTTCGCGTAGTCGACCATCGACTTCACGCTCACCGGGTCGCTGCCGCCGTCGCGGGTCAGCGCCGCGGGGCTGGCCGAGTCGAAGCAGTGGCCCTCACGGGTCGCCTCGGGGAACACGATGATGAACCCGAGCCGGTCCGAGGCCGCCACGAGCGACCCGACACCGAAGTCGGCGCCGGTGTAGAAGGACGCGGCCGAGCCGGTGCAGTAGTGCGAGGCGACGACGAGCGGGGCCTTCGCCTGCAGCTTCTCGGGCACGTGCACGTACATCCCCAGCTTCGAGGGGTTGTCGCCGAAGTCCTTCACCTGCACGAGGCCCTCGGGCAGGGGCGGCGGCGTGGTGCCGCCCTGGTAGACCATCGTGACGTCGTCCAGGTAGTAGCTGGACGTCTCACCTGCGGCCTCGACGTACACGGTCAGCCCGGTCGCGCCCGCGGGCGCGGTCCAGGTGCCGGTGAGCTTGGTCCAGCCGTCGGCGGTGACGTCGGCCTGGCCGCCGATCCACGAGTAGGAGTCGGTGCCGTCGACGGTGGCCTGCATGGTCATGCTCAGCTTGTCGCTGGTCGCGCCCTCGGGCAGCGTCGCCATCCGCACGTAGGAGGTGAAGGCGTACTTGCTGCCCGCGGTCACCTTGCCCATGAGGTCGAGTGCGGGGCCGTTCCAGTTGGCCGTGCGGCCGCTGGTGAGCAGGCTCTTCGTGCCGCCGTTGGCCTGGGCGTCGCTGGCCTCGAGCGTCACGGAGCCGCGGGGCGCCCAGCCCTGCGCCGTCCCGTCCTCGAAGTCGAACGACAGGTTCTGCGCCGAGGAGCCACCGCCGCCCCCGCCGCCCGCGCCCTCGTGGGTGACGGTGACGTCGTCGAGCTGGAAGTCGGACACGTCGTCGGCGGTCTGGAAGTACAGCTGCAGGGCGCCCGGGGTGACCTCGGGCAGCGTGTAGGAGCGGCTGAGCTTGGTCCACCCGGTCGACGTGACCGGCACCTGGTAGGTGCCGCTGTTGAGGTACTCGTCGTCCTGCTTGACGGTCATCGAGACGGCACCCGAGGTGGCCGAGCCGTCCTCGGCCGGGGCCAGGCGCACCCAGCCGGTGACCGTGTAGACGACGCCGGGCAGGGTGACCGCCGAGGCGAGATCGATCATCGGCGCGCCCCAGGCCGGGTCGCCGTCGGTGACGGCGAGGACCTTGCCGCCCCCGTGGGCGCTGTCGCTGTCGGCCGCCGCGACGGTGACGCCGGCGCCGAACCAGCCCTGCGTCGTGCCGTCCTCGAAGTCGCTGCTGAGGTCGGTGACGACCGCGGGCGCGGTGGAGGTGGGGGACGGCGTGGGGCTCGGCGACGCGGACGGCGTCGCCGAGGGGGTCGGGGTGGGCGTGGCCGCCTGTGCGGTGCCGGCGAGCGCCGTCCCCGCGATCACGGCCAGCACCGAGGCCGTGGCGACCAGCGACAGGCCGCGCCTGCGCGACCTCGAGGGCAAGGGGAACCGTGTGCGCATCGTTGCTCCTGGGTTCGGCGCAGGCGCCCGCCGTCGGGCACTCACCGCCCCGGCACCTCGCGCGGCCGCGCGGTGTGCTCGTGGCGGGGGGAGCGTAACGCTTTTCTCCGAAACTCGGCGGTGCTTCTTGCCGATCGTGACGCTCCCCTCGTCCGTGCTCTCGGCACGTGGATCGATGCAGGTCACGGGCTCATCCGCGCCCATCTCGCCGAGGCCGCCACCCCACCCGGGACAACGTTGACCGACCGTGGATCACCGACCGACGTTCAGTAAGGTTCGGAAAGTTCGTGCGGCTCCGATCGGTTGCCCCGAGGACGCGAGTGCGGCACGTTGCCGGGATGGCTCGACTTCTGGACGCCGAGGAGATCACCCGGCAGCTCGCCGACCTGCCCGGGGTATCGCGCGAGGACGCCGTGACGCTGCGGCTCGCCGTCCGCGCGCCGTCGTTCGGCCCGCGAGGTCGCGGCCGAGGTCCTGGCCGAGGCCGACCGCCAGGGCGACGACGGCTGCGCCTGCCCCCGCGAGGGCTGAGCCTCAGCCCTCGCGGCGCCGCCTGGCAGCGCTCAGTTCCCAGTCGATCCGCCCGGCCGCGGTGAACCCCGCAAGCCCGAAGGCGAGGACGGCGGCGACGCCCACCAGCCACGGCGTCGCCGTGTCGGGACCCACCCGCTCGTCGACGACGTTCGCCACGGGATCGGCCGGGTCGTACCGCACCGTCAGCACGTCCAGTGGCTTCGGTCTGGTCCTCCAGGCGAAGCGCTCCACCTGGCCCTCCACCTCGCGGCCGTCGGTCAGCCGGAAGGCGACCGTCACGTAGTCCCCCCTGCGACCGAGGTCGTGCACCGCGATCACCTCACCGCGCGCGGGGACACCGCGTCGCTGCAGCGCCAGGACGTCCTGAGCACCGCCGAACGCGAAGAGGGCGAGGACGAGTGCCGTGATCGCGAGCACGGTGCCCACGGCCGCGTTGACGTCGAGCCATCGCCTCAGGCTCCGACCACGACGACGAGCCTGTCCGCGCGGGGGCCGAGGCGCGAGCGGGCGAGGCACCGAGCCGTCCAGGGTGCGTGGCACCGGCCGACGAGAGGCGCCGGGGGCGCGCCCCGACGTCGGCCGGCGCGCGCGTCCGGTTCCTCGCCCGGACGGTCGGCGCCCTGACCCCCTCGCCATCGGCCTCGCCCCTCAGCCCTTCTCTTTCCGGGTTTTGTCACGCCGGCGTGACAAGACCCGGAAAGACGAAGGCTCTCCAGCCAGCACGACCGAGGCTCAGGCGCCGAACACCGACGGCAGCAGGCCCTCGTGCGCCGCGCGCAGCTCGCCCAGCTCGACGTCGAACTGCCCCGCCACCGACAGCACCGGCGCCGCGGTCGTCGTCCCGATCGTGACCGCCGGCACGCCCTCGCCCGCCGCCAGCGCGAGCAGGCGCGCCTCCTGCTCAGGGGCGACGGCCACGACGACGCGGGCCGTCGACTCGCTGAACAGCGCGACGAACGCGTCGACGCCGTCCCGCGCGGAGACGGCGTCCAGCGACACCGACGCGCCCACGCCGTAGCGCAGGCACCCCTCGACGAGCGCCTGCGCGAGCCCACCGTCGGACAGGTCGTGGGCCGCGGCGGCCACGCCCTCGGTCGATGCGGCGACGAGCACGCGGCCCAGGGCCATCTCGGCGTCGAGGTCGCACACCGGGGGCTTGCCGCCCAGGTGGCCGTGCGTCACCCACGCCCACTCCGAGCCGGCCAGCTCCTCGCGGGTCGCGCCCAGCAGCACCAGCGACAGGCCCTCGGCCTTCCAGCCCGACGGCGTGCGGCGCACCACGTCGTCCATCACGCCCAGGACGGCGACCAGCGGCGTCGGGTGGATCGCCGTCGTCCCGGTCTGGTTGTAGAAGGACACGTTGCCGCCCGTCACGGGGATGCCCATGTCCTTGCAGGCGTCCGCGAGGCCGGTCACCGACTGCACGAACTGCCACATCGCCGACGGGTCCTCGGGCGAGCCGAAGTTCAGGCAGTCCGACACCGCAGCCGGGCGGGCCCCCGCCGTCGCGACGTTGCGGTACGCCTCGGCCAGCGCCAGGCGCGCGCCCTCGTACGGGTCGAGCGCGGCGAAGCGCGAGTTGCAGTCGGCCGCGAGCGCCACGCCGAGCCCGCTGGACTCGTCGATGCGCAGCACCCCCGCGTCGTCCGGCTGCGCCAGCGCCGTGTTGCCCATGACGTACCGGTCGTACTGGTCGGTCACCCAGGCGCGGGAGGCGAGGTTCGGCGAGGCGACCAGCGACAGCAGGGTCGCGCGCAGCTCCTCCCCCGACGCGGGGCGGGCCAGCAGCTCGGGGGTGTCGGACTGCCGCGCGTCGAGCCACTCGGGCCGCGCGTACGGGCGGTCGTAGACGGGCCCCTCGTGCGCCACCGTGCGCGGCGGGACGTCCACGATCACCTGGTCGTCCCACAGCACGACGAGCCGGCCGGTGTCGGTGACCTCGCCGACGACCGTCGCCTCGACGTCCCACTTCGTGGTGATCGTGAGGAACGTCTGCAGGTCGTCGGGCGCGACGACCGCCATCATCCGCTCCTGCGACTCGCTCATCAGGATCTCTTCGGGGCGCAGCGACGGGTCGCGCAGCGGCACCCGGTCGAGGTGGGCCACCATGCCGCCGTCGCCGTTGCTGGCCAGCTCGCTGAACGCGCACGACAGGCCCGCCGCTCCGAGGTCCTGGATGCCGGCGACGATGCCCGCCGCGAACAGCTCCAGGCAGCACTCGATGAGCACCTTCTCCTGGAACGGGTCGCCCACCTGCACCGCGGGGCGCTTGGTGGGGCCGCCGTCCTCGAACGTCTCGCTCGCCAGGATCGACGCGCCGCCGATGCCGTCGCCACCCGTGCGGGCGCCGAAGAGGATCACGAGGTTGCCCAGGCCGGAGGCGTTGGCGAGGTGGATGTCCTCGCGGCGCAGCTTGCCCACGCACAGAGCGTTGACCAGGGGGTTTCCCTGGTAGCAGGGGTCGAAGACGACCTCGCCGCCCACGTTGGGCAGGCCGAGGCAGTTGCCGTAGCCGCCGACGCCGGCCACGACGCCGGGGACGACGCGCGCGGTGTCGGGGTGGTCGATCGCGCCGAAGCGCAGGCTGTCCATGACGCCGATCGGCCGCGCGCCCATCGAGATGATGTCGCGCACGATGCCGCCGACCCCGGTGGCCGCGCCCTGGTAGGGCTCGACGTAGCTCGGGTGGTTGTGCGACTCGACCTTGAACGTGACCGCCCAGCCGTCGCCGACGTCGACGACGCCCGCGTTCTCGCCGATCCCCACCAACAGGTTCGCGCGCATCTGCTCCGTGGTCTTCTCACCGAACTGACGCAGGTGCACCTTGCTCGACTTGTACGAGCAGTGCTCGGACCACATCACCGAGTACATGGCCAGCTCGGCGCCGGTGGGGCGGCGGCCGAGGATCTCGCGGATGCGCAGGTACTCGTCCTCCTTGAGGCCGAGCTCCTTCCACGGCTGCGGGGCCTCGGGCGTGCGCATCGCGTGGTCGACGGTGTCCTTGACCCGCACCGTCGATGCGCCCGCCACCGGCAGGCCGACGTCGTCCAGCGCCGCGTCGGTGTCGATGCCGTAGGTGTTGACGCTGTCGCTGGTCACGCGAGGGCCCCTTCGAGCACGGAGGTGAAGAACCGCAGGCCGTCGGTCGAGGTGCCCTCGACGCCGACGGGGAGGTCGGGACCGAACAGCGCCTCCACGGCGTGCTCGGGGTGCGGCATCAGGCCCACGACGTTGCCCGCGCGGTTGCTGATGCCGGCGATGTCGCGGTACGAGCCGTTCGGGTTGCCTTCGAGGTAGCGGAAGACGACCTGGCCCTCGCCCTCGAGGCGGTCCAGCGTCGGCTCGTCGGCCACGAACCCGCCCTCGCCGTTCTTCAACGGGATGACGATCTCCTCGCCGTCACCGTAGGCGCGGGTCCAGGCCGTCGAGGCGTTCTCGACGCGCAGCCGCTGGTTGGTGCAGACGAACTTGCGGTGGTCGTTGCGGATCAACGCCCCCGGCAGCAGGTGCGACTCGCACAGCACCTGGAACCCGTTGCAGATGCCGAGGACCGGCAGCCCGGGGGACGCCGCGTCGGCCGGCCCGGCGAGGCGGATGATCTCGCTCATCACCGGCGCGAACCGGGCGATCGCGCCGCAGCGCAGGTAGTCGCCGTAGGAGAACCCGCCGGGCAGGACCACCGCGTCGACGCCGTGCAGCGACTCGTCCGCGTGCCACAGCGCGACGGCCTCGCCACCCGCGATGCGGACGGCGCGAGCGGCGTCCTTGTCGTCCAGCGTGCCGGGGAAGGTGACGACTCCGACTCTCACAGGTACCTCACGTCCGTCCGTCTCGACCTGGCGCCAGCCTACCGAGCCCCGGCGCGCCGTCCGTCCGGCGTCCGTCGAGCTCCTGTCCCCTCCCCCGCGGCGTCGCGGGCCGCCGAACGGGTGACGGGCACTGCCCCATCGCCCCCACGGCGGGTCGCCGCACGCCGATCGGGGGCTGCGGGACTGCTGCGGTCGGGTGAAGTGTGCGCCAGGAGGTGTACCTGCACAGCTGCAGGTCAAGGGCATCGGTGCCACGGACGATGTTCTGGTTGTCGCCGCAAGGACCCGCGGTGATCGAGGCCCCGTCCCCCCGGGCGAGGCCGCGACACTGATCGATGGGAGTCGTCATGAAGCTGCGTACCTCGTCGCCGCGGCGGCGTCTGGGCCTCGCAGCGGTGCCCCTGGCCATGCTGGCCAGCGCCGGCCTGGTGTACCAGGCGTCCCAGGCCGCATTCACCGCGAGCACGTCCACCGACACCAACAACTGGACCGCCGGCTCGGTGGCCCTCACCAACTCCTCCTCCGGCTCCGCGCTGTTCAACATCAGCGGGCTCGGCGGCGGCGCGACCGACACCAAGTGCGTGACCGTCACCTACAACGGTGACCTCACCGCCGGCGTCAAGCTGTACGCCACCTCGGTCAGCGGCACCGGCCTCGACCAGTACCTCGACCTCACCATCGAGGAGGGCACCGGCGGCAACGCCGCGTGCGTCGGCTTCACCCCCGTGCGCACGCTGCACACGGGCACGCTCAAGAGCTTCACCGACGCCGCGACGAGCTTCAACACCGGGCTCACCCCCGCGTGGGCCGTCACCGGCGCCGGGCAGACCAACGTCTACCGCTTCACGTGGACGCTGCAGAACAACAACTCCGCCATGGGCAAGAACGCCCACGCAGCCTTCACCTGGGAGGCTCAGAACAGCTGACGCTGGGCGACCAGACGACCGCCGACCACGGCGGCCGAGGGCCGGGACACCGCGACAACGCGATCCCGGCCCTTCGCCTTTTGCCCGGCGTCCCCCTGCGCCCCATCGGTCGCGACGGACCGGGGGGCACGGTCGACAGGGACGCACGGGGAGGACGGGCGGGGAGGGACGGGCAACCCGCGGGGGCGCGGGGGGCGCGGGAACGGGGGGGGGACGCTGCGCGGGGAGAAGACGCCTCAGCCGGCGGTGCGGATGGGGGCGACCTTCAGCCCCTGCTTCATCCCGGCGGCGAGGACGACCTTGTCGCGGCCGGTCTGCTTGGCCCGCATCAGGGCGCCGTCGGCGAGCTCGACCAGCTCCTCGGCGACCAGGGTGTCCTCGGGCATGGAGGCCACCCCGAAGCTGGCGGTGACGGGCACGACGCCCTCCACCGAGTGCAGCATCACGCGCATGGTGTCGGCGACCTCGAAGGCCTGCGCCGCGTTCAGCCCGGGCAACAGCACGGCGAACTCCTCGCCGCCGTACCGGGCCGTCATGGCCTGCTCGGCCCCGCCTGCGACGAGGGTGCGGGCCACGACCTGCAGGACGCGGTCGCCCATCTGGTGGCCGTAGGTGTCGTTGACCGACTTGAACTTGTCGACGTCCACCATGATCAGCGCGAACGGCGTCCCCGAGCTGTGGTGCAGCCGCTGCAGCCGGTCGAGCTCGTCGTCGAAGGACCGCCGGTTCAGGACGCCGGTGAGCCCGTCGTGCGAGGCGGCGATCCGGGCGTTCTCCAGCAGCTCGGCACGCGAGAGCGCCAGCGAGGTGGTCGCGGCGGCCTGCCCGGCCGAGGTGACCAGGCGGCGTTCGACGCGACGGCCACGCTGGCGGCCGTGCTCCATGACGAGGAAGGTGGGGGTCGTCTCCCCCGAGTCCAGCCTCAACGCGACCAGCCGCCGCGCCTGCGGGATGGCCGTGGTCAGCCAGGGGTCGCGATCGGGGTCCAGCCGCATGGCCAGCACGGGCTGGTCGGGCCGCGAGGGAATCTGCAGCAGCGCCGATACGGGTTCGACGCCGGCGGGCACCCGGTAGACCTGGTGCCCGACGACGAGCTCCAGGCCGATGGCGCTGCGCCGCACGATCAGCGCGCGAACGGCGTCCAGCTCGTGCACCGCGAAGTGCAGCAGCCGCAGCGCGACCTCCTCGGGCCGCTGCGCCTCGTGCAGGGCGACGGCGAACCGCTGCAGTTCCTCGGCGTCGTAGCGCCGGTGTCGCAGCTCGCGCTCGCTGATCGCGGCGGCCGAGGACGTCGCGAGGACGACGAGCCAGAACAGCCCGAGGTGGGCCAGGAACGACTCGTCGTCCAGGGGCGCGGGGCCCGGCTTGATCAGGCCGCTCTCGATGGAGCGGAACTCCAGCAGCAGCAGCAGCGACTGCCAGACGGCCACCTTCAGGCCGGTCCGGAACGACGCGAGCAGGCACACCGCCACGAGGAAGGCGGCCACGGCGACGTCGACCGCCAACCCGGCCGCCAGGCGATGTCGCTGGTACTGCAGGAACACGCCGTCGAGCAGCAGCGCGAACCCGAAGCCGGCCAGGGCGAGCTCACGGCGGGGGGTCAGCACCAGCAGGCTGAGCAGTGACGTGAAGACCAGGTACGCGACGGCGAAGGGCACCTGCGCGCCGAGGTCGGCGTCGCCCGCCAGTGCCGAGACGCCGAGCAGCGCGGCGGTGACGGCCGTGCGGAAGACGGCCATCGCCCACACGCGCTGACTGAGGGGGACGGTCTCGGTGTCGCCCGAGGACGTGCCGGCGACCGAGCGTCCCTGCATCACCTGCGCCACGGCACCCCCCGCCGGGGCGGCGCCTCGATCGGGGAGGGCAGCGGCGAGGCCAGCGGGGAGCCCGACCCCGAGGCATCGGCAGGCGGCCCGGACATCCACGGCAGGCGACGGGCGAGCGCGGCGCGCACGCCGAAGAGGTCGGCGAACTCCAGCTCGTCGTCGCGCTGACGGCGGCGGGCCAGGGCGAGCTTGGGGTCGCGGGCATCGATCCGGTATTGCACCAGGAGGAACAGCACGGCCATCACGATGACGACGAGGGGGTACTGAGGACTGGCGATGACGGCCGCGACGGTCTCGCCCGCACGCTCGGCGGCCTCGGGCCCGATCAGCGTGGTCAGGCCCGTGCTGACCAGCGACCCGAGCGCCTTGCCGACCTTGGCGGGGACCGCCTTCACGGTGGTCACGGCACCGATGACGACGTCGGCGCGCTTGCCGGGCCCGTCGGAGGTGCCGCCGTCGCTGCTGCCACCCGAGCCCCCGCCCAGCGAGCCGGTGGGGACCGGCCGCGTCGGGGTGGGCGTGCCGGGGGTGGTGGGGATGCTGTTGTCGATCGTGCCGCTCGGGTCCGGCGAGGGAACTGCCGTGGTGACGGCCGGGGCGCTGGTCGTGGGCGGCACGGCGGTCTGGCTGGCGACGGGCGTCGTCGGGTCCGGAGTCGGTGTCGCGGTCGTGGGCGCCGCGGTGGTGGGGACCGCGGTCGTCGGCGGGGCGGTCGTCGGCGTGGGGGTGTGCGTGGTCGGCCGCGGCGCGGTCGTGGTGGGCGACGGCGACGGCGTGGTCGACGTCGGCGTGGGCGTCACCGGGGGGAGGCTGCCGGGGACGAGGCGCCAGGCGAACTTGCCGCTCGCGGAGGTGCCACCGGCGACGTTCGCGCCGGCGGCGATCACGGCCGAGATCCGGAAGGTGCGGTTGGCGACCAGGGCGGGCTGCCAGCCGGTGGTGACGCCGTCCCCGGCGACGGCGGCGAGCGCGGTGAGGCTGCCCGACCACACGGAGGTGCCGGTGAAGCCGACGCAGCTGCCGCCCCCGCCGCCCGTGCCCATCTCGACGGTCAGCCGCAGGTCGTCGGCGAGGGCGCCGCTGACGCCGACGGCGGCCACGCTCACCGTGTCGCCGGGTATGGCGCCGGTGGCGGCCACGGTGAGGCAGGCGGTCTGGGGGTGAGCGGAGCCGAGCGGGCGGGAGCCGTCGAAGAGCGCGCCGGCGGCGTCACTGGTGAGGTCGACGGTGGCCTGGGCCGAGACGGCCTCCGCGGGCCCCGCGTACCAGCCGACCGCACTCAGCAGCAGCACGACGGCTGCCACGAGCGCCGGACGGCGCCGTTGCGCCCCGGTCTCGCGCGCGCGCGCCACCGCCCTGCCCGACCGCGTCACCGGCACCTGCCTCGCTCAGGTCGTTCGCCTGGTCAAACCCTTCGGGTTGCCATCGGCGCTGACGCGGGGCGTCTTGAGCGGTCACGGTGGGTGTTCGTGGATAGCTGGGTCACAGGTCGTGTGGACCCTTACGGACGAGACGGGCAGGGGCACCGATCACGCACGGCGCCCGCCCGACGAGCGCGTCAGTCCAGCACGGCGACGCGGACGACGTCCTCGATCACGGGGTTCGACAGTAGCGTCGCCGCGGCCTCGCGCACCTGGTCGAGCACCGCCTCGGTGACCTCGCCCTCGACCTCGAGCTCGAACCGCTTGCCCTGCCGCACGCCGGTGACGTCCGCGAACCCGAGCCGGGCCAGCGCGCCCACGACGGCCTTGCCCTGGGGGTCGAGGATCTCCGGCTTCGGCATGACGTCGACGACGACCCGTCCCATGGCGGTGCGCTCCCTGCATCCTCGGGTGGCTGATGACCGGCGGTCAGCCTAGCCGCCCGGCGGGGTCACAGAGTCGCCGCACCCTGCCCGGCGATGTCGCGCAGCTGCGAGCCCGCCGGGAGGAAGCCGCCCACCACGCTGGTGAACAGCCCTCGCCCGGGCGGCGCGAGCAGCGCGTCGTGGATCGGGACGACCACGGGCGCGGCCACCGCGCGGGCGAACTCGACGGTCTCCTTCAGAGCCGCCCAGGGCGAGACCAGCGGCAGGCCGAGGACGTCGACGGCACCGCCGGTGATCTCGGGGACCACCTCGTAGCTGTCGCCGGGGTGGAACAGGGTCGGCTCGCCTGCGCCGGAGAACAGGATCCCCACGTTGCCGATCAGGGGGATGTCCTCGTGGATCACCGCGTGCACGCCGCCGACGGCCCGCAGCGAGAGCCCGCCCACGGCGGCCGAGTCGCCGGGGCGCAGCGCCGTGACCTCGATCTCCTTGCCGCGCAGGTCCTCGGCGACGGACGCCTCGGCGAGGACGGCGGCAGCCGGGTTGTTCGCGACGATCCCCGGGAAGGTGGCCGGGTCGAGGTGGTCGATGTGGGAGTGCGTGACGACGATCGCGTCGAGCTCGCGGAGGTCGGCGGCGGCGGGCGCGAAGGCGCCGGGGTCGACGAGCACGCGGACCCCCGCGGCCTCCAGCAGCAGGCAGGACTGTCCGAGATGGGTGATCTGCACCCACCCACCATGGCACGGCCACGTCGGGGCGGGCGAGGCGCCGCGCAGGCCGCCCGGCCGGCTCGGGCCCCGACCGGCTCAGGCCCCGTTCGAGACCGGCGCGGCGAGCGAGACCAGTGCGCCGGCCACCTCGTCGACGGGCGCGAGCAGGACGTCGGCCACGGGGAGGCGGGTGAGCAGCGAGGGGTCGAACGTGACGTCCTGTTCGGTGACGGCGGCCTGCAGCTCGGCGAGCCGGTTGCCGGCACTCGTCAACGACGCGGTGAGCTGCTCGGCGGTCGCCGACGGCGCGAGGTCGACGTGCACGAGCGTCAGGCCCGCCACCCGCTGTCCGGACATCTCGGGCACGAGCAGGACGATCCGCCCGTCGGAGCGACCCCGCTCCAGGCGCACCGAGCGGGTCTGCGCCGCGAGCATCTTGGAGCCCGACAGCGCCCCGCCGCCCTCCACCCGCGAGCTGAGCGTCGCCGCGACGCCGGTCTTGCGGATCACCCGGATCTGCGGGCCGGACACGCCCGGGGTGATCGCGTAGCGCGTGGCGCCGCGCACGGCCGCCACGACCGGCCCGTGGGCGCGCAGCGTGAGCAGCGTCGCGTAGGACAGCGCGTCGTGGCGCACGCCCGCCTCGAGCACCGCGCGGGCGAGGACGCCGTCGAACAGCTCCGCGCCGGAGCGCGAGGTGCCGACGGTCACCGTCTTGGCCTGGTGCTTCACCGAATCGATCGAGCGGGTCAACTCCTCGACGCCGTCGGTCAGCGACTGGCGGACGGCGTCGCGCGGGTCGGCCGCGGCGGACATGCCCGCGGCCGACAGGACGACGTCGGCGGGCAGCATCCCCTGCAGGTACCAGGCGGCGGCCGCGAGCCGTCCGGCGAGGTCGCTCGACAGGGCCCCGCGCAACTCCCCGCGCAGGCTGCGTTCCACGAACCGGACCAGCGGCTCCGCCACGACCTCGGCGTCGTCGGGCGTCGCGGAGGCGCCCTCCTCGCCCGTGGCGTCGGTCAGCTCCAGCGCGGCGAGGGCGGCGCGCAGGTCGTCGGCCTCGGCGTCGATCGCGCGGGCGGCGTAGTAGGCGAACAGGTGCCCGGCGGCGGTGCTCAGCACCCAGGCGAGCGCCGGGTGGGCGTCGGGGACGACGATCACGTGCTCGGTGGGCCAGTCGGCCTCGCTGCCCCGCTCGGCGATCACCAGCGGGGTGTTGCGGTGCGCGGAGAAGATGGCGACCTCCTTGCGGAGGTCGGACATCTGGGTCACCGGCGAGCCGGGCGTGCAGACGAGGATGAGCGACTCGGCGGAGAGGTCGATGTGCTTCTTGTCCTCCACCGCGTCGACGGCCACGCCGCGGTAGCACAGCTCGGACAGCTTGATCCGCACCTCGGCGGCGGCGATCCGGTTGGCGCCGGACCCGACCACGGCCCACGAGGAGTGCCGGGGCCCGACCTTCGCGGCGATCGCGGCGATCGCCTCGCGGGAGTCCTGGATCTCCTCGAGCTTGCCGGGGATCTCCAGCAGGGTGCGCAGGAACTCGTCCTCGCGGTCGCGGTCCAGCACCCCCGCAGCCCGGGCGAGGCCCAGCCCCAGCAGCATGCCCGCCGCGATCTGGGCGTAGAACGCCTTCGTCGAGGCGACGGCCATCTCGATGTCGCGCCCGTCACCGGTGTAGATGACGCCGTCGGACTTCGTCACGAGGTCGGACTGGCGGCGGTTGACGATGGCCAGGACGGTCGCGCCGCGGGCGTGGGCGAGGTCGACGGTGCGGTTGGTGTCGGTGGTCGTGCCCGACTGGCTCACCGCCACGATCATGGTGCGCGACATGTCCCGGGGCAGCCGCGACGCCGACAGCTCCGAGGCGGGGACGCTGCTCACCCGCGGCCCGTAGTCCAGCAGCGAGCCGATCAGGTGCGCGACGCCCGAGGCGGCCACGGCCGCCGTCCCCTGACCGATGACGACGATCTCCTCGAACCCGCCGTCCTGCAGCCGCTTGATCGCCGCGTCGGGCAGCGACGAGGCCGGCAGCGCCACGGACAGCCGGCCGCCCACCTCGCGCACTCGCCCGCGCAGGGTCTTGCGGAACGACGTCGGGGCCTCGGCCAGCTCCTTCTCCAGGTAGCGGTCGTAGCCGCGCAGGGCGACGTCGCGGGTGGTCAGCTCGGCGACGAGGACGTCGGCCTCGGACACCGCGCGGGTGGAGCCGTCGGGCTCCACCAGCACGACGCCCTCGAGCGTGCCGCCGGCCCGGCCGTCCACGCGCACGACGGCGCCGCGGGACTTGATCTCGTCCCCCGCGAGCTTCTCCAGCGACAGGTAGCGGTGCGAGCGCGCGACGAGGCCGAAGATCTCGCTGGCCACCATGTAGCCGAACGGGGACAGCCCCACGTAGAGGCCCTGCCCGCCGCCCTTGACGGCGAACACGAGCGCCTGCGGGTCGTCGTCGGCCTGGACGCCGATCGCCATGGACCCCTCGAAGGAGCGCAGGCAGTCGGCCATCGCCGCCGCGGTGTCCAGGCCCTTGCCGAGGCGGCGCTGGGCCATCAGCGGGATGACCTTGGCGTCGGTGGTGATACCGGGCAGGTCGGGCAGGAACTCCGCCTCGCGCAGGGCGAGGTGGTTGTCGATGTCGCCGTTGAGGACGGCGATCGCGTAGCGGGCGGCGGTCTCCCCCGCCACGCCGACGCTGTTGAGCGGGTGGGCGTTGGCCGCGTTGACGCGGCCCACGCTGGCCCAGCGGGTGTGGCTGAGCACCGACAGCCGAGCCGAGGGCAGCCGGAGCACGGCCTGGACGTCGACGTCGGCGGCGAGCTGCTCGCGGATCGAGCGCACGTTGTCGCCGAGCTGGCCCACGATCGAGGCCGTCTTGTAGACCACGGACACCGCGTCGGGCAGCAGCACGACCGCCCCGCTGCGGAACATGACGTCGGCGCGCTCGGCCAGTCGGGCCGGCACGCTCGCGCGGTCGGCCTCGTCGAGGCGGATCCACAGGTGCACCCCGGCGCTGTCGCGGCCGCGCACCTCCAGGCGGTCGATGGCGTCGAGCGCGGCGTCGACCGCCCACAGCCCCACGGTCGAGGTCGGCGACAACCGGCCGACGCCGAGGGCCTCCCCCGCCGGCGACGGCCCGTCGAGCAGCCCCGCGAGGGCCCGCACCCGCGACGCCGCGCAGATCCTGTCCTCACGCACCGCCCACACCAGGTCGAGGGTCGTGCGCAGCTGCTGCTGGACGGCCTCGACCTCGTCGGGCTCCCACCCCCCTGCCTCGGTGTCGAGCCACGCGTCGATGCCCTCGACCTCCACGGTGAGGGCGTGCGCCGCGTCCGTCGCCTGCGCCGCGAAGGCGGTGTCGACGACGAGCGCGTACCCCGCGGGCATCGCGGAGAAGTCCGCCAGGACTCCACCGAGAGTGCCGGCCAGCCCTCTCAGGGCCTCGACGATCGCGGACGCGTCGGCACCCGAGGACAGCCCCGACCGCACGGCTGCGGCGTCGGAGCCCGCCGACCGCAGGGCCGCGAGCGCCGAGGCGGCCTCGCCCTCCGTCCGCGTGCCGGACGCGTCGGTCCACCGGTCGTAGGCAGGGAGGACGGCGACGATCCCGCACATGTCAGAGGGCTCCCAGATCGGGTCGAGGTTCCGGCACGGACAGCACGGCTGAGGGCGGCGAGTCTACCCGCTGGTCCTCGTCCCGCCCCGGCAGTTGGCGGGGCGGGACGAGGGTCGGTGCCCGCGGGCGGCGCCGGTCAGGGCTGCTGGGCCGGGGCGATCTCGACGGCGATCAGCTGCCAGGCGCCGCACGCGGGGGTCTTCAGGCCCACGGTCACCGGCGTGCCGGCCACCGACGCGGCGTCGACCGTCTGGAGCCATGCCGTGCCGGACTGGCGGGGAGTGGCGGAGTCGCGCATCGTGGCGCCGTCGACGGGGGTCCTGCCCGCCAGGCACGTGTCGTGACCGATCACCCAGATCTGGCTGCCGGTCGTCGTCGGCGTCACCTCGACGGTGGCCGTGCCGGGCCAGCTTCCGTGGGTGTTGGCGAGGACCTTCACCGGTGCGGCCCCGAAGAAGGCCGCGTGCCCGATCAGGCCGCCGAACCCGGGCTTGCCGAGGACGGCCTCGGGGCGCACGGAGTCGGTGGCCTTCGTGGACTCCCACACCTCGACGGTGCCGTTGCTGCCGCCCGCGCCGTCGCTGTCGTCGGAGTCCGCGACCTTCGTATAGAGCGGGCTCGTGTGCCAGCGTCCCGACTCGATGCTGCGGACCGACTGCTGGGCGCCGAAGGGCCCGTCCGCCGCCACGAAGATCACCCGGCGGGCCTGGGGTCGCGAGGTCCGGTAGAGGGCGCGCAGGCCGCGCACCGTGAAGCCCGCCCCGGGGGCGACGGCATGCCCGGCGTAGTCCTTGAGCCGCAGCGGCTCGACGGCCTCGAACGGCAGCACGAGCCGGCCCAGGGACTTCCGGTACCGCTGGTCACCCGAGTAATGCGCGTCGAACGGCACGGTGCCGTCCTGGCTCACCAGCCAGTCGACGGCCACCGAGCAGGAGGCGACGCCGGCGACGACCGGGACGGGCCCACAGCCGATGTCGCGCTTGCCGGAGAACGCCACCGACCCGCCCGTGACGAGTGCGGACCCGCTGCTGACGTGGGCGGTGAGGACGACGGTGTCGCCCTCGCGGACGGCGTCGAGGTCGGCCGTCAGGGTGGTCGTCGTCAGCGACCGCGGCACGGCCTGGGCGGGCCCGGCGAAGCCGAGGCCGGTGGCGGCGAGCACCGCCAGAGCGGTGAGGACGGTGGCGGTGGACCGCCGGGAGGTCAGGGTGCTCACGGCTCAGCTCCAGGTGGTGATGTCGACGGCGGACAGCTGCCAGGGGCCCGGCACGGTGGCCGAGGCGGTGACGGCCTGCCCCGGGGTGGGCGCGGTGGCCACGAGCTGCAGCCACCCGGCGCCGTGGGCGTTCGGGTCGACGTAGCCGGTGACGATCTGCTGGCCCGGGGCCGGGGTGGGCAGCGCGGTGGCGCCGTCGGCCCAGCCCGCGGCGAGCACGAGCGTGCGGTCCTCCACCGGCGTCAGCGCCACGCTGGCCGGGCCCGAGTCGCCGGCCGCGGCGGCGCCCAGGGTGGGCACCGGCGCGTCGCTCATCTTGATCACGGTGATCGAGGCCGGGTACCCGGGCTTGTCGAGCGTCGCGGTCACGCGGCCCGCGGCGTAGTGCCACGGGGTGTCCGTCGCCCAGATCTCGCTCACCCCACGGGTACCGGAGACTCCGGTGACCCTGTGCCACGGCCCGGCGGGGCTGGTCACCGACGTGACCGCCTGCCCGCCCTCCTCGGGGCCCGCGGCGGTCACGAAAGCGATCAACGTTCCGGACTCGCCCTGGAGCCCGGGCGAGACGACGGCGGGCCGGGCGGCGGTCGTCTTGCCCATGGCGATCTGGTGGATGGTCGGGGTGCTCGCCCCGAACCCGACGCGGAACCACCCGTCGTCGCCGACCTGGGCCTGACCCCTGCGGTAGGTCGAGTCCCCGCTGTAACGCGCGCGGATCCGGATCACGGAGCTGGTGGTCGGGTAGCGGTAGACGGCCGTGCACGAGGCGACGCCGTCCACGACCGGCACCTCGACGCAGTCGGAGATCCCCACGTTGAGGAACGTCACCGTGCCGGTGGGCTTCTCCGTGCGGCCGCCCGTGATGGTCGCGGTGACCTGGACGGGCCGGCCCACCTTGGTCGAGTGCCCCACGACGTCGTGGGCGACGACGATCTTCACGGTGCCCCGCGAGTCCTTCGCCGCCTCGGCCGGAGCGGCGGCGGCGAGCATCCCGAGCGACGCGAGCAGGGCCGCCGACGTGACCAGGCCGCCGGCGGCGGTTCGGCGTCGACGGCGCGTGCCGGGCGCGGGCCGCCGGCCGGAACCGGCGCGCGCGGTGAACGGGTGTGACGTCATGTGGACCCCCTTAGCGGGACGAGGCAGCCGCCCGGAAGCGGGCGACTGTCTCGATGACGCTCCTCGACGATCATCTGTTGCAGCGTCGGACATCCTTTCTCGCCGGTCGAAGAACGGTCGCCGGGACCGCTGGTCGAGCGGCGGCGAGTCAGCCCTGCGCGGCCGGCACCAGGGCCGTGGCCGCGTTGTCCCGCAGGTCGGCGTCGGCGAGCGGCTCGGTGCGGGTCGCGGCGGCCACGACCACCTCGTCGTGGACCTCCGCGAGCGTCCCGGTCACCCGGATCGCGCCGTTCGCGCCGCCGCCGAGTTTCGGCATCGTGCACTGCCACGCGAGCCACGCGACCGCGGGGAAGTCCTCCAGGGGGCGGCAGATCCCGCCGCTGCCGAGGCTCGGTCGGGCAGCCACGCCGCTGAGCCCGGCCGCCTTGGCGACCACGACCCGCACCCCCACCGAGGCCGAATCGGCGTCGGACTGGTTGCGCACACGGACGTCGGTACTCACGGTGCCGCCCGCGACGACCGGCTTGGTGATCCGCACCCGCAGGTCCGGACCCGCCGTCACGGCCGTGTCGTCGTCGTGCACCCGCCCCCACGCGACGTCGGTACCGGTCGTCACGTTCTCCGACGCGCGCACCCGCACCGGGACGGCGACGTCGCGGCCGACGGACAGGTCGCCGAAGACCGGCACGACCACCTCGCCCGTCCGCCGGCCCGCCGGGATCTCCACGGTGCGGACGCGACCGTCGTAGCGGACGGCCGCCTGACTGCGCACGCCGTCGGCGTCGGGTGTGCCCGCCCCGCCCCAGAAGGTGACGGTCACCGGGTCGTCGGACGCCTTCGACAGCACCACCGGGTAGACGAGGTTCGCCTGCCCCCGGTCGCCCTCGACGACGTCGGGCGCGTCGAGCACCGTCAGCACCGGCGCCGTGTCGTCGTCGAGCACCGGAAGCAGGGCGTCCACGGTGGTGCGGGTCGTGCCCGCCTCGTCGGCGGGGTCGACCACCGAGATCGTGTCCGTCGCCTCGACCTGCACGCCGACGGTCTCGTCGGGCTCGACGACGTCGTCGTCCACCAGCGGGACGGTCACCCGGCCCGTCCAGGTCCCCTCGTGCGGCGGCACCTGCAGCGTCGTGTCGACCGGGGTGAAGTCCTCCCCAGCGGTGGCCGTGCCAGCGTCCGTGGTGCGCACCCGCAGCGTCGCCCAGGAGCTGCTGGAGCCGCGCACGGTGACCGGGACGCTCGCCTGCGCCGGCCGCCCGGCGCTCTCGCGGACCGGCACGGGCTGCCCCAGCCACGCCTCGGCGCGGGCGCGGGCCACGTCGCTGGGGTCGCTCGGGCGCGAGCGGCCGACGTTGTTGACGGCCTCGATCGCCACCTGCACGGGCCGACCGTTGTCGCGGCGCAGGCTCCACATCAGTCGACCCTGGGGGTCGACGGCTGCGCCCTTGGCCAGGACCACGGACCCGTCCGTGAGGTCGGTGACCCGGTAGAAGTTCACCTTACGGTTGTTGTCCTCCACCGGAGGCAGCCACGAGACGCGCACCGCACCGTTGAGGCCGACGGCCTGGACGTCGCGGGGCGGCGTGGGCACGGACCGGTAGGTGTCCTCGGTGTCGGGCTTTCCGCCGGTGAGGATCGGGCCGGGGCTCGGCCACGGGTCGGGCTGGGGCCCGCTCGGGTCGGGCACCAGGTAGGAGGCCCCGTCGACGTTGTCGTTCTTGTTGGCGTCGGTGCCGTCGCCGGACGTGGCCCACGCCTGCCACCCCCACGTGCCGTAGACGTGCGCGTCCCCGGTGACCTTCACCGTCGCCTCCTCACCGGGGGCGAGGGTGCCGAGCGCGCAGGTGTGCACGCGGGTGGGGTAGGTCCCGCCGTAGTTCACCTCGTCGACCTCTCCGATCGGGTCGGTGCGGGTGCAGGTGCCCCGCGACGGAACCGCATCGGCGGTGGCGACGCGCAGGTCGCCCTGCATGAAGCCGAGCACCACGTCCGTGGCCGGCGCGGCGCCGTGGTTGCGCACGTGGATCGTCGTCTCGGGGAGCTTCCCGTCCAGGACCTGGCTGCCGCGCGTCCTGGCCTCGACGGCGAGGTCCGACCCGCGCTGCGGGGTGTCGCCGTCGTCGTCGAGCACCGTGCCCTCGGCACGCGCGTCGACCATTCCGCGCTCGGGTGTCCAGATGGACATGTGCAGCAGGACCAACAGGTCGGGCTCGACAGCGTGGTCGCCGCGGACCCGAACCGGCACGTCCACGGTGGTCCCCCCCTTGGGGATGGTCACCGTGAAGGGCGCGCCGTCGATGTCGGCCATGCCGTATCCGGCCACGCGCAGGCCGTAGGCCCGAGCGCCGATCGTCAGGTCGCGCGGTGCCGGCCTGGTGAGCCGGGCGGTGAAGGGCAGGACCGTCCAGCCGTCGTCACCCTCCTCCACGGGAGCGGGGGGCTCGACGACGAGGGTGCCGAGACCCATGAGGTCGTCGTAGTCCTCGATCTGCAGCAGGGTCGACTCCGTGCCGCTCGCCCAGGCCGCGGTACCGGGGACGACGCCCTCGGCGCGAATGCCGATCGTCTCGGGGTAGCCCGGCGTCTCGGCCTCGTCGTCGTCGAGGAGCGCGACGCTGACGGGCACCGTCTGCGCCCCCGCCGGGATGGTGACCACGGTGTCCAGCGGCGTGAAGTCGACGCCCGGCGTCGCGGTGCCGTCCGTCGTCGTCACCACGTGCACGTCGAGGTCCACCGGCGACGGGCTGCTCAGCATCAGCGTGAACGGGAACGACGCCGGCTGGTGGTCGTTCTCGCCGCTCATCGACGTGTCGCCCACCACGCGGATCGTGCGCGAGGGGGTCACCGACACCGCCGCCGACGGCGGGCCCAGGTAGGGGTTCATGGCCCGCACGCTGAACCGGTACGCCGTGCCGTCGGTGAGCCCGCGGAACAGCAGTCCCTTGCGGGGGGCGTCCCAGACCGTCGCGTCGACCTTCTTCTGTCGCCCCGAGGCGAGCTCGGTGACGACGTAGCGGGTGTTGACGGCCTGCTCCTGCTCGCTCACCGCCCACGAGACCCACACGGCGCCGTCCTGCGGCAGCGCCGTCACGTCGCTCGGCGCGGCCGGGAGCACCGCGCCCTGCGGCGGCTTCGGGGCCTTGCGCGCCTGCGCGGGCGCCGCCACGCCGAAGGTGCCGACGGCGACCGTGCAGGCGGAGACGGCCAGTGCCGCCGCCGCCAGGCGGACCGCACGTCGGCGATGCCCAGGCCCGCTCCCGGATCCGCTGGAGTACTGGGACGACGTCGTCGTCGAGGGTGGCATGCCGGGCTCCGATTCCCCGTGGGTGTCAGACACTCGCCTGACGCCCCTCGGGTCACCGTTGTTGCACGGCAACCACGATCGACGGATCACACCGACTTTGCCGACGCTCGGTCCCGTCAGGGGCAGGCCACCACCCAGTCGCCGGAGTCGGCGGAGCACACGTCCGCCGTCCCGTTCCCCCCGTCGACGCGGTCGTTGCCCGACACCCCGTCCACCGCGTCCAGGCGATCGCTGCCGTCGCCTCCGAGGAGGACGTCGGCGCCGGCCGCGCCCGTGACCTGATCCGCGCCGCCCATGCCGCTCAGCTGGTTCGCACCCGCGTCGCCCTTGAGCCGGTCCGCGTACCGGGACCCCGTCACGTTCTCGATGCCGGCCAGGGCGTCCCACCCCCACCCGGTCGCGGTGCCTGCGGTCAGGTCGGCGTTGACGGCCGCGGGGGCCGCAGCGAACGTCGCGGTGTCGGTGCCGGTGCCACCCAGGAGGTAGTCGTCCCCGGACTGCCCGTCGATCACGTCGTCACCGCCGAGCCCGCAGATGACGTCGGCCCCCGCGGTGCCGACCAGGGTGTCGGCACCGTTCGTGCCCACGATCGAACACTGGGGGCCGGACACGGTCGCCTGGCTCACCGACCGGTTGTTCGTCGGCACCGAGTCGGGGATGTTCCCCGTCACCTGGACGTCGGCGACGAGCTGACCTGGGTTGATCGCTGACCACGAGTGCTCGATCAGCACCTTTCGGCCAGGCTCGATCGGCTCCGTGGAACACGATTCCTGCATCAGGGCGTCGATCTCCCCGGCGGTGCAGGTTGCCGAGACGGTGCTGTTGCCCGTGTCGACTCCTGGCAGCAGCACCGGGCCCTGGAGGCGGAGGTGGTACGAAGCCGCGGCCGGAGCCGGACCGTTGTTGGTGATCCACACGCGGATGACGAGGTCGTCTCCCACGAAGATCCCGGTCGAGTGATCCAGCATCACCGCGAGGTCGGCCGTGGGGCCTGCATCGTCGTCCGTGATCGTGCCTGTGACGCTCGTGGTGGAGAGCTGGACCTCCTTGGGCGCGCTGAGCAGCAGGACGACCGTCTCGTCGGGCTCGTCGAGGGAGTCCGGGATGACAGGGACCGTGATGGTCCCGCTGGTCTGCCCCGGGGCCAGGGTGAGCGTGCCCGAGGTCGGCGTGTAGTCGACTCCGGGCGTGGCCGTCCCGCCCTTCGTCTTGTACGTGACCGTCGAAGGGGCTCCGGACACCGGCCTCAGCGTGACGGCGAAGCTCATGGTCGTCGAGCCCAGCGTGCCCTCGGCCACGCTGGGGGTGCTGACGAACAGCGTCGGCACCGGGTCGTTGTCCACGATCGTCCCGATGGCTCTCCCGGGCGCCAGGAGGGCGGCGTCGATCGGGGTCGACGCCGTGACGTTCATCGTCTCCGCCTTCTCGTGCAGGGCGTCGTCCAGGACCTCGACCGTGACGGGGATCGAGGTCGCCCCCGGGGGGAAGGTGACCTTCTTCGTGGTCGGGGTGTAGTCCAGGGTCGCCTTGGCCGTCCCGCCGCCGGCCTTGAGCGTGACCGTGACCGGGCGGGCCGAGGGCGCACTCAGCGCGGCGGTGAAGCCGAGCGAGCGGGAGGATTCCGAGGCCGTCCCGCCCGTCACGGTGATCCACGGCCGCGGGGAGATCGCCGCGCTCGGCGTGCTGGCGGGGCTGCTTCCGACCGTGTTGACCGCCGTCACCGTGAACGTGTAGGCCACCCCGTTCTCCAGGCCCTCGACCGCCGCCGTCGTCGGTGGTGCCACACCGGGTGCCACCCTGCCGACGATCGACGAGGCTCCGCCCGGAGACGCGACGACGCGGTAGGAGTCGACCGGGGGGACGCCGGGGGTGGCCGGCGCCTGCCAGGTCACCGTCGCGATTCGGTCGCCGGGGACGGCGTTCACGCCGGTGGGCGCCGTCGGCGCGCTCCCCCCGGAGTACACCTCGATGGCCCGGGCCAGACCTGAGTCTGCGATCTCCTGCGCCGACAAGGACCGCTCGTTCTTCGCCTTGTCGCGCAGCACGATGCGCTGCAGGAACCACGTTCCGCTGCGGGCGTACTGCGGGAAGACGAGATCATCCGTGTAGATCCCGTCGTTGGCCGTCCCGCTCACCCGTCGGGCGTCCCACAGGCCCACCGCCACCCACGACTCGGGCGCAGACGGGTGCCACCAGTACACGGAGGCGTAGTCGAGGCCGCTCAGGTCGTCGGTGATCGCGGCCGTGACGGTGACCTTCCCGTCACCGTCCTCGACGTCCACCGATGTGGCGGACACCGACAGCGACACGACCTCCGGTGCGGAGGTGTCCGACACGGCACTCGTCGGCAGCACCGCCGCTCCGAGCAAGGCTGCGGTCATGCAGGCGATGAGGACGGGCGTGCGCATGGCTGACCCCCTGGTCCGAGGGGGCCCCGCGATCACCCCCGTCCGCTCACCGTACGAGGGCCTGGCCGTGACGGATAGGGGTTGATCGGTAGCAAACAGTCAACACGCCGCAGAGGGGCCGGGAACGCGCCGCCTCACCCCCAGCGGCGGCCGGTGATCCGCTCGTAGGCCTCGACGTAGCGGGCGCGGGTGCGCTCGACGACGTCGGCGGGCAGCGGCGGAGGCGGGACGTCGCCGGACCTGTCCCAGCCGGAGGCGGGCGAGGTGAGCCAGTCGCGCACGTACTGCTTGTCGAAGCTCGGCTGGGCGCGGCCGGGCTGCCAGGCGTCGGCGGGCCAGAACCGGGAGGAGTCGGGGGTCAGCACCTCGTCCCCGAGCACGATCCGGCCCTCGCCGTCGCGGCCGAACTCGACCTTGGTGTCGGCGAGGATCACCCCGCGCTCGCGGGCAGTCGCCTCGGCGCGGGAGTACACGGCGAGGGTGAGCTCCCGCAGGGCCATCGCGTCGTCCGCCCCGATCGTGGCCACGACGTGCTCGAAGGTGACGTTCTCGTCGTGGTCGCCCAGCGCCGCCTTCGTCGCCGGGGTGAAGATCGGCTCCGGGAGCCGCGAGCCGTCCTCGAGGCCCTCGGGCAGCCCGACCCCGCACACCGCGCGCCCGGCCCGGTACTCGACGAGGCCGGAGCCCGTGAGGTAGCCGCGGGCCACGCATTCGACGGGGAACATGTCCAGCCGCATGCAGACCATCGCCCGGCCCGCGACGGCGTCCGGCACGTCCGTCGAGATCACGTGGTTGGGCACGACGTCGGCGAGCAGCTCGAACCACCACAGGCTCAACGCCGTCAGCACCGCGCCCTTGTCGGGGATCGGCGTCGCCAGCACGTGGTCGTAGGCGCTGATCCGGTTGCTGGCCACGACGAGGAGGCGGTCGGCCTCCCCCGTCTCGGGCTCGTACAGGTCGCGGACCTTGCCCGAGTAGACGTGCCGCCACCCGGGAAGGGCTGCCGGCTGGGGAGCGGAGGGGCCTGCGACGGCGGGGGTGCTGGTCACGGACGGGAAGTCTCCCAGATCCGTGACCAGCACGCCCCGGGCGTCACTTCAGGCGGCTGACGAGCCCGAGCCGCCCGTAGAGGAGGTTGTTGGCCAGGCCGGGGTCGTCCATCCCCGGCCAGGCCAGGAAGGCCTCGACGTAGGCGTACGCCGGGCGCGTCCCCGTCGCGTCGTGGGAGAAGGTCACCTGCGCCTGCGCACCCTTCGCGAGGTCCCCGAGCGGGCACCGCCAGGCCGTGTACCGGCCCTCGACCGGGCTGGCGAAGGTGGCGAGGACCTCACACGATGCGGGGGCGGACAGCGTGACGGCGGGTTCGTCGGGCCCGAGGTGAGCGGTGACGAGGATCTCGGCGTCGGAGACCGCCGCGGCGGTCTTGTTCCGGGTGGTCAGCACCCACGTCTGGCCCTTGGTCAGGGTCGCGTCGAAGGAGCCCTGGCCGGCGCCGCGCGGGGTGGAGACCAGCGCCAGGTTGGTGCGCGCCACCTTGCCCGCGTCGTCGTCGCGCACGAGGACCCGGGAGTCGGACGCCGTCCACCAGCCGCTGGGCAGGCCGAGCAGGGCCGAGAAGCCGACCCGCAGGTCGCCCTCGGGGATCCGGTCGCCCCGCACCGCCAGGCCCAGCGGCACGCTCGTCGCCCCCGCCTCGATCGTGACCGGAGCCGTGGGCCGGTAGAGCTGGGCGAGGTTCGCGCCCATGATCACGGGCAGGAGCTGCAGCCGGGACGGCGCGGGCTGCGACAGGCGCAGGACCATGCCCAGGTCCGTGGGCCCCTCGTCGCCCTCCTCGACCGACTCGGGCCGGTCGACGTAGACGACCCGGCGGTCGGCGTCGTCGTCCAGGATCTCCCCGAACGGCGAGGGAGCCGACGGCAGCTGCTCGGAGGTGACCTCCAGCCCGACCGTCTCGGTCTCCTCGGCGACGGTGTCGTCGACGAGCTGCAGGGGCACGAACTGCTCGGTGACGCCGGGCGCGAAGGTCACGGTCGCGTCCAGCGGCTCGAAGTCGCTGCCGGGGGTGGCGCTGCCCTCCGCGGTGGTGCGCACCCTGGCCGTGACCGGGACCTTCTGCGCGGCCAGGAGGCTCACGCGCACGAGGCGTCGCTCGTCGCGGGTGCCCTCGAAGATGTAGTCGAGGGCGTCCATGCGCGCGGTGACGGCGGCGCCGATGGTCAGCGGCGCACTCGGCGCGCTCTCCGCCGACCAGCCGGCCTTGTTCCGGGCCCGGACGACGAACTCCGGGCTGTCGCCGTCGCGGAAGCCGCGCCACACGTGGCTCGTCGGCAGCGCACCCGTGCTGTCGGGCTTGACGAGGTGGTTGCTCGGCCAGCCCACCCGTACCACCTGGTAGGAGCGCAACGGGGTCGCGCCCGGGTCGGCGGGCGCCTGCCAGCTGATGGTGACCTGGCCGTCCCCGGTGACCTTCGCGACCACGTCGCGCGGGGCACTCGGCGCGCCCGCCACGGGCGCCGCGGCCGGCTTCGCCGCAGCCACGGGGGCCTGCGGCACGGACGCCGGTGAGCCGGCGGCGTGGGCGGCGGAGGGGACTGCGGTGAGGGCGAGGGCCCCGCACGTCGCGAGCGTCACGACGGCGAGTGCGCCGGGCCGGCGGCGGAGGTCCCCGTGGGGTGTGGCGAGCGTCGTTCTCATGACCCTGTCTCCCGAGGGGTCGGCGGTGTGGCGTCATTGCCGTGCGGCGCCACCTGGCCGACGCCCGTCGGGCCCTCGCTGTTGCACGCTCCCGCGATCGAGCGGTGAACCGACGGAGCCTGTCGCCGCCCGGTCATGGTCGGCCGGTTCCTCGAGGGCCGGGCCTCGTCAGTCGATCGAGGGCCCCACCTGGCCACGGGCCAGGTTGTTGCTCAGGTCGGGGTCGTCGAACGGCTCGGTGACGACGGCCGCCGACCAGCTCGTCACATTCGAGCCTGTGGTCCGCCCCAGCGCGAGGCCGAGCGTCTTCGTGGAGCGGGCGGCCAGGGCCCCCACCGAGCACGTCCACCGGATCATCGTCACGGGGTAGGCGTCGGAGGAGTCCAGGGCCAGCGAGCGCTTGCACGTCGGGTCGGGGGTGATCGAGGAGTCGAGCAGCGTCAGCGCGTCGGCGGTGCGTGCGGTGACGACGACGGAGGTGCCCGCGGCGGCGACGGAGGAGAGGTTGCGCAGCTCGATGTTGAGCCGCCCCTGGGTGAGCGCGTCGGCACCGCCCGCATTCGGCAGGCGCACGGCGAGGTCGGCGCCCGTCGGCGTCTTGGTGTCGTCGTCGGCGACGGCCCCGTCGTTGATCGGTTGCTGCACCCGCACGGGCCCGGACAGCAGGTTGACGATGACCTTGACCCGCGCGTCGGCCTCGGGCAGGCGGTCGCCGCGGACGCCGACGATCAGCGGCACCAGCACGCTGCCCGGGGGGATCGTCACCGTCTGCACGGCCGGGGACAGCTGCCGGTCGTCGAGGGTGGCGAGGTCGTCGCCACCCGCCGTGGTGGCCACCGCGAGGACCGTCACGGGGACGCTCAGGGGCCGCGACAGGCGCAGGCCGAACTCCATGGGCGTGACGCCGCTGTTGCCCTCCTTCACCCAGGGCGCGCCGTCGAGGTAGAGCCACGTGCGCTCCTCCTCGTCGTCGTCGGCGATCACGACGCTCGTCGCCGGGTCCTGGCGGGCGTCGAGCGAGGTCAGCTCGATGCCGACGGTCTCGTCGGGCTCCACGGTGGTGTCGTCGACGAGGGTGAACGGCACCAGGAGGGAGTTCTTGCCCGCCGGGACGGTGACGTCGGTGTCGAGGGGCACGAAGTCGGTCCCGGGCGTGGCCTGGCCCTCGGCCGTCGTCCGCACGTGCACCTTGATCGGCGCCTGGGCGATCTCGGTGAGGCGGACCCGGAGCACGGTGCGGACCGGACGGTCGCCCTCACGGATCGTGTCCTCCACCCGCATCAGGGGCAGCGCGACGATCGGGGCGCTCGGACGGCTCGGGGACGACGTCCCGGCGGGCCCCTCGGCGGCGACGACGAACGTCAGCGGCGTGCGGTTCGGCAGGCCCGAGAAGGTGAGGCTGGACCGCGGCGCACCGTCCTCGCGGCCCCCGACCGTCTTGGAGCGGCCCGTGCCCGTCTCGGTGACGCGGAACCGCACGACCGACCCGGTGGGGGGCGTCCAGCGGACGGTGGCGGAGCGGTCGCCCGGGGCCGCCGACACCGAGGTGGGCGGCTGCAGGCCCGAGGAGTTCGTGGGGCTGGTCCTGCGGGTCTTCGTCTTGGTGGTCTTCGTCCTGGTCGTCTTCGTCTTCTTGGTCTTGCTCTTCGTCGTCTTCGACTTCTTGGTGGTCTTCGCCTGCTTGGCGGGGGCCACCGTCGTGGCCTCGGCGGCCGTCACGGAGCCGGCCGTCACGAAGCCGGCCGCTGCGGCCGCGCGGGGGGACGCGGCGGAGGGCGAGGTGGTCGGGAGCGCGAGGGCGAGGCCGACCGCTGCAGCGGCGACCACGGTCGCCGCGCGGCGCGGCACCGGACCGAACCGATTCATGTGCGCTCCCCGTCACTGCTCCGACGCCGCCCCCGGGGGGCGCCGCCTTCGGCACCTTCCGCGCCGGAGGCTAGCGCGCGGGCCCGACGGTGACCAGTAGCGACGGTCCGCCGGGACAAACCCGTACGCCCAGCGCGGTGCTGGACACGGTGAGTGCAGGGCGGGACGATCGCGGGATGTCCCGTCTGCGCCCGTGGGCCCTGTGGCTGAGCCTGCTCGCGGTGCTGCTCGCCACCCTGACGAGCGTGGGCGCGTCGTGGCTCGTGGGCCCGCCCGACCTCTCGCAGCGGGTCCAGCAGGTGCGTTCGGGCGGGGCGGGGGCGCTGCCTTCGGGGATCGAGGCCTCCGACCTCGACGCCCTCGACGACATCGACGCCGACGCCGCCGACCCGCCCGGCCTCGGCATCCCCGCACTGGCCCTGGTCAACGGCCTGCTGCTGGTGGTCCTCGGCCTCACGGCCCTCCCGCTGCTCGTGGGCAGCCGCGCCACCGGCCTCACCCAGGGGGTGGTCAGCCTGGTCGCGGGGATCGTCGGGATCGTGGTGGGGATCGTGCTGGCCGTCGTCGCGTTCGTGGCGCTGACGCTGATGGTGTCGCTGTTCCTGTCGGCGCCGTTCGGCACGCTCGCCTACCTGGCCGTGTTCGGGTTCTTCGACACCGGCACCGGCGCCCTGCTCCTCGGCGTGATCATGGTCCTGCAGCTGGCCGCCGCGGTGCTGCTCGTCGTCGCGCACCAGCGGTTCCTGCAGAGCAAGGGCCTCGTGCTGCTCGTGCTCACCGCCCTGCTGCTGACGTTCGTCACGGGGCTGCTGCAGTCGGTCGTCCCCGGGATCCTCGTGAGCATCACCGACGCCGTCGCCGCGCTGGTCTCCGCCGTCGTCGGCGTCGTCTGGGGGCTGTTCGTGCTCGTCGGCGGCGTCGTGTCCGTCGTGAAGCTGCTCAGCGCGCGTCAGGGTGGTGGCCGCACCACCGAGCGCGCCCCCGCCTGAGGCGGGACGCGGGCCCTGCGTCGTTCGCCAGATGCCGCTTGCGTGAGTGGCCGGGGTCCTCCGCAGCGTAGACCTCCGTCGGGCTGCGGTTGTCCACAGTCCAGCTCGCATGGCAGAAGGCGGCCTCCCGACGTCCGTTACCCTCCGACCCATGAGAAAGCGGGGAGCACCGACGCTGCGTTCTGATGCGCTGGCTGGAACGCTGAGATACCACGTTCGCGTCGGCGCAGCCATGGCGCTCGTGGTGAGCGCCGCGTCCGGCTGTTCACGCGGCGAGAGCCCTCAGCAGCCATCGCGAACTGTGGCGCCGCCGATCTCCGCCCGACCGATGGAAACCCCGGAATCCACCTACACCCCTCCGCCCGAGAAATCGGAGGCCATCAGAGCCAACACGCCCAAGGGGGCGGAGGAGTTCACCAAGTACTTCCTGTCCATTTATAACTACGCGTACGCAACCAATGACGCCACTCCCATCCGGGACGTCACACTTCAGGGGTGCCGCTTCTGCCTGGGCCTCATCCAGGAGGTGGCCCGGCGACACGAGGAGCGAACACGCCTGGAAGGCGGGAAGGTCAGCGCGGTCGACGTCGTGGCACTGCCGGACAGCCCGGCCGACCGAACCGTGGTCGAGGCCACGTTCGCGGAGGCAGGCAGTCGTCTGCTCCGTAGCGACGGCACGGTGGTGGAGACTTTCGCTCCCTCTGAGGCTCAATTCATGACAATCGCCCTGCGGTGGGACATCGTCCATGGGTGGCGCGTGATCGACGCGGTCGTCGAGGACGGCCCCGCGTGACGGTCGGAGGTCGGGGAAGGAGAGTGCAGGCGCACCTTGCACTGGTGCCTCTACTGGCGCTCGCCTTCAGCGGGCTGAGCCCCATCTCGTCCGACGCGTCAGCCTCGCCGAAGGCCAAGAAGCCGGCTACGTCGGGTCAACCGCAGGAGAACAAGGTGAAGCGCCGTCATCCGGCCTCGCGTCAGGGCGGCTCCTCGCCGGCGCGGGATCGGGGCAAGCACCACAGCACCGCGGCGGGGTTGAATGGCAGCTATGCCAACGTGTGGGGCCTGTCCGACGCGTCCGGCGCAGACGAAAACTCCACGCCCGCTGGCACACGCGCGTTTCGAGCCCGATCCTTCCTGCCCGCTTGCCCCGGGAACACGATCCGGATCCCCGGCCGTGACGCGATGTGTCCGCGGGCTTTGGACCAGTGTCGACGACGAGGCGAGCCGGATTCCTTTCTCGTCTGGACCTTCGTCGGTCCGCTGAATGTCCGCGAGCCGAGGCGTTCGGAATGGACGCCCACTGGCGCCAGATGCGTGCGGTCGCTCACCCTCCCCAATGATCAGCCCCTCCCTGTCCTCACGGCCGCCGACTTCCGGCGCCTACCCCTCCCTCCCGGGCAAGGCCACGTCCAGCCGAGCAACCGTCCGGTATTGATCAATTACCCGATCATCCTCTACGTCGATGTCCAGCCTGTGCTGCTGACAACGACGGTGCTGGGGGCAGCCGTCGAAGTCGAAGCGCTGCCGGCCTCGTACACGTGGACGTTCGGTGACGGAGGGACGCTCACGAGCGCGCAAGCGGGTGGCCCGTACCCCGACATGACCAATACGCACACGTACACCCGTCCCGGACGACGAGAGGTGCACCTGACGACCACCTACAGCGGCCGTTACCGCGTGTCCGGTTCCACGGAGTGGCTGCCCATCGCGGGCACCGCACAGGTCACCAGCGCGCCCGTCGCCCTTGAGGTCATTGAAACGCGCGCGGTTCTCGTCCCTTGAACCGCGGCATCCCCTGGAACACCCCCCGCCAGGCGCGACCGCGTTGCGCGCTCCTGTCGGGGTCAGACCAGCCGCAGGCGGCATGCGGCGAGGCACACCAGCGTCAGCTCGGAGGCCTCGTCGTAGACCCGGAAGGGCTGGGGCGCGCCGCAGTCGACGTCGGCGGCCGACAGCCGCTGCGCCGGGTAGTCCCGCCCCTTCACGGTGCCCGTGACGGCGGCGGCGCCCTCGAGGGCGCACAGCCGCAGCACCCGCGAGGACGGCAGGCGCACCGAGCACGGCACGCCGGGGGCGGGGCGCAGCTCGGCCGTCGCCGCGTCGGCGCAGGGGGCGGCGGCCACCTGCGCGAACGTCACCGGACGGTCGGACCGCAGCCCGCCGAACACCGACTCGACCGACGACGAGGACGACCCCGCCGAGCCGGAGGGCCGCAGCCCGCCGTAGACGAGCACCAGCACGAACGCGACGACGACCGCCACCAGCACGGCGACGGCCACCTTCACGTTCATCCCGGGGGCTCCTCGTAGACGATCTCGGCGCTGACGTGAGCAGGCTTCTCCTGATCGACGATCCGCGCCACCAGACTCGCGTACTCGCGGGCGGCGGCGGGCAGCGACACCCGCACGTGGAACGGCCGGACGCCGACCCCGGACGCCGCGGGCACGGCGTCGTCCACCACGACTCCCGGGACGCCGAGGGCGAGGGTCAGGGTGTCCCGCAGCCCCGAGACCGTCCCCCGGCGCCGGGACAGGGCGGCCGCCGAGGCGACCAGCTGGCGCAGCCGCGCCGAACCCGCGGGGAACGTGCCGTCGTCCTCCAGCCACCGGTCGAGGTCGACCCAGCCGGCGAGGTAGGGCACGAACCGCTCCGGCGCGCGCTGCGGGTCGAACACCGCGGGCAGCGAGCCCAGCACCTCCTCGGTCGGGGCGTGCAGGGCCTCCATCACCTCCAGCAGCGCCGCCAGCGGCGAGCCGGGCAGCACCGCCCGCTGGTACACCTCGGGCAGCAGGAGCGCGACGTGGTCAGCGCGCATCGTCGTACCTCACCGTCAGCTCGTGGGCCCCGCCGACGAACAGCCACGTCGGCGGCAGCGGCACCCGTTCGGAGAACTCCGACGCCGACACCCGCTCCCACGTCCGCCCGTTCGTCGAGCGGAACACCCCCCGTGGCCCGCCCGCGACGGCCACCGGCGCGGCGTCCACCGACACGCTGGTCACCGGGAGAAACCCGCCCTTGTCGTGCTGCGGCAACCCGCTCTCGACCGTCGGCGAGCGCCACGCGCCGTTCTGCTGCCGCGGGCTGGTCACCGTGACCCCGGCGCGCGAGGTGGCCGCCAGCACCGTCTCGCCCATCAGCGCGACGTCCAGGCAGCTGCCGCCCGTCCAGCCGTTGCCGACCGGCGTCCAGCCCTGGGAGTCGACCTCCGTGCCGCGCAGCTCCAGCCGCGACACCCCGGCGCCCTCGGCGTCGCCCGTCGCGTAGGCGGCGGCGTAGACGAACCGCCGGTTGCCCAGCTCCAGCGCCTTCAACAGCCGGATGTCGACGCCGGTCAGCCCCGTCGCCATGAACGTCCCGGGCCGCCCGGCGTCCATCGACACGAACACCCCGCCGAGCTGCTGCGCGGCCAGCGCCACCCGCAGCGCCCCCGACGGGTCGACGACCGCGGTCACCGCATAGCAGGCCATGGCGGGGTCGCTCGCCGCCACCAGCACCCTGTCGGCCGTCGCCCCCGGCGCCAGCGCCACCCGGAACAGGCCCTGGTCGGTGGCCAGGAACGCGTGCGGGACGCCGTCCAGCCGGGCGGGCGCGACGTCCTCCACGTGGAACTCGAACGCGGCGATCATCGACCAGGTGTCGCCGTAGTCGGCCGAGGCGAGCAGCTCGCACGCCTCCGTCTGCCCCACCCGGGCCACGGCCACGACCACGCCGGGCGCTCCCGGCAGCACGGCCAGGCGCTCCACGGCCCGACCGTCGAAGGCGCCGACGACCTCCCACCCGTCGCCGTCGTCGACCGACCGGAACACCCGGTGCTCGCTGGCCACGAACCACGTGCGGGGCTGGTGCGGGTCGCGGACGACGGCGGTCGTCGCCTCGGGCACGTCCTCGACCACCAGCCGCACGTCCCCCGCCCAGCGCACCCCGCGCTCGGACTGCAGGACGTCGTACATCGTCGCCACCCGCAGCTCCTCGCCGAAGGCACGCCCGCGCGTGCCGTCCACGGGCACCGGGGACAGGGCCCGCGCCAGGCGCTCCAGCAGCCGCGCGCGCACCGCCTCCCGGTCCTCCGCGCGGTGCACCACGACGTCGGCCTTCACGAACACCCGCTTCAGGCCCGTCCAGCCCACCCGCAGGTCGGCGCCCATCGGCTGGCGCTCCTTCAGGGCCGCGCTCACGCCGTCCAGCGTGGGGCGGGTCATCGCCGCGGCCAGCGCGTCCGCGGTCACCCCCGTCGCGGACGTCGCGGCGAGGCTCGGCACCAGCAGCACCTCGACCTGCCCCGGCGTGGCCCCCACCCACAGGTCGGCCCGGGTCACCGCGCGGGCCCGGGACACCCCGCCGCTGGCGGCCACGGCGAACTGCTCGTAGTCGCGCGCGGTGACCACCCGGTCGAGGGTGTGCAGGGTGCGGGGCCCGCGGACCATCGCGTCCTCCAGGGCCTCCGCGTCGCGTCCCCCCGCCGCCGCGGCGCGGTTGGTCACCTCCACGCCCGGCACCGGGTCCTTCAGCACCGTCAGCAGCCCCGCCGCGACGTTGCCCGACGCCCCGCCGCCGCGCCGGTACCAGGCGCGGATGGCGCGGCCCGCCCCCGGGACGGCGGCCAGCGCGGCGTCCGGGGCGAAGGTGATCGTCCCGGCGGCGCGGTCGCACACGTACCGGTGCGGGTCGGCGTCCGGGTCCGGGTCGCCGAAGTGCTCGACCTCCGTCCAGATCCGGTAGGTGCGCCCCCCGTGCTCGCGCGCCGGGGCCCGCCCGTCCAGCTCCCCCGCCACCGCCTCCACGCCGACGACGAGGTCGAGGTCGTCCCCCGTCGGCAGGGTCACCGGCGGCCTGGCCAGGGCGTACGCCTGCCCGGGGCCGCCGGTGCCGACGCCCACCGCCTCGGCCTCCACGACGTCCCCGTGCCGGGCGAGCACGCTCGCCTCGCGCTGCCCGGCCACGACGACGGCGTCCGCGACCGTGGCGAACACCGGCGCGTCCGTGCCCGACCGGGCCGTGGTGACGCGCGCGCCGCGGGGCACCACGACGTCGGCCGTCGCGGGGGTGGCCAGCGAGAACGTCACCTCGACGCTCGCCGAGGCCGGCGGCCCCAGCCGCACCCCGATGAGGTTGAGGAACTGGACGAACGCCTTGTCGGGCACCTTGTTCACCCGGTACAGCAAGGTGTCGGTGAGGTAGGCGAACGCCTCCAGCAGCGTCACCCCCGGGTCGCCGGGCGACAGGTCGCTCCACTGCGGGCTGCGTGCCGCGATCAGCGCCTTCGCCTCCGCGAGGAGCTGCGCGAAGTCGCGGTCGTCGAGACGGGGGACGGGAAGCGGCATCAGAACCCCTCCTGCAGGGCGAGCGCGACGGTGACGGAGTCCAGGGGGCCGCCCAGGCGCGGCCGGTACTCGAGGACGACCTCCAGGAGGTCGGGACGCCCGGGCGCGGGGCCGGCGTCGACGCGGACGACGACGGCGCGCGGCTCGAACCGCTCCACCGCCCGCCGCACGTAGTGGATGGCCAGGCCCGCGGTGGTGTCGTCGTTGGGGGCGAAGACGAGCTTGTGCAGCTCGCAGCCGTACGTCGGGCGCATGATCCGCTCCCCGGGGCGGGTGGAGAGCAGGAGCAGCAGCGACTGCCGGACGGCGTCGGCGTCCGTGACGGTGGCGATCGCGCCGGTCGCCGCGACCCCCAGGCCCGGCCCGCCGTCGTCGGGCGCGTCGAGGTCGGGGTGGCCGAACCGCCAGCCCGTCCACCCGCGCCGCACCGGGGCGCTCACGGCTGCTCCGCGACGAGCACCTGGCCGGGGTCGAGGACCCGGTACCGGACGGTGCCCGGCGGCGTCCCGTCGGTGATGCCCTCGAGGTCGGCGCGGACGACGGGCCGGCCGCCGATCCGGACGAACGTCGAGCGACCCGCGGCCACCTGCAGCGTGTGCTGGCACGGCTTGATCGCCGCGCCCACGTTGGGGCAGCCGCCGATCGGGCGTCCCGTGGGGTCGTCACCGACGACGACGGTGCGGCCCTGCACGAAGACGAAGTCCTCGGTGGTGGCGACGTCCACCCGGCCGAGCTTGTGGTCGCAGCGGACGTCGGCGTCGATGGTGATCCAGGGGCGCATGTCAGCCTCGTTCCAGGTCGATCCGGGCGGCCCGCAGCCGCAGTCCCCGCCCCGGCGCCTCCAGGACGAGGTCGCCCGCGGAGTGCACGGTGATGCCGCGGTCGGTCAGCTCCACGCGGCTGCCCGCGGCGTTCTCCAGGAGCACGCGGTCGCCGTCCGCGGCCACCCGCACGCCCTGCCCGCCCGGCAGCCGCAGCGCGTACGCGCCCGCCCTGCCGCCGCTGACCCCGGCGGACGGCTCGCTGCCCCCCGCCGTCCGCAACCCGCCGAGCACGACGCCGCGGCCGGGGTCGGCGGGGTCGTGGACGACGAGCACGTGGTCGTCGACGTCGGGCTGCACGGTGAGGCCCTTCGCCTCCCCGGCGCCGAGGGCGAGCACCGGCAACCACGGCGTCTCCAGGCCGTCGTAGGCGCCCAGCCCCACCGTGACCCGGCCCCTGCCGTCGGGGTCGTCGACCCGCAGCACCGTCCCCGGCGTGATCGCGGGACGCGCCGACGGGGCGTCGAGGAGGGCGCGCGCCTGCAGGTGCGCGGGCGGCAGCGACGACACCGTCGTCGTGTACCCGCCCGCGCCGTCCACGACGTGCTCGGCCGACAGCAGCAGGTACTCCCCCGCGACGTCCGCCGCGACCCCGCCCACCTGCAGCCGGGCGCCCGGGGCGAGCGCCGGGTCGCCCACGAGCACCGCGCGCACGCTGCGCGCCCGGGCCGCGTCGTCGCCCGCCAGGGCTCGGGCGAGTCCCTCCGCCGCGTCCGCCCCCGCCGTCACGAACCCCCCGCGCACCGCCGCGTCCCCCGGGGCGTCGGCCGCGGCACCCGGCGCGCTCGCGGAGGCGTCGGCGACCAGGCCCGTGACCGGGTCCCAGCCCACCACGCGCCGGCCCGGGCGCACGCCCACCGAGGTGACGTCGAAGGCCGCCTCGAGCAGCCCCGCACCGCGCTCGGTGCTCGCCGTGGCACCGCTGCCGTCGGCGCCGAACACGCGCAGCACGCCCCCGCCCGCGTCGACCTGCCACCACAGCCCCGCCCGGCGCGTGATCCCGGTCAGCAGGTCGAGGTCGCTGCGGCCGTCGGTGAGCAACCGCTCGCGCCGCCCGCCCACCGACCCCGCGTCGCCCTCCACCCGCAGGCCCGCGGCGTCGGCGAGCTCACGGACGAGGTCGGCGACCGAGACGTCGACGAACGCCCGTAAGGTCGAGCGCTCGCGCAGGCGCGCCGCGGCGTCCTGGCAGCGCACGCGCACCCGGTGCACGCCGTCCGGGCCGTAGCCGTGCTCCACGGCCACGACGTCGCCCGTGAACAGGGCGTCCGTGGCGCTGTCCAGGCCCACCACGACGTCGCGCCCGACCGCCAGCGCGCGCAGGTCCTCCGGCGGGTCCGCGAACTCCAGCTCGCACGCCGCCGGGGCGCTCGCCTCGCGCCGCACCCGCACCGCGCGCAGGGCGAGCGCCGCCGCCGAGGCCAGGGGCGCTCCAGCGGCGCTCACGGTGACGACGGGCACCCGCCGCACCGTGGAGGCGGGCAGGTCCCGCGGCACCGGCGGCACGGGGGCACCGGCGACGGGGGCACCGACGGTGACGGGGGTGACGGTGACGCTCACGGCAGGTCCTCCGGGGCCGGCGGGATGATCAGTTGAGCTCCGGCGGCGGGCCAGACGACGTCGTCCAGGCCGTTCGCCTCCGCGATCCACCGCCACAGCCACGGCCGGTCGCCGTAGTGCGCCGCCGCGATCTCGGGCAGGGTCTCGCCGCCGACCGAGGCCTGCTCCGCGCCGCCGCCGTCGCCCACGCCCGCCCACCCCGCGCCGACCACCTCGTGCAGCGCCAGCGGGTTCTCGACGGCCGCGGCGAGCGCGTCCTCGCCGGGCACCTCTCCGCCCGAGACGTCGCCGTCGCCGGGCGCGGCCGGGGCCGGATCGGGCACCCGGACCAGGCGCATCCGCAGCCACGACCGGCCGGGCGTCCCGCTCGCGTCGAACCGCTCCAGCCGCTCCGACAGCGACTCGACGACCGCCAGCACGTTCCACGCCTTGCCCCACACGAACCGCACCTGCGGCACCCGCCGCGGGTCGCCGCCGTCACCGTTCTCGGCGAGGTTCCACAGCGCGCGGGTGAGGTCGCGGACGTCGCGGGGCGGGCTCGGGGCCGCCGGCAGCGGCGCGGGGGCGTCCGGCGAGGCCGGGTCGTCCGGGCGCGGCGGAAGCGCGGCGACCGGCACCGGGGTCGGGACGAGGTCGACGTCGAAGAGCAGGTCGAGGTCGAGCTCGGTGCGTCCCCCGCCGGTGTGCAGCAGCAGGGCGTCGCCGACCGCCGAGCCCGTGACGACGCCGCTGCCCGCCGACGGGCGCGACAGTCCCGCCAGGCGGCGGTGGACGACGTGCTCCGGGTTGAGCAGGCACGTGATCCGCTCGCCCGTGGACTCCACGAGGAACGCGACGCGCTCCATCACACGCTCCTCTGCTCGTCGACGAGCCGGTCGTAGCCCGCGGGGGCGCCGCCGGCCAGCGCCCAGGCCAGGGCGGCCCCGCCTCCCGTGGTCGGGTGGGCCGCCGCGACGGCCGTGGGGAGCTCGGGCCAGGGCTGGGCGGCCGGCTCCGGAGCCGCGCTCGGCCGTTCGACCGCGGTGTCGCCGCGGCGGGACACCGCGCCTCCGCCCGGCCAGGGCTGGGGCTCGAGGCGCCGGGGTGTGGTCGGGGCCGGCGGTGCCGTCGGCCGCTCCGCAACGGCGTCCGTAGGCTCCGATCGCCCGGATGTGGGGACGCTCCTCGCGGTCATACCGCGGCGAACGTCCCCAGATCCTGCCGCGGGGAGCGAGGACGGGGTGATCCGCGCAGCCGGTGGCCTGGCGGGCGCCGCAGCGCCGGCGCTGACCGCGCCGACCGCGCCCGCATGGGCGCGCACTGCGTCCAGACGCGCCCCTGGCCCGACTGCGGCAGCGTCGGCAGTGGAGCCGGACGGCAGGGCCGAGCCCGCCGACCCGCCTCCGGTCGAGGCGGCCGGCCGGGTCGAGGCCTCGGACCCCGCCGAACCGCTCCCCGCCGGGCCGATCCGGAGCGTCCCGGCCGGCCTGGCCGACACGGCGGCCCCGGGCACGACCCCACCGGATCCCGCCCCGCGGCGAGCCGCACCCTCGCCGATCGGAGCGCTGCCCAGCGCTCCTGGACCCGACGTCGGCCCAGGCACCCCGGCGGCGGGGGCCGGCACGCGCCCCCGTCCACGTGGACGGCGCCCCGCGCCTCGGCAGGCCCGAAGCGCCCGCCCGGGCGACGACCCGCGGACACCGTCACCCGGCCGGGCCCCGGGGCACGAGCAGCGTCGGCCGCGATCGAGCCGGACGGGGCCGCCGTCGGTGCGAGCGCGCCGGGCCCGCCGAGCCCCGCGGGCACGGCGGCGGGAGAACCACTCGACGCGGCGGGATCCCCCTCACGCCGGGCCCACCACTGCGCGGTGCTGCGACCGGCGGGGGTGCGCAGGTCGAGGGACACCGGCGCAGCACCGGGCTCGGCGTTCGCGGCCAGGTAGTCCAGCCACTCCTGCGGCGGACCGGACGGCGTCCACGGGTACGGCGAGACGGCGACCTCACCTCCGGGGGCGCCGGCCCCACCGCCCGGGAGCCCCCCGGCCCGCGGGAGGCCCGCGGAGGGCGGCCCACCCGGACGGCGACGGCGACGACGACGGCTCACGGTCAGCTCGCGCGGTCGAGGGTCTCGTAGGACAGCACGATCTCCTCGACGGCGATCTCGCGGGCGTCCGCGCGCAGGGTCGGGCCGCCCCACTTCACGGGCAGCGCGCCGACGAGGTCCCACTGCACGACGGGCGTGGTGCCCACGGAGTCGAGGAGCACGATCGACACGTTCTGCCGCCGCACCTCGCCTCGGGCGGTGGCGAGGAACCACGTCCACAGCTGCCGGGAGTTGGTCAGGCCGTAGCGCAGGACGACGTCGCCGTAAGTGGTGATCGTCGGCACCTTGTGCACGACCTGGGACTGCCCGGCCTCGCGGTACTCGACGGTGTTGATGGTCACGGTGGGGCCGGTGCACTCGATGAAGTGCCCCTCGGTGACCCCCTGGATCATCAGCTTGAAGTTGTGGGCCCGGTACGGGTCGACCCACGCGCCCGGCGCGGCGCCGGTCTCGGGTGCTGGCTGACTCACTGGACGCCCTCCTGCTCGGCGTTCGCCCCACCGGCGAACTGGCTGACCTTGAACACGATGAATTCCGCGGGCTTGACGGGAGCGATGCCGATGACGGCGGTGACGACGCCCGCGTCGATCTCCTCCTGCGGGTTCGTCTCGTCGTCGCACTTCACGAAGAACGCCTCCGCCGGGGTGCGACCCATGAGGGCGCCGGTGCGCCACAGGCGGGTGAGGAATGCGCTGATGTCCCGCCGGATCATGTTCCACAGCGTGCGATCGTTCGGTTCAAAAACGATCCATCCCGTGGATTGCAGGATCGACTCCTCGATCATCGCGAAGAGCCGCCGCACGTTGAGATAGCGCCATTCGCTGCTGCTGCCCGCCAGCGTCCGCGCGCCGAGCACCTTGATGCCGTCGGTGGTGGAGAACCGGATCGCGTTGACGCCGCCGGTGTTGAGCTCCCCGTGCTCGGCGGCGGTCAGCCGGTAGGTGAGGTCGATCGCGCCGCGCACCGGCTCGTTCGCCGGGGCCTTGTGCACCCCGCGGGTCGCATCGGTACGCGCCCAGATCCCGGCGACGTGCCCCGACGGCGGGGCCTGGACCTGCTCCCCCGTCACCGGGTCGACGACGACGATCCACGGGAAGTAGTAGCTCGCCCACGACGTCGGGCGCGGGGCCAGCGCCGCCGGGGACGACGGCCCCGAGGGTGCGGACGGGCCCGAGGAGGACGACGAGGCGTCCCCGTCCGCGGCGTCGTCGTGCCCCGCAGCGGACGAGGCCGAGGACGACGAGGACGACGACCCGCGCCGCCCGGAGGAGGCGGTCGCCACCCGGGTCAGCGCCATGATGTCGCTCACCTCGGCGGGGGCGTCGAGGATCGCGACCCGGTCGCGCAGCGACTCGCAGTGGCTGATCAGCGCCTCGTAGGACGCGACGTCGGTGTATCCGGGCGCGGCGACGATCGCGATCTCGTCGATCTCCTCCAGGGCCGACAGTCCGGGACGGCGGGTGGTCCCCGCGAGGGTGCCGCCCTCGCCGACGTTGAGCACGTACACGCGCTGACCGCCGTTGGCGAAGAAGCCGAACACGGCCAGGGTCAGGGGGGTGCTGGGCCCCGTCGGCTTGAAGGTGCGCAGGTACTGCGCCCAGTTGCCGACGGCGACGGGGACGCCCACGGGCGCCTCGGCCGAGGTCACGGAGCCGACGACCGCGAGGGTGCTGGTGCCGACCCCCTCGATGGGCCGCGTGGTGGCGGGCATCTCCTCGACGTAGACGCCGGGAGTGAGATAGAGCGGCACGGGAACCTCCTGGTCACTGGGGTGAGGACGGCGCGGGGTCGGGCTGCGGAGCGGGCGGGACGTCGGCCGGCGGGGCCGGCAAGGACTCGGCCGGCGGCTCGGAGGACGGCCGCAGGTCGGTGCGCAGCGGCTGCCGCACGAGGGGAGCGGGAGCGCGGGGCAGGAGCCGCCGCACCGGCACCTCGACGACGAAGGCCGCGGCGGGTGGCAGGCCCAGGCCCGCCCACACGTGGGGGGCGGGACCGTCGGGGGCGAGGTCCCGGCCGCCGGCGAGCGCGTCGAGGGCGAGGTCGGCGGCGGCGCAGGCCGCGGCGTCGGGTTCCCCGCCGACGACCGTGACGAGCACGGACGCCGTGAGCTCGGCCGAGACGACGACGCGCCCGGCCATCGGGGTCAGCGCCTGGGACGGCCGGGGGGCCAGCCCGAGCGGGTGCAGGAGCACCCGGGCGGCGGGGCCCGCCTCCCCCACCGCGTGCACGGCGGGCAGGCCGGTGACGGCGTGTGCCCAGGCGCGCAGCTCGGCGAGGGAGGCGGCCAGCTCGCCGCCGGACTCAGGGGTTGCCGGAGGCATACGCCCACACCTCGAACGGCGTCGCGTAGTAGATCCAGCCGAACAGCCCGGGGACGGCGGAGTGGCTCGGCGGCCTCAGGTAGGGGGTGTCGCGCACCTTGGTGGCCCACAGGATGAGCCCCAGCGGCAGCAGGAACAGCAGCTGGATCGCCCCGGTGACCACGTAGGACACCACGATCACCGGCAGGTAGGCGGGGCCGAAGATGCGGTGCTGCAGCAGGTGCATCCGCTCGTGCTGCCCGGCACCGCCGAGGTTGACCGTGCCGACGGTCTGCAGCACCGAGCTGCCGAACCCCGACGACGACCGGGGCAGGTAGGCGATCCAGTGCTGCCCGGCGCTGGCCGAGCGCGACGGCGTCCCGAAGATCGGGTAGATCAGGTTGGCCACGACGGCCCCGAACAGCGTGCTGGGCAGGCTCCACGTGACGTCGATCAGCAGCGTCAGCCAACCCAGGCCCGTGGTCAGGTCGTAGCTGCCGAGGATCCCGGCGAACAGCCCGTAGGCGCCCATCGCGACCGCGACGAACACGAGCACCGGTGCGCTGAGGAGGAAGGGCACCGCCAGGCCGACGAGCGCGACGACGACGGTGGAAAGGACCGCGCTGACGGCGGTCGTGACGAGGGTGCGGACCACGGAATTGCTCATATCGGGGGACCTCACGTTCAAGGGGAAGGGATGTCCGTAGGGGGAGAGGCCTCACTGGACAGGTGCATGACACCCGTTCGGTGATACGGGTCACACCACGACGATTTCCCTGCTCACCCGGGAGGAGCAGCGCAAGGAACAGGGGCGCGGGACCGCGTCGTGCGGTCCCGCGCCCCTGCGCAGGAATGGCCTTTCCGAAAGGGCTCAGAAGTCCTGGATCTGGAATTTCTGCTTCTCCAGCAGGATCGGGCCCTTGAACACCCAGCACCACACGGGGGTGTCGTTGACGGCGACCGCCACCTGCGTCCCCACGGGCACCTGCTTGCCTGCGGGCGGGTTCTGGCTGACCACCACCGGGTCACAGGTCGCCGCGGGGACGCCCGTGCTGACGGTGAGCGCCTGCAGCTTGGCGGCGGCCAGGGCCTCGGTGGCCTTGGACAGGGGCGAGCCGGCGACGCCGGGCACGAGCGCCATCGGCTCGGGGGGCGCCTTCACGGCGACGGTCAGCGCGCTCGCGGCGCTCGCAGTGGGGCCGGGGGGCTCGCCGTCGGACTTGACGGGCCCCGTGCTGGCCACTTCGACGATCCGCAGGGTGCGGCCGAGGTCGCCGGCGCCGATGACGTAGGACGTGCCCACGGCACCCTTGACGTCGGCGCAGCTGGCCGCGTCCGTGCCGGTGCACAGCTGCCATTGCCGGGCGATCGGGACGCCGCCCTCGCTCCACCTGCCCGCCGTCGCCGTCAGCGTGCCCCCGACCACGGGGTCGCCGCTGATCGTGGGGGCGGCCACGCTGGTGGGCGCCTTGTCGCGGGTGAGGAACAGGAGGAGACCGACGCCACCGCCGATGACGAGCACCGCGACGGCCGCGACCACGACGATCCACCACGGGAACTTCTTGGTCACCGGCGCGGGCACGGCGAACGTGACGCTCTGCCCCGCCGTCACGGAGTCGGGCTGGTCCTCCACGGCGACGTCGAGCCGCAGCGCGTGGGTGCCGGCCGCCACCTGCGGGGGCACGGTGATCCGCACGTCGGCGGTGAGGGTGGCCGCGACGCCCAGCGGGCGTTCGGCCTCCCCCACCACCTGCAACCACGCGGCGTCGGCCCCCTGGAGGGGTTGGGGGAGCAACCGGGCGCGCACGGGGCGCCCGGTGACGTTCGAGACGGCGAACGACACGACCGCCGTCCGCGCGGGGTCGAGCTCGACCGTCGTGGGGCCGGTCACCGAGAACGGTGCCGCCCCTGTCATCACGGGTCCGTCAGGACCGAACTGGTTCTCGGGCACCCGAGCCTCCTTCGCCGCCCACCGGGTACGCGGGGAAGGAGGCCGGGCGGGTGCGTCCCGATACACGCGCCGTTCAGGGGCGGGCGGCCGCCTCCACCGTCAGCCACGAGGCGGTGGGCAGTGCGCGGGCGGCCGTGAACGTCAGCTGCCTCGGGGTGCCCGCGACGACCTCAGCGGGCTTGCACGTCCACTGAAGCGTGGCGACGAAGCCGCTCGTCTTGGACCCCACCTCGTCCTGGAGGGAGAGCGCGCACGACGGGTCACGGGTGACGGCGGCGCGCAACCTCGACAGCGGGACGGGTGCGGCGATCTGGACGACGACCGTCGCGCCGGACACCGGCACGAAGGTGCGGTTGGTCAGCGTGACGACGGCACCGCCCGCGTCGGCCGGGTCCCAGGTGCCGACGCGGGCCGCGTCGACGGTGAGGGGTTCCACGGCGGCGTCGAACTCGTCGTCGTCGACGACCTCCCCGTCGTTGCGGTCGACCGCCACGGTCGCAGGCCCGGAAAGGACGCTCGCGTGCAGCGTGACCACCATGGGGAGTTCGCCGCGCCGGTCGGCGATGACGCCGACGGTGACGGGCACCGACACCGTGCCGGCGGGGATGGTGACCTTCTGGACGGTGCGGTCCAGCTCCTTGAGGTTCGATGCCGCCTGGTACCACTGGCCGTCGCGGTAGCGGGTCTCGGTGGCCAGCCGCACGACGACGGGCTCGGTCGCGGCCTGCGACAGGCGCAGCGTGAACGTCATCGGCGTGACGCCGCTGTCGCCCTCCTGCACCGACGCCGCCCCGCCGACGTACAGCGCGGGCGTGGTGTCGTCGTCGGAGATCCGCAGCGTGCGGGTCGGGTCGAGCACCGCGACGTCGGAGGTCAGCTCGAACCCGACGGTCTCCTCGGGCTCGCCCACGGCGTCGTCGACCAGCGTGATCGGCACCGTGACCTTGCTCTTCTTCGCGGGGATCGTGACGGTGACGTCGACCGGCTGGAAGTCGGTGCCCGGCTTCGCCGTCCCGGCGTCGGTGGTGCGCAGCCGGAACGACAGCGGCACCTGCGTGACGCCGCCGGCGTAGCGCACGGTGATCAGCGCCTTGTTGGGGGCGAGGCCCTCGCGGAGCACGTCCTCGATCCGCAGCACCGCCTGCGGCACGACGGGGGCGGTCGGCTCGCTCTCCTCGCCCCTGCCTGCGTTGTTGAACGCGACCAGGACGAACGAGGCGACCACCCCGTTGGTGAGGCCCTTGAAGACGGCGGTGGTGGGCATCATGCCGTCGTCGCCGGGCGTGACGACCATGACCCGCTTCGTGGTGACGTCGGTGATCCGGAGGCGCTTGAAGTCCCCCGGGGGCGGGGTCCAGGTCAGCGTCGCGGAGGCGTCCCCCGCGACGGCCACGATGTTCGTGGGCGCGGCGGGGACCTCGGCCCTGGCTGCGGCCCGGGCCGCGCCGGCGGGCGCGGCGTGCGCCGGCAGGACGCCGGCGAGCGGGACGAGCAGTGCCGTGGACGTCACCAGCGCCGTGCCGAGGCGCCGTGTGCTGCGCGAGCGTGAGGTCATGAGGGTTCCCCGTCCGTGGTCGTGCGGCCCGCCGTTGGTGCCGCCCTGCCACGGTGACGCTCCTCGTCCCCCCGGTGTTGCACCGCGACGCTCACGCGGTGCGGGTGACGTGCCCCACGCGCCGGACGGTCAGCCGACGGGCTTGGGACGGTCGGTCACCCGACGGGCACGGCCACCTCGCCGCGAGCGGCCTTCAGCGCGATGTCGGTGCGCGAGTGCGAGCCGGCCAGCCCGATCCGCGACACCGCGGAGTACGCGACGGCGCGGGCGACGTCGAGGTCGGAGCCGGTGCCGACGACCGACAGCACCCGGCCCCCCGCGCTGACCACGGCCCCGTCGGCACCGGTCGCCGTCCCGGCGTGCAGCACCCACGCGCCCTCGACGGCGTCGGCCTCGGCGAGGCCCGTGATCGGGTCCCCGGTCACCGGCGTGCCGGGGTAGTTCGCGGCCGCGACCACCACGGTGACGGCGGCGCCGTCGTCCCAGCGCAGCGGCGGCTGCTCGGCCAGGGTCCCCGTGGCGCAGGCGTGCAGGACGCCGGCCAGCGGGGTGCGCAGGCGCGCGAGCACGACCTGCGTCTCGGGATCGCCGAAGCGGGCGTTGAACTCGACGACGCGCAGGCCGCGCGAGGTGAGCGCGAGCCCGCAGTAGAGGACGCCGGCGAAGGGGGTGCCGCGGCGGGCCATCTCGGCGACGGTGGGCTCGGCGACGCGGGCCACGATGTCCTCGACGAGGCCGGCAGGGGCCCACGGGAGCGGCGAGTAGGCGCCCATGCCGCCCGTGTTGGGCCCGGAGTCGCCGTCGCCCACCCGCTTGAAGTCCTGGGCGGGGGCCAGCGGCACCACCGTGACGCCGTCGGTGAGGCAGAACAGCGACACCTCTGGCCCGTCGAGGTACTCCTCGACGACGACACGACCACCACCGTCGCCGCCCTCCAGGCAGGCTCGAGCATGATCGAGCGCGGCGTCCCGGTCGGAGGTGACGACGACACCCTTGCCGGCCGCGAGCCCGTCGTCCTTGACGACGTGGGGCGCACCGAACGCGTCGAGGGCGTCGGCGACCTCCTCGACGGTCGTGCACACGTGCGCCATGGCGGTGGGCACCCCCGCGGCGGCCATGACCTCCTTGGCGAAGGCCTTGCTGCCCTCCAGCTGCGCCGCCTCACCCGAGGGGCCGAAGCAGGCGATGCCCGCGGCCCGGACGGCGTCGGCGACCCCGGCGACCAGCGGCACCTCGGGCCCGATCACCACGAGGTCGGCGCCCTCGGCCTGCGCGAGCGACGCGACGGCGGCGGGGTCGGCGGCGGCTACGGGCACGCAGCGCCCCGACGCGGAGGCCAGTGACGCGGCGATGCCGGCGTTGCCGGGGGCCGCGACGACCTCGGTCACGGCCGGGTCGGCCAGCAGGGAGCGGACGAGGGCGTGCTCACGGGCACCGGAGCCGATGACGAGGGCCTTCACGGGGCGTCAGCCTAGTTGCCCGCCCCGCCCGCGGCGTACCTCGTCGGACGTGCCGGCGGGGAGGCCGGCGCGCACCGGCCTCCCCACTCCGAAGCGCTCAGGCGGTGGCGGCCAGCTGCTGGACCGGCATCGTCTGGGCCACGGCCAGCGCCTCGCGGACGCTGCGGTCGATGCGCTGCAGGGCCAGGGCGGCGTCGGCCGACCCCTCACCGAGCAGCTCGGCCATGCCCTCGGCCAGGCTCTGCGGGCGCCAGGTGACCGACATGGTGACGTCGGTGCGGCGCTCCGAGATCGGCGTCAGCGTGATGTCGCCGCAGTACTGGTGGCTGCCGAGGGCCTTCCAGTGCACCGTGCGGCCGTCGGCGTGCCGCTTCACCGTCACGTCGATCACCTTGGAACGGCCGGCGCGGCGCAGCGTGAGGCGGTAGTGATGGCCGCCCAGGGCCTCGACCGACTCGACGCCGTTGAGGAACCGCGACCAGCCCTGCACGTCGCGCAGCATCTCCTCGACGTGGGCGATGCCGGCGTTGACGACGGTCGACGACTTCTGGTGCGACATGCGGGCCTCCGAGCTGCCGGGGGAAGGGCGGCCTTCCCGTGGTGACTCAGATCACGGTGCCCGTGACGCGGCGGGCGCCGGAAGCGGCCGTTCCGGGGCGGCTGCGCTGGGCCGAGGGGGTGAGGGCGCCACGCTCGGGTGAGGGCGCCGCGCGCCGCTCCCGGTGATCCCGGCCCCGTCCGAGCACGCGCCCCCGCAGGCACCGGGCACGCGCCTGCGCGGCTCCCCGGGCGTCGTCACGCTCGGCGACCACCCTCGCGAAACCGGACAGAGCTGCCCTGACCTGGGCGAACTCGCGCCCCGGGGACGGCATGGGCCCCCGGCGGGGATTCCGCGGGGGCCCGTACTCCGGTCGATGATCGTCCGGTCGGAGCAGTGGTGTCGCCTACAGGCCCGCCTCGACCTCGCCGAGCGCGGCGTCGAGGAGCGCGAGGCCGTAGCGGGCCTCCTCCTCGGTGATGGTGAGGGCGGGGACGACGTGGGTGCGGCTGCCGTTGACGAACGGCAGGAGCCCGAGCCGGCGGCACGCGGCGCCCAGGGCGCCCATGGGATTGCCGGGGGCGTCGGACAGCAGCGCCTTGGTCGAGCGGTCGTTCACCAGTTCCAGCGCCCAGAACCCGCCGACGCCGCGGACCTCGCCGACGATCTCGTGCCGGGCCGCCAGCTCGCGCAGGCCGGGGCCGAACACCTCGCGGCCCAGCCGGTCGGCGTGCTCGACGACGCCCTCCTCGACCATGACGGTCATGTTCGCGACGGCCGCGGCCGTCGCCAGGGGGTGCCCCGAGTAGGTGAGGCCGCCGGGGAACACGCGCGTCGCGAACGTCTCGACCACCGGCGTGGAGATCAGGACGCCGCCGAGCGGCACGTAGCCGGAGTTGACGCCCTTGGCGAAGGTGATCAGGTCGGGCAGGGCGCGGACGCCGTCGCCCGCGGGCCGCCACGCGCCGTCCTGGGCGGTACCGCCGTCGGGGACCTCGTCGGCGAGCTCGCACGCGAACCAGCGGCCCGCGCGTCCGAACCCGCTCATCACCTCGTCGGCGATCCAGAGGATGCCGTACTCGTCGCAGATCTCGCGGACCCCGCGCAGGTAGCCGGCCGGCGGCACCATGATCCCGGCGGTGCCGGGGATCGACTCCAGGACGATCGCGGCGATCGTCGCGGGGCCCTCCATCTCGACGGTCCGGCGCAGGTGGGCCAGCGAGCGCTCGACCTCCTCGGCCTCGGTGGTCGCCGAGAACTCCGAGCGGTACAGGTAGGGCCCGAACACGTGGACGACGCCCTCGGCGCCGTAGTCGTTGGGCCAGCGGCGGGGGTCCCCGGTGAGGTTGATCGCCGTCGTCGTGTTGCCGTGGTAGCTGCGGTAGCGCGAGATCACCTTGCGGCGCCCGGTGTGCAGGCGGGCCATCCGGACGGCGTTCTCGATCGCGTCGGCACCGCCGTTGGTGAAGAACACGTGGCTGAAGTGCCCGTCGCCGGGCGCGTGCTCGACGATCATGCGGGCGGCCTCGGAGCGGGCCGCGTTGGCGTGCTGCGCGCGCGATCGTGGCCAGCGCCGGCCTGCTCCTGGATCGCGGCGACGACGCGGGGGTGGCCGAAGCCGAGGTTGGTGTAGACGAGCTGCGAGGAGAAGTCGAGGTAGCGCGTCCCGTCGCCGTCCCACAGCCACGAGCCCTGCCCGCCGAGCAGGACGAGCGGGTCGAGGGTGCGCTGGGCGCTCCAGGAGTGGAAGACGTGGGCGCGGTCGAGCTCGTAGGCCCGTGCCGCGGTGTCGGGGTCGGGGTGCGGCGTCGGCGCTGACGCGGGCAGGTCGGGCAGGTCGGGGAGGGTGGGGGCCGCGGGGGTGGCGCCCGAGTCAGACACCGTGCTGGTCATGGGGTCAGGGTAGGACGTGATCGGCCCCGCCGGGTGGGATGTCGGCCACGTCGGTGGACATGGGCGAGACCTGCGGATTCCGTAGGGGCAACGGTCCCGGACGACCGAGTCCGAACCCCTGTCCGTGGTCGATGCCGACGTCGAGCAGTGCCTCGCGCTCGGCCTCGGTCTCCACGCCCTCGGCGACGACCAGGGCGCCCATGCCGTCGGCGAGGCGGGCGAGGGCGCCGGCGAGCGAGCGTCGCACCGGGTCGGCGTCCATCCCGCGGGTGAGGTCGATGTCGAGCTTGATCACGTCGGGACTCAGCCGCAGGACGTGCCGGAAGCTCGCGTACCCGGCGCCCGCGTCGTCGACGGCGAGCCGGAAGCCGCGCTCCCGCAGCGGCCGCAGCCGCTCGCGCAGCCGCGCGTAGTCGGCGACCGACTCGTGCTCGGTGACCTCCAGGACGACGCGGTCGGGCGGGGCGTCGGCGAGCAGGTCGTCGAGGCGCGGGTCGAGCAGCAGCGCGGGGCTGGCGTTGACGGACAGGTAGACGCCGTCCGGCAGGCGGTCCAGGCCCTGCAGCGCCTGGCCGGCGGCGGTCAGCTCCAGTTCCGCGGCCAGGCCCACCTTGGCGGCGTTGACGAACCAGAGGTCGGGCCGTCGCGGGGGGCGGCGGAAGCGAGCGAGGGCCTCTGCCCCGGTCGGGGTGAGGTCGGTGAGGTCGACGATCGGCTGGAACACCATGTCGATCTCGCCACCGACGGCGGCCTCGACGTCGGCGCGCACGTCGCGCAGCGCGACCCCGGCCCGCCTCCGCTCACCGGCCTCGCGGCCGATGACGGTGGCGATGCCGTCGAGCAGGCCGGCGGCGCGGTCGTCCAGGTCGGGGCGCGGGCCGCGGGCGATGCAGCAGAGCATGCCCAGGACGCCGCCCGCGTCGTCGCGCAGCGGCGCCCCCACGTAGGCGCCGATGCCGACCCGATCCGTGACCGGGAGCGCGGCGGTGCCCGGCAGGGCGGCGGCGTCGGGGATCACCTGGGGGAGGTCGCCCCGGACGACGCGGGCGCAGTACGACCCGTCGTAGGGGACGGACGCACCGGGCCCTATCTCGAACGTGGCCGCGTCCCCGCCGACGACGTCGACCACCTGCCGGCCGTCGGTGAACCAGGAGACGAAAGCGAGATCCATGCGGAGGCTGCGGCGGGCGAGCGCCAGCAGTTCCTCCAGCAGGATCCCTCGTTCCGCACTCTGCCGATCGGACACCCCGCCTCCCCCTGACACCGCCGTCAGAACAATGGGTAGCCAGTCAACCACTCAAAGCAACGGAGTTCACGTCCTCCTGCGCTCGGCGGTGCCCGCTTCCCCCGTCGAGCGGAACCCACGTGCGCGTCGACCCGTTGATCACGCGATCCCCTGACCGCCCGGCTCACCGAAGGGACCGCCGCCGTGGACTACTACCGCACCCTCGCCGCCGCCCTGCGCCAGCACGGAGCCTCGGAGGACCAGGTGGCCGGCGAGGTCGCCGCCGCCCGCACCGCCGCCGAACGCGCCGGACTGCCCCCGCAGGAGGTGCTCGGCCCGCCGCACGAGCGCGCCCGGCGCCTGCACCCCGGCTCCGCGGTGACCCTCGGGCACCGCGTGACGATCGCGCTCGTGACCGCGACGGTGCTGCTGACCCTCGCCTCGTGGGTGCTGCCCGACGACGCGCTGTTCGGTGATGTCCCGCCCGTGGCGATCAGCGTGCCGGGCACCCTGCTCGCGCTGGCCCTCGGGTACGCCGTCGACCGCCGTCCGCCCCGCTCGACGGCCCGCGCCCGGGCCTGAGCCTCCCTGCCCGCACGCCGATCGGGTGCGATGGACGCCACCGACTCAGGTCCGTGGACAACCTGCCGACTCACAGCGATGATCGGTGCGTCAACGGGAGGACATTCCATGGAACACCACGGGGCGCACACCGCAGCGGCGCGGGACGGCGCGTCTGCGGGCTCGCCCGGCGGCCCTGCCGGGGGCGGGGTGCCCGCGGCGCGCAACGGGGCCGACGACGGCCCTCCGGCCCACCACCGTTTCGCCCCCGTCCGGCCCCTCACCGAGCCCGACCCGCTGGACGCCGTCCGGGCCGGCCTCGTGGACGACGAGCTGGACGACGACGCGCCCCTGCGCGCACCCCTGTCCGGGCGCCGGGTCACCTGGGGGCTGGTCGCCGTCAGCGTGCTGATCGCCTTCAGCGTGCTGGCCCGCAGCGAGGGCCCTGGCCTGGAGTGGCGCCCCGCCGCCGCGATCGGCGCGATCGGCGTCGTGGTCTCCCTCGCCGTCGGCTACGTGCTCGAACGGCAGATCGCCCGCGCCCGACGCGACGCCGAGCAGGAACCCCGCGAGTGAGCGGTGGGGCCGCCGCGACGGCCCCACCTCTGCATCACTCAGCCCTGGACGCTGCGCTTGACGAACGCGCCGTGCCCCTGCAGCCAGCTGTCCCACGGCCCCGACGCCGGAGCGCCCTCGCGGAGGATGCAGCTGGAGTCGGTGCAGCCGTCGAGCTTCCACGCCGCCCACGAGACCCCGCGGGCCTTCATCCAGTCGATCCACGCCTGGCCCTCGGACTCGCAGACCTTGCCGTCGAGCCCGCCGTCGGCGTTGGTCGCGCCCCACTCGGTGACGAACAGCGGCAGGCCGGCCTGCAGCGCCTTGTCGCCGGCGTCACGCAGCCACTGCGTGTGCGTGCACGAGTAGAAGTGCAGCGTGTACATGAGGTTCGTGCCGCTGACCGGGCTCAGCGCGGCCTCGTCGACCTTCTGCGACCACTGCGGGGTGCCGAGCACGACGATGTTGTCGGGGTCGACCGAGCGGATCGCCGACACGACGCTCTGGTGGTACGGCTTGAGCACGCCGGTCCAGCTCACCTGCAGCGGCTCGTTGAACGTCTCCCAGATGACGTTCGGCTGGTTGCCGTACTTGCGCGCCATGTCGGTGAAGAACTGCACGGACTGGCTGGTGTGGTTGGCGGCGTTGTGGTCGTGCCAGTCCACGATCACGTAGACGCCCGCGTCGATCGCGTTCTGCACGATCCGGTCCACCTGCGCGGTGGCCTTGCTCGGGTTCGACAGGTACGCGCCCGCGGGCTCGACCCCCATCGCGGCACGGATCACCGTCAGGCCCCACTGGTCGCGCATCGTCTTCAACGCCTGGAGGTTCTCGGCGTAGCCGTCGTCCTCCCAGTTCAGCCACATGCTGCTGACGCCGCGCAGCTGCACCTTCGACCCGTTGCGGTCGCACATCGTCGTCCCGCACACCCGCAGCTGGCCCCACCGCTCGACGGGGGTGGAGCCGGTCGGCGTGGGGGTGGGGGACGACGTCGTGGGCAGCGGGGTGGTCGTGGTCGGCACGGGCGCACTCGTCGTCGGTCTGGGCGACTTCTTGATCGTCCTCGTGACGGTGCGGCAGACCTTCCTGCCGTTCTTCGCGGTCTTGCACTTCTTCGTGACCTTGACGGCGGCGGGGGCGAGGGCGGCCGAGCACCCCACGCCGTCCACCGCGAAGGCGGGCGCCGCCTCGGCCGGTGCGCCGAGCGCGGTGTAACCCAGCACGACGGAGGCCCCTGAGGCGACGGCACCCGTCGCGACGCTCAGGCCCGCGTCCGTGGCCGTCCAGGAGCCCGTCCACCCCTGCATCGGCGCGGAACCGGGGGTGAACGTCAGCCGGGCGTCGCGCCAGGCCTGGCCGGAGTTGGTGAGCGTGACCGCGGCGGTGTACCCGCCCGGCCAGGAGTTGGTCACGGCGTAGGACGCCGAACAGGACGGGACGGCGGGTGCGGCCTCGGCGGCACCCGCCGCGCTCGACAGGACGGTGGCGGCGCCGAGCGCCAGGACGACGGCCGGGACCAGGGTCCGGCGGGACCTCTTCACGAACGTGCTCCTCAGGGGGTCGTGGGCCGCACCCGTCCCGCACGAGGGGGTCGGGCGCGGGCGTGCCGCGGGGGTGACCGTGCGGCTCCCATCGCCCCCGGCACGAGGCCGGGCCCGGCGGCCACGGCCGGGTGTCGCAGACCTTCGGGCATCCCGGCAACGATGTCAAGAGGTGACCCCACGTGGGGCGCCCCTCCACGGCCCGCGGGAGGACACTGGTCGGGTGCCAGCCCCGCAGGCCCCCCCCGGCCAGGTCGTCCGATCCGCCCGCGACCGTGCCGGGCAGGGCCTCGGGCGGGTGCGCGCCCACGCCTGGTCGATCGCGCAGTGCGCGGTGGGCAGCGCCCTGGCCTGGGAGGTCGCCCACCGCCTGCTCGGCCACCCGGCGCCGTTCTTCGCCGCCGTCGCCGCCATCGTCGCGCTGGGCCTCAGCGCCGCCCAACGGATCCGGCGCGTCGGGGAGCTCGCGGTCGGCGTCGCGCTCGGGGTGGGCCTGGGCAGCCTGATCGTGCACGAGATCGGCCGCGGCGGGTGGCAGCTCGGCCTCGTCGTCGCGCTGGGCATGGGGATCGCGCAGGCCCTCGACGGCGGCAACGTCATCACCAACCAGGCCGCGCTGCAGGCCGTGTTCGTCGCCGTCCTGCCCGCTCCGCCCGGCGGCTTCGTGACCCGGTGGGAGGACGCGCTGGTCGGCGGGCTCGTCGCCCTCGCCGTCGCCGCCATCGCGCCGCCCGACCCGCGCCGGGCCGTGGCCCGGCGCGCCGCCGACCTCGTCGCGACCCTCGCCGACGTCGTGGACGTGGCCGCCCGCGCCGTCCGCGACGGCGACGCCACGACGTCCGAGGCCGCCCTCGACCTCGCCCGCAGCACCCAGCCCGACGTCGACGCCTGGCTCGCCGCCCTGCGCGCGGGCGAGGAGACGAGCCGGTTGTCGCCGCTGCGCCGCGCCAGCCGGCCCGACCTGGAGCGCTACCGCGCCGCCATGGAGGGCGTGGACCGGGCGATCCGCAACGTCCGGGTGGCCGTGCGGCGGATCGACGCCGAGCTGGACGCCGGGCGGGAGCTGCCCGCCGAGCTCGCCGACATCCTCGAGGACTTCGCCGCCGCGCTGAGGGCGCTGCGGCTGGAGCTGTCCGCCACCCCCGCCTCGGCGCTGGCCGACGGCACCAGCACCGCGGCCCTCATCGCCCTGTCCGCGCGGCTGGACCCCCACGCCCTGCACGCCGAGTCGCTGTCGGCGACCGTCGTCGTCGCGCAGATGCGCTCGGCGGTGATCGACCTGCTCACCGCCCAGGGCATGAGCGTCGAGCGCGCCCGCGGCCTCATGCCCTGAGCCGGGCTCAGCGCGCCTGCGCCGTCTCGTCGGCCGCCGTCGCCGCACCCTCGCCCGTCTGGATCGCCCACAGCTGGGCGTAGAGGCCCTCGGCCGCGACCAGCTCGTCGTGGGTGCCCGCCTCGGCGACCCGGCCGGCGTCCAGCACCCAGATCCGGTCGGCGTGCCGCACCGTCGAGAGGCGGTGGGCGACCACCAGCGCCGTCCGCGACGCCGTCACGAACCGCAGCGAGCGCTGGATCGCCGCCTCGGTCTCGTTGTCCACCGCCGACGTCGCCTCGTCGAGCACCAGCACCGCCGGGTCGCGCAGGATCGCCCGGGCCAGGGCGATCCGCTGCCGCTGCCCGCCCGACAGCGTCTGCCCGCGCTCGCCGACGATCGTGTCGTACCCCTGCGGCAGGGCGCGGACGAACGCGTCGGCCTCGGCCAGCCGCGCGGCCTCCTCCACCTGCTCACGCGTGGCCTCGGGGCGGCCGTAGGCGATGTTGTCGGCGACGCTGCCGCGGAACAGGAAGACGTCCTGGCTCACGTAGCCGATCGCGCCGCGCAGCGACTCCCAGTCGAGCTCGCGGACGTCGCGCCCGTCGAGCAGCACCTGCCCCGCCCGGGCGTCGCTGAACCGCAGCACCAGGCGCAGCAGCGTCGACTTGCCCGCCCCGGTCGCCCCCACGACGGCGTGGGTCTGCCCGGCGGGCACGTGCAGGTCGACCCCGTGCAGCACGTCGGGCCCGTCGGCGTAGCCGGCGCGCACCCCGCGCAGTTCGATGCTGCCCCGCACCGGCCGCGGCAGGGCGGCCTCGCCGGGCAGGATCTGCACCCGCTCGTCGAGCAGCCCCAGCACGCGCCGGGTGGAGGCCATGGCCCGCTGGTACTGGTCGAGCACCTCGCCGATCTCGGTCATCGGCCACAGCAGCCGCTGGGTCATGAAGACCAGCACCGAGTACAGGCCGATCGCCAGGGTGCCGTCGAGGACCATCCAGCCGCCGAGCAGCAGCGTGCAGGTGAAGCCCGCGAGGATCGCCATCCGGATCAGCGGCACGAACGCCGACGACGAGCGGATGGCGATGCGGTTGGCGTCCCGGTAGGCGGTGCTCGCCTCGCGCACCCGCTGCAGCTCCCGCGCCTCCGCGGTGAAGGCCTTGATCGTCGCGAGCCCGCCGAGGTTGGCGGCGAGGATGCCTGAGAGATCCCCCACCGCGGAGCGGACTCGGGCGTAGAGCGGCTCGAGGCGGCGCTGGAACCACAGCGAGCCGAGCACGATCACGGGGATCGGGCCGAACGCCACGATCAGCAGCAGCGTGCTGGAGGCCGCGAACACCGCCCCGACCAGGACGACGTTGAGCGCCGTCCGCAGGATCTTCTCGGCGCCCGAGTCGAGGAACCGTTCCAGCTGGTTGATGTCGTCGTTCAGCACCGACAGGGTGCCGCCCGAGGTCCGCTGCGCGTGCCAGTCGAGGTCGAGGTGCTGGACCCGGTCGTAGACCTCCAGGCGCAGGTCGTGCTCCACCGCCTGGGCCAGGTTGCGCCACAGGATCGCGTACCCGTACTGGCTGGCCGACTCGACGATCCACACGACGGCGTTGATCACCGTCAGCCAGATCAGCTGGTGGGAGCGGGACTCGACGCCGAGCACGTTGCCCACGAACGAGTCCTTGCCGCTGACCACGACGTCGACCGCCGCGCCGATCAGCAGCTCGGGCATGACGTCGGCGACCTTGTTGACCACCGTCAGCGTCGTCGCCAGGAGCAGGCGGCCGCGGTAGCGGCGGTAGTGCCGCCACAGTCGCAGCAACGGGTGGCGGTCGTCGGCTCGGGCGGGTGTGGGCGTCGTCACCCGGCCATCCTCGCCGACGACGGTGACGCCGCTCACCGGGGTTTTCGGCGGGCCCTCAGTCGACGACGGGGACGGCCGGCCCGGCCTCGAGCATCCCCGCGGCGGGGTCGCCGTCGGCCGCGCGGTCCAGCGCCTCGTGCCACTCGACCTGCTCCAGGGCGCCGTCCTCGACCTCGTCCCACGTGCGGGGGCAGGCGACCGTCGGCAGGTCGCGCCCGCGCAGCGACCACGGACACACGGTGGTCTTGGCGGGGTGGTTCTGCGACCAGTCGAGCAGCACCTTGCCCGGGCGCAGCGACTTGGCCATCCGCCACACGACGAGGGCCGGCATGCGCGCGCTGAGCCGCTGCGCGAGCGCCTTCACGTACGCCTCGACGACCTCCGCCTCCTGGTCGCCCGCAACCGGCGCGTACAGCTGCATGCCCTTGCTGCCGCTGGTGACGGGGACCGCCTCGAGGCCGTCGGCCGCCAGCTCCTCGCGCACGGCGAGGGCCACCTCGCAGCACTCGTCGAGGCCCGCTCCCGGGCCGGGGTCGAGGTCGACGACGAGGCGGTCGGGCAGGGTGCGCACCTGCTCGGGCGGCGGCGGGTCCTCGGGCAGGGACCACTGGGGCACGTGCAGCTCCAGGGCTGCGAGGTTCACCGCCCAGACCAGGGCGGGCAGGCCGTCGACCAGCGGGAACGTCAAGGTCTCGCGCCCCCGCGTGCTGCCGGGGGTGGGCACGGTGACCGTTCGCAGCCACGACGGTGAACCCTGCGGAATGTTCTTCTCGAAGAACGGTTGCGAGGCCACACCATCGGGCCAGCGCTTGCGTGTGACCGCCCGTGCGGCGAGGTGGGGCAGCAGGACGGGCGCAGCCGCGGTGACGTAGCTGAGCACCTCGGCCTTCGTCGTGCCCGTGGCGGGGTAGAGCACCTTCTCGAGGTTGCGCAGCGGCAGCCGCCGCCCCTCCACGTCCACCACGGTCGTCGTCCCGGCCATGGGCCCCACCCTGGCGTCCGCATGATGCGGACGCCAGTACGGACAGGCCGGGTGCGTTCCGAGGAACGCACCCGGCCTCGTCGGCGAGCAGCTCAGGAGGCGGGCGTCGATGCGGGGACGACGGTCACGGGGGCCACGGTGATCCGCCCGTCCCCGTGCCCGCGACCATGGCGGCGAGCACCGCCGCCGAGGCCAGCGCGCACCGTCCGCGGGAGAGGGCGCTCCTTCTTCGAGTCATGTCGTCCCCCGTCACTGCCGGGCCCCTCACCAGGTCCCCGCGATCGACACCTCGGTCGTCCCGCCCGCGGTCAGGTTGACGGCCAAGGAGTTCTTGTCCGGGCCGGAGACGGCCCGGTACCACCAGTGACGTGTCTGCTTCGTCGCCGGGTCGTAGGCCTCGACCCGCACCCGGGTGGGTGCCGCGGGCAGGCCGCGGAGCACCACGGGGACGGGCGTCGCGGTCACCGACGACGGCGACAGCAGGCCCGGGTACCCGAGCGGGGCGCCGCTGAGCGAGAGGGCGGTCACCTTCACGACCGTCACGGTCTCGGGAAGGCCGGTGAGGGCGACGTTCACGCGCAGCGACGCGGGCGGCGACACCACGAGGTCGGCCGTGGCCGTCCCGTCGGCCCTCACCGTCACGGGGGTCGCCTTCGCGGGGTCCGTCGCGGAGCCGTACCAGGTCAGCGCCCACTCCCCGCTCTGGCCGGAGGCCTCGACGACGAACGGCGACGGCGCCAGGCCCTGGAAGCGGTAGCTGCCGTCGGCCGCTGTGTACGCCCGAGTCACCTCAGGGCCCGGCTGGTGAGCGCGCGGGTTGTACGCGCGCAGCACCACGGCCACGTTCGGCGCCGGGGCGCCGTCGGCGGTGCGGACGTGACCCGCGAGGCCGCCGGTGCGCGGCAGCACCGTGACCGGAGCAGTGACCTGCCGCCCGACCGCGAGCGTCACCCGCGCGGCCTTCGCGGGGCTCGGCTGGGAGGGCGCGTACACCGGCCCGGTCTGGAGCGCGTAGATCGGCATGGCCAGCCGCTTCTGCGCCGTGATCGGCTCCGACAGCTCCCCCATGAACCACCAGCCGTCGGTGTCGGTGCACCGCCACAGCATCTCGACGGCCCGCGAGTCCGGGTAGTAGCTCCACGGGCAGGCACCGGCCACCGGGAGCCCCGCCTCGTCGACCACGCGGCCCCTCAGGGCGTACGCCTGCGCCATGTCGACATCGGTGGTGATCCGCTGGCCCGGGCTCCCGCTGTAGAGGTGCTCGACGCGTGCGTGGACGCCGGTGGGATCGATGATCGTGACCGCCGGCGGCGGCCCCCACCCGTCACCGACGGCGAGCACCACGCGGTACCGGCCCTGCGCGTCCGTGCGCGTGGTGGGCGCCTGGTACGGGCAGCCTGACGGGTCGGCCCAGACGTGGTTGAGGTCGACGTCGTCCAGGCGCGGGGCTCGCCAGGCGTTGACGCACGCATTGGCGATGGGCTTGTGGGTGACGGCGTCCCGGACCTGGCCGCTCACCACGAACCGGTCCAGGTCCTCCAGGGCCACGAGCGTGTAGCTCCCGGCGTCCGTGACGGCGCCTGCCGGAGCGTCCACCCAGGGGGGCGGACCGAATCCCGCAGGGGTGAGTCCGCTGACCCCCGGCAGGTACTGGAGGTAGCCGTGGGCGGAGACGCCCAGGTAGGCGCGCCCCGGGTACACGGTGGCCGACCAGGCCCCGTCGTGGACGTCCGCGATGTACAGGGCGTGCATGTCGTTGTCCGTGAGGACGACCTTCCCTGTCGCCAGGGGCGTCACCCCGTCGGTGTCGAGCACCCTGCCGGTCACCGTGGCCGCGCGGGCCAGGACGACCGACCGGGACGAGCCCTGGTACACCGAGGCCAGCCACGCATAGGCCGTGCCGCGCTCAGGGGTCATCTCGTCCCACGTCTGCGCCCAGGGCCCGTCGGCGCGAACCCTCAGCAGCGGTTCGCCCGAGGAAGGGAAGCGCCCGCTCGTGAAGTCGGCCGCTCGGAACTCCACCGTCGTCGTCCCGGCCTGCGCGCAGGCCGTCCCGAGGACGGTCTGGGTGTCGCGGCCCACCTCGACGACGTCGGCGCACACGCCGGTGGGGACGACGCCCTCCGTGGTCGTGGCGGTGACCCGCAGGAGCACCTCGTCGTCGTCGGCGGCCAGCGCCGGTCCGGCGCCCGCCACCATCAGCAGGGCACCGGCTGCCAACGCCGCCGCCCCCGTCCGTGCCCGCGGTCCTCCGCGCTGTCGCATGACCATCTCCCCGTTCCCCTCGTCGTCCGCCTGCCGCCTCGTCGGCGACCCCGTGCGGTCAGACCCTTATCGCCGCACCGCCGCAAACGTTTCCTGCGCGGGCGATTCGTCGCCCACCGTGACCGTGGTGAGGGGTGCGGTCACGGAGCGTCCCGGGATCAGCGCCACCTTCTTGGCCTGCTTCAGTGACGTCACCCCGGGCACGTACACCCACGGCGCGGCGACGCCGTCCAGCGGCGCCAGCGTCACGCGCACCTTGCGCAGCGCCTGCGCCTCGGGCGACACGTCGCCCACGAGCCACCAGCCGTCGGCGTCGGAGCACTTCTTCAGCCCGTAGGGCGGGAAGGCGTCGGTGACCAGGCCGGGGCACATGCCGGCGACCGGCCGGCCCGCGGTGTCGACGACGCGCCCGCGCACGGCCGCGGTCGGCGTGAGGTCGAGGTTGAACGACACCAGTGCGCCGGGGTTGGGCAGCGGGAGGAACGCGTCCCCCCAGCCCCAGCCCGCGGACTTCTCGCGATGGCGGCCGGTCGGGTCGATCACGGTCAGGGCGGGACCGCCGTAGCCGAACGCGTCCTCGTAGGCGGGCAGGGTGACCCGGAAGCGTCCCTGCGGCGAGGTGCGCACCGCCGGGTAGTCGTCGGTGGCGTCGGGGCAGCCCGCCCCGTCCCAGTCCTCGCCTCCCGCGACGTCGCCGTCCTCGCGGTAGAAGTAGTAGGGGTAGACGCACAGGCCCGCGAGCGGCCTGTCCGTCGCCTTGTCGCGCACGACCCCGGTCACCGTGAAGACGCCCCTCGCCTCGGGGGGCAGGAACGCGAAGCTCGTGGGCACGGTGGCGCCGGGCGCGACGCGGATGCCCGGGGACGCCGGTGCGGGGCCGTCCGTGGGGACGCCGTCGATCTGGTCGTGGCGCAGGTCGCGGTAGCGCAGCAGCCAGAACCCCGGGAACACCTTCATCGTCCAGCGGCCGTCGACGACCGTGGCGGCGAACCACTGCTGCTGCGGGCGGTGCCGGTCGACGGCGAGCGCCGCGCCCGAGGCGACGAGCGGGCCGGTCTCGCTCTCGCGCAGCGTGCCGGTGAGGTGCCCGGCGGGAGGCAGCACGACGGCGACGGTGGCCGCGCCGGTCTCGGGGACCGACAGCTCGCGCGGCCCGGCCCAGTCCTGGTACCAGCGCACCGGGTCCTGCCCGAACCAGGTGTCGGCGTACGGCTCGTCGGCGCGCACGAGCAGCCAGATGTTCGGGTTGTCGCCGATGCCCGCGAGGTCGGACCGGTCGAAGGAGACCTGCGGCGCACCTGCCGCGGCGCATTTCTGGGCCCGCGGCACGTCGGAGAGGTCGGTGGGGTCGTCGTAGGCGTAGACCAGCGCGCAGACACCCGTGGGCGTGCCGCCGTCGGTCGTCGACACGTTCACCCGCAGCGCGACGTCGTCGCCTCCCGTCGCCGCCTGCGCGGTACCCGTCGAGGTCGCCCCGAGGGCCGCCACCACTGCCCCAGCCAGCAGCGCGCCCAGGGCACGCGCCCGCATCCGTGCGCCCATCCGGGCCGCCTCCCGCGTCGTCGTCACGCTGCTGCTCATCAGGCCGCTCATCCGGCCGCTCATCCGGCCGCTCACCAGGCCCGCACGAGGCTGAGCGGGGTGGTCGTCCCCGCGGTGAGGGTCACCGGGGTGCGGGTGCGGTCGCGGGGGGCGCGGTACCACCACTGCCGGGCCGTCCCGCCGTCCGGTTCGGCGATCCGGACGAACGTGGGCGCGGCGGGCAGGCCGGCGAGCACGGCGACGGCGCCGTCCTGCGACAGCAGCGCCTCGCGCGTCACGACGGCTCGTGCCCCGAGCGGGGCGCCGGAGGCGGCGTAGGCCTGGACGACGAGCTCCGGCCGGTCGACGGGGACCCCCGCGACCCGCAAGCTCAGGCGCACGGCCGCCGCGGGCGACACGACGACGTCCTGCGTCACCTCGGGCCCCGCGGGCAGCGGGACGGCGAGCGCGGGATCGGCGGCACCCGCGCCGAACGCCGTCGCCCAGTGCCCGGCCGGGTCCTCGACCTCGACGACGCCGCCCGCCGCGGCGGGGACGGTCAGCCGGTAGGCACCGTCGGCGTCGGTCACGGTCGAGACCGTCCACCGCGGGGAGCCCACCTTGGCCCGCAGCCCCACCTGCAGCTTGGCGAGAGCGCGCCCGGAGGCGTCGCGCACGTGACCCGAGACGGTCGTGACGCCGCGCAGCGTCGTGACGGGCGCGGTCACGCGCCGGCCGGGGGTCACCGCCAGCTTGGCGGCCGCCGCGGCGGTCGGCACGCCCGGGACGTAGGCGTCGGCGACACCGGCACCCGCCGGGGCCTTGAGCAGCAGCGGCACCCGGCCGCGGGCGGCGATGTCGTCGTCGAGCTCCCCCGCCGACCACCAGCCCGTGGCGTCGGAACAGCGCCGCAGATGGTGGGCGTCGTCGTCCGCCCCCGGGCCCCACCACGGGCAGGCCCCCGCGACGGGGCGGCCGTCGGCGCCGACGACCTTGCCCTGCAGCGCCGCCGTGCGGGCCAGGCCGAGGTCGAGGATCTCGTCGGTGCCGCGGCGGAAGCCGTCCTGGCGCGAGCGCACCTCGCCACGGCGGTGCCGGCCGCTCACGTCGATCGCCGACAGCACGGGCGGCTCACCCCGCAGCGCCGCCTCGATCGGCAGCACGAACCGGTAGCGGCCCTCGGCGTCGACCACCTGACCGTCCGCGGCGTACGGGCAGCCGGTGCCGTCCCACGGGCGCTGCGGCGCCTGCGTCGGCAGGGCGTGCGGGTACACGCACGCCCCCGCGACCGGCTTGTCGTCGACCGCGTCGTAGACCTGACCCGCCACGACGAACCGGTCGATCATGTCGTTCTCGACGATCAGCTCGTACTGCGCCCCGGGGCGCTTCAGCGGCGCCGGGACGGTGCGACGGAACACGTCCTCGCTGATCCCGGGGCGGTACTGGACGACGCCGCCGTCGACGTACCGGGGCCACCACTGGCCCGGGTACACCTTGACGAAGTCGGCCCCGTTGTCGCCGACCTCGGCCGAGTAGAGCACCTGCGGCGGGGCGTCCCCGTTGGGCGTCACGAGGTCGATCCGCACACCCTGCGTCGGCTTGGCGACTGTCCGCCACAGCCAGAACCACAGGGGGTCGGACTCGGCGGGGAACTCCACGGCCGCCTGCGCGGCGCCCGAGGCCGGGACGGCGACCGCCGCCGCGTGCTGGGTGTCGACGTCGCGGCGGAACCCCACCCACGTGTCGGGGTAGGCGGCGCTCTCGTAGGGGGTGGCCGCCACGCCGGTGCCGTGGGCCAGCACGTAGACCTGGGCGTGTCCGCTCAGCGGTGCGCGCGGGACGTCGACGACCGTCTGCCCGTCCGGGACGCACTCCCGCGTCAGGACGGTGCCGCCCGGGACGTCGTAGACGTCGAGGCACACGTCCGTCGGCGCCGTGGCCGGAGGCTGCGCGGAGACGGTCACCCGCAGCGCGATCGCGTCGTCGACGTCCGCCGCGTGGGCGGGCGCGACTCCCAGCGTCCCCGTCACCGCGAGCAGGGCGATCAGTCCCAGGCCGGCGCGGGATCGCAGGTCAGGCATGGCACTCCCCGAGGAACGAGTGGGACGGCGGTGTCCGGGGCCCGCGGGCGCACGGCGCTGCGCAATCTAGGCGCTGCGCGCCCGCGGGGTCACCCGTTCGGCGGAATTCGTCGGGTCCGCACGGTGAACGGTCGTCAGTCGAACGGTGCCGTCGCCACGGGGGCCGTCACCTGCCGGCCGGGGATCACCGCGACCTTCTTCGCCTTCTTGATGTCCGTGACCCCGGGGGAGAAGAACTCGGAGGTCCAGTACATGTTCCGGCCGAGCCCCACCGGGGTCTTCCGGCGCGCGACCACCTCCTGCGGGATCTCGCCCGCCAGGTACCAGCCGTCGTCGTTCGAGCAGTGCATCACGCTGGTGACGTCGCTGTAGTGGTCGACCGTCTGAAGGTCGGGGCACCAGCCCTTGGCCGGCTTGCCGGTCGAGTCCACCACCCGGCCGCGGATGGCCGCCGCGGGCTGCATCGTCATGGCGGCCGACACCGTGGTCCCAGGCGCAGGTACCTGGCCGAAGGGGCCTCCCCCGCCCCAGAACGCCTTGGTGCGGACGTGCCTTCCGGAGGGATCGACGACGCTGACGGCGAAGTCGCCCGGGAAGCCGTTGCGCAACCGGATGCTGAACCGGCCCTGCGCCGAGGTCCGGGCACCCACGTCCGAGTAGGGACAGTCCGTGCCGTCCCAGTGGGTCCGGGTGTACCCGTTCCAGTCGTCGTCGTGGTCGATCAACGCGAACCCGTAGACGCACGCGTTCGCGACCGGCTTGCCGGTCACGGCGTCCTCCACGCGCCCGTTGACCACGAAGGAGTTCAGCTCGTACCACTCGAGGAAGGAGTACTTGGTGGCCACCGTCTCCCCCGGCCGCACGGAGATCTCCGGCCAGGTGTAGCCGTACGCGCTCGTGTAGCCGGACACCTGCTCGCCCGTCCCGTTGCTGTAGCGCATGACCCACGAGCCCGGGAACACCTTCATGCTGAACGATCCGCCGGGGGCAAGGGCCTGGAAGAACTTGGCGTCTCCCACGCCGGTGGCGGCCCAGGCAGCCCCCAGCTCGACCGGCGGCTTGCCCGGCCCCTGGAGGATCCGCCCGGTGATGTGGCCGGCTCGGGGCACCACGATCGCCGCCTCGACAGGGCCCCAGAGGTCCGAGATCCCCTGCCGGTACGTCTGGGGCGAGGATGCCCAGGCTCTGCCGTCCTGCCCGTACCACGTGTCGGCCCACGGTTCGTCGACGGTGACGAGCCCGTACAGGACCGGGTTCTCCCCGAGCCAGGACGGGAGGTCGCTCCTGCGGATCGTCACCTCGCCGGTTCCGCCGCCGGCACACTGCCGGACCACCGGGCTGAACGTCCCCAGCCGCTCCACGTCGTCGATGCGGTGCAGCTCCAGACACACACCACTCGGCACCGTGCCGTCGGTCGCCTTCACCGTGGCATGCACGAAGACATCGTCACCGGTCCCCTCCGCCGCGGCGGCACCCGCCGGGGCGACCAGCGCCATCGCGGTGGCGAGCACGCACAAGACCCGCGCCCCTCTGCTGCGTCGTGCGCCCATGCGGGCCACCTCCCGTTGTCCGCCCGCGCCTCGCGCGGCGATGAGGCTCACCATGACCGGGTGATGCTGATGTCCGTCGTCGCCGCCACGGAGGGCACGACCGCCGTCTTCGTCCTGTCCCTCGGGGCACGGTACCACCACTGTCGGGCGCGGGTGCCGTCGGGCTCCGCGATCCGCACGTAGGTGGGGGCCTCCGGCAGCCCGGTCAGGACGGCCGTGGCTCCCTGTTCCGACACGAGGTCCGCCCACGCGAGGGTGAGGCGGCCGCCCACGGGAGCGCCCGAGGCTGCGTAGGCCTGCACCACGAGCGACGTGCGCTCCACCGGCAGCCCGGCGATCCGGGCGGTCACCCGGACCGCGGCACCGGCGCGGACGACGACGTCCTGGGTGCGGCTCGCGCCGGCGACGACCGTGACGGGCGTCGCGGCCGCCGGGTCCGCGACGTCGCCGCCGAAGGTCGTGGCCCAGGTCCCCGCCGGGTCGCGGACCTCGAGGACGCCCGCGAGCGCCCCCGGCGCGGTGATCCGGTAGGCGCCGGCCGCGTCCGTCACCGCCGAGGCGACCCACCGGTCCGAGGACGCCGCAGACCGCAGGCCCACCTGCACCTTGGCGACGGGACGGCCGGCGGCGTCCCGCACGTGCCCCTCGACCTGCCCGACGCCCCGCAGTCTCGTCACGGGTGCCGACACCCGGCGTCCCGGCACGAGCGCGAGCTTCGTCGCCTGGTTCGCCTTCTCGACCCCGGGCACGTACACGTCGGGCTGCCCGGCCGACTGAGGAGCCTTGAGCAGCAACGCCACCTTGCCCTTGGCCGCCACCGCGTCGTCGATCTCCCCTGCCATCCACCAGCCGGTCGCGTCGGAGCAGACCCTCAGGTGCGAGGCCGTGTCGTCGGCCCCGGGGCCCCACCAGGGGCACACGCCCTGGACGGGTTTGCCGTCCGGCCCGAGCACCCGTCCCTCGACGGCGGCCGCCGGGCGCAGCGGCACGTCGATCGTCTCGTCCCGCGCCCGCTCGAACCCGCTCTGCAGCGAGGGGACCTGGGAGCGCCGGTGCCGGCCGCTCGGGTCGATCACGGTGACGGACGGGTCCTCCTGCCGCAGCGCGGGCTCCAGGGGAAGGACGAGGCGGTAACGGCCCTTGGCATCGGTGACCGTGGCGTCCCCGTAGGGGCACCCCTTGCCGTTCCAGCCAGGGGCGGCGTCGGCGACCGGGGGCCGGGCGTACACGCACACCCCCGCCAGGGGCTTCTCGGTCACCGCGTCGTAGACCTGCCCGGACACCGGGTACCGGTCGAGCCACTGCGGGGCGACGAACATGTCGAACGTCGGTCCCGAGCCGACCAGCGCCGGCGGAGTGGTGCGCAGGAACGCCGCCTCGCTGAGGCCGGGCCGGTACTGGACGAACGACCCCTGGACGTAACGGACCCACCAGCGTCCGGGGTAGAGCTTGCCCACGTCGATGATGCCGTCGGAGCCGATGGTGGCGGAGTACAGCGTGGGCGGGACGGCGTCGCCCTCAGGCGTCACGATCTCGGCCCGCACCCCGGTGGTCGGCACGCCGTCGGGCTGCGGGTAGAGCCAGATCCACTGCCGCAGGGCGACGTTGGGGAACTGGATCCCGATGTCCGTGACGTCCCCGGGGTCGAGGGTGACGGGGCGGGCGTGCTGGACGTCGTCGTCGCGACTGAACCCGTACCAGGTGTCGGGGTACGCCGGGCCCGCGTACTCGTCGGGCGCGACTCCGGTGCCGTGGGCGACGACGTACACCTGGTCGTGCCCGGCCAGCGGCCCGCGCGGGACGTCGACGACGGCCGTCCCGTCAGGGACGCACTGGTGGGCCAGGACGGTCCCGCCGGGGGTGTCGACGACGTCGACGCAGACGTCCGTGGGCGCGGGGGCCGGAGCTTCGGCCGAGACGGCTACCCGCAGCGCCACGTCGGTGTCCGCGGCGGAGGCGGCCGTGGGCGACGAGGCCACGGCCGCGCCCGCCAGCGCGGCGACGAGCGAGAGGACCCACCGGCGCCGGCCGCCGTGGACGGCGGGGACGGGGCCCGGACCTGGACGGGACATGGCTCTCCTCGAAGCGGTGGGTCGCGTGGACACCGAGGCGGGGTTGGCGCGAGGCCTGCGGGACGCAGTCGGGCGCCCGTGATTCCCCGTTCTCCCCCGGCCGGCGGATACCGCCGTCCTTCTGTTCCGGAATCTACGGGGATTCCGCATTCGTCCGCGGCGCTTTCCCGAAAGTCGCGGAACGTCGCTTCCCCCGCCCGATCCCGCGACGTGCGGGGGCGCTCAGGAGCCGGCACTCCGGACGGACGTGAGGGTCGTCGTCGGCACCGTCGGTGCCTTGCCCGGCTTCAGGCTGATCTTCGCGCCCTTCTGCGGCGTGGCGACGCCGGGCGCGTACAGGCTCCGCCAGCCGTCCCACGGCTGGTCGCCGAGGACCCACAGCTTCACCGCGAACCGCTTGGCCGCGAGCTCCGCCGGCAGCTCACCCGCCAGGTACCAGCCGTCGGCACCCGAGCAGCGCCGCAGCTGGGTCACCAGCAGGTCGAGGTCCACCGCCAGAGGACACACGCCCGCGACCGGCGCACCGGTCGCATCCACCACCCGACCCTTGAGCGCGTAGGCCGGGTCGAGCACGAAGTCGTGCGTGACGCTCATGCCGGGCCGGACCTCGAGGCCCCACGTCGTGACCCGGCGCGTGTGCGTGCCCGTGGGATCGATGACCGACAGGATCGCGGGGTAGCGGCCTTCGACCGGGCTCTCGTAGGCGGGCTGCAGCAGCGCGCGGAAGCGGCCGTGGGCGTCGCTGCGCGCCACCGGCGCCGAGTACGGACATCCGCTCGCGGCGTCCCAGTCGCCCAACCGCTCCTCGTCGGAGTAGGAGGGAAGGCCCCGGGCGTACAGGCACGCGCCGGCGATCGGCTTCCCGGAGGCGGCGTCCCGCACCTGACCGGACACGACCACCTTGCCGGCCTCCGCATCGGGCACGAACCGGTAGTCGCCCAGATCGACGGTGCCGTCGCTCGTCGCGCGCACCTGCCCGGCCCACTGCCGCCTGCCGTCGCGCTCGTAGAACACGCGGACCAGCCCCGGGTACACCGGCAGCGACCACCGCCCCTGGGTGATCTCGGTCTCGCCGAGGCGCGGGCCGTCGTCGCTCGCGACGATCACGCGCCCCGACGTCGCCGGCGACCCGTCGTCGTCCAGCAGGCGCCCGGTGACCGTGGCTGCCCGCGCCAGCACCACGTCGAGCGCCTGGGTGCCGGTGACGGCCGTCGGCGTCGCGAACGCGACGTCGGACCAGTCGTAGGACCCGTACCAGGAGGGGGCGTAAGGCGCCCCGGCCGTGACCCTGACCACGTACGTGGCGTCCGGCTCGTCGAGGGGCAGCTGGGCGGACCGGGGGACGACGATGCGCGTGGTGCCGTCGGGCACGCAGGTCACCGCCAGCGGGTCCCCGGCGTCGGCGCGGGCGAACACCTCGGCGCACACCCCCGTCGGGCTGCCGCCGTCGACGGTCGAGACGTCGATGGTGAACGCCGGGTCGGCGTCGTCGGCGACTGCGGGAACGGCAGTCGCGCCCAGCAACGCGGCGGCCGAGACCACCACCCGCGCGATCCTTGCACGACGGCGTGACGGACGAATGGCCATGGCGAATCCCCGTTCTTCCCCCCGCCGAGCCCGTGCGCGGCGTTTCCTTCGCAAGCTACTCCGCCGAGGCGCCGATGCGCCGGGATTCCGCCGCATTGTCGGGACCGGGCAGCGCAACTCCGTCTCCCCGACCGGAGAGGGGCCGGACGCACGGCGTCCGGCCCCTCCTCACCTCACTGCCGCAGGCTCACCACGTGCCCTCGACCATGACGTTCTTGCTCTCCCCGTCGCCCAGCACGAGCCGGGCGTGACCGGCGGACCCGGCGACGGTGTACCAGAAGGACCGCGTCGTCCTCGTGGCCCGGTCGTAGATGCCCACCCGCACCGTCACCGTGCCCGGGACGAGGTCGCGGAAGGTGACCCCCGCCGCCTCTCCCTCGCGCAGCCGTGCCACGTCCAGGGCGGTACGTCGCACCTCGGCGCCCGTCGGCGCGTACAGGGTGACGTCGGCCGCCGTCGCGGTGGCGGGCACGCCCGCCACCTTCGCATAGGCGAACAGCGTCGCCGTCCGGGTCAACGTGACGTCGCGGACCGTCGTCCCGCCCGCGGTCAGGGGGACGGGCTGGGCGCCCGCCTCGGTGCTCGAGGGGCCGCTCCACTGGGGGAGGAACCGCCCCTGGGGGTCGTCGAAGCGCAGGAAGACCGGCCCGGGCACGCGCACGTCGTAGAAGCCGTACTGCCCGTTCTCATCCGTGAGCAGCAGCGGGTAGCTCGGGCCGCCGCCCGCCCTCTCCGTGCTGAGGGTCACCGTGACCCCCGACACGGGGCGCCCCTGCGCATCGGTGACCCGCCCCCGCAGGGTGGTGCCGCGCAGGGTGGTCAGCGGCGCGGTGGGAGTCCTGCCGAGCTTCAGCGCCACGCTCGCCGCCCCCTTGGTCGTGGGGACGCCGGGTGCGTAGACGGTCGAGAAGCCGACGACCGGACCGTTCGGCCTGGGGGACAGCGGGACGCTGATCCGCTTGCCCGCCAGCTCCGACGGGAGCTCACCGGCGGCGTACCAGCCGGCGGCGTCGGAGCACCGGCGCAGCTGGACGACCAGTTCCTGAAGGTCCACCGGCAAGGGGCAGACCCCGGCGACCGGGGCACCGGAGGTGTCGACCACGCGCCCCTTGAACGCGTACGCGGGCTCCATCGCGACGTCGTAGGTGATCTCGGCGCCCGCCGCCGTCCCCATCCCGTACCAGGTGTACGTCCGCGTGTGGCTGCCCGACGGATCGATGAACGAGAGGTAGCTGAGCGCCTCGCCCTGCATGTAGTTCCAACTCGCCGCCCCGATGACGGCCTTGAACCGCCCCTTGGCGTCCGTGCGGGTCACGGGCGCGAAGTAGGGGCAGCCGCTGGCCGCGTCCCAGTTCCCCAGCTGCTCCTCCAGCCCGTGCAAGGGCAGGGAGCGGTTGTACACGCACACCCCGGCCACCGGCTTGCCCGTCGACCGGTCACGCACCTGACCCTGCACGGTGACGGGCCGCGGGGCGTTGCCGAAGCGATCGAAGCGGTACTCGCCGACGTCGACGGTCCGGCCCGCGACGGCCGTCACCGCGCGTTCGGTGATCGCGTCCTCGTCGTCGCGGTACCCCAGGGCGATCCGCGTGGGGAAGACCCGCATCGTCCAGGTGCCGTCGGCGGCCACCTCGGCGTCGGACACCAGGTCGCCCGCGGCGTCGAAGGCGAGGGGAGTGACGTTCTCGACGGGGTCGCCGTCGCGGTTCACGAGCTTTCCCGTGAGGACGCCCGCCACCGGCAGCGTCACCCCCAGCGTCTGGCCGTCGGCCGTGAGGGCAGTGGCGGCCGAGACCCCGGTGGCGACCGAGGAGCCGAACCAGGTCGGCGCGTACCGCTGCTGCGGCCGCACCTGCACGACGAACGTGGGGCGGGAGCCGTCGTACCGCGTCGTCGGCAGGCCTGCGGCCGGGACGACCAGCGGCGCGCTCGTGTCGTCGGAGCAGACCGTCGCCTCGGTCCTCTCGCCGAGGTGCGTGGACTCCCGCACGTCCACGCAGACGCGCCCGGCGTCGCCTGCGTCGATCGTGGAGACGTCGATGCGGAACGCGACCTCGGGCTCGCCCTCGGCGAGCGCCGCGCTCGGGGTGCCGAGCACGACCGCACCGACTGCGACGGCGGCGGCCGCGATCCGGGCACGGCGGCGTGACGGACCAGGAGTCATGATCGACCTCGTTCTCCCCTCGGCTGCGCCGGTGCGCGCCGCTCGGCTCGGCAATGTACGCAGCTCGAAGGGCCCCTCGCCGGGATTCGTGGAAACTCCCTGACGATCGCCCGGCTCAGCCGAGGAGCGACGTCACCACTTCACCGACAGCCCGACCCCGCTCGTGGCCCCCGCCGTCACCGGGACGCTGCTGCGGGGCTGCCCGCTGCCCGGGGTGCGGTACCACCAGGAGCGGGTGCGGCCGTCGTAGGTGAGCGTCGTGCGGACGAGCGTGGGCACCGGGGGCAGCCCCTTGAGCACGACCGAGGCGCCCTGGGCGGCCCGGGCGTCCTGCGAGGTCAGCGACTCCGAGACGCCCAGCCACGCCCCTGACACCGAGTACGCGGCGACCTCGAGCGTGCCGGCCTCCGCGGGCAGCGACGCGCCACGGACGTTGACCGTCAGTGCCCCGGCCGGGCCGACGGTGAAGTCCTGGGTGGTCGTCGTCCCGTAGCGCACGGGCACCTTCGTGGCCAGGGCCGGGTCGGTGCGCGACCCGCTCCACGTGCTCGCCCACTCCCCCACGGGGTCGGAGACCTCCACCACGCTGTCCTGCGCGGACAGCCCGCCGAGCCGGTAACGCCCCTGCTCGTCGGTGGTGGTCACGGAACCCAGGTAGCGCCCGGTGACGCCCGGCGCCCGCAGCGCGACGTCGACGCCCGCGACCGGGTGCCCGGCGGCGTCGTGGACCCGCCCGATCAGCACGCCCTCCCGCTGCAGGGTGCTGACCGGTGCGTTGACCTGCCGTCCCGGCTTGACCGTCAGCTTGGCGCCCTTCGGGGACGACGCGGAGCCGGGCACGTACACGTCGACGAAGCCGCTGGACTGGCCGTTCTCACCCACGGGCGCGCTCAACCGGACGCGGGTGCGCTGGGCCGCGAGCTCCCCGACCATCCACCAGCCGTCGGCCCGGGTGCAGGCCTGCAGGTAGGTGTGGGTGGCCCACGGCTCGGGCCCTGCCCACGGGCACACCCCGGCGACGGGCTTGCCCGCCGGGTCGAGCACTCGCCCCTTGATCGCCCCCGTCGTGGTGAGCGAGAAGTTCACGTCAGAGGTCACCGTGCCCGGCCGCGGCAGTGCCGAGCCGAACCACGAGCGGGAGGCACGGGCGTGCAGGCCGGCCGGGTCGATCGCGGTGATCACCACGCCGTTGTCGGGAGACCAGGGGGACGTCACCGAGTACCGACCGTCGGCGTCGGCCCTGGTGGCGCCGGCGAAGTAGGGGCAGCCGGTGCCGTCCCAGCTCGGCGCCTCGTCGGGCCAGTTCGGGCCGCGGTAGGGCAGCAGGCAGGCGCCGGCGACCCCCCGCCCCGTGACGGCGTCGCGCACCTGACCGGTGAAGGTCACGGTGCCGACCGTCGAGTCGTCGAGCAGGACGTCGTCCACGGTCACCTCGGCGCCGGCGGCGACGTCGTAGGTGCGGGCGAGGAACGAGTCGTCGGCCACGCCGACCGCGTACTGGCGGCGACCGGCGACGTCGAAGCGCACCTTCCACTCCCCCGGGAAGACCTTCACGCGCCAGCGGCCCTGGAGGATCGACGTCGAGTACAGGGGCTGCTCGTCGGCGCCGATCGACACCTCGCCGTCGGGCACCGGGCTGCCGTCGGGCAGCGTGAGGGTGCCGGTGAGGAACGCCGCCTCGGGCAGGGCCACCGTCACGGTCTGCCCGGAGGCGGCTGCCGCCGCGTAGGCGACGCCGTCCTCCTGCCCGTACCAGGCGTCTGCGTACGGCTCACCCGCCCGGACGAAGAGGAACACCCAGCTGTTGCCGGCGAGGTCCTCCGGGGGCACGACCACCTGCGAGGACCCCGCGGGGGCGCAGGCCGTGCCCACGACCGGACCGTCGACGTCGACGTGGACGTCGACGCACGCCGCCGCGACGCCGTCGCCGGAGGACGCGTCACGCACGTTCACCAGGATCGACCCCGCGGCCGGTTCCCCCGGCGTGTCCGCGGGGGCGAGCGCGGCACCCGCGCTCTGCGGCCCCGAGACGGCCACCGCCCCGACGACCGTCAGCACCGCCAGGACAGCCCGCAGCCCACCACGCACCGCACGCATCAGACACCGCCTGCTCACATCCGGCTACTCGCCGCCCACTGCGGCCCGCCGAGCGTCACGGTAGCGCCGCCATTGCCTACGGTGTGTGCTTATCCACAATCTCTCCCCGGCCGGACGACTCGCGTGGTCCGTCCCGTTCGTCCTCGTTCATCTCGCCAGGGACTTCGGTCTCTTGTCTGCGCAGCATCCACCGTCATCCGACGGGCCGGAGGACCACTCCTAGCGGTCGATGACCCACGTCACGGCGGTGACCCCGCCCGAGGTCACCGTCACGGGCGACCTCGTCCCCACCCCTGCCTGCGGCGCCCGGTACCACCACGAACGCCGCTTGCCGGAGCCGCCGTACACGGTGGCGCGCAGGAGCACCTGGCCGAGCGGCACCTGCCCGACGCGAGCGGGGGGCCCGCCTGCCGTCGCCCACCCGAGGATCCCCAACGACGTCCCCGAGGGCGCGAACGCCTCGATCGCGACGACGTCCTCCTCCGTCGGGAGCGCCCGCCCGCTGAGGGTCACCGCCACCGTCCCCGCCCGGGTCACGACGGCGTCGAGGGCCGTCGTGGTGTCGTAGTCCACGGCGACCGGGGTCGCCTGGGACGGGTCCCCCACCCCACCGGACCACCACCGGGCCCACTTCAGCCCCTGCGGGCGAGACCCGGCGATCTGAACCACGTCGCTCCCGGGCCGCAGCCCGGACAGCACGTACCGGCCCGAGGGGTCGGTCATGGCGCTCGGCGCCTCCGGGCCGGCACCGTCCGACCACGAGCCGAACGACACCGTGATCCCGCGGACAGGCTTGCCCGCCCGGTCCCGCACCGTCCCCGTGAGGACGCCGCCGACCGGCAACGCCGTGTCCGGTGCCTGCACCCGACGCCCCGCGACCACCGTGACGAGCGCGGCGCGCTTCGCCGTCTCCACGCCGGGGGCGTACATCGACAGGTGCGGCGACGGCGGGACCAGCTGCACCGTCACCCGACCCGGCACCAGGCCGGAGACCGTCCACCGCCCGTCGGAGTCCGAACACCGCACGACCCCGTCGGAGGTCGTGCTCGAGCGGTTCACCGCCACCATCGGGCACACGCCCTCCAGCGGACGACCCGAGACCCGGTCGACCACGCGGCCGGCAAGACTCCCCGCGAGCACGAGAGCGACGTCCTGCTCCACCCTGGCGCCGACCTGGGACGCGAAGGGCTCCGACACCCAGCGGGCGTGCCGCCCCGAGGGGTCGGTCACGACCAGCCGACGGCGCAGGTCGGGGGCCGCCATCGCCGACACCTCGTAGCGGCCCTGCTGGTCGGTGAGCTCGCCGTCGTCCGGGCAGTACGACCCCGGCTCCCCGGCGGCGGAGCGTGCAGCGGCCGACGGGGCCGGACGGGACGCGCCGGCCCGCCGGGCCGAGGACGCGCGCGCGGCCGACACCGACTCGGGAACCCACCACTCGTCGACCGTGGTGACGCACATGCCGGGCAGCACCCGCCCGGAACCCGCCTCGGTCACCACTCCGGTGACCGTGGACCTGCCCGCCTCACCATCGCCCAGGAGCACCTCGGTGACCTGCACCGTCTCCCCCGCCACGACCGGGTACGTCGCCGCCAGGAAGAGATCGGACGCTCCGCCCGAGTACTGGATCCGGTCACCCGCCTGGTAGTAGACCGCGTAGGTCCCCGGAGCGGCCTTTGCCGACCAGCGCCCGTCGACGATCGACGCCGACACCGGCTCCGCGCCGCCGGGCTCGGGCGACACGAGCTCCGCGTCCCCGTACGGCACCGGGCTCCCGTCGGGGAGGGTCAGGGACCCCTCGATCACGCCGGCCGGCTGCAGGACGACGTCCACCTCGTCACCGGGCCGGAACCGGGTCGGGTTCCAGAACCCTCCCACCCAGCCGTCCACGTACAGGGCCGACGTCCGCGTGGACAAGGCCACCTGCTCCGCCTCGCCGAGAAGGTCGGGGCCGATCTCGACCCGCCCCTCCCCGGGCGCCGCGCATGCCTCCCCCGCCAACGAGTACCCGCTGCCGCCCTCGAACTCGTCGTAGGCGTACACCAGAACGCACGCGTCGGGCAGGGCGCCACCGTCGGCGGTCGTCATCGACACCGTGATCGGGGCGGGCTCAGCGGCCCCGGCCGACGACACGGGCACGAGGGACGAGAGGGCCAGACCGGTCACCACCACGGCGGCGCGGAACAGGCGCGAAGCAGACATGGACACTCCCCGTCGACGATCAGTGGGGGGAGCCTACGGCGCCGCACCCACACTCGGCAGACGAACGAGGGTGCCTGTGGACGACGGCCCCCACCCCGTCCGGCTGTGGAGCGCAGGCGATCACCCGCAGGTGGCGGAAGGTCACCCGGCGTCGTGGCGGACGCCCAGGAACACCGGCTCCCGTAGCCGCCCGCCGTCCGTGCGTCCCTTGAACCGCACCTCCACCGACAGCTCCGGGCGCACCCAGTGGGCCCCGACCGCATCGGGGCGCGGCACCGGCGTCCCGAACGGGGACGCTCCCGCCGCCAGTCCCCGCAACACCGGCAGGAGGTCGTCGGAGGCCTGCCCCGCCAACCCCGAACCGACCCTGCCGCAGAACCTCAGCAGCGGACGGCCCTCCGCGTCGACGTCGGGCGTCCCCAGGAGCAGGGCCCCCGGGCGCGAGCCACCGGTCTCCGGCCGCCAACCGCCCACGACGCACGTGGCGCTGCGCCGGTGCGGCACCTTCACCCAGTCGAGGCTGCGCGCACCCGGCACGTACCGCGACGCGCGGCGCTTGGCCATCGCACCCTCCAGACCCTGTTCCAGGGTGGCCGCCAGGAGCGCCTCGCCGTCGTCGAACACCGGTGAGGCGTACCAGCCGCGCTCGGCACGCCCGCTCAGCTCGTCCAGTTCCTCCCGGCGCTGCCGCCACGCCACCGCGGTGAGGTCCCGCCCGCCCAGGCGCAGCACGTCGAACACGACGAAGCGCACCGGCGCCCGAACGGCGAGCGCCGCCGCCCGCCGCGGGTCGGCCGAGGTGAACCTGTCCGCCATCGCCGCGAAGGAGGGGACGCCGTCGCGCATCACCACGAGCTCGCCGTCCAGCAGCACGTCCTGCTCGGCCACCGCCCCCAGGGCCGCGCGCAGCTCCGGGAACAGCTCCGCCACCTGCCGGCCCGTGCGCGTCGTCACCCGCAGCGCCCCGCCGGCCACGTCCACCAGCGCCCGCATGCCGTCCCACTTCACCTCGTACGCCCAGGTCGTGGCGTCCTCCGGCAGTCGCCCGGGCGGTGAGGCGGGGGTAGCCAGCATGGGTCGCATCCCGTCATGCTGCCGGTGAGGCACGCCTGAATCGAGGTCCACGCGGGTACTGCCTGGAGGTGTCCGACCCGGAGGGAGCACGACCATGCCTGCGATGCGCGCGATGTGGAAGGGCGCGGTGTCCTTCGGCCTGGTGAACGTGCCGGTCAAGCTGTACTCGGCGAGCCAGGAACACGACATCCGGTTCCACCAGGTGCACGCGGCCGACGGCGGGCGGATCAAGATGCGCCGCGTCTGCACCGTGTGCGGCGAGGAGGTGGCCTGGGACCAGCTCGCCAAGGGCTTCGAGGCCGAGGACGGGCGCGTCGTCGTCCTCTCCGACGACGACCTCGAGCAGCTGCCCATCTCCACCTCCCGCGAGATCGAGGTCGTGGAGTTCGTGCCGCTGGAACAGGTCGACCCGGTGCTCTTCGGCAAGACCTACTACCTCGAACCCGACGGCCGGGCCGTGAAGCCCTACGCGCTGCTGCGCGAGGCGCTGGCGCAGACGGAGCGCGTGGGCGTCGTGCGCGTGGCGCTGCGCCAGCGCGAGTCGCTGGCCGTCCTGCGCGTGCGCGACGACGTCATCGTCCTGCAGACCCTGCTGTGGCCCGACGAGATCCGCGCCGCCGAGTTCGACGTGCTGTCCGACTCCGTCGAGCTGCGCCCCCAGGAGCTGACGATGGCCGCCTCCCTCGTGGAGTCCCTGGCCGCCGACTTCGACCCGTCCCAGTACAGCGACGCCTACCAGGTGGCCGTGCGCGAGCTCGTCGAGGCGAAGCTCGAGGGCGTCGAGCCCGTGGCCGTCTCCTCCGACGAGGCCGGCACCGACGCCGATGTCGTCGACCTGCTCACCGCTCTCCAGCGCAGCGTCGAGCGCGCCAAGGCCGCGCGCGGCGAGCCCACCTCCGCGCCCGCGGCCGAGAAGGCCGCCGCCAAGACTGCCGCGAAGAAGGCGCCCGCGGCGAAGAAGGCTCCGGCCGCGAAGAAGACCTCCGCGAAGGCCGCCCCGACCCCTGCCGCCGAGGACGACGCCGAGCCCGCCGCTGCGACGAAGAAGCCCGCCAAGCGCGCGGTGCGCAAGTCGGCCTGAGCTGCACGGTGCCCCAGCACGATCCAACGCCAGCGCCCCGCCCCGTGCAGCCCTGCCCCGCCCCGCCCGCGCGACTTTGCCGACGGACGATGCGGCACAGCCCCGCGACGCGCCGTCACTCGCCGACCGAGCGTCGGTAAAGCCGTCGGGCGCGTCGTCCAGGGCGCACCAACCCGGGCGCTCGCTCCCCCACAGCCGTCATCACCCAGGTCCTGTGTCCACAGCTCAGCTGCCCTGTCCACAGGTGGAGCCCGACCCCTGCATCGCCGGCGACACCCTGCCGCCATGCCCTCACTCCCCCAGCGACGACGCGACCTCCTCGACTCCACGGCGGGCATGACACCGGCCACCCTGCGCAAGCTGATCCGCAGCGGCGACCTGTGGCGACTGCAGCGTGGGTGGTACCAGGCGGCCTCCGCCGGCACATCCCCGCTCGACAGACCTGGACAGCCCACCGGCGTCGCGCGGTTGTCGGCACTCGCCCGGGCCGCAGCACTGAGCACCTCCGCCGACGCCCTGGTCAGCCACGCTCATGCCGCCGCCGCGTGGGGACTGCCCGTGCCGCTCGGCGGTCTCGGCCCGGTCGACCTGACCGCGGAGGGCGGGCGGCCCCAGGCATGGGGGTCGCTGCGCTTGAGCGTCGCGGCGGTGCCGAGGGTGCATCGCGCCGTCGACGCCTCCGGCATCGCCCTCACCTCACCCGCCCGGACCGTGCTCGACTGCGCGCGCAGGCTGCACGGACGCGACGCCCTGGCCATCGCCGATGCCGCCTTGCGGAGTGGCCTCGTGAGCCCTGAGGACCTGCTCTCCGTGGCCTCCGACATGCGGAGGTGGCCGGGGATCGTGGGCGCACGCGCCGTGCTCACTCTCGCCGACGCGGCACGGGAGGCGCCGCTGGAGTCGTGGTCGGCGTGGGCGTTCGACCAGCTGGGCGTCCCCCCGCCTCGGTGGCAGGTGACGGTCCACGACGAGGAGGAGCACCGCCACTACCGGCTGGACTGCCTCTGGGACCTCGGTCCGGGCCGGAGGGTGGCGGGCGAGGCCGACGGCCGCAGCAAGGCGCTGCTCGCCGCGCACGAGCGAGGTGGAGCCTCGGCGCAGACGCTGGCGAGGGTGCTGGACGACGAGCGTCGGCGCGAGGTGAGAGTGCGGAGGATGGGGTTCGAGGTCGTGCGCTGGGGCACGCTTGACGTGGTCAGCGACGTGCCCGCGAGGCGGTTGGCGACGTTCCTGCGGCAGCTGCTCGGTGTCGATGCGTGATGCGAGCGTGCCCGCACGTGCCGGACGCCTCTGCCCAGGGGTGCCGAGACGACTCTGCCGACGCTCGGGCGCGTGAGCGGGGGTGCAGCCCCGCGAGTCGCAGACCGAGCGTCGGCAGAGTCGACGCTGAGGTGGATCAGAGCGCGATCAGTCGAGCACGAGCTCCAGCAGCGGCACGAGCACCCAGGCCAGCAGGCCGAGCGCGATCAGGTCGATGCGGGGGGCGTTGCGCCCGCTCGTGATGCGGAACGCGGACAGCGCGAAGCACGCGGCGGCGACCAGGTACAGGATGACCTTCAGGACCTCGGGCACGACAACTCCTCGGGACGGCGGTGCGGGACGACGCGGCCGGTCCGGGGAGGACCCCCGCCGCGGGCCCCAGGGGGGCGCCGCACCGGCCGCGTGATCGTCCTGATGCCCGTGCCGTGCACCGTTCATGCCGCGCGACCGTGCACACTTCGCACCGTGATCGCCGCGTGACGATCAGCTGACGACTGTGAGGTCAGCCGATGAGGTCGTGCCGCACGATCGTGGCGTCGCGAGCGGGCCCGACGCCGACGGCGGAGATCCGCGCGCCGGACATCTCCTCGAGCGCCAGCAGGTAACGCTGGGCGTTCTTGGGCAGCTCCTCGAAGGTCCGCACCGTGGAGATGTCCTCGCTCCACCCGTCCAGGTACTCGTACACGGGCCGGGCGTGGTGGAAGTCGGACTGGCTCACGGGCATCTCGTCGAAGCGGACGCCGTCGACGTCGTAGGCGACGCAGACGGGGATCCGCTCCAGCCCGGTGAGGATGTCGAGCTTGGTCACCACGAAGTCGGTGACCCCGTTGACGCGGGCCGAGTACCGGGCGACCACGGCGTCGTACCAGCCGCAGCGCCGGGGGCGCCCCGTCGTCGTCCCGTACTCGTGGCCGGTGGAGCGCAGGAACTCGCCGTCGGCGTCGAGCAGCTCGGTGGGGAACGGCCCCTCGCCCACGCGCGTGGTGTAGGCCTTGATGACGGCGATGACGCGGTCGACGCGGTTCGGCGGCACCCCGGACCCGGTGCAGGCGCCGGCGGCGGTCGCGTTGGACGACGTCACGAACGGGTAGGTGCCGTGGTCGACGTCGAGCATCGTGGCCTGGCCGGCCTCGAACAGCACCGTCTCGCCGCGGTCGAGCGCCTGCACGAGCTCCAGGCCCGTGTCGCCGACCATGGGACGCAGCCGCTCGGCGTAGGACAGCAGCTCCTCGACCACCGCGTCGACCTCGATGGCACGGCGGTTGAACACCTTCACGAGCAGCTGGTTCTTCTGCTCCAGCACGCCCTCGACCTTCTGCTCGAGGATGTGGGCGTCGAAGAGGTCCTGCATGCGGATGCCGACGCGGTTCATCTTGTCCGCGTACGTAGGGCCGATGCCGCGACCGGTGGTGCCGAGCTTGCGCTTGCCGAGGAAGCGCTCGGTGACCTTGTCGACGACCCGGTTGTACGGCGCGATGACGTGGGCGTTCGCGGAGATCCGCAGGCGGGAGCAGTCGACGCCGCGGGCCGTGAGCCCGTCGATCTCGTGGAACAGCACCGAGAGGTCGACGACGACACCGTTGCCGATCACGGGCGTCACGCCGGCGGTCAGGATGCCGGAGGGCAGCAGGTGCAGGGCGTACTTCTCGTCCCCGACGACGACCGTGTGACCGGCGTTGTTCCCGCCGTTGAACTTCACGACGTACTGGACCCGCTCGCCGAGCAGATCCGTCGCCTTACCCTTGCCCTCGTCGCCCCACTGGGCACCCACGAGCACGATGGCTGGCACCGGCCACCCACCTGCCTTTCGCTCACGCATCCGCCCGCGCGACCGAGCGGCCGCCGCAGGGGTGCCGGCGCGGGCGGGCCCGAGCGGCCCGCGGACCTGCGCACGACAACCGCACGAGGGTACCCCAGCGGCATTCCGGGCAGGTGACGGGCGATCAGGTCACGCGCCCACGGCCGCCGGGGCGAGCCGCCGGACCAGCTCCGCACCGAGGTCGCGGCCCGAGCACCACGCCTGCTCGACCCTGGGCTTGGGACCCCAGGCGTCGCCGCAGACGCCGATCGTGCCCGCGGGGAGGTCGAGGACGCCGAAGGGCCGCCGGTGAGGGCGGATCGGGGAGGCCAGCGACCACCGCTTGGCGCGGGCGAACAGCGGCTCGGGGACGTCGCCCTCGCCGAGCAGGCGGGCGAGCTCGGCGAGCGCGGCAGGAACCACCTCCTCGGGGACGTCGAGGTGGCGCCCCGACAGCTCGGGCGTCACGTGCGCCACCAGCACCGGGGCGCCGTCGCCGCGCCGGTCGCCGTCGTCGGCGATCCACGACAGCACGGCGGAGTCGTGGACGAAGACGGCGGGCAGCTTCGGCCACCAGCGGTGCGACCAGCCCGCCCACACGCTGATCACGGGATTCCAGTCGGTGCTGAGCCCGAGCTCGAAGCCGAGGGCCTCGGGCAGGACGTCGGCGGCCTGCGGGTCGGGCATCGCGAGGACGACGGCGTCGGCGGCCTCGCCGTCCACGTGCGGGCGGCCGTCCTCGAGCACCCCGACGTCCTCGACCTCGTGCCAGGACCGCACGTCGAGCCCGGCGGCGAGGTCCTCGACGAGGCTGCGCAGCCCGTGCGTGGCGGCCCACCGAGGCAGGGGCGCACCGCCCGCGGCGTCCGAGCCGAGCACAGCGACCGTGTCCGTCCAGGGTCGGGCCAGCCCGCGCTCCTGCCACGAGCACGCCACGTCGGCGAAGCCGGCGTCGCGGGTCGTGAGGTAGGACGCGCCGACGTCGACGGCGTGCGGCACCCCGCCGAGGTCCTCCGTGCGCACCGCCATCCGCCCACCGATGCGCGCGCCCCGGTCGAGCACCACGGGCGCGATGCCCGCGGCGTCCAGGACCCGGGCGCAGGAGATGCCCGCGATCCCCCCGCCGACCACGACGACGGACGGCGAGGGGCTCGCGGCGTCGCTCATCAGGCGCCCGCTCCGGGCGCGGAGGGGTCGCAGTCGCGCAGGAAGGTGACGCAGCGCTGCTCCTCGTCGACCTCGCCGATGGCACCCGCCGCCAGGGCGAGGGCGGCGAGGCAGCGCAGGAAACCGCGGTTGGCCTCGTGCGACCACGGCACCGGACCGCGCCCGCGCCACCCGGCGCGGCGCAACGCGTCGAGGCCGCGGTGGTAGCCGACCCGCGCGTAGGCGTACCCCTCGACGTGGCGGCCGTCGGCCAGCGCGGCCTCGGCCAGCGCCGCCCAGGCGATGCTCGCGGCGGGGTTGGCCGCGGCGACGACGGCGGGATCGGTGCCGGCCTCGAGGGCCTCGCGGGCGAGGACGTCGTCGGGCAGCAGGGTCGGCGGGACGTCGCCGAGCAGGTTGGGTGAACTCACGCACCCGATTCTTGCCGGGCACGCGCAGGGCCCGCCACCGGTGGGGTGACGGGCCCTGCGACGGGTGCTGCGAACGGCCTGGCGGCCGCGGGTGGATCAGGCGCTCAGCGTGGTGCCGGCCGAGCGCAGGGCCTGGCACGCCTCGACGACGCGGGCCGCGAGGCCCTCCTCGGCGAGCTTGCCGTACGAGCGCGGGTCGTAGGTCTTCTTGTTGCCGACCTCACCGTCGATCTTCAGGACACCGTCGTAGTTCTTGAACATGTGCTCGACGATCGGACGGGTGAACGCGTACTGCGTGTCCGTGTCGATGTTCATCTTGATCACGCCGTAGTCGACGGCGTCGGAGATCTCCTGGGGCAGCGAGCCGGAGCCGCCGTGGAAGACCAGGTCGAGCGGCTTCTCCTTGCCGTACTTGGCGGAGATGGCGTCCTGGATCTCCTTGAGGATCTCGGGGCGCAGCTTGACGTTGCCCGGCTTGTAGACGCCGTGCACGTTGCCGAAGGTGAGGGCGGCCAGGTAGCGGCCGTTCTCGCCGAGGCCGAGGGCCTCGACCGTGGCGAAGCCGTCCTCGACCGAGGTGTACAGCTTGTCGTTGATCTCGTTCGCGACGCCGTCCTCCTCGCCGCCGACGACGCCGATCTCGACCTCGAGGATGACGCCCGCGGCCTTGGTGAGGGCGAGCAGCTCCTTGGCGATCTCGAGGTTCTCGGTCAGCGGCACGGCCGAGCCGTCCCACATGTGCGACTGGAAGATCGGCAGACCGCCGTTCTTCACCTGCTCGGTGGAGGCGGCCAGCAGCGGGCGGACGAAGCCCTCGAGCTTGTTCTTGGGGCAGTGGTCGGTGTGCAGCGCGATGTTGACGCTGTACTTCTTGGCGACCTCGTGGGCGAAGGCGGCCAGGGCCAGGGAGCCGGTGACCATGTCCTTCACGGCCGTGCCCGAGGCGTACTCGGCGCCACCGGTGGACACCTGGATGATGCCGTCGCTGCCCGCGTCGGCGAAGCCCTTGATGGCGGCGTTGATGGTCTGCGACGAGGTGATGTTGATCGCCGGGTACGCGAAGCGGTTCGCCTTCGCGCGGTCCAGCATCTCGTTGTAGACCTCGGGGGTTGCGATGGGCATCGACTGCTCCTGTGAGGGACTGGCGCCGCAACGACAGCGGGCGGGTCTCACGGCCGCCGGCCGGGACAGCGCGGCAGGCCCGCCGCTGCCTCGATGCAGCGGCTTCCGCGGTGCATCCTGCCACGTCGCCGGAGGGCCCCGACACGGCCTAGGTCCCCGTCGCCGCGGCGGCCCGGCCTACCCCGTCCGAAGGCCCCCCGCGACGGCGGTGACACCGTGTGACCGCGGCGAGGATCCGGCGGGTAGGGTGGCCGCCGTCGGTAGCGCAGCGTCGCCCGGGCCACCCGCCCGGAGCGCGGCGCGGCCGTCGCCTCACCTGCCGTCAGCGATGCGAGGAGATCCACCATGACCGGCGGTTTCGGTCCCGCCGACGTGCTCGCTGGGCTTCGGGCCGGCCTCGGGGACGCCCTGACCGAGGCGGGGTTCGACGCCGTCGGCGTCGGTTCGCGCCTGAGCTGGACGTGGCCCGGTCCGCCGTCGCTCACGCTGCACGCCCTGGTCATGGAGCACCCCGACGACGCCCCCCACGGGCAGTCGTTCACGCTGGCCCTCGGCGTCGGCGACGCGGAGGCCACGCGGATCGGCCTGCTGATGTCGGCCGAGCAGACCGAGCAGGTGCGCGCCCGCGAGCGCGCGGTGCTGCAGGGGTTGCCCGACAACGACGTCACCGGCTACCGCCTCGGCCTCCTGGAGCGCACCGGCGCCGACCTGCGCCCCCGGGACCAGTGGCTGACGGCGGGCGGCGACGCCGACGTCGCGCAGTGGCTGGGTCTGGTGGCCCCGTGGCTGGCGGGCTGGGCGCAGGACGCCGGCGCCGCCGCTGCGGCCGTCGACGCGCTGCGCAGGGCCGCCTCGGCCACCTCCTCCTCCGCCCAGGGCTGACCCGCCCAGGCATGGTCAGCCGCGGCCGTCGCCCGAAGGGGTGGCGGCGTGCGTGCGCACCCAGGCGTGCATGGCGATCGCGGCGGCCGCCGCGGCGTTGATCGACCGGGTCGATCCGAACTGGGCGATCGAGAACGTCCGCTCGCACGCGGCCCGGGCGGCGGCGGACAGCCCCGGGCCCTCCTGCCCGAACACCAGGACGCAGCGCGGCGGCAGCTGGGCGTCCTCCAGCGGCAGCGCACCGGGGAGGTTGTCGATCCCGAGCAGCGGCAGTCCCTCCCCCTCTGCCCACGCGGCGAGCGCCGCGGCGTCGGGGTGGTGGTGGACGTGCAGGTAGCGGTCGGTGACCATCGCGCCGCGGCGGTTCCACCGCCGGCGCCCGACCACGTGCACGCCCGCGGCGTTGAACGCGTTCGCGGTGCGCACCACGGCGCCGATGTTGAGGTCGTGCTGCCAGTTCTCGATCGCCACGTGGAACGGGTGTCGGGTGAGGTCGAGGTCGGCGCGGATCGCCTCGACCGTCCAGTACCGGTAGCGGTCGACGACGTTGCGCCGGTCGCCCTCGCGCAGCAGCTGCGGGTCGAGGCGGGGGTCCTGCGGCCAGGGGCCGACCCACGGCCCGACGCCGACCTCCTCGGCATGAGCGTCGGCGCCTACCGTGAGGGGCGGATCGGAGGGCTGAGGCTCGGACACGACGCCAGGATCCCACCCCCGACCGCACGCCGGCGGGCGAGCGCAGGGACCCTCGAACGCATGCGGACGGGCCCGACTATCTCGAAAAGCTCACAGGTGTGTCTCGAAGGATGCCGAGGGGTCGTCGGATAACGATTTCTGGGCCAGTGAAACGGTTCGATGACGCGCTGATTGATCGGCGAAGTTTCGGAGCGACGTTCAAGGCGTTGCGACACCGCTCGGTGTCACTGCCGAGGACACGGCACGAGGCACCAGGCCGAGGAGTCAGGCGGGACGACCCCGCAAAGCGCCAGCTCCGGCCTGCCGACCAAGCCCGGTAGGTCGTGAGCGCAGGCCGGAGCTGGCATCCGCGCGACCTTGGGTCAGCAGCGGAGGTGGACCGCACGGCTCCCACGCGGTCGCGACCACTGTTTCGGTCCCGCGCCGAAATTGTCAAGGGCGGCGGCGTGGCGACGAAGAAACACCCCGGGAAAGCGGCCGGCGGGGCCATTCCCCGGAGCGGGACAGCTGCGCGACGGCGGTCGCGAGGCGCATCCCCCAGCGCCGGCACCCCTCCCGCGCCGCCTGCCCCGGGAGAACCCCCACCCGCCCACAGGCCGCCCGGTTACCCTGAGCGCGTGACGCACACCGCCATGCTGGCCGCCGGCCACCTCGCCCTCCTGCCCGAGTGGTTGTCGGCCGACGGGCTGCTCGACGCCCTGGGCACCTGGGCCTTCTGGGGCGCCGTCGCCGTCGTCTTCGCCGAGTGCGGCCTGCTGATCGGCTTCTTCCTCCCCGGGGACTCCCTGCTCTTCACGGTCGGCCTGCTGATCAGCTCGGGCACGATCGACCAGAACATCGCGGTGGCCTGCGTGATCCTCACCGCGGCCGCGTTCGTCGGCAACGTCGTCGGTTACGAGGTCGGGCGCAAGGTCGGGCCCGCCCTGTTCTCCAAGCCCGAGTCCAAGCTGTTCAAGCGGGAGTACGTCGAGAAGACCGAGGCCTTCTTCGCCCGCTACGGCAACCGTGCGATCTTCCTCGCCCGGTTCACCCCCATCGTGCGGACGTTCATCACCGTCACGGCCGGCATCGGGCGCATGGACCGCCGCCGCTACCTGGCCTGGAGCGGCATCGGCGCGATCGTGTGGGCGGCCGGGGTGACCCTGCTCGGGTACTTCCTGGGCCGGATCGCCTTCGTCCGCGAGCACGTCGAGCTCATCCTGCTGCTCCTGGTGGCCGTCTCGGTGCTGCCCGTCGTGATCGAGGTGTGGCGCGAGCGCCGCCGCGGTGCCGCGGAGTCGGCGTCCCCCGAGGGCGTCGAGCTGGCCGTGCAGGCACCCGAGGGCGCCGTCCCCGCGGCACGCGCCGACGGCAGCGGCCGGCACCGCGCCTGAACACGGGCACGAGGACGAGGCGACCAGGGCGATCCGGGTGCCGATCGGCGTCCCCGCCCTGGCGGTCGGGCTGCCCGACTCCTGGAGCGGCCTGACCGACTTCGAAGGCATGTCCGCGACCGCGGTCTACGTCGTCCTGTTCACCCTGATCTTCGTCGAGTCGGGCCTGCTCGTCGGTTTCGCCCTGCCGGGCGACTCGGTGCTGTTCGCCGTGGGCCTGCTCGCCGCGAGCACGGGCCCCGGGCCCGACCTGTCGGTGACCGTCCTGTGCGTCGGCTCGTTCGTCGCGGCGATCGCCGGGGACGCCGTGGGCTACTGGTCCGGGCGGCGGTTCGGACGGCCGTGGGTGGTCCGCAAGGCCGGGCGGCTGGCTCGCCACATCCCCGCCGCCGAACGGTTCTACGAGCGTTACGGCGTCCTGGCGGTCGTGATCTGCCGGTTCGTGCCCTGGGTGCGCACGTTCACACCGATCCTCGCGGGCGTGGCCCGCATGCCCTACCCGCGCTTCCTCGCCGCCAACGTGGTGGGGGCGCTCAGCTGGGCGGTCGGCCTGATCCTGCTCGGCTACGCGGCGGCGAGCGTGCCGTGGCTGCGCTGGGTGGCCACGGTCGTCGCCGCCGTCGCCGTGGCCGCGGGGCTGTCGGCGGCGATCGTCTCGGCCGTGCGCGCCCGGCGGACCGCCCGCTCCCCGAGCTGGACGGCACCGTCGAGAGCAGCGGCGAGGACGGCGAACCGGCCTGACCGCCGCCGAGCGACGGCCAGGGGGTCACTGCGCGGCGAGCCCCAGGTCGGCGAGGTCGTAGGCGTAGCGGTACTCCAGCCCCGCGGCCTCCACCTTCTCCTTGGCGCCGGTGCCGCGGTCGACGATCACGGCGACGCCGACGACGTCCGCCCCCGCCTCGCGCAGCGCCTCGACCGCGGTGAGCACCGACCCGCCCGTCGTCGAGGTGTCCTCGACGGCGACGACGCGGCGCCCGGCGACCTCGGGGCCCTCGATCCGGCGCTGCAGGCCGTGGGACTTGCCCTCCTTGCGGACGACGAACGCGTCGACGGCCTGCCCGGCCGCGGCGGCGGCGTGCATCACGGCGACGGCGACGGGGTCGGCACCCATGGTCAGGCCGCCCACGGCCGCGGGCTGCCAGTCGGCCACGAGGTCGAGCATGACCTGGCCCACCAGCGGGGCGGACCGCGCGTCGAGGGTGATCCGGCGCAGGTCGACGTAGTAGTCGGCCTCGCGCCCGCTGGCCAGGGTGACCTTGCCGTGGACGACGGCGAGCTCGGCGATCAGGGGCAGGAGGGCGGCGCGCGCCGCGGCGTCGGACACGCGGAAAGGGTAGCGGCGGCCGGGCGACGTCCCGGCCTCAGGGCGGGCCGGCGGGCACGCCGGACGAGATCTCGGGCCAGGGCGTCAGGGCAGGACGCGCGGGGGGCGCGAGCGGCTGGGCAGGTGACGCCCGACGTCGTCGCCGTCCGCCAGGCCCGCGCCGAGCCCACCGGCGTCGGCGTCGGGAGCACCCTCGGACTCGCGGCTCTGCCGCTGCACGGGTGGCCGCACGGCGACCGGGACGGTCGCGCCCCGCGCCCGCAGCAGCTCGGGGAACTCCTCGGGCTCCACGGGCCGGCTGAACAGGAACCCCTGGCCCAGCCCGCAGCCCATCTCCTGCAGGGCGCGCTTGGTGCCGGGATCGGTGACCCCCTCCGCGACCACCTCGAGGCCGAGGTTGCGGCCCAGGTCGATGATCGAGCGCACGATGGCGCGGTCACGGGGGCTGTCGTGCATCTGCTGCACGAAGGACTTGTCGATCTTCATCTGGTCGACGGGCAGGCGGCTGAGGTAGGTCAGCGACGAGTAGCCCGTGCCGAAGTCGTCCACGGACAGCCGCACGCCCATCGCGCGCAGCCGGCCCAGGGTCTGGATGGCCCGGCGCGGGTCGGCGATGACGCTGCTCTCGGTGATCTCCAGGCACAGCAGGTGGGCGGGCACGGCGTGCTTGCTGAGCGCGGCGCCGATCTGCTCCGGCAGCGTCGAGTCGGCCAACCAGCGCGGCGCGAGGTTGACCGCCACCCGCATCGGGCGCTCCTCGTCGAGCCACTGCCGCGCCAGCATCAGCGCCTGGTCGAGCACCCTGGCCGACAGGGCGACGATCTGGCCCGACCGCTCGGCCGCGGCGAAGAACGCCTCCGGGGCCACCTCCCCCAGCTCGGGGTGGAACCAGCGGGCCAGCACCTCCACGGAGTGGATCTGGCCGGTGATCAGGTCGACGAGCGGCTGGACGGCGACGCCGATCGCCTCCGCGGTGACGGCGTCGCGCAGGTCGCTGGCCAGGGTGAGGGTGGAGCTGGTGACCTCGACCATCTCCTGCGAGAACAGGCGCGCCCCGCCCGCGCCGCCCTTGGCGGCGTACATGGCGATGTCGGCGTTGCGGAGCAGGTCGGAGCCGGTCAGCCCGTCCCGCGGGCCGAGGCTGATGCCGAGCGACCCGCCCAGGCGCAGCCGCGTGCCGGCCACCGCCACCGGGTCGTCGAAGACGGTGAGCAGGCGGCGGGCGAGGTCCATCGCCGTCTCGGGCGTGACGCACCGGGTGGACAGGACGGCGAACTCGTCGCCGCCCAGCCGGGCGACCGTCGCGTCCGCGGCGGCGTTGTGGGCCAGCCTCGCCGCGACGATCCGCAGCAGGTCGTCGCCCGCCTGGTGGCCGAGGGTGTCGTTGATGGCCTTGAAGCCGTCGAAGTCGAGCACCATCACGGCGCAGGCCCGGGCGCCCGTCGAGGCGGCCCGGGCACCCTCCTCCAGGAGGTCGCGGAAGAACAACCGGTTGGGCAGGCCCGTCAGCTCGTCGTGGCGGGCCTCGAAATGGAGCCGCTCGATCAGCTGCCCGTTGCGCAGCGCCACCGAACCGTGGTTGGCCACGGTCTCCAGCAGCCGCGCGTCCGCGCCGCTGAACCCTCGCTCCTCGACCCGGCGGTCGCCCACGAGCAGGTGCCCGGCGACCGCGCCGTCGACGCGCAGCGGCACGACCAGCGCCTCCGACAGCCCTCGGGCCTCGAGGAAGGCCCGCTCGTCGGGGGTGTCCCCGCCCACGACCATCGAGGCCGCCGGCGGGAAGGCCAGCGCCAGGGTGCCCTCGGCGTCGGCCGGGCCCTGGATGGCCTCCCCCGAGCGCAGCCACCAGCGGCGCGGCCCGCGCTTGGGGTCCGACAGCGCGACCTCGGCGAAGTTGGCGCCCAGCAGGTCGGCCGACTGCGCGAGCACGGAGGCGACGACGTCACCGGAGTGCGGCGCGGCGGCGAGCCGGTCGGAGAGCACGTACAGCCGTTCCAGGCTGGAGTGGCGGTCGGAGAGGATCGCGAAGGCCCGGTACCCGATCAAGGCCGCGGCGCCGGTCACGGCCAGGGGCAGCGCGGCCGCACCGTTGCCGAGCGCGACGACGGCGACGGTGCCACCGACCGAGACGGCAGGCGGGATGATCGTCGACGCGGCGAGGTCGCGGGCCACCGAGCGGGGGGCGGGCGAGCCCTCGTACCAGCTGACGACGAGCGTGAGCGTCGCCCCCTCGAGCAGCCCCGCGACCGCGACGGCGACCGCCGCGGCCACCCACGCGCGCAGGCCCAGGCCGCCGTAGTCCTCCCCCATGATCAGGTGGAAGGTCATGGCCGCGGACGCGCAGCCGGCGCCGACGAGGGCCGAGTTGAAGAACGCCTTGAGGGCCGTCTGCCGGTGGTAGAGCACGAAGATCAGGGCGGAGCCGAGGACGCGGGCGATGAGCAGGCTCGGCGGGTCGGCGAGGAACAGCCCCAGGACGAGGGGCACCTCCGCCAGCGAGACCGCCTCGCCCTGCCCGCGCATCCCCAGCTGCAGCACGAACGCCTCGGTGATCGCGAACAGTGCCGCGAGCAACCACCAGGGGACGTCGACGCCGAGGTTCAGCGCGGCGGGACGGTTCAGCATGCCGCCCAGCACGGTCGCGAGGGCGAGGACGACGCCGAGGCCCAGGACCCGCATGGCGCGCCACGAGGGCCGGCTCATGGGCGACCACCTCGTCGCGCAGGGGCACCACGGCGTGGGCAGACGTGCGGGTCCGCGCTCACCGATGCCTCCTCTCGACGTCGTCGCCGCCTGGTCCGGGGCACCAGGGGGCCGCCGGGCAGGGGCCACGCAGGTGCCGTCGTTGTCGGAAAAGTCGGCCGACTTCCCGCCCGGGTGCACTGTCGGGGCGGTCCGTCACCCGATTGCCGCGCCGCTAGGGGGGTGGGCTCCGGCAGGAAGGGGTGCGCGGGCGTCCGCCTCCGCCGACGCCCGCGCACCGAGACCTCCAGGTCCGCCCCGCTCGCGACCTACCGCTTCCAGCCCGCCCCGGACCACAGGGAGTCGGCCGAGACGGCGCCCACGACCGGGTCGAGCCAGGTGCTGCCCGACCAGCCGGTGCCGTTCCAGGTGCGCCCGCCCCACGTGGCCCCGGACCAGGCGAACCCGGCCCACATCGAGCCGGTCCAGCTGCGCGGCGACCAGGTGCGCCCGCCCCAGGTGCGCCCGGCGACCGTCGTCGTGTCGTAGCCGAAGCCGGTGCCGACCATCCAGGAACCGCCGTTGAAGGACCCGTCGGTGCCCCACATCGTCTTGCTCGCGGTCTTCGGGCCGGTGATCGCGCCGCTCCACTGGCGGCCCATCACGTCCATCTCACCGAGCAGGATCGCCTTGCCCACGGTGATGTGGAAGTCGCTGCGGGCCGACTCCAGGCTGCCCTTGCCGTTGCCGAGGGGCTGCGACTGCAGGGTGGTGGGGACGGCGGTGCCGAGCGCGCGGGCGAGGTCGAGCTCGCCGTGGCCCTGGGCGCTGGAGGGCGCCGAGGACAGCTTGGTGGCGGTCGTCGTGAGCAGCGCCTTCACCTGGTCCGGGCTCAGCGTGGGCCGGGCCTGCAGGAGGTCGGCGACGGCGCCGCTGACGACGGCCGCGGCCTGGGAGGTGCCGCTGCCGCGCAGGTACTTCGTGCCGACGGCCTGGTCGGGGTTCGCGTCGGCGAGCACGGAGCCGGGGACGGCGGGGGCGACGACGTTCACGCCGGGGGCGAGGACGTCGACGGTCCGGCTGCCCCAGTTGCCGCCCTGGCGGGCGGAGAAGGCGGCCACCGCGTCGTCGGCGAGGGTGTCGGTGCCCTTGGTGTCGGCCGCGCCGACGGCCAGGACCCACGGGTTGTAGGCGGGGTTGGACAGGCCGGCCACGTAGCCGCCCTCGTTGCCCGCGGAGGCCACGACGACGATGCCGTTCTTCCACGCCACCTCGGCGGCGTAGGACAGCGGGTCGGTCTGCGGGCTCTGCGGGCTCTCGACGCCGAAGGAGATGTTGAGCACCCGGATGTTCATCCCGTTGGTGTTCTTGTGCTGCACCACCCAGTCGATCGCGGCGATCATCTGCGACACGTCGACGACGCCCTGCTGGTCGGCGAGCTTCAGGCTGACCAGGCGCGCGTCGGGGGCGACGCCGTAGAACGAGGTCGGGTCCGCGGCGTAGGTGGCGCCGGTGCTGCGGGCGCTCTCGCGGCCGGCGATGACCGACCCGATGTGCGTGCCGTGCCCGTGGGTGTCGAGGTGGCGCAGCTCGGGGTTCTGGCTCTCGAAGGAGAGGTCGGGACCCACGACGACCTTCGCCGAGTCCTTCAGCGCCGCGACGGGGCTGACGCCCGTGTCGAGCAGCGCGACGTCGACGCCGGCACCGGTCCAGCCCTTCTTCCAGGCCTCCACCGCGCCCACGATCCTGTTGACGTTCGGCGCGGGGGTGTCGGCGACCACCTCGGTGGTCGTGGTCGTGGTGGTGCTCTTCGGCGTCACCGCGAGGTCGGCGGTCACGGCCAGCACCCCGGGCAGGGCGCGCAGGCGGGCCACGGCGTCGGGGGTGGCCGAGACCACCGCCGTGCCGAGGGCGGCCTGGCGGGCCACGAGCGTCACACCGTGGGCGGCGGTCGCGTCGAGGTCGGCGCCCGGCGCGAGCCGGACGATCCAGCGGGAGGGTGCCTGCGCCGCGGCGGGGGTTGCGGCGAGGGTGCCGGCCGAGGTTGCTCCGGCCAGCGGCGCGAGCGCTGCGGCTGCGGCGAGCAGCCCCACGGCGGTGAGCCCGGCCAGGGCGGAGGTGCGGCGAGCTGACATGAGGGAGGCTCCTTACGGGGGAGGACTCCCGGTGCTTCGTCATCCGGGGGCAGGTGACCGTAGGCCGCGGCGGGCGCGTCACCGCAGGGGCGTGGCCCTCACCCGGACGGAGGGACGCCGTGCCGGTGACGCCCGGCGAGGTGTCCGGTTCGGCGTGGTTCGGCGGGGGCAGGCAGGTGAGCGCCGTTGCTCCGACCGGGGAGGTCCCCCGGGTGACGTAACGCCCCCCGTCCCCGCACCCCACGGCGTCCCGGCCCCTTCACCGACGCAGCGTCTGCGACACGCCGCGGGGACCGCCCCGTCGACGACCCGAGCGTCGGTGAAGCACCGCGGACGCCACCGCAAAACGGAGCCGCGGCCGCCCGGAGGGGGCGGCCGCGGCGCGGCGGACGTGCTGGGCGGTGACGAGGTCACCGACGCTCAGCAGGACACGGTCACTTCCAGCTGGACCCGGACCACAGGGACGACGCCCAGGAGGCGCTGCTCACCGGGTCCGACCACGAGGCGCCGGCCCAGGTGGAACCCGACCAGGTGCGGCCCGACCAGGTGCGGCCCGACCACGTGCGCCCGTTCCAGGTGGAACCCGACCACGTGCGGCCCGACCAGGTGCGGCCCGACCACGTGCGCCCGGCCCACGAGGTGGTGTCGGTGGTGAAGCCGCCGCCGACCATCCAGGGGTTGCCGTTGAACTTGCCGTCGGAGGACCAGATGGTCTTGTTCGCGGTGCGGCTGGCGGCCTCGCTGCCCCACTGGTAGCCCATGACGTCGAGCTCGCCCGAGAGGGTCGCCCCGCCGATGACCACGTGGAAGTCGCCGCGGGCCGACTCGAGGCTGCCGGTGCCCATGCCGTTGACGGGGTTCTGCAGCGTGCCGGGCACGTTCGCGGTCACGGCCTCGACGAGGTCGATCTCGCCGCTGCCCTGGGCGGTCGCGGCGACGCCGGGCAGCTTGTCGGCGGTGCCCATGAGCACGGCCTTGACCTGGTCGGGGCTCAGCCACGAGCGGGCCTGCAGCATGAGCGCGACGGCCCCGCTGACCACGGCCGCCGACTGCGAGGTGCCGCTGCCGCGGAAGAAGCCGCTGCCGACCCGCGCCGAGGGGTAGCTGTCGTAGAGCACCGAACCCGGGTCGGCGGGGGCGACGATGCCGACGCCGGGGGCGATCACGTCGACGCTGCGGCTGCCCCAGTTGCCGCCCTGCTTGGCGGAGAAGGTCGGGACGGCATCGTCGGTCTTGGCGTCGGTGCCCTTGGTGTCGGCGGAGCCGACGGCCAGGACCCACGGGTTGTAGGCGGGGTTGGACAGGCCGGCGACGCTGCCGCCGTCGTTGCCCGCCGCCGCGACCACGACGATCCCGCTCTTCCAGGCCACCTCGGCGGCCCAGCTCAGCGGGTCGTTCTGCGGGCTCTGCGGGCTCTCGGTGCCGAAGCTGATGTTCAGCACCTTGATGTTGAGGCCGTTGGCGGCCTTGTTGGCGACCACCCAGTCGATCGCGGCGATCATCTGCGAGACGTCGACGACGCCCTGCTGGTCGGCGAGCTTGAGGCTGACCAGGCGCGAGTCGGGGGCGACGCCGTAGAAGTTCTGGGTGTCGGCGGCGTAGCCGCTGCCCGACCCCTTGGCGACCTCGCGGCCCGTGATGATGCCGGCCATGTGCGTGCCGTGGCCGTAGGTGTCGAGGTAGCGCAGGTCGGGGTTCTGGTCCTCGAACGACAGGTCCGGACCGATCACGATCTTCGCGGCGTCCTTGAGGGCCGGTACCGGCGAGACGCCGGTGTCGACGAGCGCGACGTCGATCCCGTTGCCGGTGTAGCCCTTCTTCCATGCGTCCGTCGCGCCGATCACGCGGTTGACGTTGGTGAGCGCGCCGGGCTGCGTGGCCGGGTCGAAGCCGAGCGATGCGGCCTTGACGGTGCCGTCGGCGACGACCCCGGCGATGCCGGGGACGCTGCGCAGGCGGGCGGCCGTGGCGGCGTCGGCGGTGATCACCACGGTGCCGAGGTGCTCCTGGGCGGCGATCACGTGGACGCCCGGGGCGGCGAGGGCGCGGCCGGTGGCGTCACCGGCGTCGGCGCCCAGGCGCACGATCCAGCGGGACGGCGTCGCGGGGGCGGCCTGCTCGGCGGCACCGCCGGGGGTCGTCGGGACGGCGGTCGCCGCCGTCGGCGCCACGAGCGCGACGGCGGCGAGCAGCCCGGCCGCGGTGAGGCCGGCCAGCGAGCAGGTGCGGCGGACAGTCATGAGGGAGCTCCTAAGCGGGGACGACTCCCGGTGCGTCGGCGCCGATCGGGGCGCGACCGTAGCGGCGACGTCCCGCGTCACCGGCTCGTCGGGTCGCTCACCCGGTCGGAGTCGATCAGCGCCGCCACGACGTCCGGTTTCCCCGGTTCGTGATCCACCCCAGGGGGTCACGGGCTGCGCCGATCGGGTCGCTCACCCGTCCGGCGCAGCGGCCCGCGCAGCCCTCACGAGCGCTCACGCGCCGTGAACGGGATGCACCCGTTCAGGGCGCCGTTCAGTCCCGCAAGGGCAGCCGACCGCCACGCGATCTCCACAGCGCGTCCCCCAGCCGCAGCGGCGCGTGCCGGACCAGCGCCACCAGGACGCGGTAGCGGCGCGAGGGCACGACCACCGTGGGGCGACCGTCGGCGAGGGCCGCGAGCGTCTCGGCGACCACCCGCTCGGCGGGGATCCACCACCACGAGGGGATGCGCGAGGTGTCGATCCCTGCGCTCGCGTGGAAGCGGGTAGGCACGTAGCCGGGGCAGACGACGACCGCCCGCACGCCCGTCCCCCGCAGCTCCGCCGACAGCCCACGGGTGAACGCCACGACCCACGCCTTCGCCGCCGTGTAGACCCCGCCCGGCAGGAACGCGGCGACCGACGCCACGTTCACCACCCCACCGTGACCCCGGTGCGCCATCGGCCCGACGGCGGCCAGCGACAGGCGCAGGACGGCGCGCGTGAGCAGGTCGTCGAGGCGGGCGACGGCGGCCGGGTCGGCGTCGACGGCCCGCACCCCCAGCCCGGCGCCGGCGTTGTTCACGAGGAGGTCGACCGGACGCGCGGGGTCGGCCAGCCGGGCGGCGACGGCCTCGCAGCCCGCGTCCGTGGCGAGGTCGGCCGCCAGCACCTCCACCGCGACGCCGTGCCTCGCACGCAGCCCCTCGGCCACCTCGGCGAGCCGGTCGGCGTCCCGGGCGACGAGCACCAGCGCGTCCCCCCGCGCCGCGAGCCGCTCCGCGAACTCCAGGCCCAGGCCCCACGTCGCCCCGGTGACCAGCGCGACGTCCGCGCGAGGGCCCCGGCCCGTCGTGGTCGGCGCGTGCTGAGGGTCCGACGCGGGGGTGGGCATGTCCCGAAACCTACCCGTTCGCACCCGCGGGCGGCCCCTGCGGACGACGCGCGCGCGGGGGTCGGCGATGATCGGGGTCCGGTGCCCGCCGCCTCGGCGGTCGCCCCCACCTGTTCGAGGAGTGCGCGTGGCGGCAGAGATCGCCCTCGTCCTGGCGTTCGTCCTGATCGGCGGCTTCTTCGCCGCCGCCGAGATCGCCCTGGTCTCGCTGCGTCCGGGCCAGGTCACGCGGCTGGCCGAGAAGGGCCGGCGCGGGCGGCAGATAGAGCGGTTGATGGAGCACCCCAACCGGTTCCTGTCGGCCGTGCAGATCGGCGTCACGCTCGCGGGCTTCCTGTCGGCCGCGTTCGGTGCGACGACGCTCTCGGTGCCCGTGGCGGCGGCCCTGCAGGACGCCGGGATGTCCGAGGGGCTCGCCAAGACCCTCGCCCTCCTCGGCGTGACCGTACTCGTCGCCTACGTCTCGCTCGTCCTCGGCGAGCTCGCGCCCAAGCGGATCGGGCTGCAGCGCGCCGAGGGGGTCGCCGTCCTCGCCGCCGCCCCGCTCACGTTCATCGCCCGCGCGGCCCGCCCCGTGATCTGGCTGCTGGGCGTCAGCAGCGACGTCGCGGTGCGCCTGTTCGGCGGCGACCCGAAGGCCTCGCGCGAGGCGGTCACCGAGGAGGAGCTGCGCGACATCGTCGCCACCAACGACGAGCTGACCCGCGACGAGCGCCGGCTCATCGCCGACGTCCTCAACGCCGGGGACCGGCCCATCCGCGAGGTGATGGTCCCCCGCCTCGACGTCAGCGCCCTGCAGGCGCAGGCGACCGTCGTCGACGCGCTCGCCGCCGTGCGCGACCTGCCCCACTCCCGCTACCCGGTGGTCGACGGCGGCCTCGACGACGTCATCGGCTTCGTCCACGTGCGCGACCTCGTGCGCGTGCCCCCCGAGCACGGGCAGGGCTGGGTCCGGGCCCTGGCCCGCCCCGTGCTGCGGCTGCCCGACAGCCGCCGCGCCCTGCCCGCCCTCGCGGAGATGCGGCGGGTGGGCTCGCACCTGGCGGTCGTCGTCGACGAGTACGGCGGCGGCGCCGGCATCGTGACGCTGGAGGACCTGATCGAGGAGCTGGTCGGTGACATCACCGACGAGTTCGACGTCGCCGCACCCGAGGAGGACGGCGACGCCGGCGGCAGCGGCCCCCGCCCGTTGCCCGAAGGGTCGGTCGACGCCCAGCTGCGGCTGGAGGAGTTCGAGGAGCAGACCGGCATCGCCCTGCCCGAGGGTCCCTACGACACCGCCGCCGGGTGGCTGATGGCCCAGCTGGGCCGGATCCCCGCCGAGGGGGATTCCGCCGAGGTGGACGACGTCGTCGTCGTGGTCGAGCAGATGCGCGGACGGCGCGTGGAGCGGGTGCGGCTGAGGCGCCTGGAGCGGACGTCGGACGCCGTGCCCGCCGTCCTCGTCGACGGGTCCGGGGCGGCCGCCGAGCCTGCTCCGGACGGTGCCGGGCCGGAGGGCACCGCGTGAGGGGTGCCCCCGTGGGGGCGGATGTCCGCGACGGTCGGTAGCGTCGCGCCCGTGCGACTGGCCACCTGGAACGTCAACTCCGTCCGAGCCCGCGTCGACCGCGTCGTCGCCTGGCTGCAACGCGCCGACGTCGACGTCCTGGCGATCCAGGAGACCAAGTGCCGCGAGGACCAGTTCCCGCACCTCGCCTTCGCCGAGGCCGGCTACGAGGTGGCCCACCACGGGCTGTCGCAGTGGAACGGCGTCGCCGTGGTGAGCCGGATCGGCCTGGACGACGTGCAGGTGGGATTCGAGGGCATGCCGTCCTGGGGTGAGCCCGCGGCGGCCGAGGCGCGGGCTTTGTCCGCCGTCTGCGGCGGGGTGCGGGTATGGAGCCTCTACGTGCCCAACGGTCGCGACCTCGACGACCCGCACCTGCAGTACAAGCTGCAGTGGCTGGCCCGGCTGAGGGAGCAGGGGCAGGCGTGGCTCGCCGCCGATCCCCAGGCGCAGATCGCCCTGTGCGGGGACTGGAACATCGCCCCGTTCGACGAGGACGTGTGGGACATGGCGAAGTTCGCGACGTCCACCCACGTCTCCGCGCCCGAGCGGGCCGCCTTCCACGCCGTGGTCGAGGCCGGCTTCAGCGACGTCGTGCGGCCCTTCACGCCCGGGCCCGGCGTCTACACGTACTGGGACTACACGCAGCTGCGCTTCCCCCGCCGCGAGGGCATGCGGATCGACTTCGTCCTCGGCAGCCCCGCGTTCGCCGGGCGGGTCACCGGTGCGGCCATCGACCGTGAGGAGCGCAAGGGCAAGGGCGCCAGCGACCACGCGCCGGTCGTCGTCGAGCTGGACTGACCTCGTTCATCCGCCCGGTCGGCTGCCGCCGCTACATCGCCAGGTCGTCGGCGTTGTCGAAGAGTCCGAGCTGGGCGAGGTCCACCCCCGGGTCGACGCGCGGGTCGAGCAGCGCGCCGGCAGCCGCCGCCGTGGCTGCGGCGATGGCGGCGATGCCCGCCGCGAGGTCGCGGACGGGAAGGACGAGCGTGCTCACCTGACCGGTGAGGCCGGTGCGGTGACGGAGCGGGCCGCGGGTCGCGACGGTCATGGGACCACCTCCAGGATCCCTATGTTACCCGTGAGTAGGGTTGGGCGACAGCGCTCGCCTGCGGGGGGCGGTGTGAGCTGCCCCGCTTTGCGCCGGGTGGCCCCCCCGGGGGTGTGGTCACGACATCGTGGCCATCGGGCGAAACCTGGTCTCGTGGCTGCGGCGACCCCCCTAGGGTGATCCGGTGAGCGACACCACCGGCCCGGTCGGCCCGGGCACCTCTGACCCCACCCCTGACACCGTCGCCGACGCGACCCCGCCCTCCCCCGTCGAGCCTGCGGAAGAACCAGCTCCGGCCCCCACCGCTGCGCCCGAGCCCGTGGCCGAGTCGGCCCCCGTGGTCGAGCCCGAGCCCGTCGTGGTCGCCGAGCCCGAGCCCGAGCCCGTCGTGGTCGCGGCGCCCGAGCCCGAGCCCGTCGTCGAGCCCGAGCCGGTCGCGGCTGCGGAGCCCGAGCCCGCACCCGTCGTCGAGCCGGGGCCGGTCACGGAGCCGGGTGCTCCGGTGCCCCCTCCGCCGGGTTTCCCGCCGCCGCCGATCCCCTCCGGGCAGGAGCTGCCGGGAGCCGTCCCGCCGCCGGACTACGCCCCCCAGGGCTTCCCGCCGCCGGGCTTCCCGCCGCCCCAGCCGGGCCAGGTCCTTCCTCCGCAGCCGGCCAAGGGCGTCGACGTCGTCTCGATCCTGGCGCTGGTGTTCGCGCTGATCATGGCGCCGGTGGGCCTGGTGCTGGGCATCGTGGGGCTGGCTCGGACGAAGGGCGGCAAGCGGGGCGGGCGGGGCCTGGCCATCGCGGGCGTCGCGCTCGGGGCGCTGTTCACCCTGGTCGGCGTCGCCGCGATCGTCGCGGTGGTCGCGCTGATGCCGGGCGACGCCGAGCGCGACAGCGCGGGCAAGGTCACCAAGGCCGAGACGATCCGCCTCACCTACGTCAAGACGGGCGACTGCATCGACGAGTCGTTCGGCTCGGCGATGGAGGAGGTCACCGAGGTCAAGGTGGTGCCTTGCGCGCAGGCCCACACGGGCGAGGTCGTCGACGTCGTGACGCTGCCGAAGGGCCCGTTCCCCGGCAACGAGGAGCTGGGCAAGAAGGCCGACGAGGAGTGCAGCGCGCGCGTGACCGAGGAGGACCTGACCGACGCGGCGCTGGAGCGCGACGACCTGTCGCGTGCCTACTTCGCGCCCGGCGCGGCCGACTGGCCGAAGTACCGCAACCTGCTCTGCCTGGTCGCTGCCGACGAGCCGGTGACCCAGCGCCTGATGAAGTAGGCGCACGCACGACGAAGGGCCCGGCGCCTGCTGCTCGGGTCTCACGGTCCTCGCAACACCCCCAGTTCGAGGGAGTTGCGAGGACCGTGAGGACCCGAGGAATGGGCCCGGGCCCTTCGTCGTGCCCGGGGGCGGGTGGAGCGGGCCCGTCAGGCCACGGGGGCGGGGGTCCGCCGCCGCAGCACCAGTCCCTCGGTGGAGGGCAGGGCCGCCGCGACGCCGTCGGGCGAGGCGGCCAGCGCCGGGGCGGCGCGGTCGACCTCCACGACGTCTCCGTCGGCGATCTGCCCGGACAGCAGGGCCCGCGCGAGCCGGTCCCCGATCTCGCGCTGCACCAGCCGGCGCAGCGGCCTCGCCCCGTAGGCCGGGTCCCAGCCGGTCAAGGCCAGCCATTCGCGGGCGGCAGGGGTGACCTCGAGCACGAGCCGCCGATCGGCCAGGCGCCGGCCCAGGGCCGCCACCTGCAGGTCGACGATGCGCGTGAGCTCCTCCAGCCCGAGGGCGTCGAAGACGACGAGGTCGTCGAGCCGGTTGAGGAACTCGGGCTTGAAGGCGGCGCGGACGGCATTCATCACGGCTTCGCGCTTGGCCTCCTCGGGCAGCGTCGGGTCGACGAGGAACGCCGAGCCGAGGTTCGAGGTCAGCACGAGGATCGTCGACCGGAAGTCGACCGTGCGGCCCTGCCCGTCGGTGAGCCGCCCGTCGTCCAGCACCTGCAGGAGCAGGTCGAACACCTCGGGGTGGGCCTTCTCGACCTCGTCGAGCAGGATCACGCTGTACGGGCGGCGCCGGACGGCCTCGGTGAGCTGGCCGCCCTCCTCGTAGCCGACGTAGCCGGGCGGGGCCCCCACGAGCCGGGCGACGGAGTGCTTCTCGCCGTACTCGCTCATGTCGATGCGCACCATGGCGCGCTCGTCGTCGAACAGGAAGTCGGCGAGGGCCTTGGCGAGCTCGGTCTTGCCCACGCCGGTGGGCCCGAGGAACAGGAACGAGCCGGTGGGCCGGTCGGGGTCGGAGACGCCGGCGCGGGCGCGGCGGACGGCGTCGGAGACGGCGCGCACGGCCTCCTTCTGCCCGATCAGGCGCCGGCCGAGCGTCTCCTCCATCCGCAGCAGCTTCTGGGTCTCGCCCTCCAGCAGCCGCCCGGCGGGGATGCCCGTCCAGGCGGCGACGACCTCGGCGACGTCGTCGGGGCCCACCTGGTCCTTCACCATCGCCTCGGGGGCGACGACGGCTGACGTCTCGGCGGCCTGGGCCTGCGCGAGGTGCTTCTCGATGGTCGGGATCTCGCCGTAGAGCAGGCGCGAGGCGGCCTCGAGGTCGCCCTCGCGCTGCAACCGCTCGGCCGTGGACCGCGCGGCGTCGAGCTGCTTCTTGAGGTCGCCGACCCGGTTGAGCCCGGCCTTCTCCTGCTCCCAGCGGGCGGTGAGCGCCGCGAGCTGCTCGCTGCGGTCGGCGAGGTCGGCCCTCAGCTTGTCCAGGCGGGCGCGCGAGGCGGGGTCGTCCTCGCGGGACAACGCCATCTCCTCCATGGTGAGCCGGTCGACCTGGCGGCGCAGGGCGTCGATCTCCTCGGGCGAGGAGTCGATCTCCATGCGCAGCCGGCTGGCGGCCTCGTCGATCAGGTCGATGGCCTTGTCCGGCAGCTGGCGGCCCGGGATGAACCGGTGCGAGAGCGTGGCGGCCGCGACCAGCGCCGCGTCGGCGATGGCCACCTTGTGGTGGGCCTCGTAGCGCTGCTTGAGCCCGCGCAGGATCGCGACGGTGTCCTCGACGCTCGGCTCGCCCACGTACACCTGCTGGAAGCGACGCTCCAGCGCGGGGTCCTTCTCCACGTGCTCGCGGTACTCGTCGAGGGTGGTCGCGCCCACCAGGCGCAGCTCGCCCCGGGCGAGCATGGGCTTGAGCATGTTGCCCGCGTCCATGGCCGAGTCCCCGCCGGCGCCCGCGCCGACGACGGTGTGCAGCTCGTCGATGAACGTGACGACCTGGCCGTCGGAGGACTTGATCTCCTCCAGGACCGCCTTCAGCCGCTCCTCGAACTCCCCGCGGTACTTGGCGCCGGCGACCATCGCGGCCAGGTCGAGGCTGATCAGGCGCTTGTCGCGCAGCGACTCGGGGACGTCCCCGGCGACGATCCGCTGGGCCAGCCCCTCCACCACGGCGGTCTTGCCCACCCCTGGCTCGCCGATCAGCACGGGGTTGTTCTTGGTGCGCCGCGACAGCACCTGCACGACGCGCCGGATCTCGGCGTCCCTGCCGATCACCGGGTCGAGCTTGCCCTCGCGCGCGGCGGCGGTGAGGTCGACGCCGTACTTCTCCAGGGCCTGGAACGTGGTCTCGGGGTCGGGCGAGGTGACCTTGGCGCGGCCGCGCCCGCGCGGCCGCGCCTCGAGGAGCCCGGCGGTGGTGACGCCCGCGGCGGCCAGGCGCGACCCGAGCGGGTCGGTGGCGGGCAGGGACGTCGCGCCGAGGAGCAGGTGTTCGGTGGAGACGTACTCGTCGCCGAGGCTGCGCGCGGACTCCCCCGCGGCCGAGAGCATCCCGAACGCGGCCCGCGAGAGGTTCGGGGAGGCGACGGAGGTGCCACTGGCCCGAGGGAGGGCGGCCAGGACGCCGTCGACGGCGCGGGACAGTGCGGGGGTGTCGACGCCCGCGGCGGTCGCGAGGGCCGACGCGAGCCCGTCGGGCTGCGCTAGCAGGGCGGCGAGGAGGTGGGCGGGCTCGACCTGCGCGTGGCCGGCCTGGGCCGCCGCGCGCGCCGCAGCGGCCATCGCCTCCTGGCTGCGGGTGGTGAGCTTCAAGTCCATGGATCGGTTCCTTCACAGGAGCGGTCGGGCTGGCGACGGGTGCAACGTCACTGAAGTTGAGTGTGTTCCGCTCAAGTCTGGAGGGCAAGTCCGCGGCGCCCGTGTCACCCCGGACGTGCGCAGGGCCCCCGCAGCCGAGACTGCGGGGGCCCTGATCAGGCAGCGGTGGCGGGTCAGCGCCACTTCGACGTCGACCACGTGTCGCCGGCCATCGGCGTCGTGAGCGTCGTCGTCTTCCAGTCGGCGTCGGCCCAGCCGTCCTCGGTCCAGGTGGCACCGGACCAGCTGATGTCCGCCCACGTCCGGGAGACCCACGAGTCCCCGGCCCACGTGCGCGAGGCCCACGTGCGCGAGGCCCAGGTGCGCGAGGACCACCACGGGTCGCCCTCGACGCTCGTCGACGGGCTCAGCCAGTTGCCCCCGGACCAGCCGGTGCGGTTGAAGTTGCCCTTGTCGTCCCACATCGAGGAGGACGAGGTGGCCGGCCCGATGCGGCCGCCCTCCCAGTGCCCGCCGAGCAGGTCGAGCTCGCCGTAGAGCTTCTTGTCGCCGATCATCAGCCACGTGCCGCCGCGGGCCGACTCGATGGAGCCGGTGCCGTTGCCGCCGAGCAGCGGGGCCTCCTGGCCCCAGGTCTGCGAGGCCGCGAACACGTCGATGACGCCGGAGCCCTGGCGCAGGGGGGTGATCCCCGGCAGCGGGCGGGCGGTCTTCGTGAGCAGGCTCTTCACCCAGCCGGGGCTCATCCACGGCCGCTGCGAGATGAGCAGGGCGGCGGCGCCGCTGACGACGGCGGCGGCCTGGCTGGTGCCGGAACCCTTCAGGCCCCAGTCGCCGACGGCGGCCTTCTTGTTGGCCAGCGCCACCGAGCTGCCGGGGGCGCGCAGGCTCACGATGCTCGTGCCGGGCGCGACGACGTCGGGGGCGCGACGGCGCGGGCCTTCGCCACCCCCGCCCGCGGAGAACTTGGCGATCGTGTCGTCGTCGAGGGACGCCGTGCCGTTGGTGTCGGTGGCGCCGACGGCGATGATGTCGGGCTGGTAGGCGGGGTTGTTCAGGCCGTCGCGGGTGGCCCCGTCGTTGCCGCCGGAGACGACGACGGTGATCCCGGCGCGGGTGGCCGACTCCACGGCGTAGGACAGCGGGTCGTTCTTGGGCTCCTGCACCCCGGGCGTGCCGTAGGAGAGGTTGATCACCTTGACGTTGAGGCCGCGGGCGTTGTTGCGGCCGAACTGGATCACCCAGTCGATCGCGGCGATGACCTGGGAGACGTCGACGGCACCGTTGACGTCGCCGACCTTCAGCGACACGATCCGCGCGTCGGGGGCCACCCCGTAGAAGTTCTCGGTGTCGGCCGCGTAGTCCGCGCCCGCCTTGGCCCCGCCCTCGCGCCCGGCGATGATCCCGGCCATGTGAGTGCCGTGGCCCATCGTGTCGCCGTAGCGCAGGTTGGGCTCCTGCGACTCCACGGACAGGTCGGGGCCCAGGTAGACCTTGTCGTCGCCCGACAGGGCGGGCACCGGCGCGATCCCCGTGTCGATCAGGGCGACGTCGACGCCCTTGCCCGTCACGCCCTGCTTCCACAGGTCGCGGGCGCCGATGGCGTCGACGACCGTGCTCATGGCGCCGGGCAGGCCCGCGCTGTCGGTGCCCAGCGACTGGGGGAACAGGCGCACCGAGGTCTGCGGCGATGCGGCGCTCACTCCCGGCAGGCGCGAGGCGAGGGTCGTCCCGCCGGGAACCGTGGCGACGATCTGCCGGACGCCGCCGAAGACGCGGACGACGTGCCCGCCGGCCGCCCGCACCTCGTCGCAGACGCGACGGACGTCGGCACCGTCGGCGAGGGTCAGGACGACACCTGAGGCGGCGCCGTCACCCGCATGAACGGGCGCGCGGGAGGCGGCCGACGGCGCGGCCGCGGCACCCCCTGCGGCGCCCACCGTGACGAGGCAGCCCGCCGTCGCCATGGCTCCGAACACTCGCAGCCAACTCATCGCACCAACCTCAGTCGTTCTGATCCACCGTCGTCCGGTGGATCGACCTGGCCCCGACCGGCAGGGGACGAGGGGACCTTCGCGTCGGGCACGCTCGTGTCCCTTCGTGACAACCAGCCCGGCAAGGCGCGCCAGGGCATGGGCTCGGCGAAGCGGAATCCCTGGGCGAGCGCGCAGCCGAGCTCACGCACCGCCCTCTCCGTGGCGAGGTCACTGACCCCTTCGGCCACGACCTCGACATTGAGGTTGTGACCCAGATCGATGATCGACTGCACGATAGCCGCATCGCGACCACGCAACGGCAGCCGCTGCACGAACGATTTGTCGATCTTGACCTGATCCGGCGCGAGGCTGCTCACGTACGTCATGGACGAGTAGCCGGTGCCGAAGTCGTCGATGGCGAGCCGGACGCCCAGGGCCCGCAGGCCCGTGAGCACCGGGATGACACGGTCGGGCTTGTCGAGCAGGCCCGACTCGGTGAGCTCGAGGGAGAGCAGGCGCCCGGGGACGCCGTTCTCCGCGAGCTGGTGGGCGACGAGGTCGGGCAGGTCCTCGTCGTCGAGCGCACGGGCCGACAGGTTGACGGCGACCCGCACCTCGAGGCCCTCGTCGAGCCAGGCGCGGCACGCCTGCAGAGCGGCCTCGATCATCACCCGGGTCAGCTCGCCGCCCAGGCCGCTGCGCTCGGCGGCGGAGACGAACGTCTCGGGCTCGACCAGGCCCAGTGAGGGATGGCGCCACCGTGCGAGCACCTCGACCGAGTGCAGGTTGTTGCTGCGCAGGTCGATCAGCGGCTGCACGGCCACGGCCAGCTCGCCCTTGGCCAGGGCCAGGCGCAGGTCGGCGGCGAGGGCCACGGGGTCGGCCGAGGTGTGGGCCATGTCGCGGCCGTACATGGCCATCCCGCGGCTGCCGCGCTTGGCGGCGTACATGGCGAGGTCGGCGCAGCGCAGCAGCGAGTCGACGTCGACGCCGTCGCGGGGGGCGCGGGCCAGGCCCAGCGAACCCGCCAACCGCACGGGGCGCCCGTCGACATCGACGTCGTTGGTCAGGCAGGCCAGGAGCCGCCGGCCGACGGCGAGGACGTCCTCGTCGCTGTCGGCGTCGCGCAGGAGCAGGGCGAACTCGTCGCCGCCGAGCCGCGCGACGACCGTGCGGTCGTCGGCCAGGGCGCGCATCCGGCGTCCGACCTCGCTGATCACAGCGTCACCCGCGTGGTGGCCGATCGAGTCGTTGAGGGTCTTGAAGCCGTCGAGGTCGAGGATGCCGACGGCGGGTCGACGACCGGCGGCCACGGCGGCCATCACGGCGTCGGCCTCGTCGGAGAAGGCGCCGCGGTTGAGCAGGCCGGTGAGCTTGTCGTGACGCGCGTCGTAGGTGAGCTGCTCGACGGCCAGGGCGTGACGCAGCGACACCGTGGCGTGGTTGGCCACGGTGTCGAGGAGGCGCTGGTTGATCAGTCGCTGCCCCCGCCACTCGGTGAGCCGTTCGCCCACCTCCAGCCGCCCCCGCACGTCCCCCGAGACGTCGAGGTCGGCGCCGAGCGCCTCACCGCCGCTCCCGCGGCCCCCGGCGGCCAGCGCGGCGAGTTCCTCGTAGTCGGGATCCCCGGCGTGGCAGGTGCGCCGCAGGGGGACGGCCTCGCCGTCGAGGGTCCAGGTGGACACCCTGCCCTCGCCCTGGGCGAGCACGAGCAGGCCGCTGGTGGCGCCGAGGAGGTCGACGGCCCCGCGGACCGTGGTGGAGGCCACCTGGTCGACGGTGCGGGCGTCGTGGAACCCGGCGCTGAGGGTGAACAGGCGCTCCAGGCTCGCGTGGCGCTCGGCCAGGACAGCGTAGGAACGGTACCCGGCGAGCACGACGACGACGGCGACCAGCAGCGGCGGGATGGCGCCCGAGCCCAGGGCCAGGGCCACCGCGGCGATGAGCCCGAGGCCGGTGGCGATGAGGGACTCGGCCATGCCGCGCAGCGCGCCCCGCGCCGTGGACGCCAGGGTGGTGAAGCCCTCGAACCAGCCGAGGACGAGCACCATCGCCATGGTGTCGAGCAGCACACCGGCCAGGACGCCGAGGACGGCCGCCACCCAGCCGCGCGGGTCGAGCGCGGTGGCCCCCTGCGCGACGGCGTGGAACACGAGGCAGGACACCGCGGCGACGGCGCCGAGCATGGCGAGGTTGAAGAACAGCTTCAACGGCGGCTGGCGGCGGTAGAACACCAGGACGACGGCGCCGCCGAGGACGCGGGCCCACAGCACCTGGACGGGTGGCAGCAGGAACAGGCCGATGACGACGATCATCTCGCCGATGGCGATGGCCTGCTGCTGGCGGCGGCCCCACAGCCGGAAGACCCACAGCTCGGTGAAGGCCGACAGCACGGCGACGACCCACCAGGCCGGGCGGACGGCGTCCAGCGGCGGGGTGGGGGTGGGCGCGATCCAGGCCAGGGACCACAGCGACAGCAGGGCGAGCCCGAGCGCCACCACCTTGGCCTGCGGGGAGAACCGGGACGTCGGAAGGTCGGCGTTCACGTGCGCCTCCACGCTCACCGCCGCACCTCCTCGTCCTCGTCGACCCCCGGTGGTGACCGCCTCACCCGTCCGGATGACGCCCAGCCGACACCGGGGTGACCCCTGCGTTACGGCAACGTTTCATAGATCCTGCGTCATCCAGCCCCGGACTGTCAGCCCTCTACCACGAACAGTATTGCTTCGCGGGCCCCCGAGGCCATCCCTTGCCCTGCAACGACTACTCTCGGTAGTTTCCTGGTGACGATCAGCCCAACTATAGGTGATGCCCCTGCTGATCGCGTCCGGATGGTTGAAGCCGGTTGCTTCTGTGGACGTGACGTCGTTGTCACCCGCATGCCCGCCGGCCCGCCTCGCGCGCGCGGCCCCGCACCTGCGCGCACGGCGCGCGCACGACGCACGCGGGGAAGAGCAGGAAACCGGTGCGTGACAGCCCCGGCGCAGCCGGTCAGGATCGGACCGATGGGCACAAGCCACCCGAAACCACGGGCCCTGGGTCCCGGCTCGGGCCTCGCGAGCGCGACCCGCCAACGGGGCGCCCCGCTCGCCGGGACCTTCGCCCGTCCCGGCTCCCCGCGACTCCGCAACGCTTGACACGAACCGCTCCGGCGACCGTCGGGGTGCAGCCGCTGAAGACGGAAGAGGCCATCGTGCACGCCGTATTCGAGTACCTGAAGGACGAGCCCCTCCTGGTGCTCTTCTTCCTGATCGGCATCGGTGCCGCGCTGGGGCACGTCCGCGTGTTCGGCGTCCAGATCGGCCCCGCCGCCGTCCTGTTCGCGTCCATCGCCTTCACCGCGACCGCCAACCACTGGGGCGTCGACATCAAGGTGTCGAAGGAGGTCGGTGAGCTCGGCCTGGCGCTGTTCACCTACACGATCGGCATGATGGCCGGCCCGGGCTTCTTCTCGGTGCTGAAGACCGGCTGGCGGATCATGCTCGCCATGTCGGGCGCGCTGATCGCCGCCGCCGGCGTCGCCTGGGGCCTCGGCTCCGCACTCGGTCTCAACCGCCACGTCATCGCCGGCACCTTCGCCGGTGGTCTCACCAACACCCCGGCGCTGGCCGCCGCCACCGAGCGGATCACCGACCCCGCGCAGGCCGCCCAGCCCACCATCGGCTACTCGATCGCCTACCTCTTCGGCGTCGTCGGCATGCTGATCGCCGCCTCGATCGCGCTGGGCCGCAAGGGCGACGACGACGGCGCCGCCGCCGGCCTCACCAACGTGACCGTCCGCGTCGAGCGCACCGACCACCCGCGCCTGCGCGAGATCGAGGCCGCCTACGGCAACAAGCTCACCTTCTCGCGCGTGCGTCACGGCGAGACCAGCCCCGTGCTCGTCGCCGACCACGAGGACCGCCTCGAGGTGGGCGACCTCGTCACCGTCGTCGGCCCCCGCGAGGTCGTCGACAAGGTCGCCGCCGAGCTCGGCCACGCGTCCTCGCACAAGCTCACCGCCGACCGCCGCGAGCTCGACTTCCGCCGGATCACCCTCTCGAAGGGCGACCTCGCCGGCCGCACCCTCGGCAGCCTGGACCTCTTCGGCAAGTTCGGCGCCACGGTCACCCGTGTCCGCCGCGGCGACGTCGACATGATCGCCGCCGAGGACCTCGTGCTCCAGCCCGGTGACCGCCTGCGCGTCATCGCACCTCACGGCAAGATGAAGGAGGTCAGCAAGCACCTGGGCGACTCGGTGCGCGGCCTGTCCGACATCAACCCCGTCGGCCTCGGCCTCGGCATGGCCCTCGGTGTGGCGCTCGGCAGCATCAAGTTCAACCTGCCCGGTGGCGGGTTCGAGCTCGGCGCCGCCGCCGGCACCCTGATCCTCGGCCTCATCCTCGGCCGCGTCGGCCGCGTCGGCCCGCTCGTGCTGACCCTGCCCCACACCGCCGCCACGGCCCTGTCGCACATCGGCATGCTGGCCTTCCTCGCCTACGCCGGCACCAAGGCCGGTGGCCAGTTCGTCAAGGCCGTCAGCTCCGACCTGGGCTGGAAGATCGCCGTCGTCGGCGCCGTCGTCACCCTCACCTCGGTGGCCATCCAGCTGTTCATCGTCCAGCCGCTGTTCAAGGTCGGCGGGATGCGCATGGCAGGCGTCCTGGCCGGGTCGCAGACCCAGCCCGCCGTCCTCGCCTACGCCAACGACCGCACCGGTTTCGACCAGCGGGTCGCCCTCGGCTACGCCCTGGTCTACCCCGTGGCGATGGTCGTGAAGATCCTGCTCGCGCAGATCCTCGTCGGGAGCTGACGCTCCCACCCCCACGCCGAAGGGGCCGGTCCGCACGCAGCGGGCCGGCCCCTTCGGCGTTCCCGGACGGCGCCGGGTCAACGGCTCAGGACAGCGAGACCAGGCGGCCGCCGAGGGTCACCACGAGCTTGCCGTCGGAGGCGAAGGACCACGCCAGGGCGCCGGAGTAGGCGCCGCACCGCGAGCCGTTGGAGCCCGACCAGAACTGGTTCGTGCTGCCGACGTTGCCGACCGTCTTGTCGGTGCTGCCGCCGCCCGAGAACCGGCAGGAGGCGTTGTTCGTGAACGTCGAGGTGCCGGCGTCGAAGGAGTAGTTGCGCTCGCCGTTGTCGATCGACAGGTTGCCCGAGATGCTCATCGAGCCAGGGTTGCTGTTGTAGGTGAAGCCGTGGTGGCCGTTCTTGTAGGCGATGCTGCGGCGGACGACGTGGTCCACCTTGATGTCGCTGCCGCCCAGCTTGTAGCCGTTGCGGTCGCCGTTGGTGTTCACCGTGCCGTTGGACAGGGTGCCGTTGGCGTAGGACAGCGAGTCCTCGATGGTGACGACGCCGATGGGCCCGGTCTCGGGCTTGGCGAACAGGTCCCAGCCGTCGTCGATGTTGTGGTGCGACACGGTGTACCGGAACACGTTGCCGGGGCCCGCGGTGAGTTTGGCCGCGAACCCGTCGGCGTCCTCGCCGTCGGAGTCGGCGTTGTCGTGGGACTCCGAGGAGACGACGAGGTTGTACGACGGCCAGTCGGAGGACGGCGTCGTGGAGTCGGCGCGCGAGATCTGCAGGCCGCTGTCGCGGTTGAAGGCCGTGACGACCCGCTCGATCACGTTGTGGCTGCCGCCGACGAAGATCCCGTTGTCGCCCGCCCGCTGCACCGTGAGGCCGAGGACGTGCCAGTAGTCGCCGTTCACGGTCAGGCCGCGGTTGGCCGGGTCCTCCGACATCGCCGAGAAGTCGAGCACCGGCTGCTCGCCGGGATAGGCGGCCAGCGTCTTCGGCGCCGCGGCGGTGCCGTCGTTGCCCGTGGCGATCACCAGGGGCGTCGACAGCGAGTAGACGCCGCCGCGCACGTAGACGGTGCCGCCGGGGGCGACGCGGGTGAGCGCCGCCGCGAGGGTCGTCGGGGCGGACTGCGTGCCCGCCGCACCGGCGGAGCCGCCCGGGGCCGCGTAGATCGCGCCGTTCGACGGCGGCGTCGTGGTGGGCGCCGTCGTGGACGTCGTGGTGGTCGGCTTGGGCGTGCGGGTCCTCGTCCGCGTCTTGGTCTTGCGGGTCTTGGTCCGGCTCTTCGTGGTCTTGGTCTTCGTCGTCTTCGTCGTCGTGGTGGTGGGCGCGGACGACGTGGTGGGCGGCGTCGTCTGCCCGCAGCCCGCGGACGTCGCGAGGTTCGTCCCGGCGCCGGCGGTGGCCTGGACGATCGCGGGGACGCAGGCGGCCGGGTCGAGGGTGTAGGCGTAGGGGACGCTCACGCTGGCGTTCGACGTCATCGACGGCCCGGCGGGGTTGGTCTCGGCGTCCTTCGGGGTCCAGGTGACGTTGTCGAGGACGTTCCCCTTCGCCTCCCAGTAGCCGGGGAGGTCGGTGTAGAACGTGCCGAGCACGTTCTGGGAGTCCTTGAAGTAGTTGTTCTCCACCCGCGCCCGGCCGCCGTTGCGGGGGTTGATCCCCGAGCTGTTGAGGTGGCTGTAGTAGTTGTCGAACAGGTGCGCGGTGGCGGCGCGCAGCAGCGGCGTCCGGGAATCGACGTTCTCGTACCAGTTGTGGTGGAACGTCACGGGGCCGTTGCCCTTGTCGGTGTCGCTGGAGCCGATCAGCCCGCCGCGTCCGGAGTTGCGGAAGGTCGTGTACGAGACGGTGACGTAGGTGACGCCCGCCTTCATGTCGAGCAGGCCGTCGAAGCCCTGGTCCTCGCCGCCGGAGGCCGACAGCGAGTTGTGGTCGATCCAGACGTTGCTGACGCCCGACTCCATGCCGATCGCGTCGCCGCCGTTGGAGGTGGGCCCGTTCGACTTCTTGACGTTGCGCACCGACACGTTGCGGATCACGATGTTGCGCGCCTCGCGCAGGTGGATGCCGATCCCGTCGAACACCGCGGTACCCGAGCCGATCAGGGTGACGTTGCTGACGCCCTTCAGCTCGATCGCGTCCGAGGCCGTGTCGCACGACCTGGTCGAGCTCGACACCTTCGTGGTGTTCGCGAGGCTGATCGTGCCCGAGACCTGGATGACGATCGGGGTGCTCGCCGACGGGCGGGAGCACAACGCCTGGTGGATCGCGGTGCCGGTGGTGGCGGTGACGGTGGCTCCGCCCGAGCCGCCGGTCGTGCCGCCGTTGGCGGCCGCGTAGCCGAGGGGGACGGTCTGGACGGCGCCCGCGGGCTGGGTCAGGAACGGGACCGCCGCCACGGCGCCCGCGGCCACCGCCGTCGCCACTGCCGCACGCAGCGGTACCTTCACGCTTCTGCTCATGCCCGAACTCGCATTCGTCGACGAACGCGGAACCTCTCCGCGGGCCTGTAGTCACCCGAGGGTCGGGAAAGGTTGCCGACGAGCCGGCGGAACCGGTTCAGCGGCGGCCGGGACGCCAGACGACGAGGGCCGTGGACGAGCCGGACGCGGCACTCTCGCCGCGCGGACGCCGTCCCGGGGGGTAGGCGACGATGTCGCCGCTGGGGCCGGCGGCGAAGATGCGCCGCCCTGCGGCCAGGCGCGCGTGGGCCTCGGCCAGCTCGTCCTGCATCGCGGCGAGGGTGTCGCGCAGCCGCGCGTTCTCCAACGTCAGCTCGAGGATCCGCTTGATCCCGGCGAGGTTGACGCCCTCCTCCTGGGACAGCCGCTGCACCTCGCGGAGCATGGCGATGTCGCGCGCCGAGTAGCGCCGGCCCCGGCCGGCGGTGCGGCCGGGGCTGACCAGCCCCAGCCGGTCGTACTGGCGCAGCGTCTGGGGGTGCATCCCGGCGAGCTGCGCCGCCACCGAGATGACGAACACGGGGGCGGTCTCGTCGAACATGGGTCCGTCGCCGTGCATGGCCGCCTCCGTCCTCAGGTACCCGTCGCCGCGGTTCCGTGCGCCTGCGCCCAACCCCGCGCGACGTCGGCGAGGTCGGCACGCGGGTCCTGCCCGGCGGTGGCCGCCTGCAGGGCCTCCAACGCCTGCCGCGTGGCGCCGTCCACCTTCTGCGGGACGGCGATCGCGACGGTGACCAGCAGGTCGCCGGTCTTCGAGCCGCCCACGACGCCCTTGCCGCGCACCCGCAGGACCTTGCCCGACGACGTCCCGGCGGGGACCTTCACCCGCACCGTGGAGCCGTCGAGGGTGGGCACCTCGACCTGCGCGCCGAGGGTCGCCTCGGCGAACGTGACCGGCAGGCTGATCCGCAGGTCGTGCCCGTCGAGGGTGAACAGCGGGTGGGACTCCACGTGCACGCGCACCTCGAGGTCGCCCGGCTCGGCGCCGGGGTCGCCCGCGCTGCCCTTGCCGCGCAGCACGATCTTCTGGTTGTCGCGGACGCCCGCGGGCAGCCGGGTGCGGATCGTGCGAGGGCCGTGGCGGGGGTCGTCGACGCGCAGCGTCAGCAGGGCGCCCTCGGCGGCCTGGCGGAAGGTGATGGTGGCCTCGGTGGTGAGGTCCTCGCCGCGGCGCGGGCCGCGCGGGGCGCGGTAGCCGGTGCCCGCCCCCGCCCCCGTGGGCTGGGTGAACATGCCGTTGAAGAGGTCCTCGAAGATCGGCGAGCCGGGGCCCGTGGCGCCCGCGGGGCCCGACGTGGGGGTGGTGGTGAAGCGCACGTTGCGCCCGCCCGGCGCCCCGCCCGGGGCGAACTGGCCGCCGCCGAACAGGTTGGACAGGAGGTCCTCGAAGCCGGCGCCGCCCCCGCCCGGGGCTCCCCCGGCGGTGAACCGGGCGCCCCCGCGGGCCATCGCGCGCACGGCGTCGTACTGGCGGCGCTGCTCGGCGTCGCTGAGCACGCCGTAGGCCTCGCCGACGTCCTTGAACCGCTTCTCCGCGCTGGAGTCCCCCGGGTTCACGTCGGGGTGGTACTGCCGCGCCAACTTGCGGTACGCCTTCTTGATCTCGTCCTCGGAGGCGTTCGAGGGCACGCCGAGGGCGGCGTAGAAGTCCTTCTCGAACCAGTCCTGGCCCGCCATCAGCCCTCACGTCTCCTCGTGGTGGTGCCTGTCGTGGTGCTCGGCCCTCGGTGCGGTCCCGGGGTCCCTGTCGGCCCGAGCGGTCGACGTCCCACGCATCGGTGGAACGTCGACCGCTTCGGCGCAGTGCCTCCCGCGTGCCTGCCGCCGTGCCTACTGCGGGTCGGCGACGGCGACGCGCGCCGCCCGGAGGACCTTGTCGCCGGTCCGGTATCCGGGCTGCAGCACCTGCACCACCGTGGTGGTCTCGGTGCCCTCGGGCAGCTCGGCCTGCACGTTCATCAGGGCCTCGTGCACGGCCGGGTCGAACGCCTCGCCCGGGGCGCCGTAACGCTGCAGGCCGAAGCGCTGCAGCGTGGTCTCCAGCTTCTCGGCGATGGCCGCGAACGGTCCGCCGTCGAGGTCGCCGTGCTGACGGGCCAGGTGCACGTCGTCGAGGACGGGCAGCAGCGACTCCAGCACGGCGGCCACGGCCGTCCCGCGCGCGACGTCGCGGTCGCGCTCGACGCGGCGGCGGTAGTTCACGTACTCGGCCTGCAGGCGCTGCAGGTCGCCCAGCAGCTCCTCCGAGCGCTTCTGCGCGGCCACGAGGTCGGCCGACAGCTCGTCGCCCGCCCCTCCCGGGGCACCCGCGGCCGGTGACCCTGCGGCGTCCGGTGCGCCCACGGCGTCCGGTCCGGCGTCCGGTGCGCCCGCCGCGTCCGCCGGGTCGGGCTCCGTGGCGGAGTAGACCTCGCGGACGCGGCCGGTCTCGGGGTCGAGCCGGCGCTTGTCGCGGACGACGGGCCGCTCCTGCTCGTCGCCGGCCTCACCCCCGGCGGTGCCGGAGAAGGCACCGCCGGGAGCGAACGCGCCGCCGTCGGGCTGGGGCGACATCACTTGTCCTCGTCGACGATCTCGGCGTCGACGATGTCGTCGTCCTGCGGGGTGCTGCTGCCGGCCCCGGCACCGGCGCCTGCGCCCGCACCGGCGCCGTCACCGGCCGCCGCGTACAGCGAGGCGCCCAGCTCCTGGCTGGCCTTGGCGAGGGCGGCCTGCTTGGTCTTGACCTCCTCGAGGTCCGTACCGGCGAGGGCCTTCTTCAGCTCGTCGACGGCGTCCTGCACCGTCTTCTTGCCGTCCTCGGGCAGGTTCTCGGTGTCGGCGAGGAACTTCTCGGTGCTCCAGACCAGCTGCTCGGCGGAGTTGCGCGCCTCGGCCTCCTCGCGGCGCTGGCGGTCCTCCTCGGCGTGCGCCTCGGCCTCGCGGATCATGCGGTCGATCTCGTCCTTCGGCAGGCCGGAGCCGCCGGAGATCGTCATCGACTGCTCCTTGCCCGTGCCGCGGTCCTTCGCGGAGACGTGCACGATGCCGTTGGCGTCGATGTCGAAGGTGACCTCGATCTGCGGGACGCCGCGGGGCGCCGGCGCGATGCCGGTGAGCTCGAACGTGCCCAGCGGCTTGTTGTCGCGGGCCAGCTCGCGCTCGCCCTGGAAGACCTGGATGAGCACGCTCGGCTGGTTGTCGTCGGCCGTCGTGAAGACCTCGGACGCCTTGGTCGGGATCGCCGTGTTGCGGGTGATCAGCTTCGTCATGATCCCGCCCTTGGTCTCGATGCCCAGGGACAGCGGGGTGACGTCGATCAGCAGGACGTCCTTGCGCTCGCCCTTGAGGACGCCGGCCTGCAGGGCCGCACCGACGGCGACGACCTCGTCGGGGTTGACGCCCTTGTTGGGCTCCTTGCCGCCGGTCAGCTCGCGGACGACGTCGGCGACGGCGGGCATGCGGGTGGAGCCGCCGACGAGGACGATGTGGTGGATCTCCGAGAGCTGGACGCCCGCGTCCTTGATCACCTGACGGAAGGGCGCCTTGGTGCGCTCGAGGAGGTCGGCGGTCATCTGCTGGAACTGCGAGCGGGTCAGCTTCTCGTCGAGGTGGACCGGGCCGTTCTCGGTCATCGACAGGTACTGCAGGCTGATGCTCGTGGAGGTGGCGCTCGACAGCTCCTTCTTCGCCTGCTCGGCCGCCTCGCGGAGGCGCTGCATGGCGATCTTGTCCTTCGACAGGTCGACGCCGGAGCTGTTCTTCACGGTGGTGACGAGGTGGTCGACGATGCGCTGGTCCCAGTCGTCGCCGCCGAGCTTGTTGTCGCCCGCGGTGGAGCGGACCTGGATCGTGGAGAAGCCGTCCTCGTCCTTGCCCACCTCGAGGAGGCTGACGTCGAACGTGCCGCCGCCGAGGTCGAAGACGAGGATGAGCTCGTCCTCCTTGCCCTTGTCCAGGCCATAGGCGAGGGCTGCCGCGGTGGGCTCGTTGATGATGCGCAGGACGTTGAGGCCGGCGATCTGGCCGGCGTCCTTGGTCGCCTGGCGCTGCGCGTCGTTGAAGTACGCGGGGACGGTGATGACGGCGTCCGTCACCTTCTCGCCCAGGTACTCCTCCGCGTCGCGCTTGAGCTTCTGCAGGATGCGGGCGCTGATCTCCTGCGGGGAGTACGCCTTGTCGTCGATCCCGACGCTCCAGTCGGTGCCGATGTGGCGCTTGACGGAGCGGATGGTCCGGTCGACGTTCGTGACGGCCTGGCGCTTGGCCAGCTCGCCCACGAGGTTCTCGCCCGACTTGGTGAACGCCACGACCGAGGGGGTCGTGCGGCCGCCCTCGGCGTTGGCGATGACGGTGGGCTCGCCACCCTCCAGGACGGCGACGACGGAGTTCGTCGTGCCGAGGTCGATACCGACCGCACGTGCCATGACTGGTTGCTCCTCGGATCTTGGATCTCGGCCGCGCGTGGTCGCCGGCCAGGGTTGAGTTGCCTGCACTCAAGGTGCCTCGAGGTCTCCGGGGTGTCAAGCCGAGACTGATGGAACTTGAGTCTGGTGGGCTCAACTCGCCTGCATGCTCCAGCCATGCGGACCACTCCATCCAGACTGCACGCCAGCGATAGCCTGCGACCGCAGCGCACGGCACGTGCGTCGCGGCACCGCGCGAGCAGAGTTGGAGTCGGAACGGGTGAGCAAGCTCGGCAGTTTCGTGTGGGGGATTGCGGATCAGCTCCGCGGCCCGTACCAGCAGCACGAGTACGGATCCGTCATCCTGCCGATGACGATCCTGCGCCGCCTCGACGCGATCCTCGAGCCACACCGCGAGCAGATCGCTAGCCTCATCGCCGGCGTCAACTCCGAGATGCGTCAGGCGTCGCTCGTCCGGCGGGCAACCGGACTGCGGTTCTACAACACCTCGAAGTTCACGCTGACCGGTCTACTACAGGACCCGGACGGCCTGCAGGCGAACCTCGTCGAGTACGTGCACTCGTTCTCGTCGGCCATCGACGTCTTCGACCAGTTCAAGTTCGTCGAGGTTGTCGCCAAGCTCGCCGAGAAGGACCGGCTCTACCTCGTGGTCGAGCGGTTTGCGAAGGTCGACCTGCACCCGGATGCCATCTCGAACTCCGACATGGGGGACCTGTTCGAGGACCTGATCCGCCGCTTCGCCGAGGCGTCGAACGCCACAGCTGGTGACCACTTCACGCCCCGTGACGCGGTCCGGCTGGTCGTCGACCTCATCTTCGCCGAGGACAACGCCGCCCTGGCCGAGAGGGGCGCCGTGCGCACGGTCTACGACCCCGCGGCAGGGACCGGAGGAATGTTGTCGCTGGCCGAGCAGCACCTGCGCGACGAGAATCCCGACGCCCGCCTGACCCTGTACGGGCAGGAGATCAACGACCAGTCGTACGCGATCTGCAAGTCCGACCTGCTCGCTAAGGGCCAGAACCCCGACAACATCAAGCTCGGGGACACGCTGTCCGACGACAAGTTCCCCGGCATGACATTCGACTACTGCCTGGCCAATCCGCCGTACGGCGTCGATTGGAAGGCGTCGGAGAAGGCTGTCAAGGACGAGCACAAGCTCGGGTCCGCCGGCCGCTTCGGCCCAGGACTACCGGGCGTGGGTGACGGTCAAATGCTCTTCCTGCTACACCTTGCATCCAAGATGCGCCTGGCATCGCAGGGTGGCGGCCGAGTCGGGGTGGTCATGAACGGATCGCCGCTGTTCAACGGTGGCGCGAGCTCCGGCCAGTCCGAGATCCGGCGCTGGCTGCTCGAAAAGGATCTCGTCGAGGCCATCGTCGCGTTGCCGACCGACATGTTCTACAACACAGGTATCTCAACCTACGTGTGGATCCTCGACAACACGAAAACTGAGGAGCGAACCGGCAAGGTGCAACTCATCGACGGCTCTGGACGGTTCAGCAAGATGCGCAAGTCGCTCGGCGCAAAGCGTGTCGAGATCAGCGACGTCAACCGCAAGGAGATCCTCGCCGACTACCACGCATTCGAGACCAGCCAGACCTCGAAGATTTTCGACACCCAGGACTTCGGCTACTGGACGATCACCGTCGAGCGCCCGTTGCGCATGCGCTTCGCCTGCTCCCCGGAGCGCATCGCGCTCGTCTGTGACGAGCCGAAGCTCCGAGGCGTCAACCGCGACCGACTCGCGGACGCGCTAGCCAGCTTCGGCGAATCGCCATACCTCAATCGCGACGCCTTTATGAAGGACCTTGGCAAGCACCTCGGCTCGAACGACGTCTCGCTAACCACGCCGCAGCGCCGGGCCCTGTGGCTCACGATCGGCGAGCGTGACGAGACCGCCGACGAGATCCGCGACACCAAGGGCAACCTTGAGCCTGACCCGAAGCTGCGCGACAACGAAAACGTCCCCTTCGGCTGGAACGGTACCCCCAAGACCGCGGACGCCGACGGCACCGATCAGGCAGTCATAGACGCTTACATCCGCACCGAGGTGCTACCCCACGTGCCCGACGCTTGGGTAGACCACGCCAAGACGAAGGTCGGCTACGAGATCCCGTTCACCCGACACTTCTACACGTACGTTCCCCCAAGACCGTTAGATGAAATTGACCGCGATCTCAACGCGCTCGTCGGTGAGATCCTTCGCCTGCTCCGCGAGGTCGAGGCGTGAAGAGCGTCGCCCCTCGGGCCGCGAACCCGCTCGATGGTTGGCGCGGCAAGAGGGCGCGCTTGTCCTACGCGTACGAGGTCACGCTCGGAAAAATGCTCGACACAGCAAAGAACCCACCGGACGGTGCGATTCCCCTTCCCTACATTCGGGCAGCAAACATCCAAGATTCAGGACTGTCGCTACTTGACTTGAAGACGATGCCGTTCAGCCCTAGCGAATCGGCTCACCTTGACCTCCGCGCGGGCGACCTCCTCGTTGTGGAGGGTGGCGCTGTCGGTACCGCCGTGCGCCTAGACCGCGACCTACCCGGGTTGTCGTTTCAAAAGACGGTGAATCGGATTCGCGCCAGATCGACCGCATCGACTCGAATGCTGGCTTACACGCTCCGATGCTACCGTGACGCTCGCTACTTCGAGGCGCTTTGTTCGGGATCGACGTTTGCTCACTTGACCACCGAGAAACTTGCAGCACTCGCTATTCCAGATCCTCCTCAACAAGAGCAAGAGGCCATCGCGGACTTCCTGGACGAGCAGACATCGCGGCTCGACACACTGATTGCGAAACAGGGCGGTGTCAAGTGGTGGGTGCACCAGTTGATGCCTGGAGTAGGCGGTTGAGTTCTTCGGTGGGTTTCATCCAGTTGAGGGTGGCGCGGGGGCGGTCGTTGAGTTCGTCGGCGACGGCGTCGAGTTCGGCTTGGGTGTAGCCGGAGAGGTCGGTGCCCTTGGGGAAGTATTGGCGGAGGAGGCCGTTGGTGTTCTCGTTGGTGCCGCGCTGCCAGGGCTTGTGGGGGTCGCAGAAGAACACGGGGACGCCGGAGACAATGGTGAACTTCGCGTGAGCGGCCATCTCCTTGCCCTGGTCCCAGGTGATGGACTTGCGGAGGAACTCGGGCAGGGTGGCGATCTTCGCGGCGAGCAGGATCGCGCACCGTTCGGCTGTGCGGTCGTAGGGGACCCGTACGAGCATCGCGTACCGGGTGGTCCGCTCGACGAGCGTCATGATCTGCGACTTCCCGCCGGCGCCGATGATCAGGTCGCCTTCCCAGTGTCCGGGCACGGCCCGGTCAGCGGCCTCCGCGGGCCGCTCACTGATGTTGACCATGCCGACGATCTGGCCCTTGACCTGGGCGATCCTCGACGACGGTACGCGCCGGGTCCGGCCCTGACGCAGGCTGATCTTCAGTTGGGTCCGCAGTTCCCCGCGAGCCTGCAGGTACAGGCACTGGTAGATCGTCTCGTGGGACACCCGCATAGTCTCGTCGTCGGGATGGTCCACCCGCAGCCGGCGGCTGATCTCGGCCGGGGACCACTTCCTGCCCAGGCCGGCGTTGACCGCGTCGTGCAGCCGCTGCGACGCCACGAGGACCCGCTCCTTCGGCCGTCCCCGTTGGGCATCAGCGCGCTTCTGCGCCACGACCGCCCGGTAGGCCTCACGGCCACCGTTACGCGCGACCTCCCGACAAACCACCCCGTGATTGCGGCCCAGCACCACCGCTATCCCACGGAAACTGGACCCCGCCGCGATCCCCCGAGAAATCATTTCCCGATCGGCAACGGTCAATTCCACGCCACGCATCCCGATCGCACCAATTCTCGTATCCGACGATCCCGAAACCTGCGCTATCCTACCGCCAGGCCGGAATCCCGTGCGGTGCACTCACCCTATGACGCCAAGCAGACACAACTCATGACCACCCTCAGCGAACGCCGCCAAGCGATTATCGTCGACGCTGTGACGCGCGGAACGCATAAGGACGCTCAATTGCGCCCGAGTGGACTCCGTTGGGCCGGGAGCGTCCCCGTTACGTGGGATGTCGCCAACATCCGCCGCTACGCGGCTATGAGAACCGGCCACACGCCAAGCCGCACCGAGCCAAGCTATTGGACCGATTGCACCATCCCCTGGGTGACGCTGGCGGACGTGTGGCAGCTCCGCGACGGGCGCACCACCTACCTGTCGCCAGAGACGCAGACGCAGATCAGCGAACTCGGGCTCGCGAACTCCGCAGCCGAACTCCTACCCGCCGAGACCGTGGTGCTGTCGCGCACAGCGTCGGTGGGCTTCGCTGGGATAATGCCGGTCCCGATGGCGACGAGCCAGGACTACTGGAACTGGGTCTGCGGACCCAACCTGCTGCCTCGTTTCTTGCTCAGGGTCTTCCACGCGATGCGAGACGAGTTTCGCTCGCTGGTGATGGGATCGACGCACAAGACCATATATCAACCGGTGGCCGCGGCAATATCCATCCCCGTGCCGCCGATCGAGGACCAGCGCGAGATCGTCGAGCACATAGAGCACCAGTTGGCGCGAATCGACGCGCTCATCGAAAAGATCCAGCAGCACGTCGATCTCGTCAAGGAGCGGCGTGCCGCACTGATTACTGCGGCCGTTACCGGCCAGATCGATGTGCGCACTGCGGGCCGAGCAACACTGGGGGTGGCGTGATGGCGGACTACAACGAGAAAACCTTTGAGTTTGAGTTGTGCACGCACCTGGCCTCACACGGTTGGCTGTATTCATCGACGGACCACGAGCCCGGTACGGAGTACGACCGGGAACGCGCGATTATCCCGGGCGATGTGCTGGGCTGGCTACAGGACACCCAGCCCAAGGAGTTCGCCAAGTCCGTGAAGGCGGGCACATCGCAGGAGCCAGCCGCTACGAGCGCGCTGCTGGACCGGCTGTGCAAGGTGCTCGACGCCCCAGCCGACCAAGGTGGCGGCACGCTGAACGTGCTGCGGCGCGGGTTGAAGCACGTGTCGTCAGCGTTCCGCATGTGTCAGTTCAAGCCCGCGACCGCGCTGAACCCGACGACCCTGGCTGACTACGCCAAGGTCCGCGTTCGGGTCATGCGGCAGGTGCACTTCTCCACGAAGGACAGCCGCTCGCTCGACCTGGTTCTGTTCGTCAACGGCCTACCGGTCGCGACGCTCGAGCTGAAGACGGACTTCACCCAATCGGTCGCCGAGGCGATCGACCAGTACAAGAAGGCTCGTCAGCCCAAGGACCCTGGTGGGCACGTGCAGCCGCTGCTCGGGTTCGGTAATCGCGCGCTCGTGCACTTCGCGGTGTCGAACGAGGAGGTGTGGATGACGACCCGCCTCGCCGGGGACCTGACCCACTTCCTGCCGTTCAACGCCGGCGATGGGCACGGCGGGAAGGGCAACGCCCCGAACCCACACGGATCGGCGACGTCGTACCTGTGGGAGAAGGTCCTCGACCGCGACGCGTGGTTGACGATCCTGGGCAAGTTCTGCCACGTCGAAACCAAGCAGTCGCGTGACCCAATCAGCGGTGCGGTGAGCAAGGCGACAACGCTTCTCTTCCCGCGCTACCACCAGTGGGAGGCCGTCACCGCGATGGTAGCGCATGCCCGCGAGCACGGGACGGGGCAGAAGTACCTGATCCAGCACTCGGCCGGTTCCGGGAAGACGAACTCGATCGCGTGGACCGCGCACCGCCTGGCGCGGCTGTTCGACGACCAGGACCGCAAGGTCTTTAACACCGTCATCGTCGTCACGGACCGCACCGTCCTGGACGACCAGCTGCAGGTCGCGGTCCGCCAGATCGACTCCGCCGACACCGGTACGTCGGGCGGCGAAGGCATCATCACGACCGTCGACGAGGTCGAAGCTCGTAGGTCGGGCTCGAAGTCCCAGGCGCTGGCTCAGGCGCTGACGGGAGGCAAGCTGATCGTCGTCGTCACGCTGCAGACCTTCCCATTCGCGATGGAGACCATCGCCGCGAACAAGGGTCTGGCCGGCCGGACGTTCGCCGTCATTGCCGACGAGGCGCACTCCTCACAGTCAGGGGCAACCGCCGGAAAGATCCGGACGATCCTGTCGGCTGCGGAGCGGGCTGACCTTGACGACGGTGGGGAAATCTCGATCGAGGACGAGCTGGCAGCGGAGATGGCTGCGCGGGCGACGACGCCGAACGTGTCGTTCTTCGCCTTCACCGCGACGCCGAAGGCCAAGACCCTTGAGTTGTTCGGTACCCCGGACGCCGATGGCATCCCTCGGCCGTTCCACGCGTACACGATGAAGCAGGCCATCGAGGAGGAGTTCATCCTCGACGTGCTGCGCGGGTACCAGACCTACGGCACGGCCTTCCAGATCGCCCGCGCCGTCGCGGGTGTTCCGCAGCAGACCGAAGGCCAGGAGAGCGCGGTCGAGCGGGCCATGGAGGACCTGCTCGTGGACAGGGCCGCGGCGACCAAGGGCGTGATGCGCTGGGTGAAGCTGCATCCGACCAACATCAGCCAGAAGTGCGCGATCATCGTTGAGCACTTCCGCGAGAACGTCTCTCATCTCCTCGATGGGCACGCGAAGGCGATGGTCGTCACCGACTCCCGGAAGGCTGCAGTCCGGTACAAGACCCAGATCGACGAGTACATCGCCAAGCGCGGGTACACCGACATCGGCACGCTCGTCGCCTTCTCCGGCTCGGTGGAGGACGCCGAGACCGGGCCGGGCCAGTTCACCGAGTCGTCGATGAACCCGACGAAGGTCGGCTCACAGATCGCTTCGGCGTTCGCCGGCCCGGAGTACAAGGTGCTGCTCGTCGCGAACAAGTTCCAGACGGGGTTCGACCAGCCGCTGCTATCCGCGATGTACGTCGACAAGCGCCTGTCCGGTGTCCTGGCGGTCCAGACCCTCTCACGGCTCAACCGCACTTACCGGACTCCGTCTGGCGTGCGCAAGGACGTCACCTTCGTCCTCGACTTCGTCAACGACCCCGAGGAGATCCGCAAGTCGTTCGAGCCGTACTACACGGACGCGCGACTGGAGACGACGACCGACCCCAACGTCGTCCACGACATCTCGGCCAAGCTCGACCAGGCGGCTGTCTTCACCGAAGCGCAGGTCGATGCATGCGTGGCCGCGTGGGTCGGGCGGGCCGGCAACAACTCACTGGCTGCGACGATCAAGCCAGCCCGCGACGAGTTCGCTAAGAGGTACACCGATGCGGTCCGCCGTGAGGACACGGCGGAGGTCGAGGCGCTCGACCAGTTCCGCAAGGACGTCGGCACGTTCGTGCGGCTCTACGACTTCATGAGCCAGGTCGTCGACTACGCCGACACCCAGCTCGAGAAGCGCGCGATCTTCCTGCGCTTGCTCGAGCGATACATCCGCCCAACGACGGTCACCGCCGAGATCGACGTCTCCGATGTAGTGCTCAAGAAGATCAAGCACACGCCCGGCGGGACCCAGGACATCAGCCTCGGCAGCGGCGCTGGCCTGCGCGGCGTCGTCGCCGCCGGCTCAGCCCGGATCCACCGTTGATCATGGGTGCCGATCCGGCTGTGGACGCACGAATGCCCTTCTGAGCTGGGATCATGGGACTTGTCGAAGGTTCCAGATCCACCAGCAGAAGGGCACCCGTGAGATGCAACTGTCTCATGACCCGTTCCGGGTCTCCGCGGTCTTTGACGACCCGAATCTCGTGTCCTGCGCCGGGCTGGCCCCGGTGGTCGCCCTGGCCGACCGGGCGGGTCTGCGCCGCCTGGTCGCCGAGACGGTGACGGTGTCCGGGGACGGCGCCGCGAACGCCCCGGCGAAGGTCGCCGCGCTGGTCGCGGGGATGGTCGCCGGCGCGGACTCCATCGACGACATGGGCCTGCTGCGCCACGGCGGGATGGCCAGGTTGTTCACCGGGATCCGCGCCCCGTCCACGTTGGGCACCTTCCTGCGCACGTTCGCGTTCGGGCACGTACGCCAGCTCGACGCGGTCGCCGCCCGGGTCCTGGCGGGCCTGGCTCGGTGCACGCCGCTGCTGCCCGGCGCCGACCAGGTCGCCTACGTCGACATCGATGACACGGTCCGGGCCACCCACGGGTATGCCAAGCAGGGCGCCGGCTACGGCTACTCCAAGGTCAAAGGCCTGAACGTGCTGCTGGCGACCATCTCCACCCCACTGGCCGCACCCGTGATCGCGGCCACGCGGTTGCGGAAGGGATCGGTGAACTCGGTCCGCGGAGCGGCCCGGCTGGTCGCCGACGCCCTGGTCACCGCCCGCTCGGCGGGCGCCGATCCGCGCAAGGGGACGCTGGTCATCCTGCGCGCGGACAGCGCCTACTACGGCGCCGACGTCATCGCCGCCGCCCGCCGGCACGGGGCGAAGTTCTCCGTCACCGCGCGGATGAACCCGACCGTGAAGGCCGCGATCGCCGCGATCCCCGAAACCTCCTGGACCGCCATCCACTACCCCAACGCGTTCACCGACCCCGGCACCGGCGACCTCGTCTCCGATGCCGAGGTCGCCGAGGTTCCGGTGTTCACCGCGTTCACCTCCCGCCCGAAACGCCAGCAGGTCACTGCCCGGCTGATCGTGCGGCGGGTCAAGCGCCTCAACCCCGAAGCCGCTGCAGGACAGGACGAACTGTTCGCCGTCCACCGTCATCACGCGGTGTTCACCGACTCACCCGCCTCGATGCTCGAGGCCGAGGCCGCCCACCGCGCGCACGCGATCGTCGAGCAGGTCATCGCCGACCTCAAGAACGGACCCCTGGCGCACCTGCCGTCGGGGAAGTTCACCGCGAACGCGGCCTGGCTGGTGCTCGCCGCGATCGCGCACAACCTGCTACGCGCCGCCGGCGCGGTGGCCGGCAGCCTGCACGCCAAGACCACGACCGCGACCCTGCGGGCCAGGCTCGTCGCCGTCCCGGCCCGGATCGCCCGCTCCGCACGACGCCTGACCCTGCACCTTCCCACCAGTTGGCCCTGGCGCACCGGCTGGCAGCGCCTGGCCACCGCCGTCATGATCACTTGACCCGTGGTTGTGACCCGTCCACCGCCCGGCAGGGCCCGACACCGATTTCACAGTGGAAAACCGGCGCAGAGCCGGGAAACCCGCACGCCCGCCGGCACGAAGAAGATCAGCGAACCGACGCGAAGGGCCTACCGAATCACGTCGGTGGATCCGGGCTCAGGCAAGGCACCCGACCCCGTGCTCGTCGCGTTCCAGGCCGTCATCGACAGACTCAACGACCTGTTCGGCGCCGAGTTCTCACGCAGCCAGGTCGAGGGGTTCGTCGACACTCTGGGGGCCGTCCTTCTGGAGAACGAGGCGCTCGTCGAACAGGCACGCGTCAACTCCCGCGTGCAGTTCCTCGAGTCGCCTGATCTGTCCGACGCCGTCGTCGACGCCGTGTTCGCCAACCAGCATTCCCACAACGCGATCGCCGACTACATCGCCTCGGGAAACACCAATTCTCACCGCCTCATCACTGAAATCGGGGGGATGATCCACGCGGCGGCGGGAGCGCTGCCGAGCACGGGCTAACACCTCCCATCGACACCAGCCCGGCGCACCGCTGGGGCCTCCTGTCTGCCACTTGATGGAAAGGGAACTGATGGTCGCCGCGGACCTTGGTCGCGAGTTTGAACAACGGGCTCTCGCCGTCGCACGAGCCAAGCACGACCCATCAGGCCTGCAGGGTGCGGTCTGGTTTGACGGCGCGGAGCACGACGCGGCCTTCATCGACGAAACCTCCATAAACGTATACGAGTTCACCACGTGGCGCACGAAAGAAAAGGCCAACAAGGACGGTGAGAAGCTGGCTCGCTTGATCAAGCACCTCCTAAGCGATCCAAAGAACCGCTACAAAAGTGCGACCGGCTACTTTGTAACTCAACAAGAGCCGGATATTCAGCAGAAGAGAGCGATAGACGTCCTTGCGAAATCGCACGGCGTAACGCTACATTGCCTGAGCTTCCTCACTCTGCAGAAAACTCTGGTCGACGTCGAGGGCTACATCGCCTTGCGTCGAAACGCGCCATTCGGGAGCACGTCGGCCCTTCTTATGTCCACCCCGGCCGCAACTCGGGGATACGTCGAGCCGACACTGAGCCTCGCAGCGAATGCAGAAGTAGCGACGCTGAGCGACGTGGTCCGCGAAGTCGAGCAGGGTGGGCGTGTTATCGTAGTGGGGGACTTCGGAATCGGGAAGAGCGCGGCACTCAAGGAGATTTTTGGACGGCTGCGTTCGGCATATTTCCGGGCGCCGGACGCTCGCAGATTCCCGATCCACGTCAACATTCGAGACTGCGTTGGCCTCCGCTCGCCTCGTGAGATCCTCCAGAGGCACGCAGAAGAAATCGGCTTCGCTGGTTCGAATGGGCTAATCGCTGCCTGGCGAGCTGGCCACGCAGATCTACTTCTGGACGGGTTCGACGAACTCGTACCGACGAGGTGGGTTGGAACTGCGCGCGACCTCAAAGCCATACGCTGGCAGACCCTAGTGTCGCGTGTCGTTAATGACTTTATGGTTGGGGTTGGGGACCATGGAGTGTGGCGAATCGACCTGCTCCGGCATTGATGCTTCGTGATGGTGATCGTGCTGAGTTGGAGCGGTGGACGCGGGCCTCGACGGTGGCTGCGGGTGCTGCGCGGCGGGCGCGGATCGTGTTGATGGCCGCCGATGGGGTGGCGAACACGCAGATCGCGGCGGCGTTGGGGGTGTCGGTCCCGACGGTCTTGACCTGGCGTGGCCGCTACCAGAAGTCGGGCCTGGCGGGGTTGGGCGACCTGGCCCGCCCGGGCCGGCCCCGGACCGTGGATCACTCGGCGATCGTGGCTGCCACGCTGGTTCCACCGCCCAAGCGGCTCGGGGTGACGCACTGGTCCTCGCGGCTGCTGGCGGCCCGGTTGAAGATCAGTCCAGCGACGGTCGCGCGGGCGTGGCGCTCCTACGGGGTCCAGCCCTGGCGGGCGGAGTCGTTCCGGTTCTCCACCGACCCGCAGCTGGTCGCCAAGGTCAGCGACATCGTCGGCCTGTACCTGGCGCCCCCGGAGAACGCGATCGTGCTGTGCGTGGACGAGAAGTCCCAGATCCAGGCCCTGGACCGGACCCAGCCGATCCTGCCCCTGCAACCAGGTCTGATCGAGCGCCGCAGCCACGACTACGTCCGCCACGGCACCTCCACCCTGTTCGCCGCCCTGGACATCGCCACCGGGCACGTGACCGCGGCGTGCAAGCCCCGCCACCGCCACCAGGAGTTTCTGGCGTTCCTCAAGCAGGTCACCCGCGCCTACCCCGACACCGAGCTGCACCTGGTCATGGACAACTACGCCGCGCACAAGACCACCGAGATCAAGGACTGGCTGACCGCCAACCCCCAGGTCAAGGTCCACTTCACCCCCACCCACGCCTCCTGGATGAACCTCGTCGAGGTCTGGTTCGGCATCGTCGAACGCCAAGCCATCCGCCGCGGCGTGTTCACCTCCGTCAAGGACCTCAACACCAAGATCCGCGCGTTCATCGACAGCTGGAACGACCGCGCCCACCCCTTCACCTGGACCAAGACCGCCGACGAAGTCCTCGCCAAGGCCAACCGTCAGAAGACTTCAAAGACGGACCACTAGCTCCAGTGCGCCAACTTGTCGCCGACACGCCTTCGAGCGCGTCAGTTGTCGTATCGGGCCGACCCCAATACTTTGCCTCCCAGAAAGAGTTGCATGACACGCTGGGCATGCCACCAACCTGCATCCACTTCGAGTTACTCGATTTTGACGACGAGCAAGTCGAGGCATTCATAGGGGATGTCGATCTGCCAGCCTGGCTTCCATCCCGCCCGCTCTTCGTCGAATACTTAGCCCAGGCTCCCGACGTCGTGTCTTCCGAATTGCTCGGCGCTGTGGAACGCGGGAGAGGATGGCGGCGCCTAATTCGCTTGGTGTCGGAACGCGAGGCGGCGAGAGTCACATCCATACCTGCCGAAACATTCGAGTCGCTCGTGGCCCGGATCGCGCTTGTTGCTCGCGAGGACTCAGACGGGCGCGGGCCCATCTCGCTCGACAGCATGCGTCGCGCCTTTTACGAAGTGTGTGGATATGAAGCAGAAGAAGAGGGAGTTCAAGCGCTGCTTCGGCTGCCCGGGCTGGCGCGATCGGACGGTGCTGCGACTGACGAGATGCGGACATTTGTAGACTCCGACTTCGCCGATGCGGCCTTCGCGATCGACCTGTCGCGCTACCTCTCGGCTCCATACTCGGAACACCCGATGCGCTCCCGTGCGAAATGGTCGACGACCAGCTCCGCACTCGTCGCCGAGGTCGCCGCCGACGGCCTCCTGGACAGCAAGTTCGACGGCACTGCAATCGTCGCCTGCATGCAGGCGAGATCCAACGAAGGGCTGTACGACGCAATCCTGTTCGACGCTGCATCCGTTCTTATGCGAATGCCATCGGCGCCGGGAACTAGTCCTCGACCATTCCTAGCAGATCTGCTTATCGAGAGATTGGAGGTCGCAGACGACAAGACGGCTCTTCGCGACAGCGCGTTTTCGGGCTGCGTGATCGAGACCCTGGATGTGTCGGACGTAGTCGAGGGGACGAACTTCCCGACGTTTCAAAATTGTGATATTGGGATGATCGAAGGCTGGCGGAGCATCCCGACGGGCCTGGCGGGGCACTTTACGAACTGTACAATCGGCGCTTTCGAGGGAGCGGAGCGGACTACAGCTGGCCTGCTCCGCCAGGACCTGCCCGACTCTCAGCGCGTCGCCCTAACGATCTTGAAGAAGGTTTATGCACAGGCGGGCGGCGGCCGACAGCTACCCGCTCTTTCGCGAGGGCTCCCCCTTGAACTGCGCCCGCTTGTCGACGAGGTTGTGCAGCACCTCAGCGGCCTCGGCTACCTAGAGCTAGCGGACGGCCGCGGGGTCGTCGTCGTTCGCCCTGTGCGGCGGGCCCGACGAGATGTCCTAACGATCCTTGAGGCACCTGCCACGATCGGGCGGAAGTGGACACGAACGTGAGACGACCGTCGTCTCACTCGCGTGTCACCGCGCAGCTCAGGACGCTGCCTGCAGGACCGGTCTTGTGAGTTCCTACAGTCCCGGGGGCGTCCGGTCCTCATGGCTACGTGTTGACGGTCGCCGTGCTGAGTCCAGGTGCGATGGGCTCCGCCCTGGGGCACGGGTACGTCGAGGCAGGGGCGCGGGTGGTGACTAGCGTCGCCGGTCGTTCCCCCAGGTCTCGTGCGTCGGCCGAGGGGTTGAAACTCGTGCCCACGCTGCGCGACGCCGTGGCGGTGGCGGACGTCGTGCTGAGCGTCGTCCCTCCCGCAGCTGGCCTCGACGTGGCCGTGGGGGTGGGGCGCGCGGCCAAGGCGGCGGGGACGCGTCCCCTCGTCGCCGATTTCAACGCCGTCTCGCCCGCAACCATGGAGGGCATCGCTGCGAGTCTCGGAGGACTCGCGCTCGTGGACGGCTCGATCTCGGGGCGCCCGCCCACGGAGCATGCGGCGCGGCTCTATCTGAGCGGCCCGAACGCCGCCGTCATCGCCGACCTGGGGCACCCACGGCTGGACGTACGGGTACTCGAAGGGCAGGAAGCGTTCACGCGCCGCAGAAGGTGCCCGGCGGCGCATCAGGGGCGATGCTGTAGAACAACGCCCAACCGCTGTCCGGAGGCTCCTCGATCCAGACCCAGTGGGCCACGCACGGCCATCCCGATCCGTCACGCGGGGACGTGGGCTTCGGCGGCCTGGTCGCGGTCGGGCTGGTCCACGTCGGGCTGGTCGACGTCGGGCTGGTCGCAGTCGGGCTGGTCGACGTCGGGCTGGTCGCAGTCGGGCTGGTCGCAGTCGGGCTGGTCGACGTCGGGCTCGGCGGCCTGCGGGAGGTCGGCTTGCGCGAGGTCGGCTTGCGCGAGGTCGGCTTGCGCGACTTGGTGGCCTTGCGCGAGGTCGGCTTGCGCGACTTGGTGGCCTTGCTCGAGGTGGGGGGCTTACCTGAGGTGGTCGTGGCCGTCTGCGACGTGATGACGCCCTCGGAACCGACGGCTGGTCCGGAGGCGACGACACCGAGCGTGAAGGCGAGGCCGACGATGGCTGCGGCAGCGATCAGCGGCTCGCGCACCGAACGACCGGATGCTGACGACATCGTGCCTCCCCATACCGGACACGTCTTCGAAGACCCATAGAAGCGCGGGCCGGGCAGCGCCGTCAACGCGCTCGTCACGAGCTGTTCAGCTTGCGCCGCAAGCCGGAGCTGATGTCGGACGCGATGGGCGACGGGCTCCGCGGGGCCCGTCACAGGGCACAGCCCCGGCGTGCGCGAGCGAGCCTGCGGGCGTCGCCCGACAGATCGGGAGGCGCCCTGCGGCTCTACGACCAGGTGAACGGCACCCTGTCGATGTCCTCCGTCGCCGGGGGCGGACGGGGTGTCGGGGCAGCCCGGATGTCCGACTTCGGCAGCCGCATCAACAGCGACCTCGACGCCCGAGGACTTCCCTGCTGAGCCTCGCCGAGCAGCCCTGACTCGAACAGCGGGCGGCGGGCGTCGAACAGTGCGGCGAAGACGGTGCGCACCCCGCGCGAGAACAGCACAGAGTCCGGCGGGCGATCGCTGATCCCCGGCAGCCCGACGCAGCCGACGAGACGGTCGTCGAGCTCCAGCAGCTCGGCCTGCTGCAACGGCCACAGGTCGTATGTCAACGACGACTCCGTCTCTGCGACGGTGCACGAAGAATCTTGACGACGATCCGGACCCGGCTGTCCATCCGGCGGCAGCGCGTTCGTCCTCATGACGACGAGCCGGGAGGCCGGCCCGCGACGAGTGCAGGAGGCAGCTCCATGGGCAAGTACGCGATCCTCATCTACGAAGACCCGAGCTACTACGCGACCATCCCGCCCGAGGGGTGGCCCGCGATGGTCGAGGCCCACAGCACGTTCGTCGCGCAGGTCTTCGAGCGCGGAGGGTCCCTGGCGGGTGGGGAGGCGCTCGCGCCGCCGACGGCGGCCACCACGATCAAGGGTGGCAGCACGGTGACGGGCGGCCCGTTCGTCCAGACCAAGGAGACCCTCAACGGCATCTACGTCATCGAGGCGCGCGACCTCGACCATGCCGTCGAGATCGCCAAGCTGTGCCCGGCGCCCGCCCCCGGCGGTGGCGTCGAGGTCCGCCCGGTCGTCGACCCCGCGACCAACCCGTTCTGATCGTTGCCGCGCTGACGAGCGGACCGCGTCCGCCCGCATGCCCGGCGCGGTCAGCTCGTCGCCGGCGCACGGCGACCGCGTCGAGCGGTCCTTCGTTCTGTCCCGCCGCGGTGCGCCTCGCGGAGCCAGCCCGCAGACCCCGAACGCCACGAGCGAGGCGCTTGGGCGCGCGGCCGCGCGCTCCGGATGATGGGCTTGGGCGCACGCACCCGCGCGCCCCGCTTCGTCGAGCCGGAGGTAGGCGTGGGTGTCACGGATGCGGTCGCGCTGCTCACCGAGGCCGTCGAGGGGTCGGGGCTCTGCACGACCCCGAGGGAACAGCTCGTCGCTGCGTTGCTGAAACTGATGCCGCTCTACGGAGCCACAAGCCGGCTCGACCTGTGGGAGGGCCACGTCGGCGCCGCAGCCTTCGAGATCGGAGCCGACTGGCCGGCTTCGACCTGCGAACAGGCTCTCGAGGCCATCTACGAGTTGGGTCGGCTCAACCTCTACGGGCAGTTCAGCGCCGACGCGACAGCTGCGGAACTGGCGCAGCTCCGGTCGCGGCTGACCGGACTCGGCATCACGCTCCCCGTCGTCGCCTTCGACGCAACCTCGCAGTGGTGAACCCCCTCCCGTGACGGGCCGACAACCGCCCCTTGGGCACGTGCGCCCAACCCGCTCCGCCGCGGCGACTGACCGATCGGTCAATCAGACGCGCAGGCCGGGACCGTCGATCGTGGCCCTGCCTTACGCATCGGGGGACGTGGAGCCTGGCCACATGGGCGCGATGGCCGCTAGCCTCAGGGCCTTCTGTAGGACTCCTGGGACCCGGCACCTCACGCCGTGACGATGTCCACTCTGACCGACATCCCCCTGTCCACCCTGCGGCTGCTCACGGTCCTCGACCGTCGAGGCATGCCCTCGATCCGGCCGTTCGTCGACGACCTGGATCTCCTGCTCGGGTACCAGAACCCGAAGGGTCTCGACCCCGACGACCTGTTGCCCCCACTCTCCACGCGGCTCCTGCCGACCCGTGCCGGGACGCCGGTCCTGCTCGGCAGGTGCTCCTGCGGCGAGGCCGGCTGCGGGAGCTTGCAGGCACGCGTTCGGCGCGAAGGCGACGACGTCGTCTGGGAGCCCACTCAGGCGCCTGACGAAACCCTGACGCGTGCGTACCGGTTCGCCCTGCGGGCGTACCTCGACGCCGTCGACGACGCCGCCTCCGACCGAGTGGCCTACCGCCATGCGGACCCGACCGACGACGACGCGACGGACACCTCGGGGACGGTGCCCCTGGCGAGGACCGTCCCTGAGGGGTCCGGTCGGCGCGTCGCCCGCGGGATCAGGCGTGCCCTACGGCTCTACGACCAGGTGAACGACACCCTGTCGATGTTCTACGTCGCACGGCTCGACTGGGTGTCCGCCTGGCCATGGGACAGCCCGGACGTCCAGGCATCGGTCACGACCCGCGGTCTACAGGAGACCCTCACGTTCACCGCGCAGCCGGACGAGGACGAGGACGACTTCGGCCGACGCGTCATGAAGGACCTCGACACCAGGCGACGTCCCCGCTGACGCTTGCCCGCGCGGACCGCCGAGGTGCTCACTCCGGCAGCGGGCGGCGGGCGTCGAACGGTGCGGCGAAGACGGTCCGGACCCCGCGGGAGAACAGCACGGAGTCCGGCGGGCGATGGCTGATCCCCGGCAGCCCGACGCAGCCGACGAGACGGTCGTCGAGCTCCAGCAGCTCGGCCCGCTGCAACGGCCACACCTCGTGCTGGTTCGGGACGTACAGCGTGCGGCCGAAGGCCCGCGTGTGCAGACCCCAGCGCGCCGTGAGGAACGCCCCCACCTCGTCGTCCACCGGTACGGGCTCGCCCGGGCGCACCGCCACCCGGGTGGTCGCCGTCCGGGGGCCCGGCCATCGGCGGCGCGAGGTGTAGGTCAGGACGCCGCCGTCCTCGACGACCCGCATCCGCGCCCACGTGTACGGCAGGCCGAACGCTGCCCGAGCACCCAGGACGACGGCGAGGCGGGACGCCTCCAGCGTGCGGAACACCACCCCTCGCCGTCCCTGCTCGTCGACGGAGTAGAGCCGCACGTTGGTCTCGGCGAAGGTCCCGAGCCAGGGGACGCCAGGCCCTCGGCCGACGCCCGCGCCGACCATCCGGAACGGGACGAGCCCCACCCAACTGGACCCGTCGTGGACGTCGGGACGCGTCCCCGGGGGCAGGAGGGGAGCCACGACCTCGGCGGCGACCCGCCAGTGGAGGAAGGCCAGGTCACGCCACGCCTGGCCCATGATCTGCAGGCCGGTCAGGTCGGGCGCCTGCGGCGACACGGGTGGGAGGGGCATGCCGTCACTGTGGCGGTCCGCCGGGCCGATCACCAGCGGGGCGCGGTCGGCGCCTTCCTCGGGCGTCGGCCTCAGGCCACCAGAGCGGCGGCGCCGAACGACACCGAGAAGCGACTGCACCAGATCGTGACGCTGCGGACGTGATCAAGGTCGACCCCGGCTTCGAGGGGGTACACCTGGTTCCCGCGGTTGCCCTTGAGCCGGCCCAGCTCCACGTGCTTGCCGTCGTCGAAGGCGCGCCAGCCCGCTCCTCCCGGTGCGACCGGCTGATCGGTCAGCCAGACCCGCAGGTCGGGACCGTCGCTCGTGACCAGCCCGACCAGTTCCAGCTGGTGACCGCCGTCGGCGCGGCGGACGAGGCGCGCCGTGCCCCGGGTCTCGTGCTCGTGACTGACGAACGACCCCTCCGCCACCACCACGGCGTCGGACGCGGGTCTGCCGGGATCAGCGGAAGCGCCCGGACGCGACGACGGCACCGAGGACAGGCTTTCCGTCACCGTCGTGTCCGTGACGAGACGCCAGGGCTGGAACCAGTAGAGCGAGCCGGCGACGGCGAGGCACAGCACGGCGGCGATCACGGCCATGACGGGCTTGGTGACGAGCTTGAGGATCATTCGTCCAGTGAACGCGGCCGGCCTCCGAGGCCGCCATGATCCGGCGCTTACCGAATGCTTACGGCGTGGCCCGCGGCGCGACGAGCAGGGCCTGCGGCCACGAGACATGCACGCTCGGCGGGAGGATCGGCATCGCCATGCGATGCGGATCCTCCCCGCCGAGCGCGTCACAGGAAGAACGGGGCCGAGCCGAGGGGACAAGGCATGATCGACCCACGCGAGGGCATCGCGCCGGACGGCACGATCGTCACCGGCGCCGACCGATCCCGGATCCCGGCACTGTTCGAGCCCCTCGTCGCGGCCGCGGTGGAGGACCTGTCCTCACCCGCGGAGGCCTCGGTCTACCTGTACGGGTCCGTCGCCACGGGGCAGGCGCAGCCGGGCAGGTCGGACGTCGATCTGCTGGCGTTCGGGTGGGATCGCCAGGACGCGCGGGCGGTCGCCACCCGCCTCGTCGAGGGCTTCCCGGGCGTGTGCCGCGGGGTGGAGATCGCCGTGGCCGGCGCCGACGACCTGGTGGGTGAGTCCGACGAGGCGTACGGGCTGCGGGCGTTCCTGCGCCACTACTGGGTCCACCTGTGCGGGGCGGACCTCGGCGACGGCCTGCCTGCCGTCCGCGCCGACGCTCACGCCGCGCGAGGGTTCAACGGCGACATCGCCCGGCATGGGCGGCGCTGGCGGGCCGCTCTCGACGGCGGGAGCGAAGCCCGGGCGCTCGGCCGTCGCATCGCTCGCAAGACGCTCCTGGCGGTGGCCGGCCTCGTCAGCGTCCACGACGGCGTCTGGACCACGGACCGCGGCACGGGCGCTCGCCGCTGGGGGACGCTCCACCCGGAGCTCGCGGGCGACCTCACCACCCTCCTGGCCTGGAGCGACGGCGTCGACCTACCCGATGCCCGAGCCGTCGAGCGAGCCCTGGACGGGGTGGTGCACCAGGTGACCTCGGCCTTCGAGACTGAGATCGGCTTGTGGGCGTGACGGCGGAGGCTGGGGGTGTCGTCGATGCCCGCGGAGGGCCTAATGTCCCGACATGGTCGCGACCACCGGGGCGGTAGCAGCCTTCGACGGCGAGAAGCTGATCCAGGCGCTGGACGAGCGGCGCTGCGCTCGGGGGCTGACGTGGACGGCGCTCGCCGGGCAGCTGTGGGAGCAGAGCGCTGTCCTCAACGCCCGGCTGGGCGGGGACGCGCTGTGCCCAGGCGCGCTCTACCGCACCTCGCTGCGGGGGACGATGTCGTGCCAGTACGCGCTGCCGCTGCTGCGCTGGCTCGGCCGACCACCCGAGGACTTCCTCGTGGGCGAGCCGGCGGAGGTGGGGGACGCCGCGCTCCCGGAGGCGGGGCCCGACCGGCGGCTCCGGTTCGACCTCGCCGCGCTGCACGCGGCCGTCGACCAGCGCCGCCACGAGCGAGGGCTCACGTGGGCGGCGCTGGGCCGCGAGCTCGGCTGCACTCCGAACCGGCTGACCAATCTCCGGACCGCGCGCCTGGCCGACATGGCTCTCGTCATGCGGATCACGCAGTCGCTCGGGGAGCCCGCGGCCCGCTTCGTCCACGCCACCGACTGGTAGCTCGGCGGGAGGATCGGCATCACATGGCGGTGCCGATCCTCCCGACGAGCTGCGTCACGTCAGAGCTTCGACCGACCCCGCCCCAGCACACCCGCCGCGACGCCCGCGATCAGCAGGACGACGGCGATGATGAGCGCCCACTTCGCCGCTTCGAGGAACAGCCCGATGCCGCCGAAGATCAGCGCCAGCACCACCAGGGCGATGACCAGTCCACTCATGACTCCTCCTCCGACTCGTCCCCGTGTCCCTCGTGTCCCCCGACGGCGGGGCGGGCATGTACCTGGTGGCGAAGTGTCACGGCATCGCAACCCTCCGAGAACGACCGGAAACCGCTCAGCTAGACCGGTTCAGTCACCCATTGACTCCACCCTTCACGCCCGCCAAGGTTGCCCACGCTCCGTGTAGGACTCCCCCTCGAAGCGAGGACACCACTCATGAACCGACGCGTCGCCACGCTCGCGGCCGGGTTGCTGGTCGCAACCCCCGCGGTCGCCGTCGCCGCCCCCTCCGCGCAGGCAGCGACCACCTGCCGCGCGACCGTCACCGTCACCGACGCGTGGGCCGGCGCCTACGTCGCCACCGTGACGGCCTCCCGCGCGGGCGCACTCGCCGTCATTCCGGCGAGTGGCACGGCCACGCAGGTGTGGACGACGTCGGGCGCGACCGGCACCGCCGCCGGCTTCGTGGCGACGGGCTCGCCGGACGACGTCCCCGCCGTCAGCCTCGACGGCTCGGCCTGCACCGTCGCCCCGGCCGCCGTGAAGATCACCAAGAAGTGCAAGACCGGCAAGAACGGCAAGAAGACCTGCAAGACGATCACGAAGACGGTGAAGAAGGGCAAGACCACCAAGTCGCCCACCGGCAAGCCGACGACCACCACCACCAGCAAGCCCCCGACGACCACGACCACCACGAGCAAGCCCCCGACGACCACCCCGCCCGCCGGGGCGGCACCGGCCCTCAAGGTGGTCGGCAACAAGCTCGTGACCAGCACCGGCCGCACCTACCGCCTGCTGGGCGTCGACCGTTCCTCGGGCGAGTACGCGTGCGTCCAGGGCAAGGGCCAGTGGGACGGCGGGCCGGTCGACCAGGCATCCGTCGACGCGATGAAGACCTGGAACATCCACGCCGTCCGGATCCCCCTGAACGAGGAGTGCTGGCTGGGGGTCAACGGGACCCCGAGCGGCGCCACGTACCAGCAGGGCGTCAAGAGCTACGTCGACCTGCTCGTCGCCAACGGGATCACGCCGGTCCTCGACCTGCACTGGACGCACGGCGCGTACACGACCGGCCCCGACTGGCACTGCAAGGACGCGACCGCCACCTGCCAGAAGCCGATGCCGGACGCCGAGTACACGCCGAAGTTCTGGGCCGGCGTCGCCACCATGTTCAAGGGCAACGACGCGGTCGTGTTCGACCTGTTCAACGAGCCCTACCCCGAGATCGCGAGCAACTGGGACCAGACGAAGGGCTGGACGTGCTGGCGTGACGGCGGCATGTGCCCCGGCCTCGGGTACGAGGCCGCGGGGATGCAGTCCCTCGTCGACGCCGTCCGCGGCACCGGCGCCACCAACGTGATCATGTTGGGGGGCCTCGAGTGGGCGAACAACCTGCGCTCGTGGCTGCAGTACAAGCCGACCGACCCGAAGAACAACCTCGCGGCTTCCTGGCACTCGTACAGCTTCAACGCGTGCAAGACCGCGGCCTGCTGGGATGAGCAGATCGCTCCCGTGGCGCAGCAGGTGCCGGTGATCATGGGCGAGTTCGGTCAGGACGACTGCGGCTTCACGTACATGGGCGACGTGCTGAAGTGGGCGGACGCGCACGGCCTGTCCCACCTGGCCTGGACGTGGAACCCCTGGGGCTGCAGCACCGGCGCCGTCCTGATCAAGGACTGGAAGGGCACCCCGGAGCCCGGGGTCGGTGAGGGCGTCCGCGCCCACCTGCTCGCCGAGGACCCGTACTCGTCCTGAGGCAGCACGGTGCGGGGTCCTGCCGGGGCAGCGTCTCCGGTGGGACCCCGCTCGGCGTTTGCGGGACCGCGGCACACCCCGCGCCACCGCCCGAAAGGCGTTGACGAGGGCGGTCCGGGACGGTGACGACCGCGCCTGTCGGTGGGCGCTGCCAGGGTGCGGGTATGCCCTTGAACCCGGACGAGCTGCGCCCGTTCGTCGAGGCCGCGTGGGGGCCCGACACCTGCTACCCGGACAGCCGCGACGAGTGGAGCCCCGACAATCCCTCGCGCGACCAGTGCGGCATGACCGCCCTCGTCGTCCAGGACGTCCTCGGCGGGGAGCTGGTGCTCGCCGAGGTGCACGTCGACGGCGTCAAGATCGGCCATCACTACTGGAACCGGATGCCCGACGGCACCGACGTCGACTTCACCGTCGGCCAGTTCCGCCCCGAGGAGTCGGTCGTCGGAGGTCAGGTCGTCGTCCGGCCGCCCGACGCTCCGCGCTACCACCGTGAGCAGTACGAACTGCTCCGGGGCCGCGTGTTCGGCGCTCTGGAGGCGGCGGGGCTGCGTCCCTGACGGTCGTCTGCGCGGGCCGGCGCGTGCGGCAGCTCAGGCGAGGATCATGCCGAGCGCGGCGTGCCCGGCGGCGCCGGCGATGCACGCAGGGACCAGCCACCGCAGCAGCGCGGGGTACTGGCGCCGATGCCAGCCCAGGCCTGCCGCCAGGGCCGCGGCGATGACGCCGAACAGCACCGCCGTTGACGAGTAGCCCAGCCGCAACTGGTAGGCCACCACGGCCTCGCTCGCGTACGCCGCCACCAGCAGGGCAGCCCCGAGACCGGCCGGCGCCGCGCGCCGCCAGAGGTGACCCGCGGCCCCGAAGACGGGCCCGCCCAGCAGCGCGCACAGCGACCAGACGACGACGTACGCCGTGGAGACGCCGAAGCCGCGCGCCTGCGCCGTCACGTAGTAGCCGACGACCTCGAGCGCCGTCGCCGCCAGCCCCACGACCGCCGCGACCGGCAGCCGTGACTGCAGGGCCCCGGCCACGAAAGCGGTCGTCAGCCACGGGCTCGCCGCGTTGACGAGAGCCAGCCAGGGATAGTCCCAGTGCGCCTGCAGGAGCGACGTCCCCACTCCGACGAGCGCACCCAGCGCGAGGGCCAGGACCACCGGACCGAGACGTCGTGGCTGCACGCTGCCTCCTTGGGACACCGCGACGAACAGGGCCGGCCGAGCCTAGTCGCCAGCCCGCATGCGCCCGGCGGTGACACTTCGTGTCGGTCCGCTCGCCCGCGCGGACGAGCGGCGAGGGTGACGCCGATGAGCCGCCGCAACCGTGCGGGCAGGACCGTCAAAGCAGTCGGGAAGCGGCTCTGACCTGCCCTGATGGACCAGTGGCGGTCTCGTTCAGCGCCTGTTCAAGCCGCTGCAAGGGCGCTCACGCACTGTTCTCCTGTGGCCGGAACAGGGGATCGGCCACAGCGACCGGAACCGCCCTCACCACCAACTCCGAAAGGAAGTGCCCCCATGCGCGGCATCGTCCACCGCCTCTGATCCACCCCGCCCCCGCACCACCCACCACCAGCCCCGAAAGGAAGTGCCCCCATGCGCGGCATCGTCCACCGCCTCTGATCCACCCCGCCCCCGCACCACCCACCACCAGCCCCGAAAGGAAGTGCCCCCATGCGCGGCATCGTCCACCGCCTCTGAACCACCCCGCCCCCTTGAGGGCGACCCGTCCGGCCGCACGGCGCGCCGGACCCCCGACCAGGTGGTCGGGATCGCAGCGGGCTGCGGCCCGGCGAGCGCGGCCTTCCGAAAAGGCGGCTCCGCCGGGCCTCGCGCCCCACGCGCCACCTCACGGGCAGCGGCCGGAGCCGCTGGCCCGAACCGGTAGCCCTGAGGGGCACCGCCCCGGCCCGGCTCAAGATTCCCGCTCCTGAGCCGACGTGACCCGCAAGACCTCGGGGGCCGCGTCCGTTCGGATGCGCCGGCCGCCGAGCCGGCCCCGGAGTCCTGACCATGCAGATCGCCACCGACGCGAAGGCCACCTACCGTGACGTCTTCGCGATCGCCGAGTTCCGGGCCCTGTTCGGGGCCGACCTCGTGTCGCTGCTGGGCGACATGCTCGCGACGGTCGTCGTCACCTACCTGCTCTTCGAGCGCACGGGCTCGCCGCTGATCGCCTCGCTCGGCCTCGCCATCGACTACGTCCCGTGGCTGGTGGGCGGCCCGTTGCTGTCGGCCTGGGCCGACCGGTTCCCGCCCCGCACGGTGCTCGTGGGGTGCGACGTCGTCCGCGCCGTCCTCATCGCGCTCGCGGCGATCCCCGGTATCCCCCTGGCGCTGGCCGGCCTGTTCATCCTCGGCGCGGCCATGCTCGGCCCGCCCTTCGACTCCACGGTGAGCGGCGTGACCGTGGACGTCCTGCCCGGCGACACCTACGCCGTCGGCTCGTCGATCCGCTCGATGGTCCACCAGACGTCGATGATCGTCGGGTTCCTCGCGGGCGGCGCCCTGCTCCTGTTCGTCGGCAGCAGCACCGCCCTGCTCCTCGACGCCCTCACGTTCGCCGTGTCCGCCGTCCTGATCCGCTTCGGCCTCAAGTACCGGCCCGCTCCGGCCGCGACGGGCAAGGACACCGACGGCGACGCCGTGGAGCGCCGGACCGTGTGGCGCGACACCTTCGCGGCGGCGCGGGTCCTCGCCGGCCGCCGCGACCTCCGCGTCCCGCTCCTGCTGTTCATCCTCGGCCCCCTGTGCACGGTCGCGCCGATCGCGCTGGCCGCCGCCTGGTCCGACGAGATGGGCCGCGGGCCAGAGACGGTCGGCCTCACGATGACCGTCGTCGCCGTGGGCGGCCTGCTCGGCTCGTTCGTCCTCGGCCGCTTCGTGGGGCCGGGACACCGGGAGCGGCTGCTCGGCCCCCTGACCGTGGCCGCCGGGCTCACCCTGACCCCGCTCCTGCTGCGCCCGCCGGTGCCCGTCGCCCTCGCGCTGTTCACCCTCAGCGGCGCGCTGGCCGGCGTCGGCTTCGTGGCCCGGGCCATGCTCGGTCGTGCCCTGCCCGAGGACATGCGTTCGCGCGGGTTCGGGCTGGCGATGTCCCTCGGCTACGGCACGCAGATGGCGGGCATCGTCGGCGTCGGTGCGCTCGCCAGCCTGTGGGAGCCGCACCTCGCGCTCGCCGCCGTCGGCGCGATCGCCTTCCTGGCCACGGTCCCCCTGCTGGTGCCCGCCCACTCCCTCGCCCGCGCGCTCGAGCCCGAGCCCGAGCCCGCACCCGCCGTCTGATCGTCGCCGCGCGCACCTCCCGCGACCATGCCGTCCTGGACTACTGTCCGCCGAGAGGCGAGTCCCTCGGCGGGAGGACGACATGAAGCGCGACGCAGCGGGACGCGTCCTGTGAGCGCGACCGACGGGCCGGCGGGGCCGGCGGGGGTGTTCCACCGGGTAGCGGACACCTACGACGCCGTCGGGGTGCCGTGGTTCGGGCCCATCGCGGCCCACCTCGTGACGGAGCTCGACGTCCGCCCGGGCGAGCGGGTGCTCGACGTCGGCTGCGGGCGCGGCGCCGTCCTGGCCGACGTGGCGGACGCCGTCGGCCCCGAGGGGTACGCCCTGGGCATCGACCTCGCCCCGCGCATGGTGGAGCTGACGGCACGGGACCTCGCGGAGCTGCGGCAGGTGGAGGTCCGGCTCGGCGACGCCTCAGCGCCCGACCTGCCGCCGTCCTCCTTCGACGTGGTCGCGGCGTCGCTCGTCCTGTTCTTCCTGCCCGATCCGGTCGCGGCGCTGGCCGCCTGGCGCGAGCTGCTGGTCCCGGGCGGCAGGGTCGGCGTCTCCACCTTCGCCGGGCAGGACCCGCGGTGGCGGGCGATCGACGAGCTGTTCTTCCCGTTCCTGCCCCAGGCCATGCTGGACGCGCGGACCAGCGGGTACACCGGACCGTTCGGCTCCGACGAGGCGCTGGAGGGCCTTTTCACCTCGGCGGGGCTGAGCGGGGTGCGGACGGTGTCGCGGACGGTCGAGGCGCGGTTCCGCGACGCCGACCACTACGTGGAGTTCTCCCGGTCCCACGGCCAGCGGGCGATGTGGGACCACGTCCCGGCCGACCGGCTCGACGACGTCCGCGCGCAGCTGGTCGCCGCCGCCGCCGCGTCCGCCGACCCCGACGGGACGATCACGTTCGGTCAGGACGTCCGCTACACGTTCGGTGCGCGCGCGAGCTGACTCCGAGGGCCGGCACGGCGTCGAAGGAGTTGCGAGATTCATTGTCGCCCGGAGCCAACCCGGGTAGCGTGCGGCGACCGCCTCGGGGGGCTCCGGCAGGGTCGGTCACTCGCGATCCATCGGAACAGGAGATCTCGTGCGCACAGCAGTGAAGCTGGCGACGGCAGCGGTGTCGGTGATGGCCGTGCTCAGCGCCTCGTGCAGCGCCCAGGCCGCCCAGTCGAAGGCGAAGCCCGTGACCGGCAGCACCGGCCCGTACCCGAACCTGTTCGCCGAGGCAGGCATCTCGGCCAAGGCCGTCGACAAGAAGATCGCCGCGACGTGGAACCAGTTCGTGCACGGCTCCCCCGGGTCGGACTCGACCCACAAGGACGGGCAGGCGATCTACTACCAGCTCACCGACGACACGGCCTACGTCGAGGACATCGCCAACCAGGACGTCCGGTCCGAGGGCATCGGCTACATGATGATGATCGCCGTGCAGCTCGACCACCGGCACGAGTTCGACTCCCTGTGGAAGTTCGCCAAGACGAAGATGCAGCTGCAGAGCGGCTCGACGAAGTCGTTCTTCGCCTGGCACACGCGCACCGACGGCACGATCATCGACAACGGGATCGCCCCCGACGGCGACCAGTGGATCGCGGCGGCCCTCGTCTTCGCGTCCGGCCGGTGGGGCGACGGCAGCGGCATCTACTCCTACGGGTCCGAGGCCCGGACCATCCTGCGGGCGATGTGGCACCAGTCCGACACCGGCGGCGTCGACATGTTCGACCGCACCACCTACCTGCCGCGCTTCTCCCCGCCCGGCGTCACCACCTGGACCGACCCCTCCTACGCGCTGCCCGCGTTCTACGAGGTCTTCGCCGTGACGATGCCCGAGGACGCCGCGCTGTGGCGCAAGGCGTACACCGCCGGTCAGGGCCTGCTGCAGGCCGCCTACGACAAGACGACCGGGCTCGCGCCCTGCTACTCCACGTGGACCGGCGCACCCCAGACGGCGCCGTGGTCCACCGGCGTCGACAGCTACGGCTCGACGTTCCAGGAGGACGCCTGGCGCGCGATCGCCAACGCGAACGTCGACGCCGCCTGGTGGGGCAAGAAGCAGTGGCAGACCGACTACTCGAACACCCTGCAGGCGTTCTTCGCCAAGCAGGGCGTGAAGACGTACGTCAGCCGCTACCGCCTCGACGGCACCCCCATCACCAACGGCCAGAACACCTACGAGCCCCCGCATGCCGAGGGCCTGGTGGCGATGAACTCGACGTCGTCGATCACCGCGACCGGCAAGAACCGCAAGGCGTTCGTCCGCGACCTGTGGCGCACGAAGATCCCCACCGGGTACGCCCGCTACTACGACGGCCTGCTCTACCTGCTCGGTCTGCTCTACGACAGCGCCCAGTTCAAGGTGTACGGGCCCGCCGCCGCCGGGGTCGGGCAGCCCGCCGGCGCCTGACCCGTCCCGCGCGAGCCGACCTCACCGACGGAACGTGTGCGACACGCCCGGGCTACCCCGCGGGTCGCGCACCGTCCGTCGGTGAGGTCGCTCTTTCTGCGGGGCCGAGGCAGATGCCCCCTCTTCATGACGACACGCCGAGGAGCGGACGGCGTGTCTCGACGGAGAGGGGGCATCTGCCCGATGAGCCGCGGCGCGCCCCGCAGCGAGGCCGGTGACGCCAGGCCCACCGCTCGCGGCGCGGGGCCATACTTCGAAGCGTGCACCTGCTGTCACTCAACGTCGGCCGGCCCCGCGCCAACCCGTGGAAGAACCTGCCGGCCACCGGCATCGACAAGCGCCCGGTCACAGGGCCCGTCGCCGTCACGACGCCAGGGCCGAAGGGGGACGGCGCGGTGGCCCTCGCCGGGGACCGCGCCCACGACGTCGCGCACCACGGCGGCGCCGACCAGGCGCTGTACGCCTACGCCCGTGAGGACCTCGACACCTGGCAGGAGCAGCTGGGCCGCGAGCTGGGCAACGGCCGCAGCTTCGGCGAGAACCTCACCACGCTCGGCCTCGACGTCAACGGCGCCCGCATCGGCGAGCGCTGGCGGATCGGGGACGACGTGCTGCTGGAGGTGACCGGCCCGCGGATCCCCTGTGCCACCTTCCAGGGCTGGATGGACGAGCCGGGCTGGCTGAAGCGCTTCGTCGCGGCGGCGCGTCCGGGGGCCTACCTGCGGGTGCTCCAGGAGGGCAGCATTGCCGCCGGCGACCCGATCGAGATCATCGCGACCCCCGACCACGACGTGACGGTCGCCCTGGCCTTCCGCGCCTTCACCACGGAACCCGAGCTGCTGCCGCGGCTGCTCGCCGCCGACGCCCTGCCCGAGGAGGACAAGGCGTACGTCCGCAAGCGCCTGGGCTGACCGGAGGGCCGACGCCAGCAGCCGCGGGTCAGGGGCAGGCGGACGCGTTCGCCGTCGCGGTGCCGGACGACGTCCACGAGCCGGCCGTCGTCCTCAGCGTGTACGTGTAGGAGGTGGCTGCCGTGGTGCTGGTGTCGGTGTATCCGGTGGAGCCCGCACCGCTGATCGCGAAGGTGGCGCCGTCGCTGCGGGCCAGGGAGAAGCCGGTCGCGGGCGCCGAGGACGCCGTCCAGGAGAGGGTCACGGTGGGGTCCTTGGCCGCGGTAACGGGCGATTGCAGGTAGGCGGGCAGCATCAGCCACGCACGGCTGCCGGTCCAGCTGCTGGAATAGGCGGGCGTCGTGCCCGAGGCGCTGATCGCGCCGTCCCACACCGTCATCCCGGCCAGGCCGTCGGTGGTGGCCAGCGACATCCGTCGCGTCTGCGCGGCGGGGTCGGAGACGGTGGGGGCGCCCGCGACCGACAGGCCGAGGACGACGCGGCCGGGCACCCGCGGCGCCGTGATCGTGGACGCCGTCGCCGAGGTGGAGCCGGAGGTGTTCGACGTCGTGGTCATCGTCGCGACGGGGCTGTACGGATCGACGCCCGTGTAGGAGGCGAGCAGCACCGACCCCGTCCCTGCACTCCAGCTGAACGTGTAGCTCGCGGCGGGCGCGCCCGACAGCGGCAGGTACAGGGCGGTCAGCGCCATGCCGCCGCCCGAGGTCTGCCCCAGCGTGTTCCAACCCGAGGCACTGGCGTTGCCGGACCCGCTCGACGCCGTCACGTAGGCCACCAGGACGTCGCCGGCTGCCGCCGTCGGAGTGCTGACCGACACCGACGTCGACGCCGCCGCGGCCGTGGTCGAGCCCTTCAGCGTCGGGCCCGACGAGGGGCACGGCCGCGACAGGGACAGCCCGACCGGAGTGGGCAACGTTCCCGCCGCGAAGCTGCTGGTGTTGGCCACCCTGCTGAGGAAGCCCGCCTCGCTGGACGCCGCCTGCACCCCCACGAGGCAGGCTCCGATCTGCAGGAGCACGACCAGGGTCGCCCAGGCGGAGGCACGCAGTGACCGTCGGTGGGCAGCGCGGGACGACCCCGGTGCCCTGTGGACGTCCCGCGCGAGCACCTGCTGACCTCCCACCACCACGACGACGTGATCGATCATCGGCAGTTTCCGGGCGGGGGCTCATGACGGTGCGCCCCGTGACGCCCTGCCGGGCACACGTTCACCCGCTTGATGCAGTCTCGCCGGCGGGTCAGTGCCCCCGGGTCACCCAGTCGTCCCAGTCGCGGGCCTCGTCGCCGATGCTCGTGGCGTCGCCGTGGCCGGTCAGGACGCGGGTGTCCTCGGGCAGGGACAGCAGCGAGGCCCGGATCGAGGCGAGGATCAGCGGGAAGCTGCTGAACGACCGCCCGGTCGCGCCGGGGCCACCCTTGAACAGCGTGTCCCCGGTGAGCACGGCGCCGAGGTCGGGGACGTGCAGCGAGCACGCCCCGGGCGAGTGCCCCGGAGTGTGCAGGACGCGCAGGTCGAGCCCGGCCACGGACAGCACCTGACCGTCGTCGAGGGCCAGTGGGTCGGGGGCGCGGCCGGCGCCGGGCGAACCCGGCCCCCACACGGCGTCCCACAGCATCCGGTCCGCGGGGTGCAGGTACACGGGTGCGCCGGTGGCGTCGACGACGTCGGCGACCGCCGTGATGTGGTCGTTGTGCCCGTGCGTGCTGACGACGGCGACGACGTCGCGCCCGCCGACGGCGTCGAGGATGCGGTGCGCGTCGTGCGCGGCGTCGACGACGATCACCTGGCGGCTGTCGCCGACGAGCCACACGTTGTTCTCGACGTCGAAGTCCTGCCCGTCGAGGCTGAACACCCCGCTGGTGACGACCCGCTCGATCGTGCTCACAGCAGCACCACCGATCGCAGGACGTCGCCGGCGTGCATCCGCTCGAAGGCGGCCTCGACGTCGTCCAGGACGATCGTCTCGCTGACGAACTTCTCCAGCGGCAGGCGGCCCTGGAGGAACAGGTCGATGAAGGTGGGGAAGTCGCGCGAGGGCAGGCAGTCGCCGTACCAGGACGACTTCAGCGCGCCGCCCCGGCCGAAGACGTCGATCAGCGGCAGCTCCAGCCGCATGTCGGGCGACGGGACGCCGACCAGCACGACGGTCCCGGCGAGGTCGCGGGCGTGGAACGCCGTCGTGTACGTCTCGGGGCGGCCCACGGCGTCGATCACGACGTCGGCGCCGAAGCCGCCGGTCAGCTCGCGGATCGCCTCGACGGCGTCGCGCTGCGTGGAGTTCACGGTGTGCGTGGCGCCGAAGCCCCTCGCCCACTCCAGCTTCCGGTCGTCGACGTCGACCGCGACGATCGTGCGGGCGCCCACCAGCCGCGCGCCGGCGATGGCGGCGTCCCCCACGCCCCCGCAGCCGATGACGGCGACCGTGTCGTCCCTGCCGACACCGCCGGTGTTCAGCGCGGCGCCGAGGCCTGCCATGACGCCGCAGCCCAGCAGGCCCGCGACCTCCGGCGGCGCGGCGGGGTCGACCTTCGTGCACTGGCCGGCGGCCACCAGCGTCTTCTCGACGAACGCGCCGATGCCCAGCGCCGGCGACAGCTCGGTGCCGTCCTCCAGCGTCATCCGCTGCGTGGCGTTGTGCGTGGCGAAGCAGTACTGCGGGCGCCCGCGCCGGCAGGCCCGGCACTGCCCGCACACCGCGCGCCAGTTGAGGATCACGTAGTCGCCCGGGGCGACCTCGGTGACGCCGGGGCCCACCGCCTCGACGACCCCCGCCGCCTCGTGGCCGAGCAGGAACGGGAAGTCGTCGTTGATCGCGCCCTGCCGGTAGTGGAGGTCGGTGTGGCAGACGCCGCACGCCTGGACCTTCACGACGGCCTCCCCCGGCCCGGGGTCGGGGACGACGACGGTCTCGACCGTCACCGCTGCGCCCTTGCCCCTGGCCACGACCCCGCGCACGCGCTGCGCCATCCGTGCCTCCGCTCGTCGGTGAGCAGGCCGCGTCCGCAGCCCGTCAGGTGCCTCTGGGAGGACCCTAGGAGGCGGGCGAAGACGGTGCCAGCAGGAGCGCGTGGTCGCGGCGGATGTAGCGCAGGTGCGCCCACTCCTCCTCGAGGATCACGCGGAAGCAGTCGCCGACCGTGGGGTGCCAGCCGCCGCCCCACGGGTTGTCGCGCTCCTCGGCCAGGAGCTCGGGCGTCGCCGCGGCGAGCGCGTCCGTGACCTGCTGCTGGCGCTGCGCCCGCACGGCGAGGACCTCGTCGTACGCCGGAGGCTCGGCGCGGAAGATCGACACGTCGAAGCCCATCTGGGCGGCGCCGCTGAAGATCTGGCCGATCTCGTGGAAGGGCTGCGGTTCGCGTCGGACGGCGCCGCCCAGCCACGCGTCCGTCGCGAGGATCAGGTGCCGCAGGGTCTGGGCGAGGGACCACTCGTCGGGGACGTGCGCGTCCACCATGTCGGGCGGGGTCGAGGCCACCGTCTGCGCCCAGGCCGCCTGCACCGCGGCACACCCCTCGCGCAGGCCCTCGGGCGTCGTGGACTTCTGCAGCTCACGGCCGGGGAACTGCCGGTTGAGCTCGGCGTCCACCAGGGGCACGACGTCGACCCCGTTGACGATGAGGCTGCCGAAGAACAGGTCGTGGCTGTCGATGTCGAGCCCGCCGACATCGGCGCCGCGCATGGTCACGCCGCTCACGTCGGAGAAGCGGAAGGTGGCGCCCTTGAAGCTCGCCAGCATGAAGGTGGCGCCCTCGAACTCGTCCGTCTCGCTGTACGTCGTCATCGCGGCAGTCTGCCCGCCGGGTCGGACAATCGCCGACGCCGCGGGTGGAGGGGGTCGCCAGATCCGCGGCGTCCGTGAGGACACGCCGCAGGCGGACGTCGACGCCTCACGGAAACCGCGCATCTGGCCGCCGGCGCCCCGTCCGCGAAGGGCAACGGCCACCCGATCGGCACTGCCGCCGTCCACGGCGTGATGGAATCGTCGCTGATACCGACGGCGAGGACCCGGCGGCGCTGCCGGCGGGGACGTCCTTGCCCCCGCGTCTGTTCCGCACCCCACTCCAGCGGTGGGGCGCGGATCACGACCGTAGGCGACGTGAGTGTCGGATTTTTCGCGAATGCCGCTACGGGCAAGGCACTCCGCCCTCATGGGCAGGCTTGCGCGGTCCGGGAATCCTCGGCGCCCGGCAAGCCCACCGCGCAGGCGCGAAGTGCGGGGGGACGCTCGTCCGGCAGGGTGAGGGCGCTGATCGTGTCGGTGGGACCGCCCGTTGTGGCGCAGACTGGGGGTATGGACCGCTCCCGTCGCCCCGCCCGACACCCCGCCTCCAGCCCGTTCAAGCGCGAGGTCGTCCCGCCGCCCAGCACGGCCGACTACCAGGTCGGCGACCGCGTGACCTGGGACAGGGGCGGCATGGGTCGCGTCGTCGCCGTGACCGAGGACCACATCACCGTGGACTTCGGCACCGCCGGCACCCGCACCTTCGCTGCGGGCGCCTCGGGCCTCAGCCGCCTCTGATCGCGCTCAGGAGGCGAGCTCGGCCTGTGCCAGCAGCAGCCGGGTCGCCTCGGCGGCGGGCACGGGCCGCGAGAACAGGTAGCCCTGGACGAGCGGGCAGCCGAGCTCGGCGAGCGCGGCGGCCTCGTCCTCGGTCTCGATGCCCTCGGCGATGACGTCGAGCCCGAACCGCACGCCCATCGTCACCATCAGCCCGACGAGTTCGCGGCTGCGGTCGCTCGCCTGCATCCGCTGGACGAACGAGCGGTCGATCTTGAGGGCGTCGACGGGCAGCTCGTGCAGTGACGACAGCGACGAGTGCCCGGTGCCGAAGTCGTCGACGTGCAGCTGCACGCCCTCCTCGCGGACGGCGCGCATGAAGCTCGCGGCGACGTCCTGGTGGTGCATGATCACGCCTTCGGTGACCTCGAAGACGATCGACGACGCGGGCACCGTGTGCCGGTCGAGGGCCCCGCGCAGCACGGGCATCAGGTCGGGGTCCCAGAACTGCCGGTTGGACAGGTTGACGCTCACGCTGCAGTCGAACCCGGGTACGGCGTCGCGCCACTGCCGCACCTGGCCGACCGCCTCGTCGATCGTCCACTGCCCGATGGCGCGGGTCTGGCCGGTGGCCTCGGCGACGGGCAGGAACTCGTTCGGCGGGACGAGCCCGCGCTGGGGGTGCCGCCAGCGGATCAGCGCCTCCAGCCCGACGATGCGGCGCGTGTCCAGGCGCAGGATCGGCTGGTAGTACAGCTCGAACTCGCGGTGCGCGATGGCCTGGTCGAGGGCCGACTCCAGCTGCAGGCGGGCCATGGCGTTGGCGTGCATTCGGGTGTCGAAGAGGACGACGGACCCCGGCCCCTGCGCCTTCGCCTGGTACATCGCGGTGTCGGCGTCGCGCAGGTACTCGTCGGCGGAGTCGTACCCGCTGGCGCTCACCGCGATCCCGGCGGCCGCGCTCACCGTGCGCGTGCCCTCCGAGAGCACCACCGGCACCGACATGACCGACAGCAGCCGGCGGACGACGTCGGTCAGGCTCGGGACGTCGCGCAGGTCGTCGATCAGCAGGACGAACTCGTCGCCGCCGAAGCGCGAGACGGTGTCGGTGACGCGCAGCTCCGCCGACAACCGCCGGGCCACCTCGATCAGCAGCTCGTCGCCCACCTGGTGGCCGAGGCTGTCGTTGACCACCTTGAACCCGTCGAGGTCGAGGAAGACGACGGCGAAGACGTGCTCGGGGTGGCGCCGGGTGCGCAGGATCGACTGGCGCAGCCGCTCCAGGAACAGGGCCCGGTTGGGCAGCCCCGTGAGCAGGTCGTAGTGGGCGTCGTGGCGCAGCTGTTCCTCCAGCTGCTTGCGCTCGGTCACGTCGGTCATGGACCCGACGAGCCGCGACACCGCGCCGTCCGCGCCGCGCACCGACAGCGCACTGGTGATCATCCAGCGGTGGGCGCCGTCGGCGGTGCGCAGCCGGTACTGCACCTCCAGCGCGGGGTCGTGCCCGGCGAGGTGCTGCGCGAGCGCGTGGTCGACCGCCGGCCGGTCCTCGGGGTGGACGCGGCTGAGCCACTCCTGGGCAGTCCCCGCGATCTCGTGCTCGGCGAACCCGAGCAGGGCCTTCCACCGCGCCGAGTAGTAGACGGCGCCCGTGTCGAGGTTCCAGTCCCACATGCCGTCGTTGGCCGCCTCCGCGGCGAGGGCGTAGCGCTCCTCGCTGACCCGCAGGCGCTCGACGGCGACGTCCTGGTCCAGGGACACCGCGAGCAGCACCGCCCAGTGGTTGAACCGCTCGAAGACCGCCTCCTCCAGCACGTCGAAGGGGCCGGTGAGGGCGAGCAGGCCGTGGTCGCTGCCGTCGAAGCGCACGGGCAGCACGAGCGTGAGATCGCCGTCGCGGGGGTCCGGCAGCGGCGGGAAGGCGCGGACGTCGCACGCCTCGTCGAGCCTCCGGCCGGCCTCGCCCGACCACGCGCCCACGAGGCGCAGCTCGTGCAGGTCGTCCCACAGCGCGAGCCGCGCCGAGGTCACCTCGGTGCCGGCCAGCCACGACAGCGACCGCACGTCGCGGTCGTGGCGGCGGACGAGTTCGGTGCTGATCAGGTGGTAGCGGCGCTGCAGCTCGACGTGCTGGTTGACGACGGCGTCGCTGTGCCGGCGGCGGTGGGACTGCAGGGCGCGGGCGGTGACGTCGACGGCGCGGCGGTCCAGCGCGGCGGCGGTGAGGGCGTCGCCGGGGGCAAGCCGGGCGCTCACCGCGGCGGCGCGCGCGCGGACGGCGGTGAGCGCGTGGAGCGGGTGGGGCGCGCGGGCGGCGACGTGCCGCAGGGCGTCGGCGGCGGCCGCATCGGCGGCGGCGGACGCGGCGACGGACGCGGCGGCGGACGCGGCGGCGGACGCCGTGGGCTCGGCGGGCGTCAGGCACGCCTGGGCGAAGAGGGCGAGCAGCTGCCGGGCGACCCCGCGCAGGCCGCGCTGCTGGGCGAGGGTGACGTCGGCCCCGCCGTGCAGCGCCGTGCCGAGGTCGAGGACGAACGGCGCGACGAGGTCGTCGAGGGCGCTCTCGCCGTCGCTGCCGTCGCTGCCGTCGAGGCCCTCGACGCCCGTCGCGCGGCACCCGCAGGACTCGCGGACGACGAACGTGACGGGCGTGCAGTGCAGCCCGGGCGCGAGCACCTCCCCCGCCAGGGCGCGCAGGGCCAGCTCGCAGGCGCTGGAGCCGGCGAGGGTGAAGCTCTGCGCGACCGTCGACAGCGGCGGGTGGTGCTCGGCCGCCTCGTCGATGTCGTCGAACCCGATGACGGCCACGTCGTCGGGCACGACCACCCCGTCGGCGGCCAGGGCCTGCACGAGCGCCAACGCGGTGGCGTCGGTGCACGCGACGACGGCCGTGGGCAGGGGGCCCCGCTCGCGCAGCAGGCGCACGGCGGCCGAGCCGTCGTAGGACTCGTCGAGGCGCCACGGCACGTCGACGGACTCGCTCGGCTGCAGCCCGCGCGCGAGCATCGCCCGGCGGTAGGCCGCGTACCGGATCGCGTCGTCGGCGTTGGCCGGCTGCCGCCCGACGAACGCGATGTCCGCGTGCCCGTGCTCCACCAGGTGGTCGACGGCGGCCCGGACGCCCTGGTCGTTGTCGGGGACGACGGTGGGGCAGTCGAACCCGTCGGGCGTGCCGAACAGGGTGATCACGGGCTTGCCGGTGGCCGCGAAGTCCTGCAGGTAGGTCGCGTCCACCGCCTCCTGGCAGACGATCAGCGCGTCGAGGCGGTCCCAGCCCACGGGTGCGTCGAACCGCTCGTCCTCGAACGCCTCCAGCTCCGCGTCGTGGGTCTGGACCGCCACGATCCGGGCGCCGTGCGCGCTCGCGGTGTCCATCACCCCCGTGAGCAGGCTGCCGAAGAAGTAGCCGTGCACGTTGGGCGCGACGAAACCCACGACGGGCGGCCGCCGCTGCTGCGGGGCCGCCTCGCCGGTCGCCGTCGAGGGGCGGGCTTCACTCGCCATGATCCCCAGGATCGACAGGTGCAGCCCCGGTCTGGAGCGGGTCGCGCCCTATCCGTGGCGGACGGCGCGAGTGAGCCGCTCGCAGAGGGCGACGTCGACGCGCAGGGCGACGCCGTCCAGCGACGTCGCGGGGACGGCCCCGAGCAGGGCGTTCGCCACGACGACGTGGTCGGCGGTGAGCAGGTCGGCCACGGTCAGCGGGCGGTCCTCGACCGCGAACCCCCACGCGGCGAGCAGCCGCCTCGCCTCACCGGCGGTGGTGCCGGGCAGGACGTGCTCGGACACCGGGAACACCACCGTGCCGCCCAGCACGCAGAACAGACCGGCGCTGTTGGTCTCCGACACCGACCCGTCGGGGTTGAGCACGAGCGCCTCGTCGGCCCCGTGCTCGCGGGCCCACTGCCCCGCCCGCGCGTAGTAGAGGTAGTTGAGCGTCTTGTGGTCGGCGAGCGGGGTGGCGCGCGGGTGCGGGTACGTCGCCAGCCGCAGGCCCGGCTGGGAGGCGAGGACGGCGCGCGGCACGTACGGGGCGGCGGTGACCACGACGGTCGGGGTCAGGGGCTGCCCGAGCGGGTTGGCGGCGGCCGCGAGCAGCTTGACCACGGCGACGTCACCACCGAGGCCGTTGCGCTCCACCAGGCGTTCGATCACCTCGCCCCAGGTGACGTCGGGCGGCGTCGTCCCGAACAGCTCGCGCCAGGCGTGCTCGAAGCGCCGCAGGTGCGCCCGGAGCAGCACGGGCCGCCCGGCCTCCACCCGCACCGTCTCGAAGAAGCCGAAGCCGTGGGCGAGGCCGGCGGAGTCGGCCCGCACGGTCGCCGCGGGGGCGGGCTTGAACAGCCCGTCCTGCCAGGCCGTCGCCGCAGGCGCCTGGGCGGAGGAGTCGGCGTGCAGTGCGTCCATCAGCGTCCGCCCCTTGTGCAGCGTCTCCTCGAACTCGCTCGCCGGGTCGGAGTCGTAGACGATCCCGCCGCCGACGGAGAACACGGCCCGCCCGCCGGTGAAGGTCGCCGTCCGGATCGCGATGTTGAGGTCCATCGTGCCGTCGAAACCCACGTAGCCGATGCTGCCCGTGTAGACGTGGCGGCGCACCGGCTCCAGCTCGTCGATGACCTCCATCGCCCGGATCTTGGGGCAGCCGGTGATCGACCCGCCGGGGAAGGTGGCGCGCAGCAGGTCGACGGCGTCGAGGCCGTCGGCGAGCCGGCCCGTGACCGTCGACACCAGGTGGTGCACGTTCTGGTAGGCCTCCAGCCGCTTGTGCTCGGCCACCTCCACGGTGCCCGGCGCGCAGGCGCGGCCGATGTCGTTGCGGAGCAGGTCGACGATCATCGACAGCTCGGCGTCCTCCTTGGGGGAGGCGTGCAGCTCGGCGCGCATCGCGGCGTCCAGCTCCGGGGTGGCCCCCCGCGGGCGGGTGCCCTTGATCGGGCGGGTCTCCACGCGCCCGTCGCGCAGCTCGAGGAACCGCTCGGGCGACGTCGAGACGATCTGATGGTCGCCCGCGTTCACGTAGGCGAAGAACGGCGCCGGGTTGGCCTCGAACATGCTCGTGAACAGCCCGAACGGGTCGCCCGTGAACGGCGTCTCGAACCGCTGCGACATGTTCACCTGGTAGATGTCGCCGTCCACGATGTAGCGGCGGCAGGCCTCGACCGCGGCCATGTAGTCCTCGCGCGTGAACGCCGAGGTGCACGCACCGCTGCCCTCCGGCTCCCACTCCGGCGGGGCCGGCGGCGCGGCCAGGGCCGCCCGGAACCGCGCGAGCCGCGCGTCCACGGGCACGTCGTCGCCCTCCAGCACCGGCGCGAGCAGCGTCGCCTCGCCCGTCCTGCGGTCCTGGACCAGCAGCACCCGAGGCGCCACGAGGTGCATCAACGGCAGGCCGAGGTCGTCGACGCTCGTGCGCGGCAGCGCCTCGAGGCAGTCCTTGAGGTCGTAGGCGAGATACCCCAGCAGGCCGGCGGTCAGCGGCAGCGCGGGGTCGGCGACCGGCACCCGGCACCGCCCCAGCACCCGCTGCAGCGCGGTGAACGGGTCCTCGTCGAGCTCCAGCCCCAGGTCGGTGCCGGGCAGGGTCAGCGACGAGCGGGTGCGTCCGCCCTGCAGGGTCAGCCACGGGTCGACGCCGAGCACGTGGAAGCGCGCGCAGTCGAGGTCGCCGCCCGACAGCAGCGCGACCGTGCCGCGCAGGTGGGCGAAGCGGCGGGCGACCTCGACGAACGGCTCGTCGAGGGTCACGGGTTCGGCGTGCACGCGAAGCACGCTGGGCACGCCGGGCAGGCAGGCCAGGCGGTCGCGGGTCTCCACGGTCACGATCGTGCCCCCTTCAACGGGCCGGTGCGCAGGAAGTTCTCGACGAGGGTGAAGCCGTGCTCGGTGAGGAAGCTCTCGGGGTGGAACTGCACGCCGAACAGCGGGTGGACGAGGTGCTGCACGCCCATGGGGACGCCGTCGTCGGTGCGGGCGTTGACCCGCAGCTCGGGGCTGATGTCGGTGAGCGCCAGCGAGTGGTAGCGGGCCACGACCATCGGGTCGGGGACGCCGGCGAACAGGCCCGTCCCGTCGTGACGCACGGGGCTGGTCTTGCCGTGCATGGGCAGCGGCGCGTGGACGGTGCGGCCGCCGAAGGCCTCGTTGATGCACTGCATCCCCAGGCACACGCCAAGGATGGGGAACTCGCCGGCGTAGCGGCGGACGAGGTCGGTGGAGATGCCCGCGTCGGCGGGGCTGCCCGGGCCGGGGCTGACGAGCACGTAGTCGGGGCCGGCGGCGCCGACGTCGTCGAGGGTCAGCCGGTCGGCGCGGACGACGGAGACGTCGAGGCCGTCGTACTGCTGGAACATCTGGACGAGGTTGTAGGTGAACGAGTCGTAGTTGTCGATCACGAGCAGCGTGGCGCGCATGCGGGGAACCGGGTCTCCTGGTGGGCGGACCTGCGGGTGGACGGGCGTCAGAGCGTCGTCGCGCCGCCGTCGACCGGCAGGTACGCGCCGGTCATGAACCGGGACAGGTCACTGGCGAGGAACAGGACGGCACCGGCGACGTCCTCGGGCAGGGCGTTGCGACGCAGCGGGGAGCGGGCGGCGGCGTCCTCGCGGGACGTCGCCGCCAGCCCCATCGCGGCGTCGGTGAGGGTGATCCCGGGGGCGACCGCGTTGACGCGGACGCCGTGGGGGCCCAGCTCGGCGGCGAGGGACCGCACGAGCGCGTCGACGGCGGCCTTGGCGGTGCTCTGCGCGAGCGACCCCTTCTCCCCGCGCCGCGACCGGGTGCTGGACAGGGCGATGATCGCCCCGCTGCGGCGCTCGAGCATGCCCGGGGCGACGGCCCGGCAGGGGTGGAAGACGGCCTTCAGCTCGTCGCCGACCTGCCGCTCGAGGTCGGCCCACTCGACGTCGAGGAACGCCTGCGGCCGCCCGTCGACCCGCGCGTTGGCGACGAGGACGTCGATGCGGCCGAACCGCTGCGTCACCGCCTCGACCATCGCGGCCACCTCGGCGGCGTCCGTGACGTCGGCGCGGAACACCTCGGCCGTGCCGCCCGCCGCCTCGATCGCGTCCTTGGCGCCCTGGGCGTCCTTGTCGCTGCTGCGGTAGTTGACGGCGACCTGCGCGCCCTGCCGGGCGAGCAGCAGCGCGGTGGCCAGGCCGATCCCCCGGGTCGCCCCCGTGACCAGGACCACCCGGTCCTGCAGCAGCCCCGCCCCGGCACCGGGGCCGGCCAGCAGGTCCGGCGCCGCGCTCGCCGCCGTGCGCGCGCCGAGCCCCCGGCGCTCGCGCTTGTGGTCGATCGTCTGCGCGACCGCGTCGAGCCGGGGCGCGTTGAACAGCTCGGCCAGGCCGAGCTCCACCCCGAACTCCTCCTTGATCCGCGCGAGCACGCGCATGGCCGACAGCGAGTGCCCGCCGATCTCGAAGAAGTGGGTGCGGCGCCCGATCCGGGCCGCGGGCACGTTGACGATGAGGCTCCAGATGCCCGCGACGCCCCGCTCGGTGTCGGTCTCGGGCGGCTCCACCGCCTCGCCCGGCCCTGCCTGCATGCCCATGAGCGCGCGCCGGTCGAGCTTGCCGTTGGGCAGCAGCGGCATCGCCTCGAGCGGCACCAGGACGTCGGGCACGAGGTAGGCGGGCAGGCGCTCGTGCAGGGAGGCCCGCAGGTCACCGGCGTCGACGGCCCCCGGCCGGCTCGTGTAGAAGGCCACGAGCCGGTCGCCCTGGCCGACGACCGCGCGGGCGAGGACGCCGTCGACCTCGCCCATCACCGTCTCGACCTGGCGCACCTCCACCCGGAAGCCGCGAACCTTGACCTGGAAGTCCCAGCGCCCCAGGTAGTCCAGCGTCCCGTCGGGCAGGCGCCGGACGACGTCCCCGGTGTTGTAGAGCCGGTCGCTGGGCTGCTGCCCGAAGGGGTTGGGCAGGAAGCGCTCGGCGGTGAGGTCGTCGCGGCCGTGGTAGCCCTCGGGCATGCCGAGCGCCGCCACGTGCAGCTCCCCCGCCACGCCGTCGGGCACCAGCCGGCCGTGCCGGTCGAGCACGTAGACGCTGGTGCCCGCGATGGGCGTGCCGATCGGCACGAACCGCCCTGCGGCGTCGTCGGGGTCGAAGGCGGCGGTGTCGAAGTAGCAGACGTCGTTGAGCTCGGTGCAGCCGTAGTTGTTCAGCAGGCGCGCGCCGGGCAGCAGCTCGCGGAACGCGGCGACCACCCCCGCGGGCAGCGCCTCCCCCGCCGCCACGCAGACCCGCAGCGCCGGCAGCGTGGTGCCCGCCGACCGCAGGTGCTCCAGCAGCCCGGCCAGGTGCGAGGGTACGAGGTTGAGCCGGGTCACGCCGTGCTCGGCGAGCGCCGCCGCGAACGCCGCGGTGTCGCGGACGGTCGCGTCGGGGATCGTCACCTGCGGGCAACCGTTGAGCAGGCCCGCGAACAGCTCCTTGACGCCGACCGCGAAGACCGGCGTCGTCTTCTGGCCGACCAGCTCGCCGGGCTCGAACGGCAGCCGGGCCTCCAGCGCCGCGAGCCAGGTGGCCAGCTGCCGGTGCGGCACGCGCACGCCCTTGGGCCTGCCCGTGGAACCCGACGTGTACATGACGTAGGCGAGCGAGTCCGGGCCCGGGGCTCGCCCGTTCGCGTCGCCGGCGTCGGGGTCCGGCAGGCCGTCCGGCAGGCCGTCGGGGCGCAGGCACCGCTCGTCGTCGAGGCCGAGGGCCTCCTGCATCGCCGCCGCGCAGACGACCACCCGCGGGTCGGCGTCGTCGAGGATCTGCCGGGAGTACGCGCTCGGGTAGCCGGGGTCGAGCGGCACGTACGCCGCGCCGCTGCCCCACACGCCGAGGAGGGTGGCCAGCAGCTGCCCGCCGCGGGGCAGGCAGACGCCGACGAGGTCCCCGGCGCCGACGCCGCGGCCGGCCAGCGCGCGCGTGAGCGCCCTCGCGCGCCGGTCGAGGTCGGCGTAGGTCCAGGTGCCGCTCTCGTCGAGGCAGGCCGTGGCCTGGGGGGTGGCCGCGACCTGCGCCGCGAACCGGTCGACGAACGTCCAGCTGGGCGCGGCCGTCTCGGCGCCGGTCTCTCGCTCCAGGAGCGCGCGCACGTCGTCCCCGCGCAGCATCGGCACGTCGACGAGGCGGCGCGCGGGGTCGGCCATCATGCCTTCGAGCACCTGCTGCTGGTGGTCGAGCAGGCGCTGGACGGCGGCGGCGTCGTGCAGGTCGGAGGCGTAGGAGACCTCCACCGTCAGGTCGCCGCCGCTGCCCACGTAGGACAGCTCCAGTTCGGAGCGGGCGCGCACGTGCTCGCGGGCGAGCAGCCGCTCGAGCGCCGGGTCGGTGTCGTCGGGCTCGGGGAAGCCGGTGATCGTGACGCCGTCGGGCAGCGGGGCGCCGAGCGCGGTCTGCGGGAAGTTCTGGTGCCGCATGACGATCGGGACGAGCGGGTCGCCGCCGCCGCGCCGGGCGACGTCGGTGGCGCGCAGGATCTGCTCGTAGGGGGCGGGGTGGTCGAACGCGTCGAGCACCTGCCGGCGCACCGCCTGCAGCAGGTCGGCCACCGTGGACGCCTCGTCGATGCGCAGGCGCAGCGGCAGGATGTTGACGAAGAAGCCGATCAGGGGCTCGAGCTCGAGCTCGGTCCGGCTGGACATCGTGGTGCCGATGCAGAGGTCGTCCTTGTCGGCGTGGCGCGCGACGGCGACGCCCAGGCCCGCCAACAGGCACATGAACAGCGTGCAGCCGTGCTCGCGGGCGAAGCGCTCCAGGCTGCGCGCGAACTCGGCCGGGTAGCGGTGGGTGAGGGTCGCGCTGGTGGTGCCCGACTGCGCGGCGCGGGGTCGCGGCGTCGGCAGCTCCAGGCTGTCCTCGTACCCGGCGAGGGCGTCGCGCCAGAAGTCGAGGTCGGCCGACCAGTCCGCGCCGCGCTGGGCGAGGGCGTAGGAGGAGTACTGCGCGTGCAGGGGCGTCAGCTGCGGGGCGACACCCTGGCAGAACCCGGCGTAGGCGCCCTGCAGCTCGGCGAAGAAGATCGACTGGAGCGACCAGGCGTCGGCCGCGATGTGGTGCACGTTGAGCAGCAGCAGGTGGCGCTCGGGGGCCAGGCGCACGAGGCGGGCGATGATCACCTCGCCGCTGCCGAGGTCGAACCGGTGCTCCAGCACCGCCTCCAGCTGCTCCAGCAGCTGCTCGCGGTCGGCGTCGACCACCGGCAGCCGCACGGGCCGCGCGGGGACGACGACCTGCCGGGTCACGCCCTCGTCCGTCATGCCGTAGGCGGTCCGCAGGCTCTCGTGCCGTTCGACGATGAGGCCCAGGCTGCGTTCGAGCGCTGCGACGTCGAGGGGCCCGCGCACCGACAGCAGCAGCGGCAGGTTGTAGGCGGTGTTGTCCGGGTCGCGTTCGTGGTGGACCCACATCCGCTCCTGGAACCACGACAGCGGGACGCCCTCGTCGAGCCGATCCACCACGTCCAGGGACGAAACACCGTCAACGGCCACGCCTGCTCCTGCATCGGTCGACAACATTCGGTCGTGCGGCATCGACCATTCCCGCAAGGAATGGGACGACGAAAGGTGGGGCCGCGCCGCGGGTCGCCATTGAATTCCCGAACCCCGGGCGGGCGGGTCGCCCCGGCCGCCTGTCGCAACGGTTCGAAGGCTACACGGAGGATCTTGCGCGAACGTTCACGGAGTCTCGCGAGGAGCTGAACGCCAGGGGGTCGCGGGGCGCGGTCAGGGCGCCCCGGCACGGCTCGTCGCGCCGCCCACGACGGCCCGGAGCCCCAGGTGATCCCGCGTGCGGCGGCCCTGGGCCGTCACCCCGCCACACCCTCGGCCGGCTCGCGCCGGATGCGCGGATTTCGCCATGTCAGCACCCACGCTGACATCACCGAATGTCGCGCGATCACGACCTTGGGTGATTGCTGCGTGGCTGGTGAGCCCTCTCGGGTCGCTGCCCCGCGCAGCCGCACCGTCCCCGGGAGGGCGCGCCGGGCGCGGCCACGCACGGCGGCTCCCGCGCTCGGTCACCGAACCTCGGGAATGCCGCGCCACGCCGGGGAATGCGCCGCTCCGCGCATTCCTGCCCGACCGTTCCCGGTCATTCTTCACGGGCGGCCGCGGTCTCGGCCGTCATTCCTCCACCCGCGCCGGCGGCGTCGCGAGCTCTTCGGCCAGCGCGGTAACGCCCGCGCGCAATCCCGCGAACTCCTCGGCCGACAACGCGGAGTAGGCCCGGCCGACCGCCTCCCCGAGCCGCGGCACGAGCTCCACCGTGAGCCGGCGTCCCTCCTCGGTGAGGGACAGGTGGAGGCGGCGGCGGTCGTCGGGGCGACGCTCGCGCCGCACGAGACCCGCCTCGACCAGCTCCTCCACGACGGCGCTGAGCCGGGCCTTCGACAGCGAGAGGATGCCCGCCAGCTCCGCCGCCGTGCAGCCCGGCCGCTCCACGAGCTCGCGGAGGACGAACCAGCGACTCAGCGTGAGCCCCGCCGGGCCCAGCACGGCCGTGGCCCGTGCGGTGATCAGGTCGGCGAGCTGCAGGATGCCGCGGCTCACTCGGGCGATCTCCGCCGGAACGGGAACGCTGAGTGATCGCGCCTGCTCCGTCGTCGCCATGGCTCCTGCATCGGACGGGTGACGCGACACCTGAACCGGGCTTCGCGCTCAGCGGCCGAGCCCTCACCTCCCGGTGGCGGATCTAGGCCGTCCCGGTGGACATCGGTCGAAGGGGTGATTCTCAACAGGTTGGGGGGTTGACGGTTCAGGGGGTGACCGACCGCCCCGATCCCCCTTCCCATGACCACGATGACAGCGGCGGATGACACGAATGGCGAATCGCTCGTGCCCTTCTCCCCCACGTACGCCTTCGCGCGGGCCCTGCTGGGCACCGCGCGGGTCCTGACCACCAGGGCCGACGCCGCCCTGTCGCCCTTCGGGCTGACCTCCGCGTCGTGGATCGTGCTGCTCGAGATCGTGCGGTCGCAGGACCGCAGCGTCGGCCAGCTCGCCGAGGCGTGCGGGGTGTCCAAGGCCCGCGCCAGCGTCCTCGTCGACTCCCTCGTGCGCTCCGGCTGGGTCGAGCGGCGCCGCCCCGACGACGACCGCAGGCGGGTGGTGCTCTCGCTCACCGACCTCGGCCGCGACGTCGTCCGCTCCGCCGCCGCCGACACCGCCGGCGTCCTGAGGCCCGCCCTGGAGGCGCTGGACGCCTCGGACGTCGCCGCCGCTCAGCAGGTGCTCGACCGTGTCCTCGCCACGCTGGCCACGGCCGCCGGCGACGACACCGACGCCGCCACGACCGCCGACGAGACCGCCTCGGCGGTGACCGCGTGAGCGGGCGTGCCGGCGCGGTCAGCCGCAGCCTGCGGCGCTTCGGCATCACGGGGCGGGTCATCGCCCTGGCCGCCGGGCTCGTCGCCCTGCTCCTCGCCCTCGCCGCCACGGCGTTCTCGGCGTCGGCGTCGGTCACCACCTCGGTGGGCGAGGCCGCCAAGGGCGAGGACATGGCGCGCGCCGCCCAGGTCCTGCGCTTCCACCTCGCCGACATGAACGGCTGGCAGACCGCCTACGCGCTCGACGTCGCCAAGCAGGGCCCGGCGGCCGCGGCCGACTCCGCCCCGTCCCGGGCCAGCTACCTGCGCTCCACCGCCGAGGTCCAGGAGGCCGTGGCGGCGATCACCGAGCACGAGCGGCACCTGACCCCGGACCAGAGAGCCCAGCTCGCGGCCGTGCGCAGCAACCTCGCCACGTTCCTCGACCTCGACACGAAGATCATCGGTTACTACCGCAGCGGCACCCCGGCCGACCTCGCGCAGGGCGACAAGCTCGTGCTCAAGGACGAGATCGAGCTGTTCACCGCCGCGGCCGACGCCGGGAAGGCCCTGTCGGAGTCGCTGCAGCAGGCCGCCGCCGCGGACCGGGACGAGGTGCACGCCACCACCGCACGCTCGCGCGCCCTCACCCTCGCCGTCCTGCTCACCGGGCTCGTCGTCGCCGCGCTCGGCTCCGTGTTCCTGGTGGACTCCATCCGCACCCCGCTGAAGAACCTGCGGGAGCGGCTGCGCGACATCGCCCACGGGGACGGCGACCTCACGGCCCGCCTCGACGAGGACGGCCGCGACGAGCTGAGCGAGGTCGCCGTCCTGTTCAACACGTTCGTCGACGACGTCGCCGCCACCGTGCGGCAGGTCACCGCCTCGGCCCAGACCGTCGCGGTCGCCGCCGAGGAGCTCGCGACCAGCACCACGGCCGTCGCCGCCGCCACCGAGGAGACGTCGGCGCAGGCCGCCACCGTCGCCGGCGCCGCCGAGCAGGTCGCCGCGAGCGTGCACGGGATCTCCGCGGGCACCGTGCAGATGCAGGCGTCCATCCACGAGATCGCCCGCAACGCCGGCGAGGCCGCGACCGTCGCCGCCACCGCCGTCGACCTCGCCTCCGTCACCTCCACCGGGATGCAGCGGCTCGGGGACGCCTCCGCGCAGATCGGTGAGTTCGTCGCCACCATCACCGCCATCGCCGGGCAGACCAACCTGCTCGCCCTCAACGCCACCATCGAGGCCGCGCGGGCCGGGCACGCGGGCAAGGGCTTCGCCGTGGTCGCCGAGGAGGTCAAGGAGCTGGCCCGGGAGACCGCCGCCGCAGCTGCGGACGTCGCGGGCCGGATCGGGCTGATCCAGCAGGAGACCGCCTCCGCCGTCGCTGCGATCGGCGAGATCGCCACCGTCATCCAGGGCATCCACGACTACCAGACGTCCATCGCGGGAGCCGTCGAGGAGCAGACCGCCACTGCCACCGACATGAGCCGGACCGTCGACGAGGTCGCTGCCGGCACGTCCACGATCAGCCAGACCATCAGCGGCGTCGCCGAGTCCGCCCGCATCACCTCCAGCGACGTCCAGGCAGGTCACGCCGCCAGCGCCGACCTCGCCGGGATGGGGGCGTCCCTCGCGCAGCTCGTCGCGCGGTTCACCGTCTGACGCGCGGCGCCCGCGGCGCCCCTCCGTCGCCGGTTAGCGTCCCGGCATGACGGTCGTGCGCTCCCTGCTGCTGTTCGCCCTCGCCGCGCTGTGCGAGATCGGCGGTGCGTGGCTGGTGTGGCAGGGGTGGCGGGAGCACCGCGGGCTGTGGTGGGTGGCGGGCGGGCTGGTCGCGCTGGGGGCCTACGGGTTCGTCGCCACCTTCCAGCCCGATCCCCACTTCGGGCGCGTGCTCGCCGCCTACGGGGGCGTCTTCGTGGCGGGGTCGCTGACCTGGGCGATGGTGATGGACGGCTTCAGGCCCGACCGCTGGGACGTCGCCGGCGCGCTCGTCTGCCTGGTCGGCGTCGCGCTCATCATGTACGCGCCGCGAGGCGCCTGATCGTCAACCTGGGGTTGACGCTGTTGGCCGTCAACCTTAGGTTGACGCCATGACGACCTCCCCTGCAGCCCCCCGCCTCGACGACCTCATCGGCGCCGTCGCCCAGGCGCACCCCGACCCCCTCGAGCGCGTCAGCAGCGCGATGCAGCTCGCCGACCAGCTCGGAGAGCTCGCCGACTCGCTGATCGGTCACTTCGTCGACCAGGCCCGCCGCGCCGGCGCCTCGTGGTCCGAGATCGGCACCAGCATGGGCGTGAGCAAGCAGGCCGCCCAGAAGCGCTTCGTCACCCGCGGCGAGGCCACGCCGCCGCTCGACGCCAGCCAGGGCTTCAGCCGCTTCGACGACGAGGCGCGCGCGGTCGTCGTCGCCTCCCAGGAGCGGGCCCGGGCCGCGGGCAGCGCCACCATCACCGTCGCCCACCTGGTGCTCGGGCTGATCACCGACCCCGGCTGCGCGGCCGCGCGGGCCGTCGTGGCCCAGGGGGTCGACCTGGGCGACGTCGAGCGGATCGCGACGGCCACGCTGCCGCCGGCCTCGCCCTCGGCAGAGGTCCCCGCGATGATCCCCTTCGACGAGCACGCCAAGGACGCGCTGCAGCGCAGCTTCGCCGAGGCCCAGCAGCTGGGCGCCGACGCCGTGGGCAGCGGCCACGTGCTGCTCGCCGTCCTCGACGTCGAGCGCGGCACCGGCGTCCTCGCCGGTCTGGGCGTGCAGGCCGACGCCGTCCGCGCGCAGCTCGCCGGCCAGGCCCAGGTCTAGGAGTCCGTCTGGGGACTCTCGTCGCGGTATACCCGCGACGGAACTCCCCAGATCGCCGGGGCGGGTGCCGTGGCGCGATGAATCGCGCGCGCGGCGCCGGTCGGTACCGGGAACGACCGCGCCCGCAGGGACGGGACCGCTCCCGACCCGCACGGAGGAGCCGCCATGACCGCCAGCGCCGAGGCCCGCCCCCGCCCGGGCGCCGTCGCCCGCGTCGCCGACGTCGAGGCCGAACGCCTCTCCCTCGCCCTGCTGCTCGACGGCCTCGACCACGACGCCTGGCGGACGCCGTCCCTGTGCGCGGGGTGGACGGTGAAGGACGTCGCGGCGCACCTGGCGCTCGCCGACCACGAGTTCGTGCGGACGCTGCTGCGCGTGGCCCGCGCCCGCGGGGACTTCGACGCCGTGACGGCCGACATGGCCCGCGAGCTCGCCGCCCGCTCGTCGCCCGCCGACCTCGTGGCCCGGATCCGGTCCACCGCCGGTTCCCCGCGCCGGTTCCCGTTCAGCGGCGCGCTCGACCCGCTGACCGACGTCCTCGTGCACGGCCAGGACATCGCCCGCCCGCTCGGCCTGGCCCGTCCGATCGCCGTCGACCTCGCCGTGGCGGCGCTGGAGAACGTCCGGACCAGCGCCTTCTACGGCGCCCGGCGGCGGCTGGCGGGGATGCGGATGTTGGCGGTCGACGCCGACTGGTCCGCAGGCGACGGGCCCGACGTCGTGCGCCGGCCCGCCGCCGACCTGCTCCTCCTGCTCACGGGGCGCGAGATCCCCTGACCGGCATGAGCCGTCTCGCGGCGGACGCGCGTGGGGGCCGCCCTTCCGGGACGGCCCCCACGCCGGTTCAGCCTCGGGTCATCGCGCTGCAGGGTGAGCAGCCCCGGCTGCCAGGGCAGGCGGTTGTAGTCCCCGCCCGCCGAGGGGTTCTTGCCCTGGTAGAGCAGCTGCAGGTTGCACGGGTCGACCGTCTTCGTCTGGTCGGGGTTCGTGCGGACGATGTCGCCGTGGCTGATGTCGTTCGTCCACGTCGCACCGCTGTTGGCCGCCCCCGCGAACGGGTTGGACTCCGACGCCGCGTTCGGCGTCCACGACCCGCCCAGGCTCGTGGCCGTGAAGGACCGGAAGTAGCGGCCGCGGGCCCCCATCGCCTCGACGATCATCAGGTACTGCTGCTGCCCCTTGACCCGGTACACCTCGACGGCCTCGAACAGGTTGGCCGTGGTGTCGCTCATGATCTGGGTGGAGCTCGTGCCGAAGCTGCTCGGGAAGTTCCCGATCGGCATGCTCGCCCGGTAGATCTTGCCGTTGTCACCGGCGAAGAACAGGTACATGTTCTGGTCGTCGGCGATCAGCGTCTGGTCGATCGGGCCCGTCTGCGAGCCCGCGATGCTGCCCTGGAACAGCGGCTGCGGCGCCGACCACCCGTTGGGGTTCGTCGGGTCGGTCGAGGTGCGGTAGATGAACGGCCACGGGCCCCACTGGTAGGACAGCACCCAGATGTTCTTCGGGGCGAAGTACATGAGCTGCGGCGCGACCGTGCCCGAGTTCATGCCCGTCTGCTGCGCCGTGGCCATGTCGGACCAGTTGGTGAACGGCGCCCACGCCATCGAGCCGTAGTTGCCCGAGCCGTTGACGTTCGAGCCGTAGACCAGGTGCTTGCCGTTGTAGACGACGCTGGTGAAGTCCTTCAGCGACAGCCAGCCGTTGGCGGGCCGGGCGAGCGAGCCCGTCGAGGACCAGCGGTAGGTGGTGGGCAGGGTGCACGTCTGGCTCGGCGTGCTGGTGGTGGGGCTCGGCGTGGTCGTGGTGGGCTTCGGGGTGCTGGTCGTCGGCACCGGCGTCGTGGTGGTCGGCGCCGGACCGCCGCGGGTGACGGTCTTGCAGGTCTTCTTGCCGTTCTTGCCGGTCCGGCACTTCGTGACCTTCTTGGTCTTCGACGGCTTGCCCGGGGTCGTCGTCACCGGCGACGTCGACACCACGACGTCGTCGAGGAGGAAGCCCGCGGTGTCGGAGACGCTCTCGGCGTACAGCCGCATCGACTCCACGCCCGCGGGAACGGTGTAGCTGCCGGTCAGCTGCGCCCACCCGCCCGACGTCACCGCGACGTCGGGGGTCACGTGGTCGTAGCTCGTGGTGCCCGCGGTGGTGCGCTCGACGGTGAGGTTGACGGTCGTGTCGGCCGTGCCCGCGGTCAGCCGCGCCCACGCCGAGAGGTAGTACGTGCGCCCCGGCACCAGGACGCCGGTGACGTCGCGCGCCGGGCCGTTCCACGCCGCCGTGCGGCCGGTGACCTGCAGGGCGCCCGAGCCGCTGTGCGCCGACGTCCCGACGGACAGCTGCTCGCCGCCGCGCGCCGTCCAGCCGCCCGTCGTCCCGTCCTCGAACGTCGCCGACAGGACCGTGCCCGACTGCGGCGGCGCGCTCGTCGGGGTGGGGGTGGAGGTCGCGCCGGCGTTCAGCGCGTCGAGCACCGCCGTGTACGACGGCTTCTTGGAGCCGTTGTCGTCGAACAGCAGCGCGCCGCCCTCGCTGGCCCGCCACGAGTCGCGGTCACGCACCCCCCACACGGTGATGCCGGTGCAGCGCGAGACGGCCATGCACGCCTTCGCGACGCCGCCGAGCACCGCCGCCTGGTTCGAGCCGATCGCGTCGAGTTCGGTGATCTGGACGTCGACGCCGAGGTCGGCGAACCGCTGCAGGTTCGCCTGGTAATCGCCCGGCAAACTGTTACCGAGGTGCGACTGGAACCCCACACAATCGATCGGCACCCCGCGCGCCTTGAAGTCCTTGACCATCGTGTAGATACCGGTCGACTTCGCGTTGATCGAATCGGTGCCGTAGTCGTTGTAGCAGAGCTTCGCGCCCGGGTCGGCCGCGCGGGCCGCCTTGAACGCCTCCTCGATCCAGTCGTTACCGGTCGCCTGCAGGTTGGAATCCCGGCGACGCCCGTCCTGCGGCCAGTCCGCGAACGCCTCGTTCACGACGTCCCAGGCGTAGACCTTGCCCTTGAAGTGCGCGGCGGTCTGCGTCACGTGGTTGAGCGCCGCGGCGCGCAGGGGCGCGCCCGACAGCGAACGCGCCCAGCCCGGCTGCTGCCCGTGCCAGAGCAGGGTGTGCCCCCGCACCCGCATCCCGTGGGACTGCGCGTACGCCACGATCGAGTCGCCGCCGCCGAAGCTGAACCGGCCCTGATCGGGCTCGGTGGCGTCCCACTTCATCTCGTTCTCGGCCGTGAGCATGGAGAATTCGCGGTCGACGATCGCCATGTACGGGGCGTCCGAGCCGAACTTGAACGACGACAGGGCGGTGCCGAAGTAGCGGCCGCTGCCCGCCGCGGCCTGGCCGAGCGTCGTCCCGGCGGCCTCCGCGCTGCCGAGGACGAGCCCTCCGGCAGAGGCGACGGCGACCGCTGCCGCCAGGCTCAGGGCCCAGCCGGCGCGCGGCCGCGGGCGGGTGGTGGGTGTCGTCACGGGTACTCCTCCAGGGCATGGCGGCTTCCCCGGGCTGGCGCACAGGAGCCGCCGCGACGGCGGGCAGAGGGTGGCAGGCGCATGACGCGGGCAGCACGAGACCGCCCACCGCGTCACGGTGAGAACGGGCACCCGCGCCCGGGAGAATGCGCTCTGGAGCGTTTACTGAATCAACGTCGGGCCTCGGGAGGGGCCGCCCGAAGCACCTCCGAAACGTACTCCGAGAGTCGGGGACCGTCAAACATTGTCGAACGGTCTTCTCGGTAAGCGGCAGGGTCGACGTGCAGTGCGGTGACGCGTCGATCGATAACAGAAAACCTTCGACGACTGTTCTTTCGACATTCTTTGTCCTCACCGTGGTCGCCCTCGGCCGGCTCACGGTGGTGGAGCGTCCTCGCCGGCGGCCCGGACCCCGCGCACGCCATCGGGCGCTGCGAGGAGCCCGGCTTTGGGGACTCCCCGCGCGCCCATACCGCGCGGAGAGTCCCCACAGCCGGGCCGGAAGGGGCTGCGGACCGCGGTCAGGACGACGCCGACCCCGCCGCGCGTGCGCCGCAAGCCGCGGCACCCTTCCTGAGCCCGGACGCGAGAAGGGGAGCCCTCTCGCGACAGGTCTGCGAGGGGGCTCCCCTTCCGAGTACGTCAGCGCGTCAGGCGCCTCACTGGGTCAGCGGAAGAGCCGGGGCAGGAAGTCGATCAGGTTCTTCTGCCACGCGTCCCAGCCGTGCGGCCCCTGCGTCTCACCGGGGAACACGTAGTGGACGCCGATCCGGTCGAAGGCCTCCATCGTCGCCACGGCGAACGGGTGCACGAAGTCGGTCCGGTTCCCCACGTAGACCGCGAGCAGCTTGGTGCCCGCGTTGATCGCCGCCGCGTCGTACCCGGCGCCGTCGATCGGCTGGCCGGGGAAGCCCAGCGCGGAGGAGAACGTGCCGATCCAGGCGAACTCCCCGGGGTAGTCGCGCAACGTCCAGTAGGTCTGGAAGCCGCCCATCGAGAGCCCGGCGAGGGCCTGGTGCGCGGGGTCGGACGCGATCCGGTAGGCCTTGCGGGCCGCCGGCGCCAGGTTCTCGCGCAGCTCCTTGGTGAAGTCGGAGACGTTGCCGTTGCCCATCACGACGACCATGGGGACGATCGCGCCGTCCCGGGTGAGGTTGTCGAGGATCTGCTTGGCCCGCCCCATCTCCACCCAGTCGGTGAAGTTCTGGCCGCCGCCGTGCTGCAGGTACAGCACCGGGTAGGGGGTGGCGCGGTCGGCGTCGTAGCCCGGCGGCGTCCACACGTACGCGGAGCGCTTCTCGCCGGCGACGGCGCTGTCGTAGGTGAGCGTCGACACCTTGCCGCCCACGCCCTGGACGTCGGCCAGCAGCCTCGCGCGCCCGCCCGTCACCAGGACGGTGCTCCAGCTGGGCTCCGTGGTGACCTTCGACGGGTTCGCCTCGTCCTTCACCGACTGCAGGTCGACGAGGAACTTGTAGTAGTACAGCCACGGCTTCAGCGGGCCGACGGTGGCGCGCCACCGGTCGCCGACCTTGACCATCGGCAGGTTGACCCACGCCCCGCCCGGCGCCCAGTTGCCCCACAGCGTCACGTGCTCGGCGTCGGGGTACTGCGTGCCCGTCTCGATGGTGAGGAACCCGTCGCCGTTGTCGTCCTTGTACTGCCACGGCGACGGCGTCGTGCCCGAGGCCGGGGTGGTGAACTCCTGGCGCAGCGGCAGGTGGCCGCGGCTCATGCCGTGGTCGGTGACCGGGTGGAACAGGCGGGGCACGAAGTCGCCGAGGGCCTGCGCCCACGACTGCCAGTTGCCGCCGTGCGCGGCGTCGACGCCGTCGAACTCGCGCTTGATCCCGGCCGCGTCGAGCTGGCGGAGCAGCCGGTAGGTCGGGTTGTACGCGGCGTCGGTGACGTTGCCGGTGTAGAGCCGCAGCAGCTTGGTGGACGCGTTGACCTCACGGGCGTTCACCGACGCGACGGCGTACTGGCCACTGAAGGACCCGACGTAGCCGAACGTGCCCGGCCGGGTCAGCGCCAGGGTCAGCGCCTGCGTGGCGCCCGAGCCGGCGCCCGCGATCGCCTGGACGTCGGGGGTGGAGCCCACCCGGTACCGGCCGCGGATCGCCTTCGTCAGCGCGCTCACGCCGTCCGCGCTCGTCGAGGCCATCGCCACGACCATGGGCTCGGCCCTGCCCGCGAGCACCAGGTTGTCGAGGACCTGCTTCGCCCGCCCGAGCTGCGCCCAGTCGGCGGCGCCCCCGGTCGTCCCGCTCAGCAGGTAGAGCACCGGGTAGGGCTGGGCGCGCGTGGCGTCGTAGCCCGGCGGCGTCCAGACGGTCGCCGTCCCGCCCGGGTAGGCGACGTTCTTGAGCCGGCCGCCCTTGCCCGCGGGCGCGTCGAGGATCAGCTCGGCGCCGGGGCCGGGGACGACGACCGTGCGCCACGTCGGGTCGGACGTCACGACGTTCGGGTTGCCCCGGTCAGCGGCGATCTTGAGGTCGTCCCCGCGCAGCCGGTACCGGTACTGGCCCGGCGGGAGGGGCCCGATGAGCGACGTGTACGCGTCCCCCGAGCGGCTCACGCCCTGCTCGGCGACGTTGCCGCCCGGCGCGAAGTCACCCTCGATGACCAGCGACGACACGGGACCCACCTGCTGCTCCAGGTCGGCGACCGGGAGCCGGAACGACACGAACCCCTCGTCGACGCTGACGGTCGGTTCCGACGAGGTCGCGCTCGGCGTCGGGGTGGGGGTCGCTGTCACGGTCGGCGTCCCCGATCCCGTCGGCGAGGTGGTGGGGCTCGCGGTGTCCGCTGGTACGACGGCGCCGGCAGCGCTCGGCGTCCACAGCAGGGCGGGGACGGCGCAGACCGCGGCGGCTGCCACGGCGACGGAGCGCCGGGGTAGTGCCGCGCCTGGGGCGCGCCGTCTCGGACGGGCGGGGAACGTCATGCGGATCCTCCCGAGGGGGTGTCAGCTGGTTGCGGACGATCGGAGTCCGAACTGGGTGGTTCGTGGTGGAGCGCGATCGTCCTCACTGCGGTAATTGCGACAAAAGGTGCAGTGTTAGCGCTAACATAGGCAGGCGGTTGGGTGGGGTCAACGAGGGATCCGGCCCGGGCGTCCAGGGGTCCCTGTGGTCCGACGAGCGGTCACGCCGACTTTCGCGGCTGCTCCGCGGACCGTCTGCGACACCATCCGCCGCGAACCGTCCCTCAACCCAGGATCCCGACTGCCGCAGATACTCCCCGGACGGTCTGCGACACAGTCCGCCGCAGACCGTCCTGGAGCCGCCGGGCGAGGGCGGGCTCAGGCCTCCACGAGCACGACGACGCCGAGGGCGGCGAGCACCACGCCGACGAGCGCGTCGAGGGTGCGCCGCACCCGGGGCCGGTTGAGCACGGGGTACAGACTCCCGGCGGCGAACGCGAAGCCGAGCAGCCACAGGGTGCTCTCGAGGATGTAGATCGCGTACAGGAGCACCTGGTCGCCGAGGGCGGCGGAGCCGTCCCGGGGCAGGAACCCGGGCACGATCGACAGGTACAGCAGCCCGATCTTGGGGTTGAGCAGGTTGGTGGTGAGCCCGCGCCGGAAGTGCCCGCGCTCCAGCCCGGGGGGCACGCGGCCGTCGTCGGAGGCCGCCCGCAGCGCCGAGCGCACCGCCTGCGCGGCGAGCCACAGCAGGTACAGCGCGCCGGCCACGGACAGCACCCGGAACGCGCGGGGGCTGTTGGTCACGATCGCGGCGAGGCCCACGCCGGAGGCGACGCCCCACACCACGATCCCGGCGATGATGCCCAGGGCCGTGCGCACGGCGGCGGCACGCCCGGCCCCGGCGGTCGTGCGCAGCAGCAGTGCCTGGTCGGGCCCGGGCACGATGACGATCAGCCCGGCCGCACCGGCGAACGACAGCGCCGTGAGCGGCGTCATCCGCGCTCGCCGAACAGCCACTCCAGCACCGCGACGGCGCTGCCGTACTTCATCCGCGCCTGCTCCCACGCCAGCGAGCGCTCGCCGTCGAGCACCGACGACGCGACCTCCTCGCCGCGGTGGGCGGGCAGGTCGTGCATGAAGACGGCGCGGGGCCAGCACGCCATGAGCGCTTCGTCGACGTGGAAGGGCCGGAACAGCTCGCGCCAGTCGGCGTCGGGCTTCACGGTCCCGGTGGTCTGCCAGCGCGTGGTGTAGACGACGTCGGCGTCGAGCTCGGCCTCGGCGAGGTCGTGCACCTGCTCGACCCGCGAGTCCGTCTCGGCGGCGGCCGCCTGCAGCGCGGTGACCACGTCGGCGGGGACGCCGTACCCGCGCGGGGTGGCCAGCACGAGCGTCACGCCCTTGTAGGCGCGCAGCACCTTGCCCAGGGCGGTCGCGGAGTTGTTGCCCTCCCCCACGTACAGCACGGACAGGCCGTCGACCCGCCCGAAGTGGCGCTGCAGCGTCGCGGCGTCGCACAGCCCCTGGGTGGGGTGCTCCTCGGCGGCCATGGCGTTGACGACGGGCAGCCCCCCGGCCTCGGACAGCAGCCGCAGGTCGGCGAGGGGCCCGGCCGTGCGCGCCACCAGGCCGTCGAGCATCGCGGCGAACATCCGCCCCGTGTCCTCCAGCGACTCCCCCGTGTTCAGCTGCAGGTCGTTCGGGCCGTACTGGATCAGCGAGGCGCCCAGGCGCAGGGCCGCCGACGAGAACGCCGTGCGGGTGCGGGTGGACGTCTTCGCGAAGTAGATCCCCAGCACCCGCCCGGACAGCTGCGGCGCGAGCGGGCGGTCGGCGTCGAGCACCCGCGCGGCGCGGTCGACGATCGCGTGCAGGTCCTCGGCGGTGAGGTCGTCGAGTGAGAGCAGACCCGGCACGGGTCGTCCCCTTTCGTCGGGTGGGTTCGTCGGGTGGTTCGTCGGGCAGGGTGGAGCAGGGTCAGGCCAGCGACAGGGTGCTGCCGAGCCCGTCACGAGTGGCGACGTCGACGATCGCCCCCATCAGCGCGACGTCGAGGACGCCCATGCCGAAGGGGTTGCTGACGGCGACGCCGTCGGCGGGCACCTCGAGGCGGCCGCCGTCACGGATCAGCTCGGCGAGCGATCCGCGCAGCGCGACGGCTTCGCCGGCGGCGAGCAGGCGCCCCAGGGGGCGGCGGGGGTTCTCGCGGACGAGGTCGAGGTCGTCGACGAGGACGGCGGACGCCGTGAGGAAGACGTCGTCGGCGAGGTCGCCGAGGGAGACGTTGAGGACGAGCGTGCCGGGCAGCAGGTCCCCGGCGTGCAGGTACCCCTCGTCGGCCGTGGTGAGGGTGAGCAGGAGCCGGGACGACTTCACCAGGGAGGCCACCGAGGGGTGCAGTTCGACGGCGACGCGCGGGTGGCGCTCGGCGAGCCAGGCGGCGAGCTGCTCGGCTCGCGCGGGGGCGAGGTCGTGCAGGTGCACGCGGCTCAGGCCCACGGAGCCGACGAGGAGGTCGAGGTGCGCGCGGGCCAGCGCCCCGCAGCCGACGACGGCGATCTCGTCGAGGGGCAGGCCCTCCACGCGCCGCAGGGTGGCCAGGGAGTACCCGGCGGTGCGGGCGGCGCTGATCAGCCCGACCTCCATCAGCGCACGGGGCCGCGCGGTGAGCGGGTCGAACAGGAAGCCGAGGCCGCCGGCCCGCTCCATGCCGCGCGAGGGGTTGTCGATCGCCGCGTTGATCAGCTTCATGCCGTACCACTGCTGATCGGGACCGGGGACGGATCCGAGCAGCGCCAGCGACCGCGCCGCCGCACCGGTGGTGGTGGTCCAGCCGAGGTAGCCCTCGGCGGGCAGGTCGGTGCGGCCGTCGGCGTGGGCGAGGAGGGTCGCCTCGACGATCGACGCGCAGTCCAGCGACGACAGGCAGCGCGCGACGTCGGCGCGGCCGAGGAAGAGCAGCTCGTCCACGGGGGTCCTTCCGGGGTGGGTCATCCGACGGCCACGAGGTCGTCGACGAACTCGGAGGCGAGGACGTCGGGCGGGTCGAGCGCGGGCACCTCGGCCCACCCCTGCCGCCGCCGCCAGGCCTCGGAGTAGATGGTGTCCTCGTAGCGGTCGCCGCCGTCGGCGCACACCGCGACGACGTCGGCACGGGCCCTGCCCTCGCGGATCCGGGCCAGCGCACCGGCGACGACGGCACCGGAGCTGCCGCCGATGCGCACGCCCAGGCGGTGGGCCACCCAGTCGCAGGCCGCGACGGCGGCGGGCGCGTCGACCAGCACGTGCGGCGGAGCGCCCTGGTCGTCCACGGCGCCGGCGAGGAACAGCGAGCGCTGGCTGGAGCCGATGCCGTTGAGCCGACGGACCGACGGCTCGCCGCCGAGGGCGACGGAGCCCGTCTCGTCGACGCCGACGCAGCGCCACGGCGGCGCCTCGGCCTCGATGAAGTCGCGGAAGCCGCGCATCGTGCCGCCGGTCGACACCCCGACGAAGACGTCGACGGGCGTGGCGCGGCCGAGGACGCCGAGGATCTCGGGCGCCGTACCGCGGCTGTGGGCGCGCGGGTTGGCGTCGCTCTCGTACTGGTTGGGCCAGCGCAGGTGGGGGTCGGCGGCCAGCCGCGCCCGCACGTAGGCCAGCCGCGCCAGGAGGAAGCCACCGCTGGCGTCGGCCTCGGTGACCTCGACGACGTGTGCGCCGGCGTTGCGCATGGCCCGAAGGAGGCGGCGCGGGGTGCGCGGGTCGACCACGGCGGTGAACTCGATGCCGCAGATCTGGGCGTAGCGGGCGAGCGCCACGCCGAGATTTCCGGACGTCGACTCGATGATGCGCCGCGGCGGCCGACCGTTCTCGAAACAGGATTCGAGCAGGGAGTAGGCGACCCTGTCCTTCATCGAGCCGAAAGGATTCTCCTGCTCCAGTTTCAACCACAGATTCGTCTCGCGGTGCCGACCGGCGAGCGTGACCCGGAGCATCGGCGTCCGGCCCGGAATGGGGCCGGGAATGGGATTCGACATGCGAAAACAGACCTCGCTCGGTGGGCGCGTGCGGATGGACGGCCGGCGGTTCAGGCGGAATCGGTGCCGCGGGCCCAGGTGTGGCTGCCGTCGCAGAATGGTTTGAGCTGGGAGCGCCCACAGCGGCACAACGCGATGGTGCGCCGCTGCGGATCGATCGGATCGCCCGTGAGGGTGCTCAGCGTGTAGTCGCCGCGGACGAGGATCGGGCCGTTCTCGCAGACCACGACGGCCGCCCCGGCCAGGGGCGGATCGCCGGCCCGCTCCTGCTCGGCGCCCGCCTGGGGCGTGCTCACACCAGCTCCGGCTCGGGCAGCGCCGTGCCAGCGGGGACAGGCTCCCGCAACGACGAGCAGCCCTGCTCCCACGCCTGCAGCAGCGCCTCGTTGGCGGCGGTGCCGACGGCGGCGCTGGCCAGCGCACCGAGCACGACGCTGGCGGTCTCCTCGGGGTGGGCCTGGGCGAAGCGCCCGCACATGTCGTGGGCGGCGAGCTGCTCGTGCACGGCGTCGGCGACGACGTGCTCCTGGAAGAACACCTGCGCGAGGTCGCTGCCGCCGAGGCGGTCGAGGCCCAGCTTGAGGTTGCGGTTGACGTGGTGGGACCCGATCTCGGTGATCGCGAGGTTGCCGAGGAGCGCACCGCGGTGCCGCGCGTGCATGCCGAACAGCGAGATGAGGTTGACGTTGGCCAGGGACGGCGCGGTCACGGACTCGACGTAGGTGCCGTAGCGGGGGTCGAGACCGAGCTCGCGCATGGTGAGCGCGAACAGCTGGGAGTGCAGCCGCCCCGGGATGCCGCCGCCGTACTCGTCGGCCTGGATCTCGACCAGCGCGGGCTTGCCCCCGCCGCGGATGCGCGGGATGGCGAGGCTGTGGTGGTCGGCCTCCATGAGCGAGTACACCGAGCGGTGCACGAGCAGCTCGGTGAACTGCTGCAGGCCCGCCTCGCGCTTCACGTACTGCGACAGGGACCGCCCACGGGGGGGCCGCCCGAGCTCCATCAGGTAGGCGGGCAGGTCGGCCGGCGCGACCTCGGGCACCGCGCCGACGAGCGCGGTGACCTCGCTCTCGAAGCGGCGCTCCAGCGCGGCGCGAAGGGCCAGGAACGACGGATTCCATTCCCAGTCGAACGTCGCCGCGCCGAAGAGGCAGCTTGGCGTCATAGGGTGAGTGCACCGCACGGGATTCCGGCCTGGCGGTAGGATAGCGCAGGTTTCGGGATCGTCGGATACGAGAATTGGTGCGATCGGGATGCGTGGCGTGGAATTGACCGTTGCCGATCGGGAAATGATTTCTCGGGGGATCGCGGCGGGGTCCAGTTTCCGTGGGATAGCGGTGGTGCTGGGCCGCAATCACGGGGTGGTTTGTCGGGAGGTCGCGCGTAACGGTGGCCGTGAGGCCTACCGGGCGGTCGTGGCGCAGAAGCGCGCTGATGCCCAACGGGGACGGCCGAAGGAGCGGGTCCTCGTGGCGTCGCAGCGGCTGCACGACGCGGTCAACGCCGGCCTGGGCAGGAAGTGGTCCCCGGCCGAGATCAGCCGCCGGCTGCGGGTGGACCATCCCGACGACGAGACTATGCGGGTGTCCCACGAGACGATCTACCAGTGCCTGTACCTGCAGGCTCGCGGGGAACTGCGGACCCAACTGAAGATCAGCCTGCGTCAGGGCCGGACCCGGCGCGTACCGTCGTCGAGGATCGCCCAGGTCAAGGGCCAGATCGTCGGCATGGTCAACATCAGTGAGCGGCCCGCGGAGGCCGCTGACCGGGCCGTGCCCGGACACTGGGAAGGCGACCTGATCATCGGCGCCGGCGGGAAGTCGCAGATCATGACGCTCGTCGAGCGGACCACCCGGTACGCGATGCTCGTACGGGTCCCCTACGACCGCACAGCCGAACGGTGCGCGATCCTGCTCGCCGCGAAGATCGCCACCCTGCCCGAGTTCCTCCGCAAGTCCATCACCTGGGACCAGGGCAAGGAGATGGCCGCTCACGCGAAGTTCACCATTGTCTCCGGCGTCCCCGTGTTCTTCTGCGACCCCCACAAGCCCTGGCAGCGCGGCACCAACGAGAACACCAACGGCCTCCTCCGCCAATACTTCCCCAAGGGCACCGACCTCTCCGGCTACACCCAAGCCGAACTCGACGCCGTCGCCGACGAACTCAACGACCGCCCCCGCGCCACCCTCAACTGGATGAAACCCACCGAAGAACTCAACCGCCTACTCCAGGCATCAACTGGTGCACCCACCACTTGACACCGCCAGGCAGTAATGGACGCCGTAACAGGCGTACAGGCTCAACTGGACGTCGTCGTCGGAGGCGGCCTCGACGGCGGCGACCGCCGCCGAAAGCGCGGCCTCGTTCTCGGGACCCGGGCATTCCGACAGCGCGGCGACGAGTGCGGCGCTCACCTCGCCACGAGGGCGTGGAAGCGGCATCTCGTCGGCGTGGACGTGCGGCATCGATCACCTTTCCGATGAGCGGGCGCGCCTGAGCGCGTGGAACCCGAGGAACCCCCGACGGCGACCCCCCGACGTGACGCGCGGCCGACGTTAGCGGTGCCTAACAGACAGGGTCAAGGCGGATGTTGCGTACAAGGCGTGTCTCACCGGACCTTCCTCCTCCATTCACCCGATCGTGACGATCGATGTATTTCCTGGAGATTTCAACGGAGCGGCGACGTGATCGCGGGAGCCCCCCTCGCGGCGCGGTTGGTGATCAACCCACCCGGACCAGGACTTTTGTCCCCCGGCAAGCGATGTGATCCCCCCACCCCCGAACCGGGCTCTATCGCCCGACAGGAACGGCTCAGGACGGTCCCGTCCCGAACCGATGGGCGCAGGGAAGGCGGCGCACCGATGCGCTGCACCCAGCAGCGGGAGCTCGGGATGTCGCACGTGATGGGCAAGTTGCCTCTGGCCGTCAAGATCCTCGCCACGCTCGTGGTCGCGGGCATCGCCGCGGTCGCGGTCGGGATCGTGGGCATCGTGTCCGCGAGCTCGATCAGTGACAGCGCCAACGAGGTCTACAGCTCGGGCCTCGGGTCGGTCACCGCGCTCGGCGACGTCAAGGCGTCGTTGCGCCAGGCCCGCATCGACCTCATGCAGCACGTGATCGCCGAGGACGAGGCGGCCAAGCGCCGGCAGGAGACGAAGCTGGCGGCCGACGACAAGGAGTTCGCCGACGCCGTCGCGGCGTACCTGGCCACGAACCCCTCCGCCCCCGTGGCCACCCGTGACCGGATGACGGCGGCGTGGGCCCGGTACCAGGAGCTGCGCGCGAGCAAGGGCATTCCCACCAGCCGCCGCAACGACCTGGTGACCTACCGCAAGATCCAGGCCGAGGACCTGGTGCCGAACGCCACCGACGCCGAGAAGGCGCTCCAGGAGATGCTCGACGCCGAGACCAAGGCCGCCGCCGAGCTCGCCGAGGGCACCCGCGACACCGCCGCCCGAGCGCGCACCCTGCAGATCGCTGTCCTCGTGATCGGCCTGCTCACCGCCCTCGGCGCCGGCGGCGTCGTCATCCGTTCGATCACCCGGGCCGCGGCACAGGTCCGGCGCGGGCTGGAGGCCATGGCCGACGGCGACCTCACGGAGGCCGTGCACGTGGCGGGCGGGGACGAGCTCGCCGCGATGGCCCTCGCCTACGAGCGGGCCCGCACCAGCACCCGCGAGGCGCTTCAGTCGATGCAGGAGGCCGCCGTGACCCTCAGCGGCACCTCCGAGGAGCTGGCGGTGTCGACCCAGACCATCGCCGCAGCGGCATCGGAGTCGAGCAACGAGGCCATGACGGTCTCGGCGGCGGCCGAGCAGGTCTCCCGCAACGTGCAGTCGGTCGCCTCCGGTGCCGAGGAGATGAGCGCCTCGATCTCCGAGATCGCGGGCAACGCCACGGACGCCGCCCACGTCGTCAGCGAGGCCGTCCAGCTCGGCGAGGTGACCAACCGCACCGTGCTGAAGCTCGGCGAGTCCTCCCGCGAGATCGGCGAGGTCGTGAAGGTGATCACCTCGATCGCCGAGCAGACGAACCTGCTCGCCCTCAACGCCACCATCGAGGCGGCTCGGGCCGGCGAGGCGGGCAAGGGATTCGCGGTCGTCGCCACCGAGGTGAAGGACCTCGCCCAGGCCACCGCCCGCGCCACCACCGACATCGCCAGCCGGATCGACGCCATCCAGGCCGACGCCAGCGGCACCGTCACCGCGATCAGCGGGATCACCGAGATCCTCAGCCGGATCTCCGGGTACCAGACGACCATCGCCTCGGCCGTCGAGGAGCAGACCGCCACCACCGCCGAGATGACCCGCAACGTCACCGAGGCGGCGGGCGGGGCCGGGCAGATCGCCGGCAACATCGCCTCCGTCGCGGCCGCCGCGGACTCCACCACCGGCAACCTCGTGCAGGCGGAGCAGGCCGCGGCGTCGCTGTCCGACCTCGCCGGTCAGCTCACCGGGCTCGCGGGGCGCTTCCGGATCTGACCTCCCGCCCCACCCTCGCCCGAGCCCGCCTCCCTGCTCCCGGGAGGCGGGCTCAGGCGCGCACGAGGGTCAGCACGCACACGTCGTCGTCGCGTTCGCGCCCGGCCAGGCATGCCTCGAGCGCCGCGTCCAGGAGCCCCCGCGCGCCCGTACCGGCCGCGGACTGCACGGCCGCGGCGAGGCGGGACAGCCCGTCGTCGAGGTCCTCGCGGCGGCGCTCCACGAGCCCGTCGGTGAACAGCACCAGCGCCGCCCGCGGCGGCAGGACGTCGCTCGAGGTCTCGTAGGTGCTGCCGCGGAAGCACCCCAGCATCACCCCCGGCTCGACGACGAGGGGACGCGCGGTGCCGCCGGGCGAACGCAGGTAGGGGTGCGGGTGGCCGGCGGAGGCGAACTCGATCCGGCCGTCGGTGCGGTCGAGGAAGGCGACGAAGGCGGTGGCCAACCCGACGAGGTCGTCCGTGGTCAACACCGCGTTGAGCGTGGACAGCACCTGCGAGGGGCCCGCGCCGCCGCAGACCGCCGCGCGGACCGCGCCCGACAGGCGCGCCGTCAGGCCCACCGCGCTGGGACCGTGCCCCACCACGTCCCCGACCAGCAGCACCAACCGGCCGTCGGGGGCGAGGAGGACGTCGAGCCAGTCCCCGCCGAGGTGCACCTGGTCGGAGGAAGCGAGGTAGCGCGCCGCGAGGTCGATCCCCTCGACCCGCGGCAGGGCGGGCATGAGGCTCGCCTGCAGCTCGCGCAGGGCGTCCCGCTGGCGCACGAGCGTGGCGTCCAGCTCGGCCTGCAGGCTCACCAGCTCGGTGACGTCGCGGGCGATGGCCGCGACCCCCAGCACCGGCCCGTCGTCGAGCCGGATCGGGAAGAACGACTCCGACCAGGTGTGCTCGTGGCCGGGATCGGCCTGGGTGGTGCCGACGATGTGGACGTCGCGCACCGGGGTGCCCGTGTCAAGCACCCCCCGCAGCAGCGGCTCTGCGGCGTCGCGCAGCTCGGGGACCAGGTCGAAGACCGGCACCCCCTCGTGATCTGCCGCGGCGAACCCGTTCATCGCCGCCAGCTCGCGGTTGACCCGCACGAACCGCAACTCAGGGTCGATCAGCGCGAACCCGACGGGCGCGTCCTCGAGCAGGGTCGACACGAGTGCCGCCTCCGACTGCGCGAGCCGCTTCAACCGCTCGCGCGGGCTGAGGTCGACGACGAGCGCCACCCACTGCTCCGGGTCCGTGGCGTCGAGGGTCACCGCGACCAGCACGGGCACCCGCTCCCCGTCGGGGCGCACGAGGTCCTTCGTCAGCACGGTGGTGCCCTCGGCCTCCACCTCGGCCTCGGCCGCGCGGTCGCGGCCCGCCTGCTCCGGCAGAGTCACGTCGTCCCAGCCCAGCCCCGCCAGGAGATCGGAACGGTCGCGTCCGAGGATGCGCAGCAGCTCGTCGTTGGCCTCCGTGAAGGTACGACCGCGGCCCGCGCCCACCCCCACACCGTGCTGGGCGAACAGCGCCGCCATCTGTCGCGAGCGCACGGCCGACGGCGACGTGAGGTCGAGCTGCCCAGAGGTGGGTTTCACAATGCTCCAGATTGCCACCCCTCAACCCTTTTGCACCCATACCGATCAGTCGTTCGGTGAAACTCCCACCAGCCGGCACAGGGCGGCGAACCCGTCGTCGCTGCCCGGCCAGTGCGCGCGCACGGCCGGCACCCCGGCCCGGCGCACCACCGACCGCAGCACCGCGACCACCGCGATCACGTCGTCGGCGTACCCCAGGACGGGGATCACGTCGGGCACCAGGTCGATCGGCATCGCGAGGTAGGCCAGGAGCAGCCACACCCGGACCCGGACGCCGCGGGGCAGCGCATCGTCGGAGGCCAGGCGCCGCAGCAGGCGCAGCAGGTCGGGCAGCAGGCGCATCGCCTCGCCCAGCGACGCACCCCGTGGCCGCGCCCACACCAGCGCGAGCACCAGCAGCAGCCACACCGCCGCCACCGCCACCGCGGCGCCGATCAACGCCTGCGCCCACCAGGGCACGCCGACCTCCTCGCCCGACGCCGGCGCGCCGTCCCGCCGCCATCGTGGCCGAGCGGGACGCCGCCCGCGACGGCGGGTCTCCCCCACCGGACGACGTGACGTGCCGGAGCCGGTCGCACGGGGCAGCCTGGGGGCGTGCCCCCCTCCACGGCCGCCGCCGCGCCCCCCGCCGTCGACCCGCAGGTCCGCGCCGCCGTCCGCGCCACCTACGTCGCGTTCGCCGGGTCCGGCCTGGCCTTCGCGAGCTGGGCCTCGCGGATCCCCCAGGTCCGCGACCACCTCGCGCTGTCGCCGACCGAGCTGGGGCTCGTGCTGCTGGCGATCGCCGCGGGCTCGCTCGTCGCGCTGCCGCTGTCGGGCTGGGTGGTGCACCGCTTCGGCGCCGCCCGCACCGTCGCCGTCATGGCCGTTCTCCTGGCGCTGGCCCTCGCCGTCGTCGCCGCCGGGTACGGGATCGGCGTGGCACCCGTCGTCGCGGGGCTGTTCCTGCTCGGTCTCGCCAACGGCGCCTGGGACGTCGCGATGAACGTGCACGGGGCCCTCGCCGAGCAGCGGCTCGGCCGCTCGATCATGTCGCGGTTCCACGCGGGGTTCAGCGTGGGAACGGTCGCGGGGGCGCTGGCCGGCGCCGGGATGGTGGCGCTCGGGGTGCCGGTCCCCGTGCACCTGCTGCTGGTGGCCGTCGCCGTCGCGGCCCTCGTGCCCCTCTCGACCCGAGGCTTCCTGCCCGACCCCGGCGCCTCGCCCGGCGAGGCCGGTGACGGCGACGGCGCCCCCGAGCCCCGCCACCCCCTGGCCGCCTGGCTCGAACCGCGGACGCTGCTGGTCGGCGTCTTCGTCATGGCCTTCGCGTTCGCCGAGGGCACCGGCAACGACTGGATCAGCGTGGCGATGATCGACGGGTACGGGGCGCCCGCCGCGGTGGGCACGCTCGGCTTCGCCGCGTTCCTGGCGGCGATGACCGTGGGCCGCTGGTTCGGCCCGGCCCTGCTGGACCGCTACGGGCGGGTGGTGGTGGTGCGGGTGCTCGCCGGGCTCGGCATCGGCGGGTCGTTGTTGTTCGTGGCCGCGCCCAGCACCCCGATCGCCTTCGCCGGGGCCCTCCTGTGGGGGCTCGGCACCAGCCTCGGCTTCCCGGTGGGCATGAGCGCCGGCGCCGACGACCCGGCACGCGCGGCCGGTCGCGTCAGCGTCATCGCCTCGATCGGCTACTGCGCGTTCCTGGCCGGGCCGCCGACCATCGGGTTCCTCGGCGAGCACTCCTCCGTACTGCGGGCCCTCGTGGCGGTGTCGGTGCTGCTGGGCGTGGCGGCCCTGGTCAGCGCCAGCGTGCGGGAGCGACCCTGAAGGTTCGATGAAGGTTCGCCGCCCGCGGCCTCCTGCGGGCGACCGCGCGGTGGGCCCGGCCTAGCGTGGGGGCCATGAGCCCCCTGACCCACCGTCACCGCCGCACGGCCGCCCTCGTGCCCGCCCTGGTCCTGGTCGCCGCGCTCGGCGCCTGCGGTGAGGGCTCGGACTCGACCATGCCGGGCGCGGGCTCGTCGTCGGCCGCCACGCACTCCCATCACATGTCGATGCCCGCGCCCACCTACGCGCCGATCACCCCCGGGCCCGCCGCGACCGGACCCCACAACGACGCCGACGTCGTCTTCGCCTCCGGCATGGTGCCCCACCACGGGCAGGCCGTCGTGATGGCCGACATGATCCTTTCCCGGACGCAGAACGCGAAGGTGCGCACGCTGGCCGAGGCGATCAAGGCCGCGCAGACCCCCGAGATCGTCACGATGTCGGGCTGGTTGAAGGGCTGGGGCGAGGACGTGCCCGACCCGTGGGCGCACGCCGGCGGCATGGGCATGGGCTCCGGCAGCGCCACCGACGGCCCGATGGAGTCGATGGACGGGATGGACCACGGTTCGATGGACCACGGCTCGATGGACGGCATGGGCGGGATGATGAGCCCCGAGCAGATGGGCCGCCTCGCCGCCTCCATGGGGCCTGCGGCCGACGCGGCGTTCCTCTCGATGATGATCGAGCACCACCAGGGCGCGATCGCCATGGCCCGCGACGAGCTGGCCAACGGCGCCAACCCCGACACGTCGGCGTTGGCGCAGGCGGTCGTGAAGGACCAGAGCGCCGAGATCACCACCATGCGCGACCTGCTCGCCTCGCTGGGCTGAGCGCCCGCGCACCTGTCGTGCGCCGGCGCTGCGCACGTCGAGCGTCGCTCACATGCGCATCGCCATCGGCAGGGTGAACAGCGCCAGGTTCCCCACGGTCGCGACGACGATCAGCACGGCGAACGGGGCGAACGTCGCCCGCCGCCGTGCCGCGCTCCGGTAACGGCGCGCGGTCAGCCGCCACGCGGCGTAGAGGGACGCCGCGGCGCCGAGGCCGACGAGCGCGAACTGCAGCACCTGGATGGTGTCGGGCCCGACCAGGGCGGTGGACGCGTGGTCGGCCGCGGGGGCCCCGACCAGGGACGCCGTGGTGAACCACACCGACCTGCCCTCGGCGAGCAGGTGGAACAGGTTGTGGGCGAGGTGCCCGGCGACGTCGAGCGGGATCAGGGCGTACCCGAACCGGGCGAAGTTCTTCATCGTCGACTCCAGGTTGCCCGCGGCCGCCACCCGCGCGGCGAGCAGCAGGGCGAGCACCGGCAGGGTGACGGCGACCGCGAAGGCGATCGTGAACACGAGCGGCCCGTCCGTGATCCCGAACGACGACTCGAACCACGACGTCACGTCGCCCCAGATCGACAGCATCGTGACGTTCTGCACGAGCACGATCCCCATGATCGCCATCGCGAGGAACGACTCCTCGACCTTGGGGTTGCGCACGAACCACAGCTCGCGCGACGGCGGGCGCACCCGGATCGAGATGGCGTCGTTCGGGCACGCCTTGATGCACGTGGCGCAGAGGTTGCAGTTCGCGCTGGAGTCCATGGTGCGGGGGAAGGTGAACATCGGGCAGCCCGGCACCTCGCGGCCGTCGACGACCGCGCCGTTGTAGCAGGCGGCCCTGGCCGTGCACGTGGCGCAGACGTCGGTGTCGGCGCGCAGCGCCACGCCCCCGGTGCGGGAGTAGTTGGCACACAGGCCACCGAGGAAGCACAGGTAGCGGCAGAACGTGCGGCGCTGGAAGAACGCGCCGGAGACGATCACCGCCGTGGTGAGCAGGAGGAGCAGCACCCCTGAGCCCCACGGGTTCTCGACGATCCCCCACACGTGGTCCGCCCAGGTGATCGCCAGGAACTGCACGTCGATGACCCAGATGCCGTACTGCTTGAGGAACCGCGGGACCGGGCGGTTCACCCCCACGAGCTTCTGCACCACGTCACTGATCAGGCCGAACGGGCACACCGCGCACCACAGGCGCCCGAACAGGACGAACAGCACGGGCACGAGCGGCCACCACAGCACCCACATCAAGGCGGTGCCCGCGTTCTCGTGCGCGGTGCGCGGCCCCGCCAGCAGCTGGTACCCGACCAGGCCGAAGACGGCCGCCACGGGCACCTGCAGGACGAGCGGGTACGCGCGGGAGCGCATCAGCCGGGCGAACCAGCGGTGGCGCATGAGGTCGTGCCCGTTCAGGGGCTCCGGGGCGTCGAGTTCGGCCAGCGGCGCCCGGTCCGGGTCGGCGGCGGTGCGGGACGGCGTCCTGCGGGTCATCGTGATTACCTCGCCTCAGACGGGACGGCCGGAGGCCGGGACGGGACGGCGCGCGCCGGGGCGGGCGGCACGCTCGGGACGGGTGGGGGCGGGACGGCGTCGGCGCAGGAGGGCCGCGACGATCAGGACCCCCGCGTTGAGCACGCCGAACCCGGCGAGCACCACGCGGTGCCCGGCCGGGTCGAGCCCGTTCCCGGCGACCTCGGTGCCTCCGCGGTGGGTCGCCCCCGACATCTCGTCGTCGCTCATGCCCGGCATGTCGTGGCCCGTGTGGCCCGACATCTCGTCGTCGCTCATGCCGGACATGTCGTGGCCGTCCGTGCCGGACATGTCGTGCCCGTCCATCCCGGCCATGTCCTCGTCGCTCATCCCCGCCATGTCGGCCGGTGCCGCGCGGCCGCTTCCGGTCGCTCATCCCGGTCATGTCGTGGCGGTGCGCGGGGGCGGGGCTGGCGGGGGCGGGGCTGGCAGGGGCGGGGCTGGCGGGCGCGGGGTGGTGGTGGGTCATGCCGGGCATGTCGTCGCCGGTCGCCGCGGCCACCCCGACCGGCCCGAGCCCCACGAGCACGGCCAGTGCCGCGCCGGCACCCAGCCGCAGGGGGGTCGTTCGCATCGCGCACCTCCGTCGCTGCGCGGCCCCGAGGTGGGGCGCGTCTGCTCGCAGCCTGTCGGTGGCATCGGCCCGGCGTCGGGGTACGGAAGTCCCGCCGGGGCCTTCTTCACGAAACCTTGAGGAAGCTCAGCCGGCCGCCGGAAGGGTGATCGTGAAGGTGCTGCCGCCGCCCTCACCCGGGCTCTCGGCGGTGACGCGGCCGCCGTGGGCCTCGACCACCGAGGCGACGACGGCCAGGCCGATGCCCGAGCCGCCGTGGGCGCGGTCGCGGGCGCGGTCCACCCGGTAGAAGCGCTCGAAGACGTGCGGCAGGTGCTCGACGGGGATCCCGTCCCCGTCGTCGGCGACCTCGATCACGACCGTGCCCGCCACCGCGTCGGGGAACGCGCGCACGTTCACCCGGCCCCCGGCCGGCGTGTGCCGCAGCGCGTTGTCGAGGAGGTTCGCCAGGACCTGGCCGATGCGGTCGGCGTCGACACGGACGAGCAGCCCCGGGTCGCCGTCGGCGAGCACCAGGCCCCCGGTGAGCCGGACGCCGGCCTCGGCGTAGCGGTCCGCGCTGGCGGCGAGGGCCGCGCGCACGAGGTCGGCGGGGTCGGTGGGCGCGGGTTGGAGGTCGAGGCGGTGCTCCTCGGCGCGCGAGACGGCGGCGACGTCCTCGGCGAGGCGGGTGAGCCGCCGGGTCTGGTCGCGCAGCATCGCCAGCGTGGCGGCGTCGAGGGTGACGACGCCGTCCTCGAGCCCTTCGAGGTAGGCGTCGAGGGTCGCGACGGGCGTGCGCACCTCGTGCGCGAGGTCCCCCAGCAACCGGCGGCGGGTGGCCTCGACGCCGTCGAGCCGTTGCGCCATGGCGGCGAAGGCGGCGGCGAGCTGGTCGAACTCGGGCCCGAGGCCGGGGCGGGGGACGTCGACGCGGTAGCGCCCCTCGGCGACCTCCTCGGACGCGCGGGCGAGGGCGGCGACGGGCCCGGTGACGCGCCGGGCGACGTAGGCGCTGGCCAGACCGGCGACGGCGAGCGCCGCGAGGACGGCGACCGCGACGGCGACGCCGTTGGCCTGGCGGTAGGCCTGCTCCGCGTGGACGAGCACGTCCCCCGCCGAACCGCCGTGGGCCATGCGGGTCAGGTGGTCGTGGAAGATCGGCGGCCCGACGACGGCCGCGACGAGCCAGGCGGCGACGATGGCCGTGGCGACGACGACGACCTGCGCGGTCAGCAGCCGCGCGGCCAGGCCCGCGGAGCGCGTCATCAGCCCTCCCCGAGCCGGTAGCCGACGCCCCGGACGGTGCGCACGAACCGGGGGGCGGCCGGGTCGTCGCCGAGCTTGCGCCGCAGGTGGCCGACGTGGACGTCGACGAGGTGCTCGTCCCCCACCCAGTTGGCGCCCCACACCAAGGTGATGAGGTCGCCCCGGCTGAGCACCCGTCGGGCGTTCGCCGACAGCGCCGCGAGGACGTCGAACTCGGTGCGGGTCAGCGCGACGGGCACGCCGTCGACCGCCACCTCGCGGGCGTCGACGTCCAGCCGCAGGCCGCCGTGGGTGCGCACCGCGCCGCCCACGCTCGCCGGGCGCCCGGCGAGGGCCGCGGCGCCCGCCTCCCCTGTGGCGGCCCCCGCGGCTCTCGACCCGCGCGGGCGGCGCAGCAGGACGTGCACGCGCGCGACCAGCTCCCGTGGACTGAACGGTTTGGTGAGGTAGTCGTCGGCACCGCCGGAGAGCCCGGCGAGGCGGTCCGACTCGTCGCTGCGCGCCGTCAGCATGATCACGTAGCAGTCGGAGAAGTCGCGCACCTGGCGGCACACGTCGAGCCCGTCGAGCCCGGGCAGGCCGAGGTCGAGCACCAGGACGTCGGGGTCGCCACTGCGGGCGGCGGCGACGGCCGCGAGACCGTCCCCCACGACGTCGACCTCGAACCCTTCGCGGGTCAGGTACCCGGCGACGAGCGCGGCCAGCGGCGCCTCGTCGTCGACCACGAGCACGCGAGGGGGCGTGCCGGATGCGGCGGTCGTCATGGGTCCAGCATGCGCGAGGCGGGGGCGGCCGTGGGCGGGCCCTTGGGTCGCCGTCGCCGGTCAGCCGGCCACGGGCAGGAGTTCGGCGACGAGCCCCTCCACCCGGGCCTTGATCTGGTCGCGGATCACGCGCACGGCCTCGATGCCCTGCCCGGCCGGGTCGTCGAGCGCCCAGTCGAGGTAGCGGGTGCCGGGGAAGTACGGGCAGGTGTCACCGCAGCCCATGGTGATCACGACGTCGGAGACGGACACCGCCTCGGCCGTGAGGACCTTCGGGGTGGCGGCCGAGATGTCGACGCCCACCTCGGCCATGGCCTCGACGGCCACGGGGTTCACCGACTCGCGGGGGGCGGTGCCGGCCGAGCGCACCTCGATCGCGTCGCCCGCCAGGGCGGCCAGCCACCCGGCGGCCATCTGCGAGCGGCCGGCGTTGTGCACGCAGACGAACAGGACGGTCGGCTTGTCGGCCTTGGGCACGGGATCTCCTCGGGGGACGTGACGGGTCGGGTGGCGGCGGAACGGGGACGCGACGGGTCAGGCGGACGCAGGGTGGGGGACGACGATCGGATCGGGCGGAGGCGCGTGGTCGGCGCCGGCCACCGCACCGTGACCCGCCCGGTCGCCGCGGTGACCATCGGCCTCGGCGGGCATCGCGGCCGGGTATAGCGCCACGGCGAGGCCGAGACCCAGCGCTGCGCCGGCGACCTGGGCGAGCACGAACGCGGGCACCGACCCCGGGGCGATGCCCGCGAAGGTGTCGGAGAACACGCGCCCGAGGGTCACGGCGGGGTTGGCGAAGGACGTGGACGACGTGAACCAGTAGGCCGAGCCGATCCAGCACGCGACCAGCGGCGCTGCCAGCGACCCGCGGCGCGAGCGGGCGAGGGCCACCACGAGCGCCACGAGCCCGCCGGTGGCGACGACCTCGCCGAGGAGCAGGTGCCCGCCGACGCGCGCGTGCCCGCTCACCTGGACGGGCGCCAGACCGAACATCGCGTTCGCCAGCATGGCCCCGCCGATCGCGCCCACCGCCTGCACGGCGACGTACAGGCCGAGCTCGCCGCCGCTGAGCCCGGCCCCGCCCCGGCGCGACAGCGCCCAGTCGAGGGCCGAGACCACGGGGTTGAAGTGCGCACCCGAGACCGGGCCCATCAGCAGGATCAGGACGACCAGGGCGAGGGCGGTGGCCACGGAGTTCTCGAGCAGCTGCAGGCCGACGTCCTGCGGCGACAGCCTGGCTGCGGCGATCCCGGAACCGACGACCACGGACACGAGCAGTGCGGTGCCGACCGCCTCGGCGAGGAGGCGTCGGGGCAGACTCGGGGTGGCGGGCTGCGGCATGGGTCCACCATAGTTGACTCAACGCCGGTTGAGCCAAGAGGGAAGGGAGGCGGCGGTGAGCGCGCTGGAACTCCGCGCGGCCCGCTACGCCGCGCTCGGCGAGCCGGCCCGGCTGTCGATCGTCGAGAGGTTGCTGCTCGCCGACGCCTCCCCCGGCGAGCTGCGGGGCGAGGCCGGCACGGGGACCAACCTCGTGGCCCACCACCTGCGCGTCCTGGAGGACGTCGGGCTGATCCGGCGCCTGCCCTCCGAGGGCGATCGGCGCCGCACCTACGTGCAGCTGCGCCGGGACGACGAGGAGGTCCGCGCCCTGGCCGCGCTGCTCACCGCCGGGCTGCCGCGGCTGCCGCTGCCCGAGCGCGTGGTCTTCGTGTGCACCGCCAACTCGGCGCGCTCGCAGCTGGCCGCCGCGGCGTGGGCGCGCGAGTCCGCCCTGCCCGCCACCTCGGCGGGCACGCACCCGGCGCCCCGGGTGCACCCCGAGGCGGTGGCCGCGGCGGCGCGCGGCGGCCTGGCCGTGGCCCCGAGCGGCACGCGGTCCGTCGCCGACACGGCGTTCGGCCCGGCCGATCTCGTCGTCGCCGTCTGCGACAGCGCCCACGAGGAGCTGGCGGCCCGCGCCCGGCAGCCGCGGACCTGGCTGCACTGGTCGATCCGCGACCCGGTGCGGGAGGCGACCCCGCGCGCGTTCGACGACGCCCTCGTCCAGGTGCGCAGCCGGGTGCGCGACCTCGCGAGCGCCCTGCAGGCACCGCGCCTAGTCTCGCCGGGGTGAGCACCTCCTCCCCCGCCGATCCCGCCCGCCGCGCCGTGAAGGCTGTGCCCGTCGCGCCCGTCGCGCCCGTCGCGCCCGCCCCGGAGCGCCTCGTGCGCGAGTGGATCGCGTGCGGCCTCGTCGCCGCGGCGGCGCGGTTCGTGCCGGTGCCGCTGCTGGACGACGCCGTGGCGGGCAGGGCCACGCGCATCGCCATCGCGCGCACCCTGCGCCACCACGGCCGGGACTACTCCGTGGACGACGTCGAGCCGCTGGCCGCGGGGCCCGACGGGTGGCTGCCGGGCGTGGCCCGCTACGTCCGCGCGGTTCCCGGCAAGCTGCTGCTCTTCCCCCTCCGCAAGTACCAGCGCGTGATCACCGCCGCGCGGGGCGTCCCCGACGACGTCACGACCGTGCTCCTGCTGGCCCACGTGACGCACGTGCGCCTCGCGGAGGGGGGTCTGAACGGCGCCACCGCGCAGGAACGCCGCCAGGAGGCCAACGAGCTGCGCAAGGCGTTCGACCGGGTGCACGACGAGATGGACTGGGCCGTCCTGCGCACCACGGGCGGCGAGACCCTCTCGGGGCTGAAGGGGCTGCCCCAGGCGGCCCTGCGGTTCGGGCGGAGCCTCCTGAGCCGGGCGCCGGAGCAGGACGACGCCGCGCCCCCGGAGGCCGATGCGCAGGTCGACGAGGCGGTCACGAGGGTCCGCGGCCTCCTGCAGCGGCCCGAGGTGGCGGCCCTGCTCGCGGAGTTCGACGCCCGGATGGCCCGGGCCACGCGACGCTGAGGCTCAGCGGAGCGGGACACCCGCCCGCCACGGCGCCTCCTGCGCGCGGCGAGCGACTGCCGCCGCCCGCGAGGACGGCGTCGACACCTGGACGCAGGAGTCGCAGAACTCCACGGCCGGGGCAGCGGCCCTCGCCCGCCCCCTGAGCATCACGTTCACGAGTCGGTCCACGGTCGCACTCCCCTTCATCGATGACTGTCAATCCAGAGGGTGGCCCCCAGGATCGACAGATGTCAATATGGGCCCATGACGACGTCCCCCCAGGCACCGCCCGCCGCCGCGGGGGCCTGCTGCGCTCCCCTGGCGAAGGCGCCCCTGTCCGAGGACGACGCCGCCACCCTCGCACCGATGTTCAAGGCCCTCGGCGATCCGGTGCGCCTGCGACTGCTGTCGTTGATCGCCGCCTCGGGCGAGGAGGCGTGCGTCTGCGACCTCACCGAGGCGTTCAACCTCGGCCAGCCGACGATCAGCCACCACCTGCGCGTCCTGCGCGAGGCGGGCATGGTGACGGGGCAGCGGCGGGGCACCTGGGTCTACTACCGGCTCCATCCCGACGTCCTCGCCCGGCTCGGCGCACTCCTGGACGCGTGACCACCGCCTCAGCCAGCCCGTATTGACAACCATCGAATCACCGATGATCTTCTGTATCGACAGATGTCGAATCAACAGGAGGTTCCCGTGACCACGACCCGCCGCCCCGCCCTCGACGCGCTCGACGCCCTCGAGGCATCCGGCCAGGAGCCCGGTCAGGAGCCGGACGCCGACCGGGACGTCGTCGAGCAGGTGCGCGCCCGCTACGCCGCCGCAGCGCTCGCCGTCACCGACGTGTCCGCCGGCTGCTGCGGCACTGCAGCCGAGGCAAAGGCGGAGCAGAGCTGCTGCAGCACCGGAGCCCAGGCGAAGGCGGAACAGGGCTGCTGCAGCACCGCAGCCGAGGCGAAGGCGGAGCAGGGCTGCTGCGGCACCGGAGCCGAGGCGAAGGCCGAGGAGAGCTGCTGCGGCGGCGAGGGACGCGCACTGTCGGCGAGCGAGGTCACCCGCGCCGTCTTCGGCCCGGACCTGTACGGCGACGACGCCGCGGCGCAATTGCCGGCCGAGGCGCTGCTCGCGTCCCTGGGCTGCGGCAACCCGACGGCGGTCGCGGACCTCCGCGAGGGCGAGACGGTCCTGGACCTGGGCTCGGGCGGGGGCATCGACGTCCTGCTCTCGGCCCGCCGGGTGGGGCCCACCGGCCGGGCCTACGGCGTCGACATGACCGACGAGATGCTCCAGCTGGCCCGCGCCAACGCGGAGAAGGCGGGGGCCACCAACGTCGAGTTCCTCAAGGGCCGGATCGAGGCCGTTCCCCTGCCCGACGCGAGCGTCGACGTCGTCATCTCCAACTGCGTGATCAACCTGTCGGTGGACAAGCCGGCGGTGCTCGCCGAGATCGCGCGGGTGCTGCGCCCGGGCGGGCGGGTCGGCGTCAGCGACGTCGTCGCCGAGGACCGCCTGAGCCCCGCCGACCGGGCCGCCCTCGGCAGCCACGTGGGCTGCATCGCGGGCGCGCTGTCGGTGGCCGAGTACACCGAGGGCCTGCGCGCGGCGGGCCTCGACGACGTCTCGATCACCTTCACGCACGAGGTGGCCCCGGGCATGCACGGCGCGATCGTCCGGGCCGTCAAGCCCTCGGCCGGCCAGGCCGGCTGACGGCTACTCGCCCAGGTCACGCAACACGCCACCGCGCAGCCGCGCGTTCGGCACCTCCTCGTGGAGCGCGCCCACGAGGAGGCCCCGCCGGTTGACGGCCACGGCGTCGAGCACCAGCGACGTCGGCACGCTGCGGTCGGCCCCCGCGTAGCGCGGCGAGGCGACGAACAGGACGTGGCCGCCGGGGTGGTCGTGCAGCGCCTCCAGCGCGTCCCCCTCGAACACGGAGCTGCGCGAGGTCTCCCCCGCCGTCTCGTCCCGGAAGCACGGCACGAGGTTCGCGGCCTCCGCCCCGCCGCCCAGCCGCGGCGGCACGAGCGGGCAGGCGCCCAGCTCGGCGTCGGGATCCATGCCCCAGGCCTTCATCCGCGCGCGGGCGGCGTCCCACCCGGCGGGGCGGGCACCGCTCACGGCCGCGCTCGCGGCGCTCGGTGCGACCACGCAGGCGACGGCGCGTGCCGTTCGCGACCCCGGCCCCGCGGTCGTCGCGACCCAGCCGTCCCCGACGCGCCGGGCACCTGCCGGCGGGGGCGGGCATCCGTCGCGGTGCCGGTCGGCGGCGGGCAGGTCGACGGCGGCGGCGAGCACGTCCCCCTCCCGGCGCAGCTCGCGGTCGAGCACCGGCTGGTCGAGGCGGGCGAGGGGACGCACCCGCACCTGGCCGCCGAAGCTCACCGACCACCACACGCTCGCCCCGCCGAGGGCCGCCGACCGCGACCGCGCCTGCGTCATCCGCGCCGCGCGGACCCGTCGGAAGGTGCCCGCCGCCTCCCTCGAACTGCAGCGGACCTCGGTGGTGCCGCGCTCGGCCACGGTGGTGAGGGCGCTGCAGGCACCCGCCGCCTCGCCGTCGATCTCGATCGAGGCGGTCAGCCGGGCCGGGACGCCCCCGAGCCCGCCACCGCGCGACACGGGGCGGACCCGGGCGACGACCGTGCAGGCCCGGCTCGTGCAGTCGACCGTGGGGCGACCGACGAGTTCGAGGTCGGAGTCGGAGGTCAGGGCGCCCTGCAGGTCGGGCAGCGTGGCCCGGACCCACTCGACCGCCTTGGCGGCGGAGGCCGCGTCGAGCGTCGCGACGTCGACGGGCAGCGGCACGAGGTCGGGCCGCGACGATCCCGCGTCGGCGTGCCAGGCCGCCTGCTGCACGCCCTCGCGCAGGCTGGGGACGTCGGCGTCGTCCTCCGGCGGCTCCACCCGCAGCAGCCGGTGCGGGGCCGCCTTGCTCACGTAGATCGTCCCCCACGGGGTGCGAGCCCGCAGCGCCGTGAGGCCCTCCACCGGGGGCGAGCCCCCGATGTCGGCGCGCGCCGAGGCCAGCGCCTGCGCCAGGGTGACGGCGAACTCGACCGGGCCGGGCAGCTTCTCGGTGATCTGGCCCTGCATCCGCGTGGCCTCGTCGCCCGTGACCCACGTGCCGGGCTCGACCCCCGCGGCCCGCGCCGTGGCGTCGGGCAGGGTGAAGAAGCGCGTGCCCCGCACGGTGGCCATGCGCATGGTCTGGCCGTCCACCTGCAGCGTCCCGAGGACCGTGCCCGTGCGGGTCAGCTCCACCTGGAGGGTGTCCTCGCCCTCGCGGGCGATGTAGCGGACGCCGGGGGCCGCCGCCAGCTCGCGCAGCGCCTCGTCGAAGGGCAGGCGCGGGTCGGTCACGAGGCCGGCCCCCCACGGGCCGTCGGGGCCCCCACCTGCCAGCGCCAGGCCCGTCCCCGCCAGCGCCACGGCGGCCACGAGCGCGACGACGGCGGCGACCACCACCACGCGCCCCCGGCGGCGGCGCGGCACGGACGCCGGAACGAGCACCGGCGGGGGGAGGGCCCCGTAGGGCGACCACGGCTGCGGGGACGGCGGCTGCGGGTGGGCCTGCTGCGGCGGGACGGGCGGCGTCCCGTCGGGCGAGTGCCACACCGGGACGGGCGTGACGGAAGGACGGACGTCGTCGTGCATGGCGCAACCCCCGGGGCGGACCGCGACCGACGCGGGCGCGCGCCAGGCGGTGGACGAAGCCCGCACCCTACCGAGGGGCGGCGTCGGGGAGGTTTCGGCGTCAGGACGACGCGTGCATGGGCCGCAGCCCGGAGGCGAGGGGTTCGACGTAGCGGCGGATCGCGAGCGCGGCGGCGGCCCCCTCCCCGGCGGCGCTGGCGGCCTGCTTGGTGGAGCCGCTGCGGGCGTCGCCGGCCACGAACACCCCGGGCAGGCTGGTCATCATGCCCGCGTCAGCGACGACGAACCCGGCGTCGTCGAGGTCGACGACGCCCTCCAGGACCTGCGTGTTGGGGCGCAGTCCCACGAACACGAACGCGGCGGCGCCCTCGAGCCGCTCGCGACCGCCGTCGCGCTCCACCTCGACGGCCACGAGCCGCCCGTCGGCGGACTCGAACGCGACGGGCGTCGCCTGCGTCACGACGTCGATCGCGGGGTTCTCCGCGACCTTGGCGACGACGAACGCCGAGGCGCTGAGCGCGTCGTTGCGGGTCACGATCGTCACCTTCGACGCGAACCGGGTGAGGAAGAGGCTCTCCTCGCCGGCGCTGTTGCCACCGCCGATGACGAGCACGTCCTTGCCCCGGTAGAAGGGGCCGTCGCAGGTGGCGCAGAAGTGCACGCCGGCCCCGATCAGGTCGTCCTCGCCGGGGATGCCGAGGCGCTTGTACGTGGACCCGACGGCGACGAGGACGGCGAACGCACCGTAGCTGCGCCCGTCGGAGGTGGTGACGCAGCGGTACTGCCCGTCGGGCGCGATGCCGGTGACCTCCTGCGCGGGCAGGATCTCGACGCCGAACCGCTCGGCCTGGGCGCGCAGGCGGTCGGCGAACTCGGCCCCACCGACCCCCTCGGGGAAGCCAGGGAAGTTGTCGAGCTTCTCGGTGACGCCGGCCTGGCCGCCGACGCCGGCCCGCTCGATCACCAGCGTCGAGAGCCCCTCGCGGGCGGCGTACAGCGCGGCGGTGAGCCCCGCGGGGCCGGAGCCGACGACGATCAGGTCGTAGAACGACTCCTTGGCGCTCGCCTGGATGCCCAGCTTCGCCGCGAGTTCGGCGTTGCTCGGCTCCACCAGCACGCTGCCGTCGTCGAACACGATCGTCGGAATGACGTCCTTGCCGTCGTTGTGGGACTGCACGACCTCGCGGCCGGCGGCGTCGGCGTCCACGTCGACGTAGTCGTAGGCGATCCGCTGCTCGCCCAGGAACGCCTTGGAACGCTTGCAGTCGGAGCACCAGCTGGTCCCGTAGAGCGTGATCGTCATGGGGGACAGTCTCGCCGCTGCATGCGCCCGCGCACCTTACGGATCGGTGACGTCCCGGCGGCTGCTACCGTTCGCGCCCGTCCGTGCCGTGGCGCCGGCGCGCATCGAGCCACCGGTGGTCGCGCCCGGCCCGGCACTCAGGCCCGCGCCCTGCAGGAGCAGCCCCGTGAGACGCCACTCGTTCGCCGTCGCCACCGCCGCCGTCACCCTCGCCCTGTCGGGGGTCGCGGCGTCCCCCGCCCACGCGGCCACCTGCTACGGCGGCGCGTGCAACGGGAAGAACCCGAGCACGGCGGGCTGCACGAACATCAGCTCGGTGCGCACCGCCGACTCCGCGGATGGCCTCAAGCACCTGGAGCTGCGCTACTCGAGCTCGGCCTCGTGCGACGCGTACTGGGCCCGGGCCCGCTACGACGACGTGTACTGGTCGGGCACGTACCTGATCTTCTCCGTGGAGCGCCGTTACGACTACAACGGCATCACGAACTACTACTCCTCCGACGTCGACGAGAGCGAGAGCGGCTTCACCATGATGTTCGGCCGGGCCAAGGGCTTCTCCTACCGGGCGTGCATGCGCGAGAAGTGGAGCGGCGGGAACGACGTCTTCACCAAGTGCACGTCCTGGGTCGCCGGCTGAGGAGGCCCGTCAGCGGGGCGGCCGGTCAGGCCGCTCCGCGCAGCACCCGCGAGGCGCCGCGCGCCAGCACCCGGGCGAAGCCCCGCTGCCCGAGCGCGACCACCGGCATCAGCGGGCGCCACAGCGCGCGGGCGGGGGCCCAGGCGGGCACGCTGAACGCCCGCACGGTGAACCACAGCCGCCCGTCGGCGTCCCGCTCGACGGCGAAGCGCTCCTCGCCGCGGAACAGGTGGCCCGGCAGCGTCCCGTAGGAGAAGCCGACGCCGGTGGGCGACTCCTCGACGTCGACGATCCGGCAGGGCTCGCTCAGCCGCGCGCGCCCGACGCCGATCCGGGTAGTCACGAGACCACCGACGGCGGCGCGGGGGGCGTCGGCGTCGAGGCGGACGCCGGCGGCGGCGTGCACCCGCCAGGTCAGCAGCGCCTCACCGACGCGGGCGAGGTCGGCGGCGTCGGCGGGGCCCGGGGCGAGCAGGTGCCGGGCGGTCAGGTGCGAGTAGCCGCGCGGCAGCTGCGCCGCCGACGACTGCCCGACCTCGGGGTAGGTGAACGTCATGACCTCTCCTCCTTGAGCAGCAGGCGCCAGGCGAGGACGCCGCAGACGGCGAACCCGAGCGCGTTGGTGACGCCGTGGGTGGCGACCATCCAGTCGAGCGAGGGGTGGGGCAGGCCGGTGGCCTCGCCGAGCGCCCACGACAGGGCGAGCAGCATGGTCGCAGCGAGCACCGCCGAGCTGACGCCGAGCAGCACCCGCGCGGCCGGGCCCGTGCCGGGGCGCAGCCGCGTCCAGGTGAGCCACGCCACCGCCCACATCCCGGCGGTGAGGACGGCCGCGCCCGCGAGCTCCGCGGCGTCGGACACGAAGTACCCGATCAGCACGAGGAGCGTGCCGACGGGTACGAGCAGCGCCGCGGGGGCCGCGAGCCGGGACGACGTGCGGGTGGCCGAGCAGACGAGGCCCGCCACGAGCGCCGCGACGAAGCCGGCGTAGTGCAGGTGCGGCACGGTCAGGGCGAGGATGTCGAGCTCGAAGCCGAACAGGCGGTACCCGGCGCGCTCGGCGACGAGGGCGCTGCCGGCGACGAGCGGGCACGCGAGGCCGGTGACGAGCGCCGCCTCGACGGGGGCGGGCAGGTGCGGGCGGCCAGCGCGCACCGCGGCGAGCCAGCGCAGGGCACGGACGGCGGCCAGCCCCGCGAGCGCCGCGGTGGCCAGCGCGTAGGCGGCGGCCAGGGCGACGGCGAGCGGCCCCCGGGGCAGGGCGAGCGAGGCGACCCCGGCGGCGGCGGGCACCGGCCACCAGCGCACGAGGAGCCGCGGGACGCCGTCGATCAGGCGCAGCCCCAGCGGCACGACCACCAGCACCCCGACGGCGACGAGGGCGTCGACGGTGAGCCGGGCGGCGTCGCCCAGCTCGGCCTCGGCGCTCACGACCTGCCCGCCGTGACGAGGCGGAGGACGTCGTCGACCGCGGTGCGCAGCACGGGCAGGCGGGCCAGGCGCACGAGGCGGGCGACGAGCGGGGCGGCCTGCGCCGTGAGGGCTCGGGTGCGGCGCTGGCCGGGGCTGTCGTCGTGCACCCAGAAGAGCATGATCCCGAGCTGGGCGAGCCAGAGCAGCTCGGGCAGCTGCTCGCGCAGCCGCTCGGGAACCCGGGGCCGGATGCCGGTGACCAGCTCGCCGATCATGGCGAGGCTCGTCTCGCGGGCGGCGGCCGAGGCGGGCGAGAACGGGCTGGACGGCGAGCCGGGGCGGATCGCCGTCGTCACGAACTCGACGCCGAAGGCGTGGTACGGCTCGAAGACGTCGAGCCCGGCGGCCCAGACGGCGGCGAGCCGGGCGCCGAGGTCGGGCCCCGCCGCGGCCAGCACCTCGCGGGCGCGGCGGGCGTGCTCGGCCGTGACCTCCCGGTACAGCTCCTGCACCAGGTGCTGCTTGGACGGGAAGTAGTAGTAGGCGTTGCCCGTCGCCACTCCAGCCTCGGTGGCGATGCGGCGCATCGTCGTCGCCTCGTAGCCGTGCTCGCGGAACAGCCGCAGGGCGGTGGCCAGGATCTGATCGCGAGTCGCCGCGCCGTCCATGCCGCCTCCTCTTGAACGTGTTCAAGTGTTGAACACGTTCAAGGTACGGGGGTGCGGATCCCTGAGCAACCGGGTTCCCGTGCACCGCCCGCGCCCCAGGGACGGTGTGCGGCGCACTGTGCCGCCAACCGTCCGCGGAGCATCTGCGGCGCCGCCTACCTCGCGCCCGAGGACGGTGTGCGGCGCACTGTGTCGCCAACCGTCCGCGGAGCACGTGCGACCAGCGGCACTCCCCAGGCCCGGCGAACGGGACATGACAGACCGTCACGGGTCGTCACCCGTGCGCCACCGAACAATCAACCGTGCAGAAGGGAAAGAAGGGCAGGCACACCTCCGACATGACCTGAGTGACCCGTCTCACGCGCCTCGCGCCCCTCGCCGCGGCCCTCGTCGCCGCCCTGGTGCTGCCGGCCACCGGCCCGCTCGCCAGCCCCGCTTCCGCCGTCGTGCCGTCGTGCACCACGGCCGGGCTGACCGTCACCGCCCTGCACGGGCCGGTCTTCTACACCGACCTCACCAACAGTCCCGCCCTCAGCGGCGCCTACGCGGGGTACCGCGTCACCGACACCCTCGGTGCCCCACGCACCGACCTGTGGGTGAACCTGTCGAACTTCACCGGCGGGTCCGTGGCGCTCGGCAGCGGGCAGGCCGCCTCGCAGCAGATCCCGACGCTGGCCGGCAACGCCGCCGCGAGCCGCTTCTTCTACCTCAAGGCGAGCGCGCTCAACGCCACGGCGCAGAACCACACCGTCTCGGTGTACTCGGGCCGCCCCGGCCTGGGCGGGACGCTGCTGTGCAGCCAGACCGGCGGGTTCCTCAACGTCCAGAAGACGCTGGAGGCTGCGGCCAACAAGCTGACCTCGACCCTCGTCAGCGGCGGCGGCACCCCGAAGATCGGGTCGCAGTTCACGATCACCGTGGAGGGCGACACCGGCCAGGTGGGCGCAGGCACCTCCGACGACCCGGGCTCGTTCTGGATGAGCCCGTCGGCCGTCGGCACCTGGCCGGCCGACGCCTACCGCCTCGTGGGCACCACGCTGTCCTTCGACGGCGTCTCGGCCGGCACCGACATCCTGCGCGTGCCGAACATGGCGGGCCCCGACCGGCACTACGTGGCCACCTACACCTTCCGCGCGATCGGGTTCACGGCCGGCAGCACCACCGTGATCCCGGTGCAGCAGATCGCCTCGGGCACGCAGATCAAGCACACCTCGCTGCCCTCGCTGGCCACGCTCCCCGCGATCGTCTCCCCGGTCAACGACCTCCTGCTGTCCAGCAGCATCTCGCCGACGACCCTGCCGATCGGCGGCGGCGACGCGACCGTCTCCGTGCACGTGAGCGGCACCGCCGGGGCCGTGCTCGACGACTTCGCGATCACGCTGCCGGCCGGCGCGAGTCTCGTCAGCGGCTCGGCCAGCTGGGCCGGCGGCGCCGTCGCCGACCCGACCGCCTCGGGCGGCCGCCTCATCTCCACCGGCCCCTACACGCTGCCCGGGGGCGGCGCGGACTTCTCCTACACGGTCCGCTTCGGCCCCACCTCGGGCACCCGCACCGTCGCCACCGTCGGCCGCCTCGGCACCACCGAGCTCGACTCGACGGTCTCGACCGGCGACAACGCCCCCGCCAGCTCGAACGTGCACGTGGCCGCCGCCCCCGTGGCCGTGGACGACTCCCCGACCGTCGCGCCCGACACCGCCACCGACCTCGACGTCCTCGCCAACGACACCGACGCCGACGGCGACACCCTGACGCTGGACGCCGTGAGCTCGCCGAGCCACGGGACCACCGAGATCGTCGGCGGCTTGGTCCGCTACACCCCCGCCGAGGGCTACGAGGGCAGCGACACCTTCACCTACACCGTCGCCGACGGCACCGGAGGCACCGCGACCGGCACCGTGCACGTGACGGTCAGCTCCGCCCCCGCCCCGACCAGCACCTCGAGCGAGCCGACGTCGACGAGCTCCAGCTCCGCCCCCGCCCCCACCAGCACCTCGAGCGAGCCGACCTCCACGAGCTCCAGCACCGACCCGGCCCCCACCAGCACCTCGAGCGAGCCGACGTCGACGAGCTCCAGCACCGACCCGGCCCCCACCGACCCGACCAGCACCGACCCCAGCTCCACCGACCCCAGCTCCACCTCGACCACGGAGCCGACCAGCACCGACCCGCCGTCGACGGACCCCGCCGACGACGAGGCGCAGGTGGCCTGGGACGGCTCGGTCGAGATCGGCGTCCTCGCCAACGACCCCGAGGGCAGCGCGATCGCGGAGGTCGGCACGCCGGCCCACGGCACGGCGGAGATCACCGACGGCGGGATCCTCTACACCCCGGACGGCACCCACGCGGGGACGGACACCTTCACCTACACGGTCACCCACGACGGCACCCCGGTCGAGACCCCGGCGACGGTCACCGTGGACGTCACCGCTGCCGCCCTGGTCGTGACCGACGACGACGCGACGGCGACCGCCGCGGCCACGCCGCTGACGATCGACGTCCTCGACAACGACTCGGCCCGGATCCACCGACGTGATTCGGTAGGCCCTTCGCGTCGGTTCGCTGATCTTCTTCGTGCCGGCGGGCGTGCGGGTTTCCCGGCTCTGCGCCGGTTTTCCACTGTGAAATCGGTGTCGGGCCCTGCCGGGCGGTGGACGGGTCACAACCACGGGTCAAGTGATCATGACGGCGGTGGCCAGGCGCTGCCAGCCGGTGCGCCAGGGCCAACTGGTGGGAAGGTGCAGGGTCAGGCGTCGTGCGGAGCGGGCGATCCGGGCCGGGACGGCGACGAGCCTGGCCCGCAGGGTCGCGGTCGTGGTCTTGGCGTGCAGGCTGCCGGCCACCGCGCCGGCGGCGCGTAGCAGGTTGTGCGCGATCGCGGCGAGCACCAGCCAGGCCGCGTTCGCGGTGAACTTCCCCGACGGCAGGTGCGCCAGGGGTCCGTTCTTGAGGTCGGCGATGACCTGCTCGACGATCGCGTGCGCGCGGTGGGCGGCCTCGGCCTCGAGCATCGAGGCGGGTGAGTCGGTGAACACCGCGTGATGACGGTGGACGGCGAACAGTTCGTCCTGTCCTGCAGCGGCTTCGGGGTTGAGGCGCTTGACCCGCCGCACGATCAGCCGGGCAGTGACCTGCTGGCGTTTCGGGCGGGAGGTGAACGCGGTGAACACCGGAACCTCGGCGACCTCGGCATCGGAGACGAGGTCGCCGGTGCCGGGGTCGGTGAACGCGTTGGGGTAGTGGATGGCGGTCCAGGAGGTTTCGGGGATCGCGGCGATCGCGGCCTTCACGGTCGGGTTCATCCGCGCGGTGACGGAGAACTTCGCCCCGTGCCGGCGGGCGGCGGCGATGACGTCGGCGCCGTAGTAGGCGCTGTCCGCGCGCAGGATGACCAGCGTCCCCTTGCGCGGATCGGCGCCCGCCGAGCGGGCGGTGACCAGGGCGTCGGCGACCAGCCGGGCCGCTCCGCGGACCGAGTTCACCGATCCCTTCCGCAACCGCGTGGCCGCGATCACGGGTGCGGCCAGTGGGGTGGAGATGGTCGCCAGCAGCACGTTCAGGCCTTTGACCTTGGAGTAGCCGTAGCCGGCGCCCTGCTTGGCATACCCGTGGGTGGCCCGGACCGTGTCATCGATGTCGACGTAGGCGACCTGGTCGGCGCCGGGCAGCAGCGGCGTGCACCGAGCCAGGCCCGCCAGGACCCGGGCGGCGACCGCGTCGAGCTGGCGTACGTGCCCGAACGCGAACGTGCGCAGGAAGGTGCCCAACGTGGACGGGGCGCGGATCCCGGTGAACAACCTGGCCATCCCGCCGTGGCGCAGCAGGCCCATGTCGTCGATGGAGTCCGCGCCGGCGACCATCCCCGCGACCAGCGCGGCGACCTTCGCCGGGGCGTTCGCGGCGCCGTCCCCGGACACCGTCACCGTCTCGGCGACCAGGCGGCGCAGACCCGCCCGGTCGGCCAGGGCGACCACCGGGGCCAGCCCGGCGCAGGACACGAGATTCGGGTCGTCAAAGACCGCGGAGACCCGGAACGGGTCATGAGACAGTTGCATCTCACGGGTGCCCTTCTGCTGGTGGATCTGGAACCTTCGACAAGTCCCATGATCCCAGCTCAGAAGGGCATTCGTGCGTCCACAGCCGGATCGGCACCCATGATCAACGGTGGATCCGGGCTCGGGCGAGGCCCCGGCCGTCACGGCCGTCACCGACCCCGAGCACGGCACCGCCGAGATCGCGGAGGACGGCACCGTCACCTACACCTCGGCCGCCGGGGTCAAGGGGACCGACACCTTCGACTACACCGCGACCGACGCCCTCGGCCGCACGGCGAGCGGCACCGTCACCGTGCACGTGCCCAACGCGGCGCCGACCCTGTCGACCCTCGCCCCCCGCACCCTCGTGGCCGGGACGAGCGTCGTGGTGCCGGTGACCGTGGCCGACGCCAACGCCGACCCGCTGGTCCTCACCTATGGGGCCTTGACCGGCCAGGCGCGCGGCACGCTCGCCGTCACGGTGTCGGGCTCGGGCGCCAACCGCTCGGTGCGGGTGACGGCGGGGCAGTCGGCCGCCGGCACGGCGTCGATCCCTCTGACGGTCAGCGACGGTGACGAGGGCGGGACGGCCGCGCGCACCCTCGCCGTCACGGTCCTGCCCGCCGCCCCGGTGGGCGTCTCCTCCGGCGTCGTCCCCGACCCGGCCGGCCAGCGCGCCGTCTCGACGCCGGTGTTCTCCAACGGCAAGCCGGTGGCCCGCAGCCTCGCCACGCGGATCGACTCGCAGGTCACCTGGCGACCGTCCCCGACCGCCGGCGTCACCACCTACGAGGTGAGCGTCAACGGCGCCACGGTCTGCACCGTGGGCGCGGCGAACCGCAGCGTCCACACCTGCATCCTCACCAACCGGGCGATCGAGCGCGGGGACGTCGTGAAGGTGCGAGCCAAGGCCGGCTCCCTGGTCTCGGCCTGGGACGACGTCCCGGTCCTGGCCGGGACGGCGAGCACCCTCCGCATCCTCGCGGTCGTCTACTTCCCGGTCGGCGAGTTCAGCCTCGACGCCACGGCGGTGAAGGTGCTCGGCACCGTCGCGGCGCAGGCCCGGACCTACGGCCTGACCTCGCTGACGCTGGTCGGTCACACCGACTCCGACGGGTCGGTCGCCTCCAACCAGACGCTGTCCCAGCAGCGCGCCCGCCAGGTGCGCGACTGGATGCGCGGCCGGTACTCGTGGGTGGCCGGCGCCTCGGCCGGGCGCGGTGAGCTGGAGCCCGCCGTCCCGAACACGTCCAAGAACGGCAAGGCCGCCAACCGCCGCGTGGAGATCTACGTCGGAGGCTGAAGCACGGGGAAGGCGCGGTGGACGACGTAGTCGACGCCGCGCCCCTCCCGGAACATGCGGCCGAGGGCCACGACCTCCGCGTCGAGCCCCACCTGGTCGAGGAGTTCCCGCAGGAAGGCGACGTCGCCGACGTCGCCGAAGAACACGAGCACGCGCCCGGTGGGGGTGAGCAGCCGCCCCACCCCGTTCAGGACGCCGCGCAGGAACCGGTAGTCCTGGTCGGTGCTCGCGGCCTCCAGCAGGTCGCGGGGGGCGAACCAGCGCAGGGGCGGGTCGAGGACGACGAGGTCGAACCGCCCCTCGATCCCCGCCAGACCGTCGGCGACGACGCCGTGGACGCGGCCCGCGACATCGTTGCGGGCCGCGTTCGCCGTCGCGGCGTGGACGGCGGCGGGGTTGAGGTCGGTGGCGAGGACGTCGGCGCCGCGGGTGGCGGCGAGGACGGCGTTGCTGCCGCACCCGGTGCCGAGGTCGAGCACCCGCATGCCGGGGCGGGTCTCGGCCAGGACGCGCTCGCCGAGCAGGTGCGAGACCGGGGTGATGGTGGCGACGACGCCCGCCGGGACGAGCAGGTCGAGCCCCAGGTAGTCCAGCCGCCGGGTGCTGCGGGCGGCCTCCGCGATCTGCTCGTGGACGCATTCGTGCCAGGTGCGGATGAGCTCGACCTCGGCCTCGCCCATGCGCGGGCGGTGCCCGGTGGGAGCCGGGGACTGGCGTGCCGAGGGCATCCGGATCACCCCGCTCCCCTCGCGTACGGGCCTCGTGGCGGGCCCCCCTCGGCTTCACCCTGACACGGAACCGGCATTCCGGACGCGCTCTTCGGTGACATGTCGTTGATCGGTCGTGACGTTCGGTGCCGTCAGGAAACGGGTGACGGCAGCAGGGGAGATCGCCGTACGCTGCCGCCCATGGCGCACGAGCCCGCCACCCGCCCGCCCCTGCCGAGCTTCGCCGTCCGCCCCGTCGCCGCCGTCGCCGCCGCGACCGTCGCCGTCCTGCTGCTCACGGCGGGCCGCTACGGCTACCACCGCGACGAGCTGTACTTCCGGATGCTCGGCGACCACCCCGCCTGGGGCTACACCGACCAGCCGCCGCTCACCCCGCTGCTGGCCCGCGCGAGCATCGCGGTGCTCGGCGACAGCGTGACGGCCCTGCACGTCCTGCCCGCCCTGCTCACGGGGCTCACGTGCGTCCTCGCGGCGCTGCTCGCCCGCGAACTCGGCGGCGGCCGCCTGGCGCAGACCCTCGCCGCCACCGCCGGGACCGGCGCGATCACCCTCGTCTCGGGGCACGTGCTGCTCACCGCCACCGCCGACCTGCCGCTGTGGCTGCTCGTCGAGCTGTTCGCCCTGCGCGCCCTGCTCCGCGCGCAGCCGCAGTGGTGGCTGTGGGCGGGGATGGTCACCGGCTTCGCCCTGTCCAACAAGCTGCTCGTCGTCCTGCTGCTGCTCGGCCTCGGCGCCGGGCTGCTGCTCGTGGGGCCCCGGGCGGTGCTGCGCGAGCGGCGGCTGTGGCTCGGCGTCGCCCTCGCCGTGCTGGTCGGCCTGCCCAACCTCGTCTACCAGGTGGTCGAGGGCTTCCCCCAGGCCGACATGGCCGCCGCGCTCGCCGAGAACAAGGGCGACGAGGCGCGCGTGCTGCTCGTGCCCATGCAGCTGGTGGCCATGGGTCCCCCGCTGGCGCCGGTGTGGATCGCCGGGCTCGTCGGGCTGCTGCGCCGGCCCGCCTGGCGGCCCGCGCGCGCCTTCGGCGTCGGCTACCTGCTGATCTGCGCGTTCCTGCTGGTCCAGGGCGGGCAGTTCTACTACACGATCGGGCTGCTGCACCTGCTGACCGCGGCCGGGTGGGTGCGGGTGGAGCGGTGGGTGCGCCGCGACACCAGCGACGCGGCCGGCGGCACGGAGGGCAGCGACGCCGCGGGACGCGCCCACGAACGGCGGTGGCGGCGCGGCCCGGCGAGCCTGGTCGGGGCCGCGCTGGCCCTCAGCGTGGGCGCGGGCCTGGTCATCGCGCTGCCGGTGATCCCCGCCGACCGGCTCGGCGACACCCCGATCCCCGAGATCAATCAGGCCGCGCGCGACAGCATCGGCTGGCCCGCCTACGTCGACCAGATCGCCGCCGCCCACCGCAGCCTGCCTCCCGCCGACCGTGCCGCGTCCGTCGTCCTCACCGGCAACTACGGCGAGGCGGGCGCCGTCGACCGCTACGGCCCCTCCCGCGGTCTGCCCGCCGCCTACAGCGGCCAGAACGCGCTGTACGCCCTCGGGCCGCCGCCCGAGTCGGCGACCGCCGCCGTCCTGGTGATGCAGGACGCCGACGCGCGGGCCTTCTACGCGCGGATGTTCCGCACCTGCACCCCCGCGGCCACCCTCGACAACGGCGTCGGGGTCGACAACGAGGAGCAGGGCACCCCCGTCCTCGCGTGCACCGGGCGCCTGATGCCGTGGGCCCGGGCCTGGCCGGGTTTCCGGCACCTCGACTGACGCGGCCCCACGGCGTCGATCACCCTCGAACAGCGACGACCACCGCCCGGACCTACCGCCGACCTCTTGCCGAACGGCAGGGACCTCCGCCGTCCGACCTGCGCGGATGCTGTCGTAGAGTCCGCTCGATGCGTGACCCCCTGGTGCCGCCGCTGCGGTGGACACCCCGACCGACGCGAGACGGGCAGGCGTGGTGGTGCTGATCGTGTGGGGCGCGCGGGTGCGCGTCGGTGGAGGCAGGGCGGTCACCCTCGCCTGCCCCCGGTGCGGGGCCGACCGGGCCGGGGTCCACGGCCGCGCGCGGCGCTGGTTCACCGTCCTCGGGGTGCCCGTGGTGCCGCTGCGGCCCCTCGGCGAGGTCGTGACCTGCGCGGGGTGCCAGGCGCGCTTCGACGCGGCCGTCCTCGAGCGGCCGACCAACGCGACGATGATCTCCGCGCTCGCCGACGCCGTGCGGCTGCTCGTCGTGGCCGTCCTGCGCGCCGGTGACGGCGTCACCGAGGCGTCCCTGCAGGCAGGCGTCGCCCTCGTGGCCCGCACCCGGCCCGGCTACGACACCGCCCGGCTGGAGACCGACCTCGAGCACGTCGACCTCGCCCGGGTCCCGCTGCTCGTGCGCCCGCTCGCCGCCGGCCTGTCCGTGGAGGGCAAGGAGAACCTCGTCGCGGGGCTGGTGCGCACCGCGCTCGCCGCCGGCCCCGTCGGCGACGGCCGCCGGGCCACCGTGCACGCCGTCGGGGCGGCGCTGGGCCTGACCCCGCTGCACGTCGACGGCATCCTCGCCGTGATGGGCGCCGGCCAGCCCGCCCGCCGCGACGACCTGCCGCCCCCGGCCTGAGCGCGCTCAGCCCTCCTGCCGCTCACCCGCTCTCGGCTCGTCGTCCTCGTCGTGGGGCCGCTCCTCGGCGACGCCGAAGCTCGGGCCCGCCGGGCCGCACGAGGCCCGGACGACGATCTCGCGGCCCTGCGTGAGGAAGTCCACGCGCACCGCCCCCGAGGTGCGCACGTCCTTGCGCTCCACCCGCCACCCCGACGCCGGGCTGGCCCACCGCAGGTGCGCGCCGTCACTGCGGCAGTCCACCGCCGCGCGCCCGCCCGCCGTCACCTGCGTGACCGGCGAGCCCTCCCCGGCCCCCGCGCCGTCGGCGCCCGCGCCCACCTGGCGGCCCGCCGAGTCGATCGCCGTCCAGGAGATCGCGGACACCGTCGCGACGACCGCGAGCCACGTCAGCCCCGCCGCCGCGGCCGCACCGGCGCGCAGGCGGCGCCCTCGCCCCGGCCCCAGCCGCATCCGCCCTCCCACGGGTACCCCGCGCATTCGGCGAGGCTCCCGGCAGCATCCTCCCCCGGCACAGGCGCAGCCGGTACCGTCGCCGCCGTGGCGGACATCCTGCTGATCGAGGACGACGCCGCGATCCGCTCGGCGCTGCTGCGCGCGCTGGCCGACCGCGGCCACGCGGTGTCCTGGGCCCCCGCCGGGATGCCGGGGCTGGAGGCGCTCGTGCGCGAGCACCCCGAGGTCGTCCTGCTCGACCTCGGGCTGCCCGACGTCGACGGCCTGACCGTCCTGCGCATGCTGCGCGGGGTCAGCGCCGTCCCCGTCATCATCGTGACGGCCCGCGAGCAGGACGCCGACGTCGTCGCGGCGCTCGACGCCGGGGCCGACGACTTCGTCACCAAGCCCTTCGGGGCGGACACCCTGGACGCGCGGATCCGCGCCGTGCTGCGCCGGGCCGCCTCCCGGCGCGCGGAGGAGACGGGACCGCTGGTCGTGGGCGAGCTGCAGATCGACGAGCGCACCCGCCGGGCGAGGCTGGCCGGGCGTGAGCTGGACCTCTCGCGCAAGGAGTTCGACCTGCTGTTGGTGCTCGCCCAGCGCGCCGGCGAGGTGGTGACCAAGCGCGAACTGCTCGCCGAGGTGTGGCGCCAGCCGTTCGGGGGCGGCGACCGCACCGTCGACGTCCACCTGTCGTGGTTGCGTCGCAAGCTGGGCGAGACGGCCGCCCAACCGCGCTACCTGCACTCGGCGCGCGGCGTCGGCGTGCGCCTGAGCGCGCCGGGGGACTGAGTGCGCGCCCGGATCCGCCTGCTCACCGCGGCCACCACCTCGGCCGTCGTGATCGCGTTCCTGGTGCCGCTGCTGCTGCTCGTGGGGCGCCTGGCCGCCGACCGCGCCCTGTCGGCGGCCATGCAGGAGGCGCAGCGCACGGCCGTGGTCGCCGCCACGGTCACCGACACCGACGAGGTGGGCGACGTCGTCGCCGACCTCGGCAGCGCCCACGCCGTGTCGGTGCTGCTGCCGGGCGGCGACGTGCTCGGCGTGCCCCTGGACGCCATCCCCCCGGGCGCCGCCGACCGGCAGCTGGAACGGGCCCGGCAGGGCACCGCGTTCACGGCGCGCGTGGCGGGCGGCGCGGCCGCCTACGTGCCGACGCTCACCGACGCCGGCACAGCCGTGGTGCGCAGCTACGTCACCGACGCCGAACTGCACCGCGGGGTGCGCCGCGCGAGCATCACGGTGGTGGGGCTCGGGGTCGTCCTGCTGCTGCTCGCGCTGCTCGTCGCGGACCGGCTCGCCGCCTCGGCCACCCGGCCGTTCCACCGGCTCGCCACCGCCGCCGAGCAGATGCGCGCGGGCGACCTCGACCTGCGGGTGCCGGAGGAGGGGGTCGCCGAGGCCACGGCGCTGGCGGGCGCCCTCAACCGCCTCGCCGCGCGCGTGCAGGAGCTGCTGGCCGCGGAGCGCGACACCGTCGCCGACCTCTCCCACCGGCTCCGGACGCCGATCACCGCACTGCGCCTCGACGTCGAGCACCTCGCCGCGCGGCCCGGGGTCCGCGGCGAGGCCGAGGAGCTGGTGCTGCGCCTGCGCGAGCACGTCGACACGCTGCAACGCTCGGTGGACGCCGTCGTCCGCGACGCCCGGCGGGCCACCCGCTCGTCGGTCGGCGTCTCCTGCGACGCCGTGGAGGTGGTCCGCGACCGCGTCGCGTTCTGGTCGGTGCTCGCCGAGGACACCGGCCGCACCCTCGCCCTGCGGGTCCCCCCGCACCCCGTGCGGGCCGGCATCGAGGCGGGCGAGCTCGCCGACGTCCTCGACGCGCTGATCGACAACGTCTTCGCCCACACCCCCGACGGCGTCGCGCTCGCGGTGGGGGTGGCCGCAGCCGCAGGCGGTGGCGCCGCCGTGACCGTCGAGGACGCCGGGCCGGGGCTGCCGGGGGTGGACGTCGCTGAGCGGGGGCGTAGCGGCGCCGGGTCCACCGGGCTCGGGCTCGACATCGCCGCGCGCGCGGCGGCCGCCAGCGGCGGGGGGCTCGAGCTGGGCACCGCAGCCCTCGGCGGCGCGCAGGTCACCGTGCTGCTCGGCCCTCCGCGCGACTGACCGGGCTCGGTTGCGTGGCCGGGTGCGGGAGGCTGCGCGAGGATGACCGGCGGGGCCGTCGTGGGGCGGCCCGGCGAGGAGGAGGACGCGTGGCGCTGCCCTGGAAGGTGATCGGAGTCGGCACCGCAGGCCTGGCCGCGGCGGCCGCCGACCGCGTGCTGCACCTGACGTGGGAGGCCGCGACGGGACGCAAGCCGCCGACGGTGCCCGAGGACCCCGAGACCGACTGGCGCGAGGCGGTGGCCTGGGCGCTGGTCTCGGGCGCGGTGATCGGGCTGGTGCGGCTGGTGGCGACGCGGCGGGCCGCCGCCTACTACGCCCGCTCCACCGGCTCCTTGCCCAAGGCGTTGCGCCGCTCGGCGTGACGCCCGGGGGCGGTGAGGTCGATCGTGGTGGGGGTCAGCCCGGCCAGCCGCTGGTAGAGCGCGGCGGTGCGGTCGGCGATGTCGTCCCAGTCGTGCCGCTTGAGCACGTCGGGCGCCAGCGTCGACCCGGCCAGGGCCTCGCCCTCGGGGTCGAGCAGGGCGTCGGAGAGCGTGCGCTCGAGGTCGTCGGTGTCGCCCGCGCGGAAGATCCGGTGGCCCTGCTGCCCCTCGCCGAGCACCTCGCGGTGGGGGGCGATGTCGCTGGCGACGACGGGCAGCCCGTAGGAGATCGCTTCGAGCAGCGTCAGCGGCAGGCCCTCGACGTCGGAGGGCAGCACGAACAGGCCCGCGTTGCTGTAGAGCTCCTGCAGGTCCTCCCCGTAGACGTAGCCGGGCAGGACGACCCGCGGGTCCTGCTCGGCCATGCGGCCGAGGGTGCCCGCGAACTCGTCGGTGTGGCTGGAGCCGCCCGCGAGGACCAGCCGTGAGTCGACGCCGAGGCGGGCGAACGCCGACAGCAGGAGGTCGGGGGCCTTCTCGGGCACGAACCGGCCCACGAACAGGGCATAGCGGCGCCGGGTCAGGCCCAGGCTCGCGAGGTAGGCGCCGGCCTCGACGTGCCGGCCGGGCAGGACGCCGTTGGTGATCCAGCTGGTCTCGCGGCCGTAGTGCGTGCGGTAGTGCTCGGCCAACGCCTGCGAGACGACGACCGTGGCGTCGGGCACCCGGGCGCTCATCCACGTGCCGGTGCTCAGCGCGCGCTTGGCGAGGCCGCCCCACTTGGCGCGGTCGGCGTCGAGCCCGTGCACGGTGAGCACGACCTTGGAGCGGCTGAACCACTTGGGCACCCAGCAGACCAGGCCGGGGCCGACCGCGTGGTAGTGGACGACGTCGTAGTGCTGGTTCAGGGTGGCCATCGAGCACAGCGCGCTGTGGCCGAACGCCTCCCAGCCCGCCCCGGGCGGGCAGGGCAGGGTGCGCACCTTCATCCCGCGGTACTCCGTGACGCCCTTGGCCACGTACCGCGGGCGGGCGAAGACGGTGACCTCGTGGCCGAGGGCCGCCAGGCGCGAGCCGAGCTGCTCGACGTGGTGCTCGATGCCGCCCCACGTCGCGGGGACGCCGCGCTGCCCGATCATCGCGATCCGCAGCGCGCGGCGGCGGCTCACCGTTCTCCTCCGACCGCGTTGTTCTCGGCGGCGACCTCGCGGGCCCCGCCCTGGCCGGGCAGCTCGCCCTCGGCGGGGTCCACGGGCAGGCCGAGGCGCTGCTTGGTCCAGCGGACCTGGGCGGACAGGCCCTCCTTCAGGTCCACGACGGGCTCCCAGCCGAGCAGGCGCTGCGCCTGCTCGACCGACCCGCCGGTGGCGCGCACGTCACCGGCCTGCTCCGGCAGCTGCTCGATCAGCAGCGGCGATCCGACGATCTCCCCCAGCATCCCCAACATCTCCCCCACGGTGCACGATCCCCCGCCCGCGACGTTCGCGACGGTTCCGGCCGGGACGTCGGCGGCGCCGGCGGCGCGCGTCGCCCGGACGACGTCCATGACGTACGTGAAGTCGCGCACCTGGGAGCCGTCCCCGTACAGCGGGATGGCGCGCTGGTGGAGCGCGGCGTCGATGAACTTCGAGAACCCCATGTCGGGGCGCTGGCGCGGGCCGTAGACGGTGAAGTACCGCAAAGACACCGTTGACAGGCCGTAGTTGGCGGCGTACAGGCTGCACAGGTGTTCGCCGGCGAGCTTGGTGACGCCGTAGGGCGAGAACGGGCGGGGCAGGTCGGTCTCGCGGGTCGGGTAGCTCGCCGCGTTGCCGTACACCGACGAGGACGACGCGTAGACCAGGCGCGGGGTGCGCACGCGCTTGGCGGCCTCGAGCAGCCGCTGGGTGGTCAGCACGTTGAGCGAGGCGTACTCGTCGAACCCGTCGGACCACGACAGGCGCACGCCCGGCTGGCCTGCCAGGTGGTAGACGACGTCGGCGCCCTCCAGCAGCGGGGCGACGTCGGCCGTGCGCAGGTCGGCCTCGACGAAGCGGAAGCCCGGGTGCTGTGCGAGCGCTTCGACGGTGGCCCGCTTGATGCTCACGTCGTAGTACGGGGTGAAGCAGTCGATCCCGAGGACGCGAGCCCCCGCGTCGAGGCACGCGCGGGCCAGATGGCCACCGATGAAGCCTGCGGCTCCGGTGATGACGACGTCCACGTCGGCTCCTCGAGGGTCCTCGGCCCCGCTGACGGGGCGTCGCGGGGTGGGGGGCGGTGCGGGGATGGGGCGGGTGCCTCGATCAGCTCGGGGCCGGGACGGCTGTCGAGGGCAGGCGGCCGCGTCGCCGGACCACCGCGGACTCGAAGACCGCGAGGTGGGCAGCCGCCACGTCGCGGAAGGACTGTACGGGCGGCGGCGTCCGGGGGGAAGCCGCCTGGAGGTCGTCGATCGCGGCGATCAGGGCGGCCGCCAGGGCCGCGGGATCCTCGACCGGGACGAGCGGGACGTCGGGGCCCACGGCCTCGGCGATGCCCGCCCCGGCGCAGGCGACGGCGGGGACGCCGCACGCCTGGGCCTCGAGCAGGGCGTTGGGCAGGCCCTCGTAGCGCGAGGGCATGACGAACAGGTCGAGGCCGCGCAGGTGGTCGGCCACGGCCCGGGCGCCCTTGACCGCCCCGGGCAGCCGCACGGGCAGCCCCGCGGCCGCGGCCTCGAGCTCGGCGCGCAGCTCGCCCTCACCGGCGATGACGACCTCGACGTCGTGGACGGCGAGGACGGCGGGCAGCGCGCGCAGGAGGACGTCGAAGCCCTTCTGGTGCACCAGCCGCCCGAGGCCGCCGATGACGACGGACCGGCGGACGCCGTCGGCGCCGACCAGCGGCGGGCGCGGCTGCAGCGGCCGGAAGACCTCGGGGTCGATGCCGTTGCGGATGAGGTGGATGCGCTCCCGGGGAGCGCCGTGGAACTCGGCGATGAAGTCGACGACGGCGGCGGAGTTGCCGATGTACTCCTGGGTGCGCGCGCGCAGGGCGGCGTCGAGCACCCGTTGGGGCCGGCGACGGAACTCCTCGACGCGGCGCTCGGACATCACGACGGCGATGTCCCCGGCCGCGATGCTCGCCGCGCGGGCGAATGCACTGCCGCCCCACAGGGAGGAGTGCATGACGTCCCACCGACCCGAGGAGACGAGCCGGCGCAATTGAGTGAACCGGTCGACTTTCAGAGGATTGCGGCCGTCCAGTTCCACGACGCGAATGCCGTCGGCAGCGAGCTCGGCGGTCAGCGGGAAGCCGGGGTAGAGCACGCACAGCGTGGGCTCCCAGAGCTCGCCCTGCGCGGCCCGCAGCATCCCCGCCAACTGGAGCTCGGTGCCCGATGGGGGCATTCGAGCGATGACGTGGAGAACTGACAGCACCGCGACAGCGTAACGGCGCGGAGCCGACCCCAGAAGGGTTCACGGAAAGTGGTGACCGTCCGTGCGGCGAACGCGCCATCGTCGCCGCAATCAGTGAATGACCCTGCACGCAGAGTAAATGCACACGGTTGTTCCGTGTCGAAGAGTGGCCGCGCGACGACGAGGCGTGGGAGCGCCTTATCCCCGCCCGGCGCCCCGACTACGGCAGCGCATTCTTGGACAAGTTCCCCTTTGCCGTCGCGAGGACGGATCCCGACCACTCGTCGTAACCCTGCGGCAACTCCACGGAGTTGACGCCGACACCGACGGCGTAGGAGAGAACCGACCTCGGTTCGCCGATCCGCGCGTTCGTCGCGGTCTGGATCACCGACGGCGGACCGAGCCTGCGCATCTCGTCGTAGATCTTGACGTAACGCGGTGTAGCCATCTTGTCCATCGAGAGCGAGTTGTTCTGGAGCCCGCAGCGGTCGTCGAGGACCTGCCGGCAGTAGGTCATCATCTGCAGCGTGAACGCCATGTCGGCGTCGCCGTCGGGCTCCTCCAGCACCGGCAGCGGCCCGAAGGCGACGTCGGAGATCGTCCGCTTCCACACCGCGTGGGCGGAGATGGCCTCCTTGATGCACTTCTTGTCCAGGTCCGTCGCGTAGCCCGCGGCCCGCATCGCAGCGGTGTTCTGCGCCGAGCCCAACTGCCGCGCGAACATCTCGTCGTAGAGGGTGCTGCAGCGGGAGACGGTGACCTCGCGGATCTCGGCCACGGAGTCGTACTTCGTCGCCAGCTTCGACTGCAACGCCGCGTACGCCGTCCCGTACGCCGTGGTCCAGAACCGGGGCAGCGTCCCCGACATCACCGACGAGCCGGGCTTGGTGTTGACGTACTTCACCGGCGCCCCGCCCAGGCGCTTGGACCACTCCGGGCTGTCGACCCCGGCGAACACCCGCACCTTGAGCTTCAGCCCGTAGGCGGGCGAGGAGGGGTCGCGCACCTTGTTCAGGGCGGCGTCGATGGCGTTCGGGCTCGCGATCGAGCCGTTCTCGGAGGGCTGGAGGTCGGCCCAGCGGACCTTCACCACGAAGCCGGACACATACTGCCGGTTCTTGCCCTTGGGCATGCCCTGGCGGTCGATCAGGCCCTGGATCGGCTTCTTCACGTTGTCGGTCGGGGCAGGCGCCATCGGCGACGCCCCGCGCTTGTCCTCGTCCGGGGTCCAGGTGGTGGTGCACGCACTCAGCGACGCGACGGCCGTCACCGCGACCGCGACGGCCAGTACTCGACGCCGCTTCATGACTCCTCCACCCACGCTGCTTCCTCACCTGACGATTCCGTCGGTTCGCACACCTGCGCCCGTGCATACACTTCACGACGTGACGGACGACGCCGTGCCCAGCAGCCCGCAGTCAGGTTCGACCCTGCCTGACGGGCCGCACCGGAGCATGGTGCCCCATTCCCCCGCTGTTGCCCATGTCGATGCGCCCACCGGTTCCCCCGTTCGGGTGCTCTACGTGGCCGGGACGGGACGCTCCGGAAGCACGCTCATCTCCAATCTCATCGGCAGCGTGCCCGGCGCACTGTCGGTCGGCGAGCTGCGCTACCTGTGGGAACGAGGCATCCGCGAGAACGGGATGTGCGGGTGCGGCGAGCGCTTCGCGGAGTGTCCCTTCTGGGCCGCGGTCCTCGAGGCGGCCTACCCGGGGATGAACGCCGCCGACCTCGACGAGCTCGTCACCCGCGTCGTCGCGGCCGACCACGAGCTCCTGCGCCTACGCCAGGCGCCGGGCCTGCTGCGCCGTCAGGAGGGCGGGGTCGCCCAGCGCCTGCTCACCACCGAGCTGTCGCGGATCTACCGGGCGATCGCGCAGGTCGCCCGGCCGACCGTCATCGTCGACTCCTCCAAGCTCGTCAGCTTCGCCCTCATCGTGGCCCGCACCCCCGGCATCGAGCTGAGCGTCGCCCACCTCGTGCGCGACCCGCGCGGCGCCGCCCACTCGTGGTCCAAGCAGATCCAGCGCACCGACCGTGGCGAGGTCACGGCCATGGGCACCGAGCCGCCGCTGAAGAGCGGGCTGCTGTGGAGCCTGTGGAACGGCCTCGCCGCGGGCACCCACGCCGGGGCCGGGCACCGCTACGCGCGGGTGCGCTACGAAGACGTGATGGCCACCCCGCGCGAGGCGCTCGCCCCCACCCTGCGCATGGTCGGCCTCGACCCGGGCGAGCTGCCCGAGGTGGTCGACGGCCACGTCCACCTGGCCGTCACGCACTCCGTGGCCGGCAACCCCGGGCGGATGCGCGCCGGGGCCGTCCCCCTACGCACCGATGCCGCCTGGACCTCGCAGATGCCGCGCAAGGACCGGATCGTCGTCACCGCGGCCACCGCCCCCCTGCTGCCCGTGCTCGGCTACCGGCCCGGCGGGCCGGCCGGCTCGTCGTCGTCCCAGGGGTCGGCGGCGGCCTCCCCCGAGGCGGGCGCGGACCCGGTGGCCCCCCGCCAGTTCGTCGAGGACATGCCGCCCCTGCAGCGCACGGTGGCCCGCGCCCGGCGCAACCTCACCTGGATCCGCGAGCAGGGCCTGAGCCGCGTGCTGGAGGAGAAGGAGATCGACCCGCTGCGGACGATCCCCAGCAACGCCCGCAAGGCCGCGTTCCGCTCCGGCCGCCCCCGCGGGCAGGCGGTGCCCGTCTTCCTGCTCGGCCTGCAGCGTTCCGGCACCAACATGGTCGTGCGCGGCCTCGGCATGGCGCCCGAGGTCGAGGTGCACAACGAGAACGACGCCGTCGCGTTCACCCGGTTCAAGCTGCGCCCGCTGCCCATGATCGAGGCGATCGTGGCGCACAGCCGGCACACGCACGTCCTGTTCAAGCCCCTGTGCGACTCCCACCGCGCCCTCGACCTGCTGTCGATCACCGCCCCCCGGCCCCCGCGCGTCCTGTGGGCCTACCGCGACGTCGACGGCCGCGTCCGTTCCTCCCTCGCCAAGTTCGGCGACGGCAACCTCCAGGTGCTGCGCGAGTTCGCTGCCGGCGTCAACACCACCCGCTGGCACGTCCAGGGCATGGCCGAGGACACCGCCGAGTTCGTCCGCAGCCTCGACTTCGACGCGATGACGCCCGAGTCCGGCTCGGCGCTGATGTGGTACGTCCGCAACCGGCTCTACTTCGACCAGGGCCTGCACCTGCGCGAGGACGTCCACCTCGCCCGCTACGAGGCGTTCCTCGCCGAACCCCAGGCCACGATGAAGCCGCTGTGCGACTTCCTCGGCTTCGAGTACCGCGACGACCTCGTCGCCCACGTCACCCCCCGCCCTCCGACGCACACCGCGCCGCTCGCCCTCGACCCGCGCGTGCGCGACAAGTGCGACGAGCTCGCCGCCGCCCTCCAGGACGCCCTCGAACAGCAGGCGGGGCGCGGACCCCAGGTCGGGCGGTGAGCCCCCGCGGGCCCGGCGGCAAGGGGGGCGGGTTCGTCCGGCAGTCCGCCACGTCCTCCGGCGCCGCGCTGCTCGCGATGCTGTCGGGCCTGCTGCTCGACGTCGCGATCGCGACGTCATTCGGCGCCACGAAGACCACCGACGTCTTCTTCGTCGCCGCCAAGATCCCCGTGGCCCTCGCCGCACTGCTGATGACGGTGGCCACGCAGACGCTCGTCCCCGCGTTCGTGCGCGAGGCCGCCGCCACCGCTGCCGCCTCCTCCGCCGAGGCCGCCGGCTCGCGGCCGCGCGACGCGCACCGCGCGCGCGGGCGTCGCGGCATCGACCCGCTCACCCAGTTCGCCTCGCGCGTGCTCACCGCCGTCGTCGCCGTCGGCCTCGCCCTGTGGGGGCTCGCGTGGCTGACCGCCGGGCCGCTCGTCTTCCTCACCGCCCCCGGCCTGCACGGTGCGTCCCACGACCGCGCGGCCGCGCTGATCCCCATCGTGTTCCTGCTCGTGCCGCTCGTGGCCGCCGCCGAGACCGTGCGGTCGGCGCTCAACGCCAGCGACGCGTTCGTCGCCCCCGCCGCCATGAACCTGTTCATGAACGCGCCCGCGGCGGCGGTCATCCTCGGCTGGCCGCTCGTCGGCGACCTCACCATCACCGTCGTGGCATGGGCCTACGTCGCCGGCGCCGCCCTCCAGCTCGCCACGATCACCGCCGTCGCCCACCGCGGCGGGGTGCGGATCCGGCTGGGCTGGCCGGTGGGCGACCCGCGCCTGCGTCAGGTCGTCACCGTGGGCCGCGGCTCGCTCGGGTCCTCGCTGCTCAACCTCGGCAACCGCATCGTCGAGCAGGCCGTCGCCTCGCAGCTGCCGTCCGGCTCCATCACCCTGCTCTCCTACGGCAACCGGCTGATCTCCGCCCTCGGCGGCGGGGTGTTCTTCCGGCCCGCCGTGGTCGCGATGATGCCGCGCCTGTCCCGCGCCGAGCACGCCGGCGACACCGCCGCCGTCCACCGCAACCTGGTCCGCGGGCTGCGGTTCATCCTCGTCATCTCCGTCCCGCTGACCGCGTTCACGGTGGCCCTCGCCGTCCCCGTCATCCGGCTCGTCTTCCACCGCGGCGACTTCACCGCCGAGGCCGCCCGTATCCTCGCGCTCGTCCTCGCCGTCTACGGGTTCAGCCTGGTCGGTTCCGGGGTGCAGCGGATCCTGCTCGCCGTGTTCTACGCCCGGCAGGACACCTCGACCCCCCTGCGCAACACCTTCTACGGCGTGATCGTCGACCTCGTGCTCCTCCTCCCCTGCCTGGTGCTCGCCGGGCTCTGGAGCGGGGGCGGCGGATCGTGGACCGAGACGACGGGGGCCGTGGTCGGCGTCGCCGTCGCCTTCTCGATCACTCAGTACGCGATCGTCGCGCACGCCTGGGTGCGGGTGCGGGCCACCCTGCCGCTGCGGTGGGCCGACGTCCGTTCGACTGTTTTCACGCTGTCGGCCTCCAGCGCCGCCGCCACCGGGGTCATGATGGCGCTCGTGCACCTGTTCGGACTGGCCCGCGAGGACGACCTCCTGCGGCTGACCCTGCTCACCGGCGTCGCCGGAGCCGCCGGCGCGGCCGTGCTCGCCGCCGGGGTCGTGCCGCTGGTGCGCCGCGGCGGCCTGCGGCCCCCGCGCGACGGTGCACCTGCGCGCGTCATCGATGAGGCGGCCGAGCCGGCACCCGGGCAGCAGGAGGTGGCGCGGTGAGCCACGACGTGGACGGCGTCCCCGGGGCCGAGCCCCGCTCCCGCGCCGGGATCGACGAGGAGTACGCCGTCCAGCCCCGCGGTTCGCGGGGCTTCGACCCGCCCACCACGACGCTGCAGCGGGTGGGGGCCACCCTCCTCGACACGGGCTTCTTCCGCGCGATCGAGGACCCGGTCGACCGCGTCGCGCCGGTGTCGGCCCGCGGGCGCGGCCGCAGCCGGGTGTCGTTCGGGCTGATCGGCGCCGTCTGGGTGTGGGCGCTGATCGCCCTGCTCGCCGCGATCGCCACCGGGATGCTCTCGGCCGCGGGTGCCGGCTGGCCGGTCGTCGCCATCCCCGTCGGCGGGGTCCTCGGGCTGGCGCTCGTGCTGCTCGGGATCGTGCGCTTCGAGTGGTTCGTGCTGCTCATCCTGGCCGTGCGCACCTCGCTGGACGCGACCAAGGGCGCGATCACCCACAGCGGTGGCGGCGAGGCCGTGACGTCGGGTGCGGCGGCCACCGCGATGGCGGCGCTGTTCATCGGGGTCAGCCTCGTCTGGCTGGCCACCCAGTGGTGGGCGGGGCGCTTCGCCAGGCTCACGGCGCTGGACATCGCCCTGCTGCTGTTCATGATCGCCGGGATCGCGAGCACGTTCGGTGCCGTCGAGCCGACGTCGACGCTGGTCGAGAACGCGCGCGTCCTCGCCGCCGTCCTGATGTCCCTGGTGCTGCACCGCGTGATCGTCGACGACGCCGGGGTGCGCCGGGTGATCATCACCTGTTACATCGCGCTGATCACGCCCATGACCGTCGGGTTGCTGCAGGCCGCCGTCGGGGGCGGCAGCTTCGTCACCGCCGGGCTCAGCCGCGTCGTCGGCACGTTCCTGCACCCCAACACCTTCGGGTTCTTCCTCTCGATCTTCCTGCTCATGGGCATGGCGCTGTTCCCGCACGTGTCGGGTCGGGCCCGCTGGGCGCTGGCCCTCGTGGCCCTTCCCGCCGGCGTCATGGTGATGCTGACCTACTCGCGCGGCGCCTGGGTGGCCCTCATCGCCGGCGTCGTCGTCGTCGGGCTCGTGCAGAGCGCCAAGATGCTGTTCGGCGTCCTCGCCGGGTTCGTCGTCGTGATCGCCGCCATCCCCAGCGTGTGGGGGCGCGTGGCCAACCTGGAGCAGGGCGAGCAGGCGGGCGGCGGCACCGGCAACTCCCTGGCCTGGCGGCTGCAGTACTGGCGCGACGTCGTCGACCTCAACCACAACAACCCCGTGACCGGCGTCGGGCTCAAGGGCACCAAGGAGCTCACCGACGCCGGCAAGGCCCCCCACAACGACTACCTGCGAGCCTGGACCGAGACCGGCATGCTCGGGCTCGTCGCCTACCTCTGCGTGCTCGTGGCCTTGATCATGATCGCGCGGCGGTCGCTGCAGGCCACCGACCTGACCATCCCCGGGCGCGTGCGCGACCGCTGGTCGGGGCTGCGCCGCGGGGTCGCCGTCGGGTACGCCGGCGTCGTCACCGCCTACGTGATCGACAGCATCGGCGCCAACCTGCTCAGCCAGTCCGTGGTGCTCTGGTACGTGTACGCGTTGGCCGCGTGTGCCACTGCTGTGATCCGAACGTCCGCCGTGGCGAACAACGCCGCCGACGACCCCACCTGGCCGCTCACCGGCTCCACCCGTGGTCGGCGGAGTCGCACCGCCTGAGCGTCCCCCGGGCCGGGGCCTACTCCCGGAGCAGCTGCAGCGCACTGTGCCGCAGACCGTCCCGCTGGGCTGGCCCCGCCCTCGCCCGCACGCTCTCACGGAGCAGCAGCGGCGAACTGTGCCGCAAACCGTCCCGCTGAGCCTCCCCCGCCCACGCCCGCACCACCCCTGCTCCCTCACGGAGCACCTGGCGCGCACTGTGCCGCAACCCGTCCCGGTAGGCGGCCGCCGACCGGGTCTGAGCTCATTCGTCCTCCGAGTCGGGGAGCTCGCCGAGGCGGCCGCGCCACGACGGTCCCCAGATCCGCGGCTTCCGTGAAGACACCCCGCCTGCGACCGACCCTCACTCACGGAGACCGCGCATCTGCCCGGTCAGCGGCGCCGCTCCCGAGCAAGGAGCGGCTGCGCTTGGCGGCTCGGCACCCAGATGCCCCCTCTTCCTCGTGACACGCCGGGTCGAGCCTCGGCGTGTCTCGTGAAGTCGGGGCATCTGCGACGGTGCACCTCGCCGGCGGGGCGGGGCCAGCCAGGCAGCCGAGCGCCAGGTGAGCGGCAGGGCCGGCACGCGACAGCGCCCTCCGACCGTGAGCAGGTCGGAGGGCGCTGCACTGAGCTGGTTCGGTGGGGCGATCCCCTCCCGAGCTGCAGGGATCAGCGGGTGTCGCGCCGCCGCACCGCCTGCGTGGGGTTGGACGGGGGGAAGGCCAGCAGGTCGTCATGACCGTTGACGCGGCCGGCGGCCGGCGCAGGGGGCTGGTACGGCGAGGCCGGCGCGGCGGGGGCCGGGCGCGTCACGGCCGCACCGGGTGCCCCGATGAACCCGCCGAGCAGCGAGTCGGCAGGGGCCGCGGCGCCGGTACCCGTCAGGGGTGCGTCGGCGTAGCTCTGCACGCGGCGACCACGCCCGGCCGTGAGGCCCGCCAGCAGCACGAGCAGGGCGAACCCGACGATGGCCACGATGCCCGAGCTGATCATGACGGCGCGGACGCGAGCTACGCGGCCGGAGGTCACCGCGATCACCGGCTCGTCGACCATCGGCTGCAGACTGGCGTCGGTGAGCTGGTCCTCGAAGTCGAGGAGACGCCCGCGTAGCACCTTCATGTTGTCGTCGTTCGTCGACTGCGCATAGGTGAGCTTGGTGAACTCGCGTGAGGCCGTCTGCAGAGTGGGCAGGGACGCGCGCAGCGTCGCGATCTGACTGGTGATCGTGCTGGTGGAGTCCCCCTGGAGTCGAGCCCGGTCCAGGCTGGCCTCCAGGCGGTTGAGGTCGGACAGCGCCTGCTGGTACTCCTGGACAGGATTCACGCCACCCGCACGCGCCAGGGCGGCGGTGACGGCGTCGTCGGCCTTGGTCTCCTCGGCCTGCGCTTCCTTGATGGCCTGCTTGGCGGCGGACACGCGCGCCTTCGCGGTGACGACCGCGGACTCGGCGACCTTGCTCGCGGCGGCCAGCGCCAGTTCCTTCGCCACCGGGCCGACGGTCGCCTTGTCGTCGGACTGGTAGGTCACGGTGATGTACTTCGACTGCGCCTGCTGGTCGGCCGAACCGCCGGTCTTGACGTCGCCGGCGTCGACGCCGAGCTTCTTCGCCACCGTCGTGGTGACGATGGGGGTGTCGATGGCCTGGACGAAGTCGGCCACGTACTGGCCGGTGGCGCCGACCGTGCCCGACTGAGAGTCGGGAACCGTGAGGACCACCTCGGCCCGGTAGAGGTTCTTGCTCCCGGACGTGGCCACCCAGGCCCCACCGGCGGCGAGCACGACGAGCAGCGCCACGACCCAGGCGCGGCGCAGAACTTCGCGCAGCAGTGCGCCGATCTCCATCGTTCAGTCCTCCAGCGCTGACGGGCGGTGGCCGCGGGGCCACCACAGCGGTGTCGACAGCAGCCGCGCGAGCTCGGCGTCGTCCTCGGCGAACACCGCCTCGAGCCGGGCGCGGACGGACGCGTCCATGCCGCCTCCCCCCGACCCTGCGTTGTGCACCTCGAACGCCGGCGGTCGTGCCGGCACCAACCCGAGGAAGTCTTGCACCTGCTGCCAGACGGCGTCGGGGTTGTGCAGCAGATCCTCCGTGCGGAGCACCAGCACCTGCTCGCGCCCGAACGCGTCGAACCAGCGGGTGAGCTGGGCGGCGTAGCGACCGCGGGCCACGTAGGAGTGGTAGCGGTGCTCGTCGCTGACCGCGGCGGGGCCGCCGTGCACGAGCAGCGACTCGGTGCCGGCGAGGCGTTGCTCCTCGGCGTCGAGCGCGGCCTCGAACGGCAGCGGCTCGCGACCGGCGCGCACCTCGTGCCGGTAGTGGGACCACGCGCGCTCGACCGGGTCTCGCAGCAGCACCACAACCTTGGCGGCGGGCACGAGCCCGGCGGCGCGCTCGGCGGCCAGGGGGTGGAACAGGTAGTAGGGGCTCGCCTCACCGGTGAGCACGGGGCGCCCGTGGGTGCGGGCCAGCAGGTCGCGCTGGACGGTGGTGGGGAACATCGAGCGGTACCACTGGGGCCCGCGGGCGTAGTGGACGTCGAAGAAGTGGACCTCCTTGCGCGCGGCCGGCATGACGTCGGGGTGCGCGCAGAGGTAGCGGTACAGGGACGTCGTCCCGGCCTTCATGGCCCCGGCGATGACGAAGTCGGGCAACACGCGCAATCCGGCGGTGGCGCGGCGCCCGCGCAGCACCGCCGAGCGCAGGTGGGGGCGCACCCCGGCGACGACGCCCGGCGCGCTCACCGCGCGTCCCCCGCGGTCGCGTCGATCCTGTTGGCCATGGGCGGAAGGGTAGAGGACGCGGCTGGCAGCGGGACCCGCGTGCGGCGGGCCGGTGCCGGAGGGCGCCCGCTCGTGCTCGACGGCGGCCTGTCGACGTGGCTGGAAGCGCGCGGCGACGACGTGTCGGGGCCGTTGTGGTCGGGCCGGCTGGTCGTGGAGGCCCCGGACGCCGTGCGCACGGCCCACCGCGCGTTCGCCGAGGCGGGCGCCGACGTCGCCACGACCGCGACCTACCAGCTCAGCCCCGAGGGGACGGCGCGCGTCCTGGGGACGGACGCCGCGGGCTACCGCCGCCTGGTCGCCACCGCGGTGCGTCTGGCCCGCGAGGGAGCACCGGGCGCGCTCGTGGCGGGGTCGATGGGGCCCTGGGGCGCGGTGCTCGCCGACGGGTCGGAGTACACGGGGGCGTACGCGGGCCCCGGCGGGCTGGGCGTGGCGGAGCTGCGGCGCAGGCACCGCCCGCGGCTGGAGGCGCTGGTCGAGGCCGGGGTGGACGTGCTCGCGTGCGAGACCCTGCCGTGCCTGGCCGAGGTGGAGGCGATCGTGGCGGAGGTCACCGAGGCCGGGGTGACGGCGTGGATCTCGGTCACGGCGGTGCTCGCGGACGGCGTGCCGGTGACCCGCCGGGGCGAACCCCTGGTGGAGGCGCTGCGCATGGCCGCGGACCTGCCCGGCCTCCTCGCGGCGGGGGTGAACTGCTGCGCGCCGGAGGTCGTGGGGCCGGCCGCACGGGCGGCGGCCGAGGCCGGCGTCCCGCTCGTCGCCTACCCGAACGGGGGGCGCTGGGACCCCGCGCGCACCACCTGGGCGGACGCCGGCACGCCGCGGGGATGGGCGGAGCAACTCGCGGCGGTGAACCCGGCGCTCGTGGGCGGCTGCTGCGGGGTGGGCCCGGAGGCCATCGCGCAGCTCGCACGGACGGTTACGCAGCGCTGACGCCCGGCGCGGGACGACGCCGCCCGGCGACGGTCCCGGGCGGCCACCGACCGGAAGTCCCGCGCACCCGCGGGCGGGCAGGAGGGCGACGGGCGGCGGCCTAGCATGGGCGCGTGATCGGCGGCGAGGATCAGCGACGTGCGCGTCCCGCGACGGCGCAACCCCGGACCGCCGCCCAGCCCCCCGCGCCGCTCGGGCGCGTCCTGCCAGGAGAGACCCCTTTCATGACCTCGCGCCCCACCGCCCGCCCGTCCCGCCGCCGCGCCGCCGCGCTCCTGCTCGGCCCCGCCGTCACGGCGATGCTGTTGGCCGGCTGCTCCGGCGCCGAGGACCAGCCCGCCCCCAGCGGCTCCGCGGCGCCCACGAGCGCCAACGGCACGACGCCGGCGATCTCCGACGCCTGGGTGAAGGTCACCGACGGTGACATGACGGCGATCTTCGGCACGCTCACCAACCCGACGGCCTCGGACGTCACGGTGACGGGCGGGGTGACGCAGTCGGCGACGTCGGTGGAGCTGCACGAGGTGGCGATGGTCGACGGGGCGATGACGATGCGGCCGAAGGCCGGCGGGTTCGTCATCCCCGCCAAGGGCAGCCTGCAGCTGGCGCCCGGCAAGGAGCACCTCATGCTCATGGGCCTCACCAACCCGATCAAGGCGGGCGACTCGATCGCCGTCACCCTCAACCTCTCCGACGGCTCCTCGATCAGCTTCTCGGCGATCGGGAAGGCCACCAACGCCGGCGCGGAGACGTACGAGCCCACCAGCTCCAAGTGAGCGCGGACGCGCCCGGGGACGCCGAGCCGAGCGGGGGCGCGACCCGGCGGGCGCTGCTGCTCGGCGGCGGGGCGCTGGGCGTGGCGGGAGCGGCGACGGCGACCTGGGCCGCGGCGCGAACCGGAACCGGGGACGCCGACGACGCGGCGACGTCGGGACCGCGGGCGGGAGCGCAGGCACCGCCGGGCGCGAGCGCGACGGTCGCGTTCCACGGCCGCCACCAGCCGGGCGTCACGACCCTGCCGGCGCAGTCGCACGCGCACTTCGTGGCCCTGGACCTGCGCCGGGGCAGCACCCGCGCCGACCTGCTGCGGCTGATGCGACTGCTCACCGACGACGCGGCGCGCCTGATGGAGGGCCGCTCGCCGCTGGCGGCCGACGAGCCGGAGCTGGCGGGCCTGCCGTCGCGGCTGACGGTGACGGTGGGCTTCGGGGCGGGCGTCTTCGACCTGCTGGAGCGCGGCGCGGACTGCCCGCCGGTGGTCCGCGACATGCCCGCGTTCGCCACGGACCGGCTGGAGGAGCGCTGGTCGGGCGGCGACGTCCTGCTCCAGGTCTGCGCCGACGACCCGGTGCCGGTGTCGTTCGCCATCCGGCGGCTGGTGCGCGACGCCCGCGAGGTGGCGACGGTGCGCTGGTCGCAGCGCGGGTTCGGGCCCGCCCGGGGTTCGGAGCCGTTCGGCACGACCCCGCGCAACCTCATGGGTCAGCGGGACGGCTCCGCGAACCCGCGGCCGGGGGCGGAGGCGGACGCCGTGGTGTGGGCCGGCGAGCAGGCCCCGGACTGGTACCGCGACGGCACGACGTTGGTGCTGCGCCGGATCAGGATGGACCTCGACACCTGGGACGACCTCGACCGGTTCACGAAGGAGATCGCGATCGGGCGCCGACTGTCGGACGGGACGCCGCTGACGGGCGGGGACGAGTTCGCCGTCCCCGACCCGACCGCGACCGGCGCCGACGGCCTGCCCGTGCTCGACCCGAAGACGCACGCGGTGCTGGCCAGGCACCGCGACGCGAGCGAGCGGATGCTGCGCCGGGGCTACAGCTACGACGACGGGCCGGGCCCCGACGGTCGCGTGGACGCCGGCCTGCTCTTCGCCGCGTTCCAGCCCGACGCGGCGGCCGCGTTCGTCGCGGTGCAGCGGCGCCTGGCGGCGGCGGACGCCCTCAACACCTGGACGACGCACGTGGGCTCCGCGGCGTTCGTGATCCCGCCCGGGTGCGCGCCCGGCGAGGTGCTCGGGCAGTCCCTGATCGGGGCGCGGGCATGAGGGGCACGGGCGTGCCGGGCGTGAGGCTGCGCGCAGCGGCGGGGGTGCTGGCCGCCGCGGCCCTGCTGGTGGCGCCGGCCGGCCCGGCACTGGCCCACGACGCGGTCGTCCGGACGTCGCCGGCCGCCGGGGCTTGGCTGCCCGCGCGCCCGGGGCAGGTGCGGCTGACGTTCGTCCAGCCACCGGTGGAGCTGGGCGCGGCCATGGCGGTCACCGGTCCGGACGGCGCGAGGGTCCTGGCCGGGGCGGCCCGGGTGGAGGGCGCCGACCTCGTCGGCGAGCTGACCGCGGCCGGTGGGGGCAGCCCCGCCGAGGGCGCCTACACGGTGGTGTGGCGGGTGACGTCGGCCGACGGGCACCCGCTGTCGGGCCGCTTCTCGGGCGGGGTGGGGACGCCGTCCTCGGCGCTGCCGCAGCCCGAGGGCGCCTCGGCGCCGCCCGGGGCCGGGGGCGGCGGAGGGGTCGTCGCGTGGGCGCTCGCGGGGACGGCCGTCGTGGTCGCCGCGGGGCTCGCGCTCCTGCGCCTGGCCCTGCGCCGCCGCACGCCGGCCGCCTGACCAGCTCGCGCAGAGGGGCCGCCGAGCAGCCAGCCGCCCTCAGCCGCGCGCGGGAGGCCCGCCGCGCCAGGCCCGCTCGATCGCGGCGGACAGGTGCGGGCCGATGGGGCCGAGGCTGCGGTGGACGCCGTCGGTGACCACCTCGCGCCCGCCGACGACGACGGTGTCGATGTCGGCGGAGGCGGCGGTCATCACCGCCTGCTCGGGCAGCGACCCGGCGGTGCGCACGGAGTCCAGGCGCAGGCAGACGAGATCGGCGGGGGCGCCGACGGCGATCCGCCCGGCCTCGGGCCAGCCGAGGGCGGCGTGCCCGTCGACGGTGACGGCGGCGACGAGCTGCCCGACGTCGAACACGCCCCGGGACTGGGCGGCGAGGCGCTCGGTCATCTCCAGCATCCGCATCTCCTCGAGCAGGTCGATGACGGCGTGCTGGTCGGAGCCGACGGTGACGGGGGCGCCGGCGAGCGCGAGGCGGCGGGCGGGGCCGATGCCGGTGCCGAGGTCGCGGGCGGTGGTGGGGCACAGGCAGGCGGTGGTGCCGGTGGCGCCGAGGAGCTGGACGTCCTCGGGGGTGACGTGGGTGGCGTGGACGGCGGTGGTGGTGGGCCCGAGGACGCCGTGCTCGGCGAGCAGCCGGGTCGGCGTCATCCCGTAGGCGGTGAGGCAGGCGGCGTTCTCGGCCTGGAACTCGGAGATGTGCACGTGCAGGGGGCGCCGGTCGGTCTCGCCGTCGCCGGTGCGGCAGGCGTCGACGATGTCCTCGAGCTGGTCGGCGGGGACGGCGCGCACGGAGTGGATGGCGGCGCCGACACGGAAGCGCTCGTCGTCGCGAAGGGCGGACACGCGCATGGCCCAGCCCTCGGCGTCGCTGTCGTCGAAGCGGCGCTGCACGCCTTCGAGCGGGACGCCGATGCCGGCCGTGAAGTAACAGGTGTCCAGCAGCGTCAGCCGCAGCCCGGCGCGGCGGGCGGCCTCGCGCAGGGCCTCGCCCATGGCGTTGGGGTCGCCGTAGCGGGCGCCGCCGGGGCCGTGGTGGAGGTAGTGGAACTCCCCGACGCAGGTGACGCCGGCGAGCACCATCTCGGAGTACACGGCGGTGGCGAGGTCGCAGTAGCTGTCGGGGTCGAGCCGGTCGGCGAGGGCGTACATGCGTTCACGCCACGTCCAGAACGTGCCGCGGGACTCGTGGGTGCGCCCGCGCAGGGCGCGGTGGAAGGCGTGGCAGTGGGTGTTGGCGAGGCCGGGCAGCACCAGCCCGTGGAGCACGCGGTCGGCGTCGTGGCGCAGGGCGCCGGCGTGGACCGAGGACACGACGCCGTCCTCGTCGACCTCCACGCGCACCCCGGCGACGGGGCCCTCGGGCAGCCACGCGTACTCGCACCACCAGGCCGAAGCACTCACCGCGTGCGTCCCTTCCAGCTCGCCGTGCCTGACCGGGGTGCCTGCGCGAGGCCGGGCGGGTGCTCGGTCGCGCGGGGCACGCCTGCGGGCGCGGGGCGGTCGGGCACCGTTGCCCGCCGCGTCCGCATCGTGGCGCATGGCCCGGCCGCAGGGAAGGCGCGGCACGTGTCCACGCCCGATTCCACCCCATTCGATCACACGCTGCTGAGAGGGGTTCACCACGGGTCCGCCCAGCCCACAGGAAAGGTGACGATTAGTGCCTGGCAAGTCACCTTCGGTAGTAGGGTCGGCGCGAGGGGGTGCGCATGGATGCCGACCCGACCACCCCGGTCGAGACGTGGACGTGGACCGCCCAGGAACGCATGCTCGGCGAGATCCAGGAGCTCGCCCGCTTCGGGGTCTTCGAGGAGGACTACGAGCGCGGGACGGGCGGCTGGTCGCCGGGGCTGACGGCGCTGCTCGGCATCCCCACCCCCGCCGACGCCCTCGCCCGCCGGGAGGCGTTCCTCGCCATGGTGCACCCCGAGGACCGCGCGCTGCTGGAGAGCAACGAGTCGGGCCGTGAACCCTCGGTACGCGAGGTCGGCGAGGTCGAGGTGCGCCTGCGCACGCCGACGACGCCGGTGCGCCACGCGATCGTCCGCGTGCTCACCGAACGCGCACCCGACCTGCGGATCCGCCGCCTGCTCGGCGTCGTCCTCGACGTCACCGCCCAGCGCGCCGCCGAGGCCGCGCTGCGGGCCAGCCGCGAGCGGTTCGCCTCCGCGTTCGAGCACGCCCTGATCGGGATGGCGCTGATCGACCTCACCGACCCCGCGGCCGGGCGGCTGCTGCAGGTCAACCCCGCCGTGTGCCGGCTCACCGGCCGCAGCCAGGAGCAGCTGCTCGCGGGGGGCCTCGCCGCCCTGTTCGGCGAGCCGGGCCTGGACGCCGACGTCGCGGCGCTGGAGGCGATGGCGGCCGGGCGGCTGCCGGCCACGCTCGTCGAGCGCGACTGCCGGCACGCGGACGGGCGCCTGCTGCACTGCCGCGTGAGCATCGCCCGGGTGCCGGACAGCGGCGAGGACCCGCCCTACGCCGTCGCCCAGATCGATGACGTCACGGCCCGACGCCGGCAGGAGGAGCAGCTGCGCCGGCTCGCGCTGCACGACCCGCTCACCGACCTGCCCAACCGCACCCTGCTGCTGGACCGGATCGCCGACGAGCTGGGGCGCTGCCGCCGCGTGGGCGGCCTCGTCGGGCTGCTCTACCTCGACCTCGACGACTTCAAGCAGATCAACGACTGCCTGGGCCACGACGCCGGGGACGACCTGCTCGTGGAGGTCGCCCGGCGCCTGTCGACCTCCCTGCGCGACACCGACACGGCGGCCCGGCTGGGCGGCGACGAGTTCGTCGTCCTCGTGGGCCGGCTGCGCCGCCGCGAGGAGGCGGTGGCCGTGGCCCAGCGGGTGCGCGACGCCGTGTGCCGGCCCTGGCGCCTGCGCGGCCACGAGGTGGCGGTGCGCGCGAGCATCGGGGTGGCCACCGCGGACGGCACCGCCGGCCCCGAGGACCTCCTGCGCGAGGCGGACTCCGCGATGTACACGGCCAAGGACGCCGGCCGCGACGGGTGGGCGCTGGCCGCACCGGGGTGGCCGGGGCCGTCGTGGCAGCGGCTGCACCTGGACGCCCGGCTGCTGCGCGCGGTGGAGGCCGGGGAGCTCGACGTCGCCTACCAGCCGGTGCACGACCTCGGGACGGGGCGGGTGGTCGCCGCGGAGGCGCTCGTGCGGTGGTCGCCGCCCGACCTGGGGCCGGTGCCCGCCGAGGAGTTCGTGGCGGTGGCCGAGCGCAGCGAGCTGATCCGCGAGGTGGGGGCCACGGTGCTCCAGCGGGCGTGCGAGACGGCGGTGGGCTGGCCGGAGGAGGTGGCGGTGTGGGTGAACGTCTCCGCCCGGCAGCTCACCGGCCCCGGGATGCTGGCCGAGGTGCGCCGGGTCCTCGACCTCACCGGGCTGGCCCCGCAGCGTCTCGTCCTCGAGCTCACCGAGCGGCAGCTCGTCGTCGCGGGCGAGGACGGCGAGCGCGACCTGCGGCGGCTGGCCGACCTCGGCGTCCGGGTCGCCCTCGACGACTTCGGGACGGGCAACACGGGGCTGGAGTACCTGCGCCGCCTCCCCCTGGGCGGGGTGAAGATCGACCGGACGTTCGTGGCGGGCATCGGCAGCGACCGCACCGAGCGCTCCCTGGCGGCGAGCATCGTCACCCTCGGCCACGCCCTCGGGCTGACCGTGGTGGGCGAGGGGGTCGAGGAGCCGGAGCAGTGGCGGGTGCTCGGCGAGCTCGGCTGCGACCTCGCGCAGGGGTACCTGCTGGGGCGTCCGGTGCCCGCCGACGCCGTGAGCCTGGACGCCGTCGCGGACGTCGCCTCACCCTTGTGACGCGCGTCACAGTCGTACCTGTGGGACGCCGTCCGGGTGCCCTCTACTGTTCGCCCCGGCCCGCCGTTCCCCCGCCTCGCAGGAGGTCACCCGTGTCTCAGCTGCAGCAGATGTTCACGTGGAGGGTGCACGGCGACGGCCGCACCCTGGCCCCGGGCGAGGTGGTGCGCCCCGACGAGCGGCTGAGCTGGCCGCGCACGGTCGGCCTCGGCGCCCAGCACGTGATCGCCATGTTCGGCGCCACGTTCGTCGCCCCCACCCTGATGGGCCTCAACCCCAACCTCGCGATCATGATGAGCGGCGTCGGGACGATCATCTTCCTGCTCGTCGTCGGCAACCGGATCCCCAGCTACCTCGGGTCGAGCTTCGCGTTCATCGCCGCGGCGGGGGCGATCCGCGCCGACGGCGGCACCTCCGGGCAGGTGACCGGCGCGTTCCTCGTGGCCGGCGTGCTGCTCGCCGTCCTCGGCGTCGTCGTCCACCGGGTCGGCGGCGGCGTGGTGTCGCGGGTGCTGCCCCCGGCCGTGACCGGCGCGGTCGTCGTCGTCATCGGCCTCAACCTCGCGGGCACGGCGGCCACGTTCTACTGGCCCTCCGACCAGTGGGTCGCGCTGCTGACGATGGTCGTGGTGCTCGTCGTCTCGGTGGCGGGGCGCGGCTTCGTCTCGCGCGTGGCCATCCTGATCGGCCTCGTCTTCGGCTACGTCCTGTCGTGGGTGTGGGACAAGGTCGACCTGCTCACCGTCACCGGCGCCGACGGCAAGGTCGTCGAGCAGGCCCGGGTGAGCTTCGCCGGCGTGAAGGCCGCCGACTGGATCGGCCTGCCGCAGTCGTTCACCACCGGCTCGGGGGCCACGGTGCCCGGCTTCGTGGCGCCCGAGTTCACGATCTCCTTCGTGCTGCTGGTGATCCCCGCCGTGATCGCCCTGCTGGCCGAGAACGCCGGGCACGTCAAGGCCGTGGGCGAGATGACGCACACCGACCTCGACCCCTACCTGGGCCGCGGGTACATCGGCGACGGCGTCGCGACCGCCCTGGCCAGCGGCGTCGGCGGTGCCCCCACCACCACCTACGCCGAGAACATCGGTGTCATGGCCGCCACCCGCGTCTACTCGACGGCCGCGTACTACGTGGCCGCCGTCGTCGCGATCCTGCTCGGCCTGGTGCCCAAGTTCGGCGCGCTGGTCGCGGCGATCCCCAACGGCGTCCTCGGCGGGATCACGGTCGTCCTCTACGGCATGATCGGCCTGCTCGGCGCGAAGATCTGGGTGGAGAACCGGGTCGACTTCGGCAACCCGATCAACCTCGTGCCGCTGGCCGCCGCCCTCATCCTGGGCATCGGCGACGCCACCCTGAAGATCACCGACGACTTCAGCCTCACCGGCATCGTCCTCGGCACGATCACCGCCGTCGGCGGGTACCACCTGCTGCGGGTGCTCGCGCCCGCCCCCACCCGGGAGGCGCTCGCGGCCCACGAGCACGCGGGCGGCGCAGGGATCGTCACCGATTCCGGCGCCGACGCCGACCCTCGGGCGGGGCGCCCGACGCCTGACGCCGGGTCAGGGTCTGGGCGGCGAGCGCCGTTCGGCGATCACTCACCGCCCAGACCCTGACACAAGGGACCAGTTCCGCTACTTTCCCGGCTTTTCGTTAGCCCGTTGGCCGAAACGTTCCGCGTTCTCGTGGTGGAGCCGCAGGTCAGGCGCTACGTTCGGCTCTCATGGCAGGCGGCAGCATGGACGAGCGGCGCGGGCGCCCCCGGACCAGCATCCGCCACCGGGGCGAACGCCGGTACTCCCTCGCGCGGATCGGCCCCGCCGTCCTCGCTCTCGAACTGGTGATCGTGCTCCTCGCCGGCACCACCCTGTACCTCCACGAGCGCGGCCCCCAGCGCAACCCGCGCAACACCCCGGGCGCCGCCGCCGAGCTGCCGAGCCTGCTGGAGCCCGAGGACGGCGACAGCGCCACCGGCAGCCCCAGCACGTCCCCCACCGCCACCTCCGGCTCCCCCACGACCAGCGTGCTGCCCGCCACGGGCACCCACTCGCCGTCCGCGAGCACCGGCGGCACCGCCGGCACCGCCGCCCCCGGCGGCGGCAGCAGCGCAGGCGGCGGCCGGACGACGTCGGGCGGCTCGAGCGGCCCTGCACCCGGCCGCACCACGCCGCGCAGCACCGGCGGCAGCACCGCCCCCGCCACGCGGCCGGCCACGACCCGCCCGCCCGTGACCCGCCCCACGACACCGCCGCGCACCAGCGCGCGCCCCCAGGTGCCCACCCGCCTGCCGGATCCAGGCGTCGCCGCCCAACTGGTCAGCCACCTCAACGGGCGACGGGCGGGTGCCGGGTGCCCCGCCCTGCGGCTGGACGCGCGGCTGTCGCGCGCCGCGCAGGGCCACGCCGACGACATGGTGAGCCGCCGCTACTTCCGCCACACCAGCCCCGACGGGCTGGGCCCCGGTGACCGCGCGGCCCAGCAGGGCTGGACGCAGCCGGTCGCCGAGGTGCTGGCCGTGGGCTTCGAGAACGCGGCCCGCGCCGTCGACGGGTGGTGGGACAGCCCGGCCCACCACGGCATCCTCACCACCTGCAGCTACCGCTCGATCGGCATCGGCTGGAACCCCGGGCAGCCGCTGAGCACGAACGCCTCCGGCGCCTGGGTCGCCCTGTTGAGCTGATTCCCGCTCGGGTGACCCCCGGACGGCGGCACCAGCCGTCGGGCGGTGACGGTGCGCTTCATTCGGGGACGAAGAATCAACCCGCCGGGCGATCCAGCACCCAGGGCTCTCCTGCCGATGCTGCGGCATCACGTGTCGTCGGGACACCGGGCACCCGCGGGGGTTCCGGGTCCCCTGTCGGCAGAGGAGGGAGAAACATGAACGTCAGTGCCGTCACGGCCTCAGCGGTGTACCTGCCGATGCAGGCGCTGGCGCCGTCGGTGCCCAGCCCCACCCCCGTGGCGTTGAGCATCGAGAAGGTCCCTCAGCCATCGACGACCCCCAGGGTCTCGCCGGTGGCCGAGGCCAGCAAGGAGTCCTCGATCTCCCGCGAGTCGCGCGGGCGGCGAGGGGTCGACGTCTACGCCTGAGTCCCCCTCCCCGGCGTGGACGGCACGGTCGCGGCCCCGACGGCACCCGCCGTCGGGGCTGCGGCCGCGCCTGCCGGGCCCCGCTGGTGACGCCACGGGCGTGAGCCCGCATACTTGAACGCCACCGTGAGCCGGTGGCGCTGCCCGCGCCCGCCCCCGGACGGCGGCGGGCGGCAGGACAGGCAGGAGGCGGCAACGGCGTGACCACCCCTGACGTGCGCCGCGGCGTCGACCGTGAACTGGCCGTCGAGCAGGCCAACCTCGACCTCCTCTACGCCCTCCTCGACCGCCTGCGCGAGCGCGCCGAGGTCGACCTCGCCGCCGTGCGTCGCGCACCCGTCGTCCCCACGCCCGCCGGGCGCGCCGAGCGCGACGCCTTCGACGCCTGGCACAGCGAGCGCCTGTCGCGGCTGCGCGCCGTCGAGGACAGGCTCTGCTTCGGCCGGCTCGACATGCTGGGCGACGCGACCCGCTACATCGGCCGGATCGGGCTGTCCGACGACGCCCAGACCCAGCTCCTCATCGACTGGCGCGCCCCCGCCGCCGCCGCGTTCTACCAGGCCACCGCCGCGTCCCCGCAGGGAGTCCTGCGCCGCCGCCAGCTGGCCTCGCGCAACCGCGCCCTGACCTCCCTCGACGACGAGGTGCTCGACACCGACGCGTTCGCCGAGGCCGCGGCCCGCCGCGAGGACCTCGCCGTCGTCGCGGGCGAGGGCGCGCTGATGAGCGCGCTCACGGCCCGGCGCACCGGGCAGATGCGCGACATCGTGGCGACCCTGCAGGCCGAGCAGGACCGCATCGTGCGGGCGCCGCTGGCCGGCGTCCTCGTCGTCCAGGGCGGCCCCGGCACCGGCAAGACCGCCGTCGCCCTGCACCGCGCCGCCTACCTGCTCTACACCCACCGCGACCGGATCGCCCGCTCCGGCGTGCTCGTGATCGGGCCCAGCCCCGTCTTCCTGCGCTACATCGAGCAGGTGCTGCCCAGCCTCGGCGAGACGGGCGTCGTCCTCACCACCACGGGTCGGCTGTTCCCCGGGGTGGAGGCGACCGCGCACGACTCCGGCGTCACCGCCCGGGTCAAGGGCGACCTGCGGATGGCGCAGGTGCTGCGGCGGGCCGTGCGGCTGCGCCAGCGCGAGCTGGCCTCGCCGGTGCCGCTGGTGCTCGACGGCGACAGGATCATGCTGCGGCCCAAGGCCGTCGCCGCCGCCCGCGGGCGCGCCCGCTCCACCAACAAGCCGCACAACGACGCCCGGACGACGTTCGCGCTGCACCTGCTCGACGACCTCGCCGACCAGCTGCTCGCCGCGCGGCGGATGGACGGCGAGGACGAGCACACCCGCGCCGAGGCCGTCACCGAGCTGCGCCAGTCCGTGGACGTGCGGCGCGAGATCAACCTGCTGTGGATGCCGCTGTCGCCCACCAAGGTGCTCGCGGGCCTGTACGCCGTGCCCGCGCGCCTGGCCGCCGCCGCCGACGGGCTGCTGTCGCAGGCCGAGCAGGCCGCCCTCGCCCGTCAGCCCGGCTCGCCCTGGACGATCGACGACGTCGCCCTCCTCGACGAGCTCGCGGAGCTGCTGGGGGACGACGCCGTGGCGAGTGCCGCCGAGAGCGCGAAGGCCCAGCGCGAGCGCGCCGAGGCCCTGGAGTACGCCCGGGGCGTCCTGGAGATGTCCGGCGCGGGCGACATGGTCACCGCCGAGATGCTCGCCGACCGGTTCGCTGCGGGCGAGAGCGCCGTCACCCTCGCCGAGCGCGCCGCCGAAGACCGCACGTGGGTCTACGGCCACGCCGTCGTCGACGAGGCGCAGGAGTTGTCGGCCATGCAGTGGCGGCTGCTCGTGCGCCGCGTGCCCTCACGCTCGATGACCGTCGTCGGGGACGTCGCGCAGACGAGTTCCGCCGCCGGCGCCGACTCGTGGGGCGAGGTGCTGGAGCAGCACGCCGCCGGGCGCTGGCGCGTCGAGGAGCTGTCGATCAACTACCGCACGCCCGGTCGGATCATGCGGGTCGCCGCTGCGGTGGCCGAGGCGGCCGGGGTGCGGGTGCGTCCCCCGGCGTCGGCCCGCGAGGGCGACTGGGACGTCGAGCGGGTGCGGGTGCCAGGGTCCGGGTGGGCGTCCGCAGCGGTCGAGGCCGTCCGGGCCCACGACGCGCTGCTGCCCGGCGGCCGCTTCGCGGTGGTCGTACCGCGGTCGGGGGCGGCGGGCCTGGCCGCCGCGATCGAGGCCGGCCTCGAGGGCGAGCTCGCCTCGCGTACCGCGGTGCACTCGACCGACGACGTCAAGGGCCTGGAGTTCGACGCCGTGGTCGTCTGCGACCCGGCCGCCATGCTCGCCGACGGCGCCCGCGGCGCCAACGACCTGTACGTGGCGCTGACCCGGCCCACGCAGCGGCTCACCGTGCTGCACGCCGGTGACCTGCCCGCCGGGTTCTGAGCGCCTCCCCCACCGCCAAAACGCCGTCGACGACGTGGGCCGCGGCGGTGGCCCCCGCCGTCGACGGTTGTGTGATCAGCTCGCGCTGCAGCGCAGCGAGCCGGCCCCGGGCGTTCCGGAGGCGATGAAGCCGAAGCTGGTCGAGGCGCCCGCGGAGAGGGTGCCGTTCCAGCCGGCGTCACGGGCGGTGGCGGTACCGCCCGAGGTGGTGACGGTGGCGTTCCAGGCCTGGCTCACCGAGCCGCCCGGCGGCGTCCACGAGACCGTCCAGCCGCGCGTCGGAGCCGAACCGGCCTTGACGGTGATCTCGCCCTGGTAGCCGCCGTTCCACGTGTTGGTGCTGCGGAAGCTCGCGGTGCACGAGGAGCTGCCTGCGGGGGCCGAGGAGCTGGAGGAGCTGCTCGACGACGTCGCGGGCCGGGTGGACGACGACGAGCTGCTGCTCGGCGCGGACCCGTCGGCGGTGACCGAGAAGTTGGTCACCGCCAGGCCGGCACCGCCGATCCAGGGCTCGAACCCGGCCTGGACCGACGTCAGGTACCAGCTGCGCTGGGTGTAGCCGCGGCTGAGGGAGTCGTTGAAGAACGCAGCGACGGGGAAGTTCAGCGAGCCGGTGACGCCCGAGTGGACGTAGGAGATCACGCTCCAGCCGACGTTGCCGAACCACACCTGGTAGCTCTCGCCGTTGATCGTGGCGTTGCCGACGGGCGAGCCGATCGGCTGGATCGAGCCCTGGCGGTTGAGCCAGACCATGATCTCGGCGCCGGTGTTCTGGCCGGTCGTGCGGGGGGTCGGGTCGTACCAGATGTCGTAGGCGGCGTCGTAGGTGCCCGAGGACGGGTAGGTCATCGACACTGACGTGCGCAGGGTGGCATGGCGGGGGTCGGTCGCGGCCATGGGCAGGTTGGTGCCGGGGCTGCAGTTGCCGTAGTGGCAGCCGAAGTAGATCGAGGGGTAGGACGCCGGAGCGCCGTTCGTCGGCACGTTGGCGCCGGACTGCGTGACCCGGAAGCCCGTCGACGTCGTCTCGATGCACTGGGTGGCCGAGGTGCCCCAGCGGTTGTTCTGGACGACGTAGCGCCCGCCGATCGTGGTGGAGCCGTACTGCTCGCAGATGGTGGCTGCCTGGGCGGGGGCTGCACCCACGGTCAGCGAGGTGAGCGCGGCGGCCGCCAGCAGCGCGGCGCCGGTGGCGGCAGTGCGGCGGCGATGGCGCAACGAAACCATGGTCACTCCTCGTGCTCGGATCGGTCCGGCGCCAGGGCGCGCGGGACCTCCGCTGACAACGTCGTCACGCGGTCGAGGGCACAGCTTGGCCCAGGACGCCCTGCAGCACAAGGGCAGAGTGGGGCGATCGGGCCGACGAGGGCGCCGATACCCCCGAGCGGCCCGTGCCACTGCTCGTGGCGCCCGGTTGATCACTCACCGTCACGTCCTCTGCCGCAGCGGGTGGCGCGCGGCATCGCTGGAGCAGAAGTGGCGCTATTCGCCATTCCTGCTCCAACGTCGCGGGCGGCGGAACATCCGGCGCCCGCTGGCGGTTACCCCCCCAGGGTATGTAGCCTGGACGTATCGGAGGGAGAGTCACATGAAGGTGATCGTGGTCGGCGGGGTCGCCGGCGGGATGAGCGCGGCGGCACGCCTGCGCAGGCTGCGCGAGGACGCCGAGATCGTCGTCCTCGAGCGCGGCGAGTACGTGTCGTTCGCCAACTGCGGCCTGCCGTACCACCTCGCCGGAGAGATCGTCGACCGCGAGAGGCTGCTCGTGCAGACCCCGGCCTCGCTGGCGGCCGCGCTCGACCTCGACGTGCGCACCCGGCACGAGGTGACGGCGATCGACCGCGACGCCCGGCAGGTGAGCGTCTCGACCCCCGACGGCGAGCAGCGCCTGCCCTACGACGTCCTGCTCCTCGCGCCCGGCGCGAAGGCGATCGTCCCCCCGTTGCCCGGCCTCGACCACCCCGCCGTCCGCACCCTGCGCACCGTCCCCGACGTCGACGCGCTCAAAGCCGTCGTGGACGCCGGCGCCCGCTCGGCCGTCGTCGTCGGCGCCGGGTTCATCGGCCTGGAGGCCGCCGAGGCGCTGCGCCACCGCGGCCTCGCCGTCACCCTCGTCGAGCTCGCCGACCAGGTGCTCGCCCCGCTCGACCCCGAGATGGCCGCGCCCGTCGAGGCCGAGCTGCGCGCCCGCGGCGTCGACGTCCGGCTCGGTGCCGCCATGACGGGCGTCCGGGTCACCGGAAGGGCGTCCGCGCTCGAGGTCGACCTCACCACCGGCGACCCGGCGCCCGCCGACCTCGTGCTGCTGGCGATCGGCGTCAGGCCCGAGACCACCCTCGCCACCGACGCGGGCCTGGACGTCGACGACCGTGGTGCGATCGTCGTCGACGAGCACGGCGTCACCAGCGACACCGCGATCTACGCCGTCGGGGACGCCGTCGCCGTCCGGCACCGGGTCACCGGCGCCACCGGGCCGGTCCCGCTCGCGGGCCCCGCCAACCGGCACGGCCGTGCCGCCGCCGACCTCGTGCTGCTGGCGATCGGCGTCTGGCCCGAGACCACCCTCGCCCCGGTCAGCGGGACGGCGATCGTGCGGGTCTTCGACGTCGTCGCCGCCTCCACCGGGCTGAGCGAGAAGGCGCTGCGCGCGGCCGGGATCGCCCACCACGCCGTCCACCTGCACCCCCACCAGCACGCCGGGTACTACCCCGGCGCCACGCAGGTGCACCTCAAGCTGCTGTTCGCCCCCGACGGGCGGGTCCTCGGCGCGCAGGCGACCGGCGCCGACGGCGTCGACAAGCGGATCGACGTCCTGGCCACCGCCCTCCACGCCGGGCTCACCGTGTGGGACCTCGCCGAGCTCGACCTCGCCTACGCCCCGCCGTTCGGCTCGGCGAAGGACCCCGTGACGATGGCCGGCTACCTCGCCGGCAACGTCCTCGCCGGCCAGGTGCGCCTGTGGTACCCCGCCGACCTCGACGACGCCGCCGTCGTCCCCGCCGACGCCGTCCTGCTCGACGTCCGCTCCGACGCCGAGGCCGAGTCCGGGCGCCTGCCCGGCGCGCTCGTCGTCCCGCACACGCAGCTGCGCGAGCGGCTCGCCGAGGTGCCCCGCGGCGTGCCCGTGCGGGTGTACTGCGCGAGCGGCCTGCGCTCCTACCTCGCCTCGCGGGTGCTGCTGCAGGAGGGCTGGGACGACGTCCGCACGCTGTCCGGCGGCCTGCTCACCCTGCGCGCCGCGCGTCCGGGCCTGGTGCTGGAGGCGCCAGTCAGCGCCGGGTGACCACCTTGCAGGTCACCTGCGAGTTCTTGCGGGTGCGGCAGACGGTGGTCGTCTTCTTCGTGCGGGTGGTCTTCGGCTTGGTGGTCGTGGGTTTCGTGGTCGTCGGCTTCGACGTCGTGGGGCTGGTCGTCGGCGTCACGGTCGTCGTGGTGGGCGGGACGCCGAGCAGCGCGTCGCGGAAGGCGGTGTACGCGGGCTTGCGGGCGCCGTCGCGGTCGAACAGCAGCGGCGTCTGCGAGCTGGTCCACGAGTCGATGTCGCGCACCCCGAACAGCGTGATGCCCGTGCAGCGCGGCTGCTCCCGGCACTCGCGCGCGACCTGCGCGTAGACCTCGGCCTGCTTCGCGTCGCCGGTGACGTCGAGCTCGGACAGCTCGACGTCCACGCCCAGCGCCGCGAAGGCGGCCATCGTCTGCGGCATGCTCGCGGGATGGGTCAGCCCCTGGACGAAGTGCGACTGCAGCGAGACGCAGTCCAGGGGCACCCCGCGGGCCTTGAAGTCCTTGACCATCGCGTAGACGGCCTGCGTCTTCGGCGACGCCCAGTCCTCGATGCCGTAGTCGGAGTAGCAGAACCGGGTGTCGGGGGCCGCGGCACGGGCGGTGCGGTAGGCGAGCTCGACCCAGTCGCTGCCGGTCACCTGCATCGCCGAGGGGCGCAGTGAGCCGTTGTCGAGGTACACCTCGCTGACGAGGTCCCAGGTGTCGACCACGTGGCCGTAGCGGCCGAGGACGGCGTCGAGGTGCTTGACCATCTCGCCGCGGCGCTGGTCGGGGTTCAACGACACGAACCACGCCGCCTGGGCCGCGCCCTGCATGAGCGGGTAGCCGCGGACCTTCTTGCCGTGCTGCGCCGCCCAGTCGACGATCCGGTCGATCGCCACCCACCAGAACGTGCCCCTGGCGATCTGCGTGGAGTCGAACCGGAACTCCACCTCCGGCGCCACCGACGCGAACTCGCGGTCGACGATGGCCGCGTACGCCGCGTCCCGGGTGAGGACACTGCTGCCGACCGCGACGCCGATGGTCCGGCCGCTGCGCGCGCCCGCCTCGGCGAGCGTGAGGTCGGCGGCACCGGCGGGGACGACGACGAGCCCGGCGAGCGCGCCACCCCCCGCGGCGAGGACGAGCGCGGTCAGCGCGCCGGCGAGGCGTCGCGCTCGGCGGTGAGTGGTCATCACGATCTCCCTCGTTCGCACAGCGACGTGCGGCGTCGAGGGCGAAGTCTTACGGCGTCGCGGGCGTGACCTCAACCACTTCTGATCGTCGGATCCGCCCAGCGGGCCGCCGTCGACCGGCTTTCTCCGCAAGTCGCGTTGCAACGTGTGATCGTTCACACAGCCCCGCTCGTCGGTGCTCACTCACGCGCAGGCGAGTCGAGCGCCCCACTGACGCCTTTGGGGACGCTCACCGCGGTATCGCCGCGCGGATGCTCCCCAAAGCCGGTTAGCCCGCGTCCCCACCTCCGCTTGGGGGACGCTCACCGCGGTATCTCCGCGCGAGTGCTCCCCCCAGCGGCGCGACCTACCGGCGCGTCACCACCTTGCAGGTCATCGTGCCGTTGGCGCGCGTACGGCAGCGGGTGCTGGGCTTCTTCGTGCGTGAGGGACGGGGGCTGGTCGTGCTCGGCTTGGTCGTGCTCGGCTTGGTCGTGCTCGGCTTGGTCGTGCTCGGCTGGGACACGCACTGGGGCGCTACGGCACCGGCGCCGACGGGGGCGAAGCACCCCCAGTCGCTGAGCAGTCCGGCGCGGAACGCGGTGTAGGCCGGCTTGGGGGCGCCGTCGCGGTCGAAGAGCACGGGCGACTCGGCACCGCGCCAGGAGTCGATGTCGCGCACCCCCCACACGGTGATCGCGGTACAGGCGCTCACGGCCACGCAGTCCTGGGCGACGGAGCGGAAGACCTCCGGCTGGCGCGCGTCGCCGGTGGCCTCGAGTTCCGACAGCTCGACGCCGAGCCCCAGGGACGCGAACCCCCTGAGGGTGGTCGGGAACGACTCGGGACGCTTCGCCCCGCCGGTGAAGTGCGACTGGATCGCCACGCAGTCAACCGGCACCGCTCGGGCACGAAAGTCCTTGAGCATCAGGTACACGGCCTGCGCCTTCGGTGAGGCGAAGTCCTCGATGCCGTAGTCGGAGTAGCACAGACGCGCGTCGGGGTCGGCCGCCCGTGCGGCACGGAAGGCCACCTCGATCCAGTCGGCGCCGGTGCGTTCGAGGACCGACGGCCGCCGCGCGCCCGAGTCGCCGAACGCCTCGGTGACGACGTCCCAAGTGGTGATCGAGCCGCGGAAGTGGGCGAGGACGGCGTCCAGGTGGCCCGTCATCGCCTCCCGCTGCGCGGTGGGCGACAGGGAGGCGAACCAGGCCGACTGGGCGGAGCCCCTGAGCGGGGCGTACCCGCGCACCTGCTTGTGATGGTCCTTCGCCCAGCCGACGACGCGCTCGGCCGCGGTGAAGGTGAAGGTGCCGCGGGTCGGTTGCAGCGCGTCGAACGCGGTCTCGTTCTCGGGGGTGATCGAGGCGTATTCGCGGTCGACGATCGCGGCGTAGGCCGGGTCGGTGGTCAGCCGCGCCGCGGAGACGGCGACGCCGATGGTGCGGCCCGTCGCCGCACCTGCGTCCGCGAGGGTGGTGACGCCCGCGCCCGCCGGGACGACCGCACCCGCGACGGTGACCGCGCAGCCCGCAGCGAGCAGCAGCGCCGTCACGCCTCGCGCGCGGCGACGGCGGACACCACGGTCGGACGGGGTGGGGGTCGTTCCGGAGGTCGTCATGGCCGTCTCCCTCGTCGCACGTCGGCGTGCTGCTCGCGCAGCGCAGTCAAGTCCGTGCGGGGACGCACCTCAAGCACTCGTGATCACGCAACCGGCCGAGCGGTCTGGCTGGTCGTCAGGTGCACCACCAGCACGCATCCGGCCTGTTGGCGAGCACCCCGAGACACGCGAACGGGGCGCCCACCGAGCCGGTGGGCGCCCCGTCGTGACGCGAGGTGAAGGGTCAGCCGCAGGTGATCGACGGCACGGACTCGGCGTTGCCGCCGGCCGTGAACGCGACGCTGCCGCTACCGCTGCCGGCCAGACCGGCCGCGCCCCACGCCTGCGACAGCGTGGTGCCCGAGCCGAGCGAGACCTTCCACGGCGAGCCGGCGGGGGCGGAGACCGCCACCGTGCCGGTGAAGCCCGACGCCCAGGCACCGGTCACCGTGTAGGTGGCCGAGCAGGAGGCCTTCCCGGCCGGGGAGAGGACCAGCGGTTCCGCCACCGTGGAGACGTTCTTCTTCTTGGTGATGGTCTTGCAGGTCTTCTTGCCGTTCTTGCCGGTCTTGCACTTCTTGATCGTCGTCTTCTTGACGGTCTTGGTCTTCGTCGTCTTCGACTTCGTCGTCTTGGACGTCTTGGTCGTGGACGACTCGTCCGGCGTCGTGGTCGTCGTCGTCACCACCGGGGGCGCCGCCTTGAGGGCCGCGAGCACGGAGTCGTACGCCGCCTTCTTGTTGCCGTTGTTGTCGAACAGCAGCGGGGTGCCGGAGGCGCGCCACGAGTCGCTGTCGCGGATGCCCCACACCGTGATGCCCTTGCAGGCGGGGACGGAGAGGCAGTCGTTGACGACGTTCGCGTAGGTCTGGGCCTGGGTGCTGCCGGAACCCTCGATGTCGAGCTCGGTGATGTAGACCTCGACGCCGAGCTTCGCGAACTCGCTGATCGTCGTCCGGTAGTTGCTGTTGTAGGCGCTGCCGGAGTTGAAGTGCGACTGGAGACCGACGCAGTCGATCGGCACGCCACGGGCCTTGAAGTCCTTGACCATGGCGTAGACGTTCTGGGTCTTGCCCCACGACCAGTTGTCGATGTTGTAGTCGTTGTAGCAGAGCTTCACGTCGGGGTCGGCCGCGCGGGCCGTCTTGAACGCGACCTCGATCCAGTCGTCGCCGGTGGCCTGCAGGTTGGACTGCCGGCGGCCGATCGAGGCGTTGTCGTCGAACGCCTCGTTGACGACGTCCCAGGCGTAGAGCTTGCCCTTGTAGTGCGCCATCACGTTCTGGATGTGGTTGATCATCGCTGCGCGCAGGACGGGGCCGTTGCTGCCCTGGCCGTTCATCGCCTGCATCCAGCTCGGCTGCTGGGAGTGCCAGGCCAGGGTGTGGCCGCGCACGCGCTTGCCGTTCTGGACGGCCCAGTTGTAGACCTGATCACCCTGCGTGAAGCTGAAGACGCCCTGCTGGGGCTCGGTGGCGTCGAGCTTCATCTCGTTCTCGGGCGTGACCATGTCGAACTCGCGGTTGCCGATGCTCGAGTACGTCGAGTCGCTCAGCTTGTAGCCCGCGATGGCCGTGCCGAAGTACAGGCCCGCACGCTCCGCCGCCCCCGCGAGGGTGTCGGTGCCGGTGGTCGGGCCGGACGTCGACGTCGTGGGCCGCGTGGTCGTGGTGGTGGGCGTCGTGGTGCTCGTCTGGTCCAGGCCCATGAACGACAGCGCGTAGGCCTGCATCCCGTTCTGCGGCAGGTCGTGGCCGACGTTGGCGACCGAGATCGACTCGACGGGCGCCTGCGTGACGTCCTGGCCGTAGCGCTTGCGGGTCCAGCCCGACTGCGGGGAGTCGGTGCGCACGGGCGTCTCGGAGACCCCGAGCACGTTCGTCCACTGCTTGACCTCTTCGGCGAGGTTGGCGTAGTTCAGCGTCGTGTCGTTGACGCCGTGCCACAGCTGCATCCGCGGACGCGCGCCGGTGTAGCCGGGGTAGGCGGCGCGGGCGATGTCGCCCCACTGCTGCCCGGTCTTGATCGACTGGCCGCCGGAGCACTGGCTGTTCCAGGTGTTCGACGCGCTGCCGGTGGCGAAGCAGCCGAACGGCACGCCCATGAAGGCGACGCCGGCCTTGAAGACGTCGGGGTAGTCCCCGAGCAGCACGTTGGTCATCATCGCGCCGGAGGAGGCGCCGGTGACGAAGATCCGGTTGTTGTCGACCGGGTAGTTCGACTGGACCCAGGACAGCATGGAGCGGATGGCGACGGGGTCGGAGCCGCCGTCGCGCTTGAGCGCCTCGGGGCTGTAGACGTCGAAGCACTGCCCGCTGCGGGTGGCCTCGGGGAAGATCATGATGTAGCCGTACTTCTCGGCGGCCTGCACGAACGGCTGCCCGTACCCGCTGTACATCGCCTGCGCCGTGCCGGTGCAGTAGTGCACGGTCACCAGCACCGCGGGCTTCGCGGCGAGGTTGTTCGGCACGTAGACGTACATGTTGAGGTTGCTCGGGTTGGTGCCGAACGACTGCACCCGCTGCAGCGAGCCGCGCGGCACCTCGGCGGCGTTCGCCGTTCCGGGGGCGACGATCGCCACGGACGCGGCCGCGAGACCCGCAGCCGCGAGGAGGCCGATCGCGCGGCCCCATCGGGCCCCGGGCTTCGGGGCTCCTGTCTGATCCATGAGTCCGTCCTTCATCTCACTCGCGGCACCGTCACCGCGGAGCCGGGCTCGGCACGGTGCGGGCGCACCGGCCCGCGCGTACCTCGCTCGCACGGGCCGGGCGGCCCGTGCGGCGTCACCCTGCGGCACCGTCGAGGGGCCTCGACGGCTCCGGGCGCGCACTCGCCGCGGAAGGGAACGGCATGACGCCGTCCACGCCCCAGGGGTCGGACACCGTCGGGACGACCGTGCCGCCGCCGGCCACGAGGGCCGAACACGGTGCGTCCCGACGGGGTGGAGCACCCGGCGGGCAGGTGGCCTGCTGCCGGGGGTCGGGAGGGGTGGGTCCGCCGCGCGGGCTCGGGGAGCACCACGGGAGGCGCACGACGGGCGAAGCTTGGCCCGCCGGGTGTCGGGGTGTCAACGCTCGAATCGTTTGATCCCGCGGCCGACGACGACCGAGGGTCACCGTCGACGGCATTCACCCGCGGGAACGCGCCGACTTGGTCACGCAGAGGAGTCACCACGACCCAAGTCGGCAGAATCCAACGCAGCCCTCGGAGCAGTTTTCGGCCCTCGAGGGGCCGACGACGCCGCTGATGGGTGCGATGTGCACGTTCACGTGGAGCGGCCCGCTCCCACGCCCTCGCGAGCCCGATGACCTCGATCCCGCTGTGAGCTACACCACCGCACGGGCTCGATCACGACGAAACCGCAAGTCTCGGATCGCTGAGCGGCTGGGCCTTCCGGGGACGCCGCCCCCGCTGTCGGCACGCGCTGTCACGGCCCCGGAGCCGCCCGGCCGCAGCCCTCCGGCGGCCAGCACCCGATCGGGTGCCGACGACGGCGTGATCGCGCGCCGCGTGACGCGCCACCCCGATGGCTGCGCCGCCTGGGTGATCCCCCTCAGGGCTGGTCAACGCGAGGGCCCATGCGCCGATAGGTCAGCCCGAGGGGCCATGACGACCCCAGTCGACTTCTCATGGAGGAGAGCAACAGATGAGCATCCTGAAGGCAGCGGCGACCTCGAAGGTCGCCCGCGTCGGGGTCGCCGCTGGTCTGGCCGCAGGCGCCCTCGTCGCCACGGCCTCCACCAGCTACGCGGCTGTCGCCACGGCAACCGTGGCGCCCGCGACCGGTCCTGCCGCGTCCACCACCGCCGTCCTCAGCATCACCGGCTCGGGCTTCAAGAACGCCGCCGGTGTGAACCAGGTCGCCGCGATCCACTTCAACCAGCTGACCGCCTGCCCGACCACGCAGTCCGCGACCAGCGCCTCCGTCATCGCCGCCAGCACCCTGACCGTCGTGTCGGCCACGAAGCTCGTCGTCACCACGCCGTCCCTGCCGGACACCAACACGGCCGGTGTGCACACCAAGCGCGACTACGTCGTCTGCCTCTACAAGACCGGTGGCACCGGTGCGGCGATCGTCGCGGGCGGCAAGTACACCGTCTACCCGCAGCCGGCCATCACCTCGGTGCTGCCGGCCTCGGGCGCCAACCTCGGTGGCGACACCATCACCGTCGTCGGCACCGGCTTCACCGCCAAGACCGCCGTCACCGTCGGCGGCGTGGCCGCCACCAACGTCAAGGTCGCCGCTGACGGCGCCAGCCTCACCGCCACGACCCCCGCCCACGCCCCCGCCGCGGCGGCCGTGGACGTCGTCGCCACCACCGAGGGTGGCGCGAGCACCGGCGGTACCGGCGCCTTCACGTACAAGTACGCCATCAAGGTGTCGCCGCAGATCGGCGCGAACGGCGCCGGCAACGTCATCACCGTCACCGGCACGGGCTTCTCGGCCATGACCTTCAACTCCGGCGCCCACAAGGCTCAGGTGTACCTGGTCAACGGCAAGTACAGCCCGGTCGACAACTCCGGCTCGAAGACCAACGCCGAGCAGGGCACCTGCGGCTCGGTCCAGGTCGTCTCCGACACCGAGCTCGTCTGCACCATGCCCAGCAAGACCGACGCAGCCTTCACCGTGACCGTCGTCAACGACGACGCGATCGACGCGGGCACCGCCTACGCGAGCTACCTGCAGAGCGAGGTCTCCGCGGCGTCGACCTTCACCTTCAGCGCCTTCTGATCCTGACCGGATCGGCGAGCCTGCAAGGCCGCACGACTCCCGCCGCTCGCGGCGGGGACCACAACCGAACAACCGAGGGCCCCGGCTTCCGCCGGGGCCCTCGGCCTGTCACGGGGTCGACGTCACTCCAGGCCGGGCAGGTCGACGTCGGCGATCCGCAGCGAGAAGGTCGCCGAGCGGGTCTCGCCGGGCTCCAGCACGAACAGGCCGTCGCCCGGGATGCCCTTGGCGCGCATCGTGAACGCGTCGTTGGCGTTGGTCACCGGCTCCAGCGCGAGGAACGGCTTGCCCGCCTGCGGCAGGTAGAAGACGACGTGCTGGTACAGCTCGTCGGCGAACAGCTGGAAGCGGCGGCCCGACTTCGCGTAGACGAACTCGACCGGCTCGCCGGGGGCGCGCCCGGTGAGGCAGTTGTCGATGAACCGCTCGCCGACGTCGCGCAGCTCGCGGAAGTCCAGCCAGTCCTCGATCGGCTGGGCGGGCCCGTCGGTCATGCACGCGACGAGCGGGAACTGCTGGTCGCAGGGGATGCGCAGCTGGACGTCGTCGTCGGTGCCCGCCAGGGTCCGCTGGAAGTACGGGTGGTGGGCGAAGCCCGCCGGGAACGCCTCCGAGGAGGTGTTGGTGACGGACGTGACGACGAGCAGGTCCGCGCCGTCCAGCCGGTACTCGATCCGCGAGGTGAACGACCACGGCCAGTTGACGCCGTAGACGTCGGTGGAGTCGAACGTGCAGGCGACGTGCGCGTCGTCGCCCTCGGCGATGTCCCAGGCGTAGTCGCGCGCGGCGCCGTGGATCGCCGTCCCGTCCTCGAAGTTCACCCGCAACCGGTAGCTGCGCCCCTCCCAGACGAGGACGCCGTCGCGGATCCGGTTCGACCACGGCACCAGCGGGTAGCTGGCACAGGCGTTGACGTCGACCCACTCGTCCTCGGGCGTGGGACGCAGGAAGTCCACCCACTCCCCGCCGTGGCGGATCCGCCCGAACGCGATCGACGCACCGGTCTCGGGCAGGATCCCGACCCGCCAGTGCTCGTTCTCGAGGACGTGCACGGGAACGGTCATGGTCAGGCCTCCTTGCGCGCGCCGAGGACGACGCGGACGACGTTGACATCGGTGGTGTCGGGACCGGCGGGCTTGAGCGCCGAGGCGGGGACGACGTCGCCGGGCAGCGGTTCGCCGTCGATCGTCATGGACGCCACGCCGCCGCCGACGTGCTCGGGGTTGGTGACCTCGATGGTCACCCAGGTGTCGCGGAAGCGGCGGCGGACGCTGTAGCCGTCCCACTGGGCGGGGATGGCCGGGTCGATCCGCAGACCGTCGAGGACGGGCTTGATCCCGAGCAGGTACTGGGTGACGGCGACGTAGGTCCAGCTCGCGGTTCCGGTCAGCCACGGGTTGCGGGCCTGGCCGAAGCGCGGGGCGTGCTTGCCGTAGACGAACTGCGTGTACACGTACGGCTCGGCCTGGTGGATCTCCGCGGCGTCGTTGTACTTGGCCGGCAGGTAGGACCGGTAGTACTCGTAGGCGCGGTCGCCGCGGCCGAGCAGCGCCTCGGCGACGATCGTCCAGGAGTTGGAGTGGCAGAAGATGCCGCCGTTCTCCTTGTGGCTGGGCGGGTAGACCAGCAGCGACAGGCCCAGGCCGGGTACGGGCTTGGTGTGCGGCGGCTCGCACAGCGCCACGCCGTGCTCGCTGGCCAGCAGCTCGTGCACCGAGTCCATCGCCTGCACGCCCTGCTCGGGCGTCGCCGCACCCGAGATCACGGCCCAGACGTTGGACTCCAGGTAGATCGAGCCCTCGTCGAGCTCCTTGCTGCCCAGCTTGGTGCCCGCCTCGGAGATGCCGCGGACGAACCACGCGCCGTCCCACGCCACGGCCTGCGCCGCCGCCATGATCGTCTCGCGCTGGGCGTCGGCCCACGCGGCGTCCTCCTCGCGGCCCAGCAGGCGCGCGAGGTCGGCCACGAGGCGGCACCCGTGGACGAACAGGAACGTGCTGAACAGGCTCTCGCCCGCGGTGCCGAGGTTGATCCCGTCGTTCCAGTCGGCCTGCAGGCCCTGGACGAGACCGTGGACGCCGGTGTGCGCGGTGCTGAACCGCAGCGCCTGCACGAGGTGGTCGAACACGGTGGCCTCGCCGGAGTCGGCGTAGGGCAGCACCTTGTCGAGGTAGCCGAGGTCGCCGGTCTCGAAGACGAAGTTGCTCACCGTGATCGGCAGCCAGAGGGTGTCGTCGCTGCGGAACTGCTCGAGCGTCGGCGGCTTCTCCTTGCCCGGGGTGTGCGTGAGCGGCTTCACCAGCGGCATCGCGCCGCCCTCGGCCGTCTGCCCGGTGAGGATCATGTCGAGCCGCTCGGTCACCGGGCCGGGGATGGCGTGGGTGACGGCGAGCATGTCCTGCACGGTGTCGCGGTAGCCGAGGCCGTCGCGGTCGCCCGCCTCGACCAGGCTGACCCCGCGCGACCAGTTGAAGGTCATGTGGGTCTGGTAGGCGTGCCAGACGTTGACCATGCTGTTCAGCTCGGGGTCGGGGGTCTGGACCTGCAGCGGGGCCAGGTGGGCGGCCCAGACGCCGCGGATCTTCTCCAGCTCCTGCTGCACGCGCTCCGGGGTCGCCCACTGGGCGAGCACCTCGCGGCCCGTGGGCAGGCCGTCCCGGGACTCCTCGGGCGCGCCGACGCCGAGCACGAACACGACGTCGCGGCTCTCCCCGGGCGCGAGGCTGATCCGCGCCTGCAGGGTGGTGCACGCGTTGTCGCCCATCGCCTGCGAGTTCGTGCAGGAGCCCTGCTCGACGACCAGCGGGTTGGCCGGCGTGCGGTAGTCGCCGAGGAACGCCGTCCGGTCGGTGTCGAACCCGACGACCTCGGCGCCCGCCAGGCCGAAGAACACGTCGTTGTCGGGCTCGCCGCGGCCGTTGTTGCGGCGGCGGATCATCGGGGCGGTCGCCGGGTCGGTGCTGCCGAGCGTGCCCTCGACCGTCGCCTGCACGATGTACTGGCTGTACTGGAGGTTCTCGAGGTCCTGCCGGTAGTGCCACTCGTTGGCGATCTCGGCGTAGCTGAACAGGCTGAGCGTGCGCTGCACCGAGGAGGAGTTCGTGACCTTCAACGCCCAGTACTCGAACGCCTGGCCCTCGGGGATGAAGCACGTCAGCTCGGTCTCGATGCCCCGGTAGGAGGAGTTGAAGATCGAGTAGCCGAGGCCGTGGCGAACCGTGCAGCGCTGCTCGTCGAGCGGCTTGCCCACCGGCTGCCAGGACGCCGACCAGTAGTCGCCCGAGCCCGACCCGGCCTCGCCGCCCACGACGTCGAGGATGTCGCCCGAGGACGCCAGGGGGATGCCCGCGTCGTCCCGGATGTAGACGTAGCGCCCGGGCGCGTCGACGGGGACGCCGTTGAAGCGCATCCGCATCAGCCGGCCCGTGCCGCCCGACTTGTAGAAGCTGTACCCGCCCGCGTTCTGGGTGATGATCCCGCCGTACAAGCGCGAACCCAGGTAGTTGATCCACGACTGCGGCGTGTCGGGGCGAGTGATCACGTACTCGCGGGCGGCGTCGTCGAAGTGTCCGTACTGCATGCGGGTGGGCACCGGCCTTCGGAAGGTGGGCTGGATCGATTCGCGTCAGGTCCGCCGCCGCGTCGCAGGCGCGCCGAAGGGCCCGCGCAAGGTTAGCGGGTGGGTGGGAGCGGGGCATGGATTCGGCATCGAGGCGCCGCTTCCTTGATTCGTGATGGCGGGATGTCAGGCATCAGCGAAGCAGCGCTTCCCTGATGCCCCTACTGTGGTTCTCATGAATCAGGGAAGCTGGGATCCGGCCGCCACCGCCCTCCGGTTCCTCCGTCGCCAAGGCGTCCCCGCAAGGAAGGACGAGGGCGACGACGCGATCCTGGTCATCGAATCCCCTGGCCACGCCTACAGGCTCAGGCCCGTTGCGATCGAGGCCGACCACGACGGCCAGTTCGACCCTCTGCGCCGGCTTCCAGAGGCGGTCACGGACGTTCCCCGTCTGCTCGTCGCGCGCGGCCTGGCACCGGGCACGAGATCACGGCTGACCAACGAGAACTGGCCCTGGATCGACGACACAGGCAGCGCGGACATCCGCGTCCCACCCGCACTCGTCGTCGCCGTGAACAACCCCCACCAGGACGAGGCCGACGGGAGGCCGCGCGGCTGGACCAGCAGTGCCGGGACCGTCGTCGAGTACCTGCTCCACGCGGCCGAGCCTGGCGACGATCTGCGCGTCCCCCCCACCCGCGAGATCGCCAGAGCAACCGGACTGAGCGCGGGCCAGGTCAGCAAGGTGCTCATGACACTCGACACTCAGCAGTGGACCGCGAAGCTCTCGCACGGAAGCGGTCCCTACGCCAATCGGGTGCTCATCGATCGCAGCGCGATGCTGACCGAGTGGGCGGCCTGGCTCGGCCGGCAACCCCAGCCGCGCATTCTCGGACACGCGTCCTTCCAGGACGGCGTGACCTTCGTCGAGAAGACGTTGTCGACGCTGCCCGACGCGCAATGGTGCGCCACGGGCGAGGTGGCGGCTGCGCTCGACGCCCCCTACCTGACCGCCGTGAGCACGGTCTCGGTCTATCTCTCCCAGCCTCTGTTCCTGCAGGCACGGCAACCCGGATGGCTGGAGACCCTGGGGATCCGGCGAGTACAGGCGGGCGCAAGGATCACCTTGTCCCTGGCCAGCGACTGCGTCATGGCGACGACCCGAACAGCTCGACACTTCCCACGAGCCTCCCTGGCTCGCGTCTACGCCGACCTCAAGCACTCCGGCGTTCGGGGCGCCGAGGCCGCCGAGCATCTGAGGGAGGAACTCCTTGGCTACTGACGACGAGGCCCCCCGCAGCGCACTCGCTCGAGAGCTCGCAGAAGAGGCCCTGCTGCGGCTCGTTCGCGCAGTCGGGGACCGTGGCGCCGAGCTGGTCGTCGTCGGGGGCCTCGTACCGGCCCGGCTGACCACGGTGTCGCCGGCGGTGCACATCGGAACCACCGATGTCGACATCGTCGTGGACCTCGCGCTCGTCTGGGACCGGGACGAGCAGGACTTCGGTTGGTTGGAGAGGGGCCTGCGAGAGGCAGGGTTCGACGAAGACCTGCGCTCTGGTGGAGGCTGGCGGTGGCGCACCACGATCGAGGGCTGGAGCGTCAAGGTCGAACTGCTGTGCGACCTCCGGCTCGATCCTTCCTGGGGACCGCACCCGCTGCCCGGCTGTGCCCGGGCGAGCGCCATTAACCTTCCCGGCCCGGCCGCTGCTCGTCGAGACGCCGTGATGCTCCCGGTCAGGGGGCGCTCCACAGATCCGGCTGAACTGAGGTCGGTCAGACACGCGGGGCTCGGAGGCTACCTGGTCGCCAAAGCGTCAGCCGTCGTCCGACGTGGCGAGGCCCGCGACAGGTACGACTTCGCCTTCGTACTGATCCACAACGATGACGGCGGGCCGACCGCTGCGTCGGAAGCGGTGGCCAGGCTGGGGTCGGATGTGGTCGACCACGACGTCCGCACCTGCCTTGACGCGGCGATCGCGCTCTTCGTCGACGCCGACAGACCGGGCGCACGGGAGTACGCGTCCGGGATGACGGCGGCTGGGGACCCTACGGAGGAAGCCGTGCTCCTCGAGGACGCGACGAGCGCGGCCCTGGAGTTCCGAGCACATCTGGAGGTGCTCCTCCCGCGCCTCCGGTAGCGTCGACGGCCGCCGCGTCGGCAGCGCGAGCCGCCGGGCACCACGACGCGACCGGCACCACGTCGCCGAGGCATGAGGGCGCCCGCGACAACAACGGCGGAGGGTCGCGGCGTCTGAGGGGCCATGAGGGCTGCGGTCGTCCTGAGGTTCTACGGGGGCCTGGACGACGCCGCAGTGGCCACGCATCTCGGCTGTCGGGAGGTGACGGTGCGGGCCTCGATCAGCAGAGGGCTCGCGCACCTGCGGCGCGCGCTCGGCGCCGACCTCGCGCTGCCCGTCCCTGACCGTCCCCGCCCCTCCGTCCCCACCACCGTTGTCGGCGGCCGGTCCACCAGCCTGCCGACCACGACCCGAGGAGACCGGTGATGACCGATGCGCTGAGGACGGCTCGCCCTGGCACGGCGCCGCGGCGTGGTGCGGCCAGCTGGGCTCGGCCGCCGTGGCCGCGCCCGACTACGACCTCGTGGGCGCACCCGGCGATGACCCGGTACGTCTGCTGCGTGTCCCGATCGACACGACGTCCGTGACCGTGGACGGCAAGGACGCCCTCCTGACGCCGGGGGTGGACTGGGCGTGGGCGGTGTTGCCGGGCAAGACGCGTGAGGACGCCGTCCTCGTGATCGACGGCAGTTCGGGGAGGATCGAGAAGTCCCTGGGGGACGTGCTCGTGGAAGGTCTCGTCGTCGGCCTGCAGTGAGGCACCGCGCGGGGGCGAGCCACCACCTCCTCGCCCCCGCGCGGCCCTCCCGGTAGCATCGACGGCCGCTGCGTCGGCAGCGCGACTCACGACGGGCCCGCGACCAGGGCGTACGGCGGAGGACTCCCCGCACAGGAGAGCACCGTGACCACGGCCACGGACGACACGACCCCCGACCTCACCACCGAACTGAGGACCGAGCGCGAACACCTCGCGCGATCCCAGGCGTCACTGCGCGACATGCGCGAGCGCGCCGAACACCACTACGCGACCGGCGCCCACGTCGTCGGCGACTCCTGGGCCGCCGAGCGCCTCGGCATCGCCCTCACCCGCAGGCTCGCGGAGCTCGTGGACCTGCCCGACACCCCGCTGTTCTTCGGTCGCCTCGACCTGGAGCTGCCGGGCGACCCCCGCGAGAGCGAGGACGGCGATACCGGCACGGCCGTCGAACGCCACCACATCGGCCGCCGGCACGTCGTCGACAACGCGGGCCACCCGCTCGTCCTGGACTGGCGGGCGCCGGTCAGCCGGGCGTTCTACCGGGCCGGGGCGGCGGACCCGCAGGGCGTGCACGTGCGCCGCCGGTTCGGCTTCCGCGCGGGCGAGCTGACCAGCTTCGAGGACGAGCACCTGAGCGCGGGCGAGGAGCGCGGCCTCGACAGCCGCCTGCTCGCCGAGGAGATCGAGCGGCCCCGCGTGGGGCCGATGCGCGACATCGTGGCGACGATCCAGCCCGAGCAGGACGAGCTGGTCCGCGCCGACCTCGACACCTCCATCTGCGTGCAGGGCGCCCCGGGCACGGGGAAGACGGCGGTGGGCCTGCACCGCGCCGCGTACCTGCTGTTCGCGCACCGTGAGCGGCTGACCAGGGCGGGCGTGCTCGTCGTCGGCCCGAACCGGGCGTTCCTCGGCTACATCACGGCGGTCCTGCCCACCCTCGGCGAGCTCGACGTCGCGCAGACCACCCTCGCCGACCTGCTCACCGCGGTGCCGGTGCGCGGGGAGGACCCCGAGCCCGTCGCCGTCCTCAAGCACGACCCGCGGATGGCGCGCGTCCTGCACCGCGCCGTGTGGGCGCACGTGCAGCGGCCGCAGGCCTCGGTGGTGGTCAGCGCGGGCGCCTACCGGTACCGGTTGGAGGCGGCGGAGGTGGCGCGGATCGTCGACGACGTCCGGCGCGAGGGCCTGCCGTACCTGACCGGCCGCGAGCGCGTGCGGGCGCGGATCGCCGCGTCCGTGCAGCGCCAGGCCGAGGAGCGCGGGGACGCGCCGCCGGAGTCATGGGTGCGCAAGGTGGCCCGCAGCGGCGACGTCACGACCGTCCTGGACGCCGTGTGGCCGGCGCTGCGGCCCGCGCACGTGGTGCACGCGCTGCTCACCGACGCCGACGCCCTCGCAGCGGCGGCCAGCGGCGTCCTCGACGACGACGAGCAGCGGCTCCTGCTCTGGGCCAAGCCTCCGCGCACCCCGGCGGCGGCCCGCTGGAGCGCGGCGGACGCCGTCCTGGTCGACGAGGTCGCGGGGCTGCTGGAGCGCTCGCCGGGCGTCGGGCACCTGGTCGTCGACGAGGCGCAGGACCTCTCCCCCATGCAGCTGCGGGCGCTGGCCCGGCGCTGCGGCGGCGGGTCGGTCACCGTGCTCGGGGACCTCGCCCAGGGGACGACGCCGTGGGCCTCCCGCTCGTGGCGGGACTCCCTGACCCACCTCGGCCGCCCCGACGCCGTGATCGAGCCGCTGACGCTGGGCTTCCGCGTGCCCGAGGTGGTGGTGAGCTGGGCGAACCGGCTGCTGCCGTCCCTCGACGTCGACGTCCCCGCGGCACGGTCGGTGCGCGCCGACGGCCAGCTGCGGGTCCTGCCCACCGAGGACGTCGCGGCCACGGTGGTCGAGGCGGTGCGAGCGGCGCTGGACGCCGAGGGGTCGGTGGGCGTGATCGCCGCCGACGCCGCCGTCCCCGCCCTGGTCACGGCGCTGGAGGCCGCCGGGCTGGCCGTGGGGCGGCCGGACGACGAATCGTCCCCGGGCGGCGGGCCCCGCGTCGTCGTCGTCCCCGCCACGCTCGCGAAGGGCCTGGAGTACGACCACGTGGTCGCGGTGGAACCCGCCGCGATCGTCGAGGCGGAGGCGCGGGGGCTGCACCGGCTCTACGTCGTCCTCACCCGCGCCGTGTCGCGGCTCGACGTCGTGCATGCCCGTCCCCTGCCCGACGTCCTGGCCTGAGCCCTCGATCTGGGGACGCTCGCCGCGGAAAGACCGCGGTGAGCGTCCCCGGATCGGCCCCGGCGGTGGGGCAACAATCGGGACCGCGGCCGTGTCAGGAGGGCATGACGAGACAACGGGGGGTGCCGTGGACGAGCCCGACTTCGAGGCGTTCGTGAGCGCCCGGTCGCTGGCCCTGACCCGCTTCGCGTACCTGCTCACCGGCGACCGCGCCCACGCCGAGGACGTCGTCCAGGAAGCACTGGTGAAGGCGTACCGGCACTGGGGGCGCGTGCTGCGCAGCGACCACCCGGAGGCCTACGTGCGCCGGATCGTGGTCACGACGCACCTCAACGAGCGGCGCCGGCTGCGCTGGCGGCGCGAACGCACGACCGCCGCGGTGCCTGACGCCGTGGGCACGCGTGCCTGGGACGACCCCGGCGTGGCCGTGGTCGAGTCCGACGCGCTGCACCGGGCCCTGCTGGTGCTCCCGCCCCGCCAGCGCGCCGTGCTCGTGATGCGGCACTACCTGACCCTCGACGACGCCACGATCGCCGCCGAGCTCGACTGCAGCGAGACCACCGTGCGGGCGACCGCCAGCAGGGGCCGGGCCCGGCTGCGCGAGCTGCTCGCCGACACCGACGAGAGCGCGATGTCGAGGGGGACGGCATGAACCAGGCATGGGAGGCCCTGCTGGAGCGGGGCATGGCCGACTCCGCCGAGCAGATCGTGCGGGGCCCGGCCGTGCACGAGGTGCGAGCCCGCGCGCGGCAGCAGAGGCGGCGCAGGACCCTGACGACGGCGCTCGCGCTCGTGGTCGGCGCAGGGATCGCAGGGGCCGTTCCCCTGCTGGGGCCACACGGCGGAGGTGGCACCGGACCCGAGTCGGGGCACGTCGTCCTGGACGGCCTGCCCGGCAGAGCCACCCTGGTCCTCGACCGCGACGCCGAGGGGTCTCTGCTGCTGTGCCTGGTCCGCGGGCAGGGAACGAGCTGCGTCCCGGCCCGGGCGGGCGCAGCCGGCGCACCGGCAGTGCGCGTGGAGGACGGAGCGGTCTTCGGCCTCGCTGGCGGCCAGTACCCTCACGTCCGCGTAGCAGTCGCCGGTGCCGATCCGCGGCTGGCGCAGACCGCCGCGGCCGACGGGATGACCGCGTTCGCGCTGCTCACCCCCACGGTCGTGCCGGACGTCGGGACGATCGCCACGGTGACTGTCACGGCATCGACTCGGGACGGCGTCACGGCACGGACGGTCGTCGACGGCAGCGACGGCGGGCTCGCCGTCACTCCCAGGAGCAGCTCGTCGCTGGTGACCGTCGTGGAGCCGGCCGAGACCCGGGGCAGGGGCGGCGTCTACGGATGGACCCGCGACGGCTGGGCATGCCTCACCACTGGACCTGCGCGGGCCGGTAGACCACGCGTGGACGAACTCGCTCTACCGGCCTGGTGCCAGCGCATGCCCGAGGGCCGGACAGCGGTCTCACTCGGCTGGTCGGATGCCGCCGGTGAGTCGACCCGGCTCCCTGACAGCGTCGCTGTCCTGGTCCCGCCCACGACGACTCAGGTGACGATCGCCGGACGACAGCTGCGCCTGGCCACGGTGGACGACCAGACCTGGGCCCTCGACCCCGGCGACCTCGCCCGGACCGACATCGCGCAGGCTCCGGTCGTCGTCACGTCGCGCAGCGACGGCGGGGTCGAGACATGGCAGGGCACCTACGCCGACACCGCGCTGCGAGGGCGCATGCCCTGACCCCCGGGACCGCTCCCGGGCAACAATCGGGGCCCGGGAGCGGTCTGGGACGGGTATGACGAGACGACGGGGGGTGCCATGGACGTCGAGCCCGACTTCGACGCCTTCGTGAGCGCCCGCGGCCTGGCCCTGACCCGCTTCGCCCTGGCCCTCACGGGGGACCGTGGCGAGGCGGAGGACCTCGTGCAGGCCGCGCTGATGAAGGCGTACCGGCACTGGTCGAAGGTGGTCGCGGCCGACCACCCCGAGGCCTACGTGCGGCGGATCGTGCTGACCTGCCACCTGGACGGCGTCCGGCGGCGGCGGTTGCGGCGCTTCCGCGAGCGCCCGGTGGCCGACCTGCCGGAGCGCGCGGCGTCGGGGCGCCGCGGGGACCCGGCCGTGACGGTCTGCGAGGCCGACGCGGTGGGGCGGGCCCTGCGGGGCTTGCCGCCGCGGCAGCGGGCGGTGCTGGTGCTGCGGCACTACGTGGGCATGGACGACGACGCGATCGCGGTGGAGCTGGGCTGCTCGACGGGCAGCGTCCGCGGGTACGCGAGCAAGGGGGCCGCGGCGTTGCGCGCGGTCCTCACCGAACCGACGCACGAGACGACAGGGGGACGGCCGTGAACGACACGATCGTCGGCGAGGCGCTGCGCGCGCACTGGGCCGACCAGGACGACACCGTGACGACGCTCGGGTTCAGCGCGGCGGGGGTGCGCGGGCGGGCGCGACGGCGGGCGGTGGCGGTGCGGGCCGTGACGGCGGCCGCGTCCGTCCTCGTGCTCGGCGCGGCCCTTGCCGGGGGAGCCGTGGTGTGGGGCGGCGGCTCCGGCTCCCAGGTGGCGGCCGCGCCGGACCCGCTCGTCACGCTCGTCACCAGCGGCGGCTGGACGCTGACGGTGGCCCAGGCACCCACCGAGGTGGTGTCGCCGGGCCCAGCCGTGAGCGCGACCACGACGACGATCTGTGTCACTGGGCACGGCGGTGACAGGGGGTGCATCGGCTCCTTCGTCGGCGGTGCGGGTGACGTCTCCGACGTGGGCCAGGGCACGGGGCTGCTGGCGGGCTACGTCCGAGGGACGCCGTCGCGCGTGCTCGTGAACGACGGGGCCCGATCGGTGGTGGTGGAGAGCGCGGTCTCCCGTCAGGCGGATCTGGCCGTGTTCGCGCTGCCGTGGTCTGCGCTCGGCCTGGAAGGGGCCGACATGGGCGGACGCACGATCACGGTGACGGCCCAGGACGCCGCGGGGAGGACCCTCGCGCGCTTCGGTCGCGTGGGTGCCCTCGGCTTGGCCGCCGCCCACCCGGCCTCCGACGAGGTCGTCCGCCTGCCCGCGCCCACGGGGACTGTCGGGGTCTGGACGGCTCGCGACGGCTGGGCGTGCGTCTCGTCCCAGCGGGAGGGGGCCCCCGACCCGAGCGGCGCCGACTGGTGCGGGCGGCCTCCAGCGGGCGCAGCGGTACTGGACTGGAGCCAGACGGAGGCGGGCTGGGGTCTGATCTTGCGCGTCCCCGAGGGCACCCGGGCAGTACGGGTGGGCTCGCGGGAGGCCGTCGTGACCGGGGGGTGGGCGAGCGTGGTGTCGCGCGGGGCGGTGGATCCGGCGGAACAGATCACCCTGACCGCGCCCGACGGCACCTCCGACGAGGTGGGCACCGTGCGGGAGCTGCGGGTGCCCGGCGTGTTCGCCGGGCAGCCGTTCACGGACGTCCCGCGCAGCTGAGCGGCCCCGCTCGGCGACGGCTCGGCGGGAGAATCAGCAGCACATGGCGATGCCGATCCTCCCGCCGACCAGGACAGCTCACACGCCGAGCCCGTCGACGACCTCGGCGGCGGGCAGCCCGGCCAGCACGTCGCCGGGCACGAGCAGCTTGGACCGCCGCACGCCCGAGCCGATCAGCAGCCACGGGGACGCGGCGACGGCGGCGTCGACGAGCAGGGGCCACCCGGCGGGCAGCCCCAGGGGGGTGATCCCGCCGAACTCCATCGAGGTGCGCGCGATCGCCTCCTCGCGCGGGGCGAAGGACGCCTTGCGGACGTCGAGCCGCCGCTTCACCAGGCCGTTGACGTCGGCGCGGGTGGTGGCGAGCACGAGGCAGGCCGCCCACCGCTCGTCCCCGGCGCGCTTGCCGGTGACGACGACGCAGTTGGCCGACGCGCTGGGCGTGGTGGCGTAGGCCTCGCACAGGGCGGCGGTATCGGCGAGCTCGGGGTCGATCTCGGCGACGAGCACGCGGCGGTCGCGCAGGGCGGTGACGGCGTCGGCGACCGGTGGAGCCAGCAGGTCGAGGCGGTCGAGGGCGGGGACGACGTCGAGCCGGCCGAGCACCTCGGCGGGGACGTCGGGCAGCGGCGCGGGCATGCCCCACACCTATCAGGCCGGGATCTGGGGAGCATCCGCGCGGTATGAGCGCGCGGAGCGTCCCCAGATCCCGGGCGGGCCCGCGCTCAGGTGGTGCGCAGCGCGGAGGCGTCGAGCGCGGCGAGCACCTGCGGGCGGAGCAGGGCGACGACGGCGGTCCCGCCGAGCCAGGTCAGCCCCAGCACCAGCAGGTGACCGCCCGCGACCAGCCCGAGCATCCACCACGCGGGGGCGGCGATCAGGCACGGCACGGTGACGACGAGGCAGCCCACCTGCCCGGCCACGGTCGCCACGGACGTCGTCTGCAGCCGCAGCACCCGGCGCAGCTGCGTCGCGGTCACCCCGAACGCCGACAGCGCGGCGAAGGCGCGGCGCCCGGTGACGAGCTGCTCGGAAGCGCCGACGAGCGTCGAGACCCCGGCGACCAGCGCGGCGACCGCGGCCCCGGCCATGGCGAACACCCCGCCGGCCACGTAGAACATGTCGTCGGAGCGCGACAGCGGCAGCCCCTCGCGCCCGGAGCTCTCGCGAGCCTCGTGGATCGCGACCACGAGGTAGACGACGCACCCGGCCAGCACGGCGCCGGCCACGAGCATCACCGCCGCCGCGCGGGCGGGGGTGCGCGGGTCGGCGCGCAGGCGTTCGGCGGCGAGCAGGCCCACCGCGTCCCCGCGGCGTTCGACCAGAGCCGCGACGCCGAGCGAGGCGTACGGCGCGGCCGTGAAGGCGAGCGCGGTCAGGGCCGCGATCAGGCCGAAGGCGAGCACCGTGTCGTCGCTGCTGGTGCCGAACCACGCGGCCAGCCCCGCCACGAGCACGCCGAGCAGGGCCAGCGACGCCCAGGCCCGCGAGCGCGGCAGCCGCCGCGGCGAGGGCTCGCCGGGCCGGTCGACGTCGATGCTCGCGGCCCGCAGCGTCCAGGCACCGGCCGCCCCGGCGGCCACGCTCGCGACGACGGCGACGGCCAGCGCCCCCGGCGCGCTCCAGCGGTCGGACGGCGTCAGCACGCGCCAGGCCCAGCCGAACCGCGGGGTGAGCGCCGACAGCACCGCGACGACGACGGCGGCCACGGCCGTGCCGGCGAGCGCGGCGCCCGCGGACTCCCACCAGGCGAGCAGCCGCAGCTGCCCCGGGGAGGCCCCGGCGACGCGCAGCTGGGCCAGGCGCCGCGAGCGCTGGGTGCTGCCCACGCGCACGGCCTGCCAGCCCAGCGCGAGCGGCGCCACGGAGGTGAGCGCGAGCGAGAGCACGAACCCGATCCGGATGTTCGGGTCCTGGACGAGGTTGCTGTACCCGCCGAGCCCGTCGCCTGCAGGCACCTCCATCATCACGACGCCCCCGTCGTCGACCGACACCAGGACCGTCCGGGACAGACCGGCCCGCGACAGCTGGAGGGCCACGAGCACCAGCCCCGCCCAGACGGCGACGGCGAGGGCGGTCAGCAGCCAGCGGCGGCGTTCGGGCGAGGTGTGCGGCACCGACCAGCGGGCGAGGGTGAGGACGGCGCTCATCGGGCGACCTCGGGGTCCGCCTCGTGCGCGGGGTCGGCCTGCGCGGTGGGCGCGCCGCCCAGCTGCAGCTCGTAGCGGATCTCCCCGTCGGCGAGGTGCACCTCGCGGTCGGCGACGGCGGAGACGCGGTTGTCGTGGGTGACGACGACCAGCGCGGCGCCCGTGGCGCGGCAGGAGTCGAGCATGAGGTCGAGGACGGCGTCCCCGGCCGCCTCGTCGAGGCTGCCGGTGGGCTCGTCGGCGAGGACGAGCGCGGGGCCGGCGACGAGGGCGCGGGCCAGGGCGGCGCGCTGGGCCTGCCCGCCGGAGATCTCGCCAGGGCGCGCGGCGAGCAGGTCCCCGGCGCCAGCCCGCTCGAGCCAGTCCTGGGCGGTGCGCCGGGCGTGCGCCCGCGGGACGCCGTCGAGCAGCAGCGGGAGGGCCACGTTGTCGAGCAGCGTGAGGTCGCCGACGAGCTGCCCGTGCTGCAGGACGACGCCGATCGCGCGGCGGCGCAGCGCGGCGGCACCGGCGGCACCGGCCTCGGCGAGGTCGCGCCCGCCGAGCAGCACCTGCCCCGAGTGCGGCGTGATCAGGCCGGCGGCCAGGTGCAGCAGGGTCGACTTGCCGCTGCCGGAGCGCCCCGTCACGGCCACGACCTCCCCCGGCGCGACGTCGAGGCTGACCTGCCGCAGCGCGAGCGCCCGCGGGTAGGAGTAGGTGACGTGGCGCAGGCTCAGCGCCGGGTCGGCGGTCATGCGGTCCCCCTGACGGTGTCGGTGGTGGCGGCGCCCACGAGGGCGAGGGCCTGGTCGAGCCAGCGCAGCTCGGCGTCGAGGTGCGCGGCGGCGTGCTCGCGGGCGAGCGCGACGAGCGGGTCCTCGCCCTGGCGGGGCCGCGCCTCGCGCAGCGACCGCAGGTGGGCGAGGTGCTCGCGGCGCTGGGCGGCGAGCAGGGGCGTCGGGTCCTCCGCGCAGCGCAGGGCCGCGACGGTCTTGCGGACCAGGTCGTCGGAGCCGGGCGAGGGGGGCGCGACGGTGGCCGTCAGCCACGCCTGCGCCCGCTCGCGGCCCCTGTCGGTGATGGCGTACACGGTGCGTTCGGGTCCCCCGTCGGTGATCGTCTGCACGACCTGGACCGAGCCGTCCTTCTCCAGCCGGGACAGGGTCGCGTAGACCTGCCCGTAGGCCAGGGGGGCGGCGAGGGGGAACCACTCGTCGTGCAGCCGCTTGATGTCGTAGCCGTGCCTGGGCCCCGTGAGGAGGGTCGTCAGGACGAGCTCTGTCGTTCCCATACGATGTTTATACACGACGAGTAGATACGGTGTGAATAGCGCGGCCCGCCTAAGCTCGCCGCATGGCCCTCGCGACCCTGTGGCCCGCCGTCCTGGTCCTCGCCCTGCTCACCGTGACGCCGGGCCTGGACACCGCGCTGCTCCTGCGCACGGCCGTGACGTCGGGGGCCGGGCGCGCCTGGGCCGTCACGCTGGGCACGCAGGTCGGGACGCTCACCTGGGGCGTCCTGGCGGCGGCGGGGGTGGCCGCCGTCCTCGCCGCCTCCCCGCTCGCGTTCGAGGTGCTGCGCTGGCTGGGCGCCGCCTACCTCGTCACGCTCGGCGTCCGGATCGTCCTGGCGACGAGGCGGACCGACGACGACCTGCCCGACCCACCCCGCGACACCGTCCTCACCGCCGCCCGGCGCGGGCTGCTCACGAACCTGCTGAACCCCAAGATGGCCGCCTTCTACGCCGCCCTGCTCTCGCAGGTCGTGCCCCCCGGGCAGTCCGCGCTGCGGGCGGGCCTGGTCCTGGCCCTCGTGCACGTCGCCATGGGCGTCACGTGGTCGGCGCTCCTCGTCGCCGTCGCCTCCCGCGCGCGCCGGCAGCTCAGCCGGCCGGTGGTGCGGCGCTGGACCGAGCGCATCTCGGGCACGGTCGTGGGGGCGTTCGGGGTGGCGTTGCTCCTCGAGCGTCCCTGACGGGGCTACCCGAGCACGACCCGCGCCGCCGCAGCCAGGTCCGGCACCGCCGTCCCGCCGCGCTGCAGGTGCACGGCCGAGATGCCCATCGCCCGCGCGCCCTCCACGTCGCAGGCCAGGGAGTCGCCCACGTGCACGGCCTCCCCGGCCGCCACGCCGAGCGCGGCCAGCCCACGCGCGAAGGGTTCGGGCCGCGGCTTGTACGCGCGGGCGTCCTCGCTGGTCACCACAGCGTCGAGGACCAAGCCGTGCAGGCCGAGCACCGCCTCGACGTCGGCCCGGTCGGCGTCGGAGACGAGGCACACCGGCAGCCCGGCCGCCCGCACGGCGTCGAGGAAGGCGTGGGCGTCGGGGAACGCCGGCGGGCGGCGCCACGCGAGGCGCAGGCCCTGGAGGGCCTCCCCCGCCGGCAGGGCGCCCAGCCCACGCTCGGCGAGGACGTCGCCCAGCGCCGCCGCGGTCAGCTCGAACAGGCCGCGGAAACCGGCCCCGTGCGCCGGCTCGGCCAGCTCCCACAGCCGCGCGTCCCACGCCTCGCGAAGCGCCGCGGGGTCGAGGGCGGGGTCGAGGTGCCTGGCGCGGGCGGCGAGGTGGCAGCAGGCGGCCGCCAGCGGCTCGCCGTCGTCGTGGACGAGGGTGCCGTAGAGGTCGACGAGGACGGCCCGGGCGCGGCGCACGCGGCCAGGATGTCAGTGCGAGCGGCGCGTGACGCCGTCGACGTCGAGGAACGCGGAGAAGGACGGCGCGTCCTTGAGCGCGGCCCAGTCGAGACCGCCGACGAGGTCGCGGACGGCGGCCACGAGCGCCGGTGACGGCGGCGAGCCGAGGCGGCCCGCCCCACCCCGCGGGACGACGAACCGCAGCATCCCCACGCCCGCCCCGGCCGCGACGTCGAGCACCGACTCGACCGACCCCAGGGTTGCGCCCGCGTGGAGCACCGAGTAGACGTGCACGGGCGTCGCCGAGGCCAGGCGCCGGATGCGCGCCACAACCCTGTCGTAACCGACAGCGTTGGTGTAATCGGCGTGCGTGTCGCGGTCGCCGTGCAGCGACATCGCCACCAGCCACTGGTGCTCCACCAGCAGCGGGTCGAGGTCGGCGCGCACCGTCCCGTTGGTGTTGAGCACGAACCCGACCCCGGGCAACCCGGCGGGCAGGCGCAGCAGCCGCGCGATCTCGGGATGCATCAGCGGTTCGCCGCCGCTCAGGCAGGCCCGCACCAGGCTCCCGCGGTGCTCGGCCAGCCAGCCCTCGACGACGTCCGCGGGCAGGAACCGCCGGTCCCGCCCCGGCGCCGAGTCGCTGAAACACCACCCGCAGCGCAGGACGCACGCCCGGGTGAGCTCCACGCACACGTCCACGGGCGCGTCGTCGGCGAGGTCCGGCACGCGCACGTAGCTGCCGCCGCCGGGCGACCAAGCACCGTCGACGACGTCGCGCACGTGGTCCCAGCGCGGGTTCGGCGACCTGCCCCAGCGGACGGCCGCCCGCAGCGCCGGGCGCACGTCGGGGGGCGGCGTCGCGATCCGGGGCACGACGTCGACGGTAACCGCCCGGCGACGCCCCACCCCGGGACCGGTGACCCGGGCGCCGGCGACCGACACGATCAAGCGCGGTGATCCGGATTCACGAACCCGGTATCGCCGGCGCCGCCGCCCGCCTCCTCGTCTGCGTCTCCCAGGAGGAACCCATGCCCACAGCCCTGCCCGCCGGTCGTCGAGCCCGACGCCGCACGACCGCCGCCGGCGTCAGCGCCGCCGCGGTCGCCGCCCTCGTCGCGGCGCTCACCCCGACGGCCGCCGACGGCGCGCCCCTGCCGACGATCGTCCCCACCATCGGGCCGACGTTCGCACCCACGTTCACGATCGCGCCGACGTTCACGATCGCCCCCACCGGCTACACGGTGAACCGCACCGCGGACGCCCCGGACACCGCGATCGGCGACGGCACCTGCTACGCCTCGGCCGCCGGCGGCTGCACCCTGCGCGCCGCCGTCCAGGAGGCCAACGCCCGCAACGGCGCCCAGACCGTCACCGTCCCGGCGGGCACGTTCACGCTGACCAGCACCCTCTACGTCGAGGACGACGTCACGATCAACGGCGCCGGCGCGTCGTCCACCGTGATCTCCGGCGGGCACACGGTGATGCCGCTGTGGCTGCGCACCGTGGAGTACCTCGCCTGCGACCTCACCGGCGACAAGCTCGTGCGGCTGGACCGCAACGGCGTCGTCCAGGGCAACTTCACCAGCGCCGGCGCCGGCGGGCTCGACGGCCCCACCGCCGCGCACGAGATCTACAACGACGACGAGGACGTGCCGCGCCTCAACGACGTCCTCGTCACCGGCACCTCGGGCGTGCACCGGTTCAGCGTCTCGGGCACCCACGAGGCCAAGCTCGTCGACGCCCCGGCGGCGGGTATCCCGTTCCCCTCCGACGCGATCGGCGGCCCCTCGACGTCCGGGACGTCGTACTCCGACACCATCCACCTCGCCGACTACTACCCGGGCGGCGCGGTCCGCCGGTACTCCGCCACCGGCGCGAGCCTCGGCACGGCGATCGCTCACGGCTCGGGCGGCCTGCAGACGCCGAACAACCTCGCGATCCGCGGCGGCAGCCTGTACGTGACCGACGCGTCGTCGGACGCCGTCCTGCGCTACAACGCGACGACGTACGCCTACCAGGGCTCCTCGATCACCGGGGACACCCCGCGCGGGATCGCGTTCCGCCCCGACGGCACGTTCGTCGTCGCGAACTGGGGCTCCGACAACGTCACCCAGTACTCCTCGTCGGGCGTCTACCTCGGCACCCTCGTGAGCACCGGCAGCGGCGGGCTGACCCGGCCCACCGGCGTCGCGATCGGCCCCGACAACAGCCTGCTGGTCATCTCCGCCGGGTCCTCCCCGCGCAAGGTGCTGCAGTACGACCTGACCACCGGTGCGTTCCGCAAGGCGTGGGTGACGGGCGGGACGTCGTCGCTGAACTCCCCTAGCTGCCTGCTGCGCCGCGAGGGCAAGGGCAACGGCCCGAGCGTCACGATCAACCGGCTCACCATCGCCGACGGATACGCGCCGACCGGCCTTCCCGGCGCCGTGGTCGTCGACAACGGCGTCACCGCGCGGATCGTCGACAGCGTCGTCCGCGACAGCGAGGGCTCCACCTTCGGCGGCGGGATCGGCAACTACGGCAACCTCACGATCCTGCGCAGCGCGATCAAGAACAACGAGCTGCCGCAGGGCGGCGGGGGCGTGACGTCGACCGGCGGCGGCGTCCACAACGCGGGGACGCTGGTGATCGACCGGTCCTCCGTGACCGGCAACTTCGCCACGCGCGGCGGCGGCCTGGCCCAGAGCAGCGGCGTCACGCGGATCACCAACTCGACGATCTCGGGCAACACCGCCTCGGGAGGTTCGGGCGGGGCGATCCGCAACGTCGGCTCCGGCCGCTACGAGATCGCCTTCTCCACGATCTACGGCAACGCGACGGTGTCGGCGTCGGACGGCGACTCCACCCGCCGCGGCGGCGGGATCTTCAACGAGGGCGCCTCGGCCCGGATCGTCATGGCCGGCACCGTGCTGGCCGGCAACACCGACGGCCGGTTCAGCGGGGACGCCGACTACGGGCCCGACTGCTGGTCGACGTCCACCTACAACTTCACGTCCGAACGGTCCAACCTCGTGGGCGTCGTCTCGCCGAACTGCTCGTTCCGGGACGCGATCTACGGGACGGCGACGTTCGGCAACCAGGTCGGGACGCCGGCGGCTCCCCTGTCGCCAGGCCTGAACGCCCTGACGTGGCCCGCGGGCACCGTCACCGGCGTGCACCGCGCGTCCTCGTCCACGAGCAAGGTGGTGGACAAGGCGACGTCGGTGTCGTCCTCGCCGCTGTCGACCTGCCCGAGCGTCGACCAGCTCGGCACCGCGCGGCCCGTCGACGGCGATCTCAACGGGACCGCCGCGTGCGACGTCGGGGCGGTGGAGCGCGCCGGATGAATCTCCGTGAGCGTGGGCGGCCGCCTCGTGGGCGGCCACCTCTGGCGGCCGCCCACGCTCACGACCAGGCTCCAGGGTCGGACCGGCGACACGGTCCCTCCCTCACTCCATGTCATCATCGAGCGTTCTACGAGCGTGAGATGGCAGGGGTGAGCCAGGTGGGTCTGACGTCACGGACCGAAGCGGAGGACCGCGACGACCCGGTGGACGCCCCAGGCGACGGCCCCGCGCCGGCCTTGCCGGAGTCCTCCTCCCGACGGGCCGTCCGCGAGCAGCGTCGTGCAGGCGACCGGCCGTCGCGGTGGCGTGCCCTCGTCGCCCATCCGCTCGCCCGCATCGTCTGCGGCGTCGTGTTCACCCGCGTCATGCTGACGGTGGCGCTCATGCAGTCGGCCGGCGCCTATCAGCCCACCGAGCTGGGCAGACGGCCCTGTTGGGCGATCCGCGACACGTGGGTCCACAACTGGGCGCTACGCCTGTGGGGGAACTGGGACTCGGGCTTTTACCAGGGCATCGCGCGAAAGGGTTACCCGGACGGGTTGAACGGGGACCAACGGTCCTGGGCGTTCCAGCCGCTCTATCCTTCCCTCATCCGCGCGCTCAAGCCGATCTTCGCGGGTAACGGCTCTGCCTGGCGTCGCTTGGCGATCTCCGCGTCTGCCTCGATCTCGACGAGGTCGTGGCGCGCCTGTGTTCTTCCTCGCCCTGCCGGCGCCTGGCGCTCCTCGATCTCGACGAGGCCTGGGCGCCTGGCGCGCCGTGTGGACCATCGCCTTCCTCGCACTGCCGGGTTCGTTCCCGTTCTCGGCTTGAGTACCTCGCCGCACGGCTGGTCTCACCGCCGCCTTGTTCACGGCGCCCTCGCCCTCGCGGGTGCCTTCCTCGCGGCCCGCAGGCGGCTGTGGTCGTGGTACGTCCTCGCATGCGCCTGGCGTCGGTGCTCGTCGCCATCACCCGTCGTGTCGGCCTGCTCATCGCCGTGCCCGTCGCCATCGAGTACCTCGCCGTGGTCTGCTGGTGGCTCGTGGCGGCGTCCCGCTCGATGTGCCGCGCGCTTCATGCTCTTGATCCCCCGCCTGGCGGCCTTCGTCTGGTCGGGGATGATCCCGCTCGGCCTGGGCCTGTGGTCGCTCCTACGTGGGGCAAGAACCAGCACGCCGTCTACCTGCTGCTCTGGCCGTCCTGCAGTTCACCGTCTGGGACGACGTGCACAGCGTGGTCCCCGCGACGTTCCTGTGGGACGGGTTCGTCTCTGCGCGCGCGCACGCCGACCGGCCACTGGCGGCGCGTTCACCGTCCCCATCCTGGTGACGGTGACGATGTTCGTCGTCGTCGGTCGTGGCCCTGGGGACTCCGCGTTCGATGCGGCTCAGCACTCGTTCGTCTTCATGCTGATCCTCGATCGTGCCGCCATGACCCTGGGGCACGCTCGTCTGGTCGGGGATGATCAGGTTCCTCGCGCCGGCGTTCCCCCTGGCCCTGCTCGCGGCGCGGGCATCGGCTCCACCAACGTCTCCTACGGGCTGCTGTTGGGCCTCGCCGTCCTGCAGGGCACGCTCGCCAGCGTCTGGACGACATGCAGCGTGTACGTCGTGGTCTAGAGTCCCGCTGCGGGCCGGCGAGCCGACTGCGCTTGCCGCTAGCGTGTCGGCGCGCGGCCGCGCCGCTCCATCGCGCCGTCGCCGCCGACACGCGGCGCGGGCCACGATCCGTTCGGACCGCCCTGGTGGCGCGTCGCCGTCCGTGCTCCTCCGGTCTTGCGCCCGCCCTCCTCCGCGACCGCCGCGGGGTCGGCCCAGGAGACGTCGGTCACGCTCAGCGGGCAGGCCGGCAGCTTCATCGGCCAGCACAACCTGCGGTGCACCCGGCAATTCGACGATCACCATGACGGGAGCCTCCAACGTCATCGAGCTCCGCGTGGAGGCGGACGGGCACTCCTACCTCGTCGAGCTCGTCGCACCTGTCGGCAGCAAGCTGGGCGTCGGCACGTACGCCCAGGCGGTCGGCCCACCAGCGCAACCAGCTCACCCCGGGCCTCGGCCTGTCGATGGACTACTCGGGATGCAACACCACCTACGGCTGGCTTCCGGATCGACCAGATCGCTTACGACGCCGCCGACGGCGTCACGATGCTCGACGCGACCTTCCTGCACCGGTGCGAGGCGCGCTCCCGTCCCACGACGAAGGGCACGATTCGTTACCGCTCGCTGCCGTACGGCTTCAGCATCAAGGGCACGCCGGGAGACCGCCTCACCCAGGGCAAGGCGGTGACCTACACGACCGCCACCTCCGGGGGATCGCGGCGCCGGAGGCACCCGCACGGTCGCGCTCGACGTCGATGCGGCCAAGGGGATCTCCTGGCACCTCACGTTCGGCTCGGCCTGGAACACGGAGATCGTCGTGGGGCGCACCTACCCACGACGGGATCCACCTCGGAGACCAGCGCCGGTCTGGTCCTCCAGTCGCCGTACTACGCTGGTGTCCCGATTCCATTCTCGTTCCGCCGTCGAGGGCGCTCTCCAGGTCCCCCGGCACGCAGACGTGGCACGTGCACTCGCGGCTCGCCGGCACGGCTGCCTCCTCTGCTCGAGCCGAGCAGGCCCTGCCCTCGGGGTCCGGGGGCAGGGCCTGCTCGGTGCTTGGTGCTCAGCGAATGCTGGAGCGTCAGACCTCGACGTCCACGTTGACCACGGCGCCGGCGGGCGCGTACGGGACGTGGTTGCCCTCGACGGCCACGCCGTCGACGGTCAGCTTGGCGCCCTTGCCGCCGGAGTTCTTCACCGTGATCTTGTACGTCGCACCGCGGGCGACGCGGGTGACGGTGAACTGCGAGATCTCGGCGTCGATGCACGGGTCGATCAGCAGGCCGTCGTAGTCGGTCCGCACCCCGAGCAGGTACTGCGAGACGGTGACGAAGTTCCACGCCGCCGTGCCCGTCAGCCACGAGTTCTTCGCCTCGCCGTGGCGGACGGCGTCCTTGCCCGCGATCATCTGGGCGTAGACGTAGGGCTCGAGGCGGTGCACCTCGGAGATGTCCTCGCGGTAGGCGGGGGCGATCTGCTTGTAGTACTCGAACGCGCGGTCGCTGCGGCCCACGACGGTCTCGGCGATCGCGACCCACGGGTTGTTGTGGCAGAAGATGCCCGCGTTCTCCTTGTAGCCCGGCGGGTAGGAGGACACCTCGCCCAGCTCCAGGTGGTAGTCGGCATACGGCGGGTTGAGCAGCACGATGCCGTGCGGGGTGTTCAGCTTCTCGCGCACGCTGTCGAGCGCCTTGACGGCCTCGCCGGTCTCGACGCCGATGCCGGCCATGACGCAGAAGCCCTGCGGCTCGATGTAGATCTGCCCGTCGGTGTTCTCGGCGCTGCCGACCTTGTCGCCGAAGAAGTCGTAGGCGCGCAGGAACCACTCGCCGTCCCAGCCGTGCTGCAGCACGGTCTGCTTCATCGTCTCGATCTGCGCCTGGGCGGCGTCGGCGACGTCGTCCAGGCCGCGGCGGCGGGCCAGCTCGACGTACTCGGGGCCGATGAAGACGAACATGCCGGCGATGAAGACCGACTCGGCGGTGCGGCCCTCACGGTTGCCGGTGGTCTGGAAGGACTCGCCCGGCTCCTCGGAGAAGCAGTTGAGGTTGAGGCAGTCGTTCCAGTCGGCGCGCCCGATCAGCGGCAGGCCGTGCGGGCCGAGGTTGTTCACCGTGAACTCGAACGAGCGGGTGAGGTGCTCGAACAGCGGGACGGCGGTCGCCGGGTCGTTGTCGAACGGCACCTGCTCGTCGAGGATCGAGAAGTCGCCGGTCTCCTTGATGTAGGCGGCCACACCCAGGATCAGCCACAGCGGGTCGTCGTTGAAGCCCGACCCGATCTCGTTGTTCCCACGCTTGGTCAGCGGCTGGTACTGGTGGTACGCCGAGCCGTCGGGGAACTGCGTCGAGGCGATGTCGATGATGCGCTCGCGAGCCCGCTCGGGCACGAGGTGCACGAAGCCCAGGAGGTCCTGGTTGGAGTCGCGGAAACCCATGCCGCGGCCGATGCCCGACTCGAAGTACGAGGCCGAGCGCGACATGTTGAACGTGACCATGCACTGGTACGGGTTCCAGATGTTGACCATCCGGTTGAGCTTGTCGTCGCTCGACTCCACCGTGTACCCGCTGAGCAGGCCGTCCCAGTGCGCCTTCAGCTCGGCCATGGCCTCGTCGACGGCGGCGCTGGTCGAGAAGCGCTCGATCAGCGGCTGCGCGAACGACTTGTTGATGACGCCGGGCGCCGACCACTTCTGGTCCTTGGGCACCTCGATGTAGCCGAGGGTGAAGACGTAAGACGTCGACTCACCCGGCTGCAGCGTGACGGCGAGGCTGTGCGAGGCGATCGGGTGCCACCCGCTGGCGACGGAGTTCGCGGACTTCCCGGCCTTGACGACGTCGGGCTCGCCGAAGCCGTTGTAGAGCCCGAGGAAGGTCTCGCGGTCGGTGTCGAACCCGGCGACCTCGGCGTTGACCGTGTAGAACGCGTAGTGGTCGCGGCGCTCGCGGTACTCGGTCTTGTGGTAGATCGTCGAGCCGTCGACCTCCACCTCGCCGGTGGAGAAGTTGCGCTGGAAGTTCGTCGAGTCGTCCTGGGCGTTCCACAGGCACCACTCGAGGAACGAGAACAGCGTGAACGAGCGCACGCGGTCGCTGGTGTTGGTCAGCGTGACCTGCTGCACCTCGGCGTTGGTGCCCTGGGGCACGAGGAAGAGGACGTCGGCGGTCAGGCCGTTCTTCGAGCCCGTGATCCGCGAGTAGCCCAGGCCGTGGCGGGCCTCGAACGAGTCGAGCTCGACCTTGCTCGGCATGTACGACGGGTTCCAGTACTCGCCGTCCTCGGCGATGTAGAAGTACCGGCCGCCCGCGTCGGTGGGGACGTTGTTGTAGCGGTAGCGGGTGAGCCGGCGCAGCTTCGCGTCCCGGTGGAAGGAGTACCCGCCGGCCTGGTGGCTCACCAGCGAGAAGAACTCCTCGTTGCCGAGGTAGTTGATCCACGGGTACGGGGTCTTGGGGGTCGTGATGACGTACTCGCGGGCCACGTCATCGAAGTGACCGAAACGCATGGCTGCGCTGCCTCTCAGGGGGTGTCCGGGCGGGGGAGCCAGGAGCGGGCGCTCCCCCTGCAGTGTTTCGTTGTCGTACGGGCGGCAGCGCCACCCGAGTTGGTGCGTGGTGTGGATCCCCCGAACCTCGCCCGCCCTCGCGGGCGGGCACCAGCAGGGCATGGGCGGGCCAGAGCCCGGTCAACCCTAGGGGGCCGTGCCGGGGCCACGCAACGAACGTCGTCAGCCGTGGGGTGGACCGGACACGATCGACCGACATCCAACGGAGGCGGCCGTGTCCAGGGACGATACGTCCTTTCCGGGGCCGCTCGATACGGCCCGGAGGGCCGCCCGCACCGATGCCGGGACGAAACTACCCGCACCGGACGGCGTCCGCGGCGCTTTCGCGGACGTCGCCTGCGTCACCTCGGGATCGGCGCAGGGGGCTGTGCGCGCGCACGCCCGCGCGTACGCTGCGCGCGTGGACCCCTCGACCGTACGTGCCCTGGCGATCACGGCCGCGGTCGCGGCCAGCGCGCTGGGGCTCGCGGTGTTCGCCCGAGCCGTGGGCCACCTGTGGCGCATCCTGTCCCTCGGCCGACCCGATCCCACGCGCGCCGGCCAGCCCGGGGCCCGGGCGCGGCGCCTGCTGGTCGAGGTGGTCGGGCACAGCCGGCTGCGGGCACGGGCGTGGGTCGGCGCGCTGCACTGGGTGGTCGCCCTCGGGTTCGTCGCCCTGGTCCTCACCCTCCTCACCGCCTACGCGCAGCTGTTCGACGCCGACGCCGCGCTCCCGCTCGTCGGGCGCACGGTCGTCTACGCGTGGGTCGTCGAGATCGTCGCCTGGGCCACGCTGCTGGCGATCCTCGCCCTCGCCGTCCTCCGGCAGCTGTCCCACCCCCGTCGGGACCGCGCCTCGGGCGGCCGCGCGTCACGGTTCTACGGCTCCTCGATGGGCCAGGCCTACGTCGTCGAGGCCACGATCGTCGTCGTCGCCCTGTGCGTGCTGGCCCTGCGGGTCCTGGAGTACGCCCGCGCCGAGCAGGCGGGCAGCGACCCCGGCTGGGGGCACCACCCGACGACCGCGTGGCTGGGGCAGCGCGTCGCCTCCGGCGAGTGGGGCGGGCTCGGTCCCGCCGGCGTGGAGATCGCGATCACCCTCGTCGCCTTGGCGAAGATCCTGGTCTCGGCCGCCTGGTTCGTGATCGTGGGTGCCCAGCCGCGGATGGGGGTGGCGTGGCACCGCTTCCTCGCCGTCCCGAACGTGTGGTTCCAGCGGCTGCCGCACCGCGACGGCGTCGGCGGGCCGGCCCCCCGCGGGGGCCTCGGCGCGCTGCCCCCGCTGATGCACGAGGGCAACGCCCTTGACCTCACGGGTGTCAGTGATCTCCCCGACGACGCACCGCTCGGCGTGGGTCGCGTGGAGGACTTCAGCTGGAAGGCGCTGCTCGACTTCTCCACCTGCACCGAGTGCGGCCGCTGCCAGTCGGTGTGCCCCGCCTGGGAGACGGGCAAGCCGCTGTCGCCGAAGCTGCTCGTGCAGGCCCTGCGCGACCACCACCACGGCAAGGCCCCCTGGGTGCTCGCCGACGAGGCGGGGCGCGACGACCTGCGCGTGGGCGCCACCGACGACGGGCCCGAGACTCCCGGCGACCCCTCGACGGGCGCGGCCGCCGCACGCCGGGCGATCGCCGAGTCCCAGCGGCCGATCGTCGGGCCCAGCCTCGGCCGCGGAGCCGGCGGGGCCCTGGACGCCGGCGACGCCACCGCGCCGCGCGCCCTGCACGCGGGGGCCCACGCCGACCTCGACGTCCTCGCCCTCGCCTCGCGCGGGGTCGTCGACCCCGACGTGCTGTGGAGCTGCGTCACCTGCGGGGCGTGCGTGCAGGAGTGCCCGGTCGACATCGAGCACGTCGACCACGTCGTCCAGCTGCGCCGCCACCAGGTGCTCGCCGAGGACGCCTACCCCGCGCCGCTGCGCACGCTGTTCCGCAACCTCGAGCGGCAGGGCAACCCGTGGGGTGTCTCGCCCCGGATGCGCCTGGACTGGGCCAAACACCTGCCGTTCCCCGTGCCGCAGGTGGGCGTGGACATCGAAGACCTGACCGGCATCGACTACCTGTTCTGGGTCGGCTGCGCAGGCGCCTTCGACGACCGCGCCAAGCGCACGACGCGGGCGATCGCCGAGCTGCTGCACACCGCCGGGGTGAGCTTCGCCGTCCTCGGCACCGCCGAGAAGTGCACCGGGGACAGCGCGCGCCGCGCGGGCAACGAGGCGCTGTTCCAGCAGCTGGCGGCCGAGAACATCGCCACGCTGGAGGCCGCGAAGGCGCGCACGGTCGTGGTCAGCTGCGCGCACTGCTTCAACACCCTCGCCAACGAGTACCCGCAGCTCGGCGGGCGCTACGAGGTGGTCCACCACACCCAGCTGCTCAACCGGCTCGTCCGCGAGCGCCGCCTGCTGCCCGTGGCGCCGGTGTCGGGGCAGGTGGAGCTGTCCGAGAACGGGACGCCGCTGCCCGTCGTCTCGACCGTCACCTACCACGACCCCTGCTACCTGGGCCGGCACAACGGCGTCTACTCCCCGCCGCGGGACCTGCTCGACGCGCTGCCCGGCGTCACCACCACCGAGATGCCCCGCAACGCCGAACGGTCGTTCTGCTGCGGCGCCGGCGGTGCGCGGATGTGGCAGGAGGAGACCCTCGGCACGAAGATCAACGCCGAGCGGGCCGCCGAGGCCGTGACCACGGGCGCCGACACCGTCGCCACCGGGTGCCCGTTCTGCACGGTGATGCTCGGGGACGGCGTGGCCGCCGTAGCGGCGACGGCGAGCACCGACGCCGCACTGCCCGGCGCCGCCGCGGCTGCGGGGGTGCAGGTCACGGACGTCGCGCAGCTCCTGCTCGCGGCTGTGCGGCGCGGCGCCGCCCCTCGGCCGTCCCTGGAGGACGTCGAGCGCTGAGGCGCGCGTGGACCGCCCTCGGCGTCGCCCGTCGGCTCGGCCGGCAGGACGCCCCGGACCCCCGCCTCGCGCGCGCCGAAGCGGGCACGGACACTGCTGTCATGCGCATCGCCCCGACCTCCGCCCGCCGTGCCCGAACCGCCCGGGCCTCCGCCGTCCTGGTCGCCGCCCTGTTCCTGGCCGGATGCTCGGCTGCGGAGGACGCAGCCGGTGACGCCGCGGCCGCCGGGAAGTCCAAGGCGGCCGAGCAGGCGTCCAAGGCCGCGGACGCCGCGAAGTCGAAGGCCGCGCAGGAGGCCAGGGACGCCGTCACGCAGCAGATCTGCGGCATCGTCGGCGACGGCACGGTCAGCGCGCCGGACCTCACCCGGCTGCGCCAGCTGGTCTCGGCGGCCGAGGTCGCCGGCGTCCCGGCCGACCTCCTGACGCCCGTCCGCGAGCTCGTCGACGCCGGTCAGGCGCAGGGCTCCGAGGCGGCCGCGCGGGTGTCGAAGGCTCGCGCCGCCTGCGCCTGAGCCCGCCTGCGTCCGGCCGACCCGCGCCTGATCCCACCCGCGCCACCCGGACGCTCGCATCCGCGGTGGTGCCGGCCCTCCCGCCGTCACCACCGCCGATGCGGTCCTCCGCGGGCCGTCAGCCCTACGTCGCCGTCACTGACGGACACCGCCGCATCGGATCCCAGCGTCTGTTCCGGGTAGGCCCCGCCGGCGACTGAGGCGGTTCACCGGTAGCCGACGACCGAGAACCCCGTGGTCACCACCACCGTGTCGCCGGCCCGCTTCCCCAGGGTGGCGAGGGTCTCGACGCCCGGCAGGGAACGCGTCGTCGGCTTGCCGTCGGGAGTGCACACGCTCGCTACCCATCCACCCTCCCGCAAGGTGGAGGTGCCACCGTCCCGCAGCCAGTAGTGCTCGTCGTAGTCGAACTGCCGGCGTGTCTGGCACACGCCCACGAATCCCGCCTGCGGCGGGGAGTGCCTGCCGGTCAGGGAGTCGAGCACTTCGGACTTGCCGCCTGCGGCGACCAAGAAGCGGGTGGGACCCGCCAGGGCCACCGGGCGTGACCACTGGCTCTGCGGCCACAGATCGGCCCTCGTGCCGACCTGCCAGGACCAGGTCGCGCGACCGGTGGACGCGTCGAACCCCTCGATCCTGACCCCCACGGCACGGCTCTCGTCGACATCCCCGGACGCGGAGACGGTGACGGGACCGTCGTAGCGGCACAGCACCGGCGCGATGCCGATGCCGTGCTGCGCGACCTCGACGCGGGCTCGCATGCTGAAGCACCCCAGGACCGTCCCCGGTCGCCGCCAGCGCACCCGGCCGTCCCCGGTGACCGCGATGGTGGTGTACGCCTCCGAGGCGTCGTGTCGGCCCGGCTGCAGACGCCGCGTCATCGTCAGGTACATCACGTGATGAGTGCTGTCGACGTACCACAGCCGTGCGCCGTGTGGCTCCATGTCGGTGCCGAAGAGCGTGCGCAGCGGCACCGACCACGGCCGGTGTTCCCCGTCGTCTCGGGTGAGCGCGGCGTTCGGGTCGGTCACGAGCACGAAGCCGTCGGCGCCGTCGTCCTCGTTGCTGCGCGCGGGCCGTGACGTCGGCTCGTCCGGGTCGTCGTCACCGTCGCGCGCCCCGGGGATCTCGAGCTGCTGCAGCTTCTCCACCTTGCCGTCCCGGTCGTAGAAGGAGGCGCACGCCCCTTCGCCGGTGTCGCACGCCGACGGTTGCTCCGTGAACATCGCGGGAGCGCTCCTGGCGAGGACCTTGCCGGACCGGGGGTCGGCGACCACGATGCGCGAGAGGATCCCGTCGTCCTCGTCGGCCGATTCGTCCTTGAGCCGGTGCGGTTCGAGCCAGGTCACGATCTCGTCGCCGTCGTTCGCGGTCGCGAGCCCGGGTTCGACCTCGCTTCCGGTGCCGACCAGCCCCGCCGAGGCGGGCCGCGTCCACAGGATCCGACCCTTCTCGGGGTCGATCGCGGTGAGGGTCATCGAACGGTCGGGCGACGTGGCGAACACCACCGCCACCCCGCCGGCGATGCGCGGTTGCCCCGCGGCGGTGATGCCCAGCCGCCACGCCTCGCGCGCGGGCGGATTGATCAGTCCCGCTTCACGGACCTGCGCGCCCCCGCCACCCGTGCAACCCGCCGTGGACGCCACCACCGCCAACGCCGCCGCCCCTGCCCGCCACCCACGCACCCGCATCGTCCCGCCTCCGTCGTGTCCCACCGAGGGGCACGACGCTAGGCCGATCGGGCGAGGGCACCCGCCCGTCGTCCACAGGCACCGAACGCCTGTGGACGACGGGCGCGGTCCTGGGGACGGTCAGCGCGGCGGCGTCCCGGGGCGGCGGGGCGGGTGCGGCTTGGGCACCTCGCGCGCGGGCGGGGCCGGAGGCTGCGTGGGCGCGGGCGGCTCGACGGGGCCGGAGGAGCGCTGCTCGCCGCGGCGGGCCACAGGTGAGGCGGCCGGTCGGCCGGTGCCTCCGCGGGCGAGCCCCCGCAACCGGCCCGCGAGCGCGGCGACGTCGGCGGCCGCGCCCCCCTCGGCGGCAGCGGCGTTGGCGGCCTGGACCTCGGCGTACACCTCGGCGCGGTGCACCTGGACGGTGCGGGGGGCCTCGATGCCCAGCCGCACGGTGTCACCCCGGACGTCCAGCACGACGACGCGGACGTCGTCCCCGATCACGATGCTCTCCCCGGCGCGGCGGGTCAGGACCAGCACGGTGGGCTCCCTCCATGGACCCCTGGCCGCGGCGGGCGGGTGTGCGGCGCCGCGGTGGTGTCAGAAGGTTAGCGTCCGTGCGCGCTGAGTCAGCATGAGACGGCGTCGGACGTCGACGCGTCGCCGGTCCGTGAATGCCGGGACGCCCACAGCGCCCGGGCGCCGACCGCCAGGACCATCACGCCGACGGCGGCCTGGACGATCGGCGGCGGCCACGACGGCACGGCGAAGCGGTAGTAGACCGGACGCGGGGTCAGCGGGCGACCCTCCAACAGCCACAGCAGGGGCAGCTCCCCGGCGAGCACGAGGCCGCAGGCCACGGGCAGCCACCGCCGGGCGAGGACCGCGCCCAGCGCCCCGGTCAGGGGCCCGGTCACGCAGCCGAAGGCGAAGTACACGCGGTTCGCCCGCGCCTCGTAGAGGAACCGGGCCCACGGGCCGTCACCGCGCAGCTGCCCGTAGAGGAAGGCGGTCTGCACGGCATAGAAGGCGGTCAGCGCGAGCAGGGTCGCGAGCAGCCCGACCAGCGCGCCGCGCAGGACGTTCCTGGAGGAGCCCCGGGGCAGGACCGCGGCAGGCAGGAGGCCCACGAGCAGCCAGCAGGCGCTGAGGTTGGCCGCCTCCGTGCGCCAGGCCGGCCCGTACCCGTCACCGCGTACCACCCCGGCCAGCGCCCCGAAGGCGACGGCGCCGGCAAGCGCGATCAGCAGGCGCGCACGCCTCCCCCGAACAGCGTCGATCATGGGTCGATCATGGCAGGACCCTACGGCCCACCGTGCACGAGCGGCGAGGAGGCCGCCGCCGTCAGGCGACGACGGCGCGCACCGGCCAGTCGGTGCCGGAGAGGATCACCTGGGCGGCCGCACGCGTGCGAGCGTTGACGATCACCGGCGCGAGCAGGTTGGCGGTGGGGGCGCCACCGTCGGCGCCGAGGGTGAGGACGACCAGGACGATCGCGTCGTCGGCGTCGGTCAGGCCCAGGTCGGCGACCGTGTCGTCGTCGAGCTCCACCTCGTAGTCGGGGAACAGCGGCCCGGGCGGGGCGACGAGAAAGCGGACGTCGTCGCGCTCGAGGCTGCGCAGCTCGGACAGCAGGCCCTCGGAACCGTCGTCGTCGAGGCTGACCAGCACGAACCGGGTCAGCTCGCCGAACCCCGGCAGGGGCCGGACGAACCTCAGCTCGGGCAGGTCGGGTTCCGTCGACGTCACGTGGCTCACGGTAGCGTCCGCGGGCCGCCGGGGGCCTGGCGCCACGTCGTCGATCATGTCGGCCGCGCGACGGGGGGTCGCGACGGCGGCAGCGGCCGGGGTCACCGCAGGTAGTCCAGCAGCGAGACCTGCAGCACCTTCGCGGCCGACCCGAGCGCCGCCTGGTAGGCGACCTTCTGCGACTCGAGGTTCATGATCGTCTCGGGCAGGTCGACGTCCTCGTTCTCGCTGATCCGTGCCGTGAAGTCGAGTCGCTCCATGTCGACGTGCGCCTTCGTGCTGTCCAGGCGAGAGGCCCGGGCACCGACGTCACCGAGGGCGCGCAGCACCTTGGTGAGCTCGCCGTCCAGGGCGGTCAGGTCGGTTCCGAGGTTGGCGCGGTTGTTGACGACGTCGTCGGCGAGCTGGTCGATCACGTCGGGCAGGGTGTCCGCGCCCGCGGTGGTGCCGGGCACGTCGATGCGCAGGACGGCGTCGCGGCTGATCCGCGACACCACGGGCCGCTCGTCGCCCACGTAGTTCTGGGCCGCGTCGATCGCGACGGACCCGGCGACGGTGCCGCCGAAGACGGGCCGGCCGAGCCAGCGCGTGTTGTAGAGGTCGACGACGTCGCTCTTGATGGCCGTCATCTCGGCGGAGATGGCCGCCATGCCGTCGGAGCTGATCGCCTCATTACCGGCGGTCAGCGCGAGCTGGCGGATCTTCTGGATGCGGGAGCTGAGCGAGACGAGCGTGTCGTCGGTCAACGCGAGGCGCCCGGAGGCATCGTCGATGTTGCGCAGGTACTGCTCGTCGGCACGCCGCTGGCTGCGCAGCGCCATCGCGGAGCCGGTCGCCGACGGATCGTCGCCCGGGCGGGCGACGCGCTTACCGCTGGACAGCTGCTCCTGCAGGCGCTGGGTGCGACCGAGCGCGCCCTGCAGGCCGCGCAGCGCGGCGTTGCTCATGCTGGTCTGGGTGACCCTGGTCACGGCCATTCAGCTCACCTCCCCACGGTTCCGGTGCGGTTGATCAGCGTGTCGAGCATCTCGTCGACGGTGGTGATCACCCGCGACGCCGCCTGGTAGGACCGCTGCACCAGCAGCATGTTCGTCATCTCCTCGTCGACGTTGACCCCGGCGTCGGACGCGACGGCGTCGTCGGCGGTGGCCACCACCGACCTCTGCACCTCGATGGACCGTTCCGCGTTCTGCACCTTCACGCCGAGGCCGGCGGTCAGGGTGCGCCACTGCTGGGACGCTCCCGGCGAGCCGAGCGCCGCGTAGCTGACCCGGTCGTCGATCAGGTCGCCGATGGCGGCGGCGTTCGAGCCGTCGACCGCACCGACCTGCTTGGACACCGCGAGCTCCGAGGCGTCGGTGACGGCCACGGCGAGGTCGGCGGCGCCGGTGCCGGTGAAGAAGTCGGCCCCCGCGACGCCGTCGAGCCGGAAGCCCTGGCCGTGCACGAGGTTGACGGCGTCGCGCAGCGCCACGGCCACCTTGTCGACGGCCGCGACGGTGCTCGGCAGGTCGGAGGCGAGGACCGACAGCAGCCCGGCGGCGGTCCCGGAGGCGACGGGGACGGTCGTCGTCCCCCACATCAGCGCCGGCGGGTTGCCCGCGGCGGTCGAGACGTCGTCGGCACCCACGAGCTGGAGCGTCTCGGCACGGGCGCCGGAGACGATCGTGACGCCGTTCACCGAGATCGTCGCGGTGCCGTCGTCGGACAGCATCGAGGTGCCGCCGACCAGCTCGCCGAGGGTGCGGGCGAGGGTGTCGCGGCGGTCGAGCAGCTCGTTGATCGGCCGATCCCCGGCCAGGCCCGCGCGGACCTGCTCGTTCACGGCCGCCAGTTCCTTGCTGTACATGTTCGTCTGCGTGACGACGCTGTCGAGGTCGGCGTGCGAGGTCGTCCACTGGGCGGCCAGGCCCTGGTAGACGAACTTCAGCTGGTCGGCCACCGCCTCACCGCTCTTGATCACGACGGACCCGGCGGAGGCGCCGGCCTCGTTGGTGACGTTCTTCGCGAGGTCGTGCCAGGCCGAGTAGAAGTCGTCGAGCACCGACTGCAGCCCGTTGTCGCTGGGCTCGGCCATCAGCCGCTCGGCCCCCTGGAGGGCACCCGTCTGGGCGGTCAGCGCGCTCATCCGGGCACCGGCCGCCGACCGCGCGCCCTCGAGGAACGCGTCGCGGATCCGCTCGACCGTGTCGACGCGCACGCCGCCGAGCTGCGAGCCGCCGCCGGTCCACAGCGTCGCGGTGACGGGCGCGCCGATCGAGGACAGCTTGACCCGCTGCCGGGAGTACCCCTCGGTCTGCGAGTTCGAGATGTTCTGGCTGATCGTGTCGAGCGCGCGCTGGGCGGCGTTGAGGCCGGTGACGGCCGTGTTCAGGGAGGAGAACCCACTCATCGTCGCCTCACAGGGCCCGGTCGACGACGCCGACGCCGCCGAGGGTGCGGTTCAGGGACGCCGTGCGCCCGCGCGCGTCGTAGGCCTCGGCCTGCGCGCCGGCGCCGGGCAGGCCGAGGTTGGCCAGGGCGGTCTCGACGGCGCTGAGCCCGGCCGCCATCAGGTGACGGTTGGCCTCGGCGATCGCGGCGAGCTCGGTGGTGAGCGCCAGCAGGGCGTCACGGTGCTCCAGCAGCAGCGCCGTCCACGGCGGCTGCACGCCCGCCGCCAGCTGCTCCAGGCTCATCCCCGCCGGCAGGCCGGCCTCGGCGGCGGCCACGTCGGAGGCCGCGGCGCGCTGCATGTCGAGCAGGCGCAGCTCCTCCAGGGCCGTCTCGACCTCGGTGGTCGCGGCGTTCAGCCAGCGGGTGCGGCCGGCGGCCAGCAGGAGCTGCTCGCACTCGAGCTTGTAGCTCAGGCGCTCCAGCATCTCCCGCTGCCGCCACAGGATCGCGGCGAGATCGGGCAGGCTCATGGTTGCTGTCTCCCGACTCCGTCACCCGTCCGCGCGGAGGCGGACGAGCAACGGGACGACGTCGTGGTGCCGTGCTCGTCGAGGGCCTCGAACGCACGGCGGGACCGGTCCACCCTTCCCTTCGGCAGGAGCGGGAAGGACCTGAGGAGTGCGACCCGGGCGAGTGTCCGCCGACCGGGTGAAAGGGGCACGGGAACGACAGGGAGGGCTGCGACGGGCTGGAGCCGGACCCCCGGTCGGCCGAAAGACGGTCCGTGCCCGCTTCCACGCCTGCCACGCAGAAGCCGACCGCCGCGCCAGCCCCGGCGGCCGCCGGCGACGGTGCGCCCGCCGCGCCCGGCCCCGCCGAGGTCGAGCACCTGGTGCTCACCCACCTCCCGCTGGTCGGCCACATCGTCCGCGAGATGGCCGCGCGGCTGCCGCGCCACCTCGACACCGACGACCTCGCGGGAGCGGGGGCGCTCGCGCTGGTCCAGTCGGCCCGATCCTTCGACCCCGCGCTCGGGGTGCCGTTCGGCCGGTTCGCGAGCACCCGCATCCGCGGCGCGATGATCGACAGCATGCGCTCGCGGGACTGGGCCACGCGCTCCCTGCGCTCGCGCGCCCGCATGATCTCCGAGGTGAGCGAGAACCTCACCGCGGCGCTGCACCGCTCCCCCACCGAGGACGAGATCGCCGCCGCCTCGGGCCTGAGCCTGGAGGAGGTGCGCGGCACCCGCAGCGGCACCGACCGCGCGTCCCTGCTCAGCCTCGACCCGGTGACGGGCGCCGAGGACGGCCTGGCCGGCACCGTCGCCGACCCCGCCCCGCGGCCCGACGAGGCGCTCGTGGCCGCCGAGCGCATGGGGTACCTGCGCGATGCGCTGGCCGAGCTGCCCGCCCGCCAGCGTCAGGTGGTCACCGAGTACTACCTCGACCAGCGGCCCCTGACCGAGATCGCCGAGGAGCTGGGCGTCACGCAGTCACGCGCCTCGCAGCTGCGGGCCGAGGGGCTCGACCTCCTGCGCGAGGCGCTCACCGCGCTGTTGCACGCCGACGCCCGGGCGGGCGAGGGCGCCAGCATCGTCACCGGTGCCGGCGCGCGCTCCCCCGAGGGCATGCCCGCGGGCTCCCCGCGGCCCGTCCCGGCCCCCCGCGAGGCCCCCGCCGTCGTGACGCCCGCGGTCGCCGCACCGGGAGCGGACGGCGTCCGCGCCCGCCGCCGTGCCGCCTACGTGGAGGCCGTCGCGAACCGCAGCGATCACCGCCGCCGCGCCGACGTCCAGGCGTACCTGGACGGCGCCTCGCTGCTCACCCACGACTGAACACCGACCGTTCGCTCCACCGCCCCCCGGCAGGCGCCCAGCGCCCGCCGGGGGGCGTTCGTGCAGCTCAGAGGGACGGCGTCGGCAGTGACGGCGGACACGGTTCACCCGATCCGCCCAATGCCGGACTCCTCAAGACCCCTCCCGTGCCGCCGATAGGTACCTCGACACCGGTCCACGGACGGACCGGCACCGGACCCGTACCAAGGAGGACACCGTGGGTCTCCGTATCAACCAGAACATTGCGGCCTTCAACTCGTACCGCAACCTGTCGATCACCGACGGCCAGATGTCGAAGTCGCTGGAGAAGCTGTCCAGTGGTTTCCGGATCAACCGCGCGGCCGACGACGCGGCCGGGCTGGCCATCTCCGAGGGCCTGCGCTCGCAGGTCGGCGGCCTCAAGGTTGCCGTCCGCAACGCGCAGGACGGCGTCAGCGTCGTCCAGACCGCTGAAGGTGCGCTCACCGAGACGCACGCCATCCTCCAGCGCATGCGCGACCTGGCCGTGCAGGCCTCCAACGAGGGCTCGCAGGACAGCGCCGCTCAGACCGACGCCGACACCGAGTACCAGGCGCTGCTCACGGAGCTCGACGACATCGCCGGCAAGACGAAGTTCGGCAGCACCAACCTGCTCGACGGCAACTACAACAAGAACTTCCAGGTGGGCGCCAACGCCGGCGAGACGCTGAACGTCACGATCGGCAACATGGACTCCGCCACCCTGGCCGTCACCGGCGACCTCACCAGCTACGCCAACGCGCAGACCGCCCTCAGCGCCGTCGACACCGCCATCCAGACGGTCTCGACCACGCGCGCCGGTCTCGGTGCCGTCCAGAACCGCCTCGAGCACAAGATCAACAACCTCAACGTCGCGGTCGAGAACCTGTCCGCGTCGGAGAGCCGGGTCCGCGACACCGACATGGCTCAGGAGATGGTCTCCTTCACCCGCAGCCAGATCCTGTCGCAGGCCGGTACCGCGATGCTCTCGCAGGCCAACCAGGCCCCGCAGGGCGTCCTGCAGCTGCTCCGCTGACCCGGGGGCGCGCGAGCGCCACCGCGTCACGTTCCACCACGCTCCACAGCACTCGGGTCCGGCCCGGGGACCTCCCCGCCGGACCCACCTGCACGCGCCCGCGCCTCGTGATCACTCGACGGGGAGGCGGCGGCGCGCGCCCCGACCCATCGCCGTTGCCGGGAGGACGCCATGGCCGGCTTGAGCATCAGCGGGGCCGTCACCGGCCTGGACACCGCCTCGATCGTCGACCAGCTCGTGCAGGTCGAGGGTCGCCAACAGCAGATGATCCAGAGCCGTCAGACCACCGCGCAGAAGACCTCCGACGCATACTCGTCGCTGATCACGTCGCTGAAGACGGTGGCCGAGAAGGCCAAGGCGATCGCCAAGACCTCCAGCTGGGTCGGCTCGACCGCCACGTCGTCCTCGACCAACGTCAAGGCGACCGCCACCGGCACCGTCTCGGCGTCGCTGACGTTCGACGTCACCGCCCTGGCCGCCACCCACACCCTGGTCTCCGACGACACGGTGTCCTCGACCGGCGCCGTCGTCGCCTCCGGCCCCCTGACGTTCACCAAGGCCGACGGCACCACCAAGTCGATCTCGGTCGGCGCGGGCAGCCTCGGCGAGGTCGTCTCGGCGATCAACTCCTCGGGCACCGGCCTGCGCGCCGCCGCCGTCCAGGTGGCTCCCGGCAGCTACCGCCTGCAGGTCGCCGCGGGCACCTCGGGCACCGCGTCGTCCTTCACGTTGGCCGGGCTCGACGGCTTCTCGGGCGTCTCGGTGCTCACGCAGGCCGCGGACGCCCAGGTCACGATGGGCTCCGGCCCCAGCGCCTACACCGTCACGTCGTCGTCCAACACCTTCAGCGGCATCGCGCCGGGCCTGGACTTCACCGTCTCGAAGCTCGAGAACGGCGTCACGGTCGAGGCGAGCCTCGACGGCGGCAAGGTCGCCGACGACATCGACGCCCTGGTGAAGTCGGTCAACGACCTCCTGGCCTCGGTGGCCAAGCAGACCGCCTACGACTCGACGACGAAGACCGGCGGCCCGCTGATGGGCGAGCCCTCGGTCCGCGCGCTCCAGCAGCAGATCCTGTCGCAGGTGGGCCTGTCCGGCGCCCCGGGCGTCGACCTGACCCGCGACGGCAAGTTGACCTTCGACAAGACCGCGTTCACGACGAAGTTCAAGGCCGACCCGACGGCGACGGCGAGGGCGTTCGGTGCGAACGTCTCCTTCACGCCCGAGGCGGGCGTGACCGGGACGGCGAGCTTCTCCCGCGCCGACGACTCCACCCGGCCGGGCACCTACAACCTCAAGGTGGCCGTCTCGGCTGCCCGCGAGCAGTGGAAGATGGACCCGCCCGGCGGGATCATCTCGGGCCAGACCGTGGTGCTGATGCGCGGCTCGACCGTCGTGTCCTACACCGCGGGGGCGGGCGACACCCTCGCCGACGTCGTGGCCGCGGTCAATGCGCGCTCCGTCGGCAAACTCGGCGTCAGCGCCGCCGTCAACGGCGGCAGCATCGTGCTCACCGCCCTGGGCGCCGGGGCGGCGCAGTCGTTCACCACCGAGTGGGGCGGCGTGGCGGGCACTCAGCTCGTGGCCGGCGCCGACGTCCAGGGCGAGATCGACGGCCAGACCGCGGTCGGCTCCGGCGACCAGCTGACCCTGGCCAAGGGCACCGGCGGCGCCGTGGGCCTGTCGATCCGCACGTCCTTCACCGACGCCGACGTCACGGCGACCAGCGGCGACGTCGGCTCGATCACCTACGACCAGGGCCTCGCCCAACGCCTGGTCAGCCTGGTCGACCGCGCCACCAACAAGACCGACGGCTCCCTGGTCACCGCCAAGGCCGGGCGCGACGCCGACGTGAAGGACCTGCAGGACCAGTCCGACGCCTGGACACGCCGCCTCGAGGACAAGCGCAGCCAGCTCATGCGGCAGTTCACGGCCATGGAGACGGCGATCTCGAGCCTGAAGAACAAGGCCAGCGCACTCGGTGGCCTCAGCACCATGTCGTACTGACCGCTGCGGGGCCCGGCCGGCCGCACGAGGACGCCGGGCCCTTCAGGAGCACCCCGCACCCGCCGACAGCTTCACCGAGACGAGCAGCGCCGGGACGACCCGGCGCGAGGGAGGCCCGATGTCGTACGGACTGGCGCAGGCACGCTACGCGGCCGACGCCGCCGAGACGGTGTCGCCGGCGCGCCTGCTGACCATGCTGTACGACCGGCTGGTCAGCGACCTGGCCACCGCCGAGCTGGCGATGACCGGCGGCGACATCGCCACGACCGGGCACCGGCTGGGCCGGGCCCAGGAGATCCTCCTGGAGCTGCACGCCACGCTGGATCTGGAGATCTGGCCGCAGGGCGAGCCGCTGGCCCGGCTGTACCTGTGGCTGGTCAACGAGCTCATGCAGGCCCGCCTGCGCAACGACCCGCAGCGCGTGGCCGACTGCCGCGAGCTGATCGAGCCGCTGCGGGACGCCTGGCACAGCGCGGCCGGCATGACCGCCGGCGGCGGGGTGACGCCGTCCCCCGAGGGGCACGTGGACGGGGCCGCCTGACCATGACCGTCCCCGTGCCGATGCGCGCGCCGGTGCCGTCCGCGGCTCCCGGCAGTGCCGTCGCGCGCTGGATCAGCTACTTCGACGCGGTCGAGCAGTCGGTGATCGACCTCGCCGAGCGGATCAGCAACGGGCACCAGCCCGTCTGGCCCGACCTCGCCGTCCCGGCCGGTGCGCTGCCCCGTTCGCTGGTCGCCCGGCGCGACGAGGTGGTCGCGCTGATCGGCGAGGTGACCGAGCGCGCCGAGCGCCGTCGCGACACGGTCGCGGCCGAGTTGGCCGCGCTCGCACCCGCACGGCCCGCGCCCGCCACCACGGCGGCCGCCTCGCTCGGGCACCGCCTCGACGTCGTCGGCTGAGCCGGCCCCCGCCCTCAGCCGCGGCGGGACGCCTCCCACCAGTCGGTGATCGCCTGGTGCTGACGCTCGAACCGCTCCCGCCCCCAGAACGCGAGGGCGAGCGGGGCGGGCAGCGGGATCCACCCGTGGCGCACCGTGTCGACGAGCACCATCAGCCGTAGGCCCCGCTGGCGGATCGAGACCGCCCGGATCGACGACGCGGGGATCGAGTGCGCGCCGAGCGCCCGGACCACCAGGACGTCGCGGTCGAGGGTCACCGAGAAGCGCAGGCTGATCAGCGCATACGCCACCGCCGGGAGGCTGAACAGCACCCCGATGGCGTAGGCGGCGGGCCCCATGTCGAGCGTCAGCAGGCCCACCCACCACACGACGAGGGGCAGCACCAGAAACGACGTCAGGCGCAGGGCCAGCAGGGACCGCGACACACGGAAACGCACCCGCGCAGCCTACGTCGTCGTGGATCGCCTCAGTCGAGCCCGCTGCGCCGCAGCCGCAGTTGCTCGGCGAACACGAGCCTGCGCAGGTCGTCCCCCCGACTGCCCGGCTCGACGAAGCGGATCGCCGTCTCGAACGTCCCGCTCGGGCCGCGCGCCCCGGCGCGCCCGGGGACGGCCCGCACGATCGCCGCCTTCAACCGGAACTGGTCGCCGTTCACGGCGAACGCGACGTCGACCGGCAGGTCGGGCGGGAGGGCGGGGGCGGGCAGGACGCAGCGAAGGCCGCCCTCGCTGAGGTCGAGGGTGCGCCCGTCGAGCAGTTCGGGCGGCGCGGCGGGGTCCCCCTCCCGGGCGCCGGACGCGCCGGGCGCATCGGCGGAGGCGGCTGCGGCGGGGGGCGGAACGGCGGCGTCGAGGCGGGACGTGCGGACGGTCACCGGTACCGACAGCGGCACGCGCACGAAGGCCCGCCGTTGCACCCGCACCGCCGGGCCGTCCACCTCCAGCAGCCACACCCGCAGGCCCTGGTCGAGAGTCTGGGTGTCGCGGTAGCGGGTGGGCAACTCGACGACCCCACGCTGGGTGGCCCAGACGAGCGCGCACGACACGCCCTGCCGGGGCCCCTCGACGTCCCCGGCGTAGCGAGGGGCGGAGACGACGACGTAGGGGCGCTCCCCGCGCCGCTGTGCGGGGATGAGGTCCTCGACGCGGGTGGGCAGGTCGGCGAAACCGTCGCTGACGCGCGCACCGGCGTCGGGCGCCTGCCCCTGGGCCACGCGCGTCAGCGCCTCGGCGAGGGCCTCCCCGCCGCCGCGCGCCCCGCCCAGCAGGACTCGCAGCAGCGTGTTGACGGCGGGCAGCGCGGCGGCGTTATGCAGCAGCTCACGCCTGTCGTCCTGGTCGCCCACGTCACCTCCCGCGCCGTCGTGGGGACGCCCTGGCGCGCGCGTGTCGACGCGCGCGGGCACCGCCCTGATCCCCCGTCGGCCGCGGGAGGCCGACCTTGAGCCGACCCGCTGGTCGGCTCCGAGATCACCCGTGCTCGGGGCGCAGGCGGGCCAATGCCTCGTGGGCCTCGTCGTCCACCTTCGTGGCGTCGATCACGTCGGCCGCGGTCCACGGCTCGTCGGGGACGTCGTCGACGCGGTCCTCGTGGTGGGCGCCGCGGTCGACGGCGTCCTGCAGCGACCGCTTGGACCCGTCGCGCTCGCGCTCACCCGGCATGGGCATGATCGGGGCGGGCGGGAAGGCCATGGGGCTGGTGCCGGGGCCCGTGGTTCCGTCGAGGGACATGTCTCCTCCAAGGGCTGGTGAGGCCGGGCCGGCCTCGTGCTCGCTGGTGGCGTACCCGGTCCGGGGGCGGCTCACGCGGATGATCCCGACCCGTTCCTTCGGAGGATTGCATCGTTTCGACCTGCGAGGTGCCCCCGAGACTTCCAGTTGTCCGGAAGGTGACCAGGGCAATCGCCTCCCGAAGTGCCCTCCTGTGGGCTAGCGTCCACTCTCGGTGGCGCCATGCGCCCGCACCCGAGGGCTGTCCGCGGACATCCCCGGCGCCGGGCCGTGGGGCCAGCTCGTGACGGCGCGAGTGGTGCGCAGTGGTCTGACTCCGCGGGGGCGGTCGCGGACCCACCCCTCGAACCGGCGAACCGGCGTGGGGTGGAGACGGACGAGGAGGTCTGGATGGCGGGCGCGCAGGCGCGACGGGGGTTCGGTGGGTGGACGGCCCTGCGTCGACGCCCCACCCGCGCGACCACCCCTGCATCCGCCCCCGTGCCGGTGCGCAGCTGCCTGATCTGGGACCGCGACGGCCTGCGGGTGACCGCCCACCTCGACACCGAGGGCGGCCTGTGCCTGGCCGGCACCCACGTGCGCCGCGACTCCACGTTCTCCGCCCCCGAGTACCACTACGAGGTCCGTGTCGTCCCGCAGGAGGTCGGCCTGGTCGTGCGCGCGCTGGCGGGCGCGGGCGACGACGACGTCATCGACCTCTTGCTGCAGCGCGGTGAGCAGGTCGTGCGCTGGGGCGAGAGCCGCTGGCTGGAGCAGGCGGGGGTCACCCCTCGCCTGTCGTCCTGGCTCAGCCTCGACTGACGCGCGGCGGGCCGCTCAGGCGGCCACGGGCACCGCGAGGTCGCGGACCTCGCGCACGGAGCGCGCACACACCCAACCCTCTGGCGTGGTGACCGCGAGGCGGAACGCGTCCTGCTCCGGCTCCACGACGAGCACCACCTGGTCGCTCCCGCTGGTCCAGCGCAGCCAAGCGGCACTCACCGGCGCGCCGGGCGCGTCGGGCAGTTCAGGCGCTCCGGGCGGTGCGGGAACGGACGGCGTGACGTCGGCCAGGGGGTCCGCGGCGCGACGGCGTGCGTCGGCCGCACCGCCGAGGCGGGCGCGCAGCTCGGCGGCGGTGTCCCCGCACGGTGCGCCCTCGTCGTCCGGCCCGGCCGGCGTCGGGCGGGTGCCCGCGCCGCAGTCGAAGCTGCCGCCGAAGGCGGGGTGCTCCTGGCGCAGCCGCACGAGCCGCACGGCGGCGTCGAGCACCGGGCGGCGCAGCAGGGCCGCGACGTCGTCGTCGTCCGCCGTCCGTACCGGCCGCGCGACGTCGAGCCGCGCGAGCGCCTCGGCGCTGACACAGGGGACGCCCGGCGCCATCAGGTGCACGAGCCGGGCCAGCAGCAGCCGCACGTCGTCGCGGCCCAGCGCGTCGTAGAGGCTGACGCCGACGGTGCTCACTCCCGGCACGCCCCCGGCGGTGACCGCGGGGACGTCGCCGTCACGGCGCAGGGCGCGCTCCAGCACCGCCACCTCGTCCTCGCCGAGGTGATCGCCCGCCGCCAGCGGCACGCCGGCCGCGGTGTCGAGGACGACCTCGGCCTCGGGCTGGTCCGCCGCAGCGCCGATCCACGCGAGCAGGGGGGCGACGTCGCCGGTGCCGGCGGCGTGCAGGACGACGGCGGCGAGGCCAAGACGCCGCGCGGGCGCCGTGGGTGCGGCCGGCGTGAGCCCCGCCAGCGGGCCGGCCAGGAGCGCGGCACCCGCGCGTGCGGCGGGGGAGCCGGTCGGGGCGGCGGTGACCTGCAGACTGCGGACCTCGTGCAGCACGACAACCTCCGGGACCCGCAGCCGGGCTGAAACCCGGTCGCGGACGGCGACGGATGACCACGCTTCGTGTGTCAGTCCCTCCGCATGGTGGCACGGCCGACCGACACCGTGGTGCACCGCGTGCATTACCTCACGGAAGTAACAGGGGTGAACCAGGACAGAAACGCTACCTGAACGGCGTCACGACGTTCGGAACGCCACCGTCACACCGCCGACGCACGCGCGGACGCGGCGGCACGGAGCACCTGGGCGACCCCGCCGTCCTCGACGGGCAGCGTGACGGCGTCGGCCGCCTCCTGGATCTCGGCGTGTGCCTGCCCCATGGCGATCCCCCGGCCCGCCCAGCGCAGCATCTCCAGGTCGTTGCGCCAGTCCCCCACGGCCACCGTCTCGCCGGGATCGACCCCGAGCTGCTCGCACAGCCCCTGCAGCGCGCTGGCCTTGCTCACGCCCGCGGGGCCGATGTCGAGCCACGCCGTGTAGCCCACGGTGAAGGAGACCCCGTGCAACCCCGCGCGCTGCACGAGCGGCCAGAACTCCTCGGGGGCGCGGTGCGGCGCCCTGGCCACCAGCCGACTCACGGGCTGCGCGGTGAGCTCCGCGGGCGCCACGATCTCCCAGCGCCCGTACAGCTCCCCCTCGGGGAAGGCGCCGCTGAGCATCAGGTGCCCGCCGGGGCGCTCCACGGCGAAGACCGCGTCGGGGAAGACGGGGGCGAGCAGGCCCAGGGCCGGGCCGGGGTCGAAGGTGACGCTGCGCACGACGCGGAAGCCCTCGGGGGCCCCGGCGTCGTGAGCGATGGTGACGGCACCGTTGCTGCAGACCGCGTGCCCCTGCGTGAGGCCGAGCAGCTGCGTCACGGGCAGCGTCGAGTGCACCTCCCGGCCGGTGGCGAGGACGACGTGCACGTCGGCGGCGAGCGCCGCCTCCAGCGCCCCGGGGATCGAGGGGTGCAGGGTGCCGTCGTAGCCGAGCACCGTGCCGTCGATGTCCAGGGCCACGAGCTCGGGGACGACGCCGCCGAGCAGTCCCCCGCCGTCCGCGAGGCTCACCCGGCCGTCCCGGCCGCGTCGGGGGTGAGCACCTCGAGGCCGCCGAGGTAGGGCCGCAGCGCCTGCGGCACCCGCACCGAGCCGTCGGGCTGCTGGTGGTTCTCCAGCATCGCGACGAGCCACCGGGTCGTCGCGAGGGTGCCGTTGAGGGTGGCCACGTGCCGGTTGCCCTGCTCGGGCGCGTGGGGGTTGCGCTCGCGGACGTCGAGGCGGCGGGCCTGGAAGGTGGTGCAGTTCGACGTGGAGGTGAGCTCGCGGTAGCGGCCCTGCGTGGGCACCCACGCCTCGCAGTCGTACTTTCGGGCCGCCGAGGAGCCGAGGTCGCCGGCCGCGACGTCGATCACCCGGTAGGGCAGCTCGACCTTGGCCAGCATCTCCTCCTCCCACGCGAGCAGGCGCAGATGCTCCTCGTGCGCGTCCTCGACACGGCACCAGGTGAACATCTCGACCTTGTGGAACTGGTGGACGCGGATGATGCCCTTGGTGTCCTTGCCGTAGGAGCCCGCCTCGCGGCGGTAGCACGCCGACCAGCCCGCGTAGCGCAGCGGCCCGGCGGACAGGTCGAGGATCTCGCCGCCGTGGTAGCCGGCGAGGGCGACCTCCGAGGTGCCGACGAGGTAGAGGTCGTCGGCGGGCAGGTGGTAGATCTCGTCGGCGTGGGCCCCGAGGAAACCGGTGCCCTGCATGATCTCGGGCTTGACCAGCGTAGGCGTGATCACCGGGCTGAACCCGGCGGCGACGGCCTGGTCGACCGCGCACATGAGCAGCGCCAGCTCCAGCCGGGCCCCGACGCCGGTGAGGAAGTAGAACCGCGACCCCGACACCTTGGCGCCGCGGTCGGTGTCGATGGCCTTGAGCAGGGCGCCGAGCTCCATGTGGTCACGGGGCGCGAAGCCCTCGGCGGCGAAGTCGCGGGGCGTGCCCACCTCGCGCAGGACGACGTAGTCGTCCTCACCGCCCGCGGGGGTGTCGGCCTCGACGACGTTGGGGATGCGCCGGGCCAGCTCGTCGAGCTCGGCCTTGGCCGCGTCGGCCGCCGCCTGCAGCGCCTTGACCTGCTCGGAGAGCTCCTTCGTACGGGCCAGCAGCGCCTGCTTGGCCTCGCCGGCGGCCCTCGCGACGTCCTTGCCCGCTGCCTTCTGCTCCGCGCGCAACCGCTCGAACTCGGCGAGGGCGCTGCGCCTGCGGGACTCGGCGTCGACGACGGCGTCGACGAGGGACTCGTCGTCACCTCGGCGGCGCTGGCTCTCGCGGACGACGTCGGGGTTCTCACGAAGGAAGCGCAGGTCGATCACAGGGTCACCCTATGCCGTGAGGCAACCGGAATCGGGTGTCGCGGGCGCGCGCCCGGCGGCCGCGGGCCTACGGTGAACCCCATGTCCGGGGTGGGCGCGCAGATCACGGTGCTGCTCGTCGTCCTCGTGCTCGCCGCGGCCCTCGTGGTGCTGCTCGCCCGGGCGTCGGGCCCCTCGCCCGCCGATCATGACGCCGTGGCCGCGCCGGCCGCCGCCGCGCCCGATCCGGGCCCCTCCGAACCCCCTGCCCGGCAGCTGCCCCTGCTCGCCGTCGTGGTGAACCCCACCAAGGTCGTGGACACGGCGACCGAACGGGCCTGGATCGGCGGGGCGTGCGCGCTGGCCGGCTGGCGCGAGCCGCTGTGGCTGGAGACGACGCCGGAGGACCCGGGGCGCGGGCAGGCACGCCAGGCCCTGGCCGCCGGCGCCGACGTGGTCGCGGCCCTCGGCGGGGACGGCACGGTGCGCATGGTGGCGGGTGAGCTGGCCGCGACCGGGGTCCCCCTGGCCCTGCTCCCGGCGGGGACGGGCAACCTGCTGGCGCGCAACCTGCAGCTGCCGATCACCGATCGCACGCAGGCCCTGCGGGTGGCGATGCTCGGGCGGGACAGGGCCATCGACGTCGCGCAGGCCGAGATCGACCCGCCGGTGGGCGGCGGCGGGGACCCCGACGCCCCCGCGTTCCTCGTGATGGCGGGGCTCGGTTTCGACGCGGACGTGATGGCGGCCGTCGACCCCCGGCTGAAGGAGCGGGTGGGGTGGTGGGCCTACGTGGTCGCCGGGGCGGCCAATCTGCGCGGTAAGCGGCGCCGGATCGCCCTGCACATGGACGGTCGCGCGCCGATCATGCGACGCGTCCGCAGCGTCGTGATCGGCAACTGCGGCGCCCTGGCGGGCGGGGTGCGGCTCATGCCCGAGGCGCTCGTGGACGACGGGTGGCTCGACGTGGTGACGGTGAGCCCGCGAGGCCTGGTCGGGTGGGTCGCGGTCGTGACGGCCGTCCTCACCCGCACCCACCGGACGCCGGTGATCGAGCACTTCCGCTGCCGCTCGCTGGAGATCCTGTGCGAGGAGCCCCTGCAGGCCCAGATCGACGGCGACCCGATCGGGGCGTCGAGGGTGCTGCGGGTGGCCGTGCGGCACCAGGGCCTGCTCGTGCGCGTGCCCTGACGCTCCTGTGCCCCGGGGTGACGGGGCGATCGAAGGGGTCGGGGGCCGCCCGTGCTGCGAGCGGCCCCCGACCCTGCGCCCCCGACGAGGCGAATCCGACCGGCCCCCGAGACCGGCCGGGATCGCGTCGCTCGTCGCGCGATGGGCACCCCTGAGGCCCACGGCACGTTCCTGCCGCGGGCGCGACGACGGAAGTTGACCGACGGCGCTCAAGTTCGTGACTGGACTGTCGAGTCACGTCATGACGGTGATCTCGCCAGGGGAGGTGCGATGCCACGGACTCAGCGGGTGCTCTTCCGCCGCGTCGCTGTCGCGGCATGGCCGAGGCTACCGAGAGTTGTTCGAGATTGTCATCCCCGATTGACTGCGCAGTCACGAGAAGTGTGACTATAGTGGGCAGCGCACCACCGGGCAGCTACTGCCCCTGGCCGCAGGAGCTGCCCGGAGGATGCGTCAGGTGTGGGCGGGGAGGTGTCGGGCCATCATCTCCCCGCCCACGCCCTGAACGAGGGACGAGCGTGGCCGCCGCGCTTCTCCAGGTGGGCTGACCTGGAGAAATACGGAGGAAACGGTCGTCGTCAGAGCCGGCAGCAACCGCCGGCCTGCTTGTGGTACGAGATGGTGGAAGAGCCCACGGAGGTCGTGCCCACCACGGCGAGCAGGAAGGTGGCAACGCAGGCAGCAAGGACGCGAGACATGGGACACTCCTCTGTCACGACGGTTTGACTTGGGGTCAGACCCGATCGTGACAGAGGAGTCGTCGACATGCGAGGCACTGGGCGTCTCTTGTGGAAAAAAAAGAGCCGCGCGCGCGGTGGAACGCAGGGGGACCAGGGACGGGCAGGCGTGACAACGCCTCTCAGGACGCGGTCACCCCGAGTGCAGGACCGGGTCGTGCCGCGACCCGGGGGCGACCGGCCCGACCCGAACCGGTGGGAGTGACGACACGTGGCGACGCTAGGCGAGCGGCTCAAGCAGTTGCGACTGCAGGCCGGGCTGTCCCAGGGCGAACTCGCCCAGGACGACCTGTCGGCCTCCTACGTCTCGCTCATCGAGAGCGGAAAGCGCCAGCCGAGCCCCGCAGCACTGCGGACCCTCGCGTCCCGGCTCGGGGTCTCCGTCGAATCCCTCAACGAGGACCCGCACGAGCTCGACGCGCGCACGCGCCTGCACGAGCTCGAGATCGCCTACATCAAGCTGGCGCTGAGCCACGGCGAGCACACCAGCGCCCGTGAGCGGCTGACCCATCTCCTCGAGCAGCCCGGCCTCGACGCCGCGACCCGCGACGAGGCGGTGTTCCTGCTCGCCCGCAGTTACGAGCGTGACAACGACCTCGTCGGCGCCGCCCGCACCCTGATGCCCGTCTACGAGCGCTGCATCGCCGGCGAGTGCGATCTCCCCGTCGCCGACGTCAGCCTCGCGATGTGCGGTTACTACCTCGACTCCGGCGACCTGCACGCCGCCGTCCGCGTCGGCTCCCAGGGCGTCGCGGCCGTCGAGCGTCGGGGGATGACCGGCAGCGACGAACACCTGCGCCTGTCCTCCACCCTGATGTGGGCGTACTTCGAGCTGGGCGACTTCCTGCACTGTCGGCTGTGGGCCGAGCGGCTCGTCACCATCGCCGAGGGGTCGGGGGCCAGCCGCGGCCGGGCGTCCATCTACTGGAACGCGGCGTTCGTGGCCGAGGCCGCCGGTAGCCCCCTGGAGGCGCTGCGCTACTGCGAGCGTGCGCTCGCGATCCTCGGCGAGATGGGCCGCGAGCGCGACCTGCCCCGCCTGAAGGTCGACGCCGCCCTGCTGCTGCTCACGCTCGACCCGCAGCGCATCACCGAAGCGGTCACGCTCCTCGACGACGCCCTGCCCGACCTGCGCGATCTCGGCAGCCCGCCCGACCTCGCCCTGTGGGGCAGCGTGCGCAGCATCGCCGAGATCATGCTCGGGCACGGCGACCGCGCCGAGCAGCTGGCCCGGCAGGCCCTCCTGCACTTCAGCGCCCACCCCGGGTTCGACCTCGCGCGCACCCTGCTGATCCTCGGCGACAGCCTGGTCGCGCAGGGCCGCCACGACGAGGGCATGGTGCAGTACCGCTCCTCACGGGAGGTCCTCGACGGCTGCCCGACGAGCCGGCGCACCGCCACGCTGTGGCGGCAGCTCGCCGAGCGGCTGCAGCTGGCCGGTCGGCCCGACGAGGCGCTCGCGGCCTACGCCCGCGGCCTCGACGCGGCCGGCGTCCACACCCGATCGCACGTCGCCGACGTCGCCTTCGGGCTGCACGAGCACTACGCGGTCAAGGACCGTGCCGTGCTCTCCCCCTCGGCGCCCTCGGCGGCGGCGTCCCTCGGGGCGCTTCCCTCCGCCGCACGCCCCTCCTGAGGGGTCCGGCTCACCACCGCGATCGCCACGAGCCCTGCCACCACGAACACCGGGTAGCAGTTCTCGGCCGCCCGGGCCACGAGGTGCGGGGCGGATCCCTGCGCCAGCCACGCCCCGCCCCACCAGGGCAGGCGCAGGAGCATCAGCCCCGCACCGATCGCCGCCGCCACGACCCGGCCCCGCCCCCGGCCGTCGCCGACCAGCACGCCGACTGCGACCACCACCCAGAACGCGTGGTGGATCCACGACACCGGTGAGACCAGCAGCGCGGTCAGGCCGACCACCGCCACCACGCCCACCGCGTCCCCCTGACGCTCCAACCTCCGGGCCAGGAGCAGGCCGCCGGCGAGGGCCAGGCCCGCCAGGACCACCCAGACGAGGCTGCCTGCGGTGCCCTGCGGCCCGATCCTCAGCAGGACGCCCCGCACGGACTGGTTCGGGGTGCCGTCGTTGGGGCCCAGGCGGTCCGGGTCCCACAGCGCGCTCGTCCAGAACTCCCGCGAGGCCCCCGGCGCCACGACCGCGCTGCCCGCCGTGGCCACCACGAAGCCCACGACGCTCGCGACGAGCGGGCGCCAGCGGCGCGAGAAGGCCCAGTGCAGCCAGAACACGCCGGGGGTCAGCTTCACCGCCACGGCGAGCCCGACGAGGACCCCGCGCGGCAGGCGAGCCGAGTCACGGCGCGTGAGGTCCGCCAGGCACAGGGCCACGATCACGGCGTTGACCTGCCCGTAGCGCAGGCCGTCCTGCACCGGCAGGAACCACACCGCCACCGCGGCGAGCAACCCCTGCACCAGTCCCGCGCGCGGGCCCACCCGGCGCAGCAGCGGGGCGAACGAGCGGCCCACGACGTACCAGAGCAGGCCCAGCTGCAGCGCCGTCCAGCACCAACCGGCGGCGGTCAACGAGACCGCGGCCAGGGGCAGCGCGGCGATCGCGCCGAACGGCGGGTAGGTGAAGGGCAGGAACTGCGGCGACGGCGTGCGCACGAGGTAGAGGGGGAAGCCGTCCCACAGCGCGCGGCCGCCGGCCCGGTAGACCTCGAGGTCGACCTGCCAGATCTCGCGCGGGTAGGCGACGAGGTACCGCCACACCGCCGGGGCCGAGGCCGCGAGGAACACCAGCACCCCCACGGCGACCCAGCGCCCCGCGCGCCGTTCGCCGCCCCCCGTCGCCGGCCCGCTCTCGGGCGTGACCAGCGAGGACACGAGGGTTGCGAGGGACCGAGGGCTGTCATGCTCACGCCTGGTCACCACCCCATTGTCCCGTGGCCGGGCGATCGCGCCGTTCGCGGGGGCCCGGGACGCCCGGCGGGGGCAACTACGCTGAGCCGGTGCCGCAGCCGAACAGGCCCGGGCGGACGGCGTCCGCGGGCCTCGTCACGACCCTCTCGCTGATCGTCGGGATCGTCCTCGGCCCCGTGGGCCTCGCCGCGCTGGCCGCTCCCGCCGCCTCCGCCGCGCCGCGCTCGGCCGCCGCCGTCTCCGGACCGGTCGTCCTGCTGGGCACCAGCGGCCTGACCTGGGAGGACGTCTCCGACGCCACCCCCACGCTGGCCACGCTCGGCGGCGGTTCGGTGGGCACGCTCGCCGTCCGCAGCGTCCGCGCCACCGCGTGCCCCGTGGACGGCTGGCTGGCCGTCGGCACCGGACGGCGCGCGGCCGACGACCTCGACGGCGGTCGCTGCCGGGCCCCCGAGGTCACGCCGCCGGCCGCCCCCGGCGGGCCCGCGACCGTCCTCGGCTGGCAGCGGATCGTGACGGCGCTGGCCGGGCAGTCCTTCGACGCGACGCCCGGCCTCCTCGCCACCACCCTGCAGGCCGCGGGGGTGCCGGCCGCGGCCGTCGGGCCCGGGGCCGCACTGGCCCTCGCGGGGCCCGACGGCCGGGCCCCACGCGTCTGGCCCGGCCTCGGCTCGGGCGCCGCCACCGCCGTGACGACGGAGGACTCCCCCGACCCGGCGCCGCTCGCCGAACAGGTCACGGCGGCCGTGGACGCCGGTGCCCGGCTGGTCCTCGTGGACATCGGCGGGACGCTCGACGACGCCGCCGCCCGCGCGGCGGCGGGCACCCGCGCGCTCCCCCACGACCTGCAGCTCGGCGTCCTGGACGACCGGGTGCGCGCCGTCGCGGCGGCGCTGCCCGAGAGCGCCACCTTGATCGTCGCGGGGCTCGCCGACGACGGCGGGGACGAGCCGCGCCTGCAGCTGCTCGCGGCGGGCGGGCCCGGCCCCGACGGCGTCCGGTACGGGGGCAGCCTGCTCGGCAGCCCCTCCACCCGGCAGGACGGCATGGCCCAGGCCACCGACCTCCTGCCCACGCTCGTGCGCCTGCTCGGCGTGGACGTGCCCGGCGGGGCCGTCGGCTCGCCCCTGGTGCCGGTGCAGCGGCACGGCTCCGACGCCGCGCACCGCCGGCACGTGCTCGACCTGCAACGCGCCGCCGTCGAGATGCACCGCGTGGTGCCCTGGTTCTTCGGCGGGTTCGTCGCCGCCCAGCTGGTGCTCTTCGGCGGCGCGACCCTCGTGGTCCGCCGCCTGTCGGACTCCCCCGAGCGGCGCCGGCCCGTGCTGCGCCGGGTGCGTGCCGCCGGCGTCGCCTTCGCCGCCGTGCCCGCCGCGACGTTCCTCGCGAACCTGCTGCCGTGGTGGCGGGCGAGCTCCTCCGGCTGGGCGGTGACCGGTGCCGTCGCCCTGTTCACCCTGCTGATCGCCGTCCCGGCGCTGCTGCTGCCCGGGCGCGAGCGGCTGCTCGCGCCGTTCGGAACCGTCGGGGCGGCCACGGCGCTGGTCCTCGGCGGCGACGTGCTGACCGGTAGCCACCTCGTGCTCAGCTCGCTGATGGGCGTGCAGCCGCTGGTGGCGGGCCGCTTCTACGGCTTCTCGAACCCCGGTTTCGCGCTGTTCGCGACCGGCTGCCTGCTGGCGGCGGCCGACGCCGCCGACGCGCTGCTGCGCCGCGAACGGCCCCGCCGCGCTGCCCTGGCGGTCGCCGGCATCGGCGTCGCCTGCGTGATCGTCGACGGCACGCCGGGCCTGGGCAGCGACTTCGGCGGGCCCCCGGCGATCCTGCCCGCCTTCGCCGTGCTGGCGCTGCTCGTGGCGGGGGTCCGGCTCACCTGGCGGCGGATGGCGGCCGTCGGCGGGCTCACCGTCGCCGTCCTCGTGGCCCTGTCGCTGCTGGACTGGGCGCGCCCCGCCACCGACCGCACTCACCTGGGGCGGTTCGTGCAGACCGTGATCGACGGCGGCGCGTGGTCGGTGGTGCGCCGCAAGGCCGAGCAGAACCTGCAGATCCTGCTGCGCCCGATCAGCCTGCCCGTGCCCGTGGCGGTGGCGTTCGTCGTCCGGGTCCTCGCCCGTCCGGCCCGATCCGGGGTGCGGCCCCTGGAGTCGGCCTACGAGCGCTCGCGGGCCCTGCGCCCGGCGCTGGTCGCCTTCGCCGTGCTGATGGTGCTGGGGTTCGCCCTCAACGACTCGGGCGCGGCGATCCCCGCCGTCGCCGGGGCGATGGCAGTGCCGCTGCTCGTGGCCGTCACCGCGCGCGCCCTGGAGCTGGACGACCAGGAGCGGCCCCCCGCCGTTCGCACCTCGCCCCGGCCGCAGGGCCCGCCCGCCGCGCCCCGCACGGCGCGACAGCGCACGCTGGCCAGGATCAACGCCCGCAGGCCCGGGCGCTAGGCCGGGTCGCCGCCGGAACGCGTGTCGGTTCGGAGGTCGGGCGCACGGCGCCAGGCCCAGCGCACCACCACGACCAGCACCGCGGCGGTCAGCCACGGCGCCACGTAGTGCCGCGCGCCGATCGTCACGGTGGTCAGGGCGGCCGGGACGCCCACGTTGAGGCCGGGCACGTAGGCGAGGACGAGGACGACGAGCCGGGCCAACAGCGCCGCGTCGAGGGTGGGCCCCCAGGCGAGCAGCGCCAGCGGAGCCCACATCATCGCGTCGTACCAGGGCAGCACGTAGGGCGCGGTGAGCACCCAGGCCAGCGACGTCAGCGCGAACCAGCGCAGGGCCTCCAGCGAGACGTCGTCGGGCGCAGCGGCGGCTGGAGCGTGCACCCGGGCCCGGCGCCACAGCAGCCAGGCGAGGCCGAGGGCTGCGACCCAGGCCAGCCGCGGCACGACCGAGCGCACGGCGGCGGTGCCGAGCAGGGGGTCGGCGACGTCGGCGACGAGGCGCCACGGTGCGGCGAGGCTGATGAACCTCGACGCGGCGCGCAGCTGGTCGTAGGTGTGCGGGCCGGACCACAGGTGGGCGGGCACGAGCACGAGCAGTCCGCCGGCGGCGGCGCGCAGGGCGGGGGGCAGGCCCGGGCGGCCCCGGCCGAGCAGGGCCACCGCCGCGGCGAGGGCGGCCAGGGCATAGGGCGCCTTGATGCCGACGGCGGCCCCGAGCAGGGCTCCCGCCAGCAGCGGGCGGCGGGCCAGCAGCACCAGCCCGCCCACGGCGGTCGCCACCGCCAGGACGTCGAGGTGGGCGCCCAGGACGAGCTGTCCCAGCAGCAGCGGGTTGAGCGTCCACAGCACGGCGACCCTGGCGTGCGGGTCGCGGTGCGACTCGAGCAAGGGTGCGGAGCCGGACGCGGCGGCGCCCCGGGCGCGGCGACCGGCCGCGGCGTGCAGGGCGAGGGCGGCCCCGGCGAACGCGAGCCCGCACAGCAGCTGCCACGCCCCGACGGTGGCGCGGAGGTTCCCGGCGCCCCACCAGCCGGTCGCCGCCTGGGCGGCGGTGGCCACCGGCCCGTAGACGCTGCGGGTGTGCTGCCACGGCGGCTGGACGGACGACGTCACGGGATCGGTGCCGCCGCGCCAGGCGAGCGGGTCCTCGACGTAGGGGTCGTCGCCCTGCGCCGCGATCCTGCCGTAGGCGGCGTAGGAGAGGTGGTCGGCGGAGCCCTGCGCGGGGACGGCGACCATCACGGCGAGCACCACGCCGGCGAGGGCGGCGACCACGCGCAGGTCCGCTCGTGCTCCGGCCCGCCACGCGCGCAGGCCCAGCAGCACCGCCGCGCCGCCGGTGAGGGCCGCGACGACGAGCAGGGCCGTGACGGTCCAGGCGGAAGGGCCCGCGGCGAGGTCCCAGGGCGGCAACCACCCCTTGAACCCCGGCGCGGAGGGCGCGAGATCGGGGACGGCGGCGGAGGCACCGAGCAGGCCCACGGTGGTCTGGGCGGTGGCCGAGACCACGCCGAGGGCCAGGGCGGGCCGCCACGACGCGCGCCCGGGGGCGGGCGGCGACTCGGGCGGCACGGGCCGCGCCGGGAGGCTCACCTGCGGTGCAGCGCCGACAGCGCGCGCAGGGGCATCGCCCGGGCGATGCGGCGCATCAGCAGGGCCCGCGCGACGTCCCGGAACTGCCGCCCGCGGTGGAGCTGGCCGCGCCAGTCGGAGCCGGTGACCCGGTGCTGCAGCGCGCAGTCGACCTCGCGCACGGTGAACCCCGCGGTGAGCAGGTCGACGGTCAACCCCGTCTCGACGCCCCACCCGTGGGCCAGCGGCAGCGCGGCCTCGAACGCCTCCCGGGTGAGGCAGCGCATGCCCGACAGCGGCTGGGTGGCCGTCCAGCCGGTGAACGAGCGGATCCCCCAGCGCGACAGCCGCACGACGAACCCGTGACCGCCGCCCGCGGTCTGCTGGCGGGGCAGCACCGCGATCGTCATGTCGGCCTCGCCGGCGAGCACGGGGGCGGCGAGGACGCCGGTCGCGGCGGCGGTGTCGCCGAGGTCGGCGTCGACGAACAGCAGGGCCCGCGGCGCGGTGCGGCCCTCCTCGCGGTCGGCGCGGGCCACGCGGGCGGCGCCGGTGGTCATGGCCGCTGCCTTGCCCCGGTTGCGCGGGTGGCGCAGGGCGAGGGCCCCCGCCTCGGCGGCCAGCCGCTGCGTCTCGTCGGTGGAACCGTCGTCGACGACGAGCACGAGGTCGACGCCGGGGATCGAGCGCGCGGCGGCGACGGTGGCGGCGATCCGCTGCGCCTCGTCCTTGGCGGGGATGACCACGGCAACGCCCGACGGCGGCCGGGCCGGCGGGTCGACCGCCGCACCCGACGTCACCCGGGTGCTCACCGCCGGCCCCCTCGACGGTCGGCGAGCACCTCGGACACGTCGATCCACACCCGGCGGCCGAGCAGGACGGCGACGACCGCGGACGCGATCCGCACCGACGTGGGGGTGCCCGGCAGCACGAGGAACACGACGAGGACGGCGAGCAGCCCGATCGCCACCCAGCTCCCCGAGGACAGCCCCGACGTGGGGCGGGGGTGCCGCGACCCGCTCACCGCCGCGTCACCGCAGGGTGAGCTGGCGGGAGACGAGGCCGGAGCGGGCCCGGCGCTCGTCGAGGGTGAGCGGGGCTGTGACGGCGAGCGCGTCGTGCAGCCGCTCGTGGAACGCGCGGGCGGGGGCCTCGACGTCCTCGGCCTCGGCGTCGTCGGCGAGGTCCCACACGGGCACGAGCAGCCCGTCGGCGCGGAAGGCGCCCACGTACCGGGAGCCGTCGCCGAGGCTGCTGGCGCCCGCGGCATGCAGGCGGGCGATGCCGTCGAGCAGGGCCTCCTCGTCCTCCGGCATGACCCAGCGCAGGTGGCGGCGGTGGCCGACGCGGCACCAGTAGGCGGCCTCGACGCCCTCCAGGCGCACCGTGGGGACGATCGAGGCGTTGGCGCGCTCGAGGGAGTCGCGCACCTCGCCGTCGATGCCGGAGGCGTCCTCGAGCCAGAACTCGAAGGTGTCGTGGATGCGCACCTCGAAGGGGACGTCGAGGTCGAGCAGCTCGGTCAGCGGCGGCACCTGCTCGGGGGCCTCGTCGGGGCTGACGGCGCGGCCCGGCTCCCCCGCCCAGGCGGCCAGCAGGGTGGCGGCGACGTCGCGGGCCGGGTCGGTGCGGGAGGTGAGGGAGGTCTGCAGGGCGGCCAGGACGGTTCCGTCGGCGCGGTGCAGGCCCGGCCACGCCATCGGCAGGACGGTGGCGATCGTCGCGTCCTTCGCGCCGTGGGCGGCACTGGTGCGGACCGCGGCGGTGGCAGCGGGGACGATCTCGCGCAGGGCGACCCAGTCGCACTCGGCGGGCAGCCCGGCGAAGGGCCGGGTCACGGGCTGCGCGGCGGCAGCGGCGACGCGCGGCTCGTGGCAGTCCTTGTAGCGCCGCCCGGAGCCGCAGGGGCAGGGCTCGCGGCGGCCGACGACGGGCAGGTCGGCCGGGTCGATCGTGGCGGCACGAGCAGCCGTGCCGGAGGTGCGTCGTGCCTTCTTCGCCATGGGCGCGAGCCTAGCCGCCGCGCGCGCGGGGGTGCGGCATCCGGGTCCGGCCTGGACATTACTTGAGCCCTCAACTAGCGTGGAGGCAGGAGGACACCATGGACGCCTACACCCGCTTCCTCACCGAGGCCGCCCCGCTCAGCACCGCCCAGCGCGCCTGGACCCCGGCCGACGGCCCGCTGCCCGCGCTCTACCTCGGCCACGGCGCCCCGCCCCTGCTGGAGGACGCGGTGTGGATGGGCGAGCTGTTCGCCTGGGCCCAGCGCCTGCCCAAGCCCCGCGCCGTCCTCGTCGTGAGCGCGCACTGGGAGCACGCGCCGCTGAGCGTCTCCAGCACGGCCGCGGCGCCGGGCCTGGTCTACGACTTCGCGGGCTTCGACCCCCGCTACTTCGCGATGACCTACCCCACCCCCGAGGCCGGCGAGCTCGGACGCACCCTCGCGTCCCTGCTCCCCGACGGCACCGACCTGCACGAGCACCGCAGCCGCGGCCTCGACCACGGGGCGTGGGTGCCGCTGAAGGTCATGTACCCCCTCGCCGACGTGCCGGTCCTGCAGCTCAGCCTGCCCACGCAGGACCCCTACGCGCTGCTCGCCCTCGGTGCCCGGCTGCGCCCGCTGCGCGAGGACGGCGTCCTCGTCGTCGGTTCCGGCTTCCTCACCCACGGCCTGCCGTTCCTGCGCCGCGAGCACTTCCTCGGGCTGTCCACGCCCCCGGGCTGGTCGAGCGACTTCGACGCCTGGGCGGCGCAGGCCCTCGCCGACGGCGACGTCGACACCCTCGCCCGCTTCGCCGACCGCTCCCGTCCCGCGCCCGGCATGCCCTTCGCCCACCCCACCCCCGAGCACTACCTGCCGCTGTTCCTCACCCTCGGCGCGGGGACCAGGCCGGACGCCGGCGTCGACGTCGCCGTCGAGGGGTTCGCCTTCGGGCTGTCCAAGCGCTCGTTCGAGGTCCGTTGACCGTCGCGCGGTCGGTGATGTTTCATCCCTGCCACAGCGGGGTAACGGAGGGTTGACGTGCACGCGAGGAGGAGGGAGCTGACGCGTGACCAGCGACCTCGTGGATCCTGCTGGCCTGCTGCCCTCCGCCGCGCCCGCCACCTCCTCCGGTGAGCTCACCGTCATGCACATCCCGCACGCCGCCGTCTCCGTGCACCTGGCCCGGCGGCGCCTGCGCGAGGACCTCCTGCTCGCCGGCGTGCCGACCGACTCGGTCGACGACGCCGAGATCGTGCTGTCCGAGCTGCTCGGCAACGCCGTCCGGCACGCCCAGGCGGGGCCCTCGGGCGCCGTCGAGGTGCGCTGGAAGGTCGGGGACGGCGTCGTCGAGGTGATCGTCACCGACGGCGGCGCGGCCACCGCGGTCACGCCGCGGGAGCCCGAGGAGTTCAGCGTCTCCGGCCGCGGCCTGCACATCGTCGGCGCGATCGCCCGCTCCTGGGGGGTCATCGACCGCCGGGTCGCGCGCACCGTGTGGGCCGCGCTCGTCCTGCCGCGGCGCAGCGCCCAGCACGTGTGAGCGCTCCCCTCACCCCCGGCCGAGCTGGTGCAGCACCGCCTCGGGCCGGTTGGTGATGACGACGTCGACCCCGGCGTCGACGCAGCGCTGCACGTCCTCGGGCTCGTCGACGGTCCACACGTGCACCTGGCCGCCGCGCTCGTGCACCCGCGACACGTAGCGGGGATGGCGCCGGATCACCTCGACGTTGACCCCGGCGGCCATGACCCCGCGGGGCAGCCGCCCCTCGCGCAGCCCCGGCGGCACGCGCTCCAGCAGCCAGACCAGGCCGACGCCCGGGGTGAGCAGGCGCATCCGCCGCAGGGCGAGGATCGAGAAGCTCATCACCCGCACGGGGCTGGGCCCCGCGCCGCCGTCCATGCCCGCCTCGGCCAGCACCTGCGCGAGCCGCTTCTCGACGATCGAGCCGTAGCGCGTGGGGTGCTTGGTCTCGACGGCGATCTCCACGGGGCTGCCGTCGGGGCGCCGCGCCCCCGCGACGGTCTGCAGCAGCCGCGCGAGGGTGAGCAGGGCGCTGCGGTCCCCCGGCTCGACGACGTCGGGCACCTCGCGGTCCACCGGCGCGCCCAGCAGGGCGGCCTCGGCGTCGGCCGCCGCGGCGACGTCCTTCCACGACCCCCAGTCCAGGCCCTGCAACTGGGTCAGCTCCAGGGTCGAGACCAGGCCGCGGCCGTCGCTGGTGCGCCGCACGTCGCGGTCGTGCACGCACACGAGGTGGCCGTCGGCGGTCAGCCGGACGTCGCACTCGACGCCGTCGACGCCGAGGGTCAGCGCCCGCCGGTAGGCCGCCAGGGTGTGCTCGGGCTCGATCTGGCTGGCGCCCCGATGGGCGACGACCGCGGGCGTGCTCACCCCGCGATGCTGCCAGAGCGCCCCTGCCCGCACACGCGGACGGCGCCGCCCCGCGCGAGGCGGGTCGGCGCCGTCGGGCGTCGGGGGGAACGCGGGATCAGGCGTCGGCCTTCTTGCCGGCCTCGATCTCGAGCACGAGCTTGATCTTGTCGGAGATCAGCACGCCGCCGGTCTCCAGCGCGGCGTTCCAGGTCAGGCCCCAGTCCTTGCGGCTGATGGTGGCCTTGCCCTCGAAGCCCGCCTTGGTGTTGCCCCACGGGTCCTGCGCGATGCCGCCGAACTCCCAGACGACGTCGACCGGCACGGACTTGCCGTTGATCGTGAGGTCGCCCGTGGTGACGAGCTCATCGCCGTCCAGGCGCGCGGAGGTGCTGCGGAAGGTGATCTGGGGGTGGTTCTCGACGTCGAAGAAGTCGGGGCTCTTGAGGTGCCCGTCGCGCTGCTCGTTGCCGGTGGTGATCGAGGCGACGTCGATGTCCAGCCACGCCGAGGACGTCTCGGGGGCCGCGGCGTCGATCGTGGCGCCGCCGGTGAAGGACGTGAACGAGCCACGCGTGGTGGCGACGACCGCGTGCTTGGCCGCGAAGCCGACGGTGGAGTGGGAAGCGTCGATCTCCCAGGTCCCGGTCAGCTCGGCAGGGAAGGCGCTCATGGGAACTTCTCCTCGTGATCGATCCGGGCTCCCCCCGGACATGGTTGAACCCTACAGCTTTCTGATTGAGGGTTCAACAGATGAAACGGAGCAGTCCGCGCGTTCACCCGATCCGCTCAGCGCCCGCCTCAGCGATCACTCAACAGCGCCGCCACCGCCGCCGCCACCCGGCGCGGATCGGCCGTCGCGTCCAGGCGCGCCACCCGTCCCTCGAACCCGGCGTCCAGCACCTCCGCCAGCAGCGGCTCCGCCACCCCCGGCACCCCCGGGAACGGCTCCACCACGAGCAGCCGGCCGCTCGCGCGCGCCTCCTCCAGCACGTCCTGCACCGGCAGCGGCAGCAGCCAGCGCAGGTCCACCACCCGGGCGCGCAGCGGCGGCCCCGCGCCGTCGGCCGACGTCACGGCCCGCAGCACCGTCCGCAGCGGGGCGCCCGCCGTCACCACCGTGACCGCGTCACCGCCGCCCCAGCGCGCGGCGCGGCCCACGGGCACGTGCGTCAGCGGCCACAGCGACGGCGGGGGGTAGGGGGCGCGCCAGGCGCCGTCCCCCTCCCGCACCATGTCGGCCTCGGCGGCCAGCGACGCGGGCTCCAGCAGCACCGCCGACCCGCCCGTCACGGCCACGTGCGCCAGGCACGAGCGCAGCAGGGCCGCGGCGTCCGAGGGGTGCGCCGGGCACGCGACCCGCCAGCGCCCCGAGCCACCGTCCAGACCGCGCAGCCAGGCCCAGGGCACCGCGCCCGCGTCGGGCACCGGCACCCGCAGCACCACACCCCCCGCGCCGACCGCGCCATCCGGGCCCCCCGCGCGCCCCGCGCCGCCCGGGCCCGCCTGCAGCAACGGCGCCACGTGCAGCAGGTCGGCGGGCCCCGACAGGGCGACCACCGCCGCGCCCCCCGCCGACGCGACGCCGAGGCCCGCCCCCACCCGCACCCACGCCTGGCCCGGGATCGCCAGCACGGCCGACGCCGGCACCGCCGAACCCGACGGCACCCCCAGCACGCGCAGCCCCGGGTCGGCGAGCACGGCGTCGACCAGCGCGCAGTCCAGGCTGTCGGCGAGCCCCAGGCCGCCCCGCGACTCGGGCAGGCCGTCGGGGAACGCGGCCGAGCGCGCGTCCGCCTCCGCCGCCCGCTCCACCCGCGCGCGCACCGCGTCCGCCCGGGCGGCCCCGTCGGCGTCGTCCGCGCCCTCGCCCCCGGTGTCGACCGAGGTCCCGGCGGCGTCGTCCGGCGTCCCGCCCGCCAGCACGACCGCGTTCCACAGGGCGATCACCTCGTCCGCGCTCACCACCCCCCGCCGCACGAGCCCCCGGGCGAGCGCCGCCAGCGGGTCCCCCTCGGGCCGGGGCGGGTGGGCGGCCCCCAGGTGCACGGCGATCGGGCAGCGGCGGGTGCGGACGGTGGCGAGCGCCCACCGCGCTCCGGCCAGCAGGCCCAGCGGGTCGGAGGCGTCCAGCGCGAGGTACTCCAGGCCGAGGCGGCCGTCGAGCTGCGAGCGGACCCAGCCCACCGGCTCGTCCTCGCGCGCCGCGGTGTCGTCGACGACGAGCAGCCACGGCAGCGGCTCCTCCTCCACGCCGAGGCGGCAGGCGGTGGTGAGCGCGAGCTGCGGGTCGGCGTCGTCGAGGTGGCCGGCGTCGACGACCGTGACCACCACGCGCCCGGCCGGGGCCGCGGCCGCCGCCCCGACGGGACCCAGCAGCCCGACCCCGGTGACGGTGCGGACGCCGTCGGCGGGCTTCGCGACCGCCGCGTGGGCGGCAGGGCCGAGGACGAGGTCGTCGGGGCGGGCGAGGACGCCGAAGGCCACGCACCCGGGGGCGCCGGGAAGGTCCCGGGCCCGGGCCGTGAGGGCCGCGACGAGCAGGGCGCGCAGGTCCGCGACGTCGGCGGGTTCGGGCCGCACCGCCTCGGGATCGGCCGGGGCCAGCCGCGCGAGGCCCTGCAGGAACGGCGGGACGACGGCGAGGTCGGCGGGCACCTCGGCGAGCCCTTCGGCTGGCTGCTCGGCTCGCTGCTCGGCTCGCCCCTCGGTCGGCGGTCGGACCGGCTCGTCGGGCGCCGCCTGCGTCCCGGCGGCCGGTGCCGGTGTCGTCGCGCCCATCGGCCACCTCCTCGCCCCGCGGCCTGCGGCGGCGCCCGGGGACCCCGGCCGCTCCCGCCGCGCCGCGCCGCCACGGTACCCGGGCGGGGCGCCGTCCTCGCCCGGACGGGCGGCATCACGACGTGTCGATGCCCCCGGGCTTCCAGTTCTCGACGCAGCGTGACAAGGTGGGCCGACTCCCCGCAGGCGTGGCGCCGGTCAGCACCCGCCGTCACCTGACAACGGGGCGCGGACAGCCGCGGGCCAGGCCCCCGCGGGCGCGACGGAGGGGCCCGGCTCGGCCGGGTCGGAGGAGGGCGGCAGCCGTGACGGCGGACGTGTTCGAGGTGTTCGACCAGCGCTCCCCGGCCCCGAACCCGCGCAGGCCCGGGCGGGGCGCGCAGGCCAAGTCCGCGTTCGCGATCGTCTTCTCCCTCGCGCTGCTCGCCGCCATGGGCTTCGGCGCCTGGTACGGCGTGAAGGCGCTCACGGCGGCCGACCCCCAGGTCTGCACCGCCGAGCAGACCGGTCGGCAGGCCTCCTACGAGGACTGGCTGACCGACCTCGCCGCCCAGGCCTTCGACAAGCGCGATGCGACCGTCAACGCCACCGGCTGCGTGGCGGGGTCCACCGCGCCGTCGGCCGAGCTCGTGCTGGTCGACGACGCCGCGCTGCAGGCCGTCCTGTCCACCCTGCGCGAGTCGGGCTGCCCCAAGCTCGCGGCGAAGGTGCCCGCCACGTGCACGCTGGACACCGAGCGCGGCGTCCTCGCGGTCGCGGTCGGCAAGGTGACCGACGACAAGACCGACGGCGACTACCTGGTGACCGTCACGACGGGCACGCTGACCACCGCCGGCTGATCCGCGCCCGGGGTCCGGTACCGGGCGACGAGCGCCACGAGGCCCTCGGCCACCCGGTGCAGGTCCGCGGCGGCCTCGCTGGTGCTGCCCGCCCCGGACAGGGCGCGGGTGGCGGCCCCCGCGACGTCGGCGACGACCTCCCCGATGCGCCGCGAGCCCGACTCGGCCTCGGCGACGCAGCGGCGGATCTCCTCGGTCGTGGCCTGCTGGCGGCCGACGGCCTCCTCGATGCCCGCCTGGCAGCCCTCGATCAGCTCCACGGTGGCGGAGATGTCCTCCATCGCCTCCCCCGCCGCCCGCGCGTCCTCGCGCACCGCGCCCAGCCGGGCGTTCGCCGAGCCGGTGGCCTGCGACGTCTGGTCGGCGAGCGCCTTCACCTCGGCGGCGACGATCGCGAACCCCTTGCCCGCCTCCCCCGCCCGGGCCGCCTCGATGGTGGCGTTGAGCGAGAGCAGGTTGGTCTGGTCGGTGATCGAGGAGATGGCGTCGACGACGTCGCCGATCTCGGAGGACGACGCGTCGAGCCGCGACATCAGCGCGCCGGTGCGGGTGGCGCCGGCGGAGGCCCGGGCGGAGATCTCCCCCGCCGTGCGGGTGCTGTCGCGGATGGCGGCGACGGCGTCGGCGAGCACCTGCGTGTCGCGGCTGACGGTCTGGATCTGGGCGTCCACCTGCCCCGCGGTGACGACCGCGGACTCCGCCCGCCGGTGCAGGTCCTCGGCGGTCCCGGTCAACCGGGAGGAGACCGCGGTGAGCTCCTCCGACGCCGCCTCGATCGCGCCGGCACCCTCGCGCACCCTGGTCACCGCCTCGGCGAACGCCTCGGCGGTGGAGTCGACGGCGGCGGCGAGGCGGCCGAACTCGTCGGTGCCGGCGTCGCCCACCCGGGCCGTGAGATCGCCGGAGGCCAGGCCCGCCAGGACGTCGAGGTTGCGGCGCAGCGGCCCGAGCACGCGCCGTTGCACCACCCACCCGCACGCGGCCATCACGGCGAGGGTGACGGCGAGCGCCAGGACGAGGACGGCGAGGGCACGCCGGGCGTCGGCGTCCACCCGGGCCTGCTCGGCGCGGACCCGGGCGCGCACGGCGTCCTCCAGGGCGGTCGTCGCGTCGAGGATCGCCGACCACGACTCGTCGAGCGGGCCGTTGAGGATCTCGTACGCGCGCGCGAGCGAGGCCCGGGTGCCCAGGCGGAGCTGGTCGACCATCTCGGAGTCGCGGCGGAAGTAGTCGTCCCACAGCGGGACGAGGGCGTCGGCGCGGCGGCGCTCGTCGGCGGTCATCGCGGCCCGGTCGAGGTCGGCCAGCAGCCGGTAGGTGGCGGCCTTGCTCTCCAGCAGGCCCGAGCGGTTGTACCCCTGGGGGTCGACGGCGGCGGCGGGCGACTCGACCACGGCCTGGGCGTACACGTAGCCCTGCCAGCCGGAGATGTCGGCGTCGTAGTAGCGCAACTCGTGCAGCTGCCAGGCGAGGTCCTCGACGCGCACGAGGCGGTGGGCGCCCTCGCGCTGCAGCCGCTGACCCGCGACGGCGGTGGCGACGACCGCGGTCAGGGCGAGGCCGCACACGACGACGGCCGCCGCCAGGACGGTCTTGACGCCGCGGCGGCGCGCGCCAGGGGTGTGTGCCATGCCTGTCCCCGCATCCCGTGTGCGTCCACGCCCAGATGTCGATCTTCTGGGCGGATCGGTCAGCGGGGATCGGTACTTGAGGGATCTTGCGGGCTCGGACGGATCTCCTCGGTGGCCACCGTCCCGGTGTGCTCGGCGATGGCGCGGGTCATCCCGGCGAGGAAACGCCGGGCCACCTGCAGCTCGTCGTCGGTGAAGCCGTCCATGACGGCCTCGGAGACCTGACCGAGCGGGGAGAAGAACCGGAACGCGACGTCGCGGCCGTGGGCGGCGTGGCGCAGGACCACCTTGCGGCGGTCGTCGGGGTGGCGGTCGCGGACGACGTGGTCCCCGGCGACGAGGCGGTCGACGACGGCGGTCGTGGCTCCGGAGGACAGCCCGATCCGTGCGGCGAGGCGGCCGGGGGTCAGGGGGTCCCCGTGGAGTTCGGCGTCCATCACGTGCACGAGCGCCTCGAGGTCGGTGGGGTGCAGGCCGTGGCGCTGGGCGAAGACGTGGCCGACGCGCTGGGACTCGACGCCGAGCTGGCGGACGAGGCGCTGCAGCTCGCCGCGGACGTCGTCGCGCGCGTAGCTGGAGGGGTGGGGGCTGTGCGGGGCGTGGCGGGGAACGGTGCCGCCGCGGCGGTCGTCGTCCATGCCACCTCCTCGAGTTGCCCTAGATCTTTCCATGGCAGAGACTCTCGACCATCGAGAGTTTCCTCTCGCCCCCTCAGGATCGCCCAGCGGAGCCCCCGATGCACATCCTCGCCCGTTCCGTCACCACCCGAGCTCGCGCCTGGGTGGCACTGGTCATCGCCATCGCCGGGATCGGGGTCGTGTTCGCGCTGCCCCACGAGGAGCAGGTGGCCACGGACGCGAGCGCGGGGCTGCCCTCCTCCGTGCAGTCCCAGCAGGTCGACGAGCTGAAGGCGAAGCTCCCCTCCGCCGACGCCCGCTCCGCGCTCGTCGTCTGGAGCCGGGCCGACGGCGCCGCGCTCACCGAGGCCGACAAGGCGACGGTGAGCGAGCGCGAGGCCCGGGTGGGCGCCCTGGCCCTCGGGGGCCGGGCCGTCCCGGTGCAGTACTCGCAGGACGGCACGGTGGGGCTCAGCGTCGTCCCGCTGCCCACCATCGAGGACACCGAGAAGCGGGTCCAGCTGGTCGACGACCTGCGCGCCGCCGTCGCCGACCTGCCCGGCGGCCTGCGCGCCCAGGTCACCGGCGGGGAGGGGTTCTACGCCGACCTCGACAAGGTGTTCGCCGGCGCCAACACGACGCTGCTGCTGGCCACCGTGATCGTCGTCGCCGTGCTGCTGTTCGCGACCTACCGCAGCCCGCTGCTGCCGCTGGTCCCGCTGCTCGTCGTCGGCGCCACGGAGCAGGCCGTCGCGCGGATCATCGAGGTCGTCCTGCCCGCGTTCGACCTGCGCGCCGACGGGCAGGTCGCGGGCATCACCAGCGTCCTCGTGTTCGGCGCCGCCACCGACTACGCCCTGCTGCTCATCGCCCGCTACCGCGACGAGCTGCGCCTGACCCCCGACAGGTTCGCCGCCATGCGGGTGGCCCTGCGGCGCTGCGCCGAGGCGATCCTCGCCAGCGGCGGCACCGTCGTCCTCGCCACGCTCACGCTGCTGTTCTCGCTGCTGGAGGGCAACCGCGCGCTCGGCCTCGCCTGCGCCATCGGCGTCCTCGCCGCGATGGCCGCCGGCCTGTTCGTCCTGCCCGCCGCGCTGGTGCTGCTGCCCCGCGGCGTGTTCTGGCCGCTCGTCCCGCGCGTCGGGTCGACCGGCACCACCGGGCGCCTGTGGGGCCGCGTGGGCGCCTGGACCGCCGCGCGCCCGGCCACCGCGATCGTCGCCTCCCTCGCCCTGCTCGGCGGCCTGGCCGCCGCCGGCCTGACCCTGCGCGCGGGGCTGAGCGAGACCGAGCGGTTCCGCGTGGAGCCCGAGGCCGTCGCCGGCGCGAAGACGCTGGCCCGCGCGTTCCCCGCCGGCACCACCCAGCCCGTCACCGTGCTCACCTCCGACGCCGCCGCGCCGGCCGTGCTCAGCGCCGCGAAGGGCGTCGAGGGCGTGGTCACCGCCCGCGTCGAGGAGTCCGCCGAGGGCATCACCGCCGTCCAGGTCGTGCTGCAGCCCGAGCCCGGCACCGACGCCAGCGACGCCGCCGTCCGCGCCCTGCGCACCGCCGTCGGCGCCGTCCCCGACTCCGCTCCCCCGGGCCTGACGCAGGACGCGCCCACCGGCGCGATCGTCGGCGGCGAGGTCGCCGCGACGCTCGACCAGAACGACGCCAACTCCCGCGACCTCAAGCTGATCCTGCCGATCATCCTGGCGCTCGTCGCGATCGTCCTCGTGGCCCTGCTGCGCAGCCTGCTCGCGCCCGCCCTGCTGGTGCTCACCGTCGTCGCGTCGTTCTTCGCCAGCCTCGGCGCGAGCTGGCTGGTCTTCGACCACCTGATGGGGCTGCCCGCGCTCGACACCGGCGTGCTGCTGCTGGCCTTCCTGTTCCTCGTGGCCCTCGGCGTGGACTACAACATCTTCCTCGTCACCCGGGCCCGCGAGGAGGCCGAGCAGACGGGCACCCGCGAGGGCATGCTGATCGCGCTCAAGGCCACCGGCGGCGTCATCACCAGCGCCGGCGTGCTGCTCGCGGCCGTGTTCGCCGTCCTCGGGGTGCTGCCGCTGCTCGCGCTCACCCAGATCGGCATCATCGTCGGCATCGGCGTCCTGCTCGACACGCTGCTCGTGCGGACCGTGCTCGTCCCCGCGCTCGCGTTCCAGCTCGGCGAGCGGTTCTGGTGGCCCCACCGGCTGAAGGTGAGCAAGGGCGAGGCCGAGCCCGCGCCCGTCGCGGTGTGAGGTCCGGCCCCGGCCGCGCCTGACGCGCTTACCCTGGACGGATGACCCCGGCCGCGCACCGCCCGCCGACCGCGCTCGCGCGCGCGTCGAGGCTGGTGCGCGGCCTGCTGGCGGTCGTCGCGGCGGTGGGCCTCGGGCTCGCCGTCCCCTCCACCCCGGTCGGCGCCTCCACCGTGGCCGCGGCCGCCCCGCTGGCCGCTTCGGCGGCCGCCCCGCAGGCGCCGGGCCCGGGCGTCGTCACCGGTCACGTCAGCCAGGTCGAGCCCGCGGTCACCGGGCGGGCACCCGCCTCCGGCCACGCCGGCATCCACGGCACCGGAAGTGACGCCCTGCCCGCCCCCGCCTGGCGGGCCCCGCGGATCCACGGCGTCCTCGCGCCCCCGCTCGTGCGTGGGCGCGCTCCGTCGAGCGCCGGGACCGGCCCGGACGACGCCCGCGCCCCGCCCCGCGCCTGAGCTGTACCCCAGCTCGCGACCACTCCCCGTCGCCCCTGCCCGCGGGGTGTCGCCGTCGCGCGCCCCTCCCTGCTTGCACGCGCCGGAGCTCCCGGCGCACCTGAGCGCGCCCGCACCCGGGCGCCCCTGACATCGGAGATGCCATGCCCGTTCTCGCCGCGGCACCCCACGCCGCCCTGCTGCCCGAGTCGCTGAACACCGAGTTCACGATCGTGATGACCACGCTGCTCGTCGTCCTGATCGCCGTCGTTCCCGTCGTCGTCATGATCAAGGACGTTCGCCGGGGCGAGAAGGCCCCCGACGCCCTGCGTCGCGAGGAGGACGGGGCGCCCCGCACCTGAGCCCGGTCAGTGGGGAGCACCAGCGCGGTATGAGCGCGCTGGTGCTCCCCACGTCGGCGCAGCTCGCTGCTTCTCCCGTCGAGCCGGGTGCGGGCGCGTCACGACAGCGGCGACCCGCCCGTCACACCGATCACCTGCGAGGTGACATACGACGACTCCTGCGAGGCGAGGAAGACGAACGCGGGGGCCAGCTCCGCGGGCTGCGCCGCCCGGCCGATGGGGGCCTGAGCCCCGAACTGGGCGACCTTGTCGGCGTCCATCGTCGCGGGGATCAGCGGCGTCCACACCGGGCCCGGCGCCACGGAGTTCACGCGGATTCCCTTCGGCGCGAGCTCCTGGCCGAGGGCCTGCGTGAACGTGACGATCGCACCCTTGGTGGTCGCGTAGTCCAGCAGGTGTGGGGAGGGCTGGTAGGCCTGGATCGACGACGTCGTGATGATGCTGGCGCCCGGCTCGAGGTGCGGCAGGGCTGCCCGGCACAGCCAGAACATGGCGTACAGGTTCGTCTTCATCGTCCGGTCGAACTGCTCCGAGGAGATGTCGGCGAGGCCGCCCGGCTGCGACATCTGGTAGGCCGCGTTGCTCACCAGCACGTCGAGGCCGCCGAACTCGGCCACGGTCCGCTCGACCAACCCCACACACGCCTCCTCGGTGCGCAGGTCCACCTCGACGGCGAGCCCGCGGCGTCCGGCGTCCTCCACCAGCGCCACCGTGTGCTCGGCGTCCTCACGCTCGTCGGGCAGGTGCGTGACCAGGACGTCCGCGCCCTCGCGTGCGAAGGCGATCGCCACCGCGCGGCCGATGCCCGAGTCGCCGCCGGTGATCAGCGTGCGGCGGCCGGTGAGCCGGCCGCTGCCCCGGTAGGTCGCCTCGCCGTGGTCGGGCTCGCCGTCCATGTCCTGGGTGCGGCCCGGGTGGGCGATCTCCTGGCCCTCGCCCGAGGGGCGCGGGTACTGCCGGGTGGGGTCCTGGCGGGTGTACTGGTCGGCGGCCGTGCTCACACCGAGGTCGTCGGCACGGCGCAGGGGGGTGCTGGTCACGAGAACCTCCGGGGGTCGGCTACCCCCCTCCCGTGCCCCCGCCGCAGCGTCCTACTCCTCACGCCACGCGGACCGTTCCAGGACGCCCGCCGCGAGACCCGCGTGGGCGTTGAGCACGGGGACGTCGGCCTCGGTGCAGGCGCCGAACTCGTCGTCGATGACGCACAGGGCGCCCAGTGCCGCGCCGGTCACGGGGTCGACGACCGGGACGCCGGTGTAGCTGTTCGACAGGCCCATGAGGGTCAGCGGGCTGTCGGCCACGCGCGGCTCCAGCCGCGCGTCGGGCACCACGAACGGGCCGCGGTCGAGGACGACGTGCAGGCAGAACGCCCACTCGGCGGGGGTGCCGCCGGCCCGGGCGACCCACCCGTCGAGGCCGTGCGCGCCGACGGCCATCTGCACGTCGGTGAGGATCATGTTGATCACGCTCTTGGGGTGACCGGTCGCCTCGGCTGCCGCCGCGGCGACGGCGTCGAGGTCGCGGCGCAGCTGCGGGTCGGTGAGGTCGAAGGCGGCCAGGGCCAGCAGCCGGGCCGGGTCGGCCGTGCGCGACCAGAACCAGGGCAGGGTGGGGGCGTTCACCGCGCACTCCGCAGGATCGCGTGGGCCTCGCGCAGCTCGTCGTGACTGCGTCGGCGGATCACCAGGGACAACGCGCACAGCTGCAGCACCCTGTCGTGGGCGGCCATCGCGTCCACGACCCGCGTGACGGCGTCCTCGCCGTCCTCACGGCCGGTGATCCCAGCCGCGCGCAGCAGCTCCCCCCACACCTGGTCGGCCTTGTCCGGGTACACCCCGGCCACGACCAGCCGGGCGTCGGCGAGCGTCGGTGGGCGCAGCCCGTAGGCGGCGCCCGGTTCGGTCGCGGAGACGGGCATGGCGCGTCCTGTCCTCGAACGGTCCCAAGTGGGTCTGCTGGTGCATCGACCCCGACCGTGCAGGGCTGGACCGATCGGACGTATGAGACGGATCACTGAGCCGACGCGCGGAACGGCGCCAGCAACGCCTTGGTCGCCTCCGTCGACCCCCAGTCGTCGTCGTACTGCGCCATCAGCGTCAGGTGCTGGCGGAGCTGGATCAGCGGCAGCCGATCCCGCCAGCCGTCGTCCAGGCCCGCGGCCTCCGCATACGCCGCGACCGCCCGGGCGATCCCCGGCGGCCCGGGGGTGAGGCACAGGTGGGCGAGGTCGACCTCGGCCCACGTGAAGGACACGGCCGGGTCGACGACGGCCGGCGCGCCCTCGTGGCCGGCCAGGACGTTCGCGGCCCACAGGTCACCGTGGACGAGGCACGCGGGGCGGGGCGGCAGCAGCTCGGGCAGCCGCTCGCAGAGGCGCTCGAGGGCGGCGCGGTCGGCGTCGTCGAGCTTGGCCCGCACCCGCGGCTCGGGCAGCCAGCGCAGCAGTCGGCGCCGGGCGAAGAAGGCGAACCCGTCGTCGTCCCACGTGTTGTCCTGCGGGAGGCGGCCCAGCCACGTCGTCCGGTGCCAGCCGAACCGCGGCGCCTCGGTGCTCGCGTGGACGGCCGCGAGGGTGCGGCCGAGGCGCTCCCAGAACGCGTCGTCGCCCTCGGGCACCGGCCGCAGCCGCTCCAGGACGAGCAGGTCGGGCCGCACGGCGAGGACGGCCGGGGTGGGCAGCCCCGCCCTGGCCAGCGCCACGAGCCCGTCGGCCTCGCCCGCGAACGCGCCCTCGCCCGGGCCCTCGGCCGTCTTGGCGAACACGTCGCGGCCGTCGCGCAGGTGCGCGAACCCCGCGACGGTCGCGAAGCCGCCCGGGGCCGCGCGCACCTGCTCGGCCGGCAGGCCGGCGTCCGTGAGCCGCTGCGCGAGCAGCGCCAGGTGGGGGTCGCCGGGGGTCGTGGTCATGGCGCCATCCTGCCCTCGAGCGGGAACGGCGGGGGGCCGGGACGCCCGGGTCCCGGCCCACCGCCGTTCGTCCACCCGGTGCCGCCGCACCGGGTGCATCACCTCGGGCTCACTTGCCCCTGGTGATCGTCTTGCACGTCTTCTTGCCGTTCTTGCCGGTCTTGCACTTCTTGATCGTCTTGACCTTCTTCGTCGGCGGCTTCTTGGTGGTGGTCGGCTTGGGCGACTTCGTGGTCGTCGTGGGGGTGCTGGTGGTGGGCGTCGGCTCGGTCGTCGTCACCGTGGGGGTGGGGCTGGTCGTGGTGGGCGTCGGACCCCCCTTGAAGGACGCCTCGAAGAAGGCGATCACCGTGTCCCACGACGCCGTCGGCGTCCCGTTGCTGACCGTCTCCTGGCAACCCTTGGTGGTCTTCACCGTGATCTGGGACTGGCGGGAAGCGCTCATCACGTCGCTCCAGCCGTGGCCGGCGCCGGGGACCGAGAAGAACTGCGCGTTGAGGCACTTGGCCTTGTAGGCGTCGTAGATCAGCGGCGACTGGCCCGGCGGGACGACCATGTCGTTCGTCCCGTGCATGATCATCAGCGGCGGGTCGTTGGCGTCGAGGTAGGTGAGCGGGTTCGTCAGGCGCACCTTGTCGGGGCAGGTCTGGATCTGGCAGCCGACCAGCTGCGAGCCGGGCGAGCTCGGCCCGTCGTGGTCGAAGCCCGAACCGGGCAGGGCCATCTTCTGCATCTGCAGCAGGTCGATGGGACCGAACAGGTCGAGGCCCACCTGGATGTCGCTGGAGACGCCCGTGGTGCCCAGGTCCCCCTCGAGCGAGGCGACGCCGTTGGTCACGGTGGCCATGGCCGCCGTCCAGCCGCCGGAGGAATCACCCGCGACCGCGAAACGGTTGGGGTCGAGGTTGTACTTCGAGGCGTTCGCGCGCAGCCACCGGGTGGCCGACTTGATGTCGTAGATCTGCCCGGGGAACTGCGCCTGCGACGCCGAGCGCACGCTCACCCCCGCCACCGCCCAGCCCTTGGCGTTGAACGTCGAGGCGAGAGCCGAGGCGCCGGACTTGCCGGTGTCGGACATCCAGGCCGATCCTGAGGTCCAGATCAGCAGCGGCGTGGGTGCCGAGGCGGACGGAAGGTACAGGTCGAGCAGGTGGCCCTGACTGTTCGCAGGCTGCGCGGGCGCGTAGGCGATGTTGGAGATGGTCTGGGCGGCGTGGGCGGGTTCGCCGCCCACGAGCATCACCCCGCCGCCCACCAGGGCGGCCGTGGCCACCGCGGCCACGCTCGTACGGATCGTCCTCGACGTCATCGTCTTCCTCCTCCGGGGGTCGCCCGCACGACGTCCCCCGAGCTGGACCGGGAGTTCGATCCGGTGAGAACGTTCACGCAGCGCGATTGCGCGACGGAATGTACGCCGCCCGAACGTCGGAGTGTCAAGCACACGGGCGCAGAAGTGGGGTCACTATCGCCGAGAGTTCACGCCTGTCCGACGGTGTGTGCGATGACAACGACGTCTGAAAAACCGGTTCGGCGCTACCGTGTCCGACGACTCTCGGATCGAACCGTTTCGGAATGCGGGTGACGACCTCGTTGGACCCCCGGGCCCTCCTTCCCGACGTCGCCGGAGACGCCGTGTCGCTGCCCCGGGACAGGCGCGGGCCGGCCCCCCAGTCGGCCGCCGTCATGCTGCTGGCCTCCTACGCCCTCGCGCCCCGCGCGTGGATCGGCTCGGCCACGCTCGTCGCCCTGCTCACCGACCTCGGCACCACCACCGCGGGCGCCCGCGCCGTCGTCTCGCGCCTGTCCCGGCGCGGTGTCCTCGAGGGCCGCAAGGACGGCCGCGCCACGTCCTACCGGCTCGCCGACGCCGCCGCCGTCTCGCTGGCCCGGGGCGGGCGCGCGATCGCGTCCTTCGCCGCGCAGGCGCAGACGTGGGACGGGCGCTGGACGCTCGTCGCGTTCTCGGTGCCCCAGGACGCCGACGCCGCCCGCGCCACCCTGCGCGCGCGGCTGCGCTGGCGCGGCTTCGTCCCCCTCTACGACGGGCTGTGGGTCAGCCCCGACCCTCCCGGCGCCGCCCTGTACGCGGCTCTGGCCGACGCCGTCGCGGACGCTCCCGGCACCACCTGCTCCGCCTTCCGCGCCGAGGAGGTCCCGGTGCCCGCCGGACGCCAGCGGACCGCGCGCGACCTGTGGGACCTGGAGTCCGTGCGGGCCGACTACGAGGAGTTCCTGCGGCGCTGGCGACCCGTCGCCGACGCCGTCGCGGCCGGGCAGGCGCCACACGGCGCGCAGGCGTTGCGCGCGCGGATCGGCGTCGAGGAGGACTACCGCCGGTTCGTCGTCCTCGATCCCCGCCTACCGCTCGCCGAGCTGCCCGAGGGCTGGCCCCGGACCGAGGCGCTCGGCGTGTTCACCGCCGTCTTCGACGGCCTGCTCGAGCCCGGGCTCGCCCACCTGCGCGAGACCGCCGCCCGCTGCGGGCAGGACGCCTCCGCCCTGCGCGGGCACACCCTCGCCCAGCTCGCCGCCGGGCTCGACCCGCACGGGTGATCGGGCCAGGCCCCGCGGCTTTCCTGCTCGGCGGGAGGATCGGCATCACATGGCGCTGCCGATCCTCCCGCCGCGATCAGGGCCGCCGCAGGACGTCCGCGAGCAGCTCCCGCGAGCGCGGCCACGGGCCGAATCCAGCCGCGGCGTTGAGGTGGCCAGCCGCGGGCAGCACCACGTGCCGGGCGCCCCACTCCCCGGCCCGGGCGGCGGACCAGTCGGGGGCCGCGTAGGGGTCGTCGTCGCTGCTCACCAGGGTGGCGGGGAACGGCAGGGCCGCCGACTCGGCCTCGCCCCACGGCAGCACGTCGGGAAACGCGGGGCCTGCGGGGTCGGGCGCGGCCACGAGCAGGGCCCCGGCGACGCGGCTCGCGGCGACCTCGGGGCGCCGGGCCGCCCAGCGCAGGACCACCAGGACGCCGAGGCTGTGCGCGACCAGCGCCAGGGGCGCGCCTGCGGGGGCCGCGGCGACACGCTCGGCCAGGGCTTCGACCCAGGCCCCGGGGTCGGGCCCCTCCCAGTCGCGCTGGGTCACCCACACGGGCCCCTGCCCGGCCGCCGTCGCCTCGTCGAACCAGTCGCGCTGCCAGTGGCCCGGCGGCGAGTCCCCCCACCCGGGCACGAAGATCACGGTCGTCACGTGGCCATCCTCGGTGGGCGACGACGCTTGCGGCCAGGAGCGATGCCGACACGAGCCGCTCGGATGCCGCCACCCTCGCCTGCCCGTCACCGACGACGCACGGAATGTGCTGGACCGCACCCACCCCGCCCGGCCAGGGTGGACGGGTGCGCACCCTGGGACTGATCGGCGGCATGACCTGGCAGAGCACCGCGCTCTACTACCGGCTGCTCAACGAGTTCACCGAGCAGCGTCTGGGGGGGCTGCACTCGGTGAAGCTGGTGCTGCACTCGGTGGACTTCGCCGAGCTCGCGGAACTGCAGCACGCCGACCGCTGGGACGACGCGGGCACGCTCGTCGCGGAGGCCGCGCAGGGCCTGCAGGCCGCGGGCGCGCAGCTGCTGCTGATCGGCGCCAACACGATGCACCTGGTGGCCGACCGCGTGGCCGCCGCCGTCGACGTCCCGCTGCTGCACGTGGCCGACGTCGTGGCGCGGGCGGCGCGGGCCGACGGCGTCACCCGCCTGGGGCTGCTCGGCACGGCGTTCACGATGCAGCACCCGTTCTACGCCGACCGCCTGCGGGCCCACGGGCTGCACGTCACCGTGCCGGAGGACGACGACCGCGCGCTGGTGCACCGCGTCATCTACACCGAGCTCGCCAAGGGCGTGTTCAGCGACGAGTCGCGGCAGGCACTGCTGGCGATCGTGTCCCGCCTTGCCGAGGGCGGCGCCCAGGCCGTGGTCCTGGGGTGCACCGAGCTCGAACTGCTGCTCACCGAGGGGCCGGTGCCGCTGTACCCGACGACCCGGCTGCACTGTGAGGCCGCCGTCACCGCGGCCCTCGACTGAGTCTCAGGGTTCGGAGGGCCTCGGCGGCCCGGCCCACAGCATCGTCGCGACCGCCAGGACCACCGACCCCAGCGTGAGGTCGCGGCCCAGGCCGCCCGACCACGAGGCGTCGGGTGCCAGCCCGGCCACGAGCGACCCCGTGGCCGAGGCCGCCACGGCGGTGGCCATGCCGGCGACGAACGCGACGCTGCGCCGGATCCGCGAGCGCGCCCGCCAGCCCTGCACGAAGATCGCGACGATCAGCACGGTCCAGAACGACAGCGGGGCGCTCACCCACGCCGGCGCACCCGCGGCCACCAGCAGGGTGCGCGCCACGAGCACGAGCATCGCGGCCGCGACCAGCACCCACACGATCACGCGCAGGCGACGGTCGCGGGCCGGGTCGTCCGGCGGGGCGGGCTGCCCGGCGGCGACGGCGGGTGCCACGGCCTGCGGGCGGGCGCGCTGGGGGGTGCGGCGGGGGCCCGAGGGCCGGGATCCCGCGGCCGGGCGCCGGGTGGGCCCCGACGGCGTGGAGGACGGCATGTCACCAAGGGTGCCGCACCGCGGGGACGCCGACGACGACGGTGGTCCCGCCGGCGCTCAGGCGAGCGGTGCGACCCGCAGCTCGCGGTCGCCGAACCGGGCCACCACTCCCTCGCGCAGCGCGAGCGGCACCCCGGGCTCGGCGCGCCGGGACCGGCCGTCCTCCACCAGCTCGACCCCGTTCGTGGAGTGCCGGTCGACCAGCCAGACCACGCCGTCCCCGGGGTGCAGCGACAGGTGGGTCTTCGACACCGAGCGGCCGGGGTCCGCCACCCGCACCAGCCGCGCCCCGGACTCCCCCGGTGCGGGCGCCGGATCGCGCCCCACGAGCACCACGCCGTCGACGTCCACGCGCTCGCCGGAGTCAAGGACGACCGCCGGCACCGGCGGGGCGGGCACCGCCGCGGGCGCGGGGGCCGCCTCGACGGGCGCGATGCCGCGACGCACCGTGCGGTCGACGGCGAGGTCCCCCGCACGGTCGCCGGGCGGCGGCGGGAGCAGCGGCGAGGACGGCGGGGGGAAGGCGGGCGCGGCGTCGGGCAGCGGGACGGCGGGAGCGGGGTGGCCGGGGAAGGTCGCGGCGGCGGGCGGGGGCGCGAGCAACCCGGGGCCGGCCGGCCCCGACGGCCCGGCGGACAGGGACGGCCCAGCGACCCCGGGGGGCACGGCGGGCACCGACGGCAGGGACGCGACGGGCGCGGGGGCCACCATGGGCGTGGGCCGCCGCGGGGTGCGCGAGGCGACGGTGGCCCGCAGCCCGCGCAGTCGCTCGAGCGTGGCCCGCTCGACCGTCCCCTCCAGCGCGAGGTCGACCCCCTGGGTGCCGCTGAGCAGCCGCAGCGACAGCGACGACTCGCGGCGCACCCGCAGCAGGAGCAGCCCCAGCCCGAGGGTGGGCAGGGCCAGGACCCACGCGGTGACCGTGGCCCACAGGGGGCGCACGCGACGCATCGCGACGATCTGGTCGGCGCCCACGTTGCGCACCTCGTGCACGGGCGCCTCGGTCAGGACGCGGACGAGGTCGGCGAGGACCTCGGCGCGCGCCGACACGGCCAGCGGGACCACTTCGTCGACGGCCACCAGCCCACGGGGTTCGCTCACGAGGACACCTTGGCAGGACCCACCCTCACCGCCACACCCTCCCCCCGCACGCCGCTCAGTTGCCGCCGCGGACGTGCAGCACGAGGACGTCGGCGTCGTCGGCCAGCTCGGCCGTCCCGGAGAAGCCGCCGCCGGTGACGGTGCGGTCCAGCGACCTGCCGCCCTTCCAGGTGCCCGCGGGGACGCCGCCCTTCAGCGTGGGGTCCAGCCGCTCGTCGAGCACCGGGGCGGGGACGGCCGCGAGGTCGGTGGCCGCGCGCAGCCGCGCCGCGACGTCGGGCTCCAGCCGGACGACACCCTCGATCCAGGACGACGACGGGCCGGGCATGCGCTCGTCGCCCAGCGCGCCCGCCTGCCACATCAGCGACTGCGGCGTGCCCAGGCCGGGGAACCGCTTCGTCAGGGGCTCGGCGTCGGTGCGCAGCGGGTCGGGGTCGCCACGTCGAGCGGCCTTGCTGTCCATCGATCTCCCGTTCTGTCGCTCCGCCGGGGCGGAGGTGTCGGACGCCGTGCCGCAACCGGTCAGGGCCACGACGGCGACCAGCGAGGCGAGCGCCCAGGCGAGCACGGGGGCCGTCCGGCGCGTCGGGTCAGTGGGCACGGAAGCTCCCGGTGCTGCGGTCGTTGTCGGGCACGGCGGGGCGCAGGCCGCCGGAGCTGCCGAACCCGTCGACGCGGTCCTCGCGGCCGGGGTTGCGGGCGACGTCGCCGCTGGTGCCCGACAGGTCGGGCGGCGGGTCGCCCAGCTTCCACGTGACGGTGCGCTCGAGCTCGCCGTGCGTGTCGAAGGGCTTGGCCCAGCCGAGGGTGGCGAACCGGCCGTTGGCGTTGTCGGGCTCCCCCGTGCGGATGTCCTTCGCGTCCTTGTTGAAGTCGAACCGGTCCTCGGCGTGGACCTTGATCTTCATGGTCACCTGGTCTCCGTCGACCGTGACGTCGGCGCTGCTCCACACCTGGTGGTCGCCGATCGCCTTCTGCCAGTTCTCGGTCTCGGGGTACCCGCTGAGGTGACCGATGCCCGTGCCGTCGCCGCTGAACCGGAAGGACGTCTTGCCCGACCGCGCGACCTCGTCCGCCCACGCGGCGGCCGAGGCGACCTCGACGTCCACGCCCTTGCGGATCATGGGGTCCTCGCGGTACGCCTCCTCGTAGTCCACCGTCAGCGGCGTCCCGGAGCCCTCCATGTAGTGCCGGTAGGCGGCCAGCCCGTCGTCGAGGTCGGGGCGGACGGCCTCGGCCCCGTTGAGCATCGCCTGCCACTTCAGCCAGGACATCCGGTCGTCCAGGCTCGCCTTCGCCTTGGGGTCGTACGGGAAGTAGTCCTCGACCTCGAACGGCGGCTTGGTGGGGTCGCCGAGGGCGAACTTCGGGCCTCCCGGCGTTCCCGGGGTCTCCCCGCCGCCGCCCCCACCGCCGGCGGCCGTGTTGTCGGGGGTCACCCACGTGGCGGTCGTCCCGCCGCGCCCGGGCAGCCGCCCCGCGAACGACCCGCCGCGGTCGGCACCCGCCTCGTCCTGCTCCCCGCCCTCCTGGTGCAGCGTGCTCGCGGCCGTCGCCATGAGGTCGGCCGCCGCGCTCAGCGCCGGGGAGTGCGTGGTGTCCCAGTCCGACCGGTACCGGTCGGCGCCGTCGCCCACCCACGGCGCGGCGTGCAGGGCGGCGCGCAGCCGGGCGGCGACGTCGCGCAGGCCCGCCGCCGACTGCTCCAGGCGGCTGCCCAGCTCGGCGAGTGCCGCCGTGTCCGCTCCGACGAGTCCGCCTCGTCCCATCCCGGCCACCTCCTCCTGCCCTGCTCAGGTCCGATCGGGGCGGTCCTCGAACCACCCGGGGTACGTGGTGCCGCCCGGGAGCCGGTGGGGCTCCCGGGCGGCGTGCGCGGCTCAGGCCGACGCGGTCTCCTGCTCCTGCGCGTTCTGGTTGGCCAGCTGCGAGGCCTGCTCGAGGCTCTGCACGACCTGGTTGAGGGCCTGGACGTGCTGGCTCTCCCAGTCGGACACGAAGCGCTCGCGGTCGGGACCGATCCACTGCACCTGCTGCAGGGCGGCCGTGAGCTGCTGGACGATCTGCTGGATCTGCTGACCGCTCTGGGTCATCTGCTGCGAGAGCTGACGGACTGCCTCGACGTCCATCCCGATGAGCTGAGCCATGGAACTCCCCTTTCGCTACCCCCCGACACCGCGGTGCGAGGTGGGTCCGTGTGTGCGGCCGGGACCACCCCGGTCGCGTGTCCCGCGGCGCTGCCGCGGAGGTCTGTGGGTGCCGGGCTGCCCCGGCGAGTGGAACGCTAGGCCAGAGGGCCACCGCCCCGGAATGGGGACTGCTCCCCGACCCCCTTGCGGGCGGCGAACGCCCTGGTCAGAGGCCAGATCGGGGACGCCGTGAGCTCGCCGCCGGCGCTCAGGTGCCGTCCCTGGGCGGCGAGGGCGGCGGCCACGGACGCCGCCCCGGGGGCGCGGCTGCGCCCCACGGCGTCGGCGAGCGCGGCGAGCGCCTGGGGGCCAGGGCCGCCGGTGCGGTAGGCGTTGGCGGCGAGCACCTCGGCCTGCACCCGGTCGCGGGCGTCGCGCGCGACGAGCAGGGCGGCGCCGACCCGGTTGGGGACGAGCGCGACGTGCGTCGCGGCGGCCAGGTCGACGGCGTGCGAGCGCAGCCCGCGGTCGCTCAGGACGGTGCCCTCCAGCAGGGTGCGGCGGCGCAGGACGGCCGCCAGGAGCAGGCCGTCGGCGACCACGACGAGCGCCGCGCCCGCGGCCAGGAGCCCGGCGCCGGGCGACGCGGCGTCGAGCAGCCCCCAGCCGACCCCGGCGGGCACGGCCAGCAGCAGCACCACCGTCCAGAGGCGGTTGGCGCGCACCGTCAGGTCGTGGGTCATCCGAGCACGCCCGCCAGCCAGGCGGCGAGGCCGTCGCGGGTGACCCGGCGCAAGGTGAGCGGCTCCCCGGCGCCGAGCGCGAGGCGTCCCACGAGCAGGGCGCGCGGGCCGGCGTGGACGACGGCGAGGGTGAGGGCGTCGAGGTCGTCGTCGGGGCGGCGCACGAGGACCTGGCTCTGCACGTGCGCCTGGGCGAGCTCGGCGAGCACCTCGGCCGGGGGCTGCTCGTCCCCCAGCGGCACGACGAGGTCGGGCCCCGTGCCGCCCGCCCACTCGGGGGTGCTGACGACGTCGAGCACGACCGCGCCCAGCTCGCGTGCCGCCAGCCCCGTGAACCGGTGCAGGCCCGCGGGCGTCACGAGCTCGCCGAGCACCACCTCGCCGCCCTCGTACAGGTAGGTGGTGTCGGCGGCGTCGCGGACGGTCCGCTCCACCACGACCACCCGGCTCGCGGCGCGGCGCAGGGCCATCACCTCGGCGATGCGGGGGTCGAGCGCCACCGGCACCTGCGCGCTGCTGCCGCCTCCCGCGACGGCGCGGTCCACGGCGTCCTCGTCGGGGCCCGAGGCGAGGCCGCGGGCCGCCAGCCCGCGGAACGCCGTCACCATCGCCACCTCCTGCGCGGCGGCGTCCAGGGCGTCGAACCACGGCAGGACGACGAGCCGCTCGCCGAGGGGGCGCGGGTCGAGGACGGCGACCTCCTCGTCGGTGAGGTCGATCACCTGGACGGGGGCCGTGCGGGCGGGGGCGCCGGGCAGCCCGGTGACGGGCAGGCTCACGAGGACTCCGGGAGGGTCGAGGGCATCAGAACACGCTCAGGTGGGGGATCAGGCGCAGCGGGTGGGTGAGGGTGTCGACGACCTTGCCCGCGGCCTGCTTGACGTCGGCGACCTTTTCGGCCACGTGGTCGGCCACGGCCTGCGCGCCGCCGGAGACGGCGTCCCAGCCGGTGCTGAGGGCGTGGCCGATGGCCTCGCGGTGCTCGTAGATCAGGTTGCCGACGGAGTACACGGCGTAGGCGGTGACGGCGGCCCCGGCGATGGCGAGCCCGACGGGCGGGACGGCCGCCCCGAAGACCACGGACGCGGTGAGGACGCCGGCCCCGACGGCGCCGACGCCGCCGGCCACGCGCGTCGCCACTCCGTGCCAGCCCTCGTCGTCGCCGCCCGTGAACAGGTCGTGCAGGCCCGAGACGACCGTCAGCGGCAGCGCCACCTTGCCCAGGACCGCCTTGTACTTGCCGATCGCGGCGATGCTGTCCTCGGAGAGGTTCGCGGCCTTCATGGCCTTGAGCTTCCAGCCGTCGATCTTCTCGTTGATCCCGAGGAAGTCCTTCCACTTCTTCTCGATCACCGCGGGGTCGACACCGTCCTTGAACGCGTCCTTCAGCCAGGACGCGTAGCGGTAGGGCATCATCACGCCCTTCTTGGCCTTCTTGAACGCCTCCTTGAGCAGCTTCAGCTTGGCCAGGAACCCCAGCGCGCCGCCCTCACCGACGGGGCCGTCGGGTGCCGCGCCGCCAGGGGCGCCCGAGGAGCCGGGGGCGCCGCCCGCCGAGGCCGCACCGCTGGCGCCCGTGCCCGCGTCGCTGGCCGCGCCCTGCTCGGCCGCCTCGACCGCGAGGGTCCGCCCGGCGTCCTCCAGGAGCGAGGCCGCCCCGAGCAGGGCGCGGGTGTGCGCGCCGTCGAAGTCCGCCCGGAAGCGGTCGGCGCCCGGCCCCACCCACGGCGCGGTCGACAGGCCCGCGCGCAGGGCGGCCTGGATCCCGCGCAGCGCCTGCGCGGAGCCGCCCATGCGGCGGCCGAGGTCCTCCAGCGCCGCGACGTCGGCGCCCTGCAGCCCGCTCACGTTCCCTCCCTGTCGTCGTCCTGATCAGCGGTGGCCCTGCAGCGAGCGGGTCAGTCGGGCAGCGCCACCTGCACCTTCGTGACCCGGCCGGAGCGCACGTACAGGCCGCGCCCGGGCGGGAAGTCGGCGCGCGAGCCGCGCGGGAAGGTCGTCCGGAAGAGCATGTCGCCGTCGCCCTGGTCGGGTTGCAGGACCAGCCCGTGCCGGCCCGAGCGCACCGACATCAGCAGCGGCCACGAGCCGGCCAGCGCGCTCGTCTCGCCCTCGGCGATCACGGTCTGCTCGCTCGAGCGGCACGTCTTCACAAGGTCTTGCAGCGGCAGGTCGGCGGGGGTGTTGAGGAAGTCGGGCAGGCCCTCGACGACCACGACGAGCGTGTGCGGCGGCAGCGCCTGACCCTTGATGGCCGCCGACAGCTCCCCGGCCAGCGCGGCCACCTCCTCGGGCGTCGTCGCCGCCCGCGCCCACTCCAGCGAGCGCGGCAGCGGCGAGCGGCGGTTGCCGAGGTAGTAGCGCACCGTGTCGGGACGCCAGCGGCTCAGCGACCCCACGAGGGTGAGCAGGGCGGTGGTCTTGCCGCTCTGCGGGGCCCCGGCCAGGAGCATCGGGTCCCCCGGCGCGAAGCCGATGGCGGCGAGCGTCTCCTCGCCCATGCCGAGCAGCGGCGAGCCGTCGGGCGGGGAGCCCAGTTCGGCGGCGGCCACCCGGTCGGCGAGCCGCCCGATCGCCGGGGCCTGCGGCACGCCGTCGGCGCGCAGCCGCTCCCCCAGGCGCGTCAGCAGGCCCGCCTGCTCGGCGACGTTGGTGGTGCCGCCGTAGACGGCGACCTGCACCTCCATGCCGTCGAGGAACCCGCGCCCGGGCGGGGTGGCCGCGCCGAACCCGTCCATGGGCGCGCCGAGGCTGACGAGGTCGGTCTCGTTGGTCACCCGCAGGACGAGGCGCCGCTGCAGGCTGGAGGCGAGGCTGGAGGGCACCGCACCGGCGCGGTCGGCGGTGACGACGACGTGGACGCCGACGGGTCGCCCGTCCAGCGCCAGGCCCAGGAAGATCTCGAACAGCCGCGAGTGCGGGCCCACCTCGTAGGCCTGCCGGAACGCGGCGAGGCCGTCGAGCAGGAGCAGGATCCGCGGTTCGGACCGGTCCCCGGTGATCGCCCGGTACTCGGTGATCGACCCGGCGGCCACCCGCGCGTAGCGGGCGGCGCGGGCGTCGACGAGGTCGCGGAGCATCCGCAGCAGCCGGGCGAGCCGCTCGTGGTCGTCGCCGTTGACGATGCTGCCGACGTGCGGCAGGGCGGTCAGCATCTCCAGGCCGCGGGCGCCGAAGTCGAGGCCGTACACCTGGCAGGGGCCGCCCGCCGAGGTGTCGGCCGCGGCGACGGCGAGGCTGCGCAGGGCCGTCGACTTGCCCGACCCGCCCGTGCCGTAGACGGCCATCGCGCCGTCGCGGTCGGGCAGGAACGACACGGTGGGCTGGCGCTGCCCGTCGGGGTCGTCGCCGACGCCGAAGACCAGCTCGGCGTCGGTGGACGGCGAGGGCAGGCGCTGCAGGTGGTAGACGGGCGCCAGCTCGTCCAGCCAGGGCCGGCGCACCGGCCCGAGGCCCACCGACGCGGCGGCCTTCTGCACCGTGGCGACGATCCGCTCCAGGTCGTTGGGGCCCGACGTCGTCTGCTCGGCGTCGGTGGGGCCCTCGTCGTCGGCCTCCCACACCTGGATGCCGCCGAACCCGAAGGACTCGACGACGACACGCGGCGGCGGCGGGGTCTCGCTGGTCCAGCCGCCCGCGTAGGCGGCCTGGAAGGGCGTGAGCCGCCCGTGGCCGGTCTTGGCGACGGCGCGCCCGGGCAGCCCCGGGTCGAACGCGGCGGCCGCGGCGGTGCCCACGACGTCGCTGCTGTCGGCCTCGTCGGCCATCCGCAGCGCCAGGCGCAGGTTGGTGTTGGCGCGCAGGTTGTCGCGGATCACGCCCGCGGGACGCTGCGTCGCGAGGATCAGGTGCAGGCCCAGGGAACGGCCGCGCTGGGCGACGTCGACGACGCCGTCCACGAACTCGGGCACCTCCTTGGCCAGCGCCGCGAACTCGTCGACGACGATCACGAGGCTGGGCGGGGCCTCCGGGTCCCCCGAGCGCTCCAGCGCCAGCAGGTCCTTGGCCTTCTTGCGGTGCAGCAGGTGCTCGCGGTGGCGCAGCTCGGCCTTCAGCGAGGTGAGCACGCGCTGCACCAGCCGGGGGCTGAGGTCGGTGACGAGGCCCACGCAGTGCGGCAGCTCCACGCACTTGCTGAACGCGGCGCCGCCCTTGTAGTCGACGAACAGGAACGTGACCCGGGCCGGGCTGTGCGCCGTGGCCATGCCCAGCACCCACGCCTGCAGCAGCTCGCTCTTGCCCGCGCCCGTCGTGCCGCCGACCAGGGCGTGCGGGCCCTGCTCGCGCAGGTCGAGGTGGAACGGGGCGCCCCCCGCCTCGCCGACCGGCGCGCGCAGGGTGTTGTCGCGCCCCCGCCGGCGCTGGCCGGCCTGGTCGGGCAGCGAGTGGTTGAGCCGCCAGCGGTCGACGACGGCGTCGGGGGAATCGGCGAGGTCGCGGCCCGCGAGCTCCAGGAACGACACCCGCGAGGGGAGCTCGCTCTCCTGGTCGTCGGCGACGCCGGCGTCCACCACGGGGGCCAGGGTGCGCGCCAGCGCCGCCGCGACCGCGGGGTCGAGCAGCTCGGGCTGGACGGGGCAGACCTCCAGCGCGCCGTCGACGTAGCCGACCACCGCCGTCCGGTTGAGGCCCACCGGGTCCGCGCCCGGCAGCGAGGCGTCGAGGTTGGGGTCCAGGTGCAGGTAGGTCCGGCAGGCGGCGGGCAGCTGGGTGAGGTCGGTCGCCGTCCAGATCACGACGATGCCCGCCTCGCGGCCCCGCTCGGCGAGGCCCACGAGCCGGCCGCGGTCGACGGGCGCGCGCTCCTCCACGAGCAGGACGACGACGGGCAGGACGGCCTCGCGCGTCTCCAGCCGCCGGGCCAGCAGCTCCTCCAGGGCGCTGACCAGGGCGTTGCCCGCCCCCGGCGAGCAGGCGAGGTGGCCGCCGGGCAGCAGCCCCGACTCCCCGCCCGCGTGCGGCAGCCACTTCAGCCAGTCCCACGCTGCGGCGTCCCCCGGCGCGCAGACCGCCGCGATCAGCACCTCGTGCGGGGAGTGCAGGCCCGCGATCTGCAGCATCACGGCCGCCATGGCCTCGCGGCGGGCCGCCAGCGGGCCGCTGACGCCCAGCCCCCCGGCGCGCAGGTCGACGTCGATCGGCACGGCGTCGACCTGCGCGAAGCGCGCGGCCACCGCCTCGGCCTCCGCCCACAGCGCGGCGTCCTGCGTGCCGCGCGAGGGCAGCTCGATCCGCGACCGCGAGGCCGCCGAGCCCAGGCCGAGGCGCAGCCGCAGGAACGACTCGTCGGCCGGACGCCGCGTCCACAGCAGCGTCGAGCGGGCGGCGACGGCGTCGGCGACCTCGGCCACCGACGGCAGCTCCGCGCAGCGCAGCTCGCGCTCGCGCGCGGCCAGCTCGGTGGCGCGACGCACGAGGTCCTCCAGCGCCGCGCGGAACGCCTCGATCCCGCGCTGGTGCCCGCGGCTGCCGGCCATCCGGCCCTCGAGGGCGTTGCCGACCATCATCAGCGGGCTGAGCGCGACGAACGCGAGCGTGGCGATGTGGTGGGTCACGAGGTAGAGGACGCCGCCCATGAGGACGGGCGCGATCAGCGCGATCCGCGGGATCCGCACCGGGCGCGGCGGCTCGGGCGGGGCGGGGGCCTTCTCCTCGACGCCCTCGAAGCGCGGGTCCAGCCGCGGGGAGCGGTTGAACGCGACCACCGGGCCGCTGCCCGCCACCGCGCCGTCGACGCGGGTCACGGCCAGCGTGGTGTCGCCGAGGGTGACCCGGGTGTCGGGGGCGAGGACGAACCGCGACACCACGCCGCCGCCGATGACGACGCCGTTGGCGGAGTTCTCGTCGACGATCTCCACGACGTCGGTGACGTGGATGCGCGCGTGCCGCTTCGAGACCAGCGGGTCGCTGAGGCGCACGTCGCAGCCGTAGTCGCGGCCCACGAGGTTGGTGCCGTGGTGCAGCGGGAACTCCCGGCCCTGGTCGGGGCCGCTGATCGCACGCAGCGTCGCCGCCGCGGCGCGGCCCTGCTCCTGCCCGGGCCGGCCCGTGTCGTAGCGGCTGCCGCCCAGGGTCACCGCGACGGCGTCGCCGGAGCGGATGCCGCCACCGCCACCGTGAGGTCGGAGGGCAGCGCGCTCCACTGGCCGCGCCCGCCCTCGTCGCGGGTGTACAGCGACAGCGTCACCGGCCGGGCGGGGTCGCCCAGGCGGGGCGAGGCGCTCGCGCGCGGGTCGACCCGGTCGATCTGCTCGGCCAGGTAGCCGACGGTGGTGGTGCCCTCGACGGTGACGACGACGTCGTCGGCCGTCCCGGGGCGTCCCCGCGTGGTGCAGGGCGAGCTTCAGGCGCACGGGAACCCTCCGGGGTGGCGGGGGCGGGGCGGCGTCACCGGCGCCGCCGCAGGGAGGCGAGGCTGAGCCGGGCGGCGATCCGCCGCCACCACGGCAGGGCGGCGAGGGTCTCGCGCCGGTGCTGGGCCACGGCGTCCCAGAACGCGTCGATCTCGTCCTCGGCGGGAAGGTCGGCGGCGAACACCGCGGCGTCGGCGCGTTCGGCCAGCGCCACCGCGGAGCCGCCGAGCACCTCGCCCGACTCGCGGCGGGTCAGCCGGGGCGGCACGGGCCGCCCGACGTCGGCGGCGAGGTCGGTGACCTCCAGCCAGCCCCCGACGATCCGGGCGCTCGGCCGGGCAGCGGCCCGGCGGCGGGCGCGGCGGCGCGCCTTCAGCCCGATCACCAGCCCGCACAGCAGCGCGACGAGCGCGAACGGCGCGGCGATCTCCGCGGCGAGCAGGAGCGCCCGCAGCCACGGGGCGGACTGCTCGCGGTCGTCCTCGGTGCGCCGGCGGGGCTGCTCGGCGTCGACCGCCGTGTCGGGCACCACCGCGGGCGGCGGGGGCTCCGCCTGGTTGTTGACCTGCCGCTTGGGCTGCGGCTGCGGCTTCATCCGGTCGGGCGTGCGGTCCTCGTCGGGCGTCGGGGTGACGGGCACCCAGCCGACGCCCTCGACGGGCACCTCCACCCAGGCCAGCGCGTCCGCGCCGACGATCCGCTCGGGGTGCTCCTTGGAGACCTCGAACCCGAGGACGACGCGCGAGGGGATGTCGAGGCCGCGCAGCGCAAGGCGTAGGCGGCGGCGTACTGCTCGTCGTCGCCGACGGGCTGGCCGGGGCGGAACATCTCGCCGAGCCGGAACAGCCCGTGCCCCGCGGCGCGCGACCACGCCACGGCGGCACCGGTCTCCTCGCCGTCGCTGTAGTAGCCCTCGCGCATCGTCTTCGCCAGCGCCTGCACGCGGGCGGTGGGGTCGCCGACGTCGGCGACCGCCTTGTCGACGTACTGCGCCAGCGTCTGCGGCATCCGGGGCGGCTCGGGCTGGGACAGCCCGCGCAGCCCGCGGTCGGCGACGTCCTCGAGCTTCACCGGGCGGGGCACGTCGGCGTCCAGGACCACCACGTCGCCCTTGCGCAGCCCCCCGGGCACGGCCGCGGACTGGGTGAGCCGGTTGAACCGCAGCTGGTCGCGCAGCACGGCCGCGCGCGGGCCCTCGAACACCAGGCTGCGGGTGGTGCCGACGCCGGGGACCCAGACGCCGAAGCGGTCGCCGGTCACCTCGACGCGGGCGCGCACGGGCGTACCCGCCGGCAGGGGGACGTCTCCGGCGCCCAGCTTGGCGGGGATCGTGTCGCCGACCTTCTCGAACCAGCCCGAGGAGCCCTGCGACGGGCCGACCCCGCCGGCGACCGACCAGGCGAGGCCGTCGTAGGCGTCCATGGTGGCGAGCCGGATCCGCGAGCCCGGGGCGAGCCCGCTGACCCGCATCAGCTCGGCCTTCTTGTCGTCGGTGACGTAGCGGCGGAACTTCCCGAGCGGGCTCGGGAACTGGTGGGGGTCGAACGGCGGGGTCGCGACGTCGCGCAGCACGTACCGGTCGCGGTCGCCGAGGAAGGGCTCGTGGCCACCGGCGACGGCGCCCGTGGTCGCCGCGAGGGCCAGCACGGCGACGGCGGGCAGCAGCCGGCGCAGCGCGGGGACGAGACCGACGGCCGAGGCGGCCACGGCGGTGCCGGCCGAGGTGGCGTGCGCGGCGTCGGCGCGGCGGCGGCGGCCGCGGGCCACGACCCAGGCCAGGGCCAGGACGGCGACGGCGGGCCCCTGCAGCAGCGGGGCGGCCGGGTCGGCGGTGCCGAACAGGATGGTCAGCGCCACGAGGGTGACAGGCGGCAGCACCGGCGGCCACGACCAGGCCCGGCGGACCGCGACCGAGTGCGTGAGCAGCGTCGTGAGGAACGCCGCGAGGTAGGGGACGGCGAGCAGGTGGTACGCCCCGCCGATGGGCGGCACGACGTCGAGCATCCCCAGCCAGCCCTGCAGCCCGCCCTCGACGAGGGCGACGAGCGTGGCCGGCGTCGGCAGCACGCCCGCGACGGCGGTGTCGGGCAGCACGAACGGCCCCCCGAGGACGGCGACCACGAGGGCGGCGACGGTGAGGGTGCCGAGACTGCGTCGCGGCCGGCCGGCGAGCTGGGCGACGGCGAGCCCCAGGAGCGCGCCGAGCGCGGCTGTGGCGACCCAGGCCCCGCCACCGAAGCTGGTGCGGAACCCGACCAGGCCGCAGGCCGCCAGCGCCAGGCAGGCGGCGGCGTCGACGAGGTCGCGGGGGGTGGGGCGGGCGATCACGATCCCTCCAGCCGCAGCAGTCGGGGCAGGTCGGAGAGGGTGCCGAGGGTGAGCAGCGCGGTGGAGCCCAGCGGCACCCGCGCGACGTCGGCGTCGGTGACCGCGCGGAGGGCCACGACCCGGGGGTCGGTGCCCAGGCGGGTCGAGGCGAGCTGGATCCGCGCCGGGGAGGTGCGCCGCCCGCAGGCGAGGAACACGACGCTGGCGTCGGGAGCCGCGCGTCCGGCCGCTTCGGCCGCCTCGACGACCCCCTCGCCGTGGCCGCCCGCGCGGATCTCGGCGAGCCCGTCGAGCAGCCGCTGGCCGGAGCCGGCACCGAGCTCCCGGCGTCCGGCGAGGACCGTCACGCCCAGGCCCTCGGCGAGCGCTCGCAGGCCGATCGACCCCAGCGCGCTGATCGCGAGCTCGAACTCGTCGTCGTCGCCGTACTCGGCGAGGTCGGTGGACAGCACCAGCGCCAGCCGGGAGCGCCGGGTGTCGACGTACTGGCGCACGAGCAGCGTCGCGTCGGCGGCGAGGCTCGCCAGGCGCGCGGAGGACCGCCAGTGGACGTGGCGCAGGTCGTCGCCGGGGGTGTACTCGCGCAGCGCGTGGAAGGCGAGGTCGCTGCTGGTCAGGTGCTCGGTGGTGCGCCCCTCGAGGTCGCGGATGAAGCCCGCGCCGAGGGGTTCCAGCCGCGTGGTGCGCGGGTGCACGTACAGCCGCTGGACGCCGGTCAGCCCGATCACGCGGCGCGCCAGCCCGAGCGGGTCGGCGCGCACGATCCGCGCGGGGCCGACGTCGATGACGCCGCGCCGGACGGTGGGGATCGTGAACGCCTCCTCCTGCACGGCGCCGGGCCCGAGGGAGCGCACCGCGAACGTCGCGACGTCCGCACCCACCGGGAGCTCGACGGCGGCCGCGACGCGGCGACGCACGCCCACGTTGCGGGCGCGCAGGACACCGGACATCACCCCGCCGACGACCACGCGCAGGGGCTCGACGGCCACGTCGACCTTGAACACCCCGCGGGGCAGCGTGAACAGCAGCGCGACGGCGACGGCCACGAGCAGCGCCGCCGCCACCATGCCCGCCTCGACCCACCCCAGGCGGCGGGCGGCCACCCACGTGAGGAGCCCGCAGCCGAGGGCGGCCCACCCGAGCGGGGTGACGACGCCCAGGGCGCGGGCCACGCGCTCCGGGGGCCGCACCCGCCGCACGTGCGGGGCGAGCGCGCCCGCGAGCCGCCCGGCCGGGCGCACCAGTACCCGCGCGAGCGGGTCGGGCAGCGCCGCGCCGAGGCGGTGCAGGCGGCCGGCGAGGGGACGGGTGTGCATCTCAGGCCGCCCGGTCGCTCGGGGGACGCACCGCCGCGAACGCCTCGCCGATCATCGAGTCGACGGTGACGCCGGCGAACTCGGCCTCGGGGTCGAGGATCACGCGGTGGGACAGGACGGGGCCGGCGAGGTCCTTGATGTCGTCGGGCAGCACGTAGGAGCGGCCGTGGGCGATCGCCCAGACCTTCGCGACCCGCACGTAGGCGAGGCAGCCACGCACCGAGGGCCCCAACCGCACCTGGGGGGAGGTGCGCAGCTGCTCGGCCAGCCGCGCGACGTAGGCGAGGATCGCCGGGTCGACGTGGACGCCGTCGGCCAGCGCCGTCATCTCCGTCACCCCCTGGATGGTGATCAGGGGCGTGACGACGGAGGCGCGGTCGCGCAGCGACGCGTCGGCGAGCAGCCGCACGGTGCTCTCGTGGTCGGGGTAGCCGAGGCTGGTCCGCATGAGGAAGCGGTCGAGCTGCGCCTCGGGCAGCCGGTAGGTGCCGGCCTGCTCGATCGGGTTCTGGGTCGCGATGACCATGAACGGGCGGCCGGTGGAGTGGGCGACGCCGTCGACGGTGACGCGCCCCTCCTCCATGACCTCCAGCAGCGCCGACTGCGTCTTGGGGCTGGCCCGGTTGATCTCGTCGGCCAGCACGATCGTCGCGAACACCGGCCCGGCGTGGAACCGGAAGCTGCCCTCGCGCTGGTCGTAGATGGTGACGCCCGTGACGTCGCTGGGCAGCAGGTCGGGGGTGAACTGGATCCGCGACTGCTTGCCCTGCAGCGTGTTGGCCAACGCCCGGGCCAGCGACGTCTTGCCCGTGCCCGGGACGTCCTCCAGCAGCAGGTGGCCCTCGGAGACCAGGCAGGTCAGCGCGAGCCGGACGACGTGGGTCTTGCCGATGACGGCCCGCTCGACGTTCTCGACGAGCTTGGCGAAGGTGTCGGCGAACCAGGCCGCCTGTTCGGCGGTCGTGTTGCTCATCAGATCTCCTCGGGTGGGGGCCGGCCGGCAGTGGTGCAGGTCAGGGCATGGGCCAGGTGTAGACGTTCGAGCTGATTCCGGTGGCGTTGTGGGTGACCCAGACCTGCTTGCCGCCGTAGCCGTAGATCTTCGGGCCCTCGTAGTAGCCCCGGCCGTCGCTGCCGGCCCGGATGGTGATCGGACCGTTGCGGCCGAAGTCGTCGTAGCTGGCGTGGATCTGGAAGGCGTGGTCGCCCTCGTCGAAGTTGTAGATCCGCACCCGGACGTAGCCGCAGGTGGAGTCCGTGCACACCCCGTTGACCCGCTTCAGCGCGCCGCGGTCGACCTCGAGGAACGACCGTTCGGTGTCCTGGTGCACCGAGCGCGCCGCGCCGGCGTTGCCGGCGGTGTCGACGGCCCGGACGGAGACGTCGTAACCGGTGTTGTACTTGTTCGGCGACACCCAGGCGTCGGTAAGGCCGCCGCGCTGCCATCCGCCGCCGTTGACGCTGTACTCGATGTGGTCGACACCCCGCCCGTTGTCGGCGGGCGGCGACCAGTTGACCTGCACGTTGTGCCCGGTCGGCATGCTGACGTCGACGCTGGGCGCCTCCAGCAGGCCGAAGGGCACCTGGGCGGCGGCCGTCCCGGCCCCACCGCAGTAGTCGTTGCAGGCGCGCACCTGGACGCTGTAGCTGCGCCCGTTGGTCAGGCCCGAGACGACCTTGTTACCGGGGAGTCCGGTCCACGCGCCACTGGCGCCGAGCCGGTACTCGTAGCGGGAGATGGCCTTGCCGTTGTCGTTCGGGGCGGCGAAGTCGACGGCGATCTGCCGGTCGCCCGCGGTGGCGCTGACGCTGCTGACCGCGAAGGGCGCCCCGAAGGCGGTCACGGCCGCGGAGCGACCGGACACCGGCGAGGTCCCCGCCTTGTTCGTGGCCGAGACGTCGAACGTGTAGGCGCGGGCGTTGTCCGCGCTGATCACCGCCTCGTTCGTCGTGGGGTTGAGCGTGGCCACCTGTGCCCCGTCGCGGAAGACCCGCAGCGTGTAGGAGCTGATCGCGGCACCGTTGGACGGCGGCTCGGCCCAGCTCACGGTGATCTGCTTGCCGACCGCCCCACCGGAGTTGCGAGCGGTGGGCGCCGAGGGCCGCCCGGGCAGGCCGGCCGGGGTCTCGGGGGCCGACGGTGCCGAGTCGGGCCCGTCGCCCTTGGCGTTCACGGCGCGCACGGTGAACGTGTACGGCGTCCCGTTGGTGAGGCCGGCGATCGTCGCGTCGGTCGTCTGGGACTCCACCGTCGAGCCGTTGCTGCCCGGCGGGCTCATCGTGACGACGTAGCGCTGGATCGGGGAGCCCTCGTTGGCGGGCACCGACCAGCTGACCTTCACCGCGCCGCCCTCGGCGGTGCCGGTGACGAACGCCGCGACGGGCGCTGCCGGGGCGTCGGGCACGACGTCGGGGGTGACCGCCTCGGACGGGTCGCTCCACTCGCCCTCGCCGACCTCGTTGACCGCGCGGAAGCGGAACCGGTACTCGGTGCCGTTGTCCAGGCCGGTCACGCGGCAGACGTCGGTGGCGCAGGTGCCCTCGTAGCCGGGCGTCCCGTCGATCTCGTAGCCCGTGACGGGGGCGCCGTTGTCGCCGGCGGGGCTCAGCCGCAGCGCGACGAAGCCGTCGCCGGAGTCCACCACCGTGGGTGCCGTCAGGGGCTTGGCGGGCTTGCCGCGCACCGTGACCGCGACCCGGCCGGTGACGACCCGGCCCGGGTCGTTGGTGGCGTCGAGGACGTCGTAGACCAGCCGCGCGGTGCCGACGAACGAGGCCGCCGGCGTGTAGACGACCGTGTCGCCGTCGCGCACGACCGACCCGGAGCCCGCCACCTGACGCACGTTGCGCAGCGTCAGCTTCGTGCCGGGGAAGGGGTTGGCGTCGTTGGCGAGGACGTCGATCCGCACCGCCTTGCCCGCGTCGGCCTTCGCCACGTCGTCGTCGTTCGCCTTGGCCAGCGGCCTCGTGCTGGCCGTGACCCGCACGGTGACCTTCAGCGCGACGGCCGGGTTGGTGCCGTCGGAGACGGCGACGGCGATGACGCTGCGGCTGCCCTTCGGCGTCTGCGTGGGCGTCGCCAGCGACAGCGTGCTGCCAGAGACCGAGGCGTCCAGCCAGGACGCGGCCCCCGAGGGACGCCCGAAGGTGAGCTTGGCGGCGTCGGCCGGGTCGGGGTCGCGGACGAACTCGCGCAGGTCGACGCTGATCGCTGTCTCGCCGGGAGCGACGTCGACCGTGGCGGGCGTGGGCACCGGCGGCCGGTTGCTCGGCGGGAGCACCTCGATCGGCAGGGTCAGCACCGCCTTGCGGCCCTTCGGGTCCTCCGGCGACGTGCCCGTGGTGACCTCGAACGTCAGCGACGCGGGGCCGGCGTAGCCCTGGGCGGCGGCGAACCGCAGCGTCGTGGCGTTCACCACGAGCGCCGAGCCGTCGGAGCGGGAGGCGCTCACGGCGTCCTCGCTCGTCAGGCGCACCTTGCCGCCCTCCGGGTCGACGACGACGTCGCCCAACCGGATGGTGGTCGCCGTCCCGCCGCGCACCTTGAGGGGGGTCGCCGACTTCAGCCGCGGGCGCTGCCCGTCGAGCCCCGGCACCATGACGAACGCGGTGGCCGACAGCTTGTCGACGTCGGTGACGGTGTAGCCGATCACCTGCGGGCCCGGCTTCAGCGCGATGAGCAGGTGGCCCTGCGGGGTGACCGTGGCCGCGGCGGCCTGCGGCCCGACGGCGGCGACCTTGAGGTCCTCGCGCCGCCCGTCCGGGTCGTCGTCGTTGGCGCGGACGTCGACGTCGACCACCTTGGCGCCGCCGACGTCGCGGGCCGTGGACGTGTCGGTGAGGACGTCGTCGCGGGCCACCGGGGCGAGCGCCGGCGCGGCCGGGTCGGACTGCACGGTGAGGAACGCCGTGTCGCGCCCGCCGCGCCCGTCGGTGATCGCGTAGGGGATGTTGACGGTCGTCGGCTCGGTCGGCAGGGACAGCCCGATCCGGTCGCCGAGCAGCTGCGGGCGCAGCGACTCGGGCGCGGTGAACGGCGAGCGCTCGTCGAAGCCGATCGGGTCGCCGTCGGGGTCGTTGTCGTTGGCGAGGACGGCGACGGCGACGTCCCGGCCCGGCTTGACCCGCAGCAGGTCGTCGACGGCGACGGGCGGCTGGTCGCCCTCGGGGCGGCGGGCCAGACCCACGCGGACCAGGCCGCGGGCGGAGGCACCGAGCGCGTCGACGATGGAGTAGCTGAAGGAGTCGGTGCCGGCGGAGTCGGCGAACGCCTCGTAGATCAGGGTCGTCCCGTCCTCGATGCCCACGAGCCGGCCCAGCTGGGGGGCGGTCGCGGCACCCAGCAGGGTCACCGAGTCGCCGTCGGGGTCGCGCCCCACCAGCGGCACGGGGATCCGGATGCGGCTGCCCGCGAACCCGCGCGCCTCCACGGTGGGCGCCGACGGCGGGTCGTTGCGGCGCTTGTCGACGGCACGGACGGTGACGGTGAGCTGCCCGGAGGCCCGCGCCCCCCGCTCGTCGACGACCGTGTAGACCGCCGAGACCGATCCGGGGGTGGACGGCGCCTGGAACCGCACGACGTCGCCGTCGGCGAACAGCAGGCCCTTGGCGCCGCTGACCCCGGTGATCGACGTCGACAGCGTCAGCTTGTCGCCGTCGGGGTCGGAGTCGTTGGCGAGCACGGGCACGGTGAGCAGGTCACCGGCGCGCACCACGGCGGTGTCGTCCTTCACCAGCGGCGGCTGGTTGGTGGGGGACGCGCTGACGGTGCGCACGGTGAGCCGGCCCTGCGCCGAGGCGAGGCCGTCGGAGACCTCGTAGCCGATCACCACGGGGCTGGTCAGGGCGCGGTCGGCCTCGACCCGCAGGTAGCGCAGGTCGCTGACCGACACCCGGACCCCGGCGCCCTGCGGCACCTGGATGCCGCGCACGACGAGCACGTCGCCGTCGAGGTCGAGGTCGTTGGCGAGGACGTCGGACAGGGCGGAGGAACCCTCCGGGACGGCGAGGGTGTCGGCGACGCCGACGGGCGCGCTGTTGCCGCTCGCCGCGCGGACGTCGACCCGGACCAGGCCCTCGCTCTTCGTGGGGCCGTCGGTGACGACGTAGGGGAAGACGTAGCTGCCGGGGCGCCCGGCGCGGAACTTGATCGTGTTGGCGGTGAAGTCGGGGACGGCGGCCGCGCCCGGCACCGGCGCGAGCGGCGCCAGGTGTAGGGGGTCGTCGTTGACGTCGATGTCGTTGAGCAGCGGCTGGAGCGTGACGGTCTGCCCGGCCCGTGCCGTGTAGAGGTCGTCGCGCGCCGACGGCGGCTTGTTGATGGCCGGCTGCACCTTCACGGTCATCCGCCCGGCCACCGGCTCACCGCGCCCGTCGGAGACGAGGTAGGAGACCGGCTTGGTCACCTGGGCGGCCCCGGCGTCGAGGTAGGTGACCAGGCCCGAGCCGGTGAAGCGCACCGAGTCGGGCGCCGCGACGGAGGCTCCGACGAGCGCCAGCGGGTCGCCGTCCGGGTCCTCCCAGTCGGCGAGGACGACGTACTTGAGGCTGCGCCCGGTCTGCACCGACGGCGACTGCACGCGGCCCTTGCGCAGGCGCGGCGGGCCGTTGACGTCGGCGCCGTGGATGGCGACGGTGACGGCCGCGGAGTCGGTGCCGCCGCGCCCGTCGTCGACCGTGTAGGAGAACCGGACGGTGCCGGAGGCGCCCGCCTCTGGCGTGTACTGCAGGGTGCGGCCGTTCTCGATCAGGTCGAGCTTGCCCTTGGCGATCGTCGGCAGGGACGCGAGCGCGAGGATGTCGCCGTCGGGGTCGGTGTCGTTGTCGAGCACGGGCAGCGCCACGGGCTGGCCGGGGCGGGCGCCGAAGGCGTCGTCGACGGCGACCGGCGGCCGGTTCGGGCCGCGCTGGTCGCGGCGGCGGTCGGGCTGCTCGTCCTCGGTGCGCGACTCGTCGGTGACCTCGGGCTCGGGGCGCTGCTGCACCTCGTCCCAGTTGTCGACCCGCTGCAGGTCCTCCAGCCGCCAGACGCCGCCGCCTTCGACGTCGTTGATGACGATCTGGCCGCGGTTGACGCGGAAGACGAGGCGGGCCTGCGCGTTCGCGCCCTTGACGGGGTAGGCCTGCGGGGACGCACCGGCGCACCCGCGGACCATCGACGGGCTCGCGCCGGACCACAGGCCGTGCACGCAGCCGCCGAGCATGACGGGCGCCGAGGGGGTGCCCGCGCCGGTGGCCAGGCGCCGGGCGCCGCCCCCGTCGAGGGGCACCGCGAGGAGGGCCTGGTCGGTGGCGACGAGGACGTCGGCGGCGGCGGGCCCGGCCTGCTGGACGACGGCCGAGCCGCCCTCGCCCGAGACGTCGACCGGGTCGTGGTCGGCGAGCAGGACGTGCCCGTCGGCGTCGACCGCCACGGGGCTCGGTCCGACCGCGCTGAGCTTGAGCCCCTTGGCGCCCTTGGCGCCCTTCACCGTGTGGCGCTCGGCCTTCACGTCGCGGCCGGCGCCGCGGACGGTGGTGAGCTGGCCCGTCGCCGCCGACAGCACGTGCACCGCGCCGTCCTCGCCCACGGCGAGCACGGCGTCCTTGTCGACGGTGAGGTCGGGGGCGTCCTTGGCGGGCTTCACCGCGGCGACACCGACACCGGGGCGCACCCACAGCCGGCCCTGCGCCGGGTCGAGCAGCGCCGAGACGCCGCCGCCGAGGCCCACGAGCGACCCCTTGGGCGCGGACACCGGCGAGGAGACGCCCACGTAGGCCGGGTCGACGACGGCGAAGCGGGACTGGGCCGAGTCCACCAGGACGACGCTGCTGCCGGACTGCAGGACGTCGACGCCGTGGTCGAGGGAGGTGGAGGCGGAGGCGTCGAGCTGGTCGACCTGCCGGTTGAACCGCCCGAGCTCGAGCATCGCGCCGCGGGTGACCCACACCCCGGCGTCGTTGAGGCTGACGTCGGCGGCGGAGAAGCCGTCGGCCGTCACGAGCGCCACCACGGTCGCCGTGAGGGTCACCCCCACGACGGCGCCGGACACCACCTTGCGCCTGCGCCCGCCTGATCGGAGAAGTCCTGCCACGCCTGCCCCCTCGAGTCGACGCCACCCGTCGGGCGGCGATATCGGGGAGCACTCTGGCGCAGGCGACCACCCCACGTCTGTGGGGACGGGTCCCCATGGCTCCCCGGCGGTGGCCTCGTCTCGACCACCCGCGATGCGGCTCGGACGGGGTCCTTTTGAGCCGCGCGCGGGGGAACTCTAGGTGTATGAGCGCATGACGTTGGTGACGTGGCGGCGGAGCTGTTGGGCGGGGGGTTGGTCGCCGGTGGCGGTGTGGGGTCGGTGGTAGTTGTAGTGGATGTTCCAGACGGCGATCGCGGCGGCCCTGGCGGTCTCGCTGGTGTAGGCGCGGGCGTAGAGGAGCTCTTCGGCGAGGATCCGTTGGTAGCGCTCGACCTTGCCGTTGTGGCGAGGCGTGTAGGGCCGGATTCGCTGATGCCTGCGGACCCCGGTCTCGTGCAGCGCGGTCGTGAACGCGCCCGCCCGGTAGTTGGAGCCGTTGTCGCTGATGACCCGGTCGATGCGGGTGATCCCGTGCTCGGCGAGGAACGCCCGCGCGCGGCGCCAGAACGCGATCGTGGTGGCGGCGGTCTCGTCTGCCAGCGCCTCGGTGTAGGCCAGGCGCGAGTGCCCGTCCACGATCGAGTGCAGGTAGACGTAGCCGGCTTTCGCGCCAGCGGTCTTCGCCTTCTCCACGGTCTTGGCCTGGGCTGATCCCCGACCCACGGCCCGCCAGCCGCCGCCGTCGGGGATCCGCCCGACCTTCTTCACATCGATGTGGACCATCTCCCCGGCCCGCGCGGTCGTGATGGTCTGCGGGGTCCGGTTCGTGGCGCCGGTGGGGTCGAGGTCACGACGATGGTTCAAGCCGAGCCGGACCAGCCACCGCCCGACCGTGGCCGTGCTGACCTGGACACCGCTGTCGCGGAGTTCGACGGCGATCAGACGGGCCGACCACTTCCGTTCCCGCCGCAAGACCTCGATCCGCACGACTACGTCGGCGGGCAGCTGGGCGGGGCTGGCGTGCGGGCGAGACCTGCGGTCTTCCAGGCCGGCCTCGCCGTGCTCGCGGTGGCGGCGGACCCACTTGCTCAGGCACTGCCGGGAGATCCCGGCCTCGGCGGCGACGTGGGCGATCGGACGAGCCTGGCAACGCTGGACCAGCCGCAGCCTCCCGGCAGGGGTCAGCGGCGCATTACGGTGGGACACGAGGGGTAGGTCTCCTGGTCGCGCGGATGGTTGGGTCGCACTGCCCATCCTGCCGACCGGACCTACCCCTCCCTCACACCCCGCCCCGCGTCACCAACCTCATGATTCGCAACATCTAGGGGGCTGCGCGGACACTCAGGAACGCGGTCCGGCAACGATTCGATCAATATGTTTCGTCGGGAATGTCCTCGTGTGGGCGGTCCAGGAGGGGCAGATCCTCGGCCGTCACGATGCGAGCTGCCAGTGCGTATTCGACCAGTCGCGCTCTGCGATCGGTGGCGAGCCTTTCCGGCCCCCCGTGCAATCCCTTCACGCCTTGTTTCGTCAATTTCTGGCAGACATTGTCGAGCTTTCGATTCACTCTCGTCGGGGTCCAGCCCAGCCGCTGCGCCACCTGAGCCAGCGACGGCAGCGCGCGCCCCGTGGCCCCCTGCCGCTTCAGCGCCGGCTCGGCCGTCGCGAGGATCAGCAGGAACTGGTCGCGCGTGAACGTCGTCCGCCCGATCGTCGTCCCGCCCCGCGCGTCCACCGTCTCCCCCAGCGGCTCGTACGGCGGGTCGTCCAGCAGCAGCTCCAGCTCGTACGTCGTCGGGCCGGCCGTGAACATCACGAGCGTCCGGGCGAAGACCAGCGGCATCCGCGCTCCCGGCGCCAGCCACGCCTGCATCCGCGCGTCGGCGTCGCTGACCGTCGCCGACAGGCGGCTGCCCGCGTTGCCCAGCCACCACAGGCCCGCCACCGAGGTGATCACCAGCAGGCGGCGGTGCAGGTAGGGGTTGTCGTCCACCACGAGGTCGCCCTCGCGTCCCACCACGAACGGGCGCGCCGGGTCGACCGTGTGCACCTCGCCCACGAAGTCCACGCGCAACCGCGGCGGGGCCTGCGGCCCCACGACCAGCGGGGCATCGTCCAGCGTCAGCGGGCCGCCGGCAGGCACTTCGTCGCCGACTCCTGGGAGGCCCTCGACCCCCGGACCGTGAAGATCTCCAGACACACGCTGTCTCCCTTCGGCGGGCGCAGGCCGCTCAGCGACGGCGGCGGCACCGGCTTGGCCGTGGGCGCCGCCACCACCTCGCGGGGCGGGACCCGCTGCCCGTCGACCTGCCACTGGTACTGGTAGGTGTACTCGGTCGGGTCCCCAGGCGGGGGGGACCATCGAGCCGTCCAGGTGCCGCCGGCCCCCTTGGACAGGACCAGCCCGGTCACCGCGGGAGGCGTGTCGACCAGCGGCGAGTCGGGCTCGACCACCTCCTCCTGCTCGGGCGTCACCGGGTCCTCACCCCGCCCCTGCAGGGCGAGCGCCCCGCCGACGACGGCCGCGAGCACCGCCAGCGCCCCCGCGACGAGCAGCACGATCCGGCGCGCACCCGGCCCCGCCGCGTCCGCACCGGAAGCGTCCTCCCCCGCGCCGCGCCGGCGCAGCGTCGGCTCCAGCTCGGGCGTGCGCTCGGCGGGCGAGACGGGTGCCGAGCCCCCGGGGCCGGGGGTCGGGGGCACCGGAACGACGTCGGGCAGGGACGCCGGTGCGGCCGGCACCGCGGGCGCCTGCGGCACCGGCATGACGGCGGGCGCGTCCGGACCGCTCACGCGCGCGGCCGGTGTCCGGGCCCCCGCCCCCTCGCGCAGGTCGAGGGGACGCCGCACCGTCGCGGAGTCGAACGCGTCGTCCGGCTCCGGCGCACCGGGCGGCCGGGGGGCGAACCGGCTGACGGGCGCGGGTGCCTCCGGCGCCGCCCGCTCCCCCGCGCGTCCGCGCCGCGTGCGGTCGCCGCGCAGCACCGTCCCGTCGGTCTCCTGCTCGGGGCCCGCGCCCTTGGCACCGGGGGTGCGCAGCCGCGTCGCCGAGCCGTCGTCGGTCTCGGGCGTCTCCCGCGGCAGGGAGCGGTACTGCTGGACGACGACCAGCGGCGTCACCGGCAGGCCCATCTCGCCCTCGACGGCCTGCAGCGCCTGGGCCATCGCGAGCGCCGACGCCGGCCGCGCCGCGGGCGTCTTGGCCAGCGACTGCAGGATGAGCCGTTCCAGGGACGCGGGGACGTCGGGGCGGTCCAGCGGCTGCGGGGGCTCGGTCTCGATCCGGCGCATGAGGTCGCCGCTGGTGTTGCGCCCGCCGGGCAGCTCGAACGGCGAGCGCCCCACGAGCAGCGTGTAGAGGGTCGCGCCGAGCGACCACACGTCGGAGAGCTCGTTGCTGGCGCGGGCCGAGCGCAGCACCTCGGGGGGCGACCACGGGATCGACAGGCCCGAGTCCTCGTCGGACTCCGACGCCGCCTCGGCCAGCGTCGCCGCGATGCCGAAGTCGGCCAGGCCGGGGATGTCGTACTGGTTGACCAGGATGTTCGCCGGCTTGATGTCGCGGTGGAGGATGCCCGCCCGGTGCGCGGTCTCCACCGCGCAGGCGATCTGGATGCCGTAGGAGACGACCGTCTCCACGCGCAGGCGCTCCCGGGACGACCGCACGCGCAGGTTCTCGGACGGGTAGTACTCCATCACCAGGTACGGGCGGCCGTCGGCCGCGACGTCCGCGTGGTGGATGGTGACGATCGAGGGGTGGGACGCCAGCGACGCCGTGAGGTTGGCCTCGTCGGAGAACCGGCTGCGGTCGGCCACCCCCACCGAGTCGCGCAGGAGCACCTTCACGGCGACCTCGCGGCGCGGCATCTCCTGCCGGTACAGGTAGACGTCGGAGAACCCGCCCGTGCCCAGGGGCCGGACGTACTCGTACCCGGGCAGCTCCGGCGGGCCCAGCCGCAGGTCGGCGTCGCGGTTCACGGCCCCACCTCGAACGTCGCGACGACGTCGTCGGGCAGGTCGATGGTCGTGCCCGGCACGATCAACACCGGGGACTGGGCGCGCAGCCGCACCGGCGCGCGGCCCGGCAGCGTCACCACGGTGCCGTTGAGGGAGTCGAGGTCGACGGCGAACACCTGCCACCCCTCGATCCGCAGCTCCAGGTGCGACGACGAGATCTCCTGCTCCGGGCTGGACAGCGTGAGCAGCTGCGGCAGCTCGCCCACCCGGCCCTGCGCGCGCGGGGCGCGGCCGAGGATCACCGGACGGTCCAGGACGACGCTCTGGCCCGTCGACAGCCGCAGCGTCCCGAGGTCGGGACGCGGCATCGGCTCCGGTTCCTGCTCGGGCACGTCCGCGCCGCACAGGCGGCACGTCGCCGACGCCGGGCTGTTCGGGTGCCCTGCGGGGCACAGGACGCCCAGCACCTCCGGCCCCGTCGGCACGCGCCTGGCCGCCTCGCGGCGGAACGTCGCGTCGCTGCGCGCGATCGTCAGGTCGTCGTGGTCGCCCAGCCGGTCCGCGCCCGGGGCCGGCGGCACGGATGCCTGCACCGACGCCGGCGGGGCGGCGGCGCGGGCCGTGGCGACGACCGCGGCCGGGGCGGGCGGGGCGGCGAGGCTCGGGGCGCCGCCCGCGAGCGCCCACGGCGAGCCGGTGATCAGCCCGCCCGAGGGGGCGGGTTGCGGCGGGGTCGCCTGTGCCGGGGCCTGAGCGACCGGGGGCAGCGGCTGAGGGACGGGCGCCGCGGCGGGCGGGTGGGTGACGGGGGCGGGTGCGGGGGCGCTGGCCTGCAGGGGCGCCGGTGCTTCCGCGGGCGGTACGACGAGCGGGTCGTCGGGGAGGTCGTCGAGGGACCGCGCGGCGGCGACCGAGCGTCCGGACCTCGCCCCGTGGAGGTACTCGTAGCTGACGCTCGCCTCGGCTATCGGCTCGCCCAGCCCCGCGCGGTCGTCGCCCTGCGCCTCCGGCTCGGCGTCGCGCCCGGCGTCGACCGCGGACTGGGCGGCCGTGTCGTCGCTGACGACGGGGGCCTCGTCGGCGGGCGTCACCGCGTCGAACGGCTCGAACGGAGGGGCCTCGGTGAGGGTGTCCTCCGTGATCCTCGACTCCTCGGCGCGCACCGGCGCCGGCGGGGGCACGGGCTCAGGCACGTGCACCGGCACTGGCACGGGCCCAGCGATGTCGGCGGCTGCCGGGACGCTCCGCACGGCGATCCCGGGCCGGGCCTCGACGGCGACCTCCGGCGCGGGTGGCGCACCGGCCGACGATCCGTCACCGGCCCAGCTCACCTGCGCGGCGGCCACGATCCCCGCGACGAGCGGGAACGCCTCCCCGGCTGCGGCGACAGCGGCACCGGGCACGAGGACGTCGACGGCGGCGTCACCCGGGCCGGGCACCACCGTCTCGACCCACGTACTGGCGCCGCGGGCGCTCACGGAGGTGGGCGGCGTCCCCACGCCCACCTGGAGGTCGCCGCGCACGAGCACGCGCACGCCGTCGGGCTCGCGGACGGCCACGGCGAAGGAGGGCAGGCGCGAGAAGGAGAGGTCGCCGCAGAGGGTCTCGAGCAGTTCGGGCACGGAGCCGCCGCGGACGGCGTCCCACATGCGCGAGGGGTCGATGTCCCCCCGCGGGACCCACACGACGAGCGTCCGGCCGGACAGCGCGGCGAGCGCGCTGCCCGGTGCGTAGACGGCGTCGCCCGTCACCGCATGCCCTCCCCGACGTCCTCGGCCACCCCGCTGGGTGCGGCCAAGGGTAGGGCCTCGGGCGCGGGCGGTGGAGGGTCGGCCGGGTCCTCACCGATCTCGGCGCGCGGCTGGGTGGTGGCGACGTCATCCGTCACGGACGCGCGGGGGACGGTGCGCTCGGCGTCCTCGCCCGTCCCTGCGTCCACGACGTCCACGACGACGACGGACACGTTGTCGCGGCCGCCGTGCTGCAGGGCCATCTCGACGAGCCGGTGGGCGAGCACGGCGGGGTCGGCCTCGCCGAGCACCGCGTCGCTGAGGCCGGCCTGGTCGACCTCGCCGGTGAGGCCGTCGCTGCACAGGACGAACCGGTCGCCCGCCGTGGGCGCGAGGAACCACAGGTCGGGGCGCGGCCCGGGGTCGCTGCCGAGGGCGCGGGTGACGACGTGCCGTTGCGGGTGCAGGGCCACCTGGTCGGCGTCGATGGCGCCGCCGTCGAGCAGCTCCTGCACCGCGGAGTGGTCCACGCTCACCTGGCGCAGCTGGTCGCCGTCGACCTGGTAGAGCCGCGAATCGCCGATGTTGAACGCCAGCAGTTCGGTGCGGCCGCCGTTGGCGACGAGCGCGAGCCCCGCGACGGTCGTGCCCAGCCCGCGCGCGGCGGGTGTCGCCTCGCCGTAGTCGAGGATCTCGCCGTTGACGCGGTCGAGCAGCGCGACGACGTCCTCGGCGTCCAGCCCCGCCTCGGGCGAGGCTGCGTCGGCCGCGAGCTGCTTGAACGCCTCGACCACCAGGCCGCTGGCCACCTCCCCCGCCGCGTGACCGCCCATGCCGTCGGCCACCACGAACACCGGCGGCGAGGCCAGCACCGCGTCCTCGTTGAGCGAGCGCACCCGACCGCGGTCGGTGCGCACGCCCCAGCTGAGCCTCATACCCGCCGTCCCCTTCCTCCGGCGCCCGATCCTGCCAGAGCCCTCCCCGCGTGGGGGTGGGGAGAAGTCCCCGTGCCCACCGGTGTCAGGGGAGTTCGGCCTGGACGATGGCCTGCAGCTCGTCGACCGAAGGCAGCGCTCCCCGCGCGTCGTCGGGAAGCCCTCGGTAGTCGGCGACGGCGACGGGCGCCGTCGTCGAGGCCAGCGCGTAGCGGACGACGGGGTCGTTCCTGCCCGTGCACAGCAGGATGCCTACGGTGGGGGCGTGGACGGAGGGCCGGCGGTACCGGTCGTCCACCACCGTGACGTAGAAGCCGAGCTGTCCCAGGTGCGCGGGTTCGAAGTCGCCGACCTTGAGTTCGACGACGACGTAGCGGAGCTGCTCGACGTGGAAGAAGAGCAGGTCGAGCGAGAACTCGGACACCTGCGCGCCGCGGTCGTCGGGCACGGCCAGGCGGACCTGCCGTCCGACGAAGGCCTGGCCCCGGCCGAACTCGAGGAGCGTGTCCTGGAGACGGTCCAGGAGCGCCTGTTCGACATTGCGCTCGCTGACGCGGGGCACGAGGGCCAGGTGGTCGAAGACGTAGGGGTCCTTCACCAGCTGCTGTGCCAGGTCGGAGTCCTCGGCCTTCAGCGCGTGGGCGAAGTTCGACGGCGCCAACCCGACGGCGCGGCGCAACCCGACCTTGATCTGGTGTTCCAGCACGGCGCGCGACCAGCCGTTCTCCGCTGCCGCTGCGGCATACCAGTCGCGCTCGTCGCGGGTGTCCAGGCGGTCGAGAAGGACGTGCACGTGGGCCCAGGGCAATCGTCCAGCAACCTGCTGGACGAACTCGTCCTCGGTGGGCCAGACCTCTGCCGCCCGCCGCATGTACAGCAGGTTCGTCCGCGACCAGCCCCGCTGGCCGGGGAACTCCCGCTGCAGGTCGGCGGCGAGCCGGGAGACCACCTTGCTGCCCCACCCCGAGGACTCCTGGCGGTCGAGGACGTCCCGGCCGATCGACCAGTACAGCCGCAGCACCTCCGTGTTGGCCGCACGAGCCGCGCGGAACTGCGTCGCACGGACCCTCGCCTTCAGCGTGGCGAGCAGCTCGGAGTACCCGGGCGGGAGCGGGTCCAGGTCGGTCGACGGCACCGGCCCATCATGACCACCGCCGCCGACGTGACCCTGCCGTCATCCACAGGCTGCCTGATCGTCGGCGCCGGGCCGCTCACCCCACCTCGGCCTCGACCCGCCCGAACGCGGCGAGGGCGTGGGACCCGTCGGGCAGCTCCAGGGTCCCGGCGGCGAGCCGGTCGCGCAGGTAGGTGAAGGTCTGGATGGTCTGCGCCCAGATGTGCTCCCCGGCGACGACCCGCGGGTAGAGCGGACCGCGCTCGTCGACGAACCGCGGCAGCGGCTCCACGACCGTCCAGTAGTCGAGGCTGCAGAACAGGGGGAACGAGTACCGCTCCGAGGTCACCTTGCGGACCCGGTGCGTGGTCGCGACGAACTCGCCGTTCGTCCACGTCTGGAGCATGTCGCCGATGTTGACGACGAACGCGCCGTCCACGGGCGGGGCGTCGATCCACTGCCCGGCGCCGTTGAGCACCTCCAGCCCCGGCGTGGTGGCCATGAGCAGGGTGAAGCACTCGTAGTCGGTGTGCGCGCCGATGCCAGGGCGGTCCACGCGGGAGGGGTCGGCCGGGTAGTGCAGCAGCCGCAACTGGCTGGGCGGGGCCTGGAGGTGGGCGTCGAACGCGTCGGCCGGCTCCCCCAGCGCCAGCGCGAACCCGCGGAACAGGGCGCGGGCGACGCCGATGACGTGGTCGTAGTAGCGCATGACCGCCTGCTCGAACGGCACCCCGGGCACGTCCGGCCACCGGTTGGCGCCCTCGAACGGGTGCGGGGCGGCGCCGTCCGGCCGGGGCAGGTCGGGAACGAGGTCGAACGCCTCCTTGAGGTCGGGCGTCCCGCCCGCGAACACCTCCTCGCCGATCGGCACGTACCCGCGGTGGTTGCCCGAGTCGCCGATGTAGGTGCGCCGCTTGTCGGCCTCGGGCAGGGCGAAGAACGCCTCGGTGGCACCCAGCAGCCCGTCGATCACCTCCTGCGGCGGCATCCCGCCCGTGACGTAGAGGAATCCGACCTCGCGGGCGGCGCGGCCCAGCTCGACGGCGACCGCGACGTGCGCGGCGGCGGCCTGCTCGGGGTCGTCGTAGCTGGCGAGCAGGGGAGCGATGTCGACGATCGGGACGGCGGTGAAGTCGCTGACGGGCACGGGAACTCCTCACAGGGGCGGGACGGCGATCGGATCGCCCTCGGTCTCGGTGATCCGCCAGCTGGCGGCGAGCGGGGCGGGAAGATCGAGATGGAGCGTGCAGCCGTCGGTGCGCGGGGACAGCACGGTGCCGGCCAGGCCCGCGTCGGTCGCCGCCCGCAGGACCCAGCGCCCGCCGTCCGGCCCGTCGACCTCGCCGAGCGCGACCACGGCACCCTCGAAGGTCTGGACGGCGACGCCGACGTCGCTGCCGACCCGGACGACGACGGCGAGGTGCCCGGCGTCGTCGACGGCGACCAGCGCGCCCGCCGGTGGCGCGGGCGTGGCGTGGGGCAGGTGCCAGTGCTCGACGTACGGGTCGTGCACGCCGTCCTCGACCAGGACGCCGGGCAGGTCGGGATGCGGGTACAGCCGCCCCTCGTCGGGGTCGGGCCCGGCGGGGTGCACGTCGATGGCGCGGGTCCACAGCGCGCGGTCGCCGTCGACCGTGAACCGGCCTGCGAACCCCTCGATGACGGCGTGCGGGTCGCCCGCGGGCAGGCGCAGGTCCACGTACAACGTGGGGCCCTGCAACCAGGTCACGGCCGTGGTCGTGTCGCGGGTGCCGTCGGCGCGCACGATCAAGCTGCGGCGGAGCGGGCCGAGCACGGGAATCACCATCTGTCGGACGATAGGTCGGATGTCTGCGCTGTGGGTGTCGGCGGCGTCACGCCGCGGTAAACCCGGGGGACCTTGACCCGGCTTCCCGGACACCTGTTCTGAGGCCATGATCGTCTCGGAGAGGAGCCTGTGATGACTGCCCCACACCCACATCAAGGGGCTTGATCATTTCACCCTCGTGACCTTCACCCATACGCTGCGCTAGAAACTCCCGAGCCCGCACTTAACCCCCGGGGTTCAAGATCAGAATGTCGCCCTTGATCAATACGTCGCGCCCCGACACTGATATCCAGACGCGCGTTCCGAGGGTCTTCCACACGATAGACCCGCGTCACACCGCCTGCTGAGTGCGGCAACGCCTTGCGATCACAACCTGGGCGCATCCCGAATTAGTAGATCAAGCAGGTATTGACATGCCTCACTCTCTGAAACAAAGACCTTCTCCCCAGTCCTCAAACCCCTTTCCGAATAGAAGACGTGCCAGACCGACGCCTCCCGCAATAGGCAATAGCACTCATCGGGCGTCGCACCGTCCAGGGCGTAGGACGCGTGGTCTACGCGTTCTCCGTCCAGGAACTCTTTAAGATCAACTCGCTGCATCGCGGCGTCACCTCTTTCGGAATCCCTCGACTCCAGAGGTTCCTAACACCGTCAACGGGCTATACACGACCGAAGTGATCCACTCGAGGGCGCCGTGGAAGCACGTCGACGACGTCGAGTACGCCACCGCCGATTGGGTCGACCGGTTCAACCATCGCTCTCTCGACCAGCACTACGGCGATGTCCCACCGACCGGCCGCGAAGGCGTCTACCACCCTCAGCCACCGGCTGAAGACTCACACCAGGCAGTCTGCAGGCGGGCCGGGGCGGTCGACGCCTCGCCGCCGACGTCCGTGACCTAAGGGCGCCGACGGCGAGGTGCAGGAACCGCCCTACTCCCAAGGTCCAAGCCTAGTAATCAGGCTCCCCAACTCCGCCCGAAGTTGACGGGCATCATCCTTGCCTGCCCCCAACCGGGTAGAGAACTCCCAGTCCTCGATCGCCTCAATCGTCTCGTTCAAGGAGCCCGCCAGGAGCAACAACTGCTCGCGCGACACGCTCAACACCACGCTGTCACCATCAGTCCATGCGTCCACAGAGTCCTCCATCACGTCAGCCCCACGAAATAGTCGTAGCCGTTCTTTGGAACGAACGCCGTGCCTCCATCAGCAGCCCTTGGATTCCTGATCACGACAACGCCGTCACGCCAGTAAGCAGAACGTCCAGATGACAACGGTCGCATCTCACCCTTAGGAATCACACCCTCGATCACATCAGCAAATTCACTACGCGTCCGGATCCCCGGAAACTCGCCCCGCTCAACGACATGCTTCTCAAACGCGTGCCCGCCCGAGATCTCCCGCCCGGCCAGCTGAGCCCTCAGCCGCACACCGTTCGCAACGTTCCGCGCGCCAGAAGCTCCGCCTTCTGCGGCTCTGGGTGCGACTGATTCCGCTTCTTTGGCGATCCCGTTGGCGACGGCTCGTGCTGCGGTTGCGGCTTCGGTGAGTTCGGTTGCTCGTGGGGCGAGTCTTGCCGCGTTGAGGGCCTTGGATGCACCTCCGACGACGGGGAGGACGGCGAGGACGGTTTCGAAGCCTACCCTGCCGTAGACGTATCCCGGTCCGGAGGTGCTGAGCCCGAGTTTCTGGTTGACCCAGTCCTGCCCGGACTCGAGGAGCCCGTGGGTGCCCTCGGCGACGGCGGCGTCGTAGTCGCTCGAGGTGGCCTTCATCTGCAGTGGTAGCTCGATGATGCCTTGTCCGAGGTCGTAGGCGCCGTTGACGCCGCCCGCGACCTGGCCCTTGAGGTCCCACGGACCGCGGGTGAGGACGTCCTTGGCGGTGGTCCCGTGCCGCGACAGGTACCCCGAGACCGCGGTCCCGATCTTGTCACCGATCCGTTCGAAAAGGCTCCGGTCGGGCACGTTGTAGGCGTTGGACACACCGCACGTTCCTGGCCGGTAGGCGCACAGGGAAGGGCTGAGGCCGCTGGGGTCGGGGTAGGCGTCGGGGTTGTTGTTGCCGTAGGTGTAGCCGTTGAAGGACTGGGGATCGGCGGGGTCGAGGACGGGGTCGACAGAGATGAACCGGCCCAGACCCGGGTCGTACTCGCGTGCACCGACATGGGTGAGCCCGGTGTCGGCGTCTTCGGGCTTGCCGAGGAACCCGTGGTCGTCGATCCATGACGGGCGGGGACCGCGGGCGGTGCCGAAGGGCGTGGTGTACCGGCGGGTGACGGACATGGTGACCGCGTCCATCGCGACGAACGCCGTGCCTTGCTGATCACTCAGCACGTAGGACAGGGACGTGGCGCCGCCGAAGGTCGCGGACTGCACGGCGACAGTGCGTCCGGCGAAGCTGATCCGCCGGGTCGCCGACACCTTCCCCACCGGGCTGCTGCCACCTGTCGGCGACGGCGTCGTCGTGGCAGAAACAGGCTTGGTCCAGTGGAGTTCGATGTCCCCGACGTAGAGGACGGTTTCTCCTGGTCCCGCGTTGGTCGGCCGGCGTAGGAGAAGCGAGCCGTCGGGTGCGTACACGTAGGACGTGGACCGAGCTGGCTTGCTGCCGGCCGGTGGTACTGAGTTGGACGCCATGCGGCCCCATGCGTCCCAGGTCATCGTCTGGACTGGGCCGCCTGTGGCGGCTTGGCGGGTGAGCATGTTGCCTGAGGCGTCGTAGGTGAACGCTCTGGAGCCGGCCGATCCGCCGGTGCCGGCGCCACTACCTGCGCCGGGGCCGGCCGATCCGCCTACGGCGCCCGTCATCGACCCGGTCACTGTCGTGGTAGTCGATCTCAACGTGTGAGGCTGCGCAGTCAGGTTGGACCCGTAGGTGTAGGTGGTGGTCGACACTCCTCCGGACGGTGTCCGCTGCGTCTCGGTCTGACGTTGACCTCCGGCCGCGTACGTCCACGACAGCCAGAACGGGGCGGGCCCACCCAGGGTCGCAGCAGAGCGGCCGGTCACGTTGCAGTCGGCATTGCCCGGGGTCCAGGCGTCGGTCATCCGACGATAGCCGTCATAGGTGAAGCACTGCGTGTCGGCGGCCGCGCCGCCGCTGGGCGCGGTGTCCTTCACCGAGATGACGTTCCCTGCGAGGTCGTAGCTGTAGGAGAGGTTCAGCGCCAATGCCGCCGACCCACCTTCACCTGCGGTCACCGAGGCGAGTCGTCCGGTGCCCGGTTCGTAGCGCATCGACACGGCGGCCTGCTTGGACAGGTTGACGTTCTGGGACAGCGACATCCAGTCGACCTGGCCGAGCTCGGAGTACTTCACGTCAGCGACGAGGCCGGACAGAGCCGTGGGCAGGCCCAGCCCCGAGTACGTCACCGTCGGGGAGAAGCCTGGTAGGCCGCCGACCGAGGGGCTGGTCACCGCGGCGATCGATCCGTCGATGTTTCGTCGCGTGATGAACTCCCACGACGCGGGCACCTTCGCCTCGGTGACCAACGGATCGGTGCCGGGCAGGGTGAAGACGGTTGCCTGGGGCATGTTCAGCGCGTCGTACCGTGTCACGGCTTGGGTATAGGCGGCCCCGGCTTTCCCGCCCACGTACTTCGTCCAGCCCGTCGGCAATCCCGGACGCACCGTGTCATACGTCCAGGTCGCCGCGAGCCCCGCGTCGGTCCGCGACCCTTCGTACTCGGCGGTCTTGCGGCCTAGGAGGTCGTAGTCGCTGAGCACGACCTTCCCTCGACCGTCGACGGTCTTCGCCACCTGGTCAGTTGCGGTGTACTCGGTCGTGGAGACTCCCGAATCGGGGTCTGCGGTGCTACGGACGCGCCCGTTGAGGTCGTAGGTGTAGGCCCACTCCGCGTTGTCCGGCCCCTTGATCGTGGCGACGCGGCCTGCCCGGTCATAGGTCTTCCTCGTGACGAGGTAGGTCGCGCCCGTGGGAACGGTCCCGGGGTACGTGCGACGCTCGATCTCTCTTCCTGCGGCATCGGTGAACACCGCGCTGGCGCTGCCTCCGGTCACCGCCGTGGTGGCCACCGAATCGCCTGTGTAGGTGGTCGTGGTCGACCACTTCTGGACGCCAAGGACCTTGAAGGCATTCCCCACGACTCGTCCGGCTCCGTCGAAGGTGGTGGTCGACTCGGCTGGAGGCGCCATGGTCGTGGCCATGAGAGTGCCACCGGGGAATGAGGTCGTGGTGTAGATGTCGCGCGCTTCGTTGCGCACCTGCCCGCGGGAGTCGTACTGGGTGACCGTCAGGACGGTGCCGCCTCGAGGCGAAGGCGCCTGCGTCTGGCGCAGGCGCAACAGACCGTCGTAGACCTGGTAGGTGATGCGCGAGCCGTTCAGCCCTCCGGTCACCGCCGTCGTTCTCACCCATGCAGGTGCGTTACGGGTCACCGAGTACGCGTATGCCGCGGTCGGCGTGGACTGGACGCTGGGGTCATTCGGGTTCGGGCGCCTGGTGTTGTTGATGCCCCAGTGCGCGCTCACCCGCCCCAGCTCGTCGTACTGGGTCTCGGCAGTGCGGCCGGTCGCGTCTCTCACCGAGACGGGCAGGCCCCAACGCACGTCGAAGGCTGTGCTCACCGTGTGGCCCAGCGCATTCGTCGCGGTGGCCGCGGTGACGGGAAGTGCCACCGGCGGCGTGTAGGCGCTCGTGCTCTTGGCCCCCGCGGCGTCAGTGGTCGTGGCGAGCCGGCCGCGCGCGTCGTAGGTCAGAGTGCTCAGCGTCTGCCAGACAGGGTTGCCGCCTGAGTATCCCTTCACCCGTCCGGTCCACGTGGCCTCCGGCCTTGCCGGCGTCGCGTTCGCCGTCCATGTGGTGGCACCAGCGAATCCCGAAGCGGTGTCGGAGATCACGTCGCCGGTCGTCGTCTCGGATTGGGGCAGGACCGCCGTGGACGCAGCCGAACACGCCACCGACAGCACCTGCTTGCGGGAGAGAAGGTTCTGCAACCCGATGTCAGGGTTACGTGCGTACCACAATCGCGTGCAGCTCCGCTCCGGACCCGTCGTCGTCGTGCCACTGGCGCTGGGGGTGGGCGTCGGGGTGGGCGTGGTCGTGGCCGTGACGGGGTCCACCTCGGTTGAGGCATCGACTCGTGTCGGCACGCCGTACGTGCTGTCGTACGTGGTGGTCGACAGGGCGCGCCGGTACCGGGTGGGAGTTCCACCGAGGGAGACGCGCTCCTGCGTCGAGGAGGTGCGGATGTACCAGGCGCGCGCCACGAAGTCGGTCGAGGTGGGGGTGGCCGGGAAGGTCTGTGAGGCTGTCGACTGAGCCCACGGGGTGTTGATGGTTCCTGATACCTCCGGACCGTCCTTGCCGTTGTAAGTGACCTGCTCGCGCAGGTACCCGGCGAAGGGGTCGGAGTCCTTGATGGCAGGGGCCTTGATGCCCGATACCGTCACCGTCCGAGGCGTTCCGCTGAGCCTGCGGTCACCGTCCATGCCCTGCATGAACACGCTGACGGTCTTGCCTTGCGGGCCGTCGCTACCGTCACCAGTCAGCGTCGTCACTTTGGAGTACCCCCGCCATTGCGACCAGGTTCGCTGCTTGACCGGGGTGATCGGGTCGAGAGCATACCTCCAGGCTGCGGGTCCTTCGTAGCTGTAGGTCGTCTTCAGCGCCGGAGAGTTCCCGAACGGGTCGGTCTCCACGACCGAGGTGACGACGTACTTGTGGAACCAGTCGAGCACAGGTGCAGTGGCTCCCTCGGGATACCACTTCATCGGGAAGCACCGCGTCAGGCTGTTGTCCTCGACCCGGCCAGTCGTAGGACACTCCGGATCAGAGTACGTGATGTTCGTCGACTGCCCCGTCTCGCTGATCACCCGGATCAGCCGCGGCTTGTTCAGCGGCAGCCGCCCGTCCGAGGACCGGTCGACCCTGTTCTGCAGGAACCTGAACAGGAACGACACCGGTTGCAGAATCTTCACCTGCTGCCCGGCGACCGTCGTGGCGTTCATCTGCTGCAGCGACTTCAGCCACAAGGACTGGTCCTTGGTGTCGCCGGTGTCTCCGGGGTCCAGATACGTCTGGGTGAACGCCCACGAGTCGACGGTCTGGTACGCAGGGCTCGCTGAGGTGGCGTTCCACACCTTTGTCGTGACACCCACCAGCCGCTTGCGGCTGAAGAAAACAGGTGATTTCTGACTGCTCGTGCATCGCGAGCCGGCGTCCTTGAGATCACAGATGGCCTCGAAGGGAACATCGGGCCAGTAGCCCTTGCTCGACGACGTCAACGCGGCGCACTTGGTCGTTCCTGCCGTACACCGTTCGGCCACGGAAAATTCGACCGTATAAGGAGCCTTCGCCGCCAGCGCGTCAGCGCGAAGGCCGTACTCGATACGCGTGAGGTACCCGCCCCGCACATAGGCCACCGACGTGGAGGCCGCACCGTTCCTCGCGTACCCGTTCGTTTCCTGGGCGTACCGGTAGATCGAAGCATTACCGTACAGGTCCACGACGTAGTCCAGGTTCCAGCGCCACGCCTGAACGCATGAGGAAGCCGCGAACGATGTCGGGTCGTAGCAGGGTTCCCCCGCATCGTCACCGAAGACCGGCACCGTGAACACGGAGTTGGTCGTGCCCCCGGGAAGCACCTGGCGCCCGAACCAGTACTGCGTGCCGTCGGTCGTTGTCACCACCCAATGTTCGCCCTCACGGGCACCGTTGGCCAAGCCAGAGTCGCGGCGCCGCTGCACCTTCGACCCGTCGTCGGACGCCAACCGCCACTCCGAGTCCGACACCCTGATCAGTGCCGTGGCCTTCCCGTTCAGCACCAGGTTCGCGTTGTCGTTCTTCCAGCACAGGTCCCCGGAGGACTCGTGCCCGTCGTCACGACACCCTGCGTACGACCGCTCGATGAACGACGTCGGAAGATCGAAGCCTTCCCCCAACCACGACCCCTGATTGTTCGACGCGGACGTACGCCCATCCACCGACCCTGAGTCGTACAGCACCGTCAACTGTGGAACCGGTCCAGCGCCCGGGGCAGGCACACGGATCGGATAAGACCACGTGAAGGCCCCCGAATTGCCTCCCCCCGACCACACGGCCGACGCAGACAACGGAGACGCGGTGACATCACCGCCTCCATTACCCGCACCCGCCGTCATCGGCGACACCGCAGCCCTACCTGCAGCTCGGCTCCCCGTGCCAGCTTCCTGCGCGCGAGCCGTCGTCGCAGCCGCGTCCTGCTCACGCAAGGCCGCCACCTCCGCAGCCGCCAAGGAATCGGCGTCAGTCTGCTGCGCTGTCAGCAACTCCTGGTTCAAGCCCGCTTGCGTGACCGACGTCACTCTCGGCGCCGGCGGGCCCGGAACCTCGATCGCCGCAGCGGGACTCGCCACCGGCCCCTGCCCGACCAGCAGCAGACCAGCCACCAGAACACCCGCGGCCCCGGCCCGCCTGAGGCTGTGCATCCCTGCCGTCCTTTCGCCGCCGTTGCGCGCCTTCGCCGACCTCACCGCTCGCCCGCTTCCTTCGACAGCTGCTGGTCACTCAGGACACCGGTAAACACCTTCACCGTGAACACCGATCCCACGAAATAGCCCAGCCATTGCCCGTCACGGAACTCACGCCCCACACAGAATTCCCCGCTCTGTGAATGCCACTTGCCAGCCTCCAGGACAGCCCCGGAAGGGGGCGGCTCCTGCCGCCCCACGGGACCTTCAAGGAATCCGTCGACAGCGACCTGGATGGTGTCCACGCCTGCGCGGTAAACACCGGCCACCGACGTATCCACCCCGCCGACAACCGGACTGTCGGACTGAACCATCACCTGCGTCACTCCCCCGGAGGCGTCGGGAAGCTCCTTCGAGAAGAACCAGCGCCATTCGCTGGAGGAAACCTTCACCGCGCCGAGACTCCACGCCGACGGCTTGTCACGGGCAGACCGTTGAGATGCCAGAACTATCCGGGATCCCAGAGGGCGAGATGAAGCCGACAGATCAGCCGGATCGAGGTTTATCTTGACCATCACCACGGACGACGTCGACGGCGAGACATACGGGCCCCACTGACACAGCGCCCCCTGCTCGGAGAACTTGACGGACGCGACCCCACCTTGCGCAGGCGTCACGATCTGCACTCGGCTCGGGTTCAACAGATCCATGTCGTAACCGCTGCTATCGGCGATCTGAACGCCCCTGACCACCCCCGGATCGAACAATGTCGTCCGTGCAAATCCAGGCTCCGTCGACCCCGGGGCAGGAGCATCGAGCAGGTCCGACATACTCGCTTCCGTCAGGGCGCGAGGCCAGACCTGAACCTCGTCCATCAACCCCGAGAAGTAACCGGTCGTCACCGTGGATGTAGACGACGACCAGCGCACCCTGCCCAGCGTCAGGACCTGCGACCCCGCCGGCGGGTACTGCGCGGAGGAGAGTATTCGCTCCGTGGCCGGCTTACCGTTCACCCAAACCCTGGCGGCGTGCCTGGCGACGTCATACGTTCCGGAGACGTACAGCCACACGCCCCGAGTCACCGCCGAAGAGACCGATTCGGTGAACACGATCCCTCCGGTCGTGCCGCGGGTGAAGGTACCGAACGAGAACGCGTTCAGCGAGGCGACATAGCGCAGCACCCATCCCACGGTCGCCTCCGGATTGGTCGACGACATGACCACGGAATCGGTTGCCGTCGGCGTGAGCATCACCCAGGCGCCCGCAGTGAAGGATGCCCCCGAATTGACCACGGCTCCAGGGGTGGCCCAGTCGTCGACACCGTCGAACCGCAACCCGAAATCGGCCCGACCCGCTCTTGCCTCACTGGCCGATCGACGCCCTCGCAGATCGGTGACCGCCCCGTTGAGCACGAGGTCTCGGGGGACGTAACCAGTCACCCCCGCCCCGCCTCGGTCCGGGACGACCGTCGAGGACATGACGTCCGCCGGCCACCACCCCACCGACCCCGCCAACGGAGCCACGTTGATCATCTTGGTCGTCGGGGGGCCCGCCCTACCTGCGGAGTCCTCGGCCCACACCTTCAGAGACTGCACCCCGCCACCTGAAGGCCGCACCGGGATCGACACCGGCGCCTGAGCATAGGGCAGGCTCCCCACCGTGGTGCCCGACCCCACTGTCCACCGGAAGCGCTCCACCCGCGCCGACGTATCACCCGCGGCGGGGCTGACCAGGACCGAGCCTGACACGTCCACACCACCGGACACCGGACAAGACCGGGCGTCCATCGGGCACAACGTGTACACCGATCCTTGAATGACCTCCGGTGCAGCCGCGACCGTGGTCGAAACACGGAAGTAGCAGCCCACGGCAACCACTGACGAGTACCGCTTCGCGTCGTCCTGATAGCTCCAGTTCCGCGCAGACAACCGATACGTCCCGCCGTCGACCAACTTGCCCGCGGGCACTGTCACCGGCACCGTGACACCGTCACTGACGTATCCCGGCGACCCCGGGCTGTCGATGGCCCAGACCTCAGCCCAGGACCCGTCGCTGCGCTGCTGCTGCACACCGAACCCCACCCGCAGGCGCCCCGGGTCGGAAACCCCGGCCGGCGCGACCCCAAGCCGGGCGATGGCTGACAGTCGGGGCGTGGCCGTCGGAATCAACACCGGCGCCTTGGCGGGAGCACACACGCGGCTCGAGGACACCGTCGAGGACCACACGCCCAAGGCGTATGGCAGACCCGGCGCGGGAACGTAGGAGATCTGCAACGACGCATCGTCCCGGAACCGACGCCACGAGCGATCATTGCCCTCCGCCGCCGCCTTGAGGTACAAAGTCAAGGACGAGGCTCGGCCCGCCGCCAGGTCTGCTACCACACTCGTCACCGCAGGGCTCGCCCACTCCACCCATTTCGGACCACCACAGTTCGAGCGAGCAGGCCCCACATCCTTCGCGAGTAGCAACCCTGCATCCTTCGACGTCAGCCCACCCCAGCGAGACGCCGACGAGATCCCGGCCGATGCCCGACGCAGCTCCACCGATGCAGAGTCACAGCCAACGGAGTGAGTGACGAACGAACGAAACGTCGCCGAGACAACAATTTTCCCCGACAAGCCCGTCGGTGCGAACTGGAAATATTGGCGCTTCACAAAGGGTTCGGGGCGATCCCGGTCACAGTTCCCGTACGACCCGCACCTACCCACACCCTCCCCGTACCCATTCGACCAGCCCCACGATGCCTGGTCGAAATCAGACACCAGCAACCGCCCCGTCTGATGCAAACCCATGGGCGGATCAAGATACAAAGGGAACACGAGGTTCGAGGCCGTCAACATCGTAACATCAGGCTTCCATTGGATGCTGTTCCCCGTCGCCAACAGCGCAATGTTTCCGACGCGGTCACCCTTCGAGGGAGCCAGCGATGGATCACCGATACCGGAATCCGTGAAACCGGCTCTTCGGATTTCAGCGTGATGTCTGTGTTGATCTGGGTGTTCACGCTGCCGTCGGGGCGGCGTTGGCGAGGAGGATACGGGTCTTGTAGTGGTGGGGGTTGCGGTAGCCGCGGCCGGTGCGCTTGATCTGCTTGATGGTGGTGTTGGCGGCTTCGGTGCGGGCGTTGGTGACGCCGGTGATGACGAGGACTTCGATGGCGGGCCACCAGGTGGTGATGGTCGCGGCGAGCCGGTCCGTTTCGGGCATCGCGGCCGCGGTGACGGCGTCGGTGAACAGGTCCCGACGGTGGTCGAGGTCGGTGAGGGTGGTGGCGTGGAGGAGGTGGCGGAGGCGTTCCTTCACCGCCCACGCGGCGGCGATCTCCTGGGTGGGGTCGTCGGCGGTGAACGTCGCCCGGAGCCGGGCCAGGCCGGCTGGGCTGAGGGTGTCCCCAGCGCGAAGCAGGAGTCGCCGGTTGGTCCAGACCGGGTCGATCCCGCGGCCGCGGCGGCCCAAGGTCTGGCGGTGAGGCGCTGCCGGACCCGGGTCAGGGTGTCGTTGGCGAGTTTGACCAGGTGGAACGCGTCGACACCACCGACCGCCGCCTGCGGGAGCTGGTCACGTAGTGCGGCGCGGAACGCCGCAGAGGGGTCGATCGCGACGACCTCGATCCGGTCCCGCCACTCCTGCGGCCTGGCCGCCAGCCACGCAGCGACCCCGGCGGCGCCGCGTCCGTCGACCACGCCGAGGACGCCCCCGGTGTCGACGTCGACGATCGTCGACATCCAGGGCCGTACCGGCGCCAGGTGCCGTGCTCGTCGCGCCAGTACCGCACCGACGGTAGCGGTGCTCGTCGATGCCCAGTCGCCGCGGGCTGGCCGCGTCGGGGTCGATGCCGAGCAGGGCGGCGGCGTTGAGGACGGCCTGGACCGTCCACCACGACACCCCGTACGAGGCGGCGACCTCGGCGACGGACCGCCCGGCCAGGACCGCGGTGAGCAGCTCTCCCGCAGGCGGGCGGTGGTCCTGGCCCGGGCCGGGACCTGCCCGGTGACCTCCGCGAACGTCCGCCTCGGACAGCGTTGCTCCACACAGGCGAAGCGCCGCCGGATCAGGACCACCCGTACGTGGCCGGCGACCGGAACAGCCGCGCAGCCGTTGTCGGGTCCGTTGATGGACCCGCCCCGAGAGCACCCCACAGGTCGGGCAGCCCGCCTCGCCCTCGACGGAGGCGATCACCACCTCCCGGCCGCCTCCGGGCAGGTCGACCGCGCTCACCACGCGGTACCCGGGCAGGTCGAACAGCACACTCGCCGCATCCCGCGGCGAGCCCGTAGCGTTGTCCACGGCTCGTGGTCCTTCGATCTCGATGAGTGCCTCAGCAACACCCATCTCAGCGCAGGACCACGAGCCCCCTCACACGGGCCCGATCACGCTCAAATCCGAAGAGCCGTGAAACCCTCCTGGGACGACGTCGCCGGCGTCACGTCCCCGGCCGAATCCCACATGAGACCGTCGGACCCCTCCAGCAACACCCTCCCGTCCGCGGTCACGAGCCGCAACCCTCCCCCCGAAGCCGGCAACACCCTCGCAGGACCCCGCACCGCCAACGTCGGCGTCACCGCCGCGATCTGATCCGCACCCTTCTTCGTCTTCACCACCAGAAGAGACGAGAACCCGTCGGGCGTCGCCCGAAGCACGAGATCCACCCCCGGAAGCGTATTCGGATACGTCACCGAATCACCCGAGACGGTGGGCAACGGCAGAACCCAGGGCCAGTCCAGATCGACGCGCCCGGCCGGCGTAGGAACACTCACCAAAGCGGCTCTTCACAGTTGAGGGTGTAGCCCGTCGATGATCTTGCTTCGGAAGCCACCGGTCTCCAAGAGTGAGCGGGCTATGTAGTGGGTGAGGTTGCGGAAGCCCAGCGCGGTGCCGCGGAGGTGTTCGAGGCGGCCGTTGATGGCTTCGGTGGGGCCGTTGCTGGTGCCAGGTCGGTCGAAGTAGGCCAGGACGTCGGCGGCGCGGCGGTTGAGGGTGCGGCCCAGGCGACGCAGCTCGCCGAGGGCGGCAGGGACGCCCTGGGCAAGGCTGTTGATCACTTGTTGGAGGTGGGCTCGTCCCTGAGCTCGGTCAGGGTGACGGTAAGCGGCGATGATCTGCTGGTAGACGCCCCAGGTGGCCTCGACCTCGACGTGCTCCTCGACGGCGAACAGGGCGTGTAGCCGGGTCTGCTGTCGGGGGTGAGCAGGTCGGTCCCGGTAGTCGGAGGCGGCGGGCGGCGAACAGCGGGTCCCCGGCCCGCCCGCGGTGCCCGGTCGTGTCGTGCTGGACGCGCTGTCGGACCCGTTGGAGGGCGTCACCGGCGAGGCGGACGACGTGGAAGGGGTCCATCACGGTCACCGCGTCGGGCAGTTCCTCGGTAGCGGCGGTCTTGAACCCGCTGAATCCGTCCATCGCCACGACCTCGATCCCTGACCGCCAGGTCGGGTCCTGGGCGGCCAGCCAGGTCTTGAACGCCTGCTTGGAGCGGCCTTCGACCATGGCCAGCAGCCGGGAGGGGCCGGTGCCGTCCCGGACCGGCGTCAGGTCGATGACCACGGTGACGAACCCGTCCCCGCCGTGGTGGGTGTGCCGCCACACGTGCTCATCGACGCCGATCACCGCGACCCCGTCGAGGCGGCCGGGCGCGTCGATCAGCAGCCGCTGCCCGTCGGCGAGGACGGCGTCGTTGGCGGTGTTCCACGCCACGCCCAGCCCGGCAGCGATCCGAGTGATGCTCAGATGCGCCACGACCAGGCCTTCCAGCGCCCACCGCAACCCACCACGGGAGATCTTCGCCCGCGGTGGGGCGGCCGTGGAGGTGAAACCCTCCTGGGACGACGTCGCCGGCGTCACGTCCCCGGCCGAATCCCACATGAGACCGTCGGACCCCTCCAGCAACACCCTCCCGTCCGCGGTCACGAGCCGCAACCCTCCCCCCGAAGCCGGCAACACCCTCGCAGGACCCCGCACCGCCAACGTCGGCGTCACCGCCGCGATCTGATCCGCACCCTTCTTCGTCTTCACCACCAGAAGAGACGAGAACCCGTCGGGCGTCGCCCGAAGCACGAGATCCACCCCCGGAAGCGTATTCGGATACGTCACCGAATCACCCGAGACGGTGGGCAACGGCAGAACCCAGGGCCAGTCCAGATCGACGCGCCCGGCCGGCGTAGGAACACTCACCAAAGCCGCCCCCGTACCCTTCCCCGAGAACGAGAGGCCGATCGAGGAAACAGCGGGCCGGATACGACCATCCGGTTCCAATGTCATCGTTAAGTCCAACGCCTTGAACACTCCAGGCGAAACCTGAACCCGTCGCGGCCCAGCGAACAGCTCCATCGTGAGAAGCCCACTGGGCTCCGCCACCGTCGTCGACACCTCATCCATCAACGCAGGCACCGGCACCGCGACACCCGTGGCCTTGGCCCTATCGAGAGCCGCACGCACCGACACCGACTTCGACGACTCAGCACCAGACGGCGACAACGACGCCGCCGGACGCACCCGCGGCTTCTTCACAGCCACCGACGACCCAGCCGACGACACCACCAACGACCCGGCCACCACGACAGCGACACCCGACAACGACAACAACCGGCGCGAACGCACCAACAACCCCCAAGACCCCCGGCGCCCCCCATGGACCCCGAACCGCCGCGCAGTCTTACAGATCCCTGTGACAGGCCACCACGAGCAAGCGCCTCCCTGTGGACAACCGCGCAGACGCCCCCACCGGACGTCCCCGAGCCGGGATTCGTAGCCTTCGAGCAGGTCGAGCACGGCGACAGGACCCACCCGCGGTTGCAACCGCCACCGGTGACCTCCTGCGTCGTCGCGGATCGTGGGGGCCCGGACACACATGCTTAACGCCGGTGGAGCACCCTGGAGGGGTGACGACGACGCCGAAGCCCCAGCGCCGAGGGCACGCCCCGCTCTTCTCCGCCGCCGAGGAGGCGGCGGCCGCCCAGCCGTCGGGCCCCGACCCGGTGGCGAGCGAGATCCCCTGGGCGCAGGGCGCCCCGTGGGCGGGCACGCGGGTGACAGCCGAACACCGCAGGCTCGCGGAGTCTCCGGGGGCGGGGGGCCCGTGGCGACTGTGGGGCCCCTACCTGGCGGGGCGGCAGTGGGGCACGGTCCGCGAGGACTACTCCCCGGACGGCGATGCGTGGCGCTCGTTCCCCTTCGACCACGCCGTCGCGCGTGCCTACCGGTGGGGCGAGGACGGCCTGGGCGGCGTCTGCGACCGCTACGGCTTCCTCAACGTCGCCGTGGCCCTGTGGAACCGCAAGGACCCGATCCTCAAGGAACGCCTGTTCGGCCTCGCCAACGAGGAAGGCAACCACGGCGAGGACGTCAAGGAGTACTGGTGGGCGCTCGACGGCACGCCGTCGCACTCGTGGATGCAGTGGCTGTACCGGTACCCGCAGGAGGAGTTCCCCTACCAGCTGTTGCGTGAGGAGAACGCCCGGCGCGGCCGCGAGGACCGCGAGTTCGAGCTGGGCGACACGGGCATCCTCGACGAGAACCGGTTCTTCGACGTCACCGTGACCTACGCGAAGGCGTCCCCCGACGACCTGTGCATCACCATCAGCGCCACCAACCACGGGCCCGACGCCGCGCCGCTGGACCTCCTGCCGCAGGCGTGGTTCCGCAACACGTGGGCGTGGGGCCGCGACGGCCGGCGCGGGGTGATGAACCAGATCCTCCCGCCGACCCTCGCCGTCGGCGGCGTGGAGGCCGCAGAGATCGAGCACGGGCAGCTCGGCACCTACTACCTCGCGGGCAAGGGCTCGCCGGTGCTGCTCTTCTGCGACAACGAGACCGACTCGGTCACGCTGTTCAACGACCGGCGCAACGGCAGCAAGTACCCCAAGGACGGCGTCAACCGGGCCGTCGTCCACGGCGACCGTTCGCGGATCAACCCCGCCGACGAGGGCACGAAGGTCGCCTTCTGGTACTCCTTCGACTCGGTGGCCCCCGGCGAGACGGTGTCGGTCGACTTACGCCTGTCACGCGAGGCCCCGTCGACGGCGACCTTCGGACCGGGCTTCGCCGAGACGATGAGCGAGCGGCTGCGCGAGGCCGACGAGTTCTACGCTCAGGTGATCCACCCCGACCTGTCGGAGTCCGACCGGCACGTCGCGCGGCGCGCCTACGCCGGGCTGCTGTGGGGCAAGCAGCTCTACCGCTACGACATGAAGCACTGGCTGGAGGGCGACCCGGTGGCCCCCGCCCCCGAGAACCGCCGCGCCCGGGGCCGGCGCAACACCTCGTGGGGGCACGTGGCGCTGGCCGACGTCATCTCGATGCCCGACGAGTGGGAGTACCCCTGGTTCGCGGCCTGGGATCTCGCGTTCCACTGCATCCCGCTGGCGCACGTCGACCCCGACTTCGCCAAGGAGCAGCTGCTGCTCATGTGCCGCGAGTGGGCGATGCACCCCAACGGGCAGCTGCCCGCCTACGAGTGGGAGTTCAGCGACGTCAACCCGCCCGTGCACGCCTGGGCGGCCTGGCACGTGTACCGGATCGACGGCTACCGCGACCGCGAGTTCCTCATCCGGGTGTTCACGAAGCTGCTGCTGAACTTCTCGTGGTGGGTCAACCGCAAGGACTCCACCGGGTCCAACGTGTTCGAGGGCGGCTTCCTCGGCATGGACAACATCGGCGTCTTCGACCGGTCCGCGCCGCTGCCGCCCGGGTACCGGCTCGAACAGTCCGACGCGACGAGCTGGATGGCGTTCTACTGCCAGCAGATGTTCAAGATCGCCCTCGAGCTGTCGCGCTACGACCGCGCCTGGGACGAGACCGCCACCAAGTTCCTCGAGCACTTCCTCGCCATCGCGGCGACGATGAGCGACTTCGGCTCCCACCACGTGTCGCTGTGGCACGAGGAGGACGGCTTCTTCTACGACGTCCTGGTCTCCCCCGACGGTTCGGCCGAGCAGATCCGCGTGCCGTCGATGGTCGGCCTCCTGCCGCTGCTCGCGGTCACCGAGGTGCCCTCGTGGATCTCCACGGAGTGCCCCGACCTCACCGAGCGGCTGCGCTGGCTGCAGCGGCGGCGTCCCGACCTCGTCCGCCCCCTGATCTTCACCAAGGGCGCGGGTGAGCGCCGGATGCTCCTGTCGCTGCTCGACCGCGACCGCCTGCGCCGGGTCCTGGAGCGCATGTTCGACGCCGAGCAGTTCCTCTCGCCGTACGGCATCCGCTCGCTGTCGGCGGCCGTGCGCGGCGGCGTCACCGCCCGAGTCAACGGGCAGGAGGCGTCGATCAGGTACGAGCCGGGCGAGTCCTCCACGGGCATGTTCGGCGGCAACTCGAACTGGCGGGGGCCGGTGTGGTTCCCCGTGAACGTGCTGCTCGCCGACAAGCTGCGCACCCTCGGCCGCCACTTCGGCGACTCGTTCACCATCGAGGTGCCCACCGGCTCGGGGCGGTCGATGACGCTGGTGGAGGCCGCCGACGTCATCGACAACGGCCTGGTCGCCCTGTTCCGGCCCGTCGACGGGCGCCGCCCCGCCGACGGCAAGCGGATCGAGGCGTCCCCCGACCCGTTGTGGGCGCAGCACCCCTCGTTCTCGGAGTACTTCGACGGCGACACCGGCGAGGGGCTCGGGGCCACCCACCAGACCGGGTGGACCGCGCTCGTCGCGCACCTGCTCAACCCCCGGCTGCCTCCCGACCCCCGCCAGCAGGGCTGGGGCTGACGGCGGCTCCTCAGACACCGCGGTCGCGGCGGACGTCCGCGCTCGGCGGTGTCGCGGGCGCGGACCAGAAGACCGGGACGTCGTGGCCGTCCGCGCGAGCGACGAGGAACTCGTCGTTGGTCTCGTCCAGCGACTCCGCGAGGTCCCGGCACACCTGGCGCAACGCGTCGTCGCTGATCTCCTCGGAGTCGCCCTGCCAGGCGCCCTGGTCGTACAGCCACAGAAAGGCCTGGGCGCCCACGTCGGCGCCGAACGACGCGTACTCGTCGACAATCGCTCCCGCGAGGTGCTCCGGGCAGCCGACCTCGACGAGCGCGGCGACCAGGTACTCGCGCATCCGGGCAGTGACAGGGCCCTCCTCGTCCATGCCCGCACGGTAGAGCGCGCTCCCCTCGCCGTCGGGCCCTTCTCGGCGTCCTCAGCAGTCGGCGTCCGGGCGACGGGTGAGGCAGATGCCCCCACTTCGCTGCGACACGCCGATGCCGCCGCGGCGTGTCGTGGGGCAGTCGGGGCAGTCGGGGCATCTGGCGCGAGGCCGAGCGCCCAGGACCGGCGGCGGGCGTTACGTTGCGGGCATGTCGGACACCAGCGCCAAGCGCGCCGCCTTCCGGGCCCTGCACGCCGCGGGCTTCTTCGTCCTGCCCAACGCCTGGGACGTCGGCAGCGCCCGGCGCCTCGCCGCGATGGGCTTCCGGGCGATCGCGACGACGAGCTCGGGCGCGGCCTGGGCGGTGGGCCTGCAGGACGGCGAGCTGGGGCGCGACGGCGTCCTGCGCCACCTCGAGGCGCTGGTCGCCGCCACCGACCTGCCCGTGAACGCCGACTTCGAGAACGGGTTCGCCGACGATCCCGACGGCGTGGCGGGCAACGTCGAGCTGGCCGCGGCGACCGGGGTGGCCGCCCTCTCGATCGAGGACTGGTCGGGCAGCGCGATCTACGACCAGGGCCTCGCCGTCGAGCGGTTGCAGGCGGCGCGCGCGGCCCTCGACGCCGCCGCCCCCGACGTCATGCTGATCGGCCGCCACGAGCACTTCCGCGTGCCCGACGAGCCGGTGGAGCACGCCATCAGCCGTGCCGTGGCGTACGCGGCGGCAGGGGCCGACTGCGTCTACGTCCCGTTCATCCGCGACCCCAGGGCCCTCGATGACCTCGTCGCCGCCGTCGCCCCGACCCCGGTCAACGTGCTCGTGCACGACTACGACGACACCATCGCCCACTTCGCGCGGCTGGGCGTGCGGCGCGTGAGCGTCGGTGGCAGCCTCGCCGCTCGCGCCTGGGCCGCCTTCGACGACGCCGCGCAGACGCTCAAGGCCGTCGAGGACGAGGCCACCGTCCGCGCGTCCCGGCGCTGAGCGAGCGCAGAGCCTGGCCCGGGGACTTCACCGACGCTGCGTCTGCGACACGCGGTCATGGCGCCACGTGTCGCGGCCGGAGCGTCGGCAAAGTGGCCGAGTGAGGAGACACCACGGCGAGAGGTCAGTTGATGATCTCCCCGCCCTGGTCGGACAGCAGCACGGCGAGCCGCTCCTTCCACTGCTGCAGCTCCTCGGCGCTCAGCCGGGGCCAGTCGCTCACCTCCGCGACGATGCGCAGGGGGTCGCTGCTGCGGTAGGACCGGGTGGGGTTGCCGGGGAACTTCTTGTCGGTGACGTTCGGGTCGTCCTCGAACTCCCCGGTCGGCTCGACCTCGTACACATGCGGCTCGCCGGCCTCGGCCAGCATCACCGCGATCTCGGCGGCGAGCCCGGCGCCCTCGACGCGGGAGGTGAAGTACACGTGGTTCATCACGATCTCGGGCCGGTAGTTCGACCGGTACCCGGCGGCGAGCAGGTCGCCGGGGCGCAGGGCGGCCTTGGTGCCGTGGAAGAACGGCCCGTCGTCGAGGGGTCGGTTCATCCGGGCAGCCTAGGCCGAGCAGGCCGAGGACCCACCGGGAACTGCCAGCGGGGACGGCGCGTCGGACGCCGCGTGCGCCGCCTCCGACACGTCATCGCCGTCGCCGTCCTCGCCCTCACCGGCACCGGGGCGGCCACCTTCGCTCCGCCCTCCGCTGCGTGGGCCAGTTGCGTCGCCCCGACGGTGACGGTGGCCCCGCCCTCGGTGACGCCGGGGTCCGACCTCGACCTGTCGGGCGAGGGGTTCCAGGCCGGCTGCTACGACACCGGGCAGCCGGGGCGCCCCCCGGCCATGAGCCGCATCCCGGTCATCCTCACGCAGGGCGGCCGGACGTGGCGGCTGGCGACGGTGGACGCGCTCAGCGACTACACGGTGCGGGCGAGGATCCGCGTGCCCGACGCCGTCGAGCCGGGCACGGCGATCCTCACCCTTGAAGACGCCCAGCCGGCCACCCTCACGGTCGAGGCGGGTGCGCCGAGACGGCTGCCGGACCCGCCGCCGGCCACGACGGCCCCTCGAGGAGGGACCACGGACGGCACGCTCGGCGACGCGCTCGATCGGGGCCCGTGGCCGTGGGTCGTCCTCGGCGCCGTGGGCGCGGCCATCCTGACCGCCCTGCGCGGTGGCCGACGCCGCGCCCCTACCGCAGCTCCACCGTCAACGCGTTGAGCTTCACGTTCGCCCCGCCCCGCCCCGGCCCGTACCGTGAGCCGTCGGTCGACGACGCATCGTTATCTGGCCGTCATTCCCGGCGCGGTCCTCTACTCGCATACATGAGGCAGGCGGCAGCCAGCAGAGCAACGGCGAGAACCGGTGGCGTCGACTCGAGCATCGCGGAGACTCGATGCTGCGGCCCTGCGTCGAAGAACAGCGCTGCAAGCCCTGCCCCGGTGGGTAATAGCCAGGCGAGCTCGCCCAGTTGCGTCACGCCGATGATGCCCAGCGACAGAAGGGCGAGGAAGAGCGTGACATCCGGCCAAGGCCGCAGCGATCCGAGAACCACGGCCGGGGCCACGCTCAGCAATGAAGCCACCACGACTGCGATGAGGACGGCCGTTCCCCACGGTCGCGCGCGAGGCAACGAGACCTGCAAGGAGGGGACCACGGCCTGGAGCGGGCTGAGGGCCACGTTGCTCACGCCGACCATCACGAGGACGCGTACGGGGACGGCATGGTCGACCAGAGGCACGGACAGCAGCACCTTGCGGAAGAGGAGCCCCGCGAAGGCGAGGCACACGAGAAGGATTGCGGCCGACAAAGCGCTGTGAGCCTTCAGGACCGCGCGCGTCACGGCATGCGCTCCGCGAGCGGGCAGGACAAGAGGATGCTGTAAGCCTCGCGGACAGAGGCGGGCGCCTCCACGTTACCGGCGCCCGAAGCCGCCTCCATCCGCCCCACGATCCAGTCGTGGACCTTCTTCTGCTGCTCGAGTAACGGCGGGGCATCCACCGCAGAGAACAGCGCCGAACACAGCCGAGGGGTGCTCAGCGTCGACGCAACGTCCCAGCGCGACAGGTGCCCTCCGCTCATGCCCTCCAGATCGAACATGAGGAGGCCACTGTCCGACGGGAAAGGACTCGTTGACGACCAGGAGTAGCGCTGCGCCCAGGAGATCCCGGAACCTGCCAGGATGCCATCCACGGCGACACTGAGATCCCTTGCCGCCACTTCGCTCAGCGGAAGTGCCTTGCTCGGCCCGCACACCCTGACGGTGCCGTCTGCACAACGCTCCGGGTCGGTCGCACGACGGAATACGTCACCACGGTCATGGACGACCATAAAGTTGATCAAACTCAAGATGGTGCATACTGCGAAAACCCCTGTCTGGACCCAGGACACACGTCGACGCACCACAGGGAACGACCAGCGCATCGCGCCGGCGACAAAAAGTAGAGCTGTTGAGATATGGACGGCAAGCGCAGCGAGGACATAGCTCGGATTGCGCTCCAGGTCGAGCATGGAGCCAAGAGTCGTGGCGACCCGAAAGATGCCGCCGACACCCATCTGATCTCCTAGTATGTCGGCCAGGTAAAACACGACGGCCGCGAGGGGACCGATGAGAATTCCCCGATTTACGCTGCCCATCAGAAGCCCGAAGGATGCGGCAAGGACGAGATAGACCGGCACTTCCACGAAGACCCACAGATCGACAGCGCCGGCGGCGCCGTCGCCAAGGCAAGCGATGGTCACCCACGCGAGGGCAACGATCCATGAAGCCAGCGCCCAGACCAGGGAACCCCCCGCCAACCCGACCAAAGCACGCCGGCCCCTGGGCGTGGTGCGGGCCCATTGCAGCAGTGAGGGTTCGAACCGCCGGGCACGTTCATGAGCCACAATACCGGCCAGCAGAGGCCCCACCAGAAGCATCGGCATGCTGGCCTGCAGCGATGCCCACCCCCAGTCCATCGACCATCCTGTGTTGCTATTGATCAGCACCAAAGCGGCCACAATGAACCCTGGAACAACCCGCAGGCACAACGACCTGCGGACCCACAGAGGGATGCTCATCCCTGCCGCCCGGTGATGATCCGCAAGAATCCCGATTCCGCGGCGGCCGACCCGCTCGCCGAGGGGTCCCCCAGGGACTGCAATTCCGCGAGTGGACCCATGAAACGCAATCGCCCCTCATGCAGCACAGCGACGTGGGACGCGACATCGACGACGTCTTCGATTACGTGGCTGCTCATGAGAACCGCCCTGTCGATGGAACGGATCGCTTCGACCATCTGTCGTCGTTGCTGCGGGTCCAGTCCAGTACTGGGCTCGTCGAGCAGAAGAACCTTGGCGTCGCAGGCCAGCGCCTGCGCCAGCGCGACGCGGCGTCTCATGCCTCCGGAGAGCGAGCCGAGTTTGTGGTCGGCACGGTCGTGAAGCTCGACGAGCGCAAGCGCCTGGTCGACCCGCGCGCGAATGTGCCGAGAAGGCATCGCGCGCATCCAGCAGAGATAGCTGACGAGGTCTCTTACCGTCAGCCGAGGAGGGACAGACATCTCCTGAGGCATCAGCGCGACGTTCCCCAGAGCCGCGGCCCGCCCCTTGCCGTACAGGTTCTGCCCGTCCAGCCGAACATCTCCGGAGGTCGGCGTCAACCCTCCCGCGAGAATCCTCATCAATGTCGACTTGCCGGCGCCATTCACTCCGACAAGGGCCACTACTCGACCTGGCAGGGAAAAAGTGACCTCATCGAGGGCTCGCCTTTCCCCAAAGCAATGGGTGACGGCCCGCACAGACAAGACATCGCGAAAAGACTCAACGCCGACCCCCGAAGGCATGTCAGAGCCGCCCGGTCGCCTGGCTGCCCGAGGGAGTGCAGGGGTTGGGCTTCAACAAACCCTTTTCCTGACACACCTTGACGGTCGTATACCATCCCGCCGTGCTCGAAACCCCTGCGTAAGCCGTCTTCTCCGCCATGAGCGCGAAGCTCGACCCACCGTCCGACCGAAGACCCGTCTTCACTCGAACGTAGGCATCCGAGCCAGTGGCATTGGCCTCGCCGTACGTCCGCCCACCACCCGTGCGGACATCACGGAGGTACACGTCGTACAGCTTGATGCCACCTCCAGAAACGGAGGCGACCTTACCGTAGCCCTGACCCTGGAGGTTCCCGTCGTCGTAAACGCTGAGGGTCCCCCAAGAGAACGCCCACGCCGCAGACGCGCCACCGATCATGACGCCCAACGTCGCCGCAGCCGAAGCCAACCCTCTGCGCCTGAAAGCCTTCGTCATGCCATCATCTCCCGTGAACGAGCGACACCGGGGTGGCTACCCCCCCCCCTGTCATGTCGCCGCGCGAGCGTACCATGCATCCTTAGCGCCTTGGTTCTCGGCCTTAATCCTTAGCTAGTGCTCCGCGCTTGAGGTCTTCTTGCGGTTGGCCTTGGCGAGGATCTGGTCTGCGGTCTTGGTCCAGGTGAAGGGGTGGGGTCGGTCGTTCCAGCCGTCGATGTAGGCGCGGAGCTTGGCGTTGAGGTCCTTGACAGATGTGTGGGTCCCGCGGTGGATCGCTTGGCGTTCGGCGATGGAGAACCAGCTCTCGACGAGGTTCATCCAGGACGCGTGGGTCGGGGTGAAGTGGACGTGGACGCGGGGGTGCTCGGCGAGCCAGTCCTTGATCCTGGGGTGCTTGTGGGCGGCGTAGTTGTCCATGACGAGGTGCAGGTCGCCTGTGCCGGGGCCGGGAGGGTAGGCGCGCTCGACCTGCTTGAGGAACGCGAGGAACTCGCTGTGGCGGTGGCGGGGCTTCATCGCGGCGGTCACCTTGCCCGTGGCGATCTCCAGGGCGGCGAACAGGGTGCTGGTGCCGTGACGGACGTAGTCGTGGGAGCGGCGTTCGATCAGGTGGGGTTGGGTCGGTAGGACGGGGGCGGTGCGGTCCAGGGCCTGGATCTGGGACTTCTCGTCCACGCACAGCACGATCGCGCCCTCCGGCGGGTCGAGGTACAACCCGACGACGTCGATGACCTTGGCCTCCAGTTCGGGGTCGGTGGAGAACCGGAAGCTCTCACTGCGCCACGGCTGGATCCCGTGCTCACGCCAGATCCGCGCGACGGCGTTGTCGGAGATCTTCAGGTGCGCGGCCAGCAGCCGGGTCGACCAGTGCGTGACCCCGTACTTCTTCGGTGGGGGCTTCAAGGTCGCCGCGACCACCCGCCGACGGTCGATCGTGCGCGGCCGCCCGCAGCGGTCCTCATCATGCAGCCCCGCGATGCCCTTGCCCTGGTACCTCTCACGCCAGGCGATCACCGTCGGCCGCGACACCCCGACCTGCGCCGCGATCGCCGTGTTCGACATGCCCTCCGCAGCCAGCAACACGATCCGGGCCCGCTGGGCCAACCCGGCCCGGACACTGCTGGCCCGCACAAGACGCTCCAACTCGACCCGATCACCATCGCGCAACATCAACGCCGGAGCAGGACGGTTCGCCATACCCCCATCGTCCCCGAACCCTAACCGTCAAACAAGTATCAGCGCGGAGCACTAGGTAGTAAGGGCAAACCTTTGGGGTCGGTATGGTGGCCGCTTGTCGGCCACCGTCATACGAGATCGCACCCCCAGGAAGGCGGCTTGTGAGCCGCCCTTACCGCAGCTCCACGGTGAGGGCGTTGAGCTTCACGTTCGCCCCGCCCGCGCCGGCGCGCACGGTCAGCCGCCCGTCGGTGACCGGCACGACGGCGGCGCCGGTGACGAAGCGCTGCGACGACGACGGGACGCCGTCCACCACCCGCACGCCCTCGGCGTCCACGACGTGGCGGCTGTCGGTGTAGGAGGGGTCCCCGGAGACGCCGATCACCCGGTAGGTGCCCCTCGGCAACGCGAGTTCCCAGGTCGCGGCGCCGACGTGGACGAACGCGTCGCGCAGGGGTCGGCGAGCACCCGACGGTCGCGGGTGACGCCGCTGAGGTCGGCGGACCAGCCCGACCCGAGGCCGCGGTCGGCGGCGTAGCGCCCGCCGTGGTCGCGCAGGTAACCCGACGGTGCCGCGGTGGTGGCGGGGCCGAACGCGAACGAGTACCGGGGCAGCAGCCTGTCCAGGGGCACGACCTGCTCGGCACGTGAGGGCGACGACCAGCGCAGCTGCACCCGGGCCGGGCCGCCGCGTTCGCGGTAGTCCACCTGCACCCGCGCGGGTACTCCGGCGGTCAGCGGGACCGTCACGGTGAGGGTCTGCGCCCCCGTCACGCCCCACCCGTCGGCGGAGACCCCGTTCACCCACAGCCGCGCGCCGTCGTCAACGACCACGCTGACCTTGTAGAACTGCGAGAACTGCGGCACCAGTTGCCCCGACCAGCGCGCGGAGAACCCGTCGGGGGGCAGCCCGAACGGCGCCGCGGACCCCCAGTCGGCGTCGACGGTCCCCGCGAGGCGGTCCACGGACGTGCCGGTGAGGTCGGGCGTGGGGTAGAACCGCGCGATCAGCCCGCGCAGGCCGAGGTAGGCGGTGAGCGTGAGCGGGTCGGTGGGCGTGACGACGGTGTGGCTGGCGGCGCCGCCGTCGGACCAGCGCTCCAGGACGTAGCTGCGCGCATCGGGGTCGGTCTGCGTCCACGACGCGACGGTCAGCCGCAGCCCCGCCCAGGACGTGATCGTCGCGGGACCGGTGAGCGTGGAGCCGTTGACGGCGACGCGGCGGCCCGGCGGGTACGTCGCGAGCGTCACGGGCACGGTGCGCGGCCGGAAGTGGCGGCTGACGACCGTCGTCCCGCCGTTGTCGTCGCGGGCGGTGAGCTGGATCTCCAGCCAGGTCGTCGTCGTCGCCGCGAGGCTCGCAGGCTGCGGGGCCGTCAGCGGGACGTCGTTGCCCTGCACGGGCCCGAGGTAGACGTCGGTGCCGGCGCCCTGGTGGCGCAGCACCACCCAGGTGAGGGCGCTGTCGGCCAGGCGCCCGCCGTCGGGGTCGGTGGCGATGGCCCGCAACCGGTAGGCGCCCCCGGCGCTGAACTGCTCGCCGTCCAGGGGGCCCGTGATGGTGACGACGGGCGGGGACGTCGCGGCCGCCGCCGGCGCGACCCCCGCCGCCAGCAGCCCGAGGACCACCACCCCCCACGCCAGCGCACGACGTCCACGCATCGCTCCCCCTCGGCTCCGCGTCACAACAGCTCGACCGTGACGGCGTTCAGCTTCACGTTGACGCCCCCGGCGCCGCCCCGCACCGTGAGGCGGCCGTCGGTCACGGGCACGTCCACGGAGCCCGTGACGAACCGGTTCACAGCGGTCGGGACGCCGTCGAGCAGCCGCAGCCCCTCGGCGTCGAGCACGTGGCGGCTGTCGAGGTAGGTCGGGTCGCCCGACATCGCCCACACCCGGTACGTCCCCTGCGGCACGGCGACCTCCCACCTCGCGTCCTGCACGTGAACGAAGGAGTCGCGAAGGGGGTCGCCCAGGACACGCCGGTCGCGGATCCGCGAGGAGACGTCGGCGGACCAGCCCTCCGGGACGACGCACGTGAGGCAGAAACCCCAGCCCGACTCGACGGAGAACCCCGGCGCCGGCGCCGACGCGTAGGGCTGGACGGAGAAGGCGACGCGGGGCAACAGCCGTTCGGTGGGGACCACCTCGTCGGGCTGCGACGGTGAGGACCAGCGCAACTGCACCCGCGCCCGCCCGCTGACCTCACGGAAGGCGAGGGCGACGTCGACCGGCACGCCCGCCGTCAACGGCAGCGTCAGCGAGCGCACCTGCGGCCCGCGTTCGGCCGGGTCCCCCGAGTACGAACCCGCGCCCGCCCGCGCGTTCACCCACAGCCGAGGTTGGTCGTCGGCGACGAGGCTGAGCGTGTACGTCTCGGTGTAGCGCGGCAGGATCTCGCCGTTCCAGACCGCGGAGAAGCCGTCGGCTGGGATGCCCGCAGCGGGCGAGCCGTTGCCCCAGTCCATGTCGACCACCGGGTCCACGCGGTCCTGCCACGGGCCCGTCCCGTCGTAGCGGGCGTAGTACCGGGCGAACAGGCCGCGCCGGGTCCCGAAGGACGTGGGGCCCGCAACGACCGACGCCGTGGGCGCGGCAGCACCCGCAGGCCCGCGGTCGACCGACGCCGCGGGACGGTGCACGGCCGCGGCCCCGGGCGCCGCCCCGAGCAGCCCCGCCACCACTGCGCATACGAACGCTCCGACCAGCCGCGTCACCAGTCCCGCGGTCTCGCCGCGCCGACGCCGTCGCATCGCCCCTCCCCCGTTCACGGTGCTCACCGCAGCTCGATCGTGAGCGTGTTCAGCTTCACGTTGACGCCGCCGGTGCCGGCCCGCACGGTCAACCTGCCGTCGGTCACCGGAACCTGCAGCGAACCGGTGACGAACGGCCGGGACGACGTCGGGACGCCCGACAGCAGCCGCTTGCCCTCGGCGTCGAGGACGTGGGTGCTGTCGGTGGCCGTGGGGTCGCCCGAGACGGCGCGCAGCCGGTAGGTGCCCGATGGCAACGCCGCCTCCCACGTGGCGTCGTCGGTGTGGACGAACGCGTCACGCAGGGGGTCGCCGAGCACCGCGCGGTCACGGGTGCGGTCGGTGAGGTCCCGCGACCAGCCGAAGCCGGTGAACCGGGTGGAGGAGTAGGCGGCACCGTCGTCGGCGGTCCAGCCGGAGGGCGGCGGCGAGGCGGAGGGCCGGAACGAGTAGGCGTAGCGCGGCAGCAGCCGCGCGGTCGGCACGACCTGTTCGGCCTGCGAGGACGACGACCAGCGCAGCTGGACGCGGGCGTTGCCGGTGCGCTCGCGGTAGTCGAGCATGATCCGCACAGGCACGCCCGCGGTCAGCGGCACGGTCGTGGTCAGGGTCTGGGGCCCGACATCGGTCCACCCGTCCGCGTAGCTGTCGCCGACCCACATCCTGACGCTGTCGTCGGCGACGACGGAGACGGTGTACGTCTCGCTGTACTGCGGCAGCAGCTGCCCGGACCAACGGGCCGAGAACTGGTCGGCGGGGATGGCGGGAGCCGGGGAGGAGGTGCCCCAGTCGAGGTCGACGGCCGTGTCGAGGCGTTGAGTGGGGGCCCCGGCCAGGGTGGCCGTCGGGTAGTAGCGGGCGAAGAGCCCTCGCGGGCTGAGGGCGGCCGTCAACGTCGTGGCCGACGACGGCGTGGTGATGCTGCCCGTGGCCGCGGTGCCGTCGGACCACCCGTCGCCGGCCCACGTGCGTCCCGAGGAGTCCTTCTGGGCGGGTATCGCCAGCGAGAGCCGGTAGCCGGCCCACGACGTGAGGGTCTTCGGCGTCGTCACGGTGGTGCCGTTGACCGTGACGGTCCGGCCGACGGGGTCGGAGGCCAGCGTCACCGGCACCGTGGTGGGGCGGAAGTCGCGCGTGACAGTCGTCGTCGTCCCGTCGCCGTCCTCGGCGGTGACCCTGATCTCCAGGTAGCTGTTCTGCGTGGCGTCGAGGTCCTCGGGTTCGGCCCCGATGAGCTCGACGCCGTTGCCCGTGACCGGCCCCAGGTAGGGGTGGGTGTGCGTGGCGTGGTGGCGCAGCACCTGCCAGGTCAGGGCGCTGTCCGGCAGGGCGCCGTCCTCGGGGTCGGTCGCGCTCGCCCACAGCCGGTAGCTGGTCCCCACCGTGAAGAGGTCGTCGGCGGCGGGCGAGGTGATCGTCACCGTCGGCGCCCGGCTGCCCGCGGTCACCGTCGCGGTGGCGGGCGACGACGTGGCACCGGCGGCGTCACGGACCCGCAACGATGCCGTCCACGTGCCCTTCGCGTAGGTGTGCGACGTCGTCGCGGTGGTCGTCGTGACGTCGGGGCTGCCGTCGCCGAAGCTCCACAGGTAGGTGAGCCGGTCGCCGTCGGGGTCGCTGCTGGAGCGCCCGTCGAGGGTCACGGTCAGCGGCGCGGTGCCGCTGGACGGGCTCGAGGTGAGGGCGGCGGACGGCGTGCGGTTGGCGGTGCCGGTGGCGGTGATCCGGCGCACCTGCCCGCCGCCGGCGTACGTCGTGTAGTACAGCGACTGTCCGGGCGCGTCGCGCAGGGCGGCGGCGGTGGGCGCGAACTGCAGGGCGACGGCGCTGCTGCCGCCCAGGCCGCTGACGAGGTCGGTGACGGTGCCGTCGGAGGACAGGCCGCGGATCTTGCCGCACACGTAGTCGGCGTAGAGGTAGCGCGAGTTCCACGGGGCGGGCCATGCGGCGTCGGGCACGTACGCGCCACCGGTGATCGAGGCGCAGCCGGTGCTGTGCGCGTAGACGTGGATCGGGTCGGTGAACTGCGCGGGCTTGGCGGGGCCGCAGTTGCTCTGCGAGCCGGTGTTGGCGCAGCGTCCCTCGCGGGTGTTCCAGCCGTAGTCGGCGCCCTTGACGCCCTGGTCGACCTCCTCCCAGATGTTCTGGCCGACGTCGTTGATCCGGAACGTGGTGCCGGAGGCGTCGGGGTCGAAGGCGATCCGGAACGGGTTGCGCAGGCCGACGGCGAACGCCTCCTGGCAGGTGGTGCCGGTGGCGGCGACGCCGCGGTTGCAGCGCGCCGTCCCGGTTCCCGTCCACGGGTTGTCCGAGGGGACGTCGCCGGTGCGGGTGATCCGCAGGATCTTGCCGCCCGGGTAGTTGCGGTCCCGCGAGGCGTTGTTGTTGCCGGCGCAGCCGCTGTCGCCGCGGTAGTCGCAGCCGCCGTCCCCGACGGACACGTAGAGCATGCCGTCCTTGCCGATGCCCAGGTCACCGGCGTTGTGGTTGCCCGCGGGCGAGGGGATGCCGTCGATCAGCACCAGCTCGGTGGCCGGGTCGATCGTGTCCGCGCCCGAGCGGAAGGTGAACCGCGACACCCGGTTCGAGGGCCCGCCGCTGGGGATGCCCGTGCTGCTCGTGGGGCAGGTGCTGCTGGAGCCGCGCACGGTCCAGTAGACGTAGACGTGGCGGCTCGCCGCGTCGGGGTCGGCGACGATCCCGAGGACGCCGCGCTCGCTGTTGGTGCACGTGCGTGAGGACAGGTCGAGCGCGGGGGTGGACAGCAGCGTCCCGTCCTTGAGCACGCGCACCTGGCCGAGCTGGCTCGTGACGAGCAGGCGCCCGTCGGGCATGGGGGCGAGGTCGGTGGGCTGGGCCACGGAGGCGACCAGCGCATCGCTGAACCCGGCGGCGAGGACGGGCGCGGCCTGAGCCGGTGCGGTCGGGACGGCGACGAGCGCGGCGGCCACGAGGGCTCCGGCGACGAGCACGGACGGGTGGCGGACGGACACCGGGGCCCCCTCGGGGTTGATCGTGCCCGATATCTACCTTCAGTCACACCATGGTCACAAGGTGTCGTAACACCGTGATCCACGGCGAATCATCCGAGCGGTGGCCCCTGGCCGCGGACGGCGGCCCACGGGTCGTAGTCGGCCTCCAACGGCTCCTGTTCGGGGCGCGCCTCCTCGGGCACGTGCTGCAGGTTCACCCGCACTCGGTACCAGAGCGAGCTGCGGCCCCGCATGCCGTCGAGCAGGACGTCCTCGGGCGCCAGCAGGCCCACGACGTCGGCGTGCCGCGCCTTCCAGCGCTCCAGCGCCTCCAGCGCCTCGGGCTTGGTCTTCGTCCGCGCGACCTCGACCAGCGGCATCGACGACTGCCGCCGACCGGCCGCACCTGAGCCGGACGCCGTCGCGCCGGCGGGCGCCTTCTCGGCGGGCCCCATCGCCTTGGCGAGCGCGAGGAGGGGCTCCAGCGAGCCGGCGGAGGCGGCGTCGTCCATGCCCGCCCAGGGGTCGCCGCGCTCGGCGAAGCGGTCGAGCACCGTGCGCACCGTGAACTCCGCCGGACGGCAGTCGCGCACCTCGTCCCAACTCAGCGGCGTCGAGACCCGGGCGTCGGGGCGGGCGCGTACCGAGTACGCCGAAGCGACGGTGCGGTCCTTGGCGTTCTGGTTGAAGTCGACGAAGACGCCGTGCCGCTCCTCCTTCCACCATCGGCTGGTGGCGAGGTCGGGGGCCCGGTTCTCGACCTCGCGGGCCACCGTCTCGGCGGCTTTGCGCACCTGCGGGTAGGTCCAGTGCGGCTGCACCCGCGCGTAGACGTGGAACCCGCGCGAGCCCGACGTCTTCGGCCACGCCACCAGCCCGTGGTCGGCGAGCACCTCGCGGGCGACGACGGCGACGTCGACGATCTGGCCCCACTCGACGCCCGGCACCGGGTCGAGGTCGATCCGCAGCTCGTCGGGGTGGTCGAGGTCGGCGGCCTGCACCGGGTGCGGGTTGAGGTCGAGGCAGCCGAGGTTGACCACCCACGCGAGCGCGGCGGCGTCGGTGACGACGACCTCCTCCGCGCTCGTGCCGCGGGCGTAGCGCAGCTCGACCGTCTCGATCCAGTCCGGCCGTGAGCTCGGCGCGCGCTTCTGGAAGAACGCCTCCTCGTCGATGCCCTTCACGAACCGCTTGAGGATCATCGGGCGTCCGGCGACGCCGCGCAGGGCGCCGTCGGCGACGGCCAGGTAGTAGCGCACCAGGTCGAGCTTCGTGATCCCCGGCTCGGGGAAGACGATCTTGTCGGGGTTGGTGACCTTCACCTCGCGCCCCGAGACCTCGAGCACGGTGGACGGCGTCGCCATCGGCCCAGCCTGCCACGGGGGACGTATCCCCGTCGCGATCACCGCGCTCCTGGCCTGCGAACCCCGCGACGTCCGAGCGCGAGGTCCACCCACGGCCGGGCCCGCTCCCGGCCCCATCCCTTGGGGGGAACCCATGCACACCCGAAGCACCCTGGTCGGCCTCACCGCGGCCGCCGCGATGGCCCTGCCCCTCGCACCGCTGTCCGGCGGGCCGGCCACCGCCGCCCTGCCGGCGGCGACCACGAGCAGCGCCACCACCGACCCCGTCAACACCGTCTACCGCGCCGAGTTCTCCCGGGGCGTGATCACCAAAGCCTCCACGAGCACGCTGCCGTCCACGGCGTTCGGCCGCACCACCGTCAAACCGGCACCTGGAAGCTGCGGATCACCGGCTTCTCCGTCACCGGGTCGCAGACCGTCTACTGGTCGGCCCGCACCCGCTGAACCCGCTGCGCCCCGCCGCTCGGTCGGCGGCCCCCCGGGCCGCCGGCCGGGCGCGCTGCGCCGGGACGGCACGCACACCCGCACCTGCACCGTTGCTAGCGTGCACACATGCCCGATCCCAGCGTCGCCCTGGACGTACCGGAACTGGTCGTCCGCCGCTGCACCCCGGCCGACGCCGACGCCGTCCGGCGCCTGGCCGCCCTCGACGAGGAGCGCGTCAACGGGCGCCCGTCGCAGCTGACCGAGGGGGACGTCACCGACTGGTGGCAGTCGGTGAAGCTGGACGCCGACTCCTGGCTGATCGCGCCCGATGCGTCCGCGAGCCCCTGGGCCGTGACCTGGCTCGACCGCCAGGGCGAGGACCTCGCCACCTGGTTCCCGCTGCCCGACGTCGACCACCGCGACCTGCTACCCCGCCTCGCCGACCTCGCCGAGGCGCGCGCCGCCGAGCTCGGCCTCGCCCGACTGCACTGCTACGCCCTCGTCCCCGACCCGCTCGTCGAGGGCCTGCTGCGCGAGCGCGGCTACGCCGACGTCCGGCACTTCTTCGACATGGCGATCGCGTTGGAGTCCCGCCCCGAGGTCGGCGCCCTGCCCGACGGGCTCGCCGTCGGCGGTGTCGAGGAGCCCGACGCGCGCGCCTTCCACGCGGCCATCACCGAGTCGTTCACCGACCACTGGGAACCCCACCCGCTGCCCTTCGAAGAGTGGTGGCGGCTGCGCGTCGACGACCCCGCCGTCGAGCTCCCGTGGTGGTCGGTCGTGCGCACCGACAGCGGTGAGGTGGCCGCCGCGCTGCGCGCCGCCCCCAACCGCAACGGCGGCGTCTACGTGGCCACGCTCGGGGTGCGCCGGCCCTGGCGCGGGCTCGGCCTCGGCAAGGCGCTGCTGCGGAGGGTCTTCGCCCAGGCGTGGGACGCCGGGTTCCGGCGGGTCACCCTCGGCGTGGACGCCGCCAGCCCCACCGGTGCGACAGTCCTCTACCGCGGGGTCGGGATGAGCGTCGAGTCGGAGTCCGCGGTGTTCGAGAAGGTGCTGCAGGGCTGAGCCGCGGGGTGGTCACCGCCGGTCGGTGGTCACCGCCCGCGGCCCGTGCGGGCAAAAGGCGACGGGGCGCCGTCCCCGTCCTGGACGACGCCCCGCCTGGTGCCCGCTCGGTTCACCAGTTCTTCGAGCGCACGCTCCAGCCCTGGCGCGAGGCCAGGCCCGAGGGGTCGACGATGAACGACTTCGCGGACGACTGGCCGTTGAGCACGGCGTCGAGGAACTGCACGACCACGGTGACCGCGTCACCGCGCTGCTGGCCGGTGATGAAGCCCGTGTGCCCGGCGAAGGAGTTGGAGACGTTCACGGCCGGCACGTGGTTGACCAGGTCGTAGTTGGCGCGGGTGTTGTCGTAGGCGATGTCGCCCGAGCCGCCGTCCATGAACATCACGGGTGAGTGGAGCTTCTGCAGCTCGGCGCGGGAGTAGCCGAAGCTGGCGTCGGCGAACAGGCCGCTGTCGAGGGAGATCACGGCCTTGACCCGGGGGTCTGCGCCGGCGACCAGCGCCTCGAGCCCGCCGCAGGAGTGGCCCGCGGTGGCGACCCTGGTGAGGTCGAGGCGGCCCTGCAGCGGCGAGCCGGCCCGGTTGTTCTCGGTCTCGGCCCAGCTGATGGCGCGGGTGAGGATCGCCGGGATCGGCGAGCCGTCGGTGTTGCCGGTGCCCGAGCCGCTCATGTTCGCGGTGTCGACGATCACGATGCCCTTGGCGGCGATCGCCGAGAGCAGGCCGATCACCTCGGACCCGTTGTTGTGGGCGCAGGCGCCGTTGCCGAACGCGAGGACGGGCATCGGCCGGCCGACCGCAGCGGGGTCGCTGGGCCGGAACACGACGTGCTCCCGCGAGTTGAACGCCGCTTCGCGGGTGACCGCGTAGGTGTTGTTCACCAGCGGGGTCGACGGCTGGGGGGTGCTCGTCGTGGGGATCGGCGTCGTCGTGGTCGGCGTCGGGGTGCTGGTGGTCGGGTCGGGCGTCGAGGTCGTGGGCCTCGGCGAGGTCACCGGCGGCTTGCCGCGAGTGATCGTCTTGCAGGTCTTCTTGCCGTTCTTGCCCGTCTTGCACTTCTTGATCGTCGTGACCTTCTTGGTCTTCTTCGCCGCGGCCACGGCGACGACGGGGGCGTCGGTCGACGCCGTGGCCGGGGCCGCGACCACAGCCGGGGACGCCGCGCCGGTGGCGGGCAGCGACCCCGCGAGCGCCACCCCGCCGAGCGCCAGCGCCGAGACGGCCCCCATGGCGGCGACGGTCCGGCGCGATCTGCTGAAGGCACCCTGCACGGTGCTCTCCCTTCCTGCCCGCAACTCTGCGGAGGTAGTCGGCGAAAGTTGCTGCACGTTCCCTGCGGGGTTACGGACCCGCGGACGCCCGGAACCGTACAAGGGCGCCCTCCGCACCAGCAACCCTCCACGGCATTCCCCGCCGTTTTCTCGACGGGCGGCTCATCAGGGACGGGAGCCCGTTGACCTGCCGCTTCACGCGACCGGATTGCCGGAGGAGACGACGGCGCAGGTCAATCACGCTCGGGTCGATTCGACGCATGTGATCGCTCACACTCGGTCACCGAGAGTCTCGGCGGCGCCGAAAACTTGCGGAGGCTCCATTGGGCCGGCTCAGCTGAGCGTCGGCAGGTACCGGGGATGCGCGTCGGCCACCGCCCAGCGACGTCACCGACGCACGGTGTGCGACACGTCCCGCACCCCCGGCGTGTCGCGCACGCGGCGTCGGTAAAGCCGGTTTTCGAGGGGCGGACCGGTGTGCGGGGCGGCGGGCAGGGCGGCGGGCAGGGCGGCGGGCAGGGCGGCGGGCAGGGCGGCGGGCAGGGCGCGGGCGAGACGGACGACGGGCGGGCAAACGGAGGGGCGGGCAGACGGATGGGCGGGCAGACGGACGAGCGGGCAGACGGACGAGCGGGCAGACGGACGAGCGGGCACCGACAGCCCGGAGGCCGGTGCCCGCTCGTCCACCTCACCCGCCCTCGACCGACCGCCCGTCGGTCGAGGGGGGAGTCACCCGCGGCGTGGGCGACGACTCACTGCGATGCGGCCGAGCCCACGGTGCCGCTGGACCCCACCGAACCGAACGGCGCGTCGCGGACGTCGAGGGGGCCCTGCCGGTTGAGGCCGAGGCGCGAGAGCGGGACGGCGGCGATGGCCCCGGCGTCGGGTTCGGCGGCGGACAGCCCCGCGACGAGCCGGTTCGTGGGGCGCTCGAGCCCGTAGTGCTCGCGCAGGGTGGTCCCCGTGTACTCGGTGCGGAAGAGCCCGCGCGCCTGGAGGATCGGGACGACGTGGTCGACGAAGTCCTCCAGCCCCGAGGGCAGGATCGGCGCCATCACGTTGAAGCCGTCGGCGGCGCCGGAGGTGAACCACTCCTCCAGCGAGTCGGCGACCTGCTCGGGCGTGCCGGCGAGCACCCGGTGTCCGCGGCCGCCGGCGAGGCGGGCGATCACCTGGCGCACGGTCAGCGACTCGCGGCGGGCCAGCTCGACGACGAGCGTCCGACGCGACTTGTTGCCGTTGATGTCGTCCTCCGGCGGGACGTCGGGCAGCGGCTTGTCGAGGCCGTCGAGCCCGAGCGGGACGCCGACCATGCCGGACAGCTGCGCGAGGCCGTACTCGGGGACGAGCAGGTCCTCCAGCTCCTGCTGCAGCGCCCGCGCCTCGGCCTCGGTGGAGCCGAGGATCGGCGAGATGCCGGGCAGCACCAGCAACTGCTCCGGGCGGCGCCCGTACCCGGCCAGCCGCGACTTGAGGTCGGCGTAGAACGCCTGCCCGTCGGCCAGGGTCTGCTGGGCGGTGAACACCGCCTCGGCCCAGCGCGCGGCGAAGTCCTTGCCCGCCTCCGAGGACCCCGCCTGCACGAGCACCGGGTAACCCTGCGGCGAGCGCGGCACGGTCAGCGCCCCGTCGACCTTGTAGAACCGCCCCTCGTGCCGGATCGCACGGACGCGATCGGTGTCGGCGTAGAGCCCGCCCTCGCGGTCGAGGGTCAGGGCGCCGTCCTCCCACGAGTCCCACAGCTTGGTGACGACGTCGAGGAACTCGTCGGCCCGGGCGTAGCGCTCCGCGTGGGGCGCGTGGGCGTCGTGGCCGAAGTTGCGCGCCTCGTGGTCGGTGCCGCTGGTCACGATGTTCCACCCGGCGCGCCCGCCGGAGAGGACGTCGAGGCTCGCGAAGCGCCGGGCCAGGTTGTACGGCTCGTGGAACGACGTCGACACGGTGGCGATGAGCCCGATGTGGGACGTGTGGGCCGAGACCACCTCGAGGATCGAGATCGGGTCGATCCCGCCCTGGGTGTTCCAGCGGACGGCAGGCGACAGGCCCGATCCGTCGGCGAAGAAGATGGAGTTGAGCTTGCCGCGCTCGGCGATCTGCGCGAGCTTCACGAAATGCGCGGCGGTGTGCGCCGGCGAGGGGTCGGTGCGGGGGTGACGCCAGGCGGCCTCGTGGTGACCGACGTTCATGAGGAACGCGTTGAGGTGGAGCCGGCGCGGCTGCTGCGACATTCGGGGGACCTTTCCGTGACGGGGCGGGAGGAGTTCAGCCGGCCTGGGCGACGCGCCAGCGCGAGAATCGCCGCTCCAGCGCCACGAGTGCGTAGTTGAAGGCGACGCCGATCACCGAGATGGTGACGATCCCCGCGTACATGTCGGGAATCATGAAGTTGAACTGGGAGTAGTTGATGAGGTAGCCCAGGCCCGCCTTCGAACCGATCATCTCGGCCGCCACGAGCACGAGGATCGACGCCGCACCCGCCTGCCGGATCCCGGTGAAGATGCTCGGCACCGAGGCCGGCAGCACGACCTTGGCGAACAGCTTCGTGGAGCCCAGGCCCATGGAGCGGGCCGCCTTCACCAGCAGCGGGTCCACCGTCCGCACGCCCGTGATGGTGTTGAGCACCACGGGGAAGAAGCACGCGTACAGGATGAGCGCGATCTTCGACGTCTCGCCGATGCCCAGGATCAGCGTGAACATCGGCAGCAGCGCGAGCGCGGCGGTGTTGCGGAACACCTCGAACAGCGGGTCCAGGAACTCCCGCAGCGGCTTGTACCAGGCGATGAGCAGGCCCACCGGCACGCCGACGGCGACGGCCAGGCCGAACCCGGCCGCCGAGCGGATGAGGCTCGCCGAGGTGTTGTTCCACAGCTGCCCGTTGCCGAGCAGCTCCCACCATGCCTGCACGACCTGCGAGAACGGCGGCAGCAGCGACGGCTCGACGAGGTACTGCTCGGGGCCGGTGCGGATGCGCGGCAGCACCTCCCACACCCCGAGCAGGACGGCGACCGCGGCGGTGCGCCGCAGCACGGCCGCGATCAGGGCGCGCCCCCGCAGCCACGGCCCGGGCGGCGAGACGGTCGCGACGGCCAGCCCCACGGCGGCGCCGGCGCCGTCCGTGACGGGGACGGCGAGGGTCGCCGTGCCCGGAGAGGCGGGGGGCGCGGGGACGACGCGGACGCCGTCGTGGGGGGCGTGGACGTGCGGGACGCTCGAGTGCGCGGCACGGCGGCCACGGACGGCGGTGGTGTCAGCCAACGGGAACGACCTCCTTCGTGCGGCCGAGCTCGGCGGCCTGGGCCCGGCGGACCTCGGCGTGCAGCAGCTCCCACACCTGATGGCGGTAGGCGATGAACTCGGGCGTGGAGCGGACGTCGACGTCGTCGGCCCGAGAAGTGGCCGCGCCGGCGCCGAGATCATGGTGTGGCAGGTCGACGTCGAGGACGGTGAGGATGCGCCCGGGGCGCGAGGTCATGACGGCGACCTTGCGGCCGAGGAACACGGCCTCGTCGATGCCGTGGGTGATGAAGACGATCGTCTTGCCGGTGCGCTGCCAGATCCGCACGAGCTCGTCCTGCAGGGACTCGCGGGTCTGGGCGTCCAGGGCCGCGAAAGGCTCGTCCATGAGCAGGATGTCGGGGTCGAACGCGAGGCTGCGGGCGATGGCCACCCGCTGCTTCATCCCGCCCGACAGCTCGTGCGGGTACCGGTCGGCGAAGGTGCCCAGCCCCACGAGGTCGAGGTACTCCCGGGCCCGCGAGGCGCGCTCGCGGCGTCCGATGCCCTTGGCCTCCAGGCCGAACTCCACGTTGCCGAGCGCGGTCCGCCACGGGTAGAGCGCGTACTGCTGGAACACGATCCCGCGGTCCAGGCCGGGGCCCGTGATCGGCTTGCCGTCCACGAGGACCTGCCCGGCGTCGGGGGTGGCCAGGCCGCCGAGCAGGTCCAGCAGCGTCGACTTGCCGCAGCCGCTGGGGCCCACGAGACAGACGAAGTCGCCGGCGGCGATGTCGAGGCTGACGCCGGACAGCGCGGTGAAGCGCTCACCGGGCAGGCCTTCGCGCAGGGCGAAGGTCTTGCTGACGTCGTCGAACCGGATCTTTGCCTGCGGGGTGGCCGTCATGGTCGGCCTCCTTCGTGTGGGTGGGTGCGGCTGCGGGGTGGTCAGGAGGCGTTCGGGTTGTACTCGTTCGTGTAGATCTTGGTGACGTCGAGTTCGCCCTTCTTGATGGCGCCGGTCTGGACGAGCCAGTCCTCCCACCTGGTGAAGTCGGAGTCCTGGATCTTCCCGTAGGGGGTCGCGACGCCCGCCGACTTCCAGTACTTGATGGAGGCGGTGCTCTCGTTGCGGTCGCGCTTGGTGATGATCTCCTCGAACTTCTTGTGGACGGCGTCGGTCGGCTGCGACTTCGTCCATTCCAGGGCCTTGCCGACGCCGTTGACGTAGTCCTTGACGGCCTCGGGGTGCTTGGCGATGAAGTCCTTGCGGAAGACCTGGGTGCCGGCGGAGAAGTCCCCGAAGATCTGCGAGTCCGTGAAGATCTCGCGAACCCCGCCCTTGGCCTTGGTCTGGTCGCGGAACTGCCCGGTGAGCGCGGCGACGTCGATCTGGCCCTTGCGCAACGCCTCGTCGGTGTTCGGCGGCGGCAGCGGCACGAGCTGGACCTGCTTCACCTCGGACCAGCTGAGGCCCTCCTTCAGGAGGTAGGTGTCGATGACGGCCTCGTTGTGTCCGCCGAGGGTGTTCACGCCGATCTTCTTGCCGATCAGGTCGCGGGCGGTCTTGATCGGGCTGTTCTCCAGCACGTAGAAGCCGTTGTAGGCGCCCTTGTCGGAGCCGTAGTAGGCGAACACGGCCTTGATCGGCGCGCCCGAGAGCGCGAGCTTGGCGACGGCGCCGTCGAAGGCGCCCCCGACGTCGACCTGCTTGGACGCGACGGACTGGATGTCCTGGGGGCCGCTGATCGTCGTCCCGACGAACGTCAGCTTGACCTTGGAGAAGTAGCCGAGGTCCTCGGCGAGCTCGGCGAGGATCACCTGGTTCGCCCAGCCCTGGTAGCGGATCTCGACGGTGCCCTCGGACGTGGCGGCGGCGTCGTCGGAGCCGCAGGCGGTCAGGCCCCCGCCGGTGGCGAGGAGGACCATGCCCGCGGCGAGGGCGAGCAGGCGACGGGCGGGACGCGCGGGGCGGCGCGTCGGGGACGGGTGGCGACTCATGACTTCCTCGGGTTGGCAGAGGTGCCGGGCGCGCGCGGGCGCGACCGGCTTCCGGTGCGGCGCGGTGCCGACCGGCGGGACGGGTGGGGGGACGGGTGGGGTGGAGCGAGAGGGAAGGCTCAGGCGACGACGAGATCGACGAGCGGGGTGGCGACCGGGCTCAGCGAGTCGCGGAAGGCGTCCAGACAGCGGTGCAGGCCCTCGTCGGCGCCTTCGGAGAGCAGCTGCGCCTCACCGACGCGGACCCACTGGTCGAGCAGGAACCAGCCGGGGACGATGTGCCGGGCACCCATGCTGGCGAGGACGGGGCGCAGGCCGTAGTCGATGGCCAGCACGTGCGCGAGGCTGCCGCCGGTGGCCAGGGGCAGGACGGCCTTGCCGGTGAGCGCGTCCTGGTTCAGCTGGTCGAGCCACACCTTCAGCAGGCCCGAGTAGGCGGCCTTGTAGATCGGAGTGGCGACGATGACGCCGTCGGCCTGCGCGAGCGCGGCGTTCGCGGCGGCGATCTCGGGGTCGCGCCGGTCCGCGGCGAGCAGGGCGGCGGCGGGCAGGGTGCGCAGGGGCAGCACCTGCACCTGGTGGCCGTGGCCGCGCAGGCGGTCGGCGACGTGGTCGGTGACCGCGGCGGTGCGGGAGGTCGGCGACGGACTGGCGGTGACGGCGAGCAGGTTGGCCATGGCTTCGGCCCTCCCTCGGGTTCGTGCGGCTGGCGACGCACTGAGGGAAGCACGGCCTTCCTGACTTTGTCCACCGTCTCACTTATGTTTGTAACAGGGCCCACGCCACATCCCCCTGGGCACGACACGCCGCCGGTGCCGGTCGCCTGCTTCCCGTAGCCATGGCAGCCTGACCACCGTGAGCGTTTCCCTGGACGGCGCGTCGATCCTCGTCGCGGGCGCGGGCGGCATCGCCGAACCCCTCGCCCGCCAGCTCGCGGAGCGCGGCGCCCGGATCACCCTGGCCGCCCGCACGCCCCACCGGCTGCAGCAGGCCGCCCCACCCGGCGCCGCCCTCGTGGCCGCCGACCTGCGGCGTCCCTCCGCGTCGGCCGAGGTCGTGCGGCGGGTCCTGGAGGCCCGCGGGCGCCTGGACGGCGTCGTCTTCGCAGCCGGCGTCGTCGCGTTCGGGGGTGCCACGCAGACCGACGAGGCGACGTTCCTCGAGCTGCTCGAGATCAACCTGCTCGCCCCGGTGCGCCTGCTGAAGGCCGCGGCACCCTACCTCGCCGACTCGGCCAAGGCCGGCGGGCCCGCCGTCGTCGTCAACGTCTCGGCGGTCACGGCCGAGATGCCCACCGCCAACATGGCCGCCTACTCGGCGTCGAAGGCGGCGCTGACCGCCTACGACGCCGCCGCCGCGCGCGAGCTGCGCCGCCAGGGCATCCGCCTGATCGACGCCCGGCTCCCCCACACCGAGACCGGCCTCGCCCAGCGCCCGATCTCCGGTGAGCCGCCGAAGCTCCCCGAGGGCAAGAAGCCCGAGGAGGTCGCCGCCCGCATCGTCGCGGCGATCGTGGACGGCGAGCGCGACCTGCCGAGCAGCGCCTTCGACTGATCCTTCGCCCGGCCGGGTCGCCCGTGCGCGGGGTCACGACGCCGGCCGAGCCACCCGGCGCGCCCTGCCAGGCTTCTCTTTCTGAGTCTTGTCAACCATCCGTGACAAACGCAGAAAGAGACAGCTTGTGCTGCACCACCCGCCGCGCCCTCCCCCTGAGCCGGAGCGTCACACCCCGGGCATCTCGCGGTACACGTCGAGCGCGGAGTCGGCGGCGTTGAGGGTGATGAAGTGCAGCCCGGGCGCGCCGCCGGCGATGAGAGCCTGGCCCATCTCGGCGGCGATGTCGCGGCCCACCTCGCGCACGGCATCGGCGTCCTCGGCGACGGCGTGCAGCCGGTCGGTGACGGCGGACGGCAGGGGGGCACCGGCGAGCTGCTCGAACCGCGCGAGCTGGCCGATCGACGTCACGGGCATGATCTCGGGGATGATCGGGACGGCGCAGCCCTGCGCGACCACGGCGTCGCGGAAGCGGAAGTACTCCTCGACGTCCCAGAACATCTGGGTGATCGCGAAGTCGGCCCCGGCGCGGCACTTGCGCACGAAGTACCGGACGTCGGAGGCGACGTCGGGCGAGCGCGGGTGCTTGGCCGGGAAGGCCGCCACCCCCACGCAGAACCCGGCGGCCTCGGTGAGCAGGCGCACGACGTCCTCGGCGTAGTGCACGCCCTCGGGGTGCGGCACCCACTCGCCCTGGGGGTCGCCGGGCGGGTCCCCCCGCAGGGCGAGGACGTTGCGGACCCCCGCCTCGGCGAAGCGCCCGGCGAGGCGGCGCAGCTCCGTCACGGAGTGCCCGACGGCCGTCAGGTGGCCCACAGGCAGCAGGGACGTCTCGGCGACGATCTTGGCGAGCAGCTCGACGGTGCCGTCCTTGTGCGCACCGCCCGCCCCGTACGTCACCGACACGAACGCCGGGCGCACCTGCTCGACGCGCCGCAGGCTCGCCCACAGCTTGGGGTGGGGCCCGGGCGTGCGCGGGGGGAAGAACTCGAACGAGTACACGGGGACGCCGGCCGCGAGGCGCTCGCGGACGGTCCCGGGGCGCGGCGCGGCGTCCTCGCGGCCCTGCGTCGTCACTGCCGTCACGCTCCCTACTGAATCAGATCGGCGGGCCCGTGCCGGGGCGTGACCGCATCCCGGACCGCGCTCATCGCCGGGCGAGGGCCCGCAGCCGCGAGCCGACCCGCTCGCCCGTGCGTCGCGCCGCCGCGCCCACCAGCCGCGGCGTGATCAGCCCGTCGGCCAGGCCCATCTCGACGAGGTCGTCGAACACGCCCTGATGCCGGGCCGCCTCGTCGATGCCCGCGGGCAGCGCGCGAGGGATCGTCGACAGTCGCGCGGCCACCGCCATATGCCGGCGGTGCCACCCGGTGGCCCGGCCCAGCTCCGAGCGGTAGCGCTCCCCCGGGCCCTGCGGCGTCGCGGCCGCACCGTCGCGCACCCAGCCCGCCGCGATCCGCCCGGCGATGGCGCCCGATCGCATCGCCGCGTGGATCCCCTCGCCGGTCAGGGGGTTGACCAGCCCGAGCGCGTCCCCGGTCAGCAGCACGCGGCCCGCGGGCTGCCGGTCGCGCCAGCCCGACAGCGGCAACCGGTGGCCCTGCCACGCGCCGCCGCCGGCCGAGGCCCCGGGCAGCAGCAGGTCGAGGCCCTCCAGCAGCTCCGTGCGCGTGGCGCGCCGCGGGGCGTCGGGGGCCTGGGAGACGGGCAGCAGCTCGCCGTAGCCCACGTTCGCCCACCCGTCGCCGAGCGGGAACGACCACGCATAGGCGAGCTGGGCGAGGTCGCGGCCGACGGCGGCGTCGGCGGCCGCGGTGTCCCGCGGGTCGGCGGCCCGGCCCACCCCGCGGAAGGCGATCACCTGCGCGTCGGCCAGCTCCGGCCGCACCGGCGCGTACCCGCGGATGGCGATCGCCGTCCGCCCGCCGTGCCCGCCCCGCCCGATGGCGGCCGCCACCCGCGACTCGGCGCCGTCCGCGCCGATCACCACCGGCACCCGGACCGTCCCGTCGATCACGACCGTGTCGCCCAGGACCTGCAGCGACCGGAACCGGTGCCGCTGCAGCGTCGCGCCCCTGCGCTGCGCCTCGCGCACGAGGATCGCGTCGAACTCCAGGCGGCGGACGACGATCGCGGGCTGGCGCATGGTCCGCGCCGCCTCGCGCCCCGAGGGAAAGCCCAACCGCAGCCGCCACACGCGGTTCAGCCCGTCGAGCAGGCCGGGGGAGCCCACCTCGGCGAGGATCTGCTCCGCCTGCACCGTCACGCCGTCGCCGCAGACCTTGTCGCGGGGGAAGTCGGCGCGGTCCAGCAGCAGGACCCGCGCCCCCGGCCACTCCTCCAGCGCCCCCAGGGCCGCCAGCGCCCCGGCCGGCCCGGCACCCACGATCGCGATGTCGGCATCGGTACTCATGCCCGACAGCATCCCCGCCGCCCAGGATGGGCGCGCACCCGGGGCGTCCCCGGCGCCGGAGGGGGCGTCGGGGCCGCCGCTTCGGGATCGCCCAGGGCGCGCGCCGGTCGCGGGGGAACCGGCGCGCGCCCCTTCCTCTCGTCGCCCCACGCGGCCCGACCCAGGGGCTGATCAGCGCATTCAGCCGCCGTTCAAGGCCCTGCAAGCGCCCCGGCGGACTGTTCTCTCGTGCCCGGCAGACACCGCCGAGCACCGCGAAGGATCCACGAGAGGAGCAGCCGCCATGCGCGCCGTCCGCTGGTACTGAGCCCCACCGCCGCCCCCCCGACCACCACCCACGACAGGAGCAGCCGCCATGCGCGCCGTCCGCTGGTACTGAGCGTCCCCCGCCCGGACATCCCCTACGAAGAACCGTCTGCCGCCCTCCACGAGGGCGGCGCGGTCGTTTTGGCGGGCTGTCGCCCGCTAACCCAGCAGCAGCTCCCGCAACCGCCAGGCGTTGCGGACGGCGTGCCCGTGGCCGTCGTTGTTGAAGTACCCCCACACCGGCAGGCCCGACGCCGTCCACTCCCCGATCCGGTCGGCCCACCAGCGCAGGTCGTCGTCCGAGTACGAGCCGGCGTAGAGGTGGTCGTGGTCGGGCCCGTGCCAGCGCACGTAGACGAACGGGGCGGTGGCACGCAGCACGCACGGCAGCCGCGCGCCGCTCATCACGACGTAGGCGACGCCGTGGCGTTCGAGGATCGCGAACACCGCGTCGTCGAGCCAGCTCGGGTGCCGGAACTCGACGGCGGTCGCCACGCCTGGCGGCAGGTGGGCGCAGAACCACGCCAGCCTCGCGTCGTCGCGTTCGAGGTCGGGCGGCAGTTGCACGAGCAGGACGCCCGCGCGGTCGCCGAGCAGCCGCCAGGCCTCGGCGATCCGCTCCAGCCACGGTTCGGGCTGGTGCAGCTTGCGGGCGTGGGTGAGCCAGCGCGGCGCCTTCACGGTGAGCGCGAACCCGGGCGGCAACCGCCGCGCCCACCCCTCGAACGTCGTGGTCTTCGGCCAGCGGTAGAAGCTGGCGTTGAGCTCGACGGTGTCGAACGCCTCGACGTAGCGGGCCAGGCGGGACGCCGCGGGCGCACCGGGCGGGTAGAGCACGCCCGCCCAGTGGTCGTAGCTCCACCCCGAGGTGCCGATCCGGACGCCGTCCACGTCCGGCTCGTACCCGGCCCGAGGGGCCGCCACCCGGCCGCGGCGACCAGGGCGCTCAGGACGCCGGGCTCGCCACCCTCAGCCGGTTGCCCCACGGGTCGCGCACCTCGAACTCGCGGCCCCAGGGCTGCTCCGAGACGGCGGCACCGCACGCGGCGGCGCACTTGTCGACGTCGGGCACCCACAGGTAGACCAGGGTGTCGGGCCGCGCGTCGCCCGCGTGCTCCGACAGGTGCAGGCGCGCGGCGTCCCGGACGACCCCCACGTAGAGCGGCAGGTGCGGCTCGAACCGGTGGCGGAACTCCTCGACGAAGCCCAGCCGGGCGTACCAGCGCACGGCGAGCGCGGCGTCGGCGACCCGCAGCACGGGGATCGCCTGCGCAGGACCGGGCCCCGGCACGGGCACGACGCCCGCCACGGCGCCGGCGTCGGCCACCTCGTGGACGTCGAGGACGGCCCCGATCGGCAGCGGCCCGTAGACGTGCGGGAACCGCTCGCCGCTGCCGGAGACCTCCCAGCGGACGTCGGGCAGCAGCGTCTCGTCGACGGCGAGGACGACGAGCGGGCCGGCGTCGGCGAAGAACCGCGCCGCGGTCCGCGGCACCTGCTCGGCCGTCGAACAGTGGACGAAGCCGTCCGCGTGATCCATCGGGGACCCGGTGAACCGGGCGTCCCGGCGGAAGTCGCTCCACTCCCCCGGCAGCAGGATCTTGTAGACGGTCATGCCCCTGTCTACCTCAGGGTGGGCCGCTCAGCCCTTGAAGGCGCCCTCCATGATCCCGTTGATCAGGCGGCGGCCGACGAACACGAACAGCACGAGCAGCGGCAGCGTGGCGAGGAACGACCCGGACATGGCCAGGCCGAGGTCGATGTCGCGGTTGCTCTGCAGCGCCTTGATGGCGATCTGCGCGGTGAACCGCTCGGGCGACTTCAGCACCACGAAGGGCCAGAGGAAGTCGTTCCAGGCGGTGATGAAGCCGAACAGCCCCAGCACGAACGCCGCGGGGCGCACGAGCGGGAAGGCGATCCGCCAGAAGATCTGCCCCGTGGTGGCGCCGTCCACGCGGGCCGCCTGCAGCAGCTCGTCGCTGATGGTGGCCGCGATGTGCTGGCGCATCCAGAAGATGCCGAACGCGCTGACCAGCCCCGGCAGGACGAGCGCCTGGAGGGTGTCCACCCAGTTCAGCTTCGAGATGATCATGTACTGCGGGATGATCGCGAGCTGCGTGGGCACGGTCATCGTCAGCACGACGAACAGGAACAGCGGGTCCCGGCCGCGGAAGGTCAGCTTGGCGAAGGCGAACCCCGCCAGCGCGCACAGCACGGCCTGGCCGACGCCGACCCCCGTGGCCACCAGGGCGCTGTTGATCAGCGACCGGACGAACGGGACGATCTCGAACACCTTCTGCGCGAGCGCCCAGAAGTTGTCGCCCGGCACGATCCGCGGCGGCATGCTGTACGCCGTCGCCGAGTCGGTCGAGGCCACGACGAGCATCCAGTACAGCGGGAAGACGAACACCAGGCTGAGCAGGACCAGCAGGGCGTACACCGGCTTCGACACCCGCCCCACCCGCCCGCGGCGTCCCCTGCCCGCCGCCGCCGTCCCCGTCGCGTCGACGATCGGGGGGACGGCGGCGGCGGTGACCGTGAGGTCGTCGCCCGTCGTGAGCCGACTCATTCCTGGCCTCCACGGATGCGCGTCGCCAGCAGGTAGTTGACGGCGGTCGCGAGCACGACCATGACGAACAGGGCGACGCCGATGGCTGCCCCGTAGCCGAAGTGGAACCGCCCGAACGCCTGCTCGTACAGGAACAGCGTGAGCGTCTGGCACTGCCTGGCCGTGCCGCAGGTCTGGTTGGCGGTGGGGCTGAGCAGCAGCGGCTCGGTGAAGATCTGCAGGCCGCCGATCGTCGAGGTGACGATCGTGAAGATGATGATCGGCCGCAGCGACGGGACGGTGATGAACCGGAACTGTTTCCACCCGCCCGCGCCGTCGACGGCGGCCGCCTCGTACACCTCGCGCGACAGCGACTGCAGGGACGCGAGGTAGAGCAGGGTGTTGTAGCCGGTCCACCGCCACATCACCATCAGCGAGATGACGACGTGGCTGCCGAGGGTGGAGGCGGTGAAGTCGATCGGGTCGAGCCCCACCTGCCCGATCAGCCAGTTGAACAGGCCGTAGTCGCGGTCGAAGAGCTGCGCGAAGACGATCGTCGTCGCTGCCACCGAGGTGACGTACGGCACGAGCACGGCCATCCGGAACGCGGCCGCGAAGCGCAGGTTGGCGTGGTTGAGCAGGTGCGCGAGGCCGAGCGCGAGCAGCAGCTGGGGGATCGTCGAGATCGCCCAGATGCTGAACGTGTTGCGCATCGCGTTCCAGAACCGGTCGTCGCCCCACAACTTCGCGAAGTTGTCGAGGCCGACGAACGTGTGCTCCCCGATGGGGTTCCAGTCGAAGAGCGCGACGTAGAACGTGAACAGCAGCGGGAACAGCCCGAAGACGGCGAACAGCAGGAAGAACGGCGCGACGTAGGTGTAGGGCGTGAGCCGTTCGCGGAACCCCTGCCGCACGGGGCGGCCCCTCTCGGGGGCCGCCCCGTGCACGCTCAGGGTGTCCGCGGCCGCGTCGATCACCGCACCCGGACGACCCGCCATGTCACTTGTCCACGGCGTTCTTGACGTTCTTCAGCGCCGTCGTCCACGCGGCGTCGGGGGCGAGCTTGCCCTGTTCGACCGCGCCGAGGGCGTTGAGGAACTCGGTGCCGATCGCGGCGTCGTCGATGCCGATGTAGAAGGGCTTCAGGCCCGTCACCGACTCCGTGTAGATCTTGCCGACCGGGGCGCCGCCGAAGAACGGGTCGGTCTGGCCCGTGAGCTTCGGGTCGGTGTAGACCGACGGCGTGCTCGGCAGGGCGCCCGAGCTGATGAAGTGCTCCAGCTGGCCGGCCGGGGACTGCTGCTCGGAGATGTACTTCCACGCCGCCGTCACGTTCTTGGCGCGCTTGGGGATGGCCAGGTAGCTGCCGCCCCAGTTGCCGGCCCCGCCGGGGATCTTGGCGATGTCCCACTTGCCGGACGTCGACGGCGCGTTGGTGCGGATGGCGTTGAGCATCCACGACGGCGCGGCGATGACCGCGTAGTCGCCCTTGTTCATCGCCGCGGTCCAGCCGGCGGAGAACGTGGACTGCTTGGCGATGACCCCGGACTCGATGAACTTCACGGTGAGGTCGAACGCATCCTTCACCTGGGGGTTGGTGTCGTAGACGGGCTCCTTGTCGGGCGAGTAGTACCGCTCGCTGCCCTGGTTGACCGCCTGGAAGTAGACGCTGGTGGCGGCGTTGTCGAGGAACGCCTTGCCGGTGGCGCTCTTGTACTGCTTGGCGACGTCGAGGAACTTGTCCCACGTGGGCCACAGCGCCGAGACCTGGTCGCGGTCGGTGGGCAGGCCCGCCGCCTGGAACAGGTCGGTGCGGTAGGCGATGGCCAGGCCGCCGACGTCGGTCGGGATGCCGATGACCTTGCCGTCCTCGGTGCTGGACTGCGCGATCACCCAGTCGAGGTAGTCGTTCTTGGTCTTGTCGGCCCCGAGGGTGGTGAGGTCGACGAAGTTGTCGGGCGACTGCATGAACTTCGGTAGGTCGTCGCCCTGGATCAGCACGAGGTCGGGCACCTTGCCGCCCGCGAGCGCCGCCGTCAGGGCCTGCGCGGTCTCCGTGGAGCCGCCCACCTCGGTCAGCTTGACCTTCACGTCGGGGTGCTTGTCGGTGTACTCCTTCACCCCGGCCTTCTGGTTGATCCCGGTGAAGGACCAGAACTCGAAGGTCTTGGTGTCCTCACCGACCTTGTACGACCCCCCTTCGGATCCGCTGGTGCAGCCGGCGACGAGCAGCGCCATCGCGGCCAGTGCCGCTGCGGTGCCGAGACGGCGATTCACGGGGCCTCCCCCATCGACGGGAACGGGACGGTTCGGCCGTGAGGCGCCCTGGCGGACGTCGTCGCGGCCTGCCTGGCCGCGAAACAGTTTCGCGAACTGACCGCGGTGCCAGCGTGCGTCGGTCAATCTAGGGGTGGCCCTGGCGGTGGTCAAGAGTCGGGAATCATCCAGAAATGGTGCTTCTCGTGCGGCGGAAGTGCGTCGTTCGTCCCTGTCCGCCCACACCCGTCTCACCGAAAAGGTTTCGACAACGACGGCGTCGCTCCCGCGGATCCGGCGGGACGGAGCCGCGTCACGACCTCCCTCGGCGCGCCCGGCCGCACCTCCAGTTGCCGGCTGCCGTGCGCAGGGTCGGCCGCCTCGCGGCAGGTGAGCGTGACAAGGCGCGGCGCGGTCGCGGAGAGCACCACCCGCACCCAGCCCTCCGCCGTGTCCCAGGCAAGCTCCTCCACGAGCACGCCGGCCCGGGTGGGGCTGCCCCGCAGTACGCCGCGCTCCCACCCGGCGGGCAGCGCCGACAGGAGGGAGATCCTGCCCGGCGCGGAGCCCAGCACCAGCTCGACGACGAGCGCCGGCAGCGCGTGGGCGGCGTCGGCGTTGTAGGTGCGCAGCCCGGGGTTGTGCGAGGTCATGAGGCTGCGATGGAGCATGTCGCGGCCGAGGATCCGGCCCACGTGCTCCTGCACGAGCCGCGGTTGCCCGAGCCGCGCGGCCACCAGCGCCCGGTGCAGGCTGCCGTGCGCCGACAGGTCCTCCCCGCCCCGGGCCTCCAGCGCCGCCAGCGCCGCGCGGGCCAGGGCGGGGGTGTGCTCGGGGGTGATCTCGTGCAGCGGCCACACCGGGTACAGGTGACTCACGTGCCGGTGGTCGAGCGGCGTCGCCAGCCCCGGCCACGCCCACTCGGCGAGCGCGCCCCGCTCGTCCACGCGGTAGGGCGGCAGGCGCGCCGCGAGCGCTCGCCACCTGTCGGCGTCCTCGGGGACGACCCCCGCGGCCGCCAGCACGCGGGGGACGCTCGCGCGCCCCTCGCGGACGAGACCGCGCAGGTGCGTGACGGCGGCGGCCGCCGTGACGAGCGCGTGGCGGGCCGCCGCGACGTCCATCGTCGCGTTCACCGCCGCCGCACCCTCGCCGTCGTCGGGGCCCACCTCCGGGGAGTACGAGGGCACGAGGACGACGTGCCCGGCCGCGTCGATCCTGGTCAGGACGTCCTCGAAGAACCGTGCGGCCTCCGCCAGCCAGGGCGCGAGGACGTCGGCGAGGAACGCGTCGTCGCCGTCGGCCTGCCAGCGTTCGAGCAGCGGCAGCAGCAGCCAGTCGGCCCCGGCGAGCCACATCGCCCAGGGCCAGTCCTCGTCGAGGTGGAACAGCCGGCCGTGCTCGCCGTCGGTGCGGCTGGGCGCCAGGAACCCCCTGGCCCCGTAGACGCTGCGGGCGTTGAGCCGCCAGTCGTCGGCCTGCGCGGCGACCATCGCGGCGTAGCCGTCCAACAGCTCCGGCATCCCGGTCGTCGTGAGGCCGGCGACCTGCAGGTTGAGGTTCGCGTCGGTCGTGAGATCGCCCGACCAGGCGGCCCCCCAGGCCCCCAGCCACAGGCCCGTCAGCCGGGGCGGCAGCACCCCGCACGAGCTGAGCAGCAGGTAGCGTCCGGAGGCGAAGAGGGCCTCCAGCAGGGCCGGGTCGAGGGGGTCGCGGCGGGCGCGGGCGAGCAGGTCGCCCACCATCGGCTCGGTGCCGGCGCCAGCGGGCCCGAGGTCGAGGCTGCAGCGGGCGAACAGCTCGCCGTGGACGGCGGCGTGCCGGTCCCGCAGGTGGTGGAGGTCGGCGGGGAGAGCGGCGAGGTCCTCGCGGAGCTCGTCCAGCGGCGGCGCGCCCGCCCACCTCTGCCAGCGGCTCACGAGCAGGACGCCGCGGGCGCCCCGCACGCGCACGACGTCGCCGTCCGCCGTCGCCGTCCCGCCGTCGAGGACCACCCGCGTGACGCCGGCGAACCCCTCCTCCGGCGCCCGCCCGGATGCCGCCTCCCCGGCGTCCGGCACCGGCGGGTACGTGGCGACGACGGTGAGCCACGCGCGTCCGTCGCCCTCCACCACCGCGCGCGTCCGGACGGCGATGTCGTCCGGCAGCCCGGGGGTCGCTGCGGACAGGCGCAGGTCGACGTCGAGGGCCCGGCCCGTGATCTCGTGGACGGCCACGCGGTCGGGCCGGGAGACGAACGCGCGGTGGCGCCACGCCCCACCGCCCCAGGCGCTGGTCACCTCCCCGGTCGTGAAGTCGGTGCGCCGCTCGTAGCCCGCGGCGTCCGGCGCCGCGCCCGCCCCGTCGAGGTGCAGCACGTGCCCGGGGTGGAACGGCTGCGTCCACGCCAGCGGCCGCCCGTCGGTGAACCGGCGCTGCGCCTCCCGCCGACGCCCGGCCAGGATGAGGTCGCGGACCTCCTCCAGCCGGTCGGCGAGCGCGGGCGGCCCCATCGTGCGGCTGGGCCCGGGCAGCACGAAGCGGTGGTGGGTGTGGACGACGCGCTCGTGCCCGGGCGCGCCGAACACCATGATCCCGTGCTCGCCGTTGCCGGCGAGAAAGGCGTCCTCCCAGATCAGGCCCGGGACGATGTCGCGGATGCCGGTGACGGCCACGGCTCAGCCGAGAGGGCCCAGCTCGACGACGGAGGCCACGGCCCAGGGGGTGAGGTCGAGGTCGAGCTCGAGCCGACCGTCGGCGTCGGCCAGCAGGGTCCGCAGCCGCAGCCGGTCGGCGACCTCGCGCAGCGCGGCCTCCTGCGGCCGGCTGAGGTTGACCGGCTCGCCCATCCGGTGCCAGGCCTCCGCGACGTTGGCGTGCTTCCAGTCGAGGGTGCGGACGAGGAACGCGGCCCCCGGCGCGAGCCCCTCGATCACGTGCCGGACCCGCCGGTTCGGGCCGTACTCGGCGAGCGACCGCGTCGCGGCGTAGGTGATCTCGGTACCGACGGCGCGCTCGCCCATCTCGTCGGGGTAGTTGTAGAAGACCCCGCTGACGGCGCCGGTGCGGCTGCTGCGGGTGAGGACGCCGTGGGGGGTGGAGGCGAGCAGCCGGTCGCCGAGCGCGGCGAGCATGGCCAGGGCGTGGAACGTCGGCTTGTGGATGCCCTGCTCGGTGACGAGGCCGAAGCCGCCGTGGAACGGGCCGATGCCCGCGCCGCCCTCCTCGAACACGTCGGTGAACGCCCAGTAGGCGAGCGAGTCGGTGAGGTCGGCGCAGCGCAGGAACGCCCGGGTGATGTAGGTGGCCGCGAAGACCGTGTCGTGCATCGCGTCGCGGCTGGACGGCGAGGTCGACCACTCGGTGATGTGCAGCTCCGCGCCGGGGAACGCGCTCGCCGCGATCACCTTGCGCAGCACCTCCAGGTCGTCGGCCGTGGCGTCCCGGTGGCGCTTGATGTGGCGGGTCTCGCCGTTGGCGCCGTAGGCGAAGTCGGTGGGGTACAGGTGCGTCGTCACGAAGTCGACCGGGACGGCACGCTCGGCGCACCAGGCGAGGAACTCCTCGATCCACACCGGGCGCCACTCGAGGGCGTCGACGTCGGCGGCGGCCGCCGTCGCGTGCTGCACCTCGCGGTTCTCGTACTCCCCCTCGTAGCGGGTGTCGGGCACGAACACGCTGGTGGAGGGGCCGCCGACCTTCAGCTCGGCGTCCACCGCCTTGACCGCCCGCGCGCTCGCCTCGTACAGCTCGAAGTACTCCGTGCGGGTGCCGGTCCAGAACAGCGGCACGAGGTTGGGCTCGTTCCACACCTCGAACCGCCACTGCCGCACCTCGTCGAGGCCGTAGCGCTCCACCCAGTGGCGCACGGTGGCGGTGACGAGGTCGGACCAGCGGCCCATGTCCTGGGGCGGGCTGCAGTGGGCCTTCCACCAGAACAGCGTCTCGGTCTGGGTGGCGAGCTCGCGGGGCATGAAGCCGAGCTCGACGAACGGGCGCGCGCCGGCGTCGAGGATCGCGTCGAAGACCTTGTCGACGTAGGAGAACGTGAACATCGGCTCGGACAGCACCTCGTCGGGGCCGAAACCGCCACCGCGGGTGGCCCGGTAGACGAACATGTCGTCGTGGAACAGGCCGTGGAAGCGCACGTACCGCGCGCCGAGCACCGTGACGGCCTCGCGGAAGTGCTGTTGCCAGTCGGCCCGCAGCGCCTCGTTGGCGCGGCCGGCGCCCAGGCACTCGTTCCAGATGTGGCGCAGGACGGCGTCCCCGGCCGGGCGGCCGTCGACCGTCAGCGGGGCCGGCTGGGACTCGGCGCTCGGCACGGCGCCACCACCTCTCGTCGTCGGGGAGCGCGGGACGTCGAAACTGTTTCGCAACGTCCGTGCGCGTCGCGAACGCTAGGCGCGCGACTCGCGCGCGGTCAAGGATAGGGACGCCGACCTGTGCGGCTAGCGTGAGCCCGCGCCGTCCCAGACTGCCCCAGCTAGACTCGAAACAGTTTCGACTTCCAGGAGGTTCCGTGGCGGGCCGACCGGCCGACCGGGTCACGATCGAGGACGTCGCCGCGCACGCCGGCGTCTCCAAGGCCACGGTCTCGAAGGCCCTCAACGGGCGCTCCGACATCGCCCCCGACACCCGGCGCCGGGTGCTCGCGGCGATCGAGGAGCTGGACTACCGGATGTCGACGTCGCGGCACGAGCCGCCGCCGTCGCGCAGCCTCGTCGCCGTCGTCGACGTCCTCGAATCGCCCTACATGATCAACGTTCTCCAGGGGGTGCTCGTCGCAGCCACCGCGGCCGGCACCAACCTGATCGTGCGCCTGGCCCCCGACCGCCCCCTGCGCGTGACGAAGGCCGCCGCGCGCGCCTGGGTGGCCGAGCAGAAGGACGCCGGGGTCGTCGGCATCGTCGGCGTGACCCTCGCCGAACCCGACGAGGTGATGATCGCCGCCGGCGAGCGTGATCTCCCCTTCGTCATGGTCGACCCGGTCGACACCACCGACCCGCGCGTCGTCAGCATCGGCTCCACCAACTGGGCGGGCGGGCGCAGCGCCACCGAGCACCTGATCGGCCTCGGGCACCGGCGGATCGCGTGGATCGGCGGGCCCGAGGTCTCCGCCGCCGCCAACGAGCGCCTGCACGGGCATCGCGCCGCGCTCGACTCGGCGGGCATCGAGCTCGACCGCTCGCTCGTCCGCCGCGACTGGTTCTCCGTCGAGACCGGGCTCGTGCACGGCCGGGAGCTGCTCTCCCTGCCCGAACCGCCCACCGCCGTCGTCGCCGGGGACGACGAGATCGCCGTCGGCGTCCTCGCGGCCGCCGCCTCGCTGGGCGTCTCGGTGCCCGGGCGGCTCAGCGTCGTCGGGTACGACGACACCCCCCAGGCGTCGTGGACGAGCCCCCGGCTGACGTCCGTGCACCAGCCGCTCGTGGGCATGGGCCGGATGGCCGTCGAGACGGTGCTGGGCATGGCCGACGGCGTCCAGCCCGCCTCCCAGCACCTCGAGCTCGCCACCACCCTGTCCGTGCGGGAGTCGACGGGCCCGGCGCCTGGCCGCGGGGGCGCGTGACACCATCGCGTCCCGTGGACGATCCCTTCCTGCCCCTCGTCGGCCTGGTGACGCTCGTCCCGCTGGTCGGCGCCCTGTTCATGGCGGTCGTCGTGTTCCTGATCGTCCGGACGATGACGTCAGGGTCCAGGGTGACCCTGCCCCCGCCCGCTGCGGACGGCTCGCTCACGCTCAACGGGCACCTGCGCCGCCCCGGTGAGGCCCTGACGTTCAAGGCCAACTGGGGCAGGGAGTCCTTCGGCACAGTCACGCTCTCGCGCGGCACGTTCTGGTGGGCGGGTGAGGACGGCGCGCGCTGGGCGGTGCCGGCCGCCGACATCGCCGTGCTGAACGTCCGCAGCGGGTTCAATCTCGCCGGGCCTGGCATGCACCTGCGGATCCGCAACTCCGGGGACTGGATGCTCACCGTCTCCGACAAGCACATCAACCGGATCTCGACCAACACCGCGAAGACGTTCCGCGAGGGCGCCACCGGGCAACTCTTCGCGCGGGCGCTCGCCGCCCACGGCGCCCAGGTCGCGCACTCCTGACTCGGCCCGCGGCGGAAGTGGGGAGCATCCGCGCGGCTATTGCGCGCGACTGCTCCCCACATCCGTCCCGTTGTCGACGGTGCCGAGCTCGCGTTCACCGTCACCCTCGCGTAGGGCACGTCGTGGTGGACCGGCGACGACGGCACCCGTTGGGCCGAGACGGTCAGCCCGCCGCCATGTCCACGAACCGCGAGTAGTGCCCCTGGAACGCGACGGTGATGGTGTCGGTGGGGCCGTTACGGTGCTTGGCCACGATGAAGTCGGCCTCGCCGGCGCGGGGGGACTCCTTCTCGTAGGCGTCCTCGCGGTGCAGCAGGATCACCATGTCGGCGTCCTGCTCGATGGAGTTGTGCACGGCGATGCCGTCGGCGACGAAGTTGTGCGTGCCGAGGACGGTGGCGTCGTAGACCTCCTCGACGCCGTCGGGCTCGATCGCCTCGACGGTGTCCCACAGCACGTCGTTGAGGGCGTGGATGTCGAGCTCTGCGCGGTCGAGGACGGCGACGACGCGGGCCAGGCGCTCGCGGCTGGGGGCCATGCCCGCGAGCGTCGGCTGCGGCACGAGCGGGGCCTGCGCGTGCGCCCCCCGGCGGGCGGCGGCCAGCTCGACGGCGGTCGCGGCCACCAGCTCGCGGGCGTGCAGGACGTCGTCGTCGAGGACGCTGCGCACCTCGTCCCACACCCCCGGGTCGGCCGCGGCCGACTGGGCCGGCACCACGCCGCCACCTACGGAGGGACCCGCGGTCGGCTGCGCCGCCCCCGGCGACCGCAGCGCGGCGAACAGCCGCCGCGCCACGAGCAGCGACCCCTCGTGCACGGGCGGGGCCGTCTCGTCGTCGCGCACCGTGCCGTCGGGCAGCAGCACCTCACCGAGCACGCGGCGCAGGTCATCGGCGTCGTCGACGACGAGGCGCACGCCCTCCCCCGTGGACGTCACGGACTCGTGCCGGCACGAGATGCCGTAGCGCAGCAGGCTCGCGGCGAGGGAGCGGGCGTGCGCGGCGTCGGCCAGCGTCCACCAGACCCGCCCCGGCTCGCCCAGGCCCACCCCGCCGCAGCGGGCCCACAGCAGCCGGGCCAGCTCGCCGACCTGCGCCTTGGGCAGGCAGGAGAGGTCGGCCTCGACGGCGATGTCGCCGGCCAGGGCGGCGGCGAGGTCGCGCAGCTGCCCGGCGGAACGGGGCTCGATCCGGTCGGGCGGGGGCACGTGCCGGGGCACGGCCAGGCGCGCCCCGGGGACGAGCTCGTCGAGCGGCCGCCAGCCCTCCACCGTGAGGAACGGGTGGTTCCCGGTGGCGCGCACCGTGCGGCCCGAGGACAGCCGCAGCCGGAACACCGGCTTCGTCCCGGTCGCGAACACGTGGGTGAGGTGGCGGCGCACGTAGCGCAGCGACTCGTCGAGGGACCAGACCGGGACGTCGCGCTCCCCCGCCGCGTACAGCTCACCCAGGCTCACCTCGGCGCCGGTGTCGGCGCGCAGGACCCGCGCGGAGGCGGGCAGGCAGCCCGACTCGCGCAGGTCGGACATCTGCGGCTTCTTGTCGGTGCGCTGCTCGGGGCCACGGTTGAGCTGCGAGATCGCGATGACGGGGACCTCGAGCTCCTTGGCCAGCAGCTTCAGGGCCCGGGAGAACTCCGAGACCTCCTGCTGGCGGTTCTCGACGCGCTTGCCCGACGTCATCAGCTGCAGGTAGTCGATGACGACGAGCTTGAGGTCGTTGCGCTGCTTGAGCCGGCGGCACTTGGCGCGGATCTCCATCAGCGACATGTTGGGGCTGTCGTCGATGAACAGCGGCGCCTCGCTGACGTTGCCCATCGTGCGGGCCAGGCGCGTCCAGTCCTCCTCGCGCATCGTGCCCTTGCGCATGTTCTGCAGCGGGATCGTCGCCTCGGCCGAGAGCAGGCGCATGACGATCTCGTTGCGCGACATCTCGAGGCTGAAGATGACCGCGGCCTGCCGGGCGTGGATCGCCGCCGAGCGGCAGATGTCGAGGCCGACCGTCGACTTGCCCATGGCCGGGCGGGCCGCGATGACGATCATCTGGCCGGGGTGCAGGCCGTTGGTGAGGCGGTCCAGGTCGATGAACCCGGTCGGGACGCCGATCATGCCGTCGGAGCGGTGCGAGGACGCCTCGATCTCGTCGATCGTGCCCTCGATGATCTCGCCGATCGGGGCGTAGTCCTCGGTCTTGCGACGCTCGGCCACCGCGTAGACCTCGGCCTGCGCCTCGTTCACCAGCTCCTCGACGTCCCCGCCGTCGGCCGCGTAGCCGAGCTGGACGATCCGGGTGCCCGCCTCGACGAGCCTGCGCAGCACCGCGCGCTCGCGGACGATCTTGGCGTAGTAGCCGGCGTTGGCGGCCGTCGGGACGGACGAGAGCAGGGTGTGCAGGTACGCGGGACCGCCGATCCGGCCGAGCTCGCCGCGCTTGGTCAGCTCGTCGGCGACGGTGATCGCGTCGGCCGGCTCGCCGCGGCCGTAGAGGTCGAGGATCGCCTCGTAGACCAGTTCGTGCGCGGGCCGGTAGAAGTCGGTGCCGCGCAGCTCCTCGATCACATCGGCGATGGCGTCCTTGGACAGCAGCATGCCGCCGAGCACGCTCTGCTCGGCGACGATGTCCTGGGGTGGGGTGCGACCGAACTCCTCGGACGGGCCGCTGTTCGGCACCGACAGCTCGGCGATCGACACCCGGGTCCCTCCCCTTCTTCCGGCCCTCTCCGGCGCCTGCCCCCCTCCACGACCACCGGCGCGAGCCGGGGGCGAGGCGGGTGGTGCGCTCGTCCTGCCAGGTCCTGTTGTACGCGTGGGCACCGACAGCGACGACGCTGCCGAGCCGGCGCTGCGGGCGCACAGGTCCGAGCGTGGACGACCGTAGAGGGACGGCGCCGGGGCGGCAATCACCGCCTGTGCACAGTGTGGGGACAACCTGTGGGTAGACGGTGGAGAACCCGGGGGTTTCGTGCACAGGATGTGGGAATCCCTGGGGATCCCGGGTGGACGGTGGGGACGGCGCACCCCTGCGACCTCACGTGACGCGGCCCGGCCCTGTCCACGGGCTGTGGACCGAAGAAAGTCGGCGATCTCGTGTCCAGGTCCTCGGCGTGTCGCCCAGGTGAACACCGTGTATCCGATCTTTGACAGTTCGCACAGTTTCTCACTTTGGGTTTATTCTTGGTGACGCACTGCAGGTTCGGGGTCGTTGGGCATCGTTGTCGCCGCCTCGGCAACGGCCGCTAGCCGAAGGTGGGCTCTCTCCACACCCCCACCCGGAGGTACGGGCGGGCCACTACCCGTCAGCTCACAGCTGTGAGTAAACCCTGTGGATAAGAGTGGTCACTCCACAGCCTCGATTCCGCTCCGAAACGACGGCGGGTGAGGAATACGTCCCTGGAACCCCCTCCACCGATCACGGAACGCACACTGCGAGTCACAGGCAGTCGCGTCCGGCAGGATGCCCTCGTGCCGATTCCTCCGATCCCGGCCTGGGACCACAACGCCTGGTACCACCCGCTGCTCCTGAGCCGGATCCCGCCGGGCGCCACCCGGGTCCTGGAGATCGGCTGCGGCGAAGGGACGCTGGCGACGGCGATCGCCTCACGGGGGATCACCGTGGACGCCGTCGACCGCTCCCCGGTCATGATCGACGCCGCGCGCACCCGGGTGCCGGACGGCGTCCGGCTCCACCTGGCCGACGTCCTCACCGACCCGCTGCCCGGCGACGGGTACGACGCCGTGCTGTCGTTGTCCACACTCCACCACCTGCCTTTGCCGGACGCGCTGCCCAAGCTCGCCGCCGCCGTCCGGCCCGGCGGGGTGATCGCGGCCGTCGCGCTGCCCCGCCTCGACCTGCGCCGCGAGTGGCACCGCGAGCTGGCGGCAGGCGTCGCCGAGAACGCCTTCGGGGCGGCGTTCGCGCTCACCGGGCGGCTGCGCCACCACGGCGACGGCGACATGCCGGTCGCGCAGCCGACGCTGACCACGGCGCAGGTGCGCGAGCAGGCGGACGCCGTCCTGCCTGGCGTGCGGGTGCGGCGGCTGACGTTCTGGCGCTACGAGCTGCTGTGGCAGCGGCCGGCCTGAGCCCTCCTCACGCGGAGCCAGTGGCACGATGCTGCCGACCAGGGTCGATCGAGCCACCGCGAGGACCACCGATGAACCACCGCGTCGCCGTCCTGGTGCTGGAGGGCGCCAAACCGCTCGACATCGGCATCCCCGCCCAGGTCTTCTCACACCGCCCGGAGATGCCCTACGACGTGCGGATGTGCGGCGCCCACGCCGGGCCGGTCAGCGCCGGTGACGGGCTGTCCTACCAGGTGGCGCACGGGCTGGAGGCGTTCGAGGACGCCGACACCGTGTTCGTCCCCGGCTACCGGGACCCGACCACCGCGCAGGCCCCGGACGCCGTCCTCGACGCCCTGCGCGCGGCGCACCGCCGGGGCGCGCGGCTGGCGGCGATCTCCACCGGCGCCTTCGCCCTGGCCCAGACCGGGCTGCTCGACGGGCACCGCGCCACCACCCACTGGCACTACACGAAAGCGCTGGCCCAGCAGCACCCGCGCGTGCAGGTCGACGAGAACGTGCTGTTCGTCGACGAGGGCGGCGTGCTCACCTCCGCCGGCGGGGCGTCGGGCATCGACCTGTGCCTGCACCTCGTGCGGCGTGACCACGGCGTCGGGCTGTCCAACGAGGTCGCGCGGCGGCTCGTCGCCGCCCCCTACCGCAGCGGCGGCCAGGCGCAGTACGTGCCGCGGACGGTCCCCGAGCCGCTCGGGGACCTGTTCGCCGACACCCGCGAATGGGCACTGGCCCGGCTCGACGAGCCGCTGACCCTGGACGCCATGGCGCGGCACGCGAAGGTGTCCACCCGGACCTTCTCCCGCCGGTTCCGGGAGAACACCGGCTACACCCCGATGCACTGGGTCCTGCGCGCCCGGATCGACCTGGCCCGGGAACTGCTCGAACGCACCGATCTCGGGGTCGAGGAGATCGCCCACCGCACCGGCCTGGGGACCGGCGCGAACCTGCGGCTGCACTTCCAGCGGGTGCTCGGGACGTCCCCGACCGCCTACCGGCAGACGTTCTCGGCCTGACCTCGCGGCCGCGCCATGGGCTGGCTCGATCCTTGCGGACAGTGGCAATCGGGCTGGCCGGATGCTTTCGCACCGGGTCGCTCCAGCCAGTGTCGCTGCCCCGGATGGATCCGGACCATGGAGGCATCACAGAGAGGAAAGCCCCCATGACCCGCATCGCCATCAACGGATTCGGTCGGATCGGCCGCAGCACGCTGCGCGTCCTGCTCGAGCGGAACAGCTCGCTGGAGGTCGTCGCGATCAACGACCTGACCGCTCCGGAGACCCTGGCCCACCTGCTCCGCTACGACACCGCGATGGGACGCCTCGCCGCCACCGTCGAGGTCGAGGGCGACGTCCTCGTCGTCGACGGCCGGCCGATCACCGTGCTCGCCGAGCGCGACCCCGCGGCCCTGCCCTGGGCCGACCTGGGCGTCGAGATCGTCCTGGAGGCCACCGGCCGGTTCACCGCCGCCGACGCCGCCCGCGCCCACCTCACCGCCGGCGCCGCCCGCGTGCTCGTGAGCGCGCCGTCCGCCGGGGCCGACGTCACCCTCGCCTACGGCGTCAACACCGACGCCTACCGGCCCGACGAGCACGTGATCGTCTCCAACGCCTCCTGCACCACCAACGCGCTGGCCCCGCTGGCCTCAGTCCTCGACGACCTCGCCGGTATCGAGCACGGCTTCATGACCACCGTGCACGCCTACACGCAGGAGCAGAACCTGCAGGACGGCCCGCACCGCGACCTGCGCCGGGCCCGGGCGGCCGGGGCGAACATCGTCCCCACCACCACCGGCGCGGCCAAGGCGATCGGGCTGGTCCTGCCGAACCTCGCGGGCAAGCTGTCCGGCGACGCGATCCGGGTGCCGGTGCCGGTCGGCTCGCTGGTCGAGATCAACACCGTCGTGCGCGCCGACGTCACCCGGGACGACGTCCTCGCCGCCTACCGCGCGGCCGCGGACGGCCGCTACAAGGGGATCCTGCGCTACACCGAGCACCCCATCGTCTCCAGCGACATCGTCGGCGACCCGGCCTCGTCGATCTTCGACGCCGCGTTGACCAGGGTCGATGGGCGACACGTCAAGGTATCGGCCTGGTACGACAACGAGTGGGGCTTCTCGAACCGGGTGGTCGACACCCTGGAGCTGCTCGCCGGCCGCTGAGCAGGCGCAGCCACAGGTGGTCCGGGCCGGCGGTCGAGTGGGTAGGCTCGCCGCCGGCCCGAACGGGCGATCCGGCCGAAACGGGGCCGAACCACCACAGCCGGAACTCGGGGAGGCTGCGCAAGCGATGGCCGTCGCGTCCCAACTGCGTCGCCGCGACCGTCGTCGCCGCCGCTACGCCCTGGCCGCCCGCCTCGGGCTGGTGCTGCTCGCCCTGTTCGCGACGGCGACCCAGGCGTTCTCCCAGAGCAGCATCTGGCCGCACCCGCCCACGTGGGCGCTGCTTACCCCCGCCCTCACCCTCGGCGCGGTCACTGCGATCGACAACACCCGCAGCCTGTACGCGAGCTATCGGGCGCCGCTGGCCGACGAGGCGCGCTCCGACGTCCAGAAGGCGCTCGTCGTCGCGCTCGTCACGATCGGCTCGCAGCTGCACCTGCCCGTCGAGGACCTCGGCGGCAACGTCTTCGTCGTCCGCTCCGCCTGGCTGCCCGACCGGCACGCCCCGTTCTGGCGGCGGCGCGAGTACCTGCACCGCTACCTGCGGTTCCGGGTCACCGACGACCCGCAGGCCTCCGACATCGACTGGTTCCGGGGCAAGGGCGTGATCGGCATCTGCTGGGCCGAGCACAGGCCCGAGCACGCGGCGCTGGCCGCTCTCGCCGCGCGCTACGGGCACTCCCCGCTCAGCGACAGCCAGTGGGAGCGCGTGCCCGAACGCTCCCGCTGGGGCCTGGACCGCACCGAGTTCGTCGAGATGATCGGCAAGTACGCCGAGGTGCTCGCCGTCCCGATCAAGGACGACGACGGCGCGTTCCTCGGCTGCGTCGCCGTCGACCTCAAGCTCGGCCGGCGCGGCGCCCGCACCCCCACCGTGCTCGACTCCCCCGTCGTGGAGGGCGTGGTGACGACGGCCGCGAGCGTCATCTCTCGACGCCTGCAGACCGGCGGCGTACTTTGACAGAACCGGACCCCCGAGGTGACGTCATGGCCCAGTACTCCTCACGTCAACAGGAGTTCGACGCCGCTCGCAGCGAGTACCTCGAACGCCTGAAGTCGTCGTCCCCCAGCAAGCGGCTGCTCGAATCCATCACCGCCGTCGAGGGCGCCCTGCCCGCGCACGAGGCCCCGCCCGACGGCGTCCGGCGGTTGCGTCCCCGCACCGTCTCCCCCGACCGGCACGCCGAGCGCGGCTGATCTCCCGGCTCGGTCCCGCTCAGTCCCGGCCGACGCGCCGACTCACGCCCGCGACCAGCGCCGTCGCGAGGATCCACCCCGCCGCGATCAGCGCGTCGGCGACCCACGCCGTCCAGCCGACCGGGTCGTAGGCGGTCCGCAGGCCGAACGCCCCGATGGGGATGAGCAGGTCGATCGCGTAGACGACCGGGCTGAAGTGCGGGGTGTGCTCGGGGTCGATGACCCGCGGGTGGTGCGCGGAGAAGACCAGGGACCCCACGACGACCAACACGGCGAGCCAGATCGCGGCCAGCTCCGAGCGGTAGCCGTAGCCGACCAGAGCGTCCAGCAGCCAGCCACCCAGCCGCTGCGGGACCGGCCGGGTGGCCCGGCGGCGGCGTTCCTTGGCCAGCAGCACCCGGCGGGCGTCGGCGTCGTGGCCCAGGCGCCGGTAGTACTCGGCGAGCTGCTCGTAGGGCTGCGGACGGTAGGTCTCCTGCTCGCGGGCCAGCCACCGGCAGCGGGCCGCGACGCTCGGGGCGGGGTCGGCGCCGAGCAGGTGGTCGTAGGTGAAGCCGTCGAGGCGCAGATGCGCCGGCCACGTCGCCTCGCTGTCGCGCAGCGCGCCGACGTGGGCCTGACTGAGGTCGACCAGTCCCTCGACCTGGGCCGGGCGCAGCTCCATCTCCCCGGCCGTCATGCCGCGCGCCCGCAGCGCCCTGACCTGCTTGTTCCCCACCGATCCGGGGGCGCTGGACCCGTTCACCGCCGCCCCGATCAGCCGGGCGCGGAAGAAGCTCAGCCGGCCCGTGATCGTCGCCGAACGCATCAGCAGCTGCCCGGTGCAGGTGAACCCGTCGCTCAGCTCGACCCGGTTCGTGGTGATCTCGTCCAGGCACAGGGCCGTGCCGCCGGGCCGTGACAGCGTCGCGCCGTGCAGCAGCACGCCCCCGCTGATCTTCGCCCCGACCAGCCGCGCCTCGCCGTCCACGACCAGCCCGCGGCGGCCCACCACGCCCCCGCCGACCGTCATGCCGCCCGCCGACAGGGCCCGCCCGCCGGGCACCTGCAGTCGCGAGGCGCTGAGGTTGAGGCTGCCGCTGATCTCGGCGTTCTCCAGGCTGGTCGTGCCGGTGACCGTGCAGCCGGTCAGCCGCAGGTCCCCGCGGACCTGCACCAGCCGCGCCGCCAGCCCCGGCAGGGTGCAGCCGTCCAAGGTGAGGCTGCGCGTGCACGCGCCGGTCAGCACCGGCTGGGCGTCGAAGCGGCAGCCGGTGAGGACGACGGGTGCCGTGACCTCGGCGAACGCCAGGTCGAGGGCGCCGACGACGTGGGCGCGGGTCAGGCGCAGCGCGGGGACGCGGGCACTCTCGAGGCCCTCGCCGGGGGCGGCGACGGGATGGTCGGGAGGGCGGACCAGCAGGGCCGCGATCAGACCCGCGTCGACCTCGGCGTCAGCGAGATCGAGGTCGGTGCCGGTGCGGAACGCCGCCGCCAGGCGGGAGGCGAGGTCGGTCGGGCCGGTCGGGTCCGGCACGAGCGCGAGGTCGGCCTCCGGCGCGACGGCCGGGACGACGACCGGTGCGAGGTCCGGGACGAGCGACACCTCACCGGGGTCGGCGGCGTCCGGGACGAGCGACACCTCACCCGCGTCGGCGGCGTCCGGAGTCGAGGTCACGAGGGCATCGTGCCCGATCGGTGCCGAGGCCGGGGCGGGGGCCGTCGCTACGCTCGCGCCGAGGGTGCGCGAGACGGGTCGCGCGCGGGGCCACGGGCGGAACGGGGAATCGGCATGCAACGCTGCGCCCGCTGCGGCCACTACCGGGTATGAACTCCCTCAGCGACACCGGCGATCGGCACCTGTGGCAGCGCGCCGCGGCCGGGGAGACCGCCTGCTTCGGCGAGCTCTTCGACCGGCACGCCTCCGCCGTGCACGCCTACTGCCGCGCCCGCCACTACGGCTCCGGCGCCGACGGCGGGGACGCGAGCGACCTCGTCTCCGTCGTCTTCCTCGAGGCGTGGCGGCGGCGCCGCGACGTCGTCCTGCACGAGGAGTCGGCGCTGCCCTGGCTGCTCGGGGTCGCCAGGCGCGTCCTGCAGCACCGCGCCCGGACCCTGCGCCGCCACCGCGCCGCCCTCGCCCGGCTGCCCGCCGCCGACATCGCCGGGGCCACGCCCGTGCCCGACCCCGCCGACGAGATCGCCGCTCGCCTCGACGACACCGCCAGGCTCGCCGCCCTGACCAAGGCGTTCGAACGGCTGCGGCCCGCCGACCGCGAGGTGCTCACGCTCTGCGTCTGGGGCGGCCTCGACCCGTCGGCCGCCGCCGTCGTCCTCGGCGCGCCCGCCGTCACCGTCCGCTCCCGACTGTCCCGGGCCCGCGCCCGGCTGGCCGCCCTCACCACCGAGGAGGCCGGCGTTCCGGCCGCCCCGAGCCGGACCCGCGCGCCTCGCCTCCCTCAGCACCCTCACTACCTGGAGCCCACCGCGACGGCCGCGCTCGCGGCGTCTCGAAAGGACCCGTCATGACCTCGCTGCACACCCCCGACGCGCCCACCGAATTCCCCCGCGAGCCGCTGCCGCCGCTGCGGCACGAGCAGGTCAAGCAGTTCCTCCTCCGCGAGACCGCCACCCCGCCGCGCCGCCGCTGTGCCGTCCGGGTCGCCGTCCCCGCCCTGGCCGCCACGCTCACCGCGGCCGCCGTCGTCACCGCCGTCACGGTGCTGCCGCACCGCGAACCCCGGGCGGCCGTGCCCGGGGCGACGACGCAGGAACCGTTCGTGGACGACGGGCGCTGCGGCGCCTCGCAGTTCGCCCCGCTCGACCAGGCCCCGGACGGCGTCGTCCGGCTGGGCGAGCTGCAGGACGGCTGGACGGCGCGGGCCACCCGACGCCTCGTCCGGTTCTGCACCGACCCGACCGAGCCGCTCGGGGCCTGGCGTCGCGCGAGCAACGGCGAGGTGACGGCCGCGCTCACCCTCGCCGCCAGGGTCGCGCCGCGAGCCGGGATCCTGCTCGCCGACGACGAGACCCCCCTGAACGCCGGCGCGAAGGTGCAGGTGCGGGGCCGCGAGGGCAGGTTCGTCGCCGACGTGAGCGGCGCCGCCACCGGCCCCAGCCTGCTGCGCTGGGAGGAGGGCGGTCGGTCGTGGGAGCTGCGGGGCAGCGGCCTGACCAGGGCGCAGGTGCTGGCCGCCGCCACCGACCTGCGGCTGAGCGGCGGCGCGGCCTCGTGGCCCGACGCCGGCGCCCAGGGCTGGACGGCCACTCCGCTGAAGGCGGCGACCCCTACCGGGCGCGATGAGTGGACGGATGACGTCACCGTCGATGTCGGCCCCCCGCCGGCCAACCCGGGGGCGAGCGAGGTGACTGTCATGGCGAACCGCCGGCCAGGGCGCACCGGGGTCGACCTCGCCGTCCGCGGGCTACCCGCCCGGATCGTCACCGTCGGCGGCCACGAGGCCGCGCTGCTCGACGACAGCCTGCTCACCTGGGACGCCAGCGACGGCGTGCTGGTCTCAGCTACCGCGGTCGGGGACCTCACCGGGGACGCCCTCGTGACCTGGGCGCGGACCGTCGTCCCGGTCCCCGCCACCGATCCGCGGCTGATCGACCAGACCCGCTGAGCCGCACCACCCCGCTTCGAACGCGGCAGACGTGAGGTCGGCCCGCACGCCGCAGGGGAGCGTGCGGGCCGCCCGGCTGCCGGGCGGCCGGACCGGCTGGGCCGGACGACCTCGCCGCCACGTTCTTTACGCACATTTGCCCGATTGCTCACGGTTGATCACCGAACACGCTGGGTAGAAGGACGGCAAGGCCGCCTACAGCGGGGACATCCATGGAGATCACCATCCGTGACGGCGAGAGGTTCGCTCTCGTCCGTCCGCTCGGCGTGCTCGGCGAACCCGAGGTGGGCGAACTGCGCGAGGTCTTGCTCACGGCCGCCGGGGAGGACCACGAGGTCGTCGTCTGCGACCTCACCGCCGTCGAGACCGAACCGTCCGTACTCAGCGAGCTGCACGTCGTCGCCGACCAACTGGACGACACCGCCGGGTCCCCGCTCGTCGTCCTCGCCCCTCCTGCCTGGCACGACGCGATCGCCCAGCTGGACGTCGCGCACGTGCTCACGCTCGTCGTCGACCTGCGCGAGGTGCGGGACGTCCTCGCCGACACGGCGTCCCGGCCGCGCGCCGTCCTGTCCTTGGAGCCCTCGGTCGACGCCCCCGCCCGGGCGCGGGCCTTCCTCCGCGACACCCTCGCCGAATGGGGTCTGGACGAGTGCGACTACGTCGGGCTCGTGATCGGCGTCGACGAGCTCGTCACGAACGCCGTCCTGCACGCCCGGACCGAGATCGACGTCGTGCTCAGCCTCCGCGAGGACCGCCTGGCCGCGGCCGTGGGCGACCGCAGCGACGAGCCGCCGATGCCGCGCGAGGCCGGGCAGTGGGCGGAGAACGGCCGCGGGCTCGCCATGGTCGACCAGCTCGCGTTGCGCTGGGGCGTGACGCCACGCACCCCCCACGGCAAGACGGTATGGATGGCGGTCGCCCGGCGCACGTGAGCCTCGGGGTCGCGCCGCGGGCGTGAACAACGCGGTCGCGCGGCGGGCGCGAGGCTCGGGAGAATCGCGGCGTGCCGCTGCCGCGGGCGTCAGGCCCGGACGCCGAGATCCTCCGCCTCGCCGTCCCCGCGCTCGGGGCGCTGGTCGCCGAGCCGTTGTTCCTGCTCGTCGACTCCGCGGTCGTCGGGCGCCTCGGCACGTCCGCGCTGGCCGGGCAGGGAGTCGCCGCCGCCGTCCTCGGCACGCTCGTCGGACTGTGCGTCTTCCTCGCCTACGGCACCACCGGCACCGTCGCGCGGCGGCTCGGCGCGGGCGACCTGCGCGCCGCGCTCAGCCTCGGCCTGGACGGCGTGTGGCTGTCGCTGCTGCTCGGGGGCGTGCTCGCGGTGGTCGTCGGGGTCCTCGCGCCCTCGTTCGTGGGGTGGTTCGGGTCGTCGCTGGGGGACGACGCCGCGCACCAGGCCGTCATCTACCTGCGGGCGAGCGCGGCCGGACTGCCCGGGATGCTCGCCGTCCTCGCCGCCACCGGGGTGCTGCGCGGCCTGCAGGACACCCGCACCCCGCTCGCCGTCGCCGTCGCGGGCGCCGGGCTCAACGCCGTCCTCAACGTCGTGCTCGTCCTCGGCGTCGGCGGGTGGGAGGGCATGGGCATCGCCGGGTCCGGGCTGGGGACGGCGCTCACCCAGACGCTGATGGCCGCCGCCCTCGGGGCGGTCGTCGTGCGTGCTGCCCGAGCCCAGGGGGTGGGGCTCGTGCCCGCGCCGCGGGGGGTGCTGGGCAGCCTCGTCGTCGGCGTCCCGCTGCTCGTGCGCACGCTGGCGCTGCGGGCGACGTTCCTGGTCACGACGTGGGTGGCGGCCCGCGACGGGGACGCCGTGGTCGCCGGGCACCAGGTCGCGACGAACGTGTGGATGACGCTGGCGCTGACCCTCGACGCCATCGCCATCGCCGGGCAGGCGATCACCGGGCGGGCGCTGGGGGCCGGGGACGTCGCCGCCTTGCGGGCCGCCGTCGCGCGGATGGTGCGCTGGGGGCTGGTCGTCGGAGTGGTGCTGGGGCTCGGGCTGGCGGCCCTGCACGCCGTGATCGGGCGGCTGTTCACGAGCGACCCCGTGCTGGTGCGGACGATCGGCGCGGCCCTGCTCGTCGCCGCCGTCACCCAGCCGCTGTGCGGGTACGTGTTCGTCCTGGACGGCGTGCTGATCGGCGCCGGGGACGGCCGGTACCTCGCCGGCGCGGCCCTGGCGCAGCTCGTGCTCTACGCGCCGGCGCTGGTGTGGGCCGGGGCGGCGGGCGGGTCGGCGCCGGCGCAGCTCGCCTGGCTGTGGGTGGCGCTGACCGGCTGGTTCATGCTGACGCGGGCCGTGGCGCTGGGGCTGCGGGCGCGCGGGACCGGGTGGCTGCGCACCGGCTGAACCGGCCTCGCAGGGCGCCAGACTCTCCCGTTCTCCGTGCGACGCGCCGAGCCGGCCGGGCGCGTCGCCCGGAGAACGGGAGAGTCTGGCGGCGGGGCGGCAGGATGCCTGCATGACGACGCTGACCCCCTTCCTCATGTTCGAGGGCCGCGCCACCGAGGCCGTGGACTTCTACCTCGCGACGATCCCCGGCAGCAGCCTGGGCGACGTCCAGCGCTACGGCGCCGACGGCCCGGGCCCCGAGGGCACGATCATCGTCGGGGAGGCCGTGCTCGGCGGCCTGCGGGTGAAGTTCAGCGACAGCTTCGTCAGCCACGGGTTCACGTTCACGCCGTCGCTGTCGCTGTTCCTCGACGTCGACGACCCCGCGGACGTCGACGCGCTGGCCGAGGCGCTCGGGGCGGGTGGCGGGGAGCTCATGCCGCCGGGCGACTACGGCTTCAGCCGCCGGTTCGCGTGGGTGAACGACCGGTTCGGGGTGTCCTGGCAGCTGAACGCCGCCTGAGCGCACGAAGGCGCTGAGGCAAGCACGGGCTCTCTGTGCGGAATGCCCGCACGAAAGGCCCACGCTTGAAGGGGCCCGGGGCGTCACCGTGGGCACCGCCGCTCACTCCCCCGGAGCAGCCCGGCCAGGAAGCCCGTCGCGGTGCGTCGATAGTCCCCGCACAGCGCTTGAGTCCGACTCGTTCGGGTCCGACACCTTGCCCGTGAGCCCACGCCTGGCCCCCGAACCGGACCCGGTGCCGATCCCCGCCGGCGCCGCGGTGCGCAGCCTGCTGTCGCGGCTGCAGCGCGGCGGTGGCGTCACGGTGCGCCAGGGCACGGGCGGCGAGCGGATCGTCGCCGAGGTCCTCGGCGAGCTCGACGAACGCTGGAAGGTGCTCAACGACGTCCCCGTCGGCTCCCACGGCGGCCTCATCGACCACCTCGTGATCGGCCCCGGGGGCGTGTTCACGGTGACCGACCGGCACCACCCGGGCTCCCGGGTGTGGTCGCACGGCGAGGCCGTGACCGTGGACGGCGAGCTCGCGCCGTACGTGCGCAACGCCCGGTTCGCGGCCAAGCGGGCCTCGCGCGCGCTGACCCAGGCGACCGGATTCCTCGTTGAGGCGATCGGACTGGTCGTGCTCGCGGCGAAGGAACAGCAGGTCGCGCTGCGCCAGCAGCCCCGCGACGGCAGCGTCGTGCTGCTGCGCCGGCAGGACCTCGAGCCGTGGCTGGACTCCCAGCGCGAGATCTTCGACGCCGAGCGGGTCGACAAGGTGTGGCACAAGGCGCGGCTGCCCTGGGTGTGGACGGCCCGCTGACTGCACGGCCTCCTGACAGCACCGTGTCAGCGCGGTGACAGCGGCGCCCCACCCCAGGGCGAGGGCGCCAGCCGCAGATCAGCCCGGCGGCAGCCCCGGACGTCACCGTCGGGTCATGACCTACGCGATCGAAGCGACCGGCCTCGTGAAGAGGTTCGGCAGCACCACCGCCCTGGCCGGGGTCGACCTCACCGCCCACGAGGGCAGCGTGCTCGGGGTTCTCGGTCCCAACGGCGCGGGGAAAACCACCGCCGTCCGCATCCTCGCCACCCTGCTGCGCCCGGACGCCGGCAGCGCCCGTGTCGGCGGCTTCGACGTCGTGAAGCAGGCCGACGCCGTCCGCCGCATGATCGGCCTGACCGGCCAGTACGCCAGCGTCGACGCCGACCTCACCGGCCGGCAGAACCTCGTGCTCATCGGCAGCCTGCTCGACCTCTCCCGCCGCGACGCCAGGGCGCGCGCCGCCGAGCTGCTCGACTGGTTCGACCTCGCCGACGCCGCCGACCGCCCCACCAAGACCTACTCCGGCGGCATGCGCCGACGCCTCGACCTGGCCGCCAGCCTCGTCGGGCGGCCCCGGGTGATCTTCCTCGACGAGCCGACGACGGGCCTCGACCCGTCCAAGCGCGAGGAGATGTGGGACGTCGTGCGCCGCCTCGTCGGCGAGGGCTCCACCGTGCTGCTCACCACGCAGTACCTGGAGGAGGCCGACGCGCTCGCCGACGAGATCACCGTCATCGACCACGGCCGGGTCATCGCCCAGGACACCCCCGACGGGCTCAAGCGCGTGGCCGGCCTGCGCACGCTGCGGGTGCGTCCCGCCGACGCGACCCGGCTCGGCGACGTCCGCCAGATCCTCGCCCGCGCCGGGACCGGGCCCGTCGAGGACCTCTCCGCCGGGGTCGCCGGAGTGCCGGTCGCGGACGACGCGGGGCTCGCCGGCGTCGTCGCCGCGCTCGACGTCGCCGGGATCACCGTCACCGAGCTGTCCCTGCAGCTGCCCAGCCTCGACGAGGTGTTCTTCGCCCTCACCGGCCACCCCCGCGCCGCCGTCACCGCGACGACCGACGCCCCGACGACTGATCAGGAGGACGCGGCATGAGCACCGTGACCGCCCCCGAACGCCCGGCGCCCCGCGCGCCCCTCACCGCAGGCGTCGCCACCACCGGCGCCGCCAACCCTCTCGCCGTCGTCCGGCAGAGCCTCGCCCTCGCCTGGCGCGGACTGATCAAGATCCGGCGCACGCCCGAGGCGCTGATCGACGTCACGATCCAGCCGACGATCTTCCTCGGCCTGTTCGTGACGATCTTCGGCTCGGCCGTCGCCGGGTCGCGGCACGACTACCTGACGTCCCTGCTGCCCGGGCTGCTCGCCCAGTCGATCGCGACCGCCGCCGTCGCCATCGGCGTCAACCTCAACACCGACCTGGAGAAGGGCGTCTTCGACCGGTTCCGCTCCCTGCCGATCGCCCGCTCCGCACCCCTGATCGGCGCCGTGCTCGCCGACGCCGTGCGCTACACGATCGTCACGATCATGACGCTCGTGCCCGGCTACGCGATGGGCTACCGGATCTCGACGTCGGCGTTCGGGCTGGTCGCCGGGGCGCTGCTCGCCATCGGATTCGGGCTGTGCATCAGCTGGATCTCGGTGTTCGTCGGGATGATGGTCCGCACGTCCGGGGCCGTGCAGGGGATCATGTTCATGCTGGTCCTGCCGCTGTCGTTCGGCGCCGACATCTTCGTGCCCGTCGACACCCTGCCCGGATGGATGCAGGCCATCGTGCGGATCAACCCCCTCACGCATCTCGTGCGCGCCATGCGCGGGCTGTGGAACGGCGGGGCCGTCGCCGCCGACGTGTGGCTCACGCTCGGGTGGATGGCCGCCTTCGTCGCCGTGTTCATGCCGCTCGCGTTGCGCGCGTACCGCCGGCGGGCGTGAGGTGGGGCTCGGGTGGGGGTGGGATCACGAGCCGAGACTTGCGACGACGGCGTCCGCTCGCGCTTGGACCATCGCACGCAGCTGCGGGACGTCGTCGAGGATGGGGGTCGACGCGGCCGACGCGAGCCGAGTGGCGACGTCCTCGACGACGGCGCGCGCCCCCGCCCGGGGCACCCCCCACGCCTGCGCCTCACCGACCAGATCGGCTCCGGTGACACGAGCCAGGTGCAGCCTGCCGTTGACGAGCATCGCCGCCTCCCCCCGCAGACCCGGGAACAACGCTGTGGGCACCGTGTCGTACAGCGGCGCCAACTCGACGGCGCCCGGTGCGCGATGCAGGAGGGCGAGGTTCTTTCCGTGGGCGTCGGCGTTGCCGATGAGCACCGTGAACACGGTCGCTGCGAGGAGGCGCCGGAGCTGCGCGTCGGGATCCGCGGAGTGCCGCTCGAGGAGCCGGGCCACATCGGCCAGCCCCGGCCCGCCGGTCGACTCGTATTTCCCCCGCCCGAACGCGGCATCGGCGTCGACGCCGAGCGCCTGACACGCGTCCTCCTGGTGCACCCGCCTCAGGGGTTCGTCGCAACCGCCCGACATCTGCTCCCGATCGAACCGGGAGACGACCAGGCAGGAGACGCCCCCGACGTCCACCGTGCCCGCCGTCGCCGAGGTCAGCCCCACGGCGGCGGCCAGTCGCAGCGCCGCGGCCTCCGCCGCCGCCATGCCCGGGAACCGGCGGTCCTCCACCTTGAGGATGTGCGTCGAGGGGTACCCGTGGCGGGGGCGCGCCCACCCTCGATCGGTCTGCACGAGGAGGAGCTTGTCCTGCAAGCCGGCCAGGGACAGCTCGCTGTCGTCATGGAGGCCGAGAGGGCGCTCGGCCAGCGCTGCGACCTCGGCAGCGAGGACGTCGTCGTCGTAGTACTCCACCGACGCTTGGCGATCGGCCGTCGTCCCGGCGATCACGAGGGCCCCGGCGACGTCGCGGCCGAACCGGGCGAGCATGCCCACGACGTCCGTCACCGGCACTCCGGCAGTCTCGGCCATCGCCCTGCGTGCGGCGCCCTCGGGGAGCAGGCCCTTGAAGAAGGGGGCCGACCCGCCGAGCCGGCCGCGCTTGAGGGGCAGCGAACACGACAGGAGCGGGATGTTCCCCGGCCAGCGGTCCAGGGCCGCAGCGGTGTAGCGGCAGTCGACGGCGCCCGTACGGGTGCCGGTCACATCGGCGACGTGCTCCCCGTGCAGCCAGACCTTCAGAGCGCCTCTAGACACGCGGTTCCCCGTCGGTGACCGCCCGCGGCGGGGGTTCCGGCTCCGGTTCGTCGAAGGTGACGACGACCGTGGCTCCCATGCGGCGCAGCAGGCGAAGGAGGTGGTCCAGCACGACGGCCGAGCGGCCGTTCTCCAGTTTCGCGAGCCAGTGCCGGCTGAGACCACTGCGGTCGGCGAGCTCCTGTTGGGTGAGTCCACGCACGCGCCGGATCTCGGCGACCGCCGCGCCGAGATCATCTCCCGCTCGCACCACCCAGGTGCGCTCCATGCCGTCACCTCCTTGTGCCTAGGCGGGCACAACGGCAAGTATGACACGGTTGCGCCTGCGGGGGCACAATCCCGTCGTGAGCGTCGATGTGCCTCTCTAGGCACGTCTTATCCACAGCGCGGGCAGCGGGGCCGCTCCATGCGATCCGAGCTTGGCTAGGGTTCCGCGCATGCACGGGGAGACTGATCGCCACCGCAGCCCGCGCCTCGCCATCGCTCTCGTGGCCTGCGCCGTCGCCGCCCTGACCGGATGCTCGAGGGGCGAAGGGCCTGCACCCACCCCCGCGGCGACGGTCGCGACGAGCGCGCCCGCGCCGGTCGTCACCGACCGACCCCGGCCCACGATCCCGGCTGCGGCGAAGGCACCCACGCCCGAGGGGGCCGAAGCCTTCGCCCGCTACGCGATGAGCGTCTACGGGTCCGTCTACCAGACCGGCGACACCTGGCCCTTCAGTGAGCTGGGCAGCCCTGACTGCACCTTCTGCGCCAACGTGCGGGAGAACGTCGCCGCCTTCCGGGCGAAGGGGCACCGGCAGGTGGGCGGCGACGTGACCGTGCGGGAGGTCGTTCCCGCGGACAACCCTCCCCCCGGAGGAGCCATCCTCAATGTGGTCGTGGACACCACACCTGCGCAGGAGCTGGACAGCGATGGTCGTGTGGTGAAGGCCTTCGACGCCGAGACGAGCAAATCGCTTCTGGTTGCCCTCACGCGGTACGGGGACGAGTGGCGCATCTACGACATCGGTGGGGAAAAGAAGAAGTGAGAGCGCCGCTGCCACGCAGCCTCACCACTGCGCTCGTCAGCTTCGTGACTCTCATGATCCTCTCGACGGCACCGGCGGTGTCGGTCCCGCGTGCCGGGAGTCGGCTCGACGCCGACACTCAGAGGGACCCGGGAGAAATCATCGTCTCGTTCTTCGAGCGCGCCCGTCGGGAGCAGGCCTCGGCACCCGACCCCAAGGCGCCTCTACGGCCGTTCCGCATGCGGCGGGTCGTTCCGGCTTGCGGTGACAACGGCGCCGAACCGGGCCGTGACGCTCAATGCGCGAGCGCAGTCAACCAGTGCGCGCAGCTCGGCATCCGCGACGCGTACCGGGTCTGGGTGTACACCGGTCCTGAAGGCGTGGCGCGCCCCGGCGACGACGACTGGAATCTGTCGGACATGAGATGTGTCCGCGAGCGGGAAGCAGCGACGCCCACGCGCCGCGTGGTCGCGGTGACCACCGCGGACTTCCGGCGGCTGCCGATCCCGCCCGGAGAAATGACCCTGGAACCGGGCAACGGACCGGTGCTCGTCAACTACCCGATGAACGCCTACGTGAAGGCCGGGCCGGTGCCGCTGTCCACGGTCGTCGGAGGCACTCGCGTGGACGTGCTGGCGACGCCGATCCGGTACGAGTGGTCCTTCGGCGACGGCGGCACGCTCAGCACGACCGACCCCGGCGGCCCCTACCCGCGCATGACGACGAGCCACACCTACCAGGCCACCGGCTGGTTCTCGGTGAGCCTGCGCACGGTCTACACCGGGCAGTACCGCGTGGCGGGCCAGGCGGGGGGCGGCGACTGGCTGCCCATCGACGGGACCGCCGAGGTGGCCGGGCCCGCGGTCACCCGCGAGGTGATCGAGACCCGCGCCGTCCTCGTGCCCTAGGCCATCCTCTGGGGACGCTCATCGCGCCTATAGCGCGTCGGTGCTCCCCATAGCGACGCGAGAGCCCGTCAGCGCGGGGTCAACCCGAACAGCACCAGCGCCTCGGGGCGGGTCAGCGCGGCCCCCTCGGTGACGGCCACGGCCGCGGCGTCGGCGCCGAGGTCGGCGTCCACCTTCGCCCGCACCCGCTCCAACGCGACGTCCCCCCTGTCGTCGCGTCCGCGGACCGCCTCGGCGGCCCCCAGCAGCACCGCCGCCTGCCGTGCGTCGCCGCACGCCCACCGGTGCGCGGCCCGCGCGACCCCGACGATGGCGATGCACGGCATGTCCCACAACAGGGCCGCCTCCTCCATCCCGGTGGTGACCAGCTCGTCGACCTCGTCGGCGGCCGCGCGCCCGCGCTCCACGGCGAGCAGCGCGGCCAGGCCCGCCCGGACCACCGCGCGCAACTGGGGCGGGCGGATCCTCGAGGTCGCCGTCACCTCCAGAGCACTGCGAAGCTGCGCCTCGGCCTCGGCCACGTCCCCCAGGCTCCACGCCACATGCCCGCGGATCATGCCGGTGAAGGCGGCGACGATCGGCTGCCCGGACGGGTCGGACGAGCGCGCGGCCTCGGCCATCGCCTCCCGGCACCCGTCGAGGTCACCGGTGCGGGCGCGGGCCCCGGCCAGCCGCAGCAGCGCCTCCACCCGCTCGTCGCGGGTGTGGATCTCGGTGAGGATCGCCACGGCCTCCTCGTAGGTGCGCACCGCCGCCGCGTGGTCGCCGTCCAGGGACTGCACCCGGCCCAACCCGGTGAGGCAGGCCGCGATGCCCCACCGGTCTCCGAGGGCACGGAACCGCTCCAGCCCGTCGAGGTAGGACTGCAGCTCCAGCGCGGTCTCACCGGCGTTCTCGGCCGCGCCCGCCGCGAGCATCGCCATCATCGCCCGCACCCAGGGGTCTGCGCCCTGTGCACCCTCCTCCAGCAACCGCAGCGTGCCCGCGTGGTCGCCCCGCAGCATCGTCACCACCGGGTCGACCAGCGCGAACACCGGGTGCTGGCCGTACAGGTGCGCGTACCGGCCGGGCTCGGGCAGCAGAGTGACGAGGTGCTCCAGCGACAGTTCCTCGTCCTGCGTCCCGGCGTTGAGGTCGACGATCTGCCGCATGATCGAGACGACGGCGCGGGCGGCTTCGGGCGCGGGGCCCGGCAGGGAGTCGGCGGCGATCAGCCACTGCGCGGCCTCGGTGTGCGAGCCCTGCAGCATCCAGAACCAGCTCAACCCGGCGGCGGTGCGCACGGCGGTGTCGGAGTCCCCCGCGTCGACGGCGTGCCGGAGGGCGGCCACGAGGTTCTCGCGCTCGGCGTGCAGCAGCTCGATCGCCACGACCTGCTCCGCCGAACGCAGCCGCGGGTCGGTGGCCTCGGCGAGGTCGCGGAAGTGCCGTGCGTGGGCGTCGCGGGCCGGCGCCAGGGCCTCGCGCTCGGACAGCCGCTCGACGCCGTACTCGCGCAGCGTCTCCAGCATCCGGAACCGGACCCCGGCCGGGGCGGCGCCCGTGGGCGCGAAGTCGCCGCCCGCGATGTCGTCGCCTTCGGCGACCCGGACGATCGACTTGTCGGCGAGCGCCAGGAGCGTGTCGGCGACGTCGTCGGCCTCCGCACCCGACCAGTCCGCGACGGGGCGGGCACCCTCGAGCACCGCCCGGACCGCCTCGGGCGTGGCCCCGGCGGGGAAGATCGCCAGGTGCTCGGCGACGTCACGCTCGCGGGCGTCCAGGAGGTCCCAGCTCCACTCGACGACCGCGCGCAGCGTCCGGTGCCGCGGCGCGGCGGTGCGGCTGCCGCCGGTGAGCAGCCGGAACCGCTGGTCGAGACGACCCGCGAGCTGCGGCAGGGGCAGGGTGCGCAGCCGGGCGGCGGCGAGCTCGATCGCCAGGGGCATGCCGTCGAGGCGGCGGCAGATCTCGACGACGTCGGGCAGCGTCTGCGGGGTCAACGCGAACCCGGGGACGGCAGCGCCCGCCCGGTCGTGGAACAGCCGGACGGCGGGCGCGGCGGCGACGGCGTCGAGCTCCGCCTCTGACGGGGCGTTCCGCGAGGGCAACCGCAGCGGGGTGACGGGGTGCAGCACCTCCCCGGTGATCGCGAGCGGTTCGCGGCTGGTCGCCAGCACCCGCAGGTGGGGGCAGCGGCCGAGCAGCTCGTCGGCGAGGGCGGCCGCGGCGGCGATCAGGTGCTCGCAGTTGTCGAGGACCAGCAGCCCCTCCCCCTGCAGCGCGTCGGCGAGGCGGGTGAGGTCGTCGGCGCGGTCGGCGGCCCGGGCCTCGCCGCGACCGTCGATCAAGGTCACTCCGCGCAGCCGAAGGTCGTCGAGGACCGCGCCCGCGAGCTGGGCGACCTCCTCGGCCGAGGCCGTCAGCGGCGCGAGCTCGACCCAGTGCACCTGGGCGTCGGCGCCATCGATGCCCCGGGCCGATTCGAGCGCCAGCCGCGTCTTGCCCGCCCCGCCGGGACCGAGCAGCGTGACGAGGCGGTGCTCGGTGAGCAGCCCTCGCACGCGAGCCACGTCGTCCTCGCGGCCGACGAAGCTCGTCAGCGGCGCGCGCAGGCGCGCCGAGGTGGGAGCGAGCGGGGCGGGAGGGGGCGCCAGGACGACCGCGGGCGGCGGGACGGCATGTGACGGGACGGCGGGCGGCTGCGGGACAGGGACGGCTGCCACGGGCACGACCGCGGGCGACTCCCCGCGCAGGATCTCGGCGTGCAGCGCGCGCAGCTGGGGCGAGGGGTCGGCGCCGAGCTCGTCGGCGAGCAGGGCCCGGCTGCGCTCGAACACCCCGAGCGCGTCGGCGGGGCGCCCGGCGGCGGCCAGCGCGCGCATCCGCAGCTCGGTCAGCGACTCGCGCAGGGGGTACTGCACGGCGAGCCGCTCGGCGTCGGCGACCGCAGCAGCGGCGTCACCGAGGCGCACCTGCAGGTCCAGCCGCACCTCGGTCGCGGCGAGCCGCGACTCCTCCAGCGCGGCACGGGCGCCGGCCACGAAGGGGACGTCGTCGAGCCCGCCGAGCGCCTGACCGCGCCAGAGCGCCTCGGCGCCGACGAGGGCGGCCAGCCGCGACGCGTCGTCCTCCTCCGCCCGGGCCGACGCGACCTGCCGGTCGAACCGGACGGCGTCCACGGCGTCCGGGGCGATGTCGAGCACGTAGCCTGCGGGGCGCGACAGCAGCAGCCCGACGGGCAGCACGCGCCGCAGGCGTGAGACCAGCGACTGCAGGGCGTTGGCGGCGTTGGCGGGGGGCAGCTCACCCCACATCGCGTCGACCAGCAGGGACGGCGGCAGCACCTGCCCCGGCGCGAGGGCCCGGCGGGCGAGCAGGGCGCACAGGCGCGCACCGGGGACGTCGACGGGCTCGCCGTCGCGGCGGACCTCCACGGGGCCCAGCAGGAGGACCTGCAGCGACGCGTGCACGCACCCAGCCTGCCACGTGCGGCCCTCGCCGCCTGCTCCTGACGCGGAACCGTGCCAGGATCAGCCGGTGCTCCAGCTCCGGGCACGCGGCGGACTCGGGCGTGCGGCGAAGGGTGGGAACGATCGTGACGGACGCCGACAGGCGCGACGGGAGCGGCCCCGCGGGCTGGGACGCCGACCGGTTGCGCTGGGAGGTCGCGGTGGAGGCCGCGGGCGTCGGAGCATTCGACTGGGACGTGCGCACGGGAGTCCTGTCGTGGGACGACCGCCTGCTGGAGATCTTCGGGTACGACCGTGACTCGTTCGGCGGGACGATCGAGGCGTTCAACCAGCGCCTGCACCCCGACGACGTCGATCGCGTCGGGCGGGCCCTGACCACGGCGCTAGAGGAATGCGGCGAGTACGAGGCCGAGTACCGCGTGCTGCCGCCGGGTGGTGGGCTGCGCTGGGTCGCGGCGCGCGGCCGCGTGGTGTGCGGGGACGACGGCCGCCCGCACCGCCTGGTGGGCGCCGTGTACGACACGACGGCGCACCGGGAGGGCGACGCACGGGTCACCGAGGTGCTCGAGGCGATGCCGACGGCGTTCTTCTCCCTGGACCCGCAGTGGCGGTTCGTCTACGTCAACGCGGAGGCCGAGCGGCTGCTGCAGCACGCGCGGGAGGAGCTGATCGGCCGGGTCGTGTGGGACCTGTTCCCCGCCGCGGTCGGAACGGACTTCGAGCGGCAGTACCAGCGGGCCATGCACGAGCGGGTGCCGGTGGCGTTCGAGGAGTACTACCCCGTGCCGTTGGACGCCTGGTACGAGGTGCGGGCGTGGCCGTCGCCGACGGGGCTGTCGGTGTACTTCCTCGAGATCACGCTGCGCAAGACCGAGCAGCAGCGGCTGGAACGGGCCGCGGCTCGGGCGCGGCTGCTCGCCGAGGTCAACGCCCAGCTGACGACGCTCGACGTGGAGGTGGCCGTCGGGCGCCTGGCCCGGATCTTCGTGCCGGCCATCGCGGACTGGTCGCTGGTCACGCTGGTGGAGGACCGCGGCGGTGACGACTGGCGCCGGGGCCTGCGCGACCTGGGCTGGCACCACGCCGAGGAGTCCCTCGAGCCACACGTCGCGGGGTACGCGCACAGCAGGCTCGGGTCGCTGAGCGACTCCTCGCCGCTGGCGCGGGCGCTGCTGACGGGCGAGCCGGTGATCATCGAGGACGACGCGACGCAGCGGTTCCTGGCCAGCCTCGACCCGGGGGAGGCGGCCGACCACATGCGGGCGCTGGCCCCGGAGGCGGCGGCGGTGATCCCGCTGCGCGGCCGCGAGCGGGTGATCGGGCTGATCAGCCTCTATCGCGGGGCCCGCGACGGGTTCACCGACGACGAGCTCGAGGGCGTCCTCGAGGCGGCGACCCGGGCGGGCCTGGCGCTGGACAACGCGCGGCTGTACGCCGAACAGCGCAAGGTGGCCGAGGACCTCCAGCGCGCGCTGCTCACCGGGCCGCCGGAGCCCGACCACATGCAGGTCGCCGTCCGCTACACCGCGGCCGCGGAGACGGCGCAGGTGGGCGGCGACTGGTACGACGCGTTCCTGCAGCGCGACGGCGCGACGGTGCTGGTGATCGGCGACGTCGTCGGCCACAACACCGACGCGGCGGCGGCGATGGGTCAGCTGCGCAGCGTGCTGCGCGGCATCGCCGCGTTCAGCGGTCTCGGGCCCGCGGGCGTGCTGCACGGCGTCGACGAGGCGATGCAGACGCTGGAGATCGACACGACGGCGACGGTCGTCGTCGCGCGAGTCGAGCAGAGCGTCGAGGAGCGCCACCGCGGCGTCACGTACCTGCGCTGGTCGAACGCCGGGCACCCCACCCCGATGGTGATCTACCCGGACGGGTCGGTGCTGCCGCTGGGCGGCCTCGACCCCGACCTGCTCCTCGGCGTCTCCCCCGAGGTGCCGCGGCACGAGACGCGGGTGGCCCTCGACCGCGGATCGACGGTGCTCCTCTACACCGACGGGCTGGTGGAGCGCCGCGACCAGCCGGTGATGGAGGGCATGGAGCGGCTGCGCGAGGTTCTCGCCGAGGTCGCCGAGCTGCCGCTGGAGGAGCTGTGCGACGCCGTCCTCGCGCGCATGCTGCCCGAGCGCCGGGAGGACGACGTCGCGTTGGTCGCGGTGCGCCTGCACCCTCAGGACCGGCCGCGACCCCCTGAGGCGGGCCCGGAACACGTGCCTGCGGTGATCCCGCCGCCGCCGGGATGATGCGACGCGGTCCCCTCGGCGTGCTGGTCGCCCTCGCGTGCGGTGCGCCGCGCGAGGGCGACCAGAGAGCGCAGGGAGACCAGCGCCCAGACGCCCTCCAGCAGCAGGAAGCCCCATTGGGCGCCGGTCGCGGCCTGCACGGCGAGGACGCCCGACCCGGCGAGGTTGAGCCCGAGGTAGGCGCGGTTGTCGGGGCGCAGTCGGCCCAGCTGGGCGAGGACGAACGGGGCGAGCACCATCGCCGATCCGGCCAGCTGCACCGCCGAGGACCACATGACGCCACCTCCCGGAAAAATGTCAATCGACAGTTAACGCCGGGATCGTGCCGGTTCGTTCCGGGACCTGCGACCCGGCCCCACGCCCGGTTCGGGCGCGAGAGTGAGGTGTGGCTCAGCTCGACACGGCTCCCCCGGCACGCCCCGTCCCCGCCCGGCGACGGTCGTGGAGCACCCCGCAGCACGGGGCGTGGGCGATGCTCGCGCTGCCGTTCCTGGCCGCCCTCCACCACGGGACGGCGTGGGCTCAGGTGCCGTTGGCCGTGGCCTGGGTGGCGGGTTACCTGGCCTCCTACTTCGCCGGGTTGGCGCTGAAGAGCCGCCGCTGGTCGCGCTACCTCCCCCAGCTGCTCGTCTACGCCGCGCTCGCGGTGGCCGGGGGTGGGCTGGTGGTCGCCCTGGCGCCGCGCGTCCTCCTCGCGGCCCCGCTGTTCGCGGCGGGGGCGGCGGCGCTCGCGCTGGCCTCGCGCCGGCGTCGCGATCGCAGCCTCGCGGCCGGGCTCGTCGCCGTCGCCCAGGCCTCCGCCATGGCGCTGGTCGTGCCCGTGGCGGCGGGGCGGCCCGCGGGAACGGGGTGGGGTGAGGCCCTGACCTGTGCGCTCTACCTCACGGGCAGCCTGCTCTTCGTCAAGACGATGATTCGCGAGCGGAACAGTCCCGCCTATCGACGGGCGAGCGCCGCCTACCACCTGGCCGCCCTCGTGGGCGCCGCCGCGCTCGACCCGCTGCTCGCCGTCCCGTTCGCCGCCCTGCTGGGACGCGCGGCGGCGCTGCCGGGGCGGCGGGTGCCCGTGGTCGCCGTGGGCATGATGGAACTGGCCGCCAGCGTGGTGCTCCTCGGGTTCCTGCTGCTCGCAGCTGCGTGACCGGCGGGCGATCCGCGAGAGTCTTGCCGTCATCGGCGAGGTCGGGCAGCGTCTCCCTCCCCGAGGCGGCGACGCGGCCGCTCCGATCCGGAGGTCCTGGTGACTCGCACCCCCCGCCGTCCCCTGCTCGCCGTCGCGGGCGCCACGATCGTCGGCTGTGCCCTCGCCGGCACCGCCGCAGGAGCTGCGCCCACCCCGGCGGCCCCGACCGGTGTCGCGCCCGCCGCCGCCGCGACGCCCCTGGTCGCCGACACGTTCGAGGACGGTTCGGTCGGTGCCTGGAGCGCCAAGCCCGCACAGAAGCTGACGCTCGGCGTGGTCTCAGGAGGAGCGTCGGGCACCCCCGGCAAGGCGCTGCGCGTGACCGGCGTGCGCAAGATCAAGGTGGGACCCAAGCGCGCGGTGGACACGTCGACGCTGGTCAAGGGCGGGTGGTACATGCTCTCGGCGTCGGTCCGGCCGCAGGGCGGCGCCCCGACGGCCGTGTCGCTGACCATCCAGCAGAAGCTGCCCGGCACGGTCACCTACCCCGCCCGCTCCACGGGCGACTGGGCGAGTGCGCAGACCGCGTTCCAGTGGCAGGGCAAGGGCAAGCTCGTGATCGCGGCGACGTTCCCCGTGGGCTGCCCCGGCGACGCCGCGCCGCCCGCGTTCCTCCTCGACGACGTCCGCCTCGTCGCGCTCGGCGGCCCCGCGCCCGTCCCGGTGCCGCCGCCGTGCACGACACCGACCCCCACCACCAGCAGCCCGTCCCCGACCACCAGCAGCCCGACCCCGACCCCGACCCCCTCGGGCACGCCCTTCCCGACCAGCGGACCCACCACGCCGCCGTCGTCCTACCCCTACCCGGGCCGGGTCACCGGGGACGTCGCAGCGCACGACCCGACGGTGGTCAAGCGGCCCGACGGCAGCTACCTGGTGGCGACGACGGGCCGCGGCCTGCCGCTGAAGGTCTCGACCGACCGGACGGCGTTCCGCGCGGCCGGGTCGGCGTTCCCCAACGGCACGCCGTGGACGGCGACCTACACCACCGGCGACCTGTGGGCGCCCGACCTCACCTACGCGAACGGCCAGTACTGGCTGTACTACGCGGCCTCGCAGTTCGGGTCGAGCACGTCGGGGATCTTCCTGGCCACCAGCCCCACCGGCGACGCGGGCACGTGGACGAACCGTGGCCTGGTGATCAGCTCGACGGCCTCCAGCGGGTGGAACGCCATCGACCCCGATCTCGTGATCGACGCCCAGGGACGCTGGCGGCTCGCTTTCGGGTCGTTCTGGTCGGGCCTGAAGATGATCGACATCGACCCCTCTACGGGCCTGCGCTCGGGCTCCTCGCTGGTGTCGCTCGCGTCCCGACCGTCGGCCGGCGGGGCGATCGAGGCGGCCGACCTCATCGTCCGAGGCGGCTCCTACTACCTCTTCGCGTCGTTCGACGCCTGCTGCAAGGGCGCGGCGTCCACCTACCGGATCATGGTCGGCCGCTCGTCGTCGCCCACCGGTCCGTTCGTGGACCGCACCGGCAAGGCGATGACCGACGGCGGCGGCACTCAGCTGCTCGCCGGCCACGGGAGCATCCACGGGCCCGGCCACTCGGCGGTGATCCGCGACGTGGACGGCGACGTGCTCTTCTACCACTGGTACACCGACTCGGGTGCGTCCCAGCTCGGGATCAACCTACTGGGCTGGGACGCGCAGGGCTGGCCGTTCGTCTACTGACCCGTTCGGGTCACCCGTTCGGCCCCTGGGGAGTAGTCAGCCCTGAGTGATGGACTCGTCACCGAAGGTAGGCAAGCGCACGCTCTCGCCGGGTGAAGCATCCCCGCACGTCGAGAACGGCGTCGACCACGCCGGAGGCTCACGTGCCCCAGCACCATCCCCGCCGCCGTCCGCTCGTCCCGCTCCTGGCCCTGAGCACCGCGCTCGCCGCGGTCGCCGCGGGCATCGCCGTCGCGCCCGCGGACGCCGCAGCGCCCGCGGCCGCCCGGCACCGGGCGACCGGCGTCAAGGGCCGCGTCCTGAGCGCCGACGAGGTCGCGCGCCTGCGCGTGCCCGTCACACCCCGCGAGGACCGCCGCGTCGGCCGCGTCTACCGGGGCCTGTCGCCGCGCACCTCCGGGCTCTGCGCCGGGCTGTTCCAGGCCGACGGCCTCACCCAGTGCACCCACGGGCCCGACGCGACGCCCGCCGGGATCACCGTCGACGACGTCAAGCCGCCCCTGCCCGCCGCGCCCCGGCTCGCCGGCGCTGCTGCCACCGCGGCGAGCGCGGTCGCGGCCGCCGCAGCGCCCTCGACAGCCGTGGTCTGCGACGGCGACGGCACCACCGGCAAGCGCACCCAGGTGCTCTACGTGTGGGCCTCGACGGACCGGCTCGGCCAGTACCGGGAGACCTTTCGAAGCCTCGCCGCCGGCGTCGACACGATCTACGACGCGAGCGCCCAGGAGACCGGCGGACGGCGTCGGGTGCGGTTCGTCACGACCCCCGGCGCCTCGGGCACGTGCGTCGCGACCGTGACGGGCGTGCAGCTGACCAGCGCCGCGATGTCGGACTTCAGCACGATGATCCGCGAGCTGCAGGCCAAGGGCTACTCCCGCACCGACCGCAAGTACCTGATCTTCGCCGACGCCCGCACCTACTGCGGGATCGGCAGCTTCAACGGCGACACGCGCAAGGGCGACGCCAACCGCAGCAACTCCGGCCCGTCCTACGCGCGCACCGACTCCAGCTGCTGGGACCCGGTGAGCGCCTCCCACGAACTCGGGCACAACCTCGGCGCCGTCAACAACAACGCGCCGAACACCTCACGGGGCGGGCACTGCGTCGACGAGTGGGACGTCATGTGCTACTCCGACTCCCCCTACTACCCCGCGATGGTCACCAAGTGCGCCGACCGCGCCCACGACGCGCGGCTGGACTGCAACCACGACGACTACTACAACACCGCCCCCAAGGCGGGCAGCTACCTGGCGACCTACTACAACATCGCCGACAACCCGTTCCTGATCATGGGCGCCGGCGGCAGCACGCCCACGAGCCCGGCGCCCACGACGTCGACGCCGGCCACCCCCACCACGACGACCAAGCCGGCCACCAGCGGACCGACCACGACGAGGCCGGCCGGCACCTGCGGGCTGCCCGAGACCTACACGGGCACGCTCACCCGCTCGGGGCGCTACGCGCTGCAGCCCAACGGCACGTCGTTCAAGGTCACGACGGCCCGCACCCTGAAGGCCTGCCTGCGCGGGCCCGCGGGCAGCGACTTCAACCTGCACCTGTACGCCTGGACGGGCCGCTCCTGGGTCCGCAAGGCCTCCGGGACGTCCACGTCGGCGTCGGAATCCCTGACCGTGCCCGTCTCCGCCGGGACGTACGTGTGGCAGGTGAGCGACGTTCGCGGCAGCGGCAGCTACACCCTGGAGCTCGCCCGCTGACGGCGACCAGCACCGATCGAGGACGCTCCGCGCGGCATACCGCGCGGAGCGTCCCAGTCCCCTACCGGCCCGAGGCTCAGGTCGGCCCGAGCCGTCGCCAGCGCACGGGCGCCCACCAGCGCCTCGACGTGCTCGGCGCACTCGCGGGCCGTCCGCGACGCCCTGCGCCTGGCGGCCGTCACCGGCGCCGACGCCGACATCGCCGTCCTCGCGCGCGCCGCCGGCGTCGACGTCGCGGCCATGCTCGACCAGCTCGACCCCGCCCTCGCCACCGGGCTGTTGCTCGAGGACGGCGAGGGGCTGCGGGTGCGGTTCGGGCACGCGCTGACCCGCGAGACGCTGCTGTCGGAGCTCACGCCCGCGCGGCGGCGACGCCTGCACGCCCAGGTCGCCGCCGCCCTCACCGGCACCGCGGGCCCCGAGCTGGCCCACCACCTGCTCGAGGCCGTCCCGCTCGGCGACCCCGCACGGGCCGTGGAGGCCGCCCGGGCCCAGGCGCGGCTCGCGACGCGGCGGTTGGCCTACGACGAGGCCGCGCGCTGGTGCACGCGGGCCCTCGCCGTCCTCGCGCACCTGCCCGAGGCCGACCCGCATCGCCGTCACGAGCTGCTGCTCGCCCGCGCCGACGCGTCCTTCCACGCCGCGCAGGTGCCCTCCGCCCGGCGCGACCTCGTCGAGGCGATGCTCGCCGCCGGCGACGACCTCGACGCGCTCGCCGAGGCGGCCGCCGCCCTGTCGGCGACCGGCGGGGTGTGGACGTGGGTCGACCTCGCCGAGGTGCCCCGCGAGACGCTCACCGCGTTCGACGAGGTGCTCGCGCGGCTGCGCGGGCACGACTCGGAGGCCGCGGTGCGCCTGCTCGGGCTGGTCGCGACGGGGCACTACTACGACCCCGACGCGCGGGAGCTCACCGACGCGCTCAGTACCGAGGCCGTCGCCATGGCCCGCCGCCTCGGCGACCCGCGGCTGCTCGCCGATGCGCTGCTCGACCGCGGCTTCGCCCTGCGGCTGCCCGACCACCCCGACCTGGTCGTGCAGCTCGCCGACGAGGTGCTCGCGCTGCCCGGGCTGACCGCCGTCCAGCGGATGATCGCCCACGGTCGCCGCTACTACGGGCTGCTGCACCTCGGCGACCTCGTCGAGGCCGAGGCCGCGTGCCTGCGGGCCCGCGACCTCGCCGACGCCGAGCGACTGCGCGGCGCCCAGCTGCAGATGGCGTCGTTCCCGATCGGGATGGCCGCCGCCCGCGGCAGGTTCGACGAGGCCGAGGAGCTGTCGGCCCGCACCTGGCAGGTGGTGCACGCCAGCGAGATGCCGATCGCCTCGCTCGGACTGCTCGGCGTCGCCGCCGCGACCGCCCTGTACCGGGGTCGGATCCCCGAGCTGGTGCCCGCGCTGCGGGAGGCCGTCGCCCACACGCAGCTCAAGGCGATGTACCACGACCTCGCGATCGGCCTGGCCACCAGCGGCGACCACGGGGGGGCCGTGCAGTACTGGAGGGAGTCGCTGACCGCGCCGACCGCCCCCTGGATGGAGGTGATCGACGCCGCCGTCGAGACCGAGGTGCTCGAAGCCCTCGCGCCACCGTCGTCACCGCTCGCCGCCTCGGCCGAGGTGCGCGAGGCCCGGCAGCGGCTGCTCGCCGTCCTCGCGCCGCGGGCCGACGCCGTCGCCGCCGCCGGCACCGCCTTCGCGTGGTGCCCCGTCGCCGTGCCCCTCGGCGTCCTGCACCTGCGGCTCGGGCACCTGGCCGACGCCGAGGCACACCTGCGCGCCGGGCTCGCCCGCAGCCGCGGCTGGGGGACGCACGTGTGGACCGCCCGCGCCGCCCGCTACCTCGCCGACGTCCTCGACGCCCGCGCGCCCGGGTCGGCCGAGGGCGCCTCGCTGCGTGCCGAGGCGCACGAGCTCGCCGAGGCGCTGGGGATCGTCCTGCCCGGTTGACCCGATCAGCAGCGTCCCTTGCGCCCCCCTTCGCATGTCGCCGGTGATCAGTCCTCGATGGCCGCGAGGGACTCCGCGAGGACGAAGTGGGCATTGCGGCCCCGAGGGCTGCCCGCCCCGCGCCGCACGACGCCCGACTCCTCCAGGGACGTGAGGATGATCCGGGCGTTCGCCTGGGTGAACCCGGTGATGTCCGCGAGATCCCCGGTCGACATACGGCCGACCTCGCTCATGTAGGCGACGACGAGCGGCCGAACACCCTTGCCGTCGGGGCGATGCCACCTGAACAGCCCCCGACGCTGGGCAGCGGCGAAGGCGCCAGGATCCGTTCTGGCCCTGACCACCACCCCCTCCCCCGGGATCGCCACGCGTTCGGAGAGCCACCGCACGAGGTCGGAGTCTCCGCCGAGCGAGCAGGAGCCCACCACTTCGAGGGCGTCCGATGCCTCGGCCAGCGGCACCTGGAGGAGTGCCGCGAGCGTTCGCGGCGTGACGAAGCCGTCCTTGAGCAGGGCATAGACAGCCAGAGCCACCCGCACGTCACCTCGACGCACCGCGGGCTCGACCGCTGCGGTCACGGCAACCACCGCGGGCAAGGGGTCACCGCCTACGAGGCGCGTCCGGACCCTGGGCCCGGGCTCTTCGAGGATCTGAGGCGGCCGGTGCCCGAGCACGACCATCTCCCGGTACATGCGGTCGACCCCGATGCCCTGCCGCTCGACGAGGTGCATCGCACGCGCCAGGTCTGCCAGGGCGGGGTTGCGCGAGTATCGGGCCGACAGGACCGAGTCAGCGGTGATGCCACCCACGAACCCGCCTGGCGACACGACGTCCAGCGTGGCGTCGGACTCGACCCACGTGACGGTGACGGGGTCCGCAGGCAGCCAGTCCCGGTGCACCACAGCGTTCAGCAGCGCCTCTCTCACCGCGGGCCAGGGGATCTGGCGGACGGGGTCCAGGGCCAGTCCTGCCGTCTGGGGAACGCGACGGTCGAGGACGTCGAGGCGCGACTCGACCTCTACCAACTGCTCGGCCAGGCTGGCCCCGCCGAGTTCGGGCGGGGTAACGGTGACCGACCCACCCGGCACGTCGATCGCGGCCAGCTCGATGAGGGTGCGGGGCGCCGGGCACACCATGAGAGCGCCCGCGGCGGTGAGACGACCGTCGGGCAGCAGCGCACCGAGCCGGGTGAGCAGGTCCCGATCGGGCAGGCTGCTGGCCTCCGCTTGACCTCCCCCGAGGAGGCGGCGAACGGCCCCGATCGCGCCAGGCGCCACGTCGGCGAGAGTACGAGTGCTCGGCGCCGCGAACGTGTCGGCTCCCTGGCGTCGGATCCGCTCGTTCCACCACTCGGAGCGGTCGACCGGCGCACACGTCGCGCCCACCCTCCAGCGCAGATGCCCGGCCGTGGTCGTCACCGGCTCTCGCGCCTCCGCCACCAGGACGACGAGGACGGACGCACCCGCGACCTGCCGTACCTCGATGGCGGGCGCGACCTCGATCAGCTCGTGGATCCTCTGTCGGAGCCAGTCGCGGTCGGAGGCGGCACCGATGACCTGCCCGTCGTCCGTGACACCGACGATGAGCGCTCCTCCGCCCGGAGTGTTGGCCAGACATGCGACCTCGTCGGCCAGCTGGGCGGCGACCGCCCTGCTCCGGGCCTCCCCCGGCTCGATGACGCCGCCGGGACCACGCCGGCCGGCCTCCTCCTTGAAGTCGACGCGTTCCACCTCGCAGGCGGCTGCCGACCTGCCCTCGGTGAGCAGTGCCAATGCACGGTCCACGAGGCCGAGGAGCCGCTGGCGGTCCTCCAGCACCTCACTGCCCGGCGTGACGGCCACACACCCTCCCACAGCTCTTGCTATTTCTCCCGAAGAAAAGCTAACAGCTCGGGGGTCGGGGCGGTCTCTCTTCGCATTCGACTCTCATGGCGAGCCACTGCTCCCCTCACGAACGTCTCAGGTAGGGCCCGGACTCTCGAAGGCAGACGATCCCCTGCCCCCGGAGGCCCCCCGTGTCCCCCACCCTCGCGCCCGCCCCTGCCGCCACCGCCCTCGACAGCCCCGCCACGCCCGACGTCGCCGTCACGACCCGCGGGCTGACCAAGCGCTACGGCGCCCGGACGGTCGTCGACGCCCTCGACCTCGACATCCCCCTCGGCGTCGTCTCGGGGTTCGTCGGCCCCAACGGCGCCGGCAAGACGACGACGATCCGCATGCTGCTCGGGCTCGTCGCGCCCACCGAGGGCGGCGGCCACGTCCTCGGCCACGACCTGCGCCACCCGCCCGCCTACCTGCCCCAGGTGGGGTCGCTGATCGAGGGGCCCACGTTCACGCCGTCCCTGTCCGGGCGCGACAACCTGCGGGTGCTCGCCCACGCGGGCGGGCTGCCCCCCGCCCGGGTCGGCGAGGTGCTCGAGCGGGTCGACCTGGCCGAGCGCGCCAAGGACCCGTTCCGCGCCTACAGCCTGGGCATGAAGCAGCGCCTCGGCATCGCGGCGGCCCTGCTGCCCCGGCCGCGGCTGATGGTGCTCGACGAGCCCACCAACGGGCTCGACCCCGCGGGCATCGCGCAGATCCGCGAGCTGCTCGACGGGCTGCGCGCCGACGGCATGACCGTGCTCGTCTCCAGCCACCTGCTCGCCGAGGTCGAGCAGGTCGCCGACCACCTCGTGATGATCCGCCAGGGGACGCTGCTGTTCCAGGGCCGGGTCGAGGAGCTGGTCGCGCGGCAGGCCCCCCACCTTGTCGTCGGCGCGGACACCCCGGACGACCTGCAGCTCGTCGCCGACATCGCCGCGGCGCTCGACTGGCCCGCCGACCAGGACGGCGACGGGCCGGCCGCCCTGCGGATCGAAGCACCCGCGGGGACGGACGCCGACGAGCTGGCCCGACGAGCCGCCGAGCTCAACCGCCGCGCCCACCAGGTCGGCGTCGTCCTCACCCGGCTCGAACCCCGCCGTCCCACGCTCGAGGACGCCTTCTTCCGGATGACCGGCACCGCGTCCGGCGACGTCCGCTGACCCCCCCCTTCTCGTTCACCTCAGGAGCCGATCATGTCCGTCGTCACCGCCCCCGCACCCCGCCCGCAGGCCGCCGCCCCCGAGGCCGGCCCCTCCCGCCTCGCCCGGCTGCCCGTCGTCCGGTCCGCGCTCGCCGCCTGGACCACCCTGCGCCGTCCCGGCCTGCTCTGGGGGACGCTCGGCGCCTCGGCCGCCGTCGCGGGCCTGCTCACCACCGTGATCATGACCAACGTGACCGACGAGCCCGCCGTCACCCGGGGCCCCCGCCCGCCGGGGGCGGGGCTGACGACGTCGGCGTTGGAGGCCTCCGACGGCCTGACCCACGCGATCGGCGCGGCCAGCGGCGTCGTCGGGGTGATCGCGCTGTGCGTGGCCGCCGCCGCGATGGCCGCCCTGTTCTCCACCGGCACCCTGCGCAACCTCATCGTGCGGCAGCCGCACCGCGTCCGGCTCCTCGTCGGCACGCACCTGGCGATCGTCACGCTCTCGCTGGCGGCGGTGGCCGTCGCGGCGGTGGTGTCGATGGCGCTCAGCGCCGTGCTGGCGCCCGGCCAGGGCATCGACACCTCGGCGTGGTTCACGGCCGACGCGTGGGGCGAGACCGCCGTCGCGCTCGGGCAGGTGGCCCTCGCCGCGATCGGTTACGCGACGCTCGGCTCCGCGCTGGGGGCGATGCTGCGGGCGTCCGTGCCGGCCGTGGCCGTGTCGGTGGCGTGGCTGCTGCCGATCGAGAACATCCTCACCAACACCGTCGACGGCCTCGGCCGGTGGATGCCGGGCCAGCTGCTGACGGCGGTGGCCTCCGGCGGCAACGAGACGGCGTCCTTCGGGGCGGCGCTCGGCACGGTGTCGGCGTACATCGCGGTCGCGGTCGCTGCGGCGCTGTGGCTGTTCGCGCGGCGCGACATCCGGGCCTGAGCGGGGCCGGCCGGGCAGGATGAGGTCATGTTGGTGCTGGTCGTGGAGGACGACCCCGCGGTGCGCGCGAGCCTCGAGCGCAGCCTCGCCTTCGAGGGCTACGACGTGGTCGCGGTCGGCGACGGCGCCGCGGGGCTGGCCGCCGTCGCCGAGCACCGGCCCGACGCCGTCGTCCTCGACCTGGGCCTGCCCCGCCTCGACGGCGTCGAGGTGTGCCGGCGGCTGCGCGCCGCCGGGGACGCCGTCCCGGTGCTCATGCTGACGGCGCGCGCGGGCCTGGAGCAGCGCGTCGGCGGCCTGGACGCCGGGGCCGACGACTACCTCGTGAAGCCGTTCGCGCTGGAGGAGCTGCTCGCCCGGCTGCGGGCGCTGCTGCGCCGGGCCGCGCCTGCCGCCGAGGACGGCCCCGTGCTCGTCGTCGACGACCTCCGGCTCGACCCCGGCGCCCGCGAGGCCACCCGCGGCGGGCGCGACCTCGGGCTCACCCGGCTGGAGTTCGACCTGCTGCAGCGGTTCATGCAGGCACCGCGCCGCGTGCTGACCAGGGCGTTCCTGCTCCGCGAGGTGTGGGGCATCGACTTCGACCCCGGCTCGAACACGCTCGAGGTGTACGTCGGGTACCTGCGGCGCAAGACGGAGGAGGGCGGGTCCCCGCGCGTCCTGCACACCGTGCGCGGGGTCGGGTACGTGCTGCGGCCCTCCTCCCCCTCACCGGAGCAGCGGTGAGCCCCCGCCGCCGGCCGCCGCTGCGGGTGCGGCTGGGCCTGCTCACGGCGGCGGCGGTGTTCGGCTCGCTCACGGCCGCCTCGGGCGCGTCGTTCGGGTTCGCCCGGCACACGCTGCGGGCTCAGGTCGACGACTCGCTCACCGCGGGACCGGCCGCGATCGGGCTGGCGGCGGTGGAGGCCACGGGCGGCAGCCCCGCCGAGTTCTGCGCGCGGGTCAAGGCCCAGGGCGGCGCGGGGCTGCCCTCCCCGGGCACGACGGGGCTGGTCGTGGAGCTGCTCGGCCCCGACGGCACGGCCTGCCGCCGGCCCGGGACCGCGCGGGTCGTCGAGGGCGCGCAGCTCGGCACGACGCTGCCGCCGGGCGTGCGGGTCGGGACGCCCGTGATCGGCGACGGGCGCCTGGACGACGGGCACCGGGCCCGTGTGCTGACGGTCGCCCTGGCCGACGGCTGGCACCTCGTGGCTGCTGCCGACCTGAGCGACGACGAGGAGTTCCTGCGCCGGCTGCGCGGCGTCACGTTCATGCTGTCCCTGGTCGGGGCGGGGGTGGCGCTCGTCCTGGGCATGGTCGTCGCGCGGGCGGGCCTGCGCCCCGTCGGGGTGCTCGCCGACGCCGCGGAGGAGATCGCGCGGACGCGACAGCTCGACGTCCGCATCGACCTGCCCCCCACCCGCGGGTCCGACGAGGTGAGCAGGCTCGCGGCGTCCTTCGACCGGATGACCGCCGCGCTGTCGGCGGCCCGGCGGCGCCAGGCCGCGCTCGTCGCCGACGCGGGGCACGAGCTGCGCACGCCCTTGACCAGCCTGCGCACGAACGTCGACCTGCTGGTGCGCAGCGAGCGGTCCGGGCGCGCGCTGCCGCCCGGGGCGCGCGAGTCGCTGCTCGACGACCTCTCCGCGCAGGTCGAGGAGCTGACGGTGCTCGTGGGCGAGCTGACCGTGCTGGCCGGGGACGACGCCGTCGACCGGCCCCGCGGCCCCGTGCGACTGGACGCCGTGGTCCGGGCGGCGGTGGACCGGGCGCTCCGGCGGGCGGGTGCGCGGCGGATCGACGTCGACGTGGCGCCGTGGACGGTGGACGACGCCGACGCCGTCGCGCTGGAACGGGCCGTCGTGAACGTGCTCGACAACGCCGTGAAGTTCTCCCCCGACGGTTCGCGGATCGGCGTCCGGCTCGTCGGCGGCGTGGTGACCGTGGACGACGAGGGGCCGGGGATCGCCGCCCCGGACCGGGAACGGGTGGCGGAGCGGTTCTGGCGCTCGGACGCCGCTCGCTCGCTGCCCGGCAGCGGGTTGGGGCTGTCGATCGTCGCCGAGACCCTCGACGCGCACGGCGGGCGGGTCGAGATCGGGGCCTCGCCGTCGGGTGGGGCTCGGGTCCGGCTGCACCTTCCGAGTCGGTGAGGGGAATGGGTTCAGCCAACGATGGGGCGTCCGTCAGCGTCGACCATCCACGTGTTGGCGACCGCGTCAACGACGCGAGCGTCGAGGACCCCCCGGACGCGCCACTCCTGGGCGCGAGCCTGCGCTTCGCTGTCGACGGCGAAGACCTCGCGACCCTCGAGGCAGTGGGGTCCGCCCGTCACGAGAATGTGGACCTGGCGGTTGTCCCCTCCCAGTACGCCTCCGTCGGATGCGACGAAAGGGCGGTCCTCGACGAGGTTGGGCACCTGACCCAGCCTGTGGAGTGCCTCGTGGACCAGGCGCCTGGCCGTCTCTTCGTCGCCCGTGACCGCAGCAAGAGTCAGGGCCGCTTCCCCCGCCTCAGCGGGAGCCCTGTCGCTCCTTGACGGCGAGAGGTAGACGAGCCAGCAGGTGGACGGGCCGGACCGCCTGCGGAAAGTAGAAACCACGTCACCCACCGCAATCCAGAGAAACCCGCTCGGGATAAACACGCGCGTAGTAGGTCTTACCCCCGTAGACGACCGTCCCCAGGGTCGTACTGCCCCAGCCCGTCTCTTCGTCGCTGTCGCACGCGAATTCCACGTTCTTCTGCTGCAACGAACTCTGTCCTTGATTTCCCGCCGTGCGGGTGCCCTTCAGGCGCCACCAGATCAGGAATTTGTACCGCATGTCCGTGGAGTGGTTGATGCTCGTCACCGCTGCGCTGCACTTCGTCTGGGGCTTCGTCCCGACCCAGCCGTTTGATCGTAGGCGGATCGGTGAGGGGTAGAGCGTGCACGGCCCGAAAGACACCGATCCCGCGGCCAGCTCACCTGCTTCCAAGCGATCGAGGGTCGTCAGCGCCTGGCCGAGACTGGCGGCTGCGACGTAGCGGCCCCCATGGGGCCCCGCCACGCCGGTGGGGGGTTTCCTTGACGCCGTCGCCAACGACGCGGTCCGCGCGTCGGCCCTCGACCCACCCGTGCCCGCAGTGCTGCCACTGACGACGCCCGTCATGGACAGGAGGACTGACAGGCCCCCCCCGACCACTGCACGAACTCGCATACCGCTAACCCCCAGTTGTGCGCTTGCGTCGCGTCGGTAAACCCTACAGCGCCCTTGCCCGCCCCTCAGGCGCTCCCGCTTGCGCGCCAAGGAGGACAGGGCGGCCCGCTATGGTGACGAGCAGGCGACCGATGGCGAGCGCGCGGGGCTTGAGGGGTGATCAGGTGACGGCGTCCGGCGAGCGGTGGGTCGAGGTGACGCCGTCGCAGTTCGCCCACGAGCAGGACGGCCTGGAGCGCATTCGGGCGATCATCCCTGACGAGACCCCGTTCCGTGCCTGGTCCAACGTGGAGTTCCGGGACTCGCGGGGTCGCTGGCACGAGGTCGACCTGTTGCTGCTGGGGCGGGGCGCCCTGCACCTGATCGAGCTCAAGTACTACTCCGGGACACTACGGGGCGACGACCAGCGGTGGGCACGGGACGGCCGCCGTCCCGAGGATTCGCCGCTGAAGCTGGCGCGCCGCAAGGCGCAGTACCTGGCGAGCCGGCTCACGGACGAGCTACGGGTGTGGGCGGCGGAGAAGCGGACGACGATCCCGGACCCGCGTGACGTCATCCCGTTCGTGCAGGAGTCGGTGTTCCTGCACCACCCCGACATGCGCTGCCTGTTGAGCCCGTCGAGCGCGCTCGGCTTGTACGGGCTGGACGGCAACGAGGCACGTAGCGGTCTGCCCGGCATCTCGGAACTGGTCCGGCAGCCGGCGGGGCGGCGGGCGGTGGGTCGCAACCAGGAGCTGATCCTCGTCGAGCTCCTGGCCCGGATCGGTCTGGTCCAGCGCCGCGAGCGTGAGGCCGGCTCGTGGGTGATCGAGGACCAGGCGATCGATTCGGGTACGGGCTGGCAGGACTGGTTGGCCTCGCACAAGGTGGTGGCCACCGACAGGGCCCGAATCCGGTTCCACGTGCTGGCACCGTCGGCGGGCCAGCAGGAGCGGGCCGCGGCACGGCAGGTGGCCGAGCACGAGTTCCGGTTGATGTCGCGGCTGCAACACGACGGCCTGCTGCGCCCGCGCGACCTGGTGGAGTCCGAGCTCGGAATCGGCACCGTCTACCCGTACGACCCGCAGTGGCAGCGGCTCGACCTGTGGCTGGCCGATCAGCGTCAGGGCGTGCCCTTGCCGACGCAGCTGTCGATGATCCGCCAGATCGGCGAGGCTCTGCAGTACGCGCACAACAACAAGGTCGTCCACCGTGGGTTGTCGCCGCTGGCGGTGTGGGTGTGGCAGGTGCCGGGGACGGCCGACGTCAAGGTCAGGGTGGGTGACTGGCAGACCGCCGGGTCGGCGCAGCGGGCGAGCGCGACGCAGGGCGCGACCCGGGGCGTGACGACGTTGTTCGGGCTGCCGGGCGGCGAGGAGTCGCAGGGGCTGGCAGAGGTGTTCACGCCGCCGGAGAACCTCTGGTCACCCGACGCCGATCGGGTGCGCCTGGACGTCTACGCCTGGGGTTCTCTGGCCTTCTACCTGCTCACGGGCGCGGCGCCGGCGGCGTCGAGCGCCGCGTTGAAGCAGCGCTTGCGCGAGCAGCAGGGCCTGGACCTGGCGATCGAGCTGCCCCAGGTGTCGAGCACGGTGCGCTCGCTGGTGCTGAAGGCGACCCGGCCGTCGCCGAGTCAGCGGACTCCGGACGTGACGACGGCGCTGGCGCAGTTGTCTGCGGCGGAGCGGGAGGCGGCGACGGGTGACGACCGCGTCGACCCGTTGGACGCCGTCCCGGGCACGGTCCTGGACGGCCGGTTCCGCCTGGACAAGCGGTTGGGTCAGGGGTCGACGGCGGTCGGCCTGCAGGTGGAGGACCTGCTCGCCGAGGGTGCCGACACGACGCGCGTGTTGAAGGTCGCCCTGGACGAGGCGGCGGCGGCGCGCCTGGACGACGAGGCGGCGGTGCTGTCGCGGCTGAAGGGGCCACGGTTCGTCCGTCTGGTGGAGGGCCCGCTGGTCGTGGGCGGGCGGCGGGCGTTGCTGCTGGAGAGCGCGGGCGAGTCCACGCTGGCCGACGTCCTGCGCCACCGCACCCGCCTCTCGCTGGACCTGTTGGAGCGGTACGGCACGGACGTCCTGGACATGCTCGTGGCCCTGGACAAGGCGGGCGTCGACCACCGCGACATCAAGCCCGCGAACCTGGGCGTGCGGGAGGGCCGCGGCGACCGGCAGAAGCACCTGGTGCTGTTCGACTTCTCGCTGTCGGGGGCGGCTGCGGCGGCCACGAGCGCGGGCACCCCGCCCTACCTGGACCCGTTCCTCGGCGGGACGCGTAACCGCTACGACTCGGCGGCGGAGCGGTACGCGGCGGCGGTCGTGCTGTTCGAGATGGCGACGGGCGCGACGCCGGTGCACGGGGACGGTGACGCCGACCCGGCGACGGTCCCCGACGCGCCGACGGTGGAGCTCGAGGCGTTCGACCCGGCGCTGGCGGCAGGCCTGGTGCCGTTCTTCCGGACGGCGCTGGCGCGGGACGCGCGGGAGCGTCACCACACGGCGGAGCAGATGCGCGCGGAGTGGCTGGCGCTGTTCTCGGGTGGGGCGACGACGCAGCCGGACGATTCGGACGACGAGTTGGCGGGCCGCGCGACGCTGACCACGCCGTTGCGGGACTCGGGGTTGACGGCGCGGGCGCTGTCGGCGTTGGAGCCGTACGACGTCCACACGGTCGGGGAGCTGCTGACGATCGACCCGGTGCGCCTGAGCCGGCTGCGGGGGGTGGCGAATGCGACGCGGGGGCAGATCACCGCGCGGATGAAGGAGTGGAAGGCCCGGCTGGGGACGGCGGGGGTCGCACGCCGTCCGGGGCGCGCTTTGACGCCGTCGGATGCCGCTGACCTCCTGCACCGGGTGGCGGCGACGCCGCGGACGCCGTCGCGGGGCGCGATGGTCCGGCTCGTCCTCGGGTTCGCGGGGGACGTGGAGGCGTTCGCGACGCAGGCGGTGCTGGCGGCGCGGTTGGACCCGCCGGTGACGCCGGCGCGCGCGGGTCAGCTGCTGGACGCGCTGCAGGGGGTGTGGGCGGCCGACGCGGAGGCGTGCGAGCTACTGGAGTCGCTGTCGGGTCGGGTCTCGGCGGGGCTGAGCGAGCTGGGTGAGGTGGCGACGGTCGCGGAGCTGACGCGGGTCGTCGCGGAGTCGTTGGCGGAGGAGCCGCACCCGGACGAGCGGCTGCTGCGGGGGTTGTTGCGTCTGGCGTTGGACCGGCGGCGGGCGACGTTCCGGGCGGACGACGCGAAGCCGACGCCGGTGTGGGTGCGGCGCCGCGGCGGGGTGGTGACGTTGCTGGCGTCGGATCCGGCGCTGTTCGACGTCGCGGAGTCGTTGGGCGCGGAGGCGGACCGGATCGTCGCGGCTGCGGGCGACGCGGAGCGGGTGCTGGTGCCGGCGGCGCGGGTGCGGACCCGGTTGGACCTGGCCGTGCCGCCCGCGCAGGGGCAGGGGGCGTTGGCGGAGCCGTCGCGGCGGGTGGCGTTGGCGGCTGCGGCGTCGACGAGGGCTGCGGCCTCGGGCAACGGGGACCTGCACCACCGCGACCTGTCGGCGACGGCTGCGGTGGCGTCGACGTTCGCGGGGTTCGGCGGGCTGGAGTTGACGGCGGTGGAGCTGCGGGACCGGGTGCGGGTGCGGTTCCCCGCGCTGGCGGACCTGCCGACGAGGCCGGTGTTGGACGCGGTGGTCCGCGACGCGGGTTTGCCGCTGGTGTTCGACGACCGCAGGGGCGCGTACCGGGCGGTGGAGGCGGGCGGGGCGACGACGGGCCTGGAGCCGCGGCGTCCGACGACGTTGGCGTTGACGACGTCGCCGGTGGGGGTGACGGGGGCGCTGGGGGCCCGGTTGGAGGCGTCGTTGGCGAGCCGGTCGTTCGTGGCGTTGGGCGTGTACGCGGACAGGATGCGCCGGTTCGCCGACGTCGCGGAGCACCGGTATGGCGCGACGGTGCTGGACCTCACGCAGGTGCTGTTGGAGTCGTTGCGGGCGTCGTCGGCGGCGGCGAAGGTGCCGTGGCAGGAGGTGCGCCGGGCGGACACGGCCGGCGCGTCGACGACGGCAGGGCGCGGGTTGAGCGCGTTGGTGCAGCGGGCGTGGCCCGACGTCGAGGCCGCGGTCGAGCGGGCGTTGGCGGACGGCGACGGCCGGGCGCCGTTGTTGTTGACGGAGGCCGCGCCGCTGGCGCGGTACGACAACGTGGCGCTGCTGTCGCGGTGGACGGATCTGGCGGCGGCGCGGGCCCGGGCGGTGTGGCTGCTGGTGCCGCAGCTCGGGGGCAACTACGGGCCGCTGGTGGACGGGCGTCCGGTGCCGTTGGCGGCGCCGAACCAGTTCGTGGTGCTCGACAACGAGTGGATCGACAGCATGGCCGCCGCCCCGTCCGGGGTGGCAGGCGTGCAGAGGGAGTCCTGAGCGGTGGCGGTCTCGTCGGGTCTGACGGCGGCGTTGAAGCGGGTCGTGCTGGAGCTGGAGAGTGACCTGCGCCAGCGCGTGGAGTCGCAGCCGGACGTGCGGGGCCGGTGGACCGTCGAGCATCAGCAGGCGGTGAACCGCGAGCGGACGGCGATGTCGTGGGTGGAGTGGCGCGACGACCGCGTCACGCAGGCCGCGGTCGCGTGGGTGCTGACGACGGTGTTCGTCCGGTTCTGCGAGGACAACGCGCTGCTCAAGCCGGTGTGGATCGCGGGGCCGGAGCGGCGGCGGCAGGAGGCGCTGGACGCGGAGCTGGCGTACTTCCGGCAGCACCCGGAGGAGACCGACCGCGAGTGGCTGCTGCAGGCCGTCTCTTACCTGGGGTCGCTGCGGGCGACGAAGGAGCTGGTGGAGTCGCACTCGCCGCTGTGGTCGGTGTCGCCGTCGGGCCCGGCCGCGAAGCGGCTGATCGCGTTCTGGCGGGAGCGGACGGCCGACGGTTCGCTCGTGTGGGACCTGCACGACCCGGAGCTGTCGACGCGGTTCCTCGGGGATCTCTATCAGGACCTCTCGGACTACGCCGAAGACGTTCGCCCTGCTGCAGACGCCCGAGTTCGTCGAGGAGTTCATCCTCGACCAGACCCTCGAACCGGCCCTGCGCGAGCGGCCCTCGAGGGGTTCTCGATGATCGACCCGACGTGCGGGTCGGGGCACTTCCTGCTCGGGGCCTTCGCCCGGCTCAACGACCGCGCTGGGCGTCGGCCGCGCCAGGGCTGGAGGTGCAGGCACGGAGGTGCGAAGGCCCTGGACGCCGTTCACGGGGTCGACCTCAACCCCTTCGCCGTGGCGGTCACGCAGTTCGCCTGGTGGTGGCGGCCTTCAGGGCGTGTGAGTTGGCGCGACTGGAGGATGCACCGGGGTTCACCTTCCATCTCGCCAGCGGAGATTCGCTGCTCCACGGGGGCGGCCAGGGAGCGCTCGACGAGCTGACCGGCCTCGATCTCAGTGCGGGGACGTTCGCCTACCAGAGCGAGGACGTCGCCCTGCTCGATCGGCTCTGATGCCCGGACAGTACGACGTGGTAGTGGGAAATCCGCCGTACATCACGGTGAAGGACAACACGCTCAACGCCCGCTACCGGGCTCGATACCCGAAGGTCTACCGACAAGTATGCGTTGACAGTGCCATTCTGCAGCGCTTCTTCCAGCTCGCGCGCCTAAGCAAGAGTGACCGTCCCGCGGGGTGGACGGGGCAGATCACGTCGAACTCATTCCTTGAGCGGGAGTTCGGGTCGAAGCTGATCCGAGGAGTTCCTGAGCATGCAGGATCTGCGGCTGGTCGTGGATACCTCTGGCGCCTACATTCCCGGGCACGGCACGCCGACCGTAATCCTCGTCCCGGCCGCCCACGAAGCCTTCATGGGGGCAACACCGTCAGGCCGTCCTCGGAGTGCGGAGCGAGCCGGGCCAGCCGGACTTGACCCGGCGATCGGCCTGGTCTGGCGTTCAATCGTTGACAACATCAACTTGGCGGAGTTCGACAACAGGTACGTCTCAGTCACCGACCTCCCCGGACTGCGCTCGACACTCACCCGTGGAGCTTGAGCGGTGGCGGCGCCAGCGCAATGGTATCCACGCTGGAAGCGGAAACGCTCGCGGCTTGGAGGGATCACATATCGAATTGGATTTGTCGGCATCATGGGCTCTGACGACGCAGGTAGTCGTTCGAACGCTTATGCAGGCGATTCGGACTCGGGTGAGCAGGTCTCGGCCCCGGTCTTGGCGACCTGGTGCGCGACTACAGAGCGGTCAGCGACACTGCCGCATGGTTCCCCTACGATGACACCCTTAGCAGCACCATTTCCGAGAAGCGATCAGCTTGGGCGCGCCACCATTGGGGGAATGCCGGGCCGAATTGAAGAACAGGCCAACTTTCTCCGGGGGTACCTACGAAACCGATGGTCGACACTGGCTTGAATGGCATCAGCTACCCAAGGACCGAGGGGCTTCCAAGTATTCCCTGGCCTTTGCGGAAGTGGCAACGCATAACCATTTCGTGCTTGATCGCCAAGGAAAATTGTTCAAGCAAACGGCGCCGGTCGTGAAACTTCCCCAGGGTCGACTGATGACGAACTTCCTGGCACTGTTGGGTATTCTCAATTCATCCTCCGCCTGCTTCTGGCTTAAGCAGAAATGCCACGGCAAGGGCAACGGGGGAATCAATGGGGGATTTGCGTCAAGCGAATGGGAAAGATTCTTCCAATTCTTGGAACGACCATCAAGGACTTCCCGCTACACTCGAACCCTGCCGACCACAAGGGCGCGCGTCCTCGACCAGGCCGCCACGTCGTCGTCCGCGAAGTTCGCCGCCGTGCTCGGCGCCGACGCGCCCGCACCGTCCGCCGACGGCCCTGGGCGACCTGCACGTCGAGCTCCAGCGCACGCGCGGGCTGATGATCGCAGAGCAGGAGGAGCTCGACTGGGAGGTGTACCGCCTGTACGGCCTGCTCGACGAGGACGTGACGTACAGCGGGGGCGAGCTGCCCGGCGTCCGGCTCGGGGAACGCGCGTTCGAGATCGCGCTGGCGCGCAAGGTCGCGGCGGGCGAGGAGTCGACGGCGTGGTTCGCCCGGCACGGCTCGACTCCTATCACGGAGGTCCCCGCGCACTGGCCGGCCGCGTACCAGGAGATGGTGCAGCGCCGGCTCGACCTGATGGAGTCGAACAAGTTCATCAACCTCCTGGAGAGGCCGGAGTACAAGCGGCGCTGGGCGAGCGAACCGTGGGAGAAGCGGGTCGAGAAGGCCCTGCGCGCGTGGCTGCTCGACCGGTTGGAGGCGCGGACGTACTGGTTCGACGCGCACGGCCGGCCGACGGCCCGGTCGGTCGCGCAGCTCGCGGACGCGGTGAGCCGCGATGCGGACCTCGTGCAGGTGCTGGAGCTGTGGTCGGGCCGCCGCGACCGCTCCGTCACCCAGAACCTCGCGGACCTGCTGGAGGACGAGTCGGTCCCGTTCCTCGCCGCGTACCGGCTGAAGGACACGGGGTTGCGCAAGCGTGAGGCGTGGGAGGAGACGTGGGACCTGCAGCGCCGCGAGGACGCCGGTGAGGCGGTCGGGACGATCCCGGTGCCACCGAAGTACACGTCGGCGGACTTCCGCAAGCAGTCGTGGTGGCAGCACCGCGGCAAGCTCGACGTCCCCAAGGAGCGGTTCGTCCTCTACCCGGACGCGAGCCGCGAGACCGACTCGACGCAGCTGCTCGGCTGGGCCGGCTGGGACCACGCCCAACAGGCCCTCGCCCTGGCCGCCGTCATCGCCGAACGCGAGTCGGAGGGCTGGGCCGACGCCCGGCTCGTCCCGCTCGTCGCGGGCCTGGCCGAGTTGCAGCCGTGGGTCCGGCAGTGGCACGACACCACCGACCCCACCTACCAGCTCAACCTCGCCGACTACCTGGAGGAAGAACTCCGCAGCCGAGCCCACCAGGTCGGCAAGACCCTCGCCGACCTCCACGCCTGGCGCCCCGCCCCGCCCACCCGCGGCCGCAAGCCCAAGCCCTGAGTGTGGACCGGTGACCGGTACGGCGTTGCTGGCCGGCACCGGTCGCAACCTCGGCGGGTGAGGGCAGGGACACGCCCGGCAAACAGGGCACACCGGAAGATCTAGACATAACATCCGTTTCGTGCTTGACTCCCTGAGCCAGATCGATCCACCACGAGGGGAACCATTGTCATGGCTGTGGAGATCTACTCGACCGACACCGACTCCGGGCAGGTCAGCGTCATTCGCAAGAACGGATCGGAACACCAGGTCGTCACTCGCATTCCTGTGGGAAACGCGCCACGCGGCAGCGTGAAGTTCACGTCGGACGGACGCGGGTTCGTCTGCAACACGAGCACCAATACGGTGAGCGAACTCGATGCGCTCACGCATCGGGAGATCGCCCGCATTCAGGTGGGCGCCGGCCCGCGCGGGATGGCGCTGGTGGCGGGCGAGAAGTATCTCGTCGTCTCGAACTCCGGCGCGAACACGATCTCGGTCGTCGACCTGGAGTCGCGTCAGGAGATCACGCAGGTGGCCGTGGGGCGCGATCCGCGTCACATGGCGGTCGACCCCTCCGGGGACTACGTCTACGTCTGCGTGTGGGGATCCGGCTACATCGCCGTCCTCGACGTGTCGGGGCTCGGCCGGGAGTCGCAGCAGTCCGTGCGTGAGGTCGCACGTATCCGCATCGAGGAGAACGCGTTCCCCTACAGCCTGAACGTGGACCGGCAGGGTCTTTACGCGCTCGTCGCCTGCAACGCGGTGGAATACGTGCCGGTGATCGACCTCACGACGCGGGAGATCGTCGCCCGGGTGCCCGTCGAATCCGACGGAGCGCGTGCCATCGCCTTCACACCCGATAACCGGTACGCGCTGGTCACGTTGGAGCGGACCTCCAACGTCGCGGTGATCTCGATGGAGACGTTCTCCGTCACGCGCTACATCCCGGTCGGACCCGCTCCGCGAGGCATCGCCATCGACGACAACGACGAGACCGCCTACATCTCGGCCTTCTCCCGCAACACGGTGATGCGCGCCGACGTGCCGCACCAGCCGCACTCGCTCACGGTGCTGCGACTCGCCGACGCCGATCTCGCCGTTGACGGCCCCGTGGCCTTCGAGGAGATCCGTGTCGGGCACGGGCCCTGCAGCGTGAGCGTCTTCGACAGCGAGAAGGTGAGCATCCACGCGACGGCGTTGGACACCGCCGTGCGGGACCTAGTGAATGAGGCCACGCCCGCCTGAGGCTGGAGAACACGGCAGGAAGTCGGGGGTGGGGGCACGCGCTGCTGCGTGCCCCCACCCCCTCACCTGGGGGACCCTCAGAATGATCAGTTTCCGGCAAGTCCATGAATGGGCGATCTGCCCTAGCAAGGCGGATGTCGACGTCGCCGCCGCCCGTGACCGGGCGAAGATGTACCGCGAACACTTCCGTTACGTACGCGCGGAACGGCAGGCGGAGTTCTGCGCGCCCTGGGTGCTGGGCCAGGAGCTGGGCTGGCGGGTGTCGAGTCCCATCGACGTCACTGTCGGCCCGCTCACGCAGGTGGAGTTGACTCCTGACGAGGACCCGGCCACGGCCGTCAAGGCCGCCGGACTCTCGGAACTCTGGACGCGCGAGACGACCGCCCTGGCCGTTCAGCGCACATCGTGGCTGCACCTTTACCAATTCCGCTCCACGGAGGGGAACTGGGAGAACACGTTCGTCCCCAACGGGGCGGACACGGTGGAATGGCGGCTCGGCTGGGCGATCGACGGGGTCGAGAAGCACTCCCTCCTCGTCCTGCCCAGCCCCCGGCTACCCGAACTCGACGTCCAGATCGGTGTCTTCACTCCCCCGATGCTCCGCCGGATGTCACGTCAGGGATGCAGTCTCCCCATCCGCCCGCAGCGTCCGGTCCCTATCCGACGCGGGGACGAGATCGCCCGCATCGTGCTGCTGCATCCCGACAGCCTCTCGGTACGGGCTTCGGAAACGGCACCGGCCTCGTGACCGTGAGTCTGACTCGCGCCGAAGCGAGACGAGTCGCGGTCGCGGCGCAGGGCCTCGACGGCAGGACCCGCACCCTCCCCGAGGCCCTCGATGCCGTTCAGTGCGTGCAGGTCGATGCCATCTCCGTCGTCCGCCGATCGCAGGAACTGGTGGGGTTGGCCCGTGGAGTCACGCTCGAGGATGCCGGTCTGCTCGGGACGGCAGATTGCCAGGTGGCCACCTTCGAGTACTGGGGGCACGCCATCTCGATCCTGCCGATCGACCTCTGGCCAGCGATGGCCGTTCGTCGACGCAGCTTCCTACGGCACGGTTGGCGCGGTCCCGAGGTGGACCCGGGAGCCTGCGACCACGTTCGGCGACGGCTTGCAGCGGAGGGGGGCCTGACGCTTCGCGACCTCGGTGGGTCGGTGGGCTCCGGATGGGAACGCTCCTCACCGAATCGCTGGGCAGCCGAGTGGCTGCAGGCAACGGGCGAGGCGGTCGTGTTGGAGCGGCGGGGCAACCAGCGGGTGTACGCCCTGACTGAGCAGGTTCTGCCCTCGCACCTCATCGCCGGGGACGATCTCACGGACCGCGAATGTTTGGGGCGGCTGGTCACGGTCGCACTGCGGGCGCTCGGCGTCGGTACGACCGAGGACGTGGCCGACTACTTCCGGCTGCCGCCGGCGGTGGTGGAGTCGACGCTGCACGACCTCGACGCCCAGGTCGCCTTGGTCGAGGGCATCGGTGGCGCATGGCTCTCAAAGGCTGCGTCGTCCACGGCTCACGACGAGCGGGGCGAGCCGCGCTCGATCCCGTTGTCACCCTTCGACTCGCTCGTCTGGCATCGTCCTCGCCAGAAGAACCTGTTCGGCCGCGACTGGCTGCTCGAAGCTTACAAACCTGCCACGAAACGCCAGTTCGGATATTTCTCCATGCCCATTCTCTCGGGCAATGAACTGGCGGGCCGTATCGCCGCCCGTCGCGGAAAGGACAAGGTTCTCGTGGTCGAGGCCTTCGAGTGGGATCCGTCCGACGCCGACGCGCAGCCGACGGAGGTGATCGGTCACCTCGTGAACTGGACTCGAGCTCGCGACGTCGTCGTCCACGCCTCCGCCTGCCACCCCGCCCTCGAACTGGACGTGCGCACATGACTCACGAATCCGTGACCTACGGCCGGATCCTCCGCCGCCGCGGACTCAGCGGGCTCCTGCTCGCGGCCGTTCTCGGCCGCCTCGCCGCAGGCGTGGTCCCGTTCGGGGCGGTGGCCATGTTCACCGAGGCCGACAGCCCTTCCCTGGCGGGCGTCGCGTTCGCGTCGTTCCTGCTCGTCGGCGCCTTCACCGGGCCCGCTCGCGGTCGCCTCGTGGACCGCCGCGGCGCCGCCACCATGCTTCCGATCATGGCCGTCGCCTTCGGCGGCCTGATCCTGCTGGGGGCTCTCGTGGCGGACGTCGCCCCCATCGCCGCTCTGATCGCGCTGGGGTTGTCCCCAGCGGCGGCGCCGCCGTCGAGCGCCGTCCTCCGCAGTACCTGGACGGCCATCGCGGCGACCCGCGAGGAGAACCGGGCCCTGCACTCCCTCGACTCGGTCCTGGAGGAGGCGGGATTCGTCGTCTCGCCCCTGCTGACGGCGGGGATCTGGGCGGTCGCCGGGCCCCGCTGGGCAGTCGCCGTCGGCGCAGGGGCAGCCCTCGTCGGCACCGCCCTCCTCCTGACGTTCGCCCGAGCCTCCGGTGGACTGGTCTGGGAGACGTTCGAGAAGCGATCGCCCACGGCAGGCGTGCGAGCTGAGGGCAGGAGCGGCGGTCGTCGTGGGGTGGTGTTCACCCGCGGCGGCGCCGCACTGCTCGCCCCGATGTCCGGCCTCGGCATCGCCATGGGCACGGCCGCCGTCGTCCTGCCCGCATGGGCCGAGCACCACTCCGCCCCAGAGGTCTCGGGCGTCATCCTCGCCGTCATCTCCCTCGGCGGAGTCGCCGCCGGTCTCCTCTTCGGCCGCGTCAAGCAGCCTCGTGTCACCGCGCGGTCCCAGTACGCCCTGGCCTTGGTGGCCGTGGCGTCGGGCACGGCCGTCATGGGCCTCAGCACGGGATTCCCTGGGGCTGTCGCCGGAGCCCTCGTGCTCGGCGCCGGCATGACGCCGATGTTCATCGTCGGCTACCTGCTCGTGGGCGAGATGATCGAGGCCGGACGGCACACCGAGGCGAATGCGGCCCTCGGCTCGGCGTACAACATCGGATCAGGAGGTGCGGCCGCCGCAGCCGGTGCGCTGCTGTCCATCGCGGACGAGCGCGTCATCCTCCTCGGTGCCGCCGCACTCAGCCTGACGGCACTCGTCGCCGTCATGGCCTGGCACCGTGAGGACGCCCGGCCCGAGCCGGTCGAGGTGTCGCCTCAGAATGTCGCCTCTCGCGGCTAACCTCCGCACAGCGGCGGCGCCCGACGCCCCTGGCGGCCCATCAGCCGTCCAGCCGAGAACGGGGAGCGCGGACATGCGGCTGCAACGTGGAACCCTCGTCGCCGGGATGGCGCCGGAGCTGGCCCGCTCCGTGGCCCGCGCAGTGGCGGGTGATTACCGGGAGACCGAGGTCGTGGCCTGGCGTGCCCGGATGACGGAGCGGGAGGTGGTGCCGCTGCTCGAGGCACTGGCCGCAGACGGTTTCCTGCTGAGGGTGGACTCCGCCAAGGGCGATCCTGAGAACGATGAACTGCCAGAAGGCGGCCCCTGGCCACTCTGGCGCACCACCGTGACCGGTGGTGCGCTGACCATGGCGTCGTTCCTCAAGCCGATCACGCGTGCGAAAGTGGATTCCCTCCTGACCGGCGTCCTCGATCGCGCGATCGCGTACAACGAGGACACGGGAAGGCCGTTGGTGATCACCGAGATCCGCGTGTTCGGGTCCTACCTCACCGACGCCCCGCTGCTCGGCGACCTCGACCTGGCCATGAGCTTCGCCGACCGAAGCCCCGATGCAGACCGGGCGAAGGTGTTCCTTGCCTACGCCGACGCCTCGGGGCGCAGCTTCTCCACCTTCGTCGAGCGGCTGTGCTGGCCGGAGAAGGAACTGCTGCAGATCCTGCGCAACCGCAGCGGCTACATCAACGTGCACACGGAGGACATCAGTAGGTTCACCGACCGCTGGGAGACGATCTACCCCCGCCCCGCCTCCGTCGAAGTGACCTCCGAGTGCACTCGCGACGACGCTGCCACCTCGTCGTAGTCCAGGGCCCGGTCTTGAGGACTAATCACCCGAACTCGCCCTTGGCGGAACGGGCAGGTGGTACTTGCTGCCGGCCTTGAACTCGGAGTACGGCCGGAACGGGAGACCGCTGGAGCCCAGGTACGACGCGAACCCCGGGTTCCGCTCGTAGGTGAGCCACCACCGTGGCACGGTCACTGAGAGCCTCGGTTGGCTCGACAAGCGGAAGCCGTCGCTGCTGGAGCGCTGGGTGGTCGACGTCCCGGACCGGCAGGACCGGCTCGAAACCCAACCGATGGTCTCGCCGAGGCACCGCCACCACGGATCGCTGGGGCGTCGAGGACTTCCTCGAGTCCGCCATTTTCGTCCGAAACGCAGGAGCCCACCGAGCCAACGCGGCCCTGGAGGAGGTCTGCCGCGCGAAGGACGTGCCGTTCCTGGACAGCGACGCCAACGGCACCACCATCCAGAACGGGCACGCGCGAGGCATCCTGGCCGTGGTCGTGCAGGTGATCGACTCGACCATCGCCGCGATCTGCGAGGACCGCGGCTGGTCCCACGACCACCGCCTGCCCAACGCGTGGTTCTCCGGCGATACACAGAGGACCTCGCGGCATCGAGACGTGAACTTCTGGCACCACGAACTGCCCCGCGCGCCCCTGCGCTGACCCGGACTGCAAGGTCGGCGCGCACCCCTACGCGGCAGCCTGGCAGCGACGCAAAGTAACACTACGGCGGTCCGTCGTAGTGTTACTTTGCGCTCGCCCCGCTCGCAGCCGGCTCGTCCTGGCCGCCACCCCTCATCACCGCACTCATGCTGCAGATGTATCTCCATGTCTGTTACATTCGAAGCATGGAGACCGCGCGGCTGGCCGAGCTGAGCGACCTGGCCTCTGGCCAATGGGGGCTCCTGACTGCCGCCCAGGCGCACACGATCGGTGTCTCGCGAGTGCGGCTGGCCCGCCTGGTCGACAGCGGCATCCTCGAACGCGTTGCGCACGGCGTCTATGCCTTCCCCGCCGTCATCGGCGACGAACTCCTCGGACTCCGCGCCGCCTGGATCGCCCTGCAACCGACCCTCGACATCACGAGCCGGCTCAGAGATCCCATTGCCGCCGGAGTCGTCTCTCACGCCTCGGCCGCCCGCCTGCACGACCTGGGGGACCTCCTCGCGGACGAGCACGAGTTCACGCTGCCCACCCGGTACCAGGCCAGGCGCGCGGGGACACGAGCCCACCGCGGCTCGCTGTCCCCCGCGGAGGTGACGCTCGTGGCAGGGCTCCCTGTCACGACGGCCGCTCGCACGGTCGCCGATCTCCTCTCCGCAGGCCATGACATCGAGCACGTCGGTCAGGTCGCAGCCGACGCCGTCCGCCAGGGCTCAGCCGACGTCCGTGTCCTGGCACGGGCACTGCAGCCACTCGCCAGTCGCCATCGGGCCCGGGCCGGGTCTGAGCTCGCAGTGAAGCTGCTCACCGCCGGCGGGGCACCCGAGTCCGCACTCGCTGTGCCCGAAAAGACCGGGTCCGAGCTTGAGGTTGCGATCCGGACCCTTGCAGCTCGTCCTGGCACCCGACCTGATGCCGTGGTCGTCGCCGAACTGCTCACGCTGGTCATCCTCTCGGCCTCGGCCAACCCGAGCGTCCGCGCGGCGGTGACCACGCTCGCCGCGAACACTCAGACCGCCCTCGCCCCGATCGGAGAAGGTATCCGACAGGCGGCCGCGCCGGCGGTCGCAGCTGCTCGCAAAGCCCTCGCCGCTGCGATGCCCACGCCCGAAACTCGGGCACGCATCATGAGCTGGCTCGAGGACCCGACGACACAAGCGGCGTTCCAGGAGCTGCTCCGATCGCTGCAAGCACTCCAATCCGCATCCACAGCGCAACCGGCCATTGATGACCGCGACGAAGCCGGCGGAGAGGACGAGCCATGAGTGGTTCCGAGTACCGCGACGGCGCGGCGCTGTGGCGCGCCATCAGCGATCGGGCTCGGACGGCCGCCAAGGCGACGGGTCGGCCAGCCAACGAGCTCACCCGCCGGTTCGTCTACGACCGATTCCTGGCCCGCGTCTTTGCCGACCCAGAGGCACCCTGGGTGCTCAAGGGCGGGACGGCCGTCCTCGCCCGGGTCCACGACGCGAGGCACAGCAAGGACGTCGACCTTCTGCGCAGCCTCGGCGACATCGAGGACGCTCTCGTGGCTCTGAGGCAGGCGCTCGAGATCGACCTCTCCGACCACTTCCGGTTCGTGATCGTCACGGAGAAGCAGGCGGGCAACGCCCGACAGCCGCAGGTGACTGGCTACCGACTCAAGGTCGACGCGTACTGCGGCACCCGCCGCTGCGAGAGCTTCAGCGTCGACCTCGTCACCGGTTCCCTGATGACGGCCGCACCCGACGCCGTCTCGCCGAACCCCCCGATCGAGGTACCCGGCGTCGTCCCGGCGACTGTCCGGGCGTACCCGGTCGTCGACCACATCGCCGACAAGCTCGCCGCCACCGAGGCTGTCTACTCCGACGGCACGCGGTCGAGTCGGACCCGTGACCTGGTGGACCTCGTCGTCTTCGCTCGGACCCAGACGATCGATGGCGAGGCGCTGTACGCGGCGATCGCCGGGGAACGCCACCACCGCGGCCTCCCGCTCTCGTCCACCTTCGGCGTCCCACGAGACTGGGTGCGGGACTACCCTGCGATCGCCGCGAAAGTCCCCCACTGCGACGGCCTGCACGACCTCGCGGACGCCGAAGCCTTCGTCGCGGCATTCCTCGAGCCCGCCATGACCGGGTCGGCACGGGGGGCATCGTGGGACCCGGACATGCAGAAGTGGACGAGGCGAACCGGCTGACGGCCCCTACCCCGCTCCGCCCCCCGTCGGGGGCGGCAACTCCCTCCGTCCAGGCTGTCTCTCGACCGGCCAAGGGTTCCCGAGCAGGCGGTCGAGCAAGGACGAGTCGGCCTTGAGCATGCGGACGACGGCGGCCGTGACCTCCTCCTGCGACAGCCCGGCGACGTCCAGCGGCAAGGGCCCGACCACGTCCTCGTCCTCGATCCGCGCCTCGCGCAGACGCCGGAACTGCACGTCGCTGAAGGCCCGTGCGACCAGGGCTGCAGCCCACCTCTCACGGGCCTCGGCGCTCGTCATCGACTCGCCGATGGGGGCCGAGAGATCGAGAGCTGTGCCCGTCGCCGCCGATGCGACCACTGCGACGAGCTCGTCCACTCGCTCTGCTCGTCCCTGCTTCCTGAGGCTCGTCACCCGCTTCCATCGCGCCGCGATTGCGGGAAGGGCTCGGTCGTCCCACCATCGATGCGCGTGCGGCGCCAACGCCTCCACACCCTTCACCACCGCCATCAGCAGCACCTCGCCGATCAGCTTCGCGAGCGCCGAGGGCCTACTGTCCGGCTGCGCGAGGGGGTGCATGCAAGCGCAACTGCCGTCCGCCGGATGCAAGGTGGCGTGACCCACCAACTCGCCCGTCTCGTCGTCGCGGAGCAACGGGCTCTGCCCGTCCGAACCTCTGCTGTCCGACAGGTGCGTACCGTCCGGGATCTCGACCACCATCGGTACGCGCCGTGTTCCCCCACGTTCTGCTGCCATTGCGCGAGCCTACGAAGCCAAGCGGACTCGCGGGGCCGACCTGTCGAACTCCGCCATGCAGCCGGGAAGACGTCACGATGTGTCCATGGGGCGTGAAACCAGCGACGAGGCGTACGTGCTCGACCTGTGCGACGAGATCCTCGGCGAGAAGGGCTTGCGGCAGCACCGGTTCGACTGGCTCCGCGGCGATCCCGGCAGGAACGCCAGGGGCACCGCGCTCCCGGTCGACTCCTACTGGCCCGGCCACCGCCTCGTCGTCGAGTACCGCGAGCGGCAGCACGACGAGCCCGTCGCTCACTTCGACAAGCCCGATAGGCTCACCGTCAGCGGCGTCCACCGCGGCCTGCAGCGCGCGCTCTACGACGCCCGCCGCGAGGAACTGATCCCCGCCCACGGGCTCCGGCTGGTCGTCGTCCGACTCGCCGACCTCGCCTCGACCACCCGCAGGCTTCGCCGCGACGCCGACCACGACCTCGAGGCGCTCCGGATGCTGCTCGCCGTTTCCGCCACCTGACGGTCACCGCCCGTCGCTAGGGTGGGCAACCGACCACAGCGCATCTGACCATCGGCGGCGCGCGAGCAACGAAGAGGACTCAGACGGGCGTGAGCACCCTCCTCCGAGACGTCATCGACATCCCCGAGCGCGCGGGCGCGGAGGACTACGTCCTGCGCCTCACCGACTCCGTCGGCCAGGGCGCGGCCGCCCGCACGATCGACGAATACGTCGTCACCGACGCCCTCGCCGACGCCTTCGACGATGCCCTCGGCCTGGTCGCCGAGGGCATCACTTCGGGCACCAGCCGCGGCGCGTTCCTGACCGGCTCGTTCGGGTCCGGTAAGTCGCACTTCATGGCCGTGCTCCACGCCCTGCTCCAGCACGAACCCGCCGCCCGCGCCAAGCCCGAGCTGCAGCCGGTCGTCGCGAAGCACGACCCCGTGCTGGCCGACCGCCGGGTCCTCCCCCTCGCCTTCCATCTCCTCGGCGCCACCACGATGGAGGAGGCCATCTTCGGCGGCTACATCCGCCAGGTCGCCGCGCTCCACCCCGGCGCGCCACTGCCCGCCGTCCACAAGTCCGACGCCCTGCTGGACGACGCCGAGCGGTTGCGCGCGCAGATGGGCGACACCGCGTTCTTCGCGGGCCTCAACGGCGGGGACGACACCGACGACGCCGGCCCCTGGGCGAACGTCCTGGGCGCGGGCACGTGGGACGCCGCCCGCTACGCGGAGGCACGTGCCGCCTCGACGGCGAGCGAGAACCGGCAGCAGCTCGTGAGCGCGCTGGTCGAAAGCTACTTCCGTGCCTACACCCAGCAGGCCGAGTACGTCGACCTCGACAGTGGCCTCGCCGCGATCTCCGCGCACGCGAAGGGCCTGCACTACGACGCGGTCGTCCTGTTCCTCGACGAGCTCGTGCTGTGGCTGGCCTTCTCGGTCCAGGACCGTGCCTTCTTCCGCCGCGAGTCGCAGAAGCTCACGAAGTTCGTCGAGTCCTCCGTGGGCGGCCGGGCCATCCCCCTGATCTCGTTCGTCGCCCGGCAGATGGACCTGCGGCGGTGGTTCGCCGACTCCGGGGCGAGCGGCTCCGAGCAGGACGCCCTCGACCGGGCGTTCCGCCACCAGGAGGGCCGCTTCGCGGTCATCCGCCTCGGGGACGACAACCTCCCCTACGTCGCGAACCGCCGACTGCTGCGACCGAAGGACGAGGCGGCGAAGGCCACGCTGGAACAGGCGTTCGCGGGGATCGACCGGCGACCCACGGTCTGGGACGTGCTGCTGGACGGCGTCAACACCGACGACCAGCACCGCGGCTCCGACGAGAAGGCGTTCCGCCTCACCTACCCCTTCTCCCCCGCGCTCGTCTCGACCCTGCGCAGCCTCGCCAGCGTCATGCAGCGCGAACGCACCGCGCTCAAGGTGATGCAGCAGATGCTCGTCGACCGCCGCGACAGCCTGACCATCGACGAGGTGATCCCCGTCGGGGACTCCTTCGACCTCGTCGTCGCCGGGCAGACCGGCCAGGCGCTGGACGCCGAGGCCGCGGCGCTGTTCCGGTCGGCGAACCGCCTCTACACCGAGAAGCTGCGCCCGCAGTTGCTGGGCATCCACGGCATCGACGAGCGCGTGCTGCGAGAGGCGCCCGACGCCGTCCCGCCGGCGTTCCGCACCGACGACCGCCTCGCCAAGACCCTGCTGCTCTCCGCGGTCGCGCCCAAGGTGCCCGCGCTCATGGCGCTGACCGCCTCGAGGCTGGCGGCGCTCAACCACGGTTCCATCGTGTCGCCGCTGCCCGGCGGCGAGGCCTCCGTCGTCCTGTCCAAGGTGCGCACGTGGGCACGCGACGTCCCCGAGATCCACCTCGACGGCGACGACCGTAACCCCACCATCCGCGTACAGCTCTCCGACGTCGACTACGAGTCGATCGTCGAGCGGGCCAAGGCCGAGGACAACGAGGGCCGCCGACGCGAACTCATCAAGGACCTGGTGGCCGAGGGCTTGGGTATCGACGTCGGTCAGGCCGACACCCAGGGCGCGTACCCCCACGAGATCGTGTGGCGCGGCTCCCGCCGACGGGTCGACGTCCTGTTCGGCAACGTCCGCGACCGCAGCTGGCTCTCCGACGACCACTTCGTCGCCGCACCCGACACGTGGCGCGTCGTCATCGACCACCCCTTCGACGAGCCCGGGCACTCCTCGGCCGAGGACCTGCAGCGACTCGACGAGATGATCACCCGCGGGCTCGCCACCCGCACGATCGTCTGGCTGCCCCGGTTCCTCAGTGATGACAAGATCCGTGAGCTGCGCCGCCTCGTCATCCTCAACTGGCTGCTCGACGGCAGCGCCGAGCGCTGGCAGGGCCACGCCGACCACCTCAGTGAGACCGACCGCGCGCTCGCCCGCTCCATCCTCGAGTCCCAGCGCAACACGCTGCGGCGCAGCATCGACGACGCCATCCAGCAGGCGTACGGCGCCGCCGCTCCGCGTCGCGGCGTCCTTCTCGACGAGTCCGAGCAGGGCCACCGCGTCCTCGTCTCGTTCGAGAAGCTCTTCGCCCCGGTCAACCCCATCGGCGCCACCCTGGGGCAGGCATTCGAGCACCTGCTCGGGCAGGCCCTGGACGCCGTCCACCCAGCCCACCCGCACTTCGAACCGGGCAACGTCGAGGTGAAGCCCCGCGACCTGAAGATCGTCGCCTCCTACGTCGCGAAGGCCGTCGCGGACAGCGAGAAGCGCGTCGAGCTGCAGGCCGACGCCGCCGTCGTCCGGCGCATCGCCGGTCCTCTCGGCGTCGGCAAGGCCACCGAGATGCACTACCTGCTCGGCGACGACAGGTTCACCCCGTGGGGACAGGAGATCGAGCGGTGCCTCGGGCGCCGCGCGCAGGACAACGGCGTGCCCGCCGACGGCCCGGTGACGGTGGCCGAGCTGCGTCAGTGGATCCGCGCCGTCACTCCCGCGCACGGGTTGCGCGACGAGGTCGCCGACCTGATCGTCATCGCCTGGGCCGCGCTGCGCCAGCGCGCGTGGTACCAGCACGGAAGCGCCCTCCCGACCCCTCCCGACCCTGGCGCCCTGCACCCCTCGATGGAGTTGCGCACGCAGGACCTGCCGTCGGCGCAGGAGTGGGAGGCGGCGCGCACCCACGCGGGCCACCTCTTCGGTGAGCCCGGCGCCGCCTACCTCACCGCCCCCGCCGTCGCGACCTTCGTCGCCGCGGTCCGGGCGAAGGCTGCCGCGCTGGCCCCGGCCGCCGGTCCCCTCGTGGCGTCCCTGGAGGCCGCCTATCGCAGGCTCGGCCTCGCCGACGGCGACCGGCTGCGCACCGCGCGTACCTGCGTCGCGTTCGCCCAACAGGCGCGTCACCTCACCGGCGTCGCCCTGGTGCAGGCACTCGCCGATCCCGATCTCGGGGGGGCCACACCGACGATCGCGGGCACGTCGCTGTCGTCCGCCGCGGCCGTCACCGCCGCCCTCGACTCCTTCCACTGGAACCGTCTCGACCCGCTGCGCCACGCGATGGCGGGCGAGGACACCCGGGCGGCATCGGCCGCCGCCGTCGTCAACGCCCTTCGGCAGGCCCTCGCCAGCGACGAGCACACCAGGCGCATCGCGCCCGCGCTGCGAGCCTGCGAGGACGACGTCTTCGCCTGGCTGGCCTCCGCCCCCGCATCGAGCGCCCCCGCGCCCGCCCAGGGCCAGACGCCCGCTCCCGCGGGCGAGCCCGGCGCACTCACGCTGCCCGCCGCCACGGCCGGCGTCGGCCCGATCCAGCCCGCCACCAGCTATGGCAGTGTCACCGCCCGGACCCGCGCGGACCGGGAGGGTCTGCTCCAGGACCTGCGCGACTTCCTCGACCAGCACCCCGACGACGACATCGAGGTCGTCTGGCGGGTCCTCCCGTGACCGTGACCTCGGCCCTCACCCCGATCTCCCCCGCGATGGTCCTGGCCAAGGTCGACGAGGCGCTGAGCATGGACTACAGCGACGGCGTCATCGGCCTGCGTGGCATCGCGAGCGACGCCGTGCGTACCGACCTGCAGCACCAGGGGCGGACGGTGCGCGTGCGGCCCGCCGAGTCGGCGCTCGCGGCACGCGAGGCGCTCGCCGAGCACCGGGACGGCGAGTGGATGGTCGTCGTCACCGACCGCGACGACGACGACCTGGGGGCGGGCATCCTCGCCCACTTCGTCTGGCATCGCGTGCGCAACCCCGACCCGTGGGAGGCGGTGCGGCACCGCTTCGCCGCCACCGGGATCGACCCGCTCCTGACCACCCGTCCCGACAGCACCGACCTCGCCACCGACCTGGTGGCCGCCACCCCGGTCGAGGGCTGGCCCGCATCGCCCGCCGGCGTCCTCACCCGCGCTCATGCCCTCGGCTCGGTCGCCGCGGCCCACCTCGGTTACGACGGGGACGCAGGCGACCCCCTCGGGGTGCTGCGGTGGACGATGGGAAGCGACCACGTCAGCGCCGTGGCGGCACTCCGCCACGGCGTCGGTGACCGCCTCACCGACGCGACGCTGGAGTGGATCGCCGAGCGCGCAGGGCCGGCCGCCCGGCCCGTCGCGTCGCTGCTCGCCAGGGGAGAGCTCGCCGACGTCGTCCCCCTCGGCGTGGTCCTGCACCTGCTGACGTCCGTCGGCAGCGAGGACGCCGCCACCCGGCATCAGGCCCAGCTCGCACTCGTCCGGCTCGAACCTCGATGGGGTGACCCCCGCCCTTCCGAGCAGTCGCTCGCCGCGCTGGGCCGGGCCTGCGACGCGCTGATCGCCGACCTGGTCCACGATCGCCGTGCGGACAGCGACGTCGACCGCGTGCTGCGGCGCGGCGACGAGATCCTCGCCCAGATCCACGCCACACCGCTGGCCCGCGGGTCCGACCTGCTGGCCAGCGGGATGCGCGCGCGGCTCGTCGTCCTCGCCGACGCCCTGCGCCGCGCCGTCCACGATCCTCGCGCCGTCCAGGACCCCCGCGCCGTCGACACCGCGCCCGTCGAGGTCGCGTGGCGGCAGCTGGCCGCCCACCGCCTGGCCGCCCCCGGCGCTCGCCCCTCGGCGGACGTCCGGCCGTTCGCCGCCGCCGTCCGGCTCGTCCGCTGGCTCGCCCGGCCCGAGCCGGAGCTGCCGGCGGCAGCACCCGCCCGGCTCGCCGCCCTCGCCACGCGGCATCTGAGCGACGACGCCTGGGCCGACGCCGCTCTCGACGACGCCTTCGCCGGCGTCGACGACCCCGAACTGTCCCCGGCCCTCCAGGCCGTGGTGACCCGCAGCCTCGCCCGGCGAACCGAACAGGAGCGCCGGTTCGCCCGCGCGCTCGCGCCTGCCGGCACCTCCCCCGGGACCCGTGACGTCCTCCCCGGGGAACCACCCGTGTGGTTCCTGGAGCGGCTGCTCACCGGCGCGGTGATCCCCCTGGCAACCCGCGTGCCGGTGCTGTTGCTGGTGATGGACGGCATGAGCGTGACGACCGCGACGGAGATCCTCGACGACGCCACGACCCGGCTCGGGTGGACGGAGGCGGCCCTGAACGGCTCCTCCCACCGGGGCGGGGCGCTCGCCGTCCTGCCCACGCTCACCGAGGTCAGCCGCACCTCGCTGCTGTGCGGCCGCCTCACCGAGGGCCAGCAGCCCGCCGAGCGTGCCGGATACACCGAGATCACCTCGCAGACCGGCAAGATCCGCGCGGCGCTCTTCCACAAGAAGGGGGTCGACACGACCGCCGCGGGCTGGTCGATCAGCCACGACGTCGGGCAGGCGCTCGACGACGGCGACGTCCGGCTCGTCACCGTCGTGCTGAACACTGTCGACGACGCACTCGACCGCAGCGACCCCGCCGGCACGGTCTGGACGGCCGACGCCGTCAAGCACCTCGAGCCGTTGCTGGCTCGCGCTGCCGCCGCCGGACGCGTCGTCGTCATGACGGCCGATCACGGACACGTGGTCGAGCGTCGGCTCGGCACCCAAGTGCCCCACCAGGACTCCTCGAGCGGCCGTTCGCGTGGCACCAACGCCCCCGCCGGGGACGGCGAGATCGAGGTCTCCGGTCCCCGGGTGCTCGCCCCGGGGCAGCGAGCGGTCCTCGCCGTCGACGCCACGCTGAGGTACGGGCCGCTGAAGGCCGGTTACCACGGTGGGGCCAGTGCCGCGGAGGTCGTCGTCCCGGTCGCCGTCCTCGTTCGCGAGAGCGAGAGCACGGCCCTGCCGGCCGGGCTGTCGGCACTGCCCCCTCAGCAACCGGCCTGGTGGGACGACGCCTCCCCGATCGTCGACGCACCGGCGGCCACTGTCCCGGAGCACCGCGCGACGGCCGCGGGTGCGACGCTGTTCGACCTCCCCACGGCGGAAACCCCGGCCGCCGTCCCCGGCAGCCTCGGACGAGCCGTCGTGCGGTCCGCGGTGTACCGCCGGCAACGCAAGCTGGCCTCCCGGCTGATCATCACCGACGATCAGGTCGCCCGGCTCGTCGACGCCCTGGCGGCGGCCCCGGCCACCCGTCTGGCGGCGACCCCCGCGGCGCAGGCGCTCGGCGTCCCGCAGACGCGACTGTCCGGTGCCCTCACCCAGGTGCAGCAGTTGCTCAACGTCGAGGGGTACCCCGTCCTCGCCCGCGACACGGCCACCGGCGTCGCCGTCCTCGACCTCGTCCTCCTCGGCGAGCAGTTCGAGGTGCTCGCATGACGGCCGACGTCTCCGCCCGGCGAAGGCGGGACGTCGTCGCCGCGCTCCGGCGGGGGACGGTCCCCGAGGCCGGGCTGGACCTGCTCGCCGTCGGCCTCGACCGCTTCGCCTCCGCACTCGACGACGAACTCGACGCCGTCGCGTCCGGCGGCGCCGTGTTCAAGGCCGTCCGAGGCGAGTACGGCGCCGGCAAGACGTTCTTCACCCGCCACCTCGCCGAGCGAGCCCTCCGCCGTGGCTTCGCCGCAGCGGAGGTCCAGATCTCCGAGACGCAGACCCCTCTGCACCGCCTGGAGACCGTCTACCGGCGGGTGACCGAGACGATGCGGACGTCCTCGATCCCGGCCAGCGCGTTCCGGGCAGTGCTCGACTCGTGGCTGTTCACGCTGGAATCCGATGCGCTCGACGGCGACCCGGCGCTCGCCCAAGCCGGGGACGACGCCCTGGCCGCAGCCGTCGACCGACTGTTGGAACGGCGCCTCGCCCAGGTCACGTCACGAACCCCCGTCTTCGCACAGGCGCTGCGCGGGTACCGGGCTGCGATCACGACTGGTGACGCGCCGCTCGCCGACGGCCTGGCCGCCTGGATGGGCGGGCAGCCCCAGGTGGCCGCAGCGGCCAAGCGCGCGGCCGGAGTCCGCGGCGAGCTCGACCACTTCGGGGCCATGGCGTTCCTGCAGGGCCTGCTCACGGTGCTGCGGGACGCCGGACACCCCGGGCTCGTGCTCGTCCTCGACGAGGTCGAGACCCTGCAGCGGGTTCGAGGCGACGTCCGCGACAAGGCGCTGAACGCGCTCCGCCAGCTGCTCGACGAGGTGGACTCCGGCCGGTTTCCCGGCCTGTACCTCCTGGTCACGGGAACCCCCGCCTTCTACGACGGCCCCTCCGGCGCTCAGCGACTCGCACCGCTCGCGCAACGGCTCGCCACGGATCTCGGCAGCGACCCGCGCTTCGACAATCCGCGGGCGGTCCAGCTGCGGCTGCCAGGCTTCGACCGTGCCTCTCTGGTCGCGCTCGGGGTGCGTGTCCGCGACCTGTACGCCGACGGGGCGTCCGACCCCGCGGGCGTCCGACAGCGAGTGGACGACGCCTACCTGGCCACCCTCGCGGACGCCGTCACCGGCGCTCTCGGTGGCAAGGTCGGCGTCGCCCCACGGGTGTACCTGAAGAAGCTCGTCGCCGATGTCCTCGACCGGGTCGACCAGTTCCCCGACTTCGACCCCCGCCGCGACTACGCCCTCACCGTGCGGCCCGCGGAGCTGTCCGACGTCGAGCGCGCCGTGGCGTCCGGCGACTCCGGCACCGGGGCGGGCTCGCTCGACGACATCGCCCTGGACCTCCCCGACGGCGCCCAGGCATGACGGAGTCGGGGCCTCAGGATGCCTTCGACCTTCTCCACCCCGTCGTCCAGCATCACGTCGTCAACAGCCTCGGCTGGCCGTCCCTGCGGCCGCTCCAGGCCGAGGCCGTCGGCCCGCTGTTGGCCGGACATGACGCCGTCCTGCTGGCGCCCACCGCTGGTGGCAAGACCGAGGCTGCGATGTTCCCGCTGCTCACGCGGATGCACGAGGAGGGCTGGCCTCGCCTGTCCCTGCTGTACGTGTGCCCGCTGAAGGCGCTGCTGAACAACCTCCAGCCGAGGCTGGAGACCTACGCCGGGTGGCTGGGGCGCACCGCCGAGGTACGACACGGGGACACCGGCCCCGGGGCCCGCGCCCGGCAGGCCCAGGACCGTCCTTCCGTCCTCCTGACGACCCCGGAGTCCCTGGAGGCGATGCTCGTCTCCACCACCGTCGACGCCCCGCGCGTGTTCGCGGACCTGCGCGCAGTCATCGTGGACGAGGTGCACGCTTTCGCCGGGGACGACCGGGGGTGGCACCTGCTCGCCGTCCTCGACCGCCTCGAGGCCCTCGCCGGGCGTCGGCTGCAACGCGTCGGCCTGTCCGCGACGGTCGGGAACCCCGTCGACCTGCTGGCATGGCTCCAGGGTGCCGGGCGCGGCCGACCAGGTGCCGTGGTCGCGCCGGACGCGGGGGCGCCGGGCGTGGTCGCCGAACTCGCCGTCGACTTCGTCGGCAGTGAGGGCAACGCCGCCATCGTGCTCTCCCAGATGTTCCGGGGGGAGAAGCGGCTCGTCTTCGCCGACTCTCGGCGGTCGGTCGAGGGACTGTCGGTGCGGCTGCGCGAGGCCGGCGTCGAGACATACACGTCGCACTCGTCGTTGTCCGCCGACGAGCGCCGCCGAGCCGAGGCCGCTTTCGCGGAGGGACGCGACTGCGTCATCGTCTCGACGTCGACGCTGGAACTCGGCATCGACGTCGGCGACCTCGACCGCGTCGTCCAGCTCGGAGCCCCCGCATCTGTCGCGTCGCTGCTGCAGCGCCTCGGGCGTACGGGGCGGCGTCCTGGTAGCCGCCGGAACATGACCTTCCTCGCTCTCGACGACAGCGAACTGCTGCGTGCCGTCGCCTTGCTCCTCCTCCTGGAGGAAGGGTTCGTCGAGCCCGTGATCCCGCCGCCACGGCCGCTGCATGTGGCCTCGCAGCAGCTGCTCGGGCTCGCCCTGCAAAAGGGGCGGATCGACGTGCGGACGGAGTCCACGCGACTGGCCGCCCTGGGCCTGGCCGACGACGAAGACCTCGCGCTGATCGGCGGATGGCTGCTGGAGAGCGGCCACCTGGACGCAGACGAAGGCCTCGCGTTCGTCGGCCCCGAGGCGCAACGCCGGTACGGCGCCAGGAACTTCATGGAGATCCTCGCGGTGTTCGCGGCTGCCCCCGAGGTCACCGTGCTGCACGGGCGAACCGAGGTCGGCAGCGTCGACCCGATGCTGCTGACGACGAAGGCCGCCGGGCCGCGCCTCATCGTGCTGGCCGGCCGTCCCTGGCGCGTCACCCACGTCGACTGGAAGCGGCGCCGCGCCTTCGTCGAGCCGAGCGACGCCGGCGGGGTGACGACGTGGAGCGGCGAGGCGCGGCCCTACTCGTTCGAGCTCTCCGACGCGATCCGGCGGGTGTTGCTCGGCGCGCTGCCCGCACGCGTGGAGCTCAGCCGTCGCGCCCTGGCCCGGCTGGAGTCGGCGCGCGAGTCCCACGGCCGGTACGCGGACGACGCCGCCTCCGTGGTCGCTCACGAGACCCGGACGCGGTGGTGGACGTTCGCCGGCGCCCGGGCGAATGCCGTCCTCGCGTCCGCGCTCGCGGTGGTCGCACCGAACCTGCTGGACCCGGGTACCTGGACCAACCTGCACGTCACTTTGGCTCCGGAGGCCACAGCCGCAGAGGTGATGCGCGCGCTGCACGAGGCCAGGAAGCGTTTCGGCGAGGGCTTCGGGTCCGTCATCCCCGAGGTGAGCGAGCGTGCATTGAAGCGGCTGAAGTTCGCTGAGCTTCTGCCACCTGAGCTTGCCCGGGCCACCCTGGCCGCCCGCGGCGCCGACTCCGCCGCTGCGGGTCGGGTGGCACGTCGTCCGGTCGCGCAACGCTCGGGCTGACGGGATGCGTCCGTCGTCGCTCCGGCGCTGGGCAAGCCCCTACCGCGACGGGGCGTCCTTTCGCACGGCGGCACCGAACCGTCGTGGGCGAACTCACCCGAGCGAACGCTGAAGTCCCACCTGCTGGTGACGACGAGAGGGCACACTCGTAGTCCGGTCGCGAACGAGGAGCTCACCTGTGTCCACCCCCGGCATCAAGGACCCGACACGTGCGCGGCCGAGACGCCCCGTGCTGGCCTGCTTCGCCGCCCTCGTGGTCGCCTTGAGCTCTGCCTCGTCAGCCGGCGCGGCCCCGGACCCGCGGCCGCCGGCCACGGACGGCGACTACCCGAGCGCCCCCGAGGTGCTCAGCCCGGCCGCGGGCACGTGGATGCGCGTCTGGGAAGGCACCTGCAACGCCGTCAGGGTGTCTCCCTCCACCGACTCCAGCGGCATCGACGGCTACTGGGTGGGCATCGACGGCGACCCCTTGGACGACGGCGTCCGAATCGGGATCTCCGCGCCCGGGTGGGACGAGGTCTGCCTCCCCGCGGGCGGATGGACCGAAGGGCCGCACACGCTCACCGTGAGGGCGAAGGATCGCGCCGGGAACTTCTCCGCGCCCACGGTGCTGGAGGTCGAGTTCGACACCGCCCCGTCCGCCTACCCGCAGGACGTCACGGTCACGGCGACACCGGGCTCGCGGGTGGTCGACGTGCGGTGGACCCAGGCGTCGGATCCGGCGAGTCCCACCGTCGACTACCTCGTCGAGTACGGATACGGACATTCGTTGGTGACGACGTCCGACCACGTCACCGTGAGCCTCCCCGACGAGCCGGGGACGACCCGCCCCACCTTCATCAACATGATCGGTGTCTCCGCTCGCGACGAGCACGGGTTCACGTCACTGACCCGGAGTTCCGCATTCTTCGTCGACCTCACCCGACCGGCAGCCCCCAAGCTCCTCCAACCGGCCTCCGGCACCTGGACGGCGTGCAAACCCATGACGATCAGCGGGCTGTCGGCAGGCGATGACGAAGCAGGCACGGGCAACCAGGACATCCTCGTCGACGGCGTTCCCGCGATGGCGTTCCCTCGTCCGCCGAACGCCTTCCTGCGGGTCGGTCCGCCGATCCCCATCAGCACCACGTCCACGTGGTACCTCCAGGGCGCCATCAGCCCAGGGCACCCCTTGGGCTACTGCTCCCTCGCCGAGGGGAAGCACACGCTGACGGTGGTCGCCGAGGCCGAGGCGTGGGGCAGGCTGACCGGGTCGTCCCTGACCGTCGGGATCGACGTCACGCCACCCGTGTCCGGGACCGTCGCCGCCGTCGCGGGGACCCCGTGGGCCGGGCCGCTGACCCTGTCCTGGACCCGCCCCACCGACGCGTTCTCCGGCGTCCGGACCCAGCAGCTGCTCATGGACGGCAAGGCTGTCGCGTCGCTGGCCGCGACTGTCACCAGCGTCCGAGTCGTCGTGCCACCCGGAACTCACTCGTTCCGGGTGCGCACCACCGACACCGTCGGGCTGAGCGCGGACGGACCGGTTCGGCAGGTGACCACCAAGGCCCTCACCGCCCCGACAGCCCCGCGGGTCACGGCACCCACCGCCTCGTCCACGACCAGCCGCACGGTCGGCGTGCGGTGGACGGCGAGTGCGCCGAGCTGGGGCGCGACCCTGACCAAGTACGAACTGATCGTCGACGGCAAGGTCCGCGCGACGGTCTCGGGAACCACACTGACGACCAAGGTGACCGTCTCGAAGGGCAGTCACCGAGTCCAGGTGCGAGCCACCGACAGCGCGCGCAAGTCGACTCTGGGGGCCGCGGTCGCGTTCAAGGCGAAGTAGCCGTCAGCGGCCGACGCGCTCCCCAGCACGCCGGGGGTCGCGAGCAGGGCGACGTTTGTGCGCTTGTCGTTGCGGGCCGTCGCCCTGAACACCGGCCCGGCGGTCCTGGTTCTCGCTCCCCTGCCAGGACTGCTCGAGCAGGCCAAGGAGCAACATTGGGCCCGCCTCCGACATCCGGACGACGACCGCCTTACCCTTGGCCGGCGCCAACGCCGCGGCGTCCAGTCTCTCGGCTCCTCGTCGTCCCTGTCTTCGATGCGGCGTGATGGCGGAAGATGCTCGCTCATCCCACAGTCGGCGGGCGTCGGCGACACCCTTCTCCGCACCCTTGAGTGCCCCGACCAGCAGCCATTCCCCGGTCCCAGGGAGCAGGTGTGGCTCCCGAGGCAACTCGGAGAACCCGGCGTCGATGAACCTCACGCCCGGTGAGAAGGCCCCGCCCACCCCTCATCCGTCACTCACCCGACCGGAACCTGCTGCGCCCACAGGTCGGGCCCGAACACCTCGTACCGCACGGCCTCGGGCGGCACCCCGCGCGCGAGCAGGCAGGCCCGGACGTGCCGCATGAACGGCAGCGGCCCGCAGGTGAAGACCTGGACGTCCTCGGGCAGGGGGACGTCGCCGAGGTCCATGAACCCGGCGAACGACGTCGTGTCCCCGGCGTCGACGGACTCGTACCAGGTGTAGGCGGTGAAGTCGTCGATCTGCTCGCCCTCGTGCAGGACGGTCGCCCGCAGCGCGTGGTCGGCGGCGGTGCGGTCGGCGTGGGCGACGATCACCTGCCGGTGCGGCTGGGTCCGGGCGACGTGCTCGACGATCGGCAGGGCCGTGGTGATGCCGGAACCGGCGGTGGCGAGCAGCAGCGGCGAGTGCGAGTCGTCGACGATGAAGTCCCCGGCGGGGTGGCTGAGGTCGAGCACGTCCCCGACGGCGACCACGTCGTTCAGGTACGTCGACACCCGCCCGTCCGGGGCGCCGTCCCGCCCGCGCACCCTCGCCACGGTGATCCGCAACCGGCTGCCGGAACTCGTCGAGGACACCGTGTACTGCCGCGGCTGGCGCTGCCCGTCGGGCAGGTTCACGAACACCGACACGTACTGCCCCGGCACGATCGGCGGCAGCGGGTTGCCGTCGAGCGGTTCGAGCAGCAGCGAGACGACGTCAGTGGCCTCGGGGATGCGCCGGGCGACCCGGTAGGCGCGCAGCGGCTTGCGCGGGTCGACGCCCGACGCCGCGTAGATCCGCGCCTCCTCGGCGATCAGCTGGGTGGCGAACAGCCAGTAGACCTCGTCCCACGCGGCGGCGATCTCGGGGGTGACGGCGTCGCCGAGCACCTCGCCGACGGCGGCGAGCAGGTGCCGGCCCACGATCGTGTACTGCTCGGGCCGGATCCCCAGCGAGACGTGCTTGTGCGCGATGCGACTCAGCACCGGCTGGAACGACGGCGCGGACGGGTCGAGCAGCTGCACCGCGTAGGCGACGACGGAGGCCGCGAGCGCCTTGCTCTGCTCGCCCGTGGCCTGGTTGCCCTGGTTGAACACCCGCAGCAGCTCGGGGTGGGCCGCGAACATCCGCGGGTAGAAGACGCCGGTGATCTGCTCGGCGTGCGCGGCGACCACCCCCGCCGTGGCGGCGACCACCTCGGCGGAGGCGGCGGACAGGGGTGACGTGAGGTCGATCGTGGCGGTGCCGGGCATGGCGGAGGTCCTCCCGAGGACGGAGCAGGGACGAGCAGCGACGGGCAGCGACGGGCAGCGACAAGCAGGGACGAGCGGGAGCGGGCGTCAGCGACCGACGCGCTCCCAGCCGCGCCGGGGATCGCGCGCGGACGGCGTCCCGGACGTGGGCGGGCGCCGCCGGTACACGACGTAGGGCCGCACGAGGTACCCCACGGGCGCGGAGAACGCGTGCACGAGCCGCGTGAACGGCCACAGCGCGAACAGGGCGAACGCGATCAGCACGTGCACGTGGAACGCGAACCCGGCGGCGGACATGGCGTCGACGTCGGGGCGCAGGATGAACAGCGAGCGGAACCACAGCGACACCGACAGCCGGTAGTTGCGCGCGGGTCCCTCGGGGTCGGAGACGTCGCCCACACCCAGGGACGACACGAGCGTCGTCGCGAGCCCGGCCACGATCGCGGCGAGCAGCACCACGTACATGAGCTTGTCGTTGCGGGTGGTGGCGATGAACACGGGCCCGGTGGTGCGCCGGCGATAGATCAGGATCGCCACGCCGACGAGCGTCGCGACGCCCGCGACCGTGCCGAGCACGAACGCCTGCACGTGGTAGGCCTCCTGGCTGAGCCCGGCGGCGTCCGTCCACGACTTGGGGATGACCAGTCCGATCACGTGGCCGACGATCACCACGAGGATGCCGAAGTGGAACAGCGGGCTGCCGAAGCGCAGCAGCCGTGACTCGTACAGCTGCGACGAGCGCGTCGTCCAGCCGAACTGGTCGTAGCGCCACCGCCACCACAGGCCCACGGCGAACACCGCGAGCACGACGTAGGGCAGCACGCCCCACAGCAGGACGTCGACGCTCACGAGCGGCCTCCAGAGGTGACGGGCGGGGTGACGGTCAGCGGCAGCGGACGGCGACCGGCGGGCGCACCCGGCCCGGACGCCGACGGGAAGGTGGGCGCCAGGGAGGTGGGCCCGAGGGCGCCGTAGGGGTCGAGCACCCCGTCGGGGACGCCGTCGAGCCCGACCGTCTCCCCCGGCGGGCCGGTGCGGGCGAGCTCGCGGACGGCGGCCTCGTCGGCGGGCGAGGCGCCCGGCAGGACGGCGCAGACGGCCTCGACGACGTGCCCGTAGGGCGAGTCCAGGTCGGCCAGCGCGAGGCGCAGCAGCTCGAGCCCGGGGCGGTGGCGTTGCAGCAGCTCCAGGCCCACCTCGGCGCGCCCGTCGAGCGCCACGGCGGCGGCGAACTCGAGCATCACCGGCAGATAGTCCGGCAGCTCGGCGCCGTCCCCACCACCGGCGTCCAGCTCGAACCCGTGCTCCCGGTAGACCTCCTTCAACCGCGCCAACGACAGCCCCCGCCGCCGCGTCTCGCCGTCGGTCCACCACGTCAGGTACAGGCACGCGCGGCGACGACGGTCGAGGACGCGCACGTAGTGCTCGGCCAGCTCGCGGTCGTCCAGGCCCGCGACGGCGTCGAGGAATGCCGCGAGCGCCCGCGCGCCCGGCACGCAGGCGCGGGCGTCGAGGCCCGCGACGGCGTCGGCGACCACGGGGCGCAGCGCCAGCCGGTCGGCGTCCGGGTACTGCAGCAGCACCGAGGCCGCCTGCAGCACGCACGCGACGTCGGACGCCGTGAGCTCACCGGACGAGCGCGGGCGGGCGGGCGTGCCGGCGGCCGGGGCACCGGGGCGCAGGCCCGCCCCGGAAGGATCCGACGAGGCGCGCCGGCGCCCCAGCCCGATCACTGCTCGCCCCGGGGCAGGGCCTCGCCGGGACCGAGCACGCCGGGGCTGCCGGGCGGGGCGCCCCCGCCGGCGGTGGCCCCGGACGTGGCGGGGGTGCCGGCGTCGAGGGAGGACGCGCGCCGGTCGTCGGGGAACAGCCGCCCGGAGGGGCGCGCCTTGCCGTCCCAGTTGAGCAGGTTGACCTGACCGCGGCGGTCCTGCGGCGAGGTGACGGCGTCGGACGTCTGCCGCATCCGCAGCGACTGGAACGTCTCCACGGTCACGGGCACCGGACGGCCGGAGGCCTCGCCGAACGGCCCGCTCCCGAAGGGGGTCACCCCTTCATCGAACGAGTCGATCATGCCCGGCCCGCCGTCGCCGTCCAGGGAGCAGCCGATCTCCTCGAGCTGGTGCCCGACCTCGGCGTAGGCGGAGGGGATCACGTAGCGCTCGGAGTACTTGGCGATCGCGAGCAGCCGGTACATGGCGGTGACCTGCGCCCCCGTCATGCCCGCGGCAGCGGCGATCGACTCGTCGGGCTCCTCGCCGAGGGTGAGCCGGCGCATGTACGCGCGCATCGCGGCGAGCTTCTGCAGCACGGCCTCGACCGGCGCGACGTCGCCCGCGGTGAACAGCCCGGCGAGGTACTCCAGGGGGATCCGCAGGGTGTCGATCGCGCCGAAGAGGTTGTCGACGTCCTCGCCGTCGTGGCCGGTGTCGCGCAGCGCGTCGGAGATCGGCGACAGCGGCGGGACGTACCAGACCATCGGCATCGTCCGGTACTCCGGGTGCAGCGGCAGGGCGACGCCGTAGGTCTTGATCAGCGCATACACCGGGGACTGCTGCGCCGCGGTGATCCAGTCGTCGCTGATCCCCTCGGCCTTCGCGCCGGCGATGACGGCGGGGTCGTGGGGATCGAGGATGAGGTCGAGCTGGGCGCCGAACAGCTCCTTCTCGTCGGGCGTCGACGCCGCGGCGGAGACGCGGTCGGCGTCGTAGAACACGAGCCCGATGTAGCGCAGGCGGCCCACGCACGTCTCGCTGCACACCGTCGGCAGCCCGACCTCGATGCGCGGGTAGCAGAACGTGCACTTCTCGGCCTTGCCGCTGCGGTGGTTGAAGTAGACCTTCTTGTACGGGCAGCCGGTGACGCACATCCGCCAGCCGCGGCACGCGTCCTGGTCGACGAGGACGATGCCGTCCTCGCTCCGCTTGTACATCGCGCCGGAGGGGCAGGAGGCGACGCACGACGGGTTCAGGCAGTGCTCGCAGATGCGCGGCAGGTACATCATGAACGACTTCTCGTACTCGAACCTGACCTTGTCCGAGGCTTCCTGGCGCACCTTCGCGACCACCGGGTCGAGGTGGCCGTGCTCGGGCGCGCCGCCGAGGTCGTCGTCCCAGTTCGCCGACCATTCGATGCTCATCGGCTTGCCCGACAGCAGCGACGCCGGCCGCGCCACGGGGAAGTCGTCGCCCAGGGGCGCGTCGGTGAGGGTCTCGTAGTCGTAGGTCCAGGGCTCGTAGTAGTCGTCGATCGTGGGCAGCACGGGGTTGGAGAAGATCGAGAACAGCTTCTTCACCCGCCCCCCGGCCTTCAACGTCAAGCGGCCGCGGCGGTTGAGCACCCACCCGCCCTGCCACTGCTCCTGGTCCTCGTACCGGCGCGGGTACCCCTGCCCGGGGCGGGTCTCGACGTTGTTGAACCACACGTACTCGACGCCCGACCGGTTCGTCCACGCCTGCTTGCACGTGACCGAACAGGTGTGGCAGCCGATGCACTTGTCGAGGTTCATCACCATCGCCAGCTGGGCCATGACGCGCATCAGTAGGTCACCTCCTGGCTGCGACGGCGGATCACGGTGACCTCGTCCCGCTGGTTGCCCGTGGGGCCGAGGTAGTTGAAGGCGTAGGACAGCTGCGCGTACCCGCCGATGAGGTGCGTGGGTTTCACGAGGATGCGGGTCAGCGAGTTGTGGATGCCGCCGCGCAGCCCGCTGTTCTGCGAGATCGGGACGTTCACCACGCGTTCCTGCGCGTGGTAGACGAACACCAGCCCCGGGGGCAGGCGGTGGGTGACGATCGCGCGGACGACGAGCACGCCGTTGCGGTTGACCGCCTCCACCCACTCGTTGTCCTTCACCCCGATGGCCGCGGCGTCCTGGGTGCTCATCCACACCACCGGGCCACCGCGCGACAGCGAAAGCATGAACAGGTTGTCCTGGTACTCGGAGTGGATCGACCACTTCGAGTGCGGGGTCAGGTACCGGACGGCGACCTGCCGCCCACCCTGCCCGTCATCGGTGGTCGCCACCGAGGTGACCCCGAACGAGGGCTCCCCGAACAGGCCCTGCATGTCCAGCGGCGGCCGGAAGGTGGGCATCGCCTCGCCGAACTCGTGCATCCACGCGTGGTCGACGAAGAAGTGCATCCGCCCGGTCAGGGTGTGCCAGGGCTTGAGCCGCTCCACGTTGACGGTGAACGGCGCGTACCGCCGCCCGCCCGTCTCGCTGCCCGACCACTCCGGGCTCGTGATCACCGGGACCGGCCGCGCCTGGGTGTCGGCGAAGGTGATCCGCTTCTCCTCGCTGCCCTCCGCGAGGTCGACCAGCCGGCGTCCCGTGCGTTCCTCCAGCCGACGGAACCCCTCGACGGCGAGGCGACCATTCGTCGTCCCCGACAGCGCGAGGATCACCTCGGCCATCTTCGCGTCGGTGTCGATCGCGGGCCGGCCGTCGGCGGCGCCGCCGAGGATCACCCCGTTGCGGTGCTTGAGGTCCTCGATCTCAGGGCCGGGGACGACGGTCAGCGCCTTCGTCGTGAGGCCGAGGGTCTCCACGAGCGGGCCGACCGCGGCGAGCTTGTCGGCGATCGCCCCGTAGTCGCGTTCGACGACGACCATCGTCGGCATCGACGTGCCCGGCACGGGCGGCACCTGGCCGAGGCGCCAGTCGCGGACGACGCCCCCGGGCTGTGCCGTCTCGCCGGGCGAGTCGTGCTGGAGCGGCTGGGCGACGAGGTCGTGCCGCACCCCCAGGCGCGTGCGGGCGAGGTCGCTGAACCGCCGCGCGATGGCGTGGAAGGCGTCGAAGTCGGACTTCGCCTGCCACGGCGGGTCGATCGCCGGGGTGAACGCATGGACGAACGGGTGCATGTCGGTCGAGGACAGGTCGTGCTTCTCGTACCAGGTGGCCGCGGGCAGGACGACGTCGGCGAGCATCGTCGAGCTGGTCATCCGGAAGTCGAGGGCGACGAGCAGGTCGAGCTTCCCCTGGGGGGCCTCGTCGTGCCAGGTGACGTCGCGGGGCCGCTTGTCGGGCGGGGTCTCCTCCGCGCGCAGCGCCGAGTGCGTCCCGAGCAGGTGCCGCAGGAAGTACTCGTCGCCCTTCGCCGAGCTGCCGAGCAGGTTCGCCCGCCACAGGGTGAGCACCCGCGGCCAGTTCTCGGGGGCGTCGGGATCCTCCGTCGCCCAGCCGAGCCGGCCCGAGGTCAGTTCCTCGGCGACGTACTCGGCGACGGGCCGGCCGGTCTTCTCCGCCCAGGCGCGGGCCTCGTCGGCGACGTCGAGGCTGGAGCGGTCGAACTGCGGGTAGCTGGGCATCCAGCCCAGGCGGGCGGACTGCGCGATGGTGTCGGCCGTGTGCATCCCGGCCAGCTCGCCCGTGGCCAGCGGCGAGGTGAGTGCGTCGGCCCGGTAGCCGTCGTAGCGCCACTGGTCGGTGTGCAGGTACCAGAACGCCGTCCCGATCATCTGCCGCGGCGGCCGTGCCCAGTCCAGGGCCATCGCCATCGTGGCGTGTCCGGTCAGCGGACGGCACTTCTCCTGGCCCACGTAGTGCGCCCAGCCGCCGCCGTTGCGGCCCATCGAGCCCGTGAACAGCAGCAACGAGAGCATGGCGCGGTAGGTCGCGTCGCCGTGGAACCACTGGCAGACACCGGCCCCCATGATGATCATGGTCTTGCCGCCGGACTGCTCCGAGTTGCGGGCCATCTCGCGGGCGATCCGCACGCACTGCTGCGCAGGGACCGACGTGATCGACTCCTGCCAGGCGGGGGTGTACGGCTCGTCCGCGTCGTCGTAGCCGGTCGGCCACGTGCCGGGCAGCCCCTCGCGGGACACGCCGTACTGGGCCAGGACGAGGTCGAACACGGTGGTCACGAGGTGCTCGCCGACGCGGCGCACGGGGACGCCGCGGTGCAGCACCTCGCCGTGGCCGTCGGGGGCGTCGAAGCGGGGCAGCAGCACCTCGACGGCGGGCCGGTCCCCCGCACCGGCCGACGCCTGCAGGGTGAGCTGCGGGGCGACGTCGCCGAGGTCGAGGTTCCAGCGGCCCTTGCCGGCCTCGGTGTAGCGGTCCCCCATCGTCCCGGGCGGCACGACGAGCCCGCCCGTGCGGCCGTCCACGAGCACCGTGCGCCAGGCCGCGCCCTCGTCCGCCTCGGTCGCGCCGGTCGCGCTCGCCCCCGACGCCGCGACGTCCGCGGCGGTGAGGAAGTGGCCGGGCACGTAGGCCTTGCCGTCGGGCGAGTCGCGCTCCTCCAGCTTGACCAGGAACGGCATGTCCGTGAACCGCTGCAGGTAGTCGACGAAGAACGGCACGCGCCGGTCGACGAGGAACTCCTTGAGGATCACGTGGCCCATCGCCATGGCGAGCGCGCCGTCGGTGCCGGGCTGCGCGGCCATCCACTCGTCGGCGAACTTCGTGTTGTCGGCGTAGTCGGGGCTGACGACGACGACCTTCTGGCCCTTGTAGCGGGCCTCGGCCATCCAGTGCGCGTCGGGCGTGCGGGTCACCGGCACGTTCGAGCCCCACATCAGCAGGTAGCTCGCGTTCCACCAGTCGCCCGACTCGGGGACGTCGGTCTGGTCGCCGAACACCTGCGGGCTGGCGACGGGCAGGTCGGCGTACCAGTCGTAGAACGACGTCATCACCCCGCCGAGCAGCTCGATGAACCGGCTGCCCGCCGCGTGGCTGACCATCGACATGGCCGGGATCGGCGAGAAGCCGACGACGCGGTCGGGGCCGTGCTCGGCGATCGTGTGGACGTGCGCGGCGGCGATGATCTCGACCGCCTCGTCCCAGGAGATGCGTACCTGGCCGCCCTTGCCGCGGGCCTGCTGGTACCTCCTGCGCGACTCGGGGTTGCCGGTGACGTCCGCCCACGCCGCCACGGGATCGCCGCCGTGGCGGGCCTTCGCCTCGCGGTACAGCTCGACCAGGACGCCGCGGGCGTAGGGGTAGCGCACGCGGGTCGGCGAGTACGTGTACCAGCTGAACGCCGCGCCGCGGGGGCAGCCGCGGGGCTCGTACTCCGGGGAGTCGGGGCCGACGCTGGGGTAGTCGGTCTGCTGCGACTCCCAGGTGATGATCCCGTCCTTGACGTAGACCTTCCACGAGCACGAGCCCGTGCAGTTCACGCCGTGCGTCGAGCGGACGACCTTGTCGTGGCTCCAGCGGTCGCGGTAGAAGCTGTCCCCCGCTCGCCCGCCGACGTGCTCGATGCTCCGGGCGTCGTCCGACGTCGTCGAGCGCCGGCGCAGGTAGCGGCCAGCCTGAAGCAGGGCCTCGGACACGGGCGGGTCCTCTCTGGTGGAGCCTGGCCACCGGTCAGCCCGGCGGACATTCGTCACGAATGTTGCATATCGCGAATGATCGATGAGGGCACGGCGAGTGGGACGCGCTGCCTTCGGGCGTGTCGCCAGCGGCGAGGCGATCTCTTTCCGAGTTTTGTCAACCTGGCGTGACAATACTCGGAAAGAGAACGCCTGCGCGCCGCGCTCACGGACGGTCAGCCCGCCGCGAGGCCGCTCGCCGTGAGGTCCACGGCGGTCCCGGCCCGGGCGCGGACGGCGTCCACGACGTCCCAGGCGTCGCCGTCGAGCACCGACAGTGCGGCGGGGAAGACGCCGTCCTGCTCGGCGAGGATGTGCTCGCGCAGCAGGTGCATGGCCTCGCTGAGCTGTTCGGGCCAGTCGGGGTCGGACGGCGCGGCGCCGGGTCCGGCGGCGACGGCGGCGCCCAGCGCGGCCTCCACCACCCGGTGCTCGCCGCGCAGCCTGGCCACGTGGTCGGGGAACTCCGCGGCCATCGCCGGGAACAACCCCTCCTCCTCGACCACCGTGTGGGGGGCGAGCACCGACGCGATGGCGCGGGCCGCCGCGGCGAGAGCCCCCAGGTCACCGGCCTGCCGGGCCGCCCGCACGTCGCTCATCAGGTTGACGACGGCGTCGTGCTCGGCGGTGAGCAGGGCGATCGAGTCCAGCGCCTGGCAGCCGCAGTACTCGCACATGGTCAGGCCCTGGTCGAAGAGTCGGGGCGGGCCACGGCCCGGACGGCGAACACGGCACTGGCGAGCGCGACGACGGCGAGGGCGGCGAGGCCGGGGCCGTAGTCGTCCCAGCGCCCGTAGATCGAACCCATGAGCAGCGGCGGCACGAACCCGCCGAGCCCGCCCGCGGCACCCACGAGCCCGGTCACCGAGCCGACCTGGGCGGCGGGGGCGCGCTGCGCGACCAGGGCGAACGTGGCGCCCGACCCAGCACCCAGCGCGGCGGCCATCGACAGGAAGGCGATCGTCCCCGTGGGCGCCAGCGACGGCGTCAGCGCCTGCACGGCGGCACCGGCCGCGACGACGGCGAGCGCGACGCCGAGCACACGGGTGGCGCCCAGCCGGTCCGACAGCGCACCGCCGAGGGGGCGCATCACGACGGCGACGAGCACGAACCCGGCCATCCGGTTGGAGGCGTCGGCCGGGGTGAGGTGGTAGCCGGTCTTGAGGTAGGTGACCAGGTACACGGAGAACGCCACGTACCCGCCGAACGCGACGGCGTACAGCAGCGCCGCCTGCCAGGTGACCCGCAGCTTGATCGCCGCGCCCATCCGCTGGGCGAGGGTCGCCGTCGGGACCGCCCGGCCGGGGGCGTCGCGCAGCACGAGCGCCGCGAGCACCCCGTAGACGGCGAGCGCCGCGGCCGTGACCAGGAACGGCGTGCGCAGCCCGTGCGCGGTGGCGAGCTTCACGGTGGTGAGCGCGCTGATCGCCGTCCCGCCCATGCCGGCGCCGAACACGCCGACGGCGAGCCCCCGCTGGCGGGGCGGGAACCACGCGTTGACGAGCGGGACGCCGACCGCGAACGACGTGCCCGCGATGCCGAGGAAGAACCCGCCGACGAGCAGCGCAGCCAGCGAGTCGTTGCCGGCGAGGCCGAGGAACAGCACCGGCAGGATGGTGACCCAGGCGATCACGGCGAACATCACGCGGCCACCGAACCGGTCGGTGAGCGCGCCCACGGGGATCCGGCCGAGCGAGCCCACGAGGACGGGCACGGCCACCAGCAGCGCCTGCTGGAACGACGACAGGCCGAGCTGCTCCTTGAACCGCGGCGCGAGGGGGCTGATCAGCGCCCAGGCCCAGAAGGTGACGGCGAAGCCGAGCGTCGCGACGGCGACCACCGTCCAGGCGCGGACCGTGTCGGTGGGAGGTGCCGCCGGCGGCGCTGCCGTGGCCTTCGCTGACATCGTTTCCTCCTGGGGCGCTGACGGGTCCGACAGCTCGAGTTTTCCCGATGACATTCGTAGGAACCGGGGGACTTCCGTCCCGCTCACCGGGCGAGGAACAGGCCGTGGGCGCCGCGCTCGGCGTCCACCATCGCGTGCGTGACGAACGGGTAGTGCCCGGCTTCCGGCAGGGTGAACTCCACGAACCCGCCCTGTGCGGGCAGCAGCGGCAACACCTGGGCACCGCCCGCACCCGGCCCCGCGCCGGGGCGCAGCCGGTAGGCGCCCTCGGTCCACACCGTGTCGAACCGGGTGCCGACGACGTGGAACGCCGAGGACCTCTGCGGCCCGGCGTCGAGCACCCAGACCCGCACCCGCTCCCCCACGCCCACCGGCAGGGGGTGCGCGTCGTACTGTCGTGCCCGGCCGTTGAACACGACGAGATCGGGACGCTCGGCGCGCAGCGCGTCGTCGTCGGCGCCGTCCCCGGGCGCGCCGAGGTACAGCTCGGACTGCACGAGCACGTACTCGCGGGCCACGGGCGCAAGGCCGGGCGGGTCGATCACGACGGCCCCGATCATGCCGTTGGCCAGGTGCAACGACATCGGCATCGTCGAGCAGTGGTACATCCAGATCCCCGCCTGGTCGGCGCGGAACCGGTACACCAGCGACTCACCCGGCTGGATCGTGCGCATCGGCCCGTCGGGGGCGAGGGCCCCCGCGTGGAAGTCGATCGAGTGGCCGATGGACGCGTCGTTGCGAAGGGTGATCTCGAAGGTGTCGCCGACCCGGCCGTGCAGGACGGGGCCCGGCGCCGTCCCCCCGAACGTCCAGCGGGCCTGGACGATCCCCGGCGCGACCTCCACCCGCGTCTGCGTGACCGGCAGGGTGATCCGGTGCAGGCTCCCGGGCCCGGCCGGGGCCAGCCGTGCGTCCGCGACCGCCGAGGACGCCGCGGGCGGTGCCGCGAGCGCGCGGGCGACGTCGGCGTCGGGGATCGGCACGTCCGCGTCGTCGGGGTGGTGGTGCCCGGGCGAGGCCGCGGAGGGCTCGGGGGCGGCCACGGCCCCGGGCTCGGGCGCGCCGATGGGCTCGACCGTCAACGTCATCCCGCGCATGCGATGCCCGGGCAGGGAGCACCAGCCGCGGACGCGCCCGGTGATCGGACCCGCGTCGAGGTCGGCGCGGCCACCGGGGACGAGCCGGGGCGTGCGGGCGCCCGTCTCGAGCACGAGGTCGTGGCGGTCCTCGCCGTCGTTGACCAGGGTGAGGACGAGGCGGTCACCCGCGGGCACCCGCAGGACGTCGGGCACGAACCGCATGCCCTGGACGTGCACGACGAGGCGCGTGGTGCGCCCCGTGACGGCCGCACCACCCGCGGACGGCGCCGCGTCGGCGCCGGTCCGCAGCCCCGCCGCGGCCGGGTCGACGCCCACGCCCCCGGCGACGGCGAGGACGACGGCGACGAGCCCGGCCACCGCCTGACCGAAGGGGTGCGGGGCGGGGACGTCGCGGGGCTCGGGCGGCGGCGGGCTGCGGCGGGCCAGGGCGACCCGCAGGGCGAGGAGGGGCGTGCACGCGAGTGAGGCGGCGACCAGCGTCGAGAGGATCACCCGGGCCGGGGGCGACACGGGCAGCAGGCAGCCGAGCAGCCCGGCGTCGAGCAGCACGGCCCGCGCCGCCCAGCCCCGGGCCATCCCGCCGCAGGAGTCGCGGACCGCCGCAGGCCCCCCGCCGAGCACGACCGGCCACAGGTAGGTGAGCGCACCGACGAGCACCTGCGCGCCGAACCCCACGAGCAGTGCGGGGGTGAGCCCAGTGACGGCGTCGGCGGCGCGCACCCAGTCGGGGGCGGTCGCGAGGGCGACGGACTGCGCGAGCTGGGTGGCGGCGAGCCAGCCGAGGCCGGCGAGGACGGGCACCGCGGAGGGGGCCACCGGCACGTCCCCGCCCTTGAGTCGCAGCGTGTGCCGGTAGGGCAGGGCCAGGGCGGCGAGCAGCCCGAGCACGACGAGCGGGCCGAGGGCCGCCACGAGCAGGCCCCCGGTGAGCACCGCGGCGGAGGCGGCGAGCACGGCCACCACCAGCGCGGGCAGCAGGAGCCGGGCGTGCCGCTGCACGGTGTCGGGGATCCGTGCTCGCACCATCGTGGGCCACAGCGTGAGCAGGGTGCCGACGACGGTCAGGGCCAGCCAGCCCGACCCGGCGAGCGTCACGTGGGCGACGAGCACGCGCTCGGGCAGGGTGCCCGCGCGGTGTTCCAGCCCGCCCGAGCCGAGGACCACCCCGCCCGCTCCGCCCACGCACAGCAGGAGCGCGGCGGCGACGAGGTAGCGCAGGGTCACGGCGAAGCGCCCGGGCAGGGCGCGGCGGACGGCGTGGGCGAGCGCGACGGCGTGGGCGGCGACCACCGCGACCAGCCCGGCACCCGCCACGGCCACGAGGGCCCGGACGCCGCTCAGCATGCCGGCGACGAGGACCACCGCGGTCGCGTTGTAGGCGACGAGCCGGGCGACCTCGCCGCGCCGGACGGACGCGGCGGGCAGCCGCAGCAGCGCCGTCGCGAAGTGCCAGCTCCAGACGAGGACGGCGTTGCCGAGGACGCCGAGGGTGAGCAGGTGGACGAGCGTCCACCGCGGCTGCGGGAGGAAGGGGTGCGCGAGGACGGCCGCGGCGAGGGCGAGGGCCCAGGCGAGGACGACCGTTCCCGCCCGGCGGTGCCATCGGGCCCGTGGGCCGCTCATCGCGGGCCTGCCAGTGACGAGCGCGCGGCCACGCCGAGGAACGTGAGGACGGCGACGACGTTGCCCACGCCGCCGAGCTGCCAGGCCCAGGTGAGGCCGTGAGCGTCACCGACGCCCACGCGCAGCGCGAGGGTCGCGTGCAGCAGGGCGACGGGCACGTACATGGCGGGGCGGTAGGGCAGCGGCCGGCGCAGCACCGCGGGGAGGATCACCGGCGCGTGCGCCATGATCATCGACATCACGAAGCCGAGGAACACGGCGTGGACGACCGCGTCGTACCCCGGGCCCTCGGTCACCGGCCCCGCGAGCAGCCACGACGTCCCGGCGACGCCCAGCCAGCCGTACCCGGCGAGCAGGCAGACGGCGGCGAAGCGCGGCAGCCCGCGCCCCCGCACCGTGCGCCGGGCGACGTCGCAGACGACCAGGCCGCCCGCGAGCGCGAGGACGGCCACCCCGAGCAGCGCCGTCCCCGCCGCCGGCCACAGCAGTGCGCAGGGCACGGCCACGGTCGTCGCCGCGCAGGTCGCCAGCACCGCGCGTTCCCGTCCGGCCGACAGCGACAGCCGCGCCAGCTCCAAGCGCTCGCCCGCGATGGTGAGCACGAGGAACCCTGCCAGCCACGGCAGCAACGCGGGCACTGGCACTCCGCCCGCCCACAGCAGGCAGGCGCCGAGCGCGAGGGCGGCGCCGAGGGCCTGGGCGAGGACGGCGTCGGCGGCCTGGCGCCGCCACAGCGGCAGGTACAGCGCGAGCAGCGCGGCCGAGCCGACGACCAGCACCGCGGCCGCGGCGGCCCTCGGCACCGGGCCCACGAGCAGCACGGCCCCCGCCGCGAGCCCACCCGGCGCGACGTACCCCCAGGCGCGGCCCAGCGCGATCGCGCGTTCGAGGGCCACCAGGGTCCCGACGAAGCCGAGCACCATGACCAGGCCGTGGACGTCGGGCAGGCGCGACGCGCGCACCGGGGCCGGCAGGCCCAGGCGTATCAACCCGGCGTCCAGGCCCGTCAGCAGGGCCAGGCCCGCCGGGACCAGGAACGCGAGGCGCGCCGCCGGCAGAGGGGCGGGTGCGGACGGGCGGACAGGTGCGGCGGCCGCGCGGGGGCGCGCCTCGACGAGGCGTCCCGCGGGTGGGGCGTCAGCCACGGTCGGGGCCGGCGGCGAGGAGCAGCCGGCATGCGCCGGGCTCGGCGAAGGCGCGCAGGTCGGTGCGGTCGGGCTCGCCGCCGAGCACGCTCAGGGCGCCCCGCGCGATGCCCAGGTGCACGGAGCAGACGACCTCGGGGTGGCGGCGGGCGGTCTCCAGCAGCGGGCACGAGCGCAGGGCGACGCTGGTGGCGTCGTCGTCGGCCTGCGGGTCGAAGCCGAGCCGCGCCAGCAGCGAAACGACGTGACGGCGAGCCGCACGTCCGCCCGGCGCGGCCTCCCCGGGGTGGCCGGCGTGTGCGGCACCGCGGTGGTCCTCGTCCCTGACCAGCTCCTCGCCCCAGGCCTGCCCGGCGGCGAGGGCGTCGGCGCTCGGGTCGGGACTGGTCCGGGCGATGTGATCGGCGAGCGCGGCGGCCAGCCCGGCGTACTCCCTGACCTGGGGGTCGGCCGGCAGGGCCGCCGGCCGGTAGCGCCAGGCGGGGCGACCTCGGCCCTGGGCGGGGGCCCGGTCGCGCAGGATCAGCCCCTGCTCGGCGAGTGCGTCGAGGTGCTCGCGCGCGGTGTTGCCGTGCAGCCCGAGGCGGCCGGCGACGTCGGCCACGGTCAGCCCCGCGGGCGCGCCCGCGACGGCGTCCAGGACCGCTCGACGCGGACCGGACAGGGGTACCGGCCGGGGACCGGCGTGACCGGGCCGGGGACCGAGGGCGTTGGCAATTTCCACGGAACTCACTGTATAAATTTAGCGAGTCGATGCCAAGCCGACCGGAGGAACCATGTCCCGCACCGCCAGCCCCGTCGTCCTCGCCACCGACGAGGCGGACGCCCGCGCCGTCGACGCCGTCGTGGCGCACCACGCCGAACTCTCCGGCGCGCTGCAGGCGCACGTCGCCGCACTCCTCGCCGCCGCGTCCAGCTGCTCCGACGGCCGCTTCACCGACGCCGCCCGCGCGTCCCGCGCGCGCCTCGTCGCGTTCCTCACCGGCGAGCTGTTCCCGCACGCCGAGGCCGAGGAGTCCGCCCTCTACCCCGCCGCCGCCCGCCACGACTGCGCGCGGCTCCTCGTCGAGGCGATGATCGGCGAGCACCACGCCCTGCAGGACCTGGCCCGGGAGGTCGCCGCCGCCGACACCCCCCTCGCCGCCGCCGCGGCCGCCCGTGCCCTCGCCGCCGTCTTCGCCGGCCACCTGAGCAAGGAGAACGACGCCGTCCTGCCCCTGCTGGCCGCCGACCCCGCCACCTCACTGGCCAGCCTGCTCGAGGGGATGCACGACCTGCTGGGCCGCGAGGGCGGCTGCGGCGACGGCGGCTGCGGGTGCAGCGGGGACGCGGGTGACCCGGCCGCGCAGGCCGATGCCGCGCCGGTACGGGGCGGCTGCGGCGACGGCGGGCGTTGCGGCTGCGGGGAGTCCGACGACGCCGTCCCCGTGCTCGACGCGCGGACGATCCCCCACGCCATCCGGCACGCGACCGTCCTCGGCGCGTTCGACGCCCTGGCGGTGGGCGGGTCCTTCGACCTCGTCGCCCCGCACGACCCGCTGCCGCTGCTCGACCAGCTCCGGGCACGAGGTGGCGGCCGGCTCGGCGTCGACTACCTGGAGCGCGGGCCGCAGGCGTGGCGACTGCGCCTGACCAGGGCCTGACCCGTGGGCCCCACCTCGACGCGGCAGCGCGCCGACCGCGACTCGTGGCTGCGCGGGACGGACTTCGACCGCGCACCGTTCACGATCGCCTGGGAGGTCACCCGTGCCTGCGCGTTCGCCTGCCTGCACTGCCGCGCCGACGCCCAGCCGCGGCGTGCCCCGGGGGAGCTGACGACCGACGAGGGCAAGGCGCTGATCGACCGGTTCGCGGCCTTCGGCCGACCCATCCTGGTGTTCACGGGAGGGGACCCGCTGATGCGCCGCGACCTGTTCGAGCTGATCGCCCACGCCGACCGGGCCGGGTTGCGCTGCTCACTGACCCCCACGGCCACGGCCCTCGCTACCGTCGACCGGCTGGCTCGGGCCCGCGACGCCGGGGTACGGCGGATCGCACTCAGCCTCGACGCCCCCACCCCGCAGGTGCACGACGCGTTCCGCGGCACCCGGGGTTCGTGGGAAAGGACGATGGCGATCCTTCACGCCGCGGCCGAGGTCGGCCTGAGCACCCAGGTCAACACCACCGTGACCGCCGACAACGTCGACCTGCTGCCCGACATGGTCCGCTTCGTGCGGGAGGTGGGGGCGGTCCAGTGGAGCGTGTTCTTCCTCGTCCCCACCGGGCGCGGCCGGCGACTGTCGATGCTGTCGCCGCAGCGCCACGAGGAGGTGCTGGGCTGGCTGCACGACCTCGCCGCTGAGGGCGACTTCGACGTCAAGGCGACGGCGGCGCCCATGTACCGGCGGATCGCCGCCCAGCGCGGGGCCGACCGGGGCGCCGGGTTCGCCTTCGGGGACGGCCTGGACCGCCCCACGCGCGGCGTCAACGACGGTCGCGGCTTCCTCTTCGTCTCGCACACGGGCGACGTCATGCCCTCGGGCTTCCTGCCGCTCGTGGCTGGCAACGTGCGGACCGACGACGTCGTGGGGCTCTACCGCGACTCACCGCTGTTCCGCTCCCTGCGCGACCCGGCCGCGCTGTCCGGGCGGTGCGGAGCCTGCGAGTTCCGCGAGGTGTGCGGGGGTCAGCGCGGGCGGGCCTACGCCCTGACCGGCGATCCGCTGGCGAGCGACCCCGCGTGCGCCTACGAGCCGCCGGGCTGGGCGCCGGGGGCGGCCTGACGTTCCCGGAGCGCCACGAGGCAGGGCGCGTCGCCGTCCAGTTCGGGCACGAGCAGCCAGGACGCCTCGACCCCGAAGCCCTCGGACAGGCCGCGCAACAGCCCCAGGTGCATGCCGCAGACGGTGCGCGGGTGGTCGGCGGCGACGGCCAGGTAGGGGCAGTGGTGCAGCTCCAGCGTCCGGCCGTCCTCGCGGGCTCGGGGCGAGAACCCCTCGTCGTGCAGGACGCGCTCGGCCAGGGCGAGGAGGTCGTCGACGGCGGCCGGATCACCGGGCTCGGGCAGGCGGCCCCCCGCGCCCACGTGCTCCTGCAGGACGCGGTGCGCCCAGGCCCGCCCGGCCTGCTCGGCCGCCTCGGCCCCAGCCGCGTCGAAGGTCGCCGCCAGGAGCTGGGCCAGGCGCAGCATCGCCGCCTGCGCGTCCACGGCGACCACGGGGGCCGCCGTGTAGCGCAGGCGGGGGCGGCCGGGGCGCGGCGTCGGGTCGCGGTCGGCCTGCACGGCACCGGAGTCCACGAGGTGGTCGAGGTGGAACCGCGCGGTGCTGGTGGCGAGGCCGACCTCCGCGGCGACCTCCTCGATCGTCAACGGCTGCGCGGCGGACCGGACGGCGTCCAGCACCCGGGCGCGACGGTCGCCGTCGGCACCCCGCCCCACTCCCCCGCGCGCCCTGGATGCGCCGGAACCGGGCGCGCGTGGGCCGGGCACCCCGGGTGCCGCCCCCTCGCCGTCCGCGTCCATGACTGAAGTGTTGACCATCCCGGCGGCGAGCGGGCGAGGACCTGCGTCCCCGGCTCCCGGCTCGTCGCTCAGCCCCTGGCGCGGAACTCCTGCCAGTCGCCGACGGCGGCCAGGCGGCGGCGTTGCTGGTCGGCCGCGCCCCGGTCGGTGCCGGTGGCCCGCTGCTCGAGGTGGTCGATGACGCGTTCCCGGTGCTCGACGGACTTCGCGTCGTCGAACTTGAACTTGGCCTCGACCTGCAGGATCGCCAGGCGGATCGCGCGCAGCCCCGGCAGCATCCGCCCGTACGGCTCGGCGTCGGGGCTCAGCTGCGCGTGGTCGCCGGCGGGCTGCCGGTCGGCGAGCTGGGCCGCGAGGACGGCCGCCTTCTCACCCGGATCGTCGACGACGGTGGGACGGCAGACGAACTGCACAGACGCGTAGTAGCTGGTGGGGACGCCGTCGGTCGGGGGCGTGCCCGGTGCCGCCCGCCACGTCGTCGGCACGTAGGCGTAGTCCCCGACGACAGCGAAGCGCACCTGCTCGGCCGCCTCCAGGTGCGGCCACACCGGGTTGGGGCGGGCCAGGTGCAGCAGCAGCTCCTCGCCCGCGAGGGTCGCGTGCGCCGGGACGACGAGGGGCGCCTGGGCCGGGTCGCGATGGTTGACGGCGAGCACGCCGAACCGGTCGGTGGCGGCGAACCAGCCACGCCACTCCTCGGCGTCCACGGCGGCGTCCCAGGGGTGGATCAGCATGCGGCTCCTCCAGGTCGGTGCTGCGGGACCAGCATCCTCGCGCGCCGATCCCTCCTGGTCGACGTCGTTTCGCCTCTCCCCTCCCGCGGACGCGTCGTCGCAGGCAGCGTCCCCCACAGGTGCCCGTCGGGGCCGTTTCGGCGCCGGGGTCGGCTGCGCCGGTTGACGCCGATCCGGCCGCCCGGGGAGGCTTCCCGGCGCCCAGGGGTGCCTCGCACCCGCCGCCGGAGCCGACGGAGCCGACCATGCGCACCCGCTCTCCCCGCACCTCGCGCCCCCGGGTCGCCCGCGTCCTCTCCGCCCTCGGGGCCGCGCTCGCCCTCCCGGCGGCGGGGCTGGTCGCGCTGTCCGCGGGGTCGGCCACGGCGTCCCTGCCGGCGGCCTCCGCGAGCTGGACGACGATCTGGTCCGAGGACTTCGACGGTGCGGCGGGGTCGCGGCCCGACTCCTCGCGCTGGCAGTACGACCTCGGCCACTGCTACCCGGGCTGCCCCGCGACCAACTGGGGCACCGGCGAGATCGAGGAGATGACCGACTCCACCGACAACGTCGCGCTCGACGGCCGGGGCAACCTCGCCATCACCCCGCTGCGGCGCTCCGACGGGTCGTGGACGTCGGGCCGGATCGAGTCCCGCCGCACCGACCTGGAACCCCCGGCGGGCGGCCTCCTGCGGATCGAGGGCCGGATCAAGCAGCCCGACGTCACCGGCGCCGCCGCCCAGGGGTACTGGCCTGCGTTCTGGACGCTGGGCGCCCCCTTCCGCGGCGTCTCCACGAACTGGCCGTCGGCGGGCGAGATCGACATCCTCGAGGCCGTCAACGGCACCCCGACCGTCTACGGGACGCTGCACTGCGGCGTGAACCCCGGCGGGCCCTGCAACGAGACGTCCGGGCTCGGCGGCTCGACCCCTTGCACGACGTGCGGCACGGCGTTCCACACCTACGCGATGGAGCTCGACCGCAGCACCTCCCCGCAGCAGATCCGCTGGTACCTCGACGGCGTGCTCTACCACTCGGTGCACTCCGACCAGATGGACGCCGCGACCTGGACGAACGCCACCGGGCACGGGTTCTTCGTGATCCTCAACGTGGCTATCGGCGGCGGGTGGCCCGGGGCGCCCACGGCGTCGACCGTGCCGGGCAAGCCGATGCTCGTCGACTACGTCGTCGCGTCCACCCGCCCCGGCGGCGGACCCTCGCCCACGTCGACCTCGCCGACGCCGACGCCCACCGGCACCGATCCCGCCCTCACCTCCACCACGCTGTACCTGCGCAGCGGCGGCGTGCTCTCGCCGTCCGGCGGGGCCGGGGCGGCGCGGGTGACGCTGCCGTCCGCGGGCGGGGTGACCAGCGACGGGACGCCGCGCAACGCCGTGACGTGGACCCGTTGCGGGATCTGGGGCACGCCCACCGGCACCGCCAGCACCCCGTTCGCGCTCTTCGTCGACTCGGGCACGGCGGTCGGCAACGCCGTCCAGGCCCGGGTGTCCTACGACCCCAGCGGTACCGGCTCCTGGTCGTGGACGCAGACGTTCGCCTACTTCCCGACCGACCCCGTGGCCGGGGACGAGAACTACACGCAGGGCCAGGGGCTGAAGGCGAGCACCGGGACGCCCACCGCGATGCGCGGCGGGTGCGTGAAGCTCGAGCTGTGGGCCGCGCTCGGCACCGCGCCCGTGAGCGTGCGGGTCGACGCCTCGGACGCCGAAGGGTGGCAGTCGAACCTCGTGCTTCCGATCTCGCTGGGGACGCCGACGTCCGCCACACCGAAGACCGCCACACCGACGACCACCGCTCGCACGTCCACGACGACGACCACCACGACGACCAAGCGCACGAAGACCAAGCGGACCCCCACGATCACGACCAGGACATGTCGGACGCAGAAGAAGAACGGGGCGGTGACCTGCAAGAAGACCAGCAAGATCCCCTGCGGCGACGCCGCCCGGGGCAGCGCCGTCCCTCTGTGCAGGCCTCCCGCAGCCCGCCACGACTGACGCGCCGCAGGAACCGCGACGATCGCCGCACGTGCCGCAAGACCCCGATCTCGCCCGCGAAACCTCATCCCGCGCCTCGACGGCAGGTGGAGTCCCCGTCACCGCCACCGCCACCGCCACCGCCAGAAGCAATGCACTGCAGATTGTTTCGAGGGCAGGAGGATCTTCACCGACGGTGATCCTTCCGCACCTCTTACCAGATCGACTCGGACCACCACCGAACCTTGGTCCCAACCGTTCGAACTGTCTTCTCGCTACCTTCTGGACTCCACGCGAGAACACGAGGGAAATGAGAGACAATGCTGAAGAGTCTCACGCGCGCAGGAATGGTTCTTTGCCTGGCCGCAGGCGGCGTTCTGGGCGCCACAGCGGGAGCAGAGGCGGCCCCCGCCTGGCAGTGCAACAGCTACACCAACGGCAAGGTGTGCATCGCCTACGACACGGCCGGGTACAACGCGCAGTAGTACAAGTCCGGCGGGAACTCGACCATTTACGTCGACTTCAACCTTGTTTGTGACAACGGTCGGGTGTTCGGCGACAACGGCGCCTTCCCGATCGCACCCGGAGAGACGAAGTCGTACGTCTTCAAGGTCGGCTCACAGGGGCGCTGCCACGTCCGCCTGAAGGACATGCAGACGGGCAGCTACTTCAACTCCCCGTCGATCACCCGCTGATGGGCTGCGGGTAGGGGTACGAACCCCGTGCCCCTACCCGCACCGGGGCCGGAGCCGGCACGCCTGTTACCAGCCCCTCCCGCCCGCCCCCATACATTGGTCGTGGATCGCGCCGCACCGGCGTAAGGACGGAATTGTGCAGGGTGCGGCGATGTACCGCTGGGGCTACGGTGTCCGGGATTGCCAAGGGTCTTCCATGAGGGGCAGAAGGTTTGCTTGTGACGACGGAAGCCGGACTGACGGGGATCGAGGCGAGAAAAGACCGCACGCCCTCGGTCCGGGCGCACCTGGTCCAGCGGGGGCCAAACCGGGCCAACCCGACCGGGCGGATCAACGGGTGGAAGCAGATCCTGAACACCCTCGCGATCACCTACGGTGACCGAGTCCCAACCAACTGAGCCGAGCGCCTCGCACACAGAGTTTCTGACACACCCTGACCGGGGTACCTGAATAGCTACGTCTAGAGTAGCTGGGTGACGACGAGCACCGACAGAGCGGGCCACCGCAACAGGGGTGTTGTGAAAGACCACGGGAGGCCTGATCAGATCCTCGGTTCCCCAAGGTCCGTGAAGCCCAACCCCACCCCCACGCGTGCATCTGCGCGGCTCCGAAGCGTCATGCCGCTACTGGCCTTCCTCGCGACAGCCGCGGCCCATGTCACGCTTTCGGTCCTTGCGTTCCGTTCGTACCGCATGGGGGAGGACCTCACCCTGTTCACCCAGGGAGTGGACGGCTTGAGCCGCGGGGGTACGCCCCTCGCTGCGGCCAAAGCCGACGGATTCAACCTCTTCGGCGACCACTTCCACCCCGTCGTGGCCCTGATCGCGCCGTTCTACCGACTCTGGCCGAGCCCCGTGACGCTGCTGGTCGCGCAGGCTCTCGCGGTCGCGCTGGGCGCCGGCGTCCTGAGCCGGGCCGCCTTCCGCCACCTCGAGCCGTTGCCTGCGACGGCCCTTTCCGCGGCCTTCGCCCTGTGCTGGCCGCTGCAGACGATGTCGGTCTACGGCTTCCACGAGATCGCGTTCGCGGTCCCGCTACTGGCCCTGTCGCTGTCGTCCCTGCTCGACCGCCGCTTCGTCGCCTGTGCCCTGTGGGCCCTCCCTCTCCTCCTCGTGAAGGAGGACCAGGCGCTCACGGTCGCCGTCCTCGGCGCCGTGCTCTGGACACGGGGGCGGCGCAGGCTCGGTGCCGGCGTCGGTGTGGCCGGGCTGGCAGGCTTTGCCCTGATCACCGGCGTCGTCATCCCGTCGCTGAGCTACTACGGCCGCTTCACCTACTGGTCCGCGGGCGTAGGCGAGTCGGATACGTCCACGGCGTCCCCGGGTGTCGTGACGGGTCTGGCCTTGCATGTGTGGACATCCCTGTCCTCGCCGACCCCGTGGATGACGGGTGCGCTGCTCCTAGTGATGGTCGCAGGGCTGGCCTTGCGCAGCTCTCTCCTGCTGCTCGCCCTCCCCGCCGCCGCGATCAGGCTCGTGTCCAGCAACGAGGGCATGTGGAGTTGGCACTACCACTACGACGCTCCCCTCGCCGTCATCCTCTTCTTCGCGGCGCTGGAGGTCATGCGCGACCGGCAGCACACGCTGTTGCGCCGAGCGCCGGTCGTTCTCCTCGCCGTCGCGGTCGCGCTCGTCCCGTTCTTCCCGCTCGGCGGCGCCCTTTCGGGAGCGGCCACCCGCTGCGGGACCTGTGCCGACGCAACCGCGATCCTCGCGCTCGTGCCCGACGGCGCCGACGTCGCCGCTGACGTCTACCTCAGCCCGCACCTGGCCACTCGCACCACCACGCGCCTCCTGCTGCCCGGGTTCACCGACAGCGCCGGCCACCCCCTCCGCAGCGACTACGCCGTCCTGAACTCCCGCCGTCGCGAGGCGGAAGACCTGGACGGGATCCTGACATCACGCGGCCTGCGCGTCGTCACCGAGAGGGGCCCCTACCGGCTGTACCGCCGCGACTGACCGGCCACCCGCCGCGCCGGGATAACCCGGGGACGAAAGCCTCGGCCCTTGCGAGGATGCCAGCGTGCTGCTCACGCTGACGATGACCGCGCCCGACGGCAACCCGGCCCCGGCCACCGACCTGGGCTTCCTGCTGCACAAGCACCCCGACAAGCTGCACACGCTGGAGGTGGCCTCGGGCACGGCGCATGTCGTGTACCCGACGGCGAGCGTGCAGGAGTGCACGGCGGCGCTGCTGCTGGAGGTCGACCCCGTCGCGCTGGTCCGCGGTTCGGGCCACGGCAAGCACACGGCACCGGACGCGTTCAGCCTCGGCCAGTACGTCAACGACCGCCCGTACGCGGCGGGCAGCCTCCTCGCCGTCGCGCTGCGCCGCCTGTTCGGCACCGCGCTCACCGGGCGCTGCGACGCCCGGCCCGAGCTCGCGGCGCGGCCGATCCCCCTCGCGATCCGGATCCCGGTGCTGCCCTGCCGCGGCGGCCCGGACGTCGCCCGCCGCCTGTTCGAGCCGCTGGGCTGGGACGTCGCGGCCACGCCGATCCCCCTCGACGAGACGGTGCCGGCGTGGGGCACGTCCCGCTACGTCGACGTCACCCTCACCGGCACCGTGCGGCTGGCCGACGCGCTGTCGCACCTCTACGTGCTGCTGCCCGTGCTGGACGACGCGAAGCACTACTGGGTCGGCTCCGACGAGGTCGACAAGCTCGTGCGCCGCGGCGGGGCGTGGCTGGCCGGGCACCCGGAGCGGGAGTTGATCAGTTCGCGCTACCTCGCGCACCGGTCCCGACTCACGCGCGACGCGCTCGCCCGCCTCGCGGAGGTGGACGACACCGACCCGGACGTCCTCGACGACGCCATCGCGACGGACGCCGTCCCCGACAAGCCGCCCACCCTCGCCGAGCAGCGACTGGACGCCGTCCTGACGGCGCTGCGGGAGGCGGGCGCGGCGACGGTCGCCGACCTCGGCTGCGGCGAGGGCGTGCTGACCGCGGCGCTGCTCGCCGACCGCCGGTTCACCCACGTCACCGCGTGCGACGTCTCGATCAGGGCGTTGCAGACCGCGGCCCGCCGGCTACGGCTGGACAACGCGCCCGAGCACCTCACGAAGCGCCTCACCCTCGCCCAGTCGTCTCTGGTCTACCGCGACGAGCGGCTGCGCGGCCTCGACGCCGCCGTCCTCATGGAGGTGATCGAGCACGTCGACCCCGAGCGCCTGCCCGCCCTCGAACGCGCGGTCTTCGGCGAGGCCAGGCCCGCCACGGTCGTCGTGACGACCCCGAACGCCGAGTACAACGTGCGCTTCCCGAGCCTGCCTGCGGGCTCGATGCGCCACCGCGACCACCGCTTCGAGTGGACCCGCGCCGAGTTCGAGGCGTGGGCGGCGGGAGTCGGCGCCGCGCACGGCTACACGTCCCGGTTCGTGCCCGTCGGCCCGTTCGACGACGAGGTGGGCGCCCCCACCCAGCTCGCCGTCCTCACCCGGGAAGGAGCAGCGGCATGAGCGAGGTCTCCGTCCCCGCGCTGAGCCTCGTCGTGCTCGTGGGCGTCAGCGGCTCGGGCAAGTCGACGTTCGCGCGGCGCCACTTCAGGGCCACCGAGGTGCTCTCCAGCGACGCGTTCCGCGGGATGGTCTCCGACGACGAGAACGACCAGTCGGCCACGCGCGACGCGTTCGACGCGCTCCACTACGTGGCGGGCAAGCGGCTGGCCGCCGGGCGCCTCACCGTCGTCGACGCCACGAACGTGCAGCCCGATGCGCGCAAGTCGCTGGTGGAGCTGGCGCGCGCCCACGACGTCCTGCCCGTCGCGATCGTCCTCGACGTGCCCGAGCGCGTCTGCGTCGCCCGCAACGCCGCCCGCACCGACCGCGACTTCGGCGCCCACGTCGTGCGCCGCCAGCGCGACCAGCTCCGCCGAGGCCTGCGGGGCCTGCAGCGGGAGGGGTTCCGGCAGGTCACCGTCCTGCACGGCGAGGACGAGGTGGACGCCGCGAGCGTCGTCCGCGCACGCCTGTTCACCGACCTGCGGCACGAGACCGGCCCGTTCGACGTGATCGGCGACGTCCACGGCTGCTTGGAGGAGCTGCTCGAGCTGCTCACCACCCTCGGCTACGCCCTCGATCGGGACGACGACGGGCGCGCCGTGGGCGCCACGCACCCGGGCGGGCGGAGGGCGGTGTTCGTCGGCGACCTCGTCGACCGCGGCCCCGACACCCCGGGCGTGCTGCGGCTCGTGATGGGCATGGTCGCGGCGGGGACGGCGTTCTGCGTCTCCGGCAACCACGAGAACAAGCTGGTCAAGGCCCTGCGGGGGCGCGACGTGCAGGTCACGCACGGGCTCGCGGAGTCGCTGGCGCAGCTGGCCGCGGAGCCCGAGGAGTTCCGGGCCGCCGTCGAGCGGTTCTGCGACGGCCTGATCTCGCACTACGTGCTGGACGGCGGCGCGCTCGTCGTCGCGCACGCGGGCCTCGTCGAGCGGTTCCACAACCGCTCCTCGGGACGCGTGCGCAGCTTCGCCATGTACGGCGAGACCACCGGCGAGACCGACGAGTACGGCCTGCCCGTGCGCTACCCCTGGGCGAACGAGTACCGGGGGCGAGCGACCGTCCTCTACGGGCACACGCCGACCCCGGTGCCCGAGTGGGTCAACAACACCCTCTGCCTCGACACCGGCTGCGTGTTCGGCGGCCGGCTGACCGCGCTGCGCTGGCCCGAGAAGGAGCTCGTCGCCGTCCCGGCCCGCGCCGTCCACTACGCGCCGGCGCGGCCGTTCCCGACGGCGTCCGACGCAGCGGCGTCCGACGACACGGCGTCCGCGACCGCGCCCGGTGCCCCGACCCGGCGCGACCCCGACGTCCTCGACCTGGACGACGTCGTCGGGCGCCGCGTCGTCGAGACCGCCCACCACGGGCGGGTGAGCGTGCGCGAGGAGAACGCCGCGGCCGCACTCGAGGTGATCAGCCGGTTCTCCGTGGACCCGCGCTGGCTGCTGTACCTGCCGCCGACGATGAGCCCGGTCGCGACGTCGGCCCGCGAAGGGCTGCTGGAGCACCCCGACCAGGCGTTCGAGGCGTTCCGCGACGCCGGGGTGCGTGAGGTGATCGGCGAGGAGAAGCACATGGGCTCCCGCGCGGTCGTCCTGCTGTGCCGCGACCTGGACGCCGCCCGCGCCCGCTTCGGCGCGCCCGGCGGGACGGCGGGCACGGTGTGGACGCGCACGGGGCGGCCGTTCTTCTCCCGCGCGCTCACCGAGGCGTTCGTCGACAGGCTGCGGGCGGCGGCGAGCGCGGCGGGGCTGTTCGACGAGCTGGACGCGTCGTGGCTGCTGTTCGACGCCGAGCTGCTGCCGTGGAGCGTGAAGGCGGCCGACCTGCTGCGCACCCAGTACGCGGCGGTGGGTGCTGCGGCCCGGCACGCGCTGCCCGCCGCCGTCTCCGTGCTGGAGGCGGCGCAGGCGCGAGGACTCGACGTCTCGCCGCTGCGGGGGCGCACGGCGTCCCGGGCCGCGAACGCCGTGGCGTTCACCGAGGCCTACCGGCGCTACTGCTGGGACGTCGACGGGCTGGACGGCGTCCAGGTCGCGCCGTTCCAGCTGCTCGCCGCGGGCTCCGCCAGCGGTGGCGCGTCGTTCGTCGACCGCCCGCACCCGTGGCACCTCGGGCTCGCCGACCGGCTCGTGGCCGCCGACCCGGGGCTGGTGCGGGCGACCCGGCGGGTGCTCGTGGACGTGGAGGACCCCCTGTCGTGCGCGGCGGGCGTCGACTGGTGGACGGAGCTGACGGACGCCGGCGGCGAGGGCATGGTGGTGAAGCCGGTCGCGGGCCTGGTCCGGGGCAAGCGCGGGCTGGTCCAGCCGGGGCTGAAGGTCCGCGGGCCCGAGTACCTGCGGATCATCTACGGCCCCGACTACCGCGAGCCCGAGCACCTGGCCCGGCTGCGCCAGCGCGGCCTGGGCCACAAGCGGTCGCTGGCGCTGCGCGAGTACGCGCTCGGGCTGGAGTCGCTGGACCGCGCCGTCGCGGGCGAACCGTTGTGGCGGGTGCACGAGGCGGTGTTCGCCGTCCTCGCGCTGGAGTCGGAGCCGGTGGACCCGCGCCTGTAGGCCGCCCCGCGGGACTAGCCCAGCGACAGGGCGTGCTCGCAGGCGGCGGCCACGAGGTAGCGCAGCCGGCGCAGCCCGGCGTCGCTGGGCAGGTCGCTGCCCCAGGGGTCGACGGCGTACCAGCCGGGAGCGGCGAAGGCGGCCGCGCAGGAGTCGCTGCCGCGGGTGGCGGGCGGCGGCTCGCCGGGCAGGCGGAGGAACAGGCAGCCGCTGCCCTGGACGAACCCGGCCGCGACCCCGCCCACGACCAGCACGGACAGCCCGTACGCGGGGACCGTCCGCGCGCCGGGCGGGCAGGCGTCGGCCAGCCGCTCGGCGAGGTCGGGGTGCGCGTGCAGCTGCCAGCCGTCCTGGTCCATGGCCCGGCCGGTGCTCGCCACGGCCTGCTCGCGCAGGTGGGCGAGGACCGGCGCGTTGGCCGCGGTCTCGGTCAGGGCCACCGCAGCCATCGGAGCCGGGTCCCCGGCGCTGCGCCGACCGCCGTTCAGCTCGACAACCCCATGTCGCGGCGCAGCGCCCCGACGATCCGCACGTGGTCGATGAGGTCCTGGTTGCTCTTCACCTCGGAGGTGTAGTTCAACCCGTAGGGCCAGAAGTGCTGCGTGTCGCCGTGGATCGCCGTGGTCTGGCCGTTGGTGATCTGCCGCACGAGATCGTTGGCCTGGGAGCCCGTCCAGACGCCGCCCGACAGCTTCGACGACCATGCCGAGTAGGTGCCCACGCCCATGGTGTGGCCGATCTCGTGCATGGCGGTGATCTGCTGCATCGAGCTGGTGGCGCCGAAGCGCATGTTCCCGTTCCAGTTCGCATCGGCCGTGGCGACGGACGGGACGTAGGAGACCGTCAGCGCCTTCGTCACGGTGAGGTAGCAGTTGTAGATCTTCAGCGCGGCGTCCATGGCGGTGGTGATCCGCTGGTAGGCGTCGGCCTCGGCCGCGGTCGGCTGGGCCGAGCGGCTCAGGGTGTAGGTGATGTTCCCGGCGGCCGGGCAGCCGGGCTGCGTAGGCGTCGGGGTGGGAGTGGGGGTCGGCGTCGGAGTGGTGACGGCGGTGCGCGACCAGCGCTGGTTGGCCCCGCCCGTGCACGTCCACAGCTTCACGGGGGTGCCGGCGGCGGTGCCCTCGTTGATCACGTCCACGCACAGCCCGGAGGCCCGCGCGACGATCGTCCCGGTCGAGGTGAGGTCGAACTGCTGCGGCTTCTTGCCCGTGCACTTGGCGAGCACCAGCGCGGTGCCGGCGGTCTTGCCGCCCTTGGCGGCCTGCAGGCACAGCTTGCCCGCGAACGTGGCGAGCGTCCCGGTGCTGCTCACGCCCCAGCCCTGGCTCGCGACGCCGCCCGCGCCGGTGTCGAGCTCGACCGCCGCGCCCTTCTTCTTCGCGTCGCCCACGACGTCGAGGCACTTGCCGGACGCGACGCCGATCAGCGGCTGGGCAGCGTCCGCGGCCGACGCCGCTCCCGCGGGGACGATCGCCACGAGCACCGGGACGGCGACCGCGAGGGCTGCGAGGGGGACGGCGGCCCGGGTGAGGCGCCGGGTGGGCGCGGGTCGCGTCGGTCGGGGAAGCGGCAGGCTGCGCACGTCACGGACTCCTCGTCGTGGCCGCGATGGACGGCGGCCAGGCTGCCCGAGCCTCGCGGGCGTGTCCACCGTCGGGGTCCGGACGAGCGCCCGACGGCGCCTGTCGCGCCATCCCCCGCACCCCGCACCAGATGCCCCGACTCCCCGAGGACACGCCGAGGACGCCCCGGCGCGTCGTGGTGAAGAGGGGGCATCTGCGCTCAGCACAGCGTCAGGGCCACCCGACCCTCCGCTCGCCGCCGACGCCCGGCCGGCGGCGAGCGGGCCCGCCGCCGTGCTCAGGCGCCGAGCGCCAGCGTGTGGCCGGTGTGGGCGATCTTGGCGTCGAGGTAGCCGGCGTTGGCGGCGGTGCGGAAGGTCGCCGTCGGCACCTGCTCGACGACGTCGACGCCGTGCGCCGCCAGCTGGGCCACCTTGTCGGGGTTGTTCGTCAGCAGCCGCACGCGGGAGGCGCCGAGGGCGGTGAGCATCTGGACGGCGGCGGCGTAGTCGCGCTCGTCGTCGTCGTGACCGAGCGCCCGGTTGGCCTCGTAGGTGTCCAGCCCGGCGTCCTGCAGGGCGTAGGCGTCGAGCTTGGCGTAGAGGCCGATGCCGCGGCCCTCCTGGCGCAGGTACAGCAGGAGCCCGCCGCCGGCGTCGGAACCGGCGATCCGCTCGACGGCCTCGCGCAGCTGGGGCCCGCAATCGCAGCGCTGCGACCCGAAGACGTCGCCCGTGAGGCACTCCGAGTGCGCCCGGACGAGCGGGGCGGCGCCGCCGGCAGCCCCCGCGGCCACGGCGTCCTCCCACTGCCCGAGCCCGAGTGCGAGGTGCTCGCGCCCGTCGACGAGGCCGGTGAACGTCATGACGTCGGCGACCGTCTCGTAGCCGTCGGCGAAGCGCAGGGGCACCCGCACGCGCGTCCGCACGGCTGCCTCGGGCAGTGACGACGCCGGGACGGATCGCTCACCCGCGGGTGCGGGCAGCACGCTCAGCGCGCGGGCCGTGGGCAGCGTGGGCAGCGTGGGCAGCGCGGACAGCCGGGAGCGGCGGGGGTTGGCCAGGGGGGCTGCGGGGGTCATCGGGGCAGGTCCTCGGGGTTGAGCAGGAGGTCGGCGAGCTCGCGGCGCTGCCGGGGGGCGGTCTCGCGCTCGGCGAGGAAGTCGGGCAGCCGCTCGGGGGTGGACGGCGTCCCCACGGCGACGACGACCTGCGGCACCAGCCGCTCGGGCAGCGAGAACGCCTCGGCGACGGCGTCGCGGTCGAACCCGCCCATCTGGTGGACGGCGAGCCCGTCGGCGTGGGCCTGGACGGTCAGCTGGGCCACGGCCTGGCCGGTGTCGTAGGCGGCGTAGTGCCAGGGGTTGCCCTCGGCGTCCTGGGTGTCGGCGACGGCCAGGACGAGGACGGACGCGTCGCCCGCCCACAGCTGGTTGGTGCCGGCGAGGGTGGCGAACAGCCGGGCGTGGGCCTCGGTGCCACGGCGGGCCACGAGGAAGCGCCAGGGCTGGGCGTTCATGGCGCTCGCGGCCCAGCGGGCGGCCTCGAGGAGGCGGACCAGCGTGGCGTCGTCGAGGACGGCGTCGGGATCGAACGAGCGCGGACTCCAGCGCTCGGCGAGGAGGTCGTGGACGTCGCGGGCGGTGCCCCGGTCGGCGAGGGTGACGGTCACGGGAACTCCTTCAATAGTTGAGCTCTCACACTCTTGATGCGGGACTCAACCTCGACGGGCGGGGGATTCTTCCCGGCGCGTGACGTGTAACCCGGACGGGCGAGGGCAGGGGTCGGGAGGCGTTCACGTGCCCCTCACCGCCCGTGAGCGCCCGCGACACCGGCACCCCCGAGCGTTGCTCCGGCCGGGCCACGGCGGCGCGCGACCGCTCACCGCCATCGTGAACCGTTGGGCGCACCTCACCCGATCGGATGTGACCTGGACTACAGCTCCTGCTCCTGACCACCGACACGTACGACAGCCCCGCACCGGTCGGCTGGTGCGGATTACCGAGGGGGTCGACCACGATGGTCACCGTCTACGTCACCAACACGAACACCGGCCGGTGCGACGAGATCCACTGCCGTACCGCGCAGACCGCCGAGATCGTCGTCGCGCAGCTGTCCCGCGTGCCCGCCCGCCAGCTGCGGGTCGAGGACGCTCCGGCCCCGGCCGAGAGCACCGTCGCCGCCTGAGCTGCATGACCCGCCGACTGCTCCGTGCGGGTCTGCCTCCCGCGCGCCCCTACGCCTCACCGCGACCGGCGCCGAGAACCTCCCCATGAACGGGGCCCGCTCCCGCGTGCCCGACCTGCTCGTGTGGTCGGGCGGGTGCCTGGCGCTCGCGGCGACCACCGCCGCGATGCACCTGCGCAGCTCCGCTGCCGTGTCGGACCCCGCGGACGTCACGTGGCCCACCCAGGTCGCCCTCGCGCTCGACGTCGTGGGGCCGTCGGTCGTCGCCGGCCTCCTCCTGCTCCTCCTGCACCGCAGCGGGCACCCCCGCACGGCCCGCCTGATCGCTTGCGCCTGGGTGCTCGGCCAGGCGCTCACCTCGATGCTCGGCCTCGACCCGTGGGCGGCCGCCGTCGCCCGCTGGGACGACCCCTCGCCGGGCCTGGTCGCGACCCTCGCCGTCACCGCGGCGCGGGCGGTGCTCTGCCTGCTCCCCCTCCTCCTCGCGGGCCCGGGACTGCCCGCCCCGGACGGCGCACGGCGCGCCCACGCGCTCGCCGCCCGGCTCGGCGTCGGCCTCGGCACGCTCACCGTGGCGGGCACCCTCGGGTGGGTCGCCAGCGGTGACGACTGGACGGTCGTCGACGACGACCGCTGGCTGCTCGCCGTCCTCCTCGTCACCGTGGCGGCCACCCTGACCGCGACCTGGACGACGACCGCGCGCCTCCCCCACGCGGCGACGGCGGTGCAGCTGGTGGTCGCCGTGCTCGCCTGGCGCGGCGTCCCCGCGGGCCTGGACGGCCCCGACGGGTCCACGACGGTCCGGGACGACGTCGTGCGCCTGGCCGCCGCGGGTGCCGGTGCGCTGGTGGCCTGGACGGTGGCGCAGTCGGCACCGGCCTGGCGTGACGCGGCGACCTCCGCCCTTCCGGCCACCCCGTTCCCCGAGCTCCAGGGCGCCCGCCACGCGCGGCCCCCGGCGCGGGTCCTCGTCGCCGCCGCGGCGGCCCTGGCCCTGCTCACCGCGGGGGTGGGCTGGCAGGCGCACCTGCGCTCGCCGTCGGTCTCCCGCGCCACCCTCGCGCAGGCCCGCGCCGACGCCGAGGCGCTCGACCCGGCGGCGCTCGGGCCCGGGTGGCGGGAGGACCTCACCGGCACCGCCTGCGGTGACGGCGCCTGGGCCTGGTGCGGGACCACCGCCGACTCCCCGGCGGAGGCTGCCGGCGTCCTCCGCGCGGCCATGCGCGGCGCGGGGTGGTCCGTGGGTGAGGTGAGCTGCGGGGAGCGCCGCGGCTTCGACCTCACCAGCATGGTCGACTGGACGCCCGGGTGCCGGGCACGCGCCCACCGCGGCGACGTCGTCGTCACGGTGCTCACCGGCGACACGGTGCGCCCGCCGGTCGGCGACGACCCGGCGCGTCCCAGCACGGTCCGACAGCGCGCGACGTCGGCGATGGTCGGGGCCTGGCGGGCCCACGACGACCCCGACTGGACCACGCGCACGCCCGACCCTGGCGGCATCGGCCGCGTCGCCGCGCTCACCGCCGCCCTCACCCCCGCCGGCTGGACGGCCTCGACCGCGTGCGGGGCCCGAGGCGCCGACGACACCGTGCCGACGTCCGACGCGTGCCCCGCCGGCCGGACCCTGACGCTGACCCTGCGCGCGCCCGCCCCGGCCGGTGGGACGGCGTCCGGGGCTGCCGGTGCTGCGGCGGTGTCCGCGACGGCGGCGGTACGCGACCGGCTGCTCGACGCCGGGTTCCTCGTCGAGGCCGCCACCTGTGCGCCGGGCCCCGATGCGATGCCGGACGAGAAGGACAGGTGCCGCGTCCTCGCGCGGCGGTGGACCCTCCCCGGGCGGCGGGGCGGGCGCCTCGTCCTCGGGCACGTGACGGTGCGCGACGGCGCGCCCGAGGCGGTCCTCGTCGTGGGGGTGTCATGACGGCCTGGCAGGACATGACGCCACCGCCGCAAGCGCCCCGCAGCGGCCCTGGCGGAAACCCCGGCTCGGCGCCGTCGGGACGGTTCCGGTCCACCGACGTCACGTTCGGACTCGCGGGGCGGATCGCGGTCACGGCCGTGATGCTCCTGCCGTACGTCCTCTTCCTCTACTCCTTCCTCCTCTGGGGCATGCCGGGCGTCGTCCTCTACACCCCGCTGTTCTGGCGCGGCATGCGCCAGGTATGGCGGCACAGCGACCGCGTCGTCGACCGCCGCACGGCGTCGCAGCGCGGGTGGACGACGACGCGGCCCGACGACGTCCCGATCGTCGCCACGACCTGGGACGACGAGGCGCCGCCGCCGTCACGCTGGTGACGGCGGCGGCCCGCCTCGTGCACCGCCGCGAGGTCCGCGGTGGACGAACCCGCGCCCTGAGCCCCCACGTTCGACGCGCAGGGCGCAGGCGCTGCGGATCAGGGCTTGAGGACGATCTTCTCGCATCGTCCTGCGCCGATCGCCAGCGGACATCTCGCTGGCGCCGGGTGCCTCGCTCAACAGGAGCCGGTGCGTGATCACCCGGGTGAGTCGAGCTCACCCCGCTCGATGCGCCCGAGCGGCGAGGGCATGTAGCGCTGGACGTGGCACTGGCCGGTCTTGAGGGTCAGGGCCCGGTTCATCACGCCGGCAAGGAACTTGTCGACGAACCCGCCGTAGACGCCGATCACGGACACGATGCCGCCGCTGCGGCAGGCCATGATCGCTTCGCGCAGCGTGCGGCCGGTCGGTCTCGGACCTCACCGCCTGCTGACCCGGTCATGGGTGTGCAGGGCACTGCTGCGGGCTTCGCACACGCGCGACGGCCCTCCGGTCTCCCGCCGCCGCGAGTCAGGAGAAGGCGCCGATCCGTCACGCTCGACCGATCCGCGCCCGCCGCCGTTGACCCTCGTGATCGTCCGCCCCTATGTTCGCCCGCACGATGGTCGGGGACGTCGTGGTCGCCGCCCGTGGACGACAAGGGCGCCCCATGCGCCTCAGCCGCCGGTCCCTGCGCCTCGCCGCCCCCGCCGCCGTCCTCACGCTCACCGCCGGGATGGGTGTCGCGGTCGCGGCAGTCGCCGTCCCCTCGGCACCCGACGGGGTGTCGCAGGCGGCGTCGACGACAGGCTCGAAGCCGAAGACCACGAAGCCGCCGAAGACGAAGAGCCCCAAGCCCACCAGCACCACGGGATGCCCGCCCGGCTGCACGCTCGTCGTCAACGACTTCGAGACGGACAGCCAGGGCTGGGCGCTCTCCGACGGCTCCCCCTTGGGCGTCACCACCGCGAGCGCGGCGTCGGGCAAGCAGGCCCTGGCCCCGGCGCGGATCACCGAGGGCTACGGCCCGAGCACGACGATCCCGGCGACGACGCTGGCTCGGGCGGTGGGGCAGCGGGTCGTCGTCACGCTGTCGGTCAAGGCGACCGCGCCGGTCCGCCGCAAGCCGGTGACGCTGCTGATCAAGGGCGCGGACGCGGCGGTGTCCGCGAGCGTCCCCCCGACGGGGAAGTGGCAGACGCTGCGGGCCGCGTTCGTCCCCACGGGTGAGGCCGTGTCGATCACCGTGGTGGAGGGGGTGGGCGACCCGTGCCGCGGCTACCCGAAGATCCTGCAAGTCGTGAGCGTGGACGACGTCACGGTCGGCGTCCCCGTGAAGCCGGTCAAGATCAAGCCGGCGCCGACGAGCACCAAGTGCAGCAGGACCCCGACGCCCACGCCCACGGACCCCACGCCCACGCCGTCCCCGACCGGCTCGTGGTGCCCCACGTGCACGGTGCTGACCACCGACTTCGAGGACGCGACGCCGCAGGGCTGGGTCTCCTACCGCGGCTCGGTCGTCGCGGCCACGAAGGAGGCCGCGGCGAGCGGCTCGTACGGCCTGCTCGCCAAGGCGGTCCGCTACGCGGCCGGGGCGTCGCTGACGATCGACACCGCAGTGCTCGACAAGCGCCCGTCGCTGGCCTACGAGCTGACCGCGCAGGTGAAGCTGGCCCCGGGTCAGCTGTCGTCGAAGTTGCAGCTGGACGTGACGGGCGCCGAGACGATCACGCAGTTCCCCGCCGTGGCGACCTCCGACGGCTGGGCGACCGTGCGCACCCGCTTCGTCCCCGGCGCCGCGCTGACCGACGTCATGACGTTCACGCTGCACCAGTTCCCGATCTCCCTCGGGCCCGACATCCCCACCGACGTGTACCTCGACGACGTGCAGCTGAAGCCGGCCCCGGCCACGACGCCCACCCCGACCACGACCGGGCCGAAGCCCGACCTGACCTGCACGGCTATCGACATGCCCGCCGTCGACGCCCCCGGCGCCACGGTGACGATCCGCAACCTCGGCCCGGCGTCGCTGGCCGACTGGACGGTGCGGATGACGACCGGCCAGACGCCGGTCAAGGTCTCCCCCGGCGTGTGGAGCTTCGCCGACGGCGTGGTCACCGTGCAGTCGCCGCCCAACCAGGGCGCGCTGAAGGCCGGGGAGACGCTCGTCTTGCACCTCGAGGGCCGCAACGGCAACGTGATCTTCCCCTACCCCGTGTCGCTGAACGGGGTGAACTGCGCCGTCGCGATGCCGTGACTCGAGCGCGGTGCCCGACGTCAGGCCTCGATGTCCCTCATCACGGCCTCGAGCCGATTGATGACGTCGGGCACCAGCTGCTGAGCGGTCGTCACCAGGAGATCGAGGTCGACCGACCAGTAGCCGTGCACGATGCGGTTCCGCGTGCCGGTCATCCTCCGCCACGGAATCCCAGGCTGAGCCGCCCTGATGCTCTCGCCGACCTGGCCGGCAGCCTCCCCCACCACCGTGAAGTTCCACAGGAGAGCGTCACGTCGGGTCGGGTCGGACTCGACGTCAGCCAGCTGGCACCCCGACGTGAGTTCGACGATGCGGCGGCAGGCGTCGAGCATGGTCGACAGGTAGAGGCGCTCAGGCGGCGTCATACAGCACCCTTGCCTGGGCCTCGACCTCGTCGCGGAGCAAAGGGTGCAGGGCGCGCTTCGACACGAGATCCACGGGCCGGGTGAGGATGGCGGCCAGCTCGTCGACGGCGTCCTCGATCTCCCAACCGAGGTGACGCCCGGGTACCAGCTCGTACAGGACGTCGACATCGGAGGCCGGGGTGTCCTCGCCCCTGGCCACCGACCCGAAGATCTCCAACCGCGCGAACCCGTAGCGGGCGCAGACGCCCGCCAGTTGTGCGCGTACGGAGTCGTCGAGGGGAAGCACCTCTCCAGGCTACCTACGCGCCAAGGACGACGGCAGGACTCACCCGGCGATCCCCCACTCCCACCATCGCCGAGCGTTTCGCGCCGACCACGCCGGGTACTGGTCCGATTCGTCCCGCGTGAAGCGATCGCCACCCGGGTAGGTGGCGACCATGGACCTCCACGTCTGGGCCCCGCGCGCTCGCCGCGTCGACCTCGTCCTCGGCGACGCCGACAGCGGCACCCGCCACCCGATGGCCCCGGTGCCGCACACCCCGGGGCCGGAGGGCGGGCCGGGCAGCTCGCCGGGCTGGTGGTGCGCGAGCGTCGACGACCTCGCGCCGGGCACCCGCTACGGGTTCAGCCTCGACGGCGGCCCCGCGCGCCCCGACCCGCGCGCGGCGTGGCTGCCCGACGGCGTCCACTCCCTCGGCGCCCTCTACGACCACGCGGCGTTCGAGTGGACCGACCGGCACTGGCGGGGCCTGCCGCTGGAGAGCGCCGTCGTCTACGAGCTGCACGTGGGCACGTTCACGCCGTCGGGCACCTTCGACGGCGTGATCGACCGCCTCGACGACCTGATCGAGCTGGGCGTCACCCATGTCGAGCTGATGCCGGTGGCGGCGTGGGACGGCCCCAACGGCTGGGGCTACGACGGCGCCGCGCTGTGGGCGGTGCACGAGCCCTACGGCGGCCCCGACGGGTTGAAGCGCCTCGTGGACGCCTGCCACGCCAAGGGCCTCGCGGTGCTGCTCGACGTCGTCCACAACCACCTCGGGCCCTCGGGCAACTACCTGCCGGAGTTCGGCCCGTACTTCACGGAGAAGCACTCGACGCCGTGGGGGCCGGCGATCAACCTCGACGACGTCGGCTGCCAGGACGTCCGCGACTACCTGGTCGACTCGGCGCTCGCGTGGCTGCGCGACTTCCACGTCGACGGGCTGCGCCTGGACGCCGTCCACGAGCTGAAGGACGACTCCGACAAGCACCTGCTCGCGCAGCTGTCGGCGGCCGTCGACAGGCTGGAGGTCGAGACCGGCCGGACGCTGCTGCTGATCGCAGAGTCCGACGCGAACGACCCGACCGTCGTGACGCCGCTGGCCGACGGCGGGTACGGCATGGACGGGCAGTGGAGCGACGACTTCCACCACGCGCTGCACGCCCTGCTCACCGGCGAGAAGTACGGGTTCCTCGACGACTTCGCCGCCGACCCCTACGCCGCGCTGTCGGCGACGCTGACCCGCGGCTGGTTCCACGTCGGCACGTTCTCGGGTTTCCGCGGGCAGGCGTGGGGGCGGGCCTTCGACGTCGAGAAGGTGCCCGGCTTCCGGTTCGTCGGGTTCACCCAGAACCACGACCAGATCGGCAACCGCGCCGCCGGCGACCGGCTCTGCCACACCCTCACCCCGGGCCGGTTGGCCGCGGCGTCCGCCGTGCTGCTGACCAGCCCCTTCACGCCACTGCTGTTCCAGGGAGAGGAATGGGCGGCGTCCGCGCCGTTCCCGTTCTTCTCCTCCTTCCCGGACCCCGAGCTCGGGCGGGCCGTCACGGAGGGCCGCAGACGCGACGCCGAGGCGCAAGGTTGGGGCGGGGACGCCTCGGCGTCGCCCGACCCCCAGGCCGTCTCGACGTTCGAGTCGGCCCGGCTGGACTGGTCGGAGCGTTCCGGCGGCGACCACCAGCGACTGCTCGGGTGGTACCGCACCCTGCTGGCGTTGCGCCGCGACACCCCGGACCTGCGCGATCCCTGGCTCGGGGAGGTGTCGTGCTTCTACGACGCCGACGCGGGCTGGTTCGTCATCGGCCGCGGCGACCACCGCGTCGTCCTCAACCTCGCCGACGGCGAGCGCACCCTCGCCCTGCCCTGCGACCCCGTCGTCCCGCCCCGGCTCGTCGCGGCCTGGGACGACGACGTGCAGGTGATGGACGACGGGCGCGTCCGCCTGCCCGGGCCCGGCGCCGCCGTCGTCACCGTGGGGTGACGGCCAGCGTCACGGGAGGATCACCGCGCAGCCGAGCGGAGCGGGAGCGCGTCATGCTCACCGATGCCAGCCCTGGCTCCGTTGACCGCCTACCATCGGCGCTAGAGCTGTCGCCGCTGGAAGGAACCCCATGCTCACCAGGCTGGAAGTCGACGGATTCAAAAACCTTGTCGACTTCTCCGTGGACCTCGGTCCTTTCACCTGCATCGCGGGTGAGAACGGCGTGGGTAAATCCAACCTCTTCGACGCGATCGAGTTCTTGGGCCTGCTTGCCGATCATTCTCTCGTGGATGCCGCCCAAAGGGTGCGCGGAGTTGATCAGGAACTCGGCGAGGACCCGGTCAACCTGTTCGCGGGTAGCGGTAGAAACCAACGCAGGGAAATGACGATCGCAGCCGAAATGCTGGTGCCACCCATCGTGGTCGATGAGTTCGATCGCGAGGAGCGGCCTACCAGCACGTACCTACGGTATGAGGTCCAGCTCGCCCTCGTCCCCGCCGAAGGGCGGGAGAAGATGAGCCGATTGGTGTTGCAATCGGAATCCCTTACACCCATCACTCAAGCCGAAGCGCGACAGCGCTTGGTGAAACCGCTAAGAACCCCTTCATTCAGGAACCATGCCGTCATTAACCGACGGAAAAGCGGACCCTATATCCGCACCTCGCACTCCGGGGAGACCCTCGCGATCTCGCTGCACCAGGACGGCGGGAGCCGGGGCCAGCCGCGGCTCGCCTCCGCCGGCCGAGCCCAGCAGACCGTCCTCAGCACCATCAGCAGTGCAGAGTGGCCCACAGCCATGGCCGCCCGACGAGAGATGCAGTCCTGGCGGAGATTGGCGCTCGAGCCGTCGGCCATGCGCACCCCCGATCGTTACCGAGGGCCCCGGACCATGAGCAGCACAGGGGCCCACCTCACCGCAGCCCTGCACCGCCTCTCCACGGAGGAATCGTCCGGAGACGTCCTCGCCCGGGTCACCACCTTGCTCGACAGGCTCGGCGGCCTACAGGTCGACCGGATCCGGATCGACGAGGACGACGCGAGGCAGCAGTTCTCGCTGGCCCTCGTTGAGAGGGGCGGCCTGGTGGTGCCGGCGAGGAACCTGTCCGAAGGCACCCTGCGCTTCCTGGCTGTGTGTGTTCTTCTAGAGGATCCAAGCGTCGAGGGCTTGATCTGCCTCGAAGAACCGGAAAATGGCATTCACCCGGCGAACGTGCCGGCCATGGTGGAGCTCGTTCAACGGCTGGCTTTGGACGCTCAGGAGCCGCTCGGCGCCGACAACCCTCTGCGACAAGTGTTGATCAATACGCATTCACCCTTCGTCGTACAGACCGTCGGGGCGAACAGCCTCCTCTTCGCGACGAGAATTCGAGACCGACAGCAGCCGGGCCGACACCGCTTTTCACTGGTACCCATGTCCGGGTCGTGGCGTGACGACGCCGATGCGGAGCGGGTCATGACGAAGGCTGATGTCCTTCCCTATCTGGCGGGCGCCCCGGACGCGCAGCTCTCGCTGACGACTCGTAGCGCATGAGCGTCTTGCGCGGGCTGCTCGTCTACGAGGGGTCGAGCGATCGCCCCCTCGCAGACCATGTGGAGACCATCGCCGCCGCGAGCGGGGTCGACCTGGAAGTTGCGGCGCCAGACCTCTCGCTGCTGCCGCAGCCTCCCGGACATGTCCTGCGCGACAAGCTGAGCGCTGCCCTGCAACTCATGGACAGCAGGTGCGACGTCGTCTTCGTTCACCGAGACCAAGACAACCAGCAATGGCACCATCGGGCGTTGGAGATCGCGGACGCCGTGGCGGAGGTCTGCCCAGGCTTGCCTCACGCGTGTGTGGTTCCCGTCACCATGACGGAAGCATGGCTGCTTCTGGACGAGGCAAGCATTCGCGAGGTGGCGGGGAACCCGCGAGGGAGAACTCCACTGGGTCTGCCCAAGCTCCGGGAGGTCGAGAAGGTTCGCGACCCCAAGGCGCTGCTGAAGTGTGCGCTGGTTGCGGCTGCTGAGCACTCGGGGCGGCGCCGCATCCAGTTTCAGCAAGACTTCCCGATTCACCGACGTCAGCTCCTCGAGCGACTGGACCCTTCCGGCCCGGTCCGCGAGCTTCCCTCCTGGATCCGCTTTCAGAGCGAGGTTCTCACCGCGGTCGCTGGCTGGGAGCTCCATCGTTGACCAGGGCCGTAACCGCCTCTTCACAGTTGAGCGTGTGGCTGCCGGGGTAGTGGTGGTTCGGCCGCCGCATGGTTCCAGGAGCGAGCGGGCGATGTAGCGGGTGAGGTTGCGGAAGCCGAGGGCGGTGCCGCGGAAGTGTTCGGGGCTTCCGTTGATGGCCTCGGTGGTGCCGTTGCTGGTGCCCGGTCGGTCGCATGGGGCAGGACGTCACCGCGCGTTCTTGAGGGTCCGGCCGAGCGCGGCGACCTCGGGGAGGGCGGCGGGGACGGCGGAGCTGATCGAGGCGATCAGCTTCAGCCCTCGGTGATCGCCCGGCAGGCCAGGACCGCCCGCTTCAGGCTCAGGTGTGGCCCACGACCCGCAGGTCGAGCCCGCCCAGGCCGGTGAGGGTGGCCAGGTTTGTGACAGTGAAGGTGGCGTCGTGCACGTCGAGTTCTTCGGGCGGGGTTGTGTGAGAGCTCACATGATTGGAAGACCGCGACACCACCACGGATTGCCACGCCGTGACCACCTGCCCCGGACCCACCCCACGCGACCCCATGATGCGTCAGGGCTACACCCACATCTGTGAAAGGCACGTGACCGCCACCGCCTGGCTCGCCGAAACGGACACAACCGCGGGTGGTCACCGTGGGGTGAGGGTCAGGCCGCCCGGCCCGTGAACGCCAGCAGGCGGTCCAGCGGCGGGGCGTCGTCGGCGATCGGCAGGGCCTCGTCGAAGCCGGCGGTGACCCGCAGGTCGGGGTTGATCACCTGGTGGGCGAGCCCGAGCACGTACGCGGCGACCTCGTCGGAGACGAGCACCTTGCGGCCGAGAGCGGCGGCGAAGTCCCAGGCGTGCACGAGGAACTCCAGCGACATGATCCCGGCGATGACGGGCGCGGGATGCTCGGCGCCGCCCGCCAGGACGGTGCCGTCCAGGCCGCGCGCCGTCCACGCCTCCACCGCCTGACGCCCGATGTCGGCGACCCGAGCCTCGAGGGTGCCCTCGGTCGCGGTGGTGAACGTTGCCCCGGCGAACGTCGTCAGACCCCGCATCGACTCCACGACGTGCGCCTCGAGCTCCGCCACGGTGAAGTCGCGGCAGGCCGTCTGCAGGCCCGCCGCCTCGGGCCCGATGTCGCGCAGGACGTGCTGCAGGACGGCAAGGGTGGCGCTCGCCGAGGTCAGCGGCGTGAGGACGGCAGGCGCGGCCACCCACTCGTCGGGGCCCGCGTCACCCGTCGCGGCGGCCAGCCGGAGCCGGTCGAGGAAGTGCGACCAGCCCTCCAGATGCCCCGCGTCCTTCGCGGGATCGTCGAGGGGGGTGCGGTGCTCGAGCCGCACCAGGGTGCCGCCCTCGGCCGGTTCGAGCGTGAGGACCACCGTGTCGCGCGAGGCGTCCGAAGCGTGCTCCCAGGCGAAGTCGAGGACGAGACGGCGGCCCGGCTCCACCTCGACGACGGTGCCGGAGGCCGCGGCCATCGGGGTCAGGGCCCAGCGGAAGCGCCCGCCGGCGTGCAGCTCCAGCCGTGCAGTGACGGCGAGCCAGCGGCGCAGGCGCTCGGGCTCCGTGACGAGGGCGAACGCCTCCTCGGGCGGCACGGGCAGCAGGACGGTCTTCTCCATGGCCATCAGGAAGGCTCCTCGGATCGTGGGGTGGCGCGGCGGGCGGCGTCGTCCGCGAGCAGGGCGAGTTCGGTGTTCCAGAAGCGGTCGATCTCGGCGCGGAGCACGGCGATGCCCTCCGGGACGAGGCTGTAGCGGCGCTGCCGCCCGTCCTTGCAGGCCGTGACCAGCCCGGCCTCGGCGAGGACGCCGAGGTGCTGGGAGATCGCCGAGCGGGTGACCGGGAACTCCTCGGCGAGCTCGGTGACCGTCCTCGACCCGCCCGCCAGCAGGTGCAGCAGCCGGCGCCTCGTCGGTTCCGCGGCGGCGGAGAAGGCGTCGACCACGCCAACACGTTAGCCGTCACTAACGCGTTTTGCGAGAGGGAGGTTCTTGCGATCGCACTCTCGCGATCCACTTCGGGGTTCTGGCATCCTGGTCTGCTGCCCACCCGGGGCGGACTCGACCCCAGGGGGTGCTCCGTGATCCGCGACGTCGGCCACTAGCCGCTCCCCGCCATACCCGCAGCAGCCCGGCGGCTGGGGGCAGGCGGGTGCTGCGACACGCGGAGGAGGGGACGTGTCGCAGCACCCTCGTGCGCCCAGCCGCTTCCAGTGCGGCTGCCGGGGCAGCCCGTTCGGCCAGAAAGCGGGGTGCCGATCGAGCGGCCCACGCGACAGGATCGGCACCATGCTCGAGACCACCGACGCCCCGCCCGCGGTCGACGCGGTCCAGCAGCGCACGATCCGGACGCTGCTGGCCAGCCAGACGCTGGCGAGCGTCGGCAGCTCGGCGGGGTTCGCCGTCTCGTCGCTGGCCGCGACCACGCTGGCGCCCGGCGCCGGATCGGCCGGGGTGGCGCAGGGGCTCAGCATGGTCGGGACGGTGATCGCGACCAGCCTGCTCTCGCGGCTGACCGCGGCGCGCGGACGCCGGCCGGGGCTGGCCGCCGGATACGTCGCCGCCGGAGCGGGCGCGGCCCTGTGCGGGCTGGCGCTGCAGGCCGGCTGGTTCGCGGTGTTCCTCGCGGGGTCGGTGCTGTTCGGGACGGCGTCCGCCGCCGGGTTCCAGTCGCGGTTCGCCGCCAGCGACCTCGCGCCGCCCGGGCAGGCGGCCAAGGGCATCTCCCTCGTGCTGTGGATGTCGACGATCGGCGCGATCATCGGCCCGAACACCGTGGCGATCGGCGACGCCGTGGAGGGGGCGACGCACGTCAGCGGCCTCGTCATCGCTTACCTCGCGTCAGCGACAGGGTTCGGGTTCGCCTGCGCCGTGGTGGTCGGCCTGCTCCGGCCCGACCCGCTGCTCGAGGCACGCCGCCGGGCCGCCGCGGGCCCGCCGTCGACTCCGGCGCCCGCCGACACCACGGCGTCCACGAGTGCGGCACCGCGCCGGTCCCTGCGAGCCGGGCTCGCGGCCGTCCGCGCGTCGGCCCCCGCGCGGTACGCGCTGGCCACCAGCGTGATCGCCCACGCCACGATGGTCGGCGTCATGACCTGGACGCCCGTGCACCTCGCGCACGCGAGCAGCCACACGGTGATCGGGCTGGTCTTCAGCGTCCACATGCTCGGCATGTACGCGTTCTCGCCGCTGTTCGGGCGCGCCTCGGCCCGCTGGGGCGGCACCCGCACGATCACCGCAGGGCTCCTCACGCTCGTCGCGAGCCTGCTGCTGGGCTGGGGATCGGCGCCGTCCGACCACGCCCGGGTCGGGCTCGCCCTGCTGCTGCTCGGACTCGGCTGGTCGCAGGCGTTCATCACCGCGTCAGGGGTGTTCTCCGACCACATCGCCGTCGAGGACCGCCCCGCCGCGCAGGGCCTGCTCGACGCCTGCATCTGGACCGGCAGCGGCGTCGCCATGGGGGTCGGCGGCTGGGTCACCGGCACCTGGAGCTACGGCACGCTGTGCGCCTGCGCGCTCGTCATCGTCGTCCCGACCACGCTGTGGAGCCTCGCCCGCGTCCGCTGACGCGCCGAAGGGCCCGGCGGCGGGGCCCTCCCCCACCGCCGGGCCCGTCGACACCGTTCAGCGGGTGTACGTCACGCCCGGGAAGTCGACCCGCGCCTGCTGGAGCTGCGCGTCCCACTCCGGCGTCCAGCCGAACGCGGCCTCCGCGATCGGCCGCACGTCCACGCCGGCCGCACCGCTCCAGAAGTGCACGAACTCGCCCCACGTGAGGTCGCGCCGGTACTCGTTGTCGAGCTGGTGGAAGTTCTTCGACAGCAGGTCGAAGTACCGCACGAGGGTCTGCGTGCCCCCGTGGTCGCGGTAGATGGGCAGGAAGAAGTCGCGGAACCAGTGGGCACCCGCCACCGGGTAGTCGTCCTCGGTGGCCAGCTTCTCCTCGAGCCACTGCTGGGCGTCCGCGTCGTCGCCCAGACCCTTGAACACGTCGTACTGGAAGATCTCGGCCCACTTGCTGTCGCCCCACAGGCCGAACGCCGGCGAGCCGTGCACGCCCGAGCCGTACCCCTCGACGACGTGACCCATCTCGTGAGTGAGCACCACTCGGTTGCGGTAGGTCTCGCGCCAGCCGTCGCCGTCCACGTCGATCAGCAGCCGGTACTTGGTCTCGTCGTCGGCGAGGTTGCGCGCGGTGCCGCCGCTGCCCGGCCCGTCGTGCAGCGTCACGAACAGCCGCTGCCCGGACAGGAACGGGTAGGTGCGCGCGATGTACTGCCAGGCCCGGGTCGAGTAGTCCCGGGCGAAGGTCAGGTCGTTGCTCGCCAGGCCCTCGTCACGGTAGGTCACGACGTCGGGGCCGACGCTGTTGAGGTACATCAACTCGTTGGCCGTGTCGCCGCGGTGGAAGAGCTCCATCCACGTCTGCTCGGGGGCTGGCGGGCGGCGACGACGGCGAGCTGTGGCGTTGGACGTGGCGGGCCCGGGCGGCGGGGACGCGGTGGGCCGTCCACCCTGGCGGGATCTGGGCGCTGACCGTGGTCGGGGGACGGCACGGGCCGGTCGTCGCCACGGCGGGCGCGGACGGCACGGTCCGGTTGTGGGCCGAGGACGGCACCCCGCGAGGTCGGCCCCTGTGCGGTCACCAGGATCAGGTCGCCACGATCGCGGCGGTGACCTCGGCGGCGGGGCACGTCCTCCTGCTGTCCGGAGGCCACGACGGGACCCTGCGGTTGTGGGACCCGGAGGACGGCAGCCTGCGGCACACGGTGCCTCTGGGTGACGCCGTCCACGCGCTCGCGCAGCAGGCCCCCGACCCGGGCTCGCGCCGCCGGACCGGGGGCGGGGCGACGGTGACGGTCGGGGTGGCCGGCGGGGTCGTGAGCGTGGACCTGCACGCGGCCCTGTTCGACGGGGGGGTCCCGCAGGGGCGTGGCGCGGAGGTGGCCGTGGTCCGCACGAGCACCGCCATGGGGCGCACCGTCCGGCTCCCGCACACGGCGGGCGCCGTGAGGACCCCGTCGTGAGCGTGGGCGCACGGGGGCCCGGCGGTGGGGCTGCCCCCCCCCGCCGGGCCCGCCGGGACTGATCAGCCGGTGTACGTCACGCCCGGGAAGTCCACCTTCGCCTGCTGGAACTGCGCGTCGCGCTCCGCCGACGCCCCGAAGGCGGTGTTGGCCAGTTGCTGCAGGTTCACGCCCGCCGCACCGCTCCAGAAGTGGACGAACTCGCCCCAGTTGAGCGGGCGCTGGTACTCGCCGTTCAGCCGGTGGAAGTTCTTGGACAGCAGGTCGATGTACTTGACGAGGGTCGCCGTCCCGCCGTGGTCGGTGTAGATGGGCATGAACCAGTTCTTGAACCACATCGTGCCCGGGCGGGGGAAGTCGTCGGTCTGGGTGATCATCTGGTTGTACCAGCGCTGGGCCTCCGTCTGGTCGCCGAGGCCCTTGTAGACGTCGTACTGGAAGATCTCCGCCCACTTGCTGTCACCCCAGAGGGCGTACGACGGCGATTCGAGCACGGGGGCGCCGCCGTCCTCCACGAGGTGCGACATCTCGTGCGTCAGCACGTTGCGGTTGCTCCAGGTGTCGAGCCAGTTCTCGTTCTTCGCGTCGATGAACTGGCGGTACTTGGTGTCGGAGTGGTCGACGGTCCAGGCCATCGCGTAGATGCCCGCGCCGTCGTGCATGGTGAGGAACAGGCGCTGCTGGCCGAGGAACGGGTAGGTCCGCTGGACGTAACGCCACGCGGAGTTCGCGTAGGTGATGGGGGAGGACAGGTCCTTACCGGCCAGATCCGGGTCGCGGTAGATCACCACATCCGCCGTCGAGGAGGCGCTGTCATAGGACATCAGCTCGTTGGTGGTGTTGTCGCCCTTGTGCAGGACCTCCTGCCACGTGGCCGCGGGCGCCGCCGGCTGCGTCGTCGCCGACGCCGTCAGCATCGCGGAGTCGGTGGTGCCCGACGCCCGCACCCGGTACGTGAAGCGCGTGGACGCCGGCAGCCGCAGGTCGCGGTACCGCGTCGTCCCCGGCGGGAGCATCGCGAGCGTCGTGAAGGTCGTCCCGTCGGTCGAGCGCTCCAGCCGGTAGCCGTACTCGTAGAGGGTGTTGTCCAGCCACGACAGCTCGATCTGGTCCGCGGAGCGGGGGGTCGCCGTGAACCGGGAGGGCGCCGACGGCGACGGCCTGATGGCCGAGCTCGTGCCGATGATGTGCCACTCGCCGACCTGCGTCGCGTTCACGCCCCCGTTGGCGGTCACGCGGAGGCGGTAGCGCCGGTAGGGGGTCGTGTTGGCGAACGAGTACGTCTTCAGCGCGTACCGGGCCGCGAACGACTGGCCGGTGCGGGCGTCCAGCTGCCGCCACGTGGTGCCGTCCGCCGAGCCCTCGAACACCCACGAGACGGGGTCGCGCTCGACGGGACCGCTGCCGCTGGTGACCGAGTAGCCGGTCGCCACCGCGTCGGCGTTCGCGGTGAACCTCAGCACCGTGGTGGGGTAGTCCACCTGGTACACGGAGTACGGGTTGTTGTCGATCAACTTGTCGACGCCCTGGGGCCCCGTGAGGGTGCCGTAGTTGTCGCTGATCGATCCGGCGAGGTCGGTGATGTAGATCGTTCCGGCTGCCTGGGCGGGCGAGGTCCCGACCGGCACGAACGCCAGTGATGCCATCACCGCCCCCACGGCGAGCGCGGCGGACCGCGGGTGCGGGCGTGATCTCATGGCAGGAAACCCCCTGGGGCTGGACAGCGGCGCCAGGGAGGCCGGCGCCGGCGAGGGCCCCACCGTGTCGGAGCCCGCTCACCGATCGCTCACCGATTCCTGTCCGACGCCGCACCAGGGGCCGCCACGCCGGCGAGCGCGGTGACCCGCGGACAAGGGCACAACCCTGCGGAGGCGGCCCCTCGGCGGATAGGGTCACCGCCGCCGGCGTCCGACGGGGGTCGCGGTACCCGGACGTCACGTCCGGGGGTGCATGCGAGGGGGTTTCGCGATGCAGTTCCACGTTCTGGGAACGGTCCGGATCATGACGGAGGGCGGCGACCTGCTGGCCGGGTGCGGGCCGCGACCGCGATCCCTGGCCGCGCTGCTCATGGTGCGGGCGGGCAGGGACGTACCAGCCGACGTCCTGCTGGACTGGCTGTGGGGGGACAGGGCCCCGACCAGCCGCAACGCCCTCCACCAGCACGCCTACCGCCTCCGCCGGGCGCTGAAGGCGGACGCCGCCGCCACCGACCGGCTGCACACCAGTGGCGGGTCCTACCGCCTCGACGTCGCCGACGCCGAGCTCGACCTCACGCGCTTCCGCGCCCTGGCCAGGCAGGCCCGGCGGGACCTCGCGCGCGCCCGGCCGGAGTCCGCGATCTCGGCGCTGCGCCGGGCCGCGGCGCTGTGGACGGGCCCGCCCCTGGCCGGCTGCGCGGTCGACTCGCTGAGCGCCTCCGCGCACGTGCAGGCGCTCACGGAGGAACGCCTGGGCGTCCACGAACTGCTGGCCGCCACCGAGGTCGCCACCGGGTCGGGCGCCGCGGCCCTCGCCGACCTCACCCGACTGATCGCGCGCTACCCGCTCCGGGAGCGGCTGCACGGGCTGCTGATGACCGCGCTGGCGCGGCAGGGGCGACGCGCGGAAGCGCTGGCGGCGTACGCGGCCGCGGCGGCCCTCCTGGACGAGCAGGGCCTGCGCCCCGGCGCCGAGCTGCGGGCCGTCCACGCGAGCGTGCTCGCCGACGCCGTGCCGGACCAGCGCCGGATCCCGGCCCACGCGACGCACGGAGCCCGCGTCGTCCGCCCCGCCCGCCGATCGATCGCCCGGCGACCGCCGGCTCGACAGCCGGCGGTACGCGGGTGAGCTGCGAGGGTGACTGCCGAATCAGGCGCCGGCGTTCACCGAGATGACCGCGACGGCGCAGAAGACCATCACGAGCCCGAGGGCGAACAGGGAGATCGACATCCACGACGGCGCCACGTTGCGGGCGCCGATCTGGTCGTCGTACTCCTCGGAGGTGGCGTCGAGTCCGGACGGCTCGAACACGGTGGCGTGCACGTGCGACACGACCATGCCTTTCGTCGGTTGCCTGCCCCGTGGCGGACACCGTCGCAGAGTCAGGTAACAGGCGTATGTCGAGCGCGTGGCGGGCGGACTGCGCGCCGACGCCCGCGCGACCGCCGTCCGTCGCCAGGTCCTGCCATCCCGGTCGCGAGGCGGGGCTTGCGCCCATGGGTTACGGTAGTTGAAGGAGTAACTACTTACCGGAGGCCGCCATGCCCGCCGTGACCGCCGACCCGCTCGTCCTGCCCCGCGTGCCCGCGCCCGCCCCGGACGCGCGCCCCCGCCGCACCACGAGCATCACCACGGCCCCGCAGGGCTACGAGGGCGAGGGCTTCCCCGTGCGCCGGGCGTTCGCGGGCGTGGGGCTGCGCGACCTCGACCCGTTCGTCCACCTCGACCAGATGGGCGAGGTGGAGTACGCCCCGGGCGAGCCGAAGGGCACGCCGTGGCACCCCCACCGCGGGTTCGAGACCGTCACCTACATGCTCGACGGCGCCATGCAGCACCAGGACTCCCACGGCGGCGGCGGGCTGATCAGCGACGGCGCCACCCAGTGGATGACCGCCGGCCGCGGGATCCTGCACATCGAGACGCCGCCGGAACAGCTCGTCGTCAGCGGCGGCCTGTTCCACGGGTTCCAGCTGTGGGTCAACCTCCCCGCGGCGCACAAGATGCAGGCGCCCAAGTACCAGGCGCTGGAGGGCGGCGACGTCACCCTGCTGGCCAGCGCCGACGGCGGCGCGCTGCTACGGGTGATCGCGGGCGACGTCGCCGGCCACGCCGGGCCCGGGTCGACCTTCACGCCGATCTCGCTCGTCCACGCCACGATCACGGCCGGCGCGCGGCTGGAGCTGCCCTGGCGGGCCGACTTCAACGCCCTCGCCTACGTGCTGTCGGGCCGGGGCCGCGTGGGCCGCGACGGCAACCCCCTGCAGGAGGGCCAGCTCGCCGTGCTGCGCGACGGCGACACGATCGTCCTGCACGCCGACGACGTCCAGGACGCCAAGGCGCCCGCCTTCGACGTCCTGCTCCTCGGCGGGCAGCCGATCCGCGAGACCGTCGCCATGTACGGGCCGTTCGTGATGAACACCCGCGACGAGCTCGCCCAGGCCATGGCCGACTTCCAGGCCGGGCGCCTCGGCGTGATCCCCGAGAACGCCCTCATGCCGCACGTCGTGCGCTGACCTCACCCGCCGATCTGGGGACGCCGCGGTGCCTCAGCCCTGCAGGCGCTTGGTCACGGCGTCGGCCACGCTGCGGGCCAGCTCGGCGGAGTCGGCAGCGGTGACCTCGGCCGAGGCCGGCATCGCCGCCACCACGACGACGTCGTCCCCGACGCGCACCCGCGCCGTCGCCGAGCGCGCGTCGCCGCGCACGAGCACCTGTTCCGGACCGCTCCAGCCCGGCACGGGCTCGACCACCGGCGCGCCCCCGCTGCACGGCTCGCCGAACCCCCGCGCCGGCGTGAACGACGCCGCGCCCTCCCCCGACGGCCAGCGCCCCACGTCCACCTGCACCAGGACCACCCCGATCCCGGCGCCCGCCCGCTCGTACGTCCAGCGCCGCACGCCCAGGCGGGGGTCGGGCACTGTGCGTGTCGCGCCCCCTGCGTCGACGCAGGACAGCATCTGCCGGGGGTCGCTCGACCGGGGCGCCTCGGAGCTCAGCAGCACCAGCCGCGGCGGGAGGTCGGCCGTGAGAGGTTCGACGTCGGGCACCGGGTTGCCCGGATCGGCGGCGCGCGACGGACGCGGGACGACGTAGCGGACCGGCGCGTCGTCGTCCTCGACCGGCATCGCCCCCACGGCGGCGGGGTGCCCGCTGGCCCGGACCTGCCGCACCAGCTCGTCGGCGTAACCCGCAGCCCGCAGGCCCACCACGCCCCTGGGTTCGCCGCGCTCGCCGCGCACCGTCACGGCCACGATCAGGTCCCCCACCCGCTCCACGGCGATCCCGGCCACCGACGCCGGGCGGCCCACCGCCTCGTCCGCGATCTCCCCGGCCCAGCCGTCGTCGCCTGCGAACGCCGTCCGCGCGATCGGCCTCGGCGTCCCCGGCCACAGGCACATACCGTTGCCGCCGACGATCTCGGCGAACCGTCGCGGACCCGCACCCCGGCCCCAGCCCGACAGGACGGCGTCCCTGCGGCCGTCGTCGTCCTGCCACCAGGTCAGCGCCGCCGGGCGGGCCACGCGGCGGACGTCGTCCCCGCAGGCCATCCCGGCCACGGGCGTGAGATTCGCCGCCCGCTGCGGCACCCCGGACCGTGACGTCGGCCACGGCATCCGCAGCTCGGGCAGCAGGTAGCCCACGCTCATCGGATCCTCGGGCTCGTAGGACGACATGGTCCAACGGTCCAGGTCGTCCGGGGAGATCGCCGGGGCGCTGCTGCTGTGGCCGCCGCGCAGGGCCGAAGCGCCGAACGCCCCGGCACCCAGGACGGCGACGCCGACGGCGAGCGCCGACGCCGTGAGCCGGGTGCGGTGGCGACGCCGGGCCGTGCGCACGGCCCCCGAGGCGAGCGCGCCGGTGTCGACGGCCCGGTCCAGCGGGTCGGCCCGCAGCGCTCCGGACAGCCACGACGCGGTGGGGGCGAGGTCGTCCAGGGCGGTGCCCGGGGTTCGGTGGTCAGTCATCGTCGCCTCCCTGGGCGTGGTGGGCGGGGTCGAGCGGGGCGCCCTCACGGGGGCCCGGGCCGGCAGCGGCGCGGACGGTGGCCAGCCCGCGATGGGCCTGGCTGCGCACGGTGGACTCGGAGCACCCGAGCAGCCGGGCGATCTGTGCGTCGGGCAGCTCCTCGACCAGCCGCAGCACGAGCACGGCGCGCTGCCGTGCGGGCAGGCCGGCGAGCAGCCTCAGGGCCAGGTCGCGGGACGCGTGGGCGTCGCTGCCGTCGGGCTGCGGGCGGTCGAACAGCGCAGGGTCGGCCCCGGTGCGCTCGCGGCGGGCCGCCCGGCGGAAGAACGACGTCGTGGCGTTGACGACGGCCGCGCGCAGGTAGGCGTCGGGATGGCCGCCGCGGACGATGCGGGGCCAGTGCCGGTACGCGCGGGCCAGGACGTCCTGGACCACGTCCTCCGCCTGGCACGGGTCGGCGAGCAGGCGCGCGGCCAGCCCGACCAGCCAGGCGCCGCGGGCGGCGACGTAGGCCTCGAAGGTGATCTCGGCGGCGTCCGCGCCGGAGCGCGGCCCGGGGACGTCGCTCGCCACGCACCCCTCCCGGACCGGGACGCCGACCGCGGCCGGCGGTGCGCCGGCGAAGGTCTCGGATCTGTTCACATCCTCAAGCACGCGACGCACGCCCCGCCGCGTTGCACCCTCCGGTGCCTCACCCCGAGGGGACGGCCCCCTGCCGCAGCGGCACGGCCGAGACGACCCGGTTCCGGCCGGCGGCCTTGGCCGTGTAGAGCGCGCGGTCGGCGAGCTGGGTGAGCTCGGCACCGTCGGCGCAGTGCGCGGGCAGGCACGCCACCCCGACGGAGACGGTCACCTCGGCGAGGTTGCGCTCCCCGACGGCCATGGGCAGCGACCCGATCCCGCGCAGCACGCGCTCGGCCACGTCGCGGGCGGCGTCGGGGCCGGTGTCGGGCAGCAGCAGGGCGAACTCCTCGCCGCCGTAGCGGGCGGTGAGGTCGCCGGTGCGCAGCAGCGCGGTCAGCCGCGCGGCGACCTCGCACAGGACGCGGTCGCCGCCGTGGTGGCCGTGCGCGTCGTTGACCCGCTTGAAGTGGTCGATGTCGAGCAGCAGGACGGCGAACGCGTGGCCCCCGCGGCGCGACCGCTCGACCTCGCGGATCAGCGCCTCCTCGAAGAACCGGCGCGTGCGCAGGCCGGTCAGCCCGTCGGTGATCGCGGCGTGCCGCTGGGTCCGCACCAGGGCCGCCATCCTCACCATGACCAGCGAGAACAGCGCGACGCACGCCCCCACCACCAGGCGCACGTGCAGGTCGCCGCCCGTGAGGTCCTGCACGAGCAGCGTCGCGGGGGCCAGCAGGGAGGCGACCGTCAGCAGCAGCAACCGGCCGGCGGTGGCGTCGGGCGACTTCACGGCGCTGCGCTCGGAGACCCTCGCCATGGAGGGGTGCAGGGCGGCCGCGCCCAGCGACGCGACGCCGAGCATCCAGCCGGCGTCGAGCACCGTGCCCGACTCGTACTCGATCCACAGGCTCTGCACCGCGAACACCAGGTCGGCGCCGGGCAGCAGCACCAGGTAGCCGCACAGGAAGCGGAACGACGCCGTCCTCGCGCCCACGCCCAACACCAGGCGCATGGCGACGACGAGCAGGAGCAGGTCCCCCACCGGGTAGCCGGCGGTGACCACGCGCCCCGCCGCCGTCAACCCGCTGCCACCCGCCAGCGGCGAGACCAGGTACACCCAGAACAGCAGGGCGGCGCTGACGGCGACGATGGACGCGTCGATGAAGCTCGCGGCGTCCCAGCCCGGCGTGCGGCGCCGGATCAGCAGGACCAGGGCCGCGGCCACCACCGGGTAATTGGCCAGGTAGAGCGCGTCGGTGACGTTGGGCGAGACGGCCCAGCCGTCGGTCGCGTCGAACCCGACCGAGAAGATCAGGTCCCCCACCGTGGTGAGGGCCTGGGCGACGGCGAGCAGCGTCCACGGCAGGCGGTGGGTGCAGGCGTGCAGCCGGGGCCCGACGAGCAGCGCGATCACGGCGGAGGCGTTGATCGCGGCCTCGATCGTGGTCTGGACGCCGCCCCGCGCGGCCCCCGCCAGGGGCGCGGCGAAGAACGCGGCGACTCCCGCCGCCGCCGTGGCCAGGTAGAGCAGCCACAGCGGCGGACGGTGCCGAGCGTCCTCGACCACGGTCACGGGCAGGCCCTCCGTCACGACGTCCGATCATGAGGCTCGGCACGACCACCCGCAGGATTGAGGTCCGCCGTGTCGGCGAGGCGACGTCCCGGCGCGAGGGTCGGCGACGACCGGCTGCGGCGATGCCATGATCTGCGGCATGACCGAGCCGTGGCCGCCGTCGCGGGAGCCCCACGCCCTCGACCTGCCCACCCGGCTCGTCCGCCGCCGTCGCAGGTCGACGCTGCTGATGCTCGCGGGCTGCGTGGGGTTCGTCGCGCTCGGCCGGTGGTTGCTGACGTGGGGCGAGGCGGGCCCGGCAGTGGTCGGCGTCGCTTGCATCGGGGTCTTCGGTTTCTTCCTGGCCGCGGGTGTCGTCCAGCTCCTCGCCCCGCCCTACGTGCTGCTGAGCCCCGACGGCTTCCGGATGCGCGCGTTCCGGACGCACGCGGCGCCGTGGTCCGCCGTCGAGGACATCCGGCTGATGCGCGCCGCCAACCGGTCCTTCATCCAGGTGGTGTGCCCGCCGCTGCGCGGGCCGGGCAGCCGCCGCCCCTACCGGCCGATGGCGCTGCCCACCTACCTGGAGATCCCCGACCCGGAGCTGGTCGACCTCCTGATCCGCTACCGCGAGACCTTCGGGACCACCGGGACGGCGTGACGGGCGTGTGTCCGCGGCGTCACGTTCGGCGTCCGGGGCTTCCATGGGCGGGCGCGGCGTCGTAGCGTCCGTCCATGGCGACCACCTCCGCTCCCGGGGCACCGCGGCAGGCCCCCCTCGCGTTCGTCTCCGCCTGGCGCGGTCATCTGGGCGCCCTCCTGGCCTGGTGGCGTGCCGACGGCGAGTTCACGGACGACGTCGGGCCGTCCTTCGCGCCGTCCGGGCGTGCCCTGGCCTACCGCTGCGCCACCGTCCCCGTGCGGTCGGCGCGCGCCCGCTGAGGCGCCGGGCGTCCTTGTGCCCGGCGCCGACGGGCGCCATGATCTGCGCGTGGAACGCTTCCCTGAGGGGGGACAGGGCGTCGACGTCGGGGGGCCGCAGCCCGTGCTGGCCCGCCGACGCACGAGTGCCACCGTCTCCAAGCTGGCCCAGCAGGTCGTCGTCGCCGTCGTGCTTGGCGCGCTCGCCGCGACGTCGGGCGGCACGGTCGGCCGGTTCGGTTTCGGAGCGCTGGCGGCCGTGATGGCGCTGGGCGCCCTGTCGAGCCTGCTGGCGCTGGTCCGCCCGCCCTGGGTCGAGTTCGCGCCGTCGGGGCTGACAGTGGCCCATCCCGCGCAGCGCCGGTCGTGGACGTGGGAGGACTGCCGCGACGTCACGCTCATCGGCAGGCGGCAGCTCAAGGCGGTCCGGATCGGGCTCGCGGGCGGGGGCGACAAGGCCAAGGTGCTGCTGCCGCTGCACCTCGACGTCCCACCGGAGCGCCTCGCCGAGCTGGCGACGCTGTTCCGCCACACCTACGGCGGCACGGCACAGGGCTGAGGCCCGCGCCTCAGCGCAGCGGCGTCGCGAGCAGCGAGTCGAGGACGGCGCGCAGGCCCGCCGCCATGTCGACGGCCGAGCGGTCGAGCAGCCACTGCACCTGCAGGCCGTCCATGACGGCGGTGACGACGCGTGCGGCGAGGTCGGGTTCGACCCCGGGGCGCAGGCCGCCCTCGGCGGCGACGTCGGCGAGCGCGCGGGTGAGCTGGGCGGCGACGTTGGCGTAGCGGCGCCGGAAGTAGTCGTGGGCGGGATGGTCGGGGGAGGTGGCCTCGGCCGAGAGCACGCAGAACAGCTCGACGATGCGCGGGTTGCGCGCGTTGTCCTCCACGAGCTCGAGCAGGCCCTTGAGCACGCCCGCGCCCTGGGCGGTGGCCATGCCGAACCGGGCCTCGTCGCGCTCGTCGCGCATCTCGAGGACGGCGGCGAGCAGCAGCTCCTTGCTGGCGAAGTGGTGCAGCAGGCCGGGGTGGCTGATCCCCACCCGCTGAGCGATCTCGCGCAGGGACGCCGAGTGGTAGCCGACCTCGCCGAACAGCTCCATGGCCGCGTCGAGGATCTCCTCGCGGCGTGCCCGGCCCCTGGCGTAGCCCCGCGCCGGCGGTGCGCCCGTCATCCGTCCCGTCCCGTCGCTGCGCTGGCCCCGAGTTCCGTCGGGCTGAATACTTACCACCCGGTCAGGATTCGCGTACGCTGGGGTGGTGACCCGGCCATTCTGCGCGTCCGGACCCCGGCCCGACAGGACCACCCGGGCCACGGCGCGCCCAGCCCCTCCCCCTCTCGCCACCGAAGGACGGCAGCGATGACGCTCACCACCCCCACGGCGTCCCCGAACCACGACGAGCCCTCGGGGGCGACTGCCGCGCCCGGCGACGTCGCCGCGCTGATCGCCGGGATGACCCTGGAGGAGAAGGCCTCGCTGTGCTCGGGCGCCACCATGTGGCACACCAAGGCGGTGGCACGCCTCGGCATCGAGCCGATCATGCTGAGCGACGGCCCGCACGGGCTGCGCGCGCAGGAGGTCACCGAGGACCACACCCCCGGCATCGCAGACGCCCACCCCGCCACCTGCTTCCCCACGGCCGCAGCCCTCGGCTCGTCGTGGGACCCCCGGCTGCTGCACGCCGTCGGCCGCGCCATCGGCGCCGAGGCCCGCGCGCTCGGCGTCCACGTCGTCCTCGGGCCCGGCGTCAACATCAAGCGGTCGCCGCTGTGCGGGCGCAACTTCGAGTACCTCTCGGAGGACCCGGCGCTGACCGGCCTGCTCGCCACCGCGTTCGTCGACGGCGTGCAGTCGCAGGGCGTCGGGACGTCGCTGAAGCACTTCGCCGCGAACAACCAGGAGACCGACCGGATGCGGGTCGACGCCCAGGTCGACGAGCGCACCCTGCGCGAGGTCTACCTGTCCGGCTTCGAGCGGCCGATCACCCAGGCCCGCCCGTGGACGGTGATGTGCGCCTACAACCGGGTCAACGGCGTCCACGCCTCCCAGCACCCCTGGCTGCTCACCCGCGTGCTGCGCGAGGACTGGGGCTTCGAGGGGGCCGTGATGTCCGACTGGGGCGCCGTCGTCGACCGCGTCGCCGCCCTCGCCGCCGGGCTCGACCTGGAGATGCCCAGCTCGCGCGGGGTCACCGACGCCCAGATCGTCGACGCCGTGCGCTCCGGCCGGCTCGAGGAGTCGGTGCTCGACCGCACCGTCGCGCGACTGCTGCGGCTGGTCGCCACCGCGACGGCGTCCGCAACGGACGAAGCGCCGGACGACGCCGACGCGCTCGACCTCGACGCCCACCACGCGCTCGCCCGCGAGGTGGCGGCGCAGTGCGCGGTCCTGCTCAAGAACGACGGTGACCTGCTCCCCCTCGACCCGGCGGGCACCGCCCGGATCGCGGTGATCGGCGAGTTCGCCCGCACCCCCCGCTACCAGGGCGCCGGGTCCTCCCAGGTCAACGCCACCCGGGTGGAGGACGCGCTGACCGCAATGCGCGAGGTCGCCGGCGACCGGGTCGCCTTCGCCCCCGGCTTCACCCTCGACGCCGACGCCGACCCGTCGACGCCGCAGGCCGTGCAGCTGCGCGCGGAGGCCGTGGCCGCTGCCGCCGCCGCCGACGTCGTCGTCGCGTTCCTCGGCCTGCCGCGTAGCGCCGAGTCCGAGGGCTTCGACCGCACCCACCTGCGCCTGCCGCAGGCCCAGCTCGACCTGCTCGCCGACGTCGCCGCGGTGAACCCGCAGGTCGTCGTCGTCCTCGCCAACGGTGCCGTGGTCGACGTCGCCTCCTGGCAGGGGCAGGCCCGCGCCGTCCTCGAGGGCTGGCTGCTGGGCCAGGCCGGCGGCGGCGCCGTCGCCGACCTGCTGTTCGGCGCGGCGAACCCCTCCGGCCGGCTCGCCGAGTCGATCCCCCTGAGCCTCGCCGACGTGCCGGCGTCGCTGAACTTCCCCGGCGAGTTCGGCGCCGTCCGCTACGGCGAGGGCCTGTTCGTGGGCTACCGCGGCCTCGACGCCCAGCAGCGCGACGTCGCCTACCCCTTCGGCCACGGCCTGTCGTACACGTCGTTCGCGTGGAGCGACCTCGCCGTCGACGTCGTGGCCGGCGCGGACCTCGGCGCGCAGGCGGCGGCGCGGCTGGACGGCGCGCCCGTCGTGACGCTCGGCCTCACCGTGACGAACACGGGGACGCGGGCCGGCAGCGACGTCGTCCAGGTGTACGTCGGCGACCCCGCGGCCTCGGTGACGCGCCCCGTGCGGGAGCTGAAGGCGTTCGCCAAGGTGGCGCTGGCGCCGGGCGAGTCGCGCCGCGTCGAGCTGTCCCTCACCGCCCGCGACCTCGCCTTCTGGCACCCCGCCGTGCGGCGCTGGGTGGTCGAGCCCGGCGCCTTCGACATCGCCGTGGGCGCGTCCTCGCGCGATCTGCGCCTGAGCGCCACCGTCGACGTCGACGCCCCCGCGCTCGTGCTGCCCCTGGACGAGGAGTCCACCATCGACGAGTGGGTGGCCCACCCCGTCGCCGGCCCGATCGTGGCGCCCCTGCTGCCCGCCGAGGGCCCGTTCGCCGACCCCGAGATCCGGATGATGCTCGGCTCGATGCCGATGGTCCGGCTGCTCGACTGGCCCGGCGCCCCCGTCACCCGCGAGGAGTTCGAGGCGCTGCGGGCGCGGGTCAACGCGGAGGCGTGACGCCGCCGCGGCGCCCGGCCCCCACAGCGCTCGGCCTCGGCGCAGCGTCAGCTCACTCGACGGCCTTCGCCAGCTCGTCCTTGGTCATGGTGGAGCGGCCGGAGACGTCCTGCTCCTTGGCCTTCTCGTAGAGCTCCTCCTTGGTGAGGTCGACGGTGGAGTCCGAGGACCCCGCGAGGGGCTCCTTCGCCCGGCTGTCGTCGGCCACGCCGGTCTGCTCGGCGAAGCGGGCGCCCAGCTCGGCCCGCTCGTCGTCGTCGGCCTGCTCGGCGAGGACGGGCAGGAGGTCCTGCTCCTCCTCCTCCACGTGGTGGCGGATCTCGGCGATCATGGCGGCGAGCTTGCCGTCGAAGCCGGGGGCGTCGGGCTCGCTGGCCAGCAGCTCCTGCATCAGCTGCTCCACGTGGTGGTGCTCGGCGGCACCGTCGTGGACCTCGCTGCCCTCCTCGGGCTCCAGCTGCTGGATCCGCGGGTAGACGAAGGACTCCTCCGCCTGCGAGTGCGGGGTGAGCAGGGCGGCGACCTGCTGCAGCAGGGCGGGGATGTCGGCGCCCTCCTGCTGGGTCTGCTCCAGCAGCTCGTCCATCGTCCGGTGCTGGCTCTTGATCAGGTCCACGATGTCGGGCACGCCGCTCTCCTCGGCTCGGTCCTCCGGCGGCCCGCGCATCATCGGCCCGCCCTTCTCCCGTGGACATGCCCAGCCGGGGCCCGCGGCATGCCCCCGCGGCGTGCTATCCAGAGGCGTGCGCGTGTCCGAGCTGGCCGAACGGTCCGGCGTGAGCATCCCGACGATCAAGTTCTACATCCGGGAGGGGCTGCTGCCGCCCGGGCGGACGACCTCGCCCCGCCAGGCCGACTACGACGAGTCCCACCTCGACCGGCTGAGGCTCGTGCGGGCGCTCGTGGACGTCGGCGGCCTGTCGCTGGCCTCGGTCCGCGAGGTCCTCGACGCCGTCACCGGGCCCGCCGGCCTGGACCAGGCCATCGCCCGCGCCCACGGCGGCCTGGCGCCCCGTCCACCCGCCGAGCCGGACACGACGCGGGCGAGGGCCCTCGTCGGCCGGCTCGGCTGGGTGGTCGACGAGCACGGCGCCCCGCTGCGGCAGCTCGCCGCGGCCCTGGAGGCCGCCCAGGCGGTGGGCCTCGACGTCGACGACGCGCTGATCGACGTCTACGCCGGTGCGGCGGCCGTGGTGGCCCGCTACGACGTCTCGATCATCCCCTGGTCACGGGAGGATCCGGCGCCGTCGGTGACGCAGGCGGTCCTCGGGACGGTGCTGTACGAGCCGCTGCTGCTCGCGCTGCGGCGGCTGGCCCAGTCGGACGCGTTCGTCAGGGGTCCGCAGCGCGACGGTGGCGCGACGGCCTGACGTCGGCTCAGCGGTGGCAGTCGCGCACGCCCCGCAACCAGTCGAGCAGGATCGGGCCGATCGTGGCCGCCTGGAACGTGCCGTTGTGGTCGACGCCGGGCAGGATCTCGACGCGGGTGCGGTAGCCGCGCTCGCGCAGCAGGCCGGCCGTGCCGGTGGCGATGGCCGTGGTCGGCAGGATCTCGTCGGCGTCCCCCTGCACGAGCAGCGCCTGCAGGTGCGGGCGCGAGCCGGCCGGGGCGAGGTAGGTCTGCGTCGCGGCCGAGGCGTACAGGTCGGGCAGCTCCTCCTCGGTGCCGCCCATCATCTGCCATGGCCACTGGCCGATGCCCCGCAGGTCGTAGACGCCCGACAGGCCCACCCACCCGTCGACGTCCGCGAGCGGGTAGGGGCAGGACGTCGTCGCGAAGGCGCGGTCGCCGAACGCCGCCAGCGACGTGAGGTGCGCGCCCGCCGAGTGCCCGAGGAGGACGACCGGGCCCACCCGGTAGCCCGCGCCGCGGACCAGGGCCACCGCGGCGTCCACGGCGCAACGCACGTCCTGGGCGGGCACGGGGAAGCGCGACGCGGCGTCCCCCACCCGGTAGGTGGCGTTGACGACGGCGATCCGCCGGGCGGCGAGGTGCTCGGCGAGCTGCGTGAGGCCGCTGCGGTCGGCGGTGGCCCAGCCGCCGCCGGGGACCGTCACCACGAGCGGGACGGGCGAGGCGCCGCGCCGGGGGGGCAGGTGGACGTCGGCCTGGACGCCCGGCAGGTAGTCCACCGTGCGCACCGCGGGCAGCGGCGCGGGCAGCGGCGCAGGCGCGGGGCGGGCGGAGTGGGCGGGGGCGGCGGACGCGGGGGCGACGAGGCCGGGGACGCCCACGGCGAGCAGGGCGGCGGTGACGACGGCGGCACGACGGATGCGGGACATGCACTCTCCTTGGATAGTAGAACTATCCAAACGTGGTGAGCCGACCCTTCCTCCGTCAAGTCACGGAACGGACACATCGCCCGGGTGACGTCCGGCAGAAAGCCGTGAGCCCCGGGGCGCAGGAGGCGCACCGGGGCTCACGAGCGCTGACGAGCGCCGGCCAGGAGGTCAGTACCAGAGCGGCACGCAGTAGTCCGGGATCGGCATCCCCTCGGTCTCCCGCCACACGGGCAGGTAGTTCGAGTAGATGCTGTACTCCCCCCGGAACAGGGTGGCGTTGCAGGCGTACAGGGGACGCCCGGCCGCCGACATCGACACCGTCGCGGTCTGCCACGTGTTCTTGGCGCAGTTCTTGGTCACCCAGTACTGGCCCCACTTGGTGCCGTCGCCCCAGCGCACGCCGACCCACATGTTCACGCAGTAGCCGTCCTCGACGCGGTCGAGCGTCTTGACGGTCACCGAGCTGCCGTTCTTGCAGATCTGCGCCGCACCCCAGGTGGCGTACTTGGTCGTCGAGCACACGGTCGCGGCGTGCGACGGGTCGGCGGTCAGCGTGCCGCCCACCAGCAGCCCGAGCACCGACGCCACCACCCCCGCCAGCCGCAGCCGGTACCGGCGCCACCGCGCGGCCCTGACGCCCTGCTGTCCTGCCACTTCATGACGCCGCGTCATGCGTGCGCCTCCTGTCACGTTCCGCCCGTGGGCGATCTCCGGCGAACGCAGCGAGCGTCGTCTTCACCCGGTGCGGCGCACAGGGTAGTCCCAGGTGCGGACGCGCGGCCACGTCCGGCGCGCCACCGCGCGCCGGACGTGGCCCTCGACAAGGGATGACCGTCTAGGCCGGGCCGGGGCAGTTGTCGCCGCCCGGGATCCCCGGGAACTCCCGCCACACCGGCAGCCACCGGTACCCGGTGCCGGCCGTGCCGCGGTAGAGGAAGGCGGCGCAGGCGTAGAGAGGACGGTCAGCGGCCGAGATGGTCGTGGTCACGACCTGCCACGTGTTGTTGGCGCAGTTGCGGGCCACCGGGACGATGCCCCACGGCGTGCCGTCGCTCCACTTCACGCCCGCCCACAGCTCGACGCAGTAGCCGTCCTCCACCCGGTCCAGCGTCATCGCTCGCATCGTGGCGCCGTCCTTGCAGAACGACGCCGCCCCCCACGTGGCGTACTGCGTCGTCGAGCACTTCTGCACCGCCTGCGACGGGCTCGCCGTGACCGCTCCTACGACCAGCAACCCCACCACTGAGGCGAGTACCGCGGTGGACCTGAGCCTGCGTCGCCCCCAGCTCCGGTTCCGTTGCCGCTCCGTCATGTCCCCTTCGCGACGCCACCGCATGCGTGCGCCTCCTGTCACGTCCCCGCCCGTGGGCGATCTCCGGCGAACGCAGCGAGCGTCGTCTTCACCCGGTGCGGCGCACAGGGTAGTCCCAGGGACGCACCCTGCCGGACGCCGTCCGCGCCCGATCAGGAGTCGCGTGCGGCGGGCTCCGAGGGGACGGCCACGAGCAGGCGGGGCCGTCGCCGCCCCACGCGCGTGACGGCGTCGTCGACGGCTGAGGCGACGGCCTCGACGTCCGCCTCGCGCACCACCGCGATGGCCGACCCGCCGAACCCGCCCCCGGTCATCCGCGCGCCCGCGGCCCCGGCCTCGAGGGCGGCTGCGACGGCCGCGTCGAGCTCGGGGCAGGAGACCTCGTAGTCGTCGCGCAGCGACGCGTGGGACGCCGTGAGCAGCGGCCCGGCGTCGGCGATCCGCCCGGCCGCCAGCAGCGTGGCCGCCTCGCGGACCCGCCCGATCTCGGTGAGGACGTGCCGTGCCCGCCGCTGCGGGACGTCGCCGAGGTCCGCCCAACCGGGCAGCTCGGCGGGGTCGCGGCCGGAGTCGGCGACCTCCCGCAGCGAGGCGACGCCCAGCCCCGCGAGCGCGGCCTCGAGCTCGCGACGGCGCGCGGCGTACTGCCCGTCGGAGTTGCTGTGGTGCACCCGCGTGTCGATCACCAGCAGCACCCGCCCGTCGGCGGCGAGGTCCAGCGGCAGGTGCGTGACGGACGCGTCGCGGCAGTCCAGCAGCATCGCGTGGCGGTCCTGGCTGCGCAGGGCCGCGGCCTGGTCCATGCCCCCCGTCGCCGCTCCGGCCACCTCGTTCTCGGCGCGCACGCACGCCTCGGCCAGCCGGGTCCGGCCCTCGTCGGTGGCGCCGAGGCCGAGCCCCAGCGCGTCGTCCAGGGCCACCGCGACCGCCGCCTCCAGCGCCGCCGAGGACGACAGGCCCGAGCCGAGCGGCACCCGCCCGTCGACGACCGCGTCGAAACCGGGCAGGTCAGCCGGGGCCAGCAGCCCTTGCGCGGTCAGCGCCCACGCGACCCCCGCCGCGTACGCCGCCCAGCCCTGCACCGAGCCCGGCCCCAGCTCCGCCGCCCGCCCCGACCAGGCCTCGAGCGCGCCGGAGCCGGCCGCGCCCGAGCCGTTCCCACCCGAGCCGTTCCCGCCCGACTGGGCGGACCACAACCGCACCTGCCCGTCGTCGCGCAGCCGCAGGGCGACGGCGGTGCGGTGCGGCAGCGCGAAGGGCAGGACGAGCCCGTCGGCGTAGTCCACGTGCTCGCCGATCAGGTTCACCCTGCCCGGGGCCGACCACACCCCCAGCGGCTGCCCGCCCACGTGCTCGGCGAACAGCGCTCGCGCCCCGGCCACCGTCGCCGCGCGGTCGGCCTCCGGGTACCACTGCGCGGACCCGCTCACGAGGCCACCTCGCGCAGCCGCCACGCCACCGTCTCCGGCGTCACGTCGTTGATCCACGCACCCATCGCCGACTCCGACCCGGCCAGGTACTTCAGCTTGCCCGGGGCGCGCAGCAGCGAGAACAGCTGCAGGTGCAGCCGCCCCAGCGGGCGGTCCTCCCCCAGGGGCGCCTGGTGCCAGGCGGAGATGTAGGGCAGGGAGTCGACCTCCGGGTGGTAGCGGTCGCAGCGGCGCAGCAGCTCCAGGTACACCTCGGCGAGCTCCTCGCGCTCGGCGTCGTCGAGCTCGGCGAGGTCGGCGACGTCGCGGTGGGGGGCCAGGTGCACCTCCAGCGGCCAGCGCGCCGCCGCGGGCACGTACGCCGTCCACTGCTGCCCCGACAGGACGACGCGGGTGCCGGCGCGGCGCTCGGCGTCGAGGACGTCGCGCAGCAGCGAGGTGCCGTGCGCCCGGCGGTGGGCCGCCGCCCGCGCGAGGACCGCCGCCGAGCGCGGCGGCACGAACGGGTAGCCGTACACCTGCCCGTGGGGGTGGTGCAGGGTGACGCCGATCTCCTCGCCTCGGTTCTCGAAGCAGCACACCTGCGCGACGCCGTCCAGGGCGGACAGCTCCGCCGTGCGGTGCGCCCACGCCGCGACGATCGTGCGCACCCGCTCCAGCGGCAGCCGCGAGAACGCCCCGTCGTGGTCGCTGGTGAAGCACAGCACCTCGCACCGCCCCCGGCCGGCGCGGGTGGCGAACAGCGGCTCGTCGTCGAGCGAGCCGACCCCGGCGTCCTCGCCCGGGTCGCCGGAACCACCGGGTTCGCCGGCTCCGGCACCGGCGAAGCTGGGGAAGCGGTTCTCGAACACGACGACGTCGTAGGCGGGTGCGGGGATCTCCGAGGGCACGCTGCCGCGTCCCGCCGGGCACAGGGGGCACTCGTCGGCGGGCGGCAGGAACGTGCGCGTGTTGCGGTGCGCGGCGATCGTCACCCAGTCGCCGGTCAGCGGGTCCTGCCGCACGGTGCTCGGGCGGGGCGGGTCGTCCGCGGGGCGGGGATCGGGCGGCGGCGCGCCCGCGCCCGGGGCGTCGTCGAAGTACAGGATCTCCCGGCCGCTGCTCAGCCGGGCCCGGCGGGGAGCGGGGGGTGGCGTGTCCGGCACGGGGTCTCCTCGGTGCGGGGCGGCTCGCCCCGCGGGTCGCGGCGCGGGACGGCGCCGTCGCCGTCCGCCCGTCCAGTCCACCAGCACTTCGCGGCCCCCGCAGACCGGTGCGTCCCTGCGACATCGGTGTCACCGTCCGGCGCACCGGAGGGGGCGTTCCTGTAATCGGTCGACGGTCCCCCGGCGCCCTTGCCCGTGGGGAAACCCGCTGCCTAGGCTCACCGCGCCCGCGCGAGCGGGCGTCGTCCGGGTGGCGTGACCAGCACGTCGACGAGGACCCGCAGGAGGATCCGTGACCCCCATTCCGCACCGCCGTCCGGGCAGGCGCCCGCTCGCCGCCCTGGCCGTGGGAGCGCTGGCCGCCTCGGGCGCCTGCGCACTGATCCCGCAGGTCACCGCGCAGGCGGCCGGCACGTCCGTGGCCCCCGCCGCCACCACCGCGTGGCAGGCCGAGGGGCTCGGCCGGGGGGCGGTGGCCGTCCCGGGCAGCAACGGGGTGCTGGTGTCGTGGCGGCTGCTGGCCACCGACCGGCAGGACGTCGCGTTCAACGTCTACCGCAACGGGACGAAGCTCACGTCCTCGCCGCTGACGAGCGTGACGACCTACCTCGACCGCGGGCAGTCCAACGCCTCGGGCTACACCGTGCGGGCCGTCGTCGGCGGGGTCGAGCAGGCGGCGGCGAGCGCGCTGGCGTTCGGCTCGGGCGGCTACCTCGACGTCCCGATCACTCCCCCGGGCAGCATCTACAGCGCCAACGACGCGAGCGTCGGCGACCTCGACGGCGACGGCGACCTCGACCTCGTGCTCAAGTGGGACCCCTCCGACGCGAAGGACAACTCGCAGTCGGGGACGACGAGCGACGTGTTCGTCGACGGCGTCACCCTCGAGGGCAAGCGGCTGTGGCGCATCGACCTCGGCCGCAACATCCGCGCCGGCGCCCACTACACGCAGTTCCAGGTGTTCGACTACGACTTCGACGGCAAGGCCGAGGTCGTGATGAAGACCGGCGACGGCACCACCGACGGCACCGGCAAGGTGATCGGCGACGGCAGCAAGGACTACCGCACCTCCGCCGGGTACGTGCTGAGCGGCCCCGAGTACCTCACGGTGTTCGACGGCACGACGGGGGCGGCGAAGGCGACGACGAGCTACGTGCCGCCGCGCGGCGACGTCGGGTCGTGGGGTGACACCTACGGCAACCGCGTCGACCGGTTCCTCGCCGCGACCGCCTACCTCGACGGCGTCCACCCGTCGATCATCATGTGCCGCGGGTACTACACGCGCACCGTCATCGCGGCGTGGGACTGGGCGGGCGGGCAGCTGAAGCAGCGCTGGACGTTCGACTCCAACGCCTCGGGCAACTCCTCCTACGCGGGGCAGGGCAACCACAACCTGTCGGTGGCCGACGTCGACGGCGACGGCCGCGACGAGATCGTCTACGGCTCGATGGCGGTCGACGACAACGGCGCCCGCCTGTGGAACACCGGCAACGGCCACGGCGACGCGATGCACCTGGGCGACCTCGACCCGTCGCGTCCGGGCCTCGAGGTGTTCAAGGTCGACGAGGACTCCTCCAAGCCGACGTCGTGGCTCGCCGACGCGCGCACCGGGCAGGTGCTGTGGTCGACCCCCGCGAAGAACGACAACGGCCGCGGCGTGGCCGACGACGTCTGGGCCGGCAGCCCTGGTGCGGAAGCGTGGTCCAGCCGCGCGGACGGCGTCCGCTCGCCCTCGGGCCAGATCGTGGCCTCCCGCAAGCCCGGCTCGATGAACTTCCTGTCCTGGTGGGACGGCGACCCGGTGCGGGAGCTGCTCGACGACACCCACATCGACAAGTACGGCACCTCGGGCGACACGCGCCTGCTGACCGGCTCGGGGGTGCACTCGAACAACGGCACGAAGGCGACGCCGTCGCTGTCCGGCGACATCCTCGGTGACTGGCGCGAAGAGGTGATCTGGCCGACGTCCGACAACCGGGCTCTGCGGATCTACTCCACGCCCACGGCGACGGACCGGCGGATCGTCACCCTCCTGCACGACCGCCAGTACCGCGAGGCCCTGGCCTGGCAGAACACGGGCTACAACCAGCCGCCGCACCCGTCGTTCTTCATCGGCGACGGCATGGGCGCGACGCCCTGGCCGACGGTGACCACGGTGGGCGGCGACACCCCCACCACCAGCCCCACGCCCACGCCCACGCCGACCACGCCCACACCCACGCCGACCTCCGGCACGGCCGTGTTCGCCGACACGTTCGAGAACGGGTCCGGCGACCCGTGGTTGGCCCGGGCGGCGCAGAAGCTGATGCTGTCGGTGGTGCCGGGAGGCGCGACGACGTCGGGCCGCGCCCTGGAGATCACGGACACCAAGAAGGCCAACAAGAAGACCGTGCGGATCGGCCCGCGTCGCGCCGTCGACACGTCGTCGCTGGTCAAGGGGCAGTGGTACGCCGTGACGGCGTCGTTCCAGCTGCCCCCGGGCGCTCAGCCGGGCGTGTTCGCGCTGGCCCCGCAGCAGCAGCTGCCGGGCCTGGTCAGCTACCCGGCACGCTCGGTCGGCGGCTGGGTGACGACGACGTCGGCGTTCCAGTGGACGGGCAAGGGCAAGCTGTCGCTGCTGGTCACGGTCAGCTCGGGCTGCGACGGCGACGCGGTGCCGCTGTCGTACCGGATGGACGACGTCACGCTCAGCGCGGTGGCGGGCAAGCCGTCGGGCAGCGCCGGGGTGGACTGCTCGGCGACCCCGGCCACGGGCACGCCGCTGCGGGACGCGAACTCCCAGCGCTGCCTGAGCCTGACCTCCACGAGCCCGGGCACGGTCGCGACGCTCGACGAGTGCTCGTCGCAGCGGCCCACGACCCTCTGGAGCTGGACGGCCGGCTCCACGGCCGGGACGTCGCTGCTGCGCACCTCGGGCGCCTGCCTGCAGCCCGCGGCGTCGTCGCCGGTCAACGGCACCAGGGTCGTGGCGGGGTCGTGCTCCGGGGGCTCGGGCCTGCGCTGGATCGTCAACAACGGGACCGTGGTGCACGAGGACTCGGGGCTGTGCCTCGACGTCACCGCCAAGGGCACCGCCGTCGGCACCGAGATCGAGCTGTGGGCGTGCAACGGGGGCGCGAACCAGCAGTGGTCCTGGGTGACGCGGTGAGGCGCGGGCGGCGCGGGGCCCTCGCCGTCCTCGCCTCGGCGGTGGTGGTGGCCGGCGCGGGCCTCGTGCTCGTGCCGGGCCCCGCGCTCGCCCAGACCAGCTACGGCTCCCCCACCGACCCCAACGTCCGGTTCGTGGGGCGCTGGGACCTGTCCAACCCGTCGGCGGCCGTGCCCGGCTGGTCGGGGGCGTACGTGACGCTCGGGTTCACCGGGACGACCGTGAAGCTGCGCCAGCGCTCCGCGATCGACCTGTGGGCCTCGATCGACGGCGCCCCGTTCGTCGCCTACCCCTCGGCCTCGGGCACGGTGAACCTCACGCCCTCGCCGCTGGCCTCGGGCACGCACAGGCTGCAGGTCACCTACCGGGCGATCGCCGGCAGCTACAAGGGTGACGCCGTGTTCCAGGGGGTCGTGCTCGACTCCGGGGCGCGCACGGTGGCGCCCCCGATGCGCTCGAAGCTCGTGGAGTTCGTCGGCGACTCCCTCACGGTCGCCCAGTACACGTCCAAGATCTCCGTGACGGGCTACGCGTGGCTGGTCGGCGACCGCGTGGGCGCCGAGCACACGCAGATCGCCCAGGGCGGGGCGTGCCTGGTCTCGACGTCGTCGGGCTGCGTCGGGATGGCCGACGGTTTCCTGCGCACCTCCGCCACCGGCGGCACGTGGGACTTCTCCCGCTACGCCGCCGACGCCGTCGTGATCAACCTGGGCACCAACGACGTGGGCGGCAACCGCGTGCCCACCGACCAGTGGATCGCGACGTACGTGCGGCTGCTGAAGGACGCTCGCAGCCGCTACCCCTCGGCCGCGCTGATCGCGCTCGAGCCGTTCCGCGAGCGCTTCGGCGACGAGGCGAAGGCCGCCGTCGACCAGGTGCGCGCCGGCGGCGACTCGCGCGTCCAGTACGTCGACACCTCCGGCTGGATGGACTCCGCCGCCGACACCGGTGACGGCGTGCACCCCACCGACGCCGGGCACGCGAAGATCGCCACCCGGCTCGCGCCGATCGTCGCCGCCGCGCTGGCCTCGACGCCCACGCCGTCCACCTCGTCCCCCACGCCGACCACCTCCACGCCCTCACCGACCCCGACGGCGGTACCCGTCGTCCGGGACACGTTCGAGTCGGGCGGCGCGGGCGCGTGGACGGCGAAGGCCGCGCAGAAGCTGACGCTGAGCGTCGTGGACCGCGGGGACGGCGCCGGGCGGGCGCTGCGGATCGAGCACGCCAAGAAGGTGAAGGCCGGGCCGAAGCGGGTCGTCGACACCAGCGGCCTCGTGGCCGGGCAGTGGTACCAGGTGAGCGCGTCGGTGCGGGTGGGCGACGGGCAGCGGCCCGCCGTCCTGTCCGTGGCCCCGCAGCAGAAGCTCGCCGGGCTGGTGGCCGCCCCCGCGCGCTCGGCAGGAGGCTGGGTGAGCGCCGGCGCCGCGTTCGCGTGGCCGGGCAAGGGCAAGCTGACGCTGGCCCTGACCGCCTCGACGCTGTGCGACACCGACGCCCTGCCCACCTCGGTGCTGCTGGACGACGTCACGATCACCGCCGTGTCCGGGCCTCCGCCCACGCCCGCGGCGCCGTCGTGCACGAGCACGAGCGGCTCCTTCCCGCTCGGTGGGCCGTCGTTGATGAAGGGCACCGGGTCGGGGCGGTGCGTGAGCGTGCCGTCGACGGCGGCCGGCACGATCGCCGTCCTCGCCGACTGCTCCTCCGGCGCGCCCGGCCAGACGTGGACGTGGTTCCCGTCGTCGGGGCAGCTGCGGCCCGCGAGCGGCAACGCATGCCTGCAGCCGCTGGGTGCGGCCGTCGCCGGCGTGCGGGTGGGCGTCGGCGACTGCTCCGGCGGCACCGCGACGCTGTGGGGCGGCTCGGGGACGGCGATCGTGCACTCCGCGAGCGGCCTGTGCCTGGACGCCGTGGCGAAGGGCACCGCCGCCGGGACCGAGCTGGAGCTGTGGGCGTGCAACGGCGGCACGAACCAGCAGTGGAGCGGCGCCTGAGAGTGTCGGGCGGGTTCGCGCGAAGGTGGTGCAACTCTCACACATCCTGACGAAGGCGCACACTGTGTGACCGTTCACCGCATCGCGGGCGGCGAACTGACGACGCAGCGTGGTCGTCGGAGCGTTTCGGCTGCTTGGGTATGGGTCCCCTAACTCGGAGGACCGAATCATGCAGATCCTGGACACTTGGCGCGAACATGTCATCGCCTTCGTCAGGGCAGCGGTGGGGCTCCTGTTCGTCTGCCACGGAGCGGCGTCGCTGTTCGGCGTCCTCGGCGGCAGCTACCCCAGCGGCGGCGCCGTCCCCGCCGGCACCTGGCCCGGCTGGTACGCGGCGGTCATCCAGCTCGTCGCCGGCGGGCTCGTGATGGTCGGGCTGTTCACCCGCTGGGCCGCGCTGCTCTGCTCGGGCTCGATGGCGTACGCGTACTTCGTCGAGCACCAGAAGGACGCGCTGTTCCCGATCCAGAACGGCGGCGAGGCCGCGGCCATGTTCTCGCTCGCGTTCCTGGTCATCGCCTTCGTCGGAGCCGGCTCCCTCGCGCTCGACACGCTCCTGGAGCGCCGCCGTGGCGGTGCCGTCACCGGCCGGCCCATCGACGTCCGCGAGTCGCGGTCGCGGTCGGTGGGCGCCACCCGCTGAGCGCCCCCCGCTCACGCGGACGCTGGTGCGGTCCCCGCGCTCGTCGCGCGCGGACCGCACCAGCACCTCTCGCCCGGCGCCTCCTATCGGGGACGCCTCATGCTCAGCCCACGTACTCGGGGCTGGTCACGTTGTACGCGGTCGACCCCGAACCCACCTGGCCGCGGTAGTTGTAACCCCAGCACTTCAGGGCCCACGACTCCCGAGCGCAGGCGTGCGCGGAGCCGGCCCACGGCGTCTTGACGTACATGCCCATGGCCGCGGGGACCAGCTGCTTGGTCGTGTTCCCCGTGCCGAGCTGGCCGTTGCTGTTGTTCCCCCAGCAGAGCATGACCTTGTTGACGTCCGTGGTCGTCCCGCACGTGAACAGGGCGCCAGCGGCGATCTTGCCCCAGAAGGTGCCGTCCTTGACCTTCGTGGGCCGGGTGCGAGCGGTGAGGTCGCCGACCCCCAGCTCGCCGTAGTAGTTGCTCCCCCAGCAGTACAGGGCGCGGTCTGCGCCGAGACCACAGGAGTGGCCCATGCCCAGAGCGAAAGCGCTCATCTCGTGCTCGTACTGAACCTTCAACCAGCTGCCCGGCACCTGCACCGGGGTGCTCCGCTCGGCGGTGTCCCCCACGCCCAGTTGGCCCGAGCTGTTGGCGCCCCAGCACCACAGGGAGGTCGGCGACTGCCCGGCGACCGTGGCACACGCGTGCGTGGCCCCGAGGGTCACCCGGTCGAAGGACGTCCCCGGCATCACGCTCACCGGGGAGTACCGGTTCGTGTGATCACCCACACCCAACTGTCCGCTGTCGTTGCGACCCCAGCAGTGGGCCTTCCAATCGGTCGACGTGCCGCACGTGAAGAAGGCACCCCCACTGACCATCCAGAAGCTGCTGGACGTGGCGGTCCGGACCTGCGTGGGCCGGGTGCGGGTCGCGGTGTCCCCCACCCCCAACTGGCCGTAGGTGTTGGACCCCCAGCACCACAGGGTGCTGTCGGTCCTGACCGCGCAGGTGTGCCGAGCCCCCGCCGTCACCTGCGACCACCGGTCCGTGCCCACCCGGACCGGGGTGGTGCGCACCACCGTGTCGGTCGTGCCCAGGCCCAGCTGCCCGTAGCTGTTGTCGCCCCAGCACCACAACGAGGCGTCGTCCGAGCGGACGGCGCACGTGTGCTGATCACCCCCGTCCAGCGAGCTCCAGGTCCCGTCCGAGGCCGCCGCAGGCCCCGTTCCCGCCCCCAGCGCGGCGGCCACCAGGAGCACCGAGGAGGCGACCACGCGCCACCGCCGTCCCCCCGGTGAAGCGGAATTCCCTCGCGAGCGCATGCGTTCGAGCATCGGCTCTCCCCTGTTCCTCCGGCGGCACCATCGCCGCCAATATCCCGAACCGGTGCAACAGCGACCGGCGGGACACACCCTGGCGCTGTCGCCGAGACCCGCCGAAGAGCATCCCTGCCTGCCCCGAGCAAGTAGATCTTCTCTGTCGATCGGGCGCCGCGTGTGCTCGTGTCGACGGTCAGCCGAGCTCCCCGACCAGCACCTCGAGGGCGATCGTGACGGTGTCGCCCACGGCCAGGCCCCGCGCCGTCCGTACCGCCTTCTTGACCGGCAGCACGTACGCGGCCTGCTCCTTCGAGGGGAAGATCGACGTCGTCCAGGTCGTGGCCCCCACGCTCACCCTCACCTTGACCGCGCCGAACCCGCGCCGCGGGCCCGCGTCGGCGACGTCGGCGATCTCGTCGGAGACGTCCTCCGGCACCGTGACGAACACCCAGCTGTCCACGCGCGCGTCCCACGGCCACAGCTGCGCCGTGAACTCGAACGACAGATCACCCATGCCGCGAGCCTAGGGCGGCGCACCGACCGGCCGCGGCACCCGCACAATGTCCCGGTGACCGCACCGGAGCTCTCGCTGCACACCGCCGCCCTCGCCGTCCCGCGCGACGCCACCGCCGAGGAGGCGGTCGAGGCGAGGGCCCGCGCCGTCCTGGCGGGCCTGAGCGTGGACGAGAAGGTCGCCCAGCTCGTGGGCCTGTGGGAGGACACGGGCGAGGGCACGGACGCCGAGGTCGCGCCGATGCAGCACGAGATGGTCGACGAGGTCGAGTCGTTCGACGCCTACGCGCGCCACGGCCTGGGCCGCCTCGACCGGGTCTACGGCAACCAGCCGATCGCGCCGGCCGAGGGCGCCGCGGAGGTGGTCCGGCAGCAGGAGCTGCTCACCGCGCGCGGCGCGGGGATCCCGGCGTTCATCCAGGAAGAGCTGCTGGTCGGCGTCATGACGTACGGCGCGACCGCGTTCCCGAGCCCGCTGTCCTGGGGCGCCACGTTCGACCCGGGCCTGATCCGCCGGATGGGCGAGGCCGTGGGCGACTCCGCGCGGGCCGCGGGCGTCACCTACGGGCTCGCGCCGGTGCTCGACGTCGTCGTCGACTCCCGATGGGGCCGCACCGAGGAGTGCATCGGGGAGGACCCGTACCTGATCGGCGTCCTGGGGTCGGCGTGGGTGGCGGGCGTGCAGTCACGCGGCGTCGTGGCGACGGCGAAGCACTTCGCGGGGCACTCGGCGTCACTGGGCGCACGCAACCAGGCGCCGGCCGCGCTCGGGCCGCGCGAGTTCGCCGACCTCCACCTGCTGCCGTTCGAGATGGCCGTGCGGCTGGCGCGGGTGGGGTCGGTCATGCACTCCTACGCGGGCGTCGACGGTATGCCGCCCGCCGGCGACCGCGTCCTGCTCACCGAGATCCTGCGCGAGCGGTTCGGGTTCGACGGGTTCGTCGTCGCCGACTTCCTCGGCGTCACGTTCCTGCACACCCACCACAAGGTCGCCGCGTCGCTGCTCGAGGCGGGCGCGATGGCGCTCACCGCCGGGCTCGACATGGAGCTGACGAACGCCAAGTGCTTCCCGCTGGTCGGCGAGGAGGTCAAGGCCGGGCGGTTCGACGCGGCCGTCCTCGACGAGGCCGTGCTGCGGGTGCTGCGCGCCAAGGCGCGCGCGGGGCTGCTGGACGGCGTGGGCCCCGGCGGGGACCCCGCCGCCGCCCGTGCCGCCTGGGAGCCGACGCTCGGGCCCGACGGCTCGCTCGATCTCGACCCGGCCGCGCACCGCGCGCTCGCGCGGGAGGTCGCCGAGGCGTCGATCGTCCTGCTGGAGAACTCCGGGCTGCTGCCGATCCCCGCGCCCGTCGCGCTGGGCGCCGACTCCTGGACCGACGCCGACGACGAGGCGCTGGCCTCCGACGGCGACCTCGCGCTCGCCGTCCCCGGCATCGCCGTCGTCGGTCCGGCCGCTGCGTCGTGGCAGTCGCTGCTCGGGGACTACGCGTTCGCCAACCACGTGGAGGAGCGGTTCGAGGTGCCGCCGGGGATCGCCGTCCCGACCGTCGTCGACGCCGTGCGCGCCGAGTACGGCTCGTCCGTCACCTTCGCCGCCGGCGGGACGTGGCAGGGCGCCTCGGACGACGAGCTCGACGAGGCGGTGCGCGTGGCGTCGGAGGCGGACGTCGTCGTCGCGGTCGTCGGGGACAAGCCCGGCCTGTTCGGCCGCGGCAGCGTCGGCGAGGGCTGCGATGTGACCACGCTCGCGCTGCCCGGGCGGCAGGACGAGCTGCTGGAGCGGCTGCTGACCCTCGACGTCCCGGTGGTCATCGTGGTCGTGTCGGGGCGCGGGTACGCGCTGGCCTCCTACCGCGACCGGGCCGCCGCGATCGTCCAGGCGTTCCTGCCGGGTGAGGAGGGTGCGTCGGCGATCGCGGGCGTGCTGTCGGGGCGGGTGACGCCGTCCGGGCGGCTGCCCCTGTCCCTGCCGCTGTCGGCCGACGCGTCGCCGTACACCTACCGGCAGCCCACGTACGGGCGCACGCTGCGGATCTGCGAGGTGCCCTCGGGTGCCGCGTGGCCGTTCGGGCACGGGCTGTCGTACACGACGTTCGCCTGGTCGTCGGCGGAGGTGACGCTGCCGACGGGCGAGGTGGTGCCGCTCGAGGTCGGCGCGGGCGACGGTGTCGACGCCGACGCCGCGGCGCGCGGGGAGTTCCCCGGGGCGCCCGGGTGGAAGCCGTCGATGTCGGCCGTGGGGGCCGAGGCGTCGCTGCCGTCGTGGCCGATCACCGGGTCGGTCTCGGTGTCGGTGACCGTGACCAACACCGGCGACGTGGCCGGCGCCGACGTCGTCCAGCTCTACCTGACCGACTCGTTCGCCTCCGCCGTGCGGCCCCTGGTCGAGCTCGTCGGCTTCGCCCGCGTGCCCCTGGCTCCCGGCGAGTCGCGCGTCGTGACGTTCGACGTGCACGCCGACCGGCTCTCGTTCACCGGGGCGGCCCTGCGGCGCGTCGTCGAGCCCGGCGAGGTCGTCCTACGGCTGCGGCGCTCCGCCGAGCACGAGGTGGCTCGCCTCGCGCTGAACGTCGTCGGTGACGTGCGCGAGGTCGGGTCCGAGCGGGAGCTGCTGACCGGCGTCCGGGTGGGGCCTGCCGTGACGTAGGGCGGTCTCACCCGCCACGGGGCGGGCGGAGGTCCCCCACGAGCTGCGCCAACAGCCGCTCCTCCATCACGGCGCGTCCGTGACGGTGGAGGAGGCCTGCCAACGGGGGGTCCCACGGGCTGTCGGCCGGTGAGCCGCGCAGGGCCTCGGACTCCCCGAGGGTCAGGCCCTCCTCGTAGTCGCTCGCGCCCATGCGCCACGGGCGGGCACCGTAGCGCCGGACGGCGTCCGCGGTCGTCCGTAGACCCGTCCAGTCCAGATCGGCGTGCCAGTGCACCCGCACTCCTGCCCGGGCAGCCCCCTCGACCAGGAGCTGACCGGCAGCCGAGGGGACGCCCTCCGTACACAGCAGGGGTGCGGCGGCCCGGCCCAGCTCCGCCGCGGCCGTGCGGAGGACCGCCGGGTTCTCGCAGACGAACAGGTCCGGGCCCACGGGCACGAGGGGGGCCAACCCCCACTGGTGAAGGGTGATGCGGAAGGGGACTCCCGCATCGGCGGCCTCTGCCACCCACCGGCCCACGAGCCCAGCACCCTCGCGCATGCGGACGTTCAGGACGAGTACCTGGCTGGACAGGTCGTCGGCGACGACCCCCGCCGACGTCCACAACCTTCGCACCTCTTCGCGCCTGCGGGGCGCCGCGGTGCCCGCCCGGATCGCCAGCGCGCGCAGGACGAGGCGGGCGAGCGGGGTGGCCGACAGGGCCTTGGTGTCGCCCACCACGCGTTCCGCGAGGACGGGGACGGCCAGGACGCTGTCAGCAGGCAGACAGGCCAGCACCGCCACGGCCTGCCCCACCAACCTCCCCTCGCCCCGTCGCACCAGACGGGTGAGCGTGCCGTCGGCCTGGAGCATCGCTACCCACTTGCGATACCAGTCCTCACTGCGGTGGGGGCCGCCGTCCAGTTCTGCCGTCAGGTCACCCACACGGTCGTGTTCCTCGCTCCGCTCGCCCGCCCGGTCACGGATCGGCCCGGTGAGCACCTCGATCGCAGAACGCAGGTCCTTCGCGACGCCCGAGTCCCGCAGCTCGGCCTCGAGCGCCTCCAGCCGCAGGCTGACGCTCCCGCCTCCGCTCGATCGCCGCCCGAGCAACCGCGCGACGGCAGCCCTCTCCTCGGCCGACGCCGGTGACCGGGTCACCGCACCCTGCAGGTCGCGGCCCTGCTCGATCCGCGACCGGCAACGCTCGAGCAGCCAGGCGAGTTCGGGGCCCCCGAGCACCCGCCGGAGGCGGTCGGCGTCGGGCACGGCTGCGGCCAAAGGATCGCGGGCCATCAGAACAGGGACGGGCCGTCGTCATCCGCCGCGGAGGGACGCGACCGCGACGCCTGCCGGGGACCCGGCCCGGTGGAAACGGGCAGGACGACGGGCCGGTCCACCTGGCGGGGCCGCGTGCCGTCCCACTCCCACGCCGTCGCGAGGACGGCGTCCACACCGTCGTGCCGCACCAGCTGGTAGGTCGCGATCCCGGGCACCGTGGCGTAGAAGCCCCATTCGCGTTCGGACGTCATCGCGACGTCGAGGTCGAACTGGGTGAGCAGGCCCAGGCACTTCGCGCGGGCGTCGTCATCGACGCCTGCGAAGGCCTCGTCGAGCAGCACGAGCCGGGGCGCGTCGGGGTGCGCCGACCGGTAGTGCGCCGACGCGGCGGCGAACAGGGGCAGCGAGACGGTGAGGACCCGTTCCCCGCCCGACGCCGGGCCGGTCGCGGACCGCCAGGCCCCGTCCTGAAGCCGCTCGATGACGAATCGATGCCAGGCGCGGTAGTCGAGCGCCACGCGCAGGTGTTCGGCCCAGGTGCCCTGCGGGTCCTGGGCTCGCATCCGCTGGATCTGGCGCTGGAGGAAGTCCCGCACGACCCGGCGGTCGTCCTCCGACCACAGCTCGGAGGTCTGCCGCAGCAGGTGGGCGCGGGCCTGGGCGAGGCCGTCGGGACCGTCCGGGTCGGGTTGCCAGACCAGGCGCAGCCGCATCCCCGTCGAGGTCGGGCGCTCGGCGAGTTCGGCGTTCATCCCCTGCACGACGTCGTCCGCCTCCGTGATCAGCTCCTGGAGCCGACCGGCGACGTCGCCGACGAGGTGGTCCTCCAGCACCTGCCGTTCACGGCCGGTCAGCTCGCGTTCGCGCAGCTCCAGCTCGACGTCGAGCAGGGCCACGAGCTCGGCGGGCGTGCGGTTGCGGCCGGTCCACACGATCGAGACGACGAAGCAGCCCTCGCGCAGTTCGCCGTGGGCCTGGTGGCCGTGGCGGGTGAGGGACTCCGTGAGCTCGGTGAACCTGACGGTGATGTCGTCCTGCACCCGCCGCCAGGCGGCATCGGAGTCGTCGGTGTCCGCCAGCGCCGCCTCGGCGCGCCGGGCGAGCCGTACAGCCGGGTCCGCCGCCCAGTCCTGCGCCGGGTCGGGGATCTCGATGGTCGGCGCCGCCACGGCGAGCAGGCCCGTGTCCGCGAAGGCGCGCAGGGTCTGGACGGCGAGGTCGCGCGCCTCCTGGCGGACGGCCTGCTCGTCCACCAGCTCGGCCTGACGTCCCTGGGCCACCCCGAGGCGCTGCGCGGCCTCGGTGGCGGCGCGCCTGAGCTGCCGTTCCTGGTCGCCGAGGGCGCTGAGGCCCTGAACGGCCTGTTCCAGCCGGGTGCGGAGGTCGTCCAGCGTGGCGCCCTGGGTCTGGACGAGCGTGTCGAGCCTGGCGCGGGCGGCGCGATGCTCGTCGTCCGCTCGGACCTGATCCTCGACCGCCTCGACGTGCGCCCCTTCGGCCGTCTCCAGCTCGGCCTGCCACGTGCCCGCCTCGGCGACGCGCTCCTGGAGCCTCTCCACGGCCGCAACGAGCCGGTGCCCGAGGGAGCGGTAGTCGCCCAGGGCCCGGGCCACCTGCGCGAGGCCGTCGGCGTCGGCAGGCAGGCCCAACGCCTGCGCGGTCTCGTCCAGCGCGGTGCGCGCCGCGTCGGCGTCGGTGCGGGCGCGTCGCACCTCCTCCTGGGCGGGCGGCAGCAGGGCGGCGCGCCGCAGCACCTCCGCGCGGGCCGCCGAGAGCGTGGCGTGCGCGTCACGCAGGGTCTGGTCGGTGGGCCGTTCGGCGAGCTGGGCCGCGAGCCGCGCCTCCTGGCGCGCGACGTCGTCGAGCGCCGCCCGGGCCTGTGCCGCCTCGACCTCGGCCTGCGCGAGCGCCGCGTCGAGTTCCGCGATCCGGCGCAGGCGCGCGGCCTCCCTGGCGCGGGAGCCCAGGTACTCGGCCTCAAGCTTGGTCCACCGGCCTCGCAGGGTGCCCAGGCGGAACGAGCCGTCGCCACACACCACCGCCTGCGCCTCGTCGGGGTCATGGTCGTCGCTCTCGTCCCCGAGCAGGTCCGCCGCCCCCGCCCGCACCTCGACGGCGGCCAGGACGGCAGCGATGGTCGCGTGGTCGAGGGACGACGCCCCGGGGCTGTCGGGGTCGATGGCGGGGACGAGGACGTCGGCGAGGGTGCGGAGGCCTCCGAGCCGGGGGCCGCTCGGGCGGTGGTCGCTCCGGCGGGGCAGGGCGATGACGTCGCGCCGCTGGGCGTCCACGAGCCGGGCATCGGGCGTGATCCATGCGTCGAGCAGCCCGGACGCCTCCAGCGCTGCCTCGATCCCCGCGAGGTGGGCAGCGCCCTCCTCCCCTGGCCCCACGCCGTCCCGGATGTCGACGACCCGCCAGAGGGGGGCGCCGGCCGCGTCGTGCCGCGAGTCCTCGTCGCGGGTGTGCGGGACGGGCGGGATCGCCAGGACCCCCGCCTCGAGCTCGGAGCGGAGTCGGCGTAGGTCAGCGGCCTGCGCCTCGACGTCGTCCAGCCGCCTTCGAGCGTTGGCCTCCGCGGCGGCGAGCTGCCGCCGGACGTCCTGGACGCGGGCCTCGAGGGTGGCGAGCAGCGGGTCGGGACCCTCAAGGGTCGTCACCCACTCCGGCAGCCCGACCTCCTCCGGGTAGGGGACGACGACGGAGTCGGTCGCCGCGGCGTAGGCGCGCCACGCCTCGACCAGGGCGTCACCCGCAGCCTCGACCATGCGCTCCGCATCGGCGACGGCGGTCACGGCGACGTCCCGGTCGGCCTCGAGCGCGGCGAGCCGCGACCGCGCCGCACCGAGGAGCCGGGCGCGCTCGGCCTCCGCATCGACCAGCCCCCGCACCTGCTCGGTCGCTGCGGTCCTCTCGTCGGCGACCTCGCTCAGCGCGCGACGGAGGGCGGGGACGTCGTCCATGACGCCGAACGCGAGGGCGTGGGCGTGCGCGGTGGTCGAGCAGGCGGACGCCGCGGCTCGGGTGATCTCGGCGAGCAGCCGCCCACGTTCGGCATCGGCGTCGGCGATCCTCGTCCGGAGTTCGCCGACGCGGCCCTCGGCGGCGCGATGACGATCCGCTGCCGCCTGTGAGCGGCTCGCGGCGGCCTCGGCGCGGCTGCGCGCGGTCGCGGCGTCCTGCGTGGCGCGGTCGAGGTCGTGCAGCTCCGGGGACTCCTTGAGCTGGTCGCGCACCGCCTCGAGTTCGTGGCGCCGACCCTCGACGTCCTCGAGGGCCGCGTCGGCCTCGCGGCGAGCCGTCTCGGCCTGCTCGGCCTGCTCGCGGACCTCGGCGAGTCGTCGTCCGGCCTCCTCGTACGCCGAGTGGGCCGTCCTCAGCTCACGGGCCTGCCGACGCGCGGCGACCGCCGCGTACCTGGCATAGCGGCGGCCGAACCGGTCGACGTGGTCGCGGGTCTCACCCAACGCCCGGACCTCGTCGCGCTGCTGCTCGAGGTCGTGGAACCCGGCGGCGGCGTCGGCGAGAAGGTCGGGGTCGAGCGGGGTCAGGGCCTCCGACAGCGCCCGCGACAGCAGGACGGGGTCGGGGCGCTTCGACAGTTGCGGCTGTCGTAACTGGATCAGCAGCTTGATCAGGGCCGCGTACCTGTCGGCGCCGAGCCGGAACAGCCGCTCGTCAAGGGCCCGGCGGTACTGCTCGGCCGTGCCGAACACCTGCCCGCGATCGAGCAGGGCGTCCTTGAGCCTGTCCTTCGTGACGACGGTGCCCGCGGCGGTGACGAGGGCCAGGTCGGCGCCGACCCGCTGGTCCGTGACGAAGAACCAGTGGTCGGCGATCCCGCGTCCGACGACGGCTTTGAGGCCGAGCCCGACGGTGAGGAAGTGCTCGACGCCGTCGTCGTCGCGGCGGCCGAACTCCATCCACGTGTAGCCGAGGCGTTCGGAGTGGCGCCCGCCCAGCAGCAGGTTCCACTCCATCTTCTTCTTCGGGTCGCCGTCGGGTTCGACACGGTGCGGGGAGAGGTCGCCGTCCAGCAGGAGGGGCAGCGTGAGGGCGAGGACTTTCGACTTGCCCGTCCCGTTGTTGCCGCGCCACAGCAGCCGACCGTCCCGGAACCAGAACTCCTGGTAGTCGTAGCGGAACAGTTCGAGCAGGCCGACGCGCAGGGGTTGCCAGCGTCGGCGCCCGGGCGTGGGCAGCCCGCCGTCCCGTTCCGTCTCGGCGCGAACGGGGACGACGGGTGCGGGCGTCGTGGACGTCATGAACGCTCCCCGGGGGCGGAGACTCGGAAGGGCGCGTACCGGAATCGTCCCAGAGCGGGCAGGGGGACGACGTGCTCGGCGTCGGCGGGTCCGCCGAGGCTCGTGGAGAGCGGGGGCGGGGCGATCAGGCCGAGGCGGTGGAGCCGGGTCAGGGCGGTGGTCGTCAGCACCCGCTCAGCGCCCGGCTCCTGGGTGTCGTGGCGCCAGTACGTCTGGTGACGGCGGGCGAGGTCGCGGACGTGATCGTGCAGCACCGCCAGCGGCAGCCCTTCGCCGTGGCGCTCCCGCAGGTGGCGGGCCAGGCGCTCGGCCACGAGCAGAGTGGCGTGACCGTCCGTGCCCTCTTCCGGCATGCCCAGGTCGGTCGCGTCGCCGGTGGGGTCGACGAGCGCGATCCCCTCGGCGCGCACCTCGGGCACGAGCCCGGTGCCGTCGGCGAGGCGGCGCAGCAGGGGGCCCCGCTGCGTGGCGAGGTAGTCGCGTTCGGCGGGGTCGAGGTGGGCGTGGTACACGACGGGGTCGTCGAGGAGGCGGCGGCTCAGCGAGACGCGGATCGCACGGTTGCGGGCGTCGTCGGTGTCGGGCGCGGGTTCGGCGAGGACGGCGGCGATGCGATCAGGGGTCGTCCGTGCGGAGGCGCGGTCGATCATCGACGGGCCGCGCCGGGCGATCAGGAGGGTCGACAGGATCGTCCGGTCGACGTCGTAGAGCACGTCCCCGGTCGCGTCGACGAAAGCCTGCTCGTCCCCCGCGACGCGGACCAGGACCCCGAGGGAGAGCAGGAGCCGGGCGACGGCGGCGAGGTCCCCGCGCTCGGCTCGGTCACTCATGGTGAAGGTGATGCCGGCCTCGGCGAGCGTGGCGTCCGCGGCGAGGCCGACGACCTGGTCGACCATGCGGCCCAGGGTGATCTGGGACTCCGCCCGCTCAAGGACGGCCAGGGCCAGGCAGAGGAGGACGTAGCGACGGCGGCCGAACTCGTGCCGGGCGCCGGTGACCGTGGCGGCGGGCCGGGTGGCGTCCGCCCACGTCCCGGCGGACTTACGCAGCCGCACCACTGAGGAGTCGTCGACGAGCGTCCAGCCCGCCTCGCGCGAGAACCATTCGGCCAGCCACCGGGCGTGGCGACGGGCGAGGACGAACGCCGCGGGGTCGGGGGCGAGGGGCGTGAGCAGTGGGTGACGCAGCAGCACGCGGGCGGCTCGGCGCCGCTCCTCCTGCTCCTGATCGGCCAGGCCCAGGCGGAGCCGTTCCGCCGAACGACCGCGGGTCGCGCTCATGACGTCCCCGCGCCGACGGGCTCGGCCTCGGCCTCGGGGGCGTCGTCGCCCGCGCCGCCGTCCGCGACCGCCTCCGCCCCCTCGAAGGTGACGGCCGGACCCGGCACCGTCGTCGCCGCCGGGGGTACCGGACGGGTCAGGTCGGTCACGGTGATCTCGTGGTCGGGCGCCCAGATCACGCCCTCGCTGCTGCGGACGGCGACGAGCCCGCCGTCCGGGACCGGCCTGAGCGTGACCTCGAAGGAGCCGTCCGAGGTCAGCGTGGTGACGGAGCCGTCCGGCCCGGGCGGCCCGGCCGCGAGCGCATCCCCGAGAAGGCGCAGGAACAGGGTGAGCGCGCCGGCGTCCAGGCCGTCGACGCCGCCGAGGTCGGCGAGCCTGGTGGGGCGGCCCGTGGCGATCGCTCGTCGTGCCCGTTCCACCTGCTCCCGCTCGGCGGTGACCCGCGCCTGCAACTCGGCGCGCGCCGCCGTCCGGTCGCTGATCTTCGTGGGCGCACCGCGCCGCTGGTAATGGCCGGTCTGGCGCAGGCGTGCGGCCACCTCGACGGGGGGCGCCTCGAGCCAACTCGTCCCGGCGGGGACGGGGTCGCCGTCCGGGTCGCCCGACAGACCGACGAGGTGCCGGGAGGGGCCCAGCCCGAACATGACGCGCCACAGGCGGTGCGCCTCGTCGTCGTCCGCCTCCGCGAACCACTGCGCGAGCGCGCGGTAGTCGGCCGAGCGGTCGCTGCGGCCGGCGCGCCGCTCCTGGACGAGACGGATCGCGGCGAGCAGGTCGGGGACGGCCCGACCGGCGCGGCGACGCAGGAGCTCGGACTGGCTGGGGCGCAGGCGGCTGCCGACGAACCAGGTCTGCAGGCCGCGCCACCGTTGCCGCCACTGGGCGAGGCGCGCGGCGACGACATCCCCCTCGTCGGCCCCCGGGACGGCGTCCCCCGCCTCGCGCCGGGCGGCCGCGAGCAGGAGCGCGTCGACGCGCTCGCCGTCGACGGACTGAAGGGTCTGCCGGATGTCGAACGACTTCTGCACCAGGTCGGCGACGAAGCGTTCCAGGTAGGCGATGAGGCGGTCCTTGTAGGCGAGGAAGGCGGCCTCGTCGAGATCCTGCAGGTCGATGACGCGCTGCAGGCTGCTCATGAACGCGCTGGCGTTGGCGGCGAGGGAGTCGAGACGCCCGGCCAGTTCGATCAGGACGCTGTGGACGACGGCCGGGTCGGGGTCCGGTTCGCCGGCGAGCGCGGCGAGGGACCGCAGCCTCAGGCGGATATCCTCCAGCGCCACGGACTGCAGTTCGCCCCGCCGAGTGATCGCGTCCTCGTAGAGGGCCAGGGCCTCCTCGGCGGCCTCGCCCTCGCGGGTGAGCTGGTACAGCACGCGGCGGCGGTAGAAGTCCTCGACGGAGGCGACCCGGGACGTGTCGGCGTCGCCGCGCACGTTGCCCCATGCGGCGAGCGCATCGAGGGCCTTCTCGACCTCGTCGGTGGTGGCACGCACATCCGCTTCGGGCAGTTCGCGGGCCACGTCCTCGGGGCGCAGGTGGACGACGAACCGCTGCTTGTGCTCGACGAAGACGCGCATGATCGCCCGGTAGAGCTCCGCCTTGGGGACGGTGACGTGCTCGAACGGGCGGAAGAGAGGCGACGCGGCGTCCATCGCGGGCAGTCTCTCAGGCGGCGGGGACAGGCGGGCAGGCCAGTCTGTCGTCCTGAGATCGTGGCCCCGCCCCAGGAGTGATCACTCTGCTGTGGCGCCTGCCTCGAGAGCCGCCGCGACGGCCTCGAACTCGGCGAGCGCCGCGGTGAGGTCCTCGACGATCTCGCGAGCGATCACCTCGGGCGCGGGGAGGTTGTCGAGGTCTTCGAGCGACTCGTCGCGCAGCCACGTGATGTCGAGGTTGGTCTTGTCGCGCGCGACGAGTTCGTCGTACGTGAACGCCTTGAACCGTTCGGACTCCACGCGCTCGGAGCGGGCCTTGCCCACGAGGTAGCTGTCGACGAAGTCGTCGAGGTGGGCGCGGGTCAGGGGGTTCTGCTTGAGCGTGAAGTGCTGGTTCGTGCGGAGGTCGTAGACCCACAGCTTCTGCGTCCACGGCCGGTCGGTGTTCGCGGGCTTTCGATCGAAGAACAGCACGTTCGCCTTCACGCCCTGCGCGTAGAAGATGCCGGTGGGCAGCCGCAGCATGGTGTGCAGGTCGAAGTCCTTGAGCAGCCGCTTGCGCAGCGTCTCCCCCGCGCCGCCCTCGAACAGGACGTTGTCGGGCAGGACGACGGCCGCGCGGCCGGGCGTCTCCATGATCGTCATGATGTGCTGCAGGAAGTTGAGCTGCTTGTTGGCGGTGGTGACGAGGAAGTCCTGGCGCTCGATCTCGCCGTCCTCACGAGCCTGGCGGCCGTCGGCACCGACCATGGTGATCGACGACTTCCGCCCGAACGGCGGGTTGGAGAGCACCACCGACCAGTACCGGCCGGGGTGGGCGATGAGCGAGTCCTTGACCTCGATCGGCGAGGCGCCGTCGGCGTCGCCGATGCCGTGCAGGAGCAGGTTCATCGCGGCCAGTCGGGCGGTGCCGTCGACGAGCTCGATTCCGTGCACGAGCCCGTTGCGCAGCTTCGCGCGCTGGGACGGGTCGAACCCGGCAGCCCCGGCGGCGACGTGCTCGTGCGCGGCGAGGAGAAACCCGCCCGTGCCGGCTGCGGGGTCGGTGATCGTGTCGTCGATGGTCGGGTCGAGGCAGTCGACCATCGCCTGGATCAGCGGTCGTGGCGTGAAGTACTGCCCCGCGCCCGACTTGATGTCCTCAGCGCCCTTGGACAGCAGTGACTCGTAGGCGTCGCCCTTGATGTCGACGCCGGTCTGCGACCACTGCTCGGCGTCGATCAGGTCGTGGATGAGGCGCTTCAGCTTCGCCGGGTCCTGGATCCGGTTCTGCGCCTTGCGGAAGATCGTGCCGAGGACGCCGTCCTGCCGGGCCAGCCCGATCAGGATGCGCGTGTACTCGACCTCCAACTGGACGCCGTCGGCGTCCAGCAGGCGCTGCCACGAGTACTCGTCGGGGACGATCTTCTCCGGCCGCACCTTCCGGGTCGCCCGCTCGTGAGCCATCTTCAGGAACAGCAGGTACGTGAGCTGCTCGGTGTACTCCAGCGTGCCGACGCCGTCGTCGCGCAGGACGTTGCAGTACGACCAGAGCTTGTCGACGAGGCGACGGGCGTCGCTCACGGGCGGGGCACCTCCAGGACACGCGGGTGGGCAGCAGCCGACACAGCAGGGGCCATTCTGTCGCTCCACCGGACGCTCAGTGGCACTTCATGTCGCGTCGACGAGGAGACGCCAGGCGGCGTGGGCCGGGCGCGACCGGTCCGAGCCGAGGGCGCGCCACGCTCGGTGATCGACATCGGCGAGGTGACGGTCGGCCGCACGCAGGCGCCTTCGATCGGACGCTGTCAGTTCCATCCGCAGGGTCATCGGATCGTCGACGAGCGACGTGAGGAAGGCGACGTCGAGCAGGTGTCGCTCGGGGTCGTGAAGGCGGGTCGCGTCGGCTTTCAGCAGCAGCGCCCCGAGCAGGTTCGGGACGGGAACGAGCGCTTGCCTGCCGGAGCGTTCGACAGGGACCAGTTCGAGCCGTCGAAGTGCTTGTGTCCCACCCGGGACCTCGATGGTCGTCCGTTGCCCGACGGTTCTCAGCGACGCGCGCTTGGGCGGGTGGTCGGGCGCGAGGACGTCGACGACGAGGCGTCCACGGGTGAACCGGTGGCCCGAGGTATGCAGCTCCTCGACCTCGAAGCCCAGGTCACGCACGGCACGAGCACAACGTGGCACGGCATCGGGGTGGACGTAGAGGTTCGAGAGGAGGTCGAGGTCGTCGCTGGTTCGCGGCGCGGGGACCCCGGCGACCCAGGCTCTGAGCGCGATCATCTGTCCGCCGATCAGGCACCACTCCGTCGGGTGGAGCGTCGCTGCCAGGTTCATCAGGACTGACCAGATGTCCTCGTCGGCGCCGGCCACGGCGGCAAGCGTGATCCGCCGTGACACCACCGGTGGCTGCGGCCGGTGCGCGGAGCTGGCGTCGTCGTCGCTCACTGGTCCTCACTCTCGCGGCGAACCCGAAGGGGTGGCGCCGTGGCGCGCCACTTCTCGGTGATGCTCGTCCACAGCGCTTTCCCGGCCCTCTCGCTGCGCGGTTCCCCGCTCTCCAGCAGGTCGACCGCCACGACGGGAGCGGGCATCTCCGCTCTCCCGTTCAGCACCCGGGATGCGGACGTCGGGACGCTGTGGACGACGAGGGCGCCCGCGGCAGCAGGCCACAGCTGCAAGTCCCGCTGCAGAGCCGCGACTCGTGCGGCTTCCGCGTAGACCTCGGTGACGGCATCAGCGACGAGGTCCGTCCATCGAGGAGCGAGGGTGACGCCGGAGGCCGCGACCTCCCGCTGCTTGACCAGGTGCGAGCCGATCCCGCGGGGGCCGTCGAAGTGGACGGTGCGCGCCCGGCTGCGGACCAGCGCCGCGAGAGCCGGCGCGTCACGCGTGAACGCCAAGCGGCGAAGACGTGCGATCTCGGGCGGAGTGGCCCAGGGCGTCGGCACTCCGTCGAGCAGCATCAGCAGGGTCCAGGCGTTCCGTGCAGACAAGGGCCGCGTCGGCGGCCTTTCGCGCTCAGCAAAGTCCATGAGGCTGGCACGATCCAAGATCACTCGGCCTGCCATCTTCCGACCCGTCAGCGAGCCTTCCTGCCACAGGACTCGGACGCGTTGGGGCGACACGCGCAGCAGGGCGGCGGCTTCGGTAGTGCTGACCACCTGGTCCACGCCAGTCCTCCACTGCGACTAGGGTTTGCTTGCGACAACCCTAGTCGCAATGTTGTCTGACCTCAAGCCGCAGCGGCGCCCGCGTCGATGATGAGCACGTCTCACGGGATACGGCTGCTCATGAGGCAGGCTCTCCGGTTCAGGACATTGATCTCGTCGACTCGCCAACCCTTCGGCTCCTTGACGATCGCCCGCCGGACGATCCTGTCCTCGCACTTTCCCGTACTCGTATCAGCCCTGTACGACACGACTCCCAGCGATTCGTCAGGGCTCGGTGAGGTAATGCTGACGACACGCACACGCCGGTAGGACTCGGATGTCACCACCTTGACCCAGGAATTCTTGTCGCCGACGTCTCTCTTGCGATCAGTGGACAGCAGGTCGTAGGCGGCGGCAGCGTCGCCCGCCTGCAGCGACGAGTAGTACCGTTCCAACGCCGATCTCGGGTCCTGCGGCTCGTCAAAGGCCTTAAGCCGTGCGCCCACTTCCGAAGCGTCGGGCTCGCTTGCAGGCCCAGAGAGGTCGACGGCCATCTCACCCGCCACAGCGATTCCCGCACCGGCGACGGCGCTCACGCCTCCGTGCCAGGAACACGCGCCCTGCCGATGCTGGGCGTAGCTGATACTGCCGTCGGCGCAGACAAATCGTGGGGTGATGCCCGGCGAGGCTTGCCCTCCGCCTCCACCCGAGCCGCGGCCTGCCGCCCGGCCCCCGCCCAAGTACCCAGCAGAACCGCCCGGATTCCCGGACGGCAGCACGAACGGAGAGGCCACGTAGGGTCGAGGGACACCAGATCCGCCTGGGTCCTCACCGCCGTCCCACCACATCCATGCAGTCAGGGCTGTCACTGAAGCGGCTACCGCGATGCCCAGCGGCCGGGTCGCTTGCCGCGCACGCCAACGAAGGAGCACGAGGCGTCGCGAGGTGCCGGCGACCGATGCCACGGCGCATGGTGGACAGTGGCGTCGCGGGGAGGCTTTCACAGCTCGCGCCTCGCCCGGCCGGATGAAACGAGAGTTGATCAACTGTGATGGATCGCCTCGTGGCCGCCCGCAGTTCGAGCACGCCGACGCATCATCGCAACGCTCGCACAGAAGCAAGACGTCGGCGCCCTGATCGCTCCAACGGATTCCCAGCCGTCGGCACTTGCCGCACTTCTTTGCAGGCCAGTCGAAAATGCGGAACAGGTTGTCGCGGACCTCGCGAAGGTCGCGGTCTGTGGCGATGGGCAACGCCGTCCCCTCCACGATCGCGTTGATCATCAACTCCCCGTAGTCCCGCTTGTCGGCCCGGCGCATGCGACCGACGTAGGTTCGCGCACCGTCCAGTCCACGTAGCCGCACGATGGGGCCGCCCCGCCTGGGTGCCCGGACAGTGTGGCCAGTCCGAGACCGGTCGCTGGGTGTCGGCATGCCCTCTCCTTCGGCGCCCTGACGTGGCTGTCAGGCGTCCGCCGCGTCGTCGACGACGAGCAGCCGGGTCAGGGGGATGCGGGAGCGCCACTTCTGCGGGAGGGCCTCGTAGTTGTCGAGGACCAGCCCGACAACGTCCTCGCCGCTGAGCAGGCGAAGGCTGCTGCGCTGACGTTCGATTGCGAGGGCGGGCACGCTGTACTTGCCGAGCGTCACGAACACGGCCAGCTCGTGTCCCTGCTGGGTGCCGATGAGCTGCTGCACCTCGGGCGCGCCGATCGTGGACGTGTGGTGCTTGCACTGCACCTTGATCAGCGGTGGTTCGACGCCGAGCGGGTCACGGTGGGCGATGACGTCCACTCCCCCGTCCTGGCCGTACTGCGTAACTCGGGCCTGGTAGCCGAGGGCGCGGAGCAGGTCGGCGGTGAACTCCTCGAACTCGCGGTGGTTGAGTTCCTTCTCCAGCGCGGAGAGCACGAAGTCTCGGGTGTGTCGGTCGATGCGGGACGCGCGGGGCTCGTCGACGCTGTCCACGGCGGGTTCGTTGGCGGCAGCGGTCTCGACGACACGGGTCACGTCCTCCTCGGACGTCTCCGTAGTGCCGAGCGCTGCGCGGAACTCCGCCGCATGCTTCTTGATCTGGAACACGGTCAGGAACGCACCCAGCTCGTACAGGGCCGGCTGCGTGAACACCGTGCGCGACAACCCGACCTTCACCCACCGGACGTCGCGGCGGTGCCGGTGCGTCTCCGCGCCCGCCTCGAAGCGGTAGTCGCCTGTCACTACGCCGATGTTGATCGTGCTGTCGGGCTTGTAGGGGCAGACGACGATGTCGCCGACCTGCATGTCATTGCGGAACCGCCACATGCTGCCGGTCCAGGCCGCGATTCCCCGCGGCTTGCGGTCAGGGTAAGCCTCCGCCAGGGCGCGCTTGAGGTCGTCCCAATGGTCAGGGATTCGGCTGAGGTCGCCCAGTTCGTCCCAGCCGACGCTGACGAATCCCTGCTCGACCAGCTCCGTCGTCAGGGTGTCGTTGTGGATGCCCCACATCGCAGTCACTGTGCTGCCAGCTCCTCGGCGAGGTCGAGATCGGACGAGCCCCCCGTTAGTCGGCCCGAGAATGCGGCTGACAGCAGCGCTCGCCTCAGCGACTCGCCATGTCGCTCCGCAGATGTCAAGGAGTTTCTGAGGCGAATGGTCGCCGCGTCGGCCGCGCCAACCTCTTCAACGGCGTTACGCATCCGTTCGCGAGTAGGCCACGGTACGACCAATTCCCGGAAGTAGCCGAGGCTCAGATTGGGCTGAACCCCTCCACTCGACGCACGTCGCATCTCTTCATAGCTCGACTCGAGAACCAAACGCAACCAAGATCGCTCGATTTGATCGGCACCCTTCAGACTCAGCGCCGCGCACGCCTGATTGCAGGTGGCTGAAATCCCCAGCTCCGCAACAGTGCCCCGAGTTTTTCCCTCCCCGTACATCGCGACAAGAAGCGTGCCTTTAGGCCAAAGCCTGATCGAAGTCTCATGGAGCGCTAGCTCAGTAACGAATCGCGAGGCCTGTGTGATGATTCCGTCCGAAAGATCGCCGCTGGTCACCCAGGGGACGACCCCGCTCTCCCAGTAAGCCGTGTTCCCGCGGCGTGGCGTCGCGCCGGACCCGATAGTGCACAGCTCGCCCAGGCGATGGGCTTGCGCGGAGCTTCGCTGCTCTGCGACGAAACGCGCCTTGAGGGACAGTGCCAACATTTCGGTTCGACGACGAGCGGCACCGATGAGCGAGCCGGCGGCGTCGAGGCGGGAGAGGTGGTCTTCGAGGATGTCGACGATCCGCCGCTGCTCGAACATAGGCGGAACTGGAACACTGAGGGTGGCTAGGTTCTTGCGCGATATGCGCTTGCGGGTTGTACCGGATTGCAACGAAGCAGCTAATCCGTGACCAACCGGAGAATTGAACCACCACATAAGAAATCTTGGATCGACATCCTCGCGAGCCAGTCGAATAACGGCAACATCGACGGCAGTAACTGCCGACCCAATGCCTCGGGGTACCAGACAGGCGCGGGCGATGGGCTCGGGCATACGCGCCACGAGGATGTCGCCTTGATTCAGGTACGTGCATCCGAGGGCTCGCGCCTGGTCCTCACTCATCCATCGATCGCTTCGATCGCGGAAGACACCCACTCCCACGTCTGCGAGCTGGGTGAGGCGCACCGATCCAAAAGGATCTTGATCCTTGGACTCAACCCAGTCGCCGTCACAGAAGAGCCCCCCACGTGCTAGCTCAGCGACGGTTTCCGAGCGCCATCCCGACGGCAAGCCCGTCACGCCGTCAGCTCCGCGTTCAACTTCTCCACCAGCTCCTCGACGTCATCACCAAGATCCCGGGCGGCGCCGTCCACCCCGCCCCGCTCGACGAACGGTGCGGCGTCGAGGTCGTCCACGTCCAAACCAGCAGAAGCGGCGATGACCTCGGCCATGCGGTCGAGCCACCACCGCTGCTCGTCCGAGAACGCGACGCCGGCCTGCGACTGCTGCAGCAACCAGCCCTGGTACCGCTCGCGCACCTTATCCGCGTACGGGATGAGCTCGCCGTCGAGCCCCAGCGTGTAGCGCAGCAGCGACACGAGGTCGGTGACCCGGGCCCGGTCGTTGTGCCGCACCCGCGGCGCGCCATGAACGGCCTCGTACGCCGCCCACACCAGGTCGACGGTCCACCCGCGCGGGGGCCGGGCGATCCGGTCGGCCAGCTCCTTGATCGACCCGAACGGCACCCGGGCGGCCCTGGCCTCCGAGAGCACCTGCAGCGCGCTGATCTCCGACCGGTGCTCGGCCAGGTACGCCGACCACGATTCGACGATCGACCGCGCCCGGTCCGCGTCGACCACCCCGTACGCGTCGAGCAGCACGTCCGCGGACTCGTCGATGATCCGGTCGTGCGAGCGCCGCAGCTCCAGGATCCGCGCCCGCAGCTCCGGGTTCGCCGCCAGCGGCGTCACCGCCTTCTCGACCAGCTCGACGAGGACGTCCGCCGGGTCAGCCCCGGGCGAGGCGGCCACCGCGGCAGCCTGCACGTCAGCGTCCACCGCATCGACCAGCCCTCGCACGATCGCGGTCAGCGGTACGCCGGCGACGCCGTCCAGTTCGGCCCGCTCCTCCGCCGTCACCTGCCGCTCCAGCGCCGCGAGCCGCGACGCCAGCGTCGCCACCTCCGCCTCGGTGATGACGAGGTTCGCGGCTTTGTCGAGCAGCGCCTTCAACGACACCGACCGGTCGCGGTTCAGCGGCGGCTCGACGAACGCATGTTCGGTGACCCCCACGGCGTCCACGATGACGAACCGCTCCTTGTGGTGGGCGTCAGGCGTGACGGCGGCGAAGTCGGCGTCCGCAATCGTCCGGGCACCCCGGCCCTTCATCTGCTCGAAGTACTGCGCCGACTTCACGTCCCGCAGGAACATCACGACCTCGAGCGGCTTCACGTCCGTGCCGGTCGCAATCATGTCGACGGTGACAGCGATACGCAGTTCCGGTGAGGTGCGGAACTGCTGCAGGTGCCCCTTCGGGTCCTTCGCCGCGTACGTGATCTTCGCGGCGAAGTCGTTGCCCTTGCCGAACACCTCTCGTGCGAGCCGCACCACCTCCTCGGCGTGCGCGTCGTCCTTGCAGAAGATCAACGTCTTCGGCACCGCCGACCGGCCGGGGAAGATCTCCGTGAACAGGCGGTCCCGGTACGTCTCGAGCACGAGCCGGATCTGCTGCGGCGCCGTCACCGCGCGGTCCAACTGGCTCGGCGTGTAGTCGACGTCGTCGTCCAACACCTGCAGCCGCTGCACGCGCGTCCGCTTGTCCACCACCGGCACGACAGTGCCGGCCTCGATGTGCCCGCCCTGCTCCGACTTCTCCGTGCGGATCCGGTAGATGTCGAAGTCGACGTTGACGCCGTCGGCCACCGACTGCGGATACGTGTACTCCGAGACCAGGTTCTGCTGGAAGAACGCGAACGTCTGCTTGCCCGGCGTCGCCGTCAACCCCACGACGTGCGCGTCGAAGTACTCCAACACCCCCCGCCACACCCCGTAGATCGAGCGGTGCGCCTCGTCCACGATCACCAGGTCGAACGTCTCCGGCGGCAACCCCGTGGAATACGGAACGGCGACCGGCTCCGCGGGCGTCCAGCCGTCCAGGCCCGGGTCGTCGTAGTCGGGCGCGTCCCCGCCCTGCAGCACCCGGTACACCCGCTGGATCGTCGAGATCACCACGTTCGTGCTGGCCAGCATCCCCGCCGACGTCAGCTTGTCCACGGCGTACAGCTCCGTGAAGCGCCGGCCGTCGTCCGGCGTCCGGTAGTTGCCGAACTCCGCCCGCGTCTGGTCACCCAGGTTGTTCCTGTCCACCAGGAACAGCACCCGCGAGAACCCGCCGTGCCGCAACAACCGGTACGACAGCGTCACCGCCGTGTACGTCTTGCCCGCACCCGTCGCCATCTGGATCAGCGACCGCGAGAACCGCTGCTCGGCCAGCGCCGCCTCGACGCCCCGGATCGCGTCGATCTGCGCCGGACGCAACGGCGCGACGTCGAGCGCGGGCAGCCGCTTCACCTTCGCCCGCCACGTCGGCGCAACCGGATCGTTCTCGGCCTCCCGCAACACCCGCGCCAGCGACTCCGGCCGGGGGAAGCAGAAGACCCGACGCGAGCGCGGCGCCGGATCGAACCCGTTCGTGAACTGCGTCTCCGACCCCGACGCCTCGAACACGAACGGCAGCCGCCCGCCCACGACGATGGCCCGCCTGCGGTGCGACTCCGGCAGGCCGGTCGCGTACATCGCCGACTGCCACTCCACGCCGGACAGCGTCGTCCCCTCGGGCTTCGCCTCGATCACCCCGACCACGCGCTTGTCGACGTAGAGCAGGTAGTCGGCGCGACCGTGCCCCGGCGCCATCACCGTCTCGCGCAAGGCCACGCCCTGCCCTGCGAAGAGGTTCAGCGCGGCCTTGTCCTGCACCGACCAACCGGCCGCGGCGAGCTGCTGGTCGATGAGCACGCGGGCACGTTGCTCGGCGGCCAGGCGCACGTCGTCCGGGGTCACGATCGCGAGCGTAGGCGCCGCCACGGACGCTCAGCACCCACCTCGGCGGAAGTCGTGCGAAACACACGGGCGGTCTGCGTCCGGACCATGCGTCGGCCGCCTTTGGGGACTCTCCGCGCGCTCATACCGCGCGAATGCTCCCCAGATCGGCAGGGGACAGGTCTTCCCTTCCCCCCGAGCGGCCTCACTGACAGGCTGGGCTCACTCGGTGTCACCTGATGACACCACAGAGTGAGGCGGAGGGGTCATGTCCTCACGTCACCGCGTCCGCTTGCTGCCGGCGGCGCTCATCGCCGTCGCCCTCGGGCTGAGCACCACGAGCGCCGCAGCCACGGCCGCCACAGCTCCACCGTTCGCCGCCGCCACGACACCCCCGACAGCCGCCACCACGACACCACCCACCACGACACCACCCGCCACCGCGTCACCACTGCAACCCCCCTGCACCACGACACCGGGCCTTGGGGTGCACGCGACGATCGCCCTGCCGGACAGCGCGCCGACGATCACCCTCGCCACGACACCGCAGTTCCGCCTGCAGGGCCTGGTCGCCTCGGACGGCACCACCACGGTCACGGCGGTCGACCTCTACGCCGACGGCACGCGGATCGCCACGCTCACCCCGGGCCCGGCGACCCTCGGCGTCCGCACCTGGACGCACACGACGTCCGCGCCGCCGGGCACCCACACGCTCGTCGCGTGCGCACGGACGCCGCGGGGCGACGTCGCGAGCGAACCCCGCACCGTCCGGGTCATCGCTCCCCCGCCGACCGCGACGATCCCGGCGCCGACGCTGCACGAGCTGACGGCGGCCGAGGCGGGCGCGCTCACCCGCGTGAGCGCCACGGAGCTCGCCTTCGAGGGCGCGACGGGCCTGTACGTCGGGACGATCGTGACGGGCGCGCCGTCGCGCCTGGCCCCCGACGGCCTGCTGCGCAGGGTCACCGGCCTGCGAACGGTGGAGGGCGGGACCGTCGCGACGACCGTGCCCGCCCGCATGCAGGACGCCCTGTGGCAGGCACACCTGCAGCTGCGCCAGTCGTTGACGCCGCTGCACTGGTCGGGCACGCGCACGTTCCGCAGCGACGATGCCCGGGGCAAGGTCGAGCTGCTCGCGGACGTCGACTACACGGCGCGCCTGGCCCTCGACGTCGACCTGCGGATCACCCCGGAGTGGGCGTGGGCGCGCACCCCGCGCACGACCCAGTCGATGTCGCGCTTCACGGTCAGCGGCTCGGTGGACGCGCCCGTCGACCTCCGGTTCACCGGCAAGGGCTCGCTGTACCAGGAGGCCGAGCCGGTGGAGCTGCCGATGGCCCCGCTGCTGATCAGCACCGCCCCGCGGATCTGGGTGCAGCCGCGCGGCCTGGTGGGCATGGGGATCGAGGCCGACGTGGGCGACGACCTGCGGCTGACGGGCACGATCACCGACCGGATGGCCGCCCGCCTCGACACGCCCTACGCGCCCGACACCCACCGCCCCGGCGGGTCGGTGTCGTTCTTCTCCTCGGGCCACCCGGACGTCACCTACCGCGTGGCGATCGTCAGCCTGCGCGCCTCGGTGTCGCTGCGCACGGACGCGTCCCCGGGGCCCCGGTACACGACGTGGGCGAAGGACTGGATCGAGGTCGACGTCCCCTGCCCCGGCCGCGCGAGCATCCTCGGGGACGCCGACTCGGTCCTCGACGGGGTGCGTTCCTGGGACCCCCGCAAGTGGACGGTGCGGCACGGCAACGGCTACTGGGTGATCATGGCCCAGTCGATGACGTCGTGCCCGGACGTGCCGCTGCAGGTCCGGACGCTGCGGCTGCCGGCGACCGTCGCGGGCGCACCGGTGACGGCGCGCGCCTACGGGGAGGGCGGCGTCGTCCCGTACTCGTGGCGGGCGAGCGGGCTGCCGGACGGCGTCGGCATGGCCGCCGACGGCACCGTCACCGGAACTCCCACGCGGCCCGGCAGGTACCTGGCGACCCTCACGCTCACCGACGCCACGGGACGGTCGCAGGCCCGCCGCGTGCCGATGCTCGTGACCGCACCGGGGACGCTCACGGCGGCGTCCCGGCCCGGGGACGCCTACCGCCTGCCGGACGGGCGGTGGGAGTCGAGCGTGACGTCGTGGGGCCACTCGGGGTGCACGCTGCTCGACGCCGCGGAGCGCTGCGCCCGGGGCGGCTGGGCGAGCCTCGGGGCACCCTGGATCGGCGTCGACCCGTGGCTGACCTGGGACCGGCCGCTGGTGACCGTCACGCGGACGGTGACGGCGCGGCCCGGACAGGCGGGTGAGTACCGGCTGTCGGTGCTCGCCGACGAGACGGCGACGGTGCGGCTGGACGGCGCGACCGTCGCGGAGGTCGGGGGGCCGACGGCGGCGACCGAGGCCACCGAGGTCGTGGTGCACCTCCACGAGGGCGCCAACCGGCTGGAGTTCGAGCTCGGCAACCTCTTCCTGCCCGGCGGCTTGAGCTGGGTGCTGGAGCCCGCCGGCTGAGAATGCCTCCCGCCCGGGCCGGCACCGGCTCACCCCCGCAGCAGGTAGACCTTGCGCAGCGTCTCGTGGACGGTCCACCGGGTGCGCGCGCCGGCCCGCAGCGTCACGTGGTCACCGGCGCCGACCTGCAGCGGGGGCTGGGCGGGGTCGTCGAGCGACTCGATCGTCGCGCGCCCGAACAGCACCACGAACGACTCGTGCGCCTCGACGTCGGTGACCACCCCGGGCGTGATCTGCCAGATCCCCTCGCTGACCGTCCCGTCCGCCGACGCCCACAGCTCTCGGCTGGTCACCTCGGGGGCGCCGAACTCGATCCGAGCCGGGTCGACCGGGTCGGGCACGAGCTCGATCAGCGCCGCGTGGAACGAGGCGAACGGTGGCTGCGGGCGGGTCATGGGCCCACAGTGTGATCAGCGGGCACGCCGGTGTCACGAACCGGACGCCGCTCCGTCGCCGAAGCGTCGAAGCGGCGCCCGGCCAGCGGCGTCACCACGCGACGGCGCGCTCCCGGGCCTGCTCGAGCAGCCGGCGCAGGAGCGCCTCGGCGGCGTCGAGCCCGTCGTGGTGCTGCACCTCGATCCCGACGATCACGTCGCCGACGCGCACGGCGCCCCGGGCGAAGGAGAGCTTGCCGCGCTGCTCCAGGCCCATCCACCGGTCGTCGGTCGCGGTCAGCACCCGCGGCTTGTCCAGCCAGTGGCAGTCGCCGGTGTCGGCGGCGATCTCGGCGAACCGGTCGGGTCCCGTCCCGGCCTTCCAGCCGGTGACGACCTCGGCGACGGAGAACTGCGTCTTCGGGTCGTACCAGGTCCACTGCCGCCCGGCGACCGGCCGGGGCAGGTCGCCGCCGTCGCAGGCCTGGCCCGGCACGGTCGGCTGGTACCGGTACTGCTCGCTCATGAAGCCCTCGACGACGCGCACGGGGAACACCTCCGTCGACACCGCCAGCGAGTCGGGCACGGGGTAGGCCACCGAGTTCGGGTCCGAGGTGGCGTAGGGCCTCGCCGAAGGCCGGCGGCGGGCCTCCACGGGTTCCGAGGCGGCCCCGGACGGCGAGGGGTCGGGGGACGCGGCGGCGCGGGTGGGGGTCGGGTCGGCCGCGGCGGTGGCCTGCGACGTCGTCGGCGCAGGCGAGTCGGTGGCACTCGCGGTCCCGGTCGGGGACGGCGTGAGCGTGGGGACGTCGGTCGGCGAGGGGGACGCCGTGGCGTCCGGCGACGGCGTGCCGTCGGGTGAGGCGGCGACGGACACGCCGCCGCGCGAGGGCTGCGTGGCGAGCGCGGTGACGACCCCGGCGGGAACGGCCACGGTGGCGACGGCGACGAGCGCGACGCCGACGGTGCGGCGGCGGCGCATCCGGCGCGACGTCGCGCGGGCGCCGTCGCGCAGTGCGGTGACGTCGACGTACTTCGCGTCGTAGCCGGAGTGGAGGGAGGCGCTGAGCCGGTCGCCGAAGTCGTCGGGCGCCGGCGGGGTGGGCGTGGCGTTCATCGGGTCTCACCTGCGCGGAAGTCGTGGACGGTGGCGGGGCGGGCGTCGGCCGTGGCGGCGTCGAGCAGCCCGCGCATGCGGATCAGGGCGCGGTGGGCGCACCCGCGGACGGCGACGGTCGACATGCCCAGCGCGTCGGCGATCGCGGCGTCGTCGAGGTCCTCGTAGTGGCGCAGGACGAGCACGGCACGCTGCTTGGTGGGCAGCTGCCGCAGCAGCGCGACCATCAGCTCGCGCTCGGTGGTGACCCGGGCGACGTCGGGGCCGGCGCCGCGCTGGGCGAGGTCGGCGATCAGGTCGGCGGTGTCGGTGGACCGTTCGCGGCGTACCGCCCGACGCCAGAACGACGTGCAGGCGTTGACGAGCATGCGCCGCACGTACGCGTCGGGGCTGCCCGCACGCTGGACGGTCGCCCAGTGCAGGTGCGCCTTCGCGAGGACGTCCTGGACGACGTCCTCCGCGTCGTGCGGGTTCTTCAGCAGCGCGGCGGCGGTGCGCACGAGCGAGGCGCCGCGGGCGGCGACGAACGCGTCGAAGTCGAGCTCGCGGTCGGGCGCCGACGCCGCGGGCGCGGAGGTGTCGAGCCGGTCGGCGCGCTCCACGCTCACCCCCCAGGTGTCGGGCCGGGCGTGCGGCCAGGTCTGCGGCCCGAGGGCCGGTGTCGTCGTCACGGGTATCTGACGCGCCAGCCTGCCAGGTACGTGAGGGGCGACCGGTGACGGATTTCCGCGACCCCTCGTCGCCGCCCCTCGCACGGGCATGCCGGTCCACCCCTCGGGGTATCTGCAGGGGACCCACGACCCCCCGGAGGACGCCCCATGCCCGAGATCCTCGCCCGCCGCGGGCTGCTCAAGGACACGTCACTGCACGTGGACAGCACTCCTGCGCCGGGCCGACCGGTCGTGCTGATCCACGGCTGGCCGTTGTCGGGGCAGGCGTTCGTCGCCAACTGCCCCGCGCTTTCCTCGGCCGGGTACCAGGTCGTCACCTACGACCGCCGCGGCTTCGGCCGCAGCGACAAGCCCCGCACGGGCTACGACTACGACACCCTCGCGGGCGACCTGCACCGCGTGCTGACCGCTCTCGACCTCGACGACGTCACGCTCGTCGGCTTCTCGATGGGCGGCGGCGAGGTGGCCCGCTACCTGGCCACCTACGGCTCCGACCGGGTGCGCAGCGCCGTGTTCGCCTCGGCCGTCCCCCCGTTCCTGCTGCAGGGCCCCGACAACCCCGACGGCCCCCTGGACGCCGAGAAGGCGGCGGCGATGGCCGCGCGGCTGGTCGCCGACACCGACGGCTTCTACGACGAGTTCACCACCGAGTTCTTCTCCGCCAACGGCGTCCTCGCCGTCTCCGAGGACCAGCGGCAGGAGGCGCTGACCCTGTGCCGCCAGGCCGACACCGAGGCGGCGCTCGCGTGCCAGAAGGCGTTCGGCACGACCGACTTCCGCGACGACCTCGCCAAGATCACCGTGCCGACGCTGGTGCTGCACGGCGACGCCGATGCCACCGTCCCGTTCGAGGGGTCGGGGCGGCGCACCCACGAGGCGATCGCCGGCAGCCGCCTGCACGTCATCGCCGGTGGCCCCCACGGCTGCAACGTCTCCCACGCCCGGGAGTGGAACGCGGCGCTGCTGGACTTCCTGGAGGTCTGAGCTCCCGGCGTCCCCGCCACGGGGGCGCCGCCCGCCAACGGGGCGCCGCGCGCACCAGCGCCGCCACCCCCGCCCCGGCCGCCACCGCTCCCAGCACCAGCCCGGCGACGAACATCCGTCGCGCCCGTAGCCGCCAGGCCCGATGCCGGGCGCCGTGCCCCAGCACGGAGGGGTCGGCGCTGACCGGCGCCAGCTGCTCCACGAGGGCGGCGGCGAGGCGGCGCTGCAGCCGCTCGTCGGCACCCGGAAGGACCCTGAGCCGCGGGCGGGCCGCGACCGGCCCCTGGGTCTGCGGCGCCGAACCGTTCCAGGTGATCACAGTAGGTAGACGCGCGAGGACGTCGATCTGTGGCGTCCCCGGGGCGGGTTCCACCCGTCGGCGGTGCCGACCGCAGGCTCAGTGCGTGCCGCGGGCGGCGAGCTGCGAGGCGGCCTGGTCGAGCAGGTCGCGCAGGGCGTCGACCTTGTCGTCCTCGGAGGCCGTCGAGTCGTCCAGGTACGCGCCGATGATCACCGGGCCGCGGCGGATCAGACCCCGCGCCGAGGACCGACCGATGACATCCGTGCCGGATTCGATGTAGATGGTGTCCGTCTGCTCGCGCACGGTGTTCCAGTCGTGGCACAGCGGAATGATCAGGTTCATGACCTCTACCGCGGCCGCGTCGGTCTTCCACACAGACACGGTCTGCGTGATGTCGATCGACGTGCCCAGCACGGGGCCGTTCCAGGCCCAGAAGCGTGCGGCGGCGAGGTTCGTCGTGTCAAAGAGGCTCCGGCTGCAATGCGGTGGGCCCGCGTTCCACAACCACACCCGGTCGCTCGCCCACGTGCCGTCGTTCTCGCCGGTCAGGGTGTAGGTGGAGTCGGACGTGTCGACCGTCCAGTCGGAGTGGGTGGTGTCGAGCGCGAGCCAGTCGCCGGGCTTGTAGGCCCCGAACCTCCCCCAGCTCTCGATCGGCGGCAACGTCGAGGTGACGCCGCGCGTCGTCGGCCGGACGCCCCCACCACCTCCGCCGCCACGGCTCGTGGGCGGCGCAATGTGCGTTCCCTGCGGGGGCGGCGTGACGACGACCCCGCCCTGCGTGATCGCGGTCGGCAGGCTCGTGGGCGTGGCGGTGCTGACCGACGGCGTCGGCGACAGGCTGGTAACGGACAGCGACGGCGACCCGCTCGGCGTCGAGGTCGGCGAGGGCATGTTGGTGATGTCGGTGTTCGTCACCGACGGGGTCGCGACGGGCAGCGGCCGTGGGCGGTCGCCGTCGGCGCTCGGGAAGGCGAACACGCCCACGCCGATGATCGCGGCGGCGCCAGCCAGGCCGGTCACGACCTGGCGGCGGCGACGGATGCGGCGCGACCCGGTGCGGGCGGCGGTGCGCAGGGCACCGGCGTCGGCGACCACGGGGGCGAGGCCGCCTTCGAGGGCGGCGCGCAGCCGGGCCTCCAGGCCGTCGTCGACGCCCATGCCGGTCACGTCAGGGTGCGGACTCACGGGCGCTCACCTGCGCTCTCCTGTCCGAGCAGTTCGCGGAGTCGGGCCAGGCCGCGCGAGGCGTTGCTGCGCACCGCCACCTCGGTGACCCCGAGGATCTGGGCGATCGTCGCGTCGTCCATGCCCTCGTAGTGCCGCAGCACGAGGACGGCGCGCTGCTTGGCGGGCACCTGGCGGAGCAGGGCCACGAGGTGGTCGCGGTCGCCGACGGCGCCCGAGGAGTCGGCGGTCACCTCACGGGAGGACGACGGGTCGCGGCCGATCGCCTCCAGCGCCTTGTCGAAGCGCACGCGGCGGCGCCAGAACGACGTCGACGCGTTGACGATCATGCGGCGCACGTAGGCGTCGGGATTGCCCGCCTTCATGATCGTGGACCAGTGCAGGTGGGCCTTGACCAGCACGTCCTGGAGGACGTCCTCGGCGTCGTGCGGGTTCTTGACCATGACCATCGCGAACCGCAGCAGCGTGGTCGCCCGGGCCGAGACGAACGCGTCGAAGTCGGCCTCACGCTCGGCGGGGGTGCGCTGAGCGGGGTCGAGACCGAGCAGGTCGACGCCGACGTCGGAACCCCCGGCGAGGCCCCCGGCCTGCGCGGGGACGCCGACGCGCCCCCTGTCGGCGGGGTCGCCGTGCTGCAGGTTCGCGGTCACCGCCGTCCCCCAGCCGGGTACCGGCATGGAGGCCGGCATCGTGGTCACACTGTGCTGACGCACGAGGATGCCAGGTTGTGGCATCCGACTCCGAATTCGTCAGCGCAGGATCTCGGGGACCACCCAGTCGCGGCCGAGCACGGTGTGGGCGAGGAACGCGAAAACGGTGTCGTACCAGACCTTGGCGTGCTGGGGCTGGAGCACCCAGTGGTTCTCGTCGGGGTAGTAGAGGAACTTGTGCGGCATCACGCCGTCCTCGCCGCCGCGCTCGGCGAGCTCGGCCCACAGGCGCAGACCCTCGCCGATCGGCACGCGGTAGTCGCGATCGCCGTGGACGACGAGCATCGGCGTCACGATCTTGTCGACGAACTGGTGCGGGCTGAACTGCGCGGCCATCGGCGGCGTCATCTCACGGCGCCAGTAGTCGTAGGCGTCGGTGGTGGGGCCGAACTGGTCCAGCGCCCACAGGCTCGCGTGGCTGACGATGCCGAGGAACCTGTCGGTGTGCCCGGCCACCCAGTTGGCCATGTAACCGCCGAAGGACCCGCCCATCGCGGCGACGCGGGTGGCGTCGATGTCGGGGCGGGCCTCGACGGCGTCGGTGACGTCCATGAGGTCCTGGTACGGCTCGGCGCCCCAGCGCCCCCAGCCGCGCTTGATGAAGTCCTGCCCGTAGCCGAGCGACAGCGCGGGGTCGGGCAGCACGACGGCATAGCCCTGGGCGACGGCGAGCCACGGGTTCCACCGCCACGACCAGGAGTTCCACGAGCTGAGCGGGCCGCCGTGGATCCACAGCAGCAGCGGCACGGGGTTCTCGGCGCTCGCGCCGTCGGGCAGGCACAGCCAGGCGCGCTGGCGGACGCCGTCGCCCGTCGTGGTCTCGATCTCGGTGAGCGTGCCCGGCAGGGCGGGAGCCGCCGCGGGCGCCTGCAGCGTCACCGGCTGCTGCACCGGCGTGCCGGCGTTGAGCCGCACCGGCAGCGCCGGGCTGTCGACGGCCGAGCGCATCGCGTAGAGGTAGGCGCCGTCGGCGGAGACCTGCACGTCGGAGTAGGCGCCGTGGTCGCCGGTCAGCCGGGTGACCTCGCCGGTGGCGACGTCGACGGCGAACACCGGCGCGCGCCCGTCGTCGTCGGCCGTCACGTAGATCGTCGAGGAGTCGGGCGACCAGACCGGGTCAGAGGGCCAGCGGTCCCAGGCTCCGGTGAGCACGCGCACCTCGGGCTGCGCGTCGGGCTGGAGGCCGGTGAGGTCGGCGACGCCGAGGACGACGCTGGGCGGGTCGACGTCGCTGGGCCGGCCGAACACCGTCACGGCCAGCTTCGAGCCGTCCGGGCTGAACCGGGGGGAGCCGTACTCGCGCGCCGGGTCGTCGAGCAGCAACCGCCACGTGCCGGTGGCGACGTCGAGCAGCGCCAGCGACTCGCGCCGCCCCCCGCGCTCCAGGACCTGCCAGCTCGTGGCCACCCACGCGCCGTCGGGGCTGACGTCGTAGCCGAGCTCGTCGAGGGCCCGCCCGGGGGCGGGGGTGAGGTCGCGCAGCTCCAGCGTCGCCTCGTCGAGGCCCTCGGGCCAGGCGGCGGTGAGCAGGCGGGTCTGGCCGGGGCCGAGGTCGTGGTCCCAGTACCGGACGGGGTAGCTCTCGTGCAGCAGCGCGGAGACCTTGCGTTCCTTGCGCGCCTTGCGGCGCTGCTCGTCGTCCTCGGCGGTGACGCTGTGCGGGAGCGTGTCGGACGTCACGACGACGGTGCCCGACGCGACGGCGACCTTGACGTCGCCGATGCCACCGGGACGGCGCGCGAGCACCCGGGCCTCGCCGCCGTCGACCGGGAGCACCCACAGCGCGGGCGGGTCGTCGTCGCCGGAGTCCTTCGCGTCGGGGTCCGGGCGGGCCGAGAGGAACAGGAGGCTGCCGTCGGGGGCGAAGACCGGGTTGCCCGCACCCTTGGTGCCGCGGGTGAGGCGACGCGCGGGCCGCGAGCCGGTGGGGTCGACCTCCCACAGCGCGCTCACGTAGCGCGTGGCGTCGGGCACCAGGGCGGCCGCCCCGACGACGAGCCGGGTTCCATCGGGGCTCAGCGCGAGACCGGACAGGCGCGGCAGGGCGAGGTAGGCGTCGAGGTCGCCGAAGGGGGTGGCGGGCGGCTGAGCACCCTCGGCCGCAGGGCTGGCGTCGGTCACGCGCCCTGCCTATCACGAGCTGTCGGTCGTTGTCGCCGGGAACTGGCCCAGCGTGAGCGTGACGTGACGCGGCGCCTACCCCTCGCGGCGGGCGTCGTTCTCGGCGAGTCCGGCGAGCATGCGGTTGTACGCCACGAGCTCGGCGTCGCCGTCGCGGTCGGCGGCGCGGTCGCGCCGGCGGGCCTCGCGGTCGTCGCTCATCGCCCACTGCACCGCCATGACGATCGCGAGCGCCACCGTGGGGATCTCGCCCAGCCCCCACGCGAGGCCGCCGCCGTAGCGTTGATCGGCGAGGAGCCCTCGACCCCAGGTGCGGGCCCCTTCGCCCACGAGCTGCCCGAACCAGTCGGCCTCCAGCACGGTGGTGCCGCCGAGCAGGCTGATCCCGAAGAACGAGTGGAACGCCATCGTCGCGAACAGCACGAGCAGCCGCAGCGGGTACGGGGGGCGGGCAGGCCCTGGGTCGACGCCGATCAACACCCACGCGAACACGTACCCGGCGGCGAGGAAGTGCACGTGCATCAGCTCGTGCCCCACGTGCGTGCGCAACGCGAGCCCGAACAGCGGCGAGTAGTAGAAGCCGATCAGGCTGCCCGCGAACAGGAACCCGGCGACCACAGGGTGCGACATCACGCGCAGCCAGCGCGACTCGACGACGGCGAGCAGCCACTCGCGGGGGCCGCGGGTGCCGTCTGCGCGGGGGCGCAGGGCCCGCAGCGCCAGCGTCACGGGCGCGCCGAGCACCAGCAGCAGCGGGGCGACCATGCTCAGCGTCATGTGCCCGACCATGTGGGTGCTGAACATCGTGCGGCCGTACGCGGCGGGCCCCGCGCAGGTGACCCACACGACGACGGCGACGCCGCACAGCCACGTGATCGTGCGGCCGACGGGCCAGCGGTCGCCCCGGCGGTGCAGCCGCACCGCACCGGCGAGGTAGAGGCCCGCCATGAGGGCGGTGACGACGACCCACAGCAGGTCGGGCTGCCAGACGGTGAACCAGCGGGAGAACGTGATCGGGGGCGGCAGGGGGTACCCGGTGAGCGACTCGACGCGGCTCAGCTCGACGGCGGCGCCGGCCGCGGGCGGCGCGGTGCGCGACAGGCCCGCGCCCAGGCCCACGGCGGCGGCCATCACGAGAGCCTCGACGGCGGCGAGGCGGGCGAAGGCTCGCGGGCGCCCCTCACGCAGCGCGGGCATCGTCACCCGCCGGTGCCACCAACCGAACCCTCCGAGGGCGATCACGGCCACGAGCTTGGCGACGACCACGGCCGCGTACGCCGAGTCCAGGCCCTCGGGCAGCGGTACCCGGATTGCGGCGTTCACGAGCCCCGAGGCGGCCACCAGCACCAGCCCGACCAGCGCGAGGGGTGACCACCGGGCGACGGCGACCGTCAGTTCCCGGGCCGCGAGGGATCGCGACAGCACCAGCAGGGCGAGCAGGCCCCCCGCCCACACGGTGACGCCGAGCAGGTGCAGGCCCAGCGACGTCACGGCCGTCTCGTGGCCGCCGAGCTGGGCGGAGTGACCGGCGAGCGCGGGCGGGACCAGCCCCGACAGCGCGAGCAGGGTGATCAACCCGGCGGCACGCAGCGTGCGGGCCGCGACGGCGCAGGTGGCCACCAGCACCGCCACGCTCACCTCCCACAGCTGCTCGCGGCCGAGGTCGATGCCGTGGAGGGCGAACCACCACTGGCGGCCGAACTGGGGGTCGGCGAGCGAGATCCCCGCGAGGTCGGCGTAGGACAGGGCCGAGTGCACCCCGCCCAGCACCGCCCATCCGAACGCCGCCGCTCCCGCTGCCGTCAGCGCCGGCGCGAACGCCAGGGGCGGGCGACGCCGACCACGCGCGTCCCGGCCTGGGTCGCGCACGGGCAGCGCCACCGTCGCCAGCACGAGACAGCCGATGCTCAGCGCCGCGCACAGGTCGCCCAGCGCCGCGGTGACGGGCAGACCCCACCGCACCAGCGGCCCGGCATCGGCGAGCAAGTCGGGCGCCGCCGCGCCGGTGAGGGCCACCGTCACGGCCGCGAGCAGCCCCGCGACGACGAACGCGCCGAGCACGCCCGCCGCGCCGGCGCCGGGCCCGATGCCCCGGGCCACGGGAGCGGCGGGTGCGGGAGGGGTGGAGGTGACGGTCATCGCGGGTCCTGTCCGTGAGGTGGCCCGGCGGGAGGGTCGACATCGTCGGCGCGCCACCCGGATAGGCGCCGCGTCACCACGAGCGCACCCGCGGCGAGCGCCAGCACGCCCAGCGCGAGCACCCCCCACGCGGGCACGCCGTCGCCCCTGGCGGGGCCCGCCCCCGGCAGCGACATCCCTGCGGAGTGGGTGGCCGACGCGGACGGCGCGGACGGCGCGGACCCCACGGAGGTCGATGCGGACCCCACGGAGGTCGATGCGGACCCCACGGAGGTCGATGCGGCGCCGACGGAGGTGGGCGCCGCCGAGGCGGGGGCGGATGCAGCAGGAGGCGCGGGCAGGAAGATGCGCAAGCGGCCCGAGACGGGGTGACCGTCGGCGGACACGACGCGGTAGGTGAGGGTCAGGGGGGCGGTCGCGGCGTCGTCCCCGCCGCGCAGGAGGCGGGACAACCCCGGAGTGCCGGGCAGCGCCACGCTCACCCGCGACCGCGCGGCACCCGTACCCACGCTGGGCACGACCGCCAGCCGGCCGCCCGGTCCCGCGAGCTCGGCACGGGCCAGCCTGGCGTCGACCGGGTCGTCGAAGGTGAGCACGATCGCGGCCGGAGCGGCGGGCAGCCGGGCGCCGTCGCCGGGGTCGGAGCGGACCAGGCGCGCGTGGGCCTGCGCGGGCGCCGCTGTCAGCGCATCCAGGGCGAGGGGGCCCACCCCGGCCGCCGCGAGCGCCGCCGCCACGACCGCCGCGCGCAGGGCGCGCCGGGGCAGGACGAGGCTCGGTCGGGCGGGTGCGGGCACCCCTCCAGCCTAGGCTCGCGAGCAGGGCGCGGCCCGACACCCCGCAGGCGGCCACCCTACGAAGGGTCTATTGGCGGCACGCCGAACGGCTGTGATAAGAGCCGGGCGCATTACCACGCCATGCCGGTCACCTTTCGCCGACACACCGTTGACACCCTGTTGACGCCATGGTTAGGTAATCCTCGGCTTCGCGGCCTCCATTGCGTCCGAAGGCGAACGCTCAGGGTCCGCGCGGGGCATTCTTTCTGATTCCCGGGGTGGTTATCAGAAATGCCGGACAACAATCTCCTGCTCATCGGGGCGGGCGATGAGCACTACCGCGGGTACGCACTGGCGAGCCTTTCCGCCAGGGCCGCGGTGCACGTCGTCGACCCTCGGTCGCCCGGCTGGTTCGAGCCGCTCGCGGCCTCGGTGCTGCGGGTCCCGGCGCCCTCCCCGGAGGCCGACGGCGAGGACGACGCACGCCGCGCCGACGCGATCGTCGCGGCCGTGCGGGCCGGCGCCACGCCCGTGTCGGGGGTGTGGACCTACGACGAGTTCAGCGTGGTGACCGCCGCCGAGGTGGCGCAGCGCCTGGGCGTGGCGACGTCCGGTCCGGCCGTCGCGCGCCGCTGCCGCGACAAGCACCTGATGCGCGAGGCGCTCGCTGCGGCCGGGGTCCCCTCGGCCCGCCACGCCCGCGTCACCGGACTCGCCGCGGCGCTGGAGGCGGCGTCGGCCATCGGCTACCCCGTGGTGGTCAAGCCCGTCGCGCTGGCGGGCAGCATCGGGGTGGCGCTGGCCGCCGACGCCGAGCAGCTCGCGACCGCGTTCGCCGTCGCCAGCGGTTCTGGCCACCCCGTCTACGGCGCCTCGGGCACGACGGTGCTGGTGGAGGAGTACCTGGACGGTCCCGAGGTGAGCGTCGAGAGCGTCGTCGACGCCGACGGTCTGCACCCGGTCGCGCTCACCCGCAAGGCGCTCGGGCCCGCGCCGTTCTTCGAGGAGACCGGTCACGTCGTCGCCCCCGGGCAGCCCCTGCCCGAGCAGGATGCCGTCCTCGCCGTGGTCCGCGCGGCGCACGAGGCCCTCGGCGTCACCGTCGGCGCGACCCACACGGAGCTGCGGCTGACGCCGTCCGGCCCCCGGATCGTCGAGCTGGCGCTGCGCACGGGGGGCGACCTGATCCCCCGGCTGGTGCACCTCGCGACGGGCGTCGACCTCACGGCGGCGGCGGCGACGGCGGCCCTGGGCGGGCGCACGGGACTGCCCCACGACCCCGCGCCGGCACTGCCCACGGCCCCCGCCGCGGCCGTGCGGTTCCTCCAGCCGGACACCGACGTCACGCTCGCCGGCCTGCCCGAGCTCGGCGACGAACCCCTCCCCGAGGGGGTCGTCGACGTCACCTGGGAGGTGGCGGCGGGGCAGCGGCTGCAGCTGCCCCCGCGGGCGTTCCTCGACCGCCTCGGATTCGCCGTGGCGGTGGGCGAAAGCGCCGAGAACTGTTCGGCCGCGCTCGACCTGCTGGCCGCGCGCGTGCGCGTGCCGGCCGCCGTCGCCGTTCCCGCCTGACCTTTTCCCGCGGCGTCCGCCGCAGCATTCCCTCACGCTCCCCGGGTTCTTTTCCCGCGCCCGGGTGAAAGCACGACCTCGTATTCATCCGAGCGACATCGGCGCGCCACCGGCGTGTCGATTCAATGCCGACGAGAGGATCGACGTGTTCGCCGAGTCCGACATCCGCGACGCCCACACCGCGCACCTGCGGGCGACCTACGACGCCGACGCGCGCAAGCAGCTGCGCGCCCAGTACGAGGCCGAGGACTACGTGGAGCTGCCGTCCTTCGCCCCCGACGGGCTGCAGGCGCAGGCCCTCGCGGAGCTGGAGACCCTGTTCGCCGAGAACGCCCGCCGCCGCGACCTGCTGATGGCCGCCACCGGCAACACGCCCCGCCGCTACAGCAACCTCGACCGCGACGCGCTCGCCGCGGGCAGCACGATCGTCCCGGCCGTGTACCTCAACCCCGGCCTGATCGAGCTGCTGCAGGACATCACGGGCGAGGACGTCCACCCGGTGCCCTACGTGCCCGAGGAGTTCATCGCCTCCCGCCTGCACGAGCCCGGCGACGTGCACGGCTACCACTGGGACGACTACACCTGGGCGCTGATCTGGGTGTTCAAGATGCCCCCGGTGGAGCTGGGCGGAAGCCTCGAGTACGTCAAGCGGGTGCCGTGGAACCGTGAGGACCCGCAGATCGACGAGCTCGTCGCGAAGGGCCCCCTCGAGCGGCGTCACCCCCCGGTGGGCGGCGCCTACCTGCTCAAGGCCGACACGGCCCTGCACCGCGTGGCCCCGCTGAACGCCCCGTCCGAGCGCATGATCGTCTGCTACTCCTACGCGACGGCGCACGACCTGACCCAGCCGATCAGCCACGAGACGATGGAGCTGCTCTACCCCGAGTCGCACCAGCGTCACAACGCCTGACCCGGAACGAGCGATGACCCACCTCCACCACCACCCCGGCACGCTCGAGCAGCTCGGGGACACCCTGCGGGCCCACGCCTTCGGCGAGCTCGTCGAGACCGCCCGCGACCGCGGCGACAACCGGCGCGAGCCGTGGCTGAGCGCCCCGGCGCTGGGCCTGTGCGCCGGCTCGAGCGTGCCAGGGCCGTCGGCGGCCTGGTTGCGCGCCGCCCACCTGGGCGAGCGTGTGGCCGACGACGCGGCGATCGTCGGGGACGGCGTGCCGGGCGGCTTCGCCCTCAGCTCGGCGCGGGGCCTGCTGGCCGCGGCCGACCGGGAGTACGGCGTCGGACGGGACGACGTGCACCTGGGCGAGGACTCGCTGCGGTTCACCGACGCGGTCCTCGCCGCGGCACCGCGGGGCTCGGTGGTGGAGGTGGGCACCGGTTCCGGCATCGCGGCGGCGGCCGCGGCCCGCACGTGTGAGCGGGTCACGGCCGTCGACGTCCTGCCCGGCGCCCTCGAGGCCGCGCGGATCACGGCGGGGCTCAACCACGTCGCCGACCGGATCGACCTCGACGTCGCCGACTTCCGCTCGTGGACCCCCGCGCGGGTGCCCGACGTCGTCCTCGCGAACCTGCCCGGCGTGCCCGTGCCCGCCGACGTCGCCTACCCCGTCGCCGGGGACGGCGGGCCCGACGGCCTCGCCCTGATCCGGCCGCTGTGGCACTGGGTCGCGGAGCTGTTCGGCGGCGGGTCGGGCCGCGGGTCGGGCGGTTCCTCGGGGTCCGGCAGGCTGGTGATGCGGTTCCAGGCGCTCGGCGACGACCGCCGCCCGGCCGTGCTCGGTGAGCTGCGCGAGGTCTTCGGGCCCCGCGCCGACGTCGCCGTGATCACCGACTCGCGGGTGCCCACGCTCGTCCGCAACGCCATCACGGCGGTGCGGGCGGCCGCCCTCGCCGGCGAGGAGTCGCCGCTGTCGATGCTCGCCCGGATCACCGCGGGCACCGACGCGATCGGCGGCGGCTACCACTGCTCCACCCTGCGGGTGCGGCTCGACGGCGAGGGCCGCACGACGCACGTGTTCACCGGCGCCGACCTGCGGCTGGAGCCGCTGCGCGGCGTCCGGCTCCACGGTCACGGCACCGGCGACGCCGGGTGGCGGGAGCTCGCCGCGTCCTTCACGGCGGCGCTGCCGGGCATGCCCGACGAGTTCTGGTCGATCGAGGGCGAGGCCGCCGCGGCGGCGCTGCTCGCGGACCTGCCGGCCGCCGTCGAGGCGTTGGCCGACGGGCTCGACCCCGAGGCCGTCGCCGCCCAGGTGCTCGGGCGGCCCGAGACCGGCGACCTGATCGCCCACGCGGGCGCCGTCACCGCCGTCGCGCTGCTGGCCTCGCAGCTGCGCGTGGACGGCCTCACGGGGGCCGCCACATCGCCCGCTACTGTGACGGACCGGACACCTCCGGCCCCCGTGGGCGCCGGTGCGGGCATCTCGGGAGGCGGGGCATGAGCGAGGTCTGGGCGGTGCACCGCTCCATCGACGAGGTCGACGCGGGCGAGTGGGACGCCGTCGTCCGCGGCGCCGGGGGGTCGGCCTTCCACACCCACGCCTGGCTGCGCGCCTACGAGTACGCGCCGCCCGCCCCCCTGCACCACGTGCGGCACCTCACGATGCGCCGGGACGGCGAGCTGCGCGTCGTCGCGCCGCTGTACGAGGCGTCCGACGACCCGCACTACACCGGTTACGGCGCCGACTACGGCTTCGACCACCCGATCCTGTGGACGCGGATGCTCGTGGGCCACTCCTGGTACTCGTACTACAACGGCGTCTGCTCCCTGGATCCGGCGCCGGCGATCGCGCCCGGCCTGGTCGAGGCCATGGCCTCAGTGGCCGGCGAGCTGGGCGTGCCGATCTACGGCTTCCCCGGCATCCCGCAGGACGACCCGCTCTGTCGCGAGCTGCACGGCCTGGGATTCGGCCACGTCTACACCGAGGCGACGAGCCGGCTCGTGCTGCCCGCGACGTTCGAGGACCACCTCGGCGCGATGACCTCGAAGAAGCGGCGCGAGTTCCGCCGCCTCGCCCACAAGGCCGAGAAGCTGGGCGCGGTCGTCCGCACCGACCTGCGCGAGGGCGACGTCGCGGCGTTCGCCCGCCTCGTCGAGGACGTCTGCACCCGCCACGGCTGCCCCACCGTCAACCCGCCGCACAGCCTTGAGAGCGTGTTCGCGCAGCTCGGCGGCCAGGCGAGGTTCCTGTCGCTGTGGCACGGCGAGACGCTGCTCGGCGGGTTCGTGCTGATGCACGTCGACGACGTGCTCTACGCGTGGATCGCGGGCCTCGACTACGACCACCACAAGGAGTTCGGCACCTACTACGCCCTCTACTGGCACACCATGGAGTTGGCGTGGCAGCTCGGGGTCCGCCGGCTCGAAATGGGCCGCAGCATGTACGGGTTCAAGGTGCGCATGGGGCTGCGCACGCAGCCGCTGGTGTCGATGTTCCGCGCCGCGAACGCCGAGGGCGAGGAGCTGCTGCGCACGGGGCTCGTCGCGCTCGACGACGCGTGCCGCACGCGCGACCGCATCCTCACCGCCTACCGCGACAACGGCGCCGAGGACCCCGAGGCGTTGCTCGGGCCGCTGCCGTCGTGGGCGCCCGCCTCGCGCGGCCTGCCCGCGCCGCTGGAGCGGGTGAGCGCCCGTGCCTGAGGCGCCCGTGCTGCTCGTCGGGTTCAGCGGGCTGCTCTGCCACGCGCTGTCGCCCACCCTCGCGCCGCGCTCGATCGTCGTCGTCGAGGACCCCGCCGTGATCAAGAAGCGGGACCTGGAGGACCTGCCCGCGCAGGTGCCGCTCGTCGCCGCGCTCGTGCCCGTGGCCTACCAGGAGCTGGACGCCGAGGGCGTGGCCGACGCCGTCCTCGCGGCGCTGCGCTCGGCGGGCGTGGGGCCGGTCGGGTGCGTGTTGCCGGGCATCGAGTACGCCGTGCCCGCCGCCGCCGCGGTCGCCGAGCGGCTGGGGCTGCCCGGGGCTGGGGTGGCCGCCACCGACGGGCTGTCGAGCAAGCTGCGGCTGCGCGAGCTCACCACGGCCGCCGGGATGGCCGGGCCTGCGTTCGCCGAGCTGCACTCCGAGTCCGACGCCGCCGCCTTCGCCGCGCGGGTCGGGCCCTCCGTCGTGAAGCCCGCGTCCCGGCAGGCGAGCATCGGCGTCCACCTCGTGGACACCCCGGCCGAGGCCGCCGCCGCGTGGCGGTCGCTGGCCGAGCTGCCCGACGAGGACGTCTTCAACGACTCGTCCCTGCGCCGCAGCGTGCTCGCCGAGGCGCGCCTGACCGGCCCCGAGCTGTCGACCGAGGCGCTCGTCGACGCCGGCGAGATCGTGTTCCTCAACGTCACCGCCAAGCAGGTGGCCGGCGGGGCGTGGCCCGTGGAGCTGGGGCACGTCGTCCCCGCCCCCCTGGGTGGGGCCGAGCAGGCCGCGTTCGCCACCGCCGTCGCCGCGCTCGTGCGGGCCCTCGGCTTCGGCACGGGCGTGCTGCACGCCGAGTGGATCGTGACCAGCGACGGGCCCGTGCTCGTGGAGTGCGCCGGGCGGATCCCGGGCGACCACATCCTCACCCTGGTCCAGCACGCCTGGGGGTTCGACCCCTACGCCGCGTACCTGCAGCTCATGCGGGGGTCGCGGCCGGCGCTGCCGGAGCGGGCGGGGCAGGTGGCCGCGATTCGGTTCGTCACCGCCGAGCCGGGCACCGTCGTGGAGGTCGTCGAGGACCTCCCGTCGTCACCGGGCGTCGTCGACGTGCACGTGGACGCCGAGGTCGGCACCGTCGTCGGGCCGCTGCGCTCCTCGTGGGACCGACTCGGGTACGCCATCGCCACCGGCCCCGACGCCGCGACCGCCCAGGTCCGCGCCGCCGACGCCGCCGAACGGCTGCGGCCCCGGACGGCGTGAGCCGCCGTCCCCCGGTCCCCGCCGGGGCGAGCCGCGTCGCCCGGGCGCGCGCCCGGCTCGTCCACCTGCGCCTGGCCCTGCTGTGCGGGGTGGTGCTCGGCGTGGTCTTCGGCACGATCGAGGGCTACTCGATCTTCTACATCGCGTTCGTGCCCGACATCGGCGCCACCCACGGGCAGGCGTCGGCGATGTTCGCGGCGTCCCTGTGGGTGTCGAACCTGCTCGCGCCGGCGCTCGGCGACCGGATCGACGGCTGGGGAGCACGCCGCGTCATGATCGGCGCCGGCGCCGCCTACGCGCTGGGGCTGGCCGCCGCCTCGCCCGCGTCGTCGCTGTGGTGGCTCGCCGTCGTCTACCTGGGCGTCCTCGGGCCGGCGAGCTGTGCGCTCGTCCTCGGCTGCCAGGTGTACCTCAACGCCGCCTACACCGCCGACCGCGGCACCGCCGTCGGCGTCGCCTACAGCTTCATCGGGCTCGGCAACTTCGTGATCTTCCCGCTGCTCGGGGCGGTGGTGTCCGGGGCCAGCTGGCGGACGGCGTACCTGGTCGCCGGGGCGATCGCCGCCGCGCTGGTGCTGGTGCTGTGGGTCGCGGCGCCGCGCGCGCTCAGCGCGGACTCGTCCCGACCTGCCGAACCCGTCGTCGAGGCGTCGGTGGGGCAGGGCGACACCCCGGCTCGGGCGCCCCGGCACCGCGCGGGACCCCCCACGGACGCGCCGACCGACGCCGAGCCCGACCCGCCGCCGGTGCGCTGGAGCAGCCTGCTCGTGCCCCGCACCGGGCTGCTGCTGCTCGCAGGCATCGCCGCCGGGGCGATCGACTTCGCGCTGTTCCAGCACCTCGTGCCGTCCCTGGTGAACCGGGGCATGGACGTCTCGGCGGCGGCGAACGTGCTGGCCGTGACGTCGCTGGGCTACTTCGGCGGGCAGCTCGCCGGCGGCTGGGCGTCGGACAGGGCCGGGCGCGAGGTGGTCGCCGTCGGGGCCGCGGCGCTGGCCGCCACCGGGTACGTGCTGCTGGTGCTGTCGCCGGGCAGCTCCCCCGGCTCGCCCGGGTGGGCGGTGCTCGCCGCCGGCCCGCTCGGCGGGGCCGCCATCGGCGCGCTGATCGGCTCGCGCACCGCCACGACCGGCGACCTGTTCCAGGGGCCCGCCCTGGCCCGGGTCAGCGGCACCGTCCAGACCGCGACAGCCGTCGGGGCCGCTGCCGCCACGTGGTTCGGCGGCTTCAGCCTCGACCATTTCGGCGGGCAGAAGCCCCTGTTCGCCGCGACCGCCGTGGCGTGCCTCGTGTTCGCCCTGGCGATCGTGGCCGCCGCGCCCCGCCGCGGCGTCGTGGCCTTGCGGGGAGTGGCCCCCGCAGTACCCGCCGAGCAAGTGAGGGTGCCCCGGCACCGGCTCTGAGCCTCGTCCCCCCATCGGAGCTGGGTGGTTTCGTCGCGGAATAGCCGCGACGAAACCACCCAGCTCGACGGCGGCGGCGTGAGGAGGAGGCCGGCCAGGCTCAGCGCAGCGCCGTGACGGCCTGCCACACCAGCGCGCCGAGCGCGGCGGCGAGGATCAGCCCGAGGTAGCCGAGGACGAGCCGGGTGTCGCGCAGGACGCACTTGCTGCGCTTCAGCCCCGCCCGGCGCGCCCGGGCGTACCCGGTCAGGCCCAGCGCGGCGAAGAACGCCACCGCGAGCGGCCCGATCACCCAGGCCAGCAGCGCGACCGTCGCGTAGACGCACAGCCGCAGCGGGTCGTAGGTGCCCGGCTGGGGCTCGCCGCTCACGCCGACCCCGCCAATGCGCCGCCCGCCTGCACCTGCACCTGCACCTGCAGCCTCGTCCGCGCGCCCGCGGCGACGGCGGTCGACAGGCGCCGCCGCGACAGCGCCGGCCAGGCCTGGACGGCGCAGAACGGGGCGCACTGGTCGACGTCGCGACCCTCGCCGGGCCCGTCCCCGCGGCTCGCGACGTGCACGCAGCACTGGGTGAGCCGCTCCTCGATCATCGTGTGCACGTCCATGAACGGCTTCACGGTGACCCGCACGACACGTTCGCCGAGCATCCGCCGCAGCGCCGCGTGCCGCCCGGGCAGCATCGACGACGCGAGCTTGGTCAGCGTCGCGATGCCCAGGTCGCAGTTCTCGCAGACGTCCTTCCACAGCTGCCCGACGTCGGGATGGGACAGGCTGGACTGCTCCGAGAGCAGCCCGAGCAGCGACTCCTTGACCGCGGCGCGCAGCCGGCGGGGCACGGCGTCGTCCGCGATCCGGTTGGCCACCAGGCCGAGCTGCTCGCGCAGCCGGTCGGGGCCGATCAGCGACACCAGCGACCGCCACGCCCCCGCGTCGTCGCGGATCAGGTAGCCCACGCTGCAACAGTGCGGGTGCGAGCACGGCAGCGCGGTGAGGTCGCGCCACGTGACCTCGCCGCCGGTCTGCTCGCCGAGGCGGGCCAGGACGCCGGTGTGGGTGAGACGCCGCAGCGGGTCGATCGGCGTCGAGCGGCCCGACCCGAACACCGGCTGGATCGACACCCCGCCCACGTAGGGGGTGTCCAGCGCCACCCGCAGGACGTCGCCGATCTCGCCGTCGTTGACGTCGAGCGCCACTGTCATCGTCAGGGTCGTGAAGATCCCGTGGGCGGACAGGCGCCGCAGTGCTTCCACCTTGTGCGCGCGCAGGTCGCCGCCGCGGTGGTGGACGTAGGCCGCGGCCGAGGAGCCGTCCCACTGCAGGTAGACCTCGACGCGTTCGCGGTGCCGGGTCAGCGCCGCCAGCAGGGCGTCGTCCCGCGCCAGCGTCAGGCCGTTGGTGTTGACGAGGATGCGCACGACGGGGCGCGCGACCAGCTCGTCGAGCAGCCTCGGCAGCTCGGGGTGGAGGGTCGGCTCGCCGCCGCTGAGCATGACGACGTCGAGGCGGCCGTTCTCGCGGGACAGCCGCGTGTCGACGGCGGCGAGGACGTCCTCCACCGGCACCGCACCCAGGCGTTCGGGGGACGGTGGCGGGGCGGAGTCGGCGAAGCAGGTCGGACAGCGCAGGTTGCAGCCCTCGACGACGTCGGCGAGCAGGATGCACGTGTGCTGGGTCTGCATCTCGCCGAGCCCGCGCAGGTACGCCGAGGGCACCGGGTCATAGTTGCCGGGGCTGTCCGGGGTGTGCGCCTTGGTGGCCGCCGTCCACCGCTCCAGCCACTCCAGGATCTCGGGGTGCTCGTCGTAGAGAGTGCGCTGCAGCCCGTGCTCGGGGCAGCCGCGTTCCAGCCACACCTGACCGTCGCGTTCGGCGAGCCGGCCGCTGAGCCGGCGGACGCCGTCCAGCGGCGCCTCGGGGTCGGCCGCGTGGCAGGCCGGGCAGAACGCGACGACGTAGCGGAGCAGCCTGTCCCCCCGCAGCGGCATCCCCGGGCCTGGCCTCACAGGTTGCTCAGCAGGCTGATGCAGATGCCGCCGCCGACGATCGCGACGATCGAGTCGCTGATCAGGACGCCGAGCGCCAGGCCGCGCACCACCGGGCTGCGGCCCCGGAAGGCCAGGACACCCGCGCCGACGAGCGGCAGCAGCATGCAGGCGACGAAGGCCGTGATGGGCACGGCCTGCTCCAGGCCCAGGGCCTCGGAGATGGTCGCCGCGGCGGCGACGCCCGCGACGGCGCTGCCGAACGCCAGCCCCACGCCGAGCACGAGGCCGCCGATGAGGGACGCGACGTCGAACCGGGGCGGCGGCGTCCCGGCGGGGCCCTGCCCCTGAGGGCCGGACGGCGTTGCGGGCGGCGGGCCGGGCGGGCCCGGGGGCGGGCCGGGCGGCGGCGGGGCGCTCACGGGGCTACCTCCCGGCGGCGACGGTGGGGCCCGCGCCCTCACGCGACGCGGCGGCCCGGAGCCGGACGGCTCCGAGGACGATCCTGCCCGAACCGACCACCAGGACGACGGCACCCAGGTACAGCTGGGCGCGTGTCAGGCCCCAGGCGAGGACGTCGACGTCGCGGGTGAACTCGACGCCGAACCGGAACGCGGCGTAGCAGGCCAGGTAGGCGGTGAGGGTGATCCCGTCCGGCAGGTGCACCCGTCCTCGGCGCCGGGCGGGCACGAGGGCGGCGAGAACCGCGAACGCGACGGCGTGGAAGGCGATCTCGTAGGCGAACGACGGGTGCAGGCCCACCCCGACCGCACACGAGCGGCAGGCAGGGATCGCCGCCACCTGCGCGGCGTCCAGGTGCACCGCCCACGGCAGGGACGTCGTGCGGCCGGGCGGCTCGGTGAGCAGGCACCCGATCCGGCCGACGGCCATGCCGGCGGCGACGGCGGGGGCGAACAGGTCGCCGGTGCGCTCGCGCATGCCGACGAGGCGCTTGCCGAGGAGGACGCCCAGGTAGGCGAGGGTCAGGCCGCCGAGGACGCTCTTGGACCCGTCCTGCCAGAACGTCAGGGGGTCCACGCCCGTGTCGGAGTGCGGGGTGGTGAGGGCCGCGGTCACGGTGGACAGCCGCATGCCCAGGGCGCCGCCGGCCAGGCCGAGCGCGACGACGAGCAGCAGGTCCTGACGCCGCGCGGCGGCCGTGAACGGGTGACCACCGAGCCGCACCGCCACGCCGAGCACTGCGAGCGCCACGGCCACGCCGAGCCCGACGAACACCTGGTGGCTGCCGAGCTCCAGGCCGCCGGGCAGCGTCAGCGTGGGGTGCACCCTCCGAACGTAGCCGGGTCCGGTGCTCGGGCGGGGGCGGCGCTCAGAGGCGCCGGTCGCGCAGCACCGGGAACTCCTGCCGGTACCGGGCGGTCTCGGCGGGGTCGACCTCGGCGACCAGCACCTCCTCGGCGTCCCCGGCCTCGGCGAGCACCCGCCCGTCCGCCGCCACGACCTGGCTGCGCCCGCCCATCGGCGTCCGCGCGTGCGTCCCGGCCGTGTTCGCGAGGATCGCCGCGCACTGGTTCTCGACGGCGCGGGCCCGGCCCAGCAGCGTCCAGTGGTCGACGCGGGCGGCGGGCCAGGCCGCGGGGGCGACGAGCGTGTCGGCGCCGGCGTCGAGCAGGCGGCGGAACAGCTCGGGGAAGCGCAGGTCGTAGCAGGTGGCCAGGCCGAGCGTGACGCCCAGGGCGGGCAGCGGTGCGACGACGACGTCCGAGCCCGCGCTCATGATCAGCGGCTCGCCCGCGTCGAAGCCGAAGCGGTGGATCTTGCGGTAGGTGGCGGCGACCGTGCCGTCGGGGGCGAGCAGGACGGACGTGTTGAACAGGTCGTCCCCGGCGCGCTCGACGATCGACCCGGCGTGCACCGTGGCCCCGAGGTCGCGCGCGGCGGCGGCGATCGACGTCACGGTGGGCCCGTCGACCGGCTCGGCGCGCTCCGCCCAGTGCCGCGACGCGAACCCCCCGTGCGCCCACAGCTCGGGCAGGACGACGAGGTCCGCGCCTCGCTGCCCGCGCACCAGCGCCGCGACCCGATCGACCCGCTCCGCGACAGGCTCGGTGTCGTCGTAGGCGAGTTGGACCACGTGGACGCGCATGACCGGCAGCTTGCCACCCGTCAGCCGGGGCGGCGGCGGAGCAGGCGCGCGGCGACGACGGCCCCGAGGAGCGCGCCTGCCGCCATCGCACCCACCGCGCGTCCCGACGGCGGCCCTGGACGACCTCTGCCTCCGGTGTCCCACTCGGGCAGCGGGAGGGGCGGACCCGCGGCGACGGCGGCGAGGTACGCCTCATCCATGACGCCTCACTCGCCGGGGCCGCCAACCGTCCCCGAAGCCGCGCGAGCCGAGGCCGCCAACCGTCCCCCGAGCCGCCCGGGCCGAGGCCGCCAACCGTCCCCGGACGGTCCGCGGCGAACTGTGCCGCCAACCGTCCCCCAGTCCGCCCGGGCCGAGGCCGCCAACCGTCCCCGGACGGTCTGCGACGAACTGTGTCGCCAACCGTCCCTCAAGCCGCCCAAACCGAGGCCGCCAACCGTCCCCGGACAGTCTGCGGCGAACTGTGCCGCCAACCGTCCCTGAAGCTCGGGCCAGGTGCGGTCAGTCGGGCTCGAGCACGTCGCCGCCCGGGTCGTCCACGCCCACCTCCGTCCTTGCCGCAGCGTCAGAGCGACGCGTCGTCCAGCACGTCCTCGATCAGCCGGCGACAGGTGGCCACCTCGCCGGGGTCGGACTCGACGACCTGGCTCAGCACCAGCATCGTCTTCCACAGCACCCATCCGCGCGCGCGGGCCCACATCGCCTCGTCGCAGCCCATCGCGGCCCGGAACGCCTCGCGGCTCTCGCGGGCGAACATCGTCCACGCGATCACGAGGTCACAAGCCGGGTCGCCGACCCCGGACGTGCCGAAGTCGATGACCGCGCTCAGGGCCCCGTCGCGGACCAGCAGGTTGCCGGACGCGATGTCGCCGTGGAACCAGACCGGCGTCCCGCGCCACTCCTCGGCCAGCGCCGCCTCCCACGCGCGCTCCGCCCGCGGGACGTCGATCAGCCCGGACACCGCGGACAGGCAGCGTCGCGTCTCCTCGTCGTAGAAGGCGGGCGAGGCGCCTCGGTACCAGCTGTGCTCGCCCGCGGGCGGCGCCCCGACGGTGTCGCAGCGCTGCAGCGCATGCAGGAACGCGGCCAGGGATTCGGCGAACGCGACCAGGTCGGCGATCGGGGCGCGCGTCGAGGCCTCCCCCGGCAGCCACCCGCGGATCGACCAGGGGAACGGGTACCCCTCGCCCGGCTCGCCGCGCCCGATGATCCGCGGGACGGGCAGCGGCAGCTGCGGCGCGAGGCGGGGCAGCCACTCGTTCTCCTTGTCGACCGCGGGGACGTAGCCGGCGGCGGTCGGCAGCCGGACCGTCATGTCCTCGCCGAGTCGGTAGGTGCGGTTGTCCACACCGTCGACGGCGACCGGCGTGACCGGCAGGTCCGCGAACTGCGGGAACTGGGCGTGCAGCAGGCGCGTGACCAGCGCGGCGTCGATGCCCGCGCGCCCGTCGGGTCCCGCCGTCACCGGTCCCCCCACAGGTAGGCGTCGACGAACGCGTTGCGCATCACCCCGGCCGGGTCGAACGTGGCGGCGAGCCGCGCGGCGTCGTCGATCCGCGGGTACAGGGGCCGGACGGCGTCCGGACCGGCCGCGAACACCTTGCCCCAGTGAGGCCGGGCGCCCAGCGGCAGCAGCCGCTCCTCGACGAGCGCGGCGACGGGCAGGACGGCGTCGACGTCGCGCACCCACGTGAAGTGGACGCCGACGGTGTCGCGCCCGTAAGCGCCGGACAGCCACAGGTCGTCGGCGCGCATCGACCGGATCTCGGAGACCAGCAGCACGCGCGAGACGTCCGCGCCGATCTCCCGCACCGCGCGCAACGCCTCGACGGCGTGCTCGCGGGGCAGCAGGTACTCCGACTGCAGCTCCTCCCCGGCGCTGGGGGTGAACTCGAGCCGGAAGTGCGGCAGGCGGGTGTGCCACGGCCCGGGGACGCCGCCCTGCTCGGTGGCGGGCTCCACGGGCTGGCCGCGCAGGGGGTGCCGCGGGCCGGACGCGCGGCGGGCGCCGAACAGCTCCTCGGGGGCGGGCCCGTCGGCGTCGCGCCGCTTCAGCCACGCCGTATCGAAGGTGTCGCCGACCCAGCGCGTGAACAGGCTCACGCTGTACGCGGCACCCATGATCGCGTCGAAGTCGTCCTCGACGGCGGCGAACGGCAGGTCGTCGTAGACGGTCTGCGCGACGTCGTAGGTGGGCTCGACGGCGAGCGTCACCTCGGTGACGACGCCCAGGCTGCCCAGCGCGACCACCGCCCCGGCAAACTCGTCACCGCACCCGGGCCCTTCGCCGTCCGCCGACAGCTCGACGACGTCGCCGGACGGCGTCACCAGCCGGAGGGCGCGGACGGCGGTCGCGAGGACGCCGTTGCCGTCGCCGGACCCGTGCGTGCCGGTGGCGCAGGCCCCCGCGACGCCGATGTGCGGCAGCGAGCCGAGGTTGTGCAGGGCGAACCCCTGCTCGTGCAGCCACGGGGTGACCTCGCCGTAGCGCAGCCCGCCGCTCACCCGGGCCAGCCCGCGGGCGGTGTCGAGCTCGCGGACGACGGGCATCCGCGCCAGCGACACCTGGCCGCCTTCGGTGTCGCTGTCGGCCACCGGCGAGAACGAGTGGGCGCTGCCCAGGGCGCGCAGGCGTCGGCTCTCGGCACTGGCCGCGGTGAGGAGGGAGCGCAGCTCGTCGACCGAGGCGGGTTCGTGCAGGGCGCCCTCGAACGCGAGGTTTCCCGCCCAGTTCGTCCGCATCGTCGCCATGGCGGCGACCCTACGTGCTCGCCGTCGCCGCGCCAGGCCGACTTTGCCGACGGACAGTGCGGCTGAGGGCCACGGAGGCGGCGTGTCGCCGCACTTGCGTCGGTGAAGTCGGCGGAGGAGACCGCTGCGCCATCCGGGCGATAACAACTTGGCCTCTGCAACTACTTGTGCCTACCATGCAATGAACCCCGACCCGAGCAAGGAGGCACCCATGGACGCCGCCGCGCTGCTCGCCGTCGAGCTGGGCCGCTTCGCCCGCCTGCACCACACGATCAAGATGCACCTGTCGGCGCAGACCCCGGGCGGCCTGGAGTGGGCCGCGATGGGCGTCCTGGGGGACGTCATCAAGCGCGGCCCGCTGCGCCAGACCGAGCTCGCCGTCTGCTCGCTGCTCGACCAGTCCACGGTCAGCCGGCACGTGGCGGCGCTGGTCAAGGCGGGGCTGGTGGAGCGGCGTCCCGACCCCGCCGACGGGCGAGCCAGCCTGCTGGCCGCCACGGCCGAGGGCCTCGACTCCTTCGCCCGCTTCGCCGGCCAGCGCACCCACGCGGTCGGCCGCATGGTGGCGCACTGGGAGCGGGACGACGTCGAGCGCCTCACCGGCTACCTCAAGCGCCTCGTCGACGAGTTCGAGGAGCGCCGCCCCGAGGCCCTCGCCGCCCTGGCGCAGGCCCACCACGAGGCTCCGCCCGTCGACCTCGACGCCCTGCGCGCCGTCCTGGGCATCCCGGCCCAGCCCACCGACCCGATCGACGTCCCGGCCGCCCCGGCGGCCACCGGCCCGACCCTGGAGCACTGATGGCATCCCCCACCGCGGCAGCGGGTCCCACCGAAACCGCACCGATGTTCACCCACCGGCAGATCATGGTGATCCTCGCCGGCCTCATGGCGGGCATGTTCCTCGCCGCCCTCGACCAGACGATCGTCGCGACGTCGATCCGCACGATCGCCGACGACCTCAAGGGTCTCGACATCCAGGCGTGGGCGACCACGGCCTACCTGATCACGGCGACGATCTCGACACCGCTGTACGGCAAGCTCTCCGACCTGTACGGCCGGCGCCCGTTCTTCCTGCTGGCGATCACGCTGTTCGTGCTGGGCTCCGCGGCCTGCGGCGCCGCGCAGGACATGTACCAGCTCGCCGCGTGCCGGGCGTTCCAGGGCCTCGGCGCGGGCGGCCTGTTCAGCCTCGCGCTCGCGATCATCGGCGACATCGTGCCGCCGCGGGAGCGCGCGCGGTACCAGGGCTACTTCCTCGCCGTGTTCGGCACGTCGAGCGTGCTCGGCCCGGTCGTCGGCGGCTTCCTCGCCGGCCAGGAGACGCTGCTGGGCATCGAGGGCTGGCGCTGGGTGTTCCTGGTCAACGTGCCGATCGGCGTCCTCGCGCTCGCGCTCGTCGCGCGCGTCCTGCACCTGCCGCACACCCGCCGCGACCACAAGATCGACTACCCGGGCGCGCTCGCGCTGACCGTCGGCCTCGTGCCGCTGCTCGTCGTCGCCGAGCAGGGCCGCGAGTGGGGCTGGGGCAGCGGCCGGTCGATCGCCTGCATCGTCATCGGCGTCCTCGGCCTCGCCGCGTTCGTGTGGGCCGAGCGCTCGATCGGGGACGACGCGCTCCTGCCGCTGCGCCTGTTCCGCGGCAAGACCTTCAGCGTCGGCTCGCTGCTGAACTTCATCATCGGCGTCGGCATGTTCGGCGGCCTGGCCTGCCTGCCGCTGTACCTGCAGATCGTCAAGGGCAAGACGCCGACCGAGGCGGGCCTGCTGCTGCTCCCGCTGACGCTGGGCATCATGGTCGGCTCGATCTTCTCCGGCCAGTTCATCGCCCGCACCGGCCGCTACAAGATCTTCCCCGTCGTGGGCCTCGGCCTGCTCGTCGTCTCGATGGTGCTGTTCAGCCGGATCGACGACCAGACGTCGCTGCTGGTCATCGGCATCTTCAGCCTGCTGTTCGGCCTGGGCCTCGGCGGCAACATGCAGCCGCTGGTGCTGGCCGTGCAGAACGCCGTCCCGCCGCAGGACATGGGCGTGGCGACGTCGTCCGCGACCTTCTTCCGCCAGATGGGCGGCACGCTGGGCACCGCGGTGTTCCTGTCGCTGCTGTTCAGCACGGTCGGCGACCGGATCGGCGAGGCGTTCCGGCGGATCGCCCCGACGCCCGAGTTCCAGGCCGCCCTGCGCGACCCGGCCGTCGCCGCGGACAAGGCCAACGAGGGCATCCTCAAGGTCATCCAGGGCGCCCAGTCCGGCGGCGGAAGCACCGGCTCGCTGAGCGACTCCTCGTTCCTCAACGGCGCCGACCCGCGCCTGGCCAAGCCGTTCCTCGTGGGCTTCGCCGACGCCACGAACCTCGTGTTCCTCCTCGGCGCCCTCGTGATCGCCGTCGCGTTCGTCGTGGTGTTCTTCCTGCCCGAGGAGCCCCTGCGCTCGGTGTCGGGCCTGCAGGCCCGCGCCGACCAGCAGGCGGCCGACGAGGGTGCGGTGTCGGGGACGCCGGCCGGTCCGGGCAGCGTGGACGGCGAGTCGCTGGACGGCGGGCCGGTCGCCGGCGGCGCGGGCCAACCCCGCGCGGGCGTCCGCGACTGATCCTGAGCACCCGCCGGGCGGCCCTCACCGGGGGCCCCGCCTGACATCGACGTCATGACGCAGAGGAGTGCGACGGGCAGCCGCTCGTCGCACTCCTCGCGTTTGTCCGGCGACTGGTGGGGGGACTCTCCCGGCACCCGTGTCGCGGACCCACAAAACGGATGTGACGCCCGGTCGGCGCGACGTTTCGGCGCCGTTCGGCGATGAGTTCAGGGGCCTTCGTGGTGATTTGCGCCATCTTCCGGGGCTGACCTCACTTGTTCGGCGAAATCCCCCGTCCGGCCGCTGGACGACCCGCCGGGACCAAGCGGACGGATGATGCCCTCTTGTGCCCCTCTGGCGTTACGCTCCGTGGAGTCCTGTTCGACGGATCGACAGCTCTCAGCCCGGGAGGAGGTCACTCGCACGGTGGACGCGGCCCCGTTCACGACAGCGCGACGTCAAGGCAGATCACCCCTCAAGAGCAATCGGGGGATCGCCGACGTAACGAGCACGTCCCACCACGATCCAAGAAATCGGAGCAACCTGCCATGAACAAGCTGCTCAACGCCCTCCTGCTGCGTACCGTTCCCGTCGCCGGGTCCCTCGCCGTCGTCGTGACCGTCGTGGGTGCCGGTAAGCGGTGGTGAAAGCCCGGGGGGGCTCGGAGACCGCAACTGCCGACGCAGTCGCGGTCTCCCCGTATGCCCGCCCGGTGGTCGCCTACGTGGCGGCCGTCTTCGGACTGGGGATCGCGGCTTACGTGGTCTCGGCCACCGTCCAGATCCCCCACGTGCCGTGGCTCAGCTGGGGAATGGCCTCGCGCTACCTGCTCGCGACCCTGCTCGTGGTCGGGGAGCTGCGCCCCTTGATGATCGCCCGGCACGACGGCGAGACCGACAGGGTCAGCGCGTCGAGCACCTTCTCGCTGGCGCTGGTGCTGATCGGCCCCCTCAGCCTCGCGCTGACGGTCCAAGCCGTCGCCGCGCTCACGGCCGACGTCGTCCGTGGGCGTCCACCCCTGCGGGCCCTGTTCAACGTGGGCCAGGAGTTCGTCACCCTCACCCTGACCCGCCTGGTGTTCTGCGGACTGTCCGGCCAGGCCGTGCTCGCGTCGCACTCGCGCATCGACGCCGACGCCGTGCCCGCCGCCCTCGTGGCCGCCGCGATCTACTTCGTCCTCAACAACCTCATGGTCGCCGTCGTCGTGGCGCTCGCCGAGGACGGCGTGACGATCCGCGGGGTGCTGCTGGAGGACGTCCGCGTGCAGAGCCTGACCAGCTCGATCCTGCTCGGCATGGCCCCGGTCGCCGGCGTGCTCGCCGACTTCTCGATCTGGATGGTCCCCCTCATCGTGCTCCCGCTGATCGGCGTGCAGTACAGCGCCTGGATCGCGACCCTGCGCCAGCACGAGGCGCTGCACGACACCCTTACCGGCCTGCCCAACCGCTCGCTGTTCAACGTGCGCGCCGAACGCGCGATCACCGCCCTCGGCGCGAGCGCCCCCGACACCCGGGTGGGGGTGATGCTCGTCGACCTCGACCACTTCAAGGAGGTCAACGACACCCTGGGCCACCACGTCGGCGACGGGCTGCTGCGCGAGGTCGCCAGCCGGATCACGGCGGCGCTGCCCACCGGCGTCACGGTGGCGCGCCTCGGCGGGGACGAGTTCGCCGTCCTGGTGCCCGACGCCGCGGGCATCGCCGAGGTCACGCTGCTGGCCGAGCGCGTGGCCGCCCGGCTGCGCGAGCCGGTGCTGGCCGACGGCGTGCGGGTCGGCGTCCAGGCCTCCATCGGCATCGCCGTGTGCCCCGAGCACGCCCGCAACGTCGAGACGCTCGTGCAGCGCGCCGACATCGCCCTCTACCGGGCCAAGGACAACCGCGGCGAGATCCAGGTCTACCGGGCCGAGATCGACCAGCACACCGTGCTGCGGCTCAGCCTGCTCGGCGACCTCAACTCCGCGGTCGACAACCACGAGTTCGAGCTGCTCTACCAGCCGCAGGTGGACACCTCGACCGGCCGCACCGTCGCCGTCGAGGCCCTGATGCGCTGGCGGCACCCCACCCACGGCCTGATCTCCCCCAACGTGTTCATCCCCCTCGCCGAGAGCACGGGCACGATCGGACCGATGTCGCGCAACGCCGTCCAGGCCGCGCTGACCACGCTGGCGCTGCTGCGCGGCAGCGGCTACGACATCTCGATGGCCGTCAACGTCTCGGCCCGGCTGCTGTCCGACCTCGAACTGCCCACGTGGATCCGGCAGATGCTGCTGGCCGCCGCCGTCCCGCCGTCCCGGCTCACCATCGAGGTCACCGAGTCCACCATCACCGCCGACCCCCGCCGCGCCATGCAGGTGCTGCGGGAGCTGCGCGAGATCGGCGTCCGCCTCGCCGTCGACGACTTCGGCACCGGGTACTCCTCGCTGTCCTACCTGCGCCGCCTCCAGCCCGACGAGCTGAAGATCGACAAATCCTTCGTGCTGCAGATGCTCGCCGACGAGAACAGCGCCGTCATCGTGCGCTCGACCGTCGAGCTCGGCCACGGGCTGGGGCTGTCGGTCGTCGCCGAGGGCGTGGAGGACCAGGCGACCTACGACGCGCTGGGCGACCTCGGCGCCGACCGCATCCAGGGCTTCCACATCGCCCGGCCCATGAACTCCCCCGCGCTCAAGACGTGGCTCGACGCCAGCGCGGTCGCCGCCGGCGACCACGACGGGCCGGTGCTCGACGTGCCCGTGCTCGACGCCGACCTCGGCCGGCCGCTCGGGGGATTGAGCGTGCCGCTGACCGGGCCCGTGCACAGCGACCTCACCGACCTCGACGAGCTGGAGCTGTCCCGCAGGCTCGGCGGGCGGCCCAGCGGCCCCACCCGTAAGGGACCGCTGTGATCGTCGGCTGATTGATCACCACGTGCCGGGGTACCTTCCCGCCATGAGCGACCCCGAGCTGATCGCCGACCTCGGCACCCTGCGCGACGACGCCGACGGGCGCCGTGCCGTGGCCATGACCCGCACCTACCCGGTGTCGCCCGCGCAGCTATGGGCCGCGATCACCGAACCCGAGCAGCTGGCGCGGTGGTTCGGGCAGGTCGACGGCGACGTCCGCGAGGGCGGGGCGTTCCGGGTGACCTTCCAGGGCGGCGCCGTGACGCCGATGACCCTGCAACGGTGCGCCGCCCCGCGCGAGCTCGAGGTGGCCTGGACGTTCCCCGCCGAGCCCGACAGCGTCCTGCACGTCACCGTGTCGGACGCCGAGGGGGGCGCCGAGATCGTCCTCGACCACCGCCTCCTGCCCTACGACCAGGCCGTCGGGTACGCAGCGGGCTGGCACACCTACCTCGACCGGCTCGAGGACGTGCTCGCCGGCGGCAGCGCCCGCAACTGGGACGACCGGTTCGCCGAGGTACTGCAGACCTACCGCGGCGTGGCCATGCGCTGAGCGCCCCGGCGCCAGACCACCTGCTGCACGAGCAGCGTCAGCACCCCCGCGACGACGATCGCGACCATGTTGACGACCAGCTGCAGCGCGGAACCGGCGGCCTCGTCGCCCACCCCGTAGGCCAGGGCCACGGCGGCGTTGGCGGCGGCGGGGACCGTCGTCACCGAGATCAGGACGCCGACGAGCGTGCCCGCCTTCGCCGACGTCAGCGAGAGCATTCCGGCCACGCCCGCGAGGAACCCGACCACCCACGACAGCGCGTCGGGCCGCCAGATGAAGTCGGTCAGCGGGCGCTCGGCGACGAGCATGCCCTTGTCCACCAGCCCCGCGGCGTCCAGCAGCAGGGTCGTCACCACCGTGAACAGCATGGCGACCGGGAAACCCACGGCCAGGGCGAGCGCCGAACGCCCCACGAGCCCGCGGCGGCGCTGCACCGCCCCGACGCACAGCGCCGCGAGCGGTCCGAACTCGGGGCCCACGACCATCGACCCCACGATCAGGATCGGCTGGTCGAGGATCACGCCGATGCCCGCGATCGCCGTCGCCACCGCCAGGAACACCAGGAACGACGCCGACAGCCGCGTCTCCTCGCCCGTGACGTGCTCGATCTCCTGCCACACCACCGCATCGACGCCCTGGCCGGGCATCCGCCGTTGCGCGCGATCCGCGCGCGACGACAACGCGATGTCGACGTTCTCGACGACGATCGCGCCCTCGGTGTCGAGGTGGTGGGCCTTCAGCCCGTCGAGGACGGCGCTGGCGCCCTCGCGCACGACGTCGAACTCCACGACGTCTCCTCGCGGGCTGCGCGCCGCGCCCGCCAGGACGACGAGGTGGACGACGGCGGGCTCGGCACTCAGCGCGTCGAGGACGGCCGAGGTGCGGTCGGGCGGCGAGATCACGCGGACGTGGAGCACGGTCGCATTGTCTCGGTCACGTGACCTCAACAGAGGTCAACGGTGCTTCAACCTCAGATTACTGCTGTAGTGACGTTAGAATGAGGCATGTTGCCGCTGAACCTCAGTGACGCGGTCCAAGGAAGGCGGTGGAGTGATGAGCCCGTTCGTCACCCGCACCTGGACCCCGACGACGGCCGACGGCGTCCCCCGCCGCTACCGCCGTTCAGGACAGTACGACGCGTACGTGCCGCCGCAGCTCGCCGGCCGAGCCGTCACGCTGAAGCCCGACACCCGCAGGCTGGTGGCCGAGGCCGACGACCTCGCCCGAGCCGCCGCCGTGTCAGTCGTGCACGGCGGGCTGGGAAGCCTCGGTGACCTGCTGGTGCGCTCGGAGGCGTCGGCGTCGTCGCTAATCGAGGGCTACGAGCCGAGCGCCCGGTCGGTCGCCGTCGCCGACTTCGTGCAGCGCGGGCGGCAGCCGGCGCTCATCGTGGCGCGCAACCTCCGCGCCGTGCGCGACTCCTTGACCCGCTCGACCGGCCCGGACGTGCCTCTGGTCGCCGAGACCCTGGCGCTGCACGCTCTGATCACCCCCTCCTCAGCCGGGGTCCGCACCCAGCCGGTGTGGATCGGCGGCGCGTCTCCGCTTGAGGCGCACTTCAACGCCCCGCCCGCCGACCTCGTGCCGGGGCTGCTCGCCGACCTGGAGGCCTACCTGAGCAGCCACGGCCACACCCCCGTGGTCGCCGCAGCGCTGGCGCACGCCCAGTTCGAGACGATCCACCCGTTCACCGACGGCAACGGCCGGGCGGGGCGGGTACTGCTCGGCATGGTGCTCTCGCGCGAGGGCCTGACCCCCGGCGTCGCGTTGCCCGTCAGCACGGAGTTGTTCCGCGACAAGCCGCGCTACTACGCCGCCCTCGACGCCTACCGCGATCGGGACGACGACGCGATCGTCACCGTCGTCGCGGACGCCGTGTGCGCGGCGGCCGAGGAGTCGGCGCGACTCGCGCGTGAGGTCGCCAACTGGCAGACGGAGCAGACCATGGCGCTCGAAGCGCACCTGGCCGCGCGGTCGCCGTCCGGGCGGGTGCGGCGCGGGCTGGCACATCGGTTGATCGCTGCGTCGCCCGGTGCTCCGGTCCTGGACGCGCCCACCGTGGCGCGGGTGCACGAGGTCAGCGACAACGCGGCCCGGTCTGCGCTGGAGACCCTCGCCGACGCCGGGACGCTGCGCCGCGACCGCAAGGCCGACCGCACCCGCACGCTCTACGTCGCGGTCGGCCTGCTCGCGCTCGTCCAGCAGCTGGAACCCAGACCGACGGACGCCGAGGAGTGACGGTTCGCGCCGCGCGTCAATGCGCGCTGTTCGCGGCCTCAGGGTCGCGCGGCTCCTCCCCTTGTGGGTGACCGGTCCGAAGACGTGCGGGGCCCCGACCAAGGGCGGCCGACTCAACCCCAGAACAGCCCCTTGGCGGGGTCTTCGAGCACGGCGGCGACGTCGCGCAGGAACTTGGACCCCTGTTCGCCGTCGACGATCCGGTGGTCGAAGGACATCGACAGCTGCGTCGTCCACCGGGGCTTGACCTTGCCCTTGTGCACCCACGGCCGCTCCACGACCTGGCCGAGGCACAGGATCGCCGCCTCACCCGGGTTGAGGATCGGGGTGCCGCCGTCCATGCCGAACACGCCCACGTTGGTGATGGTGAACGTGGAGCCCACGAGGTCGGCCGGTTGCGTCGTCCCGGCGCGCGCCGCCCGCGCGACCGTCATGATCGCCTGAGCGAGCTCGACCAGCGTCATCGCCTGGGCGTCCCGGATCACCGGGACGAGCAGCCCGCGCGGAGTCGCCGCCGCGATGCCGAGGTTCACGTAGCGCTTGAGCACGATCTCACCGTTGGTGCCGGCATCGCCGTCCCACGTCGCGTTCAGCGCCGGGTGCCGGGCGGCGGCGAGGACGACGGCGCGCGCGGCCAGCAGCAGCGGCGACACCGTGACCTCGCTGAACGCCGGGTCGGCCTTGAGCCGCCGCAGCAGCTTCACCGACCGCGTGACGTCGATCGTCACCCACTCCGTGGCGTGGGGCGCCGTGAACGCGCTCGCGACCATGGCGTCGGCCGTCGCCTTGCGCACCCCGCGGACGGGGATGCGGATCTCGCGAGCGTCGGCCGGGAACGCGCCGTCCGGGGCCGCGACGTCGATCTCGCCGGCGAGTGCGGCGGCCACCGCGGTGCCGATCGCGGCGCGCGACACCTCGGGCACCGAGGAGCCCGGCGTCGGCGTCACCGGCAGCACCGGCCCGGCCTCGGCGGCGCGACGCTCGACGTCCTGCCTTGTCACGACGCCGTTCTCGCCCGTGGGCGTGACCGCGGCGAGGTCGACGCCGAGCTGGCGGGCGAGCAGGCGCACCGGCGGCTTCGCGAGCACAGGTCCCGACCCGTTCGATGCCTGCGCGGGCACGGCGTGCGAGGCGACGCCGTTCGCGGGCGTTGCGGGGACGCGGTCGGCGTGCGCCCCGGGGGCGACGCGCCGGCGGCGGGTGGGGGCACTCTCGCGCGGCCCGTACCCGACGAGCACGGGCTCGCGCTGCTCCTGGCCGTGCCCCACCACGGGCGCCTCGGGCGCCACGGGCGCCTCCACGGCGGCATCGGTGACATCGGTGACATCGGTGACATCGAGGGTGGGCCCGTCCGCGCCGTCCGCCACTGCGGCGATCGCGATGATCGGCGTCCCGACGGCGACGGTGACGCCCTCGGGCACGAGCAGCGCGCGGACGACGCCGGCGAACGGCGAGGGCAGCTCGACCAGCGACTTCGCCGTCTCGATCTCGACGAGCACGTCGTTGACGTCGACGACGGCGCCCGCGGCGACCCGCCAGGAGACGATGTCGGCCTCGGTCAGCCCCTCCCCGACGTCGGGCAGGCGGAACACCTCGAACTCGGCCATGTGCTGGGGACTCCTCAGAACCGCAGGGACCGGTCGACGGCGTCGAGCACGCGGTCCAGATCGGGCAGGTAGTGCTCCTCCAGGCGCGAGGCCGGGTAGGGCACGTGGGGTCCCCCGACCCGCAGCACGGGAGCCTCGAGCGAGTAGAAGCAGGCCTCGGTGACCCGCGCGGCCAGCTCGGCGCCGATGCCCGCGAACACGGGCGCCTCGTGGACGGTCACCAGCCGGCCGGTGCGGCGCACGCTCGCGACCACCGTGTCGACGTCCAGCGGCGAGATCGACCGCAGGTCGATCACCTCCACGGACGTGCCCTCGGCCTCGGCCGCGGCGGCCGCGTCGAGGCAGGTGCGCACCATCGGCCCGTACCCGACGAGCGTCACCTGGGTGCCGGGGCGGACGACGCGTGCGGCGTGCAGCGGCAGCGGTGCCGGCCCGCCGTCCAGCCGCAGCGTGGTGTCGACGTCGGCCTTGTCCCAGTACCGGCGCTTCGGCTCCAGGAAGATCACCGGGTCGTCGCTGGCGACGGCCTGCTGGATCATCCAGTACGCGTCGAGCGGGTTCGCGCAGGTGACCACGCGCAGGCCCGCGACGTGCGCGAACAGCGCCTCGGGGCTCTCGCTGTGGTGCTCGACGGCGCCGATGCCGCCGCCGTAGGGGATCCGGACGACGACGGGCATCCGGATCGCGCCGGCCGCCCGGTTGGGCATCTTGGCCAGCTGCGACACGATCTGGTCGAACGCGGGGAAGACGAAGCCGTCGAACTGGATCTCGCAGATGGGCCGGTAGCCGCGCAGGGCCAGGCCGATCGCCGTCCCGAGGATGCCCGATTCGGCCAGCGGCGTGTCGAGGACGCGGTCGTCGCCGAAGTCCTTCTGCAGGCCGTCGGTGACGCGGAAGACGCCGCCCAGGCGCCCGACGTCCTCGCCCATGATCATGGCGCGGGGATCGGCCTCGAGGGCCGCGCGAAGACCCGCGTTGAGGGCCTTGGCCATGGTCAGCGTGGTCACCGTGCCTCCTCGCTGCCTTCGAAGGACGCGCGGTACTCCCGGGCGGCGGCGCGCTCGGCGTCCAGCAGCGGGTGGGGTCCGCGGTAGACGTGGGCGAACATGTCGTCGGGGTCGGGCTCGGGCAGCGCGCGGCAGCCGCGGCGCACGTGCTCGGCCAGCCGCTGGGACTCGGCCTCGACGTCGGCCACGAACTCCTCGTCCAGTACGCCCGTGGCCTCCAGCCAGGTGCGCAGCCGGGCGATCGGGTCGCGCCGGCGCCAGGCGTCCTCCTCCGCGGCGTCGCGGTAGCGGGTCGGGTCGTCGGACGTCGTGTGCGGGGCGAGGCGATAGGTCCAGGCCTCGATCAGGCTGGGACCCTCGCCGGACCGGGCCCGTTCGAGGGCCGCCTTGGTCACGGCGTAGCAGGCGAGGACGTCGTTGCCGTCGACGCGCAGGCCGGGGAAGCCGAAGCCCTCGGCCCGCTTGTAGAGAGGGGCGCGGCTCTGCAGCGTGGTCGGCGCGCTGATCGCCCACTGGTTGTTCTGGCAGAAGAAGACCACCGGCGCGTGGTAGACGCCCGCGAAGATCATGGCCTCGTTGACGTCGCCCTGGGCGCTCGCGCCGTCCCCGAAGTAGGCGATGACGGCGGTGTCGCGGGTGCGGTCGCCGCTGCCCACCAGGCCGTCGCGCTGCAGGCCCATCGCGTAACCGACGCCGTGCAGCGCCTGCGCACCGATGACGATCGTGTAGAGGTGGAAGCGCTGGGCCTCCGGGTCCCACCCGCCGAGGTTGACGCCCCGGAACAGGCCCAGCAGCGTCACCGGGTCGACGTCGCGGCACCAGGCGACGCCGTGCTCCCGGTAGGTCGGGAAGACGTAGTCCTGCGGGGCGAGCGCGCGCCCGGACCCCACCTGGGCGGCCTCCTGCCCGAGCAGGCCCGCCCACAGGCCCAGTTCACCCTGGCGTTGCAGCGCCGTCGCCTCGGTGTCGATGCGCCGGACCAGCACGAGGTCGCGGTAGAGGCCGCGCAGCTCATCGGGCGTGAGGTCGACGTCGTAGTCGGGGTGGGACACCCGCTGACCGTCGGCGGTCAGGAGCTGGACGAGATCGGGAGGCTCCTGAGCGCACGAGGGCGACTCGTGCTCGGTCTGAGCTGTCACATCAGTCCTTCCCACCCCGGGCGACCTCGTGCGGCCTGCCCGCACGGCGGTCCCGGTCGGCGACCGGTGGACAACCTACCGACGCGTAGCCCTTGCGCGTAGCCCTCAGGACACACTCTCGGGGGCGGTTGCTTTGTCGGACGTCGACTAAACCCGCCACGTCCGGGTGACGCCCGTGGCCGTCGGGCGCGTGTCGACGGCGGCCTGGAGGACGACCACCGTACGGACGGCGGGGACGGCGCGCGCCGACGTCGCCGCCCGGTGAGCGGCCTGCGCGGAGGGGCGCTGCCCGGCGGTCCCGGCCTTGCCGTGGTGGGTGCGCTCGGCCCCGTGCCGCGCGTCGCCCGTCCGCGACCGGCTGGTCGTGGGCGTGCCCGTGGCGGGCACCGTGTGGGCGGTGTGGCCGGTGCGCGTGCGCCGCGGGTGGCCGGTGGTCCCGTGGCCCCCGCCGGTGGGTGCCGGGTGGTGGCGGTGGGTGCGAGGGTGCTCGCTGACCTGGGGGGACTGCGGGGACGACGTGCCGGGGGTCGGCGAGGAGTCGGTGGGGTCGGGGGTGGGGGAGTCCTCGGGCGGGAGCTGTCCCGAGCCGCCGTCCATCCCGCCGTCCATCCCGCCGTCCATCCCGCCGTCCATGTCGCCGTCGGTGGATCCTGCGTCGACCGGCGGCAGGCTGGGGGTCGGGGTGATGGTGGGGGTCGGCGAGGTGAGCGGGCTGCCGTGGGGGGTGGTGGCGCCGGGACGGTGCGACGGCGGGGTCTCGACGTCGGCGTGCATCGCGTCGCTGTGGCCGCTGCCGCCGTGGGACTGCACGTGGGAGACCTGCTCGACGCGGGGGGCGGGGTCCACCCCGGCGTCGGAGCCGACGGAGGGCCGGGCCTGCTGGTCGCGGGTCACGAGGGTGCTGACGGCGCCGGGGGACGCGACCGCGTTGCGGCCGCTCGACGGGGCGGCGGCCGCGGTGGCGCCGGGCGGGAGCACGACGCCGGCGAAGGAGGGCGACTGGGGCGAGGGTGCCTGCAGGGTGGCCCCTGCGGCGAGGACGAGGGCGAGCATCGCGGAGCCGGACACCAGGGAGCAGACGGCGGTCGGCACCAGCAGACCCGTCCCGCCTGGGTGCGGCGACGGCGCTGACCTGCGCACTCGCGACATGGCGACCTCTGTCTCCCCGGCCCCCGAGGGCCGAACTCGGCCTCTGCGGCCTTGTACGTGCCTGGGTCCAGGACGTTGTGCGTCGATGGACCTGACACCCCTATCGGCAGTGGGTGCACTGGGCTGAAGGGCTGACCGCCGAACGTTTTCGACGGTCACCGTCGGTGGAGGGCCGACGGTGGGCGCGGGGGACGAAGCGGACAGCTCCCAATGGCCACGCTGCGCAATGGGTTGATTCCCCTGCGTCATCAGCATGGCGCGGGCGCGGGGGCGTCGGCACCCGGGCGGCCGATCATCCACCCGAACGGAGCACGGCGGCGACGCCGCGTGGTGGGGGCATACGGTGGCGCCATGACGGACGACTCCCCCGCACTGGTGGTGCAGGGGCTGTGGAAGCGGTTCGGGACGACCGTGGCGGTCGCGGGGCTCGACCTCGCCGTCCCGGCCGGATCCTTCTTCGGCCTCGTGGGCCCCAACGGCGCGGGCAAGACGACCACCTTGAGCATGGCCACCGGGCTCCTGCGGCCCGACGCCGGCCGGGTCAGCGTGCTCGGCCACGACCTGTGGGCCGATCCGGCCGCGGGGAAGGCCGCGATCGGGGTGCTGCCCGACGGGGTGAAGCTGTTCGACCGGCTCACCGGGCTCGAGCTGATCACCTACCACGGGCTGCTGCGCGGCATGGACCGCGCGGTGGTCCGCACGCGCGCGGAGGAACTCGTCGAGGCGCTGGGGCTGACCGACGCCCGGGGCACGCTGGTCGCCGACTACAGCGCGGGCATGACGAAGAAGATCGGCCTGGCGTGCGCGCTCGTCCACGCCCCCCGCCTCCTCCTGCTGGACGAGCCGTTCGAGGCCGTGGACCCGGTCAGCGGCAGCGTGATCCGGACCATCCTGCGGCAGATGGTGGCCGCCGGAGGCACGGTCGTGCTCTCGAGCCACGTGATGGAGCTGGTGGAGCGCCTCTGCGATCACGTGGCCGTCATCCACTCCGGGAGGGTGCACGCCTCGGGGCCCCTCGACGACGTCCGCGCGGGCATGACGCTGGAGGAACGCTTCGTGCAGGTCGTCGGCGGCGTCGGGGACGGGCCGCGGCTGGACTGGCTGACCGGGCCCACGGCATGACCTCCCCCGCACCCGACGTCCGCCAGGTGACCGCGGCCGTGGTGCGCCTCAAGCTGCGGCTGCTCGCCAACACCTGGCGGGCCGAGGCGTGGCAGCTGGTCTCCGCGATCCTCGGCTACCTCGCCGCGGCGGGCACCGCCGTGGCGCTGGTCGCGGTGGCCGTGGGCCTGCGGTTCGCCGAACCGGAGGTCGCGGCCCTCGTCGTCACCGGTCTGGGCACCGTCGCCGGGCTGCTGTGGACCGTCACCCCGTTGCTGACCTTCGGGCTCGACGCGACGGTGGACCCGGCGCGCTTCGCTCCGCTGCCCGTGCGCGCGGGGACGCTGCTGCCGGGCGTGCTGGTCGCGGGCGTGCTGGGCCCGCCCGGCGTGGCGACCCTGCTCGCCGCCCTCGCCACCACCGTCACCTGGGCCCGGGGGCCCGAGGTGGTGCTGGCGCCCGTCGCCGCGCTGGTCGGCACGGCCACCTGCGTGGCACTCGCCCGCGTCGTCACCACCGCCGCGGCGGGGCTGCTGTCCGCCCGCCGCGGGCGCGAGGCCTCCGCCGCCGTGTTCGCCCTGGTCATGGCGATGATCGGCCTGATCCCCGTGGCGGGGGAGGCTCTCGGCCGCCGGATCGGCGACAGCGGCTGGGACCCCGACGCCCTCGCCGGGCTGTTGGGCTGGACGCCCTTCGGGGCGGCGTGGGCCGTTCCGGGGGCGGTGTCCACCGGACACCCGGGGCGTGCCGCCGCCCAGGCGGCGCTCGCCGTCGCGGTCCTGGGCGGGCTGCTGTGGTGGTGGCGACGGCTGTTGGCCCGCTCGCTGGAGGCTCCGCCCTCGGCGACGGCGTCGCGGCGCACCGCCGGCCCTCGCACCCTCTTCGACCGGTTCCCGGCCTCCCCCACCGGCGCGGTGGCGGCCCGGGTCCTGCTGGCGTTCCGCCGCGACAGCCGTTACCTGATCGTCCTGGTGTCCCCGGCCGTCCTGATGCTCGTGCTCAGCGTCACCACGCGCGGGCTGTCGTCGGGCCCCGCCCTCGGGCTCGTCCTCGGCGCGTTCACCATCGGCCTCACCGCGGCCAACGTGTACGGCTACGACGGGACGGCGTTCGCCGCCCACCTGCTGCTCGGCGTGCCGGGTCGGGCCGACCTGCGCGGACGGGTGGCAGCCCTGCTGGCCGTCGCGGTGCCCGTGGTGCTCGCCGGCGCCGTGGTCGCGGCGTCCGTGAGCGGCTCCGCCCGGCGCTTCCCCCTGATCGCGTCCGTGGGCCTGGGCGTCCTGCTGATCACGGTGGGGATGGGGGTGGTCTCCTCCGTGCTCGCCCCCTACCCGATGCCGGAGGCCGGTTCCAATCCCTTCGCCAGCCGCTCCAGCGGAGGGTTGCGGCCCTTCCTCAGCCAGCTCGCCCTCATGTCCGTGCTGGGGATCTGCGCCGGTCCCCCGTTGCTGCTCGGCCTGCTCGTCGACGCCTGGTGGGCACAGCTGACCGCGTGCCTGGTGACCCCTGCGGCGGGCCTCGCGATCCTCGTCGGCGGCCTCGTCTGGGCGGCCCGGCTGTACGACCGTCGGGGTCCGGAGATCCTCCTGGCGGTCCGCCGCCCGGGCTGAGGCGGCGCCCTCCGGCGCCTGCACGGCAGCTCGACCTTGACACCCCCAGGGCCCGCTTCTAGCGTGCGCGGGTCCGCTTACCCGGTTCAGGTCCGGGCGGCGACCCGCCTCGAAGGAGCAGCCATGGCCACCCCCAGCAGCGACGCCCCCGGCGGATGGCGTGCCCGGCTCGCGGCGCGACGTTCCCGCCTGCTCCTGGCCCTCGCGAGCGTGGTGGCCGCGGCCCTGGCGGCGACCGGGCTGACCAGCCTCACCGCGCCGGCGACGGCGGCGGGCCCGGGGTTCGTCACCCGGTGCGGCATCAGGTTCTGCCTCGACGGCAAGGTCTGGTACTTCGCCGGCGCCAACACCTACGACGTGTTCACCTACGGCGGCAGTTACGGCGACACCGAGACGACCTACATGGACAAGGCGCGCATCGACAAGCACTTCGCGCAGCTGGCCGCGGACAAGGTCGCCGTGCTGCGGCTGTGGATGTTCAGCCACGAGGACTGGCACGGCTTCGAGTCGAGCGAGGGCGTCTACAACGACCAGCAGTTCGCGCTCTTCGACTACGCCATCGAGGCGGCGCGCAAGAACGGGATCCGGCTGATCCCCGTGTTCGAGAACTACTGGGAGGCCTACGGCGGCATCGACACCCGCCTGAAGTGGGAGGGTCTGCCCGGCGGCCAGGCCAACCGGTGGCGGTTCTTCAACAAGACCGCCTGCCCCGGCTGCTTCACCCAGTACAAGAACTACGTCTCCTACGCCCTCAACCGCGTCAACCACTACTCGGGCGTGGCCTACAAGGACGACCCGACGATCATGGCGTGGGAGCTCATGAACGAGCCGCGCTACGAGAAGACCGGCACCGACGAGGATCAGACCGGCCGGACGCTGCGGGCCTGGGTCGACGAGATGGGCGCCTACATCAAGGGCATCGACGGCAACCACCTGCTCGGCGCGGGACTCGAGGGCCACCAGGCCAAGTACGGGTTCGGCGGCGACGAGGGCAACCCGTTCGTCTACGTGCAGCAGTCCCCGGCGATCGACTTCACCTCGGCCCACCCCTACCCCGACGAGGGCTGGGCGGGCCTGGACATCCCGAAGACGAAGGCGCTGATCCGGGCCTGGATCAGCGACAGCCACGACGTCGTCGGCAAGCCGTTCTTCATGGGCGAGTGGAACGTCCACCAGAACTGGACCGAGTGGTGGACCCAGATCTACGCCGACTTCGAGGCCGCGGGCGGCGATGGCAGTGCGTTCTGGTGGTACATGGACCGGGCGGGCGGCGGCGGCTTCGACACCGGCGCCGGTGCGCCGCAGCTCGCCGTGTTCCGGGCCCACTCGGCGGCGATGGCCGCCAAGAGCGGCGGCAGGCCCACCACCACCGGCACGCCCACCCCCACGACCAGCACGCCGAGCCCGACCACCAGCACGCCCGTCCCCACGACGAGCGGCCCCACGACGTCGAGCCCCAAGCCCAGCACGACGAAGCCGACCAAGAAGCCCCCGGCCAAGACCGTGAAGAAGTGCAAGACCGGCAAGAACGGCAAGAAGACCTGCCGGACGATCACCCGGAAGGTGAAGGGGGCGGCCGTGGGCCTGCTGCGCCCGGAGGACTCCCCCGGGCTGCTCGCGGCCCGCGCCGGCCACGGCGCCTGACCCGGGCGGGGAGTCCGGCGAGGAGCCTTCAGAGGAGTCGGGCGAGGGCCCTGACGCGACGCCGCGCCGGTGAGAGGATGCGCCCGTGCGTTCGTTCCTGATCACCGGCGCCGCGAACGGCGTCGCCCTGTGGGTGGCCGCCGCCATCGTGCCCGGCGTGGACGTCGAGGCCGACAGCACGGCCAAGGCGCTGGTCACGCTGTTCGTCCTCGGCCTGATTCTCGCCGCCGTCAACGCGGTGGTGAAGCCGGTCCTCAAGGTGCTGGCCTTCCCCCTGTACCTGCTGACGCTCGGCTTCATGGCGTTGATCGTCAACGCGGCGATGCTCGAGCTCACCAGCAAGCTCGCCGACACGCTCGACCTCGGCCTGCGGATCGGCGACTTCTTCTGGTCGGCGATCCTCGCGGCCGTCGTCGTCGCGATCGTCACGAGCGTGATCAACACCGTCGTCCGCGACGACGACTGACCCCCGCACGCGCTCACGGCACGCACCGGTCGGCGCCTCGCGTGGCCTCGACCTCCCAGGCCGTGCCCTGCCGGGGAGCCTCGCCCAGCACCTCGGCGAGGCCGTCGTGCCAGCGCCGCAGGCCCGGGTCGGCGGCGGCGTCGACGAGCGCGCCGGTGTGCCGGTACCCGTCGAGGGCGTGCTGGGCCAGCAGCCGCTCGGGAGTGCCAGCCCCCGCACCGGCGGGGTCGGTGCGCACCGTCCACCACCCGGGCCGCGCGGGGTTCGCCGCCCCCTCCAGCCGCGGCACGACGTCGCGGCGGTGCTCCAGGGCGAGCACCCGGACGTCGGCGGGCACGGGTGTCGTGGCCACGGGCGAGCCCGCCGTCACCACGTGGGAGACCCGGAACCGCGCCCTCAGTGCCGGGTCGGCCGCGATCGAGGCCGCGACCAGCCCACCCTGGCTGTGCCCCACGAGGACGACCGGCTCGCCGGGCCGCACCCCCGCCCCGGCCATGGCCGCGACGACCGCCTGCCGCGACGCCGTCGGCGCCCCGGCGACCAGGCGCACGTTCGCGACGGCGTCCAGCGGCTCGCGGCCGGCCGGCACCGCCCAGCTGCGCGTCCCCGGGACCGCCACCACCCAGGCGCGCCCCCGTGGCCCGTCGACCCCGACCACGCGCACCGACGGCTCCCCCGCGCCGTCGGGCACCAGGGCGAGCAGGCCGGCCGCGGACGGCGTCACGGTCACCGGGGCGGTTCGCACCGTCGTCACCCGCACCCCGGGCGGCTCGCACGCCCAGGGCAGCCCGGCCAGCACTGCCGCCGCGCCCGGGACGCCGGGCCGGCTCGGCATCAGGGGTGCCGCGGGCGCCAGCAGCGGGGCGGGGACGGCCGCGAGCAGGGCCGCACCCGCAGCCCAGGGCAGCGACCCCACGACGGCCTCGGCCGCCTCGGGATGATCCAGCAGGGCCCCGGCACCCGCCTGCCCCAGCCACTCCATCGCGGCCCCACTCACGCGCGCCACGCCCTCTCCCAGACCCCCGACCACGAGCGGCGCCTCCACGGCCGCCCCGGCCACCCCGGCCGGGCCGACCACGAGGACACCCGCGGTCCCGACGCCGAGCGCCGCCACCGCGCCCGCCGCCAGACCGAGGCCTGCGGCGATGCCCAGCTGCGCCTGGACCTCGTGCGCGGCCAGTGCCGACGCCTCCTCGGCCAGGCGGTAGCCGCCGACCACGAGGCGGAGGTCACCCGCCAGCACCGCGCAGGCCGAGGCCAGCACCGTGAGCCCGTGGCGCCCGGCGACCGCCGAGGCGAGGGCGCGCTCGGCGCGGGCGAGGCGGACGGGGGCGAGCGGCCCGGCGGCGGCCAGGGCGGGTGAGGCCGCCACGGCGGACACCCGCAGGGCGCAGCCGCCGAGGCCGCGCGCGACCTCCTCGAGCAGGTCGGCGCAGCGCAGCAGGTCGTCGAGGTGCGCGCGGACCCCGCCTGCACCGCCTGTGACCTGCAGCGTCGCTGCCTCGCCCTCACTCATGGCGCGCCGTGCAGACCGTCGGCGAGCGCGCCCAGCGCCTCCGCCGCCTCCTGCACCTCCTCGGCCGCAGCGGCCACCTGCGCGGCCAGCGCGACGAGGCGGCCGCGGAACACCTCGGCCGCCGTCGACTCCCACCCCAGCCCTGCGGCGGCACGCAGGCGCGCGGCCGACCCGGCGACCTGCTCCGCCTGGGCGCGGACCGCCGTCGCGTGCCCCTCGACCGCCTCCGCCACCGCCCTGCCGACGGCCTCGCGAGCACCACCGGCCTCGCCGGCGAGCGCCGACACCCCTGCCAGCAGCGGTGACACCGCCGGACCCCACCGTTGCACGCCCCTGCCCACCCCTCGCCGTCCACCGTTCCTGACCGACCCGCCTCCGCACGCTAAGCGGGCCGAGGACCGACCCGAGCCGAGGCGGCGACCGGGCTGTGGACGAGGTGACATGACGGTGGGCCTGTGGGGGCACGAACCTGCGGGAACGGGCTGCGCGGGCCCGGCGTTCGGGGCCGCGAGGGCATGCCCGACCATGGGCACATGTCGCCTGACGGTCGCTTCCGGGTGTGCTTCGTGTGCTCGGGCAACATCTGCCGCAGCCCCATGGCCGAGGTCGTCCTGCGCGCCCTCGTCCAGCAGCGCGGCCTGGAGGACGTCGTCCTCGTCGACAGCGCCGGCACGGGCGACTGGCACATCGGCGAGCGCGCCGACCGTCGCGCCCTGCGCTCCCTCACCGGCGGCGGGTACGACGGCAGCGCGCACCGGGCCCGGCAGTTCGACCCCCAGTGGTTCGACGAGCGCGACCTCGTCATCGCCCTCGACCGCGGCCACGCGCGCACGCTGCGGGCCTGGGCGAGCGACGAGGACGCCCGCGCGAAGGTGCACCTGCTGCGCGAGTTCGACCCGGCGCTGGCGTCGGAGCCCGAGGCGGCGCTGCTCGACGTCCCCGACCCCTACTACGACGGCGACGCCGCCTTCGACGGCGTGCTCAGCATGGTCGTCGCGTCGTGTCAGGGCCTGCTGGACCGGATCGAGGCCGACCTCGACGCGCAGGCCGCGGGCTGAGGCCGTGACCGGGGCGACGTTCGTCAAGCGTCGCCCGGGCGCCCCCGCGGGGATGTTCGCGGCCGAGGCGGCCGGTCTGAGGTGGCTCGGATCTGCGGGGGCGGTCGCCGTCGCCGCGCCCCTGGAGGTCTCCGAGGACGCGCTCGTGCTGCCCCGCATCGCGCAGGTCGCCCCGAGCCGCGCGAGCGCCCGAGCGTTCGGTACCTCACTCGCGGCCCTGCACGCCGCGGGTGCGGCTCACGTCGGCGCCCCGCCCACCGGCTGGGATGCCGACGGCTTCGTCGGGCCCCTGCCGCTGCCCCACGTGCACGACCCCAGCGCACCCGAGGCCGAGGACTGGGGCACCTTCTACGCCCGGCTCCGCCTGCGCCCCTACCTGCGCCGAGCCCGCGATCTCGGCTCGATCGACGCCGACGGCGAGGCGGTGCTGGGCGCCGTCTGCGCGCGGCTCGAGGACGGCGACCGGCGGCTCACCGGGCCGGTAGAGCCACCCGCGCGCCTGCACGGCGACCTGTGGGCGGGCAACGTCCTGTGGTCGGCCGAGGGGGCCGTCCTGATCGACCCCGCGGCACACGGCGGGCACCGCGAGACCGACCTGGCGATGCTGGCCCTGTTCGGACTGCCCCACCTCGACGCCGTCCTGGCCGCCTACACCGACGCCGCGCCGCTCACGCCCGGGTGGCGTCAGCGGGTCGCCGTGCACCAACTGCACCCCCTGCTGGTGCACGCCGTCCTGTTCGGGCGCTCGTACGGGGCTCAGGCCGTCGCCGTGGCACGGGGGCTGTGAGAGTTCAGGGCAAGAAGAAGAAGAACCACCGCACGCCCGAGCGCAGGCGTTCGAACGGCCGCGCCCGCCGCGGCCGGGGCATGGCCGCCGCCGCCACGATCGCACCGGTCAGCAGGCAGGCCCCGGCGCCCAGCAGCAGCGGCCCCGGCAGCCCCACGAGATTCGCGACGGCGAGCACCGACCCTCCGCCCAGGCTCAGCGCCAGGGCGGTCCACTGCAGGCGAACGCGGGTGATCATGAGACCCCTCCCCTCGCAGGGGTGGGCCATGTCCGACGCAGGCTGGACGAACCTGGTCCACCGCTTCGCGGCACCTGACGGCGTCCACAGGGCGGCGGTTCCGAGGCAGAGCGCAGGGGTGGCCCGAGCAGCAGGCGGCTCACACCGCAGGGCAGCCCCGAGCCCGCCGCAGCGCGTGATTCAGGACAGGCCGAGAACCAGCGAGCCCGCGGGTCCGTGACGGTGCAGCAAGACCGTGTACGGACCGGCCGCGAAGACCGGCCGGAACGTGCCCGACCCCCCGTCCGCGAGCGCTTCCGCGGAGCCCTCCAGGCTGGCCCCGTTGTCGTTGCGGAGCTCCACGGTGACGGCGCCGACCGTGGACTGGGCGATGTTCCAGCTCAGCGCCTGGTCCGCGGTGAGGTCACGATCGATCCGCAGAGCCACGACCTCGGCGTCCATGCGGACGGTACGAGGAGTGCCGAGGGAGATGTCGGAAAGGGGGACAGCGTCGAGCGACACCGTGGACGGCGCGCTCGCCGGTCCGAAGAAGTTGAGGACCACCTTGTGCGGGTCGGCGCTGCGCAGGTGCAGCATCCAGCTCCGAGTGGGGCTGGAGTCGAACTCGGAGGTTCCCGAGACGTTGCCCAGTGGGTACAGCCCGATGACCGGGTCGTGCATGCGCAAGTCGATCATCGTTGCCGACGACACCGTGAACCGCACCCACTGGCCCTTGCTCCCCCGGAACTCGATGCTCGGGTTGGTGAACGGCTCAGGGGCGGGCAGCGCCAGCGACGTCCCCAGAGCGAGGGTGCGCCGTGCAGGGTCTGTCACCGTCCGCAGGGCGATCGTGAGTCGGCCGGTGGCTTCCCCGCTGGGGTCGACGACGAGGGTCTGCGTCCCGGTCACGCGGACCAAGGAGGTGGACTCGCCCCAGGGGTACAGAGTCATCCCGCCCCAGACCGACCCGTCGGGCCCCACGAGATCCCCTCCGACGTTGGTGTCGTCGCCGCCACTCATCACGTAGTCGCTGCTCTCCACCACGACGCGCTGCCCTGCTGTCGCGGGGAACGTGATCCTGGCCTGCTGCCCCCTCACCGGCAGGGTGACCATGAGCGGGGGGCCGCCGGGGACGATCGAGCCGCCGACGATGTCGCGGCCCTTCACGAGGTCGACCGCAACGGTGACGGGGACCGACCTGTAGCTGGTGATCCGGAGCCGGTGGACGCCGGACTGGTCGGTCGTGACGTGGTTGGGATTGGCAGTCAGCGTCGTGCCGTCGGGACGGAGCACCTGACCCTGCGCGGGCGCGAAGTCCTCCCCGGGCAGCGGCTTGAACGCGGCGAAGTGGGCGTACTCGCCCTTCTCCAGCCGGAAGGCGAGGTCCCGGGTGCCGTTCGCGGGCAGGGTGACGCTGAGGGCGCCGATGTTCGGCGTGACCGTGGCAGGGCCGGTCGCGGTGACGCCGACGGTGACCGAGCCCTCCTTCCCGGCGGCGACGTCGAAGGCGACCGCCCACAGCCCGCTGGCGTCCACCCGCACCGGCGCGACCACCGCACCCGCACCTGCGCATGCGACGGCTTGCCGCTCCACCCCGCGCGGAGTGAGGACCGACGCGTTGACGTCGCAGGGATCGCCGTAGGTCCCCTTCACGCTGAACGACAGCACCTGCCCGGGGACGGCGGTGAACAGCACCTTGAGGTCCTGGCCGGCGGCGGGCGTGAACGTGCGTGCCGGGCCGTTCACGTGGACGCCGCGGACGAGGGTGGGCGCGTCGGCGGCGTGCGCGGCGACCACCGGGGTGGTGACGGCGACCGTGGTCAGGGCCGCGGAGGCCACCAGGGCCACGACCGCGCTCCGCACGAATCCGCGCGAGTGCTCGCCCCGCCGTCCGGCACCGTCAGTACGTCGCATCACGTTCCCCCGCTCGTCCCCGCGCCGGCAGCCCGGCCTCGGCGGTGACGTTACGCCGGACCGCAGGGCAGGTGAGGCGTTTTCCGCGGATCAGGCGGCGGCGCCCCCAGCTGCGGGACGGCAGGCGACCGCCCCGGGGGAGTCGTGGACCATGTCCGACGAATGCTGCAGGAAATGGTCCACCGCCCCGAGGACGACGGACGAGCGTCCGCAGGCTCCGGCACCATGACCGGCATGGGCATCTCGTTCGACTACTTCGCAGCGCCCTCCGACGAGGCCGCCGCGACGGCGATCGACCGGCTCGACGGCCCCCGCGGCGACCGGCTCGCGCCGCCCCCGGCCCCGGAGCCGGCGCGCCGCACCTGGTGGCGCCGCCGTTCGAGCGCCGAGGCGACACGGGAGCCCGTCGAGCCCGCTGAACCCGGCGATCCGCTCGTCCCCTTCGACACGGTCGAGGGCTTCGTCGACCCGGTCGTGCAGCTGGGGACGCTGGAGGAGCTGCTCACGGGACGTCCCTTCGAGGAGATCCTGGACGATGACGAGGTCCTCGCCACGATCGCCGAGAGGGACGGCGGGTCGCTGCTCGTCCTGAGGTTGCGCAACTCGATCGCGCAGGCCCTGGCGGACGCCTCGGACGAGCGGCTCGCGGAGGTGCTCCCCGCCTGGCTGGCGACCGAGGAGTTCGGGTCGGGATTCGACAGGGCGGACGACGTGGCAGCAGTCGCCGAGTTCCTGCGCGACCTGGCGGCGCTGGCCCGCGCGGCCAGGGCCGACGGCCGCCGGCTCTACTGCTGGATCTGCGTCTGAGCCGGAGCACCGCAGGGCCAGGCAGGGATCACCCGCGCACGACCCGGGCGGCGGCGTCGAGCGCGGCGGCGGCGCCAGCCAGCTCGGCCTCGCCGGGCAGCCCGGGCCCGTAGACGACCCGCTGGACGACGTCGAGCGCCGCGGGGACGCCGTCCAGCACGTCGAGGGTGGCCAGGTCGGGCGACGACGCGTCGCGGGCGGCCCCGGGCAGCACCGACAGGCCCGCCCCGGCGCCCGCGCCGGGCACCAGCGCCCCGTGCACGACGGCCTCACGCGCGACGATCGTCTCGGCCCGCAGCCGGGAGGCGAGGTCGGCGAACGTCTCGGTGGGCGGACGCCCGCGCCCGCCGGCGGCCAGGGCGGCCTCGAACCGGGCGAGCGCGGCGAGCAGGTCGCGGCGGCCGGGCCCGTCGTGCCCCGAGGACGACACGGCCCGGGGACGACGCGCACGACGCCGCAGCAGCCGCACCACGAGCGCGACGACGAGCGCGACCGCGACCGCCGCGGCGAGCCCGAGCGCCACCGCGAGGCGGTGCTCCCGCAGCCAGTGCCGCGCCCCGGCGAGCGCGGAGGTGTCGGTCAGCTGCGTCCCGGCGGTGGGGTCGGACGACACCCACCCGAGCCCCGGCTGGTACACCTCGACCCAGGCGTGGGCCATGGCCGACGTCACGGTCGCGCGCCCCTGCAGGCCGTCGGTGCGCGCGGCGGTCCCGGGGACGGCGAAGCCGGTGGCCAGGCGCGCGGGGATCCCGCCCGCGCGAAGCAGCAGCACCTCGGCCGAGGCGAAGTGCTCGCAGAAGCCCACGCGCGTGTCGAACAGGAACGCGTCGACGGGGTCCTGGCCGCGTTCCGGCTGCGGCGCGTCGAGGGAGTAGGTGGCGGTGGCGCGCAGGTGGTCCTCGACGGCGCGGGCGGCGGCCGAGGGCAGCAGCTCGGGGGTCGAGGCGGCGCGGGCCGAGTCGACGAGACGGCGGCCGAGCTCGAGGACACGCGCCGGCAGCTCCTCGGGCACCACCGTCCAGCGCCCGACGTCGGGCGGGACCGCCGGGACGGCGTCGGAGGCCGCGGCGCCGGGAGCGTCGGCGGGCACCTCCGAGACGTCGAGGCGTTGCCGCCACCGCACGTGGTACCCGGAGACCGGCGCGTCCTCGGCAGCCCAGGTGGCCGGGGACAGCCCGTCGTCGCCGAGGTCGGTATCGCCGACGGTGACGATCCCGGTGAGCACCCCGGGGGCGAGGACGGGCACCCGGGCCGAGCGCGAGACGGCCTTGAACACGCCGACGTCGGAGGCGCCGGGCGCACCCAGCGCGGGGTCGCCGGCGAGGGCGCCGAGCTCGTGCCCGCCCGGGGGCAGGGTGATCCGCACGTCGGGTTCGGGACTCGTCCAGCGCCCGTGCTCGTAGTGGTCCTGCACGGAGCTGCGCCACAGGGTGGTCGTGGGGCTGCCGGGCACCTCGAACATGGGGGTGTTCCCGAGGTCCCCGCGGGCGGACAGGTCGAGGTCTCCCCCCACGTACGCCTGCGCGTCCCGCGACGACCGGGAGGGGTCGGTGGTCGTGTCCCGCCCGTCAGGGTCGGCCTGCGAGGCCCCTGCGCCCGCACCGAGCGGGCTGCCCGACAGCCAGCTCTGCCCCTGGCCCTGCGGTGCGGGCAGCCGGGACAGTGCCCACGCGGCGACCAGCGCCAGGGCGAGGCCCGCGGCGACCGGCCCGAGCAGCCAGCTCGTGCGGGAGCGCGCCGTCACGACGTCGCGTTCGTGCCTCGGCGGCGCGCTACCGCCCGCCTCGACGGCGGCGCGCTGCCACAGCGCCAGGCTGGTGAGGAACGCGACGCCACCGAGGACGAGGCAGGTGACGGCGGACGCCGACCCGCTCGCGCCCGCGGAGGACAGCGCGAGGACGGCGCCGTTCACCCAGATCCGGGTGAGCATCGCGCGGGGGACGGGCGGCTCGAGGGCGAGGCCCGCGACAGCACCCGCCGCGAGCGAGGCGATCAGGGCGACGCCGCGCTGGTCGAGGACGATCGCGCAGGTCAGGGGCAGGGCGAGGACGAGGCCGGCGGCGGCGAACGTCTGCGGGCCCGGACGGCGGGGGCCGGCGGCCGCGGGCAGGACGGCGGCCGCGACCACAGCGACGAGCGCCGCGAGCAGCCCCGGGAACGGGTGCAGCATGCCGGTGCGGCCCAGCGCGGTGAGCGCGAGCAGGGCGGTGAGCGTGACGGCGACGCGCAGCCCGGCCTCCGCGGTGGTAGGCCGCCGATCCGACCCCGCGGCCGAAGGCCGCCGATCCGACCCCGCGGCCGAAGGCCGCCGATCCGACGTCACCGCAACCACTCCCGCAGGGCGACGGGCCGCCGTCCGGCCGAGGTGAGCGCGACGGACGCGGCGGTCAGGGCCTCCACGGGCTGGGCGGCCGCGGCGCGCCCGAGCACCTGCGCGCCGCGGCGCGCGCACGGCGTCAGCCCCGCGACGGCGTCGCCGAGGTCGGGCGGCACGCCCCCGAAGCTGGGCGCACCGATGCCGGAGCCGGGCGGCATGCCCGCGGCGGTGAGCGCCTGCACGGGCGAGGACGCGGCCTCGAGCGCGCCGGGCAGCAGCGCGAACCAGTCGAGGACCTCCTCGTGCGTGCGCACGGGCCGCGCCTGCACGTCGCCGCGCCCGGCGGCGGCGAGCACGACCGTGCCGCCCGCCGACGCGGCCGCGGCGAGGCTCCAGGCGGCGCGGGCCACGGTCTCCTCCCAGTCGGCGAACAGCTGGGCGGCGTGGGGGTCGACGCGGGCGCGCCGCGGCGGGCACAGCACGAGCACGACGGCGTCGTCGGCGGTGCGTCGCTCGCGTTCGACCACCACCAGGGAGCCACGGCGGGCGCTGCTGCGCCAGTGGACGCTGCGCCGGTCGTCCCCCGGCCGGTACTCGCGGACGCCGTGCGGCAGGGTGCCGAGGCGGTCGACGCCGATCAGCCGCGACTCGCCGTCCGGGCCGCCACCGGGCAGGCGGCGCGGTGCGCGCTGGGCGGGCCACACGAGCAGCGTCGTGTCGGCCTGGATCGTCCAGCTGTGCCGGACCAGCCCGAAGGGTGCGCTCGTGACGCCGGTGGCGTACGCGCGCCCGGCCGGGCCGCGGGAGTGCAGGCGCGCGGTGAGGACAAGCCACGACTCGCTGCCGCTGGCCATCGCGGGCAGGGCGAGCGCCAGCTCGGCGGGGGCCTCCTCGGGCGTGGCGGCGGCGCCGGGCCGGGCCCGCGGGGGCGGCGGCGGCAGTGCCGTGTCGGGGTTGCCGGACAGGGACAGCGACAGCAGGGTCGCGGGCAGCCCCGCGCGGCGGGCGGGGCGCAGGCGGACGACGACGGACACGGGCTCCCCCGCGACGGCGCGTTCGGGCACACCCACCCGGGCCCGCACCCCGAGAGCGCGACCCCACAGGCCGTTGACCAGCACCGCGGCGACGGCGAGGCAGCCGAGGGCCAGCACGTAGCGGGCGTGCTCGTGGACGCCGACGGCGATCAGCCCCGTCCCGGCGAGGGCGAGGACCGCTCCGGCGGGCAGGGTCTCGCGCCGGACCCCCTGGCGGGTGGCCCAGGGCGCGGGGTGGCGGCCGGCGCGCGGCGTCGCGGCCATGCTCAGAGGCGGCCGACGGGCGGCGCCACCGGCACGGGGACGCGACCCACGAGCTCGCTCACGACCGTCGCCGCCACGTCGGCGGGGGTCTGCCCGGCGGGGGCGCCGAAGCCGGGCATCAGCGTGGAGGTGCCTGCGACCACGATCCGGTGGGCGAGGACGGGCACGGCGAGCGCGCGCACGTCGTCGGGCAGCACGTAGTCGCGGCCGCGCAGCAGCGCCCACGCCGCCGCGGTGCGGGCCAGGGTGATCGCGGCGCGGGAGCTGGCGCCGAGCGTGATCCGCGGGTCCTGCCGGGTCGAGCGGACGATCCCGACGGCGTACTGGAGGACGGCGTCGCCCACCGTGACGGCGCGGACGGCGTCCCGCAGGCGCAGCAGCCCCTCGGGGTCGGTGACCGGGGCCAGCGCGTCGACGGTGGGGCCGGCGAGCTGCTCGCGGACCACCCGCACCTCGTCGGCGACCTCCAGCGTGCCCAGGCCCACCCGGACGGCGAACCGGTCCAGCTGCCCCTCGGGCAGCGGGTAGGTGCCGTGCTGGTCGAGGGGGTTCTGGGTGGCGACGACGACGAACGGCTCACCGACCGGGTGGCGCACGCCGTCGACCGTCACCGCGTGCTCCTCCATCACCTCCATGAACGCCGACTGGGTGCGCGGCGGGGTGCGGTTGAGCTCGTCGACGAGGACGACGTGGGCGAACACGGGGCCGGGGACGAACGTGAAGCGCAACTGGCCCGGATCCCACACCGCGGTGCCGGTGATGTCGGCGGGCAGGAGGTCGGCAGTCGCCTGGATCCGCGAGAAGGTGCCGCCGAGGGTGCGGGCCAGCGCCCGGGCCAGGGTGGTCTTGCCCGTGCCGGGGACGTCCTCGAGCAGGACGTGCCCGCCCGCCAGTGCCGCGGCGACGACGAGTTCGACGCTGTGGTGGTGGCCACGCAGCACGGTCTCGACCCCGGCGACGATGGCGCGAGCGGTGTCGACGGGGTGGGCGGCGGCGGTCGTCACCTGCCCAGGGTAGGCAGGTGGGGACGACGATCGTCCAGATCCGGACCGACTCGTCCCCCTCCCGGCGCAACCGTTGGCACGGCGTTCGGGCGGGGGTTCGACTTCACAGACTCGTGTGGCAACGTGACCCGCCTCACGCCCTTGGTCCCGGGCCCGGCCCTGCCGAGGAATGGGACCGTGGGCGTCCTGGACAGTGACGTGCGGGCGAGAGGGAGGGGCACGGTGGTCAAGCAGCGCTGGGCACGGCCCGACCTCCTGCTCCTCGCCGCCGCGATCGGCGCGTTCCTCGCCGCATGGACCCTGCCCCGGCCCGCGCGCGTCGTGTCGGTCGTCCCGTGTGTAGACGCGCCGGGCCCGCTGCGCTGGGCCGGCCTGCACCTGTCGGTGCTCAGCGAGTCCCGGCAGTGCCCCACGGGGCAACTCGCCCTGCAGGCCCCCGGCCACCCCGCGCTGATCACCGTGATGGTGATCGTCCCGCTGCTGCTCGGGTACCTCCTGGGCGCTGCGGGCCTCTTCGGCTGCTGGGCGCTCGTGCGCGCCGCGGTCGTCACGGTCGGCCGCCTCGTCGCCCGCCTGTGGCACCCCGTCGACGCGCCGGCCCAGCACGCCGTCCCGGCCCGCGCCGCCGTGCCGGCCGCCGCGTCCTCGTGGGCGCCGGGGCGCCTGCCCGCCTTGCCCATCGCGCGCCGCGGGCCTCCCGCGCTCCTGTTCGCCCGCTAGTCCCCCAGCCGCCCTCCCGCGGCGCCCTCCCCCACCACCGGTCGCCGACCACCAGCGGCCGTGACCGGGGCCGGAGCGCGCCCGCCCACGCGGCGTCCCGTCATCGCGAAACAGACCTGGAGCACCACCATGAGCAAGGAAACCGAGAAGCGCGCCCGCCAGCTGCGCGAGGCCGCCGCGGCCAAGCAGCGCCGCCAGCGCAACCGCACCAACCTGTACTTCAGCCTGGGCGTCGCCGTGATCGTCGGCCTGCTGATCACGATCGTCGTGGTCGCCATCACGTCGTCGCAGAAGGGCAAGACGACGCTGGGCTCGGGCCCGCAGGCCACGCCGTCCTCGATCACCTCGACGGGCGCCCTGCCGATCGGCAAGGACACCGCGCCGGTCACCCTGAGCGTGTACCTCGACTACCAGTGCCCGGCCTGCAAGGCGTTCGAGGAGGCCAACGCCTCCGAGATCGAGAAGCTGGTGGCCGACGGCACGCTGCGCGTCGAGCTGCACCCCATGACGTTCCTCGACCCGCAGTCCGGCGGCACCAAGTACTCCACGCGCGCCGCGAACGCCGTCGCGACCGTCTCCGACAAGGCGCCCGACGCGCTGCTGAAGTTCAACAACGGTCTCTACGCCCACCAGCCCGCCGAGGGCGGCACCGGCCTCGACGACGCGATGATCAGCGAGATCGCCGTCAGCGCGGGGGTGCCCAAGGAGGTCGCCGACACCTTCACGCAGGGCCGCTTCGTCGACTGGGCGGGCAAGTCCAACGAGGAGGCCACCAAGGCCGGGGTCAGCTCCACCCCCACCCTGAAGATCAACGGTGAGAAGTTCGAGGGTGACGCGTTCACCGCCGGCGCCCTCACCGAGGCGATCAAGGCCGCGGCGGCCAAGGCCGGCTCCAAGTGAGCACCACCGCGACGGCGGAGGTCGAGGAGCCGCTGAGCGTGCTGGGGCGGCTGCGGCGCATCCGGCACTCCAACCGGTACATCTTCATCACGATGCTGATCTCGTCGTGCATCAGCCTCACGGCGTCGTTCGTGCTGTCGGTGGACGCCCTCGCCTTGGCGAAGGACCCTGCCGCGGCGCTGTCCTGCAACATCAACTCGGTGATCAGCTGCGGCAAGGTCGGGGCGTCGTGGCAGGCCAGCCTGTTCGGCTTCCCCAACGCCTACCTGGGGCTGATCGCCGAGCCGGTCGTGCTGACGATCGCCGTCGCGAGCCTGGGCGGCGTGGTGTTCCCGCGCTGGTTCATGTTCTCGGCGCAGATCGTCTACACGTTCGGGCTGTTCTTCGCGTACTGGCTGTTCACGCAGTCGATGTTCGTGATCCACGCGCTGTGCCCGTGGTGCCTGCTGGTGACGGTCTCGACGACGACCGTGTTCACCTCGATGACCCACGTGAACATCCGCGACGGCAACCTCTTCCTGCCGAGACGGGTCAACGACGCGCTGCGCCGGTTCATCGACTCCGACCTCGACATCGTGGTGCTGACGATCTGGCTGCTGCTGATCGCCCTGGCCATCGTGCTGCGGTACGGGTCGCTGCTGTTCAGCTGACGCCACCCGACTGTGGCACGTCGGCCGTGGCACCCCACCGGGGGTGCCACGGCCGCGTCGTGTCGCGCTCGGGCCCGCGCTCGGGCCGATCGGGTCAGCCCAGCGCGCGGGCCCGCAGCATGCGGTCGAGGGTCGCCGAACGCTCCCGTACCTGCCCGGCCACCAGCGGGCTCAGGCCCGGCACGGCTGCGGCTTCGCGCAGCCGCTGCGGGTAGGTGGCGTCCACGCCGTGGCGGGGGAACATGCTCGCCACGGTCCCCATGATCGCCGTCATCCCGGCGGCGCCGAGGTCGGGCAGGACCTCGACGAACGCGTCGCCGAAGGGCGCGAGCACCGCCGAGTGCGTGGGCTCCCAGAACGCCCGGCCGGCCGCGGGCAGGATCTGCAGCGGCACCCGCCGGGCCACGGCGAGCGCCTCCCACGCCTCCTGCTTGGCCTCGGCCTGCGGGCGTGCGGCGCGCACCACCCAGGCCCGGTGGACGGCGTCGGGGTCGGGGTCGGCCTCCACCAGCGCGGCGAGCGCCGCGTCGTCGAGGGCGCCCGCGATCGCCGTCGTCGTCAGCCACCGCCAGCGCAGGTCGACGCTGTCGTTGGCGAACCGCTCCAGCTCGGCTACGCGCTGCGCGCCGCGGGCCACGGCGATCGCCCCCTGCAGCGCCGACAGCCGGCCCGTCGCGTCGCCGGCCTCCTCGGCCCTGGCGGCGAGGTCGAGCAGCGTGCCGGCCAGCGCGTCGCCGAGCTCCGCCACGCGCGCGGGCGCCGTCCAGTCGAGCACCGCGGCCACGGCGGTGCGCAGCAGCCCCTCGCGGGCGGCGGCGCTGGTCTCGGTGAGCAGGGCCCGGCGCAGGTAGCCGACGACTTCGGGCGCGGCCAGCAGGCCGTCGTCGACGAGGTGCCACAGGGTCAGCCGCGAGATGCCCCGGGCCAGCGGGTCGGGCAGCGTCTCCCCCGCCTCCAGCAGGGCCCGCACCGAGGACTCCTCGGGGCGCACCCGCGCGAAGGTGAGGTCGCCGTCGTTGAGCAGCAGCAGGTCGGCCGCGGGGCGCCCCGCCAGCTCGGGGACGCTGGTCGCGGGACCCTCGACGTCGAGCTCCACTCGTTCGCGCAGGGTCAGGCCGGCCTCGGCGCGGTCGTAAACACCGACGACGAGCCGGTGCGGGCGGGCGGCGGGCCACGCCGTGGGCGGTGACACCTCGACGTCCACCTCGCGGTAGGCGCCCGCGTCGTCGACGTCGGCGCGCGAGGTGAGCACGTCGGTGCCCGCCTGCAGCAGCCACTGCCGGGCCCAGGCGTGCAGGTCGCGGCCGGAGGACGCGCCGACGGCGGCGAGCAGGTCGTCGAGGGTCGCGTTGCCCCAGGCGTGGGCGGCGAAGTACTCGCGCAGCCCCGCCACGAACGCCTCCTCGCCGGCGTAGGCGGTGAGCTGGCGCAGCACCGAGGCGCCCTTGGCGTAGGTGACCATGTCGAATGCCGCCTTCGCGGCCTCGACCGTCGGGACGTCCTGGCGGATCGGGTGCGTGGACGGCGCGGCGTCGGCGGCGTACCCGGCCTCCTTGCGCCCGCCCAGGAACGACACCCACGCGTCGCCGAACTCCGTGCACCGCGCCGTCGCCCACACCGCCGCCCAGTCGGCGAACGACTCGTTCAGCCACAGGTCGTCCCACCAGCGCATCGTCACGATGTCGCCGAACCACATGTGGGCCATCTCGTGCAGCAGGATCACCGCGCGCATCTCGCGCTCGGCCAGCGTGGGCGCCGAGCGGAAAAGGAACGAGTCCATCCACGTGACACACCCCCAGTTCTCCATCGCGCCCTGGAAGTCGGGGCAGAACACCTGCGTGTACTGCTGCTGCGGGAACGGCATCGCGAACTGCTCGCCGAAGAACCGAAGGCCGGCCGCGGTGAGCGCGAACAGCTCGCCGGCCTGCTCGTCGAGGAACGAGGCCAGGCTGCGTCGCGCCAGCCAGCCGAGGTCGTAGCCGTCGACGCTGCGTCGGACCTCGTGGAAAGGCCCCGCGCAGACGACGGTCAGGTACGTCGACAGCCGCACGGTGTCGGCGAACCGCCACCGCCGCGCGTCCCCCTCGGCCACGGCCTCGCCCGGGCTGTTGGAGGCGACCGTCCACGCCGACGGCGCGAGCACGCTGATCGCGAACCTCGCCTTGAGGTCGGGCTGGTCGAAGCAGGCGAACACCCGGCGCGCGTCGTCGGGCTCGAACGACGTCCACACGTAGACCTCGCCGTCACCCGGATCGAGGCTGCGGTGCAGGCCCGCGCGCTGCTGGGTGCGATCGGTGCGCGACTCGACGACCAGCTCGTGCTCGCCCGGGGTCACGGAGAAGGACAGGCGCTCGCCGTCGAAGGCGCCGTCGGGCAGGGGCGTGCCGTCGAGCCGGGCCGTCGCCGCGTCCGCCACGACGTCGGCGAACGTCACCCCCTCGCCCCGCGCGGTGAACCGGATCGTGCTGACCGCGCGCAGGGTCGTCCCCGTGAGCAGGCCGGTCAGGTCGAGGTCGACGTCGTAGTGCGCGACGTCGAGCAGGGCGGAACGGGCCGACGCCTCGTCACGGGTCAGGGAAGCCACGGCGCGATTCTTGCCCCTACGGCGCCCTCGCGCGCTGCGGACAGGCCCGCGAAGCGTGCCGTCTGTGGACGGGCGCCGCCTGTGGGGGCGCGCCCGCCCCCCGCGTCACCCTGCGCAGCGGCGACTGGGCCGTTCGGGGGTGAGGACCCGCCCGAAGGCTGACGTCGCCGTCGCGCCCTGTCGATCACCGTTGTCTGACGGCAACTCTGAGCGGGACGAGCGATGAACCGCCGGGCGCCAGATGGTCGCCTAGCCCGGCGCGGAGCAGTGGCGAAACCGGCGTCGACCCGCATCCACCGAGCCGGGAGCCCTCGTGCCCAAGCTGTCCCCACCCTCTCCTCGCGCGCCTCGCCGGCGCCTGCGCGGCCTCGCGGTCGTCGCGGTGGTCTCGGCGACCCTCGCCTCTGCTGGCCCCGCGTTGGCCGACGTCCTGACGAACACCGTCACGCTGGGCGGCAACGACACGATCGTCGCGGGCGAGTCGACGACGATCTCCTACGCGCTGAACAGCTCCGACGGGGCCGCCGACGGCAACCGCGGCTGCAACGCCACGCAGCAGGCGCCCGTGACGCTCTCCCCCGTGGTACCGGCGAAGGTCACGGCCACGGCCGTCGCGGCGCAGATCACCAACTGCGGCGCTTCGACGGCGCAGTTCACGTTCACCGCGAGCACGCCGGGCGACTACGCGATCGGCATGAAGGCCACCGGCGGGATCGGCGGCTCGTTCGTCACCACCGGCGCCGCGTTCACGCTGCACGTGAAGCCGAAGGCGACCGACACCACCGGTCCCGTCCTCACCCTGCCGGCGTCCTCGACCGTCCAGGCCACGGGCGCCTCGGGCGCGCCCTTGTCCTGGACGGCGACCGCCTACGACGCCGGGGACGCCGCCTCGCGGCCGGTCACCTGCTCGGCGACGTCGGGTGCCACCTTCCCCCTCGGCGCGAGCACGGTCACCTGCTCCAGCACCGACAGCAAGGGCAACTCCTCCACCGGCTCGTTCACGGTCACCGTCGTCGACACCCTGGCGCCTCAGCTCACGCTCGCCGACGTCACGGCCGAGGCGACGGGCCCGACGGGCGCCCTGGTGTCGTTCCCCGCGACGGCCGCCGACGTCGTCGACGGCGCCCTGCCCGTGACCTGCACCCCGGCCTCGGGGACACGGTTCGCGCTCGGCACCACCACGGTCGCCTGTGCGGCGACGGACAGCCGGGGCAACAAGGCCACCGGCACCCTCGCCGTCCGCGTCCTGGACCGCACGAAGCCGTCCCTGGTGCTGACCAGCCGCACCGTCGAGGCCACCGGCCCGTGGGGCGGTCCGGCCGAGATCACCGCCACCGCCACCGACCTGGTCGACGGCGCCCTCGCCGTGAGCTGCGAGCGCAGCAGCGGCGTCTTCGCGATCGGCACCACGCCCGTCCCGTGCACCGCCACCGACGCGGCGGGCAACACCGCGACGGGCGTCCTGACGATCACCGTCACCGACACCACGGCCCCAGCGCTGACGCTGCAGAGCACGTCGGCCGAGGCCACGGGCCCGGACGGCGCGAGCGTCGCCTACGCGGCGTCCGCGAACGACGTCGTCTCCGGCGCCGTCGACGTCCACTGCGTGCCGCCGTCGGGCAGCGTCTTCGCCCTCGGCGCGACCACCGTGGCCTGCTCGGCGTCCGACGCGGTGCCGAACACCGCCACCGGTGAGCTCAACGTCACCGTCACCGACACGACCCCGCCCGTGCTGTCCCTCACCGACGTCACCGCCGAGGCCACCTCGGGTGCCGGCGCCGACGTCGAGCTGACCACCTCGGCCCTCGACCTGGTCGACGGCGCCCGCCCGGTGGGCTGCGACCGCACCTCGGGCTCCACGTTCGCCCCCGGCGACACGGTCGTGACCTGCACGAGCACCGACCGGCACGGCAACACCGCGCGCGGGTCCTTCACGGTGCACGTGCTCGACCGCACCGCCCCCACCCTCGCCGTCGCCGACACCACCGCCGAGGCGGCCGGTCCGGCCGGCGCCAAGGTCACCTACACCGCGTCCGCCCGCGACGCCGTGTCGGGCGACGTCGCGCCGGTCTGCGTGCCCGCCTCTGGCGCCACGTTCGCCCTCGGCGACACGACCGTCACCTGCACCGCGACCGACAAGGCCCGCAACGCGGCGTCCGCCTCGTTCACCGTCACCGTCGGCGACACCACCGCCCCGGCCTTCACGGGTCAGGACGTCGACGCCGAGGCCACCTCGGCGGCGGGCGCCACGGTCACCTTCCCGACCACCGGGACCGACCTCGTGGACGGTGACGTCGCCGCCCTGTGCGCGCCGGCGCCCGGCTCGACCTTCCCGATCGGGCGTACCACCGTCACGTGCAGCGTCCGCGACGCCCACCACAACCTGGCCACCTCGGCCTTCACGGTCACCGTCGCCGACACCACCGCGCCGGTGCTGACCCTGACGGGTGACACCCGCGAGGCGACCGGCCCGGCCGGCGCGACGGCGACGTTCGAGGCCACCGCCACCGACACGGTGGACGGCGACGTCGACGTCACCTGCGACGCCACCTCGGGTGCGACGTTCCCGCTCGGCACCACCACCGTCCACTGCGCCGCGACCGACGCCTCAGGCAACACCGCCGAGGGCACGCTGCCGGTGACGGTGCGCGACACGACGGGCCCGGCGCTGTCCCTGGCCGACCGCACCGTCGAGGCCACCGGCCCCGCCGGCGCCGAGGTCGCCTTCACCCCGGCCGCGAGCGACCTCGTGGACGGCGACACCGACGTCACCTGCGACGCCGCCTCGGGTGCCACGTTCGCCCTCGGCGTCACGACCGTCACCTGCCGCACCGCGGACTCCCGCCGCAACGACACCACCGGCACGTTCACCGTCACCGTCGGCGACCACACCGCGCCATCCCTGACGCTGACCGACGCCGAGGCGGAGGCGACCGGCCCGTCCGGCGCCCACGTCGCCTTCACCACCTCGGCGACGGACGTCGTCGACGGCGACCGTCCCGTGACGTGCGACCCGTCGTCCGGCTCGCTGTTCGACCTGGGCGTCACCCCGGTCGGCTGCGCGGCGTCCGACACCCGCGGCAACGAGGCGAAGGGCTCCCTGAAGGTCACCGTCAAGGACAGCACCCCGCCGGTGCTGACGGTGCAGGGCGCGGTCGTCGAGGCCACCGGCCCCCGCGGCGCGAAGGCGTCGTTCGAGGCCACGGCCGCCGACCTCGTCGACGGCGACGTCGACGTCACCTGCGACGCGACGTCCGGGGCGACCTTCCCGCTCGGCACCACCACCGTCCGCTGCACCGCGAAGGACGCCGCGGGCAACACCGGCAAGGCGTCGCTCACCGTCGAGGTCCTCGATACCACCGCGCCGGTGCTGCACCTGCCCGCCGGCGTCACCGCCGAGGCGAGCACCGCCGACGGCGCGAAGGTCACCTACGCGGCCACCGCGTCCGACCTCGTCGACGGTGACGTCGACGTCCGCTGCACCCCCGCCTCCGGGGCCCGGTTCGCCCTCGGCGACACCGGCGTGTCCTGCACCGCGACCGACGCGGCCGGCAACGCCGCCGACGCCCGGTTCACCGTGAGCGTCGTCGACACCACCGCGCCCGTCGTCACCGTCACGGGCGCCACGGCCGAGGCGACCGGCCCCGCCGGCGCAGCGGTCGGCTTCACGGCCACCGCCGTCGACAGCGTCTCGGGCACCCGTCCCGTGAGCTGCACCCCGGCGTCCGGCGCGGTCTTCGCCCTCGGCACCACCGAGGTCGCCTGCACCGCGACCGACGCCGCCGGCAACATCGGCAGCGGGACCGGCGCCGTCCGGGTGCTCGACACCACCGCTCCCACGCTGACCGTGCCCGCCGACCTCACGGTCAGCGCCACCTCGGCGTCCGGTGCGCCCGTCACCTTCGCGGCCAAGGCCACCGACCTGGTGGACGCCGCCCCGTCGGTGACCTGCTCGACGCCGTCGGGTGCCACCTTCGCCCTCGGCACCACTACCGTCACCTGCTCGGCGCGCGACGCGGCCGGCAACGTCTCGGCGCAGAAGTCCTTCCGGGTGACGGTGCGCTACGCCTTCTCGGGCGTGCTGCAGCCGGTCAACGCGGACGGCAGCTCGGTGTTCAAGCTCGGCAGCACGGTGCCGGTGAAGTTCGCGGTCACCGCGGGCGGCGCGCCGGTCAGCACCGTGATCGCGCACCTCGGCTACGCGAAGGTCTCCGGGGTCACCCCGGGCACGTTCGTCGAGGCCACGTCGACGGCTGCCGCCACCACCGGCGACCTGTTCCGCTACGACGCAGCCGCGGGGCAATACATCTTCAACCTGTCGACGAAGGCGATGGCGGAGGGCCAGTACCTCCTGCGCGTCGATCTCGGCGACGGCGTGGAGCGCACCGTGGCGGTGACGCTGCGCAAGTGACGCCAGGTTGAGTCCCCACGGCGGGGCCGGTCGGAGACAGCTCCGACCGGCCCCGCCGTTCGTTCGTCCCGTTCCGAATCGAGCGCAGCCCTTACCGACAGGGCTTACTGACTCGCACACATGGAGAGCCGATCAGTAAAGGGACCATTGGCATTCAAGCCGCTGTCTGACGGCTGGAAGGCCCTGGGTGATGCACCCGTCGTCGTCAACTCAGTCTATGTCGGCCATGATCAGATGGGAGGTATGGCATCGACTGTGAGTCACCACCCTTTGATCTGCAAGGTATGCACCGCAAGCTCGTCCTGCCACCCGATCCACACGGCCATGGACCTGGCCTACCCGCGGTGATTGTCCGCGGCATTGCTTCGTTTCCCGCTTGAGGCAGAAAGACGGCGTTCGAGATTCAAGGAAATCGATCTATTCGCTTCGAAGCAGAAGGCGCGAAATTCGGCTTTCCACGTGGTGGAACACCGCGGCGAGTGACGTCTTCGCCGCTTGGGACAGGTCGCCAGCGATGGGCGAGTTCAAGCGGTCTTAGCATCTGCTTGGAGGATTTCGGCGAATACCTCCGAGGGTTTCTTCCAGCCGTGGGTCTTACGGGGGCGGTCGTTGATGTCGCAAGCGACGGAGGCGAGGTATCGGGGGTCGTTGGTGATCTCGTCGCCCGTGGGGAAGTACTCGCGGAGGATGCGGTTGAGGTTCTCGTTGGTGCCGCGTTCCCAGGGTGAGTGGGGGTGGGCGAAGTAGACGGGCATGCTGCCGCGGGTGATCGTGGCGTGGTCGGCCATCTCTGATCCGCAGTCCCAGGTCAGGGACCGGCGCAGGTGTTCGGGCAGGGACCCGGTCGCGGCGATGATCGCTCTGGAGACGGTGGGTGCGTCGCGTGCGGTGAGGGGGACCAGGACCAGGAACCGGGAGGTCCGCTCGACCAGTGTGGCGACGGCTGTCTTGCCGGCCTTGCCGATGACGAGGTCACCTTCCCAGTGCCCGGGCACCGCCCTGCCTTCGACCTCGGTCGGGCGTTCGTCGATGTATGTAGGTCGGCTCCTTGATCCGCGGCTTCGGTGCAGGTGCGGGGCCACTCCTGCGCGCGGTTCGGCCCGAGCGCAGGGCGATCAGCTCCCTGGCCAGGGTCGAGACCGGGGTCGCGTAGATCCAGGAGTACCGACGGGTCACGCCCGATCACCGCGGCGATCTCCTTCAACATCAAACCCTCGGCCAGACCCCGGGAGATCTCCTCCCGCTCCGCCAACGTCACTATCCTGCGCGCGACCACACATCCTGCCCCGCCCACCACCAAGATCAAATGCTACGACCGGCTGGAGCGCAAGATGGCTTGCCTGTACAGCTGCGGCAAGAAGGCGAGCCGGCGGGACCACTGACTGCAGCCCCGCCGGACCGCGCAGGTTCACGAAAGCCGAACCTCGACCCCTCCACTCATCATCGAATCGTGCAGCTCGACTCGCACGGGCTTCGCGCCAGGGGGCAAGTCGAACGGAACCTGAACGGTCAGTGAGTTTCCTGGGTTAATCTCACTCATAATACTGTTCGCCTGGTCGCCGAGGTAGAGCATCGCTTCGGTGTCTGCAGAGAACTCACGACCCTCGGCATCCTTGATCTTACTGTTGTCACCGAAGAATGTCTGCGGCTCCTTGCCAATGTTCTTAACTTTGATCGTGAGCAGAACGAACTCTCCCTGAGCCTTCTTCCCGAGCAACTTCGGGTCACCAATTTGCTTGACTCCGGGCTTGACGGCGGTCACGATGAACTCGAACTTTCCGTCTCGAGCCGCCTGATTCAGCCCTGCACCCTTAGGTTCCTCCTTCTTCGGCTCTTCCTTTTTCTGCTCTTCAGCCTTTGGCTTTTCTTCCGCCTTCGACTGGCCCTTAGTCGCGGACTTGTCATCAACCATTGCCTTGTCCGTCGGTTCCCCGTTTGCCGCACTAGCTTCGTCCGAATTGGCGGCGTCACCCCCCAGGGCATTCCCGATTCCGCCAAGGACCATGAGGGCCGCGAAAATGATGACTACGATTCCCCACCATTGCTTGTACCAGGGCTTGCCTGATGCCGGGGGCTGAGGCGGGGCCGCCTGGTAGGCGGGCGGCGGAGGAGGCTGCTGAGACATGATTATCCCCTGTGCTGGTGCCGGATGGACCGTTTGGCAGCGAGAGCATAGGGAACCCACAGCCTTCGCGGAGCGCTTCGCCGTAACCGGGACCCGTCGTCGGCGTGTCACCTGGCCCCAACCCCGCCTGGGCCGCCGCTCCTCCCTGGATCGGAGGCGATGCGCCAGGGGCAAGGACGCGGGCAATGCAGCGAACCCGACCCGTGCGTTTCGCACACCCGGCCGATGCGGGGCGCTCTGGCCGGGCCACCCCCCGGCACGGTTGCGTGGGAGGCGGAGAAACCGCAGCGAATCGGGTCGGAGGTGCACAGTGACTGCGCCTCTGCCGACGCACCGCCCGGTCGCCCCCACGGCACCGCCGGCCCTGCGCGCGGCCGCCGACCCGGGCACCCCTGTCGAGGCCTCGCCGCAGGCCCGGCGCCGCCTCACCCGAGAGGCGCTGCTGGACCTGCTGGCCGTCGCGTGGTCCGACGACGCGTCACGGCCGCGCGCCGACGCCCCCGCCTGGCGGGTGCTGTGCCTGCGCTCGCAGGGCGCGTCGGGGCTGTACGACCTGGTCGCGACGCCCCGCCACGCGCGCTGGCTGCGCCCGGGGCGCGCACCCGTCCGGCTCGCCCACCGCGACCCCGCGGCGTCCGCACCGGCGCTGGTGCTCCCCGACGGGCTCGACGGGTACGCCGCCGCCGTCCTCGTGGAGCCCGGCGGGGACGCCTGGTCGGCGCGGCGCCTGCAGGAGGCCGGGCACGCGTGCTGGCGGGCGGCGACGGCGGCCGGATTCGACGCCGTCCTGATCACCGCGACGCCCTCGACGCCGGTCACCGGGGGCCCCCGCGACGGCGCCCCCGTCGTGGCCGTCGGGATCTGCCGCGCGGGCCTGGCGCCCGCCGACCATGCGTTTCGCACGGGTCGCCGATGAGCGCCGCACTGGAGGGCGACGGTCGCGACGGCGCACCCTCGAAGGGCTCGGGGAAGGCCGGTTCCGCAGGTCGGGCGGTCGGGGACGCAGCCGCAGGACCGGCCGTCGCCCTGTCCGTCCCGAACCGGTGAAGGAGTTCGCATGGTCCCCGTCACCCGCATCGCCGTCCCCGCCCAGCAGCGTCGCCGTCGCCCGGCATCCGAGCCGAGGGTGGTGATCGAGGACCTCGGCGCTGCACCCGAGGGCGACGGCTCGTCGCTGTGCCTCACCCTGTGCTGGTCGGCCCCCACCGAGGGCTCGGCCCGGTGAGACCCGGCGCCGTCCCCGTGCGGCTGCGCCCCGCCCGCCACGTGGCCCTCGTGGGTGACGTCGCGGGCGGCGAGCAGTACCTGATCGGGGACGGCGCCACCCACCGGGTGAGCGACCCGGCCGCGGCGGCCGCGCTGCGGCTGCTGGCCCTCGAGGGCGGCGCGACGGCCGAGGACGTCGTCGCGCGAGTGGTCGCGCAGGTCGCCGCCTCGAGTCCCGACGACGTGCGCCTGGCGCTGGACGCCCTCCTCGAGTGCGGTGCCGTCGTCACCGATCTGGTGGAGGGCGGCCGCGCCCTCCCCACCGAGATCGTCGGCCTGGTCGACGCGATGCGGGCGCACAGGGGACGCCCGCCGCTCGCCCGGGCCGTCACGGGGGCCGCAACGCGGACCCGTCCGGCCGTGCCGCCACGACCACGGGAGGACGCCGACGGCCCGCCGCAGGCGTCGGGGTCGTCGCGGTCACGGTCGGTGCGGGTCCGCGTCCATGCGGCCGACGCGCAGCCGTCGATCGAGGTGGGTGCGCTGACGGCCGCGCTGCGCGGGCAGCTGTCCGCGAACGGGTTCGCCGTGCTCGGTGCACGGGAGGACGCGCACGAGCCGGACGCCGAGGCTCCGGACGCCGAGGGCGCGCCCGACCTCGTGGTCCTCGCCTGCCGGGACCTCACCGACCCGGCGGTCTGGGCCACGATGCGCGACGTCCACGACCTGGGGAGCGCGGCGCTCGTCGTCGCCCTGGGTGCGGCGCGCGTGCTGCTCAGCCCGGTGCTGCCGGCCGTGTCGAGACCCGTGCCGAGGCCCGTGCCGATGCCCATGCCGAGGGCCGCGGCGAGGCCCGGCCGGTCGCCGGACGGCGCCGGCCCGTGCGCCGACTGCCTGCGCCACCACCTGCACCGCGCCACCGCCGCAGGCAGCGGCCGGGTGCGGCGCGCCCCGACCCCGCTCGCCTCCCCCGCGCTGGTCGCCCCGGTCACGGGCGCCGTGGGGGCGGGGCTGGCGGTGACCCTGATCGTGGGATGGCTGGCGACAGGGGAGCCAGCCATCCCACGACGGGAGGTCCTGGAGTGGGACGCGCGGGGGCCCCACCTGCGTCGGCACCCCGTGGTCCGCCGCCCGCAGTGCGCCACGTGCGGGGACCCGGCACTGGTGACCCGGCAGACCGCCCTCCCCCGGCCGCTCGGCACGGCGTCGCCCGGTCGTCGTCGCGGCGCCGCCGCGTTCCTGCGCGACCTCGACCACCTCCTCGACCCGATCACCGGGCTGGTGACCGCCGTGGAGGAGACCGCGCGGTGCGGGCCGTTCCACACCGCCCGGGCCACCCACGCCGTCCTGCCCGCCGCCGACGGCTGGCACCGCGCCACCGCCCTCGGCAAGGGACTGTCGGCGCAGGGCGCGCTGGCCGGGATCGTCGGCGAGGCGGTCGAACGCTGCTCGGTGGTGTGGCACGGCGACGAGACAGCGGTACGCGCGACGGCCGCCGAGCTCGGCGACGTCGCCGTGCCGCCCGCGTCCGTGCACCTGTTCAGCGCCGCTCAGCAGGGGGGCCGCTCCCCCGTGGCCGGGCACGACCGCGCGGCCGACCCCCTGCCGGCGGACCTGCCGGTGAGCTGGACGCCGGTCTGGCCGCTGGGCGGCGGCGCCGCACCCCGCTGGTTGCCGACGGCGTCGCTGCTGCTCGGTCACCCCGAGGCCGCCTGGGCCAGGCCCGACTCCAACGGGTGCGCCGCGGGCGCCACGTGGGCGGACGCCGTCCTGTCCGGGGCTGTGGAGCTGGTGGAACGCGACGCCGTGGGCATCTGGTGGTACGCGCGATGTCGCCGTCCCGCCGTCGGGCAGCTGGGCCTGGAGGCGTCCGCCGTGCTCCGTCGCGTGGCCCGCCACCTGGCCGGGCGCGGGCGCCAGGTGTGGCTGCTCGACCTCACCACCGACGTCGGCGTCCCGGTCGTCGCCGCCGTCAGCGCCCTCACCGAGGCGGTCCCCCAGGGTGGGCAGGCGGTCTGCTTCGGCTTCGGCGCCCACCTCGACCCCGACGTCGCCGTCGTGCGGGCGCTCGGCGAGCTGGCCCAGGTGCTCGCCGTCGGGCCCGAAGCCGCCTCGCCCCGGCACCGCATCGCCCAGCCCTCCGCCGAGCACTTCTGGCGCAGCGCCGCCCTCGCCGATCACCCGTACCTCGTGCCCGACCCGGCGGCGTCCCCGGCTCCCGCGCGGGTGGCGCCCACGGGGGACGCGGCCGCCGACGCCCTCGCCCTGGCAGCCGCCCTGCGGCGGATCGGCCTCGACGTCCTCGTCGCCGACCTCACCCGCCCCGACCTCGGCGTGCCCGTCGCCCGGGTCGTCGTCCCCGGCCTGCGGCACTTCTGGCCGCGGTCGGCCCCCGGGCGGCTCTACGACGTCCCGGTGCTGCTGGGGTGGCTGGCCGCCGCCCCGGCTGAGGCCGACCTCAACCCCGTCGCGCTGTTCGTGTAGCCGCGCCTCGACCGGGCCGTGGCCTTCGTCTCGGGTGGCGGTGCATGACGGGCGGGTCGGCAACGATTTACAGTCCTCGAGCACCGGAAAGGGACGGCAGGTCGCGACGTGCGTCGCGGCAGCCCCCGAGGCGAGGAGGACGACGTGCGCGCGGTCCCCGCGGCAACCGCCGCCCCCGCCGTGGCGGCCCCGCGGGAGGGCTCGCCCGACGCCGCCGGCGAGGACCCCGACGGCGGGTTCCGCACCGGGCGGGGTCGCGTCCTCCTGCGGATCGTCGACCTCGCCGCCGTGGCGCTGGGCACCGGGCCGTTCCTCAGCCTCACGAGCCAGGACACGCCCGGCTGGCAACTGGCGGTGGCGGGCGCGGCGACCGTCGTCATCGTCGGGCTCACGGTGCAGCACCAGCGGCTGCGGCTGCGCCGTGGCCGGTCGTGGCCGCCCGCGCTCACCCTCACCGTCCTCGCCGCCGTCGTGTACGGGCTCATCCCCGTGCTCGGCGAGGTGTGGTCGATCACCCCCGCCTACCTGCTCACCGGCCTCCTGTGCGCGCTGCGGTGGCGGCGGGCCTGGCCCTGGGCTGTGCTCGTCGCCCTCGCCGAGGTGCCGCTGTCGCTGTCCTTCGGCGTCGGGATCGGTCAGGGCCTGTTCCGGCTCGTGCAGATCTGCCTCACCGCGGCCGTCCTCTACGGCCTCGCGCGGGCCGTCGCCATGGCCGAGGAGCTGTCTCGGGCGCGGCTGGAGCTGGCCGAGCTCGCCGTCGTCCGCGAGCGCCTGCGGGTGGCCCGCGACCTGCACGACTCCCTCGGCCAGTCGTTGACGGCGATCGGCCTTCAGGCCGAGCTGGCGCAGCGCTGGGCCGCCAAGGGCGACTCCGCGCGGGTCTCCGACCACCTGTCCCACCTGCTGGAGCTGACCCAGAGCACCGGCGCCGAGATGCGCGGGCTCGTCAGCAACTACCGCCGGCTCACCTTCGCCGGCGAGGTCAAGGCGGCTGCGGCGCTGCTCGCCGGCCGTGACGTCACCCCCCGGCTCGACCTGCTCGTCGAGGGCCCCTTCACCGACGAGGCGGAGCAGGTGCTGGCGTGGAGCCTGCGCGAGGCCGTGACGAACATGGTGCGTCACTCCGACGTGCGGCAGTGCCGGATCGCGGTGCTGCGCGACGACGACGGCGTGGCGCTCGTCGTCGGCAACGACGGCGCGCGCACGCCCACCCGCCCCTCGCGCGACGGCGGGAACGGGCTGCTGGGGATCGCCGACCGAGCCCTGTCGCTGGGCGGGTGGTCGCAGTCGCGCCTCGGCGCCGACGGCTGGTTCGAGCTGACCGTGCACCTGCCCGCCGACGCCCTCGCGCCGCTGCCCCTCGACGGGGCCGAGAAGGCCGACGGGGCCGAGAAGGCCGCCCTCGGCGCCGAGGAGGTGGCGTGAGCCCGGTCCGGGTGCTCCTGGCGGAGGACATGGAGGTGATCCGGTCCGCGCTCGTGGCGCTGCTGGAGCTCGAGGACGACCTGGAGGTCGTGGCGTCGGTGGCGCGGGGCGACGAGGTGATGGCGGCGCTGCGCGAGCACGTCCCCGACGTCGCCGTCCTCGACCTCGACATGCCCGGCGCGAACGGCGTCGAGCTCGCCGAGGCCGTCGCGGCCGCGGGCCTGCCCACCCGGGTGATCATCCTGACGGCGCTGGGCCGGCCGGCGCTGATCCGCGCCGCGATGGAGGCGGGCGCGGCGGGGTTCGTGCTGAAGACCGCGCCCGCGTCGACCCTGGTGGAGGGCATCCGCAGGGTCGCGGCCGGGGGCCAGGTGCTGCACCCCGAGCTGGCCACGGCCGCGCTGCGCCTGGGACGCAGCCCGTTGACCCCGCGCGAGACGGCCGTCCTCGACCTCGTGGGGGCGGGGTGTTCCAACCGCGAGGCTGCCGAGCGGCTGTTCCTCACCGAGGGCACGGTGCGCAACTACCTGACGGCGGTCGTCGACAAGCTGGGCGCCCGCAGCCGGATCGACGCCGTCCGGATCGCGCAGGACAACGGCTGGATCTGACCCCCGACTACAGCGCCTTGACCGCGCCGAGCACCTTGGTGAGGGAGTCCTTGGCGTCGCCGAACAGCAGCGACGTCTTGGGGTCGTAGAGCAGCTCGTTCTCGATCCCGGCGAACCCGGGCCGCATCGACCGCTTGAGGAAGATGACCTGCTGGGCATCGGCGACCTCGAGGATCGGCATGCCGTAGATCGGCGCGCTGGGGGTGGTCTTGGCGGCCGGGTTCACGACGTCGTTCGCGCCGACGACGAGCACGACGTCGGTCGTCTTGAACTCGGGGTTGACCTCGTCCATCTCCTTGAGCGCCTCGTAGGGCACATTCGCCTCGGCCAGGAGCACGTTCATGTGCCCCGGCATGCGGCCTGCGACGGGGTGGATGCCGTAGGCGACGTCGATGCCCTTGGCCTCCAGCACCTCGGCGAGCTCGCGGATCGTGTGCTGCGCCTGGGCGACGGCGAGGCCGTACCCGGGGACGACGACGACCTTCTGCGCGTAGCCGAGGAGGATCGCGACGTCGTCGGGCTGCACCGACTTCACCGGCCGGTCGCTGACGGCGGTCGAGCCGACGGTGGAGCCGCCCTTGAGGGCGCCGAACATGACGCCGGCCACGGAGCGTCCCATGGCCGAGGCCATGGCGCGGGTGAGGATCGTGCCGCTGGCGCCTACGAGGGTGCCCGCGACGAGCAGCAGCGTGTTGTGCAGGACGAACCCGCCCGCGGCCACGGTGAGGCCGGTGAACGCGTTGAGCAGCGAGATGACGATGGGGACGTCGGCGCCGCCGACGGGCAGCACGAGCATGACGCCGAGCGCGAGGCCCACGAGCAGGAGCAGCAGGCCCAGCCACAGCCGACCGGTGAGGAACACGGCGACGGCGAGGACGAGCGACAGCGCCAGGCCGCCGATCAGCAGCTCGCGGGCGTTGCGGACGACGACGGGGCGGGTCGTCATCAGCTCCTGCAGCTTGAGGAACGTGATCACAGACCCGGCGAACGACACCGCGCCGACGAGCACGGTGAACGCGATGGCGGCGGTGTTGCCCGGGGACGCCGCGGCGGCGGCCTCGACGGCCCGACCGTTGGCGCCGTCGGCGACGATCGCCTTGACGAACTCCGCGATGCCCTTGTCGACGTTGTCGCCGTAGAGGAAGAACCCGTTGTTGCCGAAGATCCACAGGTCGCGGCGGCCGGACTGCCACCACGAGATGTCGGTGAGTTCGAGCATCGCCACGAGCGCTGCGGCGCCGCCGCCGACGCCGTTGAACAGCGCCACGAGCTGCGGCATCTGGGTCATCTGCACCCGGTAGGCGGCGGGCACGGCGACGGCGGCACCGACGACGATCGCGATCAGGATCAGCGGCAGGTGGTCGAGGTCCTCGGACAGCAGCGCCGTGAGCAGGGCGATCGCCGCGCCCGCGGCGCCGATCTGGTTGCCGCGGCGGGCGGTGCGGGGACTCGAGAGTCCCTTGAGCGCGAGGATGAAGCAGATCGCGGCGACGAGGTAGAAGACCTCGACCAGCGACGCGTTGTCGATCAGGCTCACCGGGGGCCTCCGCCCTGACCCTGCCGCGGCGAGCGGCCCTTGAACATCTCCAGCATCCGGTCGGTGACGACGAACCCGCCGACCAGGTTGACCGTGGCGAGCACGATCGCGAACAGCGCGACGACGAGCGCGAGGGTGCTGTGCGCGCGCCCGGCCACCACGACGGCGCCGACGAGGATGATCCCGTGGATGGCGTTGGCGCCGGACATCAGCGGCGTGTGCAGCGTCGAGGACACCTTCGAGACGACCTCGAAGCCCACGAACACCGCGAGCACGAAGATCACCAGCAGGGCGGTGGACGTCATCGGGCCTGTCCCTCCTCGGGGGCGTCGAGGCGCTCGTCGCGCCCGACGTCGAACGCGGGGCCGTCGTCGTCCTCGGCCGGCGCCATCACCTGCGTCAGCGCCTCGGATGCGGGGGCTGCGTCGGCGATGACGACGGGTTCGGCCGTGGCCTCGATGACGTCGGTGGGCGCCTCGGAGGCGGGCACGCCGGCGGCCGGGTCGACGACGGTCGTGGTGGGCTCGGCAGGCTCGGTCACGGGTACGGCGACGCCGCTGAGCAGCCCGGCCTCGGCGAGCGCCTGGGCGGTGGGCCCGTGCACGACCTGACCGCCGTGGGTCAGGCACGCTCCGGCGACCACCTCGTCGTCGAAGTCGGGCGCGACGACGCCGTCCTTGGTCATCAGCATCAGCAGGTTCGCGACGTTCTTCGCGTACAGGCGTGAGGCGTCGACGGGCAGGGTGCTCGCGGCGTCCTTCATGCCGACGAGCATCACGGTGCCGCCGCCGGGAAGCGCGACCTCGACGTCCTGCCCGGGCAGCGACCCGGCGACGTTGCCGCCGGACTCGGCGGCGAGGTCGACGATCACGGAGCCGGGCTTCATGCCGGCGAGCATTTCGTCGGTGACCAGCAGCGGCGCGCGGCGCCCCGGCACGGAGGCGGTGGTGACGACGACGTCGGCGGCGGCGACGGACGGGGCGAGCGCGGCCTGCTGGCGGGCGGCGCGGTCGGCGCCCATCTCGCGGGCGTACCCGCCGGCGCCCTCGAGCGCGTCGAGGCCGAGGTCGACGAACGTGGCGCCCATGGAGCGCACCTCGTCGGCGCTGGCGGCGCGCACGTCGTAGGCGGAGACGACGGCGCCGAGCCGCTTCGCGGTCGCGATGGCCTGCAGGCCCGCGACCCCGGCGCCGAGCACGAGCACCTTCGCGGGCGGCACCGTGCCGGCGGCGGTCATGAACAGGGGGAAGAACCGGGGCAGCCGCATCGCGGCCTCGAGCACGCACCGGTACCCGGCGACGAGCGCCTGCGACGTCAGCGCGTCCATCGACTGGGCGCGGCTGATCCGCGGCACGAGCTCCATCGCGAACGACGTGATGCCCGCCTCGGCGAGCGCCACGACGGTGGCCTGCTCGGTGGCGGGGCTGGCGAGGCCGATGGTGATCGACCCCGGGCGCAGCTTCGTGGCGACCTTGGGGTGCAGGGGGCGCACGTGGAGCAGGACGTCGACCTCGCCGGCGTCGATGCTCGTGACCACCTCCGCCCCGGCGGCGGCGTAGTCCTCGTCGGTGGCGAGCGCGTGGCGCCCGGCCCCGGTCTGGACGGCGATCTGGAGCCCGGCGCGCACGAGCGGGGCGATCGCGTCGGGGACGAGGGCGACCCTGCGCTCACCCGGCAGCGACTCTGCGGGAACGGCGACCTTCACGGAGGGAAACCTATCCGTACCGAACCCCTGTTCGGGGGACCGTCGTCCCCCGGGGTGCGGGTCGCGGCTCGGTAGCCGTGTCCCTGGCGCTCGGCGAGGTTGGTGCGGCTCATGCCGAGCCGCTGCCGTTCGCCGCCTGGACGCGGACCCCTGTCGACACCTTCCACGATTGGGAACGTCGAGCGACGCTGACGCGAGCTCGGCCAGGACGTCGCGCCGCGGGTCGCCGGCGCCTCGTCGACGATCTCGCCCTCATCGAGCGACCTACGCCTCGCTGTGATGCCGACGGTCGTCAGGGTGGGCTGACCCAAGGACTGCGGAGCATATTCCGCCGAGAATCCCCCAGCTCCGTCCTGCTCGGTCCTGTCCCGACTCCCCCAGCCCGGCTCACCCCCTAGACCCGCTCGCTCTGGCTGCTGCTGCCGGCCTGCTCGACCCGGCTAGGACGCCCTCAGTCCTCGGCAAGTTCGCACCGTGCGCGGGTTTCCTCCAGCTGCTCGCCGGGCACGGGCTGATCGAGGTCGACGAAGCCGCGCATTGGTGACGGACCGACTCGAGCACGTCGACGAGCGCCGACGTCGGGCGACGCGGCCGCGAGTTGGGGCAGGACGTCGCGGCGCGGGTGGCCGTCGAGCAGGCCGGGCCCCGGGTCTATGGGCCGAACTCCGTCCCGCGGGCCGTCGCCGAGGTCTACGCCGCCGACGATGCCCACGATACGTTTCGTGCGCAACTTAGTCGCTGCCTGGAACAAGGTGATGATGTTGGACCAGTTCGAGGTTCCGTGAGGGCCGCCTGACGACTTCGGGCTGGGGGTGGCGGCCTGACCGCGACGAACCCCCATCGCCGGAAGCATTCCGACGCCCAGGCGGTGCCGTCAGTGACGGCCCTCCCCGGTGGCAGGGCCAGCGTCAGGTGCCTCCGCCTTCTTGGCGTCGGCGACACGCGCGGGGTCAGTGCGCATCTGCGCGCTTTTTGCATGGGCAACCCTGACAACCCAGCGGACAAGGATCAGTGTCGGCTGCACGAGGAGACAGCCTAGGCCCACTTTCGTCGGCCCCTCGAGTTGCGACTGGTACGGCTCTGGAATGCCCAGCCCGAGGACGATGAAACACCACACGAGTAGGAGGAGGAAGAGCACCCACTCCCACCGCCGCACCCTGAGCGGGCGCGCGTTCCACCCCCGAGTCTCAGAGGCCATAGTGGACTCGCGCGAAGAACTTGGTGGAGTGGTACGAGTTTCGCGCCCATTGCCATGAGCGGGAAGCGTAACGTCCGGCATATCGCCCAGCAAATCGGCCTCCCTTAAAGACTTGCGGACCACCCACGCGGTTGGCGATTGCACCTACCCCCGCCGACACAATATAGCCGCCCCACGTGCGCTCCCGCCTCGGCGTGGAGAAATGGTAGCCAGCCGCCCCCCCTACGGCGCCACCCAAGTAGAAGCAGCCGACGTTTCCGGTTCCTGCGGTCGCAGCAAGACAGCCCGCGGTGACGACCGCACCCACTCCCCAAGAAATAATGTTTCCGCGGTTCTGATAGATCCCATGCCGAACACTCCGGTAAGCACTCCCACCTCGACACCCTCGACTGCCCGACTTTTTTCCGAACAAGCAGAATCGGCCATCGAGATCGAAGGCGTTGACCGGGTCGTTGGGATAGTTGTAGGCGTTTTCGTTTCCGCCGGGGACGGGGTCAATGGAGAGGAACCGTCCGAGGGTGGGTGCGTAGAGGCGGACACCCATGAGCACGAGACCGCCGGGGGTGTCGCCGGGTCGTTGCTTGCCGCCGAGCCAGCCGTACCGAGAAGGGCTTGTCCAGCCGGTGACGCCGAGGCCGAACTCGTCGGTGAGGTAGTAGTTGGCGGGGGCGGCGGCGCCGTCTGGTGCGGTGGCGACAACGTCGCCGTGTTCGTTGGTGACCTGCCAGGTGATCGTGCCGGCCTGGTTGATGGTGGCGACGAGGTTGCCGTCGATGCCGGTGATGTTGCGGGTCCACGTGGTGCCCGCGGCGTCCTCGGCGATCCAGTCCGGCGAGTCACTGGAGGCGTCGTCGTAGTGGTTGACCAACGTCGCCCCACCCGTGGTGGCGCGGGTCGCGAGCCGGCCGGCGGGGTCGAGGGTGTAGGTGGTGGTGCTGGTGCCGCGGGTCTGGGTCCGCACCATGTCGTTGGTGTAATAGCCCAGAGTGAGGTTCCCGCCCGCGTCGGTGGTGTCCGCGCTGGGCAGGGTGGTGATGCGCCCGAACGCGTCGTACACCAGCCCGACATCGCTGGTCGCCGACTGAAGGTGGTCCGCGACGTCGTAGGTGTGCTGCATCGTCGAGGCCGGGGTGGTCGCCTGGCACGACCCGTCAGCCAGCGGGTTGAAAATCCGCTGGAAGGTGCGGTTGCCGTTCCCGTCGTAGACGTAGGTCCGCAGCGTGCACTGGCCCGACGGACCGTAGGCGTCGCCGAGGAGCCGGTGGTAGGAGGTCTTCAACCGTCCCGACGCGTCGTACTCGTACTTGCGCCGGCCGCTGTACTTCTCAGCTCCCGCATACGTCACGCGGAACGTCTGCCCGTGCGTGGTCGAGGACAAGACCTCCGACAGCCACGTCACGCCCGAACCGGTGATGTTGCGCGACGTCGTCTCCCCGACCTCGTCGTCACTGACGGTCTGGGTGACCCCGTTCGGCCAGGTCTGCGTGGCCAGGCCACCATCGGTGTCGTACGTCGCCGAGAACGACCCGGTGATCCCCGACACCGTCATCGAGGTCACCAGGTTGCGGTACTCCGTGGCGGAGTTGTACGTGTTCGACGTCGTGCCCTTGCCGTCCGTCGTCGACGTCACCAGACCGGTCACGTCGTCGTACACGGTCGTCACGGTGTTGGCGGCGGCACCGGTCGCGGCGTCGTTCTCCTTGTAGGAGACCACGCGACCGAACTCGTCATACCCCGTCCGAGACGTCACCGTCCCGTTGCTGACCGTCTCGGGCAGGCCCGTGGTCGCGTTGTAGCCCGTCGTGGCCGTGGGCAGGGCCGTCCCCAGCCCACCCGTCTGCGCGACCGTGACCACGTCCGAACCGTACCCGGACAAGCTGTACGTGGTCGTCGTCGTTCGCGTCTTCGCCGCCCCCGCTGCATCCGTCACCGACTCCGTCACCACCGTCGCGCGGGACAGGTAGTCGTAGGTGAACGTCTTCGACACCAGACCCGGCAAGCCGGCCACCCCCGGCTGCGCCGCGGGCTTGATCTTGCAGACCAGCGTCGCCCACGCCGCCTTGCCGCCGCACTCAGGATCCGTGGCGTTGGCTGCCGAGCCGTAATAGACGGTGAGGGTCGTGCCGGCGTCGCTCCCGGTCGCGGCCGACTTCGGCTGCCGCGACTCGATCACCGCACCGGTGACGGGGTCGTAGCGGGTCACCTTGCTGATCGCCAGGCCGGTCGGGTCGGTGGTGACCTTCATCGGGGCCTTGAACGTCCACCCCGCCGCGTCCGACGTGGACAGGGCGTAATCGGTCGTCGTGGTCCGGATGTCCGTCTCGTTCGTGACGACCGGCAGCTGCGACTGGCTCGCACCCACCGTGACCTTCACCGGCAGGTGCAGCACCCCACCCGCGGGGTGCCCGAGCTCGGCCCCGGTGTCGTAGTACGTCTTCGTGTGGGCCCGGACCCCGACGAAGGCGTCGGAGGCGTTGACCGAGACCAGGTGGAACGGACCGAAGGAGTCGGTCAGGTCCGAGGTGCCCGTTGCCAGGTCGTAGGCGTACACGTTGACCGTCGAGAGCGCGGCTGCGGCGGCACGGGTGTCGGAAGGCAGCTTCAGCGCCGGGTTGGCCGCCGTCGCCACGTTCAGGGCCTCTTCACGGTTGGCCGCCGAAAGCGTCCGCACCACGTTGCCCTGGTCGTCGTAGTCGGTGGTGTCGACGTGCCAGCCCGACCCACCGGTGCCGGAGTAGGAAGCGGTGTTGACGGTGCGGCCGGCGGCGTCCATGTAGGTGACGTCAGCCCAGCGCAGGTCACTGCTCGACGCTACATGCCCGGCGCGGAACACCGCCGTCGCCGTGACAGGGGCAGCGTTCTGACCCCACGCTGCCACAGCCGTTGAGGACAGGTCAGGTCGGTACTGCGGGTTCGTACTGTCCCCTGTCACCGGCACGCCCTCCTGACCATCCGCACGAGTGCCGTAGGCGATATCGGTGAACTGCACCGCAGCGTTGGTGTGGGTCCGCGAGACCCGCGTGACCCGCCCGTTGGCGTCGTACGTCAGCGCGTACGCGGCCAATCCGGCCGGCTTCACCGACAGCAGCCGACCGGTGGTCGCGTCGTAGGTGTAGGTCGTGGGCCGGTACTGCGTCGCCGAACACGCCACCGGCTTGAGCCCGGTCCCGGCGGTCCCGCCGTCGCGGGGGTCCCAGACCGCGGACAGGCGCCCGTTGGTGTCGTAGGCGTAGCAGACCTGGTCGACGTCGACCTCGGCACCCGCGCTCGTCGTCGTCCGGAGCGTGACGGCGGTGACCTTGCCCGTCGCTCCGCCGGTGATGCCGTAGGTCAGCAGCAGCGCCCGGCAGGCCCCCGACCACGTCCCGGTGCCCGGGGTGGTGGAGGAACACGTGGACCCGGTCGGGACCGGCGCGAGGATCTGCGTCGGCTTGCCGGAGGTGTCGTAGGAGTACGTCGTGGTCTGGGCGCTACCGGGCTGGGTGACGATGTCCACCACGTACCGATTCGGCGCCGTCGCCGACGGCGAGGCCCCCAGGGTGGTGGCGGCCTTGAACCGGGTCGCGTTGCCGTCGAGATCGGAGACGGTGAACAGGGCCGGAGCGGCCGTGGTGCCGCCCGAGAACGTGAGGCTCAGCCCGGAATCGGCGTCCTCCCCGGCCGGCTTCCAGGCCCCGCCCGAGGTCTTCGCGAACGTCGTCGTGAACCCGTCGACGTCGGTGACCTGCACGGTCGACCCCCGGTGGGCCAGGCCCGTCCACGAGGAGCCAGCCTCATCGACGGGCAGACCCGTCGTCCAGCCCTGCCCGAAGATGCTCGCCACACCCGACCCCGCATCGGCGGTCTTCGTGGGGGCGAGGGTGTTGAACGTCCGCGCCAGAGACAGCGACGACCCGGCGACCGGCACGTTCACGTCGCCAGCGGCGAGGCTCAGGTTGCCCGTGAGCTGGTCGAGAGTTCCCACGCCGAGGTTGGTGTCGGCTCCGCCGGCGTTGACCCGGTCCAGGGTGACCGAGGGGGCGGAGCCGTCGGTGTTGCACGACGCCGTGCCGCCACCGATCGGGGTGAAGCAGGCGCTCACCCACACCGAGGTGTCGACATTGGTCAGTGTCGCCGCGACGTCCCACGTCAGGGCGGGGGCGATCGTGCTGGACCCCGACACGGTGGCGGTGACCGGCCATGCCGTGATCGTCGTCGACCCGTTCTTCACGTTGGCGACCGGGATGTTCGCCCACGCATCGCCCTGCGCGCGGCGCCACCGCCACGTCACCGACCCGTACGTCGACGCCCCGCGTGCGCTCAGGGTCACCGACTGCCCGGTGCTGGTGTTCGGCTTCGGGCTGGTGACACCGACCCCGACCCCGAAGGTGTAGGTCACCACGGGCGAGGTGTTCCCGGCGCTGTTCGCCGACTGCACGTACAAGGTGTGCCAGCCGTCAGCCGGGGTCAGCGACACCGAGCCGGTCGCGTTTCCTGCCACGTTCACCACGCTGGGCGCGGCAAGCGACGCGTCGTCGAACGCATACCGGTACTGCGTCACCGCAGGCGAGGGCGTGCCACCCGGGGCGAAGGAGAACGAGCCCGTCGTGTTCGACGCCTTCCACCCGCCAGCGGTGAACGTGCTCGACGACACCACCGGGCTCGGCGGGGCCGTGGAAGGGGTCTTCTGGAAGTACCCCTGCACCGCCACCAGGTAGTGCACCTGCGTCGAGGCGTACAGCGACACCCGGCCCGTCTGCCCCAGCTTCACGATCACCGTCGCCACCGTTGAGGACGCCGTGTACGTCAACGCCGTACCCGACGGCAACTCCTCACCCTCGGCGTAGGCGCGCGCGAACCCCGGGTTGGCCGACTGTGTCGCCGTCACCGACAACACCACCGCGTCGATGCTCGCATCAGCAGGCACCGGAATCGTCGCGTCCTTGCTCACCGCGCCACGGACCGGGACGTTCGCCGGGGTCGCCGCAGGGATAGGCGTGGTCTTCCCGCCGGTGCCCAACCCGTTGCGGGAGTCATAGATCGTCGCTTGCGTCACCGGGACGAAGAAGTCCTCGGCGTTACCCGCCGGGTCCTGGTAGTAGCCCTCCACGTCGACCACGAGGTCCACGGTTCCTGACTGGTTGAACACGCTGATCGTCCCGTCAGCGGCCACCGCCAACTGCACCAACGCGGCTCTTCGGATTTGAGCGTGATCGGGCCCGTGTGAGGGGGCTCGTGGTCCTGCGCTGAGATGGGTGTTGCTGAGGCACTCATCGAGATCGAAGGACCACGAGCCGTGGACAACGCTACGGGCTCGCCGCGGGATGCGGCGAGTGTGCTGTTCGACCTGCCCGGGTACCGCGTGGTGAGCGCGGTCGACCTGCCCGGAGGCGGCCGGGAGGTGGTGATCGCCTCCGTCGAGGGCGAGGCGGGCTGCCCGACCTGTGGGGTGCTCTCGGGGCGGGTCCATCAACGGACCCGACAACGGCTGCGCGACGTTCCGGTCGCCGGCCACGTACGGGTGGTCCTGATCCGGCGGCGCTTCGCCTGTGTGGAGCAACGCTGTCCGAGGCGGACGTTCGCGGAGGTCACCGGGCAGGTCCCGGCCCGGGCCAGGACCACCGCCCGCCTGCGGGAGCAGCTGCTCACCGCGGTCCTGGCCGGGCGGTCCGTCGCCGAGGTCGCCGCCTCGTACGGGGTGTCGTGGTGGACGGTCCAGGCCGTCCTCAACGCCGCCGCCCTGCTCGGCATCGACCCCGACGCGGCCAGCCCGCGGCGACTGGGCATCGACGAGCACCGCTACCGGTCGGTGCGGTACTGGCGCGACGAACACGGCACCTGGCGCCGGTACGAGCCCTGGATGTCGACGATCGTCGACGTCGACACCGGGGGCGTCCTCGGCGTGGTCGACGGACGCGGCGCCGCCGGGGTCGCTGCGTGGCTGGCGGCCAGGCCGCAGGAGTGGCGGGACCGGATCGAGGTCGTCGCGATCGACCCCTCTGCGGCGTTCCGCGCCGCACTACGTGACCAGCTCCCGCAGGCGGCGGTCAGTGTCGACGCGTTCCACCTGGTCAAACTCGCCAACGACACCCTGACCCGGGTCCGGCAGCGCCTCACCCGCCAGACCAAGGGCCGCCGCGGCCGCGGGATCGACCCGGTCTGGACCAACCGGCGACTCCTGCTTCGCGCTGGGGACACCCTCAGCCCAGCCGGCCTGGCCCGGCTCCGGGCGACGTTCACCGCCGACGACCCCACCCAGGAGATCGCCGCCGCGTGGGCGGTGAAGGAACGCCTCCGCCACCTCCTCCACGCCACCACCCTCACCGACCTCGACCACCGTCGGGACCTGTTCACCGACGCCGTCACCGCTGCCGCGATGCCCGAAACCGACCGGCTCGCCGCGACCATCACCACCTGGTGGCCCGCCATCGAAGTCCTCGTCATCACCGGCGTCACCAACGCCCGCACCGAAGCCGCCAACACCACCATCAAGCAGATCAAGCGCACCGGCCGCGGCTACCGCAACCCCCACCACTACAAGACCCGTATCCTCCTCGCCAGCGCCGCCCGGACGGCAGCGTGAACACCCAGGTCAACACCAGGCATCACGCTGAAATCCGAAGAGCCACCAACGCCCCCGCCTGCAACCCCGACTTCACCGTCACGTTCGGGGTGGTCGGGCGCGTACCCGACGGCCACGCCGTCAACGCCGTATCCGCAGACGCCCCCACACCGCTGACGTTCACCGCGACCGCCGACACCCCCGACGCCGGCACCCCCGCAACCCCCAGCACGGGAACCTTCACCGTCTCCCCCGCCGCGACCGGCGTGCTGCGCCCACCCACGCTGCTCGCCGCCCGCGTGTCGTACAACCGTGCATGACTCATCACCACGAACGTCCCCGCCGCCGTCGAAGCCGACGCCGACGTGTAATACCCCTGGACGTCCACCGCGTAATTCGCGGTACCGACCCCGACCTTCAACGTCAGATTCCCCGACGCCCCCAACTGCGTGATCAACGAATTAGAGATCGTCACACCCGGATTCACGAACGGAGCACCCGCAGACGGATACGTCGCACCCTCCGGGAACACGTCCACATACGTCGGCGATGTCGCGTTCGACATCGTGACCGAGATCACCACCGCCTGCACCAGCGACACCTGTGACGGGACCCCGCCCTGCCCCGCCACCGACACCACCGCCGGCGCCGTCGACGACACCGACCCCGCCGCGATCCGCGTCGGCGTCAACGGCACGAACTCCCCCGCCGCCGGCGCCGTCGCAGCAGCCGCCGCAGGCGCGTGCACCCACGACAACGCCTCGAACATCCCCACCAGCAGCGCCCCCACCAGGAGCACCACCCACGGCAACGACACACGACGATCAAGCACACGCGCAGACAGCAGCGACCCGTACGCAGGCACGAAGAAAGCTCCCCGCTCGAAGACACACGACCCGCGAACCCGCTTGGCACACACCCCGTCAGCGCGGCACACCCCAAACTCGCGGCCCCGCAACCCTGGCCTACCGCGTCATCGTCAGCCATCCGCCGAACGGGGGAGGGAGGCAGGCCGATCATGCCCGCTCAGGCAACAGCCGCCAGGGAACGACCGAGGAACTCGATCTGCCGTGGCGCGCTCCAGCGCCAGAAACCGTTGTCGTGACGACCGGCGACGACGCCGCCCGCCGTCCCGGGCGTGCGGGAGACGTACGCGCGGGTCGCGTCGGCGAACGGGTCGTCGGCGCCGCACAGCACCTGCGTGGGGACGTCGGGTCGAGGCCCGCCGAGGAGGTCCCCCCACCGCCGCCAGTCATCGTCGCCGTCGAAGGCACCCCGGCTCGCCTCGCCCGCCGACGTGAACAGGGCCGGGCTGGACGCGGCCACGGCCGAGATGCGCAGCGGGCCGTCGGCCGCCTGCAGGCGCCCGGCCACGGACTCGCGGGCCAGGGTCAGCGCGCCGAAACCCCCCATCGACCAGCCCCACACCCCGACCGGCCCGCCCACGCCCTCCTCGCGCACCCGCGGCAACAGCTCCTGCGTGATCATGCGGACGGGGTCGTCCCCCGAGGACCGCGGGTGCCAGTACGTCGAGCCCCCGTCGACGGCGACCAGCGCGAACGGGGGCGTGCCCGCACCGAACGCCTCCGCGGCGAACTTGTGCCACCCGAGGACGTCGAAGGCCCCCCGTGCGTCCGCGCCCCGCCCGTGCAGGACGACGACCACGGGCAGCCGCCCCCGGTCCTCCTCCTCCCAACCGAGCGGCACCCACAGCGCCCAGCCGACGTCGGTGCGCCGCGCCTCGGACGGGAACGTCCCGACGATCGGCTCCCGGGTGATCAGGTCGGGCACCGACCGGTCGACTGCCCCGACGCCGAGCCAGCGACGGGTCCGCACCCGCCCCGGGAGGACGCCCTCGGCACTGCCGACCACGGCCCCGACGGCGACCGCCGCGGTGGCGAGCCCGCCGACGAGGAACCGGCGCCGCGTCGTCCAGTACGGGCCCTCGGGCGCCTCGGACGCGGCTGCGGGTGTCACGTCGACGGCATCCTCGTCCGCGGGCTCGTCGCTGCTCGGCTTCTCGTCGTTCATGCCCGCCCAGACGCAGCAGACGCCCCGGCGGACGTCACCCGCTCGGGGTCGGTGACGGCGGCGGCATCGCCGACCTCCTCGCGACCAGGCATTTCGCGCCTTCCGTCTCGCATTCCGGTGTCACGTCCCCCGCGAGCACGGTGGCAGACTGGCCCCGTGACGTCCGACACCCCGCCGCGCTCGCGGCGTCCCCGCCAGGCCGCCGCGCCTGTCGAGGTGCGCTCGATCTCCAACCCGAAGCCGGGCTGGACGATCGAGGACGCCGTCCGCCTGATCGACGAGGGCTACAGTCCCGCGCAGGTGGAACGCACCACCGGCTTCGCCGCCGCCCACGCCGAGGCCGCGCACCGGGCGGCCAGCAAGCCTGCGGTGCGCGCCGCAGCGGTCGAGGTGCCCGAGGAGCTGCGCCAGCCCAAGCGCTGAGCGCCGCCTCGGCTCGGATCAGCTCGACTCAGCTCGCGGGTGTCTCCCACACGGGCACGATCATCGCCCGCGCGAGGGTGTGGAAGAACAGCTGGAAGCCGAGCATCGACGGCGAGGCCACCTCGCCCAGGTCGAGGGTCTCGACGTCGACCGCGTGTACCACCACGTAGTAGCGGTGCAGCCCGTGCCCGGGCGGCGGGGCGGCGCCCGCGTACCCCGCGTACCCGCCGTCGTTGACGAGCTGGCGCGCGCCCGCGGGCAGCAGCGAACCATCGGGAGCGCCCGCGCCGGAGGGCAGCGACGTCACCGACGCCGGGATGTTCGCGACCGCCCAGTGCCAGAAGCCGGCCGCGGTCGGCGCGTCGGGGTCGTACATCGTAACCGCGTAACTCAAGGTGGCCTCGGGGGCGTCGGCCCAGCTCAGCTGGGGCGAGACGTCCTGCCCCGGGCCGCCGCCCCAGGCCGAGACCTGCGGCAGGTTCATCATCACGCCGTCGACGACGTCGTCGCTGGCGATCGTGAACGTCGGCACCGGGGGGAGGCGGTCGTAGGGGCTGCCCGCGGGGATCCGGGTGGGGTCGGCGGCGGTGCCGGGTGCTGCGGGGGCGTCGGTCATGTCGCCATCCTCCCCACGGTCGGCGGCCCCGGCCAGGCAGGACGCCCGGGTGTCGTCGCGCTCTGCGCCGGGCCGCGCCCGACCTTGCCGACGCTCGGTCGCGTCACGCGGCCGCCGCCTCGGCGTGTCGCACGGCCTCCGTCGGCAAAGTCGCGCGGCGACACCGGCGGCCCGGCGAGTGCCAGGGCCTCCCGGCGGGCACTTCGGGGGCATGCTGAACATCGGGTACACCCTCATGGGCGAGCAGACGGGCCCCCGCGAACTGGTCGCCTCGGCGGCGGCCGCCGAGCGGGCCGGCTTCGACCTCCTCGTCTCCAGCGACCACTACTTCCCCTGGCTGGCCGAGCAGGGCCACAGCCCGCACGCCTGGACGGTGCTGGGTGCGGTCTCGCAGGTCACCGACGCCATCCCGTTCATGACGTACGTGACGTGCCCGAGCTTCCGCTACCACCCGGTCGTGGTGGCGCAGAAGGCGGCGACGCTGCAGATCCTGTCCGGGGGGCGGTTCACCCTGGGCCTCGGCTCGGGCGAGAACCTCAACGAGCACGTCGTGGGCGGCGGCTGGCCGTCGGCCGACGTCCGCCAGGAGCGCCTGCTCGAGGCCCTCGACATCCTCGAGTCGCTGTTCGACGGCGACACCCTCAGCTACGACGGCGAGCACTTCACGGTCGACTCGGCGAAGCTGTGGGACCTGCCCGACGTGCGGGTGCCGATCGGCGTCGCCGTCAGCGGCTCGCAGGGCGTCGAGCTGTTCGCCGAACGCGCCGACGCGCTGATCGCCGTCGAGCCGAAGGGCGACCTCGTGCAGGAGTGGGACGCCGCCCGCTCGGGGACGCCCTCGCGCAAGGTCGGCCAGCTGCCGGTGAGCTGGGACTCGGACGCCGACGCCGCGGTGCAGCGCGCGCACGAGCAGTTCCGCTGGTTCGGGGGCGGCTGGAAGGTCAACGCCGAGCTGCCCGGCCCCGCGTCGTTCGCGGCGGCGTCGCAGTTCGTGCGCCCCGAGGACGTCTCGGCGTCGATCCCGTGCGGGGACAAGGTCGAGGCGATCGTCGACGCCGTGCGGCCCTTCGCCGAGGCCGGGTTCACCGACCTCGCGCTCGTGCAGATCGGCGGCGACCAGCAGGACACGTTCCTGCGCGCGGCCGAGCAGGAGATCCTCCCGGCGCTGCGGGAGGCGTTCGCCTGAGCGCCTGATGGAAGGGCCTTCCGGACTGTCGGAGGGCGGTGGAAGGGTGATCCGCGTCACAGCGTCCCCGTTCCGGGGAGACCACGAGAGGACGACGCGATGACCACCCTCGAAGGGCGCCAGGCGCCCGGCACCCCCGTCTGGATCGAGCACGCCGCCGCCGACCCGACGGCGTCCAAGGCGTTCTACCGCGACGTCGTGGGCTGGCAGATCGACGACAGCGGCCCCGAGTTCGGCCACTACGGCATGGCCTCGGTCGACGGCCGCATGGCCGCCGGGCTGGGCTCCGCTCAGCCCGGCATGCCCGCCGCGTGGACGCTCTACCTGGAGTCCGACGACCTGTCCGGGACGGCTGCGCGCGGCGTCGAGCTCGGCGGGGCGACCCTCGTGCCCGCCACGGGCGTCCCGACCGTCGGCGAGTTCGCGGTGCTGCGCGACCCCACCGGCGCCACGATCGGCCTGTGGCGCAGCGACCCCTTCACGGGGTTCGGCGCCGTCGCCGAGGTGGGCTTCGCCGGCTGGCACGAGCTGGTCACCACCGACCTCGCCGCCGCGCAGGCCTTCTACACCGAGCTGTTCGGGTGGACCGTGCAGCCGATGGAGGGCTCCGACGGCTCCTACCTGACCGTGCACCTCACCCCCGGAGCCGACCCGGTGGCCGGCATGACGGCGCTGCCCGACGACGCCCCGATCACGACGTCGTACTGGCACACCTACGTGCAGGTGCCCGACGCCGACAAGGCGGCCGACCTGGTGCGCGAGGGCGGCGGGACGCTGCTCCAGGAGCCGTTCGACACCCCCAACGGCCGGATGGTGCTCGCCCGCGACCCCGAGGGCGCGCCCTTCTCGCTGTTCGCGGACTGACGGGCGCGGGGCGGGCCACTGCCCGTCGCGTGGGACCATGGGGCACGTGACCCAGGCAGCCACGCCCGCCCCCGCGCTCCCCACGCCCGCCCCGTTCACGCCGTCGACCGGCCTCGGCGACGTGCCGCTCGGCACGCTCGACGGCCGTTACCGCGCGGCCGTCGTCGGGCTGGTCGAGCACCTGTCCGAGGCCGCGCTCAACCGCGAGCGGATCCGGGTCGAGGTCGAGTGGCTGATCCACCTCGCCACGTGCGCGGCGGTCCCCGGGCTGCGGCAGCTGTCGGGCGCCGAGGTCGCCTACCTGCGCTCCATCCCCGCCGCGTTCGACGCCGCCGCCGTGGCCGAGCTGGCCGAGACCGAGCGGGTCACGCTGCACGACGTCAAGGCCGTGGAGTACTTCGTCAAGAAGCGGCTGGAGGGGACGTCGCTGGCCGACGTCACCGAGTCCGTCCACCTGTTCTGCACCAGCGAAGACGTCAACAACCTCGCCTACGCCCTCATGGTGCGCGGCGCGGTCTCGCAGGTGTGGCTGCCCGCCGCGCAGGCGCTGACCGAGCAGGTCGCGGGCATGGCCCGCGAGCACCGCGACGTGCCGATGCTCGCCCGCCCCCACGGCCAGCCCGCGACGCCGACGACGCTCGGCAAGGAGCTCGCCGTCCTCGCCCACCGCCTGGGCCGCCAGCTGCGTCGCATCGGCACCGCCGAGTACCTCGGCAAGATCAACGGTGCGACGGGCACCTTCGCGGCGCACGCGATCAGCGCCCCGGGCACGGACTGGCCCGCGGTGAGCAAGGCGTTCGTCGAGAGCCTCGGCCTCACCTGGAACCCGCTGACCACGCAGATCGAGTCCCACGACTGGCAGGCCGAGCTCTACGCCGACGTCGCCCGGTTCAACCGGATCCTGCACAACCTGTGCACCGACGTCTGGACCTACATCTCCCTCGGCTACTTCGCGCAGGTCCGCGGCCAGGGCACGGTGGGGTCGAGCACGATGCCGCACAAGGTGAACCCGATCCGGTTCGAGAACGCCGAGGCCAACCTCGAGGTCAGCAACGCGCTGCTCGACGTCCTCGCCTCGACGCTGGTGACGTCCCGCCTGCAGCGCGACCTCACCGACTCCTCGATGCAGCGCAACATCGGCACCGCGTTCGGCCACTCGCTGCTCGCGATCGACAACGTCAAGCGCGGCCTCGCCGGCCTCGACGTCAACGAGGCCGCCCTGGCCGCCGACCTCGACGCCACGTGGGAGGTGCTCGGCGAGGCGGTGCAGTCGGTGATGCGCGTGCACGGCCTCGACCAGCCCTACGAGCGGCTCAAGGAGCTCACCCGCGGCCGCAAGGTCGACGGCGAGGTCATGCGCGAGTTCGTCCTCGGGCTGGGCCTGCCCGCCGAGGCCGAGCAGGCGCTGCTGGCCCTCACCCCCGGCGGGTACACCGGCGTCGCCTCGCAGCTCGTCGACCACCTCGCCGTCTGAGCCGATGAGTTCGGGGCCGCGCCCCGGTCTGCCCCACCGTCGCCGTTCCCGAGGAGGGGCCCCGTGCCGCAACTGCTGCGAGTCCAGAACTTCACCGTCTCGGCCGACGGGTTCGGCACCGGGGAGGGGCAGTCGCTCGAGCGTCCCTTCGGGCACGCCGACCCGCGCGAGCTGATGGCGTGGGCGTTCGGGACGGCGAGCTTTCACGTCTCGCAGGCCGAGAACGGCAGCCGCGGCATCGACGACCACTTCATCCGCGACTTCGACCACGGCATCGGCGCCGAGATCATGGGCGCGAACAAGTTCAGCCCCTTCCGGGGCCCGTGGGCGGACTCCGAGCAGCCCGACTGGCAGGGCTGGTGGGGCGACGAGCCGCCGTTCCACACCCCCGTGTTCGTGCTGACCCACCACCTGCGGCCGTCGTTCACGCTGTCGGACACGACGTTCCACTTCACCGACGCCGAGCCCGCCGCGGTCCTGCAGCAGGCCCGCGAGGCCGCGGACGGCAAGGACGTCCGCCTCGGCGGCGGCGCGACGACGATCCGCGAGTTCCTGGACGCCGACCTCGTCGACACCCTGCACGTGGCGGTCTCCCCGGTGACCCTCGGGCGCGGCGTCCGCTTCTGGGAGTCCCCCGAGGAGCTGGAGGACCGGTTCGAGCACGACGTCGTCGCGAGCCCTCGCACCGGCGTCACGCACCACCTGTTCTGGCGGCGCTGACGCGCGACCTGTTCTGGCGGCGCTGGCCCCCGGGCGGCGTCAGCGCGGAGGCGCCGTCGACCCGCGGACGACCAGTTCGGTGCTGAGCTCGACCCGGTTGCTGCGCAGGGGACGCCCGGCCATGAGTTCGGTGAGCATCGCGACGGCCGTGTGCCCCATGTCGGCCAGCGGCTGCCGGACGGTCGTGAGCGGCGGTGACACCCAGCGGGCCAGGGGCAGGTCGTCGAATCCGACGATCGAGAGGTCCCCGGGGACGTCGAGCCCGAGCTCGCGGGCGGCCTCCACGACCCCCAGCGCCTGGACGTCGCTGCCGGCGAAGATCGCGGTGGGCCGGTCGGGCAGGGCGAGCAGCTCGCGCGCGCGGTCCAGCCCGCCCTGGTGGTGGAAGTCGCCATGGCGGACGAGCGTCGGATCGACCTCGAGCCCGGCGGTCTCTAGCGCGGCGCGGTAGCCGTCGATGCGGGCGCGGCTGCACAGCAGGTGCGGCAGGCCGCCGACGACGCCGATGCGGCGGTGCCCGAGGTCGAGGAGGTGGCGGGTGGCGTCCATCCCGCCCGCCCAGTTGGTGGCACCCACGCTGGGGACCTCGCTGCCGGGCAGGTCGACCGGGTCGATGACCACGCAGGGGACGCCCGCGTCGGCGAACGCGGTGACCTGCTCCGCCGTCAGCCCCGAGGTGACCAGGACGGCACCGGAGCGCCCTGAGCCGAGCAGGTGCTCGTGCCAGCGCTGAGGGTCGGGGGAATCGGAGACGGCGCTGACGACCGCCTCGACCTCGGACGCGGCGACCCCGCGGATGATCTCGATCGCCCACGGGCTGTCGAGCGCGGTGAAGATGAGGTCGATGACCACCGATCCGCCGCCGGGACGCCCCGACAGGGGCCGGTAGTTCTGTTGTTGCAGCAGGCGTTGAACCCGGGCGCGCGTCGCCGGTGCGACGTCGGGACGGTTGTTCAGCACCTTGGACACCGTCGCCGTGCTCACCCCGGCCGCTTCGGCCACGGAGCGCAGGGTCGTCCCTCGCCAGCTCACCACGGCTGGCACTATCCCACCCCGACACGGCTCGGCGCTGCATCTCGGCCGGAAGTTTCAGACCGAGATGAACGTTCGGCGACCCCTTCCCGCATCCCGTTGCACCTTTCATCCGTTGTGCGTAACGTGCGCGCACGACGGATGTTTCGAAAGTTCTTCAAGGACGAAGAGGAGCGGCATGATCCGCAAGAGCGGCCTCACCGCCCTGGTCACCGCTGGTGCCATGGGTGTTCTGTTCGTCCCCACCATGACCCCGGCTCATGCGGCCGGGAAGGTGGGCAAGCCCGGTGTCGTCGCTCCCGCGGCCACCCCCGAGGCCACGCCGACGGCGTCCCCCACGGTCACCAGCAGCCCCACGGCCAGCCCGACGCCGACGCCGACCCCCACGGTCACGCTCGCGTCGCCGTCCCTCAAGGCCCTCGCGGCCCGGACCGGCATGGCGATCGGCAACGCGGTGTCGCTGGAGGCCCTGGCCGAGGACCCGAACTACGCCAAGATCGCGGCGACGGAGTTCGACAGCGTCACCCCCGAGAACGTCATGAAGTGGGACGCCACCGAGCCCGAGCGCGGCCAGTTCACCTTCGCGCAGGCCGACGCGTTCATGAAGTTCGCCGAGACCAACAAGCAGAAGGTGCGCGGGCACACGCTGCTCTGGCACAGCCAGGTCCCCGCGTGGGTGACCGAGGGCACGTGGACCAAGGCCGAGCTCACCGAGGTCATGCGCCAGCACATCAGCGCCGTCGCCGGCCGCTACAAGGGCCGTATCTGGCAGTGGGACGTGCTCAACGAGGCGTTCAACGAGGACGGCACCTACCGCGACACCATCTGGTACCGCGTCATCGGCCCCGAGTACGTGCAGCTCGCGTTCAAGTTCGCCCACGAGGCCGACCCGAAGGCCCTGCTGTTCTACAACGACTACAACATCGAGGGCGTCAACCCCAAGAGCGACGCCGTGTACGCGATGGTGAAGCAGCTCAAGGCCAAGAAGATCGTCATCCACGGTGTCGGCGTCCAGGGCCACCTGAGCACCGAGTACGACGTGCCGGGCTCGATGCCCGCCAACCTGGCCCGCTTCGCGAAGCTGGGCCTGTTCACCGCGGTGACCGAGGCCGACGTCCGCAGCGTCCTGCCGATGACGCCGGCCAAGCGTCAGGCGCAGGCCGCCGGCTACAACATCATGCTCGCGAGCTGCCTGGCCGAGAAGAAGTGCATCTCGTTCACGCTGTGGGGCTTCACCGACAAGTACCAGTGGGTGCCCGGCGTCTTCACCGGTGAGGGCTACGCGGCGCTGTACGACGAGAACTACCAGTCCAAGCCCGCGACCGACGCGGTCCGGCTGCTGCTCACCCTCGCGCCGTCCGGCAAGCCCCGGGGCGTCGTCAAGAAGTGAGATAGCTCCTGCCTCGACGAAGGCCCCCACCGCCTCAAGCGGTGGGGGCCTTCTCGTCGTCGCAGGGGGTCGGTGGACGGCCTGGTCAGCTGGCCGCGCTGCGCGGGGCCTGCTCGCCGACCTCGACGTCGTACCCGTCGGGGACGCTGTCGGGGTCGATCCCCTGAGCCCGCAGGCCGCGACGGCGGCGCAGCAGCGCCCACATCTGGTCCAGCCCCGTCTCCAGCTCCGCCAGGCGCGCCGCCTCCGTCGCCGGGTCGAGCTCGCCCCGCTCGCACAGCGCGCGGATGCGGTGCTCCTCGGCGACGAACCCGTGAATGCAGTCGAGGATCGCGCGGTCCTCCATCATGGCCTCCCTCGGCTCGCGGGCGCGCCCCCCGACGCCGTCGTCGGCTCGGCGCTGCCACCCATGCGTCGACGCTAGGTGGGCGGGCGGTGCCCGCCGAGGGCCACAAGTCCCGGCGACGGCGGGCGGCGGGAGGCCGTGGGCGACCGGCCCGCCCGGCAGGGACCAAGGCCACCCTTCCGAGCCGGGACAAAACGCGGAGGGGCCACCCGCGCGAGCGGGTGGCCCCTCCGGGGAGCCGTGCGCAGTGGTGCGGTCCGCCCCTGTCCGCGGCGCCCTCACGGGCGCGACGGCGCGGGGCGGGGGAAGGTGCCGCCGGCCTGGGCTGACCGGCGGCACCTCACCCGTGGATCAGCCCTTCGGGAACAGCTTCGCGTAGACCGCGAACCCGGTCGCGATGTCGACCTGCGCCCAGAACCGGTGGATCCGGATCTGCGGGGCCGAGCCACCGTCGAGGTAGGCCTGAACCTTGGACCAGTTCGGGTCCTTCTTGTAGAAGGACCGGGTGTCGAGGAACGACTTACCCGCGGCGATCACGTCGCCGTTGGGGTAGGTGCCCGACCAGCCGGCCGGGATGTACAGGCCCTGGTGGGTCGAGGCGTTGTACAGGTCGTCGAACCGCTCGTAGTCCTTGCGGACCTCGTCGACGGCGTAGCCCTGCGCGTCGGCCTGGGCCTGGATCGCCGTCAGGATGCCCTTGGCGGCGGTCTGGGCCTCGGTGTTACCCGACTTGGCCGCGTAGTAGCTCAGGAGCTTGGCGTAGGAACCCGCCACACCGAGGTCGTTGCCCGACTCCTTGACGGTCACGCGCAGGTTGGCGTTGTTGACCGACGTGGTGCCGGCCTTCCAGTCGCCACCGGGCTGGCCGCTCCACTCCAGCGTCGAGGGGATGCTGAAGGTGGTGCCGGAGACCTTGGTGTTCTTCAGCGCCCAGGCGACCCACTTGTCGAGGATCGTCTTGGCGGTGGTGTTCCCGGTCTCGTAGTAGTACTCCGCGAGACGCTCCATGCTCCACGCCTGCATACCGAACCAGTTGTTCGACGGCGGGTCGTGGTAGACGGGCTGCCAGTCGTAGGCCATGCCGTAGAACGTGGGCGTACCCGCCGGCGGGACCTCGTAGCGGCCGTTCCAGGAGTTGGTCGCGCCACCGGCGATCGCGCCGTCGGCGGACTGCAGCCACGTGTAGAACTCGAGGATGCGCGGCAGCGACTTCTGCCAGTCAGCGGCGGCAGAGGGAGACTTCGGCGCGAACTCGGGCACGGAGCCGAGCACGTAGGCCGTCATCGGGATCTGGTAGCCCTGGTGGAAGAAGCTCGAGCCGATGCGCCACGACCAGGCACCGGTCATCTCGGCGCCCCACGCGTAGTACCAGTTGTTCAGGTACGCGGAGCCGTCCTTGCCGGTGGCACCGGCGCAGGTGATCGAGCGGCAACCCAGCTGCTTGAAGTACTTGTCGTACATCGCGTAGCGCAGGAAGTCACCCATCTTGGCGGCCTTGGCCACCGAGTCGCTGACCGCGGACTCCTTGCCCTGGGCCTTGGCGTACTGCCAGGCCCAGTAGCTGACCTGGATCGCACGACCGTCGGCGTCGGGAGCGTTGGTGAACTTCCACTGCTTCGACGGGTTCGAGTCGTTCTGGAAGATCGTGAGGAAGCCGCCCTTGCTCGGGTTACCGAACTTGAACGTCTCGCACGACGGCTGGGCAACGGTCTCCCACACCGACTCCTGCGGACCACGCTGGAAGGTGTTGATGAAGACGTTCTTGCTGGTGCCGTCGCCGCACTCGCCGAAGCCGTAGACGTTGTCGACGTCCATGAGCCAGTGCATGCCGTAGACGTCCACGTTGCCGTAGGTCGACTTCAGCTCGGCGTACAGCGGGTCGGAGCCGCTGGGGGTGTCCCCGGAGCTCGTCACCGGGTACTGGTCGGGGTAGTCACCCTCGGGGGAGACGTACGCCGGCTGCGACGCGTTGTACGTCGTGCCCTGAACGAACTTCGTCCCGCTGGGGATCATGTACTTCTCGAGGTTCGCCCAGGCCTTGTTGAAGGGGGCCCAGTCGCCCTTGATGCGGCCGTACTCGGCCTCCAGCCACAGGTAGTAGCTGTACGCCTCGGACGTGGTCTCGTGGCCCCAGTCGGGAGCCTCGACGACGAGCGTCTCGATCGAGTGGTACGGGACGCCGTCCGGGCTGAAGTAGCCGTTCTTGCTGTCGTGGATCTTGTCGTACAGCGCGAGGAACGCCTTCTCCATGTCGCTGTTCGAGCCAGTGGTCGGCTTGTCGCTCGTCGGCTTGTCGCTCGTCGGCTTGCCGCTGGTCTTGCCCGTCGTCACCTTGACCGTCTTCTTGATGGTCTTGCAGGTGACGGCGCCGTTCTTCTTCTTGGTGACGCACTTCTTGGTGGTGATGGTGGTCTTCTTGGGCGTGGTCTTCTTCTTGGTCGTCTTCGCCGCAGGGGCGACGACCAGGGAGCACGACGCGCCGTTGACCTTGACGCTCACCGGGGCGGCGGCGTCACCGGAGGCCACGAAGCCGAACGCGTTGCCACCGGTCGCGTAGGTCTGGACGACCTTCGCACCGTTGGCGTACGTCAGCTCGGCCGCCGAGGCGCCGGTGTTCAGCGTGACTCCACCCTGGAAGCCGCCAGCCCAGGAGCTGGCGACGGTGTACGTGGCGTCACAGGCGGTCGCAGCCGCAGCCGGCAGCGCCGGCAGGGCGGCGAGGCCGCCCGTGGCGATCGCGCTGGCTGCCAGAACGGCAACCCGGCGACGCTCACGACTCGAAGCGAGTCTCATGCCTGTCTCTCCTACTGTCCGCGGATGGATCAGGGCGTCGGTGCCTCTGATCCGGGCGCGGCCGCGCGCGTGCAGGCGTGCGGGCGCGCCGGTGACTGACTCCACCGGCCCGTCGGTGAGCTGTGTCATGGCAGGACACCGCTTCGTCGAGGACGACGTCGCGGGTCACGATGGACCGCCGGAGGGCCGATCGGCCTCCGGTCGCTCCGCCTCGCGGGTGCCGGCTCCCTGGCTCCTGCAAGGTGGCGGGAAGTCTGGCACGGGGTTCCTGGGGGGCACAAGCACAAGGAGCGCCTTGAGCACGCGTGATCTCGCCGTACGGTCACCGGGGCGCCGTCATTCATCGTTCGGGACCACTCGCCGTCACGGTGGGTCACATTACGGTCTTGCTGTGTTACAGAAGAATCACAGCTCTCTCCGTGTCCGATGACGACGGACCGCCTGCACAACGCACACGCGCCGTGACCCCCGCAGCCGAGGGCGCTCGCTTGGGTCTCGTTGTCACCCGTTGGTTACCGCTGGGCTACGTGACGTGTTTCTAGCGCCGAGGGGGTTTTCGCAACCCTGAGTGAGCGGCTACAGTCCCCGTCAGCGCCGCCGCTGGGGGGTCCCTCCCAGCGGTGGCCACCCAAAGCTCCACGGCGCCGTCGAGCTCCCCGGCGCCGGTACGAGGCGGACCCGCCTGCCCGGGTCGGGGCCGCCGCACCACCTGAAGTCGCGGTGGGGCAGGCGCGGTGGAAACCTCGCATCTCGCCCGCCCTCCCGCAGCCCTTCGGCACTCGCGGCGTGCGGCCAGGCATCCGCGCGAACCGGCCACGGGCCACCGCCACGGCGGTGGCGAGGAGGTTGGGATGAGCAGCAGGCAGCGTCGACACCACGGCGAAGCGCCACCACTGCACTAGCGCGTCGAGCAAGCCCCCGCGTAGGCCCCCACGACTTCCGCGACCCCTGTCCCCGGCATCGCCCGGACGCCGGGTCGGGGCGCGGAGATCCCGACAGGATCGCGGTACACGGCGTACCAGCCCGGATTCGCCGTGCACCGCCCGAGATGCAGCGAAAGGACGGTGGACCAGCCACCCACTTGGCAACGGCTCCCATACAGGTGCACCCCTTCAGGTGCCCGAGGAGTGCTTCCCGTCGGACGCGGCCCTAGACCCGTCGAGTCCGTCACGGTGGAGCACTCTTCGGTTTTGGGGGGCCCGTCGTCGGGAGGTGCGTCCACCGCGCGCATACCGTGGGGGAGCCGCGAGCGCGATCGGGTGAACGGACGTCAGTCTAGGCACCCGCCCGAGGTGCCCGACGAGGGGGGTGCCTAGCCCCGGCTGCGAAGCATTCCCGCCCCGCTCGGGTGGATCCGCGCCCAGTCGGCCGCGTGGGCGCGCGCCCGGCCCAGCGCGTCCGCAGGCCTGGGCGCGACCGTGGCGAGCCCCACCCGGACGGGTGCCCCACCGACGTGCGCGGGAGTGCCCGAGGCGGCCCTCGCGGCGATGGCCCGGGGGACAGCGGCCGCTGCGGCGTCGAGGCTCGTGAGGGATGCCGCGAGCAGCGGCACCCCGGTGCCCGCGCACGTCGTCGACGGCGCCGGCAGCGTGCCGAGCAGCAGGTAGCGTTCGACGGCGGTGTCCACGCACGCGTTGCCGGAGGCGTAGACGCCGTGGTCTCCCTCGCCCGTCACGGTCAGCAGGCGGGCCGCCGAGAACGTGGACGCCGCGTGCTGGGCGCCCTCCAGCGCCGTCGCCGGGTCGTGCACCGACTGCACCATCAGCATCGAGGGCAGCCCGGTGCCGGTGGGCACGGGGACGACGGCGGAGGGCGTCGGCCGGGACCAGAACACGCACGGCTGGTCCAGGATCGACCAGCCCAGCAGCGGGTAGGCCGCCCCGGCGGCGGCGGAGGCGGACTCCAGGGACGCCGCGTCCCCCACCCACGGGGTGTCGCCGCACGTCGTCGCGTAGAAGGTGGCGTCGAAGGAGTCGGCGCCCAGCGGCGTCCGGTTCAGCCGCCACCCGCCGGTGCGGGCAGCGGCCAGCGCGGCCGTCAGCAGCGGGCGCACCCGTGCGAGGGCGGCCCGGGCTGCCGCAGCACGCGAGGACGCCGCGACCCCGGGCACGGGTACCCCCGCTACGGCCGCCTCGCCGTCGACGATCGCCCGCAGGAGCACCAGCACCTCGCCCAGCTCCTGGAACGACGTCTTCGTGTAGAGCTCCGCCGCGATCAGCGCGTCCAACGAGGCGCCGTCGAGCGGGACGGACGACGGGTCGGCGTCCGAGGCCGCCGCCAGGTCGGCGCGCAGGTCCTCGTAGAAGGAGACGACGGCCGGGCCGCTGGCGCCCATCCCGAAGTACGCGTCGTGCGCGCCGGCCCACACGGCGAAGTCCTGCTCGAACCGGCGCTGGAACGCCATCGGCTGGTAGCCCTGCACGGCCTGCCAGTCGGCGGTGAAGTCGGTGCTCGAGTCGAGGACGAAGCGGCCCACGTGGTGCGGGAACGCCGTGGCGTACTGCACCCCCAGCCAGGTGCCGGCCGAGTAGCCGAGCCAGTTGACGCGTTCCCGGCGCACGAGCCGGCGCAGGAGGTCGAGGTCCTGCACCGCCTGGTCGGTCGTCACGTGCGTGAGCAGGGCCCCGCCGCGCAGGTGGCAGGCGCCGGCGTGCGCCTCGCTCAGGGTCAACGTCAGCGCGATCGCCTCGGGCCGCCGGTCGCGCGGGTCGAGCGACAGCTGGGCCCAGCTGCCGCAGGTCAGCGCCGTCGAGGCCCCGGTCCCGCGGACGTCGATGCCGTAGACGTCCTGCGCGGCCAGCAGTGCCGTGCGACCGGCGTCGAGGAAGCTGAGGGGCAGCATGATCCCGGCGGCACCCGGCCCCCCAGGGTTGGTGAACAGGGCGGGAGCGGCGGGGACGCCGTCCCGCCCCTTGCGGGGTGAGGTCGCGGCGAGGCGGCTGACGGCGATCCGCACGTCGGTGCCGCCGTCCGGGGCCGACCAGTCCAGCGGGGCGGAGAACGTGGCGCACTGCAGGCGCAGGAACGACAGGGGGTAGCCCTGCTCCCGGAGCTGCGTGGGCGTGAAGCACTGTTGCCAGCGCAAGGTTTGCGTCAGGTAGCGGGAGGGGACGCGCGGGTCGGCCGGAAGCGATCGGGTCGGCGACGGCGTCACGGTGCGCGCGGGGACGGGCGACGGGAGGCGCCGCGGGACGCTCACCGCCGCGGGCAGGGCCCCGTGACCGAGCACGGGAGCCGCGGCCGCGCGGGTGCTCGCCGCTGCCGCTCCGGCGCCGACCGACCCTCCGACCGCGCCCGCGAGCCCGGCCGCCAGCGCGAGGGACAGCGCGGCGGCCGCGATCGGGCGTCGGCGGGCACACGGCCTCGTGCTGGGCCTCGTGCTGGGCCTCGTGCACGGGCCCCTGACCTCGCCCATGAGCCGCCTCCGTCCGCGTCGCCGCCCCGAGCGCGGCCCACGCAGCGCCCTCCGCCCGAGGTATCGGCAGCGGGAGCGGCCGCCCGCATCAGCCGATCGGGCGGACGCGCACGATCTCGGCGAGACGGTCACGCGTGTCGCCGAGCGTCGCGCGCACCATCGGGAGCGTGGGAGCCGACCACATGATCGCCAGCTCCTCCGCAGGGGTGGTGAGCCCGTCGAGGAACCGCAGCACGCGGTGCGCCGGGTGCGCCTCGAAGAGGCGGACGAACAGGTCGGGGCCGCTGAGGTACTCGCGATCGAGCGCCCGCAGCAGCACGGCGTCCATCCAGCGGTGGCGACGCGGGTAGGCGGCGGGCACCCTCGGGGCCCGGCCCGCGGCCAGGTCGGCGGCCACCGCCACTGCCTGCCGCTGCATCGCCGCGAACGCGTAGCCCGTCGAGCCGCGCGTCGCCCCCGCCGTCGCCCCCAGCCGCAGGACCGGCCCGCTCCCCCGCGCCGGCCGCGCGTCCGTCATCGGGATCGCCCCCACCTCCTCGGGCGGGCCGAGCTCGCCCCCGGCCGGGTGCGGCGCCCCCAGCAGCGGCGGCAGGTCGAGGTAGGCGCGCGTGGCCGCGGCGTAGTCGGTGCCCTCGGCGTGGGTGTGCGGGCCGAACACCGTGTACTCCACGAGCGCGGCACCGCCCGGCATGGCCGCGGGAAGCACGTATCCGAAGCCGAGACCGCGCGGCGGCTGCGGCGCGCGGAAGTCCATCAGCACGCAGCGGTCGCCGTCGGGCACCCCCTGCGCCGACCAGCCCGCGAAGTGCTGCAGCCAGCGGGTGCGCGCCGGCCGGGCCGGGGCCGCCGGGCGCGCGTCGAGCACCCACCGGGCGCGCACCGCCGCCGGGACGCCGTCGCCGTCCAGCGCCACGACCGCCCCGCGCGGCCGCGGCGTCACCGAGGCCGCCGCCGCCCTCACGTGCCGCACCCCCAGCCGCGCCGCCGCCGCGTCCGCGAGCGCGTAGTAGTCGTCGGAGGCGACCAGGCAGTACCGCAGCGGGTCGAGGTCGAGGTCGAGCACCCGGCCGCCGGGCGAGGCGACGACGGCGTGGCGCCAGCGTCGGCGGACGGCGCCGTCGACGAGGCGTGACACCGCGCCGTCCGGGGCGTCCCAGAAGCACCAGGTGCGGTCGCGACCGGCGCGGCGGACCGGGTCGACCAGCGCCACCGTCGGCACCGTGGCCCCGCCGGCGCGCAGCGCGTCCAGCGCGAGGACGACGCCCAGCCCCGCCGGCCCACCGCCCAGGACGGCGACGTCCACCTCGAGGTCTGCCTGCGTCACCCGCACAGCCTGGCAAGATCTCGGCGCCGCCGCGCGGCGACGAGATCGCCGGCGCCATCAGCAGAGCGTGGCAAGATCTCGGCGCCGCCGCGCGGCGAGGGCGGGGCTGGGCTGTCGGTGCGGCGACCTACGCTCGCCCCATGTCGATGGACCACACCGACGCCGTCCCCTTCGCCGACGGGCAGGCGTTCGAGGACTGGCTGGTCGCGAACGGCGAGACCGCCACCCACGTGTGGATCAGGATCGCGAAGAAGGGCACGGGCGTGCCGTCCATCGACTGGACGACGGCCGTCGACGTCGCGCTGTGCTTCGGGTGGATCGACGGCATCGCGCGGCGGGTCGACGACGAGTGGTACGTGCAGCGGTTCACCCCGCGGCGGCCCCGCAGCGTCTGGTCGAAGATCAACCGGGAGCGGATCGAGCGGCTCACCGCCGAGGGCCGGATGCGGCCCTCGGGTCTCGCCGAGGTCGAGAAGGCCAAGGCCGACGGTCGGTGGGACGCCGCCTACGACGGGCCCGCGACGGCGGTGGTGCCCGAGGACCTCGCCGCCGCGCTGGCCGCCCGCGGCCTCACCGAGGTCTACGCCGCGCTCGACTCCCGCAACCGCTACGCGTTCCTCCACCGCGTGCAGACCGCCGTCCGCCCCGAGACCCGGGCGAAGCGGATCGCCACGCTCGTGGACTCCCTCGCACAGGGGCGCACGCCCCACCCCGAGCCCGACAAGCCGTAGGTGTCGCCCGCGTCAGGCGTGGGTGACGGAGACGTCGTCGAGCAGCGCGAGCTGCCGCACGTCGGCGGCCGGGGCCTCGGTCTGCGGCGCGCGCCGCGTGGGGGCCTGGGCAGCGGCTCCACGGCCGCGACGCCGCCGGCGCTTCGTGGCGAACATCGACGCGTCCGCGCGCTGCACCACCTGCTCCCCCGACTCCCCCGGCCGGCTCAGGGCCGTGCCCACGCTGGCGCCCACCCGCAGCCGCCGTCCCGCGACGTCGACCGGCTCCTCGAACGCGCCGCGCACCCGCCGCGCGAGGTCGTCGAGCTCGGCGTCGTCGCGCAGGTCGACGGCCACGACGACGAACTCGTCACCGCCCAGCCGACCGGCCGTGTCGTCGGCCCGGATCACACTCGTGAGCCGTTGTGCGACGGCGACGAGCAACTGGTCCCCCACGTCGTGGCCGAGGGTGTCGTTGACCTGCTTGAACCCGTCGAGGTCGAGGTAGCAGACGCCCACCCTGCGGCCGCGGGCCTGCGCGCGCTCCAGGGCGTCGTCGAGGCGCTGCGCCGTCAGCCGGCGGTTGGCCAGGCCGGTCAGCGCGTCGCGCAGGGCCAGCCGGGCGAGGCGCTCGCGCTCCCCGTGGCCGGACGTCACGTCGTCCAGGTGGCACAACAGGGCGTCGCCGACGTGGACGACGGTGATCCGCACCCAGCGCAGGTCGCCCGCCGGGGCGGGCACGGGGAGCTCGACGGTCGCGACGTCGCGGCGGCCCGCGCGCACGTGCTCCAGGACGACCGGCCAGTCCTCGCCGAACCCGTCGCGGGCGTCGCTGCGGCGGCGGGCGAACCGCGCCAGGTCGTCCAGCCGGTCGGCGTCGAGGTCGAGCCCCGATCCGGACAGCACCGCCCGGCACGCCCGGTTGAGCTGCAGGAACGTCCCGTCGAGCGCGCACACAGCGATACCCACGGGGGCGAACTCGAATGCGGCCCGGTGCCAGTCGTCGCCCGGTGCGCACGCGGCGAGGGCCTGCGAGGCGGTCATCGGAACCTCCTGACCGGTGGCGGCGGGTGCGGGCCCGCCGGGCTGTCGTCTCGGCCTCGGCGCCGGGTCGACGTCACCCGGTTGCTGCAGCCGCGTGAGGCATCGGCAGCTCACGGTCACGACTGTAGGAAGCGAATCCCACGCGTGGAACTTCGGACACACGTCCGAACGGGTGGTCCGATGACAGCACGTCGTCGGTGCCGCCCTCGAGTGCCGTGCAGAACCCGGCCACCCGGCCGACGCCGTCAGCTGCCGTCGATCACGAACCACACCCGTTGCCCTGGGCGCACCTGGGCGAGGGCGTCGACCGAGGCCGAGGTCAGGCACGCGACGACCGCGTAGCCGCCGGTCGTGGGGTGGTCGGCGAGGAAGACCACCGGCAGCCCCGAGGGCGGCAGCTGCACCGCACCCCGCACCACGCCCTCGCTCGGGCGCGTGGCCGCGGATGCCACCGGTGCGCGCCGCTCGGCGGGAGGATCCGCATCGCCATGTGATGCCGATCCTCCCGCCGAGCGCGCGCCGTCCGGTTCGAGCCGGACGCCGATCCGGTCGGAATCGGGCCGCACCCGCCACCCCGCGCCGACCAGGGCGTGCAGCGAGGCGTCGTCGGCGTCCGGGCCAGGCAGCGCCTGCAGCACCACGAGCGCGTCGGCGGGTGGGGCCGGATCGCGGGCCACCACGCGAGCACGCAACGGCGGCAGCCCTCCCGCTGCGGCCCCACCCGCGACCGTGCCCCCCACGCCGTCCCCCACGCCGTCCCCCACGCCGTCCCCCACGCCGAGCCTGTCGCCGGCGGCCAGCCGGGCGGGGCCGAGCCCCGAGAGCAGGTCGGTCGACGCCGACCCGAGCACCCGTGGCGCCAGCACGCCTCCGCGCACCGCGACCACCGCGCGCAGGCCGGCCCGCGCCGTCCCCAGCGCGAGCACCGCCCCGGCGGGGACGGTCACGACCGCGTCGCGCGGGTGCGGGACGCCGTCGACCGTCACGGCGACCTCGGCACCGCAGATGCAGACCTGCAGCTCGCGCAACGCCTGTAAGGCCAGCCCGCCGAGGGTGACCTCCAGGGCCGGGGCGTCCGCGGCGTTGCCGAGCAGGAGGTTCGCGTCGTCGAGCGCGCCCAGGTCGGCCGCCCCGGAGCGGGGGACGCCCAGGTGGGCGAGGCCCGGACGACCGGCGTCCTGCACCGTGGTGAGCAGCCCCGGCGCGAGCACCTCGAACGCCTCCGGGCCGAGGGTGGCTGCCTGCGCGGACGCCGCAGGAGCCGGCCCGTCGGACGGCACCGCCTCCACGGCGACGAAGCGCACGCGGGCCCCGGGTTCGAGCAGCGCGGGACGAGCCCGGTCGGCGTCCCACAGCGCCTGCGCACCGGCGTACGTGCCGATCAGCTGCCATCCGCCGGGCGAGCGCCGTGGGTACACGCCGCAGTAGCCGCCCGCGAGGGCGAGGGCCCCGGCCGGGACGGCGGTGCGGGGCGCGGCCCGGCGCGGCACCCGCAGCCGCGGGTCGCCGCCCACGAGGTAGGCGAAGCCGGGGGCGAAGCCGCAGAAGCCGACCACCCACTCGGAGCCGAGATGCGCGGCGGCGACGTCGGCCCGGGACAGCCCGGTCAGGCGCGCGACGTCGTCGAGGTCCTCGCCGTCGTAGACGACCGGCACCTCCACGAGCGCGCCCGCATCCGAGGGGACGGGCTCGGGGTCGAGGTCGGTGAGGCTCCGGGCGAGAGCGGCGGGACCCACGCGCGGGTCGACCCGGACGAGGACGCTGGCCTCCGCCGGGACGACGTCCTCGACGCCCGGCGCGGCCAGGGCCCACACCCCTCGCGTCCAGGCCCGCACCCGGGCAAGCCGCTCCTCAAGCTCGGCGCCGGGCACGCGGACGAGGACGGCGGCGTCCCCGTAGCCGAGCACGAGGCTGCCGTCTCGGGCGCGCTCCGCGTTCATCCGCGCAGGTCGGAATCGGTGAACGCCCGTACGGCGACTCCGGCGCCCACCAGCGCCGATCGCACCGCAGCGGCGACCAGCCCGGCGTCCGGGCTGTCGCCGTGCACGCACACGGACGCGACGGCGACGGGCACCTCGGTGCCGTCCACGGCGGTCACGACGCCGTCGACGGCCATCCGGACGGCGCGCCGCGCCACCTCCTGCGGGTCGGTGACCAGGGCCCCCGGCAGCGAGCGCGGCTGCAGCGTGCCCGAGGCGGTGTAGCCGCGGTCGGGGAAGCCCTCGGCGACGCCGCGCAGCCCCGCGGCCTCGGCGGCCTGCAGCAGGGCCGAGCCGGGCAACCCCAGCACCGGCAGCGACGTCCCCGTGGCGCGCCCGTACTCGGCAGCGGCCTCCACCACCGCCTCGGCCTGGGCCCGGTGGGCGACGACCGCGTTGTACAGCGCCCCGTGCGGCTTCACGTAGGCCACCCGCGCCCCCGCGACCGCGGCCATCGCCGCCAGCGCGCCCAGCTGGTAAAGCACCTCGTCGCGCAGCTCGGCCGGCGGGACCTCGACGAAGCGACGGCCGAACCCGGCGAGGTCGCGGTAGCTGACCTGCGCGCCGATCGCCACACCTCGGGCGGCGGCGGTGGCGCACGTGCGCCGCAGCGTCGAGGGGTCGCCCGCGTGGAAGCCGCACGCCACGTTGGCGCTGGTCACCGAGGCGAGCACGGCGTCGTCGTCGCCGAGGGACCAGCGCCCGAACGACTCCCCCACGTCGGCGTTGAGGTCGATCGTCACAGCGTCCCGGTGCACGTCTCCAGCGTGCCAGCAGGCGGCGCGTTCCGGGGCACGGCCCAGCTGCCGCGTCTCTACCGACGCTCGGACGACGAGCGGCGGCGTGTCGGGCTGCCCGCGTGCACCGTCCGTCGGCAACGTGCCGGCAGCGTCGAGATGGGCGGGGGCGACGGGCCTTAGCCGGCCTGCCGCCCCCATTGCGCCTCGTTCGAGCCCGTCTCGTAACTGACCTCGGTCTCGATACGGCCACCCAGGACGTCCTCGGCCACGTAGAGCAGCGACTCGCCCTCGGGCCACTCCCCCTCGTCCAGCAGCCGGGGGTTCGCCAGGACCGCCGCGACCGTGTCCCGCCCCCGCGCCACCAGACCTGCCCGCAGGTAGAGGAACGAGTCGTCCATCAGAGGGATCAGCGGTGATCCGGGATCGTCGCCTTCGAACCTCACCGTCCGCTCGCACAGGTCACGCCGGTCGAGGTCGAACAGCACGCTCGCCAGGCGCTCCTGGAACGCGGCCACCTCGGGCGCCGGCAGCCGGTCCAGAGCGTGGACGAGCGAGGCCACGCCCGCCTGGTCAGCGTCACCGTGCATCTGTGCGATCAGCGCCCAGAACTGGTCCTCGCCCATCGAGCGGTGCACGCCGTCGGCCGTCCAGCGGATGCTCCGCGGCGGCCTCACGCTCGCCGCGTCCGGGTGCCCGGTGCTCTCCCGGGCCAGGGACCACACGCCGAGGGTCAACCCGGCGACGGCGAACATCGTCGCCGCCGCGACCGCGGACTCCACACGGATCCGTCGCGGCGTCCTGCGGCTGTTCTCCGGGCGGAACACCTGCCGACCGAGCACGACCTGGATCGCATTCACGACTCCGAGGGCCACCACGGGCAGGAGCACCGCCACCAGCAGCGGCAGCAGAGGCAGGCGCACGCACTGAGCGTAGCGACGCACCGGGGCGGCCAGGGCCGCTTCGAACACGGGCCGGCGCGTGGAGTGCAGGGTGCGCATGCCCGGTTCGAGCCACGGGTAGGGCACTATCTGAGGACGCGCTCCACTGGGGGCGCGCACCCCGAGCACCCGGAGGAACCATGACGGCGACCAAGCGAGCCGACCTGCCGCTGGAGGACTACGACCACCTCAACGTGGGCACCCTCGCCGGCCGCATCCGGTCCCTGGACGCCGACCAGCTCGCCAAGGTGCTCGCGTTCGAGGAGTCCCACGGGCGCCGGATGCCGGTGCTGCAGGTGCTGCGCCGGCGCCTCGCCGAGGTGAAGGGCGGCGCGCCGCTGAGCAAGGGTTCGGGGGCGCCGACGACGGCCGCCACCGACGCGTCCGAGCAGGGCGACGACGCGGACGCCGACACCCAGGGCTGACGAGCCGGCACGCCCCGGCGTCACGCGGCGTCGAAACCGAGTGGCGCCGGGGCCCGGGCAACGATGGGGTGGACCTCGCCAGGATCAGGGCGAGGAGAGGGATTCCCGATGCGTCAGCGCACACTGGGCCGAGGCCTGCAGGTCTCGGCCCTCGGACTCGGTTGCATGGGCATGAGCTCCGGTTACGGGGCGCCCAAGGACACCGGGGAGATGACGGCGCTGCTGCGCCACGCCGTCGACCTCGGCGTCACATTCTTCGACACCGCCGAGGTCTACGGCCCCTTCACGAACGAGAGGCTGCTCGGCGCCGCCCTGGCGCCCGTGCGCGACCAGGTGCTGATCGCCACCAAGTTCGGGTTCGCCTCCGGCCCGGACGGGCCGGCGCCCTTCGCCGGGCTCGACAGCCGGCCCGAGCACATCCGCGAGGTCGTCGACGCGTCCCTGCAGCGCCTGGCCACCGACCGGATCGACCTGCTCTACCAGCACCGGGTGGACCCGGCCGTCCCGATCGAGGACGTCGCCGGCACCGTCAAGGAGCTGATCGAGGCGGGCAAGGTCGCGCACTTCGGCCTTTCCGAGGCGGGCGCCGACACCATCCGGCGCGCGCACGCCGTCCAGCCCGTGACCGCCGTCCAGTCCGAGTACTCGCTGTGGACGCGCGACCCCGAACCCGAGGTGCTGCCGGCCCTGGCGGAGCTGGGCATCGGCTTCGTCCCGTTCAGCCCCCTGGGCCGCGGCTACCTCACCGGCGAGCTGGCCGGGGCGAGTTTCGGGGACGGCGACCTGCGCGCCAACCTGCCCCGGTTCGCGCCCGACGCGATGGCCGCCAACCAGGCGCTCGTCGACCTGCTGCGCGACGTCGGCCTCTCCCACGGACTCACCCCCGCCCAGGTGGCGCTGGCCTGGCTGCTCGCCCAGCGCGAGTGGATCGTCCCGATCCCCGGCACCACCAAGCAGGCGCGGCTGGAGGAGAACCTGGCCGCCGCCGAGGTCGACCTCTCCCCCGACGAGCTGGCCGAGCTCGACGCGGCGGCGCAGCGGATCGGCGTCACCGGCGAGCGGTACGCGGCGATGATGGCGAACCTCGTGGGCCGCTGAGGCGCCGACGCCGTCTGGAAGCGGATGCCCGAGCACGCCAGGATGGGCGCGGGTGAGGCTGTCCTCACCACCCACGGAGGTGAGGCGTGCTCGGGCTCGAACTGATCGTCGTCCTGCTCAGCGCGGTACTCGTCGGCAACGCGCTCGGGCGGCGCCTGCGCGTGGCGCCGCCCGTGCTGCTGCTCGCATTCGGCGTGCTGCTGGGCTTCGCGCCGACGCTGCGCGAGGTGCACCTGCCGCCCGAGGTCGTGCTGCTGGTGTTCCTGCCCGCCCTGCTGTTCTGGGAGGCGCTGAACATCTCGCTGCAGCAGATCCGCCGCACCCTGCGGGGGATCGTGCTGGTCAGCACCCTGCTGGTGATCCTCACGGCGGCGGCGGTCGCGGCCACCGCGCACTGGCTGGGCATGCCGTGGGGGGCGGCGTGGGTGCTCGGCGCGGCCGTCGCACCGACGGACGCCACGGCCGTCGCCGTCGTCTCCCGGTTGATCCCCCGCCGCCAGCTCACCGTCCTGCGTGCCGAGAGCCTGGTCAACGACGGGACGGCGCTGGTCGTGTTCGGCCTGGCCGTCGGGGTGGCGGTCGGCGAGGCGCACCTGACGCCGCTGGCCGTCGGCGGGCACTTCGCGCTCGCCTACGTCGGCGGCGCGGTCGCAGGTCTGGTCACGGCGTGGGTGACCACCCGAGCCCGCCGCCTGCTCGACGACCTGCTGCTCGAGAACGTGCTCGCGATCCTCGCGCCGTTCGCCGCCTACCTGCTGGCCGAGACGGTCGAGGCGTCGGGCGTGCTCGCCGTCGTCGTCTACGGCCTGATGCGGGGGCAGACGGGGCCGCGGCAGGTACGCGCGGACGCCCGGCAGGTGTCGCAGGCGTTCTGGAGCCTGTCGACGTTCGCGCTCAACGGGGCGCTGTTCGTGCTCGTGGGGATCGAGGTCAACTCCTCGGTGCGGCAGCTCACCAGCGTCGACCTCGCGCGCGGGGTCGCCACCGTCGCCGCGGTCGTCGCCGTCCTGATCGTCGTGAGGATCGCGTTCCTGTTCGTCTCGGCGTACGCGATCCGCGCCATCGACCGCCGCCCCAGCCAGCGCCTGCGCCGGGTCAGCAACCGCTCGAGGGTCGTCAGCGGCCTCGCCGGGTTCCGCGGCGCGGTGTCGCTGGCCGCGGCCCTCGCCGTCCCGCAGACCCTGGAGTCGGGCGCGGCGTTCCCCCAGCGCGACCTCGTCGTCTTCGTCACCGCCGGGGTCATCGTGGTCACCCTCGCGCAGGGGCTCGTGCTGCCCGCCGTCATCCGGTGGGCGCGCCTGCCCGAGGACACGACGCTCGAGGAGGAGATCTCCTTCGCCTACCGCACGGCCGCCGAGGAGGCCTACGCGGCGATCCCCGAGATCGCCCGGCGCCTCGACACGCACGAGGAGGTCCTCGAGCGGCTGCTGCGCGAGTACGACGAGCACCTCGGCCTGCTGCGCGCCGACCCCGACGGCGACGACGACGAGCTCGCCCACCTGGCCCAGCACGACCGCGACTACGCCGCGCTGAAGCTGGAGCTGATCGGCCTCAAGCGCGAGGCCGTCGTGCGGCTGCGCGACGAGCGTCGGATCGACGACGACACGCTGCGCCACCTCACGATGCGCCTCGACCTCGAAGAGGTGCGGCTGTCGCGGCGCGAACTCGTGGACTGAGCCGGCTCAGAGGTCCTTGCGCGAGAACGACACGGCGGCGAGGCCGGCGATGCCGAGCGTCCACACCGCGGCCCAGGCCAGGTACTGGCCGGTCAACGGCGAGGCGCTGAGGAACGGGAACGCGCGCCCGCCCGCGTCGCCGAACATCGACAGGGCCGCCGGGTCCTGGAACGCGTGCATCGCCCCGCGCCACAGCCCGTCGGTGGGCAGCAGCACCCGCGAGACCGTGCCGACCCGGGCCACGGAGTCGTTCTCCAACGACTGCCCGATGCCGCCGACGACCCCCGCCACCCAGGTGGTGCCGAACAGCCCCACGGAGATCACGCCGGACGCCATGGGTGAGATCGCCGTGGACAGCAGCAGGGCGAGGGTCAGGAGGACGACGGTCTGCGCGGCCAGCAGCGCCAGGGCGGTGACGATCGACGGCGGCCAGTAGTCGACCGTCGCCTTCACCACGAGGCACTGGGCCAGGCCCGCGACGACGACGAACCCGACGCCGAAGACCAGCAGTCCCACCCACTTGCCGAGCAGGAACGACCACCGCCGCACCGGCCGGGCCAGCACCGACAGCGCGATCCCCGAGTCGATCTCGCCCGACAGCGTGGGCCCGGCGAGGAACGCGGTGCCCAGCGCCGCGATGAGGCTGAAGCCGAACATCACGAGGTTGAGCAGGATCGATGCCGTCAGCCGGGTCTCGCCGCTGGTCATCGCCTGCTCGCCGGTCTCCGACGCCACCTTCGAGAAGCCCCACCAGCTGAGCAGGAGCAGCAGCAGCGTCAGCACGGCCAGCGCCAGCAGCACCTTCCGCCGTGCGGCCTCCCGCAACGTGAGCACCGCCACCGTGCCCGCCGTCCGCAGCTCGTTCACCGGTCGCCCCCCTGCTTGAGAATGCCCAGAAGTCGTTCCTCGAGGCTGATCCGCCCCGGCTCCACGGCGTGGACGTCGACGCCCGCGCGCACGAGATCGGCGACGAGCCCCGGTACGGGCCCCTCGTCGTCCGGCAGTGCCACCGTGTACCAGTCGCCCTCGACGGCGACCGGCCCCGCCGCGGACAGCCGCGCGTGCGCCGTCGCGCTCACGTTCGTCAGGTGCAGCCGCACCTCGTGCCGCCCCAGCAGCTCGGCGAGGGTCCCCGAGGCGGCCACGCGCCCCTTGTCGAGGATCACCACGCGGTCGCAGACCCGCTCGACCTCGCCGATGAGGTGCGAGTTCAGCAGCACCGCGACGCCCTGCTCGCGCAGGTGCAGGACGATGTCGCGGACGTCGACGCGGCCCAGCGGGTCCAGCGCGCTCGTCGGCTCGTCGAGGATCACCAGCTGCGGCCGGGCCACCAGGGCCACGGCGAGGCCGAGCCGCTGCTGCATCCCCTTGGAGAACCCGCCCGCACGGTCACCCGCGCGCTCGGCCAGGCCCACCAGCGCGAGGCGTTCGGCCTGCTCCGCGGCACCCACCCGCGCGCCGGACAGCTTCACGTGCAGCGCGAGCACCTCGGCGGCGGTCAGCCACGGCTGGTACCGGAACAGCTCCGGCAGGTAGCCGACCAGCGCCCGCGCGGCGGGGTCGGAGGCAGGCCGGCCCAGCAGCATCACCTCACCCGCGTCGGGCCGCACCAGCCCCAGCAGCATCTTGATCACCGAGGTCTTGCCGGCGCCGTTGGGGCCGAGCAGGCCCACGACCTCGCCGCGGCCGACGCTGAACGACACGTCGGAGACCGCCTGGCGCTTGCCGTAGCGCTTGCGAAGGCCCGAACACCAGGCGGCGGGTGCGTCGGGGACGCCGCGCGCGGGCGCGGCCACCGAGGAGGTGGCTGGGCCCATCCCTTTGGCCGCACCCGAGCCCGTCGCGACCGTCACCGCAGTCCCCTGGCGACGGCGAGCACCTCGTCGTCGTCCAGCGAGCCCGCGACGGCCGTGACCACGCCGTCCTTCACCCACACGACCGCCGTCATCGTCTTGTCCTTCGCCCGCAGCAGCGTCGCGGGGACGCCGCCCACCTGCACCTGCGACGTCGTCGCCATGTCGGCCGGGAACGGCAGCGGCAGGGTGGTGCCGTCGGCGGTGAAGGTGCGCAGCTGCGCCGCGAGGTCCTTGGGCAGGCCGGGCAGCGAGAGCAGGTAGTCGCGGATCACGGGGAACGCGACGCCGCTGGACTCGGCCGTCGGCGCCACCGCCCGGCCCACGATCAGGCCCGGCACGCCCTGGTTCGACGGCCAGATCGCCGCCAGCCCCGGGCCCGCCTTCAGCCGGACCTTGCTGCCCGCCACGCCGGCGGGCGGCGCGGGCAGGGACTTGCCCGAGCTCTCCACCTTGGCCGCGGCCCGCGCCGGGTCGAAGGTGAACGTCGCCTCCACCGGGCCGCTGACCTGGAAGGACGGCTGCGAGCGGAGGCCGCGGGGCAGCTGCGCCACGCTCGGCACGGGCAGGCCGCTCTCCTTCGCCGCGGCCGCCGCGCCGTCCACGCCGCGCAGGTCGGGCGCGGAGACGACGTCGACCTTGCCGTAGCCGCTCAGGTCGGGGATCGCCAGCAGGTCGGAGGTGCGCACCGCCACCGGCGCCACCTTCTCGGTGCGGAAGACCGGCAGCCAACCGTTCGCGGCCGCCGTCCCCGCGCCCGCCAGCACCGCCGCGGCCGCGACGACGGCCACCGCGGGGCGGCGCACCGAGCGCCACCGGGTGCCCCCGACGAGGCGCAGCGCCGGGGCCTGCGCGGGAAAGGCCTGGGCCTGCGTGCGAGTGCCCGCGGCCGGTGCCGACGCCGCCGCGCTCAGCCGCAGCCACGCGGCGTCCACGTCGTCGTCGGCGAGGTCGGGTGCGCCGCCGAGCAGCGAGGCGACGCCGTCGGCGTCGGCGCGCATGCGGTCCAGGGACGCGCGGCATGTGGGGCAGGTCGAGGCGTGCTCACGGTCGGTCGAGGCCACGCCGTCCGGCTCGTCGAGCAGGCGGCGCAGCACCCCCTCAGCGGTGTGACCCATGGTCGTTCAACTCCTTGCGAAGGGCGGCCTCGGCGCGGCGCACAGTGGTGCCGACGCTCGTGGCGGACAGGTGGAGGGTGGCCGCGACCTCGGCGTAGCTGAGGCCGCTGTGGCGCAGGACGAGGGCGGCGGCCTGCTTGTGCGGCAGGCGGGCGAGCGCGGCGCGCACCCGGGCGCGCTCGTCGCCGGTGACGACGTGGTCGGCGACGTCGGGGACGACGACCGCCTCCTTCGCGGCCACCGCCTCCTCGCGGGCGTCGCGCCGGCGTCCGGAGCGGATCACGTTGAGTGCGGTGTGGGCGGCGGCGGCGCACAGCCAGCCGCGGGCCTCGGCGGCCGGCACCTGCGAGCGGGCCAGCGACAGGAAGACCTCCTGCGCGACGTCCTCGGCCTCGTCCCGCGAGCCGAGCACCCGGGCGGCCACGCCCACGACCAGCCGGTACTCGCGGCGGAAGACGTCGTCGAGGTCGCGGCGCAGGCCGGGTGCCGCAGGGGCACCGGTGTCGGCACGGGCACCGGCACCCGGCACGGCGTCGGAGGAGGTCACGGAGGTGACGCTGCCAGGTCCGCGGCCGTCGTGTCGCGGGGGATGGGCGGGTCGGGTGGGGGCCGCCCTGGGATCGGGCGCCGCCGGTGCCGGGCGCAGGGTGGTCACCACGCCCGTCCCGGCCGCGCCCGCGAGCGCGGGTTCGGGTCGTCCCCGTCGTGTGAGGTCCATGCCCCTACAGCACCGCCGGGCCCGTGGATGTGACACCACGGACCCGGCGGAGGAGGGAAGGTCAGGCGGGGGGTCCGCTGAAGCGCAGGTGGTTGCCGCAGGGGTCGCGGAAGGCGAAATCGCGGCCGTAGGGCTGCTGGATCGGCTCCTGCAGCACCTCGGCGCCGCTGGCGCGGATGTGCTCGAACGCGGCGTCCACGTCGTCGGTCTGGAAGATCATGCTCGCGAGTGCGCCGCGGGCCAGCAGCTGCGCGCGCAGGTCGCCGTCGGCCGGGGAGCGGCCCATGCCGGTCGGTTCGAGCACGATCTCGACGCCCGGCCGGCCGGGGGCGCTGATGGTGACCCAGCGGAACTCGGGCATGGACACGTCGTTGACGAGCGTGAAGCCGAGCACTCCCTGGTAGAACTCGAGCGCCTTGTCGATGTCGTCGACCGGCAGGAACACGTGCGACACGGTGAAGGAGGGCTTCGTCATGCCCGCCACGCTAGGCGCGGCCGGGGTGACGCGGCTTCTCCGAAACTGCTCGATGGTCAGCCCTGCGCACGGCCGACGCGGGGGCGGGTGGCAGGGCGGGTGGCGTTCTTCATCCAGCACGACGGGATCGTGCTCGTCGCCGCGTGGTCGAGGGCGCGATAGGCGCTCGGCGTCATGCCCACCAGCTCCGTGAACCGGCTGCTGAAGGACCCGAGCGACGTCGACCCGACCGCCAGGCAGACCTCGGTGACGGACAGCTCCCCGGCCCGCAACAGCGCCTTGGCCCGCTCGATCCGCCGCGTCATCAGGTAGGCGTAGGGGGTCTCGCCGAACGCCTCGCGGAACAGCCGGGCGAAGTGCGACGGCGACATCAGCGCGGTGCGAGCCATGGCCGGGACGTCGAGGGGCCGGGCGAACTCGCGGTCGAGGAGGTCGCGGGCACGGCGCAGGTGCACGAGGTCCTCGGGGGTCACCGCTGGAGTGTGCCCGCCCGTCGCCGCTCGGCGCCAGCAGTTCCTTGCCCCCCGGCACAGGAGGGGGCCGCGCGGATAGGGTGCGGGCCGTCCCGGCGGGCCCGCCGCCCGGGCACGAACGGGAGGGCCCCTGTGCACGCCGTCCGACGCCTCGTCACGACCCTGGCCGCCACGGCCCTGATCGGTGCCGGCGGCCTCGCCGTCGCCGCCCCGGCCTCCGCCGCCACCTGCGTCGGCGCCGGCTGCTCCGGCCGCTCCCCCGTGGGCACCACCTGCGCGAACGATGCGCGCACCCTCGACAGCTTCACCGTCGTCAGCGGCGAGGGCGCGACGTACGGCTGGGTGAGCTGGAAGGTCGAGCTACGCAACTCGCCGTCCTGCGCGGCGTCGTGGACCCGCGCCACCGGCAAGGTGAACAAGGTGATCGACGGCGGGCCCATCGGCATCACCGTCGGCCTCGGCGCGTGGAGTCGGCTCGACCCGTCGGTGCCCGTGCACACCGACCCCACGCACTACCACGCCGAGAAGTACGTGAAGGCGGTCAAGGGCGCCACCTTCCAGTTCTCCACCCGCATGGTGAGCGACACCAGCATCGAGGAGGTGCGCTCGTGCTCCACCGCCTACGCCGGGTCGCCGTGCACGCCCTGGCAGCACATGTGAGCGCGGACCGGGGCGGACGTCGCGCCGCCCGCCGTCTCGGGACGGCCGCCACGGTCGCGGCCCTGCTCGGCGTCGCCACCATCGTCGCGGCGTCCCCCGCGCAGGCCGCGACGTGCGTCGCGTCCGGCTGCAACGGCCGCTCACCGGTGGGCACGACCTGCGCGAACGACGCCCGCACCCTGGACCGCTTCACGGTCGTCAACGGCTTCGACAACGCCGAGGGCTTCGCCTCCTGGACGGTCGAGCTGCGCACCTCGCCCTCGTGCCAGGCCTCGTGGACCCGCGCGACCGGCAAGGTCGCGTTCGACCCGGGCATCGTCAGCTTCACCGTCACCATCGGCGCCTGGAGCCGGTTGAACCCGGCGCTGCCGGCGACGTCGCCGCCCACCCACACCCAGGCGGTGAAGGAGGTGACGGTGAAGGGGCTGCCGTCCTTCCAGTTCTCCACGCCGATGGTCAACGACAGCGTCAACCACCAGGTCCGGTCGTGCTCGTCTGCGCCCGTCGGCGCTCCGTGCACCGCCTGGCAGCACCTGTAGCGGCCCGTCCCGGCGCGGCGGCGCGTCCCGGCTGGTCGGGGCGCCGCCGCGGGGGCAGGGTCGGGGCATGAGACTGCTGGTGCTGGGCGGGACGCTGTTCGTGGGGCACGCGATCGTCGCCGAGGCGGTGGCGCGGGGCCACTCCGTGACCGTCGTCCACCGTGGCCGCACCGGCGAGGCGCCGGGCGGCGCGCGCGTCGTCCTCGGCGATCGCACCTCGCCCCAGACGCTCGCCGCGCTGGCCGCCGCGGGCCCGTGGGACGCCGTCCTCGACGCGTGGAGCGGTGCCGCCGGGGTCGTCCAGGCGTCGGCCCGGGCGCTGGCGCGGGCGGCGGGCACCTACGCCTACGTGTCCTCGCGCTCGGTCTACACCTGGCCGCTGCCGCACGGCGCCGACGAGACCGCGCCGCTGGTCGACGCCGACCCGGGTGCCGACGAGGTCGACTACGCCACCGACAAGCGCGGCGGCGAGCTCGCGGTGCTGGAGTCGTTCCCGTCCGCGCTGATCGCGCGGCCCGGGCTGATCCTCGGCCCGCGGGAGTTCCCCGGTCGCCTGCCGTGGTGGCTGTCGCGGCTGATCCGCGGCGGGGACGTGCTGGCGCCCGGCCCCGCCGACCTGCGCCTGCAGTACGTCGACGCCCGCGACCTTGCGGCCTTCCTGCTCGACGGGCTCGAGTCGGGCCTGACGGGGGCGTTCGACACGGTCAGCGCGCCCGGACACGCGACGATGGCGACGCTGCTGGGCGCGGCCGTCGACGCCGTCGGCCCGGCCGTGCAGGCCCCGGTGCGGCTGCAGTGGGTGGACCCGTCGTTCCTGCTCGAACGCGGCGTCGCGCCGTGGACGCAGGTGCCCGTGTGGGTGCCCGAGGGCCACGAGGCCTACGCCCTGCACGACGGCGACACCTCCCGCGCGCTCGCCGCCGGGCTGCGCTGCCGCCCCGTCGAGGAGACCGTCGCCGACACCTGGGCCTGGTGGGACGCGGCCGGGCGACCGGCGTCGGTGATCCGCACCGGGCTCGGGCTGGAACCCGACGTCGAGGAGCGGTTGCTGCGCGAGTGGGCCGTGCGCGGTGTCGACGTCGAGCACGAGCTCACCGAGGACCGTCCCGGCACCTGAACCAGCCCCCCGCCACCGATGACTTCGGGCCCCCGCCCGGGTCTGCCCCCTCAGGATCCACCGCCCTCCCACCCCTGGAGCCCCCCATGACCAGCCTCACGACCTGCCTGTGGTTCGACTTCGGCAAGGCCGAGCAGGCGGCCGAGTTCTACACGACCGTCTTCGACGACTGCGAGATCCAGGGGATCGACCGCTACCCCGAGGACTCCCCCGGCCCCGCCGGGCAGGTGATGACGGCGCGGTTCCGGATCGGCACGCAGGAGTTCGTGGGCCTCAACGGCGGCCCGAACTACACGTTCAGCGAGGCGATCTCGTTCCAGATCCCCTGCGCCGACCAGGCCGAGATCGACCGCTACTGGGACGCGCTGACCGCCGACGGCGGGCAGGAGGGGCCCTGCGGCTGGTTGAAGGACCGGTTCGGGGTGTCGTGGCAGGTCGTGCCCGTGCAGCTGCCGCAGCTGCTGAACCAGCCCGACGCCGAGCGGGCCCAGGCCGCGTTCGGGGCGATGATGAAGCAGACCCGGCCGGTCATCGCCGAGATCCAGGACGCCGTGGCGGCGGTCACGACAGGGTGAGCGTCAGCGTCCCCTGCTTGCCGGCCGGGTAGACCGTCACGGAGCAGGCGCCTCCGCCGGGCATCGCCGCGAAGGCGCCGGCGGAGTCGCCTGCGGGCAGCGCGACGGTGCTCGTGACGGCGGAGTCGCGGCACCGCAGCGTCAGCTCCACCGGGCCGACGCCATTGCCGGTGACGCGGTAGCGCAGCACCTGCCCCGGCGTCAGGTCCGTGACGGGGACCGCGTACCCGTAGAAGCCGTAGGGCGTGGCCACCATCGTCACGTCCTTCGGCTCGCCCAGGACGATCCCGTCGTCGCGTCGCACGTCCAGCGTCACGGTCGTCGTCCCGGTGGCGTCGCGGCGGGGGTCGACGACGAGCCGGTACGTGCCGCTGTCGGGGAAGGTCTGGTCGGAGGTGTCGGCGTAGGTGCCGCCGTCGCGCTCGATCAGCAGCAGCTCGCGGCCGGTCGGGTCGTCGGGGGCGACCCACCGCACGGAGCCCCTGCCCAGGGTGGTGGTCACGGACAGCCGGTACACCTGGCCGCGGCGGGCCCTGAACTCCAGCGTCTGGTCCGTCCAGGCCGCCGACGTCACGGTCACGGGCCGGCCGGGGACCAGCGCGACGGGCGCCGGCGGGGTGACCAGCGTCAGGGCCAGCCGCAGGTGGCCGGTGTCGGGCAGCGCCACCGTCAGCGTCTGCGTGCCCGTCGTGGGGACGAGCCCGTCGGAGGCGCTGTCCTCCCGCAGGGACAGCTCCCCGTACACCACGCCCGCCACGGACAAAGTGCCGGTCGCGGGGTTCGCGCCGTCCCCCCGGATGACGGCGTCGCGGACCACGCCCACCACGCGCTGACCCGCCGTCGCGGGGAACGTCAGGCGCACCTGCTGGCCGGGCACGGTGACCGAGACGTCGACGGCGGGGCCGCCGGGGGTGATCGTCCCCGTCACGTCGCGGCCCTTGGACAGCGTCACGGGGACCTGCAGGGCGGTGCCGCCCGGGTTGCCCACGCGCACCCGGTGGATCCCCGACACCGTCGCGACGGCTCGGGCGCCCTGACCCTGGGCGAGGGTCGAGCCGTCGGGACGCAGCAGCGCCAGGGTCACCGGGTCGTTCACCGGGGTGGCCCGCCCGTGGACGGCGCGCAGGAACTCCCCCGCCTCCGCGCGCGTGGCGAGGTCGACGTGGCCGCGCGCCGGCACGGTGACCGTCAGCGCCGGGACGTTCGGGGTGATCGTCGCGGGCCCCGTCCCCGTGACCGCCACGGTCACCGACCCCGCCGCGTCGTCGTCGACGTCGAGGGACACCGCGAACAGACCGCTGCCGCGGACCACGACGGGCGTGAGGGTGGCCGAACGCCCGGCGCACACCGGCGCCGTCAGGGCCTTGCCCGCGGGGTCGAGGACCGACGCCCTGGCGGCACAGCCCGCGAACGTGCCGCCCGTGATCCTGGCGGTCACCGTCTGGCCGGCCACCGCCGTGACCAGGACCCTGAGGTCCTGCCCCTCGGCGAGGGTGAAGCTGCGGGCGGCACCGCTGACGTGGACTCCCCGGACGAGGACGTCCGCCGCGGACGCGGGCGCGGCGGTGAGGACGGCCGAGCCGCCGGCCGCCAGCGCGGCGACCACGGCGGGAACCAGGACGCGCCAGGCGCGACGGCGCAGCGGACCGGACATGTGAACCCCCAGGTCTCCCGGAACGCCGCTGCCCTGCGGCGCCGGTCACGCTACGCGAGACGGCGTGCCTGTCGATCGGGCGCGCGCCCGGCGGTCACCCGCGCAGCCGGGCCAGGGCCTCGCAGAGCCGTGCGCGGGCGGCCAGCTCGGTCTGCAGCGGCGCGAGAGCGATCTCGTCGGCCACCGTCGCCACGCGCTCGCTCAGGCGGTGCCGGGCCGCGCGGGCCCGGCGGGCCGCGCCCAGGCGCACGAACGGCCGGGCCAGGACGGCGAGCACCAGGCCGAGCACCAGTCCGCCGCCGAGCAGCAGCGTGGGCAGCGGCAGCGGGCCGACGTGCGGCAGCGGCGGGTCGGGAAGCTGCAGCCAGGCGAGGGCGAACAGGGCGCCGAGCCAGACCAGCCCGGCCACGGCCGTGAGGACGAGCAGCCCCTGCACCAGGCCCACGACCCGCCACCACCGGGGCGGCCGGGACAGCCCGAGGTCGGCGCCGGCGATCGCCCTGTCGAGCCGGTCGGGCAGGTCGTCGCGCCGGGCGGTGGTGACCGCCCGCAGCTTCTGCGGCCAGGGCTCGGGCAGGCCCTCCGACACCTGGGCGGCGAGCTCCCGCAGGGCGGTGTCGATCCGGGCGCGCTGGAGGGCCGAGGCGCCCCCGATGGAGGTGCGCACCAGCTCCGACGGGCTCTCGGGCAGGCGCAGCCGGCGGGCGGGGTCGGGTCGCAGCCGGGCGGTCCAGCGGGTCAGCGGCCAGCCCGTCGCGCGGTGTCCTCGCATCCGGTGGGCACCGGCGACCGCGGCGGCGACGGTCTCGACGCCGGCCGCCTCGCCGAGCGCCTCGACCAGGGCCTGCCGGCGCCGGGGCAGCACCCGCGCTCCGGTCGGGCCGCCGCACGACCCTTCCAGATCGCCCGCCAGCGCGCTCAGGTCGGCCTCCAACCGGCGGACGGCGGCCCGCTTGCGCTCCGCGCGTCGCCTCAGCTCCTCCTGCAATGCCTCCACACCCTCGCCGGTGCGGGCGGACGTGGCCAGCACGGGCACCGAACCCAGCCCTTCGGAGGCGAGCAGCTCGCGCAGGTCGGCCAGGCAGGCCGCGCGTGCGGGGACCGGCAGCCGGTCCACCTGGTTGAGCACGACGAGCATGACGTCGGCGTAGCCGCGGGCGGCCAGGGGGGCCAGGTACCGCTCGTGCACGCTCGCGTCGGCGTACTTCTGGGGGTCGAGCACCCAGACGAGCAGGTCGACCTGCTCCACCAGGCGGTCGGACTCGATCCGGTGGCGGGGTTCCACGGAGTCGACGTCGGGCAGGTCGAGCAGGACCGACACGTCAGGGCCGGCCGGTCCCGATCCGGGCGGGGCGGCGACGAGGTGCCGGTTCGGCACGGCCAGCCAGTCCAGCAGCGCATCCGCCGGCTCCGGACCCCGGACGGCGGCGTGCGCGACGCCGGTGGTCGGGCGGCGCAGGCCCACGGTCGAGACGTCGTCCCCGACCAGGGCGTTGAACAGCGACGACTTGCCGCTGCCGGTGGCCCCGGCGAGCGCGACCACGGTGTGCTCGGCGCCCAGGCGCAGGCGTTGCCCGGCCTTGGCGGCGACCCGGCCGGCCTCGGCCACCACCTCGTCGTCGAGGCGTCCGGGGCTCAGGGCCAGCACCTCGTCGAGCGCGGCGAGCCGGTCGGCGAACCGCCGGGGCTCCGCCTCCCGGGTCCGCAGCCCGGTCAGCAGCGTCACCGCGCACCGTCCGGGGCCACGGCCGGTGCGGTCCCGGCAGCCACGGAGCGGGCGCCGCGGCGGGCACGCTCGAACGTGTCCAGGGCCGCGCGGAGCCCGACCGCGGCGTCGACCTCGGGGGCGGCGGCGTCGACCAGGTCGGTGAACCGCTGGCGCTCGGCGGCCAGCAGGTCGTCCACCCGCTCCAGCAGGTCGACCCGCGCCCGGGTGGCCAGGGCCCGCACGGCGCTGTCCCCGAACACCGCCTCGAGCACCTTCTGCCCCACGGCGCCGGTGCCGCCGGCGATGAGCAGCTCGGCCCCGCTCAGGCCGCCCGTCTGCGCGAACACGGCGAGCATCAGCACCAGCCCGGCCCCGTTGGTGCCGAAGGACGCCAGCCGCGCCACCTGCCGCCGCTGGCCGCCCTCCTCGGCCACGAGCGTGAGGACCCTGCCCTGCCAGTCGCGGATCTCCCGCTCCAGCGCCGGGCGGAACCCGGGCGAGGAGTGGGCCAACCCCGGGCCGGCGGCGGCGAGCAGGGCGCGCCCGGCCGGGCGCACCGGCCACACGTCGGCGGTGCGCTCGGCCGCAGCGTCGGCGGCGGTCCGCACGAGCAGCTCGACGCCGCTCTCCAGGGCCTGCGCGACGGGCTCGGTGTCGGGCCGCCGACCCGTGAGGAACCCCGTGACCCGGTCGCGCAGGCGACCGATCCGCTGCTCCATGGAGCGGGAGAACTCCCCCGTGCCGACGAACTCCTGCCACCGGGCCAGCACCTCGCCCCGCAACACGCTCCCGCCGCGCACGCCGTCGTCCACCTCACGCGCGGCACCGGCGTAGAGCTCCTCCGCCTCGTCGCGCAGGGTCGCGGCCGCCGCGAGCTGGTCGTCGACCTCCCGGGCCAGGGCCGACACCCGCTGACGCAGGCTCTTCAGGGCGCCGTCGAGCGTCGTGCGGATCACTTCGGCGCGGGCCTGGGAGTCGCCCGCCAGGCCGTCAAGCCAGGAGCGCAGCGGCGCGGTGGACGCCGCGGGCAGGCGCTCGTCGGCCGTCTCCAGCATCGCCTCCGGCACCGCGAACAGGGTCGCCCGGGCAAGGCCGTTGCGGTCGAGCATCGCCGCCAGGTGCTCGCTGATGTCGCGGACCCCCTCCCGGGGCACCCGGTTGAGCACGACCGCCAGGGCGGTGCTGCGCTCCTGGGCCAGGGTCAGGAAGTCCCAGGGCACGGCGTCGGCGTAGCGGCCCGCCGTCGTGCAGAAGATCCAGAGGTCGGCGGCGGCGAGCAGCTGCCCGGCCAGGCGGCGGTTCTCGGCGACCACGGAGTCGACGTCCGGCGCGTCCAGCAGCGCCAGCCCTCGGGGCACGCCCGCGTGGGTCACCAGCTGCAGCGTGCCGGGCCCCCCGGCGCCCGTGTTCCCGGTCGTCCGGGACAGGTCGGGCAGGATCCGGTCGTCCTCGAACCAGCGCCGGTCCTCCGGGTGGCACACGAGCACCGGCCCCCGCGTGGTCGGGCGCAGCCACCCGGCCAGCGTGACGTCGTCCCCGATCAGGCTGTTGACCAGCGTCGACTTCCCCGCTCCCGTCGACCCGCCGACGACGGCCAGCAGGGGCGCGTCGGCGCTGCGCAGCCGGGGCAGCAGGTAGTCGTCCACCTGGCCGGCGAACTCTGCCGCCGCCGCCCGCGCCTGCTCGGCACCGGGGGTGGTCAGGCGCAGGCGCAGGTCGGCGACCCGATGGCGCAGGGCCTCGAGCGATTCCGCCAGGTCGGGGCTCACGGGCCCATCCTCGCCGCGCAGCGGCAGACCACCAGCGCAGCGGGCGGGCGGCGCCCCGAGGAGGACGGCGTGGGCGCGGCTCAGCAGCCCGCCGCCGACGCCGCGGACCCGCCGGACAGGTGCCGCGCGGCGTTGACCAGGCCGACGTGGCTGAACGCCTGGGGGGTGTTGCCGAGCTGGCGCCGCGCGGACACGTCGTACTCCTCCGACAGCAACCCGACGTCGTTGGCCAGGCCCAGCAGCCGCTCGAACAGCGCGACGGCCTCGTCGTGGCGGCCGATGCCGTCCAGCGCCTCGGCCAGCCAGAACGAGCAGGCGAGGAACACCCCCTCGTCCCCGGGCAGGCCGTCGAGCACCTGCGCGTCGGACCCGGGCCCGTCGGAGTAGCGCAGCAGCAGCCCGTCGCGGGACAGCTCCTTCTGCACGGCCTCGACGGTCCCGACCACCCGCTCGTCGGAGAACGGCAGGAACCCCACGCGGGGGATCAGCAGCGTCGAGGCGTCCAAGGCCGAGGACCCGTAGGACTGGGTGAACGTGCCCCGCCCGGCGTCGAACCCGAGCTCGCACACCTCCGCGTGGATCTGCGAGCGCAGCCGCCGCCACCGGTCCACCGGCCCCTCGCGGCCGAACCGCTCGACGGCGGTGACCATGCGGTCCACCCCCGCCCAGGTCAGCACCTTGGAGTGCACGAAGTGCCGGCGCTCGCCGCGCACCTCCCACAGCCCGTTGTCGGGCTCCTGCCAGTGGCCTTCGAGGTGGTCCATGAGGGCGCGCTGCACGAGCCAGGCGTCCTCGTCGTGGTCGAGCCCGGCCTCGCGACCGCGGTGCAGGCCGTCGAGCACCTCGCCCCAGACGTCGAGCTGCAGCTGGTCGGAGGCGCCGTTGCCGATCCGCACCGGCCGCGACCCCTCGTAGCCGGACAGCCAGGGCAGCTCGGTCTCGGGCAGACGACGGGTGCCGTCGATGCCGTACATGATCTGCAGGTCGGCGGGGTCGCCGGCGACGGCGCGCAGCAGCCACTCGCGCCAGGCCCGCGCCTCCTCGACGAAGCCGGTGCCGAGCAGCGCCTGCAGCGTGAAGGTGGCGTCGCGCAGCCAGCAGAAGCGGTAGTCCCAGTTGCGGACGCCGCCGAGTTCCTCGGGCAGGGACGTCGTGGCGGCGGCGACGATGCCGCCGGTCGGGGCGTAGGTGAGGGCCTTGAGGACGACGAGCGAGCGGCGGACGGCGTCGGGCCCGGCGACGGCGGCGAGGTGCCCGTCGACGTGGCGCACCCACGGCACGATCCGGCCGTAGTCGAAGCGCAGGCGCAGCGCCGAGCGCATCGGCACCCGGCCGGTGCGTCCCTCGACGATCCGGACGACGTCGGGCGCCTCGCCGCGCGGGGGCATGAAGTCGAGGACGGCGACCGTGCCCTCGGGGGTCTCCCACACCGACTCCAGCACGAGGGAGTCCCCGCGGTAGGCGCGCGAGGTGCAGGTGCCGCCCGCGGCAGGGGCGAGGCGCCAGAAGCCGGCGCGGGCCTCGTCGTCGGCGTGGTCGGCGGCGCTGCTGGCGGCGACGCCGACGTGCCCGGCCGGCCCCTCGGTGTCGAGCAGGGCGGCGAACACCGCGGGGCTGTCGAACCGGGGCAGGCACAGCCAGTCGATCGATCCGTCGCGGCCGACGAGCGCGGCCGTCCACAGGTCGCCGAGGAGGGCGTAGTCCTCGATCCGGGCGGCGCTCACGGCGCCTCCCCCGGGTCACGGCGGGTGGGGCCGGCGCTGCGGGCGAGCAGCAGGCCCGCGGCCACGAGCACGGCGCCGAAGGCGAGGAAGCCGAGGTCCCAGGCGAGGGTGGCGGCCTCGGACAGGCCCTGCCGCATGTGGTGGACGGCCAGCAGCTGGTGGTCGACGAGGCCCTCCACCAGGTCGAACGCGCCCCAGCCGACCAGCGCCCACCCGGCCAGGACGCGCCCGGGCCGGGCGGTGGCCGCGAGCGCGGCGCGGCGCCGGGCCAGCAGGACGACGCCGACGACGGTCAGCACCCACGCGCCCACGTGGAACGCACCGTCGGCGACGGTGTTCGCCTCGAGGCCGCCGACCGTCGTCACGGGCCTGGGGTGCAGGCCGAGCCGGTCGTGGCCGGCGTTGCTCACCATGTGGTGCCAGCCGAGGAGCTGGTGCAGGACGATCCCGTCGACGAACGCGCCGAGGCCCACGCCGAGGACGACGCCGGGTGCGCGCAGCGGCGCGGGGGCTCGGGACGGGGCCGGGGAGTCGAGGCGGGCGGTCACGGACGCCGTTCCAGGCGCACCCAGCGGAAGCCGTACGGGGGCAGCGGTTCGTGCGCGGGGTCGGCGGGGCGCCGAGACCTCCCCGAGCCGGCGGCGGCCTGCCGGGACGCCGCGTCGGTGAGCAGCACCTCGACGTCGCCGGGGGCGTCGCCGAGGTCGAGGGTCACCGGCTGCTCGTCCCCGGTGAGGTTGTGGACGAACAGCAGGACGCCGCCGGCGGCCTCGATCCGGTGGGCGAGGACGCCCCGGGGCAGGGTGACGCCGTCGCCGAGCGGGACGCCGCCGACGCACAGCCCGATGCCCTCCCCCGAGGCGAGGGACGCGACACCCTCGCCGATCTCGGGGCAGTCCCGGCGGACGCGGATGAGGCGTTCCATGAACGCGAGCAGGGAGTCCTCGCGGCGGCGCTGGTCGGCGACGTTGACGGCGTCGGGGCCGTGCGCGCCGTCCGCGACCACGGGCCTGACCAGCGCCTCCGCGTCGGCTATGGAGAAGCCGGCGTTCGGCGAGCGGTCCCACTGCATGGGCGTGCGGAAGGCGTCGCGGCCCTTGAGCGAGAGGTCCTCGCCCATGCCGATCTCCTCGCCGTAGCGCAGCACGGCCGTGCCGGGCAGGGAGAACTGCAGCGCGTAGGCGAGCTCGAGGCGGCGCTGGTCGTCGCCGAGCATCGTGGCCAGGCGGCGGCGGATGCCCCGCCCGTACAGCCGCATGTCCTCCTCCGGCGCGAACGCCGCGAACACGTCCTCGCGCTGCTCCGCGGACAGCCGCGAGAGGTCGAGCTCGTCGTGGTTGCGCAGGAACGTGGCGCGCTGGGCGCCGTCGGGCAGGGTGACCGCTCCGCTGATGGCCTCCACCAGCGGGTCGGCGTCGCCGCGGGCCAGGGCGAGGAACAGCTTGGGGTTGGAGACGAAGTCGAACAGCAGGTGCATCCGGTCGGCGGCCACGGTGGAGGAGCCGTAGTAGCGGGCGACGTCCTCGGCCTTGACGTTGGCCTCGCCGAGCAGGACGGCGTCGGCGCGGCGCCACTGGCAGAACTGCCGCCACTCGTCGAGGATCGCGAAGTCCTGCTCGTCGGGCTGCGGGCCGGGCGTGACGAGCTCGATGACGAACGGTGCGGCGTCGACCCGGAACCCGGCCACGCCGAGCTGCAGCCAGAAGCCCATGACCTTGCGGATCTCGGCGCGCACGGCCGGATTGCGCCAGTTGAGGTCGGGCTGGAACCGGTAGAAGCGGTGGTAGAACCACGCCCCCGCCTGGTCGTCGAGGGTCCACGTCTCGTGCTGCTCGCCGGGGAACACCATGCCCTGGAAGCGGTCGGCGGGCTCCTGCTCGGACCACACGTACCAGTCGCGGTACGGCGAGGCCGGGTCGCTGCGGGCCGAGACGAACCACGGGTGCTCGTCGGAGGTGTGGTTGACCACCAGGTCCATGATCACCCGGATGCCCTGCTCCTCGGCCTGCCGGACCAGCTCGACGAAGTCGCCGAGCGTCCCCAGCCGCGGGTCGACGCCGTAGTAGTCGGACACGTCGTAGCCGTCGTCCCGGTTCGGCGTCGGGTGGATCGGGTTGAGCCACAGGCACGTCACCCCGAGCCGGCCGAGATGCCCGAGCCGGGCGGTGAGGCCGGGCAGGTCTCCGACGCCGTCGCCGTCGGAGTCGGCGAACGTGTCGACGTCGACGCAGTAGACGACGGCGTGCCGGTACCAGCGTGCGGCGGTGGCGTCCCACGGGATCGGGCTCGGGCGCACGGGGGTCGGCGCGGGGGATCGGCTCACACGGGCAAAGGTCGCCCAGGGCCGGGGGCATCGCGAGTGCACGCGCCCCCCACAGGCCCGGGCCGGGACTGCTCCGAACGGGTGACGGTGCGCGTCGATGCGACAGTTCGGGCGCCTCGGGCCGAGAATACGTATGCGCCCCACCGTCCGAACCCCCGAGCGGGCGGTGGGGCGCCTTCATCGTTTGGGGGCGCCGTACCCTGATCGCGTGCGCAGCCAGCCCCTCTTCGTCGACGAGGTCGACGGCCCCATCGTGGTGAGCTCGTCCCGGCGAGGGCGCTTCGGCCTGCAGTTCGTCATCGAGGTCGACGGCGAGGCCGCCGAGCGCAACGGGCCCGACCGCTGGCTGCTGCCCGGCGTCGACGGGACGCCCCAGCCGGCCGTGCTGCGCGGCAAGCCGTGGGACGTGTTCCCCACCCTCGCCGTCGCCGGCCAGGAGGTGCGGGTCGGCCCGACGATGCCCTGGTGGCTCATCGCGCTGGCCCTGCTGCCCGCCATCCTGTGCGCGCCGTTCAAGGCGCCGTTCGGGCTGACGTCGTTCGTCATCGGCGTCGTGGCGCTGCTGGTCAACCAGCTCGCCCTGCGCGAGGCCCCGACGATGGGGCAGCGGGCGATCCGCGTCGTCTCGCAGGACGTGATCGCCGTCATGTTCTGGCTGATGCTGGAGCTGCCGCGCCGCTGAGCGCGGTGCGTACGCTGGCGCCGTCCCTCCCCCGCGCCACCTGGAGCCTCCCGTGAGCACCGCGCCCGCCGTCCCCGCCGACCCGCGCCCCACCGCCGTCGTCACCGGTGCGAGCAGCGGGATCGGCCAGGCCACGGCGAGGGCGCTGGCAGCCGCGGGGTACCGGGTGGTCGCCGCGGCCCGGCGCGAGGATCGGGTGCGGGAGCTGGCGGCGGAGATCGACGGCGTGGCGTGGCCGCTCGACGTCACCGACGGCGAGGCCGTGCGCGCCCTCGCGGCCGCCCTGCCTGAGTGCTCGGTGCTCGTGAACAACGCGGGCGGGGCGATCGGGCTGGAGCCCGTGGCCACCGCCGACCCCGCCGACTGGCGGGCGATGTACGAGGTCAACGTGCTCGGCACGCTGCAGGTGACGCAGGCGTTCCTGCCGCTGCTGCGGGCCGCCGCCGCCGCGCGTCCGGGAACGCTGGCCGACGCCGTCGCCGCGCCCGACCCCGGTGCCGCGACGATCGTGATCGTCACCTCGACGGCCGCCCAGGTGGCCTACGAGGGCGGGGCCGGGTACTGCGGGGTCAAGCACGCCGAGCACGCGCTGGCCGCCTCGCTGCGGCTGGAGCTGTGCGGCGAGCCGATCCGCGTGGTCGAGGTGGCGCCGGGGATGGTGCACACCGAGGGCTTCAGCGTGGTGCGCTTCCGCGGCGACGCCGACGCCGCGGCGGCGGTCTACGCGGGGGTCGAGGGAGTGCTGCGGGCCGAGGACGTCGCCGACTGCATCACCTGGGCGGTGACCGCGCCGGCGCACGTCGACGTCGACCTGCTCACCGTGCGTCCCGTCGCCCAGGCGGCGGCGCACAAGGTGGCCCGGCAGCCGCTGCGGGTGGCCGCGGAGGCCCCGTGAGCACCCCCGGGGCGGCAGTCGCGCCGCTCGCGCACGCGTTCGGCGCGCGCTACGACGCGCCGTTCCCGGTGGCCCTGTTCGTACTGGCCGGCGCCGCGGTCGTCGTCGTGTCGTTCCTGCTCGTCTCCGGGCGGGGTGAAGCCGGGGGTGCCGGTGAACTGACGGCCGAGCCGCTGCCGCCCGCGCCGCGGGGGCACCGGGTGGTGGCGACCGCCTCGGTGCTCGTGCTCGGCGCCCTGGTGCTGTGCGGTGCCGCGGGCACGCAGGAGGTCTCCGAGAACCTCACGCCGGTCGTGTTCTGGCTGGTCGTGTGGGTGGTCGTGCCCGTCGTCGTCGCGCTCGTCGGCGACCTCACCCGGCCCGTCAACCCGTTCACGGCGCTGGCGCGGCTCGCCGACTCGGCCCGCCTGCGGCGCCTCGTGCTCGGCACGCCCGACCCGCTGCCGTGGCCGCGGGCACTGGGCTGGTGGGTGCCGTGCGGGGTGTTCACCGTGGTCGTGGCGGGCGAGCTGGTGGTGAACCGGACGGCGACGCTGCCGCGCGTCACCGCCGCCGGGCTCGCCGTGTACGCGCTGGTCTGCCTGGTGGGCGGGCTGGTGGTGGGGGCGGAGGCGTGGACGGCGCGCGGGGAGCTGTTCGCCGTCCTGTTCGCCACGTGGGGGCGGCTGGGCTGGTGGCGTTTCGGGGCGCCGGGGCGCCGGGGCTTCGGGGGCGGGCTGGACGCCGGGTTCGACCCGGCGCCGTCGCGGCTGGTCTTCGTGGCGTTGCTGCTGGTCACGGTCACCTACGACGGCGTGCTGTCCACCCCCCAGTGGGGCGACCTGGTGGCGCGCCTGCCCGGGGGGTCGGGCCCCGCCGAGCGCGGCGGGCAGGTGGCCGCCGCGCTCGCCTTCGTGCCGCTGCTGCTGGTGATGCTCGGGCTGTTCGGCGCGTTCGCGCTGGCCTCGGCCCGCGCGGGCGGGCGCCTCGCCCCCGCCTGGACCGCCCGCACCGCGCTCGTGGGGCTGCTGCCCTCGCTCGTGCCGATCGCGCTGGGCTACCAGCTGGCCCACTACGTCCAGTACGTCGCGATCAACGGGCAGCTGCTGGTGCCGCTGCTCGGCGACCCCGCCGGCCTCGGCTGGAGCCTGCTGCCTCCGCCGTTCACCGACGACTACGCCGTCGACACCACCGTCATGCCCAACAGCGTCGTGTGGTGGGTGCAGCTCGTCGCGATCGTCGCCGCCCACGTCGCCGCCGTCGTCATCGCCCACCGCCACCTGCTCGCCGTCGCGCCCGACGAGGCCTCCGCGCGGCGCTCGGAGTGGCCGTGGCTGGTGGCCATGGTCGGGTACACCGCGCTCAGCCTGTGGCTGCTCGCCCAGCCCGTCGTCGAGCACGCCGAGGGCGGGCATTGACGGCGGGCGCGCCGGTGCACGGTCGCGGCGCCGCGGCCGCGGGGTGGCTACGGCTGGGCGTGGTCACGGCCGGGCTGGTCGTGGCCGTCGCCGCGCGGCGCGCCGTCGATCCCTGGCCGGGGGCGACGAGCATCACCGCGGCAGCGGTGTTCGTGGTGCTCGCGGCAGGCGTCGCGGCGCTCGACCGCCGGTGGGGCGGGGAGCCGGACCCTGCGCGCGACGTCGCCCCACCGTGGCGTCGCTACGCGGCCCTGCCCACGCGCCGCTACGCGGCGATGTCGGTGGGGGCGGGCCTCGTGGCCGCCGCCGCCCTGTGCGTGGGGCCGTGGCTGGAGCACGTGCGCCACCCGGCCGGGCCGCTGCCGCCGGGCGAGCTGCCCGTGTGGGTGGTGGCGGTCACCGCGGTCGCCGTGGCGCAGGAGGCGCTGCTGCGCGGCTCCCTGTGGGACGCGGTCGCCGAGCTGGGCCCCACCCGCACGCCGCTGACCGGACAACTGCTCGCGCTCGGCGTCACCACGATCGCGTTCGCGGCCGTCCACGTACCCTTCTACGGTCCGTCGGTGCTGCCGGTGGACGCCGCCGCCGGGCTCGTCCTCGGGGGCCTGCGCCTGCTCACGGGCGGACTGCTCGCCCCGGCCACCGCCCACGTGGCCGCCGACCTCGCCGGATGGTGGATGCCGTGACCTCCTCGACCCCGGTGCCCGGCGCCGGCCTCCCCCAGGTCGCGGGCCCGCACGCCGCCCGCAGCCTGCGGGTCGCCGGGGCGCTCGCGGTGCTGGTCGGCGTCCTCGCCGCGTTCCTGGCCGTGCTCGCCACGCCCGGCACCACGCCCCCGCTGTACGACGGCCTCGGCTTCCCCGACGAGCCCTACCGGTGGCTGCAGCCGCCGCCGGGCGCCCCGACGACCCCCGACTGGACCCCGGCGACGGGTCGGCTCGACGTCGCCGACGGCTGGTCGCAGTCGGGCTCGTTCGCGAGCGCGGAGCAGGGGCCGCAGGTGCTGTTCTTCGCCGACCCGAAGGCGTTCGCGGTGCCCGCGGGCACCACGCACGTTGACGTCGCGGCGAGGGCCGTCCCGCAGCCCGGCCCCCTGCCCGAGGGCACCACGGCCGTGAGCAACACCTACCGGTTCACGGCCACGCCGGTGGGCGGCTCGGGCGAGCTGCACATCGACAAGGACCGCAAGTTCCTCGTGAACCTGCGCGCCGACAAGCCCACCGACCAGGTGGTCCTGCTGCACCAGTGGGACGGCTCGCGGTGGTTGCAGCGCGCCACGTTCCAGACCGGCACCGACATCTACGCGGGCACCGTCCAGGTGCTCGGGGACTACGTGCTCCTGCGCATGCCGCCGGGTGCCTCGATCTCCGTCCAGCACTCGCAGCCCTCGGGCTCGCCCTCCGCCGGGGCGAGCGACTCCGGGGACGCCGCGGGCGAGCCCGCAGCGGGAGCGGACGCCGACGGGCCCGCACCCGCGTCGTCGGGCGCCGTGTGGTGGGCGGTGGCGGTGGTCGCAGGGCTGCTCGGCGGCGGGCTGGTCGTCCTGCGGCTGGTGCTGCAGCGCCGCGCGGCCGCCTCGGCCGGGGTCGGCGCGGACCCGCCCGCGAACCCCGGCAGCCCCGGGGCCGGGTGATAGGGTCCGGCTCCCACGCCTCGTCGTCGGAGGTCGAGCCGGGAGCGGTCTCGTGCGGATCGAGCAGCTGGAGTACCTGCGGGCGGTGACCCGCCTGGGCTCGCTGCGCCGCGCGGCCGACGAGCTGCACCTGTCGCAGCCGGCGCTGAGCGAGACCATCCGCAACCTCGAGCGCGAGCTGGGCGTGGCCCTGCTGGAGCGGCACCGCTCGGGGGCCACGATCAGCGACGACGGGCGCGAGCTGCTGCCGCACATCAGCGAGGTGCTCGACGCCGTCGACAAGCTGCGGCGCGCGGCGGACGCGTCGCACCGGGGGGCGCGCAGCCTACGGCTGGGGACGGCGCACGCGGCGACCGTCCCCCTGCTGGTGCACGCGCTGCGCGCGTTCGGCGAGGAGCACCCCGAGACGACCGTCGAGGTGATCAGCGCCCAGCAGCGGCAGATCCACCAGGGGCTGCGCGACGGCAGCCTCGACCTCGGCCTGGTGAACTACCTGGCCACGGACGACCCCCCGACCGACCTGGAGTCGGTCGTGGTGCGGCGCGGGCGGGCCGTCGCGTGCCTGCACCCCGCCAGCCCGCTGTGCGCGCTGCCCGTGATCGGCCCGCTCGACCTGCTCACCGAGCCTCTGGTGGTGATGCGCCAGGGGTACCTGATGCACCGGTACGTGCACCGCTTCGTCGGTGACGTGGCCCCCGGCGGGCTGCCCGTGGCGGCGGTCGCCGACGGGGCCGAGATGGGCAAGCTCATGGTGGCCGAAGGGCTGGGGGCCACCCTGCTGCCCGACTTCTCGGTGATCGACGACCCCCTGCACCGCGAGGGGTTGATCGTGGCCCGCCCGCTGGCCCCCCGCGGCGGGCAGGTGCTCATGGTGCTGCAGCGCACCCGTTCCGCCGCGGTGAGCCGCGCGGTCCTGGCCCTGGCCGAGCACGTGGTGGAGGAGTCCACCCGTACCCCCGCGAACGCGGCGGCCGCGGCCGGTGACGCCGTCGCCCAGTGAAAGGGAAACCCTGGATGGCGCTGGGGAACGGCGATGGCCGTCACCCTGGTCCGGCCGCCCGGACGCATGGTCCGATGCGCAGCGTCCCGTCGCCCCGCCGACGGTCCGCGTCCCCGCCGGAGGTGCCCATGTGTCCGTCCCCCTCGCCGTCCCCGCAGTCCCTCGCGCCCGGCGGCGAGATCCCGGCCGTCCGCGCCCCCGGTGCCGACCTCGCGCCCACCCCGGATCCCACCCCCGACCTGGGGCTGGACACCGCCCTCGACCTGCCCGACTCCCCCCAGGCCCACGTCGTCCGCGACGACGACGAGGCGGTGCGGGTGGCCGAGCACCTCGTCCCCGTCCTGGCGGCGGGCGCCGCGCAGCGCGACCGCGAGCGTCGGCTGCCCGTCCAGGAGCTCGCGCTGCTGTCGGCGAGCGGGCTGCTCGGCATCACCGTCCCCATGGGGCACGGGGGCGCGGAGGTTCGCACGTCCACGGTCGCCGAGGTGGTGCGCCTGCTCGCGCTGGCCGACCCGAACATCGCGCAGATCCCCCACAGCCACTTCGTCTACGTGAACGTGCTGCGCACGACGGGCGGCGAGCGGCTGCGGGCGCGGCTGTACGCCGACGTCCTCGCGGGACGGCGGCTCGGCAACGCCCAGGCGGAGGCGGGCACGAAGCACGCCGGGGAGCACCGGACGGCGCTGCGCCGCCGGCCCGACGGCACGCTCTCGCTGACCGGGGTGAAGAACTACTGCACCGGCGCCCTGTTCGCGCACTGGATCCCCGTGCTGGCCCGGGACGAGGCCGACCGGGCCGTCGCCGCGTTCGTCCCGCGCCACGCACCCGGCGTCACCGTCGTCGACGACTGGGACGGCATGGGCCAGCGCACCACCGCGAGCGGCACCGTGCGCCTGGACGACGTCACGGTCGAGGAGTGGGCGGTGGCGCCGCACCACGAGACGTTCACCGGCCCGCAGCTGCACGGGGCGCGGGCGCAGCTGCTGCACGCGGCGATCGACGTCGGGCTGGCGCGCGCGGCGCTGCTGGACGCCGTCGACGCCGTGCTCACCAAGGCGCGGCCCTGGTACGAGTCGACGTGGGACCGCGCGGCCGACGACCCGCTGGTGATCCAGCAGGTGGGCGAGCTGGAGGTGCAGGTGCGCGCCAGCGAGGAGCTGCTGCGGGCGGCCGGGCGGGCCGTGGACGACGCCGCGGCCCACCTGGACGACGACTCGGCGGCGCGCGCGTCCATCGCCGTCGCGGTGGCCAAGACCCACGCCACCCGCACGTGCCTGACCGCGGGCGACGCCGTCCTCGACCTCGGCGGCACCCGCTGCGCCTCGGACCGGCTCAACCTGCACCGGCACTGGCGCAACGCCCGGATGCACACCCTGCACGACCCGGTGCGGTGGAAGCTGCAGCACATCGGGCGCTACGCGATCGACGGCACCCGACCCCCGCGGCACGGGCAGATCTGAGCGCGGGAGCCGCCCCGGCCGATCCGCGAGGCCGGCTTCGTCGTTCCCCGGATCCCGGCTCCCCCACCGGGGCAGACTGGCCCGCGAGCGCGCACGGCATACCGCCGTCGCACACGGCGCACCGCCACCAGGGGTTTCGATGGTCACGTCATCCGGCCGCCCGACGTCCACCTCGCCGCGCCGCCTCGGCGTCCGGCCCCGAGCGCTGACGGGTGCCGTGGTCGCCGCCGTCCTGGCGGGGGGTGCCGTCGCCGCCTCGTCGCCGGCGGATGCGGCGGACGCCGCGCCGCGGCTGCAGGTGGTGGCGAGCGTGATCGGAGGCGCCTTCACCGCCGGGCAGGAACGGCGCTGGACCGTCACCCTCGTCAACACGGGCACGGCCACCGCCTCAGGACCGGCCAGGCTGGTGGGGTCGACGGGCGACTGGATCGGCGACGTGCGCGGCACCGGCACCGGCTGGACCTGCCCCGACCTCGGCTCCTGTGCGTGGACGGGCGCCCTCGCGCCGGGCGCCGTCAGCCCGCCCCTCACCCTCGTCGCGCCCGCGTTGCCGGTCAGCGCGGTGGGCGCCAGGGGCGTCGGCAACGTCACGACGACCCTCGAGGTCGACGACTCCGCCGCCGGGGGCAGCGGGCAGGGCGGGGCCTGGTCACTGACGACGCCCGTCAGCGACGCCCGCTCCCCGCGCGTGGTGCCCGTCGTCGAGCGCGCGACGGGCGCGCCCCTGGTGAGCGGGCGCGCTGAACCGTTCCGGCTGGAGCTGCGCAACGTCGGGGGGAGCCCCGCGAGCCGGGATCGGCTGGCGCCCCAGCACCACGGCTACTTCACCGACGACGAGGACGGCACGCGGAGCCTGCTCGACGCCGACGGCACGACGCCGTGGAGTTGCGTCTACGTCGGCCCCTGCCAGTGGGAGGGCGGGGACCTCCTCCCGGCGACGGCGACCCCGCCGATCACGGTGAACGGCACCTTCACGGTCCCCTTCGCCCCGCTGGATGCGCGGACGGCGGCGGTCGAGGCGTCCGTCGAGTCCTCCCCGGGCCGCTCGACGAGCGCCGTCCTCGCCACACCCGTCACGTCGGCGACGCTGCCGCGCCTGTTCCCCGTGGTGCGGCCCGTGGCGGGCCCGCTGTCGGCGGGGCAGACCCCCGCGCTCGAGGTGGCCCTCAGCAACCCGGGCGGCACCGCGAGCGCCGCCGACGCCGCCGTCGTGACCCTCGCGACCTCGGGCACGTGGTCGGGCTGGTCCCCGGCCGGCAGCGGCTGGACCTGCACCGGGCTGGTCTGCCGCTGGCCGCGGTCGATCGGGGCGGGCCGCGGCACGACCTGGCTGCGGCTGACCCCCACCACCGGGTCGGGGGCCGCCACCGTGACGGCGACCCTCGCCCAGAAGGACCCCTCGGGTGCCGACGCCCCCACCTCGGACACCTCCACGGTCGTGGTCCCCCGCTCCCCCGCGGCGGCCGACGACCTCGGCGTCCAGGTGGCCTCCAACGTCCGCTGGGTGCCGTTCGGGGTGGCCGCGAAGAGCACGGTGCAGGTCCGCAACGTCGGGACCGCGGCGCGCACCGGCGCGGTCCTGCGCCTGACCTGGAACGCGCCCCGCAACGACTCGGCGAGCCGCGCGAACGGCGAGGGGTGGACGTGCACGGGGGTCGCGGCGCCCGCCGGCACCCAGGCACGCCTCTGCCGCTCCACCGCCACGGTCGCCGCCGGCGCCTCGTTCCCGACGCTGTTCACGCAGGCCACGGGCACCGGCGACATGGTGGTGACGGCCACGCTGGTCGGGCCTACCGGCGCCGCGGGCACCGCCGCCGACACCGCCCCCGCCAACGACTCCGCGCAGCTGCGGTTCGCCTCGCTCGGCCCGCTGCCCGTGACGGCGTCGGTGACCACCGACCCGTACCTGCAGCGCGGCCAGACGTTCCACCGCACCCTCCGCGCGACCAACGTGGCCGGGTACGAGGTGCCCGGCCCCTTCGAGGTCTACATCCTGCCGATCCTGCGGCGCCCCACCTTCGAGTGGAACGGCGGGTGGGGCGGGATGCCCGGCGACGAGTACCTCCCCGTGACGTCGTGGTCGGGAACGGGCTGGACGTGCGACGTCCGCGACCTCTTCGGCCAGCGCTGCCGCTGGGAGGGCCGGCTCGCTCCGGGTCAGTCGACGGCCGCCCTGCAGGTGGACACGGCCGCGTCGGCCTTCCCCACCAGGCTCGACGGCCGCACCGTGCTCGACAACCGCCTCAACCTGACCTTCCCCACGCGCCTCAACGGCTTCCCGCAGCTGCTGCGGTCGCAGGTGGGTCTGGAGGGGCCGACCGTGGACCTGACGGGGGTCCTCGACGGGCCGGCGTCCCCGCCGCGCCAGGGCGCCGCCTTCACGGCGACGTTGCGGCTGGGCAACCTCGGGCGCTCCCCGGCGACGGGGGCCACGACGGTCACGCTGACCGGGGACGGCGCGGGCGCGCTGACGGCGTCCGGCTCGGGGTGGGCGTGCGGGGCCGCGGCGGTGACCCTGACGTGCTCCACGACCGCCGGCGTGGGCGCGGGGGCCGCACTGCCCGCGCTGACCGTCACCGGCCGGGCGCAGCAGCCCGCCGCCGAGGACGGGCTGCCCGAGCGCACCTCGTCGGTCACCGCCGCCTGGTCCAACCCCTCCGACCAGGTCACCGACGACACGGCCGCGGTCGGGTTGGTCCCCGCGTCCTGACCGGTGCCTCAGCCGCGCCGGTAGTCGAGCAGCTCCTGCGGAACGGGGATCGAGGGGTCGAGGTCGGGGGTCGGCTGCGGCGCGCCGTAGGTGGTGCGCACGGGCAGCACCCCGGCCCAGTGCGACAGGCCGAGGTCGGCGGGGTCGTCGTCCACGCCTGCGGGCCGCGCCTTGAGCGACACCTCGACCAGCGGCAGGCGCAGGACGGCCGTGGCGGCGTCCTCCTTCGGGCTCGCGGGGCGGGACTGCCGCGACCGGCCCGGGACGACGTGCTCGACGAGCGCGGCCAGCGCCACCGCGCGCTCGGCGGGGTCGGTGACGAGCGTGGCCCGGCCCCGCGCGATCACGCTGCGGTACTGCAGGGAGTGGTTGAACTGGCTGCGCGCGAGCACCAGCCCGTCGACCAGCGTGACCGTGACGCACAGCTCGACCCCGCCCCCGGCCCTGGCCAGCCGGCCGAGCGTGGCGCCGGTGCTGCTGTGCAGGTACAGCGTGCGGCCCACCCGCGCGTGCAGCTGCGGAAGTACCACGGGGGAGCCGTCGACGACGTACCCGACGTGGCAGGTGAGGGCCTCGTCGAGCACCGCGGCGACCGCGTCGACGTCGTAGTCGAGCCGGTCGTTCTTGCGGGAGGCGGTGGTGCGCGCGGTGGCGGCGTACCGGTCGGGCTGCTGGGGCTGCTGGGTGCTCACGGGTGTCTCCTCGGCGGGGCGGCGCCGCGAGTCTGCCCGATCCGGCCCCCCGTGCGCCCGTGACTTCTGCGCCGCCGACGCTCCCCGGACGGTCTGCGGCACAGTTCGCCGCAGACCGTCCGGGGAGGGCGGGCTAGCCCGGATGCGATCGACCACGGCCGCGCCTACGGTGCCGACATGAGCGACATCTCAGGCATCGAGGGCGAATCGATCAAGCAGCAGGACGACCCGGGCTCGAACACCATCAAGGACCCGGACCAGTGGACGACGGGCGACGAGCCCGCCACCGGGGCGCAGCGCTCCTACCTGCAGACGCTGGCGGAGGAGGCCGGGGAGCAGGCGCCGGTCGACCTCACGAAGGCCGACGCGTCCAAGCTCATCGACGAGCTGCAGGAGCGCACGGGCCGGGGCCGCTGAGGCCGTCCCCCGAGCACCGCAGGCAAGGATCAGGACGGCGGCCCGGCGGCCTCGCGCCGCCGGCGCCGCACCAGGGCCCGGCTGCGCAGGATCCCGACCACGCCGATCGCCCACAGCGGGTACTGCACGGCGAACGCCCAGCGGAAGTCGTCGAGGGAGTACTCCCCGACGGCCCCGCCGGTGCGCACGTCGAGCACCCACCCGATCGCGAGGACGGCCACCAGCGCCGAGACGAACCCGCCGACGTTGACGACGCCGGTCGCCGTCCCGTGCCGGTACTCGGGGTTGAACGTGCGGGCGAAGTCGAACCCGATCACCGACCCGGGCCCACCCACGGAGATCGCGACGACGAGGACGGCGAGCAACCACAGCGGGGCGCGCCCGGGCCACGCGAGGACGACCGTCCAGGCCCCGGCGCCGAGCGCGACCAGCCCCAGCACGAGCTTCGAGCGGCGCAGCGGGTGCCGCGAGACGGCGACCCCGAGGACCGGGCCGGTGACGACGGCGGCGACGACGAACAGCGTCAGCAGCGCCCCGGCCTGCCCGCGGGTCAGCCCCTCCCCCGCCACGAGGAACGGCACGCCCCACAGCAGTGCGAACGCGGTGGCGGCGAACGGCGTCGAGAAGTGGCTCCACAGGCCGAGCCGGGTCCCGGGGTGCCGCCAGGCCTCGGCGATGTCGGTGAGGACGTCCCGCGCGGAGGCCCCCGCGCGGGTCCGCACCCCCGTGGGCGTGTCGCGGACGACGAGCAGGACGACGATCGCGGCCAGCACCCCCATGGCCGCGACGGACGCGAACGCGGGCAGCCAGCCGGGCCCGTGCAGCAGCCAGGTCAGCGGGAACGCGCTGGCGATCTGCCCGAGCAGGCCGGTCTGGCCGGTCACCTGGCTGAGCACCGGCACCTGGCGGGCCGGGAACCACGAGCCGATCAGGCGCAGCACGCTGATGAAGACGGTCGCGTCGCCGGCGCCGACGAGCGCGCGGCCGCCGAGGGCGAGCCCGAGGGTGCCCGACGTGGCCAGGATCGTCTGGCCGAGGGCCATCACGAGGCCACCCGAGACGAGCAGGACGCGCGGCCCGAACCGGTCGATCAGCACGCCGACGGGGATCTGCAGGCCCGCGTACATGAACAGCTGCAGCACGACGAAGATCGACAGGACGCCCGGGCCGGCGTCGAAGCGGTGCTGGGCCTCGAGTCCGGCGACGCCGAACGACGTCCGGTTGAGGATGGCGACGACGTAGGCGAGGACCCCCGCCGACCAGACGACCCACGCGCGGCGCGTCGGCTGCGGGTTGACGGTCACCGGACCTCCTCGGGGGTGGTGCTCACACGCGGCGGGCCCGGCACCCCACGCGGGGGGTGCCGGGCCCGGGCGTCGGACGTGACTGCCTCAGCGGGCGGCCACGACCTTCAGCTTGACCGTCGCCTGGACGTCGGCGTGCAGGCGCACCTTGGCGCTGTACTCACCGGTCGTCTTGATCGGCTGGGGCAGCTCGACCTTGCGGCGGTCGACCTGCGGGCCACCGGCGGCGACCACGGCGTCGGCGATGTCACCGGTGGTGACGGCGCCGAAGAGGCGGCCGGCCGCACCCGCGCGAGCGGAGACGGTGACGACCTTGGACTCCAGGGCGTGACGCACGGCCTGGGCGTCCTCGAGCGTCGCGATCTCGCGCTTGGAGCGGGCCTTGCGGATCGACACGACCTGCTTCTCGCCGCCCTTGGTCCACAGGACCGCGAAGCCGCGGGGCAGCAGGTAGTTACGGCCGTAGCCGTCCTTGACCTCGACCACGTCGCCGGGGGCGCCGAGGCCGGAGACCTCCTGGGTCAGGATGAGCTTCATCAGGTGGTCCTCCTCTCTCAGCGGGCGGAGCTCGAGTACGGCAGGAGCGCCATCTCACGAGCGTTCTTGACGGCGCGGGCGATGTCGCGCTGCTGCTGCACCGAGACACCGGTGACGCGGCGGGCGCGGATCTTGCCGCGGTCGGAGATGAACTTCCGCAGGAGCGCGGTGTCCTTGTAGTCGACCTTGTCGATCTTGGCCGCGGTGAGCGGATTCTGCTTCTTCTTGGGCTTGCGAACAGGTGGCTTCGCCATCGTGGTGCTCCTCCTCAGGAGCCCGGGGAGTGACCCCGGGATGGTCGGATGGACCCGGGCGGGGCTGCCGCACCGGAACCGGACGGATCAGGGCCTTGCGGCCCCGGAGCGCGCGGACGCCGTCCGCGCGGGGAGTACTCGCCGATCAGAACGGAGGCTCGTCGCCACCGCTGAAACCGCCGGAGGGGCCGGTGGCCCAGGGGTCCTCGGCCGCGGGAGCCCCGCCGCCGTAACCCCCACCGGGCTGGCCGTAACCGCCGCCCTGGCCGCCGCCGGAGGGCTGGCCGCCGTAGCCGCCGCCCTGGCCGCCGCCGGAGGGCTGGCCGCCGCCGCCGGAGGGCTGGCCGCCGCCGCCGTTGAAGCCGCCGCCGCCACCCTGGCCGAAGCCGCCGCCGGACCGCTGGGTGCGGTTGACCTTGGCGGTGGCGTAGCGCAGCGAGGGGCCGATCTCGTCGACCTCGAGCTCGATCACCGTGCGCTTCTCGCCCTCCTTGGTGTCGTACGAGCGGCTCTTCAGCCGACCCGTGACGAGCACCCGGGACCCCCGCTGCAGCGATTCGGCGACGTTCTCCGCCGCCTCACGCCACACCGAGCAGCGCATGAACAGCGTCTCGCCGTCCTTCCACTCGTTCGACTGGCGGTCGAACGCGCGGGGGGTGCTGGCAACCGTGAAGTTCGCGACGGCCGCCCCGGACGGCGTGAACCGCAGCTCGGGGTCGTTCGTCAGGTTGCCGATGATCGTGATCAAGGTGTCGCCGGCCATGAGGCGTGTCTCTTCTCAGCGAGTCGCGGGGATTCTCAGTGCACCTCGGGACGCAGGAGCTTGGTGCGCAGCACGGCCTCGTTGAGGTTCAGCTGGCGGTCGAGCTCCTTGGCGAGGTCCGGGGTGGCCTGCAGGTCGACGACCGCGTAGATCCCCTCGGACTTCTTCTTGATCTCGTAGGCCAGGCGGCGCCGGCCCCAGATGTCGACGTTCTCCACCGAGCCGCCGCCCTTGCGGACGACGTTCAGGAACCGGTCGAGCTCAGGGGCGACGGTGCGCTCCTCGAGCTCGGGGTCGAGGATCACCATCAGCTCGTAATGACGCATGCGTAAACCCACCTCCTCTGGTCTCAGGCGGTCACGGTCCATCCGTGACAGGAGGGCTGGTGCGTCGGCCTTCCCGGGCACCCGCCACCGCAACGGCGACGCGTGACACGGGTAGACCGTCGTCCAGGGTACCCGGTGTGCTCGGATGCTCCCGCATCGGCTGGGTCAGACGGCGACGGGCTCCACGACCGGGGCGGGGAGCAGCGGCTCGGGCTCGCGGGGCGCCGGCACGGGGTCGGGTTCCCGCGAGGCCGGGGAATCGATCCGGGCCCGCTTCACCGCGCTGACCATCAGCCAGGCGATGCCCGCGAGGCGCAGCGTCAGGAAGATCACGTAGAACGAGGCCGGGAGGCCCTTCGCCGAGTCGGACTGCGCCCCGATGTACATCCAGACCATCAGCCAGTAGACGATCTCCGTGGTGGCCCAGATCAGGTGGTCGCGCCACTTCAGGCCGGCCGCCCCGATCAGCGGGAGCAGGATGATCGTGGTCTGCGGGGCCAGGTTCTTCGACGACAGCAGGAAGAACCCGACGCCGAGCAGCGCGAGCTGGCCGAGGGTGGGCCGGTGCTTCAACGACAGGGCGAGCGCCACCATCGCGGCCACCCCGAACAGCGCGACGGCGATGGAGAGCTGACTGGCGTGGGTGACGCTCACGGCGTCGAACTTCTTCCAGATCCCGCCCGCATTGGGCTTGGCGTCGTGCAGCAGCGAGGGGATCAGCCAGGCCGAGCCGAACTGCACCTCGCCGGCCTTCCAGTCCAGCCACGCCTGCTTCAGCCCGCCGTCGTTGCCCGGCAGGATCAGGATGCGCACGACCATGACCGTCACCGAGGCCGCCGCGACCAGCAGCGCGGTGGGCACCCACCGGCGGGAGGCGACGGAGTAGGCGATCGCCGCGATCGCGACCACGAACGCCACGGGGTGGGCGGCGGTCGCCAGGCCGAGGACGACCCCCGCGAGCACCCATTGCCGGCGCGAGAACAGCGCGAGGGCCACGGCGAGCAGGGACGCGGCGAGCAGCTGGTAGGAGATCAGCGTGGAGGTCACCAGGACGGGGCTGAGCGCCAGGTGCGCGGCGTCCCAGGGTCTGCGCCCGCTCGCGGTGGGCCCCGACATGGCCAGGGCCGCGACGCCGATCGTGAGCGCGATCGTGAGGGCCAGCGCGGAGGCGTCGAAGTAGCGGCGCACGTTGGCGGCGTCGTCGCCGCCCGTCGGCGTCAGGTGCGCGACCGTCCACATCGCGGCGGCGGCCAGCGGCGGCTGGTCGATCTTCCCGTCGGCCACGGCCTGGGTCAGGCTCGGCTCGGGCGCCTCGCGCAGCCCGTTCATGAAGGTGATCGGGATGTCGCTGTAGCAGGCGTGCCAGAACGCGTCGGGGGTGTCCCAGCCCATGTGCCGGCAGTGCTGCTGCTCGACCACGGCCAGCCCCATCATCGACGCGGCGAGCAGCACGAGCACCGAGGCGGCGCGCAGCAGCTTCTGCGCCGAGGCGAGATGCCGACCCGCGGGCCCACCGGCGACGTGGCTGGCCGCGCGCGCCACGGGGTCCTCCAGCGACGGCGCGACGACGCCGCCCGCACGGATCGCGGCGAACCTGTCGCCCGCGGCCACCGGGAGGGCGTCCGCCGCCACGGGGAGGGCGTCCGCCTCGGGCGCGTTCCCGGCCACGGCCGCGCCGTCGGTGACGCCGACGGGTGGAGTCACGGCGGGCGAGGACGAGTCGTCCGCGGACGGCTCGTGGTCGGGCCGGTCGGCGTCGGGCTGGGTCGCGTCGTCGCGGGTCACGAGGCGGGACTCTAGCCCGGAGGTCCCGGACTCGGGAACGCTCACGGCGAAGCCGATGCGCTCGGCGCCGCCCGACTGGTCGTCGGCCGCGCCCGGGTCGTGGTGGGCCTGGCCGTCTCGCTGGGTTCGTCGGTGGGCGTGGGCTCGTCGGTGACGCTGGGCTCGTCCGTCGGCGTGGGCTCGTCGGTGACGCTCGGCTCGCCGGTCGGGGTGTCGGACGGCGTCGCCCCGCCCGTGATCGACGCCGTGGGCGTCCCGCTGTCGGTGATCGACGGCGTTCCGGTGGGCGACTCGCTGCCGGAGGGCTTGATCTCCTCGCCCACCCACGCGGGCTCGGGGAAGTCCATCTTGCGAGCCTTGCCCAGGGCCTCCTTCATGTAGGCGGTCCAGATCTGGCTCGGGTAACCGGCACCGGTCTGCTCCGCGCCGTCGACGACGACCGTGACGGGGTTGCCGGCCTTGTCGGCGTCGAACAGGGCGACCGTGGTGACCAGCTGCGGCGTGAAGGCGGAGAACCAGGCCGACCGGTTGCTCGAGGACGTTCCCGTCTTGCCTGCGACGGGTCTGCCGAGCGCTCGCGCGCGGCTGCCGGAGCCGCTCTGGACGACCTGCTGCATGGCGTACGTCGCGTCGGCCATGACGTCGGCGGCGAACTCCCGCCTGCCCGGGTCCTTGTGCTCGTAGAGCACCTTCCCGTCGGACCCGTCGATGCGCTGGACGAAGTAGGCCGGGTGCCGCACGCCCTGCGCTGCGATCGTCGAGTACGCCGAGGCGACCTCGAGGGTGGTCTTCGACGTGTCACCGAGGACGTTGGTGATGTTGTCCTTGATGTCCCTGTCCGGCAGCCCGGCCCGCACGGCGACCTGGTGGGCCTTGTCGGCGCCGACCTGGACGTTGAGGGCGACGTACACGGTGTTGACCGAGTTCGCTGTCGCCTTGATGAGGTCGATGTCGCCCCAGGGGCGGGGACCGAAGTTCTTCACCTTGGTGCCCTCGAAGTACTGGGGCGAGTTGCCGTTGAACTTCGTCCGCAGCGAGACCTTGTTCTCCAGCGCCGCGATGAGGCCCCAGGGCTTGAAGGTCGAGCCGACCTGCCCGCTCGCCTGGGTGCTGTTGTCGAGCTGGTGCTGGGCGTCGAACCCCGGCCCGCCGTACGTGGCCAGCACGGCGCCGTTGCGGGGATCGATCGTCGTCAGCCCGACCCGCAGCGTGGGCTGGACGTCCTTGGGAAGCTCGTCCTTCACCGTGGACGCGGCGAGGGCGACCAGCCGCTTGTCGTAGGTGCTGTGGATGCGCAGGCCACCCCGGTCGATGTCCTTGTCGGTGAGCTTCTCGCCGTTGACGGTGAGCGTGAGCAACGCCTTGCGCAGGTTCTTGCGCAGGTAGCCCACCTGCCCCGCGTTGCTCGCACTGATCTTGACCGGGATGATCGTCGGGAAGGTGAGTTTCGAGCGCTCGGCCTCGGTGAGCTTGCCGATGGCGATCATCCCGTCGAGGGCGTGGTTCCACCGCACCACGGCGCGGGCCTTCGACTGGGGCCCGTCCAGCGGGTCGTACAGCTCCGGGCCGTTGATGATGCCGGCGAGGTAGGCGGCCTCGCTGAGCGTGAGCTTGCTCGCGGGGTGGCCGAAGTAGGTCTGGGACGCCGCCTCGATGCCGTAGCTGTTGCGGCCGAAGTAGATGGTGTTCAAGTACTGGGAGATGATCTCGTCCTTCTCCATCTTCCGGCCGATCTTCACGGCGATGAAGAATTCCTTGATCTTGCGGGAGCGGGTGCGCTCCTGCGTGTTCAGCAGCACGTTCTTCACGTACTGCTGGGTGAGGGTCGACCCGCCCTGCAGCGGCCGTCCGCGAGCGTTGTTGTAGGCGGCACGAGCGATGCCCCGCGCGGAGATCCCCGGGTTGGTCTCGAACGTGCGGTCCTCGGACCCGATCGTCGCGTCCTTCATGACCTGCGGAATCTTGCCGTTGGGCAGGATCATCCGGTTCTGCTCCTGGAACCGGGTCATCTCGCTGCCGTCGGACCAGTAGACGATCGTGACCTCGGACTTCGTGATGTCCGCGATCTTGGGCAGCGGGGTGCGCGCGTAGGCCACGGATACGGCGGCCACCACGCCGCCGACCACCAGGAACGTCGAGAGCAGCATCAACCGCAGCGACGGCAACCAGCGCATCCACCGGATCCGGGACTTCGCCCGCGGGTAGTTGATCCAGTTCTTCTTCGCCCGGCCCGCGCCGGAGCCGTCGGGCCCTCGGTTGGCGCGCCGGGCGTAGGGGCGGTCACTGCGGATGGTCAAGGCTCTCCTCCGGTCGGTCCCCCGCGGCCGCGGTCCAGTATGCGCGCTCCCGCTGAGCGCGGGACCGACATGTCCGTACCCGCCGAGGACGGCGACACGGCCCCCGCCCCCTCCCCGTGCGCGGGGACGGCCCCTTTCGGAGGACGCACGACGGCGTCCTCCGGGTGGGCCGTCCTCGCCGGTCAGCGGCCGCCGGTCACAGGTGCACCCAGCCGGACCAGTTGTCCAGGGCGTAGCCCTGGCCGTAGGAGTTGACCTGGTCCACCGACGTGTCCGAGGCCATCGGCGAGGAGAACTGGAAGGTCGCGTTCTTCGACGTCGAGATGTCTCGTTCGGCGGTCCACCCCTTCGGCACGGTGACCACCGGAAGGCTCGGGTCGATCCGGGTCCAGATCCCGATCTTCACGGTCCAGACCTCGTCGGTGTGCTCGGGCAGGCGCTTCACCTTGCCGGTCGCCCGCGTCCACGACGCCCGGCACGAGGCGGAGTACCTCAGTTCCTGCTTGTACACGATGATGTCCTCCGAGCTGCCCTCCCCCAGGTAGAGGGTGTCGCTCCAGATCGTCTTCGCATCCTTCGCGCAGCTCTTGCCCACGGGGCTCTTGCCGTTGCAGGTCGCCCCGCTGCAGCTCGGCGTCGCCGCCTCGGCACCGGCGGCGGGGGACAGGACCGCCGCGGCGAGCAGGACGGCCAGCGAGCGGGCGAGTGTCGTGCGGACGCCCATCAGAGGTGCCGGTATCCGCTGCAGTGCCGGCCGGTCGATTCCCAGTAGCACGCGGACACCTGGTCGATCCCCGTGTCGGTGGCCATCGGCGTCCAGAACTGGAAGTGCGACTTCTTCTTGCGCGAGACCTTCTTCTCGGCCGACCAGCCCTTGGGCTTGGTCGCCGGGATGGGCAGCGAGGGGTCGACGCGGGTCCAGATCTCAGCGGGGATCCACGCGTCTTCGTACAGGTCGTCGGAGATGCCGTACTTCACGTCGCCGGTGATCCTCGTCCAGGACGCGAGGCAGGAGGGCGAGTAGCGGATCTCGACGAGGTACTGGATCTGGTCGTCGTACATCTCGCCGTAGGTGGTGACCTGGTGCTTCCAGACGCTCTTCGCGTCACTCGCGCACGAGGTGCCCGAGGGGTTCTTGCCGTTGCAGGCCGAGCCCATGCAGTCGGGCTTGGAGGCGGCGTGGGCCGCGGGCGCGGCAACACCGCCGATCAGGCCGAGCGAGAGCAGGGCGATGCCTGCCAGGTTCCGAAGCGTGCGCATGCGAAAGGTCCTCCCCGTGGTGTCTCCCCTGACCGAACACGCGGAAGGCTAGCGGGTCGGCGCCTGCGACTCACCTGAGCACGGGTACCCAGGATCGTGAGCGGCTCAGCCGGCCGGGACGACCTCGCGGCGGCGCAGCCGACCGGCGATCTGCTTCTGCTCGTCCCCGAAGCGCTCGAGTTCCTCGGCGCCGCTGGCGGCCAGGGCCGACCACGCGCCGTCCCACTCCCCCGCCATCCGCACGGCGGCGGCGACGGCGGCGAGCGCGTCGCGGCGGCTGGGGGCGCCGGCGCGGGCGGGACCGGCCAGCAGGGTCGCCTCGACCTCCGCGCGGGTCGCGGCGGCGAACCAGGCGAGGTCGGCACGCAGGCCGGTGTCGAGGGCGTCGGGCAGGGCCGTGGGAAGAGCCGCGACGACGTCGTCGGACAGCGGCACCAGCAGCGACATCACCTTCTCGCGCAGCACCTCCTCGTCGTCGGACAGCAGCGGCAGCGCCGGGACGACGAGCGCGGCGGTCAGGGCCCCGGCGGCCCCGTGCAGCGCGTCGAGGACGTAGTAGCGCAGCAGCCGCGAGTCCCCCGCGAGCAGGCCGACGGCGTCGGGAAGGACGGGCAGCGCGGCGGCCCCCAGCTCGGACAGCACGAAGGCGCCGGCGCGCCGGGCCTGGGCGACGTCGCTGGTCAGCAGGGGTCGGACGGCCTCCACGCGGGCCCCGCCGGAGACGAGACCGAGCAGTTCGCAGGCCAGGGTGTCGACCTCGTCCCGGGGGACGTCGGCGACGCACAACCGGGCGACGAGGGCGTCGGCGGGCGTGGTCATGGCAGCACCTCCGAGTCGCTTGCCGGGCACGGGACGCTTCCGCGGGAAGCGACGCTACCGGGTCGAGCGTGCTCGCGACCACGCTCTCCGCTACCAATCGTGTCCGATCGAGCACATTGCGTCGGAGTATGGCGATCTTCCTCGCCTTCCGGCGCAGCGGGACCGGCCGTTCCTTGACGCGGCGCGCCCGGCCCGACTGCATGGGACCCGCCCTCGTGCGCGCCCCCGGACGGCGTCGCGCGGGCACCGGATCGATCACCCACGGGAGGCACCGTTGCGCACCGGCGCGCACCACACCCGAACCGCCGCCGTCCTCACGGCCTCGGCGGCCACTCTCGCGGCGATGCTCGCCGCCACCAGCCCCTCGGCGGCCCAGGCCGTCGGCTCCGGGGCCGCGGGAGGGCCGCCCGCGCGTCCCCTCGCACCGTTCGCCCTCACCACCCGCACCATCGGCAACGCCATCACCGTCGCCTGGGACGTGCCCGAGGGCGGCAGCCGCCCCGTGGCCTTCGAGGTGCTCGAGGGCAAGACGGTCGTCGCCCGCAACGACACGACATCCGCCGTCGTCCGCAACCTGCCCATGGGGTCCAGACACAGCTTCACCGTGCGGGCCCGTGACGCGGCCGGGAGGGTCTCGCCGCCCAGCGCACCCGTCAACGGCAACATCGCCCCGCCCCGCGGCACCCCGCCGCCGTGCGTGAACGAGCCGGTCACCGACCTGATGGCGAGCGACGTCACCGCCAGCAGCCTGACGCTGCGCTGGACCGACCCACTGCGCACGGGCAGGGGGTACGACGCCGACATCGGCGGCAACCGCGTCTACATCGTCCTCGTGGACGGCGTGGCCGTGGCCCAGTCGTGGACCGGCCGCCCCGTGCACCTGTCGGGCCTGCCCGCCGCGACGACCGTCAAGCTCTCGGTCAGGGCGTCGGGCTGCAGCGGCGCACCCCTGCCCCCCACCCCCGTGCTCGCGGTGACGACCGCGGCCGGCCCGAGCGCGCGCCCGCCCGCCTCACCGCACGCCGTCGTCATCACGTCGACGGACCGGGCCATGAAGGTCGAGTGGAACCTGCCGACCGCCAAGCCCGAGGGCGCGACCGCGGTGGACCACTGGGCCGTGTACCTCGACGGCAGGCTCGCCGGCACCGCGGACCCCGGTGCCACGAGCCTCATGCTCGACGGCCTGTGGTGGGGTGAGGTGTACACCGTCGCCGTCGTGGGCGTGGACGCGGCGGGCATGCAGGCGAAGGGCGCCTACACCGACGCCATGCTGCTCAACTGCCGCAGCTCGGGCATCGCCCCGCCGCGTCAGGTGAAGGTCAAGGCGGTGTCGGCCTCGACCCTCACGGTGACCTGGGCGCAGGACAGCCAGCCCACCGGGACGGCGATCTACGTGGACGGGCAGTGGGCGACCGAGACCCAGGCGCTGGGCTCCACGCGCGTCACCGGGCTGGCCCCGGGGGCGCACACCGTCACCGTCAACCCGCACATGGAGGTCCGCAACGCCCCCTGCGGGAACGCCCCCGCGTCGGCGCCCGTCACCGTCACGCTGCCGGCCGGGCCCACCGCGCGTCCCGGGTCGCCCACCGACCTGACCCCCCAGGTGCCGATGATGCCCGGCTACCCGACGTCGGTCGTGACGTTGACCTGGACGGCGCCCACCACCGGGACCGCGCCCGTCTCCTACCGCGTCTACGACGACGCGGGCAAGCGCCGCGCGGCCTCGACGACCACGCGGACGACGGTGAAGCTGCCGGCCGGGACCACCACGATCCTTCGGGTCGTGGCCGTGGACGCCGCGGGCATGGAGTCGGTGCCCAGCTTCGACGCCCCCGTGCACGTCGGCGGGCCGCTCGTGCCCTGATCCGCCACCGGCACGACCGGCCCGCTCGGGCCGGATCAGGGGCCGCTCCCATGCCGCTGTCGCGGGCGTGGGGGCGGCCCCTTCGCATGGTGAACTGCCGGTGACGCTTGCATGTCGCGCGGGCGCCGCCTATCGTCCGGATGTATCGCACCGATACATCGAGCCGTCAGAGAAACGTTCGGCGGCCGACGATCCTGCGAGCCGCGCGGCCACCCCGGCCACGCGCCGCGGGCCCGACCACCGAGAGGAGCGCGGCGATGAGCAGGCGTTCCGAGGTGCTCGAGCTCGCCGTCCTGGGCATCCTCCACGAGTCCCCCATGCACGGCTACGAGCTGCGCAAGCGACTCAACGGGATGCTCGGGCCGTTCCGCGCCCTCTCCTACGGCACGCTCTACCCCGCGTTGAAGGACCTGCTCGAGCGCGGCTGGATCCGCGAGAGCGGCCCCGCCGACGCCGCGCCGCCCCTCGCGGGCAAGCGCGCCAAGATCGTGTACGAGCTCACCGCCGAGGGCAAGGAACACTTCCAGTCGCTGCTGTCCCGACCCGGCCCCGAGGCCTGGGAGGACGGCACCTTCGACGTGCACTTCGCCTTCTTCGCCCGCACCGACGCCGCGACCCGGCTGCGCGTGCTCGAGGGACGGCGGATGCGCCTGCAGGAGCGGCTGGACGGCGTCCGGCAGTCGATGACCCGCAGCCGCGAGCGCCTCGACAGCTACACCCTCGAGCTGCAACGCCACGGGCTCGAATCGGTGGAGCGCGAGGTCCGCTGGCTGTCCGAGCTCATCGACACCGAGCGCAACAGCCGCATGACGCACCCGCCCGGCGACCCCTGACGGGCCGCCGAGCCGTCCCCAGCACCACCGCCCGCCGCCAGACCCGCCCTCCCGTGCCCCCTCGCCGCGGGAGCGACAGTTCACAAGGAGATCAGGAATGGGTTCCGTTCGCGTCGCCATCGTCGGCGTCGGCAACTGCGCCGCGTCGCTCGTCCAGGGCGTGCACTACTACCGCGACACCGACGCCTCGGCGAAGGTGCCCGGCCTGATGCACGTCCAGTTCGGCGACTACCACGTCAGCGACATCGAGTTCGTCGCCGCGTTCGACGTCGACGCCAAGAAGGTCGGGTTCGACCTCGCCGAGGCCATCGTGTCCAGCGAGAACAACACCATCAAGATCTGCGACGTGCCGCCGACCGGCGTGACCGTGCAGCGCGGCGTCACCCTCGACGGCCTGGGCAAGTACTACCGCCAGACCATCACCGAGTCCGACGACGAGCCCGTGGACGTCGTCGCCGCCCTCAAGGCCGCGCAGGTCGACGTCCTCGTCTCCTACCTGCCCGTGGGTTCGGAGGAGGCCGACAAGTTCTACGCGCAGTGCTGCATCGACGCCGGCGTGGGCTTCGTCAACGCCCTGCCCGTGTTCATCGCCTCCGACCCGGTGTGGGCGAAGAAGTTCGAGGACGCCGGCGTCCCGATCGTCGGCGACGACATCAAGTCGCAGGTCGGCGCCACGATCACCCACCGCGTACTGGCCCGCCTGTTCGAGGACCGCGGCGTCATCCTCGACCGCACGTACCAGCTGAACGTCGGCGGCAACATGGACTTCAAGAACATGCTCGAGCGCGAGCGCCTGGAGTCCAAGAAGATCTCCAAGACGCAGGCCGTCACCTCGAACCTCAAGGACGGCCCCCTCGCGGGCAAGAAGGACGACCGCAACGTCCACATCGGCCCGTCCGACTACGTCGCCTGGCTCGACGACCGCAAGTGGGCCTACGTCCGCCTCGAGGGTCGCGCGTTCGGCGAGGTCCCCCTGAACCTCGAGTACAAGCTCGAGGTCTGGGACTCCCCCAACTCGGCCGGCATCATCATCGACGCCGTGCGCGCCGTGAAGATCGCCAAGGACCGCGGCGTCGGCGGCCCGATCTTCTCCCCCGCTGCGTACTTCATGAAGTCCCCGCCCGTGCAGGTCGAGGACACCGAGGCCCGCACGAACGTCGAGGCGTTCATCCGCGGCGACATCGAGCGCTGATCTCCTGCTCCACCCGTGAACGGCCCGTCCCCGAAAGGGGGCGGGCCGTTCGGCGTCGGTCGCGTAGTCTCGGCCACGGCGGGGGCCGGTTCTCCGCGCGACGACGGCGAGGGGAGCACCGTGGACGAGCGCGTCCTGGAAGCGCAGCGATGGGTCAATGCCACGTACGGGGCGGTGTCGGGGTACCAGAAGGTGCCCGAGGACGGCATCACCGGTTGGCGGACCATGTACGGGCTCACGCGGGCCCTCCAGCACGAACTGGGGATCACCGCCCTGTCCGACAACTTCGGAGAGGGCACCCTGTCGCGGCTCACCGCTCGCGGCGGCATCCCGATCACCGAGACGAACCGGAACATCGTCAAGATCGTCCAGTGCGCCTGCTACTGCAAGGGGTACGACCCCCGGGGCATCTCGGGGTCCTTCGACTCCAACCTCGCCTTCGCGGTGAGGGGCCTGATGGCCGAGGCGGGCCTCTACCTCGACTCGGCACTGACCGTCATCCCGCCGAAGGTCGTCAAGGCGCTCCTGACGATGGACGCCTACCAGCAGCTGGCCGGCGGGACCGAGGCCGTCCGCAGCATCCAGCAGTGGCTCAACGGGTCCTACGTGCTGACCCGGGCCAACTTCTTCATCATCCCCTGCGACGGCGTCTACTCCCGCGACGTCCAGAAGGCGCTGCTGCTCGCGATCCAGTACACGCTGGGCCTCACCGACGCCCAGGCCACCGGCGCCTTCGGACCCACGACGCGCGACGGCCTCAAGGCGCACCCCGTCTCCGTGGGGTCCTCCGGGCGGTGGGTCCAGCTGTTCACCGCGGCCCTGGTGTTCAACCGGATCCGGGTCAAGGGCTCCGAGTACGCGACATTCACGTCCTCCTTCGGCTCCACGCAGACGGCGGCGGTGAAGGCGTTCCAGACGTTCTCGGCGCTGCCCGTCACGGGCAAGGGCGACTACGCGACGTGGTGCCAGCTGCTCGTCTCGACCGGGAACCCCGACCGTTTGGTCTCGGCCTGCGACGCGAGCTCGACGATCACTGCCGCCCGCGCGGCGGCCTTGAAGGCGGCGGGATACCAGATCATCGGGCGTTACCTCGACAACGTGCCGGGCAGCTCGTTCAACAAGAAGATCCAGCCCGGTGAGCTCGCGACGATCTTCGCCAGCGGCCTGCGGGTATTCCCGATCTCGCAGTACGACGGGGGGCGGCTGTCGTACTTCACCTACGCCCAGGGCTACTACGACGGCGGCCGCGCCCACACCGCGGCCAAGGGGCACGGCTTCAACCCCGGAACCGTCATCTACTTCGCCGTCGACTTCGACGCCACCGAGGACCAGATCCAGACCGCGATCATCCCCTACTTCCGTGGGGTCGTCGCCGGTCTGGCGGCCAACGGCAAGCGCTACCTGCACGGGGTCTACGGCTCCCGCAACGTCTGCGCGCAGGTGAGCACCGCCACCCTCGCGCGCTGGTCGTTCGTCTCGGGGATGTCCACCGGCTTCTCCGGGAACATGGGCTTCACCCTGCCCGAGAACTGGGCGTTCAACCAGATCGCCACGGTCACCGTGGGAAGCGGCGACGGCGCGGTCCAGATCGACAAGAACGCCCGGCGGACCTCCACCGACCCCGGCGTGGCGGCTGTGAACACCCCGCCCACCGACCTGACGGCGTTCGTCGCCTACATCCGGCGCCTCTACGCCCTGGCGGTCGAGTACGACAAGGGCGACCCCAACCAGCGCGTCCTGGAGTTCCTGCGGGCCGAGGAGTACAACGACCTCCTCTGGGGCCAGTTGATCGGTTCGGCCGACGACGGCTTCCTCCGGAAGGTCGAGGCGGCCGGGGTCACCCGCATCAGGGAGATCCGCGACCCGTTCTACGGCATCAACCTCGGGGTCGGTCACCTCGCCGCCTCGTGCAACGGCGTCCTGGTCAAGGGGGTCCCCAAGGGGACGGCCACCAACCGCGGTGACGTCGCAGGCTGGGGCGGGGACTGGTTCACCTTCTACGGGGAGTGGCGCCGCGACAGCGGCACCTTCGCCTCCGGCAGCGCCTACTGCCGCGAGAAGCTGGCCAAGGTGAGCGACCTGGGGACGTTCAAACTCACCGACCTGCTGGAGGATGCCGACGCGTACAACCTCGCCGTCGCCCTCCGTGGTGGGGCCACCCTCCCCGACGCGATCGCCGACTACTACCTCGGCGCAGGGTTCCTCTCCCGCATGCAGAAGTTCTACCTGGGGCGGTTCCACAACGAGACGGACGCCAGGGCGATGGCGAAGGGCATCCTGCTCTCGGGCAACGACCCGGTGATCACGTGGGGGCGCCGGCTCCTGATCGAGCGCAGCGCCGGCTTCGACGCCCTCCTTCCGAGCATGCTGGGCACCGCCACCCTGGACGATTTCTGCAACGGGTTCGTCTCGACCCTCGTGACACTCACCGCCCAGGAGAACGCCAAGGCCGCGGCCTGGCGTCGTGAGGGGAGGCGACTGTGACCCGCCGCCTCGCCCTCACCGGCGTGCTCGTGCTGCCACCTCTGGCCGTCGTCGTCTACGTGGCCGGTCTCCTCCAGGGACACTTCCTCGACCTGGAATCGAACCTGGAGTGGTGCCGGCGGGGGCCGCTCGAATACCCCTACCTCACGCAGCGGTTCGCACCGCTGTCGTCCGTCTGCCATTACGCGGGCGGCGGCCGCGAGCAGCTGGTCCCGGGGTGGGTCAACCCGGCCGTGGCCCTGCTCCTCCTGCTCTTCGTCCTCGCTGTCGCCGCCCTCGCCCGAGGGCGTCGGGGCAGGACCCCGATCACCGTCGACGGAACGAGGGACGACGCATGACACCGACCCAACCCACAGGCGCCACGCGTCGCCAACTGCTCGGCGTCACGGGGCTCCTTGCGCTGGGCGTCGTGGCAACCGACGCCGTCCCCGCGACGGCGACCCCGGTCGGCGCTCCGTCGGGGGCCACCCCCGGTGCGCGGTCATGGACACGGGACCGCAGCGCGAACGGCTGGCCGGTCCTGACCCGGGACGACTGCCCCGCCACGGTGATCGAGGGCAGCGACTGCACGGTCCTGCTCGCGCCCGGGCCCGCAGCGACGCTGCTCGCCCACGCGGCCAGGCGCTGGCACTACGAGATCGAGGCGCTGCGCGCCGGGGACGCCGTCGGGCACGACCTCGGCCCGGTCGAGGCCGCGTACCTGTCGGCCCGGCTGTCCGGGACGGCCGTCTCCCTCCACCCCGGTCGGCACCCGGTCGGCCTGCGGGGAGACCTGTCCTCGGCTCAGCTGCTCCTGGTCAGAGATGTCCTCGCCGACTGCGAAGGGCTGCTGCGCTGGGGCGGGGACCATCGCAGCGCGCCCGCGGAGGGCACGTTCGTCCTCGACGTGGGACCGGACCACCCGGCACTGGAAGGCGTCGCGCGGCGCCTGGCCGGTCCTGGCGACGGGCTCGCACCGTCCCCGCTCAGCGCGGGGCGGTCCCCTGACCCCCTTGAGCCGTCACGGCAGGCCGCGGCGCGCACCCTGGCACGCCGGCAGTCCGTGGCTGCCGCGGAGGGCTGACACCCCCGCACGCAGCGGCGGCCCGCCCCCTGCAGCCGGATTCTCGTGGTGCTCGCAACACCGGATGGGTCAGGCGGCTGTCTCACAGGTGCATGTAGCCGGAACAGACGCGACGACTGGTGTACGTGCTCCGGCAGGCGCTGACCTGGTCGACGGTGGTGTCGGACGCCATCGGCGAGGAGAACTGGAACGACGTCCTGCTGGCCGTCGAGATGGTCCGCTCCGCCGCGTAACCGACGGGTGCCGGTGCGCTCACCGGCAGGCTCGGGTCGAGGCGGCTCCAGATCTCCACGCGCACGCTGTAGGAGGTCGGCCCATCCGACCTGGTGAAGTTGATCTTTCCGGTCGCCCTGGTCCACGACGCACCGCAGGACGGCGAGTAACGCAGCTCGGCCTTGTACGTCAGCTGGTTCTCCCAGACGCCCTCGCCGTAGGAGACGTTGCGCGACCAGAGAGTGACGGCGTCGTTCGCACACGTCGTCCCGACCGGCGCCTTCCCGTTGCAGCCCGAGCCGTAGCAGGTGGCGGCATGAGCCTGGGGCGCAAGGCCCACCGCGCCGACGACCGCGAGCATCAGCGCACCCGCGCCCACCCGAAGCCTCGCCATCCGTCGTCCGTCCGTCACGTGATGCTCCTCCCCTGTGCGCCGGCCGATGGCCGGCGTCGCGACGCATTCTCACCCACGGCAAACCGGCGGGGGCCGGTGCCCACCGGACACCGGCCCCACATCCACGACCCCCGCGCACTGCTCGCGCCACCGCCGACCCTCCCCCGGGCCTGCGGCACCGCCCCCGAGCAGCTCCCCCGAGCCCCCGAGTTCCCCCGTAGTCCCCCGCAACTCCCCCGAACGTCCCCCGCAGTTCCCCGTCGACCGGTCCCCCGACCGGTCGACCCCTGTGACCCCCGCCGGCCGCTCTCCCCGCGGCCGGGTTCTCCATCGCAGACCCGGGCCCCGCGCCCGTGCCTGCCTGGTCCTTGTGACGACCCCCTGACTCGCCGACCTCCCTCGCGCCTGCGAATCGTCGTCACGCTCGGACGCTGCGCTGCGCCCTCGCCGTGGCCGCCCGGTACGGCCACTCACATCCCGCAAGACGCCCCTTCTCCGGGATTCGTTGCACGTCGTTGCAGAACTTTTCGCTCATCGACCGAACGGATGACCCGGCGCCCCCCGGCGGAGAGCCCGAAACCGCCGTCTACGCTGGGCGGATGCCTGCCGGGGTGCTCCGCGACGTGGCGGCCCTGGCACGGGGCCGCGGCTTCCGGCGACTGCTCGCCGTCCGGCTGACCTCCCAGGGCGCCGACGGCGTCTTCCAGGTGGGTCTCGCCGGGCTGGTGCTGTTCTCGCCGGAGCGGGCCGCGACGCCGGGGGCGGTCGCGGGCCTGCTGACGCTGGCCACGGCGCCGTTCACGATCGTCGGCCCCTTCGCGGGGGTGCTGCTGGACCGGTGGCGCCGCAGGCAGGTGCTGGTGGTCGCCAACCTCGTCCGGGCCGCGCTGGTGATCGGGCTGGCGGGGCTCGTGGTGTCCGACGCCGTGGGCGCCTGGCTCTACGTGGGCGCCCTGGCCTGCCTGTCGGTCAATCGCTTCCTGCTCGCGGCGCTCAGTGCGGGGCTGCCCCACGTCGTCGAGCCCGAGGACCTCGTGACGGCCAACGCCGTCTCGCCCACGGCCGGCACGCTGGCCGCGATCACCGGCGGCGGCCTCGCCTACGGCGTGCGGACGCTGCTCGGCGCCTCCGACGGGACGGACGCGGTCGTCCTGCTCGTCGCCGCCGCGATCTACGCGGGCGCCTCCGGGCTGGCCCTGCGCCTGCACCGCGACGCGCTCGGCCCCGACCACCTCACGCACGGCGGGCCCCCCGCCCCCGGGCAGGGCCTGGGCGAGGCGTGGCGGCGGGTCCCCGCCGAGATCGGCGAGGCGCTGGCGCACCTGCGCGAGCGGTCGCAGGCGGGGCTCGCGCTGCTGGTGATCGGGGCCCTACGGCTCGGCTACGGGATCGCGACGTTCGCGACCGTGCTGATCAGCCGCTCGTGGTTCGCCGATCCCGACGACCTCGCCGCCGGCATGGGACTGCTCGCCGCGGCCTTCGCCGCCTCGGGGGTCGGCTTCGCGACGGCCGCCGTGCTCACGCCGTCGGCGGCGCGCCTGTGGGGCCGGCGGGGCTGGATCGTCGCCTGCCTGGTCGTGGCCGCCGTGGCCGAGCTGCTGCTCGTGGTGCGGCTGAGCGTCCCGGTGGCGCTGGTGGCGGCGTTCCTGCTGGCACTGGGAGCGCAGGGCGCCAAGATCTCGGTGGACGCCATCGTGCAGGCCGAGGTGGACGACGACGTGCGCGGACGCGTCTTCACGTTCTACGACATCGTGTTCAACGTGGCGTTCATCGCCGCCGCCAACCTGGGCTGGCTGCTCCTGCCCGACGACGGGTACTCGCGGCCGGTGTTCGCCGGGGTCGTCGTGCTCTACCTGGGCGCGGCCCTCGCGTACGTGTGGGCCTCCTCCCGTGCGCGGCCGTTGCGCTCGGCGGGCGCGGGTGTCGGCGCCCGCGCGTAGCCTGCGGGCATGACGACCCCGGCGGCGGTCCCGCCCTACGCGGTGCAGATCACGCTCGACTGCGCCCGCCCGCACGAGCTCGCCGAATGGTGGGCGCAGGTCCTGGGCTGGGAGGTCGAGCCGCAGGACGAATCGTTCATCCGCAGCATGATCGAGCAGGGTCACGCCACCGAGGCCGACACCGCCACCCACCGCGGCCGCCTCGTCTGGCGCGAGGGGGTGGCCCTGCAGGCGCCCGAGGGCTCCCCGCAGCGCGTGCGCTGGTACCTGCAGGCGGTGCCCGAGGGCAAGGCGGTCAAGAACCGCATGCACCTCGACCTCCGCCCCCCGGGCGGGGACGGCGTGCGAGAGGCGCACCGGCAGCGGCTGCGCGACCTCGGCGCTCGCGAGGTGGGCGGCGGGCGACAGGGCGCCTACACGTGGACGGTCTGGGCCGATCCCGAGGGCAACGAGTTCTGCCTCTGAGCTCAGCCCTGCTGCTCGCCCCACCAGCGCACGAGCTCGGCCCGCGCCTCGTCGGGGTCGAGCGGGCCGCGGTCCAGGCGCAGCTCCTTGAGGAACGCCCACGCCCGGCCGACGTCGCGGCCCGGCGGGATGCCGAGGATCTCCATGATCGCGTTGCCGTCGAGGTCGGGGCGGACGGCGGCCAGCTCCTCCTCGGCGCGCAGCCGGTCGATGCGCACCTCGAGGTCGTCGTAGGCGGCCGAGAGGCGGTCGGCCTTGCGCTTGTTGCGGGTGGTGCAGTCGGAGCGGGTCAGCTTGTGCAGCCGCTCCAGCAGCGGGCCGGCGTCGGTGACGTAGCGGCGCACCGCCGAGTCGGTCCACTCGCCGTCGCCGTAGCCGTGGAACCGCAGGTGCAGCTCCACCAGGCGCGACACCTGCTTCGTCGTCTCCTTGTCGAAGCGCAGCGCCCGCATCCGCTTGGCCGTGAGCTTCGCCCCCACCAGCTCGTGGTGGTGGAAGCTCACCCCGCCGCCCGACTCGAACCGCCGCGTCGCGGGCTTGCCGACGTCGTGCAGCAGCGCCGCGAGCCGCAGCACCAGGTCGGGGCCGGGGACGGCGCCGTCGGGGCCGTCCTCCAGGGCGATCGCCTGGTCGAGCACCGTCAGCGTGTGCTCGTAGACGTCCTTGTGCCGGTGGTGCTCGTCGATCTCCAGGCGCAGGGCGGGCAGCTCGGGCAGGACGACGTCGGCGATGCCCGTCGTCACCAGCAGGTGCAGGCCGGCGCGCGGGTGCCGCCCCAGCAGCGTCTTCTCCAGCTCCACGCGCACGCGCTCCGCCGAGACGATGCCGATCCGCGAGGCCATCGACGTCATCGCCTCGCGCACGTCCTCGCGCACGGTGAACCCCAGCTGCGAGCAGAAGCGCGCCGCGCGCATCATCCGCAACGGGTCGTCGTCGAAGCTCGCCTGCGGCGTCCCGGGGGTGCGCAGCACGCCCGCGGCGAGGTCCTCCAGGCCCCCGAACGGGTCGACGAACGTGCGCTGCGGCAGCAGCACGGCCATCGCGTTCACGGTGAAGTCGCGGCGCACGAGGTCGCCCTCGAGGTCGTCGCCGAAGGCCACGACGGGCTTGCGGGAGTCGGCGTCGTACTGCTCCGTGCGGTAGGTCGTGACCTCCACCACGTGCTCGCCCTTGCGGGCACCGATCGTGCCGAACTCCTTGCCGATGTCCCAGTGCGCGTCGCCCCACCGCTTCAACAGCCGCGACGTCGTCTCCGGCCGCGCGTCGGTGGTGAAGTCGAGGTCGGGGCTGCGCCTGCCGAGCAGGGCGTCCCGCACGGGGCCGCCGACCAGCGCCAGCGTGTGCCCGGCCTCGGCGAACACCCTGCCCAGGTCGGTCAGGAGGGCGTCGATCGGCGCCAGCGCGGTGATCAGGTCGCGCTGCGCCCTGGCCACCGCGGCCGGATCGGCCGCCGGGGGCGGGGTGGGGGAAGGCTGCGAGCGCACGACCGACAAGCGTGCCAGATCCCGCCGCCCCCGTGCTGCGCGCCGCCGTCGCGGACGACGCGGGGCGAGCGCCGGTGGCGAACCGCCCCGCGAGCGCGTCACTAGTTACAGTGACCGCATGCCACGCCCGCCCAGACCCTTCTCCCGTCGTCGCGTGACGACGGTCGAGGAGACGTCGGCGGGCGGCATCGTCGTCGACACCACCGGTGAGCTGGCCCGCGCCGCCGTGATCGCGCGGCACAACCGGGCCGGCCGGCTGGAGTGGTGCCTGCCCAAGGGGCACCTGGAGGGCGAGGAGACGGCCGAGCAGGCCGCCGTCCGCGAGATCCGCGAGGAGACGGGCATCCAGGGCGAGGTGATCGCCACCCTCGGCAGCATCGACTACTGGTTCGTCGTCGAGGGGCGCCGCGTCCACAAGCTCGTGCACCACTACCTGCTGCGGGCCACCGGCGGCGAGCTGAGCATCGAGGGCGATCCCGACCAGGAGGCCACCGACGTCGCGTGGGTGCCGATGGCCGAGCTCGCGGCGCTGCTCGCGTTCCCCAACGAGCGTCGGATCGCCCGCCAGGCGGCCGACGTGCTCGCGGATCTCAGGTGACCCGCTTCGGCCTGCTCCCCCGGACGATCGCGCTGACCGGAGCCGCCCTGATCGGCGCCCTGCTGGCCGGCGGCGGGTTCGTCGCGCAGGCCGCGCCGAGCCCCTCGCCCAGCCCGTCCCCCTCCGCGCAGCCCGCGGCCACCCCCGTCACGCTGCGCCTGACCGAGCTGTCCCCCGCGTCCCTGACGGCCGACGACGTGCTGCGGGTGCGCGGCACCGTCACCGGGACGTCGTCGTCCCCGCTGCGGGTGCGGCTGCTCCTGCACGAGGGCCGCCTCGGCACCCGGCCCGACGTCATCGCGTGGTCGGCGGCCCGCCTGGCCGGCCCCGCCGACGCCGACTCCCTCGACGACGAGGCCGCCGGCCTGCTCGACGCCACCCGCGAGGTCGCCCACGTCGACCTGCCCCGCACCGACGGTCCCACCGCCTTCACCCTGAAGGTCGACGCCGCCGACCTCGACCTCCCCACGCGCCGGGCGTCGTTCGGGCCCCGTGGCCTGGCCGTGGAGGTGCTGCCCGCCCCGCGCAGGGGGACGAGCACGACGGCGTCGGAGGACGACGTCCTCGCCCGCGAGACGACGTTCGCGGTGTGGCGGCCCCGCCCCGACTCCCCCGACTACTCCCCCACGCGCCTGTCCGTGCTCGTGCCGCTGACCGGCGTCGCCGCGCCCGACCTCGCCTCGCCCGCGAGCGCCGACGTCGCCCTCGCCCCCGGCGGGCGGCTGGAGCAGGTCATGGCCGCCACCGACGCCCCCGGCATCGGGTGGATCGTCGACCCGGCGCTGGTCACGGCCGTGGCGCGGCGCGGCGGCGTCCTTGAGGACGCTCCCGCCCCCCTGCCCGGCCAGACCCCGGCGCCGACGCCGAGCTCCGCCGGCCCCTCGACGTCCCCCTCGGGGTCGGTGTCCCCCTCCGGTTCCCCGACCGGCGCGCCGACGCCGACGGCCTCCTCGACCGATGCCACGGGCGCCGACAACGGGGGTGACCCTGGCCGCGCCCGGGCGCGCAGCTGGATCGACGGCCTCGCCCTGGCGAGCCGGTCCCGCGACGTCGCGTGGCTGCCCTGGGGGGACCCGGACGTCCCCGCAGTCGCGGGAGCGAAGGCCGGCGACCTGCTGACGCAGGCGTCGCAGCACGCCAGGGACGTCGTCGACGACGTGCTCGGCGCCGACTCCGACACCGTCTGGGGCCTCATGGACGAGGGCCCGGTGACCCAGCCCGGGGTCGACGCCCTGGCTGCGTCGGGGCGGCGCACCGTGGTGGTCCGGGCGCCGGCTCCCCCGGCCAAGGGCGCCACCCCACCGGTCGCGCACCGGGTGAAGGCCCGCGCCGGTGACGTCACCGTCCTCGGCGCCGACCCGGCGATCTCCGCCGCGCTGACCGCCGCGGCAGACCCCGAGACCACGGTCGTGGCCACCCAGCGCCTGCTCGCCGAGCTCGCCGCGGTCACGCTCGAAGACCGCGACGCCGGCCGCCAGGTGCTCGCCGTCACCCCACGCAGCTGGACGCCGTCCGGGCAGGCCCTGCAGCGCGCCCTCACGGCCCTGCGGGGGGCCGACTGGGTGCAGCTGCGCCGGCCGACCGAGCTCGGCCTCTCGCCGTCGGCCCCCGAGCAGCGCCTCGATCGGGTCTCGGCCCCCGGGGGTGCCCGGCCCCTGGACGGGGGGCACGTCAAGGCCGTCGGCGACGCGTTCGCCCACCTGCAGACGTTCTCGGGCTCCCTCGGCGACCCCGAGGCGGTCCTCGGGTCGGGCCGCGAGCAGGCGCTCTCGCTGGTGTCGGCCTCCTGGCGGGGGCAGTCCGCGGCGGCGCTGGCCACCGCCCGGGCACCGCTCACCTCCACCGCCCGCAACCTGCTGGGCGGGGTCTCCATCGTGCAGGGCGGGCCGTACAACGTCGTCACCTCCAAGGGCGACCTGCCGCTGCAGCTGCGCAACCGCACCCCCTACGACCTCACCGTGCAGCTGCGCCTGCAGCCGCAGTCCGGGCAGGTCGAGACGCCCGCGCCGTTGACGGTGCGGCTGCCCGCGCGCAGCCCCTCGCACCGGGTCCTCGTGCCCCTGCGCACCGTGGCGAGCGGCGACGTCTCGGTCGTCGCGCAGCTGAACACGCCGCAGGGCCGGCGGATCAGCCCCAAGGTGACGCTGGTGCTGCGGGTGCGGCGCGAGTGGGAGTCGCGAGGGCTGATCGCGCTGATCACGGTCACCGGCGGCCTGCTGGTCGTCGGGATCCTGCGCACCGTGCGCCGCGGGCGAAAGCGGATCCGCGCCGAGGACGTGCCCGACATCGACGACCTCGCCGTGGCCCAGGAGGAGCGACGCCGCAGCGGCGTGCTCGTGGCCGCCGGTGGGGTGTCCGGGGTGACCGCGTCCGTCGCCGCCCCGCTCGTCTCGGGGACCCTCGCGGGCGCGTCCCGGGCCGCGACCCCGCTCGATCCGGCAGGCGGCGGGCGCGCCGCGGGCGACGGCCCCGACTCGGGCGACCTCCCGCCCCCGTCGCAGGGGGCCGGGGTGCCGCCCGAGGGAGGCGAGCCCGGCGACGAGCGCGACGAGGCGCCCGCCGCGGCCCAGCTCGCCCGCAACAGCGCCCTCATGGCCGCGGGGACGCTCACCTCCCGCCTGCTGGGATTCGCCCGCGTCTCGGTGCTCGCGGCGGCGATCGGCATGTCGGGCGAATGGGCCGACGCGTTCTCGGTCGCCAACAAGATCCCCAACATCGTGTTCATGCTGATCGCGGGGGGCGTGCTCAACGCCGTCCTCGTCCCGCAGATCACGCGCGCGGCCCGGATGGGGCGCGAGGGCGAGATCTTCGTCGACCGCCTGCTCAGCGCCGCGATCTTCATCCTCGCGCTGATCACGGTGATCGTCACGGCGGCCGCACCCCTGCTGGCGCGGCTGTACTCGGGCGGCGACGTCACGCCGGCGCAGGTGTCGCTGGCCACGGTGTTCGCCTTCTGGTGCCTGCCGCAGGTGTTCTTCTACGGGCTGTACACGGTGTGGGGGCAGGTGCTCAACGCCCGCGGCGCGTTCGGCGCGTACATGTGGGCGCCCGTCGTCAACAACGTGGTGGCGATCGCCGGACTGGTCGTGTTCATCGCCGTCGAGGGGGCGGTGGGCGCCACCGACGGTCGCTCGGCGACGTCCTGGACCGGCGGATCGGTGGCGCTGCTGGCCGGCACGGCCACGCTCGGCGTCGTCGCCCAGGCCCTCGTGCTGTGGCCGGTCCTGCGGCGCACGGGCTTCTCGTGGCGGCCGCGCTGGGGCTGGCGAGGGGTCGGCCTGGGGTCGGCGAGCCGCGTCGCGGGCTGGACGTTCGCCGCCGTCGTCCTCGCCCAGCTCGGGTACATCGTGACGTCGAAGGTGCTGACGTCGGCCGGCGGGCTCGCCGTGGCCGCGCACGGCGAGGAGGGCGCCCGCACCGGCTCGGCGCTCTACGACAACGCGTTCCTGCTGTTCATGCTGCCGCACTCGCTCGTGGCGGTCTCCCTGGTCACCGCCCTGTTCACGCGCCTGTCGCGGGCCGCGCAGGCGGGCGACACCGGCGCCGTCCGCGCCGACCTGTCGCTGGGCATGCGCACCATGGCCACGGCCAGCATCCTCGCGACGGCGGGGATCATGTCGCTGGCGCCGGTCGCCGTCCGGCTGCTCCACTGGAACCCGGGCGCCGCCTACGGCGCCATGGCGATGAGCGTCGGCATGGTCGCGTTCAGCGCCTCCTACCTGCAGCAACGCGTGTTCTACGCCTACGAGGACGCCCGCACGCCGTTCTGGGTGCAGGTGCCCGCGGTGGCCGTCACCGTGACCGGCTCGCTGCTGGCCCGCCACCTGCTCGACCCGCAGTGGGTGCTCGTCGGCGTCGGCCTCGGGATGAGTGCGGCGAACCTGCTCACGAGCACCCTCCTCGCGCGGCTGCTGTCGCGGCGCCTGGGCGGGGCGGACGGCGCGCGCGTCCTGTCCGTGCACGCCCGGCTCGCCGTGGCCGGCGCCCTCGCCGGCGGCCTGGCCTGGTTGACCGTCCACGGCGTCGTGCGCGGGTTCGGGGACCTGTCCCTGGCGTCCGCCGGCACGACCGCCTCGGGTGCCGCCCTCACCGGTGGCCTGATCGTCCTGCTCGGCGTCTACGTCGGCGCCGCGCGGCTGCTGCGCGTCCGCGAGATCGACCTCGCGCTGGGCCCCGTGCTGCGCCGGGTCTCCGGGCTCACCGCCCGCGTGGCGCGCCGCCGCTGACGTCGGTCGGGTGGTGCCGTGGCCGCCCGCCCACCCCGCCCGCACGTGACCCACCGTGGCCCGCCGACCGTGCGGGCGCGCCCGCACGGGTGAGGCCCCTCAAGACCCGGCCCCCGCTGCCGAACCCGAATGCCATGGGTGGTCCGCGACGCACAGGCCCCCGGCGTCGTGGGCACGGTGACGCCGGGGCGATCGTCGTCGGCTGGCTGCTGCGGATCACCGTCGCGCTCGTGGTCGTCTCCGTCTCGCTGTTCGACCTCATCGCCGTCGGCCTCAACCCCCTGCAGGCCGACGACCAGGCGGCGACGGCGGCGCGCGCCGCCCAGCTGAGCTGGCAGACGAGCAAGGACCCCGGGGTCGTGCTGTCCTCGGCGCGGACCGCCGTCTCGGGGGGAGCGGGCGAGGTGGTCGTCGCCGACGACGGCGTGCAGTTCGACGCCAAGGGGCGGATCACCGTGACCGTCACGCGGACGGCGCACACGCTCGTCCTGGGCCGGATCGCACGACATGTGACGTCGTTGCAGCACTACCTCGAGGCGCAGGGCATGGCGTCCGCCAGCTGACGACGCCCTTCGATGATCACTTTGAGGAGTCGCCCGGGCGCACCACGTGACCGTCGGGTGGTTCCGGCGCGCCCGGGGCGGCGGGGCTTCCGTACGATGGCCGCGAGGCAGCACGAGGTGGGGTCGAGGGAGGGGGTCGCGTCGAGATGACGAGCACGGTGGGGGCGTCGCCGCCCGAGGTGGGCCACGGCACCCTCATCGGCGGCCGTTACCGCCTCGACGCGCCCGTCGCCGCCGTCCTCGCGGACGCCGTGCGCGAATGGTCGGCGGAGGACGTCCAGGACGGCGCGCGCGTTCGCCTGTGGCTGGCCCGCCCCGGAGCCGCCGCCTCCGATCTGATCGACGCCGCCCGCCGCGCCCGCGCCGTCACGCTCGACGGGCTCGTCCCCGTGCGCGACGTCGGCTCCGACGAGCACCGCTCGTGGGTCGTCCTCCCCGTGCCCGCCGGGCGCACCCTGCGCCGCCTCCTCGACGGCCAGCCCCTACCCCCCGAGTCGGCCCGCCGGATCATCGGCGAGGCCGCGCGCGTGCTGGCGCGCAGCGGCGCCCGCGGGCTGCACCACACCCGGCTGTCCACGGCCGACATCGTCGTGGACGACGACGGCCGGGTGAGCGTGGACGGCGTGGGCATCGCCGCCGTCCGTCAGGGCCTCGTCGTGACCGGGGACGCCGCACGCCGCGCCGACGCCGTCGGGCTCGTCCGGGCGCTCAACGCCGCGCTGACCGGCCGCTGGCACGGGCCGGCGTCGCTGGCCGCGGGCCTGCCTCAGGCACCCCGGCTCGCAGGCGCCGTGGTGGGGCCGGCCGACCTCGTCGGCGGCGTCCCGAACGACCTCGACACCCTCTGCCGGGTCACCCTCGGGACCGACCTCGACGGCCCTCTCTCGCCCCGCGAACTCGCCGAGCAGCTGGCCCCCTGGGCCGAACGCGCTCCCGTGGCCACGCCTGGTGCGCTCGACGCGACGGGTCCCTCGCGGCCCGTCACCGCCGAGATCGCCCGCGTCGACCTGCGCGCGCCCGCCGCGACGGTGGCGGACGTGCGGGAGGCGCCCTCGGTGGAGCCCGTGGCGGCCGCCGCCCGGCCCTCCCCCGTGACAGCCTCCGCGTCCCCCACGCCGTCGGCCCCCGGGCCCTCGGCCCCCTCGGCCGCTCAGGGAACCACCGCGGCGCGCTCCGTCGTCCCGGCGCTGGGCGAGGCCGACATCCCCGCCGCCTACCGGCCCTCCACCTCGGCGGCGACGCTGTGGGACTGGGCCGACAACCCCCTCCCCACCGCGGAGGCCGACTCCGGCGGCCCGGTGCCGCAGCTGCCCGGCATCGACCCGCTCAGCGTGGCCGCTCCCGACGAGCGCCAGTCCCGCGCGGTGCTCGCGATCATGGCGGTGCTGGTGCTCGTGGGCCTGGTGGTGGGCGTCGCGGCGGTCCGTGAGATCACCCGCGACGGCCTTCACCTGTTCTCGGACGACGACTCGATCACGCTGCCCCCCGTGGCGGCCGGGCCGCGCAGCCCCGCGCCGGCGGCCAGCGCCACCGCGGGCCCGGCGTCCGTGCTTCGGGCGATCGCCATGGACCCGCAGGGGGACGGGCGCGAGAACGACGACGACGCCGGGCGTGCGGTCGACTCGCGCGCCGGCAGCTCGTGGCGCTCCGACCGGTACCGCTCCGCCACGTTCGGCGGGCTCAAGGACGGCCTCGGCCTGGCGCTGCAGCTGAGCAAGGGGACCGTCAGCGGCGTCGTCGCCAAGATCGACGGCGAGGGCGGCAAGGTCGAGCTGCGCACCGCGCCCGGCCCTGACCTGCAGGGCAGCACGGTCGTCGCGACCGCCGACGTGGCCGACGGCACGGCTACCCTGGTCCCCGCACGCCCGGTCACCGGCGCCTACCTGCTGCTGTGGTTCACGGAACTGCCGCGGGTGGACGGCGGGTACCGCGCCGAGGTGTCCGACGTCCGGGTGCGCTGAGCCCCGCCACGACCGATGAGGATGCCCGCCATGCCCGCGACGCCGGCCCGACGATGAGCTCGGACGCGCCCACGGACGCCCCCGCCGCACACGGGGTGACCGGACTCGCCGCACCGAGCGGCCTGCCGTTGGCCGAACGGGACGACAAGGCCCTCATGGCGGCCCACGTCGCGGGCGACCCCACCGCGTTCACGGAACTGGTCCGGCGCCACCGCGACCGGCTGTGGGCCGTCGCCGCCCGCACGATGTCCGACCGCCAGGAGGCGGAGGACGCCCTGCAGGACGCCCTGATCTCCGCCTACCGCAACGCCGGCTCCTACCGGGGCGACGCCGCGGTGACGACGTGGCTGCACCGGGTCGTCGTCAACGCCTGCCTCGACCGCATCCGGCGCCGGCAGGTGCGGCCCACCGTCGCGTGGGGCGACCGCGAGGTGGCGTCCCGGCGCGACGACCACGCGGCGACCGAGGCGCGACTCGACGTCCGCGCGGCGCTGGCCCTGCTGCCCGAGGGCCAGCGCGCCGCCATCGTGCTGGTCGACATGGAGGAGCTGTCCGTCTCCGAGGCCGCCGGCATGCTCGGCGTCGCCGAGGGCACGGTGAAGTCGCGGTGCTCGCGCGGGAGGGCGGCCCTCGCCGTCCTGCTGCGGGGGGCGTCGACCCCCGGGGATCCAGGGGGACGACCCGGGAACCAGGGGGGCGGCCCGCGCGTCGCACCGGCGACCCCCACGGCCGCCGCCGGGCACGACGCCGATCCCCCCGGTGACGCGGCGACGCGCCGGACGGGGACCCGACCCACCGAGGGAGGAGGTGCCGCGTGAGCGCGCAGCCGCCGTACGAGGACCAGCCCACCCCGGCCCCCACCGACATCGCACCCCCCCGCCACCCCGACCGCGACGCCCTCGCCGACCACGCCGCCGGCGTGCTCACCGAGGCCGACGACGCGCTCGTCGCCGACCACGTGGCGGGCTGCGCTCAGTGCCGTGCCGACCTCGAGGAGCTCGACGCCGTCCGCAAGCTGCTGCTGGCCGAGGACCCCGGACCGATGCCCGACGACGTGTGGGGGCGGATCGAGGCCGCACTGCTGGCCGAGGGCTCCCCCGCGGTCTCCCCCCGCTCGACGCCGACGCCGCTTGCCGCGATGCGCGCCACCGATGCCGACGAGGCGTCCGCGGCCGACGGCGCGGCCGACGGCGCGGCCGAGGTCTCCGGGCTCACCGTGCTGCGCCGTCCCACGGGGCGTGCCGGCCGGGCCCGCACCGCGCCCCGCTGGCTGCCGCTCATGGCCGCCGCGGCGGGCATCGCGGGTGTCCTCGGCGGGCTCGCCGTCGCCGTCCAGGCGTGGGCCCCCGGCGGGCAGGACGCCGACAAGCCGGCCGCCGCCTCCGCCGACATGTCGCTGAACGGCGAGCGGGGGCGGGTGGCCCTCGCCGCCGCCGTCCAGGCGACCGGGACCGACTACCGCAAGGCCTCCCTGACGGCCCAGGTGGCCCGGCTCGTCGACGGCCGCGACAGTGCCGCGTTCGACTCGGGCGACGGCGCCGACGGGAAGGCCGCCGAGGGCGGCTCCGCCGGGCGGCCCTCCCCGTCCGCCCAGGCCGCGTACGCCGCCGGCGACGAGCGGCTGCGCGATCCCGCGGCGCTCCAGCAGTGCCTGGCCGGGCTGGGGCTCGCCGACGTCGTCCCGCTGGCCGTCGACCTCGCCCGGTACGAGGGTCGCGACGCCGCGCTGCTCGTCGTCCCCACGCCCGGGCAGTCCTCGGTCGAGGTGTACGCGGTGTCCCGGCGGTGCGGGGACGCCTCCGCCGACGACGGCGCCTTCTCCTACACCCGGATCGACCGCTAGGCCCGCGCGTGGTCCCCCGGGGAACACCGGGCACCTAGGATCGGTTGTCGTCGCCGAATCAACCGCCCGTCCCTGGAGCACCACGTGAGTGACGTCGTCCGCGATGTGATCGTCATCGGTTCCGGCCCTGCCGGGTACACGGCGGCGGTGTACGCAGCCCGCGCCCAGCTCAACCCGCTGGTCTTCGAGGGGTCCGTCACCGCGGGTGGGGCCCTGATGAACACCAGCGAGGTCGAGAACTTCCCCGGGTTCCCCGACGGCGTGCAGGGCCCCGAGCTGATGGACAAGCTGCGTGCCCAGGCCGAGAAGTTCGGCGCCGAGCTGGTCAGTGACGACGTCGTCGAGGTCGACCTCTCGGGCTCGGTGAAGAAGGTCGTCGTCGGCGACGAGAAGTGGGGCACGCGGGCCACGCACCTGGCCCGCACGGTCATCCTCGCGACCGGCTCGGCCTACCGGGAGCTCGGCCTCGACAGCGAGAAGCGGCTCTCCGGCAAGGGTGTGTCGTGGTGCGCGACGTGTGACGGCTTCTTCTTCCGCGACCAGGACATCGCCGTCATCGGTGGCGGTGACTCCGCGCTGGAGGAGGCCACGTTCCTCACCCGGTTCGCGCGCTCGGTGACGCTCGTGCACCGCCGCGACCAGCTGCGCGCCTCCAAGATCATGCAGGAGCGCGCCTTCGCCGACCCCAAGATCTCGTTCCGTTGGAACAGTGAGGTCGCCGACGTCCTCGGCGACGCCAAGGTGTCGGGGATCCGCCTGCGGGACGTGACGACCGGCGTCGAGTCCGAGCTCCCCGTGACGGGCGTCTTCGTCGCCATCGGGCACGACCCGCGCAGCTCGCTGGTGGCGGGTCAGGTCGAGCTCGACCGCAACGGGTACATCGCCGTCGAGGGGCGGTCCTCGCGGACCAACCTGCCGGGCGTGTTCGCCTGCGGGGACGTCGTCGACCACACGTATCGTCAGGCCATCACCGCGGCGGGGTCCGGCTGTGTGGCCGCCCTCGACGCCGAGCACTACCTCGCGGCCCTGGCCGACGAGACCGACCCGGAGCGCCCCGGCGCCGCCGAGTCCGCTGCAGTCACCGCCGCGGCCACCGCCGGCTGATCCCCGCCCCGCGCGGACTTCTCCCCCGGGCCCCGAGCCCCCGAGCACGTGGAGTGTGCACCGACCATGGCAGCCACGAAAGAAGCCACCGACGCGACGTTCGAGCAGGACGTCCTGAAGTCCTCCAAGCCGGTCATCGTCGACTTCTGGGCGCCCTGGTGCACCCCCTGCAAGCTCGTGGCGCCGGTGCTCGAGGAGATCGCGACCGAGCACGCCGAGCGGATCGAGGTCGTCTCGGTGAACACCGACGACAACCCGCAGGTGACCGCCGCCTACGGCATCGTGTCGATGCCCACGATCAACGTGTACGTCGACGGTGAGGTCGTGAAGTCCATCACCGGTGCCAAGCCGAAGCTGCTGCTCCTGCGCGAGCTGGAGCAGTGGATCGCCTGAGTCCCCGCATCACCGCGAAGGTCGGACCCCGCTCGGGGTCCGGCCTTCGTCGTTCGTTCGTGAGGGCGCTGGGTTCAGCGGGTGGTCATCGCCGGCACGGGCACGGAGGCGAGGAGACGCTCGAGCGCCGCCTCCATGTCCTCCCGCCATGACACCGCGGTCCGCAGCTCCAGACGCATCCGGGGGAAGCGGTGGTGCTGGCGCACGGTCGTGAAGCCGACGGCGCTGAGGAAGCCCTCCGCGAGCAGGCACGCCGCTTCGTCGCCGGGCGTCGGCCCGTTGCCCTGCCGGACGGCCGGCGCCGCGTCTCCTCGTGATTCCGCCAGCGCGAACGTCTCGATGGCCTTGACCCCGCGGCGCGCCAGGTCCTTGGCAGCCCCCTGAATCAGCATCCGGGCGATCCCCCCGTCGCGGAACCGGGGAAGGATGCGCAGCGACATCAGCAGGACGGCGTCGGCGCTCACGGGCGACGTGGGGAACGACTGTGCGCGGGGCACGAACCCGGGCGGGGCGTAGAGCACGTGCCCGGCCGGTTCGTCGTCCACGTAGGCCAGCCGCCCGCAGGACCCCCACTCGAGCAGGGTGGACGACAGCCACGCCTCCTTCTCGAACTCGGGGTCCCCGGCCTCGACGGCCCGGCGGGCACTCACCGGGTCCAGCTCCCACAGCACGCACCGGCGGCACGGGTCGGAGAGGTCGCCGAGGTTGTCGAGCGTCAGGGGCGCGACGCGTCGCGTCATCCGCCGACCGCCGCGAGCCGGTCCTCGGTACGGGCCGGCGGTCGACGTCGTGGCCGCACCAGAGAGGTGACAAAGCCCGCAGCGAGCCCCGCCGACAGGCCTGCGACCACGGACCAGCGCAGGCTCATGGGAGACTCCCGGAAGGACGAGGTCGAGGCGCGACGGTTCACTCGTCACTGCTGGTCATCGTACGCAGACCGCAGCGACGACGCCATGGTGCCCTGGCAGCGGCCCCCTCCGACATGAGCGACCCGCCCTCGCGTGCCGGACAATGGAACCTCCGCACCGAAGGGAGTCACCGTGGATCCCCATGACCGACAGGGCAGTCGGCTCGACCGTTGGGTGGGCGCCTACGCCACGCGCACCCGGGGCATGACCGCCTCGGAGATCCGCGCCCTGTTCGCCGTGGCGAGCCGCCCCGAGGTCGTGTCCCTCGCCGGCGGGATGCCGTTCCTCAACGCGCTGCCGCTCGACGTCGTCGCCGGTTCCATGCAGTCGCTGGTGTCCGAGCACGGCACCGTCGCATTGCAGTACGGCTCGGGCCAGGGGCACCCCGACCTGCGCGAGCAGATCATCGGCGTGATGAGCCCGCAGGCCGTGCAGTGCCACCCCGACGACATCGTGGTGACGACGGGCTCGCAGCAGGCGCTCGACCTCGTGACCCGCATCTTCGTCGACCCGGGCGACGTCGTGGTGGCCGAGGCCCCCAGCTACGTCGGGGCGCTGGGGGTCTTCCGGGCCTATCAGGCCGACGTCGTGCACGTCCCCCTCGACGCCGACGGTTTGATCCCCGAGGCGCTCGAGGCGACCCTGACGTCGCTGCGTGCCGCCGGGCGTCGCGTGAAGCTCCTGTACACCGTGCCCAACCACCACAACCCCGCCGGCGTCACGATGTCCGCGGAGCGCAGGCCCCGGATCGTCGAGATCGCGCGGCGCTTCGGGGTGCTGGTGCTCGAGGACGATCCGTACGGCCTGCTCGGCTTCGACGGGGATCCCCTGCCGTCCCTGCAGTCCTACGACCCCGACGGCGTCATCTACCTCGGGTCGTTCTCCAAGACCTTCGCGCCAGGGCTGCGGGTCGGCTGGGCGGTCGCACCGCACGCCGTCCGCGAGAAGCTCGTGCTGGCGAGCGAGTCGGCGATCCTGTGCCCGAGCAACTTCTCCCAGCTGGCCATCGCCCGCTACCTGACGACGCACGACTGGAAGCACCAGGTCGGCGTCTTCCGCGACCTGTACCGGGAGCGCCGCGACGCGATGATCGACGCCCTCGGCGAGCTGATCCCCCGCGCGTCGTGGAACGTGCCGCGCGGCGGCTTCTACGTGTGGGTGCAGCTGCCGCCCGGGCTCGACGCCAAGGCCATGCTGCCTCGGGCGGTGACCGAGCGGGTCGCCTACGTCCCCGGCACCGCGTTCTACGCCGACGGGCAGGGGCGGACGTCGCTGCGCCTGTCGTACTGCTACCCCACCTCCGAGCGCATCCGCGAGGGCGTGCGCCGGCTCGCCCTCGTCATCGACAGCGAGCTGGACCTCCTCACCACGTTCGGCGTCGGGACGGCGGCGGCGCCCGTCCCCGACGACTCCCCCGCCTCCCCCTCGCCCGACACCGCCTGACGGCTCTCCACCCGTCCTGTGGCGACGCGGCTCCCGCCGCGCCGCCTCCTCACCCTCGCACCGTCCTGTCCCCACTCGGGAGAGATGAATGACCCCCATGGATCTGCGCGTCCTCGTCCTCGCCGGCGGCCTCTCCCACGAGCGGGACGTCTCCCTCCGTTCGGGCCGGCGGGTCGCCGAAGCCCTCCGGGAGGCCGGCTGCCTCGTGGAGGTCGCCGACCTCGACGCCGACCTCCTGCCCCGGCTCGCCCAAGGTTCCGTGGACGTCGTCTGGCCGCTCCTGCACGGCGCGTCGGGTGAGGACGGCAGCCTGAGGGACGTCCTCGACGTCGTAGGGGTGCCCTACGTCGGGTCGCCCGGTGCCGCCTGTCGTGCGGCATGGGACAAGTCGGTGGCGGGGCAGGTCGCCGATCTGGCCGGGCTGCGGGTGCCCGAGAGCCTGGCGCTGCCGCACGCGGTCTTCCGCCAGCTCGGTGCCGGCGCTCTGCTCGACGCCGTCCTGGAGCGGCTGGGGCTGCCGCTCATCGTCAAGCCCGCGTGCGGTGGCTCCGCCCTGGGCGTGACGGTGGTGCACGACAAGGAGCAGCTGCCGAGAGCGATGGTCGACTGCTTCGCCTACGGCTCCGTCGCTCTGCTCCAGCGCCTCGTGACCGGTACCGAGGTGGCGGTCACCGTCCTGGATCTCGACGGCGGCCCGGTGGCCCTTCCGGCTGTCGAGGTGGTCGCCGACGGGGGCGTGTACGACTACGAGGCCCGCTACACCGCGGGGGCGACGGAGTTCTTCACTCCCGCCCGGCTCGCCGAGGCCGCGCTGTCCGCCTGCAGCGACGTCGCGCTCACCGCTCACCGGGCATTCGGTCTCCGGGACGTCTCGCGCACCGACATCGTCGTGGACGCCGCCGGCGTGCCCTGGTTCCTCGAGGTGAACGTCGCCCCGGGGATGACGGAGACGTCGCTGCTCCCCCAGGCACTCGAAGCGTCGAGCAGGACCCAGGCCGACACCTACCGGGCCCTCGTCGACGCAGCAGTGTCGCGAGCCACCCCGTAGGCGTCGCCGGCAACGACGAAGGGGTACGAGCCGTCAGGCTCGTACCCCTTCGTCGTCGGACCGCGCGGCGGTCAGTTCTCGCGGAACGCGCCCGGGTCGCCGGGGGCGAGCACGGACAGGATCCGGTTCAGGTCCTCGACGCTTGCGAACTCGACGCTCAGCTTCCCCTTGGAACGGCCGAGGGCGATCGTGACCTTGGTGTCGAGCCGGTCCCCCAGGCGCGACGCGACGGCGTCCAGCTCGGGCTGGTGGCCTCCCGGCCGCGGCTTGTTCACGGCCTTCTTGGGCCGGACCTCGTCGCCGAGGGCGACGATCTCCTCCACCGCGCGGACGGACAGGCCCTCCGCGACGACGCGCTGCGCAAGCCGCTCCATCGCTGCCGGGTCCTCGAGGCCCAGCAGCGCGCGCGCGTGACCCGCGGAGAGGACGCCGGCGGCGACCCGCCGCTGGACCAGCGCGGGGAGCTTCATGAGCCGGATCGTGTTGCTGATCTGCGGCCGTGACCGTCCGATCCGCTGGGCGAGCTCGTCGTGCGTGCAGCCGAAGTCGTCGAGCAGCTGCTGGTAGGCCGCCGCCTCTTCCAGCGGGTTGAGCTGCGCCCGGTGGAGGTTCTCCAGGAGCGCGTCCCGGAGCATGACGTCGTCGTTGGTCTCGCGGATGATCGCCGGGATCCGCTCGAGACCTGCCTCCTGGGCCGCCCGCCAACGCCGCTCGCCCATGACGAGCTCGTAGCCGTCGCCCTCGCTGCCGCGGGCCCGCACGACCACGGGCTGGAGGACTCCGATCTCGCGGATGGAGTGCACGAGCTCGGCGAGCTGCTCCTCGTCGAAGACCTGCCGCGGCTGACGCGAGTTCGGCCGGATCTCCCCCACGGGCAGTTCCGCGAACGTCGCACCAGGCACGGGCACGAGGCCGCCGTCGTCCAGGGCGACCGGGCGGACCGGCTCGGGGGCCGGCTCCGCTGCCTGCTCCGGTGCCTGCTCGGTGGCCACCGGCGGCGTCGAGGGTTCGTGCAGCCATGCATCGACCTCGGAGTCGCTGGCGGCGGGCGTCTCCGGATCAGCCGTCTCGGTGCTCGGGGCCGCCGGCGCCTCCGTGGAGGCCGTGGGCTCTCCGGAGGGCGCATCCGCGGGGGGTGCTTCGGCTTCAACAGCCTCGCGCTGCTCGACCGTGGGCGAGTCGCTCTCGGGGCCGGGGAAGAACACGTCGACGGGACGATCCCCCGGTGTCGGGCGGACGGCGGTGGTCCCACTGGGGATGAGGGCACCCAGACCGCGGCCGAGCCCACGACGCTTCTCGCTCACGACAACTCCTCCTGCTGCTCGCCTGCGGCCGAACGGAGCACCTGCTCCGCGAGTTCACGGGCCGCCTCCAGGTAGGAGAAGGCTCCGCTCGATGCTGGGTCGTAGGTCATGACGGTCTGCCCGTGACTGGGCGCCTCCGAGATGCGGACGCTGCGCGGAACCGTCGTCCTGAGGACCTCGTCGTCGAAGTGCGCGCGGACCTCGTCGGCGACCTGGGCCGAGAGCCGGGTCCGGCCGTCGTACATCGTCAGGAGGATCGTGCTGACGACGAGTTCGGGGTTCAGGTAGCTCTGGATGAGCTGGACGTTCTTCAGGAGCTGTGAGAGGCCCTCCAGGGCGTAGTACTCGCACTGGATGGGGATGAGCACCTCGCGTGCGGCGACGAACGCGTTGACCGTGAGGAGGCCCAAGCTGGGCGGGCAGTCGATGAAGACGTAGTCCAGAGGCGGCATGCCCTTGGCCAGGCGGGCCGCTAGGTAATCGTCGATCGCCCGACGCAGCCTCGTCTCGCGGGCCACCATCGAGACGAGCTCGATCTCGGCGCCGGCGAGGTCGACCGTGGCGGGCGCGCACCAGAGGCCGGGCACATCGGGGCACTCCTGGATGACGTCGATCAGGGGCGTCCCCTCGACCACGACGTCGTAGAGCGAGGCGACCTCGGAGTGGTGGTCGATGCCGAGAGCCGTACTCGCGTTGCCCTGCGGGTCCATGTCCAGGACGAGAGTCGCCAGCCCGGACTGCGCCAAGGCGGCGGCCAGGTTCACCGCCGTGGTGGTCTTGCCGACGCCGCCCTTCTGGTTGGCGACGGTGATCACCCGCGTCGTCGGCGGATGGGGGAGCTTCGGCCGCCGAGGAACGGGGGGCGCTATGGGCGCCGCCGACGGAGCGGGGGCATTCGGGGCGGCAGGCTGGGGAGCCTCAACCGACGTCTCCGGAAGGGCATCCGTGAGCAGCGCCACGTCATCCTCGAGGTCTGCAGGGATGCCCATGGTCACTGCATCGCCGAGAGGACTCTCCAGGGCGGAAGCGTCAGAGTCGCCCTCGGCGGTAGGTGCGAGAGCGTCGCTGATCGAATCAAGCGAGCCCTCCCCCTCCGGAGAAGCAGGCGGCGCCTCTTGAGACGGGACGAGGCGAAGAGCATCCTCATCGTGGGTGACGGGGGCTGCAGCGTCGTCACGCGTCCATGAGACCTCTGACACCGCCCCCTCGGTCCACGCCTGCGGAACTGGCGCGTTCGGAAGCACTGGCACGAGGCCAGCCCACCCTTGGTCAGACACTGCTCCTCCTGAGCCCTGCACTTCCGTCGAGGGCTCCAGTGTTCCACGTGGAACGTCGCCCGACTCCGCAGGCTCCAGGTGCCGCGCCCAACTGGGGTGCGCGGACGACGAGTCCTGTCGGGGCAGCCGCTGCGAAGGCCACCCGACGGCACTCGGCTCAGCGCGCTGAGGTGTCGCTTCCGGCCAGCCAAGCCCTTGGGACATCAGCTTCTCCTGTTGCCTTGACGAGACGCGTCGCGTCAGCACGACCACCACCCACATTAGGCCGTTCGGGTGGCTTCACCTCCCCCATCGGCGCGCGACGCCGGAAGCTTGAGCGCCTCGAGCACGCCAATCCGACGGGTTTCACGTGAAACAGGCACCGGCGTCCCTCTCCTGAAGCGCCCCGCTGGCTGCCGTCCTCGTGGCGGACCACGCTCCCTCGCGCTACGGGGTTCACCCAGTCAGTTGGGCCGCCCAGTGGCCCCCTGCCGCCAGCTCCCTTCACCCCTCCAGCTCTGGACTCCTGCTCCGACGGCCAATGCCAGGGGGACTACCAAGGCATTCACCGCCCGTCCCCACGACCCTCCGTCCCCCAGGGTCCCCCGCCCTCCCCCCCCACAGCACCGCCCCCCTACTCCCCGCACCCCCCCGCAGCACCGCCCCCCCTACTCCCCGCACCCCCCGCTCCCCGCACCCTCGGCCCCCGCCCGGACCGCAGCCAGCCTGTTCACGTCCTCCGTAGGGTGGCGGTGGATCTTGTTATCCCGACCTGCCAGACCGTGGGCCGGGCGGCCCGTTGCCACGCTGGCGCGACCAGGTCCCGCAGGACGCATAGAGGCTCCCGCGGACAGAATCTCCGTCCTCTGGCGCGACCTACGCCCACAGGTCGATTCTGCGTACGCCACACAGAGCTGCGATGTGCGGCCCCAGCAGCCCGCCGGGGGCGGCCGCTCAGCCGAGAAGCCACGCGCTCATCGCGCAGCATGATCGTGCGTCGGCCATGTCGAGCGATGTCACGAGCCCCGATGGGCTCACCGATCAACGGCCCTCGTCCCTGGACCCGCGCGGCCTAGGAGGCCAGAGGTGCGATGCTCTACGCGAGGGAAACGTGCTCAGCGCCGGCGAAGGCGAGCGATTCCCCCCGCTCCACACCCTTGCCCGGCCACGCCCTCAGGTCGGCGGCCTGACGCTAACTCCCCCTTGCCGAGGCCGGCTCCGTGGCGGACGGGCTGGGCCGTCGAGCGGTGTCTCACTAACAGAACACGAAACGCTCTCGCTCCCCGGAATCTCCTCTCGCTGTTTCACGTGAAACTCTGACGATCTGCCGGCAGGGGTCCGTGCCGCCAGAGGGTCGCTCTCGTCCTGGAGGATCGCTAGGTGACGGGTGGCGTCTCCGGTGTACATGAGAACGAGCTCGCGTTCTCACACGCGCAAACGCAAGGCGAGTGCAAGGAGCATGGTGTTTCACGTGGAACGGAGACGTGGCGACCCGTGACCATGGAGCCGCCAACGGGTCCACGCGAGAGCGAGGACGTAGACAACCCTCAGCGCGCCCGGTGATGCCCTCACGATCGAGATACCTGACCTGCGATGGAGTACCAAAGACGTACAGGGCCGGGTGGGTACCGGGCACCACCCACAGGTTCCCAGCGGTGCACACAGGGCGGGGCCTGGCCAGCGGCGCCACGCGCAGCGGGGTCTGCGGACACTGAGGCGGTGCGGTCTCCCTCGGGGCGGAAGGGGCTCCCCCCCTAACGCGGTGGCGTCACGCACATCATCACTACGGACGGCGAGAGGTAGCCAGCGAGGAGCCGTCCGCAGCGAGACCCCCCCCGTCCGCCCGCCTCATCCCCGGGTAGCCGCCGGACGCGACGGGAGTCCGCACGTCGTCGTCTACGCCCCGGATGGCCTCCACGGCCACCCGGCGGCACCGCGCACGTCGCACGTCGCACGTCGCACGCAGAGGAGCACCCCACGGCTGCTGATCCGGCCGCCCCTGCCCCCGCGAGAGTCGAGCGAGTCCCGGGGCAACGAGAACCCCTCACTAACCGCGGGCAGCCTTGTCGAACCCCGCCCAGCCACCGGGGGCGTATGACTCGGACGTCGGTGCTGCACCGGTGGAACCGGCTCCGTCGCGAGCATGAACGGCGGAACCCCGCAGACGCAGGGAGACCTCGGGCTCCGTGGGGCGGAGAGCGTCCAAGCCCTCCCAGTTGCGCCGGAGACAAGGGAGGACGTGTGGCCACTGAGGGCCGTGCGAGCCCTCGGAGCCAGGTCTGCCCGTCCGAGGTCGTGCACAGGTATTCATGCCATCACGCACCCTGTGCGCGCGTTTCACGTGAAACGCGCGGCCCGGCTGGTGAAACGGTGGCGCCCTAGGTGTCCTCAGCGATAGGCGCTACGAGGGAATGAGTGATGGGTGATGCGTGACAGCACGCCGCACACTGAGGCAGCGACGAACCTGGTGCCTGAGGTCGACAGCACCCCTTGATCCACGGGCACAAGTCGACCTATCCGAAGCAGGCTGCGGCTACCGCTACCGCCAGGGCTTGCGGAAGCGGCTCCGGCAATGTGAGGACTACGCCGGCATAGGGCTGACTCTGCGGGAGTGCCGGCGTGTCGAGCACGCCCGACACCTGCCGAGCCGAGGAAGCGACACCAAGAGGCTCCAAGCGTCGCCAGTTTCTGCGATTCCCACGACAGGGTCTCTCTCTCAAGCCTTCGGTGGAGGACCGTAGCTGCCTCTGAAATCCCCGGAGGCCAGCGCCGTTTCGATGTTCCACGTGAAACGCGGTCAATGGCATGCGTGGCAAAGGCCGGGAGGAGGTCCGGAGTTGCTCTTCTTCGCGACACTTCCCCTGTTCGCGCCTTGGGGTTGGTAGGAGAGGCATAGCTGAATTCGAGCAGAAGTCGATAGGCAGTCCCACTAGGTCGAGTTCGGACCTGATCCCGGGATCGCGACAGGTTGCCGCCGCCGCCCCGCATGCCCCGTCTCCTCGGTACCGCCACCGTGCCCCATCACCGGCCTTGGGCGCCGCATACGTATGAGCCGCGGCAGGCAGGGGGGAGCGTTGCTGCGCTCCGGCAATGACGGGTACCTGATTCATGCGTTCTACTCCTATCAGCGGGAGCGTTGGGGATCGGGAGGCTCCATGCATCAGTGCCTGCGGGACCGGAAATCGTGCGCGTTGCTCTGGCAACGACACCAATGCACGCTGCGCCTGCTGACGGAGCGGATCGTCTTCTCGCCTCACGGGAAGACGACAGGGCCCCGGTCGACGCGCCTGATGCCTGGCCGGGGTTGGGGGCAGCCAAGACTTGGCTGGGCGGGGCGGTAGCAAGGACCACGAACGCCCGACGACGTCGTTCCACCCTGCAGCTGCGCTGAGAATGACCAGTCCCCCAGCCAATGCCGCCTCCTGGCTGAGGTCGGCGGGCCCTGCTGCGGCCTCGATGGGCAGGACATAGCTGGCCCCCTCAGCGGCCGTCAGCCCGTCCAAAGACCGCTGTCTGTACAACAGCCCCAGGCTCCTGGCCAACCGATGTTCTCCTGCTCGCCTCCACCCTTTGCCGTACAGGCACACAGCTCCCCGCACTATTGCCGAAAGAAGGCCGCGGAGGCGCTTCCCGAGCGCGTCGAATGGGCCGCCACGTCGGGACGACGAGACAAGGCGCCCGGCAATCCTTGCCGGCGCATTGAACACCCCTGCGACATGGCCCTCTTGACGATGGCGAGCGTCACTGGGGCCGCATTCGTAACGGCACGCGACGAAGGCGAAAGGCCTGTGGGGTAGCGCCGCGATTCCAACCGCTAACGGGCCCGCGCACAGCCACACGGGATGCTTGTAATCCGGTGTCCCTGCATTGGTCCCATACGCGGCGGTCCTGTTCCACGTGAAACATGAGCAGCGGCACCATGAGTGCGCTGGACGTGACCCCGGGCATGAGCGCCCTTTCGTTAGCCGAGCACAGTGCCGCTAGGGCCTCCGGTTCACGGCGATCCTGGCCGCGTATCGTCTACCACACGCGGATGCCCAGGTACGGATCCCCCGGGCCGACTCCGGACTCCCCCCGACGTCGCAATCGTCGAGCTCCAAGTCTCGTGGGTCTCCATCAGAGCGGGTTGCCCGCGTGCCCCACCGCCGCTGCGGACAGCCGAGGCTGGAGGGACCATGGCGGTCCGACGACCCGCGCCCGCCGCCCGTCCCCTCCTCGTCCAGCGTGGCTGCGCGGGCTTCTCGCCTGCGAAGGCGGGATTCACGCCGACTGCGGCCGGCCGTCCAGGGGGAGGACGGCCGACGTCTCCGCTGACTGCTGAGCCGCGGCGGAGTCGGCGCCGATACCGAGGGGAGGCCCTCCTAAGCCGTCATCGGCCGGGTCGAGAGCCACACCCTGCGATTGAGCACCATGAGTTGGCAGCGGTGGGGGCCTCGACTTCAGCCTCCTCATCGCTCTCGTTGGTGCGCGATAGGGACGCCGAATGAGCTCGTAGCGCTTCTGCTCCCACTGGGGACCGATCTGCCGGCCTCGGGCATCTCTGGCACGAGCTGGCAAGGCCTCCTAGCGCTGGGAGGGCAACAAGCGGGACCGCCGAGTGACGAGCGATGGTCAGCGCGCCCAGCCCGCTGGGCCCTGATGCAGCCCTTGGCACGCAATCAATATCAGCGGGCCAAGTCCTCCCCCTTGTTTCACGTGAAACGACGCAAGCCGCTCGCTCTTCCGCTCAGGTCCCGGTCCTTGCAACCGAGACCCTTCACCTGCCGCGGGGAATGACGCGAGGCCTTGATTCCGAGGGTGGCACTGACCTCGTGGCCGTACATCCGATCCGTCAGCTGCGTGCGCCGCTCCAAGTCTCCGGCCCCCGTGTGCCCGGCTGCACGGCTGAACGGCTGGACGCAGCGGTCGCGCTGACGGCACTGCTGAGCAGCAGAGGGGATGGTGCGCCGCAACGACCTGAGTCAGGTACCGTGCCGTTCCGGCCCTTCGCCGCCCTGACGAATCGAGATGACCGCACGTAGTCCTTGAGGGGGTGCATCCCGGTGCGGCGCGCGGATGGGTGAGGGAGAGACGTTGCCCTCGTTGGCTGCCGAGCGAGTCCACTGGCCGGCCTCTACCCTCGCTGCCGCCTACGGTGAGGGGGATACATGTAGCTCTCCTGGGATCTTCAGCCGGAGGCTCTTCGTAAGCCCCTCCCCGGGCCGGATCGGCAGTTCTAGGGTGCCGCTGGAGCAGGGCTCCGATCTTCACCCATTCGGAGTAGGCGACGGGACATTCCGGCCTCGAGGCCCACGGCGCATGAGGGCGACGGACTTGGGCCGCACGCCCGAGCGAGGTGACCGCCTTCTCCAGAGGGCTGTCCTCACTCGGACTCCGTCTCACCGGCGCGGCAGTGGCGGAGGCCTGAGCGCTAGAACGCTCCCCCGGCCGTCACAGCGCCGGCCTTCTGGGCGGAGGGAGACGTAGAAGCCCCACTCACCTTCAGCTTGCCCGATCGCGCCCGCACCCGGGATCAGGTGGCCGCGCGTTGGTCCGTCTGGTCAGAGGATCGCGTCGCCGCTGAGGAAATGCCGCTCGCGCGAGGTTGGTCCAGGTCGCCCCTGCTGCCGTGGGCTTCACCGGCTACTGCAGGCTCGTGCAGAGTCCCCATCATCATCGCTTGCGCCCGCGCAGCCCCCAGTTGCCGCCAAGCACTCACTTGGACAGACCTGTCGGTGGGCAGAGGCAGCAGAGCCCACTCCGTGGACACGGCGGTGCCGACCTCAGCTCGTGTGCTCAACCACTCCGGCCACCCTCGTTCTAGGGCAACGTGGAGCATTGACAGCTCAGCACCGACGCGGGCCAGGACCGTAGGGCGATGTGGGCGACTCGGCACTCCCCTTGCGAGCCCACACACGCTTGCCTTCAGAATGGCTAGCGGGTCGTGCAGCCCAACCACAGCCCTCCTGCCACTGCCGGCCAGGAGTCACTCCGGGCGTCGCTCCCGGGGATGTCCGATGCCCGAGTTGGAGGCGCCCTCGATCAGCGGGTACCGAACCGGTCTCCCTCGCCCCCCTCGTGCGCTCGATGGGCACTGTGACGTTACTCAGGTCGGGCGGACTGGCCACTCGATGGCGCAATCGCCTGAGAGGCCACGCAGCTCCGTCGCGTCGACAAGCGAGAGGAGTGTCCGTGCGGATCCACGGGATCATCGCGTCAGGACTCGTCGACGTTCCACGTGAAACGCCGATCCTCAGGCGCGAGCCACCACGCGGACGACATACGTAGGGTCCAACAAGCATCCCCGTCCGACCTCGACCACAGAGGCCGCGAGCTCGCGCTCCGCAAGGAGGCTGGCGGCGTCCGCTACCTCCTCCTCCGCACGTGAACCCTTCATCGCGAGGAGCGCCCCTCCCTCGGCGACCAGAGGGAGGCACCACTCGAGCAGGAGGGGAAGCGCAGCCACGGCTCTGGCGGTGACCGCCTCGAACGCCTGACGACCATGCAGAGCATCCGCACGGCCTCGCACCACGCGCACCCGAGGAGCCAGGTCGAGGGCCTCGATGACCTCGTCGAGCCACGTCACGCGCCTGAGCATGGGCTCGATCAGAGTGACGCGGAGGTCAGGACGCGCCAGGGCAATCACGAGACCCGGGAGGCCGGCACCGCTCCCGACGTCGGCAAGGTGAATGCCCCGGGGAACCTCCTCAGCCAGGGCGGCGCAGTTCAGGAGATGCCGCTCCCACAAGCGCTCTACCTCACGCGGACCGATGAGCCCCCGGACCGGGCCCTCCTGGGCGAGCATGCCGGCGAAGTGCTCGGCCACCGCGAGCCTCTCGCCGAACAGGTGCTGGGCGGCTGCCTCGATCTGGGCGCCCGGTCGCAAGGGCCGCGCACCACGAAGAACGGAGCCGGCGGGGTGACCCCGCCGGCTCCGTGAAGGCTTCGCTTCCCGTGGGCTCACGGCTTGCTCGGGTGCACGACCACGCGGCGCTGCGGGTCCTCACCCTCACTCTCGCTGAAGAGCCCGGCCTCGGCGACGACGTCGTGCACGACCTTGCGCTCGAACGCCGTCATCGGATCCATGCGGGCGACCTGGCCGCTCTTGCGCACCTCGGCGCACACGCGGGCCGCGAGGTCCTCCAGAGCACGACGGCGCCCCGCGCGGTGGCCGGCGATGTCGAGCATCAGTCGGGACCGCTCCCCCGTCGCCGCCTGCACGGCCAGGCGCGTCAGCTCCTGCAGGGCCTCGAGGACCTCGCCGTTGCTCCCCACCAGCCGGTGCAGGTCCCGACCAGGACCCTCGGTGACGATGCCGACAGCGGCACGACCGTTCTCCACATCGATGTCGATGTCGCCGTCGAGGTCGATGATGTCGAGGAGCTCCTCGAGGTAGTCGGCCGCCACCTCGCCCTCCTCCTCGAGGCGGCGCAGGTTGTTGCTCTTCGCGCCGCTCCCCTCCTGCTCGGGCGAGCTCGCCACCTGCTCGTCCACGGCGTCCGCCGTCTCCACGTCGCTCACGCCCGCCTCCTCGCTGAAGTCGCTATGTCCATGGTCGGCTGCTCTCGCGCCTCGGTGCTATTCGTCCTGCGGGTCTGATGGCGTCCGCCGGCCTCCAGCCGTCGGAGGCTTGCGCTGACCCTTCGTCTGCTTGCGCGGCTGCTGCCGCTGGCCGCCGGACTTGACGATCGGCAGCGTCGATTCCTGCACTGCAGCCGCGGTCGTGGTGCCGTTGGACTTGCGAGCACGACGCTCGAGCAGAGCCTTCTCGGCCGGAGAACCCGGCGCCGGCATGCGCTTGATGACGTAGAACTGCTGCCCCATCGTCCACAGGTTCGTGGTCAGCCAATACACGAGGACACCGATGGGGAAGTTGACGCCGGAGATCAGGAAGAAGATCGGCATCACGTACAGGAGGATCTTCTGGGACTGTGCCATCGGGTTGCTGCTGTCCAGGGCGGACGGCGGCATGTTCTTGCGCATCAGCTGGCGCTGCGTCGTGAACGTCGTGAAGGACATCCCGATGATGAGGACGAGCGCGATGATCCGCGTAGCCAGCGTGTCCGCACCAGTGAACGTGTCGGAGAGGGTCGCTCCGAACAGCTTGGCCGCCTTGGCCTGAGTCACCAGCTCCTTGTCGAGCGGCCCGATGGTGGTCTCCCTGGGGATGCCGTTGAGCACCCGGAACAGACCGAAGAAGATCGGGGACTGCATGAGGATGGGGAGGCAGGACGAGAACGGGTTGGTGCCGTGCTTGCGGTACAGCTCCATCGTCTCCTGCCCCATCTTCTGACGGGACTCGGAGTCGGTCTTGCCCTTGTACTTGTCCTGGATCTTCTTGAGCTCGGGCTGCAGGAGCTGCATCCCTCGCGAGGCCTTGATCTGCTTCACGAACAGCGGGATCAGGATGATCCGGATGACGACCACGAGGCCGACGATGGACAGGGCCCAGGTCAGACCGGAGTCCGCGGGCATGCCCAGTGTCGTCAGCAGCCGGTGCCAGGACACCATGATCCAGGCCACGGCCACTTCGATGGGGTACAGGATGGTGCTCACGGGGGGTCCTACTCCTCGCCGCAGGGGTCGCGAACTCGCAGGTGGAGGCGCGTCAGCCGGGTCCGACCATCGGCGCCTCGGGTGACGAGGAGCGATGTCGGGGTGGAACGGGGTCGTAACCGCCCGGCGTCCAGGGGTGGCACCGGAGGAGGCGACGAGCTGCGAGCACCACTCCCCGGGCGGCACCGTGCCGATCGACCGCCTCGAGTGCATAGGCGCTGCACGACGGGTAGTAGCGGCAGACCTGCCCGTACAGAGGAGACACGACGAGCCGGTACCCGCGCAGCAACAGCACGAGGACGCGGCGAGGAAGCCCGATGGCTGCCGTCACGAGCACGCTCATGCGTGTCTCCTCGATCGTGGAACCGGCACGCCGCCGGTCGCCCGCCTCACGCAACGACGCAGGTCGTCCTCGAGTTCGCTGTACGACGCCTGTGCCGCGCAGGGATTGGCCCGGATGACCAGCCGAGAGCCCGAGGGCAGGTCGAGCAGGAGGGGCATGGCAGCATGCCGGAGGCGTCGCTTGACTCGCGACCGCTCCACCGATCCACCGACCGCCTTCGAGACGATCAACCCCACCCTGCAGGGTTCCAGCGCTCCAGGAGCCTCACGACCCTCCCCCAGTGAGGGGTCGGATGTTGAAGCGTCGCCGGGCGACCAGTGAACGACGAGAGTGCGCGAGCCGACGCGACAGCGCGACTTCACCGTCTCGGTGAAGTCGGCGCTGTCGCGGAGACGTTGCCTTCGAGGGAGCACGGCCGCCCCCGCTCGAACTCAGGCGGACAGTTCGTCGCGGCCCTTGCGGCGACGGGCGGCCAGGATGGCGCGGCCGGCACGCGTGCGCATGCGGGTGCGGAAGCCGTGCGTCTTGGCGCGGCGCCGGTTGTTGGGCTGGAAGGTCCGCTTCGTCACCAGGAACTCCGTCGATCGTCGAGCAGGGCGGGGCGGACCGGCACATGCGGTAACCCCAGTGGACACCGGTCACCACCGGACGCCCACGAGGACCCCTCGTGGGCATGCGACAACGACCGCGGTCAAGCCGTCCCAAGGTACGGTGCGGCGCCACGGCGGGTCAAACCAGCCGGACAAGGCGGCGGGAGGTGCCGCTGCCCGTCACCAGGCCACGGGAGCAGGGCATCCCCGGCGTTCTCAGCATGGTGACACTGTGTGCTCGTCATGCAGGTCAGGCGTCCCGTGCCGTGCTGAGGGAGAAGCGGCGCCGGCCACACTCTGCAGGGAGCTCACGCAGCGCAGCAACACGGTGACACTGTTTGTCCACAACCCTGGCCCGGACAGGCTATGGTCATCCCTGCCGGCGCATCGGTAGGTGTGCGACACGCCGGGGACGGTCGATCCGGCACCGGTCGCATGCGATCCCGGCCCGCTCTGTGGGGGGCTCGAGGCGGGAAGGCGGCCGTGTTCACTTGTGCACAGGTTGTGGACAAGTGTGTGGACCGCGGATCCGGTAGGTCGCTGGGAGGGTGCACGTGTCGACGCAGGGCGAGGACTTCCCGTCCGTCTGGCGCCGGGCTCTGGAGGCCATGGACGCCTCGATCAGCCCCCAGCAGCGGGCCTTCGTCCGGCTGACCAGGCCTGTGGGCCTGCTCGACGGCACCGCGCTCCTCGCCGCACCGAACGACCTCACCAAGGAAGTCCTCGAGCAGAGGATGCGCGACACGATCACCGCGATCCTGTCCGACGAGCTCGGCGTCCCCGTCCGGCTCGCCGTCACGGTCGACCCCTCTCTCCTCGCCGCGGACGAGGCGATCTCCGAGCCGCGGGGTCAGGCCCACCACGACGCGTCCCTGCTGGGTGCAGCGCCCCCCTCCCCCGCACCCACCTTCCGTCCCGCCCCTGCCCACGAGGGGCACGAGGAGGACGAGCGGTTCGGCGACGCCGAAACGCGTGTGATCGACATCCGGACGGCGGACGCCGTCGCGCCGGCCTTCGGGCTGGCTTCGCCTCGAGCGGACCTGTACGACGAGATGCCCACACGGGGCACCGACGGGTACGGACGCCCCGACGTCGACGTGGCCCGCCCCGGCACCGGCCGCCCTCAGCCGTCGCGCCCGCAGACCGAGCCCGCGCGACTGAACCCCAAGTACGCGTTCGAGACGTTCGTCATCGGCGCCAGCAACAGGTTCGCCCACGCGGCGGCGGTCGCCGTCGCGGAGGCCCCCGCGAAGGCCTACAACCCGCTGTTCGTCTACGGGGAGTCGGGCCTGGGCAAGACCCACCTCCTGCACGCCATCGGGCACTACGCGCTGAACCTCTACCCGGGCGTGAAGGTGCGGTACGTGAACTCCGAGGAGTTCACCAACGACTTCATCAACAGCATCCGTGACGACAAGGCGAGCGCGTTCCAGCGCCGCTACCGCGACGTCGACGTCCTGCTGATCGACGACATCCAGTTCCTCCAGGGCAAGGTGCAGACCCAGGAGGAGTTCTTCCACACCTTCAACACCCTCCACAACGCCAACAAGCAGGTCGTGATCACCTCCGATCTGCCGCCCAAGCAGCTGTCGGGCTTCGAGGAGCGCATGCGGTCGCGCTTCGAGTGGGGGCTCATCACCGACGTGCAGCCGCCGGACCTCGAGACGCGCATCGCGATCCTCCGCAAGAAGGCCATCGTCGAGCGCCTCCAGGTGCGCGACGACGTCCTGGAGTACATCGCCAGCAAGATCTCGACGAACATCCGCGAGCTCGAGGGCGCGCTGATCCGCGTCACGGCGTTCGCAAGCCTCAACCGGCAGCAGGTCGACCTCTCGCTCGCCGAGATCGTGCTCAAGGACCTCATTCCGGCCGAGGACACCCCCGAGATCACCAGTGCCACGATCATGGCGCAGACGGCCGCGTACTTCGGTCTCACGATGGAGGACCTGTGCGGCTCCTCCCGGTCGCGCGTCCTCGTCAACGCCCGTCAGATCGCCATGTACCTGTGCCGTGAGCTCACCGACCTGTCGCTGCCGAAGATCGGCCAGCAGTTCGGCGGACGTGACCACACCACGGTGATCCACGCCGACCGCAAGATCCGCCACCTCATGGCCGAGCGGCGTTCGATCTACAACCAGGTCACAGAGCTGACCAACCGGATCCGCCAGACCTCCCGAGGCTGACCCCGATCGCGCGCACCCCACGGCGTCGGCAGGACGCTGGTGGGCGCGCGTCGTCACAGCGTGACGCCGCAGGCACGCCGGCAGGACGCTCGTCGGCGCGGCAGGCCCTCTGCGGCCGCAACGTCCCGCTCGTTCTCCACAGACTTACCCCCAGCCTGTGTGGACAAGGCCCGGTCTCGGGGGACAACTCTGGCTCCGCCGTGGACGAGCGGCACCACGACGCCCTCCCCGTCCACGCTGCGTGACCTCGACGACGCTTGGTGATGGCTGATCGAGAGGTTTTGGTCGTCCACGCACAGTCGGACTCCCCGTGGTGACGACGAGGAGTGGCGCGTGATCCAGGTCACCGGTGGTCACCAGAGGTCGCGTCGTCCCCAAGGCCGCCGCTCGAGGCCAGCCCCGGTACTGACGGTGAGTGACGCAGGCGCGCGGGAGCAGGCGCTGAGGCGCGGGTCGCCACTCTTCGTGCACAGTCTGGGGAAAGACCTGTGGACAACCCCGGTCGAGACCCCTCCGGCAGCGCGGGCACCGGCCAGGCCCACGCGACGGAAGCTGACGACGGTGGGCAAGGGACTCGACACGGGCGACGCTCGCGACTCGGGCGCTCCCGGGGCAGGCGTCCGGCTGCGGTGGCGCATCCCCACCCCGCAGCCCTGTCGGTCGACAGTTCACATGGCTTTCCACAGATCTGTGGAAAGCCATGTGCATCGAGGGTGGACAACCGCCTCAGGCCTGGGGACCACGGCCGTGCTTCCCGGGGACGACGAGGACCGCGCAGTGGACGGACGCCGCGGCTGCGACGAAGCAACTCGCGGAGCCCCGTGGACAACCCGTGGACGGAGCGGGGACGAGCGCGCGTCGTCCTGTGGACGTTTGGCCTCGAGCGGTGGACGAGCTGGGTACGAACAGGGTCCGCGCCCGCTCCGTCCACTGCTCGTCCACTGCCCGTCCACCGACGCCCCCGTCACCGTCGACAGGGAGAATCGCGCTCCAACCTGCACCGATGGGCGGTTCTCCACAGCGTCCACACCCCCGATGACCACGAACCAAAGTGTTCTCGAGGGGGAGGTGATCCGCCCACAGAAGGGACGAGCGAGGTCCGGCCCCTCCCCTGAACCCCATGCCCGCTGACGCAGCGGGCCAACCGCACGTCGTCCATCGGCGACCCGGGATCCTCGAGAGCCGGGCGACGTGTCGCCCGGGGTCGGGCTCGCGTACTGTCGTGCGCACGAGTGGCGTAGTGGCACTCGTCCGGTTCGGAGGCGTTCCGCTCCGGGAACAGGCGATGTGCCCGAGAGGGAAAGGGGACGGTGCTCGTGAAGCTCCGGGTCGAGCGCGACACCCTGGCCGAGGCCGTGACGTGGGCCGCCCGTGCCCTTCCCGCGCGCCCTCCGGTCCCGGTGCTCGCGGGCCTGCTGCTCGAGGCGACCGAGGACGGCGTCGTACGCCTCTCGAGCTTCGACTACGAGGTCTCGGCGCGTGTGGAGTTCGCGGCCGAGGTCGGTGACCCGGGCACTGTCTTGGTGTCGGGTCGGCTGCTCGCCGACATCTCCAAGGCGCTGCCCGCGCGTCCCGTCGACCTCGTCACCGAGGGCAGCCGCGTCTCGCTCACCTGCGGGGCCAGCCGCTTCACCCTGCTCACCATGCCGGTGGAGGAGTACCCGAGCCTGCCCGTCATGCCCGAGGAGTCGGGCCGGATCGCCGGTGACGTGTTCACCGAGGCGGTGGCCCAGGTGGGCATCGCGGCCAGCCGCGACGAGACTCTGCCGATCCTCACGGGCATCCGGATGGAGCTCGAGGACGACACCCTCACGCTGATGGCCACCGACAGGTACCGCCTGGCGATGCGGACGCTGCCGTGGCGCCCGAGCACCCCCGGCGGCTCCGCCGTCGCCCTGGTGCGGGCGCGCACGCTCTCCGACGTCGCGAAGGCCCTGGGCGCGGCGGGCGACGTCACGCTGTCGTTGTCCTCGAGCACCGGGTCCAGTGAGCTGATCGGGTTCGAGGCGGGCGGCCGCCGCACGACGTCGTTGCTGGTGGACGGTGACTACCCGAAGGTCCGGTCGCTGTTCCCCGACACCTCGCCCACGTACGCGGTCGTGCACACCGCGACACTCGCCGAGGCCGTGCGCCGCGTGGCGCTGGTGGCGGAGCGCAACACCCCGGTCCGGCTCACCTTCACCGACGGAGCGGTCACGCTCGAGGCCGGTCAGGGCGAGGACGCGCAGGCGTCCGAGGCGGTCGAGGGCACGCTCGTCGGCGAGGAGATCAGCATCGCCTTCAATCCCGCGTTCCTCCTGGACGGTCTCGGGGCACTGCACCATCCGTACACGCGGTTGTCGTTCACGCAGCCGCACAAGCCCGCGGTGATCAGCGGCCAGTCGGAGGCCGACGCCGAGCACGACGACAGCTACCGCTACCTGCTCATGCCGGTGCGCCTGGCCGGCTGAACCGGTGTGCGGCACCCGCACAGGCGCCGCACGGATCCACCCGCAGCTTCCAGACATCCACCACGCACAGGGAGAACGCGTGCACATCGGACTGGTCGGCCTGGGCAAGATGGGCGGCAACATGCGGACCCGGCTGCGCCGGGGAGGGGTCGAGGTCACCGGCTACGACCGCAACCCCGACGTCAGCGACGTCGAGTCGCTCGAGGCCCTGGTCGCAGCCCTCCCGGCGCCCCGCATCGTGTGGATCATGGTCCCTGCCGGGGACCCGACCACCGCCACCGTGCGCGAGCTGGGTGAGCTCCTGCAGCCGGGCGACGCGATCATCGAGGGCGGCAACTCCCGCTTCACCGACGACGCGGTCAACGCGGCCTACCTGGCAGAACGCGGGATCGGCTACCTCGACTGCGGCGTCTCGGGCGGCGTCTGGGGCCTCGACAACGGCTATGGGCTGATGGTCGGCGGCGACGACGAGCTGGTCGAGCGCGCGATGCCGATCTTCGACGCGCTGCGCCCCGAGGGCCCGCGCGAGGAGGGCTTCGTGCACGCCGGGGCCGTGGGGGCCGGTCACTACGCGAAGATGGTCCACAACGGCATCGAGTACGGCCTCATGCAGGCCTACGCCGAGGGCTACGAGCTGCTCGCGGCCAAGGACATCGTCACCGACGTCCACGGCTGCTTCCAGGCCTGGACCCGCGGCACGGTCGTGCGCTCCTGGCTGCTGGACCTGCTGGTCAAGGCCCTCGGCGAGGACCCGCAGCTGGATCAGATCCGCGGCTACGTCAACGACTCGGGCGAGGGCCGCTGGACGGTCGAGGAGGCCATCGCCAACTCGGTGCCCATGCCGGTGATCTCGGCCGCGCTGTTCTCGCGGTTCGCCTCCCGCCAGGACGACTCCCCCGCCATGAAGGCCGTGGCCGCGCTGCGCAACCAGTTCGGCGGGCACGCCGTGACCCAGGCCGGGCCCACGTCGGGGGCCGGCGAGGTCCAGTGACCCCAGGGGTGACCGGCCGGGAAGGGGCACGGTGTACGTCAGGCACCTGTCGCTGACCGACTTCCGCTCCTACGACCAGCTCGAGCTGTCGCTCGAGCCGGGGGTGACCGCCCTCGTCGGGCCCAACGGGCAAGGCAAGACCAACCTCGTCGAGGCCGTCGGGTACGTGGCGGGCCTGGGCAGCCACCGGGTCTCCGGTGACGCTCCCCTGGTCCGCCACGGGTCCCGGCGGGCGGCCGTCCGGGCCGGGGTGGTCCGGGCCGGACGCGACACCCTCGTCGAGATCGAGATCGTCCCGGGCGGGTCCAACCGCGCGAAGATCAACCGTGCGCCGACGACGCGGACCCGCGACGTGCTCGGCATGCTTCGCACCGTGCTGTTCGCCCCCGAGGACCTCGCGCTGGTCAAGGGCGATCCCGACCAGCGACGCCGATTCGTCGACGACCTCCTCGTGGCCCGCGCGCCACGCTTCGCCGGGGTCCGTGCCGACCTCGAGCGGGTGCTCAAGCAGCGCAACGCCCTGCTGCGGCAGTCGGGCTCGGCGATCCGCGGGGGCGGCGACGACATCCACACCCTCGAGGTCTGGGACTCCCACCTGGCCGAGCTCGGGGCGCAGCTGACCTTCGGTCGGCTGCACCTCGTGCAGCGCCTCCAGCCCTTGGTCGCGAAGGCGTACGCCGAGGTCAGCCAGGGCCAAGGGGATGCCGCCCTCGCCTACCGCAGCAGTGTGGACAAGGTTGTGGACAACCCGCGCGACAAGCGGCGGGGCCTTGTGGACGACGAGGTGGGCGACGGTTCGCCCGGCCCCGGGCTGATCAGCCCCGACTCCCCCGTCCCGCCCCGCGACGTCCTGCGCGACCGGCTCGCCCAGGCGCTCGTGGCGGTGCGCCCGCAGGAGCTCCAGCGCGGGGTCAGCCTGGTGGGTCCCCAGCGCGACGACGTGCTGCTCACCCTGGGGCCGGCCCCCGCCAAGGGGTACGCGAGCCACGGCGAGTCCTGGTCGTTCGCGCTGGCCCTGCGCCTGGCGGCCTACGAGCTGCTGCGCGCGGACGCCGGCGAGTCGGGGGACGGCGAGCCGGTGCTGATCCTCGACGACGTCTTCGCCGAGCTGGACGCCGGGCGCCGCTCACGACTGGCCGAGCTCGTCGCCGGCGCCGAGCAGGTGCTGATCACGGCTGCCGTCGAGGGCGACGTCCCGCCCGAGCTGCGCGGTCACCGCGTCCGCGTGGAGGGAGGACAGGTGTGGACGTGAGCGCCCCCCCGCCCGAGGGCGCCGGTGAGGCGGAGGGCCAGGGCCCCGGCTCGAACGAGGGCTCGAACGAGGGCTCGAACGAGGGGACGGCCGACGCGGCACGGGAGGCCCTCAACCGTGCCAGGGCCGCCGCACGAGCGCGCGGCCTGGTGCCGGGGCGGCCGGGCCCGGCCAAGCTCGGCGCCGCCAGGCGCGACGCGGCAGCACGCCGGTCCGGCTCCGGCCCCGACGCGCGCGACCCGCAGCCGTTCGCGACGGCGATCGTGCGGCTGGTGGAGGAGAAGGGCTGGCAGACGCCGGTGGCCGTCGGCGGGGCGATGGGCCGCTGGGACGAGGTCGCCGGCGCCGACATCGCCGCCCACTGCCGCCCCGACAGCTTCGTCGACGGCGTCCTGACCGTGATCGCGGACTCCACGGCCTGGGCGACCCAGGTGCGGATGCTCGTGCCGGGGCTGCTGCGCCGGCTCGGGGAGGAGCTCGGCGAGGACACGGTCACCAAGATCGTCGTGCGTGGGCCGTCCGGCCCGACGTGGCGCCGGGGACCCCGCGTGGCCCCCGGATCGAAGGGCCCGGGCGACACCTACGGGTGATCGTCGCGCGCGGTCGGAGACGGCCCTGTGCGCCGCTGAACTCCCCGCGCGGGTACGGGGACTCGTCTCGGCCCCGTCCAGCGGCCCTGGCCGCCGTTCCCAGCCCTTCAGAGGTGGTTTCCTCCGCAGCCGACGGCCTCGGAGCGGGTAGACTGCGCAGGTTGCGTCACGCGGGGCCGCCAGCGGCCCCACCCGCCGTCCCTCGCAGCCGGTCCCCCTCGGGAGCCCGGCCCCCCGAGGAGTTCAGGAGTTCCCTGCGCCGTGGTCGAAGACACCTTCCCGACCGTCCCCACTCCCGACGACGAGCCCACGGAGGAGCCCGGCCCCGCGCCGTCGGCGTCCCCGGCCGGCGACGGCGGCTACGACGCCAGCGCGATCACCGTCCTCGAGGGGCTCGAGGCGGTCCGCAAGCGCCCCGGCATGTACATCGGCTCCACCGGCGAGCGCGGCCTGCACCACCTGGTCTACGAGGTGGTCGACAACGCCGTCGACGAGGCGCTGGCGGGCTTCTGCGACACCATCGAGGTGTCGCTGCTGGCCGACGGCGGCGTCCGGGTCAGGGACAACGGCCGGGGCATCCCCATCGACATCGTCAAGAGCGAGGGGAAGCCGGCCGTCGAGGTCGTGCTCACCGTCCTCCACGCGGGCGGCAAGTTCGGCGGCGGCGGCTACTCGGTCTCGGGCGGCCTGCACGGCGTGGGCGTGTCCGTGGTCAACGCGCTGTCGTACCAGCTCGCCGTCGAGGTGCGCCGCGAGGGCCACGTGTGGCGCCAGTCGTACGCGCACGGCGTCCCGCAGGCGCCCCTGGCGCAGGGCGAGGCCGATGACACGACGGGCACCACGGTCAGCTTCTGGCCCAACGGCGAGATCTTCGAGACGACCGTCTTCGACTTCGAGACGCTGCGCTCGCGCTTCCAGCAGATGGCGTTCCTCAACAAGGGCCTGTCGATCACGCTCGTCGACGAGCGGCCCGAGCACGCCGACGAGGAGGGCACCGCGCCCGCGGTGACCTTCCGCTACGACGGCGGCCTGATCGACTACGTGAAGCACCTCAACGCGAGCAAGCGCGCCGAGATGGTGCACGCCGACGTCATCGACTTCGAGGCCGAGGACGCCGAGCGCCGGCTGTCCGTCGAGATCGCGATGCAGTGGACGACAGCGTACTCCGAGAGCGTCCACACCTACGCGAACACGATCAACACCCACGAGGGCGGCACCCACGAGGAGGGTTTCCGCGCCGCGCTGACCACGCTGGTCAACAAGTACGCGCGCGAGAAGAACCTGCTCAAGGAGAAGGACGACAACCTCACCGGCGACGACGTCCGCGAGGGTCTCACCGCGGTCATCTCGGTGAAGCTCGGCGAGCCGCAGTTCGAGGGCCAGACGAAGACCAAGCTCGGCAACACCGAGGTGAAGTCGTTCGTGCAGCGCGTGGTCAGCGACCAGCTGGCCGACTGGCTCGACCGCCACCCCACCGAGGCCCGCGAGGTGATCCGCAAGTCGATCCAGGCGTCGGCGGCGCGGATGGCGGCCCGCAAGGCGCGTGAGACGGCGCGCCGCAAGGGGCTGCTGGAGTCGGGCGGCATGCCCGGCAAGCTGCGCGACTGCCAGTCCAACGACCCGGCGAAGTCCGAGGTGTTCATCGTCGAGGGCGACTCGGCCGGTGGTTCCGCGGTGCGCGGGCGCGACCCCGAGACCCAGGCGATCCTGCCGATCCGCGGCAAGATCCTCAACGTCGAGAAGGCGCGGCTCGACAAGGCCCTGGCCAACCAGGAGGTGCAGGCGCTGATCACGGCGTTCGGCACCGGCATCGGCGAGGACTTCGACCTCGGCAAGCTGCGGTATCACAAGATCGTCCTGATGGCCGACGCCGACGTCGACGGCCAGCACATCCGCACCCTGCTGCTGACGCTGATCTTCCGGTACATGCGCCCGCTCGTGGAGCACGGGCACGTGTACCTCGCCTCTCCCCCGCTGTACCGGCTGAAGTGGACCAACCACGCCCACGAGTACGCCTACAGCGACCGCGAGCGCGACGCGATGGTTGCCGCGGGCCAGGCCGCGGGGCGCAAGCTGCCCAAGGAGAACGGGATCCAGCGCTACAAGGGTCTCGGCGAGATGGACTTCTCGGAGCTGCGCGACACCACGATGGACCGCGACCAGCGGACGCTGCTGCAGGTCACCCTCGAGGACGCCGCCGCCGCTGACGCGATCTTCTCGATCCTCATGGGCGAGGACGTCGAGGCGCGGCGCAGCTTCATCCAGCGCAACGCCAAGGACGTCAGGTTCCTCGACATCTAGGCCCACCCGCCGCCGTCCCCGCTGCGTCCTGGCATGACGCAGGAGGGGACGGACGGCGTCAGCCCGGCACCGTGCCCCACCTGGCAGTTCCGGCCCCCAGCCGGCGCGACGACGAAGGACTGACGTGACCGACACCCCCACCATCCCGTCGCCCACCGGCGGGGACAGGGTCGAGCAGGTCGACCTCCAGCTGGAGATGCAGCGCTCGTACCTCGACTACGCGATGAGCGTGATCGTGAGCCGCGCGCTGCCCGACGTCCGCGACGGGCTCAAGCCGGTCCACCGCCGGGTGCTGTACGCGATGTACGACGGCGGGTACCGGCCCGACCGCGCGTTCTCCAAGTGCGCGCGCGTCGTCGGCGACGTCATGGGCCAGTACCACCCCCACGGCGACTCGGCGATCTACGACGCCCTCGTCCGCCTGGTGCAGGACTGGTCGCTGCGCTACCCGCTGGTGGCGGGACAGGGCAACTTCGGCTCCCCCGGCAACGACCCCGCCGCCGCCCCGCGCTACACCGAGTGCCGCATGGCCCCCCTGGCCATGGAGATGGTCCGGGACATCGACGAGGACACCGTCGACTTCACGGACAACTACGACGGCCGCACGCAGGAGCCGACCGTCCTGCCGTCGCGGTTCCCGAACCTGCTGGTCAACGGCACGTCCGGGATCGCCGTCGGGATGGCCACGAACATCCCGCCGCACAACCTGCGCGAGGTCGCCGACGGCGTCCAGTGGTACCTGGAGCACCCCGAGGCCGAACCCGAGGAGCTGCTGGCCGCGCTCCGCGAGCGGATCAAGGGCCCCGACTTCCCCACGGGCGCCACGATCCTCGGCAAGCGCGCGATCGAGGACGCCTACCGCACCGGCCGCGGCTCGATCATCATGCGGGCCGTCGTCAACGTCGAGGAGATCCACAACCGGACCTGCCTCGTCGTCACCGAGCTCCCCTACCAGGTCAACCCCGACAACCTCGCGCTGAAGATCGCCGAGCTGGTCAAGGAGGGGCGCCTGCAGGGCATCGCGGACATCCGCGACGAGACCTCCGGCCGCACCGGCCAGCGCCTGGTGATCGTGCTCAAGCGCGACGCCGTCGCGAAGGTCGTCCTCAACAACCTCTACAAGCACACGCAACTGCAGGAGACGTTCGGGGCGAACATGCTCGCCCTGGTCGACGGCGTCCCCCGCACGCTGAGTCTCGACGCGTTCATCCGGCACTGGGTGGAGCACCAGATCGAGGTCATCGTGCGGCGCACGCGGTTCCGCCTGCGCAAGGCCGAAGAAGAGGCGCACATCCTGCGCGGCTACCTCAAGGCCCTCGACGCCCTCGACGAGGTCATCGCGCTGATCCGCCGCAGCCAGACGGTCGACGAGGCCCGCCAGGGCCTGATGGGGCTGCTCGACGTCGACCAGCTTCAGGCCGACGCGATCCTCGGCATGCAGCTGCGCCGCCTGGCCGCCCTCGAGCGGCAGAAGATCATCGACCGGTACGACGTCCTGCAGGCCCTCATCGCCGACTACAACGAGATCCTCGGCTCGGTCGAGCGCCAGCGCGAGATCGTCTCGACGGAGCTCGCCGAGATCGTCGCGAAGTTCGGCGACGAGCGGCGCACGCAGATCATCCCCTTCGACGGCGACATGTCCATGGAGGACCTGATCGCCGAGGAGGAGATCGTCGTCACGATCACCCGCGACGGCTACGCCAAGCGCACCCGCTCCGACGCCTACCGGGCCCAGCGCCGCGGCGGCAAGGGCGTGCGGGGTGCGCAGCTGCGCAGCGACGACGTCGTCGAGCACTTCTTCGTCACCACGACCCACCACTGGCTGCTGTTCTTCACCAACCTCGGCCGGGTCTACCGCGCGAAGGCCTACGAGCTGCCCGAGGGCGGCCGCGACGCCAAGGGCCAGCACGTCGCGAACCTGCTCGCGTTCCAGCCGGGCGAGCAGATCGCCCAGGTCATGGACCTCCCCCACTACGAGGCCGCGGAGTACCTCGTGCTCGCCACGCGGGACGGGCTGATCAAGAAGACGCGGCTGTCGGAGTACGACTCCAACCGCGCCGGCGGCGTCATCGCCATCAACCTGCGCGAGGGCGACGAGCTGGTGGCCGCGCGGCTGGCGGCGTCGACGTCCGACATCCTGCTCGTCTCGCGCAAGGGCATGTCCGTGCGGTTCACCGCCGACGACGGTGCGCTGCGTCCCATGGGTCGCGCCACCTCGGGGGTCACGGGCATGCGGTTCCGCGACGGCGACGAGCTGCTGAGCATGGACGCCGTCAACGACGACGACGCGTTCGTCTTCGTCGTCACGGAGGGCGGCTGGGCCAAGCGGACGCCGCTGGACCAGTACCGCGTGCAGGGGCGCGCCGGGCTCGGGATCAAGGTCGCCAAGATCACGGAGGACCGGGGCGACCTGGTCGGGGCCATGATCGTGGCCGAGGACGACGAGGTGCTCGTCGTGATGGAGCGCGGCAAGGTCGTGCGCTCGTCCGTGGCCGGGGTGCCCGCCCGCGGCCGCGACACCATGGGCGTGGTCTTCGCCAAGCCCGACAACGGCGACAAGATCATCGCCGTCGCGCGCAACATCGAGCGTGCGCTGGGCGACGAGGACGGCGACGGCGCCGCCCTCGAGGTCGACCCCGACCTCCCCGCCCCCGACGCCGCCGCTGGAGTGGCCCACGAGGTGGGCGCGGCTACCATGAGCGGCGCTGCGGGGGACGTCGAGGGTGCCGAACCGGTCGCAGATGACGACGAGGGACCCTCTCCGGACGCCGATGCCGTACCGTCGTCGGAGTCCGACTCCACCGGAGGTGACGAGTGAGCGCGTCCGACCAGGCCTATCCGGCCGGCGGCCCGCCCCGACCCGTGACGGGTAACGGAGGCCGGCCCGCCGGTCCGAGCGCCGCAAGGCCCGGCCAGGCACCGTCGCGTCCCGCGTCGTCGCCGGGGCGTCCCACGTCCTCCCCGGGGCGTCCCACGTCCTCCCCCACCTCGGCCTCGCGCCCGGGTGCCGGCACGCCGACGCGGCCCGGAGCGGGCGCGCCCACCGTGCCCTCGCGCCCGGCGCCCTCGCCGACGTCCGGGCCCCGCCCCGTCACCACGGCCCCCCGCACGGCGGCTCCCGCCGGCCCCCAGGCCACGCGACCCGTCGCTGCACCCCCCTCAGGTGCCCGGCCCGCCGCGCAGGCCCCGGCAGAGACGGCCCGTCCCGAGCCGTCGCGGCCGGTGCAGCCGCGCATCGTCCGGCTGACGCTGGCCAAGATCGACCCGTGGTCGGCGCTGAAGCTGTCGTTCCTGCTCGCCGTGGGCATCGGCATCGCCACGGTCATCGCGGCCGCCGTCGTGTGGAAGGTCGTCGACACCATGGGTGTCTTCGACAAGATCAACGAGGCGGTCAGCAACTTCAACGCCAAGGGCGCCCCGGCCACGTTCGACGTCTACGACTACGTCGGCATGTCCCGCGTCGTCTCGCTGGCCATGGTCATCGCCGTGTTCAACGTGCTCCTGCTCACCGCGCTGGGCACGCTGATGTCGGCCCTGTACAACGTGTCGTCCAGCCTGGTGGGTGGCCTCAAGGTGACGCTGTCCGACGAGTGAGCCGCCCCGCGGCCCGGGTGACCTATCGGTTTGGGCGCCCGGCCGCTCGTGCGGTAACCTCGCCTGGCGTCACCACGCACGGGCCTATAGCTCAGTCGGTTAGAGCGCTTCCCTGATAAGGAAGAGGCCACAGGTTCAAGTCCTGTTAGGCCCACCACGTGACCGCAGGGCGGGAGCTTCTCGGCACCCGCCCTGTCGTCGTTCCGGCCCGCCTCGGGCCGGGTCGCCCACGAGGGAGGACAGCGTGAAGAAGCTTCTCGTCGTCGTGGTCGCCGCGCTCGCCGGCTTCGCCATCTGGCGCAAGGTCGAGTCGGGCAAGGCCGAGGAAGAACTCTGGGCCGAGATCACCGACACGGTGTGAGGCTCCCCCGGCGGTCGTCCGTCGGGCCAGGGGGCGTGGCGCAATTGGTAGCGCACCTGCTTTGCAAGCAGGGGGTTACGGGTTCGAGTCCCGTCGCCTCCACCCTGCTGTGACCGAGGCCCTTCCCGTGCGCGGGAAGGGCCTCGTGGCGTTCACGGCCACGTGCGGGGCCCGGCGTGGCGGCGCACACTGGGCCGATGGACAGCCGGCCGGGGTACGAGCAGCTGCTCGCCGCCCGCTTCGACGAGGCCACCGCCGCGCTGGCGGCCGCCGACCGGGACTACGAGCGGATCGTGGAGGCCGGGAAGGCTGTCGCCACCGACGACGAGCACGACCCCGAGGGCGTCGGCCTGGCCGTCGAGCGGGCGAGGATCATCGGCGTCCTCGAGGGGACGCGCGCCGAACTGGCGGCGATCGCCGCCGCCCGGACCCGGCTCGAGCAGGGCACCTACGGCCGCTGCGCCGTGTGCGGCGCCACCATCGACCCAGGCCGCCTCGAGGCGCGGGCGACCACGACCACCTGCATCACCTGCGCTTCGCGGCCACGACGAAACGGGTGACCCCACGTCCTGTGGGGGCACCCGCCTCGGCGCCGATGCGTGGGGTCAGCCGCGACCCTTGACCTTCGGCGACCCGTTCGACGACGGGTCGGGCTCGCGCTCGGCGACCCCGGGGACGTCGCCGGCGGCCACGTCGGCCTCGGCCTCCATGCCCGGGGGGACCGCGACGTCGTCGTCGGCCGCCGTCGCCAGCTCCTCGGGGATCGGGTCGACCAGGACGGCGATCTCCTCCTCCCCGTCGGTCGGCGCCGTCACCAGCGGCACGGCGTCCACAGGCACGTCGGGGGTGTGGACCGAGCCCTGACCGGCGGGGTCGACGGTCGGCAACGCGCTGACCGTGGCCGGCGCCATCTCGTGCACCTCGCCCCACATCTGGCGGGGACGGCGCTTGAGCGCCGTCACGGCCGCGGCCACCGCAGCGAGCAGCACTCCCACCAGTCCGATCCGGGTCAGCGCGCGGCGCCGCCGCTTGGCCTTGCGCCCGGGGATGGCGGCGTCGAGGGCGCGTTCGCTCGAGGCGGTGGCCGCGGCTGCCGCGGTGTTGGTGGCCGACACCAGGCGCGGCAGGAGGTCCTCGACGATCCGGTCGCGCGCGGCGTCCACGGCCGGGGAGACCTTGTCGACGGCCGTCTCGACCTTCGGGGCGGCCACCTCGAGGCTCTTGGCCACGCCCTTCTTCACGCCCGGTCCGATCTTGCGCACCTCGGGCACCACCTTGGCGGCGGTCACGGTCGCCGTCGTGCGGGCCGCCGTCTCCGTCGCCGCGACGGCCTTCTCGAGCTGCGGCAACGCCTTCTCCCACAGCTCGCTCGCGGCCTGGCCGGCGGAGTGCCCAGCCGACGTCCCCGCCTTCACCCCGGCCTGGACGCCGCCGTGGAACCGGCGCGTCACCGTCTTCGCCACCTTCTGCTTGCCCGACCTCGCCACGGCCACTCCTCCGCTCGCCACTACGACCATCCTGCCCCGCAACGCCGCGGCCCACCTCCGGTGACACCCCGGCGCGAGGGCGCCTGTGGACGGGATACCCACAAAGATCGGTTCCTACGCCCCCACGGGCTGCCGGGGCGGGTCCATGACAGACTTTCGCGCGGACGTCTGCGCCGCTGCGGGCCGGCGGCTCGCCGACCGGACGGCGGTCCGGCGGTCGCCGGCCCGCTGCGGCGACGCAGGGACGACACCCATCGAGCGAGAGGCCACCGTGACTCCCCCGTCGAACACCTTCGCGACGCTGCACACGAACAAGGGCGACATCCGGATCATCCTGTTCCCCGACCAGGCGCCCAAGACCGTCGCCAACTTCGTGGGGCTCGCCGAGGGCACCAAGGAATGGACCGACGAGCGCACCGGCCAGCAGAAGAGCGAGCCGTTCTACGACGGCCTGGGCTTCCACCGCGTCATCGCCGGGTTCATGATCCAGGGCGGTTGCCCCCTGGGCACCGGCACCGGCGGCCCCGGCTACACCTTCGACGACGAGATCTCCCCCGAGCTCGCCTTCACCAAGCCCTACCTGCTGGCCATGGCCAACGCGGGCAAGCGCATGGGCAAGGGCACGAACGGTTCGCAGTTCTTCGTGACCGTCGACGCCACCACCTGGCTGCAGGGCAAGCACACGATCTTCGGCGAGGTCGCCGACGCCGCCAGCCGCGCCGTCGTCGACGCGATCGCCACCACCCCGGTCGGCCCCGGCGACAAGCCGAAGGAGCCCGTGGTGATCGAGCGCGTCACCATCGAGCGCGGATGACCTCTCCGGTCCCCGGTGGGGCGTCCCCGGACGCCCCACCGGTCTGCCCGCGCCACCCGGACCGCGTCTCCTACGTCCGGTGCCAGCGCTGCGAGCGGCCCGTGTGCCCGCAGTGCCAACGCCCTGCGGCCGTCGGCGTGCAGTGCGTGGACTGCGTGAAGGAGGGCGCGAAGACGGTGCGGCGCGCCCGTACCGTCTTCGGTGCCACGATCTCCCCCGACCAGCGGCCCGTGCTCACGATGTCGGTGATCGGCCTGTGCGTCGTCCTGTGGGTGGCCCAGATCACGGGGGACGACAGCTTCACCGATCGCCTGCTGTTCGCACCCGTCGTCAGCCGGTCCGAGCCGTGGCGGTTCCTCACGTCCGCCTTCCTGCACTCCACGGGCTCTCCCCTGCACCTGGCCTTCAACATGTACGCGCTGTGGCTGACCGGCCCCGTGCTCGAGGCCGTGTTCGGGCGGGTCCGGTTCGCGGCGCTCTACCTGCTCGCCGCCCTCGGCGGCTCCGTGGCCATGCTCGTGGCGGCCCTGCCGTCGGCGTCCGAGGCCGCATGGGTGGCCGGCGAGGCGGCGTGGTGGGGAGGGTCGCTCGGCGCCTCGGGCGCGGTGTTCGGCCTGTTCGCAGCCACCCTCGTCGTCAATCGCAGGCTCGGGGCCGACAACGGCGCCCTCATCGCCGTCATCGCCATCAACGCCGTGCTCGGGTTCACGCTGCCGAACGTCGCGTGGGAGGCCCACCTCGGCGGGTTCGTCGTGGGCGGTCTCGCCGCGATCGTGCTCGTGCGTGCCGCCTCGCCCTCCCCCCGTGGCAGCGTCGGCGTCCGTCAGGCGCTCGGGCTGGGGCTGCTCGCCGCGGCCATGGTCGTGACCGTCGTCGTCTGCTGGAGCGTCGCGGGCCCCGAGGTCCTGGCCCTGGGCTGAGCTCCGCCCCGGCCTGGTCCGTGCGCCAGCGGGACGACGTGTGCCCGCACCGCTCCTGGACGAGGCTCTCTCACCCTCCCGACACGCTCCGTCACACCGCCGGCCAGCTCAGCGTCGCCCCCGATGACCCTTCCGTCACGGTGAGTCGATGGTTGGCTCCCCAGAGGCGGGTTGCGCCGCAGGACGGTCGCCCTCTGCGACCGTCGGTCCACATCTGGGGACAGGCCATGTGGATGACACGCATGTAATTCCACAGGCACGGGTTTCGTCGCGACCGGCTCGCCGAGGTGCGCGCTCTTGTCATCACTCAACGTCTGCCGAACGGCACGGATCGTCGAGGTTACGGCTCCTCACGGGGGGTGACAGCACCCTCTCCTGTGGACAGACGTGGGGACGAACCCCTCCACACCTGGGGACATCTGCGGGGATAACCCGTGGAGGAGCACGGCCCGATGGTGGACATCCGGTGGACGAACGACCTGCACCCTGTCGACAGCCTCGCCACGGAAGCGCGTTACCCACAGGGGTCATGCGATCATGACGTGACCTTTCGTGATCCGCAGCGGCCCTGTCCCCTGCGGGGTCGGTGCGGGCGGCCGTCACGCACCGTCATCCTCTGACAGACGGCGAAAGGCCCCGAGGCGAGAGCCTCGGGGCCTTTCGAGGGCACGACGACGCGACCAGGGGGCCGCCGGGCCTCGCAGAGGACGGCGATCCGGCGCGGCGGAGGGCACGAGGCCCTCGCGCCGTCAGCGCCAGCGCGTCAGACCGATGAACCCGGCCATCATCAGCGCGAAGCCGACGAGCAGGTTCTTGGCGTCGAAGTCGGGGATCGGGTACTTGCCCTGGCTCAGGTAGTACGTGACCACCCAGGCCAGCCCGACGATCATCAGACCGAGCACCACCGGCAGGAACCACCGCGGGTTCGGCTTCACGGGAGCGGCCTTCCCCGGGGGCGGGGTGTAGGCGGCCTTCTTCCGGATCTTGGACTCGGGCATTGCTTCTCCTGGGGCCGTCAGTGGCGGTGGTCGGCGCCCTCGTTGGCGCCGAGCCGGTCGTCGCCCCGCGGCACCGCGCGCAGCCGGCACCGGACCGAGAGGCGACAGGCGTACCTCCTCGGCACGCACGTCGTCTAGCGTAGTGGCGTGCCGCGCCTGCCACATCGCCTTCGCCCCCCGGATGCACTGCGGGCGGCCCTCGGCGGGCGCGTGAAGCCGGGCACTCTCGCCGTCACGGTGGTCCTCGCGGGCGCCGGATACCTGTTCGCGGCCACCGCCTCCACCGCTCGGGGCACCCAACTGCGCGTGGAGCGGCCGGACACGCAGAACTACGCCCGGGCCGAGACCGCCCGATTGGCCGAACGAGGCGAACGGCTGCGCGACCTGGCCGGCCAGATCGACGAGATGCGGCGCCGGGCGTCGGCGGGGGACGCCGAGCTCGCCGGGGTGAGGCAGCGCCTGCGGGACTCCGAACGGGCGGCAGGGCTGTCCGAGGTGCGGGGTCCGGGGCTGAGGATCACCCTCGACGACGCCCCGCGCGGCCGCCCGCAGGCCGCCGGTGTGGGGCCCGACGACCTCGTCGTGCACCAGCAGGACGTCCAGGCCGTCGTCAACGCCCTGTGGGCGGGCGGCGCGGAGGCCATGCAGCTGCAGGACCAGCGCGTCATCACCACGAGCGCCGTGCGCTGCGTCGGCAACACCCTGATCCTGCAGGGCCGGGTCTACTCCCCGCCCTACGTCATCACCGCGGTGGGGGACGTCGCCGGAATGCGCGACGCCATCGCCGCGAGCAGCCAGATCGGCATCTACCGCGAGTACGTGAAGCTCGTCGGCCTCGGCTGGGACGAGCAGCGGCTCAGCTCCTACACCGTCCCCGCCTGGCGCGAGGACACCTCTCTCGTGCACGCCCAGCCCGTGCCCGTCGCCGATACGCCCGCCGCGAGGCCGTCGTCGAGCGGGTCGGCGGACCGGCGCCGATCCCCCTCAAGCGACCCCACGCCCTGACCGGGCTCGCCCGGTCAGGGGGAGGGGGTTCCCGACGGTGTGCCGGACCCCTCGGACGTCGAGGGGGTCGGGCCGCTGCTGGACGGCGTCGGCGTGGGGGTGTCGGTCGGCGCCGGCGTCACCGCCACGGTCAGGGTGACCAGCGTCTTCGGCGCGACCTTCGTGTCCTTGTCGGGACTCTGCCGCACCACGGTGCCGGGCTTGACGTCGCTGCGCTCCTCGTCGACCCGGTACACGCCGAGGTTGCGTCGGGACAGCTCCGCCGTGGCGTCGGCCAGGGACTTGTTCACCAGGTCGGGGACGACGACGCTGCCGCTGGCGATGATCAGCGTCACCTGGGTGCCCGGCGCCACGGAGGTCCCGGCGGCCGGATCGGTGCGGATCACGGTGCCCGGGTCCTTGCCGGCGCTGTCCTCGGTCTTCACGTCACCGACCTGCAGCTTGCTGTCGCGCAGCGCCTTCGAGGCCTCCTCGGCGGACTTGCCCTCCACCGGAGGGACCTCCACCTTCGCCGACCCCGAGGAGATCGTCAGGGTCACCGTGGCCCCTAGCGGCTGGACGGAGTCGGCGGGCGGGTCCTGATCGACGACCTTGCCCTCCTCGACCGTCTCCGAGGGGGCCTGCACGGAGGTGCCGACGGTGAAGCCTGCCGTGGTCAGGCGGGTACGGGCGTCGGCCTCGGTGAGCGTGAGCACCCGGGGGACCGCTGCCGTGGTGGGGGCGTCGTCGCGCTGGGACACGAATCGGGTCACCAGGAAGGCGGCGAGCCCGACCACGAGGAGGCCCACGACGGCGACCGCCACGGTGACGCCGCTGCTGCGCCCGTTCTCGCGCGGGCGGTAGCGCTGGTCGAGGGGCTGGCCGCCGGGGACGACGTCGAGCGGCCCGGTCGGCTCCATCACGTGGCCGGGCAGGAGCGCCGTCGCCGCGGGCGCGTCGACGAGCTCGGTGGCCGCCGTCGCGTCGCCGACCCGCGCGCCCGCAGGGGCGGCGACGGCGCGCCCCGTCCGCGCCGCCTCGACGTCCTCGCGGAACTGCGCGGCGGTCTGGTAGCGCAGCTCGCGGTCCTTGGCCAGGGCATGCATGACGACCCGGTCGACCTGCTCGGGGATCATCGGGTTGAAGGTGCTCGGCGGCGAGGCGAACTCGCGCACGTGCTGGTACGCCACGGCGACGGGCGAGTCCGCGACGAACGGGGGTCGGCCGGTGAGCAGCTCGTAGAGGAGGCAGCCGGCGGAGTAGAGGTCGCTGCGCGCGTCGACCGTCTCGCCCCTGGCCTGCTCGGGCGAGAGGTACTGCGCGGTGCCGATCACGGCCTGCGTCTGGGTCATCGTGGCCTGGGCGTCGGCCAGGGCGCGGGCGATGCCGAAGTCCATCACCTTGGCCTCGCCCTCGGGCGTGACCATGACGTTGGCCGGCTTGATGTCGCGGTGCACGATGCCCTGCCGGTGGCTGTAGTCCAGCGCGGCGAGCACTTGACCGGTGACGTCGAGGGCGAGGTCGAGATCGAGCGCCCCCGCGGGCGGGGGAGGGGTGGTGCCCTCGGGCAGGCCGACGGCGGCGCGCGCCCGGGCGCTCTCGATCAACTCGCGCAGGGTCTGCCCCTGCACGTACTCCATGACGATGTAGGGCAGCGGCACCGCGGCACCCCCGGCATCGGTGACCACCTGCTCACCGGTGTCGTACACCGACACGATGGCGGGGTGGTTCAGCGACGCCGCCGACTGCGCCTCGCGGCGGAAGCGCGCCTGGAACGTGGGGTCGCGCGCCAGGTCGGTGCGCAGCAGCTTCACGGCCACGGTGCGGCTCAGCCGGCTGTCACGGCCCAGGTGGACCTCTGCCATGCCGCCACGACCCAGCAGATCGCCGATCTCGTAGCGGTTCCCCAGCATCCGGGGGGAGTCGTTCACCTGGTCCATCCCTCGTCGTCGGTCCTGCCCTCGGCGCAGGCGCCGACCACCATCGTCGCGTGTCCGCCCGTGCTCGCGTGCACCGGCCCGCGCATCAGCGCCCGCCCGAGACCACGAGCGTGATCGTCGTGCCCCTCGGCACGTTCCCGGCCGGGCTCATCGACACCACCGCCCCGCGCGCCACCGACGAGCTGCCACGCGTCGTCAGCACGCTCGGGAACCCCCGGTCGCGCAGGATCCGCTGGGCCGTCGCGGCGTCCTGACCCCGGTACTCCTCGGCGCCGAGGTAGATGTACTCCACGCCCGGCAGGGGCGAGAACCGCGTGGACCGCGGCGGATTGGGCGTGGTCGGGCGCGAGGTCGGACGCTGGACCGGGCGGGTCGTGGCCGGCGGCTCCACCACCTTGATCACGGACGTCACGACGGAGGGCTTGGGCGTGACCGTCACGGTCACCGACGGTGCGGGCGAGGTGCTCGTGGGCGCCGGCGCGCTGGTCAGCGTGGGCGACGGGCTCACCTCGACGCCGGTACCGGTGTCGGTCGAGGTGGCGGTCGGCGCGGGGGACGTCGGCGTGGGGAGGACGTCGAGACCCGCCTCGGCCTCGTCGCCGGCGCCGAGGATGCCCCACAGTCCCAGGAGGCCCACCAGCGCCAACCCGGCGGCCCCCAGCAGGACCACCACCGGACGCCGGCGCCGGCGCTCGTCGTCGTCAGGGCCCGCGGGCTCGGACCCGGGCAGCAGCGCGGCAGCCGGCGACGGATCGCCGACGCCCGCGCTGGCAGCACCGCCCGCGAGGGCGGCAGGGGAGGCGTGCGGAGTCCCGGTCCCCGCCGCCCCCACGGCTGCGGCCGCCGTCACGCCCGTCACCAGCGGTGCGATCACCGACGTCGCGGCGGTTTCGGGGGAGTCGGCGACCACGGGCCGCGACGACGTGCGCGGACGCCGGCGCAGGGCCTCCATCGTCTCCGCGAGGGCCAGCGCCGTGGGCGGCCGCTTCGCCGGGTCCTTCTCCAGCACCTGGAACACCAGGGCCCGCAGCTCGGGGCCGATCGTGTCGGGCAGGGGCGGGGGCGGCTGGCGCAGGTGGGCGGTGGCGACGGCGACCTGGTTCGGCCCGTCGAAGGGCCGCCAGCCGGCGAGGCACTCGTAGGTGACGACGCCGAGGGCGTAGATGTCGGCCAGCGCGGTCGCCGTCTGCCCGCGTGCCACCTCGGGCGCCAGGTAGTGGGCGGTGCCCATCACCTGGCCGGTCGCCGTCAGGTTCTGGTGGTCCTGCGGGCGGGCGATGCCGAAGTCGGTGATCTTCACCCGGCCCTCGGGCGTGACCAGCACGTTCGCCGGCTTCACGTCACGGTGGACGACGCCGCGCTCGTGCGCCGCGTGCAGCCCGCGCGCCGCCTGGGCCATCAACCCCAGCGTGCGGTCGCTGCCCAGTGTCTGGTGCCGGGTGATCAGCGTGCTCAACGGCTCGCCGGGCACGAGTTCCATCACGAGGTACGCGGAGCGCTCGGTCTCGCCGTAGTCGTACATCTGCGCGATGTGCGGGTGGCTGAGCATGGCCGCCACCCGGGCCTCGGTGCGGAACCGCTGGCGGAACGGGTCACCGGCGCCGAGGTCGGTGCGCAGGACCTTCACGGCCACCTGGCGGGCGAGCACCTCGTCGACGCCGCGCCACACCTCGCCCATACCGCCCACGGCGATGCGCTCGACGAGCCGGTAACGGTCGCCGAGGCACTGCCCGCTCTGGGGCGCGATCGGTGCGGTCATCGTTTCACCACTGCTTCCATCACTGCCCGGGCGATGGGCGCAGCGACCTTACCCCCACTGGCGGCATCCCCGAGGGCACCGCCGTCCTCGACCACGACCGCCACTGCCACCTCCGGGTTCTCCGCCGGCGCGAACGCCACGAACCACGCGTTGGGGGGGCGCCCCTCGCCCTGCTGGGCCGTCCCCGTCTTGCCTGCCACCGTGACGCCGTCGATGCGCGCCCGTCGTCCCGTCCCCTTCTCCACGACGTCCACCATCATGCGGGTAAGGTCGGCCGCCACGGAGGCAGTCACCGCACGGGACAGCTCTTTCGGCTCAGGCTTGTCGATGACGCCCAGATCCTCCCCGCCCAGGACGCGGTTCACCAGGGTGGGATGCATCAAGGAACCGCCGTTGGCGATGGCGGAGGCCACCATCGCCATCTGCATCGGCGTGACGCGCACGTCGAACTGTCCGATCGCCGTCTGCGCGGTGCCCGGCAGGTCGGGATCGGCCGGGTAGGTGGAGCGGGTCACCGGCAGTGGGATGTCGAGGTCGGCGTCGAAACCGAACTTCTCCGCCTGCTCGCGTAGCGCGTCATCCCCGAGCTGCAACCCCAACCAGCCGAAGGCCGTGTTGCACGACACCTCCAGCGCCTTCGTCAGGCTGACCTGGCTGCCGCCGCACGACTCGCCCTCGAAGTTGACGAGGTTCTTCGTCGTCTGCGGCAGGTCGAGGGAGTCGGGGGAGGGGATCACGGAGTCGGGCGTCCAGCGCCCGCTGCTCAACGCCGCCGCCGACGTCACCAGCTTGAACACCGAGCCGGGCGGGTAGCCGCGCGAGGCGATCGCCCGGTTGTCCATGGGGCGGTCGTCGCGGGCGAGCAGGGCCTCCCGCTGCGTGCGGACCTTGGCCGTGTCGTGCCCGGCCAGCAGGTTCGGGTCGTAGGAGGGCTTGCTCACCAGCGCGAGGACCTTGCCCGTCGCCGGCTCGAGCGCGACGACCGCGCCCCGCTGGTCGCCCAGCGCGTCCCAGGCCACCTTCTGCGCGCGCGGGTCCAGGGTCAGCTCCACCGCCGCACCCGAGGGACGCCGCCCGGTCAGCAGGTCGGACAACCGGTGGGAGAACAGCTCGTCGGCGGTGCCCGCGAGGAGGCCGTTGGAGGCCCGCTCCAGCCCGCTCGTGCCGTAGACGACCGAGTACGCGCCCGTCACCGGGGCGTACAGCTGCCCTCCCGGGTAGCGGCGTTGGTAGGTGTACACGTCGTCGCTGGGCACCGACTCGGCCACGGCGTCGCCCGCGACCACGATCGGCCCCCGCTGGCGGCTGTACTCCTTGTAGAGCGTCCGGGCGTTGCCGGGACGCTCGTCCAGCGACTTCGCGTCGATCACCTGGATCCACGTCGTGCTGCCCAGGAGCAGCGCGAACAGCAGCGCGACGACCGCCGACAGGCGGCGCACCGGGGCGTTCACGACACCTCACCCGGCCGATCGCCGTCCGCCGAGGCCGTGTCGTCAGGGTCCGCAGTGCCGTCGGTGTCTGCGGGGTCGGTAGGGCCGAGGGCCTCCGCGGCGTCAGCGGACGGTTCGGGCTCGAGCTCGACAGGTGCGGGCTCGGCGGGTGCGGGCTCGGCGGGCGCGGACGGCGCGGGGGCGAGCAGGTCGGGGTGGGCCATGACCGCGTGGACGAGCGTGGCGTCGGAGACGGGCGTGACCTGCGGTGCAGGACGGCGTGCGGAGTCGGACATGCGCAGCAGCAGCCCCAGCAGGCCCCAGTTGGACACCAGCGACGAGCCGCCGTAGGCGAGGAACGGCATGGTCAGGCCGGTGAGGGGGATGACCCGGGTGACCCCGCCGGCGACCACGAAGACCTGCAGGGCGAGGGAGAACGCCAGCCCGGCGGCGAGCAGCTTGCCGAACCCGTCGCGGATGCCGATCGCCGTCCGCAGGCCCCGCTGCACCAGCACCGCGTACAGCATGAGCAGCGCGAACACCGCGGTGAGGCCGAGTTCCTCGCCGACGGCGGGGAGGATGAAGTCGTTCTCGGCGTAGGGGATGATGTCAGGCCGCCCCTGGCCGAGGCCGGTCCCGAGCAGCCCGCCGCTGGCCATGCCGTACAGGCCCTGCACGAGCTGGTAGCTGCGCGCGGCGACGTCGGGGTCGAAGGGGTGCAGCCAGATGTCCACCCGGGTCTGGATGTGGGAGAACATCGTCCAGGCCACGAATGCCCCGCCCACGAACATGCCCAGGCCGAGCACGATCCAGCCGACCCGCTCGGTGGCCACGTAGAGCAGGGCCACGAACAGGCCGAAGAACAGCAGCGACGTCCCGAGGTCGCGCTCGAACACCAGGACGCCGAGGCTCGCCACCCACGCCACGACGAGGGGCCCGAGGTCGCGCCCGCGGGGCAGCCGGAAGAAGAGCAGCTTGCGGCCCACCAGCGACAGCGAGTCGCGGGCGGTGACGAGGTAGCCCGCGAAGAACACCGTGAGCACGATCTTGGCGAGCTCGCCGGGCTGGAACGAGGAGATCCCCAGGTCGATCCAGATCCGCGCGCCGTTGATCTCGACGCCCAGCCCCGGCACCAGGGGGAGCAGGAGCAGCACCAGGCCCGCGACCATGGCCGTGTAGGTGTAGCGGCGCATCCGGCGGTGGTCGGGCACCAGCAGCAGCAACGCCAGGCAGCAGACGACGCCCAGCGCCGACCAGACGAGCTGCTTGGGGGCCAGTGCCTCGGTGAAGTCGCGCCCCTCGGCGAGGTCGAGGCGGTGGATCATCCCCAGACCGAGCCCGTTGATCGTCGTCGCGATCGGCAGCAGCACCGGATCGGCCCAGCGGGCCTTCCAGCGCAGCACGAGGTGCACGAGCAGGCCCAGGCTGAGCATGCCCGCACCGAAGCCGAGCAGCCCGGGCGGGAGGGCGCCGTCCACCCCCAGCCCCACCAGCGCGTACGTGCTCATCCCGATGCCCACCGCCAGGAGCAGGAGCAGCAGTTCGAGGTTGCGCCGGGTCGGCGGGACGACCGGGGTGACGATCGCCATCAACCGATCCCGTCGCAGTCGCCGCCCGAGGGCGGCCGGTCGCCGTCCGACGACGCCGAAGGGCTGGGCGACGTCGACGTGCCGGTGGGCGTCCCGGCCGTCGGGCTCGCGGCCGGCCCCGAGGTGCCGGTGCCCGTGGGCGACGCGGTGCGCGGGGTCGGGGTCGTACCCGGCGCCACGGTCGCCGAGCCGGTCGGGGACGCCGAGCCGGTCGGGGACGCCGAGCCGGTCGGGGACGCCGAGCCGGTCGGGGACGCCGTGAGCGTGAGGGACGCCGGGCCGCTGGTCGTGGCGGTGGGGCTGGGCGTGGGCGTACGGGTGGCGTCGCGGTTGCCCGCATCCCGCCAGGCACGGCAGGACGCCGCCTGGTCGCGCAGGTGGGCGACGGTCACGCGGGCGTCGTCGGCGCCGTCGGCGACGATGCCGTCACGCAGCCGGTCGCGGGCCACCTGGGGCAGGTCGGCGAGGTAGATCGACTCGAGGTGGTCCACGCGGGACAGGGACAGGGGGCCGACGTCCTCGGTGAGGCCCCGGAACACCGCGACCTGACCGGCGGAGGCGCCGACGAAGTACTGCCGGGACAGCCACCAGCTGCCCCCGGCGGTGGCGGCCGCCACCACGGCCAGCGCGGTCAGGGCCGCCAGCGCGCGCCGCATCCGGCGCCGGGGGGCCCGCTGCTCCTCGTCGGAGTCGGCGTCGAAGCCGATCAGGCGGCCGGTGAGCGCGGCGGCACGGGCGGCGGCCGAACCGGCCGCGGCCCCCAGGCCCCCGCCCGAACGGCCGGAACGTGCCGCGGCGCCGACCACCACCGGGGCGTCGTCCACCGTCTCCCGCGCGTCGACGACGTCGGCGACGATGCAGGTCACGTTGTCTGGGGCGCCCGCCCGCAGCGCGAGGGCCACCAGCCGCTCGCACGCCTCGTCGGGGCTGGAACCGTCGGCGAGGGTCTCACGCAGCGTCTCGTGGCTCACGACTCCCGACAGGCCGTCGGAGCACAGGAGGTAGCGGTCGCCCGTGCGCGCCTCGCGCATCGAGAGGTCGGGGGTGGCGTCGGGCACGAGGTCGCTGAGCACGCGCATGATCACCGAGCGCTGCGGGTGCTGCTCGGCCTCCTCGGGGGTGATCCGCCCCTCGTCGACCAGCGACTGGACGAACGTGTGGTCGTGGGTGAGCTGCACCAGCTCGCCCTCGCGCAGCAGGTAGGCGCGGGAGTCGCCGATGTGACCGAGGGCCAGCTGGTTGCCGGCCCGCAGCAGCGCGGTGACGGTCGTGCCCATGCCGGTGAGGGACGGCTCGGCGTCCACCCTGTCCAGCAGGGTGTCGTGGGCGTCCTCGATGGCGTCGGCGAGCTGTTCCAGGGCGTCGTCCACCCCGTGGGCCTCGCCGTCGAGGGCCACGAGCTCGCCGATGGCCAGGCTGGACGCGACGTCCCCGCCCACGTGGCCGCCCATGCCGTCGCAGACCACGAGCAGGTCGGGGCCCGCGTACCCGGAGTCCTGGTTGTTGGAGCGCACGAGGCCGACGTCGGAACGCGCGGCGAAGCGCAGGGCGATCGACACCGGCCCTACTTCCGTAGCTCGAGGACGGTGCGGCCGATCCTGACCGTCGTGCCCGGCTCCAGGCGGGCCCGGCCGCTGACCCGGTCTCGCCCCACGAAGGTGCCGTTGGTGGAGCCGAGGTCCTCCACCCACCAGTCGTCGTCCTCGGGGACGAGCCTGGCGTGGTGGCCGGAGGCGAAGTCGTCCTCCAGCACCAGCGTGCAGTCGGGCGCGCGGCCGATGAGCACCGGCCCCGCGCCGAGGCCCAGCGTCGTCCCGCGCAGCGACCCCTCGGTGACGACGAGGGAGGAGACCCGACCCCGGCGCGGCTTCGCGGCGCGCACGGGCGAGGGGGTGGGGCGGGCGGTGGGCGCGGGGGCCGGCCGCGGGCCCGCCGACGGCGTCGCGCGCTTGAGCACGCGGGTGCCGAACAGGTCGCGACGCATCACCGCGGCCACGGACAGCACCATGGCCCACAGCAGGGCCAGGAACCCCAGCCGCAGCAGGGTCAGGGTGAGCTCGCTCATCAGGGGTCGTTCACCGCCGGCCCAGGCGCAGGACCAGCCGGGTGCGTCCCACCGTGATGACGCTGCCGTCGGTGAGGGCGGTCGTGTGGATGCGCGAGCCGTCGACGTAGGTGCCGTTGGTGGAGCCGAGATCGACGATGCGCGGGTTGCCGTCGAGCACGTGGATCTCGGCGTGGCGCCGGGAGATGCCCGGATCCTCGAGGGTGAGGTCGGCCTCGGAACTGCGCCCCAGCACCGTGACGGGGCGGGTCAACGGGATGGCCTGCCCGTCGACCTCGAGGACGGCGTACCCGCCCTCGGCGGGGGAGGGCGCCTGCCAGTGCTGCGGGTCGGCCGCGGCGGGGACTGCCGCGCCCGGCACCGGCTTCCCGACAGCGCCGGGGATCTGGTGTCCGGGTGGGGCGGCGACGGCGGGCGGACCCGCGTGGCCCTGTGCCCCTGCGGGGCCGAAGAACGCGAACGGGTCGTCGGCCGCCGCGGCCGCCCGGGCCGCGGCCGAGCGGGGGGTGTCGAGCGGGTCGTGACCGTAGGGGTCCGGCGCGTACTCCTCGGCGGCGTACTCGGACTGCGCGTACGCGTCCTGCGCGTACGGGTCCTGCGCGTACGCGGACGGGGCGTACCCCTGCGGTGCTGGGGGGACGTGCGGGTAGGGGTCGGCGGCGGGGACGTGACCCGCGGGGGACCCCTCCCCGGGACGGCCACCAGGGCCCGCCGCCCGGGGCGGGGACTCGGTGGAGGAGGCGCTGGCGACGTCGGGGACGCCACGGGTGGTGCCGCTGACGACGCGGAACACCCCGGTCTCGAGGTCGGGGGCGTGGTCGAAGCGGACGGTCACCGGGCCGAGGAACGTGTAGCGCTGGGCGACGGCGTGCTCGCGGATGTCGGCGACGAGCTCGTCGCACAGGGCGTCGTGCCACTCGCCGAGGCGGGCGAAGTCCTCCTGGCCGAGCTCCACGACGAAGGTGTTGGGGACGAGGACGCGGTCGCGGCCCACCACGGCGGCGCGATCGTCGATCTCCTTGCGCAGGGCGCTGGCGACCTCCACCGGCTGCACCTCGCTCTTGAACGCCTTGGCGAAGGCTCGGTTCACGGCTCCCTCGATGCCCTTCTCGAACTTGTCGAGCATGCCCATCGCGTGCACCTCCCTCGCCTGTGCCGTGCCGCCTGCGGGTGCAGGCGGCGCCTGACCGGCCGCCGTCGGCCACCGCCGCCGGGGGCAGCGCCCTCCGCGGCAGTGCCCGAGCGGCCTCGGGACCACACCACCGGGTCGGCGCAGCTGCGGCCGGTGCCCGGCGCCAGCCTAGTCGGCCGGGCCGTTCCGGGCGGAGTGGTGCCCACAGGTTCGGGCGGGTTCGAAGGATCTCCGTGAGGGGCACCCGCCGCTGGGCCGCCCGGGGAAACCCGGTCAGGGGGCTCGCCCCGACCGTGCTAAGGTTTCCATCGCTCGCGCGGGTGGCGGAATAGGCAGACGCGCTGGATTCAGGTTCCAGTGTCCGAAAGGACGTGGGGGTTCAACTCCCCCCTCGCGCACCACCGACGAAGGCCCGGCTCCCCAGGAGTCCGGGCCTTCGTCGTCCCGCGCGTGACGATCGAGCCCTCCTCGCAGGCCGCTTGCATGCTGTCCGAAATGCCCGATAGGGTCCGGGATCGCTGATCACGGGAGCCCGGACGACGGGCTGAGAGGGTGGGTGTGCGCGCCCCCGACCGTCCGAACCTGATCCGGCTCGCACCGGCGCAGGGAGCATCGCAGGGCTTCCGCCTGCGCTCGGACGGCGGACGCGACGCCCCGGGACGGAGTCTGCCGGTGGCCGACCTGGGTGACATCCCGCGCTACCGGCGGCGCCCGACCCTCCCACCACCCCCGGCGCCGCTCCCGCAGGCGCAGCCGATCCCGCAGGACGCGCCCCCCACAGGCCGCGGCACGCATGCGTCCCTCCACGTGCCCGCCCGGCCGCAGCTGCCCGCGCTGTACGCGATCCTCGACGTCGCCACCCTGATCCGGCTGCGCCTGGCCGGTCCCCGGCACCTGCTTCACCTCGACGCCGCCCCCCTGGCCGACGCGGCCGCTGCGGCCGCCGCCCGCCTCGTCGCCGCCGGCGTGCGCCTCCTCCAGGTGCGCCTCACCGGTCTCGACCTCGACGCCGTCGGGTCGCTGCGGGTGGCGACGGCCGTGGTGCGCGCCGCCCACGCCGGTTCCGCCGACGCCCTCGTGATCGTCAACGACGACCCGGCCCTCGCGCTGCGCTGCGGCGCCGACGGCGTCCACCTCGGCGCCCGCGACCCCAGCCCCGAGAGTGCCCGCGCGATGCTCGGGCCGGCCGCCGTCATCGGGGCCAGCGTGCGCGACCCCGCGCTGCTCCCCGTCGCCGAGGCCGACTACCTGGGCACCGGCCCCGTGCGCGCCACCACCACCAAGCAGGGCCTGCCGCAGCCGATCGGCGTCGCCGGGCTGGCCGCCGTCGTCGCGGCCGCCGGGGACGTGCCGGTGTACGCGATCGGCGGGCTGCGCGCGGCCGACGCCGAGCAGGTGCGCGCCGCGGGCGCGGCGGGTATGGCCCTGGCCGGCGGAGTGCTGGCGGGGCTGCACGACCCCGACGGGCCCGAGGACGTGGTGGCCGCGATCGCCGCAGCCTGGGCACCCGGTCGCCGTCGCGCCGTCCCCGACACCGGCCGTCGGCCGGGTGGGGAGCGCTCCTCCGCTGCGACCGTGGTCGTCACCGAGCCGGTGGCCGTGGACGACGGTCCGTCCTCGCGCCCCGTGGCCCTGCGGTGACGGCGCGGGTGGACGCCGTCGTCGTCGGTGCGGGCGTCATCGGCCTGTCGGCCGCCTGGCGCCTGCGCGCCCACGGGCTGGGCGTCCTCGTCCTCGACCCCGACGCCGGCGGCGGGGCCACGCATGCGGCGGCGGGCATGCTCGGCGCCGGCAGCGAGGCCTGGTTCGGCCACGATGAGCTGCGGCGATGGTGCACGAGGTCGTGGCAGGCCTGGCCCGCCTTCCGGTCGGAGCTCGCGACGGCCGCCGGCGTGGACCTGCCCTGGGCCGCCACCCGCACGTTCGCGGTCGCCGTGACCGCCGCCGACGCCCCGGCGCTGCGCCGTCACGCCGAGCTGATCCGCGCGTGCGGGCTCGGGGCGTCCGAGGTGAGCGTGCGTGAGGCCGTGGCCCGCGAACCCGCGCTCACTCCCCGCCTGGCCGCCGCCCTCGACCTCGACGAGCCCGCCGTCGACCCCCGCGCGGTCGTCCTCGCCCTCCGCCGCGCCCTGGAGCGCGCCGGGGTGCCCGTCCGCGCGGTCGCGGTCGGCGCCGTCGGGACGGGGTCGGTGCGCCTGGCCGACGGCGAGACGCTCGCCGCGGGTCACGTGGTCGTCGCCGCGGGGCACGCCACCCGCGCGATCGACGGGGTCCCGCGCGACCTGCTCGACGGGCTGCACGCCGTCAAGGGCCAGATCCTGCGGCTGTCGGCGCCCCGCGCCGGCGGGCTGGTGGACGTGCCCACCCACGTGGTGCGCGGGCTCGTCGACGGCAGGCCCGTCTACGTGGTCCCGCACGGCGGCGGGCGCGTGGCCGTCGGCGCCACGAGCGAGGACCGCGACGACCTGACCGTGACCGCGGGCGGGGTGCACCGGCTGCTCGACGACGCCTTGCGGCTTGTCCCCGGGCTCGACGAGTTCACCCTCGACGAGGCGATCGCCCGGCTGCGGCCGGCCACCGACTCGCACGTCCCGGTCGTCCGCGAGGTGTCCCCCGGCGTGGTGGTCGCCGCAGGTCACGGGCGCAACGGCGTCCTGCTCGCCCCCGCCACGGCCGACGCCGTCGTGCAGCTGGTGGCCAGGGCGGGCCCCGCCGCATCCGCGCCCCCACCGACCGCTCCTGCCGCCCCGGCAGTGGCGACCGTCCGCCGTGCCCGCGCCGACGGTGTCGCCGCCGTGCGCGTCAACGGCGAGGAGGCCGAGTGGGCGGTCGACCTGGCCGTCTCGGCGCTGTTGGCCCGCCTGCGCCCCGACCTGCCCGCGGGCCGGGGCGTCGCCGTGGCCGTCGACAGCGAGGTCGTGCCGCGGCACCGCTGGGACGACGTGCTCGTGGGTGCGGGGCAGCAGGTCGAGGTCCTGACCGCGATCCAGGGAGGCTGACGTGGACGACGAGCTCGACACCTGGACGGTGGGGGAGCAGCGGCTGCGCTCCCGCCTGATCCTCGGCACCGGTGGGGCGCCAGACCTCGCCACGCTCGAGGCCGCGGTGAAGGCCAGCGGCGCCGAGGTCGTCACCGTGGCGATGCGGCGGTTCGGGGCCGGCGGCGGCGGGCGCCTGCTCGAGGTCCTCGACGGGTGCGGGGTGCGGCTGTTGCCGAACACCGCGGGGTGCCGCACCGCCCGCGAGGCCGTGCTCACGGCCCGGCTGGCCCGCGAGGCGTTGGGTGAGCCCTGGGTGAAGCTCGAGGTCGTCGGCGACGACCGCACGCTGCTGCCCGACCCCCTGCAGACCCTGCAGGCGGCGGAGGAGCTGGTGGCCGACGGGTTCACCGTGCTGCCCTACACCAGCGACGACGTGGTGCTCGCGATGCGCCTGGCCGAGGTGGGGTGCGCCGCGGTGATGCCGCTCGGTTCGCCGATCGGCAGCGGGCTCGGCATCCGCAACCCGCACGCGTTCGCCCTCATCCGCGAGCAGGTGGCGGTGCCGGTGATCCTCGACGCCGGGGTCGGGACGGCCAGCGACGTCGTCCAGGCGATGGAGCTGGGCTGCGACGCCGTGCTGCTCGCCACCGCCGTGACCAGGGCCGAGCGGCCCGCCCTGATGGCGGCCGCGATGTCCGACGCCGTTCGCGCCGGCCGCCGCGCGCGCCTGGCGGGCCGGGTGCCCCAGCGCCACGTGGCGCTCGCCTCCACCGACGTCGAGGGGCTCGCCGCCCTGTGATGCCGGGCGCGCTCGTGGTGCTCACCGACCGCGTCGCCTGCTCCGGTGCCGGTCACGACCTCGTCGCGGTCTGCGTGGCGGCCGTGTCGGCCGGGGCCGACGCCGTGCTCGTGCGGGAGAAGGACCTGCCGTTGGCGGAACGCGTCGCGCTGGTGACGCGGGTGGCGCAGGCCGTGGGGTCCGAGCGCGTGCTGGTGGCCGAGACCCGGGCACCCGATCCGCGCCGGGTTGCCCGGTGGGCGCGGCTGGAGGTGGCGGGGCTGCACCTCGCCGGCGGCGTGACGGCGGGGGTGGGCGCCGACGACCCGGTGACGCCCGATCCGCTCGTCACCGCCCTGCCCTGGGGCCGGTCGTGCCACACGGTCGCGGAGGTCTGCGGCGCGGTGCGCCAGGGAGGGTCCTGGGCGACGGTGTCGCCCGTCGCCGCCTCGCCGTCCAAGCCGGGTTACGGCCCGGCCCTCGGCGTCGACGGGGTGCGCGCCCTGGCCGCGGCGGCTTCCGTGGGGGCTGCCGGCTCGGTGGGCTCGGGGCGCTCGCTCGCCCGGGCGGGGTCGGCGGGCGGGGACGCCCTGGCGCGCGGGCCGTTGCCCCTGCTCGCGCTGGGCGGCGTCGACGCGTCCACGGTGGCGACCTGGCTGGCCGCGGGGGCCGCAGGCGTCGCCGTCATGGGTGCGGTGATGGCCGCGGCGGACCCGGGCGCCGTCGTCAGCGCCCTCGTGCAGGCCCTGGCCGAGGCGGCGCCGGCGGCGGTGGGCTGACCGGGCCGGTTCGGATCAGTCGGGCCAGGGGAAGGTGCGCCCGGTCAGCTTCTCCAGGCGCTCGCGCTGCGGAGCGAAGCGGGCGCGCAGCGAGGCCTCCACGGCGGCGTCGAGGCTGCCGCCCTCGGCGGCGTTGCGCACCTCGCCGGACCCGAGGGTGCGCTGGGGCAGGCCCAGGAACTCCTGGGTCAGGTTCAGCGCCGTCGCCGGGTCGCGGTAGTAGTCCTCGCTGGCCAGGGCCAGGATCCGCTCGGCGGGGAAGTGCGCGTACCAGCGCTCCAGGGCCGTGGCGTACTCGCTCTGCCGGGCGTAGGACAGCTGCTCGTGGGCGTAGCTGTACGCCGCCGCGTCCTCGCGCAGCCGCTGCTCGGCGTCGCCGATCCGCTCGTCCTCGGCGGCGAGAGCGGCCGCGAAGTCGAGGGTCTCGCCGCCGCTGCGCCGCCGCTCCTTCCAGTGGCTGTACGTGCGGTACACCGGATCCCGGAGCACCACGATGATCTTCGCGCCGGGCACGGTGGCCGCGGCGCGCTCGGCGGCAGCGGGGTGGAACAGGTAGTACGGCGAGGCCTCGCCGACGACGACGGGGCCCCCGACCTGCCGGGCCAGGCTCGCCCGGGCGAAGGTGCTGGGCAGGTGCGCGCGGTACCAGCGCTCGCCGCGGTCGAAGTTGGAGTCGAAGAAGTGGATGCCCTTGGTGGGCACCGCCTTCGGCAGGCGGTCGGGCTTGGGGAACAGCGGGCAGACGTGGTCGTGCGCGAGGAGGTCGTAGTAGAAGGACGTCGACCCGCCGCGCTTGGCGCCGATGATCAGGAAGTCGGGATCGGGGCGCATCCCCGCCGTGAGCATCCCGTACCGGGTGATCGCGGACCGTCCCGCGGACATCAGCGGGTTCGTGGATCGCCCCGGTCGCGGTCGCACATCGAGGTCTGCCATGCCCCCTAGCCTAGGGTCCACCAACATCGTCCGGGGAGGTAACGCGTGAGGATGGAGCACGGAGGGGAGGGGTGCGCCCCCCTCGACGGCGAGTACATCCGCTTCCCGCCCCGCTGGCGCAACGTGCTCGTCCCTGTCGGCCCGCCCTCGGCCACGGCGCTCGGGATGACCCTGTACACCGCGTCGAAGTCGACCACGCTCGCAGCCCAGTACGCCCTGTGGAGCGCCGTCCGGCTGACCGGCGGGCGCCTGCCCCCGCCCGGCCCCCGCGAGCGGTGGACGCCGGCGCTGGAGGGCGGGCAGGTCGCGGAACTGCACCGGCAGTGGACGGCGGCGATCGGCCGCGAGCCCGACGGTGTGGCGGTGTACCAGCGCCTGCAGTCCAGCCGGCAGAACCTGACGCTGCTGGTGGCCGCGGGGGCGCGGTCGATGCTCGTGCGCGTGCGCACCGATCCCGCCGAGCTGGCTCGCGAACGCGCCGTCAGCGAGACTGCCCAGGCCCTGGGCCTGCGCACGTTCCGGGTCCCGCGGCTCGTGGGGTCCGGCGAGGCGGAGGGCCTGCACTGGGTGGGCTACGAGCTGATGTCGCGTCGCCCGCACCGCCCTCGCTCCGCCCTGGGCGCGGAGGGGTTCGCCGAGATCACCAGGTTGGTCGAATCCGTCGTGCCCCGGCAGCCGTCCACCCCGCAGCACTGGCGCGGCGCGCACGGCGACCTCGTGCCCTGGAACCTCCGCCGCGGCGGCGGCCACACCTGGCTGATCGACTGGGAGGAAGCCGCCTGGGCGCCGCCAGGCACCGACGAGGTCTACCTGCGTGCGGTCACCGCGGCCCTGCGCCGCGGGCCCGTGCACAGCCTCACCCTGCCGCCGGAGCACGAGGAGGCGCGCGCCCACTGGGCGCACGTGGTCGACGTGCGCCCGGCCTCCGACGTCGAGCAGCCGTTCGTGGAGCGGATGCGGGTGTTGCTGTCCGCCGCCTCGGGCTGACCTCTCGGTCAGCTCCGCCGGTTGCGCCACCCCTGCACCCCCTCGACGACACCCGGGCCGTCCTTGGCGGCGGCGATGACGGTCGGGATCTGCGTGAGCGAGAACGTGACGAGGTCGCCCTTCGACGTCACGGTGGTCCCGCCGAGGCCCGACACGACGTCCGTGGCCCACTCGGCGCTCACCTCCACCGCCCTGACCGTCCGCGGGGAACCGCCGGCGACGGTCCGCACGCCGGCGATCGCCCGGCTGCCGACGGCGTTCACGTGCATCGCCGCGACCGCCTTGTGCCACTGCGCGACGCCGGTCGCGAGCCGGACGACGCGGGCGGCGTTGGGCCCGACGGTCGCCACCCCGCGCCCGATCAGCCCCAGCCCGGGGAGCACGCCGATCAGGTCGAGCGCGACCTGGCCCGGCGAGGAGTCCCCCAGGGCGAGGTGGGCCGTCAGGTCGAGCCCGGCCGCCACGGCACCGCCGACGACCACGAACGTGCCGGTCGCGCTGCCCATGGACAGGGCCGCGCCCGCCGCCGTCAGCACCCCTCCTGCCGTCGCCGCGCCCCCTGCCAGCACCGTCGCCGCCGCTGCCACGGCGACGGCGGCCACGGCCACCACCGCGACGACGAGGACGGCGACGGACAGCACGAGTGCGACGACCACCACCGCCCTCCAGAAGGTGCGCCAGCCGCTGTCGTGCAGCCCGATCTCGTGGGCAGTGTCGAGGCAGGTGATCACCGCGGCGTCGGCAGCGGCCCGGTCGTGGTCGCGCAGCGCCGTCCACTCCGCGTGCGCCGCCCTCAACTGCGCCCAGGCGTCGTCGACCTCGGCCTGCGCCCTGTTCAGGGCCCTGGTGTCCACACCCTCGCCGAGGTGAGGGTCGAGCAGGGTCGTCGACTCCCCCAGCGGGCCGGTGGGGACGGCCGAGGCGACCAGCCGCGAGCCGTGGCCGGGCTCGGGCGCCCAACGGCTGCCGTGCACCGAACCGCCGAGGGACTCGGCCACCGCGACCAGGCGGGCGGCGGCCTCGTCGTAGCGCTGGGCGCAGTGGGCGATGCGGCGCTGCAGGTGGTGGGCCTGAGCCTGCAGCTGCGCCACCGCGTCCACGTAGGCGGCGAAGCCCCGAGCGGCCTCGCGGTAGCTGCCCTCCAGTGCGGCGAGGTCGGAGAGCACGCGATCCTCGACCCCCGCGCGGAACGCCTGGGCCGCCGTGCCTTGCCAGGTGCCGTCGACGAGGTCGCTGCTCACGGCGCGCAGCCCGTGCGCCGCGTCCCTGGCCATGTCGGCTGTCAGCTCGAAGTCGCGCTGCAGCGACTCCAGCGCCGCGAGGTCACCCGAGGCGGGACCGCCGCGCTCGTGCATCCACCGGTCGTCCTGCATGTCGTGTCCCCGTTCACTCGGCTGTGCTGAGGCGCAACGTGGCGGCCAGGGCGTCGAAGAGCACCTCGAACGCCCCCGCCAGGGCCAGCGTGGGGGTGAGCCCCGTCGCCACCACGACTCGTCGCCCGTCGGGATGCGGCACCAGGTGCTGGGTGACCGCCACCGTCACCGGCGCGGGCGACATGCCGGCGCCACCCCGGCCGCGCGGGAGCGGGGGCCGGACGCGGTCGCGGTAGGCGACCTTGACCGCCGACCCCGCGAACGGCAGCTCGACGGCGGCGACGCGCTCGCCGATCCGCGTCGCGTCCGGCTGCAGCAGGCCCGCCACCCCCGTGGGTGGCATGGCGTGGGTCGTGAGGGTGAACGCGGCGAGCACGGGAAGACCGTCGGTGGTCATCTCGACGAGCAGGGCGGCGAGGCGGACCTCCCGCGCGGATGCCCCCCGCAGTGCGGCGGCGAGGTCCCGCTCGAGCTCGCGCCGGCGTCGCGCGTCGCCCCCAGCGGGGCCGAGGCGCTGCGTGAGGATCGCCCGAGCCTGTGCCTCGACGCGGTCCGGTCGGCGCTCCAGGGGGATCCAGCGCGGGGGCAGGTGGAGCGTGAAGCCGGGGGCCGCCGCCTCGGTGGTGGCCGTCACCGCTGGACCTGGGCGGACGCGGCCAGATCGTGCTCCTGCTCCCGGTAGGCGTCGACCACGTCGGAGGCGCTCTTGTGCAGACAGGTGACGTTCTCGGCGATCCGCTGCTGACCGCGTGCCCAGCCGTGCTGGAAGTCGTGCACGGCCTGCCAGACCCGCAGGGATCCGATGTCGGCGGCGTCGGGCAGGTAGGGACGGCGCCTGGTGAGGATGTCGCCGACGATCGCGAGCTTCCGGACGAGTGCGTCGACGGCATCGAGGTCGACCCGGAGGTCCACCGGGCCCGCGCTCGACGCCGCGTGCCCGCCGGTGGGGGCCACGGGCACCGGTGGCCCCACGAGGGGCCGGGATTCGGGCACCGGCCACCGCAGGAGCGGGTCGAAGGCGGGCACCGGTGGCCCCACGAGGGGCCGGGCCGGCAGTCCGGAGGGAGGCGGGGGTGCGCCGACGGCCGGCTCGACGACGCAGCTCGGGGCGGAGGTGCTCGGGTGCTCGGGACGTGACATGCGCTCCCCCAGGGGTGCGACCGCGGCGGCCCGGGGCGGGGGGGCCGCCGCGAGCGGCCGGTTGATGACGGTGCGGGCTGAGGACTGGGGTCAGCGCAGCGCGGCGGTCAACTGCGCCTCGGTCTGCTCGTAGGTGGTCGCGGTGTTCGCCAGCTGCTGGGCGATGCCGTCGAGGGCCTGCTTGAGCGCCGTCCCCGAGACGTTCCACTGCTGGAAGAGCTCGCCGAACGCGACCGAGGCCGAGCCCTGCCACCCCTGGGCGATGAGCGCCTGGACCTGCCCGTGGAGCTGGGCCAGGCGCGATTCGATGTCGCACGCGCCGGTGCTGAGCTGAGCGGAGACCGAACGCAGCTCCGCGGACGTGACCCTGATGTCGGCCATCCCCGTGTTCCCCTCACTGGTGGCAGGCCTGGTGCCTGCTGTCGGGACGACGCTAGGAGAACCGGACGCACCCCGTCGGCGGCTGTCCACAGGTGCCCCCAGCGTGTGGACGGGCCTGTGGACAGGTGGGGATCACCGGGAGACGGTCACCTGGGGAGCGGGGCGCCCGCCGAGCGTCGCGAGGATCTCCCGGACCGCGTCGTCCCAGGTGGGGACGGGTTGCGGTCCCTCGGGCCGCGCGGCATGGGCGCCGAACAGGTACCGGTGGGCCACGGCGCCCTCCAGTGCCGTGTGGACCTCGGGGTGGTCGTCGACCATGTGCGTGATGCCGAGGTCGAGGCACAGGCCGCGCTTGTCGGGGCGCGCGCGACAGAAGCGGACGTGCGAGGGGTCCATGCCGGTGCGGTCCCACCAGTCGTGGGCCTCCAGCCAGCGCAGCGAGCGTTCCTGGATGCGCCGGCCGCACTTCGAGATCAGCCAGACCCGGCCCTCGAAGGCGTCCACGAGCCGACGGACGCCCTCCGCCGCGCCGTCGACGCCCGGCGTCGCGATGACGGCCGCCTCGTCGGGCCCGAAGAAGGTCGTGTCGGCGCCGGGTTCGCCGTTGATGATCACCCGGCCGATGTCGACCCCCAGCCGGGGTTCGGCCCGGTCGTCCGGCTGCGGTCGGCGCGGGGTGCTGTTCGTCGATGTCATGTCTCGAGGGTTGCCACCGACGAGCAGGGGCGGAACTATTGATCACGAGGGCATCTATAGGGGAGAGCTAGAGCGGGAGGAGCGATGGGCACGAGCGAGGCACTGCAGGGCGACGCCCTGCGCGCCTTCGCCGTCTTCGCCCGGCACCGCAACTTCACCTCCGCGGCGGCCGAGCTGCTGATCAGCCAACCCTCCCTGCACGTGAAGATCAACAAGCTGGCGCGCACCCTCGGCGTCCCCCTGTACCGCCGGCAGGGGCGCGGACTCGTGCTCACCCCCGAGGGTCGGCGCCTGGCAGCCCTCGCCCACGACGTCGGCCGGCAGGTCGAGGACTACCTGTCGGAGCTGTCCCGCGACCAGGCGCCCATCACCCTCGCCGCCGGTCGCGGCGCCCTTCGCTGGGTGATCGGGGACGCCGTCCGCCGGCTCACCTCGACGCGACGGCTGCGCCTGTCGGTGGCCGCCGGCCCCGCGGCCCAGGCGTCGGTCCTGCACGGGGAGGCCGACGTCGCCGTCGTGGCCTTCGACCCTCCGGGGCGCGAGCTCGCCGCCCTGCTGCTGGCGTCGTTCCCGCAGGTGGTGATGGTCCCGGAGGGTCACACCCTGGCCGGGCGTGACGCCGTCGGGCTGGTCGACCTCGCGGGCGAGGAGCTGATCGTCCCGCCCGCCGACCGGCAGCACCGTCGCGGCCTCGACCGCGCCCTGAGCGAGGCCGGTGCGTCGTGGACGGTGGCCGCGGAGGTGGACGGCTGGGACCTGATGGTCCACTTCGTCCGCCTCGGGCTCGGCTTGGCGGTGGTCAACGGCTGCGTGGAACCGCCCGAGGGGGTGCGGTCGGTGGTGGTCGCCGACCTCCCGGTGGTGCGGTACTGGGCGGCGTGGCGGCCCGAGCGATCGCGTGCCGTGGCCGACGCCGTCGACGTCCTGGCGCGGTCGTGAGCCGGTCGTGAGCCGGTCGTGAGCCGTTCGCGGCCGGACCGGTCGACGTCGGTCTCGCGGTTCCTCGCGCTCGTCCTGCGGCATCGGCCCGACGTGGCGGGCCTGACGCTGGATGCGGCGGGGTGGGCGGACGTCGCCGACGTGCTCGCGGCGTTGCGGGAGCGGGGGGACGTGCTCGACCGGGCGGGCCTGCAGCGCGTGGTGGAGGCGGGCGACAAGCGGCGCTTCGAGCTGGTGGGGGACCGGATCCGGGCGGCGCAGGGGCACTCCGTCGACGTCGATCTCGGCCTCGAGCCGGTGCGACCCCCCGAGCTGCTCTTCCACGGCACCGTGGAGCGGTACCTCGCGGGCATCCTGCGTGAGGGGCTCCTGCCCCGCGAGCGCACCCACGTGCACCTGTCCGCGGACGAGGCCACGGCCCGGGCGGTGGGGGCCAGGCGGGGGACGCCCCTGGTGCTGCGGGTGGACGCCGGGACCGCGTGGAGGGACGGCGTGGCCTTCCTCCAGGCGGCCAACGGCGTCTGGCTGGCTGCGCATGTGCCCCCGGAGTACCTGCACCTCGGCTGATCCGCCGGGTGGGGACGGATCAGACCGTGAAGACCCCGACCAGCCGGTTGAGCCGGTCAGCGAGGCCGGACAGGTCGTCGGCCGCTTCCTGGCTGGCACGTGCGCTGTCCGACGTCGCCTGGGTGACCTCGGCGACCGCCCCGAACGCGGCGGAGACCTGCTGGCTGCTCGTCGCGGCCTCGTGCAGCGAGCGGGTCATGTCGGAGGTGGTCGCCGACTGCTCCTCGACCGCGGAGGCGATGGAGACCGAGAACTCGCCGATCTGGTGGATCACCTGCTGGATCTCCGCCACGGCGGCGGCCGCTCCTGCGCTCGTCGTCTGGATCGCCTCGATCCGCTGGGTGATGTCGTGGGTCGCCTTCGCGGTCTCCTGGGCGAGGTCCTTGACCTCGGTGGCGACGACAGCGAAGCCCTTGCCGGCCTCACCGGCGCGGGCGGCCTCGATCGTCGCGTTGAGCGCGAGCAGGTTCGTCTGCTCGGCGATGGAGGTGATCAGGGCGACGACCGAGCCGATCTCGCCGCTGGCCTCCCGGAGCTGGGCGATGTGCTCGGTGGTCGCCTTGGCGGCCGCCATGGACTCCTCCGCCACCGCCGCAGCGTGTCCGGCACTCGTGGCGATCTCACCGATCGACGCCGACATCTGCTCCGCGCCCGCGGTCACGGACTGGACGCCGCCGTTGACCTGGTCCGCTGCGGCGGAGGCGCCGGTGGCCTTCGCCGAGGCCTCGCCGGCACCCGCGTTGAGCTGGGTGGAGACGGCCGAGAGCCGGGTGGAGGCGTCGGTGAGGGAGCCCGCCGTGCCGACGACGTCCTGGACGGTCGTGCGCAGCGTGCGGATCGCGGCGTCGAGGCCGGCGCCCATGACCCCGAACTCGTCCCGGGTGTCCACGTCGCAGGTCTTGGTGAGGTCGCAGCGCCCGAGGGCGGCCGCGGCGTCGGTGACGCGCCGCACGCAGCCGACGATCACCGAGCAGATGAGCAGACCGACGGCGAAGGCGACGGCGACGCCGATGCCCAGCACGAGGCCCAGGGTGAGGAGGGCGGAGTGGTAGGCGTCGCGGGCGGCGTCGCGGCGGCGCGCGGCGTCCGCACTCTCGGCGGCGGCGATCTCCTTGCCGATCGTCACGCTCTGCTTGGCCTCCGGGCCGGCGACCTCGTCGCGGATCCGCTCGAAAGCCGCGAGGTCGCGCCGGTCGCTGGCGGGCAGCAACTGCTGGCCCACCACGGTCACGTACGCCGTGACGTGTGCCCGCAGTTCGGCGAGCTTCGCCGGGACGCTGGTCTGCTCGCCGTAGCTCTCCAGGTCCGCGGTGAGGGCGTCCTCGTCCTGCTGGACCGCCGCGGCGTACTTCGCCTTGCTCTGCGCGCTGGAGGAGATGCCGTGGTTGAGCACGTCCCGGCGCAGCACCTCGATGTCGGCGAGGACGGCGTCGATCTTCTGGACCGGCAGCAGGCCGTTGACGTAGATGTCGTTGGCGGAGGTGTTCAGCGTCCCCATCCGGCCGGCCGCGATCAGCCCGCTCGTCACGGCGACCGCCGCGATCAGGCCGAGCGCCCCGAGGATCTTCACCCGGACGCCGAGGCGCCCCACGAGGCGGACGAGCGGCCCCGAGGAGGCCGGTGACGGCGCTGGAAGGTCGGTGTGCGTCCGCGCGCTCAGGCTCATCAGAGGGTCCTCCGTCGGGGCGCGGTACCTCACCGGGCCTACGGTGCTTGTCGGCGGGCAAAGAGGACGCTGTAGCCCGGAGCGTGACTTATGCGACGAACAGCACGATTGTGAAAAGCTGACGCCGCTGTGACTGTCCTCCCCGGCCGCGGGACGAGCACGCGAACGGGCCACCCTGCGCCCCCCCGGGCCGGTGGAGTGGCTCAGGGCGGAGGGTGGCCCGGTGTCGAGGGGTGATGCCGGAGGGACTCGAGCGCCGGCGCCCGCTCTGCAGGCGTCCTCAGCTGGCGGTGCGGTAGCGGTTGAGGACCGTCGTGACCTCGTCGGCCGCGGCCTGGAGGGCGGCGACCTCGTCGCTCGTCCAGTGGTGCGGGACGCCGCTGATGACGCAGTGGCCGCCGAGGACCTGGCCGTCGGGGGTGCGCAGGGGGACGCCGGCGTAGGCGGCCATGCCGTCGATGGCGACCAGCGGATTGTCGTGGTGGTCGGGGTGGGCGGCCGCGTCGTCGACGACGTAAGGGGCGCCGGTGACGACCGTGGTGGCGCAGAACGACCATTCGACCGGGGTGCCGCCCGCTGACGCGACCCAACCCGAGACGCCGTGGCTGCCGATGAGCTCCTGAGCGGAGTCCAGGACCAGGGTGATGAGGCTGACCGGCTGGTCGAGGGCGGCCGCGGTGGAGGCGGCGATCCGGTCGAGCTCCGTGCGCAGGGCCGGATCGTCCCAGGAGTAGGGGGTGAGGGCCGCCAGCCGAGCGCGGTCGGACAGGGCGTGGCGGTGATCGATCACGGGGTGCGCTCCTGCACGATGTCGTGGACGGCGGTGAGCTGCTCGAACGTGGTCCGGCGGATCTGCAGGGAGCGCGCACACAGGGCGAGGATCGGATCCGTGCCGTTGCGCATGGTCTCGAGGACCGCCGTGAAGGCCTGCTCGCCGGCATCGGTCTCGCGGACCCCCGCCTGCTGCAACAGGCTCGCCACCACCGCGGTCGCCTCACCGGGATCCGGGAGGACGCGCTCCAGCGACGAGCGGACGTCGGCGAGGGTCGGCCGGGTCAACCCGTAGGGACCGGCGGTGTCCGCGGCCTGCGACCGCGTCTGGACGACCATGAGTGCGCTCCCCGGGGGTCGGTGGTCCCGCTGCGCCGGCGGCAGGGGTGCCCGCACGACCCGCGCCGGCTCGCGCCCCGCTCGGATGTCGTGCTCCGCCTCGTCATCGGCGCCGATCCGTCCACATTGAGCCCGTGCCGGCGGAAAACGCTCGGCGGGGTCAGCAGGCCGAGCCGCCGCTCGACGTCGGGGGCTCTCCCGTGCGGGGCCGGACCGCCGTCGGGATCAGTCCGGGGACACCGGTGGTGCCGGGGGCGAACGCCGGGGCCGCGCGGAGGGACGGCGTGACCGTCCTCCACGCGGCCGACGGCGTGTGGCCGGCTGCGCGGGTGCCCCGGGAATACCTGCACCTCGGCTGATCGGCCGGGTGCGGCGGGAGGGATCAGAAGCGCCGGGCGAAGATCATCTCGATCTCGGCCAGCTGGGCCGGGGTCGGCGCCTGGCGGGACAGGCGCAACCGGATGGTCTCGCGCTCGTCCCATTCGGGGTGGTGGGGGAGCAGGTGACGAAGGCGGTCGAACATCGTGTCCTCCTGGCACCTCCCGGGTGCGGCGTCGTTGCCTGCACAGCCGTCGAGTGGTGCTCGCCTCCGACTGTGCTCCTCCCCGCGCCCCCTCGTCCAGTCAGTCGCCCGGTCATCCCACCTTTGCCCTGACAACGCCGCAGCGTAGAAGGGTCATCACCGTAGGTGATGTGATGGAGCCGACAGTGCCGCTGGGCCGATCGGGTGGCGGGCTCGGCTCCACCGGGGCGGAATCAGCCCCGCGCCGCGTCCTCGATCCGAGTGGTCACGGGCGTCCCGAGCTCGAGGGAACGCGAGACGGTGCACGTGCGGTCGTGGGACGTCCGGATCGCACGGGGGAGGATCTCGCGGGCGGCGTCCCCGGCCTCCCCTTCGGGGAAACGCACCTGGAAGGTCAGCGTGACGTCGGTGAGCCGGTTGCCCTGCTCGTCGCGCACGTACTCCGCGTCGACCCGCGCCCGGAACTGATCGGCCGGACTGCGGCGGCCCGTCACGACGTCGACGTCGACCGCCGAACAGCCGGCGATGGCCGCGAGCAGCAGCTCGACGGGGGTGAAGCCTTCAGGGTCCTTGCTGCCGAAGCGCAACTCCAGCCCTCGGGCGTTGCGCGCGACGTAGATGCCCTCCTCGACCCGGTCGAGCGTGACGAAGCGGTGCGAGTCCTCGGCCATGGCCCGATCCTCGCAGACGCAGGCCCCGCGCCGCCGTCCGCTCCCGGGTGGTGCCCGGGCGCTCCGCGGCCCGCCCCGGCGTGGGTGGTCATCGCCGTCGATGTGACCCTACGGCGACGAAAATCGTGGCGAAGCGGTCATTGTCTGGACCCGATCGCAACAAATCTTTCCGAACGGCTTGCGAAACCGGGGACGAGAGCCGAAAGTACTGGTGCACCCCGACGCTGCCCGGACCCCCGAGCGGACAGCGTCGGGGTGCTTCACGTGGTGCCCGTCGTTCCCGATCGCCGGTTGCGGGCACTGATCCGCCCGCCGATCGTTGTCCCCCAGGACACGCTCGCGCGAGAGGACAGGAGACACGGTGGAGGTCACGACCCTGGGCTGGGCCGTCACGATCGGGTTGATCGTGGGGTTGCTCGCCCTCGACCTGACCTTGGGCTGGCTACGGCCGCACGCGGTGGGCTTCCGCGAGGCGAGCGCCTGGTCGGTGTTCTACATCGCCGTCGCCCTGCTGTTCGGGGTGGCCATCGGAGTGGTGAGCGGCTGGGACTGGGCGGGGCAGTACTTCGCCGGCTACCTCGTCGAGAAGAGCCTGTCGGTCGACAACCTCTTCGTCTTCGTCATCATCATGACCACCTTCGCCGTGCCGGAGCGGCACCGGCAGAAGGTGCTGACCTTCGGCATCGTGCTCGCCCTGGTGATGCGGGCGATCTTCATCGCCGTCGGCGCCGCTCTGCTCGAGGCCTTCGACGTCTTCTTCCTCCTCTTCGGCCTGCTCCTCGCCTTCACGGCCGTGCAGCTGTTCCGGCACCGCAACGAGGACCCTGACGTCAACGACAACGGCCTGGTGAAGCTGACCCGGCGCCTGCTGCCCACCAGTGACACCTACGACGAGGGCAGGCTGATCACCCGCATCGACGGGCGCCGTGCCGTGACGCCGCTGTTCGTCGTCCTCATCGCGATCGGCTCGACGGACCTGCTGTTCGCCCTCGACTCGATCCCCGCCGTGTTCGGCGTCACGCAGGAGGCGTTCCTCGTCTTCACCGCGAACGCCTTCGCACTGCTGGGCCTCCGGGCGCTGTTCTTCCTGGTCAGTGGGCTGCTCGATCGGCTGGTCTACCTCTCGACCGGCCTGGCGGTGATCCTGCTGTTGATCGGCGCCAAGCTCGTCCTGCACTGGGCGCACACGATCTGGAAGGACGTCCCCACCGTCGACACCATGGTGTCGCTGGTGCTGATCGGGATCATCCTCACCGTCACGACCGTCGCCAGCCTGATCAAGGTGCGCAGGGACCCGAGCGCCGTGGCCCACGCCGGGTCGGTGCGGGCCCACGCCCCCGCCGAGGTGAAGGAGCGGAGCTGACCGGCGCCCGGCGGGTGGGCGGTCGGGGCTCGCTCAGGCCGTGACCCGCCGGGCCAGCGCCGTGGCCAGGGTCGGCGGGAACAGCCGGGGTTCGGCCCGCCTCAGGGTGGTCGCGGCCACGGTCACGGCGCGGGGCCCGGTCGCGGGGACGCCGGCCGCCAGCAGCGCGGAACGGGCCCAGGCCGTCACGGCCTCGGGCACCTCGCCCGGGTCGGCGACGGCGGGGCGACCCTCGACCAGCAACCGCTTGCGCTGGGTGATCGTGACGAGGGTCGCGACCAGCACGATCAGGGTGGTGGTCGCGGACATGCAGGCCCGCGCCCAGGAGGCCGCGTCGTCGGCGCCGGCGAAGGCTGCGATGCAGGCCAGGGCGCACAGGAGCGTGGCCGCGACGCCGCCTCCGACGCGCAGCACCGCGTTCTGACCGGCCAGCTTCACGGCGAGGTCGAAGTCGGCTGCGGCCCTCGCCCACTCCACGGCGGCGATGCCGGGGTCGGCCTCGGCCGTGGTGCGCAGGTGGGTCACGGGATCGCCGCTGGTGGTCGGTGCCGCCTTCCGCGGGGCCTGGGGCACGAAGCCGGAGCCCTCGGGTGCGACGGCGGTGGCGGGCTGGGTGGTCTTGTCGTCCATGGGGTCCCCCTCGAGACGTGGCACGGCTGGATGGCCGCGCCCCCCGCCACGCTGGGGCGGTTCGGGGTCCGCACGGGGCGGGGGCCGCGGTGGGTCCACGTTGGCACGGTCGGGCGGGAGGGCCCGGAAGTCGTCCACAGGCCCGGAAGTCGTCCACAAGCCCGGCAGTCGTCCACAGGCCCGGGCGGGTCGTCACAGCCCTCGGGCGACGACCCCCAGCGCGCTGCCGAGGGCGTGCTCCACCATCGCGGGCGGGGCGCCGCGCAGGGGCCCGTCGACGAGCAGGGTGGCCAGCCCGTGCACCACCGACCATGCGGCGAACTCGGCCCCGGCCCGCCGCGACGCGGGCAGCGCGCCGACGGCGACGAGGTCGTCGAGCCGGGCGGAGAGCGTGGCGAACGGGGCGGCGAGGGACTCCGGGGGGCCCGAGAGCTCGTGCGAGGCGTCCGGGGGATCGGCCGGACGGGGCCCGCCCTCGTGCAGCAGGGGCTCGGTGCCGCCGTCGAGGGGGTGCTCGGGCTGGACGGCGAACGTGGTGCGGAACCAGCCGGGCTCGGTGATCGCGAACTCGACGTAGGCCCGGCCGATGGCGTCCAGCCGCGCCCACGCCCGCCACACGGGATCGCCGGCGGGGACGGCGTCGGCGCGCACCCGCATCAGCTCGGCGAGCTCGGCCATGCACCGGCGCGCGACCTCGCGCAGGAGCTCGCCCTGGTCGGCGAAGTGCCGGTAGCCGGCGCTGTGGGAGACCCCGGCCAGGCGCGAGACGGCCCGCAGGACGACGGCGTCGGGCCCGCCCTCGCGGGCCAGCTCCAGCCCAGCGGTGACGAGCGCGGTGCGCAGATTGCCGTGGTGGTAGGGCTTGCCGGCCGCGGCCGGCGGCGCACCGGCCGGCGGCCGGTGGTGCACCGGGGCCGGCGCCGTCATCGGAACCTGCATGTTGACAGTGTCCACATCCGCTGCCACTCTCGCAATGTTGCCACTGTCAACGCGGGAGCCTGACATGCCCGCCCTCGCCTCGCGCCGCTACGCCGTCCTCGCCACCGCCTGCCTGGCCGCCTTCGTGATCAACGTCGACACGACGATCGTCAACGTCGCCCTGCCGCACCTGGCGCGCGACCTCGGAGCCTCCACCCGTGACCTGCAGTGGGTCGTCGACGGCTACAACCTCGCCTTCGCCGCGCTCGTCCTCACCGCGGGCTCGCTGGGGGACCGGCTCGGACGGCGTCCGGCCCTGGCCCTCGGCCTGCTCGGGTTCGCGGTCACCAGCGCCGTCGGCGCGCTCGTCACCTCGGTGGGCGCGCTCATCGCGGCCCGTTTCGCGATGGGGGTCAGCGCCGCGCTGATCTTCCCGACCACCCTCGCCGTCATCTCCCACGCCTTCCCCGACCGGCGCGAGCGCGCCCGGGCCATCGGCATCTGGGGGGCCGTGACCGGCCTCGGCGTCGCGGTCGGGCCCGTCACCGGCGGCGTCCTCCTCGAGCACTGGGCGTGGCCGTCGGTGTTCTGGGCCCTCGTGCCCGCGGCGCTGGTGGCGCTCGCGGCCACGCTGCTCGTCGTCCCCGAGTCCCGCGACCCGCAGCACGCCCGGCTCGACCCGCCCGGCCTGGTGCTGTCCACCGCGGCCATCAGCCTGCTCGTGTTCACGATCATCGAGGCGCCCGAGGTGGGCTGGGGCACGGCCCGCACGCTCGCCTCCTTCGCGGTGGTCGCCGTCCTGGTCGCCGCGTTCGTCGCCGTAGAGCGCCGGCGCGAGCACCCGATGATCGACGTCACGCTCTTCCGCAACCCCGCGTTCTCGGCCGCCAGCGGCTCCGTCACCGTCGCGTTCTTCGCGCTGTTCGGGTTCGTCTTCCTGGTCAGCCAGTTCTTCCAGTTCATCCGCGGATACGACGCGCTGTCCACCGGCGTGCGCATGCTGCCCGTGGCCGCGACCATCGCGCTCGGCTCGGTCGGCGGCGTCCTGCTCGCCACCCGCCTGGGCAGCCGCGCGGTCGTGATGACGGGCCTGACGCTGCTCGGGACGGCGTTCGCGTGGGTCGCCTCGGTGCCCGGGGACGTCGCGTACGGGGTGATCGTCGGCCAGATGGTCCTGCTCGGCCTCGGCCTGGGCATGACCACCGCGCCCGCCACGGAGTCGATCCTCAGCGTGCTCCCCGCGGCCAAGACCGGCATCGGCTCCGCCGTCAACGACGCGACGCGGGAGGCGGGCGGAACCCTCGGCGTCGCCGTCCTCGGCAGCGTCTTCACCTCGCTGTACGCCGACCGGCTCGCCGGGACGGCCTTCGGCGACCTGCCCGCCGCGGCGCGGGAGAACGCCCAGGACTCGGTGGCCGGGGCCCTGGCCCTGGCCGCTCGGGCGGGCGAGCAGGCGCCCGTGCTGGCGGCGGCCGTCGACGCCTCGTTCATGAGCGCGTTCCACGTGGCCTGCGTGGTCGGCGCGGGCGTGTGCTGGCTCGGCGTGGCGGGGGCCGCTTTCCTGCCCGGCCGCCGCGCCACCCGGGCCGCGCTCGCCCGCACCGTCACCGTCGAGGGCGATGCAACGCACGAATCGTTGCGCGAGGCAACGATTCGCTGAGGCAACCCTCAGCGGGACAGCGTCAGCCGCTCGCCCCCGTCGTACTCGCCGACCGCCCGCGCGTCGAGCACGAGCCCGCCCGCGGCGTCCCGGTCCGCCCCCACGAGGTACCGGAGGCCCGGGGCGCGCCAGTAGATCTCGTCGAGGTCGGCGAGGACGGCGTCCCGGGCGCCCACCAGCGCCGGGGCGCCGGGGGCGAGGTAGGCCACCACGTGCGGGCACCGCGCCAGCGCCGTCCCCGAGACGTCGGGCGGCTGCTCGCCCAGCACGAGCACCACGTGCGGCAGGCCCGACCAGTCCAGCCGGGTCGCGGCCCACGGCAGCGCGGCGAGCACGGCGTCGACCTCCGCGACGTCGGCGGCCGGCACCAGCCGCGCGTCGTGGGACGCCGCCCAGGCACCGACGTGCTCCGTCCACGCCTGCGTGATCGCCCCGCTCACGGGCCGGGCCACCGGCCGGGTCACAGGTCGGGGAAGTGCGACAGCAGGGACAGGTAGTCGTCGTACGTCCCGCCCGTCACCGTGTTCGCGCCGTACCGCCACGCCGAGCGCTTCGGCCCGCCCGTCTTGTCCCACCAGTTCACGTGGAAACCCTTGCCCGGGTCGAAGTCGATCCGCCACCCCCGCAGGCCGTCGGGGCTCATCCGGCCGCTGACCCGGCCCGCCTGCGGCCCGATCTCCTGCACGAAGTCGACGGCGTCGTCCCCCAGCCCGGCCGCCGACCGAGCCGCGGACCGCGCCTCGTTGAGCGAGTCGAACGAGCGGACGATCTCGCCGCAGGAGTTGTGGACGAGGATGCCGTCGGCGCCCACGTGGTAGGTGTGGACGCCCTCGACCTGCAGGTTGTACGCCTGCCCCTGCGCGGCGGTCGCCGTCCGCAGGCCCGAGACCCGCACCCGCCGGCCGTCCGCGGCGAGCACCTCCTCGCCCGCCGCCAGCTCGTCGGCCCGCTCGAACCGGCCGTCGGTCACCGACCAGTACGGGTGGTCCTCGGTGGTGCGCAGCAGGGTGCCGTCGTCGAGGGCCAGGTCGGCCAGGGTGTCGTCGTGGGCGAAGACCCGCTGCACGGTGCGCGCCGACTGCTCGCCCGTCTCGGGGTCGGTGGCGAGCACCCGGTCTCCGGGGCGCACCTGCGCGATCGGCTTGCGGGTGCCGTCGGCCATCAGCACCGCCGTGGACCCGTCGAAGGAGCAGGCCCGGGCCGCGGTGCGCGCGCCCGCCCCCAGCTCTCCGAGCCACGCGCCGCCCGCGCCCATCGCGCAGCCCATCAGGGCCGCCCCGCCCACGCCGCTCCAGCCCCAGTCGACCTTGCCGCCCGCCAACCGCTGCAGGCCGTAGTCGATCGCCGCGTCCGTCAGGCCGCCCACCAGGCACCCGACGAGCAGCGGGTTCGTGCCCATGGGGTCGGCCAGCGTCGCCGGGGAGTCTGCCGCGTAGGCGTAGGCGTTGAGGCCGCCGTCCAGGCCGATCGGGTCCTCGCTGACGAACCGGCCCAGGTCGGGGCTGTAGTAGCGCGCCCGCAGGTACATCAGGCCCGTGCCGTCGTCCTGCCGACCCGCGAACGCCAGGTCGCTGCCGCGCCGGTCACCCGTCGTCGACGCCTTGCCGTACGGGTCGAAGCCCCAGCGCGCCGTGAAGGTGCCGTCCGAGGCGCCCGTCCCGACCGGGGAGCCCAGCGCGTCGGTCAGGACGGCCTCGGTGCCTGCGGACGTCGTCCGCGCGAACCAGTCGTCCACGCCGCCGGAGAGCAGCTCGCCCGAGATCGTCGACCCGTTCAGCTCCGCACCCTGGTTGGGGCCCGCGTAGAGGAAGCCCGTGCTGCCCGCCCCGGTCCCGGTGATCGTCCGCTGCCGCCGCCGGCCCTCGGCGTCGTAACTGAACGTGGCGGTCTGCCCGCTCTTGCTCAGGCCGCTCAGCTGCCCGCGCGCGTCCCACGAGTACGTGGTCGTGCCGTCGCCGGTGAGGAAGCCGTCGGCGTCGTAGGTGAGGGTCGCCGAGCCGTTCGTCGTGAGCCGGTTCGCGGCGTCGTAGACCATCCCGCTGCGGGCGGCCGGAGGGACGACGGCGGCGAGGCTGCCGCCCACCGACGAGCGGCGTCCGGCCTGGTCGTAGGCGTAGGACAGGGTGCCGCGGCTCGTGCCGCCCTGGCTGTAGGTGATGCCCGTGACCCGGTCGAGGACGTCGTAGGTGTAGCTCTGCGTCCAGCCGCCCGGCAGGGCGAGTGAGGTGCGCCGGCCGCGCGCGTCGTAGGTGATCCCTGCCGTCACCGTGCCGCGGGCCAGGCCCGTGAGCTGCCCCGCCGTGTCGAACGTCGACGTCGTCGCGGGCTTGCCCGGGTTCGTGACGCTCGTGCGCCGACCCACCGCGTCGTAGCCGAACGTGACCGTCCCCGCGGGCGTCGTCGACGTCTTCACCTGGTCGTAGGCGGTGTAGGTGTAGGACGTCGTGCCGCCCGCCGTGTCGGTCGCCGACGCCAGCCGGCCCGCGCTGTCGTAGGCGAAGGTGATCTGCGACTGCTGGCCGGTGGCGGTGACGCCGTACTTCGTCACCGTGGGCCTGTCGCGCAGGTCGTAGCTGGCCGTGGTCTTCACCCCGGCCCGCGACACCGACGACGTGATCCGGCCGGAGGTGTCGTAGGCCATCGTCGCGACCTTGCCCAGCGGGTCGGTGGCCGTGACGGGCCGGTCGGCGTCGTCGTACGTCCACGACCGCACCTTGCCGCGCTGGTCGGTGAGCGACGTCCGGTTGCCGTTCGCGTCGTAGACCGACGTGACCGTCCCCCCGAGCGGGTCGGTCGTCGCCGTGACCTGGTTGCGCGCGTCGTAGGTCATCGTCGCGACCGCGCCGTACGGGTCGGTCTGCGTGACCGTGCGCCCCACGGCGTCGACGAACCGGCGCCACACCCCGCCCGCGGCGTCCGTGACCGCCACGAGGTCGGCGCCCACGTAGGTGAACGTCGTCGTGTGGCCCAGCGGGTCCTTGATCGTGCGGGTCTGCCCGCGGCCGGTGGCCGTCATCGACGTCGTGCGGCCCTGCGGGTCCTTCACCGAGACCAGGGAGCCGCGGCCGTCGTAGCCGAAGGTCGTGACGGCGCCCGCGGCGTCCGTCACGGTCAGCGGCAGGTCGAAAGCACCCCACGTGGTCTTCTGCACCACCCGCGCGTCCGCCGTCCCGGCCAGGACGGTCGTCTGCGTGGGCCTGCCCGCGCTGTCGTAGGCGGTCTCCGCGCGCCGCCCGCCCGGGTCGACGACGGCCGTGATCCGGCCGGCGGTGTCGCGGACCAGCTGCGTCGTCGCCGCCAGCGAGGTGCCGTAGGCGTCGGTGGACGCCGTCGCGCGGCCGCGGGAGTCGAAGGTCACCCGCCGCACGGCGCCCGAGGGCAGCGTCACCCGCGTCTCGGTCACCGCGCCCGCGCCGTCGAGGGTGTAGGCGAAGGAGTACGTGCCGCCGCCCGCCACGGTCTGCTTGCTGACCCGCCCGTTCGCGTCGTACGTCGCCGTCAGGGCCGTCACGCCCCGCGCGTTCTTGATCGCCGTGATCCGGTGGGAGGAGTCCCACGTGTACGTGGTGACCTTGCCCGCGGGGTCGGTGACCGTGGCGAGGTGGCCCGCCGCGTCGTAGGTGTAGGACACCGTGCGGCCGGAGTTGTCCTTCGCCGACAGCACGCGGTCGGAGCTGTCGTAGGTGAACGAGATCGTCCGCCCGCTCGGGGAGGTGATCTGCGAGACCTCGCCGTTCGTGCCGCCGATCCGGGTGAACGTGACGCGGTTGCCGAACCGGTCGCGCATCGCCCGCATCCGCGCGTACATCGGGAACTCGTACACGGTGCCGTCACGCAGCTTGAGGTCCCACCCGCTGTTGAACGACACCGTGGAGCCGCGGTAGGGGTCGGGCGCGTCGACCGCGGCGAACACGGCGTCGCTGTAGCCCGTGCCCGCCGACGTCCGGACGTAGTGCACCTTCCCGCCCGTGGGCAGGTTGAGGTCGACCTCCTGGTACTGGTTCGCCGAGGTGAAGAAGAGGTCGTACGAGCTGGCCATGTTGCGGCCGAACTGCCGCTCGTTGCCGTCGCCCTGCCAGAACGTGCGGGTCACGCTGATCGGCACGACGTCGTCGACGACGAGGTCGGTGTGCCGGTCGACCATGAGGCCCGTCGGCAGGTGCACCGGGTCGCCCGACAACCAGTCGACGAAGTCGTCCCACCAGCTCTTGCCGAACGGCGGGTTGCCGCTGGTGTTGAACATCGAGCCGTCGAGGTTCCACAGCCGGGTCTTCGCGTCCGGCACGACCTGGCTGCCGTCCTTCGACACCTGGCCGTGGCCGTAGACGTGCCAGCCGACCGTCTCGGGGTCGTAGTTCCAGAAGTCCACCGTGGTGCCCGCGGGCAGCTTCGTGTAGTTCGGGTACACCACGCGCGCGCCCTCCGGGAAGATCGCGCCGCCGCCGGGCTGCACCGTGAAGTACACCGGAACGATCCCGTTGCGGGGCAGCGGGTAGGGCGCGCGGTCCAGCGGGACGGCGGTGATCCCCAGCTCGCGGACGACCGCGCCGCGGGAGTCCCGCACCACCGAACCGGCCGGGATGCGCACCTCCAGCCCCGGGATCGCCGGGGTGGTCAGCACGGTCTCCCGCGTCGTCGGCGCGGCCAGCGCCACGGTGTGGGCGGTGTCCAGGCGCGGCAGCCAGACCGTCGCGTCCAGGGGCGTCGTGGCCCCCGCGACGACCCGCGCGCGGATCCGGAACAGGCCGTACCGGGCGCCCTTCGCACTCGCCGGAGCGCCGTCGACGACGACGACCACGTGGTCGCCGAACGAGCCCGTCAGCAGGAAGCGGCCCTGCGCGTCCGTGGTCGTGCGGGCCGCCCCCGCCGCCACCGCGACGCCCCGCAGCGGCGTCCCGTCGACGTCGCGGACCAGGCCCGAGACGCCCGTGACGCCGCGGGGCGCGCGCAGCGGGCGCGGGTCGCGGACCGCCGGACGGCGGGTGAGCCAGTCGACGCCCGTGAGGTTGCCCCGGTCGGGCGTCCAGGACGTGGTGGTCGCGGGGTCGCTTGGCGCGCCGACCGCCACGCCCCGCGCCGCGGACTTCGCCCGTGCCTCACCCGCCGCGACGGGGGCCGTGAGGGTGGCCGACCGCCCGCCGTCACGGACGGCGTCGCGCACGTCGTCGCGCCCGCCGTCGTGGCGGGCGTCGGGTCGCGCACCGGCGGGGGTGGCGGCGCTGGTCGCGCTCACCACGGCCGACCCGGTCGTCGCGTCCTCGGGGTCCAGCTGCAGGCGGTAGGTGCCCGCGGCCGTCAGGTCGACGGCGAGGGTGCCGTCGTTCCATCGGTAGTCGAGGGAGGTGCCGCTCGCGTCGGCCACCTCGATCCGCTTGGTGCAGCAGGCCCCCGAGGAGGTGACCGTCACCGTGACGGTCCTGCCGGCCGCGCCGGTGAAGGTGGCGTAGGCGAGCTGCCCGGGCGTGGAGACCGTGAGGGTCTTCGCGGTGCCGGTCAGGGCGAGCGTGCCCGCGTTCACGTCGGCCGGGACGCTCCAGGCCTGCAACGTGACGGAGCCGGTGCGGGCGTCGTCGGGGTCGAAGGTGACCTTGTAGGTGCCGGTGGCCGGCAGGGTCAGCGGGTCCACGAACGTGGCCGGATAGAGCGTGGAGCCGACCTGGGTGCCGTCGGGGGCGAGCAGGCGCAGGTCGGCGTAGCAGCAGCCGATGTCCGTGGTCGCGCCCGAGGTCTGCAGGGAGACCCGCTGACCCGCCGTGCCCGAGAAGGTGGCGTAGGCGAGCTGCCCCGGGGTGGAGACCGTGAGGGTCTTCGCGGTGCCGGTGAGGGCGAGGGCGCCGGCGCTGGCGTCGGCGGGCACGCTCCACGCCTTCAGCGTCACGGAGCCGGTGCGGGCGTCGTCGGGGTCGAAGGTGACCTTGTAGGTGCCGGTGGCCGGCAGCGTGATCGGGCCCTCGGTGTCGGAGGGGTAGATCGTGGAGCCGACCTGGGTGCCGTCGGGGGCGAGCAGCCGGAGGGAGGCGTAGCAGCAGCCGATGTCGGTGGTCGCGCCCGAGGTCTGCAGCAGGATCCGCCCCCCGCTGGTGCCACTGAACGTGGCGTAGGCGAGCTGGCCGGGGACGGTCGTCGTGAGGGTCTTCGCCGTCCCCGTGAGCGCGAGCGTCCCCGCGTTGACGTCGGCGGGCACGCTCCACGCCTTCAGCGTGACCGAGCCGGTGCGGGCGTCGTCGGGGTCGAAGGTGACCTTGTAGGTGCCGGTGGCCGGCAGCGTGATCGGACCCTCGGTGTCGGAGGGGTAGATCGTGGAGCCGACCTGGGTGCCGTCGGGGGCGAGCAGCCGCAGGGAGGCGTAGCAGCAGCCGATGTCCGTGGTCGCGCCCGAGGTCTGCAGCAGGATCCGGCCGCCGCTGGTGCCGCTGAAGGTGGTGACGGCGAGCTGCCCGGGCGTCGAGGTGGTCAGGGTCTTCGCGGTGCCGGTGAGCGAGAGGGCGCCCGCGTCCGCGTCGGCGGGCACGGTCCACGCCTTCAGCGTGACCGAGCCGGTGCGGGCGTCGTCCGGATCCAGCGTCACCTTGTAGGTGCCGGTGGCGGGCAGCGTGATCGGGCCCTCGGTGTCGGAGGGGTACAGCGTGGAGCCGACCTGCGTGCCGTCGGGGGCGAGCAGCCGGAGGGAGGCGTAGCAGCAGCCGAGGTCTGCGCTCGCGCCCGAGGTCTGCAGCAGCAGCTTCTGCCCGGCCGTCCCGCTGAACGTCGCATAGGCGAGCTGCCCCGGCGCCGTCGTCGCGAGCGTCGTCCCCGTGCCGTTGAGCGCGAGGGTGCCCGCGGCGGCGTCGGCGGGCAGCGAGACGACCTTCACGTCGACCGTGCCCGCCGACGTCCCCGTGTTGCGCAGCAGCAGCGTGAAGTAGCCACCGTCGGTGCTGGTCACGGGCTCGATCCACAGCCCGGTGCTGCCGCCGGCGCACGTGTCGTCGTCGCGCTCGCCCAGCCGCCCGTCGTAGACCGTCACCTCGGGGGTGCAGATGCCCAGGGCCGACCCGCCCGTCACCGCGTACCGGCCCCCCTCGGCCGTCGGGAACGCGCGCAGGGCGTACCCGCCCGCGGGCAGGCTCACCGACGCCGACGTGCCCACGGTGAGCAGGCCCGTCGAGCTGATCGACGTCGGCGCGATCCCGCCCGGCGCCACGTACACCGTGGGCGAGGTGGACGCCGTCCCGGCCGGCGTGTCCAGGCGCAGCGGGCCGCTGCCGACGCCGGCGGGCAGCGTCGCGGTGAGGGTCGTCGACGTGCGGGCGGAGACCGGCAGGAAGAGCTGGTTGACGCGCACCACGTCGTTGACGATGGCCGGGTCGGTGTTCGACGCCGTCACCGTGAGGGTGGCGCCCGGCGCCACGAGCGTGGGGGTGACCGAGCTGATCGCCGGAGCGCTGACGGTGGAGACCGTGAGGCCCGCGTACGTCGCCGAGCCCGACGGGGTCGTCACCGCCACCGTGCCGCTCGTGGCCGCGGCCGGGACCGTCACGACGAGCTGGGTCCCCGTCGCCGCCGTCACCGTGGCCGCCGTGCCGTTGATCGTCACTGTGTTGCTCGAGGCGGTGGTCGAGAAGCCCTTGCCGGTCAGCGTCACCGAGCCACCGCGGCGCGCCACTGCCGGCACCGCCGACAGGACGGCGACCGCCGGGCTGCCCAGGTTCGTGACCGCCGTGACGTTGCCCGCCGCATCGTAGGTGTACCGGCTGACGGCCCCTGCGCCCGTGATCACGCCGACGAGCCGACCCGCGGCGTCGTGGGCGAACGTGGCCGGGCCGCCCGGCGGTGCCGGTGCCGCCAGCGGGGCGAGGGCGCGTCGCGACGGGGTGTCGCTCGGCGTCGGGGACGCGGACGGCGTGGGGGACGCCGACGGCGTCGGGCTGGGGGACGGCGTGGGGGACGCCGACAGCGTAGGGGACGCTGTGGGCGTCGGGCTCGCGGAGGGTGTCGGGGGTGCGGTCGCGGCCTGCGCGGGCGTGAGCCCGGTGGCCGTGAGGGCCAGCAGGACTCCTGCGATCAGGCTCCGACGTCGTCGCATGGACATGACCCCTCCCCGAGTCGATCTCGCGGGCCGACCCTAGGGCACCGCGGTCACGTGAGGTAAGGCTTGGCTGCGGACGGTGCGATGGCCCGGCGGCGGCCACCTGGTGACGGGGGCGCGTCGTACCGTGGTGGCCGAGGGGAGGCCGCATGATCCGCACGCTGGCCGTGGCCGGGTACCGCAGCATCGCGGGCCTGGTGGTGGGGCTCGACCGGTTGACCGTGGTCACCGGCCCGAACGGCAGCGGCAAGACCAACCTGTACCGCTCGCTGGCCCTGCTCGCCGACGCCGCGCGCGGCGGCGTCGTGCCCGCCCTGGCTCGCGAGGGCGGCCTCGCCTCCACTCTGTGGGCAGGCCCGCGAGAGGCCGTCGACGGCAGGCCCGGGCCGGCGCTGCTACGCCTCGGGTTCGGCTCCGACGACTTCGGCTACGCCCTCGACCTGGGCGTTCCCCGCGCGGGCACGTCGATGTTCACCCTCGACCCCGAGGTGCGCCGCGAGGTGCTCTGGCACGGCCCGATCCTGCGCCCCGCCGCGACCCTCGTGGACCGCACGAACACGGTCGTCCGGGTCCGGGACGGCGGCGACTGGCAGATGCTGCCGCAGCAGGTGCCGCTGCGCGACTGCCTGCTCGCCGAGCTGTCCGACCCGCAGCACGCGCCGGAGGTGTTCGCCGTCCGGCGCCGGGTGGCCTCCTGGCGGTTCTACGACCAGGTGCGCACCGACGCCGACTCCCCCGCGCGGCGTCCCGCCGTCGCCACCCGCACCACCGCCGTCGCCGCCGACGGGCACGACCTCGCACCCGCCGTCCAGACGATCCTCGAAGAGGGGTCGGCCGCGGCGCCCCTGCACGAGGCGCTCGATCAGGCGTTCGGGGCGGAGGCGGAGGTGCTCGACGTCGGCGGGCGGATGGAGCTGCGGCTGCACCTGCGCGGGCTGATGCGCCCGCTGTCAGCCGGGGAGCTCTCCGACGGCACGCTGCGGTTCGTGGTCTGGGCGGCGGCCCTGCTCAGCCCCGCCCCGCCGCAGCTGCTGGTGCTGAACGAGCCCGAGACGAGCCTGCACCCCTCGCTCATCGCGCCGCTGGCCGGCCTCGTGGCCGCCGCCGTCCAGCGCACGCAGGTCGTCGTCGTCACCCACAGCGACGCCCTGGTCGCCGCCCTCGACGAGCGGATGCGGGGCACCGGCCTCGGCGTCAACGAGATCCGCCTGGCCAAGCGGGGCGGTCGCACGACCGTCGACGGGGTCGGCCTGCTCGAGGGGCCGCCATGGACGTGGCCCAAGCGGTAGGCGTCAGCCGCGGAGCAGGGACCGCACGAACCCGTCCCGCCCGGGGCCGGCGGGAGAGGCGTAGGCGACGCCCTGCTGGCGCACCACCGGCTCGCCGTCCACCGTGACGACCTGGCCGAGCAGGTCCTCACGGACGTCGTCGCAGACGAACGTCCACAGGGGAGGCAGCACCCGGGTCAGCCCGATGATCGGGGCGGCGAAGCGGACGACGTCGCTGCCCTTGCCGTAGGCCAGCAGCAGCGGGGCGGGCCTGCCCGACCCCCGGGCGTGCGCGAGCCGGGTGTGCAGGTCGAGGCCGTCGGCGACGTGCCAGAACATCAGCGCACCACGCGCCCACGTCTCCAGGTCCTCCGGCCCGCTCGGGGTGAGCACCTGGTCGGCGACGACGGAGATCACCGGCAGGGTGAGGTCGGTCGTGCGGGTCGTGGTCGTGGTCATGGGGCACTCCAGTCTCGATGCGTCTGGAGAGAGCAACGGCAGGCGGCGCGCCCGTCTTGACCCCTCGAGGGTCGACGGTGGGTCACGTCGCGACACGCCTCGTCACGCCCGCGCCCTGGTTCGTCGTCCGGCTGCCTGTTCGGGGTGAGGGAATGGCACCCTGGTCCCCGACGCTCGCGTGCGAGGGGCGGCGTCGGGGACCCGGACGTGGGGGAGGTGCGGAGTGGGGCGCGGCTTCGAGGCCGATTTCGACGACTTCGTCGCCGCCCGTGCGACTGCCCTGCTGCGCTTCGCCACCGTCATGGCGACCGACCCCGCCGATGCCTCCCGCCTCCTCGAGCAGGCCTTGACCAGGGCTCACCTGGCGTGGCCCAGGATCCACCGAGCAGGCGACGCCGAGGCCCACCTGCGCCGGCTCATCCTGGCCGCCTGCTCGCCCGTCGCTCGTTGGGCGCGCCCGTCGTCGTGGCTGCGGGGGCGCTCGCAGGGCCCGCTGGCGGGCATCGACGGCGATGTCGTCCTCGCCTCGCTCCGGTCGCTGCCCGTCCCCGAGCGGGCCGCCGTCCTGCTGCGCCACTACGACCGGTGGGACGATCACGCCATCGCCGCCGTTCTCCAGGTGACGCCGGAGGCCGTACCCGCGCTCACCCGTCAGGGCATGGCCGCGCTGCGGGCAGGGCTCCAGGTCGCGGAGGGGGGTGCGCCGGCATGACGTTCGACGACGGCGCCTTGCCCGCCCTCGGTGACGCCGCCCTCGAGGCCCGCCTCGCCGCGGCACTCGACGCCCGCCTGGGCGGGGTGGTGGCGGACCCCGCCGCCCTGCGCGTGGCCGCCCGCCGCGGGTCGCGCCGGGTCCGGCGGCAGCGGGCCCTCGCGTCGGCAGCCCTGGCCCTCGCCCTGGTCGGCGGGCTCGGGCGCTCGCTGCTCGACCGGCCGGACCAGGGTGCGCCCAAGCCGTTGCCCGTCGCGACTCCCTCCGTGACCCTCACCGAGACGACCCGGCAGCCCTCCCCGACCGTGTCCCCGACCAGCTCGCCGAGCCTGCAGGTGCTGCCCACACCGACGACGCTCCCGCCGTCCGCGACGTCCACCGCCACGTCCGCGCGCCCCAGCGGGACCGCGGCCTCGAACCGGCCGACGACCAGCGCGCCCGTCGCCACCCGCGCCGTCACCACCGCCGCACCCCGCACCACGGCGCTCGACTACAACCCCGACCGGTCGACCTGGGACGCCTACGGCGCCTTCCGCCCCGGCGACTGGTTGTCCGTGGGGGCCGACGCGGGGTGGGGTGAGGCGGTGACCACGGGTCCCATGGGGATGGGCGACCGGATCACCCTCACCATCGTGGGGAACCCCTGCTGGGGCGACGTCACGTCGGAGGGTCTGATCGCCGCCCGCTTCTGGGAGTACCAGAACGGCAGCGACTACGGGAAGGAGACGGTGACCGCCTGGGAGCCGGGCACCGCCCGTGCTGCCCTCGCGCGGTTGGACGGCTGTTATCCCGCGCGAGTGGACACCCCCGATCGGCTCATCGAGGTGGAGGACGAGCCGGACGCCGGAACGCCACCGCGGCGCCGAGTGCGCGCGGTCGCCGTCGTCAACGACACGATCATCGGACTCAGCTACCCGGCGCCGGGCACCGTCGACGAGATCGTCGCGGAGGCTCAGGCTCGCCTGGACGCGGTGGCTTCCCGCCTCAAGGCGCAAGGACGCCACTGATTCACGTGAATCAACAGCGTGTGGACAGAGCACCAGAGCCTGGGGACAACGCCGTCACAGGCGCGCGAGGGTGGCCTCCACCAGGCGCGATGCGATCCAGGGGTGGCCCGCCCAGTTGAGGTGCAGGTAGCTGGCATGCACCCAGCCCTGCACGAAGCCCTGCTTGCCGCCGAGGTCGAACTGCCACGCGGCCACCTCTCCCGAGGAGGGGTCGGTGCGGGTCCGGTGGAACTCGTGGCCCCGTACGGTGGCGCCGCGCTCGGCCAGCACGGAGTCCGACGGTGCGGTGGCCTCGCGGTATCCCGCGGTGACGTTCGGCGTGGTCGAGGACATGATCGGCAGCCGGCCGATCATCGGGACGCCGTCCAGCCGCTGCCCCAGGTAGAGCAGGCCCCCGCACTCGGCGACGATCGGGCCGTCGAACGACCACAGGTCCGACAGCAGCACGCGGTTGGCCGACAACGGCTCGGCGTGCTCCTCGGGGAAGCCGCCGCCGAGCACGACCGCCTTGGTGCGATCGGGCAGTCCGGGGGCCCGCAGGGGGTCGAACTCCACCACCCGCGCGCCCGCAGCCTCCAGCAGCTCGGTGTTCTCGGCGTAGGAGAAGGAGAACGCGGCGCCCCGGGCGACGGCGATCACCGGTCGCGAGTCGCGGTCCTGCCGCGCCTGGGCCATGGCCTCGGTGGGGGACCCCGACCAGCGAGCCGGCCCCGGGACGGGCACGTGCGCCGACGGCGCCCACTGGGACCCGGCCCGTGCGATCACGGGTCCGGACGGCGTGGCGGCGAGCTCGGCCTGGGGGTCCCAGCTGCCCGACCGCAGCGGGGGCGCGGACCGGGCCAACGCGAGCAGTGCCTCGAGGTCGACGGAGGCGGCGACGGCGTCGCCGAGCTGTCGGACCTGGGTGCGGGCCTGCGCCTCGCGTTCGGCCGTGGGCACCTGGCCCGCATGGGGTGAGGGAAGCGAGAGGGTGGCGTCCCGGCGCATGATGCCGAGCACGGGCGCGCCCACCTCGGCCATCGCCTCGCGCAGGAGCCGCGTGTGCCGGTCGGAACCCGCGCAATTGAGGATCACCCCGGCCACGCGCACGCGAGAGTCGAAGCTGCGCATGCCCAGCACGACGGCGGCGGCCGAGCGGGCCTGCGTGGAGACGTCGACGACCAGGACGACCGGGGCGTCCAGGAGCGCGGCCACGTGCGCCGTCGAGGCGAACCAGCCGTTGCCGACCCGGCCGTCGTGCAGGCCCATCGCGCCCTCGACCACGGCGACGTCGGCGAGGGTCGGGACCCGGGCGCCGTGCACGAACAGCGGGGCCACACGGTGCTCGCCCACCAGCCACGGGTCGAGATTGCGACCGGTGCGCCCGCAGGCGAGGGCGTGTGCCCCCGGGTCGAGGTAATCGGGCCCCACCTTGTGCGGGCTGACCTTGAGGCCACGCGCGGTGAGCGCGGCCATGACGCCGACGGCGACGGTCGAGGTGCCCTGCCCGCTGGCGGGAGAGGCGAGGACGACGCGGGGCAGCTCCCAGACGGGCGCGTCACCCGCGAGAGGGCTGGCGGCCGGGGCGGATGCGCGCGCAGGCGGAGTGGCGAAGGAGGGGCGCTGCCCGGGCACGGGGGGCGTGCCGAAGCCCGAGTACGGGTCGCGTCCGCCTGTGGTCACGAGAGGCTCCGAGGGTCCGACCGGCCGGGCCGGCAGCTGCCGGGCGTGCCCGGGAGGGGATTGCCCCGTCTTCATCGGCATGAAGGGCGGCAGACCTGACGACGAAGTACGCGATTGAGCGGGAGCCCTGTCATCGCCCCTGGCCTATATCGGTCGCGGCCGATACGGTGGAGTCATGGACGACCTCGCCTCCCGCCTCGGCCTCGTGACCCGCGTCGCCGAGACCATCGACGTCGGCGGCCGCCCCTCCCGGCGCATCGTGCTCGAACGCACCTACGGCACCGACGCGCCCGACCTGTGGGACGCCGTCACGAACCCCGGGCGGATCCCCCGCTGGTTCCTGCCGGTCTCGGGCGACCTCGTGCCCGGGGGCACCTTCCAGCTCGAGGGGCACGCAGGAGGCACGATCGAGTCGTGCGAGCCGCCGCACCGGCTGCACCTGACCTGGGGGTCGGGTGGCGCCGAGCCGGTCGACGTCGTCGTCACGCTCGTCGAGGTCGAGGGCGGCACCCGGCTGCGGCTGGAGCAGCTCGGCCAGGTGCCCGAGGAGCTCTGGGAGCGTTTCGGGCCCTCCGCCACCGGCCTGGGCTGGGACTTCATGCTCGTCGGCCTCGGGGTGCACGTCGACACCCGCGCCGCCGTGGACCCTCAGGAGGCCATGGCCTGGATGGGCTCTCCCGACGGCGTCGCGTTCACCGAGGGGGCGGCCGCAGCCTGGCGTGACGCGGACGTCGTGGGCGGCACGGGGGTGGCGGACGCCGCGCGACGCATCGCGCACACGCTGGCGGTCTACCGCGGGGAGGAGGAGCCGCCGCAGTGGTGACCGATCCGTTCGCCGCCCTCGCGGACCCGGTGCGCCGGTACGTGCTCGAGCTCCTCTCCGGGGGCGAGCGCAGTGCCGGGGAGCTGGTCGATGCGGTACGCGAGCGGTTCGGCCTGGCCCAGCCCACCGTCTCGCAGCACCTGGCGGTCCTGCGCGGCGCCGGCCTCGTCGACGTCCGCGCGCAGGGATCGCGTCGGATCTACGCCACGCGCTCCACCGGGCTGAACGTCGTCGCGGCGTGGCTCGACGCCGTCACGCCCGACTTCGCGCCCGCGCTCGACGCCCTGGCCACCGAGGTCGCCCGCGGCAAGCGGGACCGTCGCTCCCTGTGGACGGACGCCGCACCCGCTCCGGACGCTGCGCACGAGCCGGCTCGGGGCGCTGCGCACGAGCCGGCTCGGGGCGCTGCGCACGAGCCGGCTCGGGGCGCTGCGCACGAGCCGGCTCGGGGCGACCGCGCCTCCTGACCCCCAGCCGTTGTCCACGCGCGCATGACGGGGTGGGTGAAAGGGCAAGGAATGGTCCGGTGGTAGCGAGGAGGACCGATGGACCAGACCCGTGAGCCCGGCCCCGTGCCTGGGCCGGCCGGCCCGCGCGACGGCTGGGACGAGGTGACCACGATGGTCGACGGCGTCGTCGACGCCCGCTCGCGCACGGCGCAGGAGCGCGACCGTCTGGCCGAGGCGCGCGAACGTGCCGCCGACGAGCGGGACCTCCTCGCCGACGCCCGCGACCGGCTCGCCGATCTCCGCGACGAGATCGCCGACGAGCGCGACCAACGCGCCGACGAGCGGGACTTGGCCGCACGGGCGCGGCACGCCGTCGGGCTCCACCCCGGGCCCGACCGCGCCGAGCGCTCCGAGCAGGTGGACCACGTGCTGCGGCGCGCCGACGCGCGCGATCGCACCGCCGACGCCCGCGACGCCGACGCGCGCGCCCGCGACCTGCTCGCCGACGAGCGCGACCGCGTCGCCGGAACCGTGAGCGTGGCCGACGCCGCCCGCGAGCGTGGGCAGGCCGAGGTGGATCGCGACTGGGCCGCCCGCGACCGCGACCTCGGCGCCGGGGACCGTGCCGCGCTGATCGAGGCGCTCGCGCGCGCCGAGGCTCTGGCGGCCGAGATCAGGGCTGCTCGTGTCGCGCACGACTCGGCGCCCGGGCCCGCGCACGGGCCCGACCTCGTGTCCGACCAGCGGCCCGACCAGGGGTCCCGGTCGACGGAGGACGAGGGCTAGCTCACGGCGTCCAGCGGTACCCGATGCCGCGGACGGTCTCCAGCGCCTGGGCGTGACCCGCGCCGAGCTTGCGACGCAGCCGCAGCACGTGGACGTCGACGGTGCGCGTCTCCATCGGCACCGCGGCGCCCCACACGGCCAGCAGCAGCGCGGACCGCGACACGATCCGGCGGGGCCGCGACCCGAGGTGGTCGAGCAGGTCGTACTCGCGGCGGGTGAGCTCGACCCGCTCGCCGTCGCGCAGCAGCACCTTCTCCCCGCGCAGCAGCACGAGACCCGGGCGCAGGTCGCGGGGCTCCACCGGCCGGGAGCGCGGTGCCGGCGCGGGGCGGCCCGCGCCGTCGCCGGGCACGGCACGCAGGGGGGTGCCGGTGCGTCCGGGCGAGGCCGCTCCCGTGCGTCCGCGCAGGTCGGGGAGGGCCACGACGACGCCGAGCACCTTCGCGCCGCGCGGCACCTCGTGCGGGGGCAGGACGACCAGCCGCTCCCCCTCCCCGGCGCGCACCGATGGGTGGATGCCCGGGCGGCGCAGTGCTTGAGGGGTGAGCGCGCGAGCGGCGGCGGCGGGCACGGCGGGGACGCCTGCGCTCAGGGCGGCGGAAGCGGCGGGGGTCATCGCGATCTCCTCGAGGACGCGGCGGGACGCCGCTGCGGGTGGGTGGCGGTGGTGCCGGTGGTGCGGGTGGTGCTGTGGGCGAGTGCCTCGGCGGGCCCTCGGCGTCGCACGGGTTGGGTCGCGCTGAAGGCTCGGGCGACCACGTGCAGGCTGACGGCGGGCCCGGAGAGAGCGGCGAGCCCGTGCCGGTGGCCGGCGGCGAAGGGGTGGACCCGGCCCGGTTCGAGGACGCCCCCGCCCGCGCCCGGCACGTCCTCCAGGAGGACGCCCCTGAGCAGGGCGATCGCCCCGTGACCGTCGTGGGCGTGCAGGTCCCCGACCTGGCCGTGCTCCCACGCGTACAGCCACGCCTCCCAGCCCTCGCCCGAGGCGACGCGCGTGCCCCAGGGCTGGTCGTCGTCGTCGGGTCCCAGGGGGCGTTCGGTCCTGGTGAGCGGCCGCTCGTCCGCGACGGCCAGCCACAGCGGGGCGCGGGTGGCGAGGCTGTCGGCGACGCCGGCCAGGCCCGCGGGGGTGAGCGGCACCCGGTCGGGCAGGCCGTGGGGCTCAGGCATGGAGGACCTCCCGCTGGTGGGTGAGGGTGTCGGCGACGAGCCGGTCGAGGACGCCGGCGGGGCCCCGCCGCACGAACCACTCGGTGGCGTAGGCGGCGGCGAACGACGCGGGGGCGAGCCACTCGGGCCCGATCTGGCTGGCGTGGGCGGCCATCGCGGCGTGCTTGACGGCGAGCTGGTCGGCCGTGGCGGTGACGGCCAGGTCGATCCAGCGGCCGGGCAGTCCCACCTCGGCGTCCCCGGCGGCGCCGTGCAGCACGTGGCGGGGGCCGCTGCGTAGCCGCGCGGTGTCGACGGTGGCCTCGTAGCCGGTGATGCCGGTCCGCTCCAGGGCCGCGGCACCGATCCGGTGCACCTGCACGTGGTCGACGTGGCCGTAGATGCCGCGCGAGTCGTAGTGGACGAGCGCGTCGGCCGACTCCGCCTCGATCAGGTGCGCCAGGCGCGCGGCCACCGTCCCGGCGTCGGCGGCGCCGAGCGTCCCGGGGTTCCAGGGGCCGCGGTGGGCGCCGGAGTCGCCGTAGCCCAGGACGACGAGGCGGGCGACGCCGAGCAGGTCGGCCGCGGCCTCGAGCTCCTGGACGCGCTGCTGCTGGAGGGTGCGGCCGCCCAGGTCGACGCGGGGGACGCCCGCGCCGCCGGTGGTGGCGGTGACGAGGACGACGCGGTGCCCGGCGTCGGCGAGCGCCCGGATCGTGGCGCCGGTGAAGATCGCCTCGTCGTCGGGGTGAGCGTGCAGGACGACGACCGTGGAGCGGCCGACCGTCTCGGTGGTGTGGCCGTGCAGGTGGCGGATGGTGCTGTTCATGACGTTGTCCCTGGTGGCGGGGCCACACCGGGGACGCGGCAGCCTCGGCGCACGGGGGCGCCGAGGATCGCGAAGGGAGAGGTTCCCCGGGTGGCGGGTCGTGTCCGCGCGCTGCGCGGGTGGACGTCGGGTCAGGCCACGGGGCGACAACAGCAGCAGTCACCCGCGGCCCGGGGACACACCGGGGAGCGGAAGGCCAGCTGCTGGTCGGACATGGCTCCACCATGCCACGGCTGCTCGGCGGTCGTACAGCCCTTCGCAAAAGTTTGTTGACTGGAGTGGTGCTGTATCGGGGTGGGGGTGGCTGGGGCGCTCCGTGTGGCTGGGCGCTCGGGTCGCAGCACGTCGGGCTGCTGGGCGCCTCGGGTTGCTGGGCGCCTCGGGTTGCTGGGCGCCTCGGGTTGCTGGGCGCCTCGGGTTGCTGGGCGCCTCGGGTTGCCGCCGCGCTGCCTGGTCGCCTGCGCGGCTACCTCATTCCGTCCGGCTCGGTCTGACCTCGCTTTGGGGAGCATCCCAGCGGTATGTCCGCGGCGAGCGTCCCCAAAGGCCGGTGAGGGGGTGGTGAGCGAGGTCCCTGAGGGCGCTGGCGCGGGTGAGCGGCGATGGCGCGGGGGACGGGTGCGGGTCGGCGGCATGGACCGCGCGGCTTTGGGGAGCGTCCCAGCGGTTTGTCCGCGGCGAGCGTCCCCAAAGGCGGGTGAGGATCGCGCTGTCACCCTCCGTCAGATAACGATGTCATCGCCGCAGGCGAACGCTCACACTCGGTGACCAGAGAAGGGTGCAGGCCTACGCGATCCGAGCCCGTCGCCATCGACGTGACGCACGGCACATCGCGCCGAGCGGCACCGTCCTGCGAAAACGCCAGCGGGGGACGCTCCGTCGGCGGATGTCACGTCCTCGAACGCTGTCGCACGCGATCAGGCACGGCTACGGTCCGCGCGCCGCCGACCCGGAGTCGGCGACAGCCCGTGACCGGCGCCGGTCCCCCAGGCGCCGGGGGCGAGTGGGCGGATCGAGGAGCGCGCGGTGAGCAGGTTCAGAGCAGGGCGCTGGGTGGCGGTGGCGGCCGGGGCGGCGATGGCGGCGAGCGGGCTGGGGGCGGTCGCGACGACGGCGACCGCGGCAGGTACCGCGGCCAGGGCGGCAGCGCCGACGCTGACGGCGACGCCGTACGCCGACCTCGCCAAGGCCCTGCAGATGTCGATCTACTTCTACGACGCCGAGAAGTCGGGGCCCGCTCGCAGCCTGGGCCGCCAGCCGCTGGAGTGGCGCGACGACTCCGAGCCGATCGACGCCCACATCCCGTTGACCCCCGGCACGAAGGACTCGGGAGGTGTCGTCGAGCAGGGGACGAACCTGCCGGCGTCGTTCATCAGCACCTACAAGAACGTCCTCGACCCTGACGGCGACGGCACGCTGGACCTGTCGAGGGGATTCCACGACGCGGGTGACCACGTGAAGTTCGGCCTCCCCCAGGGGTACGCCGCGAGCACCCTGGCGTGGGGGTTGTACGAGTTCAAGGACGCGTACGTGAAGACGGGCACCTACGCCCATCTCATGGACAACCTCGCCTGGTTCACCGACTACTTCCTGAAGTCGACGTTCCGCGACAAGGACGGAAAGGTCATCGCCTTCGCCTACCAGGTGGGAAACGGCTCCGCCGACCACGGCTACTGGGGGCCCTCGGAGTTCCAGGACACCCCGCGCGGGGCGATGTTCGCCTACCTCGGCGCGGGCGCCTCGGACCAGGTGGCGCAGGCCTCGGCGTCCCTGACCGCCATGTCCCTGCTCAGCGAGGACCCGGCGTATGCGGCTCTTCGGATTTCAGCGTGATGCCTGGTGTTGACCTGGGTGTTCACGCTGCCGTCCGGGCGGCGCTGGCGAGGAGGATACGGGTCTTGTAGTGGTGGGGGTTGCGGTAGCCGCGGCCGGTGCGCTTGATCTGCTTGATGGTGGTGTTGGCGGCTTCGGTGCGGGCGTTGGTGACGCCGGTGATGACGAGGACTTCGATGGCGGGCCACCAGGTGGTGATGGTCGCGGCGAGCCGGTCGGTTTCGGGCATCGCGGCAGCGGTGACGGCGTCGGTGAACAGGTCCCGACGGTGGTCGAGGTCGGTGAGGGTGGTGGCGTGGAGGAGGTGGCGGAGGCGTTCCTTCACCGCCCACGCGGCGGCGATCTCCTGGGTGGGGTCGTCGGCGGTGAACGTCGCCCGGAGCCGGGCCAGGCCGGCTGGGCTGAGGGTGTCCCCAGCGCGAAGCAGGAGTCGCCGGTTGGTCCAGACCGGGTCGATCCCGCGGCCGCGGCGGCCCTTGGTCTGGCGGGTGAGGCGCTGCCGGACCCGGGTCAGGGTGTCGTTGGCGAGTTTGACCAGGTGGAACGCGTCGACACTGACCGCCGCCTGCGGGAGCTGGTCACGTAGTGCGGCGCGGAACGCCGCAGAGGGGTCGATCGCGACGACCTCGATCCGGTCCCGCCACTCCTGCGGCCTGGCCGCCAGCCACGCAGCGACCCCGGCGGCGCCGCGTCCGTCGACCACGCCGAGGACGCCCCCGGTGTCGACGTCGACGATCGTCGACATCCAGGGCTCGTACCGGCGCCAGGTGCCGTGTTCGTCGCGCCAGTACCGCACCGACCGGTAGCGGTGCTCGTCGATGCCCAGTCGCCGCGGGCTGGCCGCGTCGGGGTCGATGCCGAGCAGGGCGGCGGCGTTGAGGACGGCCTGGACCGTCCACCACGACACCCCGTACGAGGCGGCGACCTCGGCGACGGACCGCCCGGCCAGGACCGCGGTGAGCAGCTGCTCCCGCAGGCGGGCGGTGGTCCTGGCCCGGGCCGGGACCTGCCCGGTGACCTCCGCGAACGTCCGCCTCGGACAGCGTTGCTCCACACAGGCGAAGCGCCGCCGGATCAGGACCACCCGTACGTGGCCGGCGACCGGAACGTCGCGCAGCCGTTGTCGGGTCCGTTGATGGACCCGCCCCGAGAGCACCCCACAGGTCGGGCAGCCCGCCTCGCCCTCGACGGAGGCGATCACCACCTCCCGGCCGCCTCCGGGCAGGTCGACCGCGCTCACCACGCGGTACCCGGGCAGGTCGAACAGCACACTCGCCGCATCCCGCGGCGAGCCCGTAGCGTTGTCCACGGCTCGTGGTCCTTCGATCTCGATGAGTGCCTCAGCAACACCCATCTCAGCGCAGGACCACGAGCCCCCTCACACGGGCCCGATCACGCTCAAATCCGAAGAGCCGCGTATGCGAAGAAGTGCCTCGAGACGGCGAGGGCGCTCTACACCTTCGCGGTGACCAACCGCGGGATCGGCGAATCGGGCGGGTACTACGGCTCGGCCTACGACGAGGACGAACTCTCCTGGGCCGCCACCTGGCTCTACCTCGCCACGGGCGAGATGTCGTACGTGAACGACATCACCGCGAAGAACCCCGACGGCACCTACAAGGGGTATATGAATAAGATCGTCACGACGCTCGGGGACACCTGGCAGAACATCTGGGTGCATTCCTGGGACGTCGTGTGGGGCGGGACGTTCGCGCTGCTCGCGCCCGCCGTCACCGGAAAGGTCGACGCCACGCTCACCAGCGACCTCTGGTACTACTTCCGCTGGAACGCCGAGTTCTGGACCGCCGGGGCGGTCGAACACGTCGGCAAGAATCCGGGCGGAGGCGCGATCGAGGCCAGCCCGTCGGGCTACAGCGTCGTCGCGGGCTGGGGGTCGGCGCGCTACAACACCGCCGCGCAGCTGTGCGCGATGGTCTACGCCAAGCACGCGGCGACCGACCCCGACGCCCCCGCGGGGCACGGCGACAAGCTCGCGCGCTGGGCGTTGTCGCAGATGAACTACCTGCTGGGCGACAACCCGCTGCACCGCTCCTACGAGGTCGGCTACACCGCCAAGGAGACCGACACCTACGCCCAGCACCCCCACCACCGCGACGCGCACGGCTCCGAGACCAACTCGATGACGAACCCGCCGAACCACAAGCACGTGCTGTGGGGGGCGCTGGTGGGCGGCCCGGGCCTCAAGGACGAGCACCGCGACGAGACGACCGATTACGTCTACAACGAGGTCGCGGTCGACTACAACGCCGGATTCGTGGGGGCGCTCGCGGCGGAATGGCTGTACTTCTCGCCCACCCAGAAGGTGGCCGCGTGGACGCCGCCGCTGGAGCCCGACTACCGGAAGTGGTGGTCCTCTGCGCGGCTGGAGCAGGAGAACAAGCAGCGCACCCAGGTCACCATCCAGGTCGAGCAGCACTTCTCCACCCCGCCGCGCAAGCTCGACGCCCTCAAGGTGCGCTACTACGTCGACATCTCCGAGCTCGTCGCGGTGGGCCAGACCATCAAGGACGTCAAGGCCGAGCTGTACTACGACGAGCACGCCTCCCTGACCCTGGAGAAGGAGCACGTCACCCTCAGCCAGCCGGTGAGGTACGGCACCACCGGAAACGTCTACTACGTCGAGGTGTCGTGGAAGGGCTGCCCGTTCTGGGGCAAGCGCCAGGTGCAGTTCGGGATCATCTCGGCCCAGGACGCGAATTACCAGGACAACTGGGACCCGACGAACGACTACTCCCGCCCCGGCCTGCCCGGGCCGAAGGAGGATCTCGCCGAGACGGGGCTGATCACCACGTACTACGACGGCGTCCTCGTCGACGGCACCGAGCCCGACGGCACGAAGCCCGCGCACACGGTGACCCCGAGCCCCACCAAGACCACCACGACCAAGAGCACGACGACGACCACCAAGAAGTCCTCGTGCAAGGCGAAGTCGTGCACGACGAAGAAATCGACGAAGAAGTCGACGTGCAAGGCGAAGTCCTGCACCACCAAGAAATCGAAGACCACCTGCAAGGCCAAGACGTGCACGACGAGGAAGACGACCAAGCCCACGAGCACCACGACCAGCCCTCCGGTGACGGGCTGTTCCGCCGGGGTGAGCGTCGTGGAGACCTGGCCGGGCGGCTTCGCGGCGCAGGTCGCCGTCACGGGCGGTCGCGGCGGGACGCCGTCCTGGCGGGTCAGGTGGGACGCCCCCGGCACCACCGTCACGCAGGTCGTCGGCGCCGGCCTCACCCCGCAGGGGTCGCGCGCGGTGATCGCGCCGGACGGCGCGCCGCAGGCGCTGCAGCCGGGGCAGGTGACGACGTTCACGGTCCTCGGCACCGCCGCCGGACCGATCGTCCCGACTCCCACCTGCAGCGGCTGACGCACGATTCCCTCGCCGCCACCCGGCCCGCCTGCCCGCGGGCCGGGTGAGCGGCCTCGCAACGACGCGACCCCCGAAGGAGCCCCCCGTGGCGCGTACCCCGCACCAGGCAGCACCGCAGCGCGGCAGGTGGTGGACGGCGTCGGCAGCCCTCGCGGCCCTGATCGCCTCGGGCGTGGGCGCGACGACGTCGGGTGCCGGGCCGGCGTCCGCCGTCGACGGCGTCCCGAAGCTCACGACGACGCCGTACGCGAACCTCGCGCAGGCGCTGCAGACGTCGCTGTACTTCTACGACGCCGAGAAGTCGGGGCCCGCCCGGAGCCTGGGCCGCCAGCCGCTGGAGTGGCGGGGCGATTCGGAACCGCAGGACTCGGCGATCCCGCTGGTGCCGGGAAAGGTGGACGACGGCGGCATCGTGCTGTCGGGCACGAACCTCCCGGCGGAGTTCATCGCGAAGAACAAGGCGGTGCTCGACCCGGACGGCGACGGCACGGTGGACCTGTCGAGGGGATTCCACGACGCCGGTGACCACGTGAAGTTCGGCCTCCCGCAGGGATATGCGGCGAGCACCCTGGCGTGGGGGTTGTACGAGTTCAAGGACGCCTACGTGACGACGGGCACGTACACCCACCTCATGGACGAGCTGTACTGGTTCACCGACTACTTCCTGAAGTCGACGTTCCGCGACAAGGACGGCAGCGTCGTCGCGTTCGCGTATCAGCTGGGCAACGGCTCCGCCGACCACACCTACTGGGGCCCGCCGGAGATGCAGACGACGCCGCGGGGCGCCGTCTTCGCCTACCCGGGCAAGGGGGCCAGCGACCAGACGTCGGAAGCCGCGGCCTCCCTGGCCGCCATGTCGCTGCTCACGAAGGACTCCGACCCGGCGTACGCAAAGAAGTGCCTCGAGACGGCGACGGCGCTGTACAGGTTCGGCGTCGACAACCGCGGGCTGGGTGTCTCGGGCGGTTTCTACGGCTCGGGGTACGACGAGGACGAGCTGTCCTGGGCGGCGACGTGGCTGTACCTCGCCACGGGCCAGCTGTCCTACGTCGAGGACGTCCTGGCACTGAAGGACGGCAGGTACACCGGCTGGATGGGCAAGATCATCAAGACTCCGGCGGACGACTGGCAGAACAGCTGGGTGCATTCCTGGGACGCCGTGTGGGCCGGGGTGTTCACGCTGCTCGCCCCCGCGACCAAGGGGAAGATCGACGACACCCTCAACAAGAGCCTCTGGTACTACTCGCGCTGGAACCTCGAATGGTGGTCGGGCGGTGCCGTCCCCCATCTCGGCGGCGGTGGCGGCGGGTACATCAACACCAGCAACGCGGGATTCAGCGTCATCGCCACCTGGGGTTCGGCGCGGTACAACAGCGCCGCGCAGCTGTGCGCGCTCGTCTACCGCAAGCACGCCGCCGACGATCCGGGCGGATCGCTGGCGCAGGGCGAGAAGCTCGCCCAGTGGGCGCTGGGGCAGATGAACTACATCCTCGGCGACAACCCGCTGCACCGTTCCTACGAGGTGGGGTTCACGGCGAAGGCGGGCGACACCTATGCCGCCCACCCCCACCACCGCGCGGCGCACGGTTCGTCGACGAACGACATGAACGAGCCCAAGGACCAGAAGCACGTGCTGTGGGGGGCGCTCGTCGGCGGCCCCGACGACGCGGACCAGCACAACGACATCACCAGGGATTACGTCTACAACGAGGTCGCGATCGACTACAACGCCGGCTTCGTCGGGGCGCTGGCCGGGCTCTGGACGTACTTCGGCCAGGGCCAGCCCGTGGGCACCTGGACCCCGCCGCTCGAGGGCCCCGAACGCGCGTTCTTCACCCTCGCCAAGGTGGCCCAGGACGACAAGCGCAGCAGCCAGATCTCCCTGCAGGTCAACAGCCGCTCCAGCCGCCCGCCGGCCAAGGTGGACGACCTGTCGGTGCGCTACTACTTCGACATCGCCGAGCTCGTGGCGCACGGCCTCGACATCGGCGCCGTCACCGCCGAGGTGCAGTACGACGAGGGCTGGGCGCTCGGCGACACCGTCAAGGCCACGGTGGGCACGCCCGTGCACTACAGCGGCACCGTCTACTACGTCGAGTTCTCGCTGAAGGGCAAGGCGTTCTGGGGCAAGCGCGACGCGATGATCGCGCTGTCGGCCAAGCAGGACTCCACCTGGACCGACCGCTGGGACCCCAGCAACGACCCGTCCCACGTGGGCATGTCCACCACCGCGCTCGGCGAGGCGAGGGTGACGACGTACCGCGACGGCGTCCTCGTCGACGGCACCGAACCCGACGGCACCACCCCCAAGCCCACGACCCCCAAGCCCACGACCCCCAAGCCCACGACGTCGAAGCCCGCGACGTCGAAGCCCACGACATCGAGGCCGACGACGTCCCAGCCCACGACGTCGAAGCCCGCCGGCACGACCACGACGTCGTCCCGGCCCTCCAGCACCACCTGCACGGCGAAGAAGTGCACGCGGAAGACGACGACGGCGAAGCCGTGCACCGCGAAGAAGTGCACGACCACGAAGAAGTGCACGGCCAAGAAGTGCTCGACGAGCACCAAGAAGACGACACCGAAGAAGTCGACGAGGAAATCCTCGAAGAAGGCGACCGTCCAGTGCGCGGCCGACGTGCGCCTCACCTCCGCCTGGCCCGGCGGCTTCCAGGCGCTGGTGACCGTGACGGCGGGCCCCTCGGGTGCCGCCGGATGGACCCTCGACTGGGCGGTGCCGAGGACGGCGCTCACGCAGGTGTCGGGGGCGGCCCTCCTGCCGCGGGGCACCGGCTCGCTGCTGCGCGGACCGGCGGGCGACGACGTCCTCGCGCCGGGGGCGAGCCGCACCGTGAGCGTCGTCGGGACGGCGCCGGGGACCCTCCTGCCGCAGGTGGCCTGCTCGGTCTGACGCGGCGCGGGTACGACTGCCAACGTTGTCCGACATGACCCCGCGCCGGTCACGTACGGTCACGCGCGCCCGCCGTGCGCTGCTCACGACCACTCACCGTCGTCACGGTGGGCAAGGTCACACGAGGCGAGGTCCGCTCTGTCCTGCAGCGACCGATCCTGCGCGATACCGGTCGCGTACGTCACCCCAAGGTCCCGTTCCTGGGGGGTTGAGGCGGGTCTAGTTTCCGCACGCTCCACGCGCACGACGCGGCGCCTCCCGGCGTCGCCGCGCGGAGTACGCAATGACGCGGAACGCACGAAGGAGCAGTTGTGGTCACGACAGGACACCGGCCGCGACGCGGCTGGGTGAGGCCGCTGACGAGTGTGGCCACCGGCGCCGCCCTGCTCGTCTCGGGCGTCGTCGGCACCGCCGCCCAGCCCGCACAGGCCGCCCCGCCGAAGCTGCCGTCGACGGCGTACGGGAATCTCGCCGAGGCGCTGCAGAAGTCCCTCTACTTCTACGACGCCGAGAAGTCGGGCCCCTCGCGCAGCCTGGGCCGCCAGCCGCTGGAATGGCGCGGCGACTCCGAGCCGATCGACGCGCACATCCCCCTGACCGCCAACGCGAAGGACAGCAAGTCCGTCGTCACCGAGGGTACGAACCTGCCGGCCGACTTCATCGCGAAGAACAAGGCGGTGCTCGACCCGGACGGCGACGGCACCGTCGACCTGTCGATGGGATTCCACGACGCGGGCGACCATGTGAAGTTCGGCCTTCCGCAGGGGTACGCGGCGAGCACCCTGGCGTGGGGCGCCTACGAATTCAAGGACGCCTACGTCAAGACGGGCACCTACGCCCACCTCATGGACAACCTGTACTGGTTCACCGACTACTTCCTGAAGTCGACGTTCCGGGACAAGGACGGCAAGGTCATCGCGTTCGCCTACCAGGTGGGCAACGGCGACGCCGACCACACCTACTGGGGCCCCTCGGAGCTGCAGACCATCCCCCGCGGCGCGATGTTCGCCTACACCGGGGCGGGCGCCTCCGACCAGGTGGCGCAGGCTGCGGCGTCCCTGACGGCGATGTCGCTGCTCACCAAGGACTCCGACCCGGCGTACTCGAAGAAGTGCCTCGAGACAGGCGTCGCGCTCTACACCTTCGCCGTGACCAACCGCGGCCTGGGCGCCTCGGGCGGCTACTACGGCTCGGCCTACGACGACGACGAGCTCGCGTGGGCGGCGTCGTGGCTGTGGCTGGCGACGGGCACGCAGTCCTACCTCGACGACATCGTCGCGAAGAACCCGGACGGCACCTACAAGGGGTACCTGAAGCGCATCATCTCCAGCGTCGGCAGCACCTGGCAGAACATCTGGGTGCATTCCTGGGACGTCGTGTGGGGCGGCACGTTCGCCCTCCTCGCCCCCGCCACGAAGGGCAAGGTCGACGACCAGCTCAACAAGGACCTGTGGTTCTACTTCCGCTGGAACATCGAGTACTGGTCGGGCGGTTCCGTGCCGCACGTCGGCAACATCTCGGGCGACAGCTACATGGCCGCCAGCCCGGCCGGTTACAGCGTCGTCGCCACGTGGGGTTCGGCGCGGTACAACACCGCCGCGCAGCTGTGCGCGCTGGTCTACCGCAAGCACGCGGCGGAGGACCCGGCCGCGACGGCCGCGCACGGCGACGACCTCGCCAAGTGGGCGCTGTCGCAGATGAACTACATCATGGGCGACAACCCGCTGCACCGGTCCTACATCGTCGGCTTCACCGCCAAGGACACCGACACCTACGCGCTGCACCCCCACCACCGCGACGCGCACGGCTCGGCGACCCTCAGCATGCTCGACCCGCCGCTGCACAAGCACGTCCTGTGGGGCGCGCTGGTCGGTGGGCCCGACGAGAAGGACGAGCACAACGACGTCACGACCGACTACGTCTACAACGAGGTCGCGATCGACTACAACGCCGCGTTCGTCGGTGCGCTCGCCGGCCTGTGGACGTACTTCGGGCAGTCCCAGACCGTGACGCCGTGGACGCCGCCGCTGGAGCCCGCGGAGCGTGCCTACTACTCCCGCGCGAAGCTGGAGCAGGAGAACAAGGCCCGCACGCAGCTCACGATCGAGGTCAACAACCGGGTCACCCACCCGCCGGCCCTCGTCGACGACCTCTCGGCGCGCTACTACGTCGACCTCACCGAGCTGGTCGCCGCGGGCCAGACCGTCGACGACGTCGTCACCGAGGTCTACTACGACGAGGCCAAGACGATCTCGGGGCAGGACGCCACGATCAGCCGCCCGATCAAGTACGGGACGACGGGCAACCTCTACTACGTCGAGGTCTCCTGGAAGGGCATCGACTTCTGGGGCAAGCGCGAGTTCCAGTTCGGCCTGATCTCCAAGCAGGACAAGGACTTCCTCGACCACTGGAACCCGACCAACGACTACTCGCGCAAGGACCTGCCCACCGGTGCCCTCGGTGACACCCCCCGCGTCACCACCTACCGCAACGGCGTCCTCGTCGACGGCACCGAGCCCGACGGCACGACCCCCAAGCCTTCCGGGAGCGTGACCACGACGACCACCAAGACGTCGAGCACGACGAGCACGACCACGACGAGGAAGTCCTCGACCAAGAAGTCCTCGACCAAGAAGTCGTCGTGCAAGGGCAAGACGTGCACGACCAAGAAGCCGTCGTGCAAGGGCAAGACGTGCACGACGAAGAAGTCGAGCAAGAAGAAGGCGGCCTCGGCGGCGTGCACGGCGGACGTGCGGATGGTCTCCGCGTGGTCGGGCGGGTTCCAGGCGACCGTGACCGTGACGGCCGGGGCGTCCGGTTCGGACTGGACGCTGCGGTGGTCGGCTCCCGGGTCGACGCTCACCCAGGTGGCCGGGGCCGCCCTCACACCGACGTCCGGCGGGGCCGTGCTGAGCGGCGTGGGCAGCACCGACCTGCTCCAGCCCGGCCGGTCGACGACCGTGACGGTCGTCGGGACGTCGTCGGGCGCGCTCGCGCCGCAGGTCGCCTGCAGCTGAGGAGACGCGGATAGGGGGCACCTCCGGTGCACCCGCCTGCTCCGGTGGCGGTCGAGGTAGCCGTGCGCCTCGACCGCCACCGCCCGACTTTGCCGACGCTCGGTCCGCGACACGGGGACGCCGCGCCGAGCTTCGCACGCCGAGCGTCGGTGACGTCGGCGGGGGCTCGGTGTCGGCCGTTCCGTGTCGCCCCGGACCCCGCTGACTGCGGTCGTCGCACGACGTCTGCGGCAGATGAGCGGCGTCCGTGAGCCAGACCGGCCGCAGCGCGGCGTTTCCTCACACAAGCTGCTCATCTGAGGCCCTTCGAGACGCCGACTCGGCCGCGATGTCGGTGTCCGGTCCGGGGCGCGCTGATCAGTTCGCCAAGCCCAGTCCGCCGCCACGACGTTGCCGACGCTCGGTCCGCGACACGGGGACGCGGCGCCGAGCTTCGCACGTCGAGCGTCGGTGACGTCGGACGGGCCCGTCGTCACGGTGGGCCAAGGCATGAAAGAGCCGCCTGCGGCGACGGGGGAGACACCGCAGGCGGCCAGGGCGCGCACCGGTGGGCGACGGGGGAGACACCCACCAGCAAGGCGCGCAGCACCAGCATGCGCCCGTTGGCTGAACCGCGCAAGACGAGAGTCTTCGACGGCTCGGCTACGCCGTACCGGCGCACCCGACGCCGAAGCTCGCCCGGGGGCACGTCGCCCGCATAGCTCCGGTGCCGAGCCCCTTCGCCCCGCCGACAGTGTCGAGGCGCCACCCGGGCGGGACGCCGGCCGCCCACCGGTCCCCCTCGAGTCCTTGCTGACGCTCGGGCACTCGGCACCCGCCCATCGCCCGTCAGCGCAGGCGCGCGAACATCCCGAACCGCCCGGTGGGGGCTTCGAGGCGGTGGCTGAAGAAGGGCGTCTGGGGGCCGGTGGCGACCTCGCCGCCGTGCACGGACGCCCAGGGCACGCCGACCTCGGTGAGGATGCGGCGGTTGGCGGCGGCGAGGTCGAACATCCAGTGCCCCTCGCGCCCGGGCGAGGGCCGCAGCAAGGGGGACGACCCGCCGGTGAGCGGGGGACGCCCCGCGGTGCCGCCGAAGCAGTCGAGCGCGGCCTCGGCGACCTCGGGGCCCACCTCGTAGTCGTCGGTGGCGATGCAGGGGCCGAGGACGGCGGTCATGCGCTCGGGCCGCGCACCGAGGGCGGCCATGGCCTCGACGGTCGCCTCGGCGACCCGGGCGAGCGTGCCGCGCCAGCCGGCGTGGGCGATGCCGAGGACGCCGGCGTCGGGGTCGAGCAGGGCGATCGGCAGGCAGTCGGCGACGAGGACGCCGATCAGGACGCCGGGGTCGGAGGTCACCAGGGCGTCGACGCCGGGGATCGCGGACTCGGAGTCGACGGCCCCGCGCCCGGCGTGGGTGGAGTCGACGACGGCGACGCTGCGCCCGTGCACCTGCTCCCCGAGGACCAGCCGGTCGGACGCCGTCCCGAGGGCGGCGAGGACGCGGCGCCGGTTCTCGCGCACCCGCTCGGGGTCGTCGCCGACGCGCAGGCCGAGGTTGAGGCTCGTCCAGTCGCCGGTGGAGGTGCCGCCGTCCCGGGTCGAGACCGCGACCTCCGCGGGCTGGCCCGCCCAGGCGGCGGGTCGCATGAGGGAGACGCGAGTCGTCGTGGTGGACACGTCGAGTGACTCTATCCACCCCGACCCGCCTCGCCCCGCGTCTGTGCGGCGGCGCGGCGCGATGTGTCAGGTCGAGGAAGCCCGAGCGTGTGCGCATACCGGCGTCACTCGGCGGAGTGCCTCGGCACCGATAACAGGAAACGGCGATCACGATGTGTGACGGAACGGCGGCTGGGCCGACCGGACCCGGCACCACCCGCGCGCCGCTCACCGCCGACTACTTTCGCGGTTAAGTACAGGTCTGGCAGAATCCCGGCCGGACCGGCGTCGCTCCCTGCCACCCCTGCCCGGAGAGGCGGCCCGGCGGCGGTCCGTCGACCCGTGGCGTCACCCAGTGTGACGTCGCGTGCCGTTCCGATGTCATCGCCCGCCGTCGCGCCCGGCGCCGGCGGCCGAACCGCGGTGACCTGCCGCGCCAGAGGGAGAACTCCGATGTCCCGCAGAACCCCGTGGAAGGCGACGCTCACCGCGTTGCTCCTGGGTGCCTCCGCGCTCGTGGCGGCCCCGGCCGTCCTCGCGCCGAGCGCCCAGGCCGCCCCCGTCAAGATCATGGCCCTCGGCGACTCGATCACCGGCTCACCCGGCTGCTGGCGGGCACTGCTCTGGCAGAAGCTCACCCAGTCCGGGTACACGAACATCGACTTCGTGGGCACCCAGATCGGCCAGGGCTGCGGCTTCGCCTACGACGGCGAGAACGAGGGCCACGGCGGCGAGCTCGTCACCAACGTGGCCGACCAGAACCTCATGCCGGCCCGCCTGGCGACCACGAACCCCGACGTCGTCCTCATGCACTTCGCGACGAACGACGTGTGGAGCGCACGTACCAACGACCAGATCTTCGCCGCCTGGACGAAGATCGTCGGCCAGATGCGCGAGAACAACCCCCGGGTGAAGGTCCTCGTCGCCAAGATCATCCCCGTCGCGCCCGCGGCCTGCCCCGAGTGCCCCGCCCGCACCGTGACGCTCAACAACGCGATCCCCGCGTGGGCGGCGGGCCTGAGCACCACGTCGTCGCCGATCACGGTCGTCGACCAGTGGACCGGCTGGAACCCGACCACGGACACCGGCGACGGCGTCCACCCCAACGACGCCGGCATCGTCAAGATGGCGGAGCGCTGGTACCCGGCGGTGGTGTCGGCCCTCGGCGGCACGACGCCGACGACGAGTACGACCGTGCCCACGGGCACCGCGAAGCCGACGACGACGAGCACGACCAAGCCGGCGGCCGACGGCAAGGGCTTCTTCGTCAAGGGCGGCAGGCTGTACGAGTCGAACGGCTCGGAGTTCGTGATCAGCGGGATCAACCACGCGCACGTCTGGTACGCCTCGCAGACGTCGTCGTTCGCGGCGATCAAGGCGGCGGGCGCCAACACCGTGCGCGTCGTCCTGGGTGGCGGGCGGTGGGGTCCCAGCAGCGTCGCCGACGTGAAGAACGTCGTCAGCCTGTGCAAGGCGAACAAGCTGATCTGCGTGCTGGAGAACCACGACACCACCGGCTACCAGGAGCAGTCCGGGTCGACCAGCCTGGACGCCGCCGCGACGTACTGGATCAGCATCGCCGACGCCCTCAAGGGCGAGGAGAAGTACGTCATCGTCAACATCGGCAACGAGCCGTGGGGCAACACCGGCTACACGGGCTGGACCGCCGACACCCAGGCCGCGATCAAGAAGCTGCGCGCGGCCGGGTTCACGCACACCCTGATGGTCGACGCCCCGAACTGGGGTCAGGACTGGGCCGGGACGATGAAGGACAACGCCCCCGCCGTGTTCGCCGCCGACCCGCTGGCCAACACCGTGTTCAGCATCCACATGTACGGCGTCTACAACAGCGCGGACAAGGTGACGAGCTACCTCGACTCGTTCGTCTCCCGCGGTCTGCCGATCCTGGTGGGCGAGTTCGGGAACATGCACTCCGACGGTGACCCCGACGAGGACACGATCATGGCCTACACCCGGGCGAAGGGTCTGGGAATGATGGGCTGGTCGTGGTCGGGCAACGGCGGTGGCGTCGAATACCTCGACATGGTCACGGGCTTCAACCCCGCTCAGCTGACGACGTGGGGCCAGCGGTTCATCAACGGCACCGACGGCTTGAAGGCCCGCGGGGTCAAGGAGGCCACCGTCTACTCCGGCGTGGTCACCACCCCGCCGACGACGACCACCCCGCCGGTGTCCACCACCACCCCGCCCGTGTCCACCACCACGACGAAGCCGACGACCACGAAGCCCACGACGTCGTGCAAGGGCAAGACCTGCACCACGAAGAAGCCCGTCAAGACCAAGACCGTCAAGAAGTGCAAGACGGGTAAGAACGGCAAGAAGACCTGCAAGACCATCACCCGCAAGGCGGCCGTGGCCGCGCTGACGGGCGAGGACACCGCCGCGCTCTACGGCAGCCCCGTCTGCTCGGTGACCTACCGCGGCACCGGCGCCTGGGACGGCGGGTTCTCCGCGCAGGTGACGGTGACCAGCTCGGTCGCCACGCTCGTCCCGGTGCGGTGGACGCTCACCTACCCCGACGGCGTCGCCGTCACCCAGGTGATCGGCGACCGCGCCGCCGCCTCCGGCGACGGCGCGAGCGGCACCGGCACCGGTTCCGTGGTCGTCACGGCCACCGGCGATGCGGTGACGCCGACCGCCACCTGCGGCTGACAGCCACGCCGGCCCGCCGAGCACCACCACCCCGGCACCGCACGGGCCCGGGCCTTCCCGCGCCCTGAGCCGCCGCGAATCGGGGCTCCCCGACTCGACGCGCCCGACGTCCCCCTGAGGCCTCGGCGCGCCGCACGGGGAACCCGACCTCTTTCTGAGATGTGTCACGCCAGCGTGACAATTTCTGGAAAGAGTTCGGCCTCGGGACGCGCCCTGGCCGGGGTGTCGCGCGCGGACCCACGAACGGCGACTCCCGCATTGCGCCGGACGAGCACCCGTGCCGCCGGACGGGCGGCGCGTGCGCCCGTCCTCAAGGTCTTTTCCGTGGGGACCGATCTCTGATCCGGGCCACGGTGTCGGCCCGACTCGAAACTCCCAGGTCGACCGGCGGCGCACCCCCGCGCGACCAGCGACGGACACGACCGACACCACGGACACGACGGACACGACGGACGCGGCGGAGGTGGCAGTGGGCGAGATGCTGGACGCCGTCCTGTCGTCCCTGTCCGCCCACGTGGCCGTCCTCGACGGCGACGGCGTGATCGTGGCCGCCAACGCGCCCTGGATCGACTTCGACGCCACCCGGCAGAGCGTGCTCGGGGACTCCTCGACCCGCCGCGTCGACCCGCTCGTACCGGGCGCCAACTACCTGTTCGTGTGCCGGGCGGCGGCCGAGTCGGGGCAGCCGGGCGCGCAGGCGGCCGGGGAGATCGCCCACGGGGTCGCCGAGGTGCTCGCGGGCCGCCTGCCCCAGTTCAGCAAGCAGTTCCCCTACCGCGGGCCCGACGGCGAGCAGCTGTGGTTCGAGCTGACCGTGGTGACGCTCACGGACCGTCCCGGCGCGATCGTGACCCGCGCGGACGTCACCGCCCGCACCCTCACGATCGAGGCGCTCGCCCACCAGGCCAGTCACGACCCGCTGACGGGCCTGCCCAACCGCACGGGCCTGCGCGAGCGGCTGCACACGCTCGTCCCGGGCGCCGACTCCGGCCCCCGGGCATGCCTGCTCTTCATCGACCTCGACGGGTTCAAGGCGGTCAACGACGGCCTGGGCCACGGTGCGGGCGACGACGTGCTGGTCGAGGCGTCGCGGCGGCTGCGCGAGGCTGCCGGGCGGGGGCCGGTGATCGGCCGGCTGGGTGGCGACGAGTTCGCCGTCCTGCTGCCCTCGGTGCAGCCCGAGGTGGGCGTGGCGGCCGCGGCGCGGATCGTCGAGGCGTTCACGGAACCCTTCGACGTCGCGGGCCTGCGCCTGACCGTGACGGCGAGCGTGGGCGTCGCCGTCGCCGACGCCGCCCACCAGGCCCCGGCGGACCTGATGCGCGACGCCGATGCCGCGATGTACCGCGCGAAGGAGGGCGGGCGCTCGCGGTACGCGGTGTTCGACAGCGAGCTGCGCGACGGCGCGATGCGGCGGCTGCAGGTGCTCGACCGCCTGCGCCAGGCACTCGCCGCCCCCGACGACTTCGGCCTCTCCCTCGCCTACCAGCCGCTGGTGACGATGGCCGACCGGAGCCTGTGCGGCGTCGAGGCCCTGTCGCGCTGGCTCGACCCGGTGCTCGGGAGGGTCACCCCGCCCGAGTTCATCGGGGTCGCCGAGGACTCCGGCCTGATCGTGAAGGTGGGCACCTGGGCGCTGACCCGGGCGTGCTCGCAGGTGCGCGAGCAGGAGGGCCTCAGCCTCAGCGTCAACGTCTCGCCCCGCCAGCTCGCCGACGCGCGCATCCTCACCGTCGTCGACGAGGCGTTGCGCGACTCCGGGCTGCCGCCGCAGCGCTTGTGCCTGGAGATCACCGAGAGCGCGGTCATGGCCGACCTCGACACGGCCGTCGCCCGCCTGTCGCGGCTGCGCGACCGGGGCGTGCACATCGCCCTCGACGACTTCGGCACCGGCTGGTCGAGCCTGGGGCAGCTGCGCCGCCTGCCGGTGGACAAGCTGAAGGTGGACCGCGTCTTCGTCGACGCGCTGGGCCGCGACGACTCCTCCACCGCCGTCGTAACCGCCATCGTGGCGCTGGCGCAAGGTTTGGGGATGTCGGTCACGGCAGAGGGGGTCGAGACCGAGGACCAGTACTCCCGGCTACGCGACCTCGGCGTCGACGACGCGCAGGGATACCTGCTCGGGCGTCCCGGCTCGCTGGAGGACCTCGCCACCGCCCCTGTCACTCAGCCCGCCGACGCCCCCGCTGCGCCGTCCGGCGTGCCCGCCCAGCGACGCGACGTCGTGACGGGACCTTCGCACCTGCCCGGGCACTGAACCGGATCGCCAGCATCGGGGACGACCCGTCGTCCAGCGCAGGAGAGCCGATGCCCAGCCGTGCCGCCATCGAGGCGTTCCTGGAGCGCCGCAGCGTCGCGATCGTGGGGGTCTCCCGCAACCCGCAGGACTTCACGCGCTCCGTCCACCGCGCCTTCCGCGAGGCCGGGTACCGGGTCTCTGCGGTCAACGCGCAGGCCGGCGAGGACGACACCGTCGACGGTGACCCCCTCGTGCGGACCCTCGGGCTCGTGGACCAGCCCGTCGACGCCGTCCTCGTGATGGTGCCGCCCGCCGCCTCCGCCGCAGTCGTGCAGGAGGCGCTCGACCGTGGCGTCCGGCACGTGTGGCTGCACCGCGGCGCGGGCCTCGGCTCGGTGAGCGACGAGGCGGTCGCCGTCGCCCGCCGCGGTGGGGCGGAGGTCGTCGACGGCGCGTGCCCGCTGATGTTCCTTGGCGAGCCCGGCCTGGTGCACCGCGTGCACCGCTTCCTGATCCGCGGTCGGCTCACGGCGTGATGGCGTGCGCATGAGCGACCCCCGCACCGGTTAGAGGATCAGTGGGACGGGACCGCCGTCCCTCGCTCCGGCGCGGCCGGGACGAGCCTCGCGCCCCGCGGAGGACCCGTGCGTCTACGCCTCAAGCCCCGTGACACCGCCTTCTTCGACCTCTTCGAGGCCGCCGGCGCCAACCTCGTCACCGGCGCGGGCCTGCTGCAGGACCTCGTGGCCGCCCCCGCGGCGGAGCGCGCCGGGGTGGCCGCCGCCCTGCGCGACGCCGAACACGCGAGCGACGAGATCACCCACCAGCTGCTGCGCAAGCTCAACACCACGTTCGTGACGCCGTTCGACCGCGAGGACATCTACGCCCTGGCCTCGGCGGTCGACGACTGCATGGACGCGATGGAGGAGGCCGCCGACACGATCGTCCTGTACCGGATGGCCGACGCGTTGCCGCCGGCCGTCGCGGAGCAGGCGTCGATCGTGCGCATGCAGGCCGAGATCACCTCACAGGTGTTGCCCCTGCTGCGCACGCTCGGCGACGTGCAGCCCCTGCTGGTGGAGGTGAACCGCCTGGAGAACCTCGCCGACCAGGTCTTCCGCGGAGGCCTCGCCGACCTGTTCGAGGGCGCCGCCGACGCCGTCCTCGTCATCAAGATCAAGGACGTGCTGATGGCGATGGAGGCCGCCGCCGACGCGTTCGAGGCCGCCTCGAACCGGGTCGAGACGATCGTCCTCAAGGAGTCGTGACCGTGTCGGCGACCCTCGCCCTCGTCGTCCTGGTCGTCGTCGTCGCCCTGGCGTTCGACTACACCAACGGCTTCCACGACGCCGCCAACGCGATCGCGACGTCCGTGTCGACCCGCGCCCTCGGCCCCCGCACCGCGCTCGTGATGGCCGCGGTGTGCAACCTCGTCGGCGCGCTGCTCGGCACCGAGGTGGCCAAGACCATCGGCAGCGGCATCGTGACCGTCCCCACCGGCACCCACGGGCTCGTCGTCGTCCTCGCCGGGTTGCTCGGGGCGATCGTGTGGAACCTCCTGACCTGGTGGTTCGGGCTGCCCTCGTCGTCCTCGCACGCCCTCATCGGCGGGCTCGCGGGGGCGGGGCTGGCGTCCTCGGCCACCGTGCACTGGTCGGTCATCTTCGACAAGGTCGTCATCCCGATGGTGGCCTCGCCGCTGGTCGGGTTCGTCCTCGCCTACCTGCTGATGATCGCGATCCTGTGGGCCTTCCGGCGGGCCAACGCCCACCGCGTCACCCGCCGGTTCCGGATCGCCCAGACCGTGTCCGCCGCCGCCATGGCACTCGGCCACGGCCTGCAGGACGCGCAGAAGACGATGGGCGTGATCGTCCTCGCGCTGGTCGCCGGGGGGTACCACGACGGCGACGACATCCCGCTGTGGGTGACGCTCGCGGCCGCGACGGCGATCAGCCTCGGCACCTACAGCGGCGGCTGGCGGATCATGCGGACGCTCGGCCGTCGCGTCATCGAGCTCGACCCGCCCCGCGGGTTCGCGGCCGAGACCGTCGCGGCGTCCGTCCTGTACGTCACGGCCTACTGGCTGCACTCGCCGATCTCGACCACCCACACGATCACCTCGGCGATCATGGGCGTCGGCTCCACGCGGCGGGTCTCGGCCGTGCGCTGGGGCGTGGCGGGCAACGTCGTCATGGCGTGGGTGTTCACCATCCCCGCCGCCGCGCTGGTCGCCGCCGCCGGGTACGGGCTCGTCCACCTCGTGCTGGAGTGAGCCCGGGCGGGCAGCGCCGGACGCCGTCCGGGGCAGGGCATCATGGGTCGCATGTCTGACGGCGACGGCGCGGCGTACTGCTACACCCACCGGCAGGGCACCACCGTGCTCTACCGGGGCGAGCTGGTGCGGGTGCGCCGGCTCGACGACCTGCCGCAGCCGCGCCCGGGCCTGCCCGTGATCAGCCTCGTGCCGTACGCGCAGATCCGCGAGCGGGGCTTCCTCACCCAGGACGGCGACGAGCCGATCCTGTCGCTGGTCGTCTCCTCGGTGGAGGAGGTGGACGTCGCGACGCTGCCCGACGTGCCCGTCACCGTGGTCGAGGGCCCGGTCGTGGAGCCGTCGGACGCCGAGTTCGAGGACGTCGTCCAGCGGATCATCGACGACGAGATCCGCCGCGGCGAGGGCTCCAACTTCCTCATCTCGCGGCGCTCGCAGCTGCGACTGGCCGACTTCTCGGCCGACGTCGCGCACACGATCCTGCGCCGCCTGGCCCGCAACGAGGCCAACGCCTACCTCACGTTCTGCTTCTCCGACGGCGGCGACTCCTGGTTCATCGGCGCCTCGCCCGAGCGGCACCTCACCCACCGCGACGGCACCGTGTGGATGAACCCCATCTGCGGCACGCTGCCCCGGCCCGCGCTGACCGGCAAGGACGCCCTGCTGGAGTTCCTGACCGACGCCAAGGAGGTCAACGAGCTGTTCCAGGTGGTCGACGAGGAACTCAAGATCATGTCGCGCATCTCGAGCGCGGGTGGCGTGATCCACGGGCCGTTCCTCAAGGAGATGGGCGAGGTCGTCCACACCGAGTACGTGCTCGAGGGTGCGGCGACCCTGCCGCCGATCGCGGCCTTCCGGGAGTCGATGTTCGCTCCGACCATGGTCGGCAGCCCGCTGGAGAACGCCGCGCGGATCATCCACAAGTACGAGCCGGAGTCCCGCCGCTACTACTCCTCCGCGATCCTCCTGCACGAGGTCGACGACGCCGGGCGCGAGACGCTCGACAGCGCCATCACCATCCGCACGATGGAGGTCTCCGCGCAGGGCGTGGCGCAGATCCGCAGCGGGGCGAGCGTCGTGCGCGACTCCGTGCCCGCCAAGGAGCGCGCGGAGGTGACGGCCAAGGCCGCGGGCATGCTGCGCGCGCTGGGCGGCGGCGAGCCGGGCGGGCCGATGCTCGAGGGCATCGTCGACGACGAGGTGCGGGCCGTGCTCGCCGGGCGCAACGACGTCCTGTCGCGGTTCTGGATGGACGCCCAGGGCGAGTCCCACACCGTCGAGGCGCTGGTGGGGCGCAGCGTCCTCATCGTCGACAACGAGGACCAGTTCACCGAGATGCTCGGGCACATCATCGAGCGCCTCGGGATGAAGGTGACGATGGCCCGCCACACCGACATCCTCGACGTCGACGGGCACGACATGGTGCTCGTGGGCCCCGGCCCCGGCGACCCCAACGACCTCGACCACCCCAAGATGGCCACCATCCACCGGCTCACCCGCGAGCTGCTGGCCTCGGGCAAGCCGTTCCTGTCGGTGTGCCTCGGCCACCAGGTGCTGTGCCGGTCGCTCGGCCTGGCCGTGGAGCCGCACGACCCGCCGCTGCAGGGCGTGCAGCAGGTGGTCGACCTGTTCGGCGTCGCCGAGCCCGTCGGCTTCTACAACACGTTCTTCGGGCGGGTGCCCGCCGTGGCCCCCGAGGGCGTCGAGGTCTCCGCGTGGCCCGACGGCCGCGTGGTCGCCGTCCGCGCCGACCGGTTCGTCGGGTTCCAGTTCCACGTCGAGTCCGTGCTCACCCGCAACTGCACCTCGATCCTCCGCGGCGCCCTGGAGCACCTGCTCGTGCGCTGAGGCGGGTCCGTGGGTCAGAACCTGAGGTCGAGCAGGAGGCTCAGCACCCGCTGCACCTGGAGGAGCCGGACGCCGTCGATGCGGCCGGTCGTCCGCCGCAGCCGGGCCGTGGACACCGATCGCACGTGCTCGACCTGGACGTAGGACGTCTGCCGGAGGTTGTTCTGGTCGTCGGGCTCGAGCTCGATGCGGTAGGGGTAGTCGCGCCGCGTCGTGGTGATCGGGCAGACGATGCGCAGCGGCGCGGAGTCGAAGCGGGCGGAGCTGACGATCAGCGCCGGGTGGAGCAGGCCGGCCTCGGGATCGATCGGATGGCCCAGATCGACCTCGACGATCTCACCGGCCACGGAGCTGGCCCTCGGCGGCGTCGGCGCTGCTCGCGCGGTCCCAGGGGTCCAGCTCGGCGGCGTCCTCGGCGGCCTCCTGCGGGGTCCGGCGCGCGTGCGCCTCGTCCACGCGCTGCCAGAACAACTCGCGTTCCAGCAGGTCGAGGGCGCGGCTGACGGTCTCGTCCACCGACGACCCCCCGAGGGAGTCCGCAGCGGCCGACAACCGGGCCCGCGTCGCGCGCCGCAGGCGCACCGTGGTGGTGTCCGTCGACGGATGTAGGGCTCTGCTGGTCCTGGAGGGCGACGCGTCCACCTGCCGAGTGTACGACTGGGAGCACGTGAATGTATGCCTCGTCGTCTACATAGGCGGCTACGCGGGCACGGGCTCCGCGATCAGGTGACCCTGGGCGAGCCACAAACCCATGGCCTGGGCGGCGTCGCGCTGCTCGGCGGTCTCCAGCCTCGCCACGATGACGACGAGGTCGCGCTCGCGCGCCCAGTGCGGCAGGTCCTCCCCGGGGACTCCGGGAGCGGCGCCGACCCGGGCGTCGATCTGCGTCGCGTCGACCTTGATCGCGCGGACGGTGAGCGAGTGCAGGTCGAGCTCGTCGAGGCGGTCCACCATCGCCTGGTCGACATGGATCACCGCGCCGTGGCGGCCGAGGGTGCGCAGGTGGCGCAGGTCGCGGGGTCTGGCCGCGAGCAGGTCGCCGTGGGGGATCTCGAGGACGAGGCTCGTGAGGTCGGCGTCGAGGGCGCGGGCCATGCGCCCCAGGTGCCACCTCGTCCGCATCCGGCGCAGCGACGGCAGCGCCAGATTGAGCCACACCTCGGGGACCTGCTCGCGGTGGCTGATCCGGTGCCGGACGCCGCGCAGCGTCTCGTGCACCACGCGCCGGTCGACCTTGGCCGTCATGGACGGCGTGCACGCGTCGAGGAACCGGCCGGGGCGCAGCTCGCCGAGGTCGGGGTGGCGCCAGCGGACGAACACCTCCTCGCCCACCGACTCGTCGGTGCGCAGGTCGATGCACCGCTGGAAGACGACGCCGATCTCGTGGCGGCGCAGCGCCTTGCCCACCTCGGTGGACGTCGGCCCGGTGCGTCCGGTGTCGTGCATGCCCGGGTCCTCGTCCGCCTCGGTGGCCTCGTCGTCGTGGTCGGCGCGGTCGCCGTCCATCATGAGATCCATCAGGGGGTCGCCGCCGGCGGTCCGACGGCGCGGCGCCGGCGTGACGCGGGTGGCCCGCCGTTGCCGGGCGTCCAGGTCGATGGTGACGTGCTGGTCAGGATCGTTGACGTCCATTGCCGCCCCCAAGTAGCGAGCTGTGACGACCTGATCACTGAATGTACTCAGATGGGGAGGGTTGTCCAGAGATGATCGGCGAACGGGACGGCCCGTACCTCCGTGCACGGAGACGGGGCGGGCCGGCACGCGCCGACCCGCCCCGTCGATCCGCCCCGTCGATCCGCCGTCAGTAGGCGGGCTTGTGCGGCTCGACGTCCCGCACCCACGCCAGGACGCCGCCGTCGAGGCTGCGGACGTCGGAGTGGCCCCGGTCCAGCAGCGCCCGCGCCGCGCGCGCCGACCGCGTCCCCGCCTTGCAGTACACGACCAGCGGACCCTCCGCCGCCGGGACCGCCGCCCCGTCGAGCAGCGACCCCAGGGGCACCAGCCGCGACCCGTCGATGCTCACGACCGCGGCCTCCCCCGGCTCGCGGACGTCGACCAGCGACACCGGCCCGCGGCGCAGCAGCTCCGCCAGCTCCGCGGTGGAGATCAACGGCACCTCTGTGGGGGCCGCCGCCGAGGGGAGCGCACAGGCCACCGGCGCCTCCTCCGACAGTTCCGTCACCGCCGGGACGTCGGGGCGACGGCTCACCGGGAACACCCGCCACGACACGGCCAGCGCGTCGTACACCAGCAGCCTGCCGATCAGGGGACGCCCCGCCCCCGTGATCAGCTTGACGGCCTCGGTGACCATCAACGACCCCACCGTCGCGCACAGCGACCCCATGACGCCGGCCTCGGCGCACGACGGCGAGACTCCGGGCGGCGGTGCCTCCGGGTAGAGGTCGCGGTAGCGGACGCCGTCGGCGAACACGCTGACCTGCCCCTCGAACCGGAACACCGACCCCCAGACCCGCGGGACGCCCGTCAGCCAGCACGCGTCGTCCGTGAGGTACCGGGTCGCGAAGTTGTCCGACCCGTCGAGCACCAGGTCGTACCGCCCGATCAGCTCACACGCGTTGTCCACGCCGAGCCGCACGGGGTGCCGCTCCACGACCACGTGCGGGTTGATCTCGGCGATCGTCTCGGCCGCGCTGTCCACCTTCGGGCGGCCCACGTCGGACTCGCCGTGGGCCACCTGCCGCTGCAGGTTCGAACGGTCCACGACGTCGAAGTCGACGATCCCGATCGTGCCCACACCCGCCGCCGCCAGGTACATCAGGACCGGGGAGCCCAGCCCTCCCGCCCCGACCACCAGCACCCGCGCATCGGCCAGGCGCTGCTGGCCGGCGAGGCCCACCTCCGGCAGCAGGATGTGGCGGCTGTACCGCTGCAGCAGCTCCGGGGACAGCGACTCAGCCACCGGACACCGCCACGACGGTGCTGACGACGTCCCCCGCCGCCAGCCGTGCGGTGAGGCCGCCCTCCACCCGCAGGTCACGCTCCCCCACGTAGAGGTTGACGAAGCGGCCCAGCCGGCCGTCCCGGCGCAGCGCCTCCACGAGCGCCGGGTAGCGGGGCACGAGGTCGTCGAGCACGTCGTCGACGGTCTCCCCCCGGGCCGTCACCCGGTCCTGGCCCGCGACCATGGGTCGCAGCACCGGGGAGACCTCCAGCACCACCTCCGGTGCGTCCACGCTCATCAGGGCCTCCGCACCTTGATCATGAGGTTGACGCCGCGCTCGGCCCAGCCCGGCTCCTCGCTGGCCTTCAGCTCCAGGTCGAGGACCGTGCGGAAGTACTCGGGGTCGCGCAGGGCCTGCGACACCGTGCTCAGCGTCGTGTACGGGTACCCGAAGTCCTCCGGGCCGGGCATGGTCAGCGCGGTCACGCCGAACATGCCCGTCACCTCCAGGCCCGCGTTCGTCGCCAGCTCGGACAGGTCGGTCGTCGAGAACACGCGCAGGGCGGGCACGTGGGGCGCCCACTTCACGATGCGGGTGCGGCCGAGCTCCGCGAGCTCCTCGGCGCCCGCGCCGTCCCGGCAGATCTTGGAGGTGAGGGCGTTCGAGAACGAGTGGCTCATCAGCAGGCCCGTCGCTCCCGGCTTCATCACCCGCGCCACCTCGCGGAACGCCGCCTGCGGGTCGTCGAGGAAGCTCAGCACCCCGTAGGTGCTCAGCACCGCGTCGGCACTGGCCGTGGGCAGCTCCGGCGCGTCGTGGATGTCGCAGGCGACCAGGTCGACGAGGTCGGTGAGGCCCAGGGACGCCACGGTGGCGGCGGCCTCGTTGAGCATGTCCTTCGAGCGGTCGGCGATGGTCACGCGGACGCCGAACTCGCGGGCCATCCACGCACCCCACCGGCCCGTCCCGCCGCCCACGTCGACGACCCGGGCCCCCTCGGCGAGCCCGAGGTGCCGGCGCACCAGCTCCTTGATCAGTTCGTCGGACAGGCGCCAGTAGTCCGCCTCGTCGAAGCCCGCGACCTGCGGCGCGTAGGAGGAGAAGAAGGTGTCGAAGTCCTTGTCGGTCATGAGTGTCATGCGAGAGCTGCCTTCCGTGGGAGGGGGGTGGTGAACGGGGAGAGAGGTCAGCGGATGCCGGGTTCGAGCACCTCCACGCGGGCTCCGGCGAGGGTCGAGAGGTCGACCTCGCAGCCCAGGGGGAGGGTGAGCATCGGGTCGGGATGCCCGACGTCGAGGCCCGCGACGGCGGGGACGCCGAGGTCGCGCGCCGCGCGCCGCACCACCTCGCGCACGCCCGACTCGACAGCGGCACCGGCGCGGAAGGTGCGCCCCAGCAGCACGCCGCGCACCCCCGACAGCACCCCTGCGGACTCCAGGTGCTGCCACTTCTGCGCGAACGCCGACACCGACGTCGCCGTCGTCTCGCAGAGCAGCACCGCACCCTCGAAGGAGGGCAGGTAGGGAGTGCCGACCAGCACCGACAGCGTCTCGATGTTGCCGCCGAGCAGCGGTCCGCGAGCCTGGCCGGGGGCGAGCACGGCCCAGCCGGGCGAGGGCTGCAGGGCGCGGGGGCGGACGTCGTCGCCGCCCCAGGCGAGGAACTCCTCGGTCCAGTCGGGCGCGGGGGCCAGGACGCCCAGTGGTGCGGGCGGCCCGGCGTCCGCGGTGAGCGCGGCCCGCCAGCCCGCCGTCGTGTACGGCAGGGCCCCGGGGAATTCGCCGAGTTCCGGCAGGGCCGTCGGCCCGTGGAACGTCACGACCCCCGCGGTCGCCAGGACGCCCAGGAGCAGGGCGGTGACGTCGCTGTACCCGACGAGGGCCGTGGGGTGCTCGCGCCACAGCACCGGGTCGAGGTGCGGTAGCACCGCGTTCGCGGAGTACCCGCCGATCGCGGCGACGATGCAGGTCACCGCGGGGTCGGCGACCATCGCGTGCAGCTCCGCGGCCCGGTCGGCGGCAGGGGCGTCGGCCGCGCCGGACAGGGCGACGGGGCCGACCACCGGCTCGTAGCCCCACGCGCGCAGCTGGGCGACGGCACGCTCGAGGCGCTCCTTGACCGGCACCGGACCCGACGGCGCCACGAGGCCCACGGCGTCGCCGGGTCGCAGCCGCGGTGGCCGCAGCAGGGGGAGCGGCTCCACGCGGGACGCTCCGATCACGCGGGAGGCCCCGTTCACGCCGACCACCCCGCAGCCACGGGCCGAGCGGGGGCCGACGGGTCGCGCGAGGGGTCGAGCAACGGGTCGCGCGAGGGGTCGATCAACGCCTCCAGCCAGGGGGCGTCGCCGCCGTCGACGGGCTCCAGGCCCACGGCGCTGACCGTGGCGAACCCGGCGGCGACCAGCTCGAGGTCGCATCCCGGCGGCCCGGCGTGCCCCCGGTGGGCGGCCCGGATCCGCCACCGCTCGCCCGCGGCCTCCCCCGCCTCCCGGGTCAGGCTGATCTCCGCCCGGCGCCTGCCCAGGGGGCAGCGGCGCAGCCCGCGCAGCCGCGCGACGTCGACGTCGGGCACGTTCAGGTTCCAGAACCGCGACACGGCGGGCGCCTCGGCGGCCGCCAGCCCCGCGAGGAACGGCACGCCCACCATGAGCACGGCCGGCCAGCCCCGCCCCCGCCCGGGATCGTCGAAACTCCACGCCAGCGACACCGCCAGCGCCGGGATGCCCTGCAGGGCCGCCTCGGCGGCGGCCGAGGTCGTCGCCGAGTAGTGCAGGTCGTCCCCGAGGTTCGGGCCGCCGTTGACGCCGGCCACCACGAGGTCGGGGCGCGGCACCAGGCCGTGCCCGGCCAGGACCACGCAGTCGGCGGCCGTCCCGTCGACGACGATCGTGCGGGGGCCCACCCGTTCCACGCCGATGCTGCCGCGCAGCGACACCGCGTGCGAGCCGCCGGAGCGGTCGGTGCGGGGCACGACCGTCCACACCCGCGCCGAGGGCAGCGCCCGCGCGAGGAGCTCGGTGGCGACGGCGAGGCCGTGCGCCCCGAACCCGTCGTCGTTGGTGAGCAGGACGTCGGTCACGACGGGACCTCCTCGCGGGGGACCCGGAAAAACCGGTCGGCGCCCTCGTCCCGGCCGCCCGTCGCGTGCCCTGCCGCCATCTTCAGCGCGCAGCCGCGGTTCTCCACGGTGCTCACCCGCCGCACCACCTCGACCTGCGCGCTGCTGTAGCCGCAGCGGCACGTCCCCGAGCGGACCACGCCGAAGTCCTCGCTGAGCACGAACCCGGGGAAGCTGGTGGCCGTCGGGTCCCAGAACGCCAGGATCCCCTCGGTGCCGTCGGGCAGGGGCTCGTCGGAGCGGGGGTCGCGGGCCTGGGCGGCCACCCACGGCGGGACGTGCTTGACGTGGTGCGCGCACTCGTGGAGCACGCTGTTGAGCTCGACCATGTTGTAGCTGTCGCGGATCTGCGACCGGTCGCGTACGTGCAGGGCCCCGGCGACGAGCTCGCGGAACGAGCCGGGATCGATGCTGCGGGCCTGCTCCCCCTTCCAGCCCCCGGCGGTCACCAGGTACGACCGGGGCGGCAGCGCGGGCACCTGCCCCCCGCCCCGGGTCGCGGCGGCCGTGACGGCGCGGGTGAACGCGAGCACCCGCGCCGGGGGCCCGATCACGAGGACGTCCTCGCCGCGCGCGGTGACGTCGAGGTACAGGCCCGCGGCGGCGTCGACGTCGAAGGCGCCGTCCCGCTCGAACGCCTCGGTCTGCATGACCAGGCTCAGGCACCCGATCACGTAGGAGAACCACAGGTCTCCCGCGTCGTGGGCGCTCGGCCCCAGCACGATCCCGCGGTGCCCGCCCACCCGCTCCAGGTCGTACAGGGCGGGCATGCTCGCGGTGATGCTGCCCAGGAAGCGCAGCAGCGTGGCCTCGTCGCGGGGGACGACGCTGCGCGAGCCCGACGTGCCGCTGCTCACGCACCACTTCGCGACGTCCTCCACCGCCACGCTGCGCAGGGGCAGGCCGGGCTGCTTGAACAGGCCGCTCGGCAGCAGCGGGATGCGCTCCCAGCCGATGTCGTCGGGGTCCGGGGCCCCGCACGAGCGCGCGTAGGCGTCGTATCGCTCGTTCGTCGCGCGGTGCCACGCGTAGGCCCGGCGCAGCAGGCGCTCGCGGACCTCGGCGGCCGCGGCGGGGTCGCGGGACAGCGCGTCGTAGGACAGCTGCACCTGGTCGAGCTCGTCGACGTCGAGCACGGCGTCGGCCGCACCCGATGCTGCTGCGGGCGCCTTCACCGGGAACCTCCGTTCGTGCAGCGGTCGGCGCTGTCGCCGAACAGGAACGTCTCCAGCACCTCGACGGGCATCGGCGGCCCGTACTTGTGCACGTACTCCGCGGACTCGTCCACGCTGACCAGCCGCACGAACTGCCGCAGCGGGTAGCCGCCGTCGTGGGTGAACCCCTGCCGGAAGTGCGAGACCAGGCCGCCCTCGCAGATGCGCACGGCACCGCGGGGGGCCACGACGTCGGCGACCGTGACGGCGCGGGCGTGCGGCAGGACGGCGACGGTCTGGGTCTCGTCGTCGACGGCCCCCACGACCTCGCCGACGTCGGCGATCGGATGGACGACGACGGTGCGGTTGAGGGGGTGGTCGAGCAGGGTGGACCCGTCGTCGGACACCATCACCGTCCAGTCCCGGCCCTCGCGTACCTCCCAGCCGCGGTACCGGCCGGTCAGCCGCGCCCGCAGCACGTGGGAGTCGACGTCGGCGGTGCTGCGTCCGCGGGGCAGGAACTCCGCCTGCTGGTCGAGCCGGGCGCACAACGCCTCGACGAGCGCGCGGTGGTCACCGATCACGAACACCTGCTGCGGGCTGAAGCACGCCTCCTGGTCGTAGACGGAGATGTCGTGCGCGAGCCGCAGCGCCGCGGCGTCCGGCTCGATCTCGTCGGCCCACACCACCGAGAAGCTGCGCTTGGGACCGAACTCCAGGTACGGCACGGTGTGGGGGACGCGGGCCTTGAGCGCGCCGAGGGAGGCCCCCGCACCCCAGGCGCAGACGAGGTCGCTGGCGTGCAGGAGCCGGTCGTAGAGGGGGTCGTCGCGGCGCCAGTACGCCACGGTGAGGCTGCGCGAGAGGGGGTGCCCGGCCGGGTTGGCCTCGATCAGGGCGCGGGCGAACGCCGACGTCGTGACGAGGTCGCGGGCGGGCAGCTTCGCGATCGTCTGATTGCGGGTGAGGACCGAGCGCACCACGCTGTACACCCCGGCCATCGGCACGTTGCCGACGAGCACGTGCAGGGCGCGGCCGCGGGGGTAGGCACGCACCAGCGACACCTGGTTGCGCTTCCACTCCTCGGTGACGCGGTGGTCGCCCAGCTCGGCGTCCAGCAGGTCGTAGAAGTTGTTCCGGAACGTCAGGTAGTCGCCGATGATCCGGTAGTCGCGCTCGATCATGGGGCGGCTGTAGCCGGTCACCGCGGCGACCTCGTCGACGGTGCGGGCCATCCCCGGGTCGTCGGCGTCCATCCAGCGCGGCCCGACGGCGCTGAGGTAGCGGGTGACCTCCCCGAGGGGGACGTCGTGCAGCAGCTCCCGGTGGGCGCACACCGCGTCGACGTCGGCCTCGGTGAGGCGGGGCATGCGCACCACGACGCCGCCGGAGTACGGCACCTCGATGACGTCCTCGGGCGCCACCTCGCCCACCTCGCGCACGCGGCCGCACACGACGAGCGGGACGTCGATCACGCGGGTCGGCGCGCCGGCGGTCGGTGCGGGGGCGGGCTCGAGCGCCGGGCCGGGGCCGGCCTGCGTGAGCGCGCTCACTGCTGCCCCCCGGACGTCTGCGCCTGCGCGTACGCCTGCAGGTCGCGGTTCTCCCGCTCGCTGGCGGCGATCACCTCGGCGAGCGCGGGCTCTCGGACGTCGCGGGTGGCGCCGACCGTGGCGAGGCAGAAGCGGGACACCTCCGCCATCGCCTGCCGGGTGGCGCGCATGCTGCGCCCGATCTCGTGGGAGCTGCCGCGCACGACGGTGAGCTCGAACGGCGCCCGGCAGGCCGAGGCCACCTCGCGGACGTCGTCGAGGACGACGTACTCGTCGCCGTCGGCGGCCACGGCCAGGACCGGCACCTCCACGGTGGCCAGCAGCGCGGCGGTGGCGGCGAGGTCGCGGTGACCCTCGGTGTCCATGTCGGCGATGAACGGCGCCGCGTCGATGTCGTGCCCGAAGATCCGCTGCCAGCGGGGGGCGGTCGGGTCGCCGTCGCGGTAGCGCTGCACGGAGTCGCCGGTGACCGCTTCGAGCGTGGCGGGGACGTCGACCACCGGGACCAGTGTGGCCGCGCCGGCCACCAGCGGGGAGGTGGCCGCGACCCGCCACACGACGGGCGCCGACAGGCTCAGACCCACGAGGACCACCGACGCGGTGCGCCCGGAGAGCCGGTCGAGCACCAGCTCGGTGTCGGCGCGCACGCCGCTGAGGCGGTAGTCGGCGATCTGTCCGGCACTGCGCCCGACACTGTCGCGCGCGTCGAACCGCGTCACCCGGAAGCCGTTGTGCGCGAGGTGATGGGCGGGCAGGAAGAGGTCGGGGACGGCCATGCCGTACGGCGGGACGAGCACGACGTCGCCGACGCAGGCGCCGTCCTCGGGTTCGGTGGTGCAGACGAAGACCTCGCGCCCGTCACCGGCCCGGAGGGTCTCGGCGCTCAGCCGGCCACTGGTGTCCGTGGGGTGCAGGACGGGCGGGTCCTCCACCTGGGGTGCAGGGTGCGGCGTCACAGGATTCCGACCTCCTCGGTGCGGGTCTGACGGGTCTGGTGGCGGTGCAGGGAGGGCAGGGGCAGGTCGCGGCCGTACCTGGCCCGGTAGGCGTCGCGGGCGCGTTCGCCCACGCAGACGGCGCGGAAGGAGTAGCGCTCCAGCCGCGGGACGAGCACCTTGACGACGGTGAGGCCGAGGCCGGGGCGGGTGAGGTCGACGACGAGCACGCGGTCCAGGCCCGCCGCGGCGAGGGCGCCGGTCATGGTGGCGAGGTCGTCGAGGGGGCCGGTCCCCGCCAGGTCGGGCAGGTCGGTGTAGTCGACGGCGCCCGTGGTGTCGAACCAGTACGGGTACCGCTCGCGGACCTCGCGCACGGTGCGCGCGGGTCGGTCGCGGAACTTCCCGAGGTCCTCGCGGGCCCCGCTGATCGTGCCGACGCGGGAGGCGGCGGCCTCCCGCAGGGCCCGGACGAGGGCGACCCCCCGGTCGGGGTGGGCGCCGTACCCGCCGCTGACGTAGGCGGGGTCGTCGAGCAGCCGGTCGGTGGCGAGCACGCTGAACGCGGGGACGCCCACGTCGGGCGGGGCGATCCAGCGGACGACGACGTCGAGCCCGGCCGACCGGAGGTGGTCGAGCTCGGCGCGGGCGGCGGGGTGGTCGATGCTCTCGGGGCGCACGGCGGGGCAGCCGCGCACGAGGCGGTTGAGGGCCGCCGCGTCGCGCTCCACGGCCTCGGCGAGCCCGTGGGCGACGGCTTCCAGGCGGTGGTTGCCCGCCCCGAGCCCGGTGGTGAAGTAGCGCAGGGGCGCGGGCTGCGGGTAGGGGTAGAACACCGCGCAGGAGGGCACCCAGACGGTCGCCGACGTGCGCAGGTCCCGCGCCGGCGTCCACTCCAGTGGGGTCGTGTCGTCGTAGCCCGTGTCGGCGGGCAGGTTGAACTCCTCGGGCCCGACGACGTCCTCGCCTGCGCGGCGCAGGTCCCGCGCGCAGTCCTCGCGCAGCAGGGCGGCGGGGGCGCCGGCGCGTTCGGCGCAGAACCGCTCGACGGCCTCGGCGAGGCTCGACACCTTGCTCTGCACCTCGTCGGCCCCGCGGCCGGCGAACACGGTGAAGGTGTCCTGGGCGTCCTGCGCCTCGGGTCGGGTGCTCTGGTGGACGCTGACGCCCGTCTCGTCGAGGCCGGTCAGCTCGGCGACCCGGGTGATCCCGGCGCGGTGCCTGACGGCGTCGACGCGGGCGAGGGTGAGCGCCGGGTCCTCCACGCGACCCATGCCGTCGGAGCGCGGGTCGGGCCCGGCGTGGACGTCCGCGAGCCCGGGGTCGGCGACGAGGAGGTCCTCGGGCAGCACCCGCGCGTCCAGGGCCCGCGCGTGCAGGGACGCGAGCAGCCCGAAGGGGTGCGGGTTGCCCCAGGGGGTGGCGGCCTCGGGGTCGCCGCCGGTCTCGGCGACGAACACCTCGATGTCGAGGGTCGCGAGCAGGGCGTAGAGGCGGACGCGGCGGTGCTCGGCCGCGCTCAGGGGCCCCCAGGCCCGCAGGACCGCCGGGTGCAGGACGGTGCCGTAGGTGTGGGCGGTCCACTCGCCGAGCGCGAGCAGCGGGTCGGCGAACCAGAAGGTCTCGAGGTCGACGACCGTGAGGCGGCCCTCGTCGTCGAGGACGAGGTTGGCGAGGTTGAGGTCGAGGGGGACCAGCCCGCGCCCGGCGCCGTCGAGGTCGGCGGTCCGCTCGTCGACGGCGGCCGCCAGGGCCGCGAGCCGGCCCGCGAGCGGGGCGGCGACGTCGTCGGGGAGGGCGTGGACGCGGGCCTGCGTGGCGTCGAGGTGGCGGCGCAGGTGGGCGGTCCAGGTGGGGGCGGCGCCGGGGACGCCCGCGAGGTGAGGGCCGGGGTCGCCCCAGCTCGCGCCGTCGATCGCGGTGCAGGCGCGGACGAAGGCGACGAGTTGCGTGGCGATCCGGGCGGCCGCCGCGGGGTCGAGGCCGCCGCGCACGACGTCGACGAGGGTGGCGCCGGGGGCGTAGCGGACGGCGAGGTGGTCGGCCCCGCGGTGCAGGAGGTCGCGGACGGCCGGCTGCCCGGCGAGGCGCTCGTGCAGGAGGCTCTCGACGTTGTGCGAGTGGTTGACGGCGGCGTCCCGGTAGAGCTTGACGACCACCGGGTCGTGGTCGCGGGGGCGGACGTGGACGACGTCGTGGCGGCCCCCGGCGAGCACCGTCGCGTCGTCCACGACGAGGCCTACCTCGGCGAGCACCTCTCCGGCGCGGCGCAGCAGGAGCGTGTCGTCCGTCGGCTCAGGCACGGGCCACCTCCGGGGTCGTCGCGGGTTCGCCGGCGGCGGTGAGTTCCGCGGCGAGCAGCAGGGCGTCGTGCCGCTTGAGGTCGGCGGCCTCCACGTGCGCAGGGACGAAGGCCGCCCAGGCCGCGTGCACGGGCGCCGGCAGCACGGGCGCGGTGGCGGCGAGGACCGCCGGGTAGGTGAGGTCGGGGTAGGGCAGCGCGCGGGTGACGTGGAGGACGGCCCGGGCCTGGGCGTCGTCGAGCACGCGGTCCTCCAGGGCCAGCTCGACCATGCGGCGTACCGCCACGTGGGGCTGGGTGAGCGCCTTGCCGGTGTCCGGGTCGAAGACCAGCGCCACCTCGGCGTCGGAGTCGATCTCGCCGCCGGCGTAGCGGCGGTACACCTCGCCGACCCCTCGCATGCCGAAGGGGGCCAGTTCGGCGGCGCGCAGGGCGCCCATGCTCGAACTGCCCCACACCTCGATGCCGCGGCGCAGGGCGTCGAGGATCTCGCGGGGGCTCACGGCGCTGACGCCGAAGAAGACGCCGTCGATGATCGCCACGCGGCGCACGCCGGGCTCGAGGGCGTCGAGGTCGCCGCGGCGCACGGGCGGCAGCAGCCGCGCCCGCACGCCCAGGGCGGCTCGCAGCTCCCGCGCGTCGAGGCTGGGCCCGACGTGGACGACCGTGGGCGCCGCGTCGCTCACCAGCACAGCGCCGTCTCGGGGCCGGGGCCGAGCGGGTCGTCGTCGAAAGCGACGGGCTCCGCGGGCTCGGGTGCCGCTGCGGCGGCGTCGCGTTCGGGGAGCTCGGGGAGCTCGGGACGCTCAGGGGCGGGCTGCGGGCTCACGGGAACCTCCGAGGACGAGGGGGCGGGACGACGATCGGGCCGCCGGCGGTGGGGCCGCGCAGCCCGGTGCGGTGGGCCGTGCGCCGACGGTGAGGTGCCGGCGCAGCACCGCCAGGTGGGGGCCGAGTGCGACGGCGACGTCGAGGTGATGGACGCCGGCCGGGGTGCCGTCGGGGATCCGCAGCGCCCACGCCGCAGCGTCCCCGCTCCCCCAGGAGTGGCGGGCCACGCCGGGGCCGGGCTCGGCGGCGTGCTTGTCGAACGGTTCGAGGACGGCGACGGCGTGCCCTCCCGTGCCGGTGCGGGCCGTGGGCGTCAGGCTCAGCCGGAGCTGGCCCCCCGGGACGAGCTCCCCGCTCACCTCGACGGCGAGGTCGGCCAGGGCGGGCGACCCGTCGAGGACCGTCGCGCAGGCCTGGCACTCGACGAGGACCCGCGCCGTGGCGGTCCGGCCGGGCGCGGCCAGCGGTACGAGGCCGGTGTGGCCGCCGCAGTAGGGGCACGGCTGCGGGCCGGGCTGGAGCGGGCGGCGCGTGTAGTACCGGTCGAGCTGCAGCCGCAGGTACCCGCCGAGGGTCGAGAACAGCGTCTCGGCGTAGTCCAGCCAGGCGGCCTGCCACCTCGTGGACGAGGCCGGTGCGGGCGGCGCGGCGGCGGGGCCCTCGGCGCGGGCGGCGGCCGCGCGGCGGTCGCCCCACAAGGTCTCGGTGGCGCGGGAGAGCTGCTCGGCGGCGCGGCGGACGGGCTCGGCCGGGGCGCGGCGGCTGCCGTGGGCCACCAGCCGGGTCAGCTCCAGGGCCTGCGCCCAGGCGTCGTCGTGGGCCTCGGGTGCCTCGGCGGGCACGACGGGTGCCGCGGGAAGTGCCCCGGCGGGTTCCAGGCCCGCGACCCGCACGAACCGGGCGAGGCCGGGGGCGGCGAGCACGGCAGGGGTCAGCGGCGGCTGCGCGGGTGCCGTGAGCTCGGGGTCGCCGAGCAGCAGCAGGACCTCGGGGGTGTCGCGGTACTGCGCCGCGTGCCGGGCGTTGACCTCGGCGACCGCGCGGCCCAGCGGCACCCCTGCGCGCAGGAGGTCGGCGAGGTCGAACCCGGCGCGGCGGTCGAGCAGCGACAGCGCGGGCGTGGTGACGAGGGCGGCGGGCCGGGGCGCGGCGGCCGCGCGGTGCGCGAGGCCGGTACGGGCGTCGTACACGCCGCCGTCGAGCATCACCCCCCAGCACGTGTACCAGACCGCCACGTGGGCGCCGAGTCCGGCGACGGGCATCGTCTCGACGCCGGGGCGCACCCGGGTGCAGGCGGCGCCGGTGAAGCAGGGCAGGACCCGCGCCGCGTCGCCCGCACCGGTGTCCAGGTCGTGGCGGGCGCACAGCACGACCGGGCCGAGGGAGAGGTCGATCCCGTTGGCGTGCGGGGTGGTGAACAGGTAGGTCGCGGGGCGGGAGAGCCAGCGCCGCAGCTCGGCGGGGTCCCCGCCCGCCCCGACGCGTACGCGGACGCCGTCGGCGTCGTACCGCTCGTCGCCCGCGTCGAGGGGGAAGGCGAAGGTGTAGTCGCCCCGGGGCAGGCCCGCCCACGCGTAGAGGGCCGCCTTGAGCAGGGCGGTCTCGCGCACGGACGTGCCGAAGGGGTGCAGGAGACCCCACCCGGGCCGGTCCGGCAGCGCCCGCAGGGTCACCCGGAGGGCCTCCAGGTCGCGCCCGTCGAACCTCGGTCCGGCGACGACCGTCACCGAGCGCGCACCCGCGAGCTGTCGCGCCGTGGCGCCGTCGGGCCGCGACCCGGGGGCGGTCACGACGCGGCGGCCCGTGGCGGTGGCGAACCGGAGGGCGTCGGGCAGCGCCTGCGCGCCCAGGGCGAGCACGACGGCCTCACCCGTCTCCGCCGACCCCACGGTCGGCTCCGGCGGCTCAGCCGGCTCCGGCGGCTCAGCCGGCTCCGGCGGCTCAGCCGGCTCGATCAGGTCGGCCGACGCCGACAGGGCATCGGGGGAGTGGGCCTCGACACAGGCCAGGCCGAGGTCGCCCGCGAGCTCGCGGACCACGGCCGCCGCGGCCTCGTGCACGTAGGGCAGCAGCAGCGTCCCCTCGGCGGGTGGCCGGCACAGGCGCGCCGCGGCCTCCGGGCCGGCGCAGGCCACGAGCCGGACGCGGGCGGGGGCGGCGCTCAATAGAGCCTCCGCACGCGGGCGAGCACCTGCGGCGCGTCGGCGGGGGGGTCGACGTCGGACGGGACGCCACCGATGCCGCACAGGTGGCCGAGGCGGTACCAGCCGTCGGGGACGGGCCGCTCGGGCTCGGCCAGCGCCACCACCTGCTCGTCGCGGAGTGCGGCGTCGAGGACGGCGCGCGAGCGGGCGCGCAGGTCGGCGTCGGAGGCGACGAGCGCGTCGCGGACCTGGGCGGCCGGGTCGGCGGCGAGGTCCACCGACAGCTGGGTGTGGCGCAGCACCAGCTTGTCGCGGCCGGCGCCGTCCACGAGCACGAGGGCGGGCGTCCCGCGGCGGCGCTGGGTGCGCAGCACCGTCGACCAGGCCTCGGTGTCGACGCGCACCCGGTCGAGGTGGCGGCGCAGCGCCGCCGCGACGGCGTGGGCCCGGGGCTCGTCCTCGGCTCGCGCGGGCACGACGACGACCTGGTCGGGGGCGAGGGCCGAGGTCAGCAGCAGCCCGTGCCGGTCCTCGGTGGCGATCAGCGCGAGGGCGAGCAGCTTGGCGGTGAAGCCGAGGTCGACGAGCGTCGCGCCGATCCCGAACCGGTCGCTCATGGCCCGGCTGAGCAGGAACAGCGTGGACGTCAGCGTGAGGGTCTCGGGCGTCGGCACGGACAGGCTGAGCAGGCACCGGTCGCTGTGGTCGCGCAGCCCGGGGGACGCGTAGTAGATCTGGGGCAGGCCGATCGCGTCGGCGACGTCGCCGAGCACCTGCCACATGGCGTGCAGCAGCGCGGGGACGCCCGGGCCGGCGTCGCTGCCGTGGGGCACGGCCGCCAGCAGCTCGACCGCCTGCCACATGTGGCGGTCGCGGACGGCGGGAGCCATGCGCTGGGTGTCGGCCCGCCAGAGGCTGCCCGCGCAGATCACGCCGGTGGGCCGCGCGCGCCCGCGGAGGAACCGGGTGGCCGAGAGCACGTTGTCGGGCCGCACGAGGTGCTCGCCGTCGCTCAGCCCGAGGTGGGGGCCGCCCTGCAGGGCGTACATGTTGCGGTATTCGAGGGTCTCGGAGATCTGGCGGCAGTAGGGCTGCGCCGCGAACGCGAGTTCGACGTCGAGGTCGAGGAACGGGTCCATGCCCAGCCGCGCGGCGTGCGCGTCGACGGAGGCCCGCACGATCTCCTCGACCCGGTCGACCAGCGACGTGCCGTGGGGCAGCCAGCAGGGGAAGCCGGGCGCCAGCGGGACGGCGGCCACGACGTCGCCGCGGGAGAGGGTGCGGCGCACCGCGGTGCCGTTCACGGCGTCCCCGCCCAGGTGGTGGCGCGCGCCCCGGGCGCGTCGAGGACGCCGGCCAGGCACGTGCGGTGCCACTGCGGGGCGTCGGCCACGACGGTCTCCAGGGGCTCGACGCCGTGCCCGCGAAGCACCTGGCGTAGGGGCGCGACCCGGCGCGCGCAGTCCTCGGCGGTGCCCTCGACCTGCACGAGGACGACGGCGTGGTGCAGGCCCGCGCCGGGCTGGTCCGGCACCGTGCCGGGGCCGATGCTGAACCAGGCGCCGTCCCGTTCCGGATCGGCGACCCGGTAGGGGAGGACGTCGAAGGGCACGGTGGCGGCGCGCACGAAGCAGCGTTCCTCGTGCCCGCGGTAGCGGACGGCTGCGGTGACGGTGCTGCGCACGTGCTTGCCCGCCCAGCCTGCCGGGACGGGCAGGATCAGCGTGTCGCTGACCCTGCCCGCGCCGGCCTCCCGCAGCGCCCGCGCCAGGGCGCGGACGAGCGGGGCCACGGAGGTGGGCGGGACGGGCGGGTCCTCGACCAGCTGCGGCAGGTCGAGCTGGAGCAGCGGTCGGCTCATGATCAGGGGATCGCCGGCTGCCCGTTGAAGCGGGGCAGCAGCTGGCAGTCGCGGATGTCGTGGTGGTTGAGCAGCCATGCCACGTACCGCTCGGTGCCCAGGCCGAACCCGGCGGTGCGCAGGGGGGACGCCTCGCGCAGCTGCAGGTACCAGTCGTAGGGGGTGGGGTCGACCTCGTGCTGCGCGAGGGCGGCGCGGACGTCGTCGGCGGTGACGTGCCGCTCGCCGGACCCGACGACCTCGCCGAGGCCGAAGAGCAGGTCGGCGGCCTGCGCCTGGGTGGGGCGCCCGGGGACGTAGGCCTGGTAGAAGGGCACGGCCGCGTGGTCCTGCTCGGTCAACCAGACGACGCCGCCGAACAGGTCGATCAGGCGGCGCTCGCCGGCGCGGGACAGCGTCCGGAACCCCTCGGGGTGGTGGCGCACGAGGGCGCTGTCGTCCTCGAGCAGGACGATCGCCTCCTCGAGCGTGACGCGCGGGAACGCGCCGTCGTGGGCGAGGAACGCCTCGATGTGGCCGAGGTCGCCCGCGGTGGTGGCGAGGGCCTGCGAGCACTGGTCGGCGATGTCCGCGGTGAGGCGCCTGAGGTAGGCCTCGACCAGCGTCATCATGTCGTCGATGCCCCCGGGGATCTCCGCCTCTGCGTGGTAGAACTGGCAGAGGTGGCTCTCGTCGGCGGCCTCGCCGCGGAAGCTGGGCATCAGGTAGAACGCCCCGGCCGAGGCGTGCCGGCAGGCGTACTCGAGCAGGAACTGCATCGAGTCGGCCAGGTAGGTCTCGACGCCGAAGAGCTCGATGCTCACCGGCGAGGAGTCGCTGCCCAGGCCCATGGGGCTCGAGATCGACGTCGTGGTGATCGGCAGCTGCACGGCCTTCAGCCCGCGCTCGCCGAAGAACGAGAAGGTGCTCCGGGTGAGCACGTCCTGGACGTCGAGCAGGCTGCGGTACCAGGGGTTGTCCAGGGCCCGGAGGAAGTGCAGGGGCTCGCGCCAGCTCCCGCCCCGCACCACGAGGTCGTTTTCCTCGCCGAGGCCGACGGCCGTACTCGTCACAACGTTCTCCCGAGGTCTGGCGGCGCGGCGTTCACCCGTGCGAAGACGCGAAAGCACGGGCGCCACAGGCGCCTAGGAATGTGTGGATGAGGCCCGCCCGCCGGGCGTGACCGCGACCGAGGATAGCGGGGCGCGCGGTGCGACGGCAGTCATTCACGTTGCCAATTCAAAGGGACCGGTGATGGCCACCTGATGGGACCCCCGACGGGTTCGAAGGTGACAATTCAAGAAACGGCGGCGATGCGGGTCGCCGCGACATCGGGGTCCCTGCGCGGCGGGGTCGGCCCGGACGGGTCGAGGCCGTGGCGCCCGCCACGGCGACCCTGGTACCCGCACCTCAGGACGGCGAAGCGATGCAGCGTCCGGTACGGCACGTCGACCCCGGAGGCGGCCAAACGCTCTCTGACCTGCGTCAATGCGAGGCCTTGCTCGGTGGTCCAGTGGCGGATCCGGTCGCGGTGGCCTTCGAGTTCCTCCCAGGCGGGGCCGCGGCAACGCCCCCGCCGGGTCAGCGCGGTGACCGCTTCGGCCGGTGGCGTCGGCCCTGCATTCCCGTCCTCAGGCTGCGTCGAGCGGGTCAGGCCCAGGGACTGCCCGGCCTCCACATAGCGCCGCACCGTCTTGCGGTCCAATCCCTCGCGGGCGGCGATCGAACGCAGGCCGTCGCCGTTGCGCCAGGCCTGGAGCATGCGAAGGACTTGGTCGTCGGAAATCGTTCGGAAGCCCATCATCACCTCGTCCACAATGCGCGCTCGGTGCACCCGTCGTCGGGAGCCGCTCATCTTCGCCCATCTTCCGGGGGAAGGAAATGTCGGCGTGCCCCGAGGGGCAGGAGTGCTCGCCCTTTCGTGCTTTCCGCGGCGCCGAGAAGGGGCCGAAGGTGAAACCCGCGACGCTGCCGCGGGTACCGTTGCCCGGACGACCATCCGCCGGGCAGGGCCGCAGTCAGGAGCGCGACACCGCGTGATCGAGATCCTCAACCCCACCGAGGTGCCCCGCGCCCGCGACGCCGGCGCCCTGGTCGCGACGATCCTGCAGACGCTCGAGGGGCGCTGCGAGGTGGGCGTGAACCTGCTCGACGTCGACAGGTGGGCGCGGGAGCTGATCCTCGAGGCGGGCGCGGTCTCCTGCTACGTCGACTACGAGCCGTCCTTCGGCCGCGGCCCCTTCGGCCACTACATCTGCACCTCGGTCAACGACGCCGTCCTGCACGGGCGCCCCTACGACCGCACCCTCGCCGACGGCGACCTGCTCACCCTCGACCTCGCGGTGTCGCTGCGCGGCGTGGTCGCCGACTCGGCGATCAGCTTCGTCGTGGGGCAGGCGCGGCCCGCGGGGGCCGAGGAGATGATCGCGCTCACCCGGCGCGCCCTCGCCGCGGCCATCGACGCCGTCACGCCCGGCGCACGCATCGGCGACCTGTCGCACGCGATCGGGGAGGTGCTGCGCGGCGCGGGGTACCAGGTGAACACGGACTTCGGCGGCCACGGCGTGGGGACCACCATGCACCAGGACCCGCACATCCCCAACGACGGGCGGCCCGGGCGCGGGTACCGGCTCGTGCCGGGCCTGCTGCTCGCGATCGAGCCGTGGGTGATGGCCGACACCGCCGAGCTGGTCACCGCCGACGACGGGTGGACGCTGCTCAGCGCCACCGGCTGCCTGACCGCCCACAGCGAGCACACCGTGCTCGTCACCGCCGACGGGTGCGAGGTCATGACGCTGCCGCGCGCCTGATCCGGCTCGGCTGATCGACGGCGTCGGCCACGCCGGTGGGGCCGCGGAAGCCGTGGACCATGTCCGATGCATGCTGCAGGAAATGGTCCACCGCTCTCAGCCCTCCAGCAGCCCCCGGCTCAGGGCGGTGGCCAGCGTCGGCGCGAGGGGCAGGCGGGGGATCAGCGTGGCCTGGACGGCGTGGTAGAAGTCGGGCCGCCCCGCCCAGGTGCGGGTGGTGGGCGCGCCGGTCGCCGACACCTCGTGCTGCCAGCCCACCCCGCCGTCGGCCAGGACGGGCGCGACGAACGAGGCCCGCGCGTAGTCCCAGAACCGCTCGTGCCACTGCGCGTAGCGGTCGTCCCCGGTCACCCGGTGCAGGGCGGCGGCGGTGCCGATCGCCTCGCACACCACCCAGTGGAACCGCTCGGAGACGACGGGCCGGCCGTCGACGTCCGTCGTGTAGACGAACCCGCCCGTCGAGTCGGGCTCGAACCCCGGTCCGAGCGCCCAGCCCTCGCGGACGGCCGTGTCGAACAGGCCCGCGGCGGCCTCGGGGATCCACCCGGGCGCCGCCTCGCCCAGCGCCTCGCCGAGGATCAGCACGAGCCTCGCCCACTCCAGCCCGTGCCCGGGGGTGATCCCGTAGGGCCGGAACGGGTGGTCGGGCTGGTCCCGGTTGTAGTCGGGCAGCACGGTCCACGTGGCGTCGAAGTGCTCGGGCACCCGCCAGCCCAGCGCCCGCGCCTCGCCGTGCACGAGCCGGGCGGCGATCCGCAGTCCGCGCTCGCGCCAGCGGTCCTCGCCGGTGGCGTCCGCGACGGCGAGGTAGGCCTCGAGGGAGTGCATGTTCGCGTTGGCGCCGCGGTAGCCGTCGAGCACCGTCCAGTCGCGGTTCCACTCCTCGACGGACGCACCGGCGGCGTCGTCCCAGAAGTGGGCGTCGACGACGGCGGTGGCGGCCTGCAGCAGCTCGCGCGCGCCGGGGCGGCCGGCGACGGCGGCCGACGACGCCGCGAGCAGGACGAACGCGTGCTCGTAGGCGGTCTTGGACGTCGTCAGGGGGCCGTCCTCGCCGATGGTCGCGTACCAGCCGTCGTGCTCGGGGTCGCGGAAGGGCCCGGTGAGGGCGGCGACGCCGTGGTCGGCCAGGGCGGCGTCCCCGGGGCGGCCGAGGAGGGTGCCGAGGGCGAAGAGGTGGGTCATCCGGGCGTTGATCCACAGCTGCCGGCCGCGGGCGGAGTCGGGGGTGCCGTCGCCGGCGAGCCACCAGAAGCCGCCCTCGTCGGCCCGGGAGCGGGCGGCGTCGTCGAGCAGCCGCGTGGTCTCGGCGGCCAGCCAGTCCGTGGTCGGCACGGCGCTCCTCCTCGGTCGTCACGGCCGGACGGGTGAGCGGCCCGGTCGGGGGCGACGTTACCTGCCTGGCTCCGTTGACCGACCGACGCTGAACCGCTTAAGGTTCGTCGCGTTCCACCCCCGCTCTGCTGCCGTACCGGGCCGGCGAGGCGGGGAGACGCCGGTGGACGCGGCTCCGGCCGCCGTCGGGCCGCGCAGCCCCCGGGAGGAGCGCCGACCTCCGCCCGGGGGCTTCCGTCCGCCCGGGGCGCGCCGCATGCGCGCCGGAAGATCGCGGACGGGGCCGCACCGGCACGCCCGGGCCACGTAGCGTGGGCGCCCGGGCCAGCACCGCCGAGGAGAGGCACCCATGGAGACCGCCGCGCTCGCCGCGACCGCCGCCGTCGACAGCACGTCCCGCTGCGCCGGGGCGACCCCCGTCACGGGCTGGACGGTGCGCGCCGTCGCCCCGAAGGCGGGCTGGCCGACGGGAGCGCCGGACGCCGTCCGCGAGGGGCTGGTGCTCGCCGCGACGGTGCCGGGAGTCGTCCACGTCGACCTGATCGCCGCAGGGCTGGCCGGGGACGTCACGGTCGACGGCACCGAGGCCGCCGACGCCTGGATCATGCGCACCGGCTGGGAGTACCGCACCGTCCTCGCCGCCCCGCCCCGCGCGCCCCGCCGCGCCCTGCTGGTCTTCGACGGCATCGACACGATCGCCGACGTCGTGGTGAACGGAACCGTGCGGCTGCACGCCACCGACATGCACCGCACCTACGCGGTCGACGTCACCGACGACCTCGCGGCCGGTGATGTCGAGGTCGTCGTCGCCCTGACGAGCGCGCTGGAGGTCGCCGAGCCGAGGGAGGCCGCGAACCCGTTGCCGCGCCCCGACATCTACGAGCTGCCCTACAACCAGGTCCGCAAGATGGCCTGCTCCTACGGCTGGGACTGGGGGCCGATCACCGGCTCGGCCGGTCTGTGGCGCGACGTCACGCTCGTGACCTGGGACGACGCCCGGCTGGACGACGTCCGCGTGGTCGCAGGGTTCGACGGCGGCACCCCGGCGGGGACGCCGGTCGTGGACGTCGCGGTGACCCTCGACGTCGCGGGCGACGCCGGGGCGGCGCGGTGGCTGGAGGTCGCGGTGACCCGCGCGGGCGACGACACCGACGCCGTGCTCGCCCTGGCTGCGGTCGGCGAAGCGGGTGTGAGCGTTCACGTCGAGGTGCCCGGTGCCGCCGTCTGGCACCCGGTCGGCGAGGGCGACCAGCCGCTGTACGACGTCACGGTCGACCTGCGTGACGCCGAGGGCACGCTGCTCGACTCGGCCCGCCGCCGCGTGGGCTTCCGCACGGTCGCGGTGGTCCAGGAACCCGACGAGCACGGCGTCTCGTGCGAGCTGCACGTCAACGGCGCGCGGCTGTGGGTGCGGGGCCTGAACTGGATCCCCGACGACCCGTTCCCGTCGCGGATCACTCGCGAGCGGCTGCGCGAGCGGATCACCCAGGCCGTGGACGCGGGCGCGAACCTCCTGCGGATCTGGGGCGGCGGGATCTTCGAGTCCGAGGACTTCTACGACCTGTGCGACGAGCTGGGCGTGCTCGTCTGGCAGGACTTCCTCTTCGCGTGCGCGCCCTACGACGAGCATGAGGAGACCGTCGCCGACGTCCGCGCCGAGGCCCGCGACAACGTGGCCAGGCTGCGCCACCGCGCGAGCCTCGCCGTCTGGTCCGGCTGCAACGAGAACCTGTGGGGCTACGAGACGTGGGGCTGGCAGCCCGTGCTCGACGGCCGCGCGTGGGGCGCCCTCTACTACGCGCAGGTGCTGCCGCAGGTGGTGGCCGAGGTCGACGGCACCCGCCCCTACCTGCCCGGATCGCCGTTCTCACCCGGCGGCCAGCCGAACGCCGCCGACGGCCCGCCCGCCGACGACGAGACGCGCGGCACCGTGCACCTCTGGGACGTGTGGAACTCCCTCGACTACACCGCCTACGAGGACTCCCACCCTCGCTTCGCGGCCGAGTTCGGCTACCAGGCGCCCGCGTCCTGGCACACCCTGGCCGCCGCCGTCGGCGCCGACCCCGACCCGTCGGCGTCCACCGCGATCACGGCCGCCGACCCGCGGTTGGAGGTGCACCAGAAGGCCGCCGACGGCTCGGCCAAGCTGGCCGCGGGCCTCGCCCGGCACTGGGCGGCGCCGCCCGCGGACGGCCTGAGCTGGTACTACGCCACCCAGCTGCTGCAGGCCCGCGCCGTCACCACCGGCATCGGCCACCTGCGCGCCCAGTACGACACGTGCTCGGGGACGATCTGGTGGCAGCACAACGATCTCTGGCCGTCGATCTCGTGGTCGATCGTCGACGTCCGCGGCCGGCGCAAGCTCGCCTGGTACGCGATGCGCGAGGCCTACCGGGCGCGGACCGCCGTCCTCGGCGCGGGCGGCGTGCTCGCGCTGGTCGACGACGGGCGGGCGGCCTGGACGCCGCGCGTCGAGCTGACCGCGCTCACCGCGGCCGGCGAGGTCCTCGGGCGCGGCGTGGTGGACGCGCCGGTACAGGCCCGGGGCGCGGTCCGGGTGCCGCTCGCCGACGTCGACGGGCTCGGTCCCGCCCTCGATGCCGCCGACGTCGTGGTCGCCGACGTGCCCGCCGACGGCCTGCGCGTGACCCGCTGGCTGCGCCCCGACCTCGACCTGCCCGCCGTCGACCCGGGGCTGTCCGTCACCGTCGACGCCGTGCCGGGCGGGGTCGCCGTCACCGTGACCGCTGACGCCCTGGCCCGCGACGTCTGCCTGCTCGCGGAGGTCGCCGCGCCCGACGCGCTCGTCGACCGGCAGCTCGTGACGCTGCTGCCCGGCGAGCACGCCGTGTTCACGGTGACCGGCCCCGGGGTCGCCGACGTCCCGCCGCAGCGCTGGGCGGGCCTCGTGGTCAGCGACGCGACGCTGCGCGGCTGAGCGGCGTCACGACCGTTCGAACGACGAGGCCATCCGCGCCTGCTCCTGCAGCACCTCGTTGATCCGCTGCTGGACGCCGTCGAGGTCGCCGATCGTCGCGCTCGTCGCCTCGATCCCCTCGGCGACGGTGCGGGCGCTGCTCTGGATGCTGGCGATCTGCTCGGCGACCCGCTGGGTGGCCGAGGCCGTCTCGCGCGCGAGGTCCTTCACCTCGTTGGCGACGACCGCGAAGCCGCGGCCCACCTCGCCCGCGCGGGCCGCCTCGATCGTCGCGTTGAGCGCGAGCAGGTTCGTCTGCGCCGCGATCCCCGAGATGATCGCGATGATGTCGCCGACGGCGTGCGAGGCCTCCCCGAGCGCGTGCACCGTCGTCGTCATGGTCCCCGCCTGCTCCACGGCGGTGCCGGCCACGCGCTGGGCGTCGTCGGAGGTGGCGCGCAGCTGCGCCACCGTCTCCAGCAGCAGGCGCGCGTTGTCGACGTCGCGCTGCTGGCGGCGCAGGACGGCCAGGCGCTGCGAGACCAGCTGCTGCACGTTGCGCAGCGCGGAACGGCGCGAGGGGGACAGGTCGACCGTGTCGGTGGTGAAGAAGTCCATGGTGCCCACGACCTGGTCGCCGTCGAGGATCGGGAAGCACACCCCCGAGCGCACGCCCGCCCGCCGGGCCGCGGGGGCCCGCACGCAGTCGGTCATCTCGGCGAGGTCGCGGACGAAGACGAGGTCGCGCTCGCGCCAGGCGCGGCCCGACAGGCCGACACCCTCGGTGAAGGACGCGGTCAGCGTGACCTGGCGGAACTCCTCGCCGGCCGTGCCCGACTCCACCTGGAAGCGCAGGACGTCGGCGTCGGTGTCGCGGCGCCAGTACGACCCGTAGGCCCAGCCGAAGGTGGCGCGCACCGTCTCCAGGGCGCTGACGACGGCCTTCGACTCGTCGCCCGCCTCGCCGATGCGCGCGACGACCGTCGTGACGGCCTCCTGGTCGTCGAGCGTGGACTGCAACGCCGCCCGGGTGAGGGCCTGCTGGCGGATCACCCCGAGCATCCGCGCGATCGACTGCCACTTGTCGCTGCCGAACTGCGGCAGCGCCACCAGGCCGTACGTCTCGACGACCGCGACGACCTGGCCGTCCTCGAACACCGGGACGGCGCCGCCGTGGACCATGCCGCCGCGTTGGGCGATCTTCCAGCGCTCGCAGCTCACCCCCGTGAGCGGGTCCTCCTCGGTGAGGACGGGCCGCGACGTCCGCACCGCGCGGGTCAGCAGCCCGGCCTCGGCGGGCAGCCGGCGCGAGGCGTCGAGGGTCGTGGCCAGGGCGTCGGCGAGGGCGCGCGACCCCGTCTCGTTGAGGAGGACGAACCCGTCGGGCTCCCGGCGCCAGATGGCGCCGTACTCGACGTCGAGGGTGGCGACGAGCGCGCCGAGGATCTTCTCGCGGACGTCGTCGACGCCGCTGACCCCGCCGTCGAGGGCCTCGAGGACCTTCTCCAGCGCCTCGACGTCGCGCGGCACGGGCCACGCCTGCGCGACACCTTCGCGCCGGTTGCGCCACCAGGTCATGTCCGCCCTCTCGCCCGGGCCGCCACGACGGGGCCCACCTCGGACACTTCGGGCATGATCCGTCCGTTCTTGACGGGAATGTCCGCGCGTGGTCGTGATCGTGCGGGATTTCCCGCCGCGAGGGCCTCCCCGATCCGGCGCGTGCCGTAGATCACACGCGCCGGACCAGGGGCGTCACGGGTGAGGGACGTTCGTCGGTTAGGCATTCCTCACTCGGCTCCTACCGTCGAAGCATGACGCTCGACGACGCCCCCTCCGGCACCCCCGTCGTGATCGGACGGCCCGACCTCGCGCCCGCCCGCTGCCTGCGGATGGCCCAGGTCGGCTTGCGGCCCGGAGCCCACGTCGTCCCGCTGCACCGCACCGTGGGGGGCGGGCGCGTCCTCGGCGTCGGGGACGCCCGCGTGGCCGTCGGCCGCGACGTCCTGCGCAAGGTGCCCGTCGTCACCCCCGACCCTTCCGGCACGCCGGTCCCCGCCCTCGAGGGGAGCCGGTCGTGCTGAGGAAGCTCGGGGTCGTCACGCAGCCCTCCTGCCACGGCGACCGCTCGGACGGCGCCGCCTCGCCCGTCAGCCGCAGCGTCGCCCTCGTCGGCAACCCGAACATCGGCAAGTCGACCCTGTTCAACGCGCTCACCGGGGCCCACCGCCGGGTCGGCAACTGGCAGGGCACCTCCGTCGAGGTGGGCCGCGGCACCTGGCGGGTGCCCGCCTCCGCCGCCGGCCCCGCGCTGGAGCTGCCCGTGCTCGACCTGCCGGGCGCCGTCAGCCTCGACGCCGTCTCCCCCGACGAGGACCTCACCCGCGACCTGCTCTACGGCGGCACCTGCGCGTGCGACCACGGCCCGCAGACGTGCGAGGAGACGGCGTGCGCGTGCCGCGCGTCGGCCCGCCCGCGGCTGACCGTCGTCCTGCTCGACGCCTCCGACCTCACCCGCGGCCTCTACCTGCTGCGCCAGGTCCGTGAGCTCGCGCTGCGCGTCGTCGTGGCGATGAGCATGAACGACGTGGCGCACCGGCGAGGACTGAGCGTCGACGCCGACGCCCTGGCCCGCCACCTCGGCGTCCCCGTCGTGCCCGTCGACCCGCGGCGGCGCACCGGCCTCGACGCCCTCGGGGACGCCGTCCGCGCCAGCCTCGCCGCGCCCGTCCCGGCGCCGCTGCCCGTGCCCGCCGTCCCGACCCCCGTCGGCGGGCACCCCTCCTCGCCCGACGCGGCGCCGGACCTGCGTGACGGCGACGACGAGCTGGCCCGCGCCGACGCCCGGTTCACGTGGATCCTGGACGTCGCCGCCGACGTCGTCCGGCACGACGGCGGCCGCGGCGAGACCTGGCCCGACCGGCTCGACCGCCTCGCCACCGGCAAGGTCAGCGGCCCCGTGCTCTTCCTCGCCGTGATGTGGGTGCTGTTCCGGCTGACCACCTCCGTGGCCGCACCCCTGCAGGGCCTGCTCGGCGACTGGGTCGCGGGCCCGTTCTCCGACGCGGTGCGCTCCGGGCTCGCGGCCGTGTCCCTCGGCGGCGGCTGGATCGAGGGCCTGCTCGTCGACGGGCTCATCGCCGGGGTCGGGACCGTGCTCAGCTTCGTCCCCCTGATGGCGCTGATCTTCCTGGCGCTCGCCGTGCTGGAGGACTCCGGCTACCTCGCCCGCGCCGCCGTCGTCACCGACCGGCTGATGCGCGCGGTGGGCCTGCCCGGCCGGGCGTTCCTGCCGCTGACCGTGGGCTTCGGCTGCAACGTGCCCGCCGTGTCGGCCACGCGCGCGCTGCCCGACGCCCGGCACCGGCTGCTCACCACCCTGCTCGTTCCGTTCACCACCTGCTCGGCGCGGCTGCCCGTCTACGTCATGGTCGGGTCGGTGTTCTTCGGCGCCCACGCCGGCGACGCCGTGTTCGCCATGTACGTGCTGTCGATCGTGCTCGTGGTCCTCACCGGCATCGCGCTGCGCAAGACGCTGCTGCGCGCCGTGGCCCCCGACCCGCTCGTCCTCGACCTGCCCCGCTACCAGCGCCCCTCCGTCCGCGTGCTCGCGTCGTCGGTGTGGATGCGCCTGGCCGACTTCCTGCGCACAGCCGGCGGCGTGATCGTGGGCGCCGTCGTCGTCGTATGGCTGCTCGGCTCCGTGGCCCTGCCCGCCGCATGGATGTCGGGCACCGCCGGCACCTCCGCGCGGATCGGCGACGGGTTCGCCGTCTCGGCCCAGACGCCCGTCGAGCGCTCGCTGTACCGCGGGCTCGCCGAGCTGGCCGAGCCCGGGCTGGCCCCGGCCGGGTTCGGCGACTGGCACGCCTCCGGCGCCTTGCTCGTCGGGTTCGTCGCCAAGGAGGCCGTGGTCTCCAGCTGGGCGCAGACGTACTCGACGGAGGCGAGCCAGGCGGCCACGAACGGTGACGCGAGCCAGTCGGCGGCCGTGCACTCCGCGTTACGGCGGGACTTCGAGCGCACCTCCCACGGGTCTCCCGTGCCTGCCGCGTTGGCTTTCTGCGCGTTTCTGCTCGCCTACACCCCGTGTGCCGCCACACTGGCAGCACAGAAGCGTGAGGTCGGTTGGCGATGGACCCTCATCGGCGTCGGCGTGCAGATGCTCGTCGCGTGGGTGTTGGCCGTGCTGGTGTTCCAGGTCGGGAGGCTGCTGTGGTGAGCGGACGGCGGAGCAGGGCCGGGCTGCGGCTCGTGGCCGGGCTCGGGCAGGAGCGTCCCCGCGACGAGGCGGACGCCGCGCCCGAGGGCTCGGTGCCCGCCCCGCCCGAGGCCGCGGTGGTGCCGGCCTCGCCCCAGGGCCCCCTCGACGCCGTCATGGCGCAGGTGATGGCCGGCACCGGCGACCCGCTGTCGATTTCGCTGCTCACCGGCATGGACATCTCGCTCGTGCGTGCCTGTCTCGACCACCTCGTGCGCACCGGCCGGCTGCGGGCGGAGGTGCTGGCCTCGGCCTGCTCGGGGGTCTGCGGAGGCTGCCCGGCCACCCAGATGGGGTGCGGAAGCGCTTCCGCGGCCGGTCGTGGCGAGGCCGTCGGCGCCGACGGGCCCGTGCGGCCCGTCCGCGGCCTGCGCGTGATCAGCGTGGTGCGCCGCTGACGGTTCCCCGCGGCTGACGGTCCGGAGCTGACGGTCCGGAACTGCCGACGGTGGTGCGCCGCCGACGCCACCCCGCGGCCGAGTGCCGCGAGGTGGCGCCGGCGACGCGCTCACTCGGTGGGCAGCGTCCAGGTCAGCGACGTCGCCTTGGTCGTCGAGACCTTCACCGGCGTGGCGGACGCCGCGTCCGGCGCCCCCGCGTACCAGAACGTGGTGGGCACGCCCTCGGGGCTGTACACGGTGGCCGACAGCTTCACTGTGCCGGCCGCCACCCCCCGCAGGTCGAAGGTGCCGCCGGGGGCGCTCATGCCCTGCTCCCAGCCGCTGCGGTCACCCGACAGCGTCCACGCCTGCACATTCGCCTGGCTGGCCGCGGCAGGCACGCCCGCGAGCGTGACCTGCAGCTTCGCCTCCGGCTTCGTCCGGATGTCCGCGGTGACGGACCCTCCCCACGGCACGTCGACGGGCGTCGCCGAGGCCGAGTCCGTGGCGCCGCCCGTGTAGGTGAACGCGAAGGACGCCGGGTAGTCGTAGGCGACCAGCGGCTTGACCACGTGCGCGAGGCCGGTGATCCGGTACTTGCCCTGCGAGTCCGTGCGCGCCGTCCACGCGTCCGTCATGGGCGGCATCGACAGGTCGGGCACGCCGGCCAGGCTGACCAGGACGGCGACCGCGGGCTTGCCGTCGGGCAGGGTCACGGTGCCGCTCACGGTGGCCGCGCCGCCCGACGTCCAGGTGAGGGTGCGCACCTGCCCCGCCGTCACCGCGTACGTGGTGGACGGCGCGCCCAGACCGGGCGCGTAGGACCAGGGGAAGCCCTCGACCGCCGGTGCGTACACCGTGTAGGACCCCGCGGCGAGACCGCGGATCGCCCAGCGGCCCTTGGCGTCCGTGCACGTGCCCTTCTGGCGCGCCAGCGTGGGCGCGTACGGGTCGTCGGGGAGGGCGGCGGTGGGGCACACGCCCACGCGCGGCGCACCCGTCTCGTCGACGATCGTGCCCCGCAGGACCGCCGACGGCGCCAGGGTCAGCGTGACGGCCACCGCGCCCGAGCCGTCGACCTGCGTCGAGACCGCGCCGCGCGAGCCGCTCGGCGTCCACGCGACGATCGTCCGCCGCGACGGCGAGACCGGGAGGGTGAGGGTCGCGACGCCGTCGGCCCCGGAACAGGCCTTGCGGCCCGTGTACGCGACGCTCACGCACGCCTTGGCGACCGGCGCGCCCGCCGGATCCACCAGCGTCGCGACGATCCGCGACATCTCCGTGGCCGCCTGCCCCGGCGCTGCCACCCCCAGCGGGGCGACGGCCAGCAGGGCGCCCAGCCCTGCCACGACACCCGCTCGCGTTCGCCTGTTCGTGATCATGACGACCTCCCCCGGGCGAGGTGCGGCGTCGACGCCGGCGGTGATCCCTCCCCGTGCGGCACCGACCGTAGACCTGGCCGCCGACGCGGGCGACGCACTTTCCGATCGTGATCGTTCCTGTCGATCTCACGCACCGTGCCGGTGGTTGCTCAGGGCTTCCGGACGGCGTCACGCTCGGTGCGCGAGAGCCCGCGGACGCCGAACGGGCGACGCGGGGCCCGTTCCAGCCTCACCCACCGTCACCCGGTGCCACCGTGAGATCCATGACCAGGGACGAGCTGCGGGCGGCGCTGGCCGCCGCCGACGGTGAGGGCGCGGCGCTGTGCCTCGCGGCCCTCGACGACCCCGACGTGTCGGTGCACCAGGCGCCCGACGGCGACCGGCCCGTGCCCGTCACCGACCTCCTGCGCGCCATGGGCCGCCGTGCCCGCTGGGCCCGCACCGCCGGGCTGCCCGCCGTGGGCCTCGACGAGACGGTCGACGCGCTGCTGCGCACCCCTCACGAGGCACTGCGCCTGGAGCTGGTCGCGGCCGGGATGCGCGAGTTCCCCGCCTGCACCGTGATGCTCGCGCCCGCCTCCGACGAGGTGGTCGCCGTCGTCGCCGTCACCGGCCGGGTGCCGTCGCTCGGCTGACCGCCGTCGTCCCGCAGGTGCCAGTTGCGCATCTTCCGTGAGGCGCGTCAGCGGTTTCGGCGGCGTGTCTCACGGACGCCGCGCATCTGCCGCGCGTCGGATCAGCCCCGCGACGACGGCGTGAGGCGCTCGAGGGGCACGGTGGCGCTGCGCGAGTCGGGGCAGATGCGCTGGGCGGCGTCCTGCGTGGCCGCGAGCATCCCCACGGCGTCGAACCCGGGCGCGGGGCTGCCCGCGAGGGTGGTGCCGTCGTGGGCGTTCACCCACACCAGCAGGCCCTCACCGTCCACGGGGCGGCCCTGACCGATCGCGGGCCAGAGCAGGACGGTGCTGCCGGCGGCCGGGGCGTCCGCAGGCGGGGCGAGCCCGCCGCCGTCCGCGCCGCCGTCGGACCCGCCGTCAGTCCCGTCTGACCCGCCGCCCGACCCCGTGACGTCGGCGCCGGCCGTCGCCTCGGCGGATCGCACCATCACCCGCCAGCCCTCGGCTCGGGTCGGACCGTCCTCGAGCTCGACCACCCCGTCCATCCGCGCGCGCAGCAGCAGGGTGGAGGACGTCCCCCAGTCGGCGACCTGCTCGGGCACGGGCGCCGCGCACCGCGACGCCGTGGGCGTGCGGCCGGCCGCGCCCTGTGGCAGCCCGCGCCACCAGATGACCAGCGCCAGCACCACCAGGCTGACGCCCAGCAGTCGCATCGGGCCCTGGTGCAGCGCCCACCGGCCCGAGGGCTCCTGCTCGGTGACGTCGGGTGGGGAGACCATGAGCACAGTGTCGCCTAGTTGAGATTCCGTGAGGGTCGTCCGATACTGAGCATGCCGAGGGCCTGGGGCCTGAGGTAGTGAGCCCCGCAGGCCGCCGGACGACGGCTGAGCGGGGCTTCGCGCTGTCTACAGCTCGACGACCTCTGTGACGAGTCCGGAGACCAAGTCTCGCCAGGCACGGTCGCGGCACCAGGCCCAGGCGATCGCGTCAGGCACCCAGAGGAGCGGGTCATCCACGCCCCGCAGGTGGTCGAAGCGCAGGGTGTCCGCCGCCCGTAGCCGCGAACGCTCAGCCTTGATCGCTCGTCGATCGTGAACGATGAGCGAGTCGTCTTGCTCGATCACGAGCCGTTCCGCTCCCACGGTCACCAGGTCGCCCACGAGGCGGGTCAAGATCCGTCGCCGTGAGTCGAGATCGGTGCGTTCGCGAGCGGTGTAGATCCTTGCCGTGACACGTAGGTCGCCGAGCCGGGCGAGGAACTTGCGCCGGACGCGTCGCTCTCGCTCTGGAAGTGCACCCGACGGGTCCCGGGCATCTGCATCGCCCGCACGGCCGCGCGCGTGCTGGCCAGCCCTTGGCGCGCTACGACGGCCGCTACCACGACATATGCGTCCCGCTTGGACTCGTCGATGAACACGTGCTCCCCGGGCATGAACCTGGAGGGTAGACGCTGTCACCGGCAGAGCCGGGGTGGTCGTCATGCCCCCGGTCCTACGCCTCGCCAGTGATGTCTGGCATGGCGGTAGACCCGTCGAGGGCTACTCGAGTGCCCCAGCGGGGTACGCAGGGGGCATGAACCCACGGCCCACGAGCTACGCCGTCGCCGCCTCGTCGCGCTGGGTCGATCCGGACGGCGTCCGCATGCCCGCCGGTGAGGCCCACGCCTGGGAGCGCGGCACGAACCAGACCGTGTGCGGGCTGGCGCTGTCGCGCTCGGGCCTGGAGCGGTTCTCGCACGTCCCGTTCCCGCAGGTGCTGCCGGAGACGGGGGGCGCGGCCGACGAGGTCGACCGGGTCTGCCCGCGCTGCCGGGCCGCGGTCGTCGGACGCCGTGAGCGCGGCTGGGTGCGCACCTCGCCGCGACCCTGAGCCTGCCGAGCGGGCCCGGTCAGCCGATCCAGGACGCGACGGCGTGCCAGGCCTGGACGAGCAGCCACACCGCGCCGATCACCATCAGTCCGAGGGCGGTCAGCAGGATCGCCCCACCCACCGCGTCGCCGCCGGGAACCTGCGGCTGCGGCGCGCGGGGGTCGGCCCATGAGACCGGCGCCCCGACCGACTGCTCGGCCTGCGCCCGCACGGCCGCGAGCCGCTCCCGGACCGCCGGTGACGGGGCGGCCTCCTCCCCGCCGGGCCACGCCAGCGCCTGCATGAGCCGCAGCGGGGGGTAGGCGCGCTCGGCCGCGCGCAGCTCGTCGGCGTCGGGCTCCTCGCTCAGGTACGTCCAGCGGCCCGCCTGGGCGAGGTCACCCTCGGCCCGGTACAGCTCCGCGAGGCGCTCGCGCAGGTCGAGGCGCTGCGGGTACGTGCCGACGAGGCCGCGCAGCCGCGCCGGGCCAGCGGCTGCCGGCCGGCGGCGAGGTCGGCGTCGATCCGCGCGAGGGTCTGTTCGAGGGGCACCACGGCACGGTAGGACGAGGGCGCCACCTCGGGCCACGGGATTGCGACCTACAGCAGCCGCGCCTCGTCGCCGACGGCCACCCGACCGGGTCGCACGACGTCCGCCGTCACCCCGAACGTGAGGTCCGCCCGCCCCGCGAGGGCCTTCAGCACCTCGGGTCGGGGCCCGCCGTCCTCGAGGTCGCGCTGGGGCATCGTGACCATGACGCAGCGGGGCATCAGGCCCGTCACCCGCATCACCACCTCGGCGCCAAGGGCGAGGCCGCGGCCGACCCATGCGTCCTCGGCGAGGACCCCCACCTCGGCACCCTGGCCGGCGGGGGCGTCGTCGAGCAGCAGGTTCGCCCGGAACCGGCGCGCGTCCACCGCGGCTCCGAGCTGCGCGGACAGCGCCGCGAGCCCGGACGCCGTGACGAGGTGGATCGGCGACTCGTCGTGATGGGGGACGGTCGTCTCGCGGCGCAGGGTCACGGGCCGGTCCAGGAGCCGCGACAGGGCGGCGTCGGCGCTGGGGGCACCCGCCTCGAGGACCTCACCGTCGGGCAGGACGACGTCGACGCTCCCGTCGGCGTGCAGGCGCGACCCGAGGCCGAGCAGGCCGTCGACCCGCCGGAACCGCCGCGTCGTCTTGCCGCTGCCGATGCCGCCGTCGGCGGTGTAGACGCCCCACGCTCTGTCGCCGTGCAGACCGCGTTCGCCGACCTCGGCGACGGCGACCGCCTCCCCGCCCAGGGACTTGACGGGGTACCGCGTGAGCGAGGAGACGGTCGCGACGATCACTTGCTGGGAACCGCCCAGGTCAGCTCGCCGACCTCACCCGCGGTCACGCTCACGGGGGTGGCCGTCTCGGGGCCGGCCGCGGAGGGGTACCACCACTCGACGTAGTCGTCGGAGGAGGTGGAGTCGACCCGGAGCATCGTCGCCTTGATCCGGATGTCGCCCGTGCCGAAGCCGCGGAGGACGGTCGTGGGGTCGTCGGCCCGGAGCCCGCCGCCCCAGCCCGCGGGGTCGCCCGACGCCGAGATGGTGTCGAACTCCACGGCGTACCCGGCCGGCACCCCGGTCATGGTGACCTTCAGCTGTGCCTCGGGGAGGAAACGGATGTCGGCCGTGCTGGTCTTGCCCCAGCTGACCTGCACCTTCTCTGCCTGGGCGGACTCGGTGACCCCGCCGGTCCAGGTGAACGCGTACGGCTTGTCACGCGCGTAGGCCATGGCCGGCACCGACCACTGGGCCACGTTGGTGATCGTGTAGCGGCCGTCGGCGTCGGTCTTAGCGGTGTCGATGCCGGCACCGCCGTCGCCGATCCGGCCGGGGTTGTCCCCGCCCAGGGCGACCCATGCACCGGCCACGGGCTCGCCGTCGGGCGAGGTGACGACGCCCGTCACCGTGCCGCCGAGCCCGGCCACCGTGGTGCCCGAGTCGACGGTGGTCGCGGCCTTCGCGGTCACGACCTTCGCGTCGGGGAAGCGGGCGACGCCCGGGGCGTAGACGTAGGGGTGGGTCTCGTCGCCGTAGACGTAGACCACGTAGCGACCGGTGGGGATGCCCTTGACCCGGAACCGGCCCTGGCTGTCGCTGCACGAGGCGACCTGCTGGTCGAGGTAGGCGGGGCGCACCCGGACGTCGGCGGCGTCGACCTGCACGCAGACCTTCGCGCGGGGCTTGCCGGCCTCGCTGACGATCGTGCCGGTGAGGGTCGCCGTCGGCAGCAGGCGCAGCGTGACCTTGGTGGTCTTGCCGCGCTTGAGGACCACGGCCTTCTCGACCGCCCCGAGGCTGCCGTCGGGCACCGAGGCCACCACGCTCTGCCGACCCCCGGGCTGGCGGGTCAGCGTCACGGTCCCGGTGGTGCCGGTGCAGGGCGGGCTGCCGGCCGTCGTCGTGCTGGTGAGGCACACACCCTTGAGGGGGACGCCGTCCTTGTCCACGGCCGTCACGACGAGCGTCGCGGGGCGCGCGACGGTGGCCGTCAACGGCTTGGGCGCCTTGCCCAGGACCTGGGTCAGGGTGGGCTTGGCCGGGCGGGTCGGCTTGCCGGTGGCCCACAGCAGCTCACCGTCGGGCATGCGGTACTGCACCAGGTAGGAGCCCGTGAGCAGGGACGCCGACCACGAGCCGTCGGCGCCGGTGGTCACCGAGCCCCAGCTGTTGACGCCGCCCGCGGGCACGAAGGCGACCTCGGCCCCCTGGACGGGCTTGCCGTCGGGGTAGCGCAGGACGCCGGTCGCGGGACGCCGCGGCTGCAGCGAGGCGTCGGCGGTGCCGGGTGCCTTGACGATCGTCGCCTCGTTGGGGTCGGCCACGCCGCCGGAGTACTCGTCGACGTAGTCCCCGCCGGAGAACTCCAGTTGGTAGGCACGGCCGGCGACGACGTCGAGCGTGTAGCGCCCGTCCTCACCGGCGCAGGTGTCGGCGTAGGCCCACTCGCCGTCGTCCCAGGTGGTGGCGTTCACGCAGCCGGGCACGGGCGCCCCGGTCAGCTCGTCGGTGATCGTCCCGGTGATGGTCGCGGGCGCGGCCTGCGCCACCACCGCGGGCATCGCGGTGAGCGCCCCCAGCGCCGTGGCGACCGCGACGGCCAGCGCCGCCCCCCGCCGTCTCGTGCGTGTCATCGTGCGTCCTCCGCTCCATGAGGCGCGGAACCGGCACACGTCTGCCGCCCCCGTCCCGCCCTGTCGTCGACGCAGACCATAGAGGGTGCGACCGACGGCCGCGCGGGACTTCGCGCACCGTCGGCTGTCGCCCGTCTTTCCCCCGGGTTACGTTTGCGTCACCCGGCCCCCATGCACGACAAATGGGCGGGACATGGCGTTACCCTCCGAACAATCCCGCGTCGCACCCCCCGGGAGCCGGAGATCTTCTCGTCCGGGCGGGTGGGCGCGATGCCCGAACCGTGAAGGAGACGTCGTGCGTCGCTCCATCAGCTTCGCGTCGGTCGCCGTGCTGGCCTCCGTCCTGCTGGCCGGCTGCGGGGGTGGCGGCGAGGACCCGGAGCCGGGCGCGGGCGGCTCGGGTGGCACGACGTCCGACGTGAAGGTCGGCCTCGCCTACGACATCGGGGGCCGCGGCGACCAGTCGTTCAACGACTCGGCGGCGGCGGGCCTCGACAAGGCCAAGAGCGAGTTCGGGATCGAGATCAAGGAGCTCGAGGCGAGCCAGAACGAGACCGACGCGCAGAAGGAGGAGCGGCTGCGGCTGCTGGCCTCCGGCGGCTACGACCCGGTGCTGGCCATCGGTTTCGCGTACGCCACGGCGCTCGGCAAGGTCGCGCCCGAGTTCCCCGACACCACGTTCGCGATCGTGGACGACTCCTCGCTGTCGGCGAAGAACAAGAACGTCACGTCGCTGGTGTTCGCCGAGGAGCAGGGGTCCTACCTGGTCGGCGTCATCGCGGCGCAGGCATCCAAGAGCGGCAAGGTCGGCTTCGTCGGTGGCGTGAACGTGCCGCTGATCCAGAAGTTCGAGGCGGGCTTCACCGCAGGGGTGAAGGCGGCCAAGCCGCAGACGACCGTCCAGGTCAAGTACCTGAGCGAGCCGCCGGACTTCTCCGGCTTCGGCAACCCGGCGGCCGGCAAGGCCGCCGCCCAGGGCATGCTCGACGCCGGCGCCGACGTCGTCTACGCGGCCGCCGGGGGGTCCGGCGCCGGGGTGTTCGAGGCGGTGGCCGCCAAGCCGGGCTCCTTCGCCATCGGGGTGGACTCCGACCAGTACAAGACGGCGGACGACGCCCTGAAGCCGATCATCCTGACGTCGATGCTGAAGAAGGTCGACGTCGCCGTGTACGACGCGATCAAGGCCTCGGTGAACGGCTCGCCGCTGACCGGCGTCCAGGTCTTCGACCTCAAGCAGGGCGGCATCGACTACTCGACGTCCAACTCCGCGGTCCAGCCGTTCACGGCGAAGGCCGACGAGGCGAAGGCGAAGATCGGCGACGGTAGCGTGACCGTCCCGACCGCCAAGTAGTCGCCGACGACCGCCGGAGGTGCGCCATCTCCGCTGACCCCGCGCCGGGCGACCCGGCCCGTGCGGCACTGCCACCGGCCGTGGAGCTGCGCGGCATCACGAAGCGGTTCCCCGGCGTGGTGGCCAACCGCGACGTCGACATCGTCGTCCGGCGCGGGCAGGTGCACGCCGTCGTGGGGGAGAACGGGGCCGGCAAGTCGACCCTGATGAAGACCCTGTACGGCATGCACCGTCCCGACGAGGGCACGATCGCGCTGGACGGCGAGCGAGTGGTGCTCCACAGCCCGGCGGACGCGATCGCCCGCGGGGTGGGGATGGTGCACCAGCACTTCAAGCTGGCCGACAACTTCACCGTCGCCGAGAACGTGGTGCTCGGTGCCGAGCCGAGGCGGGGCCCGGTGCTGGACCTGCGCGCGGCCCGCCGGCGGATCCGCGAGATCGGCCACCGGTACGGCCTCGACGTCGACCCGGACGCCGTGGTGGAGGACCTCGGGGTGGGTGACCGGCAGCGGGTCGAGATCGTCAAGGTCCTCTTCCGCGGCGCCCGGACGCTGATCCTGGACGAGCCGACGGCGGTGCTGGTGCCGCACGAGGTCGACGAGCTGTTCGCCGCGCTGCGCGAGCTGAAGGGCGAGGGCCTGTCGATCGTCTTCATCTCGCACAAGCTCGACGAGGTGCTGGCGGTCGCCGACGAGATCACCGTGATCCGGCGCGGCACCACCGTGGCGACGGTCGGGCGGGGCGAGGTGACCGCGCGCCGGCTGGCCGAGCTGATGGTCGGCAGCGAGCTGCCCACCCCCGCGACGTCGTCGTCGACGGTGACCGACCGCCCCGTGCTGAGCATCCGCGGGCTGTCCCTCACCGCGGCGTCCGGGCTGCCGCTGCTCGACGACGTCTCGCTGACCATCCACGCGGGCGAGGTGCTGGGCATCGCCGGCGTGGAGGGCAACGGCCAGGCCGAGCTGGTGGAGACCCTGATGGGCATGCGCCCGGCCACCGCGGGGCAGGTGCTGCTGGAGCAGCGGGACGTCACCGCGCTGTCCACCCGCCGCCGGCGGGAGGCGGGGATGGCGTTCATCCCGGAGGACAGGGGCAGGCACGGGCTGCTGCTGAGCGAGCCGCTGTGGCAGAACCGGATCCTCGGCCACCAGACGAGGCCGCCGACGGCGCGGGGGCCCCTGATCGACGTCGCGGGCGCCCGTGCCGACTGCCGACGGATCGTCGAGGAGTACGACGTCCGCACCCCGTCGATCGACGTGCCGGCCTCGGCCCTGTCGGGCGGCAACCAGCAGAAGCTGATCGTCGGGCGCGAGATGAGCGGCTCGCCCAAGCTCCTGATCGCCGCGCACCCGACGCGCGGGGTGGACGTCGGCGCGCAGGCCGCCGTCTGGGACCTGCTGCGCGCGGCCCGGGCCGACGGCCTGGCGGTGCTGCTGGTCAGCGCCGACCTCGACGAGCTGATCGGGCTGTCGGACACGCTCAAGGTGATCCTGCGCGGGCGGATCGTCGCCGACGTCGACCCGGCGACGGTGACGCCGCAGCAGCTGGGCTCGGCGATGACCGGCGCCGGTGCGCCACCCGACGAGGAGGTGGCCGGGTGACCGGCGTGCTGCGCCGGGTGGGCCTCGTACTGGCCGCGCCCGCCCTGGCGATCCTGTTCGCGCTGCTGGTGACCACGCTGGTGCTCCTGTCCACCGGGACCGACCCGTGGGCGACGTTCTCGGCGATGCTCGACTACGCCGCCCGGCCGCGCACCCAGGTGTTGATCCTCAACTCGGCCACCACCTACTACTTCGCCGCGATCGCCGTCGCGATCGGCTTCCGGATGAACCTGTTCAACATCGGCGTCGACGGGCAGTACCGGCTGGCGGCCATGCTCGCCGCCGCGCTCGGCGGCGCGCTGACCCTGCCACCCGTGCTGCACGCCGCGGTGATCGTCGTGGTGGCGATGCTGGTCGGGGGCCTGTGGGCCGGGGCGGCCGCCGTCCTGAAGGTCTACCGAGGGGTCAGCGAGGTGATCTCGACGATCATGCTCAACTTCGTGGCGACCGGGATCGTGGCCTACCTGCTCACCCCGGGCCGGCTGGCGCAGCGCACCGCCGGGTCGAACAACGTCGGCACCAAGGAGATCCCCGAATCGGGCCGGGTGCCCGGGCTGGCGCTGGTGCCCGGCTCCACGCTGGAGGTGTACGGCCTGGTCGTGCTGGCCGCGGTGGTCGGGGTGGCCTTCTGGTTCGGAATCAACCGGACCCGCTTCGGCTTCGACCTGCGGGCCACGGGGATCAGCGAGCCGGCCGCGGTGGCGGGCGGGGTGGACGTCAAGCGGATGGTCCTGCTGACCATGGTGCTCTCGGGGGTGGTGGCCGGCCTGGTCGGCATGCCCCAGCTGCTCGGGGCCTCCTACACCTACTCGCTGGACTTCCCCGCCGGTCTGGGGTTCACCGGCATCGCCATCGCCCTGCTGGGCCGCAACGACCCGATCGGGATCGCGATCGGCGCCCTGCTCTGGGGCTTCCTGGACAACTCCGCGCTGATCCTCGACCTGGAGGGGGTGGCCAAGGAGATCGTGCTGATCACCCAGGCCGTCACGGTGCTGTCCGTGGTGGTGGCCTACGAGCTCGTCCGCCGCTACCGGCTCGCGGCGCAGCAGCGGGCGGTGGGCCGGCAGCTCGGCACACTGCCGGACGCGGCGCCGGACGCGGCGTCGAACGCGGTTGCGGACGCCGCGGGGCCGCGGGGGGCCGGGGCATGACGGCCGCACTCGCTCCTGCGGCGCCGACCCCTCAGCCCTCCTCCGGGCGCCGCTTCGGGTGGTGGCGGCATCGGTGGGCGCGGCTCGGCGTCCTGCTCGCCGCCGGGCTGGTCGCGCTGGCCACGGTCCGGATCCTGTCCGGGGCCCGTGACCTCACCTCGGCCGGCACCGTCGGGGCGGCGGTGGTGCTGGCGGTCCCGATCGCCATGGCCGCCCTGGGCGGGCTGTGGGCGGAGCGCGCCGGGGTGGTGAACATCGGCCTCGAAGGCATGATGATCATGGGCACCTTCGGGGCGGGCTGGATGGGCTGGCAGCACGGGCCGTGGGCCGGCGTGCTGACCGGGGTGCTGCTCGGGGCGCTCGGCGGCCTCGTGCACGCCGTCGCCACCGTCACCTTCGGCGTCGACCACATCGTCTCCGGGGTCGCCGTCAACATCCTGGGGCTGGGGGCCTCGCAGTTCCTCGCCTCCCTCGCGTTCACGGGAACCCCCAACGGCGGCGAGACGCAGTCGCCACGCATCCGCCCGATCGAGACCGTCTCGCTGCCCGGGGTCTCGGGCCCGTTGCAGAGCCTGGAGCGGCAGCAGTGGTTCCTGCTGTCCGACGTGGCCGGGGTGCTGCGCGGTCTGCTGACCGGCGTCTCCCTGCTCACCCTGCTCGCGGTGGCGCTGGTGGTGGTGACCTACCTCGTGCTGTGGTGGACGCCGTTCGGCCTGCGCCTGCGCTCCTGCGGCGAGGACCCCTACGCCGCGGAATCGCTCGGCGTCCGCGTCCAGCTGCACAAGTACGTCGCGGTGCTGGTCTCCGGCGGGCTCGCCGGCCTCGGCGGCGCGTTCCTGGCGATCGTCGCCTCGAGCACCTACCGCGAGGGGCAGACGGCCGGTCGCGGGTACATCGGGCTCGCCGCGATGATCTTCGGTAACTGGCGTCCGGGAGGGCTGGTGGCCGGGGCCGGGCTGTTCGGCTACACCGACGCCGTCCAGCTCCGCAACGCCGAGGCCGTCCACGCGCTCCTGCTCCTCCTGGCGGTGCTGCTGGCGGCGTTCGCGGTGCGCCACGCGGTCCGGCGGCGGCTGGTGCCGGCACTGGTGGCCGCGGGGTTCGCGGCCGGGTCGCTGCTGCTCTACCTGACCACCGACACCCTGCCGCCGCAGGTCACCTTCATGACCCCCTACGTGACGACGCTGCTGGTGCTGGCCCTGGCCAGCCAGCGGTTGCGGATGCCGAAGGCGGACGGCCTCGTCTACCGCCGCGGCGGTGAGCGCTAGCTCGATGGAGACGGCAGCCGACGCCATCGCCCGGGCCCCCAAGGCGGTGCTGCACGACCACCTCGACGGCGGGCTGAGGCCGGGGACCCTGCTCGACCTGGCCGCCGAGGCGGGCCACGAGCTGCCCGCGCCGGACGAGGCGCAGCTCGCCGCCTGGTTCCACGAGGCGGCCCACTCCGGGTCGCTGGAGCGCTACCTGGCCACCTTCCGGCACACCGTCGCGGTGATGCAGGACCGCGCGTCGCTGGTCCGGGTGGCCCGCGAGCACGTCCTCGACCTCGCGGCCGACGGCGTCGTCTACGGCGAGGTCCGCTACGCGCCGCAGCTGCACCTGGAGGGCGGGCTGAGCCTGGACGACGTCGTCACCGCGGTGCAGGAGGGCCTGGACGAGGGGTGCCGGGAGGCGGCCGAACAGGGCCGCGCCGTCCGGGTGGGCACGCTGCTCACGGCGATGCGGCACACCGACCGCAGCGAGGAGGTCGCCGCGCTCGCCGTGCGCCACCGCGGCGCCGGGGTGGTCGGCTTCGACCTCGCCGGGGCTGAGGCGGGCCACCCGCCGTCACGGCACCGGGCGGCGTTCGACCTGGTCCACCGGGAGAACCTGCACCTGACCATCCACGCGGGCGAGGCGTTCGGGCTGCCCAGCATCCAGGAGGCCGTGCACGTCTGCGGCGCCGACCGGCTCGGCCACGGGGTGCGGATCGTCGACGACATCGAGCGCCTCGACGGCACCGACCGGCACGGGCGCCCGCTGGCCCGGCTCGGCCGCCTCGCGGCATGGGTCCGGGACGCGCGGATCCCCCTCGAGCTGTGCCCCACCAGCAACGTCGGCACCGGCGCGGCCGCGAGCATCGCCGAGCACCCGATCACCCTGCTCAAGGACCTGCGCTTCCGGGTCACCCTGAACACCGACAACCGGCTGATGTCGAGCACGTCGATGACCCGCGAGATGCAGCAGCTGGTGCAGCACGCCGGCTGGTCGCTCGGCGACCTGCGCTGGGTCACCGTCAACGCGCTGAAGAGCGCGTTCCTCCCCTTCGACGAGCGGGTGGCCCTGATCGAGGACGTCGTGCTGCCGGGCTGGGCGGCCGCCGGAGCGGCCTGACGGACGCCCGTCAGTCGTCGTCGGAGCCGGCGGCCCGGCACGTGGTCTCGGCCCAGGACAGGCCCTCGAGGTAGGCGCGGGCGATGGTGGTGGGGGTGACGCCGCCGTCGATCAACGCCGCCACGTCGCCGCCCAGGTAGGCGGCGGCGGCGTCCCGCAGCGTCACGAGGTCGCTGATGGGGGCGGGCCGCCCCGGAGGGCTCGTCATCGCCGCGAGGAGTCCGGCCTCCAGCGGGGGCAGCCCGCGGACCACCTCGGCGGGCTCCACCTGCAGCGTCGAGGCGATGCCGCCGAGCAGGCCCAGCGTGAACGCCGCCTCCGGCTCCTCGAGCCCGTGCCACTTGGCCAGCAGCTCGTAGGCACGGGCCCGCGAGAGCGAGTCGATCAGCGATTCCGGCGACCCGGGCAGCCCCTTGAGCGCCACCAGGACGAGCCAGCCGCGCAGGCGTGCCATCCCCACGAGCACCACCGCGTCGCGGATCGTCGCGAGCTTGCGCGACTGCGCGTACGCCGCCGAGTTGGCGATCCGCATCAGCCGGTAGGTGAGCGCCGGGTCGCGCCGCAGCAGCCGCTCGACGTCCTCCGCCGTCGTCTCCGGGTCCCCCAGCTCGGCGATGAGTTGCAACGACAGGGCCTGCCCGGGCGTGAGGGAGTCGACGGTCAGCGTCTGCGGGCGGCCCAGGTGGTAGCCCTGGAACAGCGTGAACCCGAGGTCCCGGCAGCGCTGCAGCATCGCCTCGTCCTCGACCCGCTCCGCGAGCAGGGTCACCCCGAACGGCCGGCAGCGCTCGACGACGTCGAGCACCTCCGGCCACGACAGCCCCAGGACGTCGACCTTCACGATCTCGGCGAGCTCCAGCAGCGGGACGGCGGCCTCCGACCACGTGAAGTCGTCGAGCGCGAGCCGGTACCCGGCCTCCACGAGCCGCCGCGCGCCCGTCACCACCTCCTCGTCGACGGTGATCGACTCGAGGATCTCCAGCACCGCGTGGTCGGGGTCGAACGGCAGGGGGAGCTCGCCGACGAGGAAGGCCCGGGTGAGGTTGATGAAGCCGAGCCGCCCGCCGAGCACCTCCTCCAGGGGGAACTCCGTGAACGCCGCCACGATCGTCGTCGTGGTCGCCGCGTCGCCGTCGGACAGGCCGACCCCGCTGGCCGTCGCGTCGGCCGCCGCCCGGAACAGCAGCTCGAAGCCGTAGAGGGTGCCGTCGGCCGCGTAGACGGGCTGGCGGCCGATGTGCACGGTCGCCGAGCCGGTGGGGAGCTTGTGCGGGTGCCAGCCGGTGACGTCGGGCGAGGCCGGGTCGGGCTCGCGGCGGGACTGCCCCGGGACGCCGGCGTGGGCGGGGGACGCGTCGACGGCGTCCGGCCCCGCGGCGGCGACGGCGCCGGCCGGACGCGGCACCCGCGCCGTGGCGCGTGCGCTGCCCGCATCCCTCATGCGGTGAGGATCGACAGCGCTCGCAGCGTGCTTGAGGTTCCGCGCGGGTGTGCCTGCCCGGATGGTCGGACCCGGCCGGGGCCGGCTCGGCCCTGGTCGGCGACCGCTCGGCTGCCGCTCAGCCCGCGATCACGGCGCGGGGGCCTGCCAGGACTCGACGAACTCCACGAGATCGGCCTCGACCTGCGTCAACGACGCGTCGTCGGTGTCCCAGCCCTGCAGGACCGGCGGGTCGTCCACGCTGACGTCGATCCGGTACCGGACGGCGTCGGGCACCGCCGACCGGCCGGCGTCGGGCACCCCTTCCTCGCCGTCGGCGACCTGGACCTCCGCCCGCACCGACAGCGCGGCGGCGACGAGCGTGCGGAGCTGCCCGGCGCCGTCGTCGTCGAGGTCGGCGGTGTCGACGACGCGCGGGGGCGTGCGTGCGAGGACGACCGCCGCGAAGCCCCCGCGCACCAGCAGGCTGACCCGCACCCGCGACGTCGGCTCGATCACGGGCCCGTCACGCTCACGCCGACGCCGTCCCAGCCGGCCGCCACAGCCTCCTGCTCGGCGCTGCCCGCACCGTAGCGGCGGCCCGCGGCGTCGACCGTGCCGCGCGCGAAGTCGGCGAAGTCGCTGCTCGCGTGCGCGCGCAGCAGCGCGTCGTACCAGATCAGCGCGGGGGCCTTCCAGGAGTGGCCGCCGAGCTTGGTCGCCGCCAGGTAGAACGCGTGGTTGGGGATGCCGGAGTTGAAGTGGACGCCGCCGTGGTCGTCCTCCTCCGTGTCGGGCAGGTCGACGTAGTCGCGCATGTGCGCGGGCTGCGGGTCCTTGCCCAGGCGCGGGTCGTCGTAGGCGGTGCCGGGAGCCTTGAGCGAGCGCAGGGCGTCGGCGGTGACGTCGGGGGTGAAGATGTCGGCGCCGATCAGCCAGTCGGCCTCCTCGACGGTCTGGTTCAGGAACCACTGCTTGACCGCGACGGCGAACACGTCGGACACGCTCTCGTTGAGCGCGCCGGACTGGTTGCGGTAGTCGAGGTCGGCGGTGAACTGCGTGACGCCGTGGGTCAGCTCGTGCGCGATGACGTCGAGGGAGCCGGTGAAGTCGGTGAACAGCACGCCGTCGCCGTCCCCGAACACCATGTGCCGGCCGTCCCAGAACGCGTTGTTGAACTTGCGGCCGCGGTGCACGTAGCCGTCCAGCCGCATGCCGCGCCCGTCGAGGGAGTCGCGGTCGAGGACCTGACGGTAGAAGTCGCGGGTGGTGCCCAGGCCCTCGTAGGCCGCGTTGACCGACGGATCGGCCGAGGCCGGGCCCTCCTCCGTGCGCGCCACCACGGCGTCGGCCAGGGTGATCCGGTGCTGCAGGTCGAAGATCGTGCGGCGGCCCTCGGTGGGGGCGGTGACCCTGCCGACGACGCCGGGCAGCACGCTGCGGTGCGCCCGCAGGGCGGCGGAGGACACCAGCGAGCGCAGGCCGATCCGCCGCAGCCGCGGGTCGTCGCTGTCGAGCAGCCGCTCCAGCAGGTAGGGCGGCAGGAAGCAGTGCAGGCGTGCGGTGGTCATCGGGAACCCCTTCCGATGTGGACGTGCGCCCATCATGGCCCCCGGGTCCGACGCCCGGGGTTGCCTTGCAGGAGCGCGCCGCGCGCGTCGGCGATACGGCGTCGCGGCGTCAGTCCAGGGGGTGCACGAACAGCCCGGAGCGGAGCTTGGGCTCGAACCACGTGGACTTCGGCGGCATGACGGCGCCGGTGTCGGCGACGTCCATCACCTGCTCCACCGAGGTGGGGAACAGCGAGAACGCGACGGCCGCGCGCCCGGCGTCCACGAGCCGCTCCAGCTCGGCAGTGCCGCGGATCCCGCCGACGAAGGAGATCCGCTGGTCGGTGCGGGGGTCGGCGATGCCGAGCAGCGGCCCGAGCAGCCGGTCCTGCAGGACCGACACGTCGAGGGAGCCGATCGGGTCGGACGGCGTGAGCTCGGCCTTCGCGCGCAGCCGGAACCACGCGGGCCCGCCGGGCAGGCCGGCGAGGTAGCAGCCGAACTCGCCGGCGGAGGTCGGCCGCACCGGCACCTCGGTGGCCTCGACGTCGAAGCCGGAGCGGACGGCGTCCAGGAACGCCTCGGGCGCGAGCCCGCCGAGGTCGGCGACCACCCGGTAGTACGGCAGGACCGTCAGCTGGGCGGCGGGGAAGACGACCGAGAGGAACCACTCGGCCTCGCCCGCGTCGGCGGGGCCCCCCGCGGCGACGGCGGCGGCGCGCTTGCGCTGGGCCAGGCGCACCGCGGCGGCGGAACGGTGGTGGCCGTCGGCCACGTAGAGCCGGGGCAGCTCGGCGAAGGCGGCGACGAACGCGGCCACCGTCTCGGCGTCGCGCACCGGCCACAGCTCGTGCCGGACGCCGTCGACGCTGGTCAGGTCGATCTCGCTCGCCGCGGCGGTGACCGTCGCGAGCAGCACGTCGACCCGCTCCGACGGCCGGTGCATGAGGAAGACGGGCTCGTCGTGGGCGTCCAGCACCTCCACGTGGCGGGTGCGGTCGTCCTCCTTGTCGGGCCGCGTGTGCTCGTGGGTCGCGATGACACCCGACTCGTACTCGGCCACCGACGTGCAGGCGACCAGGCCCGTCTGGACGGCGTCGGCGGGCTGCCCGTCCGGGCCGGCGGCGACGCCCGGCATCGTCTGTCGGTAGACGAACAGCACCGGCCCCGCCTCGGCGACCAGCGCCCCGCGCGTCACGAGGTCGGCGAGGGCGGCCGCGGCCTGGGCGTAGACCGGCTCGGAGTGCACGTCGGTGCCCTCCGGCAGGTCGATCTCGGGGCGCGAGACGTGGAGGAAGCTGTCGGGGTTGCCCTCCGCCATGGCCGCCGCCTCGGCGGTGTCCATGACGTCGTAGGGCAGGGACGCGACGGCGCCGGCCCGGTGGACGGGCGGGCGCAGGGCCCGGAACGCGCGGATGGCTGCCACGGCCCGTCAGACTGCCACGCCCCCCGCGGACGACGTGCCGCGGGGGGCGTGGCGAGTCTCACCTCAGGGGTCTCACCTGAGGGGCCTCACCTCAGGGGCGCGGCGTGCACGCCGGCCCGGTCGGGGACCAGGTCGTCGTCGGCGGGTCGGTGGGGGTCGCGCGGCTCGCCGCCGCCGCCATCGCGGTGGAGGTGGGCGACGCGCTCGGCGTGGCGTCCAGGCGGGTGAGCTGGATCGAGTCCAGGTGCACCGAGGACCCGAGGGTCGCGGCCTCGCGGGACACGCTCAACGTGTACCCGCCGGGCGAGGCCGGGACGATGACCGTCACCTGCTGCCAGACCTTGGCCTGCAGCACGACCGGCGTCACCCGCAGGGTGCCCGGGGTGCTGACCTCGACGCGCAGCTTGGGGCGGTTGTCCGGGGTGGGGCCCGTGGTGCCGTAGCTGGGGCAGGTCGGTGCCGGCGCGACCGGCTTGGCCTTGGGCAGGCGCACGAAGAAGCTGATCTTCCGCCAGGAGCCCGTGCCCGTGAACCGGCTCTCGGGCAGCAGGACCGTGGCCGCGTTCACCGGGCTGGCGTCGACCCGGTCGAGGTTGTCGATCCGCAGCCCTCGCTGGCCCGCCTGGGCGGCCGACTTCACGACCTTGAGACGGATCTTGCGGTGCGTCGTCGTCCAGCCGTTGAGGCCGCCGGTCTCGAAGTCGATGCCGCCGACGGTGCTCGGGCCGGGGTCCGGCGTCGTGGGACCGGGCGCCGTGCGGGTGCAGAACGGCTGGATCACGCCGCTGCCCCCGCAGCGCGTGACGGTGGTGCTGACGGGCGGGGTCGTGGAGTCCGCAGCGGGGGAGGCCCCTGCGCCGAGGGCCCCCGCGGCCGGGACGGCGATCAGCGCGCTGAGGGCGATCACCGCACCGGCGGCGCCGGCGGCCAGCCTGCGCACGGACGGGCTCGGGTGGTCGGGGGTCGGGACGGTCGTCATCGGTCGCTCCGGAGGGTGTGAGGCGGGGTCGCCTCAGGGACGGGGGGTGCAGGACGGCCCGGTGGGCCGCCACGTCGTGGTGGGCGGTTCGGTGTGGGTCGCCGGGCGGGCGGCGCGGGTGGAGGCGGCCCTCGCCCCGTCCCTCCCGGCCGCCGGCGTCGCCTCGAGGCGGAGGAGTTCGACGGAGTCGAGGTGCACCGAGGAGTCCAGCGTCGCGAACTCCCGGGAGACGCCGAGGGTGTAGCTGGTCGAGGCGGGCACGAGGAAGGACACCTGCCGCCAGGACTTGCCGTACAGGTCCACGACGGTCGTCTGGCGGGTCTCGGGCGTCGTCACCCAGATCCGCAGTTTCGGACGGTTGTTGGGCGTGGTTCCTCCCGGGCACGTCGGCGTGGGGATCACCTTGGCCTTGGCCTGGCGGACCGACAGCGAGATCCGCCGCCAGTCACCCGTTCCGGTGAACCGGCTCTCGGGGACGGTGACCGTGGCCGCGGAGGCCTCCGACGCGTCCAGCTTGTCGAAGCCGTCGATCCGCAGGCCCCTGCGCCCGCTCTGCGCGGCGGCGTGCACGACCCTGAGCCGCAGCTTCCGGTTCGTCGTCGTCCAGCCGTCCGTGCCGCCGTCCTCGAAGTCGATCGTCCCCGCTGCCGGTGGGCTGGTGATCGGCGTCGTCGTGGGCGCGGACGAGGCCGGCCCCGCGCCCGTGCCGAGCGCTCCCGCGCCCGTGCCGAGCGCTCCCGCGCCCGTGCCGAGCGCTCCCGCGCCCGTGCCGAGCGCCCCCGCGGCCGGGACGGCGATCAGGGCACTGAGCGCGATCACCGCACCGGCCGCGGAGGCGGCGAGGCGCCTGGCCGATGGATGCTGCCGGGGCGGCGCAGCACTGTCGGTCATGGCGTTCACCTCACTTGGTGGTGCAGAGGGGGTGGACGACGGCCGCGGGGGCCGCGGCGCTCGTCGCGGTCACGGTCGCGGTGGGAGTCGGGGTCGAGGTCGGCGCGGAGACGCGGTCGAGCGTGATCGTGTCCACGAAGAGGGGGGCCTTCGTGGGGTTGCCGGCGCGGGAGATGCCGAGCATGACGTTCTCGCCGTCAAGAGCGGGGGCGGGGACCACGAGGGTCACCGTCGTCCAGCTCGTGCTGGTCAGGGCCACCGTGGTGGTGGCCCGCACGGACCCGGACGTCAGCGTGACGATCACCTTGGGCCAGTCCGGGGCGCCGGTCGGCCCACCACAGGAGTACTTGGGCGTCCCCGCCGCCACCTTGGAGGGGCGCAGCTGCAGGGTGACCTTGCGCAGCTCGCCTGTGCCGGCGAAACGGCTCTCCGTCAGGTAGGCGTTCACCGTGCTGCTGGTGCCGTTGCCGACGGGGGCCCGGTAGAGGTCGGAGATGCGCAGGCCGTAACGGCCCGCCTGCCGGGCGGCCTTGGTGACCTTGAGCCTGACCTGGGGCACCGTGGTCGTCCAGGCGCGCAGGTCGCCGTCCTCGAAGTCGATCAGCCCGAGGCGGACGGGTGCCGTCCCGGTGGGGCTCGTCGTGGGCGGGTGGGTACAGAACGGCTTGATCTGTCCGGCTGCGCCGCCGCACGGCTGAGGAGGCGTCGTGATGATCGTCGTCGTGGGCGGGCGCGTGCAGAACGGGCTCACCCCGCCCTTGGCGGAGCCCCCGCACGGCACGGGAGGCGTGGTCCGGCTCGTCGTGGTGATGGACGTCGTCGGGGGGCGCGTGCAGAACGGCTGCACCTCGCCGCCGGCGCCGCAGGTGGGGTATGGCGGGGTGGTGGTCCCGGTGGCGGCGGTGCGCACTCCGGCGGCGCCCGTGCCCAACGCCCCGGCGGCCGGGACGGCGATCAGGGCCGTCAGGGCGAGGACGGCGCCGGCCGCACCCGCCGCGAGTCGACGTCCGGACGGGGCGCCGTCCGGCGTGCTGGTGATTCGGATCATGTGAGGAACACCCTTCCACTGGTCCCGGCCGTCACCCAGATGTCCCGGCCAGGACTCCCCCAGGGGGTGGGCCGACGGTAGGGAGTGGAGATCGGCCACGGCAACCCGTGACGGCCGACAAGCTTGTCGAGGGTCGGCGAACGGTCGTATCCGGGACGGACCGGCCCGCCCCGAGCACGCAGCGTCGCCGCGCGCCCGGGGTGGACGTCAGCCGCGCACGGATCGTCAGCGCCGCGTACAGAGGGGGCGGACGGCGCGGGCGGTGCTCGTGCTCGGTGCCGGGCTGCCGGTGGCCGTCCCGGTGGTCCACGTCGGGGTGGGCAGGTCGGTGTGCGAGGTGACGATCGAGTCCACGTAGACCGCCGACGTCAGCCGGCCGGTGTAGCGGTCGAGCGTCAGCGTGACCGGCCCCGAGGTGGGCGCGGGGAACCGGAGGGAGATCGTCGTCCACTCGGCGTCGGGGAGGATCCCCACGGTGGTGCCGGTGCCCGTGCCGCTCACCGTGAAGCGCAGCCCGGGGGCGAGGTCGCCGGGGCAGGCGTCGGTGATCGTGCTCGGCTGGTTCCGGACCGGCTTGGACAGGCGCACCTGCAGGCTGATCCGCAGCAGCGGGCCGCTGCCGATGAACGCGGTGACGGGCAGCGACACCGATGCGGAGTGCGCCGGGTCGAGGACGACGCCCTTCTCCAGACCCCTGATCATCAAGCCCTTGCCGCCCGCCTGGGCCGCCTTGCCGACGACCTTGAGCTTCACGTCCCGCCCACCCGGCGTCCAGCCGTGCAGCCCGCCGTCCTCGAAGTCGATCCCGCCCGCGGACGGCGTGCCGGTGGGGGACGACGTCGGCGGTCGCGTGCACTCCGGCGTGGGCGCCTGCCCGCTGCGGCAGGGCTTGCCGGGGGTGGTGGGGTGCGTGGTGGTGGCCGCCGCGGCGACGCGGCCGGGAGTGGCCGACGCGGTGAGCGCGCCGGCCGCGGGGACGGCGACCGCCGCGGTCGCGAGGAGGACGGCGCCCGCGGCGCCGGCGCTGAGCCTGCGCCGTTCCCGGGAGCCGGTGGGAGGGGTGTCGAAGGAACGTGTCATGACGTGCACCTTCCGCTGGCCCCGCCCGACGACGCCGATGTCACGGGACGGAGCTCCCCTGAGGGTGCGGCGACGGTAGGTGCGCAAGATCACACCCGACAAGGGGGACCCGGTGGGGACCGGCGGGCGGGGTCGCTCAGCGGTGCGATCCGTCACGTCTCGTGACAGATCGGGCCTCGGCCGTCACGGTCAGCCGCAGGCCCGCGTGGGCGTGGCCGCTGGGGCGAGTGCGGGTGCCAGGCCGGGGTCGCCCAGCGTCACGCGGGTCGTGGTCACCGTCGGGGCCGCCACCACGGGCTGCACCACGACGTCGTCGAGGTCGATCGTGCCCATCGCCGCCGGCATCGGCCCGCACCCCACGGGCCGTTCCTGCGTCACCGTGAGCGTCACCGGCGCGCCCGGGTCGGGCGCCTCGACCTCGGCGGACAGGTGCACCCACCGCTTGCCGCGCAGGCCCACCGCCTGGGTGGTGACGGGCCCGGCGCCGGTCACGTCGAGGCGCAGCCGCTTCGCCGCCGCGACGGCCGCGGCCGGGGTCAGGCCCTTCGTCGGCGCCACCCGCACCCACAGGGACACCTGGTAGCGCTGCCCGCGGCCCGTGCTCGCGAGGCTCGGCAGCGTCAGGCTCGTGCCCGAGGGCGCGTCCGCCCGCACGCCCGTGATCCGCAGCACCCGCTCACCGGTGCCCCGCACGCTCGCGCGGGCGACCGCCACGCTCGAGGAGCCGATCGCCGTCCACCCGCCCGTCGAGCCGTCCTCGAAGTCCTGGCCGAGCGGGCCCGCCGTCGGCGTCGGCGACGGGGTGGGGGTGGCCGTCGGCGTGGGCGTGGTGCAGGCGGGGGCGGACGGCGTGGGCGTCGGCTCCGCCTCGGCGGGTGCCACCACGGACGGCGCGGCAGCCGACCCGTCCCGTGACGCGCCGTCCACACCCAGCGTGGCCACTCGCACGTCGTCGACGAACAGGCGCCGCCCCACGGCGGCCCCGCACGACTGGACGAGCGTGAGCTCGAGGCCGACGGTCCGCCCGCCCACCCAGCTGCCCAGCGACGTCCAGTCGTTCTCCCCGACGGCGGCGGTGACGGTGACCGGCTTGCCGTCGCCGCGCAGGGTGAGCGTCACCCAGTCCTGCACGAACGGGACGGTCGCGTCCTGGCCGCTCACCGGGACGGGCTCCACGCGCACGGCGAGGCTGATGGAGGAGTTCGGCTTGCCCACCGTGAGGTCGCCGCGCACCCCCGCACCGATCGTCGCGCGGTCGATCATCAGGCTCCTCCTGCCGGTGCGGGGCAGGTCCCGGCTGACCGAGATCACCGCGCCGCCCGTGGCGCTCAGGCCGCCCGTCGTGCCGTCCTCGAAGCCGAAGACCTTGTGCGTCATGCAGCCGGTGCAGCGGCTCGTCGAGGTGCTCGCGGCCGCCTGGACGTCGGGTGCGGTGAGGCCGCCGGGGCGCAGCGCCGCCGTGCCGGTCGGGGTGGGAACCAGCCCGGCGCTCGAACCCGCCGTGGCCCCCACCTGCGGGAACCCGACGGCGGCGGCGGTCAGCGCCGCGGTGGCGACGGCAACGACGAGGACGTCTCGGCGGTGGCTGCTCGCTCGGCGCGGCCGCAGCGGATGGTGGGGGCGCGGGATCCGACGACCGGGCATGGGCGTGCCTTCCTCGCGGCCGGCGACCGACTCCGGTGTCGGTGCCCGGCGCCTCCTCCCGGGGGCGGCGCCGAGCGTAGGCGGCGCCCGCGAGCATGATCAACGCGCCGCGACCGCGAGCGGATGTGACGTCGCCCGGCGGTCAGGACACGCACAGGGGCGTCACACCGGCCGGGCTCGCCGCCGCGTGCCCGGCGTACGGCGTCGCGGGCGGCTCCGGGGTCGGCTCCGGGGTCGGGCTGGGCGCCGGCGCAGCCGCTGTACCGGAACCGTCCTGCCGCGGCAGGGCAGCCGCGGCGGGCAGTGCGGCCTCCCGGCCGATCGTCACGTCGTCGATCCAGACGTCCCCGACGGGCCCGGCCGACCCCGCGCAGTCGACGTCGGGCGCCTGCTCGACGGTGAACGTCACCGTCTCCAGCCCCGCGACCGGGACGAACCACCCCTCGAGGACGTTCCAGCGGCCGCCGGTGACGGCGACGGCCGTCGAGGAGACGTCGGAGGCGCCCGCCACGCGCAGCCACACGAGGCCGGTGGTGACGCCGGCCTCGGCGTCGGGGCGGATCGGGATCTGCACGTGGTACCACTCGCCCGTGCCCGGGAACGCGGCGAGTTTGCGCGCCCATTTCAGCCCGCTGCTGCGGCCGACGCCGATCCCCGTGGCCGCGAGGCTGTGCGTGCCCGTGCGGGCCGTGGTGTCCGTGACGGTCACCAGCGTGGTGCCGACGGCCTTCCAGCCGCCGATCTTCGCGTCCTCGAACGAGTAGGTCTTCGTCGGCGTCGTGGCATGGGCGGGTGAGGGCAGCACGGCGGGCAGGCAGCCGAGCGAGAGGGCGGCGAGCAGGGCGGAGGGGCGAACGCGCATGGAGGACCTCTTCCTCAGGCGGGCTGGGCTGGCCCGAAGGAAAGGTCGGGTCACCCGAACAGACGACCTCGACCGTAGGAGGGTCCGAACAATGTGGTCAACCAGTTCCGCAGAGTGACCGACCTATCGGGTGACCGCGCACGCGACCCCGTTGAGGCTCACGGCCGTGGGGGCGGCCGCCGCTCCGGAGCCGATCCAGCCGAGGTCGAGCGCCGCGCCCGGGGCCAGCGCCGTCGCCCACGTCGGTGCCGTCACCGTCACCGTGCCCCCGCCCGCCGTGTACGGGTAGGGCCACATCGACGTGACGGCCGGGGCCAGCTGCAGGCTGAGCGTCCACGGCTCGAGCGACGTCCCGCCCAGGTTGCGCACCGTCAGGGCCGACTGGTGGCCGCCGTTCCACTCCGTCACCCACGTCCAGTGCGCCTCGCACGCGGCTGCCGGCGCCGTGGTGGTCGTGCTCGTGCTCGTGGTCGTCGTGCTCGTGGTCGGGGTGCCGGTCGGGTCGGTGCTGGTGGGGCCGGTGGGCTCGGTGCTGGTGGGGCCGGTGCTGGTGGGGTCGGTCGTGGGGTCGGTGGGACGCCCCGACTTCGGCGTCACCTCGACCGTCCGGCAGCGCACCGTCCGCTTGCCGTCGTTGACGCCCGTCCGCGTCTTGCACTTGATCGCGAGGATCGTGCCCTTCTTGGTGGTGCGCTTCGGCGTCGTCTTCTTCGCCACCGGGGTGAGGCGGGTCGCCGTCGGCGTGAGCGGCGCCGTCGACGTCCCGGTCGTCGCGCTCGCCTGCGTCGTGGTCGTCGACGCGCTGGGGCTGGTCGTGCTGGGGCTGGTCGTGCTGGGGCTGGTCGTGCTGGGGCTGGTCGCGCTCTCGGTCGCCGCGGGGGTGGCGGACGGGGCGGGCGCCGTGCCGGTGGCGTCGGGGGCGGCCAGCGCCCCAGGACCGGCGAGGACGCCGAGGGCGAGCGCCGCGGCCGAGGCGAGGAGCAGGGGGACCGGCCGGAGGCGGCGGGAGGCGCGCGGGGTCGACGAGGTGGGGCCGGGAGAGGTGCTGCGCATGGCGGGCGGGTCCTTCGTCGACGTCGACGCCGGGGGCCGGAAGGGCCCGACCGGACGGCCCGCGAGGGGGCGTCTCGACGGTAGGAAGTCATTTCGTTCCGGTCAATCCCGGCCCCGGCGTGTCCGAGTGTGGTCGAGCTCGCACGGCGCGTACTCGGCTTGCGAGAAGCGCTCGGGGTGCCCGCGCCGGTCAGTCGGCCGAGCGCACCTGCACGGGAGGGGCCTGCGAGCCCGAGGCGGCCACGGCGAGGGCGACCTGGTGCCCGGTGCCGGTGCGGAACGCCGCCAACCATGCCGCATCGGGGCCGGTCGCCCCCTCGGACGGCGGGCCCTGCACGAGCTCGGGCGCACGACCCTCGGGCAGCACCTCGGCCGGGCGCCACGGGTCGGGCCGGGGCACCTCGGCGCGCAGGCTGTCACCGCGCAGGCCGATCCCGGCCATCTTGCCCAGGGCCTCCTTGTGCGTCCACAGCCACAGGAAGGCCTCGGTGCGCGCCTCCTCGGGCAGGCTCACCAGCCACCGGACGTCGCGCACGGCCAGCCAGCGCCGCGCGAGCCGGATCGTGTCGACCTGGCGCGGCCCCTCGGCGTCCACGCCCACGTGACCGTCGGTGCTCACGGCCGCCACGACGAGGCCCGGGGTGTGGGCGAGGCTGACGTGCGCGTGCTCCGCCGGCCCGACGACGACCGGGCGTCCGGCGGGCTCCCGGCCCAGGCTCACCTCGGCGACCGGCACGCCCGTCACCTCGGCGACCGAGCGCATGAGCAGCCGGTAGGCGCGCCCCCGCAACCCGGCGTCCGGGGTCGCCGACGGGTCGGTGGGCATGAGGGTGACGACGACGCCGGTGGTGGACTCCGAGGTCATGCGGGCTCCCCTCCTCCGGGCGTCGGGCCGACCCTAACCGAGGGCCCGCGGCGGCCCACCGGCGGGATGGCCGCGGCCGTCCTGCGGCGCGACCTCAGCCCAGGACCGAGCTCACCAGCTCCTTGGCGGCGTCCTGCACCTGCGCGAGGTGCTCCGGCCCGCGGAACGACTCGGCGTAGATCTTGTAGACGTCCTCGGTGCCGGAGGGACGCGCCGCGAACCAGGCGCTCTCCGTGGTCACCTTGAGCCCGCCGATCTTCGCGCCGTTGCCGGGGGCCGCCGTCAGCGCGCCGGTGATCGCCTCCCCCGCGAGCTCCGTGGCCGTCACCTGCTCGGGCGACAGCGCCGACAGGGCCGCCTTCTGCTCGCGCGTGGCGGCGGCGTCGATCCGGGCGTAGGCGGGGTCGCCGTGCTCGGCCGTCAGCCGCCGGTAGTGCTCCGACGGCGAGGACCCGGTGACGGCGAGGATCTCCGAGGCGAGCAGCGCGAGGATGATGCCGTCCTTGTCGGTCGTCCACACGCTGCCGTCGTGGCGCAGGAACGAGGCGCCGGCCGACTCCTCGCCGCCGAACCCGACGGAGGAGTCGAGCAGCCCCGGCACGAACCACTTGAACCCGACGGGCACCTCGAGCAGCGTGCGGCCCAGGGACGCGGCGACCCGGTCGATCATCGACGACGACACGAGCGTCTTGCCGATCGCCGTCTGCTCGCCCCACCCGGGCCGGTGGCTGAACAGGTACTCGATCGCGACGGCGAGGAAGTGGTTGGGGTTCATCAGCCCCGCGTCGGGGGTGACGATGCCGTGCCGGTCGGAGTCGGCGTCGTTGCCCGTGCTGATCTGGAACGCGTCGCGGTTGGCGATCAGCGAGGCCATCGCGTACGGGGACGAGCAGTCCATCCGGATCTTGCCGTCCCAGTCCAGCGTCATGAACCGCCACGTCGGGTCGACCAGCGGGTTCACCACGGTCAGGTCGAGGCGGTGGCGCTCGGCGATCGCGCCCCAGTAGTCGACGGCCGCCCCGCCCAGCGGGTCGGCGCCGATCCGCACCCCCGCCTCGCGGACGGCGTCCAGGTCCAGGACCGTCGGCAGGTCGTCCACGTAGGTGGCGAGGTAGTCGTAGCGGCCGGTGGTGTCGGCGGCGAGGGCCCTCGCGAGCGGCACCCGCGCGACGCCGTCCAGGTTCGCCGTGAGCAGCGCGTTCGCGCGGTCGGCGATCCAACTCGTCGCGTCCGTGTCGGCCGGCCCGCCGTGCGGGGGGTTGTACTTGAAGCCGCCGTCGGTGGGCGGGTTGTGCGAGGGGGTGACGACGATGCCGTCGGCGCGCCCCGGGTCGTCGGCGGCGCGGCCGCGGTTGTACGTGAGGATCGCGTGCGACAGCGCCGGGGTGGGCGTGTACGCGTCGCGGCTGTCGATGAGCACCTGGACGCCGCCCGCCGCGAGCACCTCCAGCGCCGAGATCCACGCGGGCTCCGACAGCGCGTGGGTGTCGCGCCCCAGGAACAGCGGGCCGCGGATGCCCTGACCGGCCCGGTACTCCACGATCGCCTGCGTCGTGGCCAGGATGTGCGCCTCGTTGAACGACGTCTTCAGGCTGCTGCCCCGGTGGCCGGAGGTGCCGAACGCCACCCGCTGGCCGATGTCGGCCGGATCGGGCGTCACCGTGTAGTAGGCGCTGACCAGGTGCGGGACGTCGACCAGGTCGGTGGCCAGGGCCACCTGACCTGCGCGCTCGTGGGCCATGGACGGGCTCCTCGGTCTCGGGCGCGCCGCGCGGCGGCCACCGGACGGCGTGAGGCCGAGGCTACCCACGACCCCGCCGCCCGCCCGTCGCGGGCCCCTCCGTGTCGCCGTGAAGGGTCGCCGTCAGGGGTCGCCGCGAACGGTCCCGGACCGTCTGCGACACAGTGCGCCGCAGACCGTCCGTCAAGGGTCGCCGCGAACGGTCCCGGGACGGTCTGCGGCACAGTGCGCCGCGAACGGTCCCGGGACGTCCGGCGGCGCGAACTCAGTACCGGAACTCGGACAGGCGCGCGGCCACCCGCTCGGCCAGCTCGGTCAGCTCGCCCGCGGAGCGGCTGGTGGCGCTCGCGCCCTGCGCGGCGGACCCGGCGACGGTCGAGACCGTGCCGATCGCGTCGGTGATGGACGCCGACCCCTCGGCGACGACGGCGACGTTGCGGCTGATCTCGGCGGTCGTGGCGGCCTGCTCCTCCACCGCGGAGGCGATGGTCGACTGGATCGCGTTGATCTCGTCGACGACGGTCGTGATCTGGCCGATCGCGGCCGTGGTCTGCGCAGTGCTGGTCTGGATGGCCTCGATCCGCGCGGCGATGTCGCCCGTGGCGCGGCTGGTGGCCTGCGCGAGGTCCTTGACCTCGTTGGCGACCACGGCGAAACCCTTGCCGGCGTCCCCGGCGCGCGCGGCCTCGATCGTCGCGTTCAGCGCGAGCAGGTTGGTCTGCTCGGCGATCGCCGTGATCGTGCGCAGGATCTCGCCGATCTCGGTGCTGGAGCGGCCGAGGTGCTCGACGGCCGAAGCCGTCTCGGCGGTGGCCTGGACGGCCGACTCCGTGACGCGGGAGGCGTCCGCCGCGCTCGCGGCGATCTCCCCGATCGACGCGCTCATCTCCTCGGTGGCTGCCGACATCGAGCCGACCCCGGCGTGCACGCCGTCCGCGGCCTCCCGCACGCTCTCGGCCTGCTCGAACGTCTGGCGGGCGTCGCCGTCCATGTCGGTCGCGATGCCCGTGAGGCCCTGGGCCGACGTGCGCAGCGAGCCCGCGGCGTCGCCCACGTCGGCCAGGGCCGTGCGCAGGGCGGTGGTGGCGGTGCCGAGGGCACGGCCCATGGCGGCGATCTCGTCGCGGCCCTCGGTGGGGGCGCCCACGGTGAGGTCCTTGTCGGCGAGGGCGCGCAGGGCGCCGACCATGGCCCGCAGCGGGGCGGTGATGGAGCGGCTGATCAGCAGGGCCATCACGACGAGCAGGACCAGGCTGACGGCCAGCGCCGCGATCACCGAGGAGCGCAGCGACGACACGGCGTCGTGCAGCTGCCGGTCCGCGGCGTCGTCCATCACGCCCAGCCGGTCCAGGACCGGGTCGGCCGCCGCGTCGACGACCTTCACGGCCCGGTCGTTCTTCTCCAGCAGCAGCAGACCTTCGACGCCGTCGGCGTCGAGGGCCGCGAGCTTCGCGCCGAGCGCGTCCACCTGCCCGAACCAGGCGCCGTGCTGCTGGGCGAAGGTCGCGGCGTCCGAGGCCAGGGGCGTGCCCTCGGCCCGCGCACGCAGCTGGGCCAGCGACTCCTCGCCCGCCTTCGCCTCCTGGCGCAGCTCGTCGAGCACGGTCTGGCGCATCTCGTCGTTGGAGGCGAGCAGCGCCTGGCGCAGGGCGACCTCCACGGCCGCCTGGTGCGCGTCCGTGGTGGTGAGGATGTCGCGGACCGACTGGACGCGGGCCTTCGCCTCGCGCGCCGAGTCCACGCGTCCGGCCTGCAGCAGCCCCACGGCGCCGACGGCGAGGACCGCGACGACGCCGACCAGCGCGAGCGCGGCTAGACGCCGCCCGATCGTCAGCGCACGCAGCACGGCCGTCCTCCTGGAGCACCGCCGGCGGCGCGTTCGGTCGCCGGTCGCGGGTGGTATCGATCCATGTCGCGGTTGACTTGATGGCCCGTTCGGTGGCTTACCGGCGCCGACGGGCGGTTGCGCGGGCCCCGCGGGCGTGGTCGACGGCGGGATAAGCGCAGGTTCCCGGCATGCCCGGTCGCCTACAGTGCCCCCGTGTCGCCCACGGTGCTGCCTCACACCCATGCCGTCCGCTACGTCACTGCGCTCAAGGAGGGCGGGTCGCTGCCGGGGATCGTCGAGGCCGACGACGACGGCACCTACGTGGTGAAGTTCCGCGGCGCCGGGCAGGGCCCGTCGGTGCTGGTGGCCGAGGTGGTCGTGGCCTCCCTCGCGGCACGGCTGGGCCTGCGGGTGCCCGAGCTGGTGACCATCGACGTCGACGAGGCCATCGGCCGGCGCGAGCCCGACCCCGAGATCCAGGACCTGCTGCTCGCCAGCGTGGGGGTGAACCTCGGCGTCGACTTCCTGCCCGGGTCCGTGGGGTACGACGGCCAGTCCTTCGCGGTGCCGGTCGCCGAGGCCGCGGCGGTGTGGTGGCTCGACGCGTTCACCGCCAACATCGACCGCACCTGGCGCAACCCCAACCTGCTGGTGTGGCACGGACAGCTGTGGACGATCGACCACGGGGCGGCCCTGGTCTTCCAGCACTCCTGGCCCGACCCCGCCGTGTGGGCGCGGCGCGGGTACGACCTGTCGGCGCACGTGCTGGCACCGGTCCTCGACGCCGCCCCCGGGGGTCGCGCGGTCGCCGTCGCCGAGGCCGACGCCCGGGCGCGGGCGGTGGTGGACGCCGCCGCGATCGACGACGCGCTCGCGCTGGTGCCCGACGCCTGGCTCCAGCCGCGCGACTCCCTCGCCGCCGATCCCCGCGCCCGGCTGGAGCTCGCCGTCGACGCCGAGCAGGCCGAGGTCGCCGCGGCCGCACGCGCGCGGTACCGCGACTACCTCGTGCGCCGCCTCGACGGCGGCGACGCGTGGCTGGGCGGCGCGGCCGGCGGGGGCGGGCGATGAGCGGCTCCGCGGGCCCGGCCTCCGGGGCGGCGGGCGGGGCCTCCGAGCGTCACCCGTACCTCTATGCGCTGATCCGGCTCGTGCCGAGCCTCGAGCGCGGCGAGACGCTCAACGTCGGCGTCCTGCTCTACTGCCAGAACCGCGACTACCTCGCCGCGGCGGTGCACGTGGACGCCGCGCGGCTGGCCACCCTGGCCCCCGGCGCCGACCTGCGGCAGGCGTGCGCCGCCGTCGATACCCTCGCGGACGTCGCCGCAGGCCGCGGGACGTCCCCGGTCGCCGAGCAGCCCGCCCGCGTCCGCTTCGGCTGGCTGACCAGCCCGCGCAGCACCGTCGTCCAGCTCGGCCCCGTGCACGCGGGCCTCACGGCCGACCCCGACGCCGCGCTCGCAGCGCTCCTGGCGCGGCTCGTCCTGGCGCCCGCCCCCCAGGCTCAGGCCGGCGGCGCGGTCGGGGAGGTACCGGCCGGCGGCGTGGGGTAGGTCCCGGTCGGCGGCGTGGGGTAGGTCCCGGTCGGCGGCTGGGCAGCCGGGTACTCGGGGGCAGTGGGGTGCTCCAGGGCCGCCGGGTCCTCGTACGCCGGGGATGCGGGGGACGCCGGGGACGCGGAGTACTCCGGGGACGCGGAGTACTCCGGGGACGCGGGGTACTCCGGGGAAGCGGGCGCCGCGGGACGCCGGGCGACGGCGGCGAACGCCGCCACGAGGGGCCGCGGCAGCCGCGGCAGCAGCACCGTGGCCAGCAGCCCCGACCCGGCCACGAGCAGCCCGACCCAGATGCCGACGGCCAGGGGGTTCAGACCGACGCCGAGCGTCACGGCGTCGCCGCGGGTGACCGTGACGCCCGACATGCCTGCCCAGATCGCCGAACCCGCCGCGGCCAGCGCGCCCGCGTCCAGGCTGCCCCGACGCGCGGCGGCGGCGCTGTCGTAGCGGGTGGCCAGCATCAGGCCGGCGACGACCACGATCCCGAGCATGACCAGCGGCAGCAGCCAGGCCAGGGCGCTCTCGTGCGCCAGACCCGAGACGTGGATCGCGCTCGTCGTGCCGGGCCCGCCCGGGCCGCCGCGACCGTCGCCGATCAACCCGCCCCCGCCCTGGCGCACCTGCAGCCCCGCGCCGAGGCCGAGCGCACCCGCCCACGCCGCGACGTCCGGCACCCCCAGCAGCGCCCACGTGACCTCCGCGCGGGAGGGCGCGGAGTCGCGCAGCACGGCGGTGAGCAGCAGGGCGGCGCTGCCGACGGCGAGGGTCGCCGCGGCCGCGAGGCCGAGCACCCAGGCGGGCGCGGCGAGGGCGGCCCGCACCCGTGCGGCGCGCCCCTGCCAGGGCCGGCGCAGCAGGACGAGGGCGCCCGTGACGGCGGCGGCCAGGAGCGCCGCGCCGAACGCCGACCCGACTGCCCCCGCGTGGAGGTCGACCCGCAGGCCGACGTCGAAGACCTCGCCGAGCCCCGCACCGAGCCCGACGGTGCCGCGGCCGAGGCGTCCCAGCACGGTGACGACGGCGACCGCCGCGGCGAGGGTGACGGCCGTCTTCGCGGCCACGGCCGGGAGGACCGCCGGGTCGTGCCGTCGGGTACGCCACGTCCACGCGAGCGCCAGCACGACGGCGGCGATCAGCGTCAGCGTGAGCGGCAGGGCGGCGAGCCCGTAGGACACCGACGGGCCGTCGGCGAGGCGGTCGAGCAGCGAGCCCTGCGCCTGCCAGCGGGTGGCGACGCGCACGTCGCCCCCGAAGGTGGCCCCGACCAGCGCGGCCGTGGTCTGCCACACCATGCCCGCACCCGGGTCCTCCCCGGAGATTCCCGCGGCGGCGGCCAGGCACAGGAGCACGACGACGGCGAGGGTCAGCCCCGCGACGGCCAGCGCCGTCGTCCAGCTCCCTGCGAACAGCCGGGCCAGGGCGTTCATCGGTCCCGCGGCCCGGTCCTGCGCGAGAGCAGCTGCGCGGGTGAGCGGAGCCGTCGCCGTCCCGGCCGCGGGCATCGCCGTCCCGGCCTCGTGCCCGCTCGTCCCCGCGTCGGCCTCGGTCGTCGGAGCGGTCTCGCTCTCCGGCGCCGCTGCAGCGGAGGGCCACGCGCTGTCAGCTGACGGGGCCTGCGGCCACGCCGGCGTCTGCGGGAGGTCGTGCGACGAGGGCCGCAACCCGGGAGGCGCCTCGACCACGGGCGCCCCGCATGCGGAGCAGAACCGGGCGTCGGCGGCAAGGGTGGCGCCGCAGGCGGGGCACGGACCGGTCATCGAGGGGGTCTCCTCGCCGAGGGAGGGGCGGGCGGGCCGCATCGGGACGTCGCTTGCGGGGCCGAGTCTGCCCGAGCCTGCTGTGGATCGCCTCGGCTGATCACCCTCCACTCAGTGAGCGGGCGACTTCCCGCCTCCCTCGACCGCCCCCTACGCGGGGATGTGGGGAGCATCCGCGCGCCTATTCCGCGCGGATGCTCCCCAGATGGGGGGCCAGGGCCAGGGGCTGGGGTGGCGCGACAGAGAGCGGGGGTGGACGCCGGCGAGGGCGACGGCGAGGGATTTGGGGACGTTCGTCGCGCTCATACCGCGCGGATGCTCCCCAGATGAGGGCTGGGCGCGGGGAGAGGGGGGTGAGAGTCGGTGAGGCGGTGGCCGTCGAGGGATGTGGGGACGTTCGTCGCGCTCATACCGCGCGGATGCTCCCCACATGGGGGGCCAGGGGCCAGGGGCCGGGGTGTCGCGGCGGGGAGCGGGGGTGGGAGTCGGTGAGGGCGGCGGCGGGTAGGGGACGGACCGGTGCGAGGACCGCTGGAGGGGGGCTCCCGCGGCGGGGGCGGCGTGGGTGAGAATGCGGGTCGCCCTGCTCGGGCGCGTTGCTCAGCGGAGGTGAGGGTTCGTGGACGACTGCCGGCACTGTGGGCGCGGCCTGCCCCTCGCCGCCGCGTTCTGCCCCGACTGCGGGACGCCGGTCCCGACGCCGGTGACGCTCCCGCCCGGCCCGGCATCGAGCGCGCAGGGGTACGGGGTCGCCGCGGGCAGCGAGGCTCGCACAGAGGTCCTCGCACCCCCGGCGGCGACGGTGGTCCTGCCCGCCGGGTACCCGACGGGCGCGCCCGGCGACCACAGCGCCCGCGCCGCCGCCGGCGCCGACAGCACGGGCACCACCGAGGGCGACCCGGCCGGCGGCACCAACGGCACCACCTCCGTCGGCACCACCGACCACCAACGCGGCGTCCGGGGACGCGCAGGGGCCGAGGAACCGCCGCACCGTCGTCGCGTGCCGCTGGCGGTCCTGGCACTCCTCGCCCTGCTCGTGATCGGCCTGGTCAGCGGCATCACGGCGCTGTCGGCGCCGGACCACCGCACCCGCCCTCCCGCCGCGGCCCCGGTGCCGTCGCCGTCGTCCACCGCCTCGGCCACGGAGCCGGCGTCGCCGGATCCGACCCCCCCGTCGGCGTCGCCCACCCCGACGACGTCCTCGCCGTCGCCCACGACGACCAGCCCCAGGCCGACGACCAGCAGCCCTGTGCCGACGACGTCGGCACCCGCCCCGCCGGGCGCGGCCCAGCAGGTGGCGGCGATGGACGCGCTGCTGGGAACGGCCGCCGCCGCGAAGGACGGCTTGGGCAAGGCGATCGGCCGGCTGCAGGGCCAGTGCGCGGGCAAGGGGGACTACGGCCAGGGCGTGTCGGGGCTGAACGAGGCGATCGCTGCCCGGGCGTCGCTGCTGGGGGCGCTGAACGGTCTCGACGTCTCGGCGGTGCCGCAGGGCGGCCAGCTCAAGGATGCGCTGCGGCGGGGATGGCAGGCGTCGCTGGACGCCGACCGGGCCTTCCTGCGCGCGGCCGAGACGGCGGGGGCGGGCCGCTGCCCGGTGCAGACCCCGCCCTGGCGCGAGGGCCTGGAGCTGTCGAAGCGGGCCCGCGACGCGAAGGCCGAGTTCGCCCGCACCTGGAACCGTGAGATCGCGGGTCCGTACCAGCTGCAGCGGCGCACCGAGGCGCGGCTGTAGCCGGCCCTCGCCAAGCACGCCGCGCCCCGGCAGACTGCCCACGTGCCCGAACTGCCCGAGGTGCAAGCCCTGGCCGACTTCCTGCGCGAGCGCACGCGCGGCCTGATGGTCGGCGGGGTCGAGGTGGCCGCGATCAGCGTGCTGAAGACCTACGACCCGCAACCCACGTCGCTGCTGGGCCTCGAGGTCACCGGCGTGAACCGGCACGGCAAGTTCCTCGACCTCGACGTCGACGGCCTGCACCTGGTCTTCCACCTCGCGCGGGCGGGGTGGCTGCGCTGGTCGGAGTCCCTGGCGCGCACGCCGCTGCGGCCGGGCAAGGGGCCGATGGCGTTGCGGGTGCGGTTCAGCGACCCCGAGGCCGACCCGGCGGCGGGCGATCCGGGCTTCGACCTGACCGAGGCGGGCACGCAGAAGCGACTGGCCGTGTACGTGGTGCGCGACCCGCGGGACGTGCCGGGCATCGCGTCCCTGGGCCCCGACCCGCTGGCCGAGGCGTTCGACCGGGCGGCACTCGTCGCGATCCTCAACGGCCAGCGAAAGCAGCTCAAGGGCCTGCTGCGCGACCAGTCGGTGCTGGCGGGTGTGGGCAACGCCTACAGCGACGAGGTGCTCCACGCCGCGCGGCTGTCGCCCTTCGCGATCGCCGACGCCCTGGACGAGACGGAGGTCGATCGTCTCTTCACCGCGCTCAAGGGCGTGCTCACCGAGGCGGTTCAGGCGGCGTCGGGCCGCCCCGCGAAGGAGCTGAAGGACGCCAAGCGCGCCGGCCTGCGGGTGCACGCGCGCACGGGCCAGACGTGCCCGGTGTGCGGGGACGTCGTCCGCGAGGTGTCGTTCGCCGACTCCTCGCTGCAGTACTGCGCGACGTGCCAGACGGGCGGCAAGCCGCTGGCCGATCGGCGGATGTCGCGGCTGTTGAAGTAGCGCCGGGCTCAAGGCGGGGACGCCGGGCGCCGACGCCGGGGTGGTGCCGCAGTTCCTCCGCTCACCGGCGGCCCTGTCGTTCCTGGCCGTGACCGTGGGCGTCGGGGCCTACGTCGTCGTGCCCCGGCTCGGATCGGCCTACGGGGACCTCGGGGCGGGGCAGCCGCTGCGCCTCAGCTCCGCGACGGTCGTCGTGGGCGCGGGGGACACGGGCACCGTGACCGTGGCGGGGGAGCTCTCGGGCGAGGGAACCCCGGCGTCGACCTGCGTCTGGGTCTCCTATACGGGCCCGGACCCGGCTTCGGTGCTCCTGGCGGTGGACGCGGGCAAGCGCCCGCCCGCCGTCGAGGTCCGCCTCGAGCGGTCCGTGGCCCGCGCCGGGGTGACGGTTCCCCCCGCGAACACGGGCGACTGCTCGGGCTTCACCCCCGACTCCACGGTGTACAGCGGTCCGCTCAGCGGCCTGGCCCCCGCAGCCCTGAAAGGTCGGGCAGCCGGCGCAGGTCAGGCCGGCGGGACAGCTGAGGCCGCGCGGGCGGGGCAGGGCGACCAGGTGCCGTGGACGCCGTCGGCCGCGGCGTCCGTCGTGTACCGCCTGAGCTTCGACCGCGCCGCGGGGGCGGACGCCGTGACCCCGCTGTCGGCGCTGCTCGCCTGGCAGGCGGTCGGCAGATCGGGGCGGGAGCGTCCTCCGGCAGGGTGACCTTGCTCGAACGGGATCATGACAACGTGGTCCGGCGACGAGACCACCGACATGGGCAGGGTGTCGAGCCGACGGCACCGCCGTGCGCACGCGTTCGCGTCCGCGCTGGCGGTGCTCGCGCTGTACGCCGGGTACCTGTCCCTGCCCTCGGCGGCCGCGGCCTGGACCTCGGCGACGGGCAACGCCACCTCGTTCGGCTCCGGAACCGTGACGATCACGGACGACGACGGCGGCGTCTCCCGCTTCGTCACCACCCTGATCACCACGACCTCGGGCACGACCTCGAAGTGCCTGGCCGTCACCTACGGCGGCTCGGCGGCGGCGTCGGTGAAGTTCTACGCGACGGTCGGCGGCGACTCCGGCGTCCGCCCCTACACGACCTTCACCGTCGAGGAGGGCACCGGCGGCTCGAACAGCAGCTGCTCGGGGTTCTCGGCCACCTCCACCCTGGCCAGCACCACCCTCAACAGCTGGACCGCGACGTCGTACGCCACCGGCCTGAGCTCGTGGGCCCCCTCGGCCTCGCAGACCCGCACGTACCGGCTGTCGCTCGCGCTCAACGGCTCGACCCCCCTCGCCCAGCAGGGGTCGCAGATCACGCTCGCCCTGACCTGGGAAGCGAGGGCGGGCACGTGACCCCCCGCCCCCGCAGGGGCACGCCCGGCCGCGCCCGCCGGCGGATCGTCGTCCAGGCGATCGTCCTGGCCGTGCTCGGGACGCTCCTGCCGCAGCGGACCCAGGCCCATGCGCCGGGATGGGCCACGCCGTGGACGGCGAGCACGGGCGACGCCACCAGCGTCGCCTACTCGGGGGCGTGGAACTCCTACGCGACGACGCTGGGCGGCGACCCTGGCACGACCTACTGGTGGCGGCTCGGGGACGCCTCGGGCTCCACCATGACCGCCACCTCGGGCGGGGTGAACGGCACGTACGGCAACAGCCCGACGCTGGGACAGACAGGGGCCCTAGGCACCTCGAACACGGCGGTGCGCCTCAACGGCACCAACCAGTACGCCACGGTGGCCCACCAGAACGGGTTCAGCTTCAGCGGCACCGCGGCCTACTCGATCGAGGTGCTGTTCAAGCTCGGTTCCCTGGCGGCCTCCGGCAACCCCCGGCTGGTCACGAAGATGGACTACAACGGCAGCTACGACGGTTACGACCTCGCCTACAACGGCGCCAGCGACACCTACCCCGGCCAGCTGTACTGCGCCCGCTGGGCCAACGGGTCCGCGACGTACGTCGGCAGCTTCGGCCTGGCCCTCAGCGCGGGCACGTGGGCGCACATCGTGTGCACCTACGACGGCTCCACGCTGCGGTTCTACTTCAACGGCGAGCTGCGGGAGTCGGCGGCCAGCACGGGATCGATGAGCACCGGGACGCCGCTGTACGTCGGCTCGCTGCAGGGCGGGGGGCAGGACTTCGCCAACGGCACCTTCGACGAGATCTCGATCACGAACGTGGCGCTGTCGGCGCGGCAGGTGCGCTCGCACTACTACGCCTACCTGTCGGGGCTGTGACCCGCGAGGGCCCGGTCGCCGGGAGGGTTGCACCGGCCGGGAGGGCGTGGGCGGTCGGCAGGACTGCGCCGACCGGGTGGAGGGGGCGCCCGCGCGGGTGAGGCGAGGCTCAGCGGTGTGAGCCGTCTCAAGTCGGGCGCCGGCTCGCGCGAGACACAGGCCATGGGAATGCGGCCGACGCGCCGACACCGCCGCGCGCACGCGTTCGCCTCCGCGCTGGCGGTCGCCGTCGTGTACGGCGGGTACCTGGCCGTGCCCTCGACCGCCGCCGCGTTCCTCTCGCGAACCCAGACGCCCTCCACCTCGTTCACGACGACGACGATCGCGATCGGCGACGACGACTCCGACACGGCGATGTTCGGCGGGGTCGTGACGTCGACGGCGAGCGTCGAGTGCATCGCGGTCACCTACACCGGCGGTGCCGCGACGGGGATCCGCCTCTACGGCAGCGTCAGCGGTGACAGCGGCATCTACCCCTACGTGACCCTGAAGATCGAGGAGGGGACGGGCGGGTCGAGCAGCTCGTGCTCGGGCTTCTCGGCCACCTCGACACCGTTCAACGCCACGGTCAACACCTTCGCGGCCACGCAGTACAGCAACGGGCTGCTCACCTGGGCGCCGACCACCACCGAGACCCGCACGTACCGCGTGTCCCTGTCCGTGGGGGCCGGGACGCCGATCGCGCAGCAGGGCTCGCAGGTCACGCTCTCCTTCACGTGGGAAGCGAGGGCCGGCACGTGACACGGGCGGGGAACCGTGGCGACGCCGTGCGCGGGCGCGACGCCGTCCGTAGGGCCGCCGCCGCGCGTCGCCGTCGTCGCGTGGCCGTTCACGCCGTGCTGCTGGCGGCGCTCGCGACGGTCACGCCGCAGAGCCCGCGCGCGCACGCCCCGGGCTGGGCCACGCCGTGGTCGCGCACGACGTCCAACCCGTCGGCGACCACGACGTTCGCCTGGAACAGCTACCCCACGACCCTGGTCAACGACAGCAGCACCCAGCTGGCGGCGCACTGGCGGTTCTCGGAGAGCAACTCCACCCTCGTGCAGCTCGGCGGCACCACGAACTACGGCGGCTCGTACGTGAACAGCCCCACCTATCAGCAGACGGGCGGTTCGACGACCGCGGACAAGTCGGTGCGGTTCAACGGCACCAGCCAGTACGCGCAGGTCAACCACCACGTCGACCTGTCCATGAACAACAACCAGCCCTTCAGCCTCGAGGTCGTGTTCAAGCTGGACTCGCTCGCAGCCTCGGGTAACCCCCGGTTGATCGGGAAGAACAACAACGGCAGCGGTGCGGGCGGCTACGAGATGGCCTACAACGGCGCCGCGGACGCCAACGCGGGCCAGGTGTACTGCTCGCGGCAGAACAGCTCGGGGACGATCAGCGTGGTGGGGAGCGCGGGCCTGCAGCTGCCGGTGGGTCAGTGGGTGCACCTGGTCTGCACCTATGACGGGTCCAACCTGCGGTTCTACTGGAACGGGGCGCTGCGCAGCGGGCCGACCGCAGCCTCGGGCACCATCAACAACAACACCCAGAACCTCTACATCGGCGCTCTGAGCGGGTCCGGCAACTACGCGAAGGGCTGGTTCGACGAGGCGGCCATCTTCTGGACGGCGCTCAGCGACCGCCAGGTCCGGTCGCACTACGCGGCGTTCGTCGCCGCGCTGTGACGTCGGCGCCTCGCAGGCGCGCACCGGCTCGGCGTCCTCGACCGGCTCGATGGCCACGACGTCGTCCCACGGGGCCGTCGGGTCGCCGCGACGCCGCGATGTCGGCGACGGCCGTCGCGAACCACTACTCGGCGCGCTGACCCCCGCCGTCCTGAGCGTCCCCGGGCCGCCAGGCGAGCGCGACGGCGAGGTTGTCGCGCAGCGTCTCGTCGTCGTCCAGGGCGACGGCGCGGCGCAGGTCGGCGACGGCGGACGCGACGGCGTCGGGGGTCTGCTCGGAGAAGGCGAGCAGCGCGCGGGTGGCCAGGGCGACGACGCAGTCGGGGTCGGCGGCCAGGAGCGCGTCGAGGTCGGCTCGGGCCTCGGCGTCCTGACCTGCCGCGTGGGCGAGCTGGGCGCGCAGGGTCAGCAGCATCGTGCCGTCGGGTGCGGCGAGGACGGCGGCGGGCTCGGCGTGGGCGAGCGGGCCCAGGGCCGTCGTGGCGGCCTCGTGCCGGCCGGCCTCCAGCAGCGCCGAGACGAGGTTGACCCGGGCGCCGGGGAACTCGGGGTCGAGCTCCAGCACCGACGCGAAGCCCTCGGCCGCGAGGTCGGGCTCACCCAGCCCGGCGAGCAGCTCCGCGCGGTTGTAGTGCGGCTCCGGGTAGGGCGGCGACAGCCGGATCGCCATCGCGTAGTCGTCGAGGGCCAGCTGCGGCTGCCCCGCCCGCCGCCACAGCGACGCCCGCTCCAGGTAGTACTCCGAGTGGTTCGGGTCCTCGGCGATGACCTCGCCGTAGGCGGTCAGGGCCTCCTCGAGGCGGCCCAGCCCGGCGAGCAGCTGGGCCCGGTTGTAGGCGAGCACCGAGCGGTGCTGGGTGTGCTGGTCGGGCGAGACGTCGGCGTCGAGGCGCGCCATGCCCTCGGTGACCAGGCGCAGCGCCTCGTGCAGGTCGCCGCGGTGCATCTCCACCAGGGCCAGGCCGTTCTCGCTGAACGTCGTGTTGAACGCCCGCCGCTGCTCGTCGGGCAGGACCCGCGCGATCGCAATCGCCGTGTTCACGGCCGCCTTCGCCCGGTGGTGGTCGCGCTGCTTCGCGAACCGCGTGTCGATCATCGCCAGGCCGTACGCCGACTGCAGGTGCACGCCCGGGTCGGTGGTGGCGGCCTGGGCGCGCAGGAACCACTCGCGGGCCTCCTCGGCGCGGTCGAGGCCGGTCAGGGCCGTGGTCACCTTGGCGGTGACCAGCCACGCCTCCTCGGTGCGCTCGTCCCAGTCCAGCAGCGGCATCAGGCGCTCGCCGAGGTCGATCACGGCCTCGTAGAACCCCTCCAGCACGCAGTGCTCGATGGCGTGCTGGAGCGCCGCCACCCCCGCGCCGGCCGGGTCGCCACCACGCTCCAGGTGGTACGGGATCGCGCCCAGGCGCAGCCCCTCCTCCCCGGCGTCGGCCCGCCGCAGCAGCGCCTGGGCCCGCCCGTCGTGCCAGGCCGCGGGCGCCTGCGCGCCGTCGGTGGCCGCCTGCAGCAGCACCGCGGCCGCGTCGACGTCGGCGGCCGCCACCGTCAGCGCCAGGGGGCGGCCCTCGGACCGCCGACGCAGCACCGTCAACCACTCGACGTCCGTCGCGTCGGCCGCGCCCGCGCCGGTGACGACCAGCTCGGCCAGGTCACCCGCGGCGACGCAGGCCAGCACGAACTCGGTGACGCCGTGGGCCAGGCGCGTCACCCGCGCCCGCGGGTAGAAGCGGGTGCGGCCGCTCGGCGACGCCGACGACGTCAGGGTCTCCCGCGTGCCCGGCACCAGCGGGCGCAGGTCGGGGCAGACCGCCCTGATCTCGATGTCGTGGGCGCGCACCAGCGCGGGGTCGCGCCGCAGGGCGATCGGCACGAGCACCGTGAGCACCTGCGACGCGGCCGTGAAGGGCCCGCGCAGCCGGCGGTCGGCGCTGACCCGCAGGCGCAGCCCGCCGCCCGGAGGGGTCGGGGCGCCGCTCGAGGGCACGCTCGTCGGGGTGGGGGCCGGGGTGGCGACGGTGGCGGTCATGCCGGGGTCCCTTCGAGGACGGCGAGGGGTTCGGGGTCGGGTCGGTGGCCCTCGGACGGCGCGTCCGTGCTGCCGGGGCGGGGTCCGCTGCCGGGGCGGGTGCCGGCGCGGGTGCGGGGCGCGCGGCGCCGGCGGCGCTCGCGGACGGCGAGCCAGCCCGCCAGCAGCAGCTGGCCGCCGTTGAGGGCGAGGATCAGCGCGGAGTCGAGGAGCTGCCCGGTGCCGCCGGCCCCGCCGAGCAGGGCGCGATCGACGGCGGTGGCGAAGAACCGCCAGGCCAGAGGGATCATCACGAGGACGGTGACGGCGCCCGCGAGACCGTACCCGGCGACCATCAGCCACGCGTACCAGCCCGCGGCGGCGCGGTCGCGGCGTCCCCACGCCGTCTCGTCGACCGGCGTCCGCCACGCCGCCCGGGCGGGGACGCGCCGGGGCAGCCGGGCGGCGACCGCGTTGTGCAGGCGGGCCCGGGCGGCGCCGTGCAGGTCCTGGCAGCCGAGGACGGTGACGACGAGGTGGTACAGGTCGGTGCGCAGGAACACGTAGCCCTGCCAGGCCATCCGCGGCAGCGTCGTGAAGGCCACGGCCAGGCTGACCGCGGCGGCCGTCGGCGCGCCGGGCAGGTGCTGGCCCGGGCCGCGCAGGGCCCACGCGAGCAGCGTCGCCGCGCTGACCACCAGCAGGTCGGCGAGCAGCCCCGCGAGCATCGGCAGGTAGCGCTTGCGTCGGGGCACCGCCACCAGCCCGTCCATCACCGTCTCGAACACGACGACGACGAACCGGTGCGACAGGCGGATGCGGGTGTTGAGGCCCAGCCGGCGCCCCGCGAGCACGTGGAACCACTCGTGCACGAGGGTCAGCGGCGTCTGCAGCACGAGGATCGTGAGCTCGATGACGATCAGCGAGTCGGTGAAGAAGACGTGCGAGTGCCGTGGCGCCAGGCCCGGGTCCGCCACGCAGGCCATGACCGCGGCGGCGACGAGCCCGGCGTACAGCACCCACGCGAGCGGGGAGAACGCCGCGCGTCCCAGCCGCTGCCAGCGCACCGGCGTCGGCGGGCGGCTCCCGGCGGCGTCCGGCGGGCCGTCGTCCACGAACCCGAACTCCCGCATCGCCTCCAGGAACCCCGTGACGTCGACGTCCTCGCCGTGGGTCCTGCGGTACCAGGCCGCGGCCAGTTCGGGGGCCTCGCCCCCGGTGAGGCGGCGCAGCAGGTCGGCGCCGTCGGGCGGGAGGACGGCGTAGGAGTCGATGTCGGTGCGTCCCACGACCACCTCCTCGCCCTCGTCGAGGAAGGTCAGCGGGTGGAACCGCACGGTGTCGGCGCCGCACACGACGGACCTCCTGACTCGGCGTGACGGGACGGGGTGGAGCGCCGGCCGGGCGGGGTGGGCACACCCGCCCGGCCGGTCGGCAGTGGGGACCGGCCCGGTGAGCGGCGGCCGGTGGACCCGGGGTGCGGCGGCGATCGGTCAGGCGACCTTGATCGAGCCGCAGCAGCAGCACGCGTAGCAGTAGCGCGCGGCGGCGGTGAGGCGGACCTCGCCCGCCTTACGGACGGCGATGCTCTTCATGCGGATCACCTCCCTCCCGCGCTCGCGCCGGCCAGCAGGGGCTGCTGGTCCGGCTCGGGTGCCCACCCGGTCTCGGGCGGGAACGGTTCGTAGGCGCCCTCGGCGCGCAGCAGCGCGCCCCCGGGCGTGTGGGGGGCGCGCCCTGCGGCGGCCACGCGTCCGGCCAGCAGCACCTGTCCGGGGGCGCCGGGGACGGCGACCACGCCGCGCAGCCGGCAGTCGAACCAGGCCGCGACGCCGTGGGCGAGGACGGGCGCGCCGCTGACCGGGGCGTCGTCCCAGCTCAGGCCCGCCAGCTGGGTGTGGTCGGCGGGCCGGCCGGGGGCGGCGAAGCGTTCGGCGAGGTCGGCGCCGTCGGCGGCCAGGACGGCGACGGCGAACCCGCGTCCGGCCTCGGCGAGGGCGCGGATGCGGGAGGTGGCCGCTACCGCGACGGTGAGGATCGGCGGGTCCATCGCGGCCAGGACCACCGCCGTCGCCGTGATGACGTGCAGGGCGGCGCCGTCGCGGGCCGAGACGAGCGTGACGGCGCGGGGCCAGGCGCGGCTGGCGGCGAGGGTGGGCTCGGCGGTGCCGTGCCGGTGCTTCGCCACGCTCGATCCCACCCCTCGGCCTCGCGCCGCGTCACCCTGAGTCAGAGTCCGCTGCGCTGTGTCGTCGGTTACGTGGGTCCAGGAGGTGGCGCGGGTCACACTGATACCGGGCAAACGTGATCTGGGGAGCATCTGCGCGGTATGACCGCGCAGATGCTCCCCAGATCTGAGGTGCAGGCGTCAGTCGCGGCTCCAGCGCTGCGCCGCGTCCTTGGTGCACGTGCGCAGGGTGACCGGCGTGTTCGAGGCGCCGGCACCGGCGTCCAGGCACAGCTTGGCCTTGGGCGAGTAGACGGTGCCGTCCTTGCGCAGCTGCCACTTCTGCCAGGCCGAGCCGGTGCAGCGCATCAGCCGGGCGGCGGTGCCGTCGGTGGCGTCGGCGGGGACGTCGAGGCAGACGCCGAGCACCTGCAGCGTCTTCTTCTTCAGCACCCACGCCTGGTTGGCGGCGCTGTGGCACGTCCAGACGATCGGCTGGGTGCCGTCGGTGGTGGCGCTGTTGGGGGCGTCCAGGCAGGCGCTGCCCGCCGCGTTGACCAGCGAGAACGACTTCTTCGGCAGGGTGGGGCCGGACGTCGTCGGGCTGCTGGTCGTCGGATCCGGCGAGCTGGTCGTCGGCGACGGCGTGGTGGTGGTCGGGGTGGGCGTGGAGGCCCTCGTCACCCGGTAGACGACCGTCCCGTGGCCGGGGACGCTCGCGGAGATGTCGCCGGTCGTCGTGGTGACGGCCTTCGTCCAGGCGTCCTTGAGCGTGAAGGGCCCGCCCGTGGCGCCGATCGCGGCGGCGTTCGTCGAGATCGTCGTCGTCGACGTCCCCTGGTTGAACAGGGCGACCGCCCAGCTGCCGTCGGCCATCGGCTTGGCCAGCACGCGGCGGGTGCCGTCGAAGGAGATCTGGCGCGCCTGCATGCCCAGCGGGTCCTGGTTGATGGCGAGCAGGTCGCGGTTGGTGAGGATGTCGCGGGTGGTCGTGCTCATCGTGCGCAGGTCGTTACCCGCGATCAGCGGCGAGTTCATGATCGCCCACAGCGCGAAGTGGCTGCGCTGCTCGGTGTCGGTCATGCCCCCGCGGCCCACCTCCAGCATGTCCATGTCGTTCCACTGGCCCGGCTTCGCGTAGGCGGCCAGCGGCACCGTCACGTTGACGATGTTCTGCACGCCCATCGGGTAGCCGTTGGTCTGGTTGGACATCCACATGTCCTGGATGTCCTCCGTGGTGCGCCACATGTTCGCGACGTCACCCCAGTTGCGCTGCGGGCCCGTCTTCGAGTGCACGCTGTTGGAGTTGATGCTGTAGACGATCGGCCGGCCCGTGGCCGCCAGGGCGTCACGCATGACGTTGAACGTGCGCACCTGGTCGTCGATCGAGCCCGAGGGGTCGCACCAGTCGTACTTCAGGTAGTCCACGCCCCAGGACGCGAACTGCTTGGCGTCGGCGTACTCGTGGCCCTTGCTCCCCGTGGCGCCGGGGTAGGAGTTGAAGTACTGGGCGCAGGTCTTGGTCAGCGGGCCCTCGTAGATGCCGAACTTGAGGCCCTTGGAGTGCAGGTAGTCGCCGACGGCCTTCATCCCGTTCGGGAACCGCGAGGTGTTCGGCTGGATATTGCCCGCAGAATCCCGGTTGGGGTTGAACCAGCAGTCGTCGATGACCACGTACTGGTACCCGGCGTCGCGCATGCCGCTGTTGACCATCGCGTCGGCCATCTGCCGGACGAGCGTCTCGCTGGGGTTGCACCCGAAGCTGTTCCAGCTGTTCCAGCCAAGCGGAGGGGTCTTCGCGACGCCGTTGTCCAGCGCGTGGGCCTGGCTCGCCCCCAGCGTCGTGGCCAAGGGCGACAGGACCGCCGCCGTCAGGCAGGCGACCGTGATCAGAACTCGGGACCGCGTCATCGCACTCCTCGTTCACAGGCGTCGAGCCGGCGCGCCGAAGGGCGGCCGTAGGAGGAAAACGCGGAAGTTACTCGGGTCGGGGAAGCCCGGTCAACGTTTCGGGCGTGTCGGAACATCGTTCTCCATCAGATCTCCGCGTGCGCCGGGAATGGTCTCGCTGACAGAAATCCTCAAGATTCTCTGCGTCTCGGGATAATCTTGATGTGAGCGGTCACATGCCGGGCTCGGCCGGACTGCGGCTGTGACGCCGTCGGCCCTCGGTGGGGAGCGCGCACGGGGGCCCGTGCGCCGGGCGGCGGGTGTCGAGGCGGGGGCGTGCGGCCGAGCGGGTCGGGCGGACAAGGGTCTGAACCTGCCCGGCGTCGCCGTCACCTTTGGTGCCGGAGGGGCACGAAGTGCTTGCGGGGCGCTCGGTGCGGCATTATGTTCCTCTCAGGAACTAACAAGGACGTGACCCATGCCGTCGCTGACCCACCCCGCCCGGCCCGCGGTCCCCGAGGATGCCGGAGTCGCGGGCGCCGCCTCGGGGAACGAGGTCGCCGTCCCCGCCACGCCCCGCGCGGCGAGCCCCTTCCCGCCCGGGTACCCGGCGTCGACGGCGCTGCTCACCGACCGCTACGAACTGACGATGCTGCGGGCCGCCCTCGCCGACGGCACGGCCGCCCACGCGGCGGTCTTCGAGGTCTTCGCCCGATCCCTGCCCCCCGGCCGCCGCTACGGCGTCGTCGCCGGGCTGGGCCGGCTCGTCGAGGCGATCGCGGCCTTCCGCTTCACCCCCGAACAGCTCGCCTGGCTGCTCGCCGAGGGCGTCATCGACCAGCGCACCCAGGCCCACCTGGACGGCTGGCGGTTCACCGGCGACGTCGACGCCTACCGCGAGGGGGAGCTCTCCTTCGCCCACTCCCCGGTGCTGACGGTCCGCGGCACGTTCGCCGACTGCGTCGTCCTGGAGACGCTCGTCCTGTCGGTCCTCAACGCTGACAGCGCCGTCGCCTCGGCCGCGGCGCGCATGGTGACGGCGGCCGGGGGGCGGCGGCTGATCGAGATGGGGTCCCGGCGCACCGGCGAGGCGCAGGCCGTAGCCGCCGCGCGAGCCGCCTACCTGGCGGGGTTCGACGCGACGTCCAACCTCGAGGCCGGCTTCCGGCACGGCGTCCCCACCACCGGCACCAGCGCGCACGCGTTCACCCTCGCCCACCGTGACGAGCTCGCGGCGTTCGCGGCCCAGGTCGCCGCCCTCGGCGCCGGCACCACGCTGCTCGTCGACACCTACGACACCCGCGACGGGCTCGCCCACGCCCTGGGCGCTGCCGGTCCGCGGCTCGGTGCCGTCAGGATCGACTCCGGCGACCTCGCCGCCGAGGCCCGCCGCGCCCGCGCGGTCCTCGACGCCGCCGGCGCCACGGGTACCGCGATCGTCGTCACCGGCGACCTCGACGAGCACGGCATCGCGGCCCTCGCCGGCGCGCCCGTCGACAGCTACGGGGTCGGCACGAAGCTGGTCACCGGCTCGGGGCACCCCACTGCGGGGATGGTCTACAAGCTGGTCGCCGTCGCCGACTCGCCCGATCCGCGCGCGCCCCTGCGCCCCGTCGCAAAGCGTTCCGCAGCGAAGGGCAGCGTCGGCGGGCTCAAGGTCGCCCACCGAGTGCTCGACGGCGACGGGCGTGCCGTCCGCGAGCACGTCGCCGTCCGGCACCTGGACGATGGCGCTCCCGCCGACGGCGTGCTGTCCGGCGGTGCGTCGGCCGACGGCGTGGTGGCCGCCCGGCCGCTCCAGGTCCCGGTGATCCGTGCCGGCGTCGCCTGCCACCGGCCGAGCCTCGCCGAGATCCGCGCCCATCACGCCGCCGCGAAGGCCGAGCTGCTGCCGTCGGACCTGCGCCTCGACGACGGCTCGCCCAGGCTGAGCGCAGCCGGCGTCCCTGCCTGACCTGCCCGCCCGCCCCGAGCCCGACCTGCCCGCCCGACCTCCCCACCCCCGAAGGAGACCCTGATGACCACCGCGCTGATCGTCGTCGACGTCCAGAACGACTTCGTCGAGGGGTCACTGCCCGTGCCCGGCGGGGCCGCGTGCGCCGAGCGAATCGGCCGGTACCTGCGCGATCGCGCCGGTGACTACGCCGTCGTCGTCACGACGCAGGACTGGCACGTCGACCCGGGCCCGCACTTCGCGCAGGCCCCCGACTTCGTCGACAGCTGGCCGGCGCACTGCGTCGCCGACACGCCGGGGGCCGAGCTGCACCCCGGGCTTGCCGCCGGGCTCGGTGCGCCGGTGGCCGACGTCGTCACCGCCGCGCTGCGCAAGGGGCGCCACGAGGCGGCGTACTCGGGTTTCCAGGCCACGGCGGACGACGGGCGCGGGCTCGACGAGCTGCTGAAGGAGGCGGGGGTCAGCGGCGTCCACGTCGTCGGGCTGGCGAGTAGCCACTGCGTCGCGGCGACGGCCCTGGACGCCCTGGCCCTCGGCTACCGCACGACCGTCCTCACCGACCTCGCCGCCGGCGTCAGCCCCGAGCTGGAAGCGGCCGCGTACGCCCGGATCACCGAGACCGGGGGGCTGCTGCGCACCTCCGACGCCGCATGAGCAGCCCCGCCCTCGCCCCCGAGGGCTACGACGCGGGCGCCTACCCGCCGTTCGCCGTGACGGTGGACCTCGCCGTCTTCACCATCCGCGACGGTGCGCTGCGGGTGCTGCTCGTCGAGCGTGACGCCGACCCGTACGCCGGGTGCTGGGCGCTGCCCGGCGGGTTCGTGGGGATCGACGAGGACATCGAGGCCGCCGCGTGGCGGGAGCTCGCGGAGGAGACGTCGCTCGCCGCGTTCGGCGGCCACCTGGAGCAGCTGCGGACGTACGGGGCGCCGGGCCGCGACCCCCGGATGCGGGTGGTGTCGGTGGCGCACGTGGCCTTCGCGCCCGACCTGCCCGACCCCGTCGCCGGGTCCGACGCCGCTCACGCACGCTGGTGGCGGGTCGACGACCTCGACCCCGCGGAGGCGGGGGACGACGAGCCCGACGCCCCCGCGCTCGCGTTCGACCACGCGGCGATCCTCGCCGACGCCGTGGACCGGGTCGCGGCCAAGCTCGAGTACACGTCGCTGGCCACGTCGTTCTGCCGGGAGGAGTTCACGATCGGCGAGCTGCAGCAGGTCTACGAGGCGGTCTGGGGGGTGCCGCTGAACCGGGTGAACTTCCGCAAGCGCGTGCACGGGGTCGAGGGGTTCGTCGTGCCCGCGGAGGGCCAGCGGCTCACCGGTGGCAAGGGGCGCCCCGCCGGGCTGTACCGCGCCGGCGGGCTCGTCGAGCTCGACCCCCCGCTGACCCGGCCGGCCGGTGCGCGAGGGGCCGGTTCTCGTGGGGCTCGTTCCGGTAGGGGTGTGTCGGCGGACGGGTCTTGATGATCGGGCAGTGAGGCTCGCCGCCGTCGAGAGCAGGGGGGCGTCAGCCGGCCGGTGCGATCACGTCCCGGACGAGGGCGGCCAGAGCCGGCCCGCCGAGCTCGAGCAGATCGCGACGCGCCACGAAGCCCTCGCGCTGCCGTGGGCCGAGGTCGGCCCGTTGGCGGTCGACCCACACCGCGGCGGCGAGCCGCGCGTCGTCGTCCCCCGTCCGCAGCGCCCGGGACTCCACCGCGTCCAGGACGGCCGGCCACTCCGGCACGCGCCAATGCTCGTCGTCCTCGGGCAGGCGCACGTCGCGCGTGCCGAGGTCGACGCCGATGAGGCGCAGGCCGCGCGGTCGGGCGGCGGTGAGGTCAACCGCTGTCAGGGTCCAGCCGGCGGGGCGGTCCGACACCGGCCGCGCGCCGATGGTGAGGCCGTGGACGACGCCCGCGAAGCGCACGTCGGTGAGGGTGCTCCAGCCCAGGTCGGCACCGGTGAGCTTGGCGTTGCCCAGGTCGACGGAGGTGAACTCCGCGCCCGCATGAGCCCCGCGGAGATCGGACCTGCGCAGGTCGACCTCGCTCCACCGGCTGGGCCCGACCTGCCCGGTGGGCAGCGGCCCGAGCTGCCCGGCTCGCAGGTCGGCGCCCACGAAGGACGACCCGGTCACGGTGACGGCCCAACACCGCAGACCCTCGAGCCGGGCGTGGTCGAACACGCAGTCCTCGACGCGGTGGCCGCGCCAGTTCATGCCGGACAGCTCCGCACCGCTCAGGTCGATGCTCCGCCAGCCCTGGCCGTCGGCCGTCCCGACGTCGGCCCTGCTGGTCTGCGGTGAGAGGGCGGCCGTCACGGGAAGCCCGCGCAGGTCGAGTCGGCCCTCGACCCGACCGAAGGGGCTGCTCGTCGGCGTCGAACCCGCCAGCAGCTCGGCGACGAGCCGTTGCCGCGTCGCCCCGACGCCGGTGTCGTCCCATCGGCTCACCAGCCCGGCGAGGACGTCAGCTCGCGCCACGGGCCCACCGATCGTCGATCACCCCGGCATCCTCGCACCGGGTGTCGGAGGGCGGTGGTAGCAACGGACACGGCGCGATGTCGGCGGTGAGGGGGCGGCAGTGATCGAATGGGCTGACGGGGACCTGCTCGCGGCGGATACCGAAGCGGTCGTCAATGCCGTGAACACGGTCGGCGTCATGGGAAAGGGGATCGCGCTGCAATTCAAGCGCGCGTTCCCCGCCAACGAGGTGGAGTACCGGCGGGCGTGCGCGTCGGGGGAGTTGGCCGTCGGGAGCGTCCTCGTGCACGACACCGGCGCCGCCGGCCTTCGCCGGTACGTCCTGAACGTGCCGACGAAGCGGCACTGGCGCAGCGCCTCGCGCCTGGACGACGTCGAGAGCGGGGTCGCTGGGCTCGTCGACGCGGTTCGTTCACTGGGCGTCGCCTCGGTCGCCGTCCCGGCACTGGGCTGCGGCAACGGTGGGCTGCCGTGGAGCGACGTCCGTCCCCTCCTCGTCGGAGCCGCCGAGCAGCTGCCACAGGTGCGCTGGGTGCTGTACCCGCCACGCTGACGACGTCGGTCGGGTGCGGGCTGACGCCCGGGCCGGTTGCTCTGTGCGCTTGCGGCCTTGACGGTTCCCGACGCTGCTCGGTTGCCTGCTCACCGACTCACCGACTCACCGACTCACCGACTCACCGACTCACCGACTCACCGACTCACCGACTCACCGACTCACCGACTCACCGACTCACCGGACTCCCGGGGCAGCGAGCCCCTGGCTTGCGGACCCCGGTCGCCTGTCTCTGGGCTCGCGGCCCCTTCCCCCGGAAGGGCGTATCGGGATCAGCGCCGCTGACGCCTCGGATGAGCGCGTGAGTCAGCGGCTCGATGTGGAGCTTCTGGCGGCGTTCCCCGGAGTCATTGCCCAGGCTTGTGAAGGGTCGGCGAGTCTGACTAGACCGACATCCTGAGAGAGCAATTCTCCGAGGATTACCATCGCGTTACTCATCTCTCTATCGGGTGGCCCTGTGCTGGTGCATCACGCTACACTTCCACCATGAACGAAGGCCTTCTGAGCAGCGGCGATGTGCCGGTGAAGGCTGTCGCTGAGCCTGATATCTGCTCTCTTTCGTTCACTCACGTCCTCGCCGAGATCGAAGCCGTCCACGATTCCGTCGATGCTCTTCTGGCGGTCCGTTTGTCGGGTCTTTCCGATGGTGAGTCCCGGGAGAGTGTGCGGCTTTTCGAGCAGCTGGTGTCGCGGGTCGCGGCGGCGCGGTTGCATCTGATCGCGGAGTTGGATGCGCGTCCGGGTGCTGTGGCTGGTGCGGCGGCGGGGCGGGTCGCGCAGACGTTCCTGACCGGGGCGTGCCGAGTGGGTGCCGGTCAGGCCGGGCGTGATGTCGCTGCCGCACGCACGCTGCCGATCGCCACCGCCGCAGCCACCCTCGACACCGCAGCCGACACCGCCGACCTCGACCCCACTGCTGCTGCCACCGATCCTGCTGCCGTGGCGGGGGTGGTGGTGCCTGGGTCGCTCATGGGTGGTGGGGGTGCGGGGCGGTTGCCGGTCCTGGCGGCGGCGTTCGCTGCGGGGGCGGTGTCGCGGGCGCATGTCGACGTCGCGGTGAAAGCGCTCTCGCGGATCCCCTCGCACCTGCTGGCCCACGTCGACGAGGAGGGCCGGTCGGGGCTGGACCGGGTGGATGCGTTCCTCACCGAGCAGGCCCACCGGCACTCCCCGGCCACGCTGGACCGGCTGGTCCGGCATCTGGTCGAGGTCGTCGACCCTGACGGGTCGGGCGGGTTCGACCCCCGCGCCCACGAACGCCGTTCCTGCACCACCGCCGTCGACAGCCTCGGCATGCTCGTGGGCCGGTTCGCCCTCGACCCCGTCGGTGCGCTCACGTTCGCGACCGCCATGGACGCGTTCGCCTCCGTCCCCCCGCCGGGCACCGCCGCGGACGAGCACGGTGAGGTCGTCGAGGTCGGCGACACCCGGACCCGGGACCAGCGCCGCGCCGACGCCCTGGTCCTCATGGCCGAACACGCCCTCACCAGCCCCGGCGCACCCGTGCGGGCCCAGGTCAGCGTCGTGACCACCCTCGACCACGTCACCCGTGCCGCACGCGCCCACACCTACCACTGCACGGCCACCAGCATCGGTTCGCGTGGCGAGGGCGGGGCCGGTGTTCCCGCCCCGACCGCGGCCGTGACCGACACGCCCCGCGCGGGCCGCGACGACGACCACGGCGACCACGCCATCGCGAACGCCGGACACCGCGACCAGCGCAACACCCACGGCGACCAGCACGAGCCCCACGCCCAGGAACCGGCAAGCCAACCCGGGCCGTGGTTGGCTCACGCGGACGGCGTCGGACCGATCAGCGACCCGGTCCTCGCCCACACCACCTGCGACGCGGTCCTGACCCGCCTCACCCTCACACCCTCGGGCGCACCACTGGACGTCGGCCGATCACTACGGCTGGCCACGCCCACCCAACGCCGGGCACTCACTGCACGCGACAAGGGATGCGTCATCCCCGGCTGCGGTGTGCCCGCCAACGGCTGCGACGCCCACCACGTCGTCCACTGGGGCGACGGCGGCGCCACCGACCTGGACAATCTCGCCCTGCTCTGCCCCCGCCACCACGCCGCCCACCACCAAGGCGTATGGGACATCGAGATCCGCGACGGCATCCCCTGGGTGATCCCCCCACCCTGGGTCGACCCTCACCGACGAGCATTGCTCAACACCACCCACGCCGACGCCGCCCGGGCCTCCCACCTCGCCCAACACCTGCGCAACCCCCACGCCGCCTGACCCACCAGCCAGCACCCCGCTCGACCACGAACGGGTTGCGGCGCCGCGCGGTGACGCGCAGGGTTCGGCGGCGCCGGACAACGCGACGTCCGGCGTTCTTGGACGAGACGCCGCTGGGCGCCGGGCTGCGACGTGATGGTGCGGTGCCGATCCGCGACGCGAAGGTGCGGGCCTGATGACGACGCGACGGTGCGGCGCCGCTCAATGGACGCGACGGTGAGGGCCGGTCAATGACGCGACGGTGCGGCGCCCTTGGACGACGCCGTCGGGCGCTGCTGACGACCCGAAGGCGCCGTGGACGACTCTCCGGTGACGCCGCTGGACGACGCGCGGGGTGACGCGGACGAGCGTGACGAGTGGGTCGGATGGAGGGGTGACGCACGGGTGACACCGCGGCACACAGCCCCGCACCGACGGCGAGCAGGAGCGTGGACCAAGAGCCGACCCCAGCCACCGCGGCAAGGCCAGACCCGCGACGTCACGACCGGTCTGCCCCGCCACAGACCCTGAACGGAGTCGCCGCCACGAGCGCCGACGAGACCAGCCAGATCACCGCCCGCGGGCGGTCCGACGCTCCAGCCAGGCGGCGAACCGCGACACGGTGATGTTCACGGCGAGGTACATCCCGGCCCCGACGAAGAACACCGAGAACAGGTAGCGGTTGCCGAAGAACTCGCTCAGCGTGCGCACCTGCCGCAGCAGCTCGGGGTAGCTGACGATGAACCCGAGCGAGGTGTCCTTCAGCAGCACCACGAGCTGGCTGACCAGGGAGGGCAGCATCGTCCGCAGCGCCTGCGGCAGCTCGATGAGCGTGAACACCTGCACCGGCCGCAGCCCGAGCGCCGCGCCGGCCTCGCGCTGCCCGCGGGGCAACGATTCGAGCCCGGCACGCAGGATCTCGCCGAGCACGACGGCGTTGTACAGCGTCAACCCGGTGACGACGGCGACGAACGGCGAGGTCCGCAGCACCAGCAGGACGAACAGCATCATGAGCACGACGGGGACGCCGCGCAGCAGCTCGACGACGATCGTGGCCGACCAGCGCAGCGGCCGCGACGACGCCCGGCGCCAGGCCGCGACCCCGATGGCGAGCACCGCCGCGAGCACGGCGGCGACCCCGGCGGCGCGCAGCGTCGCCCACAGCCCGCGCAGGAGCCCCTGCCAGGTGACGGGGTCCGAGAACACGTCCCAGCGGCGCTCGTCGAAGATGCCCTGGGAGTCCAGGGTCGACCACACCCACCACAGCCCGGCCAGGGCCAGCCCCACCCCGACGACCGACAACACCAGGTTGCGCCGGCGGGCCCACGGCCCCGGGACGTCGTACAGCGCGCTGGCCCGCGCGGAGACCCGTCCGCGGCGGGCCGGAGCCGTGACGACCTCGAGCCCGCCCCCGGGCTGCGGGGGAGCCGCGGCGCTCACCGGGCCACCGCCACGCGCCGCTCGAGCCGCCCGGCGAGCACCCCGGCCGGCACGGTGATCAGCAGGTAGAAGAAGGCGACGCCGAGCAGGACGGCGATGACGGCGTCCCCGTTCGCGTTCGCGAGCCGTCGCCCCACGTTGAACAGCTCCCCCACGAAGAAGGCCCCGGCGATGGATGTGTTCTTCGTCAGCGCGATGAACACCGAGATCAGCGGCGGGACGACGGCCCGCAACGCCTGCGGCAACACCACCAGGGTCAGGGTCTGGCCGAACGTCAGGCCGATGGCCCGGGCCGCCTCGGCCTGCCCGACGGGCACCCCGTTGACGCCGGAGCGCACCGCCTCGCAGACGAACGCCGACGTGTACAGGGTGAGCGCGAGCAGCGCCCCGGCCCGGAACGGCAGGGCCGGTCCGAGCCGGGGCAGGACGAACGCGACGAAGAAGAACACCACCGTCAGGGGCGTGTTGCGGAACACCTCGACGTAGGTGGCGCCCAACGCCCGCAGCCCCGCCACGGGGGAGACCCGCAGCGTGGCGACGAGGGTGCCCGCGACCAGCGACAACACCCCGGCGACGACGGTGAGGAACAGCGTCGAGCCGAAGCCCTGCCAGTACAGGTCGAGGTTGTCGGTGATCGCGCTCACCGGCGGCTCACTTGTTCGTGTAGCGGTCGACGGCGGGCGGCGTCGGGGTCGGCAGCACCTTGCCGGCGGTGGCCTCCCACGCCTTGGCCCACGAGCCGTCGGTGGCGGACTTCTCGAGGGTGTCGTTGATGAAGGTGCGGAAGGCGTCGTCGTCGCGCTTGAGGCCGATGCCGTAGGGCTCGGTGGAGAACGGGTCCCCGGCGAGCTTGAAGTCGCCCTCGTTCTGGTCGACGAACCCCGCGAGGATGACGTTGTCGGTGGTCACGGCGTCGACCTGCTTGTTGCGCAGCGGCTCGAGGCAGTTGGAGTAGACGTCGGTCGGGACGAGCGTGGCCTGGGGGTACTTGGTGCGGATCCGGTCGGCGGGCGTGGAGCCCTCGACCGAGCAGACCTTCTTGCCGGCGAGGTCGTCGGGGCCCTTGATGCTGTCGTCGTCGGCGCGCACCATCAGCGTCTGCCCGGCCACGTAGTACGGCCCGGCGAAGGAGACCTTCTCCTTGCGCTTGTCGTTGATCGTGTAGGTCGCGACGACGAAGTCGACCTGCCCGTTCTGGATGAACGGTTCGCGGTTGGCCGAGACCGTCTCCACCCACTGGATCTTGTCGGCGGGGATTCCCATCGCCCCGGCGATGATCTTCGCGATCTCGACGTCGAACCCGACCGGCTTGCCGTCGGGGCCGCGCAGCCCGAACAGCGGCTGGTCGAACTTCGTGCCCACCTTCACGGTGCCGGCCTTCGCGAGCCGGTCCATCGTCGTCCCCGCCGCGAACGTGGGGTTGGCCGCGACCTTCGCGGCCGGCTGGTCGGCGTCGTCGTCCGACCCGCCGCAGGCGGACAGGGCCAGGGCGGCGCCGGTGACGACGGCCAGCAGGACGGCGCGGGGACGGCGACGGGTGGGGGTGGTCATGGCGCTGCTCCTCAATGCGAGAGCACCCGCGACAGGAAGTCGCGGGCGCGGTCGGTGCGGGGGGCGGAGAAGAACTGCTCGGGGGTGGCCTGCTCGACGACGGCGCCGTCGGCCATGAAGACGACGCGGTGGGCGACCTGCCGCGCGAAGCCCATCTCGTGGGTGACGACGAGCATGGTCATGCCCTCGCGCGCGAGGTCGGTCATGACGCCGAGGACCTCGCCGATCATCTCGGGGTCCAGCGCGGAGGTCGGCTCGTCGAAGAGCATCAGCTTGGGCTTCATCGCCAGGGCGCGGGCGATGGCCACCCGCTGCTGCTGGCCGCCGGACAGCTGCGCGGGGTACTTGTCCTTCTGGTTCGCGACGCCGACGCGCTCCAGCAGCTCCAGGGCCAGCGCCTCTGCGTCCCGCCTGGCCGTCCGTCGCACCTTCACCGGGCCCAGCGCCACGTTCTGCAGCACCGTCTTGTGGGCGAACAGGTTGAACGACTGGAACACCATGCCGACGTCGCTGCGCAGCCGGGCCAGCGCGCGGCCCTCGACGGGCAGCTCCTGGCCGTCGAGCAGGATCCGCCCGGAGTCGATCGGCTCGAGCCGGTTGATCGTGCGGCAGAGCGTGGACTTGCCCGACCCGGACGGCCCGATGACGACGACGACCTCGCCGTGGGCGACGGTGAGGTCGATGTCCTTGAGCACGTGCAGGGCGCCGAAGTGCTTGTCGACGTGCTCGATCGACAGCAGGGGCGCACCACCGGGCAGCGGACCAGGGCCGGGCCGCTCGACGACGCGAAGATCGTCCGATGTGAGCTGAACGACGGGATCGTCCGACATGAGGTGACGCTATCCTCACTCGCCGGTTTCGTCCCCCTGAGATCGATCACGGTTCAGGCACACTCACCCGCCGCGGGCCGACAGCGAGAACGCCGTGAGGAACCCCAGCAGGGTGATCAGCCCCATCGCGAGGTGCGTCTCCTCGAACGCCTCGGGGATCATCGTGTCGGCCACCATGGTGATTATCGCCCCGGCCGCGAGCGCCGTGACGGCGGCCAGCACCTGCGGCGGCGCGTCCCCGAGGGCGACGTACCCGAGGACGGCGGCCAGGCCGCTGAGCAGCGCGATCCCGCCCCACAGCGCGAAGACGAAGCGGGCGCTGCGCCCGGCCGCGCGCATCCCGGCGGCGCTGGACAGCCCTTCGGGCACGTTGCTGATGAAGACGGCGACGACGGTCACGGCGCTCACGGCCCCGCCGCCCAGCAGGCTCGCGCCGATGACGATCGACTCGGGGACGCCGTCCAGCAGCGCTCCCAGCGCCAGCGCACCTCCCGACCCGGCGTGCTCTTCCTCCGAGGGCTGCTGCTCACCCGAACGCTTGCGGTGCCGCGCGCCTCGGCGGGCCAGCAGCACGTTGCAGCCCGTGTAGAGCAGCGCGCCCACCGCGGCACCCGCCGCCGTCGCCGCGAGACCGCCGGTGTCCTCCGCCTCACCGATCAGCTCGAACGACACCGCCGAGAGCAGCACGCCGGCGCCGAAGGCCATGATCGAAGCGATCAGCTTCTGCGGCAGCCGGATCACGTAGCCCGCCGCCGCGCCCACCACGAGGGCCGACCCGGCCACGAGGCCCCAGCCGCCCGCCTCCAGCCATCCGCTCACCGTCCCCCCGTTCCCCGTGGGGTCACGCGCACACATCGCGGGGCCGCCGGTGCGCGTGGACGGCCGGATGACCACCGGGCGCCCGGGCGATCGCGTGGGGGCGGGCGGGACTGCGGGATGACAGTCGAACCGTCACGATGGGCGGCGTGCCGGACCCGGAGGACGACTACACCCCCGACCCGCGGCGGTGGAAGGCGTTCACCGTCTGCCTCATCGCCGGGTTCATGGCCCTGTTGGACGTGAGCATCGTCAACGTGGCGCTGCCGAGCATCCGCGAGGGCCTCGGCGCGGGGCCGAGCCAGGTGCAGTGGGTGGTCGCGGGCTACGCGCTGTCGTTCGGGCTCGTGCTGGTGGCGTTCGGGCGCCTGGGGGACGTGCGGGGGCGGCGTCCGGTGTTCCTCGTGGGGTTGAGCCTGTTCACGCTGTCGAGCGCGGTGTGCGGGCTGGCCCCGGGCCCGAACTGGCTGGTGGCGGCGCGGCTGGTGCAGGGCATGGCCGGCGGCATGATCAACCCGCAGACGTCGGGCCTGGTGCAACAGCTGTTCCGCGGCGCGGAGCGTGGCCGGGCGTTCGGGCTGCTGGGCGCGACGATCGGCCTGTCGACGGCGGTGGGCCCCGTCACCGGCGGTGCCCTGATCGCGGCGTTCGGGACCGACCACGGCTGGCGGGCGGTGTTCTTCGTCAACGTGCCGGTGGGGATCCTCGCCGTCGTCATGGCCTGGCGGCTGCTGCCCGCCCCGAAGCGCAGCGAGCGCCGCCAGGGGCTGGACCCGGTCGGGGCGCTGCTGCTGGCGCTGGCGCTGCTCGCCGTCCTCGTGCCGCTGGTGGAGTCGCGCGCGCACCTGCCGGTGCCGGAGTGGGCGCTGCTGGCCGCGGGGGCGGCCCTGCTCGTGGTGTTCGTCGCCTGGGAGCGCCGGGTGGGCGCGGCCGGGGGCGATCCGATGGTCGACCTGCGGCTGTTCCGCGAGCCGTCCTACGCCCTGGGCTCCACGCTCGGTCTGGTCTACTTCGCCGGGTTCACCGCGATCTTCTTCGTGCTCGCGCAGTACTTCCAGTCGGGCCTGGGGTACTCGGCGCTGGAGTCGGGGCTCGCGGTGACGCCGTTCGCGGTGGGCTCGGCCGTGGCCTCGGGGTGGGGCGGGCGGATCGTCACGCGGGTGGGGCGCCCGCTCGTCGTCGCGGGCCTGCTCGCCGTCGTCGTGGGCCTCGCCGTGGCGTCGTGGCTGCTCGGACACGGCCCGGACGGCGTCCCGCTGGGCGTCCTCGTGGCCCCCGCGCTGCTGGTGGCGGGCGTGGGCAGCGGCCTCGTGATCGCCCCTAACATCACCCTCACCCTGACCACGGTGCCGGTGGCCCGCGCGGGCAGCGCGGGCGGGGTGCTGCAGACCGGCCAGCGGATCGGCTCGGCCCTGGGGGTCGCCGTCGTCGGGGCGGTGTTCTTCGCCCGCCTCGGCGCAGGCGGGACCGGCGGCGGGAGGAGCGCCGGGCCGGCGGTGGACGCGGCGGCCTGGACGCCGGCGGCCCGCGACGCGCTCACCGTCTGCGTGGCGGTCGTGGCGGTCGCGCTGCTGCTCGCGGCGCTCGACGTGGGGATCGGGCGGGCGCGTCAGGGCAGGGCGAGGGTGAGCAGCGCCACGTCGTCGCGCAGCTGACCGGCGTGCCGGCGCACCGCTCTCGCCATCGCGGCGAGGAGCGCGTCGCCCTCGGGGGTGTGCCCGCCGGAGTCGGCGACGATCCGGCGCAGCGCCGCATCGGCGTCGAAGAACCGCCCGCGCCGGTCCCGCGCCTCCAGCAGGCCGTCGGTCACGAGCAGCACCTGGGCGGGGCCGCGTGCCACGGCGGCGGCGGGCATCGTGCCGGCGCCGAGCCCGAGCGGGACGTCGACGGGCGCCTCGAGCCAGGTGACGGTCCCGTTGCGGACCAGCGCGGGGGCGGGGTGGCCGCAACTGATCGCCCACAGCGCCCCGTCGCGCACCTCGGCGACCAGCGCCGTGGCGAAGTCCTCGGGTCCGCCGTCCAGGCGCAGCACCGCATCCATGGCGGCGACGACGTCGTGCAGCTGCCCGCGGGAGCGCGCCGCCTCGCGGAACGCGCCCGTGGCGTAGTTCGAGAGGCGGACGGCGGCCAGGCCCTTGCCTCGCACGTCGCCCAGCACCAGCCGCAGCCCGGCGTCGGTGGCGAGCACCTCGTAGAAGTCGCCGCCGACCTGCGCCTCGTGCTCCGCGCCGTGGTAGCGGGCGGCCACCCGGTACCCGGCGACGGTGCGCGGCAGGGGGCGGGTGATGGCGGCGGCGACGGCCGCGACGACGTCGTCGGCTCGCGCGGCGCGCTCCTGGGTGCGTAGGCGGGCCCCGGCGGCCACGGTCGCCACCACCGAGAAGATCGCGATGGCGGCGAGCCGGATGTGCTGGGCGGTGGCGTTGCCGTCGGCGGCCACGTGACCGAACGTCCACCCGGCGGCCAGCGCGATCGCGCCCACGAAGGCGGCGCAGCGCGGCGAGCCGAACACCGCCGACAGCATGGGGGTCACCGCGAGCAGGCCGAGGAACGCCGTCTTCGGGCCCTCGAGCACGTCGGCGGTGAGGATGATCGCGATCACGAGGACGGGCAGGAGCACGGCGCTGAACGGCCGCCTCGGGTACCACCCGGAACGTCTCACGAGGAGGGCCCGGCCAGGTCGGCCAGCCAGCGGCCGCCCTCCCGCCGCATCACCCGCGTCTCGACGACGGCAGTGGTGGGGATCGGCCCGTACACGTGGGGGTAGGCCTCGCCGAGGCCGTCGAGGTCCTCCACCCGCACCGGCGCCTCGAGGCGCGAGGGGTCGATCCGCAGGAGCGTCACGTCGTCGGCGCCGCCGAACAGCGCATCGAGCACCGGCTGCACCTGCCCGGCGAACGAGCAGTGCACGAAGCCGACCTGGGCCAGCGACAGCCCCAGCGTCGAGCGGGTGTAGGTGCCCTCCCGCTGTGCCTGCACCCAGTGGTCGGTCTCCGCCGCGTGGAACAGATCCTCAAGCCCCGTGGATTCGCTCACCCGGCCACACTGCCAGCCCGCGACCCCCCGGCGCGACCATCGCGAGGCCCGCCGCGCCGCGGCTGCGGCGTCCGCGGGGCCCTCGTGCGCCGAGGGGCGTCGGCGCGGCTCCGATCCGGACGGCGCGCTGCCACCGAGGGGTGACACCGTCGTCACGCGTGCATGGCCCACCGGTGCGCCGGGAACCTCCAGCCTGAACCGGAGGCGGGTCCGCCGCCCCCGACGAAGCGACGAGGTGAAACGACATGGGCCTGGGTGTCGGAGTCTTCCTCCTGCTGATCGGCGCGATCCTGGCGTTCGCGGTCACCGGGGACGTCAGCGGCCTGGACATCAACGCGGTCGGCTGGATCAGCATGCTCGTGGGCCTCGTGGCCATCGGGCTGTCGCTGATGCTCGCCCGCCAGCGCGCCAACACGAGCCACACCGAGGTGGTCGAGCGCCGCGACTACGGCAGCACCCCCACCGACTACGGCACGACCCCCCGCCTCTGAGGCGGACCCGCCTCTGAGGCGCTGAGCTCGGCAGGCCGACGCCTGGTGCGTCGCGTGCGGCACGTCCGTATGCGACGCACCAGGCGTTCAGCGCGTGAGGGGCACCAGCGGCACCGGGGCGCCGTGCTCCCCGGGGCCCGCGGACGGCGTCGCGCCGGGTCCGGACTCAGTCCCGTCGGTTCCGGACGGTGCGCGGGCCGCGGACGCCGAGCTGTCGGCGTCGAGGTCGCGCGTGAACGGCTGGACGTCGCCGGTGCACACCGTCCCGGCGGCGGGGAGCTTGAGCGCGACTAGGTAGGAGACGACGGCGGCGGTGGCGCAGGCCGACGTCCCGAAGGCGGTGTGGCCCCACGAGTCGCTGGCGAGCAGCCGTGCCCCGGGCATGAGCCCGGCGAGGCGGGAGGCGCCCTCCAGCGGCGTCGCCGGGTCCCACCGCGAGCCGACCACGAGGACGGGGTGGGCGGTCGCGCGCGTGAACGGGCCGGTGTAGACGTCCTCGTCGCGCGCCGTCCACGTGCTCTCGGCGCAGGGGGCGGACGCCCACAGCCACGGCAGCCCGAAGTGGGGCGCGCGGGCCTGGGTGCTGGCGGCCTTGTCGGCCCAGGTGCGGGCGTCGTCGGGGTTGCGGCTGTCGCTGCAGATCACCGCCGCGTAGCCCTCGGCGGAGGTGTCGACGGGGCCGGACTGCGCGGGCGCGACGGCGCTGCCTCGCGCGGACGGGCGGAACCCGCGGTCGGTCCACTCCCGGGCGAGCTCGCGACGGGCGGCCCGCTGGTCGGCCGGATCGGCGCCGGGCCGCACGAGGCGCCACAGGGCCGAGACGACGTCGTCGAGCAGCGTCGCGGCCTCGGGGTCGTAGAGGTCGCGCAGGAGGGCCCCGACGACGTCGGCGTAGCTGAGCGAGAGCCGCTCACCCTGATCCGCGACGGTGACCGGGCCCCGCTGCAACCGGGCCATGACCGCGGCGAAGGCCGCGGCAGGGTCCTCCGCGAGCCCGGCCAGGCGGCAGCGATCGGGCCCGGCCTGCGCGCACCGCCGCCAGATCTCGCGGGTGGCGCGCCAGGCGCTGTCGCCGGCGCGCAGGCGGTCGCCGGCGGGGACGAAGCGGGTGGCGTCGCTGCCGCGCCACGCGAGCGGGTCGACCGCGCCGTCGAGGGCCAGCGCCCGCACGCGGTCGGGGAAGAGGTTCGCGTAGAGCGTCCCCAGGTAGGTGCCGTAGGAGAAGCCGAGGAACGTCAGCTGCGGCTCGCCCAGGGCGCGGCGGACGACGTCGAGGTCGCGGGCCGCCTCCGTGCTCGAGGCCGCGTCGGCGAGGCCGCCCCGGCGCTGGGCGCAGGCCCGGCCGAAGGCCGCGGCCGCGGCGACCGCGGCGTCCTGTTCCGAGGAGCCGAGCGGGAACGAGGGGCGCAGCGGAGCGAGCACGGTCTGCTGGTCGCTGCCCGTGCGGAAGCAGCGGACGGGGTCGCTGAACCCCTGGCCCCGGGGGTCGACGCCCACGACGTCGAAGCGCCGCAGCAGCGACGGCGGCAGGTAGTCGGGGGCGGTCAGCGCGGCGAGCACCGCCGAGGCTCCGGGGCCGCCCGGGTTGATCAGCAGCGTGCCGATCCGGTGGGCGGGGTCGGCGGCGCGCAGCCGGCCGAGCGCGAGCTCCACCGTGCGCCCGCCCGGGTCGTCGTAGTCCTCGGGCACCCGGAGGGATGCGCACTCGCCGTCGCCGCCGTAGCAGTCGTACCAGTTGAGGCCGGGGGTGGGGACGGCGTCGACGAGGCGGTGCTCGCGGTCGTCGGCGGGGGTGGCCGCCGAGGCGGGGACGGCGAGCGCGCCGAGGGCGAACGCCGCCACGAGGGGGACGGCGACAGCCCGGGGGCGGCGCCATTGCGGACGAGGGCGTGCGGGGCGCAGGGATGCCGTGGGCACGGGTGCGGCTCCGATCGCTGGTCGTGGGCCTGGACGCGGGCCGGGGCCCGTCGGGTCAGGCCGCTCCGTCGCGTCCCGCTGCTGTTCCAGCGATGCCTCGTCGCACCCGCCGCGGGACACGCTAGGGACCCAACAGGGCACGGAGAGTGAAAGTGCCCGAATTGTGATGCTTCCGACGTGTGAACGTGCGCTGCGGGTAGCCACCTTGCCCGGTCTCGGCGGACATGTCGTGACGAAACGTCACCGCCGTCATGAACGATCAGCGCTCATTCGGGCCGCAAAGGCCCTAGGTTGGTCGTGGAACGCGACCGCCGCGCCGTTCCTGCGGCGGTCAGGTGCGGTCCCAGTGAGCCGGTCGGCGGCACCTGCCGGCGGCCGGCGTCCCAGGTGGGCGGATCGATGGCCCGGATCCGGGGACGGGCGGGGTGGCTCGACGGGCGGGCGCCCCTGTGGCGCCCGCCCGGACGCGCCGGACCGAGGCGCCGTGCGCCACCCGGTCGACCGCGCTGCTCATGGGGCCGGCCTGTGGATCGTCCCGCTGCCGTCCGCCCCTGGCGGGGCCGGTTCGGCGTCCCCCGCGTGCGCGATCCCGAGGGCTGAGGACGACGACGGCGGGCGGCCCGCACCGGGCCACCCGCCGTCGCGCACTGCCGGGGCATGCTCAGGGCAGCTGCCCGAGCAGCTCCGTGAGGTCGGAGATCGTGCCGCCCTGACGCTCGACGACATCGTTGGCGAAGGACAGGGCCTCGCCGTTCTTGCCCTTCTTCTGCTCGTCCTGCGCAGCGGTCAGCGAGCCCTTGAGACTCTCGATGATCTTGCCGACCCAGGCCTTGTCGAACGCGGCGCCGTTGAGGCCCTCGAGGGCGGTGACGTCCTTCGCCGCGAGCACCCCGGCCATGCCGGCGTGGTCGGCGGGCTTGATGTTGGCGGCCTGCACGCCCCAGCCGTCGAGCCACCCGCCGAGGTCGGCGATCTCGCCCGCCTGGTCGTCGGAGAGGTCGGTGGCGGCGCCCTTGACGTCCTCGTTCTGCGACTTCGACTGCGCCAGCCCGATCAGCTGCACGACCTGCAGGCGGTTGGCGAACATCATCGTCGCGAAGTCGACGTCGGCCTGGTTGTGGTCGCCGGTCGCGTGGTCGCCGGAGTACTCGGGCGTGGCCACGGACGGTGCGGCCGGGGTCTCCCCGGCGTCACTGCACCCGCTCAGCCCGAACGTGGCGACGGCGAGGACGGCGACGGGCAGCGCCAGGGCGCGCCTCCTGCGGATCATGGGGGGTGTTCCTCTCGGTGTGACGGGCCGGTCCGGACGTCGCCGCCGCGACGCCGCCGGCAGGCAGCCGGTGCTCGGGACGGGTGCCCGATCGGCGTGCCTGGCCGCGCGCGCCGTCGGGCGCTTCCACTGCGCCGACAGCATAGGAGCCGTTCCTGGGCGTCGTCACTGCACGTCGTCGCGGAAGGGGTCGACGGCCTCGGATCGGTCCCCCTGCGGCCGCTGGTGATCACGCATCGTGACTTCTCCTCTCCTCGGCGTCGCCGCACCGCCCCTCGGTGCACGGGCCCGCCTCGCTCCCGGGACCTCCGGCACGGTTGCGCAGAACCTGTGACCAACTCGCGTGGCGGTGATCCGAGCACGGGACCTTGGCCCGACGGCGTCACGGAAGGCTCGGCCGAGACTCGAGGTCAGCCCGCGCGATGAAGGAGTCGGTATGGCCGAGCAGATCACTGCGGTCGCCGTCCGCGACTACGCCCTGAGCAGCTGCGCACCGGCGGGCGTGGCCAGCATCGTCGTCGCACCCGTGGGCGCCGTCGCCGCGCCCGTCACCGTGCTCCTGCCCGGATGGGGGCTCGGCAAGGAGTCGATGCTGGGCGCCGCCTACCGGATGGCCGCCGGGGGCTGCGTGGCCGTCGTCCCCGATCTGTGGCTGCACGGCGAGCGCGCGGAGCCCGGCGGCTTCACCCACCGGGTGGGCGACGTCTACCCGGCGCGGTCGGGACTGGACGAGGCCGTGCTGTTCCACCGCGTCGTCGCGCAGACCGTGGACGACGTGACCGCCGTCCTCGACGCCCTCGACGGCGACCCCCGCTGCGACGTCTCGCGCGTGGGCCTCGTCGGCTACTGCGTCGGCGGGTACGCCGCCTACGCCCTCTTCGCGCGGATGAAGCGGATCAGCGCGGCCGCCGCGCTGCACGCCGTCCCCACCTTCACCCGGCGCTGGATCGACATGGTCGACGAGGCGTGCGGCGCCGACCCCGCCCGGGCCGCCGCCATCCACTCCCAGCCCGGCGCCACCGCCGACTACACGGCCTTCGTCGACCGGATCGACCCCGCGGCCGACCTCGCCGACGCCGGCGCCCGCGCGCTGCTGATGCTCACCGGCAGCCGCGACACCACGCACCCCACGCACTACACCGTCGAGCACCACCGCCGGCTCGTCTCGCACTGGGGCGACCACCCCGAGCGGCTGCGCCTGGCCCTGCTCGACGAGGGGCACCGGTACTCCGCCGAGGCCGAGAAGCTCGCCACCGCCTGGGTCCTCGCGCACCTCGACGACGAGGGCTGAAGGGCTACCGGACGGACGCGGCGCCAGTCACTTGGCGGCGGCGAGAGTGGCCAGGGCGGCGACGGCCTTGTCGGCCACGTCGGCGACCCTTGAGCGGAAATCTGCGAGCGCGGCCTCCGTGAGGGGGGTGATGCACGCGACCGCACGGAGCGCCAGCATGCCGGGGAGCGCCGCCCCGGGGGGTTTGCCGCCGGACGCCAGGGCGATCCGCCGACCCTGAGCAGTGCGTGCGACTCTGATCACGGCCTCGTCCGCGGCTTTCACGAGGTCGGCTCGGTACTGGGAGAAGTCGGGATCGGCCGGACCAGCCCAGGGCACATCCCCGAACGCGTCCGGATGGGCGTCGAGATGGGACGCCTGGTATTCGGCTTCCTGCACCACGCGTCGGTACTGCAGGCTCCAGGAGTCGAGGGCGGCGATGGCGGCATCAGCTCGCGCCCTCACCCGCTCTGCGTGGGACGTGAAGTCCTTGTGGAAGAGCCAGCTGTGCCAGGCCACGGTCACGGCGTCTTTCAGGGCAACATTCGAGAAGATCTTCGGCTCCCGACCATAGGTTCTGGTGGCGGCGTCCAGGGCGTCGGTCACACGTGCGCACTGCTCCTTCGTGAATCGCGCGAAGCGTTGCCTGACCAGGAGTTCCTCGTGGGGGACGGGGTAGTTCTCGACGGAGTGGTACACGGTCGTGGCGGCGTGCAAGGTCTCGCTCAGGAGGGCGTGACACGATCCAGGTGCTCGGCTCCGGCGGGGGTCACCCTCCTTTCCGTCTGTCGAATCCCATTTCTTCTGTTGCTTCTCCGCCCAAGTCTGGTCGCACGGCTTGCGTTCGGTGTACATGTCGAGGACGCGCCACTTCTCGGGGGAATCGTCCCCCGTCGGGGTCGCGTCGAAGTGTGCGCCCTCAGCTGCGGCCCAGCGCAGCAATTGTTCTTCGGTGTGAAACTCTCCGCGCTGGCTCCCGGCGTGGTGGACCTTGTAGGGAATCGCTGCTCCCTTGACTGCAGGGTGTCGGAGCCGGATCCATCCCACGTTCTTCTGTGAGGTCGTCTGATTCGCTTTCACGCGCGCGTCGAAGGCGCTGCTCTCCTGCCATCCACCGGCCGGCGCCAGCTTGGCGACGTAGCGGCGCACAGGGAAGGTCCCCCCCGTGACGGTCGGCACGGGCAGCTCCGCCGCGTCATCGGCCGCCGTTTCACGGGGATCGCTGGGCGTCGGCGCCGTGACGTAGGGCGTCAGCGTGTCGTCGGGCCGTGACTGCATCACGACTGGAGCGAGGGGGCATCGATCCCTGTCCGTGGGGACGGGGAGATGCACAGGCACCTGGCGCCACGTGGGCGTCCTGTGGGCAGACCTCGCGAACTCCACCGGCGCCACCGTTCCGTCGTCCGACAGCTACTCAACGTAGACCCTGCTGATGGTCCTGAGAGGTCGTCGCGGAGACAGTGGGGGATGTGTCCGAGCGGTGGCCTGGGGTGCTGGGGCGACAAACGAATCCGGGGGCCGCGGCAGCGCCGTCCACGCTGGTCGCGACCCCCGGAACGGTCGCCAGGGTGCCTGACTGCGCCTCGTTGCGCCGGCAGCTCCTCCTCCGCGGCTCGACGGGTCGGTGTCCGTCGAGCGCATCGGTGGCGCCGCGGTGCGGAGGGGTACCCACCCGTCTCCCGCCGGGGAGTACCTGCTGCACCGCCGGGAACGCTACCAGGTGGTAGCCAACGAGTCCCGGTCGTGACCGACGAGCGTGAGCAAAAGCACGACGAGCGGTTCGTGGGAGCGGCAGGATGGGGAGCTTGTCCGCGTGCGGGCAGCGATCCGCCGCTCAGGTCTTCATGTCGGCTTCGTCGCGAGGCCCTCCCGCGTTCACTCTCCGGCCAGGGCCGGCCACCTAGCGTCCGGGTGCCGAGTCGTCCCCGCGCCGGAGGTCCGTGATGCCCCGCCCCCTCTCCCTGCCCCTGCTGCGCACGCCCGGACACGGCGGCCGCAGCTCCATGACCTGCCTGTACCGCTGCGGCAACGCCTGCGACCACCCAGTACCCAACACCTCGGACAACGAGGTGCTCACCGACCTCGTGTCCGACGTCTCCCGCCGCGGGCTGCTGCGCAGCGGCGCCGTGGGCGCGCTCGTCGTCGGGCTCGGCTCCTCGGGGGCTTTGGCGGGCGGGACGCCCGCGGCGGCCACGCGGCGTCCCGGGGTGCCCGGCGCTCCCGGACCCGCTCGTCCGGCGACGCCGCTCACCCCGAGCTTCCGCGCGATCCCCCCGAACACCCTCGACGCCGTCGTCGTGCCCAACGGGTACGACCACGCGGTGGTGATCCGCTGGGGCGACCCGGTCGTGCCGGGCGCGCCTGCGTTCGACGTCACGAAGCAGTCCGCGCGCGCCCAATCGCTGCAGTTCGGTTACAACAACGACTTCGTGGCGCTGCTGCCGATCCCCGGCCAGCCCGGCCGCGGCCTGCTCGTCGTCAACCACGAGTACACCAACGAGAACCTCATGTTCCCCGGCTACACGACGCCGGACGCGATGACCGTGGCGCAGCTGGAGACGGCGATGGCCGCGCACGGCATGTCGGTGGTCGAGGTCGAGCGGGCCGGCGCCACCGGCGAATGGCGGCTGACCTGCGGCGGGCCGCGCCGGTACAACCGCCGGATCACCGTCCTGGCCACGCCGTTCGCGCTCACCGGCCCCGCCGCCGGCTCGACCCTCCTGCGCACGGCCGCCGACCCGGCCGGGCGCACCGTCGTCGGCGCCCTCAACAACTGCTCGGGCGGGGTCACCCCGTGGGGGACGGTGCTGTCGGGCGAGGAGAACATCAACCAGTACTTCGTGGGCGGCGACGGCGTGCCCGAGGCCGACAAGCCGGCGCTGGCCCGCTACGGCATCTCGACGACGGCCCGCTACCCCAGTGGCAGCCGCAAGTGGGAGCGCGCGCAGGAGCGCTTCGACCTGAGCAAGCACCCGCACGAGGCCAACCGCTTCGGCTGGATCGTCGAGCTCGACCCGTTCGACCCGGCCGCCCCGCCGCGCAAGCACACCGCGATGGGCCGCCTCAAGCACGAGGGCGCCAACGTCATCCTCTCGCGCAGCGGCAAGGCCGTCGCGTACATGGGCGACGACGAGCGCTTCGACTACCTGTACAAGTTCGTCTCCTCGGGCACGTTCACCCCCGGGACGTCGTCGGCCGCCCGCCGCCGCAACCTCACCCTGCTGGAGTCGGGCACCCTCTACGTCGCGAGGTTCGGCTTCACGAGCGCCTCGGAGATCGACGGCACGGGCGCGCTGCCCGCCGACGGAGCCTTCGACGGCACCGGTCAGTGGCTGCCGCTCGCGAGCGGGACGACGTCCCACGTGCCGGGCATGAGCGTCGAGGAGGTGCTCGTGCACACCCGCCTGGCCGCCGACAAGGTCGGCGCGACCAAGCTGGACCGGCCCGAGGACGTCCAGCCGAACCCCGTCACGGGCAAGATCTACGCGGCGCTGACGAACAACAGCAACCGCGGCGTCGGCACCTACGCGAAGGCCGACGAGGTGAACCCCCGCAACGCCAACAAGCACGGGCACGTCCTGGAGATCACCGAGGACGGCGGCGACCACACGTCGCTGACGTTCACCTGGCAGGTGCCGATCGTCTGCGGCGACCCCGCGGCGCCCGACACCTGGTTCGCGGGCTACGACAAGACCAAGGTGTCGCCGATCTCCTGCCCCGACAACGTGGCGTTCGACGGCTCCGGCAACCTGTGGATCGCCACCGACGGCAACGCGCTGGGCAGCAACGACGGCCTGTTCGTGACGCCGCTGGCCGGCCCCGAGCGCGGCCACCTCAAGCAGTTCCTCACCGTTCCGGTCGGCGCCGAGACGTGCGGTCCGTTCCTCACCGGCGACGACAGGTCGGTGTTCGTGGCCGTGCAGCACCCCGGCGAGCTCGACGGCGCCTCCGTGGAGAACCCCGCCTCCACCTGGCCGGACGGCGGGATCGCCAAGCCCGGCGTCGTCGTCACCTGGCGGCTGGACGGCGGGCGCATCGGCTCCTGACGCGCCGTGCGGGCGGCGTCCGGCGTCCCTGCCGGTCCAGATGCGCCCGTTCCGTGAGGACACGCCGAGCCCCGATCGGCGTGTCCTCACGCAGGAGGGGCATCTGGCCCCACGGGAGGGGGCGCGCGACCTACTGCAGCTCCGCCGTGACGGCGTTCAGCTTCACGTTGGAGCCGCCCGCACCGGTGCTGAGCGTGAGCAGCCCGTCGGTCACGGGGACGACGACCGAGCCGCTGCGCTGGCCGAAGACGACGCCGATCCGGCGCGCGTGACGAACCGGCGCCACGACACGGGCGTCCCGTCGAGCAGGGGCACGCCCTCGGCATCGACCTTCTCGACCGCGGGGCGCCGGCTACCGGAGCTCGACGGTGACGTAGTTCAGCTTGACGTTCTCGCCGCCGGTGCCGGTGGTGAGGGTGAGGCGGCCGTCGGTGACGGGGACGACGGCGGTGCCCGTGATGAAGCGGTTCGTCGTCGAGGGGGTGCCGGCGACGAGGGGGACGCCTTCGGCGTCGATGCGGTGCACGGAGTCGCTGAACCGGGGGTCGCCCGAGACGGCCGTGACCCTGTAGGTGCCGCGGGGGAGTTCGAGCTCCCAGGTGGCACCGCGCAGGTGGACGAACGTGTCGCGCAGCTGGTCGGAGGGTTTGGCGGTGAGGACGTCGCGGTCACGCGTCCACGCGGTCCGGTCCGCGGACCAGCCGTAGCGAAGGCCGCCGTGCTGGGCGAACCTCGCGCCCGTGTCGGCGAGGTAACCGGGCGGTCGGGGCGCGGAGGGGGGTTGGAAGTTGATCCAGTACCGGGGCCGGAACGCCTCGACGGGGATCCAGTTGTCGTACTCGTAGGAGCCGGTCTCGCGCCGCCAGCGCAGTTCCACGCGGTGCTCGCCGGCGTTGCTCGTCCGGGTCTCCATGACGACCGCCACGGGGACCCCTGCCGTGAGGGCGACGGTGGGGTCCTCCGACACGGACCGGCCCGTGAAGTCGTCCACCAGCAGGCGACCGTCGACCCACAGCCGCGCGCCGCCGTCGGACATGGCGTGGAAGTGGTACGTCGCCGAGTACTCGGGGATGACCTGGGCCGTCCAGCGGACGGAGAAGTCGTCACCCACCTCCGGTGGCGGGGGACTGTCCCATCCGACGGCGAGGATCTGCCGGTCCCAGCGGTCGACGAACCGCCCGGTCAGGTCGACGTTGTCGAAGAACCGGGCCTGCACCCCGCGAAACGAGCCGTACCCGGTCAGGGTGAGCGGTGCCGCCGGCGTCGTGACACCCCGGAACGGGCCTGCGACGCCGTCGCTCCACGAATCGATGGCGTAGAACCGGCCGTCGACCGTGGTCATCGGCACCGACACACCCACCCCCTGCCCCACCCAGGAGCTGAAGGTGACGGGCGTCGTCAGCTCCTTGCCGAGGATCGTCATGGGCAGGCCGGTCAGGTCGGTGGTGATGGTGACCGGGACCGCGAGGATGGGCATGTCGAGTCGGGCCGTCGTGCTGGCGCCCGCGCTGTCCGTGGCGGTGACGCGGATCTCCACGTGGGCGTCGGGGACCATCTGCTCGAGCTCGTTCGCCGTCGGGCCGTCGATCCAGAGGTCGTTGCCCCGCTTCTTCGGGGGGAGGAGCTCGTAGCCGTCGAGCGGGCCGCCACGGACGACCGGCGTCCACAGGAGGGCTGACGGCGGAAGGACGCCGTCCTCCGGGTCCGTGGCCGTGGCCGAGAGCCGGTAGCGCCCGCTCGGCCTGGACACCGTGCCGGCCACGGGGGACGTGATCACGACGCGGGGCGCCTGGTTGGCCTCGCCGGTCGCCGCGCGGGCGGCGGTCGTGGAGCCGGGCGCGACGACGAACGCCACCGTCACGGCGACGGCGAGCCCCGCGAGGCCTGTGGAGGGCAGGCGAGGACCGCGGCGCGCGAGTCCGCGGGGACCCGTCGCGGGGTCGGTGGCGGACGGCGTGGACATGTCGGTTCCCTCCGTCGATGTCCCTTCGGTCTACCGAGGTGGGCGGGCCCCGACAAGAGGCACCAAGTGGCCCTCCGTGTTCCATCCGTCACATCGCGCGCCTTCCGGTGCTGGAGTGGCGCGCTGGCCCGCCTCATGACGGCGCCCTGCCTGGGTACGAGACGGACACAGCGTCACGGTCTCGTCACTTCCACCGGTCGGAGCACGCCATGACAGCCGCCGCGACACCGCGCATCACCCATGCCCCTGGTGCGGACGGCTGCGCCGACTGCGCGGACGGTCTCGGCAAGGCCACGGAGGTCGAGCCCGGAGGCCTGCGCGACCGGATCCGGACCAAGCCGGGCCTCTCCCAGGCGTGGCGGGTCGGCGTGTTCGTGGCCGGTCTCCTGTGCATCGCCCTGGGCATCGCGCTCGCCGTCCTGCCCGGACCGCTGACCATCCCGCCCGTCCTGCTCGGGCTCTGGGTCTGGTCGACGGAGTTCGACTGGGCCAAGCGCATGTTCACGACGTTCCGCCGTAAGGCCGCCGACGCGTGGACGCACGCCAAGCAGCACCCGGTCAGCTCGGCCGTCGTCACCGTCGGGGGGCTCGCGCTCGTGGCCGCGGTGGTCTGGGCGATGGCGCACTTCGACCTGGTCGACCGCGGCCGGGAGCTGATCGGCCTCTGAGCCCTGCCGGTGGGGGCGCCACCGGGCAGGATGCGGGTATGCACGCCCGGAGGCTCGCCGCCCGCGACGACGTCGACTTCACCCCGCGCGAACCGGTGCGCTGGCTCGCCCCGGGCGAGCTGGCCCGCACGGCGCTGAAAGCGGCCCTGAGCAGCGCGTTCGCCGGGTACTGGGACAAGCGCGAGACCCAGGCCGGGCTCGGCGCGGAGCTGGTGGAGGTGCCCGCCGACCCCGACGGCGGGCTGTGGCTGGACTACACCGCCGACACCGGCGACGGCTTCGACGCCACCGCGACCGTCGCCTGGCTGCTCGCGCAGGACACGCTCGACCCCGAGGGCGCGCCCGTGCTGCCCCGGGGGCGCGTGCTCGTCCTCGGCGGCGACGAGGTGTACCCGACGCCCACGGTCGGCGACTACGACGACCGGCTCAAGGGCCCCCTGCGCGCGATGCTGCCGCAGACGCAGGGCGACGACGCGACGGCGCCGCTGCTGCTCGCCGTCCCGGGCAACCACGACTGGTACGACGGGCTGACGGCGTTCCTGCGCACGTTCGCGCAGCGCCGCCGCATCGGCGGCTGGCGGACGGTGCAGTCGCGCAGCTACTGGGCGGCGCGGCTGCCGCAGGGCTGGTGGCTCGTGGGCCTCGACACCCAGCTCGGCACCGAGCTGGACGACCCGCAGGTGCGGTTCTTCCGCGACGTCCTGGGCCCCCAGCTCGCCGAGGGCGACGCGCTCGTCGTGTGCGCGCCGACGCCGACGTGGGTGCGGGTCGGCGAGGGGCGGGCGCGCGCGTTCGACCAGCTCCAGTGGTTCGAGCAGAAGGTGGCGCGACCGCACGGGGCGCAGGTGCGGCTGTGGCTGTCCGGCGACGACCACCACTACGCCCACTACGTCGAGGCGGGTGTGCCGGCCGACGCGACGGCGGCCGACGCGACGGCGGGCGCGCAGGGCAGCCCCCGGCACGCCGTCACGTGCGGGCTGGGCGGCGCCTACCTGGCCTCGACGCACGACCTGCCCGAGGAGGTGGTGGTGCCCGGGCCGGGGTCGCGGATGCCGCAGTCGCCCACCCGCTACCGGCTGACGTCGCGCTGGCCCGACGCCACGGCGTCGCGGCGGCTGGCCGCCGGCGTGGTCACCTCGCCCACGCGGATGGCGCCCGTGCGCAACCCCGGCTTCTGGAGCCTGATCGGCTCGGTGCACGTGCTCGCGTTCCTCGTGCTGTCGCTGGCGCTCGCGCTCGGCCAGCGCCGCAGCCCCGCGGCCGCCGTCGCGGCGGTGACCCCGGGCCAGGTCGGGCACCTCGGCCTGCAGGTGAGCACGTGGTGCGCCTGGATCGTCGGCGCCGCGGTGGTGACGACGTTCCTGCGCCGGGCCCGGTTCGGGTGGGTCGCGCCGGCGCTGAGCGGGCTCGCGCAGCTGGCGTTGGTGCTGCTCGGCCTGGCCGGCGCCGCGGCCGTCCCGTGGCCCACCGCCGTCCCCGCCTGGGTGCTCTACCTCGCCGCGCTGGCGTTCGTCGGCGCAGTGAGCGGGTTCGTGGGGGCGTGGCTGATCGGGCTGACGATGCTCGTCATCGGCGCGACGGGCGGCACCACGGGGCTGGCCCGCGGGGCCCGTGAGACGGTGATGTCGAGCCAGGCGATCGAGACCCACAAGGGCCTGCTGCGGCTGCGCCTGCGCCCCGACGGCGTGCTCGTCGTCCACCCGCTGGGGGTCCTCCAGCCGTGCCGGGACTGGGACGCCGTGCCAGCGACGTCCGAGCACGGGCCCGCCGACCAGACGGCGCGCTTCGCCCGCCGCCGGCCACGAACCGGCGCCCCGGCTGATCGAGGCGCCGTTCGAGGTCCGGCGGCGGTGACGGTGCGGCTCAGCCGTCGTAGCGCACGCGGTTGTCGGCGTGGTCGGGGTCGTCGAGGTCGGCGGCGGTGACCCCGGCCCAGGCGAACCCGTACCAGCCCTGGGGGTCGAACGTCACGCGGGGGATGACGACGCGCAGGCTTGCTCCTGCGGCGAGGTCACCGAGGTCGCACGACCAGCGCCTGAACGCGAACGTCCGGGTGAGCTGCCGGCGCGAGACCGTCCCGCCGTCCACGCACCCCGCGGGCCAGGAGCGGTCGGCGACGTCGAGCACGCCGGGGATCTCCAGGCGCAGCTGCACGCCGTGCGCCGCCACGGACGAGGTGTTCGTCACCGTGTAGCTGTAGGCCGTGGGGTCCTGCGCGTTCGGCTCACCCTTCAGCGTGAGCGCCGCGTCGTCACCGGCCGAGCCCTCGTCGTCGTCGTGGACGAAGCTGCCGCGCCGCACCACCCACACGCGGACCGGTGCCGTGAAGGGGACGGCCAGGACGACGCTGACCCGCGCGTCGGGTTCCTCGACCCTGTCGCCCCGCACGCCCACCGGCAGCGGCGCGCCCAGCTCGCCCGCGGGGATGGTCACCGAGGTGGGCAGGGTGGCCAGCTCGGTCAGGTGCTGGCCCTGCGTTCCCATGGACACGTCCACCGGGATCGTGAGGTCCTCGGCGAGCGGCCGCGACAGGTGCACGCCGAACGGCATGGTGGTCACCCCGGCGTCACCCTCGTCGACCGCCGCGACGCCGTCGAGGTACACCCACGGCTCGGCGTCGTCGTCCATCATCGTCACCGAGGCCGTGCGGGCCTTCGCGGCGAGGTCGGAGGAGTACTCCAGCCGGATCGTCTCGTCCTGCTCGACCACCCGATCGTCGACGACCGGGATCCGGGCCAGCACAGACGTCTCGCCGACGGGCACCGTCACCGTGGTGTCGCCCGCGCGGTAGTCCGTGCCCTCGGTCGCCGACCCGCCGGCGATCGTGCGCACCCGGATCGGGACGGGCACGGCCGCGGCGTGGGCGAAGCCGACGCGGACCACCTGGTCGGCGGGCTTGAGGCCCTCGATCAGCATGCCGGGGGCGTCCACGCTCATCCGCAGGGACGGCACGGGGGTCGCAGGGGCGGAGGGCTCGCTCTGCTCGGATGCGCCGACGACGTTGAACGCCTGCACCTGGAAGCGCACGGGCCGCAGGTTGAGCAGGTTGGCGAACCGCACCGAGGTCTTGCGCCCGTCCACCCGCTTCCAGTTGCCGGTGGCAGGGTCGGTGACCAGGTAGTAGGTGATCCGCCGCCGCCCGTCGGAGGCCGGCGGCTTCCAGGAGACCGTCACGGCGCCGTCGCGGATGTCCGAGAGCGTGACGTCCAGCGGCGCGCTCGGCCGGGTGACCTCGTTCGGTGCGTCGGTCGGAGGCCGTTTCGCGGCGGACGCCGATCCCGCGCCGCCCACCGCGGCGGCTCCGGCGAGCGTTGCGGCGGCCACCGCGAACGCCGCCCAGCGGCGTCGACGCCGTGCCGGTGCGCGGCGGTTCGTCCCCGTGCTCGTGGCAGAGCTCTTCCCCGTCATCCCCGTTCCTCTCCCCGTTGGTCGCCGCTCTCCCGGCCCGTGCGGGTGGACGACGAGGGAAGGAGACCACCCGCCGTCCGCCCGCGCAAGCGAGGGTCGCCGAACCGCCGGGATCAGGCGCTCTGCTGGATCCGGACGAGGTTGCCCGCCGGGTCGCGGAAGGCGCAGTCGCGGACGCCGTAGGGCTGCTGCATCGGCTCCTGCACGACCTCGCCACCCGCGGCCTGGGCCTTGGCGAACGCCTCGTCGAGGTCCTTGGCGGCGAGCATGATCCAGCCGTAGGTGCCCTTGGCCATCATCTCGGCGATGGTCGCGCGCTCGGCGTCGGTGACGCCGGGGTCGGCGCCGGGCGGGGCGAGCAGGATCGACGTCCCGGGCTGGTTCGCGGGCCCGACGACGATCCAGCGCATCCGGCCCTGGCCGACGTCGCTGCGCACCTCCATGCCGAGGACGTCGCGGTAGAACGCTGCCGATGCGTCGGGGTCGTCGTGGGGGAGCACGGTCGTGTGAATGGTGAGGTCCATGACGGTCAGCCTTCCTGGGGCGCCGGGTGCGGCGCTTCTCGATTCCTGACGGGTCGGGTCACCTGCTTGGCCACGCACGAGGGCAGCCCCACTGTCGACTCGGCGGCCCGCCGCTGGTAGGCGCCCGGGGACATGCCTACGAGCTCGGTGAAGCGGGTGGTGAACGTGCCCAGCGACGACGACCCGACGGCGAAGCAGACGTCGGTGACGCTGAGGTCGCCGCGGCGCAGCAGGGTCATCGCCCGCTCGACGCGGCGGGTCATGAGGTACGAGTACGGCGACTCGCCGAAGGCGGCCTTGAACTGGCGGCTGAGGTGTCCGGCCGACAGGTGCTCGCCCCGGGCCAGCGCCTCGACGTCGAGGGGTTGGGCGTAGTCGCGGTCGATCCGGTCCTTCACGCGGCGCAGGCGGCGCAGGTCCTCCAGCCGCCGGGCCCGGGTGAGGGCCTCGCCCCAGGCCGGGTCACACACCGCGGGCTCCTCGTCCACCGCACACCTCCGTCACCCCAGCGCCTGCCGGACCAGCGCCGTGATCCGCTCCTCCACCTCGGCCGTGACCTCGGTGAGCGCGTAGGCCACGGGCCACAGCTCGCCGTCGTCGAGGGCCGCGGAGTCGCTGAACCCGAGCGTCGCGTAGCGGGTCTTGAACTTCGCCGCGGGCTGGAAGTGGCAGACCACCTTGCCGTCGAGGGCGTAGGCGGGCATGCCGTACCAGAGCCGGGGCGCGAGCTGCGGGGCGGCGGCGGTGACGACGGCGTGGACGCGCTCGGCCATCGCGCGGTCGGCGGGCATCAGCTCGGCGATCTTGGCGAGGACGTCGGCCGCGGCCTCGGCATCCTTGTCGGCCTTCGATCCGGCCTTGGCGGCCTTGCGCTGCTCCCTGGCGTGGTCCTTCATCGCGGCCCGCTCCTCGGCCGTGAACGCGCTGTCGCTCATGCTGCACTCTCCCACGCGAAGCCGTCGGGGTCGGTGAACGTGCCGGCATCGGCCGTGATCGTCAGCCCGGGCACTCCCGCGTCGGCGGGCACGCCGGCGTCCTTGGCCAGGGCCTTGCGCTGGTAGAGGCCCACCGTCACCCCGGACGTCGCGAACTCGACGTACTTGCGGCCGAAGCTGCGGGCCACCGTGAGGCCCCGGGAGACGTAGAACGCCTTGCTCGCGGCCACGTCGTCGACGCCGAGGAGCAGGACGACGGTCGCCTCGGGCGCGGCGTCGACGGCCGGGTCCTTCTTCTTCGAGGACGCGACCTTGCAGATCACGCCGTCGGGCGCCTGGACGACGCCGCCGTACCCCCACAGCGACTTGGCCGCGGGCTTGATCACGGTGGCGCCGGCGTCCACGGCCGAGGCGAGCAGGGCGTCGACGGCGCTGGGTCCGGTCACCGTGAGGCCGAGGGTGAAGCCTCGGTAGCCGCCGACCTGGCCGGATGCGGGGGTGATCGCGGAGGCGAGCCGCCCGCCGAAGGCGCGGGAGTAGAAGCCGACCGCCGCGTCGGGGTCGGCCGTGTCGAGGGTGAGGACGTCGATGGAGGTCATGTCGACGACGCTACGGAGCGGGGTGCCCGCGGGGCTTCTCGATTCCTGACGGAGTCGAGGAAAGGGCGGGGAGAGAGAGCAGGCGGGTCAACTCTGCATTGATCGCTCCCGTGCTGCGATGCTTCGCGTCGACGTCGCCACCCCGAGGCCCAGGGCCAGAACGCAGGCAGCGGCGAGGGTGGACACCGGCCACCACGGAACCTGCACAACGATGTCGGACAAGCGCCAGCGGGCGGCCAGCAGCGGGGCGGCGGCCACCGGTACGGCCAGAGCGGCTCCCGTACCGACGACGAGTCCGACCTGTCTGCGGAGAACGGCGCGAGCCCACCTCACGGGGATTCCCAGGGCGATCAACCCCGCCGCGTACGAGCGCAGGGCACCCGCCTGAGCCCGAGCCAGACTGAAGACCGTGAGAGAGCTGGTGAGGCACAGACCGACGAGGGTGACGACGAGTCCTGGCGGGGTAGGCGCCGGCGTCAACGGCTCGTAGACCTGGACGAAACCCGGTCCGTAGCCTAGACGCCGCGCCGAAGCCGAGGCAGCGGCGACCTTCGCAGGGGATAGCTCGACGACGACCGTCGTGACCGCGCCCACAGGCAGACCCATCGACAAGGCCGTGGAACGCAGCAACAGCGCGCCCGTCGTGCTGTTCCACTCCGCACCGCAATCACCATGGCTCAGGGGTGCCGGGCGCGTCGGAGTCACCTCGAAACTCTTGAGATCCGTCACGTACAGCGGTAACTGCGACCCGGAGGGTGCGGCGGTGGACTTGCCGAGGGTCACGAATCCTCCGCCTGCGAGCACCGAAAGATTCTCTGGCGTCAAGCGCCCTTGGCACAGGGCCTGAGCATCGGTCGCGGTCGCGATCGCGGAGACCGAGCCAAGGCCGGCGGAGGTCACCGTCACAGCAGAGACGTCGTCGAAGACCTCCCACTTCGACAGCCGGGAGGCGCTACCCGTAGCGGTCGCCACGGCGTCCACGAGGCCGCCGGGCGGTGACGTGGCGGTGCCGTTGGCACTGATCACGACCTGGCCCTGCGGGACGCTGGAGACGAGGTCGCGGGCCTCGGTCGCCTGGATCGTGCCCAGGAGCGCGAGCATGGAGACGGCAGACCCGAAGGTGGTGGCCACGAGTGCGACGGACCACGCGCTTCGCGTCCCGTCCGCCAGCAGACGGCGCGACGCCAGCCGCGCGATCGGCTTATCGGCGAACCCGCGCGACAGCAGCATCCGCAGACACCACGGAGCGCCGAGCGCCACCATCACCACCAGGATCGGAACGAGGTAAAGGGCTCCCCCCACGCTGTCGAGCGAGCGGACGGACCACCAGAAGGCCACGACCGCGAATGACGCGAGCAGGCTTGCCGCGGCGGCCAGGACGGGACGGGGAGGTCGGCGCGCGACAAGCTGCGCGACCGATTCGCGTCCTTGCTGGAGCACCTCGAGCACGATCAGGAGCACGGCGGTGGCCACGGTCACGGCCACGAACCTTCCGGCGGCGCTCCAGGGAAGCGAGTAGGGCGCGAGAGGGCTATGCCGCAGCCCTTGCAGCGCAGGGCGACTCGACCAACCGAGAGCCGCGCCGAGGGCGCTGCCGCACAGAGCCATCGCCGTGCATGCGAGTGCCGTGGCCAACATGGCCGCTTGCCCGGCGTCGCGTGCGGGCATGCCGATCGCCCGAAAGGTGAGGGACCGCCGACGGACCCGCCGGTAGTTGACGGAGAACGCGGCCGTTGTCGCCAGGGCCGGCAGCATCAGGGAGGGGAGGAGATACCCGAGCGGAAATCGTTGGAGAGGCCCGCTTCTTTCGCGAGTCAGGACGGTTCGCCGGTCGAGCCATGAACGCAAGACCACCGTCTGCGCCGCCTGACGGGTCCCGCTGTCGGCGCCGCCCTCGTGCGCTGTGAGCCGCGCCTGCTCCTCGATGATGGCCTCTCGCTGCGTCATCGGGTCCGCGCTCCGCCAGAGAAGGCTCACGCTCGGATTGATTGCGCCCATGCGCGAAGTGACGTAGTCGTCCACCAGGGAGATCCAGGTATCGGGGGCGGCAAGGATCCGCCCTGAGGCCCGGGCGTAATCGTCCGTCACCCGTCCGACGACCGTGACGATGGCGTTTCCGGCGAGAACGCCGAGCTTTCCGTCTCGCACCTCGGCGGACACCGCGTCGCTGACGACGACTTCGCCGGGCCGTTCCGGCCACCGGCCCCCGAGCAATCGGAAGCGTTCCGGAAAAGGGTGTCCTGTCCAGGGTGCTTCGTAGTAGGTGACCGGGAGCCGCGGGTTCCCGTCAGGCCTGACGTCGAAGGACTGGAGGAGGACGGCCGTTTCCGAGGCGCCGGCCCGCTGGGCCGCGGTCTGCAACTCTGTGAGTGCTCGAGCATCAGGCTTGCCCGTGAACTCCACTGCCACGCGGGCGTCGAAGCGCCCCAAGCTCTGACTCACTGCCTGGGGGCCGGTCAGGGCGAGCGACTGCAGGGCGCAGAAGAGGGCGACGACCAGAGTGGCCACCACCAGGACCGGGGCCGCTGCCCGGCGCATGGCCGGCGCCCGGAGCAGCTTCGCGGCGATACGCAGCCGAAGTCTCACAGCGGCGCCCTCAGGGGCACACGTGCCTGGGGCTCTCCCACCGTGAGCGCTCCGTCGGACATGGTCAAGACTACGTCCGCGAACGACGTCACCATGGGGTCGTGAGTGGCCACCACGACGATCGCTCCCTGGTCGCTGAGACCGCGCAGGATCTCAAGCAGGGCCAGAGAGTTCCGAGAGTCGAGGGCGCCCGTGGGCTCATCGGCGAGGAGCACCTGCCGCCCACCTACGAGGGCGCGGCAGATGCCCACCCGCTGACGTTGCCCTCCAGACAACTGGCACGGATACCGGGCGGCGAGCCCGTGCAATCCCATCCGCTCGAGTGCGGCGAGAGCCTCCACTCTGGCCTCTGACGCCTTCGCGCCCGCTACCTCCAGAGGTAGCATCACATTCTCGACTGCCGTGAACTCGTCGATCAGGTGGTGCTCCTGAAAGACGACTCCGACCCGTGTCAAGCGCAGTCGCGACCGCTGGTCCTCAGTGAGAGCGCCGACGTCAGTCCCCCCGACCAGCACGCTTCCCGAGGAGGGGACGTCCAGGCCTGCCATGAGATTGAGCAGGGTAGTCTTGCCGGAGCCGCTGACCCCATGCACTGCCACCAGTGACCCCGCGGCCAGGGTCACACTGACATCCCGGACGGCATGGACCGTTCCTGAAGGTGCAGGGAAGCTCTTGGTGACGGCTGACAGAACGATTCCGCCCTCAGGCGATATCGACACTGGCCTCCCTCGCTCGAGAACCGATCCGTGACGTTGCAAGCTGTTCTACTGGGCGCCCGAACAGTTCGAAGTGGTCTTCCAAGACGTCAGCTCGTCGTCATCGCCCCAGCCGACACTCGCCTTCTCGGTCCCCTTGTTCATGTTGCGGCAGAAGCCCCCCGCATTCGTGTCCTCGTACCACGCGCCATTCCTCGTCGTCTTGTTCTCCCACGAGGAAGTCTTGTCGTTGAGTGCCGAACCGACATTGGACAGACCGCTGCCCGGTCCCTTCACGTCGAGCAGGCCCACAAAGTTGCTGTCCGTGTAGATGCACGCCTGCCCTGAACGGCAAAGATTGCTTCCGGCATGAGCGCCGGCAGGTGCGAATGCGGCGCCGAGGATCAGGATGACGAGCGCGCTGATTCCAGGAAGCTTCATGACGTTCCCCGTTCGTGCCGAGCCCCCCCCGGATGGGCGGCCGTGCGGCGACGCTAGCAGGACTCGCTGGGATCGATCAATGGCGGGCGGAGGATCATCGAAACGGCTTCGGCCGCGCGGACCGGGCGCCGTCCGGTGAACCGGGAGCGCTGGTCAGTAGTGATAGCGAGCCTGGTGGACGACGAGGAGGTCGCCCTCGAGGGTGTACACCAGCCGGTGCTCCTGGTCGATGCGGCGCGACCATGCACCGGCGAGATCGCCCGAGAGGCGCTCCGGCTTGCCCGTCCCGGTCGCCGGGTCCCGCTCCGCTTCGTTGATCAGGCGATTGATGCGCAACAGCATCTTCCGATCGCCCACCCAGCTGGTGTAGTCCTCCCAGCCACGGTCGGTGAAGGCGATCATTCGGGGTCGATGAGCTCTCGAGGCGTCACCGACCTGGCCTGCTCCAGCGACTCCCGCAACCGCTGCGCGTTGCGGGGAGAGGACAGCAGGTACACGGTCTCGCGCAGCGAGCGGTACTCGTCGGCGGGCACGAGGAACGCCGTCCCCCGCTTCGAGACGATCTCGACGGCTTCCTGGTCCTCGTTCACCTGCTCGATGAGCGGGAAGAGCTGGGCGCGTGCCTGCGACGCGGTGATGGACATGGGGGCACCTCCGCGACGACTGTACGACTTCCGGTACCGCTTCGCGACCGCCGATCAGGGGCGCCCGCTCCTCACAGCCCCACGAGCATCGAGCGCAGCGTGGCGGCGGGCACGGCGGCGGAGTAGTAGAACCCCTGCGCGAGCTCGCAGTGGAGTTCGCGCAGCATCGCCACCTGGGCGGGGTTCTCGACGCCCTCGGCCTGCGTGACCAGCCCGAGCCGGTGCCCGAGCTCGACGACGGCGGTGACGATCGCGGCGTCGGCGCGGTTGTCGGTCATGCCCCCGACGAACTCGCGGTCGATCTTCACGATGCTGATGGGGAAGTTGCGCAGGTAGGCCAGGGACGACTGCCCGGTGCCGAAATCGTCGACGGCCAGGCGCAGGCCGAGGTCGCGCAGGTCGCCGAGGGTGCGGGTGGCCATCTGGGCGTTGTCGACGAGCGCGGTCTCGGTGAGTTCGAGGCAGATCCGGTCGGGGTCGACGCCCGTGAGGTCGAGAGTGCGGGCGACGTCGGCGACCAGCCCGGCGTGGGTGAGCTGCCGGGCGGACAGGTTGACGGCGAGGGTGAAGTCCTCGGGCAGGTCGGGTTTCCAGGCGGCGAGCTGCCGGCACGCCTCGTCGATCACCCACTGGCCGAGGGTGGTGATGATGCCCGTCTGCTCGGCGACGGGGATGAACCGGTCGGGCGGGATGGTCTCCCCGCCGGGGCGCTGCCACCGGGCCAGCGCCTCGGCCCCGCAGATCCGCCCCGTGGTGAGGTCGATCGTCGGCTGGTAGTGCAGCGTGATCTCGCCCGAGCCGATCGCGGCCTGCAGCGACCCGGCGATGTCGAGGCGCTCCATGAGGCGCCCGCGCAGGATCTGGTCGAACACCTCGTGCCGCCCGCCGCCGGTCTGCTTGGCGGCGAACATCGCCGCGTCGGCGTCGCGCAGCACCTCGGTGGCGCTGCGGTCGGCGTCGTCGTCGACGACCGTGATCCCCACGCTGACCTGCGGCGTGAACGGGTTGCCGGCCAGCGTCATCTCGCGGGACAGCTCGACCTCGATCCGGGCGGCGATCCGCCGTGCCGAGGCGACGTCGACGGGTGCCTCGCACAGGACGACGAACTCGTCGCCGCCCAGCCGCGCCGCCGTGTCGCCCGGGCGTACGGCGCGGCGCAGGCGGTCGGCGATGCGGGTCAGCACGTCGTCGCCGGCCGCGTGGCCGAGGGTGTCGTTGACGACCTTGAAGTGGTCGACGTCGATGAACAGGACGGCGACGGGCCGGGGATCGCGGCGGCGCCGCTGCAGCGCCTGGTCGAGCCGGTCGAGGAACAGGGTGCGGTTGGGCAGGCCGGTGAGCCCGTCGTGCAGGGCCATCCGCCGCAGCTCGTCCTCGGCGTGGCGCCGCTCGCTGATGTCGTGCAGGGCGAGGACGGCGCCCGACGGTTCGCCCTCGTCGTCCAGCAGCGGCGCGGCGTTGGCGACGACGACGGCGAGCACCACGTCGTCCTCCGTGAGCACGAGCTCCTCGCCGTGCAGCCGCTCCCCGCGCAGCGCGACCGCGAGGGGGCGCTCCTGCGGTTTCAGCTCGTGCCGCCCGTCGGCGCCCCACGCGGTCACCGAGTGTGCGCCGGCGGGCGGTTCCCTGGGGGCGCCGAGCACCGACGGCGGGACGCCGAGCCGCGCGAAGGCGGCGTTGTGCAGGACGACGTCGCCGGTGGGGCCGCAGGCCAGGATGCCGACGTCGAGGCAGTCGAGCAGGTCGCGCAGGAACCGCCGTTCGGCGTCGATGGCGGAGGTGCGCTCGCGGACCAGCCGGGCCAGCTCGGCGTTGGCGCGCTGGTCGCGCCGGTGCAGGTCGCGGGTGAGCAGCAGGGTGCCCACCCGCAGGCGGACGAGCGAGGGGTCCAGGGGGCGGGGCAGGTAGTCGTGGGCGCCGGCCTGCAGGGCCCGCCGGCGGCGCGGCTCGCTCTCGCGGGGGTTGCGGGGGTCGACGACCAGCATCGGGAGGTAGTCGTCGTCGGGCACCCGCGAGGTGAGGGTGAGGAGCAGGTCGGGGACGCCGTCGCCGGGCAGGTCGAGGTCGACGACGAGCAGGTCGGGGTCGAGGGCGAGGACGTCGCCGAGGTCGGGATCGGCGCCGAGACCGTGGACGTGCTGGTAGCCGGCGCTGTGCAGGAGGCCGCGGAGCAGGGAGAAGTCGGCGTCGTCGAGGCCGACGACGCCGATCCGGGAGGTGCGTGGCGCCGGCTGGCGGGCGCCGGGCACCGGGCTCACGGCGATGCCGCCCTGCGTCGGGATCCGTGCATGTCCACCCCCACCCGGAGCGCCGGCAGGTGTGGTTGATCACCGCCGTGCAGAACAGTGACTGAGAGTCTGCACCTATTCGCGGTGCGTGCACATCGGCGCCGCGCGCCGGGCGGTCGCCGCGCTGCCAGGGAGGAGTGGGCCCGGATCGAACGATCGACAGGCCCGAAGGCAAAAAGAAGAGGCCCCGCGGCGACGGGGGAGACACCGCGGGGCCAACCACGAGGGCGACGGGGGAGACACCCTCGGGTGAGTTGATTCTGGCACCTGGAGGGGGAGTCTGCCAACCCGTCGCGGACACCTTTCTGAACCTGCGACGAACGGACCTGGACAACCTCACGCCAGCTGTGCCACGACCCAGCCGAACACCCCCGGCAGCGCCGCCGCCGCGGGCACGATCCGGCCCCGCACCGGCGCCACCCGGGAGGCCGCCAGCAACCCTCCGGTGAGCACCCGAGGCCGGGCCGACAGGGCAGCCCACCGGCGCGGATAGTCCTCCGGGCGCCCCGCCACGAGGCAGTCCACGGCCGTCACCGCGCTGCGCAGGCCCACCGCGAGGCCCTCACCGGTCAGGGCGTCCACGTAGCCCGCGGCGTCCCCCGCCAGGAGCACGCGCCCGTGCCGGCGGCGCCGCGACGCCTGCCGCAGCGGGCCGCACCCGCGGACCGGCCCGTCGGCCTGGGCGCCCTCCAGCCGCTGCGCGAGCCGGGGGAACCGCGCGAGCCACCCGTCGAACCCCTCGCCCCCGCCGCACAGCACGGCCACCCCCACCAGATCGGGCGCCACCGGCGTCACGTACGCCTCGGCGTCACGCGCCCAGGTGACCTCCACGAGGTCGGACCACGGCGCCGTCCGGTAGTGGCGGCGCAGCCCGTAGCGCGGGTACCGGCGCCGGCCCGGCGGCGGGCGCGCCCTCGAGCAGGCGGCGGACCGGGCTGTGCAGGCCGTCGGCCGCGACGAGCCAGCGCGCCCCAGCGTGTGCCCGCCGCGCGTCGTCACGGTCACCCGCGCGTCGTCCTGGGTCACGTCCGCGACGGCGAGCGGCTCCCAGCCGACCCCCACCTCGCTCGCGCGCGCCGCGAGGGCCCGGGACAGCGTCGTCCGCCGCACCCCGAGCCCTGCCTCGCCGCGGAACAGCGCCTGCGCCCGGGTGGTGCCGTGGGCATCCTGGTAGGCGATCCCCCGGAACGGTCGGCCTTGCGGCCGCACGCCCAGGGATGCCAGCGTGGCGGCGGCGCCGGGCATCAGCCCCTCCCCGCACGCCTTGTCGATGCCGTCGCCGGGGTCGCGCGGGTCGAGCACCGTCACGCGCATGCCCGCCGACGCGGCTCGGATCGCCGCCGCAAGCCCCACGGGGCCGGCGCCGACGACGAGGAGGTCAACCGGCGACGACGCGGACACCGGGATCCGCCTGCGGCTGCCGCGCCGACAGCGCGGACTCCTCCACCTTCACCCGCACCCGCAGCAGCACGAGGTTGGCCAGCGTGAAGGCCAGCGCCGTCACCCAGGCCGTGTGCACGAGCGGCAGCGCGATGCCCTCGGCGACGACGGCCACGTAGTTGGGGTGGCGCAGCAGCCGCCGCCAGCCACGGGCGTCGGGCTGCGCCCACCGGTACGGGCCCCGCTCGACCAGCTGCGCGCCCGGAACCACCAGCACCTTGGTGTTCCACTGCACGCCCAGGCTGCGGATGCACCACCAGCGCAGGGCGTGCGCGCCCACCAGTAGGGCCAGCGCCGGCACCGCCAGTACGGGCAGGAACGGGCGGAAGGGCGCCTCGACGAGGCAGCCCACGAGCAGCGCCGTGTGCAGCGCCACCATCACCGGGTAGTGCCGCCGCCCCGACTCGACCGCCCCGCGCGCCCTCGCCCACGCCTCGTGCCGGCGCGCCACCGACAGCTCCACCAGTCGCGCGAGCACGACCAGCCCCACCAGCACCACGTACGCCGTCAGCATCCGCCTCCCCCTCCGTCGGGGCTCGCGCCCGCACTCACCATTGCAGCAGGACGAGCTCGGAGCAGAACCCCGGTCCCATCGCGAACAGCAGCCCGGGCGTGCCCGGCTCGGGCAGCCCGCGCGGGTGCTCGCCGCGCATCGTCCGTTCCAGCACGTGCAACACCGACGCCGAGGACAGGTTGCCCACCTCGGACAGGCACTCGCGCGTCACGGCCACGGCGTCGGCGGGGACGCCGAGCGTCCGCTCGATCGCGTCGATCACCTTCGGGCCGCCGGGATGGGCGACGACCGCGCCGGGCCCGAAGAGGTCGGTGACCGCGAGCCCGTGGTCGCCGAGGAACGCGTCGACGTCGTCGCGCAGGTACTTCTCGACGACGTCGGGCACCGTGGGCGCGAGCACGACCTTGAAGCCGTGTGAGCCGATGTCCCAGCCCATCACCCGCTCGGTGTCGGGGTAGAAGCTGCTGCGGGAGTCCACGACCCTCGGCCCGTTGCCCGAGGCCGCGTCCGCCGCCGGGTGGTCGGGGCCGACCATGACGACGGCGGCGGCGCCGTCGCCGAACAGTCCGCTGCCCACCTGGTTGGCCACGCTGTCGTCGTCGTGCTGGATGGTCAGCGAGCACAGCTCCACCGACACCAGCACCGCCACACCGCGCGGGTGGCCCGCGAGCCAGTCGTGCACGCGGGCCAGGCCGGCGGCGCCGGCGACGCAGCCCAGGCCGAAGATCGGCAGGCGGCGGACGTCGGGGCGCAGGCCGATGCGGTTCACCAGGCGCGCGTCGAGGCTGGGGACGGCGAGGCCGGTCACGGTCACCGACATCAGCAGGTCGACGTCGCGGGGTTCGAGGCCCGCGGCGGCCAGGGCGTCGACCACGGCCCGTTCGGCCAGGTGCAGCCCGACGTCGGCGAACACCTCGTTGGCCTCGGTGAACCCGGTCAGCTGCGGGTAGCGCTCCAGCGGCAGGGAGAGGTGGCGCTGCCGGACTGTCGTCGCCGTGTGGAGGCGGTCGAGCAGGGCGCGCCCGCCGCCGCCGGGGGCGCTCACCATGGCCGCGACGGCGTCGGTGATGTCTGCCTGCTCGTGGACGTTGCCGGGCAGCGCGCCGCGGACGGCCAGGACCGTGCTGGAGCGGCTCATGAACGGACGCTAAGCGGTGTCACCCTGCGCTGCCCGTCGAGACGGCGTGACGGGGGGTGCGGAGGCGCTTCGATGAGCGCTCCGTGTCCGAACGTGTGCCCTCCTCGCACGACGACGACACCGATCGTGACGACCTTTCGCCGAACGTGGTCCTGCGAGAAGGTGTCGCAGGCCCGCCCGAACGCACTAGCGTCGGCGTCGACACCCCGCTGGTCGTCCCGCGAGCCAGGGGAGGCCACCGCGACCCGACGACGCGTGCAGGGAGGTCCCATGTGCCGCTCGATCCGTCCGCTGTTCAACTTCGACCCCCCGACGACGTCGGAGGAGATCGAAGCGGCCGCGTTGCAGTACGTCCGCAAGGTCAGCGGCATGGTCCGGCCGTCGGCCGCCAACGCGGAGGCGTTCGACGACGCCGTGCGCGCCGTCGCCGCGCAGACCGCGCAGCTGCTCGCCTCGCTGACGACGACCGCGCCCGCCAAGGACCGCGAGGTGGAGGCCGAGAAGGCCCGCGCCCGCGCCCAAGCCCGGTACGGTGCCTGAGGCTCGCCGGCGCCTGCGTCCGCGCCGACCCCAGCCCCGCCCCCTGGGCCGGGGAACCCCCCGGACGGCGACGGCCGCCCCACCGGGCGGCACCGGGTCACGGCGTCGCGGGCCCCTCGACGTCGTCGCCTTCGCCGGGGTCCAGGTGCTCCTGCTCAGCGCGTTCCTCGCCGAACCCGAGCGGAACCGCGGACTCGTCGTCGTCACCGCGGCCGGCCTGGTCACCGCCGCGTGGGGGACGTGGTGGACGGCGCGGGCGCGCGCCAACGGCCGCTCCAGCGGCCGGTACCTGCCGTGGCTGATCGTCCTCGCGCTGTGGGCGGGGGTGGCCGGTGACCTGCTGGCCTGGCGCTCCGCCGACGGCTCCGGGCGGCTCGCCTTCCCCGGCGTGCCCGACCTCGGGTACGCGCTGCAGTCCCTCGCCCTGCTCGGCGCGCACCTGCTGCTGATGCGGCGCGCGGCGCGCTGGGCGCCCGACGCGCTCGTCGACGGGCTGATGGCCGTGGGTCCCGGCCTGCTCGTGGCCGCGCACCTGTCGATCGTGCCCGCCCTGGCCCGCATGGACAGCGCCGCCGGGGTGACCCTCGGCCTCGCCTACGCGCTCGTCGACATGATCGGCATCGTGGTGGCGGCGTGGCTGCTCATCTCGCAGCGGCGGCCCGGCCTCGGCCTCGGCTTCTTCGCGGCCGCCCTGCTGCTGTGGTTCGTGGGCGACCTCGCCTGGGCGGCGCACCTGCGCGCGCCCGACGACGTCGCGGGTGGCCCCTTCGACCTGGTCTGGGCGGTGGCGGCGGCCTTCGCCGCCGTGGGCCTGCGCTTCGGGGTGTCCCCGGCGGGCGCCGCCCGCAAGCTCGCCGCCCCCACCGCCCGCCGCCTCGCCGTCACCGGCGCCGTGGGCTGCCTCGGGCCGGTGATCCTGCTGCTCGGCGCCGGCCGGGGTGCCGACGTGCCGCCGCTGCTCATCGTCGTCGCGGCGCTGGTGCCCGCGCTCGGGGCGGTCGTCCGCTCGGTGCTGCTCACCTCCCGCCTGGAGGCGCAGGCCAGCCGCGACCCGCTCACGGGCCTCGCCAACCGCACGGCGTTCCTCGACCAGGTGGCGGTGCTCGCGGCCGAGGAGAACAGCCGCGTCATCGTCGCCCTGCTCGACCTCGACGACTTCAAGACCATCAACGACACGCACGGGCACGGCACCGGCGACGCCGTCCTCGTGGTGATCGCGCGGCGGCTGGCCGAACGCCTGTCCGTGCGCGTCCCCGGGGCCATGGCGGCGCGGCTGGGCGGGGACGAGTTCGCCGTCGCGGTCGCCTCGTCGGAGACCGAGGAGGACGACGACGTCGTCGACGTGCGCGGCGGCATCCGCCGCTCGGCGGCCGCCCGCAAGCGCCGCGCCCGCAGCTGGTGGAGCGACGACCTCGAGGAGCTGGTCGGCGTCCTCGGCGGGGTGTTCACCGAGCCCGTCCAGGTGGGGCAGCGGTCGTTCCCGGTGCGCGGCAGCGCGGGGGTGATCGTGCAGGAGCCCGAGGACGCGCACTCCAGCGCGCCCTCCCTGCTGTCCGACGCCGACGTCGCCATGTACGAGGCGAAGAACGCCGACCGCAGCGCGCCCACCGCCGTCGTCGTCCTGCGCGGGGAGGAGCGCCGCCGCGCACGCATGCTCACGCACCTGCGCGACGAGCTGGGCGAGCCCGACCTGCGGCAGTTCAGCGTCCACTACCAGCCGATCGTCGACGCCGAGACCGCCGCGATCGTCAGCGTCGAGGCGCTGCTGCGCTGGGACCACCCCGCGGCCGGGCCGATCGGCCCGTCGGTGTTCGTGGCGCTCGCCGAGCAGACCGGCGCCATCCACACCCTGGGCCGGTTCGCGCTCGACACCGCCCTGTCCGACCTGCACATGTGGGGCCTCGGCGAGCTCACCCTGGCCGTGAACCTCTCGCCCGCCCAGCTCATGGACCCCGGGCTGCCTGACATGGTGCGGGCCCTGCTGCGCGCGCACCGGATCGCGCCGCGCCGGCTCACCCTCGAGATCACCGAATCGGCGCTGGTCGACGACCTCGCCGCGGCCGCGCAGGCCGTCGAGGGGCTGCGCGCGCTCGGCGTCCGGATCGCCATCGACGACTTCGGCACCGGCTACTCGTCCCTGCGCTACCTGCGCCGGTTCCAGCCCGACATCCTCAAGGTCGACCGCGAGTTCGTGCAGGCCGCCGTCAACGAGCCGCGCACCGCGACGGTGGTCGCCTCCGTGCTCGACCTCGCCGACGACCTCGGGCTGAACACCGTCGCCGAGGGGGTCGAGACCGAGCGCGAGGTGGCCGTCATGCAGGCGCTGGGCTGCCGGTTGATGCAGGGCTACGCCTACTCCGAGCCGCTGCCCGCCTCCCGGCTGCCCGACCTGTGGATCGCCGCCGAGGCGTACGAGGCCTAGGCCCCTGCGCGGGCACGGGGAGGTGAGGCTGGTGGACGCGTTCGCGCTGATGATGCTGTCCACAGGGCTGCTGGCGATGTCCGGGGCGCTGCTCGGCGTCCGGGCCCTGGCCCGCCGTGGGCAGCTCGACCGGCTCGGCCCGCTGGGGATCCGCACGAAGGCCACGCAGGCGTCGGAGGCGGCCTGGGTGGCGGGGCACCGCGCGGCCGACCGCTGGCTGCTCGCCGCGGGCGCGTGCGGCGTGGCCTTCACGGTGGCGGGGATCGCGGCCGCGGTGGCCCTGGCCGTCGCCGATCGCGCCGGCCCCGCCGTCATGGCCGTTCCCGCCGCCGGGTACGTGGTCGTGCTCGCGCTGCTGGCCCGCGCGACGGTCGTGGCCTCCCGGGCGGCGCGTCAGGCCTGATCGGCGTGCCCCGGTGTGGGGTGCGCGCCGTCAGCGATCGCCGGGCATGTCGGCGACGACGGCGGCGAGCATCGCGTCGAGCACGGCACTGGCGGCGTCGAGGCGTTCCCGACCCAGCTGCTCGCCGAGGCGGTCGGCCCACGCGCGCTGCTCGCGCTGGATCGCCCGCAGCGTCTCGCGGCCCCGGGGGGTGAGGGTGAGCAGCTTGGCCCGGGCGTGGTGGGGGTTGTCCTCGTAGGTGGCCAGCCCGTCCTCGACCACGAGGTCGGCCAGGCGCAGCACGCCCTGCCGGGCGAGGCCCAGGCGGCGGCCGACGTCGGCGACGGTCGCCGGGTCGGGATCGACGGCCTCGAGCACCAGCCAGCGGGCCAGGGACTGGCCCGCTGTGCGCGCGAGGGCCTCGCCCGCGGCGCTGAGCTTTCGCTCCAGGGGGAAGGTGCGCATCAGGAGGCGGGTGAAGGCGGCCCCGTCGGGCGTCCACTCCGGGGCGCGATCGTTCCCGTTGACAACATGTTGTCGTTTCTCTACGCTCGCCATGACGACAACATGTTGTCATGTATTCCGAGGAGGAGCAATGACCACTCTCGTCACCGGGGGCACCGGGACCGTGGGCCGCGCGATCGTCCAGGGGCTCCTCGAGCGCGGCCTGCCCGTGCGCGTGCTGAGCCGGACGCCGCCCGCAGCCCCGCTGCCCGGCGTCGAGTACGTGACCGGCGACCTCGCCGGCGAGCTCTCGCCGTCCGTCCTCGCCGGGGTGCGGCGCCTGTTCCTGTTCCCCGCTCCCGGTGACCTCCAGCCCACGCTGAAGCTGGCCGCCGCCGAGGGGGTCGAGCACCTGGTGGTCCTGTCCTCGCTCGCCGCCGCGGGGGAGAAGGAGCGCGACCGCGAGTCCGAGAGCGGGATCCACCACCGCGCCGTCGAATCCGCCGTCGCCGACAGCGGCATCCCCGCCACGATCCTGCGCCCCGGGATGTTCGCGACCAACCTGCTCTTCTGGGCCTCCTCCATCCGGTTCTCCGGTGGAGTCGACGGCCCCTACCCCACCTCCGCCCAGGCGCCGCTGCACGAGCGCGACCTCGCCGACGTCGCCCTCGCGGCCCTCACCGACCCCTCGCCGACCCCTCGGATCGTGCCGCTGACCGGGCCCGTCGCGCTCACCCAGGCCGAGCAGCTCGAGACGATCGCCGCCGCCCTCGGTCGCCCGCTGACCTTCCGCACGATCAGCCCCGAGCAGTTCACCGCGACGATGACGCAGTGGATGCCGGCGGGCATCGTGGCGATGCTGCTGCGCTACTGGGCCGAGACCGTCGACGAGCCCGACGCCGTCCACCCCGCCTCCGCCGTCACCGGCCGCTCGCGCACGCTCGCCGAGTGGGCTCGTGATCACGTGGCCGACTTCGCCTGACGCCGGCTTCACGTGCCGCGGATGCTCCGCGGACGGTTCGCGACACAGGGCGCCGCAGACCGTCCCTCGGGGGCTGGGCCATAGCCCTGGAATCAGGTCGGCTCGGCCCACACCAGCCGCGAGCCGGGCCGCGCCCCGCCCTCGTTGAGCAGGTCGCGGGGGTTGGCGAGGGCGCAGCGGTCGAGGGACAGGCATCCGCAGCCGATGCATTGGCCCAGCTCGTCGCGCAGGCGGGTGAGGTGCTCGAGGCGGGCCTGGAGCCGCTCGTGCCACTGCGCCGACAACTGCGCCCACTCGGCACGGCCGGGCGCGCGGCCCTCGGGCAGGGTCGCGAACAGCTCGGCCAGCTCCTTGAGGGGGATGCCGGCGCGCTGGGCGGCGCGGATGACGGCGACCCGGCGCAGCGCGTCCCGGCGGTAGCGGCGCTGGTTGCCCGCCGTCCGCGTGCTGGTCAGCAGCCCCTGCCGCTCGAAGAAGTGCAGGGCCGACACCGAGACGGCGGCGCGCTCGGCGAGCTGGCCCACCGTGAGTTCACGGGGCAGGCCGTGGCATTCCCTGGACAGCTCGTGGTCCGCGCACGCCTGCTCGCCGAGCGCGGGGTCGAGCAGGTCGGGGGCGAGGTCGTCGCAGGTGTCGCCGTCCATGCGGGCAGCCTACGGCTTGACCTCAACATTTGTTGAGGTTCTACGGTCGCCGGTGTCGGGGCCGCCGCCCCGCCGCCGGGCCCTTCCCCGGCGCGAGTCGAGCACGAGGAGCACCGCCGTGACCGTCACCCCGCTGCCCACCGCCCCCCACGACCGCCTGCGCCTGGCCGTCGTCGTCGCCAGCACCCGCCCCGGCCGGTTCGGCCCGGTCGTCGCCGGCTGGTTCGCGCGCGTCGCCGCCGCCCGCGCCGACCTCGACGTCGACGTCGTCGACCTGGGCGGCGAGCTCGCCGACGGCGCCTTCGCGGCCTCCATCGCGGCCGCGGACGCCGTCGTGGTCGTCACGCCGGAGTACAACCACAGCTTCCCCGGGCCCCTGAAGACCGCGATCGACAGCTTGCGGTTCGAGTGGGCGGCCAAGCCCGTCGGGTTCGTCTCCTACGGCGGCATCTCGGGCGGCCTGCGCGCCGTCGAGGCCCTGCGGCCGGTGTTCGCCGAGGTCCACTCGGTGACGGTCCGCGAGACCGTCAGCTTCGCGATGGCGTGGGAGCAGTTCGACGCCGAGGGGCAGCCCAAGCAGGCCGAGGTCGTCGACGCCGCCGCCGGGCGCCTGCTCGACCAGCTCACCTGGTGGGCGGTCACCCTGCGCGACGGCCGCTCGGCCCGCGCCTACGTCGCCTGACCGCTGCCGGCCGTGGTGGGGTCAGTGTCGCCCCCGCCGCGGGCTCGGTCAGCGCGTCGGGCCGAACCGCTCCGTGCGGATCCGCGAGGGGTCGTGGCCGAGCGCCACGAGCAGCCCGGACGCGTGCTCGACGAACGGCGTCGGCCCGCACACGTAGACCGTCGGCTCGAACTCGGCCGGCCAGCCGTGGGCGGCGAGGTCGGCGGCGCTCAACCGGCCCGGCTCGCGCGGCGTCCCGGCCGGAGCCTCACGGGTGTACAGCACGGCGACGTCGACGCCCGAGCCCGTCGCCGTCCCCAGCACCCCGCTGCCCACCAGCTCGTCGGTGAACAGGCGATAGGCGGGCGAGCGCACCGAGTACAGCAACCGGACCGGCGCTCGGCTGCCGGTGGCGTTGCGGGTGCGCACCATGCTCATCAGCGGCACGACGCCCGACCCGCCGCCCACGAGCAGCACGGGCTCGGTCTGCTCGGGCGTCCACACGAACCAGCCGCCGATGGGGCCGAGCAGTTCGAGCTGGTCCCCGGGCTGCATCTCGCCGACCAGGTACGACGACACCTCGCCGTCGGCGACGGCCTGCACCGTCAGCTCGACGCGGGTGCCGTCGGCGGCCGACGCGATCGAGTAGCTGCGCCGCGCGGAGTAGCCGTCCTCGGCGGTCAGCTTGAGGTCGACGTACTGCCCGGCGCGGTGGCCCGGCCAGGTGGGGACGTCGAGGACGAGCGTGACGGCGTCCGCCGCCTCGCGGTGCCGCGACCGCAGCGTCGCCTCGTGCCAGCGCGGGGGGTTCGTCGTCCTGCGCGTCGGGGTCTGCGCCTCAGTCACCCTGGTACCGCTCCTCGCGCCACGGGTCGCCGCGGTCGTGGTAGCCGGCGCGTTCCCAGAACCCCGGGCGGTCGGCGGGCATGAGGTCGAGGCCCGTCACCCACTTCGCCGACTTCCACAGGTACAGGTGCGGCACGAGCAGCCGCGCGGGACCGCCGTGCTCGGGGTGCAGCGGCGCGCCGTCGTAGCGGTGCACCACCCACGCCTTGCCGCCGACGAGGTCGGCCAGCGGCAGGTTGGTCGTGTACCCGCCGTAGCTGCGGGCCATCGCGTGCGTCGCGGTCGTGGGCACGCCGTCGAGCAGGACGTCGAGGCTGACGCCCTGCCACCGCGTGCCGAACTTCGACCACTTAGTGACGCAGTGGAGGTCGACGAGCGGCTCCTCCATCGGCAGGGCCGTGAACTCGCGCCACGACCAAGCCTTCGTCGCGCCGGTCTCCGTGGTGATCGTGAACGACCACGTCTCGAGCGGGACGACGGGGGTCGGCCCGGCGGAGAGCACGGGGAAGTCGTCGGTCTCGTACTGGCCCGGCGGGAGCTTGTCGTCGGCCGGCCGGCCGCGCCCCCGGAACCCGCGGGAGATGATCGCCACGTCGTCCGCCTCTCGCTGCGCGCACCTCGATCGGGTCATCCTCGCCTGGACGGCGTCGCGCCGCTCCTCGGGGGCATGTCGGGGGCCACGCCTAGGGTGCGGCCGTGACGGTCGAGGGCGTGGTCGAGGCGTACTCGGCGGTGGCCGAGCTGTACATCGAGCGGATCGGCCGCCTCGACGCGGTCCCGACCGAGGACCCGCCGGTCATCGCCCGGCACCTCGCGGGTCTGGACGGGCCGGTGCTCGACGTCGGCTGCGGGCCGGGGCACCTCACGGCCTTCCTGCACGAGGCCGGGGCCGACGTCACGGGGATCGACCCGGTGCCCGCCTTCCTCGCCCACGCGCGCACCGCGCATCCCGGCGTGGCCTTCGAGGCCGGGTCGTTCGCCGCGCTCGCCCGCCCCGACGCGTCCGTCGCCGGCGTCCTGGCCTGGTTCTCCCTCATCCACACCCCGCCCGGCGAGGTCGACGCCGCCCTCGCCGAACTGCGGCGGGTGCTGCGACCCGGCGGGGTGATCGTGGTCGGGTTCTTCTCGTGGGACGTCTGCGAGCCGTTCCCCCACAAGGTGGTCACCGCCTACCGCTGGCCGGTGGACGAGCTGTCGGCGCGGCTCGCCTCGGCCGGGTTCGCCGAGCTCGAGCGGGCGGTGCGGATGCCGTCCGGCGAGCACCGGCCCTACGCCGTCCACGTGGCGCGGGCGGTCCGGTGACCGCCCGCGCCACCCCGGATCACGTCGTCACGAGCTCCTCGCCGACCACCGGGCCGGTGGCCTGCGCGGGGAGGGTGACGGAGGCGGGGGCGGGCAGCGGCAGCCCGATGCTCGCCTCGTCGCCGCGGAAGTTGCGCAGCCACCACGCCCAGTCCGAGGGGACCAGCGAGAACGGGTCGGCGTGGCCGAGCTCGCGCGCCGCCCACACCGGCCACACGGGGTTGGCCAGCGCCGGGCGGCCGAGCATCACGACGTCCACCTTCTCCTCGCGGACGACGCGGTCGGCGTTGGCGGGGACGCCCAGGTTCCAGCTCGTGGCCACCGGGATGCCGACCTCTTGGCGTACTCGGTGCGCGCGCGAGACCCAGCCGCCGACCTCGTTGAAGGGCGGGTCGACCATCGCGTCGGTGTTGAAGCCGAAGCTGACGTCGGCGAGGTCGAGGCCGTGCTCCTTCATCCAGGTGAGGGCCTGCAGGCCCTCCTCGAACTGGACGCCGTCGGGGTGGAAGTCGTCGGCGCCCAGCCGCACGGTCAGTGGCAGGCGTTCGGGCCAGACGTCGCGGACGGCGTCCAGCGCCTCGATCAGGAAGCGGGCGCGGTTGGCGGTGGAGCCGCCGTACTCGTCGGTGCGCTGGTTGGCCAGGGGGGAGAAGAAGCTCGCGCCGAGGTAGCCGTGCGCGTAGTGCATCTCCAGCCACTCGTAGCCGGCGTCGAGGGCGCGCTGCGCGGCGTCGGCGTAGGAGCGGTGCAGCGCGTGGATCTCCTCGCGGGTCAGCTCGTGCACGGGAAAGCTGTGGTCGCCGCCGTAGGGGATCGCCGAGGGCGCCGAGCAGAGCCAGCCGTTCGGGTGGTCGGGCGCGAGGGCCTTCCAGGAGCCCTGCGCGTTGGTCTCCTTGTGCGGCGGCGCCTCGCTGCCCTTGCGGCCGGTGTGGCCGAGCTGGATCGCCGGCACCGCGCCCATCTTCTTGATCATGGCGGTGACGCGGGAGTGGCCTTCCACCTGTGAGTCGTCCCAGATGCCGGCGCACGAGGTCGTCGTCCGGCCGTCGGGGGTGATCGCGACCTGCTCGGGGAAGACCAGCCCGAACCCTCCCGCCGCGCGGGCCCCCAGGTACATCACGTGGTAGTCGCTCATGTGCCCGTCGACCGAGTTGTACATGGTCATAGGCGACATGGCGGTGCGGTTGCGGAGGGTGACGTCCTTGAGCGTGAACGGAGAGAACAGGTCAGGCATGGGGGGTCCCTTCGGGAGGGGACCTCGGGCGGTGGCGCCGCGGGGTCGTCGTCCCTCAAGGAGACGGAGCACGCGATTCCGCCACGTCACGGCCGTGACGGGGATTGATGACGTTTCTCTCACATCAAGGGGTGGGTGTTGTGAGGTCGTGCCCGCCCGGTCAGCCCGCGGCGGCGCGGGCCTGCTCGCGCCACTGCCGCGGCGGCACGCCGTAGCGGCGGGTGAACGCCGCGCTCAGCGCGAAGGGCGTGCCGTAGCCGACGGCCCGCGCGATCGCGGCGAGGGTGTCGGTGGTCCTCGCGAGGCGGTCGGCGGCCTCCGACAGCCGCAGCGCGCTCACGTACGCCATCGGCGGCTCGCCGACGACGGTCGTGAAGCGGCGGGCGAACGCCGCGCGCGAGGCTCCGCACGTCCGGGCCAGCTCCTCCACCGTCCAGGGGTGCGCGGGGTCGTCGTGGGTCGCGGCCAGCGCCGGCGCGAGCACGGGGTCGGCCGACGCGCGCCACCAGCCGGGGGCCAGGCGCGGGGTGCGCAGGAAGATCTCGCGCAGCGCGCCGACGGCGACGACGTCGGCGAGCCGGTCGAGGACGGCGTCCTGCCCCGGCTCGTGGCGGGTGAACTCGGCGGCGAGCAGCGCCGCGGCGGGCACGGCGTCGCGGGCCGCGCGGAGCACGGTGACGTCGTCGAGGGCGTCGAGCAGGTCGCCGCCCACCTGCGCGGGCAGCTCGTAGGTGACGGTGAGGAAGGCCGTCGGTGCGCCCGCGGACGTGCCCCAGGTGCGGGCGTCGAGCAGGTGCGGCGCGTCGGGGGCCAGGGAGCGGCAGACCTGGCCGGGCTCGATCACCGCGCGCGGCGTCGTGGCGGCGTCCCCCGCGAGCCGGTACGGGCGGGGCCCCTTGACGAGGACGAGGTCTCCCGCGGCCAGCGCGACCGGCTCGGCGCCGTCGGGCACCACGACCAGGTCACCCGCGACGGCGAGCAGCAGGGCCAGGCGCGCGCCGTCCGCGATCCGGATCGCCCACGGCGGGTCCATCAGGCAGCGGAGCAGGAACGCGTCGCGCCCGCTGTGGCGCTGCAGGGCCCGGGAGACGGCGTCCATGGTCGCAGCGTAGACGGGCGCGTATGGGCGGTCCGCTCTCGCGCATGGATCGTCTCGTTGCGCCGCGGTGTGCTGGGGGCATGCGAACGATCGATGTCCTGGCCCTCGCCTCCGCCGCCGCGAGCGCCGTCACCGCCGGTGCCTTCGTGGCCTTCTCCACGCTCGTCATGCCCGCGCTCGACAAGCTGCCGCCCGCCCAGGCCGTGCGCGCCATGCAGGAGATCAACCTGATCGCCCCCCGGGGGGCGTTCATGCTGCCGCTGATGGGCAGCGCGCTCGGGTGCGCACTCGTCGCGGTGCTCGCCGTGGTGCGGCGGCTGGGTTCGTCGTCCGGTGCCTCGGGGCTCGGGTTCGGGCTGACCCTGGCCGGGGGCGGCGTCGGGGTGGTCGCGTTCCTGGTCACCGGCATGTTCGCCGTCCCGCGCAACGACCGCCTGGCCGCCATGGACGCCGCGTCTGCCGACGCCGCGCGCGCCTGGGCCGACTACAGCGGGCCGTGGACGGCGGGCAACAGCGTGCGGGCCGCGCTCGCGTTCGTCGCCGCCGTCCTGCTCGTCGCCGGTGTCGTGGCGGCTCGAGAGGAGTGAGAGTGGTACCGCTATACCTCTAGAAGTATGATGGCGACATGGACGTCGCTCCGATGATCCGCACCGCGCGGGAGAAGGCCGGGCTGAGCCAGGCGGCGCTGGCTGTCCGGGCCGGCACCTCCCAGCCGGCGGTCTCGCGGTACGAATCCGGCGTCAGTTCGCCGTCCGTAGCCACGCTGGAGCGACTGCTGGCGGCGGCCGGCCACCGGCTGATCCTCGGCGCGGAGCCGGGAGGGTGCGGGCTCGACGTCCGAGTGGGGCGCCTGGCGAAGCTGCGGGCCAACCGGGCCGCTGTCCGCGACATCGCCTACCGGCACGGAGCCTCCAACGTCCGCGTGTTCGGGTCGGTCGTGCGCGGGGAGGACGGGCCCGACTCCGATGTCGACCTGCTGGTCGACCTCGACGTGCACGCCGTGGGTCTCGTCCCCCTCGCCGAGATCGCCGACGAGGTGTCGGCGCTCCTGAACGAACGCGTCGATGTCGCGCCCGCCTCTGCGCTGCAACCCCATGTCGCCGCGTCGGCTCGTGCCGAGGCTGTTCCGCTGTGACTCCTCGACCTGCACCGCTCGGTGGAGGCCCCGCTGCGGGAGGCGTGCCGGGCGATGCTCGCGGACGACGAGGCCGATCCGAGCAGCCGCTGACAGCGCCTACGTGGGGACGGGCTCCGTCGCGAGGACGTCGTCGGTTGCCTGAAGGACCTCCTCGACCGTGACGTCGAGCAAGGCCGGGTCGACCTCGTGGGTGAGCACGTGCTGCTCGGCGTGGCCGTGCCAGATCGCGACGTGGCGCGCGTGCTCCGGCGGGCCCCAAAGGCGCGGGGACGCGGGGCCGAACAGCGTGACCGACGGGCGCGCGAACGCCGTCGCCAGGTGGGCGATGCCGGTGTCGTTGCTGACCACGAGCCGGGCGGCCGCGACGAGGTCGAGCAGCTCCGGCAGGCTCGTGCGCCCGGCGAGGTCGGACTCGGGTGGCAGGCCCGCCGCTGCGGCCACCGCGGCGGTGACGGGTGCCTCTTCCGCCGAGCCGGTGAGGACCACGTGGTGCCCCTGAACTGCGAGTTCTCGGACGACGACCGCAAACCTGTCGGCAGGCCAACGTTTGGAGCCCCAGGCCGCGCCCGGGTGCACGATCGTGGGCGGGACGGCGTCCGCGGGCATCCTGGTTGCTAGCAGGACGTCGTCAGGGTCGCCCTCGGCGCCCAGCTCCTCGACCAGGCGCAGCCACCGCCGGCGTTCGTGCTCGCCCTCCCTGGTGGCGGGGCCGTCGTGGCCGGTGCGCGGGTCGGTGAACGCGACGAGGCGACCGGGGCTGGTGGCCGCCAGCGCTCGGTAGGACTCGGGGGCCACGTGGTGCAGGTCGACGGCGATCTCCGGAGCCCGCACGCCCGGTGGGGTGAGGCCGCGTTGGGGGAGCAGCGCGTCGACCCCGCCGATCCGGTCGACGATCGGCTGCAGGCGCGGGTTCGTGGCCAGCACGAGCCGGTGGTCCGGGAAGCGACGCCGCAGCGCCCGCAGCGCCGGGACGGTCACCAGCAGGTCGCCCAGGTTGAGGGCGCGCAGCACCAGCAGGGTCGGTGCGGCGTCCATGAACGCCTGGTGCCCGCCGCCGGCGCGACGCAAACCGCTGCGGCGCGCCCCCGGTCGCCGTCTCAGATGCGCAGCGTCCGTGAGGAGGAGCCCGCTCCAGCCCGCGCTTCCTCACGGAAGCTGCGCATCTGGCGTCCACCCGGCCCCGCGACGTCGTCCGCGCAACGTCGGTCGGCGACATCCGCCCCGGCCCGGACCGACTTTGCCGACGCTCGGTCGCGGGCAGCCCCGAAACACGCCGGCGTTCGCATACTGAGCGTCGGCAAAGTCGGCGCCGGGATCTCGCCGACTGCCGACTGCCGACTGCCGGCACGCCACGTCCGGGGTCGGATAGGGCGCTCGCGGAGGCGGTTAACGCTCTGCTGCCGCGGACCGTCGGGTCGTACTGAGGCCTTCGCGCTCGTGAGAGTCCCTAAGCATGGACTCCGCTATCGCGCGACGTGCCTTCGCGCGCAATCGGGCCGGTAGCACCGGTGCCGTCGTTTCCACCCGCGACCATTCCTCGCGCAGTTCAATGAGACGTGATTCCGCTGCGACATGATCTCCAAGGGCTACCTGGAGAGCGTCGGCTTTGCGGCGTAGAGAACCATAGTCAACAAAAGCTTGCCGATGTCGAGCGGCGATCTCGGGGTAGTTGAGTGCCACTTGAGTTACCCCCAGTGTGGCCGCGAGGAGACTCAATCCGGCGGCTGAGTAGCGCAAGAGGGCGGATTGAGACGTGGCCGCGGAGACAAATAGGGCGGTCCCTACCACTGCGGTGAGTACGGCTACGAGTACATTGGTCCCACGCGCTAAGGTCGCGTATCGTTCGGATGCAATACCGTGCGCCACGTGCAGAATTCGCATCCCTGCCCGCCACTGTTCTAGAAGCAGGTCCTCATGAGCGTCAGAGTCCGTCACGTGGCTACGGTCCCGCAACCACGGCGCCAGCGCTAGAGCTGCACGCCGTGGGGAGTCACTGCCTGCTTTCCGCCCCATCGCCAACAGGACGCAAGCACGGGGCGCGACCGCGAGGGACGACGCAGGCTACCTCGGCTGGAACTCACGGCCGGTGGACGGCATCGGCGGGGACCACCTGGCGCTCCGCGTGCGCGCTTGCCCTCTCATTGGCACGTAATGGAGCGCAAGGGCGGGCGAGTGCAACGACGAAGGGCCAGCTCAGAGGATCGGGCCTCTGACCTGGCCCCTCGGTCTGTCTCGAAGAGCGGGTGACGAGATCCGTCGGGCCCGGTGCGCCGCTCGTCCCTCGCGGGCGACGCGGGCCCTCCTCCCGATTCTCGGCCAGCCCCAAGATGGTCCAGATGTGAGTAGGGCCCCCGGGTGAAGCGTCCGGGGGCCCTACTCACATCTGGAAGAGCGGGTGACGAGAATCGAACTCGCACTGTCAGCTTGGGAAGCTGATGTTCTGCCATTGAACTACACCCGCGCGACCTCACCGACGAGCGGCGACGTCGGAGGCATCGTAGCAAGCCGGGCGGGCCCGCATGCACGCAGGGGCGTGCGAGCCCGCCCGGCAACCACGAAGCACCAGGTCAGCGGGCCTGCAGTGCGTCGAGGGCCACGGCCATGGCGGCGATGACGCGACGGTCGGCGGCGGGATCGCTGATCAGCACGTCGTAGGAGTCGCGGCCGAAGGCGAACTTCTTGTTGACGGCCATGAGGGGCCGGCCGTCGGAGTAGACGAAGTCGAAGTGGTAGGGCAGGCCCTCGAAGACGAACCGGCGCAGCAGGGCGATCGGCATGTTGCGCTCCTGGCCGCGGGCCTCGGGGCCGTTGACGGAGCCGCAGTACCAGGTGCTGCGCAGCAGGGACGCCGCGAAGTCCTTGCGGAAGGTGCCGATGGGGCTGCCGGTGGCGTCGAGGACGTCGCTGACGCCGGCGAGGTCGACGACGTTGCGGGCCTTGAAGCCGAACAGGGGGACGGTGCGGTCCTCGTCGGCGTAGAAGGTGACCTGCTCCTTGAGCGCCATTCGTTTCTGCTGCGCCATCGCGAGGATGTCGCCGTGGGACCCGTCGCCGTTGATGGCGCGGATCTCGTACCGGTTCACCATGGGGGTGATCCGCTGACGCACGCGCAGGGCGGGCTGCGCCTGCAGGCGGGCGAGGGCGTCGTGGCTGCTCATGAGCACGAAAGGTACCGGCTGACAGAGGGCACCACACCGGGATGCCACGGCGTGTGGCGCAGTCGACGCAACTTTCGATCGATCTGACAACGATGAACAGCACGAAACCGAACGACCACCAAAAGTGACGATCATGGTTCAACCGGGACGCACAGTGACGGCGACGGGGGGACGCACGTAAGCTCCCTCCGGGCCGTGGACGTCCCACGGCCCGCCGACGCCGCCCGCGAGCGGGCGGTTCGACCCGCCGCGATCAGGAGTCCCCGTGCGCCTGCGTGCCACCTCCGCCTGCCTGTCCGCCGTGCTGCTCTCCGCCGGCCTGCTCGTCAGCGGCTGCGCCGATCCGGGTGCGGCGCCAGCGCCGAACACCAACAGCAACAGCCAGGTGGAGGACGACGGCGACGAGGCGGACGAGACGGTCACCGAGACCGTCGACGAGGAGGAGTCCCCGGCTCCGTCCTACACCCCGCGCACGGTCGGCGACGGCGAGGTCAAGGGCGCCCTGACGGTGCTCGCCCCCGACTCGCTCAAGGGCTCGATGCCGGCGGCGGCCGACGGGTTCCAGAAGAAGAACCCCGGCGTTCAGGTGAAGGTCGTCTACCTGCCCAGCGAGCAGCTCGCCGCCGAGGTGGTCTCGGGCAAGGCCAAGGCCGACGTCGTCATCGCGGGCTCGTCCAACGACTTCAGCACCCTGTTCAGCAAGAACGCCGTCGGCGAGCCGTCGATCATCGCCCGCAGCGTCATGGCGCTCGTCGTCCCGAAGGCGAACCCCAAGAAGATCGGCAAGGTGTCCGACCTCGCCGGCAAGAACGTCGGCATGTGCGCGGCTGCCGCGGGCTGCGGCCCCGCCGGCGCCGAGCTGCTCGGCGCCGCCAAGGTGAACGCGGGCAAGGTCGTGCGCGGGCCGGGAGCCGCGGGCGTCATCGACCTCGTGGCCAAGGGCCGCGCGGACGCCGGCATCGTCGGCCTCGTCGACGCGAAGGCCGCGGGCGCCGTCAAGACCGTCGAGGTGCCCGACAACCTCAAGAGCGTTCAGCTGACGTTCCTCGCCGCGCCCGCCCTCGGCACGAAGAACGGGGGGACGGCCAAGTCGTTCATCGGCTTCCTGGCCCTCGACCCGATCGCGGATGCGGCGCTGAAGAAGGCCGGCCTGGAGACCATGTGACAGCCTGACCCCCATGCCCTCCCCTCGCCGTCCGCGACGCGGGGAGGGCATCGGTGTCTCCGGGGGAGTGCCCGGGCTGCTGAAGCTCCCGGCGGCGATCGGCCTGGGCTTCCTCGCCCTCCCCCTGCTCGCGCTCACCCTCCGGGTGCCGTGGTCGCGCCTGCCCGAGCTCCTCACCCGGCCCGACGCCGTCGAGGCCCTGCGCCTGTCGCTGCTGTGCGCGGGCGCCGCCACCCTCGCCTGCCTGATCACCGGCGTCCCCGTGGCGTGGGTGCTGGCCCGCGGCAGCTTCCCGGGCGCCACCCTGCTGCGCGCCCTGGTGACGCTGCCGCTCGTGCTGCCCCCCGTCGTCGGCGGCGTGGCGCTGCTCCTGGCCTTCGGCCGGCTGGGCCTGCTCGGCAAGCACCTCGACGCGTGGTTCGGCGTGACGGTGCCGTTCACGACGCTCGGCGTGATCGTCGCCGAGACGTTCGTGGCCCTGCCGTTCCTCGTGATCAGCGTGGAGGGCGCGCTGCGCGCCGTCGACCCGGGCGTCGAGGAGGCCGCCGCCACCCTCGGGGCCGGCCGCACGACCGTCGCGCTGCGGGTGACGCTGCCCGCGATCGCGCCGTCCGTGCTCGCCGGGGCGGTCCTCGCGTGGGCCCGCGCGCTCGGCGAGTTCGGCGCCACCATCACCTTCGCGGGCAACCTGCCCGGCCGCACCCAGACCCTCCCGCTCGCCGTCTACCTCGCGCTGCAGGACGACCCCGACGTCGCCGCCGCCCTGTCGCTGCTGCTCGTCGGCGCCTGCGTGCTCGCGCTCGTGCTGCTGCGCAGCCGCTGGCTCACCCGCTGGACGGACGGCCGCTCGGCGGGCGCCCTGTGAGCCCCCAGGACGACGTCCCGGTGAACCCCAAGGACGACGCCGCGGGGCTGGCGCTCGACGTCGCGGTCCGCCTGCCGTCGGGGTTCGCGCTGGAGGTGGCGCTGAGCGTCGCGCCGGGGGAGGTGCTCGCCGTCGTCGGGCCCAACGGGTCGGGGAAGACGACGCTGCTGCGCGCCGTCGCGGGCCTCGTCCGCAGCGAGACCGGCACGATCGCCCTCGCCGGACGCACCCTGGACGGCGACGCGGCGTTCGTGCCCGCCCACCGGCGTCGCGTGGGGTACGTCTTCCAGGACCACCGGCTGTTCGCGCACCTGGACGTCGTCGACAACGTGGCGTTCGCGGGCGCGCTGGGGTGGGGCCCGGGACGGCGTGGGCGGCGGTCCGCGACGCGCGAGGACGCCCGCGCCTGGCTGGCCCGGCTGGGCCTGGAGGGTCTGGAGCGGCGGCGGCCCCGGCAGCTGTCGGGGGGTCAGGCGCAGCGGGTGGCGCTGGCTCGGGCGCTGGCGGCCCGGCCCGACGTCCTGCTCCTCGACGAGCCGTTCGCGGCCCTTGACGCCGCCACTCGCCGCGACGTTCGGGCCCACCTTCGCGAGCACCTCGCGGGGTTCTCGGGGCCGGTCGTGCTGGTCACGCATGACCCGCTGGAGGCGCTGCTGTTGGCCGACCGGATCGCCGTCCTCGAACGCGGACGGCTCACCCAGCTCGGCACGCCCGCCGACGTCGCGCGGCGTCCGGCCAGCGCCTATGTCGCGCGGCTGATGGGCCTCAACCTGTTCCGCGGCACGCTCTCGGGTGCGGCGGGCGGGCCCGGCGTGACGCTCGCGACGGGCGCCACCCTCGCCGTCACCCTCGACCCCGACGAGGCCGCTCCGCCGGTGGGCGCGGAGGTGCTGGTCGCCGTCTCGCCGTCGTCCATCGCCGTGCACCGGTCACGGCCGGAGGGCAGTCCCCGCAACGTGTGGCGCGGGCGGGTGGCCGGTCTGGAGCCGCTGACCGACCGGGTGCGCGTGGCCGTCGAGGAGGCGGACGGCGTCCCGGCGGTGCTCGCGGACCTCACGCCCGCGGCCGTCGCGCAGCTCGCGCTCGTCCCCGGCAGCGACGTGTGGGTGTCGGTGAAGGCGACCGAGGTGCTCGCCTACGCGGCGGGGTAGCCGAGCTCAGGCGACGAGGCGGGAGGCGTCGTCGGACCCGGAGTCGTGCGGGGTCGGCGCCGGCTTGTCGGCGGCGGCGTCCACGTGCGCCGTGGGCTGCCCGCGGTGCTGCAGCTGGTCGTGGATGCGGGCCAGGAACGCCCCCTCGGCAGCCGCCATCGGCCCCGACCTCAGATCGCAGTCGTCGCACACGAGGTAGTGCGTCGGCGCGAGCAGCTCGGCCGGTTCGGGGACGACGGCGAGGTGGGTGGGGCGGTCGGTGGCGGTGCTGATCGGCGTCATGGCGTCCTCCTTCGGGCGATGCAGTGCTGGTTCCCCGAGGCGGTGCCGCTCACTCGCGCGGGGACGGTCGGTCTGAGCGCGTGCCTCGTCGACAGGAGGCGGGGACGGCCGATTCCGGACACGTGGCGGAAGCCGGCTGTCGCGTAGACCGCGGCACATACTCGCGGGGCTACCGTCTCCTCGTGCGGGACGAGACTCGGTACGTCTGCTGCGTCTGCGGTGACCCAGCGGCGCCGGCTGCCTGGGACTACGTCCGGGTGTTCCTCGAGGAACCCGACGGCGCGGACGGCCGCAGCGGCGGCCTGCAGGCTCTCGGCGCGCATGCCTCCTGCCTGCGCAGGGTCTTCTCCGTCGAGGTCGAGCTCAAGCACCCCAACGATCGCTGAGGCTGAGCGACCCCTCGCCGGACGCCCGCTACCTTGGTGCGGTGCTGCTCTCCGACCGCGACATCCGCGCCGAGATCTCCTCGGGCCGGGTGGTCCTCGACCCCCACGACCCGGCGATGGTCCAGCCGTCGTCCGTCGACGTCCGGATCGACCGGTTCTTCCGCCTGTTCGACAACCACAAGTACGCGGTGATCGATCCGGCGCAGGAGCAGCCCGAGCTGACCCGCCTCGTGGAGGTGGCCCCCGACGAGGCGTTCGTGCTCCACCCGGGCGAGTTCGTGCTGGCCTCGACGTTCGAGGTCGTGACGCTGCCCGACGACGTCGCCGCTCGCCTGGAGGGCAAGTCGAGCCTCGGCCGCCTGGGCCTGCTCACGCACTCGACGGCGGGGTTCATCGACCCCGGGTTCAGCGGGCACGTGACGCTGGAGCTGAGCAACGTGGCGACCCTGCCGATCAAGCTGTGGCCGGGCATGAAGATCGGGCAGCTGTGCTTCTTCCGGCTGTCCAGCCCGGCCGAGCACCCCTACGGCAGCTCCGGCTACGGCTCGCGCTACCAGGGGCAGCGGGGCCCGACGGCGTCGCGCTCGTTCCAGAACTTCCACCGCACGCAGGTCTGAGGTCCGCACGCCATGGCCGCCGCCGTCCGCCGCTTCCGCACCGACCCCAACGGGACGATCTGGCCCGAGGGCAGCGCGTCGATCGCCGCGACCCCGTACGAGCTGGCGCTGCGTCATCTGCTGCTCGTGCCCTCGGACGTGCCATGCGAGCGGGTCGCGGCGCTGCTGGCCGACCGGATCGCCGACGCCGACCTGATCGCGGACGCCGAGGTCAGCACCGGCCGGCACTCGAACCTCACCGGGCCCTACGAGCTGAGCCACGAGGACGCCGTCGCGGCGCAGGTACCGCTGCCGTGGACCGTCGTCTACGCGCTCGCCGCGCCCGTGGAGCGCGAGGACCCGCCGCCGCCCGGCGTCGACGACAGCGACGGCCTGGCCTACGCGTTCCCGGCGGGCATGCCGTGGCGGGAGGAAGGCCGCGGGTTGGGCCTGCTCGTCAGCCTCGCGCGGCGCCTGTCGGGCGCGGTGCGGCCGGCCGCCGGCGACACGCTGATCGTGCCCGACCCCGAGCGCGCCGTGGACTTCGTCGTTCACGCACCCGTCTGGCTCGAACCCGACGTGCTGCTCGGCGTCGTCGCCCGCGAGCTGCCCACCGCGCGCCTGGCCATCGAGGGCGAGGAGTGGTTCGGGCCGCCCGAGGACGCCTACTCCGGCGACGCCCTCGCCGGGCTGCCCCTGGCCGACCCCCTCGACGCCGACGAGCTCGCCGCCCTGCACGCCATGGCCGACGAGGTCGACATGGCCGAGCTGTCCGAACAGGACACCATCGACGCGTACGCGATCGTCGCGCCCCTGCCCGACTCGCCCGTCATCGCCGTCGACGGCCTCACCCCCGTCGACTGGTTCGGCACCGGCGTCGTCGAGACGATCAAGACGGGGATCATGCCCGCGGTCGACACGACGGCCATCGACGCCGTGCCGGCCTTCGCGGGGGACGAGCAGGTCGCGGACGACGTCGACGCGCGGCCGCTGCTGTCCGACCTCGCGCCGAACGACGGCGACGTCGAGGTGCTCGTGCGCCTCGCCGACCGCACCGAACCCGTCGTCCTCGCCCAGCCCTGGGCCGACCACCCCGTGATCACCTACGAGATCCGCTGGCAGTGCCCCGACCCCGCCGCGCGCGAGCGGCGCGTGCCCGGGCAGGCCTACCTCGACACCAGAGCGCGCGTGAAGCCCGTCATCGCCGCGATCACCCGCGCCGTCGCCGAGGCCACGCACGGCGTGGTCGTCGACGAGGACGGGTTCGCCGTCGACCGGTACACGCTGTGAAGCTCGACCCGGGGACGGCGGGCGCGAGCCTGTGCACCGTCGACGCCCCCGGCACCGTCGTGATGACCTACGACGACGGCCCGCACCCCGAGGGCACACCCGCCGTCCTCGACGCGCTCGCCGAGGCCTCCGTGAGCGCCACGTTCTTCGTGCTGCTCAGCCGCGCGCGGCGGCGTCCCGACCTGCTCGCGCGGATCGTCGACGCGGGGCACGAGATCGCCCTGCACGGCCTCGACCACACGCGGCTGGACTCCTACGCGCCGTCCGTGGCGCTCGACCGGCAGGTGCGCGGGCGCGAGGAACTCGAGCAGCTCGCTGGCGCGCCCGTGCGCTGGTACCGGCCCCCCTACGGCGGGCAGTCCGTGGCGAGCTGGTCGGCGACGCTGGAGGCCGGGCTGACGCCGGTCGTCTGGAGCGTCGTCCTCGAGGACTGGGTGACAGCGCCGCTCGACGTGCTCGTCGGCCGCGGGGTCGGCGCCGTCGCCGGGGACGTCGTGCTCGCCCACGACGGGTTCGCCGACGCGATCGACGGCAGCCCCGATCTCGACGCCGTCGAGCCCGAGATCGACAAGGGTGAGCTGTCGCGGGGCATCCTCGCCGGGCTGCGCTCCCGCGGTCTTCGGCCCGTCAGCCTCGGTGACGCCGTCGCCCTCGGGGCGCCGGTGCTGCGGCCATGGCTGTCGCCGGCTGCGGGCGGCTGACATGGAGGTCGACCCGCCGCAGCCATCGGTGCTGACGGTCGAGGAGGCGCTGCAGGTCTCGCGGCTCGTGGAGTCCGTGGTCCTGTCGCTCGCGCGGATCGGTGCGAGCTCCCGCAGCCGCGCGGAGGTCGCCGGTGCCACTCTCGACTACCTGGGGGAGCAGGGGGGATGGGCGTCCCTGTCCGAGGCTCGCCGCGTGCTCGGCGGTGCCCTGGAGCGGGTGATCGGGGCCGAGGCCGTGGAGGCGGGCCTCGCCGACGTGGCGCTCTGGCGGCCTCCCGCGCAGCGCTCGTTCCGGTCCGCGACCGAGGTGCCGCCCGGATCGGCGACGGCCGACCAGCTCGCCCTCATGCGAGGGCTCGTCGACGGCACGGTGACGGGGGCCGACTTCGCCCGCGGGTGGCTGGCGGCGCGCAGGCGTGCCCTCGACGCCGGGGAGCGCACCCGCGACGCCCTGGGCGAGGCCCTGGACGCCGTGTTCTGGCTGCTCGAGGACGAGTACACGATCGACCCCGAGCTGCGGGAGCCCGCCGACCTCGACGACCCCGCGCTCGCCGCCCGCGTCGCCGCCCTTCTCCTCCGCGCGGAGCAGCCGCGGTAGTGCCCCCGCTCCGCGGACGGTCTGCGGCGCTATTCGCCGCAGATGCTCCGCGTCCGGCGCCGGCCGCCTGGGCTCAGTGCTCCGCGGACCATTGGCGGCGCTATCCGCCGCAGACCGTCCTGGGGGCTTCAGGAGCCGGCGGCCCGCACCCTGCTGGCGGCCCAGACGGCTCGGGTCACACGGTCAGGAGCGGACGAGCCTGTGGCGTAGCGCCTTCTGCGCGGCGGACCGGGTGACGCCCGCGACTGCCGCGATGTCCTCCTGCGACAGGCCTCGATCCCGCAGCCGGTGCATGAGGAGCCGACGCGATTCGGCGAGTGCCAGGGCGGCCTCGGCCTGCTTCTCCTGTTCGCGCTGAACTCTGCGCAGTTCGTCCCCGATCCCGGGAACGCGTACCTCGAGCTCGACGGCGATCGTTTCGGGCGCGACGGCGTCGAGATCTGCGACCAGCACGGCGGCCTGCCGACGCGCCTGGGCGACAGTGCGGCACTGAGTCGCCCCGTAACCGGGGACGGTCACCACCCACCACTTGCCGTCGTACTCGGCGACTGCAGTGATCTCCTTCACCGCCACCAGTCCCTCCTCAAGCAGGGCGCCCTCAGGGCATACCCACCGACGACGCCGGCCGAGGTCTCTGTGTGCCGCACGACGGCCACCGTGTGCTCGCTACTGCAGCCGCACCGGTACACGTCGTGTTCAGCTCCGTGCCGAACGAAGGTGAACCCTGCTGCCCGGAGCTTGGCGATGACGACCTTCGTCTTCAGCGGCTTCGGCATGACGGTAGATGATACGGGGGGTATCAGGCAACCACGGGTGGGCTGTGGACAACTTGCGCGGGCCCCCTTCCTCGGCGGTCAGGGTCGCGACTCGGTAACGTCCTTGACCCCCTGCAGCAACGTCTGCCACGTGCGGCTGGACTCGGCGGCCATCTCGGGACTGTCGTTGTTCTCCTGCCGGACGCTCAGCAGGGTGCTGCCGCCGGTGCCGGTCAGTTCGTAGGTGACGACGTGGTGGTTCTCGGGGGTGTCGGGCTTGCCCGACAGCGGGCTGTAGTGGGTGACGGTCAGCAGGCGGGGCTCGTCGACGGCGAGCACGGTGCCGTTGTCGCGGAACGGCTTGCCCGCCCACTCGCCGTCCCAGGTGATCGGCGTCCCCTCCTCCCAGGTGGTCGTGACCTGCGCGTCGGCCATGTAGCGGCGGATCAGGTCGGGCTCGGTGAGGGTGCGCCACACCTGCTCGGGCGGGGCGTCCACGGTGATCTCGGCGTGCACGAGGTCGTCCATACCGGACCGGTACCCGGCCGCGGCTCTGCGCTGGTTGGGGCGGCCCTGTCCGGAGGAGCTGCCGGACGTCATGCTCGCTCACGGGGCTCGCTGACGGGTCACCGGAAGCCTGGCCTCGGTACCGCCGAAGGTGGCATGGGGCGGGCGGGATAGCCTGCGCCGTCATCGCGGGAGCCGCCTTTGCGATGACGGCGGCACGGCATCCCGGACATGGCTGGAGGAAGGCGCCCCCACGGCGAGTGGTCTGTCAGGGCCGTGGGTGCGCTACTCTAAGTGACGTCCGGCTTTGGCGCAGCGCGTCAGCGATCACTCGCTTTCGGCGATCTCAGGGGAGTCTGTGCGGCAAAACAAGCAGGTGCTATTGGCTTTGGCATTCTCCGGTATCGTGTATTCCATCTGGTGGCGCTTCGACCAACCCTCGTATGAGGATCTCAACATCTATCTCGACTCCGTTCGTGCGTGGTCCGCGGGGGCCGATCTCTACGAGTTCCGCAATGCGAATGGGGGAGGGTTTACTTATCCGCCATTTGCAGCCTTTCTCTTTCTGCCGCTTTCCAGGATTCCTCTAGAGTTGGGATCGTTTGGACTGATCTGGGGCCTCCTACTCTTGATGGTGGCCTCCGCTGGCGCGTACCTCTTGACGCGTGCCCGAGAGCTCAGTAGCTGGGTTCTGGCGCTAACCGTTCTCGTCACGTTGCTGGGGCAGCCCATGCGTGATGCCGTTCACTTCGGCCAAATAAGTCCCGTCGTCGCGTTCCTCGTCATTGGCGTGCCGCTTCTTTCGGGGCGCGGGAGCGCCGCGTGGGTGGGCCTTGCCGCCGCCCTCAAGCTCATGCCTGCTGCCCAGTGGGGCGTCTGGCTGGTGGCGGGAAGACTGGGGCAGGCGTTGCGATCGCTGGCTGTGTTCGTCGCGCTGGGTGTTGCGGCGTGGTCTGTCGCGCCGACCGCTTCCGAAAACTACTGGACGCATCAACTGTGGAACACCGGTCGTGTTGGGGACACCGCATCCCTTGGGAACAGCTCGCTGTTGGGCCTCTGCGCTCGACACTTCGCTAGCGTAGCCCCAATCCTCTGGGTCTTGTCCGTGGCTGTTGTTGTTGGTGTCATGAGTTGCGCAGTGTGGGGGTCTCGCCATCTGGTTCACGCGTCTGAGTTGCTCAAACTTGGATATGTTCTGTCCCTGGTCGTATCACCGATCACATGGGGGCACCACGCAGCTTTCGTCCCCGCCCTCGCACTTCATTGCGTGGTGGCTGCTCACGCATCGGTTGCTGCGCGCAACCTGGCCGTCGGATCCCTGGTGGTGTGGCTCGTTCCGATCTATGACGTGGCCAAATGGGTCGATGGGCTCAACCATCAGGCGGCGTTGATTGTGGCGGATCTTCGTACGGTCTCGCTGTTGGTCATTTTCGCACTGTGCAGTCTCGGAATCACCGCGGAATCTCGGGGGTTGGATGGCGCGGGTCCCGGCGAGGCGACGCAAAGATCTCGCCGGGAGCCGAAGATCTCTCTAGGCGATCACACTCCGGGTGCCTACCATGTCGATTGACACGTCCCGTCCTGTCCTAGTAGCTTGCGGCCTGCCCGAATCGGTCGATTCGGGCGAAGTCTGCTCGGGAGGGAAACACGTGAAGGTCGCTGGTGTCGGTGCGGCCATGTCTGTGTTGCTGGTCGCGGGGGTTGGGCTCGCTCCCAGCGCGTCGGCCACCGCTTATCGGGACTGTCCTTACCCGTATGTCTGCCTCTACAACGGCACATACAGTGCTGGTACCAAGCTGGTTCAGTACAAGGACGCCAAGTATCAGAATCTGCCAACCGACAAGCAGAACCAGGCGGACTCTGTCGTCAACACTCGTAATGACGACTCGGTGTGGCTCCTCGACACGGGTAGCAGTCCTGACCGGTACATCTGCATCCCCGCCAACGGGCGAGTCAATCTGGGTGACTATACCCTCTCGGGGAACAACAGCTGGGCCAACGATGTGGACACGATTCGTATCTGGTCCGATGACGGCAAGTGTGGTGGAACGACGTCCGTGACGACCGGGACGGTCCCCGACGGATGGAGCGGCTGAACCCCTTGCCGCGCCCCGAGACCAAGGATGCCCCGGCGTCCTGATCGCGGGCTGAGCACATTGCGCTAGGCGCGCTGACAGCTCCCCGTTCCTTGGGAGCTGTCAGCGTGGCGCACATCGCACTGCTGGTTGGCGCTCGCTCGCAGGATTCTTCACTGTGGACGGAGCCAGGAGATTCGCTGCAAAAGACGCACGAGGGCCACTGTGCCGACGGCAAGTTGCCCTGCGGCAGCTCCGTTCTCCGCGAAAGCGGGGCTCTCTGGGCGTTCCGTTGGCTCAGGCCGGGCTCGACTCGGTGACGTCCTTGACCCCTTGAAGCAGCGTCTGCCAGGTGCGGGTGGACTCGGCGGCCATCTCGGGGCTGTCGTTGTTCTCCTGCCGGACGCTCAGCAGGGTGCTGCCGCCGGTGCCGGTCAGTTCGTAGGTGACGACGTGGTGGTTCTCGGGGGTGTCGGGCTTGCCCGACAGCGGGCTGTAGTGGGTGACGGTCAGCAGGCGGGGCTCGTCGACGGCGAGCACGGTGCCGTTGTCGCGGAACGGCTTGCCCGCCCACTCGCCGTCCCAGGTGATCGGCGTCCCCTCCTCCCAGGTGGTCGTGACCTGCGCGTCGGCCATGTAGCGGCGGATCAGGTCGGGCTCGGTGAGGGTGCGCCACACCTGCTCGGGCGGGGCGTCCACGGTGATCTCTGCGTGTACGAGGTCGTCCATACCTCGGGGATACCCGGCCGTGGCTCTGGCACGCTCGGGACGTGGACGACGACGTGTGGCTCACCGTGCAGGGTCGCCTGGAGCCGCATCCGTGGGCCCGTGGCCCCGAGCCCGACCTGCTGATGCTGCTGCGCTCTCGCATCGAGCTGAGCGGATGGGACAGCACCTTCAGCAGCCTGCCCGGGCCTCGGCAGGAGCTGTTCGGCCTGCTCGAGGCCGAGCTTGCGCCGGCGCCGGAGCTGGCCCGGTTCCGGGTGGTGCCCGCCGACCCTGACGCCGTCCACCGGTACCTGCCGGCCCTGGGGCTCGCGGCGGACGACGCGTTGCGCCGCCTCGGGGTGCTCACCGTCGAGCAGGTCACCGTGCGCGTGCCCGGCGCCGGCCCCGCATCGCTGCCCTACCTCCAGGCGGCACGCTCGTGGTTCGGGGTCTGCGACCCGGAGTCAGCGACCGACGCGACGCTGACCTGCGACAACGCCGACCGCGCCCTCGCCACCCTGGCCGCGCGCCACGTCGACCCGTTCGCCGTCGACCCGACGACCTCACGCGTGCGGCTGCCCGAGCCGACCCTCGCCGCGGCCACGTGGCTGCTCGCGGCCGTGGCGTCGGCGTCGCACCCCGTTGGCGGAGCGGCCCTGACCCTGCGCCTGACCTGACCGAGCGCGGCCTCAGGCGATCGACGCCACGACGATCGCCGACACCGACAGCTGCAGTGCCGCCGTCACGATCGTCGCGGGGTGGAACCGCACCTCGCACACGGTCTCGCCGAGCTTGCCGGGCGTCAGCAGGTCGAGCAGCACGAACACCAGCGCCTGCAGCAGGATCCCCGCGACGCCGAACACGACCGTCCACCCGAGCGCCGACCCGAAACCCGACGTCGCGTTCGTCCAGATCGTCGTGAAGGCCACCGCGCCCACGCCGAGCAGCCCCGCCCCGAGGATCACGGAGGCGTTGACCGAGCGGCGGGTCCAGATCTGCTCGGCCAGCTTGCCCGGCGTCAGCAGGTCGAGGACGAGGAAGCCGAGCAGGAGCAGTAGGAGGCCCACTCCGGTGTAGGCGGCGGCGTAGCCGAGGCTGGCGAGCATGGGTCCTTCCCCTGGGACGTCGGTGCGGCGCGATCGCGGCTCATCCTCCCGACTGCGCTGGAGGGGGCGGAACGGGGGGCCACCTTGCGGCGTCGTCACCGCGCGCGCGACCATGCGCGCACGGGAGGACGAGACGGGTGGGCCATGAGCGTGACGACGACGGTGCCGCAGGTGCAGCCGAGGCAGCGGTGGACGTGGCGCCGGCAGCTGCCCGCGTGGAACGGACCCTTGCCGTTCCTCGGCTCCCCGTGGTTGATCGCTTCCCTCGCCTTCAACCACCTGCAGCTGCTCGCGTGGAGCGTGACTCTCGTCGCCTCGCTCGCCCTGTTCGTGGTGGCCCGCACGGCAGCCCGCCTCGCGACCGACCGCCGCTCGGCCACCCTTCCGCCGCCTCGACAGGACGCCCCGCAGCCGCAGCGGCCCGACGCGCTACTGGCAGCGTCCGTGGCCTCGCGCCTGCTGCCCGCCGCGCTCGGGGTCGTCCTGCTCGCCGACCCCTCGCTGCTGCGGCCTCGCGTCGAGCCCGGCCTGTTCGAGCGTGTGGCGGGCGTCACCCTCGTGGCGTTCGCGGCGGTGGACCTGATCCGGGCGGTGCTGCTGTGGCGGGAGGCGTGTAGGACGCTCGGAGCGGCCGACGGGCGTCCCCGCGCCGAAGGCCGGGTCGTCGGCGAGCTGGACGGCGAGCCGGTCGTCGACATCGCGGGCGTCGGTCGAGTGGTGCTCACCGACGGCACCCGGCACGTGCGGCACCTGATGCAGGACGACGTCGTGGTGATCGACGGGGTCCTGAACAGGCGATCGTTGGTCGCCGTCACCGCCGCCCGCGGCGTCGGGTGGGCGCGGGTGCGGCGCATCCTCGCCGCCGAGGTGGGCTGACATGGGGGAGAAGGCTCCGGCCGAGCCCGGACCGACGACAGGACTTCCCGAGGGTCTGCGGCCGCGCTATCCGCGGACGTTCACCGGCCTGCTGCGGATGGCGCTACGGCCGCGCGTCCTCGCGCTGTTCTTCGGTCTCATCGTCGTCGTCGCGGCGCTTCGCGTCCTGGGGCTGCCCTCGTGGGCTGCGACGCCGATCGTCATCGGCGCTTCGGGCCTGATCCTGTCAGCCGTGCTGACCCGCCATGCCCAGACTCAAGCCCAGCAACGAACAGCGGAGGCGGCCACGCGACGTCCGTCCGACGTCGAACTCGCCGAGGTGCCGCTACCGACGAGCGAGGCGTTGCGGGCCCCCGCAAGGCAGATGTGGACCCTTCTCCCGGTAGGGCTGGCCGTGTCGGCGCTGGCCCTGTGGTTCGCGGTCCGCCCGCCCGAGGACGACGCGGCGGACCGGGGCCTGCCGCCGGAGTGGGTCGTGCGTCTGGTCGGGGCCGCCGTGGGGATCGGGGTGGTCGTCGCCCTCGCGGGCGGGCTGCGCCAGTGGCGGCGCAGGCGCGCCGTTCAGCAGCTCATCGAGGCGGGCCAGGCGCCGCGTCACGGCGGGGTGGTCGTCGGGGAGACGGGCTTTGATCCGGTGGTGGAACTGGCCGATGGGGCGCTGGTGTCGCTGACCGACGGCTCGCGGCCGATCCGCGAGCTGGCCCAGGCCGATGTCGTCGTGATCGACGGGGTGATCCTCGACGGGCACCCCGTGGCCGTGTCGGTCGGCGGCCGCGTCGGGTGGGCGCAGATGCAGTCACTCCCGGTCGCCCGAGCGTCCGCGCCCAGGTGGGACTCGTGACCGGCCCCGGACCTCACGCACCTCATGCGGACAGCGACGCCGCCGTCCTGGTGTCCCTCCTCGGCCGGGCCCGGAGACCGACGTGACCACGCGCGTCCGGCGCCCGCGGTCATACCCGGGCAAGTGGCGGAGGCTGCTGCGCGTGAAGTACGCCGCCGTCCTTCTCGCGTGGCTGATGGCGATGGCGGCCCTCGTCCTCAGCGACGCGCCGTCATGGCTCGCGCCGGCGCCCTCCTGCCTGGCCATGGTCGCTCTCACCCTCATGAGCCGTCTCGACCACACCGCGGGACCGGTGCCACAGGAGGCGCCACCCGTCCCGCAGGCGGACCTCGGGCGGGCGCTGGAGGAGGTGCCCAGGCCCTCCCGCCGTGCCGTTCGAGGGACGGTCGTCATGGCAGCCGTCTTCCTGACCCTGGGCCTCGCCCTGGGAGCGGCTGCCTTGTGGATCGCCGCAGCGCCCCCGGCGTCCGTGGAAGACGACACGGCGATGCGGGTCCTGGCCGCGGTCGTGGCGACGTTCGTCGGCGCGGTGTCGCCCGCAGGCATGCGGGAGGCGCGCCTGCTGTGGCAGCTCCGTCGCAGTCTCGCGACAGGCTCCGCCCCGCGCCACGCGGGCGTCGTCGTCGGCGAGGTCGACGGGGAGCCCATCGTGCAGCGGTCCGACGGGGTGAGGATCGCCCTGCGAGCCGGACCCGGGGTGGTGGACCGACTGGCGCAGGACGACGTCGTCGTGCTGGACGGCCTGGTGACGAACCGGAACGTCGTGGTCTCCGCGAAGGCGCGTACCGGCCTGACGCGTTTCCGCGTCCTTCTGGAATGACTCGCGGCTCAGACGGCCGCATCGACCCCTACTCCGCCAACCACGCGGCGACGGTCTCGTCGGCGGGCCGGGGCGCGTCGACGACGTGGGGCACGAACCGGGCGTGGAAGTCGGTGATCCAGGAGTCGGACTCGCGGATGCCGACCCCGGCGGACTTGCCGTCGACCACCCACGACCCGAGGACGACCTTGTTGCCGTCCATGACGGGCAGGGGAGCCCACTGCTGGTAGCAGAAGCCTTCGGCGCCGTAGTCGCCCGGCTGCTGCAGCTCGATGCCGTCGGCGTGCACGCGGATGCTGTCGCCCTCGCGCCCGTGCAGGGGCTTGGCCACCCACTCCGACAGAGGGCCGGGCGAGTCGAGGTAGGCGGGCAGCAGGTTCTCGTCGCCGGGGTAGAGGTGCCAGAGGGCGGCGAGGAGGGCCTTGTTGGACAGCAGCACCTTCCACAGTGGTTCGAGCCACACGGTGCCGGCGCCGCCCACGGGGTCGGCGAGCACGAAGGACCCGAACTCCTCGTGGAGCATGGACTCCCACGGGTAGAGCTTGAAGCAGGCGTCGATGGGCTCGGTGTCGAGGTCGACGAAGCGCTTGCCGTTCCAGCCGATCTCGTCGACGGGCACGGCCTGGGTGACGAGCCCGGCCTGCTCGGCGGTGTCGCGCAGGTAGCAGGCGGTCATCCACTCCTCGCCGGTCGGCTCGGCGGAGTGGTGGGAGAAGTGCACGAGCGGCGAGGGCAGGTCTTCGATCATGCCCCGCCAGGTGGCGACGAGCCGGTCGTGGACGCTGTTCCACTGGTCGAGGTGGGGGTAGCGGTCCTCCAGCCAGTGCCACTGGATGACGGCCGACTCGACGAGCCCGGTGGGGGTGTCGGCGTTGTACTCCAGCAGCTTGGCGGGCTCGAGGCCGTCGTGGCGGAGGTCGAAGCGCCCGTACAGCGACGGCGGCGCGGCGTCGAGGTTCGCGCGGGCCGCCTCCAGCGCCCCGGGGGGAAGCCCCAGATCGCCCATCGCGCCCGTCGCGAGGAACCGCCCCGCCTCCACGCACATGCCGTGCAGCCGCTCGGTGACCCGCTCCAGCTCCTCGACCTCGGCGAGGTCGAGCCGGTAGCACGCCGTCTCGTCCCAGTACGGCGTCTCGGAGCCGTCCTCGTGCACCGTGGTCGGGAAGACGAGGCCCTGGGACTCGACCGTCTCGCGCCACTCCGGGCGCGGATCGCTGGGCTGCCGCTGCATCACGAACCCCCGTGGCCGTGCAGCCCGCCGAACCCGCCGCGGGAGACGTGCCCGCCCTTCGCCGACACCCCGCCGCGGTGGACGCTGCCGTCCGAGGGCACCGTGAACGTGCCGGTGCTGGCCTTCTCGCCGATCCCGGGCATCCGACGGTCGGAGCGCACGTAGTACCACCGAGCCCCGTGACCGCCGACGCCGTGGCCGCCGTCGCGGCAATCCTCGTCGCGCACCCGCTGCTGGGTGGTCTCGTCGACGCACACGCCCTGGTAGTCGTCGCCCCTGGTCATGAACCCGGCGGTCAGCGTGCCCGCGAGCACCGCCGTCACGCCCAGCCCCACGGTTGCCGAACGACGCAGCACCTGGCTCGCCCCCTCCTCGTGCGCCGGTCCGTCCCGGCGGCCCGGGAAAGTCTGCCCCCCGGCGCGACGCACGGACGCACGGGGTGTGGACGTCGGTTCCCTCGACCGAGGGTGTGGAATACGGACATGAGCGACCCCTGGGACGAGTTCGACCCCTCGCGCGGCACCCGCAGCTACCTGCGCTGGGCGCGGTCGCACGGCGCGGAGACGCTGGGCGACGCCTACGACCTGCTCGAGCAGTTCGAGTTCGGCAACGACGTGCCCGAGGTCCTCGGCGAGGACGACACCGTGGACGTCGTGCGCTCCGAGCTCGAGGAGGGCCTGGAGTCGGCGGGCGCGGACCAGGGGCTGTCGAGCCTCCTGTGAGCGCCCCGGCGGCCCCGGAGGGTAATGGGGGCCGCGCGACCGTGTGAATCACAGAAACGGCCGAGATCGTCGCCACGTGGCCCTCGAAAAGAGACGTACGAACATTCTTCGGGGCAGGAGAATGCTCTTGTCGCGGGTTGCCGGGCGTTATCGTGCGAGAACCTTGACCGAATTTGTTGGCGCACCTAGGCTCCCCGGCGGTGCGGAAAAGGCTGCCTTAACCTGTTCAGATGATCGCCTTCCGCGTTCTTCCCGTCGGTGTGCGACTGTCACGAGAGGCGCCCGTGGTGTCCGAGTTCCAGCCCTTGTCCCGCCGGGGCCTGCTGCAGGCCGCCGGTGCCGTGGCGATCGTCGCGGCGTCCTCCGACGCCTTCCGGCCCGCCGCCGCCCGCGCGGTCCTCGCCCCGGCCCGCCCCGATGCGGGGGTGGCCGCCGCACCGTTCGACCTGGGCCAGGTGCGCCTGCTGCCCGGGCGGTGGATGGACAACCAGAACCGGACCCTGGCCTACCTGCGGTGGGTCGACGTCGACCGCCTGCTCTACAACTTCCGCAGCAACCACCGGCTGTCGACGGCGGGGGCCGCCGCGCTGGGTGGCTGGGAGGCGCCGACCTTCCCCTTCCGCTCCCACAGCCAGGGCCACTTCCTCACCGCGTTCGCGCAGGCGTGGGCGGTGACGGGCGAGGCGACCTTCCGCGACCGCGCCCAGTACATGGTGGCCGAGCTGGCGAAGTGCCAGGCCAACAACGGGGCGGCGGGCTTCGCGGCGGGCTACCTGGGCGGCATCCCCGAGTCGGACTTCACGCCCCTGGAGTCGGGCCGTCCCTCCCCGGCCACCGTGCCCTGGTACGTGCTGCACAAGACGTTCGCCGGCCTGCTCGACGTGTGGCGGATCCTCGGCAACACCCAGGCCGGGGACGTGCTGCTGAAACTGGCGGCCTGGGTGGACCAGCGGACGTCGCGGCTGAGCTACGCGCAGATGCAGACCGTGCTGGGCACGGAGTTCGGTGGCATGAACGCCGCCCTCGCCGACCTGTACCAGGCAACGGGGGACTCCCGCTGGCTGACCGCCGCGCAGCGGTTCGACCACGCCGCGGTGTTCGACCCGCTCGCGGCCAACCAGGACCGCCTCAACGGCCTGCACGCCAACACCCAGGTGCCCAAGTGGATCGGTGCGGCGCGGGAGTACAAGGCCACGGGGAACACCCGCTACCGCGACATCGCCAGGAACGCCTGGGCGCTGACGGTCGGCGGCCACACGTACGCGATCGGCGGCAACAGCCAGGCCGAGCACTTCCACGGGCCGGGCGCGATCGCCGCTTATCTGACGAACGACACGTGCGAGCTGTGCAACTCCTACAACATGCTCAAGCTCACCCGCGAGCTCTGGACGCTGAACCCCACCCAGGCGAGCTATTTCGACTTTTACGAGAGGACGTTGTTCAACCACCTCCTCGGCGGCCAGAACTCCCTCGACCCGCACGGCCACATCACGTACTTCACCCCGCTGCGCCCGGGTGGGCGGCGCGGCGTGGGGCCCGCGTGGGGCGGGGGCACGTGGAGCACCGACTACAGCTCGTTCTGGTGCTGCCAGGGCACGGGGTTGGAGACGAACACGAAGCTGCCCGACTCGATCTACTTCTCCAGCGGCACCACGCTGATCGTCAACCTGTTCGCGCCGTCGGTGCTCACCTGGGCCCAGCGCGGCATCACGGTCACCCAGACCACGACCTACCCGGTCTCGGACACCACCACCCTGACCCTGACGGGCACGATGTCGGGCTCGTGGGCGATCCGCGTGCGGATCCCCGCCTGGTGCACGGGCGCCACGATCTCCGTGAACGGCGTCCGGCAGGACGTCGCCACCACCCCCGGCACCTACGCGGAGGTCACCCGCGCGTGGGCGAGCGGGGACACCGTCACCGTCCGGCTCCCGCTGCAGGTGCGGGTGGAGGCCACGCCCGGACGCCGCTCCGTCCGGGCGCTGCTGTTCGGCCCCGTCGTGCTCTCGGGCAACTACGGCGACCGCTCGCTGACCGCGCTCCCGTCCCTCAGCCTCGCCACGCTGAAGCGCACCAGCACGAGCGCGCTGGCCTTCAGCGCGACGGCCGACGGCTCGCCCGTCACGATCGGGCCGTTCCACGACGCCCACGGCCACACCTACACCGTCTATTGGCGCACCACCGGCGACCTGCCCGCACCCGCGGTCCCGGCCTCCTACCGCCTCGTCAACGCGGCGTCCGGGCTGGCCCTGGGCATCGAGGGCGGCATCGTGGACGACGGCGGGCGCGCGCTGCTCGCCAAGGACGACGGCGCCCGCGACCACGAGTGGGAACTCGTGCCCGACGGCACGGAGCTGAAGCTGCGCAACGTCGCCAGCGGCAAGGTGCTCGGCGTCACCGACATGTCCACCGCCAAGAACGCCCAGGTCGTGCAGTGGGCGGACAACGGCACCGCCGACCACCGGTGGGCGGTGACCGACCTCGGCGACGGCACCCACCGCATCGTCAACGCCAACAGCTCCAAGCAGCTCGGCGTGCTGAAGAACGCCAAGACCGAAGGCGCCCGCGTCGTGCAGGTGAAGGGCAAGGTGACGCCCACCTCGCGCTGGCGCCTCATGCCCAGCGGCACCCGGATGATCCGCAACGTGGGCACCGGGCTCGTGCTCGGCGTCGACTCGATGTCCCTCGCCGACGAGGCCCGCGTCATCCAGTGGAGCGACAACGGCACCAAGGACCACCTGTGGGACGCCGTCGTCGACGCCTCGGGCGCCGTCCGCCTGCGCAACGCCAACAGCGGCAAGCTGCTGACGGCGTCCGCCACCGCTGCGGGGTCGCTGGTGGTGCAGCGGGCCGACGGCGGCACCGCCGCCCAGCTGTGGCGCCTGCTCCACGGCGGCGCCGGCACGTTCCGGCTGCAGTGCGCCGGAGGCGGGGGCGTCCTCGGCATCAGCGGCGGGTCGACGACGCAGGGCGCCCAGGCGGCGATCGCCGCCGAGACCGGCGGCGACGACCAGCGGTGGACGTTCGCGTGACCGCGGCGGGGCACGCATCGGCGCCGGGGCAGGGATCTCGGCGCCGGCGCGGGCCCCCGCCGACGGGGTAGGAAACGGGTGCGCGGCCCGCGGGGGCCGCGGAACGGAGCTCCCGTGCACTCGATCACCGACGCCCTGATCGGCGACTGGCACCGCGCCGAGTACGCCTCCGTGAAGGCATTCCTGCTCTTCGCCACGGCCGTGCTCATGTTCCGGCTCACCGAACGCCGGACGATGGCGGTGTTCGCACCCTTCGACTGGGTCGACGCCGCCGCGACCGGCGCCATCGTGGGACGCACGGCCACGGCCACCGACGCGAGCTGGCTGACGGGCACTGCCGCGCTCGCCGCCCTCCTGCTGGCGCACACCGCGCTGGCCCGGTTGCGGTTCCTCGAGCCGGACCGTCGGTTCGTCGACCCGCCGCTGCGGGTGCTCGTGTGCGACGGCGAGGTCGACGCCCGCAGCCTGCGCCGCTGCGGTCTCACCGGGACCGACCTGCGCGCCGTCCTGCGCCAGCACGGCCAGCTCGACCTCGACGGCATCCACCTGGCGATCTTCGAGGCGCGCGGCCGGATCTCCGTGCTCTCGAAGGAGGCTGCCGTCGGCGTCCCGATCGCCATCGGCCATCGGCCACCGGCGCCGCCGGCCCTGGGCGCCGCGACGAGCGCGCCGCAGCCCAGGGCCCGCAGCCGCTGGACCGGGTTTAGAGCGGCGAGTCGCCGCGCCGCAACTGCGGCAGCAGGGCGTGGTCGGGGACCGACGTCCGGCAGGCCGTGCGGGCCCGTAGTCCTGGAGAGCGACACGCTGCTGAGGGTGATCCGGCACGAGAGTCTCGGCGGCGGCAGCGCGCTGAGCGAACGTCCCCGGGTGGCAGCCCGATCAGGCCCCCGTGGGCGAAGGCGCCGCGCCCCACGAGCGCTGAGCGCAGCCATTCCCGGCGATCGCGTCCCCTGCTCTGCCACCACCGCAGCTTTCGCGGCAGTCATCCGATCGCACCACGGATCCCCGTCCTGTCGTCAAAAGCGCCCACGGGGTTGAGGTCACGGCTCGGTGGGAGGCGGCGCTCGACGAGTCCGGCAGGCCACGGGTTCCGCGAGGGCGGGATGCCGCCCGTGCCGGCGGGTGGCCACGACGACGTGGACGCCCGTCGGTGCGGGCGCAGTCGTCTCCCGTCCAGGTCCGTCGCCCGGCGCGCGGTGTGGCGCGGGACGCCAGAGGGTGCGGGGCGGCGCCGGCCCTGGGCGCGCTGACCCGTGGGTGCTCGACACCCATGACGCCGGGGCGGAGAGCACCATCGCTGCGCCCTTCGTCGCCTACTTGTATCGCTCGCCGACCAGAGACCGGGCGGCGTGCAGCGCAGTCCCGCCAACTGGCTCTCACCCCTGGCGGCGAGATGACGATCACAATTTCCTGCTATGGTGCATCGAAGCAAGGTACCAAAGAATTTTCGACGATCGGGGATTGAAAGATGTCGAAGTGGCCTCATCGCGTGTGCGCCGTAGTTCTCGGCGCACTGTTGGCGCTCAATGCAGGAACGGCAGTCTCGCAAGCCACCCCCAGTAAGGCAGTGACGTGCGCCACGGCGCAGGAGGATGGCTCTACCGGCCAGGACCAGCTACGTCCGGCCACGGTCTGTTGCGTGACCACCTACTACACGGTGACGGGGCAGAAGATCGCTATCAACGTCAGCGGTCAAGGCATCTTCCGGAGCGGTCCGGGCGGTACGGTCACCGGCACTAAGACTGGCTCTGGCACGACGAGTTTCGCCGTTCGCGCGGGAGCCGAGGCGGAGGCGGGCATGGTTCTGGCGAAAGCCAAAGTATCCGTGGATGCCACACTCACTGTTTCGCATACCGAAAGCCTCTCGAGGACTTACACGCGAAGCATCACGGCGGGTAAGTACGGGAATATGCGTTGGGTCAATTGGGGAAAGCGTGTGACCTACGCGAAGTACAGGACGAACTCGAACTGTTCGCGCACCACGCTGGCCACGGGGGTTATCGATTACCCAACGGATGCGGAAGGTTTCAAGTACTGGGAAGACTGAGGCCTGAACCCTGTCCGGCGTCGCGATGACGGCGCGGCCGACCCGTCGTTTCGAGCACATGAAGGAAGCGCTGTCGTGACGAAAATGCTAAGGACTGCGACGGTCTTGGGTGTCGCGGCCATCTTGTTTACCGGCTGCAGCAGCGGCAGCGGCGCGGGACTGCAACAGCAGGGTCTGAACTCGGTCACGAGGCATCCCACCCGAGGTGAGACAAGCACCACCTCGGGTGGGGGGCCCTCCGATTCTGGGCCACTGAAGGTGCAGCCCGAGCGTTCGACCGCTCCCCCACGCATCCCTGACGTGCTCCCGGGGCAGATCGCGTACGCCAGCCTCCAACCCAATGGTGACATCGTAAGTCGCACGACCGGGGATGCCCGGGCTGACCGCACCTACCTGCTCCAGGGGATGTGCCACCCCAAGAGGCCGGGGCTCGGTTCCATCGCTTACGAAGTGCGTGCTGTGGACAGCCGCGTGATCTCGCAGGGTCAGATTTCCTGCCAGGGTTCCACGACCGTCGACACTGCTCTCGTCAATTACTCCGGCCAGGTGACGATCTCCTTCCCCGGGGCGCGGTCCTCAGAGCTCGCCGGACTCTTCGCGGCGGTCGTTCCCGCCGACGACGAGAAACAGGGATGAGAGCCGGGGAGCGGCGAAAGGCAACCGACCGGGTCGAGCGCGCTCCTCGATCAGGGGCACTTGGCGAGGTCCCAGACCTGCCGCTGCGGCCACCTGGCCGAATCGGCTCGGGCCGCGTGGAGCTTCATCGAAGGTTCTTGGTAACGTGCGGGGCGTTACCGCGCCCGTAGCGGGACCCCGACGGCCAGCGGTGGCGACGCCGCGGGCGCAGCCCTTGCGGATCCGCGACGATGCCGGGGTGGACGAACTGCTGCTCGCCGCCGTGCTCCTCGCCGGTGTCGTGGCCCTCACACCCCTCGCCGACCACCTGCAGATCCCCCAACCGATCCTGCTCACCCTCTTCGGGTTGGGGATCGCGCTGGTGCCGGGGCTGCCGGACCTCGCGGTCGACCCCGACCTGATCCTGCCGGTCGTGCTGCCGCCGCTGCTGTTCGCGGCGACCCAGCGGACGACGGCGGAGCAGCTGCGCGACCGTGCGGGCGGGGTGCTGCTGCTCGCCGGCGGCCTGACCGTCGCGACCGCCGCGGCCGTCGCGGTGGTCGCCCACCTCGCCGGACTGTCCTGGGCGTGGGCGTGCGTCCTCGGCGCGCTCGTGTCGCCACCCGACCCGGTGGCGGCGACGGCGGTGGCCCGCAGCCTGCGCCTGCCCGAGCGGCTGGTCGTCCTGCTGGAGGGCGAAGGGCTGTTCAACGACGCCGTCGCGCTGGTGATGTTCGAGCTGGCCGTCATCGCCGCGACGGGCGACGGCCTGAACGTGCCCGAGGGCGGCCTCGCCCTCCTCCTCGCCGTGGGCGTCGGCGTGGCCGCTGGGCTCGCCCTCGGCGCCCTGACCCGATGGGTCCTCGACATCGTCCACGACGCCCCCGCCGAGACGACCATCACCATCGCCGCGCCGTTCGTGGCCTACCTGGGCGCCGACGAACTGGGCGGCTCCGGCGTCCTCGCCGTGCTGTGCCTGGGCCTGTTCCTGCGCAGCCGTGGCCATTCCGCGATCACCTCCCAGGGGTGGCTGCTCGGCCGCGCCGTCTGGAGCTACCTCGACTTCCTGCTCACCAGCCTCGTCTTCGCCCTGCTCGGCTTCGAGCTGCTGCGCGTCGTCTCGCACAGCTCCACGGGCGCGCACACGCTGGGGCTGACCGCGGGCGTCATCGCCGTCCTCGTCGCCGTCCGCGGGGTGTGGCTGTTCGGCTCCGCCGCGGCTCTGGGTCCCGTGGGTCGGCGGAGGGACGTCGCGGCCCCGGACTCCCCGCGGGAGCTCGGGGTCGCCGTGTGGGCGGGAATGCGCGGCGTGGTCACGGTCGCCGCGGCGCTGTCCCTGCCGGCCCTCGGCGCCGACGGGCGCGCCCTGCCGCAGCGGCAGGAGGTGGTGCTCGTCGCCCTGCTGACGGTGCTCGTCACCCTCGTCGTCCAGGGCCTCACCCTCGCCCCGCTGATCCGCCGGCTCGGGGTGGGCTCCGACGTCGACGAGGCGGCCGAGGTCGCCCACCTGCGCCGACGAGCGGCCGAGGAGGCGCTGCGGCGGGTCCGCGAGGAACGGCACGCTCACCCCGACGTCGTCGTCGCCGCCGTCGAGGAACAGCTGGAGGGACGGCTTCGCGCCTACGAGCGACTCGAACGCGCCCGTGACCGCACCGGGGACGCCGACCGCGACGCCGAGCTGGACGCCGGGCTGCGGCGGGCGCTGGAGCTGGCGGCCGACGCCGAGCGGTCCGTCGTCCTGCGGGCCCGCCACGACGGCGAGGTGAGCCCCGAGGTGGCCGACACCGTCCTGCGCGACATCGAGTCGCGGGCGGTGCGCGACCTCGGCTGACGTCCAGGCATGACCGGGCCGGGCGCGGGTAGCGGATCAGTGGGGTGGCCGTACCGGACGCGCCGCCCCGATCGCCGTCCCGAGGAGCCCGTGTGCGCGCCCTGACCGTCGTCCCGAAGCGTCCCGGCAGCCTCGCCGTCACCGACGTCGACGAGCCCGAGCCGGGCGCGGGCGAGCTGCTGGTCGACGGCCTCGCCGTCGGCGTGTGCGGCACGGACAAGGAGATCGCGGCGGGGGAGTACGGCTGGGCGCCGCCGGGACGCGAGCGGCTGGTGCTGGGCCACGAGTCGCTCGGACGCGTCCGCGAGGCGCCCGAGGGCAGCGGCTTCGCGGTGGGCGACCTCGTCGTCGGCGTGGTGCGGCGTCCCGACCCGCAACCCTGCGGGGCGTGCGCGCACGACCGCTGGGACATGTGCCGCAACGGCCGCTACACCGAGCGCGGGATCAAGGAGCTCGACGGGTACGCGTCGCAACGCTGGACGATCGTCCCCCGGTTCGCGGTGCGGCTGCAGCCGCAGCTGGGCGAGGTGGGCGTGCTGCTGGAACCCATGTCCGTGGTCGCGAAGGCGTGGTCGGAGGTGGACGCCGTGGGCCGCCGGTCGTGGTTCGAGCCGCGGACGGCGCTGGTCACCGGGGCGGGGCCGATCGGCCTGCTCGCGGCGCTGCTCGGCGTGCAGCGCGGCCTCGACGTGCACGTGCTGGACCGGGTGGAGGACGGCGCCAAGCCCGAGCTGGTGCGCGACCTGGGTGCCACCTACCACTGCGGGGACGTCGACGCCCTCGTCGACGAGCTCCAGCCCGAGGTGGTGATCGAGGCGACGGGCGCCGCGCAGGTCGTCGTCGCGGCGATGACGAACACCGCCCCCTACGGCATCGTCTGCCTGACCGGCGTCTCGGCGCCCGGGCGGCGGCTGACCCTCGACGCGGCGGCGCTGAACCGGCAGCTCGTGCTCGACAACGGCGTCGTCATCGGCTCCGTCAACGCCAGCCGCGACCACTACTCGGCGGCAGCCGACGCGCTCGCGGATGCCGACGACGCGTGGCTGGGCCGCCTGATCACGCGCCGCGTCCCGCTGGAGGACGCCGCCCAGGCGTTCGAGGCGGCGCAGGCCGACGACGACATCAAGGTGGTCCTCGACCTGGCCGGCTGAGGGCGGCGATCAGGACCGCGGCGTCCGCGACAGGTCCGCGAGCACCTCGGCGGCGGTGCGGGGCTCGCGGCCGAGCAGTGCGGCGAGCAGCGGATCGGTCCCGGCGAACCGGCCCTGCTGGGCCGCCTGGTACATGCCGAGCATGAAACGCGCCCTGGGTTCGGACTGGCCCGCCGCGACGCAGCGGGCGACCCAGTCGTCCTCGCCGATCACCTCGAATCCGACGGGCCTTCCGCTGAGCTGCGACGCCGTACGGGCCAGGTCGGCGAACGCCGGGGCGGCCGCGGCCGTCATCGTCAGGGGTCCGTCGAGGGGTTCCTCGCGCAGCAGCACTGCGGCGGCCGCCTCGGCTGCGTCCTCGCGCGCCGTCCACGAGACGGGGCCGTCCGCGGGCACCGACACCACGCCGGTCTCCTGCCACGGGCCCATCAGCCAGTGCAGGCTGTGGGCGTAGAAGCCGTTGCGGAGTGCGGTCCAGGGCAGGCCGGAGGCGGCGAGCATCGCCTCGGTGGCGGCGTGGTGGCGGGCGGGAAGGAAGGGCGAGTCGTCGCCCGCCCCCTGGTGGCTGGTGTAGAGGATCCGGCTGACCCCGGCGTCGACGGCGGCGTCGACGGCGTTGCGGTGCTGCCGCAGGGTGTCGCCGTGAGGGTCGTTCGACGACACCAGGAGCAGGTGATCCGTGCCGGAGAACGCCGAACGGAGGCCATTCGGGTCGTCGTAGTGGCCCGACCGCACGTCGACTCCGAGGTCGGCGAACCTGGCGGCGCGACGCGGGTCGCGCGCGACGACCCTCACCCGGCTCGGCGGCAGCACCCGGAGCAGGTGGTCGGCGGTCGCGCCGTTGAGCGCCCCGGTCGCGCCCGTGATCGTAATCATCGGTATCGCCCTCTCGTTATCAATGGAAACAGGCCCGACCGTACGGGGTGTTTCCACTGATAGCAAGTGACCGTTATCGTTGCCTCGTGATCGAGAGGACTCCGGCGCGGGACGACATCCGGCTGCGCATCGTCCAGGCGAGCGCGGCCCTCCTGGCGGAGGGGGGCGCCGAGCGCGTCACCACGAGAGCCGTGGCCGAGCGGGCCGGAGTCCAGGCGCCGACGATCTACCGGCTGTTCGGGGACAAGGACGGCCTCCTCGACGCCGTCGCCGAGCATGCGCTGGCGCAGTTCAGCGCCTCCAAGGCGGCCGGCCTCGAGGCCGCCGCCGCTGCGGGCGCCGACCCGATCGCGGACCTGCGAGCCGGCTGGGACCTGACCATCGGCTTCGGGCTCGCCAACCCCGACCTGTTCGTGATCATGAGCGACCCTCGCCGCGGTCGGGGGTCGCCCGCGGCGGCATCCGCCCTGCAGGTGCTGGAGGAGCGCATGCGGCGCGTGGCGGCGTCCGGGCGCCTGCGCGTGCGGGAGGGCGAGGCTGCGCGGCTGATGCACGCGGCCGGGACCGGTGCCGTGCTCGCCCTGCTCGCCGAGCCGGCGTCCTCGCGCGACCCGCGGCTGGCCGACGTCCTGTTCGACGCCGTGATGACGCAGGTCCTCGCGCCCTCGCTGCCGCCGCCGGGTCCCGGGCCTGCCGAAGAGCCCGCCCGGACGGCGGCGCTCGCCCTGCGCGCCCTGGCCCGCGACCTCGTGGCGCTGTCGCCCGCGGAACGGGCCGTCCTCACGGAGTGGCTGGACCGGATCGTCGACCGACCGGCCTGACGGGGGCAGCCCCTCGAGGGTGCGGCCGCGCGCGAGCGAGGGTGCCCGGAACGCCGCGAGCGGCGCCGGTAATCCGGCGCCGCTCGCGGATCGTCGCTTACCGCCCCGCACTCGGCGAGGGCCGAAGCGGGACCTCGTGTCGGGTCAGGCTCGGGTGCAGTCCACCGACACGGCGGTGGGGTCGCCCGTGCCGCGCACGAGCAGCGTCGACCCGGCGGGCAGCACCTCGGTGACGCCGGCGGCTGCGGGAGTGCGCAGCCCCGAGGCCGAGCCGGTGACCGTCGCGACCCAGCCGCCCGCCCATGCGGCCGTGACGTCGACCGTGCCGCACGCGGCGTTGGGCTTATTGACCGTGCGGGTGATCGTCTTGCAGGTCTTCTTGCCGTTCTTGCCCGTCTTGCACCTCTTCACGATCTTGACCTTGCCCGTCTTCGTGGGCTTGGTGGTCGTGGTGGTCGGCGGCGTCGAGTTCGTGGTCGGCGACGTCGTGGTGGGCGTGGGCGTCGTCGTGGTGGGGGTGGGCGTGGGGGTGCTCAGCGTGAGGTTCTTCTGCTGCACCTGCCACTGGCCGCCCCGGCACAGCGTGCAGTTGGGGCCGACGAAGTTCGCGCCCGCCGCCTGGTCGCCCTTGAGCTGCCAGTTGGCCCACAGCACCCCGACGCGGCCGAACTCGCCGCCGTTGGGCTGCGTGTAGGTGCCGCCGTGCCCCACGTTGAGATTGCCCATCCATGCGGGCAGGGTCGAGGGCAGCTTGCCCCAGTCGTCCATGGCGTTGTTGTAGGCGATGTCACCGGGGCCGCCGATGAAGTAGCCGATGGGGTGGTCGAGTCGGCGCAGCTGGTAGTCGTCGGCGTCGTTGAGCAGGCCGCTGCTGAAGATCATCGTGGTGGCGACGTGGGGGTCGCCCGAGACGGCGTAGGCCTCGAGGCCGCCGCACGACCAGCCCGCCGCGGCGATCTTGTCGGTGAGGAGGCGGCCGAAGTACTTGCTGCCCTGGCGGGTGTTCTCGGCCACGGCCCAGTCGATCGAGGCCTGCATCATCGCGGAGGTGGTGGAGGGCCCGCCGCCCGGTGCGCCGCTCGCGATCACCAGGTAGCCGTAGGAGGCGATCTGCTCCAGGAACGGCTGCTGGTCGAGCCCGCGGCCCGAGCACCCGCCGTTGCCCCAGACCATCACCGGCATCTTGTCGGTCGGCAGGTTGTCGGGGCGGTAGATCGTGTGGTTCGCGAGGTTGCTCGCGGTCTCGTAGCTCGCGGGGTTGGGGCCGGTGCCGCTCGCCGCCGAGGCCGGGGTGGCCGCCGCAGCGACGAGGACGCCGCCGACCAGCGTGGCCGCCGAGGCCATGACCAGGTGCTTTCGCATGGAAACCCTTCCAACGTGGCGGTAACGCCCATCTCCGTCAGCTCGGAAGTGAGCGATCACATCGTCGTCCGCCGATGGTTCCGCTCACCTTCACTGCGGCCTCGGGGGGTGTCAAGGAAGGGGCGGAGGTCCCGCGCCGGGAGGCCCCGATGCGGCCTCGTAACGGACGTTGCGAGAAAGTCTGTGCCGGAGTGCATCAGTTCCGGGCCCCGCGCCTCCTGATGCCGGCACCGGGACGACGACGGCGACGTCCCCGGGGAAGCCGCCGCCCCCGCTCGTCCCGCGTCTGGAGAACCATGCCTTCCGCACCGTCGCTGCGCCGCGCCGCCGTCACGGCCGTCCTCGCTCTCACCGCCCTCGCCGTGAGCGCCTGCAGCGGCTCCGAGCCTGTCACCGCTCCCGCCGCCGCCCTCGCGACGACGACCCCGGCCAGCACCCCGGCCGGGTCCGCACCCGCCGCAGCCACGACGACGGCGAGCCCCACGGCGTCCCGCACCGCGGCCGTCGCCCGCCCGCTGACGGCCACGTTGGGCCAGCACCTGCGCGGCTCCCGCGGCACCTACCGCTGGGACCTCACCTACCCGAGCTTCTCGGGCGGTCCCGCCGCCGCCGAGGCCGACCGGCGCATGAGCGCGACCCTGGACACCGCCGTGGCCGCCTGGGCGGACGGCGTCACCGCGCCGGGCGAGCCGGCCTCGACGGATCCGCGCGAGCTGACCGGGCAGGCCGAGGTGACCGTGAACGACGGGCGCACCCTGCAGGTGCGGCTGGGCACGTACCACTACGTGCAGGGGGCCGCGCACGGCATCTCCTCGACCTACACCCTCGCCCTCGACGTCACCGCGACGCCGGCGAAGCCGCTCCTGCTACGCGGCCTGCTGCGCGACCCGGCCGCCGCCTACGCAGCCTTCCGGCGCGAGGTGACCAGGCAGGCGGCCGCCGACGGCGCCGTCGTCGAGGGGGACGGGGTCTCGGCGAAGGACGCGAACTGGGCCGCGTGGCAGAGCGGCCCGAAGGGACTCACCTTCTTCTTCGGCTCCTACCAGCTCGGTGCCTTCCCCGCCGCCGACTACACGGTGCCGTGGAGCGTGGCCCGGCCGCTGCTCACTCCCGACGCCGCACGCCTGCTGGCCGCTGCCGCGTCCTGAGCCCGCGGTCGAGGTGGGTGCATCCGCCGCGGAATAACCGCGCCCAACGCACCCACCTCGGCACCGGAGGGCGACCGATGCCCGCACGAGACGCCCGGCAATCGCCTGGCCCCGGCCGCCGTCGCGGTGGCAGCCTGACCGGATGGGTTCGGGCAAGCGCAGGGAGACGTTCGCCGAGGTCGTGCGCGCGTTGAAGGACGCCCCCGTCGTGGCCGTCACCGCGCCGCCGCCGTCGAGCGTCGAGCTGGTGGGTGACGGCGTGCGATTCCCCGACGGGACGGCGTACACGCTCGTGGGCGACGCCGCCCCGGCGGAAGTCCGCGCTCATGTCGTGGCGGGTGCCCCGGTGGTGTGGGACGCGTGCGGCTGCGCCGGCGGGTGCCCGCTGGTCGTGCTCGACCCGGACGACGTGCGTCACGCCGCCGAGGCTGGTCCGCCCAGGTTGTCGACGAGCAAGCGGCGTGGGGGCGCGGTGTCCGTGGGGCGGGCCGACGACGGTCGAGTGGTGGTGCTCGTCGAGGGCTGGGTCGCCTGGGGTGACCTTCTCGCCTGAGCACCTGAGCACCGCCCGGCCCACCTCGGCGCGAATCGTCCACCCCTGAGACGACATCGGCTCAAGTCGACCCGGTCGATCCCCGATGAGTACCTCGTCGCACCCGCGAGGAGGAGAGGCCGTCGATGGACGCGATCGACGAGATCGTTGCCGAGTTCCTGGTCGAGTCACACGAGAACCTGGACCAGTTGGACCGTGACCTGCTCGCACTCGAGCAGAACCCGGGATCCCGGGAGCTGCTCGCCAGCGTTTTCCGGACGATCCACACCATCAAGGGCACGAGTGGCTTCCTGGCGTTCCACCGCCTGGAGAAGATCACCCACGTCGGCGAGAACCTGCTGTCGCGGCTGCGCGACGGCAAGATCCAGCTGACGGAGGAGCGGTCCACCGCCCTGCTGAAGATGGTGGACGCCGTCCGCGGCCTGCTGCGAGCCATCGAGGCCACCGGCGCCGAGGACGACGTCGACCTGACGTCGCTGGTCTCCGAGCTGCAGGCCCTGCTGGAGGACGGCGCCCCGGTGCCCGAGGCCCCCGCCGAGGAGGCCGCCCCGGAGCCGGTGGCCGAGGCCCTCGCCGAGGAGGCCGCCCCGGCCGAGGCCGCGCCCGAGGCCGAGCCGATCGCCGTCGCCGGCGACCTCAGCCTGCACGCGGCCGCGGCAGCCCCCAAGAAGACCACCCGCTCACGGCGCAAGGCGGCCGCCCCGGCCCAGGAGCCCGCCGCTCCCGCCGAGGCACCCGCGGCGCCGGCCCCCGCGGCCCCCGCGGCCGGCGGCCCGGGCGTCCCGCCGATCGGCGAGGTGCTCGTGGCGGCGGGAGCGACCACCCCCGACGCCGTGGAGATCGCGCGCATGGAACAGGACCTGGGGGACGCCCGCCCCATCGGGCAGATCCTCGTCGACCACGGCAAGGCGGCCCCCGCGGCCGTCGAGCACGCCGTCGAGACCCAGACCGCGGCCCGCTCGGTCGTCGACAGCTCGGTCCGCGTGGACGTCGAGCTGCTCGACTCGCTGATGCGGCTGGTCGGTGAGCTGGTGCTCGCCCGCAACCAGCTCGTGAGCCGTCTCGACGACGCGAAGGACTCCGCGCTCGCCCGCTCCGCCCAGCGCCTGTCGCTGGTCACGAGCGAGCTGCAGGAGCAGGTCATGAAGACCCGCATGCAGCCCGTCGACGCCGTCTGGTCGAAGCTGCCGCGCGTCGTCCGCGACCTCGCCAAGACGTGCGGGCGCCAGGTGCGCCTGGAGATGGAAGGCCGGGAGACCGAGCTCGACCGCTCCGTCCTCGAGGCCATCAAGGACCCGCTGACCCACCTCGTGCGCAACGCCGTCGACCACGGCATCGAGCCGCCGGAGCGCCGCCGCGCCGCCGGCAAGGGCGACGAGGGCCTGCTGAAGCTGCGCGCCTACCACGAGGCCGGGCAGGTCCACCTCGAGATCATCGACGACGGCGCCGGCATCGATCCGCAGAAGATCGCCGCCAAGGCGATCGAGCGCGGCCTGGTGTCGCAAGCGCAGATCGCGACCATGACTCCCCGCGAGATCATCCAGATGATCTTCCTGCCGGGCTTCTCCACCATGGAGAAGGTCACCAACGTGTCGGGCCGCGGCGTCGGCATGGACGTCGTGAAGACCCGGATCGAGGGCATCGGCGGCTCGGTCGACGTCACCAGCAAGCCCGGCAAGGGCTCCGTCTTCCGGCTCACCATCCCGCTGACCCTGGCGATCATTCCCGCGCTGACCATCGGCTGCGACGGCCGCCGCTACGCCGTCCCGCAGGTGTCGGTGCTGGAGCTGGTCCGCCTCAACGGCGAGCACGCCCGCGGCGGCATCGAGCTCATCTCGGGCGCCCCGGTCTACCGGCTGCGCGACATGCTGCTGCCCCTGGTGCGCCTCGACGAGCAGCTCGGCCTCGTGCCGATGCACTCGGCCGACGAGGAGCAGCCCGGCGCCGACGGGCGGGGCGGGTTCATCGTCGTCCTGCACGCCGAGCAGCAGCGCTTCGGGCTGGTCGTGGACGACGTCCTCGACACCCAGGAGATCGTCGTCAAGCCGCTGGGACGCCACCTCAAGGGCATCCCCGCCTACGCCGGCGCGACCATCCTGGGCGACGGCACCGTCGTCCTGATCCTGGACGCCGCGACGCTCGCCCGCCGCGCCAACGTCCTGCACGGCGGCACCACCGCCGCCGCCGAGGACCGCACCAGCGAGGTGGAGGCCGTGGACCCGGTGCTCGTCGTCGAGGTCGCCAGCGACCGCCGCGCCGCCATTCCGCTCGACATGGTCACGCGCCTGGAGGAGATCCCGGCCGCGAGCATCGAGCACGTCGGCGGCCGCGAGGTCGTCCAGTACCGCGGGCACATCATGCCCCTGGTGCGGCTGTCGAACCTGCTCGGCGCCTACGGCGGCGGGGACGAGAACGGCAACGTCCAGATGGTCGTGTACACCCGCGGCTCCCGCAGCGTCGGCTTCGTCGTGGAACGCATCCTCGACATCGCCACCGAACGCACCGGCTCGCGCAGCGACATCGACGACCACGCGCTCGTCGGGTCGGTCGTCGTCGGCGACAAGGTGGTCGAGCTGCTCGACGTCCAGTCCGCGGTGCTCGCCGCGGACCCGCACTTCTACTCCGGCGCCGGCTCCGACGGCGGCCCGGGCAGTGTCTTCGAGGAGGCCCTGGCATGAACCAGCTGTCGACCTTCTACGTCGGCAAGTACCTCTTCGGGGTCGACGTGGCCCTGGTCCAGGAGGTCGTGAGGCTCCAGTCGATCACCCCGGTGCCGCTGGCACAGCCGGAGATCGCCGGGCTGATCAACCTGCGGGGCGAGGTGCTCACCGCGATCGACCTGCGGACCCGGCTCGGGCTTCCCCCGGCCGAGATCCAGAAGGAGCCCGTCAACGTGGTCGTCCGCGTCGGCGACGAGCCGGTGAGCCTGCTCGTCGACGAGATCGGCGGCGTCCTCGAGGTCTCCCAGGTGCCGTTCGAGACGACGCCGTCCACCGTGGACGAGCGGGTCCGTGACCTGCTGCTCGGCGCGTTCACGCTGCCCGACCGGCTGCTGCTCGCCCTCAACGCGCCCAAGGTGCTCGACTGCGTCGGCGTCTCCGCCTGACGCAGGAGTTCCACCCGCTCCACCCCCCTTCCCGCGACCGCCGGGGACGCCCTGCGTCCCCGGCGGTCGCGCGTCCGGGCGCCTCTCGCCCGCCTGGCCCACGGCAGATGCGCGGCCTCCGTGAGGACACGCCGAGACGTCGCGGCCGCACCTCACGGAGCCTGCGCATCTGCCGGCGGTCTCGCACCGGCGTCCGCCCAACGGCCCCCTCGCGCCCGTGCCGCCCCGACATTCGCCCGGTCGGGTGAGGTGCGGCTCGCAAGATCGGCGAACCACCCGAAAGGTCCACCAAGACCTCGCCCGGAGGGCTCAACACCACCCCCCGAACGACCGAGACAAGCACCAGAAGCAGTCCCCAGGACACCAAACAGCAGCCTCCGCCCGCGGCACCCGAGACCACCGGGTCCACGACGGCCGGTCCAGTCATCGAGAGGCACACAGATGCTCGCTCTGATCGTCGACGACTCGCGCGCCATGCGGTCGATCGTCACCCGGCTGCTGTCGAACCTGGGCTTCGACGTCGCCCAGGCCGGCGACGGTGCGGAGGCCCTGGCCGTCCTCGACGCCGGCACCCGCCCGGACGTCATCCTGGTCGACTGGAACATGCCCGTGATGGACGGGCTCACCTTCATCAAGCAGGTCCGCAGCCGCGACGACCTGCGCGACATCTCGTTGATGATGGTGACGACCGAGTCCGAGCAGGGGCAGATCGTGCGGGCCCTCGCCGCAGGCGCCCACGAGTACGTCATCAAGCCCTTCACCGACGACGTCATCGCCGAGAAGCTCGCGCTGCTGGGGCTGGGTGCCGCATGAGCCAGCCCAGTACGCGCATCCGCGTGCTGGTGGTCGACGACTCGGTGGTCATCCGCAGGCTCGTCACCGACGCGCTCGCCGCGGATCCGCAGATCGAGGTCGTGGGCATCGCCCAGAACGGCAAGATCGCCCTGGAGAAGGTCGACGAGCTCAAGCCCGACGCCGTCACCATGGACATCGAGATGCCCGAGATGAACGGCATCCAGGCCGTGCGCGCGCTGCGCCGCAAGCACCCCCGCCTGCCGATCGTCATGTTCTCGACGCTCACCGAGCGGGGCGGCGCCGCCACCCTCGACGCCCTCGCCGCCGGTGCCAGCGACTACGTGACGAAGCCGTCCAACGTCGGCAGCATCGCCGAGAGCCAGCACAACATCCGCGAACAGCTCATCCCGAAGCTGAAGGCGCTCGCCGGCGCCCGGCGGGTCCTCGGCAGCGCCACGTCCATGCGGGTGCCCCCGCAGGCTGCGCCGCCCACCACCGCCGCCGCACGGCGTCCGCGCACCCACGGCTTCGGCGTCCTCGCCATCGGCTGCTCCACCGGCGGCCCCGACGCGCTCGCCACCGTGCTGCCGTCGCTGCCCGCCGACCTGCCCGTCGGGGTCGTCGTCGTCCAGCACATGCCGCCGCTGTTCACGCGGCTCCTGGCCCAGCGCCTCGACGCGACCTGCAAGCTGCGGGTCACCGAGGCCGAGGCGGGGGACGTCGTGCAGCCCGGACGCATCCTGATCGCCCCCGGAGGCAAGCACATGGTGGTGCAGCGCCAGGGCACCCAGGTCGTGGTGAAACTGACCGACGACCCGCCCGAGAACTTCTGCCGTCCCGCCGTGGACGTCCTGTTCCGGTCCGTCGCGACGACGTTCGCCGAGCGCACGCTCGCGACGGTCCTCACGGGCATGGGCAAGGACGGCGAGCAGGGGGCCCGGCAGATCCGCGACGCCGGCGGCGAGGTCTTCGCCCAGGACGAGGCCAGCAGCGTCCTGTGGGGGATGCCCGGTGCCGTCGCCATGGCGGGCCAGGCCGACAAGATCCTTCCGCTCGACCGCGTCGGGCCCGAGCTCGTGACGGCGCTGACCCGTCGCGCCACCGTGGGGGTGGTCTGAGATGCCCCTGTCCTCGATGGACTTCACGTTCGTGACGCAGCTCGTGCGGCAGAAGAGCTCGATCGACCTGCAGCCGGGCAAGGAGTACCTGGTCGAGTCGCGCCTGGCCCCCGTGGCCCGGTCCGTCGGCGAGACCGACGTCTCCGCCCTGGTGGCGCGGATGCGCCGCGGCGACTCCGCCGTGGAGGCCGCCGTCGTCGACGCCCTCACCACCAACGAGACCTCCTGGTTCCGTGACGCGCACCCGTTCGACGCGTTCACGAACCACCTGCTGCCCGACGTCGCCAAGAGCGGCACGGGGCGCACCGTCACCATCTGGTCGGCGGCCTGCTCCAGCGGCCAGGAGGCCTACAGCCTGTCGATGCTCCTGCTGGACTGGCTGCCCTCCCACCCGGGCTTCAGTGCGCGGATCTACGGCACCGACATCTCGCGGACGATGGTCGAACGGGCCAGGGCCGCCAAGTACTCCCAGCTGGAAGTCAACCGAGGCCTCCGGGCTCCCGACCTGGTCAAGTACTTCGACCAGGTCGGGCGCGACTGGACGCTGCGCCCCGTCGTCACCTCGATGTGCAAGTTCGAGCTCGGCAACCTGGCGCAGCCGCCGGTGGGGGTGCCCACCTGCGACATCGTGTTCCTGCGGAACGTGTTGATCTACTTCGACATCCCCACCAAGCGGACGGTGCTCGCCAACATCAGGCGGGTGCTGCGTCCGGGCGGGTTCCTCGTGCTCGGGGGAGCCGAGAGCACGCTCAACCTCGATCCGGCCTTCCAGCGCATGGAGCTCGGCAAGGCGGTCGTCTTCCGTCACACAGGAGGTAGCGCGTGAGCGCGATCGACGAGTTCGAAGAGGCGCGCGAGGACCTCGAGGCACTGCTCGTGGAGGTGCTCGGTTCGGTCTTCACCGAGGAGGCCATGCCGGTGTGGGACGACGTCCCGCCCCTGAGCGGTCCGCTCGCGGTGGCGCGCCTGGAGATCCACGACGAGGTGGAGGGCTCCTTCACCGTCGTCGAGGTCCGGCTGGGGGCCGTGGTCGCACGGGTCCTCGCCAGCCGGATGCTCATGATCCCCGACCCGACGCCCGAGGACCTCCTCGACGCCGTGGGGGAGCTGGGCAACATCGCAGGTGGCAACGTGAAGTCGCTGCTGCGCCACTCCTGCCGCCTGTCCCTGCCCACCGCCGAGATCGTGGCGGAGGTCGATCCGCACCACGAGAGCGCCGTCGTCGTGCGCGGTGGCGTGCTGGGCCAGGTGATCGAGCTGTCCGTCCGTGCCGCGGGTACCTCCGACGGCGCGTTCTGGCCCGGTGCGTCGGCGACGGTCACCAGCCACGCCGGCGAACAGGGCTGGACCCGCAACGACGTCCTGGAGTCACAGCCATGAAGATCCTCGTCGCCGACGACAGCCGGGCCATGCGGATGATCGTCATCCGCACCCTGCGCCAGGCCGGCTTCGCCGGTCACACGATCATCGAGGCCGAGAACGGTGCCGAGGCGCTCACGCTGGTGGGCACCGAGCACCCCGACCTCATCCTGTCCGACTGGAACATGCCCGAGATGCTCGGCATCGACCTGCTGCAGAACCTCCGCGCGCGCGGGGTGACGACGCCCTTCTGCTTCGTCACGTCCGAGGGGTCGGAGGAGATGCGGACGCTGGCCGCCGAGCACGGTGCCATCGGCGTGATCGCCAAGCCGTTCACCGCCGAGGTGTTCGAGGACACCCTGTCGGCCGTCGTCGTCTGACCTGACCGCCGGGCCAGACCTCCTGTTCCAGTACGAGCCCCTCCCGCACCGTGAAGGACCCGCCATGGACACCCTGCAGACCAGCCCCCTGCCCAGCCGGCACGCGGTCCGCACCCTCGTCGAGGACCTGGTCAACCGCACCGTCGACCTGCTCGACAGCGACCCGGTGCCCCCCAAGAGCACCAACGTGGTCGCCGTCTACGTCAACGACCGGCTCCAGGTGACCGCCCTCGTCGTCACCACCCTGGAGGGCGGCGCCCGCCTCGGTGGTGCGCTCGGCATGCTCCCGCGCGGCGGCGTCGACGACGCCATCGACGAGCGCGAGCTCCCCGAGATGATCCACGACTGCTGCTACGAGGTCCTCAACGTGATGGCCTCCGTGTTCAACGTCCCCAACGCCCCCCACGTGCGGCTCTACCAGATGTACGGGCCGAACGAGGCGGTGCCGCCGGACGTCGCGCAGCTCGCCGCCATGGTGGGCAACCGCATGGACGTCATGATGAACGTCGCCGGGTACGGCGACGTGCACCTGTCCGTCATCGTCAAGTTCTGATCCCGCGCTCCCACGCGCGACGGCGTCCGGTCCCTCCTCACCGAGGGGCCGGACGCCGTCCTGCGTGCGTGGTCCTGCGATCGGCGGGTCAGCGGGCGAAGGCGAACGGCTCCCAGCCGGGGCCGAGGGTGAGGTCGCGCGCGATGCCGCCCCGACCGTCGCCGAGGCCGACGTGGAGGCGGAAGCCCTCCCCCTTGCCGACGACGTCGCCGATCCCGTCGCCGTTGAGGTCGCCCATGCCGGCCATGTCGAGCACCTGGCAGAAGATCGTCAGGGTGTAGCTGGGCCCGTAGTTGCCCGCCCCGTTGCCGAGGAACCGGCTCGGGCAGGTGTAGTGCGGGTTCCAGCCGATGACGTCGCCGACGCCGTCCTTGTTGAGGTCGCCCGCACCCGTCAGGTCGTAGCGGAAGTACCAGATCTCGCCGTCGGTCTGGGAGTCGATCTGCGCGGCCGCCCCGAAGGAGCCGGCGCCGTTGCCGTACCAGCGGACCACGGCGCCCGAGACGCCGTTCATGCCGATCAGGTCGCCCACGCCGTCGCGGTTGATGTCGCCGGCGCTGAACAGGCGCCCGTCGCCGAAGGCCGACCAGCCGTAGCCGAGCCGGGCGGACGCCCCGAAGGAGCCCGAGCCGTTTCCGTACCAGCGGTACAGGTACCCGTCGACCTTGTTGATCGCCACGAGGTCACCGACGCCGTCGCGGTTGATGTCGCCGACGGCGACCAGGCTGTCGACGTAGTTCTGCCAGCCGCAGCCGAGCTTCGTGCCCGTGCGGAACCCGCCGCTGCCGTTGCCCGACCACCGGTAGAGGCAGTTGTCGTTGCGGTTGACCGCCACGAGGTCGCTGACGCCGTCACGGTCGTAGTCGTTGGTCTTCACCTTGCTCGCGGCGTGCGCGGGCGCGGCGGTCAGCGCCGCGGCACCCGTGAGGGCGAGCGTGGCCGCCAGCGCGGCCGCGGTGGCGCCGGCGACGCGGGTGAGGGCGGAGGTGAGGCGGTTCACTGCGGGTCCTTCCCCGGGGCGATGTCGGCGCCGATCATGCCGACGCCCGGGCGAGCCGGTGAAGGGGGAGCGGTCCCCGTGTCCCCGACGCCGGACCCGGCGGGCCCGGTCAGGTCACCCTCACTGTCCGCGATCGGCTCACCCGTGCGACCGTTCGCCCCTCCGGGGCCGCCACCTGCAGTGATGACATTGCTCCGTCTGCGCAGCAGGGCTCAAGCAGGCGGGCGGGTCGGCCGAACTCCTGACTGGTCGCTGCGCCGGCCGTGCCCGATGCGAGGAGCCTGAGATGACGTTGCCAGACGTGGACCCCGCCACTGCGCGGACCATCCCTGAGCAGGCGGGCCCGCACGCCGTCGGCGCGGGCAAGGGGAGCCTGGTCCGCTACGTGCGGGTCGCGCGGCAGGGCATCTACGACGCCCGGCGCACCCTGATCGGCTACGAGATGCTGTTCCGCGCCCACGACAGCGGCTCGGACGACGAGGTGGCCGGCGAGCAGGCGACGTCGCAGGTGATCGCATCGACGTTCGGCACGTTCGGCCTCGACAACATCTCCGACGGCAAGCCCGTCTTCATCAACTTCACGCGGGCGTTCCTCACCGGCGTCATCCCGCTGCCCGTGGAGCCCGACCGTGTGGTGCTGGAGGTCGTCGACAACGTCGTGGCCGACCGCGAGCTGATGATCGGTCTGCAGCAGCTGCGCGAGCAGGGTTACCGGATCGCGATCCACGACTTCCAGGGGCAGGTCGACCGCTCCGCGCTGCTCGACCTCACCGACTTCGTGAAGATCGACGTCAACAACGTCTCGCCGATCCTGCTGCCGGGCCTGGTCAAGGCCTGTGCGACGGCGGGCGCCACGATGGTCGCCAAGGGCATCGAGGACTCGTTCGTCTTCGACCACTGCCTCAACCTGGGCTTCGAGCTGTTCCAGGGCTACTACCTGCAGCGGCCGACGGTGCTGGAGCAGCGCACGCTCTCGCCGTCGCAGCTGATCTGCGTGCGGCTGCTCAACGACCTCGCCGACCCCGACGTCCCGATCTCGCGGATCGAGCACATGGTCGGCTCCGACCCCGGGCTCACCCTGCGCCTGCTGCGCACCGCGAACTCGGCGTCGGCGGGCGCCAGCCGCGAGGTGACCTCGCTGCGCCAGGCGCTGGTGCTGATCGGCCCCCGCCGGCTGCGCTCCTGGGTCGTCCTCACGCTGCTGGAGGGCGGGACGACGTCGAATGCCTCCGACGACCTGTGGCGCGTGCTCGCCCGGGCCTTCGCCTGCCAGAAGCTCGCCGTGTCGGAGGAGGACCTGGCCTTCACGGTCGGCCTGCTCTCGGGTGCGGCCGACCTGCTCGGCTCCGACCTGCTGACCGTCGTCGAGGGCTCCGGGGTGGGCCCCGAGGCGCGCCAGGCGCTGCTCGACGGCGCCGGCCCGGCCGGGCACGCCCTGTCGGCCGTCCTCGCCCACGAGCACGACGACATGCCCGGCATCGAGGCCGCCGGCCTCGTGCCGTTCGACGTGTCCCGCGCCTACCTGGAGTCGCTGTCGGAGTCCCTGCAGCTCGTCCACGAGCTGACCGGTCACAGCTGAACCGTCGCCCGTCCCCCGGTCACGGGTGGGGGAAGTGCGCCAGGATGGCCTGGAAGTCGTCCAGGGTGCCGCCCTTGATGATGTTGGCGCCGGTGACCCACGTCCGTGAGTCGCGGAGCGTCCCCTTGACCCACCAGTTCACGTGGAAGCCCTTGGCCGGGTCGTCCGGGGCGAAGTCGATCCGCCACCCGCGCAGGCGGTCCGGGCTCTGCATCCCGGTGATCCGGCCGGCCTGCGGGCCCAGCTTCTGCACGAACGGCACCCTGTCCGCGCCGAGGCCTGCGCGCGCCATGGCATCGCCCCGCGCCTCCAGGTAGGACCCGAACCGGGCTGCGATCTCGGGCGGCCTGCACGAGTTGTGGACGAGAACCCGGTCCGTCCCCACGTGGTAGGTGTGGATCCCCTCGACGGACAGGTTGTACGCCGTCCCTCGGGGTTCGGTGGCGGGCCGCAGCCCCCTCACCCCCACCCGGGCGCCCGAGGCCGTGAGGACCTCCTCGTCAGCGTCCAGCTCGTCGGCCCGCTCGAAGCGCCTGTCCGTGACCGACCAGAACGGATGGTCCGCCGTGGTGGTCAGCACGGTCCCGTCGTCCAGCTCGAGGTCGACCAAGGTGTCCTCGTGCGCGAAGACCTCGCGGACGGCGCGCCCGCCCTGCTCACCGGTCTCCGGGTCCGTCGCGAGCACCCGGTCGCCCGCGCGGACGTCGGCGATCGGCTTGGTCGTGCCGTCGGCCAGCAGCACCGGGGTGGACGCGGCGAACGAGCAGGCGCGAGCCGCGGTGCCGAGGCCCCCCAGCTCGCCCAGCAGCCCGGTCAGCGCACCCATCGCGCACCCGCTGAGTGCGGCCCCGCCGACGCCGTCCATCCCCCAGTTCACCTTCGAGCCGGACAGGCGCTGGCCCGCCCAGTCCATCGCCGCGCCGGACAGCCCGCCGATCAGGCATCCCGCGAGCATGGGGTTGGTGCCCATGGGGTCGTCCAGCGTCATGGGGGAATCGGCCGCGTAGGCGTACCCGTTCGTGCCGCCGTCCAGGCCCAGCGGGTCCTCGCTGATGAACCGCTGGAGGGTCGGGCTGTAGTAGCGGGCCCGGTAGTAGAGCAGGCCGGTCCCGTCGTCCTGCCTGCCCGTGAACGACAGGTCGCCGCCGCGCAGGTCGCCGGTCGTGGAGGGCTTGCCGTAGGGGTCGAAGGCCCACCGGGCACCGAACGTGCCGTCGGCCGCGCCCGTCCCCACCGGTGACCCGGACGCGTCGGTGAGGACCGCCTCGGTGCCCGCCGACGTCGTCCGCGCGAACCAGGTGTCGAGGCCGCCGCTGAGCAGCTCGCCCGTCACCGTCGTCCCGGACAGCTCCGCCCCGACGTTCTCGCCGTCGAGGAGGAATCCGGTGTCGGAGCTCGCCGTCCCGGTCACCGTCCGCCGTCGCCGCGCGCCGGTCGCGTCATAGGCGAACGTCGTCGTCCGTCCGCCCGAGACCACCTTGGCGAGCTGGCCCCGGGCGTCCCACGTGTAGGTGGAGGTCCCGTCGCCGGTGAGGTTGCCGTCGGCGTCGTAGGTGAGGGTCGCCGAGCCGTTGCCGGTGAGCCGGTTGGCGGCGTCGTAGACCAGCCCGCTGCGGGCGGCCGGCGGGACGACCGAGGCGAGGGTTCCCGACACCGAGGATCGGCGACCGCCGCGGTCGTAGCCGTACGCGAGCGTGCCGCGGGTGGTGCCGCCCTGGGCGTAGGTGATGCCCGTGACCTGGTCGACGGCGTCGTAGGCGTACGTCTGCGCCCAGCCGCCCGGCAGCGTCACCGTGGCCGGACGTCCCGCCGCGTCGTAGGTGAGCGACGCCGACACCGACCCGCGGGTGACGGAGGCCAGCTGCCCCGCCGCCGTCCACGCGTAGGTCGTCGCCGGTTTGCCCGGGTTCGTGGTGCTGGTCCGCCGCCCCACCGCGTCGTAGCCGTACGTCACCGTCCCCGCCGACGTCGTCACCGACGTCAGCTGGTCGTAGGGGGAGTAGGCGAAGGCGACCGTCCCGCCCGCGGAGTCCGTGATCGTGGCGGGCAGGCCGTTGGCCGCGTACGTGCGGGTGATCTGGGACTGCTGCCCGGTCGCCGTGACCCCGAACCTCGTGGCCGTCACCCGGTCCAGGGCGTCGTAGGCGGTGGTCGTCCGCAGCCCCGCCCAGGTCGTCGTGGAGACGGTCCGGCCGGCGGCGTCGTAACCGATGGACGCCGTCCGGCCCAGCGGGTCCGTCATCGTGATCGGACGGTCCGCACCGTCGTAGGTCCAGGAGCGCACCTTGCCCCGCTGGTCGGTCAGGGACGTCCGGTTGCCGTTCGCGTCGTAGGCCATGCTCACCGTCCCCCCGAGCGGGTCCACCACCGAGGTGAGGTCGTTGCGCGCGTCCAGCGCGAGCCGAGTGGTCGCGCCCAGGGCGTCGGTCGTCGCCGACACGCGCCCCGCCGCGTCCACGAACCGGCGGGTGGTGCGTCCCGCGGCGTCCGTGACCCCCACCAGGTCGGTCCCCGCGTAGGTGAACGTCGTCGTGCGGCCGAGCGGTGCCGTCATGCTGCGCACCTGGCCGCGGGCACCGACCGTGAACGTCGCGGTCCGCCCCGCCGGGTCACGCACCGAGGTCAGGGCGCCGCGGGCGTCGTACCCGTACGTCGTGGTCGCCCCCGCGGCGTCCGTGACCGTCGCGGGCTGGTCCAGCGCCGTCCAGGTCGCCTTCTCCACGACCCGAGCGCCGGAGGTCCCGGCGAGCACCGTCGTCTGCGTCGGCCGCCCGAGGCTGTCGTACGCCGTCTCCGTGCGCCTCCCCGCGGGATCGACGACGGACACCACCCTGCCCGCCGCGTCGCGGGTGAACGACGTCGTGGCCGCCAGCGGCGTCCCGTCCGCATCGGTCACCGACGTGGCGCGGCCACGCGCGTCGAAGGCCACGCTGCGCACCGCCCCCGACGGCGCCGTGACGCTCGTCCGGGTCACCTTGCCGGCCGCGTCGACGGTGTAGGCGAAGGAGTACACCGCGCCGCCCGCCAGCGTCTGCTTGACGACGCGGCCCTTCGCGTCGTAGGCCACCGTCATGGTGGTGACGCCACGGGCGTTCGTCACCGACACGAGGCGCTGCCAGGCGACCGGGTCCCACGTGTACGTGGTGACCTTGCCCGCAGGGTCGGTCACGGTGCTGAGCCGGCCCAGGGAGTCGTAGGTGTAGGAGACCTTGCGGCCCGCGTTGTCCTGCACGCTCGCGAACCGGCCCGCAGCGTCCCTGGTGAACGTCAACGTGCGCCCGCTGGGGGAGGCGATCTCCCGGAGGGGACCGCCCGGGTCCGTCCTGGTCAGGACGACCCTGTTCCCGAACCTGTCACGGATCGCCCGCAGCTTGCCGAACGCGGGGATCTCGTAGACCGTGCCGTCCCGCAGCGTGAGGTCCCAACCCACCCACGCCGGGTTGTGCCGGACCACCGCGCCACGCCAGGGCTCGGGGGCGTCCTTGGCCGCGAGGACGGCGTCGAAGCGGCCCGTCCCCGGGGAGGTCCGCGTGAAGTGGACGAGGCCGCCGTCGGGCAGGCTGAGGTCCACCTCCTGGAAGTCGACCTGGTTGGCCCAGGTGAGGTCGTAGCTGTTGGCCCAGTTCAGGCCGTGGTCGCGGGCGAACCCGTCGCCGGTCCACAGCACGCGGGTCGCGGCGATCGGGATGACGTCGTCGACCGCCAGGTCGGTGTGGCTGTCCACCATCAGCCCGGTGGCGAGGTGGACGGGGTCGCCGGACAGCCAGTTCAGGGCATCGACCAGCCAGTTCGTCGTGTGCACCAGCCCCGTGCTGAACATCGCCCCGTCGAGCTTCCACAGCTTCGTCCTGGCGTCCGGCACCACCTGCCTGCCGTCGGCCGTGACCGTGCCGTGCCCGTACACGTGCCAGCCGACCGTCTCGGGGTCGTAGTTCCAGAAGTCCACCCGGGTGCCCGGGGCGAGCTGCGTGTAGTTCGGGTACACGACCCGCGCGCCGTCGGGGAAGATCGCCCCGCCCCCCGGCTGCACGGTGAAGAAGACGGGCACGGCCGTGTTGCGCGGCAGCGGGTAGGGGGCGCGGTCGAGCGGGACGGCGGTGATGCCGAGTTCGCGCACGACCCGGCCGCGGGCGTCGCGCACCACCGAGCCGGCGGGGATGCGCACCTCCAGGCCCGGGATGTCGGGCGTGGTGAGGACGGTCTCCGTCGTGCTGGGGACGTCCAGCCGCACCGTGTGGCGCGTGTCGAGCCGGGTCAGCCAGACGGTCTGCTCCAGGGGCGTGGTCAGCCCTTCCCGCACCTGGGCGCGGATCCGGAACAGGCCGTAGCGGCGGCCCTGCGAGCTCGCGCCGGCGCCGTCGACGACGACGACGGTGTGCGCCGGGGCGACACCCGTGATCAGGAAGCGGCCCTGGGCGTCGGTGACCTGACGCGAGGTGCCCGCGCTCACGGTGACGCCCTTGAGGGGACTGCCGTCCAGGTCGCGGACCAGGCCGCTGACGGCGGTGACGCCCTTCGGCGCCGTCAGCGGCGGCGGGTCGGTCACGTCGGCACGGCGGGTGACCCAGTCGGCGCCGTCGAGGTTGGCATGGTCGGGGGACCAGGCGGTCGTCGCGGCCGCCGGGCCTGCGCCGGGCGCTTGCGGTCGGTGGGCTGCGGCGGCCCGGGCCAGCGCGGCGTCGCCCGCCGGCACCTCGTCCCCGTGGGCGGCGGGCGTCGCCACCGCCCTCGCGCTCACCGTGACCGACCCGATCGCCGCGCCGGTCGGGTCGAGCCGCACCCGGTAGGTGCCGGCCGTCGTGACGGCGGTGGTCAGGGCCCCGTTGTCCACCCGGGTCGCGACGCCGGTGCCGGCGGGGTTGATCAGGGAGACGCCCAGCGAACAGCAGGTGGCGCCCGCGACGGTGACGGTGAGGGTGGTCCCTGCGGCGGCGCTCAGCGTGGCGTCGGCCTTCTGGCCCGGGGCGGTGACGCGCAGGGTACGCAGGGTCCCGTCCAGGGGCAGGGGTCCCGTCGCGACGTCGGCCGGGACCGTCCATGCCGACACCGCCGTCGAGCCCGCCAGGATGCCGGTCGGGTCGAACGTCAGGCGGTAGGTCCCCGTCACCGGCAGGGTCACGGGCTCCAGGAACACGGTGGCGAACGCCGACCCGCCGGGCACCGCGGTGCCGTCCGGCGCCGTCAACGTCAGCCTCGCGTTGCAGCAGCCGATGGCCGCGCTCGGGCTGCCGCCCTGGAGGGAGATCCGCTGGCCGGCGCTGCCCGCGAACGTGGCCACCGCCACCTGGCCGGGGCTGGTGGTCGCGAACGTCCTGGCCGTCCCGTCGAGGGGCAGGACGCCCGCGTCGACGTCCGGCTGGACGTCCCACGCCTGCACTGCGGCCGAACCCGTCTTGTCGTCCGTGGGGTCGAAGGTGACCGTGTAGGTGCCCGTCGCGGGGAGGGTCAGCGGGCCGAGGGTGTCGCCGGTGGTGGTGCTGGCGGCGAGTTGGGTGCCGTCGGGCGCGGTGAGGCGCAGGGTGGCGCCGCAGCATCCGATGGACGTGCTGGCGGTCGACCCCTGCAGCAGCAGGCGCCGTCCCGCGACCCCGCTGATCCGGGCCGTCGCGAGCTGGCCGGGCGCCGTGGTCGCCAGGGTCAGGGCGGTGCCGTCGAGGCTGAGCGTTCCGGCCGCGACGTCGTCGGGGACGGCGAGGACGGTGACCGACACGGTGCCGTCGGCGGTCCCCGTGTTGCGCAGCAGGAGGGACAGGTAACCGCCCTCGTCGCTGGTGAGGGGCTCCATCCACAGCCCGGCGCCGCTGACGAGGCAGGTGTCCTGCCGTTGCTGCTGTGCCTTCGCGTCGAACAGCGTGGCCTGCGCCGTGCACGGCGGCAGGGCGGAACTGCCGGTGACGGCGTACCGCGCGCCCTGGGTGGTGGGGATGGCGCGGAGGACCGCCTTGCCCGCGGGGACGGCGACGGACGTGGTCGTGCCGACCGTGAGGGTGCCGGTGGAGGCGATGTCCGCGACGGGCGTGCCGCCGGGGGCGACGTACAGCAGGCCGCTGGTGGTGGTGCCGCCCGCGGGGGTGTCCAGGCGCAGCGGTCCGCTGCCGGCCGTGAGGGGGACGGTCGCCGTCAGCCCGGTGGTGCTGCGGGAGGCCAGGGTGAGGAACGACTGGTTGGCCCGCAACGCGTTGTCGGCGAGGGTCGGGACGGTGCCGGAAGCGGTCACCGTCACCGTCGAGCCGGGGGCGACCAGGGTGGGGGTGAAGGCGGTGATCGCGGGCGCGGCGTCGGTGGAGACGGTCACGCCCGGGTAGGTGGCGCTACCCGCGGCCGTCGTCACCGACAGCGTCCCGGAGGTCGCGCTCGCGGGGACCGTCACGACGAGCTGGGTGGCCGACGCCGACGACACCGTCGCGGCCGCGCCGTTGAGGGTGACCGTGTTGGCCGAGGGGGTGGTGGAGAACCCCTTCCCGGTCACCGTGAGCGAGGCGCCCCTGCGGACGACCGCGGGGACGGCGGCCAGGACGGCGACCGCGGGCGTCCCGAGGGAGGTCACGGCGGTGACGTTGCCGGCCGCGTCGTAGGAGTAGCGGCTGACCGCTCCCGTCGAGGCGACCACGCCCACGAGGCGGCCGAGCGCGTCATGGGCGAGGGTCGCCGCGCCACCGGGTGGCGCGGGGGCGGCGGCCAGGGGGCCGGGCGGCAGCGGCCGCCGGGGAGGCCCGCCGCGGGCCCTGGGCGCCCGCTGCAGGTGCGAGTCCGCTCGCCGCGAGGGCGAGCAGGAGGGGTACGGCGAGCCGGCGCGCGGTCCTGGACATGGATCCTCCCCGAGTTGATCACTGGGGGGGACCCTAGACAACGTGGGACCGGGTGAGGCAAGCCTTGCCTCCGAGCGCGCTCACCGGCGCGAAGATCACGACGACCGGTCGACGACCGGTCGACGGTCCGGTCGACGTCCGGGAGGCGCCTCGCCCACGAGTACGACGCCATGACCGGCATCGAGTCCGCCGGTCTCGTGCCGTTCGACGTGGGCGCGTTCAGGCCGGGCTGATCCGCAACGACACCGTCTCCCCGGTGTCGACCTTGCGCGCCTGGCGCAGGCCGATGAAGAACCCCAGGAAGGGGTACTTGCGCCGGTTCAGCCCGAGCACCCGCCGCGTCTGCGCCTTGTCCTCGACGACGGCGCCGCGCGCCTCGATCTCGGCCGCTCCCTCGCGCACCTTGCCGCGCCCGTCGCAGGGCACGAGCAGGACGCGCGGGGTGTGCCGCAGCCGCTTCACCTTGCCGCTGGCCGCGCCGGTGCACACGAGCAGGTCCTCGCCGTCGCCGACCACCCACACGGGAGTGGCGACGGGCGTGCCGTCGCGGCGGAACGTCGTCAGGCGCACGTACTTCTCGGTGGCGAGCGGGGCGAGCGGTCCGGTCGGCATGACCGGACTCTAGATCGCGGGTCGGCGCGGTGCCCGCTCAGGCGCGGACGACGACGCGGCGGGCGTCGAGGTCGACGTCGCGGACGTCGGCCCAGGCCACGGTGAAGGCGCGGCGGAGCAGCCGGGCGACGATCGCGGCGAGGACGCGCGGGCGGGTCAGCTCGCCGTCGCGGTAGCCGAGCATCGACCCGGCATGCCGGTCGGAGACGACCACGCCGACGGTCACCAGCACGCCCGCTGGCACCCCGGGCCGCCGCTCGCGCCGCAGCCGGACGTCGTTGACGTGCCCCCGCACCGTCCCGGCCTGGTCGAGCACGGTGCAGCCGAGCAGCGCCGACAGGCGCATCTCCTCGCGGCCCGACCCGGCGTCCTCGCAGGCGGGCACGCCCTCGCGGGCGCCGTCGACGAGCCGCACCTGCCCGCCCCACGCGTCGACGTCGGCGACGTCGAAGCTGACGACAGAGCGTGGCCGGTACCGCCCGCCGAGCCGCGCCCACAGGGCACCGGGGCCGCTGAGCACCGCCGCCACCTCGTAGGCGCCGTCGTCGCGGCGGCGCAGCAGGAGGTCGTCGACCTTGCCGCGCATGGCGGAGTCGGCGCCGAGCAGCTGGCGGTCGAGCAGCCCTATCGTCGCGTCGAGCACCTCGCGCTCCTCGTCGAGGCCCACGTGAGCCGCCCGGTCCTCCGCCACGCCGTCGCCGCTCACGCGCCCGCCCCCGTCGCGATCATCAGCGGGATCGCCGCGAGCGCGGCCACGAGCACGACCGCGAGGTAGGCGGTGCCCAGGCCGTTGGCGAGCCGGCCGTTGGCGTGCTCGCCCATCGTCTGGCGGTCGTTGGCGACCACGAGCACGGGGAAGTACGTCAGCGGCAGCGCGACGGCGCTGAACACGACCGAGTACTCGGTCACCTTCACCGGGTCGACGGTCGTCATCAGGACGGCGACGGCGAGCAGCGTCGAGACGAGGACGACGAGGTGGAACCGCCGCGCCTTCGAGGGCGGCACGAACTTGCCCCACTGCCAGCCCAGGTACTGGGCGATGCTGTAGCCGACGGACAGGCCCGTCTCGCAGGCCGCGCCGAACGTGGCCGCGACGAACCCCAGCAGCGCGAACGCGATCCCGATCTTGCCGAGCGCCACCGCCACCGGCAGGCCCACCTGGCCCAGGGTGTCGACCTGGACGTCGAGCGGCAGCAGCGTCACCGTCGCCGCGGCGGCGATCGCGAGCGACAGCAGCGCGCCGAGGGGGAAGCCCAGGAACACGTTCGTCCGCATGAGCGGCACGTCGGAGCGGCCCCAGCGCTCCTCCACCCCGCCGGAGGAGAAGAAGAACACCTCGTAGGGGGTCATCGCCGCGCCGAACAGGGCGACCGCGTAGTACCAGTAGGTCGGCGCGCCCTCGGTGGCCGGGACGGCGGGGTGCGAGGTCTGGTGCCACAGCGCCGACCAGTCCGGCCCCAGCTGCCACACCGCGACCGCGAACACGATCAGGGCGAGCCCGGCCATGCCGCACGCGTTCTCCAGCACCGCGAACTTCACCTTCCACAGCACCAGCCACACCGCCAGCCCCACCACGGGGATCCACAGCAGGTGGGCGACGCTCGTGATCAGTTCGAGGGCGAGGGCGATGCCGCCGATCTCGGCGATGAACGTCAGCAGCGTCACGAGGGTCGCCGCGACGAGGTTGACCAGGCCCACCCGCGGGCCCAGGCGCTCGCGGACCAGGTCGAACGTGGCGCGGCCCGAGACGGCCGCGATCCGCCCCGACATCTCCGCGAACACGATGATGCCCAGGACGCCGACCACCCACCACCCACGCCAGCGACATCCCGAACCGGGCTCCCACCAGCGCGTTCGTCACGAGGTCGCCGATGTCGACGAACCCGCCGATCGCGGTGAGCACGCCGAGGGCGACGCCGAGGACCTTGCGCATCACGGCTCACCCGGCCTTCGGCAGGGGCGTGCCGTCGCGCAGGGCCGTCTCGGCGTCGTCGAGATCGGCGCGGACGGCGTCCAGTGTGCTCAGGCCGTCGCGCACCCCGGCGTGGTCGCCCCGGCGCAGCGCGATCCTCGTGCGGGACGCGGCGGCCGACGCGTCGTCCAGCAGGTCGCCGACGGCGTCGCGGAGGGTGTCGTCGGCGCGGGTCGGTGGCTGCTGCGCCGCCAGCCCGTCGGCCGCCTTGCCGAGGGCCTGCTCGGCGTCGTCCACCGTGGTCTGCGCGTAGGGCGCGGTCAGGCGGCCGCGGTCCCACTGCTGCGCGGCCAGGGCGATCGTGGCCAGCTCGGCGCGCGCGTCCTCGACCGCCGTCCGGGCCGAGTCGCGGTAGGCCGCCGGATCGCTCGAGCACCCCCCGAGGAGGGTGACGGCGAGCACGGCCGCGACCGCGGCGCGCACCGATGTCGGTCTCACGTCGGGTCGCGTACCCGAAGATCCAGTCGGTCATGCACTCCGCCGATCACCCGAGCCGATCAGCCGACAGGTGGGCGAGGATCTCGGGCCAGGCCGGGCTGAGCGGGTCGATCAGGTCGAGGTGCCCCGCGCCCGGGAGTTCGACCAGCGTGGTGCCCGCGCGGCGGGCCGCGAAACGGCGGGAGAGGTCGAGCGGGACCGTGTCGTCGTCCGTGCCGTGGATCAGGGTCACGCGGGTGTCCGGTGGTGCGGTGCGGCCCAGCGGTTCGGCCCGGCCCAGTGGTTCGGCCGGGCCCAGCGGTTCGGCCGGGCCCTGTGGTTCGGCCCGGCCCAGTGGTTCGGCCCGGCCCAGTGGTTCGGCCCGGCCCAGCGGTTCGGCGTCCGCCCAGCGGTCGGGGTCGTCCTCCGCGGCGGCGCCCAGGAAGGCCGCGGCCGCGCCGCCGCCGAGGTCGAGCCGGGCCGCCTCGGCCAGGTCGAGCACTCCGGCGAGGGCCACCACCCGGGCCGCCGGCGCACCGCGGCGCAGGACCGCGTGGACCGCGAGGTGCCCGCCCGCGGAGTGCCCGACCACCAGCGGCGGCCCCGCCGCCGGTGCCCCCAGGTGGGCCGCGACCAGGGCGGGCAGCGTGCGGACGGCGAGCTCGACGTCGTCGGCCGTGCCCGGCCATCCCCCGCCCGGCATGCCCGTGCGGCGGTACTCGGGCACGGCCACCACGAACCCCGCCCCCGCCAGCGCGCCCGCCGCCGAGCCCAGGTGCGTGCGGTCCCAGGCGGCCTTCCAGAACCCGCCGTGGACGGCGATCAGCAGCGGCCCGCGCCCGCTCGGCGGCAGGCGCAGGTCGGCCACGTGCTCCTCGGCCGGCCCGTAGCGCAGGACGGCGTCCGGTGCGGGTGCGGAGCGGGTGAGGACGTCGTCGGGCATCCGGCCATCGTGACGTGTGAGGTGGTGCGGGGTGGTGACGGTGTGCCGGTTGCCCGAGTGTCGCGGCTCGGGGGCGATCGGGCCCAGGATCGAGGGTTGATCGGGCTCCAGTGGCGGTTGAGGGCGTATGACGCCCTCAGCCGCCGCTGGAGATGCAACGGCGCCCCGGATGCTCCCGGACGCGCCCCGGATGCTCCCGCAGGCGCCCCCGATGCTCCCCCTCCGGCCCTTTCTGCTCCTCTCGAGCCCGCGGGCGGCTCTGGCACCGGGCCACCGCCGTCCCGCGCCCGGTGCGAGAGCATCACCCGGACGCGTGGCAGCCGGGTGAGACGGGACGTGCTGACATTGATGACTGTGAGAAGTCGCTGGATCACGATAAGTGCTTGTGCAGGGGTGGTGGTGCTTGCGGCCGCGTGCGGGAGCAGCTCGCCCGAGGCGACACCGGCGGCCACGAGCATCGCCACCGTCAGCGCGTCGGCCGGAGCGAGCACCCCACTGGCCGCCGCGAGCACCGGGCCGTCGGCGTCCCTGAGCACCTCGCCGGCCGTGGCGTCGGCGCAGGGCGACGCGGGGGCCGTCGGCACCAACCCGGCGACCTGGCCCCTCTACCGCCGCCCCGACACCCAGGCCGCCCAGTGGGTCGCCGCCCACCGCTCCGACGGGCGCGCCGCGGCGATCTCCTCGGCGATCGTCTCGCGGCCCTCCGCCGTCTGGCTCACCCAGCCCGACGCGTCGGCGTCCGCCCGAGCCGCCGACCGCACCGTCACCGCGGCGGTCGCCGCCAAGGCCGTGCCCGTGCTCGTCCTCTACGCGCTGCCGAACCGCGACTGCGGCGGCGCCAGCGCCGGCGGCACGCGCACGGCGTCCGCGTACCGGTCGTGGGTGAAGGCCGTCGCGGCGTCGTTGAAGCGGCGGCCGGTGATCGTCGTCGTCGAGCCCGACTCCCTCGCGCTGCAGACCTGCCTGTCGGGCACCGCGCTGAAGGAGCGCAACGCGCTCGTTTCCTACGCCGCGTCGACCCTGCGGGCGGCCGACCCCTCCGCGCTGATCTACCTCGACGCAGGCCACTCCAACTGGAACCCGCCCGCCGAGGCGGCCAAGCGCCTGCGCGCCGCGGGCCTGCAGTACGCCAACGGGTTCTTCACCAACGTGTCCAACTACCGCACGACGACCGCCGAGGTGGCGTTCGGCGCGGCCGTGCGCAAGGCCCTCGGATCCGCGGGCACGGGGAAGAACCAGGTCGTCGACACCTCCCGCAACGGCAACGGCCCGCGCGGCAGCGAGTGGTGCGACCCGCCCGGCCGCAAGGTCGGCACCGCCCCCGCCCGCCGTCCCCGGGCCGGCGTCGACGCCTACCTGTGGGTGAAGCTGCCCGGCGAGGCCGACGGCTGCCGCGGTTCCGCCGGCCAGTTCGTGCCCGACCTCGCCCACGCCCTGGCGGTGGGCCGCTGACGCACCGGATCGGCGCGATCCCGGCTGCTAGCGTGCGGCGCCAGGGGAGACGTCGGAGGGGGATCCGGTGACGGACGGTCGGGACGCCGTGATGCCGCGCGTGTGGGGCGCCGTCGCGATGGTGACGGCGACGGGCCTCCTCGCCCTCCTGTACGCCTTCGCGGTGGCCGGGCAGTTCCTCGACTGGCGCCGGGTGGAGCTGATCTGCCCCGAGGGCCCCGTCACCGACCACCCGATCACGCACCGCTGGGTGCCGCCCATGTCCACCTGCCACTACGCCGACGGCACGACCGACCAGCTCGTGCCGACCCCCGTGTACGTGCTGATGGTGGTCACCCTGCTGGTGTTCCTCGCCGGCCTCTGGACGGCGCTGGGCCTGCCCCCGTTCGCCACCCGCAGGAAGCGCCCCGCGCGGGTGTGACCAATGTCCGACTTCCGTCCCGGCCGTGTGTCGGCCGGGACGGCGATCCTGGACGGACGGCAGCGTGCGCGGTGCGCCCGTGGACGTCGTCCCCGGGCTCGCCGGGAGCCGCCGCGCGTCCCGTCGTCGACCGCGTCGAAAGGCCCCGGGTGTTCTCCGATCCCCATCTCGCGCCCCACTTCGACGCCTCGGCGCTGATCACCGTGGACGTGCAGCGCGATTTCCTCTCCGAGGCCGAGTACGGCACGCCGGGGACCACCGAGACGCTGCCGAGCATCACCCGCCTGACCGAGGCGTTCCGTGCCGCCGCCCGCCCGATCGTCCACGTCGTGCGCCTGTACCTGCCCGACGGCTCCAACGCCGAGCTGGTCCGCCGCACGTGGATCCGCTCCGGGGCGCACCTGGTGGCCCCCGGGACTCCGGGCAGCGAGCTCGCCCCCGGCGTCGCCCCGCCGCAGGCCCCCGAGCTCGACCCCGAGGTCCTGCTCGCCGGGGGAGTGCAGCGCCTCGGCCCCCGCGAGTACGCCATGTTCAAGCCGCGCTGGGGCGCGTTCCACCGCACCCCGCTGCAGGGGCTGCTCGACCAGCACGGCGTCGACACCGTCGTGGTCGTCGGGTGCAACCTGCCCAACTGCCCCCGCGCCACCATGATCGAGGCGTCCGAGCGCGACTACCGCGTGGTCGCCGTCCCCGAAGGGCTCTCCCGCCGTACCCCCGAGGCCCTGCGCGACCTCGGCATCATGGGTGTCAACGTGGCGGGCACGGCCGAGGTGGTGGGCGCGCTCGCCGGCTGAGGCTCGGATCGACACGGCGGGGAGGCACGGCAGCGGTGGGTGTGGACGCGCAGGTGACCGTGTGGCGGCGGCAGGGCCGGCTGCTGCTGGAGACCCTCGACCGCACGGCGGAGCGCATCTGGCTCTCCTCCGGCGGCCGCGACCTCGGCGAAGCGCTGCCGGCCGCCGAGCTGGGGGCCGCGGTCCGCGAGGGCCTCGCCGCGACCACCGTCCTGGACCACCCCCTCTCCTGGCCGACCGACGACGGGCCCATGCCGGGGATCGCCGGCGCGCGATCGTGGACGGCGTTCGCGTCCTGCGCCGCGTCGGTGTCCGTGGCGGCCGACGAGGCCGGGCGCGTCACCGTCACCCCGAGAAGCGCAGCCGCCGCGGCGCCTCGTTCACGCCCGTGCCGGAACGCGCCGTGACGCTGCCGCAGCCCCTGCCCCACCTGGCCGACGAGATTCTGGGCGCAGCCGTGCTCGACGCGCTCGCCGCGTCGCAGGACGACGTCGTCCACACGAGGTGAGGTAACCCATGGGAAGAAGCACCTCACTCCGTTAGGCTCCGGCGATCGCGGGCCCGCCGGGGGGCTGCACGGGCCTCCTCGGGGGACTCATGTCGTCGCTGCGCCTGACTTCGCTCGTCACCGCCGTCGTCGGAGGGCTGATCACCGCGGGTGTCGACGTTCGGGTGGTGTACGTCCTGTGACCGCACTGGTGGGGGTCTTCCGGCGGCAGGGCCGGTTCCTGCTGCAGACGATGGACCGCACGACCGACAAGCTGTGGATCACCTCGGGCGGGCAGCACGTCGGCGAGGGCCTCGGCGCGGCCACGCTGGGGGCCGCCGTGCGTGCCGGGCTGGGGCAGACGACGCTGGGGGTGCCCCACCCGAAGACCTGGCCGACCGGCAAGGCGGCCGAGGGGCCGCTGCCCGGGGTCGCCGACGTGCGCTCGTGGAAGGAGTTCGCCTCCTGTGCCGCCTCGGTGACGGTCCACGAGGGCGACGACGGCCGCGTCTCGATCATGCCCGCCAAGCGGGACAAGCGTGGGCGCCTCTACGAGCCGATGATCGAGCACGAGGTCGTCCTGCCCGGCCCCCTGGGCTCGGTGGCCGACGAGGCGATCGGGGCAGCCGTGCTCGAGGCGCTGGCGGCCTCCGATGACGACGCCGGCTGAGCCGTCCCGGCGGGGCGTGCTGCGCTGGGCGTCGGGCCTGGCCGCGGGTGCCGTCGCCGGGGCGTCGGTGTCGGCCGTGTCGGCCTGCGGCGGGGGTGACCCGCTCGCCTCACCCGCGCCGTCCTCGCCGGACGCGCCCGCCTCCGGTGCCGCGCGTCCTGCCGCGGGTGCCGCCCCCCACCCCGCGCTCGTCACGCCGTCGCCCGCCGCGGAGCTCGCGCTCGTCGCGTTGCCGGCGTCCTCCGGGGCCGCCCGCACGGCCCTGGCCGCGCTCGCCCGGGCCTGCCTGGCGGTGCCGTCCGCTGCGGCGGGGGCGTCCGAGGCTGCGTGGGTCGGGCTGTCCGCGGCAGGGCTCGAGCGGGTCGGCTCCACCGGCGCGGTGCCGTCCGGGCTGCGGCCGATGCCGCCGTTCGAGGGGGACGTGCTCGTGCCCGAGCGCGCGGAGGCCGACGTCGTCGTGCAGGTGGAGGCGGGCACGCCCGACCGCGCCGCCGACCTGCTGGACGGCGTCCTCGCCGCCGCCACGGGGGCCACCGCCCGGTGGCGGACTCCGGCGCACCGCGACGTCGTGCCCACGCGCGACGAGCGTCCCCTGGTGCGCAACCCGTTCGGGTTCGTCGAGGGGCAGAGCAACCCGCCGCTGGGCGCCGCAGGCGAGGCGGGCGGCGTCGCGCGCCTGTCCGCGGGCGTTCCGGCATGGGCCGTCGGCGGGTCGTTCCTCGCCCTGCGGGTGGTGCGCATCGCCCGCGCGCTGTGGGACGCCGACCCGATCGCCCGGCAGGAGCAGGTCGTGGGACGCCGCCGGGACGGGACGTGGCTCGACGGCAGCGCCGCCACGGGGCGCCCGCCGTTCGCCGCCGGGGCCGACCCCGACGGCCGGGTGACGCCGCTGACGTCCCACGTGCGCAGGGCCCGGCCGGAGACGCCCGCGGCCGCGCGCGTCCCGCTGCTGCGGCGCTCCTACGCCTTCGGGTCGGCGGCCGACCCCGGCGACGAGGGGCTGCTGTTCATGGCGTTCACGCACGACCTCGACGGGTTCGAGACCGTCCAGCGGCGCGTGATCGGCGACGCGATGACGCCCTACGTGCTGACCGTCGGCGGCGGGTACTACCTCGTGCCCCGGGCCGATCCCGGCTGGGTCGACGAGCTGCTCGGGTAGGCGTACCTGGCCGACTGGCCGCCCGGCCGCCCGGCCCGCCGGTTCGGTGGCTCAGCGCGAGCCGCAACCCCAGGTGTGGTGCAGCCCGAGCCGGCGGCTGAGCAGGCGCAGGGCCGCGGTGTGCAGCTCGACGGACTGCTCGCCCTCGCCCGGTGCCGCCAGGTGCGCGAACAGGTAGGGGCAGGTCGGCGGGCCGCTGGCGACCACCGACGTCACGCGTGCCTGCCCCCCGCCCCGCGCCTCGTCGTCGAGCCCGAGGTCGTGCGCCCGCACCGTCGCCGCCCGCAGGGCGGTGTTCAGCTGGGCGACCTGCTCGAGTTCGAGCGTCGTCGTGGCGTGGGACAGCGCGTGCCCGGACATCCATGGCCTCCCTCGGGCCGCCCGACGTCCACTCACGGTGGGTGGAGACATGAGGACGGCGAGTCACTCATCTCCGATGGTGCTCCCCGGTCGACGCGTGAGGCCGGGACCTCCGGGCCGTTCGGGCGGCCGGGCCGGTTCCCGTGCGGGTGCCGAACCCGCCGGACCGGGGCGCCGCTGCTGCAGTGTCCGCACGGGTCACGCCTCCAGCGGGTGCCGCCACAACGAGTCGATCGGCAGGACGTGGATGCGGTCCGTCTGGGTGTAGCGGCGTTGCCCGGTGGTGAGGACGACGCCGGCTCGGAATCGTGGCCCCAGGGCATCGCGCAGTCGCCGAAGTCCGGACACGTCGGCAGCAGTCGCTCGCTGGTTCGCCTTCACCTCGAAGGCGAGGACGTCACCGTCGTCGAACTCCGCCACCAGGTCGACCTCTGCACCGTCGCTCGTCCGCCAGTGACCCAAGGTCACCTGTTCGTCGAGCCAGGACGCTTGCTTGCGCAGCTCGCCCACCACGAAGGTCTCGAGCAGGTTCCCGAACTCGGTGAGGGCGGTCGGCTCGAGCGAGGCGAGCTTGTCCGGGGTCAGGCGCAGGAGCCGTGCGGCCAGGCCTGAGTCGACCACGTGCACCTTGGGACGGACGCTGACTCGGGACCGTAGCGTCTTGCCCCAACCAGGCAGCCGGACGACGAGGAACAAGTCCTCCAGCAGTCGAAGGTGGGCCTCAGCGGTCGCCCGCTCCACGCCCACGGCTTCGGCGATCTTGGTGACGTTGAGCAGTTGGCCCGTCTGAGCCGCCGTCCTGGTGAGCAGGTCCGCCAGGGACTGCCGCTGACGCACCCGCCCGAGTTCCAGCGCGTCGCGTTCGATCGACTGGCGGACGAAGTCATCGAACCACCGCGCGCGGGCAGCCCCGGAGCGGCGCACGGCGAGGGGAAGCCCACCTGTGCACACGCGTCTGGCGTACTCCTCCCGGCTGGTGCTCGAGATCAACGGCTTCGTCACCACCGCCTCGGGATCCGCGCGCAAGGCCGCCAGTAGTTCGTCGCGGCCCCCCTCGAGCTCGCCCTGAGACAGGGGCCAGATGGTGACTGTGTGGAGTCTGCCCGTCAGCGCCTGGGCGGTCGACGGCAGCGCATCCTGGCGGGTCGAACCGGTGATCACCGCCGTCCCGGGGCGGCTGCCCTCGCGGTTCAGGCGAGCCTTGATTGCGTCGAGGATGTCGGGAACGCGCTGGTACTCGTCGACACACAGCGGTGCGTCGCCACCGGCCACCTGGGACAAGTTGCCCGAGACCGCCTCGCGGACGTCGATGTCGTCCAAGTCGATGATCTCGACACCCTGCTCTTGCGCGAGGATCCGGAGCACCGTCGACTTGCCCACGGAGCGCGGCCCGTGCAGGGCGATGACGGGCTCCTCCGCGATCAGAGCGCTGAGCAGCTCGCTGACGCGGCGCCGGACCAGGCCATCGCCTTCTCCCATCAGGCGAACCTAGCAGCTCACGGTGCTCTGTTGCACGAATCTGAGGGTAGCTACTACGCAAACGTGAGGCAACGTACTGCGCAAACGTGAGGCGGTCTACGGCGCAAACGTGAGGCGGCCTACTGCGCAAACGTGAGCGCCCTGACGGCACGAACGCGAGCGGCGGGGCCGAGCGCGAACCGGGCTCTCGATCGGTCCCGCTGCTACCCCAGTGGCGACAGTGCGACGCCGGATCGCAGTCGGACCGTTCTGTCGCCCAGGGGTGCAGCCAGGTCGAGCACCACGGAGTCCCGGAGGGCGATGTCGTCCGAAGAGCCCCTCGAGCGTCGGATCGTCACGTCGACGACGACCTCGGTGGAGGTCTGCTCCATGACCTCCGCGCTGTGCAGCCGATCGTCGGGGCCGCGCAGGTAGACGACGGTCACCTGGCGCTCACCCGGGCCGCGTCGGTACCCGTCGACGTCGGCCGAGGTCACCGTGGCGCGGACCGTCCACCACACGGCCAGCCCCGCCACGGCGACCACGACGACCACGGCGGCCGTGGCGATCCACCACGCGCGACGTCTGCTCATGACCCGATGCTCACACGTTGCCTTCGCAGGTGTGGGCGCCGGCGCGCATGATCAGCCGCGCGCCTTCGCCAACCCGCGCTCGACGGCGTCGATCAGCTCGGGCCGCAGCCGCGCGGGCGAGATGACGGCGTCGACGGACCCGACCTCGACGGCCCGGTGGATGCTGTGGACGCCGTCGAACTCGGTGGCCACCTCCCCGAGCTTCTGCGACCGCACGCTCGCCCGGACCTCCGCCAGCTCGACCCGCAGCCGGGCCCGGTCGAGGTCGGTGGCGGCGGCCAGGCGGGCCTCCAGCTCGCGCACGCGGGGGTCGGCGGCGGTGCGCCGGTCCACCTCGCCCGAGAACACGACGGCCGCGGCGGGCGCGCCACCGATGACGGAGGCGTAGGACCCCTCGACGGCGAGCACCTGCATGTTGTCGTTGAGCGTCTTGGAGAACACCACGAACGCGCCGCCGTGGTAGCGGGAGATCACGCAGAACACGATCGGCCCGTCGAAGTTCACGACCGCACGCCCGATCTCGGCGCCGTACTCCAGCTGCAGCTTGCGCATCGACTCGGGCGAGCCGTCGAACCCGGACAGGTTCGCCAGCACCACCAGCGGCCGGTTGCCCGAGGCCGCGTTGATCGCGCGCGCGGTCTTCTTGGACGAGCGCGGGAACAGCGTGCCGGCCGTCCACGAGTCGGGGCCGTCCGAGGGCGGGAACCCGCGCCGCGGCACCGGCTTGGACTCGATGCCCAGCAGCGTCACGGGGTAGCCGCCGAGGTGCGCGTCGAGGACGACGGACGTGTCGGCGTCGGCCATGCCCGCCCAGCGCTCCAGCGTCGGGTGGTCGGCGTCGGCCACCGACTGCAGCACGGTGCGGATGTCGAACGCCTTCTTGCGCTCGGGGTTGGACGTGAGCGAGAACACGTCGCCGACGGTGGTGAACCCGCCGTCGCCCGCGGGGTGCGGGAACGTGCAGACGTCGCGCTCGCGCGGGTCGGTCGTCGGCGCGGGGCGCGGGAACCGCTCACCCGGGACGACGTAGGCGTGGTCGTAGTGCGCGAACAGGACGGCGCAGGCGCCGGCCAGGTCGGGCGCCCAGTACTGCGCCTGCCCGTTGGGGCCCATCACGCGGTCGTAGCCGCCGATGCCGAAGTTGTCCTCGGCCGAGACCCCGCCGGAGTAGTCCAGCGACTGCTTGCCGGTGAGCACCATCGCCGAGTCGGGGGTCATCACGAGGATGCCCTTGGTGTGCATGAGCATCGTCGCCTCGGCGTTCCAGTACGGCTGGGCGCCCACGTTGATGCCGGTGACGACGACGTTGATCTCACCGCCGTCCTGCGTGAACTCGACGATCCGGCGCAGCGCGCGGGCCACCCAGTCCATGTTCTCGGTGCCCGAGTCCATGCTGATCCGCGCGCCCGAGGACAGCGCGAACCACTCGACGGGCAGCCCCTCGCGGGCGGCGAGGTCGAGCGCGGCGCACACGCGGGAGCACTCGCCCTCGCCGAGGGCGCCGAGCGCACGGGTCGGGTCCCCGGCGAGGACGACGCGACGCATCCCCTCGGGGTGGCGCGCGGTGACGGCGGTGGCGACCCCGACCACGATGCCCGCGGTGTTGCGCCCCGCGGGTCGGCTCACGGGCGTGAGGCGACCGTAGGACGGGCCGTCGGGCGCCGCCTCGAGGTCGTACTCCTGCCACGAACCCTCGCGGCCGGTGAGCAGGGGGACGAGCTCGTAGGGGTAGACGGTGTTGCGCCGGCGGGAGCGCTGCACCTTCTGCGCGTAGTCGTCGAGCGGCTCCAGCTCGGTGGTGGGCGGCGCCGCGACGGAGGCGACGACGCCGGAGCCCGGCTGGTACCAGAACCGGGCCGCGGCCTTCACGGGCACCGAGTCGTTGTTGAGGATCTGGCCCTGGACGACGACCTCCTCGACGCCCGCGCCCACGGTCAGCGGCGCGATCGACTGCCGCAGCGCGGTCAGCTGCTCCAGCGGCGCGTCGATGACCGGCCACAGCTGCACCCACACGTGGTTGGTGTCGAGCCGAACCCCGCGCGGCAGGTCGGGGGTGAGCTGCGCGCGGGCACGGCGGATCGCCTCGATCGCCCCGCTGATCGCCCGCTCGGCCTGCGGCAGCGCGGTGACGGTGCCCGCGGCGTCCCGCACGATCGTCAGCTGGCGCACCTGCGCCATCGCGACGAGGCGCTGGTCGGAGGGGTTGTCGGGCGCCGTGCAGTGGTAGAGCAGGACGCCGGCCGGCGCGGCCAGGCGGCGGATGTCGAACTTGCGCAGCCGCCACAGGTGCAGGCGCCGGGCGACCATCGGGTGCAGGCCCCGGACCAGCTCGTCCTCGACCAGCTCGTGCCCGCCCACCCCGGTGCCGGCGGAGGCGGCGCCCAGCGAGGCGGCGGCGTCGTAGGCGGCGGGCCGCACCGTGAACTGGTGCAGGATCCCGCCGTCCCCGCATGCGACGGCGACGGCGATCCGCCGCACCGTGCCCGCCCAGGGCAGGCGCGACAGCCGCGAGCGCAACGCCTGTTCGGCGTCGTCGAGGTCGACGGGCGCGCCGGGCCAGGCGACGTACAGGTCGACGACGGCCTGCCGCCCCTCGGGGGTGGCGGCGAGCAGCTCGCCCACGGCCCGGCCGATGCCGTCGTCCAGCTCGTCGATCGTGGTGGTGGTCGCCACGAGGTGCGAGGGCCGACCGTCGAGGGTGTAGTCGGCGGTCACCACGGGGCGGGGACGCCCCTCGGAGGTCGTCACGGTGAGCGACCGCAGGGCGTCGAGGGTGTAGTCGCGGTAGTGGCGCCGGACCAGCACCTCCAGCAGGGGCTCGGCCTCGGGCAGCCCGGCGCCAGAGGCGAGCCCGGTGCACAGGCGTTCGGTGAGCAGGTGGATCAGCGGCTCGGGGCTGTCGACGAGGCGCTGCACGGTGGCGGCCGCCTCCTCACCCGAGGCGGTGCCCGCCCACAGGCCGGCCAGGGCGTCGCGCATCTCGGCGTCCACCCGCGCGCGCTCGGCGGCCGCGGCGGGGGCGTCGAACCAGCGGAAACGGACGCTGCGCGCGAGGTCGCCGACCGCGGGGAAGCGCAGCTGGGTGGCGGCGGCGAGACGGTCGAGCACCTCGCGGGAGCGCTCGGCCTCGGCGACCGGCGGCTCCTCCTGCATCCACCGCTCCAGCAGCGCCGCGACGATCACCGAGTGGGTGGCCAGGCGCTGCTGGGCGAGGAAGACGCGGAACACGGCCTCCTCGAGCGCGGGCGTGCGCTGCAGCTCGGTGACGCCGTAGCGGGCGAGCACCCGGGTGAGCCGGTCGGAGAACGACGCGGGCAGGTGCTCCCGCTCGACGTCGAGGCTGTGCAGGTAGGTGTGGAAGTGCTCGCGGGGGCTGTGCACGCGCGAGTCGCCGCGCTCGGCGTCGCTGGGCCGGTTGCGGGCCAGCTCGCACAGGTCGGCGTAGACCGACAGGACGTCGAGCTCGTCGTCGAGGACGGTGCCGCCGCCGGCGAGGATGTCGGTGCGGGCCTTGCGGTACTGGGTGATGAACGCGCGGCCGTCCTCGGCGGCGAGATCGAACCCGAGCAGCTGGGCGACCAGGCCGTCGAGGCAACGCCGGGCGCGGCCGGTGGTGGGCTCGGCGGCCGTGCCGGGAACGCGCAGCTCCAGCGGCGGCAGCTCCTCGGCGTCCTCCGCCGCGTCGTCCTCGGTGGCCACCGGGTCCAGGCGCAGCAGCGGCGCGCCCGTCTCCACCTGGTCGTTGGCGGCGCACAGCACCTCGCGCACCCGGCCCGCGAACGGCGCGGGCAGCACCGTCTCCATCTTCATCGACTCGAGGACGACGACCGGGGTGCCCGCGGCGACCTCCTGGCCGGCCTCGACGGCGACGGACACGACGAGCGCGGGCGCGGGGGAGCGCAGCACGCCGGCCTCGTCACGGGTCACCCGGTGGGCGACGCCGTCGACCTCGACGACGTGGTCGACGCCCGAGCAGGCGGTGGTGATCCGGACGGTGCGACCCTCGACGGTCAGGCGACGGTCGTAGTCGTCGAGCCGGACGACGTCGACGTCGACGCCGAGGTGCCCGAGGGCGCCGGCGGCACCCTCGACGCGGATCCGGTACCGCGCGGGCCCGATCTGGGCGGCGCGCACCGCGTAGGCGGTGCCGCGCAGGCGGAAGTCGAAGCCGCGGCCGATCTCGTGCCCCGCCTGCGGGCGCCCGCCCGCGGCGGTGGCGAGGAACTGGGCGCGCTCGGCGGCCTCGTCGTCCTCGTACGCCTCGATCGCTGCCGTGATCAGCGCGAACGCGGCGTCGGTGCTGTTGACCAGGCCGCCGGCGGCGCGGACGCGGTCGATCCAGCCCGTGTCGGCCCAGCCGGTGCCGGTCTGGGCGAGGGTCTCGTGGGGAACGTGGCCGGACTCGCCGGGGGCGCGCAGCGCGCGGGGGCCGTCGACGACCTCGGGGGAGTCGAGCAGGTCGAGGATGAACGACTTGTTCGTGGTGCCGCCGGCGATCATCACCGTGGTGTCGGCGACGGCGCGGCGCAGGCGGGCCAGCGCGATCTCGCGGGTCGGGCCCGTCGCGATGATCTTGGCGATCATCGAGTCGAAGTCGGCGGGGATGGTGTCGCCCTCGCCCACGCCGGTGTCGACCCGCACGCCGGGGCCGGTCGGCATGCGCAGCAGCGAGATCCGCCCGGGGGCGGGGGCGAAGTCGCGGTCGGGGTCCTCGGCGTTGAGCCGGGCCTCGACGGCGTGGCCCGACTCGGCGGGCGGCGCCCCCTCGAGGCGACCGCCACCGGCGACGTGCAGCTGCAGCGCCACGAGGTCGGTGCCCGTGGTCAGCTCGGTGACCGGGTGCTCGACCTGCAGGCGCGTGTTGACCTCGAGGAACGCGAACGAGCCGGTGGCCGTCTGGTAGAGGAACTCGACCGTGCCCGCTCCGCGGTAGGCCACGGCCAGCGCCAGCCGTTCCGCCGCCGACTTCACGTGCGCGACCTGTTCGGGGGTGAGCAGCGGCGACGCGGACTCCTCGATCACCTTCTGGTTGCGCCGCTGCACCGAGCAGTCGCGCACGCCCAGCGCCCACGCCGTCCCCTGCCCGTCGGCGATCACCTGGACCTCGATGTGGCGGGCGCCCGTGACCAGCTTCTCCAGGAACACGGTGCCCGAGCCGAAGGCCCGGGCGGCCTCGTCGCGGGTGCGCTCGAACACGTCGGTCAGCTCGGCGGGGGTCGTCACCAGCCGGATGCCGCGCCCGCCGCCACCGGCGGCCGCCTTGAGCACCATCGGGTACCCGATCCGCTCGGCGTGGGCCAGCGCGGACTCGAGGTCGGCCACCTCGCCGTCGCTCCACGCCGCCACCGGCACGCCCACGCTCTCGGCGAGCAGCTTCGCGCCGATCTTGTCGCCGAGCTTCGTCATCGCGTCGGGCGAGGGACCGATGAACGTGACGCCGATCCGCGCGCACAGCTCGGCGAACGCGGCGTCCTCGGCCACGAAGCCCCAGCCCACCCACGCGGCGTCGGCGCCCGAGTCCAGCAGCGCCTGCTCGAGCACCTTGTGGTCGAGGTAGGGGCGGGCCGACGCGGGCCCGATGCCGACGGCGAGATCGGCCTCGCGAGCGAACATCGCCGAGCGCTCGCCGTCGGTGAACAGCGCGACCGTCTCCAGCGGCGGCTCGCCGGCCGGGTCCGCGGCCCGCCGGGCGTTGATCTCGCGCACGGCGTGGATCAGCCGCATCGCGGCCTCACCGCGGTTCACGATCGCGATCCGTCGCAGGGCCATCCGGGGTTGCCTCCACCTCGCTGGTCGACGTCCGAGCCCGACCTTCATGGCAGCAGGCGTCGCGCGAAGCCGGCTCGGGTCTCGGTCGACCCTACGGGCGCGGCCGACCCCCCGTCGCACCGTGGCGGCGACAAAGGCTCACCGCCGGGCTTTGTGGGGACCCACCACAGACGCCCCGACGGCGCCGGTGGGGACCGGCGCCGTCGGGGCTGGGCGTGGCGTCGATCAGTACGGGCAGGTGCTGCGGTACTGGCTGATCGACGTCGAGGTGGCGGGCGTGGGGCACAGGAACGGCGAGTAGCGGGTGTCGGCGTCGACGAACCGCTTCAACCACGAGATCGAGTACTGCGCGATGGTCGTGTTCGCGGTGGTGGGCGCGAAGTGGCTGGCACCGCGCAGCTCGACGTAGGCCTTGGGCAGGCTCGAGGGCAGGCCCGTGTAGAAGGGGACGGCGTGCGCGGCCGGGGACGCGATGGTGTCCGACTGGGCGCCGACGATCAGGGCGGGCGTGCTCACCTCGGGCCACGTCTTGTCGAGGTTCCACGGGGTCAGCGCCACGAGGGCCTTGAGCGTGGTGTCGGCCTTGGCCGCCTCCAACGTGCCGCCCCCGCCCATCGAGTGACCCATGACGGCCAGTCGCAAGGGGTCGACGCGGGTGCGGACGCTGCTGCTCGTCGTGAGGTACCGCAGCGCGGCCCGCAGCTGGTCGCCGCGCTGGGCGGGCTGGTCGTAGCGGGACAGCGTGTCGATGGTGAACACGACGAAGCCCTGCGAGGCGAGGCGGGGGCCGAGCCAGGCGACGCTGGACTGGCCGGCCGTGAAGCCCGGGACGACGGCCACGGCGCCGAACGTGCCGTCGGCCGTGGTGGTGGGGTAGGTGATCGTGCCGCCGCCGAAGCCGGAGACGGACAGGCGGCTGACCGTCGTCGACGACGTCGCGTAGGGGCCGCGCGAGGCCTGGATCGACGACAGGGTGGGGGCGGGGCCGCGCTCGTAGGGGTTGGCGGCGGCGGTGACGGCGGTCGGGGTGGCGACGAGGCCGGTGACGGCGAGGAGCACGACGGCGGACAGGCGCAGCCGTCGCAGGGGGGTCGCGAGCATGGTCCTTCGTCCTTCCGGTGGCCCTTGTGGGGGCGGGAGGGGGCAGGTCCTGGCCGCGGCCGAGACTAATGGCACAAAGTGGTCAATTGGTTACGTCCGGTTGACGGGAAGGCCCAGCGGGAGGAGCGCGGGCCCGGCGGGCGGGGGTCGGACGGCTCACGGTCGGCTCGGGCTGCGGCGTCCCTGTGGTGGAGGCGCGAGGCGGCCGCCGATGACAAGCAAAACCGGATCAGTCGGTGGCCGAACGGCGCGATCGCCGAGCGGCGCCACGGATTGACGCGGCTGTCCGGCGATGGTGAGGTGCGTGCGCACCGTGTCCACCCTTGTCACCGCCATGCCCGCTCTCGGGGGCGTCCGCCCCCCGATCGTGTGACTGTCGGTGATCCGCCCGGGCGTGACGTCGCCAGGATGTCACGCTGGGTGCGGCGCGGAGCATCGACCCACGAAACCTGTCCGTCGCCGTGAACGATCAGGCGAAGCGCTTCGACGACGCCGTCCCGCAGCCCGAGCGAGGACGGCGTCCCGCGGCGCACGCCGTCCTCACACCGTCGTGGAAGAGGGAGCATGTCCAAGCCCCGCAGGAGCCTGATCGGCGCCGTCGTCGCCGCGCTGGCCGCCGCACCCCTGACGGTCGTCGCCGTCGCCGCGGTCACGTCACCGGCGAACGCCGCCACCCCCGCCCAGCAGAAGTCGACCTGGCGCAACGTCGAGATCCAGGGCGGCGGGTTCGTCCCCGGGATCGTCTTCAGCCAGGCCCAGAAGGACCTGATCTACGCGCGCACCGACATCGGCGGCATGTACCGCTGGAACCCCTCGACCAGCCGCTGGATCCCGCTGCTGGACTGGGTCGGCGCCGACAACTGGGGCTGCAACGGCGTCGTCTCCATCGCCGCCGACCCCACCGACGCGGCCAAGGTCTACGCAGCGGTGGGCATGTACACCAACGACTGGGACCCGAACAACGGCGCGATCATCCGCTCCTCCGACAAGGGCGACACCTGGCAGGTGAGCAAGCTGCCGTTCAAGCTCGGCGGCAACATGCCCGGCCGCGGCATGGGCGAGCGCCTCGCCGTCGACCCGAACAAGCCCTCCACGCTGTACTTCGCGGCGCCTTCCAAGAAGGGCCTGTGGCGCTCCACCGACTCCGGCGCCACCTGGGCGCAGGTCTCCGCGTTCCCCAACGCCGGCACGTACGTGCAGGACTCGAGCCAGCCGTACCTCGCCGACAGCCCCGGCGTCGTCTGGGTGCAGTTCGACAGGTCCACCGGCAGCGCCGGCGCCGGTTCGAAGACGATCTACGTGGGCGTCGCGGACGTCGACAACTCGATCTACCGCAGCACCGACGGCGGGACGACGTGGAGCCGGGTCCCGAACCAGCCCACCGGTTACCTGCCGCACAAGGCCGTCATCGACACCACGAACAAGGTGATGTACGTCGCCTACAGCAACACCCAGGGCCCCTACGACGGCGACAAGGGCATCCTCCAGCGCCTCGACCTCACGACCGGCACCTGGACGGACATCTCCCCGGTCAAGCTCTCCGCCGGGGCCGACCTGCACTTCGGGTACTCCGGCCTGACGGTCGACCGGCAGAAGCCGAAGACCCTGATCGTCGCCTCGCAGGTGTCGTGGTGGCCGGACGCCGTCTTCTGGCGGTCCACCGACGGCGGGACCACCTGGTCGCAGATCTGGGACTGGACCAGCTACCCCTCGCGCAGCTTCAAGTACAAGCAGGACATCACCGAGGTGCCCTGGCTGAACTTCGGCGTCACCAAGCCCGTCGAGCCCGACACCGCCCCCAAGCTGGGCTGGATGAACGAGTCCGTCGAGATCGACCCGTTCAATTCCGACCGGCTCATGTACGGCACCGGCGCGACCATCTACGGAACCACCGACCTCACGAAGTGGGACACCGGCGGCCAGTTCACGATCAAGCCCATGGTCGGCGGCCTCGAGGAGACCGCCGTCCTCGACCTGATCAGCCCGCCGTCCGGCCCCACGCTGGTCAGCGCGCTCGGTGACATCGGCGGCTTCGTCCACACCGACCTCACCAAGGTGCCCTCGACGATGTTCACCGGGCCGACCTTCACCTCGACCCGCAGCCTCGACTACGCCGAGCTCAAGCCCGAGATCCTCGTCCGCGCCGGTGACTTCACCGCCTCCGACCGGCCCAACGACCACCACGTCGCGTTCTCCACCGACGCCGGCAAGTCGTGGTTCCAGGCCAGCGCCGAGCCCGGCGGGATCAACAGCGGCGGCACCATCGCGGCGTCCTCCGACGGGCAGCGGTTCGTCTGGGCGCCCGGCGACGCCGGCCAGCAGGTCGTCGTCTCCGAGGGCCTCGGCTACCAGTGGAAGCCCGTCCAGGGCCTCACCGCGCAGTCCGTGATCGAGTCCGACCGGGTCAACCCGAAGACGTTCTACGCGTTCAAGGACGGCTCGTTCTTCCGGTCCACCGACGGCGGCGCCACGTTCACCGCCACCGTGAAGACCGGCCTGCCGACGTCGGCGAGGTTCAAGGCCGTCGCCGGCCGCGAGGGCGACATCTGGCTCGCCGGCAGCACCGGCCTGTTCCGCTCCACCGACGGCGGGACGTCGTTCACCAAGGTGTCCTCGGTGGATGCCGGCAGCTCCGTCGGGTTCGGCAAGGCCGCGCCCGGCGCGTCCTACCAGGCCGTCTACCTGATCGGCTCGGTCGGCGGGGTCGCCGGGGCCTTCCGCTCCGACGACGCCGGCGCCACCTGGGTGCGGATCAACGACGACCAGCACCAGTACGGCAACTGGGGCGAGGCCGTTACCGGCGACCCGCGCGTCTACGGCCGCGTCTACGTCGGCACCAATGGGCGCGGCATCGTCTACGCCGACCCCGCCGGCACGACCACCACCCCGCCGGTGACCACCACCAAGCCGACGACGACCACGCCCGTGCCCACCACGACGTCGCCGAAGCCGAGCACCACCTCGCCGACCGGCAAGACCACGAAGAAGACCAGCACGAAGAAGACGAGCACCAAGAAGTCGTCGGTCAAGGTGCGCTGCAAGACCGGCAAGAACGGCAAGAAGACCTGCAAGACGATCACGAAGAAGGCCAAGGCCGCCCTCGCCCCCGCGGTGGTCTCCGCCTCCGGGTGCTCGGTCGCCTACCGGGTCACCGACTCCTGGCCGGGCGGGTTCCGCGCCGAGGTCGCCGTCACCGCCGACCGGGCCGCCTCCGGGTGGTCCCTGACCTGGCCGGGCGCCACCGCCGCGTCCGCCTGGGGTGCGTCGACGACCGGGACGGCGGTCGTCGGCGGTGCGCTCGCGGCGTCCACGACCGCCTCGGCAGGGATCCTCGCCTCGGGGACCCCCGCCGCGGCACCGACCGTGAGCTGCAGCGCGAGCTGAGTCCCCTCCCCCTCCTGGGGGACTCGGCCCTGTCGACGCCCGGGACCCGCGGGCGTCCGCCCGGCGGCCGGTCCACTGACGTGGACCGGCCGCACCGTCATGTCGGGATAGCGTTCGAGAACCCGAGTGGCGCGGAGGGGGAGGATGGACGGCTGGGACTCCCCGCAGGGCTGGGCGGTACGGGGCGCCGGGCTGTCCCTGATCGCCGTGATGGTCCTGATGATCGGCGTCGGTGGCGGAGCGCGCGACCTCGCCTCGGCTCGCGAGATGCTCGCCCACGGCACGTGCTCGGCGTGGACCGTCGACGGGGTCGAGCTCAACGCCCGGGGCGGGAAGGTCGACGTCCTGCGGGTGTCCCAAGGGGCGCAGCGGCGGGACGTCGTGGTCGCAGAGCCGATCGCCGCGCCCGCCGTCGGCTCGACGTCCGAGGTGTGCGTCCTCGGCGACGCCGCCGCCGTCCGAGCCGACCTCGACGTCCGCGGCAAAGTGCACACGATGATCGGCTTCGGTGCCGCCGCCCTGGTGCTGGCCGCGCTGGCCGGGTGGCATGGCATCCGCTACCGCCGCCTCGTGCGCTGAGACGAAGCGGGGAGTCTCGCCGCGGTTGAACCGCTGCGAAACTCCCCAGTTGCCCTGCTCGGGCGAGGGGAGACGGGTTCGGGGCGGGGATGGCGAGTGCCCCGGCTGGCCTGCACTTTGGCCGCTTTGTCGCGGCTGACGCGTGTGCACGCTTGGAGGTGCATCCCCCGTTTGGGGGATGGTGGGGTGATCGTTCGCTTCGGGAGGGTGTGGGCGTTGCGACTGTGTGTGCCCGATGTGTCTACGTAGGGCGCCGGCGCGCGACGGGGTAATCGGGGTTTCACTGAGACGGGGAGCGTGCCGTGGGCGCCTATCGGTCGATGCTGTTTGCGCGGATGTCGGATCGTCGGGTGATGGGACCTTGGGTGCTGCTCCTGGTGGGTGCGCTGATGGTGGGGTTCCTCCAGGCGTTGACGTGGGTGCACCCACCGAGAGCGTCGGCGGCCACGGCGGCGGCGGCGGGTGAGTTCGTGCCGTTGACGCAGTCGCGGGTGGTGACCTCGGCCCCGGTGACCTCGGGGACGACGTCCTCGTTCCAGATCACCGGGACCGGTGGGGTGCCGGCGTCGGTGTCGCAGGTGTCGGCGGTGGTGCTCACCGTGACGGCGGCCTCGGCGACGGCGTCGCAGTGGGTGTCGGTGTGGGCCGAGGGCGCCACGCAGCCGACGACGACACTGTTGACCACGGTGATCGGCGGGTCGGTCGCGAACACGGTGATCACGAAGGTCGGCGCGACCGGCAAGGTGTCGGTGGCGTTGGGTGGTGGCACCGCGAACATCTCCCTGGACGTGCAGGGCTACTACACGACCGCGGCGACCACGACGGCGGCGGCGACGTTCGTGGCGTTGAACCACACCCGCGCGTATGACACGCGTGCGGCGAGCAGCATGGGTGGGCGCACGACGCCGCTGGCGGCGGGTGAGACGGTGACGGTGCCGATGCTGGGCCAGGCCGGGATCCCCGCTTCGGGTGTGGCGGCGGTCGCGGTGAACGTGACGGCGTTGAACACGGGCACGGTCTCGACGTTCCTGCAGGTCTGGTCGGGGGGGACGCGGCCGACGAACACGTCCAACGTGAACGCCGGCGCCGGAAAGAACGCCTCGTCGCTGGTGCAGGTGGCGGTCTCGGCGACGGGGACGATCAGCGTCTACAACAACGCCGCGACGACGAACCTCGTCATCGACGTGGAGGGCTACTACAAGGACGTCGCCGGGGACGCGGAGGACTTCTTCGTCCCGGTGAACCAGGCACGGATCTATGACTCGCGGACGGGATTGAACGCCGGCGGGAAGACCACGCCGGTCCCGGCCAAGGGCACCGCTGCGGTCCCGGTATGTGGTGCGGTCGCCTTGGGCGCGACGGTCCCGGTCCCCGCCGATGCGAACGTGGACGCGGTGGTCCTGTCGCTGGTGGTCACTGGGGCGACCACGGGTGGGTATGCGCGGGTGTATGCCGAGGGTGACGACTTCCCCACGGGCACGGCGATGTCGTGGAACACCGGTCAGGCCACCACGACCCAGACGTTGATCGCGAAGGTCGGGCCCACGGGCCGGATCTCGGTGTACGTGTCCTCGCAGGTCCACGTGGTCGTGGACGTGCAGGGGTACTTCCAGAAGACCGCTATCGGTGCACCGCCGAACCCGGTGGTGTCTTCCAGCGTGTTCACCGCGGGCGGGTGGAAGGCCTCCGGCACCGCAGGGACGTTCTCCTTCGCCGCCGGTGGCACGCCTTCTCCCGCGGTGACGCAGTACCGGTACGCCTTCGACGACGCGTCCCTGGCAGCTCCGACCGTGGTCAACGTGGCGGGGAACGCGACCGGGACGACGCTCTCGCTGACGCCGGCCGACGGGTGGCACACCCTGTACGTGCAGTCGGCCAACAGCGCCGGTAACACCTCGGGCGTGGTGGCATACACCTTCGGTGTCGGGGTGGGGATCACCAGCCCGAAGCCGAACACCAGCACAGGCAAGCAGGTCACGCTCTCGGCCCGGGCGGCCTCGACGTACGGGTCGGTGACGTGGCGGTGGCGCCGCTCGGCATCCGAGCCGTGGGCGAACATCCTGGAGGCCAACGTCAAGAACGGCACGACCGCGATCACGGCGTGGCCGGTGACCGCAACGGTGTCGGGATCGAGCACGATCGCGCCTGCCTTGACGTGGGACCTCGCCTCCGCGTTGGGCAACGTCGACACGACGGTGCTGGTGAGTGCCTGCTTCACGCCGATCGGCGGGGGGACGCCGGCCTGCAACACCGACGCGTCAGCGCCGTCGGTGATCCTCGACCGGGTGAACGCGGGTGGAGCCGAGACCGACCTGGGGATCGGGTCGCTGAACCAGCTGACGGGCAATGTGACGCTGTCGGCCGGTGACGTGAACGTGCCGGTGGCGGGCTCGTCGCTGTCCCTGTCCCGGACGTTCAACACGCTTGCCCCGACCAAGACCGCCGACGCGGGATCGGGTGTGGCGAGCATCTTCGGGCAGGGCTGGACGACCGGCCTACCGGTGGACGAGGCCGGGTCGAGCTGGACCGGTCTGGCCCACCGTGGGTCGACGGTCCAGGTCACCGACGTGGACGGCTTCACCACGACGTTCGCGAAGAACGCTGCCGGGGCGTGGAAGCCCACAGGTGAGGACGCCGACTCCGGCCTGACGCTCACCAGCGCCACAGGTACCGCTCCCGCCACGTTCACCGTCTCCGACCTGGACGGCAACACGACGCGATTCAAGGCCGCGACCACGCTGGGCGGCTCGCCGTCTCCTACCGCGCCGAACCGCTACGTCGTGGACATCGTCACGCAGCCCGGTAGTGCGCAGACGACGACGTACTCCTATGACAGCGCGGGGAAGCCGACGCAGATCCTCGCTCCGGTGCCGACGGGCTCGACGTGCACGTCGACGACGCCGGGAACCGGGACGTGGTCTGGGGCCTGCCGTGCGCTGCTTCTCACGTACGGCACGACGGGCGGGGCTGCGGGCAAGGTCACCGCGGTCACGCTCCGGACGACGACGAGCGCGGGTGCCGAGGTCGACGTCGACCAGGCCTGCTACGCCTACGACACCAACGGCCGCCTGTCCGCCGCGTGGGACCCCCGGGACGGCGGGACCGTTGGCGCCGGCCTCAAGCCGGTAGCGTGCTCGGCCACGCAGTACCGGCCCACGACCTACACCTACGACGCGACGACCGGTCGCCTGTTGACGGTGACGCCGGCCGGGCTGGCCGCGTACACGCTCTGGTACGACACGAGCGGCCGGGTGAACCGGGTCTCCCGGACCCACACGAACACGACCGTGCAGCGCACGGACATCGCCTACGACCTCCCGGTGACCGGTGACACGGCGAACCCGCAGTACCGTCCCGACCTGAGTTCGACTGCGATCGCGGCCTGGGGCCAGAGCGAGGCCCCCGCCACGGCGACGGCGGTGTTCCGGCCCGGGAAGAACGCCTCGACCAGCGACCTGCGCTGGGCCGACGTCACCTACATGGACTCGGCGGGGCGGACGGTCAACACCGCGTCCTACTCCGGCACGGGTGCGTCGGGGTGGCACATCGACACCACCGACTACGACGACCAGGGCAATGTGGTGCGGACGCTCTCGGCGACCAACCGTGAAGAGGCCTTGAACGTGGCGACGGCGGCGAACCCGGCCCTGAAGCTGCCGACCGACACTCGTGCAGCCGCCGCCGCCCTGTCGACGGTCAACGTCTACGCGTACGACCCCTCGACGGGCATCTCGGACCTGACCGACACGTTCGGTCCGTTCCACATGCTCTCGGTCAACGGTCTCGACACCCTGGTCGGGGCGCGTCAGCACACCAAGACCTATTACGACACCGGCTCCGAGCTCGCGCACCCTGCCGGCGGTGTGCTGCACCTGCCCGTCAAGGTCACCGTTGGTGCCAGCCAGTCGCAGCTGCCCGTCGTCACGAACGAGACCGACATCCGCACGACGACCACCGACTACGCCCTGTCCAGCACGGACGCGGCGGGGTGGACGTTCAAGGCGCCGATGAAGGTCACCACGGACCCGACCGGGCTCGCGATCAGCAAGGTCACCCGGTACGACACCGCCACGGGGGCGGTAGTGGAGTCCCGACAGCCGAACTCCGCGGCGACGACGGGCGCGGACGCAGGCACGACCCTGACCGTGTACTACAGCTCCGCGGCCAACGCGACCGACCCCGAGTGCGGTGGCAAGGCGGCGTGGGCCACCTTGGTCTGCAAGATCAAGCCGGCTGCGCAGCCTCCGGCGGCTACCGGGATGCCCGGGCTGGTGTCGAAGACGTTCACCTACGACTACCTGTCCCGGCCGACCGTCGTCACGGAGTCGGTGCCCGACTCCGCCGGGGTGGTCAAGACCCGCACGACCACGACCACCTACACCCTGTCCGGCTACGGCACCGATGTGGTGACCGTGGCTCAGACGGGCGGCCTCGGTACGGCGCTACCGACCGTGACGACGACCTACAACGCGACGACCGGCTTGGCCGAGACCGTCAGCAACGGCACGGTGACGTCGCGCACGGGGTATGACGAGTTCGGTCGGGTGGTCTCCTACAAGGAGAACGACACCGCCACCGGCGCCGCGGCCAACACCGTGACGACCGTGTACGACGACACGACCGGGCTCGTGACCTCCACCACCGACGCCAAGGGCACCGTCACCAACACCTACAACTCCACCACCGAATACCGGAACCTGGTCACCTCGATGACGGTGTCCGGAATCACGGGAGCCTTCTCGGCTACATACGACACCGACGGCGGACTGGCCACCCAGACCTGGCCCAACGGCGTCACCCAGACGATCACCGATGACGAGGCAGGGGAGACGACGTCCCGGAACATCACCGGTTCCGGCGTGACCTGGCTGTCGGAGGTCCTGTCCTCCACCACCCACGGGCAGACGTTCCGGGCCAGCTACTCCGGGGCCGAGGACTACAGCGGGCGCCGGAAGTACGAGTACGACGCGGCGGGTCGGTTGAAGACGTCCTACCACCGCCTCCTCGGCCCCGCCTACGGCGACAAGGGACAGTGCACCACCCGCACCTACACGCTCGACGCCAACGGCAACCGCACCTTCCAGCGCGTGTTCAACCCGCTCAGTGACGGGGCCTGCCAGGCCACCACAGCGGCATCGACGATGCAGCACACCTACGACATCGCCGACCGGCTGCGTTCGGCCACCAGCGACGTCGGGCTCGTCTACGACGCGTTCGGGCGGATCACCACCCTCCCCAGCGCCGACACCGCCGACGCCGGCGGGAACGTCACCCTCGGGTACTACACCAACGACATGGTGCGGACCCAGACCCGCGGGACCACGACCACCACGTACACCCTCGACCCCGCAGGCCGCCTCGCGACCCGCGCTACGTCGGGTGGGGCGACGCTGGTCAACCACTACGACGACGCATCCAGCGATTCTCCTGACTGGATCGCCGAGGACGCCGCCGGGACCACCTGGACCCGCAACATCACGGGCCTGGACGGCAACCTCGCCGCCACCATCAACCAGGCTGGTGCGATCACCTGGCAGGTCACCAACGCCCACGGCGACGTCGTCGCCACCGCACCCGACGGCGCCGTCGCACCGTCGAACTACTACCTCACCGACGAGTTCGGCCTCGGTGTCAGCGGCTGGACCAGCCCCAGCCGCTACGGCTGGCTCGGCGGGAAGCAGCGCCCCGGTGACACGCTCGGCGGGCTGGTGCTCATGGGGGTGCGGCTGTACGCCCCGGTTCTCGGTCGATTCCTGTCCACCGACCCCGTTGCGGGTGGGAACGAGAACGCCTACAACTACCCCAACGACCCGGTCAACGCGTTCGACCTCGACGGTAAGAGTTGGCGCAGCAAGCTCTGGGGTGGAGTGAAGGCCGCGGGGAAGTTTGCATGGAAGTACAAATCCACTATTGGTCAGATAGCTGGATGCGCGGTCAGCATCGCGGCATGTGCCGCCATTACGGCAGCGCAGTTCGCGTACCGCTCGTACAAGCGCGGTAGCACGTATGGTTGGGGAAGGGATACCTGGAGGGGGATCGCCGGAGACGCCGTGATGACTGCCGCCACCTTTGCAATCAAGGCGCCCGTTGGGCGTTACTTGAAGACAAGCGGGTACTGGCGCTCCATGTCAAAGGTCCGAAAGTTCGGCCTCTCAACTGCGATGGGGGCGCCTGGTTACCTCCATACGGCTGCAGGTACCTACTACGGGATGACGGGTAGGCGGCACTGGCTATACAACCAGGGCGGTAGGAGATCGTCGATCGGGCAGCGCCTTGCATACCAGTCGATCTACTCGTGATGGTTCATCCTGGGGTGCGAGTCTCGGACGAGGAGGTCCGCATAGAGTTCCCGGGGCTTGGTCGGCACGTCCGAGTCACGAGGCAGGGGGTGATCTGGCGAGATGCAACGACTGCACGGGAGATTGCAGCCGAAAGAATCTCCTCCACGGCTCTGACGGGTACCCCCCGGTGGCCCACCTGGAAGTATCTGGTGGCTTCGGCGTGGAACTTCACGGACCTAGTTCCAGTCGACATCGGAGACGCGCTGAATCTGGAGATAACAGAGAGGTCGGGGGTAACGCATCTGGTAGCTCTGGGCAGGGCGCCCCGCGGCTTATCCGCGCACGACATCGAGGTGGCAAACGACAAAGTGCGCTCCCTTCTTGGCCTCGCCTGACGGAGGTGGCGGTCCTGTCGAAGTAGGTCGCGATGGCCCACTTTGGTAGAATGACCTGGGGTGCGAAAATGTCCTATCCAACTCAATAACGAGGCGCTGCTTGAGGCGCGTGATGAGCTGCGCGACGCCGTCATCCCGGCTCAATGCGTCCGGCCCGCCGCCCGCCTTCGAACCGCCGACCTAGTGGTCCGTCTTTGAAGTCTTCTGACGGTTGGCCTTGGCGAGGACTTCGTCGGCGGTCTTGGTCCAGGTGAAGGGGTGGGCGCGGTCGTTCCAGCTGTCGATGAACGCGCGGATCTTGGTGTTGAGGTCCTTGACGGAGGTGAACACGCCGCGGCGGATGGCGGCGTTCGACGATGCCGAACCAGACCTCGACGAGGTTCATCCAGGAGGCGTGCGGGTGGGGTGAAGTGGACCTTGACCTGGGGGTTGGCGGTCAGCCAGTCCTTGATCTCGGTGGTCTTGTGCGCGGCGTAGTTGTCCATGACCAGGTGCAGCTCGGTGTCGGGGTAGGCGCGGGTGACCTGCTTGAGGAACGCCAGAAACTCCTGGTGGCGGTGGCGGGGCTTGCACGCCGCGGTCACGTGCCCGGTGGCGATGTCCAGGGCGGCGAACAGGGTGGAGGTGCCGTGGCGGACGTAGTCGTGGCTGCGGCGCTCGATCCAGACCTGGTTGCAGGGGCAGGATCGGCTGGGTCCGGTCCAGGGCCTGGATCTGGGACTTCTCGTCCACGCACAGCACGATCGCGTTCTCCGGGGGCGCCAGGTACAGGCCGACGATGTCGCTGACCTTGGCGACCAGCTGCGGGTCGGTGGAGAACCGGAACGACTCCGCCCGCCAGGGCTGGACCGTAGGAGCGCCACGCCCGCGCGACCGTCGCTGGACTGATCTTCAACCGGGCCGCCAGCAGCCGCGAGGACCAGTGCGTCACCCCGAGCCGCTTGGGCGGTGGAACCAGCGTGGCAGCCACGATCGCCGAGTGATCCACGGTCCGCCGGCCCGCGGCCAGGTCGCCCAACCCCGCCAGGCCCGACTTCTGGTAGCGGCCACGCCAGGTCAAGACCGTCGGGACCGACACCCCCAACGCCGCCGCGATCTGCGTGTTCGCCACCCCATCGGCGGGCCATCAACACGATCCGCGCCCGCCGCGCAGCACCCGCAGCCACCGTCGAGGCCCGCGTCCACCGCTCCAACTCAGCACGATCACCATCACGAAGCATCAATGCCGGAGCAGGTCGATTCGCCACACTCCCATGGTCCCCAACCCCAACCATAAAGTCATTAACGACACGCGACACTAGTGGGTAGAGCCCCGTGCGAGCCGTTCAGGCTCGCACGGGGCTCCCGTGTGTTTGTCGACGGATCAGGCCAGCTCGAACCTGTCCAGCATCATGACCTTGTCCCAGGCGGCGACGAAGTCACGCACGAACGTCTCGTGGGCGTCGTCGGCGGCGTAGACCTCGGCGACGGCCCGCAGGACGGAGTTCGACCCGAAGATCAGGTCGTTGCGGGTCGCGGTCCAGCGCAGCGATCCCGAGGCGTCGCGGCCCTCGAACACCTCGTCGCCACCCTCGATGGGAGCCCACGTCGTCCCGAGGTCCATCAGGTGGACGAAGAAGTCGTTCGTGAGCACGCCGGGCCGGTCGGTGAGGACGCCGTGCGTCGACCCCTGCACGTTGGCGCCGAGGACGCGCAGGCCGGCGGTGAGCACCGCCATCTGCGGCGCCGACAGCGTCAGCATCGACGCCCGGTCCACGAACTGGGCCTCCGTGGAGCGGCCGTCGCCCTTGCCGAGGTAGTTGCGGAAGCCGTCGGTGCGCGGCTCGAGGTAGCCGACGGACTCGACGTCCGTCATCTCCTGTGTCGCGTCGGTGCGGCCGGGCGTGAACGGCACGGTCACGGTGACGCCGGCGGCAGCGGCCGCCTGCTCGATCGCCGCACACCCGCCGAGCACGATGAGGTCGGCCAGCGACACCTGCGCGCCGCCCCGGGCGTTGAACGCGGCCTGCACCGACTCGATCGCCCGCAGCGCGCCCGCCAGCTCGGCGGGCTCGTTGACCTCCCACGCGTTCTGGGGGGCCAGGCGGATGCGGGCGCCGTTGGCGCCGCCGCGCTTGTCGGTGCCGCGGAACGTGGACGCCGACGCCCACGCCGTCGCGATCAGCCGCGAGGGCGAGACCCCGGACGCCAGCAGCAGCCCCTTCAGCTCCGTGATCTCGGCCTCGCCGACCAGCGGCCCCTCGACCGGGGGCACCGGGTCCTGCCAGACGAGCTGCTCGGCCGGCACCTCCGGGCCGAGGTAGCGCGAGACGGGGCCCATGTCGCGGTGGGTCAGCTTGAACCAGGCGCGCGCGAACGCGTCGGCGAAGGCCGCCGGGTCGGAGTGGAACCGCCGCGAGATCTGCTCATACGCCGGGTCCACGCGCAGCGCGAGGTCGGTGGTGAGCATCATCGGGGCGTTCTTCTTGCCGGGGACGTGCGCGTCGGGCACCAGCTCGGCGGCGGCCGGGTCGGTGGGCTTCCACTGCTTGGCGCCGGCGGGGCTCTCGGTCAGCTCCCACTCGAAGCTGAACAGCATGTCGAAGTAGCCCATGTCCCAGGCGATCGGGTTGGGCGTCCACGCGCCCTCGAGGCCGCTGGTGATGGTGTCGGCGCCCTTGCCGGTCCCGTGGCTGTTCTTCCAGCCCATCCCCATCTCGTGGATGTCGCCCGCCTCGGGCTCGGCGCCGACGACGCCCTCGGGGTTGCGCGCGCCGTGCACCTTGCCGAAGGTGTGGCCACCGGCGATCAGCGCGACGGTCTCCTCGTCGTTCATCGCCATTCGCCCGAACGTCTCGCGGATGTCGCGCGCCGCGGCCAGCGCGTCGGGGTTGCCGTTCGGGCCCTCGGGGTTGACGTAGATGAGGCCCATCTGGACGGCGGCCAGCGGGTTGGCGAGCTTGCGGTCGCCGGAGTAGCGCTGGTCGCCGAGCCACTCGCCCTCGTTGCCCCAGTCGACGTGCTCGGGCTCCCACACGTCGGCGCGGCCCCCGCCGAATCCGAACGTCTGGAAGCCCATCGACTCCAGCGCGACGTTGCCGGCGAGGATCATCAGGTCGGCCCACGAGAGCTTACGGCCGTACTTCTTCTTCACCGGCCACAGCAGTCGGCGGGCCTTGTCGAGGTTGGCGTTGTCCGGCCAGCTGTTCAGCGGCGCGAACCGCTGCTGCCCCGCCCCGCCGCCGCCGCGCCCGTCCTGCACCCGGTAGGTGCCGGCGCTGTGCCAGGCCATGCGGATCATCAGCGGGCCGTAGTGGCCCCAGTCGGCCGGCCACCACTCCTGCGAGGTGGTGAGCAGCTCGGCGATGTCGCGCTTCACGTCGGCGAGATCGAGGGTCTGGAACTCGGCCGCGTAGTCGAAGTCGGCGCCCAGGGGGTTGCCCGCGGGGTGGTTCGCGTGCAGGACGCTCACGTCCAGCTGGTTCGGCCACCAGTCGCGGTTGCCGCGCACGCGGGCCGTGCGGCCCTCGGTCGCGACGAGGACGGGGGTCTCTTCGGACGTCGTCACGGTGTCTCCTTCGTGGAACGGACGTTCTGGCGGTCAGGAGGCGGCGGAACAGGCGGGGCACACGCCCCAGTACGTGACCTCGGCCTCGTCGATGACGAAGCCGTGGTCGTCGGAGGCGGTCAGGCAGGGCGCGGGCTCGAGCGCGCAGTCGACGTCGGCGATCGCGCCGCAGGAGCGGCAGACGACGTGGTGGTGGTTGTCCCCGATGCGCGCCTCGTAGCGGGGGACGGAGCCCGCGGGTTCGATCCGCCGGACGAGCCGGGCGGCGGTGAGGGCGCGCAGGACGTCGTACACCGCCTGGGTGGACACCTCGCCGAGGCGTTCGCGGACGGCGTGGACGAGCGTGTCGGTGTCGGCGTGCGGTTGGTCGTGGACGGCGTGGAGCACCGCCAGGCGGGGACGGGTCACCCGAAGCGAGGCGCCACGCAGCAGCTGCTCGGCGTCGGGCGGCGTGACCATGCCCCCACCCTGACCCCTTTTTTGGAATCAGTCAAGAAAAGTGGTGGATCAGTTGTCCGGGCCCACCATCGGCTGGAACGCGCCCTTGTCGGGCGCGCCGTCACGCGGCAGGGCGGCCGGGCCCTGCTGGGCCTCCATCCGCCGCAGCGCGGCCTCGGCCGCGGCGAGGTCGGTGGCGTCGGCCTCGTCGAGGAACCGGTCGATCGCCCGCGCCTTCGTGTCCATCTGGGCCGCGTAGTCGCTGATCAGCCCCTGGATCCAGCGGATCCCCATCGCGCAGACGATCGCCACGAGCAGCCCGCGGACCAGCGCACCCGCCAGGTCGAGCTGGCCCGCCTCGACCTTGCGGTACAGCGGCAGCCCGGTGAGGGCCGCCGCGATCAGGATCCCCGCGCGCGTGGGGCTCATCGCACGCGCTCGGCCAGGTCGAGCTGGGCGCACAGCAGCGCCGTCCACGTGACGCGGTCGACGGGGATGCCGTCGAGGCGGATCACGGGCAGGTTCAGCCGCAGCGTCGCCGCCGGGTCGACGACGTCCATCGCGCCCTCGACCGCGAGGGCGTCCACCCGGCCGATCCCGGCCAGCCACGCCTTCGTCTCCTCCAGCGGGCGGGAGGCGTCGACGACCGCGATGACCAGCGCCGCGCGCAGCTGCCGCAGGGTGGCCCGCACGCGGGAGGCGTGCGTCGCGTCGAGCGCGAGGGTCTCGACCGCGGCCACGAGGTTGTCCATCTCCAGCGCCCGGTCGAGGGCCGCGTCACGCTGCGGGGCGTCGTCGGTGGGGACGACGACCACGCGCCGCGGGCGGTTGCCCACGGCCAGGTCGACGGCCACCCGGTGCGCCTCCATGACGACGTCCCCGGGCAGCCCCACGACCGCCACCACCGGGACGTCGGGGTCGGCGTCCAGCTCCGGCATCGGGGCGAGCATCGACATCACCGAGCTGAACCGGTCCCCGGCCTTGAGCCGGCGGGTCCACGCGCCCGGCACGCCGAGGCCGCGCAGCGTGCGCCGGTCGGCCGCCAGCCGCGTGTCGACCGGGCGTCGGACCCGGGTCTGCGGGTTCTCGGGCACGCTCAGCAGCGCCCGCAGCTCCTCCGCGTCGATGGCCTCGCCCGTCGCCGGGGAGACCGCGGGCGACGCGACGGGGGCGACGGCGACGGGCTCGGGTGCGATGGGCGCGGGTGCCGAGGCGATGGGGTCGGGTGCGAGGGCGATCGGCTCGGGCGTGACGGCGACGGGCTCGATCGTCGGCTCCTCGTCAACGACGTCCGTGACCTCGGCGACGGCGACGACCTCGCCTGCCTCGACCACGTCCACGACCTCGTCAGGCTCGACGACCTCGTCAGCGTCGACGACGTCGTCAGCCGGCTGCTCGGCCGCCTCGTCGTAGGGCTGCTCGGCCGACTCGTCACCGGGCCGGTCGTCAGCGGGAGGCTGCCCGGCGGAGGTCGGCAGCGCGACGTCGGCGTAGGCGGCAGCGGCGCGAGGAGCCCCGAGGAACCCGCTGGGGATCGCCCAGGAGGTCGCGGGCTCGCCGCCGCGGGCGGGCTGGGCGGGCACGCCGCCGGGCAGGATCGTCGTCCCCGGCATCGCGCCGTGACCGGCGGACGGCGCGGCCCCACCGGCGCTCAGCGTCACCTTGCCGCTGGCCCGCAGCGTGTCGAGCAGCGTCGTGAACGCGGGCGCGGGGTCGTCGTCGCCCGCTTCGGCCTCGGCCACCGGCGAGTCGACGGCGGGCGCGAGGGTGTCGGCCGCAGGCAGCGCTTCCTGAACCGCAGCCGACGCCGGAGCGGGCGCCGGAGCGGGGCGGCGGACCGTGGGCTTGGTCGGCGCGTCGAGGATCGCCTCGAGGGCGTCGGCGAGCACCTCGGGACCCGCGACCGGCGCGGGCCCGTCGGCGAGGTCGAGCGCTGCGAGCCGCTCGGCGAGGCCGGGCACGCGGACGTCCGACGGGGACGGCGCAGGCGCGGGTGCCGGTGCGGCCGCGGACGCGCGGCGCGTGGTGCCGGAGTCGGTGGTCAGCACGAGGTCGTCGACCTGGTCGAGGACGGCGAGGGCGCGCGCCACGGCGGGAGTACCCCCCGCGGCCTCGTGGTAGGCGAACACGCGGCGACCGGGCGCGGCGTCCGCACCGGGAGCCGAGCCCGCACCGGCACCGGCACCGGACCCGAGCGCGCCGGGGACGTGCCGGGTCTCGGGCTCCTCGCTGTAGGGGAACAGCCGCCGGGGACCGCTGACGGCCTCGGCGGCGTCCTGCGCCTGGGCGACGGCCGCGGCGTGGGCCAGCGCACTCGTCAGCGCCGCGCCCACGGACCCGGCGGAGGCCTGCTCGGCGGCCTCGATGCGCGCGGCGAGGCGGGCGAGGGCGTCCTGGCTCAGCGGCGGGTCGTCGGCGACGGCGGCGACGGCGGCCGCAGCAGCCCCGGCAGCGGCTGCGCCACCGGAACCCCCGGCGGTGCCGGTACGCCCCGCCGCGCCGGCCGCGGGAGCGGGCCCGTCGACGTCGGGGATCTCCACCGCGACCTCGAATCCCTCGCGGGCGAAGAACCCGAGGACGCCGCCGCGCCGCACCTTCTCGGCGCGCACGATCCGGGCGGTGGGGCCGCCTTCCTGAGCGGCCCGCGCGAGCAGGGCCTCCAGGTCGTCACCCTCAAGCAGCAAGTTCGTGGCCACGGCTCACCTGTCCAACGGTTTCGATCCGGGTCAGTCCGGCGGTCTCGGCGAAGGCCAGGACCGGCAGCTGGGGGAGGCTGCCGCGCAGCAGTCGCCGCATCGGCAGGCGCAACGGGCCCGCGACGAGCAGCACGGGCACGTGGCCCGCCTGCTCGGCGCGGGTGCTCAGCGTCGCCAGGTCGGTGACCAGGCGCTGGGCGTGGAAGGGGTCCAGGGCGAGGACGACGCCGGCGTCGCTCGCCCGCATCGCCTCGGCGAGCAACTGCTCGACGTCGGAGTCGACGACGATCGCCCACAGGGCGCCGTCGCGGGTGAAGGGGGCCGTCAGCGCGGGCCCGAGGGCCAGGCGGGCGGCCTCGAGCAGCGCGTCGGGGTCGGTGGTGACGCGGGCGCGCTGGCCGATGCCCTCCAGGACGCGGCCGAGGTCGCGGATGCTCACCTGCTCCTCCAGCAGCCCGTGCAGCACCCGCTGGACGCCCGACAGGGGCAGCAGGTTCGGCACCAGCTCCTCCACCGCGGCGGGCCGCTCGGCCTTGAGCAGGTCGAGCAGCTCGCGGGTGTCGTCGAGGGACAGCAGGCGGGCCGCGTGCTGGCGGACCATCTCGGCCAGGTGAGTGGTGACGACGGCGGCGCGCTCGACGAGCGTGGCGCCCACCATCTCGGCCGTCGCGCGGTGCTCGACCGGCACCCACACGGCGGGCAGCCCGAACACGGGCTCGGTGGTGCGGCGTCCGGGCAGCATGTCGGGGGCGTCCCCGATGGCCAGCAGGTGGCCGCCGGGCGCCTCGCCCGTGGCGACGCTGACGCCGCCGATGCGGATCTCGTAGGTGCCGGGCACGAGCATCGCCCCGTCGCGGGTGCGCACGGGCGGCAGGACGATGCCGAGGTCGGAGGCCGTCTTGCGGCGAAGGGCCTTCACCCGGTCGAGCAGGTCGCCGCCGCGGCCGGCGTCGACGAGGTCGACGAGGTCGGGGGCGAGCAGCAGCTCCAGGGGGTCCACCTTGAGCGACTCGTTGACGGCGTCGGTGGCGGCCTGCTGGGCCGGGCTCGCGCCGCCCGCGGGCAGGGCGGCCGCGGCGCGCTTGTCGATGGCCGCCTGCTCCTCCTCGGCCAACAGGTCGGCGTGCGAGCGGCTGCGGGTGCTCGCGAACAGGATCAGCCCACCTGCGATCGCGAACGGCAGCTTCGGCATGCCCGGGATCAGCATCAGCGCGATCAGGGCCGCCCCGGCGATCTGCAGGGCCTCCTTGTGCCGGGAGAACTGCCCGAGCAGGTCCGAGCCGACGTCGCCGTCGCTGGTCGAGCGGGTGACGATGACGCCGGTCGCCACCGACATCAGCAGCGCCGGGATCTGAGAGACCAGGCCGTCGCCGACCGTCAGCAGGCTGTAGGTGTTGATGGCCTCGCCGGGAGACATGCCGCGCTGCAGCATCCCCACCGCGAACCCGCCGAGCAGGTTGACGAACGTGATGATGATCGCGGCGATGGCGTCGCCCTTGACGAACTTGGTGCCACCGTCCATGGCGCCGTAGAAGTCGGCCTCGGCGCCGACCTCCTTGCGGCGACGGCGCGCCTCGTCCTCGTCGATGAGGCCGGCGTTCAGGTCGGCGTCGATCGCCATCTGCTTGCCGGGCATCGCATCGAGGGTGAACCGGGCGCCGACCTCGGCGACGCGCGCCGCACCGTTGGTCACGACCGTCAACTGGATGATGATCAGGATCGCGAAGACCACCAGGCCGATCACCAGCGAGCCGCCGATGACGATGTGGCCGAAGCTGTCGATCACGTGCCCGGCGAAGCCGTCGCGCAGCACGAGCCGCGTCGAGGAGACGTTGAGGGCCAGGCGCAGGATCGTGCCGACCAGCACGAGCGTGGGGAAGACCGCGAACTCCAGCGGCTTGCGCACCTGCATCGCGATCAGCAGGACGACGAGGCTGCCCGCGATGTTCGCCGAGATCAGGATGTCGAGGACGGCCGCGGGCAGCGGCACGACCATCATCACCACGACGGCGACGACGACGATCGGCACGGCGAGCCGGGCGAGCCGGTTGGACGACATCAGGCCTCCGAGCCTCGCGGAGGAACGGCACGACGCGCGTGCGGTGCTCCGGTAGGGCGACGAATCATCGGCCCCGCGCGAGATCCGTGCGCGGGAGGGGGCAGCCGTCCATGGCTGAGAGGGTTCTCGGGCCCCGGGCGCCGGAACTTGAGCCACCCGTCCGGGTGAGTGGTCTGCCAGTGGGGTGACGCCATGTGTCGTTCGGGGTTGAGAAGTCAACCCCTGGCAGGGACGGCCGATGAACTCCTTGTCATCGCAGCTCCACCCACCGAACAGGTCCGACGCACGGAGGACACCAATGCGCACCACTCGTCGTCACGGCACCCCGGCGAAGGCCCCCGCCGTCCGCCGTCGCCGTCCCGGCATCGTGGCTGCGGCCGTCCTGGTCGGGCTGCTCGGCAGCGGCGGCTTCGTCTGGCACAGCACCGAGGCCGCGTTCACGGCCACCACCGCCACGCCGTCCAACTCCTGGACCACCGGTAGCGTCACGATCAGCGACGACGACGCGGGCGTCGCGCTGTTCACCACCGCCACCAACCTCAAGCCGGCCGACACGGGCACCAAGTGCATCAAGGTGACCTACAGCGGCACCCTGACGCCGTCGGGCATCAAGTTCTACGCCTCGGCGCTGGCCGACTCCGCGCCCAGCCTGGCGGCCTACCTCGACATGGTCATCGACGTCTCCGCCGACAACGGCGTGGGCGACTTCTCCAGCTGCGGTTCGTTCTCGGGCACCAACCTCTACACCGGCACGCTGGCGAACCTGCGCACGACCAACAGCGCATACGCCTCAGGTCTGGGCACCTGGACGCCGACGGGCGGTGTGACGACCACCCGCACCTTCCGCATCAAGTACACGCTGAACGCCTCCGCCCCGGACACCGTCCAGGGCAAGACGGCGTCGGCGACCTTCACGTGGGAAGCGAACAGCTGATCCGGTGACCTCCTCGGGCACGCGACCGCGGCGGCCCCACCCCCGGACGGGGGAGGGGTCGCCGCGGCGTGCCGTCCCGAGCTCCGAGGGCACCACCTGGACCCGTGACGACGGCCGCGCCGCCCGCGTCGTCCTGCCGCGCCCGCCCCTGCCCGACGACGGTCCCCTCGTCGCCGAGTCCGCCTCCCGGGGCCGCCACCGCGCCGATGCCGACCTGCTCGCCGGGTTGCCCGGGCGGCCCGGGTGGCGCGCCACCTCCCTGCCCACCCAGGTGCCGACCGCGCTCGACGTCAGCGGCGGGTGGACCTGGGGCGACCGCCGGGCCCTGCCGCGCCGGGTGCCCGGGGCCAGCCTCGTCGACGCCTCCGCCTCCGCCTCCGCCGCCGCCCCCGAGCTCGACGCGCCCGAGGCCGACTGGGTCGTGGTCGAGGTCGACGTGCCGGCGGCCCCGCCCGAGCCCTTCGACCCTGCTCCCGAGCCCGAGCCCGAGCCCGAGCCCGAGCCCGAGCCCGAGCCCGAGCCCGAGCCCGACCCCGAGCCGGTTCTTGCTGCGCCGGTGGACCGCGCACCGGTGGCCCTCGGCGTCGACGTCCTGCCGGGAGGCCGCCGCCCGGAACCGGAGCCGGACGTGCGCCGGCCCCCGCCGATCTGGCGCGACGTCGAGTGGCTGGTGTCGGTCGCGGCCGCGACGTGGCTGGCGGTCGTCGCGGGCCTGACCTTCTGGAGCGTCGCGCCCGCGGCCGCGGGCTGGCAGCCCCGGGTGGTCCTGACCGGCTCGATGATGCCCAACATCCGGCCCGGCGACGTCGTGATGGTCGCCAAGGTCGCCGACCCCGCCGCCCTGCCCGTGGGACGGGTGGCCGTCGTCCGCGACCCCACGCGCTCCAGCGGCAGCTACGTGCACCGGGTGGTGAAGAACGAGGGTGAGGGCAGCTTCGTGACCAAGGGGGACGCCAACCCGAGCGAGGACTTCCCCGCCGTCACCCCCGACCGCGTCATGGGCCAGGTGCTCCTGGTCGTGCCGCGCGTGGGGCTGCCCATGGTCTGGCTGCGCAACCACCGCTTCCTGCCGCTCGGGCTGACCGTCGGCGGCACGTGGCTGGCGATGTACCTCGTGCTGTCGCGTCGCCCCTGGCAGGGCGAGGAGCCCGAGGACCCCCAGGGTGCAGAGGACGGCGAGGACGGAGAGGACGCGGACGGCGATGGGGCGGACGGCGAGCACGCGGACGTCGAGCACGCGGACGGCGGGCACGCGGCCGGGGGGTCCGACGCCCTGCTCACCCCGGTGCTGGCGGGACCGTCGAGCCGGGCCGGGGCGCATCGCCGTCCTCGGCGCGGGGACCGTCGCCCGCAGCGGCGCAGCGTGGCACCGGCCGGGCGCTCGGCGGCCTGAGCGGCCTTGCGCACCGCGGCCTGAGCGGCCGGGCGGGCGTCAGCTCTTGGCGCCCATGGAGATCAGCTTGGCGGCGGCGTCGGACAGGCGCACGACGCCCACCATGTCGATCTGCTTCTCCTGTTCGCGCAGGTCGGTGACGTCGTACCCGAACTGCTCGACGTACTCGGCGACGGCGCGCAGCGCCGCCCGGCGCAGGGGGACCGCCGACATCACCTCGTCGCCGAGGGCGTAGTAGAGCATCCGACCGGGGTCGCTGATCTGCTCGCGCAGGCTCTCGCTCGCGCCGTAGTTGAACGGGACGCCGTCGCGGTGGGCCTTCTCGTTGCGGCGGCAGATGCGGCGCCAGTTGCGCCCGTTGCGGCGTGCGGCAGCGAGCCGGGGCCAGCACTGCGAGATGAGCCGGCCCGTGCTGCGCCACGACGCGGCGAGGGTGTGCCGCATGACGCGCATCCTGCCGTCGGGGAAGTCGCCGACCTTCGCGTAGCGGCCCTTCAGCGGGGGCAACACGTGTTCACTGGCCTCGATCTGCAGCACCGTGCCGTGCAGCCGCGCGTGCAGCAGCAGGGTGACCACGAGCTGCCCGCCCCAGCTGATCCGCTGCGCGGCCACGTAGGTGCGGGCGAACACCGCGGGAGCGTCGGCGAAGCTGTCGACCACCTCCGGGTCGATCCGCGCCCGGGGGTGGCAGCGCGCGTGCGTCCAGCCGTCGCACAAGCCCTCGATCTTGCGGGCGTTGCCCCCGCGGGCGTACAGGCGTTGCTCGACCCGCACCCCGGACAGCGGACCCTGGCGCAGCCGCCGCATCACGTGGTGGTGCAGGCCGGACGCCGTCACGTCGGCGCCGTCGGGCCGTGCAGCGCCGGGGTCGCGGCGGGCGCGTGAGAGGTCGATCGACAGCGTCCAGTTCTCCAGCATCCGCCCGTCGCCGACGAAGGGCACCGACCCGGCGAACGCGACGACGTTGGCCGTCGCCAGCTCCTCCAGCGCCGCGACGTCGTCCGGGCTCAGACCGGCACCGGCGAGGTCGCGGACCGGCGTCGGGTCCTTCATCGCGGCGACCGCCCGGGCGCGGGTGCCCGCGTAGTGCTGGTGCACCACGAGGAACGACGCGAGGAACACGTAGATCGGGGAGGCGAACAGCAGCGTCAGCCCCACCCGCCAGGGCAACCCGCCCAGGTTGACGATCGCGGCGGTGAACAGCGCGATCACGAAGCCGCTCACGGTGACCCAGCGCAGCTGCTGGTCCCGCGCGTCCCAGCGCTGCACGGACTCGCGGGCGTGGCGCATCAGGGCCACCAGGTCGACCCCCCAGACCGGGGCCGCCGCGTTGTAGTTGCCGCCGAGCAGTCCGTCGGCGACGCCCTTCGCCATGGGGTGGTAGAGGTGCGCGTGGGCGCAGAGCGCGCGGGTGATCCCGTCTCCCTGCTCGTACAGCGGGGGCGGGACGGCGCGGACGATCTCGTCGTCGTCCGCGGGCAGCACGATCGTGGGGTTCGTGGCCTCGGCAGGTCCGGCGCCGGGCCCGCTCTGGTCGGACGTGCGCTGCGACGCGTGCTCGCCGGTGCCGAGCGGCTGCCAGCCCGGGTCGGGCCAACCAGCGTCGGGCCAGTCGGGCTCGGCCGCGGGCGCAGCGCCGGCGTCCTCGCGGATCCCGGGCTCCTCGCGGAGGTCGACCACGAGCGTGGGCGTGCCGTCGGGGCCAAGGTCGGGAGCGCCGTCGTCGGGCTGCTCGGGCTCGGCCATGGCACCTCCCGCGACGCCTCGGGTGCGCCCCCGCCGTACGGGAAGGCGCTGATCCGGCCACTGTAGCCAGCCCCGCCGACGCTCGGCCGCGTCGACGCTCGCGCGTGGTCGACGCTCGGCCCTGTGGCGGCGCGGGCGCTGGGAGCCGGCCCGCCCCGGGGCGGGCTCAGCTCCCGCGCGTCCCGGCGCGAGGGGCGGCGGCCCGGGGACGGGCCCCGCGGGACTGCCGCTTCAGCGTCACCCGGCGCCGGTTGACCTCGACCCGCGTGGGCAGGTCGGGCAGGGCGGCCGTGCGCGAGGACCGGCTGGCGGACGCCGTCGGCGAGGGCTTCCCGGCGGCCATCACGAACGCGAGGATCTTGGCGACGGCCAGGTACAGCTCGCCGGGGATCTCCTCGCCGACCTCGCAGATCCGGTAGAGGGCCCGGCAGAGCGGCTTGTCCTCGACCACGGGCACGCGCGCCTCCCGCGCCCGCTCGCGTATCTTCAGCGCGAGCGCGCCGGCGCCCTTGGCGATGACCCGTGGCGCCCCGCGCCCCCGCTTGTACGACAGCGCCACGGCGTAGTGCGTGGGGTTGACGAGCACGACGTCGGCCTCGGAGACGGCCTTCAGCATCCGGTTGCGGCTCATCGCGAGCTGGCGACTGCGGATCGCCGACTTCACCTGCGGGTCGCCCTCGGACTGCTTGTGCTCGTCCTTGATGTCGCGCAGGCTCATCCGCAGCTTCTTCATCACCTGCCGGCGCTGGTAGGAGTAGTCCGCGACGGCGAGGACGACGCCCGCGACGACGGCGGCCCACACGGTGGTGGTGAGGGAGTGCCGGGCGGCGTCGAGCACCCCCCGCAGGGTCAGGGTGCCGGCGAGCATCTGCGGCACGGTGCCCTTGCCCAGGGCGTAGGCGACCCCGCCGATGACGATCACCTTGGCCAGCGCCTTCGCGGCCTCCCAGACCGCGTGCATGCCGAACATGCGCTTGACGCCCTGCAGCGGGTTCATCCGCTTGAACGTGGGCTTGATCGCCTTGCCCGACGGGTGCACGCCCTGAGCGGCGGTGACGGCGAGGCCGGCGAGGGTCGCAGCGGCCGCGAGCGGCCACACGCTGCCCAGGACCGCGCCCGGCACCTCGCCGAGGGTGTGCAGGGCGACGGCGGGGCTGGGGTCCGCGGCCACGCCCGCCCACTCCGTCGTGAAGGCCTCGAACCTGTCGGTGACCCGGCCCACCGTCGTCCCGAGCATCGCGAAGCCCGCGCCGATCCCCGCCCAGATCGCGGCGTCGGGAGTGCGCGGGAACTGGCCCTCGCTGCGGGCCTTCTTGAGCCGTTTCGGTGTCGGCTTCTCGGTCTTGTCCCCGCCCTCACCGCCCGACATCAGCCGGCTCCGACGACGCGGAGGATGTCGCCCACGCCGCGCTCCACGGCCGACCCGAGGACGTCGGGCAGGCGCACGACGATCATCCCCACGATCGTCAGCGTCAGCATGATCTTCAGCGGGAAGCTCAGCGCGAACGCGTTGAGCGCGGGCGCGGCACGCGTGAGCAGGCCCAGCGTGACGTCGGCGACGAGCATGACGGCGATCAGCGGCCCCGCCACCTGCACCGCGGCCGTCATCAGGGAGCCGGCGCCCTCGGTGACCGCGGCCGCCATGGCCGAGGGCTTGAGGTCGGTGCCCGGCATCACCTGGACGCTGCGCGACAGCCCCTGCAGCACGGTCAGGTGCAGGTCGGTGGCCACGAGCAGGGTGACCGCCAGGTAGGCGTGCAGCCGCCCCATCACGGAGTTCTGCACCATCATCAGCGGGTCCATGGCCATGCTGAGGCTGAACCCGCCCGCGACGTCGATCAGGTCGCCGACCATCTGCACGACGCTCACCGCGAGCTGCACCAGGAAGCCCAGGGCGGCGCCGACGGCCACCTGCAGGGCGAGGGAGGGCAGGGTCTGGACGTCGTCCAGCTGCGGAGCGCCCCGACCCATCGGCGTCGCCAGCGGGATCGCCAGCGCCATCGCGAGGGTGGCCTTCGCGCGGCCCGGGAGGGTGCGGGTGTTGAACGGCGGGGCCGTGAGCACGAAGCCCGCGGCCCGGGCGGTGGCGAGCAGGAACCCCACCAGCGTCGACTGGGCCAGCGCCAGCTCGAGGCCGCTCATCGGCGACCTCCGGCGGTGCGGGCGGCGGACGGCATCGCGGGGCGAACTCCTCGGGCCAGGCGCGGTGGCACGCGGAGGTGACCGCGCGCGGGTGGAGGGCCGTCCGTGGCCCGCCTCCGTTGTCGACCGCGCGCGGCCACCCCTTGAGGGCCTCAGCCCACCGTGAAGTCGATCGAGTAGCCGGTGCGCAGGGGGACGAGGACCGCCCCCAGGACGTTCTCGGTGACCTGCGAGGTGCCCTCGCCGTCGCTCATGCCGTAGCGCGAGACGCAGAGCTGGTAGGCGATCCACAGCGCCGTCGTCGTCCCGTTCGCGGTGGTGAACCGCACCTGGACGCCCGAGGCGTCCGCGCCGGCCTTGCACGAGACGGCCGAGAGGTCCGGCGGCGGGTTCACCCCGGCGGGCGCCTGGCGGAGCGCTCCCACGAGCTCCTCGATCTGCCGGTCGTCGAGCCGGGTCGACGCGGAGAGCCGCCCGTCGGCCTCGTACAGGCACACCGACGCCGAGTCCACGCCCGACGGTGCGGGGACCGGGCGCGTGGTCGCTGCGTCCCTCAGCGCGAGCGGGGCCCCGGGGGACGTCGCCTCGCAGCCCACGACGTCGCGGTCCCGGATCACCCGCACCGACTCGATCAGGTGCCGCGTGACGGCGTCGTCGGCGCCCGTCACCGTGATCGCGGTCGTCCTCGCCGGCACCGACAGCGCGGTGACGCGGCGCCCGTCGCCCTGGGTCGCCGTCGCCGTCAGCGCCTCCGTCCCGTCGGCCAGCCGCGTCGGGGTCCACGCCGACCACGTCCCGCCCGCCTCCGGGTCGGGGAGCCGACCCGACTCGTCGGTGAGGACGTCGAGGACGGCACTGGCGGGCGCGCGCCCCTCCGGCGGGGCCGCGCACTTCACCATCGGCATCACGCCCTGCGCGCGGAACACTGCCGGCCCCTGCGGGCACCTCACGTTGACCGCCCAGTCCACGGGCACCTGCACCTCCAGCCCGCGGCTGGTGATCCACCGCCAGCCAGGGGCCGCGCCTGCCACGCTCACGGCGTCGCCGCGCCCGTCGTCCGTCCCGCCGCCGGCCCACGGCCCGACGAGCCCGGCGAGACCCGCGAGCGCGACGACGGACGCCGCTGCGGTGGCGACGCCCACCCCCCGGTGGACGCGGGTGCGGCGCCGGGCGCGGCGGACGACGTCGGCGCCGCTGACGGGGTTCGGGCGCAGGTCGGTGACGAGGGAGTCGAGGATCTCGGTGACCGGCGCGCGGCCGGTGGGGGTGTCGTTCATCGGGTGCTCCGGGGGCTGGCCGCAGGCTGCGGGGAGGGGTGCGAGACCGGATCGGGATGCAGGGACGGGTCGCCGCGAAGCGCCGCGAGGGCCCGCGCCGCCCGCGACTTCACCGTCCCCGCCGAACAGCCGAGCTGGGCCGCGATCTCCGCCTCGGAGAGGTCGGCCCAGTACCGCATCACCAGCACCACCCGCTGACCGTCGGGCAGCCGGCGCAACGCCGACCACACCGCCTCGGCGTCCGCGAACCGGCCGATCACGTCGTCGTCCGGCACGTCCGGCAGGACCGCCGTGGGGCGCTCGCCCCACCACCGGCGCCGCGCCGAGCGGGCCGCCAGACGCGCCATCACCTGCCGCACGTACGCCTCGGGGGCGTCCGCGATCGACGCGCGCCTCGGGTAGGCGCGCATCAGCGCCGACTGCGCGAGGTCCTCGCCACGGCCCGGGTCGCCCGCGAGCAGCGCGCCGAACCTGGCCAGCGCCGGGAACCGGGCGTCGACGAACGCCGCGAACTCCTCGTCGGTCATCGCTGGTGCCTTTCGTGATGCTGGTCCAGGTGCGGCCGCATCCTGTACCCCCCAAGAGGCATCGGGTGGGGCGGCGGGTTCCACGAGGGTGCACCTCGAAGCTGGCAGGGTGGGCGGATGCTCGACGGAGAGGTCGCCCGCGGCGGGGTCAACGAGGTGGAGCGGCGGGGGCAGCTCGTGCTGCGGCCCGTGGGGTCCTGGACGCCCGCGGTCCACCGGCTGCTGCGCCGGTTCGAGGAGGCGGGGTTCGCCGGGGCGCCGCGTGCGCACGGCGTCGACGCCGACGGGCGGGAGCGGCTCGACTTCGTCCCGGGGGTCGTGGCCGGGTTCCCGCTGCCGCCGCAGCTGCGCGGCGACGACGTGCTGGTCGCCTTCGCCCGGCTGCTGCGCGCTGCCCACGACGCCTCGGTTCCGCTCGCGTCCTCGCCCGGGCCCTGGTTCCTGCCGGGGCGCCCACCCGCCGAGGTGGTCTGCCACGGCGACTGTGCGCCGTACAACACCGTCGTGCGCGACGGCGTCCCCGTGGCCCTGATCGACTGGGACACCGCCCACCCCGGGCCCCGGCTGTGGGACGTCGCGTACGCCGCGTACCGGTGGGCGCCGCTGGTGTCGCCGCTCAACGCCGAGGGTTTCGGGTCGGCGGGGGAACGGCGCAGGCGGGCCCTCGTGCTGGTCGCCGGGTACGGGCTCGACGTGACGTTCGAGGCCCTGTGCGAGGCCGCCGCCGACCGGCTCGACGCGATGGTCGGCCTCCTGCGGGCCCGCGCGGCCTCCGGCGACGCCGCCTTCGCGGCGCACGTGGCCCGCGGCGACGACGTCCTGTACGAGCGCGACGCTGCGTGGTTGCGCAGGGCGGATCCTCCACAGGGTCGTTGAGTGCCGTGGTCGTCCACAGCCCGCGTCCGGCCGACCTCCTCCTCGCCGACTGATCCGTCAGCGTCGCCCCATGAGTGCACGTTGGAGGTTGCCGGCGCAGTGGCGGGAGCTCGCGGCCGCCCAGGCCGGCGTCGTCAGCCGCCGTCAGTTACTCGCCCTCGGCTGGTCCGACGTCGACGTACGTCAGGCGCGGCGCAGCGCCGGCTGGCGGGTGCTGGGCGGTGGCGTCTACGTCACCCACCAAGGGCCCCTCACGGGGGAGGCTCGCACGTGGGCCGTCCTGCTCCGCAGCGGTCCCGGCGCAGCGCTCGCGTCCCGTTCGGCGCTGGCCGCGTGGGGAGTGCCCCTCGCCGAACCCGCTTCCGGGGTGTGGCACGCGAGCGTGCCCCGCGACCGGCATCCCCGCGTCCCCGAGTCGATCTGCCTGCACCGCCCCGCCGATCACGAGCTTCGGGTGCACCCCGCGGCGTCCCCGCCCCGGCACCGGGTCGAAGCGGCGACGCTCGACGCCGCCGCCGAGTCCGCGTCGGCCAGGGACGTCGTCGACCTGATCACCGCCGTCCTCGGTCGTCGCCTCACCGACCCCGCGCGGTTGCTCGCCGAGCTCGACGCCCGTTTGCGGCAACCGCACCGGGAGGTGATCGCGGGCGTGCTCTCCGATGCCCGCGACGGCGTCGCGTCACAGCTCGAGGGGGAGTACCGCCACCAGGTGCATCTGCGTCATCGCCTCCCCGAGGCGAGGTTCAACGCCCCTCACGACACCCCGTTCGGCCGGGTGTACCGCGATGTGGACTACGGCGGGCTGGTGGTGGAGCTCGACGGGCTCGCGTATCACGGCGCGGCCACCGCGGTGAGCGACCGCCGCCGCGACAACGAGCTGGTCATCGCGGGTGGGCGGACGCTCAGGTTCGGCTGGTTCGAGGTCGTCAGCGACCCGTGCGGCGTCGCGGCAACCGTGGCGCGGGCCCTCGGCGGTCGTGGCTTCGCGACGCCCTGCGGCCCTGCCTGCGCGGTGGCGGCGATGATCTGAGCTGGTCCCTTGTCGCCTGAGGGGCCCACGCCGTTCGTGGCGGTTGAGGGCTGGTCGGGGAGCATTCGGGTTACTCGGTGGTGGTTGAGGGCGTTATCCGCCCCAAACCGCCGCTGGAGCCTGCGCCGCGCCCCGGATGCTCCCCGACGCGCCCCGGACCGCCGCTGGAGTTGGCGCGGCGCCCCGGATGCTCCCGCGAGCCGACTGGCTGCATGGCTGGGCTCTGGCACGGGCGTCACGTCGCTCGGCCGGGCTTACGGGGCCGGTTGAGGGCTGGTCGGGGAGCATTCGGGTCACTCGGTGGCGGTTGAGGGCGTTATTCGCCCCGAACCGCCGCTGGAGCTGGTGCGGCGCCCCGGATGCTCCCCGAGGCGCCCCGAACCGCCGCCGGAGCCTGAGCCGCGCCCCGGATGCTCCCCGAGATCACCCCAACCGCCGGAGCGGGGGAGGCCGGAGGGGGGCGAGCCGCGCTAGGAGTTCAGCAGTGTCGGGACAAGGGCGAAGATCTCCTCGGTGAACCCGGTCAGCACCCGCAGGGACCACGCCCCGGTCAGCACCAGCACCACCGCGGCGGCGGCGAGCTTGGGCAGGAACGTCAGCGTCGACTCCTGGATCTGGGTCGCCGACTGCACGACCGACAGCACCAGGCCGACGGCGAGCGTGGTGAGCAGCACCGGCCCGGCCACCTTGCTGGCGGTGATCAGGGCGGTGGCGACGATCTGGATGACGGTGTCGTCCACGGGACCAGCCTCACTTGTAGCTGGCGATCAAGGTGGTGACGATCAGTCCCCACCCGTCGACCAGCACGAACAGCAGGAGTTTGAACGGCAGCGAGACCAGTGACGGCGGCAGCATGACCATGCCGAGCGACATCAGGATGGCGCTCACCACGAGATCGACGACCAGGAACGGCACGAAGATCACGAAGCCGATGATGAAGGCCGCCCGCAGCTCGCTGAGCACGAACGCGGGGATGAGGGTCCGCAGGCCCACCGACGCGCGGTCCTTGGGCAGATCCTCGCCCGCGGCCTTGGTCATCAGGGCCAGTTCCTCGTCGCGGGTGTGGTCGAGCATGAACTCCTGCAGCGGCTTCACGCCGTCGGTGTAGGCCTGCGCCGACGTCTTCGTGCCCTTGAGGTAGGGCTGCACGCCCTCGGAGTTCACCTTGTCGAGCGTCGGGCCCATCACGAACAGGGAGAGGAACAGCGCGAGCCCCACCAGCACCTGGTTCGGCGGCACGGTCGGCGCGCCGAGGGCGTTGCGGGCCAGTGACAGCACCACCACGATCTTCGTGAACGCGGTGCACATGAGCAGGATCGACGGCGCCACCCCGAGGATCGTGACGAGCACGATGATCTGGACGACGCGGCTCGGCTCGCCCGGGATGCCCACCGTCAGGTCCGAGGACGACGTCCCGCCCGGGGTGGCCGGAGGCGTCGGCTTGGTCGGTGCGGCCAGCAGGCTGCCCGACGACAGGGCGAGCGGTACGGCGGCGGGACGGACGCCGAGTGCGGCGGCGGCGGGGCGCGCGCCGGCGAGGGGGGCGGCGTGGGCGCGAGCGGCCCAGGGGATCCCGGTGACCAGCAGGATCGCGAGCCCCACGAACGCGGCACCGAGCAGGCGGCGTCCACGGTCCAGCGCCCGCCCGATCGCGGGGGTGAGCGGTGCAGTGGGTTCGGGCACGAGCTCACCTCCTCCGAGCGGTGACGTCGCGCAGGGCCTCGACGGCCTGCGCCCAGGTGGCGGGAGAGAGCACCGAGCCCGACCCGCGCGGTGCGGGCGGCGCCCCGGCGCCGGGCAGCGTCACGCTCGAGGACACCGAGGCGGACGCGGACTCAGGGGACGCGAAGGCAGCGGACATGGAAGGGGACGGCGCGTCGACAGGCGTGCTGCCGGGCGCACGCACGGCGCGGGGCGAGTCGGGCGCGTCGAGCTCGGCGAGTTCGCCGGGCGCGAGCTCGGCGAGCAGCGACACCTGCTGCGCGGTCACGCCGATCAGCAGCCCGCGGGACCCGACGGCGACGACGGCCACCGACGCCTCCCGCGACAGGGGGGTGCGGTGCAGCACGCGCAGGCCGCGCAGGCCCCCGCGTGCCTGGGCGCGGCGGGCGAGCCGCGCGGCGATCACGACCACCCCGAGGACGACCAGCAGGCTGACCGTCACGCGGGCGAGGGTCACCAGGTCGCCGGCACCGCTCACGTGGCGTCCTTCGTCACGATCTCGGTGATCCGCAGCCCGAAGCTCTCGTCGATGACGACGACCTCGCCGCGGGCCAGCAGCGTGCCGTTGACCAGCAGGTCGGCGGGAGCGCCGGCGAGCCGGTCGAGCTCGACGACGTCGCCGGGGGCCAGCGCGAGCAGCTGGCGCACCGTCATCCGGGTGCGGCCGAGCTCGCAGGTCACCTCCATCTCGACGTCGCGCAGCATGTCGATGCCCCAGCGGCCGGCGGCGACGGCGCCCGCGCCACCCCCGGAGGCCCCGCCCCCGACCACGGGCGGCTGGGCGAAGCTCACGCCCACGGCGGAGACGACGACCCCGTCGGCGAGCAGGGGGACGACGACGGAGGCGGCCCCGGCGAGCACGTCGAGGCAGCCCTCGGCGGGGATGGCGGTCGGCGCACCGTCGAGGCGACCGCCGAGGGTGTCGGCGAGGGTCTCCAGGGCGGGCCGCAGCGCCTGCGCGGGCTCGACGTCGCCGAACGGCGTCGCCGACAGCGCGGCCTGCAGGTCCTGCCCCACGACGATCAGCAGGCTGCCCTCGCGCGCACCCGACAGGAACGCCGTCACGGCCGTGGTCACCCCGGCGGGCAGCACCGACGGGTCGCCGGCGGGCACGGGTGCACCTGCCTGCAGCGGCGCCGGGCTCGGGATCTGCGTCAGGGCCTCGCCGACGGCGCGCGCGACCAGCTCGGCGGCCACGGACCACCCGTCGGCGGCGCCGTTGCTGGGGCCCGACACGTGGGGGGAGGCGGAGAACGACATCGAGGCCTCTCGGAGGGGTGCGAAGGGGTGAGGGGCGGATCGGCGCGGGTGGCCGGAGGGACCGGATCAGCCGGCGGGGGAGTCGGGGTCGACGATGAGGACGGCGAGACGCCGCCCGGAGGCGCCGGGCACGGCGCGGGCGAAGACCGTGGACGCCGAGACGACGGTCAGCGGCGTCGTGGTCCGGTGGTCGAGGGTGAGCACGTCGCCGACGGCCAGGGAGGCCAGCCGCGAGGACGGCAGCCGCAGCGGGTCGAACCGGACGGCGACGTCGACGGCGACGTCGGCGAGCCGGCGGGTGGTCAGCTTCGACGCCTCCAACCGCTGCCGCGCGCGCTCGCCGTCCTGCTTGCTGTCGTCGATCGCGTCGAGGGCCGGCGCGAGCATCGCGTAGGGCAGGCACAGGGTGGCGGTGCTGCTGCGGTCGCCGACCTGCATCTCCAGGTGCGCGACGACGACGGGGTCGGTCGCGGCGGCGGCCTGCACGAACTGGGCGTTGCTCTCCAGGGCCAGCAGCTGGGGCCGGACGGAGGCCACCGGCTCGAGCGCGTAGGCCAGCTCCCGCAGCAGGCGGGTGAGGATGTGCCGGACCAGCGACTGCTCGATGTCGGTGAGCGGGCGGTCGGGCTGCTGGGGGGTGCCCGGGCCGCCGAGCATGTGGTCGACCCACATGAGCAGCGTGGTGAGGTCGAGGTTGAACAGCGCCTTGCCGGGCAGCGGCTCGAAGCTGAGGACGGCGCTCACGCTGCCCTCGGGCAGCTGGGTGAGGTACTCGTCGTAGCTGAGCTCCTCCAGCTCGCCCCCGGCGACGGTGCACACGGCCCGCAGCGTCGTGGTGAGCACGGTGCTGGACTGGCGGCCGAAGGTGTTCATGGCCACGCGCAGCAGGTGGGCGTGCTCGCGAGCGAGGCGGACGGGACGGCGGAAGTCGTACGACTTCGCCTCACCGCCTCGCCTGCGCCGATGGTGCGGCGCGGTCGCCTGATCGGAGTAGCCCACGGGTGATGCTTCGGGCAGAGGCCGCGACGACTTGAGCCGTCCGGGGGTGCTGGGTGCGCCGATCATGGTTGCGGTGGGTGACCGGTCTCTGTCGGGGACGGCGGGCGGGGGAAGCCCGCGGGGCGGGCTGCCGGCGTCGGGACCCGACGCCGGCGCCGCCTCACTGCATGACGAACTCGGTGAAGTAGATGTCGTAGACGTGCTCCTCGTAGAGCTTCGACACCTTCTCGACGAGTTCCTTCTTGGCCTTCTCGCGGCCCTCGGCCTTGGCGAGCTCGTCGATGCTCATGCCGCTGAACACGCTGATCGCGGCGTCCAGCGCCTTGGAGCCGTCGAGCTCCTTCTCGGCCTTGTCGTCGCACTGCAGGGCGAAGTGCAGCTTGAGGTAGTGCCCCCCGGCCAGGTTGATGGTCTGGCCGTCGTCGAAGGTCACGACCTCGCCGGCGACGTGCTCCACCTTCTTCTCGGCCTCCGCGGCGTCGCCGCCGCCCTTGCTCTTGAGGAAGAAGAACCCGCCACCCGCGGCCAGCAGCACCACCACCGCCACGATGATGATCAGCTTCTTCTTCCCGCCCTTGGCCGGCGCGTCCTCCTTGGCCGGGTCGGCGGTCTTGGTGGCCATCGGTGTCTCCTCGGGTGCTGGTCCTGCGTCGGGTGTGCTCGGGCGTGGGGCTGGAGGGCGGTGCGGGTCAGTGGCCGGAGCCGTGGGCGGACTCGTGCGTGCCGGACCCGGTGCCGGCGTCGGCGGCGTCCGTGCTGACGCCGGAGTCCGCGGCGGCCGCCTTCGCGTCCTTGGCCTCCTGCGCCTTGCGGGCGGCGTCGGCGGCGGCGGCGCGCGCCCGAGCGGCTGCGGCGTCGGCGGCCTTCTGCGCCGCGGCTGCCTTGGCCTCGGCGGCGTCAGCGGCGTTGCCGTCCCGGGCAAGGGCGCGGGCCGTCGGGTTGTCGAGGGCGGCGAGGACGAGGATCTCGACCCGCCGGTTCACCTTCATCGCCTTGGCGGACGACCCGGCCATCAGCGGCTGCGTCTCGGCGAAGCCCGTCGCGGCCATCTTGCGGCCGGGGATGTCCCAGCGACCCATGAGGTAGCGCAGGACGCCGGTGGCGCGGGCCGTCGACAGCTCCCAGTTCGAGGGGAACTGGGCGGTGCTGATCGGGATCGAGTTCGTGTGGCCGTCGATGCTCAGCCGGTTGGGCACCTTGCGAAGGGTCGGGGCCAGCGTGTCGAGGATCTTCCGCCCGCCGGGCAGCAGCGCCGCGCTGCCCGAGTCGAACAGCACGTCGTCGCTGGCGATCGTCACGACCAGGCCGCGCTCGTTGAAGCGGAACGAGGCGCTGTCGGGCAGGCCGGCCTTCTTCAGCGCCTCCTTCAGCTGCTTCTCGGCCTGCTGGAGGTTCTTCAGCTGCGAGGCGGCCTGGGCCTTGGCGGTGGCGTCGGCCAGCTCGGCGACCTTCTTGGAGTCGATGTCGCGGGTCGGGTCCAGGGGCTTGTACCCGTTCTTCTGGCCCGAGGCCCCGGCGAGGTTGACGCTGTCGGGGGCCACGTTCCCGCCGGGCTGCAGCATCGCGTCGCCGCCCGGCATCATCGCGACCGGCGCACCGAAGCCGCTGGCCAGGCCGGTCTTGAGGGCCATGAACTTGGCCTGGTCGACCTGGCTGATGGCGAACATGACGATGAACAGCACCATCAGCAGGGTGATCATGTCGGCGTAGGTGAGGAGCCACCGTTCGTGGTTCTCGTGCTCCTCGTGCTCCTCGTGGGCGCCACCGCGGCGCTTGCCGCCACCGCCCCCGTGGCCGCCCTTGCCGCTCACGCCGCGGCCTCCTTGGGCGGCGGCCCGACCGGGGCCATCTGCGAGCGCAGCTTGGTGGCGACGACGCGCGGGTTGGCGCCGGCCTGGATGGCGAGGACGCCCTCGACGATGATCTCCATGCGGGCGGCCTCGGCGGCACCGACCGTCTTGACCCGGCTGCCGAACGGCAGGAACAGCACGTTGCCCGAGAGCACGCCCCACAGCGTCGCGACGAACGCGCCCGCGATCAGGTGTCCCAGCTCGGCGGGGGCCGAGAGGTTCTCCAGCACGTGCACCAGGCCCATGACGGTGCCGAGGACGCCGAGGGTCGGAGCGTAACCGCCGGCGTCGGCCCAGAACTTCGCGCCGTTGGCGGCGGACTGCTTACGCGCCTTGATCTCGGCGGTGAGGATCTCGTGCAGGTCGTCGGGGTCGGTGCCGTCGACGGCCATCTGCAGGCCCTTCTTCATGAAGGGGTCCTCGATGCTCTCCATCTCCTGCTCGAGGGCGAGCAGGCCCTCGCGTCGCGCCCGCTCGGCCATCTTCACCAGCGGTTCCACGACCCCCTCGAGGTCGGGCTTCTTCGCCGTGAGGGCGTAGATCAGCCACTTCACCGCACCGAGGAAGCCGGGCACGGTGTTGGAGGCGAGGGAGACCCCGAAGCTGCCCAGGAAGATCAGCAGCATCGGCGCGGGGAGGAAGAGGGACGCGGGGTTGCCGCCCTCCATGATCATGGAGACGAACAGGGCGATGAAACCGATGACGACGCCCGCCAGGGTTGCCGGGTCCATGTGTCAGTCCTCCACGAAGGGCAGTCGGACGACCTTCGCCCCCAGCGAGGGGTGGGAGGCGAGGGCCTTCATGACGGCGTCGGCGGGCGAGTCGGGGGCCGGGGTGAGACCGCTGACGTCGTCCTCGGTGCCGGCGGCGGCAGCGGTGGGCGTCGGGTCGTCGTCGGGTTCGGCGGCGAGCGTCAGCGCGCGCCGCGGGGACGGTGCCGTGATCCCGGACAGCTCGAAGGACTCGGCCGCCACCTCGGCCCGCCAGCGGCGCACGAGCGCCACGAGCTGCCGGAGCGACTCCGTCACCACGAGCTTGTGCCCGTCGCTCATCGTGATGATCGTGTCGGGGGTGGCCTCGGCACGCTCGATGAGGTCGGGATTGACGGCCAGCGGCTGGCCGCCCAAGCGGGTCAGAAGAATCACGGCATCCATCCTTGGAACCACGGGGGGACCGGTCCGTGGTCCCACTCCTCCGGTCGGCACCTGTTCGCCTTGCATGAGCCGTCCGCGCTGCTGGGACCGTCCCGAGTGGCTGTATCGGCAGCGACCGCCCGGGTGGCGGATGAGCCGCACGGGTGGTGCTCGTGGAGGAAGCGGGGTCACCGTGCGGGCGCCTGTGGGGGACGGCGGGGATGGACCCGGCAGACTGGACGCGTGAGCTCCGCCCCCGACCGCAGCGGCGGGTCCGTCACGTTCGGCGAGCGCCTCCGGGCGCTGCGGGTCGCGGCCCGGCTGACGCAGGAGGCCCTGGGCGAACGGTCGGGGACGACGTCGCGCTCCATCGGCAACCTGGAGCGCGGGCGGGTCCGGGCGCCGAGGCCCGCGACCGCCGAGGCGCTGGCCGACGCGCTCGGTCTCCGGACGGCGGACCGGGAGGCGTTCCTCGCGCTCGCCGCCCGCGAGTACTGGGCCGAGCGCCAGGACGGCGAGGACGAGGCTCCTGCCGGACCCGCCGACGCGGGTCCCGTGGACCAGGGGCCCGTGCCGCCGACGCCAGAGGCACCCGCGCCCGCACCACCCAGGGAGACACCCGCAGCTGTCCTGCCACCGCACGTCGTCCCGAGCGTCGCGGTGGCCGGCCCCACGTTCCTGGCGGCCGAGCGGCTCGCCGCCGAGACGCTGGGCCTGTGGCGCCGAGAGGCGGCGGACCGAGGGCTCACCGATCCCCGGCCCATCGACGTCCGCTGGCACTGGCACCCGGCGAGCCCGCTGGGCCCCGACGCGTTGCCGCCCGCCCCCGCGCCCGGGTTCGCGCCGCCGTCAGGGCGCGGGGCGACGACGCCGCTGCCCTCGGCCGGCTCGGTGATCGACCTGTTCGGCGACCTGTTCGAAGCGCTGCCGCACCGCCGGCTCGTCGTCATGGGCCCCGCGGGGTCGGGCAAGACCGGGGCGCTGGTCATGCTGCTCCTGGCGGCGCTCGAACACCGGATGTCCTGCCGCCCGACCAGTCGCTGGGCGCTGCCGGTGCCCGTCTGGGTCAGGGCCGCCGAACTGGCGACCGGCGAGGAACGCTCGGCAAGCTCCTTCGCCGCACGCTGTACCGCGATCATGCCTACCTGCTGCACGAGACGTACGGCCACGACGCGGTGTCGGAACTGCTCGCGCAGGGCCGCCTGCTCGTCCTCCTCGACGGGCTCGACGAGCTCCACGGCGCGGACGTCGCCGACGCCGTCGCCCGGCTGGACCTGGCGACACCCCGGGCGTCCCGCTGGTCGTCTCTGTGCCGGCCCGCGCCGTGGTTCGCGCGCCCCGCCCGAGCTCGCCCACGCCGCGATCGTCGAGCTCGAGTCGGTCGAGACCGAGGAGGCGCGCGCCTACCTCGCCGACGGGCCGACGGGGGCGCCGATCGGCCGCCACTCGACCTGCTGACCCGCCCGCTGACCCTCGCGTTGCTGCGCCGTGCGCCACGGCGTGCCACGGCCGCGCCGGGGCGTGGGGACGCCGCGGGCAGGAGGTGCCAGCTGTTCGAAGGGCCTCGTGGCCCGCGCCTACCCGCATCCCCGGGCGCAGTGGCCCGGGCGGTGAGGCGGCTGAGCTGGCTGGCCCGCGCGACGCCCGCACACGGCGTCATCCACTGGTGGGCGTCTTCCGTACGCGCTGCCGCCGCTGGTGCAGCGGCTGGCGCTCGGGTCTGGGCGTCGGCCTGATGGTGCTCGTCGTCATGCTGCCCGTTCGTCCCCGGCTCGCGGCCTGGCTGCTCGCGGCGTCCTCGGGCGTCGCCTACGTCGGCCGCGTGGGGCCGTGCTCGCGGGTGGTCCTCACCATGCCAGGCCCCGCCCGACGGGGGGCGGGCGCCGCGCCTGGTCGGCTCGGGGTGATCCGCAGGCCCCACACGTCGACCTGGCGGCGGTCGAGATCTACGGATTGAGCGTGCAGGACGCGCCCGTTCGCCGTGCACCTCGGCCTGCGGAGGTGGCACCCGGACGGCCACGGCCGGGTGGTGTTCTTCGGCAACGGCGAGCCGGGGATGGTCACCTTCTCGCTGCGGCGCACGCTGGTCGGCTTCACGGGCGATGTTCATGCTGGTGGGGCCGGCTGGCGCTGCCCGCCATCGGCTCGGGTCTGCCGTCCGCGTCCTCATGGTCGCCCTGGTCCTGATCCGCATCGTGGTGCACCGCGGCCTGACACCGGCCTTGCGCGCCACCAGCCTCGACCCGTCGACGGCCTACCGCTCCGACCTGGTCCGCACCTTGCTCGACGTCGGGGCCACCGCGGTCCTCCTGGGAATCGTGGCGGTCCACGTCGAGTCGCTTCCCTACGCCGCGGCGTGCTGTGGGCTGCTCGTCATCTCCATGCTCGGCTTCGGCCCGAGCGTGGAGATCGCGCCCGCTTTGGTCGTGCTGGCCCTGCAGGGGGTGTGGCTGTTGCCGCCGGTCGCCGTGCTCGAACGGGATCGGACCGCAGGTCTGTTGCGCCGGGTGGGGGCTGCGTACGAGTTCCGGCACGAGGAGCTGCGGCAGGCGCTGGCGGCGGGCGAGATCCGGGCCTGACCCTCAGCGGCGGGCGAGCTGCCCGATCAGCGCCTCCACGTCGTCGAGCAGCGGTGGCAGCGCCTCCACGGCGTCGGCGTCGATCACCCGCTGGAACAGGTCGTAGGCCGCCGGGTCGGGGTCCCGGGTCAGCCACACCCGGGGGACGCCGCAGTCGCGCGCCCACCGGGTGACGGTGCTCGCCGTGTTCACCGCGAGGGTGGTGCCGATCACGAGGAGGAGGTCGGCGTCGGCGACCGCCGCGTCGGTGGCCCGCTTGGCGGGGCGCGGCAGCGGCTCCCCGAACAGGACGACGTCGGGCCGCAGCAGCGAGCCGCACCGCGGGCAGGTCGGTGGCCGGTCGGGGGCCGAGTGGTCGTCGGCGGGTGGCAGCGCGCAGAACGGGTCGTGGCAGCGGGTGCGGAAGAGGTTGCCGTGCAGGTGGTGCACGATCCGCGAGCCGGCCTCCTCGTGCAGCGTGTCCACGTTCTGCGTGGCGATCGTGACGTCGTGGGTGAACCCCAGGTCCGCCAGGGCGTCGTGGGCGGGGTTCGGGGCCGCCGCACGTGCCGCGGTGCGCAGGCCGCCGAAGTACTGCCAGACCTCCTCCGGGCGCGCCTCGAAGTCCGCCAGGGCGGTCGGATGGGTGAGGGCGGGGTCGCTGCCGACGCCCCGGTAGGTCGGCAGGCCCGACGGTGCGCTGATCCCCGCACCCGTGAGCGCCACGATCCGCTTCCTGATCATGAACCCATCGTGTCGCCTTGGTGACGGCCTGTTCAAGTTCGGCGCGCTCGGGAATGAGAACGTCCAGGTCAGCGGCCCGTCCCTGGTCTTTCCGGTGAGTTTCCGGTCGGCGTTCCTGGTGGGTGTCGGAGGAGGGCGGCATCGTCGTCGGTGTCGCCGCCGGCCCGGGGGAGTGCCGGAGGGGGAGGGCGGCTCGGGGCGGGGGCCTGCACTGCACCACAGGGGAGCGCAGTGCGGGCGCGTCCCGCCCCCCACGCGACGCAGCGGCGCCCGGCACGATGCCGGGCGCCGCTGCGAGGAGCGTGGGATCAGCGCTTGAGGTTCACCAGGTCCTGCAGCATCTCGTCGGAGGCGGTGATCACGCGGGAGTTCGCCTGGAAGCCGCGCTGGGCGACGATCATCGACGTGAACTCCTGGGCGAGGTCAACGTTGCTCATCTCCAGCGAGCCGCCGAGCAGCGTCCCGCGGCCGCCGCCGCCCGCCGTCCCGATCTGGGCGAGGCCGGAGTTGGTGGAGGACCGGTAGCTCGTGTTGCCGATCTTCTCCAGACCCATCGGGTTGTTGAAGTTGGCCATGGCGATCTTGGCCATGTTCAGCTTCTGCCCGTTGCTGAAGACGCCGATGACGGTGCCGTCCTGGGAGATCTGGAACTGCTGCAGCGAGCCCGCGGTGTAACCGTCGGCCGCCTTCACCGCGAGCGTCTTCGCACCTCCGTAGCCGGTCACCCCGGTGAGGTCGAAGTTGATCACGGTGCCGTCGGCGAGGGTGGCCGAGGGGACGGTCGAGGTGCCCGCGTCGTAGGCGCCGTTGGCGAGGAACGCCACGGAACCCGGGGCGGTCATCACGCTCGCGCCGTTCTCCAGGACGTCGACGTCGAAGTTCGCGCCGTTGGGGGTCAGCGTGATCGACAGCGAGTGCGCGTTGCCGGCCTGGTCGTAGGCGGTGGTGCCGAGCGTCATCACCGTGGACGTGCCCGAGGTGATGTTGCCGCCGATCGTCACCGAGCTCGACTGCTGCGGCGGGATCAGCGTGCCCGCGGGCAGCTGGATGTCGGCGAGCGCGTTGTCGGTGTTGATCACGCCGGCCTGGCCGAGCCAGCCCTGCACCACCGAGCCCTCGTTGTTCACGAGCTTGCCCGTGGAGTCGAAGCTGAACGCGCCCGCGCGGGAGAACACGTTCTCGGCGCCGCTGCGGATCACGAAGAAGCCGTCGCCCTGGATCATCAGGTCGGTGGACTTGCCGGTGCTCTGCGCCGAGCCCTGCCCGAAGTTCGTGCTGATCCCGCCGAGCTGCACGCCCAGGCCGACCTGTGCCGGGTTGATGCCGCCGTTGCCGTTGCTGGGGGCGCCCGAGGCGCGCAGCATCTGGTTCAGCGTGTCCTCGAACACCACCGAGCTGCTCTTGTAGCCGGTCGTGTTGACGTTGGCGATGTTGTTGCCGACGACGTCCATCATCGTCTGGTGGGCCCGCAGGCCGGTGATGCCCGAGAAGAGCGAGCGGAGCACGAGGTCCTCCTGGGGAGTCAGGACGTGTCGTCCTGGTGCGGGTGGCGTCCGTGCCGGTCAGGGTTCCCGTTGGCGTCCTGCCGCCGGGGTGGTTCGCGGGCCCTCGATCAGGGCCGGGGGAGGGACGGTCAGGTCGTGGGGGACGGCGTCGGCGTGGTGCCGGTCGAGCCGGTGGTGCCGGTCGAGCCGGTGGTGCCCGTCGAGCCGGAAGGCGTGCTCGCCGGAGCGGGCGGCGGTGCGACGGCGGTGATCTGCGACAGCTCGACGTCGAGGTTGCCGATGCGCAGCTTCGGGACGCCCGACAGCAGCGTGACGGCCGAGACGGTGCCCGACAGTGCGGTCTTGCCGTCCTCGCCGGTCCAGCTCACCTGGCGCCCGACCAGCGAGACGGCCGTCTGGGTCTGCGCGGCGGTCATCGTCTGCTGGTTGGTCGTGACCATCGCCTCGATCTTCTCGACCATGCTCAGCTGCGCCGTCTGGTTCATGAAGGTGCTGGGGTCGGTCGGGTTGCTCGGGTCCTGGTAGCGCAGCTGCGCCACGAGCAGCTTGAGGAACGCGTCCTTGCCGAGGGCCTGGTCCTCGGCGGTCGGCTGCGCGCCCTCGACCGCCCAGCCCGTGTACATGCTGGGGGTCACCTGGCGGGTGGCCGAGGTGCTGGCGCCGACGGCGTCGGGCATGGGGTCCTCCTGGTCCGGTGCTGCGGGTACCGCTGCGGTGGTGCCGGTTGTGGTGGTGCCGGTTCTGGTGGTGCGGTGGTGGTGCCGGTCGATCAGGCCAGGACGTCGAGTCCGGTGCGCAGGTCGCGCGTGCGGGCCTCGCGCACGTCGCGGGTGCCGCCCGGCAGCGGGGCGTCGGCGCCCGGTGCCGCCGTGCGTGGCCGTCCGGGGTTCGCGCCCGTCCCGCCCCCGCCGTCCCGGCTGCCCGCCCCGCCGGAGCCGCCCTGCGCCTCGCGACCGGCCGACCACGGCTGCTGCGCCTCGCCGCGGCCGTCCCGGGTGGTGGCATCGGCACCGCGGTCGTGCACCTGGACGTCCGCGAGCGTCAGACCGGCGTCGGCGAGCTGCCGCTTGAGGTCGACGACGCCGTCGCGCAGCGCCGCGAACGCGGCCTCCTTGGCGGCGAGGTCCACCCGGACGACGCCCGCGCGGACGTCGACGGTGACGGTCACGGCGCCGAGGTGGTTCGGCGCGAGGTGCAGGACGGTGCGCTGCGTGCCGTCGCGCAGGGTGCGGGAGGCGACGAGGTGCTTCATCACCTGGTCGACGACGTGCTGGGCCTCGGCCGTGCGCGGCGCGCCCGTGGTGGGCTGCGTCGTCGTGGTGGCGGAGGTCGCGGTGGGCCCCTGCGCGGCCGGCGCCCCGAAGGCCGCCCCGCCCCCGCCGAGGTCCGTGCTCTCGCTCCCCGTGCCCCCGCCGGAAGCGGCCGCGACGGGTGCTGCAGCCGGTGCGGCGTCGTTCGCGCCCGGGCCGGCGACGCTCGGCGTGCCCCCGACAGTCGGCGCCGGGCCGGTCGTCGTGGCCGGCCGCGAGGTGGCGGGGGCCTGCACCTGCGCCGCGGCGGCGCTCGCCGAGGCCACCGCGTCGGCCGCGGCCAGGGCCGGGACGCCGGGTGACGCGGCGGTGGCGACGGGGGCGACGGCGATGGGGGCTGCGGTGGCGTGAACGGCGGACCCCTCCGCGGCCTGGCCCTGAGCCGTGGTGGCGGAGGGGGCGACCGGCCCTGCCCCGACCCCCGCCGGGGCGCCGGAGGCCGCGGATGCCACGGGCGCGGCCTGCGTGGGGGAGGTCGTGCCGGGAACGGAGTCGCCCGAGGCGCCCGCGACGGCGCCGGTCGCGGCGCCTGCAGCCGCGGGGGTGCCGGTGGGCGCGGTGGTCGATGTCGCATCAGGAGTCACCGTGAGGGGCGCGCTCGGGGAGGCCGCGGCGACCGTGGCGTCCTGGGCCTGCCCGCGCAGGGCCGGACCGGCCGTGGCGGGGTCGGCCGCGGGCACACCCGTGACGACGGCGGTGGCCGGCGCTCCCGCCGCGGTGGTGCCCGTGGCCGTGGCGGTGGGCGCGCCCGCGCTGGTCGTCGCGTCCGCGATGGTGCCGACGGGTGTACCGGCGGTGGCGCCGGTGCCGGTGCCGGTCACGGTGCCGGAGCGGACGCCGTCCCGGCTCGCCTCGGCGACGGCCGCAGCGGGACGGCCCGCCCGGTCGGCGCGACGGTCCGTGGGCTGTCCAACGGCGCGGTCGTAGCCCGCCTGCCCGATCGCCGCGGCGCGGTCCTCGGCCTGCACCGGCTCGCCGTCGGCCCCACGAGCTGCGGCACGATCGGTCCCGCGGTCGTGGGGACGCTCCTGCGCCCCAGTCACGGACCGGGTCACGGACCGGGTCACGGCACGGGGGTCGCGGTCGTCGTCGTCGGCACCGGCCAGCCGCCGCGCCTGCCCGGTCACGGGACCGTGCGTGCGCAGCCGCTCGACGGCGGCCCGCGGGTCGACGGAGGGCCGGTCGGCGGGCCGCGCGGGCGAGGCGGACGACGCGACCCGCGCCTCGAACGCCCCCGCCTGGGCGAGCGCGGCGAGGAAGTCGCGGGCCGAGCCCGCCCCGGTACCGGGCGTGGCGTCGTCGTCCTGCGCCCATCCGGTGCGGTCGTCGCCGGCCGGACCGACCCGGTCGGCGAGGTCGTCGACGCGCAGGCGCGCGGCGTTCGTCGGGATGACCGTCATCGCAGGTCCTTCCAGTAACCGGTGACCCGCTGCACGTAGGTGCGGGTCTCGGAGAACGGGGGTACGCCGCCGTGGCGGCGCACCGCGCCGGGGCCGGCGTTGTAGGCGGCCAGCGCCAGGTCGGTGCGGCCGTCGTACTGCTTGAGGTAGCCCGACAGCAGGCGGGCGGCGCCGTCGACGGCCTGCTCGGGCACGTCGGGATCCACGCCGAGGCCCCGAGCGGTGCCCGGCATGATCTGCATCAGCCCGCGCGCTCCGGCGCGGCTCACGGCGTCGGGCCGGTAGCCGCTCTCGGCCTTGGCGACGGCCGACAGCAGGGCCGGGTCGACGCCGTGACGGCGACCGGCGCGCGTGAACAGATCGGCGTAGGGGCCGCTCACGGAGCCCGAGCCCGAGCCCGAGCCGGAGGCGGGCGCGGCCAGGGCGGCCTGGGCGACGCCGCCGATCCCCTTCAGTCCCGCGAGGGCCGGCGTGGCGTCCGAGGAGGGCAGGACGCGGCGGATGTGGCTGGGCCGCTCCCAGATCGTCGACACCTTCACGTCCTCGCCGCGGTGCGGTGCGTGGAGGATCTTGTTGTCGCCCACGTAGATGCCCACGTGGTGCACGGGCGAGCCGAAGAACACGAGGTCACCGGGCAAGGCGTCGGCCACCGAGGCCACCTCGCGGCCCTGCTGCGCCTGGTCGCGGCTGGTGCGGTCGAGGTCGACGCCGACCTGGCGGAACACCAGCTGGGTGAGGCCGGAGCAGTCCAGGCCCTTGTCGGGGTCGGTGCCGCCCCACACGTAGGGGACGCCGAGGTAGCGGCGGGCGATGCTCACGGCGCGCTCGCCGAGGCCCGAGCCTGCGGTGGCGCCCTCGGTGAGGCCGCGCAGGGCGCGCGCGGCCGCCGTCCCCGTCGTGGCCTCGGCGGGGTCGGTGTCGAGGCCGGCGGTGCCGTCGACGCTGCCCAGGACGTCGTCGAAGGCGCTGGTCGCCGGAGCGCCGAGGCGACCTCCGACGCCGATCGAGCCGAGCCGGCTCACGCCGGCCAGGCCGGTCTGGCGGCCCAGCGCGGGCCCGCCCGCACCGAGCATGCTCTGCAGCTGGGCCACGCGGGCCTGGGCGGCGGCGAGCCCGCCGACGGCGGCGACCTCGGTCATCGCGCACCTCCCCGCTCGGCCAGCGCCCCGGACCGCGACGACGCGAGGTCGTCGAGGAGGGCCTGCTCGCGGCGCCGGGCGGCCTCCGCGGCGGCCAGGCGGTGCCGGGCCGCGAGGGCCTCGACGGCGCGCAGCTCCGCGCGGGCGGTCATCCAGTCGTCGCGGGAGCGCTCGGCGTCGGCGCGGGCGGCGTCGAGCAGCGACTGCGCGCGCTCGGCCTCCTCGCGCAGCACCTCGCGGTGGAAGCCGGCCTGTTGCAGGTCGTCCCCGCTGGCGTGCGCGGGCGGCCGGGCCGACTCGCGCAGCTGCTCGTGGACGTCGTCGAGGTGCGCCTGGGCCTGCGCGACGCCCGCGTTGGCGCGGCGCAGGGCGTCGGCCGCGTCGTCGAGGCGCTGCTGGCGCAGGCGCGCCACGGTCGCCAGCCGGAAGGCGCTCATCGGGCACCTGCCGCGGCGAACGCGGGCGTGAACTGCTGGTTGCCGGGCTGGGCACCGGGCTGGGCACCGGGCTGGGCGAAGCCTGCGTCGATGCCGCGGCCCAGCATGGCGGCGAGGTCGCGCCACGACAGCCCGGCGTCGCAGACGTCGTCGGGGCGCTGCCGGGCGAACGCGTCGAGGGCGGGCTTGAGGCGCAGGGCGGTGTCGGCGTCGGCGTTGGAGCCGGCGGCGTAGGCGCCGACCTCGACGAGGTCGCGGACGTCGCGCAGCGCGGCGAGCAGCCGGCGCGCGGTCTGGGCGAGGTCGAGCTGCCAGGGCTGCAGGATCGAGCGGTCGACGCGGGAGACGGACTCCAGGACGTCGACGCTGGGGAAGTGCCCGGCGGTGGCCAGCGACCGGGAGAGCACGACGTGGCCGTCGAGGATGCCGCGGACGGTGTCGCCGACCGGGTCCTGCAGGTCGTCACCCTCCACGAGCACGGTGTAGAGCGCGGTGATGCTGCCGTCGGCGCCGGGGCCCGACCGCTCCAGCAGCCGCGGCAGCATCGCGAACACGCTGGCCGGGTAGCCGCGGGTGGCGGGCAGCTCGCCCGCGGCGAGTGCCACCTCGCGCTGGGCCATCGCCGTCCGGGTGATCGAGTCGACGACGAGCAGGACGTCGGTGCCGGCGTCGCGGAACCACTCCGCCACGCGGGTCGCGGCGAAGGCGGCGTTGAGGCGCAGCAGCGCCGGGTCGTCGGCGGTCGCGACGACGATCACGGTGTGCCGGCGGGCCTCCTCGTCGAGGGTGTCCTCGAGGAACTCGCGGACCTCACGGCCACGCTCGCCGACCAGCGCGACGACGCGCACGGGGGCGGCGGTGCCGCGCACGGCCATGCCCAGCAGCGTCGACTTGCCGACGCCCGACCCGGCCATGATCCCCACGCGCTGGCCGGCGCCGACGGGGATGAGCGTGTCGAGCACGCGGACGCCGGTGGGCAGCGCGCGGTCGACGCGGCGGCGGTGCAGCGGGTTGGGGGCGCTGGCCTCCAGCGGCACCCACTCGACGTCCTCGATCGGTCCGCGCCCGTCCAGCGGCCGGCCGAGCGGGTCGACGATCCGGCCGAGCAGGCCCGGTCCGGCGGGGATGCGCAGCGTGTCGCCGCTGCCCTCGACGGCGTCGCCGCCGGCGATCCCCGCGGTGGTGCCCAGGGGCAGCACGGTGACGCCCTCGGCGTGCACGGCCACGACCTGCGCGAGCCGCTGGCCATCGCCGCTGACGATGGTCACGGCGTCGCCGACGGCCGCGTGCAGGCCGGTCACGGTGACGCCGAGGCCCACCACCTCGGTGACGGTGCCGCGGGTGCGGGTCAGCTCGGCGTGGGCGGCCTCGGCGGCCAGCGCCGCGCGCCTGCGCAGCTCCTTGGCCAGGTCGCACGCGCCGAAGTGGGAGACGCGGCGGCCCTGGGCGTCCAGCGCCGTCAGCGCGATCCTCTGCTCGCCCGTCATGCGCGCAACGCCTCCTCGGCGGCGGCCAGCGCGCTCGGCAGGTGCGCCACGAGCTGGCGCGCCCCCGCACGGGCGGAGGCCGCACCGCGGGGCACCTCGCGGTCGGGCACGAGGTGGACGTCATCGGGCAGCGACCCTGCGGCGGCCAGCTCGGTGAGCGTCTCGTAGTCCTCGGGGTTGACGGCGATCACGGGAGCGCCGTCGGCGATGCCGCGCAGGGCGATCCGCACGGCCTCGACCACCTCGCCGCCCGTGGCGGCCAGCTCACGGGCCAGCACGGCGCGGGCCAGCTGCAGCGCGGCGTCGACGATCGCGTCGGACACCTCGTTCCACTGCGGGCCGTTGACGTTGCCGACGTCGCGGGCCGCCGACGTGGCCGCGCTGAGCGCGCTGTTGATCCGGTCGGCCTCGATCCGCTCGCGCGCCGCGGCCGTCTGCGCCCGGCGGGTCGCCTCGTCCTGCGCGGCCTGCTGCGCGGCGGCCCGGCCCTGCGACCAGCCGCGCGCGTACCCCTCGGCGCGGGCCTGCTCGCGGGCGGCGTCGGCGGCCTCGCGGACGATCCGCTCCAGCTCCGGGTCGGCGTACGTCGGCAGGTACTGGCCGTTGCCGAGGGGGCGGTCGAAGCGCGCCCGGCGCACCTGCGGGGTGTCCTCGACGACGGTGGGCGGTGCGTCCACGACCGTGCCGTCGGCGCGGGACTCCCCGGCCTCGGTCGGCAGCGTGGCCGTGCGGGTGGGGGCGAACGTGGGGGAGGCTGCGCCACCCTGGCGGGGGATGCCCATCGCCGGGTCGGGCACGAAGGAGGTGGGGGCGGCGGTGCCGCGCTGCGCGGGGACGCTCATCGGGCCACCGCCACACGCGTGCGGCACGCCGCGCTCAGGGCAGCGCGCGCACGGAACAGGGCAGGGCTGAGCATGCGGTCCTCGGCGGTGTCGGGGCCCGGCGTCGCGATCCGTCGCGTTGCCTGGACCTGTTCACGTCGGGTGGCCCGATCCGCCGTCCGAACGATCCGGCCCCCGTCGGGGGGACGCGGCGCTTCGTTCGCGGCGAGCCCCGTCCGGCGACCCCGTTGTCGACGGCCGAGTGCTCGGGCACCACAGGCGAGCTGTCCGTGCTCGGGATCTGACTCGTCCCGCCGCCGTCGGGGCTTGAGGGCGAGCACCGCCCGTCCGCCGGGGGTTCCTCCGAACGGCGCAACGCCCCTCACCGCCCGTGCAGGGCCGTTCGGGTGGCCGTCCAGCTCGCCGGGAGGATCGGCATCGCCATGTGATGCCGATCCTCCCGTCGAGCGCGAGGCCGACCTACGCTTGCCGATCTGACGGAGGCGGTACTCTCCAGGGGACAGGGCCGCCGTCGTCGCGGCCCCGGCAGGTCGCCCCTGCCACCCCGATCAGGGGTTTCGCCGCCGCTCGGCACACGGTGCACGCGCACTCCCCAGGTCCGACCCCGCGCCGTTCCCGGCCGCGGGGGTCCAGCGCACCGTTTCCCAGGAGCCCCTGATGGCACCCGTAACCGTTCCCGTCCCGGCACCGCCCCCCTCGGTGACGACCGCCCCCGCGGCCGACGCCGCGTCCCTGCGCGGCCTGACCCCCTACGAACGCCGGCTGCGGCTGGCCGCCGGTGCCGTGAGCGCCCACACCGACCTCTCACCCGAGCTCGCGCGCGACCTCGCCGCGCACGTGCTCGACGCCGTCGACCGGATTCCGGAGCGGATCCGATGAGCGAGCGGATCACCACCGACGCCGAGCTTCCGCCCGACCCCGGGCCCCTGATGCGGGTGCTTCGCCTGCGCGGCGGCCCGTGGGACGGCGCGACGTGGACCGGGGAGATCGCGATCGGGTTCCGGATCGCCTGCGGGACCAGGCCCTGGCCCCCGTCGTCGATCTACGTCGTCACCGACGAGCAGGAGCTGTCCGCGGCCGGCGTCGTCGAGTTCGTCGCGGTGCCCGGCGAGGTCGAGCCCACCCTCGTCTGACCCCTGCCCGCGGCTCAGGCGGGGCGTGCCAGGTACAGCCGCCGCCGGGTCGCGGGTCGCAGGTCCTCGCGCCCGTCGAAGCCGCGGGACAGGACGGCGTCGAGGTCGGCGAGGTCGGCGGGATCGGCCTCGGCGTCCCGGCCGGAGTCGCGCAGCTGTTCGCGCAGGCGGATCAGCGACAGCTCGGCGAAGCGGGTGACGGCGCGCGCGTGGGCGGGCGAGGCCGGCTCGGTGATCGTGACGTCGAACGTGCGGTCGGCGACCACCTCGAACCCGGCGTCGGCCAGCACCTCGGACCAGTCGGCCCCCAGGAGCGGCATCATCGCCCGCCAGTCCTCGGCCAACGACGCCCGCAGCCGCCGGTCGAGCCCGCCGGGCAGGAACGAGGGGTGGAAGGCGTCGAGGTCGTCGACCTCGACGAGCGCCAGGAGGCCGCCGGGGACCAGGGACGACCGGACGGCGCGCAACCCTGCCGGGGGATCGGCCAGGTGGTGGATCGACGTCGACGCCCACACCACGTCGAGCTCGGCCAGCGACGCGGGCCACGCCGCGTCGAGGTCGGCGGCGAGGGTCTCGATCCGGTCGGCCAGGCCCTCGGCCTGCGCCCGGGCCGCGAGATGCTCGAGCAGCGGCTGGGACGCGTCGACGGCGAGCATGGTCGCCTCGGGGAACAGCCGGGCGAGGGCGAGGGCATGCGTGCCCGTGCCGCACCCCAGGTCCGCGATGCGGCGCACCGGCGAGCCCCCGGCGTCCCGCACCGCCTGCTCGACGGCCCCGGTCGCCCGGGCGTGGAACTCTGCGAACACCTCGCCGTCCAGATCGAGGTAATCGATCATGGTGGAGAAGTCGGTGGGCTGGGCGCCGTGTCCGTGTCCGTGTCCATGGCCCTCGGCGTGAGGGTGCGTCGTCGTCATGGCTCGACGGTAGACCTCACTTGCCCTCGGCGCATACACTCTTGCGTGTGAAGCAAGACACCGAGGAAGACGTCGACGCGCTCGTCCGGCGGCGCCTGCGAGGGCTGCGGGTGGCCCGGGGGTGGTCGCTCGACGAGCTGGCCGCCCGTTGCTACCTCAGTGCCTCCACGCTCAGCCGGATCGAGACGGGCCACCGCAGGATCGCCCTCGACCAGCTCGTGGGCCTCGCCCGGGCGCTGGGCACCACCCTCGACCAGCTCGTGGAGCCCACAGACGACACCGACGTCGTGATCCGCCCCGTCCACGACACCGTCGGCGGGGTCACCGTCTGGCTGCTCAACCGCGACCCCGGCCCCGGGGGCACCCGCGTGATGAAGATGCGGCTGGAGAAGTCGGTCGAGGAACGGCTCGCCGACCCCCACGACCTGCGCGTCCACCCGGGGCGGGACTGGTTCACCGTGCTCGAGGGGACGGTCGAGCTGCGCCTGGGCGAGCGCACGGTGCTGGTGCGCACCGGGGAGGCCGCGGAGTTCAGCACGATGACCCCGCACGCCGTCGGTGCGCACGGGGGGCCCGCCGAGATCCTGTGCATCTTCGACCAGGAGGGCCACCGCAGCCACGCCGTGACCGGTCCCTGACGCTCAGGGGCCGTCGGTGAGCAGCCGGTCGAGCAGGGCGGGGAGGTCGACGGCGGCCACCCGCACCCGGGCGTCGCTGCACCCGTACGGCAGCACCAGCGTGTCCCCGTGCCGCAGGGAGCCGCACGAGTAGACGACGTTGGGCACGTACCCGTCGCGTTCGTCGTCCGCCGAGGTCAGCAGTGGCTCGCGCAACCGGCCGAGCACCCGGGCCGGCTCGTCGAGGTCGAGCAGCAGGGCACCGATCGCGTAGGTGCGTACCGGCCCCACCGCGTGGGTGAGCACCAGCCAGCCCTGTTCCGTCTCGATCGGCGACCCGCAGTTGCCCAGGTGGATGAGCTCCCAGGGCCGCGTCGGCTCCTGCAGCGGCACCGCGTCGTCCCAGTGGTTGCCGTCGGCGGAGGACGCCAGGGCGTTGTTCTCGCGGTCCCACCGCGACAGCGCGAGGTGGCGGCCGCCGACGGTGCGGGGGAACAGGGCCAGGCCCTTGTCGGCCGCCGCGAACCCCGTCATCGGCGAGACGGTGAACGTGCGGAAGTCGTCGGTCCGGATCCGCGACACCGACACCCGTGAGCCGTCGTAGCTCGTGTAGGTGCCGAGGTAGGTCCGCGACCCGTCGGCGGCGGTGAACCGGACGAACCGTGCGTCCTCGACCCCGCGGGACTCCCGGGCGGTCGCCGGGCGCAGCGTGCGTTCGGACAGCTCGGTCTGTTCGGCGAAGGACACCTCGTAGGACTCCGCGGCGACCCGCCGCAGCGTGTCGATCGTCGCGTCGGCCTCGACCCGGGTGAGCCGCTGCTCGTCCAGGCGCCCCAGCGCGACGTCGAGGGTGTCGCGGGAGAAGACGTCGGGCAGGTCGTCGAGGACGAACCGGACGGTCTCCTCGTCGGCCCCCGCGGTCAGGGCCTCGTGCCGCAACGGGACGCGGTGCAGGGGGCCGCCGCTCACCCGCCCCAGCGTCGACCAGGGACTGCGCGGGTCGAGCCGCAGTCTCGTCGTGCGGGCCGACGTCCCGCGCAGGGTTGCGCTGGTGAACACGATGCTCGACAGGTGCCCCTCGCCGACGGCCCGCAGGCTCATCACCAGGCGCAGCCCCCCGTGGGGGTCGTCCTGGTCGGGGTGCGCGACGAGCGAGGGGTTGAACAGGGCCGCCGCTTCGAGCGCGAACTCCTGCGTGAAGCAGGCGCCGATCAGCAGCCGGCGGTCCCGGGCCAGGGACGCGGCGTCCTCGACCCGGTGCGCGACGGCCTCGAAGTTCGCCTCGAACAGGGCGTCGACGTCACGGTGGCGGCCGGCGTGGGCGCGGGTCACCCGCTCGAGGGTGTCCCGGGCGTCGTCGTCGTCCATCGCCAGGCAGCGCCCCACCACGCCCGCGGCGCGCGAGGCGCCGACGATGGCCATCTCCTGGCCTGGGAGGAACAGCAGCCCGGTGACCCGCGAGGGGTCGGGGACGAGCTCGACGTCCGTGCGGGTGACGAGGCCGTCGGCGACCGCGGTGGGGGTCACGAGCGGGCCGCGACGAGGCGACGGGCGTGCTGCGTGGTCGTGATCATCGCGAGGGTCGACTCGGCGCCCTGGTTCTCGTTGGCGCCGGTGGGCATCAGCCCGTCGCGGCAGCCGCCGGAGACGGGGTCGACGAGGGCCACGCCGACGTCGTTGGCGCCGAGGAACCACTCCTGGGCGAGCAGCACGGCGTCTGCCCAGCCGGGCTCCGCCGAGACGTCGTGGGCGCGGGCGCAGGCGTCGGCGAGCGTCGACACCTCGACGGGCTGCTGGTCGAAGCCTGGCCCGTGGTCGCCGCGGTCACGTCCGCCCACCGGGGTCACCGAGAGGTGGCCGTCGCGGATCTGCAGGGTGAGCAGCCAGTCCAGCAGGCGCAGGCCGTCGCGCACCATGGTGCCGTCGCCGAGGCGTTCACCTGCGGCGATGAGCAGTTCGGCGACGACGGCGTCGGCGTACTCCAGCCGCTGCCACGGCCACGGCCACGCCGGGTCGGGGTTCAGGGGGCCGATCGTGGCGACGGCGTCCGCGAGGAGCCGGCGGGCCACGGCGTGCTCGGGCACGAGGTGCAGCACCTCGGCGGCGCCGAGCCCGGCGAAGGCCATCGACCGCGGCCAGTGGGTGCGTTGCGACGCCCCGAGGGTGAACGCCGGCAGGGCGTGCTGGACCAGGTCGGGGTCGCGGCTGGACGAGGCCGCGGTCCCCAGCGCCCACAGGGCCCGCCCCCAGGCGTCCTCGACGGCCGGTTCGCCCCGCCACGTCCCGCCGGCGTCGCGGCGGTTGACGAAGGAGCCGTCGTCGGCCTGGGCGGCGAGCAGGAACGTCAGGCAGGTGCGGCTGAGCCGGGTGAGTTCGGGGTCGGTCTCTCCCCGGGCGCCGTCGTCCTGACGGGTGAGGGCGATCAGGGCGCGGGCGACGTCGTCCACGCAGTAGCCGTGGTCGCGGCGCGGGACGGTGCCCTCCGCGTGCTCGAAGACGCCGACGTCGTCGGACAGGGCGAGCAGGTGGCGGAACAGGTCGGTGGATTCGGCGCTCATGCCGACACCGCCGTGGCCACGCAGTGCCGCACCGAGGGCGGGCCGGACGGTGGGGCCGCGGGGAGGGCGGCGGGCAGGGACTCCGCGAGGGCCCGGTACCGGTCGGCGACGCGCGTCCACGTCAGCTCGGGGGCTGCGGCGCTGGCGCGGGCCCGCAGGCCGGCCGCCGCCGTGCCGTCGGTGAGCACGCCTCGCAGGGCGGTGGCGATCGCCCCCGCGTCACGCTGCGGGACGAGCACGCCGACGCCGTCGGACAGCACCTCGACCGCGTGCGGGAACACGGTGGACACGACGGGCCGGCCGGCGGCGACGGCCTCGCTGAGCACGCCGGAGGTGACCTGGTCGACGGAGTCGTAGGGCAGGAGCACCACGGTCGCCGAGCGGATCAGCCGGTGCAGCCGCGCCTCGTCGAGGTAGTCGTCGACGAACCGCACGTCGTCGGCGATGCCGAGGGTCTGCGCGCGGTCGGTGAGCATCGTCCGGTACGCCTCGCCCTCGCGTTCGAGGACGCGCGGGTGGGTGCGCCCCGCCACGACGTACCGGGGGCGCGGGTGCAGGTCGGTGAGCTGGGCCATCGCGTCGATGCCCCACTCGATGCCCTTGCCGGTGCCGAGCAGGCCCCACGTGAGGACGACGGGACGCACGCCGAGGCGGGTGGGCGCGGCGAGCGCGCGGTCGCGGTGCGCGCCGTCGGCGACGAGGGCGTCGGCCACCCCGTGGGGGATGACGTGGACGTCGTCCGGCGAGACGCCGTAGCCGTCGATCAGGCGGGACGCCGCGGTGCGGGTCATGGTGACGATCGCGTCGGAGGCGGCGAGCACCCCCGACATGACGCTGCGCTGGTGAGCCGTGGGGGCGGTGAGCACCGTGTGCGCGACGGTGACGACAGGCACGCGCACCCCGGCGAGGACGGCCGCGACGTCGGCGCCGTCCTGGCCGGGGAAGATTCCGAACTCGTGCTGGACGAGCACGACGTCGTACGCGTTGAGCACGGCGGTGGTGGCGGCGATCGCCCCGGCCTGGCCGCGCACCCACTGGTGGGCGACGCCGGGGGCGGGCGGCTCCACGGCGTCGACTGCGTCGACGATCCGGACGATGTCGACGGTGAGGTCCGCACCGGCCAGCGCCGTGATCAGTGAGCGGCTGAACGAGGCGATGCCGCACGCGGTCGGCGGGTAGGTCGTCAGGACGGCCCAGCGGCGGCCGGCGGGGAACCCGCCCGAGCGGGGTCGGGCGTGGGCGCGGACGAGGGAGGTGGGCACGAGGGCCTCCAGACAAAGGCGCGGGGGTACCCGCGGATGGGCCCTGGCAGGGGCCGCAGGGGCACCCGGGGAGGCCGCCGGCGGGGGCCGGTGGCGGGAGCCGGGCGTCGATCGAGGCGCGGTGAGGCGGCTCTCGGAATAAGCACTCGAACAGTGCGGAAACGAAGATCGGCATGAAAGCCGTACGTCCAGAGCCTAGCAGCCGTCGTGCGGGGGGTACTGTCGAGACGAGTCCCCTGGCAGTTCGCCTCCCGCCGTCCGGCTCGGCCTGCGCGCCCCGCGCCGCACCACCCCTTGAGAGGGGCCGAACCATGGACACCACTCGCACCGACACCCTCGACACCACGGTGATCACGCTGTCCGGTCATGTGGGCCGCCTCGACGTCGCGCAGTTGCGTGCCGAACTCGTGGGTGCTCTCGACGACGGCGAGCACGACGTCTTCCTCGACGCCCGAGGGCTGGGCAGCTTCGACGACCTCGCCTCGGCGGCGCTGGTCGGGGCCCGCTCCAGGGCGAAGGCGCGCCGCCGTCGCCTCGTGGTCCTCGACGCTGCGGACGGTGTGCTCGCGACGAGCCTTCGCCGCACGGGTCTGCTGTTCAAGCTGCCGTTCTACGCCGACGCCGAGGCGGCGGCGTCCGGCATCGGCGCCGAGCGCGAGGCCGTGAGGCGCCGGACGCGAGGCGTGGCCGTGCCCGAGGACGCGGTCCAGGAGCCCGGTGCGCCGCTCGGATCGGGCCCGCCGGTGCGTGCATAGTCGGTGGGGAGCGCGGGAACGGGGCGTGCAGGACCGGTCCGAACGGTCCGCGGGCGGCGCTGCCCTGCGGTGGCGCAGGAGGCCGCTGGTCCCGCCAGCCCCACCTCTCGGGGAGGTCCGTGGTGCGCAGGGTGCGACTCGTCCTGATCGGTGCGTCGGTGCTGGCGCTCGTGGGGGTGGGCCTGCCCGGGCTGCCCGCCCACGCCGCCCGGACGTACACCGTGTCCCCGGGCGCCGACCTGAAGGCCGCGTTCGAGAGGCTGCGCGCCGGGGACACGCTGCGGCTGAACCCCGGCACCTACAACGTCAGCGGCGGCGGGGCGCTGCGGCCCAACCTTGCCGCCGGGTCGCCGTCGGCACGGATCACCGTGACCGCGGCGGACCCCTCCCGCAAGCCGGTGCTGCAGGGCAGGCTCTTCCTCAAGAACGCGCGGTACTGGAACTTCTTCTACCTGCGCGTGCAGGCCACGGTCCCCGGGGCGGAAGCGGTCTTCATGGCCGGCGGCACGGGGTGGGCGATCCGCGAGGGCGAGTTCTGGGGGGCGTCGGCGACGGGGGCGTACGCGAACGTCGCGATCGGCAACGCCGACCACACCAACACGGCGACGGCACCCAAGGGCTGGCAGTTCGCGCAGAACTGCGTCCACGACGCCGGCCGGGGCACGGCGGCGGGGCACGGCGACACCGATCACAACATCTACGTCATCGCCTCGGGGGACGCCGACGGCGTGATCTCACGCAACACGCTGTTCAACGCTACGAGCGGCTCGCAGATCAAGATCGGCAACGGTGGTGACCGCAACGCGGTGGGCGCCTCGAACATCCGGATCGAGTACAACCTCACCTACAACGCCAATCACCAGATCCTGATCTTCGGCAATCTCAAGAGCATCATGATCAAGGGCAACCTCATGATGAAGTCGAACCACCCCCGCACGCCGGTGGGGATCTACCTCAACAACCTCCGCTACAGCGGGGGCGTCTACGTGGCCCACAACTATGCCTACCTGCTCAAGCCGGTCGTGTTCGCGCCGTCCCCCACGACGTCGGCGATGTGGCGCAACGGCGGCGACAACCGGATCGGCGGCGACCCGCGCATGTCCAACGGCTGCGCCTTCCGCCCGGCCAACCCCGACGCCGCGAAGTACGGCCGCTGGTCGACGGTCTCCTACTGAGGGCGGCGGCTCAGACCAGCCCGTGCTCGTGGGCGAACACGACGATCTGGACGCGGTCGCGCAGGTCGAGCTTGCGCAGCAGCGCGCCCACGTGGGTCTTCACGGTGGACTCCCCGGCGTGCACGCGCGCGGCGATCTCGGCGTTGGACAGCCCCCGGGCGAGCAGCTTGAACACCTCGACCTCGCGCTCGGTGAGGGTCTCGAACGCCGCGGGCACGGCGGTGCGCGCGCGGAACGTGGAGTCGAGCAGCGAGGCGAGGTCGTCGGGGGCGAGCACGGCGTTGCCGGTGTGGACGGTGCGGATCGCGTCGTGCAGCAGCGCGGGCGTCGTGTCCTTGAGCAGGAACCCGCTGGCCCCGTACCGGATCGCCGTCGCGGCCCGGTCGTCGAGGTTGAACGTGGTCAGCACGATCACCCGGGTGGGGTGGGAGCGCCGGGCGGCCCGGTCGGGGGAGAAGATCTGCCGGGTCGCCTCGACGCCGTCCATCCGCGGCATCCGGATGTCCATGAGGACGACGTCGGGCTCCAACTCGTCGACGAGGGAGACCGCCTCCAGCCCGTCGGAGGCCGAGCCGACCACCTCCATGCCCGGCTCGGCGTCCACGATCACCTGGATGCCGGCGCGGAACAGCTCCTGGTCGTCGACCAGCAGCACCTTGATCGTCACGGTCCTCCCGGGCCTTGCGCCTGCTCGCCGAGGGGCAGCCACGCCCGCGCGACGAACGTCGTCTCGTCCTCCAGCACCCGCAGGCTGCCACGGACGCCCGCCACGCGCCGCAGCATCCCCTCGACGCCGCCGCCGCGTCCCGACGTCGCGCTCGCCCGCCGGTTGGAGACCTCCACCAGCAGCCCGTCGGACTGCCAGAGCCGGTTGACGGTCACGGGCTCGCCGGGGACGCCGTGCTTGATGGCGTTGGTGAGCATCTCCTGCAGCACCCGGTACGCGACGAGCGCGAGGTCGGGCGGGAGGTCGACGGGTGTGCCCGACTGGACGTCGCGGACGAGCGTGCCCGAGGCGCGCACCCCCTCGACGAGGTCGTCGAGCCCGCCCGGCGGCGGCGCGGGGGCGTCGTCGGGGGCGGTCGACAGCACGCGGCGGACGTCGCGCAGCGACACCCGGGCGACGCCGGCGATCGCCGCGAACGTCTCCTTCAACCGCGCCGGATCGTCGGGCAGGTACTGCGCAGACTCCGCCTGCGCCACGATCACCGCGAGGGAGTGACCGACGACGTCGTGGACGTCGCAGGCCAGCCGCGCCTGCTGCTCCCGGACCCGCGAAACCTCCTCGGCGTGCAGCCGCTGCTCCTCGGCGAGGGCGCGCAGGCGTTCGGTGTCGGCCTGTTCGCGGCGGCCGACGACGAGCCGGTCGCGGGTGCGCAGCAACAGGCCGAGCATCCACGGGAGGGCGACCACGGTGGTCGCGGCCACGAGGAGCAGCAGGGTCGGGCCGATCCACGGCACGAAGCGCCCTGGGTCGCGGCCCAGCACGAGGTCGGGCACGGGAACGCCCTGCCGGGCCAGGTACAGGCTGCCGACGAGGCCCGCCACCGGCACGGAGACGCCGCTGATCCACACCGTCGACGCCGACCCGTAGCGGGCGGTGCCGTAGGCGACGAACGCGACGCCGAGCTGCACGAGCAGGACGTCGAGGCCGAACGTCACCTGGATCACGCAGGCGCCCCAGACCAGGCCGAGGGCGAGGGCCGGGCGGAGGCGGTGCAGGCCCACCGCGGCGGCCATGGCGACGGCCATGACGAGGCCCGCCGCGACGTCGCGGTCGCCGAGGATCAGCCCGCGCTGGGAGACTTCGAGGAGTCCGAGCACGAGCCAGGCCAGGCCGAGCGCGCCCTCGGGTCCCCAGGCGGACAGCGGCTGCGGGGGCGGTGCTGCCAGTGGCGTCGGGGCAGGCGGAGCCGGGGTCGGCAGCTCCGGCGCGACCGGTGCTGTAGCCGCCGGGGACAGCTCGGGCAGGGCGGCGGGCTCAGGCTGCGGTGTGGGCCCGCTCGGAGGCTCGGCGGCGCTCACGCGGCCACCGCCGTCCGAGGGCTGAAGCGGCGCAGGGCAGGGCGCTCGACGAACCGGGTCGACGCCCAGGCCAGGGGCAGGGTGAGCGCGGCCGCGAGCAACCCGGCGGCGGGCACGTGCGGGCGCAGCCACATGGTCGCAGGGTAGTTCCACAGGTACGCGGCGTAGGACCACGTGCCCAGCGTGGCGAGCGGCGCCAGCAGCAGCAGCAGCGCTGGTGTGGAGCCCGCGACCGTGATCAGCGCGCAGGTCGCGGCGGCGATCACCGGCCCGACGAGGACGGTCGTCCACCAGTGCCCGCGCAGCGGCAGCGCCGAGGCGAGGAGCAGGACGCCGAGCGCGAGCCCCGCCGTCGGCAGCACCCGCCCGCCCGTCGGCGCACCGGACCCGCGGCGGGGCAGGACCACCTGCAGCGCGGCCCCGGCGACGAAGCACCCGGCCCACGACGTCGGCAGCGCGTAGGCGAGGTCGGGCGACGTGCGCGCCCACCACGCGGTGGCCAGCGTCGCGGCGGCGCACCCGAGCCCCGCGACGGCGAGCAGCGCGCCCACCCGGTGGCGGCGCACCGCGACGAGCAGGGCGAGCGGCCACAGCAGGTAGAACTGCTCCTCGACCGCCAGGGTCCACAGGTGGAACGTCGCCGCCGAGGGGTGCAGACCAAGGGTGGCGACGGGCAGGTCGGCGGTCCACGTGAGCGCGACGGCGAGGGTGTGGGGCAGCCGCTCGCGGTCGCCCAGCGGGTCGAGGACGAGCGTGACGAGCGTGACGCCGGTCAGCAGCGCGAGCAGCGCCGGCACCAGCCGCGCGGCCCGGCGGGCATAGAAGCGGCGCAGGCCGGCGTCGGGGTCGCGCAGCAGCACGCCCGTGATCAGGTAGCCGCTGAGGGTGAAGAACATGACGACGCCGACGATGCCGCCACCCGGCACCGCGTCGGGCCAGGCGTGGCGGGCGATGACGAGCGCGACGGCGAGGCCGCGGACGGCGTCGAGGCCGGGCAGGCGGGGGGAGGCGCTGCCCTCCGGCGGCGGCGGAGAGGCGGCGTCGGCGGGTCGGGACGCGGGTTGCGGTGGTTCCCGTCGGTGCGGCGGGCGCAGCAACGGCGCGGGGGCGACGGCGAGGACCTCTCTCATGCCACGACCACCGCGGCCAGGGCCCGGCGCACGAGCAGGTCGAGCAGGGCCGGGTAGTCGGTGCCGGCGGCGGCGAACATGCGCGGCACCTGGGAGTGCGCGGTCATCCCGGGCATGGTGTTGACCTCGTTGAGCACGGGGCCGTCGTCGGTGAGGAAGAAGTCGACCCGGGCGACGCCGTCGCAGCCCAGAGCCCGGGCGACGGCGAGTGCCGCAGCCTCGAGCGCGGCGAGCTGCACGGCGTCCATCGGGGCCGGAACCACAAACCTGGCGTCGCCACCATACTTCGTCTCGTAGTCGAAGAACCGCTCGTCGGCGATCTCCAGGGCGGGGCTCACCCGCCACGTGCCGTCCGGCAGGCGCAGCACGGCGACGTCGATCTCGCGGCCCACCACGACGTCCTCGACGAGCACCCGGTCGTCGTAGGTGAAGGCGTCGGCCAGCGCGGCGGCCAGCTCGGCCGCGTCGCGCACCAGGTGCACGCCCCGGCTCGACCCGGCGGCGACCGGCTTGACCACGGCGGGCAGGCGGACGTCCCCGTGCTGCAGCGTCGCGGCGTCCTTCCGGTGCAGCAGCACCCCGGGCGCGACCAGCACCCCCACCGCCTGCGCGAGGAGCTTCGTCACCCACTTGTCCATCGCCACCGCCCCCGCGCCGACCCCCGACCCCACGCACGGCACGCCCGCGAGCTGTGCCCACGCCGCCGCCGTCCCGTCCTCCCCGTGCGGCCCGTGCAGCGCGGGGAACACGACGTCGCAGCCGCGCATCGCCGCGACGGCCGCCTCGGGTGGCACCGGCGACCCGTCGCACGTCCACGACCCGTCGGTGCCGATGGTCAACGCCAGCACCTCGTGGCCGGCGTCGAGCAGGCCCGCGGCCACCGACGCCGCCGAGGCCAGCGACACCTCGTGCTCGCAGGAGCGGCCGCCGCCGAGAACGGCCACGCGCAGCGGGCGGGTTGCCGGGTCGGACGGCGCGGCGGGCAGCGTGCGGGACAGCTCAGGCGCTGCGGTGAGTGACACCGGGGGCTCCGATCGTGGGGACGAGCCGGGCGGCCCGGCGCGGGGGAACGGGGGTCGTGAGCGGGGTGGCCGTCGTCGTCGCGGCCTGCGAGGCGGTGGTGGACGCCGTCGCGCGGGCGATGCGCGGGCCGAGGCCGGTGACGATCTCGTGCTCGATCGTCCCCGCCCATCGGGCCCAGTCGCGCAGGTCGGGGGCGGGGCCGCCAGTGGGGCCGAAGACCGTGGCGACGTCGCCGGGGCCCACGGGCAGGTCGCCGACGTCGACGACCGTCTGGTCCATCGAGACCCGGCCGGCGACGCGGCAGCGGCGGCCGTGCAGCAGCACCTCGCCGGAGGCCGAGGCGGCGCGGGGGACGCCGTCGGCGTAGCCGAGGGGCAGCAGCGCGAGGCGGGTCGCGGCGGGGGCGGTCCACGTGCCGCCGTAGCCGACGGGCGTGCCCGTGGCGACGTCGCGGACGGCGACCACGGGTGCGGTGAGGGTGGCCGCGCCGCGCAGGACCGGGCGCCCGGCCGTGGCGCCCAGGCCGTAGTCGATGCCGTAGAGGCCCGCCCCGATGCGGACCATGGTGTGCCGGGCGCGGGGCTCGGCCAGGGCGGCGGCGGTGGCGGCGAGGTGGCGGTGGCGCGGGGTCAGGCCGGCGGCCCGGGCGACGACGACGCCGCGGGCGAAGCGCTGGCGTCCCCACCGGTTGGCCTCGTGCTGGGGGTCGTCCGCGCAGCTCAGATGCCCCATGACGCCGATGACGTGAAGCAGCCCGGCGCGCTGGGCCCGGCTCGCGGCTGCGCACAGGGCGGGCCAGTCCGACCAGGCGGCGCCGTCGCGGGCGGGGCCGCAGTCGAGGTAGAGGTGCACCCGGGCCGGTCGCTCCGTGGTGGCCGACAGTGCCGCGCGGACCACGGCGTCGAGGTGCGGCAGGCTCGGCACGGCCAGGTCGATGCCCGCCGCGAGGGCCGGGGCGAGGTCGGCCCCGACCGGGTTGAGCCAGCTCAGGATGGGCGCGTCGATGCCGTCGGCGCGCAATGCCAGGGCCTCGGCGACGCTCGTGACGCCCAGCCACGTGGCGCCCCCCGCGAGCGCGGCCCGCGCGGTCGTCGTCGCGCCGTGCCCGAAGCCGTCGGCCTTCACCACGGCCATGACGTCGACGCCCGTGTGCGCGTGCAGCGCCGCGACGTTGGCGGTGATCGCCGCTGCGTCGACCGTCAGGACGGGCCCCGCGGCGTCCCCCGTGTGCGGGTTCACGCGGCCCTCGCCGCCCGGGCGTCGGCGCGGCACGGGCCGAACAGCGCGGCGTCGCGGCCGGTGGTCAGCGCCCAGTAGCGGTCGCCGAAGCTCCAGTGCCACCACTCGGTGGGGTAGTTGACGAACCCGGCGGAGGTGAGGACGTCGGCCAGCAGCGCCCGGTTGACCCTCGCCTGCGCGGGCACCCCCGGAGCGTCGAACCAGCAGCGGCCCTCGCTGGCCTCGGGCGTCGCGTCGATGGGGGTGCCGAGGTCGAGGGGAATGCCGTCGGAGTCGGTGAGGGTGAGGTCGACGGCCGCGCCCGCCACGTGCGGGGCCACGTCCAGGGGCGAGACGAAGCGGCTGGAGAGCACGGCCAGTTCGGCGTCGTCGGCGTCGGGGTGCAGGGCCCGCAGCTCGGCCGTGTACCGGCGGATGATCGCGAGCTGGTCGCGGGGGTCGCGCCACCCCTCCACCACGGCCAGCCGCACGCCCCGCGGGAGCCGCCGCGCGGCCTCCGCCAGGCGCGCCGCTACCTCGGCGCGCACGAGCACGGGCAGGTGGACCGCCGCGCGGACCTCCGTCAGCCGGGGCGGCAGCGCCACCAGGGGCTCCCCGCACTCCTGCACCGGCATGGCGGCGACGCGCGGGTCGCTGAGCAGGATCGTCGTCATGCTTCGACGGTAGGAACGCGCCTGGTCCCTCCGGCTCCTCCTCACGTACCGATCTGCTCGCCACGAGGAGGAGAACGGTCAGCCCTGGGGCCCGCTGGGGGCCTGTTGGGGGTCTCGGTCAGGGCACGAGGACGGCTCGGGTTTCGATGGCTTCGAGAGTGACGGGGGCGCTGTCGACGGGGGCGTTGCCTTCGACGGGGAGCCAGTCCTGCATGCCCTGGGGGCGGAACTGCCCGCGGTAGTTCACGGTGAGGGTGATCGTGTAGCGGCCCGGGCGCTGGTAGATGTGCGTGGTGGTCATGGCGGGGTAGGGGGCGCCGGGGTTTCTGGTGGTGAGCTGTCGTCCGTCGCCGAAGTCCCAGGTGTAGGAGTCGGGCGTGGCCTCGACATCGACGGGCGTGCCGAGGACTTCGGTTCGCAGGCGGATCGGCTTGGCGGTGACGTAGACGTTCGTGTCGATGTTGATCAGCACCTGGCCGGTGTTCGGCTGGACGTGGAGTCCGCCCGGGGGCAGGGGGAGCCGGCGGAAGTCCTCCAGTGACAGGGCGACGGCCTGGCGAGGCTCGGTGTCGCGTGGTTCCGTCGCGCTCACGCAGCGCTGGCCCGTCAGAGTCCAGAACGCCGCGACCTTGGGCCTGGCGGGGTGGAAGAGAAACGTCCAGACGAGGTACCTGCCGCCGCCGACCGTTGCCCGGCAGGCATCCAGTGCGGCCGGGCACATCGTCCCATCAGCTTGTCCCAGACGCAGATCGTTGCCCTCGCAGGCCGGAACCGTTGAGTAACGGAGCCGTGGCCCCGCCTGTCTCCGAGGCTGAGTCTCTTTGGTTTCCTGGCCGTCATCGGAGGTCTGTTGACTACTACTGCCCACGTTGATGAACCTAGGAATTGCCTTCGCGAACAGGCTGTATCTTTTCGGTGGTTTCATCGGCGCAGGTGAAGTCGCCTCGCTGGGCTTGGCGAACGTGCCCAGAAGAATGAGCGACGCAAGGATCGCCGAGGTCTGGCGGTACATCAAAAGGATACCTCACGTAGCAGCCAGCGATCGTCCACCCATTGCATGAGTGCATCGACATGCCTAGCCGGCTCTGCCGTCGTCGATGCCACAGGCTTTCCGTTTTCTCCCAATGTCGTCCCTGCATCCTGGCTCATGTTGACGGCCAGAAGCATTTCGGTCGGAATGTTTCCCGGGGTGACCATGAGGTGGTGGATCACAACCCCGCCCCCACGCGCACGCTCACTTCGTGACTGCATGTCGGCAAGGTCGTCGCGCACGGACTTGCAGAAAACGCATCCGTCGACGGTGAGGCCGATGAGCGGCTGTGGGTCGGCGTGGGCGAAGGCCCAGTTGTAGGAGTTCATGTAGTGCCGGAACGCCGCCTCGGCCCCCGCAGGTGTCTTGACCTTCGCCGCGGCCGGGTAGGTCGGCATCGGCGGCTCGGTGGGGGTCGGCGTCGGGGTGTCCGTGTACGGCTCGATGCTGCTGGCGGGCTGCTGCACGTGCCCGTCGTCCCCTGACGTGCACGACGTCACCATGCCCAGCGTCGTCAGGAAGGCGACCGCAGCGGGCACGACACGCCTCCCGATCCGGCGACGGCGGACCGAGCCCCGTTCTGCATCCATGCGCGGAACCCTAGCCAAGGCTGAGCGGCCCACCCGCGCCCTGCCTGCCTCCTGTGGAAAACCTGCCGTGTGCGACCGGCGGTCGAGCACCACGTCTCAGAAAGCCACCTCGCGGAGAAGCCAGAGGTCGTTGACCCATTGCATGAGCGCATACACCCGCCTCTGGGGCTCGGCGGTCGTCGTCGCTACGGGCGCACCGTCCCGGCCGAGTGCGACGCCCGCCTTCTGGCTCATGTTGATCGCCAGCATCATCTCGGTGCGGACGTTCCCGCGCGTGACCTGGAGACCGTGAATGACGAGCTCGCCTCCGCGTGCCCGTTCACCGCGGGACTGCATGTCAGCGAGATCCTCCCGGACGGAGTTGCAGAAGACGCATCCCTCGACGGTGAGGCCGATCAGGGGTGCGGGGTCGGAGTTGGCGAAGGCCCAGATGTAAGAGTCGACGTAGTGTCGGAACGCGGCCTCGGCACCGGCAGGGGTCTGGACTCTTCCGGCGGTCGGGTAGGTCGGCATCGGGGGTGGGGTCGGCGCCGTCGTGGGGGAACCGACCGTGGCGTGGGTGATGGTGCGTGCGGCTTCCCGGGCCTGCCCGTCATTCCCTGACGTGCACGAGGCCACTCCCAGCAGCGGCCAGGCAGGAGATTGCGGCGGCCGTCATGCGCCGCGCGATCGCGGCGCCGCGTGAGGGCACTCCTGTTGCTGCGGGCCGTCGGCCGATCACGGGACGAGGACCGCGCGGGTTTCGATGGCTTCGAGAGTGACGGGGGCGCTGTCGACGGGGGCGGTGCCTTCGACGGGGAGCCAGTCCTGCATGCCCTGGGGGCGGAACTGCCCGCGGTAGTTCACGGTGAGGGTGATCGTGTAGCGCCCCGGGCGGGTGTAGGTGTGGGTCGTCGTCATGGCCGGGTAGGGCGCCCCGGCGTCCTTGGTGGTGAACTGCCCGCCGTCGCCGAAGTCCCAGGTGTAGGAGTCCGGCGTCGCCTCGACATCGACCGGCATGCCGAGGACTTCGGTGCGCAGCCGGATCGGCTCGGCGGTGACGTAGACGTTCGTCGGCATCTGCACCAGGACCTGCCCGTTGCCCGGCTGCACGTGCATCCCGCCGGGGGGCAGGGGGAGACGGCGGAAGTCCTCCAGTGACAGGGCGACGGCCTGGCGAGGCTCGGTGTCGCGTGGTTCCGCGGCGCTCACGCAGCGCTGGCCGACCAGACTCCAGAACGCCGCGATCTTGGGCCTGGCGGGGTGGAAGAGGAACGTCCAGACGAGGTAGGAGGCACCCCTGGTCTGCGGGCAGCTTGTGAGGGCAGTGGGGCACATCGCTCCATCTGCATGCCCCAGTCGTAGGTCATTTCCCTCGCACGCCGGCACTGTCGAGTACTGGAGCTTCGGTCCCGCAGCTTTGCGCGCTCGCAGCCTTTGGCTAGCAGCGGTGGGAGTGCCGTCACCGGTGGTTACGCCGCCGACGCCTATCCCGTGCGGTGTTGCTTTCCCGAACCATGTCTCGCGGCGAGGAACTTCTGGGTCTGCGGTCTGCTGCGCCGCTTGCGCCGGCAACGCCGCTATGAGGATGAGGGCGAGCGCCAACGGAACTCTGCTGGCGTGACGAAGGCGCATCAAAAATCAACCTCGCGGAGGAGCCAGCGATCATTCACCCACTGCATCAGGGCATCCACGTGCTGTTCCGGGTGCGAGGTGGTCGTGGCCACCGGTTTGCCCTCGCGGCCCATGGTTATGGAACCATTCTGGCTCATGTTGATGGACAAAAGCATCTCGGTGGGAATGTTTCCCCGGGTCACTTGTAGTCCATGAATGACGAGCCCACCGCCGCGCGTGCGCTCGTCGCGGGACTGCATATCGGCGAGGTCGTCCCGCACGGACTTGCAGAAGACGCAGCCGTCGATGGTGAGGCCGATGAGCGGCTGCGGGTCGGCGTGGGCGAAGGCCCACGTATAGGAGTCGACGTAGTGCCGGAACGCAGCCTCGGCGCCGGCCGGCGTCTGGACCTTGCCCGCGGCCGGGTAGGTCGGCATCGGCGGCTCGGTCGGGGTGGGCGTCACGGCGTCGGTGTACGGCTCCACGGTGCGGGCGGGCTGGCGGACCTGCCCGTCGTCCCGTGATGTGCACGACGTCACCAGGCCCAGCGTCGTCAGACCCGCGACGACGGCGGGCACCACCCGCCTCCCGATCCGGCGACGACGGACCGAGCCCCGTTCTCTGTTCATGCGCGGCACCCTAGCTAAGCCGCAGCGGCCCACCTGTGCCCTGCCTGCCTCCTGTGGAAAACCTGCCGCTTGCGAACGGCGGTCGGCCCCGTGGCCGCGCGCCCCGTGGCCGAGTGCCCGGTGGGCGGGCGGCCAAGGCGCCGCTCAGCTCACCCGCAGCGTCCAAGGCCCGTCCGCGTGGACCACGACCAAGCGGGGGCCCTCGCCGATCGTCCCCTCGCCCTTGTAGGCGCCGATCTCGTTCACGATCAGGTCGGGGAAGCTGCCGTCGCCGTAGGCGGTGACCGCGAAGTTCGCTCGTCCGCTGTGCTGGGAGGTGATCACCGCGGGGTCGCCGTCGTAGATCCAGACGGCATCACCCCGGCCGGTGGCGGGCTTGCCCTTGCCGAACCGAGGCGCGGCGGCGACTTCGCTGATCGTCACCGTCCACGCGCCGTCCGCCTCGATCTTGAGCTTCCGGCTGTCGCCGCCGTCGGCGTCCAGCAGCACGACCCCCGAGTAGCGACCGATGTCGTTGACCAGCAGGTCGCGCTCCTGCAGCTGCGCGTCCAGGGTCCAGACGGCCACGTTCCCACTGCCCTTGTGGGTGATGGTGGCGAGGGCTGCCCCCTCCCCGGGCTTGGCGATGGTCAGGACCTTGGCGCCCCGCCCCGAGTACGTCGCCCGTCGCGGAGGCGGCGGTGCGGCGGGTTTGGCCGTGGTCGGTGTCGGCGTGGGGGTCGCCGCAGAGCTGGACGCCGATGTCGACGGCGTGGTGATCGCCGAGGCGGTGCGCGAGGTCGGGAGGGTCGGGGCCGCACCGGTGGTGGTAGCCGACTTCGGGTCCTCGGTGAGCGCACCGACCGTGATGACGACGGCGAGAGCAACAGCGGCGACGACCCACCAACGCAGCCACGGGGGCTTCCGGAAACTCGATGCCCTGGAGGGCTGAGGGCGGCCGGGCCCCGGCGGGGGCGGGCTACTGGGGGCGGCGGTGGTGTCGGACATCAGGAAGCTCCTTCGATGCTTGGCAGACAGACGGGAACAGCTGCGGGAGGGAACCCGGGCCGGTCGCTCCCCTCGCGGTGACCGGCCCGGCACCGGGTTCACGCGGCGTCGGAGCCCGACGCGGGCGGGGCAAGTGCGACGGACGGCTCCGTCGCGGCGGCGCCGGCGAGCGCGTCGAGCGCCTGGCCGAGGTGCCGGGTGATCCCGGTCTGGACGGTGTTGCACTCGGCCTCGACCCCGTCGGCGCCCTTGCGGATCGCGCCCGCGTGCTTGCGGATGGTGTCGAGCTTCGTGAGCAGCTCGCGGGCAGCGGTGACGTGCTCCTCGGCGGTGGCGAGGCCGTCGTGGTCGCGCCGCACGGCGATGGCGAGGGCGGCGACGGCCAGCACCTGGACGACGGCGCGGAGCATGTCGGCGCGGTCGACGTCGGGGTCGTGGGCGAGGACGATCCTGCGTGCCCCGAGCACGCGGATGGTCTGGCCCTGGTTCTGCTCGACGGTCCGGACGATGCCGAGGGAGACGACGGCGTCGCGGTTGCGCTCGGCCTCGTCCAGGTAGGCGGTCCAGTCGCGCCGGTCGTGGGAGTCGTGGGCCTCGACGGCGATCCGCACGGAACCGCCCGCTCCCGCGGCGAGCGTGAGGACGCCGTCCCCCTTCTTGCATCGCGCGATGGCGCCGGGGGTGGTGCTCGTGTCGACGTACTCACCGGCCAGCCCTGCGGCGATGTCGCCCAGGACGGCGTGCAGCTTGCCCTCGAACGTGGCGCCCTTGAGCGGCGTCACGCTCGCCGTCCGCCCGGTAGCCGCTGCCGCGGCCTTGGAGACCTCGACGGCCTTGGCGAGCTCGTCGACCTTGGCGACGACCGCCTGCTGGCCCTCGGTCAGGGTGCGGGTGAGCGCCTCGTGCTGGGCGCCCAGAGCCGCGGCCTGCTTGGCGAACGGGGACGTCGGGTCGGCGGGGTCGAACTGCCGGGTGATCTTCGTGAGCAGTTCGTCGGTCTGCCGGAACGCCTGCTCACCGAGCCGCCGGCCGACGCCGTCCAGCACGGGGGTGAGCTTGGCCGCCAGTTCGGGGTTCTCGCCGCCGAGCAGGCGCTCGATCTCGGCGCGCAGGGCGGCGGTGTTCTCCTCGACGGCCTTGGTGATCCCCGCACGCGCAGCCTCCGAGCCGGCGCTGAGGGTCTCGGTGATGGCCTTGCGGGCGTCGTCGGCGGCCTTCGCCAACGACTCGCCCGCGGCACGCGTGGCGGCGCCGGTGACCTCGGCGGCCTGCGCGGCGGAGCTCTCGGCGCGCCCGGCGAGGTCGGTGACGAGGCGCTCCAGGTCGAGGGCCTGCTGGCTGCCGCCGGCGTGAGCGAGGGCGTGGGCCCCGACGGTGATCGCCTGGGTGACGAACGCGGTGAGGTCCGCCCCGGCGAGCGCCTCCCTGTCGGCGGCGGGCCCGCGGCGACCCTCGGCCCAGTGCAGGGCCTCGGTGAGGACGGCGGGGTCCGTGACGGTCAGGTGGCGGACGACGAGTGCGCCCGTCCGGGGGTCGAGGGACGCCGCGGGCGGCGTCGGGGTGGGCTGGGTCATGGTGGCCTCCTAGGAGTCGGGGCAGCTGAGGTGCTGCCGTTCGACCATGTAGCCCGCACGCTCGCTCGATGGGTTGTAGCGCCGATAACAGGGGTTATCAGCAACTTCAAATCGCAAGGTCGTATGAGGCTCTACCTTGAGGACGTCGCCTGATCGGGCAGCAGAGGAGGTGTCGCATGTCCGCAGCCGTCGCTGCCCCCCTGAGCGGTTCATCGCCGACGCTCCTCAGCGCCGCGGACGTGGCGCGACTGGCCGGCGTCCAGCGCCCGGTGGTGTCGATGTGGCGCCGCCGCCCCGTCCGGGGGCAGGGATTCCCCACCCCCGTCACGCGCGCAGACGGTGTGGAGCTGTTCGCCGCCGACGACGTGGTCGCCTACCTGAGCGAGACGGGTCGCGGCCTCAACCCGGAGGCGGCGGACGACGTCGCGGCGCACGTGGCGCTGGCAGCGGTCACGCCGCTGCCGGAGGCGGTGGCGGTGGCAGGGCTCTCGGCGCTGCTGTGCCTGGCGACCATGACGGGTGCCCAGCCGAGCTGCCGGGAGAGGACGTCCTCGCTCTGGCCGAGGCCGGAGGACCGGACGACATGGTCGGTCCGCGAGATCCGCGCGCTCGGCGACGAGTACCCCGGTTGGCGGCGCACGCCGAGGCCCTTGCGGACGCCGGCTTCTCGGCGAGTACGGCCTTCGAGCGGCTGCTGCGCCGTCACGCCGGCTCGTGTCTGCCCGGCCACGCGGCCACGGCGAGACGCTCCGAGCTCGACGCCCTCGTCGGCAGCCTGGCCACCGCGCTCCTCACTCGCGTGGCCGGCGCGACGCCCCGGCTCGTCGACGACAGCGACGGCGACGGCGGTCTGCTGCTCGCGGCGCGGTCGGCGTGGGGCGAGAACGACCTCGACCTGCGCTGCTCGGCGGTGGACTCGGCCACGGCCCGCTGGACGCGTCGGCGGCTCCTGACCCACGGCGTCCCCGCGGCCGACCCGTCGGCAGAGGGTCCCTGCGTCCACGTCGTGCACCTGCCGTCGGCGGGGGACCCCGACGCGGACGACGCCGCCGTCCTCGCGCAGGTCGGCGCACTCGCGCGGCGGCTGAGACCTGCGGACCTGGCGGTCGTCGTGGGCCCGGCGTCGGCGCTGACGGACCGCGCGGCGAGCCCTGACGTGGAGGTGGCCCGGGACTGCTGCGGGCGGGTTCGTCCGGGCGTCCGTTCGCCTGCCCCAGGGGCTGCTGGTCAGGGCACCTCGCCGGGCGGTGTCTTCTGTGGGTGCTGTCGGCAGCCCCCGGCCTGCCCACGGCGGAACGCTGGCTGGCGGTGGGGGAGCTGGGCGCGGCGGACCTCGACCCGGTGGGCGTCGACGACCTGGTGTCGGACGTCCTGGCCGCGCTCGACTGCTCCGGGCAGCCCGCGTCGGCGCTCGCGCGGGGTGGGGGCATCGCCCAGCTGCCGGCGCGGCAGTTGCGGTACCTGCGCAGGCGAAGGCTGATCGATGTGCTCACCTCGCCGGCGGGCCTGCGCCTGCTGCTCGCGCCGGGGAGGCCGACGTCGACGGCCGGTGAGGTGTCGGCCTTGCTCGAGGCGTGCGGTGCCGGGGTGCGGGTGGAGGGTGTCCAGCAACCGGTGGGGCCGCGGACGGCGACCCTGGGCCGCTTGGTCGCCGACCGCCAGGTGCGGCTGATCAAGGGTCGGCGGCTGGACGGCGTCCCGGTGCAGGTGGGCACGCAGGGCGGGGTGACCGTGGTGGGTCCTGAGGAACTGCGGGAAGTCCCGGGTGGGGGAGCGGCGGGTGGATCTCCTGGAGTTCACGAGGCGCTTCCCGGCGGGGCGGCTGACGGAGCGGGGGGACGTCGTGTTCGTGGTGTCGCCGCGCCCGGCCGCCTTCGTGGACGTCGACGGTGGCGCAGTCGTGCAGGCGCCGGCTCGGGTGCTGCGCGCGACCCGCGAGGGGGAGGCGACGCTGCTGCCGCAGCTGTTGGCCGAGGCCGTGGCGGAGGCGGCCAGGTCGGGTGGGGTGGCGCGTCGCGACTACCGCCGATGGGTGGTGCCGCTGGTGTCGGCCGCGCAGCGGGAGGCGTTGCGTCAGGCGCTGGCGGTGCTGGACGCCGAGCGGCGGGCGCTGCGGGAGCGGCTGGGGCGAGCTGGACGCGGCCGAGGCGGCACTGACGGGGTGACGAGCGGCGCGGTGGTCGTGGTGCCGGGCGGTGCGCCGCCGTGGGGTCCGCGAGGCGGGCGGATGTGCTGGTCGATTGATCTGTTGCTGGTTCAGATGAAGGAAGAGGTCGGGCTGATGCCTCCCCGGAAGCGGGCGGCGGCGCCGCAGGCTGCGTCGACGATGAAGGAACTGAAGGACACGTTGTGGAAGGCCGCGGACAAGCTCCGCGGGTCGATGAACGCCTCGCAGTACAAGGACGTCGTGCTCGGCCTCGTGTTCCTGAAGTACGTGTCGGACGCGTTCGAGGAGCGCCGCGAGCAGCTGCGCGCCGAACTCGTTGCGGACGGGGTGGACGCGGCCGACATCGAGGGCGACCTCAACGACCTGGACGAGTACACGGGCGCGAACGTGTTCTGGGTGCCGCCGACGGCGGCGGCAGTACCTGGCGGAGAACGCGAAGGGCCTGCCCGCGCAGGGCGGCCAGCCGGGGAAGACGATCGGCGAGCTGATCGACGACGCCATGGACCTGCTGGCCGGCTCCAACCGGGCGCTGAAGGGCGCTGCCGCGGGAGTTCAACCGGGACTCGGTGGATCAGCGCCGGCTGGAGGGGCTGCTGGACCTGCTCAGCGGCGCCCGCTTCTCCGGGGCAGGGGCGGCGAAGGCCCGCGACCTGCTGGGAGGTGTACGAGTACTTCCTGGAGAAGTTCGCCCGCGCCGAGGGCAAGCGCGGCGGGGAGTTCTTCACCCCGCCGAGCGTCGTGCGCACGATCGTCGAAGGGTGCTCGAGCCGACCTCGGGGCGCGTGTACGACCCGGCCTGCGGGTCGGGCGGCATGTTCGTGCAGGCGGAGAAGTTCCTGCTGGCTCATCGCGCCGACAAGACCGCGATCAGCGTGTACGAGGGCAAGGGCGAACGGCGCGGCTGGCGGTGAACCTCGCCATCCACGGGCTGAACGGCAACCTCGGCGCGGTGTGGGGCGACACGTTCGCCCAGGACCTGCACGCGGGCGTGGAGATGGACTACGTGATGTCGAACCCGCCGTTCAACATCAAGGACTGGGTGCGCCGCGAGGACGACCCGCGCTGGCGCTACGGCGTGCCGCCCTCGGGCAACGCGAACTACGCGTGGATGCAGCACATCCTCAGCAAGCTCGCCCCCGGCGGGTCGGCGAACGTGGTGATGAACGGGTCGATGTCGACCAGTCCGGCGGCGAGGGCGAGATCCGGGCCCAGTTCGTCGAGTCGGATCTCGTGCCGCAGTCGCGATGCCGACGCAGCTGTTCCGCAGCACCGGCATTCCTGCTGCGTCTGGTTCTTCGCCAAGGACAAGGGGCCCGGCTCCCAAGAAGGATTCTCCCGGTGGACCGGCGCGGGCAGGTGCTGTTCATCGACGCGCGGTCGCTCGGGTTCGCGGCCATGGCCGACCGCGCCGAGCGGCAGTTCACCGACGCCGACATCGCCCATCGCGATACGTTCAAGCTTGGCGCGTAGCACGGCGGCTTCGGCAGTGGAGGAAGCGACGTACGACGACGTCGCTGGGTTCTGCAGGTCGTGACCACGGCCGAAATCCGCGTGGCCGAGTACGCGCGACGCCGGGTCGGTACGTCGGGGCGGCCGAGGTCCAGGAGGACGGCGAGCCGTTGGAGGAGAAGATCCAGCGCCTGACCAAGGAGCTTGCCCAGCTCAGATGGACGAGTCGGCGCGGCTCGACGCGCTGGTCCGCGATCAGTTGGGCCGGGTGTGCGATGAGTGAGCGCTTACCTGAGCCTCGCCGAGATTTGCGCCCAGGGCGGCGGTGGGATCAGACGGGTCCCTTCGGATCGCAACTGCATACGAATATTGAGCGACGGTGTTCCCGTTGTGATGCCACAAGACTTGATAGGTGGGCGGATCTCGACTGTGAACATTTCCCGAGTTACTGATGCTCGGGCGAAAGACCTGAAGCGCCATCGCTTGAAGCTGGGAAGCATCGTTTACTCCCGTCGAGGGGACGTTACGCGCAAGGCTCTTGTTCGCGAGGCGAACGTCGGCTGGCTGTGTGGCACTGGGTGCCTCAAGATCGACCTTGGTCCGCGCCCTGCGGTGAGGCCCACTTGGCCTACTTTCTCGACTTGAGCGCGATCCGTGAATGGGTCGTTCAGCAGGCCGTTGGTGCCACCATGCTCGTCCGAACACGGGAATCCTTGGCCACGTGGTAGAGCCCCGAGCGGTGGGGAGGCAATCGGCAATCGGTCGTGTGCGTCCTCAGCGCCCTCGACGAAAAGATCGCAGCCAACGCTGAGGTGCTGCTGGCCGCCGGTCGACTGGCCCGCGTATCTGTCACTCAGGCATTGAGGCAGGCAGAGAGCGGGGCAGTGGCCGACGGTGCTGCACTGCTGGTTCGGGGTATCGCACCAAAGTACGTAGATGGTGACTCTGGCGTGCTCGTGTTGAACCAGAAGTGCGTGCGAGGTGGCCGTGTGGTCGCCGGGCCTGGCCGCCGGACTTCAGTCGCTCCGCGCGAGAAGCTGCTCAAGCCGTACGACACACTCGTCAACTCGACTGGAATGGGCACTCTGGGGCGGGCGGCGGTGTGGACGCGAAACGATGAAGTGACGGTTGACTCTCACATCACGATCGTTAGATTCGACCCGTCACGGACGGACGTCGCTTTCGCCGCATGGTCGCTCGCGATGCGTGAGAAGGAAATTGAGGAGCTGGGGGAGGGAAGCACAGGGCAGACCGAACTCAAGCGCCAGGACCTCGCTAGGCTGACCTTCCCGCTACCGAACATAGACGTGCAGCGGCGGGTCGGTGGACAACTCCGTGAGCTAGGTCAGCTCTGCGATGCCAAGGAAGACGAGAACGCCAAGCTCGCAGAACTGCGGGACACCCTGCTCGGACCGCTCATGTCCGGCAGGCTGAAGATCAAGGACGCCGAGCGCGTCGTGGAGGAGGTTGTCTGACATGACGACGGCGGGGGACGGCACGACGTCCGCACTCGACACATTCAGCGCGTCGCCTCCCTCGGAGGCCGAGCTTGAGCTGTCGGTGCTCGAACAGCTCGCGGACCTCCACGACTGGCCGTTGGCGCACGGCAAGCAGATCGCCCCCGGCTCGGGCGAGCGCGACACCTGGGACGACCTCATCCTGCGCGGGCGATTCGAGCGGGCACTGCGCAAGCTGAACCCCGCCGTCCCCGCCGTGCAGATCACGAACGCGGTCGCGGAGATCCTCCGCCCCACGTCCGAGGACGCGATCACCGAGAACGAGCGGATCCACCGGTTCCTCACCGAGGGCTACCGGGGCGCGTCGTGGATCGACACTGACGGCGTCCAGCAGAACCCGACGATCCGCTTGGTCAGCGCCGAGGAGTCCGACAACGACTGGCTCGCCGTCAACCAGGTGACCGTGCGGCAGCGCGACGTCGAACGCCGGTTCGACGTCGTCCTCTACTGCAACGGGCTGCCCGTCGCGATCGTCGAGCTCAAGCGCTCCGGCAGCGCCCACGCCGGTCTCGCCTCGGCGCACCGGCAGCTGCAGTCCTACGTCCACGACCTGCCGACCGTGTTCCGCTGCTGCGTCCTCACCGTCGTCAGCGACGGCGTCACCGCCAAGTACGGCACCCCGTTCACGCCCCTGCACCACTTCTCCCCGTGGAACGTCGACGACGACGGCCATCCCCTCGACGTCACCGGCATCGAAGGCGAGCCGACGCCGGCGGCCGGGCCCGACGACGTCCGCGGCACCGCCCTGGAGAACCTCATCGACGGCGTCTTCAACCAGACCCGGTTCCTGCAGCTCCTCCGCGACTTCGTCGCCTTCGACGAGGGCACCCACCTGGCCAAGCGGATCGCCAAGCCGCACCAGTACTTCGCCGTCACCCATGCCGTCGGCGCGACCGTCAAGGCCGTCGCCACCGACGGCAAGGCCGGCGTCGTCTGGCACACCCAGGGCTCCGGCAAGTCGATGGAGATGGAGCTCTACACCCACGCCGTCCAGACCCACCCGAAGCTGCGCAACCCCACGGTCGTCGTCGTCACCGACCGCACCGAACTCGACGGGCAGCTGTTCGACGCGTTCTCCGCGAGCAAGCTGCTGCCCGACCGGCCCACCGCGATCACCAGCCGCACCGAGCTGCGCCGCGAACTCAGCGAGCGCGCCACCGGCGGCGTCTACTTCACGACCCTGCAGAAGTTCGGCCTCACCGCCGACGAGCGCGCCGCGGGGGAGAACCACCCGCTGCTCACCGACCGCAGCAACGTCATCGTCATCGTCGACGAGGCGCACCGCTCCCACTACGACGACCTCGACGGCTACGCGAGGCACCTGCGCGACGCCCTGCCCCGCGCCACCCTCATCGCGTTCACCGGGACGCCGATCAGCGCCAAGGAGCGCAACACCCGTCAGGTGTTCGGCCCCTACATCGACATCTACGACCTCACTCGCGCCGTCAACGACGGCGCCACCGTGCCCGTCGTGTTCGAGCCGCGCCTGATCAAGGTCACCCTCGCCGACGGCGTCACGCCCGAGGATCTCGACGCGACCGCCGACCGGCTCACCGACGGGCTCGACGACGTCGAACGCGAGAAGGTCGAGCGCAGCGTCGCCGTCATCAACGCCGTCTACGGGGCCCCCGCCCGGCTCGCCCAGCTCGCCGACGACCTGATCACGCACTGGGAGCAGCGGCGGCAGGCGATCGCGTCGTCACTCGACGGCCCCGGCAAGGCGATGATCGTCTGCGGGACCCGCGACATCTGCGCGCGGCTCTACGAGGCCCTGATCGAGCGGCGGCCCGACTGGCACTCCGACGACCTCGACCGCGGCGTTGTCAAGGTCGTCTACAGCGGCGACCGCACCGATCCCGACCCCGTGATCCGGCACGTGCGGCGCGACAGCCAGAACAAGGCGATCAAGGCCCGGCTCAAGGACCCCGACGACGAGCTGCAGCTCGTGATCGTCAAAGACATGATGCTCACCGGCTTCGACGCCCCGCCCCTGCACACCCTCTACCTCGACCGGCCGCTCAAGGGGGCACTGCTGATGCAGACCCTCGCCCGGGTCAACCGGACCTTCCGCGGCAAGCCCGCCGGCCTGCTCGTCGCCTACGCACCGCTGGCCGACAACCTGCGCGCTGCCCTGTCCGAGTACACCGCCACCGACCAGGCGACCAAGCCGCTCGGGCGCGACCTCACCGAGGAGCTGTCCGTCGCCCGGGCGCTGCTCGGGCAGCTCGACGCGCTCACCGCCGCCTTCGACTGGCGCAAGCGGCACGCCGACCTCGCCTCACGCGGCGACAAGCACCCCTACCAGCGCGTCCTGCACGAGTTGGTGAACTGGCTGCGCGACCCCCGCACCCCCGGCAACGAGATCCCTCCCGGGGCCGATGCGGCCGAGGCCGAGGGCGCCACCCTGCGCAGTCGCTTCCGTGCCCTGGCCAGCGGGTTGGGTCGCGCGTGGGCGCTGTGCGCGGCGTCGGGGCAGCTCGAGGACGTGCGACCCGCCGTCCGGTTCTACGAAGAGGCCCGCGTCTGGATGGCGAAGCTCGACGCCAACGAGCGCGAGAGCCGCGGGCTGCCCGTGCCCGAGGAGGTCGCCCGGCTGCTGTCGCAGGCCATCGCCGAGGCCACGGAGGCCGGGGACGTCCTCGACATCTACGCCGCCGCCGGCATGCCCCGGCCCCGCCTCGACCAGCTCGGCCCCGAGTACGTCGCCCAGGCCCAGCAGGCCGAGAACCCCCACCTGGCCGTCGAGGCCCTGCGCGACCTCATCGCCGCCGAGGCGATCAAGGCGACCGGCAGCAACGTGATCAGGCAGCGGGCATTCTCCGACCGGCTCGCCGAGCTGATGCGCAAGTACACCAACCAGCAGCTGACCAGCGCCGAGGTCATCGCCGAACTGGTCGAGATGGCCAAGGACGTGCACGCCGAACGCACCCGCGGCGACTCGTTCACCCCGCCCCTGAACATCGACGAGCTGACGTTCCTCGACGCCGTGGCCCTCAACGAGTCCGCCGTCACCGAACTGGGGGAGGGGGTGCTCGCCGACATCGCCCGCGACATCGTCGCCGTCATGCGGCGCGACGTCCGCACCGACTGGACCGTGCGCGACGACGTCCGGGCGAAGCTGCGGACCACGTTGAAGCGGGTGCTGCGCAGGCACGGTTACCCGCCGGACCGTCAGCCTGAGGCCGTGAAGCGGGTGATGGACCAGATGGAAGCCATGGCCCCGCGCTTCGCGCAGGAGCAGGTGTGAGCGAGGACGCACTCTTGCTCGGCCGCCGTCCCGTCAGTGTCGCGGCAGCGTGACCGGGTCGACGCGGGCCCAGAATTCTTCGCGTGCCGCACGGCGAGCGCCCTCGTGCTGACGGAGGTCGCCAACGGCGCTCTGCACTCGTCGTAGCAGCTCGGCATCCAAACCGGACGGAATCAGGGGACGGGACAGACGCAGCTCTCCGAGCTCCTCCGCAGTGGCGCGAGACCGCCACTCGTCGGCGAATGCTCTGGCTGCCTCGGTGACTGCCTCGGGCGCGGCGACGACCGTCGCAGGAGCGGTTTGGCGTTCCAACGCCAGCCGGGAGCCGGGAGCCGCGTGGAACAGGTCCGCCAGATCATCGAGCTGGCAGTGGCGATCCACCTCGGCCATCAGGCTGCGCGACTGGTTGCCCTCTCTCCCGACGCCCCAGAGCGTCACGTGCAGGCCCAATTCCTGCGCGGTGACCACCCCCTCCCGCAGGTCCTCGTCGCCGGCCAGGAGGAAGGCGCTGCAGATGGCACGCTCGCGGGCCAGCACTGTCATGTCGCGGTAGATGAGACCGTCGACGCCCTTCTGGCGGCCGCCGACGATACGGCCGAGTCGAAGCTTGAGGTCGGGCAGGTCGGAGATCGCCAGCTGTTCACTGGTCGGTACCCCGTTGACGGCACCGTCGTACCAATAGGTGCGCAGCGGCGACAAGCCGCAGGCGGCGGCGCGCGTGACCAGCCGATCCAGCGCGGAGGCCACGTCCAACGAGACGTCGCCCCGCTTGGCGTCGGGCGCCACGTGAGCCTTGCCGCCTTCGGCGAGCAGATAGCCGGCATCGATGAAGATTGCGAAGCGATCCAAGAGAGCCCCCTCGTGCTGAACCAAAAAAAGGGCCCCGAAAGGGGCCCAGGCCTCGCGGCCTGACGCCAGGTTAGCCGAGACGCCCCTCGCCTGCAACGCGCCGAAGCTGAGCGCTCTTCGTCCCCTCGGCGCCTGCGACTGCGCGCGGGCGGAGGTCCCCGCAACGACCTCGACCGTCGACACCTGGACGAAGGCCACCCCGGCCGTCGGCCCCACCCCCTACGCTGCCGCCAGCAGGAGCTTGAGCGAGGGGGCGAGCCCGGCGCTGCCAGGCGAGCAGCCGTATGTGCCCTGGATGGTCCGCAGCGCCGGTCCGCGTGACGTCCTCGATGCTCTACCTCGGACGGCGAAGCGAGTTCGGTCCGTGATCGAGGATGTCGTCGCGTGCGAGGGGCCCATCCATCACGAGAGGCTGGCGAAGCTCGTCGGTTCCGCCTTCGGGTTGTCGAGGGTCACCTCGTCCCGAGCGGCAAGCGTGCTGGCCCTCCTCCCCAGCTCGATGGCGGGAGACCGAGGCGAGCCCTTTGCGTGGCCTCCTGAACTGGACCACCGTTCCTGGAAGGGCTTCCGCCGTGCGGCCGAGGGGACGGCCCGTCCGATCGAGTACATCCCCCTCCGCGAGATGGCCAACGCCATGGTGGCACTTGCAGGCACCGCTTATGGCATCCGCGAGGACGAGCTGCTGCGCGAGACGTTGTTGCTGTTCGGGGGAAAGGCTCTGACCCAGGGGACCCGATCGCGCTTGGACGAAGGGCTGCGGTCGGCGATCGCGGCGGGTCGGCTCGCGGAGCGGGAGGGCCTCATCGTCGTTGCCGAGCGTTGAGAGGAACGCAGTCTTGGCAACACGAGCTACATCTACCTAGACTTGCAACATGACTGTGCGCGTACCCATCAGCGTGGCGTCTCGCAAAGGCGTGTCGGGCCTGGTCGACGCCGCGGAGCGCGAGTCGGTACTCCTCACCAGCCACGGGCGTGCCGTGGCGCGGGTGGACGGCCCTGAGCGGGTCGAGGAGATCGCGCGCGAGGTCCGCGAGGCGCGGCTCGCCGTCCTGGACGCCGCAGCAGAGTTGGTGGCGGGCCGGGCCGGGCGCCTCTCGCTCGACGAGGTCTGCGGACGGCTCGGGCTGGACGCCGCGTCCATCAGGGCCGAGGCCGCTGATCGAGCCCGCCGCGGCGTATGAGGAAGGGGGAGCGCTTCCCCGACGACCAGGCGCAGATCGTCTTCAGCGACCCGTTCGTCGAGTACCTGGACACCCTGGCCGAGCCCGACCGCGCGTCGGTCTTGGCCGAGGTGGTCGCCCTGTGTCAGAACCCCGTCGGGACCCACCCCCTCAGCAACAGAGGCGGACACGACCGCCTCGCGGGCTGGAACACCGTCGACGTCCTGGGCAAGCGGCACCGCGTCGTGTTCTCCAGTCGGGTCGTCGACGGGGTGGGCGTCGTCGAGGTCCTCTGCGCAGGGCCCCGCAGGGCTGACGCGTCCTACGACCTGGCCAATGCTCTGCTCCGTACCGGTCTCCTGACCGACGACGAGGTCACCGAGATCTGGCAGGCGTTGACCCTGCTCGACGTGCTCGCGGAGGCCGTGGGGCTCGACGGCTGGGACTACCGACCACCTCCAGCCCCCGACGGTCTCGTGCGGACCGCCGTCAACAGTGGACTCCTCAGCGACAGCGTCGCCCGCCTGCTCTCCTCCGACGAGATCACCGCTGCGATGGCGGAGGGCTGGACGGAGTCCGGCCCCGACCCCGGCAGCGCCCTGCGTGCCGCCCTCTTGCGGGCGAGGGCCGGCGCCGACCCCGGAGACCTCACCAAGATCATGAAGGGCAGGGCGGCTGACCGGTGCGCGGTGGTTCTTCCCCGGACGGGCCAGGCCTGCATCCGCCGGGCGGGCCATCCGGGAGCCCACCGCAGCCGTCCCTGACGCCCTCGCCCTAAGGCCGACCGGCCGACCCCGACAGCGCCGCGAGCCGCGACGCGACCCGGGCGGCGGCATCCCGCAGCTCCGGAGGCGACACGACCTCGGCGTCGAACCCGAGCCGCGCCACGTGCCACGCGATCGCGTCGAGGTCGTCCCCGCCGGTGGTCAGCACCACCCACCCGTCCTGCTCGTCGCCTCGACGCCGGCCACCCGGTCGAGCCGGAACGTCCGCCAGTCGTCGCGGTCGACGTCCCATCCCATCAGGTACCAGCGGCGCCCGGTGGTGACGAGCCGCACCGGCTCGACGGTGCGCTCCCCGACTGCGCCGTCCCGCGCCGTGAATCGGAATCGCACCCGGACGGCGTCCCGGCAGGCACGCGCGAGCGTCACCAGCGTCTCGGGGTCGACCTGCACGGCGCCGCCCGTGAGCGTGACCGTCGCGTCGCGGACGGCGCGCACCTGCTCGCGCAGCCGCGGCGGCATCACCTGGTCGAGCTTCGCGACGGCGCGCAGGGCGGCCTCCCCGGCCCCGGCGACCGTCCCGCCCGCGGCGAGCTCGGTCGTGCCCGCCTCGCTCACGCACCACAGAATGCCACCCAACGCGGACCGATCCTGTCCGCATGTCCTGTCAGGGTCGGCCCATGACCTGGAACGCGAAGCTCCTCGAACAGATCGACTGGCACTGGACCCACCAGGCGCGACCGAGGCTGGAGGGCCTGACCGACGACGAATACCTGTGGGAGCCGGCACCCGACTGCTGGAGCGTGCGACGGCGCGGCGAGAGCACGGCGCCCGTTCAGGGCGGCGCGGGCGACTGGCAGATCGAGTTCGCCTTCCCCACGCCCGAGCCCCCGCCCGTGACGACGATCGCCTGGCGGCTCGGGCACGTGATCGTCGGCGTGCTCGCCATGCGCAACGCCTCGCACTTCGGTCGCGAGGCCGTCGACTACCGCTCGTTCACCTACGCGGGGACGGCCGCCGAGGCCCTCGCCCAGCTCGACGCCGAGTACGCGGCGTGGATCGAGGGCGTCAAGGGCCTCGGCGAGGACGGCCTGCTGCGCCCCTGCGGCGAGGCCGAGGGCCCCTACGCCGCCGAGCCCCTCGCCGTCCTCGTACTGCACATCAACCGCGAGCTGATCCACCACCTCGCCGAGGTGGCCCTGCTCCGCGACCTCTACCGGGCCGGCGGCCGTTGAGGGACGCCGTTCAGGAGGGCCCGCCGGCGTCGTCGCGGACGATGCTGTGATGCACCGTTCCGGCCTCGTCGGTGTACCGGACCACCCGGTACCCCGGCGGAGGCTGGGACGCCGTGGGCTCGGCGGCGGGCGCGCGTCGCGACTCCTCCCAGCGGCGCACCTCCTCGGGCGTCGCGTAGGGCGGCGGGCCCGTCTGCGCCGGGCCGTAGAACCGGAACAGGAACCGGTACAGCCGCTGCGTCCGGGTGTGCGGACGGCTGTTCGCAGCCGCTCCGTCCCCGGGCTCCCGCGCACCGGCCGCGTCGTCCGACGTCATCGTCTCGCTCCTCCTCCGCCCCGTGATGTCGAGCCTGCCAGGCGCCCGTAGGGTGCGAGGCATGGACCTGCGCATCTTCACCGAACCCCAGCTCGGCGCCTCCTACGACCAGCAGCTGCGGCTGGCCCGCGCGGCCGAGGACGCGGGGTTCGACGGGTTCTTCCGGTCCGACCATTACCTCACCATGGGCTCCCACGACGGGCTGCCCGGGCCCACCGACGCGTGGATCACGTTGGCCGGGCTGGCCCGCGAGACGTCGCGGCTGCGGCTGGGCACGCTGGTGTCGTCGGCGACGTTCCGGCAGCCCGGCGTCCTCGCGATCACGGTCGCGCAGGTCGACCAGATGTCCGGCGGCCGAATCGAGCTCGGGCTCGGTGCCGGCTGGTTCGAGGCCGAGCACGCCGCGTACGGCATCCCCTTCCCGCCGCTGGGGGAGCGGTTCGACCGGCTCGAGGAGCAGCTCGCCGTCATCACCGGCCTGTGGGCGACGCCGCCGGGGCAGACGTTCGAGCATTCGGGGCCCCTGTACCCGATCACCGGCTCGCCCGGCCTGCCCAAGCCGGCACAGTCCCCGCGCCCGCCGATCATCATCGGCGGGGCGGGCAGGAAGCGCACGGCCGCACTCGCCGCCCGTTACGCCGACGAGTTCAACGTGCCGTTCGCCCCGCCCGAGCGCGCCGCCGAGATCGTGACGGCGATCCGCACGGCGTGCGAGGACGCCGGCCGCGACCCGTCGTCGCTCGTCTTCTCCATCGCGGGCGGGACCGCCGTGGGGCGCAGCGACGCCGACGTCGCCCGCCGTGTCGCGTTCATGGGCAACACCGTCGAGGCGCTCAAGGCCGACGGGTTCGCCGGGTCGCCCGACGAGATCGTCGCCCGCGTCGGCGAGTACGCCGAGCTGGGCATCAGCCGCGTCTACTTCCAGCTCCAGGACCACGACGACCTCGACGCGCTGGAGCTGCTCGCCTCCGACGTCGCGCCGCAGCTTCGCTGAACCGGGCGAAGGTGAGTAGCCGGGCTCACGATCGGGCGTAGGGGCCGGCGTCACGCTGGAGCGGTCGCCGCACCCTGCGGCGGCGTCCAGGCTTCAGGTCCCGTGAAAGGCCCGCTCATGTCCGACGCCGTCCTGCCCGCTCCCGCCCCCTCTGCCCCGCGCGGCCCCGGTGCCCGGGAGGTCGTCGTCCGCGCGCTCGCGCTCGCCGCTCTGTTCGCGGGCGGCACCGCGGCCGCCTCGGCCGCCACCGGCCCGACGTCGTTCGCGGGCATCTGGGTGATCGCGGCGCTGGTCGTCGTCACCGGCGCGTGGGCGTTCCGGGACGGCCGGCGCGGCGGTGACCGCGCTCTGGGCGCCTGGATCCGCTGCTGGCTCGCCGTGCAGGCTCTGCTCGCGGGCGCACTGGTCGTCACGCTGCTGGCGAGCAGCGGCGGGCTGGTCGCCGTCCCCGCGGCGTTCGTGCTCGCGAGCCTCGGGATCGCCGCCTCGCTGGCGCCGCTCGCCGTCGGCGCCTCCACTCGCGGTGGGCACATGGGCACCGCCTGACCTCACGCGCGTAAGCCGAGTCCGGCGTTACGGAGCGTGCCTAGGGTGAGCGGCCATGGACGTCCGGCTCTACACCCGCCCCCAGCTCGGCGCGACGTACGACCAGCAGTTGCGCCTGGCCCGCCTGGCCGAGCAGGCCGGCTTCACCGGGTTCTTCCTGCCCGACCACTACCTCACGATGGGGCGCTCCGACGGCCTGCCCGGGCCGTCCGACGCCTGGACGGTGCTGGCCGGGCTGGCGCGTGAGACGACGACGATCCGCCTCGGCACGCTCGTCAGCTCGGTGACGTTCCGGCTGCCCGGCGTCCTCGCGATCCAGGTGGCGCAGGTCGACCAGATGTCCGGCGGCCGGGTCGAGCTCGGGCTCGGCGCCGGCTGGTACGAGGCCGAGCACACCGCGTACGGGCTGCCGTTCCCGCCCCTGGGCGAGCGGTTCGACTGGCTGGAGGAGCAGCTCGCCGTCGTCACCGGGCTGTGGACGACGCCGCCTGGCGGATCGTTCGACCACCCCGGGCCGCGGTGGCCGATCAGCGGGTCGCCGGCGCTGCCCAAGCCCGTCCAGTCGCCCCACCCGCCGCTGATCCTCGGCGGATCGGGGCGCCGGCGCACCCCGGCGCTCGCCGCCCGCTACGCCGCCGAGTTCAACGTGCCGTTCGCGCCCCGGGAGCGGACCCGGGAGCTGATCGACGGCGTCCACGAGGCGTGCCGGGAGATCGGCCGGGACCCCGGCTCGCTCGTCCTGTCCTATGCCGCCACCACCGCGGTCGGGCTGAGCGACGCCGACGTCGAGCGCCGCATCTCGTTCACCGGGCGGCCCGCCGACGAGGTGAGGCAGGTGGGGTTCGTCGGCAGCCCCGGCCAGGTCGTCGACCGGATCGGCCGCTACGCCGAGCTCGGCGTCGAGCGCGTCTATCTGCAGCTCGAGGACTACGACGACCTCGCCGCCCTCGACCTGCTCGCCACCGAGGTCCTGCCGCAGGTGGTCTGAGGAGCGCAGCCGGGCTGGAGGGAGGCGTTCCTGCGCCCCTCCGTGCTCGCGCATCGGACAGGGCGCCGCAGATGGTCCGGGGACGGTCTGCGACGCAGTGCGCCGGGGATGCTCCATCAGCAGCGCCGCAGATGGTCCGGGGATGGTCTGCGACGCAGTGCGCCGTGGATGCTCCATCAGCAGCGCCGCAGATGCTCCGGGGACGGTCTGCGACACATTGCGCCGCAAACCGTCCCGGAGCAGAGCGAACCCGAGCCGAGCCGGCTCAGCTCACGAACTCCTCGTCGCCACCACGGGCGATCATGATCTGACCGGACTGCTCCAGGGCCCGGATCTCCTGGACGACCTTGGCCTGCGACTCCTCCACCTGCGAGAGGCGGACGGCGCCGAGCAGCTCGATCTCCTCGACGAGGTTCTCGGCGGCACGCGTGGACAGGTTGCGCAGGACCTTCTCGCGCACCTCGGTCCGCACACCCTTGAGGGCCAGGGCGAGGTCGCCGGACTCGACGTTGCGCAGGACCAGCTGGATCGACTTGTCGTCCAGGGTGGTGATGTCCTCGAAGATGAACATCTTCTTCCGCACCTGCTCGGACAGGTCGCCGTCCACCGACTCCAGGCCTTCGAGGATCATGCGCTCCGTCGCCCGGTCGGCGCGGTTGATGATCGCGACCAGCGGGCCGACGCCACCGACGGACGACAGTTCCTGCGGGCCGAGGACCGTGGACATGCGCCGGTCGAGCTCGCGCTCGACGAGCCGGATGACGTCGGGCGAGGCGCGCTCCATGAGAGCGATCCGGTATGCGACGTCGGTCTGCAGCTTCTGGTCGAAGCCCGACAGGACGATCGCGGACTGGGCGGGGGACAGGTGCGCGAGCACCAGCGCAATGGTCTGCGGGTGCTCGTCGGCGAGGAACGACAGCAGCTGGCGCGGGTCGGCGCGGCGCATGCTCTCGAAGGGCATCTCGGCGAGGGTGGCGCCGAGGCGTTCGAGGATCTCGTCGGCGCGGTCGGAGCCGAGGCCCTCGGCGAGCAGCTGCCGCGCGAGGTCCATGCCGCCGCGGCCGACACGGTTGTGGTTGACGAGGGTCTCGTGCGCCTCGGACAGGACGACGTCGGCCTCTTTCGAGGTGACCTCGCGCAGCTTGACGATCTCGGCGGTGAGGTCCTCGACCATGCTTTCGGGCAGCAACGAGAGCACGCGCGCGGCGTTGTCCCGCCCGAGCTGGGTGAGCAGGATGGCAGCCTTGCGCAGCCCCGAGAGCGCTGTGGCTGTGGTCACTAGCTCACGCTCCGCTCCGACAGCCAGCTCTGGATGACGGCGGCGACGTCCTCCGGCTGGTTGTCGACGAGGGTCGCGACGCGCTCGCGGATGCGCTCACGCTCGGCGGCGAGCTCGTCGGCGCTGGGCAGCGCCTCGATCGTGGCGGTGATCGCGGCGGGCCCCGGCTGCGCGGGGATGAGCATGTTCCCGCCACCGAAGGGCGAGGCGGGCAGGTCGGCGACGGTCGCGGAGACCTTGGCCTTCTTCTTGCCCCGGCGCGAGAGCAGGAAGAGCATGATCAGGCCGAGCAGGACCAGGCCCGACTTCTTGCCGAGGTCGAGGTAGGAGTCCAGCTGCGCCTGCTTGGCCTGCGTGGCGAGCTCCTTGGCGGACGCCGCGGCGGCCGTGGTGTCGAACGCCATCGAGTCGACCTGCACGCTGTCGCCCCGGGTCGTGTCGATGCCGAGGGCCTTCTCGACCAGCGCCTGCACCTTGGCCGGGTCGGGCGCCGGGTCGGCCTTCGCGTCGAGGATGACGGCGGCCGACAGCTTCTCGACCTTGCCGGGAGCGCCCTGCGAGCGCACCACCGACTTGTCGATCGGCACCTGCTTGGCGCCGTTGGACTTGCGGTAGCTGCCCGCGCCGGTGGCGCTGGGCTGCGGCGACAGGGTCGGCCAGGTCTGGCCGAGGGCACCGCCGTTGCCGCTGACCGCGGAGTTGTACAGCTCGTCGGAGGAGGACTCGGCGGTGGGCGAGACGCTCGGGATCGGCTGGTACTTCTCGCTGACGGTCTCGGTGGAGTCGAAGTTCAGCGTGGCGTTGACCTGCACGGTGGCGTGCCCGGGGCCGAGGACGCGGTCGAGCATCGCCTGCACCTCACCGGCGCGCCGGGCCTCGAACGCGGCGGTCTGCTGGTCGGCCTCGCCGGCAGCGGACGACGCGCCGTTGACGCCGGTCTCGGGCGAGGACAGCAGCTTGCCGGTCGAGTCGGTGACCGTGACGTCGTCGGGGGACAGTCCCTCGACGCTGCCGGCCACGAGGTGGGTGACCGAGCGCACCTGGTCGCGGCCGATCGCCACGCCGGGGCGCAGCTGCAGCAGCACCGAGGCGGTGGGCCGGTCCTGCTCGGTGGCGAAGACGTCCTTCTTCGGCAGGGCGAGGTGGACGACGGCCGTGTTCACGCCGTCCATGGCCTGCAGGGTCTTGCTCAGCTCGCCCTCGAGGGCGCGCCGGTAGGTGACGTTCTGCTGGAAGTCGGTCTGGGTCAGGCCGCCCTTGGAGTCCAGCAGCGAGTACCCGGCGGAGTCGGAGCCCGCGGGCAGACCCTTGCCGCTCATCTGGACGCGCAGGTCGTAGACCTGCGACTGGGGCACCATCACGGTGTGGCCGCCGTCGGTCAGCTCGTACTTCACGCCCGAGGCCTGCAGCTGCTCGACGATCGCGTTGGCGTCGCTGCCCGAGAGGTTGCCGAACAGCGGCGTGAGCGCCGGCTGCGCGACGAGGCGGGAGAGGAACACCGCGCCGAGCACGAGGCCCACGACGGCGACGGCGACGATCGCCTTCTGCCCGGTCGTGAAGCCGTCGAGGACGGTCTTCGCCTTGGTCTGGGCCTTGCCCAGTCGCCCGTTCACAGCGGCATCCGCATGATCTCGTTGAAGGCGTCGAGCGCCTTGTTCCGGATGGTCGTGGTCAGCTCGGTGGCGACCTGCGCCTCGTTGGCGGCGATCACGTAGTCGTGGATGTCGTTGAGGTCACCGGTGGCGGCGTCCACGGCCTTGGACTGCGCGACCTTGTCGGTGGCCTCCAGCGACTCCAGGCTGCGGCCGAGCACGGCGCCGAAGTCGAGGCCCGACGCCGAGTCGGCACCCGTGACGCCGCCGATGCCGGTGACGCCGAGGCCGCCCTCGACGCCGCTGGTCGCGCCCGCGCCGGTGCTGCCCGACAGCATCTGCGTCTGCCACGCCTGCGCCAGCCCGCCGACGCCGCCGATCCCCGAGGCGCCGCCGGCGCCCCCGATCGCGCCGATCCCGCCCACGCCCGTCAGGGCCTCCAGCCCGGCCATCAGACGCGACCCATGTTGATCGCGGCCTGGTAGCTCTCCTGCACGCGCTGCAGCTGGCTGATGTTCGCCTGGTAGCCGCGCTGCGCCATGATCATGGTGCTCATCTGCTCGCCGAGGTCGATGTCGGGCATGCGGACCATGCCGTTGGCGTCGGCCAGCGGGTGCTGCGGGTTGTAGACGAGGCGGCCCTCGCCGTCCCCGAGCTCGACGCCCGCGACGGCGACGCCGGCCCCGGTGCCGCCGTCCTCCACGGACTGCGCGACGACGTAGCGGGCGCGGAACGCGGCCTCGCTGGTCGAGGCGACGTCGTTCATGTTGGCCAGGTTGTCCGAGATCGCGTTCATCCAGGTCTTGTGGACCTGCATGCCGCTGCCGGAGACGCTCAGTGCCTCGAACATGATCAGGACCCCCGGATCGCGGAACGGAGCAGGGAGAAGCGGTCGCCGGTGGCGCGTAGCGCCAGCTCGTAGCGCAGGTTCGTCTCGATCCCCAGCGTCGTCTCGGCCTCGAGGTCGACGTTGTTGTAGTTGAGGTCGCGCTCGCGGGTGCTCGCGGTGATCGTGGGCGTGGTCGCCATCGGGTCGGTGCCGTCGGCCAGGGCCGAGCGCAGGTTCGACTCGAAGTCGACCGACCGCGCCGTGAAGTACGGCGTGTTGACGTTGGAGATGTCGTCGCTCACGGCGCGCTGCCGTTCCGACAGCCCGTCGAGGGCCGCGGTCAGCGCGCGCAGGGACACCGATTCGAGCATGGCGTGTGGCCTCGTCGTCGACGTCAGGGCCGTCCCGTCGCGATCCGTCGCCTGGGTCCGGCCTTGCGTTGCGGCGGCCAATCCCTGGCCACCTCTGTGCGAGCGAGCTGTCCTTGCTCTCCTTGCTCCAGGCTCAGCTCTCGGGACGGCGGCGGGTGGGCTTGAGCCCTGCCCCGGCGGGTCGGCGGTTGCGTGCGGCGACTTCCACCGTTCGGCGCAGCGGCCCGTGATCGCCGTTGCGCTGAGTAGGTGATCGTCGGGGCGGGGGCCTCAGGTCGGCGCCGGCCGCGTGCGGGGTCGCGGCTCCCGAACGGGTGCGCCCGCTGCTGCGTCCGTGACGTGCGGTGACGGAAGAACCGCCCGGGGGGACGGCCCGAGGCTCACCGGCCGCGGGCGATCGTCGCGACGGCCGCCCGCGGCGTCCTGATCGACATCTCCGCCCTCGACATCGTCGACAGCTTCATCGGCCGGATGCTGTCCACGATCGCTTCGGTCTCGCGCGTCCTCGACGCCGACACCGTCGTCGTGGGCATGCGCCCCGCCGTCGCGATCACCCTGGTGGAGCTGGGGTTGTCCCTGCCCGGGGTGCGCACGGCGCTGGACGTCGACAAGGGGCTGCGGCTGCTCGGCGTCGGCGGCCTCGTGGACGACGAGTCCGTGCCCGCCACGGGCGAGGCGGCCGGTGAGGAGCTCGACGACGGCGAGGACGCCCTCGCCCGTGCGCGTGGCACCGGCGCGGGCAGCTCGCCGTGACCTCAGCCCCGGCTCAGGAACTGCCCATCGCCGCCGACGCCGACGTGGTGCGGGTGCGGCAGGCCGTGCGCACCGTCGCCGTCGCGGCCAAGCTCAGCCTCGTCGACCAGACCAAGATCGTGACGGCGGCCAGCGAGCTCGCCCGCAACACCCTCGTCTACGGGGGCGGCGGCAGCGCCGTCCTGGAGGTCGTCGAGGACGGCGGCCGCCGCGGCGTGCGGGTGCGGTTCCGCGACGACGGGCCGGGCATCCCCGACCTCGACCTCGCCCTCACCGACGGCTGGACGAGCGGCTCCGGCATGGGGCTGGGCCTGTCGGGCTCGCGCCGCCTCGTCGACGACTTCACGATCGACACGGGGGCCGGCACCGGCACGACCGTGACGGTGGTCAAGTGGGGCCGGTGAGCGCGGACGCCGGGCTCGCCTGCCCCTGGCATCCCGACCCCCAGGACGTCGCGTGGCTGCCGGTCGAGGAGCCCACCGACGTCGCATCGGTCCGCCGCCGCGCGGTGGCGCTCGCCGCCGACCTCGGAGTGGGCGAGCAGCGCACCGGGGAACTGGCCATCGTGGCCACCGAGCTGGCGAGCAACGTGGTCAAGCACAGCGGGGGCGGCCTCGTCGCCGTCCGCGCGCTGCGCTCGGCAGATCGCGCCGGGGTGGAGCTGGTCGCCGTCGACGCAGGCCCCGGCATCCCCGACGTCGCGCTCGCCCGCCGCGACGGCTTCTCCAGCGCCGGCATGCTCGGGATCGGCCTGGGCGCCGTGGTGCGGCTGGCCGACCGCGCCGAGATCTTCTCCCTGCCAGGCCGCGGCACCGTGGTCACCGCCTCCGTGGGCGCCGAACCGTCCCCCGACTCGGCCTCAGGCCCGGGCGTCGGCTGCGAGGGCGTCGACGCCTTCGACCTCGAGGACGGTTCGGCGCTGCTGGCGATCGGCGACGTCCAGGGCCACTCCCTGGCCGCCGCGATGATCATGGCGGAACTGCGGTACTCGGTGCGCGCCTACGCCCACGACGGCCACGGGCCCCGGGCGGTGATGGAGCGGCTCAACCGCCGCCTCCTGCGCGAGCACCCCGAGTGGACGGCGACCGTCTGCCTCGTCCACGTCCGGCCCGACCGCAGCGGGGCGGTCGTCGTCAACGCCGGCCACCTGCCCCCGGTGCTCGCCCGCGTGGGGGGTGAGACCTCGTTCGTCGTCGGGCACGGGCCGCTGCTGGGTCTGCCCGCGCAGCCGCCGCTCGCCGTCGAGGTGGCCCTCGCGGCGGGGGACCGGCTGGTGCTGGTGACCGACGGCCTCGTGGAGCGCCGCGACCGGCCGCTGGAGGCGGGGCTGGACCTGTTGATGCACCGCATCGGCGCCGCCGCCGATCTGGGCTTGGACGCGCTCGCCGACGACCTGATGGCCGAACTGGGCAGCGCGGGGGAGGACGACGCGGCGCTGGTCGCCGTCGAGGTCACCGGCTGAGCGCCCCGTTGGGCCGAACGGGTCGCACCCGAGCGGGCGATCATCCGATCGCCGACAACGACCGACAAAGGCCGGGTGAGGAGGAGGCGGCGTCCCGGGCGCACGGCCGCATGGTCGTTCGCGCTGGCCGCCGTGCTCGTGCTCGTGGCGCCGGCGGGGTTGGCGATGGCCGTCTTCGGGCACACGACCCCCGCCACCGCCTCGGCGTCGTGGTCGACGGCCACCCTCGCCGCCCCCACGGGGTTCGCCGCCTCGCGCCCCTGCCCCTCCGCGGGGCCGGCGCTGAAGGGGTCGACGACGGCGACGTCGTCGGGCACGTCCGTCGTGGTCACCACGCCGAGCGCGGCCTCCGGCGACGTCCTGCTCGCCTTCGTGACGGCGTCGGCGTCGGCGACGATCACCATCAGCCCGTCCAGCTGGCAGGGCATGGGCTCGCAGACGGTCGCGTCCTCCTACACCGCCAACGGGTTCTTCCTGCCGCTGTCCGCGGCCCCCGCCGCCTCGTACACGTTCTCGTGGTCGTCAGGCAAGGGCAGCGTCGTCCTCATGAGCTACACCCGGGTCGACCCCTACACGCCGGTCGCCAACCAGCAGAGCACCATGAACAGCACCGGCTCGACGAGTGCCACGTCCCCCACGACCACGCCGTCACGGGTGCCCGGCACGGTGGTCCTCGGCGTCGCCGTCGCGGGGGCCCCGACCGTCAGCGACCCCACGGGGATGACGCAGCGCGGCGCCCCCACCGCCCCCGACACGGTCGTCGGCCTCACCGTGTGGGACGACGACATCACCGCCTCCGGGGCGACCAGCGCCTACACGACGTCCTGGACCGGCACGCGCACCTCGGCCGTCCTGTTCGCCTACCTGCAGGGCACCTCGACCCCCACCAAGGACCCGACGGTCACCCTGACCTGGACGGCCTCGGCCTCGCCCGCCGCCGGGTACACGATCACCCGCAGTGACGCGCAGGTCTTCACCGTCTCGGGCCAGGCGAGCGCCACCTACACCGACTCGACCACCACGGCGTCGACCGCCTACTCCTACACGATCCGCTCCACCGTCGGGTCCTGGACGTCGAGCGGGTCCGCGAGTGCCAACGCGGCGGCCTGCCCGTAGCGGGGGCTGTGGAGAAAGTTCTGCCCGGGACGGTGGCTGCGGTTAGGGTCGCCGCGTGCCGTTCACGCCCGCCCACGCGGCCGCCGTCCGGCCGCTCACCCGCTGGGGGCTGCCGACGTCGGCCCTCGTCGTGGGCAGTATGGCGCCCGATTTCCCCTACTACGTGCCCGATGCGTGGCGTGTCCTGCCGAACGGGCTGACCCACTCGGTGGTGGGGATCGTGACGGTCGACGTGCTGCTCGGCGTCCTCGGGCTGGCGCTGTGGCACGGGCTCCTGGCACCCCTGGCCGTGCAGGCGGCGCCGCCCTCGTGGCGGGTGCGCTTCGCCCGGATCGGCCAGGGCAGGCCGGCCGCCGCGTCGGCCGCTGGATCGCCCACGCCATCGGCTGCGAGTACGCGCGGCTCGGGTCGCGCAGGCGGGTCGGGTCGAGGCCTGGCGCGGGGTCGCGGGCGCAGGCTCGCGGCCGTCGTGGCGGCCCTCGTCGTGGGCGCCACCACCCACGTGGTGTGGGACGAGTTCACTCACGCCCGTCGGTTCGCCGACCGGCACCTGGCGCCGTTCTCCGCGTCGTGGGCCGGGCAGCCGGGGTGGTGGTGGGCGCAGCAGCTCTCCGGGGTGGTGGGCCTGCTGGTGGTGGGCTGGTGGGTGGCGGGCAGGTGGCGCGAGTCGGCACGGGCGGGCAAGAGCCGGCGCGCCTCGGGCCGCGGGGGCGCCCTGCGCCAGGCGCCGCCCGACACTGCGCTCGCGGTGGTGGCGCGGCTGGGCCTGCTGGCGGCGGCCGTGCTGGCGCTCGCCGTGGGGGTGCGCACGGGGCTGCACGGGACGAGCGTGTCCGGCACCGGGTACGCCGTGGCGACGCGGGCGGGGGCGGCGGCCGGAGCAGTCGTCCTGCCGCTGTCGGTGGGGGTGCGGGTGGCCGCCGAGGTGCTCAGACGCCGGGCTTGAGCAGCCCGTCGACGATCACTCCGAGCATCGCGCGCACCTGCTCGGGGGGCAGGTTCGCGGTGTCGGCGACCACGGCGACGCCGCCCACGAGGCGGCACATCTTGATGTCCTCGACGCCGTCGCGCAGGTGCTCGTGCTCGTGCTCCAGCACGTCGGCCATCGACGAGGCCAGGGCCTTCCACTTGGTGATCATGGGGGAGGCGTCGTCCCCCAGGGCCGAGGTGAGCTTGGCCGCAGCCCCCTTGTGCTGGGAGATCAGCTCGACGTAGTCCTCCAGCCACGACAGCAGGCGGTCGCGCGGATCGCCCTCGCGGGCGCGGGCCTTCTCGGCCGCCGTCTCCACCCGCTCGACCCAGCTCTGCATGAGCGCGTCGAGGAGGGTCTCGCGGCGGGGGAAGTGCCGGTAGAGGGTGCCGGGGCCGACGCCCGCCCGGCGGGCGACCTCGTCGAGCGAGGCGTCGTAGCCCTGCTCGCGGAACACCTCCCGGGCCGCGGTGAGGATCTTCTCCCGATTGCGCTGCGCGTCGGCGCGCACGATTCCTCCTTGCAAAAGCGGAGACTGTCTCCGTATGGTGGTGGAGCCAAGCGGAGAGCTCCTCCGCCTAGGGTACGACGGCTTCACCTGTGAGAACAGAGGTACCCCGTGTCACGCTTCCCCGCTCCCTCCCGCTCCCGCCTCCCGCGCCACGCCGAGGGCCTGCCCGCGCTGTCCTCGCGCCGCGGCCCCGGAGCCACCGCCCGCCCGGCTGCCGCCGCCCCGGCCCCCGCTCCGACCCCGTCGGCCGCCGCGCCGCTGCCGGCGGAGGCGCCCCCCGCCTCGCGGCGCGCCCGGATCGGCCTCTATGTCGTCCTCCTCGCCCAGCTCATGCTCGTGCTGGACGCGACCGTCGTGAACGTCGCGCTGCCGCGCATCGCCACCGACCTCGGCTTCGGTACCGCCTCGCTGTCGTGGGTGCTCAACGCCTACACGCTGGCCTTCGGCGGGCTGCTCCTGCTGGGCGGACGCCTCGGTGACGTCGCCGGGCGCCTGCGTGTGTTCACGATCGGGCTCGCGGTCTTCACCCTCGCGTCCCTGGTCGGCGGCCTCGCCACCAGCCCCGGCATGCTCGTGGCCGCCCGCGCCGTGCAGGGCGTCGGCGCCGCGCTGGCCGCCCCCGGCGTCCTGGCCCTGCTCACCACGAGCGCCCGCGACGAGGCCGCCCGCCGCCGCGCCTACGCGCTCTTCGGCGCCGTCTCCTCGGGCGGGCTGTCGCTCGGGCTGCTGCTGGGCGGCGTCCTCACCGACCTCGGCTCCTGGCGCTGGACGATGATGATCAATGTGCCGATCGGCGTCGCCGTCCTCCTCGCCGCACCCCGCCTCGTCGCCGAGACCGCGCGCATCCGCGCCCGGTTCGACGTCGCCGGCGCCCTGCTCGCCACCGGCGGTGCCGTCAGCCTCGTCGCCGCCCTCATCGGCACTCCCGACCACGGCTGGACCTCGCCCCGCACGCTCGTCCTGGCCGCCGTCGGCGTCCTCGCCCTGGCCGCGCTCGGCCCCGTGGAGCGGCGCGTCGCCGAACCCGTCCTGCGCCTGCACCTGCTGCGCGACCGCCGCCGCGTCGCGGTCCTGGCCGTGATGTCCCTGATGTACGGCGGGCAGCTGTCGCTGTTCTTCCTGGAGGTGCAGTACCTGCAGCGCAGCCTCGGCCTCGGCCCGCTCGCCTCGGGTGCGGCGTTCCTGCCGCTGTCGGTGTCGATCTTCGCGATGTCCCGGCTCACCCCGCGGCTGGTCGCCCGGTTCGGGCCCGCCCCGCTGATCGCCGTCGGCCTCACCGGTCTGCTGGTGAGCTTCCTGCTCATGAGCGACGTCCACGAGGGCGGCACCTACCTCGGGTCGGCGTTCCTCCCGCTGCTGGTCAACGGGCTGTCGGCGGGCCTGACGTTCATGCCCGTGACCGTCGTCGCCCTGGCCGGGGTTCCGCCGCACGAGGCCGGTGCCGCCTCGGGGCTGCTGCAGACCACGCAGCAGCTCGGTGCCGCCGTCGGCGTCGCCGCGATCGTGTCGGTGTACGCCCACGGCGCCGTGCCCGGGCAGTTCGTGCCCGGGGCTCGCGAGGCGTTCCTCACCTCCGGCTCGTTCGTCGGGGTGGCCCTGCTGGTGACGCTCGTGGGGCTGGTGAGCTGGCGCCGTCGCCCGGCCGCGGTCGCCGCGCCCGCCCCGGCTGTGGCCGAGTCCGAGAACGTGCGGGTGACCGGCGAGCCCGAGCTCGTCGCGGATCCCGCCTGACACCTACCGGCTCGGCACGGCTCGACCCCGACCCGCCGACGTCACCGACGCCCGAGCGGCGACACGCCCCACGGCCCGCCGTGGAGCCGCGCCGAGCGTCGGTGACGTCGCGGGCTGGGGCGAGCTGGGACGGTCAGCGGCGCGAGCCCTCGCCGGTCACCGAGCTGATCATCTGGGTGACGGAGCCGCTGAGGTGGGTGAGCGTGGCCCGCGCCTCGTCGGCCGCGGACTCCTGGCCCGCGAGGGCCTCGGCGATGTCGGACTGCAGGGCCTCGACCTCGCCGAGCGTCGCCTCCACCTTGTCCGAGGCGTCGAGGGCGCTCTGGGTGCGTTCCTGGACGGTGGCCAGGACCCGGGTGATCCGGTCGGTGGCGGCCGAGGTCTCGGAGGCGAGCTCCTTGACCTCGTTGGCGACCACGGCGAAGCCCTTGCCGGCCTCGCCCGCCCGCGCGGCCTCGATGGTGGCGTTGAGGGCGAGCAGGTTCGTCTGCTCGGCGATGGAGGTGATCGCGGAGGCGATGTCGGCGATGTCCTGCGTGGCTGCGGCGAGCTGCTGCATCGTCGTCGCCGTGCCCCGGGAGGCCTCGCGGGCGTTCGAGGACGTCGTGGCCGCCTTCGCGGTGGCGCCGCGCACCTGGGCGACGACCTGCACGATCTGGGTGAGGGCGTCCTCGGCGTCACGACTGCCCTGGCCGACCTCGTCGGCGAGGGCCCGCACCTGGACGAGCGTGCGCTCGAGGCTGTCGCGCAGCGCGTCGCTCTCGTGCACCTGGCGCTGCATCGTCTCCGAGGCCTCGGCCAGTTCGGCCGCCCGAGCGGCCTCGGTCTGCGCGCGCTCGCGGGCAGCCGTCTCGGCGGCCTCGCGCACCCGGCGCGCATCGGCGTCCAGGACTTCGGCGAAGTGCCACCCGAGCAGCAGGGCCCCGCACAGCAGCAGCACGAAGAACGCGTGGAACAGGGCCCACTGCAGCGGGTGCGCCTGCGCCTGGGGGGTCGAGAAGACGGAGTCGGGCTCGATCAGGCCCATGCCGACGTGGTGGACGGCGATCAAGCCGATCCCGCCCGCGAACGGCACCCAGTCCTGGTAGAGCGAGATGACGCCGACCGCGACGAAGAAGTGGAAGTGCAGGTCGGTGAGGCCGTGCCCGGCGTGGACGAGGACGTCGCTGCACAGGATGAGGCCCGTCGTGGCGGCCAGGGCCCGGGCGCGGCGCCCCTGGACGGCGATCGAGACGGCCCAGGCGACGCCCGCCAGGACGAGGGCCGCCCACACGTCGCCGGCGGCGTGCCGCCACACCAGGACGAGCGCGAGGACGGGCAGGTGGGCGGCGAGGATCGTGGCGACGGCGCGATGGCGCGCCGCGTAGGCCGTGTCGTCGAGCGGGATGCCACGCGGGATCCACGCGGTCATGGGTCTCTCCAGGTGCGCGAGGGGGGGACGAGCGGTGGGGCGAAACGGTCGTCGCGGGGCGCATCGGCACGTGGGGGTCCGTGCTGTACCGGTCCGAACGCTGCCCGCCGTCCTTCGGCGCGGAAACTGTCGGTGCTGTAGGTGAGGCTCACCTGTGTCGATGAGTGGGGTGGGCGATGAGTTCGGTGGCGGCCGCCGGTCGGTGCTGCGCGCGGGTGAGCCGGCGGGCGAGGCGCGAAACCGAGTGGACAGCCCGGACGGCCGTGCGGCATGGTGTACGAAACCGTTCCGTACACTTCTGCTGCGCGCCGAGAGGAGGCCCCGACATGACGCCCGCCGACACCCGGGGCCAGGCGCGTGAGCAGGCCATCTGCGAGGCCGCCCTCGAACTGCTCGTCGAGGTCGGCTACGAGCGCCTCACGATCGACGCCGTCGCCGCCCGCGCCCGGGCCAGCAAGGCCACGATCTACCGGCGCTGGCCCGGCAAGGCCGAGCTGGTCACCGAGGCGATGCGCTGCCGCGCTGCGCCCTCGATCCTGCCCGCCGATGCCGGGAGCCTGCGCGCCGACCTGCTCGCACTCCTCTCGGCCGCCCCCCTGCCTTCGGGCAAGCAGGACGCCTTGATCCTGGCGAGCATCCTGCGCGCCGGGCACGAGGCGCCCGACCTGCGCGACTGCGCCCTCCAGCAGATCGTGGAGGACAAGCGCGCGGTCATCGACGCGGTCCTCGACCGTGCCCGTCACCGGGGCGAGACGGTGCGCGAGGACGCCGCCGACCTCGTCCACGAGATCCTGCCCGCCCTGGTCTTCTTCCGCTTCGCCGTCGAGGGGCGCCCCCTCGACGGCGCCTTCGCCGAGCACGTCGTCGACGACATCGTGCTCCCGCTGATCAGTTCCTCCCGCTGACCCTGCTCCCGCTCCCGCACCTCCCCCCACGACGTCCCAGCGCCGCGACGTCGGCACGCGTCCCTTAAGGCCCCAGAGGAGTCCCCGTGTCCGAGACCTCGACGCCCGCCGTCGACGGCGCCCTTCCGCCTGATCCGACGCGCCGCAGCGACACCAGCGTGTCCGCGGCGATGAGGGGCGAGCCCGAGCTCGACCCCAAGCGTTGGCTCGCCCTCGCCGTCATCGGCGTGACGCAGCTGATGATCGTGCTCGACGCCTCGATCGTGAACATCGCGCTGCCCTCGGCGCAGCGCGACCTCGGCATCACCCAGGGCGACCTGCAGTGGGTCCTCACCGCCTACACCCTCGCGTTCGGCGGCCTCCTGCTGCTCGGCGGCCGCATCGCCGACTACGCCGGCCGCAAGCGCGCCCTCATCGTGGGCCTGCTCGGCTTCGCCGGCGCCTCGGCCATCGGCGGGATCGCCCCCAACGCCATGACGCTGTTCCTCGCCCGTGGCCTGCAGGGTGCCTTCGGTGCCGTGATGGCGCCGGCCGCGCTCGCCATGATCACCGTCACGTTCACCAAGCCCGACGAGCGGGCCAAGGCGTTCGGCGTCTTCGGCGCCATCGCCGGTGGTGGCGCGGCCATCGGCCTCATCCTCGGCGGCGTGCTCACCGAGTACCTGTCCTGGCGCTGGTGCCTTGGCGTGAACGTGCCGATCGCGATCGTCACCGCCGTCGCCGCCGTCGCGATCCTGCGCGAGTCCAAGGCCCACGGCGACACCCGCTACGACCTGCCCGGTGCCGCCCTGGCCACCTCCGGCCTGGTCAGCCTCGTCTACGGCTTCACCGAGGCGTCGAAGGAGGGCGTGGGCTGGACCGCCGGCTCCACCATCGGCTTCCTCGTGGCCTCCGTCGTCCTGCTCGCCGGGTTCGTCGCCTGGGAGCTGCGCACCGCCCACCCGCTGCTGCCGATGCGCGTCATCCTCGACCGCAACCGCGGCGGCTCCTACCTGGTGTTCTTCTTCCTGGGCGCCGGCATGTTCGCGATGTTCCTGTTCCTCACGTTCTACTTCCAGCGCAACCTGGGCTACTCGCCGCTGAAGTCGGGCTTCGCGTTCCTGCCGTTCAGCGGCGGGATCATCCTCACCGCCGGTGTCGCCGCGCAGCTGCTGCCGCGCGTCGGCCCCAAGCCGCTGATGCTCGTCGGGCTCGTGATGGCCACGATCGGCATGGCCGGGCTCACCCAGCTCGACGCCGACTCGGGCTACGCCGGTTGGGTGCTCCCGATCGAGATCATCCTCAGCGTCGGCATGGCCCTGGTCTTCATCCCCGCCTCCAGCACCGCGCTGGTGGGGGTCGGCGAGCACGACGCGGGCGTCGCCTCGGCCGTGCTGAACACCAGCCAGCAGATCGGCGGCTCGCTCGGCACCGCCCTGCTGAACACGCTGTTCGCCTCCGCCGTGACCGACTTCATCGCCGAGCGCGCCGCGCAGATGCCGCCGCCCGACCCGAACGCCGACCCGTCCCTGGCCCAGCAGGCCATGGCGCAGCTGCAGAACCTCGCGTTCCTGCACGGGTACCGCGTGGCCTTCTTCTGGGGTGGCGTCATGTTCGTCGGCGCCCTGATCTCCGCCGCGGTGCTGATCAAGGCCCGCAAGGAGGACCTGCCCGCCGAGGGTGCCGTCGTCGCCTGACCGGCGCTCCGCGCACCACGCCACCACGCAGCACCCGCCGCGCCCCGTACCCCGCTTCCTCGGGGTGCGGGGCGCGGCGGCGTCCCGCCCTCCTCGACGCCGGCGGGTGTCGTCGAGGTGCCCCGCCGGGGGCGGGTGCGGTGGCTGCGACCGTGGGAGAAGATCGCGGGGTGACCCCACCTGAGCCGCCGCAGCCCTCCGGTGGGCGGGCGCTGCTGCGCGGCCGCCTCGGCCCGATCCCCGTGCACCTCGACATCTCGTTCGTCGTGTTCGTGGGCCTGCTCGGCTTCGTCTCCGCACCCGACTCGCCGTCCTACATCGTGCAGTTCGTCGTGATCGGTGCGATCGCCGTCCTGCTGCACGAACTGGGGCACGCCGTCACCGTGCTGGTCTTCGGCGGGCGTCCGGCGGTGGCCCTCACGGGCCTCGGCGGGCTCACGTCGTGGACGCCGCACCGCGACCTGCGGCGCTGGGAGCAGATCCTGATCAGCGCCGCCGGCCCCGGCGTCGGGCTCGCGCTGTGGCCGCTGATCCTGTTCGCGCGGCGGCAGGTCGACCCGGTGCCCGGCGGCATGGTCGACCAGGCGTTCGCGATCGCCCTGTTCACCACGCTCGGCTGGAGCCTGCTCAACCTCGTGCCCATGCTGCCGCTGGACGGCGGGCAGATCCTGCGCGAGCTCCTGCCCGGCGGTCAGCTGGCCCGCACCCGGCGCGCCCTCGGCGTCTCCGTCGCCATCGGCGTCGTCCTCGCCGTCCTGGCCTGGCGCGCCCAGTACTCCCTGCTGCCGGTGATGCTCGCCTACCTCGTCGTGATCAACGTGCTGAACCTGCGCGCGCTGCCCACCGCCGACGGACGCCCCCGCAAGGTGCCCGTCCGGGCGAGCGGCGTCCCCGATCCCGACGGCCCGCCCCTGCCCGAGGGGGCGCCGCCGCAGGCCCGCGTCGTCACCGCGCTGTGGCAGGGCCGGGCCGAGGAGGCCCGCCGCGCGCTGGAGTCCGCGTCGCCGCCCGTCGACGACCTCGCCGTCCACGGCGCCGTCCTCGCCGTGTCCGCCGACCCCGGCGAGGCCGAGCAGGGGGCAGCCCTCCTCCGGCAGGAGGTGGGGCAGCGGCCCGACGACGAGGCCGCCGTGGGGATGTCCGTGCTCGTGCTCACCCTCCGGCGCGACTGGGCGGGCCTGTCGGCCCTGTTCGACGCGGCCGTGGACGGGCGGCCCCTCGCCGTCGGGGCCAACGTCGCCGTCCGTGCGCTGCAGGAGGCGTGGCGGGCCGACGACCTCGACGCCGTCGCGCGCCTCGCCGGCGCGGCGCTCTACCGCAGCCCCACCCGTCCCGGCGCCCCCGCGATCGCCTACCTCGCCGCGCTCGCGTCGATCGCCTCCGCCGCCCGCCGCGCCGGGCCGGAGGCCGCCGACGAGGCCGCGCGCGCCGCCGCCGTCTCGGCCTGGGCCGCCTTCGACGGCGTGCCCCTCGCGCGCGAGTACGCGCGGGCCGCGCTGTGGGGCGGGGCCTCGCCCGACGGCAGCGACCTCGGCAGCGCCCAGCGGCCCCTGCTGGCCCTGTCCGCCTTCGGTGCCGCCCGTGCCGCGCTGGCCTCGGCCGCGCAGGGGGAGGACAGGATCGCCGGTTAGGTTGTGCCCATGAGCGAACAGCCCACCGGCCCCGTCCCCGAGCACCGCATGGAGATCGTGATGCCGGAGACGCACGTGGCGGGCGTGCACGCCGACCTCGTGGGGGTCTGGCACACGCGCGACTCGTTCGTGCTCGACTTCAGCGCGATCGTCGAGCCGGCCCGGCTCGAGCCGGTCTCCGCCGACGAGGCCGCGGTGGTCGAGCGTGCCCAGGTCGTCTCCCGGGTGCGGATCCCCCCGAGCCAGGTCTTCGAGATCATGAAGGCGCTGGAGCAGCAGCTGAGCATCTGGGAGCGCGAGACCGGCTCCCGCCCGACGCCCCCCGCGTGAGGTCGCCGCGCCGCGCCCGTCGCCGTCCGCCCACCGCGTGCGGTGAGGGCGCGGCGTGAGCCAGGATGGGGACGTGCGGATGGTGGCGACGGACCTCGACGGCACCGTCGTCCGCCACGACGGCACCCTCACCCCGCGCACCCTCGCGGCGCTCGCGGCGTGTGAGGCCGCCGGCGTCGACGTCGTGTTCGTCACCGGCCGCCCGCCCCGCTGGATGGCGCCGATCGTCGAGGCCACCGGTCACGCGGGCCTCGCGATCTGCCTGAACGGCGGGGTGGTCCTCGACCTGCACACGGGCGAGGTGCTGGACGTCGAGGTGATCCCGCCCGTCGTCGTCCTCGAGATGGCCGCACGACTGCGGGCCGAGCTACCCGACGTCGCGTTCGCCGTCGAGACGGCGCACGGCTTCGGCTGCGAGTCCGGGTACCCGAGGCGGGTGAGCCCCGACGTCGACGTGACGGGCGTCCCCGGCGGCAGCCTCGAGGCGCTCGTGTCCGGCCCGGGAATCGTGAAGCTGCTGGCCAAGGTGCCCGCCGAGTCGGGGATCACGTCGCAGCACATGCTCGACGTCGCGCGCCCGCTGCTGGCCGGGATGGGCGAGCCGGTGCACTCCGACCCGCGCGGGCTGCTGCTGGAGATCGGCCCCCAGGGGATCAGTAAGGCGACCGCGCTGGCCCGCCTCGCCGCCCAGCGGGGGATCAGCGCCGGTGAGGTGGTGGCGTTCGGCGACATGCCCAACGACGTCCCGATGCTGTCCTGGGCCGGCTGCGGCTACGCGATGGCCGACGGGCACCCCGAGGCGATCGCCGCCGCCGCGTGCACCGCGCCCGCGTGCGACGAGGACGGCGTCGCGCAGGTGCTCGAGACCCTCCTGGCGCGCCGCGCCGGCTGAACCGCGGCGGTGCTGCTCATCGGTTCCCGCGCGCCGTCCGGCGTCGTCTCAGGACGGCACGCCCAGGTCGCGCAGGAACGCCTCGAGGTTCAGGTGCAGGCGGGCCACCTGGTCCTCCAGCGTCAGCGTCTCGCGCATCCGCTCGCCCGAGGCGGGGCTGCGCCGGCCCCGCAGGTACAGGGAACACGCGAGGTCGCTGCAGAGGTAGACCCCCGCCGACGCCCCCTGCCGGCCCTCGGTGCCCGCCTTCGGCGCCGTCATCAGGACGACGCCGGAGCCGGTGTGCGTGGTCAGGCACAGCGAGCAGACGCTGCGCCGCACGAAGCCGATCCGGGCGGTCGCGGCGCGCAGGGTGATCCCGACGAGCCCGTCGCCGACGGGTGCGACGAGGTAGGCGCGGTCGCTGCCGCGAGGGTCGCGCCAGCCGAGGAAGTCGAGGTCGTCCCACGGCAGCGTCTCGAGCTCGCGCGGCACGGGCAGCCGCTTCGCCTCGCCCTGGCTGCAGTTGACGAACGACGCCCGGATCTCGGGTTCCGCCACGGGGTGCACGTGGTGCCTCCTGCGCTGTGGTGGTGCCGGGCGGGTCCTGCCTGTCGGACGGGTCGGTCAGGTCACAGGTACTGGCCGGTGGGCCCGTCCTCGCCCGGCAGCACCTGAGGGCCGGGCCCGCCCTGGGCGCCGGGCAGCGCGCGGCGCATCTGCTCCAGCTGCGCGCGGGCGGCCATCTGCTGGGCGAACAGCGCGGTCTGGATGCCGTGGAAGAGGCCCTCGAGCCAGCCCACGAGCTGCGCCTGGGCGATCCGCAGCTCGGCGTCGCTCGGCGTGGACTCGGGCGAGAACGGCAGGGTGATCCGGCGCAGCTCCTCCACCAGCTCGGGGGACAGCCCCTGCTCGAGCTCCTGGATCGAGCGCTCGTGGACGGCGGCCAGCCGGGCGCGGCCCGCGTCGTCCAGGGGCGCGCTGCGCACCTCCTCGAGCAGCTGCTTGATCATGCTGCCGATCCGCATGACCTTGGCCGGCTGCTCCACCTGCAGTGCGGGGTTCGCGTCCTCGCCCGCGGGGCCGGCCACGGCCATGCCCTCGGGGGTGACGACGACGACGCGGTCGCCGCCGCGGGGTTCGTCGCCGGGGGTCGCGGTGGTCTCGGAAGGGTCGCTCACGAGCGCCCATCCTGCCCCCCGCGTCGGCCCCTGTCCTCCCGCGGGGTTCCGCCTTGGTCGCGGTCCTGCCTGTCCTCGGGCTGTCCCCACCGGCGGTAACGATTCGTAATCCCTCGACTACTCGTGACGGGGTGGTGCTCTCGCCGGGTGAGGGGATGTCGGTTTGCCTCACCTCAATCGGCCCCGTCGATCTAGGCTGGGATCCCGGGCGGCAGTGCCGTCCCTGCCGGGCCGTCGCGCGTGCCGCGACGCGGCGTCGGCGGGCGGCCTCCGTCACGGGGATGTCACCGGCCTGATCACCTGAGGTGCTTCGTGGTAACCGCAGCGTGACGAACCGGTGAGAGAGTCCTTCTGGTGGGGCCGGAGCGGGCCCCGCACCGACGACCGTCCAGACCGCAACGTGGAAGTGAGCCGACCCCCGCAATGACCCCGCCGCTGCGCGAGACCACCCCCACCCGCCGTGGACGACTGCACTTCATGCGCAACCCCATCCGCTCCTACGAGTGGGGGTCGCGTTCCCGGATCGCCCAGCTGCAGCGCCGCCCCGTCGCCGAAGGTCCCGAAGCCGAGCTGTGGCTCGGCGCGCACCCGGCGGCCCCGTCCGTCCTCTCCGACGGCTCGGGCGTCGAGCGGTCGCTGCCCGACCTGATCGCCGCCGATGCCGAGGCGGCGCTGGGCCGCGACTGCGTCGCCCGCTTCGGCGCCCGCCTGCCGTACCTGATGAAGGTCGTGGCGATCGAGCGCGCCCTGTCGATCCAGGTGCACCCCTCCGCCGAGCAGGCCGCAGCCGGGTTCGACGCGCAGGGCGGGCAGCCCGGGCTGTTCGCCGACCCCTGGGCCAAGCCCGAGATGCTCTACGCGACCGGCCCCGTCGAGCTCCTGGCCGGGTTGCGCCACCCCCGCAGGGCCGGCCTGCTCGTCGACCTGCTCGACAGCCCTCGCGCCGTCGAGATCCGCCGGCTGCTCGTCACCGGCGCCCACGACGTCCCCGAGTCGGCGACGGCCGACGCGATGGTGCGGCTCGCGCAGTGGCCGAGGGCCGACGTCCGCAACCTCGTGATCGAGATCGGCGAGGCCACGCGCCGCTCGCTGGCCGACCCGCGCGTCGAGCGCGACCCCGACGCCCTGCAGAGCCTGCTGTGGGTGCTCAAGCTCACGCAGCAGCACCCCGCCGACCCGCTCGTCCTCGCGCCGCTGCTGCTCGACCTGCACGCCCTGCAGGCCGGGGACACCGCGTTCCTGCCGGCCGGCATGCTGCACGCCTACCTGTCGGGGTTCGCCGTCGAGATCATGGGCGCGTCCGACAACGTCGTGCGGGCCGGCCTCACCGGCAAACCCGTGGACGTCGATGGGCTGCGCGCGTGGGTCGACCCCTCCGTCCGGCCCCTGATCGGGCTCAAGGGCACCGACGTCACCGCCACCCAGCGTGAGTGGGTGCCCCCGACGCCCGAGTTCCGGCTCATCCGGCACCGGGTCACCGGCGACGCGATGGCCACGTTCCTGCCCGGCGCCGGGCCACAGATCCTGCTCGCCGTCCGCGGCACCCTCGAGGTCGCCGTCGGCGGTCAGAAGGCGACCCTGCAGGCCGGGGAGTCGCTGTTCGTCGAGCACGGGCGGTCCGCGATCGGGCTGCGCGGCGACGGCGAGGTCTTCCGCGGGGCCGTCGGCCACCGCTGAGCCACGCGTCCGTCGCCACACCTGCCGAGACGGCCGGTCGCCCTGGGGCGTCCGGCCGTCCTCGTCTGCTCCTGCGCGCTCAGCGGGGCGACTCGGTCACCTGGTGCAGGATCGCGAAGCCGATCTCGAGGGTGAGCGTGCCGCCCGGCTTGTGCGTGGCATGGCCCGGGCCGCCCGGCGCGGGCTGGGCTTCGGGCACGCAGTCGCGGACCGTCGCGTCCGCCAGCAGGGCGAACCGCTCGCCCGGGGGCGCCGGCCACAGCAGCGTGACCTCGGCTCGCTCCCGGGCGTTCGCGAACGAGCGGTGGCCCACGCGCACCGCCACCCGGCGGGGTGCTGCATCCGGGCCGGCATCGGCGTCCTTGGCGGCGGTGGTGGAGTCGGTGGTGGCGGCGGAGTCGGCGTCCAGCCATCCGAGCCGGACGGCGACGGCCCGCGGACGCCCGCTGCCGTCGACGGTGAGCAGCATCGGCACCGTGCCGAAGCCCTCGGCGATCTCGATCAGCTTGCTCAGCTCCGCAGGCGTCGTCATGACGGCAGCCTGGCACGCCCGGGCAGCCGATTTCATGATCAAGTGGCGGTTGAGGGCGAATAACGCCCTCAACCGCCACTGGAGCGGCTGGGGCGCCCCCGATGCTCCCCAAGGCACCCTGGATGCTGCCCGAGGCGCCCCGGATGCTCCCCGAGGCGCCCCGGATGCTCCCGGAGGCGCGGGGCCGCGACGACTGGGGCGCCGAGTGCTCGTGGGCCACGATGGGCGGATGCAGATCAGGCCCGCCGCGCTGGAGGACGCCCCGAGGATCGCCGCGGTGCACGTGCGCTCGTGGCGTGAGGCCTACCGGGGGTTGTTGCCGCAGGACCTCCTCGACGGGCTCGACGAGGCGCAGCGCGCCGTGGCCTGGAGCAGCGCCCTGACCAACCCCGACCCGCGGGTGCAGGCGTTCGTGGCCGAGGACGGAGGCGAGGTGGTCGGCTTCGTGCACGTGCGCCCCAGCCGGGACGCCGAGGGCGGGACGGGCGAGATCACCTGCCTGTACGTGCGGCAGGCGGCGTGGGGGAGGGGCGCGGGGCGGGCACTGATGGACGCGGCGGTGGCCTCGATGCGCGGGTCGGGGTTCGCCGCGGCGACCCTGTGGGTGCTGGCCGCCAACGACCGTGCCCGCCGGTTCTACGCGGCCGCGGGGTGGACGCCGGACGGGACGCAGCGCGTGGAGGACCGCGGTGGGCGGGACGTCCTCGAGCTGCGCTACGGCCGCCCCCTCGAGGCCGCGGAGGTGGGTGCGGTGCGGGGCGACTAGCCCCTCGCGCCCGCACCCACCTCGGTCCGGAGGAGGTCCCGGCCCTCCCCTGCGGGGCCGGGACCACGCCTCACTGCCCGATCCGCCGGGTCAGCCTCAACCGCGACCGGGTGACGGCGGCGACGATCAGCGACACCACCACCGGCAGCCCGACGACGACCGCGAGGATCCACAGCCACGGGACGTCGAGGGTCCACTCGCGCCCGCCGGACCCCGGCGAACGCACCTCGTACCAGGCGACCCCCGGTCTGCTCCCCGCCATCTGCCGGCAGATCGCCCACCCGGTGATCAGGCCGGCGACCAGCCCCAGCAAGGACCCGAGCCCGGCCACGACCAGGGACTGCCCGGCGGCGAGCAGGCGCCGCGTGCGGGGCGAGGCGCCGACGGCGGCGAGCGTCGCGGCGTCGGCGTGACCCTCGGCGAGCGCGAGGGCGGTGGCCGAGAACGTGCCGATCGCCCCCACGAGCAGGGCGAGGCCCAGCGCGATCCACGCGCCTGCCGTGTTGTCGGAGGGCCCGTACTCCATCTGCACGGTCGGCCGGTCGGGCTCGGCGTCGGCGGCAGTCGTGGCCCTCGCCCACGCCCGAGCATCGGCCTCGCCGGACATCTCCGTGACGACGGTGGCGTAGGCGGTGCGCAGGCCGAGGGCACGGACGGACCTCTCGCCCAGCACGGGTGCGGAAAGAGTCAGCCGCCCGGTCCAGAGGTGACCACGGAGCCGGTGGTCGACGGACTTGGCGTCCTGGGCGGAGGACTGCTCGTAGACGCGCAGGACGACGCTGCCGTCGGTCGCGAGGGCATCACGGTCGCCGACGACGACCTCGCCCCGCTCGAGGGCAGCGGAGGCCGCACGCCAGGCGGGTCCGTCGTTCTCGTCCAGGAAGAGGCCGAGTGCCCTGCCGTCGGCGACGAGAGCACCGAAGCCCACCCGCAACCGGTCGTCCTCGGACGCGCACCAGGCGTTCGCGCCCTGTTCACAGCCGTTCGGCTGCACCACGTTGATCTCGGTCCGCGTCCCGTCGGCGGTCACGGCGGTCCCCAAAGGAGCCCACGTACCGCTGACGGGAAGCGTCCGCGCGAGCAGTGCCGCGAGTCGCTGCGGGTCGCTCGCGGCTAGGGGCGGTATGCCGTTGGCGGGGTCTGCGGCTTGCGCGACGGGGTTGCCGACGGCGAGCGCTCGTCCCGGCGCCGCCGTGTACGTCCACCACGCGGCATCGCTGTCGCGGGTGGCCGAGGTGACCATGAGGGCGGCCACGGCCCCGGCGACCGCGGCCATGGTGGCGGCGACGGCGGGAACGGTGCGCGAGCGGTGCCGGTCGGCGTCGCGCATGGCCATGCGCAACGGCAGGGGCGCCCGCCCGGCAAGCCGCGCCGACAGGGCCACCACGGTGGGGACGATCAGCAGCAGCCCGATCTCGAGGACGACGAGCGTCGCCAGGATCAGGAGGTCGTTGCCCGCTGCCGCACCCGCGGCCACTCCAGCACCGCCGGCGAGGGCCGCGACCACGCCCGTCAGCGCGAGTGGCACGTTGACCCGGCCGGGTGCGGCGCCGCCGCGCAGCGCGGTGACGACGTCACGTCGCCCGGCCTGCCATGCGGGCACAGCGGCGGCGACCAGCGCGGCGAGGACGGCGACCAGCGCGAGCCCCGCCAGTTCGAGGGGCCGGAGGTCGACCCGTGGCATCACCGATCGCCCCGTCTGCTGCACCCAGACGACCGTGCCGGCTCCTGTGAGCGACCCGAGCGTCACCCCGATCGCCGCCGCCACCGCTCCGGTGACGACGCCGCCCGACAGCACCAGCCTCCGTGAATCGGCACGGCGCCCACCGTTGGCGGCGACGAGAGCCAGGGTGCGGTGCTGCCGCCGTGCTCCGACGGCCAACGCGGGTCCGGCCATGAAGCAGACCTGCAACAACACGAGTCCACTGACGAGCGCCCCGTAGGCGGCGGCCTCGGCCTTCGCCCGCAGGTTGGCGTCCGTCAGCGAGGGGTCGACCTCGGAGTCGGGCGGGGGGTCGAGCAGGACGGCGCGGCTGCGGACGACGAAGCCCTGCTCGTTGAACCGACGCACGTCGTCCCACGTCACGGGGGTCCCGCCGACGATCCACCGCATCGTCGTCCACGACGATCCGTCGCGTGGCCCGGCCGTGGGCAGCGTCCCCGGCGCGGCGTAGACGAGGTTCGACCCGTAGCGCGACGTCTCTTCACGGGGATGCGCGATGCCGACGACCGTGACCGCCGTCGTGCCGCCGGTGGTGGTGGGCAGGGTGGCGCGGTCCCCGAGGCGCAGCCCCGTGGCGTCGGCGAGCGTGGGGCTGATGGCAGCCTCGCCCGGGGCCGACGGCGCGCGCCCCGACACCTGGCGCACCCGGCCCACGAGGTCGGGCCCGGCGTAGGCCTCGTCCGAGATCATGACCCGCACCGCGACGTCGCCGACCCGCAGCGGCTGTTCGGGCCCCCACTGGTGCGCCGTGACGAGGCGGTTGCCCGCAGGCAGGAGCCGTGTGACCGTCGCGTCGACCTCGGCCGGATCGCGGGGGCTCACCGTGATGTCGCTGCCGCCCGGGCCGCGGTAGTTCGAGCCCTCGGGGTTCTGGACGAGCGGCCCGCGGGTGTCCAGGTACTGCACCTCGGCCTGGGTGGTGCCGAGGGTGAGCTCGACGACGTCGCGGGCATCGGGCTGCTGGGAGTTCCACACGACGTCTGCGACCGTGGCCGCGCCCACGGGCAGCGCGATGAGGACGGCGACCAGCGCGGTGCGCGCGCGGGCCCGGCGGGCGTCGCGGCGGGCGATGCGCAGGGCGACCCGCCAGGACGCACCCCCGCTCACGAGGCGTCCCCGGGCCTGCGGGCGAGCAGCGACTCGGGGCGCGCGGCGTGGCCGGAGTCGTCGACGACCATGCCGTCACGCAGGAAGATCACGCGGTCGGCCCACGCGGCGAACCGGGCCTCGTGGGTGACGAGCAGGCCGGCGGCGCCGGCGTCGACCCGGGCGCGCAGCACCCGCATGACGGCCTCGCCGGTGGCGGAGTCCAGCGCGCCGGTGGGCTCGTCGGCGAGGACGATCCGCCTGGGCCCGACCAGGGCGCGGGCGATGGCCACGCGCTGCTGCTGCCCGCCGGACAGCTCGTCGGGGAAGCGCTCGGCGAGGTCGAGGACGCCGACCTGCTCCAGCGAACGGCGCGCCTCGCGGCGCGCACGGCGCAACGACACGCCGTCCAGCTCCAGGGGGAGGGCGACGTTCTCCTGCGCGGTGAGCGCGGGCACGAGGTTGAGGTCCTGGAAGACGTAGCCGACGGTGCGGCGGCGCAGGGCCGCGCGGGCCTTCTCGCCGAGGCCGCCGAGCTGGACGCCGTCGAGGACGACCTCGCCCTCGGTCGGGGTGTCGAGGCCCCCGGCGAGGTGCAGGAGGGTCGACTTGCCGGAGCCCGAGGGACCCATGACGGCGATCAGCTCGCCGGGGCGGACGTCGAGGCTCACCCCCCGCAGGGCGTGCACCTGCACGGCACCGCTGCCGTGGACGCGGCCGGCCCCGCGCAGCGACAGCACGGGCGCCTGGTCGCCGTCGGCGCGGCGGGCGGCGTCCAACGACGGCGCGGTCATCGCGTTCCGCCGGGGGTGCGGGCGCCTGCGGGCTGCGCGGCCTCGACGTGCTCGGGGTCGCCGTTCATGCCCGCCCCGGCACCGGCGAGTCGGCCGGGGCGGACCGGAAGAGGGCGCCCTGCCAGCTGCTGTTCGACGTGGTCGAGCCAGCGCACCTCGGCCTCGGCGGCGAAGACGAGGCTGTCGAGGACGAGGGACCAGGCGACGTCGTCGGACGTCGGGTCCTCGGGGATGCGCAGCTTGAGCCGGGTGTACTCCTGCAGCGCGCGCAGGCTCTCGGTGCGCTGGCGCTGGACGACGGCGGGGACGTCGACGCCGGGGCTGGTGACGGCGAGCGCCAGCTTGATGGCGAGCTCGTCGCGGCTGGGGGCGGTGCGCTCGACGGGCGTCGTCCACCAGCGGTGGACCTCGTCGCGGCCCGCGTCGGTCAGCGCGTAGACGACGGCGCCGTCCTCGCGCGGGGCGTCGGTCTCGGCGACGAGCCCGTCGCGCTGCAGCCGGGTCAGCGTCGTGTAGACCTGCCCGATGTTCAGCGGCCAGGTGCCGCCGGTGCGCGCCTCGAACTGCTGGCGCAGCAGGTAGCCGTGCATGGGTCGCTCGGCGAGCAGCGCCATCAGGCCCTGTCGGATGGACATCCCCGTCTCCCTCGTTCGAGGCCCACCGGCGTTGAATACTCGGTAGGCATACCGAGGAAGCTATACGCGGTATGCAGTCGACGGCAAGTGCCGCGGGGATCACAGTCCTCGGGCGGCGACGACCGCGCCGGCCAGGCGTAGCGTCGCGAGCGTGACGACGTTCGCGTTCTCCACCGAGCCCGTGCTCGACCCCGTGTTCACCGCGATGGGGCTGGGTCGCCGGCGTCGCGCCGTCGACGTCGAGGCCGGCCGCCTGCGCGTGCGGATGGGCTGGGGCTTCCGGCTCGACGTCCCCGTGTCCTGGGTGCGCGGCAGCGCCCCCGACCTGCGGCCCGTGTTCGGCTGGGGCGTGCACGGCGTCGGCTCGCGCTGGCTGGTCAACGCGTCGTCGTCCGGTCTCGTCTCGTTGCGGCTCGACCCGCCCGGCCGCGGCCGGGTGATGGGCGTGCCCGTGCGGGTGCGCGAGCTGACGGTGGCCGTGGAGGACCCCGGCGCGTTCATGGCCGCGCTCGCGTCCCCGCAGGACGACGTCTCCGACGGCCCGCAGGACAGCCGCGAGTTCGAACCGGCACGGCCGGCGAACGACGAAGGGTCGGGCACGTCCCGCGGCGGCGGAACGTACCCGACCCTGTTCAGCGCCGCCCGGGCGCCGAACGCCGGGCGGGTGCGGCGCGGTGGAGCAACCGCGCCGCACGCCCCGGCTCTGGAGGTGAGACCTACTTCCGGGTCTTCGTCATCGTCTTGCAGGTCTTCTTGCCGTTCTTGCCGGTCTTGCACTTCTTGATCGTGGTCGTCTTGCGGGTCTTCGTGGGCTTCGTGGTGGTGGGCTTGGGCGTCGTGGTGGTCGGCGTCGGCGTCGAGGTGGTGGGCGTCGGCGTCGAGGTGGTCGGCGTGGGGGTGGTCGTCGTCGGCGTGGGCGTCACGCCCTTGTACTGGTCGGCGACCTTGGCGAGGTCGGTGCCGCTGCCGCGCATGTAGCCCTGGTTGACCCACGACTTGAAGGCGGTGGTGACCCCGGCCGAGGAGGTGCCGGACCACAGCTCCTCCTTGTCCTGGTCGAACCACGCGATGGTCTTCAGGTCGGGGAACGCGCCGGAGGCGAGGGTCTGCGACATCGCGTTGATCCAGGCGGCCTTGTCACCGCCGTCCTCGGTGGAGGCCATCTCGGCGACCATCACGGGGCGCTTGGGGGCGATGGAGCGGGCCTGGTTGTAGGCGTTGGAGATGAGGTCCGTGAAGCTCGTCCAGTAGTTGCCGGCCGGGTCCCACGAGGGCGCCTTGCCCCAGTTGTAGCCGTCGATGCCGACCCAGTCGACGTAGGCGTCGCCGGGGTAGGCGGTGGAGGGGGCGTTCCACGACTGGTTCGGCGAGGAGTTGTTGTTGTACGCCCAGATCCACTGGACGTTCGTCGCGCCCTGCTGGACGACGAGGTCGTGGACGTGGCGGAACGCCTGCGCGTAGAGGGCGCCGTTGTTGCCGTTGTTCGCGAGGCCCCACGGGTACCAGTCGCCGTTGAACTCGTGGCCCCAGCGCACCATGACCGGCACCTTGGCCGAGGCCAGCTCGGCGCCGCGGGCGCGGATGTAGGAGTCCCACGTGCCGTTGACGATGTCCTGCAGGTGGATCTGCCCGCTGTCCTTGACGCCGAGGCTGGGGTTCCAGGGCTCCCAGGTGTAGTGGGGGAGGACGCCCTGGCTCCACAGCGCCTGCGCGTCGGAGACGGGGAAGGACTTGCCGCTGCTCCAGCTGTCGAACCACAGGGCGCTGGCGGGGGTGACGCCGTAGCGGCTCTGGGTGCCGGAGACGATCGCCGTGGGGCTGGCCTCGCGGAAGATCGTGAGGTAGCGGGTGGAGGCGTCGGCGGCCGTGGCGGGGGAGGACGCGCCGACGGCCCAGCCGAGGCCGAGTGCCGCGGAGACGACCGCGGCGCCGATCGCGAGTCGGCGGCCCCGGGCGAGGGGGAAGCTCATGAGGATCTCTCTTCGTCGAGGAGGGCGACAGGATCGAATCGGTCCGGAAGCGCTTCCAGTGTTTCCGGCCTTCGTGCGGTACGAGTGAGCATGCTGGGCGAGCAGCGCACACGCGTCAAGTACGGCAGGTACCGGGAGCGCCGGGCGTGCGCACGGTGACCGCTGCGACCGGTAGCGCTTCCGGTCGGTGGACGCACGGAGCGTCGCTACCCGGGCGGGCCGCTCGCCACGGGAGGTGTCGAGGCGGCATGCTCCCCCGCATGGAGACCCGCCGCCGCCAGCCCACCCTCGACGAGGTGGCCGAGCGGGCGGGCGTCTCGCGCACCGCGGCGTCCCGGGTGATCAACAACGCTCCGCACGTGAGCTCGGCCAAGCGCGAGGCCGTCGAGCGCGCGATCCGCGACCTCGGCTACGTGCCCCACCGCGCCGCGCGGGCCCTGAGCACCCAGCGCTCGGGTGCCGTGGCCCTGGCCATCTCGCTGGCCGACCCCGCCGTCCTCGCCGACCCCTTCTTCGCGAAGATCATCGTCGGGGTGTCGGCCGGGCTGGAGGACACCGACCTGCACCTGGTCCTCGCGCTGTCGGCCTCCCCCCGCGGCGAGGCACGGCTCAAGACGCTGCTGGGCACCCAGGGCGTCGACGGGATCCTGCCGATGTCGGTCGGCGGCGACGACGCGCTCGCCAAGGCCATCGAGGCCGCGGGCGTGCCCGCCGTGTACGGGGGCAGGCCGTCGGGGCGCAGGCCGCGCTGGTACGTGGACGTCGACAACTACGGCGGCGCGCGCCAGGCCACCGAGCACCTGCTGCGGCAGGGCCGCACCCGGATCGCGACGATCACCGGCCCGCCCGACACCCACGTCGCGCAGGCCCGCCTGCGCGGCTACCAGGAGGCCCTGGCGCTGGCGGGGCTGAAGCCGCACGGCATCCGGCACGCCGACTTCACCGAGGAGGGCGGCGCGACCGCCATGGAGCGGCTCTTCGACTGGACCCCCGACCTCGACGCCCTCGTCGTGCAGAGCGACAACATGGCCCTCGGCGCGATGCGCGTGCTGCGCGAGTCGGGCCGGCGCATCCCCGAGGACGTCGCCGTCGTCGGCTTCGACGACCTCCGGATCACCGACCCGCCGCTGACGACCGTGCGCCAGCCGATCGACGCGATGGGCCGCGAGATGGTCCGGATGCTGCTGGAGGCGATGGCCGGCGGTGACCCGCACCCCGTCGTCCTGCCCACCACCCTGGTGGTCAAGGGCTCGGGGTGAAGGGTCACTGCCCCGCGGACTCGTAGCGGCGCAGCCCGGTCTGGAACAGCCACACCCCGACGACCATCGTCCAGGCGGCGACCAGGGGCGTCAGCAGGCCGATCCACCACAGGTCCCCCACCCGCAGGAACGCGACGGCGGGGAAGTAGCTCATGAACGCGAACGGCAGCGCCACGGTCAGCCCGAGCCGCACGACGATCCCGTAGATGGTGATCGGGAAGCGGGCGAGCTCGCCGAAGGTGTGCATGGCGAACGCGAACATCGACCACGGCGACTTCAACCAGAACGCCGACGCGTTCGTCGCAAGGTTCATCCCGATCTTCGTGACCACCGCCCCGGCCAGCAGGACCAGCCCGAGCAGCACCAGCGCCGGCGACCACTCCACGTCCACCCGGGTCAGCGCCACCGCCAGCAGGCCGCCGCCCACCGCCACGTTGCCGAGCCCGTTCATCCCGATCTGCGAGCTCATCACCTGCAGGACGGGCGCGTAGGGGCGCACCAGCAGGGGGTCGAGGTCGCCGGTGTTGACCGTCCACGCCAGGCTCCACGCGCCCTGGGCGACGAGCACGGACACGCCCTCGGTGAACGCGACGAGCGCGTAGATGAGGGCGACGTCCCAGAACCCCCACCCCTCGAACCGGGGGATCGCCTTGAAGATCGCCGACAGGAACACGATGCCGATGCCCTGGGTGAACAGCGCCGAGACCGACAGCACCCAGAAGTCCTTCTCGTACTCCAGCGTCGAGCGCAGGTGCGCGCCCAGGCAGCGCCGGTACAGCCACACCTGACGCCGCAGGCCGGTGCGCACGCGGCCCTCGGCGGCCGCCGTCCCGAGAGTGGTCACCGTCATCCTCCGTGCACCGTCAGCTGGCGGCTGGCCGCCGTCCACAAGGCCCGTGCCAGTCCCCACAGGACGGCGACCCACACGGCCTGGACGCCGACCGCCACCCACGCGCGCCCGCCGTCCAGGACGCCCGTCCAGATCAGCGCGGGCGTCGAGGCCATGCCCGCGAACGGCGACGCCGACGCCGTCGCCTGCAGCCAGCCCGGCAGGAACGCCAGCGGTACGAGGTTGCCGGAGAACAGCGTCATCGTGGCGATCCGCGCCACGTGCACGCCCTGGTAGTTCTGGGTCCAGAACACCGACAGGCCGCAGACGTAGACGAACGCGAACCGCAGCGGCAGCACCAGCGCGGCGCTGAGCGCCAGGGGGGCGAGGGCCGACGCCGACGGCGCACCCAGACCCCCGAACAGCGAGGCCGCGACCCCCGCCACGATCAGCGCCGTCCCCAGCTCGTACCCGGCGAACCCGATCGCCTCGGCGAAGCGCGACCACTGGTAGTCCACGGGGCGCACGAGGTCGAGGGCCACCTCGCCCTGCCGGATCCGGAACGCCATCCGGTAGTCGACGTAGCCGGACACCAGCGACGAGAACACGAACGCCACCAGCAGGTACGTCTTCATCGTCGGCCAGTCGAAGCCGCGCGAGGTCGTGCCGGACGCCAGCACCGCCCGCCACAGGTAGAGCATGGCCGCCGCCGAGAACGTCGAGGCGAGCAGGCCGAACAGGAACGTCGTCTGGTAGGCGAGCAGCGACTTCAGCGCCGCCCGGCCCATCCCGTAGTAGGCCCGCAGCGTCACGCCGGCCGCCCCGGGTGGAGGCTGCCGTCGTACACCTTGCGCACGACGTCCTCGATCGCGGGCTCGTCGATCGACAGGTCGACCAGCTCGGCCTGCGTGCCCACGGCGGCGAGGATGTCGCCGACGCCGACCGCCAGCCGGTCGATGGTGATGCTCAGCTGCCGGTCGCCGTCCTCGCCCTCGATCCGCGCGGCCGGCAGCGCCGCCCGCAGGGCCTCCACCGAGGTGACGGGGGTCGCGAGCGTCACGTGGACGACGCGCTCGCGGGCGTGGGCGTCCTTCACCGACTGCAGGTCGCCGTCGTAGACGATCTTGCCGCCGTCGAGGATGACGAGGCGCTTGCAGATGTCCTCGATGTCGCCGAGGTCGTGGGTGGTGAGCATGACGGTGGTGCCGTCGGCCACGAGCTGCCGGACGAATGCGCGGACCCTGTCCTTCACCGAGATGTCGAGGCCGATGGTCGGCTCGTCGAGGTAGACGATCGACGGCTCGTGGATCAGGGCGGCGGCGAGGTCGGCGCGCATCCGCTGGCCCAGGGACAGCTTGCGCGCGGGGGAGGGCAGCAGCTCCTCCAGGCCGAGGACGGCGTCGAGGCGTTCGAGGGTCGCAGCGTAGCGGGCCTGCGGTAGGCCGTGGATGTCGCGCAGCAGCTCCAGCGACTCGCGCACCGGGAGGTCCCACCACAGCTGGGTGCGCTGGCCGAAGACGACGCCGATCCGGCGCGCGTTCTCGATCCGCTGCCGGTGCGGGACCACCCCTGCGACGGTGATGCTGCCCGAGGTCGGCACCAGGATGCCCGTGAGCATCTTGATCGTCGTGGACTTCCCGGCGCCGTTGGGCCCCACGTAGGCGACGGCCTCGCCCGCCTCCACCGTGAGGTCGACGTGGTCGACGGCGATGTGCTCGGTGTAGTGGCGCTGGACCAGGTGCTTCACCGAGCCCCGCAGCCCCGGGGCCTTGTCGGCGCGACGGAACACCTTGGTCAGCCCGGAGGCCTCCAGCAACGGCATCGGGCGAGTATGGCAACGCGCCCGATTCGTCCGCCACGCCTTTAGCGGCGGGTCGCCGGACTCGTCCCTTCATGCAGATGAGCAGGCTCCGTGAGGACACGCCGGCGCCCGGCACGGCGTGTCCTCACGGAACCTGCTCATCGGGGGAGGGACGGCGGCGGGCAGGTGTCCACGTGGACGAGACCCCGCCCGCCGTCACGTCACTTCCTGGTCTTCGTCACCGTCTTGCAGGTCTTCTTGCCGTTCTTGCCGGTCTTGCACTTCTTCACCGTCGTGACCTTGCCGGTCTTCGTGGTCTTGGTGGGGCTCGGCTTGGTGGTCGTCGGCGTCGGGGTGGTCGTCGTGGGGGTGGGCGAGGTGGTCGTCGGCTCGGTCGTGATCGGCGTGGTCGAGGCGACGACGTCGTCGAGCAGGAAGCTCGCCGTGTCCGAGGCCAGCTCGGCGTAGACGCTGACGGCGGTGACGTCGGCGGGGACGGTGTAGGTGCCGGCCAGGCGCGTCCAGCCGTCGGCGGTGGCGGCCACCGCGGAGGCGACCTGCTCGTAGGACGTCGTGCCGCCGCTCGTGCGCTGGATGCTGAGGTTGGCCGTGGTGGCGCTCTCGCCCGCGGCCAGCCGCACCCAGGCGGCGAGGTAGTACGTGCTGCCCGGTCGCAGGGTGCCGGTGACGTCGCGGCTGGCCCCGTTCCAGGACGCCGTGCGGCCCGTGACGCTCAACGCGGAGCTGCCGCTGTGGCCGCCGGAGACGAGGCTCAGCTGCTCGCTCGCCCGGCCCGTCCACCCGCCGGCCTGGCCGCCTTCGAACGTCGACTCCAGGACGACGCCGGTCTGCGGCGGGGCGCTGGTGGTGGGGCTGGTCGTCGTCGGGGTCGGGCCGGTGCCCTTGCCGTACGCCTCGGGGTGCGCCTGCAGGGCCGCCCACCAGGCGTTGCCCATCTTCACGTAGCCGTTGTTGTTGGGGTGGACGGCGTCGCCGAGGTCGGAGGTGCCCAGCGCCGAGAACATGTCGACGTTGTAGACCTTGAAGCCCTTGGCCACCCGCGCCGAGACGAGCGCCGGGATCCGGGAGTTGTACGTCTGGACGTCGGCGGTGCCGCTGGCGTAGCTCATCCGGATGATGGAGGCCACGAACAGGTTCACCGACGGGTCGTTGGCGAGGATGCGGTCGACCAGCTGCTCCAGCCGCCCCGGCGCGTTCGCCGTGTCGCGGTTGGTCAGGTCGTTCGTGCCGATGTGCAGCAGGATCGTCTGCGGCCGGGCCGACTGCTGCCACCGCGTGACGTTGTCGAGCACCTGTTGGATCGTCCAGCCCGAGTGGCCCTCGTGGTCGCCGTCGCCCAGGCCGCTGGGCAGCGGGTTGTCGCTGACGGACCCGACGAGGTCGACGGTGGCCCCCGCGCCCGTGAGGTTGCGCCACAGCGTGGGCCGGTAGCCGCCGCCGGAGGAGCCGAAGCCGAGGGTGATGGAGTCGCCGAGCGGCATGATCCGGTAGCCGCCGTTGGACGTCGCCGCGTCGGCCCCGGAGCCCAGCACCAGGGCGCCCGACACCGCCAGGCTCGCGGCGGCCAGCGAGGCCATCGCCGTGAACGCGAATCTCTTCATCGAGCGTCACCTGTTCCTCTGGTCGCCGAAAGGTGCGCCGGCGACGGTCCCCATCACACTTTTTCCGGCCTCGACTGTGATCGATCACAACTCCTGCGGCCCCGTCGTATTCGGCGAGCGGAAGGATCGGGGCGGACAGTGCCCGCCCCCGGCCGGGGAGGGGCGGACGGCGACATTAGGCCAGGCAGGAAGCCCTGGCAAGGCGTGCGACCGATGTCAACGCCGTAGCTGCGTCCGCCGGGGGGATTCCCGCGGCCGGAACCCGGGGGGCCGCTGTGCGCCGAGACTTCTCGGAGGATTCTGATTCCCGTCGTGCCACGTGGAGCGGTCGTTTCGGCGGCCCCGGGACGGTCATTCCGGGCGCACGACGAGCACCACCTTTCCCACGTGCTCGGAGCGCTCGAGGAGCTCGTGGGCGGCCGCCACCTGCGTCCAGGGCAGCCGGGCGTGCACGACGGGCCGGATCACACCGTCGGCGACGAGCGGCCACACGTGCTGGACGACGCCCGCGCAGATCGCGGCCTTCTCGCCCAGGGGGCGGGCGCGCAGCGTCGTCGCGAGGACGGCGGCCCGCTTGGCCATCAGTGCGGCGAGGTCGAGCTCGGCCCGCCGCCCGCCCTGCAGGCCGATCACCACCAGGCGCCCGTGCACGGCGAGCACCTCGACGTTGCGGGCGAGGTAGGCGCCGCCGATAGCGTCGAGGACGACGTCGGCGCCGCGCCCGTCCGTGGCGCGCAGGACGGCGTCCACGAAGTCCTCGGTGCGGTAGTCCACCAGCACCTGCGCGCCGAGGTCGGCGCACGCCTGCAGCTTGGCGGCCGATCCGGCCGTCACCGCCACGCGGGCGCCGATCGCCCGGGCGAGCTGGATGGCGAACGTGCCGATGCCGCCCGCTCCGCCGTGGACGAGCAGCGTCTCGTCTGGGCGCAGGCCCGCGAGCATCACGACGTTGGACCAGACGGTGGCGGCCACCTCGGGCAGGGACGCGGCGTCGACCAGGTCGAGCCCCGCCGGCACCGGCATCAGCTGGCCCACGGGCACCGCGACCTGCTCCGCGTAGCCACCGCCGGCGAGCAGCGCGCACGCCGGCTGCCCGACCTCCCAGCCCTCGACCCCGTCCCCGACGGCGCGCACGCGCCCGGACGCCTCCAGCCCCAGCACCTCGCTCGCGCCGGGCGGCGGCGGGTAGTAGCCCTGACGCTGCAGGACGTCGGCGCGGTTGACGGCGGTGGCGACGACGTCGAGCACGACCTCGCCGGGCGCGGGCTGCGGGTCGGGCACGTCCCCGAGGGTCAGGTGCTGCGGCCCGCCGGGGGTCTGGACCAGGACAGCGCGCATGGGGCGAGGCTATCCGCGGGTGGCACGGGCGGCCCGTCACCCGGGCGGCGGACGCTGCGTGGCCCGGCGACGGGGCGATTCGGGCACCGCGCGGGCCCGCCGTCACCCCTGCGGCGCAACGACCGCCGTCCGGGGTGGCGCGAGGACGCCGCCGGGGTGAGGCGCAGCTCCCGGCCTGAAGCACCGGGGCGCGGGAGGACGACACCTCACCTGTGAACGCTCACAGGAGCGGGCCCGGGCACCCCAGGGAGACAGCGATGACCGCCAGCACCGCTCGCGCATGGAAGCGCGCCGCGCTCGTCACCGCCGGGGTCCTCGCGGCGCACACGGCACTCACCCTCGGCGCCTCCGCGCCGTCGTCCTCCGCCGTCGGGGCATGCTCCGCCGCCCCGACCTCCAGCTCGTGCCTCGCGGCCGACCGCTGATCCGTCCGATCCCCACCCGACCAGACATGGAGACACTCGTGAAGGTCAGAACGCGCATGGGCGGCTGGAAGCGAGCCGCTCTCGTCCTCGCGGGCGCGCTCGTCGCGCCCATGGCGGTCGCCCTCGGCGGCCCCACGGCCCCGGCGTCCGCGGCGACGATCATCCCCTGCCAAGACCGCACCACCGCGACGCCGTTCCGGCCCTGGAGCGACACGCGCAACTACTACCTGCTGCAGGGCGGCAGCTTCGAGTACGGCAACCAGGGCTGGGACCTCTACGGCCAGGCCGGCATCGGCAACGGCAGCAGCCCGTGGAAGGTGTGGGGCGGCGGGTCGCGCGCCCTCTGGCTCGGCCCGGGCGGCACCGCCGTCGCGCCCACGTTCTGCGCCTCGGTCGCCGAGCCGTACGTGCGCTTCTTCTACCTGGCCAGCCCCGAGCAGAACGCGCGGCTCAAGGTGAGCCTGACGATCTGGCGCGGCACCACCCAGACGACGCAGCAGTACTGGCTGCCCGGCGGCTCGGGCCGCTGGGAGGTCAGCCAGGCGATCCCGATCCCCGACGTCTACGCCGACGGCTACCGCAGCCTCAGCGTGAAGTTCGAGGCCGTGAACTCCTCGACGGCCCAGTGGCTGATCGACGACTTCTCGGTCGACCCCTGGAAGTCGCTGTGAGCTGAGCCGCACGCCGTCCCGACCGCCCCCGTCCGCTCCTCGTGAGCGGGCGGGGGCGGTCGCGTGTGCGGCTGGACGGCGCGGACGGCGCGGACGTCGCGGTCGTCGCGGACGTCGCGGACGTGCGGGTGGCGGGGTGGTCCGGACGGGACGCATGGCGTCACGGTGCGTGCTCGCCCCTGCGTCCAGGAGCACCTGCCCACCCGATCGGAGCAGCGACCGTCCGGGCGGGTGTCACGGCCTCGTCAGCCGGGTGATCCACGAGGCGAGCCCCCCACTCGGGCGGGCCCTGACCCCAGGATGATCACACCACGTAGTTCGAAAGATACGGAAAGTTGGAGGACCCATGGCCACGCATCGAGCCCCGGGCTGGAAGCGCGTCGCGCTCGCGCTCGCCGCGGCGCTGGCGGCCCCGCTGGCGGTGGTCCTCCCGGGGGCGCCCGCCCAGGCCGCCGACATCATCCAGTGCCAGCCCCGCTCGACGGCCATGCCGTTCCAGCGCTGGGGCGACACGCGCACCTACTACTCCCTCCAGGGCGGCACCTTCGAGTGGGGTCAGCAGGGCTGGAGCACGTGGGGTCAGGCCGGCGTCGGGTACGGCGGCAGCCCGTGGGGCGTGTGGGGCGGCGGGCAGCGTGCCATGTGGCTGGGCCCGGGCGGCACGGTGACGGCCCCGCCCTTCTGTGCCGACGTCACCGAGCCCTACATCCGCTTCTTCTACCTGGCCGGGCCGGAGCAGAACGCGCGGCTCAAGGTCACCATGACGATCTGGCGCGGCTCGGCGTCCACCCAGCAGCAGTACTGGCTGCCGGCTGGCTCCAACCGCTGGGAGGTCAGCCCCGCCATCCCGATCCCGGACGTCTACGGCTGGGGGTACCGCACCCTCAGCGTGAAGTTCGAGGCGGTGAACTCCTCGACCGCGCAGTGGCTGATCGACGACTTCTCGGTCGACCCGTGGAAGTCCCTGCGCTGACCTCCCGCGCATCGGGTGCGCCGGCCGCGATCACGATCGCGACCGGCGCACCTGCGTCTGTGTCTGCGGGCGGCGGCGCGATCACGATGGCGACGGCCGTGCGAGCGGTCCGCGACGCCGGGCGAGGGATGACGCAGCGTGCTTGCCCTGACGACGCCAGTGAGCGGTTCACCCGATCGGATGCGCAGCCCCGCCGGCCGGGTGCGGGGCCGCGGCACGGGGGTGACGCGGGGGCCGGGGCACCTTCTCTCGCCATGTGAACGCTCACACTGATGACAGAAGGTGAAAGCTTGATCACAGGAAGTAGAGGAACCATGGCATCCACGACCCGCACCCTCGGCTGGAAGCGCCTGGCAGCGGTGCTCGCCGCCGCTGTGGTGGCCCCTCTCGCCGTCGTCCTGACCGGCCCCGCCGCGCCCGCCTCCGCCGCGATGGACATCCCGTGCCAGGACCGCTCCACCGCGCAGCCGTTCCGGCAATGGGGCGACACCCGCAACTACTACCTCATGCAGGGCGGCGGCTTCGAGTCCGGAGCCACCGGGTGGGGGCTGTGGGGCAAGGCCGGCATCGGCAACGGCAACGACCCCTGGAAGGTCTGGGGCGGCGGCTCCAAGTCGCTGTGGCTCGGCCCGGGAGGCACGGCCACGACGCCGACCTTCTGCGCCACCGTGTCGATGCCCTACGTCCGCTTCTTCTACCTCGCGCCCACCGACACGAACGCGCGGCTCAAGGTGACCCTGACGATCTGGCGCGGCACGACGTCGACCACCCGCACGTACTGGCTGCCGGGCGGCTCGGGCCGTTGGCAGGTCAGCGACGCGCTCGCGATCCCCGACGTCGCGGCCGACGGGTGGCGCAGCGTCTGCGTGAAGTTCGAGGCGGCCAACTCCTCGACGGCGCAGTGGCTCGTCGACGACTTCTCCGTCGACCCCTGGAAGTCCCTGTGACGCCCCGCTGAGCACGGTTCGTGCGCGTCGTCCCGGTCAGCCCGCCGTGAGCGAGAGCACCACGGCAGCGGCCGGGACGACGAGCGCGACCAGCAGCCACGACGTCACCAGGACCCGTCCCGCGTCGATGTCGAGGGCGAGGGCCGCGCGGCAACGCGCGGCCCGCAGGACCGACGGCCAGCGACCCCCACGGGGTCAGCAGCGGGCCCGCGTTCACCCCCACCAGGACGGCGAGCAGCGGCACCGCGGACCCGCCGGGCCCCGCCGCGGCCACCGGCTCCAGGGCCAGGTAGGCGGGCAGGTTGTTCACCAGGCTCGCCGAGACCGCCGACGCCACAGCGGTGCGGCCGCGGCCAGCGGGCCCGGCCGGTGTCCACGAGGTCCGCGAGCCGCCGCCGCGAGCGCCGTGCCGGTCGGCGGCCGCCAGGAGCAGGAACAGCGCCCCCGTGACCAGCGGCATCGTCACCGGCACGAGCTGCGGGCGCACCAGGCCGGGCCGGCGGACCACGGCGACGACGGCGAGCACCACCGCACCCGTCCCCGCTGCCGCCCACGCGGGCACCTCCGCCAGCACCGCGGCCACGAAGCCCAGGCACGCCAGGGCCGCCGCCCCGAGCAGCACGCCGTCGCGGTCGCCGTGCCCCTCGCGGTCGCCGTCACCGTCCCCCTCGCCGTCGCCCGCAGGCCGCCCGTCCCGGCGAGGGACCGCGTAGCGCCCCCGCACGTGCCCGCGGAAGAGCAGCCACGCGAGCCCGGCGGTGAGCAGGGCCGCGGTGGCGGCGACGGGCCAGATCCGCGCGGCCCAGGCGGCCGCGGTCCAGTCCAGGCGCTGCGCCGCGAGCAGGTTCGTGAGGTTCGAGACGGGCAGCAGGAACGACGCGGTGTTCGCCAGCCACAGCGTGGTCACCGCCCACGGCAGCGGGTCCAGCCCCAACCGCCGCGCCAGCCGCACGACCACCGGGGTGAGCAGCACGGCCGTCGTGTCGAGGGACCCGAGCACCGTGCACGCCACCGCCAGGACGACGACGAGCGCGCCCAGCGCCGGCACCCGCCCGCGCCCGGCCCGCACGGCGAGCGCCGCGGCCACGTCGAACAGCCCGGCGCCGTCGGCGAGTTCCGCCAGCACCGTCACCGCGACGAGGAAGCCGAGGACCGGGACGACGCGCTCCAGCACCTCGGCCGCCTCGCCACCCGGCAGCACTCCCGTGGCCACCAGGGCGACGGCGAGCGCGACGACCGCCGCGGGGACGCCGAGCCGGCGCAGCGCCGTCACGCGCCGCCGCCGAGGGCCCGGGCGCGGGCCCTGGCCCTGGCCCTGGCGAGGTCGGCGGGGGTGTCCACGTCGGAGGCGTGCTCGTGCCCGACGGCGACCTCCACGAGGCGCAGGCCCGCCACCACGCGCAGCAGCCCCGCCCCGCGGGCGTCGTCGGGCAGCGCCTCCAGGGCCCGGCGCAACGGCCCCGCGGCGTAGACGGCGAGCAGCGGCTGCCGGTGACCCGACGGGTCGACCGCGATCGCCCCCTGCGGTCCGCCCGCGATCGTCGGATCCTCCGCCTCGCGCCCGGCCGCAGCGCCCTGCCCCGGCCCGGGCAGGGCGGCCAGCAGGTGCGGCACCACGGCCGCGGCGAAGGGCTGGTCGCCGGCGAGCACGAGCACCCGCACGAGCCCGTCGGGCGCCTCCCGGAGCACCGACAGGACGGCCGCGGCGGGCCCGCCGTCGCGCTCGGGGCCCGCGACGACCGCCGTCACGCCCGCCGGCACCGCCGCCAGGGCGCGCTCGAGGAGGCTCACGCCGTCGACGACCTCGCGCAGCTTGTCGCGGCCGAAGCGGCGCGAGGCGCCACCGGCGAGGACGACGGCGAGCGTGGACGTGTGGGGGGCAGGCCCGCCCGTCACGGACGCTCACCCGGGCGGGCCGCCGTCGCCTGCGCGGGACGGCACCGGCACGACAGGGAGCCTCGCACGGGACGCACACGCTCAGTGTGGGCTGCGCCGGACGGGTGAACCACTTCAGCCTGCGGCGGGTCCCTGACCGGTCCGCGGCCAATCCGCGCCCATTCGGGCCTCAATCGGGCGGCCTCGGCGGCCGAGAACAACCGCGGGCCGCCGGTGGGCAGACAAGGCGCGCCGTCGGCAGCGAGCGAGCGGAAGGTCCCCATGCTGCGCACCCGAGGTATCCGGTCGAAGACCCTGGCAGTGATGGCGCTGCCGTACGCGGTGTTGGTCGCGGCGGCGTCGCTCATCGGTGTGCAGGCGGTCGACCAGGCGCGCCAGGCCGGCGTCACCCGTGACGTCGCGCAGGCCGCGCCGCCCATGTCGGCGCTCGTCGGGGCCCTGCAGAACGAACGTGCGCTGACCGTGCGTTCCCTGCTCGGCGACGCCGGTGCCGCGGGCAAGCTCAAGGGCGCCCGGGCGGCCTCCGACCGCGCCGTCCTCGCGGCACGATCGGCGCTGCCGGGCGACGTCGCCGCCGCGTCCTCGCCGTCCGCCGCCGCGGGCCTCGCCCGTGCCTCCGCCGCCAACGCGGGCCTGCGCGGCGTGCGCGCCAAGATCGACAAGCGGCAGCTGGACGTCCTGGGCACCCTCGGCGCCTACGAGGACGTCATCGCCGCCGACGTCGACGTGCCCGCCGCGGTCGCCGCCGGGCTGACCGACCGCGAGCAGGCCGCCACCTTCGACGCCTACGGCGCCCTGGCCCACGCCACCGAGGCCGCCGCCCGCGAGCAGATCGCCGGCGTCGTCGTCCTCGCCGCCGGCGCGCGGCCCCAGCTGCAGACCGAACTCCTCGAGGCCGCCGACGCCCAGGAGGACGCTGTCGAGGCCGTGCGCCGCCGCGCCGACGCCGCCGACGTCGCGTCCCTGAACGCCGCGCTCAAGCGCGACTCCTCCGCCGGCGCCGTCGCCTCCATGCGGGGCAAGCTCGTCTCGGCGCCCGCGGGCAGCCGCCCCTCCGTCCGCCTCGACCAGTGGAGCGCGGCCACCACCGCCCACGCGAAGGTCTACGCCGGGCAGGCCACCACCCTCGCCGCCGCTGCGGCGTCCGACGCCTCCGACGCCGCGCGCACCGCCTGGCTGCGCGCCTGGGCCACGATCGGCGCCGCCGCCGTCGTGCTGCTCGTCTCCCTGCTGCTCGGGATCACCATGTCCGGGCGCCTGGTGCGCCCCCTGCGCCGCCTCACCCGCGACGCGCACCGCCTGCGCGGGGAGCTGCCCGCGGTCGTCGAGACCCTGCAGCACGACCCCGGCGCCGTCGTCCAGCGCCCCGTCGTGGGCAGCTCGTCGTCGACCGGCGAACTCGCCGAGCTCACCGCCGCGCTGCAGGAGCTGGCCAACGGCACGATCGACGTCGCCGTCGGGCAGGCGCAGCTGCGCCGCTCGATCGCGGAGATGTTCGTCAACATCGCCCGCCGCAACCAGACCCTGCTGTCGCGCCAGCTCGCGTTCATCGACCAGCTGGAGCGCACCGAGGAGAACCCCGACACCCTCGACAACCTCTTCCGGCTCGACCACCTCGCCACCCGGATGCGCCGCAACGCCGAGTCGCTGCTGGTGCTCTCGGGCATCGAGTCGGGCCGGCGGCTGCGACGCCCGATGCCGCTGTCGGACGTCATCCGCACCGCCACCAGCGAGATCGAGCACTACGACCGGATCAGCCTCGCCCTGCAGGTGGACCCGCAGGTCGTCGCGCACCTCGCGCTGCCCACCGCGCACCTGCTCGCCGAGCTGCTGGAGAACGCCACCCACTTCTCCGACCCCGGCAGCTACGTGATGGTCACCGCCGGGATGGTGCCGCCCGAGGCCCCCGACGCCGTGCGCATCGCCATCACCGACGACGGCCTCGGCATGACCGCCGAGGAGCTCGCCGACGCGAACACCCGGATCCACCACCCCTCGATCACCGACGCCGTCGGCTCGCAGCGGCTCGGGTTCTTCGTGGTCGGACGGCTCGCCCAGCGGCTCGAAGCCGGCGTGGAGCTGCACCCGGCGACCCCCCGCGGCACCATCGCGATCGTCGACCTGCCGCTGTCGCTGTTCCTCGCCTCGTCGCTGCCCGTCGAGGGCGGCACGCCCGACGCGCAGGCCACGCCCGTCGTCTCCGGCCCCGTCTCGGCCCTGCCGCCCGCCGCCGGCGCCACCCCGCTGCCGGTCTCGCCGCGCCCGCCGATGCTGCCGCCGGGGCGTCCCGACGGCCCCGGCCCCGACCCGGCCGTCGCCGCCGTCGCCGCTGTCGCCGCCTCGCCCGTGGCGCCCGCCGTCCCGCCGCCGTTCCCCCGGGTGGCGCCCGCCACGCTCGATGCGCTCAGCGACGCCGTCGACACCGGCGCCATCGCCGCCGTGCCGCCCACCGGGCTGCCCCGGCGCGGTGCCGAGCTGCCGCGCCGCCGTGGTGAGGGCGAGAGCGCCGACGACGCCGTGCCCGCCGCCCTGCCCGATGCCTTGCCTGCGGCTCTGCCCGCGGCCCTGCCGATGCCCGCCGCCTTGCCGATGCCCGCCGCACCCGTCGCCGTCGAGGCGCCCGCGCCTGCGGCTCCCGTGGCCCCGGTGGAGGAGGCCCCCGCAACGGCCTCCCTGCCGCTGCGGCAGATCGCCGACTCCGCTGCCCCTGCCCCCGCTGCTCCCGCGTGGGCCGAGCCGGTCGGGGCCGAGCGGGGCCTGTTCGACCCGGCCGTGCCCGAGCTGCTCGACGGCCACGAGTTCGGCGCCGACGCGCAGCCGTGGACCGCGCCCGACGCGTGGGCCGTCGACGTGCCCGACGCCGACCCCCAGGACATCGTCGACGAGGCCGCCCGCGCCGTGGACTGGCAGGACGAGGCCGCCGTCCCGGCAGCGCTCGTGGCGCCGAGCGACACTGAGCCCGGCACCGACCCCGCTCCCGCCGCCGAGGCGGCGTCCGAGACCACCGACGAGGCGCCCCCGGCCCGCAGCGGCCTGTTCTCGGGCTTCCGCTCCCGCAGGGACGCGCTGCGCCAGGACGCCGCGCGCACCACCACGCCTCCCGCGGGTGGCATGGCCACCGTGCCGCCGCAGCCCGGTGCGCCCGGGGAGCTGGTGTCCGACCTCGACGTCCCGGCCGACCCCGCTCCCCACGCCCACCGGCACGCCGCCGCACCGGCTGTCGAGGTCGCGCCCCTCACCGCGCCGGAGCCCGAGCCCGAGCCCGTCTGGACTGCGCCGGAGCCGGTCGCTGTCACGCCCGAGCCCGAGCCGGAGCCGGTCTGGACTGCGCCGGAGCCGGTCGCCGTCACGCCGGAGCCCGAGCCGGAGCCGGTCTGGTCCGCCCCGGAGCCGGTCGCCGTCACGCCGGAGCCCGAGCCGGAGCCGGTGTGGTCCGCGCAGGAGCCGGTCGCCGCCGAGCCCGAGCCCGTCGCGCCGTCGTTCTCGTGGGCCGAGGCCGCCGTGGAGCCCGACGCGCCGGCGTCGGCCACGCCCGAGCTCAAGCCGCTCGTGCCCGCACAGCCGTGGGCGCTCGCGTCCGGGCCGATCCCGCTGCCCGAGCCGGAGCCCCAGGCCGATCCCGAACCGGAGCCCCAGGCCGATCCCGAGCCGTCCCGCCGGCCCTGGGTCGGGGCGCCCGGTGCCGCGGAGGCGTTCGCGGGCCTGGCGGACCTCCCGTCCGCGTCGCGTCCGGCGGCGGGTGAGGAACCTCCGCCCGCCCCTGCCGTGGCCGAACCCGCGCCGCCGGCCACGCTGGTGCCCTCGATCGACGTCCTGCCGGCCCGGCACGCCTCGCGCGGCGGGTTCCGGCTGGGCCGCCGCCGCGAGGTCCAGGGCCACGCCCCGGCACCCGCGCCCGCGCCGTCGTCCCGCACGCTCCTGCCTCCGGTGCCCGCCGGTGCGGACGCCGCCCCGGTGGCGCCCGTCGGCGCCCCGCCCGCCCCGTCCGGTCCCGTCGCCGCGCCCGTCGGGGGAGCCCACGGCGTCCCGGCCGCCCGCACGGCCCCGGCACCGCAGCCCGCCCACCACGGCTACGAGCGGGACGACGCGGAGGACTCGGCGCGGTCCAAGCTCGCCAGCGAGGCCCTGTCGGAGCTGTCGGCCCTGTCGTCGTACCGGCCCTCCGCGGTCGCCGCGACCCGGCCCCCGCTGGCCCGCCGCACGCCCGTCGAGGCCCCGCCGGAGCCCGAGCCCGCCCCCGAGGTCGAGGACGGCGCCGACTCCCCGCGCCGGCGCAACGCCGCCGACGTCCGCTCGATGCTCACCGGCTTCACCGCCGGCGTCGAGCGGGGCCGGACCTCCCCGGCTGCCCACCGGCCGCTGCCGCGCCGGCAGGAGGGCCAGTGACCGCCCGAGCGTCGGCGCGCGCCCCGCGCCCCCCGCGACCCACCCGCACCACCGACCGGAGGAACCGACCGTGACCGCGATGAGCCCTGAAGCGGCCAACTTCAACTGGCTGCTGGACAACTTCGTCAAGAGCGTCCCCGGGGTGCGCCACACGCTCGTGGTGTCCGCGGACGGCCTGCTCATGGCCATGTCCGACGAGCTGGACCGCACCAGCGGCGACCAGATGTCGGCGATCGTGGCCGGGATGTCGAGCCTGACCCGGGGCGCCGCGCGGCAGTTGCGCAGCGGCGACGTCCGGCAGTCGATCATCGAGATGGACACCCTGTTCCTGTTCCTCATGACCATCTCGGACGGGTCGGTGCTCGCGGTCGTCGCCGACGCGGGCTGCGACGTCGGGCTCGTCGGTTACGAGATGGCCCTGCTGGTCAGCCGGACCGAGACGACCCTGACGCCGCAGCTGGTCTCGGAGATGCGGGCGCGCCTGCCCGTCGCCGGCCCCACCCGCGCCGCCTACGCGGGGTGAGCCGGTGAGCGACCACCTCAGCCGCCGGGAGCCCGAGGAGGACTTCGAGGACGCCTCGACGGTCCGCCCGTACACGGTCACGGGCGGGCGCACGCGGCCCAGCTCGGAGGCGCTCCCGATCGAGGCGCTCGTGCGCGCCGTCGGGCAGCCGACCCCCGCACGGTCACCGGAGGAGCGTCGGATCCTCGAGCTCACCGCCGGGCAGTACCTGTCCATCGCCGAGGTGTCGGCCCACCTGAAGCTGCCGGTGGGCGTCGTGCGGGTCCTGGTGGGGGACCTCGCCGACGCCGAACTGGTGCGCATCGACGGGCTGACCGCCACGGAGTCCGCCTACAACCCCGCCTCGACCCTCAGCGTCCTGGAGAGTGTTCTCAATGGCATTTCCGCGCTCTGACGTGGCCGCGCCGGCATCGGCACCGTCGACCGGCGGTGCCGTGGCGGCTCCCGAGCCGACGGCCCCCCCGACCGTCGTCAAGATCGTCGTGGCCGGCGGGTTCGCCGTCGGCAAGACGACCTTCATCGGTTCCATCTCCGACATCGACCCGCTGTCCACCGAGGCGGCCATGACCGAGCACAGCATCGGCGTGGACGACGCGGGCGGGCAGACCGACCGCAAGACCACCACCACGGTGGCCATGGACTTCGGCCGGATCGCGCTGCCGGGCAACCTGTGGCTGTACCTGTTCGGCACCCCGGGGCAGGACCGGTTCCTGTTCATGTGGGACGACCTGGTGCACGGCGCGATCGGTGCGGTCGTCCTCGTCGACACCGAGCGGCTGGAGCAGTGCTTCCCCGCCGTGGACTACTTCGAGACCCGCAAGATCCCGTTCGTCGTCGCGGTGAACTGCTTCGACGGGATCGCGCGGCACCAGATCGAGGACGTCCGCGACGCCCTGGCGATCTCGGCCGACGTCCCGATGATCTACACGGACGCGCGCTCGAGGGCCGCCACCAAGCAGGGCCTCATTACGCTCGTGCAGCACGCGATCGGCCGACTGCAGGGTTGAGCTCCGCGAACGGACGTCCGCGTTCGTTCGAGTTGACTTCGATCGTTGCGTAAGTCCAGTCTTGACCCCTTCGGCCCGGCGACGGGTCGGTGGCGGGTCGGCCCACGTGGCCGGCCCGCCGGTCTCGGACTCCTGCCGACAGGCGGGCGAGCGTGGGGGTGGCAACGATGTCGCGAGAGGGCCGGTTCCTGGCACTGGCGGGCGCCGCGTGCGCGGCCGTGGTCAGCGCCAGCGCCTGGCTCGCCGCGGGCCTGCCGGGGGTGGTGAGCGGTAACACCACGGCGAACGGGGACGCCTGCCGCGACTACGCGGAGTACGGCCGCCACCCCGGCGAGAAGGTGCGGATCCTGTCTGCCGCCCAGGGCCTGGAGGCCGAGCGGCTGGGCCGGGCGTTCCTCACCTTCGAGCACTGCACGGGCATCGACGTCGTCCGCGAGGGCCGCAGCGACCTCGAGGCCGAGCTCGCCCGCCGGATCGCGGCCCGCACCCCGCCCGAGCTGGTCGTCCTCAACCAGCCGGGGCAGATCCCCGCCGCGGCCGCCTCGGGCCTGCTGCAACCCGCCTCCGCCGAGCTCACCACCCGCGCCATCGCGGCGTTCCCCGTCTCCTGGCTGACCTACGGGACGACGCGCTCGCAGTTCTACGCCCCGCCGCTCGGCGTCACCGTGAAGTCGCTGGTCTGGTACTCCCCGTCGGAGTTCCGCCGGCACGGCTGGCAGGTGCCGCAGACGTGGTCGCAGCTGCGGTCGCTGACGGCGAAGGTCGCCGAGCGGCCCGACACCCGGCCGTGGTGCGAGGGGCTGGAGTCGGGCACCTCCAGCGGTGCGCCCCTGACCGACTGGGTGGAGGACGTCGTCCTGCGCCTGTCCGGGCCCGACGTCTACCAGCAGTGGATCCGCCACCAGGTCGACTTCGCCGACCCGCCGATCCGCTCCGCCTTCGACGAGGTCTCGTGGTTCCTGCGCGACCCCGCCCACGCCAACGGCGGTTTCGGTGCGCCCGCCTCGATCGCCACGACGCCGAACGTCGAGGCCGCGCTGCCCGTGCTCGACGGCACGTGCGCGATGTCCCGCCAGCCCTCCACCTGGGCCAACCGCTGGCCGGCCGGCACCGAGATCGCCGAGGACGGCGACGTGTGGGCGTTCCCGCTGCCGTCCGTCGACGGCACGTCCCGGCCCCTGCGCATCGGCGGGGAGTTCCTCGCCCGCTTCGGGCGCACCGATGCCGCCGAGATGACCCAGCGGTTCATGATCAGCCCCACCTTCACCCGGCTGCGGGCCGCCGAGGGCGGGTGGGTCTCGCCCGCCAACGACCTGCGCGAGAACTGGCTGCCCGACGCCGTCGACCAGGCCAACCTGCGGCTGCTGCGCGACAAGCGCACCGCGATCAGCTTCGACGCCTCCGACGCGATGCCCGACGCCGTGGGCTCCGGGGCCTTCTGGTCCGAGGGTGTCGAGTGGGTCAAGGGCCGGTCCACCGCCTCCGTCGTCGCCACCATCGACTCCGCCTGGCCGCGCTGAGCCCGCTCGCTCTCCGGCCGTCACCTGCGGGGTGACGCCAGGCTCACGCCGTCGTCGTCCCTCTGTGTCTCGGCTTGGGAGCCCCGGTCGCGGGGTCTCCGCTTGGGGGAGCATCCCAGCGCCTATACCGCGGGGAGCGTCCCCAAATCCCGGCGCAGGGTGGCGGGGTCTCGGCTTTGGGGACGCTCGCCGCGCCTATACCGCGGGGAGCGTCCCCAAATCCCGGCGCGGGATGGCTGGGGCCGCGGATCCACCCGAGCCGTTCACCGGGCCGTGGCCGGACCGTGATCCTTCCCGACCGAAACTGGGAGGTTCATGACGTTTGGTTGGTGACCCCTGACGGTGGGTGAGTCGCTGGCGTAGCATCCGCGAGGCCGATGTCGCCGTGTCCCAACACGGAGCCGTCGACCATTGCGGCGTCGCCGGGTCCCGGGGATGCTGACCGTCGATGTCGGCCCGGGGGGGCTGCTGCTCGGGCAGGACCGCCGGCCCAGCATCGTCTAGGAGGATGAGGATGGCCCTGCGCACGCGAGGGATCGCCGCGGCCCTGGCCGTGACGGCTGCGCTGGCGGGGTTGGCCGGGTGCGGCTCGGGCACCGACGCGTCCGCCGAGGTGGGGGCCTGCCGCGACTACGTGCAGTACGGCAAGCACGAGGGGTCGTCGGTGCGGATCATGTCCTCGATCCGCGACCTCGAAGCCGCCAACTTCACCCGCACGTTCCGGGCCTTCGAGAAGTGCACGGGGATCAAGGTCGTCTGGGACGGCAAGCAGGGCTTCGAGGCCGACCTGCGCAAGCAGCTGGAGGCCAAGGCGCCGCCCAACCTCGCGATCATCGCCCAGCCCGGCCTGCTGCAGTACAGCGTGGCGTCGGGCCAGGCCAAGCCGGCGTCGGCGCAGCTGACCACGCTGGCGCGGGCCGAGTACAGCGGCCAGTGGCTCGACTACGGCACCGTCGGCGACGTCTTCTATGCCGCCCCACTGGGCGCCAACGTGAAGTCGTGGGTCTGGTACTCGCCGGCCATGTTCCGCCGCAACAACTGGAAGGTGCCCACGACGTGGGCGGAGCTGAAGTCGCTGACGGCGCGCATCGCCGCCGAGGGTGACGTGAAGCCCTGGTGCGCGGGCATCGAGTCGGGCAAGGCCACGGGCTGGCCGCTCACCGACTGGATCGAGGACGTCGTGCTGCGCCTGGACGGGCCCGACGTCTACGAGGACTGGGTCGAGCACAAGATCCCCTTCACCGACCCACGGATCAAGGCGGCCTTCGACGAGGTCGGGGGCATCCTCAAGAACCGCAAGTACACCAACGGCGGCTACGGCGACCCTGCCTCGATCGCCAGCACCCCCTACCAGGAGGGCGGCCTGCCGATCCTCGACGGCGAGTGCGCGATGTACCGGATGGCCTCGTTCTACGTGAACCAGTGGCCGGCGGGCACCGAGGTGGCCCGCGACGGGGACGTCTACGCGTTCTACCTGCCCTCCGTCGACGGCACCTCCCGCCCCGTGCTCATCGGCGGCGAGTTCGTCACCCGCTTCACCGACGACGCCGCCACCCAGGCCGTGCAGCTCTACATGGCCTCGCCCGAGTTCGCCAACGACCGCGCCGCTCAGGGCGGCTGGATCTCCCCGAGCCGCGGGCTGCGCCTGACCAGCGTCGAGGGCAAGCTCGACGAGGCGTCCGTCGAGCTGCTGCGCGACCCGGCGGTCGTCGTCGCGTTCGACGGGTCGGACTCGATGCCCGACGCCGTGGGCGCGGGCACGTTCTGGTCCGAGGGCACGGAATGGATCAAGGGGCAGTCGACGGACGAGACCGTCGCCAAGATCGACGCCTCCTGGCCGCGCTGACGGCCGGGGCCCCCGCGAGGATGGGCCCATGGACAGCACCGAGATCGAGCTCACCACGGGCACCACGCTCGTCACCGACCTCACGGCCCACGCCGAGCGGTTCTGCGCCGGGCGCGGTGACGGCCTGCTGCACGTGTTCGTCCCGCACGCCACGGCCGGCCTCGCGCTGATCGAGACCGGGTCGGGCACGGAGCCCGACCTCGCCGACGCCCTCGCCCGCCTGCTGCCCCGCGAGGACGTCTACCGCCACCGGCACGGCTCGCGCGGCCACGGCGGCGACCACGTGATGCCCGCGTTCGTCGCGCCGTCGATGACCCTGCCCGTCCTGGGCGGGCGGATCGCCCTGGGCACCTGGCAGAGCCTCGTGCTCGTGGACCCCAACGACGACAACCCCCGCCGCCGCGTCCGGCTGTCGTTCCTGGCCGGCTGAGCCGACGGCGCCGCTCGCCCGGCTGGTAAGGTCCGGCACGGCCGGGCTCGACCCGGCAGCTCGGCACGGACGAGCTCCTCCACCCCGGCAGCGAAACCGGTGCGAACCCGGTGCTGTCCCGCAACTGTGTACGCCTCACCGCCGAGGCGTGAGCCAGGTCGCCTGCCGGGAGTGGTCCGCCAACAACCCTCGCGGACAGGGTGGCGTATCGGGCGGAGACCCGGTGACGTCACCGTTCGTCACCTGGAGTCCCTTTCATGGCCCCGTTCACCACCCGGCGCGCGGCGCTCCTCGGCGCCCTCGCCCTGCCCGTCCTCGCGCTCGCGGCGTGCGGCGACGACGCGCCCGCCCCGGCGTCGTCCCCGGCCTCGCCGGTCGCGTCCTCCGGTCCCGCCTACCCGCTGCGGCTGAGCGCGAGCCCGAACCCGTCGTTCGCGATCGAGAAGCAGCCCGCGGCGATCGTCAGCCTCAGCCCCACCGCCACCGAGGTGCTCTACGCCGTCGGCGCGGGCGGCCAGGTCAAGGCCGTCGACGACCAGTCGTCCTACCCGGCGCAGGCCCCGCGGACGAAGCTGTCGGGCTTCCAGCCCAACGTCGAGGCGATCGCCGGGTACGCCCCCGACCTCGTGATCCTGTCCAACGACAGCAACGGCGTCGCCGACGGCCTGCGCAAGCTCGACGTCCCGGTCTACCTGATGCCCGCCCCCGACACCCTGGCAGGCGCCTACGCGCAGTGGCAGGAGCTCGGCGACGTCGTCGGCCGGCACGCGCAGGCGGGGGAGCTGGTGGAGTCGGTGCGCAAGCGGATCGCGGACGCCGTCGCGAAGGCGCCGGCCGCCGCCAAGGGCGCGACGGTCTACCACGAGCTCGACCAGACGTTCTACTCGGTGAGCTCCGCGACGTTCATCGGCGACGTGTACCGCCAGTTCGGCCTCACCAACATCGCCGATGGTCCGCGGCGGCGAAGGCGGGGGAGTACCCGCAGCCGGCCGAGTCGATCGTGAAGGCGGCGCCCGGCCGTCATCGTGCTGGCCGACACCAAGTGCTGCAGCCAGGACAAGGCGGCCGTGGCCAAGCGCCCCGGGTTCGCCGCGGTCCCGGCCGTGGCGCAGGGTCGGGTGCTGGAGGCCGACGACGACATCGCCAGCCGCTGGGGCCCGCGCGTCGCCGACTTCGCCGAGCAGGTCCTCACCGTCCTGCCCGCGAGCTGAACCGGAGCCCGAGATGACCGCCGTCCCCGTGACCGCCCGGGTGCCCCGTGGGGGGCGCCCGGGCCTCGCGTTGGCGGTCGCCGCGCTGGCCCTGCTCGTGGCGGTGGCGATCGGCACCACCACGGGCGCACTGCACCTGCCGCTGGGGCCCACGCTGCTCACGCTGCTGGACCGGCTGCCCGGCGTGCACCTCGACGGTGGGCTGGACCGGCTGCAGGCCACCGTGCTCCTGGAGATCCGCCTGCCCCGGGTGCTGCTCGCGGCCGTCGTCGGCGGCATGCTCGCGACGGCGGGCGCGGGCTACCAGGGCGTCTTCCGCAACCCGCTCGCCGACCCCTACCTGCTGGGGGCGGCGGCGGGCGCGGGGTTGGGCGCGACGCTGGTCATCGCCTACTCGCCGGTGCGCCAGCTCGGGCCGGTGGGGATGGTCCCGCTGGCCGCGTTCGCGGGCGCCCTCGGCGGGGTGGCGCTGGCCTCGGTGCTCGGCGCGCTGTCCACGCGGGCCGGGGGCGCGGGAAACGGCGCGACGCTGCTGCTTGCCGGCGTGGCCGTGGCGTCCTTCCTCACCGCCGCGCAGACCCTCGTGCAGCAGGGGCACGCGGAGAACCTGCGCGAGGTCTACTCGTGGCTGCTCGGGCAGCTCGGCACCTCCAGCTGGGACCAGCTCGGCCTGATCGCCCCCTACGTCGTGGTCTCGGCGGCCGTGCTGATCGCGTGCGGACGCCTGCTCGACGTGCTCGCCGTGGGGGACGACGAGGCGTCGGCGCTGGGCCTGCGCCCGGCCCGGGTGCGGCTGCTGGTGCTGTTCGCGGCGTCCCTGGGCACCGCGGCGGCCGTCGCGTCGGCGGGCCTGATCGGGTTCGTCGGGCTGGTCGTGCCGCACGTCGTCCGCCGCCTGGCGGGCACCTCCTACCGGATCGTCCTGCCGGTGTCGCTGCTGGGCGGGGCTGCGTTCCTCGTGCTCGCCGACGTCGTGGCCCGCAGCGTCCTCGCGCCCGCCGAGCTGCCGATCGGCGTCGTCACCGCGTTCGTGGGCGCGCCCTTCTTCGCCGCCCTGCTGCGCCTCGGAAGTTCCAGCTGACATCGTTTTCCCAGTTCATGCGGTACCTCACCGTGAGCGTCCGACCCCGGGGTGCAAGCTTCAAGGACTCGGCAGTACGGCCGATGGCGGGATAGCCTGCGACGGCGACGTGCCGCTGACACCCCCGCGCGGCACGAGGACGTCTGTCACGGCATGAGTGACAGCACGACGGATGGCGAGATGGACACCAACCCCGACCAGCCGCGGCCCGACGCCGCCCCCGGTGCGAGCACCCCGGACGGTGCGCTCACCCCGGAGGGCGAGCGGACGTGGCACGGCCACCACGACGACGTCGACGGCGTCGCGGTCGGCGACGACCTCGAAGCCGAGCTGGCCGGTCTCGCCGACGGCGGTGGCGCCCCCGAGCTGGCCTCGTGGGCCGGCGCGCTGGTCGAGGTCCGCGGCGTCGGGGTGACCCTGGGGCGCAACCGGGTGCTCGACGGCGTCGACCTCGCCGTCGAACCCGGGCGGTGGCTCGGCGTCGTCGGCCCCAACGGCGCGGGCAAGTCCACGCTCCTGCGCGTCCTGGCCGGCCTGGCCCGTCACGACGGCTCGGTGCTGCTCGACGGCAACGACGTCGCCACCCTCGGCGCCCGCGAGCGCGCCCGCCTCGTCGGCTACGCGCCGCAGGTGCCGCTGCTGCCCGACGGCGTGCGGGTGCGCGAGTACGTGATGCTCGGGCGCACCCCGCACCGGGGCATGCTCGCCGGGCCGCGCGAGTCCGACCGCAGCCTCGTCGACGACGTCCTCGAGCGCCTCGACCTCACCTCGTTCGCCGACCGCCCGCTGCGCACGCTCTCGGGCGGCGAGCGCCAGCGCGCCGTCCTCGGCCGGGCGCTGGCGCAGCAGCCGCGGCTGCTGCTGCTCGACGAGCCCACCTCGGCCCTCGACCTCGGCCACGCCCAGCAGGTGCTGGAACTGGTCGACGCGCTGCGCCGCGAGGACGGGCTCACCGTCATCTCCACGCTGCACGACCTCGTGCTCGCAGGCCAGTACGCCGACCACCTGCTGCTGCTGTCGGGCGGGCACGTCGCCGCCCACGGCCGCCCCGCCGAGGTGCTCACCACCCAGGCGCTGAAGGACCACTACGGCGCGAACGCGCACGTCGAGTCGGGCCCCGAGGGGCTGCGGGTGGTCCCCGTCCGCCCGTCGCTGGTGATCCGGTGAGCCTTCCGGCTCCCGTCGGGCTCACCGAGGAACTGCGCGAGGCGGCCCGCGCGCACGCCGCGGGCACGGGGCGCTTCCGGCTGCGGGCCTACTACGACGGGCACCACAACAACGCCCCCGACCCGCGCCGGGCCGACGTCGCGGTGTCCCTCGACGCCGTCGTGCGGCCCGCGCTCGTCTGGGTGGGCGGCGACGGCTGGCGCATGATCGGCACCGGCGTGCTGGGCGGCGGCATCGGCCCCCGCCGCTGGTGGGTCAACGCGATGGTCGACAAGGAGTACCACCACCCCGACCCGCGTCGTCACGTCGCGGAGATCGCCGCCGACCTGGGCCTGACCGGCCCGGGCACGGGCATGCTCACCGCGGCCGAGGTCGGGTCGTGGCGCTACGCCCACGAGGACGGCGTCCACGTGGCCACGACCGTCGGCCTCGGCTGGCCCGTCTGGGCCGCGCAGGCCCCGGGCGCCGACGACGCTCCCTCCGTGGGCACCGTCAACACCCTCGTCGAGGTTCCCGTGGCCATGAGCGACGCCGCGCTGGTGAACCTCGTGGTCACCGCCACCGAGGCGAAGGTGCAGGCGCTGGCCGAGTGCGGCGTCCCGGGCACCGGCACGTCCTCGGACGCCCTCGCCGTCGCCTGCCCCGCCCCCGACGCCGCGCGCCGCCGCGTCGAGGAACGCTCGCCCGAGGCCGACGGGCGCGGCCGGCCCGCGGAGGAGCCCTACGGCGGGCCCCGCTCGCGCTGGGGCGCGGTCGTCGCGCGCGTCGTGCACGCGGCCACGGTCGAGGGCGTCCGCGACTGGATGCAGCGCCACCCCGACCAGGCCGCCGCCTGGTCGCGGTCGTGACCCTGCGCTGAGCCGACGCCCCCCTCGGGCGCGCCCATCCGGGGCATTTCCCCGCCGAAGCTTCAGGCCCTCCTCCCTTCGTACGATGCGGCCAGGGAACGGTCCGCGCCTGGGGAGGCGTGGGGGAGCCGTGCCCCGTGGGATGTGATCCGTATGAGCGTGACCCTGAGCCGTCCCGGACGGCGTCCGAACTCCGGCGGCGAGGAGCTGATCGACGTCCGCCGCCTCTGTGACCTCGCCGCGCACCGGGTGACCGACCCGCGGCTGCACGCCGAGCTCGACGCCGTGTGCCTGCGGACGGCGACGGCGCTCAACGCGCAGGTGGCTCTCGTGAGCTTCCTGCTCGACTCGGCGCAGCTCGTCGGCGGCCAGTTCGGCCTTCGCGGGTGGGTGCTTCACGTCGGCGGCGCGCCGGCCGAGTGGGTGCCGTGCGCGGAGGTCGTGCGCACCGGCCAGGGGCTGGTGCTGGAGGACGTCCTCGACGACGCGACGTTCGGCGACAACCCCCTCTTCGGCGAGGGCCGCCTGCGCGCCTACGCCGGGTACCCTCTGCGCAGCCGGCAGGGCCACCTGCTGGGGGCGCACTGCGTGCTGTCGACCCGGCCGCGCACGTTCGGGGCGGGCGACCTGCACCGGTTGCGCGACGGCGCCCGCGAGGCCGAGCAGGTGCTGGCCGAGCACCGGCACCGGGCGGCGTCGGTCCCGGGCGACGACGTGCTCGTGCACGCGCCCCAGTAGGTCACCCTCGGGGGTCGGGAGATCTCCTACAGTGACGACATGGCTGATTCCTCCGCCGGGGGGCGACCGCGCGAGGTCGTGCGCGCCCACGTCGCCGTCGTCGGCGGCGGACGCCGTGCCGTGCGTGCGGCGAGGCACCTCGCCGAGGCGGGGATCGGCGACGTCGTGCTGGTCACCGCCGAGCCGCTGACCGCGGCGCTGGCGTCGGCACCCGCCCCCGTCAGCAGCGTCCTGGCGGCCGCGGCCGCCACCGGGCACACGTGGGCCTTCGGTTACGAGCGCGCCCGCGTGGCCGCCCGCGACGCCGCGAAGCCCGCCACCCTGCGCGGGGTCGACGTCGTCGTCGCCGGCACGCCCCGGATCGCCGGTGCGCGCGGGCGGGCGGCGCTGGTGCACGCCCCCGGGGACGCCCGGTGCGGCGAGACCGACGTCCGGGCGCGAACGGTGCTCGTCGTCCCGCCGCTGGTCGAGTCCAACCCCGGCGTCACCGGCCTGCCCGACGAGGTCTCGTGGCGGCCCGACCAGGTGCCGAGCTGGACCGACCTGCCGTTCTCGCTCGTCGTCCTCGGCGGCGGGCCCACCGGCTGCGAGCTGGCCGCGGCCTTCGCCGCGTGGGGCAGCAAGGTCACTGTTGTCGAGAAGGCCGACCGGCTGCTGCCCGGCGTCCACCCCAGCGCGTCCACCGCGGTGCAGCGGCGACTCGAGGCCGCCGGGGTGCGGGTGCTGCTCGGCGGCACCGTCACTCGCGTCGCGCCGACCCTCGACGACGGCGTCTACGTGGGCACCGACGTCGGCGGGGACGTCGCCGCCACCCATCTCGTGCTCGCCACCGGGGCCGTCCCCGAGGCCGTGCCCGGCGCCGCGGCGCTGGAGGCGCAGCTGCGGGTGCCCCGCCGGCTGTGGCGGCCCGCGACCTGGCGGCGGCCCGAGCTGCTCAGCCCTCCCGACGAGGTCGCGCCCGTCGTCCTCGCGACGTCCCCTCAAGTCGCGCACGTCGGGATGCCCCAGGCACCCGACGGCGGGGTCGTCGCCGCCACCGAGGTGCCCGTGCCCGGGGTCGAGGACGGGCGGCTCGTGCTCGTGCACACCGGCGGTCGGCTGCGCGGGGCCTGCGCGGTGGGCGACGGCGCCGGGCTCGCCGTGGCCGAGGCCGCCCTCGCCCTGTCGGTCGGGGTGCCGCTGGCCGCCTGGGCGCGGGTCGGGCGCTGCGGCGGGCTCGCCAGCTCCTTCGAGGGGCACTCCGGCGGCGGGGACGTCGGCGTGCTCGCCGCCGCCTGGGGTCAGGCCTACGCCCGCGCGCTGGAGCTGGCGCTGGAGTAGGGCGGCCTCGCGCCCACCGGGCACGCTCCGCGGACGGTTGGCGACACAGTGCGCCGCGAACCGTCCGTGGACGCGCTGCGTCAGTCGCTGAGCAGCTTGAACGCGACGTGCCGGCCGCGACCCTGCTGGATCGCGAGCGCGAACCACGCCTTGACCAGCCCGTCGAGGGTGTCGGCGGCATCGAGGTCGCCCAGCCACAGCGGGGTCAGCCCGAGCGCGGAGATCAGCTCCTCGACGGTGGACCGGTCGGGGCTGTCGGCGCCCACGAACGGCAGGTCGGCGGCGACTCCGGAGATCACGGGGTCGGCGAACACCTCCCAGCCCAGCGAGCAGAACCCCCGGTACAGCCGGGCCGCGGGCAGGTACTGGGTGAGCATCGGGATCTGGTGCATCGAGGTGCGGCCCACCCGGTTCGTCGCGTCGATCACCACCGTCGACGACAGCGCCGCTGCGTGGGCGGCGACCACCTCCGACAGGCTCGGCCCCGGCACGGCCAGCAGCGCGACGTCCGCGCCGTCCAGGGCCTGCGCGACGTCGGCCACGGCCAGCTCGGCCTTCAGCTCGTCGTGCTTGGGATCGCCGGCGTCCCGCACCCCGACCACGACGTCCGTGCCCGCCGCCCGCCAGCCGCGGGCGAGCGTCGCCCCCACCGGGCCGGCTCCGATGACCGTGACTCGCACCCTGACTCCTCCAGCAGCTGCCGGGCCTCGGGCCGGAGGCGTTCGCGGCCCTGGGGCATGATCTGTCCGCTCCCGGCCATCATGTCGGCCGCGTCACGGATGTGGCTATGCCCCCGGCGACGTATCGGCCGACGCCGTCGCCTCGACGTCGATCGCGGCGGCCGACTCGCCGGTCGTCACGGCGGCCGCGTCGACCTCGGCCTCGGCGGCCCGGATCGGACCGACCGGCGCGGGCAGGGCGCAGCCGAAGCAGACGGCGACCCGCCGCAGCGTGTCGACGGCGTCCAGCGGGGCGGAGCGTTCCGCGCCGGCGTCGAGGTCGAGCACCTGCGGCGCGCCCACCGCCGGGGAGGTGAGCAGGCGCAGCACGTCGGCCCGCGCCCACGGCGACCCGGGCTCCAGCGACGGCAGCTCCACGGCGTCGAGCAGATCGTCGACCAGCGTGGGGCTCGTGACGAACAGGATCGCGGCCCGCGCGACGACGTCGAGGGACTCCTCGTGGCGCAGGTGGTCCTTGACGGCGAGGAGCATCGCCAGCGCGTTCGCGACCCGCTTGATCAGCCGCGGGTTGGCGGGCAGGAGGTCGGTGTGGCGGGTCAGCACGTGCCGCTCGCCCGCGCTGATCCCCTCGGCGCCGGCTTCGCGGACCACCCGCAGCAGCCGCAACTGCTGCTGCTGCGGCTCGGGCAGCAGCCGCAACCGCGACTCGACGTCGTCGGAGCGCAGCCGCATCGGGTCGGCCGTGTCCAGCTCGGCCCGCATCGACTCGACCCGCCCCGGCGCGGCCGCGGAGGGGCGGGCGAGCAGCGCACCGTCGGGACCCGCGAGGACGGCGTCGAGGTAGCGGCGCACCTGCCGCCCGCTCAGCGGCGGCACCAGCACGGTGTGGTCGACCACCGACTGCCCCCAGTCCGCGCCGAGCGCACGGGACGGCGTCCCGAGATCCTCGAAGTCCTCGTAGCGCTGCTGGAACGCCTCCCGCACCCACCGCCCGTCGGCGAGCACGAGCACGAACATGCGGGCTGGCTCGCGCCACGAGCTGCCCGCCCGCGCGGTGGGTTCGCGCATCAGCGTGTGGACCGACTCCAGGAGATTCACGACCCGCTCGGCCGGGCAGCGGTCCAGGTTGTCGAGGACCAGCAGCACCGGACGCCGCTCGCGCCCCTCGCCCGCCAGCGACGCCGACCACCGCCCGTGCCCGGCCACGGCGGCCATGGCGACGGCGAGTGGCAGCGTCCAGGCCCAGCGCCACAGCAGCGCGTACGTCGCGTCCAGTCCGGCCGCCCAGATCAGCACGCCCGCCAGGGCCAGCGCGCCCGCCGCCAGCGACGCGGACCAGCCTCGGCGCAGGTCCGCCGGGGTCTCGCGCGGCGGCCGGGACGGGCGACGCCCCGGCAGGCGGCGGCCCTGTCCGCGCTGCCCCGGAAACCTCCCGCCGGGACGCCGAGCCGCGGGTGCGCCGGGCCCCCCGCGTCCGCCGCTCCCGGGCCCGGCCGGCTCCTGCGCGCGCTCCTCGGGATCGCCGGCGTCGAGGTCGTCGAGGTCGTCGACGAGGCCCTGGGGCGGCTCCGCGAGCGAGTCGTCGCCCACCTCCACGCCCGGGTCGGGCACACCGAACGAGGCGTCGAGGTCGGCGTCGTCGAGGGCGGCCATGCTCGAGCCGTCGACGTCGGCCACCGCCTCCGCGCGGCCTGTGCGCATCGCCGCCTCCGCGCGGCCTGTGCGCATCGCCGCCTCCGCGCGGCCTGTGCGCATCGCCGCCTCCGCGCGGCCTGTGCGCATCGCCGCCTCCGCGCGCCGTCCCGTCACCGGCGTCCCCCAGCCCGGAAGCCGCCCGTCGGCGTCCGCGCCCAGCCGGCTCACCCACCAGGCCGCGGCGACCAGCGTCAGGCCCGCCCCGGCCGCGCGCGGGTCGAGGACCGTGGGCAGGCGCAGGGTCGTCCCGGTCCACCACCATTGCGCGAACTCCCAGCCGGCCGCGGCCGTCAGCAGCAGGCCCAGCGCGGCGTCGGCGTGCCGCTGCCGCGCGGTGCGGCGGGGGCTCCACCCGCGCAGCCACGTGATCATCGCCGCGACGGTGCCGAGGGGGCTGTCGTCGCCGCGCAACGACAGCCGCGAGCGCACCGGCGACTGCCAGAACAGCAGCCGCACGCCCGCCAGCGCCGCTGCGCCCACGGTCGCGACGAGCGCGAGGGCCCTGGTGAGCGACTCCGCCGCCTCCCACGTGCCGTCCGAAGCGACGAACAGCAGGGCTGCCGCGCCCGCGAGCACGCCCGCCGCCACCGGCACCGACCGGCCCAGCCGCCACAGCGCGCCGCCGAACGTCATCGCCACGCGCGTCCACCGCGAGCGCGACGCGCGCACCTGCCGGTTGATCGCGGCCGCGAGCGACCACCACTCCGGGTCGACGACGCTCTCGCGCCACGCGTCGTAACGCACCACCACGGGGTCGGGCCCTGCACCGTCGCGGCGGCCCGCGCCCGGGCCCGGCGCCAGCCTCAGCTCCCGCAGCAGGAGCTCGACCAACGTGCTCCGGCCCGACCCTGCGCGGCCGTCCAGGTGCACCACGCTGGTGCGTGACCGGCGGTCGCCCGACAGCTGCCGCAGCCACACCGCCAGGTGGGCGGCCAGGACGCCGCGCGAGAGCACGTCGGAGGGCGGGACGTCGTCGGCGACCGGGCGCGTCGCGCCCACCAGCAGCGGCGGGCGGGGTACGCGGGTTGCGCTTCGCTCGGCGGTGGGCTCGGCCTCGGGCGCCGCCGTGGGCTCGGCATCGGGCGCCGCGGAGGGCTCGGTCTCGGGCGCCGCCGCCGCGGGCTCGGCATCGGCGGCAGCGTCAGGCGTCGTCAGCGCATCGGCAGCGGCTGGCGCATCGGAGCCCGGGCCGGCACCAGCCTCGTCGGCCTCCGGCTCGGGTGCGGGCTGCGGCTCGGGCGCGGGCTGCGGCTCGGGCTCAGGTCGGGGCTCCGGCTCAGGCTGCGGCTCCTGGCCGGGACCGGCGGCGGCCGCGGCGTCGTCCTGCACGCCGGGGGAGGCGTCGGGCATCCAGGCGGGCCACACGTCGTCCGCGTCCGGCGCGTCCGCGGCCGGTGCGCAGGCCTGCCCCTCGGGCCACGCACCCACGATGGCGCCGGGCGTGAACACGGGCAGCGTCGGGTCGAACCCGCGGGGGCCGACGGCGGTCACCAGCACGGTGCCGCTGTGGTCGGAGGACGCGACGAGGACCGTGGCCGAGCCCGACGCGCGCAGCGCCGTCACGCAGCGGATCGTGGCCTCGTGCGACTGCAGCGGGGCGCCCACCTGGTGGCCGGTGGTGAGGTCCCACAGGCGCACGGCGTCCTCGCCCGCCGACACCAGGCCAGGGCCGTGCTCGGCTCCCCAGCCCGGGGGCAGCGCCGTCATCGACTCGACGGCCGCATGGTGGCCGACCAGCGGCGACCCTGCGACCTCGCCCGAGGACGCGTCCCACAGCCGGATCACCCGGTCGTGCCCGGCGGTGGCCAGGCCGGGCGCCCCGCCGGGCAGCAGCAGCGGCGCGGCCGACAGCACCCAGCTGGTGTGCCCGGCCCCGACCCGGCCCGCCGGCGTCCCGGTCGGGGGGTTCCACCAGCGCACCGTGCGGTCCCCGCCGGCGGAGGCGAGCAGCGTCCGGGCGCCGTCCAGCGGGACCGGGGCGACGGCGCGCACCCACGCGGTGTGCCCGGTGAGGGGCCCGCCGAGCGGGGCGCCGGTGACGGCGTCCCAGAGCCGGACGGTGGCGTCCTCGCCGCCGGAGGCGAGCAGCACGCGGCCGTCGGCGCCGCGCAGCGCCGCCAGGGCGAGGACCTTGCCCGCGTGGCCGGTGAGGACTGGGCCCAGCGGGGCGAGCGTGGCCGGGTCCCAGCGGCGGATGCCGTCGGCGCCGGCCGAGGCCAGGAGCACGCCGCCGTCGGGCAGGGGCGCGGCGGTCAGCGCGAGCACCCAGCCCGGGTGGGCGTGGACCGGCCCGCACAGCAACTCGCCGGTCAGGGGGTGCCACAGGCGCAGGGTGCCGTCGGCGGCGCCTGCCGCCAGGGCCGGGCGGCCGTCGGGCAGGGGCAGCGCGCACAGCCGGTTCACGGAGCCGGCGCCGGGCTCGTAGATCGCCAGCTGGCCCGGATGAAGGATCTCGACCTGACCCACGTTGCTCCTCGCCCGTTGCGGACCCGTCGCGCCGGCTGCCGGAACGATCCTGGCGCACGGGGGTCACGGGTGCACGCACCGCGACGGGCCCGCCGTGCTCACGGTTCCTCGGCGACCAGCCCCCACCGCCCCGCCGCTGCCGCCACGCACGCGCCCGCCGCCACCGGCCACAGGCCGGCGTCCCCGAGCAGCAGCGCGGGCGCCGCACCGGCAACGCCACCCCCGCGCCAGGGCCAGGACGCCCCGCGCCACCACCGGACGGGCCGGACGCCGTCCGGCTGGTTCCGGGCGGGGCGTCGCCGGAGATCCGGCGAGCGGGCGTCCGGCGTCGGGGCGCAGGTGGGTCCGCGCGTCGCGGCTCCAGGCCGGTGACGGCACCCGCCGCGGAGCGTCGGCCCGCAGGCGTCCGACGGGCACGAGACGGACGCCGTCGGGCAGCACCACCGTGACGGGCGAGCGCGCGTCGAGCCGCGCCCCGTGCACGGTGACGGGCGCGCGCGCCGGGCGGCAGCGCGTCGAGCGCGGGTGCCACACCACGCGCTGCAACGCGCTCCGAGCTGCGGGGCGGCGGCGTCGCGCAGGCGCACCCACGACTGCCACCCGCCGCCCGCGAGCGCCTCGGGCCCCACGAGCAGCCCGGCCATGGGGTCGGCGCTCATCGGGCGCGCGGGGGCGCGCCCGCCCCACCGTGCCTGCCCCAGGCGCCGGGTCCCAACCGGCTGCGGTGACGACCGCGGCGCCCAGGCCCAGGGCACAGGCCAGGAGGCGGGCGAGCACGACGGGCCGGGGGGTGAGGGGTGCGGCGTGGGCGCCCGTGGCGGGGCCGAGGGCACGCGGCTTCGGGTCGCCCGGGTCGTAGCGCACGGGGAGGGCCGCCCCGGCCGGGAGGCTGCGGGCGTCGCGGACCCGCACCGACGACGTGTGCTCCCGGCCCGCCAGGTCCTGCCAGCGCACCCTCACTCGCCCGCGTCCGGCGTCGCCGTCGAGCACGACGGCCTGCGCGGCCGCGACCGCCCTCGCCTCGCGGGCGCTGTCGGCGTCGGACGCGGCGACGGCACCCGTCACCGCCGTCCCCGCCCCGGCCAGGGCGAGCAGCAGGGACGCCGCGGCCACCCGCCGCGCCGGGCGCTCACGCCTCATGTCCACCCCCGCGGGCCCGGGCGTCCTCGCGCAGGGTCAGCGTCGCGGCGGCCGTGAGGCGGGGCAGCGTGCGCAGCGGCACCGGCCGGTGCGCGTCGATCTCCAGGAGCCAGCCGGGCGGCCACCCCGGCGCCCCTGCGGTGTCGGAGCAGGCGCGCAGCCGGTCGCGGACCGGGGGGTGGCCCGACAGGGCGTCGGCAGGGGCCCGGTCGGCGGCGCGCGCCCGGCGGCGCAGCAGGCGGTGCCGCTCGGGGTCGTCGAGCGCGGCGTCGAGTCTTGAGTAGGGGTCGCCCCCGGCCGCGGGCCCTCCGCGGGAGCCCTCACCGGTGGCCTCCCGCGCGGGACTGAACGCGACGGCGAGGGTGGAGGTCGACTCCAGCGCGGCCCGCAGCGCCCCGGCACCGAGGGCGTGCGCGGCCAGCCGGTCGGCGGCCAGCTCGGCGTGCCAGGCCCGGACGCGGGTGGCCGCGAGCAGCGAGGCGGCCGTGCGCCCCCGCAGGCCGATCCGAGGGGACGCCGAGGCGGCGAGCCGGTCGCGCGCCTGCAGCAGCAGCGCCGTCCCCCTCCCGACGGCCGCCCCGCGATGGCCCAGCTCGTGGGCGACGACGGCGGCGAGCTCGAGCGCGGGCAGGCGCCGCAGCAGCGGCACTCCGAGCAGCAGCAACGCCACCCGCCGCCCGCGCAGCCGGGCGACCACCAGCCCGGCCTCGACGTCGGGTGTGGCCCGCAGCAGGACCGGCGTCGAGACCCCCAGCCGGGCGCGGACCTCCGCGACGAGCGCCACGAGCTCGGGTTCGTCCTCGGGCAGGACGGCGGTGCCGGGCAGCGGCGCCGGCACGGACCGCACCAGGAGTGCCCGGACGGCCGCGAGCACCGCGGCGGCCGCGAGCGCGCGCGCCACGGCCACGGGAGGCACCCCCGCGACGGCGAGGCGCAGCCCCCGCGAGGACGGCGGCGATGGCGCCCACCCAGCGCAGGTGCACGACGGTCAGGACGCCGAGCGCGAGGACGCCGTCGAGCGCGCCCCGGAGAACGCCGTCGAGCGCGCCTCGCGCCTGGGCCCGCCGCGCGGCACCCGCGCCCGACCGCCCCTCCTCGCGCCCCACGGGCGGATCGTAACGGGGAGTTCGTGGCGCGGTGTCCGGATCACGGCGGGGGCCGGTTGCCGCCTGCGGGTGAGGCGGCGGGGCGGTGCCGCGGGTCCCGGCACGCATGGTCCAGACTGCACGCGGGGCGGGGAGTCCGCGCCACGGCCGGTGCAGGCGGACAGGGCGGAGGCGGACGGCGATGAGCTCGCTCGTGCACGCCGCCGGCGGCGTCCTGTGGCGGTCGGGCAGGCGCGGGCGGCCCGAGGTGGCGTTGATCCACCGTCCCCGCCACGACGACTGGACGCTGCCCAAGGGCAAGGCCAAGCGCGGCGAGCACCTGCTGGTGACGGCGCTGCGCGAGGTGGCCGAGGAGACCGGCTTCGCGCCCCACCTCGGCCCGTTCCTCGCCCGCTACAGCTACACCCCGGGGGCGGGGTTGGGCCGCGCGGGCGTCACCCGTGCCGGCGCCGCACCCGCCCGGCCGTCGCGTCCCGCAGCGCCCGCCCGCAAGCAGGTGGAGTACTGGGCGATGCACGCGGGGGCGGGGGAGTTCGTGGCCAACGACGAGGTCGACGAGCTGGTCTGGATCGACGCCGAGGCCGCGTGGGACAAGCTGAGCTACCCCCTCGACCGTAAGGTGTTGCGGGCGTTCGCGGGCCTGCCCGGCCGCACGACCGCGTTGATGCTGGTGCGCAGCGCCCGCGCCGCGACGGGCACGTTCGCCACGGGGACGCGCCCCCTGGACGTGCGTGGCCAGGCGCAGGCCGCGGGGCTGTCGCCGCTGCTCGACGGCATCGGGGCGCGCCTGCTGTTCAGCGCCCCCTCGGCCCGCTGCGTGCAGACCCTCCTGCCGTACGCGGCCGCCGTGGGCGTGACCGTCGAGGTCGACCCGGCGCTGCGCAGTCCCGGTGGTCGCCGCGACGACTCCGCGGATCCCGACGCCGTGGCGCGGCGCCTGTTCCGCTTCTCGGCCACGGGCGTGCCGGTGGCCGTGTGCACGAACGGCTCGATGGTCGACCCCCTGCTGCGCTCGGTGTACCGGCTGGCCAGGGGCGTGGCCCCGCCCGAGACCGCGCTGCGCAAGGGCGGGTGCTGGCTCGTCCACGTGGGCGGCGACCGCGTGGTCTCCGCCGAACGGCACGCCGCCGTCTGCTGACGCCGACGGCCCCGCTGACGCCGACGGCCCCGCCCCGCGGGTGCGGGACGGGGCCGTCGAACGCTGTGACGCCCGACTGCGGGCGCCTCGGTGCAGGGATCAGGCGCCGCAGCTCAGCGCGGGCTCGGCGAGGGCGCTGTCCGCGACGACCCCGACGGTGGCCGGGCCGCGGCCGGTGAGCACCGCCGTCGCGCCGTCCACGCTCGCGCTCGCCCCCCACACCTGGGTGAGCGACGTCGCGGGCAGGCGCAGCGTCCAGGAGCCGGCCTCGACGACCTCGAGGGTCGCGGCGGTCCCGGTGCCCCAGCTCGCCGACGACGCGACGTCGACCGAGCAGGGGGTGCTCGCCTTGGCCTTCTTGGTGATCGTCTTGCAGGTCTTCTTGCCGTTCTTGCCGACCTTGCACTTCTTGACCGTCTTGTACTTCACGGTCTTGGTGGGCTTGGTCTTGGTCGGCTTGGTGCTCGGCGGCGTCGACGTGGTGGTCGGCGGGGCCGTGGTGGTGGTGGGCGGCGGCGGGGTGGTCGTGGTCGGGGGCTGGGTCCAACCCCCGTCGTTGACCCGGGCCGAGAAGCCGCTGACGGCGAGGCCGGCGCCGCCCAGCCACGGCTCGAACCCGGCCTGGATGCTGGTCAGGTACCAGCCGGTCTGGGCCTTGCCGCGGGTGATGACGTCCTTGATGAAGTCGAGGACGTCGAAGCTCCAGCTCGTGATAGGCGAGGGCGCCAGGTACGAGACGACGTCGTTGCCGCCGTTGTTGCCCTGCCACACCTGCCAGGTGCGGCCACCGACGGTGGCGTTGCCGACCGGGGAGCCGATCGGCTGGATCGAACCCTGCCGGTTGAACCAGATCATGATCTCGGTCTGGTTGACGCCGTCGGTCTTGGACGTCGGGTCGAGCCAGATGTCGTAGGCGGCGTCGTAGGTGCCACCGACGTAGCTGTAGGTGATGCTGCTCGGCACGTTGGTGAGCTGGCTGATCTGCTTGGGCAGGGGCGAGCCGGGGCTGCAGTTCTTGTAGTGGCAGCCCAGGTAGATGGCCGGGTAGGAGACGGGCGCGCCGCTGGTGTTCCCGACGCCGTCCTGCTGGGTGATGGTGAAGCCGGAGTCCGACGTGCTGATGCACTGCGCGGCGTCGGTGCCCCACTTGTTGTTCATGATCACGTAGCTGCCGGCGGTGGTGGAGCCGAACTTCTCGCAGATGGTCGTCGCGGCGTCGGCGGGGCCCGTCTGGAGGGCCACCGCGCCCCCGCAGGCCAGGGCGGCGGCCGCCAGTGCGGCGCCGAGGTGGCGCCGTCGGTCTCGGATCATGGGAAACTCCCGTGCTCGACGATGAAGGGTGCGTGGTCGGCCCGGACGACCGCAGGGGACGAAATCGCACTCGGAGCGGGCGCGTCAATGTCTGGGGCTTCCCCGGTACGCCGGGTGGCGGGGATTCACCGACCGTCGCCGCCCGATGCGCTCACCTGCGTGAACGTGTCGTGTTCGTTGCGGTGCGTGTGCGCGGTCCTGTCGGTGGAGGTCGCGGGTGCGCGCGGGGCGTGGCGTGCCAGGATCGGTGGCGGCGGCCGCAGCGGGCCGTCGCACCCCAGCAGCGATGGAGGACCGGTGGCCACCCACGTCGAGATCGAGCTGAAGTTCGACGTGGACGCCGCATTCGCGCTGCCCGACCTGCTCCCGCTGCCCGAGGTCGACACCCTCGAGCAGCCCAAGGAGCAGGTGCTGCAGGCCACCTACTTCGACGCCTTGGACCTGCGCCTCCTGCGCGGCCGGATCACTCTGCGGCGGCGCACCGGAGGCGGCGACGAGGGCTGGCACCTGAAGCTGCCCGCCGCGGGCCGGGCCCGGCTGGAGGTGCACCGCCCTCTCGGGCGGGCCACCCGCACCGTCCCGCCGGCGCTGGTCGAGCTGGTCGAGCCCCGGGTGCGCGGCGCGGCGCTGGCGCCCGTCGTGACGATGACCACGCACCGCACCGTGCACCGGCTGCTCGGCCCCGGCGGGGTGGAGCTCGCCGAGGTGGCCGACGACACCGTGACGGCCGAGGTGCTGCCCTCGGGCCCCGGTGAGGCGCTGGAGATCTCCACCTGGCGCGAGATCGAGCTGGAGCTGATCGACGGCGACGAGGCCCTGCTCGAAGCTGCCTCGGCGCTGCTGCTGCGCGCCGGCGCCCGCCCCGCCGGCGTCGGGTCGAAGCTCGCCCGCGCGCTGGGGTCGCGGCTGACGCCCGAGGCCCCGGCAGGCGGGCAGGCGACGTCCGAGGTCGTTCCCGAGAAGGACGGGAAGGCGAAGGCGGGCAAGGCCAAGGCGAGCAAGGCCAAGACCGGCAAGGGGAAGCGGGGGAAGGCGAAGGCGGGCAAGGCCAAGGAGCGGCCCCAGCCGGCGCCGGTGCCCACGGCCGGTTCGGTGGCGGCGGCCTACCTGTCCGGGCAGGCCCGCGACCTACTGGTTTGGGACCCGCACGTGCGCGTCGACACCGACGACGCGGTGCACCGGATGCGGGTCGCGGCCCGCCGGATGCGCAGTGCCCTCGCGACGTTCAAGCCGTTCGTCGACGCCGAGGCGCTGGCGCCGCTGCGCGAGGAGCTGCGCTGGCTCGGCGGGGTGCTCGGCACGGCCCGCGACGCCGAGGTCCTGCACGACCGGCTCGTGGCCCGGGCCCGCGCGCTCTCCCCCGACCTGCTGCTCGGGCCCGTCGTCGCCCGGCTCGACGCCGAGCTGCGCCAGGCATACCGCGACGCCCACGAGGGGGCCCTGCGCGAGCTGAGGGGGGCCCGCTACTTCGCCCTCGTCGAGCAGCTGGAAGCGCTCCTGCTCCAGGTGCCCGCCGGTGCCGACGCCGCCCTTCCGGTCGCCGCCCTCGGGCCGCGCGTCCGCAAGGCGGTGCGTCGAATGGAGGCCGCGGTGGCCTCGGCCCGCGAGGCCGTCACCGCGCTCGCCTCGGCGCAGGAGGCCGCCGCCGGCGCGGCCGTCGACAGCCTCGCCGTCGCCCTCGCCGGGCAGCACCGCGACGAAGCGCTGCACGAGGTGCGCAAGGCCGCCAAGCGGGTCCGCTACGCCGCCGAGGCGGTCGCCGACGTCGTGGGGTCCGACGCGACGCGCCTGGCGAACGCCGCCGAGCAGGCCCAGGAGCTGCTCGGCGACCACCAGGACGGCGTCGTCGCTGCGGCCGTGCTGCGCGAGACCGCCGTCCGCGCCCACCTCGCGGGCGAGAACGCCTTCAGCTACGGCGTCCTGCTCGGCCGTGACGCCCTCGGCTGGGAGGCCGTCCCCGGCGAGCCCGACCCGACGTCGATGCTGATCGACGCCGCGTGGCACGGCGTGCGCCGTGCCGCGAAGGGCTGGCCGGGCCGCTGAGCGTTCCCGCGCAGCGGCCCCGGCGGGTCGGGCCTCAGGCCGCGACGCCGGCCCGCGCCTTCGCGGGCGCGGCGGTGGTGCGCAGGCGCCGGACGGCGTCCGCGGCGGCGCGGGGGGTGGGCAGCCACGGGATGTGCGGCGCGGTGGCGGGGTCCGACCCGTAGACGATCAGGGTGAGGAACAGCCCGTAGACGGGCAGGTGCCCGAGCATCTCCGTGCCGCCGAACAGGATCAGCGTGGCGTTGAAGGGGATCCCGGCGACGAGGACGGCGACCTGCGGCATCGCGCCCGAGATCACCAGCAGCCCGAACAGCAGCTCGGTGCACCCGGCGATCAGCACGAACGTGTCGGTGGGCATGTGCAGCCCGACCAGCGCGAACACGTCGAGCCGCGGGAACTCGACGAGCGTCTGCCGGGCGAGCGCCGGGTTGGCGAGCTTCTCCGCGAAGGCCAGGGTGATCAGGGCGACGCCGCCGCCGAGGCGGGCGGCGAGCAGGCCCAGGCGCAGCTGGTCCTCCGTCGGCGTGACGGCGCCCGCGGCGGTGTCGTCGGCGGGCGGCAGGACGATGAGGAACACGGCGATGCCGAGCAGGTCGGCGGCGCTCAGCAGGCCCACGGGGCCGGTGACGAGGAGCGCGGCCGGACCGAGGACGGCCAGCGCGACCGCCGCGGGGCGCACCCGCCAGCCGGCGATGAACCAGACGCCGATCAGCCCCTCGACGACCAGCAGCAGCGGCCCGAACGCCCGGCCCTCGACCTCGAGGTCGTGGGAGAGGAAGTGACCGCCCGCGGCTGCCGCGAGCAGGCTGACGCCGACGTGGATCGCGAGCAGGCGCGGCACGTAGGGGGTGAGGGCCTTCAGTCGCGTGAGGACGCGCAGCTCGGGGGCGCCGACGCGCGTCCCGACCCAGCGCCAGGCGACGGTGACGACGACCATGGCGAGCATCGCGACGAGCGCGATCGGGCGCAGCGCGAAGGACCAGTCGGTGGGGTAGGACGCGGCGTCCTCCACGAACCACTTCTCGTGGGCCTGCGCGGTGGCCGCGGTGGCGGCCAGCAGCACGAGGGTCGTGCCCCCGACGAGGATGGCGCGCTGGGCCCGGGTGGGGCCGGCGCCGGTGCGGGTGCCGGGGGTCCGGCGGACGGTGGTGGGCACGGGTGCTCGCTCTCGGACGACGCGTTGACACATCAACCATGCGGGTCGCAACGATGTGCTGGGCGAGGCCTTTCGTCCCGCGGTTGCCCTGACAGTGATGCGGCGTTCGAGGGGACGTCCGTCCTGGGGGCGCGCTGGGGAACGCCCCAGGGGATGACCGTGTTGTCCCTTTCGTGCAGATGGAGTTGCCGCTCGTGGCCCCGACCCCCGCGTCCCGCCCCGCCACGCCGTCACCAATGTCGCCGCCGCCGACGTCCACCCCGCCGCCGGGGCGCGCGCATCCGCTGCTCGACATCCGGCGCATCTTCGCCGAGCCGGCCGCGCTCGCGTCCGCGCGCGGGCGTCAGGTGCTCGATCGCTGGCCCGGCGCCGAGGTCGTCGAGGTGCCCTCGCACTGGGACATCCCCGAGCTGCACGGCAACGAGGGCAACGTCGAGCGGTGGGTGCGGGTGAAGGCCGAGACGCTGGTGCTCGGCGTCAAGAAGTCCCTCACCGCGCGCCCCAACGGGCGGTCGTCGCACTTCGTGGCGCCGTCCACCGCCAACGGCTGCGCCATGGCCTGCGCGTACTGCTACGTGCCCCGACGCAAGGGGTACGCCAACCCGATCACGGTGTTCACCAACATCGAGCAGATCACCGGCTACCTGCGGCGACACGTCGCGCGGCAGGGGATCAAGCCCGCCGACTGGCCGTCGTCGGCGGGGGCTGGAGCGGGCGACCCTGTCGACCCTGTCGACTCCGTCGACCAGATCGACCCGCACGCGTGGGTGTACGACCTCGGCGAGAACAGCGACTGCTCGGTCGACGCCACCGTCAGCGACAACGTCGCCGACCTGATCGCCACCTTCCGCGAGCTGCCCACGGCCAAGGCGTCGTTCGCCACGAAGTTCGTCAACCGCGACCTGCTGGCCCTCGACCCGCGCGGGCGCACACGGATCCGGTTCTCGCTCATGCCCGACCCCGACGCGAAGCTCCTCGACATCCGCACCTCGCCCGTGGCGGAGCGGATCGCCGCCGCGGCCGACTTCGTCGAGGCCGGCTACGAGGTGCACCTCAACTTCTCGCCCGTCGTGCTGCGCGCGGGATGGGACGCCGACTGGGCCGCCCTGCTGCGGCGGCTCGACGACGAGCTGCCCACCGCCGTCAAGGCGCAGGCCGCGTGCGAGGTCATCCTGCTCACCCACAACCGCGAGCTGCACGACGTCAACCTGGGCTGGCACCCCAAGGCCGAGGACGTGCTGTGGCGGCCCGAGCTGCAGCAGCCGAAGCGCTCGCAGACCGGCGGGTGGAACGTCCGCTACCGCAACGCGCCGAAGGCCGCCGCCGTCGCCCGCGTGCGGGAGCTGATCGCCGCGCACGCCCCCTGGTTGCGGGTCCGGTACGCCTTCTGACGCCGGTGCCGGCGCCCGGACTCGACCGGGCGCCGCCCGGCGCCGTCACTCGGGGACGAGCCGGTACGCCCCGTCGGAGGCGGACGTCGCCATGGACGCGTAGGCGCGCAGTGCGGCCGAGATGGGCCGGACGCGGTCGACCGGCGTGTACGGCTTGGGCCGCGCCTCCTGGGCCTGGCGGCGGCGCTCCAACTCCTCGTCGCTCACATTCAGGGTGATCGAGCGGCCGGGGATGTCGATGCTGATCTCGTCGCCGGTCTCGACCAGGGCGATCAGCCCGCCGGAGGCCGCCTCGGGGGAGACGTGCCCGATGGACAGCCCGCTGGTGCCGCCCGAGAACCGGCCGTCGGTGACCAGCGCGCACGCCTTGCCGAGCCCGCGTCCCTTGAGGAACGACGTCGGGTAGAGCATCTCCTGCATCCCCGGGCCGCCCTTGGGGCCCTCGTACCGGATCACCACGACGTCGCCCTCGACGACCTGCTTGCCGAGGATCCCCGACACCGCGTCGTCCTGGCTCTCGAAGACCCGCGCAGGCCCCGTGAACTTCCAGACCTCCTCGGGCACGCCCGCGGTCTTCACCACGCAGCCCTGGGGGGCGAGGTTGCCGAACAGGACGGCGAGGCCGCCGTCGGCGGTGTAGGCGTGCTCGACGGAGCGGATGCAGCCCGTCTCGGCGTCGGTGTCGAGGCTGACCCAGCGGTTCGTCGTCGAGAACGGCTCGACGGTGCGCACCCCGCCCGGGGCGGCGTGGAACAGCTCGATCGCCTCGTCGCCGGCCTTGCCGCCGCGGATGTCCCACTCGCCCAGCCACGAGTCGAGGTCGGGGGCGTGGACGGCGCGGACGTCGCGGTTGAGGACGCCCGCGCGGTCGAGCTCGCCGAGCAGCGCGGGGATGCCGCCCGCCCGGTGGACGTCCTCCATGTGGTACTTCGGCGAGTTCGGCGCGACCTTCGACAGGCACGGGACGCGGCGCGAGATCGCGTCGATGTCCTCGACGCTGAAGGGCAGCTCGGCCTCCCGGGCGGCGGCGAGCAGGTGCAGGATCGTGTTCGTCGAGCCGCCCATGGCGACGTCGAGGGCGACGGCGTTCTCGAACGCCGGGCGTGAGGCGATCGCGCGGGGCAGCACGGAGGCGTCGTCCTGCTCGTAGTACTGCTTCGCGATGTCGACGACGAGGGCGCCGGCCCGCTCGAACAGCGCCTTGCGCGCGGCGTGCGTCGCGAGGGTGGAGCCGTTGCCCGGCAGCGACAGGCCGATCGCCTCGGTGAGGCAGTTCATCGAGTTGGCCGTGAACATGCCCGAGCAGGAGCCGCACGTGGGGCACGCGGAGCGCTCGATCCGGCCCAGCTGCTCGTCGGTGACGGCGTCGTTGGCGGCGGCGACCATCGCGTCGACGAGGTCGAGCTTCTCGTGGACGATGCCCTCGATCGCGACGGTCTTGCCGGCCTCCATCGGGCCGCCCGAGACGAACACGGTGGGGATGTTCAGCCGCAGCGCGGCGATCAGCATGCCCGGGGTGATCTTGTCGCAGTTGGAGATGCAGACGAGCGCGTCGGCGCAGTGCGCGTTGACCATGTACTCGACGGCGTCGGCGATGATCTCGCGGCTGGGCAGGCTGTAGAGCATGCCCGCGTGGCCCATCGCGATGCCGTCGTCGACGGCGATGGTGTTGAACTCGCGGCCGATGCCCCCCGCCTGGAACACGGCGTCGGCCACGAGGCCGCCCATGTCCTTGAGGTGCACGTGGCCGGGCACGAACTGGGTGAAGCTGTTCGCGATCGCCACGATGGGCTTGCCGAAGTCGTCGTCCGTCATGCCGGTGGCGCGCCACAGGGCGCGTGCGCCGGCCATGGTGCGGCCGTGGGTCGAGGTCCGTGAGCGCAGTGCGGGCATGCGTCCATGCTGTCACCGCTGTCCAGCCCCCGCGCCACGGGTATCGAGGGGTGGACGCCGCGGCGTGGCGTCGCCGAGCGCGCTTTGGGGACGCTCCTCGCGGTATGGGCGCGACGAGGGTCCCCAAAGCGAGCGCGGGCCCGCCCGGCGCCGCTGCGGGCGGGCCTATTCCGAGAGCAGCCCGCGGACGGCGTCGGCGTCGAGGACGGGCGCGGAGAACTCCGCGCCGCTCATCACCCCGGCGAACAGCGCGGCCTTCTCGGCCTTGAGCGCCATCACCTTGTCCTCGATCGTGTCCTTGCTGACCAGCCGGTAGACCATCACCTTGCGCTGCTGGCCCATGCGGTGCGCGCGGTCCACGGCCTGCTGCTCGGCGGCGGGGTTCCACCAGGGGTCGAGGAGCACGCAGTAGTCGGCCTCGGTGAGGTTGAGCCCGAACCCGCCGGCCTTGAGCGAGATGAGGAACACGGGCGCCTCGCCGCGGCGGAACGACTCGATGACGGCGCCGCGGTCGCGGGTGCGCCCGTCGAGGTAGGCCACGGGCACGCCGGCGGCGTCGAGGTGGTCGCGCACCCGGGCGAGGAACCGCGTGAACTGGCTGAACACGAGCACAGAGTGCCCCTCGGCGACGGCGTCGTCGAGCAGCTCGGCCACGGCCTCGAGCTTGGTGGAGGGCACCCCTGCGTGGGCCTCGTCGAGCAGCGCGACGTCGATCGCGGCCTGGCGCAGCAGGGTCAGCGAGCGCAGCACCTCGATCCGGTTGGCGTCGAGGTCCTCGATCAGGCCGAGCACCTTCTTGCGCTCGCGCTGCAGGTACTGCTGGTAGACGCGGCGGTGGGCGGGGTTGAGCTCGACCTCGAGCACCTGCTCCTGCTTGTCGGGCAGCTCGGTGAGCACCTCGGCCTTGGTGCGGCGCAGCATGAGGGGGCCGATCCGGCGGCGCAGCCGCTGCAGGCGGCGGGTGTCGGCGGCCTTCTCGATCGGCTTGCGGTAGTGCTCGGCGAAGCGGTCCATGCGTGGGAACAGCCCGGGCACGGTGATCGACAGCAGCGCCCACAGCTCGCCGCGGTGGTTCTCCATGGGCGTGCCGGTGACGGCGAGCTTGAACGGCGCGGGCAGCCGCTTGGCCCCGCGGTAGGCGTGCGAGGTGTGGTTCTTCGCGAACTGCGCCTCGTCGAGCACGAGCCCGGCCCACGACAGCCCCTCGTAGGAGTCGGCGTCGATCCGGAACAGCGTGTAGGAGGTCACGACGACGTCAGCGCCTGCCACGAGCTCGGCCAGCGGCACCCCGCTCTTCTTCGACGTCTGCCCGACGACGACCACGCGCAGCCCCGGGGTGAGCAGGGACGCCTCCCGCGCCCAGCCATGGGTGACGCTGGCGGGGGCGACGACGAGGAACGGCGCGTCGGAGAGCCCGTGCTCGCGGACGTGGCAGACCAGCGCGAGGGCCTGCAGGGTCTTGCCGAGGCCCATGTCGTCGGCGAGGATCCCGCCGCCCAGCCGCAGCCGGTACAGCCGGACCAGCCAGTCCAGGCCCTGCTCCTGGTAGGGCCGCAGCGTGGCCTTGACGCCCGCGGGCACGGGGAACGGCCCGACGTCGGCGGTGTCGGCGGCGACCAGCGAGGACTGCCACGCCCGCGCCTGCTCGTCGAGGAACCCGCTGGCCTCCAGCTCCTCGAACAGCCCGCCCTGCAGCCGCGAGGCGCGCACCAGCGGCCCGCGGGTGTCGTGCAGCTCGCGGGACTCCTCGATCAGCTCGCGCAGCTGCACGAGCGCGGGCGCGCGCAGGTCGAGCACGGTGCCGGTGGGCAGCAGGAGCTGGGCGTCGCCGCGCACGAGTGCGGAGAACAGCAGGCTGAACGGCACCTGCTCGGGCGGGTCGCCCTCGCGCGCGGCGGGCACCGCGACGGTGACGCCGAGGTCGAACCAGTCCCGGTTCTGCGTGTCGAGGCCCTCGAACGTGACGGTCGCGCTGCCCGCGAAGCGGTAGGCGACGCCGGGGGAGTCGTCCACGACGACGTCGATGTCGGGATCGGCCTCCCACACGGGCAGCACCTGCGTGACCAGGCGGGCGGTGGCCAGGCCGAGGGTCTCGACGTCGCGGGGGAAGACGCGCCGGGTGCCCGTGCCGTCGGCGGTCGGCACCGTGCGGGCGTGCGGGTGGATGCTCACGAGCTCCTCGGGGAAGCCCGCCTCCAGAGACGCCGACAGCCGGGCGAGGACGGCGTCCTCCGCCTCGCGATCGCGCCAGCGCATGTCGGCGTCGTGCGGGAGCCGGCGCACGGCGTCCCCGACCCGGTACGTCCACGTGAACTGCACCGTCGCGCGATGGTCTCCGACCATGCCGACCGCGGCCTCCAACCGGGGCGTGGACACGGCGGGCATGGCGATCGTGGGGTCGGAGACCACGACGCCGAACCGCTCGGTCAGCTGCGGCAGGTACTGGTCGACGAACGCGGCCTCCTCCTCGGGCGGCACCTCGATCGAGGGCAGCCGCATGGCGCGCAGGACGTCGTCGAGGCCGTCGGGGTCCAGCGGCGCCAGGTGCAGGTCGGACCCGGACGCCCCGCCGCCCCGGTGCGCCAGCCGCCAGCCCAGGCCGTGCGGCGAGCGGCCGAGCAGCAGCAGCTCGTCGTAGGCGAAGCGCTCGCCGTCGAGGGTGAACCGCGGGTGCAGGCCGAGAGCGCCGCCGGCGCCGCGGTCGAGGACGACGTCGAGCCGCGCCTGGTCGTGCAGCACCACCACGCCCTCGCCCTTGCCCGGCTGGATCAGCGGCACCCCGGCGTCGACCAGCTCGCGCAGCAGCCGCCACACCGAGGCCGTCGCGAACCCGTCGAAGGCGACCTTCTCGTCGTAGCGCGACCCGTAGTAGCTGTACGTCTCGCCGCTGCGGTGCAGGGCGCGCAGCTCGCGCAGCAGGGCCACCTGGCGCTTGCGCCGCGGCGTCACCGGCGCCTTCGACTGCCACGGCTGGTCTTGGTAGCCGATCTCGTGCCACCCGCCGCCGGTCTTGATCCAGTTGCCGGTGTGGCTGCGCAGCACGGGCCGTAGTTCCACCGTGGGCGCCGCGTCGCGGCGCGGCGGGGCCTGCAGCCAGGTCACGGCGAGGCCGATCGCGCCGGTGTCGGGGTGCGGGGGCTTGGCCTTGCGGCCTGCCGGTGCGGCGGGCCGCGACGCCGGCGCCTCGCCGTCCTCGGCGAACGCCGCGTCGAGCGCGCGCCGCCACGCGGGCACCGGCCCGCTGGGGGAGCCGGACGCGGGACTGGGCCTGGGGCGTGACCCGGGGGTGATCGGCGTGGGCGCCGTCGCCGCCACGGCCCCGGGCGCGCGTTCCAGCGCGACGTCGAGCGCCCACCCGTCGTCGTCGAGGGCGATCAGCGTGGCGGCCACGTGCACGCAGGTGCCGGGCGCCTCGCACGAGCAGCGGACGCCGACGCAGACGCCGCGCACCATGTCGCCGACGACCAGCGCCCGCGAGGAGGTGCCTCCCACGCGCACCGCGATCAGCCCGTCGGTGCCGTCGAACGGCCGCGGCGAGGCGCCGGTCGCCTCGAGGTCGAGGGTCACCCGGCGGGAGGCGAACAGGCCGCGCGCGGTGAGCACGGTCAGCGTGTCGCTGACCTCGAGCAGTTGCGCCTCGATCGGCGAGAGCTCGAGCGAGGACATGGGCGCCAGTATCTCCGCTGCGCTCACCGGCGCCCTCCGGTCGCGCGGCTCGCCGCCGCCACGGCCGGGACGGTGGTGCGGCGGGGCAGGGCGGTGCAAGAGTTCATCTGCACGCCACCGATCCGACCACGAGGGTCCGACAGACTTCGCGGCGACGTCCGACGGAGGTGCAACGACGCGTGACCCACGCCGATCCGGACGCCGCCGCCGCGGCGTCCGCCCCACCCCTGCACGAGCGGGTCGCGGCGGTGCTCGACGCCCCGGAGGCCGCCAGGGCCGCCGCGGGCGGCGCTCATCGCAGCGGCTCCGCCACGGTGAGCGTCACCTGGTGGGACACCCCCGACTGGCGGCTGCACCGGGCCCGGCTCGCGTTCGGCGTGCACGGCACGGGGCGTGCCGGGACGGCCGTGCTCACCTCGGACGACGTCGCTCCGCGCGCGCTGGCCGTCGCCGGTCCGTGGGTGGGCGGGCGGGGCCCGGTCCTGCCCGAGCGGCTGCCCGCGGGTGAGCCGGCGGAGGTCGTGGTGCGGGTGTGCGGGCTGCGCGCGCTGCTGCCGCTCGTCACCGTCACGCGGTCGGTGACGTCGCTGAACGTGCTGGACGAGCGGGACAAGACCGTGGCGCGGCTGCGGGTCGTGGAGCCCGTCGCGGCACTGGAGGTCGCCCCCGGTGCCCGGTACGTGCGGGGCGGCGCGGCGCGGGCGCGCCCCGAGCTCGCGGGCCCCGGCTGGGTCGAGGTCGAGGCGCTGCGCGGCTACGCCCGCCAGGCCGCGGTACTCGCCCGCCTGCTGGAGCAGGCGGGGCTGCCCGTCGTCGCCGTCCTCCCGGGCGCCCCTTCCGCCAGCACATCGGCCCCCCGACCGGCCACCGTGCCCGCTCCTGTGCCCGCCCCCACGCCCGGCCCGGGCGACGTCGCCCGCCTGCTGCGCGCCGCGGGCCTGGACCCGGGGCGGCGGCTGCCGCGCCGCGAGGCGTCCCTGTCGCCGTCGGCGCCCGCGCCCGTGGCGGTGGCGACGATGCTGCTCAGCTTCCTCGACGACGTCGAGGCGACGGCCGACGGCGTGGTCGACGACGTCGACACCGAGTTCCTGCACGACCTGCGGATCGCCGTCCGCCGCTCCCGCAGCGCGGTGAAGCTGGCCGCCGACGTCCTCCCGGCCGACCTCGTGGCCGCCTTCGGCCCTCGGTTGAAGTGGATGGGCGACGTGACGACGCCGCTGCGCGACCTCGACGTCCACCTGCTCGACCTGCCGGCCGCGGCCGCGGGCCTGCGCGGCTTCGACGCCGACGACCTGGAGCCCTTCGCGCGGTTCCTGCGCGCCCGCCGCGTCGCCGAGCAGCGCCGGCTGGCCCGGATCGTCCGGTCGGCGACCTGGCGGGAGGTGTGCACGCAGTGGCGCGCCGCCCTCGAGGGCGTGTTGGAGCGCGACGCCGGCCCCGACGTCCCGCGCACCGGCGCGCTCGCCGCCGCGAAGGTGGCCCGCGCCGACCGCCGCGTCACCCGCCTGGGCGCCGCGATCACCCCCGCCTCGCCCGCGGAGGACCTGCACACGCTGCGCAAGCGGGCCAAGGAGCTGCGCTACGTGCTCGAGCTGTTCGCGCCGGTGCTCGACGCGGGCGCGGTGCGGGCGCTCGTCGGCGACCTCAAGGGGTTCCAGGACGTGCTGGGCCGGTTCCAGGACGCCGAGGTCCAGCGCGACGCCGTCGTGGAGCTCGCGGGGCAGCTGGCCGCAGGTGCGGCGCAGGCGGGGCAGCCCGTCCCCGTGCGCGCCCTCCTCGCCCTCGGCGAGCTCGCCGGGCGGCTGGCCCTCGACCAGGCGTCTGCGCGCGAGTCGTTCGAGGGGCGGTTCGCCACGTACCTGGAGCCCGACGCGCGGGCGCACGTCGCCGCGCTGACGGCGCCCCCCGGGCCGCGCGGCTCGCGGAAGGGGAAGCGGCGGTGAAGGTCCTCGCCTCGTACGCGATCAAGGGTGGCGTGGGCAAGACGTCGGCGGCGGTCTGCCTGGCCCACCTGGCGGCGGAGTCGGGCCTGCGGACACTGCTGTGGGACCTCGACCCGCAGGGTTCGGCGACCTACCTGCTGCGGGTGAAGCCGAAGGTGCGCGGCGGGGCTCGGGGCCTGGTGACGGGCTCGCGGGAGCTCGACGAGGCGATCCGGGCCAGCGACCACGAGCGGCTCGACCTCATCCCGTCGGACTTCCGTTACCGCGGGCTCGACCTCGAGCTCGACGGGCTGAAGAAGCCCACGCGCCGGCTGCGGGCCCTGCTCGACCCGCTCGCGGCCGACTACGACCTCGTCGTGCTCGACTGCGCGCCGAGCGTGTCGCTGGTGTCGGAGAGCATCGTCCACGCGACCGACCTGCTCGTCGTCCCGCTCGTCCCCGCGCCCCTGGCGGCGCGCTCCTACGACCAGCTGGTGTCGTTCCTGGAGGACCTCTCCGGCGGCGGGCACGACGGGCGGCGCGTCGCGACCCCGGGGGTGCTGCCGTTCTGGTCGATGGTCGACCGGCGCAAGACCCTGCACCGCGAGCTGATCGCGACGCCGCCCGGGCCCGAGTTCGCGAGCACGGTCGTGCCGTCTCTGGCCGCCGTCGAGGCGATGGCGTCCGTGCGGGCGCCCGTCACGGCGTACGCGCCCAGCGGGGCCGCTGCCACCGCCTACCGCGGCCTGTGGCGCGAGGTCGCTCGGAGGCTCCAGCTCGGCTGAGGCCGTGCCCGTCCCGCGCGCGCCGAACGCGGTGCCCACCCGGAAGCGGCGCTCACCCGGACGGCGGGGGGACGCCCGTTCGGAGCAGCGCCGTTGCAGCCTCCACGCGGCGATCCACTCCGATTCGGGGTGATCCACTCACTCGTCGGCGGCAGGCGGACGGCGCACGCGGCACGTCGCCCGTCCAGGCTGTGATCGTTGTCGTCCGGCACCGAAGCACTCCGGGTCAGGTATTCCTCTCCAGGGAGGCACCATGCTCCGGCCCCGCGTCACCGTCGCTGCTGCGGCGGTCGGTGCCCTCGCACTGGCCGGCCTCGGCGCGGGCACCGCCTCGGCGGCACCCCGCGACGGCGCTCGTCCCAGCTCCGGCTCCACCTCCACGGCGACCGCCCCGGTCTCCGCCTCCGGCCTCTACGTGGTGCGCGTCGCGCCGAACGCCTCGGTGCGTTCCGTCGCCCAGCGCCTGCGCGCCCTCGGCGCCACCGGCGTGTACGAGGCCCAAGCCCTGCACCTGATCACCGTCAAGGCACCGGCGGGGGTCGTCCACAGGTTCGGCTCGCTCAGCGGCGTGCTGCGCATCGACCCCTCGCGCACGGTGAAGACGCAGAGCCTCGGTTTCGACTACAAGACCCAGGCCGGCTCCATGACGAACGTCACGCGCGTCACCAGGGCGCAGGAGCTGTGGAAGCAGGGGATCACCGGCGCCGGCGTCGACGTCGCGCTGATCGACACCGGCATCGCGGCCGTGCCCTCCCTGGCGGACTACCGCAAGGTCGTCGTCGGGCCCGACCTGTCGATCTCGGAGTCCAACAGCGCCGACCGGTACATGGACACCTACGGTCACGGCACCGCCATGGCGGGGATCATCGCCGGCCGCGAGACCAACAACACGGTCACCAGCTCGGGAACCTCGGTCAGCACGGGCGGCGCCAACAACGGCAGCGCGTACGCCGCGGACACCGCCAACTACTACGGCATGGCCCCCGACGCCCGCCTGATCAACCTGAAGCTGGCCGACCAGAACGGCGTCGTCGACGTCACTCAGATGATCGCCGCGATCAACTGGGTGGTGCAGAACAAGACCGCCAACGGGATGAACATCCGCGTGCTGAACCTGTCCTACGGCACCGAGAGTCCGCAGGAACCAAGCCGTGACCCCCTGTCGTTCGCGGCGGAGCAGGCGTGGAAGGCCGGCATCGTGGTCGTGGCGGCCGCGGGCAACGACGGCGGCACCGTCGCGGGCCTGTCCAACCCCGCCTACAACCCCTGGGTGCTGGCCGTCGGCGCCGCCGACACCAAGGGCACGGATCTCATCGGGGACGACGTCATCCCCGCGTTCTCCGCCAAGCAGGGCGGGAACTTCGGCAACCGGGCCCCCGACCTCGTCGCCCCTGGCGTCGGCATCGTCAGCCCCGGCGTCCCCGGCTCCGTGCTCTGGGACACCTACTCGGCGGCTCGCGTGGGCAACAACTTCTTCCGCGGGTCGGGCACCAGCCAGGCTTCCGCCGTCGTCTCCGGCGCGGTCGCCCTGCTCCTGCAGGCCCGCGGCTGGCTCAACCCCGACCAGATCAAGGCGGTCCTCGAGCAGACCGCCAAGAAGATCCCCAACGTGCCCACCTCGGCGCAGGGCTTCGGTGAGCTCGACGTCCTGGCCGCGAACACCGCCAACCCGACGATGATCCAGAACAACATCAACGGGAACGGCACCGGCAGCATCGAGTCGGCGCGCGGCGGCGTCCACATCACCATCGACAACGCCACCCTGCAGGGGGAGCTCGACGTCATGGGCAACCAGTGGAACTCCAACGCCTTCACTCAGGCCACGCTGAACAAGAGCAGCTGGAGCAGCTCGACCGCGGGCACCGGCTACGTGGCCGCCGGCGGTGCGACCTTCCTCGGGTTCCCGTGGCTCGCCGGCTCCGGCTGGAGCAGTGACACGACCAGCTGGGCGGGGCGCACGTGGTCGGGCCGCACGTGGTCGGGCCGCACCTGGTCGGGGGCCATGTGGTCGGGCGGCGCCTGGTCCGGGCGCACCTGGTCGGGCCGCACGTGGTCGGGCTCGCTGTGGAGCGGCTCGTCGTGGTCGACCCCCGTCTCCAGCTCCTCGTGGGCCTCGAGCCTGTGGGCGAGCGCCGGTTGGAAGTGAGCGCCGGCTGGAAGTGACCACCGGGATCGGCGGCGGCCCGCACCTCGCAGGGGGGTGCGGGCCGCCGCCGTGTCACCCGCGTGCCTGGCGGCGTGACCCGCTCGGGTGATCGCCTCCATGGCGATGGTCGTTGCACGCTCAAGGACGAGGTCGGGACGACGTCATCGAGTGTCACGTCCCGCCCGTCGACAAGGGCAAACCCGCCGCGAGGCGGGGACGCAAAGCCAGGGACCTCACGCAGGGCGCCCGGCCACCGACGAGGAGATCACATGACCAGGTCCGTTCCCGGCGCCCCGCGCGCCCTCGCCGCCCCCCGCCCGTCCCGCCGGGCGATGACCCGCGCGGCCGCCGTGCTCGCCGTCGCCTCCGCCGCCTGGCTCGTGCAGGTGGCGCCCCACGCCGACGCCGCACCCAAGCGCTGCGGAGGCAAGAAGGTCACGAAGACCGTCACCGCCCGCTCGCCTCGGGTCGTCAAGGGCACCTCGAAGGCCGACGTCGTGCTCGTCACCGGCGGCTCGCACAAGCTGCTCCTCGGCGCGGGCGACGACCGCGTCTGCGGCGGCCCGGGCGTCGACGTCGTGTTCGGCGGGGCGGGCGACGACGTGCTGATCGGCAATGGCGGCGACGACCAGCTCTACGGCGAGACCGGCGACGACGACCTGCTGGGCGGGGCCGGCGACGACCGCCTCGACGGCGGCACCGGTTCCGACGACCTCGACGGGCAGGACGGCGACGACGACTGCCGCGGCGGGGACGGCGACGACCGGCTGCGCGGCGGGCGCGGGCACGACCGGCACGACGGCGGGCGCGGGCGTGACGACGTCTACCGCGGCGCCGACGACGACGAGACCGCCGACGCCGCCGACCTGCGCCACGACAGCGGCGAGGACGGTCCCCGGCGCTCCGGGCGCGGCTCGGACTCCGGCGACCGCTCGCACGAGGACGAGCACTGACGTCTGCTACGCGAAGATCTTCGGTGGTGGGGGCCGGGCGGCGGCGATCGTCCGGCCCCGGGCCGCGAGCGCCGCAGAAAAACCGGTGGTGAAGTGTCGGTGGCGGGGGCCAGGCTGGGAGCCCGCCCACCACCACCGAGGGGTCAGCCATGCTCCTGCTGCGCGACCTGTGGACCACGTCCGCGCGTCGTACGGGGCTGGTCGCCGTCCTGATCCTGGTCGGCGCTGTCACCGGGGCCGTGGCCGCCGCCGTGTCGGGGCAGGTGCTGGTGCACCGCTCCGCGGCGGTGTTCGCCGTCCTCGCGGCCTGCCTCGTCGCGGCCGTCGCCGCCGACCTCGTGGTGGGCCTGCTGATGGCGGCGCTGACCGCCGAGTGGTCGGCCGACGTCCGCCGCCGGCTGTGCCGGGTCGCCCTGGGCCAGGACCTCCCGACGCTGGAGACGACCCCCGTCGGCGAACTGCTCGACCGCATCGACGGCGACGTCTACGAGGTCGGCTCGCAGCTGCGCGGCCCGGGCGTGCGGATCGTCCAGATGCTCGCGACGGGCCTGGCCTCCGTCGTCACCGCCCTCGTGGTGTGGTGGCCCGCCGGGCTGATGCTCGCCGTCCTCACCGTGGTGATCGTCGTCGTCCTGCGCCGGCCGGTGCAGCGCATCGCGCCCGCCCGGATCGCCGAGGAGGAGGCGTGGTCCGACCTCGCCGCCGTGATGGAGGAGTCGGTCCACGGGCAGGACGACGTCCGCACCAGCCTCGGCCGCCCCTACGTGCTGCGGCTGTACGCCCAGCGCGCCGCCGAGGTGCTGCGCCGCGGCCGGATCGTGTGGCGGCGCTCGGCGCAGGTGTCGGTCGCGGCCGCCGCGGCCACGCGGCTGGGCATCGCGCTCGTCGTCGGGGGTGGGGCCTGGGCCCTGGTCGCCGGCCACGTCGACGGTGCCCGGCTGACCGCGGTGTGGCTGCTGGCCCTGGCCTACGGCGGCACCGTCGAGCACACCAGCCGCATGATCTCCGAGCTGCAGAACGCGCTGGGTGCGTGGAGCAGGGTGACCCTGCTGATGGCCTCGCCGCAGGAGCCGCGCGGCGGGGCCGACCCGCTCGACGCCGACCTGCACGTGCGCGACCTCACCTTCACCTACCCCGCCAGCCAGGAGCGCCGTCCCGTCCTGCGGGGGGTGAGCCTGTCGTTCGTCCGCGGGCGCAGCTACGCCGTGGTGGGGCGCACCGGTTCGGGCAAGTCGACGCTGGCCAAGGTGCTGACCCGCGCGGTCGACGTCCCCGCCGGCGCCGTGTTCCTCGGCGGGCGCGACGTCACCGACCTCGACCTCACCGCCCTGCGCCGGTGGATCGCCGTCGTCCCGCAGCGCACCGAGATCCTCGCGGGCACCCTCGCCGAGAACGTCGCGCTGTTCGACGCCGCGCTGCTGCCCGCCGCCGAGCGGGCGCTGGGCGAGCTGGGGCTCGCCGACTGGGTGGCCGACCTGCCCGAGGGCGCGCAGACCCGGCTGGGTGACGGCAGGTACGTGCTGTCCGCGGGCCAGGAGCAGCTCGTCGCGTTCGCGCGGATCCTCGTCCGCGACCCCCACGTGGTGATCCTCGACGAGGCCACCGCGCGGATGGACCCCGTCACCGAGGCGCGCGTGCAGGCGGCCACCGAGCGGTTGCTCGAGGGCAGGATCGGCATCGTCATCGCCCACCGGCTGTCGTCGGTGCGCCGCTGCGACGAGGTCGTGGTGCTCGAGGACGGCCAGGTCGTCGAGGCCGGGCCGCTGGCGTCCTCCGCCCGGTTCGCGGCGCTGCTGGCGGCGGGCGGGCTGGTGGCCGACGCCGCCGACGCCGCCGACGCTGCCGACGCCGCCGCTGACGGGGGGCAGTCCGGCGCCGACCCTGCGCTGCCGGGCGCCGCCGGTGCGTCCTCGGCGCTCAGCCCGGCCGAGGCCGCCGCGCTGTCGGCGCCCGACCGCACCGAACCGCCCGAGCTGCCCGAGCCCCCACCCGCCCGCACCCTCCGCGAGATCGTGCGGCTCACCTTCAACGACCCCCGGTTCGGCCTCACCGCGCTCGGCATGTTCTTCCTGATGATCGTTTTCGGCCTCGACGGGTCCGTCCTGCCGTGGCTGTGGGCCGACATCGTCGACGGTCAGGGCTCACCGGCGGGCGCGGCGGTCGGCATCGTCCTCGCGCTCGCGCTCACGCTGCCGTTCCCGTACTGGACGACGCGCCTGTTCCCCGAGTGGTGGGTGCGCCAGATGCTGCGGATCAGCCTGCGGCTGGTGCACGGCCAGACGGGGCCGAAGCGGGTCAGCGCCCACACCCCCGCCGAGGTGGTGGCCCAGGGCGGCGACACCGAACGCGTGGTGATCATGGCCGACAACCTCGTGGACCAGGCGAGCTGCCTGATCATCCTGGTGACGTCGACGCTGGTGACCGGCTCGTTCGTCCCCGCCGCCTTCTTCCTCGGCGCGATGGTGACCTCCGCCGCGGCGGCCGCCCTGTTCGGCCCGCACCTGCACCGGCGCGCGCAGGCGACCGTCGCCGCGCGGGCGGCGTTCGCGACGTCCCTGGTCTCCTCGCTGTCCGCCGCCCGCACCGTGAAGCTCGCAGGCGCCGAGGGGCCGGTCCTGGCCCACCTGGCCAGGCTCGATCGCGACCGCAGCCGCCGCCAGGCCCGCGAGATCCAGGTGCAGGTCTGGGCGCGCTCCACGCCGTCGGTCACCGCGGGTCTGCTCCCCGTAGCCGTGTGGGGCATGTTCGTCACGGGCCGGCTGTCGGCGGGGGCGACGCTCGTCGCCGTCTCCACGCTCGGCTCGGCGCGCTGGTTCGCGTGGACGACGGCGTCGCTGGTGTCGTCGTTGCCCTCCGCCCGCGTGTGGACGAAGCGGACGGTCGCCATGACCGGGGCCTCCGCGTACTCCGCCGCCGTGCCCGGCGTCGACCTCTCCGCCGGCACCGCCCCGGCCCCCCAGCCGGCGCCCCGGACCCCGCTGCGCCGGCTCGACCTGCACGCCTTCACCGCCGTGCACGACGACGGCACCGTGGGCGTGACGGGTGTCGACCTGCAGGTCGGCGCGGGTGAGCTCGTGCTCGTGGTCGGGCCCGTCGGCTCGGGTAAGTCCTCCCTGCTGCGCGCGCTCGCAGGCATCGTCCACCACCGCGGCGAGCTGCGCTGGAACGGCGAGCCCGTCGAGGAGCCGTCGTTGTTCCTGCGCCCCAACCAGGTCGGCTACGTCGGGCAGATCCCGCGGGTCCTGTCCGGCACCGTCGCCGAGAACATCCGGCTCGGGCACGACCACGACGCCGCGGCCGCCGTGGCCGTCGCCCAGCTCGAACGAGACCTGCAGCGGGCCGGTGAGGAGCGCGATCTCGTGGGGGCGGGGATCGCGGCGGGCTCGGGCGCCAGATCCACCGCTCACGAGGCGGGCGCGGGCGCGGACCGTGGGGCGGTGCCGGGGCGCGGCCCGGCGCCTGCGCCGGCCGGTTCCGGTCGGGCCGCCCCGCCCGCCGGGCTGGACCTGCTGATCGGGCACAAGGGCACCCGCCTGTCGGGCGGCCAGCTGCAGCGCCTCGCGCTGGCCCGCGCGCTGGCCCCCCACACCGAGCTGCTGCTCGCCGACGACGTCTCCTCTGCGCTGGACGTCACCACCGAGCTCGACCTGTGGCGGGCCCTGCGCGAGCACGGCGTCACGGTCGTCGGGTCGACCTCCAAGCGCGCCGCGCTCGCCCGGGCCGACCGCGTCGTCGTCCTCGTCGCAGGGCGGGTCGCCGCCCAGGGATCGTGGGCGCAGCTCGAGGGTGACTGGGGTCACCTGGCCGGCTGAGGCCGAGTTCCTCCTTCGAGTGAATCAGCCCTAGAGTCCTCCGTAGTTGCCGGCAAATCCGGGCAAGGCCTCGGCTGCGAGGGGCCTACGGGGAGCAGTTCGAGGGGATCATCTTTGCGATTGCGCCGTTTCATCCAGCTCCTGGCGGTCCTGTCCGTTGCCTCCAGTGCAACGCTCCCACGCGCAGGGGGAGCTGAGGCCGGTGCCTCCGCGCTGATTCAAGGCGCTCCATTGCCGGCGACGGATCAGCCGCAGGTTTGGGCACAGGTGCTCTTCGGTCAGAAGGACCTGTACGTGATGGGCGTCGAGGACCCCCCGACCTCCTTGGGCAGGGTGGCCATCGTCGTCCGTCGCCTGTCCGACGGGGCGGTGGTTCGCGCCATCGACTCCTGGAAGGACGATGTCGATCTGACGTATCACTCGCGCGACGGCGAGCTCTTCACGGAAGAATCGTCCGCGGAGCGCGTGGTCCGCACCTTCCTCGATCCCCTCACGGGAAAGGTCCTCGGGCGGCAGGTCTTCAGCCCTTCCGCGCAGCCACCACTGATGGGGGACACGTGGCGTCTCACGTCCACCCGCACTCCCGAAGGTGAATCATTCAAGTTGAGTCGGGCGGGCAAGCCCGACGTCGACGTCTGGTCGGCAGACCTCGGCGGGGTGCGCGTCCAGCGCGTCGACAGGCGACGGCTGGCGCTCTCGAGCCCGCAGGAGGTGCGCATCGTCGACGTCCTGGACGGGAGCGTGCGCCGCCTGCCGTTCGGCGACGGGATCGATCTTGTCGTCGGCCCCTCCGCCGTCTTCTCGATCTCCCCGCAGTCCGACAAGCGAGTGTTGATCACCTGGGTGAGCGACGACAGCGAGGCGGTACACAGGGTCTCATCGCCGCGGGTCCCCGGAGGGTGGGTGTCGTTGGGGTCTGGGATCGCTGGTTTGACGAAGTCCTCGGTCGAACGGGCAGAGCCGCAGGACGTCCAGCCGATCTCGCTGTCGGACGGCCGGTTGTTGCCCGCGAGAGCAACCCTTACCGGAGTGACGGAGACCGGTGATGGTCGCCTGATCGGGCGCACGCCCGCGAATGACGCCACCCTGCTCGTGACGGAGTCCCGCTCGTCCGTGCTCATCCGCTCCGCGCTCACGGGTCCGTCCGGCCTGGTCACGGTGACCCGAGGCCACGTGCTCGTCAGCAACTCACCGAACACCGCGATGAAGGTTCTCGACCTCAGTGGTGACCGTGTCTGGCGAACGTCGTGGGCACCTGGTGGTCCGCAGCTGAACGGCCTCGTCCTGCAGGCGTCCGGCGACGTCATCCTCTCTACGACCGGCGGGCCCCGGAATCCTCGAATCCGGGCCAGCTGGACGGGCGGCAGTCGCCTACTGCCGAAGGGCGCAGCTCCATACCTGTGGCGAGGCGGACAGGTCATGTCGCGCCCTTCGTCGTCGGGTGTCCTGCTGCAGGACCCGAGGACTGGAGCCCTGCTCGGCACCACCCGCGGCTACTACGCGGTCGACGGAACCACGGTGTGGGTCGCGGGTGACGCGGAGTTGGGAGTCGTTACGGTGAAGGGCACCCCGCTCGGGGCATCCCAGCCCCGCTACACGGTGACAGTGCCCGCCCCGTGCGAGCTGCCTGCTCTGGAAGCTGCTGGGCGGTGGCTTCAAGTGTTCTGCTCGGTCGGTCCCTATCCGAGTGAGCACCGCTTGTGGGTGCTCGATGTGACCGGTGCGCTCCCACCCTGGTCAGCTCCCGTGCCTGACGACGCATGGCGTTGGCGGACGCTCTCCGTCGTCACCGGGAACACTCTTGTGACGACGATGCCCCTGACCTGGACAGAGGAGCGCGATGACCCTGCCAGTCACCACATGCTCCTGACAGATCTCCTGACGCATCAGCAGCGCCGAGTCGGCCCGGGTGTCGGCGTGGTGGACTCGGTGAGGGGCGATCTCGTCTACCGAGACCTATCGGGCAGACTCTTCAGCTACCACATCGAATGACGTGAATCTCTACCGCCGAGGGGGCGGCGTTGTCGACCTCGAGCATGTCCAGCGGCCGCGCCATCGGCCTCGTGGTCCTGCGTGGCCCGGGTCAGGGCGCGGTCGACGTCTATGCGGGCTCGACGAAGCTGGGCCGGGTCTCGTTGGCTGCCTCCCGTTGGAGCCGCGACACCGTCATCGTCACCGGTCGCGCGTTCACGAACCAGTTCATCGAGGTCAAGCTCGTCACCGACGCGCCGGCGCGGATCGACGCGCTCGCCGTCCTGCACGTCTGATCGCGATTCACCTCGCGGCCGCCGTCGCCAGCCCCCGCGCCGCGGCCGCCACGCTGAGGACGGCGGTGCCTGCGGCGTTGGCGGCGGCGGCGCGCCACCGACGCTCCTGCAGCAGGCGCAGGGTCTCGACGCTGGCGGTGCTGAACGTCGTGTAGCCGCCGCAGAAGCCGCTGCCCACGACCTTCGCCCAGGTCGGCGTGGCGCCGCCGAACAGCACGAACCCCGTGACCAGCCCCAGCAGGAACGAGCCGGTCACGTTGATCACGACGGTGCCCGCGGGAAGGCGGGTCCACCGTGATGCTGGGTGACGCCGCGCGAGCCACGCCCGCACCTCGGCGTCCACGACGAAGCGGGCCACGGCGCCCGCGCTGCCCGCGAGCGCGACGGCGAGCGCGATCACCTCGTCGCTCCGGTGTCGACGGCGTCGGGGGCGTCCGGGTCGTCGGGGAGGGCCGCGGCGCGGTGACCCCACGCAGCCAGTGCGACGCCGCCCGTGGTGCACGCGAGGCCGGCGACGACCGTGGTCGCGAGGTAGGCGGCGGCGAGTCCGAGCGCGCCGTCGCGGACGAGTAGGTCGGTCTCGACGGCGAGCGCACTGTAGGTGGTGAGCGAGCCGCAGAACCCGGTGCCGCCGAGCAGCCGGAGGGTGCGCCGGCGCCCGGCGTCGGGGCCGGAGCGGGCGAGTGCCTCCAGCAGCACGCCCAGCACGAACGCCCCCGCGAGGTTGACCGCGAAGGTGGCCCGGGGCCAGGTGCCGTGCGGGGTCGGGTACCACTGGCCCGCCTGCCAGCGGCTCGCGGTGCCGACGATCCCGCCGAGCGCCACCGCGGCCAGGGCGGACGGGGTGCGGTGCAGCGGTCGGGCGTCCCGGGTCACGGCGACGGCTCCGGCGCGAGCTCCATGGCGACCGCCCGCACGGGCGCGCCGTCGCCGTCGCGCAGCCGCAACGGGAACGCGGTGACGAACGGCTCGGGCCAGGTGACGGCGTCGAGCCCCCGCAGGTTCTCGCCGATCACGCCACCCACCTCGGCGATCATCCGGTGCACCGGGAACTCGGCGGGCGGGTCCCCGGGCCCGGGCGTCGGGTCGGGGTTGAGCCCGTCGAGCAGGAGCGTGCGGACGCCGGTCGCCAGCAGCCGCTCGCACGCGGCAGGGTCCAGGTGTGGGTGCGTGTAGTAGGCGGGGGTGCCCCAGTGGGCGTCCCAGCCGGTGCGCAGCAGGACGATCGTGCCCGGACGCAGGCGGTCGCGGACGGCGTCGAAGGCGTCCCAGCCGATCGCCTGTCCTGCGGCCAGCCCGCCCGGGCCGGCCGCCCCCGCGGCATCGACCACGACAGCAGGCCCCGCGAACAGGCGGAGGTCCATCGCGTCGATGCGCGACCCGGCGTCGTCGACGTGGAACGGGGCGTCGACGTGGGTGCCCGTCTGCGAGCCGAGCCTCAGCGCGAGCAGGTTGTACCCGTCGCGCGCGAGGGTGGCGTGGACGGCGACGTGTGGTGCGGGGTCGCCCGGGTACACGGGGGTGTCGCCGTCGAGGGTCACCGAGAGGTCGGCGATCCGGCGTACCTGCATGGTTCGAGCCTAGGCCGGGTTCGCGGTCCGGCTGTCACCGACCTGTGGATCGGCTGGGGGAGGACGTGTCTCGTGAGCGTGGCAAGAGCGTGGTCCCCGTGTCCGTCCCTCTTGCTTCGCGCCGCTCCGGGTGAGAGGGCTTTCTCTTTCTGAGTTTTGTCACACCAGCGTGACAAAACTCAGAAAGAGAAGGCCTGTTCGCCAGGCTCGCAGGCGGCGATCGCGACGTGCTCGACGCCAGGGCATCGACGCGCCGTGGGCGGCGAGGCGTGGGGCGTGAGCGCGCGGATCCCGATGCGCGAGCAGGACGCTCCACCAGGGCTGTGGACGGTGACGGCGAGTGACCCGCCTGGGGATGGGCGCCTCGGTGGCGCGGCGTGGGCGGGCACCGTCGACGCCGATGCCCGCCCGCCGCTGAGGAGTGTTCCGTGGACCTTTCCCATCCCCTGCTGACGCTCGCGCCGTCCATCGACGGCGCCGTCCTCGAGGTGCTCGCCCGTCGGCGGGAGTCGTTGCAGGTGCGTCAGGTGGCCCGGATGAGCCGGCGGGGCAGTCACGAGGGGGTCCGACGAGCGCTCGCCCGGTGGGTGGCCGACGGTCTGGTGATGAAGGGGGGCAGGCGCTGGTGCCGGCGCCGACGAGCGGGGCGTCCTGGTCCTCTGCGACGGTGACGTCCCGCAGCGGTGGGAGGGCCTGCGCGACCGGCTGGAGACGGCGCTCGAAGGCTGGGTGGGCCCGCCCGTCGCCGTCCTGTGCCGAGCCGAGGCCCAGGTGCGGGCGCTCGTGGTGGGGGACGACCCCGTCGCCGTCGGCTGGCTCACCCGCAGCCGGCCCGTCGGGGGGCCCGCCCTGCGGGAGGTGATGGGTGCCGATGGCCGTTCGGCCCTGGGGCGGCGCTACATCAGTGAGGTACTGGCGGCGGACTCGTCGGAGCCGACCCGCAGCAACCTCAGCGCGTTGGCCCTCAGATGACGGGCGAGGACGTCGCCCGGCAGGTCGCTGAGGGGCTCGGCCATGCCTGCCTCGAACAATGCCGCCCCGACCATCACCGCCACTACCCGGTCGTCGGGCGTGGGGTCGGGCCCCATCAGCAGCCGCTCGATCCGCGCGCTGCCGACCTCCGTGGTCGGGTCGGCGTGGAACAGGTGCTTGACGAACGGGTCGCCGGCCAGGACCGCCGCGAGCTGCCGGTTCTCCACGACCAGGTCGACGAGCCCGGTGACGAGGACGTCGAGCTGCTCCTCACGCCGCGGCCTGGCCTCGGCGTCCTCGGTGAGCTGCGTCAGCCGCTGGAGGAGGGGCCTCAGCAGGCCCAGGACGATCTCGTCCTTGGTGCGGTACACGTGGTAGACCGCCGCCTTTGTCACGCCGAGACGGTCGGCGATCATCTGCAGCGACGTCGCGCTGACCCCGTTCTCGGAGAAGAGCTCGAGGGCCGCGGCGTGCAGCCGATCCCTCGCACCGCCGCTGCGGCGTCGCGCCGGTTCGCTCACCGCGCACTCCTCCCTCCGGGTGGTCCAGCCGACCGCATTCTCGCTGATGTTGCCCTCAACTAGCCGTTCGGCTAGCTTCGACAGTAGCCGATCGGCTAGGTAATGGCGCCGCCGTCGACCTGTCGTCCCTCAGTACGTCGCTGGAGAAGCGCAATGGCCACCTTTCTGTACCGGCTCGGCCGGGCCTCCTACCGCCGCCGGGGGCGCGTCCTCGCCGCCTGGGCACTGATCGTCGCCCTCGCGGGTCTCGGCGCCGCCACGCTCGCCGGGACGACGTCGAACACGTTCACCATCCCCGGCGCGGAGTCCCAGAAGGCGCTCGACCTGCTCGGGGAGCGCATGCCCCAGGCGGCGGCGGACGACGCGACGGCCCGCGTCGTGTTCACCACGACCACGGGTACCCTCACCGACGCAGGCCCGAAGGCGACCATCGCCGCCGCGGTGACCGAGCTCGCGGCGCTGCCCCGCGTCGTCGCCGCAGTCGACCCGTTCACCCTCAAGACCGTCTCCCCCGACGGCCGCACCGCCTACGCGCAGGTCACCTACGAGGTGCGCCCCTCCGACATCACCCCCGCCGACCACGACCGGCTGCTCGCCGTCGCCGAGCGCGCCCGAGCGCAGGGGCTCGGCGTCGAGGTCGGCGGCAGCGCCATGCAGGAGCAGCCGGGCGCCAGCGTCGCCGAGGTGATCGGCATCGCCGTCGCGGCGGTCGTCCTGGTGATCACCTTCGGGGCGCTGGTCGCCGCCGGGCTGCCGCTGGTCACCGCCATCGTCGGGGTCACCCTGGGGGTGCTCGGCATCCGGATCGGCACGGGCTTCTTCGAGCTCAGCTCGAGCGTGCCCACCCTCGCGCTGATGCTCGGCCTGGCCGTCGCCATCGACTACGCGCTGTTCATCGTGTCGCGGTACCGGCACGAGCTGCTCCAGGGCCGTGACGGCGAGGAGGCGGCCGGGCGCGCTCTCGGCACGGCGGGGTCCGCGGTCGTCTTCGCGGGCCTGACCGTCGTCATCGCGCTGGCGGCGCTCGCCGTCGTCCGGATCCCCTTCCTCACCGCCATGGGCCTCGCCGCCGCCGGCACCGTCGCGGGGGCCGTCGTCATCGCCCTCACCCTGCTGCCCGCGCTGCTCGGGTTCGCCGGGGAGAGGGTGCTCGGGCGCCGCGGCCGCTCCGCCCGCGACACGGAGGCGGACGTCGTCGGCGGCAAGGCGCCAGCGGGGGAGCGCTGGGCCCGCGGGGTGCTCCGGCACCGGGTGGTCGTGCTGCTGGTGAGCGTCGCGGCGCTGGCCACGCTCGCCCTGCCCGCCTCGTCGCTGCGCCTGGGGCTGCCCTCCGACGGCAACCTCTCGCCCGACACCACCCAGCGCAAGGCCTACGACCAGCTCAGCGCGGCGTTCGGCCCCGGGTTCAACGGCCCGCTGCTGGTCGCCGTCGACACCGCGGGCAGCTCCGATGCCAAGGGCGAGATCGCCGGTGTCGAGTCGGCACTGCAGGGGCTGCCGGGCGTCGTCGCCGTCACGCCCGCCACCCCGAACGCCGCTGGTGACCTCGCGATTCTCACCGTGGTGCCGGGCACCGGGCCGAGCACGACGGAGACCGAGGACCTCGTCGGCACCCTCCGCGACCGACTCGCCTCCGCCACTCAGGGCTCCGGCGCGCGCGCCTACGTCACGGGTGAGACGGCCCTGCAGATCGACGTCTCGGAGCAGCTGTCCAAGGCCCTGCTGCCCTACCTCGCCGTCGTCGTGGGGCTGGCGTTCGTCCTGCTCGTGCTCGTCTTCCGCTCGATCCTCGTGCCGCTGAAGGCGACGCTCGGCTTCCTGCTCAGCGTGGCCGCCGCGTTCGGCGCCGTCGTCGCCGTGTTCCAGAAGGGCTGGCTGGCCGGCGCGTTCGGGGTCGATGCCACCGGGCCGATCGTCAGCTTCCTGCCGATCTTCCTGATCGGCGTGCTGTTCGGTCTCGCGATGGACTACGAGGTCTTCCTCGTCACCCGGATGCGGGAGGAGCACGTGCACGGCGCGAGCGCCGACGACGCGATCACCCTCGGGTTCCGGCACGGCGCCCGGGTCGTCACCGCCGCCGCCGTGATCATGGCGAGCGTCTTCGCGGGGTTCGTGACCGCGCCCGAGCCGATCATCAAGTCGATGGGCTTCGCGCTGGCCTTCGGCGTCCTGGTCGACGCGTTCGTCGTCCGGATGACGCTGGTGCCCGCCGTGATGTCGCTGCTCGGCGACCGCGCCTGGTGGCTGCCCCGGTGGCTCGAGCGGGTAATGCCCGACGTCGATGTCGAGGGCGCGTCCCTGGGCCGCCACCTCGAAACCTCGTCGAGTGCGGGCGACGACCCGGTTGCCGGCTCCGACCCCGTGGCCGCTGCGCTCAGCGGTGGCGCCCCTCGCGGAGCATCTCCAGCGTCGTGACGACGCGGCCGGCGCGGGTCTCGGCCTTCTTCGCCTCGGTGATCCACCGCACGAACTCCTTGCGGTGGCTCGGCGCGAGGGCGTCGAAGGCGACCCGCGCCGCGCCACCGGAGGCGGCGTCCTCCTCGAGGGCGCGGCCGAGGTCCTCGGGCACCTCGACGGTGCGCGGTGCGGTGTCGACCACCAGCTCGACGTCGACGTCCTGGCCCGCGACGACGCCGGCAGCCTCCCGGTGCTCCGCGGCGAGCGGCACCATCACGCGGCCACCCATGCCGGCCAGCGTGCTGCGGTAGCTGTAGCCCTCGAGGGTCACCACGACGGGGGCCCGCTTGCCCGCCCCCAGCCCGGTGACCACGTCGTCGGGGACGGGCAGGCCCGTCGCGGTCTTGCCGCCCAGCTCGACGGTCGTCCGGAAGCGCATCCCCCCAGCATGCCGCCTCCGGACCGCCGCCCTCAGTTCATCCACACCAGCGTCGAGTGCCAGCCCACCGTCGACGGCCCGGCCAGGGACCACGACAGGGCCTGCGCGTTGTCGTGGTAGGACGGGTCGACGGTGTCGGGCAGGTCGGCACGGGCCCGCACGGCGTTCCAGACGGAGTCGTAGAAGCCCTCCATGAACGTGGAACCCGCCGTGTCGGGGACGAGCTGCATCTGGCTGGTCTCGCCCGTGCACCACGTGCTGCCGCCCGGTCCCGCGGCCCCCCAGCCGGTGTCGCTGGTCTCCACGTAGCAGTCGTGGGCGCGGCTCAGCCGCAGCCGGTGCGGCCCGCTCGCGGACGTGACCGTCGCCGTCGTCGACCAGGTCGGCGCGCCCTCCACCCACCGGTCGGTCTGGGTCAGGCGCACGCCGGTATCGCCCGCGTCGACCACCGTCGTGATCACGTAGGGGTCGCCCGCGGTGCCGGCACCGGTGCGGGTCTGCGAGACCGGGTCCCACAGGGCGTTGTCCTCCGGCCCCGCCGGCAGGTAGCCGGGACCGAACAACCGGTCGTCGACCTGCAGGAAGGTGCCGCAGGCGGTGTCGCCGTAGTACAGGGCCGGGTGGTCGTCGAACGCCGCGACCTCGGCGGTGCAGGTGAGGTCGCCCAGGACGTCGACCCGCGTCACCGTCGGGCCCGAGGACGCGGGGTTGATCCGGATCGTCACGAACCCGAAGCCGGTGCGGCCCGCCGAGTCGCGCACCTGCACCTCCACCTCGGTGAGGGCCGCGGTGGTCGGCGTCCCGGACAGGACACCCGAGC
>JAXLRU010000003.1:0-137500 GCA_046330935.1 Kineosporiaceae bacterium
ACCATGCGCTTGGCCGACTTGATGTTCTGCGCGTGGTTGAGGTCGACCAGGCGCTTCATCACGAACGGCTTGAACAGCTCCAGGGCCATCTGCTTGGGCAGGCCGCACTGGTGCAGCTTGAGCTGCGGGCCGACGACGATGACCGAACGGCCGGAGTAGTCGACGCGCTTGCCGAGCAGGTTCTGGCGGAACCGGCCCTGCTTGCCCTTGAGCATGTCGGACAGCGACTTCAGCGGCCGGTTGCCCGGGCCGGTGACCGGACGACCGCGGCGGCCGTTGTCGAACAGCGCGTCGACGGCCTCCTGGAGCATCCGCTTCTCGTTGTTCACGATGATCTCGGGCGCGCCGAGGTCGAGCAGTCGCTTCAGCCGGTTGTTCCGGTTGATCACGCGGCGGTACAGGTCGTTGAGGTCGGACGTCGCGAACCGGCCGCCGTCGAGCTGCACCATCGGGCGCAGGTCCGGCGGGATGACCGGGACGCAGTCGAGCACCATGCCCAGGGGCGAGTTGCGCGTGGTGAGGAACGCGGAGACGACCTTGAGCCGCTTCAGCGCGCGCACCTTGCGCTGGCCCTTGCCGGTGGCGATGGTGTTGCGCAGGCTCGCGGCCTCGGCGTCGAGGTCGAAGGAGGCCAGGCGCTTCTGGATCGCCGCGGCACCCATGCTGCCCTCGAAGTACATGCCGAAGCGCTCGCGCATCTCGCGGTAGAGCAGCTCGTCGCCCTCGAGGTCCTGGACCTTGAGGTTCTTGAACCGGTCCCAGACCTGCTGGAGGCGGTCGAACTCGGCGTCGGCGCGCTTGCGCAGCTGCGCCATCTCGCGCTCGGCCGACTCCTTCACCTTGCGGCGGACGTCGCCCTTGGCACCCTCGGCCTCGAGCTCGGCCAGGTCGGACTCCAGGCGCTTGGCGCGCGCCTCGACGTCGGCGTCCCGGCGGTTCTCGATCTCCTTCTTCTCCACCTCGATCTGGGCCTCGAGCGAGGGCAGGTCGCGGTGACGCGCCTCGTCGTCGACCCACGTGATCATGTAGGCGGCGAAGTAGATGACCTTCTCGAGGTCCTTCGGGGCGAGGTCGAGCAGGTAGCCCAGCCGGCTGGGCACGCCCTTGAAGTACCAGATGTGGGTCACGGGAGCGGCCAGCTCGATGTGGCCCATCCGCTCACGGCGCACCTTGGCGCGGGTCACCTCGACGCCGCAGCGCTCGCAGATGATGCCCTTGAAGCGGACGCGCTTGTACTTGCCGCAGTAGCACTCCCAGTCCCGGGTGGGACCGAAGATCTTCTCGCAGAAGAGGCCGTCCTTCTCCGGCTTGAGCGTGCGGTAGTTGATGGTCTCGGGCTTCTTGACCTCGCCGTGGGACCACTGTACGGATGTCGTCGGCCGTGGCCAGGCCGATGCGGAGCTCGTCGAAGAAGTTGACGTCGAGCACCCTGGTTCCTTCTGTCGAAAGGCTCCAGTCGTACGGGGGTGACCCGCTGCCGCCGCCGAAGTCGACGGCGGCAGCGGGTCGAGGTCGCGGGGGTCGTCAGACCTCGTCGACGGTCATGGCGCCCTCGTTCGGACGCCGCGACAGGTCGATACCCAGCTCCTCGGCGGCGCGGTACACGTCGTCCTCGGTGTCTCGCATCTCGATCGTGGAGCCGTCGCCCGAGAGCACCTCGACGTTGAGGCACAGCGACTGCATCTCCTTGACGAGCACCTTGAAGGACTCCGGGATACCCGGCTCCGGGATGTTCTCGCCCTTGACGATCGCCTCGTAGACCTTCACGCGGCCCAGGACGTCGTCGGACTTGATGGTGAGCAGCTCCTGCAGCGCGTAGGCCGCGCCGTACGCCTCGAGCGCCCACACCTCCATCTCGCCGAACCGCTGGCCGCCGAACTGGGCCTTACCGCCCAGGGGCTGCTGCGTGATCATCGAGTAGGGGCCGGTCGAGCGAGCGTGGATCTTGTCGTCGACCAGGTGGAGCAGCTTGAGGATGTAGATGTAGCCCACCGACACCGGCTCGGGGAACGGCTCGCCGGAGCGGCCGTCGATGAGCCGGGCCTTGCCGTCGCCGTTGACCAGGCGGACGCCGTCGGGCGTCGGGGTCGTCGACTCGAGCAGACCGGTGATCTCCTCCTCGCGGGCACCGTCGAAGACGGGCGAGGCCACGCGGGTGTTCGGCTCCGCGCTGCGCGCGTCGTCGGTGAGCATCGCCGCCCAGTCGGGCTGGCCCTCGATCTGCCAGCCCGCGGCGGCGATCCAGCCGAGGTGGAGCTCGAGCACCTGGCCGACGTTCATGCGGCTGGGCACACCGAGGGGGTTGAGGACGACGTCGACCGCGGTGCCGTCCTCGAGGAACGGCATGTCCTCGACCGGAAGGATCTTGGAGATGACGCCCTTGTTGCCGTGCCGGCCGGCGAGCTTGTCGCCGTCGGTGATCTTGCGCTTCTGGGCCACGTAGACGCGGACCAGCTGGTTGACGCCCGGGGGCAGCTCGTCGCCCTCGTCGCGGTCGAAGACCTTGACGCCGATGACGGTGCCGGACTCGCCGTGGGGCACCTTCAGCGAGGTGTCGCGCACCTCGCGCGCCTTCTCACCGAAGATCGCGCGGAGCAGGCGCTCCTCGGGGGTGAGCTCGGTCTCGCCCTTGGGCGTCACCTTGCCGACGAGGATGTCGCCGGGGACGACCTCGGCGCCGATCCGGATGATGCCCCGCTCGTCGAGGTCGCTCAGGACGTCCTCGGCGACGTTGGGGATGTCCCGGGTGATCTCCTCGGGGCCCAACTTGGTGTCGCGGGCGTCGACCTCGTGCTCCTCGATGTGGATCGAGGAGAGGACGTCGTCCTGCACCAGGCGCTGGCTGAGGATGATCGCGTCCTCGTAGTTGTGGCCCTGCCACGACATGAAGGCGACCAGCAGGTTCTTGCCCAGCGCCATCTCGCCCTTGTCGGTCGAGGGGCCGTCGGCGAGGACGCTGCCCTTCTCGACCCGAGCACCCTCCTCGATGACGACGCGCTGGTTGTACGAGGTGCCCTGGTTGGACCGGCGGAACTTGGCGATCCGGTAGGTCGTGTAGGTGCCGTCGTCGTTCATTGTGGTGACGGCGTCGGCCGACACCTCGGTGACCACACCCGGCTTCTCGGCCACGACCACGTCACCGGCGTCGACCGCGGCGCGGAACTCCATGCCGGTGCCGACCAGCGGGGCCTCGGCGCGCACCAGCGGCACGGCCTGGCGCTGCATGTTCGAGCCCATGAGGGCGCGGTTGGCGTCGTCGTGCTCGAGGAACGGGATCATCGCGGTCGCGACCGAGACCATCTGGCGGGCCGAGACGTCCATGAAGTCGACCTCGACGCCCGGGATGTACTCGACCTCGCCGCCCTTGGCGCGCACGAGGACGCGCTCCTCGGCGAACGTGTTGTCCGCCGCCAGGGGGGCGTTCGCCTGGGCAATGACCTTCTCGTCCTCCTCGTCGGCGGTGAGGTACTGGACCTCGTCCGTCACGACGCCGTCGATGACCTTGCGGTACGGGGTCTCGACGAAGCCGAACGGGTTGATCCGCGCGAACGAGGCGAGCGAACCGATCAGGCCGATGTTCGGGCCTTCCGGCGTCTCGATCGGGCACATGCGGCCGTAGTGCGAGGTGTGGACGTCACGGACCTCGAAGCCGGCGCGCTCACGGGACAGACCACCGGGACCCAGCGCCGACAGGCGGCGCTTGTGGGTCAGACCCGCGAGCGGGTTGGTCTGGTCCATGAACTGCGACAGCTGGCTCGTCCCGAAGAACTCCTTGATGGAGGCCACGACGGGACGGATGTTGATCAGGGTCTGCGGCGTGATCGCCTCGACGTCCTGCGTGGTCATGCGCTCGCGGACGACGCGCTCCATCCGGGACAGGCCCGTGCGGACCTGGTTCTGGATGAGCTCGCCCACCGTGCGCAGACGACGGTTGCCGAAGTGGTCGATGTCGTCGACCTCGACGCGGACGTCGGCGGCCTCGCCGTTGCGGCTGCCGGGCATGGTGGTGCCACCGGCGTGCAGCGTGACCAGGAAGCGGATCGCGGCGACGATGTCCTCGATCGTCAGCACGTTCGCCTGCAGCGGCTGCTCCAGGCCCAGCTTCTTGTTGATCTTGTAGCGACCGACCTTCGCGAGGTCGTACCGCTTGGGGTTGAAGTACAGGTTGTCCAGGAGCGTCTGGGCAGCCTCGCGCGTCGGGGGCTCGCCCGGGCGCAGCTTGCGGTAGATGTCGAGGAGGGCCTCGTCCTGGTTGGCCGTGTGGTCCTTCTCGAGCGTGGCGCGCATCGACTCGACGTCGCCGAACTCCTCGAGGATGCGGGCCTCGGACCAGCCCAGCGCCTTGAGCAGCACGGTGACCGACTGCTTGCGCTTGCGGTCGATGCGCACACCGACCATGTCGCGCTTGTCGATCTCGAACTCGAGCCAGGCACCCCGCGAGGGGATGACCTTGGCCGTGTAGACGTCCTTGTCGGAGGTCTTGTCGACGGCGCGCTCGAAGTACACGCCCGGCGAGCGGACGAGCTGCGAGACGACGACACGCTCGGTGCCGTTGATCACGAAGGTGCCGCGGTCGGTCATGAGCGGGAAGTCGCCCATGAAGACCGTCTGGCTCTTGATCTCACCGGTGGTGGTGTTCATGAACTCCGCGGTGACGAACAGCGGCGCCGCGAAGGTCATGTCCCGCTCCTTGCACTCGTCGATCGAGTACTTGGGCGGCTCGAACCGGTGATCCCGGAACGACAACGACATCGACCCCGAGAAGTCCTCGATCGGGGAGATCTCCTCGAAGATCTCCTCCAGACCGGAGGTGGTGGGGACGTCCTGACGGCCGGCCTCCAGGGCGTCGGCGACGCGGTCCTGCCATCGCTCGTTGCCGAGAAGCCAGTCGAAACTCTCCGTCTGGAGCGCGAGGAGGTTCGGGACCTCAAGCGGCTCACGGATCTTGGCGAAAGAGATACGGCCGGACGCCGTACGGGTGGTGGAACCAGGTCCAGACGCGGTGCGCGAGGCGGCCAAGAGGGGTCCTTCCACGGGCCTGCGGGCGTAACGTGCGCATGACAAGCGACCCGCGACCGACAAGGTCACGTCACGGGAGAAACACAGGGCAGCGCAAAGCGGTAGGCTACTCAGTCCGCGAGCCGAAGTCAACCCATGCGGCAGCGCAGGCCTTCAGGGACCCGACGTCGGATCCCGGCCCTGCTCCCCCGAGGAGCCGCCGGCGCAGCAGCCCGGCGCCCGCAACCCTCCACCGGAGATCGCCCTCCCCGGCCGCTCAGAGGGCCGGTGGTCGTTCCCGCGCGGCGGAGAGTCACCATGTGACGCTCCCGTACGGCTGCCGGAGGTTGCCCGGCACCAGTGAGCATGGCGGCAGGTGGGAAGGTCGTCAACCCCGCGTGAGCAGAAGTCACCCGCCGGACACGTGCGCGACGCCGCTCGTCGGCGCCGCCCGGCCGCTCGTCGCGACCCGGGGGACGCTCGCGACAAACGGCACGAGGGCCGGTCACCGCGTGCGGCGACCGGCCCTCGTGAGGGGAATTCAGCGGAACGTCACTTGAGGGTGACGGTGGCGCCGGCGCCCTCGAGGGCAGCCTTGGCCTTCTCCGCGGCCTCCTTGTTGACCTTCTCCAGGACGGGCTTGGGAGCGCCGTCCACCAGGTCCTTGGCCTCCTTCAGACCGAGGCCGGAGACGACCTCGCGAACGACCTTGATGACCTGGATCTTCTTGTCGCCGGCAGCCTCGAGGATGACGTCGAACTCGTCCTTCTCCTCCTCGGCGGGGGCGGCCTCGCCGCCACCGGCGCCGGCCACGGCCGCAACCGCCACGGGGGCGGCGGCCTTGACGTCGAAGGTCTCCTCGAACTGCTTCACGAACTCGGAGAGCTCGATCAGCGTCATCTCCTTGAACGCGTCAAGGAGCTCGTCGGTGCTGAGCTTCGCCATGGTGGCGTGTCCTTCCGTGTGGTTTCCCGCGGGCTTCTCGCTCCGCCCGCGCGGGGTGGGCGGGCTTTCAGCCCTCGGTGGTCTCCGCGGGTGCGGCCTCGTCGGCCACGGCCTCCGCAGCAGCGGGGGCCCCCGGGTTCTCGCTCTCGCGCTTGCTGCGCAGGGCGTCGACAGTGCGAGCGGCCTGCGTCAGCGGGGCGACGAAGAGGTACGCGGCGTTGTTGAGCGACGCCTTCAGGGCGCCGGCCAGCTTCGCCAGCAGGACCTCGCGGGACTCAAGGTCCGCGAGCTTCTTGACGTCGTCGCCGGACAGCACCTTGCCGTCCAGGATCCCGCCCTTGATCACGAGCTGCGGGGTCGTCTTGGCGAAGTCGCGCAGGCCCTTGGCGGCCTCCACCGGGTCACCGGTGACGAACGCGATGGCGGTGGGACCGGACAGCTCCAGGCCGGAGGTGTCCAGGCCCGCGTCCTTGGCCGCGATCGTGGTCAGCGTGTTCTTCACCACGGCGTACGTGGCGTGGCCACCGATGCTCTTGCGGAGCTGGGTGAGCTGCGCCACGGTGAGTCCGCGGTACTCGGTCAGGACGGCGGCGTTCGACGCACGGAACTTGTCCGTGATCTCGGCCACTGCCGCAGCCTTGTCTGGCCTCGCCATGGCCCTCCTTCCGTCGGTGGTGCCGGCGTCCCCGGCCCCGCAAACGACGAACGCCCCTGCGCAGGGCACGGGGCGTCGACAGGCGGGACGGGACGCTGCTCGAGGCGGCACCCACCCCCCTCAGCCAGGCTGAGGGTCGTTCCACGTTCACCTGCGCGGGCCGCTCGCATGTTGCGAGTCCTTCGTCCGCCCCAAGGGCGGTGACCGGCGGTCTTCGGCACCGGACAGCGTAGGCGATGGATGCCCTCGCGCCAAAATCGCGGGGGTCAGGAGCGCGGGGGCAGCTTCACGACCTGGACGAAGAACTCGTCGATCTGCCGGACCACCTCGATGAACTGCGCGAAGTCCACGGGCTTGGTGACGTAGGCGTTGGCGTGCAGCGAGTAACTGCGCGTCACGTCCTCGAGGGCGTCGGACGTCGTCAGGACGACGACCGGGATCGTCCGCAGGCGCTCGTCCCCCTTGAGCGCGGCCAGCACCTCGCGCCCGTCCATCCGCGGGAGGTTGAGGTCGAGCAGGATGAGGTCGGGCGTGACCGCGTCGGCGTACTCGCCCTCCTTGCGCAGGTACTGCATGGCCTGCACACCGTCGCTGACGACGTTCAGCCGGTTGGCGACCTTGTTGTCCTCGAACGCCTCGCGCGTCATCAGCACGTCCCCCGGGTCGTCCTCGACGAGCAGGACGTCGATCGTGCGGGCGCGGTCAGACACGGGCTGGCTCCTCGGCGGGTCGGTCACCGTCGCCGTGGGGATCCCCCGCGGCGCCCGCCGGCGTGGACGGGAGGGTCCATCGTACGGTCGTGCCCTGGGGCGCGGTCCCGGGCTCGGACACGCCGATCCAGATCCGGCCCCCGTGGAACTCGACGATCTTCTTGCACAGGGCGAGGCCGATGCCGGTTCCCTCGTAGGCATCACGGCCGTGCAACCGCTGGAAGATCACGAAAACCTTGTCCACGTACTCGGGCCCGATGCCGATGCCGTTGTCCCGGCACCACAGCTCCCACTCGCCGTCCAGCAGGCGCGCCCCCAGCTCCACCACCGGTGGGTCACTCCCCCGGAACTTCACCGCGTTGCCGACGAGGTTGGCCAGCAGCTGACGTAGGAGGCCGGCCTGCCCCTGGACCGTCGGCAGGTCGCCCACCACGACCGTGGCGCCCGCCTCCTCGATGGTGCGCGACAAGTCCTCGACCACGCCGCGCGCGAGCGCGCCCAGGTCGACGTCGGTCGTCGCCTCCACCAGCCGCCCCACCCGGCTGAACGACAGCAGGTCGTTGATCAACTGCTGCATCCGGCGCGCACCGTCGACCGCGAAGCCGATGTACTGGTCGGCGCGGTCGTCGAGCTGGCCGCCGTAGCGCCGCTGCAGCAGCTGGCAGAAGCTCGTCACCTTGCGCAGCGGCTCCTGCAGGTCGTGGGAGGCCACGTAGGCGAACTGTTCGAGGTCGCGGTTGGAGCGCTGCAGGTCCTGTGCCTGCCGTTCGAGCTCCGTCCGCGCCGCCTCGGCCTCGTCGCGGGCGGAGGAGGTCTGGGCGATCTGCTCGACGAGCCGGGCGCGCATCGCCTCGACGTCGGCGGCCAGGACGAGGATCTCGGGCGGACCGTCGACGGCGACGACGTGGTCGAGGTCTCCCCCACCGATCACCCGCGTCTCGGCCGCCAGGTCCCCGATCGGCCTGGTCACCCATCGGCGCAGCAGTGTCCACACGGCGAGGGCCGTACCGCCCGAGGCAAGCGCGGAGACCACCACGGCCAGGAACAGCAGGTCGGTGCGGCGGCGCAGGTCGGTCAGCGCGTCGGTGCGGGCCGTGGTGAGCTCGCCGAGGTAGGCGTCGTAGGAACGGCGGACGGCGTCGAAGCGGCGCTTGCCGTCGAGGACGTCCTCGGCGTCCAGCCGCTCCCCGGCGTCGATGCGCGCCAGGGTGGGCACGACCCACTCGTCGCGCCAGCGCCGCGCCTGGGCCTGCGCCGCCTCGGCCGCCCGGACCGCAGGCGCGTCGGGCCCGAGGAGGTCTCGGGAGAGGGACAGGGCCTCGGGAGACCAGGGCAGGGTCGCCGCGCGCATCGGCTCCAGGGTCCGGGCGTCGCGGGTGAGCGCGTACCCGCGCACGGCGGTCTCGACGTCGACGAGCTGGACGAACGTCAGGCGCGACTGCTCGACGGCGCCGTAGTAGCCGACGGCGACCCGGGACTGCTGCTGCCGCACACCCACGAGCGTGCCAGCCGAGACCAGGACCAGCCCCAGCAGGACGACGCCGCAGGCCGCGAGCGTGACGGCGAGCCTGCGGTGCAGGGGCCACTCCGCCAGGCGCGCTCGGTTCGCCCTCACGGGACCCGCCCTTCCACCAGCAGCATGGCGACGTCGTCGCTGAGCGGGCCGCCGTTGAGTTCCTGCACGTGCTTGAGGGTGTGGTCGAGCACGTCGCCCGGATCGGGGACGGGCTGGGCGCGGACCACCTCCTCGACGATGCCGGCGAGGCGGGTCACCCCCAGCCGGGCAGGCCCGGCGCCGTGGAAGCCCTCGACGAGCCCGTCGGTGAAGAACATCAGCCGCCACGACCCTCCGAGCGGCAGCCGGTGCAGGGGCCAGGTCGCGCCGTCGATCAGCCCGAGCGCCGGCCCGTGGTCGGGCACGGCCACCTGGGCGGTGGCGGCGTCGCTGCCGTGCAGGGGGGCCGGGTGACCGGCGAGCCACAGCAGGGCCTGCGAGCGGTCGGGGGCCACGGCCGTCATCGCCATCGTGGTGAAGACCTCCTCGCTGCGACGCTCGCGCACGAGCACCTCCTCGACGCCGGCGAGCAGCTCCTGCCCCCGCAGCCCGGCCAGGACCAGGGTGCGCCAGGCGATCCGCAGACAGACGCCGAGGGCCGCCTCGTCGGGCCCGTGGCCCGCGACGTCGCCGATCACGACGTGCAACCAGCCGTCGCCGGTCTCCAGCACGTCGTAGAAGTCGCCGCCCAGCAACGCCTGCCTGCCGGGTCGGTAGCGACAGGTCACCTGCAGCCACGGGTCGTGCACCACCGGCACCGGCAGGAGCCCCCGCTCGAGCCGGGCGTTCTCCTCGGCCCGGGCCCGCGTGGCGGCGAGCTGGCGAGCCTGCTCGTCGGCGCGACGACGCTGCACGGCGTAGCGCATCGCCCGCGCGAGCAGGCGGCCGTCGACCTGGCCCTTGACCAGGTAGTCCTGGGCGCCGACGGTCATCGCCTCCACGCCGCGGAACTCGTCGACCAGCCCGGTCAGGCAGATCACCGCTGCGGGCCCGCACAGGGCGAGCACCTCGTGCAGGGCCTGGAGGCCGTGGGCGTCGGGCAGGGCGAGGTCGACGAGGACGCAGGTGGCGTCGTCGGCGTCGGCCAGCAGGGGCCTGGCCTCGGCGAGCGTGCTCGCCCGCACCAGGGGCAGCTCGTGCCCCGCCTCGGCGAGCAGTTCGGCGACGAGGTAGGCGTCGGCGTCGTCGTCCTCCACCAGGATCACCCGGCGCACGACGTCGACGGAGGACGGGAGGATCGGCACCGCCGCCATCGACGCCTCCTTCCGAGCTCGGTCGTCGGTCGCGTCCGCAGCGATCGCGACGGTAGCCGGTGGGACGCGCCCGCGACACCGCAGACGCCGCGCCGGCGCAGCCCCGACGCCGGTGCGGGGCGGACACCCGCGGACGGGGCGGCAAAGCGCCGGGCCCGGAGCCGCAGCAGCGGATCCGGGCCCGGCGGGGCGAGCGGGAGGACTCAGTCCTCGTCCTCGGCCTCGAGGTTGCGGGTGCGGTTGATGTCGAGCGGGATGCCGGGGCCGTTCGTCGTGGCCACGGTGCCCTTCTTCAGGTACCGGCCCTTGGCGGCCGACGGCTTGAGCCGGAGCACCTCGTCGAGGGCCGCGGCGTAGTTCTGCACGAGGGCCGTCTCGGCGAAGGAGGCCTTGCCGATGATGAAGTGCAGGTTGCCGTGCTTGTCGACGCGGAACTCGATCTTGCCGCCCTTGATCTCCTCGACGGCCTTCGCGACGTCCATCGTCACGGTGCCGGTCTTGGGGTTGGGCATGAGGCCGCGGGGGCCGAGCACCTTGCCCAGGCGGCCGACCTTGCCCATGAGGTCGGGGGTGGCGACGACGGCGTCGAAGTCGAGCCAGCCGCCCTGGATCTTCTCGATCAGGTCGTCGGAGCCGACGTAGTCGGCGCCCGCGGCCTGGGCCTGCGCAGCACGGTCACCGGTCGCGAAGACCAGGACCCGGGCGGTCTTGCCGGTGCCGTGCGGCAGGTTGACGGTCCCACGGACCATCTGGTCGGCCTTGCGGGGGTCGACGCCGAGGCGGAAGGCGACCTCCACCGTGGCGTCGAACTTCGACGTGGAACCCGTGGCCTTGGCCAGGCGAACCGCGGCCAGCGGGCTGTAGAGGCGGGTGCGGTCGATCTGCTCGTCCGCTGCCCGGTAGGACTTGCTGCGCTTCATGATCTCTCCTTGGTGCCGGCCGGAGCCGGTTCAGACGCGGCGGCGTGCGCCGCGGTCGGACGAGTCGTGGTCGACGGGCCGCGCGAGGCCCTGCCACGGGTGGTGCGTGCTGCGGGAGGGCTCAGCCCTCGACGGTGATGCCCATCGACCGGGCGGTGCCGGCGATGATCTTCGCTGCCTGGTCGAGGTCGTTCGCGTTGAGGTCCTCGAACTTGGACTGGGCGATCTCGCGGACCTGCGCGGCGGTGAGGTTGCCGACCTTGGTCTTGTGCGGGACGCCGGAGCCCTTGGGCACGCCGGCAGCCTTCTTGATCAGCTCCGCGGCGGGCGGGGTCTTCGTCACGAAGGTGAAGGAGCGGTCCTCGAAGACCGTGATCTCCACCGGGATGACGTTGCCGCGCTGGGCCTCGGTCTGGGCGTTGTAGGCCTTGCAGAACTCCATGATGTTGACGCCGTGCTGGCCCAGCGCGGGGCCGATCGGCGGCGCAGGGGTGGCCTGGCCGGCCTTGATCTGCAGCTTGATGATCGCTGAGACCTTCTTCTTGGGGGGCATGTCGGGTCCTTCGCCTGTCTGCTCGTGCGCCTGCGGTGCCGGTGCACCGTAGGGTCGGCGGCCGCCTGAGCCGCCGCACGGCCACGGGGGCCGCGGGTCTGCGGGACGCCGCCGGGGGGCGGCGTCGAGGTGCGGACGGTGCCGCGATCAGATCTTCGAAACGTCCGCGAACGCCAGCTCGACCGGCGTCTCGCGGCCGAAGATCGACACGAGCACCTTGAGCTTCTGCGCGTCGGCGTTGATCTCGGAGATCGTCGCGGGCATCGTCTCGAACGGGCCGTCCATGACGGTGACGGTCTCGCCGACCTCGAAGTCGACGACCTTCACCTCGGTGGGCTTGCCGGAGGCCTTGGCCTCCTCCTCCTGCAGCGACGGCGCGAGCATGGAGACGACCTCGTCGAGGCTCAGCGGCACCGGCTGGTGGGTGTGACCCACGAAGCCGGTGACGCCCGGGGTGTGCCGCACGGCTCCCCACGACTCGTCGGTCAGGTCCATCCGCACCAGCACGTAGCCGGGGATGCGCACCCGACGGACCAGCTTCTTCTGGCCGTTCTTGATCTCCGTGACCTCTTCCATGGGCACCTCGGCCTGGAAGATGTAGTCCTCCATGTTGAGGCTGGAGATCCGGTTCTCGAGGTTGGCCTTCACCCGGTTCTCGTACCCGGCGTAGGAGTGGATGACGTACCAGTCACCGGGGGCGCGGCGCAGGGCGGCCCGGAACTCGGCCATCGTGTCGGCGCCGGCGATCTCCTCGGCGGCCGAGGGGACGGGGGTGTCGTCCTCGTCGTCCGCATCGGCCTCGTCGTCCGCCGCGAGCTCGTCGTCGGCGGCGAGCTCGTCGTCCGCGACGCCCTCGTCGTCACCCTCGTCGTCCACCTGGGTGGCGGGGGTGGCCTCGTCGTCGAGGAGTTCCTCGGAGTCGAGGTCTGCCAACTGCGGGGTCTGCTCGGACACGCTGTCGTCCCACTTCCTGTCGTCGCCTAGGGCTGGTTGCACCGGTGGAGCGTCGTCGACGGCCCCGCCCCACCAGCCGGCCTACGACCTTCCGGCGTCAGCGTGCGGCACCACGGCCGACGGGCGTCAGGAATCCCCACCGCCGAAGGCCCACAGCACCAGCTTGCCGAAGCCGAAGTCCAGGATCGACACGAACACCATCATGATGACGACGAACGCCAGCACCACGGTGGTGTAGGTCGTCAGCTCCTTGCGGGTGGGGCGGACCACCTTGCGCAGCTCGCTGATGACCTGCCGCAGGAACAGCCGGATCCGGGCGGGGGTGCCGAGCAGGCGCGCCATCCGGCCCGGGTTCTTCTTGCGGGGACCCTTGGGCGCGGGGTTGTCCTTCGCCACGGACGTCGTCGTCGTCACGGTCCTCACCTGGAAGTCACTCGTCACCGATGCCGCTGCCTCGCCGCAGCGGGCCCGCTGCCGTTGCGCGGGTGCCACGGACGGGACGGCTCACCCCTGGCACGGATGTGCCGAGATGCACCGCAGGGCAGGAGGGACTCGAACCCCCAACCGCCGGTTTTGGAGACCGGAGCGCTGCCAGTTGCGCCACTGCCCTTCAGGAGGACCCGACCGCGAGCGCCCACGCGAGGCGCGCAGGATCACGGCGGCTGGGAACCACCCGACGAGGAGTGTACGCACTGAGGGGCCGGTAGGTCGAACCAGCACCTCGACGCCCGGCGGGCGCACGGACGCGTCCACCGACCGGTGGACCCCGCGGCGGACGACAGGTCGATCCCCGGCCGGCACCCGGACCGCCAGGCTGGACCCATGACCACGACAGCATCCGGCAGCGGCGCCCACGGGGCGTCGGCGGCGCGCACCGCCGCCCACCTCGGGGGCGGGCGGGACGTCGACGGGCCCGCCGTGACCGTCCGCGGCCTCGTCAAGCGCTACGGCGACAAGCTCGCCGTCGACCACCTCGACCTCACCATCGCCCACGGCGAGGTGTTCGCCCTGCTCGGCCCCAACGGCGCGGGCAAGACCACGACGGTCGAGATCCTCGAGGGCTACCGCCGGCGGGACGCCGGGGAGGTCGACGTGCTCGGGGGCGACCCGGCCACCGGCGGGGCCGCCTGGCGGTCCCAGCTCGGCGTCGTCCTGCAGTCCAGCACCGAGAACGCCGAGCTCACCGTCGAGGAGTTCGTGCGGCACTTCGCCCGCTACTACCCCGCCCCGCGCGACCCCGACGAGGTGATCGAGGTGGTGGGCCTGGCCGAGAAGCGCCGCGCCCGCACCCGCTCGCTGTCGGGCGGCCAGCGCCGGCGTCTCGACGTGGCGCTGGGCATCATCGGCAACCCCCGCCTGCTGTTCCTGGACGAGCCGACCACCGGGTTCGACCCGGAGGCCCGGCGCGCGTTCTGGCAGCTCGTGCGAACCCTGCGCGGCGAGGGGACGACGATCCTGCTCACCACCCACTACCTCGACGAGGTGGAGCAGCTGGCCGACCGTGTGGCCGTGATCGCGGACGGCCGGCTGCGCGCCCTCGACGTCCCGGCCCACCTGGGCGGGCGCCACGCCCACCAGGCCCGCGTGCGCTGGACGGAGGACGGCGCCCCGCGCGAGGTCACGTCCGCGACGCCCACCTCGGTGGTGGCCGAGCTGTCGGCCCGCCTGGGCGGGGAGGTGCCCGACCTGCAGGTCGTGCGACCGAGCCTGGAGGACGTCTACCTCGACCTGATCGGATCCGGCGGGACGACCGTCGACCTCACCACGGAGGCTGCCCGATGACCACGACGACCGCCCCTGCGCCGACGGCGATGCCCGGCGCCGTGTCCCTCGGCGTCGCGCGCGCGGGAATCGAGATCAAGCAGTTCTTCCGCGAGCGCGACAGCATGGTCTTCACGTTCCTGTTCCCGCTCATCCTGCTGTTCATCTTCGGCTCGGTCTTCGACGACGACATCGCCCCCGGGGTCTCCTTCACCCAGTACTTCACCGCCGGGATGATCGCCTCGGGCATCGTCCTGACCAGCTTCCAGTCGCTGGCGATCTCGATCGCCCTGGAACGCGAGGACGGCACGCTCAAGCGCCTGCGCGGGACGCCGATGCCGCCCGCCGCGTACTTCCTCGGCAAGATCGGCCTGGTGCTGGGCACGAGCATCGCCCAATCGGTGCTGCTGCTGCTCGTGGGCACGCTCGCGTTCGGCCTCGACCTGCCCACCAGCCTCGCCGCGTGGGCGCGCTTCGCCTGGATCTTCGTGCTGGGCACGGCGGCCGGCACCGTCGTCGGCATCGCCTACTCCTCGGTGCCCCGCTCCGCCCGCAGCGCGGCCGCGGTGGTCAGCCCCGTCGTGATCGTCCTGCAGTTCATGTCGGGGGTGTACTTCGTCTACAGCGAGCTGCCGACCTGGATGCAGCGATTCGCCGAGGCGTTCCCGTTGAAGTGGCTGGCCCAGGGCATGCGGTCGGTGTTCCTGCCGGGCTCCTTCGAGGCCCAGGAGGCGTCGGGCTCATGGCAGCTGCCGCAGATCGCCGTCGCGCTGTCCCTGTGGGCGGTCGTCGGCCTGGTGCTGTGCCTGCGGACGTTCCGGTGGCAGCGCCGCGACGCCGGCTGATGGCGCGCGAGGATGGGGCGGTGACCGTCCCGACCGGCACCGCCCCGTCCCCCGCGCGCGCCCTCGACGTCGACACCCCGGAGGGCGCGCGCCCGCCGTGGCAGGCGGTGGTGGGCTGGCACGCGGCGTTCTGGGTCGTCGTCGGCCTCGGCCTGCTCAGCACGTGGCTCGGGCCCACCGGCGGGGACAGGGCCGGACGCACGGTGCAGGTGGCCCTGCTGGTGGTGCTGTCCTGCGCCTACCTGCTCGCCGCCCCCCACCTCGGCCGGGGCGTGATCACCTGGCAGATGTGGACCTACGTCGTGACGGCGGTCGTCGCGGTGGGCGTGGCCTGCTGGAGCGACACCTCGCTGTCGCTGCTCCTGTTCATCGCCTACCCGCAGATGTGGATCTTCGCCGGTCGTCGCACCAGCACCGGGGTGCTGCTGAACGCGGCCCTCACCCTGTCGGGGCTGCTCGGCTTCGTCCTCGCCTACGGCTGGAGCACCTCGACGCTGCGCGAGGTGGGGCCGCAGATGGCGGTGTCGCTGGGGTTCAGCGTCCTGCTCGGGGTGTGGATCTCGCGGATCGTGCAGCAGAGCGTGGAGCGCGGGCAGCTGATCGCCGAGCTCGAGGCGACCCGCTCTGCGCTGGCGGCCGCCCACCACGAGCAGGGGGTGATGGCCGAGCGCGAGCGGATCGCCCGGGAGATCCACGACACCCTCGCCCAGGGGTTCACCAGCATCGTGATGCTCGCCCAGGCTGCCACCGCGGCCCGCGACCCGCAGCGCTGCCAGGAGCGTCTGGCGATGATCGAGGAGGTCGCCCGCGACAACCTCGCCGAGGCCCGGGCCCTCGTGGGGGCCTTCGCCCCCGTCGACCTGGCGGGCAGCGACGTCGTCCACGCCCTCACCCGCCTCGCCGCGCGGTTCGGCCGCGGGACCGGTCTGGACGTCGTCGTCGAGGCGGCGGACGGGGCGGCGCTGCGGCGAGACCAGGAGGTCGTGCTGCTGCGCGTGGCGCAGGAGGCGTTGACGAACATCCGGCGCCACGCGCAGGCGACGACGGTCACCCTGCGGCTGTGCGGCAGCGACGAACGCGCCGAACTGGAGATCGCGGACGACGGCGTGGGCTTCACCGCCGAGGGCACCCGCGGCGGGTTCGGCCTCGCGGGCATGCGGGCGCGGGTCGCCGAGATCGGCGGCAGGGTCGCCGTCACGAGCAGCCCGGGGTCGGGCACGATCATCCGAGTGAGCCTGCCGGCGGCCGGCGGGGACGCGCCCCGCGGCGGCCTGCCGGAGCGGACGAGGGAGACGACGCGGTGAGCATCCGGGTGCTGGTGGTCGACGACCACCCGGTGGTCAGGTCGGGGCTGGTCGGGATGCTCGACGGCGAGGACGACGTCGAGGTGGTCGGCGAGGCGGGGGACGGCGAGGAGGCCCTGGCACGGCTGTCGGGGCTGGCCGTCGACGTCGTGCTCATGGACCTGCGCATGCCGCGCCTGGACGGGGCGGGGGCCACCGAGCGGATCCGGGCGGAGCACCCGGGCGTCCGGGTCGTGATCCTCACCACCTACGACACCGACGCCGACATCCTGCGGGCCGTGGAGGCCGGCGCCGTCGGCTACCTGCTCAAGGACACCCCGCGCGGGACGCTCGTCGAGGCGGTGCGCTCGGCCCACCGCGGCGAGACGGTCCTGGCGCCCGCCGCGGCGGCCGCGCTCGTCTCGCGGATGCGCGCCCCCACCGTGGAGTCGCTCACCCCGCGGGAGGTGGAGGTGCTGCGGGCGGTGGCCCGCGGCCTGTCGAACGCCGAGATCGGCCGCGAGCTGTTCATCGGCGAGGCGACGGTCAAGACGCACCTGCTGCGGGCGTTCGCGAAGCTCGGCGTCGACGATCGCACGCGTGCCGTGACCGTGGCGATGGAGCGGGGCATCCTGCCGCCGCCCACGCGGGCCTGACCCTCAGTCGGGCCACTCCCACTCCAGGACGCCGTCGAAGGCGACCGGCGGGGTGAGCTGGTCGACGACGTTGACCCGCGCGATCAGGGCGAACGCGTCGTGCGCCGACCCCACCGCGCCGAACCGGTCGGCCAGCACGCGGTGGTTGTCGACGGCGAGCAGGCGGTCGGTGGTGGCCCGGACCAGCCCGGCCGTACCGCGGTTGAAGATGCCGGTGCAGACGGTCACCGTGGCCGCCGGGTTGAGCGGGCTGCGGCCCCGGGCCAGCAGCGCGACGTCGTCCAGCAGCATCGGCACGGCACCGCCGTCGAGCGGGTCGACGACGTTGGGCGTGAACCGGCGTCCGGCGTGCGGCCCGCCCGTCACCTCGATGGAGCCCTCGAACTCGGCGCCGGTGCCCACCTCCCCGGGGGGCTCGACGGCGACGGGGATGTTCATCCGGTCCATCATCGGGCCGCCGAGGGTCGCCCAGTCCTGGCAGCCGAGCATGACCAGGTGTCCGGTGAGCAGGTCGTTGCGCAACTCGTCGGGGGTGCCGACGGTCACGGGGACGCCGGGGTTGTGCGCGCACAGGTAGCCGTAGAGGGACAGTGCCGCGTCGGAGTCGGCCATGGTGAGCATGCGCAGGTAGTTGGGGTGGCCCGCGCGCGACCAGGCCACCGCGTCGGTGACCGCCTCGGGCATCCGCGAGCAGACGATCGTGACCGGCAACGGGGAGTCGAAGGACCAGATGCCGCCGTCGGGCCCGGGGCGAGGGCCCACGGAGGCGTCGAGGCGCCCGCGCCGGACCTGGCGGCGCGAGACCTCGCGCAGCTGCGCGAACTCCTCCGCGAGCTCGGCCGGGTCGATCCCGAGCCGCTCCGCGAGGAACCCCGCGTACTTGGTCAGGCGGTCGACGTCGGGCACCTTCGCGGAGTCGCGGCTCTCCCAGGAGGAGATGCCGGCGACGCTGACCCCGAGGGCGCCGGCGACCTCCTTCTGGGTCAACCCCGCGTCCTGACGGGCGTGGCGCAGCCGCGCCGCCAGTGGGGACTCCTGGCCGGAGGTGGCCACGGGGATCGCCTCCTTCGCCGGCCGGGAAGGCCGGACGGTGAAACGGTGGAGTCGGTGTAGTCGCTCGGCGGCGACCGTGAGGAGCGCCGTCGGAGGGAGCCTAACCCGCGTACGTGACCTTCGGTGGCCGGACGCGCGCAGTGCAGTTCGGGGCAGGACGAGCGTACGTCTCGTGGCGGGGCCGATGCGGCAATACGGTCACCAGCATCCTCCCGTCAGGCCCCGGAGGGGAAGTCCACTGCACCCAGACCGCCGTACACCGCACATCCACCGCCAGATACACCAATAATCCATTGATCAGTGGAACCCGGAAGACTTACCCTCCTCGAGCGGGCCCCGATGGGGCCGCACGCCCGGGGATCCGTCCCCGCAGCGCCCTGGTTCCACCCTTTGGGGAGGGTCGGAACGCCCTGGCGGTCCCACCGCCCGGGTCTCCCGGAGGTCACGGTTCTCCCGAGCCGGCGGCCCGAGCAGTTCAGGGAGTCGCGGTGTACACCTTCCACACGGCCGCCCCGGCGGCAGCACCACCGGGATCACCGTCCGGATCGGCGTCCGCCGAACCGATCACCGGCCAGGGCGCGCAGCTGCTCCTGCTGGTCCTCGCGCTCGTGTTCGCCGTCCTCGCGGTCAAGGCGCTCCTGACCGCCCTGGCGACCCTCGCCGAACTCGTCGCCCGCCTCGTGGCGGCGCTGGTCTCGGTGCTCCTCCCCCTGATCGGGATCATCGCCGTCCTGGCGGTGCTGCTGGTCGGCAACGCCACGCCGGGACCGCACTAGGGCGCCCGCCCGCAGGACGGATCGGGACGTCCTGGCAGAATCCCCCGATGGGTCGTGACGTGGCGCGCCTGCCCAAGGCACACCTGCACCTGCACTTCACGGGCTCGATGCGCCCGTCGACGCTCAAGGACCTCGCGGCGAGCACCGGGATCCGGCTGCCCGAGAGCCTGCGCGAGCAGCACATGATCCATCTCACCCCCGACGAGCGTGGCTGGTTCCGGTTCCAGCGCCTCTACGACGCCGCGCGTGCGTGCGTGCGCGACGAGGCCGCCATGCGCCGGATGGTGCTGGAGGCGGCGGCCGACGACGCCGCCGAGGGCTCGGGCTGGCTGGAGCTGCAGGTCGACCCCACCTCCTACGCCCCGTTCGTCGGGGGGATCACCCCCGCCCTCGAGATCGTGCTCGACGCCGCCCGCGAGGCGAGCGCGCTCACCTCCACCCAGGTCGCCGTCGTCGTGGCCGCCAGCCGGATCCGGCACCCCCTCGACGCCCGCACCCTCGCCCGCCTGGCCGCCCGCTACGCCGGCCGCGGCCCCGGCCAGGTCGTGGGGTTCGGGCTGAGCAACGACGAGCGGCGCGGCGCCACCGAGGACTTCGCCCCGGCCTTCCGCATCGCGCGGGCCGCGGGGCTGGCGTGCCTGCCACACAGTGGCGAGCTCCTGGGGCCCGACCACATCGAGGTGACGCTCGCGGCCCTGCACCCCGACCGCCTCGGCCACGGCGTCCGGGCCGCCGAGGACCCCCGCCTGCTGGAGCGCCTGGCGGCCGCGGGGGTGGCCCTGGAGGTGTGCCCCACCAGCAACATCAGCCTGGGCGTCTACCCCGACGCCGACGACGTCCCGCTGCGCACGCTCGTGGGCGCCGGGGCGAGGATCGCCCTGGGCGCCGACGACCCGCTGCTGTTCGGTCCCCGGCTGGCCGCGCAGTACGAGCTCGCCCGCAGGCAGGGCTTCGACGACGCGGCGCTCGCCGACCTCGCGCGCGGTTCGATCCGCGCCTCGCGCGCCCCCGACGACGTCCGGGCCCGGCTCCTGGCCGGCGTCGACGCCTGGCTGGCGGCACCGGGCGACTGATCCGCGGAGGCGACAGGGCTACCAGGCGCAGCCGACGAGCACGGGCTCGGGCTCCAGACGCACGCCGAACGCCGTCTGGACGCCGTCGCGCACCGTGCGGGCGAGGTCGAGGACGTCCGCGGCCGTGGCACCGCCCCGGTTGGTCAGGGCCAGGGTGTGCTTGGTCGACAGCGACGCGGGCCCGGGCAGCCCGTACCCCTTGGGGAAGCCGGCGTGCTCGATCAGCCATGCGGCGCTGGTCTTGACCAGGTCGGGGCCGACCTCGAACCGCGGGGCCTCGGCGGGCAGCGCGTCGGCGAGCGCCCGTGGCAGGACCGGGTTGGTGAAGAACGAGCCCGCGCTGCGAGTGTCGGCGTCGCGGGCATCGAGGACCATTCCCTTGCCCGCCCGCAGCCGCAGCACCTCCTCGCGCACCCGCGCCAGGGGTGCCCGCCCGCCCGCCTCCACGCCCAGGGCCCGGGCCAGCTCGCCGAAGCGCACCGGGGCCCCCAGGTCGGAGATGACGAGCTGGAAGGTCACCTCGAGGACGACGTAGCGCGGGCCCCCGGCGAACCGCTCCCGCTTGAACCGCGAGTCGCGGTAGCCGAAGCCGCACTCGGCCGAGGCGAACGTGACGATCCGGCGCTCCTGCCTGTCCCACGTGCGCACCCGGGCGAGCGTCTGCGCGACCTCCTGCCCGTAGGCGCCCACGTTCTGCACGGGAGTGGCGCCTGTGCTGCCCGGGATGCCCGACAGCGCCTCGACCCCGCGCCACCCCCGCTCGACGGTGAGCGCGACCAGCTCGTCCCACGGGTGCCCGGCCGCCACCGTGATCATGACTCCGCCGCACGCGTCGGCCGCCTCCACGAGCACGCCGCGGGAGGCGACGAGCACCACGGTCCCGTCGAACCCGGCGTCCCCCACCAGCAGGTTCGACCCGCCGCCCACCAGCAGCACGGGCTCCCCCGCCGCATCGGCCGAGCCGACGGCCTCGACCAGGGCCGCGGCGTCGGCGGCGGCGACGACCCGCCGGGCCGGGCCACCCACGCCCAGCGTGGTCAGGTCGGCCAGGGTGGGCGCGGCGCTCGGGCGACCGATCGTCGGCTCGGCACCCAGCAGGGTGCCGGCGGGGACGGCGTCCGGCGCGGGCAGGGCACAGGCGTCGGGGTCCAGGCTCACCGCTTCACGGTAGCGACCTCACGCACGCCGGGCCCGCCCGAGGCCCCGCCGGCGGGGACCGGCGGGGCGGCGGCGGCGGGCGCGGCCACGAGCGAGAGCAGGACGGCGACGCTCACGCCCACCAGCGCGTGGGCGACACCGATGCTGTTGCCGAGGTGGCCGAGCAGCGGCGGCCCCGCGATGAACGCGGTGTAGCCGATCGTGGAGACGACCCCCACGCGGGCCGCGGCGGCATGCGGCTCGTCGGCGGCGGCGCTCATGCCGACGGGGAAGCCCAGAGCGGCGCCGCACCCCCACAGCAGCGCACCGGCGAAGGCGACGGCCAGCGCCGCCCCGGTGCCGGGACCGGCCAGCGACCCGCCCCAGGCCAGCAGCGACGACCCGGCCAGCACGAGCAGCGCGCCACCACGCACCGCGCTCACCCGACCGAACCGGGCCAGCAGCCACGGCCCCGACATCCGGCCCACGGTCATGGCCGTGACGAAGACGCCGAAGCCCAGGGCCGCCAGCGCGTGGCCGGCGTCGTAGTCGTCGACGAGGGCGAGGCTGATCCAGTCGTTGGCGCTGCCCTCGGCGAAGGCCATGCCGAGCACCAGGACGCCGAGCAGCAGCGTCCGCCGCTCGGTCCAGGCCGCGAGCTGGCCGCGGCGCCGGCGCGGGGCGGGGGCGGCGAGCGCCGGGTCCGCGCCCGTGCCGGGTGCGGACGCGGCGGGATCGGCGTGCTCGTCGGCGCGGCCGCGGAAGCCGTGCAGGAACCGCGGGACGCAGCAGGTCACCATGGCCCCCACCACGGCGGCCACCGCGAGCAGGTGCAGGCGGTAGCCGACCTCCAGCTCGGCCATGGCCGCGCCGATCGCCGCGCCGGCGACGGTGCCGACGCTGAACGCGGCGTGGAACCGGGACATGATGTCGCGCCCGATCCGGCGCTCGACGTCGGCCGCCTCGACGTTCATCGCGACGTCGCTGACGCCGCTGCCGATGCCCATGCACACGAACCCGAGGGCGAGGACCGCGCGGGTGTCCCCGGCGCCGATCACCGCCAGGCCGCTCACCAGCGACGCGAACCCGAGGGCCACGGTGCGCCCCGGCCCGAACCGCTGCACCAGCGGGCTCGACAGCGGCAGGGCGGCGACGGCGCCCAGCGACATGGCCAGGAGGGTGGTGCCGAGGTCGGCCGGGGTGAGCGACAGCTCGCTGCGCACGGCCGGGAACCGCGAGGCGAGGCTGGCGAAGGCGAGCCCGGCCGAGGCGAAGACCAGGGCGATCGCGGTACGGGCCGCGCGCACCCTCGCCCGCTCGTCGGCCGTGGCATCCGCGGACCGCGCGTCAACCGTGGAGGTCACGGACCGCGCACCGGGGACGGCGGCACGGACGGCCGAGCCTGCCGACTGCTCCCGGAGTGACGGGCGCTGCAGCGAGGCGGGGGCACCCGCAGCGGAGGGCGAGGGGGCGGGACGGTCGGGGGTGGGACTGTCGGGTCCGGCGTTCCACATGGGGGCGAAGCCTCTTCGAATCGATTCGATCTCTCGATCCCATCGTCCGTCCTGGCCCCCGCCTCGTCAAGGCGGGTGGCCCGTTCGGAGGAAGCGCCGCCGCCCAGGGGGCCGGGACACGCCGCCCGCAGCACCCGGTCCGTCCCGGGCCGCACCTTTCTGACAGCATCGGTCACGAAGCGCACGGCACCGCACCCCGAGCGGCCGCTCCCCCGCGCAGCCCCCCGTGTGAGGTGATCCCCCCATGTCGACCGCACCGACCCGTGCCACCCTCGCCGACGTCGCGCGGCGTGCCGGCGTCTCGACCTCGACGGCGTCGCTCGCGTTCAGCGGCAGCGGGCCGGTCGCCGCCGCCACCCGCGCCAAGGTGCTCGCCGCCGCCGAGGAGATGGGCTACGCCGGGCCGGACCCCCGCGGCCGATCGCTGCGCAGCGGCCGCACCGGCGTCGTGGCCGTGGTCGTCGGCGAGCGCCTGGGCTACGCGTTCCGCGACCCGATGATGGTCTCGCTCATGGACGCCCTCGCCGACGAGCTGTCCCCGCTGGGCTCCAGCCTGCTGCTGGTCACGGCCACGGACGGCACTCCCGCGGCCGGGCATGCCCCGCTGGCCGACCGGTTGGCGGCCGTCCCGCTGGACGGCGTCGTCTTCGCGACCTGCGGCCCGCACGTCGAACCCGCGGTCACCGGCATGCTCCGCCGCCACCTGCCGCTCGTGACGATCGACCGGCGCAGCGACGACGACATCGCCGCGGTCACCGTCGACGACGCGGGCGGGGTCCGCGCCTGCCTGGACCACCTCGCGGCGCTCGGACACGAACGGATCGGCGTGCTCACGCTGCCCATGGCGGTGGACGACGGTGCCGGCGCCCCGCCCCAGCCGCGAGTCGTGCCGCAGAGCGAGATCGACACCCTGCTGGCGACGGGCGGGGCCGGCAGCGTGGGCGAGGGCGGGATCCCGCTGCTGCGCCTGCTCGCCGCCGCCGAGCACGCCCGCACGCTGCGGACGGCGGACGGCAAGCCGGTGCGGCTCACCGTCGTGGAGTGCGCGCGCAACCTCAGCGAGGCGGGGGGCGAGGGCACGCGGCTGCTGCTGGGACGCCAGGGGCCGGACGCGGTGACCGCGGTGGCGGCCCAGAGCGACGTCCTCGCCGTGGGGTGCCTGTCCGCCGCCGAAGGCCTGGGCCTCGCGGTGCCCGCGCGCCTGAGCGTCACGGGTTTCGACGGGATCGAGCCGCACGTCCTGGGCTCGCCGCTGGAGCTGACCACGGCCGTCCAGCCCGTCCGCGAGAAGGGCCGCGCCGCCGGGCGCCGCCTCGCCTCCCTGCTGGCCGGGCAGGACGCCGATTCGGTGGACCTGCCGGTCGAGCTGCGGGTGGGGGCCAGCACGGGGCCCGCGCCGGCCTGAACCGGGCGGCGCGAGCCCCGACGGACGGGCGCCATCAGGGCAGGCGCACCACGACCTGGGCCTTGCCGAGCACCTTGGCGCCGCCCGCGGTGGCCGTGAGGTCGACCCGCACGGTCCGGGCCTGCTCGTCACGGGTGGCGACCACCCCCGACACCTCGACCTCCGCCCCGGCCTCGTCGTCGGGGACGGGCACGAGGTTGGTGAAGCGGGTGCCGTAGCTGACGACTGCACCCGGGTCGCCGACCCAGTCGGTGACCAGGCGGGCCGCGGTGGCCATCGTGAGCATGCCGTGCGCGATGACGTCGGGCAGCCCGACCTCGGCGGCGATGCGGGGGCTCCAGTGGATGGGGTTCGCGTCGCCGCTGGCGCCCGCGTAGCGGACGAGGTCGGCGCGGGTGAGCCGGAAGGTGCGGCCGGGGACGGCGTCGCCCACGGCGACGGCGTCGAAGGTCGGGTCGGGCACGGTCACTCCCCTCCTCGGACGACGAGCATGGACCAGACGGTCGCGACGGGTTCCAGGCCCTCGATGGAGGGCACCTCGTCGAGGCCAGCCGGGGCGGCCGCGAGCTCGACGCGGGTGGTCACCATGCCGTGCCCGCCGGCCAGGCGCATCTGCTCCACGTGCAGCGTGGGGACGAGCCGGTCGCCGGCGACGATCGGGCGGTGGAAGGCGAAGCGCTCCTCGCCGTGCACGACCCGGCTGAAGTCGATCCCCGCCTCCGGGTCGCGGATCAGCTGCGCCTCGCACTGCTGGGCGATGATCACGGCGAAGGTGGGCGGCGCCACGACGTCGCGGTGGCCCAGGGCCCGGGCGGCCGCCGGGTCGTGGTGCGCCGGGTCGGCCGACCCGATCGCGGAGGCGAATTCGCGGATCTTCTCGCGACCGACCTCGTACACCGGCGAGGGGGGATAGACCCGGCCGGCGTAGGCGGGGTTGACGCCCATGCGCTCCTTCTTCCCGATCGTGGATGCGGTGCGGCCCGCTCGCGCGGACCGCCGGACACCGTACCGGTCAGGTGGCAAAACACTGCCGGCCGCCCTGCGGGGAGCAGGACGGCCGGCGCGGACGGCGACCGGGTGGGTCAGCGCGTCGTGAAAGGGTTCAGCGGGTCTCGCGGTGCGCGGTGTGCTTGTTGCAGCGCGGGCAGAACTTGGCCAGCTCGAGCCGGTCGGGGTCGTTCCGCCGGTTCTTCTTGGTGATGTAGTTCCGCTCCTTGCAGTCCGTGCACGCCAAGGTGATCTTGGGACGGATGTCCTGGCTCTTGCTGGCCACGGTGCTGCCTTCTCTCGGTCGGTCCTGACGATCGTGGCGCCCTGTCGCCCCGAGCGCGGGCACGCACAGACACGCGAGGGACGAGAATACGCGGACGACCCCGGAAGGTCGAACCAGCGCATCTCGGCCCTGGTAGCGGAGGCCGGACTTGAACCGGCGACACAGCGATTATGAGCCGCTTGCTCTACCGACTGAGCTACTCCGCCGAGCGATGCCCTCGGCCCCGGGGGGCCGAGGGCATCAGCAGAGCCCCGATAGGGAATCGAACCCTAGACCTTCTCCTTACCATGGAGACGCTCTGCCGACTGAGCTATCGGGGCAACGCTCAAGAAGCGTACACGGCGGGCGGCCCGATCGAGAAATCGGTTCCCGACCTGGGCGGAGTCGCCGACGCGGCCGAGGCCGGTAGCGTCGGCGCATGATCGACCCAGGCCCTGAGCCAGGCCCACGGGCCGCCCCCTCACCGCGGCGGATCGCCGTCGCCGGGGGAACCGGCACCGTCGGACGCCTCGTCGTCGCCACGCTGGCCGCGCAGGGGCACGAGCCCGTCGTCCTCTCCCGCGCCCGCGGCACCGACCTCCTCACCGGGCAGGGCCTGCGCGAGGCGCTGGCGGGGGTCGACGCGGTGGTCGACGTCACGAACGTCGCGACGACCGGGCGGCGGGCGGCGACGGCGTTCTTCACGACCGTGTCGCGCACCCTGCACCAGGGGTGTCGCGACGCCGGCGTCCGCCACCACGTCACCCTCTCGATCGCCGGGGTCGACCGCGTGCCGTGGGGCTACTACCAGGCCAAGCTCGCCCAGGAGCAGCTCCTGCTCGAGGCGGCGGGGGGACGCGTGAGCGTCCTGCGCGCCGCGCAGTTCCACGAGTTCGCCGAGCAGATGCTGCAGCGGATGCGTCGGGGCCCGCTGACCGTCGTCCCGCGGATGCGCTCGCGGCCCGTGGCGGCGGCGGAGGTGGCGGGCCGCCTGGTGGACGTGGCCCTCGGCGAGCCTGCGGGAGGGCTGCCGGAGTTCGGCGGCCCGCAGGTGGAGGACGTGCCCGACATGGTCGCCCGGCTCGCGCACCGCGAGCAGGTGCGCACGCGCGTCATGGGCATCCGGCTACCCGGCGCCGCGGGGGCCGCGATGGCCGGCGGCGGCCTCCTGCCGGTGGGCGACGGCCCCCGCGGTCGCGCCACGTTCGCTCAGTGGCTGAGCGCCTCGGGCACCGACGGCTGACACTGACGCCGCTCAGCCGCCGGCTCCGGCCCCGGCCCCGGCCCCGGCCCCGGCCTGCCACTCGTCCCGGTCGAGGGCGTACTCGACGTCGCCGAGCTCCGTCCCCGGCAGGGGGTCGGCGAAGGTCAGGTGCACGGTCCGCTCGTGGCGCAGGCCCACGGCGGCCATGGTGGCCCGGGACGCGGTGTTGACGGCCATGGTCCAGGCGAGGACCCGTCGCAGTCCGAGATCGGCGAAACCGTGAGCGACGAGGGCTCGCGCGCCCTCGGAGGCGAGCCCTCGGCGCCAGTACTCGCGCCGCAGCCGGTACCCGAGCTCGGCCTCGCCGGGGCGGACGGCGCCGCCGGGGCCGAGTACCCGCTCCAGGGCCCACCAGCCGACCCAGTCCATCGCGCCCGCCCCCTCCCCGGCGCCGTCCGCTGCACCGGCGCCGGGACGCTCACGCAGGGCGCCCGCCCAGTACCCGAGACCGGGGACGTCCCGGGCGGAGGCGAGCCGCCGCTCGTGATCGGCGGCCGCCTCCCCGGGCGTGGCCGCCCTGCCGGTGAGGAAGCGCATGACGGCCGGGTCGCCGTCGAGCTCGACGGCCAGCGGGAGGTGCTCGGGGGCCAGCGGAACGAGCACCAGCCGCGGCGTCGTCAGGACCCGCTGCCCCCTGGGCCCGGCCTCCCCGATCAGCCGATCTCCGTCAGCCGGGGCAGGAAGGTCTCGGCGATCGCCGTCGCGAACTCGACGGGGTGGCGGTCGGGGGTGACCATCACCTCGGTGAACCCGGCGTCGGACAGCCGCTGCGCGATCCGCAACGCGCCGTCCGGGTCCTCGATCAGGGGGTGGCGCATGAGCGCCGTCTTGGTGATCGTGTCGTAGTCGCGGCCGACGTCGTCGCAGTGCGCGCGCAGGACGTCGAGCTTGGCGATGGCCTCGTCGGGCTGGATCGCGAACAGGTTGCAGGCGTCGGCGTACTGCGCGACCAGGCGCAGGGTCTTCTTCTCCCCGCCGCCGCCGATGAGGATCGGCGGCCCGGCGTGGCGCGGCGTGGAGCTCAGCGGTCCGGGGTGGCACAGCGTCTCGGCCAGCTGGTAGTGCCGCCCCTCGTAGGCGCCGTCGTCGTCGCTCCACATCTGCAGGCAGATCTGCAGCGTCTCCTCCAGGCGCTCGAAGCGCTCCGCGACCGGCACGACGGGGACGCCGAGGCCGCGCTGCTCGCGCTCGTACCAGGAGGCGCCGATGCCGAAGCGCGAGCGGCCGCCCGACAGGACGTCGACCGTGGCGGCCGTCTTGGCGAGGATCCCCGGGTAGCGGTACATGACCCCGGTGACCAGGAGCCCGAGCGTCATCCGCTTCGTGATCGCCGCGAGGTAGCCCAGCGTCGCGTACCCCTCGAGCATGGGCTCCTCGGCGGGGGCCATCGCCTCCATCTGGAAGAAGTGGTCCATCACCGTGAAGCCGTGGACCCCGGCGTCCTCGGCGATGCGGGCGGTCTCGGTGAGCGTGGCGGCGATGGCCGCCGGGTTCTGGGGCTGGGTGAACGACCAGTAGTGGAGCCCGAGCTTCACGCCGGATCCTCTCGTGGGGCGGGGCCGGCCTCGCCGGCGCCGGACGGCGCCATCCTCACCCTTCGAGCGCGCTCAAGGTCAAGGGTGACGCGGACACGAGTCGGTCAAGACACGCCCACGTGCAGATTGCCGACATCTCGGGCGAATCACGCCCCGGCCACGATGGGGACACCGCAGGGTCGAAACGGTACGAGTGCGCCCCCGACGCACCTACGGTCGCCAGACGACGGGGTGGTGCCGCGCGGAAGGGTTCTGCGCCTGAAGGCACCGCCCCGCCGGAGAGGTGAACGACGTGGATCGACGACGCCTGCGGCACGCGCTGGCAGCACTGTGCGCGACCGCCCTCGCCGCACCCGCCGCGGCCCTGACCTTCGCGGCCCCCGCGACCGCTGCCACCACCACCGCCTCGCGACCGCCCATGATCTGCACGGGGGACGGCGCGAGCGGCAACCGGGTCCAACTGCTCTACATCTACGAGACCGGCCGCGACTACTTCGCCCTGCGCGAGGCCGGCATGCGCCAGGCCGCCTGGGAGGCCCAGCAGAACATCAACGACAGCGCCCGGCGCGACGGCGGCCAGCAGCGGATCCTGCGGTTCGTGCACGGCGCCGACTGCCAGGTGAGCATCGCCAAGCTCCAGGTGGCCCCCGGCGCCATCAGCGGCGACCCCGAGACCTGGTACGACAGCGAGCGCGCCGCCTACCCCCGCGGCGACCGGTTCGTCGTCGGCCTGGTGGAGGGCTGGCACGGCTGCGGCGGCACCGGCGACGACGGCGGCGGCAGCGACTTCCGCAAGGGCACCGACAACCTGCACAACCAGCGCGCGGTGTGGGCGAACTTCTCCCCCGGCTGCCTCGACGGCCACGTGGTCACCCACGAGATCACCCACGGCCTGGGCGGGATGTCCTCGCAGGCGCCGAACTCCGACGGCGGCGCCCACTGCACCGACGGGCAGGAAACGCTCTGCCAGAACACCTCCTCGCTGGCCTGCCCCGACCCGATCAACACCCGGCTGCTCGACTGCGGCGAGGACGACTACTTCTCCCTCGCCCCGAAGAGCGACTGGCTGCGCGAGCACTTCAACGGCGCCACCGACAGCCTCTACCTCGACGCCGTGCCCACGCTCAAGCCGATGCCGACGCTGCTGCCGCTGTCGCCGCAGTACACCCGGGTCACCGACCAGCGGGGCGGCACGATCTCCGTCTCGTTCCGCCTCCCCGGTGACCACACCGGCATCACCTCCTACGGCGTCCGCGTCGACGGCAACGTCCTCGTCAGCGTCGCGCCCGGTGTGAGCACCGCGCGCGTCGGCGGCCTCGGCGCCGGGACGCACGTCGTCGACGTCGTCTCGCGCACCGCGGACGGGCGCACCTCGGCGCCGTCCCCCTCGACGACGATCGTCACCGGCTCCGGCGGGGGCGTCGTGGGCACGCCGACCAACGGTTCGACTCTCGTGTGGACCAACGGCACCGGCCTGGCGCTGGAGATGCCCGACGCCAAGCCCGAGAACGGCACCGCCGCCCGGCAGGAGAACCGCGGCGACTCGTTCATGCAGCAGTGGCAGTACGGGGTGCTCGCCGACGGCAGCGTGACCCTGCGCAGCTCGATCAGCGGGCGCTGCCTCACCGCCGACGGGTACTCCCCCACCGCCGCCGTCGTGCAGCAGCCGTGCGACACGTGGGCGCCCACCCAGCGCTGGTGGGTGACGCAGGTGAGCACCACCGGCAGCGCACCCGTGCTGACCCTGCGCTCGCTGGCGTCCAACGCCTGCCTTCAGGCCGCGGGCGGGAGCACCGGGGCGGGGACGCCGCTGGTCCTGGGCTCCTGCTCGACAGGGGCGCCCCCCCGGTGGTGGACGCCGCACCTGCTCTGATCCTCCGACCCGCGGGCCCGGTCACCCTCACGGTGGCGGGGCCCGACGCGTCTCGGGCACCATCGCCGTCGTGCCCGTCGTCCTGCGCCCGCCTGCGTGGCAGCGAGTGCTGAACCCCCTGGCGGCGCTGGTCCCAGGGAGCATGGGCGTCACCTGGTGCGCGATCACCGGGGGGTGGTGGTGGGCGGCGGCCGTCCCGCTGGCCGCCGCGGTGGTGGTCCTCGCCTGGCGGTTCTGGACGTCGCGCGTCGAGGTGCACGCGGACGAGCTGGCGCTCGTGAACTGGTTCCGCACCCTGCGGCTGCCGTGGGATCAGGTGGCGAGGGTGGACACCACGAGTGACGGAGTCTGTGTCCTGCTCCGGGACGGCAGGTTTTTCAGCGTGTCGGCGTTCCAGCACGGCCACGAGGCACTCGGCTTCGCGCGGGCGCCTGCTCGACAGGCGGCTCGGCGGCTGGACGACATCCGGCGGGAGCGGCAGCGCCGCCGTCGACGGGGCTGACGCTCCCGCGGGGTTCACGGCACCACCAAGCGGCCGGGCTCACCGCGGGTCGGGCCAGCGTCGGGTCGCCGGTCACGGGTGACAGGCCTCGCGCCCGGGCGAGGGCGAGACCTGGTGTCTCCCGACCCGCCGATGTCGGCGGCGTGCGCGAGGATCGGCCTCCTCGCGAACGGGAGGAAACCGACGATGAGGATCAACCACCTGGTGACGGTGTTCGACGCCGCCGACCTCGGCCCGGAGAGCGCGTTCTGGGCCGGCGTGCTGGGCGGGGAGGTCGACGCCGAGGACGACTGGCACATGGTGCGCGTGGACGGGAAGTCCCGGATCGGCGTCCAGCTGGCGCCGGACCACGTACCGCCGGACTGGCCCGACGGCGCACCTCCGCAGCAGATCCACCTCGACCTCTGGGTCGAGGACATCGCCGACGCCCGGGCGACCGTGAGCGCCCTGGGGGCGCGGCTGCTCAAGGCCGAGGTGGACGAGGGCTCGGCCGCGTTCGAGGTCTACGCCGACCCGGCGGGCCACCCGTTCTGCCTGTGCTGGGTCAAGCCGTGACCGCCGCCGACGTGAGGCGCCAGTAGTAGCCGTCGGGGTCGAGGAGCCGGACGTCGACCAGCCCCCAGGGGCGCACGCTGAGGTCGTCGTCGAGCGGCCAGCCGGCCGCGACGATCCGGTCGCGTTCGGCCCGGACGTCGTCGACCTCGAGCACCAGCTCCACGCCGGTGGGCGGGCGACGCTGCGAGGGGACGGCGTCGGCGGCAGGGCGCTGCGCGGCGCCCACGAGGACCGCGCCCCGCCGGAGCGCGACGTAGGCGAGCGCGGGCCGGTCGTCGCGGTCGACGGTGAAGCCGAGCACCCCCGTGTAGAAGGCGACGGTGACGGCGACGTCGGCGGGGAAGATCTCGATCCGCAAGGTGGTCACGCGCCCTGCAGGTCGGTCCCTCACGGCGGCATTCCCGCCGCCGCGCGACGGCAGGGACGCGAATGGCCCCTGATCAGCGTTTCCGCTGGTCAGGGGCCATTCGACGTGGTGTGGCGGGTGTAGGGTTCGAACCTACGTAGGCATACACCGACAGATTTACAGTCTGCTCCCTTTGGCCACTCGGGCAACCCGCCGTGCTGCCGACCAGGTCGGCAGCGGGGAAGAGCATACCAACCCCGCGGGGGTGCCTCCGACCACGTTTCCCGGCGCCGATAATCGCTCGACCGCCGCCGGACGGCTCGCCGAGGATGACCCGCGATGAAGGACTTCGACGCCGCCAGCTTCGGCCGCTTCTTCGCGGCCGCCTACGACGACCACCCGCGCGAGGACACCCCCGCCACGGTCGACCTCCTCGCCGGGCTGGTCGAACCGGGCGCCCGGGTCCTGGAGCTCGCCGTCGGCACGGGGCGGGTCGCGCTGCGCCTGGCCGAGCGCGGCTTCGACGTCACCGGCGTCGACCTGTCGCCGGAGATGCTCGACGCGCTGCGCGCGAGGCCCGGCGCCGACGCGGTCACGGCCGTCCTCGGCGATCTCGCCGACCCGCCCGTCGAAGGCGTCTTCGACCTGGTGTTCTGCGTGGACAACAGCCTGACCAACGTGGCCGACCAGGACGGGCAGGTGCGGGCGTTCGTCAACGCCGCCGCGCACCTGGCCCCCGGCGGCCGGTTCGTCGTCGACGGGTTCGTGCCCGCGAAGTTGAACCGGTGGCCCGAGGACCAGCGCGTGGCCGTCGAGGTGGTCGAGCCCGAGTACGTGCAGTTCGAGGTCGAGAAGCACGACCGCGCGCGGCAGGTGATCGAGAAGACGCACCTGGTGATCACACCCGAGGGACCCCGCTTCGGTCCGACGGTCCACCGCTACGTCTGGCCCTCCGAGCTCGACCTGATGGCGCGGATCGCCGGGCTGCGCCTGGAGCACCGGTGGACCGACTGGTACCGCCGCCCCTTCGGGCCGCGCAGCGAGGACTACGTCTGCGTCTACGTCCGCGACTGACCGTCAGGCTCGGCGCGGGGCGCGTCCAGCCGGGTGCCGGATCGGATGGCGACCCTCACGTCAGGGTGGCAGCGTCGCAGCGATGAAGGACTTCGATCCCGCGAGCTTCGGACTTCGCTACGCCGCCCACTACGACGACCAGGTGCGCGACGACACCCCCGCGACGGTCGACCTGCTCGCCTCCCTCGCCGACCCCGGTTCCCGCGTCCTGGAGCTCGCCGTCGGCACCGGCCGGATCGCGATCCCGCTGGCCGAGGGCGGCTTCGACGTCACCGGCGTCGACCTCGCGCCCGAGATGCTGGACGTCCTGCGCGCCAAGCCCGGGGCGGACGCCGTCCGGACCCTCGTCGGGGACCTCACCGAGGTGGCCGTGGAGGGGACGTTCCCGCTGATCTACTGCGTGTTCAACAGCCTGACGAACGTGGTCGAGCAGGAGGGGCAGGTACGCGCGCTGGCCAACGTCGCCGCGCACCTGGAGCCCGGCGGCCGCTTCGTGGTGGACGGCTTCGTGCCGGCCAAGCTGAACGCCTGGCCCGAGAACCAGCGCGTCGCCGCCGAGGTCGTCGAGGCCGAGTTCGTCCAGCTCGAGGTCGAGCGGCACGATCCGTCCCGCCAGCTCATCGAGAAGACCCGGGTGGCGTTCACCCCCGGCGCGCACCGCCTGTCGCCCATCGTCCTGCGCTACGTCTGGCCCTCGGAGCTCGACCTGATGGCCCGGCTCGCCGGCCTGCGGCTGGAGGCCCGCTGGGCCGACTGGTACGGGCGCCCGTTCGTCGCCGACAGCGACACCTACGTCTGCATGTACGTCCGCGACTGACCTGCGGCTCCTGCGGCCCGCCCCCGGTTCACCGCCACGCTCGTCCTCGGCCAGGATGGGGGCAGGACAGATGCAACCGCAGGGGCGGCGCGTTCCCTCGCGCCCACCCCGCGGCAAGACCGCGACCGGAAGGAGACGCCCGTGGCAGGCGACTCGTCGTTCGACATCGTCAGCAAGATCGACCGCCAGGAGGTCGACAACGCCCTCAACCAGGCGGCCAAGGAGATCCAGCAGCGCTACGACTTCAAGAACGTCGGCGCCTCGATCGACTGGTCCGGGGACGAGATGATCGTCATGAAGGCGAACTCCGAGGACCGAGTGAAGGCCGTCCTCGACGTCTTCGAGACCAAGCTGATCAAGCGCGGGGTGTCGCTGAAGGCGCTCGACACCGGCGAGCCGAAGCCCTCCGGCAAGGAGTACCGGCTCGAGGCCACCCTCAAGGAGGGCCTCTCGCAGGAGAACGCGAAGAAGATCGGCAAGATCATCCGCGAGGAGGGCCCCAAGGGGGTCAAGACGCAGGTCACCGGCGACGAGCTGAAGGTCTCCAGCAAGAGCCGCGACGACCTGCAGGCCGTGATCGCGCTGCTCAAGGGCAAGGACCTCGACGTGGCGCTGCAGTTCGTCAACTACCGCTGAGCACCGCCTCGTCCCAGATGCGCAGGTTCCGTGAGGAGACCGCCCGCGAGCAGGGCGCCTGCTCACGGAACCCGCGGATCTGAGCCGTTCGTCCTTCGACCACTACGCTTATGCACGAGGTAAGCGCCTTTACTTCAGTTTTATGCGATGCTCGTCCGGTGAAGCGGACCCGGTCGCACCTTCCGTCAACCTTGCACGCTCTCGACCTCCTGGGCGCGCTCATCGCCACGGGCCGGCGCGAGCGCGGGTGGACGGCGGCTCACCTGGCAGAGCGCCTCGGCGTCCACCCCACGCTCATCGCCAAGATCGAGTCCGGTTCCCCGACCACCGCGATCGGCACGGTCGTCGAAGCCGCGGTGTTGTGCGGCGTCCCCTTGTTCGACGAGGACCCGCAACGCTGGGACGAGCTCGCCCGGCGCCAGCACGACCGGCTCGCCGTCCTGCCTGCCCGGGTCCGCCCCCGCGTCGAGCAGGTCGACGATGACTTCTGACCGGGCCTACGTGTGGACCTGGCTTCCGGGGCGCACCGATCCCGTCGTCGCCGGGGTCCTCACCTCCACCGGTCGCGCGCTGCACGGCCAGGCGGTCCTGGCCTTCACGTACGCGGCGAGCTACCGCGCTCGCGCCGATGCCCTCTCGCTCCTGCCCTCGGAGCTCCCGCTGCGCGCCGGGACCGCTGATCCCACGATCCCCGAACCCGGCCGTAGCCCACTCGCGCTGCACGGCTGCCTGCGCGACGGCGCCCCCGACGCCTGGGGACGGCGCGTCCTCAACCTCCGGCTGGGCAGCGACCCGGGTGCCGAGTTCGACGAACTCACCTACCTGTTGGGATCGGGGAGCGACCGGATCGGCGCCCTCGACTTCCAGGCATCACCCCGGGAGTACGTCCCTCGCGACTCCCCCGCGTCCCTGGAGGACCTGCTCGGCCTGGCCGACGTCGTCGAGCGAGGGGGCGAGGTGCCGCCCGAACTCGCGGCGGCGGCGATGCACGGCACCTCCATCGGCGGCGCCCGCCCCAAGGCGCTGCTGACCGACGGCGGGCGCGGGGTGATCGCCAAGTTCCCCTCGAAGACCGACACGAGGCCCGTCGTGAAGGCCGAGGCGGCGGCGATGCTGCTCGCTCGGGCCGCGGGCGTCGACGTCGCTGCGGTGGAGGTCCGCCCGGTCGAGGGGCGCGACGTCCTGCTCGTCGACCGTTTCGACCGTGAGCCGGGCGGGGCCAGACGGCACATGGTCTCGACGCTCACCGTCCTGGGTTACGGCGAGCTGGAGTCGCGGCACGCCAGCTACGTGGAGATCGCGCGCGCGCTCCGGTCCGGTCCCTGGGCCACCCCGGGGGCGACGCTGCGGGAGCTGTTCACCCGCCTCGTCGTCAACGTGTGCGTCGGCAACACCGACGACCATCTCCGCAACCACGCGGCGTTCTTCGACGGGACGACCCTGCGGCTGACGCCCGCCTACGACATCGCCCCCCAGCCCCGCACCGGCGGGGCCGCCGGGCACGCCATCGGCATTGCCGCGGACGGCCGCAGGCACAGCCAGCTCCTGCTCTGTCGTGAGGTGGCCGGCGAGTTCCTCCTGGACCGCACCGAGGCCACCGACGTCGTGGAGTCGACCGTCGGGGTCATCCACGAGCGCTGGGACGAGGCCTGCGACGCGGCACGCCTGACTCGGGCCGAGCGCGCGACGCTGTGGGGGCGGGAGTTCCTCAACCCCTACGTGTTCGCCGAGGAGCCCTGACTCAGAGGAAGTCGAGGGCGTGCCGCTGCTCGCGCAGGTCGACCACGGGCTCGGTGCTCGTGTAAGGCAGCACGAGCTGGGGCATCGCCAGGAACGGCGCGGGGAAGGCCACCATGCAGGCCAGCGGCTGCAGCCGCAGCGGGAGGTCACCCAGGCCCAGCGGCATGGACGGCGTGCACACGCGCACGAAGGGCCCGCTGCGCTGGTGCCAGGCGTAGGTGTGGAAGCCTCGCGCGCTCCAGGCCAGCCAGCTGGACATGCTGCCCGGCAGCGAGACGACGTCGCGGGCGGGGCCGCGCACCGGCAGGTCCATCAGGGCGCGCATCGCCGAGTCGACCTCCAGCTCGCGCACCACGAGGTTCGCGGGCACGGGGCCGTAGGCGCCGGTGAACACGGCGAGATGACCGTTCGCGTCGACCGCCAGCCACTCGTAGTCGACGCCCCATCGGGGGTGCGCGTGCGGGAGCTCCACGGCGGCAGGCTACGGCAGGACGGGCCGTGGTCGAACCATCCGGGCCACCACCGGCTGTCACCGGTGTCGCCGGAGCGGGCCAGGGGGACTCCCGGCCCGGCATCCGGCCGCTGGAGGGGGCAGGCTGGCGTGCCATGACGGTGCCGTCCCCCGAAGCCCCCGTGCGGCTGCTGATCGTCTCCGACACGCACGTGCCAGCGCGCGCCCGCGACGTCCCGCACGCGGTGTGGGACGCCGTCGACGCGGCCGACGTCGTCGTCCACGCCGGTGACTGGGTGAGCGAGGCGCTGCTCGACGCCGTCCTGGAGCGGCTGGCGACGCCGCACGAGCGCCGCGGCGGCAGGCCGGGCCGGTTGCTCGCCGTCGCGGGCAACAACGACGGCGCGCGGCTGCACGAGCGGCTGCCCGAGGTGGCCCGGGCCACCCTGGGCGGGGTGCGGCTGGCGGTCGTCCACGAGACCGGGCCGACCGAGGGCCGGGAGCGGCGCTGCGAGCGCACCTACGGGGCCGACACCGACGTGCTCGTGTTCGGCCACAGCCACATCCCGTGGGACTCCACCACCGACTCGGGGCTGCGCCTGCTCAACCCGGGCTCGCCCACCGACCGCCGCCGCCAGCCGGCGCTGACCTACCTGACGGCGACGGCGGCCGAGGGCACGCTGCACGACGTCGTCCTGCACCGCCTCGCCCCGGGCACGCGCTGAGCCGTCAGCGCCAGGCGCCCCGCTGATACTGCACGGGCCAGTAGTCGATCGCATCGCCCAGCTCGTGCGCGGCGCGCAGCGCCCACGAGGGTTCGCGCAGCAGCTGGCGGGCCAGGAGCACGACATCGGCGGCGCCGTCCCGGAGCACGGACTCGGCCTGCTCGGGCTCGGTGATGAGGCCGACGGCGGCCACGGGGAGCCCCGCGCCGGAGCGGACGGCCTCGGCCAGCGGCACCTGGTACCCGGGGCCGACCGTGATCGCCTGCCGGGGGTCGAGGCCGCCGCTGGAGACGTCGACGAGGTCCACGCCGAGGGCCGCCAGGGCCTTGACGACCTGCACGGTCTCCTCGACGTCCCACCCGCCGGACACCCAGTCGGTCGCCGACAGCCGGGCGAGGACCGGCTTGTCCTGCGGCCACACGGCGCGCACCGCCTCGGCCACCTCGTACAGCAGCCGCGCCCGGCCGGCGAGGTCGCCGCCGTAGGCGTCGGTGCGAGTGTTCGACAGCGGGGACAGGAACTGGTGCAGCAGGTAGCCGTGGGCGGCGTGCAGCTCGACGGTGTCGAAGCCCGCCGCCAGCGCGCGCCGCGCGGCCGCGGCGAACGACTCGACGACGCCGCCGAGCTCGTCGGTGGCCAGCTCGCGGGGGGCCCGCTCGTCGCCGAAGGGCAGCGCCGAGGGCGCCACCGGCCACCAGCCGCCGTCGGCCTCCGCCAGGTACCGGCCGGGCTCCCACGGGCGCGGTGTCGAGGCCTTGCGCCCGGCGTGGGCGAGCTGGACGCCCGCGGCGGCACCGGCGGCGTGGACGACGTCGACGACCCGCGCCCAGGCCGGCACGTGCGCGTCGTCCCACAGGCCGGCGTCCCCGGGGCTGATCCGCCCCTCGGGGACGACGGCGGACGCCTCGGCGAGCACCATGCCCACCCCGCCCGTGGCCCGCGCCCCGTAGTGCACGACGTGCCAGTCCCCCACGACGCCGTCGGTCGCGGAGTACTGGCACATCGGGGCCATCCAGGCGCGGTTGCGGACGGTCAGCCCCCGCAGGGTGATCGGCGAGAAGAGCAGGCTCATGCCGGGTCAATGCCGCGCGCGCGGCGCGATGTTCCCGCCCGTGACGTGAGGATCGGCGCGCCTCAGCGGCGGTAGCCGGCCATGCCCTCCAGGCGGGCGATGCGCTCGGCCATCGGCGGGTGGGTGCTGAACATCTTGGCCATGCCCTCCCCGCGGAACGGGTTGGCGATCATCATGTGGCTCGCGTTGACCAGCTCGCGCTCGGGCGGCAGCGGCAGGCTGCGGGTGCCGTACTCGAGCTTGCGCAGCGCCGAGGCCAGCGCGAGGGGGTCGCCGGTGAGCTTGGCGCCGTCCTCGTCGGCGTCGTACTCGCGGGTGCGGCTGATCGCCAGCTGGATCATCGTGGCCGCGATCGGGGCGAGCAGGGCCATCAGCAGCAGGACGATCGGGTTGGGCCGGTCCTCGTCGTCGGAGTTGCCGCCGAAGAAGCTGAAGAACATGGCCATCTGGGCCACCGAGGTGATCACCCCGGCGATCGCCGCGGCCACCGAGGAGGTGAGGATGTCGCGGTTGTACACGTGCATCAGCTCGTGCCCGAGCACCCCGCGCAGCTCGCGCTCGTCGAGCAGCTCCAGGATGCCCGTGGTGCAGCAGACGGCCGCGTTGCGGGGGTTGCGGCCGGTCGCGAAGGCGTTGGGCGCCATCGTGGGCGAGACGTACAGGCGCGGCATCGGCTGACGCGCGGCCGTCGACAGCTCACGCACGATCCGGTACATCGCCGGCTGCTCGGCCTCGCTGACCGGCCGCGCGCGCATGGCCCGGATCGCCAGCTTGTCGCTGTTCCAGTAGCCGTAGGCGGTGGTGGCGAGGCCGATCAGCGCGAACAGCCAGAGGAAACGCCCGCCGCCGATCAGCGACCCCAAGCCGAGCAGCAACACCCAGATGACGCCGAACAGGGCGGCGGTCTTGAGCCCGTTGAAGTGGCGGTGCATGGCGGGTCGACGGCTCCTTCACGACGGGACGAGGTGTCACCCGCCGAAACGGGCGGGCACGGCGGTGCGTTCCCCGCGCCGCCGGGCGCCCACCCTCCGGCTCAGCGCAGGGCCCCGCCCACCAGGCCTGCGACGGCCTGCGGCAGGACCGACAGCACGCCCACCGCGGCCGCGGCGCCCCCGAGCACCAGGCCCTCGGCGGGGCGGACCCGCCAGGTCGGGACGTCGGCGTCGCCCTCGGCCGGTGCCACGACGAGCGCGGCCCAGCGCACGTAGTACGCGAGGGCCAGCGCGACGTTCGCGGCGGCAGCGGCGGCGACGAACCAGGTGCCGGTGTCGACGAGGGGCCGGACGGCGACCAGCTTCGCCACGAGCCCCACCACTCCCGGCGGCAACCCGGCCAGGGCGGCCAGGCCGAGCCCGAGCACGAGGCAGGCGACCGGTTCGCGCCTGGCGAGGCCGCGGTAGGCGTCGAGGGTGTGCTCCTCGCCGTCGCGGGAGTGCCGCGCCACGAGCACGACGACCGCGAACACGGCCAGCGAGGCCGCCACGTACGCCACGAGGTAGCCGAGGGACGCCGAGACCGCGGCCCGGGCCTTCGTCGCGTCACCCGCGGACGCCAGCGGCACGAGCACCCACCCGGCCTGCGCCACCGTCGACCAGGCCAGCAGCCGGACGGCGACGCGCTGGCGCAGTGCGACGAGGTTGCCGACGGTCATCGTCACCACGGCGAGGCCGCCGACGACCGGCGCCCACACGTCGGCGAGCACGGGCAGCCCGACCCCGAGCACGACCACTGCGGCGGCCGCCCCGGCGGTCTTGGACACGACCGACAGGAACGCCGCGACCGGCAGCGGCGCGCCCGCGTAGGTGTCGGGGGTCCACAGGTGGAACGGGACCACGGACAGCTTGAACCCGATCCCCGCGACGACGAGCAGGGCACCCACCGCGGCGACGGCGCGGACGCTGCGCGGCAGCGTCTCGTCGGACAGCGCCACGGCGATCGCGTCGAGGTGCAGGCGCCCGGTGGCGAGGTAGAGCATCGCCACGCCCAGCAGGAGCACGCCCAGCGACGAGACCGCCGTGAGCAGGAGGGTGATCGCTCCCTGGGCGCCCTGGGCGTCGCGGCGCAGGGCGACCAGGCCGACGGCGGGCAGCGACGCCGTCTCGAAGGCGACGACCAGCGTGATCAGATCCCGCGCGCCCGACAGCGCGAGCGTGCCGGTGAGGGCCGCGAGCATGAGGGCGTGGTGGGCGGCGCGGTCACGGGCCCCGGGACCGTCGAGGGCCAGCAGCAGGCAGCCGAGGGTGGCGGCGACGGCGACGGCCTGCAGCGTGAGCGTCAGCGGGCTCGCGACGAACGAGCAGGTGGAGGCCACGCCCCCGGGAGGCGAGGCGCAGACCGTGGCGCGGGTCTGCCCGTCGCGCGCCAGCCACGCCACCGCCAGGCCCGCCCCGACCGGCCCGGCGAGCGCGACGGCGTCGAGCAGGACCCGCGGGACGCGCGGCCACGCCGCCTCCAGCAGCAGGACCCCCAGCAGCGCCCCCGCGGCCACGAGCACCGGGGACAGGGCGGCCCAGTCGAGGGCGGGGACGGAGGCGTTCACGGCTGCCCCTGCGTGGTGGCGGACGGGTCGGCTGCCCCGGCGTCCTGGCCGGTCGCCGCGGCCAGGCGGCGGGCCGCGGCCGACGTGACGTCGAGGACGGTCGAGGGCACCAGGCCGATGACGACGATCGCGGCGACGAGCGGCGCGGCGACGAGGAGTTCGAGCGGGCGGGCGTCCCCGGCGAGCACGGGCGCGAAAGCCTCCCCGGCCTCCTCGGGCGTCTCCCGGGGGCCCTGCCAGATCAGCCGCAGCACGCGCAGCAGGTACGCGGCCGCGAGGACCATGCCGAAGGCGGCGACGACGGTCAGCACGGGCCCGAGCGGGCGCAGAGCCTCGGAGTCCCAGGCGCCCACCACCGCCAGCAGCTCCCCCCAGAACCCGGCGAGGCCGGGCAGGCCCAGCCCGGCGACGGCGCCGAAGGCCAGCAGCCAGCCGAGCCGGGGCAACCGGTCGCGCAGCCCGGGGCCGATGACGGCGAGGTCGCCGCTGTGGCCGTGCCGGTCCTTGATGGCCCCGGCGACGAGGAACAGCAGGCCCGCGATCAGGCCGTGCGCCACGTTGGCGAACATGGCGCCCTGCAGCCCGGCGGGGGTCAGCGAGGCGATGCCGAGCAGGACGAAGCCCATGTGGGCCACGGACGAGAACGCGACGAGGCGCTTGAGGTCGCGCTCCACGAGGCACGCGAAGCCACCCCAGAGGATGCCGACGACGCCGAGGCAGGCGAGGTAGGGCGCGAGGGTGCGCACGCCGTCGGGCACCACCGGGACGGCCAGCCGCAGCATGCCGTAGGTGCCCATCTTGAGCAGGACCCCGGCGAGCAGCACCGACCCCGCGGTGGGGGCCGTCGAGTGCGCGGGCGGCAGCCACGTGTGCAGGGGCCACATGGGCACCTTCACGGCGAGGCCGAGCAGCAGCAGCGCGGCGGCGACGAGCTGGACGCGGTCGGACAGGCCCTCGCCGTGGCGGGCGGCGAGGACGGTGAGGTCGGTGGTGCCCGCGCGCAGCCCCACCAGCAGGATGCCCAGCAGCATCACGGCCGAGCCGACGGCGGTGAACAGCAGGAACCGGTTGGCGGCGTCGCGCCGGGCGGCCGGGCCGCCGGGCTGCGGGGCGGCGGGCTCCAGGCGCCGGCCCGGGGCGCCGGCGTCACCCCACTGCGCGATGACGAACCACATCGGCAGCAGCACCAGCTCGAAGGCGACGAAGAACACGACGGCGTCGGCGGCGGTGAAGGTGCCCAGCGCGCCGGCCTCGACGGTCAGGACGGCGGCCAGCAGCGCACGCACCTGCCCGGCCGGCGGGCGCACGCGCAGCAGATGCACGGTCACGAGCAGGGTCAACAGGCAGGTCAGCAGCACCAGGGGGGCGGACAGCCCGTCCAGCCCCAGGTGGAACCGGACGCCGAGGGCCTCGATCCAGGCGACGTCGAGCTGCAGCCGCGGGCCCGACTCGGCGCGGCCGCCGTAGGGGCCGGCCGCGACGACGGCCAGGACGCCCAGCCCGCCGGTACCGGCCGCCACGAGCACGGCGGCCCAGCCGGCGAGGGCGTCGGGCAGGCGACGAAGGCACAGCAGCGCGAACGCGGCCGCCAGCGGCGCGCCCACGAGCGCGGGCAGCAGCCACGGCACCTGGTCGCCGGTCATGCGAGCACCACTCCCAGCACCCCCAGGACGACGGCGCCGGCCACGGCCAGCCCCGCGTAGACGGTGGACACGCCCACGGACAGGCGCCGGGCCACGAGCCCGCCCCACCCGGACGCGCGGGCGAGGCCGCGCACGTAGGCGTCGACGACGTCGCGGTCCCCGGTGGCCACCAGCCGGGCGAGGGCCACGACGGGACGCACCACCACGACGTCGACGGCCGCGTCGATCCGGTACCCGTCGCGCAGGAACGCGCGGGTGCGGGCCGGGACGAGGTCGGCGGGGTCGCGGCTGCCCAGGCGGGGCGCGCTGAGGGCCCAGCCGACGCCGGCCAGGGACAGCAGCGCCCCCACGAACCCGGTCTGCGGGCTGACGGTGACGCCGTCGAGCACCGACGGCCGCCAGACCAGGACGAGCCCGAACCCCACGCTCGGCACGGCCAGCAGGGCCAGCGGCCAGGTCATCGACCGCGGCAGGTGCTCCTCGTGCTCGCCGCCGTCGACCTCGCGCACCGGCTCGGGGCGCGGCAGGGTCAGCAGACACCAGCAGCGAGCGGCGTACCAGCCGGTCAGCACCGTCGTGGTGAGCGCGGCGGCGAAGACGACCCACGCCGACCACGACCCGTCCTCGGCGGCGTGCTCGGCTGCGCCGATCACCGACTCCTTGGTCCAGAACCCGCTGAACGGCGGGATGCCGGCGAGGCTGAGCAGGCCGACGGCGAGCGCCGCCGACAGCCACGGGTGCGCGCGGCGCAGACCGCCCAGCCCCGAGAAGCTCGTGGTGCCCGCCAGGTGGACGACCACCCCGGCGAGCAGGAACAGCAGCGCCTTGAACCCGGCGTGAGCGAGCAGGTGCGCGAACCCCGCGGCGCCGCCGTGCTCGCGGTCGACCGCCGCCCCCGCCAGCATGAAGGCGACCTGGCTGATCGTGGACCAGGCGAGCAGGCGCTTGACGTCCTCCTGCGCGCAGGCGGCCAGAGCCGCGCCGAGCATGGTGACCGCGGCCATCACCGCGGCGACGTCGAGCGAGGCGTCGGCCACGAGGAACAGCGGGTACAGCCGCACGACGAGGAACACCCCTGCCGCGACCATCGTCGCCGCGTGGATCAGGGCCGACACCGGGGTGGGGCCCTCCATCGCATCGGGCAGCCACATGTGCAGCGGGAACTGCGCCGACTTGCCGGCCACGCCGCCGAGCAGCAGCAGCGTCGCCGCGGTCGCCGTCGTCGTCGAGATCTCCCCGGCCGCGGCGCGCTCGAGGAGCCGGCTGATCGACGTCGTCCGGGCGTCCACGAGCAGGACGACGACCGCGAGCAGCACCCCGACGTCGCCGACGCGCGTCACCAGGAACGCCTTGATCGCGGCCGCGCGGGCCGTGGCCCGCTCGCTGTGGTGGCCCACCAGCAGGTACGAGCACAGGCCCATCAGCTCCCAGCCGATGAGCAGGACGACCAGGTCGTCGGCGTGGACGACGAGCATCATCGCCGTGGTGAACAGCGAGACCGTGGCGGCGTAGGCCTTGTACCGGGTGGGCGCCTCGGGCGTGCCGTCGGAGTGCAGGTAGCCCCGCGAGTACACCTGCACGCAGAAGGCCACCAGCCCGACGACCACCGCCATCAGGGCCGAGAGCTGGTCGCTGCGCAGGTCGAGCCACACCCCCGTGCCGGTTCCGGGCGCGAGGTCGACCCGGCCGAGGAACGCCATCCGCACGGTGTCGCCGTCGGACAGGACGCCCACCAGCTCGGCGATCGCCGCCACCAGGGCGCCCAGCGCGCCGAGCACCCCCCACTCCTGGGCGGCGACGCGACCCCGCGCGGCGAACAGCCCGAACAGGGCGGCGGAGCCGGGGACGGCGAGGGTCAGCAGGGCGGCGGCGGTGCTCATGCGCGCGCCCCCGTCACGGACGCCTCGCCCAGCTCGGTGACGGCGTCGGCGTCGGCGCTGGCCCGGGCGCGGAACAGCAGCAGGACGACGGCGAGCGCCAGCCCGATCTCTGCGGCTGCCAACGTGATCACGAAGACGGCCAGGGCCTGCCCGCCGAGCAGCGGGTCGGCGCCCAGGGGCGCTCCCGCCGGGTCGTGCAGGCGGGCCAGGCCCCCCGACGGCAGCTGGGAGGCCGTGACGAGCAGCAGGTTGACGGCGTTGAGCAGCAGCTCGGCGCCGACGAGCACCATGATCAGGTGGCGCCGGGCGACGAGGGCGTAGACCCCGATGCCTGCCAGCGCCGCGGCGAGCACCACCGGGACGGCGAGATGGATCACGAGGGGGCTCCTGCCGGGGCGGGCGAAGCGGACAGCCCCGCAGGCGCGGACGCCGTGCGCGAGGGCTGGGCGGCGGGGGTCGGCGCGGGCCTGGTGGGCGGCGCGGCGGCGTCCCCCAGCGCCTCGGCCAGCCGGTCGAGGACCGAGGCTCCCGCGCGTCGCAGCCCGTCGTGGTGCAGCTGGTCGTCCTCCAGCAGCGTCACCGCCCCCGTCGCGGCCGCGGCGCGCCGGGACAGCTCCGGGTCGACGTACATGTCCTGGGTGTAGATCATCGCCGCGACCGGCACGGTGTTGGCGGCGAGGCGGTCGGCGTCGTACAGGGGACGCGACCACTCTCGGGCGGCCAGGTCGTGCGCCGCCGAGGCCAGCGGCGCGAGCGCGGGATCGGCGATCACGGTGTGGGGATACACCATCTCGCCGGTGAGGGGGAGCACCTCGCGGCGTTGACCGGACGTGGTGTCGCCCACGGGCGCGGTCGGCACGCCCAGGTGCTCGCGCACCCGCTGGGCCGACCAGGCCGTCACCATGCCGGCGTCGGCGTAGCAGGCCTCGTGGACGAGCGCGTACAGCGGCCGGGTGGCGTAGGAGACGATCTCGGCGACGCCGTGCAGGAACGTGTCGGACAGCGACTCCCCGGGCACCGCCCAGGCGTCGTCGACGAGGTGGGCCAGCCGGTCGATCCCGCCCGCTCCGCCGAGCACCACGCCGACCTCCTGGAGCCGGGCCACGCCCAGCCGCTCGCCGGTCGGCAGGTACTCGGGCACGCGCTCCAGGTGCCGGGCCACGTGGGCGAGCCCTTCGCGGACGCCGGGGTGGGCCTCGTCGAGGTCGCGGGTGCGGCGCTGCACGGCGCGCCAGGTGGCGCGGTAGACGTCGTCGGCGTGGGCACCCAGCGGCGGGACGCCGCCGGTGACGTACGCCGCCGCGAGCCCCTGCGGGTGGTGGGACAGGTACGTCCAGGTGCAGAAGCCGCCGAAGGACTGGCCGAGCACGGTCCACGGCTGGTCGCCGAGCAACCCCCGCCGCACCACCTCGGCGTCGGCGACGATCGCGTCGGCGCGCAGGTGGGCCAGGTAGTCGGCCTGGCGCCGCGCGGCCGCGCGACCGCCGCTGCCCTGGGGCTGGGCGAGCCGGGCGGCGTCGGCGAGCGTGGCGAGGGTGTGCCGGTCGACGGGGGTGGAGCGGCCGGTGCCGCGCTGGTCGAGCAGGATCACCCGGTAGCGGGCCAGGGCCCAGGCGAGCCAGCCGGGCGCGTCGGTGCCCGGCCGGGGCGAGCGCCCGCCGGGGCCACCCTGCAGGAACACGAGGTAGGGCTGGTCGACGTCGGCGAGGGCCCGCAGCCTCACCTCACGGGCGTACACCCGCAGGTGGTGGCGACCCGGCTCGGCGTGGTCCAGCGGGACGTCGAACCAGTGGTCCCCGGTCAGCACCGCGCCCGGCCCGTCACCGAACACCCGTACAGACGTCGGCTCCAGGCCGGTCGGCGACCTCACCGCCCGCCGTCCGCGTCGGGACGGGCGCGCGAGACGGCGAGCGCCGCCACGAGGGCCGCGAGCAGCAGCACGGAGATCACCTCGAACGGCAGCAGCCACGCCCCGAAGATGACGCGCCCCAGCGAACGCGCGCTGCCCAGCGTCTCGTCGACGTCGACCGTGCGGTCCCCCACCGCGGGCAGCAGGACGCCGGCGACCAGCGCGGCGGTCGCGCCCCCCAGCAGCGCCGCGGCGCCGCGACGGCGCGGGGCGGCGTCGAGGTCGGCGCGGGCGGCGATCGGGGCGCGGGTGAGCATGAGGGCGAAGAGCACGAGGACGACGACGGCGCCGACGTAGACGAGCACCTGCGTGAGGGCCACCATCTCGGCGCCGAGGAGCAGGTAGGCGACGGCCAGCAGGCCGAGGGTCACGACGAGCCACAGCGCCGCGTGGACCACCTTGCGGCCCGTGGCCGCCAGCAGCGCCGCGACGACCGCGCCGAGCCCGGCCACGGCGAGGGCGACCTCCTGGACGCTCACCGGGCGTCCTCCTCGGGGGCCGCCGCCGCGGCCGCGATCACACGCTCGGCCGCCTTCACGGCCGTCGCGATCTCCTTGGGCTCGACCGCTGCCGGGTCGGGTGCGGGCGGCGGGGGGACCGTCGCGGCCCACTGCGCCAGACGTTCCTTCTCGTGCACGAGGTCGCGGATGTCGAACTCGGCGTACTCGAACTCGGGCGACCAGTACAGGGCGTCGAAGGGGCACACCTCGATGCAGATGCCGCAGTACATGCACAGGGAGAAGTCGATGGCGAACCGGTCGAGGACGTTGCGCTGGCGCGCCCGCCCGCCGCCGACGGCCGGCACCGTCTCCTTGTGCGAGTCGATGTAGATGCACCAGTCGGGGCATTCGCGCGAGCAGAGCATGCACACCGTGCAGTTCTCCTCGACCAGGGCGATGACGCCCCGGCTGCGCGGCGGCAGCGCCGGCTGGACGCTGGGGTACTCGGCCGTGTGCGACGGGGCGAGCATCGCCTTGGCGGTGGTCACCAACCCCGCGAGCATCCCGGAGCCGAGGCCGCCGCGACCGCGCGCGTCGATGGTGCGGGGGACGTCGCGGTCCGGCTCGGCCGGGCCGGCGTCGCCCCCGGCGGGGACGGACGGCTCGGCACTCACGGCGTGCATCCTGCCGTGCCCGGGTGCCCGGGTGCGAGCGACCCCCTCATGTTTCGCCGAGAATCTGGCCCACGCGGCGAACGGGCGGGCACCGCCGCCGGTCACGGGGACGCTCGCGCAGACCGTTCGGCTCTGCACGAATCGCCGGGGATCGCCGGTACTCGCCCCCGGCCCGGTCCCGCGCGAGACTGCAGACATGACCCCGCCGCGCGCGATCCCCCGAGCCCGGCTGGACGCCCTGTTCTCCCCCGAGCGCCTGCAGGCCTGGTGCGTCGTGCCCTACGACGGCATGCGCCGGGGCCCTCGCGAGCGGGCCCGGATGCTCGCCGATCTCGGCATCGGGTCGCTGGCGTGGGACTGGCGCGCCGAACACCTGCCCCAGCTCGGGGCCGAGCTCGACGCCCTGGAGCAGGCGGGCGTGCACCTGGGCGCGCTGTGGCTGCCCGCTCCCCTGGCCCGTGGCGGCGACGACGACCCGGTGCGCACCGCGATCCTCGACACCCTCGCCGCGCGCGGCCTCGCGCCGCAGCTGTGGACGTGCACGATGTACGGCGGCATCGACGCCCCCCGCTCGGGCGACCCGCTGCCCGCCGCCGCGCAGCTGTCGATGATCACCCGGCACGTCGAGGTGCTGCTGCCCCTGGCCCGCGACGCCGCACGGATCGGCTCCACCGTGGGCCTCTACAACCACCTCGGCTGGTTCGGCGAGCCCGACCACCAGCTCGACGTCCTCGACGCCCTGGCCGACCTCGGCAGCGACAACGTCGGGCTCGTCTACAACCAGCACCACGGCCACCACCACCTGGAGGATCCCGACCGCTTCGCCCGGCTGTGGGCGCGGATCCGGCCCCGCGTGCTCGCCGTGAACCTCAACGGCACCGTCCGTGGCGGCGACCTGCCGCCGGAGCAGGGCGGGCCCCCGCCCGGCGAGCTCGGCGGGGGCCCCCGCAAGGTGGTCGCCGTCGGTCAGGGGGACCCCGAGCTCGAGCTGGCCGCCCTGCGCACCATCGCCGGTTCGGAGTGGGACGGGCAGGTCGGCGTCATCGGGCACACCTTCGACGACGCCCGCGCCCGCCTCGCCGACGACCTCGACGGGCTCGCGTGGCTGGTCGAGCAGCTCGCCGAACCCGACGCCGCCGCGCCGCCCCGGCCGAGCCCGCGCGTCCGGCTCTGACTCCTCGCCGCAGACGCGAAGAGCGCCCCGCCGCGGTGTGGGCACCGCGGGGGACGCTCCGGACGGGGTGGCTCAGGCGCTGCGACGGCCGTCGTCGTCGGAGATGCCGCGCAGCTCCGCAGACAGCAGGTCGAGCACGGCCTGGTCGGCGCCGCGCGAGCGCAACGCCTCGAGGTGCCCGGCGATGAGCGACGCGAGGTCGCCGTCGGCCGGGTCCGAGGCGGCATCGGCCGCGCCGGGGGTGGGCTGGAAGGGGATGACCGGGATCTGTCCGGTCGGGGGAAGGGACGTGGTGGACGTCATGGGTCACCTCTGGGGGAAGGTCCGCGCGTAGCGGCCGAGGCGGGGAACGAGGGCCACCGTAGCGGGTGGACTTGTCGGATTCGCCGCGGCACACCGGGCGGTCCCCACCCGCCGGGGGTCAGCCCCGGGCGAGGACGACGGCCGTCGTCAGGGCCAGCTGCCCCAGGGCCACCGGCACCAGCACCAGCCACGCGAAACGCTGCAGCTGGTCCTCGCGCAGGCGGGGCCACGAGGTGCGGATCCAGACCACGACGAAGCCCAGCGCCACGACCTTGAGGATCGTCCACAGCGGGCCGAGGGTGTCGGAGAAAGGGCCCCTCCAGCCGCCGAGGAACAGCACGGTCGTCATGGCGGAGAGCACCACGATGCCGCCGTACTCGGTGAACAGGAACAGCGCGAAACGCATCCCGCTGTACTCGGTGAGGGGGCCGCTGACCAGCTCCGTGTCGGCGATCGGGATGTCGAAGGGCGGGCGCTGCAACTCGGCGAGGCCGGCCACGAAGAAGACGAACGCCGCGGGCGCCTGCCAGAACAGCCACCACCACTGCCACTGCGTCGCGATCTGGGTCAGCGAGAGGCTGCCCGCGGCGATCGCCGCGCTGCTGGCGGCCAGCACGAGGGGCACCTCGTAGGCCATCAGCTGCCCGGCGGCGCGCAGGCCGCCCATGAGCGCGTACTTGTTGCCGCTGGACCAGCCCGCCATGAGCGTGCCCAGCACCCCGACCGTCGAGACGGCCAGCACGAAGAGCAGCCCCGCGTCGAGGTCGGCGCCGACGAGCGTCCCCGACAGAGGGATCGCCGACAGCGCCACGATGTAGGGGGCGATGGAGACGAAGGGGGCGAGCTGGAAGACGCGGCGGTCGGCCGCGGCGGGGATCACGGCCTCCTTCTGCGCGAACTTCGCCGCGTCCGCGACCAGCTGCGCCCACCCGTGGAAGCCGCCCGCGTACATCGGACCCATCCGGCCCTGCATGTGCGCCATCGCCTTGTGCTCGACCTGCCCGATGAACAGGGCGGAGACGACGAAGGACACGAGGACGACCGCGGCGCGGACCGCGGCCTCGGCGACGTCGTGCTGCCAGGTGCCGCTCACCGCGCGACCTCCCCCGGCGCGTCGTCCGCGCCCGGCGCCTGGGCGGCGCCCTGGGCCTCGCCCGCGGCAGGGGCCCGCCGGGGCCCCCACGCCGGGTCGGGCACGCCGGGCGGTGCGACCTTGCGGCGGCTGGGCGAGCCCGCACCGGACTCCCCCGGTTCCTTGGCGCCCGGCCACGCCTTCACGGCGCGCGCGGCGAGCACGAACGACTTGCGCAGCGGCGTCCCCTCGAACCCCTCGGGCAGCAACAGCGACCGCAGCCCCAGGCCGGAGGGGTCGTCGAAGGCGTCGAAGACCACGCCGAACATCTCGAACGTCTCGCGCTCGTGCCAGGCCAGGCCGGGCCAGACGTCGGTGAGCGAGGCCAGCCGCAGGTCGGCCTCGGGCACCCGGGTGCGCAGCAGGACGCGCGGCACCCGCCCCGTCGTCGGGTCGCCGTGCGGGCGCGCGACGTGGGCGACGACGTCGACGCCGGCCGGATCGGCGTCGGGCATGTCGACCGCCGACAGCCAGTCGGCGAACGTCAGGCCCGCGACGTCGTGCAGCCAGGCCCCCGCGTCGACCCACGCACCGCGGGTGACCTCGAGGACCGGGACGCCGTGGGCGTCGACCGAACCCGACGCGGGCTCACCGATCGCCTCGGCCAGCGCCGCGGCGAGTGCCTGCGCGGCCTCGGCGCCGGCGGGCGCGACCAGGAGCGGGCCCGGGTCGGAGGTCGGGGTGCTGGGGCTGTCGGTGCCGCTCACGAGTGCGCACTCTATGCGGGCGGGGCGTCGCCGGGCAGGCAGCACGCGGTGAGTGGACCGCGCGCTTCGTCACGCCGTCCGGCTCAGCGCTCCTCGCCCCGCTCGCCGTCGCCCTCGCCTGCCGCCTCCTGCGCCTGCGGCGTGGGTGCGTCGGGGGACGCCGTGGCGCCCGGCGCGGGTGCGGCCGGCTCCAGCGCCAGCTCCGCGAGCGGCGGGATCGGGCGCCGGCGCGCGGGACGCTTGGCCGCCGCCGCCGGTGCGGGCGCGGGCTCGTCGACCGCCGCGGACTCCGGCTCGGGGGCTGCGTCCTCCTCCACCGGCACGGCGTCCACGACCGGGACGGCCTCGACCACGACCGCGAGTTCCGGCGGCGCCTCGACGGCGTCGACCGGGAGCGGGTCGGCCTCGGGCACCGGGACGGGCTCGGGCTCGGGCTCGACGACCACCACCGGCTCCGGCTCGACCACCACCACCGGCTCCGGCTCGACCACCACCACCGGCTCGGGCTCGACCACCACCACGGGCTCGGGCTCGACGACCACCACCGGCTCCGGCTCAGGCACGGGCGCCGGCTGGACGCTGACCGGCGGCAGGGCCAGCGCCCCGGGGGCGGGCACGAGCGGCCGGTTGGCGGCGGCGGCGGTGATCCCGCGCGCCTTCTTCCCGTAGCGCTGCGCGAGCCGCTCGGAGTGGATCTTCTCCTGCAGCTTCACGATGCCCTGGAGCAGCGCCTCGGGGCGGGGCGGGCAGCCGGGCACGTACACGTCGACGGGGATGATCTGGTCGACGCCCTTGGTCACGCAGTAGGAGTCCCAGTAGGGCCCGCCGGTGTTGGCGCACGACCCGAAGGAGATGACGTACTTGGGCTCGGCCATCTGCTCGTAGAGGCGGCGGACGGCGGGGGCCATCTTGTCGGTGACCGTACCCGAGATGATCATCAGGTCGGCCTGGCGGGGCCCGTGCGCGAACGGGATCACGCCCAGCCGGATGAAGTCGTGGCGGGCCATGCTCGCGGCGATGAACTCGATGGCGCAGCAGGCCAGGCCGAAGTTGAACACCCAGAGGCTGTACTTGCGGCCCCAGTTGAGCACCAGGCGCAGGGGGTGCGGCGCCACGGCGCTAAGCCCGCCCAGCTGCGTCCCGGCGGGCGATCCGACGCGCCCGGCGCCGGCGGAGAAGGCCTCGCCGCCGCGGACCGAGGGCATGGGCAGGTCGACGCTCATCGGCGGGCCTCCGTGCTCCAGCGCAGGACGCCGCGGCGCCAGGCGTGCACCAGCCCCACGGCGAGGACGGCGAGGAAGACCCCCATCTCGACGGCACCGGCGACGCCGAGCTCGGCGAGCACCGTGGCCCAGGGGAACAGGTAGGCGGCGTCCACGGCGAAGACCACATAGACGAACGCGTAGAGGTAGTAGCGGATCTGGGTCTGCGCCCAGCCGCGGCCGACGGGGTCGACGCCGCTCTCGTAGGTGAGCGGCTTCTCGGGCGTCGGCGCCGTCGGGCGCAGGAGCCGGTTGGCGACCATCGCGGCGACGAGGAACAGGACGGCGGCAAGGACGACCGCGCCGACGACGGCGTAGGTCTGGCTCAGGGGCAGCGCCACGGCGAGGACTCTAGTCCGCCGCAGGTCCCAGCGGGCGGTGACGAGCCCGGCGGCGTCGCCGGACTGCGCCACGAGGCGGGTCGGGGAGCTCCCACGGACGAACCTCCCCGACCCGCGTGCCGAACGGCGTCAGCGCAGCGGGATCCGGGTGATCCAGTAGTCGGCGGTGCCGGGGTCGGCGACGCCGAAGCGGGCGTTCACGGCGTACAGCGCGCCGGCCGCGCAGGCCGCCGTCGAGGGGACGTCGACGTCGCCGGTGAGCGTGCCGGTCACGGTCGCCGTCCAGCCGGTGCCCGTCGGGGCGGGCTTGGGACCCTTCGGCCCCTTCCCCCAGGTGGGCCCGGTCAGCTCGACGCGGGTGATCTCGGTGCGGCTGCTGCCGCGGACGACGAACAGGGTGCGCCCGAGGAGCACGAGCCCGTCACCGCCGGTGATCGCAGGCGTGCCCGTGACCGGGATCGCCGAGACCGTGCCGGTGCGGGGATCGACCCGCCACAGCCCGCCCGACGTGCTGTGATCGAGGATCAGGCTGCCGTCGTCGAGGGTGCGGATGCCGTTGGCCCGCAGACCCTCCGTGACCGGCCAGGGCGCGCCGAGGGGCAGGAACGTGGGGGCGGCACCGGTCCACCGCCCGGCGCGGTCGAGCGGGATGCGGGTGAGCCGGTCGACGTTGGAGTCGGTGACCCACAGGGCCCCGGGCGCGACGGTGAGGTCGTTGAGGAAGACCGCGCCGGGGACCGGGATCCGGTAGCGGATCGCGCCGGTGCGGATGTCGACGCCGAGGACGAGCCCGCTGGTGGTGTCGCCGGTCGTCTCGCCCGCGGCGGCCCAGACCAGGCCGCTGCGCGGGACGGCGAGCAGGCCGCGCAGGTTGCGGCCGGGCGCCCCCGGGGTGGTGACGGCGCCCTTGCCGGTGCGCACGTCTCCCGACCAGATCGCGCCGTCGGCGAGCGACCCGGCCCACACGCGCGTCCCGGCGGTGGTGACGCCCTCGGGGCGGAAGCCGTCGGGCAGGTCGATCCGCACGGGCAGCGCGACCGTGGGGCGGGGCTTGGGGTCGGGCTTGGGGTCGGGCTTCGGGTGGGGTGCGGGACGCCCGGGCGCGGGCCGGGTGTCGGTGGCGGACGAGGCGGTCGCGACCGAGGCCCCGGACGCCAGGAGCGCGCCCGCGACCAGCCCGGCGACGATGCCGATGCGGGTCCTGCTTGTCGTGATCGTCATAGCTGAATCGTGAACGACACGAGCCCTGTCCGCCTGCCGACGTGTGACGCATGCGGACTCAGGACGTCGCCGACGGGAGGCCACGGCTGCCGGTCCCCCTGGGGGAGGGCGCTCCCTCTCTCGGGGGGACCGCTCAGAGTCGACGATCACCAGGATGGAGCTCGCCACGTCCGCGACCTGCCGGGCGACACCGGCGGTCTACTCCTCGGGAGCACCACCATGACCTCGACCGGCCTCTCCCCCTCGACCTCCTCCACCCCACGAAACCCCCCGGAGGCACCTGTCGGCTCCCCTCGCGCGCCAGGGCGGCCGACCGTCTGGGTCCCCCGCCTGCTCCTGGCGACAGGGATCGGACACCTGCTCGTGGCCGTCCGCCTGGACGCGCCGTCATGGGGTGCCATGGTCGCCGACGGGGGCTGGAACTCCGCGACGGGCACCGTGCGTGAGGGAGCATTCTGGTTCGCCTTCCTCGGCCTGATCCTCGTGCTGACCGCAACCCTGATCCGCCAGACCGTCCGCCTCGACGGTCGCCTGCCACGGCGGCTGGGCCCGGTGCTGCTGGTCGCATTCGCTCCCGCCGCCGTCTTCGTTCCCTCGTCAGGGGTGTGGGTGGTGATCGCGATCGGCCTGCTCGCCTGGATCGCGCAGAGGCGCGACGGCGGCCCTGCCGCGACACCCGACATCCCCCCCGGCCGCCTTGCCCGCACCGTCACCTGGGGCATGTGGTCGATCGTGGCCGTCCACCTGTCGGCGTCGTGGGTGTACCGGGCCGACCTCGCCGTCCTGGTCAGGGACGGCGCGTGGAACACCGTCCACGGCCCCGAGCGGGTCCTGGCGTTCTGGTTCGTCGTCTTCGGGACGGCGCTGGCGACGGCGACCGTCCTCGTCCACCAGACCGTCCGCGCGACCGGTCGGCTCCCCCGACACTTCGGCGCGGCGATGCTCGCGACCTTCCTTCCGCCGGCCCTGCTCCTCCCCGCCAGCGGCCTGTGGAGCCTCGTGGCCGTCGGCCTGGTGGCCCTCGCGGAGCGTCCCCGGGCGGTCGGCGGCGCCGTGGGCTCGGCCTCCGGACCGCGGACTCTGCCATCATCACCGGCGTGAGCATGGGTGCGGCGCGGCGGACGCGAGCCGCCTTCGCCGTGCTCTGGGGGCGCCGCGCGCTTGCGCGATGGACCTACCTGGTCCTCGGCGGCGCCCTCCTCATGCCGTACGTCATGACCGTCGGTGCGACCCGGAGCGGCCTCACCGGAGGGGACCGTTCGCTGCTCGACCTGCCCGCACTCGTCCCCGACGCCCTGCTCGCGTCGCCTCTGGTGGCGTTGACCGGGCTCATGCCGACGGTCGGCACCCTGGAGACCTCGGCGGTTCGGGCCCTGCTCGACCCCCGGGTGATCGGGGGGGCCCGCCTGACCTGGGCGGACCGCGGAAGAGGCGCCCTCTGGTTCGCCCTGCACCTGTTCCTCGGCGGCCTGGTGAGCGGGCTGACCCTGGCGGCGCCCGTGGTGGCTGCGATCTTCTTGGTCCTGCCGGTGCAGTCCCTGTCGACACCTCTGACGCGCGCAGGAGCAGCTCCCGGCGGGTGGTGGGGCCCCCCGGCGGGAGTCGGTTCGTTCGTCGCCATCTCGGCGCTGGCCGCCCTGGTGGCGGCAGGACTCGCGCGCTGCGCCCCGGCCCTGCTCGGACCGTCCACCGCCGACCGGCTCTCCGCCTTCGAGCAGGAACGGGACCGCGCGCAGGCGGCCAACCGCATCGCCGGGGAGCTGCACGACTCCCTCGGGCACACCCTCAGCGTCGTGACCCTGCAGGCGGCCGCGGCCAGGGACCTGCTCGACCGCGACCCGGCCTTCGTCCGCCGGGCCCTGGAGGCGATCGAGGACAGCACGCGCACCGCCGTGGGCGAACTCGACCGCAGCCTGTCCGTCCTGCGCGGCGACCGCCCTCCGGCGACGGGAGCGCCGACCCTCGCCGACGTCGGCGCTCTCGTCGACCGCAGCCGCGCCGGCGGCGCCGAGATCGACCTTCGGGTCAGCGGGGACCTCGCCCGCGTCCATCCGGCGGTGTCTCGGCAGGCCTATCGAGTGGTGCAGGAGAGCCTGACCAATGCCCTGCGCCACGGGGGGACGGCACCCGTGCTGGTCGAGCTGACAGCGGCCACCGGCTCCCGAGAACTCCCGGCCTCCCTGCAGGTCCGCGTGACCAATCCGTTCGTCCGCGTCCCGCGGCCGCCCACGGCGCACCGGTCGGCCGGGCAGGGCCGCAGGGGCCTCGAAGGGCTCGCCCAGCGTGTCAGCGCGCTCGACGGCACCTTCCACGCCGGTCCTCACGGGGAGGGCTGGCAGGTACTCGCGAGCTTCCCCGCGGGCAGCCGATGACCGTGCGGGTCCTGCTCGTGGACGACGACGCTCTGGTCCGGGCGGGTCTGGCCGCCATCGTCGGTGCGTGCGACGACCTGGTCGTCGTGGGCGAGGCCGCCGACGGAGCGGAGGCGTTGAGCCTTGCTCTGAGGGTTCGCCCCGACGTCGTGGTGATGGACGTCCGGATGCCCCACGTCGACGGGATCAGCGCCACCCGGCTGTTGCGGCGCCAGCTCGACCCCGCCCCGCGCGTCCTGGTCGTGACCACGTTCGACGACGACGAGCAGGTCGGCAACGCCCTGCTCGCCGGGGCATCGGGTTTCCTGCTCAAGCGGGCCCGCGCCGACCAGTTCCGGCACGCCATCCGAGTGGTCGCCGACGGGGAGTCCGTGCTCTTCCCCGCCGCGATCGGCGAACTGGTGACGGCTCACACGTCGCGCCGGACCGGGACCCAGGAGGACCCCCGGGTTCGTTCCCTCACCCCACGTGAGGCCGACGTCCTGCGGTCGATGGCACAGGGCCTGTCCAACGCCGAGATCGGGGCCCACCTGCACCTCGGGACCGAGACGGTCAAGTCGCACGTCGCCGCGCTCCTCGCGAAGCTGGGGGTGCGTGACCGTACCCAGGCCGTGGTGATGGCGTTCCAGACCGGCTTCGTGGTCCCACGTTGACGACGTCGGGCGCCCTGGCCCCCGAGCGGGCGGGCGCCCTGCCCGTGATCCGTCGCCGGACGTGACCTCGAGCACACCGTCAGGCGAAACCCCAGGTCCGGTGGACGGACGCTCAAGCGAGATGTCACCTGGGCGTCATACCGTGGGAACAAAGGTTCGCCTCACCTGAGTTGCCCCAGCGGCCGAGGGTGAGGCGCGGGTACGGCGAACAGGACTGGCGGGACCGATGGGCGAAGCGACGACGGTGCAGAAGCTCGACCGGGTGGTGATCCGGTTCGCCGGCGACTCCGGCGACGGGATGCAGCTGACGGGCGACCGGTTCACGGCGCAGACGGCCGCGCTGGGCAACGACCTGGCGACCCTGCCCAACTTCCCCGCCGAGATCCGGGCCCCTCAGGGCACGATGGCCGGCGTCTCCAGCTTCCAGCTGCAGTTCGCCGACCACGACGTCAAGACGCCGGGCGACGCGCCCGACGTCCTCGTCGCCATGAACCCCGCCGCGCTCAAGGCCAACCTCGGCGACCTCCCGCGCGGGGCGACGATCATCGCCGACGCCGACGAGTTCACCAGGCGCAACCTCGCCAAGGTGGGTTACGCCGCCGACCCGCTGACGGACGGGTCGCTCGACTCCTACCGCGTGCACTCCTTCGGCCTGACCTCGATGACCGTCGAGGCGCTCAAGGGCCTGGAGGTCACCCGCAAGGAGGCCGAGCGGGCGAAGAACATGTTCGCCCTGGGCCTGCTGTCGTGGCTGTACACGCGCCCGACCGAGCCCACCGAGCAGTTCATCCGGGCCAAGTTCGCCCGCAAGCCCGCGATCCTCGAGGCCAACCTCATCGCGTTCCGCACCGGGTGGGCGTTCGGCGAGACCACCGAGGCGTTCGCGGTCTCCTACGAGGTCGCCCCCGCGCCCGCGCCGTCCGGCCTCTACCGCAACGTCACCGGCAACGTGGCCCTCGCCTACGGGCTGGTCGCCGCGGCACACCAGGCCAAGCTGCCGCTGGTGCTCGGCTCGTACCCGATCACCCCGGCGTCCGACATCCTGCACACCCTCGCCCGGCTCAAGCGGTTCAACGTCACGACGCTGCAAGCCGAGGACGAGATCGCCGCCGTGGGTGCCGCTCTCGGCGCCTCCTACGGCGGCGCGATCGGTGTCACGACGACGTCGGGCCCCGGCCTCGCGCTGAAGTCCGAGACGATCGGCCTCGCCGTCTCGCTCGAGCTGCCGCTGGTCATCGTCGACGTCCAGCGCGGCGGCCCCAGCACCGGGTTGCCGACCAAGACCGAGCAGGCCGACCTGCTGCAGGCCATGTTCGGCCGCAACGGCGAGGCCCCCGTGCCGGTGATCGCTCCGCAGTCGCCCGCCGACTGCTTCGACGCCGCCCTCGAGGCGGTCCGCGTGGCGACGACCTACCGCACGCCAGTCCTGCTGCTGTCCGACGGCTACCTCGCCAACGGCTCCGAGCCGTGGCGGATCCCCTCGGTCGAGAGCCTGCCGAGCATCGACGTCGAGTTCGCGGCTGCCCCCAACGGCGAGGCCGCCGACGGCACCCCCGTCTTCCGGCCCTTCGACCGCGACCCCGACACCCTCGCCCGGCCCTGGGCCGTGCCCGGCACCCCCGGGCTGGAGCACCGCATCGGCGGCATCGAGAAGGCCGACGGCACCGGCGAGATCAGCTACGACCCCGACAACCACGACCGCATGGTCCGGCTGCGCCAGGCGAAGATCGACGGCGTCGACGTCGCCCCCCTCGAGGTCGACGACCCCGACGGCGACGCCGACATCCTCGTCATCGGCTGGGGTTCCACCTACGGGCCGATCGCCGCGGGCGCGCGTGCCGCCCGCCGCAACGGCGCGAAGGTCGCCACCGCGCACCTGCGCCACCTCAACCCGTTCCCGGCCAACACCGGCGACGTCCTGCGTCGCTACCGCCGGGTGCTGGTGCCCGAGATGAACCTGGGCCAGCTGTCGATGCTGCTGCGGGCCCGCTACCTGGTCGACGCCGTCGGCTACAACCGCGTGCGCGGCCTGCCCTTCACCTCCGCCGAGATCGCCGACGCCATCACCAAGCTCGCTGGGGAGACCTCGCTGTGACTGTCACTCCTCTGATCAACCTGGGCCTGCCCGGCCGCCGCAACGGGCTCGAGGGCGTCCCGGCGCTGCCGACCGATGCGCCTGCGCAGTCGAAGAAGGACTTCACCTCGGCCTCCGAGGTGCGTTGGTGCCCCGGCTGCGGCGACTACGCGATCCTCGCCGCCGTCCAGTCCTTCATGCCCGAGCTGGGCGTGAAACGCGAGAACGTCGTCTGCATCTCGGGCATCGGGTGCTCCTCGCGGTTCCCGTACTACCTCGACACCTACGGCCTGCACTCGATCCACGGGCGCGCCCCGGCCATCGCGACCGGCCTGGCCGCCTCCCGCCCCGACCTCAACGTGTGGGTGGTCACCGGCGACGGTGACGCCCTGTCGATCGGCGGCAACCACCTCATCCACGCGCTGCGCCGCAACGTCAACCTCACGATCCTGCTGTTCAACAACCGGATCTACGGCCTGACCAAGGGGCAGTACTCCCCCACCTCCGAGCCGGGCAAGGTGACGAAGTCGACCCCGGTCGGCTCCGTCGACAACCCCTTCAACCCGGTCTCGCTGGCCCTGGGTGCCGAGGCGTCGTTCGTCGCCCGCACCATGGACTCCGACCGCCAGCACCTGCAGTCGGTGTTGCGCCAGGCCGTCACCCACCGCGGATCGGCCCTGGTGGAGATCTACCAGAACTGCCCGATCTTCAACGACGGCGCGTTCGACATCCTCAAGGACAAGGACGAGGCCACCGCCCGCCTGCTCCGCCTGGAGCACGGGCAGCCGATCCGCTCCGGCACCCAGGCCGTCGTCCGCGACGCATCGGGGCGCCTGCAGGTCGTGGCCTACGCCGACCTCGAGGCCCGCTACGGCGCCGACGCCGACTCGCACGTCGTCGTCCACGACGCCGCCGAGCCCGACCCGTCGCTGCAGTTCGCGCTGTCGCGCCTCGACGGCCCCGACATGGCCCACGTGCCGGTCGGGGTGTTCCGGTCGGTCTCGCGTCCTACCTACGACGACCAGGTGCGGGCCCAGGTCGACGCCGCGATCGAGACCGGTGGCGGTGCGGCGTCCGACGACGACCTCGCCTCCCTGCTCGCCGGGTCCGACACGTGGGTCGTCGCCTGACCCGAGGTCTGCCATGCCGGCGGCCCCGGTCCCTTCCCTTGCGGGTGGGGCCGGGGGCCGCCGGCACGTGCAGATCGTGGGGATTCGCCCGGCGACCGGGCGAACTCGCTGGCAGGATGCGGCGATGGACGCCGACCGCCACTTCGTCACCGCGACGACGACGGTCGGCACCGTCCCGTTCGTCCCGCAGGTGCGCCTCCACCTCGCCGACGACGCGCTCGGTCTGTGGGAGCGCACCGAGGAGCGGGCGGGCACCCCGGGGCAGCCCCCGCCGTTCTGGGCGTTCGCGTGGGCGGGAGGTCAGGCCCTGGCGCGCTACGTGGCCGACCACCCCGACGTCGTCGCCGCGCGATCGGTGCTCGACTTCGCCGCCGGCTCGGGCCTGGTCGCCGTGGCGGCGGCCCGGGCGGGCGCGGCGCGGGTGGTCGCGGCCGAGATCGACCCGCTCGCCACGGCGGCGGTGGCCGCGAATGCGCGGCTCAACGACGTCGACGTCCATCCCCTGCTCGGCGATGTGACCACCGCCGAGGGCGAGCGCGAGCTGCACGCGGCGCTGGGCGGCCGGCCCGACGTCGTCCTCGCCGGCGACGTGTTCTACGACCGAGCGATGGTGGCTGCGGTGCTGCCGTTCCTGCAGTCCTGCGCCGACGCAGGCGCGACCGTGCTCGTGGGTGACCCCGGCCGGGCCTATCTGCCGCAGGCGGGCCTCACCGAGCTGGTGCGCTACCAGGTGCCCGTGATGCGCACGCTGGAGGACCGCGACGTCCGGTCCACGGGCGTGCTGAGGCTGAACCCCCGTTAGCCGACGATTTCAGCGTCGATGCCACAACCGCGCTATCCCGGGCGTCTACGAGTCAGCAGCCGCCCGCAGGGGCGGGCGGCGCTGGAGTGACGATCGGAGGTACCTCGGATGCACGTCGTCGTCCTGGGCAGTGTGCAGCTGCTCGACGCGCAGCACCGGGACGTCCTGGCGGGCGCCGGGCCCCGCCAGCGGGCACTGCTGGCCGCCCTGGCCCTGGCCCGGCACCACACGCTCGAGACCGACCTGCTCGTGGACTGGATGTGGGCCGAGCACGAGCTGCCCGCCTCCCCCCGCAACGCGCTGAGCCTGCACGCCTCGCGGCTGCGCGCCGCGCTACGCCGGTGGAGCGCGGCGGCGACCCTGCGCCACGAGGGCGGGCGGTACCGGCTGGTCCTGCCGTCGGTGGCCGTCGACGTCGCGGCGTTCCGTGCCGCGTGGGACGACGCCCGCGAGCGCCACGCGGCCGCCGGCCCTGCCGGGGCCTTGTCGACCGCCGACCGCGCCCTGCGCGGGTGGGGCGGCAGGCCGCTGGCGGGACTGCCCGACACCCCCTCGGTGCGTGCGCACGCCGTGGCGTTGGAGGAGGAGTACCTGGCGGCCCGCTGCACGCACGTGGAGTGGGCGATCGCGGCGGGCGAGGCGGCCGGCGTGCTGCCGGACCTCGCGCGGGCCGTGGAGGACCACCCGCTGGACGAGCGGCTGCGGGCGCTGCAGGTACGCGCGCTCGACGCCGCCGGCCGCTGCGGCGACGCTCTCGCCGCCTTCGCCGCCGCCCGCCGACACCTCGTCGACGAGCTGGGGCTCGAACCCGGGCCCGCGTTGCTGCGGGCGCACCGCGACGTCCTCGCCGGGGCCCCCTCCCCCGAACCTCCCCGCCCCCCGGCGCCCGCGCGCCTGCCCGTCCCCCCGCGCCCCCCGGCGGTCCGCCAGGCGCCGGAGCCCGAAGCGCCCCCGCTGCATCTGGAGACCCGCCTCCTGCACCTGCTGGCGACGCGGGCGGAGCCGAGCGGAGTGGACGACCTCGCGCACGACGCCGGCCACCCGGCGGACGCCGTTGCTCCTCTGGTGGAGCGGCTGGTCGAGCGGGGCTGGGTCCTCATCGACGGCGCCGGCGGGGTCCGGCTGCATCCCGCGCTCGTCCGGCTGGCCGCGGGCGGCGACCGCGACCGCCGCCGCCGCACGGTGGAGCAGCCGGTGCGCGGTCCGTGGACGACCGTGCGGGTCGCACCGGTGACGCACACCGCGTCGTGGACGGTCGTCACCCGCACCGGGTGGGGGGACGACGCACGCGGGGTTGCGTGACGGCTCCGTTACTCCGATCGTGTCATCCGGGCGCGAACGACACCGTGTGGCGGCGGTGCCGACCTATCGTCGGCGGCCGTCGACAGGTGGACCGGACGAGGCGAGAGGTGACGGGCCATGGAGGCGGCGCGCAAGCACTCGGGCAGGCGGCACGCCGGTGCCGCGCCGACGTCGTGGGGCCTGTGGGTCACGACCGCAGCGGCCGTCACGGTGATCGCCGCGGCGGCAGCGCTGACCGGTGGCGGACCGTCGCCCGTCACAGCGCCCCCCGACCGGATCCTCCTCGGTGCCGAGCAGGGCGGCGTCCCCGCGGACAGGCCGGCCGACCCGCCCGCCGACCCGCCCGCCGAGGCCGGGCCGTCGGACCCCGCTCCGGCGGAGGTCGGCGGGACCGCGCCACCCCTCGCGCCGCCCTCCGCGCCGGTCCAGGTGCCGGCCCCAGCCGCCCCGGCGCTCCCGGAGGGTTCGGCGGCCGGGACGAAGCGTCCCGCCGTGGCGCCCGCGACGCGGCGTCCCGTCAAGACCCCCAGCCACCCGAAGGCCCGCCCCGGCACGCGCACGGCGCGGCCGGCCTCGAGCAACACTCCCCACCCGTCCGGTTCCCCCGCTCCCGCGACCTCGACGCGGCCACCGTCGACCACCCCGGCCGGCCCGATCACCACCCCCGCCCCCACCCCCTCGGCCACCAGGACGCTCAAGCCGTGCAAGGTCGGCTGCGTGCTGCTGCGGCAGCGGTTCGAGACCGGCACGCAGGGCTGGACGGCGACCGGCGGCGCCGGCGTCGAGCCCGCCTCCGGCGGGTCCAGCGGCCCCGGCAGCCTGCGCGCGTCGGGCGTCACGACGTCGTCCGGGCCGTCCCTGGCGCTCTCGGACGCGCGGCTGTCCGGCGCCGACCGCCGATGGGTGTCGGTGAGCCTGCGCGTGCGCGTCGCCGACGCCGACGGCGCCCGCCTTCGCCTGCGGGTCGACGGCGCCGAGAAGGCGCGGGTGCGCGAGCTCGCCGCCGACGGGCGCTGGCGCACCCTGCGGGCGTGGTTCCTGCCCGACGGCCCGGTGACGATGCGCGTCGTCGTCGCGCCGTCGTCGTGCGCGTCCTCGCCGCGGACCGTGTCGGACCTCTACCTCGACGACGTCGTGGTGTCGGTGACGACGCCCGACTCCTCACGCTCGGGCTCGGCGTCCCCGGACCCCGTCTGCTGGTGAGCTCCCGGGTCGCGGGACGTTTCGGCGATCCGGGCGCCTGCTTACGTTGACCCGGACCCCGCGGGTCCCTAACGTCCGCCCAGACACACGCCGTCGGGCCCGGCCCGGCGGTCACCCATCGACGAGGACGGGGACGCACCATGAGCGCGATGATCAGGCGGACAGCCTGGCTGAACAGCAGGAATGCGACGGCAGCAGGGGTGGTGCTCGCGCTGGTCGGGGGCCTCGGCGCCACGCTCGGCTCGGGCGCGGCACAGGCCTCCACGACTGCTCCGCGGGCGACGTCCACTTCGGCGCCGACCGCCACGGCGACGTCCACCCCGACGCGGACGGGCACGCCGACCGGCACGCCGACGATCGCCGACTGCTTCCCCGGCTGCCGGGTGCGAGCCTTCGACTTCGAGGACGGCACCGCCCAGGGGTGGACGGACTCGGGCGGCCAGCCGCTGTCGGTCACCGACGCGGCGGCCGCCTCGGGCAAGCTGTCCGCCGCCCCGAGCTTCGTGCTCTCCTCGCGCGGACCGTCGGTGACCATCACGAGCCCGGCGCTCGCGTCGCCGATCGGCTACTGGTACACCGCGTCGGTGAAGGTGCTGGGGGACAGCACGAGGGCCAAGATGGTGCGGCTCGCCGTCGAGGGCAGCGACGGTGACGTCCGCGAGGAACCGGTGATGCTCTCGACCACCGAGTGGCGGACGGTGCGCACCTGGTTCCGGCCCAAGCCCGGCACGGGCACGATCACGCTGCGGCTCACCGAGAGCAACGATCACAGCTGCAACGGAGACATCGGGCAGAACATCCAGACCGCCTACCTCGACGACGGGCTGGTCGAGGTGCCGGTGAACCAGTCCGCCGTCCCTCGCGTGTACAGCCCCACTCCGTGCCCGACGGTCTCGACGATGCCGCCCACCACGCCGCCGACCCCCTGCCTGCCCGGGCGCTGCACCGTCTACCAGGAGCCGTTCGCCGCCTCGACCGTGCCGAGCGCGTGGACCCACACCGGCACCGGTGAGCTGTCCCTGCGCCGCGAGGGCGGGGCCCTGACGCTGAACAGCCTGCAGGCCACCCAGGTGAGCACCATCGGCGGGCCGAGCGTCCTCGTCGACGACCCGCGGCTGAAGAACCCGTCGGGGCGCTGGTTCCAGGTGAAGCTGAAGGTCCGCGTCGACGACAAGTCCAAGCCTCGGGTGCGCCTGCAGGTGGACGGCACCGACCTGGTGCAGACGACCGAGGTCGTCACCGGCCCCAAGTTCAAGGTCCTCCAGGCGTGGTTCAAGCCCTCGGGCCCGGTGCGGATCACCGTCGTCGCCGCGCCGTCGACGTGCGTCCGCCCGCAGCACGTCATCCCCGTGCTGATGATCGACGACGTGACCGTGGGCATGCCCGGCCAGGGCAAGGCCCCCAAGGGGGAGCCGACGCCGCCGCCCGCCACCTGCTGGTGACGGTCGTCCCGTGACGGCACGGCCACCGATCGGCCCCGGGAGGTCTGTCACGTCGATGTCGTGACGCGAGGGCGCGGTGACGTCGTCGCGACGTGGCGACGACGTGGCCGCGACATCGACCCGGACGAGCCTGGGGCACGTCCTCCCCGACCGGGGAGGACGTGCCGCCGGGTCCCGTCCCGGCCGATCTCGGGAGCCCCCCTTGCGTCCTGTCCGACTCCGTCCGGCCCTCGCAGCCGCCTGCCTCGTTGCTGCAGGCGCCGGCGTCGCCGCCCCCACGCAGGCCCTCGCCGTCACCCACCCGACCGACGTCCCCGCGAGCGTCGGCGCGGCAGCCCCCGTGGACTCGGGTGCGAGATCCCTGTCCCCCCTCGCCGTCGCCACGATCAGCACGAGCGCGGCGGACCTGTGCGCCACCGTCGCGACGAAGGCCGGGTTCACCAGCGCGACCATCGTGACCGCCGTCGCCATCGCGATGGCCGAGTCCTCGTGCAATCCCTCCGCGACCGGCCACAACGACGACAGCCGCCACACCACCGACCGGGGGCTGTGGCAGATCAACGACTACTGGCACTCCGAGGTCTCCGACACCTGCGCCTACCAGGCCCAGTGCAACGCCAACGCCGCCTACGACATCTCGAGCAAGGGCACCGACTGGGACCAGTGGTCCACCTGGGACAGCGGCAGCTACCGCAACTTCCTCGACCAGGCGCAGGCGGCCGTGAACCGGCTCCCTTCGACGATCGTCGAGGGTGATTTCGTGCAGGTGGCGGGGACGGACCCGGTGTACCGGATCGCGGGTGGGGCCCCGTTGTACGTGTCGTCGTGGGCGAAGGTCTCCGACGTGGCCTCCCACCCGGTCAAGACGGTGTCGCAGGCCACGTTCAACGCCCTGCCCCGCTACCCCAAGGACGGCACGTTCCTCAGCGAGGGCGACGGTGACGGGGCCTGGCGGATCGCCGGCGGCGCCCCCCTGAAGATCACCAACTGGGCGAAGTTCCCCGCCGGGTCGGCGCTGAAGGCCCTCGACGTCGACGACCTCAACATCACCTCCGCCGGGACCGGCATGTACACCCACACCCGCACCGTCCCCCTCAACGGCACGTTCCTGGGCGACTCCACCACCACCGCGGCCTACATCACCGTCGGCGGAGCACCCATGCGCATCTACGACTGGGCCGACTACCCCTCCGGGTCGGCCCTCAAGGCCGTCGAGATCGACCCCGCCACCCTCACCGGCAGCCCTGGCATGGGCCTGCTCAAGTACCCCGCCAACGGCTCCTTCATCGGCGACGTCCACTCCAGCGCCGCCTACCGCATCGCCGGCGGAGCACCCCTGCAGATGAACGACTGGAACACCTACACCGACGCGCAGAAGGCCTCCGCCGTCGAGGTCGACACCCGCAACTTCACCGGCACCAACCTCCTGCCCTACCCCGCCGACGGCACCATGATCAGCGACAAGGACTCCAGCCGCGCCTGGGTCGTGGCCGGCGGCGCCGCCATCACCCTCTTCGACTGGGCCCCCTACAGCACCGCGCAGAAGGCCTCCGCCGTCGAGATCGACACCTACGCCCTCGACATCGCCGGCACCCCCGGCTCCCACCTGCGCGCCACCCCCGCCAACGGCACCTTCATCTCCGCCGTCACCCCCACCACCAACGCCCGCAAGACCTTCCGCATCATCGGCGGTGCGCCCCTCTACGTCGCCTCCACCACCCCCTACGGCACCCCCAAGGTCATCACCGTCAACGAGGCCGCCGTCCTCAACGCCGGCACCACCACCGTCCCCACCCTCACCCTCTACCCCGCCAACGGCACCCTCCTGCAGACCACCACCGGCACCAAGTACCAGATCAGCAACGGCCGCGCCCTGCCCTACACCGGCACCACCACCATCCCCACCACCAACACCATCGACACCGCCACCATCACCAACGCCGGCGGCGCCTACCCCTACAACCACCTCGCCAAGTAACCCCCCACCCAGCACCACCCCTGCACCAACCGGCCCCGGCCCTCACCAGAGGACCGGGGCCACACCCATCCCCCCACCCGAGCGGAACATCGGCGCTCCGAGGGCCATCGGAGGCGGCGGCGTCGCGCTCGGCGGCGGCGTCCCCCTTCCGTGAGGAGCGCCGGCCCAGACGAGCTCCCGGGGCGGCGCATGGCCGAGCCGCCCGGCCCTGGAACGACTGCGGCCCCCACCCGAACGAGGTGGGGGCCGCTTCGCGTCTCGCGGTCGCAGGCGACGGTCGAGCAGGGCAACGGCTGGGTCGTCACGCCTCACCCTGGAGCTGCGCAGAGGGAGACATGCCGCGCACTCCACCGCCTGCCGGTCGACGCCGACCGCACCGAGGACTTGCGCGCCATGGCGGAGGACGGACGTGAGCCGGCGAGCCTGATGGAGTGACACGTCCATGCGGAACGCTGAGTTGGGAGGCAGACGCCGCCGTGCCGTTCGCGGCGATCGAGTGGCTGCTCGGTCACGGCCACGATCGCGGTTGCGGCGCCGAGGCACTGGCCGAGCTGGACGCATGGTTCGCGCCTCGTCCTCATGTCCAGGAGGCACGGCGCGTCCGCCGGCTGGATCTCATGCCCGAGGCCGACCGTCCGACGAGCTGCGCACCGATGCCGCCGTCGGTGAGCGGGCCGCCCCCCGGAGGGTGAGTCGCGGGGACGGCGATCGGGCCTCGTTCGGGCTCACCGGAGGGGCTCGCCGTTGCCGGGCAGGGGTGGGGAGCGCTTGCCTGACGGTCTGCGGCACAGTTCGCCGCCGACCGTCAGGTGAGCTGCTGCCTGCAGGATCGCGCCCGCTCCACGGACGATGTTCCGCTCGGGTGGGGGGATGGGTGTGGCCCCGGTCCTCTGGTGAGGGCCGGGGCCGGTTGGTGCAGGGGTGGTGCTGGGTGGGGGGTTACTTGGCGAGGTGGTTGTAGGGGTAGGCGCCGCCGGCGTTGGTGATGGTGGCGGTGTCGATGGTGTTGGTGGTGGGGATGGTGGTGGTGCCGGTGTAGGGCAGGGCGCGGCCGTTGCTGATCTGGTACTTGGTGCCGGTGGTGGTCTGCAGGAGGGTGCCGTTGGCGGGGTAGAGGGTGAGGGTGGGGACGGTGGTGGTGCCGGCGTTGAGGACGGCGGCCTCGTTGACGGTGATGACCTTGGGGGTGCCGTAGGGGGTGGTGGAGGCGACGTAGAGGGGCGCGCCGCCGATGATGCGGAAGGTCTTGCGGGCGTTGGTGGTGGGGGTGACGGCGGAGAGGAAGGTGCCGTTGGCGGGGGTGGCGCGCAGGTGGGAGCCGGGGGTGCCGGCGATGTCGAGGGCGTAGGTGTCGATCTCGACGGTGGAGGCCTTCTGCGCGGCGCTGTAGGGGGCCCAGTCGAACAGGGTGATGGCGGCGCCGCCGGCCACGACCCAGGCGCGGCTGGAGTCCTTGTCGCTGATCATGGTGCCGTCGGCGGGGTAGGGCCGCAGGTTGGTGCCGGTGAAGTTGCGGGTGTCGACCTCGACGGCGGAGGCCTTCTGCGCGTCGGTGTAGGTGTTCCAGTCGTTCAGCTGCAGGGGTGCTCCGCCGGCGATGCGGTAGGCGGCCAGGGAGTGGACGTCGCCGATGAAGGAGCCGTTGGCGGGGTACTTGAGCAGGCCGATGCCGGCGGTGCCGGCGCTGGTGATGTTGACGGGGTCGATCTCGACGGCCTTGAGGGCCGATCCGGCGGGGTAGTCGGCCCAGTCGTAGATGCGCATGGGTGCTCCGCCGACGGTGATGTAGGCCGCGGTGGTGGTGGAGTCGCCCAGGAACGTGCCGTTGAGGGGGACGGTGCGGGTGTGGGTGTACATGCCGGTCCCGGCGGAGGTGATGTTGAGGTCGTCGACGTCGATGGCCTTCAGCGCCGACCCGGCGGGGAACTTCGCCCAGTTGCTGATCTTCAGGGGGGCGCCGCCGGCGATCCGCCAGGCCCCGTCACCGTCGCCGTCGCTGAGGAACGTGCCGTCCTTGGGGTAGCGGGGCAGGGCGTTGAACGTGGCCTGGGAGACCGTCTTGACCGGGTGGGAGGCCACGTCGGAGACCTTCGCCCACGACGACACGTACAACGGGGCCCCACCCGCGATCCGGTACACCGGGTCCGTCCCCGCCACCTGCACGAAATCACCCTCGACGACGTCCGGGCGGATCTTGTCGTAGCGGATGGGGTGGTAGCCGTCGGACTTCGACGTCGCGACCGACCTCGTGTACGCGATGGTGCCGTGGTCGGTATCCATCTCCTCGTAGTCGTTGAAGCGGGTCTTGGTGCTGTCCGTCCACGAGACGAAGAGCACGATGTGCCCGTCCCGGACCACGGCGTCGCCAGGCTGGAGATCGCTCCAGCTGATCGTCGTCCAGGGGCCGCGGGAGTCGGAGAAGAAGTCGGGGGTGGCGTAGGAGGTGGTCAGCCCCCAGGCCATGGAGACGAAGCCCGAGCAGTCGGTGCGGTACTTGCGACCGTCGTAGTCGGAGTTGCAGTCGCTCTGGCTGTAGGGGATGTGCAGGTCGACCCACTTCTTCGCCCGCGCGAGGATCTCGCTGCGGCTGAGCCCTTCGGTGATTCCCGAGCCCTCCACGCAGGTGAACATCGGCGAGACGGAGCGGTCCAGGCCCGCCTGGCCGGTGGGCGGTGCGACCGGGAAGAGCGGGCCGGGCGTGGCGGCCGCGGCGGTCAGGGCCGGTGCCGCGAGGCCGAGCAGGGCTCCGGCCAGGGCGAGGCCGGCCGTCCGGGTGCGCTTCGTGGTGTGCATGTCAGGTTCCTCTCCTCCGAGGTGCGGCATCCGCCGCGCTGACCGCCACAGTGGTCGGCAGGTCCGTCGGGGGGTCGTCACCGGTCCCTCGCCCCGATGTCGCGACGCCGTCAGGACGGTCACCGATGGAGCTCCCCTGACATCGGCGTCCCGGACGACGACGGCGTGGACGGTCGAGGCGTGTCACCCGGGCGCCCCGTACAGTCATCCCATGACTTCAGAGGTGCGCCGCGGGGCGGTCTACGGCTTCGGGGCGTACCTGCTGTGGGGAGCCTTTCCCCTGTACTTCCACCTGCTGCGCCGGGCGGGCGCCGTCGAGATCGTCGTCCACCGGATCCTGTGGTCGCTACTGCTGTGCACGGTGCTGGTCAGCGGGGGCCTGGCCTGGGGCGGGGTCCGGGCAGCCCTCGCCTCGCGGCGCACGGGCGGCCTGCTCGCCCTGGCCGCCTCGCTCATCGCCCTGAACTGGGGCGTCTACGTGTACGCGGTGAACTCCGGGCACGTCGTCGAGGCGTCTTTGGGGTACTTCGCGAACCCGTTCGTCACGGTGCTGCTCGGGGTGGTCGTGCTGCGGGAGAAGCTGCGCCGCTGGCAGTGGATCGCCGTCGGGATCGGGCTCGTCGCCCTCGGCGTCCTCACCGTCGACTACGGCCGGCCGCCGTGGATCGCGCTCGTCCTCGCCGTGTCGTTCGCCCTGTACGGGCTGTGCAAGAACCGGGTCGGCGGCGCGGTCGGGGCGCTGACGGGGCTGACCGTCGAGACCCTCGCCCTCGCCGTCCCCGCGGTCGTCGCGCTCGTGGCCCTGGAGGCGCGCGGCGACGGGACCTTCACCGAGAACGCCCCCTGGCAGGGGCTGCTGCTGGCCTCGGCCGGCGCCGTGACGGTGGCGCCGCTGCTGCTGTTCGCCGCCGCCGCACGGCGGGTGCCGCTGACGACGATCGGCCTCCTGCAGTACCTGACCCCGGTGCTGCAGCTGCTGTGCGGCGTGCTGGTGCTGGGCGAGCACATGCCGGCGTCGCGGTGGGCGGGGTTCGGGCTGGTGTGGTGCGCCTTGGCCGTGCTGACGGCCGACACCATGCGGGCCGGGGCGCGCGGGCGGGCGGCGCGCGAGGCCGCCGTGACGGGCGAGGCGGCCGGGTCGGAGGTCCCGGTCACCTCCAAGTGATCTTTGCCTCACCTTGCCGGTCGTGGCGTTCGGGACGAACGGCCCCGCCGCTGGTGGTTGCTCCGGGGCGACGGTTGTGGAGTCAACTTCACTCTCCACGGTGACGAAGGCGTCACCGACAATGACGGAGGCAGCCATGAACCGCCGCACCTTCGACGCCCTGCTCACGGTGGCGGGCGCCGTCCTCGCCCTCGTTCTCGTCGTGGCCGGCGGATTGCTGACCTGGGCGAGCTCGTTCATCGGCAACGAGGTCCACGACCAGCTCGCCGCGCAGCAGATCTTCTTCCCCGCCAAGGGCAGCGACCAGCTCAAGAGCGACAAGATCGGCCCCTACATCAACCAGTACGCCGGCCAGCAGCTCACCACCGGCGCCCAGGCCAAGGCCTACGCGGACCACTACATCGCCGTCCACCTCGAGGAGATGACCGGCGGCAAGACGTACTCGCAGCTGTCGACCGAGTCGCGCCAGGACCCGAACAACGCCGAGAAGGCGCAACTCGTGCAGACGGCGTTCCGCGGTGAGACCCTGCGCGGCCTGCTGCTCAACGCCTACGCGTTCGGCACCATGGGCACCATCGCCGGGATCGCCGCCTGGGTGAGCTTCGGCGCCGCCGGTGCCCTGCTCGTGCTCGTCGGCCTCGGTCTCGTGCACCGCCGTCGCACCGCCCCCGGCGCCCAGCTCGGCGGGGCCCACGAGGCGATCGAGGCCGTCACCGTCTGACGTCCCTCCCGCACGGCTCCCCCGGCCGCCGTCCGCTCCCCCGTGGAGCGGGCGGCGGCCGTCCGTTGGCGAGGCCCTGCCCTCGCAGGGCTCGACGCGTCTCAGCGCACGTGGCGGAGCACCGTGTCCGCGACGCCGATCCGCACCCGCTGGCCCCACGTGAGCGTGAGCCGGTCGGCCTCGACACCGTCGCCGAAGGCGACCAGCCGGTCGCTGGCGACCGTCACCTGAAGATCCTGGGTCGCGGCGAGGACGCCGCCGGTCAGGGTGGTCCCGGTGACGGGCGAGGGCCAGGCCTCGCGGACGAACCAGCCGAGCGCCGCCTCGGTCGGGCCGGGCAGCGTCCACCCCGGTCGGCGGTCGCGCCACAGGGACGCGCACCACCCGCTGGCACCGGTGCCGGTGCCGGCGATCAGTCCCGAACAGGACTGGGGCTCCTCGCGGCCGTCGACGCGCAGCGTCCACCGGGACGACTGGTGGCCTTCGTGCCCGACGTACACCTCGTTGAGCGCCAGGAGGCGCTGGCCGTCGTCGGCGCGCAGGGCCACCATCGACCGGCACTGAACGTCGGCGTCGCCCCGGGACAGCGCGGCCAGACGGCCGGGGACGTCACGAGGCCCCATCGTGACCAGGACGCCGGGGTGCAGCTCCGGCTGGGGGTCGACCCCGAGGACGGGCTGGCCGTCGAGGTACTTCGCGATATTGGCCACCAGGCCGTCCTGCCCGACCACCAGGACGACGTCCTCAGGGGCGAACAGGAACCGGGGCAGGTCTTCGCGCTCGACCTGGGCGACCCGCCACCCTGGCGGCAGATCGGTCACGACCCGCGACACCGCGGACGTCACCGCGTCGTGGGCCGCCTGCAGGCCGCCGAGGTCGCGGCCGCGGGCCGCGAGCACGAACTCGGCCTGGCCGCGGGTGCCGTACCGGTCGAGGAGCTCGTCGAGCTCCGTGCGCCGGTGCACGACCACCGCGCGGGGTGCGAGCGTCACCGTCATCCCCTCCGAACGTCGTCGCAGATCAGGCCCGACCGGCCACGTGGGCCAGGGCCTGGCCGAGGACGTCCGGGGTGAGCTGGAGGGTGCCGATCTCGGGCAGGTTGCCGGCCAGCTCGCGCGCGGCCAGCGCCAGGAGCACCTGCGGCGGCACGCCCTGGTGCACGGCCATCGCTGCAGCCTCGGCGTCTGCTCGCGCCTGACCCACGACGCGCGTGACCTCGGCGTCGGCCGCGGCCCGGGTGCGCTTGGCCGCGGCCTCGGCATCGGCGGCGATCTGCTGGGCCGCGGCGTCCTCGGCCGCCTTGCGCCGGGCGTTGGCGCCCTGTTGGACGACGAGCTGCTCCTCGCGGACGGCGAGTTCGATCCGCGACTGCAACTCGTTCTCGGCGATCGCGCGTTCCCGCTCGACGGCCAGGGCGCGGCGCTCGAAGGTGGCGCGGTCGGCGTCGGCCTGGACGGCCTCACGCGTGGGCGTGGCCAGCGCCCGTTCCAGATCGGCGTCGGGGCGGAGGGCGAGGACGCGGACGCCGATCACCTGGAGGCCGATCTCGGCGAGCCGGGGGTCGGCGTGCAGCCGTGCGGTGAGGTTGTCGCGGACGGCGGCCGGCCCCTGCGCGACGGCGGCCGCGACGGGCAGGGTCCCCACGACCTCGGTCGCGTACTGCTGGGCGAGCTCGGTGAGCACCTGGGCGACCTGCTGCAGGGGCTCGCCGCCGGCCTCTCCCCGCCGCGGGTCGACGCCGAAGTCGAGCCGCGTGGCGGCGAGGTCGGGATCGGCGAACCGGTAGGTGAGCGTGAGCTGCACGCTGACGTCGGCGAGGTCGGACGTGCGCGCGTGGACGAGTGCGGGCAGCTCGCGGTCGTCGGTCGGCGCCTCGCTGAGTGCGGCGGAGAGGGGGCGGAACCAGAACGACGCCGCCACTCCGCGGTGACGGACCTCGCCGCCCTGCCGGTGCACCACGTAGACGGTGGGGGTGCCGCGGTAATGGCGCAGGCGCCCCCCGAGCAGGACGGGGGCGGTGATGTGAGCCATGGATCCTCCTTGTTCTCGTCGAAAGGACGATAACCCTCTCCCTTTTTATCGTCAAGGTGACGCGATAGGCTCGGAGCCGTGGACGCTCCCCCCTCGTACCGCGCCACCGACTATCCGCCGTTCGCCGTCACCGTCGACCTCGTCGTCCTGACCGTGCGGGCGCGGCAGCTGTGCGTGCTCCTGGTCCGCCGGGGTGAGGCACCTCATGCGGGGTGTCTCGCGCTGCCCGGCGGCTTCGTACGGCCGGAGGAGAGCCTGCGGGCCGCGGCCGAGCGCGAGCTCGCCGAGGAGACGGGCGTGGCGGGGCTCGACGCGCATCTCGAACAGCTCGCGAGCTACGGCGACCCGAAGCGCGACCCGCGGATGCGCGTCGTCAGCGTCGCCTGGCTGGCCCTCGCGGCCGACCTGCCCGACCCGGTGGCGGGAACCGACGCGGTCGACGCGGCCTTCGTCCCCGCCGACGCCGCGCTCGGGGAAGGTCGTCTCGCCTTCGACCACGCCGCCATCCTCAGCGACGGGCTCGATCGTGCGCGGGCGAAGCTGGAGTACAGCGCCCTCGCCGCCTCGTTCTGTCCGCCGGAGTTCACCGTCTCGGACCTCCGCGAGGTGTACGAGGCCGTCTGGGGGGCCCGCCTCGATCCGCGCAACTTCCATCGCAAGGTCACCGGCACCGACGGCTTCCTCCGACCCACCGGCCGGCGGCGGGCCGACGGTGCCGGTCGGCCTGCGGAGCTGTTCACTGCCGACCCCCTGGCGACCCTCCACCCCGCCCTGTTGCGTCCGGCGCCCGGGTGAACCCCGGTCCGGCTCTCCCAGCTGTCATGCCTGTGGAGGACACCCGCGCGGGTGGTCGGGGCTGGCTAGGCTGCGGTGCGCGCCCGCAATCGGCTGCGCACGTCCATCTCGAACGGGGATTCCGCATGTTCGGTCGTTCTCGGCCTGCTCCCGTCCTGTCCGTCCTGACCGCCGCAGCCGCTCTGGCCGCGAGCGCCGTGGCCCTGCCCGGCGGCGCCGCCCAGGCGACCGGCACGCTCGCCTTCCTTCCGGTGATCTCCTCCATGGTGCTCGACTCGTCGGCGCCCACGGTCTCCGTCGACCCCGCCGCGGCGCCGGTCGTCCTGGGCACTTCGACCGGCCCGGACGGCACCTCCCGCGTGCAGCGGCTCGTGGTGACGTTCGACCTGAAGCCCTTCGCGCGGCACCGCGTCACGACGGCCGCCCTCGTGACGCGCGAGGACGGCACCGCCCCCTGCGCGACGAGGGCCTGGGAGGCCTGGTCGGTCGTGCGCACGCGGGTCGCGCCCACGTGGTCGAAGCCGTGGCGCGTGGCGTCGCCCGTCGGCAGGGTCCAGACCCCCGAGTTATGCCCGCCCGTCCTCGAGGCCGAGGTCACCGAGGCGGTCGCCGCCGCCGTCGATTCCGGCGCGACGGCACTGTCGTTGCAGCTCAGCGTCCCCCGGGAGCACGAGGCCGACCCGGCCTGGCACCTGCCCCTGGCCGCCGAGGGGGGTGTCGCGCTCCAGGTTCGCGGTGACGCGATTCCCCCCGCCCCTGTGAAGCCCTTCGCCGGGTCCCAGTGGTGCGGCGCGGACCCCGTCGTCGTCGGCCCCTACGCGGAAAGGATCGGCGTGACGACGTCGCGCTTCAGCGCGGACGCCGTCCTCACCGCCGAGTTCGACGTGTGGTCGGCGGACACCCCCGGCGACCCGCACCTGCGCCTGACCCAGACCGTCACTCCGGGACAGCCCGCGGTCGTGCGCCTGTCGCCTGACCAGATCGTCGACGGCATCCGCTACCGGTTCCGGGCGCGCCTGGTGGATCAGGGGCTCGCGAGTCCGTGGGGACCGACCTGCACCTGGGTGCCTGATCGCAGCGCACCCGCGGCTCCCGTCGTCACATCGACCGACGGCGGCCCCCTCGCCGCGATCGGTGGCCCCGTCAAGGTGACGTTCTCCAGCCCGTCCCCTGATGTGGTCGGCTACCGCTGGTCGTGGGGCTCGCTGGTGCTCAGCCCCGGTTGCGGCATCAACGGCCCGAAGCGGCTCGACTGCCCCGACATCCTCTCCCTGCCCGACACGGTCCGGGGCGCCACTGTCTCCCTGTCGCTCATGCCCGATCGCGAGGCTTCGTCGGACCTGTCGGTCGTGGCGATCGACAGTCGCGGCAACCGCTCGATGACCACGACGGTGCCGGTGTTCGTTTCTGACACGCGACCCAGCCTTGTCCTTCCCACCGGCCCTGTGGCACCCGGAAAGACGTTCGAGGCGCAGGTGACCCCCGATCCGCTCGCCGGAGAGGTCGTCGCCTACCTGGTGCGAGTGGGGGACCGCCGGGCCGTGCGCGTCCCAGCCGCCTCGGCGAGCGGACCCACCACCCTGCGACTGACCATGCCCAAGGGCGACGCGGTCCTGCTCGCACGAGTGCAGGTGCGCAGCGTCAGCGCCAACGGGTGGGTGAGCGAGGCCGTCAACGGACTCGTGCTGTCCACGCTGCTGTAGCCCCGTGCCGCGTGCCGCTCGCCGCTGTCGGCGGCGAGCGGCACGATGGCGGGATGCAGCTGCCCGTGATGCCGCCTTTGAAGCCGATGCTGGCCAAGGCCGCCGACGCCGTGCCCACCGAGCCCGACGGGGTGTGGCTGTACGAGCCGAAGTGGGACGGGTTCCGGGTGATCGTGTACCGGGACGGCGACGAGGTGGTCCTCGGCTCACGCAACGAGAAGCCGCTGACGCGGTACTTCCCCGAGGTCGCCGAGGCCGTCCTGCGCGAGCTGCCCGAGCGGGTGGTGCTGGACGGCGAGCTGGTCGTCCCGCGGGAACGCGACGGGCGGCAGCGGCTGGACTGGGAGTCGCTGTCGCAGCGCATCCATCCCGCCGAGTCTCGGATCCGGTTGCTCGCCGAGGCCACTCCCGCCCACATCGTCGCTTTCGACTGCCTGGCGGTCGGCGACGAGGACCTCACCTACCGGCCGCTGGCCGTCCGCCGGGGCTTCCTCGCCGACGCGATCGGCGCCGCCGCACCTTCGGTGCTCGACCGGCAGGTGCACCTCTCGGTGTCGACCACCGACCCGGCCGTGGCTCGTGACTGGTTCGAGCGGTTCGAGGGAGCCGGGCTCGACGGCGTCATCGCCAAGCGGCTCGACGGCCCCTACAAGCCCGACCAGCGAGCCATGATCAAGGTGAAGCACCACCGCAGCGCCGAGTGCGTCGTGATCGGCTACCGCAAGCACAAGTCGATCGAGGGCATCGGGTCGCTGCTGCTCGGGCTGTACGAGGGCGAGCGCCTGCACATGGTCGGCGGTGCGTCGGCCTTCACCACCGTCGTCCGCCGCGAACTGCTCGAACGGCTGCAGGAGTACCGCACCGGCGAGGCGTCCATGTCGGGCGAACCCAACCGGTGGAACCAGCGCGAGGACCACTCCTGGGTGCCCCTGCGCCCCGAACTCGTCGTCGAGGTCGCCTACGACCAGATGGAGGGCGACCGGTTCCGGCACGCCGCCCGCCTCGTCCGGTGGCGCCCCGACAAGGACCCCGAGCAGTGCACGTACGACCAGCTCGACGTCCCCGCCCGCTACGACCTCGCCGACGTGCTCGCGGGGTGACTCGCCGCCCCTCACCGTGACGCTCGAAGCCTTTTGCCAGCAACTCAAAGCGCCCGTCGCACGCGGAAGCCCGGGACTGCTGCAGACTCAGTCGTCATCCGACCGGTCGGAACTTGTGTCCTCGCTGGAAGAATGTGCCCTGTGCCTGCACCCCGCCCCGAGCAGCCCAGCGACGACGTGGTCGCGTCAACCGGCCCAGACCGCCCCACCACACCCGACCCATGATCACGCCAGGGCTACACCCTCATCTGTGAAGAGCCTGTAATCGTGGTGGTGGCAACAATGATGCGCGTTTCGGAGGCCCGTGCCCATGACAAGTCTGATCGATCACTTCGAGAGATACCTTGGCCCCATCCATACCGGTTGGTCGACTGATCCTGATGGCGCTCCGATGCCTTTTCAGATCGTCAAGTTCACGGGAGGATCAGACTCGGACTCGGTGGGCTACGCCACGTTGGGGCTGAGCAGGCACCTACTGACCTCCCCTGCGGGGAGGCGACAGATACAACAAGAACTATTCATGCTGGCGCCACAGTCCTTAACTCCGGATTTTGTCGCCTCGTTGCTTCTTCACGTCGGCACGAGGGCGATCAAAGCTAAGCGTGCACTGCTGCGGGGGGATGTTGTTGGGCCGGCTGGGGCGCTCGTTCCGGACTCGAAGATGACAGCCCTGTATGTTACTATGCCGGTCTATTTTCCAGATGAATTCGCAACGTATTCAGGCGGAGAGGGTGGCGTTGTTATCGCGTGGCTAGTTCCGATCGGTATGAGGGAGGTGGAACTGGTTTCTCGGAGCGGATGGCCCGCCCTCGAAGACAAGCTGGCCGAGCAGGATCCAGATCTTGTCGACTTTCATCGAGCGGAGATGACCCTCTAGTTCTTGGGCTCTTCACAGATGAGGGTGTAGCCCGAAATCATCTATTTTTCGAGCCATGTTCCACACGCCTAGTGGGTGGGCATCCGCATCGAGACCGATGAAGTTCTTGCCGCAGCGGCCGACGATCCGTCCCTTCTTCCAGCGGAGCGCCCTTATCAGCTACCCGACCGCGTCGCCCAAGCCGTCGGCGCCGACCGGTAACATTCAGGCGGACCGGCGTTCGAGTTGTCGACGCGCCTGAAGACGGACGATCTCGGAGCCCGAGTCCAGCAGCGAAGCCAGGGCCCGGTCGGCGCCGTCACCTGGGATGCCGCCGAGCGCTCGCACCGCCTTGACAGCCAACGCCCGGCTCTCGTCGAACGTAAGGTAGTCCGGAACCCACTGCGCGAGGTGTCCCAGCACCTCAATTGCCGATGGGTTCTTCAACTTCCCCAACTCAGTAACGACGTCCTCATGCACGTGGTGCCACTCCGCGGCGGCCAACTCCAGAAGCGGCCCGAGATGATTTTGTGACACGCCGTAGACGGCCGCCACGATGAGGGCCATCTCCGCCTCATCTCCGTCGCTCCGATCTAGGGCCTCGCGCAACAACCGAATTCCGAGCGCTCGTCCGTCAGAGGCACCAAGGCGCCTCAAGACAGCGTCCGGATCGGCTGGCGGTCCCCCATTGGGTACCGCAACGAGTGACAAAATTGCTTCCCGCTCCTCCAACGTCAATTGAGCCTCCGGAACGATGTGATGTTGGAGTTGAAGATGTCGAGACCGAACTCGAGGCCATTTTGAGGAACTCCGCGTGACGGGTCAACGGCGGAGTTGATCGCAACACGGTCACCATGGGTAAGCCGCGAGGAGGCAAGCGTCACAGGCTCCCCTCGAGACGATCCTCAGAACAGGTGTCCGGAGAACCGGGTCGAGCTCCCAGCTACTTGTAATCGTAGGTGTAGCACCACGCAAGAGCAGAAAGAGCGTCGATCGAAAGCTCAGGGTGACGAACGCGGAACTCATCCGACGCCTTTGCGGCCATGGCCGCAAGATTTGCAGCGGTAAGATGCGCGTCCGAGCTGTAGAATATTTCCTCCAGCGAATGGACTTGATGCAGCAACACTGAACCCATCTCGTCCCCACGGAGCCTGAGGAACCGTTCATCATCGCGGATCGGCGAAGCCGACACGCCCCAACCGGTCCACTCAATCACCGCTTGACTGAGCTCGTAGTCGACCGATCCAGCGCCCCCAGAGCAAGGTGGAAGAATTTGTGAACGGATTGATCGCTGTGATTGAAGTGACGCCAGGATTGGCGATGAGGGCGGGGTACTCCACCTGCGCCCAGACACTATCCAGCCGCACGGCGTCACCCTGTAGGACGCGCACATTCCCGCTGGCCCCGGGAGCGAACTGCGCGCGGATGCGCCACGCCGAGCGCTGATGACTTCCGGGTTGCCTGCGTCCCACGCAGGCAACGTGATCCCTCGGGATGCCATAGTGGTTTCCAATGTTGCCCCTCCATTGCTCGCGACCCACCTCGCCGCAACTTTGTCACCTCCGCGACCCACTCCGGACCAGAAGACCGCCTCATTCGCATCTGTCGCGAAGCCGCGAGCAGCCGAGGCTGAACCCGCCCGGAACGAGCCCAGCGCCGCCCACCGTTGATCTGACACTCCCTCACCTGGACCAAGACCGCTGAGCAAGTCCTCGCCAAGGCCAACCGTCAGAAGACTTCAAAGACGGACCACTAGTCGGCTCTTAGTGCACGCTTCAGCGCAGCAGCCGGATGGGGCTCCGCCGATATATCGTCGATGAACGATGTCTGGATGAGCGCCAGTAGCTCATAATCACCATCGACCAACCCCGCCTTCAAGGACTCCACCGCAGCCCTCACGAGCTCACTCTCACCCTCCTTTTCAAACTCAAACTCTATGTATTCGCGAATCCGAAAGAGAAGAACGTGCGGAAGGATCTCGCCGTCGTTATCATCCAAGTGCTCCTGCAATATCGGGAGAAGTTCCGGAGACCGAAAAATCAGCCAGCCAACAAACGCGACCGTGCGCGCCAGGTAACGAGTTGCCACTCAGCTCACTCCGAATGGGCCTAGTAGTGACTGAAGTTCATTACGAATGGAGGTTGCAGTATTTAGATCCGCCTCTGACGCCCTCGGGCCCTGGCGGGCAATCCACTTGTCGAGCCCGCGCACGATCTCCTGAGATTTTTGGATGTGTCGCCCAACCCCCGCAGCCACCTCTCCAGGAAGCTCGTCCATAGCGGTGCCATCGCCGACCACTCCAGCTTGCAGATGGTGTTTGTATAGCTGCTCGACATAGTTCCCCAGCTTCTGGTCAGTAACTGTCGGCCGTACCCGCCTGAAAGCCTGCGATGAAGTCTCCGTCGCCAATGCCGAGTTTGCCGCGCGTGTCGCGCCGCTGACAGCAGGCGCGCCGGGCTCGACACCGGCGTAGGCGCCGATGGCGTTGGTTCCGGCGACCAAGACACGCGTGAGGCTCGGGAACGCGACCGCGACGGCGATGGCTGCATTGGTGAGCGCCGTTGAGGCTGAACTCATCGCCCCGGTCGCCGCCGCCGCGGCCGCCGCGATCACCGGCGCGGCCGCCATCGCCGCAGCCACCCCCGCTAGCGCCACCCCCAGACTGACCCCCACGGCGATGCCTGCGCCCATGGTGTACGCGAACACCTGGGTGACCCGGTCGTCTCCGATGGCCAGCGCCCACGGCGCCTTCTTTTCTGTCATGCACGAGAGCACGTTGAAGGAGTGCTGGCAGTCGAACGCGGCCTCGACGTTACGAGTTTCGGTACTCTTGTACCCGTGGCGGCGGTACTCCCCCTGAGCGACGTGGAGGTTGGGGTTGCCCTTGCCCGTCGAGCCCCCGGAGATGTCGTCCCCGTTGTCGTTGTGCGTCGAGGCATACCTGCTGCACTTGTCGTAGGCAGGGCCGGCGGGCACGCCTACTGCACGAGATGGACAGCCCGGAGGTGTCGCTGAACAGGACCGGGTTGCCGTCGGTGCTCGACCGGCAGGTGCACCTGTCGGTGTCGACCACCGACCCGGCGGTCGCGCGCGACTGGTGAAGCACCACCGCAGCGCCGAGTGCGTCGTGATCGGGTATCGCAAGCACAAGTCGATCGAGGGCATCGGGTCGCTGCTGCTCGGGCTGTATGAGGGCGAGCGCCTGCACATGGTCGGCGGCGCGTCGGCGTTCACCACCGTCGTCCGGCGCGAGCTGCTCGAACGGCTGCAGGAGTTCCGCACCGGTGAGGCGTCCATGTCGGGCGAGCCGAACCGGTGGAACCAGCGAGAGGACCACTCCTGGGTGCCCCTGCGCCCCGAACTCGTCGTCGAAGTCGCTTACGACCAGATGGAGGGCGACCGGTTCCGGCACGCCGCCCGCCTCGTCCGGTGGCGTCCCGACAAAGACCCCGAGCAGTGCACCTACGACCAGCTCGACGTGCCCTCCCGATACGACCTCGCCGACGTGCTCGCGGGGCGAATTCCTGCAATCCCCGCTGAGCATAACGGGAGGTACAGGAAGCCACAGGCTGGAGACTAGGCCCCGTCGACGCGTTCAGCGCGAATCGGGAAGAATTCGCCACCGCGTCACTACCCACTGCAGGCCCGCTGCCTAACCCGACTCCTCCCGGGTTTGGGCCTCTTCACCACCCCCCCCCCCGCGCGAGGTCCACGGCTGAAGGAAACGCTCGGAGATGTTGCCGGAATCCTTCAAGCAGACACTAGGACCGAGTTAGCTCGCGGTGCCTTACTCAGCCCACCAGGGCACGCCAGGATTCAATTGAGCCGCAACTTCGGCATACGTGGAATCATCCATCTCCAGGTACCCGCTGCCGTCGACGAAGAATATCTCCTGGGAGAATCCGGCGGCGATCGTGGTCAGCATTCTTTCGAGTGTCACAAATTCGACAGGATGTTCCCGTTCCTCGATCCTAAAGTGCCGAACGACCCCAGGCAGGCCGCCGCTCAATTCTGTCACATAGAAGTCGCCTCCACCATTTGCGAAAATCGGCAACCAACCCGGAGTCCAGCGGGGGTCACCCATGAAAGCCCTATAGTTGGCGACAGCATCCCCTAACGACAGGAAGTAGAATCCGGGAAACATGTGAATGTCGTCCAAAGATCCGGCGACTGCCGTGTCTGTCCCATTTCGCCATGCGTAGAGTTCCTCGACCTGTGGGCACGCCGAGATCCCAACACTGCCCAGCAGTGAAGCGACTCGAGCTGCGTCAATACCGGGCTGAAGCGCCTTTAGTAGAAAGTCTCGCCTGAGCAGCCGGAGTGCATTTTCGATGACCCTCAGCGTTGCAATCAAAGTGCTCATCCCTCACGGCCCAAACATCACGTCAAATGGATCGCCGACACCAACACCGTTGCTCTGAAAGAACCGGCTAAGCACGCCGCCCTGGTAGCTCTGTTCGGCCACAGGCACGGCACCAACCATCGCACCACAACCTCCCTGAGCCGAGCAGGCAAATGGGTATTCATCCAGCGACTGTCCCGGAGGCGCTGGCCTTTGCCCACGCAGGGCCGCCCGACGATTCGCGTCACGCGCTGCACCAGTGACGCGATTCAGTCGAGTTGGAGCACCATTTGCCACTGCATTGTCAAAAATCTGCCCGATGCCCGGAGCCCGGCTCCGACTGAACATCACGGTCGGAACGTCGTCCGCGACCGTGAGCGACTTCGTAGTCCGTGCGGCCCCACCGACAGCGGGCGCGCCGGGCTCGACACCGGCGTAGGCGCCGATGGCGTTGGTTCCGGCGACCAAGACACGCGTGAGGCTCGGGAACGCGATCGCGACGGCGATGGCTGCATTGGTGAGCGCCGTTGAGGCTGCACTCATCGCCCCGGTCGCCGCCGCCGCGGCCGCCGCGATCACCGGCGCGGCCGCCGTTGCCGCAAGGGCCCCGGCCACCGCCACACCCAGCCCGACGCCGAGGACGATGCCCGCGCCCATCGTGTACGCGAACACCTGGGTGACCCGGTCGTCACCGACGCTCAGCGCCCACGGCGCCTTCTTCTCCGTCATGCACGAGAGCACATTGAAGGAGTGCTGGCAGTCGAAAGCCGCTTCCCAGTTGCGAGCGGAAGGGGTCTTGTATCCGTGACGGCGGTACTCGCCCTGGGCCACGTGGAGGTTCGGGTTGCCCTTGCCCGTCGAGCCGCCGGAGATGTCGTCCCCGTTGTCGTTGTGCGTCGAGGCGTACCCGCTGCACTTGTCGTAGGCAGGGCCGGCGGGCACGCCGCTGCACGAGATGGACAGCCCGGAAGCGTCGCTGAACAGGACCGGGTTGCCGTTGGCGTAGCTGTAACCGTTCAGGGACTGCGGAAGCGTCGGCTGCAGGAGCGGGTCGAGGCTCGTGAACTGCCCGATGGTCGGGTCGTAGCTGCGCGCACCCAAGCGACTGAGCCCGGTCTTGGCGTCGCTGGGCTGGTTCAGGAAGGTCCGGTTGTCGAACCAGGCCGGGGCAGCCCCCCGCGCCTCGCCGTACGGGGTGAACTGGCGCCACCGGGGATTGCGGGTAGCGCTGTCCAGGGTCAGCCCGACTGTGCCGTGCAACTCGGGCAGGTCGAAACCCTTGCCCGCAGCCGTCTTGTGCCCGCTCACCCCGCCGGGCAGGGCGACGTATCGGGTGGTCGCCTTGGCGCCCGTGGCATTGGTGATGACGACCTGCTGATCAGGCAGGTAGACGGTCGTGGTGGTGGCGTTCTTCTCGACGATCAGCCCGCCACCCGGGCCGTAGGTGTAGCTGGTGGACCCGTTCGTCGTGGACGTGATCGAGGCGAGCTGGCCGGACTCGTCGTAGACGAGCGTCTGCGCGCCCTGCCCCGCCGAGCGGGCGGTCATGTTGCCCGCGGCGTCGTAGGAGTAGCTCGTGGAGGCCGTGCGACCGCCCGTCGTCGCTGTGGACGTCAGGGCGTGCGGGTGCGCGGCGTCACTGTACGAATAGGCCGTCGTCGTCCGGGTGTCCACCCCGCCCGCGATCGAGTGCGACACCTGGGTGGCACGCTGGCTGCGCTGCTGCGCATCAAACGTCCACGTCGTCCAGTAAGGCGTCGCCCCGGGCATCGCCGTCCCGACGTTGCTCACCGACGGCGCCGCGGCGCACCCGTCCGTCGCCGTCCACGCCTCCGCGAGCCGCAGCAGCGCGTCATGGCGGAAGCACTGCACGTCGGCCTTGGCAGCCGCGCCGTCGCGGACCGAGGTCTGCTTGACGAGGTTCCCCACCGGGTCGTAGGCGAAGGTCTGCTGGTCGACAGCCGCCGGGCTGGTACCCAGCGTCGAGAGCGTCCGGTCGAGCACCTGCCCGGTGTGGGCGTCGTACTGATAGGTGACCGCCGATTGCGTGTCCGCAGTCGTGCCACCGATCTTCACCTGGTTGACGCGGCCCCAGGCGTCGTAGGTGGTCGACTGCCCGTACCCCCCGACACCCTGGGGAAGGTCTAGGCCAGGGGAGTAGCTCCGCGCCACGATTTCCGCCGGGAGGTCGCCCGCCGCCGGCAGGGTGTCGCGGAGGAGGTTGCCCCTGGTGGAGGAGTACAGGTGGCTGTACGTGTACGTGCCCTCGACCGCGCTTGGAGTGACCGTGTCAAGCGTGATCGTCTCGCCGAGCGAGGACCCGAACACGTTGAAGCCTGAGGTCATCGTGCTGTAGGAGTCACCGGTGGCGCCTCCGACGTACCTGGTCGCCTTCGTCAGACGGCCGACGGCGTAGGTGACGCCGGCCCGAGCGTCCTGGTTGTCGTACACCATCGCGCTCAGCTGCTTGTCTGGCGTCTGGGCCGTCGTGGCGGCCGCGAACGTCGCCGTCGGGCGGTTCAGGGCGTCGTAGACCACCGACACCGTCTTCCCGCGCGAGTCCGTCGTCTGCACGGGATTGCCCACAGCGTCGTAACTGGTGCTCGACGACCCGGCGTCGGGGTCGGTACGCGACGTGACCTGGCCGAGCAGGTTGATCGTGGAGCTCCAGGTAAGGCCGTCCGCGGCCCGGACCGTCGCCGAGTTGCCGCGGCTGTCGAAGCCGTAGGAGGTCGTGGTCTTGACACCCCCCGACACCGTCCACGTTCCCGTGAAGGGGTCGGCGGGAACGTTCACGGTCGGCCGGGTCGTGTACTGCTCCAGGCCCGTGGTGCGTCCGGCGACATCGGTCACCGTCGACGTGACCGTTCCGCCGCTCGGCGGGATGACCGTGACCCTGTCGCCGCCGTAGAGCGTTCGAGTGGACGTCACGTCGAGGTTGTTCTTTCGCGCCGTCACCAGAACGGCGCGTCCCAGACCGTCATAGGTGTAGCTGTGCTGGAGCGGCAGCGCGGCGCTCGTGCTCGTCGGCTGCACGACCTGGTTCGGCGAGGGCGTCGTCGCGGAATCCCACCAGCCGTCGTTCGTCCCCGAGACCCACCCTCGCGTGTCGTAGAAGGTGTCCGTGACGAGACGACCCCCCTGGGGCGTCTGCCTCTGGGTCTGGCGAGGGCGCAACAGCGAGTCGTACAAGGCCACACTCGTGACCTGGCCACCGGAGTCGTTGAGAGCCTTGGACGTGACGGCCACCGGAAGGCCCGGCGCGATCTGGTAGGAGTGCTCGACGGTCGCCACGGTGGCGGTCGTCGGGCGGTTGTGGGTCCAGACCTTGGTCAACCGGCCCATGGCGTCGTAGGCCATGGACGTGACGATCCCGTTCACGTCCGTCGTGGTCAGTGGCTGCCAACGCCGCGTGTCGTACGTCAGCGAGCTGACCTGCGACAACGCGTTCGTGTCGGTGATCGAAGACGTGAGTCCCGCCGCGTCCATCGTGTAGGCGGTGGACGACTTGCGACCCAAGGCGTCAGTGGCAGACGTCGGACGACCCCACGCGTCGTACGTGGACCGGCGTCCGGTGCTCCACGTGAAGGCCCCGGACGTGTAGCCGGAAGCCACCTGCACCATGGTGGCGTCGCCCTTGACCGGAGCGGCGGCCTGCGGCCAGGCCGTGGCGTAGGTCGTGTCGTCGTAGAACGTACGGACGGCGCTGATCACCTGGCTCGGACGTGACACCGAGGCGGGAGCGGTCAGCGAGTTCCACGTCACCGGCTCCGACGCGGGAATCGTCCGGTCGCCGGCCGCCACGCCGGTGTCGGAGTAGCCTCCGCACGCGACCGCATCCACCTCCTGTTGGGCGATGAGACCGACGAGATTCGTCGGGACCGCCGGCGGAGTGGGTGTCCACGCGACGTTGGACTTGGCGTACTCGGTCACGCTGCAGCGGTCGAAGGCCGCGTTCACCGGACTGGAGTGCTGATACACCAGCAGCGCAAGGCCCACGGAGGGGTTCGTCGTGGTGGTGGTTCCTGTGGTGATCGTCGTCCGGGTGTCGTAGGTGGTCTCCGTCGACATGGCCCGCCAGGTCGGGGTGCCGCTGGACGTCACGGCGTCCCGTCGGTACACCTTGGCCGGCCCCACCACGCGTGCGGTGAGGTCGCCGAGCCCGGTCGCCGACCGCGTGCGCGCCGCGGTGGGCGACGAGACCCAGTACGAGGTGATGGTGGATCCGACGGAGCTGCCGCCCTCACCGAGATACGCCGTCTCCTCCAGGGGCAGGCCCGCCAGCTGATCAGCGTCCTCGTGGAGGCCGCCCAGGGAGTCAGTGAGGTTCACCACCGTCGTGCTGTTGTTCTTCGACATCCCCCGGTAGTAGGACACCTCCGACATGGAGCGGCGGTCCTGGGCGGCGTCACCGACGAGAGCGCGGATTTTCCCGTAGCCCCGGAACTGGCCGTACGTCCGGTACGACGGCTTGACGATCTCGTTGTCGTCGTAGTGCCAAGCCGGCCCCGTCAGGTAGGAGTAACTGGTGGTCACTCCCATCGCATTGGAGGCTCCGACGACCGCCGCGTCCGCCTGGACGACGGACTTCACCGCCCACTTCTGGAACCAGTCCAGGAAGTCCGCCGCGTACCCCTGGGGTTGCCACTTCACCGGGTAGCAGGAGGTGCTGTTGGACGCCGGCGCGACCGTGACCGGCGCCGAGCACGGGTGCGTCACCGTGTAATCGACCGTGATCGACGAACCGGTCTCCGTCGTGATCTTCCGGATTCTCTGGCGGTAGAACGGGTCCAGACCATCGGCGACCGTGTCGACACGGTTGCGGAGCCCCACGCCGTCGAAGGTGGTCGGGGGCATCGTGATCGCAGCCTGCGACCCCAGGTCACTGGTGGTGGAGCCGGTCCGCGTGACGCTCCGGAGCCACAGCGTCGGAGACGTCTGGTCACCGGTCGCGGGGAAGGTGTGCTCGAACGCCCAGGAGTCGACCACCTGGTGAGCGCTCGCAGTGGTCGACCACTGCTTGGTGCTCAGAGCAGTCAGGCGAACCGTCGAGAAGAAGGACGGGGCCTTGGAGCTGCAGGGGGAGGCGGTGCAGATCTTGTCGAAGGGCACGTCGGGCCAGCTCGACTTGGTGGTCGACGAGAGGGGCGAACACGACGCCGTCAGACAGCGCGCTCCCGTCGTGAACACGACCTGGTTGGGAACGGTCCCGAACTGGTTCCCCGAGCGGAAGCCGTAGTCGATCCTGTCCAGGTAGGAATCGCGGACGTAGGTGGCAGTCGTGAGCCCGTTGTTCTGGCCGTAGCTGTTCGTGGCCTGCTTGTACCAGTACGACATCGCGTTGCCGTGGGCGTCCACGACGAAGTCGAGGTTCCACCGGTACGCCATCACGCAGGACGACGCGTCGAATCCCGACGAGGAGTAGCACGGGTTGTCAGGCTCGGACCCCGAACCCGCGGGCTGCGGGGAGTAGACCGGCACGTAGTCCACCGAGTTCGTGACCGGTTTCCCCGACACCCAGCCCGGGAGCCTGTTCATGCCGAAGTAGTACGTCGTCCCCGCCCGGTCGGTGACCGTCCAGTAGTCGGCGAACTTGGTCGGGACCCCGGTGTTCTGGTTCTTCAGGTGACGGACCACCTGGCCCGCGTCGGACGCCGCCCGCCACTGGCCCGCGCCACCGGCGCCTGTCTTGTCCCAGACCAGCGGCACGCTGCTGCCGTTCATCGACAGCGACATGACGTTGCCCGCCCAACAGCGGTCGCTCGTGGCCTTCGGGGACGCGACGCCCATCGGCTTGTCCGCGCACGAGGTGAAAGTCTGCTCCACGAACATCGCGGGCGAGCCCCAGCCGTCGCCGAGCCAGGACGACTGCGGCTGCGTGGTCGCGTTCTGCGCGTCGGGTCCTTGCGAGCTGTACGACAACCCGAACGAGGGCATCAGAGGCGTAGCCGCCGGCGGCAGGGTCAGAGGGTAGGAGTAGGTGAAGGCGCCGGTGGACCCACCGCCCGACCACGACCCCGAGGGCCCCAACGACGTCGCCGCGTACGAACCACCCGAGCCGCCGTCAGCCGTCGGGCCGACGACTGCGGCGGGCGAGACCACGACGAGACGCGTCACCGAGGTTGCCGCAGTCGCAGCGGCGTCCGGCGTCGCGGCAGGAGCGGGAAGGACCGCACTGACGGTCTTCTTCACCCGATCGTTGCGGCCGTCCAACGGCCGGATGTCCTGACACCCCCGCTTCCTCGGAGTGGTCACCAGGCAGGCCGGGGCCTCCCCCACACCCAGCCGAGCTCCGAAGTTGCCGCCGTAGGCGGCGGCGAACCCCTCGTAGTCGACGCCGAGACGCAGGGGACGCTGACCGCGAGGTGCCGTGACTCTGATGACGACGCCGGCGATACCGGCCCGCGAGGCAACCGACTGGTCCAGAACCTCCACGTCCACGCGGGCGCCAGCGGTCGACGACGCCTGACCCGACACCGCGTCATGGTCGCTCGACGCCTGCACCCACACGGGCGAGGACGGGATGCGCTGAACGCCCGCGCCCTGGGCAACGAGGCTGGCCTTGACGGGAGCAGGCCACACGACCTTCGGCGGCGACCAGTCTGGCATGGTTCTGGCGGACTCTCCGCCCTTGCGCGCCGGCACCGGCCGGACCCCTTGGACTGCGGGCCCCGGCTCAGGAGCGACCACGGTGCCGCTCCCGGACGAGCGCACCGAGGTGGGGCGCGACGCCTTGGAGGGCACAGCGTCTGCGGGGAGACCGGCCAGGACGAGGGCACCGCTCACGACGGCTCCCAGTGCTGCGAAGCACGTGCCCAACCGAGACGACCGACGACCACGCATCGACGAACTCCCCCGCCTTTTCCCCGGTCGCGCGCCAGCCGCACCCCGGACGCCGCACCCAAGCAGACCTTGAGATCAGGCGTCAAGGCAGGCGACCCACGCCTGGACGCAGCGAGAACCAAGCTGTCACCTGAACGGGTGACCGGTGTGATCGGCCTTTCCCTGGGAGTCGGTGCACTGCCCTAGGGTTCGCGCAGATACCGCGTCGATTGGCAGCGGTGGTACGAGATCCCCGGGGTGATGGGGGACACGGACGGGGAGTGATCCACAGATGCGAAGTGCTGGACGACGGCTGTGCGCCCTCTTGGCGGTGAGCGCACCGGTCCTGGGGGTCGTTGTCGCCCTCGCACCCGGAGCCGCTGTGGCCGTTGACGGAGATCCGGGTCTCGCGACCTCGCCCGCCGAGAACCTTGTGGGGGCGCCGACGCCCGACCCGTGGGTCGATGCCGCCGCCCGCGCCCAAGCCACGGGCGAACCCGTCCCGGTGGGGGCGGCCACGACAGCCACGTCGACCGTGCAGGCGAACCCTCGGGGCGGGTACACCCTGACCCAGACCGCCATGCCCGTCCGCGCCCGCGTCAACGGTCGGTGGGAGCCCCTGGACGCGACCCTCGTCAAGCAGGCCGACGGTTCGGTGACCACACGTCTGACGGCAGAGCCGCTGGTGCTGTCCGGGGGCGGCCAGAAGGCCCTCGCGGTCCTGCGCGCCCAGGGGCAAACCATTCGCCTGCGCTCTCCGCTCGACCTGCCCGCTCCGGAACTGTCGGGCGCCACGGCGACGTACCGGGAGGTGCTGCCGGGGGTCGATCTGCAGGCGAGGGCGGACACGCAGGGGGGAATGCGGACGGTGTTCGTCGTCCGAACGCCTCAGGCCGCGGCCGACCAGCGGGTGCGGGACATCACCTTCGACATCGAAGGAACAGGTCTGCGTGTCGGTACCGACGCCGCTGGCAACATCTCGATCGACCGTGACGCGGGTGGCCCGTTGCTTCGCGCGTCTGCACCGGTGATGTGGGACTCGAGCACCGATCAGGCCGCGGTCTCGTCCCGGAGGGTCGGCGCTGAGGACCGCAGCCCCCTCGCCGCTCCCTCGCGTGAGCGGACATCCAGCACACAAGGGCCAGGTGCGAGCGCCCGGGTGACGGCGATAGCCGTGACCGCAGAGCAACGCTCTGTGCACCTTGAGCCGACGGCCTCGCTGCTCGACGAACCTGCCACCACGTGGCCGGTCTACATCGATCCGACGTGGTCGTCGGTGTCGGCGAAGAAGTCGGGCTGGGCGACGATCACGAGCACCTACTCCGGCGTCAACTACTGGAACACCACGCCAGACCCGGCCGGCAAGATGCAGGTGGGCAACCCCGGTTCGATCAACTCGGTGACTCTGATCAACTTTCCGATCTCCCCGGTGCTCAAGGGCGCGACCATCAATAAGGCCACCTTGAACCTGTTCCAGTCCCGGGCGTACTCCTGCGTCGCCAGCCGCATGAACGTCTATGCACCCGACCAGATCCTGACCAGCGCGAATGCCAAGTGGAGCTCGTGGTCGGGGACGCCCCTCGGCAACGTTGTCGGGAGTGTCGACGCCGCTCACGGGTACGACTCCACGTGTCCGGCCGCCGCCATCGGGTTAGACGTCGCCGGGGGCGTGACGAAGGCACTCGCCGCCAATCGCAGCATGCAGACGTTCTACCTCGCACCGGGTACGACCGGGCCGAACGGCTGGAAGGAGTTCGAGCCCTCGACGACCACGACGCCCGCTCTCACCGTCGAGTTCAACCACCCCGTCAACGCTCCGAGTGGTCTCCGCACGAGCCCGGAGTCGGCCTGCCCCTCGAACTCTGCGACCGTGGTGGGCGACAACGACGTGTATCTGTACGCGACGGTGTCCGACCCCGATCGCGATGCGATGACGGTGCAGTTCTTTCTCAAGAAGACTTCCGGTGGCCAGACCGTCCTGAGTCCCACGCTCACGGGCGCTCAGGGAAGCGGCACGCTCGTGCAGTACAAGATCCCTCAGGCGACCTTGAGGACGGCCGCGGGCGGCCTGCCGACGAACTTCAGCTGGTACGTGGTAGCGAAGGACGCCGCAGGGACGTCCAGATCGTCCATCACCTGCGCATTCGTCTTCGACGCTTCCCGCCCTGGGGCGCCGGACTTCTCGGCCCCCGAGGGCGCCCAGATCGGCGTCCCCGTCTCGGTCCCCATCGTGCCGCCCAGTTCGGGCAGTATCCCTGTCGCCTACATGGTGCAGGTGAATGCGGGAGCTCCGGTACGAACCGACGCCGACGCCACGGGCAAGGCGTCGATCACCATCACCCCGACGCGCCAGTACAACACGATGATCGCTACGCCGCTGTCCATCGGTGGCAACTACGGAACCAGCTCGGCCAGCAAGCCCTTCACGGCTCGCCTCGCCCAGCGTCGCGAGCCCCATGACTTCACGGGCGACGGAAACGCCGACCTCGTGATCACCGGGGGCCGCAACAACGTGCCGCCCGGCCTGTGGTTGGCCGCCGGTACCAACACCGGCCCTGTAAGCAAGATCGCTCGAAACATCGGCATCTACGGCAACGGCACCGGCAGCACCGGAACGAGCACTGATTTCGGTCCCGAATGGCGCACGATCACCGGCGCGTTCTCCGACAACCTCGGGCAAGACGTCCTGACGTATCGCACCCCGACGGAAACCGAAGGAGGCGGCGTGGTCATCCAGGGGACTCCCGACGGAACACCACTTGCGTCCCGATCATTGCAGAATCTCTGGACGGTGGACCGGGAAACACTGCGGGACGAGGCCGGCGCCAACCCTACGCAATTGACACCCATCGCCGCCCAGACGAGTTTGAGCGAGTCGACCTACGACGATCTCCTCGGCGTGACGTCGAACCTGATCTATTACAAGAACTCCCAGTCCGCGGGCCTCTACGAACCGAACACCATCATGGCCGCACCTCCGAGCACGCCCGCTCCCTCCCCTACCGGTAGCACTTCCCCACTGCAGCCGCTGGCGCCCCCGGTGGCGGGCACCCTCTGGCAGGACTGGACGCTGGCCGCGACACAACTGGACACCGCAACCGGCCCCTCAACGGCCCTCTACCTGTGGCACAAGACAACCGGGGCTCTCTACCTGTGGGACGGCTTCACGATCCGCAACGAGGGCACCGCTTACGTCGCGTCGTACACAACCCGGACGATCGCGACCTCCGGGTGGAACACGGCCGTCGAACTGACCCTGCAGGCCGCGGACATCGACGGTGATACCAGGGCCGACCTGTGGACCATCGGCTCTGGAGCCAGCGTGACTCCGTACCTCCTGACCGCCGCCTTCACGGTGACCGCCTCGCCGACGCAGACGCTGTCCCTGACCAGCCACGAGTGGCCGACGACGGATTATGAACCCGGCGCATCGGTCACCCCCGTCGATGTCGCGCATGCAGCCAAGGACACGGCGGCGGAGTCGGCACTGGTGGGAACGAACAGCGGGGCCACTTGGACCACCGGCAGCAACATATCCCCCGCGGTCAGCCTCAACGGCTCCGCAGCTCTCGTCGCCACGCCGCCCCCACCATCATCGACGACGCCCACACCGACTCTGAGCCCGGCGCTGACGACGGGCGCCCCGTTCACCGTCAGCGCATGGGTTCGGCCCGACACGGCGGGCGGCGTCCTGCTGTCCCAGGCCGGCAGCAACAGCGCAGCCTTCAAGGTGTACATGGAGCCGAGCGACTCCTCTTGGCGGGCTGCGATCTCCAACAGTGACGTCGCGAGCCCGGTCTGGACGACGATCACTGCAGGACCTGCCAGTGTCTGGCCGGGCCAGTGGACCAACGTCACGCTGACGTACCGGGCCGACGGCTGGCTCAACCTCTACCTGAACAATGTCAAGGTGGCGACGGTCAACAAGCCCGGCCTGTGGACGGCCTCCGGACCGCTGCGCATTGGTGACGTGCGGACGTCGTCGACGACGTTCGGCAGCAATCTCAAGGGGCAGGTCGCCCAGATCCGCGCCTACACCACGGCGATCGACCCGGCCGTGAACGAGACCCCGCCCTCGTACTACAAGACGGTCAACCCGGCGAGGCTCTTGGACACGAGATCCGGGACCGGAGGGACGACCGGGCCGGTGGCGGGCGGAAAGACCATCCGTCTTCAGCTGCGGGGTGTCGCCCCGATTCCCTCGTCCGTCGACGTGACTGCGGTGGCGATGACGCTGACCTCGGTGAGCCCCAGCACGGACGGCTGGTTGATGGCGTACGCCGAGAACACGCCCCGTCCCAATGCAGCGCTGACCCAGTACAAGGGCGGAGCCGGCAACGTCTCCGACTTCGCCATCGTGCAGCTGGGCAACAACGGTTACGTCGACATCTATACGACCGGAACCACCCAGATCATGGTGGACGTCATCGGCTACTTCACCACCAATCCGACCACCGCCGGGAGCATGACGTACTTCCCCTCCACGCCCGAGACCATCCTCGACACCCGCGGCGACAAGAATGGAGGCGCCCTCGGCGCCCCCATCGCAAAGATCAACAGCGGATCCACCCTGGCTGTCCAGGTCGCCGGTAAGGCCGGCGTGCCGCTCGGGGCCGACGCAGCGCTCGTTCACTTGTCGGCTGCGGACGCACCGGCGCCGGGTTACCTCGAGGCGTGGCCGGACGGCGCCACTCCACCCAACTCGTCGATGTTGCAGTACCCCGGCGCTTTCGCACGTGCGATCACCCAGATCGTCCCGCTCGCCTCCAACGGAAAGATGGATCTTCGCCCGAGCACGGGGCCGGTGAACCTGATCGCCACAGTGATCGGTTACTTCGACATCACCACCTCGGGCAAGAAGTTCCACAGCTTGCCGGTCGCGCGCATCATCGACACGAGGACCGGAAACCCAACCCCTCCCGGCTCCGCCGTCACCGTGGGACAGGGTGACGCCGTGGTCGCCGACGACGCGTGCATCGTCGTCAGCGTCACAAAGCCGTACTACAGCGGGGATACACGCAACGGCTGGCTCGCCCTGGCCAGCGCGGACGGGACCAACTACGGCTCCGGAGGATTGAACTTCACAGGAGAGCGGAGCTACTCGAACACCGACATCGTCCCTACCGGTGCCTCGCGTGGTATCCGGACGGCCAGCAACGCGACCATCCACCTCATCGTGGACCGCCTCGGGTATTTCTCCGACTGATCAGAGCATCGCGTCATGCGGTCCTCCCCCGAGCGTCGTGGGGCTTCTCCTCTCCCTGAGGAGCACTCCCCCTCAAGAGAACCGTGATAGTGGCTCTTCGGATTTGAGCGTGATCGGGCCCGTGTGAGGGGGCTCGTGGTCCTGCGCTGAGATGGGTGTTGCTGAGGCACTCATCGAGATCGAAGGACCACGAGCCGTGGACAACGCTACGGGCTCGCCGCGGGATGCGGCGAGTGTGCTGTTCGACCTGCCCGGGTACCGCGTGGTGAGCGCGGTCGACCTGCCCGGAGGCGGCCGGGAGGTGGTGATCGCCTCCGTCGAGGGCGAGGCGGGCTGCCCGACCTGTGGGGTGCTCTCGGGGCGGGTCCATCAACGGACCCGACAACGGCTGCGCGACGTTCCGGTCGCCGGCCACGTACGGGTGGTCCTGATCCGGCGGCGCTTCGCCTGTGTGGGAGCAACGCTGTCCGAGGCGGACGTTCGCGGAGGTCACCGGGCAGGTCCCGGCCCGGGCCAGGACCACCGCCCGCCTGCGGGAGCAGCTGCTCACCGCGGTCCTGGCCGGGCGGTCCGTCGCCGAGGTCGCCGCCTCGTACGGGGTGTCGTGGTGGACGGTCCAGGCCGTCCTCAACGCCGCCGCCCTGCTCGGCATCGACCCCGACGCGGCCAGCCCGCGGCGACTGGGCATCGACGAGCACCGCTACCGGTCGGTGCGGTACTGGCGCGACGAACACGGCACCTGGCGCCGGTACGAGCCCCGGATGTCGACGATCGTCGACGTCGACACCGGGGCGTCCTCGGCGTGGTCGACGGACGCGGCGCCGCCGGGGTCGCTGCGTGGCTGGCGGCCAGGCCGCAGGAGTGGCGGGACCGGATCGAGGTCGTCGCGATCGACCCCTCTGCGGCGTTCCGCGCCGCACTACGTGACCAGCTCCCGCAGGCGGCGGTCAGTGTCGACGCGTTCCACCTGGTCAAACTCGCCAACGACACCCTGACCCGGGTCCGGCAGCGCCTCACCCGCCAGACCAAGGGCCGCCGCGGCCGCGGGATCGACCCGGTCTGGACCAACCGGCGACTCCTGCTTCGCGCTGGGGACACCCTCAGCCCAGCCGGCCTGGCCCGGCTCCGGGCGACGTTCACCGCCGACGACCCCACCCAGGAGATCGCCGCCGCGTGGGCGGTGAAGGAACGCCTCCGCCACCTCCTCCACGCCACCACCCTCACCGACCTCGACCACCGTCGGGACCTGTTCACCGACGCCGTCACCGCTGCCGCGATGCCCGAAACCGACCGGCTCGCCGCGACCATCACCACCTGGTGGCCCGCCATCGAAGTCCTCGTCATCACCGGCGTCACCAACGCCCGCACCGAAGCCGCCAACACCACCATCAAGCAGATCAAGCGCACCGGCCGCGGCTACCGCAACCCCCACCACTACAAGACCCGTATCCTCCTCGCCAGCGCCGCCCGGACGGCAGCGTGAACACCCAGGTCAACACCAGGCATCACGCTGAAATCCGAAGAGCCGTGATAGTGGCCGCGGGAGACTGCTCGACAGCCCCACGGTTTCCAGCTGGAGACCGTGAGGCTGTCGACCCGCGAGACGAGGCGGCACGGGCCCGCTCACCCGAACGGATGATGCGGACGCGAACAGCCAGGAGCCGGCGGCGACGGCGCCTACGGTGCCACCGGCGGCCACGACCCACGGCGCCCGGAGCGGAAGGAGCTGGCGGTGGTGGAGGCGGCAGGCAAGCACAGCGGCAAGCGGCACGCCGGCGCCGCTCGTGCGCGCACCCCCGGGCTCGGCTGGGTGCTGGCCTTCGTCATCCTCACGGTGCTCCCCGTGATCGCGACATGGGTGGGCGGCGACCAGGAACTCGACCAGCAGGCGGGTGCCGTCCTCGGCAGTGACCCGGTCCCCTCCGCCACGACCGGCCCCACCGCCGGCGGCACCGACGAACCCGAGCCCTCGCCCTCCGGGTCGTCCCCCGCCACCTCGCCCACGTCCGTCCCGACCTCAAGGCCGTCCGCGGGGACGACCACCACCTCGGGCGCCCCCGCGGCCGGCAGTTCGAGCGGTCGCCCCGGCGGCAACCCGGGTGGGGGTGCCGGTACCGGAGGCGGTCAAGGTGGCGGCACGACCCGCCCGGCCAGCACGGGATCGACACCCTCGGCCACGAACCGCCCGACGACCCGCCCGACGACCCGCCCGACGACCCCGCAGTCCCCGCGGACGGTGCGCCCGTGCAAGTCCTCCTGCGTCCTGGTGCGCAACTGGTTCGAGTCGGGCACGCAGGGGTGGAGCGCACCAGCCGGAGGGACCGTCCGGCATGCGACGACCGGCTACCGCGACGACGGGAGCCTGCGCGCCTCGGGCGTCACCGCCTCGGCCGGCCCCTCGCTGCTCGTCCCCGACCCGAGGTTGACCGGCCCCGACCGCCGCTGGGTCGAGGCCCGCGTCCGGGTCCGTGTCGCCGACGCCGGCGGCGCCCGCCTGCGGCTGCAGGTCGACGGCGCCACCCAGGTCCGCCTCCGCGACCTCCCGGCGGACGGCGGCTGGCAGATCCTGCGGGCGTGGTTCCTCCCGCAGGGTCCGGTGCGGCTGACGGTGGTGGCTGCGCCGTCCCGCTGCGCGACGTCGCGCCGCCTCGAAGAGGTCTACCTCGACGACGTCCTCGTCACCGTCCTCCAGCCCGGCGAGACCCCCTACGGCACGCCGTCGCCGCACGTCACCTGCTGGTGACCCCAGCGGAGGTTCCGGGTCAGGAGTACCCGCGCGCCTGCATCCGGAACAGCTGCGCGTAGCGACCGCCGAGCGTCAACAGCTCGGCGTGGGTGCCGACCTCGACGACCTGCCCGCGCTCGAGGACGACGACGAGGTCGGCGAGCGCGACGGTCGCGAGCCGGTGGGTGACGAACAGCGTGACCCCGCCGCTGCTGCGGGCGAAGTCGCGGGCCGCGTGCGCGTACGCGTCGTACATGCGGTCCTCGGCGGAGGTGTCGAGGGCCGCGGCCGGCTCGTCGAGGCAGAGCAGGAGCGGCTCGGTGCGCATCAGCGTGCGGGCGAGGCCCACGGACTGCCACTGCCCGCCGGACAGCTCGCGGCCCTCGCCGTAGCCCCGACCCAGCAGGGTCGCGAGGCCGTCGGGCAGCTGCTCGAGGACGCCGTCCGCCCGGGCTCGCGCGAACGCGGCGGCCACGGCGTCGGGGTCGTCGGCGTCGGCGACCTCCCCCACGCCCACGCTGTCCTGCACCGTGAACTCGAGGTGCGCGGCGTCCTGGAAGAGCGTGGCGGTGCGGGCCTGCCATGCCGGGGCGTCGACGTCGGCGAGGTCGATCCCGTCGATCAGCAGCCGACCGCTGGTGGGCAGGCGCAGGCCCGTGAGTAGGGAGATCAGCGTCGACTTGCCCGAGCCGTTCTCCCCCACGAGGGCCACGGAACTGCCCGGGGGCAGCCGCAACGTCACGTCGTGCAGCGCCGGCACGCTCGAGCCCGGGTACAGGAACCCCACGTGGTCGAGCACGATCCCCCGGGACAGTCGCTCGGGCACGTTGCGGCGACGGGCCGGACGGGCAGGAGCAGGCCCTTCCGCGGGCGCCAGGGGCGCTTCGCGCAGGTCGATGACCATCGGCTCGCGGAGGTCGGCCAACCGCCGTAGCCCCGCCGCCACGCCAGCGAGGGTGGACGACACCTGCAGGACGGCGGCCAGCTGCGCGGCGACGGCCGTCACCAGCACGGTGAGCAGGACGACGTCGCCCGGCTGGGCACGCCCGTCGCGCACCCGAAGGACGACGGTGACGACCGCCGCCACGTACGCGGCGGCCAGTACGGCCTGCCCGGCCCCCCGCAGCAGCGTGTGACGCGTGCCCGCGCGGCCCAGCTCGGCGTCGGCCTCGGCCTGGGCCCGCTGGAGCCGCGCCAGCAGGAACTCCTCGGCTCCCGCGAGCCGGATCTCCTTCTGCCCCGACGGTGACGTCGCGATCGTGCGCAGCGCCGCCGCCAGCGTCGCCGCGCCGGCGGCCCGCTCCCGCCCGGCCTGCAGGACGGCGTCGGCCCGCTGCCCGGCCAGGACCGGCACGAGCGCGGCCAGCGGCAGCAGGCACAGCCACGGGACGACGGTGGCCAGCACCGTGGCCGCCACCAGCGCCTGCAGCGCCAGCCCCGCGAGGTGCAGCATCGCGCTGATCCCCTCACGGATCCGCGCGACGTCCTGCAGCAGCAGGGTGAGGCGCGCGGCCGCGTCGGCGTCGGTCGCCGGGTCCCCGGGGCGCAGCGTCGGCGACCCGTTCACGAGGTGCATGACCTCGCGCGACACCTCCGCCTCGGCCGCCTCGCCGAGGCGGAAGTAGGCGAGGTGGGCGAGCTGCCCCAGCTGCACCTCGGCGACGAGTGCCAGCGCGGCCGGCACGGCCCAGGCGAGGGCGGCGGACCCGCGGCCGTCCAGCGCGGCGTCCGTCAACGCGCCCAGCGCGACCGCCGCCACGGGGGTGGCGAGGCACGCGGCCACGACCAGGCCGCCACCGAGCAGCAGCCGCCGCCGGTCCAGTCTCCAGCACAGGAGCAGCAGGTCGCGGGCGCCGCGCGCCGTGCTCACCGCCCTGCCCGCTGCGCGCCCTTGGGTGCGGTCCGGGGGCCGGGCCACCGAACGGCCGTTCACCGCGGACCCCCGACGGCGAAACGGCGCGCCTGGGCGGTGAACATCGAGGCGTAGCGGCCTCCGGCGAACAGCAGCTCCTCGTGGGTGCCCTGCTCCGCGACGCGGCCTCCGTCGAGCACGACGATCGAGTCGGCCCGGCGCACGGTGCTGAACCGGTGCGAGACGACCACGCTCGTCACCCCGGCCGTGAGGTCGAGGAAGGCGTCGTAGAACTCCGCCTCGCCGCGGGCGTCGAGGGCGGCCGTCGGCTCGTCGAGGACGAGGATCGAGGCCCCGTGGCGCACGGCGAACAGGGCCCGGGCCAGCGCCACGCGCTGCCACTGGCCGCCGGACAGGTCGCGCCCGCCGGGCACGAGGTGGGTGAGCGGGACGTCGAGCCCCTGGCCCGCGGCGTCGCCGTCCAGGTCGTCGACCAGGCCGCGCAGACCGGCGCGCTCCAGACAGTCGCGCACGCCCTCGTCGTCGTCGAGGTGCGCGACGGCGTTCATGGCGACGTTCTCGCGCAGGCTGGTCGGGTAGCGCACGAAGTCCTGGAACGTGACGGCGAAGCGCGACTGCCACGCCCGCGGGTCGAACCCGGCGACGTCGGCGGCGTCGGCCAGAACGCGCCCCGCCGTCGGCGTGTACAGGCCCGTGAGCAGCTTGACCAGCGTCGTCTTCCCGGCACCGTTCGCGCCGACCACCGCCACCGACGTCCCGGCACGGATCACCAGGTCGAGGCCCCGCAGCACCGGCGTGCCCGCTCCGGGGTAGGCGAAAGACACCCGCGACAGCCGCAGCTCGTGCTCAGGCCGCGGCACGTCCTGCCGCACGGCGCCCGGCGCGGGCGAGGCCGCCGCGGCCTCGTCGGGCGTGCCCACGGCCTCGGGCGAGGCGCCGGCGGCGAGCTGCTCGGCCTGCACCATGCCCTCCCACGCGGCCCGGCCGTAGACCAACTTGAGATCGGCCTCGCCGAACATCACGCCGAAGCGCACGCACAGGGCCACGGCCTGCACGGCCATCACCGCCGAGGCGACGGCCGCGGCCAGCGCCTCGCCGTCGGTGCTCACACCGATCCCGGCCGCGGAGACGTCGGCGGCCGCGGAGACCGCCAGTACGCCCAACGCCGCCGCCGTGCCCAGCAGGCTCACCCCAGCCACCACCAGGAACGGCACGCCGAAGATCGCCCGCCGGCGGCGCCACAACCGAGCCGCGAGGACGCCGTGGTCGTGCCGGAAGCGCGCGTCGAGCCAGTCGATCAACCCGAGGGTCCGGATCTCCTTGGCCGCGCTCGTGCCCGTCGCGAGGTCGCGCACGTAGGCGACCCGCCGCCGCTGCGCGCGCAGCTCGACGACGACCCTCCCCCACCGTGCGAAGGCCTCGCTCGTCGCGAGGCGCCCGACGAGCGCGACCCCCAGGGCGGCCAGCGCGACGGAGGTCCCGGCGGTCAGGGCCAGCACGACCACGGCGCCGAGCATCGGCAGGTAGCGGGCGAGCAGGCCCACGGCCGCCTCCGCGGCCATCCCCGGGGTGAGCCGCTGCAGGGTCAGCGCCTGCGTGGCGTCGCTGAGCGAGACCTGCACCCGCCCGTCCTCCAGCGCCGGCAGCGACGTGCGCAGCAGCGCCAGCCGGGCGAGCTCGACCGAGCACCAGGCGTCGACCTCGCGGGCCGCCTGCGCCGACAGCTGCACCTGCAGGGGCACCACCAGCCGCCCGACGACGAACGCGACGGCGGCCAGCGCCAGCGGCCAGCCCGTCCCGGTGCCACGAACGGCGGCGCCGAGGGCGAACCCGACGGCGACGAGGACGCCGATCGGCGCGAGCCCGGCGACGACATGGACGCCGATCAGCGCGGCGAGCGTGGGCCTGCGCACCTGTCGCACCAGCCGCAGGAGGTGACGAGCCGCCGACAGCCGCTCCCGCACCCGCCGACGGACCAGCGGGACCAGCCCGCGGGTGGCGGCCACCACACCCTCGCCGCGCACCCCGGACGGAGCGCCGTCGACGTCGGCGGCGGATCCGGGGGTGGAGGTCACGCCGGAACGATGCCAGATGACGTGAACCCGGTGATGACCGCCCTGGCCTGCACGATCGGCGGTAGCGATGCGCGTCCGCGGGCTCACGCTTCGTCGCCAGTGCGGGTCCCGCGCCGCACAGTCGCTAGGGGCGCCCGGCCGCGCGCAACGCCGTCTGCGGCCCGTCGAACCAGGCCCAGTCGAGCTTCACCCCTCCGATGCTCTCTACCAGAGGCACCGCACGATCCGGCTCGACGAACTGCAGGCTCACCCCCTGGAGTGCCTTCAGGGCACGCGCAGCCTCGGTGTCCCCCTTGTCCGGTGTCTGGTGAGGTGCGTCGATCTCCGCCAGCACCCGACCGCGCACGGCGTACGTCATGGCGATCGACCCGTTGATGTTGACGAAGTAGGCGATGGCGTGACCCCTGCTCGACACCTTCGCCACCCGCTCCACGGAACTGCAGCCCGTGCCGTTGTTCTCGAAGATCACCCACCGGCCGTGCTGGGACGACAGGAGGTAGTCGCCCATGGTGAGGTCCGTCATGCTGCGGCCCCCGGTGTAGGGGCGCAAGGTCGCCGGGTCGGCTCCGAGCAGCGTCGCGAGGTCGCCCGTCTTCACCGGGCGCTCGGGTGCGAGCACGATCACGCAGAACATGTCCTCCAGTTGCAGGTCGGGGGACGTGAAAGGGCTTCCGTGGCGCGGGGGCGTGGGGGTCACGACGGCGACGTCCCCCGGCAGGGATCGCACGGACGGCGATGCGGAGGCAGTCGCCCCCGCACCACTCGGTGAGGCAGCACCAGGTGACGCCGCAGGCCGGGAGCCGGCGGACGACGACCCTCCGGAGGGCGCGTCCCTACGGTCGGCCACCGCTCGCGCCGCGAGACCGCCCGCCGTCCCGAGGACCGCAGAGACGGCGACCGCCGCCGCGATGATCTGGATCTGTCGCACTCCGACCGCCCTTCGCACCCGGACCCGTCAGTCCGGTACCGCCCCACCGTCTAAGGGGGAGTCGGCACCGCCGCGACTGCCTTGACCCGGCGTGGCGATGTCCCCACTCCTGGCGATGTGGCGGTCCTCACGACACGATGGCGCGATGGCGAGCTCCCCTCCGGCCGAGACCCTCGACGTCGACGGCACGGCCGTGCGGCTCAGCAACCCCCAGAAGATCTACTTCCCGGAGCTGGGCGAGGACGGCGGCACCAAGCGGCACCTCGCGGAGTACTACCGCGCCGTCGCGCTGCTGCCCGGGACGGGCTCGGTGGCCGCTGGCGCCGACGGCGCCACCCTCGCGCCGATCGTGCGGGCCCTGCTCGAGCGCCCCACCTACCTGCAGCGCTTCCCCGACGGCATCACCGGCGAGGAGGTCTACCAGAAGCGCCTGCCGCCACGCGTCCCCGAGCACGTGCGGTCGGTACGCGTGACCTTCCCCTCGGGGAGGCACGCCGACGCCCTGCGCGTGACGAACCCCGCCGACGTCGTCTGGGCCGCGCAGCTCGGCTGCGTCACCTTCCACCCCTGGCACGCCCGCGCCGCTGACGTCGACCATCCCGACGAGCTGCGGATCGACCTCGACCCCCAGCCCGGGACCGGCTTCGCCGACGCCCGCGCCGTCGCCCTCGACGTCGTCCGGCCGCTGCTGGAGGAGCTCGGGTACCGGGGCTTCCCGAAGACCTCGGGCGGCCGCGGCGTCCACGTGTACGTGCGGATCCGACCCGAGTGGACGTTCCCCGAGGTCCGTCGCGCCGCCATCGCGTTCGCGCGCGAGGTGGAGCGCCGCAGCGGCGGCCGCGTGACGACGGCGTGGTGGAAGGAGCAGCGCGGCGAGCAGGTGTTCGTCGACTACAACCAGAACGCCCGCGACCGCACGATCGCCTCGGCCTACTCCGTACGCCGCACGCCCCGGGCCACCGTGTCCACGCCCCTGACGTGGGACGAGCTGGTCGACGCGCACCCCCACGACCTGACGATCGCCACCGTGCCCGCGCTCGTCGCGCGCCGGGGGGACCCGATGAGCGCCCTCGACGACGTCGCGCACTCCCTGGACGCGCTGCTCGAGTTGGCCGAGCGCGACGAGGCCGGTGGCCTGGGCGACCTGCCCTACCCGCCGAACTACCCGAAGATGCCGGGCGAGCCCAAGCGGGTGCAGCCCAGCAAGGCACGCGCCGACACCGAGGGCAACCCTGCACCCGTGGGGCAGGGCCTGCCCGACCTGGGCTGAAGCTCGCCCCGACTCGGCGACTACGCGCACCCGCCTCAGCGGGTGCGCGCGACGACCGCCTCGGCGAACGCGGCGAGGGCGTCCTTGACCGTGCCGGCAGGCAGCGGGGCCAGCGCGGCGACGGCGTCGTCGGACCAGCGGTGCGCCTCGGCGCGGGCGGCCTCCATGGCGGGGTGACCTCGCAGGAGGCCCACCGCCTCGGCGAGGGCCGCGTCGCTCGACAGGTCGGCGTCCAGGGCCTCGACCAGCGCCGTCGAGGCGGGGTCGCCCACCTTCTCGGCCGCCTGGCGGGCCAGGAGCACCGGCAGCGTCGGGACGCCCTCGCGCAGGTCGGTCCCGGGCGTCTTGCCCGACTCCTGACCGTCGCTGGCGAGGTCGATGACGTCGTCGGCGAGCTGGAACGCGACGCCCACCCGCTCCCCGAACTGGATCAGGGTGTCGGTGACCTCCGGGGCGCACCCCGCGAACATGGCGCCGAACCGGGCGGACGTCGCGATCAGCGACCCCGTCTTGTCGGAGAGCACCTGCAGGTAGTGCGCGACGGCGTCCTCGCCCGGACGCGGGCCGATCGTCTCGTGCAGCTGGCCGAGGCACAGTCGCTCGAACGTCTCCGACTGGATCCGCACGGCCTGGGGGCCCAGCCCGGCCACCACGCGGGAGGCGCGGGCGAAGAGCAGGTCGCCCGTGAGGATCGCGACCGTGTTCCCCCACACCTCGTGCGCGGCGGGGGCGCCGCGTCGCACGGGCGCCGAGTCCATGACGTCGTCGTGGTAGAGCGAGGCCAGGTGCGTCAGCTCGACCACGACCGCGGCGTCGAGGATCTCGGGCCGCGCGGCGTCGCCCAGGTGAGCGGTGATCAGCGTGAGCGTGGGGCGCACCCGCTTGCCGCCGGCGAGGATCAGGTGCCGCGCCGCGTCGTGGGCGAGGGGGTCGGCGTAGCCGACCGCCTCGCGCAGGCGCAGCTCGACGTCGTCCAGCCCGTGCCGCACGTGGGCGTCGAGCTCCTGGTCGGCCAGGGCCAGCTCGAGACCGGAACTCATCGGCGCCTCCCCCGTCGCGCCCCGTACCCCCCCGGCGCGTTCACCGGACGAAGGCCGACGACTTCTCGGCGAGGTCGAGGATCAGGCTCGGGTAGACGCCGAGCAGGACCGTGGCGATCGCGCCCACGGCGACGGCGAACGACGTCCCCATACCGGGCGTGATGACGGTCGTGTCGGCGTCGGTGGGCTCGCTGAAGTACATGAGCACGATGACCCGGGCGTAGAAGAACGCCGCGATCGCGCTGGCCAGCACGCCGACGACGACCAGCCAGGTGCCGCCGTGCGGGACGGCCTGGCCGAAGGACGACAGGGCGGCCGAGAAGACGGCGTACTTGCCCATGAAGCCGCTGGTCAACGGGATACCGGCGAAGGCGAGCAGGAAGAGCGTGAACAGGCCCGCCACCACGGGGTGGCGCCGCCCGAGCCCGGCCCACTTGGACAGGTGGGTCGCCTCGCCACCGGCGCCGCCGTCGGCCGTCGACGTGCGGACCAGGGTGACCAGCGCGAACGCGCCGATCGTGGTCAGGCCGTAGGCGAGCAGGTAGAACAGCACGCCGGAGATGCCCGACTTGTCGAGGGCGAGCACGCCGACCAGCACGAAGCCGGCGTGGGCGATCGAGGAGTAGGCGAGCATCCGCTTGACGTCGGCCTGCACGACCGCGACCACGGAGCCGACGAGCATGGTGAGGATCGCGACGACGAACAGCGCGGGCTGCCAGTCCCAGCGCACGCCGGGGACGGCGACGTAGGCGACGCGCAGCAAGGCACCGAACGCGGCGACCTTGGTGCAGGCACCCATGAAGCCGGTGATCTGCGTCGGCGCGCCCTGGTAGACGTCGGGCGTCCAGACGTGGAACGGCGCGGCGCCCACCTTGAACAGCAGGCCGACCGCGAGCAGGGCCACGCCGAGCAGGAGCAGCGGGTCCTGGCCGAGGACCGTCCCCGTGCCGCCGCTGATCGTCGCGCCGATCGCGGGCAGCGAGACCGAGCCGGCGTAGCCGTAGACCATCGCGGCGCCGTAGAGGAAGAACGCGGACGAGAACGCGCCGAGCAGGAAGTACTTCAGCGACGCCTCCTGCGAGAGCAGGCGGCGCCGACGGGCCAGCCCGCACAGCAGGTACAGCGGCAGCGAGAGCACCTCGAGCGCCACGAACATCGTGAGCAGGTCGTTCGCCGCAGGGAAGAGCATCATGCCGCCGACCGAGAACAGCAGCAGCGGGAACACCTCGGTCTGCACCAAGCCGGCACGCTGGGCGGCGGCCTCCTCGGGCGAGCGGGGCACGGCGGAGGCCTGGGGCGTGAACGCCTCGCCGGGCTCGGGGGTGCGGTCGGCCATGGTGAGCACGGCCAGCAGCGACAGGAAGAGCACCGCCGCCTGGAGGAACAGCGAGACGCCGTCGACGGCGACCGCTCCTCCGGCGGTGATCACGTCACCGTCCCGCCCGGCGGCGTAGACGCCGAGGACGATCCCGGCGCCGACGAGGCCACCGACCGCCACGACCACCTGGGCGGTGGCGCGGTAGGCACGCGGGGCGAACGCCTCGACGAGCACGGCCAGGAGGGCCGCGCCGAACACGACGAGCAGCGGCGACAGCGCGGCGTAGTCCATCGCCGGGGCGCGGAACGTCACGGCCGAGATGGCGGCGATCACTTGGAGCCTCCCGTGGCGTCGTCGGCCACCGCCGGGGCGGGGTCACTGGCGCCGGTCTGCTGGACGGTCTGCTGGACGGCCGGGTTCAGGACGTCGAGCACGGGCTTCGGGTAGAACCCGACGGCGAGGATCACGGCCAGCAGCGGGGCGACGACCCAGGCCTCACGCTTGTCGAGGTCCTTCCACCCGCCCGAGTACTCGCGCTTCGGGCCGGTGAACATGCGCTGGTACGTGAGCAGGATGTAGAGCGCGGCCAGGATGATCCCGGCCGTGGCGACGACGGTCGCCCCCGGGTAGCGCTGGTAGGAGCCGATCAGCACCAGCACCTCGCTGACGAAGCTGCTCAGGCCGGGCAGCGCCAGGCTCGACAGACCGGCGACGAGGAAGGTGCCCGCGAGCAGCGGCACCGCACGCTGCAGGCCGCCGTACTCGTCGATCCGCGCCGAGCCGCGCCGGCGGATCAGCATGCCCGCGATGAGGAACAGCGCGGCCGTCGAGAACCCGTGGTTGACCATGTACAGCGTCGACCCGTTCTGCGACGTGCTGGTCAGCGAGAACACCCCGAGCACGATGAAGCCGAAGTGCGACACGGAGGTGTAGGCGATCAGGCGCAGGAGGTCCTTCTGGCCGATGGCCAGCAGACCGCCGTAGATGACAGAGACGACCGCGAGGGCGACGATCACCGGGGCCGCCCACTTGCTCGCACCGGGGAACATCGGCAGGCAGAGGGTGAGCATCCCGAAGGTGCCGACCTTGTCGAGGACGCCGACGAGCAGCACGGACACCGCGGGCGGGGCCTCCGCGGCGGCGTCGGGCAGCCAGGTGTGCACCGGCCACATCGGGGCCTTGACCGCGAACGCGAAGAAGAAGGCGAGGAACAGCAGGCGCTCGGTGGAGGCGGAGCTGTAGTCGAGACCGGTCAGCTTGTCGATCAGGAACCCGTCGGATCCGCCGGGGCCCGCGATGTACACGCCGACGACGCCGACGAGCATGACGAGGCCGCCGAGCAGCGAGTAGAGCAGGAACTTGACCGCCGCGTAGCGGCGCTGGGCGCCGCCGAAGGACCCGATCAGGAAGTAGACCGGGATCAGCATCGCCTCGAACAGCACGTAGAAGAGGAACACGTCACGGGCGGCGAACACGCCGACCATGAAGGTCTCCAGGGCGAGGATCAGCGCGAAGAAGATCGGAGCGCGCTCCTCCTCGACCTCGTTCCACGCCGCCAGCACGCAGACCGGCACGAGGACCACCGACAGCAGCACCATCGTCAGGCCGATGCCGTTGACGCCGAGGGCGTAGCTGACGCCGAACTGTGGGATCCACTGGTGGGTCTCGGTGAACTGCTGGGTGCCGGCGTCGCCGACGTCGAACCGCACGGCCATCGCGATCCCCGCGGCGAGGGTGACCAGCGACGTCGCCAGCGTGATGACGCGCGCCAGCGACTTCGGGGCCACCAGCACGGCGACGACGCCGACCAGCGGCAGGACGCCGATCGTGGTCAGCCAGGGGAAGTCCATCACAAGCCTCTTTCGTCTCCGCTCGAACTGCCGTGCTTGTCAGGCCGTGGGCCGCTGGGACAGGGCCCGGCCCGCGCTCACAGCCGCACCGCCAGCACGCCCAGGCCGAGGGCGATGACCCCGCCGAGCATGGACGCCGCGTAGGAGCGGACGTATCCGGTCTGCACCCGCCGGACCCGACCGGCGAGGCCGCCCACGAACGCGGCGATCCCCCCGACGAGCCCGTCGACGCCCTTGTTGTCCACGAACACCAGCGAGCGGGTCAGGTACTGGCCCGGCCGCATGAGCACAGCCTCGTTGACGTCGTCCTGGAACAGGTCGCGGCGCGCGGCCACCGTCACGAGCGATCCGCGCGGCGCGGTCGTCGGCACGGTGGACGCCCAGTAGGTGCGCCACGCCAGCGCGGCACCGCCGAGGACCAGCAGCAGCGTGATCCCCATCAGCGGGTACTTGCCGATGACCGGGTTCTCCTCGGCGGGCACGCCCGTCACCGGCTCCAGCCAGTTCTTGAACGCCGAGCCGAGGGTCAGCAGCCCGCCGAGGAACGCCGACCCGATCGCGAGCACCACCATGGGCGCCGTCATCAGCGTGGGCGACTCGTGGGGGTGGGCCTCCTTCGGCCAGCGCTTCGTGCCGTGGAAGGTCATGAAGAACAGTCGCGACATGTAGAAGGCGGTGATCCCCGCGCCGACGAGGGCGACGAGCCCGAAGACCCACGGGCGCCATCCCTCGCCCTCGTTGGCGGCGAAGGCGGCCTCGATGATGCCGTCCTTGGACCAGAAGCCCGAGAACGGCGGGACGCCGAGGATCGCGAGCCACCCGAGCGCGAAGGTCGCCCAGGTCACCTTCATGGCACCGGACAACCCGCCGAAGCGGCGCATGTCGACGGAGTCGTTCATGCCGTGCATGACCGAGCCCGCGCCGAGGAACATGCCGGCCTTGAAGAAGCCGTGCGTGAGCAGGTGGAAGATCGCGAACACGTAACCGACGGGGCCGAGGCCCGCGGCGAGCATCATGTAGCCGATCTGCGACATGGTCGACGCCGCCAGGGCCTTCTTGATGTCGTCCTTCGCGCAACCGACGATCGCCCCGAACACCAGGGTGATCGCGCCGACGATCAGCACCACGAGCTGCGCGTTCGGCGCGGCCTCGAAGATCGGGCCGCTGCGCACGACGAGGTAGACGCCGGCGGTGACCATGGTCGCGGCGTGGATCAGCGCCGACACCGGCGTGGGGCCGGCCATCGCGTCCCCGAGCCACGACTGCAGCGGGAACTGCGCCGACTTGCCGCAGGCACCGAGCAGCAGCATCAGGCCGATCGCGGTGAGCACGCCCTCCTTGGCGCCGTCGACGTTCGCCAGCACCCCCGAGAACGTGACGGTGCCGAACGTGGTGAACATCAGCATGAGTGCGACGGACAGGCCGACGTCGCCGACGCGGTTGGCCACGAAGGCCTTCTTCGCGGCCGCGGCGTAGTTCGGGTTGTGGTTCCAGAACCCGATCAGCAGGTACGAGGCGAGGCCCACGCCCTCCCAGCCCACGTAGAGCAGGAGGTAGCTGTCGGCGGTGACGAGCAGGAGCATCGCCGCGACGAACAGGTTCAGGTAGGCGAAGAACCGGCGACGGTTCTCGTCGTGCTCCATGTAGGCCACGGAGTACACGTGGATGAGCGAGCCGACGAACGTGATCAGCAGCACGAACGACAGCGACAGCGGGTCGATGAGCAGGCCCGCGTCGAGCTTGAACTGTCCGGCCGGGATCAGGGAGTACAGGTGGAGGTGGCGCGCGCGCTCCTCGGCGGGCAGGGACCGCACGGAGAAGAACAGCAGCGCCCCGACCACGAACGCCGACCACGACAGGGCGACGGCGAGCCAGTGGCCCCACTTGTCGGTGCGGCGACCCCCGAGCAGCAGCACGGCGGCACCGAGCAGCGGCAGCGCGATGAGCAGCCACGCGAGGGACTGGATGCCGGAGGAGGCCTCGGCGTAGTGGCCCGGGTGGGCCTCGGTTTCTGCCAGGAGGGCAAGCACTGCCGGATCCTCTCTCAGTACTTCAGCAGGTTGGCGTCGTCGACGGACGCCGTCCTGCGGGTGCGGAAGATCGACATGATGATCGCCAGCCCGATCACGACCTCCGCCGCGGCGACGAGCATGACGAACAGCGCGACGACCTGGCCGTCGAGGTTGCCGTGCACGCGCGCGAACGTCACGAAGGCGAGGTTGGCGGCGTTGAGCATGAGTTCCACGCCCATGAACGCGATGATCGCGTTGCGCCGGGTCAGAACCGTGATCGAGCCGATCGTGAACAACAGCGCGGACAGGTAGAGCCAGTTCTCGAGCTTCACGACTTCGCCCCCTCCTGTGCGTCGGACGTCGCGCTGCCGCCGGTGGCGGCCGTCGTGGCCCTGCCGCCGGTGGCGGCCGTGGTGCTGGTGCCGACGGCCACCTCACCGGTGGTGTCGACCTCGTCGACGCCGGCCGGACCGGTCGTGATCACCGTGCGGTCGAGCGGGTCGACGATCTCGGCCTCGATCTCGGCGACCTGTTCGGCGAGCTGGTCACTGCTGCGGGTCTGGCCGCGGGCCACGAGGACGCGGCTGACCGACAGCTCGCTCGGCGTGCCGTCGGGCAGCAGCGCCGGGGTGTCGACGGCGTTGCTGCGGGCGAAGACGCCCGGCGCGGGCAGCGGGGCCTTGACCAGGCCGTCCTTGATCCGCCGCGCGGACAGCTCCGCCTGGGTCGGGCGCGGGGTCAACCGCTCCCGGTGGGCGAGGATCATCGCGCCGATGACGGCGGTGATGAGCAGGGCGCTGGTCACCTCGAAGGCGAACACCCAGTCCCCGAAGATCTTCAGGGCGAGCCCGGTGATCGCGCCGTCCTGGGTGGCCTCGGTGAGGCCCTTCGCCCGCGGAATGCCCGCGTTGGCGATCACGGCGAGGAGCGTCGCACCGAGGGCGCCCCCGAGGACGAACCCGAGCACGCGCTGCCCGGGGATCGTCTCCGTGCGCGCGTCGGCCGAGTTCACGCCGATGAACATCAGCACGAACAGGAACAGCATCATCACGGCGCCGGTGTAGACGAAGATCTGCACGCCGCCGAGGAACTCGGCGTCCTGAACGAGGTAGACCGCCCCGAGGCTGATCATCACCATCGCCATGGACAGGGCCGCGTGCACCGCCTTGCGGGCGAACAGCAGCCCGAGCGCGGAGAAGACCATGACGCCGGCCAGCAGCCAGAAGGCCCACTGCTCGGCGCGGGTGGTGTCCGCCCCCGACACGACGGCGAGCGTCGGCGAGGACAGGACGGACGACGCGGCGATCACCGCTGCACCTCTCCTTCGAGTGCGCCCTGGGCCGGGTCGGCGGACCGCTCCTGCCCGTGGGCGGAGACCCAGTCGCGCTGGGCCTGCGTGGCCCCGGTGACCGAGCCCTGGTAGTAGTCGCGCTCGGTGGTGCCCTCGACCATCGGGTGCGGGGCGGCGACCATGCCGGGCAGCAGCGGGGCCAGGAGGTCCTGCTTCTCGTAGATCAGCCCGGCCCGGGTGGGGCCGTTGAGCTCGTACTCGTTCGTCATCGTGAGCGCCCGGGTGGGGCACGCCTCGATGCACAGGCCGCAGAAGATGCAGCGCAGGTAGTTGATCTGGTAGACGCGGCCGTACCGCTCGCCCGGGGAGAACCGCAGCGTGTCGGCGTTGTCGCCGCCCTCGACGTAGATCGCGTCGGCCGGGCAGGCCCAGGCGCACAGCTCGCAGCCGATGCACTTCTCCAGCCCGTCCGGGTGGCGGTTGAGCTGGTGGCGGCCGTGGTAGCGGGGAGCGGTGGGGCGCTTCTCCTCGGGGTACTCCTCCGTGACGACCTTCGTGAACATCGTCTTGAAGGTGACGCCGAACCCGGCGATCTTGTCCCGCAGCTTCGGGACCTCCTGCTCAGCCACCCTGCACCTCCTGCGAGCCGTCAAGGTCGGTGGCGGACGCGCTCGTCGCGGTCGCCTCACCGGGAATCGTCGGGGCCGACCGCAGCCCTGCCGCGACCGGGGTGCGCCCGTTGGTGCGCACCAGGGTCTGGCCGGGCAGGGCGGGCACGGGGAAGCCGCCCGCGAACGGGTCGATCTCGGTGGCCGGCTCGGGCTCGGGCTCGGGCGCCGAGGCGAACCACGGCCAGATCAGCGCGGCCAGTGCGCCCGCGAAGACGATCGCGATGACCACGTAGAGCGGGCGACGGTCGTCCTTGAACGGCTCGAAGACGTAGACCGCCTTGTAGAGGGCGACCATCGTCGTCCAGACCAGGGCGACGGGGATCAGCGTCTTCCAGCCGAAGTGCATGAACTGGTCGTAGCGCAGGCGGGGAAGCGTGCCGCGCAGCCAGATGAACACGAAGATGAAGACGCACAGCTTGGCGACGAACCACAGGATCGGCCACCAGCCCTCGTTGGCGCCCTCCCAGACGCCGCTGATCGGCCAGGGAGCGCGCCAGCCGCCGAGGAACAGGGTCGTGGCGATCGCGGAGACCGTGATCAGGTTGACGTACTCGGCGAGGAAGAACAGCGCGAACTTCAGCGACGAGTACTCGGTGTGGAAGCCGCCCACCAGCTCGCCCTCGGCCTCGGGGAGGTCGAAGGGTGCGCGGTTGGTCTCACCCACCATCGCGATCACGTAGATAACGAAGGACGGGAAGAGGATGACGATGTTCCACGAGGGGAAGCTGTTGAACGTGTGCCCGAGCAGCGTCACCGACATCGACGCCTGATGGTCGACGATCGCCGAGGTCGACATCGAGCCGGTCGCGATGAAGACGGACACCAGCGCGAGGCTCATCGCGAGCTCGTAGCTGATCACCTGGGCGCTGGAGCGCAGGCCGCCGAGCAGCGGGTAGGTCGATCCCGACGACCAACCGCCGAGCACGATGCCGTAGACGCCGATGCTCGCGGCTGCGAGCACGAAGAGGATCGCGATCGGCAGGTCCGACAGCTGCAGCGGCGTGCGGATGTCGGTGAAGGGGATCGTCGCGGTCGGGCCGAACGGGATCACCGAGAACGCGAGGAAGCAGGTGATCGTGGAGATCACCGGCGCGATCACGAAGACGAGCTTGTCGGCCGCCTTCGGGATGATGTCCTCCTTCAGCGCCAGCTTGACGCCGTCGGCCAGGCCCTGGATCACACCGAACGGGCCGACGCGGTTGGGGCCGGGGCGCGACTGCATGCGCCCGACCACGCGCCGCTCCGCCCAGATGGTGAGCAGGGTCAGCACCACCAGGAAAGCGAAGATGAAGACGGCCTTGCCCGCGACGACCCAGCCGTTGTCCTGGCTGAAGTCGGCGGTCGGGCCCTCGCCCAGCATCCGGATCACTGCTCACCCCGGCTGATCGTCACGACGGCACCGTTGTCGGCGCCCAGGGTCTCGCGCACGGCGCTGCCCGACGACCTCGTCGGCAGCCAGACCACGCGGTCGGGCATCTGCGTCACCACGAGCGGCAACGTGATCGACCCGGCGCCGCGCGACACGGTGACCGTGTCGGTGGCGCCGATCTCGGCGGCGGTGGCCGCGGACAGGCGCGCCACGGCGCGGTGGGCGGTGCCCGCGAGGTACGGCTCGCCGTCCTGCAGTCGCCCGCCGTCCAGCAGCAGGTGCCACGTCGCGAGGACCGCCTCGCCCTGTGCGGGCTGCGGCGGCTCGGCGGCCGCGACCGCGGGCGCGGCAGTGCGTGCGCCCTCCCAGGCGTCCAGCTCGGCGAGTTCGGCGCGCACGCTCTCCACCCCGCGCAGCCCGAGGCTGACGTCGGCGTAGTCGGCCACGCCGTCGAGGACGCGGTAGTCCGACATCGCGTTGGTGGTCAGTGCCGCCGGGAACGCTCGCCAGCGGCCCTCCCAGTCGAGGAACGTGCCGGCCTTCTCCGACGGCGGGGCCACGGGCAGGACGACGTCGGCGAGGGCGGTGACCGCGCTGGCGCGGACCTCCAGGCTCACCACGAACCCGGCCTTCTCGATCGCGGCCACGGCGGCGGCCGGATCGGGCTGGTCGGCGGGGTCGAGCCCGCCGACCACGAGCGCATCCAGCTGCCCGGACGCCGCGGCGGCGAGGATCTCGCCCGTGCCGCGTCCCGGCGTCGCGGGCAGGGAGTCGACACCCCAGACGGCGGCGACGTCGACGCGGGCCTCCGCCTCCGAGACGGGGCGTCCACCCGGCAGCAGGCCCGGCAGGGCCCCGGCCTCCAGAGCACCACGCTCACCAGCACGACGCGGCACCCAGGCGAGCTTGGCACCGGTCGCCTCGGCGAGGCGCAGGGCGGCGGAGAGCGCACCCGGCACGGCGGCCAGGCGCTCACCGACGAGGATCACGGAGCCGGCCGCGGCCAGGGCCTGGGCGACGTCGCTGACCTGCTCGTTGCCCGCGGCCACGGCGTCGAGCACCTCGGCCTCGGTGGCGGGTGCCGCCGGGACCAGGGTGGCCCCGAGCTTCACCAGCCCGCGGCTGGCCCACGGCGCGACGGCGAACACCGACTGCCCGCGCGCGACACTGCTGCGCAGTCGCAGGAAGACGATCGGCGACTCCTCCTCGGGCTCCAGCCCGACGAGGAGCACGCTGGGCGCGGCCTCGAGGTCGGCGTAGGTGACGCCGAGTCCGCTGCCGGCGACGGCGTGGGCGAGGAAGTCGGCCTCCTCGGCCGAGTGCGGCCGGGCACGGAAGTCGATGTCGTTGGTGCCCAGGACGACGCGGGCGAACTTCGCGTAGCCGTAGGCGTCCTCGACGGTCACGCGACCGCCGACCAGGACGCCGACGCCGCTCGCGCCGCGGGCGGCCAGCAGGCCCTTGGCCGCGACCTCCAGCGCCTCGGGCCAGGACGCGGGCCGCAGCTCGCCGTTCTCGCGCACGAGCGGCGTGGTGAGCCGGTCGTTGGCCGTGGCCCAGGTGAAGGCCCAGCGACCCTTGTCGCAGTTCCACTCCTGGTTGACCGCCGGGTCCTCCCCCGCGAGCCGGCGCAGGACCACGCCGCGGCGGTGGTCGACCCGCAGGGCGCACCCGCTCGCGCAGTGCTCGCAGACACCGGGGCTGGACACGAGGTCGAAGGGCCGGGAGCGGAAGCGGTAGGCAGCGCCGGTCAGCGCCCCCACCGGGCAGATCTGCACGGTGTTGCCGCTGAAGTAGCTGGCGAACGGCTGGCCCGACTCGTCGATCAGGGCCTCCCCCGCCGTGGCGGTGCCGCGCGAGGAGTCCTCGGCGGTGCCCTGCAGCGTCGAGGAGGTGCTGGGCTCCAGCGTCTCGGCGGTCTCGGTGGTCGCCAGGCCGGCTTCGAGGTCGGTGTGGAACCCGAGGATGCCGGGGGCGAACGTGCCGATCTGCTGGTGGGCACCGCGCATCTGGAGGTCGATGAACGGGTCGCCCGCGATCTCCTTGGAGAAGCGGGTGCAGCGCTGGCACAGCACGCACCGCTCGCGGTCCAGCAGCACCTGGGTGCTGATCCGGATCGGCTTCGGGAAGGTGCGCTTGGTCTCGGTGAAGCGGCTGGTGGCCTGCCCGTTGGCCATCGCCTGGTTCTGCAGGGGGCACTCGCCGCCCTTGTCGCAGACGGGGCAGTCCAGCGGGTGGTTGATCAGCAGCAGCTCCATGACGCCGCGCTGGGCCTTCTCGGCCACGGGCGAGGTCTGCTGAGTGCGCACGACCATGCCGTTGCTGGCCTCGAGGGTGCACGAGGCCTGCGGCTTGGGCATCGGACGCAGCGTGCCGTCGGGGCCGGGGGTGGCCACCTCCACGAGACACTGGCGGCAGGCGCCGGCGGGCGAGAGCAGCGGGTGGTCGCAGAACCGCGGGATCGCGATGCCCAGCTGCTCGGCGGCGCGGATCACCAGCGTGCCCTTGGGAACCGTGGTCTCGACGCCGTCGATGGTGAAGGTCACCATCGGCTGCGCGGGCTGGGCCCCGGCACCTGCGGGCGGGTTGGCGGTGACGGTCATCAGGCGGTCGCCTCCGACGCGAAGAGGGTCGAGGCCACCGGGTCGAAGGGGCAGCCGCCCTCGGTGAAGTGGCGGATGTACTCGTCCCGGAAGTACTGGATCGACGAGGTGATGGAGCTGGTCGCGCCGTCGCCGAGGGCGCAGAAGGAGCGACCGAGGATGTTGTCGCAGATGTCGAGCAGCTTGGTGAGGTCCTCCTCGCTGCCCTGGCCCTTCTCCAGCCGCTTGAGCACCTGGGTGAGCCAGTACGTGCCCTCACGGCAGGGGGTGCACTTGCCGCACGACTCGTGCTTGTAGAACTCGGTCCAGCGCAGGACCGCGCGCACCACGCAGGTCGTCTCGTCGAAGATCTGCAGGGCCCGCGTGCCGAGCATCGAGCCGGCCTTGCCCACGGACTCGAAGTCCAGCGGGACGTCGAGGTGCTCGGCGGTGAAGATCGGCGTCGAGGAGCCCCCCGGCGTCCAGAACTTCAGCTCCTTGCCGCCGCGCACGCCGCCCGCCATGTCGAGCAGCTCCCGCAGGGTGATCCCCAGCGGCGCCTCGTACTGGCCGGGCCGCTCCACGTGGCCGGAGAGGCTGAAGAAGCCGAAGCCGGCCGACTTCTCGGTGCCCATGCCCTTGAACCAGTCGGCGCCGTTGGTGACGATCGCGGGAACGCTGGCGATGGACTCCACGTTGTTCACGACGGTCGGCCTGGCGTAGAGGCCGGCGACGGCCGGGAACGGAGGCTTGAGGCGCGGCTGGCCGCGGCGGCCCTCGAGCGAGTCGAGCAGGGCCGTCTCCTCGCCGCAGATGTAGGCGCCGGCGCCGGCGTGAACCACGAGTTCGAGGTCGTAGCCCGAGCCGAGGATGTTCTCGCCGAGGTAGCCCTTGGCGCGGGCTTCCTCGACCGCCGCCAGCAGGCGGCGGTAGACGTGCACGACCTCACCGCGCACGTAGATGAAGGCCCGCTCGGCCCGGATCGCGTAGGAGGTGATGATCACGCCCTCGATCAGGAACTGCGGCGTGGCCATCATGAGCGGGATGTCCTTGCACGTCCCCGGCTCGGACTCGTCGGCGTTGACCACGAGGTAGCGCGGCTTGCCGTCGGGCTTGGGCAGGAAGCTCCACTTGAGGCCCGTGGGGAACCCCGCGCCACCGCGGCCGCGCAGTCCCGAGTCCTTCACGAGCGAGACGACGTCCTCGGGGGCCATCGCGAGCGCGGCCTTCAGGCCGTCGTAGCCGCCGTTGGCCTCGTAGGTGTCGAGCGTCCAGGAGTTGTCGGCGTCCCAGAACGCGCTCAGCACCGGGGTGAGCGTGGTCATCGGTCAGCTCTCCTTCGGGGTCTGGCCGGAGGACGGGGGCGGGGTGGTGCCGGAGCCCGACGCCGGGGTGCTCGCGTCGGCGGCAGGCTTGCCTGCGACGGTGCCCCCGCGCGAGGAGGTCGCGGGGACCTGCCCTGCGTCGTTGTCGCTCGGCCCGCCCGCGTACTTCTGCTTCGAGGGGTCGACGCCCTTGGTGCCGGAGGAGACAGGCTTCGTGCCCTCGGGGGCGGTCCAGTTCTTCTGCTTGGCGAGGACCGTGCCGCGCAGCGACGCCTCACCCGCGCCCACGCCCTCGCCGGCGCGCCCGTCGTGGAAGCCCGCCAGCACGCGGCTGACCTCCTTGAACGAGCAGACCTTCCCCGCGCCGCGAGTGGGCGCGACGTCGGCGCCGGAGCGCAGGTCGTCGACCAGCGTGCGGGCGGTGGCGGGGGTCTGGTTGTCGAAGAACTCCCAGTTGACCATCACCACGGGCGCGTAGTCGCAGCCGGCGTTGCACTCGACCCGCTCGAGGGTGATGACGCCGTCCTCGGTGGTCTCGTCGTGCCCGATGCCGAGGTAGTCCTGCAGCGACTCCCAGATGGCGTCGCCGCCCATGATCGCGCAGAGGGTGTTCGTGCAGACGCCGACGGTGTAGGTGCCGTTGGGGTGCCGCTTGAACTGGGAGTAGAAGGTGGCCACGGCCGAGACTTCGGCGGTGGTCAGCCCGAGGGTGCGGGCGCAGAACTCGATCCCGTCGGGGCTGACGTAGCCCTCCTCGCTCTGCACGAGGTGCAGCAGCGGCAGCAGTGCCGAGCGCTGCTGCGGATAGCGGGCGACGATCGCCGCGGCGTCGACGGCCAGACGGTCGAGGGTTTCGGTGGTCAGCGCCATCAGCGGTCGACTCCCCCCATGACGGGGTCGATCGAGGCCACGGCGACGATGACGTCGGCGATCTGGCTGCCTTCGCACATCGCGGCCACGGCCTGCAGGTTGGTGAAGGACGGGTCGCGGAAGTGCGCCCGGTACGGCTTGGTCCCGCCGTCGGAGACGAGGTGGACGCCGAGCTCGCCACGGGCGGATTCGACCGCCTGGTAGACCTGCCCGGCCGGCACCCGGAATCCCTCGGTGACCAGCTTGAAGTGGTGGATCAGGGCCTCCATCGAGGTGCCCATGATCTCCTTGATGTGGTCCAGGCTGTTGCCCATGCCGTCGGACCCGATGGCCAGCTGGGACGGCCAGGCAATCTTCTTGTCGGCGACCATCACGGGCCCGCCGACCTTCTCCAGCTTCGCCACGCACTGCTCGACGATCCGGCAGGACTCCTTCATCTCGTCCAGGCGGTTGCGCAGACGGGCGTAGGCGTCGCAGGTGTCGCGGGTGATGACGTCGAAGTCGTAGTCCTCGTAGCCGCAGTAGGGCTGCGACTTGCGCAGGTCGTGCGGCAGGCCGGCCGAGCGCAGGACGGGGCCGGTCATGCCCAGCGCCATGCAGCCGGTGAGGTCGAGGATGCCGACGCCCTCGAGGCGGGCCTTGACCAGCGGGTTCTGGTTGGACAGCTTCTCGATGTGGTCGATGCCGCGGCGGATGGTGGGCATCGCCGCGCGGATCGCCTCGAGCGCGCCCGGCGGGAGGTCCTGGGCCACGCCGCCGGGGCGGATGTAGGCGTGGTTCATGCGCAGGCCGGTGATCAGCTCGAGGAGCTTGAGCACCTCCTCGCGGTCACGGAACCCGATGGTCATCACCGTCAGGGCGCCGATCTCCATGCCGCCGGTGGCCAGGGCCACGTAGTGCGAGGAGATCCGGGTGAGCTCCATGAGCAGGACCCGGATGATCGAGGCGCGCTCGGTGACCTGGTCGGTGATCCCCAGCAGCTTCTCGACGCCCAGGCAGTAGGCCGTCTCCTGGAAGATCGGCGTGAGGTAGTCCATGCGCGTGCACAGCGTCACGCCCTGGGTCCAGTTACGGACCTCCATGGTCTTCTCGATGCCGGTGTGCAGGTAGCCGATGCCGCACCGGGCCTCGGTGACGGTCTCGCCGTCGAGCTCGAGGATCAGCCGCAGCACGCCGTGGGTCGACGGGTGCTGGGGACCCATGTTGACGACGATGCGCTCCTCGCCGAGGGTCGCGGCCTCCTCGGCGATGTCGCTCCAGTCGCCACCCGTGGCCGAGAACACCGTGCCCTCGATGGGCTCGGCCTCGGTCGCGCCGTAGGGGTCCGCCGCGGCGGAGGAAAGGGTCTGGTCGCTCATCAGCTGTACGACCTCCGGGTGTCGGGCGGGGCGATGGTGGCGCCCTTGTACTCCACGGGAATGCCGCCGAGGGGGTAGTCCTTGCGCTGCGGGTGCCCGGGCCAGTCGTCGGGCATCTGGATCCGGGTCAGCGCGGGGTGACCGTCGAAGATGATCCCGAAGAAGTCCCACGTCTCGCGCTCGTGCCAGTCGGCGGTGGGGTAGACCCCGACCGACGACGGGACGTGCGGGTCGGCGTCGGGGCACGTGGTCTCGACGCGCACCCGGCGGTTGTGGGTGATCGACAGCAGGTGGTGGACGGCGTGCAGCTCGCGCCCGGCGTCGTCGGGGTAGTGCACGCCGCTGACGCCGAGGGACAGCTCGAAGCGCAGGTCGGGCTCGTTGCGCAGCGCGGTCAGGACCGCGACGAGCGACTCCCGCCGCACGTAGAGGGTGAGCTCGCCGCGGTCGACGACCACCTTCTCGACGGCGGCGGTGAAGGCCGGGCCGCCCTCGGCGACGTCGGCCTCCAGCGCGGCCTGCAGGGTGTCGACGGCGCCGTCGAACCAGTCGCCGTACGGGCGGGGGCTCGCCCCGGGGACGACGACCTGGCGCACGAGGCCGCCGAACCCGGAGGTGTCCCCGGAGTCGCGCTGGCCGAACATGCCCTGGCGGACCTCGACGACCTCGGGGCCGGCCTCGGTCGTGGCGGGGACGTTGGCGACGGCCTCGTCGCCGGTGGCGTCGGGCGACGCCTCGTCGTTGGTGCGCTCGCTCACCGCAGCAGACCCTTCATGTGCGAGGTGGGCAGGGCGGCCATCGCGGCCTCCTCGGCGGCGCGGGCCGCCTCGACCTTGTTCACGCCGAGGGGGCTGGCCTGGATCTGGTCGTGGATCGCGAGGATCGCGCTGATCAGCATCTCGGGCCGCGGCGGGCAGCCGGGCAGGTAGATGTCGACCGGCACGATGTGGTCGACGCCCTGGACGATCGCGTAGTTGTTGAACATGCCACCCGAGGACGCGCAGACACCCATCGACAGCACCCACTTGGGCTCGACCATCTGGTCGTAGATCTGGCGCACGACGGGGGCCATCTTCTGGCTCACCCGGCCGGCGACGATCATCAGGTCGGCCTGGCGGGGCGAGGCCCGGAAGACCTCCATGCCGAAGCGCGCCAGGTCGTAGCGGGGGCCGCCGGTCGACATCATCTCGATGGCGCAGCAGGCCAGACCGAACGTGGCGGGCCACAGCGAGTTCTTGCGCATCCAGCCGGCAAGACCCTCGACCGTGGTCAGCAGGAAGCCGGCGGGCAGCTTCTCCTCGATACCCATCGCTTTGCCTCTCGTGTCTACCTGGTCGGGGATGCGACGTCGTGGTGCGCGGCGGGGCCGCCGGCGGTCAGTCCCACTCGAGGCCGCCGCGCTTGTAGACGTAGCCGTAGGCCACGAACACGGTCGCCACGAACAGGAGCATCTCGACGACCGCGAACATCCCGAGGCTGTCGAACGCGATCGCGAACGGCAGCAGGAAAACCGTCTCCACGTCGAAGACGATGAAGAGCATGGCGATCAGGTAGTACTTCACCGGGAAGCGCCCGCCGCCCACGGCGTGCGGGGTCGGCTGGATCCCGCACTCGTAGGCGTCGAGCTTCGCGCGGTTGTAGCGCTTGGGACCCGCCAGGGCGCCGGCCCCCACGGAGAACACTGCGAAGGCTGCCGCGATACCGGCGAGCACGAGGATCGGCACGTAGGGGTTCACGCGCTCATCCCTTCCAGGCTTGTCGAGTGCTTGACGTGGGGCTGATCGCAGCGGGCGGGCGTGCTGAGGAGGGCCCGGACGGGCCCGCAGCGCGCCCATCCTAGGGGCCGGTCGGGTGAACCCTTCCGGCGGCTCCCGCGGACCCGGCTCATGCGGAGGGGGCGATCCGGCTGAGCGCGTTGATGACGCGGTCGGAGACGTCGCCGCCCTTGGGTTCGTGCAGGTTGGCCAGGAGCTTCAGGGTGAAGCGCATGAGCGCGGGGCGGGGCAGGCCGTATTTGGTGGCCAACTGCATGACCTGGGGGTGGCCGATCAGCCCCACGAAGACGCGGCCCAGCGTGTAGTAGCCGCCCAGCTGCTGCTTCATCATTTGCGGGTAGGCCTGCAGGGCGCGCTCCCGCGAGGTCGCGTAGGGGCGGGCCACGGCCTGGGCGATGACGTCGGCGGCGACCCTCCCCGACTCCATGGCGTAGGCGATGCCCTCGCCGTTGAAGGGGTTCACCATGCCGCCCGCGTCGCCCACGAGCACCAGGCCCCGGCCGTAGTGCGGCGTCCGGTTGAAGCCCATCGGGAGGGCGGCGCCACGGATCGGGGACGTCATGTTCTCGGGGGTGTACCCCCACTCCTCGGGCATCGTCGACACCCAGCGCTGGAGCAGGTCCTTGTAGTCGACCCGGCCGAACGCCGTCGAGGAGTTGAGGATGCCCAGCCCGACGTTGGAGGTGCCGTCGCCGACGCCGAAGATCCAGCCGTAGCCGGGCAGCAGGTTGGACCTGCCCGGGGCGCCGTCCCACAGCTCCAGCCAGCTCTCCAGCCAGTCGTCGTCGTGGCGCGGGCTGCGGAAGTAGGTGCGCACGGCCACGCCCATGGGGCGGTCGTCGCGCTTGGCGATGCCCATCGACAGTGCCATGCGGCCCGAGACGCCGTCGGCGGCGACGACGATCGGCGCGCGGTAGGTGTGCTCCTCGCCGACCTTGCGGCCGGCGTCGTCCACGGCGCGCGCGGTGACGCCGACGATCCGTCCGGTGCGGTCGTCCAGCACGGGGCCGGTGACCGCGGTGCGCTCCACGAGCTTCGCGCCGGAAGCCTGCGCGTGCCGGGCGAGCACCTCGTCGAAGTCCTGCCGGGGGCGGACGAGGCCGTAGTCGGGGAAGCCCGACAGGTCGGGCCAGGGCAGGTGCAGCCGCTGGCCGCCGCCGATGATCCGCAGGCCCTTGTTGCGGATCCACCCGTCGGAGGGATCCGTGGGGATGCCCATGGCGATCAGCTCGCGCACGGCGCGGGGGGTCAGGCCGTCCCCGCAGACCTTCTCGCGCGGGAAGGCCGTCTTCTCCAGCGTGAGCACCTGGAGCCCTGCGCGGGCGAGGTAGTGGGAGACGGTCGATCCGCCGGGGCCCGCACCGACGACGATGACGTCGGCGTCGTCGTCGGCGCGCCGGGGGCCGGCGGACACGGTGACCGGGGCGTCCACGGGCCCGTCGTCGGGCCCTTCGTCAGGCCTGCTGCTCGTGCTCACGTGGTTCCTTCGCGGACCGGGCCACCGGCGGCGACGCCCGGGGCCGATGGGTACGTGCGGGGCAGGAGGGACGCCGCCGGCGCCATGCCGCGACCCGCCTCGATGCGGATGCGCCTGCCGCTTGTGAAGCCGTTCACGAGGTGCAGCAGGAGTCTAAGCCCGCGAAAGCAGTGATGCGCGCCACAGCCCTACCGCGCGTCGCCGCGGGGACGGGACCGGCCGGGCATCCCGGTCAGGCCGGGCGGAACCCTCGGTGAAGTGCGACGATCCCGCCGCTCAGGTTGCGGTAGGCCACGTCGGCCCAGCCCGCGGCCTTCAGCCTGCGGCCGAGGTCCACCTGGTCGGGCCAGGCGCGGATCGACTCGGCCAGGTACACGTAGGCGTCGGGGTTGGAGCTGACCGTGCGCGCCACCGAGGGCAGCGCCCGCATCAGGTACTCGGTGTAGACCGTGCGCCACGGGGCGAACGTGGGCCGGCTGAACTCGCACACGACGAGGCGCCCGCCGGGCTTGGTGACGCGCAGCATCTCGGCGAGCGCGGCGTCGGTGTCGACGACGTTGCGCAGCCCGAAGGAGATCGTCACGGCGTCGAAGGACGCGTCGGCGAAGGGCAGGCGCGTCGCGTCCCCGGCCGCCAGGGGCAGCGTGGGATTGCGACGCCGACCCACCTGCAGCATGCCGAGGGAGAAGTCACAGGCCAGCGGCCGGGCGCCGGCGTCGGCGAACGGCTCGGTCGAGGTGGCCGTGCCCGCCGCGAGGTCGAGCACCTTCTGCCCGCGCCGGGCGTCCACGGCTCGCAGGACGGCCTTGCGCCAGGCCCTGTCCTGCCCGAGGGACAGGACGGCGTTGGTCAGGTCGTAGCGGCGGGCGACGCCGTCGAACATCGCCGCGACGTCGGCGGGGCGCTTCTCCAGGCTGGCGCGGGACATGCAGGCATCGTCGCAGGAGTCCGGCCCCGTGCGCTCACGCGGGGGGCGCGAAGCCCGCCGACGGCGCCGGAGGGTCCTGACGGTCGTCCTGCCAGGTGGGCCCGCCGGCATCGGGCGCGCCAGGCGCAGCCGGGGGAACGGCGGCGTTCTGGTCGGCCGCGCGCTGGTCCACGGGGCCCTCACCCGCGGGTGCCTGGACGTCCGGCGCGGCCGAAGGCCCGGGAGCCGGCGCGGCGGCCTGGGGCGGCAGGGGTTGCTGGGCTCCGGGCCACGCGGGCCCGGGCGCCGCGGGCGGGGGGTAGGCGGCCGGGGCGAGGGGGCCCTGGGCGTAGGGGCCGTAGCCGGAGGGCGCGGGCGTGGAGCCGTAGGGCGGCGCGGCCGGGGCGCCACCGAGGTAGGCGCCCGACGGCGCCCCCTGCGGCTGGGACCCCTGCGGCTGCGGAGCCTGCGTGTACGGAGCGGAGGGGTACGGGGCCGAGGGGTACGGGGCCGCGGGGTATGGGGCGGCGAACGGGGCCGGCGGGTACCCGGGCTGCGGATACCCGGCCTGGGGGTAGGCCACCCCGGGATAGCCGGGGCCGGGGTACCCGCCTGGGTAGGCCCAGGCGGGAGCGGGACGCGGTGCGCGCGGCGCCCGGCGCAGCCAGGGGATGCCCAGGACGAGGCTGAGGACGGTCAGCACCCCGGCGATGCCCAGCACCCACAGAGCGACCCGCACGACGGTGGCGACGTCGTCGATCTCCGACTGGGACGGCTTGGCGTCGAGGTCGTCCACGAGGGTGACGAGCTCGCTGGGCGCCTCGGGGTCGTAGGCGATGCGCACGTCGTCGCCCTTGTCGTAGTCGTAGACGTCGGCCCACATCAGGTAGACCTCGGTCTCGACCTTCTCGCCGTCGACCGCCTTGAACGAGACGCTGACGACGCCGTCGAACTCGTCGACGTCGGTGACCTCGCCGTCGGTCTGGGTGAGATTGCCGTCGAGGCAGGCGTCGTCGTCGTCGAAGACGACGCAGGGGTCCGAGTAGTCCATCCTGATCAGGGAGGCGACGGCGGCGGTCCCGCCCGCTCCGAGGGTGAGCAGCCCGAGCCCGATCGAGGCGATCAGGACGATCGCCAGGCGCGTTCCGCGCTTGGGACGCGGCGGCCGGGCGGCCGGTGTCTCCCCCATGGGACCTCCGTGGTCAGGCCGGGCGGGCGCTGCTCGCCGCGGCGTCGACGGCGCCGCGGCATGTGCCGCCGCGGCGTCGACCTGCATTCTGCACCGGCGCCCCGCCCCGATGTGGAGGTCCCGTGGAGGTTCCGGGGCCCGGAGGTGGACGGGCGCGAACGGACGTAGGCTTTGTCTCGATGACCACCGCCGCTGCCGCCGCCCTGCCGCTGGTCGCGCGCACGGTGGCACTCCCCCCGCCCGGGCGTGATCCGGGGCTGTCCGAGCCGTCGCTGCTCGACCTTCTGCCAGGTCACGAACCCGGCGTGTCCTGGGTGCGCCGCGGCGACGGCCTGGTCGGCTGGGGCGAGGTGGCGCGGATCGACGTCGCGGGCCCGTGCCGGTTCGCCGAGGCGGACGCCGCGTGGTCGGCCCTGACCCGCCGCGCCGTGGTGCGCGACGAGGTGGGGTTGCCGGGCTGCGGCCCGGTGGCGTTCGGGTCGTTCTCGTTCTCCCCCGACTCTCCCAGCGGGGGGTCGCTGATCGTCCCCCGGGTGGTGGTGGGCCGCCGTGGCGACACCTGGTGGTTGACGACCGTCGGGCTGGGCTCGATGCCGCCCGTGGAGCGTCCGCGCCGCCACCCGTCGCCGCCGTCCCCCGGGCAGGTCACGTACCGCGACGGTGCGCTGGACGCCGACCACTGGAGCGACGCCGTCGCCGTCGCCGTGAAGCGGATCGCCGACGGCGACCTCGACAAGGCCGTCCTGGCGCGGGACGTGTGGGTGCACACCGAGGCGCCGATCGACGTCCGGCATCTGCTGCGGCGCCTGGCCGCCCGCTACCCCAGCTGCTGGACGTTCGCGGTCGACGGCCTCGTGGGTGCCACCCCCGAGATGCTGGTGCGGCGCGAGAAGGGGCTCGTGACCTCCCGCGTGCTGGCGGGCACGATCAGGCGCACGGGGGACGACGCGAGCGACCTCGCGCTGGCGGCGACACTGGCGCGCTCGAGCAAGGACCTCGAGGAGCACGAGTACGCGGTGCGGTCGGTGGCCGAGGCGCTGGCGCCCGCGTGCCGGTCGATGAACGTGCCCGAGGCGCCGTACGTGCTGCACCTGCCCAACGTGATGCACCTGGCCACCGACGTGACGGGCGTGCTGTGCAGCGAGGCGGAGCCGGCGTCGTCGCTGCAGCTGGCACAGGCCCTGCACCCGTCGGCGGCGGTCTGCGGGACGCCGCGCGAGGAGGCGGCGGCACTGATCGCGGAGCTGGAGGAGATGGACCGCGACCGCTACGCGGGGCCCGTCGGCTGGATCGACGCGGGCGGCGACGGCGAGTGGGGCATAGGGCTGCGCTCGGGCCGGCTGGACCGCCGCGACCGCACCCGGATGCGGCTGTTCGCCGGGTGCGGCATCGTCGCGGGTTCCGACCCGGCGTCGGAGCTGGCGGAGTCGCGGGCCAAGCTCGTCCCCATGCAGGAAGCCCTGGGATCAACCGCCGCGGACTAGTCCGAATCGGTCAAATGTGACCGACCTTTGCCCGGCGGCAACAGCTGATCTCCGTCTCGGTCGAGGCCGCTTCTCGACACGGGGGTTCCGCCGGCCCGTCCGCACGCGAGCGCGTGGCAGGACGTCGCGGGACCCGCCCCCTTCGAGAAGGTGACGGCCCGCATGCGCTCCTCCCCACCCGCTCCCCCCGGCCCGGCCCGCGCCTCCCGCACGCGGCGCGGCGTCGTGGTCGCGGCACTCGCCGGGCTCACGGCGTCCGGCGTCCTGGCCCTGCCGCAGGCGGCGCTCGCCGCGGGCGGAACGGCCCTGTTCTCGCAGACCTTCCGGGACTCCACCGTGTCGCCCACGGGCGGGGACGTGAAGCTGCTGGCCGTGCCCGCGGGCTCGGGCAGCAACGTCGCCTGCCTCACAGCGTCCTCGACGACGACGCAGCGCCCCGTCCCGGGCTGCGGCGGCACCCCCGACGCGGTCGGCGCGGGTGCCCTGCGGCTCACCGCGGCGCTGAACAACCAGGTGGGCGCGGTCATGGCCGCCACGAGCGTGCCGACGGCCAACGGCCTCGACATCAGCTTCGACACCTACCAGTACGGCGGCTCCGGCGCGGACGGCATCGCCTTCGTGCTCGCCGCGGTGGACCCGAAGAACCCGCAGTCACCGGCGAACACCGGCCCGCTGGGCGGCAGCCTCGGCTACTCGGCGACGCCCAGCCTCTCGGGCTTCAGCTACGGGTACCTCGGCATCGGTCTCGACGTCTACGGCAACTACTCGAACAACCAGTTCGCGGGCAACGGCTGCCCGCAGCCGTCGTTCATGACGTGGGGCGTCCTGCACAAGAACCAGGTGGTCGTCCGCGGGCCCGGCAGCGGCACCACGGGCTACTGCGGCATCTCCAGCACCTACGGCGCCTACCCGGGCGGCCTCGCGATGCGCGGCAGCACGCGGGCCAACTCCAAGGTGCCCGTGCACATCGTCATCGACGCCGTCGCCCGCACCTACACGGTGCAGATCGTGCCGATCGGCGGCAGCACCACCACCCTGTCCGGCACGCTGCCCAGCGCCGTCGGCTACGGCTTCCCCGCCGACTGGCTGGACGCCAACGGCCTGCCCAAGCAGCTCGCCTTCGGGTGGGTGGCGGCCACGGGCGGCGCGAACGACGTCCACGACGTCAACGTCTCCGCCGACGGCGTGACGACCGTGAAGTCGGTCACGGCGGCGCCCGTCCTCACCGGGGCGCAGCGCTACGTGGGCTCCCGCAGCGCCAACGGCACGGGCACGCTGACGGTGACCTCCGCGATCGGCCCCGACGCCGACGAGAACAAGCCCGTCAGCGTCACGTCGACGCTCCCCGGGGGCATGACGCCGACCGGCGGCTCCGGCACCGGCTGGAGCTGCGCGGCCCCGACCGGGCAGACCATCACCTGCACGACGACCGGCTCGACGTTCTCGGCGGGCCAGTCCCTGTCGGCCCTGACGATCAGCACCCGCAACGGCGGGGCGAACGTGTCGGACGGAATCATCGCCACGGGCAAGGCCACCGTCTCCTCCGACGACGCCTCCCCCGCGCTCGTCCTCACGACCGTCGCGCCGCTGCCGCCCGCCCCCGCGCTGAGCAGCAGCGGCCGCGGCATCGCCGTCCAGACCGTCGCCGTGCCCGTCCCCGCGGGCGGGTCGGCGACGCTCGTCGACGGCTCCGGGACGCCCGTGGGCAGCCTCACCGTCGCGGGCAAGGGCACCTACACCTACGCCGACGGCGTGATCAGCCTCCAGCCGGTGCTCGGCTTCACCGGGAGCGTGTCCGGCGCCCGCTACCGGGTGACCGACGCCGACGGGCAGACGGCGACGGGGGCCGTCACCTCGGTGGTCAACGCGCCCGAGGCGCCGGTCGCGACGCCCGTGACGACCACGGGCGCCGGGACCGCCGTCCAGCGGTTCACCGCGGTGAAGCCCGCGGGCGGGGCGATCGCCCTCGACGGCGCGACCGGGACGTCCACGCAGACCCTGGTGGTGAACGGTCAGGGCACCTACGTCCTTGATCGTGCGAGCGGCGAGGTCACGTTCACGCCCGTGCTCGGGTACCTCGGGGCGGCCACCCCCGCGACGTACCGGCTCACCGACGCCTACGGCACGTCGAGCACCTCCACCTACACCCCCACCGTGATCGTCCCGGACGGTCCGGACGCGGCGGCGCTGTCGTCGTCGGGCACCGGGGTCGCCGTCCAGACGGTCGCCCCCGCGGTGCCCGCCTCGGGGCAGCTGGCCCTCCTCGACGGCCTGGGCGCCGTGCAGACGCAGGTGACCATGGCGGGGCAGGGCACCTACCGGGTGTCCGGTTCCTCGCTGACGTTCACGCCGGTCAACGGTTTCGCGGGCCTCGCCGACCCGGTGACCTACCGGGTGACCGACGCCTATGCCTCCACGGGCGCGGCCACCTACACCGCGCGCGTCGACCTGCCGCCGGGGCCGCACGCGGGCCCGCTCGGCACGACCGGCGTCGGCACGGACGCCCAGCACGTGGACGTCCTCGTCCCCGCCGGCGGCAGCGTCAGCCTGCTCGACGGCGGCAGCCCCGCGAGCACGGTGACCGTGCCCGGCAAGGGCGTGTTCACGGTCGCGGGCACGAGGATCACGTTCGCACCCGTCCTCGGCTACCTCGGGGACGACGCGACGGTGGCCTACCGCGTCTCGGACGCCTACGCCCAGCACGCCGACTCGGTCTACACCCCGACCGTGACCGTCCCGGCAGGGCCGGATGCGGCGGCGCGCACGAGCACCGGCATCGCGACGGCGGTCCAGACCACCACGCCGAGCGCGCCCGAGGGCGGGTCGGTGGAGATCCTCGACGCCGCGCAGGCGCCGTCGTCGTCGGTGACCCTGCAGGCCGGCGAGGGCACCTACGCCATCGACGGGTCGTACGCGATCACCTTCACGCCGGTGCTGGGCTTCGACGGCCCCGCCGTGCCGGTGACGTACCAGCTCACCGACGCCTACGGGCAGACGTCGCGGGCCACCTACACCCCGCGGGTCGAACCCCCGGCGCCGCCCGCCGCCGAACCGCGCACGGCCGCGCTCGTCGACCCGAGCGGGTCGGGCACGTCACCGCAGGCGTTCGACGTCGCGGCCCTGGTGCCCGCGGGGGGCCGGGCGCAGCTGCTGACCGCGGCCAAGGCGCCGGTGGCCTCCCTGGTCGTCGCGGGCCAGGGCACGTGGACGCTGTCGACGTCTGGTGCGGGAACGTTCGCGCCCTTGCTGGGCTTCGCCGGCCCGGCCACGCCGGTCACCTACCGGATCACGGACGCCTACGGGCAGACGGCGACCGCTCCCGTCGACGCGACGGTGAAGGCGCCGGACGCCCTGACCGTGCCGCTGGTCACCTCGACGGGCGTCGCCGACGACCCGCAGTCGATGCTGCTCCTGCTGCCCGAGGGCGGGCAGGTGTGGCTCTTCGACGGGTGGAACACCTCGCAGGTGTCCGTGCCGGGCGAGGGCGACTACGAGCTCGACCCGGGCACCGGCGTCGTCACGTTCACCCCCGTCCTGGGCTTCGCCGGTGAGGCGACCCCGGTGGGGTACCGCGTGCGCGACAGCTACGGCACGTGGTCCAACGTCGCCTCGGTGATCGTGACCGTCGAGCTGCCCTCGCCACCCGCACCCACCGGCATCACGACCAGTGGCGAGGGCACCGCCCTGCAGCAGGCGACCCTGCCCGCGGCACCCGCCGGCGGCTCGCGCGGCCTGGTCGGGTCGTCCCCGCAGGTCGTCGCAGGCCAGGGCACCTACACGTGGGACGGCGACGGCACGCTGTCGTTCGTCCCGCAGCTCGGGTTCACCGGCGCCGCCACCCCGGCGACGTTCCGGCTGACCGACGCCTACGGGCAGATCGGTGAGGCGACGTGGACGCCCAGCGTCACCCCGCCCGCGCCGCCGTCGGCCCCCGCGCGCACCTCCACGGGCGCCGGCACCGCCGACCAGGTGATCGTCCTGATCGCCCCCACGGGCGGCTCGGCGCGGCTGGTCGACGGCGACGGGCACCCGGCGACGGCCCTGACGGCGAGCGAGGGCGCCTACGTGCTCGACCCGTCGACGGGAACGGTCACGTTCACCCCCGTCCTCGGGTTCACCGGCACCGCCGCCGCCGTGGGCTACCGCTACACCGACGCCTACGCCCAGGCCACCGACGGCACGATCACGGCGACCGTCACCGTGCCGACCGGGCCGGTGGCGGGCGACCGGACGTCGTCGGCGACCGGCACGGCCGGGCAGTCGCTGACGTTGTCGGTGCCCACCTCCGGGACGGTGACTCTCGTGGACGGCGACGGCGCCGACGTCACGTCCCTGGTCGTCGACCACGTGGGCACGTGGACGCTGGACCCGGGCACGCACGTGCTGTCCTTCGCCCCGGTGCTCGGCTTCGCCGGCCCGGCCCAGCTGGACTACCGGGTGCGCGACGCCTACGGCACGTGGTCGGCGGCGGCCACCGTCACCGCGACCGTGCTGCCGCCCGCGCCTCCGGTCGTCACCGACGTCACCAGCAGCGGCACCGGGACCACCACGCAGTCCCCGGTGCTGGTGGCGCCCCCGGTCGGCGGCTCGATCACGCTGCTCGACGCCGACGGCGACGAGGTGGACGAGCTGGCCGTGGACGGCGAGGGCTCCTACGAGCTCGACCCTGCCACGCACGCGGTGACCTTCCGGCCCGCGCTCGGGTTCGTGGGCACGGCGAGCGCCGTCCGCTACCGGGTCACGGACGCCTACGGCCAGAGCAGGGAGGCGACGATCACGGCGACCGTCCTGCGGCCGGCGGCTCCGTCGACGCCGACCACGACGCCGATCTCGACGCCCCCTGGCGGCGGCTCCGGGTCGGGTGGCTCCACGCGGTCCCGGTCGGTCTCGGTCGAGGTGCCCGACGGCGGCGCGGTGACCCTGCTCGACCCGCACGGCACGCCGGTGACCGACCTGGTCATCCCCGGCAAGGGCACCTACCACCTGGACGCCGTCAGCGGCGTGATCACGTTCGTCCCGTTCGCGGGGTTCAGCGGGGCGGCCCCCGCCGTCACGTTCCGGGTCAGCGACGCCTACGGCCAGACGGCGACGGGCACCTTCGCCGCCCTCGTCCCGGCGGCCACGCCCCCGGCCCGGGTGGGCCTGAGCATGCGATCGCTGACGGTGGTCGGTTCCGACGGGTGGGTGCGGCCGCTGTGCACGGTCGCCTACGCGCGGATCACCGGCTGCACGGTGACGCTCAAGGCACGCGTCGGGCGCTCGGACGTCGTCCTCGGCACCGGCCGCATCGTGCTGCGGCCTACCCGTGACGGCCAGGCGGCCACCGCGATGGTGCGCCTGACCGGCGCCGGGCGTGCCCTGGCCGGCCGGCCGGGCGGCGTCCTCGCGACGGCGACGGCGTCGGTCTCGGTGGGCGGACGCTCGACGCCGCTGCCCGCCTCGACCCGCACCCGCCTGGTGGCGGCCCGCGTAGCGGCGGCTCCGGTGTTCTTCACCACCGGCAGCTCCCGCCTGGATCGGGGCGACCTGCGGCAGTTGGCGACGCTGCGGGGGCAGCTCGCCGGGGTGCGCACCGTCACCTGCGTGGGCAGCACCGACAGCATCGGCCGTGACCGGCCGAACGTGTCGCTGGGCCGGGCCCGGGCGAGCGCGGCGTGCCGCCAGCTCACTCACGGGCTGCGGGTCGCCGTCGTGGTGCGGACCGTCGGCGAGCACGACCCGCGCGCGTCCAACCGGTCCGCGCGCGGGCGCGCGTTCAACCGGCGCTCGGACGTGATCCTGGGGTACTGACCCCGACGCCGCGACGGGCGGGCCGCCGCGGGACCTCCGGGTCTCGCTGCGGCCCGCCCGTGGTCGCGTCAGCGGTGGCTCAGGTCGCGGGTCGCCCGGGTCAGCCGTCGAGGCGCGGTCCGGCGTGCCCGGCCAGGCAGCGCCACCGGCCGGCCTCACGCACCCAGGTCTGCGTGACCGGCATGGTGAACGTCACCGGCCCCTCGCCGAGGTCGACGAGGTCGCGGGCCACACAGCGCAGCACGGCGGTGTCGCCGACGACGGCGACGTGCGCGTCGTCGAGGTCCTGACGCAGCCAGGTGATCCGCCCGCGCAGGTTGCCCTCGACGTAGGAAGCCCGGTCCTGCACGGTGCCGCGGTGGCTGGACCACAGGTAGTCCTCGTGCAGCACGTCCAGCAACGCGGCCTCGTCGCGGTGGGCGAGGGCCGCAGCGCGCGCACGCGCGGCGGCCAGGACGTCGTCGGCGTCGGTCATGCCCTCATCCTGCCCCCGGCGGCCTGCAGGGTCACGGACGCGCGGCCTCGGCGAGGGCTGCGGCGAGGGGGCGCAGGTCCGCCCGCGCGGCGGCGACCTCGACCACCTCGATCCCGCGGGCGGGCCCGGCGAGCGCCGCCCGGAGCTCGTGGACGTCGCGCGCGAGCCGGTGCCCGACGCCGTGCGCGCGGCACAGCGCCGCCACGTCCACGCCGTGAGGGGTGCCGAAGACCCGTTCGAACGCGGCGTGCTCGCGCGGGCCGAGGGCGGCCCGCTCCCCGTGCTCGAGCAGCGAGAAGATGCCCCCGCCGTCGTCGTTGACGAGCACGACCTGGACGTCGGGGCGCTCGCGCAGCGGGTCGGGCAGCAGCGCGTTCGCGTCGTGCAGGAACGCGAGGTCGCCGACGAGGACCCGCGTGCGCCGGCCGGTCTGCAGGGCCACACCGACGGCGGTCGAAAGCGTGCCGTCGATGCCTGCCAGCCCCCGGTTGGCGACGACGAGCGGGGCCATCCCGGCGTGACCCCACGGCGGCGCGGCCACGTCGACGTCGCGGACGGCGTTGCTGGCCGCGATCACCCACACGTCGCCGCTGGTGGCGACCGCACGGGCGACCTCGCGCGCCACGAGCGGACCGGTGAGCCGCGGCCAGCCGTCGAGGACGGCGTCGATCGCAGCTGCGGCCGAACGCCCGGCGCGCTGCCACGCGGCGAGCCAGTCCGGGTCGTCGGGTCCCTCGCCCGCGAGGCGCACGGCGGTGGCCCGGGTGACGTCGCGTCCCGGATCCGGCCAGTCGGGGTAGGGCGAGACCAGCACCACCTCGACGTCGTCCCGGTCGAGCAGGCGCGTCACGGGCCTCGACAGGGTGGGCCTGCCGAGGACGACGACCCGCTCGACCATCCCGCCGAGGTCGTCCCGGGCGAGCAGCAGCCGGTAGGGGCCGATGGCGGCGGTGCCCGCCCGTGCACCCGAGGACGGCTCCGCCAGCAGCGGCCAGCCCGACTCCTCGGCGAGCCGCCGTGCGGCGTCCCCGGCCCTGTCGCCGGCGACGACGACTGTCCTCGGCCCTCGGGCGAGGGTCGACGGCTGCCGCTCGGCCCCCTCCGTCGGGCCGTCGGCGTGCCACGCGAACGATGCCGCGGCGCCGGGCGGGGGGACGAGGGGCTCGGTGAAGCCCAGGTCGAGCTGAACCGGCCCCGGGCGCGCTCCCACCCGCCGCCCCCGGGCCTTGGCGATGCCCGCGCGCAACCGCTCCAGGGCGAGCATCGGGTCGAGGGCGGCCTCGCCGTCGGCGAGGTCCACCAGCGCCCTGAGCGCGTCACCGAAGAGGCCCGCCTGGAGGTCGGAGGTCTGGTTGGCCCAGGTGCCGCGCAGGGAGCGGGGCCGGTCGGCGCTGACGACGACGAGGGGGACGTTGGCGTGGTGAGCTTCGAGGACGGCGGGGTGAAGGTTGGCCACCGCCGTGCCGGAAGTCGTGACCACCGCGGCGAGACCGCCGGCGGCGCCGACCCCGAGGGCCGTGAAGGCCGCGACGCGCTCGTCGTGCCTGACGTGCAGGGCCGGGCCTCGTTCGCTGCCCTCCAGCTCCGCGAGCCGGTAGGCCAGCGGGGCGCTCCTCGACCCCGGGCACAGCACGACGTGCCCGACCCCCGCCGCCACGAGTGCGTCGACCGTCAGCCGCGCGAGGACGGCGGAGTCGGGTGGGCTCGCATCGGCGCGTTCGTGGGGCGGCGGCGGGGCGGGCACGTCGTGGGGCACGAGAGGCATCCTGCTACGCCCGGGTGCCGGCGGCCCGGCGGGTCAGGCGAGGTCGACGACGAGCGCGGCCGCGAACGCCACGTAGGCGCCGGAGGCCAGGGCCAGCCGGAACGGGGTGATCCGGCCCCGGCCGAACATCCACCGCAGGTAGACCACCGACACGAGGGTCGCGACACCGGCGAGCACCAGGGGGGTGTCGAAGTCCCAGGGGGTGAGGAGTAGGCCGATCCCCGAGGGCACGGTGGCCTGGATCATCATGGCGCCGGAGATGTTGGCGAGGGCCAGCTGGGTCTTGCCCTGCCGCACCCAGATGATCGCGTTCATGATCTCCGGCAGCTCGGTGGCGACGGGCGAGAGCAGCAGCGCGACCACCACCGGCGGCAGGCCGAGAGCGGGACCTGCCCACTCCAGCTGGCGCACGAAGAGCTGGGACGCGACGAAGATCAGGACGAGCGTGACGAGCGTCTGGACGGCGACGGCCCAGGTCGCAGGGGTCTCGCGGCTCGGCTGGAGCTTCAGCGGCTCCAGTGCCTCGCCCTCGTCGGGCTCCCCGGCCGCCTGGTCGACGCGGCCCCCTCCGATCTCACGCCAGAAGTAGACGGCGTAGGCGGCGAAGAACAGCCACCCCAACCAGGGCTTCCACGCGAACGCGACGAGGCCCAGGCCCACCTTGGCGACGAAGATGACGAGGAACCACGTCTGGTCGCGGGCTAGCCGGTGGGTGTCCACCCCCCGCAGGTCGAACCTCTTCCACAGCAGCATCGCGCCCGTGACGCCGTACGCGAGGGTGCCGACGACCAGCGGCCCACCCATGGCGGCACCGACGCCGATGTCGGCACCGTGCTCGTCGCTGCCGAAGAGCACGGCGACGAGCGTGACGACGCTCTCCGGAAGGGCGGTGCCGACGGCCGCGAGGATGGTGCCGACCGCGATGGGACCGACCTTCAGGCGCAGGCCCAGCCATTCGACGGCGTTGACGAACCACTCGCAGGCCAGGTAGATGACGACGGCGCAGGCGAGCAACAGGACGACGTGCAGCACGAGAACCCTTTCGCGGCCGGTGCGCGGGCCGGCTCGCGCGGGGCGACCTCGACCCGCGACGGTGAGCGCCGGCGCAGGGGGCGCCGACACACGACAGTGCGGATCGAAGGTCTCGCCCACCCGCCGTGTCGTGGCGGGCCCGGACGCCGGGAGCGAGGCTCCAGCATGTCGACGGCCGGTGAGGGGGCTACTCCCCTTCGGATGGTGCGGGCAACCCTCGGGTCACCCGCGTCCAGTGTACGGCGCGACGGCAGGGCGATCGGCGGCGCGGGCGGCGTGCATCCACGCCCAGCGCCGGTGCGCGCAGCACCCTCCCCAGCGGGTACGCACCTCGACGGCCAGGAGGGCGAGGGCGACGAGCAGGACGCCGCTCACGAGGGCAAGGGCACCGGCCTGAGGCATCGCAACCTCCTCGTCGGGTGGGCCCGGCCCGGTCGCCGGCTCCACTGGTCTGAGGACCCGTACCCGCCGCGGTCGCGGCAACACACGACATGAGCGTCCGATCTCGGGCCTTCACGCGGCGCTCGCAGTCGGCACCAGTGACGCCCCAGGCAAGCCACGTAGTGCCAAAATGGGTTCAGGGCCTCCCCGCACCCGAAAGGCACGAAAAGACCCTGAACCACTAAAGAATGTCCGGCGGCGTCCTACTCTCCCACACAGTACCCCGTGCAGTACCATCGGCGCTGGAAGGCTTAGCTACCGGGTTCGGAATGAGACCGGGCGTTTCCCTACCGCTATGACCGCCGTAACCCTATCGAGTTGTCAACCACACCACCCCGCACAACCCCGGGTGGCGTCCTGGTTGTCACTCCAGAACCGCACAGTGGACGCGAACACGATCTCCCGCACAACATGGAAGAAAGATGAGTAAGTTATCGGCTTATTAGTACCGGTCAGCTACACGAGTCGCTAGTCCTCGCGTCCACATCCGGCCTATCAACCCAGTAGTCTCACTGGGAGCCTCTCGGGGAACACCCCATGGAGACCTCATCTTGAAGCGTGCTTCCCGCTTAGATGCTTTCAGCGGTTATCCCTTCCGAACGTAGCTAACCAGCCGTGCTCCTGGCGGAACAACTGGCACACCAGAGGTTCGTCCGTCCCGGTCCTCTCGTACTAGGGACAGCCCTTCTCAAGTCTCCTGCGCGCGCAGCGGATAGGGACCGAACTGTCTCACGACGTTCTAAACCCAGCTCGCGTACCGCTTTAATGGGCGAACAGCCCAACCCTTGGGACCTACTCCAGCCCCAGGATGCGACGAGCCGACATCGAGGTGCCAAACCATCCCGTCGATATGGACTCTTGGGCAAGATCAGCCTGTTATCCCCGGGGTACCTTTTATCCGTTGAGCGACCGCGCTTCCACAAACCACGGCCGGATCACTAGTCCCGACTTTCGTCCCTGCTCGACATGTCTGTCTCACAGTCAAGCTCCCTTGTGCACTTACACTCGACACCTGATTGCCAACCAGGCTGAGGGAACCTTTGGGCGCCTCCGTTACTCTTTAGGAGGCAACCGCCCCAGTTAAACTACCCACCAGGCACTGTCCCTGATCCGGATCACGGACCGAGGTTAGACATCCAGAACGACCAGAGTGGTATTTCAACGATGACTCCACCGACACTGGCGTGCCAGCTTCACAGTCTCCCACCTATCCTACACAAGCCGTACCGAACACCAATACCAAGCTATAGTAAAGGTCCCGGGGTCTTTCCGTCCTGCTGCGCGTAACGAGCATCTTTACTCGTAGTGCAATTTCGCCGAGTTCGCGGTTGAGACAGTGGAGAAGTCGTTACGCCATTCGTGCAGGTCGGAACTTACCCGACAAGGAATTTCGCTACCTTAGGATGGTTATAGTTACCACCGCCGTTTACTGGCGCTTAAGTTCTGAGCTTCGCCGTGAGTCGCTAACCCGTCCCCTTAACGTTCCAGCACCGGGCAGGCGTCAGTCCGTATACATCGTCTTGCGACTTCGCACGGACCTGTGTTTTTAGTAAACAGTCGCTTCTCCCTGGTCTCTGCGGCCCTTTCCCCTAGCCAGCAAGTGACTTCAGAGTCTGGGCCCCCCTTCTCCCGAAGTTACGGGGGCATTTTGCCGAATTCCTTAACCACGATTCACTCGATCGCCTTGGTATTCTCTACCTAACCACCTGAGTCGGTTTGGGGTACGGGCGGCTCGAACCTCGCTAGAAGATTTTCTTGGCAGCATAGGATCACCCTGCTTCCCGCATTCGCGGTCACTATCAGGTCTCAGGATATGTGTGAGACGGATTTGCCTATCTCACTCCCTACACCCTTGGACGTGGACTACCATCGCCACGCGGTACGGCCTCCTGCGTCACCCTCATCGCCTACCTACTACCAGATCGGATCGACACCTCCACCACCCCGACCCGAAAGTCAGAATGGCTTCACCGTCTTAGCATCACGAGGTTCGGTATGGGCGGTTCTTCGCCGGTACGGGAATATCAACCCGTTGTCCATCGACTACGCCTGTCGGCCTCGCCTTAGGTCCCGACTTACCCAGGGCGGATTAGCCTGGCCCTGGAACCCTTGGTCATTCGGCGGACGGGTTTCTCACCCGTCATTCGCTACTCATGCCTGCATTCTCACTCGTGTGGCGTCCACGGCTGGGTCACCCCGCCGCTTCACTCGCCACACGACGCTCCCCTACCCATCCACACGCCTGGACCCACCCCGAAAGGCAGACCGGGCTAATGCATGAATGCCACAGCTTCGGCGGTGTGCTTGAGCCCCGCTACATTGTCGGCGCGGAATCACTTGACCAGTGAGCTATTACGCACTCTTTAAAGGGTGGCTGCTTCTAAGCCAACCTCCTGGTTGTCAATGCAACTCCACATCCTTTCCCACTTAGCACACGCTTAGGGACCTTAGCTGGTACTCCCAATGCTTCTCTCGACTACGGAGCTTATCCCCCGCAGTCTCACTGCCACGCTCTCACTTACCGGCATTCGGAGTTTGGCTGACGTCAGTAACCTTGTGGGGCCCATCGGCCATCCAGTAGCTCTACCTCCGGCAAGAAACACGTGACGCTGCACCTAAATGCATTTCGGGGAGAACCAGCTATCACGGAGTTTGATTGGCCTTTCACCCCTACCCACAACTCATCCCCTCAGTCTTCAACCTAAGTGGGTTCGGGCCTCCACGCGGTCTTACCCGCGCTTCACCCTGGCCATGGGTAGATCACTCCGCTTCGGGTCCAGAACACACCACTACAACGCCCTATTCGGACTCGCCGCTACGGCTACTCCCAGCACATCAAGCAACTCGCCACGCACCACTAACTCGCAGGCTCATTCTTCAAAAGGCACGCCATCACCCCACCCCGAAGGGAAGGCTCTGACGGATTGTAGGCACACGGTTTCAGGTACTATTTCACTCCCCTCCCGGGGTACTTTTCACCATTCCCTCACGGTACTATTCCGCTA
>JAXLRU010000003.1:140000-729857 GCA_046330935.1 Kineosporiaceae bacterium
TTGTCCGGACAACCCATAAAGAGTCATCCACCGTCGTTCCCAAAGGAATCGCGACACCACCAGACCCACACCCCACAACGAGGCACAAGCCCAGCAATGCCAACGAGGTAAAACTTTGGCATCGACAATCGGCACGCTGTTGAGTTCTCAAGCCACACACACCCACCATCACCAGTCTCACAACCGGATCCGGGGCAACCCTTCTACCTTACTCTCCCAACGCCACCAGGTCAACCCACCCGCCGAAGCGAACCAGACCAACCCAACCGGAACCAGAAGACCGCACACCACACCCACCCGAAGGCAGAACATGATCCACGAACCCGCAGGGAACGGCCAACGTGGTGATCCAAGACCTTGGGCCTCGATCAGCTTGGCCGGATCACTCCGACTCGCTGTCCGCGTCCTCCCTCACCGGGCGACAGGAAGAACAGTACGCACCGCCCGGCGGGAGGGTCAAATCCGCAGGGGAACACCACCCGGATGAGCATCGTGTGAACATCACGTCACAGTGCGTCGAGGATCAGCCAGAGATTCAGCGCGCTGATCACCCCGGCGACGACGCCCGCCGCCACCGTGACGCTCCGGCGAACCCGGAGCGTGCCCATCACCCTGCGCGACGCCGTGAGGTGGACCAGCGGCCCCAGCGCGAACGGCACCCCGAACGAGAGCACCACCTGGCTCCCGACGAGGGCGTCGGTCACCGAGACCGGGAGCCACAACACGACGAGGGCGGGCGCCACCGTGACGACCCGGCGCACCACCAGCGGCACCCGCCGCCGGAGGAACCCCTGCATCACGACGTCCCCCGCCAGGGTCCCGACCCCCGAGGCCGCGATACCGGAGGCGAGGAGGACCACGGCGAAGGCCGCGCCCAGCGGCCACGCGTACGACGACAGACCGGCGTGAGCGGCCTCCAGGTCGCCGCCGTCCACGCCCGGGATCGGCGCGCCGTCCCCGTGGAAGGCACCCGCCGCGATGAGCAGGAACGCGGCGTTCGCGCACGCCGCCACCGTGAGCGCCACGACGATCTCGCGCCGATGGCCACGCAGGGCCGCGCGCACCGCATCGGCCGAGCCCACCACGGGCCGCGACGCCGTCAGCGCCGAGTGCAGGTACACGGCGTGCGGCATGACGGTCGCCCCGACGATGCCCGTGGCCAGCACGAGCGCGCCGGGTCCGGACAGATCCGGGCGCAAGCCCGCGACCGTCTCCCCTACGCCGGGCCCGAGCCGCCACACCAGATACGCCAGGCCCGTGAGCAGCACCGTGAGCAAGCCGGCGACGGCGAGCTGGAACCGGTTGCGCTCGTCGGTGCCGAGCAGCAGCAGGCCGACCCCCACCGCGGCGACGAGCACCCCGCCCACGGGCAGGGGCACGCCGAACAGCAGGTACAGCGCGAGCGCGCCGCCGATGACCTCTGCCACGTCCGTGGCCATCGTCACGACCTCGGCCTGCACCCACAGCCCGCGGGTGGCCGCCCTGGGGTACTGCAGCCGGCACTGCTCGGCGAGGCTGCGGCCCGTCGCGACGCCGAGCGTCGCGGACAGGTACTGCACGAGCATCGCCGCGAGCCCCGCCAGCAGGACGACGAAGAGCAGGCGCGTCCCCAGCGTGGCGCCGGCCTGGGTGTTCGTGGCCACGTTGCCCGGGTCGACGTACGCCACCGCGACGACGAGCCCCGGGCCGCACAGGCGGGCCAGGCGGCGCCACCCCGCGCGCCGTCCGCGCCCGTCGACGAGCGTGACGCCCGCCTGCCCGCCGGCGTCCCCCTGCCGCCCGTCGCGCGCGTCCGGCGACGTGCCGGACGCCGCGGACCGGCCCTGCGAGGACAGGACCGGCCCGGGCACGTCCGTCCTCAGCTGAGGACGTCCTTCACCTTGTGCAGCAGCCCGCTCGCGTCGGGCACCGACGGGGTGCCGTGGAACACCGGCGGCGCGGGGGGCAGCACCGGCTCCGGCGCCAGCGGCACCGGGTTCTCGACAACGCTGAACGTGCCCTTGCCGTCCATCGACGGACCGGACGCCCAGCGCCCCTGCGCCGAGTCGTTGCCCTCGCTGAGGTTCCACAGCGTGTAGGCGTGCTCGTTGTTCTGCTCGGACTCGGGGAAGCTGTCGGGCACCGGGAGGGCGTCCAGCCCGTCCGTCTGCAGCTGCTCCATCGCGGCCAGCCACTGGTTCTGGTGCATCGTGTCGCGGGCGATGTTGAAGCGCAGCATCTCCCGCACGCCGGGGTCGTCGCTCATGTTGAAGACCCGCACCGCCTGCAGCCGCCCCTGCATCTCGGCGGCCGCGTTCGTCGCGAAGTCGGCGTAGAGGTTGCCGCTGGCGATGATGTACTTGCCGCTCCACGCCTCCCCGGCGCTGTCGGTCAGGGCCGGGCCCAGCCCCGAGACGATCTTGTGCTGCGGGTTGATCCCGCCCATCACCGCGGCGACCATCGGGTTGCCGTCCACGGCCTCCACCTGCGCCTCGTGGGGCGCGCCCTCGAGCAGCCGCGAGATCATCGTGGCGATCATCTCGACATGGGCCAACTCCTCGGTGGCGGTGTCGAGGATGAGGTCCTTGTACTCGCCGGGCACCCGGCAGTTCCAGCCCTGGAACAGGTACTGCATGGCGACGGTCATCTCCCCGAACGCGCCGCCCAGCAGCTCCTGGAGGTGCTTGGCGAGGATGGGGTCCGGCTTGTCGGGCTTGGCCTCGAACTGGAGCCCCTTGTAGTGGAAGAACACGGTCACCTCCGGCGACGGGTCGGTCGGGCTGGTCCTCCTGGTGATGCCCGGCGCCCGTGACCCGGGCGTCCACCGGCGCGTGACGCCGGCGTGACCGCACCGACCCTCGACGAGTGCGTAGGGATCTCGGAGCCGGGCACGGGCGGGACATGGACGTCGCCGACGGGCTCGCACCGCGCGTCGCCGTGCACCTGCTGGGCGGGTTCGCGGTGCACCTGCTGCCACCCCCGGACCACGCACACCCGGCCCTCCCCCTCGACGTCCCGATCCGCGGCGGGGGCCAGCGCCTGCTGGCGTTCCTCGGGTTGCACCGGCGCGCGGTACGGCGCGCCCGCGTCGCGGCCGAGCTGTGGCCCGAGGCGACGGGAGCGCAGGCGTCGGCGAACCTGCGGACGACGCTGCGACGCCTGCCGCGGCCCGAGGGCGTCGCGCTCGTCGCCGCCGACACCACGACGGTGGGCCTGCCTGCGGGCGCCGACGTCGACTTCTGGCGGGCGCGGGCCTCCATGGAGGACCTCGCCCGGGGCGGCGCCGACGGGTGGGCGCGTGCCGGCGCGGACGACGTCGCGCTCCTGGCGGAGGACCTGCTGCCCGACCGCGACGAGGAGTGGCTGCTTGCCGAGCAGGAGCACCACCGCCAGCGCCGGCTGCACGCCCTCGAGCGGATCGCCGGGGCCCTCCTGCGTGCGCGGCGCACCGAGGACGCCCTCGCCGCCGCATTGCTCGCCGTGGCCGGCGACCCGCTGCGCGAGTCTGCCCAGCGGCGGCTGATCCAGGTGCACCTTGATCAGGGCAACGTGGCGGAGGCGCTGCGGCAGTTCCACGTCTACCGGACGCTCCTACGCCGCCAGCTCGGACTCACGCCGTCACCGGCGATCCGGGAACTCGTGGCGGGGCTGCTCGGCCGACCGGCCGACCGGACGGCATGAGGCACCGGCCCGGGGGCGGCAGCCACGACGTCGAGGTGCCCGCAAGGCCCCGCGAAACTACCGTCAGAGGGTGCCCCTCGCCCTGCCGCTGACCCGCCCCGGTTGGGGGGCGCTCGAGACGTCCGGCGCGCTGCGTGCCGCCGCCCTCGGCCCCGGGCTGCCCGGCCGCCCGGAAATCGTGCTGGTCCACGGCCTCGGCTGCTCGCACCGCTACTTCGCGCGGCTCGCCGCCGAGCTCTACCGGCTGGGCCACGCCGTGATCGCGCCCGACCTTCCCGGGTTCGGGCTGACCCGCGCGCCCGCCGCGCGGCCGGTCGCCGACGTCCCCGCCCTGGCCGCCGACCTCGCCGCGTGGTTGTGCGAGACCCGCCGCGAGGGCCGCACGCTCGTCGCCAATTCCTTCGGATCGCAGGTGCTCGTGGAGCTCGCCGCTTCGCACCCAGGCGCGGCGTCGGGCCTGGTGCTCATCGGCCCGGCGATGGACCAGCGGCACCGGTCGCTCACCGCGCAGGCCGCGCGGCTGGTGCGTAACACCGTCCACGAGGCGCCGCGGGTCTCGCTCCTGCTGGGGCGGGACTACGCCGCGTGCGGCCCGCGGCGCTACCTCGCCACGGCACGGACGGGGCTCGCCCACCCCACGCGTGCCCGGCTGCGTGAGGTGACCGTGCCACCGTCGCCGTCGTCCGCGGGGGCTCGACCGTCCGCTGTCGACGGCGGCCTGGGCGCGGAGGTGGCCACGCCGCCTCTCGGGCGGCGAGTACGTGGAGGTTCCGGGTGCCTCGCACCTCGCGCACTGGTCACGGCCGGAGGCGGTTGCGGATGTCGTGGTGAGGCTGGCCGATGCTCAGGGGGTCGATCCGGCGGCGCCGTCCTCGAGCAGCCGGTAGCAGCGCTCGAGGCGGCGTCGCCACCAGTCCTGGTGTTCCGGCGGCGCCGCGTGCTCGGCGAGGAGGTCGTCGTCGACGGTCGCCGGGGCCACCTGCATCACGCCGCCCCGCGGGACGAGCGGGTGCGCCGTGACGTCCGCTGCCAACAGCGACGCGGTGCCCAACCCGCAGGCATAGGGCAGCTCGGGCAGCGCGGCGGCGAGCGCCACGCCCGCGGCGATGCCGACGGACGTGTCGAGAGCCGAGGAGACGACGACGGGGACGCCGTGCTCGGCGCCGAGCCTCGTGGCGACCTCGTAGGCGGCGCGGACCCCGCCGAGCGGGGCGACCTTGACGACGACGACGTCCGCGGCGCCGGCGAGCACCACCCGAAGCGGGTCCTCCGCCTTGCGGACGCTCTCGTCGGCCGCGATCGGCACGTCGACACCCGCGCGGGCCAGGCGCAGGCGCAGGTCACGGAGGTCCCCGACGCCTGAGCAGGGCTGCTCGGCGTACTCCAGGCCGGCGGGCGCCAGGGCCGTCAGCGCGCGGACGGCGTCGGGGACGTCCCAGCCGCCGTTCGCGTCGACGCGGATGCGTCCGTGCGGGCCGAGCGCGTCGCGGACCGCGCGGACCCGCGCGACGTCGTCGGCCAGCGCCTGGCCCCGCTCGGCCACCTTGACCTTCGCCGTCGTGCAGCCGTCGAAGCGGGCGAGCACCCCCGGGACGTCCTCGGCCGGGACCGCGGGCACGGTCGCGTTGACCGGCACCTCGGTGCGCACCGGCGCCGGCCACTCGTCGGCGTGCCAGGCCGCGTCGATCGCCGATGCGAGCCAGCGCGCCGACTCCGCGTCGTCGTACTCCAGGAACGGCGCGAACTCGCCCCACCCCGCCGGGCCCTGGAGCAGCAGCGCCTCGCGCTCGGACACGCCTCGGAAGCGGACCCGCATCGGCAGCGTGACGACGCGAGCGGCGTCCGCGACGTCGGCGAGGCGGGGAAGGACCGGCACGGCCGCACTCTAGGACGCCGCCCTAAGCTGGCGAGCCGTGAGTGACCAGCCGCGCCAGGTGTCCGACATCTTCGACCCGTCGGCGTGGGCGGAGGTGCCGGGCTTCGCGTTCACGGACATCACCTACCACCGCAGCACGCTGCCGGGCCGCGCCGGGGCGACGGTGCGGATCGCGTTCGACCGCCCCGAGGTGCGCAACGCGTTCCGCCCCCACACGGTCGACGAGCTGTACACCGCGCTGGACCACGCGCGCCGCTCCCCCGACGTCGGCTGCGTCCTGCTCACCGGCAACGGGCCGAGCCCCAAGGACGGCGGGTGGGCGTTCTGCTCGGGCGGCGACCAGCGCATCCGCGGCCGCTCGGGCTACCAGTACACGACCGCCGACGAGGCGGGGCGGCCCGGGGAGACGGCGGACGCCGTCGACGAGGCCCTGACCCGCGCCCACGGCGGGCGACTGCACATCCTCGAGGTGCAGCGGCTGATCAGGTTCATGCCGAAGGTGGTCGTGGCGGTCGTGCCGGGTTGGGCGGCCGGGGGCGGGCACAGCCTGCACGTCGTCTGCGACCTCACGATCGCCAGCCGCGAGCACGCGCGCTTCAAGCAGACCGACGCCGACGTCGCGAGCTTCGACGGCGGGTTCGGCTCGGCGTACCTGGCGCGGATGGTGGGGCAGAAGTTCGCCCGGGAGATCTTCTTCCTCGGGCGCACCTACGACGCCGAGACGATGCACCGGATGGGTGCCGTGAACCTCGTCGCCGATCACGCCGACCTGGAGACGGTGGCGCTGGAGGTGGCCACGGAGGTCAACGGCAAGTCCCCGACGGCGCAGCGGATGCTGAAGTTCGCCTTCAACCTCGTCGACGACGGGCTCGTGGGCCAGCAGGTGTTCGCGGGCGAGGCCACGCGGCTGGCGTACGGCACTGACGAGGCCGCCGAGGGCCGCGACTCCTTCCTCGAGCGCCGCGACCCCGACTGGACGCCCTACCCCTACGCCTACTGACCCCTCAGCCGACCGACGCCTCAGCCGACCGACGCCCAGGCCTACCGACCCCGACGCCCGCCGACCCCTGCCCGGCCCGCTCGCAGCCTGTCATGATGCGGGGCGGCGAAGGGAGACGGCCGTGTTCCTGCTGACCCGCGGGCTGCCGCTGCTGCTCGAGATCGGCCTGCTCGTGTTCTGCGTCGTCGACTGCGTGCAGACCCCGGCCGAGGCCACCCGCAACCTCGCCAAGGGTTGGTGGCTGGTGCTCATCGTGGTGATGCCGCTGGTGGGCGGGATCGCGTGGCTCGTCGCCGGCCGGCCCCAGCGGGCCGCCGCATCGGGCGCGCCGTGGCCCTCGACGCGGACGGCGGGCTTCCCCGAGTACGAGCGTCCGGGCCGGTCCCGCGCTCCGCTCGCCCCCGACGACGACCCCGAGTTCCTCGCCCAGATCTCCCGGGTCGATCGCGAGCAGGAGCGCACCCTCGGGCAGTGGGAGGCCGACCTGTTGCGGCGCGAAGAGGAACTGCGGCGCCGCGGCGACGAGCGGAGCCCCGACGCGGGCGGTGCCGGCGGGATGGCCGGCGGGAGCGACGCCGACGGCGACGACGACCCGGGCGGGTCGAGCGGGCCGAGCGGCGCCGGTCCGCAGCGCTGATCCTTCGTCGAGGACTCCTCGGACCGGGAACCCCGGGGGCGGCCCCGGCCGTTGCCCAGGACCAAGGCGCCGTCGCCCGACCACTCCAGGTCGGCCCGGTCGGCGCCCGGAGGAGGGGTCATGCTCCTGCTGACGCGCGGACTGCCGGTCCTGCTCGAGATCGGTCTGCTGGTGTTCTGCCTGGTCGACTGCCTGCAGACGCCCCGCGAACGCGTCCGACTGTTCTCCCGCCGGGTGTGGGTGATCCTCATCGTGCTGGTGCCGCTCGCGGGTGGCCTCGCGTGGATCTTCGCCGGCCGACCGCGGCGCGGTGACGACGCCGAGGACGGCATGCCTGCCGTGGCCCGCCCCGGAGCGCCCGCGTCGTCGTCCGGACTGCCGACCCGGCCCGGCGCGCGTCCCCCCGCCCGCCGCCCCCGCGTCGTCGCGCCCGACGACGACCCCGAGTTCCTCGCCCGGCTGGCCCGCGAGCTCGCCAAGCCCGCTCCTGCTCCCGACAAGACGGCGGCCCCCGACGAAGCCGACGGCGAGCGGGACGACGCCGACGGCAAGCGGGACGACGAGCGCCGGCCGTGAGCCTCAGGCGGGCACGCGCTCGCCCGTGACCCGCCGCCGGAACACGACGTAGGACATCGCCTGGTAGGCGAGGACCCCGGGGACGGCGACGACACCCACCGTCGTGATCAGCCGCAGCGCCTGCTCCCCCGCGGCCGCGCCGGTCCTGGTCACCGACCACGCGGCGTCCAGGGTGCTCGGCAGCAGGACGCCGTCGGAGGTGTGCCGGGTGAGCACCGCGACGACGACGGCCCCGACGGCTGCCGCGGCGGCCGCGAAGGCGAGCGCCTCGCGCCGGGCCGCGGCCGTCAGTGCGGCGGCGGCGAGTGCGATCGCGGCGGCCGGCGCGAGCGGGCGCAGGGGCAGCACCGCGGTGACGGCGGCCGCCGCGGCCAGGGTGAGGACGGCGACGGCGCGCGCCCGCGAGCGGACGGGACCGGTAATCCGCAGGCTGAGGTAGGCGGCGCCGATGCCGAGCGCGAGCAGCAGCGCGAGCACGGCGCCCAGCGCGGCGGCGGGGGTCAGCAGGGGCCCGATAGTGCGGGCGAGCGCGCCGCCGGTGGAGTCCACCTCGCCGTCGGGCCCCAGGGCCAGACCGCGGACCATGACGGCGAGGACGGCGCCCCACAGCGCGACGATCCCGGCCGAGGTGAGGCCGTGGACGGCGTCGCAGGTGCGCCGCCACCGCTCGTCGGGGCCCTTGGCGCGGAACTCGATGGCGACGCCGCGGCCGGCCAGCAGCAGGAGCAGCACCACGACGGGCAGGTAGAGCCCCGACAGCAGGCCCGCGTACCAGGCGGGGAACGCGGCGAACGTGGCGCCGATCGCCGCCACCAGCCAGACTTCGTTGCCGTCCCAGAACGGCCCGATGGTCCGGACAGCGGCGCCGCGCTCGTGGTCGTCGCGGCCCAGCAACCCGGCGAGGACGCCGACCCCGAGGTCGAAGCCCTCCAGCACGAAGTAGAGCACCCAGCAGGCGACGATCACGGCGTGCCAGGCGAGGACGAGGTCCACGGCGGTCTCCAGGTGGGGTGCGGCGGCTGCGGGAGGTCAGGCGACGGTGGCGCGGGCGGGTTCCCGTTCGGCCGGAGCTCCGGCGTGCGGGTCGTCGTCCGGGTCGTCGTCGACCAGGGAGAACGCGCCGAGCCCCACGGGCTCGGACGACAGGGGCAGCCGCGCCAGGTGCAGGACCAGCCGCACCCAGACCACGGCGAGCACCCCGTACACGGCGGCGAACAGTCCCAGCGACACGAGCACCTCGGTCAGGGTCAGCCCGGGCGAGATGCCCTCGGCGACCGTGGTCAGCCCGAAGGCGATCCACGGCTGCCTGGCGGTCTCGGTGAAGATCCAGCCGAAGGTGGTGGCGAGGGCGGGCAGGACGGGCAGCAGCCACAGGGCACGCAGCGCGACGGCGACCGCGCGGCGCTGCCGGCGTGGGACGTCGGGCAGCACCCGGCCCTCGTGCGCGAGCAGGCGTCCCTTGCGGGTGGACCACAGGTAGGCGGCGGCCAGGGCGGCGGCGGCCATCCCGATGCCGATCATGAGGCGGAACGACCAGTACGCGACGGGGACGACGGGCACGTAGTCGCCGGGCCCGAACCGGGTGACGTACTCGGCCTGCAGGTCGTCGATGCCGCGGACCGTCCCGTTCGGGGAGCCGGTGGCGAGGACCGACAGGACCCGCGGGACGTCCAGGCGGACGCCGGGCTCGCCGCCGTCGAGCCCGCCGATCGCGAAGACGGAGAACGGGGCGCCGGTCGTCGTGCGGTAGAGCGCCTCGGCGGCGGCCATCTTCATGGGCTGGACGGCGGTCATCACCTTGCCGAGGTGGTCGCCGCTGACGGCGGTCGCGATCCCTCCGGCGAGGGTGACCCACGCGCCCAGCCGGGCGAGGACGCCGAACCCGCGCGCGTCCTCGGCGGTCAGCGGGAGCCGGGAGGCCCAGCGGCGCCAGGCGCCGATCGCGAGCAGCAGGGCGCCGCCGGACATGAAGGCGCCGGCGACGGTGTGCGGGTAGGCGGCGAGGTTGACCTCGTTGAGCAGCAGGTCGGTGAAGCTGGTGAGGCCCGCGCGGCCGGTCCGCTCGTCGTAGGCGTAGGCGACGGGGTTCTGCATGAACGCGTTGGCGGCGAGGATGACGAACGCCGAGACCTGGGTGCCGATCGCGACGGTCCAGATGGTCGCCAGGTGCGCGCCGCGGGGCAGGCGGTCCCAGCCGAACCACCACAGGCCGAGGAACGTGGCCTCGAGGAAGAACGCGAGCATGCCCTCGATCGCCAGGGTGGGGCCGAAGACGTCGCCGTAGAAGCGGGCGAAGTCACTCCACGCCATGCCGAACTGGAACTCCTGCACCAGGCCGGTGACGACCCCGACGGCGAACGTCACGACGAGCAGCTTGCCCGACAGCAGCGTGAGGCGGCGCCAGTGCTCGTCCCTGGTCCGGTACCACGCCGTGTGCAGGCCCGCGGTGATCGCGGACAGGCTGATCGACAGGGGGACGAAGAGGTAGTGGTAGATCGTCACGACCGCGAACTGCAAGCGCGTGACGTCGAGGACGTCGAGGGTCATGGCGTGCGGCCTTCCGGGTGAGGTGAGCCTCGCCTCACATACTACGTCGTGTAGTACTACGGTGCCCGTTGCCTTTCCGCGCTCTGCGGTTACCGTGGTGGCATGAGCCCCGCCGCCGCCCCCGGAGACCTCGAGCGCGAGGTGATGACGCGCCTGTGGGACGCCGACCGCGCCCTGACCGTGCGCGAGGTGCACGAGCACCTGGCCGAGAGCCGCCCGCTGGCCTACACGACGGTGATGACCGTGCTGGACCGCCTGGCCAAGAAGGGCCTGGTCCGGCAGGAGAAGGCCGACCGCGCCTACCGCTACTCGCCGGTGCAGTCGCGGGCCGAGGCCACCGCCGCGCTGATGCTCGACGCGCTCGGGGGGATCGGGGACGGGCAGGCGCGGCAGGCCGCCCTCCTCCACTTCGTCGGGCGGGTCGGCCCCGAGGAGGCCGCGGCACTGCGCGCCGCCCTCGACGGGCGCTGATCGCCGTCCCGACCCCGCCGACCACGGCCTCGTGACCGCCCTCCTGCTCGGCGCCTACGGCTTCCTGCTCTCCCGCGCCGTCCCCGCCCGGCTCGCCCGCGCCCACTGGCCCTCCCGCGCCCCGCGGGCCGCCGTCGTCGTCTGGCAGGCCGTCGTCCTGGCGTCGGGGCTGTCGGCGGTGGGCGTGGTCCTGGCCGGGCCCGAGGAGCTCGTGGCCGCGCGGGGCACCCGGGGCCCGCTGGCGGTCGGGGCGCTCGTCGCCGCCGTCGGGCTCGCCCTGGTGATCGTCGCCCGGCTGGCCGTGGCCTTGGTCGTCCTCGGGCACCGCACCCGCCGGCGCCGCGCCCACCACCTCCTGCTCGTGGACCTGCTCGACCGCGCGGGCGAGGACCCGTGGCGCAGCGCCGCCGCCCGGGTGGCCCAGGCCGCCGAGGGCGCCGGCCTGCGCGTGCTCGACGGCCCGACGCCGATGGCCTACTGCCTGCCCGGCGCCTCGCCGCGGGTGGTGCTGAGCGGGCCCGCCGTCGAAGGGCTCGACCCCGCGCAGCTGTCCGCGGTCGTCGCGCACGAGCGCGCCCACCTGCGCGCCCGCCACGACCTCGTGCTGGAGTTCTTCACCGCGGTCGCCCGCGCGGTCCCCGCTCCGCTGCGCAGCGAGGCGTCGCTGCCCGCCGTCCACCTGCTCCTGGAACTGCTGGCGGACGACGCCGCCGCGCGCCGGGCCGGTGCCCGCCCCCTCCACGAGGCCCTGACGCGGCTCGGCGGCGTCGGATCCCCGATGGGAGATCCGACGCCGCCGAGTGGCCCCGACCGCGACCCCCTCGCCGAGCGCGAGCTGCGACTCGCGCGGCTGGCCGACGCCGCGCCCGCCCCCTCGCGAGCGCTCGCCGTCGCGGCCTACCTCGCCGCGGCGGCCGTCCTGCTGGTGCCGACCGCGGTCGTCACCGGCTGGCTGCTGCGGGCCCTGGGCCGCGCACCCTGGTGAGGCCGCAGCGCTCGACCGGCGTGCGGCCGGTGGGGCGCTCGGGCGGCGCGCGCCGTCCCCCGCAGCCCGAGGCCGTTCTCTTTCCAGAACGTGTCACGTTTCCTTGACGATTCTGGGAAAGAGAAGGGCTGCCCGGCGCCGCCACGAGGTGCGCCGGGGCGGGTCCACCGCGGACGGCGGCCCGGCCTCACGCCGGGCGTCGACGCCTGGCACCCGCGCGGTCCGAGACCAGTTCCAACAGCGCCGCCCAGGCCACGAGCGCGACGGCAAGCACAGCGGTCAGCTGGCTGACGGTCCCCGCGCCCCCGACGAGCAGGTTCTCCAGGGCGATCGATGCGGCGACCAGGGCCCCGGCCCGGGCGGTGACGGGGGTGACGAGGACAGTCGCCACGATCACCACGATCGAGACCGACACCGCGCCGACGACCGCCGTGTGGGCCCACCAGTACCCGGCGACGATCGGGACGATCCACCACGCAGGAAGGTGCGGCACGGACCGGCCCCGGAGGGCGAGCGCGAGGACCGGCAGCGCCATCCAGGCCAGGCCCACCAGCCGCCAGGGCACGTAGCCGATGCCCTGGACCACCCCTGCGGCCACCACGAGCGCGGCCTGCGCGGCGAGGACCGCGACGGCCACCCGCGTCCACCGCCGCGCGAGCGCGACGAGCAGGACCGCGGCCAGCAGCGGCGCGCCGTAGAGGTCGAGCACCGCGCCGCCGATCGTGGACCAGCTGTGCAGCGCCACTCCCGCACGCGAGGCGGCGTCGCCGAGGTCGTTCCCGATGGAGACGCGGGCCATGTCCAGCCCCCCACCCGCCGTGAACGCCGTCTGCAGCATCCCCGCGACCAGGAGTGCGGGCCACCAGCGCCGCGCGCGAACCCGCAGCCCGCCGAGGAGGAGGCCGACGACCTCCCGTCGGCGCGCCACCTGCGGGGGCCCGGGCAGGATCTCACCGCTGCCGGGGCCCGAGGACTCGGCCGGCTCGCGCTCCCGGGCGTCGGCGGCGTCCTGCAGGGTGGACAGGATCTCGGCGCCGTAGATCCTGCGGTAGCGCCGCGGGTAGGCCAGGAGCGCCCGCCGATAGGTGCGCTCGGCGGCGTCGACTCGCGGGGTGCCCCCGCTCCGCGCGCTCACGCCGCCACCGCCCCGGGGGTGTCGGGGCCCTGACCGTGCCGCTCGAGGCGCGGGTTGATCACCCGGTCGAGCAGCTCGGCCCAGGCGAGTGCCACGACGGCGAGGAGGACGGCGTCGGTCTGCACGCCACCCGGCCAGGACGCGGCCATGGAGCGCAGGAGCAGGATCGTCGCCGCCAGCGCCAGGCCCCGGGCGAAGCCGGAGCTGAGGACGGCGCCGAGGACGACGGTCGCGAACACGACGAGGTAGGGCGACGCGAGGTTCACGGGAATCGCCGGCGCCGCGAGCGGCAGCAGCACCACCGCCGCCACGGGGCCCCAGCCGTACCGGCTCGCCCGTCCGCCGCGCACCGCGAGGGCCAGCGGACCGGCGAGCCACGCGAGGGCCAGGACGGCGACGAGTGCCGGCGAGGCGCGCCCGGTGGAGGTGAAGGAGGCGATGCGCGCGCCGGCCAGCAGCGCACAGGCACCCCAGGCGAGCACAGGAAGGCCACGGGTCAGGGCCAGCAGCGCCAGGGCGCCGAACAGGACAGTGGCGGTGGGGCCGTTCAGCCACCAGCCGAGGTCGTCGAGTGCGCGGGGCAGCAGCCAGCCGCCCGCCTGTCGCCCGATCAGCTGCATCTGCAACACCGTGGCCGAGCGCAGCACGATGAAACCGATCATGATCACGGAAGCCCAGCGTACGGCGTCCCACCAGCGGTTCTCGTGGCGCGCCCGGCGCCGCAGGCCCGCCGCCACCAGCGCGGCGAGCTCCCGCACGTCGGTGCGCGCGGTCGAGGTGGGTGCCGCCCCGTCGCCGGCACCCACCCCGCCCGCGTGCTCTGCCGCGTCCATCAGCGTGGACACGATCTCCTCGCCGCGCTCGCGCCGGTAGCGGCGCGGGTAGGCCAGCAGCGCGCGGCGGTACCGGCGCTCCAGGCGTTCGAGGTGCTCCAGGCCGGCCCGGCCGGCCTCCCCCGTGACGGCGCTCATGCCGTGCCCAGCCCGGGGCGGAACGCGGCGAAGGAGCCGGGGCTGCGCCGGACGACGGCGGCCGCCGCGGCGAGGCGCTCGGCCTCGGCGTGGAGGGCGGAGGTGCCCTCGCTGGTCAGGGCGTAGGCGCGACGGGTGCGCCCCGCCACCACCTCGGCCTCACCGGGGGTGACGAGACCCTCGGCGGCGAGGCGCTCCAGGGCGCCGTAGAGGGTGCCGGTCGACATCCTGACCCGCCCCCCGGACAGCTCGGCACAGCGTTGCAGGATCGCGTACCCGTGCAGCGGTCCGTCCTGCAGCGCGGCCAGCACGTAGTACGTGGGCTCTCGCATGCTCATGCCGCGACCATATGCCGGTCACCGATACGTCGTCAACCGACGTATTGGAGCCGACGTAGGGAGATCAGCCGCCCGGGACGATGCGGTGCAGGACCCGGTGCCGCAGCGCGGCGCGGAACAGCTCCTCGGCCCCGGCCCGCGCGCGGATGCTGCGATCGGTGAGGGCACCGGTCTCCTGCACCAGCTCCAGCCAGCGCAGCTCGTGCAGCACCTGGAAGAACAGCGCGGAGGTGTCGGACTCGGCGGGCTCGCGACGCCCGGGCAGCCGCCACCCCGACTCGGTGACCACCGCCTGCACCATCTGGCAGACGTCGCGCTCGGGCACGGCGTCGCCGCCCTCGAGGACGGCGAGGACCACCTCGTAGGCCACGGCGAAGGCGCTGTGCTCGGGGCCGACCAGGGTGGCGGCCACGGCCTGCCACAGCATCACGCCGTCGGCCAGCGCCGCGCGCCCGCCGGGCGTCAGCAGCAGGCGGGGCCCCCGGCGGCGCACCAGGCCCAGGCGCTGGGCGGTCTCGCGCAGGCTGAGCACCGGGTACGCGTCGACCTCGCGGGTCGCGGGCCCGATCAGCTCCTGGCGCCAGCCGAGGACGTCGAGGGCGCGGCCCACGGTGCGCGGGGGCAGGTAGCCGGCGGCCGTGAGCAGGATCCCCTCGCCGACCTCGCCGAGCAGCCAGTCCAGCGGGCGCAGCAGCGCACGTGCGGGGGCGGCCATGCCCGGCTCGACGGGCTCGCGCAGCCGCGCCTCCAGGGGGGCGAGCAGGCAGGACCGGACGGTCGAGCGGGCCCCGCGCACCCAGTCGTCGAGCCGCTCGTCGAGCAGCTCGTCGTAGTAGCTGCGCCCCGACAGCTCGGGCCGCTCACGGGTGAGGACGCCGAGAGCCACCTCGGCCTGCCGGTCGCGCCACCCGCGGGTGCCCGGCTGCAGCTCGCCCGCGGCCACGGCCAGCTCCAGCCGGTCGGCCACCTCCTCCAGGGCACGACCCTCGGCGCCCCCCATCACCGACCCCCACGTGATCAGCTCGGTGTCGGGCGGTTCGATCCCGGAGCGTTGCATGGCCCGGCGCATCAGGCTGCGGGAGCGTTCCACGCCGTCGTCCCCGCCGAAGGCGATCTCGCGGGTGACCTCACCGCGGGCGATCGTCGCGTAACGCTGCAGGCCGAGCGCGTCGAGCAGGGTGGCCAGCGCACAGGCCACGCGCCAGCGGCGGGCCGGGTCGTCGGGATGCCGCCGGGGCAGGGCGTCCCAGCAGAACTGCTGCACGCGCCACTGGGTGACGCTCGACGGTCCGTCGCCCGCCGTCAGGGCCTCCCACGCCAGACGGGCGTCACCGGCGAGCACCGGATGGACGCGGCCGAGCTCGGCCAGTGCCTCTTCCACCGACTGCACCAGCCCAGCTTCCCACCCCGACCCCCCTTCGGGGAATGCGCCACCCGCAGATCGTCGTCACCATCAGTCGCCGAGCGGCACCGTTGGGTGACGCGGCTAGCCTTCTCGCCGTGCCGGCACCCCGCGAGCTGCTCCCCCTGCGCCTGCCCGACGCCGCCTCCGGCTGGACCCGCCCGCTGCTCGACGACGTCCTCGCCGCCCTGCGCGCCGGGCTGTCCGGCACCGGGCCCGCCGTCCGCCCCCTCGAGCCCGGCCGATCCGCCGTCGCGGTCGCCCTGACCGGGCTTGACGACGACCCCCAGGACCCCACCGCCGCCGCCGTCGCCACCAGCGGCTCCACCGGCACCCCCCGCCTGACCCTGCTGCCGGCCTCGGCCCTGCTCGCCTCCGTCTCGGCCACCCACGACCACCTCGGCGGGCCCGGACACTGGGCGCTGGCGCTGCCCGTGCACCACGTCGCAGGGCTCCAGGTGCTCTACCGCAGCCTCGTCGCCGGCACCGTGCCGGTGCCCGTGGCCTCGCCCGACGGCTTCCGCGCCGCAGCGTTCGCCGACGCCGTCGACGCGCTGGCCGGCCCCCGCCGCTACAGCGCCGTCGTCCCCACCCAGCTCACCCGCCTGCTCGACGACCCCCGCGGTCTCGCCGCGCTGCGCGCTCTCGACGCCGTCCTCGTCGGCGGCGCCGCCACCCCGCCGGCGCTGCTGCAGCGGGCGCGCGAGGCCGGGGTGGCCGTGGTCACCACGTACGGCATGAGCGAGACGTGCGGGGGGTGCGTCTACGACGGCGTCCCCCTCGACGGCGTGCTGGTCGAGCTCGACGACGACGGGCGGATCGTCCTCGGCGGGCCCGTCCTCGCGCGGGGCTACCTGGACCTCGGGCCGCGCCGCCACCGGCGGGCCGCGACCTCGGGGTTCGCGTGGGCTGCGGACGGCACCCGGCGCTTCCTCACCAGCGACCGCGGGTCGTGGGACGGCGAGCGCCTGGCGGTGCACGGCCGCCTCGACGACGTGGTGGTCACCGGGGGCGAGAAGGTCGACCCCGCCGCCGTCGAGGCGGTCCTGGTGGAGCTCGACGGCGTGAGCGAGGCGGTCGTCGTCGGCGTCCCCGACCCGCACTGGGGGCAGGCCGTCGCGGCCGGCGTCGTGCTCGCCCCCGGCGCGCAGCCCCCCGACCTCGACGCCGTCCGCGACCTCGTGGGGCGGCGGCTGGGCCGCGCCGCCGCCCCCCGCGTCCTGCGGGTCCTGCCCGAGCTGCCGGTGCGGGGGCCGGGCAAGCCCGACCGCGAGGCCGCCCGGCACCTGCTCGGCTGACTCACTTGGCGGGCGCCGCCTGCGGTGCCTGCAGCTGGATCAGGTTGTTCGCGCTCTGCGGGACGACGTAGACGGTGTTGCCCTTGTCCGCGGCCTCGCGGAGCATGTCGATGTACTGGCGGGTCAGCACCTGCTGGTTCAGCCGGTTCTGGCACTGCGCGTTGGCCACGGGGATCACCTTGGTGGCCACGACCTCCTTGCCGCCGACGACCTCCTTCACCGTGGTGCTCTGCGCGCCGCAGCGGATGATCTGGTCGGCGTCGGACTGCGCCTGGGCCTCCGTCTTGATCTTCTCCGCCTCGATCTTGGACGTCTCGAGCTCCGCGCGGGCCTGCTCCACCTTGCTGCGCGCCGTCTGCACCGCCGCCAGCGACTGCTCGATCTCGGCGGGGTAGCGGATGTCGCGCAGGTCCACCGAGTCGACCGTGACCCCGAGCCGCTCCCAGGCCCGCGACAGCTCGTCGGTGATCGCCACCGTCACCTTGCCGCGGCTCTGGCGCAGCTCACCGGCCGCGAACCCGATCGGGATGTCCCGCACGATCGAGCGGACGTCGACGTCGAGCGCCCGCTCGCGCAGGTTCTCCTGCGAGCGGTAGCCGGCGTAGATGTCGCCGATCCGCCCCGGCTGGATCGAGTACCGGACGGTGAGGTCGATCGACGCCGTCGCGTTGTCGGAGGTCTGCGCCGTGATCGCCGGGCCGTCCGGGCTGCCCTCGCCCGCCATCGTGATCACCTGGTTGCGGATGTCGAAGCGCACGAGGGAGTTCCACGGCGCCTTCGAGCTGAAGCCCGGGGAGGTGTCGACCCCGACCACCGTGCCGCCGGGGCTGCGCACGATCACCGCCTCGCCGACGTCCTGGGTGTAGAGCGTCGACAGGCCCACGCACATCGCGCCCAGGGCCAGGGCGCCCGCACCCGCGGCGAGCAGCGAGATCGCCACGACCGGCCCCGAGGCCCCGCGCGAGGGCACCGGGTAGCGCGTCACCGCGGCGCCCCTGCGGCCCGCCTTCGTGGCCGGCGCGGCCTCCCCCGGCGGCTGCTCCTGAGGCGGGGCCGGCGGCGTCCCCGGCGCCCCGGCCGCCCCGCGCACCCGGCCCCGCATCCGCCACCCGGCGGCGAGCGCGCGCCCGCGCCCGCCAGCACCAGGATCACGCCGACGACGAACAGTCCCATCGCTGTGCCTCTCCCCTGCGACCTCGCCCACGCCGATCGGCGTGAGGCCGCGGGCCACCGTCGGTGGCTCCTGCGGCGCCGGCTGCGACGGGACGCCGGTCGCGGCAGTTCCCTCCCCGGGCAGCGTCACCCGCGCGGGCCACCGCACAATGGAGGCGCCGCACCACCCGTGGTGCGCCGACGTCAGCGACACCCGCAGCCGAGGAGACCCGCATGGCCACGCCCGCCCAGTGGATCGCGGGTGCCCGCCCGCGCACGCTGCCCGCGGCGGTCGCGCCCGTGCTCGTCGGCACCGGCGCCGCCGCCGCCATCACCGCCTCGCGCCAGGCGGGGGCCTCCTGGGCGGCGCTGCTGCACCCCGGGCGTGCCCTGCTCGCCCTCGTCGTGGCGCTCGCGCTGCAGGTGGGCGTCAACTACGCCAACGACTACTCCGACGGGGTGCGCGGCACCGACGACGAGCGGGTGGGGCCCTTCCGGCTCACCGGGTCCGGGGCGGCGCGTGCGAGCGCCGTCCGGGCGGCCGCGCTGGCCTCGTTCGCCGTCGCCGCCCTCGCCGGCACCGCGCTGGTCGCTCTCAGCGGCCACTGGTGGCTGCTGGCGGTGGGCCTCGCCTGCGTCGTCGCCGCCTGGTACTACACCGGCGGGCGCCGACCCTACGGGTACGCGGGCCTCGGCGAGGTCGCCGTGTTCGTGTTCTTCGGCCTCGTCGCCGTGCTCGGGACGACCTACACCCAGGTGGACCGCATCGACGGCGTCGCGTGGGCCGGGGCCGTCGGGATCGGCTGCCTGGCCTGCGCGATCCTCGTGGCCAACAACCTGCGTGACGTGCCCACCGACGCCCCCGCCGGCAAGCGGACCCTCGCCGTGCGGCTCGGGGAGCCGCGCACCCGCACCCTCTACGTCGGCCTGATCGCCGTCGCGGGCGTCTCGGCCGCCGCCGCCGGACTCGTGCACCCGTGGGCGCTGCTCGGGTTGCTCGCGGCGCCCGTCGCCCTCGGCCCCGTGCGCGCCGTACTCACCGGGGCGAGGGGCCGGGCCCTGCTGCCGGTGCTGCGCGACACGGGGCGCACCGAGCTGGCCTACGGGCTGCTGCTTGGGCTCGGCCTCGCGCTGAGCTGAGCCCGGCGGCCGTCACCCGGACGGCCGGTGCCGGCGGGGGGAGTGCCGGAACGCCCACGCTCAGCCGATCAGGTGCCGATCAGGTGCCGATCAGGTGCCGATCAGGCGCCGGTCAGCCGGCGTCGGCCTCGTCGCGCCGGGAGACCTCGGCGTCCTCGACGTCCTCGTCGCGCACGCCGGCAGCGGCCGCCCGCGCCTCGACCCGCGCGCCGATCGCCTCGACCACCTGGTCGCGCTGGCGCCGCAGGAACAGGTACGACAGCGCGGCGCTGATCACGGCCGCGAACAGCACCGCGAGCATCGCCTGGACGCGCACCAGCAGCAGCACCCCCAGGCACACCCCGAACAGCACCAGGCGCAGCAGCGAGTACTTCATCAGCGCGAGCACGCGCTCACCCTAGCCCCGCCCGCGCGCGTGGCCGCGGCCCTCCCCGAAGGCGCCGGGGCACCCGCAATCGCGATCACCGTGCGTGCGCGAACGAGCCGCCGGCGGCATCCCCTCACCCGTTCGGGCTCAAGGCGGGGCCCCGAACGGCCGAACCCCCCGGTGACGCGCCGCAGCGGCACACGCTGGCGGAGGGCGCGTTGCAGCCAGCCGCCGGGCCCGGCCCCGGCCTCCGCGACCCTCGGGAGTCCCCATGAGCGCCACCGCACGGCCGTACCCGCAACCGCCCGCCACCGGCGTGGCCCCCGGGCTCGCCCCCGCCTGGGTGCACGCGACCGTCACCGCGGGCGAGGACCACCGCCCCGGCGTCGCCGGACCGCTCGAGGCGGCCCTGCTCGCGGGTGTCGGGGCTGCCCTGGCCGTCCTCGCCCTGACCGTCCCGGCCGATGCGTGGGGCCTGGCCAGCGCCGCGCCGTCGGTGCCGCGGTCCTGGCCGCTGGCCGCGGCCGCCGCGCTCGCGGTGCTCGGGCTGCCCGCCCTGCGCCGGCGTCCGCCCGCCACGTGGAGCCGGACCGTGCGGGCGCTGCTCGCCGTCGGCGTGCCCGCCGCCGCCGTCACCCTCGACCTCGCCCTGGCCCCCGCTGCGCTCGTCGCCGCCCTGGCCGTCGCCGCGACCTACCCCGTGGTGCTGCGGGGCGGCGCCGGGCGCGCCGTCTCAGGCGCCTGCGCGCTCGCGTGCTGGACCCCCGCCGTCGCCGCCCTCGTGGCCGACTCCGGGCTGGCCGCCGCCGCCGACCCCGCGCGGCGCACCTGGTCGGTGGTCCTCGCCGTCGCCGGACTCGCCTGCCTGCTCCTGGCCACCGTCGCCGCCTCGTCGGGCCGCGCCCTGCTGGCGACCAGCGGGCTCGCCGCGGACCGTGCCGGACAGATCCGCCGCACCGGCGACGAGCTCGCCCGCGCCACCACCCTCGACCTGCCCACCGGCCTGCCGAACCGGCAGGAACTCCTGCGCCGCACCACCAAGGCGCTGGCCCGGGCCGACGCCGTCGGCGGGTCGGTGGCGCTGGTCGTCGTCGACCTCGACCGCCTCGACCGGGTCAGCGACGGCCTCGGTCCCCGCGCCGCCCACGCCGCCTTCGACCACGCCGCCCGTCGGCTGCGCGCGGCCCGCCCCGCCGAGGACGTCGTCGCCCGGGTCGGGCCCTCGACCCTCGCGGTGCTCCTCGAAGGCGTCGGCCCCGAGGGCTGTGACGGGCTGGCGCGACGCACCGTCGCGCTGCTCGAGGAACCCCTCGACGCCCAGGGGCGGCCCGTCGTCCTGCCGTGCACCATCGGCGTGGCCGTCGCCAGCCCCGGCCTGGACACCGCGGAGGAGCTGATCCGCGCGGCCGAGGAGGCCCGCGAGGCGGCCTCGCGCTCCCCCTACGCCCGCTGGGCCACCTTCGACGTCGCCCTGCGCGCCCACAGCGTCAGCCAGGCCGGGCTCGAGCTCGACCTGCGCGACGCCCTGCGCCGCGGCGAGATCGACCTCGCCTTCCAGCCCGTCTGGCCCATGGCCGGCGTGCTGCGGCAGATGCTCGGCGGGGCCACCTCCCTCGCCGACGAGCAGCCCGGGCACGGGATCGTCGTCGAGGGCCTCGCCCGCTGGACCCGCCCCGACGGCACGTCGGTGCCGCCCAGCCGGTTCGTCGCCCTCGCCGAGGAGATGGGGCTGGGCCAGACCCTCGGGTTCCAGGTGCTCAACCGCGCCCTCAACGCCCTCGTGGCCTGGCGCGCGGCCGGGGTGGCCGTCGAGCGGGTCGCGATCAACCTCTCCCGCAGCCAGGTGGAGGATCCCGACTTCGCCGCCGTCGTCGCCGCCCGGCTCGCCGCCCACGAGCTGAGCGGGGACTGCCTGGCCGTCGACGTGCGCGTCGCCGACCTCGTCGACCCGGAGCGGGTCGCCCCCACGCTGAACCAGCTGCAGTCCCTCGGGGTGCAGGTGGTCATCGACGACCTCGGCCTCGCCGGGGCCGGGCTGGCCGCCCTGCGGCACGTGCCTGCCTCCGCCGTGAAGCTCGACCGGGTGCTCTCGAGCGAGCTCGGCGGCGACGACCGGCTGGTGCGCGCCGTCGCGGGTGCCTGCCACGATCTCGGCCTGCAGGTCATCGCCGAGGGCGTCGAGACCGGCGCGCAGCTGCGCGGCGCCCACGATCTCGGCCTGCACGCCGTCCAGGGGTTCCTGCTCGCGCGGCCCGTCGACGCCCGCGACCTGCAGGTCGTGCTGAGCCTGCCCCCACCGCCACCGGCACCGTGCCCGACCCGGCCGCGCCGGCCGTCGCGCCGCCCGCCGCCGCGACCAGGCGCTCGGCCCCACCGCGGCGGCGCCCTCGCGCGCCGTCGCCGCCACCTCCGCCGTCACCGTCGGGCACCTCGCCCCGGCGCAGCGCACCGCCCCCGCCACCCCTGGGAAGTGAGACCGTGAGCCCCCTGCACCCGCGCACCGCCGTCCGAGCCACCGCCGCCGTCCTCGCCGCGGCAGCCGCCGTCACCGGGCTCGCCGCCTGCTCCGGCGACGACCCGGCACCCGCCGCGGCCCGCCCGAGCACCCGCAAGGCCCTGACCTACTCCGGCGTGCCCGCGATGACGTGGACGAAGACCGTGTGCGACGGGATCTCGGCGTGGCAGGCGAAGGCGGACACGGTGGCGACGGGCTCGGCCGAGGGCGGCGACGCCAAGGCGCTGGACGCGCAGTTCCGCGAGCCCGTGGGCGACCTCGCCACCGCGACCCGGACCCTCGCGAAGACCGTCGCCGACGCCGGGCACCCCGCCACCGTCTCGGGCGAGGCCGTCCAGCTGCAGGTCAGCCCCCTCACCGCGCAGCTCGACGACGCCGCCACGGTGCTGGAGGCGCTCGTCAGCGGGCCGGTGACGGACGCCGCCGACGCCCGCACCCGCTGGACGCAGACGTCGTCGGTGGTCACCACCGCCGACCGGGGCGTGCGGACGGCCATGCGGGCAGTCGGCCAGCTGGAGCCCTCCGGGGTCCTGGGCAGGGCCCTGGCCACCACACCCAGCTGCGCGGCCGTGCTCAAGGCCTCCTGATCCGGCCGGTGGGCCGGGGGGTTGTCACAGCCCCGAGTACGAGTGCTTGCCCACGAAGAAGATGTTCACGACGAGGAAGTTGAACAGCAGGCAGCCGTACCCGACGTAGACGATGGCCGCGGCCCGCGAGCCGTCCCAGCCGCGGGTCAGCCGTGCGTGCAGGTAGGCGGCGTAGACCATCCAGATGACGAAGGACCACACCTCCTTCGGGTCCCAGCCCCAGTAGCGGCCCCAGGCCGCCTCGGCCCAGATCGCACCCGCGATCACGCTGAACGTCCACAGCGGGAACGCGACCATGTGCATCCGGTAGCCGGACCGCTCCAGCTCCTCGCTGCCGGGCAGCCGGTCCATGAACGCGCCGCGGGCCGGAGGGCGGCCCTGCGCGCGGGCGGCCTCGCGCCGGGCCTGCACCTCCTGCAGCACGGTGGTGCAGAACCCGAGCGTGAGCAGCGCCGAGGCGATGAACGCCACCGAGACGTGGATCACGAGCCAGTAGCTGCGCAGCGCGGGCATCAGCTGCGCGGAGCGCGTGTAGAGGACCGTGACGGCCAGGCCCAGCGTCAGCAGCACCGGGCCGGTGACGAAGGTGCCCAGGTAGCGCAGGTCGCGGCGGGTCAGCAGGGCGAGGAACACCCCGGTCACCACGAGCGACCCGCTGACGGAGAACTCGTACATGTTGCCCCACGGCACCCGCTGCGCCGACGCCGCGCGCGCCACGACGCCGCCGAGATGCAGGAGGAACGCCAGCCACGTCAGCGAGACCGCGATGCCCGCCGCGCGCGAGTGGCCCGCGGGGAGCGGGCTCGCGACGCCCGGGGCACCGGGGGCTTCGGCGGCGGCGATCCGGGAGATGCCGCCGCGGGGAGCCGACCCCGAGGACGCGGACGCCGCCCCGGCGGCGACGCGCTCCCGCTGCGGCTCCGCCTGCTCCTGGGACAGCGACGAGCCGCCGGGCCGGCCGCGGCCGGACAGGTCGACCGTGAACGCGAGCAGCGCGCCGGTGTAGACCGCCATCGAGGAGTACACGAGGGTGTTGCTCGCCTGGGCGAGGCTCTCGTTGACGCTCACGCCGTTCCCTTCTCCGCCTCGGACGCCTGCTCCTGCGCCCCATCTTCACCCACGCCCGGCACCAGCGCCGCCACGAGCTGGTCGAGGTCGCGCTCCAGCCGGGGGTCCTCCCGGGGCGAGAGCCCCGCCACCTCCACGACCAGCGCGCCCGAGCCGTCCCGGCGCACGCGCACCCACACCCGCCGGCGCCGCACGTACAGCGACAGCACCAGCCCCAGCAGCGCCGCCCCGGCCGAGATGAGCGCCGGCAGCTTGGAGGGGTCGTGGTGGATGTCGAAGGCGGCGTAGCGGCGCACGCCGTCGAAGGTCAGGGTGCCCGCGCCGTCGGGCAGGGTGGCGCTCTCGCCGGGGGCGAGGATCGGACGGAACGGCTGGCCGCCCTCCGCGCGCAGCTGCGTGACCTTGGAGAAGTCCATCGTGTAGATCGACTGCGGGCGACCGTCGTTGACGCCGAGGTCGTCCTCGCCCGGATCCCCCGCCCACGCGGTGAGCACCAGGCGCGGCAGCGTGAGGTCGGGGAACAGCGACACCGGGCCGAGACGGGGGTCGAACACGGCCGTGGGCAGGAAGCTGCCCGCGAACCCCAACTGGCGGGGCTGAGCGTCGGGCACCTTGATCACGCCGGTCGAGGAGTACTGGTCGTCCTGCGGCTGGAAGGGCATCGGGCCCGACCATGCGACGTCCCCCCGGCCGTCGCGCACCGTCACGACGGGGGCGTACCCGTTGCCGACCAGGTAGATCTTGGCGCCTTCGACCGTCTTCGGTCCGTTGACCTCGATGGACTCCTTGCGCGTGCGGCCCGAGGCGTCGACGACGTCGAGGTCGGCGCGGAAGTAGCGGGCCGCGCCGAACTGGTCGCCCTTCTGCTCGGTCTCGAACCGCGCCACGAGGTCGGTGAGGGTGAACCCGAAGCGCGGCAGGTCCTCGGTGTCGACGCGGGTGCCCGCGCGGAAGGAGTCGTACTGCGAGCGGGTGTCGGAGAACCCCTTACCGACGACCACGACCACCTGCCCCGACCAGCTGTACAGCGACCCCACCCCGACGGCGATCAGGACGCCGAGCAGCGACAGGTGGAACAGCACGTTGCCGGTCTCGGCCGCGTACCCGCGCTCGGCGGCCACGCTGCCGAGATCGTCGGCGCCCGCGGGCACGGCGTCGACCCGGTAGCGGCCCCGGCGCAGCAACGTCCGGGCGAGGTCGAGGACCTGCTCGGGCTGCGCCTGCTCCCCCGCCCGCGCCACCCGGTGCACGGGCAGGTGCGCGAGCCGGCGCGGCGTGCGCGGCGGGCGGGCGCGGACGGCGGCGGCGTGCACACGCGCCCGCGGCAGGACGCAGCCCACCAGCGACACGAACAGCAGCAGGTAGATCGCCGCGAACCAGGGCGCGGCGTAGACGTCGAAGAAGCCCAGCTTGTCCAGCCACGGACCGGACGTCGGGTGGTCGGCGAGGTAGGCGACGACGCGGCCCTCGTCGATCCGCCGCTGCGGGAAGACCGACCCCGGCACCGCCGCCACCGCGAGCAGCATGAGCAACAGCAGGGCGGTCGTCATCGTCGTCAGCCGGCGCCAGACGAACCGGGCCCAGCCCACCGGCCCCAGCCTGGGGCCGGCGGGCGGCGGGGCGGGCGGGGCCACCTGGTCGTCGACCGACGTCACAACGGCACCTCCACCTGCGCCACCCAGCCCTGCACGTGCACCATCCACGACCCCCACAGCCCCGTGACCAGCAGCAGTCCCAGCACCACCAGCACCACTCCGCCCGCCCTCGTCACGGCCGCGCGGTGGCGGCGCACGACGTCCAGCGCGCCCATCGCGCGACGGTAGGCGAGCGCGACGAGCAGGAACGGCACGCCGAGGCCCAGGCAGTAGGCGAACGCCAGGACCGCCCCGCGCCCCGCGTCCCCGCCGATCCCCGCCATGGCCACGATCGCGGCGAGCGTGGGGCCGGTGCAGGCCGTCCAGCCCAGACCGAACACGGCGCCGAGCAGGGGCGCCCCGGCCAGCCCGGTGGCGGGGGTGAGGCCGGGCCGGGCGGTCGTCGTCACCAGCCGTGCTCCCGGCACCCAGGCCGGCAGGACGTCGCAGAACGCCAGCCCCAGCAGGATCGTGACGGCGCCCAGCACGCGGGTGAGGGCGTCGCGGTGCTCCTGCAGCGCCTCCCCCGCCGCGCCCGCACCCCAGCCGATCAGCACGTAGACGACGCTGAAGCCCAGCACGAACAGTCCGACGCCCGCGGTCAGCCGGCCCCGCCGCTGCTGCTGCAGGTCGACGCCGGTCAGCCCCGTGACGTAGCCGAGGTAGCCGGGCACCAGCGGCAGCACGCACGGCGACAGGAACGAGACCAGCCCCGCGAGCGCCGCCACCGGCAGGGCCAGCAGGAGCGAACCGTCGCTGACGACGCCGGTCACGGCGAGGGCGTCCGCGACGACGCGGTGGCCGACGGGCTCGCGGTGGCCGACGGGCTCGCGGTGGCCGACGGGCTCGCGGTGGCCGACGGGCTCGCGGCGGGCGAGGCGGTGCCCAGCTCGCGGCCCGCGACGTCGGAGACGACGTCGACGAGGGTCGCCTCGGTGGTCGCGCCGCTGATCCGCGCCGCGACCCGCCCCCGCTCGTCGAGCACCACCGTGGCGGGCACCGTGTTGGCGCCGACCGCCCCGCGCAGGCCCAGCAGGACGCTGCCGTCGCGGTCGTCGATGCTCGGGTACCCGACGCCGAACCGGCGCTGGAACGCCAGCGCCTGCGCGACGTCGTCCCGCGTCGTCAGCCCCACGAAGGCGACGCCGTCGGGGGCCAGGCGCACCCGGGCGCGCTCCAGCTCGGGGGCCTCCTTCCGGCACGGGCCGCACCAGGAACCCCACACGTTGACGACGACGAGGCGCCCGCGCGCGGTGGCGACGTCGAAGGAAGCGCCCTCCAGCGTCGTCCCGGCCAGGGCCACCGGCTGCTCGCGGCGGTCGGCGGGGACGACGACGATCCGCCCCGCGGCGACGTCGGACCCCTCGGAGCACGCCGCCAGGGACGCGACGGCGGCGAGGGCCAGCCCCGCGGCGGCGAGGCGGCGGACGGCGGCGCGGGGGCGGCTCACGCGCCGGCGACCTTCGACGCGCCGGGCAGCAGGTCCCCCGCGGGCTCGGCGTAGGACACCGCGACCAGGTCGTCTCCGTCGTAGTGGAAGGACGTGAGCGAGGCCAGGGAGCACTGGCGGCGGCGCGGGTCGTGCCACAGGCGGCGGCCCTCCGCGGCGAGCCGGGCGATCCACACCGGCAGCTGGTGGGAGACGCACAGCGCCTCGTGCCCGCGCGCGGCGTCACGCGCGGAGGCCGCCGCGGCCAGCATGCGCGCGGCGATCTCGGTGTAGGGCTCGCCCCAGGACGGCCGGAACGGGTTGTACAGCACCCGCCAGTGCTTCGGGTCGCGCAGCGCGCCGTCGCCCACGGCGACCGTCATGCCCTCGAAGTAGTTGCGCGACTCCAGCAGCCGCTCGTCGGTGGCGACGTCGAGGCCCAGCGCGGCGGCCGTGGGCGCCGCCGTCTCCTGCGCACGCTCCAGCGGGGAGGCCACGACGTGCACGATGTCCCGGCCCGCGAGGTGCTCGGCGACCCGCTGCGCCATCTGTACCCCGAGGTCGGACAGGTGGTAGCCCGGCAGGCGCCCGTAGAGGATCTTGCCGGGGTTGAACACCTCACCGTGGCGGAGCAGGTGGACGACGGTGCGCTCCACGCCGGGCGCGGGCGCCGGGCCGGTCGGGCCGGTGAGGGGAGCCTGGGGGCTCATCGAGCGGACTCCTGGATGCGGGCGGCGGCGGCCGCGGCGGCGGGCAGGGCGGCGAGGACGGCCTCGACGGCGTCTCCGTCGTGGGCGGCCGAGACGAACCACGCCTCGAAGGCGCTGGGCGGCAGGTAGACGCCCTGGTCGAGCATCGCGTGGAAGAACGCCTTGAACGCCTCGAGGTCCTGGCGCTTCGCGGCGGTGTAGTCGCCCACCTCGCTCAGGCCCTCGGCGGCGGCGTCGCGGTCGAGCAGGAACACGCTGAACATGCTGCCCGCGTGCTGGACGACGTGCGCGACGCCCGCGTCGGTCAGGGCCGCCGACGCGGCACCCGACAGCGTCGCGGCGGTGGCCTCGAGGTGGGCGTAGACCTCGGGGGTGCAGGCCTGCAGGGTGGCCAGGCCGGCTGCCGTGGCGATCGGGTTCCCGCTCAGCGTGCCCGCCTGGTAGACGGGCCCCGCCGGGGCGAGGTGGGCCATGACGTCGGCGCGGCCACCGAAGGCGGCGGCGGGGAAGCCGCCGCCCATCACCTTGCCGAACGTGAACAGGTCGGGCGGGTTTGCCGCGACCTCGGCGTCCAGGCCCGACTCGTGGCCGTACCAGCCGGCCGGGCCGACCCGGAACCCCGTCATGACCTCGTCACTGATCAGCAGCACCCCGTGGGCGCGGGTGATCCGGCGCAGGGCCGCGCTGAACCCGGGCTTCGGCGGGACGACGCCCATGTTGCCGGCGGCGGCCTCGGTGATGACGGCCGCGATCCGGTCGCCGTGCTCGGCGAAGGCCGCCTCCAGGGCGACGACGTCGTTGTAGGGCAGGACGATCGTGTCGGCCGCCGCCGCGCCCGTGACGCCGGGGGTGTCGGGCAGCGCGAACGTGGCCAGGCCCGAGCCCGCCGCGGCCAGCAGCGCGTCGACGTGGCCGTGGTAGTGCCCCGCGAACTTCACGATCGCCGGACGTCCGGTGACGCCGCGGGCCAGCCGGATCGCGCTCATCGTGGCCTCGGTCCCCGAGGACACCAGGCGCACCTGCTCGACGGGGGCGACGCGGGCGACGATCTCCTCGGCCAGCAGCACCTCGTTGGGGCTGGGCGTTCCGAAGGAGAAGCCCCCCGCGACCGCCCGCTCCACGGCCTCGACGACCGCCGGGTGGCGGTGGCCCAGGATCATCGGACCCCAGGAGCACACGAGGTCGACGTAGCGGACCCCGTCGGCGTCGGTCAGCCACGGGCCCTGGCCGCCCACCATGAACCGGGGCGTGCCGCCGACGGCGCGGAAGGCGCGCACCGGGGAGTTCACCCCGCCCGGGGTGACGGCGAGCGCGCGCTCGAACCAGGCCTGCGAGGCCGGGGCGGGGGTGGGCGTCGTCGAGGTGGTGGGCGTCACGGGGCCAGTGTGTCAAGACCCCCTGTGGGTGCCGAGCGCAGGGCGGGCGGCGTCAGGCCTGGGCGATGCGGGGCCGGGCGCCCAACGGCACCGCGGCGTCCGCTGCGTTCACCGGGCCCGCGGTGTCCTGGGCGCCCGCAGCCTCGGCCTCCCCGCGCAGGCCGGCCCGGATCTTGACCATCGCGGCGCCGAGCGCGGCGACGTCGTCGGCCGTCAGCGGGTCGAACACCGAGGTCCGCACCTGCTCGACGTGGCCGGGCGCCGCGCGGACGAGGATGTCGAACCCCGCCTCGGTGAGCCGGCAGTTCACGCCGCGGCCGTCGTCGGGGCACGCCTCGCGCACGACCATGCCGCGCCGCTCCAGCCGCGCCACCGTGTGCGTCAGCCGTGAGCGGGAGTTCACCACCTTGTCGGCGAGCTCCGACATGCGCATGGCGCGCGACGTCGTCTCGGACAGGTGCACGAGGATGTCGTACTCGGCCAGCGACAGGTCCGACTCCTCGGTGAGCTGCCGCTGCAGGCGCTCGTTCAGCAGGCGCATGACGTCGAGGTAGCTGCGCCACACGGCCTGTTCGGCGTCGTCCAACCAGCGGGTCTCACTCACGAGTGGGCAGTTTATGTCCGTTCGGCCGATCCTCGGGTCGACACGGGCTCGAACCTCACCACAGCGTGCTCGTCGCGGCCGCTCCCGCAGCCTGGCCGGCCTCCAGCGCGAGCAGGGTCCGCTTGCGTTCGGTGCCCCCGCCGTAGCCGGTCAGCGCCCCCGAGGCGCCGATCACGCGGTGGCACGGGACGACGATGCCGATCGGGTTGCGGCCGTTGGCCAGGCCCACCGCGCGGGCAGCGCCGGGGGCGCCGATGTGCTCGGCCAGGCGCCCGTAGGACCACGTCGTCCCGTAGGGGATCTCCCTCAGGGCCGCCCACACCCGCTCCTGGAACGCCGTCCCGCGCGCGGCCAGCGGCAGGTCGAACTCGCGCCGCCCGCCCGCGAAGTACTCCTCCAGCTGGCGCGCGGCCTCGGCCAGCACCCGCGCGTCGGCGTCCCCGTCGGGGTGCGGCTCGACCCGCTCCCCGAACCGCGAGCCCTCGGGGCGGTGCGCCTGGGCGTCCATGAAGACGCCGGTGAGCGCTCCCTGGTCGGCGACCAGGGTGAGCGGCCCGACGGGCGAGTCGACGACGGCGTGGACGGTCAACGGTCCTCCTCCGGTGCGGTGCGGGGGCGCCCGGGCCGCCGCGGGGGCGGGTCCGGGAGCCGGTTCACGGCGTGGGTGCCGGTGGCCCACAGGTGCTGGACGGCGTAGGCGCGCCAGGGACGCCAGCGGGCGGAGCGGGCGGCCAGCGCCGCCGGGGAGTCGGGCAGGCCCAGCGCGCGGGCTGCGGCGCGCACGCCGAGGTCACCGCCGCAGAAGGCGTCGGGGTCCCCCAACCCTCGCATCGCGACGACCTCGACGGTCCACGGGCCGACCCCCGGCAGCGCCGCCAGCGCCCGGCGGGCCTCCTCGCGGTCGCAGCCCACCCCCAGGTCGAGGCCGTCGGCCAGTTCCGCGGCGAGGGCCAGCAGGGTCGCGGCCCGTGAACGGGGCAGGGCCAGGGTGGTCGGGTCGACGCCCGCGAGCGCCGCGGGTGTGGGGAACAGCCGGGTCAGGCCCCCCTCGGGGTCGACGATCGGCTCGCCGTGGGCGGCGGCCAGGCGCCCCGCGTGGGTCGCGGCGGCGGCGGTCGAGACCTGCTGCCCCAGGACGGCCCGGACGGCGAGGTCGGCGGCGCAGGTGCTGCGCGGCACCCGGCGGCCCGGCGCCGCCGCGACCAGCGGGGCGAGCACCGGGTCGTCGGCCAGGTGCGCGTCGACCGCCAGCGGGTCGGCGTCGAGGTCGAGCAACCTTCGGCAGCGCGAGATCGCCGCGGAGAGGTCGCGCAGGTCGCGCAGCAGGAGGCGGCACGGCACCCACGCCTCGCCCCCGGCGCCCCCCACGGGCGGGCGCAGCGCGGCGATCGCGTGGCCGTGCGGCAGCCGGATCGCCACCCGCAGCGCCCCGTCGCGCCACTCCTCCACGCCGGGCACGGCCGTCGCGGCGAGGTGCCCGAACAGGTTGTCGGGCACCAGCGGGGGCCGGAACGGCAGGCGCAGGTCGACGCCGGCCAGCGGGGCGGCCGTCCCTGGCCCTCCCGCGTGCACCTCACCCGCCGTCTGCCGCCCCCGACGCGCCTGCGCGCGCAGCTGCCCCGCCGCGACGCCGTAGACCTCGCGCACGGTGTCGTTGAACTGCCGCACGCTGGCGAAGCCCGCCGCGAAGGCGATGTCGGCCCCCGTCATCGACGTGCTGCCGAGCAGGGTGCGCGCGGTCTGCGCCCGGCGCGCCCGGGCCAGGGCGAGGGGGCCCGCGCCGAGCTCCGCGCGCAGGTGCCGCTGCACCTGCCGCACGCTGTAGCCGAGCCCGCGGGCCAACCCGTCCACGCCCTCGCGGTCGACCACGCCGTCCCCGATCATCCGCATGGCGCGCGCCGTGAGGTCGGCCCGCACGTCCCACTGGGGGGAACCGGGGACGGCGTCGGGCAGGCATCGCTTGCAGGCGCGGAAGCCCTCCTGCTGGGCCGCCGCGGCGGTGGGCAGGAAGCGCACGTTCTCGGGCAGCGGCGTGCGGGCCGGGCACGAGGGGCGGCAGTAGATGCCCGTGCTCGTGACGGCGGTGACGAACTGCCCGTCGAAGCGCGCGTCGCGCGAGCGCAGGGCCGTCAGGCACGCGTCGCGGTCGAGGGAGAGCTCGGAGGGCACGTGCCCAGTGTGCGTCGCCCCGCCGACACCGTGCTGGCGGGTTTGCGACACCGCGGTGCGCGGGCCGCCCGCCGCCGGGGCGACGGGCGGCCCGCAGGTCACCGATAGGTGACCGACGACGCCGTGTACAGGCAGTTCGTGCTGTCGGGACCGTCCCCGAGGTAGGTCGGCTCGGAGCCCTTGGGCACGCCCCTGTACTTGGCGCACACGTGGATCTTGCGGCCGGAGTCGCCGAGCAGGGTCAACCGCGTGATCGTCGCCGTGTCGCCGAAGTTCGTGTTGATGCCGACGATCGAGGTGCCCGGAGCCTTGGCGATGACGTTGTCGACGACCACGTGGCGCTGGTAGCTCGTGGAGCAGTTGCCGCAGGATCGGTAGAGCTTGCCGAAGTCCTCGACGGAGAAGTTGCGGATCACGAAGGTGCCCGGCCCGTTGTGCTGGAAGACCTTGTCGGCGGCTGCACGGGCACCGCCGCCGTCCACCGTCATGGTCTGGGTGCTCTTCGTGCCCTTGAACGTCGCCGCGTCCTCGCCCACGTCCTCCCACCAGACGTTGCTCAGCGTGCAGCTCCCGAGGCAGTGGACGCCGTCACCGGCGGGCGTCCCGATGATCACGTTCCGGAGCGTGGCGCCGTCGGCGAGGGTGAAGATCGCGGGCTGGCTCTCGGACTGCCCGCCGTCGCCGAGGCCGTAGTAGCGCTTCAGGCCGCCGTCGAAGCTGCCCGAGACCGCGATCCCCGCGCTGACCTTCACGTCCCCCGCCGAGCGGGGCCACGTGGTCGAGGGGCCGGTGACGGTGGGCACGGGCGAGGAGCTCGTGGGCACCGGCCGGGTGGTCGTCGCGGGCGGCGTGGTGGACGGGACGGTCGACGTCGTCGTGGTGGTCGGCGCGGTGGAGGTGGTCCCCGGCCGGGTCGACGTCGCCGAGGGACGGGTCTTCCTGGTCCGGGTCTTGGTCCGCTTGGTCTTCGTGCGCTTCGTCGTCCTCGACGAGGACGCGGTGGAGCCGGGGGCGGACGTCGAAGGGGCGGGGCCGGCGCCGTCCTCGCCGCAGGCGCGCCCGTTGAGGGCGAACGCGGTGGGAGCGCCCGTGCCGGCCGTGGTGCTGCCCTGGAAGCCGAACGTGGCGGTGGCCCCGGCCGCGAGCGGGCTCGCGCCGGTGGCCGTGACGGTGGTGTCCGACTCGGTGAGCGTGGCGTTCCACGCGCCGGTCACGTGCTGGCCTGCCGGCCGGCTCCACGTGAGCGACCACACCGGCGTCGCGTCCCCCGCCTCGTTGGCCACCGCGACGTCGGCGAGGAAGCCACCCGGCCAGGCGTTGGTCACGCGGTAGGTGACGGTGCACGACGTCGCCGCCCGGGCGGGCGCGGCGACGGCCGCCACGAGGGCTCCCGCGGCGAGGGTGAGCACCGCCCCCGCCGCCAGCCGGCGGCGCGCGGATCTCGACTTCACGACCATGACATCAGCCCTTTCCCGTGCGGCAGCACCGCCGCACCAGGTGGTGGGGAGCTCGGACGGTCCTGCAGTCGCGTGAGCCGCCCCGGAGGTTGCCGACCCTGTCAGGACTCGCGCCCGGCGGCGAGGGCCGAGCGGGCGAGCTGGGCAGGAGCGGGGCAGGATCGGAGCTGTGGAGGAGCCGTCCTCGCGCGATCCTGTGCCGCAGTCGACGCCGTCGCCGCCGTCGCGGTCCCCGGAGGACGCCGTCCGCGCCGTGGCCACCGCGGGCACGCTGCTCGTGGCCCTGGACTTCGACGGCACCCTCGCACCGCTGGTCGACGACCGCATGGCCGCGGCCCCGCTGCCTGCCGCCGTGGCCGCCCTGCACCGGCTGGCCGCCCTGCCGCGCACCGCGCTCGCCCTGGTGTCGGGCCGCGACCTCCGAGAGCTGGCCGCGGTGTCGCGGGCACCAGCGGGCACCACGCTCGTCGGCAGCCACGGGGGCGAGTGGGCGCGTCCGGGGGTGCCCGTCGAGCAGGAGCCGATCGGGGACGCCGCGCGGGCCGAGCTGGCGGCGGCCCGTGCAGCCCTGGGCACCCTCGTGGCGGGCACCGCCGCGTTCGTCGAGGACAAGGTCGCCACCACCGTCCTGCACACCCGGCGCTGCCCGCCGGACGTCGCCGCCGCACTCGCCGCCCGCGCCCGTGACCTGCCCGCCGCGCACGGCTGGGCGGCCGTGCACGTGCTGGTCGGCAAGGACGTCGTGGAGCTCGCCGTGCGCGAGCCCGACAAGGCGGCCGCGGTGCGCCGCCTCGCCGCCGAGGCGGACGCCGACGCCGTGGTGTTCGCGGGCGACGACGTGAGCGACGAGTCGGTGTTCCGCGCGTGGGCGGGGCAGTCGTCGGCGCTGATGGTCAAGGTGGGCGCCGGGCCGACCGCCGCGGGGCTGCGCCTGGCCGGGCCCGCGGACGTCGCCGCGCTTCTGGCGGCCCTGGCCGATTACCGCGCGAGGCCGCGGACGCCCTGACCTCCGCCGCACATGCAGGTGGGGAGCACCCCCGCGCCAGGCACGAGAATGCTCCCCACCACCGCACTTGCGGTGCGGTCAGCGGATGGTCACCGCTGCAGGGTCAGCAGACCCGGACGGTACGGCAGCTGGTCGTAGGGGCCCGAGGAGTTCGGGGCCTTGCCCTGGTAGAGCAGCTGCAGGTTGCACGGGTCGATCGTCATCGTCTGGTCGTTGGTCGCCCGGACCAGGTCACCGTGACTGATGTCGTTCGTCCAGTCGGCGTTGCTGGTGTTGGCCTTGCCCGCGAACGGCGTGTTCTCGGACGTCGCCTGGGGGCTCCAGTTCCCGCCGAGGCTGCTGGAGGTGTAGGAGCGGAAGTACCGCCCCCGGCTCCCGATCGACTCGACGATCATCAGGTACTGCTGCTGGCCCTTGACCCGGTACACCTGGACGGCCTCGAACAGGTTGTTCGTGGTGTCGCTCATGATCGTGGTGTAGTTCGAGCCGAAGCTGCCCGGGAAATTCCCGATCGGCATGCTCGCCCGGTAGATCTTGCCGTTGTCACCGGCGAAGAACAGGTACATGTTCTGGTCGTCGGCGATCAGCGTCTGGTCGATCGGGCCGGTGTTGGAGCCGGAGATGTCCCCCGTGAACAGCGTCTGGGCCGAGGACCAGCCGTTGGGGTTCGTGGGGTCGGAGGACGTCTTGTAGCTGAACTTCGTGGGCCCCCACTGGTAGGCGAGGATCCAGACGTTCTTGGGTGCGAAGTAGAACAACGTGGGTGCCACGGTGCCCTGGCTCATCTGGTTCTGCGACGCCGATCCCATCTCGGACCAGTTCGTGAACGTCGAGAAGTTCATGGAGCCGTAGTTGCCGTTGTTCATCGTCGCGTAGACGAGGTACTTGCCGTTGTACGGCACGGCCGTGAAGTCCTTGAGGTTGTACCAACCCGACCTGGGCTGGGCCAGCGGCCCGGAGGAGTTCCACCGGTAGGACGACGGCAGGGTGCAGGTCTGCGACGGCGAGGACGTCGTCGGGACCGGGTTGGACGTCGTGGGGTTGGGGTTGGACGTCGTCGGGTTGGTCGTGGGGGTCTGGCCCTGCAGGGTCAGCACGCCCGGACGCCACGGCAGCAGGTTGTAGTCCCCGCCCGCCGAGGGGTTCTTGCCCTGGTAGAGCACCTGCAGGTTGCACGGGTCGATGGTGAACGTCTGGTCGTTGGTCGACCGGACGATCTCCCCGTGGCTGATGTCGTTGGTCCAGCTGGCGTTGGCGTTGGCCTTGCCCGCGAACGGGTTGGACTCCGACGTGGCCTGCGGCGTCCAGTTGCCGCTGAGGCTGGTCGCCGTGTAGGTGCGGAAGTAGCGCCCCTGGCTGCCGATCGACTCGACCATCATCAGGTACAGCTGCTGGCCCTTGACCCGGTACACCTGGACGGCCTCGAACAGGTTGTTCGTGGTGTCGCTCATGACCGTCGTGTAGTTCGAGCCGAAGCTGCCCGGGAAGTTCCCGAGCGGCATGCTCGCCCGGTAGATCTTGCCGTTGTCACCGGCGAAGAACAGGTACATGTTCTGGTCGTCGGCGATCAGCGTCTGGTCGATCGGCCCGTAGGGGGCGTCGCCCACGCTGCCGGTGAACAGCGGCTGCGCGGCCGACCACCCGTTGGGGTTCGTCGGGTCGCTGGAGGTCTTGTACAGGAAGGGCCACTGGCCCCACTGGTAGGCGAGCACCCAGATGTTCTTCGGCGCGAAGTAGAACAGCGTCGGGGCCACCGTGCCCGAGTTCATGCCGGTCTGCTGGGCGGTGCCCATGTCGGACCAGTTGGTGAACGGCGCGAACGCCATCGACCCGTAGTTGCCGCCGCTGTTGACGTTGGACGCGTACACGAGGTGCTTGCCGTTGTAGGGCACCGTCGTGAAGTCCTTGAGCGACACCCAGCCGTTGGCGGGGTTGGCCAGCGGGCCGCTGGAGTTCCAGCGGTAGGTGCTGGGCAGCGCGCAGGTCTGCGGCGGCGTCGACGTCGTGGGGGTGGGCGTCGACGTGGTGGGCGTCGGCGTCGATGTCGTCGGCACGGGGGTGGTGGTCGTGGGCTGGGGGCCCCCGGGCGTGCGCGTCTTGCAGGTCTTCTTGCCGTTCTTGCCGGTGCGGCACTTCACCTTGACGGTCTTCTTCTTCGCCGCGGGCGCGACGACCGGGGCGGCCGTGGACGTGGCGGTGGGCACGGCGGAGGCGGCGGTGGCGCCACTCGCCGAGGCGGCGAGCACGACGCCGCTGAGCGCGAGGGCTGCGACGCTGCCGGCCGCGACGAGACGGCGCGATCGCAGGGGTGGGCGGTTCATGGAGCTTTCCTCTCCGTCGAGGATCGGTGCGGGATCAGGCGCGGGGCGCGGGGCCCGACGCCGGTCCGGTGCACGGATTACATTGAAGACGAGGCGGATTTTCTGTAATACTGCCGAGGGCGGCACCCGGACGGGCGACGAACATACGTGGCGTTCCGGGTCGCCTGCGGAGCGTGATGCTCCCGTGAACGTTTCCTCGTGGATTCTCCTCCTGAAACTTCCGAATGATCTCGGAGAGGACTCGGGCAGGAACTCGCGAGATGTTAACGCTCACACCTTCACGGCACCAGACCCGTCCGCCGGACGGGGAGAAAAGGGTCCGGACAGTGCGACGGGCGGTCAGCCCCGAAGGCCCCGGGCCACCTCGGCGGCCCAGTAGGTGAGCACCATGTCGGCCCCCGCGCGGCGCACCGACAGCAGGGTCTCGGCGATGGTGCGCTCGCGGTCCAGCCACCCGTTGGCGGCCGCAGCCTCGACCATCGCGTACTCCCCCGACACCTGGTAGGCGGCCACGGGGACGCTGACCGCGGCGCGCACGGCGGCCACGACGTCGAGGTAGGCCAGCGCGGGCTTCACCATCACGACGTCGGCGCCCTCGGCCACGTCGAGGGCGACCTCCCGCAGCGACTCGCGCACGTTGGCCGGGTCCTGCTGGTACTGCCGGCGGTCGCCCGTCAGCGTCGACTCCACGGCGTCGCGGAAGGGCCCGTAGAACGCCGAGGCGTACTTGGCCGAGTAGGCGAGGATGCCGACGCCGTCGTGGCCCGCGGCGTCCAGCGCCGAGCGGATCACCCCGACCTGGCCGTCCATCATGCCGCTGGGCCCCACGAGGTGGACCCCTGCCTCGGCCAGCACCACCCCCATGTCGGCGTAACGGGCCAGCGTGGCGTCGTTGTCCACCGAGCCCGCCTGCGGTCCGCTCTCGACGAGGACCCCGCAGTGCCCGTGGTCGGTGAACTCGTCGAGGCACAGGTCGGCCATGACGGGCAGCGCGTCGCCCACCTCGGCGACGCAGTCGCGCACCGCCACCGACAGCACGCCGTCGGGATCCGTGGCCCCCGACCCCTGCGCGTCGCGCACCGCCGGGACGCCGAACAGCATCACCCCGCCGAGGCCCAGCTCCGCGGCCTCGGCCACGGCCGCCCGCAACGTGTCGCGGGTGTGCTGCACGACCCCCGGCATCGACCGCACGGGGATCGCCTCGGTGGCGCCCTCCCGCACGAACAGCGGCAGGATCAGCGCCGACGGCGACAGCACGGTCTCGGCGACCAGCCGCCGGATCGCCGGGGTCCGCCGCAGGCGCCGCGGCCGGACCGCGGGGAAGGCGCCCGAGGTCACTTCGACGACCGCCGCGACCCGCCCTTGCGCCGGCTCGGGCGCACCGGGGCGTCCCCGGCCTCGACCGCGGCCGCGCGCAGCGAGGCGCCGTACTCGGCGAGCGCCGCGACCAGCGAGTCCACGTTCGGCTCCTGCGCCAGGACGTCGACCCTCAAGCCGTGCTCGGTGGCCGTCTTGGCGGTGGCGGGCCCGATGCACGCCACGACCGTCGTGGTGTGCGGCTTGCCCGCGATGCCCACGAGATTGCGCACGGTGGAGGACGACGTGAAGACGACGGCGTCGAACTGGCCCGTCTTGATCGCCTCGCGGACGTGCGCGGGCGGCGGCGCCGCCCGGACCGTGCGGTAGGCGGTGACGTCGTCGACCTCCCAGCCGCCCGCCTGCAGGCCGGCGACCAGGGTGTCGGTGGCGATGTCGGCCCGCGGCAGGAACACCCGGTTGATCGGGTCGAGCACGTCGTCGAAGGGCGGCCACTCCTCGAGCAGGCCCTGCGCCGACTGCTCCCCCGTCGGCACGAGGTCGGGTTCGATGCCCCACTCGCGCAGCGCGGCGGCGGTGACCCCGCCGACCGCGGCCACCTTCAGCCCGGCGAAGGCCCGCGCGTCGAGCCCGAACTCCTGGAACTTCTCCCGGATGGCGCGCACGGCGTTCACCGACGTGAAGCCGATCCACTCGTAGCGGCCCGTGACCAGGCCCTTCACGGCCTTCTCGATCTGCTGCGGGGTGCGCGGCGGCTCCACCGAGATGGTCGGGACGACGTCGGCGGTGGCGCCGAACTCCTCCAGGCGCGACACCATCGACCCGGCCTGCTCCTTGGTCCGCGGCACCAGCACCCGCCACCCGAACAGGGGCTTGGTCTCGAACCACGATCCGGTGCCGCGCAGGTCGACGACGGCCCCGACGACGGCGGTGACGGGGCGGTCGAGGTCGGTCTTGGGCAGCTGCTCGGGGACGTCGGCGAGCGCCCACACGTGCGTGCGCTGCCCGACCGTGGTGCCCTCGGCGGTCACGGCCACGGGGGTCGCACCGCCGCGACCGGCACCGAGCAGTCCCTCGGCGGCGAGCACGACGTCGTCGGGCAGGCCCAGGACGACGACCGTGGTGTCGTCGGCGACGTGCCGCGACCAGTCGACGTCGGCGCCCCGCGGGCGCACGACGTGCACGCCGGCGACCCCTTCGGGCGCGAGCGGGACCCCCGCGTAGGTGGGCACCGCGAAGGCGGGCGACACCCCGGGGACGAGCTCGACGCCCACGCCCGCCTCGCGCAGCGCGGCGACCTCCTGCAGCAGGCAGGGAGCCAGCGCAGGGTCGCCGTCGAGCAGCCGGACGACCCGCAGGGGACGCGCGGCGGTGCCGGCGCCCTCGGGCAGGGCCAGCGGCACGGGGGCGGCGGGGAAGGGGTCGGCCTCGCCGTCGGCCGCAGCCGCGGGGGCGGCGGGGGTCGACAGCGCGGCGACGTCGAGGGCGCCCGTGGCGGCACCCACGAGCAGGGCGGCGCGGGCGGCACCGGGCAGCGGCTGGCCGTCGTCGCCGAAGCCGGCGTCGACGACCGCGACGCCCTCGCGGCAGTACGCGCGCAGGAGCGCCTCGCGGCGGCCCTCGTCGAGGACGACGACGTCGGCCTCGCGCAGCCGCTGCACGGCACGCAGCGTGAGCAGGCCCTCGTCGCCCGGTCCGGCCGCGACGAAGGCGACCTCACCGTGGAGGGTGCCGGTGGACGGGGTGGCCGGGCCTGGGGTGCGAGCAGGACTCACAGGTCACCTTCTCTGGCCGCGTCGGGACGGGGGGACGAACTGGCGCCGGGGACGGCGGATGGTCGTCCCGCGGCGGCGGCGGCGCGGGCGATCAGGTGGGCGGCTCCGTCGGCGAGCAGCTCGCCGGCGAGACGGACGCCGAGGGCCCGCGCGTCGGCGACGGGATCCGGCGACGCGGCACGGCCCTCGATCCTGCGGCGCAGGACGCGCGAGCCGTCGGGGGCCGCGACCACGGCCTCCAGCGCGAGCGTGCGCGCCGCGCCCGAGCCGGACCCCGAGCCCGGCAGGGCGTAGGCGCCGAGGGGCGCGGCGCAGCCGGCCTCGACGGCGGCGAGCAGGGCCCGTTCGGCGACGACGGCCAGGCGGGTGGGCTCGTGGTCGAGCGGGGCCAGGGCGGCGAGCACGGTGGCGTCGCCTGCCCGGCACTCGACGGCCAGCGCCCCCTGCCCGGGGGCGGGCACCATGAGCTCGGCCGGCAGGACGTCGGTGGCCTCGGCCTCGCGGCCCAGCCGCAGGAGGCCGGCACGGGCGAGGACGACGGCGTCGACGGCGCCCTCGGCGACCAGCCGCAGCCGGGTGTCGACGTTGCCGCGGACGTCCACGACCACCAGCGACCTGCCCTGCTCACGCGCGGCGGCGAGCAGCTGCGCCGCGCGGCGCGGGGAGCCGGTGCCGATCCGCGAGCCGTCGGGACGGGCGGCGAAGGTCAGCCCGCCCCGCGCGACGAGGACGTCGCGGGGGTCCTCACGCTCGGGGACGGCGGCCAGCGCCAGCCCGTCGGCGGGGCCCGTGGGCAGGTCCTTCAGCGAGTGCACGGCGAGGTCGACGTCGCCGCGCAGGAGCGCCTCGCGCAGCGCGGAGACGAACACGCCCGTGCCGCCGAGGGAGGACAGCGGCGCGGTCGTGACGTCGCCGTGCGTGGTCACCTCGACGAGCTCGACGCGCAGGTCGAGCCCCGAGGACGCAGCAGCGGCCTCGATCCGGTCGGCCACCCAGCGCGACTGGGTGGTCGCCAGGGCCGAACGGCGGGTGCCCAGGCGCAGGACGCCGCGGGCGGCGCCGGCAGCGGGGGCGGCCGGGGAGGACACGCTCATCGGGCACCTCCGGGGTGCGTGGGGTCGCTGACGGCGCGCACCGCCTGCGGGTCGAGCCCGAACAGGGTGCGCAGCGCGTCGGCGTAGGAACTGCCCTCGGGTCCGGCGGCCAGTTCCTTCATCTTCACCGTGGGCGTGTGGAGCAGCTTCTCGACGACCCGGTGCACGGTCTGGGCGAGTTCGCCGCGGACCCGCTCGTCGAGGTCGGCGCCCAGGCGCGAGTCCAGGCGGGACAGCTCGGCGTCGACGAGCTCGCGGGCGTGCCGGCGCAGGGCGACGACGGTCGGCGCCACCGCCTCGGCGCGGGCGGCGACCAGGTAGGCCTCGACCTCGGCGGAGACCAGGTCCCGCGCGGCGCCGACGTCCTTGCGGAGGGTGTCGGCGGCCAGGCAGGCGCCGATCGCGGCCAGGTCGAGGACGGTCACGCCGTCGAGGGCGGCGACCGCCGGCGCGACGTCGCGGGGCAGCGCGAGGTCGACGAACACCTGGGGCTCGGCGACGCCGTCGGAGAGCTCGGCGCGCAGCGTCCGCGCGGCGCTCACCAGGGCGGCGTCCAGGACGTGCCCGACGGCACCGGTGCTGGAGACGACGAGGTCGGCGTGGGCGAGCGCGTCGGGCAGCTCGACGGTGGGCCGCGCGGTGCCCTCGACGCCCGCGGCGAGGCGCTGCGCGCGCTCGAAGGTGCGGTTGACGACGGTGATCGAGGCGACGCCGTGGCGGTGCAGGGTGGCCACGGCCAGGCCGCTCATCGATCCGGCCCCGATCACCAGGGCGTGCAGGCCCTCGAGGGGGCCCAGGCGCCGCGCGGACTCGGCCAGGCCGGCCTCGACGAGGTTGTGCCCGGCGCGGTCGAGGTCGGTCTCGGCGTGGGCGCGCTTGCCGACCCGAAGGGCGTTCTGCACCACCGGGTCGAGGCCGCGGCCGACGGTGCCGCCCTCCTGGCCGCGGCGCAGGCCCGCGCGCACCTGCCCGAGGATCTGCTGCTCGCCGACGGCCATGGAGTCCAGCCCCGCGGTCACCGAGAACAGGTGGGCGATCGCGGCGGCGTCGTAGTGCACGTAGAGGTGGTCGCTCAGCTCCTCCAGGCGCACCCCGGTGGCCTTGGCGAGCTGCTGGCCGAGCTCGGCGACGCCGCCGTGGAAGCCGGTGACGTCGGCGTAGACCTCGAGCCGGTTGCAGGTGGCCAGGACCATCGCCTCGCCGACGTAGGCGCCCTCGCACAGCCGGTGGGCGAGGTCGTCGGCGGCGGGGGTGTCGAGGCTGACGCGTTCGAGCAGCGAGAGGTCGGCGGTGCGGTGGCTCACGCCCACGACGAGCAGGCTCATCGGGCCACCTCCGCCGTGTCGGCGAGCCCGCGGGCCGGCGCGGGGACGTCGCGCATCGTGGCGGGCAGCCCGGCGGCGGTGAGCTGCCCGGCCACGCGCCGCTGCTCGTGGAAGGCGAGGATCTGCAGCTCGGTGGAGAGGTCGACCTTGCGGACCATGACGTCGTCGGGCACGACCAGCGGCAGCGGCGCGAAGTTCAGGACGCTCGTGATGCCCGCCGCCACCAGCCGGTCGCACACCTGCTGGGCCGCCGCCTCCGGGGTGGCGACGACGCCGATCTGCGCGCCCGTGGCGGCCACGACGTCCTCGAGGTCCCCGACCGGGCGCACGGGGACGCCGCCGACGACGTCGCCGATCACGGCCGGGTCGGCATCGAGCAGCGCGACGATCGTGAACCCGCGGGAGAAGAAGCCGCCGTAGTTGGCGAGGGCGTGACCGAGGTTGCCGATCCCCACGATCACCACGCGCCAGTCCTGGGTCAGGCCCAGCACCCGGCTGATCTGGTAGACGAGGTAGTCGACCTCGTAACCCACCCCGCGGGTGCCGTAGGAGCCCAGGTGGGAGAGGTCCTTGCGCAGTTTCGCCGACCCGACGCCGACGGTGGCGGCGAGCTCGTCGGAGGACACCGTGCGCACGCCCGTCTCGGCCAGGGCGGTCAGGGCCCGCAGGTAGACCGGCAGCCGGGCGACGGTGGCCTCGGGGACGCCGGCCTGGACCGGGCGCGCCCGACGGTCGAACCGTTCCGGGCGGTCGAGTGTCACGGCGGCGCCGGCTCCTTCGGACGGGTTGCAGTCGGGCCTGCGGCGAGCGCCGTGCGACCCCGGGCCTCACTCGCGGGCGAGGACAACCCAGGGTAGGCACTTGTGAACGTACGCACAAAGTCGCGAGACGTCGTCGTCCCACCCACCGGACGCGGCGTGCGGCGGGCGCGCCTACGCTGACGCGGTGAGCCCCCGGATCACCCTGATCGGCAAGCCCGGCTGCCACCTGTGCGACGACGCCCGCGAGGTCGTGGCCCGGGTGGCCGACAGCACGGGTGCGGGCTGGGAGGAGCGCTCGATCCTCGACGACGCCGAGCTGCACGAGCGCTGGTGGGACCAGATCCCGGTGGTGCTCGTCGACGGCCGCGTGCACGACGTCTTCCGCGTGCACGAGGCGGCCCTGCGCGAGGCGCTGGTCCCGGCGCAGGCGCCCGACGCGGGCGGGGCCGGTGCGGCCGGCGGGTGGTGGCAGCGGCGCAGGCGGGGTCGCTAGGGGCCGCACTACAGTGGCGAGCATGGTCGACGGTTCCCCGCCGTACACGGTGGTTCACTCCGGGTCGCCTGCGGGCGCCGTTCGCGAGCAGGACCGCGTGGGCGAGCAGGCGCCGGTGGCGGGCGTGACGTCCCCCTGGGGGGCCTGGCAGAGCGCCCCCGACCCCGAGGTCGCGGCGTTCTTCGACGTCGACAACACGATCGTCCGCGGCGCGTCGATGTACCACCTCGCCCGCGGCCTGTACCGGCGCAGGTTCTTCACCGTCCGCGACCTCGCCGGGTTCTTCGTCAAGCAGTTCCGGTTCGTCACCCTCGGCGAGAAGCACGACCACCTCGCCGAGATCGAGGCGCAGGCGCTGCAGTTCGCGGCCGGGCACTCCGTCACCGAGATGCGCGAGATCGGCGAGGAGGTCTTCGACGAGCTGCTCGCCGACCGGATCTGGCCCGGCACCCTCGCCCTGGCCCGGATGCACCTCGACGCCGGCCAGCGGGTGTGGCTGGTCACCGCGACGCCGGTGGAGGTGGCCGAGGTGATCGCCCGCCGGCTCGGCCTGACGGGCGCGATCGGCACGCAGGCCGAGCACGTCGACGGCATCTACACCGGCTGCCTGCTGGGGCGGGTCATGCACGGGGCGGCGAAGGCCGACGCCGTGGCCGCGCTGGCGGGGCGCGAAGGGCTCGACCTGGCCCGCTGCTCGGCCTACAGCGACTCGATCAACGACATCCCCCTGCTCGAGCTGGTCGGCAACCCCTGTGCCATCAACCCCGACGGCCGGCTGCGGCGCCACGCCCGCGCCCGCGGGTGGCGGGTGCGGGACTTCCGCCGGGGGCGTACCGCCGTGCGGGCCGGGATCCCCGCCGCCGCGGCCACCGGGGCCGTCCTCGGCGCCGGGGCCGCCCTGCTCGCCGTCAGGCGCTGGCTGCAGCGCTGAGGTCCCCGCGCCCCTGGCCCGCGGCCGTCGGGTCGAGCCGGAACCACACGGCCTTGCCGCCGTCGACGCCGGTCACACCCCAGGAGTCGCTGAGGGCCTGCACGATCGCCAGGCCGCGCCCGCCCTCCGCGGACGGGTCGACGTCGGTGGTCAGGTCGATCACGGCCGGCAGCGAGGCGCCGCCGTCGTGCACGCGGACCGCGATCGAGTGCTCGCCCTCGCAGTCCATCTCGACCCGGATCGGCGGCCGGCCGTGGCGGACGGCGTTCGTGACGAGCTCCGAGACGAGCAGCAGCGCGACGTCCACGACGTTGGAGGCGTGCCGCGTGCAGGTGTGCTGGCGGACGAACTCCCGTGCCCGTCGGGCCGCCGACAGCCGGGGTTCGACGCAGACCTGCACCCGCGGGGTGTAGGGGCACATGGCGTCCTCCGGTTGGGCGACTGCGTGACCCTCCGCGGATACCCGCCCGACCCCCGTCGCAACCGTCCCCGGCGCCACTACCTGCGACGATCTCGCCTCGACGGCCGTCGGGAACCTCGGCTCACAGGAACACGGAGCGGCGCTCCACGAGCAGGTCGTGCAGGGTCTGCTGGACGGTATGACGCACCTGATCGGTGAGGTCGAAGACCGTCAACGGGTCCTCCGCCGCCGCCGGGCCGTAGCCCTCGGTGGGCATGGGCGGGCAGAACTGGATGGTCCACTTCGACGGCAACGGCACCAGTCCCAGGGGGCCGAGCAGGGGCCACGTGGGGGTCACCGGCGCGTAGGGCAGCCCCAGCAGCCGCGCCAGGGTCGGCATGTCCCCGATGATCGGGTAGGTCTCCTCTGCCCCGACAATCGCCACCGGAACGATCGGCGTCCCCGTGCGCAGCGCGGCCGCCACGAACCCGCCCCGGCCGAACCGCTGCAGCTTGTACCGCTCGCTGAACGGCTTGCCCACGCCCTTGAACCCCTCGGGCCACACCCCCACCAGGTGGCCGGTGCGCAGCAGCCGAAGGGCGTCGTCCATCGCCGCCAGCGTCACCCCGCCGCGGCGGGCCACCTCGCCCAGGACCGGGGTGGCGAAGAGCAGGTCGGCGCCCAGCATGCGCAGGTGCCGGTGCGCGGGGTGCTCGTCGTGGACGGCGACCGAGAGCATCAGCGAGTCGAGCGCGATCGCGCCCGAGTGGTTGGCCACGAGCAGGGCGGGCCCGTCGGCCGGCAGGTGCTCCAGGCCGCGCACCTGCGTGCGGAACCAGCGCGTGTAGAGCGGGCGCAGCGCCGGCAGGAGCACGGTGTCGGTGAAGTGGGCGTCGAACCCGAACTCGTCGACGTCGTAGTCCCCCGCCGCGCGGCGGGTGCCGGCCTCGACCACGCCCAGCACCAGGTCGCGGGCGCGCGCGGCGACCACCGCGGGGTCGGGCAGCCCTGCGGCGCCGAAGACGTCGTCGAGCACCCGCTCGGCCTGACCGGCCAGCCCCAGCAGCAGCCGGGCGGCGTCGATCGCGGCACCCGTGGGGGCGCCGGCCACGGCCGACCACGCCGCGGTCAGCGCCGCGATCAGCGCCTCGGGGATCGCGTCGCCGCCGCCACCCTCGGGAGCAGCGGCAGGCTCGGGCTGATCCTCGGGCCGTTCCTCGGGCAGGGCAGGAGTCGGCGCCGCCCCCGCGGCCCGCAGCAGCGGCGTGGGCCGGGTACGGCGGCGGGCCCGTTCGGCGGAGGCGCGCGCGGCGGCCGAGGCCACGGCGGCGGACTCGCGGCCGCGTCCCGCCGGGCGGTCGGCGTCGAAGGGGATCACCTCGGCGTCGCTCACCGGCCCACCCCCAGCGCACCGGCCACGCCGCGCCGCACACCCGCCATCGCCTGAGGCGTCAACGGTCCGTGCAGGCCGCGGGCCCGGACCTGCTCGAGGAAGGCCTCGCGCGTCGTCAGGCGTGGCTCGAACCCGAGGTCGCGGCGCATCCGGGTGGTGTCGAGGCAGCGCCCGTAGCGCAGGAACGCCTGCTGGTCGGCGGTGACCTCCCCCACCCTGGTCCGGCCCAGGCCCCGGGCCACGGCACCAGCCAGCGGCGGCAGGACGGGCACGGTGACCCGGCCCGCCAGGTGGGCGGCCTGGCTGAGCAGGAGCACGCCGTCCCCCGCCACGTTCACCGCGCCCGCGAGGTCGCTGTCGACGGCCGCGACGCACGCCGCCACCGCGTCGTCCTCGTGCAGGAACTGCAGTCTCGGGTCGAACCCCAGCACGGTCGGCACCGCGGGCAGCGCCAGGTAGTCGGCCAGGGGCGTGCTCTCGGACGGGCCGACGACGTCGGCCAGGCGCAGCGCCAGGACGGCGACGCCCGGACGCCGCCGGGCCAGGCCCCGGGCGTAGGACTCGACCTCCACGCAGTCGCGGCCCCAGCCCGACCGCGGTGCGGCGGCCGGCTCGGTGTCCTCGGCGACGAGCGCAGGGTCGCGCGGCGAGGCCCCGTACACGGCCGACGTCGAGCCCAGGACGACGCGGCGCACGGTCGTCGAGCGCTGGCAGGCCGCGAGGAGGTGCATCGTCCCGATGACGTTGATCTCCTTCATCACCGACCTCCCGCCCACCCGGGCCGGGGTGGCGACGAGGCCGAGGTGGACGACGACGTCGGGGCGGACCCGCTCGACGGCGGCGGCCAGCGCCCCGCCGCGCGGGTCGGCCGTGACGAGGTCGACGCCGGGCAGCTCGCGCAGGCCCCCGGCACGGGAGGGCTCGGACCGTTCCAGGGTGGAGGCCAGCCCCACGACGCGGTCGACGCCCGGGCTCGCGGCCAGGGCCACGGCGACGCCGGCCCCCACGGCGCGGGACACCCCGGTGACGAGCACCACGCGTCCCACAGACCCTCCCGTCCGCACGACCCCGGCGGTCGCTCACGGTGATGCTACGCGTCACCGCCCGTGGTGGCCCGGCGTCGGCGCCCGCCGTCAGGCGCCCCAAAACGTCACCGCCCGCCTCCCTGGCCCGGACGGTGGGCGGGATGCGGGCGGTGCGAGGGCCTCGGCACCGGCGCGACGAGCGAGCGTCAGCGCCGGTCTGCCGGGCTCACTTCTTGTTGCGGCGCTGGTGACGCGTCTTGCGCAGCAGCTTGCGGTGCTTCTTCTTCGCCATGCGCTTGCGGCGCTTCTTGATGACGGAGCCCATGGGTTCCTCGCAGTCGGTTCGAATCGTGGCACGGACCACCACCGCACGGATGGTGTTCCGCGAATGTCTCGCAGAGCGTCTCGGCGCCCGCCGCTGCCCAGCGCAGGCACAGGCGTCGCCGGTACCGGAGGCCAGAGTACCCCGCGCCACGAGGTGGCCCGGACACCCGAGGGCGGGCGGCAGCCGTGAGAGCACGGCCGCAGCGGCGCCGCCCGGGTTCAGCCGGCGTCGACGAACGACTCGTGCAGGTAGTCCTGCACCGCTCGCTCGGGCACCCGGTAGGAGCGGCCCACCCGCACGGCGGGCAGCTCACCGGAGTGCACCAGCCGGTACACCGTCATCTTGGAGACGCGCATGATCGTGGCCACCTCGGCCACGGTCAGGAACCGCACGTCGAATTCCGCAGGCATCTCGCCTCTCCTCGCCGCGGGCGCGCAGCCGGCTTCCCCACCGGCCGCGTGCCGGCCCGGCACGGCTGCCCCGAGCAGCCGCGACGTGATCCGTCACCCGACCTGCCCACCCTAGGGGCTGGTGTGACACCTGGGGAAGGTGCCCGGTTTGCCGCAGGTCTGCGGGGCGCCGCGCTCAGTCGTAGAACGGGTCGAGACCGTGCAGGGGGAAGACGGCGCGGCGCGTGGCCATGACCGCACGGTCGAGGGCGTCGGAGGGGTCGTAGCCGCGGTGGAAGTCGCGCCAGCGCAGCGCCGCGCCGTCCCCCATGAGCTCGGGCCCGGGCCGCCCGGTCAGCGCCTCCGCCTGCTGCCGCCAGGCCGGCGGCACCGGGGTGGCCGCCTCGACGGGGGCGTGCGCGGCGATCCCCACGAGGTGGGCCCAGGCGCGCGGCACGACGTCGACGACCTCGTACCCCCCGCCGCCGAAGGCGACCCAGCGCCCGTGGGCGGACTCGTGCGCGAGGTCGTGCAGCGCCACCGCCGCGGCGCGCTGGGCGTCGACGGACAGCGCCAGGTTGGTCAGGGGGTCCAGGGCGTGCCCGTCGCACCCGTGCTGGGTCACGAGCAGGTCGGGCCCGATCGCGCGCACGAGGGGCGGGACGACGGCGTGGAAGGCGCGCAGCCACCCGTCGTCGCCCGTGCCCGCGGGCAGCGCCACGTTCACCGCCTCGCCCTGCGCGCGCGGCCCGCCGACGTCCGCCGCAGCCCCGGTGCCCGGGAACAGGGTGAGGCCCGACTCGTGGATGGAGATCGTGGTGACGCGCGGGTCGTCCCAGAAGGCGCGCTCCACGCCGTCGCCGTGATGGGCGTCGACGTCGACGTAGACGACGCGGCGGGCGCCCTCGGCGAGCACCGCGCGGATCGCCACCACGAGGTCGTTGTAGACGCAGAAGCCGCTGGCGGCGTCGGCGCCCGCGTGGTGCAGGCCGCCCGCGACGTTGACGCCGTGGCGCGCCTCACCCCGCCACACGGCCAGCGCGACGTCCCGGCTGGCGGCGGCGATCCGCGCCGACGCCTCGTGCATGCCGACGAAGACCGGGACGTCGTCGGTGCCCAGCCCGTGGCGCGCCAGCCGGGCGGGCAGGTCCTCGGGCCAGGACGGCGACGGCGCGGATGCCGCCCGCACGACGTCGACGTAGTCCGGGGTGTGCGCGGTGAGCAGGGTGTCGTCGTCGGCGGGGACGGCCCCGGCCACGAGGACGTCGCCGTCCAGCAGGCCGAGCTCGGCGCACAGGGCGTGGGTGAGGTCGAGCCGCAGCGGCGACATGGGGTGGCCGCGACCGAAGTCGTAGCCGGTGAAGGCCTGGTCCCAGGCCAGCCGCAGGCCGCGCATCGGCTCACCGTACCGGCCGCCTGCGGGTGGCCCCTTGACGCCGCGCGCCGCCGGGCACGAAGGTGACCGGCCATGTCGACGTCGCGCAGGTACCGCTGGCCGGTGGCCGTCCTCTCCGCCGGGGCCCTGTCGCTCGGCGCCGCCGTGGCGCTCGCCGCTCCGGCGCCCCTGGCGCCCCGCCCCGCGGCCCCGCAGACCTCGCAGGGCTGGTCGGGGTCCGCCGACGCGTCGCAGGTGCGGGCCGCCGCGACGAAGAAGAGCCGGACGAAGACGAAGAAGACCAGGACCCGCACGAAGAAGACGAAGACGCGGACGACGTCCCCCGGGCCGACCACGCCGCCGCCGACCACCACCACGCCCCCGCGCCCCACGACGACCACCCCGAGCCCCACCGACACGGGCTCGCGCTGGGAGACGGTGATCGACTCGTCGTCCCTCACGGACTGGGCGTCGTTCGAGAAGACGTGGAACTACCTCTACCCCTGGGGCAGCGACCACAACGGCAGCGCCCGGATGTACGGCAGCAGCACCGACCACAACCACGTGCAGCTGTCGGGTGGGGTGCTGTCGCTGCTCGCCACCCGGATCACCTGGGACGAGGGCAACTCCGGCGCCAACCCAAGCCGAAGATCTCCTACCACTCGGGCGCGGTGCACGCGAAGAGCCAGGTGGTGGTGAGCGACCAGTTCCCCAACTGGGAGGTCAAGGGCACCTTCCAGGCCCCCAGCGCCAAGGGCACGTGGCCGGCGTTCTGGCTGACCGGCGCCACGAGCTGGCCGCCGGAGATCGACATCCTGGAGTTCAAGGGCGACGCCCGGAACTGGTTCAACACGTTCCGGACCTCCAGCGACGTCTCCTCGACCGTGGTCGGCGTGAGCAGCCCCGGGGACTGGCACACCTACCGGGTGTGGATGACCAAGGCGAACGCCACCGACGTCACCGTGCACTTCTACGTCGACGGCGTGTGGAAGGGCCAGCACAACGCGGCCGGGTTCGTCGGCAAGCCGATGTGGTTGATCATGAACTTGCAGATGGAGGGGTCCTCCGGGGCGCCGGGCCCCGGCGTGGGTGCCGAGACCTGGTACCGGGGCAAGGACATCTACGTGGGGCGCACCCGGGCCTGGTGAGCGCCCCCGCCGTGGGACCATGCTCGTCGTGCCAGGCTCGAAGAACCCCCGCGAGGACGCCGTCCTCGTCTGCGGCCTCGGGCGCTTCGGCGCCTCCACGGCCTTCGCCCTCGCCCGGATCGGCCACGACATCCTCGCGATCGACCGCGACGCGCGGATCGTGCAGGACTGGTCGGGCCGCCTCACCCACGTCGTGGAGGCCGACTCCACGAGCATGGAGGCGCTGCGCCAGCTCGGCTGCACCGAGTTCCGGATCGCGATCGTCGGGATCGGCACGTCGATCGAGTCCAGCGTCCTGACCTGCGTGAACCTCGTCGACCTCGGCATCCCCCAGATCTGGGCCAAGGCGATCACGATCCCGCACGGCAAGATCCTGGAGCGGATCGGCGTCCACCACGTCGTCTACCCCGAGAAGGACGCCGGCGAGCGCGTCGCGCACCTGGTGACGGGCCGGCTGATGGACTACATGGAGTTCGACGACGGCTTCGCCATCGTGAAGATGCGCCCGCCGAAGGAGACCCACGGCTTCACCCTCACCGAGTCCCGGGTGCGCGAGAAGTACGGCGTGACGGTCGTCGGGGTGAAGGCGCCCGGCAAGGAGTTCAGCTACGCGGGGCCGCAGACGCGGATCAGCGCGCACGACACGCTGCTGGTCAGCGGCCACGCGGAGCTGCTGGAACGGTTCGCGGGGCGCCCGTGAGGCCCGGCACCGACGGCGGCGGACGCCCCGGGGAGCCGGACGTCGCCGACGACGCGGCGGAGCCCGTCGCCGATCGGATCGGCGACCAGGCGGTGCCCGGCGGGCGCCTGGAGGAGCTGCTGCGCCACCGGCGCATCCACCGCCGCGAGGTGGCCAGCACCCACCCGTTGCGCACCCCCGGCCAGCTGGTCACCCTGGCGTTCCTCGCCATGATCGGCGCCGGGACGCTGCTGCTGATGCTGCCGATCTCGACGAGCGGCCCCGGCGGGGCGCCGGTACGCACGGCCCTGTTCACGGCGACGTCCGCCGCCTGCGTGACCGGCCTGACGACCGTGGACACCGCCACGTACTGGAGCGGTTTCGGCGAGGCCGTGCTCCTGGTGCTCGTGCAGCTGGGCGGCCTCGGGGTGATGACGTTCGCCTCGCTGCTGGGCCTGCTCGTCTCGGGGCGGCTGGGCCTGCGCTCGCGCCTGCTGGCCCAGGCCGAGACCCGCACCCTCGACCTCGGCACGGTCCGCCGGGTCGTCGTCGGGCTGGTGAAGATCAGCGCGACGATCCAGTCGGTCGTGTTCGTGGCACTGACCCTGCGCCTGTGGCTGGGCTACGACAACTCCCTGCGCCACGCGGCCTACCTGGGGCTCTTCCACGCCGTCTCGGCCTACAACAACGCAGGCTTCTCCCTGTGGTCGGACAGCCTCGTCGGCTTCTCCACCGACCCGTGGATCATCCTGCCGATCGCGGGGGCGGTGATCCTCGGCGGCATCGGCTACCCCGTGCTGCTGGAGCTGCGGGCCTCGCGCCGCTGGCGTCGGTGGTCCCTGCACACCAAGCTCACGCTCGTCACGACGGGCGCGCTGCTCGTCCTCGGGCCCCTGTTCATCTGGCTCACCGAGCACCCGCACCGCACGGTCGGCCAGCACGGCCTCGCCGGGGAGCTGCTCGCGGCCGGCTTCGGCGGGGTGACCGCCCGCAGCGCGGGCTTCGCCACCTTCGACTACGCGGCGGCCCAGCCTGCGACGCTGCTCGCCAGCGTGATGCTCATGTTCGTCGGGGGCGGGGCCGCGAGCACCGCGGGCGGGATCAAGGTGACGACGCTCGCCGTCCTCACCCTCGCGGTGGCCGCCGAGGTGCGCGGCGACAAGGACATCACCGCGTTCAAGCGGCGGATCTCGCCGGCGACCGGCCGCCAGGCCCTGGCCGTGGCGATGATCGCCGTGGCGACGCTCACGACGGCCACCCTGGTGCTGCTCGAGGTGTCGGCGTTCACGTTCGACCAGGCGCTGTTCGAGGTGACCTCCGCCGTCACCACCACCGGGCTGTCCACGGGCATCACTCCGTCGGTGCCGCCCGCGGGTCAGTACCTGCTCATCGCGCTCATGGTGCTGGGCAGGCTCGGGCCCGTGTCGGTGGCGTCGTCCCTGGCGCTGCGCCAGCGCTTCCGCGCCTACCGCTACCCCGAGGCGCGCCCCGTCGTCGGCTGACCGCCCGCGGGATCAGTCGCTGGACAGCTCCGCGGAGCGGTCGCGGGCGGCGATCATCGCCTCGACGACGGCGGCGCGGACGCCGTGGGCGTCGAGCGTGCGCAGCGCGGCGATGGTGGTGCCCGCAGGCGAGGAGACCTGCTCGCGCAGGAGCACGGGATGGGTGCCCGTCTCCTTGAGCATCGTGGCCGCGCCCAGGAGGGTCTGGACCGCCAGGCGGGTGGCCACGGGGCGGGGCAGCCCCAGCAGGACCCCGGCCTCGATCATCGCGTCGACCACGTAGAACACGTACGCGGGGCCCGAACCGCTGACGGCGGTGACGGCGTCCTGCTGGTACTCGGGCACCTCGATGACGTCGCCGGTCGCCGCGAGCAGGGCCTTGGCCCGCGCGACGTGCTCGGGCGAGCAGTGCGCGCCGGGCGAGATCGCCGCCATGCCCTGACCGACCAGCGCCGGAGTGTTGGGCATGACCCGCACGACGGGGCAGCCGCGGGGCAGGTTGCGTTCGAGCACGGCCGTGCTGACCCCGGCGGCGACGGACACGACCAGGGTGTTGGGGCGGACCGAGTCCTGCACCTGCGACAGCGTCGCGCGCACGTCCTGCGGCTTCACCGACACCACGATCACGGTGGCGCGGGCGGCGGCCTCCTCGGCCGACAGCGCGCTCACCCCGTGCTGGCGGGCCACCTCGGCGGCGCGCTCCGGGCGCCGCTCGGCGATCAGGACGTCACCGGGGGACGTGCCGCCCGCGAGGACCCCCGCCAGCAGCGTCTCGCCCATCACCCCGACCCCGAGGAACGCGATCGTCTCCGTCACGCCACCGCACCGCCCTTCCGTCACGCGATCGCCGTCGACCCGGCGGTCCCCGCCGAGGATCTGCCCGCCATCCTGCCCTGTCGCGGCCCCGATCAGGCCGACGGCACGCCCCCGGCCGCCCGCTGCGCCGCGCGGTCGCCCACCGAGCGGACGACGGTCGCGCGGGGGCTGGCCAGCGCCAGCCGGGCCAGCGCGATGGTCCAGCCGTGGCCGAACGGCAGCCACACCCGGACGGGATCTCCGTGCTCCAGCCGCCGGGCGAGCACCGCGGGGGCGCCGCGCCAGGGCACCTCGACCTCGTCCAGCGCGGGGGGCCGCGCGGAGGCGACCTCGAGCGCGGCGAGGAGGTCGACCAGCCGCGCGTCGCCCGTGGCGAGGACGGCGGGCACGGGCCCGGCAGGTCCCCTCGCCGCCGCGACGGCCTTCACCGCCCGGACGAACGCGAGGTCGACGGCGTGGGCCCGGGCGTGGGTGCGCCCCAGGGTGGCGGCCAGCCCGGCGCGCCAGGAGTCGCCTCCCCCGGTGGTCAGCTCGCGCGGGCGGGCCCAGGGCGCGAGTTCGGCCGGGGCGAGCCGGACCGGGACGCCGAGCGCGGCCACGTCCGCGGCCAGCGTGACGGCGTCGGGGAGACGGCAGTCGACGGTGACCGCGGGCGGCGTCGCCGACACCCCGTCCGCCTGGGCCCGGGCGACGGCGGCGACGACGGCCTCGGCGTGCCCGAGATCGCTGGTCAGGCGTACCGCCACGCCTCGGGCATCCGCCTCGGCCAGCAGCCGCGGCAGCCGCGCCAGTGCCAGGCAGCCGCGATCGGGGTCGTCGTGCGGGGCCATCCGCAGCAGCACCGCCACGGGCGCCTCCGGCGCCGGCCCGTGCCCCGCCCCGCGCACCAGGCGTCCGGCGAGCGCGAGCAGGGGCTCGACGTCGTCGGGGGACGGCGTCCCGGCCAGGCAGACCGGGATGCCGGAGGCGAGTTCCCGGGCGGCCGGGGCGGCCACCGCCTCGTGGTCGGCACCCGCGAGGTAGGGCGCGGCGACGGCGTCCAGCGCCGCGCGTCCGGCCGGTCCGGGGCCCGCCATCGCCGTCACCTCCGCTGCTCGCCCGCCGCGGGCGGGCCCGCCGAGCGTACGCGGCGGGACGCCGTCCACGGTCGATCACATCCGTGATGTCAAGGTTCGCCCGCCACGCGCCGATCAGGAAACAGTCCCGGTGACCGCGGAGGTGAGCACCCATGCCCGACCAGGGCGGCCCCGTGCTCGTGGTGCTCGATCACGTCGACCCTTACCAGGCCCGCGTCATCGCGGGGATCCGCGAGGTGCTCGACCACGCGGGCCTGCCGGCGCTCGTGCACACCGTCGACCCGTTCGCCAAGGCGGCCCCCGAGTCGCTGTGCCGGCTGCTGTCCGGCGCGCGGATCAGCGCCGTGATCTCGACCTGGCTGGCGACCCCCGAGGTCGACGAGGGCCTCGCCCGGCTGCTGGAGCCGCTGCTGGGGCGCGTGCCCGTCGTGCACGTGAGCACCGCCGCGCAGGCCTCGAGCCGGGTGCAGGTGGACAACGAGCCGGGGATGCGGGCACTGATGCGCCACCTCCTCGACGAGGCCCAGGTGCGCCGCCCCGTCCTCCTGCTCGGCCGGCGCCACCAGCCCGACACCAGGGCCCGCGAGCGGGTGATCCGCGAGGAGCTCGCCCACCGCGGGTTCGACCTGGACGAGGGGCTGGTGCTGGCCGGCGACTTCGACCGCGACGTCTCCTACCGCTCACTGAGCGACCTGCTGATGCAGCGCCGCGACTTCGATTCCGTGATCGCGTTCAACGACCGCAGCGCGATCGGTGCGCTGGACGCGCTGCACGAGTTCGGCGTCCGGGTCCCTCACGACGTCGTCGTCTCGGGGTTCGACGACGAGGAGGCCGCGGCGCTGCTGGACACGCCGCTGACCACCGTCGACCAGGACCTGCACGGCCAGGGCGTGGCGGCGGCGCGGCTGGTGCTGCGCGGCCTGTCGGGCGAGGAGCTGCCCGAGCTGGTGAGCGTGCCGACCCGGCTGGTGCTGCGGGAGTCGACCTGCCGGGGGCCGGTCGTCCCGGTGCCCCGCAGCCAGGTGCACTTCCGGTCCGAGATGGCCCACCTCGACACGACCCTCGCCATCAACCGCGCGTTCTCGGCCTGCCGCAGCGTCGCCGACATCGTCACCGTGCTCGCGGACAGCCTGCCCCGGCTGGGGGTGACCCGCGGGTTCCTCGTGCTCTACGACCGCAGCCCCGTCACCGGGCCCGTCGGGCGGCTGGCGATGCGCTTCCGCGACCGGCGGGCACTGCCCGTCGACGACGAGGACACCTTCGACCTCGCCGACCTGCTGCCCGAGGAGTTCGCGGACGACCTGCTGCGCGGCACGCTCGTGCAGCAGCCGCTGTCGGTGGACGGCGAGGAGATGGGCTACCTGCTGTTCGAGCAGGCCGGTACCCACACGTTCGCCGGTGAGGTGCTCTGGCTCGACCTCAACCGGGCCCTGGAGACCGTGGTGCGCACGCAGCGCCTCGGGGAGTACGCCGAGCAGCTCGAACGGCTGGTGGCCCGGCGCACCGAGCAGCTCGAGGCCGAGGTGGTGACGCGCCGCCGCGCCGAGGCCGACCTGCAGCGCGCCAACGCCGAGCTGCGCCGGTCGCTGTTCCTCGACGGGCTCACCCGGATCGCCAACCGCACGGCGCTGGACGAGACGCTGGCCCAGCAGTGGCAGGACCTCACCGTCAACGGCGAGGAGCTGTCGATGGCGCTGGTCGACGTCGACCACTTCAAGGCCTACAACGACCGCTACGGCCACCTGCGCGGCGACGACTGCCTGCGCGTGATCGCCTCCTGCCTCACCGAGGCCGTGCGCGGGTCGGGCGACCTCGTCGCCCGCTACGGCGGCGAGGAGTTCGCCGTCCTCCTGCCGGGCACCGACGAGGCGGGGGCCCTGATCGTGGCCGAGCGCGTCCGCAAGATCGTCAACCGCGCGGCGCTGCCGCACGGGTCCTCGCCCGTGGCGCCCTACGTCACGGTCAGCCTGGGCGTGGCGACGGTGCACCCCGAGCAGCTGCAGCGCGTGGACCGGTTGATCGCCCGGGCCGACGAGGCGCTCTACCGGGCGAAGGCCGACGGGCGCGACCGCGTGGTCGCCTGGCGGCCCGAGATGGCCTCCCCCGAGACGACGGAGCAGGTGCCCGGCGGCGACGCCCGGTTCGGATTCTTCGGCGCCTGAACGACCCCCCACGGGGAATTCTCCCCCAGGCAGGACACGACGGCGGGAACCTCTCCCCATCGACGCCCCACAATTGCCGGGCGGATGCTCGTCCCGTTCCCGGCCGCACCGGCCGGGAATTCAGGGGACATCGGGGAAAGGACCATCCGTCATGCGCATCGCCGCCCTCACCCGCACCGCCGTCGCGGGCGTTCTCGCCACCGCCGCCATCGCCGCCGCGGGTCTCACCCAGGCCGCCGCGCCCGCGCAGGCCGCCTCCACCGCCGGCGGGGCGATCACCCGCTCCGAGGTGCTCGCCCGGGCCCGCAACTGGTACGACCGCCGCGCCTCGTTCACCTACGACTCCACGCTCGACCGCGTGCGCCCCTACATCAGCGACGTGGACGGCGGGCACAGCTACGGCCGCGACTGCTCCGGCTTCGTCTCGATGGCCTGGCACCTGTCGCCCGGCAGCGTGGGCGGCCTGAACACCCGCGGGCTGGCGTCGTCCTCGATCTCGAAGCCGATCTCCAAGGACCAGTTGCTGCCGGGGGACATCCTCGACTACACGGCAGCGCACGTCATTCTCTTCGAGGCGTGGGAGAGCGACCACAGGCATTTCTCCTACTACAGCTTCGGGTCGACACCGGTGAAGCACATCACCCATGCCGACATTCTCGGCGCCCGCCTCGATTCGCATCCCACGTCCTCCTACGGCGCCTACCGGTACGTGAACATCCGCGACGACGTCGCGCCCACCGCGACGACCGGCACCGCCTCGGCAGGCTGGACGGTCGTGGATCCCCGATCCGGGGAGCAGCACGCCTTCTGGCGCACCCCCGACGGCCACCTGGGGCACTGGTTCTCCAACCCCTCGACGAACGGCCTCCAGGACCTCGGCGGATCGGTCACGGGCACGCCCGTGGCCGTCATCAGCCCCGACGGCGAGCAGCACGCCTTCTGGCGCACCCCCGACGGCCACCTCGGCCACTGGTACTCCAACCGCTACGCCCACGGCATCCAGGACCTGGGCGGCAACCTGGCCGGCGACCCCACGGCGACGGTCAGCCCCGACGGCGAGCAGCACGCCTTCTGGCGCACCCCCGACGGCCACCTCGGCCACTGGTACTCCAATCCCAGCGCGCACGGCATCCAGGACCTGGGCGGGCGGCTCGGCGGAAACCCCGTGGCGGCGATGAGCCCCAATGGTGAGCAGCACGCCTTCTGGCGGACGCCGGAGGGGCACCTCGGCCACTGGTACTTCAACCGCTCCGCGAACGGGATCCAGGACCTGGGCGGCGCCCTGGCCGGCACGCCCGCCGTGGTGATCGACCCGGTGGGTGGCCAGCAGCACGCCTTCTGGCGCACCCCGAGGGCACCTCGGCCACTGGTTCTCGACCACTTCCGGCGACGGGCTGCAGGACCTCGGTGGCGCCCTGGCCGGCGACCCGACGGCATCGATCAGCCCCAATGGGGAGCAGCACGCCTTCTGGCGCACGGCGGGGGCCACCTCGGCCACTGGTACTGGAACCCCTCCGCCACCGCGATGCAGGACCTGGGCGGCAACCTCACCCGGACGCCGTCTGCGGCGATGAGCCCCGACGGTGAACAGCACGCCTTCTGGCGCACCCCCGAGGGCCACCTGGGCCACTGGTACGTCAACCCGAGCGCCCACGGCATCCAGGACCTGGGCGGGTCCCTCGCCTGAACCGCCCGCCGCAGGGGCGGCCCGGTGGCGATGTCCGGGCCGCCCCTGCGGCCTGCCAGGGGGCTTGCCTCCACGACGGCTCGCGGCTTATTTTCATCAGATGATGAAAAACGACGCGGCGATCACGGTCCGCGGGCTGCGCGTGGTGCGCGGCGGCCGTCCCGTCATCGCCTCCCTCGATCTCGACGTCCCCGCCGGGCAGGTCGTGGGCCTGCTCGGCCCCAGCGGCTGCGGCAAGACCACGCTCATGCGCGCGATCGTCGGCGTGCAGGTGGTCGCCGGTGGCAGCGTCGAGGTGCTCGGGCACCCCGCCGCGCGCGCGAGCTGCGCTCCCTGATCGGTTACGTGACTCAGGCGCCCAGCGTCTACGCCGACCTCACCGTCAGCGAGAACCTGCGCTACTTCGCCGCCGTCGCGGGCGTGCCCCGCGCCCGCCTGCACGGCGAGGTCGACCGCCTGCTCGACGCCGTCGACCTGCACGCCCGCGCCGGCGCCCGGGTGGCCAACCTGTCCGGCGGGCAACGGTCGCGGGTGTCCCTGGCCGCGGCCCTGGCCGGCGCGCCGCGCCTGCTGGTCCTCGACGAACCCACCGTGGGCCTCGACCCCGTCCTGCGGCGCGACCTGTGGGACATCTTTGCCAGGCTCGCGGCCACCGGCGTCACGCTGCTCGTCTCCAGCCACGTGATGGACGAGGCCGCCCGCTGCGACCGGCTGCTGCTCATGCGCGAGGGCCGGTTGCTGGCCGACGGCACCCTCGCCGGGATCCTCGCCGACACCGCCACCTCCGCCGTCGAGGACGCCTTCCTCTCCCTCGTCGAGCGCGACCGCGCCGACTCCCCTGCCGACTCCCCTGCAGGCACCCCTGCCAAGGCCCCGGAGGTGGCCCGATGAGCCCCCGCCTGACCCTCGCCACCGCCGCCCGCGTGCTGCGCCAGATCCGCCACGACCCGCGCACGATCGGGCTGCTGCTCGTCGTCCCCTGCGTCCTCATGGGCCTGCTCGCCTGGATCTACGCCGACACGCCGCTGTTCGACCGGATCGGCGCGCCGCTGCTCGGCGTCTTCCCGTTCGTCGTGATGTTCCTGGTCACGAGCATCGCCACGCTGCGCGAACGCCAGTCGGGCACGCTCGAACGCCTGCTCACCCTGCCGCTGCACAAGGCCGACCTGATCGCCGGGTACGCCCTGGCCTTCGGCGCGCTCGCGATCGTCCAGGCCCTCGTCGCCACCGGCGTCGCCGTCCTCGGCCTCGGCCTCGACGTGGCCGGCCCCGCCTGGCTGCTCGTGCTCGTCGCTCTCGCCGACGCCCTGCTGGGCACCGCCCTCGGCCTGCTCGTCAGCGCCTTCGCCGCCACGGAGTTCCAGGCCGTGCAGTTCCTGCCCGCCTTCGTGCTGCCGCAGTTCCTGCTCTGCGGGCTGCTCGTGCCGCGGGAGCAGCTGCCCGGCGTCCTGCACGCCGTCTCCTCGGCGCTCCCCCTGTCCTACGCCGTCGACGCGATGACGACGATCGCGGCGCAGGCCGACGCGACGCCCGACGTCCTGCGCGACGTCGCCGTCGTCGCCGCCTTCGTGGTCGCCTCCATCGCCGCCGGTGCCGGCACCCTCCGGCGCCGCACGGGGTGAGCGGCCCTCACTCCCCGCACCCGGGCGCCGTGCAGCGGGCCCGATCCAGATGCGCGCCTTCCGTGAGCGGGCGGCCCCGACAGGGCCCTGCCGCTCACGGGAGCCGCGCATCTGCGCGTCGGGCCCGAGGCGCAGACGGCGCAGACGGGACGGGTGAGACGTCGGCCTCGTGCCGTCCGGGCTACAGCTCGCCGGTCAGGTAGCGCTGGACGGTCGGCGCGACGGCGGCCACGAGCTCGGGCGCGGGCGCCGAAGCGACGGGGTCGATCTGCACCACGTACCGGGCCATGATCAGCCCGATCATCTGCGAGCCGACGAGGCTCGCGCGCAGGGTCGCGCGGTCGACGTCCAGCGACGCCGCGATCCGGCCGAAGATCTCGGTGACGAGGAACTCCCGGATGATCCGCGCGCCCGTGGGCGAGGCGGTCGCGGAGGAGACGATCGCGGTGATCCGCTCCCGCCCGCCCGGGGCGTCCCACACGCCGAACATGGTGGTCAGCAGCCGGACGCCGATCTCCTCGCGCGGGCCCTGGAGGACGGCCTCCACGATCATCCGGGGCGGGACGGGCACCTCCATGGCGGCGGCGAAGACCTCGTCCTTGCCGTCGAAGTAGTGGTGCACCAGCCGCGCGTCCACGCCGGCCACCCGCGCGATCCCACGCAGCGTCGTCGCCTCGTAGCCGCGCTCGGCGAACTCCGCGCGCGCGGCCGCCACGATCGCCGCCCGCGCGTCCTCGCCGGCCGGGCGCCGCCCCCGACGCCGCGGGGCCGGCTGCTCGGCCTCGCTCACCCGGCGCCACCCTCGGCCGGTCCCTCGCCCGGCGCCTTGCCCGCCGCGCGCGGGGCGTCGGCGGCGCCGTCGAGGTTGGCGCGGGCGAACGCCAAGGACTCGGCGAGGACGCCGACCCGCTCGGCCCGGGTGCGGCACCGGCGGGTGTTCACCTCGACCACCACGACGCCGCCGAACCCGGAGCCGGCCAGCAGCCCCAGCACCTTGTCGCACGGCTGGACGCCGCGGCCGGGGGCGAGGTGCTCGTCCTTGCTGGAGCCCGAGCCGTCGGCCAGGTGCAGGTGCGCCAGGCGTCCGCCCAGCGCCGCCGCCTGCTCGTAGGAGTCGACCCCCGCCGTCGAGGCGTGGGAGAGGTCGAGCGTGACGTGCTCGTAGGGCAGGGGCAGCGGGTCCCAGCCCGGCAGGTAGGCCTGCAGCTCACGCCCGCGGGCCCGCCAGGGGTACATGTTCTCGACCGCGACCGTGACGCCCGTGCGGGCGTCGAGCTCGGCGACGCCGTCGACGAACCCCGCGGCGTACTCCCGCTGCCAGCGGAACGGGGGTGGGTCACCATCAGCCCCGCGCCCAGCTCGGCCGCCGCCTGCGCGGCCCGCTCCAGCTTGCCCCAGGGCTCGCGGCCGTAGACCCGCTGCGTGATCAACAGCGTGGGGGCGTGGACGGCGAGCACGGGCAGGCCGTGCTCGGCGCTGAGCCGGCGCACGGCCTCGACGTCCTGGCTGAGCGGATCCGTCCAGATCATCAGCTCGACGCCGTCGTAGCCGAGTTCGGCGGCGAGGTCGAAGGCGTGCTCGCACCCGTGCGGGTACACGGAGGCCGTCGACAGGGCCACCGGGATCCTCGCCACGCCGCCACGCTACCCCGCGACCCCCGGGGGACGCGCTGCCACGCGGCGGGCGGCGCGGGGCGCCTACGCTGGGCCGATGGCCGACCCCGACGAGGTGCCCCTCGACGTCCCCCGCCTGTGGGTCGAGTTCCCCGATCCCGCCACGGCCGCGGGCGGCGTGCCCGCGCAGGTCGTGCGGGCCGACCTCACGTGGCTGACGTCGCGCTGGCAGTGCCTGTTCGGCCGCGGCTGCGCGGGGATCGAGGCGCAACGCCCCGACGACGGCTGCTGCACCCTGGGGGCGCACTTCAGCGACGCCGACGACGAGGCCCGCGTGGCCGGGTGGGCGGCCCGGCTCACCCCCGCCGACTGGCAGTTCTCCCGCGCCGACTGGGCGGCCACGGTCACGGAGACCGACGACGACGGCACGACGTCGACGGCCCGGACCACGGCGCTCGTGGACGGCGCGTGCGTGTTCCTCAACCGCCCCGGTTTCGCCGCCGGGGCGGGCTGCGCGCTGCACGCCCTCGCCGCCCGCGAGGGGGTCGACCCCCTGCACGCCAAGCCCGACGTGTGCTGGCAGTTGCCCCTGCGCCGCACCTACCGCAGCGTGGAGCGGGGCGACGGCACGAGCTACCTCGAGGTGTCGATCGGCGAGTACGACCGCCGCGGCTGGGGCCCCGGGGGCCTCGACCTCGACTGGTACTGCACCGGGCTGCCCGCCGCCCACAGCGCGCCCGCCCCCGTGTTCGTCTCGCTGCGCGCCGAGCTCGTGGAGCTGCTCGGGGAGGCCGCCTACGCCGAGCTGGCGCGCCGCTGCGAGGCGCTGCTCGCCTCCCGCGAGGCGCTGGCCCTGGCCGAGCACCCGGCCACCACCGCCGCCCGCCGCCGCGCCCGCGACGCGGCGGCGCGCACGACGTCGGGGAGCTGACGTGGACGGCGTCATCCCCAGCCCGAACATCTGGACCTCCCCGCAGGTCTACGAGCAGGAGAACCGGGGGGTGGACCCCGACGGCGTCCTCGAGGCCGCGATGCGGGAGGTCGCCGACCGCCGCGGGCGCGACGTCCTCGACGTCGGCTGCGGCACCGGGTTCCACCTGCCGGGCTTCGCCGCCGAGGCGGCGTCGGTCGTCGGCGTCGAACCGCACCCGCCGCTGCTGGCCGCCGCCCGGCGCCGCGTCCGCGACCTGCCCCACGTGCGCGTGCTGGCGGGCACCGCCCAGGCGCTGCCGCTGCCCGCGGCGTCCGTCGACGTCGTCCACGCCCGCTGGGCGTACTTCTTCGGGCCCGGGTGCGAGCCCGGCCTGCGCGAGCTGGACCGCGTCGTCCGGCGCGGGGGGACCGCCTTCGTCATCGACAACGACGCCACCCGCTCGACGTTCGGACGCTGGTTCCGCACCGCGCTGCCCGATCACGACGCCGGCGCCGTGGAGCGGTTCTGGTCGATGCACGGCTGGACGCGCGTGCCGCTCATGATCCGTTGGCTGCAGCCCACCCGGGAGGCGTTCGAGGCCGTCTTGCGGATCGAGTTCGCGCCCGCGACGGCCGAGCGGATCCTGGCCGAGCACCAGGGCTGCGAGGTCGACTACGCCGTCAACCTGTGGTGGAAGCGGTTCTGAGGCGGCCAGCTTGATCCACTCGCCGTGCCCGCCCCCCGGGGGCATGGTGAAGCATGGCTGAGACACGTTCCGGCGCCACCCCGGCCTCTGGGGTGCTCGCCTCCGCCGACTCCTCCCCCACCGTGCTGCGCCGCGCCGACGGCTCGCTCGACGTCCGCCCCTCGGGCGAGGACGGCGTCAGCGTCGCGGGGCGTTCCGTGGCTCCCTTCCGGCGCCCGCGGCCCAGCCGCGCCGAGCTCGGCTACTTCGGGCTGTGGGTGCTCGGGCTCGTCCTCGCCCTGTTCGTCCCCGCCCTCGTGGTCGGGCCCACGCAGACCGACGCCCCCGCCGGGCGGGTCTGGGGCGCGTTCGCCATCACCGTCGCCGGGGCCCTCGTGATGATCGGCGCTGCGATGCTCATGTGGCGGCGCTCGAAGGACTCCACGGTGCTCGTGTTCGGCGGCGTCCCCGCCGTGGCGTGCATCGCGGGCGGCGTGATCCTCGTGGCGACCAAGCTGACAGTGGTCACCCAGGGCTGATCCGCCTTTCGCCGTCCCGGCGCGCTCGCCGGCGCGCTCGCCGGCGCGCTCGCCGGCGCGCTCGTCGGCGCACTGTCGGGGGGCGCGCCTAGGGTGCGGCTCGTGGAACCCGGATCCTCCTCCCGCCGCGCCGCCCCCCGTGCTTCCAAGGCGGGCAGACCCGAGCGCCCGGGCTACCGCTGCGCCGAGTGCGGCTGGACCACGCCCCGGTGGGTGGGCCGGTGCGGGGAGTGCCAGGCGTGGGGCACGGTCGAGGAGACGGGCGCCGGCGCCACGGGTCCGCGCACGCCCGCCCGTGCGGCCGCCGAGCCCGCCCTGCCGATCGCCGAGGTCGACCCCCAGCCCGCCCAGGCGTGGCCGACCGGCGTCGAGGAGTTCGACCGCGTGCTGGGCGGCGGCGTCGTCAGCGGTGCGGTCGTGCTGCTCGCCGGCGAGCCGGGCACCGGCAAGTCCACCCTCCTGCTCGACGTCGCCGCCCGGGCCGCGCGCGAGGGCCGCACCGTCCTGTACGTGACCGGCGAGGAGTCCGCCGCCCAGGTGCGGATGCGCGCCGAGCGGATCGGCGCGCTGCGGCCGCGGCTACTGCTCGCCGCCGAGACCGACCTCGGCTCGATCCTCGGCCACGTCGAGCAGGTCGGCCCCGACCTGCTCGTCGTCGACTCCGTGCAGACCATCGCCAGTGACGCCGTCGACGGCGTCGCGGGCAACGTCGGGCAGGTGCGCGAGGTCGCGGCCAGCCTCATCCGTGCCGCCAAGAGCCGCGGCATGGCCACCCTGGTCGTCGGCCACGTGACGAAGGACGGGTCGATCGCCGGCCCGCGCGTGCTGGAGCACCTCGTGGACGTCGTGTGCCAGTTCGAGGGGGACAGGCACACCCGGCTGCGGCTGCTGCGCGCGGTGAAGAACCGCTACGGCCCCACCGACGAGGTGGGCTGCTTCGACCTCGGCGAGCGCGGCATCACCGGCCTCGCCGACCCGAGCGGCCTGTTCCTGTCGCGGCACGAGATCGCGGTGCCCGGGACCGCCGTCACCGTGGGCCTGGAGGGTCAGCGCCCCCTGCTGGTGGAGGTGCAGTCGCTGGTGGCCCCCACCACGCTGACCAACCCCGCCGCGCCACCACCGGGCTCGACTCCAGCCGGGTCGCGATGGTGCTCGCGGTGCTGGAGCGCCGGGTGGGGGTGACCCTCGCCAACCGCGACGTGTTCGCCTCCGCCGTGGGCGGGGTGCGGCTCGGGGAGCCGTCGGCCGACCTCGCCGTGGCCATGGCCGTCGCGTCCTCGGCCCGCGACGCCCCCGTCCAGCCCAAGACGGTCGTGGTCGGCGAGATCGGGCTCGCGGGCGAGGTGCGGCGCGTCCCCCGGCTCGGCCGGCGCCTGTCCGAGGCGGCCCGGCTGGGGTTCACCCGCGCCGTCGTCCCGGCCGGGGACGACGAGCCCGTGCCCCCCGGCATGACCGTCCTGCCGGTGCGGGACGTGCGGGAGGCGTTCCTCCACGCCTGCGCGTCCCCCGAGAGCGCGGACGCCGAATCCTTTGACGTCCGGCAGGTCACCGGCCGTGACGGCCCTACTGCCCTCGGTCGTCTCAGTACACTGCCCGCAGGTACCAGGCGGCGCGATCGGCAGTGATGCCCCGCACCGCCGACGAGCAAGGAGGTCCGGTGGCGGTCGAGCGCTCACCCGAGGAGCTGCTTCGCGCCACCCTGGCGGCCGTCGCTCCCGGCACGGAACTGCGGGACGGGCTCGAACGGATCCTCCGCGGCCGCACCGGCGCCCTGATCGTGCTGGGCTGGGACGCGACCGTCGACTCCCTGTGCACGGGCGGGTTCGCCCTGGAGGTCGACTTCTCCGCCACGCGGCTGCGCGAGCTCGCGAAGATGGACGGCGCGATCGTCCTCGACGGCGCGGGCGCGCGGATCCTGCGGGCCGCCGTCCAGCTCGTGCCCGACTCGGCGATCGAGACCAGCGAGTCCGGCACCCGCCACCGCACCGCCGAGCGCGTGGCCAAGCAGACCGGGTTCCCCGTGATCTCCGTCAGCCAGTCGATGCACATCGTCGCCCTCTACGTCGCCGGCCGCCGGTACGTGTTGGAGGGCTCCGACGCGATCCTCGCCAAGGCCAACCAGGCGCTGGCCACCCTGGAGCGGTACAAGGCCCGCCTCGACGAGGTCACCGGCACCCTGTCGGCGCTGGAGATCGAGGACCTCGTGACGGTCCGCGACGTGTCGATCGTCGTCCAGCGGCTGGAGATGGTGCGCCGGATCAGCGAGGAGATCGCCCACTACGTGGTCGAGCTCGGCACCGACGGCCGACTCCTGGCGCTGCAGCTCGACGAGCTGATCGGCGGGGTGGGCATCGACCGCGAGCTCGTCATCCGCGACTACCTCGACGCCACCCGCGGCAACCGCTCGATGATCGAGGTCCTCGACGACCTCGCCACCATCGCCTCGACCGAGCTGGTCGACCTCACCCACGTGGCGCGCGTGCTCGGTTTCTCCATCGGCGGCGAGGCGCTCGACGCCGCGGTCAGCCCGCACGGCTACCGCCTGTTGCACAAGGTCCCGCGGCTGCCGGGGGCCATCATCGAGCGGCTGGTCGAGCACTTCGACGACCTGCAGAAGCTGCTCGCCGCCAACCTCGACGACCTGATGACGGTCGACGGCGTCGGCGAGCAGCGCGCCCGCGCCGTCCGCGAGGGCCTGTCCCGCCTGGCCGAGTCGAGCATCCTCGAGCGCTACGTGTGAGTCCCCGCACCACAGCGTCGGGGCTCGTGGGCCGGCCGTCCCTCGTCCCGCCGGGGGCGCCCGACGTCCATCGCGCCGTCCTCGCCTGGTTCGACGTCCACGCCCGCGACCTGCCGTGGCGGCACGAGGACTGCACCCCGTGGGGGTGCTGGTCAGCGAGGTCATGCTCCAGCAGACGCCGGTCGCGCGCGTGCTGCCCGTGTGGCGGGAGTGGCTGCAGCGCTGGCCCGACCCCGCCGCCCTCGCCGCCGACTCCCGGCGAGGCCGTGCGCGCGTGGGGCCGGCTGGGGTACCCCCGCCGCGCGCTGCGGCTGCACGCCGCGGCGACCGCCGTGACGCAACGGCACGGCGGGCGGGTGCCCGACGACCACGAGGCGCTGCTGGCGCTGCCGGGGATCGGCGCCTACACCGCCGCCGCGGTCGCGTCCTTCGCGTTCGGGCGCCGCCACGCCGTCCTCGACACCAACGTGCGGCGGGTCCTCGCTCGCGTGTTCGAGGGTCACGCGCTGCCTGCGCGCGCGATCACCGCAGCCGAGACCCGGCTGGCCGAGTCGGTCCTCCCCGCGCGACCGGCGGTGGCGGCGCGCTGGGCGGCGGCCTCGATGGAACTCGGCGCCCTGGTCTGCACCGCCCGGTCCCCCCGCTGCGAGGCGTGCCCGGTGGCGGGCGGCTGCGCCTGGCTCCTGGCGGGCAGGCCGGAGCCCGGCGAGGAGCGGGCCGCCCGGCCCGCGCAGCGCTGGCACGGCACCGACCGGCAGATGCGCGGGCGGATCCTCGCGATTCTGCGCGAGCGGGAGGCGCCGATCGACCTCGCCGCCCTCGCCGCGCTCGTCCCCGACGCCTCGGGCCAGCGCGAACGGTGCCTGGACTCCTTGGTCGCGGACGGTCTCGTCGAGCCGACCGCCGACGGCGTGCGGTTGCCTGCCGCCGTCGCGCACTGATCGTCGGACCCTCCTGACCGGGGCGGTACCTGTTCGCTAGGGTGCGGCACGCGCGCCGTCGCGATCGGAATCCGGCGCCCGTCCAGGGGGAATCGATGACCACACCCATGCCCCGTCCTGCCCTGCGCCCGCGCCGCGGGCCTGCGCGCGGACTCCTCGCCTCCGGCCTGACGGCGGTGACCGCGGCCGCGATGTTGGCGATGGCCGGCCCCACCGTCGCGGCCGACGCCGCAGGCGCCGCCCCAGCGAACAGCGGTCCGGCGAGCACGCCGTCGTCCGCGACCGGGACCGTCACCGCGCAGGCCGCGCGCGCCGACGCCCGGCGCACCTTCGGTTCCGACGCCGCCGCCTCCGGCGACCGCGCGTGGACGCTCACGGGGGACGCCGAAGGCCTGCACGTGCTGCTGGCGCGCGCCGACGAGGACTACACGTGGCGGCAGGTCGCGAGCCTGGCCGACGCCGGCGTCGACACCGACCGGTGGATCGGCCAGGGGTGCCTGACCGGTTCCGGACGCCGCCTCGTCGTCGCCTACGGGCCGCGGGCGCTGCCGAACTCCGAGCGCCGCTTCGCCCGCGGCGCGCGGATCGCCGTGGTCGACCTCGACTCGGGGCAGACCAGGGTGCTGCCGGTGCGCGGGACCCTCGCCTACTTCAACCCCGGCTGCGGCGCGGGCGAGACGGTCGCGATCACCCAGGACGCGTTCGTCGACCTCGGGCGCACCCGGGTCGTCACGGTCGATGCGGCCACGGGCGCGGTCACGCGGACGCTCGAGCTCGAGGGTCAGGTCAGCTCCGCGATCCCCGATGGCGCGGGCGTCGTGGCCGCGCGCGGGACGCAGGTGCTGCGTTTCGACGCCGCGGGCCGGGCCGTCGAGGTCGCCCGCACCAAGGGTGTCGCCACGCGGCTGACCAGCGCCCGCGACGGCCTGTACTTCGTCGACGCCGCCGGCGCGGGGACGGCCGCCTCCGGCGTGACCAACGTGGTCCGGCGCGTGGCCGACGGCACCGACACGGCGCTGGCCACCGGCGCCAACGGCCGCCTCGACCTCAAGCGCGTCCCCGACGGCCGGGTGGCCCTGCTCGGTGAGGGCGTCTCGGCGAAGGCCACGCTGCCGGCCGCCGTCGTGCGCTGGGCCGTGCCCGCGGGCAGCACCGTCTCGAGCACCGCCCGCACCGCGGTGACCTCCACGCTGCGCGCGGCGGACGCGCTGGCCTCCGCCGAGGTCCGAGAGCTCGACGAGCAGTCGGGGCGTGACGCCGCCGAGCCCCTCGCGCGCGCCGGCGCGCCCGCCGCGGGCAAGGACGACGTGACGATCACCCTCGCCGTGCGGTCCACCGCCGCCCGGGTGCAGGAGACGCTGGACGCCGACGCCCTGGGTGCCGCGACGACGACGGACGCCACGGGCGGCGCCACCGGCAGCCCTGCGGCCGCCCCCGGGCGCGTGTCCCCCGCCGCCACCCGGCCCGCCGGGTCGGCGTCGAACCCCGTGGACGCCGACCGCACCTGCGCCGTCGCCCGCAACGCCGCCTCGGGGCAGGTCTACCAGCCCACCCCCCGGCAGGTGGAGTGGGCGGCCGACCTCGCGACGGTCGGCGCCCTCACCCTGACCCGGCCGACGGACTGGAAGCAGACGGGTCTGTCGGCGTGGAGCCCGCAGGGGAAGTTCCCCGGCGCGCCCTCACCGGTGGCGGTCAGGTGCCCGCGGCCGTGTTCAAGGGGCTGCTCGCCCAGGAGTCCAACATGTGGCAGGCCTCCGGCCACGTGCTGGCCGGGGAGTCGGGCAACCCGCTCGTGGGCGACTTCTACGGCGCCGACCTCGGCGCCGACCCCTGGGTCGTCTCGTGGGACTCCGACTGCGGCTACGGCGTCGGGCAGATCACCGACGGGATGCGCCTGCCGGCGTTCACCACCGGGACGCAGGTGCCGGCCCTGCCCGCGGACAAGCAGAAGGCCGTCGCCTACGACTACGCGACGAACATCGCGGCGTCGCTGCAGATCCTGTCGGACAAATGGAACCAGGTCGCCGACGCGGGTCTGTCGGTGAACGACGGCAACCCCGCCTACGTCGAGAACTGGTTCTACGCGCTGTGGGCGTACAACACCGGGTTCCACGCCAAGGGCTCGGACCCCTCGGGCGCCTGGGGGCTGGGGTGGACGAACAACCCCGCCTGCTCGCTGTGGGACCCGCTGCGCACGACCTTCCTCGACCCGGTGCAGTACGGCGGCTCGGGCCCCTCGGACGCCGCCCACCCGCAGGACTGGCCCTACCAGGAGAAGGTCCTCGGCTTCGCGGCGCAGTCCATCTCCAAGCCCGCCTTCACCTGGCGTCAGCCCGACGGGTCGACGAAGACGACCTCGGCGGGTGCCGGCTTCCGGATCGCGACGTGGAACGGCGGCGACAGCCTCGGCCCGGTCAACCGGACCAACTCCAAGCCCCGCGCTACCTGTTCTGCACCGCCGAGAACTTCTGCCAGCCGAACGGCGAGACGCCCTCGAAGGGCCTGTGCTACCACACCGACGCCACCGGGGTGACCGACTTCAAGTGCTGGTTCCACGCCTCGGTGACGTGGAAGAAGGACTGCCTCGCCTCGTGCGGCCAGGGCCCGACCCGCTTCGACCCGCCGTATGCGGAGCCCGGTGACGGCGTCGTCCCGATGAACTGCACGCTCGCGGGGCTGCCCAGTGGCGCCCGCGTCGTCGACGACGTGCCCACTACCTACCGGGCCTACGACCCGACCTGCGGCCACCCGTGGACGAACGCAGGGACCTTCGCGCTGAAGTTCCCCAAGTCGTCGGCGGGCACGTTCCCGTCGAAGATCGACTTCCACCAGATCGGCAGCGGCTTCGGTGGGCACTTCTGGTTCGCCCACAGCCGCGACGCCGGGCACCTGCAGGGCGGGCTGCTGAAGGTGACGGGCACCTGGACGTTCACCTCGGCGATCAACGGCTGGGGCCGCGTCCTCGTGCACGTGCCCGACCACGGGGCCGACAGCCAGCAGGCGATGTACACGATCGCGCTCGGCAACGGTCAGACCCGCAAGCGCATGGTCAACCAGCGCACGCAGGCCAACACCTGGGTGGACCTGGGCACGATGCCGTTCGCTGGCAAGCCCAAGATCACCCTGAGCAACTCGGTCGTCGCGACCCGCGGCGCGGAGGGCAAGGGCGGGGTCGACGTCGCCTGGGACGCCGCGGCGATCGTGCCGCTGCCGGCCGCGCCAAAGGAGGTGATCGCCGTCCTGGGCGACTCCTACACCTCCGGGGAGGGCGCGGGCTCGTACGCGAAGGCGACCAACGTGGACGGCGGGACCGACAAGGACGGCAACACCGGCACCCGCAACGCCTGCCACCGCTCGGCCGAGGCGTGGTCGCGCAAGGCCACGCTGGCGGGCTCGAGCACCGCGCTGGGGGCACGCGCCGACGCCCTCGACCCGGCCGTCGACTTCCACATGATCGCCTGCTCGGGGGCGGTGACGTCGAACCTCCTGCCCACGGGCAGCTCCACCAGCTGGATGGGCCAGTACGGCGAGCTCCCCCAGCTCGACCAGGGGTACGTCAGCCCCGACACGACGATCGTCGCGCTGTCGATCGGCGGCAACGACGCCCGCTTCGGCGACGTCATCGGGGTCTGCGACAACCCCGTGCACAACCCGTTGACGGACTGCATGGACGCGACGATCGAGGGCGAGTCCTCACCGCTGCGGACCTCCGAGCCCGCCCTGATCTCGGGCAAGGTGCGCAAGTCGATCGCGACGGTGATCGCGAAGATCCACGCGATGGCGCCGAAGGCGACGATCGTGCTCATGGGCTACCCGGTACTGTTCGACGGCGCCCACGGCATCTGCACGATCGACGTCAACGCCGCCGAGATCGACTGGATCAACACGACGACCAGCTTCATGGACGACACGATGAAGCGGGTCGTCGACGACGCGAAGGCCAAGGGGATCCCCGCCGTCTTCGGTGACCCGCGCCCGGCGTTCCACGACATGGGCATCTGCGGCAGCCCCGAGACGATCAACAAGGAGGTCCTCACGCGCACCGACGGTGACGTGACCTTCTCCCTCGGCTCGGGCGCGGTCAGCCAGGAGTCGTTCCACCCGAACGAGGACGGCACGACCAACTACGCCACCGCGTTCACCGCGGCCCTGAGGAGTGCCGGCAAGTGAGTCGACGCGCGAGCGGGCACCGCCCCGGACCGGCCGCGCCGGCCCCGGGGCGGTGCTCGCCGTGTTCGCCGCGCTCGCCGCGCCCGGCCTCGCGGGCTGCGACTCGGGCTCCGACGGCGCCGCGCTGGACGCCGCCGCGGCGAAGGAGATGGCCGGCTTCACCGGCGAGCTCGACCGGGTGGCGGGCTCCGCCGCCGACGCCGCCTCGGCGCTCGCGCAGGCGCGGACGGAGCTGACGGCGGGCGGGTACGTGACCGCCGACGTCAAGGTCCTCGACTCGAGCACCGACGCCGGCCGGCTGCGGCTCGACGTCTCCGCCCTGCACCGCTTCCAGGAGGCGAAGGGCGTCAGCGTGCGGGTCACGTACGTGCTCGTCTGCGGGCGGTACGAGGCCGTCGCCGGCAACGCCTCGTCGGGGTCGTGGACCCCCACCGCCTGCCCCTCCGCCGAGCAGGACAGGGCCAGGCAGACCCCCGAGGCGGGGGCCGTGGTGCGGATCGTCAGTCCCTGACCCGGCCGGCGGCCTCGCGCGGCGCCACCTGGAGCAGGTCGGCCGGCTGGCACTCGAGGGCGTCGCACAGCGCCGTCAGGGTGGAGAACCGCACCGCCTTGGCCCGCCCGTTCTTGAGGATCGAGAGGTTGGCGAGGGTGAGGCCGACGCGCTCAGCCAGCTCCGTCAGCGTCATCCCGCGCGCGGCGAGCAGGTGGTCGAGGTGGACGACGACGCGGTGCTCCTCCTCCGGCGGCATCAGATCACCTCGGCGAGCTCGTCCCTCAGGCGCCGGCCGCGCCGCAGGATCTCGCCGACCGCGAGGAACCCGACGCCCGCGAGCACCCAGACGGGGTTGACCGAGAAGCTGAAGGCCAGCGCCTCCGTCTCGACGGTGCGGGCCAGGGCCAGCGATGCCAGCGGGGCGGCTACGGCGGCCGCACACCCTCCCCCCAGCAGCACGAAGGCGGAGACGCGGACGCCCCGCACGACCTCGGCGGCGAACGGGTCGCGCCGACGGGCGACCCACAGGGCCCGCCACAGCAGGACGGCCACGGCGAGCAGGACGAGCCGGGCGGGAAGCCAGCCGAGCAGGCCCCACAGCCGCTGCGCGGCCGACGGGTCGGTGATGGCGAGGTCGATCGACCCCCAGCTCGCGGGGTGCGTGCCGGGCGGCAGCGCGAGGTCGGAGACCTCCAGGGCGTCGAGCTGCACCTCCACGGGAGTGTCGCCGGTGAGTGAGCGGGCGCCGTCCACGAGGATCGCCGCGACGAGGAAGGCCGCCGCCGCGCCGACGGCGACCTGCATCTCGCCCAGCCAGTCGGGGTGGCGCAGTTGGTCGGTGATGCTCCGGGCCATGGCCGTGCTCCTTATCGATTGTCGATGTATCGATTGTCGATAAGTACGGCCCTGGCGTCAAGGGGGAACCGGCGGGGGCGCGCCCGCGTCCGTGCTGCGCACCCCCACCGCCTTCTCGACCTCCGGGAGCCCGCCGTGCCCTCCGCCCCCGTCCAGCGCCCCGACCTCGCCTGCCCCCTGTGCCGCAACACCTCCTTCCATCAGGAGGAGTCACGGCAGGAGTCCAAGTGGGGCTTCACCAACCACCGGATGACGCTGCTCATCTGCACGCAGTGCAGCTACGTCCTGCACTTCTGGGGCGGGCGCTCGTACTTCGACATCGACTGAGCGCGGCGCGTCGGCCGCGCCCGGAGTCGGCGGGCTCGCCGAGGTCGAGCAGCATGCGCGTGTTGCCCAGCGTGTTGGGCTTCACCCGGGCGAGGTCGAGGAACTCCGCGACCCCCTCGTCGCGCGACTGCAGCAGCTCGGCGAGGGCCTCGGGCTCGACGGGCGTGCCCTCGATCGGCACGAACCCGTAGGAGCCGAAGAACCGGGTCTCGAACGTCAGGCAGAACAGTCGCCGGACGCCGAGGGCACGCGACTGCGCGATCAGCGACTCCAGCAGCGCCTTCCCGACGCCCTTGCCCCGCCACGCCGGGTCGACGGCGAGGGTGCGCACCTCGGCGAGGTCGTGCCACATGACGTGCAGCGCGCCGCAGCCGATGAGCACGCCCGCGGCGTCCTCGGCCACCCGGAACTCCTGGATGTCCTCGTAGAGGGTGACGCGCTCCTTGGCCAGCAGGATCCGCTGCCCGGCGTAGGCGTTGACCAGTGCCTGCATGCCGGGGACGTCGTGGGTGCGGGCCCGGCGCAGGGCGAACGGGGGCTGCGGAGGCTGCGCGACGGGCGGGGCGGACGCGTCACTCACGGCGGCGATCCTGCCAGACCCTCCTCCACCTCTTGACATACGAACTGGAGTTCGTGAATCTAGAGGGGCAGGAGGGGAGTACCCCGATACCCGCACCTCGTCAGTACGAAGCCCCCGCGGCTTCCGGGGTGCGGGCGGGCCACACCGGCCCGAGGGGAGACCTCCGAACCCGTTCACCACGGTTTCGGAGGCTCGTATGACCGTCACCCCGGCGGCCTGGATCGCCGTCGTCGTCGCCATCGTCGTGATGCTCGCCGTCGACCTGCTCGCCCACCGCAAGGCCCACGTCATCGGCGTCCGCGAGGCCGCCGCCTGGAGCGCGGTCTGGGTCGGGCTCGGCATCGGCTTCGGCGTGCTCCTCGCCGTCGTCGCCGGCTGGGACCCCGCCACCCAGTACTTCTCCGGCTACCTGATCGAGAAGACGCTCGCCGTCGACAACGTCGCCGTCTTCGCCGTCCTGTTCGCCTCCTTCGCGGTCCCCCGCGAGTACCAGCACCGCGTCCTGTTCTACGGCGTGCTCGGCGCGCTCGTGCTGCGCGGCATCTTCATCGCCGCCGGCGCCTACGCCCTCGAACGCTTCGCCGGGCTGCTCTACGTCTTCGGGATCATCCTGCTCGTCAGCGCCGTGCTCATGCTCCGCCGCCGCGGCGCCCACCCCGACCCCTCGCAGAACCGGATCGTGCGGCTCGTCGGCCGGGTGCTGCCCACCACCACCGAGTACCACGGGCAGCGGTTCTGGGTACGCCAGGCCGGGCGCTGGGTCGCGACCCCGCTGTTCGTCGTCCTGGTCGCCGTCGAGATCACCGACGTGATCTTCGCCGTCGACTCCATCCCCGCCAGCTTCGCCGTCACGCAGGACCCGTTCCTCGTCTTCACCAGCAACGCGTTCGCCATCCTCGGCCTGCGCGCCCTCTACTTCCTCCTCGCCGACCTCATGCACCGGTTCGTCCACCTGACCACCGCGCTCGCGGTCGTCCTCGCCCTGGTCGGCGTGAAGCTCCTGCTCCACGACGTGGTCAAGGTGCCCTCGTGGGCCTCCTTCGCCGCCATCGCCGTCGTCATCACCATCGGCGTCGTGACCAGCCTGCGCAGCACCCGCGGCGCCGTCGCCCCGCCGTCCGAGTCCCAGCCCTCCGACCCCCAGCCGTCCGACAACCAGCCCTCCGACCCCCAGCCCTCCGACCCCCAGCCCGACCAGGGCCCGGCCGAGCCCGCCCTGCGCTGACCCGCACCCGATCACCCAGGACCGCCCCTGCACCGATCCGCACCACCCCCGACGAGGAGGACGTCCCATGACCGCAGGCCCCCTGTCCCCGAGCGCACTCCCGACGATCGCCACGCAGGCGCCCCCGCCCCGCAGCTCGCCCCCGCCCCCGCGGCGCCGGAGGCGGCGGGCCACCGCGGGCGCACGCCGTCCTCGCACCTCACCCCGGCCCTGGTCACGCTGCTGGCCACCGAGCGCAGCTACCCGTCGGTGTCGCTGCTCCTGAGCACCACCCCGGGGCCCCGCCTGAGCAGGGACGACGCGGCGAACCTGTTGCGGCTGCAGACCCAGGCCCTGGCCCGGCTGCGCAGCGACCCCGCCTACGTGCCGGCCGACCTCCCCCGCACGGTGGAGCGGCTCGTCGACGAGGCGATGGACTCGGCGACCGACCGGGGCCTCGCCGTCTACGCCAGTGAGCGGATCGCGCGGATCGTCCACCTGCCGGTGGGCGTCGAGGACCGGGCCGTGATCGACCCCACGTTCGCGACCCGCGACCTGGTGCTCGCCCTGCACCGCACTCCCCGCCACGCGGTCCTCGTGCTCGGCGCGCACCGGGCCCAGCTGTTCGACGGCGCCACGGGGCGGCTGTCGCCGGCCCGCGGCGGCGCATTCCCGCTCGACCTGAAGCTGCTCGGCGACCCCGAGTCGCCCGCCACGATGCGGGCGGTGGACCGCGCCCTCGGCGCCTACCTGCGGCTGCATCCCGCGCCCGTCGTGCTGGCCGGTCCGCAGCGCCAGCTCGCCGCGTTCCGGCAGGTGAGCAAGCACCTGCAGCGCTGCGCCGGGCACCTGTACGGGGTCTTCGACCACGCCCGGCTGCCCGACCTCGCCGCCCGCACCAGGCCGGTGATCGAGGACTACCTGCACTCGCGCGAGAAGGAGGCCCTGGCCCTGCTCGACGAGCGCACCGGGCAGCACCGGGTGGCGGTGGGCGTGGCCGCGGCCTGGCTCGCGGCGCGGACCGAGCGCCCCGAGATGCTCGCGGTGGAGGAGAGTTTCCGCTACCCGGCGCGGCTGATCCGCGACGGCGACCTCGCGGTACCCGCGGAGGACGTGGAGGCACCCGACGTCATCGACGACCTCGTCGACGAGCTGATCGAGACGGTGCTCAGCCGCGGCGGATGGGTCGCCCTGGTCCGCGACGGCGGGCTGGGCGACCGCGAGCGGGTGGCGGTGACCGTGCGCGGCTGATCCGCCCGAGCCGCACCGGCTCCGGACCGTCCGCGAGGCTGTGACCCGGACGGTCCCGCAGGGGCCCGGGGCGGTCGCGGCGCGGCCGGGAGGGTCCCGCAGGGGCCCCGGGACGGCCGGTCCGCGCTACTCGCGCCCCCGGGCCCCCCGCCAGATGCGCAGGTTCCGTGAGGACACGCCGTGCCCGACCCCGTGCGGCGCCACGGAACCTGCGCATCTGCACGTCCGCACCCGGCGCGGGCGAGCGCGACCGCCGGAGGACCACCACGCCGCGAGGGCGGGCAAACCCCGAAGGGTCCGGCCGCCGGTTCGTGCGGGTTCAGTCCTGCGGGGTGTCCTGGATACCCGAGGAGGGCGCCGCGGCCTCGACCGTGGCGATCTCGGGCAGCGACTTCAGGGCACCGGCGAAGGTGAAGTGGGCCTCGGGGCCCTCACCCTCGGCGTCGACCACGACGATCTGGCCGGGCTTGAGCTCGCCGTAGAGGATCTTCTCGGACAGCGTGTCCTCGATGTCCCGCTGGATGGTCCGGCGCAGCGGCCGGGCACCCAGGACGGGGTCGTACCCCTTGACGGCCAGCAGGGCCTTGGCAGCAGGCCGCAGCTCGATGCCCATGTCCTTGTCGCGCAGCCGCTCGTCGACCTTGGCGATCATCAGGTCGACGATCTGGACGATCTCGTCCTGCGACAGCTGCGGGAAGACGATGGTGTCGTCGACGCGGTTGAGGAACTCGGGACGGAAGTGCGTCTTGAGCTCCTCGTTCACCTTGGCCTTCATGCGCTCGTACCCGGTCTTCACGTCGTTGCCGGACTGGAAGCCCATCTGGACGCCCTTGGCGATGTCGCGAGTACCGAGGTTCGTGGTCATGATGATCACGGTGTTCTTGAAGTCGATCATGCGGCCCTGGCTGTCGGTCAGGCGACCGTCCTCCAGGATCTGCAGGAGCGAGTTGAAGATGTCGGGGTGGGCCTTCTCGACCTCGTCGAAGAGGACCACGGAGAACGGACGCCGGCGCACCTTCTCGGTGAGCTGGCCGCCCTCCTCGTACCCGACGTAACCGGGCGGGGAGCCGAACAGGCGCGAGACCGTGTGCTTCTCGGAGAACTCGCTCATGTCGAGCTGGATGAGGGAGTCCTCGTCGCCGAAGAGGAACTCGGCCAGCGCCTTCGCCAGTTCGGTCTTACCGACGCCGGTGGGGCCGGCGAAGATGAACGAACCACCGGGACGCTTCGGGTCCTTCAGGCCGGCCCGGGTACGCCGGATCGCCTGCGAGAGGGCCTTGATGGCGTCGTTCTGCCCGATGATGCGGCGGTGGAGCTCGTCCTCCATGCGCAGCAGGCGCGAGGACTCCTCCTCCGTCAGCTTGAACACCGGAATACCGGTCGCCGTGGCGAGAACCTCGGCGATCAGCTCCTCGTCGACCTCGGCGACGACGTCCATGTCGCCGGCCTTCCACTGCTTCTCACGCTCGGCCTTGGCCGCCAGCAGCTTCTTCTCGGTGTCGCGCAGCGACGCGGCCTTCTCGAAGTCCTGCGCGTCGATCGCGGACTCCTTGTCGCGACGCGTCTGCGCGATCTTCTCGTCGAACTCCCGCAGGTCCGGCGGCGCCGTCATGCGACGGATCCGCAGGCGGGCGCCCGCCTCGTCGATCAGGTCGATCGCCTTGTCGGGCAGGTAGCGGTCGTTGACGTAGCGGTCGGCCAGGGTCGCCGCGGCGACCAGCGCGCCGTCGGTGATCGAGACCCGGTGGTGGGCCTCGTAGCGGTCGCGCAGCCCCTTGAGGATCTCGATGGCGTGGGCCAGGTTCGGCTCCGCCACCTGGATCGGCTGGAAGCGGCGCTCCAGGGCCGGGTCCTTCTCGACGTGCTTGCGGTACTCGTCGAGCGTCGTGGCGCCGATCGTCTGCAGCTCGCCCCGGGCCAGCATCGGCTTGAGGATGCTCGCGGCGTCGATCGCGCCCTCGGCGGCACCCGCCCCGACGAGGGTGTGGATCTCGTCGATGAACAGGATGATGTCGCCGCGGGTGCGGATCTCCTTGAGCACCTTCTTGAGGCGCTCCTCGAAGTCACCGCGGTAGCGCGAGCCGGCGACGAGAGCGCCCAGGTCGAGGGTGTAGAGCTGCTTGTCCTTGAGCGTCTCGGGCACCTCGCCCTTGACGATCGCCTGGGACAGGCCCTCGACGACGGCGGTCTTGCCGACGCCCGGCTCGCCGATCAGCACGGGGTTGTTCTTGGTGCGGCGGGACAGCACCTGCATGACCCGCTCGATCTCCTTCTCACGCCCGATGACCGGGTCGAGCTTGCCCTCGCGGGCGGCCTGCGTGAGGTTGCGACCGAACTGGTCGAGCACGAGCGAGCCGGCGGGGGTGCCCTCTGCGGGCCCTCCGGAGGTCGCCGGCTCCTTGCCGGTGGTGTAGCCGGACAGCAGCTGGATGACCTGCTGGCGCACCCGGTTGAGGTCGGCGCCCAGCTTCACGAGCACCTGGGCGGCGACGCCCTCGCCCTCGCGGATCAGGCCGAGCAGGATGTGCTCGGTGCCGATGTAGTTGTGGCCGAGCTGCAGCGCCTCGCGCAGCGACAGCTCCAGCACCTTCTTGGCGCGAGGGGTGAAGGGGATGTGCCCGGACGGGGCCTGCTGGCCCTGGCCGATGATCTCCTGGACCTGCTCACGCACGGCGTCCAGCGAGATGCCGAGGGACTCCAGGGCCTTGGCGGCCACGCCCTCGCCCTCGTGGATCAGTCCGAGGAGGATGTGCTCGGTCCCGATGTAGTTGTGGTTGAGCATCCTGGCTTCCTCCTGAGCCAGGACGACGACACGGCGGGCGCGGTCGGTGAACCTCTCGAACATCAGCGCTCCTCGCGTGTGGTCAGGCGGGGACCGGTAGTCCTCCGGCTGGACCCTGACGATGCTATCCCCGGCTACCGACGGCAACCCTCTGTGAAGCGATTCGCCTCACCGGGGGTCGGGCATCGGGCCGGCTGCGTACGACGGCTGCAACTCCTGACCAGGGCCTTCGTGTTCCGCGGGCCCCACCTTGAGCCCTGCACGTTCGCTGCAGGCAGAACCCCGGCCGACGGGTCCCCGCCGAGCACGCAGGGCGCCCCCGACATGGGAAGGGCCGGTGCGGCAATCGCCGCACCGGCCCTGGACTGCGACCTCACACCGGGCCCGCAGGGGCGGACCGGGGTGAGGGGAATTGCTCGGCGGACCGATCAGTGAGCGGCCTCGTACGCGGAGAGAACCTCGCTGGAGACACGGCCCCGGTCACTCACCTGGAATCCGTTCTCGCGCGCCCAGGAACGGACGGCACCGAGATCGGGCTTGGCCGCACCACGGGAACGACTGGGCGAGGAGACGGCGGTGCGGGTACGACCGCCGGACTTCGCGCTACCGGCGCGGCGGGCGTGGCCCACCCATTCCGCCAGCGAGTCGCGGAGCTTGGCGGCATTGCTCTCGGACAGGTCGATCTCGTAGGAGACGCCGTCGAGGCCGAAGGTCACGGTCTCCGTGGCCTCACCGCCGTCGAGGTCGTCGACGAGAATGACCTGAACCTTCTGGGCCATGGATTCCTCCTGGATGGGCTGTTCCTGCGCCGATGGTGCACCCGCGAATGCATCAATGTCAAAGTCCGACACGACGTGGCGCCCGTTCGTAGGTAACTTTTCGGTGACGCGGACCTGGACGCATTGCCGATCGCCGGGGTCGGCACGCGCCAATTGCCGCGCGGACCGGCAAAGACACCGACGGTCGGCCGCCCCGCAAGCGTCACGTTGTGCATCGAGCAGGAGCGCAACGTTATCGGGAAGTCCGACGGGATCAGGCGCGGAAGGCTGCGGGAGAACGCGGCGCGAGGACGACGACGCATGCGATCACGGGTGACAGTTATTCACCCGGCCGCCCCGACGGTGATGACGGTTCGGCCCGGCATCGCGGGGCGCAACCGCAGGAAAGTGCAGGCCTCACCCGCCCGGAAGGGGGGAATCCGTACCGATCAGTCGCGACCGTCGGGGGCGGGCGTCGCGCCCTGCCCCGGGCCGGCCTCGGGCGCGGCCACGGCGTCCCGGGCCGCCCGCTCGCGGCGGTCGGCCTGCACGAGGGCGCGGATTCCGATGACGAAGAGCACGGTGACCCCGATGGAGGGCACCACGGCGGCGAGGACGTCCACGGGGAGAGCCTACGCGCCGCGCAGCGCCGGCCTCATTCCGGCTTGACCAGGGGGAAGAGGATCGTCTCGCGGATGCCGAGGCCGGTCAGGGCCATCAGCAGGCGGTCCAGGCCCATCCCGAGGCCGCCCGAGGGGGGCATGCCGTACTCCATGGCCCGCAGGAAGTCCTCGTCGAGCTGCATGGCCTCGTCGTCGCCCCGGGCGGCCGCGGCCGCCTGCGCCACGAACCGCTCCCGCTGCACCACCGGGTCCACCAGTTCCGAATAGGCGGTGGCGAGTTCGAAGGACCGCACGTAGAGGTCCCACTTCTCGGCCAGGCCGGGTTCGGTACGGTGGGCGCGCGTCAGCGGCGCCGTCTCCTCGGGGAAATCACGCACGAAGGTCGGGGCGTACAAGGTGGGGACGACGAGCGCCTCGAACAGTTCCTCGGCCAGCTTGCCGGGCCCGTAGTGGGGCGCGACGCCGACGTCGAAACGCTGCGCGAGCTCGACCAGGCGCGCCATGGGCGTGCGGACGTCGATCTCCTCCCCCGCGGCCTCGGAGAGGGATCCGTAGAGGGTGATCTCGGCCCATTCGCCGCCCATGTCGTACTCGGTGCCGTCGGCAAGGGTGAAGCTGGTGGAACCGTGGACGGCTCGCGCCGCCTCCTGGATGAGGTCGCGGGTCAGCACCGCCATCGAGTCGTAGTCGGCGTAGGCCTCGTAGGCCTCCAGCATCGCGAACTCGGGGGAGTGCGAGGAATCCGCGCCCTCGTTGCGGAAGTTCCGGTTGATCTCGAACACCCGCTCGACCCCGCCGACGACGCAGCGCTTCAGGTACAGCTCGGGCGCGATCCGGAGGAACAGGTCGATGTCGAAGGCGTTCATGTGGGTCTGGAAAGGACGCGCCGCGGCGCCGCCGTGCAGCACCTGCAGCATCGGCGTCTCGACCTCGACGAATCCCCGGGTGTGGAAGGACTCGCGCAGGGCGCGCACCACCCCGGCCCTGGTCAGGACCACCTGGCGCGCGGCCGGACGGACGACGAGGTCGACGTAGCGCTGCCGGACGCGCGACTCCTCGGACAGCTCCTTGTGCAGCACCGGCAGCGGGCGCAGCGCCTTGGCCGCGAGCACCCACGAGGTGGCCATGACGGACAGCTCGCCGCGCCGGGAGACGACCACCTGGCCGGTGATGCCCACGTGGTCGCCCAGGTCGACGTCGGCCTTCCACGCCGACAGCGACTCCTCGCCGACCTCGGCCAGGGACAGCATCACCTGCAGGCGCGTGCCCTCGTTGCCCTGGCTGTCGACGCCCTCCTGGAGGGTGGCGAAGCAGAGCTTGCCGGTGTTGCGCTGGAACACGATCCGCCCGGTCACCGACACGACCTCACCGGTCTCGGTGCCCGCCTCGAGCCCGTCGAAGCGCTCGCGCAGCGACCGCAGCGTGGCGGTGCGGGGCACGCCCACGGGGTAGGGCTCGCCGCCGGCCTCCAGCACACGGGCCCGCTTGGCCCGGCGCACCCGCAGCTGCTCGGGGAGGTCGTCCGCCTCGACGTCGTCGGAGGGGGCGGGGGTGTCGGGGCCGTTCACCGTGCTGGTCACGGTGGGCAAGGCTATCCAGTCGCGGCGGTCGCTCCCGCACCGGTTTCCGGCGACAGCAGCGCGAGCACGGCCTCCTCCACCGCCCCGTGCGTGCCGGGGGCCGAGGTGGAGCCCCCGGCGCCCTCGGCCCCGCGCCCCGGCTCGCCGATCATGGTCAGCGCGTCGGAGACGGTGTGCCCGTCGTGGAAGAGGTCGACGACGCGCGGGTCGACGTAGGAGGCGCGGGCCACGGCGGGGGTGTTGCCGAGGTAGTCCGACACCTCGCGCATGGCCCGCGTGACGGCGCGCTTGCGGGCCGTGGGACTGGTCAGCGTGGGCTCGGAGACGGCGAGCGCGACGGCCGCGAGCACGGTGGCGTGCCACGTGCGGAAGTCCTTGGCCGTCGCGTCGCCCAGGCGCTCGCCCACGTAGGCGTTGATGTGGCTGCTCGCGACGTCGCGCCAGACCACCTGCGGCCCGGGTTCGGGATCGGCCCACACGAGCAGCTGCTCCTCGGCGCGGCGGCGGCGCGCGAGCGCCGAGACCACGGCGAAGGCCTGCGGGTCGGCGAGGGTGAGTTCGCGGTGGGCGCCGTGCTTGCCGGTGTAGGAGAACGTGAGGCCGCCGTCGCGCCCCACGCGCAGGTGCTCGCGGCGCAGCGTGGACAGGCCGAAGGACCCGTGCTCCTCGGCGTACTCCTCCCCGCCGACCCGGAAGAAGCCCAGGTCGAGCAGCCGGAAGGCGCAGGCGAGAACGCGCTCGCGGGTCAGCGCGGCGCGCGGGTCGCGGCGGGCGAGGGCGGTGACCTCGTCGGGGTCGCCGAGGTCGGCGGCCACTTGGGCGCGCGCGGCGGGCAGGCGGCGTCCCATGTCGAGGACGCGCTCGTGCTTGGCGCGGTCGCGGTCGGCGCGCCACTGGGGGTGGTAGAGGTACTGGCGGCGGCCCGCGGCGTCGGTCCCGACCGCCTGCAGGTGCCCGTTGGCCGCCTGGCAGATCCAGACGTCGGTCCACGCGGGCGGGATGGCGAGCGCCTTCACGCGCTCGACGACGGCGGTGTCGGCGACCACTCGCCCGTCGGGCCCGTAGTAGGCGAACCCCTTGCCGCGGCGCTTGCGGGTCAGGCCCGGCCCGCTGCAGGACACGCGCCTCAGACGCGCCACGACGCCTCCGTCGCGGGCGGATCGCCCGGGTCGGACTGCTGGGCGCCGGCCTGCAGGGCGCGCCACACCTGGGCGGCGACGGTGCGGTCGTGCTCGCTGGGCTCGACCCGCTCGGCGTCGTCGTCGGGGTGCTCGGCCGGGCCCGTGCCGACGTGCTCCACCAGGGCCACGGCCAGGTGCCGCAGGCGGACGTTGAAGTGCTGGCTGGCGCGGCTGAGCACCGAGAACGCGGACGCCGAGTCGGTGGGGACGGCGGCCATCACCATGCCCTTGGCCTGCTCGACGACCCGCCGGTACTGGCTCATCCGCAGCATCTGGTCGGCCCGCTGCTCCTGGCCCACGGCCGCCTCGACGACCGCCACGGCCTGAGAGAGCACCTGTTCCAGGGAGGCGATCTCCGCCAGCGCGGCCTCGTCGGGCAGTTCCTTGAGGTAGACGGTGAACAGCAGCGGCAGGCTGCCGCCCCACTCCCCCGGGACGACGACCAGCCCGGTCACCGAGTCCCAGCCCAACGGTCCGGGGCAGGGGGACGTGCAGCCTCGGCTCCTCCAGGACGACGACCTGCTCCAGCGCCTGCCACAGGTGGGGGGCGGCCACCTCGACCTGCGCGGCGTCGAGGTCCTCGGCCACGCCGGAGGCCACGCGCGGCACGATCCGGACCCCGCGCTCCAGCTCCACGGCGGTGGGCGGCGCAGAATTCTCGGCTCCCGACGTTTGGCGGCCCGGCCGGCTGGGTACCGCCTCGGCCATGAGCAGGCCTGCGCCCACGGCACCCGGGACGTCCCGGACGCCGTGCTGGAGCAGCCGGGTGAGCAAGTCGTCCCCGTACTCCCGCACCGACACCGCGCGATCACTCCCTCCGTGGTCGATCGACGCGCACGCCCCCGAGGGGCGGCGTGCACCTGCTGGTACCCAGCAGGGTTCAGATCACGCATCCAGGGGAAAACGGATGCGGGACCGCCGTCACCTTCCGCCGATTGATTGTCCTCTGTCAAATAATCACCCAAGCCGTCCCCGTCCCGCCCATCCGAGAGGACGCCCATGCCGTCTCGACGCCGCCGCCGCGCAAGCCCCGAGTGGGAAGGCCGGCCCACCATCTCCGTGGCCGCACTGCCCGGGCGTGGCCTCTACGCCCGCCACCTCGGCCACCCCGAGGGCGTCGACGGCGTCCACCGGGTGACCGTCCCGGCCGCGGCCGGGGTACCTGCGCGGGGTCCCGCCGTCGCCGCGGGCTTCGACTCGGCCTGGCTGCGCGACCACCTCGACCGCGTCGACGTCGTCCACGTGCACGGCCTGCCGCCGGGCAGCGACCCGCGCGCGCTGCAGGAGGCGGTCGACGTCGTCCGCGCCTCCGGGCGCCCCCTCGTCGTCACGGCGTACCACCTCAGCGACCCGGTCGGGGCCCGGGCGAGCGGCTACGACGACGGTCTCGACGTCCTCATCCCGGCCGCCGACGCCGTCTTCACCCTCACCGGCTCCGCCCGCGCCGAGATGGCCCGGCGCTGGGACGTCGACGCGGGCGTCCTCCCCCACCCGCACGTCGTCGACTTCGTCCGGATGCGCCAGCACCGCGCGGCCCTGCGGGGGCCGCTGCTGGTCGGCGTGCACCTCGGGGCGCTGCGCGGGCCCGTCCCCGGGGACGTGATGGCGCAGTCCCTGGCCGACGCCGTGAGCGAGGTCGAGGGCGTCCGCCTGCTCGTGCAGGTCAACTCCTCGGTGCTCGACAGCGGCTCGACGACGTACGCGCCCACCCGGATGCGCAAGGTGCGCGAGGCCGTCGCCTCCGTGGGCGGCACCCTGCGCGTGGACCGTCCCCTCACCGAGTCCCAGCTGTGGGACCACCTCTTCGCGCTCGACGTGTCGGTGGTGCCCGGCATGTACGGCTCGCACTCGGTGTGGCCCGAGGCCTGCCACGACCTCGGCACCCAGGTGGTGCTGCCCGCGGGGACCCACGCCGAGGGGCAGCGCCCGTGCCACACGTTCGACATGACCGAGCAGGGGCCCGATACGGCCACCCTGACCTCGGCGATCAAGGCGGCGCGGGAGCAGGCCCTGGCCCAGCACGACCTCGAGCGCGCGCACCTCAGCCTCGCCGGGCCCCGGCCGGAGACCGAGCCCGGGGACGCCCCGGACGCCGTCGAGGCGACCTCCGAGGGCACCCTCGCCCCCACCCCCGCGTGCCCGGTCGCCCCGTGGCGCGCCGACCCCGCCCTGCGCTGGCAGGAACGGGTCACCGTGGCCGAGACCCTGCGGGCGACCTACGAGCGGCTCACCGGGATCGGCGCCCGCTGAGGCGGTTGCGCCACTCCTCCAGCCCTGCGTGACAGGGGCCGCCGGACGATCCGGCGGCCCCTGTCACGTGATCCGCGCCACTTTCGGCGTGCGTTTGTGGGCTCGGCGTCGGACCATGGTCCCGACGCGGTGTTCGCTCCGGGACGCGGTGCGGGACCCGACCGACCTGCAACCGCGCGCGAGGAGGGTCCGTGGAGACCGGCTCACCCGTACCCGACGGGCCACCCGCGCTGGCGGCCCCCCACGACTTCTGCGCGTCCACGCGCGCCGACCCCGTGCAGGTCACCCGCATCGGCACCCAGGTGGTCGTACGCCTGTCCGGCTCGGTCGGGGAGAACCTGCGCGGCCGCCTGCACGAGGCGATCGGCGAGGTGGACCGGCTCGTCGTCCGTCGGGTCGTCGTCGACCTCGACGACGTGGTCGAGCTGCACGCCGCAGGCGTCGACTTCGTCATCGCCCTCCAGCAGCGATGGCCGGTCCGCCTGCTCAACGCCCCCGACGGCCTGCGTCGGGGGCTGCTGGCGCGCCCCGCCGTGTGAGCGCGGCGCTCAGTTCTCCTCGGCGATGAGGTCGATCGCCAGGTCGAGCACCGGTGAGGAGTGGGTGAGCCCGCCCACCGAGAGGTAGTCGACGCCCGTCTGGGCGTACTCGCGGGCGACCTGCAGGGTGAGGCCGCCGGTCGCCTCCAGCTCCACCTTCTCGTCGGTCGCCCCGCGCGCGGCGGTGACCGCCTCGGCCAGGACGGCCGGGCTCATGTTGTCGCACAGCAGGAAGCGCGCCCCCGCCCGCACGGCCTCGACCGCCTCGGCCGGCGTGGTCACCTCGACCTGGATGTCGACGTCGGGGAACGTCGTGCGCACCCGCTCCCAGGCGGCGGTCAGCGAGCCCGCGGCGATCTTGTGGTTGTCCTTGATCATGGCGACGTCGTAGAGGCCCATGCGCTTGTTGGTGCCGCCTCCGGCGCGCACCGCGTACTTGTCCAGCGCGCGCAGCCCCGGCGTCGTCTTGCGGGTGTCGAGCACCTGGGCGCCGGTGCCCTTGAGCTCGCGCGCCCAGGCCGCCGTGTGCGTGGCCACGCCGGAGATCCGGCAGATGAGGTTGAGCAGGGTGCGCTCGGCGATCAGCAGGACGCGCGTGGTGCCCACCACCTCGGCGACGATGTCGCCCTTGGCGACCGCGGCGCCGTCGGAGACGACGAACCGCACCACCGGCACCTCGGCGTCGAGGCGGGCCGCCGTCTCCGCGAGCACGACCGGCACCAGCGGCAGGCCCGCGACGACGCCGGCCGCCCGCGCGACGAGCTGGACGGTGCGGCGCTGCTCGGCGGGGATCGTGGCCAGGGTCGTGACGTCCAGCCAGTCGGGGCCGAGGTCCTCGCGCAGGGCGCGGATGACGACGTCGCGGACGAGCGCGGCGTCCAGGCCGGCGGCCGCCAGGGCCTCTCGGGTGCCCTCCTGCCACGCGGCGCGGTGATCGTCGGCGGCGCGGTGCCTGCTCATCGGGTCTCCTCGGGAGCCGGGCGCAGCGGGACGAACCGGGTCACCAGCACCCCGTCGGGGTCCAGGTGGGACACCAGCCGCCCACGCCACGAATCGTCACTGTTCGGGAAGTCCTCACGGTAGTGGCCGCCGCGGGTCTCCTCCCGCAGCGCCGCGACCTGCGTCAGCGCCGTCGCCACCTGGTGGAGGTTCGTCGTCTCCCACTCCGCGGTGCCGGCGGCGCCCGCACCCGCACCGCCCGCGACCGAGCGCGTGTCGGCCAGGTGCTGCAGGCGGACCGCCGCGGAGGCGAGGCCGGTCGCCGTCCGGATGACGCCCGGCCCGGCGGTGGCCGCGCGCTGGACGGCGGGCCGAGCGGTGGCCGCGAGCAGCGCGCCGCCGCCCGACCACTGGGGGCTGGTCGGCGGCTCGTCGGGTTCGGTGGGGGGCAGCTCGCCGCCGCCGAGGCGCTCGGTGAGGTCGTCGGCGATCCGGTGGGCGAACACCAGGCCCTCCAGGAGGGAGTTGCTGGCCAGCCGGTTCGCGCCGTGCACGCCCGTGCAGCTCACCTCGCCCACCGCGTACAGGCCGCGCAGGCTCGAGCGCCCGCGCGGGTCCACCAGCACCCCACCCGAGTGGTAGTGCTGCGCGGGGGCGACGGGGATGAGGTCCTCGGCGGGGTCGAACCCGTGCTCGGCGAGGTTGTCGACGATCGTGGGGAAGCGGCGGCGCAGGAAGGGCCCCCCGAGGTGGCGGGCGTCGAGGTAGACGTGGTCGGCGCCCGTGCGGGCCATCCGGCGCACGATCGCCTTCGCCACGACGTCGCGGGGGGCGAGCTCGGCGAGCTCGTGCACCTGCGGCATGAACCGGACGCCGTCGACGTCGAGCAGGTGCGCCCCCTCACCGCGCACGGCCTCGCTGATCAGCGGCTGCTGGCCGCGGGCGGACTGGCCCAGCCACAGCACGGTGGGGTGGAACTGCACGAACTCGAGATCGGCCACCCGCGCCCCGGCCCGCAGCGCCGCCGCGATGCCGTCGCCGGTGGCCTCCTTGGGGTTCGTCGTCGAGGTGAAGACCTGGCCGATGCCCCCCGTGGCCAGCACCACCGCGCGGCCGAGCGCCGCGCCGACGCCGTCGCGGCTGCCCTCGCCCAGCACGTGCAGGGTCACCCCGCAGGCACGGGTGCGCTCCCCGGAGCTGTCGGCCGGCGCCCCCCGGACGGCGGTGGTGAGGACGTCGAGGACCAGGGCGTGCTCGATCACCTCGATGCCGGGGTCGTCCTGCACCGCGGCGAGCGCGGCGATCAGGGCGCGGGAGATCTCCAGGCCCGTCGCGTCGCCGCCCGCGTGGGCGATCCGGTTGCGCCGGTGCCCGCCCTCGCGGGTCAGCGCCAGCTCGCCGTCGGGCGTGCGGTCGAACACCGCGCCCAGCTCGACGAGCTCGCGCACCCGGCCGGGACCCTCGGTGACGAGCGCGCGCACCGCCTCGACGTCGCACAGCCCCGCCCCCGCGATCAGGGTGTCGGACTCGTGGTGGGCGGGGCTGTCGTCGTTGCCCAGCGCCGCGGCGATCCCGCCCTGGGCCCAGCGGGTGGACCCCGCGTCGAGGACCGTCTTCGTCACCAGCAGCACGCGGTCGACCCGGCGGCGCAGGCGCAGCGCGGCGGTGAGGCCCGCGATCCCCGAGCCGACGACCACGACGTCGGCGGACGTCGTCCAGCCGGGTGCGGGGGCCGCCAGCCGCCGGGCCAGGCGCGGACCCGTGACGTCGCGGGGCAGCACCCGCGTCGGCGCGGGTGCGGAGTTCCCGGGCGAGCGCGGACCCACCGGCGGGGTCACGGGCGCACCTCGGCGGCCACGGGGGCGCCGTGGGTGGCCCGGGCCAGCAGCGAGGGGCCCTCGAGCTGGCGTCCCACGACGATCGGGGCGTTGTCGATGAGGCGCGTGGTGCCGATCCGCGCGGCCACCGCCAGCAGGGCCTCACCGCGATGCCACTCGGGCACGTCCTCGAGCGTCACCGGATCGACCAGCACCAGGTAGTCCACGGCGCACAGGGGCTCGGCGCGCAGGACGTCCCGCGCGGCCCGGCGGATGGCGCTGGCGCCCTCGGCCGCTGCGGCCTCCCCCGCCTCCAGCGCCCGGCTCAGCGTGAGCGCCACCTCGCGGTCCAGCGGGGTCAGGTAGGTGTTGCGGCTGCTCAGCGCCAGGCCGTCGGGCTCGCGCACGGTCGGCACGGCCACCACCTCCACGTCGAAGTCGAGGTCGGCGACCATGCGCCGGATCAGCAGCAGCTGCTGGGCGTCCTTCTGCCCGAAGTACGCGGCGTCGGGACGGGTCAGGTGCATCAGCTTCGCGACGACCGTGAGGACGCCGTCGAAGTGGCCCGGGCGGCTGTGCCCCTCCAGCACCGTGCCGAGGCGGCCGGCCGAGACCCGTACGCCCGGGTCGCCGTCGGGGTAGACGACGTCGGGGCCGGGGGTGAACACGAGGTCGACCCCTTCCCGCTCGCACAGCTCGAGGTCGGCGTCGAGGGTCCGCGGGTACTTCGCCAGATCCTCCCGGGGCCCGAACTGCAGCGGGTTGAGGAAGATCGTGACGATCACCGCGTCCGCGAGGGCACGGGCCGTGCGGACCAGCTCGCGGTGCCCGTCGTGCAGGGCGCCCATCGTCATCACCACGGCCACCCGGCCCGGCAGCGTCGCCCGCGCCGTGGCGAGCTCCTCACGCGTGCGCGCGACGGTCATGCCGGGCGGGCGGCGGGCGGCGGCGGGGGCCGGGGAGGCGGTCGTCACGGTGCGCCACGCTACTCGTCGCCGCCGCGCGCCCGGCACGGGCGGGCGCCCGCCCCCGGGCCGCTCAGCCCGGGGGCAGCCGCCCCGCCTCCGTGACCGCCCGGCGCAGGAGCCACTCGACGTGGGCGTTGGTCGAGCGCAGCTCGTCGGCGGCCCAGCGGGTCAGCGCCTCGTGCACGGCCGGGTCCAGCCGCAGCAGCATCGAGCTGCGCTCGCGACGCCGGCGGGGCGAGCGCGGCGCGCCCGTCTCCTCGTCGGGCGGCCCGGCGGCCGCCTGCTCGTCGGGCGGCCCGGCGGCCGCCTGCTCGTCGGGCGGCCCGGCGGCCGCCTGCTCGTCGGCGGCCCGGGGGCCGCCGCGCTCATCGGGCCCTCACTGGTAGAGGGTGCCGGTGTTGACGATGGGGGTGACCCGCGAGTCGCCGCACAGGACGACGAGCAGGTTGGAGACCATCGACGCCTTGCGCTCCTCGTCGAGCTCGACGACGTCGGCGCGAAAAGCTGAGCTCGTCGAGCGCCATCTGCACCATGCCGACGGCACCCTCGACGATCTTGGAGCGGGCCGCGACCACCGCGGCGGCCTGCTGGCGCTGGAGCATCGCCTGGGCGATCTCGGGCGAGTACGCGAGGTGGCTGATCCGGACCTCGACGATCTCGACGCCGGCCACGGACGCCCGGGCGGCGACCTCGCGGGCCAGCTCACGGCTGACCTCGTCGGTGGAACCGCGCAGGGACTCCACGGTCTCGGGGGCGTCGTAGGGGTAGGTGCCCGCGACGTGGCGCACGGCGGCCTCGGCCTGGATCGCGACGAAGCCCTGGTAGTCCTCGACGGCGAAGACGGCCTTGGCCGTGTCCCGGACCTGCCAGACGATGATGGCGGCGATCTCGACCGGGTTGCCGTCGGCGTCGTTGACCTTCAGCCGGGCCGTCTCGATGTTGCGCACGCGCACCTGCACGTTGCGCCGCGACGCCAGCGGCTGCAGCCAGACCAGGCCGGGTCGACGGGCGGTGCCCACGTAGCCGCCGAAGAACTGCACCACCCGGGTCTGCCCGGGCTGGATCACGGTGAGGCCGCCGAGCACGAGCAGCCCGCCGATGCCGGCGAGCACCGCGAGCACCAGCAGGCCGACCACCGCTGCGGCCGGGCCGTCGCCGTCAGCCACCACCGCCGCCCCGATGACGCTCCCGAGCGCGGCCAGCAGGAGCAGCACGCCGAGGCCGAGACCGGCGAAGCCGGGCCCCTCCCACGCCGGTCGCTCGGCGATGTCCACCCCGGCGGCGGGCCGGGCGATGAGGTCGGGCCCCGCGACGGGGCGGACGTCGGGCTCCCCCGCGACGGGGGCGGACGGGGTGCTCATGGCGATCTCCTCAGGACGAGTCGGCCCCTGCTGGGGCCGCTGGCAAAGTGATATCACTTCGCTAGGGATCAGGCCAGGGGTGACGCGGTCGGGAGCTGAGCGGGGTACGGCGAGCGGGGACGCTCAGCCGCCGGTGGGACCGGAGAGCACGCCGAGCAGCGACTCGGCGTCGGCGGGCTTGAGCCGCCCCGAGGCCAGGGCGCGCTGGGCGGTGGCCCGGGCGAGCACCCGGTAGACCGCCGCGGTGTCGGCGGAGGCACCGGCGTCGAGCGCCTGCAGGTGCTCCCCCACGGTCCCGGCGTCCCCGCGCGCCACGGGCCCGGTCAGCGCGGCGTCCCCGCGGGCCAGGGCGTTGTCGAGGGCCGCCGACAGCAACGGGCCGAGCATGGCGCCGCCGCGCTCGACCCCGGCGGCGGCGAGCGCCTCCAGGGCCTGCGCCACGAGAGTGACCAGGTGGTTCGCGCCGTGGGCGAGGGCCGCGTGGTAGAGCGGACGGTCCTCCTCCGCGACCACCACCGGGTCCCCGCCCATCTCGACGACGAGCGCGGCGGCGATGGGCAGCACCGGCCCGGGGGCGGTGACGGCGAAGCAGCAGCCGGCGAGGCGGGAGAGGTCCAGGCCCGTGCCCGTGAAGGTCATGGCCGGGTGCACCGCCAGCGGGATGCCGCCGGCGGCGACCACCGGCTGCAGCACCCGCCAGCCGTAGCGGCCCGCGGTGTGGACGACGAGCTGGCCCGGAACCCACGCGCCCGTGGCCGCCAGCCCCTCGACGAGGGGGGCGAGGACGTCGTCGGGGACCGTCAGCAGCACCAGCTCGGACCGCTCGACGACCTCCGGCACCTCCAGCACCGGCACGCCGGGCAGCATCGCCTCGGCGCGGTCGCGGCTGGCCGCGGAGACCGCCGACACCCCCACGACGGTGTGCCCGGCCGCGCGCAGCGCGTTGCCCAGCACGGCACCCACGCGGCCGGCACCGACCACGCCGACGCCGAGCCTGCCGGGCCGCGCGCGGGCGGAGGCGCCCGGTGCGGCGGAGGTCACGGCAGGGGGTACCGGCGCGGGCGCAGGCGGGTCGTCGGCCACCCGGTCAGCCTACGGGCACGCCCCGTTGCCCAACCGTGACACCGAACCGTGCCGCCCCGCACGGTGGGCGCGGCTACGCTCCGGTGCGTGGGTCGCCACGAACGCGTCGCCGAGCTCGCCGCCCTCGAGGCCGCGGCCCGCACGGGCCTGCGCCCGCCCGCGCTCGTAGGCGGCGGCTCCCCCGCCGCCCCGCAGCGCAGCGCCGTCGAGGTGGCCGACCTCGGCTGCGGCCAGGGCCGCACCGTCCGCGCCCTGCTGGGGCGGGCCGAGGTGGCCGACGTCGCCGTGCGGGTGCACGCCGTCGACACCGGCAGCGATCTCGACGACGACCTGCTGCACGACCCGCGTGTGCGCTCCGTCCTCGCCGACCTCGACCGGCCCCTGCCGTTCGAGGACGCGTCGCTGGACCGGATCGTGTGCCTCAACGTCGCCGAGCACCTCGCCGACCCGGTGGCCCTGCTCGTGGAGTGCGGGCGGGTGCTGCGCCCCGGCGGGCGCATGGTGCTCGCCCACAGCGACTGGGACACCTGCCTGTTCACCAGCGACGACGACGCCCTGACCCGCCGCCTCGTGGACCGCTTCGTCGCGCTCGTGCCGCAGTGGGCGCAACGCTCCGACGGGTTCATGGGACGCAAGCTGCTGCACCTGGCCGCCGACTCGCCCCTCGTGCTCGAGGAGGTGCAGACCTGGGCCGACTGTCACCGCCGCTTCGCCCCCGACACGGTGGCCTGGAAGGTCGTCGCCGGGATGCTGGCCGCTGCCGCCGACGACGCGGAGCTCGCCCCGCTGGCCCGCGACTGGGCCGCCGGCCTGCCCGAGCTCGCCCAGGCGGGCAGATTCCTGTTCACGGTCACCGACGTCGCCGTGGTCCTGCGCCGCCCCGACGAGGCCTGACGAGGGCGCTGCCGGCCCGTCGCCCGGATCGCCCGGAAGATCACGGAGCGTGATCATCAGGACCGGTCGACTGGTCCGGTTCACCGAACGCCCGATATTCCGGCGTCTGCGGGGCGGACGTCACGCGAACCCGCTTACAGTGTGTCGCCAGCCGCACCGCCGCGGCCCCGCCCGACCAGGAGCAGCCATGACCCGCACCTCGCGCCCCGCCGACCTCGCCCCCGCGACGTCCGGGCGTCGTCGCGCATGGACGGCCGCGCTGTGCGCCGCGAGCGCCGCCGGGCTGGCTGCGCTGACCGTGGCGGGCGGACCCGCTCGGGCGGCGCCGGGGGCGGCCCCCGCCCCCGCGGACGCCGAGCGCGCGGCCTGTGCGAGCGCGGTCGCCGGCCCGGTGACCGCGGCGCAGGTCGACAGCGAGCGGCGCGCGGCGGGCACGAGCCGCCGGGTCACCTGCCTGTCGCGCTGGTCCCCGGGCACGGCCTCGACGACGGCGCAGCAGCAGCGCGCGCTCGCCCAGGCCCGGCGCCAGGCGCAGGCCGCGGCCACCGCCTCGCCCTCGGCGTCCAAGCCGAAGTCGAAGACGAAGACGACCCCGGCGCCCGGGGGCGGCGACGCGCTGCCCCTGCCCAAGAAGGGCCTGCGACCGGCGGACATCGCCGAGATCTACGCCCTCGACGCCACCAAGGGCGCGGGTGCGACCGTCGCGATCGTCGTCGCCTACGACAACCCGCAGGTCGAGGCCGACCTCGCCGTCTACCGGGCGACCTTCGGCCTGGCGCCCTGCACCACGGCCAACGGGTGTTTCACGAAGGTCAACCAGCGCGGCGGGGCCACGCCCCCGGCGGCCAGCACGGGCTGGGCCCTGGAGATCGCCCTCGACACCCAGGCCGTGTCCGCCGCCTGCCCCCGCTGCAAGATCATTCTCGTCGAGGCGGACAGCGACGACCTGGACGACGTGGGCGTCGCCTCGCGCACGGCGGCCTCGCTGGGCGCCGACGTCGTCTCGCACTCCTACGGGACGGCCGAGTTCGACGGCGTCCTCGCCTACGACGCGAAGTACTACTCGACCTCGGGCGTGCCCAACGTCGTCGCCTCGGGCGACCACGGCTACGGCGCGGCGTTCTACCCGGCGGTGCTGCCGGACGCCATCGCCGTCGGCGGCACGAAGGTGATCAAGAACAAGAAGGGCGTGTGGGTGCACTCCGCGTGGGTGGACGCGAGCAGCGGCTGCTCGCAGTACGTCCCCCAGCCCGCGTGGCAGACGGTGGCCGCGTGCCCCATGCGCGCCACCAGCGACATCTCGGCCGTCGCCGACACCCGCACCGGCCTGGCCGTCTACAGCACCTACGGCTACCGGGGCTGGGTCGTCGTGGGCGGGACGAGCCTGTCCGCACCGCTCGTGGCCTCGATGATCGCGCAGTCGGGCGAGGCGGCCTCCCTCACCGACGCCTCCCCCCTGTACGCCGCGACCAGCGGCCTGCTCGACGTCGCCAAGGGGTCCAACGGGGACTGCACCTCGGTGCTGTGCAAGAGCCGCATCGGCTGGGACGGCCCCACCGGGCTCGGCTCCCCCCAGGGCTACAGCGCCTTCTGAGCGGTCACCCACGGCTCGACTGAGGTGACCCTCAGTCCACATCGTGACCTGATCGTGATTCGCTGAGGAGCATCCTCCGCGCCCCCCGACATCGTCAGGACAGGTGCGGGGGCGCGAGTCCCTGCCTCGGGGGAGGCGTTCCTCCGGGACGCCGATGCAGGAACGGGGGCTCGCGATGCGAGCACAGGCACGACCGTCCAGTCCTCCCCCCGGCGGGGAACCCGCCGCGCCCACCACCCCCCACCGCCGCCCTGCCGCCGGTACCCGCGGCACCCGCGGCGCTAGCCGCGGTCGTGGCCTCGCCGTCGCGGCGTTGCTCGTGCCCGGGCTCGCGCACGGCGCGGCGGCCCCGGCCGGGGCCGCCGCCTCGACCACCATCGGCTCGACCAGCACCGGCACGAGTCCCGCCCCCGGCGCGCTCACGGCCGCGGCGACCAACCCGGCGCACGCGCTCGCGGCGTCCACCGTCCTGCTGCCGACGGGCGAGCGGCTGCACTCCCCCGGCGGCGGGTCGCGGCAGCTCGGCGTCGTCCCGGCGCAGGCCACCGGCACCAGCGGCCTGGCGACCCTCCGGCTCGGCGGCACCACCCTCGCCTACCCCCGCACCGCCGCCCCCTACCTCGGGCACGAGCTGGACCCCTCGCTGTTCACGCTGCCCGCCGGCTCGCGGACGCGGATCCCCCTGACGGTCACGTCCACCACCGCCGCCCAGGCGGCCGTGCCCGGGCTGACCGTCACCGGACGCACCGGCGCCACCACCACCGGGTACCTCGACGCCGCCGGCGCCCGTGCGTTCGGCGCCGCTCTGGCGGCCCGCTACCGCGCCGACGCCGCCACCGCCCGCCGCACCGGCCACTGGCCGCACGGGCAGGGCATGTTCGCAGGCGTCCAGGCCGTCCGGGCCACCGACGTCGCGGGCCTCGCGGCCCTGGCCCCCGCGGCGCCCGCGGCGACCGCCCACGGCTCCGGGGTCACCCCGCAGTACGAGATGAACACCCTCACCCTCACGGTCACGGGTGCCGACGGCCGGCGGGTCGAGGAGGCGTTCGTCCCGATCCTCAACACCGACGACGCGCGCCGCTACGTGGGGTTCGCGATGGTCGTGGGCGGCGAGGCCCGGGTCTCGGTGCCCGCAGGGCACTACCTCGCCCTCACCTCCGTCTGGGGCGGTGACGACGCCGGGACCGTCGGCTCGGGGCGGGCGACCGTCACGTCGGGACCGGCCGAACTCACCGTCGACCTGTCGGGCCCCGCCGTCCGGCCCTCCGTGCGCACCCCCGTCCCGACCGTCACCGCGGGCGTCGACCTCGTGTTCGCCTACCGCGACGCTGCCGGCCACGACGCCCTGACCGCGGGTTTCTCCGCCATCGGCCTGGGCGGCGGCACCGGTGCCCCGCGGGTCCTGCGCGACATGGCGCCCGGCACGGGCACCATGACGATGGGGGTGTCCTGGAACCAGCAGGCCGTCGACTCCTCGGGTCGGCGCGTCTCGTACCGCACCGCCGACTCCTACGCGGGCGTCCCGGCGTCGCTGAGCCGCACGATCGACCCGAAGACGATGGCGCGGCTCGACCTGCCGCTCTACGGCGACGGGTGGGGCCGCGGCGGCGTCGACTACATGCCGGTCCTCGCCTCCCCCGCACTCAGCCTCGGCGGGCTGGTGATCTCGCGAGACCTGCCCGCCCGGCCGACCACCTACCTGGACACCCGTGAGGGCCTCACCTGGGGCGCGTTCGCGGTGACCGCCGACTCCGAGGACCCCGGGTTCGTGGACGAGGCACCCAGGACCTACGCGGTCGGCACCAGCACGGTGCCCTGGTTCAAGGCGCCCCTGTCGATCCAACCCGCCGTCGTCTCGCCCTTCGACGGCGTCACCTGCCTGAGCTGCCGCAACGACAAGCAGCTCGCGCTGGTCCTCGACCCCTGGACCGACGGCACCCCGGGCCGCTTCGGCGAGCTGGTCGGTGACTCCGCAGGGGAGCCCGTCACCCACCTGACCCTGACCCGGGACGGGCGCAAGGTCCTCGACAAGGACGACTACGTCGGGGCGGTCGTGGCCGCGCCCACCACGGCGTCCACCTACCGCGCGCATCTCACCGTCGACCGCCGCCTGGTCGCGACGACCCTCGCGACGAGCCTGGAGACCGACCTCACCTTCACCTCGGCGGCGGCCGACGCGCCGGCCCTGCCCGCCGCGGCGTGCAAGCCCGCCTTCGCCACCCCTGCCGGTGCGTGCACGCCACTGCGCCTGCTCACCACCCGGGTCGAAGCGCCCGTCGCCCTCGACGACACCCTGCCCGCGGCGACCGTCCCGCTCGTCGTGCGCATCGGGCACACCGCCGGCACCGCCGGCGTCACCACGGTCGGGCTCGAGGTGCGGATCACCGGCACCGAGACCTGGACGCCGCTGACGCTCACCGAGGCCGCCGAGGGCACCTGGAAGGCCGCGCTGCCCGGCGACGCCTACCGCGGCCGCTCCCTCGACCTGCGGGTGAAGGCCACCGACGACGCCGGTGGCGCCCTCGTCCAGTCCGTCACCGGCGCCTTCTCGGTGGCGGGGGCATGAGCGGCACCCCGGCGTCCCCGTCCCGCCGTCCCCAGGAGGACACCATGATCACTGTTCGTCCCCGTGCCGGCGGTCACCGGCGCGCCCCGCTCGCCCTGGCCGCCGTCGCGGTGCTCGCCGGCGGCGTCCTCGCCCTGCCCGGTACCGCCCTCGCGGCCGGCGCCTCCGCCGGTGCGGCACCCGCGGGCGTGTCGGCGGCGTACGGCGCCCCGTCCCCCGTCGACGGCACCGTCGCCGCGTGCGACCGGCCGGCCGCCCGGCCCGGGTCGGGGCCGTCAGGCTCGGCAGGGCGCAGCGTGAGCTGCTTCGCCCGCTGGAAGGCGGCCACCCCCCTGACCGCCGCCCGCCGGGCCGCGGCCGCCCGCGCCGCCCTCGCGTCGGCGTCCCGTGCCGGTGGCACCGGCGCCGCGGTCGGGCCCCAGGCGAGCCCGAGCCCCAGCCCCGGCCCGAGCCCCACTCCGGAGCCGATCCCCCTGCCCACCAAGGGGCTGCGGCCCGCCGACATCGCCGCCATCTACGCCCTCGACCCCGCCAAGGGCGCGGGCGCGACGCTGGCCATCGTCGACGCCTACGACAACCCCAACGTCGAGTCCGATCTCGCCGTCTACCGGGCGGCCCTCGGGCTTGCCCCGTGCACGTCGGCGACCAAGTGCTTCCGCAAGGTCAACCAGCGCGGGGGCGCCCAGGCGCCGGAGGCCGACCCGGGCTGGGGCGTCGAGATCGCCCTCGACGTCCAGGCCGTCTCCGCGGCCTGCCCGGCCTGCAAGATCCTGCTCGTGGAGGCCGACGACCCGCAGCTGGAGAACATGGGCGCGGCCGCCAAGCGGGCGGCGACGCTCGGCGCGACGGTGATCTCCCACTCCTACGGCATCGACGAGTTCACCGGCGCCGACAAGCTGGGCGCGGCCTTCTACGGCCGCAAGGGCGTGCCGGACGTCGCCTCCTCGGGCGACTACGGGTTCACGGCCGCGTCGTTCCCGGCCGTCCTGCCGTCCTCGATCGCCGTGGGCGGCACGCGGGTGACCAAGCGCGCGGACGGCACCTGGGCTCACGTCGCGTGGGCCGGAGCCGGCAGCGGGTGCTCGGCGTGGTTCGCCAAGCCCGCGTGGCAGAAGGACACGCACTGCTCGATGCGCACCACGAGCGACGTGTCGGCGGTGGCCGACCCCCGGTCCGGCCTCGCGGTCTACGACACGTTCGGCCTGGGCGCGGCCAACGGGTGGATCGTCGTGGGGGCACCAGCCTGTCGGCGCCGCTGGTCGCGGGCATGATCGCGCAGTCGGGCCGGGCGTCGGCGCTGGTGGGCGCCTCGAGCCTGTACACGGCGACGAGCGGCCTGAGCGACGTCGTCGGCGGCCGCAACGGCTTCTGCGGCGGGGACTACCTGTGCACCGGCGTCGTCGGGTACGACGGGCCGACCGGCCTGGGCACGCCGGTGGGGACGTCCGCCTTCTGACCCGTTCGGCGCATCCGCACCACTGGCCGGCAGCCCGACCCGTCGGCCCGCCCGCGCCCCCACCCGCACCGGGTGGGGGCGCGGCTGCCGGGTCGGTGACGGGCGTGCCCGCCGCCGACGCGCAGCCCCCGGCCGCCCCGCCCGCCGAGGACGACGCCTGGCCCGCCTGGGAGGACGCCTGGGCGCAGGCCCTGTACGGGAGGGCGGGGTTCTACCGCACCCCCGAGGGCCCGGCGGGGCACTTCCGCACCGCCTGCCACGCCGCGCCGCAGGACGTCGCCCGGGTCGTCCTCGCGCTGGCGGCCGAGGGCGGGTGCACGAGCGTGGTCGACGTCGGCGCGGGCCGCGGGGGGCTCGCCGCCGCCCTGCAGGTCGGCCCCGGCCCGCGCGTGGGCGTGCACGCCGTCGACGTCGTCGAGCGCCCGCCGTCGCTGCCCGCGCCCGTGGGCTGGACGCGCGCGGAGCCCCACGTGCCCGGCCCCGCGGACGCCGTCCGCCGGGCCCTGTCCGGCGCCTCGGCGGGCCCGTGCTCGTGACGGCGTTCGAGCTGCTCGACGTCGTCGCGTGCCCCGTCGTCGAGCGGGACGCCGACGGTCGCTGGCGTCGCGTGCACGTGCAGCCCGCCACCGGCCGGGAGCGCCTCGGCGCCCGGGTGGACGGCGACGACGCCGCGTGGCTGGCCCGCTGGTGGGACGGCGCCGCCGATCCGGACACCCGGGGCGAGGGGGCCCGGGCCGAGGTGGGCCGGTCGCGCGAGGAGGTCTGGGCGGGGCTGGTGCGCGCCGTCGCCGACCATCCCGGCGGCGGGGTGCTGCTCGCCGTCGACTACGCGCACACGCTGACGACGCGCCCGGCGGAGGGCAGCCTGGCCGCGTTCCGGGCCGGACGCGCGGTGCCGCCGCGCGCCGACGGGAACTGCGACGTCACCGCGCACGTCGCGATGGACGCGGTGGAGGCGGCGGGTGAGGCCGCCGGTGCCGTCACGATCGCGCGGCTGTCCCAGGCCGAGGCGATCCGGCGGTGGTGGCACGGCCCCTCGACGCCCGCCGCCGAGCTGAGGGACCCCGGGGCGCTCGGCGGGTTCAGCTGGCTGGTGCAGGCGGTGCGCTGACGCCCTCGGCGAGTCACTGCCGGCCCTGCGAGCGCGCCTGCCGGGCGCGGGCCGCCTGCGCCTGGGCGAGCGCCGCGGCGTCGCGCTCGTCCAGGTGGGCCACCTCGGGCGCCACCGGTCCGGGCGTGGAGTGCAGGACGACGGTCGCCAGCCGCATCCGCCGCTGCAAAGGCCCCTGCTCGACGGCGAGGCTCTGCGTGCGGGCGTGCGGGACGACGACGGCGTGCCGGCGCCACCGACCCCCGCGCGCCACGAGCGCATCGGCGGCCACGCGGACGCCGATCCGGCGGTAGCCGAAGGGGTCGACGCGGCGCGCGCGGCGGGGGGCGACGAGGAACGACCCCTCCGTGCCGGGGGCGCCGTCGGGCGAGGCGACGTCGGCGACGCCGGTGAGCGCGGCGTCGATGACCTGCCCGGACCGCTCGCCCTCGCCGAGATCCCCGACCACGAGACCCACCACGGTGACCGCCTCGGCCCGCGTGCCCACGGGCAGCAGGACCGTCTGCGGGTCCTCCCCGCCGCCCGCCCCGTACCCGGCCACGTTCACCTCGACCCGCCACCAGTCCGGCCCCCGCCACAGCAGGGGCTGGCTGACGCGCACCGCCTGCACGCGCCCCGGGGGCACCGTCTGCGTCTTGAGCTCCAGCAGGCCGTGGCGCAGCCGCACGCCCTGCACGCCCGTGGCGAGCCGGAAGCCGTAGCCGTGCGTGAACCGCTTCCACAGCGAGCCGGCCCAGCCGAGCACCCAGGGGACGACGAACGCCAGCGGCGCGACGCTGTCGGTGACGGCGGCGGTGACGACCAGCCCGATCAGGGCCACGATCAGGCCGACCAGCGCCGGGGACAGCGCCAGCGACGCGAGGAGGCGCACCAGCGGGACCTCGACGAGGGACTCCCCCGGCCACGTCTCGTCGTCGCGCAGGAATCGCGGCAGGTGGGCCTGGGGGTCCTCGGCAGCGGTGGCGCCGGGCGCCGGGGGCACGGGCATGTCCACGGCGGGATCGACCACACCGGCGCCCCCGATGACCGCGGCCGCCGCGTCGTCCACCGGCGGCGTGGCGCGGGCGGCGACGGCCAGCCGGGCCTCGGCCGAGGCGGTGGCACCGGCGAGGACCCGGGCCCGCACCTCGCGGGCGACCGGCACGCGCAGGAACTGCAGGACGAACTTCGAGTCGCCGCCGCCGGCCACCTCGACCTTGAGCTGCGCGAGCCCCAGCAGGCGCGCGAGTAGCGGGCGCACGACGTCGACGGCCTGGATCCTGTCCAGCCGCGCCGCCTTCTGGCTGCGGAACACCACCCCGTGGTGCAGTTCCAGGGCCTGCGGCGTCACCCGGAAGCGGGTGGCCCGCCACGAGACCACGCCGAGGCCCGCGACCAGCAGGGCCAGGGCCAGGACGCCGCCGAGGACGGCGAGGAGCACGACGGGGGCCACCGGGACGCCGCCGTCGAGGCCGGGACCCTCCGGGCGGTCGCCGCGGACCAGGGAGCGCACCGCGCCCTCGCCCACGTTCTGCACGAGCACGAACCCGCCGAGGACGAACGCGCTCCACGAGCGCAGGTACGGGGTGGACCAGTGCACCCGCGACCACGGCGTCCCCTCGTCGTGCTCCGTCACAGGCCCGCCAGCCTCGACTCGCCGAGGCTGCTCAACCTGTCGCGCAGGCGGGCGGCCTCGGCCGCGGGCAGGCCGGGGATCGCGGCATCGGTGGCCGGGGACGCCGTGTGCAGCTGCACCGAGGCCAGGCCGAGCCTGCGGGCGATCGGTCCGGAGTCGACCTCGACGTACTGCATCCGGCCGTAGGGGACGACGAGCAGCCGGCGGTACATGACGCCGTGCCGGACGAGCAGGTCGTCCTCGCGCTCGGCGTACCCCCACGCCGGCACCTGCCGGCCGATCAGCCGCCACGACCACGCGTAGAGCAGCACCCCGGTGGCCGGCCACACCCACCACCACGGCCCGAACACGAGCGCGAGCACCGCCCCGGGAACGGACAGGACGCCGAGGGTGATGGCGGTGGTGACGCGGCGGGCCAGCGCCAGGCGGGGACTGACCCGGGTCCAGACGATCCCCTCGGGGCGGAACGGGTCGGCCGACCCGCTCGGGGCGGTGGCAGCGGACATGCGCCCACCTTGGCACACCCGTTCGGCGCAACGCCCCCGCAGCCGGGTTCTCAGCCCGCCCCGCTGCTCACCAGACTCCGTGACCGACGGCGCCAGGGGGTGCCGACGTCGACAGGGAGGTCGCCATGCGCCGCACGAGTCCCCTCTCCCGGTTGCTGGGGCGCTCCCGCGGGCGTCGCCTGGTGCCCGTCGTCGGCGGGGTCGCCGCGATCGCCCTCGCCGGAGGGCTGATCGCCGCGGCCGGGCAGAGCGCGCAGGCCGGCCCCGGGACGGCGCCGCTGTCGGCCCAGGCTCAGGAGCAGGCGCAGGCGCAGGCGCAGGCGAAGCCGTCGGTCACGCGGACGAAGCCCACCAAGACCAAGAAGACGAAGTCGAAGAAGACCCGGACCAAGAAGACCCGGACGAGCGTGCCGCCCACCACCGTCGTCACCACGAGCTCCACGGGCGGCAAGGTGACCTGCTCCCTCGCCCCGACCCAGCTCGTCGAGACCCGGCCGACCGCGCTGGTGTTCCTGCTCTACAGCTCCGACATGTGCATCGTGCCTGGTCCGTCGTCGTTCACCGTGGCGATCTACGCGAGCCTCGCCGACGCCGACGCGGGCCGCAACGCCGTCGCCACCGGCGGTGGGCCCGCGGGCACCAGGGTCGTCGTCGAGGGCGTGCTGCCGGACACGAGCTACTGGTACGTGACCAGCGACTTCCGCTACAGCCGCGGGCCCGTGCACACGCCGACGCTGCTGACGCCCACCAGCCCCGCGCCGTCGGCGTCCGTCACCACCTGCGTGCCCCTGGCCACGCACGTCGTGAGCACCACCCCCGTCTCGGTGACGGTGGCCGACCCGCCGTGCTACCTCGGCCGCCCGGGCACGTGGACGGTGGCCGCCTACGGCTCCGACGCCGACGCGCGGGCCCGGACCAACCCGGTCGCCTCCGCCACGGGCCCCCACGGGCCGCTGACGATCACCGGGCTGACGCCGGGCCGGCAGTACTGGGTGCGCGGCGAGGACGGCGTCGTGCTCCCGGTGCTCCTGCCCTTGCCGTCGACGACGTGGGCCGCCGCCGGCGCGCGCGGATGACGCCCGGCGCTGCGCCCGACATGTGGCGCCCGCCTCGGCGACGGCCGCCCTCCCGCGTGGCAGACTGCCGCGCGTGAACGCCGGGCAGCCGTTGACCACCGACACCGGCGCGTCCGCCGCGCTCGACCTCACGACGTCCCTCGACGTGGGGGTCGGCGCGGGCGGCCTCGCCACCTCCGACATGGTGCTCAACATCGGGCCGCAGCACCCGGCCACCCACGGCGTCCTGCGCCTGCGCCTGGTGCTCGACGGCGAGCGGATCGTCAGCGCCGACCCGATCGTCGGCTACATGCACCGCGGCGCCGAGAAGCTGTTCGAGGTGCGCGACTACCGGCAGATCATCGTCCTGGCCAACCGCCACGACTGGCTCTCGGCGTTCGCCAACGAGCTCGGCGTGGTGCTCGCCGCCGAGGAGATGCTGGGGATGGAGGTCCCCGAGCGGGCGGTGTGGACGCGCACGCTGCTCGCGGAGATCAACCGCATCCTCAATCACCTGATGTTCCTCGGCTCCTACCCGCTGGAGCTCGGCGCGCTGACGCCGGTGTTCTACGCCTTCCGCGAGCGCGAGGAGCTCCAGGCGGTGCTGGAGGAGCTGTCCGGCGGGCGGATCCACTACATGTTCAACCGGGTGGGGGGCCTCAAGGAGGACCTCCCCGCCGGGTGGACGGCGCGGGTGCACCACGCGATCACCGCCGTCCGCTCGCGGATGTCGGAGCTGGAGGGGCTGCTCGTCGGCAACGAGATCGTGCGTGCCCGCACCGCCGGGGTGGGGGTCCTGTCGCCCGAGCTCGCCGCGGCCTACGGGGTGAGCGGGCCGATCGCCCGGGCCAGCGGCCTCGACTTGGACCTGCGCCGCGACGAGCCCTACCTCGCCTACGCCGAGCTGTTCGCCCCCGGCGGCCCCGGCCGCGTCGTCACCCGCACCGAGGGCGACTGCCTGGCCCGGCTGGAGGTGCTGCTGGAGCAGGTGCACGTGAGCCTCGACCTCGCGCAGTACTGCGTGGAGCGGCTGCGCGGCCTGCCCCAGGGGCCCGTGAACGTGAAGCTGCCCAAGGTGCTGCGGGTACCCGAGGGCCACGTCTACCGCTGGACCGAGAACCCCCTGGGGATCAACGGCTACTACCTGGTCTCGCGCGGGGACAAGGTGCCCTGGCGGCTGAAGCTGCGCTCGGCGTCGTTCAACAACGTGCAGGTGCTCTCGCGCCTGCTGCCGGGCAACCTGCTGGCCGACATGGTCTCGATCATGGGGTCGATGTTCTTCGTGGTCGGGGACGTCGACAAGTAGCGCCCGCCCGGCGCACCGATGCGACCGGATTCAGGGGGTTCCTCATGACCACGACCATCCGCAGGCGGCTGGGCACGGCGGCGGGCGGCGTCGCGACGGCGGGCCTCGCGCTCGCCCTGATCGCGCCGTCCTCCGGGAGCGCGACGGGCGCACCCGTCCCGACCGCGACGACGACCGTCGGCACGCCGACGCCGTCCGCGACCGCCGACTGCTCCGGACCCGCCCCGGTGCAGGTCGCCGTCACGAGCGCGACCTCCGCGCAGCTGCTGCCCCTGCACCGCCAGGGCTGCCCCCTGCCCGCGTCGGTGACGGTCCGGCTGTTCGCCACCCAGGAGGACGCCGCGGCGGCCACGTCCCCGGTGGCCACCCTGACCGGCCCCGTGGGCCGGCCCCTGGCGGTGAAGGCCCCGGCCGGCGGCGGCGGTTACTGGTACCTGGTGGACGCGAGCACCACCGCGAAGCACCTCGCCTTCATCCCGGACTTCGGCGGCTGCCGCCTCGGGCCCGTGCGGCCGATCTCGATCTCCTCCTCCACGCTGAAGCTGACGCGCGACGGCGACGGCCGCTGCCGGCAACCCCTGCGTTCCACCGTGGTGCGGCTATTCGCGACGGAGGAGGACGCCAAGGATCGGACGTCCGCCGTCCGCACCGTCACGCTGGTCGAGACGCGCCCGGGGCAGGTCAAGAAGCTGAGGCCCGACACGACGTACTGGTACGAGACGGGCGACGGGCGGGTGGCCTCGTTCGTCACGCTGCCGAAGGGCGCCAAGGGCTGACCGACGGCGAAGGTGTGGTTCGTCCTGGTGACCAGCCGGGCCCCGTTGGCAGGCCTGTTCGGGGCTCGCTGGTGCGTCCTGCACGGGGCCGCCGCCTGACGGGCAGGGGATCGCCCTCGGCCACGGATCGGTATCAGACCGTGACCCCGCACCTCCTGGGAGCCGTTCGCGCCCGCACGCGCAGCGCCCCCGACGCGCCACGCGCGCCCGCTCCCTTCCGCCCGAGGAGTGCCATGTCGCCCCGCCTCCTGCCCCGCCGCGCGCGCGTCGCCGTCGCGGCCCTCGCCCTCACCACCGGCCTCGGTGCCGGCCTCCCCCTCACCTCGGCCGACGCCGTCCCCGTCGAGGGGCACACCGGCTGGTCGGTGCTGCTGTGCAAGTTCTCCGACCAGGCCGCCGAGCAGCACGACGCCGCCTGGTTCTCCCGATTCCTGATCACCACCGGCACCGGCGGCGTCGCCGACTACCTCGCCGACCAGTCCCGGGGCCGGATCGACCTGCGCGGCTCCGCCGTGCGCGGCTGGTACCGGATGGGCACCACCCTCGCGGCGTCGGCGTCCCAGTCGCGCTGGCAGCGGATCCAGAGCTGCGTCTCGGCGGCCGCGGCCGGCGGGTACACGGTGCCGTCGGGCAACCGGGTCGTCGCGATCATCAACGGCCAGATCGACTCGGGCTCCGCCGGGGGCGCCGTGCTGCTGGACCCGCTCGCCTGGAACGTCGGCTTCGCCGCCCACGAGATGCTCCACGGCTACGGCCTGGGCCACTCGTTCTCCAACGACACCAGCTACCAGAACGCCTCCTGGTCCCAGCCCGGGGAGTACGACGACCCCTGGGACGAGATGAGCGCGATGGCCATCTACGGCGGCTCCACCGCCTCGTTCGGCACGGCGGCCGTGGGCCTCAACGCCTACTTCCGCGACAAGCTGGGCTGGATCCCCTTCGGCGAGGTGCTCACCCTCGGCAAGGACGGCGTCGCCAGCCGCACCGTCACCCTCACCTCGCTGGAGACGGCCGCGGCCGGCGGCACCCGGCTGATCCGGATCCCGTTCGACCCCGCCGACCTCAACCACTACTACACCGTCGAGCTGCGCCAGAAGACCGGCTGGAGCTCGGCGATCCCGGCCACCACCGTGCTCATCCACGAGGTGAAGGGCGGCACGCCGTACCTGCAGCGCAAGCTCGACGGCACCCGCGCGCTCGTCCAGTCGCTGTCGGCCAACGGCGTCACCGTCCGGGTCAACTCCGTGTCGACGTCGACGGCCAGCGTGAGCGTCAGCACCCAGATCACCGGCCGCTGCGTGCAGGGCTACGTGTGGCGCGAGGCCAACAGCAGCGACCACGTGTGCGTGACCAGTGCCACGCGCACCCAGGTCCGCGCCGACAACGCCGCGGCCGCCTCCCGCTGGGTGAACGGCGCCTACGGCCCGCACACCTGCATCAACGGCTACGTCTGGCGCGAGGCGTTCAGCGGCGACGACGTGTGCACGCTGCCCGCCAACCGCACCCAGGCGGCCGCCGACAACGCCGCCGCGGCGTCGCGGATCAACCCCGCCCGCCTCGTCGGCGGTCCCAACGTGTGCGTCAGCGGCTACGTGTGGCGGGCCGCGGACACCAGCGACTACGTCTGCGTCACCCCCGCGGTGCGCACGGCCACCGCGAACGACAACGCGGTCAAGGCCAGCCGCTGGACCTCGGGCGCCTACGGCCCGCACACCTGCATCAGCGGCTACGTCTGGCGCGAGGCGTGGCCCGCCGACGACGTCTGCGTCACCGGCACGGTCCGCAGCCAGGTCGCCTCGGACAACCAGACGGCGGGCAGCCGGGTGGCCGTGCCCTGATCATGACCGTTCGTCGCCGCGCCATCGCGGCAGGGCCGGTCCCGCGTGCTGCCACGCGGACCGGCCCTGCCGCGTCGACCAGCACTCCTTGACCCGCCCCCGGGCGGGCCCTAGGGTCGCCGATGCCCTGGGAGCCGGGCCACCCCGAGCGCGCCGACGCGCCCGGGCCCACGCTCGTCGACCCCACTTCCAGGAGTCCTGTTGCGCATGCGCACCTTCGCCGGCGTCCCCCGCCCGGCCCTCGTCGTCAGCACGGCCGCCGCCCTGCTCCTCACCGGCGGCGGGCTCGCGCTCACCTCGGTGCAGGCATCGGCCGCCACCACCCCCTACCTCGACCCGAGCCTGCCCGTCGCCACCCGCGTCGCCGACCTGCTGTCGCGGATGAGCGTGGAGGACAAGGTCGGCCAGATGATCCAGGGCGAGCGCGTCGACGCCGGCCCCGACAAGGTCACGACCTACAAGCTAGGCTCGATCCTGTCCGGCGGCGGCTCGGCCCCCACCGACAACACGGCCTCGGGCTGGGCCGACATGTACGACGCGTACCAGAAGGCCGCGCTGGCCACCCCGCTGAAGATCCCCGTCATCTACGGCGTCGACGCCGTGCACGGGCACAACAACCTCAAGAACGCCACGATGTTCCCCCACAACATCGGCCTTGGCGCCACCCGCAACCCCCAACTGGTGCAGCAGATCGGGCGCGCCACCGCCGAGGAGGTCGCCGCCACCGGCGTCGACTGGACCTTCGCGCCGTGCCTGTGCGTCGCCCGCAACGACCGCTGGGGACGCACCTACGAGTCCTTCGGCGAGGACCCCGCGATCGCGACGTCCATGACGTCGATCATCGACGGCTTCCAGGGCACCTCCCTGAACGACCCGACGTCGATCCTCGCCACCGCCAAGCACTACGTCGCCGACGGCGGCACCGAGGGCGGCGACGACCAGGGCGACGCGAAGATCAGCGAGGCCGAGCTGCGCGCCGTCCACCTGCCGCCGTTCAAGGCCGCCGTGCAGCGCGGCGTCGGCTCGGTGATGGTGAGCTTCTCCAGCTGGAACGGCACCAAGATGCACGGCAACAAGTACCTGATCACCGACGTCCTCAAGGGCGAGCTCGGGTTCAAGGGCTTCGTCGTCACCGACTGGGCGGCCATCGACCAGCTCGACGGCATGAAGGGCTTCACGGTCGAGGAGATCGCCCAGGCGTTCAACGCGGGCGTCGACATGGCGATGGCGCCCGAGAACGTCGTGAACTTCTGGACCCAGCTGAAGTGGAACGTCGACAACGGCAAGATCCCCATGTCGCGGGTCGACGACGCCGTGTCGCGCATCCTCACCCAGAAGTTCGCCCTCGGGCTGTTCGAGCGTCCCTACGCCGACCGCTCGCTGGCCTCCAAGGTCGGCTCCGCCGCCCACAAGGCGCTCGCCCGCGAGGCCGTCCGCCAGTCGCAGGTGCTGCTGAAGAACAGCGGTGGCGTCCTGCCGCTCAAGCGCGGCGGCAAGATCTTCGTCGCGGGCAAGAACGCCGACGACATCGGCAACCAGGCCGGCGGCTGGACCATCACGTGGCAGGGGCGCAGCGGCGCCACCACCGCGGGCACGACCATTCTCCAGGGCATCAAGGACGTCGCGGGCTCCGGCACCACCGTCACGTACTCCCGTGACGGCTCCGGCATCGACTCCAGCTACGGTGTCGCCGTCGCCGTCGTCGGGGAGACCCCCTACGCCGAGGGCGAGGGCGACCGTCCGACCACCATGGGCCTGGACAGCACCGACCTCGCGACGCTGGCCAAGCTCAAGTCCGCGGGCGTTCCCGTGGTGACCGTGCTCGTCTCGGGCCGCCCGCTGGACATCGCCGCGCAGCTGCCGGACATGAACGCCCTCGTCGCCTCGTGGCTGCCGGGCACCGAGGGCGCCGGCGTGGCCGACGTCCTGTTCGGCGACTCCCCCTTCACCGGCGTCCTGCCCGTCACCTGGCCCACCAGCGTCTCCCAGGAGCCGATCAACGTGGGCGACGGCAAGAAGGGCCTGTTCGACTTCGGGTTCGGCCTGGCCACCGACGGATCGGTGATCACCCCCTCGCCGAGCCCGACGCCGACGACGACCACCACCACCACGAAGACGTCGACCACGAAGACCAGGACGACGAAGACCAAGTCGAGCAAGTGCAAGTCGAAGAAGTGCTCCACCAAGAAGCCCACGACGACGATCAAGACCTCGGCGTGCGTGGCCAGCAACGTGGAGCTGACCGGGACCGGTGACACCTGGGCGACCTTCCGCGCCCCCGGGTCCACCTGCATCCCGCAGGCGATCTTCCAGTTCTCGGTCTACGCGTCGAAGAAGGACGCCGCCAACCAGAAGAACGCCGTCTGGTCGGGCCAGGTCACGCGCTCCTCGCCCACCGTGCAGGTCACCGGCCTCAAGCCGAAGAGCAAGTACTGGTGGCGGACCTCCCCGAACGCGCCCGTCGCCGGGCCGCTCACGACCAAGATCCGGGTGGACGCCGTCCCCGCGGCGGCGCTCGGCGAGGGCGTGGCCTGCGCGGCCTCCCTGCAGGTCGTCGACCGGTGGGCCGGCGGGTACCGCGCCGCCCTCACCGTGACGGCGGGTCGCTCGGGCGCGCCGTCCTGGTCGGTGTCCTGGCTGCCCGGCACCGGAACGTCGGTGCTGCAGGCGGGCGGGGCGGCCCTGCCCTCGGGCGGCACCGCCGTGGTCGGCGGGAGCCGGCTGCGGGCCGGGGCGAGCACCACGCTCACGGTCACCGGGTCGGCCACGGGCGAGCTCGTCCAGCCGGTCCTGGGCTGCACCGCGGGCTGAGAACCCCGCACGTCGAGGCCGGTGTCCGGCGCGGTTTCCCGCGCCGGGCGCCGGCCTTCGCCGTCTCACCCCGGGCGCCGGCCCTCGCCGACCCCCGCTCCCCTCCGGACGGCGCCGCCTCGCGCTGCCGCTGCCCGACGGCGCGCTTACGGTGCGCTCATGGACCTCGGACTCGGCGACAGCGTCGCGATCGTCACCGGCGCGGACTCGGGCATCGGCCTGGCCACCGCCACGGAACTGGCCCGGGCGGGCGCGCACGTGGCGCTCACCGACGTCGACGCCGACCGGCTGGGCGAGGCCGCGTCCCGGCTGGCCGGCGACGCCGGTCTCACCCCGGCGGACGCCGAGCGGCGCCTGCTGACCGTCGCGGCCGACCTCACCCGCGACGCCGACGTCGCCGCGCTGCTCGAGGCCGTCCGTGGCGCGTGGGGCGAGGCCGGCGTCCTGGTCCATGCGGCGGGGATCACCGGCGCCACGGGGGACTTCCTCGACGTCGACCTCGACGGCTGGCGGAGCACCTTCGAGACCGACCTGTTCGCGGCGGTGCGCGTGGTGCGCGCCGTCCTGCCGGGCATGCGCGCGGCTCGCGGGGGCCGGATCGTCCTGCTCAGCTCGGAGGACGCCGCCCAGCCCTACCCCGACGAGCTGCCCTACTGCGCGGCCAAGGCCGGGATCAACGCGCTCGTGAAGGGCCTGTCGAAGGCGTACGCGGCCGACGGCGTCCTCGTCAACGCCGTCGCCCCCGCCTTCGTCGAGACACCGATGACGGACGCGATGATGCGGGACCGCTCGGCGCAGCGGGGGGAGAGTTTCGAGGAGGCCGTCGCGAGCTTCCTCGCCGAGGAGCGGCCGTCGCTGGTCCTGCGCCGGCGCGGCCGGCCCGAGGAGGTCGCCGCGGTGATCGCCTTCCTGTGCAGCGCGCGGGCGTCGTTCGTGACGGGCAGCGTCTACCGCGTGGACGGCGGGTCCGTCGCCGCCGTCTGACCGCCCTCGCCCATGCCGCCGGGCTCGTCGGGGGGCACCCGGCACCAGCGCTGGACGAGCAGTCCGGACAGGCTCAGCAGCAGCGACACCCCGGCGGCGGCCAGGGTCCACAGCAGTCGCCCGCCGCGCCCGGCAGGGACGTCGGCGAACTCCGCGAGCGACTGCCCCGTGTACCAGCCGGCCAGGATGGCGCCGGCGTGGGCGGAGGCGACCGCCAGGGTGAAGGTGCGCGCCGCCGTGAGCGGGTCGAGCTCGCGGCGCTGCACGGGCGTGCCCGCGGCGAGCTGCTGGCCCTGCCGCACCCACCGCCTCACCTGCCATCCGGCCACCAGCAGGACCCCGGCGGCGACGGCGAGCACGCCGGCCACCGACCACGGCACCGGCGGCGGGTGCTCCCCGGCGCGGATCCACGCCACGAGCACCGCCCAGGACCCGGCGGCCCCGATCAGGCCCAGCGTGAGCAGGCGGGCCGGGCGCGCCGGCGACTGCCTCACCCGCCGACCTCGAGCACGACGTCCTCCCTCAGCCTCAGGCCGGGGGCGTCCTCGGCCTTGGCCGCCAGCTTGCGCACCTTCGCGCGCCGGCGCGAGCCGGGCAGCACCGCGTCGGGTTCGAGCAGCGCCCACGGGACGAGCACGAACGCCCGCTCGGCCGCGCGGGGGTGGGGCAGGGTGAGCACCGGCGTGGAGGCGACGATCTCGCCGTAGCTGACGATGTCGACATCGAGGGTGCGCGGGCCCCAGCGCACGATCCGGGCCCGGCCGTGCTCGGCCTCGACCTCCTGGCAGGCCGCGAGCAGGGCCAGGGGGGACAGGCGCGTCCGCGCGATCGCCACCGCGTTGAGGTAGTCGGGCTGCTCGGGGCCGCCCACCGGCGAGGTCTCGAACACCGGGGACACCGCCTCCAGGTGCAGGCCCTCGTAGGCCGCGAGCGAGTCCAGCGCCGACTGCAGCGTGGCCTCGCGTTCGCCGAGGTTGGCGCCGAGGGCGAGGACGGCGCGCACCGGCGCCGTGGGTTCCTCGTCCAGGCGCATGCCGCCCAGGAGCACGGTCATCGCGGGTCCTCCTCCGACGGGCCGCTCGACGGCGGCGCGGGCTGGGGCACGGGCTGGGGCTGCGCCCCGGGATCGCCGGGGGTGCGCACGATCGTCACGGCGACGTCGTGGAACTCCTCGGCGATGGGGGCCTGGGGCTTGTGCACGGTCACCTCGACGCGCTCGACGCCCGCGGGCCGCAGGCAGACCAGCGCGATCCGCTCGGCGAGGGTCTCGATCAGGTCGACCGGCTCCCCGCGGACGACGGCGGCGACGTCCGCGGCGAGGCCGCCGTAGTCGACGGTGTCGGCGAGGTCGTCGCTGCGCGCGGCGGGCCGGGTGTCGACGTGCAGGACGACGTCGACGACGAAGTCCTGGCCGTCGCGGCGCTCGTGGTCGAAGACGCCGTGGAAGCCCCGGACCCGCAGCCCGCGCAGCGCGATGGTGTCGGTGGCGCTCATGCGCTCACCTGCTGCGCTCGCGCCTCGTGGACGGCGCGGACCACGCGCACGGCGTCGGCGGAGGCGGCGACGTCGTGCACCCGCACGGCCCAGGCACCGCCCAGTGCGGCCAGCGTCGTCGTCGCGGCGGTGGCGGCGTCCCGCTCCCCCACCGGGCGGGGCGCGCCGTCCGCGCCCGCCAGCAGGGACCCGAGGAACCGCTTGCGGGAGGCGCCCACGAGCACCGGCCGGCCCAGGGTGAGCGGGCCCTGCCCGCGCCCGATGGCCTCCAGCAACCGCCAGTTGTGCCCGGCGTCCTTGGCGAACCCCAGGCCCGGGTCGAGGACCACCCGCTCGCGCGCCAGCCCGGCGTCCTCCAGGGCGTCCAGCCGCACGGACAGCTCGGTGGTGACGTCGGCGACGACGTCGTCGTACGTGGCGAGATCCCCCATGCGGTCGGCGTGCCCGCGCCAGTGCATGGCGACGTAGGCGGCACCAGACGCGGCGACGGCCGCGGGCATCCGCGGGTCGGCGAGACCGCCGCTGACGTCGTTGACGAGACAGGCGCCGGCGTCGACGGCGGCCCGTGCCACCTCGGGGCGCATGGTGTCGACGCTCACCGCCACCCCCTCCCGGCACAGGGCCGTGACGACGGGCAGGACGCGGCGCCGTTCCTCGGCCTCGTCGACCCGGCGCGCCCCGGGGCGGGTGGACTCCCCGCCGACGTCGAGGAGGTCGGCGCCCTGCTCGACGAGGGCCAGGCCGTGCGCGACGGCGGCCGCGGCGTCCAGCCACAGCCCGCCGTCGCTGAAGGAGTCGGGGGTCACGTTGACGACGCCCATCACCAGGCACCGGGAGGGTGCGGCGAGGGCGGCGGGCAGGCCCGCGACGACGTCCACGAGGCGTCACCCTAGCCGCAGGCCTGCGCGGGCGGGGGCCCCATCGTCCGTGGCGTCAGCGCTGCGCCGTGATGCTCGGCAGCGGGCGCGGCGATTCGGACGGGAAGCTGGACGAGACGGACGAGACGATGCCCTGGAGGACGACGATCGCGTACAGCACCGCGACGACCGCCAGCCCGACGGCGACGGCGGCGGCCGCCAGACCCGCCCTTCCCCCCTTGTCGAGATCCTCGATCCACCCCTCGGCCGTGACGACCCTGTCCCCCGTCGGTGCCCTGCGCATGGCTGCTCCCCTCCCCCACCGGCGCCCTCTCGGCACCGGTGCCCGATCGCGGCCCGCCGTCGGGGGCCGTCATCAGTAAGGACGCGAACAAGCCGCCCGATCGTGGCCTCGGCGAGGGCACGGTCGGGTAACGGTTTGCTGCTGGGGCGCCCCGGGATCACGAGCGGGTCACGCGGGCAACCGGGCCGGGCCAGATGAGCACGTTCCGTGAGCTGCGAGGCTCTGGACGGCCTCGGACCTCACGGACGCCGCTCAGCTGACCCGCAGGAGGCTCAGTGGCCCCGGCCGAGGATGAGGCTGAGCGCCTCGGCGCGGGTGGCGGGATTGCGCAGCGCGCCCCGCACCGCGGAGGTGATCGTGCGCGACCCGGGCTTGCGCACCCCCCGCATCGACATGCACAGGTGCTCGCACTCCATCACGACGATCACCCCGCGCGGCTGGAGGACCTCGACGAGGGCGTCGGCGACCTGGGTGGTGAGCCGCTCCTGCACCTGCGGGCGGCGCGCGTAGACGTCGACCAGCCGGGCGAGCTTGCTCAGCCCCGTGATCCGCCCGTCGGCCGCGGGGACGTACCCCACGTGCGCGACCCCGTGGAAGGGCACGAGGTGGTGCTCGCAGCAGGAGAACACCTCGATGTCCTTGACCAGGACCAGCTCGTCGTGGCCGAGGTCGAACGTCGTGCTGAGCACGTCGGCCGGCTCCTGCCAGAGCCCGCCGAACATCTCGGCGTAGGCGCGCGCCACCCGGGCGGGGGTGTTGCGCAGGCCGTCCCGGTCGGGGTCCTCGCCGATCGCCTCGAGGATCTCGCGGACGGCCCGCTCGACCCGGGGGGCGTCGTAGGGACGCCGCTCCTGGGCCGGCGGGACGTCGCGCAGCGGGGACATCACCGGGTCGACGGCGCCCGCGGGCGAGGCGTCGTCGAGGTCGTGCGTGGTGGGGCCGTCGGGGTTCAGTGCTGCTCCCAGGCCTCGGATCCGACGCCCGCACCGGCGTGCCCGTTGGCGGAGCCGTTGGCCGATCCGTTGGCGGAGCCGTTGTCGGCCGCCTGCTCGGCGGGGGTGAGCACGGGCGGGATGTCGCTGACGGCGCGGCGGCTGCTGGACAGCCACACGGGCCGCTCGGGACGCTTGACGACGGCCTGGAAGATCTCGGCCAGCTCGTCCTTGTTCAGCGTCTCCTTCTCGAACAGCGCGACCACGAGGTCGTCGAGGACGCCGCGGTTCTCGACCAGGGCCTCCCACGCCTCGTCGTGGGCGGCCTCGATCAGGCGCCGGACCTCCTCGTCGACCACGCTGGCGACCTCTTCGGAGTAGTCGCGCTGGTGGCCGTAGTCACGGCCGAGGAAGACCTCGCCCTGCGACTGGCCCAGCTTGATCGCACCCACCCGCTCGGACATGCCGAACTGGGTGACCATGCGCCGGGCGAGGCTCGTGGCCTTCTCGATGTCGTTGCTCGCGCCCGTGGTGGGGTCGTGGAAGACGAGCTCCTCGGCGACGCGCCCGCCGAGGGCGTAGGCGAGCTGGTCGAGGATCTCGTTGCGGGTGGTGGAGTACTTGTCGTCGGTCGGCATCACCATCGTGTAGCCGAGCGCGCGACCGCGCGGGAGGATCGTCACCTTGGTCACCGGGTCGGTGTGCCGCAGCGCCGCCGCGACGAGGGCGTGGCCGCCCTCGTGGTAGGCGGTGATCTTCTTCTCCTTCTCGTTCATGATCCGGGTGCGCTTCTGCGGCCCGGCCACGACGCGGTCGATCGCCTCGTCGAGGGCGCCGTCGTCGATCAGCGCGGCCCCGGCGCGGGCGGTCAGCAGGGCGGCCTCGTTGAGCACGTTCGCGAGGTCGGCGCCGGTGAAGCCGGGGGTGCGCCGCGCCACGGCCTCGAGGTCGACGTCGGCGGCCATCGGCTTGCCCTTGGCGTGCACCGACAGGATGTGGTGACGGCCCTTCATGTCGGGCGGCTCGACGGCGATCTGCCGGTCGAAGCGGCCCGGGCGCAGCAGCGCCGGGTCGAGGATGTCGGGCCGGTTGGTCGCCGCGATGAGGATGACGTTGGTCTTGACGTCGAAGCCGTCCATCTCGACCAGCAGCTGGTTGAGGGTCTGCTCGCGCTCGTCGTGACCGCCACCGAGCCCGGCACCGCGGTGGCGGCCCACGGCGTCGATCTCGTCGACGAAGACGATGGCGGGCGCGTTCGCCTTGGCCTGCTCGAACAGGTCACGGACGCGGCTCGCCCCGACCCCGACGAACATCTCGACGAAGTCGGACCCGGAGATCGAGAAGAACGGGACGCCGGCCTCACCGGCCACCGCGCGGGCGAGCAGCGTCTTACCCGTACCGGGCGGCCCGTACAGCAGCACGCCCTTGGGGATCTTGGCGCCGACCGCCTGGAACTTGGCGGGCTCGGCGAGGAACTCCTTGATCTCCTGGAGCTCCTCGACGGCCTCCTCTGCGCCGGCGACGTCGGCGAAGGTCACCTTGGGGGTGTCCTTGCTGACGAGCTTGGCGCGGGACTTGCCGAACTGCATCACCCGCGAGCCGCCGCCCTGGCTCTGCATCATGAAGAACCAGAAGAAGCCGATGAGCAGCAGGATCGGCAGGAACGTGAACAGCAGGCTGGACAGGATCGACGGGTTGGAGTGCCGGTCCTTGAAGCCCTTCGGGGGCAGGTTGTCGTTCAGCAGCTTGACGATGTCGTCGCCGCGGGCCGAGACCCACGTGGTGCGCACCTCGGAGCGCCCCTCGACCTTCACCCCCGAGTTCAGGGTCAGGTCGAGGGTCTGCCGGGAGTCGTCCATCTCGGCACTGGCGACCTTGCCGTCGCGGATCAGCTGCAGGGCCTCGGAGGTGTCGATCTCGGCCGCACCCGACGGGTTGAACACCCGCGCGGCGAGCAGCACCAGAGCGATCCCGACGACGATCCAGATGACGGGGCCGCGCAGCACTCGCTTGACGTTCATCGCTGGGGCGCCAGCCCCGTCCCTCCTGCTCGCCTACACCTGCTTCGACGGTACACCGGGCGGCACAGGGGCACCCGTCCGTGGCAGGGGGGTCGAACGACCCGACCGCGCAACGATCCCGGGGGCGGTGGTGTTCCGTCAGCCCTCGTAGACGTGCCGGGCCAGACGGCCGATCACCCGCAGGTTGCGGTAGCGCTCGGCGTAGTCGAGGCCGTAGCCCACGACGAAGTCGTTGGCGATGTCGAAGCCCACGTACCGGACGTCGAGCTCCACCTTCGCGGCCTCGGGCTTGCGCAGCAGCGCACACACCTCGACCGAGGCGGGCCCCCGGGAGCCGAGGTTGGCGACCAGCCAGGACAGGGTCAGGCCCGAGTCGATGATGTCCTCCACGATCAGGACGTGGCGGCCGGTGATGTCGCGGTCGAGGTCCTTGAGGATGCGGACGACGCCGGAGGACTTGGTGCCGGAGCCGTAGGAGGACACGGCCATCCAGTCCATGTCGACGTGCCGGTCCAGCGCGCGCGAGAGGTCGGCCATCACCATCAGCGCGCCCTTGAGGACGCCGACGAGCAGGAGGTCCTTGCCCTCGTAGTCCTTCTCGATGCGGGCGGCGAGGTCGGCGAGGACGGTCTGGATCGCCGCCTCGTCGTAGAGCACCTCGTCGAGGTCACTGGCCACCGCGTCGACGTCCACGTCACTCCTCGGTCGAACTCGTCGCTGCCTGGATCCCCGAGCCGCCGGGCCCCCCGGTCGGCCGCAGCGTCAGCCTGCCATACCCGGGCCCGCGCCCCCGGACCGCCTCCGCCCCGCCCGGCAGGCACACGACCGCGCCTCCCGAGGCGCCCGGCGCGAGCAGGGCCGCGACGGCGAGCACGTGCTCCCGGCCCACGTCCTGCGGCCTGGCGCTGACCGCGCGGGCCGCGGCGAGCAGGACGCGGTGGCGCAGTGCCGGGGCCTCGCCGGCCAGGGCCGTGACGTCGAGGGTCACCTCCCCCGGCCCGTCCTGCGCCCCGGCGACGCGGCCGGCGTCGAACAGCTGCGCGGCGAGCGCGTCGAGCGCGTCGGCGTCCTCCCGGGCGATCGAGGCGCTGCGGGCGAGGGCCTCCTCGAGCGCGGGGACGCTGCGGCCGAGGGCGGCGGCGAGCCCCTCCCGCCAGGTGCCGAGGGCGGAGCGCACGCGGGCCCGGGTGAGGTCGGGGTCGGTGTTGGAGGGGTCCTCCCACGGGGTCAGGCCGAGGGCCTCGCACGCGGCGCGGGTGCTCGCCCGCGGCAGCGCGAGCAGGGGCCGCCGGTAGGGCCCGCGGACGGCGGGCATGCCGGCGAGCGACCGGGTGCCCGAGCCGCGGGCGAGGCCCAGGAGCACCGTCTCCGCCTGGTCGTCGCGGGTGTGGCCGAGCAGGACCGCGGCGGCGCCGCGCTCGCGGGCCTCCTCCTCCAGCAGGGCGTAACGGGCCGCTCGCGCGGCCGCCTCCGGGCCGCCCCACTCCTGGCCGCCGGGATCGCCGGCCCGCCCGCCCGCGCGCCCGCCGTCGCCGGGCACCCGGCGCACGCGCACGGCGTCGGGGTCACCGGCGCCCAGCCCGAGGGCCCGGCACTGCCCGGCGGCCCGCTCGGCCACCTCCGCCGACCCCGGCGACCAGGCGTGGTCGACGACGACCGCCGCGGTGCGCAGCTCGCGGCGCCTCCCGGCGGGCCTGCCGGGGTCGACGAGGAAGGCCAGGCCCGCGGCGAGGGCCAGGGAGTCCGCGCCGCCGCTGCACGCGACGATCACGAGGCAGCCGTCGTCGAGGTCCCGCAGCCCTTCGGCGACGGCGTGCCGGACGGCGGCCAGCGCCTCGGGCGCGTGCGTGGGCGCGTGCGTGGGGGCCGGGCCGGGCACGTCAGCCCAGTACCCGCGTCACCCAGCGGTCGGGGTCGGCGATCTCCTCGGGGCGGGGCAGGGTGGAGGCGTCGCGCCACACCTGCGCGAGGGCGTCCCGACCGGCGCGTTCCTGCACGCCGCGCACGAACCGGGCCCCCTCCGAGTACTGGCGGGCCTTGACGTCCAACCCCAGCAGGCGGCGCAGGAGCCGGTCCAGGGGTCCGGCCCCCGCCCGGCGCCGCCCGAACCGCCGCCGGATCTCGGCGACGCCCGGCACGACCTGCGGCCCCACGTCGTCCATCACGACGTCGGCATGGCCCTCGAGCAGCGACATCAGGGCGGTGAGGCGGGCCAGGCGCGCGCGATCGTCCTCGGTCTGCACCGCACCGAGCAGGTCGGTCGCGTCCGCCTTGCCCCGCACGACGTCGCGCACCTGGGCGGCGAGCGCGGTGAGGCGACGGCGGGCGGCCTCGGCGGCGGGCCCGTCGTCGGGGCCGCCGCGCGCCGCGGAGACGAGCCCGCCCAGGCCCGCGACGAGCGCGCGGATCTCGCCGGCGAGGTGGTCGGCCAGCCACGGGTTGGCCGTGAACTGCACGCGGTGGGTCTCCTCGTGCAGGCACACCCACAGCCGGAAGTCGCGCGGGTCCACCTCGAGCTCGCGCTCCACGCCGACGATCGTCGGCGCCACCAGGAGCAGCCGACCGGGGCCGCCCGCGGGGTCGGCGAAGGGGTCGAACTGCCCCAGCACCTTGGTCGACAGCACGCCCATCACGGCGCCGATCTCGACGCCGGTGGCGCGCGAGGCGGCGAACGCGGCGACGCCGCTCCCGGTGCGACCGTCGGCGAGGTCGGCGACCACGGGGCCGAGCAGCCGCGACAGGGAGGTGAGGTTGGCCGACACCCATCCGGCGCGGTCGACGACGACGGCGTCGGGGCCGTCGGGGGCGCTCAGCCCGCTGATCTCCGCGACGTGGCCGCGGGCGGCCCGCGCCGCCAGGCGCAGGTCGGCGACGGCGGCCAGCGCGTCCTCGGTGCCGACGGGCGCGGACCCCCGCCCGGCCGAGGCCGCCCAGCGGCCGGTCGCGGCGGCGCTGCGGCGGGCGGTCGGCCAGTGCACGAGACGCTCGACGTCGGGGATCGGCTGCACCATGGCGCCACCGTACGTCCCGAGGGCGGGCACGGCCCGGCACGAGGGCGCGGCGATCTCTGCGCGCCGGAGCCGCGGGCCCCGCTCGGCCCGGGTCAGCGGCAGCCGCACCCGGCGAGGACGGCGGCGAGGGTGTCGACGGCGTCGCGCGCCGCGGGGGTGGGGCCGGTGCGGTCGGCCATGACGGCGAAGGCGAGCAGCCGCCCGTCGGCGTCCGTCACGAGGCCCGCCAGCGAGGTCACCCCGGTGAGCGTGCCGGTCTTGGCGCGCACGAGGCCCGCCCCCGGGCGCTGGGACGGGGCGTCGAAGCGGGTGGCGAGCGTCCCCGAGGCGCCCGCGACGGGCAGGCCCGTGACGGCGGCCCGCAGCTGCGGGCGGTCCTGCGCGGCGGCGAGCGCCAGCACCCGGGTGAGCAGCGCGGGCGTCAGGGCGCTGCCGTCGGCCAGCCCGCTGCCACCGGCCAGCCGAGCACCGGCCACGGGCAGCCCCAGCGCGGCGAGCCGGGCGAGCACGGCCGGACCGGCCTCGAGGGCGGTGCCGGGGCGGCCCGCGGCCCGCGCCACGAGCCGGGCGAGGGCCTCGGCCACCGTGTTCTCGCTGGCCAGGAGCATGTGTTCGACCACGTCGGCCACGGGGGCGGAGGAGACCCGGGCGAGCTCCCGCGCTCCCGCCGCAGCGCCGGCACGGCTGGGGGCGCCGATCACCTGCACGCCCCGCGCGGCCAGCAGGGCGGCGAACCGGCCCGCCGCCGCCAGAGCCGGGTCGGGCTGGCGCGGGCCGTAGGGGCCCGGCCGCAGCCGTCCGGCGTCGACCTCCAGCGCCATCACGGGGGCCACGTACCCGGTCTGCAGGTCGCCGTCGGCCCAGCGCGCGTCGCTGGCCGGTCCCGGGAACGCCGTGTCGTCGAGCCGGACGGCGACGCGGGTGCGTCCGGCGGCGCGCAGCGCGCTCGCCGTCGCCGCCGCGAGGTCGGCCAGGCCCGCGCGGCCCACGACGTCCTGCGGCCGCCCCGCGCCCGCACCGAGCAGGACGTCGCCGCCGCCGACGAGGACGACGTCCTCCCCCGTACCGGCGACCACCCTCGTGTCGAGGGTGGCGTCCGGGCCCAGGGCGGACAGCGCCGCGACGGCGGTGAGCAGCTTCGCCGTCGAGGCGGGCTCGCGGGGCACGGCAGCCTCACGCGAGGCCAGGACCGCGCCCGTGACGACGTCGGTGACGAGGTACCCCACGGCCGGGCCGAGGGCGGGCGATGCGGCCGCCGCGGCGACGTCGCGGGACAGGACGGCGGGATCGGGCGCGGGTGCGTCGCCCGTCAGGGGTTCGAGCACCGGCCCGGCCAGGGCCGGGGGCACCACGAGCGAGGCGTCCCCCGGGGCCGGCGCCGTGGGGGTGACCAGCGGGAGCACGACGCCCGGTGCGGGCTCGGCGGTCAGCAGGAGCGCCGCCAGCACCGCGGCGAGCCCGGCGCCCACGGCGGGCGGTGCGACGGGCCGGTAATGGCGACCGCCTCGGCGCGCGCCCCACGGTCCGGCAACGCCGCGCACGCGCCCTCCCTCCCCGTGCCCCGTGGCACCTCGCCTCCGGTCGGACAGTACCGCCGGCACCGCCGCGGCCGCGCGAGGCGCCCGTCGCCGCCCGCCGCCTCGTCCGTGCCGCCGCTGCCCGCACGGACGGTGAGGACGGCGTGCCCAGTGTCGAGGGTGCGCAGCGCACGCGGCAGACTGGCTCCGCAGGACCGGAGGGCGCCGCGACGGCGTCCTCCGACAGGTGCGCCACCCGTCGGGGTGGTGGAGAGGGAGCTGGCCGTGGACTTCGACGTCACCATCGAGATCCCCAAGGGGCAACGGAACAAGTACGAGGTCGACCACGCGTCGGGCCGGATCAAGCTGGACCGCATGCTCTTCACCGCGACCCGCTACCCCGCCGACTACGGCTTCGTGGACGGCACGCTCGGCGAGGACGGCGACCCGCTCGACGCGATGGTGCTCCTGGAGGAGCCCACGTTCCCCGGCTGCCTCGTGCGGGCCCGCGCCATCGGCATGTTCCGCATGCGCGACGAGATGGGCGGCGACGACAAGGTGATCTGCGTCCCCGCCGGCGACGCCCGGGTGGAGCACATGCGCGAGCTGTCCGACCTGCCGGAGTTCTACCGCCTGGAGATCCAGCACTTCTTCGAGACGTACAAGGACCTCGAGCCCGGCAAGAGCGTCGAGGGCGCCTACTGGGCGGGGCGCGCGGACGCCGAGACCGAGATCCTGGCGTCCTTCAAGCGGGCCGAGGACAACCCTCACGGCTTCCACTGATCCCTGCGTGAGGCCGGGACGGTGGCGGTGGGCCGAACGGGGACACCTGCGCTCGCGTTCGGGTGAACGCCGCCACCGAGGGTGCCGCACGGGGCGTGACCGTTCGTAATCTCCTAGCGACAGACTCCACCTGGAGACCGAGGAGATCCGATGCGCATCGCGCGGGCAACGGCCGTCGCACTGACCGCCTTCCTGGCCAGCTGCCTGGGACTCGGCTTGCTGGCGATCTTCGTCGTCGTGGCCTACACGGGGATGGGGGTCGGGTCGGCGCTGATGTGCTCGGCGCTGCCGATCGTCATCCTCGCCACGACCATCGCCGTGCTCCAGGCCCAGCGGTCGCTGGGCAACTCCGACTGGCGCCAGGCCGTCATGGCGGTGCCCGAGACCAAGCTGCGCGCCACCGCGCAGGGCGAGTACACGGGCCTGCTGCCCGCCTCGCACTGGGCGATGCCGGAGCCCTCCCCGCAGGAGGAGCAGCTGGAGGGCATGAAGGCCCAGCTGCCCTACTGGTCGAGCGAGCCGGTGCAGAGCTGGACCGGCCCCCGCACCGAGTCCTCCGCCGTCCCGCTGCCCAAGCGCCGGATGGCCGGGGGCGAGGACGGCTCCGAGGGTGACCCGGCGGGATCCCGGGCCGGGGCCGGGGTCACGACCCTCGTGCTGCCAGCCGGGACCGACGAGGAGGCGCTGGCCGCGGCCGTCGCCGAGGCCCTGCGCAGCACCGGCCCCCTGACGTGGGAGCCGACCACCCCGGCGTGACGCCGGCGCCTGGCACCTCGGGCGAGACACGCAGCATCGCAGCTCAGGGTGCGTCCCTCACGGGGCGCACCCTGAGCGCGTTTCTGGCAGCGTGAGCGGCATGACGACGTTGCGCTGGGCCGCCCGCTGGACGATGTGGACGCCGCCCGTCGCCGTCGTCGTCCTCGCCGGAGTCTGGGGGCGCGACCTCTCGACGGTCGCCGCCGTCCTCGTGGCGGTGGTCCTCGGCGCGGCCGTGCTCGCCGCCGTCCACCACGCCGAGGTGGTGGCGCACCGCGTCGGCGAGCCCTACGGGTCGCTGCTGCTCGCCGTGGCGGTCACGGTGATCGAGGTGGGCCTCATCGTCACGCTGATGGTCTCGGGCGGCAAGGACACCTCCACCCTGGCCCGGGACACGGTGTTCGCCGCGGTGATGATCACCTGCAACGGGGTGGTGGGGCTGGCGCTGCTCCTCGGCTCGCTCCGGTTCGGCCTCGCCCGGTTCAACGCCGAGGGCAGCGGCGCGGCGCTGGCGACCGTCGCCACGCTGGCCACGCTGAGCCTGGTGCTGCCGAGCGTGACCTCCGCCCGCCCGGGCCCCGAGTTCAGCGGTGGCCAGCTGGTGTTCGCCGCCGTCGCGTCCCTGGCGCTGTACCTGGCGTTCGTCGCCACCCAGGCCGGGCGGCACCGCGACTTCTTCCTGCCGGTCGGCGAGGCGGGCAGGGCCGAGCGCGAGGACACCGGCGAGGGCGTGGACGACACCCACGCCGACCCCCCGGGCGACCGGCAGGCGTGGACGAGCGTGGGGCTGCTGCTGGCGTCCCTCCTCGCCGTCGTGGGGCTGGCCAAGGTCGAGTCCCCCGCGATCGAGGACGCCGTGGCGCGCGCCGGGGCGCCGCAGTCGTTCGTCGGCGTCGTGATCGCCCTGCTCGTGCTGCTGCCCGAGACCCTCGCGGCGGCCCGCAACGCCCGCCGCGACCGGGTGCAGACCAGCCTGAACCTCGCCTACGGCTCGGCCATGGCGAGCATCGGGCTGACCATCCCCGCGATCGCCGTCGCCTCGATCTGGCTCGACGGGCCGCTCGCGCTGGGCCTGGGCAGCACCCAGATCGTGCTGCTGGCGTTGAGCGTGGTGGTCGGCGTGCTCACCGTCGTCCCGGGGCGGGCCACACGCCTGCACGGAGCGGTCCACCTCGTGCTGCTCGCGGCGTTCCTGTTCCTGTCCGTCAACCCCTGAGGGCCGGCTCGCCCCATCGGGGTCGGCTCAGGGCCGGCCCACCCAGGGCAGCAGTCCGCGGTAGCGCAGGGGCGCCACCCGCACGTCCTTGCCGGTCTCGGGCGCCTCGACCATGAGACCGCCGCCGGCGACGAGCGCGACGTGGTGGATGGTCCCCGGATCGTCGGGGTCGGAGGCCCAGAACAGCAGGTCACCGACGCGCGCCTGCGCGATCGGCACCTTGCGCACCTGCCGGAACTGGTAGCGCGAGGAGTGCGACAGCGAGACGCCGGCGGCCTCCCACGCGCGCATGGTCAGGCCCGAGCAGTCGTAGGTGTCGGGGCCGTCCGCCGCCCACTCGTAGGGCTTGCCGAGCTGGGTCCGCGCCCACGCGACCGCGCGGACGCCGTCGGCCGCCGAACCCAGCGTCCGCCCGCCGGCGGGGACGCCGTCGTCGGGAACCGGGTCCGGCGCCGGAGGCGGCACCGGCCGATGGGGCGTGGTGCGGTGCGCCGTGGTGCGAGGGGCCGGGCGCGAGGACGGCTGCGGGTGGCCCGTGCTCGCGGGCGTCGGCCGGGGACGCGTGGTGGCCGCGCCACCGTCACCCCTCGGCGGCTGGGGCCGGGGGCGGGCGGGCGACGCTGCCGCGCCGCGGGTCGGGCTCACGTGTGCGGCGCGGCGCCGGGCCTCCTGCCTGGCCTGCTCCTCGCGCTGCTGCTCGCGCTGGGCGACGAGGGCGGCCTGCCGGGCCTCCTGCACCTGCGTGCTGGTGTGCGTGAGCTCGGCGAGCCGGGCGATGGCGGAGCGGTGCTGGGCATCGGCCTCGGCCCGCACCGCCGCGGCGGAGGTCGCCGCCGCCTGGGCCAGGCGCCGGGTCTGCTCGGCGGAGGCCGCAGCGGCCCGCTGGTCGGCGAGGGCTGCGTCCCCGGCGCGGCGAAGCATCTCGGCCACGGCCACCGACGCCTCCACCCGGCGCAGCACCTGCTGGCGCGAGGTGGCCCACGCCTGCAGCAGCGCCACCTGGGCGAGGGGGTCCTCCCCGTCCTGCGCGGTCAGCACGAGCCCCGCGTTCGAGAGGGTGCCCGAGTCGCGGTACTGCTGGACGGCCAGCCGGGCCAGCTCGCGCCGCTGCCTGGCCACCTCGGCGTCGGCACGGTCGGCGGCCGCCGCCGCCGCGGCGGCCTCGCGGGCGCGGCGCTGCAGGGTGATCCGTGCGGCGTCGTAGTCCTCCGCAGCCTGGGCCAGGCGCAGCTCGGCCGCGTCCGCGCGATCGGCGGCGGCGTCCAGCAGGGCCTGCTCGTGGGCGACCGCGGCCGATCCGTCCGCCGCGGCGCGGCGGGCACGTTCGACGTCGTCGATGCTCGGCGGGGTGGGCGTCCCGCTCGCCGGGCCCCCCAGGAAGGCCGCCGCGGGCGCGAGGACGGCGAGAGCGACCACGAGCACCCGCAGGGGCGCCGCCCCTGGCGCCGGGACGTTGCGGGGCGCGCCGGAGGGCGACCGGACAGGCCGGTCGTGCTGCCGATCATCGACGCCCCTCCCCGCACGACGGGCGACGCCGCGCGCTCCGGCAACCGTGCGCGACGCCGCACACGGGACGACCCGGATCTACGCACCGTAGCGAACAGGAGGCACAGGAGGGAACAACCGCCCCATCCTGCACAGCCGTCACGTGGATCGATGCGTCGTGGGCGAGCCCGGCCGAGTCACCGCGGGCCCGCCCCGAGGAGGGGCGGGCCCGCGGTGGGGCGGTGGAGTTACAACCGGGTGTCGGCGCGACGGGCGAAGCTCATGATCAGGCCGGCGACCAGGACGATGATGCCGAGCCAGATGAGCAGGTTGCCGGCGCCGCCGAAGCCGATCACGGCCAGGACGACACCCAGGACGATGAGCAGCAGCCATGCGGACATGACGGACTCCTTCGGGACAGGTGGGAGATTCTGACGTTCGGGAAGGTGGTGCGGGGGGACGGGAGCGCAGGGGCGGCACTCAGCCGCGGAACGCGTCCTTGACCTTCTCGCCGGCCTGCCGCAGGTCGGCGACCGCCTGGTCGCCCTTGCCCTCGGCCTGCAGCTCCTCGTCACCGGTCGCCCGGCCGGCGCCTTCCTTGGCCTTGCCCGTGAGCTTGTCGAACGCGTTGTCGACCTTGTCGTCGGCGCCCATCGCGGTCGCCTCCTTCGGCTCGGGACCCGCGGGAGCGGGTCGGTGTGGTGCTCTTGTCTGCTGACCCCTCCGTACCCGCCGTCCGCTCCCGGCATGCATGCGCGCCACTCCCGCGCGCGCTCAGGACTCCCCGCTCACGGGCGCCGCGTCGAACCGCCTCTGCGGCGGCGCAGGTCGCGGATCCTCGGGGGCAGGCCGGCGCCGAGGGGCGAGCGCCCGGGCGGGAGCGTGCGCCGCACGCGTGCCCGCAGCGGGAGCGTGAGGTCGACGGGAGCGGGGGCGTGGGTGCCGCGCCACACCCCGAGCATGCGCAGCGCCACGCCGAGCACGACCGCCACCCACAGCGCCGCCGGGACGGGCAGGTCCACCCCGCGCCGGCCCACGACGTAGGCGACGGCGGTCACCACGCCCGCGAAGCCGGAGATGGGGCCGGGCCGGCTGATGTCGGGCGTCACCCCGCCGATGACGTCGCGCAGCACCCCGCCCCCGATCGCGTTGGTCGCGCCGATCAGGACGGCCGGCACGGGCGCGACGCCCGCCGCCAGCGCCGTCGAGGCCCCGACGACCGCGAACAGCGCCGTCCCGACCGCGTCCACGAGGTCGACGAGGCGTTGCATCCGTGCCACCACGGCGCCGAGGAAGAAGCAGACGGCCGCGCACGCCGCCGCGACGACGAGGTAGCGGGGCTCCTGCAGCGCCACCGGCGGGGTGCGCCCCAGGAGCAGGTCGCGCAGGACGCCGCCGCCGAAGGCGTTCGCGACGGTGACGGCGAGCAGGCCGGTCGCGGGGATCCCGCGGGAGACGGCGAACAGCCCGCCGGTCAGCCCTCCGGCCGCTGTGGCGGCGAGGTCGAGCGCGGCGGGGGGCTGGACGAGCTCGATCACCGCTGCCTCCTCGGCCTCCGGAGCACCCGCCCATCATCGCGGCCCCGCCGGGGTCACGGGCGCAGGGGATCACGGCTCCAGCGGGATCAGCGCTCGTCGAGCCGGAACCCCGACACCGACAGGCGTAGCGACGCGGCCGTGACGGCGAGGTCCTCGGAGCGGCTGCGCGCCTGCTGCACCGTGGCGCGGGTGCGCTCGGCAGTCGCTGCGACGTCGGCGACGTGGCCCGCGATCACCTCCGACCGCTGGGAGGTCTCGCCGACCTCCGAGGACAGGCTCCTCGTCGTCGAGGCCTGCTCCTCGACCGCCGCGGCGATCACCTGCTGGTGCTCGGTGATCCGGCCGATCACGGCGGCGATGGCCTCGACGGCGTCGATCGCCGCCCGCGCGTCCCGCTGGATGGTCTCGATCCGGGAGCCGATGTCGCTGGTCGCCCGGCCGGTCTCCTGGGCGAGCTCCTTCACCTCATTCGCCACGACGGCGAACCCGCGGCCCGCCTCGCCCGCGCGGGCGGACTCGATCGTCGCGTTCAACGCCAACAGGTTCGTCTGCTCGGCGATCGACGTGATCAGTCGCAGGACGTCGCCGATCTCCTCGCTGGAGTCGCGCAGCGCCGCGATCCCCGCGGTGGCCGTCCCGACCGCATCGACGGCCTCCCCGGCCACCCGGCTCGCCTCGGTGGCGCTGCGGGCGATCTCCGCCACGGCCGTGTCGAGCTGGTCAGTGCTCACGGCCATGGTCCGCACGGCCGTGTGCACCTCGTTGACGGCGCCGGCAGCGGCGTCCGCCCGTTGGGCCGCCGTGTCAGCGGTGGCGTCGAGGTCGGCGGCCAGGGACGTCAGCTCGCTGGAGGCGTCGGTGAGCGTCGACGTCGTGGCGCTCACGTCGGAGACGATCGTGGCGATCGAGGCGACGGTGGTGTTGACGGACGTCGCGAGCTCGGCGAGCTCGTCGCGCCAGTGGACGGGGGCCCGGGCGGTGAGGTCGCCCGAGGACACCCGGGCCAGCGCGTCCCGCACGCTCGCCAGGGGCCGGAGCACGCCGCGGGCGACGAGGACCCCGCCGACGCCGGCGAGCAGCGCAAGACCCGAGCACAGGACCAGCAGCCACGCCCGGCCCGTCCGGAACCGGTGGTGGGCGGCGTCGCGGCGCGCCGCCGCCGCCTGCGACTGCCGCTCGGTCAGGGCGAGCAGGGCGGCGTCGGCTGCCTTGGACGCCGGGACGGCCGTGCGGTCGCGGAGCGCGGCGTAGGCGGGGAAGTCCTTCGCGTCGCCCAGGGCGAGCAGGTCGGGCACCGCGGAGCGGTACGCCCCCCAGGCGCCCTCGAGATCTGCGACCCCGGCCGCGTCGACGCTGTGGGATCGGTAGGCGTCGAGGTCGGCGTCGAAGGCCGTCTCCGCCTTCGCGATGTTCGCCTTCTGCGTGGCCTTGGCCTCGGGGGCGGTGGAGACCACGTAGTTGAGGATGGCGATGCGCAGGTCCTTCATGTCCGCGCGGACCTTCGCGAGCTGCACGACCGGGACGAGTCCCTCGTCGTAGATCGCCGTGCCGGCCTCGTCGATGCTCGACAGGGCCAGCGTCGCGACGACCCCCACCCCCACGCCGGCGACGACGACCGATCCGAGCACGCCCACCAGGCGGGCCCGTACGCTCAGCGCCGACAACAGGCGGGGGCCGCCCACAGGGGTCGCGGTGGTGCCGGACGGACGCGATGCGGCCATGACGTGCCCCTCGACGGTGATGCGCGGTCTGCGACCTTCACCCCATCGGCTCAGGATGATCGCTCCTTGACGGTCCCGGGCCTCCGGTAGCCGGGGAGGGGCGCAGCCACGCGCACCTCACCGGGGGGCCAGGGGCGTCAGCCGCGAGCGGTCACCACGTCGTGCACGAAGCCCAGCTTCTCGATGACGTCGGAGCTCAGCAGGAACGGGTACAGGTCGTCCTTGCCCATGCTGCGGTTGACGGCGTTGAGCGCGTACGTCAGGGGCAGCCACGTGTCGATGTAGACCTGTACCGCGGCGGTCCCACCGCCCTCGGGCGCGGCCACCTCGGCCTCCACGGGCACCGACACGAGGTGGTCGACGCCGGGCAGGTCGGGGCCGGTGACGAGCATCCCGAAGGACGCCGCCGTCTGCAGCGTGTCGCGGATGTGCAGGTAGTGGGCGAACGTCTCCGCCCAGTCCTCGTGGGGGTGGGCGGTCGCGTAGGCGGACACGTGGGTCTCCTGCCACCCGGCCGGAGCACCCTCGCGGTAGTGCCGCTGCAGGGCCTGCCCGTAGTCGGCGCGCTCGTCCCCGAACAGCCGGCGGAAGCGCTCCACGACGTCCAGGGACGCCGTCCCCACCAGCACCTGCCAGAAGTAGTGGCCCACCTCGTGGCGCAGGTGGCCCAGCAGCGTGCGGTAGGGCTCCCCCATCTGCACGCGCATCGCCTCGCGGTGGGCGTCCTGGCCCTCGGCGAGGTCGATCGTGACGACGCCGTCGGCGTGGCCCGTGATCACCGACTCCTGCGCGCTGGAGAGCAGGTCGAAGGCCAGGCCGGGGGCGCCCTCGGGCACCCGGCGCCCGCCGGCCACCACGGGCGGCACGGCCGAGCCCCAGACCAGGTCGTCCGCCTGGGCCGCCACGGGCATGCCGAGGTCGAGGAGCTGGTACACGAGCCGGCGCTTGGCCTGCTCGGTGCGCGCGAAGGCGGCGAGGCCCTCGGGGTCGGTGTCGGAGGGGCGGGTGCGCGTCAGCCGGCAGCAGGCGCACAGCGGCTGCCCGTTCGCGACGTCCTGCGCCGGTACCAGCCAGGTGCACGCCGCGACGGCGAGGTTCGCGCACATCACCGCACTGCCGTCCGTCGGCACCGGCACAAGGTCCATCACCCGCGGGTCGAAGCCGTAGTTCGTGCCGCAGTTCACACAGACGGAGTTCTCGAAGACCAGGACCTGGCCACAGACGGAGCAGTCGAAGGCGCGCATGATCCACGACGGTAGCGGCAGGGTGGGGGGCTCGCGCCCGCAGAAGTGCCGCCGGGGGCCGACACCCGAACGGCGCAGCGCGAATCCCCTCGAGGTGACCCGTCCGTCACGAATCGATCCGGTCGGGGGGAACCTGAACGTGTGACGTCCGTCGAAGCGGTGGCATCCGCCCGGCGGGGTCGACAGACTCTGCCCCGAACGATCCGCCGAGACCCGGCTGACCTGCAACGACGGGGAAGGACCCAAACCAGACATGTCCGTACTTCGCCCTGCCAGCGCCCGAGCGGGACGCCGGATCGCGGCCACGACCGCCGCGTCCGCCCTGGCTCTGACCGGCCTGGCCGCCACCACCGCGCTGGCCCCCACGGCCTCGGCCACCCCGTCCTTCACCTGGACCCGCTACGGCGGCCCCGACCGGTTCTCCACCGCCGCGGCCATCGCCACCGCCGCCTACCCCAGCGGCGCCCCCGCCGTCGTCCTCGCCTCCGGGATCAAGTTCCCCGACGCCCTGTCCGGGGCCTACCTCGCCGGATCGGTGACCGCACCGATCCTGCTCACCACCCCCGCGACCCTGCCCACCGCCACCGCCACCGCCATCACCACCCTGGCACCGGCCAAGGTCTACATCCTCGGCTCGGCCGGCTCGGTCTCCGACACCGTCGCCGCCCAGGTCGCAGCGATCACCCTGCCCGGCGGCGCCCACCCCGACATCGTCCGCCTCGCCGGAGACGACCGCTTCGCCACCAGCGCCGCGATCGTCACCTCCCTGCCCGCCGACAACATCGGCGTCATCGACGGCAAGAAGACCGCCCTGCTCGCCAGCGGCCTGAACTTCCCCGACGCCCTCGCCGCCTCCGCCGCCGCAGCCCGCACCAAGCTCCCCCTGCTGCTCACCCTGCCCACCGCCCTGCCCACCCCCACCGAGAACGCCCTCACCTCCCTGGGCATCCAGCAGGTCGTCGTCCTGGGCGGCACCCCCTCCGTCGGCGACGCCGTCACCGCCCGCCTGGCCACCCTCGGCATCACCACCCAGCGCCTGTCCGGCCCCGACCGCTTCGCCACCGCCGCCACCATCGCCGAATGGTCGGTCACCACCGCCGGAATCGGCACCACCAGCGTGGCCGTAGCCCGCGGCGACAACGCCGGCGGCGGCGTCGACGCCCTCGGCCTGGCCGCCCTCGCCGGGGTCCGCAACGAACCGATCCTGCTCTCCCCCGGCCCCATCGGCAACGCCCCCACCCCCACCCTGACCTGGCTCGACACCCACGCCACCACCCTCACCCGCGGCGACATCGCCGGCTCGGTCAACTCCGTCACCGCCACCCAAGCCCGCCAGATGCTCGCCGCCGCCGGCGGCCCCGCCCTCGACGTCAACCAGTTCACCAACGTCACCATCCGCACCAACGGCCAGATCAGCCGCGCACCGGCGCTGCCGGTCGCCGTCTCCGACAACGGGCGCTACAGCGTCATCCGGTCCTTCGCCGACCTCGCCTCGGGCGCGCTGGACGACAACGGCTCGTGGTGGATCCGGGACGTCGTCGTCAACCGCACCGCGCCCGTCCTGCGCGGCTCCAGCGTCACCGCCGTCCCCTGGACCGTCCCCGCCGAACTGCGCTACCAGCTCGTCGAGACCGACGCCGCCCTCGTCGGCACCGACACCAACGGTCGCGTCGACGTCTACCGCATCGACCTCACCACCGGCGCGGCCACGCTCGTCAGCGCCACGACGACCGGCTCCGCGGGCAACGCCGACTCCACGCTCGGCTACAGCGGCAAGTCGCAGATCTCGCGGGACGGTCGCTACGCGTCCTTCAGCTCCACCGCGAGCAACCTCGTCGCCGCGGACCCGAACGGTGCGATCAGCGACCTGTTCGTCCGCGACCTCGTCGCCGGGACGACGACCCGCGTCGCCGCGTGCTCCACGGCCGGTGACCTGTCCGACATCCCCTGCGACTCGGTCATCGCGGGCAACGGCTCGGCCGTGGCGTTCGTGGACTACGTCGACCTGCTCAACGACAACGCCTCCCCCGTGCGGCGCTGGGACCGCGTGGCGGGCACCCTCGCCCCCGTCAGCGTGCGCAGCGGCGGCACGCCCGTGACCGGCTACGAGATGAGCATCGACACCAGCGGCACCAAGATCGTCTTCTCGGAGTGCGAGGACGCGATCGACCCCGCCGACTCCAACGCCGACTGCGACATCTTCCTGTGGACCAGCGGCGTGGCGGTCCCCACCCGGGTCAGCGCCACCCCCAGTGGCACCAGCGCGCAGTTCCTCAGCGAGCCGGCGATCTCCGGTGACGGCACCACCGTCGCGTGGTCGGCCAGCGTGAGCACCAGCGCGGCCCCCCGCCCGCTCACGCAGGTCATCGTGCGTACCCTGAGCTCGCCCGCCGCCAAGGTGGCCAGCCTCAACGCCGCCGGCCGGCTCGGCTCGCCCGACAAGGACCCCGAGGGCGAGTTCGGTTCCGGCTCGGCGCTGCTCAACGCGACCGGCTCGTACCTGCTGTTCGCCACGTCCAGCCCCGACATCGCCGGCTGGACCGGGACGACGTCGAACGCACCGAACTCGGTCCTGCGCCGACTCAGCTGAGCTCCGCCACGTGCGCCCGCTCCCGCCCCTCGTGGGCGGGGGCGGGCGCACCCGCCTGTCCGCGATCCGCGGCAGACCCGATCACGGGGAAGGACCCGAACCAGACATGTCCGTACTTCGCCCTGCCAGCGCCCGAGCGGGACGCCGGATCGCGGCCACGACCGCCGCGTCCGCCCTGGCTCTGACCGGCCTGGCCGCCACCACCGCGCTGGCCCCCACGGCCTCGGCCACCCCGTCCTTCACCTGGACCCGCTACGGCGGCCCCGACCGGTTCTCCACCGCCGCGGCCATCGCCACCGCCGCCTACCCCAGCGGCGCCCCCGCCGTCGTCCTCGCCTCCGGGATCAAGTTCCCCGACGCCCTGTCCGGGGCCTACCTCGCCGGATCCGTGACCGCACCGATCCTGCTCACCACCCCCGCGACCCTGCCCACCGCCACCGCCACCGCCATCACCACCCTGGCACCGGCCAAGGTCTACATCCTCGGCTCGGCCGGCTCGGTCTCCGACACCGTCGCCGCCCAGGTCGCAGCGATCACCCTGCCCGGCGGCGCCCACCCCGACATCGTCCGCCTCGCCGGAGACGACCGCTTCGCCACCAGCGCCGCCATCGTCACCTCCCTGCCCGCCGACAACATCGGCGTCATCGACGGCAAGAAGACCGCCCTGCTCGCCAGCGGCCTCAACTTCCCCGACGCCCTCGCCGCCTCCGCCGCCGCAGCCCGCACCAAGCTCCCCCTGCTGCTCACCCTGCCCACCGCCCTGCCCACCCCCACCGAGAACGCCCTCACCTCCCTGGGCATCCAGCAGGTCGTCGTCCTGGGCGGCACCCCCTCCGTCGGCGACGCCGTCACCGCCCGCCTGGCCACCCTCGGCATCACCACCCAGCGCCTGTCCGGCCCCGACCGCTTCGCCACCGCCGCCACCATCGCCGAATGGTCGGTCACCACCGCCGGAATCGGCACCACCAGCGTGGCCGTAGCCCGCGGCGACAACGCCGGCGGCGGCGTCGACGCCCTCGGCCTGGCCGCCCTCGCCGGGGTCCGCAACGAACCGATCCTGCTCTCCCCCGGCCCCATCGGCAACGCCCCCACCCCCACCCTGACCTGGCTCGACACCCACGCCACCACCCTCACCCGCGGCGACATCGCCGGCTCGGTCAACTCCGTCACCGCCACCCAAGCCCGCCAGATGCTCGCCGCCGCCGGCGGCCCCGCCCTCGACGTCAACCAGTTCACCAACGTCACCATCCGCACCAACGGCCAGCCGAGCAAGATGTTCGCCCTGCCCGTGGCGGTGTCGGACGACGGCCGCTACGCCGTGATCAACTCGTTCGCCGATCTGATCAGCGGGGCCGACGACGAGGCCGGCTCCTGGTGGGTCCGCGACGTCGTCCTGAACCGCACCGCACCCGTCCTGCGCGGCTCCAGCGTCACCGCCGTCCCCTGGACCGTCCCCGCCGAACTGCGCTACCAGCTCGTCGAGACCGACGCCGCCCTCGTCGGCACCGACACCAACGGCACGACGGACGTCTACCGCATCGACCTCACCACCGGCGCGGCCACGCTCGTCAGCGCCACCCTGGCCGGCACGGCGGGCAACGGCGCCTCGACCCTCGGCCTCACCCGCGACGGCGCCCTGTCCGCCGACGGTCGCTACGCCGTCTTCAGCTCCACCTCGACGAACCTGCAGACCGTGAACGCGGACCCGGACGGCCCGATCAGCGACCTGTTCGTCCGCGACCTCGTCGGCGGCGGCACCCGCTGGCTGGGGCAGTGCGGCTCCTCGGGTGCGGACATGCAGACGGTGCCCTGCCAGGCTCGGATGTCGGGCAACGGCTCGGCCGTGGCGTTCATCTCCTACGCCGACGTGCGCAGCCCCGGCGCCCCGTCCCCGGTGCGGCGCTGGGAGCGTTCGACCGGCACCGTGACGCTGCTGACCCATGCGGCGGTCACCGGGACCGGCGTCGACATCGACGCCAGCGGTGACACGATCGTCTACTCCCGCTGCGGCGACCCGTTCGACCCCGACAACGTGGACTGCGACGTGTTCCTGTGGGCAAAGGACGCGCCGACGCCCACGAAGGTGAACGCCGCGCCGAGCGGGACCGTCACGGTGGAGGCCGGCGAGCCCAGCATCTCCGCCGACGGATCGACCGTCGCCTGGTCGGCCACGGTGACCTCGGGCTCGTCCTTCCCGCTGACGCAGGTCATCGCGCGGCCTGCCGCGGGCGGCGCCCCGCGGGTGGTGAGCCTCAACGCCGCCGGGCGGCCCGGCGCCTGGGACGGCGACGAGGAGAGTAACTTCGGCTCCGGGGCACCCGTGCTCAACGCGGGCGGGTCCGTGCTGCTGTTCCTCACCTCCAGCCCCGACATCGCGGGATGGAAGGGCGACGGCTACAACGAGCCCGTCGTCATCCTGCGCCGGCTGAGCTGACGCACCGGCGGCGACGACGGCGAGGGCCCCGGGACGCGTTCCGGGGCCTTCGCCGTATCGCCGAACGGTCTGTGATCAAGGCGTACGGGCGGGTCGTTGAACGACGTCCGCCCGCTGCCTAGCGTCTGCGCCACCCCGCGGGGTGGCGGGCGCCCGCGACATCGGGGTCACGGCGCCCGCGGACCGAAAGGCGTGCCTCATGTCCCTGACACCGTCCCGTCCCCGCCTCCTGGTCGCCGCCGCGGCGGCCGCGGGCCTGATCGGCGCCGCCGCCGTGGCGCTGCCCGCCGCGGGCTCCCTCGCCCCTCCCGGGGTCCGGGCCGCGGCCCACCTCGCGGCGCCCGTGTCGCCCGCCGCGACGGCCCCCACCTCGACGTCGCGCAAGGGCACCCGGTCCACGAAACCGCGCACGACGACGTCGCGGCCGCACTGCACCGGCTGCGTCGAGCACCAGGTGTTCGGCTTCGAGGACGGGACGACTCAGCGGTGGCTCCCCTACGGGGCCGCGGTCGCCGTCACTGCGGCCCACACCGAGATCCCCACGCACGGCGGCAACCCGCGCTTCAGCTCGGTCCCCCACAGTGGGGTCCGGCAGCTGACCGTGACCGGTCTGGGCAACGGCGCCGGGCTGCGCTGGCCGGCGACGAGCGACTCGATGCTCAGCGGGTTCCAGGTCCGGGTGTGGGTGCGCCCCCACGACCGCACCGCGAGCCTCACCCTGCGCGTCGGCGGCACGGGCGGGTCGGTGGCGAGCACCGTCGTGGCGCGGCCGGGCGAGTGGACGGCGATCACGACGCCGCGCTGGGGTTCCGCCGACCACTCGCTGCCGGTCGTGACGCTCACCCAGGAAGACCCGTGCGCCGAGGGCGCGGTCGGCTCGGTGGACCTCGACGACACGGCCGTGGCCTCCTCGTTCACCCCCGAGCCGCCGGTGTGGCGGGCCGACGACGCGTCGCTGCTCGCGCCGGCGCTGCCCCCGATCACCCTGAGCGTGGTGCCGTGCCCCACCACCCCCGGCGGGTCGCCGACGCCCACGCCCACCTCCACGGGACCGACGGTGCTCGACTTCGAGGACGGCACCGCGCAGGGCTGGACGGGGGTGGGGGACACGGTGGTCACCAGCGTGGTCCCGCAGGCCGCGGCCTCGGGGCAGCTCGGGCTGCGGGTGAGCGGGCTCGCCGTCAAGGGCAACGCCCTGCGCCTGGACACCCTGGCCTCGGCCTACGGCGGCAGCGGCGCCTGGTTCCGGCTTCGGATGGTGGCCTCGGGCGGGCAGCCCACCGCGACCGTCCACGGCACGTGCGCGCCCGACCGCGTCCTGACCCGGCCCGCGCCCCTGGCCTTCGACGTGCCCGGGGCCAAGCGCGTCGTGCCCCGCCAGCAGCTGATCGGCCAGGACCGGACGCTGCTCACGGTGTGGTTCAAGCCGGCCCGGGGCGCCACGACCGTGTCGTTCGTGGTCACCGCGCCGGCGACGTCCCGGATGGGCCCCGTGTCCCTCGACGACGTCGTCCTCGACCGGGGCGAGGGCCCGCACGCGAAGCCGACCAGCACCGACACGACCGCGGGGGTCGCCACCGGGCGTGGGGTCGTCCCGCTGTGCTGACGGCGTGAGATGCCTGCGGGACGGTCTGCGGCGCACTGTGCCGCAGACCGTCCCGCTGGCCGAAGAAACCGGTGAGGCTCAGGCCGGGCGCGACACGGTGAGGTCGCGCGCGGCGGCGTACTGCTCGCGCACGCGGGGGTCGGGGGTGCCCTCGTAGGTGGCGGCGCCGCCGGCCTCCCAGGCGGGTGGCTGGTCGCCACCCGCGAGCACCCACGCGGCCTGGCGGGCTGCGCCGTCGGCGACGTACTCCCCCGGCTCGGGGATCACCACGGGGCGGCCCAGGACGACGGGCGCCAGCTCGCAGACCGACCGCCACTTGGCGCCGCCGCCGACGAGCACGACCCGCTCGACGCGCGCACCCTGCTCGGCGAGGGCGTCGAGGCCGTCGGCGAGCCCGCACAGCAGGCCCTCGACGGCGGCGCGGGCCAGGTGCGCGGCCGTGGAGTTGGCCAGGCGCAGGCCGTGGAACGCCCCCGTTGAATCGGGCTTGTTGGGGGTCCGCTCGCCCTCCAGGTAGGGCACGAGGACGAGGCCGTCGCTGCCCGAGGGGGCCGACAGGGCGAGGTCGTCGAACTCGTCGAAGCCGACCCGCAGCATCGCCTTCGCGGCGTCGAGGACGCGCGCGGCGTTGAGGGTGCAGACCAGCGGCAGGTAGCGGCCGGTGGCGTCGGCGAAGCCGGCGACCGTCCCGGTCGGGTCGCAGGCGGGCACCTCGGCGACGGCGGTGACCACGCCGGAGGTGCCGATCGAGACGACGACGTCACCGGGGCGCGCGCCCACGCCGAGGGCGGCTGCGGCGTTGTCGCCGGTGCCGGGGCCCAGGACGAGGCCGTCGGGCAGCCCGGCGAGGCGGCGCTCGCCCACGCCCGTGGTGCCCGCGCGCTCGGCGGGGCCGAGGACGCGCGGCAGGACGACGTCGCGGCCCATGGCCAGCTGGAGCAGGTCGCGGCGGTACTCCCCGGTCGCGGCGGAGTAGTAGCCGGTGCCGCTGGCGTCGCCCCGGTCGGTGACCAGCGCGTCGAGGCCGGGCGAGCCCGCCATGCGCCAGGTCAGCCAGTCGTGGGGCAGGCACACCGCCTCGGAGCGGGCGACGGCGTCGGGCTCGGCGTCGCGCAGCCAGCGCACCTTGCTGACGGTGAAGGACGCGACGGGCACCAGGCCCGTGGCCTGCGCCCAGGCGAGCGCGCCGTCCCCTCCGGTCGAGGCGCCCAGCTCGGCGACGAGGTCGGCCGCAGCCGCCGCGGACCGGGTGTCGTTCCACAGCAGCGCGGGGCGCACTACCTCGCCGTCGGCGTCGAGGCACACCATGCCGTGCTGCTGACCGCCCACGGCGAGGGCGTCGACGTCGGCCACGCCACCGGCGTCGGCCAGCGCCTCGACGAGCGCGTCCTCCCAGTGCCGGGGGTGGACCTCGGTGCCGTCGGGGTGCTTGGCCCGCCCCGAGCGCACGAGTGCCCCGGAGGCGGCGTCGCGGATCACCACCTTGCACGACTGGGTGGAGGAGTCGATTCCGGCGACGAGTGTCACGACCTGCCCCTTCGGGTGCGTCCTGTCCTGCGGGTGGGCGCCCGTCCGCCGCGGGTGGAACCCGCCCGGACGTGGCTGCGCGGCGGACCCGGCCTGTCGGTGAGGCCGGGTCGACGCCGCGACGAGGTGGTGCTCCGCCACGGCGTCGCCCCGGTGCCGTCCACACCGGGTGCGAGCCGCGACGGTTGCGTCGCGGACCGCGAGGGTCAGCGAGCGCCGGTCAGGTGCTCGACGAGCAGCTGGTTGAGGCGGACGTAGCCGTAGCCGCGCGCACCGGCGGCGTCGACGTCGAACTCCTCGAACGCGCCGCGGTCGGCGACCAGGTCGGCCAACGTCTCGCCCTCGGCCAGCGTGGGCTGCGACAGCTCGGCGACGCGGGCGGCGGCGAGCGCCTCCTGCACCTCGGGGTCGGCGCGGAACGCCTTGGCCCGCTCCTTCAGCGCGAGATAGGTGCGGATGTTCGCCTTGGCGGACTCCCAGACCCCGGCGATGTCCTCGGTGCGCAGCGGCTTGTAGTCGAAGTGGCGGGGGCCGTCGTAGGCCTTGCCACCGTCGGGGCCGCCGTTCTCCAGCAGGTCGACGAGCGCGAACGCGTCGATCAGGTTGCCGTGGCCGAAGACCAGGTCCTGGTCGAACTTGGGCCCGTTCTGGCCGTTGAGGTCGATGTGGAAGAGCTTGCCCTGCCACAGCGCCTGGGCGATGCCGTGGGCGAAGTTCAGCCCGGCCATCTGCTCGTGACCGACCTCGGGGTTGAGGCCGACCATCTCGGAGTGCTCCAGGGTCGAGATGAACCCGAGGGCGTGCCCGATCGTCGGGAGGAGGATGTCGCCGCGGGGCTCGTTGGGCTTGGGCTCCAGCGCGAACCGCATGCCGTAGCCCTGCTCCTTGACGTAGGCGGCCAGGGTGTCCAGGCCCTCGCGGTAGCGCTCGAGCGCGGCCCGCACGTCCTTGCCCGCCGGGGACTCCGAACCCTCGCGACCGCCCCAGAACACGTACGTCTCGGCGCCCAGCTCGGCGGCGAGGTCGAGGTTGCGGACGATCTTGCGCATCGCGTAGCGGCGGATGTCGCGGTCGTTGTTGGTGAACGCGCCGTCCTTGAACACCGGGTGCGTGAAGGTGTTCGTCGTCGCCATGGGGACGGCGAGGCCGGTCTCGGCCAGGGCCTTCTTGAACCGCTCGATCGTCGCCGTGCGGGTGTCGTCGTCGGCGCCGAAGGGGATCAGGTCGTCGTCGTGGAAGGTCACGCCGTAGGCGCCGACCTCCGCGAGGCGGTGCACGATCTCGACCGGGTCGATCGCGGGGCGGGTGGCGTCGCCGAACGGGTCGCGCGCCGGCCAGCCCACGGTCCACAGGCCGAACGTGAACCTGTCCTCAGGGGTGGGCGTGAGAGACATGGAGAACCTCCACTTCGAGGGGTGTCACCGGGCAGGCACGCGGGGTCGTGCCGGGGTGCGTACGGGGTGGTGCAGGACTCGTGCCGCGGTGGCCGCGGACGCGAGGGTGGTCAGGCCGTCGGCTCGATCCTCACCTCGGCGTGCAGGGTGCGTCGATGGTCGACTCGCCGGACGTCGCCGACGAGTCGCACCGGAAGGGCGAAGCGGGGGTGCTCGGCGTCGGCCGACAGGCGCAGCTCCAGCCGGCCCGGCTCGACGATCCGGGTGCCGTCGCGCCCGGTGAAGGACGACAGGTCGGCGTGGACGCCGAAGGAGACGCGGGCGGCCTGCCCGGCCTCGAGGGCGACGCGGGCGAACCCGATCAGCCGGACGACGGGCCGGCTCACCGACGCGACGGGGTCGTGCAGGTAGAGCTGGACGATCTCCGTGCCCGCGCGGTCACCGGTGTTGCGGACCGTGAGCGAGGCGGTCGCCGTCCCGTCGGTGCCGGTCTCCTCGACGTCCACGCAGGCGTCGGACCAGTCGAACGTGGTGTAGGAGGTGCCGGCGCCGAAGGCGTGCAGCGGGGTCGGGTCGATGTTGCTGACCTCCCCCACGTGGGCCAGGGGCGCGCCGAGGTAGGTCCACGGCATGCCGCCGGGCTCACGCGGCAGGCTGACGGGCAGCCGGCCCGAGGGGTTCACGCGCCCGCTGAGGACGCCGGCGATCGCCGGGCCGCCCTCCTCGCCGGGGAAGAACGCCTGGACCAGGCCGGCGAGCTTGCCGCTCCAGCGGCCCAGCGCGTAGGGGCGCCCGCTGAGCATCACCACGACGACGGGCTTGCCGGTGGCGAGGAGCGCGTCGAGCAGCGCGGGCTGCAGGCCGGGCAGTGTGAGGTCGGCGGCGTCGCAGCCCTCGCCGGACGTGCCGCGCCCGAACAGGCCGGCGCGGTCGCCGAGGGCCACCACGACGACGTCGTGCTCGCGGGCGAGGTCGACGGCCGCGGCGATGCCCGAGTCGTCGGTGCCGTCGACGGTGCAGCCGAGGGCGAAGGCGGGGGCGGTGCCGAGCTCGACGCCGAGGGCCTGCAGCACGGTGGGGACCTCGACGCCGAGCTCGAGGCCCGCGTGCAGGTTGCCCACGTGGCTGGGGAAGGAGTAGCAGCCCATCATCGCCATCGGGTCGTCCGCGAGCGGCCCGACGACGGCGACCCTGGTGCCGGCCGCGAGCGGCAGGACGCCCCGCTCCAGCAGGACGACCGACTCCTCGGCCAGGCGGCGGGCGATGTCGCGGGAGGCGGGCGGGTCGAGGTCGACCAGGCCGCGCAGGCGCTCGGGCTCGGTCTCGTCGTCGACGTCGATCAGCGCGTCGGCGAGCACCGGCGGCACGGGCTGCCAGTCGGCGTCGAGGAGGCCGAGCTCGCACTTCTGCCGCAGCACCCGCTCCAGCGCGCGGTCGACGAGCGCCTCGGGGATGTGCCCCGCGCGGACGGCGTCGACCAGCGGCTGGGAGTAGCAGCGGGCGGTGGGCAGCTCGACGTCGACGCCGGCGGCGAGCGCCTGGTGCGCGGCGTCGGCGTCGCCCTCGGCGAGGCCGTGCAGCGTGTGCAGGAAGGTGATGCCGAAGTAGTCGGCGACGACGGTGCCGTCGAAGCCCCACGTCGTGCGCAGCAGGTCGGTGAGCAGCGTCGGGTCGGCCACGACCGGCATGCCGTCGATCGCCGCGTAGGAGTGCATCACCGAGCGGGGGGCGGCCTCGCGGACGGCCATCTCGAACGGCACGAGCAGGACGTCGGCCAGCTCGCGGGCGCCGACCGAGACCGGCGCGAGGTTGCGGGCGGCCTTCGACGTCGAGTACCCGACGAAGTGCTTCAGGGTCGCGACGACGCCCGCCTGCTCCAGCCCGCGGACGTAGGCGCTGGTGACGCGGCCGACGAGGTAGGGGTCCTCACCGGCGGTCTCCTCGGTGCGGCCCCAGCGCGGGTCCATCGTGACGTCGAGCACGGGGGCGAGGCCCTGGTGCACGCCGACGCCGCGCATCGACGCGCCGATCGCGGAGGCCATCTCCTCGACGAGGTCGGGGTCGAAGCTCGCGCCCCACGACAGCGGGACGGGGAAGATCGTGGCGCGCCAGGCGGTGAAGCCCGCGAGGCACTCCTCGTGGGCCAGCGCGGGGATGCCGAAGCGGTTCGACGCCCGGACCTGCTGCTGCGTGCGCGCCAGCGCGCGCGCGCCGAGGGCCGGGTCGACCGGGGCGGTGCCGAAGGACCGGGTCAGCTGCCCGAGCCCGGAGGAGAGGAACGCGTCCCAGTCCTGCGGGGGGCTGGCGAGGTCGTGCTGGTGCGGGGCGACGGACTCGCCGTCGGCCGCCGTCGTCACCCAGACGCCGTAGAGCTGGGCGACCTTCTCCTCCAGCGTCATGCGCCCGGTGAGGTCCGCGACCCTCTCGGCGACCCCCAGGCGGGGGTCCTGCCAGGGCTGCGGCGACGACGCCTCGACGACCGCCGTGGTCGACGAGAGCGACGCCCCGGGAACGGAGCTGTCGGCTGCTGGCATGGAGGATCCCTGTCTCACGGTCGGGGAGCCAGTCGCTGCTCCCCAGCTCCGGAACTTGCGGCAACTATTGACGCGGATTACCGGGAAGCATAATGGTCTCTCCTGTCGCGTCAAGGCACTGTGCAGGAAGTGTCGAAAGGATTCGCTCACTCGGTGCACCCGGCCGGGTGAACGTGGTCACCTCGGCCCAGCCCTCGCGAGCGCCCGACGCCACCATCGACCGAGGCGAGCAGCGGAAGGCGTGCAGTGAACGAGTTGAGCCGGGTCACCATGGCGGACATCGCCGAAGCAGCCGGCGTGTCGGTCCCCACGGTCTCGCGCGTGCTCAACGGCCGCCGTGACGTGTCCAAGACCACACGCGAACGCGTCGAGGCGCTCCTCGAGGAGCACGGCTACCGCCGCCGGGCGGCGCGCCGTCGGGGCTCCCCGCACCTCATCGACCTCGTCTTCCCCGACCTCGACAGCCCCTGGGCCGTGGAGATCATCCGGGGCGTCGACGACGTCGTGCTGAGCGCCGGCATCGCGACGGTGGTCACCCAGATCCACCGCACGCAGACGTCGGTCCAGATGTGGTGGGACAACCTCCAGGAGCGCTCCACCGACGGCGTCATCCTCGTGACCAGCGAACTCGACGAGGAGCTCCAGGCCGAGCTCGACCGCCGCGAGATCCCCGTGGTCGTCGTGGACCCGGCCGGCACCACGGCCCAGACGCGCCCCACCGTGGGGGCCACGAACTGGTCGGGCGGCATGGCCGCCACCGAGCACCTGCTCTCGCTGGGCCACCGCCGGATCGCCCTGATCACCGGTGCCATGCGGGTGCTCTGCTCGCTGGCCCGGCTCAACGGCTACCGCGCGGCGCTGGACAACGCCGGCGTCACCTACGACGAGGACCTCGTGATCTACGGCGACTTCTACCACGAGGCCGGCTTCACCGGCACGCAGAAGCTGCTGGAGCTGGACGAGCCCCCGACGGCGATCTTCGCGTGCTCGGACCAGATGGCCCTGGGCGCCTACGAGGCCGTCCGGCAGCGCGGCCTGCGCGTCCCCGAGGACGTCAGCGTCGTGGGCTTCGACGACCTGCCCCAGGCCCGCTGGGCCTCCCCGCCGCTGACGACCGTGCGGCAGCCGCTCGCCCAGATGGGCATGGTGGCCGCACGGACCCTGCTGCGCCTGATCGCCGAGGAGCCGCTCGACAGCCCGCGCCTCGAGGTGGCCACCGACCTCGTGGTACGCGAGAGCACCGCACCCGCGCCGTCGCGCCGCTGACCCGCGGCGCGGCGTCCCGATCAGCACGTCCATCTGGGCGATTGCCCCCCTTTCGCGGCATGTGACCCTCCCCCGGGCGAGGGTCACACGTCACGATTCGATCTCATTCCTCCACCGGCTGCGCGCCATGCCGACAACCCGGCCAGCGCGCTCAAGCCTTATCATGCGTTACTGATCGATCACCGTCCGTCACAGCGACGGGGGAAGTCCCGGCTGTCCCCCGCAAAGATCAGCGTGTCACGGCACCACCGAGACATCGTTGCGAGAAAGTTGCTGAAAACCATTGACGCGGAGGGGGCGTGCGATCCATCGTTCCGTCCGTTCGCGTCGACGACGACAAGGGAACGACGACCATGGGCAGATTCCCCCGTGCAGCCGTGGCGCTCATCGCGACCACGTCCCTGCTCGCGGCTTGCAGTGGCGGCTCCGATGAGGGCGACACTGGCAGCGACGGCAAGGTCACCATCACCTGGTGGCACAACGGCAACAACGACCCCGCCAAGGCGTACTGGCAGGGCATCGCCGACCAGTTCATGGCGGCGAACCCGAAGGTCAAGGTCGAGATCTCCGCACTCCAGAACGAGGACCTGCGGACCCGCCTGACCACCGCCCTGCAGTCCAACAACCCCCCGGACCTGTTCCAGCAGTGGGGTGGCGGTGAGATGTCCGACCAGGTCAAGGCGGACCGTCTCATGGACATCACCGACCAGGTGCAGACCGAGGCGGCGTCCATGGGTGGCGCGGTCAACGGCTGGCAGGTCGACGGCAAGACCTACGGTCTGCCGTTCTCCCTGGGTGTCGTGGGCTTCTGGTACAACAAGGACTTCTTCGCCAAGGCCGGCATCACCACCCCGCCGGCCACGCTCGACGAGTGGCTGACCGCGGTCCAGAAGCTCAAGGCCGCCAACATCCAGCCGGTCGCCGTCGGTGCCGCCGACAAGTGGCCCGCCGCGCACTACTGGTACTACACCGCCACGCGCGAGTGCACGAAGGACACCCTGAAGAAGGCGCAGTCGACCTTCGACTTCAGCGACCCGTGCTGGCTGCGCGCCGGCTCGGCCCTGCAGAAGATCGTCGCGGCTGACCCCTTCAACAAGGGCTACCTCGCCACCCCCGCGCAGCAGGGTGCCGCTTCGTCGGCCGGCCTGCTCGCCAACGGCAAGGTCGCGATGGAGCTCATGGGTCACTGGAACCCGAGCGTGATGAACGGCCTCACGGCCGACAAGAAGGGCCTGGGCGACAAGCTCGGCTGGTTCCCCTTCCCGTCGCTGCCGGACGGCGAGGGTGACCCGAAGGCCGCCATGGGCGGTGGCGACGGGTACTCCTGCTCGAAGACCGCGCCCAAGGAGTGCGTCGACCTCCTGAAGTTCATCAGCACCAAGGAGAACCAGATCAAGTACGCCGAGACGGGCGTCGGCCTCCCGACGGTCATCGGCGCCGAGACCGGTGTCTCCGACCCGAACATGAAGACGCTCATCGAGTTCCGGAACGCGGCGCCCTACGTCCAGCTGTACCTGGACACGGCGTACGGCCCGAACGTCGGTGGCGCCCTCAACGACGCCGTCGCCCTGCTGTTCGCCAAGAAGGGCAGCCCGGAGGACGTCGTCAAGGCCGTCACGGAAGCCGGTAAGCAGCAGTGACGCTCGCTCCTCAGTCGGTGGCCGGCGACCGCGCACAGCGGTCGCCGCCACCGGCGCTTCCCGGCGCAGGCGGCCGGTCGGGTCCCCTTGGCGGACCCGCGCCGAGATCGCCCTCTTCACGCTTCCCGCACTGGCGCTGTTCGGCACGTTCGTGCTGTTCCCCATGGCCCAGGCCGTCCGCTACAGCTTCTACAAGTGGAACGGCCTCGGGCCGCTGGACAACTTCGTCGGCTTCGACAACTACCGCGAGGTGCTCGACAACGACCTGTTCCGCCAGGCCGTCCAGCACAACCTCGCGATCGTCGTGCTCTCGATCGTCGTCCAGCTGCCTCTGGGTCTGGGCATCGCGCTGCTGCTCAACCGCGACATCAAGTTCCGCGGTCTGCTGCGCACGATCATCTTCGTGCCCTACGTCCTGGCCGAGGTCGTGGCCGGCGTCATCTGGCAGCTCATGCTCCAGCCCGACGGTCCCCTGGACGTCGTGCTGCAGAAGGTCGGTCTGGGCTCGTTCACCAACGAGTGGCTGGGCAACCCCGACATCGTGCTCTACACGTTGATGGGCGTGCTCACCTGGAAGTACCTCGGCTTCGCCATCCTGCTGTTCCTCGCGGGGCTGCAGGGCGTGCCGCAGGAACTGCACGAGGCCGCCGCGATCGACGGCGCGAGCTGGTGGCAGATCCAGCGCCGGATCACCATCCCCCTGCTGGGCCCCACCATCCGGACGTGGATCTTCCTGTCCATGATCGGGTCCCTGCAGCTGTTCGACATGGTCAAGATCCTGATGGGCGCCGACGGCAACGGCCCGGCCAACTCGACCGTGACCATGGCGACGTTCCTCGTCAGCCAGGGCTTCAAGCGGTCCCGGTACGGCTACGGCAGCGCGGCCGCCGTGGTGCTGCTCGTCATCTCGCTGACGATGGCGTTGATCTACCAGCGTCTCGTGCTGCGGCGAGACAACCGGGACGACTGAGGCCAGAAGGAACCCGTGACCATGACCACCACCACCGCCCCGGTGCGGCTGCAGGACGAGCCCGCCCCGACCGCCACACGGTCGCTGAAGTCCCTGCTGTCCGAACCGATCGTGTACGTCATCGCCCTCGGCGTGATCGGCTCGACCATCGCCCCGGTGATCTACTCCGCCCTCGGCGGCTTCCGCAGTACCGGCCAGATCGCCGAGAAGCCGGTGGCCCTGCCGAAGCCGTGGATCTTCGACAACTACAAGAACACCCTGACGTCCGAGGTCTTCTGGCGCCAGGTCTACAACTCGTCGGTGGTCGCCCTGATCACCACGGTCCTCGTGGTCGTCCTCGGCCTGATGGCGGCGTTCGCGCTGTCCCGGTACGAGTTCCGCGGCCGCGAGTTCATCTATACGATCTTCACCCTCGGCCTGCTCTTCCCGCTGACCGTGGGCGTCCTGCCGCTGTTCCTGCTGATCCGGCAGATGGACCTGGCCGACAACCCCATGGGTGTCGCCCTGCCGCAGGCGGCGTTCGCCCTGCCGATGACCATCGTCATCCTCCGACCCTTCCTGCGGGCCCTGCCCAAGGAGATCGAGGAGGCCGCGGTGATCGACGGCTGCTCGAAGATCGGCTTCTTCTGGCGCATCGTGATCCCGCTGTCGGGTCCCGGCGTCGTCACGACCGGCGTGCTCGCGTTCGTCGGCTCGTGGAACGCCTACCTGCTGCCCCTGCTGCTGCTCACGGAGCCCGACTCCTACACCCTGCCCCTGGGCGTCGCGACGTACTCGACGCAGTACACCCAGGACACCGCTGCGGTGCTCGCGTTCACCTCGCTGGCGATGCTGCCGGCCCTGACGTTCTTCCTGCTCGCGCAGCGCAGGATCGTCGGTGGTCTCACCGGAGCCGTGAAGGGCTGACGGCCGCGCCGGGCAACCGGCCGTCGACCGACGCGACGAGACGGCGCCACCCCCGGGCGGGGTGGCGCCGTCCTCGCGTTCGGGGACCAGTGCCGGGTCAGACCTCGGGGTCGCGCAGGCGCCACGGGGGCAGGCGCCGCCGCCGCCGCTCCCGCCACAGGAGCTGCACCTGGAACAGCGTGCCCAGGACCGCCGCCCCGCCGATCACGAGCAGCTCGGCGGGAAGGTGCTCGATCACCGCCCACGCGCCCTGCCGGGTCCAGTACGCGGCGTAGACCAGCCCGCTCACCCACGCCAGCGCCGTCAGCGCGAGCAACGCCCACGACCCCGCCGGCTCCCCCACCGTCACCGGCTCCCCCGCCCCCGCGGGGCGCGGCGGCTGCCAGGCGACGCGGTCGAGGGGCACCAGCGCGTCGAGCCGGGCCACGGCCGCATGCCCCCCGCTCCAGTGCGCCGGCTCCACGCTGATCGTCGTCCCGTCGGTCCCGAGGACGTCGCGGCGCCCGTCCGGCCAGGCCAGCACGCCCGCGCAGAGGTCCAGGGGGACGGTCCAGCAGCGCTGCCGTGCCCGCAGCGGCCCCCGCAGCTGGACGGCGTCGTCGGAGATCACCAGCCGCGACCCGTGCACGTCGGGCACCGCCGGCACCATCCGCCACTGCGGTCCGGGCAGGGGCGCGCGCGTGCCGAGGTCGTGCTCGACGACGTCCGCGCGGCGCAGCGGGAGCGTGCGGGGCACCAGCACCGTGAGGTCCTCCCACGCGGACGCCGCGGCCTCGCGCAGCTGCTGCGGGCTGACGGTCACCAGGTCGTGCAGGCGGGCCCGGGCACCGCGCGGCGGGGTCCCGAGCAGCATCGACGTGGCGGCCTGGGGGATCTGCGCCAGCGGGTCGACGGCGGAGCCCAGCACCTCGCGGCAGCGGTCGGCGAGGCGGGCCAGCTCGGCCTCGCCGCCGCGGGTGGCGAGCGCGGGCAGTGCGTCGAGCAGGGTGTCGCGGACCACCTCGCCGGTCTCCACGGTCACCGGCGCCCGCACGAGCAGCCGCAGGTGGCCCGGTGCGAGCCGGTCGAGGGTGGCCGTGGGCGTGGCCCGCGGGTCGCGGCCCGGCAGGCGGCGCACCAGCTCGTCGCGCACCACCGAGGCCAGCGCCGTGAAGGCCGGCAGGTCGGGCATCACGGTGGTCCAGGCGACCTGCTCGATCTCGCGGGACGTCCAGGTCCGCGCCAGGCGCGGCGCGGGGACGGCCGGGACGGGCGCGGGGGGCCCGTCGGGCAGGGGCAGGCGCAGCCCCGCCGGGAGGTCGCCGTCGAGGGTGAGGACGGCGTTGCCGCGCGTGAGGTGGCGCTGCGCGACGGCGGTGAGGTCGTCGGGCCGCAGGCCCCACAGCCCGACCTCGCGCATCGCCTCCATGCCGAACGGGCCGAAGCCGAAGCGGGTCACCCCCAGGACCGCGGCGATCGGGTCCGGGCTCCAGCCGTGGGCGCCCTCGGTGGCGATCAGCTCGCACTCGCGGGCGAGCAGGCCCGCCTCGGGGGTGGCGGCGACCGCGCGAGCGACCAGGCGCAGCGCCGCGGCGACGTCGGCCGGGCCGCCCGCCACGGTGACCTCGGTGAACAACGGGGTCACCTCGGCGTCGAGCCGGGCCGCCCGGGCACGGCCGGCCGGGTCGCGCCGGGCCGCGTGCTCCACGGTGGCGAGCAGGCAGTGGGTGAGCAGGTGGACCAGCCCGCGGCTGTGCGGGTTCTCGTCGACCGTGCCGAGCCGGAAGCGCAGGCGGGCGGTCAGCTCGCCCCCGCGCGAGGGCGTCCACAGCACGGGCACGCCGTCGACGTCGTCCTGGTGGACGAGCACGGGCGGGCGGGGGGCCGGGCGCGTCGGCTCGGCTGCTCCGGCGGGTCCGGCGGGTCCGGCGGGTCCGGCGGGGGGCACGGCACCAGGATCGGGCGTCACCCTCGCCGCCTTGACCGCGGGGTGCCGCCGATCCGCGTACGGGTCCGAACCATCGCCGGGCGGTGGGCCACGGCTCAGGCCATGCGGATCACGTCGACGGACACCTTGAGGGCACTCGTGGCCCCCTCGGTGTAGATGACGCCCTTCAGCGGCGGGACGTCGGTGTAGTCCCGGCCCCACGCCGTCACGACGTAGCGCGAGTCGGCGGGCTGGTCGTTGGTGGGGTCGAGGTCGAGCCAGCGGCCGTCGGGCACCAGGACCGACGCCCAGGCGTGGGAGGCGTCGGCGCCCTGCAGCTTCGGCTTGCCAGGCGGCGGTTCGGTCTCCAGGTAGCCGCTGACGTACCGGGCGGGCAGGCCCACGCTGCGCAGGCACCCCACGGCGAGGTGGGCGAAGTCCTGGCACACCCCCTCGCGCTTGGCGAGCACCTCCAGGAGCGTCGTGGTCACGGACGTGGCGCCCGAGGCGTAGCGGAACTCGGTGAAGATGCGGTGCACCAGCGCGGCGAGCGCCTGCCCGAGCGGCCGCCCGGGCGTGAACACCGTCGCCGCCCAGGTGCGCACGTCGTCGGCCAGCTCGATCTGCGGCGAGGGCATGAGCAGCTCCCGCACGGCGACGGGATCGACGTCGGTCGAGCCGGCCGCGGCCGGCCCGGGCAGGGCCGCCGCCGCCTCCTCCCACGTCCACGCGTCGAGGACGGCGAGGTCGGGGCGCGGGCGGTCGACGTCGACGAGGCTCGTGCAGGTGACGGCGAGCCGCCGGTGCGGGCGGTGGACCTCGACGAAGGCCGTCCGGTTGCCGTAGTGGTCGACGTGCTCGCTCACGTGGCCCGGTTCGGGCGAGACCTCCAGCCGCGTCGAGCGGCACCACTGCTCCCCGGTGTCGCGCGGCACCAGGAACGCCCGGCCGTAGGAGCTGGTGACGTCGTCGGAGTAGGTGTACTCGGTGACGTGGCGGACCTCGTAGCGGTGCCTCATGCGCCCTCCCCCGTCCCGGCGGCGCCGTCGGGGCCCCCGCCGACGCTCCAGCGCTGCTCGGCCAGCATCCGCTGCGGAGCGCGGTGCACGAAGTGGACCGCCTCCAGTCCGGCGGCGAGATCGGCCAGCCCGCGGGCCAGCTCGGCGCCCAGCTCGCTCACCACCGCGCGCACGCCGTCGGCCCCGGCCACGGCCGCCGCCTCGACGTCGAGCTCGCGCAGCCGGGCGGTGAGGTCGCGCAGCCCGGCCGACAGCTGCGCGGACGCCGTCGCGGCCGGGCCCGCCTGCACCCGCAGCTGCTTGAGGTCCTCCGCGAGCCGTTCGAGCTGGTAGTGCAGCGAGCGGGGGTTGCCCCGGTCGAGCAGCAGCAGGTCGAGGACGCCCGAGACCTGGCCCGCCACCGCCCCGCCCGGGTTGCGCCGGCGGTGGGTGATGATCGACTCCCCGGCGAGCAGGACGCCCTCGACGACGATCGTGTCGACCGCCGCCGAGCGCTGCTCGGACAGCGTCTGCCGGATGAGGCTGACCAGCATCTGGGCGCGCTCCAGGCGCCGGCCGGCGTCCATGAAGTACCAGCCCGAGTCGCGGATCATGCTCTCGGCGCCGAGCCCCGCCAGCGCCATCAGGCCCTCGAGCACGCGGGTGAGGGTGGGCTGCAGGCCGACGGGCACGCCCTCGTCCCCGGCGTCGGCGGCCTCGGCGAGGGTGCGCTGCAGCGAGCCGAGGACGAGCCAGGTGTCGAGGGACAGCTGCTCGCGGACGGCGTGCGCGGCGTCGACGGTGCGCCGCACCGCGTACGCCAGGCCGCCCACGCGGAACTCCTCGCCCACGAGCCGGCGCAGGTCGTCGGCGGCCAGCGGCACCGGCGAGGCGGTGACGGCGCTCAGCGCCCGCAGCAGCACGGCGAGACCGTCGGAGCCGGGGGTGCCGTCGCGGCGGGAGTAGTCCTCCGCGAGGTCGTCGACCACCCGGATGAGCCGGGCCGTGTCCTCCGCGCGCTCGGCGTAGCGGCCCAGCCAGAACAGGTCCTCGGCCACGCGCGGGGACAGCGCGGCCGACGGCGCCTCCCCCGTGTCGGGTGCGCCCACGGCGGTGTCGGGGCTGGCGTCGGGTGCCGCCGGCGCCGTCCACGGGTCGAGCGTGACGGCGCCTGCGCTCACCTCGGCCGGGTCGGGCGCGAGCACCCACACGTCCTTGGCCAGGGCCCCGGCGAGGTTGGAGACGAGGTGGCTCTCGGGGCGCCCGGCCACGCGCCCCAGTCCGCCCGCCATCAGCCGGTAGGCACCGCCCTGGGCCACGGCGAACGTCCGCAGGACCAGCCGGCGCGGGTCGAGGCCGTCCCGGGTGACCACGGGCGCGGTGCTCATCGGCAGCGGCTCCTGGGCGGCCCACGCCCACGGCTGGGCCTCGATCCGCCGCCGCAACGCCTCGCGGCGGGCGGCCGACAGCTCCCAGCCGAACCAGCTCGTCGGCGAGGTCTCGCGGCCGATCGGCTTGAGCACGAGGTCGCCGAGGTGCTCCAGGACGTAGCGGCGGGACGCAGCGTCCCCGCACCACCAGGACGGCACGGACGGCAGGGCGAGGTCGGAGTCGAGCAGGTGGCGGGCGGCGGCGGGCAGGAACGGCAGCAGCCCGGGGTTCTCCAGCACTCCCGCGCCGAGCGGGTTGACGACGGTGACGTGGCCCAGGCGCGCCGCCTCGATCAGCCCCGGGACGCCGAGGTGGGACTCGGGGCGCAGCTCCAGCGGGTCGGCCCAGGCGGCGTCGACGCGGCGCAGGACGACGTCGACGGGCTCGAGCTTGCCGAGGGAGTGCATCCAGACCCGGCCGTCGCGGACGGTGAGGTCCTCCCCCTCGACGAGCGGGAACCCCAGCAGGGTGGCGAGGAACGCCTGGTCGAAGGCCGTCTCGCTGGAGGGGCCGGGGGCCAGGATGACGACGCGCGGCGCCTCGGCGGTGGCGGGGGCCACCTCCTGCAGGGCGGCGCGCATGGTGTGGAAGAACCCGCGCAGCCGCGCCAGCGGGGTGTCGCGGTAGAGCCCGGGCAGGACCCGTGAGATGACCCGCCGGTTCTCCATCGCGTACCCGGCGCCCGAGGGGGCCTGGGTGCGGTCGCCGAGGACGCACCACTGGCCCGAGGCGTCGCGCGCGAGGTCGGTGGCGGCGAGGAACAGCTGCCGCTGCCCCGGCACCCGGATCCGGTCGGCGGCGCGCAGGAACCCGGGGTGCCCGGCGACGACCTCCACGGGGACGACGCCGTCGCGCAGCAGGGTGCGCGGGCCGTACAGGTCGGTGAGCACGAGGTCGAGCAGCTCGGCGCGCTGCACGAGGGCCGGCGCGAGGCGCGACCAGCCCGCGGCGTCGAGGACGACGGGCAGCGGGTCCAGCGACCAGCGCCGCTGGCCGCGGGGGTCGCCGGCTCCGCCGTAGGTGACGCCGTCGTCCTCGACGAGGCGGCGCACCTGCGCGCGGCGGGTCAGCAGGCCGGTGTGGCCGACGATCTCGATGGTGGAGGCGAGGTCCTCGGCGGCGGGGAGCACGCCCTCGGCGCCGAGTATCTCGTCGACGCTGCCGCGGGTCAGCGCGCGGCGGCGGGCACGGTAGGCGTCGAGGACGCGTGGGACGTCCTCGGGCAGGACGGCGGTCACGCTGCCTGCCCGCCCAGGGCCCGCCGGTTCTCCACGGAGGGCACGGTACCGGTCGCTCGGCAGGTCGGGTGTCGCCGGGACGTTTCGTCCGGGTTACCGATCATCCACGAACGGTCACAGCGTGAACCCGGTCCGCAACCGCTCGATCGCGAGGGTGAAGACGTCCATCTGCGCGGCGGCGTCGAGGTGGCCCGCACCGGCCATCACCGACATGGCCACCCCGATGAGGGCGCCCACGAGCGCGAGCACCTCGGGGTCGTCGGGGGCGCGCCCGCTGCGCTGCGCGACGAGGCCCGCGAGGAGGACGGTCGCCTCGGCGAGCCCGTCGAGGACGGCGGCGCGCAGGGGTGGGTGCGCGGCGACGAGCCGCATCCGGTCCTCCTGGGCCTGCAGCTGCTCCGGCGTGAGCTGCCCGAAGGTCTCGGTGTAGGCGGCCGCGAACGCCTCGAGCACGGACAGGTGCGCCGGCTGGGCCTGGAAGGACGCGACGAGCAGCGGGTCGAACTCGTCGGTGACGACGAGGGCGTCCTTGGTCGGGAAGTACCGGAAGAACGTCGACGGCGACACCTCGGCCGCCTCGGCGATCTGCTCGACCGTGGTGGCGGCGTAGCCGTGCTCGTGGAACAGGCGCATCGCCGCGGCCCGGATCGCCTCGCGGGTGCGGGCCTTCTTGCGCTCGCGCAGGCCCGGCCGCGGGGCGGCCGGGCCCGGCGAGGGGGCGGCGGGGGCGTCAGGCGTGGAGCTCACGCCCCGATCCTGCCCCCTGGGCCCCCGATCGCGTGTCAGGCACGGTGATCGCCGCGAGGACGGCGACCGCGAGCGCGACGAGCGCGCACACCGCGAGCATCGCGGCGGTCCCGGAGACGAAGGCCTCCCGCACGGCCACGGCGAGGGACGGGTCGGCGGCGGCCGCGGCCACCTCGGCTCCCCCACCGACCGACGAGCGGACGGCGTCCGCGGCCTCGGGCGGCAGGGCGGCGAGCGCGGCGCCCGGCAGGTGGGCGCGGTAGCCCGCGTTGAGGACGCCGCCGAGCAGCGCCGCGCCGAAGGACCCGCCGACCATGCGCAGCGCCTGGAGCAGGGCCGAGCCGGCGCCGGAGGCGTCCGCGGGCAGGGCGCCGAGCGCGGCGTCCATGGCGATCGGCAGGCTCAGCCCCAGACCGGCCCCGGCGAGGGCGACCCACCCCGCCGCCTGAAGGTCGGGCGCGCCGGCGGGGGTCAGGGCACCCCAGGCGAGCGCGGCGGCGAGGAGGGCGAGGCCGGTGACGACGACGGGCCGCGCCCCCGTCCGGGCCGCGACCTTCTCCGCGGGCAGCGCGGCGGCGATCATGCCCACGATGAGCGGCAGCAGCCTCAGCCCCGCCCCCTGCGCGTCGGCGCCGCGGACGTAGGCGGCCAGCTGCGGGACGGCGAACAGCAGCCCGAACATCACGAACGAGACGGCGACGGCGACCGCGGTGCCGCTGCGGAACGCGGGCGAGGCGAACAGCCGCAGGTCGACCAGGCCGCCGGGGCGGCGGCGCTGCCCGGCGACGAAGGCCACCCCGGCGAGCGCGCCGGCGACCAGCAGGGCCAGGGCGCCGGGGGAGGTCCAGCCGTGCTCCCCGGCGCGGGTGAAGCCCCAGCTCACCAGGGCCAGGCAGGCCGCCGACGTGAGCACCCCGGGGACGTCGAGGCGCCCGGCGGCGCTGCCCCGCGAGGGCGGCAGGAGCACGGCGACGGCGACCGCCCCCGCGACGACGACGGGCAGGTTCATCAGGAACACCCAGCCCCACCAGGCGTGGGCGAGCAGCCAGCCGCCGAGCAGCGGGCCGATCGGGAAGCCCAGCATCGTGACGGCCATGAGCGTGGTGACGGCGCGGGGGCGCTCGTCGTCGTCGAAGAGGGTGGGCAGCATCGCGAGGGCCACGGGCAGGATCGCGGCGCCGCCGAGCCCCAGCAGTGCGCGGGCGGCGATGAACGAGGCGGGTCCGGTCGCCAGGGCGCAGGCGAGGGAGGCCAGCCCGAACACGCCGAGGGCCACGAGCAGCGTGGGCTTGCGCCCCCAGCGGTCACCGAGCACGCCCGCGGGGACGAGCGCGGCGGCGAAGGCGAGCGTGTAGGCGATGACGAACCACTGCAGGGCCCCGGTACTGGCGTCGAGCCGCTGGGCGAGGGTGGGCAGGGCGACCGACAGGACGGTGCCGTCGAGGCCCACGCACAGGACCGCGGGGACGAGGGCGAACAGGGCCCACCAGCGGCGGGGGTCGCGGTCGCGGACCTGCGGGGGCACGACGGGCTCGGCGGGCGCGGCGGGCGGGACGGCGGGCAGGGAGAGGTCGGAGACCATGGCACACCTTCACGGGTGTCGATACCAAGTGACTGTCACTGCCAGTTTGCAGCGACCCCCGCGAAGCGTCAAGCAATGGTGGTGGTGACTCTCATTTTGTTGTCGCTCTCGCCAAACGGACGTGGGGAGCCCCGCGCGGCGGGCCGCGCGGGAGCTCCCCACCAGGGGTGCCGCCAGGGATCAGTGGCTGGACGCCTTCTCCGCTCCCGCGCCCGTCAGCGCCCGCACCTCCAGCTCGGCGAACTTCGCCTCGCTGAGCGACACGGCCGCCTGGCCCTTCGGCTGGGTCAGCAGCGAGCCGACGAAGCCGCAGAGGAACCCGATCGGGATCGAGACCAGGCCCGGGTTGCTCATGCCGAACCAGTGCCAGTCGTGCTTGGGGAACATCGCCGTGGGCGAGCCCGACACGACCGGGGAGAAGAACACCAGCACGACCGAGGAGATCAGGCCGCCGTAGATGGCCGCCACCGCGCCCGCGGTCGTGAACCGCTTCCAGAACAGGCTGAACAGGATCGCCGGCAGGTTCGCCGACGCGGCGACGGCGAACGCGAGCGCCACCAGGAACGCCACGTTCAGCTTCTGGGCGTAGATCCCCAGGACGATCGCGACGCCGCCGATGACGAACGCCGTCATCCGGGCGACGCGCACCTCCGACCCCTCGTCGACCTGCCCGCGCTTGATCACGTTGGCGTAGATGTCGTGGGCGAAGGAGCCCGACGAGGCGATCGTCAGCCCCGCGACGACGGCGAGGATGGTGGCGAACGCGACGGCGGCGATGACGGCGAGCAGGATCGTCCCGCCGGTCTCCCCGCCGATGATCTCACCGACGGCACGGGCGAGCTGGGGTGCGGCCGTGTTGCCGGCCGCGTTCTCGGCGGCGATCGCCTTCGACCCCACCAGTGCCGCGGCGCCGAAGCCCAGGACCAGCGTGAGCAGGTAGAACGCGCCGATGATCCAGATCGCCCACATGACGGACTTGCGCGCGTCGCGGGCGGTCGGGACGGTGTAGAAGCGGATCAGGATGTGCGGCAGGCCGGCCGTGCCCAGCACCAGGGCCAGGCCGAGGCTGATCAGGTCGAGCTTGCCGGTCAGACCCGACGCCTCCGTGGCGTACTTCAGGCCGGGCTCCAGGAACGCCGAGCCCTTGCCCGACTGGTCGGCGGCCTCGCCGAGCAGCCGCGAGAAGTTGAACCTGTAGTGGAAGGCCACGATCCCCGCGATGAGGATCGTGCCGCCCATCAGCAGGCCGGCCTTCACGATCTGCACCCAGGTGGTGCCCTTCATGCCGCCGACGACGACGTAGAACACCATGAGCAGCCCGACCAGGACGATCGCCCACCGCTTGGCGGCCTCGCCGCTGACCCCGAGCAGCAGGCTGACCAGCGCACCGGCGCCGACCATCTGCGCGATCAGGTAGAAGATCGAGACGACGATCGTGGAGATCCCCGCGGCGGTGCGCACCGGCCGCTGGCTCATCCGGAACGACAGGACGTCGGCCATCGTGTAGCGGCCGGAGTTGCGCAGCAGTTCGGCCACGAGCAGCAGGGCGACGAGCCACGCGACGAGGAAGCCGATGGAGTACAGGAACCCGTCGTAGCCGTAGAGGGCGATCAGCCCGGCGATGCCGAGGAACGAGGCGGCGGACATGTAGTCGCCGCCGATGGCGAGGCCGTTCTGCAGTGGCGAGATGTTGCGACCGGCCGCGTAGAAGTCGGCGGCGGACTTGTTCGACCGGCTGGCCCGCACGGTGATGAACAGGGTGGCCGCCACGAACACGAGGAACAGCGTGATCGTCAGGGCCTTCTGCCCGGAGGTCTGCGTGGAGGCGGCGAGCAGGGCGGCCCTCATCGCGTCACCTCCGGCCCGGTCGTGGTGCCCCGCAGGTCCACCGACGACGCCGACGCCGACAGCTCCTCGTGGGCGGCGAGCAGGCGGTCCGCCAGGGGGTCGACGTGGCGGCTCATGTGCCGCCCGTACAGCCACGTGATCACGAAGGTGGAGACGAACTGGAGCAGCCCGAAGACGAGCGCGAGGTTGATGTTGCCGACGAGCTTCGTGTCCATCACCCCCCGGGCCCACGCGGACATGAGCACGTAGAGCAGGTACCAGGACAGGAACGCTGCGGTGACCGGGAAGGCGAACCGCGCGAAGGCGGTCTTCAGCCGGGCGAAGTCCGGCTCCGCGGCGATCGAGGTGTAGGCACTCGACACCGACCCTTCCTGCGGACCGGGCCCCGACCCGGGTACTGCGCTGCTGCTCATGTGGCCTCCTCGGCACCAAGCACGGCTGGTGGACGGCGACCTCGAGGCGCGCCGCAGCCCGGGCAGGCTGGAGGAATCCCCCGCTTGATCCCGGTATGCGGCGTGATCGAGGTCACGTGGCGCCCACGCTGCACAGCGCACTGTGAGCTGCGCCACAGCCGCAGGCCCCGCGGCACGCAGCGCGCGCCGAACGGTGGGGTCCGCGCCGCCGACCGGTCGGAGCATGGACCGGCGTGCGGGGCCGCACGTCGTGGGCGCTCGGCTCGCGCGGCCACCTCACCCGTTCGGAACACCGGCACCCCGGCGACCTGTCGCTGGACCGGAACGGGGATCATCATGGCTCCAAGGACACAATCCGTGGATACGGCGTCACGGTGGGTATGGCGCCGCTCCACCACCGATCTCGGGGGCGAGATGGCCGACACGGACCTGCACGCCGACCTCGGCGTGAGCGTCACCGCACCACCGGCACCACTGGCAGCCCCCGCACCCCCCGAGACGCCGCCCGGCCCGAGCACGCTCACGGGGCCCTCCGGCGGGCCCGACCGCGTCGTCGCCCGCAGCAGCGGCGCCTCGGTCGCCGCGCTGATCACCGAGGGGCGTGCCGGCTGGGCCGTCCTCGACGACGACCTCAACCTCGTCGACCTCGATCCCGGCCTCACCGCGCTCGGCACCGGCGAACCCGGCGTCCCCCGCAGGCGGCTGGGCGACGTCCTGCCCGAGCTCGGCGCCCGCCTCGAACCCACCCTGCGCGACGTCGTCCGCAGCGGCCTGCCCCTGCGCGGGCTGAGGGTGCGCACCAGCCGCGGCGGCACCGAGCAGCACTGGGTGGTGGCGGCCGTCGCCCTGCCCGCGGCACTCACCCCGCCCGCGACACCCGCGACACCCGTGACACCTGCACCGTCGCGTCCGGCCCTCGCCGTCCTGATCCGCGACATCACCGACCGGGTGGAGGCCGAGCACGAGCTGTCGCGCACCGCGGCCCTGCTCGACCTGCTGATCCTGCGCGCCCCCGTCGGCATCGCCTTCCTGGACCCGCAGCTGCGCTACCTGCGGATCAACGAGACCCTTGCGGGCGCCAACGGCGTGCCGGTCGAGGAGCACGTGGGCCGGGCCGTCGCCGACGTCCTGCCGGAGGTCGCCCCGGAGGTCGTCCCGCTGCTGGAACGGGTGCTGCGCACGGGCGAGCCGGTCCGCGACCTCCGCCTGGAGACGGGCCCGACGCCCGGGCGGCCGGGGACGCGGCGCGCCTGGACGGTCGACTACTACCGCGTCGTGTCGGGCGAGGGCAGCGACGACCCGCGCACCGAGGGCGTCGGGCTGATCGTCGAGGACGACACCGACCGGCTCGAGGCCGAGCGCGAACGGCACCGCCTGCGCGACGCCGAGCACGAGGCCGTGCACCGCGCGGCCGCCGCCGCCCGCGCCGCCCAGCAGGCCGCCCGCGAGGCCGCCGAGGCCGCCGACCGGCAGCAGCTGCTGCAACGCCTCACCGCCGAGCTGGCCCCCGCCATGACCCGCTCGGGGATCGCCGACGTCCTGTCGTCCCTCACCGGACGCCTGCTCGGCGCCGACGTGGCCGCCGTCCTGGAGTACGACGGCGCCGGGGCGCTGCACCGGCTGGTGCCCCACGGCGGCGAGGAGTCGCGGATCTCCGCGCAACCCCTGCCGCTGGCCCGCTTCTCCCCAGCCCGGGACGCGGTCGAGCAGCGGCGCCCCGTCGTCTGGGCCTCGCACGACGAGCGGAACGCCCGCTACCCCGACATGGCGTGGCTACCGGTCGAGCAGGAGGCCTGGGCGACCCTGCCGCTGGTCTCGGGCGAGCAGGTGCTCGGCGTCGTCAGCCTGGCCTGGGCCGCCCCCCGCGAGGTCGACGCCGCCGACCTCGCGCTGCTCGAGGCGCTGGCCGGGCAGTGCGCGATCGCCCTGGAGCGGCTGCACCTGTACGAGGCCGCGCAGGAGGCGCGCGACGCCGCGGAGCGCGCCCGGGCCCGGGTGGCCGTGCTCGCCGGGGCCGGGGAGGTGCTGGGCGCCTCCCTGGACGAGCGCGAGATCCTGCACAGCCTCGGCGCGCTGCTGGTGCCGACGTTCACCGACTGGCTGATGGTCCTGCTGCCCGACCGCCGGGGCCGGCTCGCGCCGAAGCTCAGCTTCCACGCCGACCCCGCGCTCGCCTGGGCCTCCCAGCGGGTACTCGAGGGCGAACCGTTCGGCATCGACGCCCCGATCCCGCCAGCGCAGGTCTTCCGCAGCCGCCGCTCGATGCTGATCGAGGACTTCGGCGCCCAGGTCCGCCTCGGGCACGTGCCCGCGCCCATCGCCGAGGCGGCCCTCGCGGTCGGGCCCGGCCCCGCGCTGCTCGTGCCCATGGTCGCGCGAGGCCGCACGATCGGGGTCCTGTCGCTGGTCGACGCCGCCACGCGCGGCGGGGACCTCGCCGCCGAGACCCGGCTGGTGGAGGACATCGCCCGCCGCGCGGCGATGGCACTGAACAACGCGAGCCTGTTCGGGCAGCGCACCCGGGTGGCGGCCCGGCTGCAGGACTCGCTGCTGCCGCCCGCGCTGCCGCGTGTCCCCGGCGCGGTCGTGGCGGCCCGCTATGTCGTGGCCGAGGAGGCCGTGGAGGTGGGCGGGGACTTCTACGACGTCGTCGCGCTGCCCGGCGACGCGCGGCTGCTGGTGATCGGCGACGTCGCGGGCCGCGGCGTGGATGCGGCCGGCACGACGGGCCTCGCCCGCTACACGCTGCGGGCCCTGGCCCGCGACGCCTCACCCGCGCAGGCGCTGACCCGGCTCAACGACGTCCTGGTGGAGCAGGCCGAGGCCGAGGAGGCCGGCGAGCGCTTCCTCACCGCGGCGTGCGTGCGCTACGAGCGCGATGGCGACGGCGCGCGCCTGAGGGTCGCCCGGGCCGGGCACCCGCCCGTCCTCGTCGTGGCCGCGGACGGGACGACGACGTTCGTCGCCAGCGAGGGGCCGCTGCTGGGCGTCCTGGAGCCGGTGCGGATCGAGGAGGTGGCCGTGCGCCTGGAGCCCGGCGACAGCCTCGTGCTCTACACCGACGGGATCACCGAGGCCCGGCGCGGGGACGCGTGGTTCGGGCAGGAACGGCTCGGGGAGGCGGCCGCGGCGGCGGTGCGGCGCCCGGGCTTCGGCGGTCCGCAGGGCGCCGACCAGCTCGCCCAGGCCGTGCTCGACGCGGTGTCGGCCTTCGACGCGGGCTCCAGCGGGGACGACCGGGCGCTGCTCGTCGTCCACGTGCCCGCCGGCGATCAGACGCGGAACGCCGAGACGAGCTGACGCAGCTGGGCGGCCAGCTCGGCGAGGTCGCCGCAGGCCTCGCGGCTGGCGTTGGCGCCCGCCGTCATCTCGGTGCCCGCGCTCGCCGCGGCGTCGGCGGAGCCCGCGATCCGGGCGGCACCCTCGGCGGCCTCGGCGACGCTGCGGTTCATCTCCTGGGTCGTGGCGGTCTGCTCCTCGACGGCGCCGGCGATGGTGGTCGTGTAGTCGCTGATCCGCGTGATCACGCCCTCGACGCCCTTGAGCGCCTGCGCGGCCTGGACCGTCTCGGTCTGGATCGCCAGCACCTGCTGGGACACCTCGTCGGTGGCACGGGCGGTCTCGTGGGCGAGTTCCTTGACCTCGCTGGCGACGACGGCGAAGCCCTTGCCGGCCTCACCCGCGCGGGCCGCCTCGATGGTGGCGTTGAGCGCGAGCAGGTTGGTCTGCTCGGCGATCGCGGTGATCAGCCGGATCACGTCGCCGATCTTGGCCGAGGACGCCTCCAGCGTCGCCATCGTCTGGGACGTGGCGCGCACCTGCCCCACGGCGTCGGTGGCCACCTCCGCGGCCTGCCCGGCGTTGTGCGCGATCTCGCCGATGGAGGCGCCCATCTGCTCCGACCCCGCGGCCACCGTCTGGATGTTGTGCGAGACCTCGCCGACGGCCCCTGCGACGGCGCCGGCCTGCCCGGCGGACTGCTCGGCGGCGCCGAGCATCTGCACCGAGGTCGCCGACAGCTCCTCGGCGGCCGCGGCCAAGGCACCCGAGCGGTCGTTGACCTCACGGATCGTCGCGCCCAGCGCGGCGAGCCCCTCGTCGAGGGCGCGCCCCATGACGCCGATCTCGTCGGCCCGGTCGCCGAAGGCCACGCGCGGCGTGAGGTCACCGGAGGCGACGGCCTGCAGGGCGCGCACGGCGGTCCCCAGCGGCCGCGAGAGGGAGCGGGCGACGGCGACGGCGAGGGACAGGCCCAGCAGCACGGCCAGGGCCAGCGCGGAGCCGACGATCACCCGCCCGCGCGTCACGCTGTCGCGCACGCTCACCCGGGAGGCGGCGGCGGAGGCCTGGTTGATCTCGACGAGGGAGTCCACGGCGGCCTTGGCGGCGTCGTGGTCCTTCTTCGCGTCCCCCAGCAGCAGGTCCACGGCCTCGGCGTCGCGGTTGGAGTTGGACAGCGCCATCACGCGCTCGTGGACGCTCAGGTAGGAGGCCCAGGAGGCGCGGAAGGAGTCGAAGACCTTGCGTTCCTCCGGCGAGGACACGAGCGGCTCGTAGTCGGTGGCGAGGCCCGCCACCTGCGTGGCCTTGGTCTGCAGGTCGGCCTCGGCCTGGGCACGCATGGCGTCCGTCTCGGCCACGACATGCCGGTACTCCGCGATCCGGTAGTCGGCGATCGCCGCGCGCAGGGCACCGGAGGTGCTCACGCTGGGCAGGGTGTTGTCGGTGACGTCGACCGCCGCGGACTGCACCCGGCCGAGCGCGACGAGCGCGCTCGCCCCGATGGCCGCGGCCAGCAGGACGACAGCACCCACGGCGGCGAGGATCTTCACCTGTACCCGTAGGCCCACGAACCAGCGCATCCGAACCGACCCCTCGACCCTCGACGGCGACCCCGTTGCCGCTGGAGTCGGCCGAACGGAGGGTGGCCTTGAGGCCGGTGCACGATCATCGCGCCGGACGGATCAGCCGCTCACCCCCACCACCCCAGCGAACCGGCCCGCCGCAGGTCCAGGGTCACCGGGTACTCCGCGCCCCCCGGCCCCATCAGGGCCTGGGGCGCGGGCCACGTGGAGGTGTCCACCGGTCCCGGCGTGTGACCGGTCGCCTCGAACCGTGAGCCGCGCCGCGACTCGGCCTCGGCGGCGTTGACGGGGTAGCGGTCGTAGTTGCGCCCGCCGGGGTGGGTGACGTGGTAGGTGAAACCGCCCAGCGAGGTGTTGTTCCACCGGTCGACGAGGTCGAACACCAGCGGCGAGTGCACCCCGATGGTGGGGTGCAGGGCCGAGGGCGGAGCCCACGCCCGGTACCGGACACCGCCGGCGACCCGGCCGCCCGCGCCGCCGCCCGCCCCGGTGGCCCCCGTGCCCCACCCGGCCCCGGCCACCGGGACGAGCGGGATCGGGACGCCGTTGCAGGTGACGGCGTGGCGTCCCTCCACCAGCCCGGTCGCGGCGATCTGCACGCGCTCGACGGAGGAGTCGACGTAGCGGGCGGTCCCCCCGAGCCCGACCTCCTCGCCGAGGACGTTCCACGGCTCGATGGCCGAGCGGAGCTCCAGGTGCACTCCGCCCAGCGTCGTCTCGCCCAGCCGGGGGAAGCGGAACTCCAGGAACGGCTCCAGCCAGGTGTGCTCGAAGGCGATGCCGTGCTCCTGCAGGTCGGTGACGACGTCGCGCAGGTCGGCCGCGGCGAAGGCGGGCAGGAGGAACCGGTCGTGCAGGCGGGTCCCCCAGCGCACGAGCGGGCCGGAGTACGGGTCCTCCCAGAACCGTACGAGCAGGGCCCGCACGAGCAGCGCCTGGACCAGGGCCATCCGGGGGTGCGGGGGCATCTCGAACCCGCGCAGCTCCAGCAGGCCGAGCCGGCCGCGCTCGGAGTCGGGGCTGAACAGCTTGTCGATGCAGAACTCCGACCGGTGGGTGTTGCCCGTGATGTCGGTCAGCAGGTGCCGCAGCAGACGGTCGACCAGCCACGGCGGGGTGGGGACGGGCTCGCCGTCGGGGCCGCCGCGCGCGGACAGCCGGTCCAGCTCGCCGAAGGCGATCTCCAGCTCGTAGAGCGTCTCGTGGCGCCCCTCGTCGACCCGGGGCGACTGGCTGGTCGGGCCGATGAAGCGGCCCGAGAACACGTACGACAGCGCCGGGTGGTGCTGCCAGTACGTGACGAGGCTGCGCAGCAGGTCGGGGCGCCGCAGCAGCGGCGAGTCGGCCGCACTCGGACCGCCCAGGGTGAGGTGGTTGCCGCCGCCCGTGCCCGTGTGGTGTCCGTCGAGGTCGAACTTCTCGGTGCCCAGGCGGGTCGCCTCCGCGTCGGCGTACAGCGCGGTGACGGTCGCCTCCAGCTCGGGCCACGACGTCGACGGCGCCACGTTGACCTCGATCACCCCGGGTCGGGGGTGACGCTCATGGAACGCAGGCGCGGGTCCCCCGGCAGCGGGTACCCCTCGAGCACGACGGGCACGCCCGCCTCCGCGGCCGCTCCCTCGACCGCGGCCAGCAGCTCGAGGGCGTGCTCGGCGTGGGTCAGCGGCGGCAGGAACACGAAGACGTGGCCGTCGCGCTCCTCCACCGCGAGGGCGGTCCGCGGGGACGACGACTGGTCGGCGATGAGCGCCGGCGTCACCCCGCCGAGGGCGCCCGAGGGCGTGGAGGAGGCGACGGGCAGGCCCGCGGTGGCGCGCAGCGCGGTGCCCGATGCCCAGGACACCCCCGCCGGGCCGCTCGGGCCGTCCGTCTCCGGGTCCGCGCCCGGCAGCGGGTGGCCTGGCAGCGACCCGCGGGCCTCGAACGGCGAGCGCTCGTGGACGGGCGGGGGCGGCGTCCACGCCACCGAGTCCAGCGGCAGGCGCAGGCCGAGCGGCGAGGTGCCGGGGGTGAGGAACAGGTGCTTGCGCCGCAGCCGCCAGGCGGCACTCGCCCACCGGGTGTCGTCCTCGGCGCGGAACAGCGGCACCACCCAGCCCGCGGGCGTGCCCGGATCGGCGTCCAGGGCGTCGACCCGGCCCTTGCGGGACGCCGCGTCGGCGAGGTCGGGGTCGTCGGGGTCGGCGTCGGTCGCGGGCGCCTCGCCCCAGGGGCGGCGCGCCTCCTGCCAGAGGTCGTGCAGGAGGTCCTCGTAGGCGGGCAGGCACAGGGCCTCGCCGATGCCCAGGCGCGCGGCGGTCCCGACGGCCACGGCGTGCACGGCCTGCTCGGCCTGCGCCGAGCCGGACGGGACGACGGCGGGCCCCCACGGGGTGTCCAGCAGGGAGCGGTCACGCCACAGCGGCTCGCCGTCGGTGCGCCAGACGAGGCCGATGGCCCAGCGGGGCAGCGGCTCGCCCGGGTACCACTTGCCCTGGCCGTGGTGCAGGACGCCGCCGGGGGCCCAGCGCTCGAACAGCCGACCGGCCAGCGAGGCGGCCAGCCGGCGCTTCTGCGGGCCGTCGGCGGCGGTGTTCCACTCCTCCGCCTCCATGTCGTCGACGGAGACGAACGTGGGCTCCCCGCCCATCGTCAGCCGCACGTCGCCGTCGGCGAGGCGACCGTCCACGGCCCAGCCCACCGCCTGGATCCGGCTCCACTGCCCGTCGGTGTAGGGGCGGGTGACCCGCGGGTCCTCGTGCACCCGCCGCACGGTGTTGGAGAAGTCGAAGTCGACCTCGCACGGGGACGTCGACCCGGTGATGGGCGCCGCGGTGGCCGGGTGCGGGGTGGCGGCCAGCGGGATGTGTCCCTCCCCCGCGAACAGGCCGGAGGTGGGGTCGAGGCCGATCCAGCCGGCGCCGGGCACGTAGACCTCGGTCCAGGCGTGCAGGTCGGTGAAGTCGTGCTCGGGGCCGCCCGGCCCGTCGAGCGGGCGCACGTCGGGTTCGAGCTGCACGAGGTAGCCGGAGACGAAGCGCGTGGCCAGCCCCATCTCGCGCAGCACCGAGGCGAGCAGCCAGGCGCTGTCGCGGCAGGAGCCGGACGCCTTCTCCAGCGTCTCGTCGGGGGTCTGCACCCCCGGTTCCATGCGCACGGTGTAGCCGACGGCGCGGTGCACGCGCTGGTTGACGTCGACGAGGAAGTCGACGGTGCGCAGCGTGTCGGTGCCCGCGAGGTCGCGGACCGCCGGGGCCCACTCGGCCATCCACTCCCGCAGCACCGGGCCGGGGCCCGACCCGCGGGGGACGGCGGGGACGTGCGACGTGCCGGAGACCGGGGCGGGGCGGCCGGGGGCCACCTCGTCGACGGGCCGCAGGTAGGGCTCGAGGTCGGAGCGGACCCCGGCCGGGTAGGCGAAGGGGACGTGCTGGGCGTAGTCCTCGAGGAAGAAGTCGAACGGGTTGATCACCGTCATGTCGGCGACGAGGTCGACGACGATCTCGAGCTCGGTCACGGGTTCGGCGAACACCAGCCGCGCCTGGTGGTTGCCGAACGCGTCCTGCTGCCAGTTCACGAAGTGCCCGCCGGGGCGCACCGTGAGGGAGTAGGCGTCGATCGGCGTGCGGCAGTGCGGGGCCGGACGCAGCCGGACGACGTGCGGGTGGACCGTCACGGGGCGGTCGAACCGGTACGTGGTGCGGTGCTCGAGGGCAACCCTGATCGTCACGGGTGCACTGTAGGGGGGCCCTGATGCAGGACCGTCCCCCCGCCGGTTACGCCTGGGTTACACCGGCGGGGCGGGGGGACGGCTGGTGCTGCGGGTGCTGCAGGTTGTCGGGCCCTGGGGCTCAGGCGGCGGCGACGACCTCGACGGGTCGCGGCGTGGTCTCGACCTGCGCCTCGAGCTCCGCGGTGACGTCGGAGGCGGTGGTGGTGTGCCGCATCCGGCCGATGATCCACACGGCCAGGCCGACGACGACCCCGCCGACGGTGATCCAGGCGAGGGCCGTGGGCAGCTGGGTCAGCTTCGCCATGCCGAAGCCCATGGCCGCCGCGGCCGGCAGGGTGACCACCCAGGCGATGGCCATCTCGCCGACGACCTTCCAGTGGGTGGTGCGCCGGGCCCCGGTGCCGGCACCGACCACCGAGGACGCCGCGGCGTGGGTGGTCGAGATCGGCACCTCGAGGCGGGTGGCGCCGAAGATCGCACTGACGGCGCCGAGGTTGGCGGCGACGGCCACGCTCGGCGTGAGCCGCGTGATCTTGAGGCCCATCGTCTCGATGATCCGCCAGCCGCCGTAGATGGTGCCCAGGGCGATGGCCGAGTAGGCGGCGAGCGCCACCCAGTCGGGCACCGGCAGCGTGCCGCTGCCGTCGGCGACGGTGAGGTAGCCCGAGCCGGCGAGGACCGCGGCGATGACGCCCATGGTCTTCTGCGCGTCGTTGGCGCCGTGGCCGAAGGACAGCGCGGCGGCCGAGATCAGCTGCAGGCCCTGGAACGGCTTGGCGTCGTCCTTCCAGCCGGTGGCCTTCTGCAGGCCGCGCACGGCCACGGCGCCGAGGGCGGCGATGGTGAAGGCGACGGCCGGGGAGACGATGATGCCCAGCGCGGTGGTGGAGACGGTGTTCCAGTTGACGGCGTCGAGGCCGCCGGCCGCGATGCCCGCCCCGAGCAGGCCGCCGATGACGGCGTGGCTCGAGGACGACGGCATGCCGATGTTCCAGGTGATGTAGTTCCAGGCGATGGCGGCGAGCAGGGCCGAGAAGACCACCGCCACGCTCTCCTGGCCCGGCTTGACGGTCTTGGCGACGGTGTTGGCCACGCCCGTGCCGACCACGAAGAAGGCGGCGAAGTTGCAGGCGGCGCTGAACCAGACCGCCATGCGGGGCGACATGGCCCGGGTGGCCACGACGGTGGCGACCGAGTTGGCCGCGTCGTGGAAGCCGTTGGTGAAGTCGAAGAGCAGGGCCAGCGCGACGACACCGATCACGCTGAACAGCAGCAGGTCCACGGACCCTCCCAGGCCGGACGGCGGCCGTGTTCGTGAGGTCCCGACGGGCGTCGGGGCGGCGGCGCACGGCCGTGAGCCGAGGGCAGCATGGCATCGCGCACCGGTCACATGGAAACAGACGAAAGGCGCAAAAGGGTCATTGGTTCACTTTGTCGTGGGGCCTGGTTATCAGGAACTTCAGAGTTCCGTAGAGTCGCGTTCATGGCGCGCGCCCGCTCGGCGAAGGACGGCAAGGCCGGCCCCAAGGAGTCCCGCAAGGAGGCGGTCCGCGACCAGGGCCCTCCGGCAGGCCCTGCAGGCACCGCGGGCACCGTCCCCGACGTGCTCGAGGACGTCGCCTCCCTGCTCGACCGCGTGGCCGTGCTCGAAGCCCGGCTGGAGGTGCTCGAGGCCGGGATCGCCGTCGCCGCCGACACCGCCGGCGCCGCCGCGCTCGCCGGGCCCGCGGCGTCGGGCGGCCTCGACGGCGCGCCCCACACCCCCGCAGCGCCCGACGCCGCACCCCTCGCCGACGGCGTCCCCCTGGCCCTCGCCGACGGCCTGCCCCCCACGCCGCCCGACGGCGTCCCGGTCGCGCAGGGGGACGGGGCCCCCGGCCCGCACCTCGACAGCGACCTCGACGACGACGACCCGCCCACGCCGGGCGTGCTGCGCGAGCGCCACGGCAAGACCGGCGGCTTGTGGATCATCGGGGCCGCGCGCCTGCCGCGGGGGGTCAAGGCCACCTGGAACCACGACGTCGCGACCGCCGACCTGCTCGACCGCGACTGGGCCGGGCAGGCCGACGCGCTGGCCGCCCTCGCCCACCCGGTGCGGCTGGCCGTCCTGCGGGAGGTCCTGCGGGGGTCGCGCAGCGTCTCGTCCCTGGCCACGCTGCCGGGCGTGGGGACGTCGGGGCAGCTCTACCACCACATCAAGCCGCTGCTGGCCCGGGGCTGGCTGCGCCAGGACGGCCGCGGCCGCTACGAGGTGCCCGAGTCGCGCGTGCTGCCGCTGCTCACCCTGATGGCGGCCGTGGCGGGCTGAACCGTCACGGGTGGTGACGGCCCGGTGGACCGGGCGGAGGAACCGCGGCCGCCGGGATCACGTCGGGGGCACGGTCCGACGATGGGGTGGTGTCAGGCGAACCGGACTTCCCGGTGCGCTCCGCCCCGCCCGGAGGGACGTCCATGGCCTTCTCGACCACGCGCGCCCCCGACGCGCCCGGGTCGGTCACGCTCGACGTGCCCGTCACCCGCGCCGCCGTCGGCATGCGCCGGGTGTCGTGGGTCGTGGTCGGCGGCAGCGTCGCGACCCTGGAGCTCGCCCTCGCCGTCGGTGCGCCCGCCGCGGTGATCGAGTCCGTGCTCTCCGTGGGGCAGGTCCTCATCTTCGTGGCGCTCCTGGCGCGCACCGTCGTCGCGGTGGTGCAGACCCCCCGGCGCTGGACCCGGATCGGCCTGCTCGGCCTGCTCGGCGGGCTGCTGACGTGGATGTCGGCGTCGATGGTCGTCTCGGGCGCCGACCCGCAGGACGCCCCGGGCTTCCCGCACCCCGGCGAGGTGCTCTTCCTCACCTCCTACCTCGGCTTCTCGGGCTTCCTCGTGCTGGGCGGTCACCGCTGGTCGGCCGAGCGGTCGGGGCGGCTGAGCAGCGCCGTCGTCGACGCCCTCATCGTCTGCGGCGGAACCGCTTCGACGGCCCTGCTGCTCATGGTCACCCCGGTCGCCCGCCCCACCGACGGCAGCGAGTTGCCCCAGCTCGTCGCCCTGCTCTACCCGCTGCTCGACCTGGCGCTGCTCGTCCTGCTCGTCGCGCAGCTCACCCTGCGCACCCGCAGCCTCGACCGGCGCGCGCTCACGCTCGTCGCCGCCCTGATCGCGCTCATGGCCGCCGACCTCTCCCTCGTCCTCACCCTCGGCCAGGCCGCCCGGCTCGACGCCGCCGGGCTGCTGCCCGACCAGCTGTGGGTGATCGGGTTCCTGCTGCTCGTCGACGGCGCCACCAGCCCGTCGGTGCCCGACGACACGGGCGGCTCCCGGGCCGGCCGCGGCGGGGGCGGCACCGTCGTCCTCGTCGCCGGCCTGGCCGCCGTCGCCGCCCTCACCGTCGACGTCCCGGGCACCCCGCAGCTGCTCACCCACGCCGTCGGCGTCGCCACCCTCGCCGCGGCGGGGCTGCGGATGGCCGTGGCCGTGCGGCAGGCGCACCGCCTCAACGACGAGCTGCGCCGCTCCCGCATCGACGACCTCACCGGCCTGCTCAACCGCCGCGGCGCCGAGGAGCGCCTGGGCCGCCTGCTGGAGGGGCCCGGCCCCGTCGGCCTGGTGATGCTCGACCTCGACGGGTTCCGCGAGGTCAACGACGGCCTGGGCCACGAGGCCGGGGACGCCGTCCTGCGGGTGGTCGCCGACCGGATCGGCGACGACCCGCTCGCCGAGATCAGCGCGGCCCGCCTGGGCGGCGACGAGTACGCCGTCCTCGCCCGCAGCGACGACGAGCAGTGGCTGCTGGAGCAGGCGCAGCGCCTGATCCAGGTGGTCCGCCGGCCCGTGCGCGCCGACGGCATGGAGGTCACCCTCGACGCCTCGGCCGGGGTGGCCGTCTCCGCGCCTGGCCTGACCCCTCGCGACCTGCTGCGCCGCGCCGAGGTGGCGATGTACGCGGCGAAGGAGGGCCACCGCGGCGCCCAGCTCTACGACCCCGGCTGCGACGGGTTCAGCCGCGAGCGCCTGCAGGAGGGTGGCGACCTCAGCCACGCCCTCGCCACGGGGCAGATCGTGGCGTTCTACCAGCCGCAGCTGCACGCCGACACCGAACGCCCGTGCGGTCTGGAGGCCCTGGTGCGCTGGGTGCACCCGGAGCACGGGGTCGTCCCGCCGCTGAACTTCCTGCCCGCGGCGCGCCGCACGGGCCGCATGCCCGCGCTCACCAAGGCGGTGATGGAGTGCGCCATCCGTGACACCGCGGCCTGGTGGCGCTCCGGCATCCGCACCCGCGTCGCCGTCAACATGGCGCCCGCCGAGCTGCTGGCCCCCGGCATGCTCGACACGTTCTTCTCCCTCGCCGCCGCCAGCGGCCTGCCCCCGGGGGCGCTGGTGCTGGAGGTGACCGAGGAGTCCTTCGCCCACGGCGAGCGCACCCGCGAGGCGATCGAGGCGATCCGCGCCGCCGGGCACGAGGTGTCCATCGACGACTACGGCACCGGGTTCTCCTCGCTCAGTTACCTGCGTGACCTGCCCGTCCAGGAGCTGAAAATCGACCGCTCGTTCGTCATGCACGTGGCGCAGGAGCGCACCGGCATGATCGTGAAGGCGACGATCGAGCTCGCCCACGCCCTCGGCATGCGCGTGGTCGCCGAGGGCGTGAGCGATCCCGACATCGCCGTCCGGCTGCGCGACCTCGGCGCGGACGAGCTGCAGGGCTTCCTCTACGGCCGGCCGATGCCCGCCGCCGACATCGCCGACTGGTGGCGCGCCCAGGAGGCACGCGCGGCGACGTCGGCGGTGGCCGGCACCTCCCCGGGCGTCAGCGCCGGGGTGCCGGCACCGAGGGGTCGAGCCGCGGCACCGACTCCCCGCGGCTGACGTCGACGACATCGGCCTCCCCCTCCGCGCGCAGGCCGGCGTCGGGCAGGAGGAGGGTGGTCGCGGGCGGCGCCGACGCGCGCGCCACGCCGGGCGCCCACCAGCGCAGGTCCGCGGGGGCGGGGAGCTCGACGTCGAGCCCGCGTCCCTGGGTGACCAGCCCGTGCGCCTGGGGGTCCAGCCGCCGCTGCCGCTCCACCGTGGTGGGCAGGTGCATCCACGTCGGCGCGCACGCACCCGAGCCCATGTAGTGCCTCGCGCCCGTCCCGGGGACGTCGTGCATCGGCAGCCCCACCGCCACGAGCAGCGCCCGCGCGCGCCGGTCGATGATCGACACCAGCCAGGGGCAGCCGCTGCCGGGCGCCGCGTGGATCAACCCGTGGTAGAGCGCGCCCGCGATCCCGCGCCCGGCGGCGCCGAGCTCGCGGCGCACCGCGATCGTCGCGACGTCCCAGGTGCGGGCCAGGTCGACGCCCGCGGCGGCCAGCGCGGCCTCGCCGTCCACCGACCACGGCTCCTTCCCGATGTCGGTGACCGTCTTCAGGGGCAGGGCCCCGGGGCCGATCACCCGCGCGGCACCCAGGACCAGCCCGTCGTCGCGGGTCACCGCCAGGAACGCCGACTGCTCCACGTAGGGGCCGTAGCTGTCCTCGAGCAGCTGCGCGGTGTCGCCGTACCAGTGCCCGAGGACGTCGAGCTCGCAGTCGAGCACCTCCCGGGGGGCCAGCGCGGCGGGGATCAGCTCCAGGCGGGAGACGCCGATGCCCGCCGAGGCGGGGCGGGGGGCGGCGGTCGACGGCGTGGCGGTGGGGGCGGTCACGAGGGCTCCACGGGGGTCGGGGTGGGGGCGGTCGGGGTGAGGGCGGTCGGGGTGACGGCGGCAGGCGCGAGGACGGACGCGGCGGCCCGGGCGAGCGCGTCGCAGACCTCCTCGACGTCTCGGCGGCGGGTGCGCGCCGAGCCGGTGGCGAGGCGGCCCACGAGCCGCCCGCCGAGGACGGTGCTGCTGAGGAACGTGCGCCCGTCGTCGCACAGGCGAGCGAGCAGGGCGGCGGTCGAGGCGTCGTCGTCGAGGTGGAAGGTGACGACCGTCAGCTCCGGCGGCGGGCCGACCCGCAGCCCCGGTACCCCCGACAGCCGCTCGTGGGCCCGGCGGGCCAGGGCCAGGCGGGCCTGCACCTGCGCGGCGAACGCGCGGCGACCGTGCAGTTGCAGCGGCAGCCACGCGCGCAGCCCGCGCCAGGGCCTGGTCAGTTCCAGGCCCAGGTGCGCGACGGGCGAGGGCGCGCCCCGGCCGTCCGGCGCCGCGTGGGCGGCGGTGTCCTGGGCAGTCTGGGCGGCGGTGTCCGGGCCGTCCTCCGGCAGGTAGCCGGCGTCCAGCGCGAAGACCGCGGCGAGGTGGCGGCGCTCGCGCACGAGCAGCGCACCCAGCCCGTAGGGCAGGAACAGCCCCTTGTGCGGGTCGACGGTGACGCTGTCGGCCAGGCCCAGGCCGGCCAGGGCGGGCGGGGCGTCGGCGGCCAGCGCGTACATCCCGCCGAAGGCGGCGTCGACGTGCAGCCACGCCCCGTGGGCCCGCGCGTGCGTGGCGACCGCGGCGAGGGGGTCGACGGCACCGGTGGAGGTGGTGCCCGCGGTGGCGACGACGAGCCACGGGCGCAGACCGGCCGCCACGTCGTCGTCCATCGCCCGCCGCAGCGCCGCCGCGTCCATCCGGTGCGAGGCGTCGGAGTCGACGACTCTCGTACGGGCGCCGGCGGGGTGCTCGGCGAGGCCGGCCCAGCGCAGGGCGGCGTCGACGCTGTGGTGGCGGTGCTCCCCCACGTAGGTGACGAGCCCGGCGGAGGCGGCCGGGTGGATCCCGGCGACCTCGCGGGCCAGCAGGACGCCGGTGAGCGTGGCGAGGCTGCCGCCGGAGGTGAGGACGCCGCCCGCGCCGGCGGGCAGCCCGACGGTGGCGCAGAGCCAGGCGACGACGGCCTCGTCGACGGCGACCCCGCCCGGGGACGCCGAGGGCAGGCCGGTGTAGGGGTTGGCGGCAGCCGCGAGGAGGTCGGCCAGCGCGGCCACCGGCTGCCCGCCCGAGGGCAGGTAGCCGAGGTAGCGCGGCGAACGGGTGTTCAACCCGCCCTCGACGAGGGCGCGCAGGTCGGCGAGCACCTCCCCCGGCTCGCGCGGCCCCTCCCCCACGGGCAGGCGCGGCGCCGGCACGCCGTCGGCCCCGCCCGGCGCGTCTGCCGGCGCACCTGTCGTGACGCCGCCCGGCGTCCGCGCCGGCGACTGCCCCGCCTCGGCGGCCCACTCGCGCGCCTGCGCCAGGGCCAGCGGAGCGAGGGCGTCGAACTCGGCCAGCCCCCAGGGGGCCGGACCCGCGGGGGCCGGGGTCAGCATGCGGGGCGGCCCGCGACGACGAGGGCGACGACGTGCTCGGTGACGGTGCCGCGGATGTCGAGGCGCTCGCGGTAGGAGACGGCCTCCTCGACGCGCAGGGGCTGCAGGCCCAGCTCGGCGAGGGCGTCGCGTAGCTGCCCCGCCGTGGCGAGCTGCCAGCTGTCGCGGCGGTCGTAGTTGAAGGCACAGGACACGACGAGCCGGCCGCCGGGGGCGACCATCGCGGCGAGGTCGGCCAGCGCGGCGCGGGGGGCGGGGACGCGGTCGAGCAGGTGTGAGGCGACCACGAGGTCGTAGCCGGGCCCCGACGCCGCGTGCTCGGCCAGGGTGCGGGCGTGCAGGGTGATGTCGGCCCGGCCCAGCGGCGTCAGGCGGACCGGCGCGAAGCCGTAGTCCCCCGCGTCGAGCTCGACGGCGTCCTCGGGGCGCCCCCGCAGGAGGCGGTCGGCCAGCCCGATCATCACCGCGGAGGCGTCGATGCCGGTGCAGCGGGCGCCGGGCAGGCGGCGGGCCAGCTCGCCGAGCACCCGCCCGGGCCCGCACCCGGCGTCGAGGACGCGGGCGGGGGCCTCGGCGTGGGCCACCAGGGCGCGCGTGCCACCGTCGAGGGTCGGGTCGAGGGCGGCGTCGAGCAGGTGCCGGTAATACGGCTCGCTCGTGCGGTCGGGGTCGGCCGCGCCCCAGGCCCACACCGCGGCGTAGCGGGCGACGAAGGCCGGGCTGTCGTAGGGCGAGCCGGGGGCCACGGGGGCGACGGCGTCCGTCAGGCGCAGCCCGGCGGCGCGCGCGGGTGCGGGGACGACGGCCCGCAGCGGGGTCTGCGGGGCCGCGTCGGGGGCCGCCAGCAGGTGCGCAGATGTATCAAGAGTCACGATTCGACGTTAGCTACCGGATCCTTCAACTACCGGTCGCAAGGTGACAAGATCACTCAAACGGCGGACAGCCGAACGGGCGGCCGAGCACGCTGAGCCACGGTTACTTCGGGGCCGAAAGTCCTGGATGCGACGAAGGGCGCGGCCGGTTCGGCCGCGCCCTTCGCCCGGTGACGACGGAATCGTTGTCACCTTGCACCCATCAGCCCTTGAGCCCGCCCGCGAGAAGGCCGCGCACGAAGTACCGCTGCAAGGACAGGAACACCAGCATCGGGACGATCATCGAGATGAAGGCGCCCGCCGAGAGCAGGTACCAGGCGTTGCCCCGCGTGCCCGACAACTCGGCCACGCGCACCGTGAGCGGCGCCACCTCGGGCGTGCCGCCGAGGAAGGTCAGCGACACCAGCAGGTCGTTCCACACCCACAGGAACTGGAAGATGCCGAACGCCGCCAGCGCCGGGGTGATCAGCGGCAGCAGCACCTGGAAGAAGATCCGCACGTGCCCCGCCCCGTCCACCCGGGCGGCCTCGATGAGCTCCTCCGGCAGTTCCCGCATGAAGTTGTGCAGCAGGAAGATCGCCAGGGGAAGGGCGAAGATCGTGTGCGAGATCCACACGCTCCAGTAGGTGCCCGCGATGTGCAGGTTCTTCTGGTACATCGTCAGCAGCGGGATGAGGGTCACCTGCAGCGGCACGATCTGCAGCGCGAACACGACCACGAAGAGGGTGTCGCGCCCCCGCCACTTCATCCACGCGAAGGCGTAGGACGCCAGCGACGCGATGAGGATCGGCAGGACCACCGCCGGCAGCGTGATGACGATGCTGTTGACGAAGTACTGCCCCAGGTTGTTGCTGCCCGAGGTGAGCGCCTCGTGGTAGTTGTCGAGGGTGAACTCGGGGTCGGTGAACACCGTCCACCAGCCCGACCTGCCGATGTCCAGCTGCGGCCGGAACGAGGTGACGAGCAGGCCCGCGGTCGGGATCGTCCACAGGACGGCCAGGACGAGCGCGACGATCGAGGCGGGCAGCGAGGTGAGCCGCCGCCGGGCCAGGGCGGCCCGGCTGCCGCGGGAATCGGTGGCGACGGTGGCGGGGATCTCCACGACGGGAGGGGTCGAGGTGCTCATCGGGCGTCCGCCTTCCGCAGCTGGCGCACGTTGTAGATCACGATGGGGATGACGAGGACGAACAGCACCACGGCCAGGGCTGCGCCGAGGGGTGTGTTGTCGTAGCGGAAACTCTGGTTGTAGAACTCGTTGGCGATCACACTGGTCTGGAACTGACCGCCGGTCATGGTGCGGACGATGTCGAAGACCTTCAACGTGCCGATGCCGATCGTCGTCAGCACGACGACCACCGCCGGGCGGATCGAGGGCAGCGTCACGAAACGGAACATCTTGATCCCGCCGACGCCATCGAGCTTGGCCGCCTCGATGATGTCGTCGGGGATCGCCTTGATGGCGGCCGAGAGCACCGTCATGGCGAAACCGGCCTGGATCCACACCATCACCGCGATGAGGAACATGCTGTTCCAGGGATCCTTGATGAGGAAGAAGTTCTGCGGGTCGAAGCCGAACTTCAGCAGCAGCTCGTTGATGAGGCCGATCTGGTTGCGCCCCCGCGGCCGGTAGTCGTACATGAACTTCCAGATGATCGACGCGCCGACCATCGAGATGGCCATCGGCAGGAAGATCAGCGACTTGGCGAGCGCCTCGATCCGCGTGCGGTCCACGAGCACCGCGTAGAGCAGGCCGAAGGCCGTCGAGAGCGCGGGCACGAGCACGACCCACAGGATCGTGTTGCGCAACACCGTCAGTTGGTCGGGGTCGGTGAAGATCGTGACGTAGTTGTCGAGGCCCGCGAAGCCCTTGCCGTTGCGGGTGAGCAACGACTCGTAGACGGTGCGCAGCATCGGGTAGAGCAGGCCGACGGCCAGCAGGAGCAGCGCGGGGCCGGCGAAGGAGGCGGCCTGGACGCGCTCGGCGGAGCGGCCGCGCACGCGGCCGGCGAGCAGGAGGATCGCGACGAAGACGGCGGCGAAGATCGCGACAGCGAGCACCATCTGCGCGAACTTCTCGGCAACGGACATGGATTCACCTCCGGGACCCGGGGGTCCCAGTGCGGGGACGAGGGACGTCGAGGACTCAGCCGGACCCCCGGGCGCGACGCCGGAGCGGGCGCGGGCGGGGGCGCGGCAGGGCGGCCGCGGGTGCGGCAGGACCCCGGTCGCTGGTGCGACCGGGGTCCTGCCAGGGACTGCGTCAGCTCTTCGGCCAGGACTTCTCGATGAAGTCCAGGGTCTCCGTGTCGCTCTTGCCGGTGATCCAGTCGGTCATGCCCTTCCAGAAGGTGCCCGCACCGACGGAGCTCGGCATCATGTCCGAACCGTCGAAGCGGAACACGGCCTGGGGGTCGGCCAGGGTCTTCGCGGACAGCTGGTCGATGGGGCTGACCAGGTTGTTCGGGTCGAGGCCCTTGTTGGCGCTGACCCAGCCGCCGCCCGTCGTCGCCTTCGCCTTGAGGTTGGCCCACTCGGCGGAGGACAGGAACGTCTGGAACGCCTGCACCTCGGGACGGTCGGCGAAGGCGGTGACGAACTCGCCGCCGCCGAGGACCGGCTTGCCCTTCGACGGGTCGACGCTGGGCAGGTAGAACGCCCACACGTCGCCGTCCTCGGCCACCTTCGTGCCCTTGGGCCAGTTGGAGGCGTAGAACGAGGCCTGACGGTGCATGTAGCAGCCACCCTGGACGACGGGCAGGCCCGCGTCCTGGAAGGTCGTCGTGGCGATGCTCTTCACGTCACCCAGACCGCCGTTGACCATGGCCGGGCTCTTGAGGATCTCGCCGACCTTGCCCAGCGCCGTGGCGACGGCAGGGTCGTTGAACGGGATCTCGTGGGCGACCCACTTGTCGTAGGTCTCCTTGTCGGCCGTGCGCAGGAGGACGTCCTCCAGCCAGTCCGTCGCGGGCCAGCCGGTGGCGTCACCGGAGCCGATGCCCGCGCACCACGGCTTGGACTGCGGGTCGTCGGTGGCGATCTTCTTGGACAGGGTGAGCAGCTCGTCCCACGTCGTGGGAACGGTGTACCCCTTGTCCTTGAACACGCCCGGGGAGTACCAGACGTAGGACTTCACGTTCGCACCCAGTGGCGCGGCGTAGAAGGTGCCGTCGACCGTGCCGTAGCCCTTCCAGTCCTGCCCGAAGTACTTGTCGACATTCGTGGCGGTGTCGGCCGGCGCGGCCTTCACGGCACCGGTGCCGACCATCGTCTTCAGCAGACCGGGCTGCGGGATGAACGCGATGTCCGGCGGGGTTCCCGCCTTCACGCGAACGGGCAGCTGGGCCTCGAACTCCTTCGAGCCCTCGTACTTGACCTGGACGCCGGTGCACTTCTCGAACGGCTTGTACGACTCGATGTGCGAGGCGTCCTCGGGGGCGACGATCGACGTGTAGACCGTCACCGTCTTGCCCTTGAGGTCACCGAACTTGGTGTAGGGGGCACAGTCGATGGTCTGCGCCGATGCGTCGCTGCCACCCTCGTCGTCGCTGCCGCAGGCAACGAGACCGGTGGCTGCCAGCCCGACGATGCCGCCGAGAACGGCGACCCGCCCGGCCCTGGACCTCACGCCCATGTGAGTTCTCCTCTCCGACCCGACGCCGGAGGGATCAAGGTGTGGTCTCCGACGCTGGGGATGGCTCGAGTAAAGGATCAGAACCGCCTGGGCACAAGCCGAACGCGTCACGACCCAATAACAGTCGTGAAACAGGTCGCGCAGTGCGGTCGAGAAGCCGGTGGAGCATAGGCGCCTGCGGCGCCACCGCAACTGCTGATGCGTTTCAGCCCGCGCGCAGGATTCTCGCGACCACGACACGGAAGTGTCACGGTCCGCCAGGACGTCACGGAATGCGCAAGTCGATCAGTTCTCTTCCGCAGCACCCCGCACGTTCGATCACTGAGAGAAATCATCCCCCGCGGCGAAACGATGCGAGGGCTCCGCGCCGTCACCTTGCGTGGTGAGCACCGGGACCCACGGGGGGCGGTCACGAGGACCGCGGCGCCCCGCCGGCCGGGCGGACCAGCGCCCCGAGCTCGTGCCGGCTGCGCACGCCCAGCTTGGCGAAGACCCGGGACAGGTGGGAGTCCACCGTGCGCACGGACAGGGTCAGCCGCTCCCCGATCTCCTTGCTGCTCAAGCCGCCGGCGGCGAGCCCGGCGATCTCGCGCTCCCTCCGCGTCAGGCCCACCCCGGGCGCGGCGGAGGGCAGCCACAGGCCCAGCCGGGCCAGCTCGCGGGCGGCCACCTGGACGAAGGGCAGGTCACCGTCGATCATCGCCTCGGCGTGGGCGAGCAGCGCCTGCGGGCGGGGGGCGCCGGCCATCGAGGCGGCGAGCTCGCGCATCCGGTCCCGTGGGGCGGGATCGGCGGGGCGACCCTCCAGGTGCGCGGCGAGGGTCATCCGGTGCCAGGCCTCCAGCTCGGCCCGGAGCAGTCCCTCGCGCCGCGCCCAGCGGGCCACCTCGTGCGCGCGCACGGCCAGCTCTCCGCCCCGCGACCAGGCCAGGGAGTCGAGGAGGAACAGCCGCACCTGCGACTCCATCGCCGCGGCCCCGCGCAGCGGCACCCCCGCCACCCGATCAGCGAGGACGGCGGCCCGCGCCGGCTCCCCCAGCGCCTAGGCGGCCAGGGCGTGGGCGGCCAGGGCGAGCGCCGACACCCCCGCAGGGTCGGCGGCGTCGCAGCAGGCGCAGGCGCAGGCGAGGGCCTCGACCGCCTGGGACCACTGCCCCCGAGCCGCGGCGAGCAGCCCCCGGCACAGGTCGCCCGTGCCGGCCCGGTCGAGATGGGGGCGCGTGGCGTCGGCGGCGTCGGTGACGGTCCGGTCCGCGGCCTCGACGTCGCCGCGCCACAGGTGCACGAGGACCCCGGCGAGAGCGACGCCGGCGGGCAGCCCCGGGGTCTCCACGCGGGAGACGGCGGCGGGCGCGTGCTGCTGCAGCACCTGCACCGACTCGGCGAACCTGCCGTGCTCGGCCAGGCCCACCGCCGTCGCGGGGACGAGCAGCAGGGCCCTCGCCGCCATCCCCCCGCCCGCCCCGAGCACCGCGAGGCTCTCCGGCAGCGCCTCGGCGTGGCGGCCGGCGCGGCCCAGGCGCTCCAGCCGGTCCAGCCGCACGAGGTTCCACGTCGCGCGGTCGGCGTCGGGGGACAGCCCGGCCGCGAAGCGGTCGAGGCCGGCCAGCGCGGCCGCCGTGTCGCCACCGTGGAAGTGGAGGTCCTCGACCACCTCCACCAGGCGCAGGGACAGCGCGCGCCGGCTCGCGGCCGACATCGGGCGGGCCAGCAGGTGGGGCACGAACGAGGCCTCCTGCGCGGCGAGCGCCGGCCGGTCGAGCAGGCGCCACGCGGCCGCCCGCAGCAGCCGGACCCGCGCCGCCACCTCGGGCGGCGGGGCGCTGCCGGACGGACCGCCGGCCAGCACGGCGTCCCCCAGCTGCAGCGCCGCCTCCGGGGCGCTGCCGACGAGGGCGCTCGCCATGGCGGTCAGCACCTGCTCGACGGGCTGCGGCAGCCCGCACTCGATCGAGGAGAGCACCGTCCTCAGCAGGCCGTCGGGGGGTGCGGGCAGCCGGGGCCCGGCACCCGGACCGGAGGCCAGCTCGCCCAGCAGCTGGCGCCGCCGGCGCAGGGGGGTCAGGTCGCGCACCGCTTCGGCGAAGGCAGGCGGGACCACGCTGACCTCGGGGGTGAGGCGCGCGTGCCGCCCACCTGGATGGCCGAGGGCCACCAGGCGCTGCTCGAGCAGGAACTCGACGACGGTCTCGGGGACGACGTCGACGAACGTCGCCAGGGGCAGCGGCTCGGTCAGGGCCAGCAGCTCCAGGCCCTCGCGGCACTCGGGCGACAGCGCGGCGAGTTCGTGCCGGGCGATGTCGACCAGGCGCGTCCGCGACGGCTCGCCGTCCCCGACCGTCCAGACGCCGTCCCGCTCGACCAGCAGCCCCGCCGCCCGCTGCAGGCGGACGAGCTCGCGCAGGTAGAGGGGGATGCCCGCGGCCGCCGTCCAGAGCCGCCGGGCGACGGTCGCGGCCACCGGGCCGCCGAGGGCGCGTCGGAGCAGCTCCTCGACCTCCGTGCGGGTGAGCGGGAGCAGGTCGACGCGCTCGGCGCGGCCCCCGCGCCACAGCCCCAGCCAGGGCGGGCTGCCCGCGGCGGCCGGGCGCATCGTCGCCAGGAGCTGGATCTCGGCCGACCGCGCGAGCTCGGCGAGGGCCCGCGACGTGCCCTCGGGCAACAGGTGCGCGTCGTCGGCGAGGACGCACAGCCGCTCCCCGCCCTCCGGCGCGGAGGGCGCGGCAGCGGTGGGCCCGACGCCGCCGTCCCCCATGCGGGCGGCGGGCACGGCCGCACCCGCCGAGGGGGCCGATGCGGCGCTGGGGTGGTCCGGCGCGGGGGCCGCGGCGGGCAGCGAGAGGACGGCGCGGGACCGCAGCAGCGCGAGCAGGGGCCCGGGGGCGTCGGGCAGCGTGTCGGCCTGCGATCCGACGTCAACGGTCGACCAGTACCGGGGCCGGATCAGCTCGACCGCGGCCGTCACCAGGGTGGTGGCACCCACCCCCGGCACGCCGACGACGAGCGCGCTGCGGCCCGCGGCGAACGCGGACTCCACGGCGGCCAGCACCAGACCGCGATCCATCTCGGGCCAGGGGCGGGGGGCGGACGTGGTCCCGGAGCGCGGGGACAGCAGGCGCAGCGATGCGGTGTCGGGCGCGGTGGACTTCATCTCGGCGTCCCCCTCGGTGACCAGGGCGGACAGCGCCGACAGGCGCGCGTCGTCACGTCGCGTGCCTGTTCGCTCACTGTCGGATTCGGCTCAGTCTGGCATTCCCCTCCCGCGCGCCGCACCGGTTCTCGGGCGATTCGTCCAGTTGGTCCAGGGAGGGGGGATTGCGCGGGTGCCCGAGGCGGATCCGTAGCGATTACGGATGCCCGTCGGCACGGCCGCTGCCTAGCGTCACGGGCAGGTCACCGCCTGTCGTGGCGGTCAGTGCGTGAGGGAGAGTCCGTGCCCACTTACACCGCCCCCGGGGTGTACGTCGAGGAGGTCCCCTCCTCGCAGAAGGTCCTCACCTCCGCGCCCACCGCCGTCGCCGCGTTCGTCGGCTTCACGGCGCAGGCGCCCGGTGACGACCCGCTCGACCCGCAGGGCCAGGCCCCGCGCCTGGTCACGAGCTGGACCCAGTTCGAGTCCCTGTACGGGGGCTTCACCGGCGACGCCCTGCTGCCGCTGTCGGTCTACGGCTACTTCCAGAACGGCGGGTCCCTCGCCTACGTGGTCCGGGTCCCCCACGCCGCCCCGGCGGGCAAGCCGGCGCGGCTCGCGCTGCCCGCCGCCGACCGTGCGCTCGGCACCCCGCTGGAGGTCGAGAGCCTCGCCCCCGACGCCGACATCACCGTCCACGTCGAACCCGCCGAGGCCGACCCCGACGCCGACGGGCCCGCCCCCTTCACGCTGCGCATCGACCTGGACGACCGCACGGTGGAGACGTTCGACGACCTCACCCTGGGCGGCGACCGGGACGCCGCGGCCGTCGTCAACAAGACCAGCCAGCACGTCAAGGTGAAGGTCTCGGTCGCCTCCGGCACCGACCTCGCCCAGCAGCTGGAGCTCCTGCGCCCGGGCAGCTACCGGCTGGCCAAGGCCGACCCGGTGCCCGTGCCCGTGACCGGCCGCAAGTTCGCCGGGTCCGAGACCAGCCGCAGCGGGATCAACGGCCTCGCGATCGCCGAGGACGTCACCATGGTGATCGTCCCCGACCTGCTGACCGCGGCCACGAAGGACGACGGCAGCGTCGACCTCGGGATGTGGAAGGCCGTCCAGACCGCGCTGATCGCCCACTGCGAGCTGTACCCGAACCGGATGGCCGTGCTCGACGCACCGCCCGGGATGACCCCGCAGGCGATCAAGGAGTGGCGCTCGGAGACCGCCATGTACGACTCGGCGTTCGCCACCATGTACTACCCCTGGATCAGCGTCGAGGACCCCAGCGCCACCGGCGCGGACGCGACCCGCCTCGTCCCGCCGTCCGGGCACGTCGCGGGCGTGTGGGCCCGCACCGACGACACCCGCGGCGTGTGGAAGGCCCCGGCCAACGACACCATCCGCGGCGCCCTCGACGTCGAGCGGCCGATCACCCAGAACGAGCAGTCCCTGCTCAACCCCATCGGGATCAACTGCATCCGCCCGTTCGGCACCCGGGGCATCCGGATCTGGGGCGCGCGCACCCTCACCTCCGACACCGACTGGCAGTACGTCAACGTCCGGCGGCTGTTCAACATGGTCGAGTCCACGATCATGACCGGCACGCAGTGGACGGTCTTCGAGCCGAACGACGTCAAGCTGTGGGAGGGCGTCAACCGCACCCTCACCGGCTACCTGACGGGGCTGTGGCAGGCCGGGGCGCTGTTCGGCTCCTCGGCCGACCAGGCCTTCTACGTCAAGTGCGACGCCACCACCAACCCCCCCGAGTCGATCGACGCCGGAAAGCTCGTCGTCGAGGTCGGCCTCGCGCCCGTCAAGCCCGCCGAGTTCGTGATCTTCCGGATCAGCCAGAACAAGCAGACGGCGTCCTGACCCCCGGCCTGCGCCCCTGTCCAGGGGCCCGCCACCCGCGCCGCCCCCGACCCCTTCCCCCCTGCGAGGAGCCCCCGTGTCGACCTACGGCCTGTTCACCTACGACCCGATCGTCGCCCAGAACTTCTGGCTGGAACTGGACGGCGAGATCGTCACCTCGCTGATCAGCGTGTCGGGCCTCGACATCGAGGTCGCCGTCTCGCCCCGCAAGATCGGCTTCCCGAAGGCCGTCCAGAACGAGATCAAGGTGATGGGCAACCGCGTCCAGGCCTCCGACCTCAGCCTGGCGCGCGTGGCCCCCCTGGACTCCAAGGGCGACAAGATGTGGCAGTGGTTCAACGCCATCCGCAACGGCGGGATGTCGGCGACCAACCGCGCGTCCCAGCGCAAGAACGGCTCCGTGGTCATGTTCGACACCACGCTCACCGAGGTCTCGCGGTTCAACTTCTTCAACGCCTGGCCCAGCAAGATCTCCACCGACCAGCTGAGCGTCGAGAGCGCCGAGGTCGTCAAGGAGACGATCACCCTCGTGATCGAGCGGCTCGAGCGGGTGAAGTGACGCCGTGGCCCTGAAGACCCGCTACGAGTTCACCCTGCCGCGGGGGTACGTGGACGACGCCGGCGTCGTCCACCGCGAGGGCACGATGCGCCTGGCCACCGGCCGCGACGAGCTGGAACCCCTGCGCGACCCGACCGTCAGCGGCCCCGACGACCCGAGGCTGACGATCGTCGTCCTCGCCCGCGTCGTCGAGCGGTTGGGCACGCTCGACCTCGTCACCCCCCGCGAGATCGAGGGCCTGTTCGCGGCCGACCTCGCGTTCCTGCAGGACTTCTACGGTGTGATCAACTTCGGCACGCGGGAGGAGTTCGAGGAGCTGATCCAGGCGCAGCGCGAGCTCGGCGCCGCCGGGCTGCCGGGCTCGGGCCCCGCCGCGACGACGACCGGCCCCGCGCAGGCCCCGGGAGCCGGCACCGCCTCACCGCCGGGGCCGCCGGGACCGCGCCTGGACCTCACCGCCGAGGAGGCGACGCACGGGTACGCGGGGGCCGCCTCCGCCTCGCCCCGCCCGCGCGACGACGCACCGCTGCTGCTCGCCGCCGCCGACGCCTCGGCCCGGCCCACCCGCGCGGCCATCCAGGAGATCCCCGGCGACGGGCGCTGACCCGTGCTGCGCTACCCCGCCGAGGCGCTCTGGCAGGAGATCGCCTACCTCGCCTACCACCTGCACTGGCCGCTGGCCGACCTGCTCGACCTGGAACACCTCGACCGCGTCCGGCTCGTCCGGGCGATCTCGTCCCTGAACGACCGAGCCTGGCAGGAGGTGCGCGATGGGGTGGGATGACCTGCCCGAGGACGTCGAACCGCTCGGTGGCGGGATCACGACCGCGTGGTTCCTGCTGGAGGTGGACGGCGTCGAGATCGGCAGCTTCCGCACCGTGCGCGGGCTGCAGCTGTCCGTCGAGGTGGAGCAGTACGCCGAGGGCGGCGAGAACGGGTTCGTGCACAAGTTCCCCGGCAGGCTGACCTGGCCCAACCTCGTGTTCTCGCGCGGCCTGGTGTCCAGCGACGCCCTGTTCACCTGGGTCGCGGCCTCCGGCGGCGAGGGCTTCGCGAGCAACGGCAACTCCGTGCGGCGCAGCACCGGGGCCGTCAGCGCCCTCGACCACGAGGGGAACCGGTTGCGCTCCTGGGAGTTCGACCGCGTCTTCGCGGTGAGCTGGACCGGGCCCGACCTCGACGTCGGGCGCGAGGACGAGCTGATCGAGCAGCTCGAGGTGGCCCACCACGGGTTCCGTGCCAAGACCCGGCAGGGGTGAGCCCGTGACGACCGACCCCGACGCGGCGACCCCGCCGCCGCCCCTGCGCCGGGGGCTGCACGCCCCCGGCGAGCGGGTGGGCGGGCTCGGCAGGCTCGCGACGGCGTCGCGCCGGTTCGCCGAGTCGCCCGGGCGTGGATGGACGGTGCGGCGCAGCCTCGCGGCGGCGTCCCCGGTGCGCGCGGCGGGGCCCGCCTCGCCCGCCGTCCGGCCCCTGCACCCCTCGCACCTGCTCGGTGTCGGGCTCGGCGTCGGGCTCGGCGTCGGGCTCGGTGTCGCCGGTGGTCCCGGCGCTCCCGCGGCCGGCGGCGCTCCCGCCGCGACGGGGCGGCGCGGGCTGCCCCGGGTCGTGCGCGCCATGCCCGGCGAGGCCGATCGCGGCTCGGCGGGTGCGGGTGGCGCGCTCGCCGTCGTCACCGCGCCACGGGTCGTCCCGATGCACCTTCCGCCCCAGGTCACCGCGGCCGGAACCATGATCACGCCGCTGGACCGCAACGCCACCGGATCGAGCCGCGCCCCCGACCCCGGCACCCGCCCTCAGCCGGTGGCGCGCCCTCCGGCGGCTCCCGTGCCGCCCCAGGCCGGGCGAGGCCGCGGGCAGGCCGGGCAGCCGCCGGGGAAGCTCGTGGAGGCCGACCGATCGCCGCGGGTGGCGCCCACGGGCCCCCCGGCCGGACCTCCCCAGCACACCCCCTCCGCGGCGGCCCCCACGCGCACGACCGCACGACGGGCGGCGGTGCGGCGACGGCTGCAGGCCCTCGACGGCGGTGCGACGCGCCGGCGCGCCGTCGAGCGGGCGCCGTCGCCTGCCCTGCGCTCCCGGCCCTCCCCCGCGCCGGCACCCGCAGCCACGCCCGCACTCGCGCCTGCACCTCTGCCTGCGCCGACATCCGTGGCGGCGGATGCCGCCGGGCGGCCGGCCGTGCTGACCGTGGCCCCCGCCAAGGGACGGCCCGCGCCGCCGCATCCCTCGCCCGTCCTGCGCCGGTCGGTGCGAGGGCTGACGGGTCCGGCAGCGGCGGACGCCGTGGGCGACGAGGGGGCGCTCCCCGACCACCACGTCCACGTCGGAGAACTTCCCGCACCCCTGCCGACCCGGGTTCCGGCAGCGCTGCCGACGGGGACCCGGCCGCGCCCCGCGCGTCGGGTGGCCGTGCTCGCCGCACGGCGCCGCCGCCTCGACGGCCCTGACGCCCGGATCACCACCGCGGGCGCCGCCGCAGTGGAGCGGGCGACCCCGGCACCGATCGGCAGGGCCGTCGCGGCGGCACGGACGAGCTCGGCCCCGACGCCCGCCGTCGCGGCAGGACGGACGAGCACGGCCCCGACGCCCGGGACGTCCGCGGGCTCGATGCCGACGACGGCGACGACGGCGACCGGCGCCGGCACCGGCCATGCCGTCCTCGCGAGCGGTCGCGTCCGCGCGGTGCCGGACGCCGACCCCGGGTCGCCGTCGGTCGGCAGGCGCACCTGTCTCCTGCGAGCCCTGGACGGCTTGGCCGCGCCGTCGCCCGCACCCACCGGCACGGCCTCGCGCGTGGGTCGCGCCGAGGTCCGCCGCACGAGCGGCGCCGCCACGACCTGGACGCCGCCGGCGCTCAGGCGCGTCGAGCACGTGATCCCCGCACTTCTCAGCGGCACCGACGCCCCGCTGCCCGCAGCCCTGCCCGCAAACCTGACCACGGCCACCACCACCACCCCGGCGCGGACCGTGCGGCGGAGCCTGGCGACGGCGCACGCGGCGCGACCGGCGGTCCCCGGTACGGCAGCGGCCACGCCAGGGACGGCCACGTCGCCGACCCCCGCAGCTGCGACGCGACCCCCGGTGAGTCCGACCCGACCCGCTCCGAGTCCCGCTCGGCCGGCAGCGGGTTCGCCCCGGCCCGCGCCGGGCCCCGTCCGGCGCACCGCGGCTCGGACGGCGACCACGACCGAAACCTCGCCGACCACGACGACGACCACGACTGCGACGACCACCACGACCGGTCCGCCGGCGTCGGCCACGACGACGACCGCCACACCGGCGGCGCGTCCCGGGCACGTCTCGGCGAGCCTGCCGACTGCCCTCGGCCCGGCCGTACCTGCCCTGCCCGCGCTGTCGGTGCTGCCGGCGCTCTCGGGCCTGTCGGGGCTGCCTGCGCTGTCGGCGCTCGCGGGCAGGCTCACGGGGCCCACCCCCGGACGCACGCACCAGGGGGCGGCATCGGCGTGGCCCGCGCAGGCCGCAGGCGTGCCCGCGGCGTCGGGGACGGCCCTGTTCGGCGAGGCACGCCCCGCACGGTTCGACGGCCCACCGGTCCCCGCCTCGGCAGGAGCACGCTCCGCGGTACCCGCCGGGCAGGGCACGACGGGGTGGACACCGGGCGTGCCGGACGCCGCAGCCGGCGCCGCCGCGGTGACGAGGGCGCGCGTCGTCCCCTCCGCGGCGGGCGCGACGGCCCTGGTCCGCCGGGCCCTGACGCCGTCCTCCCCCCACGCGTCCTCCCCCCACGCGTCCTCCCCCCACGCACCCTCCCCGCACAGGCCCGCCGCCCCGGGACCCGCCGGGGCGACGCCCCGCCGATCGTCCGACCGGCCCCGCGCGCAAGGCGCGGGCATGCCCGCCACGCTGCGCCGCCTGCTCGCCGCCGAGGCCGCCGTGGCCGACGACCTGCCGTGGGCGAGCACGGCCACCACCGGCCCCGCCGCACCGGAGGACCCCATGACGCCGCACCACCCCGGCCCGGGCCACCCCACCGCGCTCGGACCGGACTGGACGCAAGGGCCGGGACTGGCGCCCGGCGACGTCGACGCGGTCGCGACGAGGGTCGCCGACCAGCTCACGCACCAGCTGACCGAGGGGCTCACGGACGAGGTGACCCGGCGGGTGCTCGCGCGACTGGAGGACAGGATCGCCGAGGAGATCGAACGCCACGGACGTCGCGGGCCGGGGGTGTTCTGATGGCCGCGGAGAAGGCGTTCCTCAAGCTGGAGACCGGCGAGGAGCTGCGCTGCCTGTACAACCCCGCACGGCTGTCGATCAGCCGCGGCAACTCCTGGACGGGCACCAGCGCGCCCGGCCAGGGCGTGCCGCAACTGTCCTACGCGGGCGCGAGCTCGGCGACGATGTCGGTCGAGCTGTTCTTCGACACCACCGACACGGGCACGCCCGTCACCACGTACACGGGCAAGCTCATGGGGCTCATGGACATCGATCCGAGCCTGCCCGGCAGCGACCCGGAGAAGAACAATGCCCGGCCCCCGTACGTGGTCTTCCACTGGGGGCGGCTCTACTCGTTCAAGGCCGTCGTCACCAGCCTCACGGTGACGTTCACCTACGTGTCCGCCGACGGCGTCCCGCTGCGCGCCACCGTCGGCCTGCAGCTGCGCCAGTACGAGGCGTCCGAGGCCTTCGGCCCGCAGAACCCCACCTCCGGCACGCCCCACCCGCACCGGGTGCACCGGGTGCAGCCCGGCGAGACCCTCGACCGCATCGCCGCCCGGCACTACGGCGACGCGACCCGGTGGCGGCAGCTCGCCGCGGCCAACCGGATCGAGGACCCGCTCGCGCTGCGGGCAGGGGCCCTGCTGGCGATCCCGGGGGTGGACTCGTGAGCGTCACCGCGACGGCGTCCCCGGGCACGGCGCTCGCACCGTTGCTGCTGGTCGACGGCCAGGTCGTCGGGCAGAAGTACGCCGACGCCCTGGTCGAGCTGCGCCTGCTGACGGCCCTGCGCACGATCGGCCGGAGCACCCTGCGCTTCACCGACCCCGGCTACGCGCTGGTCGGGGACGCGGCGTTCGCGCTCGGCAGGAAGGTCGAGGTGAGGGCCCGCGGGCGCGGCCAGCACGACCGAGCCGTGTCGCTGTTCGAGGGCACGGTCACGTCGGTCGGTCTGGAGCAGCCCGCCGGGGGCGTCCCCGAGCTCGTCGTCGTCGTCGTCGAGGACGGCGCCTACGCGCTGAGCCGGCAGGCCCACGCGGCGACCTACCAGACCATGTCGTGGGCGGGGATCATCGAGAAGGTCGTGGCCGGCGCGGGGCTGCGCTCGTCGGTGAGCACCCCGCCCGGCGACCAGGACTACGTGCTGCAGGCCGACACCGACCTCGCGTTCGTCGACGAGGTCGCCCGCCGCTACGGCTGCGACTGGATCGTCGCCGGGTCGACCTTCCACTTCTGGCCGAACAACGGGCGCTCCGGCACCCCCCTCGCGCCCGAGGTCGCCCTCGCCGTCGGGGACTCGCTGCTGGAGTTCACCGTGCGGGTGCACGACGACCCGCCGCGCAAAGTCGCCGTCCGCGGCTGGGACGCCCGCCGCCAGGAGCTCGTCCAGGGCGTCGCCGACGCCGAGAAGGCCGGCGCCGTCCCCCCGTCCCTGGCCGAGGCGGTCCGCGCGAAGCCGACGGGGACGGGCCTCGTGCTCACGACGCTCGCGAGCCCCACCGACGCGACGGACGCCAAGCGGCTGGCCACGGCGATGCTCAAGGCCAGCGGCTGGGTGACGGCGCGGGGCCGGGGGCCGCTGGCACCCGGGTTGCGCCCCGGCGGCACGGTCACGGTCAGCGGCGTGGGGCCCGCGGGCGGCAGCTACCCCGTCGTCGAGGTCGAGCACGTGTACCGGGCGGACGGGTTCTGGACCAGGTTCACGGCGGGCGACCGCGCACCCGCGGGGCTGGCCGCGATCGCCTCGGGCGGGCCGGGCGCCGTCGGTGCGGCGTACGACCCCGGCCACGCCGGCCTGCTCGTCGGCACCGTCAGCGACCTCGCCGATCCCGAGGGGTTCGGCCGGGTCCGGGTCCGCCTGGAGACCCTCGGCGACCAGGTCACGACCGCGTGGGCGCGGGTCGCGACCGTCGGCGGCGGCAAGGCGCGGGGTGTCACGTTCCTGCCCGAGGTCGGCGACGAGGTGCTCGTCGGCTTCGAGGGCGGCGACTCCCGCCGGCCCGTCGTGCTCGGGGGCCTGTTCGGCAGCCGGGACACGCTGCCCACGAAGCTCACCGCCGAGGGCGGCGGCTCGGTGCAGGCGCGGCGGCTGAGCTCGCGGCTCGGGCACGTGGTGGAGCTGAGCGACGGCAGCGCCCCCGCGGAGCAGCACGTGCTGCTCAGCCTCGCCGGAGGGCAGGCGCGGCTGCGGCTGGGCAAGGACAGGGCCGACCTCGAGGTGCCCACCGGCGTGCCCCTCACGATCACCGCCGGGGCGTCGAGCATCGAGCTGGACGGCGCCGGGAAGGTCGCGCTCAAGGGCGCCGAGATCTCCGTGAAGGGCACCGTGTCCGTGACGATCGAGGCGCCGCAGGTCACGCTCACGGCGACGGGCCCGTTGAAGGCGTCCGGGGCGACCGTCGCCGTCGAGGGTCGGGCGCAGGCGACGCTGGAGGCCGCCGGCCAGACCGTCGTCAAGGGCGGCGTGGTGATGATCAACTGATGGACGCCTCCTTCGTCGGCGCGGGGTTCTCCTGGCCCCTGCAGGTCGACCACACCGGATCGCTGCGGCTCTCCTCGGGCACCGACGACCTCGACCGCTCGATCCGCGTCGTCCTGCTCACCGCCCCCGGGGAACGCGTCATGCGCCCGGCGTTCGGCTGCCGGATCTGGGAGCTGGCCTTCGAGCCCGTCACCCCCACGCTGCTCGGCCTCGTCGCCGTCGCCGTCCGCGAGGCGCTGGCGCAGTGGGAGCCGCGGATCGACGTCCTCACCGTGGAACCCACCCAGGACGCCCAGGACCCGGGCCTCGTGCGCGTGGCGATCAGCTACCGCGTGAAGTCCACCAACGACCGCCGCAACCTCGTGTACCCGTTCTACGTGATCCCGCGGGAGGACCGCTGATGCCGCTGCCCGCACCGAACCTGGACGACCGCTCGTTCCAGGACATCGTCGACGAGACCAAGCGGATGATCCCCCGGTTCGCGCCCGAGTGGACCAACCACAACGTGTCCGACCCGGGCGTCGCGCTGATCGAGCTGTTCGCGTGGATGAGCGAGATGGTGCTCTTCCGGGTCAACCAGCTGCCCGAACGGCTGTTCGTGCACTTCCTCAACCTCGCCGGGATCGAGCCGTTCCCTCCCTCCAGCGCTCGCACCGACCTCACGTTCTGGCTCTCGGCGCCCGCCGCCGTGCCCCTGGAGATCCCCGCGGGGACCGAGGTCGCGACGTCCGCGACGGCCGCCGACGCCGTCGTGTTCTCCACCGAGACCGGCGCGCTCGTCGTCCCGCCCCGGCTGGTCGCCGCCCACGCCACCCCGGCCTCGGGCGGCGCCCCGGTCGACTGCTGGGACGACCTCGCCTACCCGGCCTCGGCCGCCACCTGCTTCCCCTCCGACCCGGCCACGCCCGGGGACGCGCTGCTGCTCGGCTTCGCGCAGTCGCTGGCCGGGCTCGTCGTGCGGCTGTCCGTGCAGGCCAGCGCCGCGGGGATCGGCGTCGACCCCGCCGATCCGCCGCTGTCCTGGGAGGTCTGGACGGGCGGGGCGTGGGCGCGCTGCCACGTCCACAGCGACACGACCGGGGGGCTCAACCGCGACGGGGACGTCGTCCTGATGGTCCCGCGCGCGCACGCGCCGCTGACGCTGGCCGGGACGGCGGCGCACTGGCTGCGGGTGCGGATGCTCGCCGCGCGCCCCGGGCAGCCCACGTACGAGGCGTCGCCGCGGGTCGCGTCGGTGCAGGCCCAGGCGGTGGGGGTGGTCGTCCCCGCCGAGCACTCCACGTCCCGCCCGCGCGAGGTGCTGGGCAGGTCGACGGGCGTGCCCGGCCAGGCCTTCGCCGTCGCGGCCCCGCCCGTGGCCGCCCGCCGCGAGGGCGAGGTGGTCGAGGTGATCGGCCGGCGCGGCACCACGGTGTGGCAGGAGGTGTCGGACTTCTCCGCCTCCGGCCCCGAGGACCGGCACGTGGTCTGGGACTCGGCGACCGGCGTGGTGCGGTTCGGGCCGAGCGTGCGCCACCCCGACGGGTCGCTGCGCCGGCACGGGGCGGTCCCGCCCGACGGCGCGCAGGTCGTCGTCACCGGGTACCGGCACAGCGGCGGGGCCGCCGGGAACGTGGGGGCGCGCACCCTGACGGCCCTGCGCAGCACCGTCCCGTTCGTCGCGAGCGTGATCAACCTCGCCCCGGCGAGCGGGGGCGTCGACGCGGAGACGGTGGAGGAGGCGAAGGTCCGCGGGCCCCTGTCGCTGCGCACCGGCCAGCGCGCGGTGACCGCGGGCGACTTCGAGCGGATCACCCGGGAGGTGTCGGTGGAGGTCGCCCGGGCGCGCTGCCTGCCGGGGCGCGAACCGGGGCAGGCCGTGCGGGTGCTCGTCGTCCCGCAGGTGCGCCGCGACCCGGGGGCGCAGACGATCGACGACTACGCCCTGTCCGAACCGCTGTTCGCCGCGATCTGCCGGGCCCTGGACCTGCGGCGGACGGTCGGCGTGGCCGTGGAGGTCGGCACCCCGTTCTACCAGGGCGTCAGCGTCGCCGTGCTGCTGCGCGCCCTGCCCGGGCGTCCCGCCGCGCTGGTGCGCCAGCGGGCGCTCGACGTGGTCGACCGGTACGTGAACCCCCTCACCGGCGGGCCCGAGGGCACGGGCTGGCCGTTCGACGCGGAGCTCAGCGCGGCCGCCGTCGGGGCGCTGCTGGAGGCCGTGGACGGCGTCGAGCGGGTCGAGGAGATCGTCCTGTTCGAGTACGACCTGCGCACCGGGGCGCGGCTGGGCGCGGGGCGCGAGACCCTGCGCCCGCAGCCGAACACGCTGTTCCTCTCCGCCGCGCCGCGGGTGGTCGTGCGGTGAGGCGGCCCGGCTGGCTCGTGGACCAGCTGCCCGTGGGGATGGTGTCGGAGGACTTCTTCGCCCGCTTCGTCGCGATGTTCGAGGCCGAGGCCGACACCCTGATGGCGCACGGGGACAGCCTCGAACACCTCGCCGACGCGACCGTCACGCCGCCCGAGATGCTGCCGTGGCTCGCGCAGTGGATCGGCCTGCCCGGCCTGGACCCCACCAGGCCCGAGCAGCTGCAGCGGCGGCTGCTGCGCACCGGCGCCCGCACCCTCGCCTGGCGGGGCACGCGGCGCGGCCTGCAGCACCTGCTCGAACTGCTCAGCGGCGGGCCCGCCGAGGTCAGCGACGGCGGCGGCGTGGTCGCCGAGGGCCGCGCCCCGCAGGACGCCGCGTGGGTCGTGATGCGCGTGGCCTCCACCGGGGGCATGCAGGAGTCCGACTTCGTGACGCTGATCGCCGACGAGGTGCCCGCCCACGTGCGCGTCGAGCTGTGGGTCGCCGACCGGCAGGTCTGGCCCGCCGGGCCGGTGGACGGGCCTGCGGGGTGAGCGGGACGACGCTGACGTGCCCCGACTGCGGCTCGGTCGTGGACGTCGACCTGGCCCGCCGCGAGGCCGCCGGCTTCTGCCCGGCGTGCGACTACCCCCTGTTCTGGGCGCGGCCGGGCGACGTGCTCGAGCCCGCGGGCGGCGGCGACACCGACACGGACGGCGCGCACCACCGCGCCCCCGGGACGCTCGGGACCGACGCCCTGGTGAGCGTCCCCTGCCCCGCGTGCGGCGAGCTGAACCCGCCCGGTGCGGCCACGTGCTGGCGGTGCGGGTCCGGCCTGGAACCCGCGCCCCCGCCCCCGCCCGCGCCGATCCCCTCGCCCCTGCCCGAACCCGAGGTGGTCGTGGTGCACGCGCCCGGGCCGCCGTGGTGGTGGTGGGCGCTGGTCGCCGCCGCCGGGGTCGTCGTCGGCGTCGGCATCGGGCTGCTGATCGCCTGGTGGTGGTGAGCGCACCGCACACTCCAGGGACCCGCGCGTCACGGTGACGGCGTCGGCGTCCCGACCTGGTGCGGGCTGTCCGACGGTGCCGTCGGGGTCGGCGGTGCTTGCGGTGCCTGCGGTGCCTGCGACGTCGGCGAGGTCTGCGGCGGCGTGGTCGGAGGGGCCGACGACGGGGCCGGTGCGGGGGTGGCCCGGGCGACCTTCGCCTGGGGCGGCGCCGCGGCCTTGGCGAGGACGAACGCCGCCAGGGCGTCGGGCTTGCCGCCCGGAGGCGTCACCGACCCCGGGCTCACGGTCCACCCCGGTGACGCCGCAGGGGTGATCAGGTAGCTGCCCGCGGCGTCGACGAAGACGACGTCGGCACCCGCGTCCACGGCGACGGATCCGGTGGCCACGGTCCCGGCGTGGCCCTGGTCGGTCCGCGCGAGGGTCCAGCCCAGCGACTCCGGGGCCGACGCGTCCGCGCTGGACGCCGCGACGCGCACCCGCAGCTCGGTCACGGCGACGGACGCCGTCGTGGCGGAGACGCCCACGCTCGCCGTCCAGGTGCCGACGTGGCCCGCGGGGCCGCTCACGGCCGCCGTCCACGCTCCGGGGGGTACCTGCGGGAACACGGTCTCGTACGTCGTCCCCGACGGGCTGGTCCGGGTCACGGGCTGCGCCGCGAGCGGGGTGGACCCGGGATCGACGGGGGTCAGCGCCACGAGCGCGCCGGTGAGGTCGTAGCCGTTCGTGGACGTGACCGTCACGGTGACGGCGCGCGCCGTGGCGAACAGGACGACGTCCAGCGAGGCGACCTGACCGCCGCGGACGACGACCGCGCGCTGGACGGTGGGGTAGTCGTCGTCCTCGTCGGCGCCGAACGTCAGCACGTAGGCCCCGTCCGACAGGTCCGAGAACGAGAACGCGCCGCTGGGGCTCGTCGTCGTCGTCCGGCCGGTCCCCGCCGAGGGGGGGTCGGCCCGCAAGCCGACCTCGGCGTCACCGATCGGCGCCGCAGCGGCGGCCCCCGCCTGCCCGGAGACGGTTCCCGAGATCGTGTTGGTCCGGGCCACCACCTGCAGGCTCACCTGGGTCGACGCACCTGCGGGCACCGTGACGGTCACGGTGAGCGGGGCGTACCCCGGCCCCGACACGTCGAGGGTGTAGGTGTCGGGAACGAGGCCCTTGAAGCAGAAGCGGCCGCCGCTCGTCGGCGCGTCGCAGCCGCGGGTGGTGCCGGGGCCCCGGCCGATGGCGATCGGGCGCCCGTTCGCGGTGAGCAGCACGACGTCCAGCCCGTCGACGTCGCCGGTGTCGGACTCGTCGGCGTCGTCGAGCCGCACCACGAACAGCACCGGGTCCGGGTCCAGGCGGATGTCGTGCGCCTTCACCTCGGAGGAGCCCGGCCCGATGTCGGCCGTCTCCTGCTGCTGGGCGTGGTAGCCGGCCGCGGTCACCCTGAGCAGCCAGTGCCCGCCCACGAGGCCCTGGCTGGTCGTCGTCCCGGTGATCCGGTACCGCCCGTCGGCATCCGTGACCGCCGAGAACGCGACGCCGCCCAGCGTCGCCGTCACCGTGACGCCGGCGAGGGTGCGCGTGCGGCCCTCGTCGGCGGTCGTCGCGGACACCGTCCCCTCGATCGACGCGAGCGGGGTCAGCGGCACGTCGACCGGCTTGAGCCCGTTCGTCATCGTCTGGGCCTTGTCGACGACGAAGGCGTAGCCGGCCGCGCGGACCGTCAGCGTGTACTCGCCGCGGGCGACCCGCCCGAACGAGACCGAGTTCGTGCCGGGGGTCGCGGTGAGGGTCACGTCGGGGTCACCCGCGCGCTTCAGCGTCACGACGGGGTCTGCCACCGCATGGCCGGACGCCGTGGTCGCGTTCACCGTGAGCGTGCCGAACTGCTGCAGGGTCAGGGCGAGCTGCCCGGTCGGTGGCGGGGTCGGGGTCGGGGTCGGGGTCTGGGTCGGGGTGGGGCCCGGCGGGCTCTCGGCGAGCGGGACGTCGAGCGGCACGTCGACGGTGTCGAAGCCGTCGAGGGTCGCGAGCACCCGGTACCGGCCCGGCCGGGCGAGGGTCGCCCCCGCGCCGTCGGGGGCGGCCGGCTGGGCGAGGTCCTGCCAGGTCGCCGTCCCGTCAGCCGCGACGACGACCCGGGCGGCGGAGGCCCCTGGAGGAGCCTCGACGACGGTGACCCGGACCTTGTCGAGAGCGACGTCCTGCGGCAACAGGCTCTTGCCGTCGGAGTCCTCGAAGCGCAGCGCCACGGTGACGGGAACCCCGCGCGGCTCCAGGACGATCGGGGCGTCGTCCAGCGACGTGATGGGGACCTCGGTGCGGAGCAGGTGCGCGAACCGGGTGTCGTCGATCTCGAGCGAGACCAGGCTCCCCTTGAACCCGGTCACCTCGAACGCGCCGTTCGCGTCGGTGGTCCGGGTCCTCGTCGCGCGGGAAGGGATCAGCCCGGTGTAGCCGACGACACCGGTGACCTCGACGTCCACCCCACCGGCGAATCGCACGCCCTGACCGTCCGACCACACGAGGCGGGCCGTCGCCGACGGTTGTTCCAGCGGGACGACGACGATCTGCAGCGCCAACTCCTCGTTCAGCCCGACGTCGAACTCCGGCGTCTCGCCGCGGGTCTTGCAGTCGCCGGTGCAGTCGGCAGGGTGCGCCGCCCTCAGCTGGTAGGTGCCGGGCACCAGCCCCGACACCCGCAGCGAACCGTCGGCGAGCGTCACGCCCTCCTTCGTCTCGGGGCCGGCGGGCTTCACGCGCACGAGGGTCACCGTCGCGCCCTCCTGCCGCAGGAGGGCGGCGCCGCCGGCATCGGACATGACCGTCAGCGCGACGACGCCGAGCCGGTCGACGGTCGGGTCGTAGCGCTGCACCTGCCCCGCCTGGACGGTGAGGACGACGGCCGCGACGGGGGTGTACTCCCCGCCGGCCGGCAGCACGGAGACCGCGTACGAGCCGGGGTCCAGCCGTCGCAGCTGGTAGCTGCCGTCCACGACGTAGGCGCAGTGCTGGCGGGACCGAGCCGACAGGGCGCACGTGGGGTCGGGCCCGGCAGGTGCGGGTGAGGGGCACTGTTCGGGGGCCGGCGCGGCGCCGTCTGCGGGGACGGGGACGGCGACCACACAGCTGCCCTCCGGCAGCGAACCCGCACGCACCCCCACCCGACCGGCGATGGCGGGCATCGGCAGGAGGGCGACCGTCGGGGCCACCACGTCGCGGCCGGCGCCGACGTCGACCGACACCTGCTGCGTCACGTACCCGGGGGCCTCGACCTGCAGCGTGTAGACGCCGGGAGGCAGCCCCGCGGGCGGCGGGGCGGGGGGCGTGGAGGGCGGGGGCAGCGTGTACGGGCGGCCCGGCGCAGCCGTGGCCTCATCGACGGCGGGGGCGCCCGGCCCCGTCGGCGCCACGACCGTCACCTTGGCCTCGCAGACCTCGTCCGGCAACAGGACGGGGCACCTCAGCTCGCCGGTGGTGGTGGCGTCGACGACCGTGCCGGTGATGCGGGACGTGGTGGGCGCCGTCACCGGGGCCTCGACGAGCTCGATCCGGCGCGTGACCTCCGCGCCCGCGGTCACCTCGATCTGCTGGTACCCCGTCGTGTAGCCGAACAGCTCCGCGCTCAGCACGTAGCGGCCGGGGGCCACGCCGTCGAACCGGTAGCGGGCCTCGAGCAGCGTCGTGCCGTCGCGCACACCGGCGCTGGTCGTCTTGTACACGTGGTCGGCGTTGCTCAGCACGAGCCCGGCGCCCTCCAGCGGCCCGCCGGCCCCGCTGACGGTGCCGTCCACGACGCCGCCGGCCGGGGTGAGCCGCATGTCCGGCAACCGCCCGGACGAGCCGGGGGTCAGCCGCACCGTCGTCGCCGACGTCGCCCAGCCGGGGCCGGACGCCGTCACGGTCCAGGTGCCGGGGACGGGCAGGTCGGCGAGGACGAAGCTGCCCTGCCCCGCCGCACCGGCGGCATCGGGAGCACCGGCATGGTGGGCGGCATCGGTGGCAGGGTCGGCGCCCGTCGCGGTGGTCGCCGTCCGGACCACGCCGCCGCTGGTCGCCGTCACGGTGATGCCACCGAGCCCCCTGCCGTCCGGGCCGAGGACCATGCCCCGCACCGACGCCACGCCCGTGCGCAGTCGGGTGACGAGGCGGGCCGACCCGGCGGCGTCCAGCGACACCAGCTGCGACGCCGGCCCCTGCCCGGGTGCGGTGACCGTGACCAGGTAGGTGCTCGGTGTGGCGAGCCCGGTGACGGTCCAGCTGCCGGCGGCCCCGCCGGCTCCCTTCGCCGGGGTGGTGGTCGTGGTGGACGTCGTCGTCCCGTCGGTCACGGTGACGGTGGCGCCCGCGAGGCGGTGGCGCGCGGGCGAGGCGCCGGGCGTCCCCGGGACGTCGCCGGTGACCACCCCCGAGAGCCGCCCGGTGCCGGCGACCATGACGGTCTCGGGCGGCGTGGCGACGGCCTGCGCCCCCGTGAGCACGAACCGGCGGGTCTCGAAGCCGCGCTTGGAGACCGTGACCAGGTAGGACGTGGTGGCCGACATGTCCGCGAAGCCCCAGCCGCCGTCCTTCTGCGTGACGGTGCCGCGGGCCTCCTGCACGGGGCCGGGCCGCGGCGGGGCCACCGCCCACGCCGCGATCTTCGCCGGGACCCGGGAGGCACGCTCCTGTGTCGCGCCGGTCGTCCCAGCGGCCGTGGACGGGCTCGCGACCGGGGCGATCGCGACCCGGAACCCCGACGGATCGTCCGCCGTGACCACTCCCGCGATGCGCACGGTGCCCGCCGAGCTCGCGGTGCCGGCCTTGCCTGCCCCGCCCTTGCCCGACCCTGTCTTTCCCGCGCCGGTCGTGCCCGCGCCGGTCCTGCCCGGCCCACCCGTCGTCGCGGTACCGGAGGGCGTCGGCGTCGCGTGGGTGAGGGCCACCGTGTCCTGGTCGCCGCCCGCGAGGTGGCGGGCGAGCCAGGGCAGGCCGGCTGCGGCCCCGGCGACCCAGAGGACGACGACCATGGCCAGGGCGACGAGCCCGACGGCGCCGGAGCCGACGAGCGGGCGCGACGTCAGCGACCCCTGGGCGCGTACGGGGGCGTGCTCGCGGCCGAGCGCGGCCACGGAGAACCCGTGCCGGTCGCGGTGGCCGAGCAGCGCGGGCCGCGTCACCCGGGCCCGGGCCCGCACCCGCACGCTGGACTGCGCGGGGACGACGACGGCGCCACGCCGCAGCCGCACCCGCAGGCCCGCGTCGGCGGCCGCGGCGAGGTCGAGCGGGACGGGCTGCGTGCCGCCGTTGGTCAGCACGACCGTGAGCCGCCGCCCGAACACCGCGTCGGACTCGGCGGGTTCGACGCTCAGCATCACCGTGCCCGGCGCGTCCACCCGCAGCGTCGCGTCCACGACGACCGCCGGCAGCGGGTGGGCCGCGAGCACCGCCGACGCCGGGTGGGCCTGGACGGCGAGCGCGAACGGGTAGTGCCCGGGCACCGCACCGGGCCCGACGCTCACGGGCAGGACGAGCGTGACGGTCGCGTCGGGCGCGACGGGCTGCGTCGTCACCGGCCCGGGCACCCACGCGCCGTCCAGGCCCAGCACCCCGACGGTGATCGCCCGGGGCTCGGCGGTGAGGTTGCGCACGTGCACCCGCACCTGCGCGACGTGGCCGGGCGCCGCATGCGGGACGCCGTCCACGAGCACGGACGCGGCCGGCCGACTGCCTGGCGTGAGCGACATCGCCGCCTACCCGACCAGCGTCACGGTGCGCTTCACGGTGACGTCGCTCGAGCGCACGGGGAACACCGGTGAGGAGGCGCGCGCGGGGCCGCCGGGCCGGTCGCGGACGACGACCAGGTACACGCCCGGGCTCACGCCGGTGAACCGGTAGACGCCGTCGACCGGGTCCGCCGTCGAGGCCAGCGGGGGGTCGCCGGAGCCGAACCGGTCCGCAGCCCAGAGCTCGACCACGTGCCCCGCGGCGGCGCCTCCCGCGGGCTCCGCGACCGTGACCTCGACCGTCGCAGCGTTGTCCAACCGCACGTCGAGGCCGCGGTCGTCGCCCGCGCGCAGCGTGAGGACCGTCGAGGTGGAGCGCAGCCCGTCCAGCGAGAACGTCGCGGTGTAGGTCCCCGGCGGCAACCCCTGCACGAGGTAGTAGCCGACGCCGGGGGCGCCCCTCGGGCACCGCGAGGGTGCCGGTGGCGCGGGGAACGGAGCGGGGCCGGCGACCGTGCCGGCCGTGCTGCTCACCACCGTCCAGGTGTCGGTCCCGGAGGACAGCGTCACCGTCACGCCGCCCACGGTGGCGAGGCTGCCTGCGGGCGACGGCGTGGACGGCGACGCGGCGGGGACGCGCAGGTGGCAGGTGAGGCCGCTGAGCGCGGCCGTGGCGCTGCCCATCACGACCGAGGTGTCGCCCGCGGCGAGGCCACCGGAGGCGTCGAGGCGCACCGACAGCACCTGGGTCTGCAGGTCGGGGCGGGCGAGGGTGACCGTGTAGCTGCCCGGGACCCGCAGGCCGGGCAGGGCCCAGTCGGCCGCCGTGGCCGTGCTCCGGGTGACCGTCTGCCGCGAGCCGAGGCCGTCGGTCGCCGTCACGGTGATGCCGCCCGCGTCCCCCGCGCCCCTGACCCGCACGGTGCCCTTGAGCGTCCCCGAGCCCTGCGCGAGAACCACCTGCACGTCGCCGAGGGCCTGCCCGGGGGCGAGGGTGAGGGTGAGGGACGTCGGCGCGTAGCCGGGCGCGGAGACCGTGACGGCGTAGGTGGCGGGGGTGGGCAGGTCGGGCAGCGCGAACGGGGCGGCGTCACCGGCGCGGGTGCTCGTCGTCCGCACCGTCGTCGTGCCCGAGCTCGCGACGACGGTCGCGCCGCCGACGGGCCCACGGGCGTCGCGGACGGTCCCGCTGATCGTCCCGTCGCCGCGGCGCAGCCGCAGCCGCAGCCCGGTGCGGTCCTCCCCCGCCGCGACGTCGACGCGCTGCACCTGCGTGCCCCTGCCGGGCTTCTCGACGACCAGGTCGTAGACCGCGGGTGAGAGCACGTCGGTCAGGTCGAACGCGCCGTCCGCGGCGACCGCGACCGTGCGCACCACCGCGCCGCCGGAGCCCGTGGGCGGCGCCTCCCCCGGTTGGGCACGCACGGTCCCGGCCAGCGGGGCGACGTCGAGCGGCAGCTCCAGGCGCACGATCGTCCCGGACACGTCGGCCGCGGCGCTCGCACCGGCAGCCTGCCCGCCGGCCGCACCCGCGGCGCTCGACCCGTCGGCGACGACCGTGCCGGCGATCCGCGCGGGGACCCCGCCGACGAGCACGGTCAGGTCCTTCACGGCACTGCCGTCGGCGACGTCCACCGCCTCGGCGTCGGCGACGGTGGAGGCGGCGGGGTACCAGGCCTCGCCCAACCCCTCGCCGCGCACCCGCAGCTTGTAGGAGCCCGCGGGCAGGGAGCCGACGGCGAACGCCCCCGCCTCGTCCGTGGAGACGGACGCGAGCGCGACGGTGGGGTCGGTGGCGTCGAAGACCTCGAGGGACACCCGCGCGGCCCCCTTCCCGCTGGACAGCACCCGCACCTGCCCGGCGAGCGAGGACCTCCCCGAGGCGACCTTCGCGTCGCGGGCCTGGGCGACGGCGAGGGCGAGGTCGCGGTCCTCGGCGGACTTCGACGCCAGGCCCGTCAACGCCGTGGTGATCACCGCGGCGAAGACGGTGGCCGCGGTGAGCAGGCCGATCATGCTGAGCGCGCCGCGCCCCACGACGGGTCGCTGGACGAACACGCCGACGGCGTCCGGGGGCCCGGCCGGTGGGGTGGGGGTCACCGTCGGGCGGCGGCGCGGGCCCCAGCCGCGGCGGCGCGGGGGGCGGCTGCGAGCGGGCCGGGTCGCGCCGGGCGCCGCGGGCCCGCCGAGGCGCAGCTCGAACTGCTGCGGCACGGGCGAGCCGACCAGCCGCCGCCGGGCCGAGGCGCGCAGCGCGAGCACCACCTGGCCGCCCGGGTCGAGCGAGAACGCCGCGGGGGTCCAGTCGAACGCCAGCCGGGCCTGCGGGTCCCACCCGCCGACGCCGCCGCGCACGGTGGTGTTCCCGGCGTTCTCGACGATCGCGCTGAACGTCGCCCGGCGTCCGCCGGTCACCATCCGCGGGTCGAGGCGCACGGCCAGACGCTGCTCGGGGACGACGTCCAGGACGACGTCGACCACCTCGCACCGGCGCTCGCCGACGAGCTCGCGCACCTGGACGCCGATCTGCCGCGGCCCCGCGGGCAGGCCCCGCGGCGGCTTCAGCACGACGGTGACGACGGCCGTCTGGTCGGGGAACAGTCGCGGCTGGGGGTCGTCGACCTCGACCCACGCCGGGTCGGCGCCCAGCACCCGCACCGCGTAGCCGCTGATCACGCCCGTGGTGTTGGTGACGGACAGCCGGACGGTGGCGGTCTGGCCCGGGGGCAGGGGGACGCGCTGCGGCGTCACGTCGAGGCGCACGTCAGCCGCCCTTCGTGGGCAGCTGCAGGGTGACGTTCCTGGTAGCCCCCGACGTGGTGACGACGGCGACGGCGCTGGCGAGCACCGTCCCGTTCCGCGTCACCGACAGGGTGTAGGCGCCGGGCGGGAGCCCGTCGAAGCTGAACCCGCCCGGGGCGCCGTCGTCGCCGGCCACCGCGTGGCGCACGGCCCGCCCGTCGGTGGCGGTGACGTCCAGGCCGTCCACCCTGTCCACGTCGGCCTGGCCGCTGCGGGGCAGCAGCACCCGTCCCCCGAGGTGGCCGACGGCGGGCCGCAGCGTGATCGTCAGTCCGGTCACGGAGCCGCGGGACAGGTCGACGGGGGCGCTCGCCGGGAGGTAGCCGTCGAGGCTGACGGTGATCGAGGACGTGCGGGGGTCCAGCCCGGCGAGCACGAACGTGCCGCGTCCGGGGCCGGTGACGGTGGTCGTGGCGACCGTCGAGGGGCCGCCGAGCCCGCTGACGCGCGCGCCCCCGACGCCGCTGCGGTCGGCGAGCTGGACGCGCCCCGTCACGGTCCCGCCGCCGCCGCGCAGCACCACCGACAGGTCCTCGACCACCTGCCCGGCAGCGAGGTCTACGGCCTTGGTGACCGGCGCGAAGCCCGCACCGGTGAAGGTCAGCACGTACGTGCCGGGCGTGGGCAGGCCGGGGATGACGAACGCGCCGACCGTCCCGACCGTGGGGGTGCCGACGACGACGGGGGTGTCGCCGATCGCCGTCGCCACCTGCACGCCGCCGATCGCGGTGCCGCCCGCGTCGGTGACGGTGCCCGCGATCTGCCCGTCCCCCGCGCCGAGCGTGGTGGTGAGGGCGAAGCGGGTCTGGCCGCCCACGACGCGTTCGGTGAGGGTCGCGGGCCGGTACCCCTGCGCGGTGACGGCGATCTCGTAGGTGCCCGGGGCGGGCAGATTGGCGAGCGTGTAGGAGCCGTCCGCCGCCACGGTCGCCGGGAACCGCAGCGGGCGGTCGTCCGGCCTCCACGTCGCCCGGGCCACCACGCTCGCCGTCACCGACGCCGCGGCCGAGCCGGGCGTGATCCGGCCGAGGTCGACCTGGCCGCGGATCGTCGCGGGCAGGCCGGCGAGGACGACGTCGGTGACGGCTGCGACCTCCCCCGCCCCGACCGTCACGGGCCGGGCGCCGGCCTGCGCTGTCGCGTCGGGGTACCACAGCGGCCGGTAGCCCTTCGCCGCGAACGCCAGCAGGTAGTCCCCCGGGAACAGCCCCGCGATCTGGTAGGTGCCGTCACCCTGGGTCGCCGCCGAGCCCACCTCGAGGAGGCAGTCGCGCGCCTGCCGGTACGCCGTCACGGTGATCCGGCCCACGCCGAGGGAGTCGCTCTCGGCCACGACCGTGCCGGCGAGGGTGCCGCCCACCCCGGCAGGCAGCGCGGCCCCCTTGGGCACCGAGCCCGCCGGGGCATCCACCGCCGGCGCGCCACCGCAGCCCAGCGGCTGCGCGACAAGGGCCGCGGCACCCCCGGTCGTGCCTCCTGCCGTACCGAGCGCGTTGCCCGCCGTGCCCCCGGCCTGCGAGCCCTGCGCGCCCTGCGTTCCCTGCGCCCAGTCGAAGAACGACGGCGCGGGCTCCTTCACGTCCTTGTCCGGTCCGAGCACCGTCCTCAGCCCGAACACGAACACCGCAGCCCACGCGCCGACGATCCCCAGCAGCACCAGGGCCGTGAACAGCCCCCGACTCAGGGCCGGGGCCTGCCGGAGCAGCAGCGACACCCGCCGGTCGCGTTCGGGGACGTCGTGCCCGCCGACGCTCGCCTCGACGTCGAGGGCGCGGTCGACGTCGCCGCCCAGGAGGTGCCGCGGGCCGCGCACCTCGACCTCGCAGATCGCCGTCGCGCCCGGGGCCACCGTCAGCGCGGACGGCGTGATCCGGCAGCGCAGCGAGCGGTCGCTGTCGGTGGCCCGCAGCGTCACGTCGAGCGGCAGGTTGCCGTCGTTGACGGCGAACACCTCGAACCTGGCGCGACGGCGGGCGCGGACGACCCGCGGCGACGCGGTCAGCACGAGGTGCGGACGGGGCCCGACGACGAGGTCGACGTCGTGCACCGCGCGCTCGCCCGTCGCGCTGCCCTGCACCTCGACGACGAGCGGGTGCCGGCCCGCGGGGAACGACGGCGGCAGGTCGAGCCGGACGACGACCCGGCCGGAGGCGTCGGGGAACAGCGGCAGCATTGCGGGCGTCGCCGTCGCCAGTTCGGCGGGCAGGCCCAGGACGCGCGCGCTGATCCCGTCGATGACCGTGCCGGTGTTGACGACCTCCAGCGGGATCTCCCCGGACCGGCCCGGGGTCACCTCCAGGACGTCGACGGGGCCGGCGAGCCTCACCGGCCTGCTCGCGGGGCGGGCTCGGTGACGTCCGCGTGGAGCCCGCCGCCCGGGGCGCGCCGGGCGACCAGCGCGGGTCGCGGCGGCTCGCCGTCCGGTGCCGTGCGTTCGTCGCGTTCGTCGCGTTCCTCGAGCCGGGTCGCGCTCCCCTCGACGCCGCGCACGGGCGCAGCGGCGGGCGCCCAGGCGTAGGCGTCGGAGGCGACCGTCGCCAGCAGGGTGAAGGCGGCCTTGTGCTGCCCGCCGAGGCCGCTCCACAGTTCGCGGGGCCGGTTCTGGTCGTCGGCGGCCAGGGTGAGCGTGACGTTGCTGTTGAGCGGCGCCGCGACGTGCTCCGCGGGCAGCACCTGCTGCGTGATCAGGCGGGTGAGGACGTCCCCGAGCAGCTGGTGCTCGTCCCGCGTCCGGCCTGACCATGCGCTGACCAGGAACGACAGCTGCACCATCGGCAGCGCGGGCCGCCGCTCCAGCATCGGCCCGCCGCCCTCGCCGCCGTCGCTACGCCGCGACGCTGCCGGGCGCGGCGGGACGGGACTGCGCGAGATGCCGTAGAGGAAGAGGTTGACGGTGATCCGCGTGACCTGCGTGGCCCACGTGCCCGACGGTCGCTCGAAGCTGATGTCCCCGACGTCGCGCGGCAGCGGCAGGCTGGCGCGAAGGTAGGACTCCAGCCCGTCCTCGACGGCGGGGATGAGCAACGGGCCCTCCTTCGCAGGATCGCGCGCCCGGTCCACGGGCCTCGGTCGCCCACGACGCTAGGAACCGCCCACGCCCCCGGCATCGGTAATCGCTACCGAGGTGGCTCGCTACCGCGCGGACAAGTCTCGTGACCTGCGGTGGCCTGCGCCGGACGCCGGCCTCGGCGTCACCGCTCCTGCACCCTCGGGTCGTCAGGCCTGCGCCCGCGCCCGCGGGCGCACCCGCGCCCGCCTCGACCGTCGCCCGTCACGCCACCTCCGTGGCCACGGCGTCCCACGCCGGCCTCGCCGCAGGTCGGAGCGACACGACCCGGTCTGCTGCATGATCCGCCCGCCGTACCCGGGGGACGCCGCGGGATGCAGAGGGGGCGGGCGACCCTGCGCGGGCGGCAGGGTCGGGTTACCGGGTGCGCGATCCGGTCATCCGGCTGAGCCCTGGTCTTACCGGCCCCATTCAGCGCCATCGCGCGGTCGCGTCGTCGAGTGGCGCCGCGGCCTTCACGTCGTCGACCGGCCCTCACCGTCGCCTCTTCGCCGGTTGCCGCACCTTCACGTCGCGAATGGGCACCGCACCTTCGCGTCGTTGACCAGCGCTGCACTGCGCGTCGTCGCGCGGCGCCGGACCTCGTTCGTGGTTGAGCGGGTGGTGGCTGGTGGGTCAGGCGGCGTGGGGGTTGCGGAGGTGCCGCGCGAGCTGGGAGGCCCGGGCGGCGTCGGCGTGGGTGGTGTTGAGCAATGCTCGTCGGTGGGGGTCGATCCAGGGTGGGGGGATGACCCAGGGGATGCCGTCGCGTATCTGGATGTCCCAGATGCCTTGGTGGTGGGCGGCGTGGTGGCGGGGGCAGAGCAGGGCGAGATTGGTGAGGTCGGTTGCCCCGCCGTCGCCCCAGTGGACGACGTGGTGGGCGTCGCAACCGTTGGCGGGCACGCCGCAGCCGGGGATGACGCATCCCTTGTCGCGTGCGGTGAGTGCTCGGCGCTGGGCAGGTGTGGCCAGGCGTAGTGATCGGCCGACGTCCAGTGGTGCGCCCGCGGGTGTGAGGGTGAGGCGGGTCAGGACCGCGTCGCAGGTGGTGTGGGCGAGGACCGGGTCGCCGATCGGGCCCACCCCGTCCGCGTGAGCCAACCACGGCCCAGTTCCGCTCCCGGGCTCCTCGCCGTCAGTCTCAGGCTGGTCGCGGTGCCCGACGCTCGCGTCGCCGTTGTCGTGGCCGTCGTGGTTCTCGTGGTGGTCGGCGCGGGGCGTGTCAGTCACGGCTGCGGTCGGGGCGGGAACACCGGCGCCGCCCTCGCCACGCGAACCGCCCTCGCCACGCGAACCGATGCTGGTGGCCGTGCAGTGGTGGGTGTGGGCGCGCGCGGCACGGGTGACGTGGTCGAGGGTGGTCACGACGCTGACCTGGGCGCGCACGGGTGCGCCGGGGCTGGTCAGGGCGTGTTCGGCCATGAGGACCAGGGCGTCCGCGCGGCGCTGGTCCCGGGTGCGGGTGTCGCGGACCTCCACCAGCTCACCGTCAGCATCAAGGGCGGTGCCGGGTGGGGGGACGGAGGCGAACGCGTCCAGGGCGGTGGCGAATGTGAGGGCACCGACGGGGTCGAGGGCGAACCGGCCCACGAGCATCCCGAGGCTGTCGACGGCGGTGGTGCAGGAGCGGCGTTCGTGGGCGCGGGGGTCGAACCCGCCCGACCCGTCAGGGTCGACGACCTCGACCAAGTGCCGGACCAGCCGGTCCAGCGTGGCCGGGGAGTGCCGGTGGGCCTGCTCGGTGAGGAACGCATCCACCCTGCCCAGCCCTGACCGGCCCTCCTCGTCGACGTGGGCCAGCAGGTGCGAGGGGATCCGCGCGAGGGCTTTCACCGCGACGTCGACATGCGCCCGCGACACGCCCCCTGCAGCGAACGCTGCCGCCAGTACCGGCAACCGCCCCCCACCCCCACCACCCATGAGTGACCCCGGCGCCACCATCTCGGCCACACCGGCAGGGTCGGTGGCAGCAGCAGTGGGGTCGAAGGCGGCGGTGTCTGCTGCAGGGTCGAGGGCGGCGGTGTCGGCTCCGGGGTCGAGGGCGACGGCGGCGGTGGCGACCGGGAGCGTGCGTGCGGCAGCGACATCACGCCCGGCCTGACCCGCACCCACCCGGCACGCCCCGGTCAGGAACGTCTGCGCCACCCGCCCCGCCGCCGCACCAGCGACAGCACCCGGACGCGAATCCAACTCCGCGATCAGATGCAACCGCGCCGCCGCGACCCGCGCCACCACCTGCTCGAAAAGCCGCACACTCTCCCGGGACTCACCATCGGAAAGACCCGACAAGCGCACCGCCAGAAGAGCATCGACGGAATCATGAACGGATTCCATCTCGGCCAGGAGCTGAGCGAAGACGAACGAACACGAATCGGGCTCAGCAGACAGCGACGACAGGTCGTCGTCGCTGGTCACGGCCCCTCGGTCCATGTCTGAATTCTAGCCTCGGCCGGGTGGAGGTTGCCAGGCTGAATGAGGATCGAGACTCAATGGTGATGTCGATGACGGAGACTCGGGAATCGGGTCGGAAAGAATTCCCAGCGGTCAAGAGGAGGGCTCCGGACAGTGAGTCCTCGCCGTCTCCTCGACCGGACGGCGAGGTGCTGCTGGGCGGAGGGTCTGGATGCCCGGCTCGGCCGTGAAGGCGTCCACCACCAGAAGCGGCGCCAGTCAGGCGCGCTCTCGACCTGACGAGCCACACGTCGGGGAATCACCCCGGAATGTCCCGGGCGGTGCAGTACTCGGAATCGGCGAGATGACACCGAACACCACCCTCGAGCCCTGTCGCCGGTCGCTGACGAGGGGTGCGCCCCGGCTCGTCGTTCGCGCGGATCGGCAGGGCGAGCCGGCGTCGACCCCCCGACCCGGGCAGCCGAACCGGCGACGTCACCGACGGACGATCGCGTCGGACGCCCCGACTCGCCGTCCGCCGCACGCCGTCCGTCGGTGACGTCGTCATGGCCGCTCCGGACGCCCGAAAACGAGGAGCCGTGGCGGTCCGGACGGCGACACCATGGGTCCATGTCCGATCAGGGGGAGTCGCGCCCTGCTGCACGGCCGACCCGCCGCGGCCCACGACGACGGCGGCGGACGCCGTGGCGCCTGCGCCTGCGGATGCGCTGGCGCCGGTCACGCTGGCGCCGGCAGCCGGCGACGGAACGCCGTGCCGACGAGCTGAGTCTGCTGATCAACGGCCACCCCGAGCACGTGTCGGGGGCCCTCCCGGAGCTCGCGACCCTGCTCGCGGACAGCCCTGACGCGGCGACGACATCCGCCGTGGTCGCCGCCCTGGGGCACGCCTGGGACGACCGGGCGCTGCGGATCCTGCTCGACGCCGACCTCGCCGGGCATCCCGACCCCTACGTGCGGCTCGATCTCGCGCGGGCCCTCAACGGAGGCATGCCCGCTCCCGACCTGCGGCGCAGGGCGATCCCCCAGCTGGTGCTCCTGTCGGGCGACCGGGTCGACGAGGTCCGCGACTGGGCCTGCTGCGGTCTCGCGGCGCTCCTCGCCGACGACCCGACGTCGCGCGAGGCGCTGGCGGCCCGCCTCGAGGACCCCCACGCCGACACCCGGGCGGAGGCGCTGGTGGCGCTCGCCCTGGCCGGCGACCCCCGAGCCCTTCCCCGCACGATCGCGCTGCTGAGCGTGGAGGACGACGGCGACGTCACGCTCCTGCAGCTCGAGGCCGCCGTGCAGCTCGCCGACCCCGCTCTGCTGCCGGCGCTGACCGCCCTCGAGCGCGCCTGGGCCCAGGACGAGTACGACGAGCACGTGCTGCGGCTGCGGCGCGCGCTGCGGCGCTGCACCCCGGAGGCGGCGGCCCTCGCGGCGGACGTCGAACGCCGCCTCGTCGCAGGGCTCGACGAGCGCCTGGCACCCGTGGGGCACGCGGTCGAGCTGCGGGGCAGCTACCCCCGGACGACGCTGCACGTCAGCGACGAGGAACCGGAGGCGGGCTGGTGGCGCCGCCTGTGGGAGCACGACGACCCGGACACACTCGACGTGTCCCAGGCGGTGGAGAGCTGGTTCCTGTCGACCCGGTGACGTCGGGCGACGGCAGGTGCCGCGGGAAGGCCGGGAGCGCTCTCCGGGCGGTGCCGGGGCAGGTCGCGGCAGGCTTCTGCGGGGCGATCTGCGCCCGCTCGGGTGCGGCGCGGCCCGATCACGGCGTCGATCGCGCACAATGCGTGCCGTGAGCGGCAGGCGGTGGAGCGACCGGTGGTTCCGGCGAGGTCAGGACCAGGCCAAGGGCGGCCCGACGACGACGGCCGCCGTCGAGGCGCAGGACGCCGGGCCCTGGAACGTGCTGCTCGGCGACGCCCCCAGCGCGACGTCCGGCCCTGACGCGCCCGGCCCGCTGGCGCCCACGCCCGTGGCCACCGCCGTCGCCGTCGACACGCCCGTCGCCGTGGACATCCAGCTCGCGCCGGCCGTCCCCGAGCCGCAGGCCCCCACCGCGCTCGAGCCGCAGGCGCCCGAGCTGACCGTCACCCACCGCCACCCCGACGTCCCCGACCTCGCGGTCGTCCAGGAGCCCGGCGACGTCGCGGTGCTGCTCGCCGACCCGCCGCATCCCGAGCCCGAGCCCGAACCCCATCCCGAACCCGAACCGGAAGCCGAGCCGGAGGCCGCGGCCGCGCCGGCGCTGGACCTCCTCCCCGACACCCAGCCGGACACGCAGCCCGACCCGCAGCCGGAGTCACAGCAGCAGTCCGAGGCCCGCGCCGACCAGGCGGCGGCGGAGGCGGCGGCCCACCGCGGGGGCCCGGCGCTGGTCGAGGACCAGGCGAGCGACGCGGAGCCGGACGCCGCGGAGCACCAGCCCGGGGACGTCTCGCCCCGCCGCGCCCACCTCCGTGAGCAGTACGCCAGCGCGTGGGAGCTGGGCGACCTCTCGGCGGTGCAGCTGGCCGCGGGAGCGCTCCTGGAGGACGGCGAGCGCCCGGCGGGCCTCCTGCACGACCTCGCCCTGGTGGCGGTGCGCCGTCGCCGGTGGTCGGACGCGCTGGCGGCGGCGACGGCGGCGATCAACGCGGCGACGGGCGACGGCGAGTGGGTGCGGCGCCCGAGCGCGGCCCTGCTCGCGATGGCAGCCGCGGCGACGGGCGACGTCGACGCGGGCAAGCACGCTTACGACCTCCTCGACGCCGAACCCGACCCCGCGCGCGCGGCGGGCCTGCCCGAGGGTGCGACCGTCTGGGTGGCCGTGCGGCTCAACCCGGCGCCCTCGCGCCCGGGGGAGTCGCGGCTGCTGCTGGACGACCAGGACCTCTCCACGGAGATCGTCTGGGCGCGAGCCGAGTCGCGGCTGACCGCCCGCGTCGCGGTGGTGCCGACTCCGGCGAGCGGGCACCGGCTCGGGGATCTCGTGCTGCTCTCCCCGGCGGCGTCGGGGGAGCTCTCGCTCGTCGGACGCCCCGTCCCGGTGGTCGACGAGATCGACCGGATCGACTCGGGGGCGCTGGCGACCCTCGACGTCACCGTCACCTGCCCGTCGGTGCAGGACTCCCGCGCGCTGGTGGCGGCGTTCGCGGCCGCAGGGGCGACGGCGCAGGACTGGACGGCGACGGTGCACGGCCTGCCGGGCGGCGATCTGCGCGGGACGGCGCTGGCGGCGGCGGGCCTCGGCGTGGTCGGGCACGACCCGGCCCCGGGCGCTACGCCGACGGCCTGGCGGCAGCGTCGCCGGTTCGGGATCGCGGCGGGGGCGGGGACGGCCCGCGACGTCCTGGCCGCCTGGGCCGCCGCCGCTCCCGGGCGGGTGGCGGGCACCCCGGTCGAGGCCTGCTGATCCCGCGGCGTCAGGCGCGGGGCAGGTCGCCGCGCAGGACCGCGTAGAGCACGAGGTCGTGACGCCCGTCGGCGCGCTCCTGGGCGCCGCGCAGGACCCCCTCGCGGGTGAACCCGGCGCGTTCGAGCGCCCGCTGCTCGGCGAGGTTCTCGACGTCGGTGCTCGCCTCGATCCGGGTGACGGTCGTCGTGGCGAACAGGTGCTCCACGAGCAGGCGCTGCGCGCGGGTGCCGATGCCGCGGCCCCGGGCCTCGAGCACGAGGTCGATGCCGATGTTCAGGGCGAGCGACCCGGCGGTCGGGCCGTACCACTCCTCGTGCCAGGCGACGTCGCCGACGACGACGCCGTCGGCCACGACCGCCAGCTCGCCGACGAAGCGCACGGGCGCGACCCGGTCGGCGCCCCAGTCGCTGAAGCGTGACGGCGTGGGCGGGGCCTCCTCGCCGTCGCGGAACGGGCGCAGCGTCACCTCGGGCACGGGGACCACTGTGCCGCACCGGCCGCATCCGGGGGGTTACCCCCAGGTGATCCGCTCGGGGTGGCCCGGATGTCGCGATCGTCCCCCGCGGGCAGGCTGGGCCCATGAGCGAGTCCTCGAGCTTCCGTGTCCCCGTCCCGACCACCCGGCGGCAGGCCCGCGGCGTCCAGGCCCGCGGCGTCCAGGCCCGCGGCGTCCTGGCCGGGGTGGCAGCGCTGACCGCCGTCACGGTCGCGGCCACCGCAGGAGCCTCGGGCGCCGACGCCGCCGGCTCCCCGGCGCTCAAGCCGATCACCGAGGCGAAGATCCGCGCCGCACTCGCGCCCCTCGTGGCGGCGGACGTCCCCGGTGCGGTGGCGCAGGTGGACCAGGGCCGCGGGCCGGCGCGCGCCGCCGCAGGCCTCGCCGACACCGACCCCCGCGAGGACGCCGTCCCGCAGGCGCAGAGCCGGGTCGGCAGCATCACCAAGAGTTTCGTCGCGACGGTCGCCCTGCAGCTGGTCGGGGAGGGCAGGCTCCGCCTGGACACCCCGATCGGCGACCTCGTGCCCGGCGTCCCGAACGCCGACACGATCACGCTGCGGATGCTCATGAACCACACGAGCGGCCTGTTCAACTACACCGAGGACGACCCGTTCGTCCTGACGCTGCTCACCGACCCAACGCGCCACTGGACGCCGGCGGAGCTGCTCGCCGTCGCCGCCTCGCACGAGCCGCTGTTCGCGCCCGGCACGGACTGGCACTACAGCAACACGAACTTCGTGGTCGTGGGCATGATCCTCGAGAAGGTCACGGGCAAGCCGCTGGAGACGCTGATCGCCGACCGCATCGTCACCCCGCTCGGCCTGCGCGACACGTACCTGGCCACGACGGCCGACTTCACCGGCCCCCACCTGCACGGGATCATCCCGCCCGGACCGCTCGGCCCCGACCCGGTGGACACCACCGACTGGACGCCTTCGTGGGCGTGGGCGGCGGGCGCCCTCGTCTCCACGAGCGCCGACCTGCAGACCTTCTACCGCGCGCTGCTGCGCGGCACGCTCCTGCGCAGCCGCGAACTGCAGGCGATGCGCACGCTGGTGCCGGTGGTCCCCGGGTTCGGGTACGGGCTCGGCCTGTACTCCACCGACTTCGGCTGCGGCACGGTCTGGGGCCACGACGGCGGCATGCCGGGGTACGTGACGGTGGCCGGGCTGAGCCGGGACGCGCGGCAGGCCGCCGTCCTGCTCACCAACGCCGACTCCAGCATCAACCCCGCTGCTGCCGCGACCGTCAGCTACGGGTACCAGGCGCTGTCGTGCCTGGCGGCGAGCATGCCCGTGCCGCCGATGCCCGAGCCCAGCACCCAGCCCAGCACCCAGCCCACCCCCGAGCCGACGGTGACGCAGGGCTCGACCAGCCGGGTGCCGCGTGCGGCCCTGCGCGAGCGGGGTCTGGCTGCCCGGGTGGACCTGCTGCCGGCCCCGGCCGTCGCCGGCCGCTGACGACGGCCGCCCACCGCGGGGAGGGACCGTCCGGCGCGTCGTCCGCGCCGCCGGGCACCCCGCGGTGGGCTGCCGCGTTTGCCCTACGTCACGCACCAGTGGCCGCTTCGGCGGCCCCGGCTACCCTCGACTTACCCGCCAGTCACATCCGCCCCGCCCGTCCCGGCCCGCGCCGGGCCGACCACCGCACCCGCGAGGAACCGCCCGAGAACCACACCCCCGATCGGCGAACCGATCCCGCGTCTGCCGGAGGCCCACCGCATGCCCGCTCCGCCCGCCCGGCGACCGGCCAGTGTCTGGCCGGTGCTGCTGACGGGCCTCGCCCTGGCGGCACTCGTGTCGTCGATCGCCGCGTTCGTGGCGCTGCGCAACTACCGGGACGACCGCGACCGCGAGCTGACCCGGGCCTCGAACTCGGCGGGCGCCGTGGCGGCCTACGTGGACCTCTACGCCCGGGAGCAGGTCGACAGGTTGCGGACGATCGCGGCGACGCCGGCCCTGCGCAGCGGCGACGGGGCGGCGTCGGTCCAGGTGCTGCGTTCCGTCCTCACCTCGGAGCAGGCGAAGGTGCAGCGGTTGGTGCTGCTGGACACCTCCGGCCGGCTGAAGGCGCGCAGCGACCTGCCCTTCCCGATCCCGCCGGCCGCGGCGCTCGACCTGTCCTCGCGGTCCTACGTGCGCGAGGTGCTGCGCACGGGGGATCCCTACGTGGGCCAGGTGATCCAGCTGATCAGCGACGGCAAGGCGGCCGTGCCGATGTCCGTGCCGGTGCGCGACCCGGCGGGGGAGGTCATCGGGGTGCTCGCGACGTCGGTGCGGCTGCCCGACGCGGGCGGGGTGTCGCAGGAGCTGCGCCGGGACGACGACGAGGTGGTCGTCGCCGACAGCAACGGCCACGTGATCTTCAGCGGGCCGCAGGTCAGCACGGTCACCGAGCTCGATCCCCGGCTGTCCCGCTTCGCGGCCACCCAGCTGGACCCGGCCTACCGCCGGGGGCACCGCGACGAGCCGCCGGCGGCGTACGTGCGGGTCGACGGGCAGGAGCGGCTGCTGGCTGCGGCGGGCGTCCCCACGGGCGGCTGGGTGGTGGTGGTCGACCGCGACGCGGGGGGCCTGGTCCGCGAGGCCCGGGACCGGCTCGAGCGGACGCTCGGCACCCTGGCCATGCTGCTCGCGCTCGGCGTCGCGGCGGTCGGCTGGACGGGCTGGCGCCTGGCTCGCGCGCACCGGCAGCAGGAGCGTTACCGGCGCCGCGTGGGCCTGCTGGCGGAGCTGGCCGAGCAGGCGGGGCAGGGATTGACGGTGGGGGTGCGGGGCAGCCGGCTGCTGGACACGCTCGTCCAGCGGGTCGGGGACGTCGGCGTGCTCGAGTGCGTCCCGGGCCCGCACAGCACGACCGGGGGCATCCGGGTGCTGGTGCGCCCGGAGGGCGCGGACGCGACGGCGGTTCTGGCCGCGGCCTCGCGAGGCCTGCATCCGGTGCCGCTGGGGGACGCCGACGCCCCCGACGAGCTGGCCGACGTCGTCGAGTTGCCCCTCCACGGCTCCGACGGGCCGCTCGGCCGCCTCGTGCTGGCCCTGCGTCGCGACACGAAGCGGCCCGCGTACGGGCCGGACGACGAGGCGTTCCTCGCCGACGTCGCGCGGGTGAGCGGGCTGAGCATCGACCACGCCCTCGCGTTCGAGCGCGAGCACGAGGCGCTGCTGACCTACCAGCGCGGGTTGCTGCCGTCGAAGCTGCCGCACGTGCCGGGCCTGCGCCTGGACCCGGCCTACCGGCCCGGCGACTCCCTGATGACGGTGGGCGGGGACTGGTACGACGCGTTCGAGCTGCCCGGCGGGCGGCTGGGGCTGGTGATCGGCGACGTCGTGGGGCACGGGGTCGTGGCGAGCAGTGCGATGGGGCAGCTGCGCAGCGCCGCGAGGGCCCTCGCCATGCAGGGCCTCGCGCCCGCGGACCTGCTGGCGGCCCTGGACACGTTCGCGGCGGGGGTGGGCGGCGCCGAGCTGACGACGATGGTCTACGTCGACCTCGACCCGGTGACGGGCGAGCTGGTCTACAGCCGGGCGGGGCACCTGCCGCCCCTGCTGCTCGACGCCGCGGGCACGGTGCGTGAGCTCGACGACGGCGACGGGATGCCGCTGGCGAGCTTCCCCCACCCGCGGGAGCAGGGGATCGCCCGGCTGCAGCCGGGTGGCTCGCTGCTGCTGTTCACCGACGGCGTGGTGGAGCGGCGGGGCGAGGACCTCGGCGACGGCATCCGGCGCCTGGGCGCCTCGGCCCGCGACCGGACGGCGGGGGGCGGCGTCGACGGCGCGGCGCGTCAGGGCGCCTCGGTCGAGGGCCTCGCCGACGCCGTCCTGGGCGGCATGGACCTCGCGGGAAGCGACGACACGTGTCTGCTCGTCGTCACCCGGGAGGCCTCGGTGATCGGGCTGCCCGAGGCGCCGATCCCGGTGGCGCCGCGGGTGGCGCCGCACTCGGGCTGACGCCCGTCAGCCGTCCCGGGCACCGTCCAGCCGTCGCCACGCACCCTTTCCCCTGGTCGTCGGGCCTCGGGCCCGCTCTGTGGCCCTCGCGCAATCGTCACCCTCCGTCACGCCTTTCGCGACAGCGGGTCATCCCATGACCTGTCGTACCGGGACCCGCATGCGGCCAGCTCCGGCGGAGGTCCTTGGTCCCTCGCATATCACTGCAGGTCAACGCATGATCAAAGGCTGCGCACCTGGCTTAACCTCCGGGTGACCACCCGTACATGTGGGGGCAAACGCCCGTCCGCACTCTCGCCGCATGCCCAAGCGAGCCGAGTCCCTCACCGTCCGGAGGCGTCGCATCGACGACGCCGCCCGGATGAGCGACCTGCTCCGGGCGCAGATCCTCGACGGGAGCTACGGCCCCGGCGCGCTGCCCTCGGAGTCCGAACTCATGCTCGAGTACGCGGTCGGTCGCAACGTCACCCGCGACGCCCTCGACCTGCTCCGTCAGGAAGGGCTGATCGAGCGCATCCAGGGGTCGGGCACCTTCGTGGTCGGCACGAAGGCGCTCCACCACTTCGACCGTGCCCACGCCATCAACGACTCCATGCCCGGCCCGCGCACCGTCTCCGGCGCCGTCCTGTCCGTCGCCACCACCACCGCCCCGCGCCCGGTCGCGGAGCAGCTCGGGCTGGTCCCCGGCGCGCCGTGCGTCTGGCTGCAGTACCTCGCCGTCGTCTCCGGGGTCCCGTTCTCGATCACGACGAGTTACGTCTCGGAGGACGTCGGGCACGCGATCTCGCGGCAGGTGTTCGACGGCGACTTCTACCTGATGCTCGAATCCGCCGGGCTGCGGATCGGGCACAGCGAGCTCGTCGTCGAGTCCGTCGCCGCCGACGCGCCGTCCGCCGCCCAGCTCGACGTCGCGCAGGGCACCCCGCTGCTGCTGTTCCGCCGGCGGCTGGTCGGCGAGGGCGGCAGGCCCCTCGAGGTCGGCTTCGTCCGCTGCCGCGGCGACAGGCTCAGCCTGCGCATCGAACTGCCTCGCACCCCCCGGGAGCCCCAGTGACGCTCTTCCTGCTGCGCCGCATCGCCGCCTCCGTGCCGATCCTCGTCGGCGTCTCGCTCGTCGTCTTCATCACCATCAAGATCATCCCCGGGGATCCCGTGGCCAGCCTCCTCGGCCCCACCAGCACCCCCGAGGCGCGCGCCGCGCTCACCTCGCGCCTCGGCCTCGACGACCCGCTGCCCGTGCAGTACCTGTCCTGGATCTGGCACGTGCTGCAGGGGGACCTCGGCAACTCGATCGCCAAGCAGACGCTGGTGACGCCCCTGGTCACCGACGCCTTCACCAACACGCTGATCCTCGCCGGCTTCGCCGCGATCGTGGCCTTCGCGCTCGGCATCGGGCTCGGGGCCGTCGCGGCCCTGCGCCGCGGGCGGGTGTCGGCGGCGATCTGCAACGCCTTCGCCCTGTTCTCCATCTCGGTGCCGCAGTACTCCGTGGGCCTGCTGCTGATCATCTACGTCGCCACGGGGACGGGCCTGCTACCCACCTCCGGCATGTACGACCCGATCGGCGGCGGCGGGTGGGGGGACCTCTTCGCCCACCTCGTCCTGCCGGGCGTCACGGCCGCGCTCGTGCCCGCCGGGATCATCGCCCGGATGTTCCGCTCCGTGGTGATCGACGTCATGAGCATGGACTTCGTCGACGCCATGCGGGCCCGCGGCCTGTCCGAGCGGCGCATCCTGCTCCACGCGTTCCACAACACCCTGCCGACGCTCGTCACGATCGCGGGCCTGCAGCTCGGCTACCTGCTCGGCGGCGTCATCTTCGTCGAGACCGTCTTCAGCTGGCCCGGCCTGGGCCTGCTGGTCTTCCAGTCCATCTCGCAGCGCGACCTGCCCGTGATCCAGGCCGGGGTCATCGTCTCCGCGCTCGCCTTCGTGATCATCAACCTGGTCGTGGACGCCGTGCAGGCCACGATCGACCCCCGCATCCGGGCCTGACTCCTCCGACCAGCACCGTCCGCCCCTCCGCAGCGGAAGGACCCCGATGACCTCCACGCTGAGCACCGACCCCACCACCACCTCCCCGGTCGCGGCGATCCCCCGGCAGCGCACTCGCACCGCGAAGCGGGCCACCCGCCGTCGGCTGCCGCCCTCGGCCCTGGTCTCGGGCGCCGTCATCGCCCTGATCGTGGCAGCCGCCGTCCTCGCTCCGCTGATCACCCCCGCCGACCCGATCAAGGGCGCTCTCGGGCAACGCCTGTTGCCCGTGGGGACGTCGGGGCACCTGCTCGGCACCGACGGGCAGGGCCGCGACATCCTCGCCCGCCTGCTCTACGGGGCCCGGCCCTCGCTGCTGACGGGGCTGATCCCGGTGGCGGTGGCGGGCACCCTCGGGACGCTGCTGGGCCTGGTCGCCGGCCTCGGGTCGCGCCGCACGCGCTCCCTGGTGATGCGCACCTTGGACGTCTTCTACGCCTTCCCCGCCGTGCTCCTCGCGATCGCGATCGCCGCGGCGCTGGGCTCGGGCATCTCCAACTCGATCATCGCGCTGGCGGTGATCCTCGTGCCCCCCATCGCCCGGGTCGCCGAGTCGGAGACCACGCGGCTGCGCTCGGCCGATTTCATGGAGTCGGCCCGGGCCAGCGGGGCCGGGTGGGTGGCGATCGGGGCCAGACAGGTGCTGCCGAACATCGCCCCCGCGGTCGTCGTCTACTGCACCGCGCTGATCGGCCTGTCGATCGTCTACGCCGCCGGCCTGAGCTTCCTCGGCCTCGGCATCGCCCCGCCGCACCCCGAGTGGGGACTCATGATCAGCGACCTGCAGCAGTACATGTTCAGCCAGCCCCAGCTGATCCTCGTGCCCGCCTTCGCGATCATCGTCGCCTCCGTGGCGTTCAACGTCCTCGGCGACGGGCTGCGCGGCTACCTCAACGTGCGATCGGAGACGCCGTGAACGCCACCACCCCCTCCGGGCAGGCCCTCCCCGTGCCCGCGCCCACGCCGTCCGGCGAGGCGAGCACCGGGCGCCCGGTGCTGGAGGTCCGCGACCTCACCACGACGTTCGCCGTCCGCGGCGGCGACGTGCTCGCCGTCCGCTCGGTCAGCTTCGAGGTGTTGCCCGGCCAGACGGTCGTGCTGCTCGGCGAGAGCGGATCGGGCAAGTCGGTGACCGCCCGTTCGGTGATGCGCCTGCACGGCGGCCGCGCGAAGGTCACCGGCTCGGTCACCCTGGCCGGGACGCCGCTGCTGGAGCTCGACGAGGCCGGGATGCGGGCGGTGCGGGGGGCCAGAGTGGCGATGGTGCCGCAGGACCCGAGCGGCTCGCTGGACCCCCTGCGCCGGATCGGCGCGCAGATCGCCGAGGTGCTGCGGGTGCACGGGCGGGCCGACTCGAAGTCGGCGGCCCGCGAGCGCGCCGTCGAGCTGCTGCGCTCGGTCGGCATCCCCGACCCGGCGCGCGTCGTCGACGCCTACCCGCACGAGCTGTCGGGCGGCATGCGCCAGCGCGTCGTCATCGCCATGGCGATCAGCTGCGACCCCGACGTGATCATCGCGGACGAGCCGACGACCGCGCTCGACGTCACGGTGCAGGCGCAGATCCTGGAGCTGTTCGCCGAGCTGCAGGAACGGCTGTCCACGGCGCTGCTCATGGTGACCCACGACGTCGGCGTCGCCTCGGACATCGCCGACGTCGTGGCCGTCATGTACGCGGGCAGCATCGTCGAGTTCGGGCCCGCGCGGGAGGTGCTCGACACCCCCCGCCACCCCTACACGAAGGCGCTGCTGGAGGCGCTGCCCACGCCCGGGACGCCGCGGGGGGAGCTGCGCGCGATCCCCGGCTCCCCGCCCGTGGCCGGCGAGACGTTCGGCGGCTGCGCGTTCGCCGGGCGGTGCGCCAGCGCCGTCGCGAGCTGCTCCACCGCCGTCCCGCCGCTGCTCGAGGTGGCCCCCGGCCGCAAGGCCGCCTGCCCCGTGCTCAACCCCGTCACCCTCACCCTGCCCACCGACGGGCCCACCGACGGGCCCACCGACGGGCCCACCGATCTGCCCGCCGCCCCGGCCGGCAGCGACCTCACGGAGGTGTCCTCGTGAACGGCACCCGCCCCGCCCCGGGCAAGGTCCTCCTCGACGCCGTCGACCTCACCAAGACGTTCGGCAACGGCGTCAAGGCCGTGGACGCCGTGAGCCTGCGCGTGCGCCGCGGGGAGACGGTCGGGCTGGTCGGCGAGAGCGGCTGCGGCAAGTCGACCACCGCGAAGATGCTGCTGCGGCTGCTCGCCCCCGACTCGGGGACCATCACCTTCGACGGCGTCGACCTGCTGCGGGCCCGCGGCAAGCAGCTGCGGGCGCTGCGCAAGCGGTTCCAGGTGGTGCCGCAGAACCCGCAGACGTCGCTGAACCCCCGCCTCACCATCCGCAGCTCGATCGAGTTCAACCTGCGCGCCCACCACGTGCCCCGCGCCGAGTGGGGCACCCGCGTGGCGGGCCTGCTCGACCGCGTGGGCCTGCAGGCCAAGCACGCGTCGTCGTTCCCGCACGAGATGTCGGGCGGGCAGTTGCAGCGCGCCGCGATCGCCCGGGCCCTGGCCACCGAACCCGACCTCGTGGTCTGCGACGAGGCGGTCTCGGCGCTGGACAAGTCGGTGCAGGCGCAGGTGCTCAACCTGCTCGGCGAGCTGCAGCGCGACCTCGGCGTCGCCTACCTGTTCATCAGCCACGACCTCTCCGTGGTCGAGCACGTCAGCGACCGGATCGTCGTCATGTACCTCGGCCGCGTGGTCGAGGAGGGGCCGTCGGACCGGATGTGGTCCCAGCCCTCGCACCCGTACACGACCACCCTGCTGTCGGCGTCCCCCGGCACGGGGCGCGAGCGGATCGTCCTGCACGGCGACCCGCCCAACCCGGCCAAGCCGCCGACGGGCTGCACCTTCCACACCCGCTGCCCCGTCGCCGTCGAGCGGTGCTCCACCCAGACACCGCTGCTGCGGGTGGTCGGCAGCGGCCACACCTCCGCCTGCCACCTCGTGAACGAGTCCGACCCCATGGCCATGCCGTCCGCCGCCGTCGCGCTCGCCGCGAACTGACCCCCCGGCCGCTTCCCGCCTCCTCGGCCCTCTCCGCACCCTCTCCCCACCCCCCGAGCCCGCCGCCGTCCCGCTGCCGCGACGGCGCCGTCCCCGGTCGTCGCGCCCCGACGTCCGGCGGTACCGCACGCCCGCATCCACGGAAGGACCTCTCATGCTGCCGATCCCGTCCCGGATGAGACCGCACCGTCGACCGCACCACCGCTCGCACCGGGCCTCGCGGCGGGCGCTCGCCGTCGCCGGCCTCACCGCCACCGGACTCGCCCTCCTCACCGCCTGCGCCCCCGGCTCCCCGGGCGGTGGCGGGGGAGGCGGCGGAGGCGGGTCGAACACGCTCGTCATCGGCATGACCGCCTCCGACATCCCGCTGCTCGACACCGGCCTGTGCCAGAACCAGGGCTACGAGGGCGTCCGGTTCGTCGGCAACCAGCTCTACGACGGGCTGACCAAGTTCGACCTCAAGCAGGGCAGCGAGATCCCGAAGGTGATCCCGGGCCTGGCGACGTCGTGGACGCCGAACGCCGACGGCACGGTGTGGACGTTCAAGCTGCGCGAGGGCGTCACCTTCCACGACGGCGAGAAGTGGAACGCCGACGCCGCGATGTTCGGCCTGAACCGGTACCTCAACAAGTCGGCGCCGGAGTTCTACCCCACGCTGAACGCGCAGGCCGGCCTCACCATCGCGGGCATCAAGTCGGCGGCGAAGGTCGACGACATGACGATCTCGATCACCACCGACGGGCCGCTGTCCTACCTTCCCGCGAACCTCACCACGGTGTTCTTCGGGTCGCCGAAGGCCATCAAGGAACTCGGCAACGACGGGTTCGCGCAGAAGCCCGTCGGCACCGGCCCGTTCAAGTTCGAGAGCATCACCCGCGGCCAGCAGCTGGTGCTCGTGAAGAACGAGAGCTACTGGGGCGGTGCGCCGAAGGTGGACAAGGTCGTGATGCGGCCGATCCCCGACGCCACGGCCCGCGTCGCGGCGCTGCGCTCCGGCCAGGTCAACTGGATCGAGGTGCCCCCGCCGGACGACGTCCCGACCCTGACCGCCGACGGGTTCCAGGTGGTCACCAACAGCTACGACCACGTGTGGCCCTGGGTGTTCGACGTCCGCAAGAAGCCCTGGGACGACGTGCGGGTGCGCCAGGCGGCCAACTACGCCATCAACCGCGAGGCGCTGGTGACGAACGTGCTGAAGGGCACCGCCGACCCCGCGCTGCAGGTGGCCGCGAAGGCGAACGCCGCCTTCCGCACCGAGAACGAGCTGTACTCCTACGACCCGGAGAAGGCGAAGAAGCTGCTCGCCGAGGCCGGTTACCCCAACGGTTTCGAGACGCGCCTGTCGTTCCCGACCAGTGGTAGCGGCAACATGATCCCGATCCCGATGAACGAGGCGCTGCAGGCCGACCTCGCCGCCGTCGGCATCAAGGTGAAGCTGGAGCCGGTGGAGTGGGCCTCGATGCTCACCGACTTCTTCGTGGGCAAGATCCCCGGGGGCGCCGACACCATCAACATCAGCCTCTCCATGCAGCAGGAGGGCTTCTGGAACACCTGGTTCGGGACCGGTAGCGGCAGCAACGTCGGCGGCTACTCCAACCCGAAGGTCGACGCGCTGCTCACCCAGGCCAAGCAGGAGCTGGACGGCGACAAGCGCTCCGACCTCTACGCCGCCGCCAGCAAGCTCCTCACCGAGGACGCGGCCTGGCTGCTCGTGGTCAACGACCGCAACCCCCGGGCCCTGGCCAAGAACGTGACCGGGTTCGTGCAGCCGAAGTCCTGGTTCGCCGACCTCACCACGCTCTCCGTCGGCTGACGCGGTGGGTCCGCACAGCCGCTGACCGAGACGGGTGGGCGGCGTCGAGCCTCGGCGCCGCCCACCCGGTTCCTCGCCGCCACCCGGTGGCCTGCCCTCCTCGACAGGAGCCGCCATGCACGTGTCCGCACCCCCCGGCCAGTCCGTGCGCCCCTCGGCCCGGCGCCTGCACCTCATGGCCGCCGCGAGCGGCGTCGCGTTCGGCCTCACCGCTCCGCTGACCGTCGTCTACGCCACCGCCCTGGGGGCCGGCGGCGTCCTGGCCGGGCTCGCCGTCTCGTGCATGTCGGTCTCGATCCTGCTGCTCGACGTCCTGGGCACTCGCTGGACGCCGCGGCTGGAGCCCCAGCGCGCGCTGACCGTCGCGCTGCTCGTCTTCGGTGCCGGGTCGCTGATCAGCGCCGCCGCGCCCAACCTCGCCGTCATGATCGCCGCGCGGTGCCTGCAGGGGATCGGGGCCGCGCTGTTCCAGGGCACCGGCCCGATGCTCGCCGTGCGGATCGCCCGGCCGGGGCACGAGGGGCGGGCGTTGGGGCAGTTCCAGGCGTCGTGGTTCCTCGGCATCGCGCTCGGGCCGCTGGCCGGCGCCGGGCTGGCCGGGCTGATCGACGGCACCGCCGGGCTGCGCCTGGCCTTCGCCTGCTGCGCCGGGGTGAGCCTGCTCGCCGCGAGCGCGGTGCCCCTGCTCATCCCGCGCATGCCGACGGGGCTGAGGCCCGTGATCGGGCTGCCGCGGCTGGACTCCATGCGCGGCCGCCGGCCCCGGTTCGGCCTGGGCGTGGCCACGTGCGGGCAGGCGATGCGCAGCGGCCTCGCCATGACGCTCGTGCCGCTCGTCGCCACCTCCGTGCTCGGCCTGCACGGCCTGCACCTGGGGATCATGCTCTCGGTCCTCGCCGTCACCGACGTCGCCGCCATGTTCCTGGCCGGGCGGCTGGGGGACAGGTTCGGGCGCCTGCCCGTGCTCGCCTCCGCCCTCGGCATCGGCAGCCTCGCCCTGCTCCTCGCCCCCGTGATCACCGGCGACGTGCTGTTCGTGCTCCTGTGCATGGGCGTCGGCATCGCCGTCGGGACCACGTGGGTGGTCCCCGCCGCCATGGCCGTCGACCTCGCCGGCTCCGCCGAGACCGGCCTGAGCGCCTACCGGATCGCCGCCGACGTCGGCCTGGGCCTGGGCGGGGTGCTCGCCGGGCTCGCCGTCGCCGAGGTCGGGGTGCGCGACGCGCTGACCGTCGGCGCCGTCGTCCTCGCGCTGCCCCTCGGTCTCGCCCTCCTCGTCGGCGAGACCAACCCGCGCCGTCGCCGGGCCGCACTCGTGCCCGCGCCGGCCACACCGTCGCGTCCCGCCTTCACCCCGGGGCTCGACCCCCACGCTCCCGTCGCGTCCTCGATCCCCCTCACCACCGCCACCGCCGACCCCGCCGCCGGTTCCCTGCCCGGCACCCCCCACCACCCGCCGACCGAGCTCGCATCCAGTCCACCGCCCGGAGGTCCCGCCGTGTCCGTGCCCACCCCGCCCACGCCGCCCGACGACCTGCCCGCCCAGCCGCCCGCCCTGCCCACCGTCGAGGACTTCCGGCGCCTCGCGGCCGACCAGGGGCTGGCCTTCGCCGACTCCCGCTACGAGGCCGCGCTCGCCGTCCACGCGGGCCTGCGCCCCGCCCTGCTGCGGCTCAGGCAACAGCCGTTGCCCTTCACCGGCGGCGCCGAGCCGGGCACCGCGCTGGTCTGGCTGGAGAAGGGCGGTGAGGCGGCGTGACCCCCACCCCCGACGCCCCGGACTCCCTCGCCGACCTCACCGCCACCCAGCTCGTCGGGCTGTTCGCCTCGGGTGAGGCCACGCCCTCCCAGGCCGTCGACGCGTGCCTGGCCCGGATCGAGGCCGTGGACGGCGAGCTCAACGCCGTCCTCGTGCTCCTCGCCGACTCCGCCCGCGCCCAGGCCGCCGTCAGCGACGCGCGCTGGGCCGCAGGCACCGCCCGGCCCCTGGAGGGCGTCCCGTACGGGTTGAAGGACATCGTCGCGACGGCCGGGGTGGTCACCTCGGGCGGGTCGGCGCTCTACCGCGACTGGGTGCCCGACGCCGACGCCGCGCTCGCCGAACGCCTCGACGCCGCGGGCGGGGTGCGGCTGGCGAAGCTCCACACCTTCGAGTTCGCGTGCGGGGGAGCGGAGAACCGCACGTTCGGGCCCTGCCGCAACCCGTGGGACCTGTCGCGGACGACAGGCGGCTCGTCGTCCGGGTCCGGCGCCGCGATCGCCGCAGGCGAGATGCCGCTCGCCATCGGCACCGACACCGGCGGGTCCATCCGCATCCCCGCCGCGTACTGCGGGATCACCGGGATCAAGCCGACGTACGGACGCGTCCCGCGCCACGGCGTCATGGGGCTGTCGTGGACGCTCGACCACGCCGGGCCGATGACCCGGTCCGTCGCCGACGCCGCGCTGATGCTCGGCGTCATCGCCGGGCGCGACGACCGCGACCCGACGTCGTCCTCGCGGCCGGTGCCCGACTACGTCGCGGAGCTGGCCGCTCGGGGGTCCGCCCCTGCCGCAGGGATGGTCGTCGGCCGGCCCCGCGGCTGGTTCGAGGCGGTGCTGCAGCCCGAGGTCGCCGAGTCGTTCGAGCAGGCCCTCGCCGAGCTCGCCGAGGCCGGGGTGCGCGTGGTCGACGTGTCGCTGCCCGACGTCGACCTGTGGGACGTCGCCGCCTGGTCGGTGATGTACCCGGAGACGATGTCGTACCACTCCGAGCACGCGGCCGACGTCGAGAACCGCGACGCGATGGGCGCGGGCATCGTCACCGCCGCGCCGTTCGTGCACGCCGTCGACTACCTGCGGGCGCTGCGCTACCGCTCCACCGCCCAGGCGCAGCTCGCCGCCGCGATGGAGGGCGTCGACGCGCTCGTCGTCCCCGGGTCGACGTCCGTCGCGCCGCCCCTGGACGCCATCTCCGACAACGACGGGTCCGCCGACTGGCTGCTGTCGGCCACCCGCACGCACATCCCCTTCAACTTCACCGGCAGCCCCGGCCTGTGCGTCCCCAGCGCACCGGCCGCCGGCCTGCCCGCGAGCCTGCAGTTCGTCGGGCGCCCGCACGCGGAGTCGACCCTCTTCGCGCTCGGTGCCGCCTACCAGTCCGTCACGGAGCACCACCTCGCCCGGCCGCGGCTGCTCGCCGGGGTCTGACCCGCTCTCCCGGAGGTCCCTGCCATGACGCTGTCACCACCCACACCGTCCGTCCCGGCCCCTACGCCCGCTCGCCCGTCATCCCCCGACCTCGCCGTCAGCGGCCTGCCCACGACGTCCACCGTCGACGGGCTGCCGCTGACCATCACCGAGGCCGCCGCCGCGCTGCGCTCGGGGGCGCTGACCTCGGTCGCGCTCACCGAGGCGGTCATCGCCCGCGCCGACAAGCTCGACGGTCCGCTCGGCATCTACATCAAGCGCACCGACGAGGCCGCACTGGAGGCGGCCGCCGCCGCCGACGCCGAGCTCGCCGCGGGCGTCGACAAGGGGCTGCTGCACGGCATCCCGCTCGGCGTGAAGGACATCATCGCCACGGCCGACGCCCCGACGACCGCGCAGAGCCTGATCCTCGACCCGTCGTTCGGGGAGCAGGGGGACGCCGTCGTCGTCTCCCGGCTTCGGGCGGCCGGCGGTGTCATCACCGGGAAGCTGACGACGATGGAGTACGCCATCGGCTTCCCGGACTTCGACAAGCCGTTCCCGATCCCGCGCAACGCGTTCTCGCTCGCGCACTGGCCGGGCGGATCGTCGTCGGGCACCGGCAACGGCGTCGCCGCCGGCGCGTTCCTCGGCGGGCTCGGCACCGACACCGGCGGCAGCGTGCGGCTGCCCGCGGCGTGGAGCAACATCAGCGGGCTCAAGCAGACGTTCGGGCGGGTTCCGAAGTCTGGCTGCGTGCCGCTGGGGTACTCCTACGACAACATCGGGCCGATGACGCGCTCGGCGCGCGACTGCGCGGCGATGCTCGCCGTGATGGCCGGGCACGACGAGTCCGACGCGTGCTCCGTGGACGTGCCGGTCGACGACTACCTGGCCGCCCTGACGGGCGACATCACCGGCATGCGCGTGGGCGTCGACTTCTCGCTGCTGGAGCGCCCCGGGGTGGACCCGGACGCGGCCGCGCTGTTCCGGGCGTCGGTCGCGTCGTTCGAGGCGCTCGGGGCCACCGTCACCGAGGTGACGCTGCCGTTCTACGACGAGCTCACCACCGCCACCATGGCCGGGCTCGCCGCCGAGGCGTTCGCCTACCACCGCGCCGACCTGCAGACCCGCTGGTCGGACTACGGGTACGCCACCCGAGTCGGGATCGCGCGGGCCTTCATGACGACGGCTGCCGACTACGTCCAGGCGCAGCGGGTGCGGCGGGTCGGCGTCAAGGCCGTGACGGAGATGTTCACGACCGTGGACGTCGTGCTCACCCCCGCCACCGGAGCGCCGTCGCCCGAGGTCGACAGCCTCGAGTGGGGCGACCTCATGAACACGATCTTCACCCCGTACTGGAACGCCGTCGGCAACCCCGCGATCTCGGTGCCCATGGGCCTGACGTCCGGCGGGCTGCCCGTGGGCCTGCAGATCAGCGGCCGGCCCTTCGAGGAGTCGACGGTGCTCAAGGCCGCCGACGCCTACCAGACCGTCACCGAGCACCACCTCGTCGAGTCCCCCGTCGTGAAGGAGCTCCTGTCATGAGTGTCCCCTCCGTTTCCGTCGAGCAGACCATCGACACGATGCTGGCCGCGGCCGGCCTGACCGTCTCGGCCGAGGAGCGCGCCGCGTTCATCGCCGACTACCCGGCGCACCGCGCGTCCCTCGACGCGCTCTACGCGGTGCCCATGGTCAAGGAGGAGGAGCCGCAGCTGGTCTTCTCCCCGCTGGTCTGAGGCCGCCGTCATGACGGTCCTCGAACCGGCTGTCACGGCGGTCCCCGCGCAGGGTGCCGCGCCGTCGCTCGCCGTCACGCCCGTGTCGGCGGCTGCGGACCGGCTGCCGCTGACCATCACCGAGGCGGCGTCATCGCTGCGCTCGGGCACGTGGACGTCGGTCGGGCTCACCGAGGCGGTGATCGCCCGGGCGGCGGCCATCGACCCCGCGATGGGCACCTACATCGTCCGCGCGGACGAGACGGCGTTGGCGGCCGCCGCGGCGGCGGACGCCGAGCTGGCGTCGGGCCTCGACAAGGGCCCCCTGCACGGGATCCCGCTGGGGATCAAGGACATTCTCGCCACCGACGAGGCTGCCTCGACCGGGCAGAGCCTGATCCTCGACCCCGCGTGGGGCGAGGCGGGTGACGGGCCTGTCGTCGCGCGGCTTCGCGAGGCCGGCGCGGTGATCACCGGCAAGACGACGACGATGGAGTACGCGATCGGGCTTCCGGACTTCGAGAAGCCGTTCCCGATTCCCCGGAATCCGTTCTCGCTGTCGCACTGGCCGGGCGGGTCGTCGTCCGGCACCGGATCGGGCGTCACCGCCGGGATGTTCCTCGGCGGCCTCGGCACCGACACCGGTGGATCGGTGCGGATGCCCGCGTCGTGGTCGGGGATCAGCGGCATCAAGCAGACGTTCGGCCGCGTGCCGAAGGCCGGCTGCCTGCCGCTGGGGTACTCCTACGACCACGTCGGGCCGATGACGCGGTCCGCCCGCGACTGCGCCGTCATGCTCGCCGTGATGGCGGGGCACGACAATGCCGACGCGTGCTCCGTGGACGTGCCGGTGGACGACTACGTCGGTGCATTGACCGGGTCGGTCGCCGGGCTCACCATCGGCGTCGACTTCTCGGTCGCATCCGATCCCGGGACCCTGGAGTTGCTGCGTGCCGCGGCGGCCGAACTGGAGGCCGCCGGGGCCACGGTCGTCGAGGTCACGCTGCCGCTGTGGAACGAGCTGTTCACGGCGGTGATGGTGTGCGCCGCCGAGGCGTTCGCCTACCACCGTGGTGACCTGCAGTCCCGGTGGACCGATTACGGGTCGCCGACCCGGATGGCGATCTCGCGGGCGATCATGACGACGGCGGCCGACTTCGTGCAGGCGCAGCGCGTGCGCCGGGCCGGCGTGAAGCTTGCGGCGGAGCTGTTCGCCGGCGTGGACGTCGTCCTCACCCCCACCTGCGACGGGCCGGCGCCGCTGGTGGACGGCATGACCTGGGACGGGATGCTCTCGAAGGTGCTCTGCGCGTACTGGAACGCGCTCGGGTACCCGGCACTCTCGGTGCCGATGGGTCTCGTCGACGGGCTGCCCGTGGGGCTGCAGATCGCCGGTCGCCCCTTTGCCGAGGCGACGGTCCTGCAAGTGGGCGACGCCTACCAGCAGCTCACCACGCACCACCTCACCGAGTCGCCGCTGGTGCTGGAGATGCTCGCGGGCTGAGCCGTCTGACTCGGGGAGGAGCAAGCGGGCCGGTGGCCGTCCCGCCCGGCAGCCGGGCGGCCACCGGCCCTTCGTCTGCGTGAGTCCCGTGATGGTAATCGGCAATCAGGCGAGGTGATAGCCGTCGGGTCCGACCTCAAGGCCTGAGTCGGGCGGCCAGGGGTGGCGAACTGCGCCGGCGAAGACCAGTTCTCCCGGTTCGCGGAGATCGCTCGACCTCAGTTGGTTGGTGTCAGTCGTCTGCTCCGTAGTCCTTCACCGGCACTACTTGGACGGGCGCCTCGTCGCGGATCATCCATACGCGGAAGATGCATTGCTCCTGGTCATTCACCATCAACTGCACCGACCCCGGCTCCCGCCATGGGAACGATGCGAACTTCTCGATCACAGCGGGCAGGTCTGCGTGGTTGAGTGCCCCTCCGAACAGTCGGCACTCGGGGTTCTTCCAGCCGCCCCAGTGTTGTCCCTCATCGCTCAATGACGACAGATATCCCACACCTCGCGCGTCGGGTTGCTCACGACGGGGAGCCTCAGTGCGCAGCCACTCACTGAACTCTTCGATAAGGGGCTCTTCGGATTTGAGCGTGATCGGGCCCGTGTGAGGGGGCTCGTGGTCCTGCGCTGAGATGGGTGTTGCTGAGGCACTCATCGAGATCGAAGGACCACGAGCCGTGGACAACGCTACGGGCTCGCCGCGGGATGCGGCGAGTGTGCTGTTCGACCTGCCCGGGTACCGCGTGGTGAGCGCGGTCGACCTGCCCGGAGGCGGCCGGGAGGTGGTGATCGCCTCCGTCGAGGGCGAGGCGGGCTGCCCGACCTGTGGGGTGCTCTCGGGGCGGGTCCATCAACGGACCCGACAACGGCTGCGCGACGTTCCGGTCGCCGGCCACGTACGGGTGGTCCTGATCCGGCGGCGCTTCGCCTGTGTGGAGCAACGCTGTCCGAGGCGGACGTTCGCGGAGGTCACCGGGCAGGTCCCGGCCCGGGCCAGGACCACCGCCCGCCTGCGGGAGCAGCTGCTCACCGCGGTCCTGGCCGGGCGGTCCGTCGCCGAGGTCGCCGCCTCGTACGGGGTGTCGTGGTGGACGGTCCAGGCCGTCCTCAACGCCGCCGCCCTGCTCGGCATCGACCCCGACGCGGCCAGCCCGCGGCGACTGGGCATCGACGAGCACCGCTACCGGTCGGTGCGGTACTGGCGCGACGAACACGGCACCTGGCGCCGGTACGAGCCCTGGATGTCGACGATCGTCGACGTCGACACCGGGGGCGTCCTCGGCGTGGTCGACGGACGCGGCGCCGCCGGGGTCGCTGCGTGGCTGGCGGCCAGGCCGCAGGAGTGGCGGGACCGGATCGAGGTCGTCGCGATCGACCCCTCTGCGGCGTTCCGCGCCGCACTACGTGACCAGCTCCCGCAGGCGGCGGTCAGTGTCGACGCGTTCCACCTGGTCAAACTCGCCAACGACACCCTGACCCGGGTCCGGCAGCGCCTCACCCGCCAGACCAAGGGCCGCCGCGGCCGCGGGATCGACCCGGTCTGGACCAACCGGCGACTCCTGCTTCGCGCTGGGGACACCCTCAGCCCAGCCGGCCTGGCCCGGCTCCGGGCGACGTTCACCGCCGACGACCCCACCCAGGAGATCGCCGCCGCGTGGGCGGTGAAGGAACGCCTCCGCCACCTCCTCCACGCCACCACCCTCACCGACCTCGACCACCGTCGGGACCTGTTCACCGACGCCGTCACCGCTGCCGCGATGCCCGAAACCGACCGGCTCGCCGCGACCATCACCACCTGGTGGCCCGCCATCGAAGTCCTCGTCATCACCGGCGTCACCAACGCCCGCACCGAAGCCGCCAACACCACCATCAAGCAGATCAAGCGCACCGGCCGCGGCTACCGCAACCCCCACCACTACAAGACCCGTATCCTCCTCGCCAGCGCCGCCCGGACGGCAGCGTGAACACCCAGGTCAACACCAGGCATCACGCTGAAATCCGAAGAGCCCGATAAGGACCGCCGGCTCGAATGCGCCGACGGACAGCATCACGTTAGTCACCCAGCTCACGGCATTCCTTTCAGATTGAGCCGACCACAACAAACCTCGTCGAACATCACGTCGCTTCTTCGCTACCCGTCCTGTACGTTGCGACGACCTCGATCAGCCCGACGATGGCGTCGTTGAAAGCGTCGAGGTCCTCGGCGGGGATCCAGTACTCGAGGATCGTCCGACCGCCCACCTGCTGCACGTCGTAGCGGTCGAGGAACTCGGTGAGGACGTCGAAGCGCGTCACGTATCCGCTGCCGCTGGCCTTGACGTTCCAGTCGCGGGCGATGCGGGTGGCGTAGTCCTCGTTGAGCACCGGGTAGAAGATCGGCTGGTCGGGCAGCCGAGGCGGCCACCGACGCCAACCGGAGGCCTCGACCAGGGCCAACTCGGCCGGTCCCGTCGGCCGCCACAGCGTCGTCGTGGTCACGTCTCCTCCTCGCCGTCCCCGTCATCGTCGGCGCTCCGCACACGCATCCGCCAGCGCATTCCGGCGAGGACGTCGGCGCGCCGGCTCCTGTGCGGCAGCCCGCGGACGCGCGCGTCGGTCAGGACGCGCGGCGTTGGGGTTTCCAGCGCAGGGGCGCGCGGAGGTCTCGCGCGAGGCGGGCGGCCCGGGCGGCGTCGGCGTGGGTGGTGTTGAGCAATGCTCGTCGGTGAGGGTCGACCCAGGGTGGGGGGATCACCCAGGGGATGCCGTCGCGGATCTCGATCTCCCAGACGCCCTGGTGATGTGCAGCGTGGTGGCGGGGGCAGAGCAGGGCGAGATTGTCGAGGTCGGTGGCCCCGCCGACGCCCCAGTGGACGACGTGGTGGGCGTCGCACCCGTTGGCGGGCACGCCGCAGCCGGGGATGACGCAGCCGAAGTCACGGGCGGTGAGTGCCCGGCGCTGGGCAGGGGTCGCCAGGCGCAGGGACCGTCCGACGTCGATCGGGGCGCCCGAGGGGGTGAGGGTGAGGCGGGTGAGGACGGCGTCGCAGGTCGCGTGCGCGAGGACGGCGTCGCTGATCGGTCCGACGGCGTCGGCGTGGGCCAGCCACGGACCGTCGGCGTCGAAGGGCTCGTCGTCGGGGGCGCTGGCCGCAGCGTCGGTGAGGGCGGGGACCGCGTAACGGGTGTGACGGGTGTGGGCGCGGGCGGCGCGCTGCACTTGGTCGAGGCGGGTGACCACGCTGACCTGCGCGCGCAGCGGTGCGTCGGGGGCGGCCATCGCGCGTTGGGCGATGAGGACGAGGGCGTCGGCGCGGCGCTGCTCGCGGGTGCGGTCGTCGACGACGTCGTGCACCTCGCCGAACTCGTCGACGGCCGTGCCGTCCGGGGGGAGGGCGGCGAAGGTGTCGAGGGCCGCGGCGACGACGACGGCGCCGGCCGGGTCGAGGGTGAACCGCCCGACGAGCATGCCGAGGCTGTCGACGGCGGTGACGCACGACCGCCGCCGGTAGGCCTCGGGGTCGAACCCGCTCGCGCCGTCGGGGTCCACCACCTCCACGAGGTGGCGGACCAGCTTGTCCAGCGCGGTCGGGCAGTGGCGGCGGGCCTGCTCGGTGAGGAACGCGTCGACCTTGGCCAGGCCCGTCCGGCCCTGCTCGTCGACACCGCCCAGCATCGACGACGGGATCCGCGCGACCGCCTTCACCGCGACGTCGACGTGTGCCCGGGAGACCGCTCCGCGTGCGAACGCCGCGGCGAGCGCGGGCAACCGCGTGGAGGCCCCGTCGCCGAGCAACGATCCCGGGGCGACGATGTCGGCGGGGGCGGCGTCGGTGGCGTCCGTGGCGGAGGCGCAGGTGGCCTCGGCGACGGGCAGCGCCCGGGCGGCGGCGACGTCACGCGCCGCCTGCCCGGCACCGACCCGGCACGCGCCGGCGAGGAACGTCTGCGCCACCCGACCCGCCGCGGCACCGGCGACCGCATCGGGGCGGGAGTCGAGGTCGGCGATCAGGTGCAGGCGTGCGGCCTGGACCCAGGGCTCCGGCAAGGTCGGTTGATCATGCTGTGACCTGCATGTTTGGGGCGGAGAGCGCGGCGTGGCGTGGTGACGGGTGCGGTTGACCCAGTTTGGATAGCGGTTCTCACACCAAGCCACCTGCCGAGGACCGCACCCGTCGATGCCATCTTCCCCGACTTCTTCTGTGCCGTTGCAACCTTCGCGTGTCGCGCTGCTGGAGGTGCTGGCCCAGGCGCCGGACCCGCGGGATCCCCGCGGAGTGCGCCATCCGCTGGTCGGGCTGTTGGCTGCTTCGATCTGCGCGGTCCTGACCGGTGCCCGGTCGTTCGCTGCGATCGCGGACTGGACCGGTGAACTGTGCCGGGCGGACCTGGCCCGGCTGCGGCTGACCTGGGCGAGTCCGCCCGAGGAGACGACGTTCCGCAGGGTCCTGTCCAGCGTGGACGCCGCCGTGCTGGACACCCTGATCGGTGCGTTCATGTGGTTACGTACCAGCGTGATCGAGGGCCGGCGGGTCGTCGCGATCGACGGCAAGACCACCCGCGGTGCCCGCACACCGACCCAGGCTGCACCGCATCTGGTCGCCATGTTCGACCAGACCGCCGGGGTCGTCCTGCGGCAGCTGGCCACGGCGGCGAAGTCGAACGAGATACCCGTCGTGCGAACGCTGCTGAACAGCATCGACCTGTCCGCTGATGGTGGTGTGGTGGTCACGGTGGACGCGATGCACACCCAGACCGAGACCGCCGATCTGATCGTGGCCGGCGGCGGGGACTACGTGTTCACCGTGAAGGCCAACCAGCCCAGCCTCTACAAGGCGTGCAAGGCGCTGCCCTGGAAGAACGTCCCGGCCCACACCACGACGCAGACCGGGCACGGCCGTCGGGCCACCCGAACGATCAAGGTCGTGGACGCGCCGGCCTGGATCACGTTCACCGGCGCCAAGCAGGTCGCGCAGGTGCGGCGCACCACCACCCGCGGCGGGAAGAAGAGCGTCGAGGTCGTCTACGTGATCACCTCCGCCGACGCCCGCTCGGCATCCCCGGCCACGCTGGCAGCTTGGGTTCAAAACCACTGGGGCATCGAGAACCGCTGCCACTACGTGCGCGATGTGACGTTCGACGAGGACCGCTCCCGAGCCCGTACCGGGAACGCCCCGCAGGTCATGGCCTGCCTGCGGAACACCGCGATCAACCTGCTCCGCTTGCACGGCGCCACGAACATCGCCGCCGGGCTACGACATCACGCAGCCAGACCCGAACGCCCCATCAAACTCGTCCTGACCTCGTGAAACACGACCTTGCCGGAGCCCTGGGCCTGGACCCGTGCGGCGAGCTGCTCGAAGAGCCGGACGCTTTCCCGGGATTCCGCGTCCGAAAGACCGCTCAAACGGGTCGAGAGCAGGGATTCGACGGAATCCGCGACGGCTTCCATCTCCGTGAGGACGTGAACGAAAACCGCGGAACCTGACGCGACGTCGACGGCGGCCGGGATCATCCCGTCCCCGCTGGTCAACGCGCCCGTCGTCATGGGGTGAGTTTACCGGGGAAGGCCCGGTGGAGGCCATGCGGAAGAGAGCTTCGTGACCCGATGGTGATGTTCCCCGGAAGAGAAAAAGAATGCAGGCGGGGAAAAGCACTGAGCGCCACAATCATGGGATGACCGACGATGTCCTACGCCGACTCCCGGCCCAGCCAGTCGAGAATCGCCCGCGTCGTCTCGTGCGGCTTCTCCTGCTGGATCCAGTGCCCGCAGTCGAGGGTGACGACATCGAGCCGCGGCACGAACAGCGGCAGCCGATCCGACGAGGGAGTCGTGTCGCGCGCCCCGTAGATCATGAGGGTGGGCTGGCGGACGATGGGGTCGACGTCGGCCAGCAGGTGCCAGTTGCGGTCGAGGTTGCGGTACCAGTTCAGGCCGCCGGTGAACCCGGACGTCTCGAAGGCGGACACGAAGACGTCCAGCTCGGCGTCGCTCATCACGGGCTCGCCCGAGGGGACCGAGGCGTGCGCCAGCGCGAGGAACGGCATCCCGGCTGCGGCTGCGACAAGGGCAGGTCCCGCCGGTAGAGGTTGCGCAGGAACCGCGCGGGGTCGGCGTCGAACACGGCGTCGGCGACCCCGGGCTGCCGGTTGTAGTGGACCATCGGGACGTCCTCGCCGAACGCCTGCTCCAGCCACTCGATCCACGGCGTCTCGCCGCGCTCCTGGTACGGCAGGCTCAGGTTGATCACCTGACGGACGCGCGAGGGGTGCAGCAACGCCGTCCCCCAGACGACCATCGCCCCCCAGTCGTGCCCCACGAACGTCGCGTCCGCGTAGCCGAAGTGGTCGAGCAGGCCGACGAGATCGCCCGACAGGTGCGCGAGGTCGTACGCCGTCACGTCGTCGGGCCGCGACGAGCGGCCGTACCCGCGCTGGTTCGGGACGATCACGTGATAGCCCGCCGCCGCCAGCACGGGCAGCTGGTACCGCCAGGAGAACGCGTGTTCGGGCCAGCCGTGACAGAGCACGAGCGGCCGCCCGGGACGCCCGGCCTCGACCACCTCCAGCTCGACGCCGTTCACCCGGACGAGCGTGGGCTCGGGGAACGTGGCGGGATCGAAGGGCGGGAACGAGGAGGAGGCGAGGGCCGAGGACGGCGTCGGTGAGGGCATGTCGGTGATCCTGACGGCGAAACCGGCCACCCTCTGTCCGGTTTCTCTGCCAGGGTCGAACCGTGCGAGCCGACCGGCTGGTGGCCGTCCTCCTGCTGCTGCAGCAGCGCGAGCAGGTGACGGCGGCGCAGGTCGCCCGCGAGCTGGAGATCTCGGAGCGCACAGCCCGGCGGGACCTCGACGCGCTCGCCATGGCCGGCGTCCCCCTCTACTCGGTGCAGGGTCGCGGCGGCGGGTGGCGGCTCGTCGGCGGCGCCCGCACCGACCTGTCGGGGCTCACGGCCGCGGAGGCCCGCGCCCTGTTCCTCGTCGCGGGGCCCGCGTCGAGCGCCACCCCTGCCGTGAAGTCCGCGCTGCGCAAGCTCGTCCGTGCGCTCCCCGAGCCGTTCCGCCTGCAGGCCGAGGCGGCGGCGTCGTCGATGGTCACCGACCCCGTCACCTGGCGCGGCAGTCGCGTCGAGTACCCGACGCCCCGCGTCCTGGACGACGTCCAGGACGCCGTCATCCGCGGCGTCCAGGTGCGCCTGGGCTACGTCGACGGCGGGGGGAACGAGACCGAGCGGACCGTCCACCCGCTCGGGCTCGTCGCGAAGGGCCCGTCCTGGTACCTGATCGGTAACACCGGCGCGGGGCGGCGGACCTTCCGCGTCGACCGCGTCACGGCCGTCACCGCCACCGACGACCCGGTGCGCCGCCCGGCCGACTTCGACCTCGCACACTGCTGGCGCGAGATCTCCGACGAGGTCGACCGCCGCCGCACGCCGATGCAGGCCCAGGCCACCTGCACGCCCACCGGCCTGGGCAAGCTCCGGATGATCTGCGGCGACCGGCTCGAGGTCGGCGGCCCCGCCGACGGCGGCCGGATCCACGTCGTGGTCCGCGGCTACAACGACTACGCGCTGGCGGGGGAACTCGCCGGGCTCGTGGAGTGGGTCGAGGTGACCGGCCCGCCCGGTGTCCTCGAGCACCTCGCCGTCATCGGCGAGGCCCTCGTCGAGCGGTACGGCACCGGCCCGCACCGCCGAGCCGCCGGGACGACGTCCACGTAGCCCGGGCGATGCGTCACCAGGGCACGGGGCCGTCGTCGTCGTGGAACTCACCCGTCGGACCGTCGTCGGGCAGCAGCGCGAGCCGCACGCTGACCGCGGCGCCCTGGGCGGCGGTGCGGGGGCCGCTGTGGCGGTTGAGGTCGGTCGCGCAGTAGCCGGGGTCGGCGGAGTTGACCTTGATCGGCGTCCCGCGCAACTCGTTGGCGTACTGCACGGTCAGGGCGTTCACGGCGGTCTTGGACGACGCGTAGGCGAGCAGCGGGTACCGCGACCACACGGCGTCCGGACCGGTGGTCTGCGTCAGCGAGCCCAGGCCGCTGGAGACGTTGACGATCCGCGCCGCAGGGGCCCGCCGCAGCAGCGGGAGCATCGCGTTCGTGACGGCGACGACGCCGAACACGTTCGTCTCGTACGTCGCCCGCAGCACGTCGACGGACGTCCCGCTCGCCGGGCCGGGCGCCTCCAGGGCGATCCCCGCGTTGTTGACCAGGGCGTCCAGGCGCCCGTACCGCTCGTCGATCCAGGCGGCGGCGGCCGCGACCGACGCCGCGTCGGTGACGTCGAGCCGCACCGCCGCCGCGTCCGCGCCCCCGGCGGCGAGCTGCGCGACGGCGTGCTCGCCGCGGTCGGCGTCGCGCGCCCCGACCAGCACGGTGACGCCGGCCGCGCCGAGCTGCCGCGCGATCTCGAACCCGATCCCCTTGGTGGCTCCCGTGACGAGAGCGATGCGTGTCATGAGCGGCAGCCTGCGGGCGCAGTGGGGGAGGCGGGAGAGCACGGCCGAACCTGGGACCGGCGGTCCCATGGTCCGAGCGTGCGCGGGTGACCCATGCTGGGCGGGTGGATCGCCCCCAGCTCGCCGAGTTCCTGCGCAGCCGCCGCGCCCGGGTCACGCCCGCCGACGTCGGCCTCAGCGCCGGGACCCGCCGCCGCACGCCGGGGCTGCGCCGCGAGGAGGTCGCCCGGCTCGCCGGGATCTCCGTCGACTACTACGTCCGGCTCGAGCAGGCCCGCGGCCCCCACCCCTCGGCCCAGGTGCTCGGCTCGCTCGCCCGGGCACTGCGCCTGGACGACGACGAGCGCGACCACCTCCACCACCTCGCCGGGCAGGCGCCGGCCCCGCTGTCGGGCCCCAGCCCGGACGTCACCCCGGGCGTCCTCGGGCTCATCGACCGGCTCCACGACACCCCGGCGTTCGTGATCGACGCCAAGTACGACGTCCTCGCCTGGAACGCCCTGACGGCGGTGCTGCTGGGCGACTTCGGCGCCCTCCCGCCCGCCGAACGCAACCTCGCCTGGCGGCTGTTCGGCTCGGGCACCCCCTCGCGGTACGCCCGCAGCGACCGTGACGCGTTCGCCGACCAGTGCGTCGCCGACCTCCGCGCCGCCTCCGCCCGCTACCCCGCCGATCCCGCGATCCGGGCCCTGATCGCCCGGCTGCACGCCGTCAGCCCCGAGTTCACCCGCCGCTGGGACGACCACCACGTCGCCGCGCCGCGCACCGCCGTCAAACACCTCGACCACCCCGTCGTCGGCGAGCTCGAGCTGGTGTGCGACGTCCTCGACATCCCCGACCGCGGCCAGCGGCTCATCCTCTACACGGCCGCCCCCGGCAGCCGCTCCGCCGAGGCGCTGCGGCTGCTCGCCGTCGTCGGCCCGCAGTGGGCGGCCGAGGATGTGGGTGCGCTCGGCATCCGGCCCGGAAGGGGCCCGGTCTCAGGCTGACGTCGGCGACTGCGCCTCGGTCAGGGTGTGCACCGCCTCGTCCGCGACCTCACGGGCGAGGAACCCGAGGGGGCCGATCCGGGCCTGGAGTCGGTCGCCGGCCGTGCCGTGCACGTAGCGCCCCCACAGGGCGCCCGCGAGCGGGTCGTCGGAGCGAGCGGCGAACCCGGCCACGAGCCCGGCGAGGACGTCGCCGGAACCGGCGGTGCCGAGACCGGGATTGCCGGCGTCGCAGCGCCACGTGCCGCCGTCCGGCCGCCCCACCCAGCTCGGCCCGCGCCCGCTCGTCACCACGGCGCCGGCGCGCCGCGCCAACCGCACGACGTCGGCCGGACCCGCCTGGGCCGACGCGGCGTCGTCCTCGTCGTCCCCCAGGCTCAGGAACAGCTCCTCGTCGTTGGCCGTCAGGACGGCACGCAGCCCGGCGAGGCCGTCGGCGTGCTCCCGGACGTGCGCGAGGGCCAGCGCGTCGAGCACGAGGATCCCGGGCCAGCCGTCCAGCGCCCCCACCAGCTCGGCGACGAACGCCGACGCCGACCCCACGTCGTCGAGGCCCGGCCCCACGAGGACGGCGTCCACCCCGGCGGCGAGGTCCGCGACAGCGCGTGCCGCACGGGGGCTGAGCGTGCCGTCGGTCGTGTCCCCCCCGACCACCAGGGCCTCCGGCAGCGCGACCGCGCAGGCGGTGGCGACCCCGGCCGTGGTGAACAGCTGCACCTTGCCCGCGCCCGAGCGCAGCACCGCCTGCCCGGCGAGCAGCACCGCACCGGGGGTCCGGTCGCTGCCGCCGACGACGAGCACGCGCCCCCGCCCGTTCTTGTCGTCTCCGACCGGGAGGGGGTGCTCGCGCCGGAGGACGTCGGCGGTGAGCGTGCGGGGGTCAGCCACCGTGGTGTCCCGGCTCGGCGCCGGTCAGCCGCCCGGCCGACTCGGGCTCGTGGGTCTTCGCGGCGCCGGCGTCGACGGCGGGGGTGGCGTTGTAGGACTCCAGCCGCAACCGGCCGCCGTCGCGCGCGTAGGTGGTGACCGCGCAGTTGGCCAGCGGCTCCTCGGCATCGGCGCGGAGCACGGCGTCCTCGTCGAGGTCCTCCAGCACCAGCCGCAGGTTCATGATCACGGCGCGGTGGGTGAACAGCCACACGTGGCCGCCGGGCCATCGCAGGTCGACGTCCCGCAGCAGGCTGCGCACGCGCAGGGCGACGTCGCACCAGCTCTCCCCGCCCGGCGGGCGGTAGTAGAACTTGCCCTGCTGGGTGCGCCGCCGCGCCTCGTCCGGGTGGTCGGTGCGGATGCCGAGGCCGGTCATCCCGTCGAACGCGCCGAGGTCCCGCTCGCGCAGGCGCTCGTCGCGGATCGGCTGCAGGCGCTGGGCGTCGTGTCCCGGCAGCTGGGCCAGGGCTCGCCGCGCGGTGTCGAAGGCGCGCCGGAACGGCGAGCTCAGCACGGCGTCGGGCAGCGGACCTGCCGACCCGGCCCACCACCGGCCCAGGGCGTCGGCCTGGTCGCGGCCTGTCGCGGAGAGCTCGACGTCGGCGTCCCGCACGTCCAGGGTGAGGCGCGAGGCCTGGTGCCGGTGCGCCTCCGCGTCCGCCACGTTGCCCAGGCTCTCGCCGTGGCGGACGACGACGAGCCGCGCCGGACCCGGCACGTCCCAGGCGCCGCCCGCCCGCGCCGCGAGTCCCGGCGTGGCGCCTGCGCTCGAAGGTATGTCCACCCGGCCACTCTTCCCGTCGCCGCCGGGTCGGCAATTCGGCCTGCGCCGGGACTCGCCGTGGCATCGTGTCGATCCGGGGCGGCCCCGCTCGTCGGGAGGGTGAGCGGGGACGACCCCGACCGGACCACGGAGGCACGACATGGCCAAGTACCTGGTGTTGATCTACGGCGACGAGCGGGTGTGGGAGGCGATGACCGAGCAGGACCGGGCGGACTGCATGGCCGCCCACGACCGGTTCTCGCAGGCGGCGGGCGAGGCCGTCCTCGGCGGTGAGGAGCTGATGTCGACGTCGACCGCCACCACCCTGCGCCCCGGCCCTTCGGGAGTGGCGACCACCGACGGGCCCTTCGCCGAGACGAAGGAGGCGCTCGGCGGCTTCTACCTGCTCGACGTCCCCGACCTCGACGCCGCCCTCGCACTCGCCGCGATGCTGCCCGAGGCGGGACTGCCGAACCACTCGATCGAGGTCCGACCCGTCGTCGACCACGGCTGACCGGCGTGACCCGGGACGACGACGTCCGCGACGCCGTCGAGCAGGCGCACCGTCGCGAGTGGGCCGCCGTGCTCGCCGCGACGGCGCGCCTGACCCGCGACCTCGACCTCGCCGAGGAGTGCACGCAGGAGGCCTACGCGCAGGCCTTACGGGTGTGGCCCGAGCGCGGCGTGCCCGCGCGGCCCGGGGCCTGGCTGACCACGGTCGCCCGCCACCGGGCCACGGACGCTTTGCGCCGTGCCGCCTCCCTGCGGCGGCTGCTGCCGGAACTCGTCGTCGACGACGTCGAGGACGCTCCCGACCTGCCCGACGGCGTCATCGACGACGACCTGCTCCGCCTGGTCTTCACGTGCTGCCACCCGGCGCTGTCCCGACAGGCGCAGGTCGCGCTGACGCTGCGGCTGCTGTGCGGGCTGTCCACGGCCGAGGTGGCGCGGGCGTTCCTCGTGCAGGAGGCCACGATGGCCGCGCGGATCACCCGGGCCAAGAAGAAGATCAGCGCGGCGCGGATCCCGTACCGGGTCCCGTCGGCGGCGGACCTGCCCGAGCGTGTCGCCGCCGTCCTGGACGTCGTCCACCTCGTCTTCACGACCGGTCACGCGGCGCCCGTCGGGCCGGACCTCATACGCCACGACCTCGCCGACGCCGCCCTGCACCTCGCCCGCACCCTGCACCGGCTGATGCCGGACGACGCGGACGTCGCCGGCCTGCTCGCGCTGCTGCTGCTCACCGACGCCCGGCGCGACACCCGCGTCGACGGCGACGGCGCGCTGGTGCTGCTCGCCGACCAGGACCGCTCGCGCTGGGACGCCGACCGGATCGCCGAGGGCAGCGCGCTGCTCACCCGGGCCCTGCGGCGGGGCCCCGCGCGGTACGCGGTGCAGGCCGCGATCGCCGCCGTCCACGCCGAGGCGCCCGCCTGGGAGGCGACCGACTGGGCCGAGATCGTCGGCCTCTACGACGTGCTGCGGCGGTTGTGGCCCTCCCCGGTGGTCGAGCTGAACCGAGCCGTCGCGATCGGCTTCCGCGACGGGCCCGACGCCGGGCTCGCCGCCCTCGACCCGCTGCTCGCCGAGCCCGCGCTGAGCACCTACCCCTACCTGCAGGCCGCCCGCGGGGACGTCCTGCGCCGGCTGCGCCGGTGGGCCGAAGCGGCCGCCGCCTACGCCGAGGCTCTCGCGTTGACCGACAACGCCGTCGAGCGGGCGTTCCTCGCCTCCCGCCTGCACCAGGTCACCCGAGACGAGCGGTGACGGGGCGGGGCGCCACGCGTCGCAGGGCGGCCGCTGCCGAGCGAGCGACGTGCGCCGTAGTGCGGGGAGTCCCCGATCCGGTCGACGACCTGCTGCTCTTCACGACGGCGGGTCGGAAGGCTCGCCGAGCCTGGTCACCCGGCTAGCGTGGGCGCATGGTCAGTCCCTTCACCACGCTCCTTGCGTCTGCAGTGCCACGGCGGCTGTTCCACGTCACGAGGTCCGAGAACCTGCCGTCGATCCTCGAGCACGGGCTGCTCACGGCGACGACGCTGGTGGAGGGTGCAGGGCTCGCGGACGAGCAGGTGAAGGCCCTCCTCGACGCCCCGCGCCGGGAGGCTGCTCCGGTCGACCATCCGGAGCTGGGGACCGTGTGGCTCCGTGACCAGCTCCGGATGACCGAGGCCGGCCTCGCCCGCGTCCTCGACGACTCCCTGACCCCTCGCGACTGGTGCCGCCTGTTGAACGGCATGACCTTCTTCTTCCCCACCGAGAAGGCGGCGCTCGACCTGAGCGCGGCGTCGCAGTACCGAGCGGTGTCCCACGTCCTGCTGGAGCTCGACGTGCACCCACTCGTGGAGGACTTCGGCACCCAGGTGAAGATCGCGACGTTCAACACCGGAAGCACCGCGCAGGGAGGCGCCACCAAGCGCCGCAGCCGGTCGAGTTTCATCCCGGTCACGCGCTACCAGGGCACCCTGGCCCAGGTTCGCGAGGTCGTCGTCACCGCCGACATCCCTCGGCTCGCCCCGTACCTCGTCGGGCACCGCCCGTTGCCGTAGGGGGTCAGGGCCCGCGCAGAGGTGAGGACCGCGCCGTCCCCAACGCGGCCCTCACCAGCTCGGCGGGAGGCGGTCAGTGCGTCTCGAACACCTCCTGGTAGGCGGCGACGGCCTCCTTGGTGGCGGCCACCTCGTCGGCGGTGGGGTGCCAGGGGTCGGCGGCCACGGGCAGGGCCCCGAAGCGGAGCAGGCACGCCATCAGCAGCATCCGGGCCTTGGTGGCGGACAGGTTGTTGCCGGCGATGGCGAGCGGGTCGAGCTTGTACGCCATGCCGCCGGTGTTGCCGCGCCCGACCCGGACGACGGGCATCCCGGCGAACGTGGCGACGGCGAGGGCGGCGTTCGTCGTCGGGTCGGTGAGCCCGTACGGCGACATGCCCTCGGCGACGAACCCGGCCAGCGGTGCGGCGCCGGCGAGATTGGCCTCGATCCGCGCGAGCACCTCCACCTCGCTCGCGGAGTCGGGCGCGACCTTCCCCGCGGTGGCGACGGCCGTGTACCGCCCGTACTTCGTCATCGTCACCAGCGGCATCGCGGAGGCGAGCAGCCGGCCGGCGTCGTCCTTCACGGCCACTGGCACGCGCTGCACACCGTCGGTCAGCGACCCCGCGACCCCCTCCACGGTCGACGGCAACACCGACAGTCGCACCGACGAGGTCACGCCGTGGCGCCGGTCCGGGATGAACGTGACCTGCGGCGGCCCGTACCCGCCCATGTCCGCGACGACGCCGCCGTGCCCGCCCACGGACTCGTACCCGCCGGGGCGGGCGTCCACCTTCGTGACCTCGCGTGCGGCGTGCACGACCTCGTCGACGATCATCACGGGGCCGATCCGGTCGCGGCCCTCGGCGTCGAGGGCCACCCCCGAGACCAGGTACTTCACGCCGTCGACGATGTTGCGGTCGCCGTCGGCGGAGAGGCTGCCGTGCGGCCGCTGCGCGGAGTGCCCGACGAGCGGCTTGTCGGTGTCGACGAGCAGCCCGAGCCAGTACATCGTCTCCTCGGTGGTCGGCGAGCCCTCGAGCCACTGCGCGCCGATGTACTCACCCGTCGCCATCACCTCCTGGACGACGTTCGTCGCCCGCGCCAGCGCGGCCAGCGGCGGCTCGCGGTGCAGGTGGAAGGGGTAGTAGACGAAGAAGTCCTCGCCGAGCACCTCGGCCGGCACGTCGCCGTCGGAGATCCCCGGCACGGCCGTGTCGGTCCGGGACGACGCGGGCAACCCGCGGGTGTACCCGCCCGACGGCGCGGGCCGGTAGAAGTCGAACGCGGCGGTGCCCGACAGCTGCACGGCGCGCCCGTCACCGCCGACGCCGAGCCTGTCGATCTCCTCGTAGATGCGGCTGGCGTCGGGGTAGAACGTCTGCCGCGAGGTCTCCGGCGGCGCGAACGGCTGGGTGACGGCGTCCTCCCACGCCGACCCGTCGGCCTGGCGAGCCATGTACGGAAGCGGGATCAGCCCGTCGTCGGGGCCCAGCTCGACGGCGAACACGGGCGTGCCGCCCGCCTCGGGCTCGGCCTCGGAGAAGGCGCCCGAGGCGTCGACCCAGCCGTCCGGCGGCGCGTACAGGTGTGCGGCGTCGAGCTCCAGCGGGTGCGCGGAGAACGCCTCGACGTACACGGTGACGGGTGCGGCGAGCCGCTGCGCGCGCAGGATGTCGAACCGCACCGGCTCGCCGTCGTCACCGGTCAGCAGGGGCAGGCCGTGCTTGGCGCGAGCCTTGTTCGAGGTGACCAGGGGCGGGCTGTTGCCGATCGTCGCCGTGGGCCCGGAGAAGACGGCGATCCGCGGCAGCGCGCTCACAGCGCCGCGCTCCAGGTGAGCGCCGGCAGCTCGTAGCGGACGCCGGGCAGCGTGTAGAGGGCCGCGGCGGCGGCGCGGGACGCCGCGAACGTGGCGGCCATCGCCTCACGCTCGTCGGGCGAGGCGGGGATCCCCTGCAGGTCGAGCATGAGGTCGACGGCGGTGAGCGGCTCGGGCGGTTGCGGCGAGGGCATGGCGGTCTCCTTCGAGGGCGGGAGGGGTGACGGGCGTGGGCGGACGCGCGTCAGGCCTGGGCGAGCACCGGGTCGGCGGCGAGCGAGATCGACGCCGGGGCGGGCACGCGCAGGTGCCAGTCGGTCAGCTGCTGGTAGGCGTCCCCGGCGGCGAGGACGGCGCCGTCGGCGAACGGGCGTCCGCTGATCTGCATGCCCATGGGGAGTCCGGCCGCGGTGAACCCGATCGGCACCGACAGGGTCGGGTTGCCGACGGAGTTCCAGTACTGCGTGTGCAGGCCCTTGAGGGAGTCCATGGGGTGCAGCGGGTCGAGGTCGGCGACGGCCGGCGACGGCCACGTGCACGAGGGAGTGACGACGAGGTCGACGGTGTCGAACAGCGCCGCGATCAGCTGCTGGCCGAGCCGCCGCGCCCGCTGCGCCTGCACGTAGTCGGTGCCGGGCACGAGCGCGCCGCCGCCGATGAAGAACCGCGCGCCCGCGCCGTAGTCCGACCAGCGGGACTGCATGTCCGGCAGGTGGTACGCGGCCGACTCCACCTGCATCGTGATCATCTGGGCGGTGACGAGCTCCTCGTACAGCGGCAGCTCGACGTCCACGACCTCGGCGCCCGCCTCCCGCAGGGCCGCGATCGCGGCGTCCATCAGTCCCGGCAGCGAAGGGTCGACGTCCCCGAAGCGCGCGAGGCGGTCGACGCCGATCCGGACGCCGTCCAGCCGCCCCGTCAGCGCCGCCGCGTAGTCGTCGACGGGCAGCGTGACGGCGGTCGGGTCGTCGGCGTCGGGCCCCGCCATCACCGACAGCATGAGCGCGCAGTCGCGGGCGCTGCGGGCCATGGGGCCGATCCCGTCGAGGGTGTAGCCGAGCGGCACGCAGCCGCTCTTCGGCACCCGGCCATACGTCGCCTTCAACCCCGTGATGCCGCAGTAGGCGGCGGGCATGCGCACGCTGCCGCCGGTGTCGGTGCCGAGCGCGCCGAGGAACATGCCCGCGGCCACGCCGGCGCCGCTGCCCGAGCTCGACCCGCCCGGCCAGGTGCTCGTGTCCCAGGGGTTGCGGGGCACGGGGAACGGCTTGGAGTCGTCGGGGAAGCCGATCGCGAACTCGCAGGTCGTCAGCTTGCCCGTGATCACCGCGCCGGCGTCGCGCAGCCTCGCCACCACGGGCGCGTCGGGCCGGCGGCCCCAGGCCGGGTCGAGGATCAGGCTCTGCGCCGTCGTCGGGCCCTCGTGCGTGGCGATGATGTCCTTGATCCCCAGCGGGATCCCGTGCAGAGGGCCCCGGTCGACGCCCGCCGCCAGTTCGGCGTCGGCGCCCCTCGCCCGCGCCGTCGACGTCTCGACGAAGCGCTCCAGGTACACGCCGAGGTAGGGCTCCCAGGCGTCGGCGGTGGCCGTGGCCGCCTCCAGCAGCTCCACGGCGGTGACGGTGCGGGCCCGCAGGGCTGCAGCGGCCCCCGAGATGGTCGACAGGTCGGTGTCGGATGCCACGGCGGTCCTCCCGGCTCCGCGCCCACGCGGCCGGCGGCTCCCGCGGGCCGGGGTGGTCCGGGGCGGGACGGGCGCTCGCGCACACCGTCGCCGCGGGGTGTGTCAGCCGCGTGACGCCCCGCGAAGCGCCTTGCTACGCCACCTCGGCCGGGCGCCGCGCGCCCGCGGCCTGCAGGCACGCCGTCGCCCGTGGGCGCAACGCCAGGTGGGGACGCCGATCCGCCACGTGGCGCCCGGCGTCCCCTCGACGGATCAGCGGCGCGCGGCCGTGAGCGTCCGCTCGGGCTGGACGCGGAGGATCACCCGGGGGCTGCCGATCGGGTTGGCGTAGTCGCGCCCGGTGTACTTCCGCGACAGCGCGTCGATGTGCTCGCGCGCGGCCGGGCTCTCGTCGATCTCGACGACGCGCCCGCGCACCTCGGCCCACTCGTAGGGGTTGTCGGGGTTGACGAGCGTCACGGTGATCCGGGGGTCGCGGCGCACGTTCTTCGTCCGCTGCCGGTCGCGTTCGGTGTTGATCAGCAGGTGCTCGTCGTCGGCGTCGATCCACAGCGGCAGGGCCTGGATCATCCCGTCGGGCATCAGGGTGGCGACGGTCGCGAAGGTCTTCATGGCGGCCAGGCGGGCCACGGTCTCGTCGAGAGGCATGCGGTCATTGCACCGCACGGAAGGTTTGCCTGCCTCCGCGGGTCGCACCCGCTCAAGGCGCTCCCGCGGGCGGTCGATGCCGGGGGGAGGAGCACCGGTGGCGCCCGCGCGCAGCCACCGCAGCGCAGGCGCAGGACGACGGGCGAGGCGGGACATGAGCGACGGCGACGAGGCGGCCGGTGCCGCACCGGCGGTGCCGCACGCCCACGCCGTCCCGACGCCTCGGCAGGAGGCCGGGCACGCGCCCGTCCCGCAGCCTTCGCCGATGCCGTCGGCGCCCGGCCACCTCGACTCCCTGCTCCTGGCGGGCCTGCTCGACGCCGAACCGGCCCACCTGTTCTTCAAGGACGTCGGGGGCCGCTTCCTGCGTGCCAGCCGCGGCATCGCGGAGGCGCTGGGCGCGGACACCCCGCAGGACCTCGTGGGACGCACGGTCGCCGACTTCCTGCCCGCGCCCGACGCGGCGCGTCGCACCCGCGACGACCAGGCCGTCATCCGCACCGGCGTGCCGATCGTGGAGCTGCACGAGCAGATCCCGCGCCCGGGCTGGGAGGACCACCGCCTCGTCACCAGCCGCTACCCGGTCCGCGACGAGCAGGGCGAGATCGTGGCCACGCTGGGCGTCATCCGCGACATCACGGTCCGCAAACTGATGGAGCAGCAGCTGGAGGGGCACGCGGCGCGCCTCGGGGAGGCCAACGCCGAGCTGACCCGCGTGCAGCGCGAGCTGCGCGAGATCCTGCAGACCAGCCCCGACCCCACGGTCCGGTTCGACGACCGGTTGCGGATCCGGTTCGCCAACCCGGCGGCGCTGCGGCTGATCGGCCGCGAGGAGGACGTCGTCGTCGGCCGGACCCTCGAGGACCTCTGCTACCCCCCGGGCTTGGACGCGCTGGCGCTCGCACGGTGCCTGGCCGGACGTGTGGACGTCGAGTACGAGACCCAGGTGCGCCTGCCCGGCGGGCGCACGTCCTACCTGCACGCCCGGCTCGTCCCGGAGCACGGTCCGGACGGCCCCGACGGTCCCGTGTGCGGCGTCCTGCTCGTGGGCCGCGACCTCACCGACCGCAAGCGCGCCGAGGACCTGCTGGCCGACCGCGCCGTGCGCGACCCGCTCACGGGCCTGGCCAACCGCGTCCTGTTCACCGACCGCCTGCAGCAGGCGCTCATGCGCCTGGACCGCCAGCCGGGGTCGGTGGCCGTGCTCTTCCTCGATCTCGACGGGTTCAAGCAGGTCAACGTGCGCCTCGGCCACGGCGCGGGGGACGTCGTCCTCACCGAGGTGGCCCGCCGCCTGCAGCAGGTGGCGCGCCGCGGCGACACGGTGGGCCGGCTGGGCGGCGACGAGTTCGTCGTCCTGTGCGAGCGGATCAGCGGGACCGAGGACGCCGTCCTGCTGGCCGACCGGATCGGGCGCGCGCTGGCGCACCCCTTCGCGCACGAGGGGCGCACGACGACGCTGTCGGCGAGCATCGGCATCCGCGTCGTGGGACGCGTGGGCGTGGACTCCCTGGACGCCGAAGGCGTGCTGCGCGAGGCCAACGACGCCCTCGACCAGGCCAAGACGCGCGGATCGGGGCACGCCGTCTTCGACCCCGACCTGCGCGAGCAGCTCAGCGCCCTTCGCGGGGTGGAGTCGCAGCTGCGGCAGGCGCTGGAGACGGGGCAGTTCCACCTCGCCTACCAGCCGCTGGTGTCGCTGTCGGACAACAGCCTCGTCGGCACCGAGGCGCTGCTGCGGTGGAACCACCCCGAGCGGGGCCTGGTGTCGCCGTCGGACTTCGTCCCGATCGCGGAGGACAGCGGGCAGATCGTCGCCATCGGCGCCTGGGTGCTCGACGAGGCGCTGCGGCAGCTCGCGGAGTGGAACCGCCGTCGCGCGGGGTCGCGGCCGCTGACCATGGCCGTGAACCTGTCGGCCCGCCAGCTCACGCACCCCCACCTGGTCGACGAGGTGGCGGCGGCGCTGGCCCGCCACGACGTCCCGGCGTCGCAGCTGTGCCTGGAGGTCACCGAGACCGCCCTCCTGGAGGAGGCGCTGTCGACCGTCGAGGTGTTCCGCCGGCTGTCCCGCCTCGGCGTGCAGCTCGCCCTGGACGACTTCGGCACCGGCTACTCCTCGCTGGTGCACCTACGGCGCTTCCCCGTCGACGTGCTCAAGATCGACCGCCAGTTCGTCAGCGGCCTCGACGGCGGGGCCGTGGACGACGCGATCGTGGCCGCCGTGACGGCGATGGCCCACGCGCTGGGCATGGTGACCGTCGCGGAGGGCATCGAGACCCCCGAGCAGCTCGCCGAGCTGGTGCGCCTGGGCTGCGACGAGGGCCAGGGGTACCTGCTGGCACGCCCCCTGGCGCCGGCCGTCCTCGAGGCTGACGCGATCTTCACGGTGCCGGTGACGCCGTGACGGACGCGGGGCCGACGAGCGCCGAGCTGTTCCTGCGCCGGGCCGTGGCGCAGGCGCTGCAGCACATCCCGAGGGCGCACCCGAGCGGGGACGGCGTCGCGGTGGCGCGGCGCACGGGCGCGACGGTGATGCTGGCGGTCCGCGACGACGTCCGCCCCACCGACCAGCCGTTCGTCGAGTCGGTCCTGCTCGGCCTGGCCCCCGTGCTCACCGCGGCGGGCCTGCGCACCCTGTCGCTGTACGGGCACACCGACGACGTCTACTGGACCCTCGCCGACCACATGGAGCGCTGGCACCTGACCGGGATGGTGATGGTGTCGCTGCACGACGGCGACCCGCTGCCGTCGCTGCTGGCCACGGCGGGCTTCCCCGCCGTGACGATCGGGCGCAGCCAGGCGGGGGCGTTGCCGTTCGTGGACGCCGACAACGTGGGCGGCTCGCGTGCCGCGGTCCGCCACCTCCTTGGCCAGGGCTTCGGCAGGATCGCCACGATCACGGGTCCCCTCAACCAGCAGGCCATGGTCGACCGGCTCGAGGGGTACCGGCAGGGCCTGCGTGAGGCCGGCGTGCCCGCCGAGCGGGACGTCGTCGTCGAGGGCGACGGGACGCCCGAGAGCGGGCGCCGTGCGATGGCGACGCTGCTGGAGGCCCACCCCGACGTCGACGCCGTGTTCGTCGGCTCCGAGATCATGACCGAGGGGGCGTTGCAGACCCTGGACGTCGTGGGCCCGCCGCGGCGCGGGGGCCGGCCGGTGCGGGGCGGCCCGGGCGGGATCGGTCTCGTGAGCTACGACGACGGCGAGGTGTGCCGGGCGCGCGACGTCACCGCGGTGGCGCAGCCCGTCTCGGGCATGGGACGCGCGGCCGGCGAGCTGCTGCTGGAGGTCCTGGCCGGCGGGGATCCCGGCAGCCGGATCGTCGCGACCGAGCTGGTCGTGCGGGCCTCGAGCGCTCGCGACCCGCGCTGAGATCCGACCCTCCCCTGCTCCCGCGAGGGTGTGATCTCGATCTCGACCTTCCGCGCGTTGCCTGACGAACCCGGCGTGGCTGTCACATAATGCAATCCGTCAGTGACGGTCAGTGCTGTTCAGTGCCGGGCGGGGCGGGGATCCGGCCGACACCAGGAGGTCACGCATGATCCGACGCGAGTCCAAGGGCAAGCAGGTCAAGGTCACGTTCGTCCTGCCCGACGACGACGAGACGCCGTCCGTCTCCGTCGTCGGCGACTTCAACGAGTGGACGCCGGGCGTCCACAAGCTCGTCCGGCGCGCCAACGGCACCCGCAGCGTCGCCGTCCAGGTGCCCGCGGGCACGCGCCCCCGGTTCCGCTACCTCGCCGAAGGCGGCAAGTGGTTCGACGACCCCGACGCCGACGAGCGCGCCGGGCACGACGGCGTCCTCCTGCTCTGACCTGCGAGCCGGCCCTCCCGGACAGTGCCGTCCGGGACGGCCGCGACCGGCGGTCAGGACTGGTGGTCGCCGTAGCTGGGCCGCCGGCCGGTGGTCTGGCGGCGCACCAGGGTGGGCTGCAGCAACCGGTGGGGCAACGGCTGCGAACCGGCGAGCATCGTCATCAGCATGTCGACGGCCTGCACGCCCACCTGCTGCGCCGGGATCTCGAGCATCGTCAAGGGCACCTGCTGCCCCGCGGTGAGGTCGGGCGGGCCCATCGCCACGAGTGACAGGTCGTCGGGCACGCGCAGCCCACGCTGCCGCAGTACCGACATCAACGGCGTCACCGCCAGCTCGTTGTGCACGAACACCCCGGTGAACCCGGGCAGCGTGCGCATGATCTCGTCGACGCACCGCGCCACCCCCCGGTACGTCGGCTCGCACGGGCTCGCCACCACTCGCACCCCCCGCGCCTGGGCCTGCGCGTTGACGCCGTCCAGCAGCCGCAGCGCGAAGCTCGTGCGCCGCTCGTACACCGCGGCGGGGGAGCCGACCATCGCGATGTCGTGGTGCCCGAGGTCGGCCAGGTGGTCCACCGCCGCCCGGCCCGCCGCTGCGAAGTCGAGGTCGATGCAGGGCAGCCCGTGATCCTCCTCGGGCCAGCCGATCAACACCACCGGGCGGCCGCAGTGGGCCAGGATCGGCACCCGCTCGTCGTGGTTCTCGACGTCCATCACGATCAACGCGTCGACCATGGCGCTGGCGCACACCCGGTCGATGCCCGTCGCGCCCTCCTCCTTGGTCAGCATGAGGACGTCGAAGTCGTAGTCGCGAGCCGCCGTCACGATCGCCGTCACGAACTGCATGATCACCGGCACGACGATGTCGTCACGCAGCGGTACGACCAGCCCGATGACGTTGGTGCGCTGCGAGGCCAGCGCCCGCGCTCCCGCGTGCGGCCGGTACCCCAGATCCTTGATCGACTGTTCGACGCGTTCCCGGGTGGGTGGTGAGATCGGCCGCTTGCCGCTGAGGACGTAGGAGACGGTGCTGTTGGACACCCCTGCTGCCTTCGCGACGTCGGCGATCGTGACCACGTGGCTCCTTCGCTCGGCGCGTGACGACGGGGCGGACCGTGGACAACCGGTCGAACGGTCGACCCGCGACACCCGTGTGCGACACGGTACGTAACGGGAGCCGCCTCCGCCAGGCATAGCCGGGGCCGGAGAGTGATGTCACGGGCGGAACACCCACCACCGCAGCAGGGCGAAGCGGACCACGGTCGCCGTGACGTTCGCCGCGGTGAGGACGACCACCTCCAGCCATCGCCCCGGAGCGTCGACGGCCGCGTGCAGCAGGCCCAGGCCGCCCCCGGTCAGGGCCAGGGCGAGGCCGAACACGGCCAGCCCCTGCACCTGGTGGCGGCCCGCGCCCCGGCGCCCCCGCACCCCGAACGTCAGACGGCGGTTGGCTGCCGTGTTCGCGATCGCCGTCAGCAGCAGCGCTGCCACGTTCGCGCCCTGCGCGCCCAGGGCCGGCGCGAGCGCCGCGAACGCCGCCGTGTAGGCGAGGGTGCTCGCCGCGCCGATGCCCCCGAACGACGCGAGCTGGCGCAGGGTCCCGGGCACTCGGCGTCCCGGGTGCTCGTCGCCGTCCCTGCGGGGTGCGGGCACGGCGTCGGGGTGCGGGACGGCCTCGTCCTGCGCGACGGCCTCGTCCTGCGGGACGGCGCCGGCGGGCGGGTGCACGGCCCCTCACCTCCCGCGCAGCGTGAGGGAGGGGCACACCGGGACCAGGGAGAAGTCCTTCGGCAGCCCTGTGCCGCGCAGCGGGGCGAGGCGGGCCGGGCGCAGCGAGGCGAGTCCCCTGCGCACGGCCCGCGCACGCCGCCGGTGGGCGCGCCAGCGGCGCGCGCCGTCCTCGACGAGGCGGGTGAGGTGGGTCGTCGGACCTTCGGCACCGTTCATGCCTCGACGGTGCGCGCCCGACGTCCGAGCAGGCCTGACGTGCGCTGTGTCCTCTCTGTGGGCATGGCGACGGGCCCCGACCGCGTGCTCCACGTGCGACGTCCACCAGCGCCGCCGCGCCCGTTCTCAGCGATCACACAGGTTGACGCACAGGGAACTGTCAAACTCCGCGCGCATCGTGGAGTCATGGCGACCAGTTCCCCCATGACGACCCTCACGGCCGCGAAGCGCTCCACGCGGCCGTCCCCCGATGCCCGCCGGCGCCCGCTGCGCCGCCCTGACGGAAGCGGGGTCCGCGTGCTCGTCGTCGACGACGAGCCCACCATCTCCGACCTGCTCGCCATGGCCCTGCGCTACGAGGGCTGCGAGGTGCGCACGGCCGAGACCGGCGAGGCAGCGTCCCGCGCGGCCGAGGACTTCCGCCCGGACGCCGTCGTCCTCGACGTCATGCTCCCCGACTGCGACGGGTTCGAGGTGCTGCGCCGCATCCGCCGCGACGACCCCGAGATCCCCGTCCTTTTCCTCACCGCGCGCGACGCCGTCGAGGACCGCGTGGCCGGGCTCACCGTCGGTGGCGACGACTACGTGACCAAGCCGTTCAGCCTCGAGGAGGTCATCGCCCGGGTGCGCGCGCTGGTGCGGCGCACCCTGCCCGCCGATCGCGACAACGAGATCGTCGTCGGCGACCTCGTGCTCGACGAGGACAGCCACGAGGTGACCCGCGGCGGCGAGACCATCCACCTCACCGCCACCGAGTTCGAGCTGCTGCGGTACCTGATGCGCAATCCCCGCCGGGTGCTCACCAAGCCGCAGATCCTCGACCGGGTGTGGCGCTACGACTTCAACGGCCACGCCAACGTCGTCGAGCTGTACATCTCCTACCTGCGTCGCAAGATCGACGCCGGCCGCCCGCCCATGATCCACACCGTGCGCGGCGCCGGGTACGTGCTGAAGCCGGCTCCGTGACCACCGCCGGCCCGGACGGGCCGGCGGGACCCGTGCCCGCGCCGGCGGGGCCGTCGGCTCCCTCCGCCCTGCCTGGCCCGGCTGTTCCCGCCGTGTCGGGCTCGGCTGTTCCCGCCGTGTCGGGCTCGGCTGTTCCCGCCGTGTCGGGCTCGGTTGTTCCTCCTGGGGGCGTGCGCGGGTGGTGGCGGCGGCGCACGCTGCGGGTGCGCGTGGTCGCCGTCCTGCTGAGCCTGCTCGCGGGGGTCTCGGCGGTCGTGGGCACCGTCTCCGTGCTCTCCCTCGACCACTACCTGCGCGCCCGCATCGACGACCAGCTCGCCGCCGCCTCCGGCCGGTCGCAGAGCAACAACCAGGGCATGTTCCGCGGTGAGGGGCCCCTGCGGCCGCTGCCCCGCCGAGTGCTCGGCGTCCCCGACGGCGTCCCCGGCTTCATCCTCGCCCCGGGCCAGGCCGAGGGGACGGTCGCCGCGCGCATCGTCGGTGGGGCCGTCGCCGAGGCAGGGGTGCTGGACCGCGACGGCGTCCCCCGCCCCCTCGACGCCGCCGAACGGCAGCGGCTGCTCGACGCCGTCCTGTCGCGGCCCGGCGGCCTGGTCTCCGCCGACCTGGGCGAGGACCTCGACGACTACCGGCTGGCCTCGACGTCGCCGCGTGGCCCGCGGATGCCGTCCGGTCGTTCCGCCGGTGCCGGTTCGGGCTCGGGGTCCGGCTCGGGCGCGGGCTCCGAGGCCGGCGTCGGCTCGGGGTCCGCTTCGCAGGAGCTGCTGGTCACGGGCCTGCCGCTGGCCCCCGTGCACGCGACCGTGATGCGGACGGCGGCCGTCGTCACCGCCGTCGCCGTCCTGGGGCTGGTGCTCGCGGCGGCGCTCGGCTGGCTGATCGTCGGGCGCACGCTGCTGCCGCTGCGCCGCGTGGCCCTGACCGCGCGCCGGGTCACGGCCATGCCGCTGGACCGCGGGCAGGTCGACGTCGACGTCCGGCTGCCCGCCCACGAGTGGGACGACCGCACCGAGGTCGGGCAGGTCGGGGCCGCGCTGAACACGCTGCTCGACCACATGACGTCCGCGCTCAACGCCCGCCACGACAGCGAGACCCGGGTGCGCCGGTTCGTCGCCGACGCCAGCCACGAGCTGCGCACCCCCCTTGCCGCGATCCGCGGGTACGCCGAGCTGACCCGCCGCGACCGCGAGCTGTTCGACTCGTTGCCGCCCCAGGTGGTCGAGAGCCTGGCCAGGATCGAGGGCTCGGCGCTGCGGATGACCTCGCTCGTCGACGACCTGCTGCTGCTCGCGCGCCTGGACTCGGGGCGGCCGCTCGACGCCTCGCCCGTCGACCTCGTCGAGGTGTGCGCCGACGCCTTCGCCGACGCCGGTGTCGCAGGGCCCGAGCACGACTGGGCGCTGGACGTGCCCGACGACCCCGTGCTCGTGGTCGGCGACGCCGAGCGGCTGCACCAGGTGGTCGCCAACCTGCTGGCCAACGCCCGCACGCACACCCCACCCGGCACGCGGGTGCGCCTCGCCCTGCGCTCCCTCGGCCCGGACGTGGAGCTGAGCGTGAGCGACGACGGGCCGGGCATCGCCCCCGACGTGCTGCCTCACGTCTTCGGCCGCTTCGTGCGGGCCGACTCCTCGCGCTCGCGCGCGGCAGGTTCGACGGGCCTGGGCCTCGCGATCGTCGCCGCCGTGGTGCAGGCCCACTCCGGGCGGGTCGGCGTGGCGAGTGAGCCCGGGCGCGGCACGGTCTTCACGGTGCGGCTGCCGGCATCCGTGGCCCACGGTGACGCTGGAGCAAAAGTGGCGCCATTCACCACTTTTGCTCCAGCGTCGCAGCCCTGAGACCGCAACCGGTCCCACACGCCCGTCCTGCGCAGCCGAGCGCGGCAAGAATCGCGGCCGCAACACTGCACGGGTCGCCCGTCACCTCCGGCCAGCCGAACCGCAGCGTCCGCAGACCCAGGAGGGCGAGGTCGTTGTCACGCCAGCGGTCGGAAACGGCTTGTCCCTGGCCGTGGTAGGCGGCGCCGTCGAGCTCCACCACGAGGCGACCGGGGTACACGACATCCCGATAGACGCGCTGGCCCCGGTGCACGTCCGCCGAGTTGAACAGCGCTGCCGGCAGGCCGTGGGCCCGGTGGACACGGGTGAGGAACTCCAGCTCCAGCCGCGACGCGACGCCTGATCGGGCGTCCTCGACCAGCCCGGCCCAGATGGCGCGCCCCGGGAGTCGCGGCCGTGCGGACAGTGCCCCGAGGAGCCGGTCGGGAGTTGTGCGGCGCTCTGCCAGAACCTGCAGGAGCAGAGCAGTGCCTTCGCCCTCCTGAGTGCACTCGGCCGCTGCATCGAGTACCGCGACCTCGATGCGCTGACGGGGTGGATCAGCGACCGGGTGCACCTGGTCGTCGAGCCCACGCAGCCGGTGCAGCACGACGCCTTCGGGTGCCCGCGGATGTCGTGTTTCCTCCACGGCTACGTGCACCCGCCGGGACAGCACCGAGGGCACGCCGCCGACACCCCAGGCAGTCAACGCGGAACCGCAGGCCAGCGCCGCTCCCGGACCACAGCGCAGGACCGCTGCCCAGGCTCTGGCGGCCGGCGGCAATGGCCCGGCATGCACGGCGTACACGCCACCGCCGAGGCTGCGCCATCCCGCAAAGCGCCGGGCGCTCGTCACGTCGTCCGCCGTCCACCCGCACCCGAGGAGCTGGGCGCGGGAGACCACGCCGCACTGTGCCTCGACCAAGGCCTGCCACTGACCGGCTTGCCGCCACTTCGCCACCATGCGCGCAGCGTCGGGCGGCGGGCGCCGCGCCGGAGCCGCAGCATCCCTGCGCCTGGGGACGAAGCTCGAGGGCGCGGGCCTGTGGGGGAGCTGCCCTGCAGCGCCGCACGCACAGGACGGCCACAGTCCGTCCCCGGGGTGGGCCCAAGCCGGGCCGCGATCGTCGGACCATGACGACGACCTGGTCCGCCTCCGATCCCGTGCCCGCGCCCGACCCCGCTGCGGCATCCCCCGACAGGACCCCACCGAGCGGCGGCGACGGACAGCCGCCGAGCGGCGACGGGCAGCCACCGACCCCGGCTACGTCAACCGCGGCCTCCCGGCCCCACCGCCACCGCGCGCGCTGGGAGCGCCCGGCGGAGGTGGCCGTGCTGCTGGCGACCGCCGTCCTCCACCTGGTCAACCTGTCGGCGTCGGGGTGGGCCAACTCGTTCTACGCGGCCGCGGTGCAGGCCGGCACGAAGTCCTGGAAGGCGTTCTTCTTCGGCTGCTCCGACATGGCCTGCTCGATCACGGTCGACAAGTCGCCGCTCGCGCTGTGGCCGATGGAGCTGTCGGGCCGGATCTTCGGGTTCGGCTCGTGGAGCATGCTCGCACCGCAGGCGCTGATGGCGGTCGGGACCGTCTGGCTCGTCATGGCGAGCGTGCGACGCTGGTTCGGGACCACGGCAGGGCTGCTGGCCGGCGGCGTCCTGGCCCTGACTCCGGTGGCCGTGCTCATGTTCCGCTTCAACAACCCCGACGCCGCGCTGGTGCTGCTGATGACGGCGGCGGCGTACGCGACGCTGCGAGCGCTGGAGGCCGCCTTCGACCCCGGGACGCGGCGCGCCGCGACCGGATGGCTGGTGCTCGCCGGGGCGTTCGTCGGGCTCGGCTTCCTCGCGAAGATGCTGCAGGTGCTGCTGGTGGTGCCCGCGCTCGCCCTCGTCTACCTGCTCTGCGCGCCGAACCCGCTGCGGCGCAGGGTGTTCGACCTGCTGCTCTCCGGCCTTGCGATGGTCTTCGCCGCTGGATGGTGGGTGGCGGTGGTCAGTCTCGTCCCCGCATCGTCGCGCCCCTACATCGGTGGTTCACAGAACAATTCCGTCATCGAACTGATGCTCGGTTACAACGGTCTCGGGCGGCTCAACGGGGAGGAGACCGGGAGCGTCGGCGGCATGGGCGGCGGGCAGGGCGGCCGCTGGGGCTCCACTGGCCTGACCCGCATGTTCGGCGGCGACATCGGCGGCCAGATCGCCTGGCTGCTGCCGGCCGCTCTCGTCCTGCTGGTCGTGGGGCTGGCGCTCGCGGGCGGCCGTCCGCGCACCGACGTCCGCCGGGCTGCTTTCGCGCTGTGGGGCGGCTGGCTCGTGGTGACCGGACTGACGTTCAGCCTGATGCAGGGGATCTTCCACCAGTACTACACGGTCGCGCTGGCCCCGGCCGTGGCCGCCCTCGTGGGCATGGGGTCGGCCGAGCTGTGGCAGCGCCGCGGCCACGGCTGGGCGCTGCCGCTGCTCGCCGTCATCGTCGGGGGCAGCGCCGTCTGGTCGGCGGTGCTGCTCGGTCGCGCCGACGGATGGCAGCCGTGGTTGGTGCCGGCCGTGCTCGCCGCCGCCGTCGTGGCGGTGGCCGGGTTGGTGGTCGTGAGGTTCGTGCCGAGGATGCGCACGAGGGTGGCGCTCGCCGGTGTCGGCGGGGCGGCTCTGGTGTCCGTGCTGGCGGGCCCGGCGGCTTACAGCGTGCAGACCGTGGCGACGCCGCACACCGGCTCGATCGTCACCGCCGGGCCCGTGGTCAGCGGCGGGTTCGGGCCGGGTCGTCCCGGTGGTCGCGGCGGGTTCGGGCCCGGCGAGCTGCCGCCCATGGGCCAGGGATTCCCGGGCGGGGCGAACGGCCAGGGGTTCCCGGGCGGCGCGAACGGCCACGGGTTCCCGGGCGGCGCGAACGGCCAAGGGCTTCCCGGCGGGGCGAACGGCCAGGGGTTCCCGGGCGGCGCGAACGGTCAGGGGGGGGACGGCGACCGGCGGCTTTCGCGGCGGCATGGGCGGACTGCTGGGCGGCACGGCGGTGAGTGCGCAGCTGAAGGCCCTGCTCTCGAAGGACGCCGACTCCTTCACCTGGGCGGCGGCGACGGTCGGCGCGCAGAACGCCGCGGGGTACCAGCTGGCCACCGGGCACTCGGTGATGCCGATCGGTGGCTTCAACGGCAGCGACCCGTCGCCGACCCTGGCCCAGTTCCAGGCCTGGGTGGCCCAGGGCCGGATCCACTTCTTCGTGGCCGGCGGCATGGGCGGCATGGGTGCGGGCATGGGCGGCGGGACGTCGACGTCGTCGCAGATCACGGCCTGGGTGGAGGGTGCGTTCACCGCGACGACCGTCGACGGGGTGACGGTGTACGACCTCACTTCGCGATGAGCGCGCGTCTCACATGGTGATACTGCAGTCTCATTAAAGGAGACGCGCGCGCTACGGTCGACAGCACCACGAGCCAAGGAGCGCGAGATGACCACCGAGACCCCCGACTCCTACCGCCACACCTGGGACGCCGATGCCTATGCGGAGGCGGCCTCGTTCGTCCCCGTCTCCGGCCGACCACTCCTGGAGGCCCTGCCGCTGGGCCCGGGCGTCCGCGTGCTCGACCTGGGGTGCGGGGACGGCGTGCTCACCGCCGAGATCGCGGCCGCCGGCGCCGAGGTGGTCGGGGTCGACGCGAGCCCCGAGATGGTGGCCGCGGCGAGGGCCAAGGGCCTGGACGCCCGGCTGGCGGACGCCGCCGTGCTGCCCGAGCCGGCCGCCCTCGGCGGCGAGTTCGACGCCGTCCTCACCAACGCCGTCCTGCACTGGGTGCCCGACACGCGCGCGGTGCTGGACGGCGTCCGCCGCGTCCTGCGCCCCGGCGGGGTGTTCGTCGGCGAGTTCGGTGGGCTGAGCAACGTGGCGGCGATCGGGGTGGCGGCCGACGCCGTCCTGCTCGCCCGGGGGTTCACCGCCGAGCCGGCCAACCCGTGGTTCTTCCCCGGCCCGCAGCGGTGGGCAGGGCTGCTGGCGGAGGGCGGGTTCGACGTCCGGGACGTGCAGCACGTCGCCCGGCCGACGCCGCTGCCGAGCGGCCTGCTGGGGTGGCTGGAGCTGTTCGGGGACGTGCTGCTCCAGGCGGTGCCCGAGGAGCAGCGCCCGGCGGTGCGGGAGGAGATCGTGCAGCGCTGCCGGCCCTGGCTGTGCGACACCGACACCGACGGCGAGACCTGGGTCGCGGACTACGTGCGGATGCGCTTCCGGGCCGTCCGCGCGTAGGGACCGTTCGCTACAGCTCGACGCCCAGCCAGCGCACGGCGACGGCGGTGAGCAGCAGCCCGAGCAGCGCCGAGGGCACGCCCGCGGCGGTCAGCCCGGTCGCGAGGGGGACGGCGATCCCCGCCAGCGCGGCCCGGCGACCGCCGCGGGCGGTGGCCACGAGCACGGCGAGGACGGCCGTCGCCAGGCCGCCCGCCACGAGCACGGCGCCGAGCGCCCACTGGCCGAGGTCGAAGGTCGTGACGTCGACGCCGCGGGTGAGGCCCTGCGGGGACACCCACTCCTGCTCGGGGTAGCCGGCGGCGAGGGCGAGCGCCACGACGACCGCGGCCAGCACGGGAGCCAGCCGCCGCACCGCCGGCGGGAGCGCGCGCCGCGCGGACGCAGCGTCGAAGGGTGCCGCGGCAGCCGCCGCAGGCACCGTCGTGGACGGACGCACGCCCGCCCCGGAGATCCGAGTCGCCATCAACCCTCTTCCCCAGCCCACCCCGGTTCCGACGGTAGCGCGACGACGACGCGCGGCGGCAGGACCGCGCGGGCAGCGGCCGCTCGGGTGAGCCGGACACCGGCGGTCGCCGAGGACACGCCGGGTCGCGCCGACCCCCTTGACCTGGAGTGCGCTCGAACTCCTAGCGTCGGGGGCATGGACGGCGACGGGTACACGATTGAGCAGGTGTCGGCCCTGACGGGGATCACCCGGCACACGCTGCGCTACTACGAGCGGATCGGGATCCTCGCGCCGGTCGAGCGCGCGAGCAGCGGTCACCGCCGCTACACCGACGACGACCTCGGCGCCCTGCGCTTCGTCACGCTGCTGCGCGAGACGGGCATGCCCGTGCGCGACATGCAGCGGTTCATGGAGCTCACCCGCAGCGGCGAGCACACCGTGCCCGACCGCGTGGCGCTGCTGCGCGAGCACCGCGACGCCGTCCGCGCCCGGCTCGAGCGCGAGACCGCCCACCTGCACGCCATCGAGATCAAGGTCGGCATCTACGAGGGCCTGCTCGACGCCGAGGGCGGGGCGCCCCTGCCCGCCCCCGCCGACCGCATCGGCGTCTGACCAGCCTCGTCCGACCGGCGTCCGACCAGCCTCGTCCGACCAGGAGGAAGCACTCATGACCGTCACCACGCACCCGCCGGCCCGCCCGTTCGCCCGCACCGGCGTCGAGCTCGCCCCCATCGCCCTGGGCGCCATGCTCATGGGCACCCGCACTCCCGAGGACCAGGCGCGGCGGATCCTCGACGACGCCGTCGACTCCTTCGCCGGCGGCGCGCCGCTCATGGTCGACACCGCCGACTGCTACTGCTGGTGGGAGGACCCGGACGCCGACGGCGGGCACAGCGAGTCGGTGCTCGGCCGCTGGTTCGCCGACCGCCCGGGCGTCCGCGACCGCCTGTTCCTCGCCACGAAGGGCACCGCCCGCGTCCACGACCGCGACCTGCTGTGGGGCCGCCGTCGCGCCGACGGCACGACCGTGCCGGAGCAGGACTGGCCCGACGCCCCCGACTGGGACCTCGCCCGCACCCGCTACGTGGGAGCCGCGGCGTCGACGCTGCGGGAGTCGCTCGAGGGAAGCCTGCGCCGCCTCGGCGTCGACACGATCGACCTCTACTACGTGCACGTCGACGACCGCTCGACGCCGCTGGAGGAGACGCTGGAGCAGCTCGCCGCGTTCGTGCACGAGGGCAAGGTGCGCCACCTCGGCTGGTCGAACGTGCGCACGTGGCGCCTGGAGCGCATCCGCGCGATCTGCGAGCGCGAGGGCTGGCCGCAGCCGGTCGCCGTCCAGCAGCAGCACTCCTACCTGCGCCGCCGCGCCGGCCTGGAGCACGGGTCGATCGTCGACGACGAGCAGCTGGACTACCTGCGCGAGCGTCCCGACCTCCAGCTGGTCGCCTACTCGCCGATCCTCAAGGGCGTCTTCGACGACCCGTCCAAGCGGGGCGACCACTGGGCGATGGGGCCGTACGCAGGCCCGGACGCCGACGCGCGGTTCGCGGCCGTCGACGAGGTGGCCGCCCAGCTCGGCGTCCCCGGCGGGCAGGTCGTCCTGGCGTGGCTGCTCTGCCGCACCGCCCCGACCGTCCTGCCGCTGGTCGGGCCGCGCACGTGGGAGCAGTACCGCTCGGCGGTCGCGGCCGCCGACGTGCGGCTGGACGACGCGCAGCTGGCCCTGCTCGACGGGGCCGGGGCGTGAGGCGGGCCACCAGGACAAGTCGAGCCGGTTCTGTGAGGCTGACCGCATGGCGCAGCTCGTCCTGATCCGTCACGGTGAGACCGAGTGGTCCCTGTCCGGCAAGCACACCGGGCGCACGGACGTGCCCCTCACCGAGCACGGGCGGGAGCAGGCGCAGGCGTTGGGGACGGCGCTGCGCGGGCAGGCGTTCGCCCTCGTCATGACCAGCCCCCTGCAGCGCGCCCGCGACACCGCCCACCTGGCCGGGTTCGTCGACGTCGAGGTCGACGACGACCTCGTGGAGTGGGACTACGGCGGCTACGAGGGGCGCACGACCCCCGAGATCGCCAGCGAGCTGGGACGCCCCTGGACGCTGTTCGGCGACGGCGTCCCCGCCGGTGAGACCCCCGGGGAGTCGCTGGAGGAGGTCGCCGCGCGGGCCGAGCAGGTGCTCGCGCGCGTGGTGCCGCTGCTGGAGGCCGACGACGACGTCGCGCTCGTGGGGCACGGCCACCACCTGCGCGTCCTCACCGCCTGCTGGCTCGGGCTGCCGCCGGACGCCGGCGCGCGCTTCACCCTCGACGCGGGCACCATCAGCAGGCTCGGGTTCGAGCACGGCGTCCAGGTGATCGAGTCGTGGAACCGGCGGCCCTGACGTCAGGCGAACGCGCGCCCCAGCGGGTCGGTGAACGTGTAGCCGTGCTGCTCGTACCAGGTGATCACCTTGTCGAGGACGGCGAGCATGTTGCCCCGGTAGGCGCCCGGCGAGCCGTCGTGGAACAGGACGATCGGCTGGGTGCGGCCGTCCGCCGTCCTCGCCGTCGCGATCTTCGCGATAGAGGCCTGGGCCTTCGCGTCCGCGTGGCCGGGCGCCGCCCAGTCGCGCGTGTCGACGTCCCAGTTGACGAGCGTCAGCCCGCGGGAGCGCGCGGCCGCCAGGGTGCCGGGCTGGCGGTCCTGCCCGCCGGGTGCGCGCAGGAAGCACGGGTCGTGGCCCACGGCCTGGTGGACGGCCCGCTGCGTGCGGTCGATCTCGTCGAGCTGCGTGGGCAGCGGCAGCTTGTCGAAGGCGCCCCCGTGGTGGGGGAGCGGGTGCGACCACGAGTGGTTGCCGATGAGGCTTCCCTGCGCCTCGATCCGGCGCAGCAGCTTCGGTGAGGCTGCCGCGTGCACGCCCACCACGAAGAACGTCGCGTGCACGTGGTGTTTGGTGAGGAGGGCCAGGACCTGCGGCGTCGTCGTCGCCGACGGGCCGTCGTCGAACGTCAGCGCCACCGTGCGACCCTTGCGCCCCGCCGAGTGGACCACCGCCTTCGCCGGGGTCGGGCAGCCCGTGGTGCGGGTCGCCGCCAGCGCCACCGCGTGGGTCGGCGAGGTGCTGCCCGACGGCGTCGGGCCCGATGCGGTGCCGGACGGGTTCGCGCCCGACGGCCCCGTGGGCGTCGCGGTGCCGGACGGCGTGGCGCCCGACGGCGTGGCGCCCGACGGCGAGGTGGCCGACGGGGCGGTGACCGGGCTGCCGGTGCTCGGGCCCCCCGGGGTCGCAGCCGCCGAGGAGTCGCCGGTCCCCGTGGCGTCGGGCGAGCTGTCTCGGGTGCTGGTGTCCGTGGAGCCGCGCGAGCCGGGTTTCGCTCCGGGGCGGGCCGGGGTGACGTGCCCCCCGTGGCGCGGGGCGGTGCGGGTGTGCTGCGCGCCCTCGGCGGACGTGGGCTCCAGCCCCGGGTCGGACCCGCACGCCGCGAGGCCCAGCGGCCCGGTGATCGCGGCGACTGCCGCCAGGGCGATCAGCGCCCGACGTCCTCCGCGCCGCCGAGGGTGTGCCGGGGCGAGGCTGCGGCGCGCAGCGGTGGCCGGGGGAACGGGGGACATGCGCGCGCCTCTCGGATCCGGTGGTCCCTGCGGCGCAGAACCTACGCGTGATCAGGGACGACGTGTTGGCCGCGGCGTCGGATGTCCGGGTTGAGGCCGGTATCGGCGCGGCGCGCCGGGCCTTGACGGCAGGTCCCCCGAGCGGACCAGCGTCGCCCAGGTCCCCAGCCCTCGGCGTCGCTCGCAGTGACAGCTCCCGCCGCCGCTTTGGGGAGCATCCCCGCGCCCATACCGCGGCGATGCTCCCCCAAGCGACGGGTCCCGTTCACGCTGCTCCGGCCCCGCCGCCTCCGTTGCGGCTTTGGGGAGCATCCCCGCGCCCATACCGCGGCGATGCTCCCCAAAGCCGGGGTGCCGGCACCACTCGGGGGTTCCGCGGCGGGAGGTCGGCCGCTACTCTCGGCCCATGACCGCGATCTCGACGGGCATCGTCCGTCGCCAGTGGTGGCCCGCCTCGTAGGCGGTCCACCTCGTCGCGTTTCGCACAGGCCGCCTCACGCTGGGGCGGCCTTTCTCGTTTCTCGGGGGCGCCCCGGCCCGAACCCCCGGAGCCCTCCATGCACGAGCCCCAGCACGAGCCCCAGCACCAGCCCACCGCCGTCGACGTCCTCACCGAGCTCCTCACCGCGGAGCATCCGCCACCGTTCGCCGTCCTGCGCCGCGAGGACGGGCCCGACGGCGGGCGGAGCCTGGAGGTGCTGGTCGGAGACGTCGTCGACGTCGCCGCGCTCGCCGACGTCCCGCTGCCCGCGGGCCCGGCCGCGCCCGTGCTGGCGCTCGTCCCCTTCCGCCAGGTCACCGAACGGGGCTTCACCTGCGTGGACGACGCGACGCCGCTGCGATGCCTCGTCGCCTCCCGGTACGCCGTCGCGGCTGTGGACGACGCGCTCGAGGCGCTGCCCGACGTCGCGGTGGGGCTCGCGGACGCCGCGTTCGACGTCGACGACGACACCTACGCGAAGACGGTCACCGCGGTGATCAGCGACGAGATCGGCCGCGGGGAGGGCGCGAACTTCGTCATCCGCCGCGACCTCGAAGCGACGCTCAGCGGCCCGTTCGCCGCGCAGCCGGCCCGCGCCGTCCTCGCCCTGCTGCGCCGCCTGTTGACCGGCGAGCCGGGCGCGTACTGGACGTTCGCCGTCCACACCCCCGACCTGTCGCTGGTGGGGGCGACGCCGGAGCGGCACGTGAGCGTCCGCGGCGGCGAGGTGGTGATGAACCCGATCAGCGGCACGTACCGCTACCCGACCGACCCCGCCGATCCGGCCGGGCCCCTGCGGCGCGAGCCCGAGGCGCTGCGCGCGGACCTGCTGCGGTTCCTCCGTGACCCGAAGGAGACCGAGGAGCTGTTCATGGTCGTCGACGAGGAGCTCAAGATGATGAGCGAGGTCTGCGACCGCGGCGGGCAGGTCAGCGGGCCCTACCTGAAGCAGATGGGCCACCTCGCCCACACCGAGTACCTGCTGCGGGGGACGGCCGCCGCCGACGTCCGCGACGTGCTGCGCGCCACCATGTTCGCGGCCACGGTCACCGGGTCGCCGGTGGAGAACGCGTGTTCGGTGATCACACGGCACGAGGGGCGCGGGCGCGGGTACTACTCGGGGATGGCGGCGATGCTGACCGTCGCCGAGGCGGGCGGGCCCGTGGACCTCGACGCGCCGATCCTGATCCGGACGGCGTACCTGCGGCCCGACGCCGACGTGCCGTCCCTGACGCGCGTGCGGGTGCCCGTGGGGGCGACGCTCGTGCGGCACTCGGTGCCCGAGTCGGAGGTGGCCGAGACCCACGCGAAGGCGGCCGGGGTGCTCGCCGCGTTCGGGTTGTCGACGCGGCCGGGCGGGGCCGTGACGGCGCGCGCTCCGATGCCCGACCTCGCCGCCCTGCCCGGGGTCGCGACCGCGCTGCAGGGCCGCAACGCGACCCTCGCCCGGTTCTGGCTCGACGCCCAGGACGACGCGCCCGTGGCCGGGCTCGCCGGGAAGTCCGCGCTGGTCGTCGACGCCGAGGACGCCTGGACGACGATGCTCGCCCACCTGCTGCGCCGCCTGGGGATGACGGCGTCCGTGCGCCGCTGGGACGACGTCACCGTCGCCGACGTGTCCGGTCCCGGCGCGCCCGACCTGCTGGTGTCGGGTCCCGGGCCCGGCGACCCCCGCGACCTGCTCGACCCGCGGATGGCGCGGCTGCGGGTCCTGCTCGCCGCCCGGCTCGACGCCGACCTGCCGCTGCTCGCCGTCTGCCTGTCGCACCAGGTGCTGTGCGAGCTCGTCGGGATCGGCGTCGGGCCCCTGCCGAGGCCGTTCCAGGGGACGCAGCGGCGCGTCCCCGCGTTCGGGCGCGAGGTGCGGGCGGGCTTCTACAACACCTTCGCGGGGAACGTCGGGCCGAGCGGCACCGGGGCGGCGCACCGCAACGGGCCGCGCGGGCTACGGGTGTTCGCCGATCCCGACTCCGGCGAGGTGTTCGCACTGCACGGGGCGAGCGTGGCGTCGACGCAGTTCCACCTCGAGTCGATCCTGTCGCCCGACGGCGTCGGGATGCTCGCCGACGTCCTCCCGGGGGTGGTGGGCTGAGCGGCGGGCGAACGGCGCTCGGCGCCGGCCCTTCGCCACGGGTCACCCCGGCGGGTCGTCGCGCACAGCCGAGAGCAGGTCGGCGAGGGCCCTCAGGGGGAGCCGGGGTGCCACGGTGCCGACGAGGAACGAGGCCTCGGGGCTCTGCGGGTTCAGACCCGCTAGGAGTGCCTCGCACCAGTCCGGACGGTCGAGCACGCTGACGTACTGCTCGACGATGGCGTCGCGCTGCGCGGCGGTGCACCCCGACCTTTCCGGCGGTCTGCGCTGCAACGAGTCCGTGAGGAGGGCGGCGACGAGGAAGCGGGTCGTCGTCGGCTCCTGACCGGCCAGGAGCCGGGCGTGGGCGGCCAACACGGTCGGAGCGGAGGGGTAGTGCCCCAGCGTCGTGCCCATCCCGCCCGCGTCGGCCATCAGGTGGAGCAGGCGGCCGGTGTGATCGATGAGCTCGTCGTCGGGCGACGGGGCGGTGATGGCCTCACACACGTCCGCGGCGATGGCGACGTCGCCCGCGTAGTACCCGTTCAGGACGTCGCCGTCGCACGCCCGGCGCAACAGCCAGTCGCGGGAGCTGACCGCGCCCACGCGGCACAGGGCCTCGACGAGGTAGACGCGGCCCCACCCGTCACTGCGCTCCGCGAGCCACTCGAGAGCCTCGGCGCCTCCCCGGCGGCGTCGAAGGGCGTCGGCGGCCAGGGGACCGAACTGGTACGACAGCAGGCCGATGGTCTGGATCAGGGGGATGTCCTCCTTGGCCCCGTCGGTGGCCAGGAGTGCCAGTCCGACGAGGACCGCGCACCGGTCGGTGGCGTGACGGACGAGCCAGCGACCCGTGGCGCGGACCCGGTCCCGATCGGCGCGCAGCGCCGCAGCGCGGATGTGGTCGTTGCCGTGGAGCGGGACGTCGAGGTCGTGGAAGGCGTCGGCGAGCCGGCTGGGGTGGGCGTCGACGTCCGCGAAGTGACGGTCCAGCACCGTGGCGACGGCCTCGCCCTGGCGTCGGGCGTCGAGATGGCGCCGACGCTGCCGGCGTGGATGCAGGTCTTCGTCGGGGTACGGCATGCCGTCCCGAGGGAGCGTCGTGTCCGGATGCTCGCGGTGCAGCCGCAGGGCGTGAGCGAAGAGTGAGGTCGAGGGGCCGAGCGCATCAGGCTCGGGGACGTGGCTCACCTGGTGGTGGAGGGCTCGCTTCTCTCGGTCATGCGGCGAGACCGGCACCGACCCCGCGGACTCCGCAAGGCTCACAGGTGGGGCAGCTCAGCCCAGGGCATCCGCGCCCGGCGGCGGTAGGACCGCCCGAACAGGAGGGCGACGAGCAGCACCCATCCGACGGCGCCGGCGAGGACCAGCCAGGCGGACAGCCCGCTGTCGGCGCCGCCGCCGACGATCAGACCCGCGGGGACGGCCGCCGCAGCGCCCCACGCGCGCAGGGCCTGAAACCCTCGCCACGTCCGGGGACGGGCCTTGAACTGGCGGTGGTACTCGGCCTCGCCCAGTGCCAGCCACACGGCTCGGGCACGGTCGACCATCGCCGGGTCGTCGGCGACGCCGGACGTCGCCACCCAGGTCTCCCACCGGCTCGACGACGTCCCGGGCGGCAGCCCTTCGAGCTGCTCGACGCGAGCGACGTCGCCGCCGTGCCGTTCCGCGCAGGCCGTCACCGCCTCGCGCAGGCGCGCGTAAAGGTCGGCGACGACGTCGTCGGGCTCCCCGTTGAAGCGGGGGCCCTCTCGCCCACCCGGGCGGGCGACCGCGAGCGCCCCCGAGATCAGCGACACCGCGCTCACCGGGACCTCCCACGGGTACCGGGGTTCCAGCGGCGTCCAGCGGCTCATGGGTACCCCTCTTCCAACGAGCCGACACTGTCAGGACAATCGTCTCGTGCGGGCGTACATCGGGGTGACTGACGGCAGGTGGTACCGCTACCTGCTGCGACGGCGTCCGTCCGAGGTGAACTTCTGGCAGCCCTCAGGGGGTCGGCGCTTCCGAGCCATCGAGCCCGGGGCTCCGTTCCTCTTCAAGACGAGCTACCGCGATCCGCTGCCGCACCGCATCGTCGGTTGCGGCTTCCTCAGCGGATGGGCGTCCCTGCCTCTCAGCCGTGCCTGGGAGTTTTTCGGTGAGGAGAACGGCTGCGAGAGTGAGGCAGAACTCAAGCGCAGCATCAGCGCCTACCGGCGGCGCCAGTCCCCGGACGACGAGGATCCCGAGATCGGCTGCATCATGCTCAGGGATGTCACGTTCCTCACTGAGGAGCAAACGTTTCCTGCGCCCGATGACTGGTCACGGAACATCGTCCAGGGAAAGACGTACGACGTGAGTCGAGGCAGCGTCCTCGAAAACGACCTCGTGCGGCTACTCGGTGCCTCTGCTGAGCAGCCCTCTGCCATGGAGCCCGGGGGCGTGGACGGCGATGTCTTCGGTGATCCCCGGTTGCAGCAGGTGAGGCTGGGGCAGCGCGCGTTCAAAGCGCTGGTTCAGGAAGCGTACGGTCGGCGATGCGCGATCACGGGCGATCGGGTGGTCCCGGTCCTGGAGGCTGCGCACATTCGACCCGTTGCCGCCTCGGGCGAGAACCGGATCGACAACGGGCTGCTGCTTCGCTCTGACGTGCACACGCTCTTCGATCGCGGCTATCTGGGTATTCATCCCCGGCGCAGGACCTTGATGGTGAGCCCACGGCTGCGGGCCACGTGGGGCAACGGTGACGAGTTCTATGCGCGGGAACGCGCCGCCGTTCCGGTCCGGTCTCCCATCAGCAGGGCCAACGAACCCCGAGTCGAGGCGTTGGAGTGGCACGCAGATACGGTGTTCAAGGCCTGATGACCCGCTCTGAGTCCGTGGCGTCCCAGAACGGGGAGCAAGATCCCGTCGCCCTGGCGTCCCTCGTCTCCGCTCACCTGGACACCCTGTGCGCGGGCGTTCAGTTGCACCCGTTCGTCGATCTGCCGCTCGTCGAGGTGTTGCGTGAGCGCATCGGGACGATTTTGAGTCGCTGGGACGAGTGGGACGACGTCCAGCGTGCCGCCGTTCGCGACGTCGTCGAGTACGTGGTCGACAGCGACGACGAGGAACACGACTTGCGCAGCCCTATCGGCCTGGTCGACGACGAGGAGCGCCTCGCCGAGCTTGAGCGCTTCTTGGGCCTACGCCACGGGTAGTCACCGGCCGACGAGGAAGGGGCTTGGCGCCCCCGTCCATGTGATCACCAGCTCGTCGCGCGCGCGAGTACAGGCCACGTACAGCAGGAACCGCTCCCGGGCGAGGGCGTCGGCGTGCTCGTCCTCGTCCAGGTCCCGCAGGGCGGACGGCTCCGGCACGACCGAGGCACCGACGACCGCGACGACGCAACGCGAGAACTCGGCACCCTTGGCCCGGTGCATCGTCATCACCAGCACGGTCTCTGCCCCAGCGGTGTCGTTGGCGCCGGTCACCAGACGCGCCGGGATCCCCTCGCGGCGGAGCAGGTCCGCCAGGGCGCTGGCATCGCGTGCTCTGCGGGTCAGGACGCCGATCTCTCCCGGAGCATGGGCGCCCGCTTCAAGCCAGGCGCCGACCTGGGCGACGACATGCGCCCATTCGGCGTCGCGTCGGTCGAAGCTGCGCGTGACGGGTGGGAATCCGGTGCGCAGGCTGACGTATCCCGTCACAGGGTCGTCTTCGCCGTCGAGGTCGGTGACGGCGAGGCCACCGAGCACTCGAAGGGAGAACCCGAGGATCCGTTCGGTGGTGCGGTAGTTGAGGGTGAGCCGGCGCGACCGGCCGCGGGTCTCGATGCCCAGCCGGCTCAGCACGACCTTACGGCCGTAGATCCGCTGGTGACTGTCCTCGCAGATGAAGATGTCGTCCGGCCCGGGGGGCACCAGGGCGCGCAGCAGTCGCCAATGGGCTGCGTGGAGGTCCTGGCCCTCATCGACCACGGCGTGCCGGTATCCGGCGAAGTTCCCGGGGTCGGCGGAGACGAGGTCCGCTGCGGTGGCCGCGAGGTCGGCGAAGGTCGTCGCCCCCCGCTCGCGCAGGAGGGCGCGGTAGGTCTCGATCACCCTCCACACCGCCGCCCGCTGGGCCCGGTTGAGCCGCCGCGACCGACCGCGCCGGGCGACCTTGAGGTAGGCCGCCTCGTCGGCCACCCCCTGCGCGAGTACGACGTCCACGTACTCGTCGTTCAGAAACGTGGGGGTGAGATCGGGAACGTCGACCCGCGCACTGTCGAGGGCTTCTGCCCAGAGGGCGGCGATGTCACGATCACCGAGGAATGCCCGAGCTGCACCTCCGCCCTTGACGACGACGGCACGTGCCAGCTGATCGACGCCGAGGACGTGCACGCGCTCGGCCACCGCCCCGGCCAACCGGTACAGGTCAGCCTTGAGCTGGGCGGCGAGTGTCCGGTTGTAGGTGACGAGAAGCACGTCACCGTGGACGGCGCTGCGTCGGGCGAGGTGCGCTGCGCGGTGAAGAGCGACCACGGTCTTGCCGGTGCCGGGGCCTCCCGTGATGCGCGCGGGACCGTTGTACCTGTCGCGGTAGGCGTGGGCCCGCTGGCGTGGGTGCAGGTACACCCGCCAGGCGGCGAACTCCCCGTTGATCATGGCCTGAAGGTCGTCGTCGGCGAGAGTCGCGAACTCCATCTGCGACGACGGCCGGGCCAGGGCGTCGCGCAGCGTCTCGGGGGCGTCGACGTGCTCGGCGGCGACAGGAGTGATGGCGTAGTCGTTGCGGACGTCGTCCAGACTGCGACCGGTCGCCAAGTCGAGAAGGGCAGCGGACTGCCACGCAGGCAGGTCGCCGAGCAGCGCCAGCAGGGCCGCCTCGTCGTGCACCTGCACCGCTGCTACGGCGGTGGGGGCGTCGATGCCGAGTGAGATCAGTTCGGCGACCTCGAAGGGCAGGCATTGCTGGGCCGCATGCGCCTCTTCGCGTGCACCCTCTCCTGCACCCGACGTCAGCCCAGGAGAAGGGACTCGTTGCGGGGAGGCGGCGTCCTGTGTGATCAGCTCGACCGCGCCACTGCCCGCGTTGACCTGCATCACCACAGACGAGGCGAAGTCGTAGGCGTCGTCGTGGTTGAGGATCGTGGCGAGCACGTAGTCGGGTCCGCGTCCGTCGCCGACGACGAACAGCACGGCACGGTACTGGTCGTTGACCCGGGCTGTCCGCACCCGACGGTCGGCTGGTGATGCGGGCAGCTTGAGATCGAGGCCAGTGCCGTCGGGTTCTGCGCTGAGCTTGGTGACGAAGTCCCAGGCCTTCGCCTTGACGCCGCGGTCCAGGCGCTCCAGGTTGCGGGCGAAGTCACGGTGGAAGACGACGCTCATCCGGCAGCGACCTCCGTCACGAGATGGTGGGTGGCCAAGAGTTCCTCGGCGGCGGCGTCGGTGGCGAGCGCCGTCGCCCAGCCGTTGGCCTCAGCCCAGGCCTGCACGTCGTCGTCAGGTTCCAACAGGAGAGCCACCTTCAGCCGGGGCCAGGCGACCTCGACCGGGACCCCCTCGTCGGTCTCGTACCCGACGTCGGCTCCGTCGACGGCTGCGCGGGTGAGACGGCGCAGGAGAGGGCGCGCGCCGGGGTCGACCTGGGCGAGGAACGTCGTCAGCCACGCCTCCAACGCGGTGTCCTCGGCGGGCTCCGCGCTAGCTGTCGGGGCGAAGACGTCGTCGTCCACGGAGGTGACGGTCACCCACTCCAGCGACGCGACGTCGGTCACACCGAGCTGCAGGAGGTTGCCCAGCGCCAACCATTCCCGCCAGGCCCGCAGCTGAGTAGGGCTGCCCACGACGTCGTCCCGGTCGTCGAGCGCCACGACGACGTCGGCTCCGGCGATCGTCCCCGCGCGCGGCATGAGCACGAGGCCGACACCCGCGGGCGAACGCCTCCGCGCCGCCTTGCGTGCACCCTCTCCCAGCAAGGGCTCCCCGGTGCCGGGCGAGGGTGCCTGCTCGCCGACGTCGAACCGCGCGAGGTCGGCGGCGATGTCCGCCACCCGCGACGGTGCCACGGTGGTCTCCCAGCCCATCCTGTCCACGATGGCGAGCCCGTACGCGCGGGCGGGCACGTTCCACGCGGTGATGTCGGGGCGCTGGAGGAGCCTGACGAGCACCGTCAGCGGATCCCCGGTCAATGCGGGAGCCGGTACCCCGCCGGGCTGCGCGTGGGCGGTCAGGCGCTCGACGAGATGGAGGTAGGCCGACGCCTGGGCTTGAGTGACGGCGGGCAACGGACCCACCTTGACCGTGTGCGGCGTCGCCGTGACTTCCCAGGACTCCTGCCCCGCGAGGAAGGTGTCGACGTCCTCGTGGGTCAGCGACCACACCAGCCAGCCCCGATCGCGCAGCAGAGCCCGCTTGCGAGCGTCGTCCGCGAGCCGATTGTGCGCGGGGTGGGCGTGGTAGGCGGCGCCGTCGGTGAAGACGGCGACCCTCAGCGGGGTCTCGGGGGCGGTGAGCGTGAAGTCGGGGCGGACACCGCCGAGGTCGACCTGCGGCGCGAGCGTCCACCGCAGGTCCTGACCGGTGGACGGGTCGCCGAGCCGGAAGGTCCACGCGTCGCCGCCCGCTTGCGCGGTGACGGCGACGGCCGCGTTGCGGGTGCGCAGCCACGCCTGCAGGGCCTGCCGGAATCGTATCTCCAAGGGCGATTCGTGGGCGCCCACCTCGAGCTCGTCCAGCGTGGCCAGATCCTCGACGTCCCAGTGGCCGAGGATCTCGCGCAGCAGGTCGGCGGCGCGGTCGCGGCGGACGACGTCGGCGAGGTGAGGTGGGACGAAGCCCAACAGGCAGCGGTGGCAGGCGGCGAGCCCCTCCTGAGCGCAGGGGCACTCTTCCAGGACCTGGAGGGTGACCTTGAGCAGGTGCTGCAACCGCATCGGGTCGCTGAGCTCGCCCAGGTACCCCGTCCCGCCGGGGACGAGGTCGTGGAGCACCATCACGGGCTGGGGGTTGCCGGCTCGGCCGGCCACGCCGATCAGGATGTCGAGGTGATCGGGGTCACCCCCGAGGGCGTCGCGGAGCCCACGCAGGAGGGCTGCGCGGAACGACTCCAGCAGGACGGCGTCGCGCATCACGACGGGTGGGACGAGCATCCGAACGGTCTGGGTCCGCAGCTGGTGCATGAGCGCCACGTCGACCCAGCCGTCAGGGTCGGGGGTGTGCCGCTGGCTGCACCAGCCACGGTGCCGGGCGTCGGTGGTGGTACGGCGGCCACCGCCGAGCGTGCGTTGCGCGGCGGGGACGACGCCGCAGTGCCGGCAGGTGAGGAACAGGGGTGCGGCGACATCGACGCCGAACACGGTCCGGCTGCGCCCGCCCGCGTGCTCGGGGCCGATGTTGTACCAAGTGATGTCGGCCTCGCGGCTGAACTCGATGCCGAACGGAAACTCCCGCAGCCGCCAGGCGGCGGCGACCGAGTCGGGGACCGGAACGATTCCGGCGGCGACCAGGAACCGGATCCGCTCGCGGTCGTCGCTGCGGTCCCCCGCCCTCGCGGTGTCGCGTGACTCGTAAGCGGAGGCGCCGCGGAACAGAACCGCGTCCAGCACCTGCCCGGTGTCTGCGGCGCGAGCGTCCCCGCACCGCGGGCACGCCTCGGGTCCCCTGTCGGGGCCCGACCACGAGCAGGTGGGGCACAAACGCCGACGCTGAATTCCGCTGCGCGCATCGCCGCCGTGCCCGGACAGGGTGACCGCGTCGATGTGCAGAGCGCTGCCGCGGACGTAGAAGACGGCACCGGGGGCCAGCTCGGTGAGCGCGACACGGCTGCCGCGGGCGTACTGCGACTCCGTGGTCTCGGCACGCCCGGTGTCTTCGTCGCGCCACCAGAGGGCGACGTCGAGGGTGGTGCGGTCGTCGAGCAGCGCGTAGTTCGGCAGCACGCCAAGGGCTTCGAGACCGGAGATCCAGTACTGATGGTCGCGATCGCGCACCGTCGCCCGAGCGCGGTTCAGCTCGCCGCGCACCTGGCGCCGGTCGCGTTTGGTGTCGTCGTCGACGTGGTCGCCGAGGGCGTCCAGCCGGGTCAATTCCTCGGCGAGGGCACGGCCCCGCCGGATCCGCTCCTCGCGCTCGGCCCGCCACCGGGCCGCTGCGTCGACGACGACGCGCTCGAGGCCCGACGGCGCGGCGTTGGAGGGCGTGGCCCAGGCCTTCAGCTGGGCTCGGGCCGCGTCCCCGAGTGACGTCCCGAAGAGTGCGAGGAAGGAGTCGAGGCGTTGCGCACCGTTGAGGCGGACGTCGTCGAGGAGGCCGGCCAGCCAGGAGCCGGCGCCCGTCCCGGCTCGCATGAGCTCGCGCATGGTCGTCGGCGGCGATTCACCGCGTGCGGCGGCACAGTCGATCAGGTAGGCGAGGTACTGCCGGTGGAGGATCTCGGCGGCGTCGAGGTGACACGCGGGCGGGACGACATGTCCGGCGACGAGGCTCAACGGGTCTGCCAGGCGGCGGAGTTCGAGAGGCCGGCCGGGGAGGACGGCGATCACGAGGGCCTGGCCGCTGCGACGGCCGGCGCGGCCGACCCGCTGCAGGTAGGCGGCGGCCGACCGGGGCAGGGACGTCAGGGTGACGACGGACAGGTCGCCGATGTCGATGCCGAGTTCGAGGGTGGGGGTGCAGGCCAGGACGTTCGGGGCGTCGGGTGTGCGCGGGTCCTTGAACGACGCCTCAATCTGCGCGCGGACGTCGCCGTCGAGCAGACCCGTGTGTTCGCGCGCGACGATGCGGCGAACGCTGCCCTCGCGGTACAGCCGCCGGTAGTAGTCGGGGTCGACCTTCTCCTGCCCGTAGCGGCCGGGGCAGCGATCACGCAGGCAGGGGCCGTCTTTGAGCGCCTCGTGGATGTCGCCGATGCCGGGCCGTCGGTCGGAGCAGACCGAGCAGCGCAGCATCGCCGTCCCACCCTTGAGGGCTTCGTCCTTGACCGGGGCCAGCTCGATCCCCGCTGGGGGGATGACCCAGGCCGTGGACCCGGAAGAGGTGACGACCTTGCGCAGGACCGACCGCTGCGTGAGCACGTCGAACAGGCAGCGCAGGAGGTCGGGGGCGTCGAGGGCGGGGACGTGGAGGCAGCGCTGCGTCCACTGGGCGTACCACCCGCGCGGGCTGGTGATCAGGGAGAACGCCTCGGGGCGCGCGGCGGGGGCGGCGGTGACGGGGTAGGACGGAGCGGGACGGCCGCGGGGGAACGCGGGCATGCCATCCTCCCGAGGACGGCCGCCCCAGATCGACCAACGGTTGCCGTCCTCGTCGAGATAGCGGTCGAACCAGCGGTGCTCGATGGCACCGGAGGTGCGCATGCGCTCCAGCACTCCCCAGAGCCACGTCCACCACGGCCCGTCGGAGCCGTCCGCCGCGCCCGCGGCGGGAGCGGAGTCGCCGAGGGCCTCCTGGCGTCGGGGGAGCGCGTCGACGGCGCGGCGCAGGTCGCGCATGAGGGCGCGACGCTGTCCGAGCGTGACGATCGCGGCGATGGTGCCCGTCAGCTCCAGGGAACGGCCCGTGCGGGAGTTGAGGCCGAACTCGGTGACGGCGCCGAACGACAGGCGTTGCCGAACGAGGGCGCGGACGTCGGGTCCGGGGTCTCGGCGGTGCCAGAACGGTCGGAAGCCGTCGTGTTCGTGCAGGTCGGGGGGCAGGAGGGCGTAGCGGTCGGCGAGCGGCCGACGGTCGGCACTGTCGAGCTGCCGTGGGGCGACCCCGTCGAGGGAGACGCCGGCGTCGATGGCGGCGGCGAGGGTGGCGCGTTGGTTGAGGGCGTAGGAGCGGTCCTCGACGAACGCGGCCCGGTGGGCAGCGTCCTGGACGCTGTCGGTGAAGACGAGGGTCTTCTTGTGCTCGTCGGGCAGGTCGGCGCTGCCGAAGAGGTGGCCGAGGACGACGGAGACGAGGGTGGCGACTCGGGACCCCATGAACCGGATGCCGTCGGTGAGGCCGCAGGCGGGGCACGTCTGGTTGCGGGCATCGTCTCGGGACGGTGGGGGTAGGACGGGGACGGCGTCATCGTCGCCCGTGGGGTCGGCGACCACTTCGCGGCGCGACGGCGAGAGCCACAGGACGAGCGGTCCGTCGGCGGCGGGTGCCGTCCGGCTCTTGGCGCGGTCCTCGCGGGTGGGGTCGTCCTGCTCGCTCTCGATGGGCGCGGACGCCTCGCCGGGGGCGTGGATCAGGGTGACCTGGCGCCCGGGGTCGACGACCGCGTCCCTCCAGATCCGCGCTGGAGTGACGTCGAGCACGGTGCCGGCAGGTGGGCGGGTCGCGGCCCAGCCGGAGCGGCCGCAGTGGCGGCAGTAGACGGCGGGCAGGTCGACGAGGGGGCCGTCGACGGGGTGGTCGCTGTCCCACCGCATAGCGGGTGCGGCGCTGACCCGGCGCAGCAGGCGGCGCACCTCGCGGATCCACTGCTGGACCTCGACCTGGAGGAACGGGGTTCCCTCGGGGGTCCGGGCCGCCGAGACGAGCGCGAGGTAGCCGCTGACGACGGCGCGGGCGGTTCTCCGCACCTGAGGGTCGGCCAGGTTCCATTGGGGGAGGGCGATGGCCAGAACGTCGTCGAGAGGCCGGGGCTGGGCCTGTTCGGTCAGTCGCGCGGTCAGCGGGTGCCGGGCGAGCAGCACACCGAGGGTGATCGGGTCGGGGCGCGGGGGCGGATCCGTGTCGAGGACGCTGGTGATGTTGCCGAGGAAGAGGGCCGCGGCGAGGTCGACGAGGGTTTCGTGCCGGGGGTAGGTGCCGAGCCGATGCAGGGCCGCGTAGGCGGCGTCGAAGGCGGGCACGGTGGGGCGGTGTTCCTCGAGCGCGGTGCCCAACGACGCGGTGGCGGCCCACTCGGTCGCATCGAGCCGGTCTTCGCCGATCACGGCGTCGGCGTCGAACTGCTCGCCGAACACCTGGCAGGCGAAGGTGAGGACGCGGTCGAGCGCGTCGTCTCCGCCCAGGGTCGCCGAGGTGGCAACGGGCGTAGCGCGGCCGAGCGGGCGTTCACCGTCGGCGAGGCCGACGCGGGCCCCCAGGCGGCGCATCAGCATCGCGACATCGGTGCCCTGCGCGCCGTCGTAGGTGTGGAACTCGTCGAGGACGACGTACTGCAACGAGTCGGCGGCGCCCGCCCAGAGGGGGTTGTCGTCACTGCGTAGCAGCAAGTAGTCGAGCATCTTGTAGTTGGTGAGCAGGATGTCGGGCGGGTCGGCGCGCAGCGCGTGGCGATCGCCGATGAGGGCGTCCTCCGTCATGGTCGGTGAGCCGCCGTCGTCGCCGGTGTAGAGGCCGGCGGTGATGCCGCGCAAGGCCGGTTCGTCGTGAATGAGCCGGGCCAGGCGCCGGGCCTGGTCGTTGGCGAGAGCGTTCATGGGGTAGAGCAGGACGGCGGTGAGCCCGCGTCGCCCGGCGGCGCGGTGGCGCCGGGCGTGGTCGAGGACGGGCAGCAGGAACGACTCGGTCTTGCCCGAGCCGGTGCCTGTGGTGACCAGGGTGGGGCGGGGACGGCCGGCGCGGGAGTCGAGGCGGGCGAACGCGCGGGCCTGGTGGCGGTGAGGGACGAAACCGGTCGGGGCCCACTCCAGGTGGTCCCGCCAGGCGGGGTCGGCGGCGCGGAACGGCAGCCGCACGCGGACGAACGGCCCGCGGAAGATTCCCGCAGTGGGGTGTTCGAGGAATCGCCGCAGCTCGGCGCGCACGTCGTCGTCGCTGAGGGCGAACGTGGCGCCGAGGAACTCGCTCAGCGTCGCACGCAGATCCTCGGCGACAAGGGACGGGTACACCGCGCATTCCCCCCATGGGTCGTCGTCCTGGGTGACCCTACCCAGCCGTGCGTGGCGCGTCAGGGACCCGGTCGTCCGCGGAGCGCGCCATCGCTCAGCCGAGCAGGACGCCTTCGACGTCGCGGCGGAGGCGGCTCAGCGGCGCGGTCGCCCCCAGCAGCCGCAGGAACTCCTCGACCGGCCAGGAGATCAGTCGTCCGGCGCGCGCCTGGTACCAGCCGACGCGGCCGATCCGGTACTCGTCGTCGTAGTCGAGCAGCAGGTAACCGACGAGCTGCAGGATCATCGTGCGGTCGAGGGTGTCGGGCTTGGCGGTGGCCTTGACGTCGACCAGGAGGTCACCGGCGATCCAGTCGGCGTCGGCGCCGCTCACGTCGTCGCTGCCGGCGAACGTCGGCCCCAGCCGGACGTCGTCCGGTGGGGTCGTCGCCCGTAGCTCGCCGAGGCCGGTCTCGGCGAGGGCGACCATCTCGGTGAGGTCGGCGACGGCGTAACCCGGGACGGCGTCCAGCAGGTCGTCGAGGGTCGTGGACGGCGTGGCGTCCCCGAGCGGGGTGCCGGGCCACAGCGTCGGCTTGCGGTACACCTCCTCGAACCAGGCGGTGACGACGCAGGCGCGCGCGAGCGCTTCGTCGGCGTCGTCGTCGATCCGGACGCCATGCGAGCGGTCGGCGGGGGAGTGTCGGGCGACCAGGTCGGCGAGGGTCTGGGCGAGGTCGGTTCCCGCACGGGTGAGAGCGGCGGCGGTGCCCGGCGTGCTCAGGCGGGCGGCGATCGCGACGCCGGTGGACGCCGTCGCTGGGAAGGGCTCGTCGTCGCGGAGGGCGAGCCGGAGACGGTGGTCGACGGCCGCGCCGAGGGTGCCGTGGGCGGCGCGGGTTCCGGCGGGCGGCTGGGGCCGGACGACGTCGGGGCGGCCGAGCCTGCGGCGGTAGTCGGCCCGCAGCGCCGCCAGGTCGGGCAGGTGCTCGGTGAGGTAGCGGGTCAGGGGCGAGTGCGGGTCGGCGAGGACCGAGGTGAGGGTCATCGAGGTCCGCCGCTCACGTCGGCGTCAGGCACGCCGTCCTCCCGGCCAGTAGCTCGGCGGGGCGACCGCCGGGTCGATGGTGGTGTGTCGAGGCCGCCGGCTGAGAGCCGTGATGGTCACGAGCCGTTGCCCCTCGGCATCTTCGAGGTCCGCGATCACATACCGGACCGCCGCGACCAGGGAGGCGAGGGCGAGTGCCAGGCCGTCCAGCCCGTTTCCGACCGTGAAGGTGATGTGGTGCAGGCCGGACCTCTTGATGGCCCGGCACTCGTCCGGGTCGGCGAGCTGCTTGCGATCATTGGTCACAATGGCGTCGAACCCGTCCTTGCGAGCGTCGGGGAGGAGCCGCACGTCGGGCTTTCCGGCCCAGCCGAGGAGAGTCACGTGCTCGACCGCGTGCCCGCGCAGGATGTGTCGCATCGGCTCGAGGAACTGCACCGGCACTTGTTCGTCGAGCAGCACCTTCACCGGCGTCGTCAGGCGGCGGCGACGACTGGCTGTCCGGCCACGAGGTCAGCGAAGACCCTCGCACCCTCGGCCCCGTGAGCGGTGACAGAAGGGTAGAACTCAGACACGGCCTCGGGTGGCACCCCGTCGGCGATGAGGCCCGCGACCTGCGCGTAGGGCACGCGGGTCCCCTCCACGACGGGGAAGCCGGCGAGGACGTCGCGGTCCACGCTGATCCCGGGTACGGGTTGGGCGAGGGCGACGACGCGATTGCCGTCGTGTCCTTCGAAGGCCTCGAGGACGTCCACGAGCTCGGCGATGACCTGCTGTCCACGCACCGCCCCGGTGAGGGCGACGGCGTCGTCGTCGGTCCGCCACACGACGTCCTGCCCCAGGGACAGGAGCCGGTACCGAGAGGAGTGCTCGATTGCCCCGAGTTCGCGGAGTGCGACCACGGCCTTGCGGATCCGCTGCAGGGGCACACCCCTGGCGCGCAGGTACACGATTGTCCGCAACGCGACGACGTCCTCGAACGAGTACTGCACCGGTGAGCCGGCTCTGAACGTGCGTGGACGGAGGAGCGGGTCGCCGGTGCGACCGGAGCGCCAGTACGCGAGCTGGCGGACCGAGGCCCCGCTGAGGGCGGCAGCCACCTCTGGTGTGTAGGTCATGTCAGCCTCCTCCCGCTCCTGAGTTCTCACACGCTAGCAACCGACCTCGCGATGATCGCATGCGCTGCTGGTGGAGCCTGGCGGCGAAGCACGTCTCGTACAGGTAGGTCCTCGTCCATGCCGAGGCGGAACAGCGCTGCGGCGCGCTGGCGGAGCCGACGCATCCGCCGGAAGCCGAGGACGTCCCTGTGTCCTCCTTGGCGCTTTCGCTTGGCCGACGGCTGGCGCCGTCCTCGGCGCGTGGCCGAGGACGACCCCCTGTTGTCACTTCAGTCGGTAGCCGACGAGGCTCTGAGGCTCGGCTATCACCCATGTCCCGTCGACGGGGTCGGCGACCCGATCCAGGAGGGCCCTGCTGGAGGGGCTGGGCAGCTCATCCCAGTCAGTGCCGAACAGGTCAGGAGCGTTCTCCGAGGTGCACGCCACGAGCACCTTGCCACCGGAACGCTCTTCCCGGCTCGCGGGGTCGCCGTAGCGTACATTCTTCCGGCAGTAGAAGGTCTCACCCTTGCCGGGTGCTCGCGTCGCGCCGCTGGAGAGGTCGATGACGACCGACTTTCGGTCGCGCACGTTGACGAACATCGCGGATGTTCCTTCACCTGCTGCCACCACCGTACTGCTCTGGGCGCTACCTGCGCCGAGGAGGTCGAGTCCGGGTAAGGACGCCGACCAGACATTTCGGCCGGTGCTGATATCAACGGCGGCTAGGGTAGTTCCCGTCACTTCGTACCCTGACCCGGTGCCGTCGCCCTCGGCGTGGTGGCTGATCGTCCCCTGGCCACGGCATAGGAACGTCACTCCGGACCTTGGCGGCCCCAAGGGGGAACCAGACTCCTGGTCGAGACACCATGCGCCCTCTCCGGGGCGACGCCAGAGCACCTTCCCGCGGTCGTCGACAGCGGTCGTCGAAAGGAGCGTGTCGATGCGACGGGTCCCTTGGAATGGCGCGGGCCCCAAGGAGATGACGGAGGTCCGAAGCTTCTCGTCCCGGACGACGCTCCACCCGCCGTCAGAGCTGGAGCCCGGAGCGAAGACCTCATCCACGGGCAGCGTCCAGGCCAATGCCTCACCTCGGAGGAGCGCCACCTTCTCCGGGTTCCTCTGGCCAACGTCGACGACGCCCGACCCAAGCTCGCGTCCTCCTGCGGGGAAGGCATAGACGGCGTCCGTCTCCCCGGCCTTCATCTCCCTGCCGAGTCCGTCCTTCTCGTCGTCGGTGAGGAGGAGCCGCATGCGCTGGGCGCTCCCGAGCCCCCAGTAGGAGCCCACGAAACAGACGTTCTTGCCGTCGTCGCAGGGGCGGGGGAATCCGGTGACGTACATCGCCTTCGTCCGATGCAGTTGGCGCCCCGTCCGAAGGTCGGCCACCACGACGTGTACGTGTTCGTCCTTCGTGTCCGCCGGAGCTGTATAGACAGCGGCCAGCGCTCCATTGCCGGTCTCGATGACCGGAACATTAATGGAGACGCCGCGCGGGGCAGCGCTGGCCGACACCGTGTCACTCCACAAGGTCTCTCCGGTCCTCACGTCGATCGCTCTGATCTCAGGAATTCCGGAGGTACCTACGAGCAGGGCCACAGCGACACCGGAGTTGACTGTCGGCTGTCCCAGCGGAGTGCCCTTGATCGACCAAGCCTTCGCGAGTGGCGAGGGCTGCAGCTTGGCGGCCTTCTGCTCGCGCGAATTCGCTTCAGTGGCCTCCCTCGTGCATCCCGAGAGAAATATCACGGGAATGGTCAGCGAAACGGCTAGGAGAATCCTGCTATTCTTACCCATCTGCACTACGTCACGTCCCCGAGTTCTCGTCCCATCAACGCCGGGGAGTCTACACGGATGCCGCGAAGGCGGGTCGAGTCCGTCCACAGCGGGCAGAGGGTCAGCGGTACCCCCGGCCAGCTCGTGGCCCGCCTGGCGCTCGCGACCGGGGTACCCTGGCGGCTACGCGCGTCGCGACAGGTAGGCCTCGCGGAGCGCCGCCAAGGTAAAGGCCCCGTCCGGCGTCTCGGCGACCCAGAAGGTCCAGCCGTTGAGGGACCCGCTGGCCACCGCCTCGGCAGCCGACGACGCCGAGCCGTGCACCTCGTCATCGACGACGAGCTTGCCGTCGGGCAGGACAGTTGCCACGACGCTGCCATCCCCACCTTCGGGGTGCAGGCTCGCACCCGCGGGCAGGAGATCGGCGGCGATCAGGTCGGGGATGCTCACGCCGAAGTGCGTGCGGGCGGACCCAGTGTCGGGGAGCGTCGGCTCGGCGGCGGGCTCGGGGTAGCGAGGGTCGAACGAGCCGTCGCGGAGGGCCTCGTACGCGTCGCGGACGACGGCGGCCATCAGCTTTCGGCGCTGGTCGAGAAACGTGGGGTAGTCCAGCTCGGTCCAGTTGGCGGGCAGCGCGTGCCAGCGCAGCTGCCGGGCGAGGCGCTCGGGCGACGGCGACTTGGTGGCGAGCTGCTGCGGCCAGTAGAGGGCGGGAGCGGTGTCGGAGATGGCGATGTTGTCCGCCCATTCGACCAGCGCCATGTTGGCGATCTGGTTGATCTGCCGGGTGTCGTGGATGCCGAGGGCGGACTTGAGATAGTTGCGCGGGAACAGGTGGTGGCGTTCGATGCCCTTGCGTGCGACGACGGCCGGGTCGAGCCGAGCGCGCAACGACACGGTGGAGAGCAGGGCGTCGGCGTCGAGGATGTTGAGGGCCGCGATGTAGGCGAGCAGTGCGGGTGACTTCGAAGCGGACGTCGACAGCTCGGCGGGGAGCGTGATGGTCCAGTAGTCGCCGGTGAGGGTGTTCTCGATCAGCCGATCGAGGACGTTCACGAAGCCATCGGCGTCCTTGACGCTCAGGGCCTCGAAGGCGGCGAGATCGCGCTCAACCTGCGACTCGACGGATCCGCTGTAGCGAGCCGTGGCGTGGGCCATGAAGAACCACCGCGCAATCACCTCGCGCAAGCGGTCGAGCGGGACGCCGTACTCGACCCGGCCGATCAGCCACAGGGCGTACGTGAACAGGACGGCGCCGTCGCTGGAGATCATCTTGGTGCCGCGGTAGCCGGCCCGTTCGAGGCACAGCAGGTACTCGTGCCAGTTCGTGAGGTCGAGGAACTTGGCTTGCGCCGCTTGGAGCCTGGAGAACTGGGCGTCGCGCCGCTGTGGGTCGGATCGGCCGGTATCGGCATCGCGGCCGCGCAGGACGCTGTAGACGTGCTTGAGCACAGCGCGCTTGAACCCTAGCGCGATCGTCACCCGCAGGAGCTGTGCTGGATGCGGTTGAAGGTACCAGTTGAACGGCGTCGCCCTGCCGAGCACGGGCGTCTTGGAGTCGCGGCAGAACTCCTCGAGCTCGCGGCGGCCCTTGTCCCAGAACACGCTCATCAGGGTGAGAATGAAGTCAGCCTGGTTGAGGGTGACGCCCTCGGAGTTGATCCGCACGAAGATCTCGGCGACGCGCTCCTCGTCGACGGACGCCGAGAGCTCGACAGCCTTGAAGGGGTAGTCCTCGAGGTCGTGGAGCTGGTCGATCGCCTCGGAGAGCGCGTCCCGCTCGAGCTCGTCCAGCTCGCGCTTCGTCGCAAGTCGCTTGAAGAACGCCCGCTCCACGTTCCGGCGCTCGCCCGGGGCCCACAGCGCGGACACGTCGGAGATGAACTCGGGGTCCTTCTCGATCGCGACGTCGGCGACGGCGAACGTCGCGTCCGAGGGCCGGAATGCGATCCGGATCCGGCCCTTCGAGTAGTCGTCGCGGACGACCTCCGTGCCGGTCATGACCGCGTACAGCGACGTGAGCCGCTGCTGACCGTCGACGATCAGCATGCGGGGGACTCGCTGCTTGGTGTCCGTCCCGATGGGCGCGCCCCGGCCTCTGCGCCCACGTCCCGGAACAGCAGGTATCCGACGGGGAAGCCCTTGTACATCGAGTCGAGCAGGTCACGAGCTTTCGCCGCACCCCACACGAACGGGCGCTGGATGTCGGGCAGGCCGAGGTCACCGCGGCGGATGTCCTCCACCAGCCCGCTGACGGTGTAGGTGGTGTCACGAAAGAGGGTGGTGGCCATGAGACCTCGCAAGGACTGAGCTTGTGGGCGCTATCGTCACGACACTCGTTCGAGCATCTTGCGCCAGGTGGCGCACCGGGTTGCGTCCTCTCGCCTGATTACTCGCATGTGTGCGGCGCGGTTGCGAATCGGAAGAATCTCGTTCCTAAGCTTGCTCCAAAGATGGCTTTTTAGACCCAATTCGCCTAGAGAAAGCCGCTCCCTAACGTCCAGAAGCTCGCTAGTAGTAAGCCACTCGAGTGGATCGCTGACATCGCTCATTGAGCGAGCGTGAGGGAACAGGTCTCTCTGAGCTCGTTCAAGTACTTCATCCTTCAGTCCATCGGGGATACATGATGTCCGCCAGCCATTGCCGCACTTCTCCACAAGGGCCTTCCGGACTAGATTCCTGAGTAGTCGCTCGAGTTGCCACAACTCAGTGAATGTAGCCCCAACCCAGGGCTCGGCTGCCCTTCGTTCAGAATAGGCAAGAGCGACGCCGTCCCGGAAGGCCTTAAAATCGCTCACGCGCCAGGTTGCATTCCCATCGAGAACATCCAAGAGTAAGGCACCTCGGAGAGCGGCCACCGCCTCTCTGCTTAGGGATCGTACAGAGTCCTGAGGAGAAGACTGATCCTCCCACAGGGACTGACACACCTCGTGAACGACGTCGTCGCCGAGCTCGCTAACACATTTCTGATAGAAACCCATCAAGCTCGCGACCGATTCGGATTCCGCTGGAATCCTGTGTGTTGCCGGAGCGAAAATTTGCCGCGCGTCGGCAATGATGTCACTGCCCACCGTGTCTTCAAAAGCCTGTTTTGGGATCGAGGACACCAAGATGAAGCTATAGCCGTTGGCGGCTTCCCGCATAACTCGCTCGCGTACTACACCTAGCGGGATGGCTGCTGGGCTACGACGATCCAGGCCAGTTATGACAACTACTGGATGCTCAGCCGTAAGGTCGGCATGCGCGAACTCCTTGGCGGGAACCACAGGGAGATTTCCCGCAAGCAGGGCCTCACTTGTTCGGCGGGACGCAAAACCGAGTTGAACAAAGATGACCGAATACTGCTTGGCCCGCTCCGGCAAGGTTGCTATCCAGGTCTCCGCGTCTTCGCTCACGTCAACTCCAAGATTACGCTGGGAAGGAATGAGTTCTCCCTGAGTTCAGCCGGTCGTAGCATTTGATCTTGGTGGTGGGCGGGGCAGGATGTGCGGTCGTGCGCAGGATGGTGACGTTGCTGGAGCGGGAGGAGATCTCCCGGGGTTTGGCTGAGGGCTTGATGTTGAAGGACATCGCCGCGGTGATCGGACGGGAACCGTCGGTGGTCTCGCGGGAGGTCGCCCGCCACGGCGGACGCCTCGGGTATCGGGCGGCGGTCGCCGATGCGGCTGCCAGGGTGGGGCGGTCTCGGCCGAAGGGGTGGGCGGTGGAGCGGTCCCCGGCCCTGCGCGGGCGGGTCCTGGGGCTGTTGCGGCAGGGCTGGTCCCCGGCCTCGATCGCGGGCCGGTTGCCGATCGAGCACCCGCAGGACAAGGCTTACCGGGTGTCCCACGAGGCGATCTACTCCTGGATCTACGCCACCCCGGTCTCGTCCCTGGCCAGGGAGTTGATCGCCCTTCGCTCGGGCCGCACCGCGCGGCGCGGTGGCCCGGCACCTGCACCCAAGCCCCGGATCAAGGAACCCACCTACATCGACCAGCGCCCGGCCGAGGCCACGGGGCGGGCCGTGCCCGGGCACTGGGAAGGCGACCTGGTCATCGGCAAGGCCGGCAAGACCGCCGTGGCCACCCTGGTCGAGCGGACCTCCCGGTTCCTGGTCCTGGTCCCCCTGACCGCACGCGACGCCCCCACCGTCTCCAAGGCGATCATCGCCGCGACCGGGTCCCTACCCGAACACCTGCGCCGATCTCTGACCTGACTCGTGCCACCGGGGTGTGTCAGGTCGGACCGTTCTGCAGCGCGGCCAGGATCGCCTGAGCGGTCGGCGTGATCGGGTCGGCCGCGGTGTGCTCGTGGCCGGCGATGCGGACGGTGATCTGCTGGATCGGTCGCAGGGTCTGGACGATCTTCTTGATGCTCATCCCGGTCGCGGCTTGTAGGTAGCGGGCGATCGCGAGGGCGGCGAACACGATGGTCAGGTGTGCCTCGATGGCCTCGCGCTTGTGGTGGAAGATCGGCCTGGCAGCAAGGTCGGTCTTGGACATCCGGAATGAGTGCTCGACGTGCCACAGGTCGTGGTAGCTGCCGATGACCTCGGCCGCAGGCATGATGCGTGCGTCGATGTTGGTGACGTAGCCCTTCAGCCCGACCAACCGCCTGGCCCGTGCCAGGGATGCCGGGACTGTAAGTTCTTCTGTGTAAGCGCGGGTGGGCATTCTTGGTCCGGTATCCGGACTGGATAGGATGCGCGACTGTGCGTATTGAGATTCCTGTTGGTGAGGACGGCATCGTGGACCGTGAGGCCGCGGTTCGGGTGGCGCGGGCGTTGAGCCCGGCGGCGATCGATGCGTTGTTGGCGGACGCAAAGCGGGCCGGCACCCCTTTGGAGGGGGCGGGCGGCCTGTTGAACCAGTTGATGAAGGCCGTCTTGGAGCGGGCACTGGGCGCGGAGATGACCGACCACGTCGGATACGATCCAGGTGACCCCGCCGGGAATGGCACCGGGAACAGCCGGAACGGGTTCGGCACGAAGACCGTCGCGACGACCCACGGTCCCGTGGAGGTGAACGTTCCTCGGGACCGGAATTCGACGTTCGAACCGAAGATCGTCCCGAAGCGGAGCCGGCGGCTCGGGCAGATCGACGAAATGATCTTGAGCTTGTATGCGCGGGGGATGACGACCCGTGACATCGCCGACCACTTGGAGGAGGTCTACGGCGTCGACGCATCGCCGACGTTGATCAGTAACGTCACCGATGTGGTCGTCGATGAGATCACGGCTTGGCAGAACCGTCCGGTCGACGAGGTCTACCCGATCATGTACGTCGACGCGATCCGCCTCCGCGTCAAGGACAAGGTGCGGTCACGATCAAGGCAGCGCACCTGGTCGTGGGCGTGGACGTCGAGGGCCGCAAGCACGTCCTGGGCGTGTGGATCGACGAGACCGAGTCGGCGAAGTTCTGGAACCAGGTCCTGACCCAGCTGCGCAACCGCGGCCTGCGTGACGTCCTGATCCTGTGCTGTGACGGCCTCACCGGGCTGCCCGACGCGGTCAAGGGCGTGTTCCCCGACACCGTCGTGCAGACCTGCGTCGTCCACGTCCTGCGGAATGCGATGAAGTTCGTCTCCTACGGCGACCGGAAGAAAATCACCGCGAGCATGCGGGAGATCTACACCGCACCCAGCGTCGAAGCCGCCGAACTCGCCCTCAAAGAGTTCGACACGGCTTGGGGAAGAAGTACCCCGGCGCGGTCGCGGTGTGGCGCCGCGCTTGGCCGGAGTTCATCCCGTTCTGGACTACCCACCCGAGCTGCGTAAGGTCGTCTACACGACGAACACCATCGAATCCATGAACTCGGTCCTGCGGAAGGTGATCAAGAATCGTGGGCATTTTCCCTCCGACGAATCTGCTCTGAAACTGCTCTACCTCGTCATCCGGAACATGGACACCAGAAGAGGAGGAACATCAGGAACCGGAACCCTCGGCTGGAAGCAAGCGCTCAACACCCTCGTCCAGCTCTTCCCAGGACGACTCGACCACATCTAATGACCCCCACTCCTACCCGCCCTTACACGGAAAACTTGACAGGCCCGGGATGCCTCGTCGACCTCGCTGGCGCCGTTGCGGGTCTTCACGAACCGTGGTGTGCGCGCAGTCTTCTCCCCGGCCACGACCGAGCGGGCCTTGTTCTCCTGCAGGGTCAGCGTCTTGTTGTCACGCACGGCGCGCTTGGTGGAGTAGGCCCACACTGCCCGCCACGACTTCTCGTGCACGGTCGGGTCCCAGACCGGTTCGGCCCGCTTGGCCGGATCGCTGACCTTGACCGTGGTCCCGCGTTGGTCCCTCGGGGTGATCGTGTCGATGATCTGGCCGTCGGTGAACGCGTCACCATGCCAGCGGAAGTGGGACTCCAGGTCCTGCGGCGCCTTGGTCACCCGGGACCCGACGATGAACCGAAGACCGGCCTCGTCCAGCTCCCGCAGGTTCGAAGACGAGAGCATCCCGGCGTCGGCCACCACGACCATGTCCGCGACCTGATGCCGGGCCTGGAACGCCTTCACGATCGGGACGATCGTCAATGTCTCGGCCTTGTTCCCCTCGAAGCAGCCGATCTCGAGCGGGAACCCCTGCCGGTCGACCAGCAGCCCGACCACGACCTGCGGGTCGACCCGGCGCTCCTTGGAGTAGCCGACCTTGCGCAGGTCGTCTTCCTTCTCGGCCTCGAAGTAGAGCGTGGTCACGTCGTAGAGCGCCAAGCTCACGTCACCGGCCGCGGCGGCGTAGCGGAAACAGGCCGTAGCGATCTGGCCGCGGTAGTCACGCTCCTGGGCCCGCTGCAGCGACCGGAACATCGTGCGCAACCCGACCGCGGCGATGCCGACCTCACGCAGGACTCGTAGCGAGTCGGCCTTCGAGGTCGGCTCGATGATTCGGGCCAACACCAACTGGGTGAACGCCTCGTCGTCGATGACGTCGAGCCCGACTCGCGCGTAGGCGCTGGCGAGGACCTGCCACAACAGCGCCGAGCGCTTGCTCGTGATCAGCGCCGGACGCTCGGGCACGCCCTCATCCTCAAGCCCGACACCCAGGTCAAGCACTTCCTGGCCCTCGTGCTCACGCCGTCGAGCAAGCGCCATCAATACCGCGAGCTCAGCCTCGGTCCTGGCCGTCCCGATGTGCTCGATCACGACATCGCGGCCGTCGCGGCGCTCAGCGAGCTGGACCTTGATGCTGCCAGAGCGGCCCGGAACCCTCCGCACGAACACCACCAGCCGACCCTACCGAGGGGCGGGGTGTGTCAATCACCGACACCGCAACGCCCTCACCTGCACAAACGCCGACGACATCACCGACTCTCGATCAAGTGACACGAGTCAGGTCGAGCTGTCAGACGAGGACGTCGACAGGCTCGACGAGACTCCGTGGGTCGAGCGTGGCCATGCGCCGGCGCTCGTCGTGTGTGTCGACCCGGCCCTCCGCGACCTCGACCCGAGCAACCATCGCCTGCAGGTGGGCTGGGATCCGACTCTGAAGCCTTTCGACCAGATCCAGATGGACGGCGTGCGTCAGTGGTGGCCGTGCGCCGCACCGAACGACGTCGAGGTCGTCGTCGTGACGAACCACGGGTGGGTGCTCTGGGCCTACGAGGTGGCGGGCGACCCGCGTCGCCACGACGAGCGCGCGAGATGGTCATTCGACGTCCTCCCCCGAGAAACGGACAGAACGAAGGCATTCATCGGCCGTCGACTCCCGCCCAAGCCGGGTCCCGTGGCCTATCCGCTCGCGTGATGGGACTCGCTCGAACAAGTTGAGCCTCAGGACTTGCTTGCGAGGTAGGCGTCCCGGAGGGCGGAGAGGCTGAAAGCTCCGTCAGGGGTGTCGGCGACCCAGTACGTCCAGCCGTTGACCGACATGCCGAGGACGGTCTCGGCGGCGGCCGAGAGCGAGCTGACCACCTCGTCGTTGACGACGAGCTTCCCGTCGGGCAGGACTGTCGCCTTCGCCTCGTTGTTCCAGAGGCGCAGGGTCGTCCCGGCGGGGACGAGGTCGGCCGCGACGAGGTCGGCGAGTGTGACGCCGAACGACGTGCGGGTGACGGCGGCCGTCGGCGGGGGCGTGGCACTGGGCTCGGGGTAGCGGGGGTTGAACGACCCGTCCCGGAGCGCCTCGTACGCATCGCGGACGACGGCCGCCATCAGCTTGCGTCGCTGGTCGAGGAACGTGGGGTAGTCGAGCTCGGTCCAGTCCTCGGGGAGTGCGTGCCAGCGCACCTGCTGGGCGAGGCGTTCCGGCGTCGGCGCCTTCGAGGCGAGCTGCTGCGGCCAGTAGGTGGCGGGCGCGGTGTCGGAGATGGCGATGTTGTCGGCCCATTCGACGAGCGCCATGTTGGCGATCTGGTTGATCTGCCGGGTGTCGGTGATCCCGAGCGCGGACTTCAGGTAGGCGCGGGGGAACAGGTGGTGGCGTTCGATGCCCTTGCGGGCGGTGACGGCGGGGTCGAGCCGGGCGCGTACGGAGACGGTCGAGAGCAGGGCGTCGGCGTCGAGGATGTTCAGGGCGGCGATGTAGGCGAGCAGTGCCGGTGACTTCGAGGCGGACGTCGCCAGGTCGGCGGGGAGCGTGATCGTCCAGTAGTCACCGGTGAACGCGTTCTCGATCAGCCGGTCGAGGACGGCGACGAACCCGTCGGCGTCGCGCGGTCGCAGGTGTTCGACGGCGGCGAGGTCGCGTTCGACCTGGGATTCGACGGAGCCGCTGTAGCGGGAGGTGGCGTGCGCCATGAAGAACCAGCGTGCGATGACCTCGCGGAGCCGGTCGAGGGGGACGCCGTACTCGGTCCGGCCCAGCAGCCACAGGGCGTAGGTGAAGATCACCGCGCTATCGCTGGAGATCATCTTTTCGCCGCGGTAGCCGGCTCGTTCGAGGCAGAGCAGGTACTCGTGCCAATTGGTCAGGTCGAGCACCTGGGCCTGTGCGGCTTGGAGCTTCCCGAACTGGATGTCGCGACGCTGGGGGTCGGACCGGCCGGTGTCGACGTCACGTCCCCTCAGGACGCTGTAGACCTGCTTGAGGACGGCGCGCCGGAACCCGACGGCGATGCTGACGCGCAGGAGCTGTGGGGGCTGCGGCTGCAGGTACCAGTTGAACGGGGTGGCCTTGCCGAGGGACGGCGTCTTGGAGGCGCGGCAGAAGTCCTCGAGTTCGCGGCGGCCCTTGTCCCAGAACACGCTCATCAGGGTGAGGATGAAGTCGGCCTGGTTGAGGGTGACGCCCTCGGAGTTGATGCGGACGAAGATCTCGGCGACGCGTTCCTCGTCGACCGACGCCGACAGCTCGACGGCCTTGAACGGGTAGTGCTGCAGGTCGTGGAGCCGGTCGATGGCCTCCGACAGTGCGTCGCGTTCGGTCTCGCCGAGCTCCCGCTTCGCCGCCAGCCGAGCGAGGAAGGCGCGCTCCACGTTGCGCCGCTCACCGGCCACCCACAACGCCGAGACGTCGGCGATGAACTCGGGGTCCTTCTCGATCGCCACGTCGGTGACGGCGAACGTCGCGTCGGCGGGCCGGAACGCGATCCGGATGCGGCCCTGCGAGTAGTCGTCGCGCACCACCTCGGTGCCCGTCATGACGGCGTACAGAGAGGTCAGCCGCTGCTGGCCGTCGACGATGAGCATCCGCGGCACCCGCTGCTTGTCGTCGGTGCCGATCGGGCGTGCCCCGGCCTCGGCGCCGACGTCCCAGAACAGCAGGTAGCCGACCGGGAAGCCCTTGTACATCGAGTCCAGCAGGTCGCGAGCCTTGGCGGCGCCCCACACGAACGGGCGCTGGATGTCCGGCAGCCCGAGGTCACCGCGGCGGATGTCCTCGACCAGTCCGCTCACGGTGTACGTGGTGTCGCGGAAGAGTGTGGTGGCCATGAGTGCGCTCCGTCAGTTGGTTTCGCGTGTGCGGAGGTGAGGCCCGATGTACCCCACGTAGACCTTTCCCGTGTTCGCGAGGTCGTCGAACAGATGGAGGCGAGGACTCTTGATGCCCACCTTCCCCAGCTTGAAGTGAGCCCACATCTGGCAGCAGCCGCTCGGATCGACGGCCTGGGGAACGCGGAACTCGCGGAGCTGCCCGTACTGTGCCTTTGTGGAGTCCGACTCCGTGGACGCGTACTTGTTTCGCTCTCCCGTTCGATAACCGCTGGGCGTATCCTTGAGGTAGGTGTGGAGTCCGATCGAACAATCGCCGTTGCGATAGGCGGCGACATAGTCGGTGAGGACCAGGAGGGTCTCCCAGGTGAACAGGGCAATCTTGCCGCTGGTGTCGAGCGGCGCGAGGTTTCGGGTGATCTTCGGATCGCCTGTGAAGCACACGCCGAGTTCGTCTAGTGAGGGCAGCCTTTCCACGAGCTCCTCGAAATCGTCGGGCAGGTCGGTCTCGCGTTCGCGGGGCAGGGGCTGCGCTGCCACCTCGAAGGCCATGGCCTTCTTGAGCTCCGCACGTAGCCACCGAACCTCGTCCTCGGCCTGCACGCGCAGATGTTCCGCGACGACCCTTTCGCCAGCCTCCTCGCGATAGCTGTCCTGGAGTGATTGATGATCCGACTGAAGTTTCGCGATCTCGGCGAGCCGCCGTTCCAATTCGGCCCGAGCAGCCGCCAACTGGTCCTGCTGCTGCGTCACGCGCAGACGCAGGGTCTCGATTTCGGTAAAGGCGTCGCGTGCTTGTGAGCCATCCAGTCCACCAGGCCCCCGCATGCCCGGCACTACTGTCGGGGTCTGAGGGGCAAGGGCGTCCGGGGCTTCTCGCGGCGTCCCACGATCCGTCGACACGAGTGGCTCGGTAGCGCGCGACGGGACGGCGAACAGGCGGTCGACGACCAATGACGCCTCAACGCGTGCGAGGGCACGTCGAGCCCTGGCGACATCGGCGGGGGTAGGGGAGTCGTTCGCCTGCCAGCGAGCAATGCGGGCAAGGAGCTTCTCGATGGCCTTGTCATTATCTTGCCCCAGGCGGCGAGAGCCGAGGACTCGATGTCTGAAGCCGTCAGACCGCGTGGCCGGATCCGCGCCCGGCTTGAAGGTGCGGATCGTCCACGGTGGCGCTTCATGGTGACGACCGACGAGTCGGGCGAACTTCTCGGTGGCGGCGGGGTCGAGCACGTACGTCTGGCTCATCCCTCGGGCCGACCAGGCCCAGGCGTTCACCTTCTGCAGCCAGGTGTCATAGGCGAAAGTCCCATCGGAGCCCGCAACGAACATCAAGCCGGTGCGTTCCTGATCACAAACGGCATCGATAAGGTCCTCCACCTGCGACATGTGGACGGCCCGCGCTCCGGAGAAGATCTCCATGGCCCCATCCCGCGGGTCCTCGAGGATGTCAACGAGGGCACCGAACACGTGCGGCACAGCTGAGGGGACACCGGTGTTGCTGCCGACGACAAGGTTGACCCATCCGCGCTCGCCTGCGGCGGGGACGTGGGCGAGCACCTCCGTATCCCAGACGGCACCGTCCTTCCTGTGCTGGGTCCACTGCAGGCGCAGCTGTCGGCCTGACGTCTTGGTGTTCCTCAAGCAGACGAGGCGGTCGTTACCGATGTCCTCGAGGACGTTCTCGCTCAGCTCGCGCTCGACGTTGTGGCGTTGCTGCAACCACGCGGAGAACTGTTGGACTACGTCTGTTTCCGAATGTCCTGTGGCGCCAAAGGTGAAGTAAGAACGAAACGACGAGCGAGGATTTCCCGCCTCGGGCTCGGGCCGCTGATCATCGGCCACCGTTGCCATGTTCATCAGGTCTCCTTCCGCTCGTCGTTGAGGTCGTTCAGGAACCACTTGTGGACGGCAGTCATGTCGGTTTCGCGGTCGAAGGTTGTGAAGGGCGGGGTGTAGTGGGCGAGGTCGGGGGTCGGGCCGCGGGAGTTGCGCTCCTGGTGAGCGTCGTAGGCCCTCACGATGTCCGGGGGGGCCTTGCGGCCGTTGGCGTCGTAGCGGTTCTGGCGCTCGTACTTGCGGAGGACACCGAACTGGGTGCGGTAGATGGCGCAGAGTTCGTCGGCCGTGATGTCGAGCATGATGGCTGCGAGGGCGTCGATCTCGACCAGGGCCTGGCGGCGGTCGGCGTCGCGACGGTACGGGACGTCCATCGTCCAGTCCGGGCCGAGGGATGACGCCGGAACGGCCGCCCAGCTTCGCTGCAGGTCGAACATCGCTGGGTCCTGACCATCGGCGTGCCAAGTCGGGTAGAGCTCGGCCCACAGTGGTGCGTAGTCGACGGTCAGACAGTTCAGTCGCAGGGCTCGGAGGATGAGCGCAGGTGCTAGCGGGTGATCCTTAGGGTGGGGGAGTCGGGTCGCGAGACTTAGCTTCAGTTCTGTGCTTCCGCTCACCTTCACCAGGAAATCCACGACGATGGAGGCCCACATACCTGCTGCCGCAGCAAGATCCCGCGCGTTTCCCGTCGCGGTCCAGACGGTGTTCACGTGAGTCGGCCCGGGTGGTATCAGGGCTGCGTGGACCGTGCGCGCCGTGGACGAGTCAATCATCCTGCGCCAAGCCAGTCGGAAATGCGCATTGGAGGGCTGTGAATCCCATCTGGGGTACCCAGCGATAAACTTCTCGACCGAAATTGAGCGTTGATAGTTCGTCGTCGGAAGGGCGTCGGCCGGCAGGATTTCCAGATCCCATTCCGTGTAGTCCTTGTTGCTTTTCATGGAGGCATTCGGTTGGCGAGCGAACGGTGTGGCCACCGAGAAGTGGGGTCCCTGGAGAATTACGTCTCGCCATGTTCTCGGTCGCGCGAATAGCCCCTGAAAGAACCCGGCGGTTCGCCCGGCCTTCTCGTCCCAACCCGTTGTCCATGCCTGTGCGCATTCCCCGAAACGTGGGCCTGTGGACAGTCTGCGCAACACTTGTTGGCTGGCATTGTTCACCGGTCGAAGGAGGCGCGCTCGACGCGGTGGTGTGCCCGGTTCGTCGATGAGACTGGCCCACCCTTGAAGGACGTCCTCATCGACGCGCACAAGTCGCTGAGCATGGGCGCGAACGTCGAAGTCATCGTCGTCTGTCTTGACGCCAGGGGCGGGACCGGTCCCGTTATGGTTGAGTGACTCGTCAATCGTGCGTGGTTCGTACAAGAAGCAGGCACTGACGAACGAGGGTTCGCGTTCGCTGCCGTAAATCGAGATCCCGTACTCCCGCGTGTTCATGATCTCAAAGAGCTTGCGTTCGTTGCGGAATTGCCAGTGCCGGCGGAGGTGCTCGTAGACCGCTTGCCGGAATGCTCCCGCGCGGGCCTCGGTGAAGTGGGACTCCGGGTGGATGAGTCCGACGATCCCCTGCGCCGCCATGGAACGCCAGGTCCTTTCGATGAAACAGCGATACAGGTCAGGTCGTAGCCCGGCCAGGATCGGGCGGTCGACCTCACTTCCCAGGTGCGCACTCGTCCCTGCCATGGATGCGCGCTCGAGCAGGTACTGACGCGATGGTTCCTCGTAGGCCAGCAGCACTTCGCGGCGACCACGAACGGCCTGCACCGACGGTTTGAACGCGAGTGCGAACCACGGGTCCTGCTCCGCGAGCACCAGGGCGTCGTCCCAGTCGGGGCGCACCCAAGGCGGGTTGCCCACCTGCAGGTCGAACCCGCCGGCGGCGAAGACCGGGGCGAAGTCGAGCTCCCAGTGGAAGAAGCCCTCCCGCTCGGCGATGGCCTCGCACAACCGCAGCCACGGGTGCTCGTCGAGGATGTCCGCGACCGGCTTCTCCTGCGCCAGCGCCCGGTCGTTGGATTCCTGCTCGCCGAGCCGCTCCCAGGTCAGCTCCTCGGCGAACATGTCCTCCTGGCCCTCGCCGGGCATCGCGGCGCTGACCCCCTTAGTCGGCCGCAGCTTCGGCTTCGCCGTGGACGTCTTCGCCACCACGCTGATGCCCAGCATGGCCTCCATCGCGTCCAGCCACTGCTCGCGGGTCGGCGGCGCGACAGGCCGATCCGACGCCGACATCCGCCCGTCCACGGGCCAGAACCACAGCGCCGCCCAGGCGTCCATCGCCCGCCGCAGCCGTCGGTAGGCCCCGCCCGCGTCCGCGAGGCTGGACTCGATGTCCTCCCGCGTCACGGCGTGCTCGCGCGACGGCTCCTCGAACCCCCACACGCCGATGAACCGCCGCGACTCCTCCTCGGCGATCCGCAGCCGCTCGGTCGCCAGCTCCCACAGCGCCTCGACCCTGCGCCCCAACGCGATGAAGCGCGTCCGCTCGTCCTTACTGAGCGCCCGCCGCACCCCGCGGCGCCACTCCTTCAACGCGGCGGTCTCGCCGACCCGCAGCTCCTTCGCCTCGGCCGTGTCGGCCACCGCGCCCCACCCGTAGGCGGGCAGCAGGAAGTGGTGCACCGCCTCGTCCGGGACCCGGCCCGCGCCGAACCCTGCCGACAGCGGGACGTCGTCCGGCACCGACGTCAGCCACGCCGCCTTCTCCAGGTCCGACCCCCGGTACACCGCGCGCCGCGCCCCGATCAGCGAGTTGCCCCGCTTCAGCCGCAACCCGAACCACGGGGCCCGCAGGCCCGGATGCATTGACGCCAACCACAGCGAGATCTCCGCCAGTAGCACCGCCGTCGCGTTCAGGTCGACGCCGTAGCAGTTGTGCAGCGCGAGGTACGCCTTCACCTTCGCCAGCTCGGCCGGGTACTCCTCGGGGTCGATCCCCGATCGCCCCGCAGCCGCAGCCTCGGCCTGCGCCCGCTTCAGGTACTCGGCGGCGAGCTGGTCGATCGCCTCCACGAGGAACGCGCCCGACCCCAGCGCCGGCTCGCACACCCGCAACCCCAACACCACAGATGAGGGAGTGGACGGCGTCAACAGCTCGGCCAGCGAGTGCCGCACCACGCTCGCCGTCAGCACCTGCGGCGTGTAGTACGACGCCGACCGCTGGCGGTCGCGCCCCGACAACCGCAGCACGAAGCTGCCCTTCGCGTACCGGGCCGGCCGCTTCTCGCCAGTCACAGGGTCCTCGCGGCGCACTAGGTGCTCCTCGCCGATCCCTGACCCCGCGAACGTGCGCACGGTCACCATCCACGAGCCCTTATCGGGGTCGCCGTCCTTCGCGACCTCGTACAGGTCCTCCTCCGCGAGGAACCCCGTGTACGCCATCAACCCCTCGTAGGCGGCGCCGAGCTGGTTGATCCCCAACTGCCCGTACGACACGAACCCCCGCTCGCGGCCCCGCTTCACCTTGCTCAGCAGCAGCTCGCGCAACACCCGTTGGACGGCCGCGTTGCCCAGCCCCACTTCGTCGATCAGCGCCGTCGCCTCGGGCTTGAACAGGTCGGCCCGCAGCGCCTCGAACGTCAGGCCCGCGTCGCCGCCGTCGTGCCCGGAATCGACGAGCCGGAACAGCGTCTCCAGCGACAGGTACAGGTGCGTGCCCGCCTGCGCCTGCTCCCCGACCAGCTCTGTCAGCGTGAGGTCGCGCAGCCGGTCCAGGCCGTACCCGGCCGCGTAGTCAGGGTCGCCCACGGGCAGCACCCGCAGCTCCGGTCGCGCCTCCGCGTACAGCAGGAACAGCACGCGGTACAGGTAGCGCAGCGCGGTATCCCGCAGCTCTGACGCCGCGGGGTCCGGCAGGCCCCGCCGCCGCCGGCGCGCCAACACCTCGGTCGCGACCACCTCGATCGACGTCCGGATGCCCTCGCGCAGGTCCTTCGACACCCCGACGGCGTGCGTCACCGACGACGACAGGTACCGGCCGAAGCCGCTCGCCCCCGCCTCGTCGGGCACCAGCGCGTCCGCGCCGACCAGCGCCGCGATCGTCTCCAGCTCACCCGCCGCGCGCGCGTCGCGCCTTTCCGCCGCCGTCGCCAGGTCGACCGCGAGGTACCGGCCCTCCGCCCAGCGATCCTTCTCCGCCAGCAACAGCCACCCACCGGCCTGCACCAGCACGAACGCTGGCGGCGTCGGATCGCTCGCGAGGAACACCGCCGACACCGCGCGGGTCGCCACCGACTCCTCCGGCGTCAGCGCCCCCTCCGGATCGCCCACCTGCACCGGAGACAGCAACGTGACGGGCGCGTCGGCGTCCGTGAAGGCCTCGACCGTCGCGGCGTCGTCGGCCTCCACCACCAGCAGCGACACCCCGGACGGCGTCCGGTGCGCCGCAGCCTCGATGTGGGCGTCGGCGCCCCGGTGCACGAAGCTCCACCGCGACACCTCCTCGGGCAGGCACAGTGCCGCCCGGGTCCGCGCGTACAGCGCCCGCAGGGCATCGGGACGCCGATCAGCGGGTAGGTCGCGCGCCCGCACCAGCTCGCCGGTGAACGAGCCCGCCAGCTCCACCAGGCCCGAGCGCGGCGTCCGCTTGCCGAACTCCTCGACCTGCGCCCAGTCCTTGCGCAGCCGCCGCACCTCGGCGCCGAACTCCTCGGCCAGGTAGTGCTCGCTGAGCAGCTCCTGGCCCACCACCACCGTGTCGAACCGGGTCACGACCCCACCCCCTGCGGCAGCAGGACGGCGAGCGGCCGCACCAGCGGCTCCCGGTTCGTCGTCATCGCCTGCGCGAGGTCCTGGGCCAGGGCCCCGTGCCGCTCCACCCGCGCCAGCTCCCGCTCACGCCGGTGCGCGGGCAGGCCCGCCGCCCGCGCCGCCGTCTCCTGCCGCCAGCGACGGATCCGCAGGCTCTGCTCCACCAGCGGCTCCCGCACCTGCGCGACCCGCTCCCGGCCCACGAACTCCAGGTGCTCGTGCATCGCCGCCACCGCCGCGGGCACCAACCATCCCCATGCGGCGGCATCGAACGGGCGCCCCGGGTTCACCGCCCCCGGCGCGATCCCCGACCGGGTCAGCACGCCTACCCCGTCGTCCTGCACGACGGGGGGCACGCCCTCGCCGCCCACGAACCGCAGTGCCACGACCGTGTGCAGCAGCACCTGCCCGCGCTGGTCGTGCATCACCCCCTGCATGATCACCATCGGGTGCTCGACGTCGGCGAGGACCGCAGGCACCTCCCCGCGCCCCAACCGTGCCAGGGCTCGATCCGTCACCCACTCCAGCACCGGGTGCAGCGGCGACAGGTAGTGCGCCTCCGGCCACAGTGACGTCGACCCCGTCCGCCGCGCGTCGGCGAGGCTGCGCTCGCCGGCCGCCCGCGTCGTCGCCAGGACCAGCCGCCGCCGTACGCCGCGCTCGGCCACGTAGTCCTGCGGCAGGACGTCGAGGCGGCGCACCAGATCCGGGGGCGGCACCAGCTCGGCGAGACCCTCGTCGGGGAACTCCCGCCACGACGTCGCACCGTCCGGGTCGACCTCGGCCAGCGCCTCGCGCAGGTAGTCGAGGTCGCGGGTGAAGAAGCCCAGCGGCTCGATCGTCTCCGGCTCCTCCGCAGGGCGCTCGCCGAGGTCGGCGAACAGTTCCTCGAAACTCCACCCGACGTCGTCACCGGTCTCTTGGTCCGACGTCGTGCCGTCGGCCCGCGGGTCCGGAACCACGTCGTCGAGGTCCCGGCGCTCGGCGAGCGCCCGCAGGATCGCCTCCTCCTCGCGGTCGGCGTCGTGCAGCCGCATGAGGCCCGCCGCGTCGCCCAGCGCCCGGTGTGCGGCGTGCTCCTTGGCCAGCAACCGCGACAGCACCCGGACGTCGGCGCTGAACTCCGGGTGCGCCGTGAGCCCGACCAGCGCGGAGATCTGCGGGGCGTGTCGCTGCCCGTACCGGTCGATGCGGCCGTTGCGCTGCTCGATCCGGATCAGGCTCCACGGGATGTCGACGTGCACCAGGTGGTGGCACTGGCGGTGCAGGTTCACGCCCTCGCTCGCGACGTCGCCCGTCAGCAGGACCCGCAGCGGCGACCCCTCCAGGCCGAACTGCTCGACGACGTCCTGCTGCTCCTCGTCGGGCAGCTTGCCGTGCAACACCGCGAACGCCGCCTCAGGCATCCCCAGGCGGGCGGGCAGCTCCTGCCGCAGCCACCGCAACGTCGCCAGGCGCTCGGTAAAGCACACCACGCGCGTCGGCTCGCCCCGCCCGACGCCGATCGCCCCCAACTGCTCGACCAGCGCGTCGAGCTTGCTCGGCCCCTGCGCGATCGCCGCGTCCGTCAACGCCAGCAGCCGACGCAGGACGGCCTCCTCCTCCGGGCTGCGCCTCACCTCCCGCCCGTCCCTACGGTCGGGTGTCAGCCGGTTCACGACCGACTCGCGCAGCGCCTGCGGGGAGGACAGGAACGCCTTCGCGAATCCCCACGCCAGCAGGGCGCTCGCGCGCTGCGTCCGCGCCGGGCCCAGCCATGTCGTCCACAGCTCCTCGACCACCGCCTCTTCCTCCGGCGTCATCGCCACCGAGAGCATCGACGGCTCAGGCCTTTCCGCCCACAGGTGCCCCACCTCGGCCGCGACGTCGCTGGAGTGCCGGTGCCTGCGGACGAACAACCGCTGGATATCGGCCACCTCGTAGTCGCTCGGGTCGACGATCGCCGTCGGGTCGAGAAGGTCCACGAGCGTCGCGAACGACTCCGGCCGCCCGTTGTGCGGCGTCGCCGAGGCCAGCAGCAGCGCCTCGCACTGCCGCGCCAACACCTCGACCAGGGCGTGGTTCTTCGTGCCCGTGTTCGTGACGTTGTGCGACTCGTCCACGACGACGACGTCCCACTCGCGCCGGCGCAGGTGGGAGCGGTAGGCGTCGGACTTCAACGTGTCGATCGACACGATGACCCTGGGGAAGTACGTGAAGGGGTTCCGGGTCGCCGGCAACGTCCGACGGACCCGCTGGATGCCACGCGAATCCAGCCGCACCAGCGGAATCGCGAACCGCGTCCACAGCTCGCGCTGCATCTGCTCCAGGACGTGCCGAGGGGTGACGACGAGGATGCTCTCGGCCCGCCCGCGCCGTGCCAGCTCGGCCAGGATCATGCCGATCTCGAGGGTCTTGCCCAGCCCGACGGCGTCCGCGATCAGCAGGCGCGGCCGCAGGTTCGCCCGGTCCAGCGCCTTCGCGACCGCCCGCCGCTGGTAGGCGAGCGGGTCGAGCAGCATGGTGTGCGCCACCGACAGGCCCTGCTGGTGCAGCGGGACCGGTGTCTTGCGCAGCATCGCCTCGATCCACAGCCGGGTCGTACGGAAGCCGGGGGACGCGTCGGGGACGAGCTTCGCCTGCGCGGGATCGAACGGAACCGGTGGGTCGAGCTCCGAGAAGAACGTCGCAGCCTGGTCGCGCACCAGCTCTGACAGCCCTCGCACGCTCAGTCGCCACCCAGCCGGACCTGCGGGTTCGAGGCCCTCGACCAACCATTCCTCGTCGCGGATCAGGACACGGCTGCCCACCGGGGCCGGTGCGGTCGATCCTTGAGGCAGCACGATTCCGACCTTAGGGGGTGGTGGCCGGTGTTCCTGGTGTTTCGTTGCACGATGTTCCCCACAACTGCGCGCCCGCGTCGGCCTTCAGGTCCGGCTCGCGGCGAGGGACGCGGTCGGTGACGCTGGGCTGGTGCCCGACACCCGCTGGCTGTTCGCCGACCAGCTCGGCCCGCACTTCGTCGACTCCGAGGACCAGCGGGTCCTCCTGGTCGAGTCGGTGGCGGCGTTCGGGCGGCGTCCGATGCACCGGCGCAAGGCGCACCTGATCCTGTCGGCGCTGCGGCACCGGGCGGCGGCGCTGGGGGAACGAGCCCGCCTGATCAGGGCCGATACCTACCGCGAGGCGCTGGACGACGTCGAGGGGCAGGTGAGCGTGTGCGCGCCGACGACGTGGGCGGCGCGAGGGCTGACGGACGCGCTCGCCGCCGAGGGCCGGGTGAGCGTGCTGCCCGCGCGGGGCTGGGCGATCGGCGAGGACCAGTTCGCGGCGTGGGCGGGGCGGCGAGGGTCGAAGCGGCTGCTGCTGGAGGACTTCTACCGCGACGTCCGGCGGCGGCACGACGTCCTGATCGAGGCCGACGGCGAGCCGGCGGGCGGGCGGTGGAACTACGACGAGGACAACCGCGAGGCCCCGCCGAAGGACGCCGCCCTGCTGCACGCCTCGGCGAGCAGTGCGGTGGACGCGCAGCCGTGGTGGCCGGTCGAGGACGAGATCGACGCGCAGGTGCGGGCCGACCTCGACGCCTGGCAGCGCGAGGGCCGCATCCGTCTTCGCGGCGACGACGGCCCGCGGCGTTTCGCGGCGACCCGCGCGGAGGCGGTGGCGGCCCTGGAGCACTTCGTCGAGCACCGCCTCGACGGCTTCGGCCCGCACGAGGACGCGATGCTGAGCGCGGACGATTGGATGGGCCACTCGCTGCTGTCGGCCCCGCTGAACCTCGGCCTGCTGCACCCGCTGGAGGTGGCGCGGGCGGCCGAGCGGGCGTGGCGCGAGGGGCGCGCCCGGCTGAACAGCGTCGAGGGTTTCGTCCGGCAGGTGCTGGGCTGGCGCGAGTATGTCTGGCACCTGTACTGGCACGCGGGCCCGGACTACCGCCACGCCAACGAGCTGGGGGCGCGCCAGCCGCTCCCGGCCTGGTTCGCCGAGCTGGACGCCGGCGGCGAGGTGCGCATGGCGTGCCTGTCCGACGTCCTGCGCCGGGTGCGCGAGGAGGGCTGGACCCACCACATCCCGCGGCTGATGGTGCTGGGCAACTGGTGCCTGCAGCGCGGCTACGACCCGGCGGCGGTGACGGCGTGGTTCCGGGAGAACTTCGTCGACGGCTACGACTGGGTGATGGTCCCCAACGTGGTGGGGATGAGCCAGCACGCGGACGGCGGGTGGATGGCGACGAAGCCGTACGCGGCCGGCGGGGCGTACGTCGACCGGATGAGCGACTACTGCGGCGGCTGCCGGTACGACCCGAAGGTGCGGGTGGGGGAGCGGGCGTGCCCGTTCACGGCCGGGTACTGGGCGTTCCTCGAGCGGCATCGTGAGCGCTTCGCGGGCAACCACCGGATGAGCAGGGCCGTCGCCGGGCTCGGCAGGCTGCGCGACCTCGACGCGCTCGTGGAGCAGGAGCGCCTGCGCGGCGACGCGGCGCCCTGATCAGAAGTCCTGCAGGTAGGTGTGGACGACGAGCCGGTCATCGATGATGTCGACGTCCGTGCAGTGCTCGCGCAGGTCGGGCACCCACTGCCGGCGCCGGCACCCTGGCGTCACCGCCTGCTCCACCCGCTCGGCCGAGGCGGTCAGGCTGCCGCCGAGATCGTCCCGCAGGACGTACACGCGGGCGCACCCTCCGGAGCCGCAAGAGGTGTCCTGTGACGCGATACGCACCCCCGAGGGCAGACGGTCCGCGAGGTCGTCGGGCGGCAGCGACCCCTCGCTGACGAACGCCACCGGCAGCAGCACGGCAAGCAGCACGACGACGGTGACGACGGCCCACACGAACGTGGTCAGGAACACCACGAGGCAGCTCGGCCGTCGGCACATCACCGCGACGGCCACGACGGCGGGCGCCAGCAGCAGCACGGCTGCCCCGATCATGATGCCCCCGATCCCGTGGCGACGCTGGAGCGAAAGTGGCGCCATTCACCACTTCTGCTCCGACGTCGGAGCGCGTCGACCCTAGCCGCCCACCCTGGCCCGCAGGGCGGCGGCGACCGGCGCGAGCAGCGCGACGGCGGCGGCGACGAACGCGGCGACGGCGACCGTCTCGTTCACGAGGGGCCCGCCGCTGCGCCCGAAGCCGATCCACATCAATCCCCAGGCGAGTGCGACGCCGATCGAGACGGCGAGGGTCGGCAGGGTGCGCCCGACGACGCCGTACACGCCGGCGAGCACCGCACCGGCCGCGACGAGGACGGCCGCCCACGCGGTGGCGCCGAGCCCGAGGTCGCGGGCACCGGCGTCGCGGAGGAACGCGGCCGCGTTGGCGATCGTCGCGACCGTGACCCAGCCGGTGTAGAGCCCCACCGTCACGTCGGTGACGACGGAGGTGGCGGTGCGGGTGCGGGGCAGGCGCAGCAGCATCGCGACCATCCGCACGAGCACCGCGAGCAGCACGGCGATGACGACGACACTGCCCGCGACCGAGCCGAGCTGCACCACGCCGATCCACAGCGCGTTGAGCAGCATCGAGCCGAGCACCCACCACGAGATCGCGCGCAACCGCGGGTCGGTGGCGTTGCGGGGCAGTGCCTGCAGCACGGCGAACACCGCGAGCCCGGTGTAGATGACCGACCAGATCGAGAACGCCGGGGTGTCGGGCGCCACCAGCGTGGCCGTCGCGGACAGCGCGCCGTCCGCGGCCTCCGCGATCGGCTGCCCGCCGAACGCCCCGGAGCCGACGGTGGCGCCGAGCATCGCGACGGCGGCGCCGACGACGACCGTGATCTGCCGGACCCGGTCCGAGGAGCTGGGGGCGGAGGAGGGGCTGTCGATCGCCGGGCTCAAGATCTGCATGCCACCAGACTGACGACACTCGCCCGGTGCGGCATCTCGGCGCGGTGGGGCGCCCGCGCTCAGCCCCAGACGTCCTCGACGCTCACCTGCAGGACGGCGGCGACCTTGAGCGCGAGGTACACCGACGGCGCGTAGTCGCCGGTCTCCATCGAGATCACGGTCTGTCGGGACACGGCGACGGCCTGGGCGAGGTCGACCTGCGTGAGCCCGAGCGTGCGGCGCCTGGCCTTGATCCGCGCCCCGGGGGTCTCGGGCGGGGAGGGTGCGCCGAGTGGCTCGGCGGCCATCAGTCGACGTCCTCGAGGGACGTCTCGCGGCGGCTCTCGCGCCGCTTCTGGACGGCGACGGCGAGCAGCCCGCCGAGGATGCCGAGGCCCGCGCCGATCCACGAGCCGAGCGCCGTGTCGCCGCTGAGCCCGCTGAGGGCCCGCAGCACCCCGATGAAGAACATCACGTAGGGCACGACGAACGCGATCGTGCTGATCAGCCGCTTGCTCGTCCACGTCTTGTTGAACACGCGGACGCCGTGCCGCTGGGCCCACGCGGCCGTCCAGATCAGGGGCAGGTAGAACGCGATCGCGACGGCGAGCAGCACGCCGGCCGTGCCCTTGTCGGGGTGCGCCCAGACGCCCACGGCGAGCGCCCACGGGACGGCGAGGCCCTGGATGGACGAGGCGACGACGGTTCCCTCGTACCAGCGGATCCGCTCGCGCTCGTCGCCGTAGAGGTCGCCGTCGCGGTCCAGCAGCCAGGCCGCGATCCGTCCGTCGCCGGTGGTGGTGGTCATCTCGGATGTCCTCTCGATGCCAAGGAGGCTTGACGTCAAGCATTCTTGACGTCAAGCCGCCTATACGTCAAGCCGGCTTGACTCGGCGTGGCGGCAGCGGGACGACGTCGAGGTCCTCGGCGGCGTGCACCGGCCCGCCGAACTCGGCCGCGGCCTCGACGGCGAAGGGCTCCCCGGAGTCGCCGTAGCGCCGCGAGAAGTGGGTCAGCACGAGCGAGCGCGCACCGGCCTGCGCCGCGATCCGCCCGGCCTCGCGCGCGGTGAGGTGGGCGTAGGCGGCGGCCAGCTCGGCGTCGGCGTCGAGGAAGGTCGCCTCGATCACGAGGACGTCGACGTCGCGGGCCAGCTCGACCGCGCCCTCGCACACCCGCGTGTCCATCACCACGGCCAGGGATTGGCCGCGCCGCGGCACGCTCACCTCGGCCAGGGTCACCCGCCCCGAGGCCGCCTCCAGCGTGCCGTCGCGCACGAGCCGCCCGACGTCCGGGCCCCACACCCCGCGCGCGGCGAGGGCGTCGGGCAGGAGGCTGACGCCGTCGGGCTCCTGGATCCGGTAGCCGACGGCGGGCACGCGGTGCTCGAGCGCGGCGGCCAGCAGGCGCGCCCCACCGGGCAGGGGCGCGACGCCGTCGACCTCGCCCAGTGGCGCGGGCACGGGACCGACGTCGACGGGTGCGGGGACGGCGAGCGCGGCGGCGTGCGGGTTGCTCGCCCCGCGCAGCCGCTCCAGGGCGTCCGCGGAGGCGGCAGGGAAGTGCAGCGACGCGGGGGCGGTGGCGCCGTCGAGCAGGCGCCGGTCGAGCACCCCGGGCAGGCCCAGGCAGTGGTCGCCGTGCAGGTGGGTGAGGCAGATCCGGTCGATCTCGGCGCCCGACACCCCGGCCCGCAGCATCTGCCGCTGGGTGCCCTCGCCGGGGTCGACGAGGACGCCCGCGCCGTCCCAGCGCACGAGGTACCCGTTGTGGTTGCGGGCCACGGTGGGGACCTGGGAGGCGGTGCCGAGGACGACGAGCTCGCGGGCGGACACGCGTGCACGGTAGCCCGGGTGCGGTGCCTACCCGGCGCTGAGCCGCTCCAGCTCGCCGATCTTGGTGCTGATCTCGTGCAGCCGCCCGGCGGCGGTCGACAGCGTGGCCAGCATCGAGCGCAGCGCGCCGGACTGGTCACCGATGGCGCCGGCGAGCGACCCGTTGTGCGAGGCCAGTTCCTCGACGCTGCCGGTGATCTCCGTGACCTGGTCGGCGGCGGCGGCGACCTGGGTGCGCACGTCGGTCAGCGTGCGGGTGATCGAGTCGGCGTTCTCGCCGGACTGCCGCGCGAGGTCCTTCACCTCGTTGGCGACGACGGCGAACCCCCGCCCGGCCTCCCCAGCCCGCGCGGACTCGATGGTGGCGTTGAGGGCGAGCAGGTTGGTCTGCTCGGCGATGGCCTGGATGACGTCGGAGGCCTGCATGATCTGCGCGCTGGAGGCGCCCAGCTGCGACATCAGCCGCGAGGTGTCCCCGGCCCGGTCGGCGACGACGCCCGTGATCCGGTCGGTGGCGCGGGCGGTGCTGAGCAGGTCGTCGAGGGCTGCCGACATGGCCTCGCCGGCGGCGGCGAGCGCGGCGGTGTCGGCGGCGATCTCCTCGGCGGTGGCGGCGACGATGCGGGCCTGGGTGGCCACGGCCTCGGTGAGCCGCTGGCGTTCGGCCAGCTCGGCGGCGGCCCGCCGGGCCTGCTGCGCCTCCTGGTCGCGGCGCTGCTCCTGCGCGCGCTCCTGCGCGGCCAGGCCCTCGGCCTGGGCGGCGAGGGCGGCACGGTTGGCGGCGTCGAGGCGCCGGCGCAGCCAGTGCATGGCGTCGCACAGCAGGGCCAGGAGGACGCCGAGGGCGAGGGCCCGCGCCACCGCCTGCCCCAGGCCGACGCCGTGGTCGAAGAGGACGACGAGGTCGGCGACGGCGATGAACCCGTAGGCGACGAGGTCGCCGATGTCGAGCGCGACGCCCGTCCACATGCCCAGGGCGGCCAGGGACGCGACGACGGGTGGCAGCGCCGCGGGCGCCTTGGCGGCGATGACGGCGACGACCAACCCGGCCACCCACGGGACGGCGCGCGCGAGCAGCAGCGGCGCTCGCGACCAGTCGATCCGGGTGAACGCGGCCCCGACGAGGACGGCCGCGGCACCCGGCCCGATCGTCCACCACCGCTGCGTGGAGGGAACCGTGATCGCGAACAGGCACAGGCACGCCCCGCAGGCCGCCCACAGCGGACCGAGGAGTCGGCCGGACAGGCTGAGGTCGTCCCCGGCGCGGGCAGGGCGCGCGGGAACGCCGGCCGAGGACGGCGCATGATCGGACATGCGCCCCATGTCGGCGCGATCACCCTCGATCTTGACGGGCGCAAGGCGGTCGACGTCGCCGCTGTGGGTGGGCGCGGCACGACCGGAGGTCCCCCGGACGCCCTCCCGATGGCGACGCAGAGTGACGATCATGGGGTCGCGAAGGGTCCCGACGTCGCTCGGTGAACCCCGGGACTTCCGTCCCTGGTGATCCATGACGCGTCCGTGCTGGGAAACCCTAGATCATCCGAGTACCCGCAGGCAACGACCGGAAAAACGGCGAATGACCGTTCCTGAACCGGCGGCGGTGCCTTGTCGGCCGTCCGGGCAGGAGTGCCGCCCGCGGGCTTGTCTCGGCCCGCCTCCGCTACCTAATGTGACCGTGACGGGCGTGCGTCCGCGCCCGGCCCCCACGCCGCGCCCGAGAGGGGACCCCGATGGACGAGGCTGTGTTCCGGGCCGAGGTGGCCCGTGCGCGGGAGTCGCTGCGCGCGGAGCTCGGCGACGTCCACGCCGCCCAGCACGCCGTCCTCACCCGCGTCCTCGCCGCCAACGCCGACGCCCGGTTCGGCCGCGAGCACGGCTTCGCGCGGCTGCGCGACCTGGCGGCCTACCGCCGCGCGGTGCCGATCCGCGACGACGTGTCGATGCGTCGCTGGACCGAGGCCGCCGCGCGGGGCGAGCGGTCGGTCCTGACCAGCCAGGAGCCGACCCTCTTCTTCCGCGGTCGCGAGGCCGGCTGCGCGCGGGTCGTGCCCGTGACGCCCCGGTACGTGCACGAGGTGGTCCTGCCCCTCGCGTACGCGGCGGCCGCGCCCTTCCTGCAGGTGCCCGACGCCCTCGCGCGGCGCGACGCCGTCTTCACGCTCAACTGGGACCCGTCGGCGCCCTCGGGCCGCACCCCGGCCGGGCGGCCCGTCGTCGGGCCCGCGGAGCTCGACGCCGTCCGCGCGTTCGACGCCCCCGCCCCCCTGGAGCCCGGCCGCGACGCGCCGTGGATGCAGCTGCCCGTTCGCGTGGCCGCCGACGACTGGCTGGAACGCCTCTACCTGCGGCTGCGGGTCGCGGCCGCCTCCGACGTCCAGGTCATCGCCGCCGCCGACGCCGCCCAGCTCGCGGGCCTGGCCGACCTGCTCGACGTCGTCGCCGAGCGCCTGGTGCGCGACCTGCACGACGGCACCCTCTCGGGCGTGGACCTCGGCGATCCGCGCCCCGACCTCGCCGCCGCCCTGCAGCGCCAGGCCGACGCCGCCGGTCGGCTGCTGCCCGCCCACGTGTGGCCCCGGCTGCGGCTGCTGCACTGCTCGCCGGTCGGCCTGGCCGCCGTCTTCCTGCCCCGCCTGCGCGAGCAGTTCGGGGTGGGGGTGGCCGCGGGCTACGCGCCGGTGGGCTCGGCCGACGCGATGCTGGGCGCGCCCCTGGACCGCCACGCCCGCGCCGTCACCGCCGCCGTCGGGCGGGTGCTGTTCGAGTTCGTCGGCGTCGACGACGAGATCACCCCCGACACCGACACCCTCGCCGCATGGGAGGTGCAGGCCGGCAAGGAGTACCAGGTGGTGATCACCCACGTGGGCGGCGCCTACCGCTACCGGCTCGACGACGTCGTCCGGGTCGTGGACGTCGTGCGCGGGGTGCCGCGGCTCGAACCGGTGGGCAGCGCCGTCCCGCACGTCGTGGCCGGGGTGCCGCTGCGCGAGTCGCACGTGGTCCGCGCCGCCGTGATGGCGGGTGAACGCACCGGGATCGAGCTGCGCAACCTGCGCTGCCGCGACGCCGAGGGCGAGCCCCGCTACGAGCTGCTCGTGGAGGGCTGGCAGCCCCTGGACGCCGAGGACCGCGAGCTGCTCGCCGCCGCCTTCGACTCCGAGCTCGCCCGCGCGAGCTCGGAGTACGCCGAGGCCCGCGACGAGGCGCGGTTGCGGCCCGTCCGGCTGGTCGAGGCCCCGACCGGCACGTTCGCGGCGCACTGGCGACGCCGCGTCGAGCGCGGGACGCCCCCGCCGCAGGCGACCGACCGCGTCTTCGAGCGGGCGCCGGCGCTGTGGGCGGCCGCCGCGGCCGGCTCCACGGGCGGGGACGTCGTCGACGTGCGGCAGCGGTCCCGGGTGCGGTAGGGCGGGCCGAAGCTGCTCCTTGTCGCGTGGATCTCCTGCTACTTGTAGCGTAGAAGTCCTGCTAGTTGTCGCGTGGATGTCCTGCTACTTGTAGCGTAAGAGTCCTGCTCCTTGTAGCTTTACGCAGGTGGACGGTACGTTCGACACCTACGGCCGACGAGTGGTGGACGCGGAGCTGGACGAGCTCCTGCCCCACCTTCCTGCGATAGCCCTCGACGGTCCGAGAGGGGTCGGCAAGACCAGTACGGCGCTTCGGCGTGCGGGTACGGTCTACCGCCTCGACGTGGAGGAGGAACGGCTTCTGCTCGCAGCAGATCCGGGCCGGCTGGACTCGGCGGCTCCGCCCGTGGTCATCGACGAGTGGCAGCGACTTCCGGAGGTCTGGGACAGGGTGCGTCGCAGCGTCGACGCGCATCGTGGCGGCGGCCGCTTCCTGCTCACCGGCTCGGCTGCCCCCGTCGAGGCGCCCGTCCACTCCGGCGCCGGGCGCATCGTGAGCTTGCGGATGCGGCCCCTCGCCCTGGCCGAGCGGGGGGTCGGTCCGGCCGCCGTCTCTCTCCGGCAGCTCCTCGCCGGGACGCGCCCGGTGATCGACGGGGACACGGACGTCGATCTCCCGCGCTACGTGGACGAGATCCTGGCGTCCGGTCTGCCCGGGCTGCGAACCCTCCCGCCACGCGCGCGTCGGGCCGCCCTGGGGGGCTATCTGGATGCAGTCGTCCAGCAGGACGTGCCTGAGCAGGGGCTCCTCGTGCGCAGGCCCGAGACCCTGCGGGCATGGTTGACCGCCTACGGCGCGGCGACGGCCACGATCACCTCGTACTCCCACATCCTCGAGGCGGCGACCCCGGGCCTGGCGGACAAGCCGGCACGCTCGACGGTGACGCAGTACCGAGACGTGCTCACGCAGCTGTGGCTGCTCGATCCCGTTCCCGGCTGGCTGCCGTCGGGGACGGCGCTGGGGCGTCTCGCCAACGCCCCGAAGCATCACCTCGCCGATCCTGCGCTGGCCGCGCATCTTCTCGGCGCAACCGAGGCGTCACTGCTGGACCGTGGATCCGCTCCGGGTGACGTGGCCGGCGTAGCCCGGGACCAGCCGCTCCTCGGAGCCCTCTTCGAGTCCCTCGTGGCACTGTCCGTCCGCGTGTACGCCCAGGCTGCGGAGGCCCGCGTCGGGCACCTGCGCACCCGCAACGGCGACCACGAGATCGACGTGATCGTCGAAGGGCCGGACCGGCGCGTCGTCGCCTTCGAGGTCAAGCTCGCACGGACGGTGGGGGACGCCGACGTGAAGCACCTGCGGTGGCTCGCGGAGCGGCTGGGCGACGGGCTCGCCGACGCCGTGATCGTCACGACGGGCAGCCACGCGTATCGGCGTCCTGACGGGATCGCCGTGGTGCCCGCTGCCCTGCTCGGCCCGTGACGGACGGCCGCGGGCTCACAGGGCCAGGGTCAGGTACGTGCTCAGGGGGTCGTCGGTGTAGTCGGCGAACGGCGGGCAGGGCGCGAACCCGTGTGCGGTGTAGAGGGCCCGCGCGGCGGCGAAGTGCTCGGCCGACCCGGTCTCCAGGCTGAGCCGCCGGTAGCCACGCGAGCGCGCCTCGTCGATCAGGTGCCGCAGCAGCAGCGACGCGATTCCCTGACGGCGTCGCGCCGGGTCGGTGCGCATCGACTTCACCTCGGCGTGCGCGGGGTCGAGCTCCTTCAGCGCCCCGCACCCGACCAGGACGCCGTCGTCGTCGCGGACGGTCCAGAACGTCACCTCGCGGCGCCGCAACTCCTCCAGCCCGAGCGCGTGGACGCTGTCGGGCGGGGACTGCGCGTGCATCTGGGCGAGGTGCTCGGCGAGGAACCGGGCGACGTCGTCGCCGGTGAGGTCGTCACGCTCGATCCGCATGGCCCCCATGGTCGCCGATCCCCGGACGCCCCGAGTGGGGGACCCCAGCGCGGCGGCACTCCCCTCGCAGTGCCGCCGCGCCCGTCCGTCTCCCGCGCCGGCACCGTGGTGGAGGTGCCGGTCAGTCGCCCTTCACGTTCACGACCTGCCGCAGCGTGTGCCGGATCTCGACGAGGTCGGCGGCGTCGGCCATGACCTGGTCGATGTCCTTGTACGCGGCGGGGATCTCGTCGAGGAACGCGTCGGTGTCGCGGTACTCGATGCCCTTCATCGCCGTCCGGAGGTCCTCGCGGGTGAACCGCTTGCGCGCGGCCGACCGCGAGAACATCCGCCCCGCCCCGTGCGGCGAGGAGTTCAGCGCCACGGGGTTGCCGAGGCCCGACACGACGTAGGACGCCGTCCCCATCGAGCCCGGGATCAGCCCCGGCGCCCCCTGCCCGGCGAAGATCGCGCCCTTGCGGGACAGCCATACCTCACGCCCGAAGTGGGTCTCCTTCTGCGTGAAGTTGTGGTGGCAGTTGATCCGCTCGTGCTCGACGACGTCGGCCGCGAGGAAGTCCGAGACGCACGCGATCACCCGGTCCATCATCTCCTCGCGGTTGAGCAGGGCGAAGTGCTGCGCCCAGCCCAGGTCGCGGATGTAGGCGCCGAACTCGGGCGTCCCCTCGGCCAGGTAGGCGAGGTCGGGGTCGGGCAGCCGGATCCAGTAGGCGTCCATCAGCCGCTGCGCGACGGCGATGTGCCGCTGCGCCATCTTGTTGCCGACGCCCCGCGAACCCGAGTGCAGGAACAGCCACACCCGTTCCAGCTCGTCGAGGGTGACCTCGATGAAGTGGTTGCCCGAGCCGAGCGTGCCCAGCTGCAGCCGCCAGTTGCCCGCGTACCGGTCGGGATCGACGTCGCGCTTGGCGGCCAGCGCCTCCAGCTCCTCGACCCGCGCCGCCGCCGTCGCCGTCACCGTCGTGTTGTAGACGCCGGCCGACAGCGGCACCGCCTTCTCGATCGCCACCCGCAGCGGCGCCAGCGAGCCCTTGACGTCGAGCTCGTCGCGCGTGAACTGCGTCCGGACGGCGATCATCCCGCAGCCGATGTCGACCCCCACCGCGGCCGGCATGACCGCGCCGAGGGTCGGGATCACCGACCCGACGGTCGCGCCCTTGCCGAGGTGCGCGTCGGGCATCAGGGCCAGGTGCGGATGGATGAACGGCATGGCCGAGGTGCGCTCGGCCTGCTCGCGGGTCGTGGGTTCGAGGACGGAGGCCCAGCTCAGCAGCTTCTTGTTGATCTTCTCCATGGCGCACCTCCCGGGGCGTCGAGGGCTGGTTCACGAGGGCCGGTCGGGCGACCGGCCGGGGACGACTGTGACGCCTCGCCCTCTGCGGCGGCCACTGCATTTCCCTACCCCCGCGGTCGCCGCTCTCACCGGACCCTCCGGGCGACACCGTCCGCCGCAGATGCTCCGCGGACGGCCTGCGGCGTGCGGCCAGGGCCGAGCTGCCCAGCCGTTGCCCGCTCTCGGGACGGTCTGCGACGCAATCCGCCGCAGATGCTCCGCGGACGGCCTGCGGCGTGAGGCGAGGGCCGAGCCGCCCAGCCCTTGCCCGCTCTCGGGACGGTCTGCGACACAGTCCGCTGCAGATGCTCCGCGGACGGCCTGCGGCGTGCGGCCAGGGCTGAGCCGCCCAGCCGTTGCCCGCTCTCGGGACGGTCTGCGACACAGTCCGCCGCAGATGCTCCACGGACGGCCTGCGGCGTGAGGCGAGGGCTGAGCCGCCCAGCCGTTGCCCGCTCTCGGGACGGTCTGCGACGCAATCCGCTGCAGATGCTCCGCGGACGGCCCCGGGCGTGAGGAACGACCAGAGCCCCGGCGAGCGGCGCGGCGGGCCCGAAGCCGACCGGCCCGCTCAGCCCTCGTCGCCGCCGAACAGCATCCGCGCCAGCATCGTGAGGATCACCGCGAGGCCCCCGACGATCGCCGTCCACGACCATGCCCAGCCGACGGTGGCCGTGAGCGCCACGAACGCGACGACCGTCACCACCAGCGTGATCGCCGAGTAGATGCCGAACCGGGCGGCCACCTCGGGGTGCTCGGTGAACCGGTCGCTCGGCACCGGCTGCGCGGCCGAGAGCTGCAGCACCCACGCCTTGTGCCGGTTGGTCTGCCCGGCGGCGAGCCCGGCGAGGAGGGCGGCGCCTGCCAGCAGCGGGGCGACCGCCAGCGCGAGCCAGGTCACCTCCTGCCCGGGCCAGTACTGCCACGCCAGCCCGGCCGCCGCGAGCACCGCGCCCACCCCCGCGCCGTACCCGGTGGCGCGCAGGGCCGGCATCGGGTGGGTGGTCGTGGTCTCCTGCTGCAGGGCATCGGTGATCCATGCCCCCAGCGCGAGCGCGGTGACCAGGGCGAGAGTCAGGCGCGGCGCGCGGCCGGCGTCCGTCGCGGCCGCGAGGGCCACCCCGGCGAGCCCGCCGGCGGTGACCGCCGCGAGCAGGACGGCCCGGACGACGTAGGCGGGGCGGGGTCGCACCCGGTGCACCGCACCCGCGTCGATCCAGGCCCTGGTCGTCCCCGCCGAACCGGCGCCGTGCGGGGTAGCCGCACCGAGGCCGTGCGGGGTGTTCGCGCCGGGTGCCTGATCGCGCTGGTCGGGGGAGGCGGTGGCGGGCCCGGGCACGGCGGCCTCGACGAGGGCGCGGACGTCCCCCAGGCCGGCGAGCGCGCGGCGGGCCGCCTCCTCGGCGTCCATGCCGTCGGCGATCAGCTCGCCCACGCGGGCCACCAGGTCGCAGCGCAGCTCCTCCTTGAGGTCGCGGCGCTCCTCCGTCATCGCGATGCCCGCGAAGGCGTCGTCGAGCAGGCGGTGCACGCGCAGCGTGGCGGCGGTGGTGTCGGGAATCGTCATCACTGGGAGCGCCTTCCGGTCGGCGCGGCCGGGCGCGGGCCCAGGCCGAGGAGGTGGTCGATGATGTCGCGCGTGGCCTGCCAAGCGGCGAGGTTGCGCTGGTAGACGGCGCGGCCGGCGTCGGTGATCCGGTAGTACTTGCGCCGCCCGCCCTGCGTCTCGTCGCCCCAGTAGGACTCGATCAGCCCGTCCTTCTGGAGGCGACGGTAGGTCGCGTAGAGCGTGGCTTCCTTGATCTCGTGGTCGCCCTCGGTGGCGCTGCGGATCCTCTTGTAGATCTCGAAGCCGTAGCTGTCCCCGCCGCGCAGGACGCCGAGCACGATCGTCTCGGTGTGACCGCGCAGCAGGTCCGTGGCCAGGACGGCCTCGCCCGGGGGGTGGCTCGGCGCCACCGTGTTCTCAACCATGAGAAGTACTGTATCTGACACACTACCTAGCCACGCAAGAGCGAATCGTGGATCGAGAAGGGCCGGGTAGGGCCGCGCCGGCGCAGCGTGGGCCGGCCCACGGGCGTCAGCGCTCCTGCCGACCACGTCAGCGGCCCCGGCCCACGGGCGTCAGCGCTTCTGCCGACAACGTCAGCGGACCCGGCCCACGGCGTCAGTGGTCCTGGTCGACGGCAGCAGTGGTCCTGGTCGACGGCAGCAGTGGTCCCGACGGCGTCAGTGGTCCTGGTCGACGAACGTGGGTTCCTGCCCGGCCGGGAACCGCTCGTACCCCACCGGCGGCTCCTGCCCCACGGGCACGCACACCCGCCCGGTCTCGGGGAACTGCGTCGAGCGGGCGGGGTACTGCCCCTCCTCGCACATGCGCTCGCGGCAGCCCGACAGCGTCAGGACGGCGAGCAGGGCCAGGAGCACGGGGACGGTTCGGCGCATGCCGGAAGCGTGGCGTCGCCGGGACGGCGTCCGACAGGGCAGCGCTACTCACCCGGGCGCGGGGTGAGGCCCACCTTGCGTGAGGCAGACCACGGCGATTCCTCCCCCGATCGGGCTAACGGAACCGGTGACGGCTGCCGATGCCACGACGGAGACTGCAGGCGACCCGAACGAGACGAGGCTGACATGACCGCCCTGACCACCGTCACCGACGAGACCTTCGCCGTGTGGGCCGACGAGCTGCAGTGCCCGGTCTGCCACGCGATGGACGAGGGCTGCGACCCCGTCGTGTGCCGGGGCCTCGACGCCGACTGATCGACGGGCCGGGGCGCCCCCACCGGTGCGCCCGTGCGTCCCCTGGTGTGCGCCCGGTGCTGCCCCCTACGCAGCGCCGAGGGCGGCTCAGCGCCGCCGCAGCGGCGAGGCGAGCATGGCGGCGATCGGCGGCAGCACCATCGCCACGAGCGTCATCGCGATCGCGACGCCCGGGGCGACCAGCCGCACCCACGTCCACGCGTTGGTGATCAGCAGCAGGCACGTGCCCATCACCCACAGGTAACGCCGCAACCGGCGGCGCTGATCGGCGTCACGCTCCGCCTCCAGCACCTCCGGCGACGGCGGGACGCGCTCCTCGACGGGCGCCGGGGGCGGTGTCGGCTCCGGGGGACGGTAGGGCGGGACGTCGCGCCCGGGCTGCCAGTGCGGGCCGCGCCGGATCCTGTCGACGATCACCCCGCCGTCCACCAGCGCCAGGGCCGCCACCAGCGCGAACGCGACCCCGACGGGGCCCAGCCCGTGGCCGACGCACCACCACGCACCGCCCACCGAGGTGACGAACCCGATGGCCGCCAGGGTCAGCCTCAGCCGCAACGGGCTGCGCGCGTGGGCCGGCTCGTCACCGCTGCGCATCCGCCACCCCTCGCCGGCCCGGCCACCGCCGCGCCATCCTCGTCACCGTGTGTACCGGGGAACTCCACGCCCGGGCCGAGCGTCTAGCAGCCGAGGTCGTGCGGTCACGGTCATTCGCGCCCTGACCTGCACCTTCTCGGGTTTCACCGCTGGACATGCCCAGGGCGCACATGTGTACATTAAGCCGCCCCGTACCTGCCGTCGGTCGAGAGCGTCCCCGCCGTCCCCGGATCGGCGCGAACCGGAACAGCCCGTTCCGACACGCGCCCCTCGAGGACTTTCGTCGGGTGCCGATCCCGCCGCCGCGGGCTTACGGTGCGAATGGCTCGGGTACTTGCGAGACACCGGCGTCCGCAAGCCGGGGCCACGTAGGCGAAAGGGTGACGTCGATGACGACGGAACAGGGAGTGCTCGTCGCGTACGCGAGCCGCACCGGCACGACGGCCGCGATCGCCGAGTCGGTCGCCGCGTCGCTGCGCCTGACGGGACTCGACGCCCACTGCTGCTCGGTGCGCGACGTCCACCGGATGGGGCACTGGGGCGCCATCGTCCTCGGCAGCGCGACCCACCGCGGCCGCTGGGACCTCGAGATGGTCGACTTCCTGCGGTTCCACCCCGAAGACCTCGCCATGCAGCCCCTCTACCTGTTCGAGACCGGTGAGGGCGTCGAGGGGACCCGCGGCATCGAGCGCTTCATCCGCCCCCTCCAGGTGCGCTCCCTGCGCTCGTTCAGCTCCCGCGCCTTCGTGCCCCGCGGCGGTCGCCGCCCCTGGCGCCGGGCCGTGCACGCGCCCGTCGATCCCGCCCCGCCCGCCGACTGGGCCCGCGAGATCGCCTGCGACCTGCTGCTGCGCGAGCTGCACGCCGACCTCGCCGCGTGGGAGCGCCTCTGCGACGGGCCCGGGCGCCCCTCCTGACCGGCGACGCGGTATCAGTGGCACCCGGCTCGCCCACCTGGTGACGAGGCCGCCGCCGCGGCGGCCCGTCCGCCGACCGGAGGTGTGCGATGTCCGCCCTGATCCAGCTCCTGCCGTTCCTCAGCGGGTTCAACCCCGCGATCTACGACGTGATCTTCCCCCGCGGCCCGATCGGGTGACCGCGGGAGCCGAAGGGCCGCGACGCATCCGCGTCGCGGCCCTTCCGCGCTCCTGGTGCGAGTGTCGTTGGCGCTCGGCGCGGCTGGGGCGTGGGGCGGGCCGGCGACCGGCGTGTGAGGTTGGCCATGGTCGGCGGCTCGGGCGCCGTGCGGGCCCCCCGCCGGTGGTAAGCCTGGTTCGTCCCGATCACCGCGGGTGCGCCCGCGGCCATGCCCACGCCGTCCCGGAGCCGCCGCCATGCCCGCGCAGCCTCAGCGCCCCCTGCCGCCCGCCGACGCCTGCGGGGTCGCCACCTCGGGTGCTGCTGCCGACCGGCCGGTCGCGCGGCCGACCGCGACGATCGCGCTGGCCTCGGCCGCGGCCCTGCTGTGCTTCGGCGTCGTCGGGCTGTGGGCGGGGCACGGCCGGCAGGCACGGGTCTCGCCCGACGCCGTCGTCGTCGACGGCGGCGCCGCGCAGGTGGTGGTGCACCCGGGCGCGGTCGTGGCCGACCCCTCGGCGTCGGCCGAAGCGGGTGCCGCGCTCCCCGACGGCTGGCCGATCGGCATGCTCCCGGCGCGCTTCGCGGTGCGCTCCACCGGCGCCGTCGGCGACCTGCTGGTCGTCACCGGCAGCCTGCCGCGCGCCGACGTCGACACCTGGACGTCGTCCCTCGTCGGCGTCTGGGGCGTGACCGGGCGCCACGGCGCGGACGCGACGTCGCCGGAGCGGCTCGAGCTGCGCGGCGGCGGCGTGATCACCGTGCAGGCGGGAGACCCCGCGCTCGTCGAGGTGATCCTCAAGGGGTGAGCGGTGGTGCTCCCTCGCTGGGGCCGCTCGGGGTCGGGCCGCTCGGCTCGGGCGCTCCGGGCGCGGCGCGACGGGTGCGCAGGACCGCGACGGCGACCCCTGCGAGCAGGACCGCGACGATCGCGGCGCCGCCCACCGTCGTCGTCGACATGCCCTCGCTCGCTGCTCCGCCGACGCTGAGCGTGTAGGCGCCCTTGACCCGGTGGCCGTCCGCCGGGGTGATCGTGTAGGTCAGCTCGTAGCTGCCCGCGGCCAGCGGGCTCGTCGTGACCAGCAGGGTGTCGAACCCCTGGGTCGCGACCGCGACCACCCTGTCGCCGCCGTCCGCCCCCCGCGGGAGGACCCGCACCTCCTGGGTGCCCGACGTGTCGAGGTCCTGGAAGTGCAACCGGACCCGCGTCGTCCCCACGGCGGCGACGTCGTCGGCCCCCGGGTCGGCGTCCAGCAGGCGACTGTGGGCCAGCGCCGCCGGCGTGCCGCCGAGCCACACGACCAGGGCGCACGCGAGGACGGCGACCCCCCGCCGTCGCGCCGCGGTCCGGTCGGGCCCGCGCCGGGCGCGAGTTCCGGGACGTGGGGGCGGCGCGTGGCGGTGGGGCGGGGTCGGGTGGTGGCTCGGCACGGTCCGAGTATGCGACGGGCCGGTCAGTGGTCGGGGTAGGCGTGGACGAGGGCGGTGGCGAGCTTCGGCACGGCGCGGGTCAGGCGCTCCTCGGCGTCGTGGGCGAGGCGGTGCGCGTCGTGCACGGTCGCGTCGGCGTCGATGGTGAGGTCGGCCTCGGCGTGCAGGCGGTGGCCGACCCAGCGCATCCGCACCGCCTTCACCTCCGTGACGCCGGGCTGGGCCGCCAGGGCGCGCTCGGCGGCGTCGACCAGCTCGGGGTCGACGGCGTCCATGAGTCGGCGGTAGATGTCGCGGGCGGCCGTGCGCAGGACGCCGAGGATCGCGACCGTGATCACCAGGCCGATGATCGGGTCGGCGAGGCGCCAGCCCGCTGCCACCCCGGCCGCCCCGACGACGACCGCCAGCGACGTCAGGCCGTCGGTGCGGGCGTGCAGGCCGTCCGCGACCAGCGCGGCCGAGCCGATCCGGCGACCCACGCGGATCCGGTAGACCGCGACCAGCTCGTTGCCCACGAACCCGATCACCCCGGCCGCGGCCACCCAGCCCAGGCGCGTCACCGGCTGCGGGTCGAGCAGCCGGTCGATCGCCTCCCAGCCGGCCACGACCGCCGACAGCGCGATCATCGCGATGACGAACACCCCTGCCAGATCCTCCGCGCGGCCGTAGCCGTAGGTGTAGCGGCGGGTGGCCGGGCGGCGTCCCACGACGAACGCGATCCACAACGGCACCGCCGTGAGCGCGTCCGACACGTTGTGGATCGTGTCGGCCAGCAGCGCCACCGACGACGACGCCAGCGCCACCACCAGCTGCAGCACCGCCGTCACGCCCAGCGCCACCAGGCTGATCTTCACCGCGCGGACACCCTGCGCGCTGCCCGTCAGCGCGTCGTCCACCGAGTCCGCCGCGTCGTGGCTGTGCGGGGCGACGATGCCCTTGATCAGGCCCAGCAGGCCGCTGGGGTGGTCGTGGTCGTGCGCGTCGTGGTCGTGCGTGTCGTGGTCGTGGCCCTCGTGCGCGTGACTGTCGTGGTCGTGCGCGTGGTCACCGTGGTCGTGGTGCTCGGGCGCGTGGCCACCGTGGTCGTGGCCCTCGTGCTCGTCGTGGTCGTGGTGCTCGGGCGCGTGGCCGTCGCGGATGTGCCCCTCGCCGGGGCGCGCTGCGTCGACGTCGCTCATGACCGACCTCCCGCGGTGGTGACGGTCCGCGGCGCTGCGCCCGGATCCCGGTGGTGGGGCGGGACGCCCGCCCCGGCGTGCTCGGCGTGGTGCAGGGCGTCGGTGACCAGCCGCGCGACGTGGCCGCTGTCGAGCCGGTAGTGCACGGTCGTCCCCTCGCGCCGCGTGCGCACCAGGCGGGCCGCGCGCAGTTTCGCCAGGTGCTGCGAGACCGTCGCCGGCGGCCTGGCCACCTGCTCGGCGAGGACGCCCACCGACAGCTCGCCGTCGATCAGCGCCCGCACGATCCTCACCCGGGTGCCGTCGGACAGCAGCCGGAACACCTCGACCGCCCGCTCGACGACGTCAGGGTGATCCGCAGCGTGGGCCGAGTCCACGACGTCAGCGGAGTCCACCGCGTCGGCAGTGCCTGCGAGGTCGTGCACCACGTGGGCCATATCTGCGTGCATGCGCAGATAGTAAGCCGAGCAGGTAACAGATGCCCATCCGAGAGCGCTCCACCCCGACCACCCCAGATCCGCAGCGTCCGTGAGCGAGGCGGCCTGAGAGAGGGCCCGAGCTCACGGAGGCTGCTCATCTGGATCCCGCCGAGGTGGCCCAGCCCGACGCACGTCACTCAGGGGCGTGTGCGACCACGGACAGCGATGCTCGGGGGCCGTCGGTCGAGGCCCCGTCATGATCGCGGCCCAGCCATCACCCCTGCGCCGGGCTGCGGCCGGCCTTTGGGGACGCTCCGCGCGGTATGAGCGCGAGGAGCGTCCCCCAAGCCTGGGCGGCCCGCCGTCAGATGCGTCCGGTGGGCAGGAGCGACAGCGGGATCGACACGGCCGACGCCGGCGAGGCGGCCTTGCGGGTCTTCGGGGGCACGGTCCGGCAGGTCTTCTTGCCCCGCGAGTTGGTGCGGCAGCGCACCTTGCCGGTCGGCTTGGGCTTGCTGGTCGTGGGGCGGGGCGAGGACGTCGTCGGCACCGGCGAGAAGGTGGTCGGTACCGGCGAGGAGGTGGTCGGCGTCGGGGTCACGACGGGCCCGCCGACCCGCACGTCGCTCACGATGTTCACCGCGCGCTGCGACCGGTCGTGGGAGCTGCTGAAGATCCCGCCGTCCTGGGTGGAGGCCGCCCCGGGCAGCATCACCGCCGAACCCACGGGCACCCAGGTCACGCCGTCGAAGGAGTAGGAGGCGGCGAACTGGGACGACGCCCCGCCGGTCCCGCGGGCCAGCCGCACCCAGACGGCGCGGTAGGTGTCGACGGCGGCCCGCGCGTCGCCGTCGAGGTAACCGTCGCCGTCGGCGTCCCACTCGAACAGGACGCCGTTGCGCGGCGTCACCGCGACGATGGCGTAGCCGGGCGAGGAGCCGGGCCGCGTCATGTCGTTGCGGATCATCACGCCGGTCTTGGCGTAGGGGTTGGCGTCGTTGACGGAGTCGACGCGGGCGCTCACGACGGTGCCGGCCGACACCCCCGCCCGCCGGTAGATCGCGCCGAACTGGTCGTCGCGCTGGCCGCCGGCACCCCAGACGTCGGCGCCGTCCGCGGACAGCGCGAACCGCGAGCCCGACTGGGCGAGGAACGACCCGGCCGCGGACGACGCCGTCGCGGTCAACGGCGCGGCCACGGGCGCGCCGGGGTCGCCGCAGGCGCCGTCCGCGGTGATCACGTTGGCGTTGAGCTGCGTGCGCAGCGACGGCGTGACGCCGGCCTGGCAGATGACGTCGCGGGCGCCGGAGGGCCAGGCCGTCCCCGAGACCTGCACGTTGTCGGTGATCCGGTTGTTGTGCAGGCCCGCATCGGGCGTGGAGGCGCCGCCGGCGTTGAACCAGTTGCCGCTGATCGTGTTGTCGTTCGTGTTGTGCGCGGTGCCGTAGGAGTTGGTGAACACCCAGGGGCTCGCGCCCTGCAGCACGTTGTTCCGGTAGGTCGTGTACCGGGTGCCCTCGTCGAGGTAGAGGCCGACCCCGGAGACGCTGTAGAGGTAGTTCTTCTCGATCACCGTGCCGGGGCTGGCGGACAGGTTGTACACCGAGCCGCCGTCGGCGAACTTCGCCTTCGTGTGGTGCACGAGGTTGTTGGCGACGAGGTTGTCGCGCAGCGTCGTCGGCGTCGAGTAACGGGTGTTGTAGGTGTAGTAGCCCCGGTTGTTGTACTCGTTGGAGCCGCCCGGGTCGTTCATGCCCCAGCCGTACCCGGTGTCGATCGCGTCGTAGGGAACGTTCGCGACCTCGTTGCGCACGATCCGGAGCCCGTCGACGTAGGTGCTGAGGATCCCCGAGTTGTCCTTGTAGTCGACCGCCACGTGGTTGACGGTGTTGTCCTCGATCCGGATGTCGCGGTTGGTCATCCGCGGGTCCGAGGGGTGGTGGGCGTCGGGGCGCACCCCGCCCACCGCGACGCCGTGCCCGGCCAGCTCCGTGAAGACGTTGCCCGTGACGGCCACGGACGAGGCGCCCAGGCCCACGCCGCTGCTGTGGGCGTTGGCGTCCTGGCCGATGCCGAGCCCCGTGGACCCGAGGCCGGTGAACGTGTTCCCGGCGAAGCTGATGCCGCCGGCCGCCGACACCTGCACCGCCGCCGGCTCCTGCCACCACTGCGTGCGCGCGCGCTCGAAGGCGGTGCAGCCGCGGCGGCAGCTCGTGAACGCGTCGGCGGGGCGGTAGGAGTAGACGCCCTTGAGGAAGGCCCCGTTCTGCTGGACGGCGTACCCGTCGGGGGAGGAGGGGCCGAGCCACGAGGTGCCGGTGAAGGTCAGACCCTCGACACGGAGGTTCGTCACCGGGGAGTCGTAGGTGCCGCCGACGCTCATGAGGGTCTGCAGGCGCGGCAGCTCGACGTCGAGGGTGTTCGGATCCACCCCGGGCCCGGGCTTGTAGTAGAGCTTCCCGGCGCCGGGATCGACGAACCACTGCCCGGGCGTGGTCAGGAAGCGCAGCGAGTTCGCGAGGAAGAACGTGGGCGCCGCCAGGAAGGAGTACTGGGTGGTGTCGTAGCCCCAGGTGTTGTTGTCCCAGGCGGGCTGCGCGAGCGTGATCATCGAGGTGCTGATGGACGAGACCGGCATGTAGCGGTCGGTGAAGTCGCCGAGGCTCTCCAGCTCGATCCGGTTCTGCTGGGGCAGGCTCGCCAGGTAGGCCAGGTTCTGGTTGCGCAGCTGGATGCCCTGCGCGGTCACCGCGATGTCCGAGGCCGCCAACCGGATCGCCGCCCTCGGCGCGAGGACGCCCTCCACCACGAGCTGCCGCGAGTCCAGGCCCTGCGGGGTGTCCGCGACGTACACGCCCTGCGCAGCGTCGTGCACGCGCCAGCCCGTCACCGGCAGCGCCCCGGTGAGCACGGGCCGCGCGCCGGGCGCCGCCGTCCAGCGCACCGTGCCGCCGTCGCGGCCGCCGTCCTCGGCGCGCAGCTGCAGCGGCGCGGCGAGCCGGTAGGTGCCGTCCGAGAGCTGGACCGTGACGCCGGCCGAGGAGTTCACCGCGCGGACCCGCGCCGCAGCTGCGGTGAGGGAGCAGGGGGAGGCCGGCGAGCACGCCGTCCCCGACCCGTCGGGCGAGGCGTAGACGACGGCGGGTGCGGCGTCCGCGTCCGCGGCCACCGCGAGGGACAGTGCGAGCGTGATCGCGGATGCGAGTCCGAGCACTCTTCTGGGCGACACCACCGGCATTGGTGGTCCCCTTTCGGCGGTCAGCGGTGACGACCGTTCCCGGGAGCGGCGTCGCGGACGGGGAGCGCCCGGAAGTCAACGCCGCCTGAAAACCTTTCGTCAACGCTGTCATCCCTCGCCGCGCGCTCGGCGCGGACCCTCCGCGCGGCCGTCTCAGCCCGCGTCGATTTCCGTGATCGGGGCACTCGCGCGGGCCCCGCGGGGGCCGGTGCGAGCCCTCCACGACCCCTTTCGCGCCTGCCGTCGACGCCCGGTCGGGCGAGGCTCGCCTGGACGGGCGACATCGGGGCGAAGCGCTCTGATCACCACGGAAACCACCCGAGAACACGCGGGTGACCCACGGCCAGTGGCGGGAGCGCTTCCCCGACCCCGCCGGTGCCCGCCGCCCGGGGCGCGCCCCGGCCCCCGGCGCCGTCGTCCAGGACGACCCGCTACCGCTGTCGCCGGATCCGCCGCTTCCCCCCGTGCCCGTCGCCACCGCCCTCGCCTGCGTCGGCGGGGTCCTCGCGACCGGTGCGGCGGCGATGTCCACCGCGTGGCTGACCACCCACGACGCCGTCATCGTCGGGTCCGGCGCGCTCGCCGCCGCCGGGTGCCTGCTGGTCCGCGGGGTGGCCATGGCCGGCCGGAGCGGCGACCCCCAGCAGCCGCAACGACCCGTGCCCGGCCGGGCACCGCTGCGGCTGCCGCCCTCGGCCGGGGTCCCCGCGCAGGCGGGGGAGCCGGAGCGGGCGGCCGCCCGGGAACGTCAGCGGGCGGAGCAGGCGGACCTCGACTGGACGTTCCGCTCCGACCACGCCGCCTGGCTGGCGGCGCGCGCGGAGTGGGATGACGAGCGCACCTCCGCGGCGGCGTGGACCCGGCGGGAGACGAGGGTCCGCGGCTGGGCGGGGGTGATCGCGGGCGCGACCTGCCTGCTCGTGGGGGTCCTGCCCCTGCGCGCTGCCGCGGTCCGGCACGCCGTCGAGGCCACGACGATCGTGCCCGAGGCCGCCGCCGGGCCGCTCGCGACACGGCCGCCGACCCCCACCGCCGAGCCGACCCCGACGCCGTCCCCGACGCCGACCCCCACCCGCACGCCGTCGGCGACCCCGACGCCGTCGCGTACCGCCCCGCCCACCCCGACGCCGTCGGCCACCCCCACGACGCCCCGGCCCACGACGAGGAAGCCCACCTCGCGGCGTCCGCCGCCGCCGCGCGTCCCCCCGACCCTGTCCGACCGCCAGCTCCTCGCGGCCGAGCCGAGCTGCCTGGGTGGGGTGTGCACGCTGCTCGCCCGCGCGGACGTCGACGACCCGACGTCGCGGGCGCACCGGGCGACGGCCGCCGTCGTGCGCATCCCCGATCCCTCGAAGATCGCCGACACGTTCCAGGTCATCGTGGTGGACCGTGGCACGCGCCGTGAGGTCGACTTCGGCCGGTACCTCATCGCGAGCGACTTCTCGACCTCCCCTGACCCCCACCCGGCGTCGGTGACCCTGAAGGAGGGAAAATCCGGGCAGGTCTGGGTGGCGATGACGTCGCTCGAGCAGCACTCGGTGGCCGTCCTCGGCTGGGAGGCCGGGGAGGTCGGCGAGCTGCTGGAGGAGACCTGCGAGCACGACGCCGTGCGCTACCAGGGCACGGACGGCGCCGGCCACTTCCGCTGGCGGGTCGAGGACACGGACTACTCGGGGATCACGACGTCCGTGGAGTACCGGTGGCAGGACGGCGGCGACGACGGTGACATCGGCGTGAGCGGCTACGCCCCGGCGTCCGCGACGAGGAGCCGCAACGGCGAGAGCGAGCCGGTGGACCCGTCTTCGGCGAGCTGCTGAGGCGGGGCGAGCCGGGCGCTCAGAGCCGACCCACGTCGACCACCCGGACGACGGCGGAGCCCGCGGCGTCGGAGGCGTCGAGGTCGACCAGCGCCGTGAAGCCCCAGTCGCGGTCGCCGGCGGGGTCGTCGAAGACCTGCCGCACCCGCCACACGCGGCGACGGGCTGCGGGCACCGGGACGACGGCGTCGGGCGCGCCCTCCTCGGACCGGTCGCGGGCCGCGTCGTGGGAGTCGGCGGCCTCCAGCGCGGCGAGCTCGTCGTCGTCCAGCTCGGGGTTCTCGGCGACCACGAGGAAGGCGGGGCCGCGGGCGTCGGGCCCGGTGCCGAGCTCGCCGTGCTCCTCGTAGTACGGCCCGACGGCGGCGGCCCACGCGTCGGCGTCCCAGCCGGTGGCGGCGTCGAGCAGCCCGAGGTCCCACCACTTGCGCAGCGAGGCCAGCTCCACCCGGCGGAACAGGGCGTTGCGGACCTGCACGCGGAACGCGCGGGCGTTGCGGGTGACGGGCGGCGGGCCGGCGTCGACGGCGGCGTTCGCGGCGTCCCCGGTCACGTCGTCGAGACCGGCGACGAGCTGCTCCCACTCGGTGAGCAGGCTGGAGTCGGTCTGGCGGACCAGCTCGCCCAGCCACTCGACGAGGTCGCCCACCTCCTCGGTCTTCGCCTCGTCGGGCACGGTCTGGCGCAACGCCCGGAAGGCGTCGGCGAGGTAGCGCAGCACGAGCCCCTCGCCGCGGGCGAGCCCGTAGTAGCCGACGAACTCGCCGAACGACATGCCCCGCTCGAACAGGTCGCGGACGACGCTCTTCGGCTTGATCGCGTAGTCGCCGACCCACGGGTGGCCGCCGCGGTAGATCTCGTAGGCGCCCTCGAGGAGGTCGCGCAGCGGCTTGGGGTACTCGACGTCCTCGAGCAGCTCCATCCGCTCCTCGTACTCGATGCCCTCCATCTTCATCGCCGCCACGGCCTCGCCGCGGGCCTTGAACTGCTGCTGGGCGAGGATCTGGCGCGGGTCCTCCAGCGTGGCCTCGATCACCGAGACGACGTCGAGGGCGTAGGTGGGCGACTCGCGGTCGAGCAGCTCGATGGCCGCCAGTGCGAACGGCGACAGCGGTTGGTTGAGGGCGAAGTCGAGCTGCAGGTCGGCGACGATGCGGATGCTGCGGCCCTTGGCGTCGGGCTCGGGCAGGCGCTCGACGACGCCCGCGGCCAGCAGCGACCGGAACATCGTGATCGCGCGGCGGATGTGCTTGCGCTGCTGGGCGCGCGGCTCGTGGTTGTCCTCCAACAGGTGCCGCATCGCGGTGAACGCGTCCCCGGGGCGGGCGATCACGTTGAGGAGCAGCGCGAACGTCACCTGGAAGTGCGAGGTCAGCGGCTCGGGCTCGGCGGCGACGAGGCGCTCGAACGTCGCCTTCGTCCACGACACCGTGCCCTCGGGCGGCTTCTTGCGGACCACCTTGCGGCGCTTCTTCGGGTCGTCGCCGGCCTTGGCGAGCATCCGCTCGTTCTCGATCTCGTGGTCGGGCGCCTGGACGACGACGGTGCCCGCCGTGTCGTAGCCCGCCCGCCCCGCGCGTCCGGCGATCTGGTGGAACTCGCGCGCCTTGAGGTGGCGCACGCGGGTGCCGTCGTACTTGCTCAGTGCCGTCAACATCACCGTCCGGATCGGCACGTTGATCCCGACGCCGAGGGTGTCGGTGCCGCAGATGACCTTGAGCAGGCCCGCCTGCGCGAGCTGTTCCACGAGGCGCCGGTAGCGGGGCAGCATCCCGGCGTGGTGGACGCCGATGCCGTGCCGCAGCAGCCGCGAGAGCGTGCGCCCGAACCCGGCGGTGAACCGGAACGCGCCGATGGCCTCGGCGATCCGGTCGCGCTGCTCGCGCGTGGCGACCTGGACGCTCGTGAGGGCCTGCGCGCGTTCGAGGGCGGCGGCCTGCGTGAAGTGGACGACGTAGACGGGCGCCTGGTTGGTGTGCAGGAGCTCCTCGATCGTCTCGTGCAGCGGCGTCATCGCGTACTCGAAGAACAGGGGGATGGGGCGCTCGGCGTTCGCGACGACCGCCGTCGGCCGGCCCGTGCGGCGGGTCAGGTCGTCCTTGAAGAACGTGACGTCGCCCAGCGTCGCCGACATCAGCAGGAACTGCGCCTGGGGCAGCTCGATCAGCGGCACCTGCCACGCCCAGCCGCGGTCGGCCTCGGCGTAGAAGTGGAACTCGTCCATGACGACCTGGCAGACGTCGGCGGCACGGCCCTGGCGCAGCGCGATGTTCGCGAGCACCTCGGCGGTGCAACACACCACCGGCGCACCCGCGTTGACGGCGGCGTCGCCCGTCATCATCCCGACGTTCTCGGCGCCGAGGATCTCGCACAGGGCGAAGAACTTCTCGCTGACCAGCGCCTTGATCGGCGCCGTGTAGAACGTGCGGCGGCCCGCGGCCATCGCCGCCAGGTGCGCGCCCAGGGCCACGAGCGACTTCCCCGAGCCCGTCGGCGTCGAGAGGATCACGTTGGCGCCCGTCACCAGCTCCAGGAGCGCCTCCTCCTGGTGCGGGTACAGCGCCAGCCCCCGCCCCTCCGCCCAGCCCGCGAAGTGCAGCAGCAGCTCGTCGGGGTCCTCACCCGTGGGCGGGACGACGAGCCGCCCCGGCGGGGTCGCGGCGGCGGAGGTGGGTGCGGTCACGCCTGTCACCGTAGTGCGCGCCGCGAGGCACGGGCGCTCAGGTGGGGTCAGGCCGTGGGCACCCGGCGGCGGGCGACGACCGCCGCGGCCGTCGCGAGGACGCACACCACGAGCAGGACGACGACCACCTGGCGCACCTGCCCCACGAGCACGTCGGTGGCGCCGTCGGCGACCCGCCGCACCACCTGGTCGGACACCCCCACGCCGCTCACGACGGTCCCGGCGATCCGGCCGGCCAGGGAGCCTGCCCACCACAGGCCGAGCAGCGGCAGGGCGGCCAACCCCGACGCCCACGCCAGGGCGCGCAGGCGGCGCCGCGCGAACAGCACCCCGCCGACGGCGAACGCGAGGCAGAGGATCGGCAGCCACACCGACGACGTCCGGGCCAGCGCGAACAGCGCGCGGATCTCGCGGATCGCGTCGACGTCGTCGAACGACAGCCGCAGCACGAGGTCGCGCACGAGCGACGCCGCGGCGATGCCCAGCCGGGCCAGCGGGCCGAGCACGGGTTCGAGCAGCTGGCGCAGGTCGAGTCGCAGCAGGATCGTGCGTGCCCGGGCCACGGCGTCGGACTCCGAGACGGTGCGGACCACCCCGACCGCCTGGTCGTAGGCCTGCTCGCTGGCCTGCCGCCACACGTCGACGAACGCCGCCGAGCCCACCGCCTGCCGGCACAGCTGCTCCACCTCGCGCCGGGCCGCCTGCAGCAGCTGGTCGCGTTGCCGCTGCAGCGCGTCCCCCAGGCCTCCGGGCAGGCCGAGCCGGTCGGCCAGCGCCCCGAGGTCGCCGGGGCCGGCGCCGTCGAGCCGCAGCGCGGCGCTCACCTCGGCCGTGGCCCGCTGCACCACCTCGTTCTGGACGACGGCGTCGTGGGCGAGATCGGCGACCACCTGCACGTAGTGCTCGCGGTCGGAGGCGATCCCGTCGACCCACACCGCGACGAGCGCCAGGGGCGCCAGCAACGCCGCGATCAGGAACGACAGGACGGCGAGGACGGCACGTCCGGGGGACGCCGCGGGCCTGGGGGCCGGGGTGCGGCGCACCTCGAGCGTGTCGGCCTGGGGCGGCACCACCTCGGACGTCGGGCCGCCCTGGCGCTCGGGCGCCCACCACTGCTCGCTCACGCGCCCGACCCTGCCACGAGACGCACGCGTCCGCCGCCGCACGCAGCAGCGGGCGGGACCGTGGTGCCGGTCCCGCCCGCTGCTCAGGTGCTCACTCGGCCCGCACGTCCCCCGCGGTGGCCGGTTCGATCACTGCCAGCCGGCGCTGGCCCACAGGGACGAGGCCCAGGAGCTGCTGGAGACCGGGGTCGCCCAGCTGGCGCCGCTCCACAGCGAGCCCGACCAGGTGCGCCCGGACCACGTGCGGCCCGACCACGAGCCGCCCTGCCAGGTCGCGCCGGACCAGGTGCGGCCCGACCAGGTGCGCCCGGACCAGGTGCGCCCGGCCCAGCTGGTGGTGTCGGTGGAGAAGCCCGACCCGGCGAGCCAGGGGAGGCCGAGGAAGGTGGCCCCGGCACCCGAGGCGTAGCTGGTGGTGGCCGACGACGAGCCCCAGCTGGTGCGGTTGGCGGTCTGCTGGGCGAACAGGTTGGAGTTCCACTGGTTGCCCATCACGTCCATCTCGCCCTGGAGCGTGGCGTTGCCGATCGTGACGTGCACGCCGCCGCGGGCCGACTCCACGCTGCCGGTGCCGCTGGCGGCGGGGATGTTCTGCACGAGCGAGGAGTTCGCCGCGTTGGAGGCGAGCAGGTCGATCATGCCCGAGCCCTGCGCGCCCTTGATCGTGTTGGTCAGGGGCTTGGCCCCGGCCTGGAGGACGCCCTTGACCTGGTCGGGGGTCAGGTAGGAGCGGGCCTGCAGGAGCAGGGCCACGCCGCCGGAGACCACCGCGGCGGCCTGGCTGGTGCCGGAGCCCCGGAGGAAGCCGTTGCCGACCCGCGCCGAGGAGTAGGTGTCCGAGAGGTAGGAGCCGGTCACGCCGGGGCTGATGATCCCCACGCCCGGGGCGACGACGTCCGGCCCGTGGTAGGCGAAGTTGCCGCCCAGCTTGGCGGAGAACGTGGGGACGACGTCGTCGGTGAGGGCGTCGGTGCCCTTCGTGTCGGCCGCGCCCACGGCGAGGATCCACGGGTTGTAGGCGGGGTTCGAGAGGCCGGCCACCGTGCCACCCTCGTTGCCCGCGGCCGCCACGACCACGATGCCGGCCTTCCATGCCTGCTCGGCGGCGTAGGACAGCGGGTCGTTCGTGGGGTGCTGGGGGCTCTCGGTGCCGTAGGACAGGTTGAGCACGCGGATGTTCATGCCGTTGGCGGTCTTGTTCTGCACCACCCAGTTGATCGCGGCGATCATCTGCGTGACGTCGACGACGCCGTTCTGGTCGGCCAGCTTCAGGTTGATCAGCCGGGCGTCGGGCGCCATGCCGTAGTAGTTCGTCGTGTCCGCGGCGTAGGCGGAGCCGCTGTTCGCGCCGCCGGTCTGGGTGGTGCCCGTCCCGTTCGCGACCGTGTTGTTGGTCTCGCGCCCGGCGATGATGCCCGCCATCGCCGTGCCGTGACCGTAGGTGTCGAGGTAGCGGGTGTCCGCGCTCGACTCCGAGATCGACAGGTCGGGGCCGACCACGACCTTGGTGACGTCGTTGAGGCTGGGGACCGGGGCGATGCCCGTGTCGATCAGCGCCACGTCGACGCCCTTGCCCGTGATCCCCTGCTTCCACAGGTCCTGGGCCTTGGTGATCCGCGTGACGTTCGTCATCGACCCGGGCTGCGTGGACGGGCTGAACCCGAGGCTCTGCGCCTTCACGCCGCGCGAGGCGTCGATCCGGGCGACGCCCGGGATCTTGGCGAAGCGGTGGATGACCCCGGCCGGTGCCTTGACCGTGATCAGTTGCAGCGCCGCGGCCTCGTAGACGCCGGAGGCACCCGCGGCGCGCAGCTGCCGGGCGACGGCGGCGACGGAGGCGCCGGGGGCGACGCGGACGACGTAGAGGCCCGAGGCCGACGCGGTGACGCCGGCCGCCTGGGGGGTGCGCGGCGTCGCGTCGGCGGCGTCGATCCCGAGGGTGCTGAGGGCGAGGACGCCCACGGACACCGCGGTGACGGCGATACGTGGCCGAAGCATGATGCCTCCAAGAGAGGAAAGCGTGACGGGAAGTCCGTCGGCCTTCCTGGGCCTCCCGCTGGAGCCGCCGACCCCCGGTTCGCCCCCGCGCCGTCCGGGCCCCCGGGCGGCCTAGCGCCGGGGCGCCCCACCACCCCCGCAGGGGGCCCGTGCAGGCCCCTGCGCGCATCCGTTCGGGTGAGCGCGCACGGACGGAGCAACGCCCATCCGGCGGCCCTGGGCGGGACGACGGTCCCGCCGTCGCGCCCGCGCGGCCGAGGAAGGTTGACCTATGCCCTCCGCCACGCCCGCGCCGCGCCGACCCTCCGTGATCGTCGCGGGTGGCGGTATCGCAGGCCTGAGCACGGCCTACGCCCTGCGCGGGCGCGCCGACGTCACGGTCCTCGAGGCCTCACCCCGCTGGGGCGGCAAGATCCACACGGTGGGGATGCTCGACCCGCTGGAGGAGTCGCGGGCCTGGCCCGTCGACACCGGGCCCGACTCCCTGCTGATCCGCCACCCCGCCGTCCGGGGGTTGGTCGCCGACCTCGGCCTGGTGCCCGACGTCGTGGCCCCCGCGATCCGCGGCTCCTACCTGTGGCTCGACGGCGTGCTGCGGCCGATGCCCGCGGGCTCGCTGTTCGGCGTCCCCGACCGGCTGCTTCCCCTGCTGCGCAACCGGGTCGTGGGGCCGTGGGGCATGCTGCGCGCCGCGGCCGACCTCGTGCTGCCCCGCCGCGCCCTGCCCGCCGATCCCAGCCTCGCCCAGCTGTTGCGCCACCGCTTCGGCCCCGCCGTCTTCGACCGGCTGATCGAGCCGATGCTCGGCGGCGTCCACGCGGGCCGCGCCACCCGGCTGTCCGCCGCCAGCACCGTGCCCGAGGTGATGCGGCTGCTCGACGGGCACCGCAGCGTCTTCCTCGCCCTGCGCGCCGCCGAACGCCGGCGCGCCTCCGGCGCCTCCGCCGCGCCGTCGGCGTCCGCCTCCCCGTCGGGTGCAGCTGCCGGCCCGCAGGCCGGCGCATCGTCCGCCTCCCCGGCCGCCCTACCGGCGGCGCCCCTGGTGACGTTCCGCGCGGGCCTGTCCCAGCTCGTCGAGGCCCTGCTGAAGGCCCTCGCGGACGCCGGGGCCGAGCTGCTGCCCGAGACGGCGGCCGCGTCGGTGACGCGCGACGGCGAGGGCTGGCGGGTCGCGGTGCGCGCCGCCGACGGCCTCACCGTGAGCCGCCGCGCCGACCACGTCGTCCTCGCCGTCCCCGCGCCGGTGGCGCTGCCGCTGCTGGAGGGCGTCGACGGGCTCGACCCGGCCGTGCCCGCCGCGCTCGCGGGCATCGAGACCGTGTCGGTCGCCACCGTCACCCTCGCGTTCCCGCGCTCGGCCGTCCCGGGCGAGCTGGCCGCCACCGGGTTCCTCGTGCCGCCGGGCGCGGGGCGGCTGCTCGTGGGGTGTAGCTGGCTGACGTCGAAGTGGGAGCACCTGCGCAACGACGAGACGGTGCTGTTCCGGTGCATGGTCGGCCGCGACGGTGACCAGGTGTTCACCGACCTCGACGACGAGACGCTCGTGCGCGCCGTCACCGACGAGCTGCGCCAGGCCGTCGGCGCCCGCGGCGAACCGGCCGCCGCCCTCGTGCGCCGGTGGGACGGCGCGATGCCGCAGTACACCGTGGGTCACCGGGCCAGGCTCGACGCCCTCGGGGCCGGGCTCGCCCCGCTGCCGGGCCTGCACGTGACCGGGTCGTCCTACCGGGGCGTCGGCGTCGCCAGTTGCATCGTCGACGGCTTCGCGACCGCCGCCGCCATCGCCGCACCCCAGGAGCAGCCGTGAGCCCCCACCCCGTCGGTCACCCCGCGACCCGTGCCGCCACCGGTCCCGCGGGCCACCCCGCCGGCCACGACGTCCACGCCCCCTCGCGGGTGGACTACGACCAGCGGCCGATGCTCGTCTTCTGGGAGACCACGCGCGCCTGCGGGCTGTCGTGCAAGCACTGCCGCGCCTCGGCGACGCTGCGGGCGCTGCCCGGCGAGCTGACCCACGACGAGGGCGTGGCGCTGATCGACCAGGTCGCCGCGTTCGGGCGGCCCTACCCGATCCTCGTGCTCACCGGCGGCGACTGCCTGCTGCGCCCCGACCTGTTCGAGCTGATCGCCCACGCGCAGTCGCTGGGCATCCCGACCGCGCTGTCGCCGTCGGTGACCCCCGCCCTGACACCCGAGGCGATCGCCCGGATCGCCGCCAGCGGCGTCAAGGCCGTCTCGATCAGTCTGGACGGCGCGCTGCCGGCCACCCACGACGGCGTCCGGGGCATCCCCGGTCACCTCGCGAAGACCCACGAGGCGATCGCCGCACTCGTCGCCGCGGGCCTGACCGTGCAGGTCAACACCACCGTGATGGCCGCGAACCTCGACGAGCTGCCCCGGATCGCCGCCGACGTGATCGGGCTGGGCGCGCACATCTGGGAGGTCTTCTTCCTCGTCCACGTCGGGCGCGGGGTGGCCGAGGGGGCCCTCGACCCCGACCAGCACGAGGACGTCTGCCACTTCCTCTACGACGTCAGCCACTACGGGATCACCGTGCGCACCGTCGAAGCGCCGTTCTTCCGCCGGGTCGTCGCGCAGCGCCGCGCCGCCGAGGCCGCCATCGCCGCGGGCCCGGCCGATACCGCCGGCGGCCCGGCCGACGCTGGAGCAAAAACGGCGAATGGCGCCACTTATGCTCCAAGATCCGCCCTGGCCGCAGCCCTGAACGCCGAGCTCGTCGAGCGCCTCGGCCCCCCGCGCTCGCGGCCCCGCGCCCAGACGGCCTCGACCCGCGACGGCAAGGGCATCGTCTTCGTCGCCCACGACGGCGAGGTCTACCCGGCCGGGTTCCTGCCGCTCGGCCTCGGCACCGTGCGCGAGCAGGGCCTCGCCGACATCTACCGCGACGACGAGCGGCTGCGCGACGTGCGCGCCGCCCGCTTCTCGGGGCGCTGCGGGGTGTGCGAGTACGCCGACCTGTGCGGCGGGTCGCGGGCCCGCGCCTACGCCGCCACCGGGGACCTGCTCGCCGAGGACCCGGCCTGCGGGTGGCAACCCCGCGTCACGACCGTGGGGTCCCCGGCGACGTCCTGACCCGGTCCTCCCGACGGGCGGCTCACCGTCGGCGGAGGGGATCGCGGTGTGGGTGGCGGGTGGTGGGCGCCGTCAGCCGTCAGACGGCCGCGTGCCCGTTCGCGGGGAGAGCGGCGGAGAAGGGCTCCAGAGGGTCGACGAGCATCGGCTCGACGAAGGGGTGGGACGCCGTGGGCTCGCTCTCGGGGGCCGCGACCTGGGCCGCCGCGAGCGGGGTGGCGTGCTCGAAGAAGCGCAGCAGCTCGACCGGGAAGGGCATCACGAGGGTGCTGTTCTTCTCGGCGGCGACGTCGACGACCGTCTGCAGCAGTCGTAGCTGGAGAGCGCCCGGGGTGGCGTCCATGGCCCGGGCCGCCTGGGAGAGCTTCGTCGAGGCCTGGAACTCGCCCTCGGCGGCGATCACCCGGGCGCGGCGCTCCCGCTCGGCCTCGGCCTGACGCGACATCGACCGCTTCATGCCCTCGGGCAGGGCGACGTCCTTCACCTCGACGCGCTCGATGTGCAGCCCCCACGGCTCCTCGGTCGGGCCGTCGATGACGGAGCGCAGCTCGTCGTTGATCCGCTCGCGGTCGGACAGCAGCGTGTCGAGGTCGGCGCGCCCGATCACGGCCCGCAGCGAGGTCTGGGACACCTGCGAGACCGCCGACAGGTAGTTCTGCACGTTGATCAGCGCCTTGACGGGGTCGATCACGCGGAAGTACACGACCGCGTCGACGGTGAGCGTCACGTTGTCGCGGGTGATGGCCCCCTGCGCCGGGACGCTCATCACCACGGTCTGCATGGAGACCCGGGTGAGCCGGTCGGCGAACGGGACGATCATCCTCAGCCCCGGCTGGCGGATCTCGGGGAGCAGGCGGCCGAACCTCAGCACGACGCCCTGCTGGTACTGCTGCACCATCCGGACGCTGGAGGCCAGCAGGATCAGGGCGATGACGGCGATGACGGCGATCACGACGACGAACATGTCAACGGCTTTCAGCCCACGCGGGGCGGGCGCTAGACCCGCGGCCACGAGGGCATCCGGGGACCGGAGGCGAGCGTCGCTGCGGACGGGGATCCGTCGAGGACGGCGCGGCTGACTGCCGGCGCACGAAGAACTCTCGGTTGTCGTCAACGTACACCCGGCGCTCACCCTCCGCCCGGCCGAACAGGGGTCACTCGAGCGGCAGGGCCACGACGGCACGGCAGCCGACGGCGGTGTTGGCGACGGTGATGTCACCCCCGTGTCCGCGGACGAGCCCGCGAGCGACGGCCAGGCCGAGACCCCCGCCGGACGGGCCCGGCGCCCCGGGCCTCCCGGACGGGCCGGAGGTGCCCGGCGTGCGCGCGGCGTCCCCACGCCAGCCCGGCTCGAACAGCCGTGGCAGGTCGGCCTCGGGGATGCCCCCGCACGCATCGGCGACGGACACGCACGCCGCGCCGTCGCCGTCCACCTCCAGCGCGACCGCGACGGGGCTGCCCGCCGGGGAGTACCGGAGGGCGTTGACCACGAGGTTGGACACGGCGCGGGTGAGGGCGCCCACGTCGCCCGAGACCCACACGGGCGTGGCGGGGACCTGCGGCGGCGGCAGCGGCGTGCCCAGGGCCGAGCCGGACTCGACGGCGTCGTGGACGACCACCCGCAGGTCCAGCCGCTGCCTGGCCAGCCGCAGGGTGCCCGCCTGCAGCCGGGACAGCTCGAACAGGTCGTCGACGAGGTGCGCGAGCCGGTCCACCTCCCGCACGATCTGCGCGTGGTAGCGCGCGGGGTCGGGCGCCACGCCGTCGTCGAGGGCCTCCGCCATGGCGCGGATGCCCGCCAGCGGTGTGCGCAGGTCGTGGCTCACCCACGCCACCAGCTCGCGGCGGGAGGCCTCCAGCGACTGCTCGCGGCGGCGGGCCTGCGCCAGCCGCCGCCCCGCGTCGAGCAGTTCGCGTTCGACGTCGGCGAGCTCGCGCAGCCCCACCGTCGCACGGCCGCCCCGCACGGGCCCCGACTCGGGCCCCGACGCCGTCCCCGACACCGGCCCCGACTCGGGCGCGTCGGCGAGGCGCCGTGCCTGGGCCCGCAGCCGCCGCGCGTCCCGCACCACCTCGCGCCCGGCGAGCAGCGCCGAGGCCAGCGCGACGGCGCTCGCGACGACGGCGACCTGCATCACGACGTCGAGGTCGTGGGCGGAGAGGAACATCGCCCGGGCGGCCCCCACCACCCCGGCGAGCACGGACACGGCCGAGACGGTGGCCGCGGCGATCAGCCTCGCCTGCACCGACCGGGCCGGGCGCAGCCGCAGCAGCACCAGCGCGGCCACGCCCACCCCGCCCGACCATCCCAGGGCGAGCAGCCACACCTGCACGGGCGTCGGCATGCTCACGCGCCCACCCCCGGCCCGCTCACGCGGCGCGCGTTCACGCCCCGCCGTCCTCGGGCTCCCAGCGGTAGCCCACCCCCCACACGGTGGCCAGCCGGCGCGGGTCGCCCGCGTCGTCCTCGACCTTCGTGCGCAGCCGCCGCACGTGCACGGTGACCGTGGAGGAGTCGCCGAAGTCCCACCCCCACACCTCGCGCATGAGGCGCTCGCGGGAGAACGCCGTGCCGGGGTTGGCCATCAGGTGGGCGAGCAGGTCGAACTCGCGCACGGTGAGGGCCAGGGGCGTGCCGTCGCGGGTGGCGCTGCGGGCGCGCAGGTCGAGCTCGACCCCGCCGCTGCGCAGCAGGTGCGTGCCGGGGGGCAGCACCGGGACACCCGGGCGCCCCTCGCGGCCGGGCGCCGCGGCGGCGCTGCGCCGGAGCACGGCCTGCACGCGCAGCACCAGCTCGCGCGGGCTGAACGGCTTGGTCAGGTAGTCGTCGGCGCCCGTCTCGAGCCCGGCCAGGCGGTCCTCCTCGTCGGCGAGCGCCGTGAGCATCACCACCGGGAGGTCGGCGCGGGCCTGCCGCAGCCGCGTGCACACCTCGAGCCCGTCGAGGCCGGGCAGGAGGAGGTCGAGGACGACGAGGTCGGGCCGCACCCGCGCGGCCACGCTGAGCGCGCTCACGCCGTCGGCCACGTGCTCGACGGTGATCCCCGCCGCGCGCAGGTAGGTGGAGACGACGTCGGCGACCGTCGGGTCGTCCTCGACGACGAGGACGGTCGCCGGGGCCGCGCTCATCGCCGTCCCCCGTCGTGGGGGGCCGCGGGCGTCCCGGTGACCGTCCTCATCGCGTGCTCCTCATGCGCTCATGCTGCCGTGCCTCGGCCGGCGGCCGATCACCGCCGTGCGGTAAGCGATCAGTAGGCGGCGATGCCCTCCATGCCGCCGCCGTCGAAGGTCGGCAGCCCGGTGACGGTGCCGATCGGCGTCAGGCGCCCGCCGTCCAGCGCGTACCCGCGGACCAGCCCGCCGACGGCGTCCTGCACGTAGACGAACCGGCCGGCCGCGGCGAGGTCGATCGGCGCGCCCCCGGGCGAGGCGGCGACGGCGTCGGTGAGGACGGCGCCGGGCGTGCGGCCCTCGCGCAGGGTCCACGTGGAGAGGGTGCCGGAGCCCGGGTTGGCGCCGATCACGGTGCGCCCGACCCGCACGGTCCAGCACAGGGCCTTCTGCTCGGACGTCGCCGAGGTGCCCAGCGCGGTGGCGGCGCCGTCGGTGCCGATCCGGTAGGAGGCCAGGCGGCCGTCACCGGCCTGCGCGACGTGCAGCACCCGCTGCGGCCCCCACTCGAACGCGAACGGCACGGGCCCCGTGGACGCCGTCACGTTCGCGGTCGCCGACGGGCGACCCGCCGGGTCGAGGCCGAAGCCGACGATCGTGCCGTTGGCCTTGGTCGTGACGACGAGGGCCTTGCCGTCGGGGGAGATGCCCACCTGCGCGGGGGCGGACAGGAACGCCGGGGGCGTCGCGTTGTCGAGGCCGAGGCTGCGGGTGGAGTCGGGGATCGGCTTGAGCACGTCGCCCATCAGCCGGAACCCGCTGACGCTGCCCGTGCCGCCCGCGTTGAGCACGTAGACGAGCGATCCGCGCACGGCCAGCGAGACGGGGAAGCTGCCGCCCGAGGCGACGACGGACGCCCGGGTGAGCCGGCTGCCGGACACCGCGAAGGAGGTGATGGTGTCGCTGCCGGCGTTGACGGCGAGCAGCGTCGCGTCGCGCCGGGCCAGGACCAGCCCGGCCTGGGAGGCGAGAGCGTCGACGGGCGCGCCCACCGCCGTCCCGCCCTTGCCGCCCGTGGGGTAGGTCGCGGCCTTGGTGAGGGCGCCGTCGGCGGCGCGGTCGTAGGCGGCGACGCTGTTGCCGTCGGCTGCGTTGAGCTGCACGAACACGGCTCCGGCTGCGGCGTGCGACGGCGGCGTGGCGTGCGCGGCGGGGGCGGCGCCGACGCCGAGGGCGCCGGCGAGGGCGGTCGTCGCGGTGACGACGGCGGCACGGGCGAGACGGGTGCGTGCGGGGGAGCGGGACATGACCTCTCCGATCGTGGTGCGGCCGGCCCCGATGACCGGCCGCGGCGACGTCGATCAGTCCAGTCCCTGCGCGCCCTCGAGATCGTGACGCAATCCTTACGGCCGCCCGGCCGGGGCCTGCCCGCCACACGGCGGAAGGGCCGGCCCGAGGGCCGGCCCTTCCGTGGGGGTTCCGTTCACGCTCCGCTGAGGATCAGAGCGGGTTGATCCGCGGGTCGCGGGGCCGGGGGGACTCGCCGTCGACGACCGGCGGGTCGTAGATGCCCCCGAGGTTCGTCTCGGGGTCGGCGTACCCGGTCGGCGTCCCGTCGTCGTCGGTGCTGACGGCGGGGTCGGCGTCGGTGAAGGCGTCCACCCCGGCGTCGGCGTCGGTGTCGTACACCGGCGCACCGCCGGGGGCGTCGGCGTAGGGGCCCGTCACGGCGCCCTCACCGACGGCGCCGCCGTAGCCGGAGCCGGTCGCCGTGCTGCTCGCGATGCCCGCGAACGGGTCGGAGTCCTGCGAGGTGGCCGCGTGCCGGCCGCTGCCCGACCCGAGGTCGCGGGAGGACTCGACGGGGGAGTCCAGCGCCGTGGAGTAGGTGTCCTCCTCGGTGTAGGGGTCGCCCGCCAGCGGGTACCCGGACGCACCCGCCGTGGCGGCCGCGCTGGACGCCGCGAGCCCGGACGACGTGGTCTCGCCGTCGCGCTGGTCGGGCCGGGGGACGTCGCCGCGCCACCCGTCCGTGGCCTCGCCGCGCTGCTCGATGTACTCCTTGAAGCGCTTCATGTCCCCCTTCGCGCGGTGACTGACCAGCCCCAGCTTGTCGCCCAGGTTCTCGACGAGGCCCTCGGGGGCGGTGTCGAGCTGCAGGGTGACGCGGGTGTGCTCGTCGTCGAGGCGGTGGAAGGTGACGACCCCGGCGTGGTCGGTGCCGTTGACCGACCGCCACGCGATCCGCTCGTCGGGGTGCTGCTCGGTGATCTCGGCGTCGAACTCGCGCCGCACCCCACCGATGTTGATGGTCCAGTGGTTGTGCGTCGCATCCGTCTGGCGGATCTCCTCGACGCCCTCCATGAACTGGGGGAACTCCTCGAACTGCGTCCACTGGTCGTAGGCGGCGCGCACGGGCGCCGTCACGTCGACGGTCTCGATGATGCTCGACATCGTTCCTCCGCATTCCTTGCTCGGGACTCTTCGGCTCTCGTGGTCTCGAGGTGCCCGATGGGCGGCGGGTCATGCACGCGCAATCGCGTCAGAGGTGATTCATCCGGCGCCGGCGTGGCCGTACGCGGCACGGGGCGTGGGAGGCCGCCGGGGCGGGTACGGGGTCGGGCACACGCACGCAGCCGAGGGGAAGGACGCCGATGAGCGGGTCCCGCAACGACGACGTCCAGCCGCTGCTGGAGGCCCTGAAGACCGTGGCGAGCGCGTTCAAGGCCGACCGGGTGCCGTTCGCGCTCGCCGGCCAGTACGCCGTGTACGCGAGGGGCGGGCAGTCGAGCCGGCACGACGTCGACTTCGTCCTGCCGCCCGAGGCGCTGCCCGCGGCGACGGCGGCGCTGGAGGCCCGCGGGTTCGACGTCGTGCAGCCGCCCGAGGACTGGCTGGCGAAGGTGTACGTGGAGGGGGAGCTGGTCGACCTCATCCACACCCTGGCGTCGGGCCCCGTGGACGACCAGCTGCTGGGGCGGGCGGAACGGTTGCGCGTGGAGTCGATCGAGATGCCGGTGCTGTCGGCGACCGACCTCGTCGTCGGCAAGCTGCTGGCCCTGTCGGAGCACGCCTGCAACCTCGAGCCCGCGCTCGCCGTGATGCGCAACCTGCGCGAGCAGCTCGACCTCGACGTCATCGCCCGCGCCTGCCAGGGCCGCCCCTTCGCGCAGGCATGCCTGGGCCTCGCCCGCGACCTCGGGGTGCTGCCCACCCGGCACGCGGGCCACGAGGTGATCGTGATGCCCGACCCGCACCGGGTCGCCGACCCTGACCCCGCGCTGGCCTGAACGCGACCGGAGGAGGACCCCTGATGAGCGAGCCGAACGCCGTGCCCACGGCGTACGACCTGAAGGACCTCGAACGCCGCATCTGCGACGACGACGGCGCCAGCGAGCTGGGCGTGCACCTGTCGGTGCGCGGCGACCACCTCGTCGTCGACGGGCAGGTGGCCTCGGCGCAGGGGCGCACCCGCGTGCTGGAGCTGGTGGAGGGCTGCTGCGGCCTGCCGGTGCTCGACCAGCTCACGGTGGCCGCGGACACCCTGGACCGGCCCCCGGCGGCAGCCGAGGAGCTGCGGTGATCCGGGTCGCGGCGGTCGGGGACGTGCACCTCGCACCCGAGATCGCCGGACGCCACCGGGCCGGGCTCGCGGACCTGGCCGAGCGGGCCGACGTCCTGCTCCTGGCCGGCGACCTCACCCGGCACGGCACCGTGGAGGAGGCGCGCGTCGTCGCCGAGGAGTACCGCGGCCTGGCGGTGCCCGTGATCGCCGTGCTCGGCAACCACGACCACCACGGGGACGCCGCGGAGCAGGTGACGGCGATCCTCACCGAGGCGGGGATCACGGTGCTCGAGGGCGACGGCGTGGTGCTCGACGTGGGCGGGACGCGCCTGGGCGTGGCGGGGGCCAAGGGCTTCGGCCTGGGCTTCGCGGGGCGCTGCGGCAGCGAGTTCGGCGAGCCCGAGATGAAGGCGTTCACCCGGCACGGCCGGCTCAGCGCGCACGCGCTCTCGCAGGCCCTGGAGTCCGTGGCCGACGCCGACGTGCGGATCGCGCTCACCCACTACGCGCCCGTGGACGACACCCTCGTGGGCGAGCCCCCGGAGATCTGGCCGTTCCTCGGCAACTACCTGCTGGGCGAGGCGGTCGACGCGCACGGGTGCGCGCTCGCCGTCCACGGCCACGCGCACGCGGGCACCGAGAAGGGCGTCACCGACGGCGGGGTGAGGGTGCGCAACGTCGCCCAGCCCGTGCTGGGGGCGGCGTACGCGCTGTACGTCGTCGACCCGGCGGTCGTGGACGTCGACGACGCGCACGTCAGGGACGTGGGCGCGGCCGGTGACCGTGGGCAGCAGACCGGTGACGCGAACCGGCCGGTCCCCGCCTCGGCGGCCGCCCTCACCGGGTAAGCTCCGGGCCCAGCGTGCTCGGGCCTGCGGTCCGGCCGCGCCCTGTCCGCTGTGGGGGAGGAGGAGCGCGAGATGACGACGACGACCGTGGCGATCCGGCCGGTCGAGGAGCTCATCGTCACCCCCGACCCCGTGTGGCCCCAGATGCAGGAGATGATCTCCCGCTCGGTGGTGCCGGTGACGGTGGTCGAGGCGGACTCCGCGACGAGCGAGTCGGCGCTGTTCCGGTTGCAGATCTCCGTGGGCACCGCCCTGGGCGCGCTCGTGTTCGAGACCGGCGGCCTGCTCGTCGACCACGGCTGGCTGCGCATCCTCGGCGGCGGCGGCGAGACCGACGGGCACCGCCTGCCCGACGTCGCCTCCGTCAACGGCCTCGGCGACCCTTCCGAGGGGCAGCAGGCGCCGGCCGCGTTCACGGTGGCCTACGACGTGCTCGGCGGCCGGTTCGCGGTGAACAACGGCGGCCTGCCCGGCGAGGGCGGCAAGGTCTGCTACTGGGGTCCGGACACCCTGGAGTGGACGCCCCTGGGCATCACCCACACCGGCTTCGTCGAGTGGGCCCTGTGCGGCATGCTCGCCCAGTTCTACAACGACCTGCGCTGGTCGGGCTGGGAGGAGGAGGTCGCCGCCGTCCCCGCCGACCAGGGCCTGGCGTGCTACCCGTTCCTGTTCAGCGCGGAGGGGCGCGACATCGCCGAGGCGCTGCGCTGCCCGACCCCGTTCGAGGAACTCCTCGTCCTGCACGACGACCTCGCCCGGCAGGTCGCCTACCTGCCCAGCGCCCCGGCGATCCGCCAGCCCCGGCACACGCTGCGCGCCGTCTGAGGCACGCTCAGCTCTCGAGTCCCCCGGGCAGCTGGGGGCGGTCGATGTCGCCCTGCGCGCCCACGCCCAGCGCGGCGAGCAGCTGGTCGTAGTCGCCGAACCCGGCGCCCTCGGGCAGGGAGCGCAGGTCGACGACGACGGCCTCGCGCGCCTGGCGGGAGCGGGCCAGCTCGATCAGGTCCTCCCGCGTGGCGGGGAACGCCGGCTCGCCGAGCGCCTCGGTGATCTCGGCCAGGCGGTCGGCGTCGAAGGAGCCCGTGCCGAGGGGCGCGTGCTCGTAGGTCTCCTGGCGGGCGGGCGGCGGGGAGGAGTGGGGCTCGAAACCGCCGCGGCCGGGGCCGAACTGTGCGTCGCTCATGAGCGTTGGAGTACCCAGGCCGGGCCGTCGGCAGACGCCGTCACCGAGCCGTCCTGTTCGTCACGTTGCGTCAATGGGAGGCGAGCACAGTGAAGTGCCTGCCGGCTGACAGGTTCGCTTCCGCATGAGCGCGGGTACCTGGCACGACGTGGACGACGACGCCCTCCGGACGCTGCACGCGGGCCTGCCCGCCGACTCGCGGTCCCCCGCCGCAGCGCGACGGATCGTGACCGCGTGGTGCGAGGCGCAGGGCGTGGTGCCGAGCACGGTCGCCGACGTCGAGCTGATCGTCAGCGAGTTCGTCACCAACGCGGTGGTGCACGGCAGCGGCACCGTCCAGCTGCGGGTGGAGCGCTCCCTGGAGCACCTGGTGGTCACCGTGATCGACGCGAGCGGTGCCGTGGTCGAGCGTCCCGTGAAGCTCGTCGACCCCGACTGCACCACGGGCCGCGGCCTGTGGATCGCGGGCGCCCTCGCCGCGCACCAGGGGTCCTACTCCGGCGAGGAGGGCACCGCCGTCTGGGCCCTGCTGCCCGAGCGCCGCTCCCCGGTCGAGGACGCGGGCGCCCCCGGCGCGTAGTCCCCGTAGGCGAACTCGCCCACCGCGTCGCCGGGGACGGCCGCCGACACCCGCGTCGTGACGGCGCGCACCCGCTCGGCGGGCACCTTCGGCTCGCGGGCCGCAGTGAGCAGCCCGTTGCGTTCCTGCTGGGTGTCGGTCAGCTGCGTCCAGCAGAACCCGGCGACGGCGGGGGAGTCGAGCAGGGCCGTGACGAGGTCGCGGTAGCCGTCGAGCAGTTGCCCGGGCTCGCGCACCCACCCGTAGCCGCCCCAGCCGGGGGGCCGCTGCGACTCCTCCAGCGCCTCGGGGCCGGGCACGTCCAGGGAGATGCCGCCGAACTCGCTGATCACCACGGGCAGCGCGGGCCGCTCGCCGTCGGGCAGCAGGTCGGGCAGCAGCACCACGCGGTGGGCGGGCTGCACGTGGCGCAGCGTCTCCTCCAGCCGTGCGCGGTCGCCGTAGCGCTCGCGCAGCACCTGCCCGGAGGCGGTGTAGTCGTGCACGGTGACGACGTCGGTGACGGGCTGCTCCCAGCCGTCGTTGCCGATCACCAGCCGGGTCGGGTCGAGGGCCTTCGTCAGGTGATACAGCGAGCGCACGAACGCCTGCTGCTCGGCGCTGCGCTCCAGGGCGGGCACGCCCCAGCTCTCGTTGACGGGCACCCACGCCACCACGCAGGGGTGCCCGGCGTCGCGGTCGAGCACCTCCAGCCACTCGCGGGTGACGCGGGCGACGGTCGTGGGGGAGAACTCGTACGCCGCGGGCATCTCCGCCCACACGAGCAGGCCGAGCCTGTCGCACCAGGCGAGGAACCGCGGGTCCTCGACCTTCTGGTGCAGCCGGACCCCGTTGAAACCGAGCGACTTGGCCAGGTCGACCTCCTTGCGCAGCGCGTCCGCCGACGGTGCGGCCAGGTGGGACTCGGGCCAGAAGTTCTGCGCGAGCACCAGCCGCAGGTAGTAGGGGCGGCCGTTGAGCAGCATCCGGCCCTGCGAGGCGCCGATGCTGCGCAGGGCCGTGTAGCTGCCGACCTCGTCGAGCACCTCCGGTGCCTCGGGCGCCCCCCCGAGCAGGGTGAGCGTGGCGTCGATCAGGTGCGGTTGCTCCGGCGTCCACAGCAGGGGCGAGTGCCCGAGGCTCATGTCGGGGTCGTGCAGGGTGAGGGTGCGGTCGACCTCCCCGGCGACGACGGCGTAGGTGTCGTCGGCGAGCACGTGGCCCTCGCGTTCCAGGCGCACCCGCAGCCGCAGGTCGCGGCGTCCCTCGGCGCGCACGCGGGCGGTCAGGCGCACGGCCCGCGCGTCGACGTCGCAGGCCCAGCGCAGGTCGCGGACCCGCACCGCCGCGACCTCCTCCAGCCACACGGGCTGCCAGATGCCGCTCGTGCGGTCGTACCAGATCGCGTGGGGGCGCTCCTGCCAGTCCTGCTTGCCGCGGGGCTGGCGCAGGTCCGACGGCGCGTCCTCCGCGCGGACGACGATCACCTGGTGGCCGGAGCCGTCGAGCGCGGCGGTGACGTCGGCGGCGAACGGGGTGTGCCCGCCCTCGTGGGTGGCGACCAGCCGGCCGTTGACCCACACGTGGGCGCGGTAGTCGACGGCGCCGAGGTGCAGCAGCAGTTGCCGGCCCGGCGGCGGGACGTCGACCTCGACCCTGCGGCGGTACCAGACCACGGGGTGGAACGAGGGGTCGGCGACGCCGCTGGCGGGGGACTCGAACGGGAACGGGACGACGATCGTGCGGTCGAACGGGGACGGCCCCTCGGGTGCCTCCTGCCAGCCCTCGCGCAGCCCTCGGCCGTCGTCGTCGAAGGCGAACTCCCACGGCCCGCACAGGTCCGTCCACGTGGGGCGGGTCAGCTGGGGCTGGGGGTGGCCTGCGGGGTCGAGGGGCATCCAGCCAGCATCGCCGCGTCCGGGATGTGTGCAAGTGTGGGCATTCGGCCCCGGCTAGCGCGCGGCCCTGCGGCTGGAGAGGTCGGGCGGGGACTCGCCGTCGCGCACGGGGGCGACGGGACGCCTGCGGACCAGGACGATCCCGGCCACGAGGCCGATCAGCCCCACCGCGAGCAGGGGCCAGATGGACGCCTCGACGGCGGCGACCCAGCCGGGCGCCGTCTCGTGGTCGGACATCGCCTGCGCGAACACCGCGACGATCGCCGCCTGCGAGGCGAGCAGCGTCACGAGACCGGCGAGCAGGACCGGGACGGCGGCGCGGGGCCGGTTGCGCACCCACCCCTGACCGTCGAACCAGTGCCGGCCCTCGGGCGAGACCGCGGGCACCCACCCCCGCCCGTCGAACCACCAGCGCCGGTCGGCGCTGTGGCGGGGGCGCGTGGGGACGCGAGCGGGCGGCGGGGCCGCGACGCCGTCGGCTCGGCGGGTGGTCACGCAGACAGGGTAGGAACCCGGCGGGGCCCGCGGGGCGGAAAGCCCGCAGAATTCATGCTCCTGATCGGCTTCGGACGGGCCAGGCGGGGCCGGGACGGGAGTGCCGCCCCGAACTCTCACGGTGCCCGGTAGGCCCGGTTCGGGCTGCGGGGCGGCGCGGTCGCCAACAGCATTCCTGATGCCACCAGCCTCGACAGGTACCGGTTGGCCATGGCGGCCCCCAGTCCGGACATCTGGCGCACCTGGGCGGCGGTGAGGGTGCGACCGGTATCGAAGAGCCCCAGGATCTCCGCGCTCCTGTCGTAACGAAGCGTCGGGAGGCCGTGTCGGCCGGGCAGAGGAATGCCTACGCCGCTCCTCGGCGACACCGTTCCTCCGATCTCCTGGGCCGGCCCTTCGTCGTGCAGCAGATACTCGGCGTACCTGCGTCCGCCGACCCGGTAGGCGAGTCGCCGCGAGACGAGGTCGGAGAGGGCGGCCGTCGCCTCACGACCGTCCAATCCCATCTGGCGAAGGGTCGCGTTGGAGACCGGCCTTCCTTCCCGCATGAGGGCGAGCGCGTTCACTTGAGCGCGACTCAGGCCGGGCTCCCCCAGACTCTCGATCCAGGCAACGGTTTCCGGGGTCAGGAGGGTGTGTCTCGGGAACGTCACGGTGAAGCGGCTGAGCCTGCTGTCGAACGTCGGAAGCGAGAGATTTGCCCGACGCAGCCGCGCGAGCATGTCCGGTATCCCGCTTCCGCGATTGTCCGCCACCACTCGGTCGGTACCCGGCAGGTACACGTCGGAGAGCAGCGGGATCAGATAGCCGTTGCGAGAGGACGACACCCCCTCCTGCCCGAGGTCGTCGGGGGTGACCGTCCCGAAGAGCCCGCCGGGATTGCGGACGACGAGTCTGTCCGAGTACAGCTCGACCTGCACCTGGGTGCCGTGGGCGTGCTGGCTGTAGTCACGATGCGCCAGGGCGTTGGTCACGGCTTCCCGGAGCGCCTCGACGGGATACTCGCCGACATCTTCACGGCCCACCCCGTGTACGTGGGCGGCCGTCATCGTGTTGCGCAGGATCACCTGTACCGTGTCCTCGATCATCTGCGGCAGGGGTCCGCGGATCGTCGCGTTGTCGGTGAATCGCGGTGCACCCTCGGGGATGGCGTCCTTGTGCACGCCGGGGACGGCGATGAAGGTCACACAAAGCTGTGGCAGGTACTGCTGGGGCCATTGGCCCAAGGTGATCAGGCCCGCGAGAGTGACACCAGGTCTCGGTGCCCCTCGCCTGAGAACCCCGAGGCGGATGAGTGCGGTCTCGTCGTCCACCGCTGCGAACGCTGCTGGCTCGCGTCGTCGGACACGCCTCAACAACCGGGCGACGGCGTCGGGATCCAAGTCCTCCGGTCCCGCCTCCGGAACCACCTCGTGATCGTCTCGAGGCTGCCCTCTGTTGGCATGCAGGAGGTAGATCTCGTACGGGGTCAGCAGTCGGTCACCGTCTCCACCTCGCGTGTAGCTCCCACCTGTCATGCCCTTGGCTTTGACGTAACAGGGCTTTCGCGCTTGATCGAGCTCGGGGATGGTGGCGACGACCACTTGGCCGCCTTCGAAGTCGTGGATGTCGATCTCGGCGCGCACCGGCGGCTCGAACGCGTCGCTGCACAAGGAGGCCAAGGCGTCCCGGATGGACACCGCATCCATTCCGGGTGCTACGGCGAAGGATGCCTGCTCGTCCAGCCCCAGGAGCAGGAGTCCGCCCCGGTCGTTGCTGAAGGCGGAGACCGTTTCGCGGACACTGCGGGGGAGCCCACCTGCCGCCGACTTGGCCTCGACCGAGGGGAGGTCCGTGCGGCGGCGACGCAACAGAGCCACGAGCGAAGCAAGGTCGATGTCGGCCGGCTCTCTCGTCACGGTGGAGAGTATGAAGAAGCTTGATGGCAAGTAGCAAGAGAGTGGGAAGCCTGCGTCGCCCGCATCGGACGTGATCAGTGCGGACGTCGGAGGTGCGAAACCGTGTCGTGCGCGCATCCCCCTCAAGCAGACCCGGGGCAAAGCCGACATCAGCGGGGTCATGAACCCACCCCCCGCGCCCCGCAGCGCCCCCGACGCCGATCCTCAGGTGGACCTTGCCTCCCGGGACGAAAGTGGGCAGACCACACGGGTGGGCGACATACCATCTCCGAGGTGTCCGAAGCCGCTGGACACCACCGAGGCTCCCACCGGCCCCGAACCCGGAGGCGGCATGACCGACTCGCCCTCAGTTCCGACCACCGGCACGACCACCTCGCGAGGGGTGCGCCGCCGGCTCGACGCCGCGCTGGCCCCCCTGGTGTCGCGCCTGCCCGCACCGGCGCGCGAACGCCCGCTGGTCACCGTCCTCGCCGTGCTCGTGCCCCTGGTGGCGCTGCTGTCGTGGCTGGCGCTGGGCACCGCGTCGACGCCGACGACCACGCCGGTGCCGCTGTCGCAGGCGGTCGCCGAGGTCGGCTCGGGCCGCGTGACCTCCGCGGTGATCGACGAGGGCGCCTCCACCGTCACCCTGACCCTGCGCGACGGCGCCCGGCACGAGGCGTCCTTCCCCGCCGCCTACGCCCAGACGCTGACCGGCCGCCTGGTCGACGCGAAGGTCGAGCTGGAGTCCGAGCGCGGCGGCGCCGGCGGCAGCATCCTCGCGGCGCTGGCCCCGATCGCGCTGATCGGCGTCCTGCTCCTGCTGCTCGTGCGCGTGCAGGGCGGCCAGGTGCGCGCCATCGGCGGCACCAAGGCGGCGCCGGTCGACGTCCCCGACACCTCCTTCGACGACGTCGCGGGCTGCCCCGAGGCGATCACCGACCTCGCCGAGATCGCCGACCTGCTGCGCGACCCCGCCAAGTACACGGCGACCGGCGCGCGCATCCCCCGCGGCTACCTGCTCGTCGGCCCGCCCGGCACCGGCAAGACCCTGCTGGCCCGCGCCGTCGCCGGCGAGGCGGGCGTCCCGTTCTTCTCGACGTCGGGCGCGGACTTCTCCGACATGTACGTCGGCATCGGCAAGAAGCGCATCCGCACGCTGTTCGCGCAGGCCCGCAAGGCCGCCGCGGCGGGCAAGGGCGCCGTCGTGTTCTTCGACGAGATCGACGCCGTGGGCGGCGCGCGCCAGTCGGTGCGCCGCGACAGCGCCTCCGACGACCGCGACGCGACGCTGATCGCGCTGCTCACCGAGATGGACGGGTTCTCCGCCCGCGGCGACATCGTCGTGCTCGCGGCCACGAACCGGCCCGACGCCCTCGACCCGGCGCTGACCCGCCCGGGCCGCTTCGACCGGCAGATCGCCGTCCCGGCGCCCGACCCGGCGGGCCGCGCCGCGATCCTCGCCGTGCACGCCCGCAAGGTGCAGGTCACGCCCGACGTCGACCTCGTCGCCCTCGGCCGGCGCACCCCCGGGTTCGTGGGTGCCGACCTCGAGAGCCTGGTCAACGAGGCGGCGCTGGAGGCCGGACGCCGCGGGCTGCCCGCCGCCGATCCCGGCTGCTTCGAGGAGGCGCTGGCCACCGCCGCGATGGGCCGCGCCCGCACCTCCGCCGTGATCACCGACCGGGACCGCCGCATCACCGCCTGGCACGAGGCCGGGCACACGGTGATGGCGCTGGTCGAGCCGCACGCCGACGACCCGGTCTCGGTGACGATCGTGCCCCGCGGCATCTCCGGCGGCACCACGTGGATGGGCGGCAACGACCACTCGTTCATGACCCGCGAGCAGGCCTACGCCCGGCTCGCCGTCGCCCTCGGCGGCCGCGCCGCCGAGGAGCTGGCGCTGGACGGCTCGTTCAGCCAGGGCGCGGCGGGGGACCTGCAGTCGGCCACGCAGCTCGCCATCGCCATGGCCACCGAGTACGGCATGACCCGCCTCGGGCTGGCCCGCCGCCCCGTCGTCGGCACCGAGCTGCCCACCGACGTCCTCGAGGTCGTCAACGAGCTGCTCGCCCAGGCCCTCGACACCGCCCGCTCCGGGCTCGCCCGCCACCGCGCCCTCGTCGACGCCGTCGTCGAGGGGCTGCTGGAGCACGAGACCCTCACCCAGGCGCAGCTGCGCGAGCTGGCCTCCCGGTTCGAGCTGCCCGCCGCCGGGGACGCGCACGTGCCCGGCCCGCGGCACTCCCCGGCGCGCGACACGGTCGGCTGAGGTGGGCGGGGCGGCGCCGGTCGCTGCGGTCTCGGCCGGCCCGCTCACGCGCGTGCTCCTGCGCGGCCGCTGGGCGGTGCTCGTGGCCTGGGCCGCGTGCTTCCTCGTCGCCCGCCGCGGGGTCGTGGGCGACTGGAGCTTCCACCGCCTGGGCGCCGACGCCCTGCTCGGCCCCGACCCGTGGACGCTGTACGCGCGGCTGCCGCAGCTGCAGATCGGGCCCGCGGCGCTCGCGGCCGCCGTCCCCCTCCGGCACGCGCCCGCCGTCGCCGTCCAGGTGGTGCTGTGGGCGTGCGGGTTGGGCGCCCTGTGGCTGGCGGAGCGCTCCTGGCCGCACGCGGCCCGCGCTCAGCGGGAGCGCCTGCTGATCGGCGGCCTCCTCGCGGTGCCCTGCTGGAGCTTCCTGGTCACGGCCGGTCACCTCGACGACGCGCTGGCGATCCTCGCGACCGCCGGGGCCTGCCTGGCGCTCGCTCGCGGGGCAGGCCTGCCGGCGGGGCTGCTCGTGGGCCTCGCGGTGGCCGCCAAACCCTGGGCGCTCGTCGTCGTCCCCGTGCTGCTGGCGGTCCCGGCCCTGCGCCCGCGCCTGCTCGCCCTCGCCGCGGCCCTCGGCGTCCCCGCCCTGGCCTGGGCGCCGTTCCTGCTGGCCGCGCCCCGCAGCGTCGGGGCGCTGTCGGGGTTCCGGATCCCCGTCGCCGCGACGTCGGGCCTGCGCCTGGCGGGCCTGGCCGGCCACCCCTTCCCCGGCGCGGTGCGGCCCGCGCAGCTCCTGCTCGGGCTGGCCGTGGCGGTGCTGGCGGCCCGCCGCGGCCGCTGGTGGGCGGTGCCCGTGGTCGCGCTCGCCGTGCGCGTCGCGCTCGACCCGGGGGCGATGGGCTACTACGCGGCCGGGCCCGCGGTGGCGGCCCTGCTGGCGGAGGGGCACCTGCGCCCGCGCGTCCCGACGCTGCTGCCCGCCGCCTTCCTGGGCCTGTTCCAGCCCGCCTACCTCACGCTGCTGGCCGCGCGCCGCGGTGAGGTGCCGTTCGTGTCGCCGGGGGCGTCCCTGGCGGTGGCGTGCCTGCGCGTGGGTGCGTGCACCGCCCTCGTCGTCGGCGCCCTGGCGGTGCCGGCGCTGCGGGCTCGGGACCGCCGCGGGTCCTCGACGCCGGGCGCCGCCGACGCGGCGGCGCCGGTCACCCTCGGTGCCTGCGGGCCGCCTCCCGGGGGATCCTCGGCCGCGGGGCTTCAGGCGCCCTGAGGCTCCACCGAACCCCCCTGAGAAGTGCGGACCCGTACGAAGGGCCGCAGGAGGGGAAGGGGACCCGATGTCGGCACCGTCCCGGGCGAGGGCCGCGCGCCACCGCCTCGCCGCCGTGGGGGTCCCCGCGGCCCTCGTGCTCGCCCTCCTCAGCTCCCCCACCCCTGCGGGGGCCGCCGACGTCTGCCCGCAGCCCGGCCTCACGGTCGTGAAGTCCCCCCAGAGCACCCGCACGACGTCGCTCGCCGCCGGCGTCAGCGTGCGGCAGTACTGGGGCAAGCCGCAGGGCAAGGACCAGATGCAGGCGACGGTGGTCACCGCCGACCTGCGCAGGGTGCGGCCCACCGCCGTCACGCCCGCCTACGCCGGGCAGGTCGCCGCCACGGGGCGGCTGGCCGGCACGGCCGGGGTGCTGGCCGCCGTCAACGGCGACTACTTCGTCATGAACACCACCCACAAGGCGCTGCCCTCGGGCGTGCTGGTCTCGGGTTCGGTGCGCTTCGCTCCCGCCGACCCCGGGCAGTACGTGGGGGTCGACGACACCGGGGCGGTGCGCACGGGCCGGGCGCAGCTGTCGGGCGCCGTGCGCGTGCTGGAGCGCCCGGGCGGGCGCGTGCTGAGCACGATCCCCGTGACCGCCGTCAACGCCAAGCCCGTCCTGGACGGCGTCGCCGTGTACACCGCGGCCCTCGACCCGGCCAACAGCCGCCGCGGGGACTGGCAGGTGCTCGTGCGCCGCGGCGCGGTCGCGGCCTCCGGCTCCTCGCTGTCGGTGGACCTCACCACCCTGCCCGCCGCCGACGGCGCGGTCGTCCTCGTGGGCCGAGGCCGCGCGGTCACCGCCCTGAAGGCGCTGAAGGCGGGCACCGCCGTCACGTGGTCGGCCTCGGTGGTGGACGCGGCCGGAGGGCGGCGGATCGTCTCCGCGATCGGTGCGGGACCCAAGGTGCTGGCCGGTGGCGAGGTGAGCGGCCCCTGCACCCGCTCCTACCGCTCCCGGACGATGGTGGCGTGGTCGGGCGACGGCACGCGGATGTGGCTGGTGACACTCAACAGCAACCAGCCGAGCCACTGGACGCCGGCGGCGGGCGCCACCTACCGGCAGCTCGGGATGCTCGCCCGCGACCTGGGGGCGAGCACCGCGGTCCTGCTGGACGGCGGGGGCTCGACGACGCTGGTCGCGCGCACCGGCGGGCGCATGGCGCGCCTGGACGCCGACCCCTCCCGCACGCAGCGCTCCGTCGCCGACGCGTGGGGGCTGCTGCCCCGCTGACCGGCCCGGGTGAGGGGCCCGCCGCCGTTTCGTGATCCGCCCCGTCGGGCACGATGGGGACGTGAGCGAGCAGGAGCGGCGGGCCGGCCTGCGCCGGATGAAGGCGGTGGCGGCGTCGCTGCTGCTGGTGGCGGCCGTGACGTTCCTGCTGACGCTGGGGCGCGAGGGCGCGTGGGCGTGGGTGAACGCCGGCGCGGAGGCGGCGATGGTGGGCGCCCTGGCCGACTGGTTCGCCGTGACGGCACTGTTCCGCCACCCGCTGGGCCTGCCGGTGCCGCACACCGCGATCATCCCCACCCGCAAGGACGCGCTGGGCCGCAGCCTGCAGGAGTTCGTGGCCGAGCACTTCCTCGCCGCCGACGTGGTGCGCGACAAGGTGGCCCGGGCCGACCTCGCGCGCCGGGCGGGGACGTGGCTGGCCGAGCCCGACCACGCCGCGCTGGTCACCGACCGCGCGGCCGTCGCGGTGGCCGCCGGGCTGCGCGCGGTGCGCGAGGAGGACCTCGACGCGATCCTCGACCAGGCCGTCGTGCAGAAGGCGCTGGCACAGGAGTGGGCGCGCCCGGCGGGCCGCGTGCTCGCCCGCGTGGTCGCCGACGACTCCCACCGCAAGGTGGTCGACCTCGGCGTCGCGCGGCTGCGGGAGTGGCTGGAGGCCCACCAGGACGTGCTCGTCGAGGCCGTCCTGGACCGCGCGCCGTCGTGGACGCCGTCCTGGGTCGACGAGCGGATCGGACGCCGCCTGGCCGCCGAGGCCGTGCGCCTGATCGGCGACGTGGAGGCCGACCCGGACCACCGGCTGCGGCGCAGCCTCGACGGCCTGCTCCTGCGCTTCGCCGAGGACCTCCAGCGCGACGAGGCGACGATGGCCCGCGCGGAGGAGGTCGCCAAGCGGCTGCTCGGCCAGGGCGAGGTGCGCGCGTCGCTGGGCCGGCTGTGGGGGACGGGCCGCCAGCTGCTGATCGAGGCGGTGCTGGACGCCGACGGCGAGCTGCGCCGGCGGGCGAGCGCCGCCGTCGCCGAGGCGGGGGCGAAGCTGGCGGCGGACGCCGCGCTGCAGGCCCGCGTGGACCGCCACCTCGTCGACGCGGCTGGCTTCGCGGTGACCACGTACGGTCCCGAGCTCGCCTCGGTGATCAGCGACACCGTCCAGCGCTGGGACGCCGACGACGCCTCCCGCCGGATCGAGCTGCACGTGGGGCGTGACCTGCAGTTCATCCGCATCAACGGCACCGTGGTGGGCGCGCTGGCCGGCCTCGCGATCCACGCGGTCGCCACCGCCGTCTCCTGATCCGGTTCTGCGTCCCTTCCTGATAGCGCTAACACACCGTCACCCCCTCGGGTGGCGGAAATGACCTTGCCGGGTCATCCCACGACGCCTCCGCGAAGGGCGTAGGACGCCGTCCGGGGCGCGCCGGCGGCCCTCGGGGAGGACGCTGCGGCGGCCGACATCCTGACCGGATCGCAACCGGTTTTCCTGTTATCCATGCAGGTCGCAGCCCTCTTCGCGAGCGCCCACCGATGATCTCGATCATGCGTGGGCGTACGGTCGGCGCTCCCTGGCCGAGGCCGGCGCTCGCGCCGGCGGCGGCGCCGTCCCGCCCGTCGACATTTCTCGGCGAACCCCCTTGACGGCTTCTATGTGAGCGATAACACTGATGCCCGCCCGACAGCCCCGTGGCAGGCGTCGACCCTCCTGGGAATGCTCGCGTCGGTCGTCACTCGTCCCCCCGGTTCACCTGAACTTCGAGCACATCCAATGGAGGAAGCAGTGCGTAGAAGGCTTGGCGTGGCGGTCGCCCTCGGTGCCGCTCTCGTCGCGACAATGACGGCCTGTGGCGGGGGTGACTCCGGCGGCTCGGGCGACGACAAGATCGTGATGGGCTTCTCGCAGGTCGGCGCCGAGAGCGGCTGGCGCACGGCGAACACCACCTCGATCAAGGAGTCCGCCACCGCGGCGGGCATCGACCTCAAGTTCTCCGATGCGCAGCAGAAGCAGGAGAACCAGATCAAGGCGATCCGCTCGTTCATCCAGCAGAAGGTCGACGTCATCGCCTTCAGCCCGGTCGTCGAGACCGGCTGGGACGCGGTGCTGCAGGAGGCCAAGCGGGCCAAGATTCCCGTGATCCTCACCGACCGCGCCGTCGACAGCTCCGACACCTCGCTCTACAAGTCCTTCCTCGGCTCCGACTTCGTCCTCGAGGGCCAGAAGGCCGGCGAATGGCTGGTCGCGGAGTCCAAGGGCGCGCCGGTCAACGTCGTCGAGCTGCAGGGCACCACCGGCGCGGCGCCGGCGATCGACCGCAAGGAGGGCTTCACGAAGGCGATCGCCGCCAACCCGGGCATCAAGATCATCGCCTCGCAGTCCGGCGACTTCACCCGCTCGGGCGGCAAGCAGGTCATGGAGGCCTTCCTCCAGGCCAACCCCAAGATCGACGTGCTCTACGCGCACAACGACGACATGGCCCTCGGCGCGATCGAGGCGATCGAGGCGGCCGGCAAGAAGCCCGGCGTCGACATCAAGATCATCAGCGTGGACGCCGTCAAGGACGGCATGCAGGCGCTGGCCGACGGCAAGATCAACTACATCGTCGAGTGCAACCCCCTCCTCGGCCCACAGCTGATGGACCTGGCCAAGGACGTCCTGGCCGGCAAGGAGGTGCCCGCTCGCGTGGTCACCAAGGAGACCACGTTCACGCAGGAGCAAGCCGCCGCTGCCCTGCCGAGCCGTCAGTACTGATCCGCCCAGGCCGGCCGCCCTCACCGGGGCGGTCGGCACCCGGACCGTAGTGACGACCCACGCCCACGCCGTCCGCCCCTGCCGGGGCGGGCGGCGTGAGCCGGGAGTGCCGAGCACCACCCGCCCATCCCCTCCCGGGGGCCGCGGCGGCGCGGTGGTCCACCACGAGAGAGCGCAGGACGACAGCCATGACACTGGCCGGCGAGACGACCGACGACGCGCGGCCCGCCGTGATCCGCATGCAGGGCATCGAGGTCACCTTCCCGGGCGTGCGCGCCCTCGACGGCGTCGACTTCCGCCTGCTGCCCGGCGAGATCCACGCGCTGATGGGCGAGAACGGGGCGGGCAAGTCCACCCTGATCAAGACCCTGACCGGGGTGAACCGCGCGAACGCGGGACGGATCCTGCTCGACGGGCGGCCGGTGAGCTTCGCCGGGCCCGGCGCGGCCCAGGCCGCGGGGATCAGCACCGTGTACCAGGAGGTCAACCTCTGCCCCAACCTCACGGTGGCCGAGAACATCCTGCTCGGCCGCGAGCCGCGCCGGTTCGCGCGGATCGACGCCCGGGCCATGCGCCGCCGGGCCGCGCAGGTGCTGTCGCAGATGGGCCTGGCCGTCGACCCGGCCTCGCAGCTGTCCGAGCACTCCGTGGCCGTCCAGCAGCTCGTGGCCATCGCCCGGGCCGTGCAGGTCGAGGCCAAGGTGCTCATCCTCGACGAGCCGACCTCCAGCCTCGACGCCGACGAGGTCGCCGAACTCTTCCGGATCATGCGCGACCTGCGCGCCCAGGGCGTCGCGATCCTGTTCGTCTCGCACTTCCTCGACCAGGTCTACGAGATCAGCGACCGGATGACCGTCCTGCGCAACGGGCGGCTCGTGGGCGAGTACCTCACCGCCGACCTCCCCCGGCTGGAGCTCGTCCAGGCCATGCTGGGGCGCGAGCTGCGCGCGCTGGAGGAGCTCGAGCGCGAGGCCGCGCAGGCCGCCGACAGCCAGGCGCCCGTGCTGCTCGACGCCGCCGGCCTGGGCCGCGCGGCCTCCGTCCAGCCGTTCGACCTGCAGGTGCGCCCCGGGGAGGTGGTCGGCCTGGCCGGCCTGCTCGGCTCGGGCCGCACCGAGATCGCGCGCCTGCTCTTCGGCGCCGACCGCGCCGACGCCGGCACCCTGCACTGGGACGGCGAGCGCGCCAGCTGGGCGAGCCCGGCCGGCGCCGTCCACGCGGGGATCGGCTTCTGCTCCGAGGACCGCAAGCGCGAGGGCATCGTCGCCGACCTCACCGTCCGCGAGAACGTCCTGCTCGCCCTCCAGGCCCGCCGCGGTTGGGTGAAGCGGATCCCCGCGCGCGAGGCCGACGCCCTCGTCGCGCGCCTCATCGAGCAGCTCGACGTCCGCCCCGCCGACCCGCGCGCCCGCGTCGGGCAGCTGTCGGGCGGCAACCAGCAGAAGGTGCTGCTCGCCCGCTGGCTCGCCGTCGAGCCGCGGATGCTCGTCCTCGACGAGCCGACCCGGGGCATCGACGTCGGGGCCAAGGCCCAGATCCAGCAGCTCGTGCGGCGGTTGGCGGCCGACGGCGTCGCCGTCGTCTTCATCTCCGCCGAGCTGGAGGAGGTGCTGCGGATCAGCGACCGCGTGGTCGTCGTCCGCGACCGGCGGATCGTCGCCGACCTGCCCGCACGAGACCTCACCGTCGACGACGTGATGCCGCTGATCGCCAGCGGCGCCACGCAGGCCGGGCCCGCGCCCGAGCAGGGGAGAGTGGCATGAGCACCACCGGCACCACCCTCGAACCGGCGCCCGCGCGCCCCCAGCCCCCCGCGGGCGGCGCAGCCGGGGGCTTCGTCCGCCGCCTCGGCGGCCAGCCGCTGTTCTGGCCGGCGCTCGCGCTGGTCGGGCTCCTCGTCGTCAACGTCGTGCGCACGCCCACGTTCCTGCGGATCCGGATCCAGGACGGCCACCTCTACGGCAGCCTGATCGACATCCTCCGCAACGGGGCGCCGACGCTGCTGATCGCCGTCGGGATGACCCTCGTCATCGCCACCCGCGGGATCGACCTGTCCGTCGGCGCCGTCGTGGCGATCGCGGGCGCGGTCGCCTGCCAGGTGATCGCGAAGTCGGGGGACCCCGGCTCCGCGGGCACCGCCGTCGCCGCGATGTCCCTGGCGCTGGTCGTCAGCCTCGTCCTCGGCCTGTGGAACGGCTTCCTCGTCGTCGGCCTGGGGATCCAACCGATCGTCGCCACCCTCGTCCTGATGACGGCAGGGCGGGGCGTGGCGATGCTGCTCACGGGCGGCCAGATCATCACCGTGCGCAACGACACGTTCGAGTGGCTCGGCGGCGGGTTCGTCGTCCTGCCCGTCGCCGTGATCGTCGCGGGGCTGGTCGTCGCCGCCGTCGCGCTCGTCACCCGCCGCACCGCGCTCGGCATGCTCGTCGAGTCCGTCGGGGTCAACCCCGAGGCCAGCCGCCTCGCGGGGGTGCGGGCCAGTGGCATCGTCTGGGGCGCCTACGCCTTCACCGGCCTCGCCGCCGGGCTCGCCGGCCTGATGATCAGCTCCGACGTGCACGCCGCCGACGCCAACTACGCGGGTCTGTGGATCGAGATGGACGCCATCCTCGCCGTCGTCATCGGCGGGACCTCGCTGGCCGGGGGCCGCTACCGGCTGGCCGGCACCGTCCTCGGCGCGCTGATCATCCAGACGCTCACCACCACCGTGTACACGGCGGGCGTCCCCACCAACCTCACCCTCCTCTTCAAGGCGGTCGTCGTGATCCTCGTGTGCCTGTTGCAGGCCCCGCGGGCCCGCGCCCTCGTCGCGGCCCGGCGCCGCCGGCCCGTCGCGGGGGAGGCCCGGTGATCACCGACAGCCCCACGCCGGCCGCCCCCGCCGTGACCCCCGACCGGTCCGAGGCCGCCCCCGCCGGGGCCCTGGCCCGTCTCGGCGCCGCCCGCCGCCGCTTCGTGCCCGACCGGATCCTGCCGGTCGCCGTCACGGTCGCGCTGCTCCTCGCCATGTTCGGCGGCGGCGCCGCGAGCTTCGAGGGCTTCGGGTCGGGGCAGGTCGTGGCCAACCTGTTCATCGACAACGCGTTCCTCATCGTGCTCGCCGTCGGCATGACGTTCGTGATCCTCACCGGCGGCATCGACCTGTCCGTCGGGTCGGTCGTCGCGCTGTCGGGCATGATCCTCGCGGCCACGCTCAAGGCGGGCTGGCCGCCCGCCCTGGCCTTCCTCGCGGTGCTCGCCACCGGCACGCTGCTCGGCTGGCTGATGGGCCTGGTCATCCACCACCTGGAGATCCAGCCGTTCATCGTCACCCTCGCGGGCATGTTCCTCGCCCGGGGCCTGTGCTTCCTGATCGACGAGGACTCCCTGGCGATCCGCGAGAAGTCCACCGTCGACCTCGCCAACGCGTCCGTGACGCTGCCGGGCGACGTGATCGTCACGATGCCCGCGATCCTCGCGGTGGTCGTCGTCCTCGTCGCCGCCGCCGTCCTCGCCTGGACCCGCTTCGGCCGCACCGTCTACGCCGTCGGCGGCAGCGAGGCCTCCGCAGGGCTGATGGGCCTTCCCGTCGCCCGGGTCAAGGTCGGCGTCTACGCCATCAGCGGCTTCTGCTCCGGCCTGGCCGGGCTGCTGTTCGCGCTGTACTCGCTGTCGGGCTACCCGCGGGCGGCCATCGGCATGGAACTCGACGCCATCGCCGCCGTCGTCATCGGCGGCACCCTGCTCACCGGCGGCACCGGGTACGTGCTCGGGTCGTTGGCCGGGGTGCTGGTGCTCGGCGTGATCCAGACCCTGATCTCCTTCGACGGCACCCTGAACTCGTGGTGGACGCGGATCGTCATCGGCGTCCTGCTGCTCGCGTTCATCGTCGTCCAGCGGTTCCTGCTGCGGCGTCGGGCATGAGCCCTTTGCTACCTTCCGACCCACCCGACGTCCAGGAGATGCACGATGAGTGACGAGGCACGGCAGCGGTACACGATCGGTATCGATTACGGCACCCTGTCCGGCCGCGCGGTCGTCGTGCGCGTGTCCGACGGCGCGGAGCTCGGCTCGGCCGTCCACGAGTACCGGCACGCGGTGCTCGAGCGCGCCCTTCCCGCGTCGCTCGCCGGGCGGGAGGTGGCGCTGGCCCCCGACTGGGCGCTGCAGGTGCCGCAGGACTACCGGGACGTGCTCGCCCACGCGGTGCCGGCCGCCGTGGCCGCCGCCGGGATCGACCCCGCCGACGTGATCGGCGTCGGCACCGACTTCACCGCCTGCACGATGGTGCCGGCGCTCGCCGACGGCACGCCGCTGAACGAGCTGCCCGAGTTCGCCGACCGCCCGCACGCCTACATCAAGCTGTGGAAGCACCACGCCGCCCAGCCCCAGGCCGACCGGATCACCGAACTCGCCGCCAAGCGCGGCGAGACGTGGCTGGCGCGCTACGGCGGGCGGATCTCCTCGGAGTGGCAGTACGCGAAGGCGCTGCAGATCCTCGAGGAGGACCCGGAGGTCTACGCCCGCATCGAGCGCTGGGTGGAGGCCGCCGACTGGATCGTCTGGCAGCTGTGCGGCGATTACGTCCGCAACGCCTGCACCGCCGGGTACAAGGGCATGCTGCAGGACGGCGAGCACCCGAGCAGCGAGTACCTCGCCGAGCTCAACCCCGGCTTCGCCTCGTTCGTCGAGGACAAGCTCGTCCACCCCCTCGGCGAGCTGGGCTCGGCGGCCGGGCGCCTCACCGCGCAGGCGGCGGCCTGGACGGGGCTGCCCGAGGGCATCGCCGTCGCGGTCGGCAACGTCGACGCGCACGTGACGGCCGCCGCGGGCAACGCCGTCGCGCCCGGCCAGATGGTCGCGATCATGGGGACGTCGACCTGCCACGTGATGAACGGCGGTCCCGTCACCGAGCCGGTCCGCGAGGTGCCTGGCATGTGCGGGGTCGTCGCGGGCGGCATCGTCGCCGGGCTGTGGGGCTACGAGGCCGGGCAGAGCGGCGTCGGCGACATCTTCGGCCACTTCGTCGCGACGTCGGTGCCGGGCGCCTACGAGCGTGCGGCGGCCGAGGCCGGTCTCGGCGTGCACGAGTACCTCACGGAGCTGGCCGCGGCGCAGCGCCCCGGGCAGCACGGCCTGATCGCGCTGGACTGGCACAGCGGCAACCGCTCGGTGCTGGTCGACCACGACCTGTCGGGGCTCGTGCTCGGCACGACGCTGGCCACCCGGCCCGAGGACGTCTACCGCGCGCTGATCGAGGCCACCGCGTTCGGTGCCCGCACGATCGTCGAGACCTTCGGCGCCGCGGGCGTGCCGGTCGAGGAGTTCGTCGTCACCGGCGGGCTGGTGAAGAACCGCTTCCTCCTGCAGGTCTACGCCGACGTGCTGAAGATGCCGCTGTCGCTGGTGCCCTCGCAGCAGGGCCCCGCGCTCGGCTCGGCCATCCACGCCGCCGTGGCGGCGGGCGCCTACCCCGACGTCCGCGCCGCCGCAGCCGTCATGGGCGGGCGCGAGGCCGCCGCCGTGCTCCCCGACCCCGAGGCGGGTCGGGTCTACGACCGGATGTTCGCGATGTACACGCGGCTGCACGACCACTTCGGCCGGGCAGGCCGCTCCGACGGAGGTGACGGCGTCATGCACGACCTGCGCGACCTGCGCCGGGAGGTGAGCGCCGCGTGAGTGCCCGCACGAACACCCCCGCCACGCTGCCGCTGACCGGCGCCGTCCGCGACGCCGTCACCGCCCTGCGCGCGCAGGTCGCCGACCTGCACGCCGAGCTGCCCCGCAACGGGCTCGTCGTGTGGACGGCGGGCAACGTCTCCGCGCGCGTCCCCGGCGCCGACCTGCTCGTGATCAAGCCGTCGGGTGTCTCCTACGACGCGATCACGCCCGAGGCGATGGTGGTCACCGACCTCGCCGGCCGGCTCGTCGAGGGCGACCTCGCGCCGTCCTCCGACACCGCCGCGCACGCCTACGTCTACGCCCACCGGCCCGACGTCGGCGGCGTCGTCCACACCCACTCCACGTACGCGACGGCGTGGGCGGCCCGCGGCGAGCCCGTCCCGTGCGTGCTCACGATGGCCGCCGACGAGTTCGGCGGGGACATCCCCGTCGGCCCGTTCGCGCTGATCGGCGACGACTCGATCGGGAGGGGCATCGTCGAGACGTTGGCGGGCTCCCGCTCCCCGGCCGTCCTCATGCGCAACCACGGCGTGTTCACCATCGGGCGGACCGCCAAGGACGCCGTGAAGGCCGCCGTGATGTGCGAGGACGTCGCGCGGACCGTGCACATCGCGCGCCAGCTCGGGCCGTGCCTGCCCATCGACCCCGCCGACATCGACAGCCTGTGGAAGCGCTACCAGAACGTCTACGGCCAGGAGGCCCCGTGACCGCCGCCAGCTCGTCCCTCGTCCCGGCGTCGGAGGTCTGGTTCCTCACCGGCAGCCAGCACCTCTACGGCCCCGAGACCCTCCAGCAGGTGGCCGACCAGTCCCAGGAGGTCGTGCGCGCGCTCAGTGCCTCGGCCGCCCTGCCGGCCACGGTCGTCTGGAAGCCGGTGCTCACCGACTCGGCGTCCATCCGGTCGGTGCTGCTCGCGGCGAACGCCGACCCGGCCTGCCTCGGGGTGATCACGTGGATGCACACGTTCTCGCCCGCCAAGATGTGGATCTCGGGCCTGGACGCCCTGCGCAAGCCGCTGCTGCACCTGCACACGCAGGTCAACGCGGCGCTGCCGTGGCGCACCATCGACATGGACTTCATGAACCTCAACCAGGCCGCCCACGGCGACCGCGAGTTCGGGTTCGTCGCCGCCCGCCTGGGCACCCCCCGCACGATCGTCGCCGGCCATGCCGCCGACCCTGAGGTCGGGGCGCGGGTGGCGAGCTGGATGCGCGCCGCCCGCGGCCGCGCCCACCTGTCCGGCCTGCGCCTGGCCCGCTTCGGCGACAACATGCGCGACGTCGCCGTCACCGAGGGCGACAAGGTCGAGGCCGAGCTGCGCTTCGGCGTCTCGGTCAACACCTACGGCGTCAACGACCTCGTCGCCGTCGTCGACGCGGCGGCCGACAAGGACGTCGACGTGCTCGTGGAGGAGTACGCCGACCTCTACGACCTCGCCCCGGAACTGTCCGCGGCGGGGGAGCGGCACGAGTCGCTGCGCTACGCGGCCCGGATCGAGGCCGGTCTGCGCACCTTCCTCACCGAGGGCGGCTTCGGCGCGTTCACCACGAACTTCGAGGACCTCGGCGGGCTGCGGCAGCTGCCCGGCCTGGCCGTGCAGCGGCTGATGGCCGAGGGCTACGGGTTCGGCGGCGAGGGCGACTGGAAGACCAGCGCGCTGCTGGCCACCGTGAAGGCGATGGGCGCCGGACTGCCCGGCGGCACGTCCTTCATGGAGGACTACACCTACCACTTCGGTCCGGGCGAGCCGAAGATCCTCGGCGCGCACATGCTCGAGGTCTGCCCCACCATCGCCGCGGGCCGCCCCCGCTGCGAGATCCACCCCCTGGGCATCGGCGGCCGCGAGGACCCGGTGCGGCTGGTCTTCGACACCGAGCCCGGCCCCGCCGTCGTCGTCGGCCTCGCCGACCTCGGCGACCGGTTCCGCCTCGTGGCCAACGAGGTCGACGTCGTCGAGCCCGACGAGCCGCTCGACGCGCTGCCCGTGGCCCGCGCCGTGTGGCAGCCCCGCCCGTCGCTGTCGACGTCCGCGGAGTCGTGGCTGACGGCGGGCGGTCCCCACCACACGGTGCTCACCCAGGCCGTCGGGGCGCAGACGCTGCGCGAGTTCGCCGGGATGGTGGGCACCGAGCTGGCCCTGATCGACGCCGGCACCACGACGTCGTCCTTCGCCGACGCGTTGCGCTGGAACGCCGTCTACCACCGGCTCGCGGCCGGCCTGCCCGGGGGCCGGTGACCGGCGGCCATGCCACCCACCCCCGCCGAGGGGCAGCGCCCACCCGCCAGGGCGCCGCTCCTCAACGACGTCGCGCGCCTGGCGGGGGTGTCCGCCCAGACCGTCTCCCGCGTCGTCAACGCGTCGGGGTACGTCAGCGTCGAGACCCGCACCCGGGTGGAACGCGCCGTCGAGCAGCTCGGGTACCGGCCCAACCGGGCCGCCCGGGCGCTCGCGACGCGCCGCACCTCCACGATGGGCGTCATCGCCAGCGACTCCCGGCACTGGGGGCCCGCCAGCGTGCGCCGCGCCGTCGAGCACGAGGCCCGGCGCCGCGGGTACGCCGTCAGCGCCGTCGACCTGGAGTCGGTGACCGGCGAGGAGCTCGCCGCCGCCATCGACCACCTGCTGCGCCAGGACGTCGAGGGGATCGTCGTGGTCGCCGCGCGCGACGAGACCCTCGCCGCCGTCCAGGCGCAGCGGCCGACGGTGCCGCTGGTGCTCGCCGAGGGCGACGCGCCCGCGCTGACCACCGTCGGCGTCGACCAGGCGGCCGGGTCGCGGCTGGCCACCGAACACCTGATCGCGCTGGGGCACCGCTGCATCGCCCACGTCGCCGGCCCCGCCGACTGGCCCGAGGCCCGCGCCCGCGAGCAGGGCTGGCGGCACGCCCTCGGGGCGGCCGGGCTCGCGGTGATCGAGCCGTGGCGCGGCGACTGGTCTCCCGACAGCGGCTACGAGGCCGGGCGGGCGCTGGCCGCGCGCCACGACGTCAGCGCGGCCGTCGTCGCCAATGACCAGATGGCCCTGGGCGTGCTGCGCGCCCTGCACGAGGGCGGGCGGCGGGTGCCCGACGACGTCAGCCTGGTCGGGTTCGACGACATCCCCGAGGCCGCCTACCTGCTGCCGCCGCTGACGACCGTCCGGCAGGACTTCGCCGCCGTCGGGGTGCGGTGCATGGAGGCCCTGCACGCCCTGATCGAGGGGGACGCGGCGGGCGCCGCACCCGCCGTCCACCGCATTCCCGCCGACCTCGTCGTCCGGGCGAGCACCGGACCGTGGTGCTCCGGGGGCGGGCGGCACTAGCGTGCGCAACCGCGCCGGCCGGTCCCTCTCTGCCAGGCTCCTCTGAGACATGAGGTCCGGCCGAATAGAGGCTGGGTGGGGATCGGAGCAGTGGTTCATGGTGCAGGTCGCTACCGTCGTGGACGTGGCCGGCGAAGCAGGGGGTCCTCGGTCGTCTCGTGCGACTCGACGGACGTTCACCAACGAGTACAAGCGCGCGATCGTCGCGGAGTACGACGCCGCCGAGCACGGGCACAAGGGCGCGGTCCTGCGCCGTGAGGGCCTGTACGACTCGCACGTGCAGGAGTGGCGGGCCGCGATCGAGGCCAGCACCCTCGACACGCCGCCGCGACGGGGCCGACGACGGCGCGACGATGGCGAGCGTCGCACCGCGGACCTGCAGCGTCAGGTCGCGCGGCTGCAGGCCGAGCTCGCGGCGAAGGACCAGGTCATCGCCGAGAAGACGCAGGCGTTGGAGGTACTGGGAAAAGGTGTCGCGTTCTTGGAAGCGCTCTCGAACAAGAACGCACGATGAAAGCCCAGGTCACGGCCTGGAGAGCAGAGACAGTGCAGGCGTTGACCCCGCTGGTCGGGGTGGTCGCCGCGTGCCGGCTGGTGGGTCGTTCGCGGGCCACGCACCATCGGGCGGCGAACCCGCCGGCCCCGGTGCACGGGCCCCGGCGGCGCACCCGGCTCCCGGGCGAGCTGTCGCCTACCGAGCGCGAGCACGTCCTGGCCGTGCTGAACAGCCCGCGGTACCGCAACGTGTCGGTCATGCAGGTCTGGGCGTGCGAGCTTGACGAGGGCCGGTACCACTGCTCGGCGCGCACGATGTACCGGATCCTGTCCGCCGCCGGCATGAGCCGAGAGCGCCGCCGTCAGGCGAGCCACCCGCCCCGGGCGGTACCCGAACTGGCGGCCACCGGCGCGAACCAGGTCTGGAGCTGGGACATCACCAAGATGCGCGGGCCGTCCAAGGGCGTGTGGTTCCACGCCTACGTCGTGATCGACATCTTCTCCCGCTACGTACCCGGCTGGCGCGTCGAGGCGGTCGAGGACGGGCGGCTGGCCGCAGACCTCGTCCGTGACATCGTCGCGGTCCAGGGCACGGCCCCGGGCTACCTGCACGCCGACGGCGGGGCGGCCATGACCAGCAAGCCACTGGCCTCCCTGCTGGTCGATCTGGACGTGCGACGCACCCACAACCGCCCCCGGACCTCGAACGACAACCCGTACTCGGAGTCGCAGTTCAAGACGATGAAGTACGTCGGGGACTACCCCGAGCGCTTCGAGAGCATCGGCGCCGCCCGCACCTGGATGGAGGCGTTCATCGCCTGGTACAACCACGAGCACCGTCACAGCGGCATCGGCTGGCACACCCCCGCCTCGGTCCACTACGACACCGCCCAGGACGTGCGCGCCGCCCGCCAGGCGACCCTGGACGCCGCCTGGGCCGCGCACCCCGAGCGCTTCGCCCGCCGACCCCTCGCGCCCCGGATCCCCGAAAGCGCGCACATCAACGACCCCGCCCGACGACAAGGAGCACCCCAACCCACGTAATCAAACAGGTCACGTCTCACTTGACTTGACAACTACCGGGTCGCCGGTCTGTCGCCCGCCAGGTTTCGTACCGGTCCGGCGCGGCGTCGAGGACGGGTCGAGGGCGACCCGGGAAGGACGAGGGCGATGACGATCGGGACAGCTCCCGCAGGCCCGAGCTCGGCTCGCAGGAGCATGCGGAGCCTGCTCGGCGGGCTCGCCGCGGCCGCCGTCGTGGCCGCGGGCGTCGCCACGGTGCTGCCCGTCGGGCCGGCGGCCGCGCTGACGCCGGTGACCGTGTGGCTGGCCGGGGACTCCACCGTGGCCAACGACTCGGGCAACGGGATCGTCGGCTGGGGCCGGGAGCTGTCGGCCTACCTCGGGCCCGACGCGACCGTGCAGAACAAGGCGCTCGCCGGGCGCAGCATCCAGACCTGGATGTACGAGGCCGGGGTCTCGTCGTCGGCCGGTAACGGCGGGGAGTGCACGCTCACCTCCACCACGCCGTCCACCCGCTACCAGGCCGTCCTCGACGGCATGCGCGCCGGCGACTGACTGCTGATCGACTTCGGGATCAACGACGGCGACCCCTCCTGCCCCCGCCACGTCGGCACCGCCCGCTACCAGCAGCTGATGGAGACGCTGGCCCGCCAGGCGATCGCCAAGGGCGCGCACCCGATCCTGCTCACCCCCACCTCGGGCATGTCGTGCAGCGGCAGCACGGCGGTGGCCAACCGCGGCTTCGGCGCGCAGGTGCGCGCCGCGGGGGCCTCGACGTCCTCGCCCGTCATCGACCTGACGACGCTGTCGGTCGGCCTCTACAACCGGCTGCGCCTGTGCCCCAACGACGGCGACTACACCCGCGGTGCCGTCGGCGACTTCTTCGTCGACCGCACCCACTTCGAGGCCGCCGGCGCCCGGCAGATCGCGGGCCTCGTCGCCCAGGCCCTCACCGACCAGCGGATCGCCCTCGCCGACTACCTGCGCGGCTCCTCGACCCCGCCCACCACGACGTCGCCCTCCCCCTCCGTCGGCGCGCCGCTCGTCCACCCCTCCGGCCTGTGCCTGGACGCCGAGGGCGGGGTGCGCGCCTCCGGGGCGGCGCTCGTGCTCGCCGCATGCACGGGGACCCCCGCGCAGTGGTGGATGTCCAGCTCCGCGGGCGACCTGCGCACCGGCGACCAGGCACTGTGCGTCGACGCCTACGCCAAGGGCACGACCGTCGGGACGAAGGTCGTCCTGTGGACCTGCAACGGCGGGGCCAACCAGCAGTTCGGGCGCGACTCCGGCGCGATCCGCGGCGCGCAGTCGGGGCTGTGCCTGGCGCCCTCGGGCGCCGCCGTCGCCGGTGCCCCCCTCGTGCTCGCCACCTGCGCCTACGACGGGTCGCAGGCCTGGGGTTCGACCCTGCCGACCGTGACGACCACGCCCCGGCCGACGTCCACCACGCCCACGCCCAGCTCGTCGTCCCCGACGCCCACGCCCACCGTGACGACGTCGCGGACCAAGACCCGGACCAAGACGAAGACCACGAAGACCAGGACCACGAAGTCGAAGACGACCAAGAAGAAGAGCACCCGCACGAAGACCCGCCGCGCGGGATGAGATTACTCCAGTGGACTGGAGTCCAGTACGCTGAACTCCAGTCCACTGGAGTAATCCCGCGGGAGGCGTGGTGGGGTTCGTAGGTCGTCGGCGAGAACGGGCAGAACTCCACGCCCTGCTGGACGACGTCCGCCGTGGTACTCGTGCCGACCGCGGGATCGCCGTCCTGATCCGCGGACGGCGCCGCGTCGGGAAGTCGCGGCTCGTCGTCGAATTCCTGAAGGAGGCCGCGGTCCCCTCCGTCTACTTCCAAGCGGCCCGAGGGGTCCCCGTCGCGGAGGAACTGGCGGAGTTCGCCGCCACGGTCGCGGCCTCCGATCTCCCGGACAGCGAGGTGGCCGTCGGCCAGCGTCCGGCGTCGCTCACCGCGGCGCTCGCGCTTCTCGCCGCGGCCCTGCCGAGCGATGCCCCCGCCGTCGTCGTGATCGACGAGGCGCCCTGGTTGCTCGAGCGCGTCCCCGGCGGGGCAGGTGAGCTGCAGCGGGCCTGGGACCGCCAGCTCGCCTCACGCCCGGTGCTCCTGCTGCTGCTGGGCAGCGACCTGGCCGCGATGGAGCAGCTCGGCGCTCCCGACCAGCCCTTCCACGGCCGCGCCACCGAGCTGGTCCTCGCCCCGCTGTCGCCTGCAGACATCGCCGACCTCACCGGGCTGGCGCCGATGGACGCCGTGGACGCCTACTTGATCACCGGGGGCATGCCGCTCGTGGCGCAGGAGTGGCCCGCCGGTGCGACGGCCGAGGCGTTCCTGCGCCAGTCCTTCACCAGGTCCACCAGCGCGCTCGTGGTCTCCGGACAGCGAGTCCTCGACTCGGAGTTCCCCGCCGTCTCGACGCCTCGGGCCGTCCTCACGGCGCTGGGCGGGCGAGGGGAGCGATCCTTCACCGGGGTGAACCAGGCCGTGCCCGGAGGGCCGCTGTCGCCGACCACCCTCTCCGCCTCGCTGCGCACGCTCACTGCGGCTCGCGTCGTCGCCGAGGACCGGCCCCTGTCGGCCCGCAGCGCCCCCCGCGACCGTCGCTGGAGGATCGCCGATCCGGGCCTGCGGTTCTGGCTCGCCTTCGTGGAGCCGGCGCTCGCCGAGGTCGACCGCGGGCAGCCCGAACTCGCCGTGGCCCGGGTCCAGCGCGGCTACCAGGCGTGGCGCGGCCGAGCGGTCGAACCCATGGTGCGCGAGGCACTGCAGCGGCTGCTGCCCGACGACCGGTGGCCCCGGGTGGCGCGGGTGGGTGGCTGGTGGCCACGCTCGAACACCCCCGAGATCGACCTCGTGGGTGCCGACGCCGAACCGGCGCGGACGCTCGACTTCGTGGGCACCGTCAAGTGGCGGCCCGACGAGCCGGTGACGGCCGCAGAAGTGGCTCGCCTCGCCACGGACGCCCTCGCCGTTCCGGGCGTCGCCGTGACCACCGAGCTCGTGGCCGTCTGTCCCGCGGGCGCGCAGCCCGACATCGGGCTCGCGCAGACCTGGACCGTCGAGGACCTGCTCCACGCCTGGCGGTGACCGTGCCCCGGCTCAGCCCGCGGCGTCCCAGGAGACCTCGTGGACGACGCCGTCGAGGTGGTCGTACTCGTCGTCGCTGAGGTCGGTGAGCAGCGGCGGGAGCGGCAGCGGCGGGGCGGCGTCGGGCGCACAGCAGGGGCAGATGCCGCGCAGCCAGTTGTCGTGCCACTCCTCGATCGCCTCGGCGGTCGTGGGCACCGAGTACAGGTAGCCCTGAGCCCGGTGGACGCCGAGCTGGCGCAGCCGCCGGGCGACGTCCACCGTCTCGACGCCCTCGGCGATGACGCGCAGGCCCAGCTCCTCGGCGAGGGCCACCACGGACCGCACGATCGCGACGTCGCGCCGGTCGCCGTTGATCCCCGTGACGAACGACTTGTCGATCTTCACGATCCGCACGGGCAGCTGCTTGAGCCGGCCGAGGGAGGAGTAGCCGGTGCCGAAGTCGTCGATCGCCACGTGCACGCCCATCGCGCCCATCTCGCGCAGCGCCGAGACGGCCGTGTCGCTGGCCAGCGTCGACTCCGTGACCTCCACGCGGATCATGTACGGCGGGACGCCCGCCGCGTCGAGCACCGAACGCAGGTGGGCGGCGTAGTTCACCGAGCCCAGGACGGCCGCGGAGAGGTTGACGGCTACGGGCAGGTGCCGCCCCTGCGCCATCCACCGGGCGCACTGCTCGACGGCGCCCCGCAGCACGAGGTCGGTGAGCTCGGCGACCAGCCCCGACTGCTCGGCCAGGGCCACGAACTCGCTCGGCGACTGCGGCCCCCGGTCGGGGTGCCACCAGCGGGCGAGGGCCTCCACCGAGTTCACCTCGTGCCGGCCGAGGTCCACCACCGGCTGGTAGGCCAGCGTCACCGCGCCGGCCGCCAGCGCGTTGCGGAGGTCGTTGACCATCCACAGCCGGCTCTCGGCGTCCTCGTCGATCTCGGGGTCGTGCACGGCATAGCCCAGGCGCTCGCGCTTGGCCCGGTACATGGCGAGGTCGGCGCGGCGCAGCAGGGCGTACGGGTCCTCGCCGTGGTCCGGTGCCAGGACGATCCCCACGCTGCCGCCGAGGGAGACCGTGCCGCCCGGGGAGCTGAACGGCTCGCGCAGGGCCGCCAGCACCGCCTCGGCCGCGCTCGTCGCCGTCGCCAGGCAGCCGCGGGAGTGGTCGACGTCCGCCACGATCACCGCGAACTCGTCCCCGCCCAGGCGCGCGACGGTGACGCCGTCGTCCAGCGGCAGGCGCGGGGGCAGCAGCTCCTGGCCGTCCTCGGCGGGCAGCATAAGCGGGCCGGTCAACTCGATCAGGCCCGCCGCCGCCGTGGTGCGCAGCCGGTGGGCGACCTGCCGGAGCACGAGGTCGCCGGCCTGGTGGCCCTGGGAGTCGTTGACGTCCTTGAAGCCGTCGAGGTCGAGCAGCAGCAGGGCGGTGCGCGCGCCCGTGCGCCTGCCGAGCGCCAGGGCCTGCGTGAGCCGCTCGTGGAACAGGTCGCGGTTGGGCAGGTCGGTCAGGGCGTCGTGCCAGGCGCGGTGGCGCATCTCGGCCTCGGAGCGCCGCCGGGCGTGGGCCGCGGCGACGACGTCGGCCACCCCCTGCACGAACATCACGGCCTCGACGTCCGCGCAGGCGCCGGGTGCCCCGAAGAGCGCCGTCAGCACGCCCCAGGGGTGGTGCGGGTCCCCCACCGGGACGGCCAGGCCGCTGCGGACGTCGTCCTCGCCCAGGAGGTCGCGCTGGTCGGCCGGCAGGGCCTCGCGGAGGTCGTCGAGGACGACGGGCATCCCCGCGGCGAGGGCCATCGCCACGGGCGTGCGGGGGTGCTGCGGGAGAGGGTTCGCCGAGGCCGGCACGGCCCAGCCGCGGCTGGCCAGGACGTCGAGCCTGCCGTCGGTGCGGCGCTGCAGCAGCGTCACCATGGGCGAGTCGAGCACCTCGCCGATCGTGCGGACGGCGTCGGTCATGAGGGACTCGGGATCGGCGCCGTGCAGCGCGCGGCGTCCGAGGGACCCGACCGCCGCGTGTCGTGCCCGTGAGCGCTCCTGCCGGCCGGCGAGGCTGTCGCGGCCGCCGAAGGGTTCCTCGCCGACGGCCTCGCCGATGACCGTGAGCAGGCCCCGCAGCACGCTCGCGGCGTCCACCAGCGGCACGGGGGTGACCGGGGCGACGACGTCGCTGCCGTCGCGGCGGCGCAGGCGCGCCGAGCGCGGGGGGAGCGGGACGCCGCCGAGCACGCGCTGGACGTCGTCGCGGTGTCGCCAGGCGTCGTCGACGCCGCGCGTGGGGTCGGGGCGCCCGAGCACCTCGGCCTCGCTCCAGCCGAGCAGCCGTGCCGCGGCCGGGTTCCACAGGATCACTCGGCCCTCGACGTCGACCGCCACCATGGCGTCGGGGGAGTGGCGGACGGCGAGGCCGGCGAGTTCGGCCGCCGGGAGGTCCAGGGTGCGGTCGGCCCCCGGGGAGTGCTGCTCCGGCGGTGACCACGACGCGTGGTCGGCCTGTGGGTTCGCGACCGGTTGCGACCTGTTGTTGCGAGACGTTACCGACACCGATGTCACAGACTCGGACGCGGCGGGCGCCGGGCGCTGCGCTGCGGCGGAGGGATCGAGGGGGACGCGCTTGCTGCTCGTGATCTCCAAGAGCACCAGAGGGTCCACGGGCAGGCAGGGAGGCTCGGTCTCGGGCAGCCGGACGCCCGCCACCGACACCACGGTGCCCGGCGGCGGGGCGACGATCAGGTCGTCACCGCTGGAAGGTCCCCGAACCACAGGGGGAGCGTAACCGTGTCCGGTCGCGTGGGAAGCGGAACGATCGTCACCATGTCCCTTTGCGTCCTTGTGAACGCTTACAGTAACCGAATTGTGCCGTTCTGATCGATCGTGGGCCCGTGCGCGCACGCGATGGGCACCTGCTCGACAGCGCAGCGCCCGGTTCGCGGGGCCGCCGCAAACGGGTCCGGGGAGCACCGCCGCGGTATGAGCGCGGCGATGCTCCCCGGACCGAGGGCGAGCGGCCCTACTTCCCCTTGGTCTTCGTGGTCTTCACCTTGGTGGTCTTCACCTTGATCGTCTTGGTCTTGGTGGTCTTGACCTTCGTGGTCTTGACCTTCGTCGTCTTGACCTTGGTCGTGGAGCTGGTCGGTGTCGGCTCGTCGGTGATGGTCACCGGGCTGTCGAGCTCGAGCTCGTCGACGTCCTCACCGATCAGCAACGCGTCGGCCAGGCCGCCGGCGTTGCCCGACCACCACTGGCGCCGCTTGCCCGGGCCCTGGTCCACCGCGAACTGCAGCTTCATCGGCGACGGCGGGAGGTAGTCGGTGCCGATCACCTCCCATGCCTTGCCAGAGGGGAAGTACGCGACCACGCCGACGTCGAACTTCTTCGGGATGTTGCGGAACTTCAGCGCGAGGCGGCGGTACTTCTTCATCTCGGCCTGCAGCTCGATCGTCGCGCCGGCCTGGATCTTGACGGCCTTGGCCTTGCCCGGGTCGGCGGTGCCGGGTGCCCACCAGGGCGCCAGCGACGAGCACAGGGGCGTCTCGGGCGGGCAGTCGGCCGGGTCCCAGAGGTTCTGCACCTCGACCAGGTAGGAGCCCTCCTGGACGTTGGTGATGATCGGGCTGAGGTCGTCGGTCGCCACCGTGGAGTAGATCGTGTCCGTGACGATGTCCTGCGTCGAGGTCACCGGGTGCAGGACGATCGTGTTGACGCCGCGCTGCTGCTTGTCCGTGCGCACCGTGATGGTGCCGCCGCGGGTCAGCGAGGTGTCGGGCAGCGACACCTCCTTGCCGGCCACCGGCGTGTAGCGGGCGGCCTTGGCGAGCAGGACGGCCTTGCCGCCCACGTAGGCGCCCTGGTGCGAGCTGTCGCCGATCAACGCGACCGCCACGGGAGCCACGGGGACCCGCGCCAGGCGCCACACGCCCTCGGCGTCGGAGCAGGTGGCGGGCGAGGCGCCGAGGATCGCTGTCGCGTCGAGGCCGCGTACCTGCGGGCAGGCGCCCGTGACCGGCTTGCCCGAGTCGTCGAGCGCGCGCCCCGTCAGCACCCCCGCGAGCGGGAGGCGCAGGTCGACGGAGAAGGCCCGGTTGCCGGCCGCGAGGCTCAGCGGCGCGGTGGCGATCTGGTGCATCTCGTCGTCGGCGGCGGGCTCCACCCACACCCCGCCGGAGTCCCCGGCGGTCGAGGGGACCTCGAGGACGCGGCGGTAGTCGCCCTGGGCGTCGGTGAGCTCGCCCTCGGTGCACTCGGGGGCGTCGTACCAGCGGAAGGGGCCCACGCACAGGCCGGGCAGCGCGCGGCCGGCGGCGTCGGTGACGGTGCCCGTGACGGTGATCTCGACGCTGCGGGGTTCGCTCGGGTCGCCGAGCGCGGCGCCGGTGGCCGCGGGGGCCGACGTGGCGGCGGTGGCCGAGCCGGTCAGGGGCAACGTGCCCAGGAGCATCGCGGCGCTCGCGACGGCGACGAGCCCCGCCCGGGAGCCCCCGGGGTGTCGGTGCGAGCGTGCGGACAAGGAGATCCCCTTTGATCGTCTGATCGCGTGCGGCGTCGCTGCGACGACGAGTATGCGCACCTGAGGGCCGAGTGTCAGCGGATTGCCGGGAAATGGCGCGCCCCTAGGCGGAAAAGGCGCGCGTAACGATCGTGAATCGACATAGAGTCACAACGGATGTGCGCAGCGAAGTCATCGGCCCTGCGTATCGAACGATCACGTCGAATCTCCCCCGAGGGGCGAGTCCGTATGCGATTGTTACGCGGTCCCGGCGCAGTGCTTGAGGAGAGACGATGTCGTCCATCCAGGTGTCCCGGCTCCGCTCACGGCGCGGAGTCGCGTTGCTGGCGGGTGTCAGCGCGGCCACGCTGACGCTGACCGGCCTGGCCGTCGTCGCCAGCCTGCCCACGTCCGCGCTGTCGCCCACCGTCACGTGGGACCAGGCCGGCCCCGACGGCGGCGGCGTCGTCACGGCGATCGCCAGTGACGGCCAGGGCACGTTGATCGCGGGCGGCGACACCATGGGCCTGCTGCGCTCCACCGACAACGGCGACTCATGGAAGCCCGCCAACCTGGGCCTCACCTCCACCGACTACGCCAAGGTCGCGGCCGTCCTCTACGTCCCGGCCCCGGGCGGCAGCGCCGCCGGTCGCTGGTACGCGGCCGTGGGGCGCGGCACCCTCGGCGCCGTCCTCGTGTCCACCGACGGCATGAACTGGTCGCGGATGCTCGGCGCCACCGCCGACACCGGCCGCACCCTGCCCGCGTTCATGGGCGCCAACACCGACCAGACGGCCCTGGCCGAGCCCCGCAGCACCGGCAACCTGCTCGCCAGCGACGGCACCTGGCTATACGCCGGGTCCTACCGCGACGGCGTCTACCGCTGCCGGCTCGACGCGCTCGCCGCCGACCGGTGCGTGGGCGGTGCCGCCCCCGAGTACTGGTCGCGGATCGGCCTCGCCCCCACCGCCAGCACGTCGGTGACCGACGCCACCGTCTACCGCTACATCCGCTCCATCGCGCTCGCCCCCGACGGCTCACGCCTGTACGCCGCCACCGCCGACCTCACGATCGAGAACAGCACCGGCACCGTCGCGGCGCAGCAGACCGGCGTCGCCGTCCTGTCCTCGCCGTCGACCGCCACGGCGACCAGCACCTGGACCGCAGCGGTGGCCCCCGAGGGCGTCGAGGAGCTGAAGTTCGTCCCCGCCACCACGCCCACCGGCGTCCAGCGGTTCCTGTACGCGGTCGGCGCGCGCGGCGTCCACCGCTTGATCTCCGGCAGCCGGGCCACGACCACCCCCACCTTCGAGGTCGTCTCCACCGCGGGCCTGTCCAACGACCTGAGGTCGACGGCGGTCGACCCCGCCCGCATCGGGCAGTGGTCGGGGATCGACGGCGTGGCCACCGCCACGGGCAGCCGGCTCGTGCTGACGTCGCAGTTCATGCCCGAGACGTCCTCGCCGTACAGCGGTCGCCGCACCGGCTACCTCGACGTCACCGAGACCTCCGGCGCCCCCACCGCGGGCACCCTGCAGGCGCTCGACCGCACCACCGACCGCAGTGGGCTGCCGCCGGTCAACGCCAACGTCGCGGGCACCACCCGGCCGTGGGACCTCCTGACCGCGCGCACCGTCGCGGCCATCGGCCAGAAGCAGTACCTGGGCTCCTCGGTGTTCATCGCCCCGGCGATGGGATCCACGCCGTCGACCGTGTGGATCGCCGGCAAGCAGGGCCTGTACCGGCGCCCCTACTCGACCGGCGCGCTCACGGGCAACTGGGACGCCGCCATGAACGGGCTGTTGACCACCTTCACGTACAACCTCGCCCGCGAGCCGGGCACCGGCACCCGGGCCATCGGGTGGACCGACGCCGACCTTCTGGTCGAGCGCACCACCGGGAGCGTCGCCGAGGGCAAGATGTGTCAGCCCTTCGGCAAGGCCGGCGTGACGGCGTGGGGCCTGCAGTACCAGACGGACGGCACGGCGTGGGTGGCCACCGGTGACCAGACCGGCAGCAGCTACCTCTCGGGGCAGCTGTGGGTGGGCACCACCTCCGGCACCGGGTGCACGTGGAACGACACCCACCTGGAGACGATCACGGGCGGCACGCTGCGCAAGGCCCCCGCGTTCGCCGTGTCCGGCCGCGGCGCGAACACCATCGTGACCGCGTACATGAGCAACGTCGGCCTGGTCCGCGGCATCGGCACCCCGCCGAACATGCCGTGGCGCAAGCTGACCAGCGAGACCCTGGCCCTGCGCGGCGGTTCGCCCGCGTCGAACGCCGAGGCCACCAAGGGCGTCGCGCTGGTCAGCCTCGGCCAGGTCGTGGTGCTCGCCCGGCCCAGCACCGCCTCCACCGTGAACAAGGCGTGGGGTGTCGACGCCTGCTACGTGACGCTGGCCACCGAGACGGCCGTCTGCCACCCGGTGATGAAGGACGCGACGACGCGCCTGTCCTCCCGCGAGTTCAACTACCTCGCCGTCGACCCGGTGACGCCCGGCAGGGTCTTCTGGTCCGCCGCCGGCGAGGGCGTGTGGTCCTTCGACGTCAACGGGGTCACCGCGGCCGACACCGCGCCCCTGAGCGCCGTGCAGGACAGCTCCCTCGTGCCCGGGGGTCCCATGACCATCGGCCCGAACGGCCCCGGCCAGGAGCAGCTCGTCGTGGCGCCCGGCAAGCCCGCCGACGTCCCGTCCGGCTCGCCGATGCTGTGGCGGCGCAACCTCTCCACCGGCACCGCCTGGGAGCCGTTCAACGTGGCGGGCGGCGCCGCCGCCGACGACGCGATCCGCCGCTCGTCGCTGCCCGTGACGGGCGTGCTGGTCACCAACAAGGGGCCTGCCGCCGGGACCTGGCGGATCTACCTGACCAGCCTCGGCAACGGCTCCGTCAGCGGAGTGCTCAGCGGGTTCTGACCCGGCTCGTTCGGGCCGGTAGCGCCGGATCATGTGGCGGTCGGTGGCGTAGGACGCCGCCGGCCGCCACTGCGCTGTCCGGGGTGGTTCAGGTTCGGCTCGCTTCCCCTGAGAACGCGCACCCCGGGGCCTGCCCGGGGCCGCGGAGCTCTTGGGGACGGTCGAGGGCTGCTCGGGGACGGTCGAGGGCTCTGCGGGGACCATGCAGGGCAGCTCGGGGACGGTCGAGGGCGCCCCCGTGGCGGTTGAGGGCGCATAGTGACCCCAACCGCCGCTGGGGCTGCCGGGCCGCCCTCAACCGCCGCTGGGGCCCCGAACCCCGCACCCCGCACATGCCGAAGGCCGGTGCCCGAGCGCCAGGACGACGCGCGGGCCACCGGCCTCGGAAAGAAGGCTGACGGGCGGCTACTTCTTCTTGGTCTTGGTCGTCTTCTTGCCGGGCACGGTGGCGGTGATGTCGGTGACGTCGGCCTTCACGACGGTGGCGGTGGCGAGGTTGGCGCCGCCGTTCCACCAGCTGGTGCGCTTGCCGTCGGGGGTCTCGTAGGTGAACCGCAGCCGCACGTCGGAGGGCGGCAGGAACGACGCGACGCCCACGCCGGCGGAGGTGACGACGGCCTGCACGGGCTGCGCCCACGGCTTGCCGGAGGGGAAGTACGCCTGGACGGCGACGGCCGTGCCGGTGGGCACCCCGGGGAAGGCGATCTTCAGGGTCTTGTACGGCTGCAGCTTGGCCTGGAGCTCGACGCTCTCACCGGCGCCGATGTGCACCTGGCGGGCGCGGCCCGGGTCGACCGTTCCCGGTGCCCACCAGGGCGCGAGCGAGCTGCACAGGGGGGTGTCCTCGTAGCAGTCGGAGGGGTCCCACACGTTCTCGACGAGCACGAGGTAGTCCCCGGCCTGCACGTTGCGCAGCACGGGCTCCTCGGGGTCGTTGACGGAGGACTCGGCGCCGGTGGTGTAGCGGTCGGTGGGCACGACGTCCTGCGAGCGCTTCATGGGACGCAGGGTGATCACGTTGAAGCCGCGGCCGGCGCCGGAGGTCGACACGGTGAGGGTGCCGCCGGGGGTGAGCACGGTGTCGGGCAGCGACGTGGAGGTGCCGGGCACGACCGTGTACTGGGTGGCGAGGTCGAACCGCGACCCGCGCGGCACGTAGCTGCCCTGCAGGGTGCTGGTGGGCGACAGGACGACGGCGGCCTTGCCCGCGGGGACGCCGGTGAGCTTCCACACGCCGTCGAGCCCGCTGCACTGGGGCACGGGCGCGCTGGGCAGCGCCGAGACGTCGAGCCCTCGCAGCTGGGGGCAGGCGGCGGCGACGGGGGTGCCGGCGGAGTCGACGACGCGACCCGTGAGCGTTCCCACGGGGGTCAGGGCCAGGTTCACGGTGTAGGTGCCCGAGCCGTCGAGCGCCAGGCGGGCCCGCGCCATCACGTGGTAGGGGTCGGCGGCGGTGGGCCGCACCCCGACCTGCCCGGCGCGCTTGGCGTCGGAGGGGACGGCGAGCTGGCGCCGGTACTCGCCGTAGGAGTCGGTGAGCTCCTCGGCGGTGCACGGGGGTGCAGCGAACCACTGCATGGGGGCCACGCACAGCCCGGCCAACCCGGCGCCGGTGGCCGCGTCGGTGACGGTGCCGGTGAGCCAGATGGTCGGCTCGGGGGCTGCCGCGTAGGCGGCGAGCCCTCCCGCGGTGAGCGCGCCGCAGGCCAAGAGGCCGCCGGCCACGCGGGCGGCGGTGGGACGGCGTCGGCGACCGGACATGACTGTCTCCTCCAGCTCCGAGCTCCGGAGCGCACACGACATCGGGCGTAGACGCATCTTGACACCAGTTCGTTCGGGTGTCAGCGGAACGTGTCATGGTCATCCGGCCGGTGGCGCGACGACCGCGCGTTCGGCGCAACCGGGCGCATGTCCGGCCCAAGGGTGTCAGATCAGGGCGTCGTAGACGTCCAGATGTGCTCGAGCGGCGGACTCCCACGTGTGCGCGGCCGCCAGGGCCAGGCCCGGCGCGGGGTCGGGCGGCCAGGTGAGGACGGCGTCGAGCGCGAGGGCGATGCCTTCGGCGTCGCTGCCGTAGGCCAGCGCCGTGCCGAACACCTCGCGCAGCACGGGCAGGTCGCGGCCGACGACGGGGACGCCCGCGGCGAGCGCCTCCAGCGCGGCCAGGCCGAACCCCTCCTGGGTGGAGACGAACGCGAGCGCCCGCGCCTGCGCGACCAGCGACGGCAGCGCGTCGTCGTCCACGGTGCCGAGCACGATCGGTTCGACGCCCAGCCGCGCGCACGCGTCGTCCACTTGCGCGCGGTAGTCGCGGTAGTCGAACAGGGTCTCGCCCCCGCCGATCACGAGCGCCGGCACGGGCTCGCCGCGCGCCGCGCGGGCCTCGCGCAGCCGCGCCCAGGCGTGGACGAGGTCGAGGGTGCCCTTGCGGGGTTCGATCCCGCCGAGGGCCAGCACGTAGTCACCCAGCCGCGCAGCCCACCCGGCCCGGGCGGCGGTGTCGGCGGCCCCGGCGGCGAAGCGGGCGGCGTCGACGCCGTTGGGGATGACGGCCGCCTCGCGGCCCCACCCGGACGCGACCTCGCCCGCCACGGACGCCGAGACGCACACGAGCGCGGACGGCTCGACGACCGCCCGCTCGTGGCAGGCGGCCAGTTCGGGGGTGGTGAAGGTGTCGAGGTGGTGGACGGTGCGCAGGCAGGGCAGGGCGGCGTTGGCGCTGATGCAGTCCTGCGCGTGGACGACGTCGTACGCGCCGCGCTCGACCGCGAATGCCGCGCGGAGGGTGGCGATGGAGCGCAGGATCCGGGGGCCGACGGCGTCGCCGAGGTCGGGGAACGGGACGGCGTGCACGGTGACGGCGGGGTCGACGGGCCGGAAGAAGGTGGCGTCGCCGCCGCGGGCGAGGGTCCAGACGTGGACGTCGACGCCGAGCCGCGCGAGGGCCTCGGCGAGGTTGAGGGTGTGCACGACCCCGCCGCGGGGCCGGGTGGAGTAGGTGAGCAGGGCGACGCGCATCAGATGCCCGCACCGGGGTCGGGGTGGGGCGAGCGCCCGTAGGCGGACGGCGTGAGCTCCTTGAGGTGGTGCAGGAGCCGCCGCGAGCGGGTCACCTCGGCCTCGACGTCGACGTCGGCGACGGCGAGCCCGCCCGTGGACGTCGTGCGGGCGAGCACGTCGCCGCCCGGGCCGACGATCTTGGCCTGGCCGAGGAAGCGCAGGCCGCCCATGACGCCGGTCTGGTTGGACGACACCCACACGACCTGGTTCTCGGCGGCGCGGGCGGCGTCGTAGAGGTCGAACAGGCGCGACTGCCGGTCGGCGGCCAGCCGCTCGGCGCGGTCGGTGACCGAGGCCGGCCATGCCGACAGGCACGCGATGATCGTGGCGCCGTCGAGGGCGAGGGTCCGGGCGGCCTCGGGGAAGGTCTTGTCGTAGTCGATCAGCAGCCCGAGCCGCCCGACGGGGGTGTCGAACGCCTCGAAGGAGTCCCCCGCGGCGTAGACGAGGGCCTCGCCCGCGGGCTGGTGCACCTTGCGGTGGCGGCCGAGGACCTGCCCGTCGTGCAGGCACACGGCCGCGTTGTAGAGGACCGGCCTGCCGTCGCGGACGGCGTCCTCGGCGTAGCCGATGGCCACCACCATGTCCCCCGCGCGGGCGGCGAGGTGGCGCAGCTGCCAGGAGTCCTCGGTGAGGGCGGGCGGGACGGACGACGGGTCGGGGTGGCGCAGGTCGGACAGGTACCCGCCGAGGGTGGCGTCGGGCAGGACGAGCAGCCGGACGCCGGCCTCGCGGGCGTCGTCGAGGATCGCCTCGACCTTGGCCACCGCGCGGGCGAGGTCTCGGCCGAAGCGACCCGCGACGGCGGCGATCCGGACGGTCGTGCTCATCCGGCCAGGATGACCGACGCCAGGGGCCCACCGGTTCGGCGCCCTGCCCGCAGCCGCGCGCCGACGGTGGCGGTCAGGTGCTCGGCGTCGGCGGCGATCCCGAGGAACCGGCCCGACCCCCAGGTGTGCTGCCACGGCAGGCCGAGGAAGGACAGGCCGGGGACGGTGGTGACGCCGCGCACGTGCACGGGCCGCCCGGCGCCGTCGAACACCGACGCCCCGATCCACGAGTAGTCGGGCCGGAAACCTATCGCCCACACCACCGAGGTGACTCCGGCGGCGACGAGGTCCAGCTGGCACGGCTCCTCGGCGGGCTCCCACACGGGCTCGTAGGGCGGGGCGGGCGGCGCGTCGACGCCCTGGCGCAGGATGTGGGCGTCGATGTCCCGGCAGATCGAGCGGTAGACGTCGTCGGCGGCGTCGAGGTGCGCCCGCAGCGTCGGGGCGAACCCCACCCGGGTGCCGGCGCCGTCGACGAGGCCGGTGAGGGTTCCGTAGAGGTGCATGCCCTCAGCGGCGAAGCGGCGCAGGTCGATGTCGCGGCCGCCGTCGCGTCCCGTCACGTAGTGGTTGGTCTTCTCCCGGGCGGCCGGGCCGCCGGGGTAGGCGGCGACCGGGATGTCGTAGAGGCCCATCTCGGCCAGCCACGTCATGACGTCGCGGCCGCGGTGGCGGCGGGCCACCCGCGGCGCCTTGCCGACGGCCAGGTGCACCGATCGCCCCGCGAGGTGCAGGTCCTCGGCGATCTGCGCGCCGGACTGCCCGGTGCCCACGACGAGGACGCCGCCCTCGGGCAGCTGGTCGGGGTTGCGGTAGAGGGCGCTGTGCAGCTGCGTGACCGAGGGGTCGAGGCCCGCGGCCCAGCCGGGGATCACCGGGTGCTGGTAGCCGCCGGTCGCGACGACGACCTCACGCGCCTGCCACTCGCGCTCGCCGTCGGGGCCGTCGACGGTGAACCGGAACCCCTGCTCGCCTGCGCCGGGGTCGCCGGGCCGCAGGCCGCGCACGCGGTGGCCCTCCAGCAGCGGCGGGTCGAAGCTGGCCCGGTAGCGCGCGAGCCACGCCACGACCTGTTCGCGGGTCATGAAGCCGTCGGGGTCCTCGCCGTCGTAGGCGAAGCCGGGCAGGCGGCAGTGCCAGTTGGGCGTGACCAGGGTGAAGGAGTCCCAGCGCGCGTCCGACCAGGTGTGGCACGCCGTGCCCGCCTCGAGGACGACGTGGTCGACGCCGTCGCGGCTCAGGCACCAGCTCAGGGCCAGGCCCGCCTGGCCGCCGCCGACGATCGCGACATCCACCCGGCGCGGCGCGCTCATCGCCGTCCGCCGTTGCGGGTCGCCGTCGTGCCCGGGCTCGTGCCCGCGCTCGCCGGTGGCAGCGGCGGCCACAGCCGCACCACCTGCACGGGCGCGTCGGGTGCGTAGCGGGCGGCGGCCGCGCGGACGGCGGCGTCGGTCTCGGCGGCCGACGTGCAGGCCATGCCGTACGTCGCGCGCACCCGGTCGGACGCCTCGCGCATCGCCGCCGAGCACCGGGCGGCGACGTCGGCGACCGGGTACGTGGCGCCGGTGACGAGGTGGTCGTGGACGACCAGCGACGGCGAGTAGTAGTCGGCCTGGCGGCCGTCGGGCCAGCGCAGGGTGAAGGTGAGCTCAGGCACGGACGGCCTCCTGGTACGTCTCGGGGCGCCGGTCGCGCAGGTGGAACATCGAGCGGCGGGCGACGGCGAGGGTCTCGGCGACGTCGAGGTGCGCGACGGCGGTGCCGGGGGACTCGCCCGTGGCGGCGAGCACCTCGCCGCCGGGGCCGACCACCTTGGCGTGGGCGACGAATCGGAGCCGGCCGAAGCTGCCGGTCTGGTTGCTGGCCACCCACACGACCTGGTTCTCCAGCGCGCGGGCGGCGTCGAAGAGGTTGAAGCGAGTGGTCCAGCGGTCCTCGGCGATCGACGCGGCGGTGGCGGTGCGCGAGGCGGGCCAGGCGGAGATGCAGGCGATCACCTCGGCCCCGTCGAGGGCGAGCGCGCGGGCGGCCTCGGGGAAGGCCTTGTCGTAGCAGATCAGCAGGCCGAGGCGGCCGATCGGGGAATCGAAGGCCGAGAAGCTGTCGCCCGCCGAATAGAACAGGCTCTCCCCGAGGGGCTGGTGGACCTTGCGGTGCAGGCCGATCACGCCGTCGCCGGTCACCGCGGCCGCCGTGTTGAACCGCTGCCCGCCGTCGGCCTCGCAGAAGCCCACGACGACCGTCATCTCGCGCGCCAGCTCCGCGACCCGGCGCAGCACCGGCCCGTCGACGTCCATCACGGGCGGCAGGTCGTCGGGGCGCTCGGCGTGGCTGCCGTCGCGGCCCGGGCCGAGCACCGACAGGTACCCGCCCAGGCACGCCTCGGGCAGGGCCAGCAGGTCCACGCCGCGGGCGCGGGCGTCGGCCACCAGCGCGGCGATCTGGGCCAGGTTCTCCTCGACGTCGCGGCCGAAGCCCGCGGCCACCGCCGCCAGCCCGGTCACGCCGCACCGAGCCCGGTCACGGGGCCGGCGACGGCGAGGGTCTCGACGCCGTCGGGCCAGCGCAGGCGCACGCCGGCGCCCTCGACCAGCTCGCCGCACTCCCGCGAGGCCAGCTCCTGGGGCAGGGCGTCGGCGAGGTCGGGCGGCAGGTCGCACACCACGTCCGCCTCGTGCGCGGTGAGCATCCCGTACCCGGGGAAACAGGTGAACCAGGCGCCGACCCCGGCGCCGTCGGGCACCGGCACGGCCGCGACGTCGAGCACCGCCGCGCAGCCCGACGCCTCGGCGAGCATCCCCGCCGTCCCGACCAGCCCCGCCATCGACACGTCCTTGGCCGCCGTGGGGTCCATCGCCGTCACCACCCTCGTCATCGCGCGCAACTGGTCGGGGGTGCGCCCGGACGTCGAGTCCCACTGCGCACCGGTGTAGCCGGGCCGCCAGCCGCCGCCGAGATCGGCGGTCAGGCGCAGCCGCTGTCCGGGGGCGCCGCCCCCGCCGGGGACGGGCCGCGAGGTGCGGCCCAGCGCGGTCACCGACAGCGCCGCCGGGACGCCGAGCTGCGTGTGGCCGCCGAGCACCGGCACGCCCCACGCGGCCGCGGCGTCGGCGAGGCCCGCGAGCACCCGCCGAGCGAAGGACGCGTCCCGCGCGCCCACGGCGTCGAGCAGGCCCACCGGCGTCGCGCCCATCGCCGTCAGGTCGTTGACGTTGACCAGCACCGAGCACCAGCCCGCCCACCAGGGGTCGCGCTCGACCATCGACGGCAGGATCGCGTCGCACGCCGCCACCAGGTCGCTGCCCGGCACGGGCGCCCCGTCGTCGCCCACGAACCCGCTCGCGGCACCCCGCAGGGGGTCGCCGAGCAGCCCGGCGAGCGCGGCCTTCGTGCGGTCGACCAGCCGCTGCACGCGGTGCACGGGCCAGTCGAGGACGACGTGCGCCCGCCCGTGCAGCTCGATCCGCTCGCGCACCTGCCAGCCGAGGCGGGTGAACAGGACGACGTTGCGCGCCTGCACCGTCGCGTCGAAGCGCAGCGCCCGGGCCTGCTCGGCCGCCGCGCAGGCTGCCCTCACGAGCGCCGCGCCCACGCCGATCCGTCGCCGCGCCGCGGGGGCCACGACGAGCCGCGAGCCACGCCACCAGCCGAGGTCGCGCTCGCGGGTCGCCGGGTGCGGGGCCGGGTGGATCCGGACGCCGCCGAGCAGCTCGGGTGCGCTCGCGCCGGCGTCAGTGCCCGTGCCAGTCCCCGTGCTCCAGGCGAGCAGGACGATCGTGCGGGGGTCGTCGTCGACGTCGTCGGCGTCGGTGCCCGCGAACATCCCCTGCTCGGCGACGAACACCTCCCGCCGCAGCCGCCGGTAGGCCTCGAGGTCGGCGCGCGAGCGTGCGGGCTGCACGATCCAGGGCGCGGGCCCGGGCGCGGGGACGCCGGTGGCGGTGCCGGTGAGGATGCCGTGGTCGAGGACGCTCATGTCAGGCTCCTTCCGCAGCCAGTGCCGAGCAGGCCCCGCAGGCCGCGCACCCGGCGCCCTGGTCGGCACCGCGCATGTCGGCGGCGCGCAGCAGCGCCGCGACCCGGGCCGTGATCCCGGCGACGACGAGCGGGTCGGGCGCCGGGGCGTGGTCGACGTCGACGGCGAGGGTGCCCGCGAGCGGCCGGTAGGGGACGACGAACGGGTAGACGCCCATGGCGATCAGCTCGCCCGCGCCGGCGACGAGCTCGTCGGGGTCCTCGCCGAGGCCTACGAGCAGGTAGGTGGAGACCCGGTTGCGGCCGAACACGCGCACCGCCTCCGCCCACGCGGCGCGGTACTCGCTCAGCGGCACGGAGCCCTTGCCGGGCATCCAGCGCCGACGCACGTCGTCGTCGAGGGACTCGACGTGGATGCCGATCGCCGTCGCGCCCGCCTCGTGCAGGTCGGTGATCGCGGCCAGGTCGGCGGGCGGCTCGCACTGCACCTGGATCGGCAGGTGCGGGACGGCCTCGTGGACGGCGCGCACGCACCGCGCGAGGTGGGTGGCGCCGCGGTCGCGGCCGGTCGACGTCCCGGTCGTCATCACCATCTGGGTGACGCCGTCCAGCTCGACCGCGGCCTTGGCGACGGCCGCGAGGTCGGCGGGGCTCTTGACCGCGACGGTCGAGCCCTGCCGCAGCGACTCCTCGATGGCGCAGAACCGGCAGCGCTGCGACTCGTCGTAGCGCATGCAGGTCTGGACGACGGTGGTGGCGAGCACGCGGTCGGAGTGCAGCCGGGCGAGCTTGTCGTAGGGCACCCCCTCGGGGGTGATGAGGTCGTAGAAGCGGGGGCGGGCCACGGCCTCGACGTCCAGGCCGGTGTCGGCGCCGTCGAAGAGCAGCCGCCCCGCGCTGACCGTGTAGGGGCTGGTGGGGTCGAGGGGGAGGGCCGCGCCGATGCCGCCCAGGAGCACGTGCCCGTCGTCGCTGGGCCCGGCGCCCGCGCGCCGGGACACCGGGGCGTCCAGGCGCGAGACGCCCCGGATCGCGACGTCGACGCGGGTGCCGCGCCGCTGCGGCGTCCAAGTGGTGGACCCGCAGGCGCGCGGGGGCGCCACGGCGGGGACGGCGGTGGTGTCGTCGAGCTGCCCGGACGGCAGCGGCGCGGCCATCTCCGCCGTCCTCAGAGGTTGTAGGTCGAGTTGATGATGGCGCCCTTGCGGGCGTAGTGGATCACGGCGTCCTGGACGTCGAGGGGGTGCGCCGGGATCACGCCGGCGATCAGGTCCTCCTCGCGGCAGCCGTGCAGCGCCATCCCGAACCGGCAGCACAGCACGGTGCCGCCCTCGCCGATGAACGTCTTGATCGCGTCGTTGATGTTCTGGTTGCCGGGGAACGCGACGTCGCCCGTGGTCGGGAAGCCGCGGGTGTCCATGCAGGCCAGCGCGCCCGGACCGTAGAAGTAGATGACCGACTCGAAGCCCTTCCGCAGCGCGCGGGTGGCCTGCAGGATCGCGACGAAGCTCACCGACGACTCGTGCGGGACGCCGTGCACGAGGGTGAGGTAGGACTCCCCGCCCTCGGCCTGGTAGTCCGGGAAGATCTTGGTGGAGCCGTAGAGGTTGGTGCCCTTCGGCTGGCTGGGGTGGGGGACCTCCGCCACGGACTTCTCCATGGCGGCCTTGATCTGGGCGTCGATGTCGTCGCTCACGCACTGCTCCTGGTGTCTCGGGCCGGGTCTTTCTGTCTCTCGAGTGCCTCGCCGGTGTCGTTCAGCCGTAGAGGGACCCGAAGTTCTCGGTGAAGAAGTGGCGGGCCAGCTCGCCGTCGCCCGCGGCCTTGGCCAGCCGGGCGTGCTCGCCCTCGACGTCGCCCCACGGGGTGTCGGAGGCGAACAGGACGCGGTCGTGGCCGATCCCGCGGGCCTCGATCTGCTCGACCAGCCACGCGGGGGCGAAGCCGACCGCCCAACTCGTGTCCGTGTAGACGCGCTTGCCGGCGGCGATCCAGTCGAAGAGGCGGCCGCCGATCAGCTTCATGTGGCCGCTGACGCCGCCGCCGAGGTGGACGAGGTGGATCTTCGTGTCGTCGCCGTAGCGGTCGACGAGCGTGCCGACCTGGTCGACGTCGCTGGCCCCGCCGGGGCTGGTGTGCACGTGGACGACGAGGTCCAGCGCCGCCGCCGTGGTGAAGATCCGGTCGAGTTCGGCGGCGCAGTCGGGGTCGGTGGCCGAGCCGCCGAGCAGGAAGCTCGTCTTCAGCGCGACGACGCCCTTCTCCTTCGCGAGGTTCAGCGCCGTGGCGTTGCGCTCGGCGTCGCCCGCCTTCGGCGAGACCCAGAGACCGGCGCGGATCCGGTCGTCCTTCTGCGCCGCCTCCACCACGAGCTCGTTGAACCCGAACGCGACGTCGGGGTCGGGGACGCCGTAGTTCGGCAGCACCAGCGCGCGCTCGACGCCTGCGGCGTCGAGGTCGGCGATCAGGTCGTCGATGGTCTCGACGGCCGTGGTGTCGGGGCTGATCGCCGGGCCGCCGTAGAAGGGGTAGGCGGGGAGCCGGCCGAGGTGTCGGTGGGCGTCCCACAGCTTCCGTGGCATGGCTCAAGGCTCAGGAGCGTTCGTTTCGGCTTGGTTTCGCGTGGAATTCCTTGTCGGAACCAGCTCGTAAGGGCTGCGTTGCCGCGCGTCGGGAAGGTTTCGCCACGGGCCGCGTGCACAAGCAGCGGGGGTCCCGGCCATCCCGGCCGGAACCCCCGCTGTCGTCAGTCTGTTTCGGGCTCGAGGTCAGCGGACGCGCCGGAACAGCGCTTCCACCTGGGTGGGCGACAGTGCGTACCCCCAGACCTGAGCAGTGCTGAGCTGCCCCTTGAACCAGCCGCTGCCCCTGCCGAGGGCGAAGGACCCCGTCCCCTGCCACAGTGCGGGGACGGTCGCGGTCCCGGACTGCACACCGTTGACGTAGAGGCTGGCGGTCCTCGTGGTCGAGTTGTACGTGACGGTGAGGTGCGTCCACGTGCCGGCGGCGGGGCCGGCGGTCGCCCTGACCTGGTATTGCGTAGGTGCGGCGACGTCAGCCGACGTCGTGACGAACTCCCAGGCGTTGTCCGCCTTGCGGTACTCCAGGCGGTAGGTCCATCCCGTCGTGCCGTTCTGCGCCGCGATCGTGCGGTCCGCCGTGAGGTCGGCAGCCTTCACCCATGCGGAGAGCGAGAAGCTCTTCGCGGTGTTGACGGGAGCAATCGTCGTTGCCGCCCGGCCGGTCGCTCCGTCGAGCGAGAGCACGTTCCCGAACGTCGTGTCCGCGACCGAGGAAGCACCCGTCGTGGTGGAGAGGGGGTTGGCCCCCGCTCCGGTGAGGAACGGATTCCGAGTGTCGGATGCAGTGTCGGATGCAGTGTCGGAACCGGTGAGGTCATCGAGCAACCACGTGTCCGTGGCGCCGAGATTCGCACTGGCGAGGGCGGCGAAGCCCGCATTCGTCAGATTGACACGGTCGCTGAAGGCGGCGTTCGGATCGAGCGCGACGCGGCCGGTGGTGGGGTTGGCGATGCCGACCGCGTCATCACTGTTGAGGTAGTAGTACGCCGACACGTCCGACGGGAACGGGTTGTCGCGTTCCGACAGTTCGCCGTTGACCATCTGCCGCTGGTCGTCGATGCCGTCGGTGCACGGGTCGTACGACGTCGTTCCCGCGGCCCCTTCGCCGGCGTACCCGGCGCACGGCGTGAGCCCGAACATCGTTACGTCGATGTGCCTGCCTTGGATGTAGGAGAGCAGCTCGGGATAGCCGGTCGTGACCAGATCGGCGGCGGTGCGGCCGTGCAGCACGTCCGACAGCCCTTGATTGATGACGACCGTTTTCAGACCTGGTAGGGAGAGGACGTCCCGGTCGATACGCGAGAGCAGGCTGGGCCCGCCCGCCGTGTAGGTCCTTCCGTTGTAGACGACGCTACGAGGGTCGTCCCGCATCAGCTCGTTGGCCTTCATGCCCGACGAGACCGTGCCGAAGGGCGAGGCGGTGGTGGGTGCAGCTTGTCCCAACACGTCGGAGAGCCGTACCGATTTTCCGCCGCCGCTCTCACCGTCGCCGGGTCCGGCGTCGATCAGACCATCGCCGACAACCGCCAGGGTGGGAACTCCCGCAGTGGCGACGTCCACCTCGGTGAGGATGTCGGTGTGCCAGCCGTAGTAACCGTTGTGGACGAACACGTCGAGCGTGCTGTCGGGGTCGGCAGTGTGATCGCCGGTGCCCGGCTGTGAGACGTACTCCGTCGCCGTGTTCGCCCACGAGTGCTCGGGCAGTGTGGGCACGGAGTTGGCCAACTGGTACGACACCAGCAGGTACTTGTTCGCCGTCACTGTGTAAGGCAGGGGGTCGCTCCACACCATGCCACCGATGGGCACCGTCGTCCCTGCTGCTCCGCCGAAGGTCAGCGGGGTGAAGGAGGTGCTCGGTTTCGGGGACGGTAGGCCGCTGGAGAGGAATCCAGCGGACAAGGCGACGGTGGCGTGGGAGATCTTGAGGGGAGCGCTCCCGCGCCAGTTCTCGAGCTTGACGCGCAGTGCCGTGCCGGAGACGGACGTCTTGAGCGCCACCCTGAACGTCTGATTGTTGTAGTTGGGGACGACGCCGTTCGCGTCCGGCCAGAGGAAGTTGTACGCCCGTTCGGCCGGGTTGGCCCAGCCCCCGGTCCACGACGTACCCCTCTGGACGGCGTGATGGCGGTGGTCGTGTTGCGGAACGACATCCCGAACAGGTGGAGCCCTTCACTCACCAGGTCTGCCACAGTGTTGCTGCCGTCGGGCAGGGTGACGCTGACGATCGTCTTGCCCTTGTCCACGTCGGACAGCGGGACGGACATCGCGTAAATCCGCGGCGGGTATGCGGTGCTCTGCCCGCCGGTGGGCCGGTTGTAGTGCGGCAGCGTCACGGCGGCGATTGCGCCTGGCCCCTTGGCCCAGTCGGGCATGGGAAGGTCGAAGGTGTGAGTGGTGCCGTCGGAGAAGTTGATGGTCCCTTCGGGCAGGCAGCGCGCGTCGGGGTTGCCCTCTCTGCCAGGCTCCTCTGAGACATGAGGTCCGGCCGAATAGAGGCTGGGTGGGATCGGAGCAGTGGTTCATGGTGCAGGTCGCTACCGTCGTGGACGTGGCCGCGAAGCAGGGGGTCCTCGGTCGTCTCGTGCGACTCCGACGGACGTTCACCAACGAAAGGCCAGCGCGCGATCGTCGCGGAGTACGACGCCGCCGAGCACGGGCACAAGGGCGCGGTCCTGCGCCGTGAGGGCCTGTACGACTCGCACGTGCAGGAGTGGCGGGCCGCGATCGAGGCCAGCACCTCGACACGCCGCCGCGACGGGGCCGACGACGGCGCGACGATGGCGAGCGTCGCACCGCGACCTGCAGCGCCTGCGGTCCGCGCGGTTGCAGGCCGAGCTCGCGGCGAAGGACCAGGTCATCGCCGAGAAGACGCAGGCGTTGGAGGTACTGGGAAAAAGGTGTCGCGTTCTGGAAGCGCTCTCGAACAAGAACGCACGATGAAAGCCCAGGTCACGGCCTGGAGAGCAGAGACAGTGTAGGCGTTGACCCCGCTGGTCGGGGTGGTCGCCGCGTGCCGGCTGGTGGGTCGTTCGCGGGCCACGCACCATCGAAGGCGAACCCGCCGCCCCGGTGCACGGGCCTCGGCGGCGCACCCGGCTCCCGGGCGAGCTGTCGCCTACCGAGCGCGAGCACGTCCCGGCCGTGCTGAACAGCCCGCGGTACCGCAACGTGTCGGTCATGCAGGTCTGGGCGTGAGCTTGACGAGGGCCGGTACCACTGCTCGGCGCGCACGATGTACCGGATCCTGTCCGCCGCCGCATGAGCCGAGAGCGCCGCCGCTGGGCGAGCCACCTCCGCCCCGGGCGGTACCCGAACTGGCGGCCACCGGCGCGAACCAGGTCTGGAGCTGGGACATCACCAAGATGCGCGCGGGCCGTCCAAGGGCGTGGTTCCACGCCTACGTCGATCGACATCTTCCTCCCGCTACGTACCCGGCTGGCGCGTCGAGGCGGTCGAGGACGGCGGCTGGCCGCAGACCTCGTCCGTGACATCGTCGCGGTCCAGGGCACGGCCCCGGGCTACCTTGCACGCCGACGCGGGGCGGCCATGACCAGCAAGCCACTGGTCTTCCTGCTGGTCGATCTGGACGTGCGACGCACCCACAACCGCCCCCGGACCTCGAACGACAACCCGTACTCGGAGTCGCAGTTCGGGCGATGAAGTACGTCGGGGACTACCCCGAGCGCTTCGAGAGCATCGGCGCCGCCCGCACCTGGATGGAGGCGTTCATCGCCTGGTACAACCACGAGCACCGTCACAGCGGCATCGGCTGGCACACCCCCGCCTCGGTCCACTACGACACCGCCCAGGACGTGCGCGCCGCCCGCCAGGCGACCCTGGACGCCGCCTGGGCCGCGCACCCCGAGCGCTTCGCCCGCCGACCCTCGCGCCCCGGATCCCCGAAAGCGCGCACATCAACGACCCCGCCCGACGACAAGGAGCACCCCAACCCACGTAATCAAACAGGTCACGTCTCACTTGACTTGACAACTACCGACTGGCGCGACGAGCACGGCACCTGGCGCCGGTACGAGCCCTGGATGTCGACGATCGTCGACGTCGACACCGGGGGCGTCCTCGGCGTGGTCGACGGACGCGGCGCCGCCGGGGTCGCTGCGTGGCTGGCGGCCAGGCCGCAGGAGTGGCGGGACCGGATCGAGGTCGCCGCGATCGACCCCGGCGATGTTCCGCGCCGCACTACGTGACCAGCCCTGCAGGCGGCGGTCAGGTGTCGACGCGTTCCACCCGCCCGGCCTCGCCAACGACACCCGACCCCGGGTCCGGCAGCGCCTCACCCGCCAGGACCAGCGCGGCGGCCGCGGGATCGACCCGGTCTGGATTGCTCGGCGACGCGCTTCGCGCTGGGGGACGAACACCACCTGGCCGGGCCGCCCACTGTCGCCGACGACCCCACCCAGGAGATCGCCGCCGCGTGGGCGGTGAGCGCGCGAAGTCCGCTCCGCCGCCTCCTTCAGCGCCACCAGGCCTCACCGACCCCACCACCGCCGGACCTGTTCATCGACGGCCGTCACCGCGGGCCGTGATGTTCGAAACGGACCGGCTCGCCGCGACCATCACCACCTGAGGCTCCGCCATCGAAGTCCTCGTCATCACCGGCGTCACCAACGCCCGCACCGAAGCCGCCAACACCACCATCAAGCAGATCAAGCGCACCGGCCGCGGCTACCGCAACCCCCACCACTACAAGACCCGTATCCTCCTCGCCAACGCCGCCCCGACGGCAGCGTGAACACCCAGATCAACACAGACATCACGCTGAAATCCGAAGAGCCGTATTGGCGGAGGAGGCCGTTGGTGTTCTCGTTGGTGCCGCGCTGCCAGGGCTTGTGGGGGTCGCAGAAGAACACGGGGACGCCGGAGACAATGGTGAACTTCGCGTGAGCGGCCATCTCCTTGCCCTGGTCCCAGGTGATGGACTTGCGGAGGAACTCGGGCAGGGTGGCGATCTTCGCGGCGAGCAGGATCGCGCACCGTTCGGCTGTGCGGTCGTAGGGGACCCGTACGAGCATCGCGTACCGGGTGGTCCGCTCGACGAGCGTCATGATCTGCGACTTCCCGGGCCGCGCCGATGATCAGGTCGCCTTTCCCAGTGTCCGCACGGCCCGGTCAGCGGCCTCTGCAGGCCGCTCACTGATGTTGACCATGCCGACGATCTGCCCTTGACCTGGGCGATCTCGACGACGGTACGCGCCGGGTCCGGCCCTGACGCAGGCTGATCTTCAGTTGGGTCCGCAGTTCCCCGCGAGCCTGCAGGTACAGGCACTGGTAGATCGTCTCGTGGGACACCCGCATAGTCTCGTCGTCGGGATGGTCCACCCGCAGCCGGTGGCCGATCTCGGCCGGGGACCACTTCCTGCCCAGGCCGGCGTTGACCGCGTCGTGCAGCCGCTGCGACGCCACGAGGACCTGCTCCTTCGGCCGTCCCCGTTGGGCATCAGCGCGCTTCTGCGCCACGACCGCCCGGTAGGCCTCACGGCCACCGTTACGCGCGACCTCCCGACAAACCACCCCGTGATTGCGGCCCAGCACCACCGCTATCCCACGGAAACTGGACCCCGCCGCGATCCCCCGAGAAATCATTTCCCGATCGGCAACGGTCAATTCCACGCCACGCATCCCGATCGCACCAATTCTCGTATCCGACGATCCCGAAACCTGCGCTATCCTACCGCCAGGCCGGAATCCCGTGCGGTGCACTCACCCTATGACGCCAAGATGGAGTACACCCGTGATGTATTACAAGATCGTTTTGGGGTTTCAGGAGGATCGGGAATACTGTCCGATGGCATCTATCACTGGCGCGGTGACGCATCGGAGTATGTGCGCCACTATGGAATAGAACCCCTTCGGGTGCACTAGCTCTTATGAGGCAGAAGTTATGGGTCCCGCGTCCGCTCGATGACCTGCAGGTGACCGCTATTGACGCATTCCTTTACAGCCTCCTGGGAAAGTAGGTCAAGGCGTGAGGGAGGACAGAGCCCTCACTTGTCTATGCCGCGGAGATCTCCGCCGTTCTTCGCCATGTGTCGGGTGGGCAGTTGACGCGGCTGTTGGGGTATGTGGGTGGGATCACTGATGATGCGACGTCGTTCACGCATATGGGTGCGCGTGAGTACGACGCGGTGTCGGGGCGGTTCTTGTCGGTGGATCCGGTGTTCCAGGCCGGGGATCTGACGCAGTTGAACGGGTATGACTATGCGGGGAACAATCCGGTGACGCGGTCGGATCCGTCGGGGTTGTCGGCGGATCCGTGTGGTGGGAACCCGTCCTGTCTTGCTGGCTCTTCGGATTTCAGCGTGATGTCTGTGTTGATCTGGGTGTTCACGCTGCCGTCGGGGCGGCGTTGGCGAGGAGGATACGGGTCTTGTAGTGGTGGGGGTTGCGGTAGCCGCGGCCGGTGCGCTTGATCTGCTTGATGGTGGTGTTGGCGGCTTCGGTGCGGGCGTTGGTGACGCCGGTGATGACGAGGACTTCGATGGCGGGCCACCAGGTGGTGATGGTCGCGGCGAGCCGGTCCGTTTCGGGCATCGCGGCCGCGGTGACGGCGTCGGTGAACAGGTCCCGACGGTGGTCGAGGTCGGTGAGGGTGGTGGCGTGGAGGAGGTGGCGGAGGCGTTCCTTCACCGCCCACGCGGCGGCGATCTCCTGGGTGGGGTCACCGGCGGTGAACGTCGCCTCGAGCCGGGCCAGGCCGGCCGGGCTGAGGGTGTCCCCAGCGCGAAGCAGGAGTCGCCGGTTGAACCAGACCGGGTCGACCCCGCGGCCGCGGCGGCCCTTGGTCTGGCGGGCAGGGCGCTGCCGGACCCGGGTCAGGGTGTCGTTGGCGAGTCGGACAGGTGGAACGCGTCGTGACACTGACCGCCGCCTGCGGGAGCTGGTCACGTAGTGCGGCGCGGAACGCCGCAGAGGGGTCGATCGCGACGACCTCGATCCGGTTCCGCCACTCCTGGGTGGCCTGGCCGCCAGCCACGCAGCGACCCCGGCGGCGCCGCGTCCGTCGACCACGCCGAGGACGCCCTCGGTGTCGACGTCGACGATCGTCGACATCCAGGGCTCGTACCGGCGCCAGGTGCCGTGTTCGTCGCGCCAGTACCGCACCGACCGGTAGCGGTGCTCGTCGATGCCCAGTCGCCGCGGGCTGGCCGCGTCGGGGTCGATGCCGAGCAGGGCGGCGGCGTTGAGGACGGCCTGGACCGTCCACCACGACACCCCGTACGAGGCGGCGACCTCGGCGACGACCGCCCGGCCAGGACCGCGGTGAGCAGTTGCCCCGCAGGCGGGCGGTGGTCCTGGCCCGGGCCGACCCGCCCGGTGACCTCCGCGAACGTCCGCCTCGGACAGCGTTGCTCCACACAGGCGAAGCGCCGCCGGATCAGGACCACCCGTACGGTCGGGTGACCGGAACGTCGCGGCAGCCGTTGTCGGGTCCGCTGATGGACCCGCCCCGAGAGCACCCCACAGGTCGGGCAGCCCGCCTCGCCCTCGACGGAGGCGATCACCACCTCCCGGCCGCCCTCCGGGCAGGTCGCGGACCGCGCCTCACCACGCGGTACCCGGGCAGGTCGAACAGCACACTCGCCGCATCCCGCGGCGAGCCCGTAGCGTTGTCCACGGCTCGTGGTCCTTCGATCTCGATGAGTGCCTCAGCAACACCCATCTCAGCGCAGGACCACGAGCCCCCTCACACGGGCCCGATCACGCTCAAATCCGAAGAGCCGTCTTGCTGCGGTGGCGGGTGGGGGTCTGTCGGGTGGGGGTGGTGAGGCGGCGTTCCGCAAGGCGAAGCGGGGGATGGCGCAGGCGGAGTACGACGGGAATGTTGAGAAGGTCAAGCGTAGTGGTGTGAAGATCGTGAAGGTTCTGGCTGAGGTCACGGGGGTGACTGATGGTTGGGATTGCATCACGAAGGGCGACATGGGGGCGTGTGCGAAGACGTTGTTGAATGTGGCGCCCATTCTGTTGGGTGGTGTGGCGGCGAAGTTGTTGGAGAAGTACGGGGTGCCGTGGAAGTGGAAGACGGCGGCGCAGGTCCTGGGTGAGTTGGGTGAGGCCGGGACGGCGTTGTTGCAGGGGTTCAAGGATTTGTTGAGTGCGCGGGCGGTGTTGCAGGAGGCGACGGCGGTCACGGAGCAGGTGGTGGCCCGTGAGGTCGCTGTGGGGGCTGAGGCTGCGGTGGGTGAGGGTGGTGAGGCTCTTGCGGTGAGGGCGGGGGAGGCGTGCCCGAACTCGTTCACGGGTGACACGCGGGTGTTGCTGGCGGACGGGTCGGCGAAGCCGATCAAGGATGTCGCGGTGGAGGACGTGGGGCGGCCGTGGAGGTGTCCTGGCGCCACACGTGCCCGCAGCCGGTGCAGCGGTAGCGGCGCACTCTGACCAGCAGCGTCGTGGGACGCCAACCCAACGGCTCGTGCGCCAGCCGCCGGGTCACGCTGCCGCGCACCCGGCCCTGACAGCCACACCGCCGGCACCAGTCATCAGCTTGGACGACCCGACACGCCAACACGGCCCGATCAGGCTGGACGAGCTGCCCGAGGACCTCCAGGCCCAGCTCGTCCACGCGTGTGAACGTCGTCAGATCAGCAGCAGCGAAGGTAGCGTCAGGCATGTCGAGGTCTTCCGGGTGGCTGGCGTAGGAACCTCCATGATCGGAAGACCTCGACCCCGGCACCCGGCCGCCACGCCGACCCAACCCCACCGCCCGGAGCTCACCCGTCAGCGCATGATCACCCCAGCAGCCACACCCTCAACTATGAAGAGCCGTCAAAGTAGAAGTCGCGCATCTCGACAGTTGGGGAGCTGGCGATTCAGTTGAACCTAGGTGGGCGGGAGATTGGGCCGATGTCAGGTCGCTTGGCCTGGACTTCTTGACGGCCACTGAAAGATTCTTGGAACGCCTCGGGCCCGAGGACTTCAAAAAGGGATGGCCATCGTACCCGGTGGCGGATGATTCTCTCAACTTCTTGCGGGAGAGTCTTTCGTCGCAGAGGTGACGTGCCCCGGGAACCTCACCCCCGCCTGCAAGCTGGTGTGGTTGTGTGGCACAATGGCGACGTGAATTTCTCGGGTGGTTTCCGTAAATCATTCTCGCGCCAGCGCCACTGTCGCCAGACAGCGCGTGGTGGCATGGCCGCAGTGCTGGCGTCCGGCCTGGCATTGCTGAGCCTTGGGGGTTGTTCCTCGGGCAGCGACGGTGCCGCGAGTCCTGTCGAGGTCGCCACGGCACCCCCCTCGACTGCAGCCTCAGCATCAATCGCTTCCTCTCCGTCAACCACGCCGCCCTCGAGCTCAGCGCCGAGCAGCCGGAACGTCATGCAGATCGCGGACCTGAAACCAGGTCAGTGCGTGCTCGACCCCGGCAAGGATCTGACGCCGTACCACTTGATCGAGGTAGTCCCTTGCAGCCGTCCGCACGGGCACGAGTTCGTCACCATGCTCTCCCTCCCCCGAGGTCCCTACCCAGGGGACAAGAAGGTGGAGACGGCCGCGTTCCACGCGTGTGACGGCCCGGCGGGTCGGGCCATGACCAAGGCGCATCGGGACCCCCAGAAGTACGCCATCGTGGTCTTCACGCCCAATGAGCGCGCATGGCAGTTCGGTGACCGCGGCGTACCGTGTTTCGTCACCAGCGGCGGCGACGGACTGCTTCCGGCCGGCGCGGTGCTGAACCTGCCCGGTTCGAAGTAGCACTCGGCCGGTGCGCGACGAAGATCGATAGCGTCGTGCGCCGGCCCGACGACCTTCCGCCTGGAAGGGACAGCAGCTGACCCGCGTGGACCGCAGCTCATCGCCTGTCAGCGCGGCGACCGACATTTCCGGGAAACTGGGTCAAGCTGCCCCGGACAGACCAGCCTCACCGAGGTGAGAATCGACGTCGTCGACCGGCGACGTGTCCTGACCCGTGGCCGTGGCCCGCCCACCCGGGCGGGCCACGGCTGGGGCGCCCCCACCAGGAAGACGTTCCGCGGCTCGAACCTTCTCCTGCGCGGCAACCTGGTGGAAGGCTGCGCGGCGATGCCAACGAGGCATCCTCACGGCCGACACACGGGGGCAACGATGGCAGTGCTGCCACGATCCGCGCTGACAGCGATGGCGAGCCTGGTCGTCCTGGCCGGGGTGGTCGCCGGCGGCCCTCCGTCCCACGCCGTCACGACCACCGCCGCGCCCTCGAGCCCCGCTGCAGGGGCGCCGTCACCCACGATCTCGGCGTCCGCCCCCGGCTCAGGGTCGCCCACGCAGACGGCCTCGCCCACGCCGACGCCCACGCCGACGGCCGCGACGCCCCGCCCCCCGATCGTTCCGGCCGGCCAGAGCCCCTGCCAGGCCGTCGCCCTGTACGGGGTCCGCGGCGCAGGGATGTCCTCGAGCACGGACGCGGCCCTCGGCCCCGTGCTCGCGGCCTACGGAGCCCGCCTCAAGCTCGCCTACGGCAGCAGCCGCGTCGGTTTCGCCGCCGCCGACTATCCGGCGGTCGCCGTCCCCGACCCGTCGACGGCGGCGGCGTGGAAGGCCACCGACGTCACGGCTGCGGTCTCGGCGGGTGCCGCGACGGTCGCGGCGAACCTCACGGCCCTCGCGCAGGCGTGCCCGACGACGGCGATCCTTTTTTTGGGGGGGCAGTTCCCGCCCGTGGCAGGGTGACATCCGGTTCTTCTGGGATCCCGAGGGGTGGGCATCCAGCGGGTCACGACGGCCTCCGGCGCCGGCTGGTCCTGCTCCACGAAGCGTCTCGTGTGCACCCGCCCGAGCGTGTTGGCGCCTGGCGAGCGGACCCCTGCGGTCACGCTGATGGTGGCGAACGTCGCCGGGTCCGACGGGGAGCGGTCCATGGTGAGGGTGAACGGGAGGTCCCTCGCCTACCCCGTCTACTGACGCACGGCACCGCCCCGTCGCTGTGAGCCACGACGCAAGGTCGAAACCCTCTGCGACCTGTCGCTCGTGACTGGCAGACTGCGCCGCTGACGGATCGACCGTCCTCATCGACGACAACGGGGCTTCCACGTGGACTCACTCTCTCGCCGTGCCCGGGTGCGCCTGAGCTGCGCGGCCGTCCTGGCCGCAGGGCTGGCCGTCCCGGCCGTTCCCGCCATCTCCGCAGCGGCACCGACTCCTACGCCCACGAGTGCTCCGGCCTCATCGCCCGCCCCGACCACGACGGTCGCCGCATCGACCACGACGGTCGCCGCGTCGACCACGACGGTCGCCGCATCGACCTCGCGTCCCGCGGTGAGTTCGCCGTCCCCCACGCCGGCAGGGCCGCGCCCGCCGATCGTGCCCCCGGGGCAGGGGTCCTGCCAGGCCGTCCTCTTCTACGGCGTTCGGGGAGCGGGCGCCTCCGCCCGCTCGTCCGACGCGGTAGGTCCCGCCCTGTCCGCCTACGGGCGGCGCCTCCAGGCCGCGTACGGCTCGGCGAGGGTGGGTATCTACGCCGCCGACTACCCCGCGGCGGCAGTGGCAGACCCTTCGACGGCGCAAGCCTGGCGCAGCGCGGACGTCGTCGCGTCCATCGCCGCCGGAGCCGCGACCGCCGCGGCCAACGTGACGGCGCTGGCCCGGCAGTGTCCGTCCTCGACCCTGGTCGTCGCCGGCGAGGACGAGGGTGCCCTGGTGGTCCGCGACGCGCTGGCGCAGGCGACGAAGACCGACGGAGAGCTGCTCCAGCGGCTCGGGTCCGTGGTCCTCGTCGGCGACCCCGCGCTGCACTACGCCGACCCCGGCGTGCTCGTGGGGGGAGGCTCGCCCTGGGCGAGCGGGGTGCTCGCCGCCGCCGGCCCCGTCACCGAACTGCCGGAGCAGACACCCGCGGTGCACGTGTGCCACCGCGGCGACGTCGTGTGCCAGTCGGACGGGTCGCTCGCCACCCACTCCGGCTATGCAGCCGACGCCGATGCCGTCGTGGTCCGGGTTGCCGAACAGCTGCGCGGCAAGGGCGTGAACGAGGCCTTCGCCGTGCGCGCCGTGGTGCAGGCACCGAGCCGCATGGAGGCCGGCACTCCCGCCTCCTTCTCGGTCGAGCTGAGCAACACGGGGACGATCCCGAACCCGCGGGCGGGCGCGATCAGCGTCACCCTGTCCGGATCCGCCATCGACGCCGGTGGCAAGGCGGCCGGTGACGGGTGGTCCTGCAGGGGGCGGGTCTGCACGCGGTCGATCGCGGCGCAGTCGCTCCAGCCCGGCACCTCTCTGCCCCCCGTCATCGTCACCGTGACCGGGAACGCGTACGGGACCGGCCCGCTCTTCCTGTCGAGCCGGCTGTCCGACGTGCCCGCCGGTGGAGTCGAGACGCAGGCCCTGTCATGGGCGTCCTCCGCCGTGAGCAGCCCTGCAGCGCCGCGCCCCCTCGCACGCCTCGCCCTGCTCACTCGGGGTGGCCCGACGCGGGACGCCCGCTGGTCGGTGACCCTCACGAACACCGGACGTGCCCCCGCCCAGGCACCCGTCCGCGTCGACATGCTGCTCTCCGGTTCTTCTCAGGAAGAGGTCACGGCGGCGTCCGGCCCCGGCTGGGTGTGCGTGTCCGGCACCACGTGCCTGTGGGCGCCCGCTCTCGACGCCGGTGCCACCTCGGCGCCCCTGGTCGTGAGCACCCGATCCGACATCGCGTCGCTCGGGGTGCGGGTTCGGCAGGCGCAGGGCGACGGTTGGGTGTCCGAGGCCGAGTCGTCGCTGACCGTTCCGGTCGATCCCTCGGCCGCCCCGCAGCCACCCGTCGAACCCGGACTGACCGTGGCCCTCACCAGTTCCGCGGAGGACGGGCGCGTGCCGGCGGGCAGCACCGTGCGGTTCTCTGCCGTCGTCACGAACTCCTCGCCCACCGTGATGCCCACGGGCACCGTGGTGGCCGACGTCTCCTCCTGGTCCACCGGAGGCGACACCACCGCCCTCTCGCCGTCCGTCTCCGGTCGCGACTGGGTCTGTTCAGACGGCAACTGCGCCTGGACGGGCTCGGCGCTTGCACCCGGGACGTCGACGACGCCCCTCACCTTCAACGCCACGGTCGACGGCAGTCGGACCCGGCTGTCGGCCGCGGTCGGCGTGGACGACGCTCACGGCGCCGGCCTCGCACCCGCGATCGGGTCCGTCACCCTGGACGTCGCGCCGTCGGGGCGGGCCCACCTCCAGCCCGCCCTCGTCGCCTCCCGCAAGGTGCCCGGCCTGCCCGGTGACAAGGTGTCCTGGACGGCCACCGTCGTCAACTCCGGCGCGGCCTCGTCCGAGAAGGGCGCCCGCCTGGAGTTCGACCTCCCAGGCGACCCCGCGGAGTGGAGCCTGAGCGGCCCCGGATGGACCTGTGACGCCACCGCTTGCGCGTCCCCCGCGACGCTGACCCCCGGCGCCACCTCCAGCCCTGTCTCCGTCGTCCGTCGCGCGACGACGCGCCTTCGTGGCGCCGTGACGCTGGGTGCCACCGCCTCGGAGACGGGGGTGGCCACCGTCGGGAGCAGCAGTGTCACGTCGACGGTCACGTTCGGCGCCGGCTTGGCGAACGACCTCGCCGTGATGACGTCCGGCTTCGCCGAGCCCGTCGCGGCGGGAGCTCCCGCCCGCACCACGGTCACGGTACGCAATGTGGGCACGCAGCCCGTGGAGTCCGTGTGGCTGTCATCCCAGCAGCAGGACCAGGGCGGCCGGATGCTCCGGCGTGGCACCGGCTGGGAATGCCCGGGCGAATGGGCCAACTGCCGGTTGACCAAAGCGCTGGCGCCGGGCGAGGTGTCCCCGCCGCTGACCCTGGAACTCCTCCTCCCGGAGGGCGATGACTCCTATCCGCCGTCGTGGTGGGCCGAGCATCAGGTGTCGCTGTCCTCGGAGACCGTCGACGACGACTCCTCCAACAGCAGGATCACCGCCTCCTACGTCGTCGCCGATCCCTCCGTCGACCTGGTCCCCGAGATCACGCCACCGGCCGACGCCGCCTTGAGGACGCCGTTCGACACCCGCCTCGTGGTCCGCAACCGCGGCCTGGGTGCGTCCTCCGGTCCGATCAAGATCACCTACACGACCGGTGCCGCCGACGGCGCCGAGTCGACGACGACGGTCACGGGGCAGGGGTGGACCTGCGTCGCCAAGGTGCGCACGTGCACCACCGACGCCCCGGTCGCGGCAGGCTCCTCCGCTCCCGCCCTCACCTTCCGCACGGTCGTCCTCCCCGGCGAGGCATGGTTCGGCCCGATGGTTCCCGCCTCCTGGGGACTGGCCGCCCAGCTCAGCGCCCGCGCCGACCAGGCCGTCGCGAACAACAGCGTCCAGGCGAGCGTCGGCCTCGACGCCCAGGTCGCCGATCTGTTCGGCGTCCTCACCCCGGCGTCCGCAGGGGTCGCGGCCGGGGAGGACGTCGTCGCGACGCTGGCGCTGACCAGCATCGGGAAGGACCCGTTCACCGACCGCATCACCGTCGATCTGACGAATCGGGCGAGCCTCGGCCGCGTCAGCGGTGCAGGCAGCGGCTGGGCCTGCACGTCCCTGCCTCGGCTCGACGTCCTGCGCTGCGTGACGGACGCCGACGTCGCGCCTGGCGGCGACCTGCCCGAGTTGACCGTGCGGGCGACCTTGACCGGTGCGACCACGACCAGTTCCTTCGACTCCGCGTCCCTGACGGCTCGGTGGTCCAGTGCGGGCGATCAGCTGCGAGGGAACGACGCTGCGTCGTTCACCGTGAGTGCAGCCCCGATGCGCAGCGATCTGCTCCCCGTCCTCACGGGCCCCCCGCGCGCCGTGTCGGCCGGAACGCCCTCGTCGCCCACCACCACGACGGTGACGGCGGCGATCCTCAACGCGGGGCCGGACTCGTCGTCGGCGCCGCTGGAACTGCACTGGGAAACGACCAGCTCCGAGGGCGACGAGGTGATTGCCGCAGGCGGCGCGGGCTGGTCGTGCTCGCTCGCGAAGCAGGTCTGCACCCGGAAGACGGCTCTTGCCAGCGGTGCACAGACCCCGCCTCTCACGCTGACGGTCCGCAACGACCCGCAAGCGGCGGGGCGCAGGTCGGCCGTGAGGATCCGGGTCGCGGACCCACAGGACGCCGACGCGGACAGCAACACCCTCGACCTCGCCTACCCCGTCTACTGACGTACGGCACCGCCCCGGCCCGCACCTGCGCGCGCCGGGGCGGTGCGGGTAGGGCAGGCTGGGAAGCGATCACTCCCGATCAGTCCGCTTGCACCCCGAGAGGAAGCCATGCCTACGAGAAGTGCCACGACCAGCTGGAGCGGTGGCCTGCAGGACGGCAGCGGCCAGGTGGCCCTGACCAGCTCCGGCGTCGGCACCTTCGACGTGTCGTTCCCCAAGCGTGCGGCCGACGAGGCCGAGGGCACCACGAGCCCCGAGGAGCTCATCGCCGCGGCGCACTCCTCCTGCTACGCGATGGCGTGCTCGGCCGAGATCGGCCGCGCCGGCGGCACCGTGACCAGCCTCGACATCACGGCCGACGTCACCCTCGGCCCCGACCCGGCCGGCGGTTTCCGCCTCACCGGGATCAAGCTGACCGTGCGCGGCAGCGTCGAGGGCATCGACGAGGCCGCGTTCCTCGCCGCCGCCGAGGCCGCCAAGGCCGGCTGCCCCGTCAGCAAGGCGCTGACCGGCACCACGATCACGCTCGACGCCGCGCTCGCCTGACGCCACGCGCCCGGCGCACCATCGACGAAGGCCCGGCCCCCGCGAGGGGGCCGGGCCTTCGTCGATGACGGAGGATCGGGTCAGCGGGCCCGTGCCACCACGGTGAGCCGCCGCACGGTGCCCGCCTCGATGGCGCCGGAGAACTGCGCCCGTGCCGCCATCTCGGCCTCGTGCGCCGCAGGGCAGGCGTTGTCGAGGCCGTGGGGCGTGAGGGCGACGTGCCGGGCGATCGCGGCGTCCACGACGTCGCGGCAGCCGAGCCACACCCGGTCGGGCAGGAGTGCGCCGTCGACGACGTGCTCGACGTCCCAGCCTGCGGCGTCGAGCGCCGTGAGCAGCTCGCCGGTCACGTCGGGCCGGGTGCCCTCGGGCAGGTCCGCCGCGCGGCGCGCGCCGTGCGAGGGCGCGGTGTAGTCGGTGAGCGCCAGGACGGCGCCGGGAGCGGCGACGCGGCGGGCCTCGCGCAGCGCCGGGGAGGCGTCGGGCAGCAGCGAGAGCAGGCCCAGCATCGTGACGGCGGCGGCGCTGCCGTCGGGTGCGGGCAGCGCCGCGGCGTCCCCCTCGACCACGCGCACGCCCTCGACGTCGCCGAACAGGCGCCGGGCGGTGGCCAGCGACTGCCGGGAGGGCTCGACGGCGAGCACGGGCAGCCCGGTGCGGGTGGCCAGGTACGCCGAGGGCCCACCGGTGCCGGCGCCGACGTCGACGAGCCCGAGGCCGTCACCCCCGGGCGCTTGGGCGACGGCGCGGGCCACGAGGTCGAGGACCGGACGGTCGCCGGTGCCGCGGCAGGTGGCGGCCCAGCGCAGCTGCTCCGCCGTGGCGTCGGGGACGCCGTGGGCGGCGGCCACACGGGGGTCCACGGTCTCCAGCACGCGCGACAGCACGGCCGAGTACCAGCCGAACTCGACCTGCTCGGTACCCGAGGGCCCACGGTCGCCGGCGCACCAGGCGCAGGCGGGGGCCGCGGAGCGGCGGACGCGCGGCGGCGAGACGGGCGTGAGCGGGGTGGCGGGTCCGCGCAGCACCGGGCGGGCGGCGTCGCCCCGCCCGTGCCGCCGCAGGGCCGGGGGAGTCGTGGCGCCGAGAGTGACCGTCATGCGCCACCTGTGCCCGGCCCCCGGAACTTTCACTCGCCCCGGTGACGTTGCGTCGCCGAACGGTTGATCGGCGACAAACGGTCATCGCGGACGGTCGGGCGTGAGCCCCCACCACGGGCTCGCGTAGGCGACGCCGCGGACGTTCGCCGGGTGCCCCGCGGGCCCTGGCGTGTCGTTGGGCAGGGACGGGTCCGCGACCCGTAGCAGCGCCCACGCGGCCTCCGGCAGGTCGACGTCGGCCTCGATCGGCCCAGCTGCCCGTGCCGCCCCCGGCAACTCCACCTGCGCGACGACGTCCACGCCGGCCCCGGCGCCCGGCGCGCCGACGAGCACCTGCGCCAGCAGGTCGCGCCCGTCGAGCCCGCCCCCCGCGACGTCGAGGCGCAGCCGGTGCCGCCCGCCGATCGGGCCGGGCAGCGCCGAGCCCATCCGCGCGCCGTCGAGCGTCGCGTCCAGCCGCAGCCCCACCTCGCGGGTCGCGAACGTCGCCCGCGCCCGCAGCGCCGCGGCGACGCCGTCCCGGGTGTGCTCCGACACCCACACGCCCGTGCGGCCCTTGCCGACCAGGCCGTAGTCCCTGCCGTGCTCGTCGCTGCTGCCGATCACCCCCGGCCGCCACCCGGCGTCGAGGATCGCCGCGAACGGTGACGGGCGGCCGGCGGCCGTGCCGACGAAAAGGAAGTCGATGCTGCGGTTGAACGCCTCCATCGCCACCATCCGGCGGGTCAGGTCGACGCCGACTGCGCCCTCGGGGCGGGCGAACCCGCCGAGGCGGCCCGGCTCGCGGCCGGGGTGGTTGTAGCCGAAGAGGGCGCCGGGCTCCGACGCCGCCAGCCAGGCGTGCAGGCCCGAGACGTCCCCGGGAGTGGTCACCGGCAGCCAGGAGGAGGAGAACCACACGTTGACGTGCCCGGCCCACGGCTCCGTCCACTCGAACCCGCGGATCGCGGTGAACTCTCCGGGGACGTCGTGGGCGTCGGCGAAGGCGGCCGTCGCGGCCCACCCCGCCGCGTCGAAGCTGCGCGGGGGGTTGTAGGCGGCCGCCAGCGCGTCGTCGTCGGGGTACAGGTGCGCGTCGAGGGTCGGCAGGGCCGAGAACGGGATGGACGCGTGGTCGGTGAGGGCCGCGACGTCGAGCCCCGCGGCCCGCATTTTGGCGAACGCCGTCGCCGGGTCGCCCCGCCCGTCGGAGAGCAGGGTGTGGTTGTGCAGGTCGGCGTGGACGACGAACGTGTGCGGCGAGCCCAGCCGCGAGCGCCGGGTGGGGTCGGTCGCGGGGGTCAGGCGGGGGAGGTCGGCCACGATGAGGGAAGGCTACCCCCGCCCGAGCCGCGTCTCAGGCGAGCGCGCGCCCCAGGAGGGCGCGGGCCCGGGCGTCGTCGAGCTCCTCGCGCAGCGTCCGCGCGTCGCGGCTGAGGTCGAAGCTGCCGAGGCGGACCAGCCCGTCGAGGACGCGGCGGGCAGCCTCCAGTGCCTCACCCGCGGCGGTGAACGGCGGCTCGGTCTCGTCGACGACGGGGCACACCCTGCCGATGGCGATCAGCGCGCTCGTGACGTCCTCGCGGACGTCGGGGTGGATGGTGAGCAGGGCCTCGATCTCGCGCTCGTGCACCCGGAAGATGCGCTCCCAGCGCTGCCCGGTCGCCGTCCGGGAGAGCTGCTCGTGCAGCCTGCCCGCCGCGTCGGTCTCCTGCTCGGTCATCGTGACGACCATGATGTTCCGCTCCTTGCCGTGCCCGCCGCCGGTGCCGGGCCCCTGACGTCCGCCGGTGCCGGGACGCTGCCCGACACACCTCGCGTTCATCGGTGCGGAACCCGGTGGTGTTACCGATGGCGCATCGGCTCGGCCGGGCCGCGACTTCACCGCCGTGCGTGCCCGAATGCTGGTGATCACCCGTCGAGCACGATCCGCCCGTCGCGGACGCTCACCGCCCGCGGGCTCAGACCGGTCGGGGCGGGGCCGCGCAGCCGGGCGCCCGTCGCGGCGTCGAAGTCGGAGTCGTGGCAGGGGCAGTGCCAGACGCCGTGGCGGACGGTGACCACGCAGTCCTGGTGCGGGCAGGTGGCGTCGAAGGCGACGACCGTGTCGTCGGTGGCGCCGAGGCGGGCCAGCGCAAGGGCCTCCCCGTCGACGCCGACGATCATCGCGGCGCCGGCCTGCAGGGTGCTCGCGGGGGCGAGCTCGCCGGACCCGTCGTCCGGCGGGTTCACGGCGGGGACGGCGTGCAGCGGGCCGTCGGGGGTCCCGCCACTGCAGCCCGAGGTCGCCGCCGCGCCGCCGCCGAGGGCCGCGGCGGCCACCCAGCGGAGGGCCTCGCGGCGCGAGGGGGGCGGCGGGGCACCCCTGCGTGGCCGGGCTGCGCTCGGGGTGTCGGGGTCGTGCACGAGGGCCTCCGCAACGTCGACGGCGCCGTCACGCTAGGCGTGGCGGCGCCGTCGCAGGCGGGACCTGCGTCGTGTCCGGGCGCTCAGGCGAGGACGATGTCCTCGCCCTTGATCGACACGTCGCGCTTGGGCAGCGGGTCGACGGCGACGCCGTCGAGCCGGGCGCCCGTCTTGGGGTCGAACTTCGAGTGGTGCAGGGGGCAGTCGAGCACGTCACCGGCGAGGGCCACGGTGGCGAACTTGTGGGTGCACTTGGCGCTGAAGCCCTTCACCACGGTCTCGGACTCGCGGTAGAGGACGAGCGGCTCGGTGCCACCGGTGACGACGACGGTCGCACCCACGGCCACCTCGGAGAGCTTGGCGACGACCTCGCCGCCGCCGGACGCGGACGGGCTGGCGGCGTCGGCCGGCTTGTCGTCGTCGGAGCCGCAGGCGGTGAGGGTGCCGAGCGTGATCAGTCCGCAGACGCCGGCGGCGCCGAGCTGGATGACGCGACGGCGGCCGAGCGCGGTGCCGTCCGTGGCGGTCGCCTCGACGGTGGTGGGGGTGTTCATGCCGGTTCCTCCGAGCGTGGGACGGGTGACGGCCGTCACAGTAGGGCCCTCGCCACGGATCTGTCTGCTCTCAAGTGTTGCAAGTTCAAAGATTTTGCGGCGGGCGGCCTGCGACCATCTCCGGCGTGGTGCGCGCCGGAGGTGACACCCGCTCGCGCATGGGTAGGTTCGGGCGCATGGCACCGAGGACGCTGCGGGCGCAGCAGGTCAGCGACGTCGTCTGCGAGGGTCTCGGGGAGGGCCCCGTGTGGGACCCGGCGACCGGCGTCGTCCACCTCGTCGACCTCGAGGACGGCGGGTTGCTCACGGCCCGGCTGCGTGCCGATCCCGGCGCTGAGCTGCCGGCCCTCGACGTCACGCGCCGTGATCTCGGTGGCGTCGTGGCGTGCGTGCGGCCACGGGCGTCGGGCGGGCTCGCGGTGGCCACCGAACGCGGGTTCACCCTGCTGGATGCCCCCGAGGACCCGGCCGATCCCGCAGGCGGCAGCGCCCGCGCACTCCCCGATCTGTGGGACAACCCCGGCCCGCGGCAGGGGTGGCGGTTCAACGACGGCGGGTGCGACACCCGCGGCCGGTTCTGGTGCGGTGCCATGGCGTGGGACGCCGCCGACGGCCAGGGCCGCATGTGGCGACTGGACCCCGACGGCTCGGCGGTGCGGGTGGACTCACCCGTGTTCGCCGACCTCTCCGTGAGCAACGGGCTGAGCTTCACGGCCGACGGGACCCGCGCCTACTTCGCCGACAGCGCCACCGGGCGCCTCGACGTCCTGGACCTCGACGCCGACGGCGAGGTGACCGGGCGGCGCGTGCACGCCCGGCTGCCCGCGGACATCCCCGTCGGGGACGGGTTGACGCTGGACGCCGACGGCGGCGTGTGGGTGGCGGTGTGGAACGGCGGGGCGGTGCTGCGCTACGACCCCGCGGGCCGCCTCGACGCCGTCGTGGAGTTCCCCGTCACCTACGTGACGTGCCCCGCGTTCGTCGGGCCCGACCTCGACGTGCTCGTGGTGACGACGTCCCAGCGCGACCTCGCCCCCGGCGAGGAGCCCGGCGCGGGCGCGGTGTTCGCGGTGCGTCCGGGCGTGCGTGGGGTGCCGGTACTGCCCTTCGGCGGGTAGGCGGCTGCGGCCCGAGCGCGCGCGGTGCCCGGGTCCGGCGGCGCGGGTCTACCCCTTCGCGTCACCGCGGGTGTGTCGCGGCGGAGACCGGTTCTCTTTCTGAGTTTTGTCACGCTGGTGTGACAAAACTCAGAAAGAGAAAGCCTCCCGGCCGGGCAACGGGAGGGGCGCCTGTGGCCCGGGATCGCGGAGGGCCGCCGGGCGGGGTCGTGGACTCGGGGGCGGGGTCGTGGACTGCGGGGCGGGGTCGTGGACTGCGGGGCGGGGTCGTGGGCTGCCGCGCCGTTCAGTCCTGGACGCCGCGGAGCAGGTCCCGCGGGTTGGCGGGCGGGGTGTCTCCGGAAGCGATGATCGCCGCGAGCCCGCGAGCGGCGTGAGCGGAGCGGCGCACCCCGCGCACCCGCCACGCGAGCGCGTCGCCGTCGCCACCGGGGAACGCGCGCACCGTGAAGGGCACGACCCCCAGGGCACGTAGCGCGGGCAGGCCCACGAGCACCGGGACCGTGAGCAGCAGGTCGCCGAGCAACGCGAACGGGAGGAAGAGCCACCCGCCGAAGAGGAACAGCAGGACCCACAGAACGACGACGACCAGACCCACCACCAGCGATCCCAGCAGGTCGTCACCATCCACGTCGACGTCGGCGTCGAGAACGTCGAGCGGGTTCGGGGCAAGACTTCCCGAGCCTGGGGCGTCCCCGCGGCGCATCCACCGCGTGTAGCGGCGGGCGAGGTGGCCCAGGCCCGGCCACCACCTCCGTTCCACGACCCACACCGCACCGGAGGGATCGCTCACCCGCACCCGCACCTCGACCCCCTGCCGCTGCCTCGCGTCGCCCCTCGAAGCGGGCGCGGGACGACGTTACAGAACCTCGGGCAGGCCGAACCTGGCGAACAGCGAGGTGTCGAAGAAGGCGACGACGTGACGCACCTTCCCTGCGTCGTCGACGTCGAGGACCTGCAGGTGGAACGCGCGGTGCACGCCGTCCTCCCCGCGCATGTAGAGCCCGAACGCGGGCTGCCCGTTGGCGGTGGTGGGCAGCAGGCGCTGGTCGCCGGGACCGGAGGCGGGGCAGTGCCGCGAGATGAGCCCGCCGATGTTCTCGGCCCCCTGGAACCAGGAGTCGAACGGCGGCATCTCCCACACGGCGTCGGCGTGCAGGAGGTCGACGATGGCGGGCACGTCGTAGCGTTCGAACGCCGAGACGTAGGTGTCGAGCAGCTCGCGCAACTGCGGCGACTCGGGCTCGCTCGCCTCCTCCTCGCGCGGGGAGACGCTGGCCAGCTGCGCCCGGGCCCGCTGCAGCAGGCTGTTGACGGCGGCCACGGAGGTGTCGAGCACGGTCGCGACCTCGGCTGCGCGCCAGGCCAGCACGTCCCGCAACACCAGCACGGCCCGCTGCTGCGGGGTCAGGTGCTGCAGCGCGGCGATCAGGGCGAGCCGCACCGTCGAGCGGTGCACCGCCCGGTCGGCCGGGTCCTCCGCGTCGAGCGCCGTGCCCTGGCCGAGGCCGACCAGCGCGTCGGGGATCGGCTCCAGCCACGAGAGGTCCTGCGTCGACAGCTCGTTCGCCGGGTCGGACGCGGGCCCGCCCAGACCGCTGGGCAGCGGCCGGCGCTTGCGGCCGTCGAGCGCCGTGAGGCAGGCGTTGGTGGCGATCCGGTACAGCCACGTGCGCATCGACGAGCGGCCCTGGAAGGTCTCGGCGGCCCGCCAGGCGCGCAGGTACGTCTCCTGCACCAGGTCCTCGGCCTCGTGCAGGCAGCCGGTCATCCGGTAGCAGTGTGCGAGCAGCTCGCGCCGGTAGCGCTGCGCGGCGGCGGCGAGCGCCTCGGGCGACTCGAACTCGACCGGTGCGGGTGTGGTCTGCGTCACCCGAGCGAGCCTAGGCCCGTGCGCCGACAGCGGGCGAGACTCCAGCAGGGTCGGGGTCATCTCACGCCTCGCCTTCCGCCGGGGGGACCGACGCCGGGTCCATCCAGAAGAACTCCCACTGGTGCCCGTCGAGGTCGGTGAAGGCCCGCCCGTACATGAAGCCGAGGTCGTTGGCGTCCTTGACCGGGCTCGCCCCCGCCTCCAGCGCCGCGTCCACCAGGCGGTCGACGTCCTCCCGGGAGTCCTGCAGCACCGCGAGGATCGAGCCGACGGGGCCGCCCGGCTCGGCGACCTCCCGGGTGGTGAAGGTCGCGAAGAACTCCCGGCGCAGCAGCATGGCCGAGGCGAGGTCGTTGAGGACCAGGCAGATCGCGTTGCCGTCGCAGAACCGGTCGTCGAAGGAGAACCCGAGCCCGGTCCAGAAGGCGCGGGTCTTGTCGAGGTCGGTCACGGGCAGGTTCGGGAAGATCATGCGGGGCATCGGGGCCTCCGGGGAGCGCGGCGGACGGGTCTGGGGATCCGACCCGCGCGGCACCGGAAAGTCATCGCCGGGACGCCGTCCCGTCGCGTCCGGCTCCCCGACGGGCCGTCCCGTGCCCTCCGGCGAGGGCTAGGCTGCGGGCCGGTGACCCGGCGGCCCGGCCGGATCAGGGGAGAGGTGAGGGGGCGAGGGACGTGGCCGAGCACGGCTGGTACGACGGCCGTCCGCAGAGCCCGCGGACCCTCGCCAACGCCGTCACCGTCGTGCGCACCGTGGCCGCGGTCGCCGTCGCCGTCCACGGCATCGCCGTCGGCTCCCTGGCATGGCTCGCGGCCGGCTACCTCGTCTACTGGGCGGGCGACATCGCCGACGGCGCGCTGGCCCGCGCGATGGACCAGGAGACCCGCCTCGGCGGCGTGGGCGACGTCGTCTGCGACCGCATCTGCACGGTGACCCTCGGGGTGGGGCTGTGGCAGGTCCTGCCCGAGATGCGCCTGCCGATCGCGATTTTCCTGGCGCAGTTCGCCGTCGTCGACCTCGTGCTGTCGCTGGTGTTCGTGCGGCACCCCGTGCTCAGCCCGAACTACTTCTACCTCGTGGACCGGCCGATCTTCCGCTGGAACTGGTCCAAGCCTGCGAAGGCGCTCAACACCTCGGTCGTGGTGCTGTGCGTCGCCGTCGTGCAGTGGTGGTGGCCGGCGGTCATCGCGGCGTGCGCGGCCGCGGTGATCAAGTCGGTGTCGCTGGTGCGGTGGTGGACGGTCGTGCGCCCCGGCCGCCCCGGGGCACCCGAGCCCGGAGCGGGGTGAGGCGTGGACGGCGTCCTGCTCACGACCGCGTTCTGGTTCGCCGTGGCCAGCGCGTTCATCCCGATCCTCAACATCGAGCTGTACGTGGTGGGGGCGGCCACGGCCACCGACACGTCGTGGGTCTGGCTGGTGCTCGTGGTGTCCACGGGCCAGACGCTGGGCAAGCTCGGGCTGTTCTTCGGGGCCCGGTACGCCAAGGCGGGGTTCCTGCTGCGCCGCACACAGAAGGCTCGGCACGAGGCCGACGTGCTCACCTCCGACCCGGAGGAGCAGGCACCGGCGCAGCCGTCGGCATCGGCGCCGGACCTCGACGAGTCGGAGCGCGCCGAGGCCGAGCGTCCGCGGTGGTGGCGGCGCGCCTGGCGCCGGTGCCGGCACTGGGTCGCGGTGGGCTGCGCCCGGTCGTGGGAGATCGTCCGCGGCGGCGGGTGGGGGGCGCTGGCGATCCTGTTCCTGTCCTCGGCGGTCGGCTTCCCGCCCCTGTACGCCACCGCCGTCCTCGCCGGCGCGACGTCGATGCGCTGGCTCCCGTTCGCCCTGGTCACGTGGGTGGGGCGGGTCCTCCGGTTCGGGGGGCTGCTCCTGATCCCCCTGTGGTTCGGAACCCATCCCGGCTGAGGAGACGCCCGTGACGCGCAGGTCGGCCGCCGACGCAGCCCTTCTCACGGTGGCCGTCGCGTGGGGCACGACGTACCTGACCACGAAGCACCTGGTGACCCCCGACACGGTGGTGGCCGTCCTCGCGCTGCGCTTCGCCGTCGCCGTCACGGGGCTGGCGGTCCTGGCGGGGCGCCGGGTCAGCCGCGAGCACCTGCGGGTGGGGGTGCCGCTGGGGCTGCTGCTCTCGGTGATCTTCGCGCTGGAGACCTTCGGCGTGGCTCACACCTCGGCCACGAACGCGGGCCTCGTGATCAGCCTGGTCATCGTGCTGACGCCGATCGTGGAGCGTGCGCCGGTGCCGCCGGCGTTCTGGGCGGCGATGGCGACGGCGCTGGCCGGGGTGGTGCTGCTCAGCCAGGGCGGGGGCCTGCGCGTCCCGGCGGCCGGGGACGCGCTGATGCTCGCCGCGGCGGCCGTGCGCGCCGTCCAGATGACGCTGCTGCACCGCCGGGTGTCCGGCCGCGACCTCGACGCCTCGGCGCTCACGCTCGTCCAGATGGCGGTGGTGACGGTCGTGACCGCCGTCGTCGCGCCGTTCGCGGGCGCGTCGCCGGTGACGGTGGCGCGCTCGCTGGGCGCCGCGGACGTCGCCGTCCTGGCGTACCTGGCCGTCGTCTGCACGGTGTTCGCGTTCTGGGTGCTCAGCTGGGCGGTGCCGCGCACCTCGGCGTCGCGCGCGGGGCTGCTGCTGGGCTCGGAGCCGGTGTGGGCGTTGCTCGCCGGGGTGGCGCTGGGCGGGGACAGGCTGGCGCCGCTGTCGGTGCTGGGCGCCGTCCTCGTGCTGGGCGGGATCGAGGCGGGACGCCGGTTGGAGGCCCGCGGTCGCCGTGACCGCCGGGTCCCTGATCCGCTGGGCCCCCCGCCCGTCGCCTGACGACCCTCGCGTCGGACGGTCCTCCCGGGGCAGGATCGGTTCCGGCAGGAGGAGCAGCCGGGCTCCGCGCCTGCCCGGACGAGCGGACGTGCCGATGAGCAGCCACCCGACGCCGGCCCACGGGTCGCTGGGCTACCTGCAACTGCCCACGCGGGACGTCGCCGCCTCGCTCGCCTTCTACGCGGCGGTGCTCGGTTGGGAGGGCGAGGTCGAGTTCGGCAGCTTCACCGCACCGGGCCTGATCGGGCAGTGGACCCCCGCCCTCGCCCCGGCCCCCGCCTCGGCGGGTCCGGTCGCGTGGTTCACGATCGAGGCGCTGGCGCCTGCCCTGGCGGCCGTCGCCGCCTCGGGGGGCCGCGTGCTCGGCGCGCCGACGCTCGACCAGGGGGCCCGCTGGCTCGTGGAGGTCGCCGATCCCGCGGGCAACCGGTTGGGGCTGGTGGCGCCCGCGCCCCTCGCGCGCTCGCAGACCATGCTGGCCGTCGCCGACGTCGAGGCCTCACGACGCTGGTACGTCGACGTCGTGGGCCTCGTCGCCGGTCACGGCGGTGAGGAGTACGAGCGGCTGCTGGCCGACGGCCAGCTCGTGCTGCAGCTGCACCGAGCCGACGTCCCCCACGACCACGGCGTCCTCCCGATCGACCCTGCAGCGCCCCGCGGCAACGGCGTGCTGGTGTGGCTGGGCGAGGTGTCGGACTTCGACGCCGTGCTCGCGCGGGTCGAGGCGTCGGGGGCGGAGCTGGTCCGCCCGGTGCACCGCAACCCGGCCGAAGGGGAGGGCCCCTCGCACCGCGAGGTCTGGGTGCGCGACCCCGACGGCTACGTCGTCGTCCTGGCCAGCCCCGACGGCGAGGCCTGGCAGGGCTGAGCGGCACTCAGGTGCGCTGCCGCCGCAGGACCGTGTAGGTGGTGATGCGTTCGGGGTCGGAGAACTCCGCCGCCGTGACCCGGAACTCGGCCGCGACACCGTCGGCGAACAGCCGCTGCCCGGCTCCCAGCACGGTGGGGAAGGTGATCAGGCGGTACTCGTCGACCAGGTCGGCGGCGGCGAGCGCGTGCACCAGGCTGAGGCTGCCGATCACCACGACGTCGTGCTCGGACTTCTCCCGCGCCGCCCAGGCGAGCGGGTCGCCGTCGATCGCGGCGGAGTTCGACCACGCCGTCGCGTCGATGCGGGTGCGGGTCGCCACGCGCTTGGGCACGGCGTTCATCCGGGCCGCGAACTCGCCGTCGCGCCCGGGCCACAGCCGCGAGAAGTGCTCCCAGGTTCGGCGGCCGTACAGCTGGACGCCGTCGTCCTGGCGCCGCCCGAGGCGGAACTTGTCGTCGGTGACCGGCCCCGAGCCGTAGCGGAACGCCCAGCCGCCGTGGCCGGTGCCCCACCGGCCGTCCGGGTCGGAGACGACGCCGTCCAGCGTCGTGAACTGCACCACGATGACCTCGCCCATGCGCTGTGCTCCTCGCCTGCGCGCGCCGCCGATCGGCGCGTCCGGGACATGTACCGGCGCGGGGGCCGCGACTCATCGCCGGCTCGCGTGATCGGTGGCGTCTCGGCTCCACCGCGGGGTCCGCGGTCCGGTCCGGGCCGTAGGGTCGCGCGGTGACCCCCGCCGCGGACCCCGCGCTCACCGAGCAGATCACCGCCCTGCGCGGCGACGTGCTCGCGCACTGCTACCGCATGCTCGGGTCACTCGACGAGGCGGAGGACCTCGCCCAGGAGACGCTGGTGCGGGCGTGGCGGGCGGCGGCGAGCTACGACCCGGCCAGGGCGTCGTTGCGCACGTGGCTGCACCGGATCGCGACGAACGCCTGCCTCACCGCGCTGGAGGGGCGTGCGCGACGGCCCCTGCCGAGCGGGTTGGGCCCCGCGGGCGCACCCGACGCCCCGCTCGTCCCGCGCCTGGACCTGCCGTGGCTGCAGCCCATGCCCGACGCCTGGGTGGCCGACCCCGCGCTGGCCGTCCAGCAGAGGCAGGGCCTGAGGCTCGCGTTCGTCGCCGCCCTGCAGCTGCTGCCCGCCCGGCAGCGGGCGGTGCTCGTGCTGCGCGAGGTGCTGCAGCTGCCCGCCGCCGAGGTGGCCGACGTCCTGGGCTGGAGCGTCGCGTCCGTCAACAGCAGCCTCCAGCGCGCCCGGAGCACGCTGCGCGCCTGCGGCCCCGTGCTGGAGGAGTGGCGCGAACCCGCCGACCCGGGCGAGCGGGACGTCGTCCGCCGCTACGTCGCCGCCTTCGAGGCCGCCGACGTGCCCGCGCTGACGGCGCTGCTGGCCGCCGACGTCGTCCTGGAGATGCCCCCGGTGGCGCTGTGGCTGGCCGGTGCGCGCGACTACGCGGCGTTCATGGAGGCCGTGTTCGCCCGCCGCGGGGGCGGCTGGCGGGTGGAGACGACCCGGGTCAACGACGCGCCGACGCTGCTCACCTGGGCGCCTGCCGACGGCGGGCTGCGGCCGCACTCGGTGCAGGTGCTGCGTGTGGCGGGCGGCCTCGTGCGCGCCAACGTGACGTTCGCGGATCCGGCGCTGGTGGAGCGGTTCGCCGGGGGGCGATGAGTTCCGCGGGCGTCACCGGTCGAGTCGGGCGGGTGCTCGCTCCCGGGCGCCCGAGGATCGAGGAGGGACACCCATGGCCAGGGTCGTGATGCACGCGGTGGTGTCGGTGGACGGGTTCATCACGGGCCCCGACGGTTCGATCGAGGCGCTGTTCGACTGGTACGGCAACGGCGACACCGAGGCCGTCGTCCGCGAGAGCGGCTGGACGTTCCGGGTCTCGGCGGCGTCGGCGGCGTACGTGCAGCCGTTCTGGGACGCCGTCGACGTCACCGTGATCGGCCGGGTCCTGTTCGACCAGACGAACGGCTGGGACGGCCGCCCGGGCGCCGGGCGACGCCTGATCGTCGTCACGCACCGGCCGTTGCCCGAGGAGTGGCTCGCCGCGCACCCCGACGCGCCCGTCGAGACGGCCGCGTCGGTGACGGCGGGGATCGCGCGGGCCCGGGAGCTGGCAGGGGACGGGCTGGTCAGCGTGACGGCCGGGGACGTCGGCGGCCAGGCGTTCGCCGCCGGGCTGGTCGACGAGGTGGCGATGGACGTCGTCCCGGTCGTCCTCGGGGGCGGGGCGCGCTACTTCGGCGACCACGTGGGCGCCGTGCCGCTCGCGGACGCCGACCGGATCGTGCAGGGCGACCGCGTGCTGCACCTGCACTACACGGTGCGTCGCTGAGCGGTCGCCCCGTGCGGCCCGGGGGCCGGGTCTGGCGAGGGCGCTAGGGACTGTCTGCGGCGAATAGCGCCGCGAACCGTCCATCGAGCCGACCCTGGTGCCGGGAATCATCACTCCCGGCCCCTGGTTGCCGCGCCCATGACGATCGCGGTGGTGGCGCAGGGGTACGGCGGGCCCGAGCAGCTCGCGCTGGTCGAGGTGGACGACGTGGAGCCCGGCCCGGGTCAGGTGCGGGTCGAGGTGCGAGCGGCCGGGGTCAACCCGTTCGACGCGAAGCGGTACTCCGGGGCGTTCGGGCGCGACCCGGGGGCGCTGCCGATGCGGCTGGGTGCTGAGGTGGCGGGCGTCGTGACGGCGGTGGGTCCCGACGCCGTGGGGCCGGTGGGCCCGGTGTCGGTGGGCGACGAGGTGATCGGCTACCGGGTCGACGGCGCGTACGCCTCGGCGCTGACCGTGCCCGCGTCGTCGCTCGTGCCCAAGCCCGCGGGGGTGTCGTTCGCCGAGGCGGCGGGCGTGATGCTCGCGGGCGCGACGGCGGTGCACGCGCTGACGGTCGTGTCGGCCGCGGAGGGCGACACGGTGCTGGTGCACGCGGCGTCCGGGGGCGTGGGCCTGCTGCTCGTGCAGCTGGCGCGGCTGCGCGGGGCGCGGGTGATCGGCACCGCCGGGCAGGGACGCCACGAGCTGCTGCGGTCGCTGGGTGCCGAACCCGTCGTCTACGGGCCTGGCCTCGCCGACCGCGTGCGGGAGCTGGCGCCCGAGGGGGTGGACGCCGCGATCGACGCCGCGGGCACCGACGAGGCGGTCGACACGTCCCTGGAGCTGGTCGCCGACCGCTCCCGGATCACCACGATCGCCGCCTTCGCGCGGGCCGGCGCCGCGGGGATCAAGGCGTTGGGTGCGGGGCCGGGCGCCGACCCGGGCACGGAGGTGCGCGACGCCGCGCGGCCCGAGCTGGCGCGGCTGCTCGGCACCGGCGAGCTGCAGGTGCTCGTGGCCGCCGAGCTGCCCCTCGCCGAGGTCGCGCGGGCGCATGAGCTGATCCTCGAGGGCCACACCACGGGCAAGATCGTGCTCGTGCCCTGAGCCCTTGCGCGATCTGGGGAGTTTCGTCGCGGTATAGCCGCGACGACACTCCCCAGATGCGTCACTCCGGCGGGTGGGGGTCGCCGGGGGCCTCGCCGACGGCCACCGGGCGCCCCGGCTGCGTGGCCCATTGCGACCAGCTGCCCGGGTAGAGCACCGCGTCGATCCCCGCGACGGCCAGCGCCGCGATCTCGTGCGCGGCGGTGACTCCCGACCCGCAGTAGACCGCCACAGGCCTGCCCGGGTGCGCGCCGAGGTCGCCGAACCGCGCTTTCAGCGCCACGGCGTCCAGGAACCGCCCGTCGGCGCCCAGGAGCTCGGTGGTCGGCGCGCTCACCGCGCCCGGGACGTGCCCGAGCACGGGGTCGATCGGGTTCGGCTCGCCGCGGTAGCGGGAGGCCGGGCGGGCGTCGAGGAGCAGGCCGCCTTCGCGCACGTGGTCGAGGACGTCGTCGGTGTCCAGGTGCGGCAGCCGGCCCGGCGTGACGACGACGTCCCCGGGCTGGGGTACGACCTCCCCGGACTCCACCGGAAGCCCGGCCTCCTGCCACGCCTGCAGGCCGCCGTCGAGGAGCCGGACGTCGGCGACCCCCGCCCAGCGCAGCACCCACCAGGCGCGCGCGGCGGCCAGGTTGCCGGTGGCGTCGTAGGCGACGACCGGCTCGCCCTGCCTCAGCCCCCAGCGCCGGGCGGCCTCCTGCAGCCGCTCCGGGTCGGGCAACGGGTGGCGCCCCACGCCCGGGGCCGCCGGGCCGGACAGCTCCTCGTCGAGGTCGACGAACACGGCGCCCGGGAGGTGAGCTTCGCGGTGGTCGGCGAGCCCGTGCGGGGCGCCGAGCGCCCAGCGGACGTCGAGCAGCCGCGGCGGGCGCGGTCCGGCGAGTTCGGGGGCGAGGTCGGCGGGGTCGACGAGGACGGCGCGGCGCGGGGCGGTCGGGTCGGTCACCGCCCGCACGGTACGCCCGCGGCGTGAGCGGCGAGAATGCCGCGCGCTCCCAGCAGTGGTACGCGCCTCGGGAACAGGTCAGGCTGGACGCCCCCCGGTTTTCGTTTTACGTTAATTGGATGGTGACTGAGGAGCAGATCCAGGCGTGGGCCGACGAGGCCGAGGCGGGGTACGACGTCGAGGCGTTGAAGCGCCGCGGGCGGGGCCGCCCGGGCCGAGGGGCGGAACCGATGCAGGTCGTGGCCGTGAGGCTGACCAGCGACGAACTGGCCGCCGTCGATGCGGCGGCGGCTCGCAGCGACATGAGTCGCTCCGAGCTGATTCGAGCAGCCCTCGCCCACTTCGCCTCGTGAGGGTCCACCGGTCCGCCTTGAAGCACGGCGTGACCGCCGAGGACGCCACCCACGCCGCCGAGTGGCCCACGTGGATCGAACCGCTCGACGACGAGTCCCCCACGCGGGAGCTGCGGCTCGGCTTCGACACCAGGGCCCGACTGCTGGAGACCGTGGTGCTGGTCTTCGAGGGTGGGGAGGAGCTGGTCATCCACGCGATGCCGGCCCGGAAGAAGTACCTCGACCTGCTGGCGTGACCATCCGGCCAGGGGGAGCCGGGCAGACTCTCGCCATCCTCGCCGGCGACGACTTCCCCGGTCGAACATGAATGAGGGCCCCGAGAAGGATCATCTCGGGGCCCTCATTCAGGGCGGTGGCGGTGGGATTTGAACCCACGGAGGAGTTGCCCCCTCACACGCTTTCGAGGCGTGCTCCTTAGGCCGCTCGGACACACCACCAGTAGCCCGACGAGGATAGCGCGTCCCCAGGGCTGCTCCGAACCCGTTCCGCGGGGCCGCGCGGAACGGGCGGGCGGAGGGCGGCCGGGGGAGCCCGGTCAGCGGTGCCCGGCGAAGAACTCCCGCAGGACGGCCGCGCACTCGGCCTCCAGCACCCCGCCCACGACCTCGACGGAGTGGTTGAGCCGGGAGTCGCGCACGACGTCCCGCACGGACCCGGCGGCGCCGGCCTTCGGGTCCCACGCCCCCACCACGAGCCGCGCCACCCTGGCCAGCACGATCGCCCCGGCGCACATCGTGCAGGGCTCGAGCGTGACGACGAGGGTGCAGCCGTCGAGCCGCCACTCGCCCCGGGCGGCGGCCGCGGCGCGAAGGGCGACGATCTCGGCGTGACCGGCCGGGTCGGCGTCCCGTTCGCGCACGTTGTGGCCGCGGCCGAGCTCGACACCGTCGGGCCCCAGCACGACCGCCCCGATGGGCACGTCGCCGTGCCCGGCGGCGGCGCACGCCTCGTCGAGGGCCGCGCGCATGGCGTCGACGTCGCGCACCGAGGGCGGCGGGGACGCCGTCCAGCGGCGCGGATCGCTCACCCCCTCATCGTGCCGCCTCATGACGAGCAGGCCGCGCCGGGCGCGAGGAGGTCGGGCAGGTCCTCCTCGATCGGGACGGCGCCGAGCCAGCGCAGCCTCACCCGGGGCGCGGTGTGGGCGCTGGGCCGGTCGCAGTCGACGCCGCTCCAGCGGATCACGAGGTGGACGCCCGCGCGCCCGTCGACATCCGGGACGTCGGTGGGCAGGCCCTCGGCGGACACCGGCGCGGGCCGGGTCCACGACCCCGGCTCGCCGGCGAGGAACCCGCCCGGCGCCCAGTCGGCGGCCGTGGTGCGGACCACCCACACGCCGTCGATGCGTTCGGGTCCCTCGTGCGAGACCGCCTGGATGGACACCGGGCCGGTGCCGGTGGGTTCGAGCTGCAGGGCCGTGAGCATGTGCCCGTCGCCCAGCGGCGCGCTCATGCCCCCGTACCCCGAGCCCACCAGCGCGGGGCGCCAGTGGGGGCCGATCCAGGCGACGACACAGGCGAGGACGCCGACGACGCCCAGGGCCAGGGCGCTGCCGCGACCGCGGGGCACGAGGCCGACGACGTCGGGGTCGAGCGGGGCCGTCGGCGAGGGGGTGTCGGACGTCATTGGCCCAATGTACTATGCCAATGAGTCAATAGAGGAGGGGTCATGTCCGGCGTCCTCATGCTGGGTCCGGTCGCCCTGGTGGTGCTGCTCGTGCTGCTCGTCGCGCTGATGCTGCGCACGCGCGTCGCGGACGACGACGTGGCCTGGCTCACGGGGTCGGCGGCGCCGCCCGCCGACGAGGCACTCGTGGTCGCCCGCTACCTCGCCCGCCACCGGGCCCACCGGGTCGTGGGCGGCGTCGTGGGAGTGGTGCTGGCGCTGGTGGTGGCCGTTCGCTGGGCGGGGCAGCTGCGGGTCGGCGTCGGGGGCATCACCCCGCTGGCGGACCCGCTGTTCCTCGGCCTCGGCGGGGTCATCCTCGGCGCCCTGCTCGCCGAGTCGTTCCGCGTCCCGCGCGCGGCCGGCCCCGCCGTCGCGTCCCTGCAGCCGCGCGACACCGCCACCGGGTCCGGCCACCTGCGCACCGCCCGTGCCGTCGCGGGGCTCGCCGTCGTCATCGCCGGAGCCCAGGCCCTCGCGGCCCCCGACGCCGCGGCCACGTCGCGCTCGCTCACGGCCCTGCTCCTCGGCCTGGCCGTCGTCGCGCTGGCCGAACTGACCCGGCGCACGGTCATCGACCGGCGCCGGACCGCCCTGTCCGACCGGGCGCGCCGGCTCGACGAGCGGCTGCGGGGGTTCGCCGTCGCCTCCCTCGCCCGGCTCGAACTCGCCGCGGCGTCGCTGACCGCCGCGTGGGCCTTCACCGCGGTGACGCTGCCGGGCGTGACGTCGGACGTCGCCGCGCAGGCGCTGGCCGCCGCGCAGGCGGCCGCCGCCCTCGCCGGGCTCGTCGTCGCCGTCGTCCAGCTCCGCCGCGCCCGGCCCCGCCCGCCCCGCGGCTGGGCGCCCGAGGCGTTCGCGTGATCGTCGCCGTCGACCCCGACTCGCCGGTGCCGGTGTTCGAGCAGCTCCGCGAGCAGGTGGAACGCCTCATCGCCTCCGGTGCCCTCGCGCCGGGAACCCGGCTGCCCACGATCCGACACCTCGCGGGCGACCTCGGACTCGCCCGCGGCACCGTGCAACGCGTCTACGACGAGCTCGCCCGCGACGGGCTCGTCGTCACGGGAGGGCGGCACGGGACGACGGTGGCCCCGCTCCGTCCGCCCGCCGCCGACGACGCCCTCCCGCGGGCCGCCGACCGCCTCGCGCTCGTGGGCCTGCAGGCGGGCTGCGACGCCGCCGAGCTGCACCGCGCCCTCGACGACGCGCTCGCCCGGCTCGCCGCGCAGGGTTCGTCCCAGGGCCCACCCCCGCCGTAGGGCCCGGCACCAGCCGGCGGAGACGGGGTACGTTGCCGCTCATGCGGCTGCACGTGGTCGACCACCCGCTGGTGGCGCACAAGCTCACGGTCCTGCGCGACAAGGACACCGACTCCCCGACGTTCCGGCGTCTGGCCGACGAACTGGTCACGCTGCTGGCCTACGAGGCCACCCGTGACGTGCGGGTCGAGCCCCACGAGATCCACACCCCCGTGGCGACGACGACCGGCGTCCACCTCGCGCGCCCCAAGCCCCTCGTCGTCCCGATCCTGCGGGCCGGGCTCGGCATGCTCGACGGGATGACCCGCCTGGTGCCGACCGCCGAGGTCGGCTTCGTCGGCATGGTCCGCGACGAGCAGACCCTGCAGGCCAGCACCTACGCCAACCGGCTGCCGGAGTCGTTGGAGGGCCGCCAGGCCTACGTGCTCGACCCCATGCTGGCCACCGGCGGCACGCTGATCGCCGCCACCCGGTTCCTGCTCGACAAGGGCGCGACCGACGTCACGGCCGTGTGCCTGCTCGCCGCGCCCGAGGGGCTACAGGCGTTGCGCGAGGCGTTCGGGGACGACGCGCCGCTCACGGTCGTCGTCGCGGCCGTGGACGAGCGGCTCAACGAGGTCGGCTACATCGTGCCAGGCCTCGGGGACGCCGGGGACCGGCTGTACGGCGTCGCGGGCTGACCTTCGCGCCCCTTTCGCGAGCGACACGCGCCGCGAGCGCGCGGCGTCCACCTCCGCGTCACGGTCGTGGTCCATGATGTCCGGGTCGTGTGCGTGACGGGCTCCCACCCGCTCGGACCCGACCGTTCCGGCCACCGGCCGGTCGACGTACTCGCCGCGGTGGTGTCACCCGACCCGCCCGGTATCGAGGAGGCGGGATGCTCTCGACCCGGACGCGAAGGATCATCGGGATCATCGCGTTGGTCTTCGTTCTCTACGCGATCTACAACAACCCCGACAAGTCGGCCGAGGTCGTGCGTCGCGTCTGGGAGATCGTCCTCGAGGGCATCCAGCAGATCTTCCGGTTCTTCGACCGGATCATCGGCGCCTAGCCCGTGGCCGGGGGGGAGCCCGGGCCCCGGGAGCTGCACAAGTACCTCGCCGAGGGCGAGCGAGTGCTGTTCGTGCTGCACGAGCACTGGATCCGGGTGCTCGAACCGGTGGTCACCGTCGTCGGTGCGGCGGTGGCCGTGGCGCTCCTCGACCAGTGGATCGACCCGAACGTCGACTACATCCGCTCGGTCCTGATCGTCGCCTGGCTCGTCCTGGTGGCTCGCCTGGCCTGGAAGCTGTTCGAGTGGCGGCGGGACTACTTCGTCGTCACGTCGAAGCGGCTCATCAACAACGCCGGCATCCTCCGGCGCAAGGTCGCGATGATGCCCCTGGGCAAGGTGACGGACATGAACTATGTGCGCAGCCCGTGGGGGCGGATCCTCGGCTACGGCCAGTTCGTCGTCGAGTCCGCCGGCCAGAAGCAGGCGATCGACTTCATCAACTTCGTCCCCGACTCCGACGAGGTCTACCGGGCGATCATGAACGAGCTCTTCGGCTCGGGCTCGCCCGTGAAGCCGAAGGCGCCCCTGCCCGGCCCCGACCTGCCCGTCGTCGAACCCGACGACCCCTGGTGGACGCACGGCGACTAGATGTACTGACCGGAGACGTTGGTCAATCGTGAGAAGGGCGGCTGGTTCCCGCAGGCTGTGTGAGGACGGTGGTGGTTGTAGTAGTGGAGCCAGCCATCGAGTTCGCCTCGGCGTTCGGCCTCTGAGGTGTAGCAGCGGGCGTAGGCCCAGCCGTCGGCCAGGGTGCGGTGGAAGCGTTCAATCTTGCCGTTGGTCTGCGGGCGATATGGCCGGGTGCGCTTGTGCGTGATGCCGAGTTCTGTGCAGGTGTCGCGCCATAGGTGTGAGCGATAGGCGCCACCGTTGTCGGACAGGACCCGCTCGACGGTCACCCCGCGGGCGTTGAACCACTTGACGGCCCTGGCCAGGACCGCTGTGGCGGTGTGGGCTGTTTCGTCGTCGTGGATCTCGGCGTAGGCGACGCGGGAGTGGTCGTCGATGACGGTGTGGACGTAGGCCTTGCCCATCAACGGGTCGTAGTGCTTGTTCTTGGGCTTGGCGGGTGTGGCTGCGCGGTTGCGGTCGCCTTGTTGGCGGCCGACGTAGCGCCAGCCTCCGCCGTCTGGGATGTTGCCGAGCTTCTTCACGTCGACGTGGAGCATCGCGCCGGGGTGGTCGTGTTCGTAGCGGCGGACGGGCTCCCCAGTGGCGCGGTCGACGTGGGAGAGCCGGTTCAGGCGCGCGTCGACCAGGATGCGGTGGACCGTCGAGGGCGCGATTCCGAGCCGGCATGCGAGCTGCACCGGCCCCTCGCGCAGGCGGAGGCGGAGCTGGATGCAGTGCTTCGTTGTTGCCTGGTCGGTCTTGCTCGGCGAGTGGTGGGGTCGTGAGGAGCGGTCTTGCATGGACTGGCCGGTTCGGTAGCGGTCGGCCCAGCGCTTCACGGTGGGCCAGGACACCTGGAACCGGGCAGCCACTTCGCTGATCGGCCAGCCCTGGTCGACGACGAGCTGGGCGACTTTGAGTCGATGGCGAGGGGTGAGGGCGGCGTTCGCGTGGGTCATGACTGTCCTGCCTCGTGGGGCGTCGTCCGCGGCATCCTGAGTTGACCCAGGGCTGCGAGCAGAGCTGCCATGGCCAGCGGAACGAGGCCAGCCGTGACGAACAAGGTGTGGGTGTGGATGTGGCGGCTGAGGACTCCGGTGAGGGCGATGGACAGGGGCATGAAGGCGATGGAGATGAAGAAGTCGAGGCTGGCGACCCGGCCGAGCATCTCCAGGGGGACGTGTTCTTGGAGGACGGTGCCCCAGATGACCATCCCGATCCCGATCAGCGCCCCGTAGAACGCCAGGCCCGCGCCGATGGCCCACGGGTTGCTCGTCAGGGCAGGGATGGACAGCGGCAGGCAGCCAAGCGCCCAAGCACCGACCATCGCGGGCAGGAAGCGCTCCGGAGTGCGCCACGACCCCGCCAGCAGCGATCCCATCAGTCCACCCGCACCCAGTGCCGCGAGGACGGCCCCGTAGAGAGCTGGGCCGTTCTCGTGTGAGGAGCGCATGAGGGCAGGGAGGAGAACTTCGAGTGGACCGGTCACGACCAGTCCCATGACGGCGGCGAACAGGACGCTGGAGCGGACCCAGCGTGTGCGGGCTACATAACCGAAACCCGCAATCAGGTCGCTGATGGGTGAGGCGGCCGACGCGTCGGCCTCGGTCTCAGCCGGGCTGGGTGCGGGAAGCCGCAGGGCGGCGACCAGGCCCAGCGCGAGTGCTGCGGCGATGAGGTAGCCGCCCGCGGCGGGCATGCTCGCGCCGATGATCGCTCCGACGGTGGCTGGCGCGAGTGCTTGCCCGACCAGCGGACGGGTGGCTCCTTCCAACCCGTTGACGGCCATCAGGTCGTCGCTGGCCACCAACACCGGGACGAGGGCGGTGTAGGCGGGGAAGAAGAAGGCGGTCGAGACACCGATGACGAACGCGGAGGCCGCGAGCATCCAGAAGGTGACTAGGTCGAGGATGGCGGCGGTGGAGGTTGCCGTCGCCACGATGCAGTTCAGGGTGAGCACGCCCACGATGACGGACTTGTTGGGGATCCGGTCAGCGAGCACCCCGGCCGGGAGGGATCCGGCGAGCAGGCCGATGCCACTCCATGCGACGACACCCGACAGCGTGGCGGGCGTCGCACCCAGGTCGAGGGTCTGCATGGCCAGGTAGAGGGCCCAGGCTCCCTGGGCGAAGATGGTCAGCACCATGGCTGCGAACAGTGTCCGGTAGGTGGGGATGGTCAAGGGGCGAAGCGGGTTCATGAGGGGTCCTTCGGGTCAAGGTGCAGGTGGGGCCAGTCGGCCAGGTCTTTGAGCATCTGCCGGTCGTGCGTGGCGACGATCACCGCGCAGGAGGTCTGCAGCAGCTCGGTGGTGATGTCATCGACCAGGCTCGACGACAGGTGGTTGGTGGGTTCGTCCAGGAGCAACAGGTCCGGATCCAAGGCCAGACACATCGCCAGGTGGAGACGGCGTTGCTGCCCCTGCGACAGGCGCCCCACCGGGGCGCGGGTCGCGGAGGGCTCGAGCAGTCCGAGGGAACCGAGTGACGGTGCGTGGGATCGGCACCCGTGGTTGGCCAGGAACGTCTCGTAGGCCACATGGGCGGGACTGACGTGATCCCAGTCAGGAACCTCCTGGGACAACAGGGCGATGCGTGCGCTGGGGTTCACCCGCACGTACCCCGAGGTGGGGACCAGCCGCTGACCGAGAACCGCCAACAGAGTGGACTTTCCCGCCCCGTTTGGCCCGGTGACAACTAACCGGTCTCCACCGCTCACGTCCACTGAGACCGGCGTAACCAACCGACCATCCACGGCGGCTTTGGAGGCGTTCACAACACTCTGCCCGGGGCGCGCGGACGAGACCGGCCACGCCAGTCGCAGTGGTGGTTGCGGCACGTCGATCTCGTGGCGTTCCAGGTCTTCGACACGTCGATTGAACGCTTGGACGACCCCTGCGGCACGGGTGGCCCGTTGGTGCTTGCCCGTTCCCTTGTCGGGTCGCCATCCGCCCTGAGACAGGCGAGAGCGTGCTTCGGCCGCGGCGCGTTTCAGTTCCGCGTGCTGGGCGACCTGGGCGGCATGGTCCTGCTCCCACGCGACCCGTTCCCGTCGGCGGCCCTCGATCCAGCCCTGGTAACCGCCGGAATAGGTGCGGGGCAGGCCATCGCGGGTCGGGTCGAGGTCCAGGAAGCTGGTCGCCACGTCATGCAGCAGGGCGCGGTCGTGGCTGACCAGGGCCAAGCCACCGGGATGGTCGCGCAGACGCTCGGTCAGGAAGGACAGTCCTGCAGCGTCCAGGTGGTTGGTGGGCTCGTCCAACAGCAAGAGGTCAGGTGTCGACCCGAGTGCGACCGCCAGCCGTACCCGGTACCGCTGGCCCACCGACAAGGTCGACAGGACCCGAGCGCGGTCACTGCAAGCGTTCAGACCCGCCAAAGCGATGTCCACGCGGCGTTCGGCATCCCACGCGTCCAGCAGCCTGGCCGCCTCGAGCGCAGCGGAATAGGCATCGGCCGCGTCCTCACCCGTGGCTAGCGCAGCGCTGGCCACGTCCAGCGCCTGCAGCGCGGCCCTGGAGGGAGCAGTCGCCTCGGCGATCAGGTCACCGACCGTGCGATCGTCCTCGGTAGCCATGTCCTGCTTCACCAGGACGAGGGAACCCACCTGGGTCACCACCCCTGAGTCAGGCTTCAGGATCCCAGCCAGCACGTGGAGCAAAGTGGTCTTGCCCCGGCCGTTGTCGCCGACGATCGCCAGCCTTGACCCGGCAGAAACGGTGACGTCGGCCCCACTCAGCACAGGCCGGTCCCCGAGTGTGACGTGAAGTGATTCAGCGCGGATGTGTGCGGCGGATCCCTGGGGTGTCCCGATCCACACACACGATCGAACAGGTTGTGTGATTGGCATTGCGTACTCTCAGCTCGTCATGGAGCCGGGCACCACAAAGCGGCCGCCCGGCAGATGGCCAGGACGGCAGACGAGAGATCAGAAGGGGTCCCGCCGCCGTCAGCGGGCGGAACGCAGCTTCATCGAAGCGATGCCTAAGTACATGCGGCCGAGGATACAGAGCGGGGCTGTACCTCGCGAGTCAATTAACGTCTCCGGTCAGTACAACTAGACCTCGCGCCGTCCCGCGGGCCCGTCCCCTCCTGACGAGCGGGCCCGCGGACGGCGTCGAGCCTCAGGCCTGCAGCGAGCGGGTGGCCACGATCTGTGCGTAGCGCTTGCCGCTGTCCTTCACGGTGCGCACCTGGGTGTCGTAGTCGACGTGGACGACGCCGAAGCGGCGGGAGTAGCCCCACGCCCACTCGAAGTTGTCCATCAGCGACCACAGGAAGTAGCCCCGCACGTCGGCGCCCTCTTCGACCAGCCGCGCCAGCACGTCGAGGTGGGACTCCAGGTAGGCGGTGCGGTCGACGTCGTGCACCTCGCCGTCGACGACCTCGTCGGGGTAGGCGCAGCCGTTCTCGGTGATGTACACCGGAGGGGCGTCGTACTCCTTGAGCACCCGCAGCACCACCTCGGCCAGGCCCTCGGGGTACACCTCCCAGTTCATCTGGGTGCGGGGCAGGCCACGCCCGTGGAACCGGACGTCGCGGCTGCCGATCCATTGCGAGATCCGCGCGCCGGGGCGGTTGATCGTCGTCCCCTCGCCGTCGGCACCGGCGTGCCCGGGCGCCCCCACCGTGATGGGGGAGTAGTAGTTGACGCCGAGGAAGTCCAGCGGGGCGCCGATCAGGTCGAGGTCACCGGGCTGCACGCACGAGAAGTCGTTGGCCTCGGCGACGTCGGCCTTCACGTCCTCGGGGTAGGTCCCCCGCAGCACCGGGTCGAGGAAGATCCGATTCTGCAGCCCGTCGATCCGCCGGGCGGCGTCGCGGTCGGCCGGGTCCTCGGGGTCCAGCGGGTCCACCGGGTAGAGGTTGAGGGTGATCCCCACAGGTGCCGACGGGTCGGCCTCCTTGATCGCCTGCCGGGCCAGGCCGTGGCCGAGGAGCAGGTGGTGGACGGCGTCGATCGTGCCCTTGTCGTCGTAGCGGCCGGGGGCGTGGTAGCCGCTGGCGTAGCCGAGGAACGAGGAGCAGTAGGGCTCGTTGAGCGTGATCCACCCCGCGACGCGGTCGCCCAGGCGAGCGTGCACGGCGGCGGAGTACTCGGCGAACCGGTAGGCGGTGTCGCGGGTGGCCCAGCCGCCGGCGTCCTCCAGGGCCTGGGGGAGGTCCCAGTGGTAGAGGGTCGCCCAGGGGGCGATGCCGCGCTCGAGCAGGCCGTCGACCAAGCGGTCGTACCAAGCGGCGCCCTTCTCGTTGATCGGGCCCGAGCCGGTGGCCTGCCAGCGCGGCCAGGCCACCGAGAACCGGTAAGCCTGCATCCCGAGGTCCTTCATCAGGTCGAGGTCGGACTCCCACCGGTGGTAGTGGTCGCACGCGACGTCGCCGTTGTGCTGCTCGTGCACCTTGCCGGGGGTCCGGGCGAAGGTGTCCCAGATCGAGGGGCCCCGCCCGTCGGCCTGGGCGCCGCCCTCGATCTGGTACGACGCGGTCGCGACGCCGAAGAGGAAGTCGTCGGGGAAGGTGCGCGACGGCGAGGCGTCGGGGCTGCTGGTCACAGGTCACCACCGGGGGCAGGACCGGCGGGGCCGGTCGGGGGAGTCGAATCGGTTCGGTTCCATGGTGGACGACGCCCCCCGGGGCTGCGCAAGCCCTCGAGCGGAGGATCCGGGGTCGCCGGGGCGTCAGATGATTGAAGCATGCAGGAAACCTGCTGGTCGTGGATCGGTTGCAACCTCGTCACGGATCCATAACGAAGGGTGACCGCACCGAGACCCTCGGCCTGCGCAAACCGGGCAATCCGGCGACGAGTCGGGACGGGATCGTCACTCGCTGCTGCATTTCCTTGCGGTTACCGGATCGTGACCGTGCTGGTCGTTGACACGTTGCCACCATCGGCGGCACCGTCGCTGTCGCTCCCAAGCGATTGGGGGCGCTCCCAACCGTCTTAAGGAGCAACACACGATGACGTCCTCCCGGACTCGCTGGGTCCGTCTCGCGGCAGTCGGTGCCGCGAGCGCCCTGCTGATCACCGCCTGTGGTGGCGGCGACGACGACAAGACCCCGCCGGCCGACGCCAACGCGCCGGTCACCATCAAGGTGGCCTCGTGGGGCGAATTCGGCTTCAAGAACATCATGGACGCCTTCAAGGCGAAGTACCCGAACATCACGGTCACGCTCGACGCCGGTGACTACGCCAAGCACCACGAGAACCTGCAGAAGTTCCTCGTGAGCAACGGCGGCGCCCCCGACGTGGCCGCGATCGACGAGGGCTACATCCTCAAGTTCGCCGCTCAGGCCGACAAGTTCGTCAACCTGAACGAGGCCCCGTACAACGCCGGCGACCGCAAGAAGGACTGGGCGAACGACCTCTGGAAGTGGAACGCTTCCATGTCCGGTGACAAGCAGATCGGCCTCGGCACCGACATCGGTGGTCTGGCCATGTGCTACCGCGCCGACCTCTTCAAGCAGGCCGGTCTCGCGACCGACCGCACCGAGGTCTCGGCCCTGTGGCCGACGTGGGACGACTACATCAAGGTCGGCCAGCAGTACGTGACCGGCATCAAGGACCCGAAGAAGAAGTTCGTCGACTCCGCGGTCAACATCATGAACCCGGTGCTGTCGCAGCAGGCGACCGGCTACTTCGACAAGTCCGAGACCCTGCAGCTGGGTGACGACTCGGGCGTCAAGGCGGCCTGGGACACCACCCTCAAGGTCCTGAACTCGGGCATCTCGGCCAACCTGGCCGCGTGGAGCACCGAGTGGGACGCGGGCTTCAAGAACGGCTCGTTCGCCACCATCGCCTGCCCGGCGTGGATGATGGGCTACATCCAGGACAAGGCCCCCGAGACCAAGGGCAACTGGGACATCGCCGACATCCCCGGCTCGAACGGCAAGCGCGGCGGTAACTGGGGTGGCGCGTACCTGACCATCCCGAAGCAGTCCAAGAACAAGGACGCGGCGTGGAAGTTCATCAACTTCGCGACCGACCCCGCTCAGCTGCTCACCATCTTCAAGACCACCGGTAACCTCCCCTCGACCTCGGTCCTGTGGAACGACCCCGCGCTGGTGGACTTCAAGAAGGACTTCTTCAACAACGCCCCCGTCGGCAAGATCTTCACCGACTCGGCGAACCAGCTCGGCGAGGGCCAGTTCCTCGGCAAGAAGAACGGCGACGTCCGCGCTGCGGTCGAGGCGGTCCTGACCTCGGTCCAGCAGGGCAAGATGTCGGGTGACGCGGCCTGGGCCAAGGCCAAGCAGGAGGCCGAGAAGGCAGCCCAGGGCTGATCCTGGTAGTCGGGCTGTCCGTCCTGGATCGGCCCGATGCCCTAGCCCTAAGGTGGCGGGGGCGGGAGCCCCAGTGGCTCCCGCCCCCGCCGCTGCTACGTCCGGGCCGCACTACGCTCGGCCATCCGCGTCATCCCCCTGCCGCCGCACCCGGGACGAGTGCGGTGCAGGTCCAACAGGAGGCACCATGTCCGCTCCCAGCGCCGAGGCGCTGCCGGCCGCCGCCGGCCCCTCGCGCGGAACTCCCCCGGGCGAGGACCCCGGAGAAGCCTGGAGTTCCCGTCTGGCTCGGTGGGATCTGAAGGTCACCCCGTACCTGCTGATCGCGCCGTTCTACCTGCTCTTCCTCGCGGTGGGCATGTTCCCCATCGCCTACAACGTGCTCGTCTCGATGCAGCGGTACCGCCTCGACGAGTCCGAGCACCCCTTCATCGGTCTCGACAACTACCGCCGGCTCTTCACCAAGGTGCCGGGTCAGACGGTCTACGACGGGTCCGACTTCTGGGACGCCCTGGTCAAGACGCTCGGCCTGTTCGTCGGCTCCAGCGCGCCGCAGATCCTCGCGGCGCTGGCCCTCGCGGCCCTGCTCAACCGCAAGCTGAAGTTCCAGACGCTGTTCCGCATCGGCGTGCTGGTGCCCTACATCGTCCCGATCACGGCGTCCACGCTCGTGTTCCGGTTCGTGTTCCAGAACCAGAACGGCCTCGTCAACAACCTGCTCGAGAAGGTCGGCCTCGACCCGATCAACTGGAAGGCCAACATCTGGTCGTCCTGGATCGCCATCATCACGATGGTCGACTGGCGCTGGACGGGCTACTGGACGGTCATCTTCCTCGCCGCCATGCAGTCGATCTCGCGTGACCTCTACGAGGCCGCCACCGTCGACGGCGCGGGCCCGGTCCGCCAGTTCTGGCAGCTCACCGTTCCGCTGCTGCGCCCCACGCTGATCTTCGCCGTCGTCATGTCGTCGATCGGTGGCCTGCAGCTGTTCGCCGAGCCGCTGCTCTACGGCGACAACGTCGCCGACGCCCGCGGTGGTTCGCTCGGCCAGTTCGAGACGGTTCAGCTCTACATCTACCGGATCACCTGGAAGCAGCTGAACCTCGGTTACGGTGCGGCGCTGTCGATCGTGCTGTTCTTCATCATCATCGCGGTCGCCGGCCTCAACGCCCTCGTGACCAACCGGCTCGGGAGGCGCAAGTGAGCACCACCACCACCCCGGCCCGCACCACCAGGGCCGACGCGCCGCGGCAGAACAAGCCGGCCAACTTCGGCCGTGCCCCGTCCGACACCCCCGGTTCGTGGCTGACCTACGTCATCCTCACGCTGGCGGTGCTGTTCTTCGTCTTCCCGCTCTACTACATGTTCGTGGGTGGCTCGGGCACCGAGGCCGACCTCGCCGACATGCGGATGGTCCCCGGCGGGGAGATCGTCGCGAACGCCAAGGAGGTGCTGACGCTCGAGGGCGTCAACTTCCTCAACGCCATGTGGAACAGCCTCTGGATCTCGGCTGTCGTCACCGCCAGCCAGCTGTTCTTCTGCTCGCTGGCCGGCTTCGCCTTCGCCAAGCTCCGCTTCAAGGGCCGCAACGGCCTCCTGCTGTTCCTCGTCGGCACGATGACGATCCCGAGCCAGCTCGGCGTCGTCGCGCTGTACATCCTGTTCCGCAAGCTGCCCTACCCCGGCGACGACTCCGACCAGGGGTGGAACACGCAGCTGATCGCCGTCGTCGTCCCCACGCTGGTGACCGCGTTCGGCGTGTTCTACATGCGCCAGTTCATCGAGGACGCGATCCCCGACGAGCTGATCGAGGCAGGCCGCGTCGACGGCGCGTCGACGTTCCGCACGTTCGTGAGCATCGTGGTCCCCACGCTGCGTCCGGCGTTCGGCGTCCTCGGCCTGCTGACCTTCTGCGCGACGTGGAACGACTTCGTCTGGCCACTGGTCACGTTGAACGGCGAGCATCGAACGGTCCAGGTGGCGCTGTCCACCCTGGCCACCGGTCAGACGGTGCCCTGGCCACGCGTGTTCATGGGCTCGACGTTGGCGACCCTGCCCCTGCTGATCATCTTCTTCGTGGCGGGCAAGCAGATCGTCGGCGGCATCATGGAAGGCGCCGTCAAGTCCTGACGTCCGTGGTGGCGGTCCTCCGCCGCCGGGCGTGGTCACCTGCGCGCCTCGTGCTCGTGCGGTGACGGCGCCGCGTCGTCCCCGCGACGGCCGGGTTCCTCGGAACCCGGCCGTCGCTGCTTTGGGCGCGGCACTAGCGTGGGCGACGGCGGTGTCGAGGGAAGGGCTGGAGATGGCGCAGTACGACCTCAGCGGCGAGGCGTTGCGGGGGCACCGGGTCCTCTCGCCGGACCCCGTCGGCCTCCGGGAGTTCTGGGACGACACCCTCTCCGCCGCCCGCGCCCACCCCGTGGCGCCGACCCTCACGAGGGTCGAGACGCCCTGGCGGCTGCTGGACACCTTCGACGTGTCCTTCGCCGGGTTCGGCGGGCAGCGGGTGAAGGCCTGGCTGTCGGTTCCGGCCGGGGCCAACGGCCCGCTGCCCACCGTCGTCGAGTTCGTCGGGTACGGCGGGGGCCGGGGCCTCGCTCACGAGGTGTCGCACTTCGCCCTCGCGGGCTGGGCCCACCTGCGGATGGACACCCGCGGGCAGGGCAGCAACTGGAGCGTGGGGGACACCCCCGACGAGGGGCCGGGAGCGGTGCAGTACCCGGGGTTCGTCACCCGCGGGGTCGACTCCCCGCAACACCTGTACTACCGGCGGGCGTTCACGGACGCGGTCCGGGCCGTCGAGGCGGCGCAGGCCCTGCCGGTCGTCGACGCCGCGCGCGTCGCCGTCGCGGGCGGCAGCCAGGGGGGCGCCTTCTCCGTGGCTGCGGCCGCGCTGGGTGGGGGAGTGGTCGCGGCGGCGGTCGACGTCCCGTTCCTCGCCGACATCCGTCGCGCCGTGACGATCTGCGACGAGCACCCCTACCGCGAGGTGGTCGAGTACCTGCACGCCCACCGCGACCAGGTCGACGGCGTCCTGCACGCCCTCGACCACGTCGACGTCGCCCGCCTCGCCCCCCGCGCGACCTGCCCCGCGCTGTTCAGCGTGGCGCTGATGGACCCGGTGTGCCCGCCGTCCACCGTGTACGCCGCCTACAACGCCTGGGGCGGGCCCAAGGAGATCGCCGAGTACCCGTTCAACCAGCACGAGGGCGGCGGAGGGTTCCAGGAACGCCGGCGGCTGGCGTTCCTGCGCGCACACCTGGAGAGCTGAGCCCTCGGCGTCAGGGGGTCGCCTTCGCCGTCGGGGACGTCTGCTCGCCGGAGGGCGCGTCGCTGCCCGACGGTGAGGAGCTGTCCGACGGGGTGGGGCGGCAGTAGTTCGGGTCGAAGGTGGGCGTCGGGTTGGCCCTGGCCCGGGCGTCACTGGGGCCGCGCAGCTTCGCGTAGGCGGGGCCGAGGATGACGTCGACCGTCCGGCCCTCCATCCCGGGCTCCTCCACCAGCGTGATCTTCCCGTCGACGTGCGCCGCGACGACCCGGGCGCGGGTGTCGGCGTCGCCGCCGAAACGCAGCAGGGCCGCGACGTCGCCCGGCAGCTTCTCCTCGCCGTTGCCGTAGTCGAGCACCCGGAAGCCGCGCTTCTGGAGATCCTTCGTGACGGCCGCCGCCAGGCCGCGACGGGTGGTCCCGTTGTAGACGCGGACGGCGACGTCCCGGGGCTCGAGGACGGCGAACGTCGGCGTCGGGCACGCGGTCACCTCGACCTTCGCACCCGGCCACGACCACCGGCCCTGGTAGGCGCCGTACGCCAGCACGCCCACCAGGCCGACACACGCCACCAGGACGAGGAAGGTCAGGGTCTGCCTGCGACGGCGCCAGCGCAGCTTGCGGCGCAGCGCGGCGACGTAGGCGATCTCCTCCGGCGTCGGCGGCCGCTGGCCGTGCGGCGCCGGCGAGGGCGGACCGCTCGGGACGGGCGCGGGAGGGACCGCCAGGGGGACCGCGGGGGTGGGGACGGCGGGGGTCGGGACGGCGGGGTCCGCGGCGGGCGGAGGGCCCGCGACGCTGCCGTCGGGCCCCAGTTCCGGGGCCGGCGGCTCGTCGTCGTCGATCTCGTCCTCGCGTGAGGGCCGCAGCAGCGCGGCCGGGACGGCGGGGAGCGGCTCCTCGAGATCCGAAGGCTCGGCGTCGGCGTCTGCGGCCTCTACCTCGGCGTCGTCTGACTCCGCGTCGTCTGGCTCGGCTTCGTCCGACTCGGCGGCCTCGGCCTCGACGTCGTCGTCGGCCTTGGCCTGCGCGTCCTCGTCGTCGCCGGCCTCTTCCTCGGCAGCGTCGCCCTCGCTGTCAGCGACCTGGGTGGCCGCGTCCTCGACGTCCGGTTCCTCGGCCTCGTCGTCGGCTTCGTCTGCCTCTACCGCCGCAGCGTCGCCATCGGCGTCGGCCTCGTCGTCCGCCGCGTCGGCGTCTGCGTCCGCCTCAGAGGTCACCGGTCCCGGGGCTTCGGTGCCGGGCTCCTCGGGTCCGTCCTCCGTGACGTCCTCGGTCGCGACGTCCTCAGCCTCGGGACCGGCCGACTCGCTGTCGCCGTCCTCGCTCGTGCCGGCGGCGTCGTCTGCGTCCTCGGCCGTCTCGGGGGCCTCGTCAGGGGCGGGAGCATCGTCGTCGGGCTCGGGGGACGCGGCAGGCTCGGGATCGGGCTGCGCCTCAGCCTCGGCGTCCGTGGCGTCAGGGCCCCCGGCGTCGTCGGCCTCCGGCTCGTCGTCGGGCTTGTCCTCGCGCTCCGCCTCCGCGCCGTCCTCCTCGGAGGCCGCGGCAGCATCGGCCGGCGCGTCCACCGGCCCGAACGCGTCGTCGTCCTCGGAGCCGGGGTCGTCCTCGGAGCCGGCCACCGGCCCGAACGGCTCGGGCTCGTCGGGGGCGTCGTCGTCAGGGTCGTCCGGGGCGTCCTCGTCGGACGCGACGGCGTCGGCGCCCGTGTCGTCGGTGCCCTCGTCAGCGGTCCCGCCCGTCCCGGCCTCGTCCTTCGACGGCGCCTCCCCCTCGGCCGGCACGTCCTCGTGCGGCCGGTCGTCGTCGTCAGCCACGTGGGGCACCCTCCACCGTCAGGACTCGCGCATGCAGCACGGACCGTTGCGCCAGGGCGGCGCGGACCGCGCGGTGGAGGCCGTCCTCCAGGTACAGGTTGCCCTGCCACGACACGACGTGGGCGAAGAGGTCGCCGTAGAACGTGGAGTCGTCCGCGAGCAGCGCGGCGAGGTCCAGGGTGCGCCGAGTCGTGATCAGCTCGTCGAGGCGGACCTGGCACGGCGCGACGGCCGCCCAGTCCGACGTCGATACGCAGCCGTGGTCGGGGTAGGGCCTGCCGTCTCCCACCGACCGGAAAATCACGGGTGAAGTCTAGGGGCCGAACCCGCCCCGGACCTGGCACGGCGCGACGGCGGGCGGGCTCCACTAGAGTCGCGCCGTCCGGATCACCGCGCGCCACTCGCGCGCCCTCGGCCAGCGAGGACGTCGATGACCCAGCCCGCCGACCCCACCGCCGCGCCGGCGCCCTCGGCGTCGTCGTCCGGCCCCGCACCGGTTGCAGCCGCCCCGGCCGCCGCCGAACCCGCAGCCGCACCCGCTCCGGCACCTGAACCCGCCGCGCCGGTGGCGCCGCCGGCCCCCGAGGACCCGACGGTCGCGGCGGTCCGCGCCGGGTATGCGTTCACGGGCCCCGCCCTGGAGCTGGGTGCGCTGGTCAGCGGGGGCGAGGCGGTACCGACTGCCCAGGTGCGGGTGCCGCTGGGCATGCTCAACCGGCACGGGCTCGTGGCCGGCGCCACCGGTACGGGCAAGACCAAGACGCTGCAGCTGATGGCCGAGCAGCTGTCCCTCGCCGGGGTGCCGGTGTTCATGGCCGACATCAAGGGCGATCTGTCCGGCATCGGCGTGCCCGGCGCCCCCAGCGAGAAGCTGAGCGCGCGGGCGGCGAGCATCGGCCAGGAATGGGTGCCCACGGCCTGCCCGGGGGAGTTCCTCAGCCTGGGCGGGCAGGGCAAGGGCGTGCCGGTGCGCGCCACCGTCACGAGCTTCGGCCCCACGCTGCTGGCGAAGGTGCTCGACCTCAACGAGACGCAGACGTCGAGCCTGGCGCTGGTCTTCCACTTCGCCGACGCCGCTGGCCTGCCGCTGCTCGACCTCAAGGACCTGCGCTCGGTCGTCCAGTTCCTGATCAGCGACGAGGGCAAGGCCGACCTCGAGGGCCTGGGCGGCCTGAGCAAGGCCACGGCCGGGGTGATCCTGCGCGAGCTGATCGCTTTCGCCGACGCCGGGGCGGCGGTGTTCTTCGGCGAGCCTGAGTTCGACAGTCACGACCTGCTGCGCACCAGCCCCGACGGGCACGGGGTGGTCACCTGCCTCGAGCTGCCGTCGGTGCAGGACAAGCCCGCGCTCTTCTCGACGTTCCTGCTGTGGCTGCTCGCCGACCTGTTCCACGACCTGCCCGAGGCCGGCGATCTCGACAAGCCCAAGCTCGTGTTCTTCTTCGACGAGGCGCACCTGCTGTTCAAGGACGCCCCGAAGGCGTTCGTCGACCAGATCACGCAGACGGTGCGGCTGATCCGCTCCAAGGGCGTCGGCGTCTTCTTCGTCACCCAGAGCCCCAAGGACGTGCACGCCGACGTCCTCGCGCAGCTGGGCAACCGGGTGCAGCACGCCCTGCGCGCCTACACCCCCGACGACGCGAAGGCGTTGAAGGCCGCGGCGTCGACGTTCCCCAAGTCGGCCTACGACCTCGAGGAGCTGCTGACCACCCTCGGGATCGGCGAGGCCGTGGTGACCGTGTTGTCCGAGCGGGGGGCGCCCACGCCCGTCGCCTGGACCCGCCTGCGCGCCCCCCAGTCGCTGATGGCCCCCGCGCCCGACGCCACCATCGACGCGACGGTCGCGGCCTCGCCCCTGCTCGCCGAGTACGGCACCGCGCTCGACCGGGAGTCCGCCTACGAGCGGCTCGCGGCCAAGCTCGCCCCGCCGCCGTCCGCCGCACCCGCCCCCGCGAAGGCGCCCGCTCCGGCACCGGAGCCCGCGCCGCGGCGTCGCGAGGAGAAGGAGGAGCCCGGCGTCGTCACGCAGGTGGTGACGTCGACGGCGTTCAAGAGCTTCCTGCGCTCGGCGGGAACGGTGCTCGGCCGCGAGATCACCCGCAGCATCTTCGGGACGGCGACCAAGAAGCGACGGCGCCGCTGACGCGGCTCACTCGGCCAGGGACATGCCCAGCACGTTGTTGACGACCTCGTCCTGCGAGTACGACAGGACGCCGCGCTTGGCGATCTCGACGCCGTAGCTCGGCAGGGTGGCAGGCACGTCGTCCACCGTGAACGTGAACTCGCAGTTGGAGCCGTTCCGGGTGGCCTTGTCGAGGATCCCGCGGGCGATGATGGTGCCCTTCGGGTCGCTGACCTTGACGACCGCGCCCTCGCCGATGTCGGTGTAGTCCTTCGTGGGGTCGCACGCCGCCGAGGACAGCCCGTCCTCGGGCGCGGCGGGAACGGTGATCACACCCTCGACGGTGGTGATCTCCTGCTCCTCGGTGTCGTCGTCCGCCTTCGCGGTCGAGGTGCCCTTGGCGGTGGAGGTCCCGGCAGGAGCCTGGGACGTCGAGCCGCTGGGTGCCGCGGTCATGTCCTTCTCGGAGGCGCAGCCGGCGAGGGCGAGCGCCACGGCGGACAGCGTGACGGTGGCGAGCAGGCGGGTCCTGAGCACGTCCGGGTTCCCTTCGTCATTGGCGGGCGGGTGGAGTGTAGGTCGAAGCGCTGTGCGGCGGCACCCGAGCCTGCCCAGAGTGCCGCGCGCAGGCGGGCAAAACGACGAGGGCCCCACCCGGACGGATCACCCGGAGGGGGCCCTCGTTCGCCGCTGGGCGGCGCCGCGGAGGATAGGGGATTTGAACCCCTGAGGCTTTTACACCAACACGATTTCCAATCGTGCGCCCTAGGCCACTAGGCGAATCCTCCTCGCCCGGGCAGTGTAGCGAACCCGGGCCTGCGCCCCGACATCGTGATGCCGGCCGGGGCATGCAAGGACCCCCCGCACACCCGCCAGAGCCTGCCTACCCTTGCTGCCTTCCGGCCCTGGGGGGGTTCGGCGGGATGACGCCGCACGAGGGGTCTGCGCCCCACTGTAGCGGGGTCGCGGGGGTGCGTCGTGCGCGGGAGGAGTGGGCGTCACCGGAGTCGCAGTCGGCGGTCACGCCTGGTGCGTCCACATCCGTGCGTGACGGGGCTCCTCGCCGTCGGTGTCGCGGGTTAGGGTTCGGAGCGTGTCGACCGCCCTGTACCGCCGCTACCGGCCGGAGACGTTCGCCGAGGTGATCGGGCAGGAGCACGTCACCGGCCCGCTGTCCGCGGCGCTCGAGCGCAACCGGATCAGCCACGCCTACCTCTTCTCCGGCCCACGCGGCTGCGGCAAGACGACGAGCGCGCGCATCCTCGCCCGCTGCCTGAACTGCGTGAACGGTCCTACCGCCACCCCGTGCGGCGAGTGCGAGTCGTGCGTGGCGCTGGCCCGTGGCGGCTCGGGCAGCATCGACGTCATCGAGATCGACGCCGCGAGCCACCGCGGCATCGACGACGCGCGCGAGATCCGCGACCGCGCGATCTTCGCCCCCGCGTCGTCCCGCTTCAAGATCTTCATCATCGACGAGGCGCACATGGTGACCAAGGAGGGCTTCAACGCCCTCCTGAAGATCGTGGAGGAGCCGCCCGAGCACGTGAAGTTCGTGTTCGCGACCACCGAGCCCGACAAGGTCATCGGCACCATCCGCTCGCGCACGCATCACTACCCCTTCCGGCTCGTGCCCCCCGGGGCGCTGCAGGAGTACCTCGGCCAGCTGTGCGAGGCGGAGGGCGTGCAGGTGGGCGCGGGCGTGCTGCCGCTCGTGGTCCGGGCCGGCGGCGGTTCGGTGCGCGACACCCTCTCGGTTCTCGACCAGTTGATCGGCGGCGCCGGCGAGGAGGGGGTCACCTACCCCCTGGCCATCTCGCTGCTCGGCTACACCGACGCCACCCTGCTGGACGACGTCGTGGAGGCGCTCGCGGCGGCCGACGGGCGCACCGCGTTCCAGATGGTCGAGAAGGTCATCGACTCGGGCCTCGACCCGCGCCGGTTCGTCGAGGACCTCCTGGAGCGGCTGCGCGACCTGCTCGTCGTCGCGGCCGTCCCCGACGGCGCCCACGCCGTCCTGCGCGGGCTGCCCGCCGACCAGCTCCAGCGGATGCAGGGGCAGGCGGGCGCGTTCGGTGCCGCCGAGCTCTCCCGCGCCGCCGACGTCGCCAACGCAGCTCTGACCGACATGACCGGCGCCACCTCGCCCCGGCTGCACCTCGAGCTGCTCATCGCGCGGCTCCTGCTGCCCGGCGCCGACGACGCCCAGCGCGGCCTCCCGGCCCGGCTCGATCGGCTCGAGCGGCGGATCGGGATGGCCGGCCCCGCGACGGCCGCACCGATGGCCGCCCCCGCGCCGGTGGTCTCGCCGGCCCCCTCGGCCTCGTCGGCGACCCCGCACGTCGCCTCGCCCGCCCCGGAACCGGCTCCCGCCGCGCAGACGCCTGCTCCGGCGAGTGGGGGCCCGGCCGGACGTGCCCTCCCGTCGACGCCCGCCCCCGAGGGCCAGGCGGAGCAGGCACCGCCTGCCCCCGTCCCCTCCACGGCACGCTCGGCGGCTCCGGCGAGCGCCGCGGCGACGAGCGGTGCACCTGCCGCAGGGGCCATGGACGTCGCCGCGCTGCGGCAGGCGTGGCCGGGGGTGCTCGAGGCGCTGCGCCCCCTCAAGCGGGCGACGTGGGCGCTGCTGACGCAGGACGCCCAGGTGCTGCAGTTCGACGGGCGGCACCTGGTGCTCGGCTTCAGTTCCACGGGGCTGGCCACGAGCTTCGGCCGCGGTACCCACGCCGACCTCGTCCGGCAGGCGCTGTCGGCCCATCTGGGGCTCGACTGCACCGTCGAGGGCGTCGCCGGAGGCGGTGGCGGCGGTCGGGCCGAGGCGCCTCGTTCCGCCGGCCCGGCGCCCACCCCCGCCCCCGCCCCGTCGGGGCCTGCGCCCGCCGCCCCGGCTGCCCCGTCCGCGCCCGCCCCGGCGCCCGTCGGCGCGCCTCGGCGCCCCGGCGCGGCGCGCACCCGCACGTCCGGCGCCGGCCCCCTCGGCGGACGCCCCTGTCGCCGACACCAGCTGGCCCGAGGTGCGGCGCATCCCCGCGGTCGGACGAGTCCGGCCCGGCGCAGGCGCCGCAGGCCGTGGCCCGTGCCCCCTGCCGTGCCCCCGCCGTGCCCCCGCCGCGCATCCCGCCTCCGAGGCTCCCGCGGGCGCCCGCCGCCGGGGCGCCCCCCGGGCGCCGCGGTCGGCGCCGCCCGCCCCGGCGCCGCGTCCCGACGTCGTCGACCTCCGCCGAGCCGCGCCGGTCGCGGCGGGGCGGCGCACCATGCCTGCCGCTCCAGGCCCGATCGATGACATCCCGCTGCCCGACGAGCCCCCGCCGGACGACGTCCCGCCCCCGCCCGAGGACTGGGAGCCCCGCGCCCCGCAGCGCTCCCCGCAGGCGTCGCCGCCGCCCCGCGCGGCCCAGGTCGCCGCGCAGCCCGCGCACGCCGGTCCCGCAGCCGCTCACTCGGTCGCGCGCCCGAGCGGGCGGCCCGACTCGCCGGCCCCCCTGTCGGGTGCCGCGATGGCCCGTGCCGCCGCGCGCGCGGCGGCACCGGCGCCGCAGTCGGTGGCGCCCACGGCGGCCGTCGAGGACGACGAGCCCAGCCTCGACGACGTCGAGGTCGAGGGATCGGGGCTGGTCGGCGCGGTCGTCGTGACGCAGCTGCTTGGCGGCACGGTGATCGAGGAGCGCGACGAGTGAGTGGCCCCGCCCTGACGGAGGTCGCGCAGTGGGACGTCCCGCACGCCGCTGTCGCCGTCCTCGACGCGACGGGCGCCGAGCTCGAGCGGGCCACGCGCCACCCCGGTGACGACGCACTCGTCTACGGGCTCGCCTCGGTGACCAAGCTGCTCGTCGCCTACGCCGTCCACGTCGCGGTGGAGGAGGGGGCGCTCGACCTCGGCGAACCGGCCGGGCCGCCCGGCGCGACCGTCGCCCACCTGCTGGCCCACACGGCCGGGTACGGGTTCGAGTCGGGGTCCCCGGCGCTGTCGCGCCCGGGGGCGAAGCGGATCTACTCCAACCACGGCTACGAGGTGCTCGGCGCGCACCTGGGCGACCGCACCGGCATGGCGGTGGCCGACTACCTCGCCGAGGCGGTGCTCGCGCCCCTGGGCATGGCGTCCACGGAGCTCGCCGGCTCACCCGCCGCCGGAGCCCGGGGGACCCTCGGCGACCTGCTCGCCTTCGCCCGTGAGCTGTCCGCCCCCCGGCTGCTGCACCCCACGTCGTGGCAGGCGTTCGTCGGCGTCGCGTTCCCCGGCCTGCCGGGCGTGCTGCCGGGGCACGGGCGGTTCGACCCGCTGGACTGGGGCCTCGGGCCGGAGCGGAACTTCGCGCGCCCCGGGCACTGGGCCGGAACCCTGGTGTCCGCGCACACCTTCGGGCACTTCGGCGGCAGCGGCACCTTCCTGTGGGTCGACCCTGCCCGGCGCCTGGCCGCCGTGGGGCTGACCGACCGTCCCTTCGGGGACTGGGCCCGCGCGGCGTGGCCGGCTCTCAACGATGCGATCGTGACGGCCTGGGCGACGCCGAACGTCGGCGCGAGCACGTAGGCTCGGCTACGTGTACGAGGGCGTGGTCCAGGACCTGATCGACGAGCTCGGGCGATTGCCCGGGGTCGGCCCCAAGGGTGCCCAGCGGATCGCCTTCCACCTGCTGCAATCCGATCCGGCCGACGTCCGTCGTCTGGCGGCCGCCCTCACCAGCGTGACGGAGCGCGTCCAGTTCTGTACGGTTTGTGGCAATGTCAGCGAGGACCAGCAGTGCCGCATCTGCCGCGACCCGCGGCGCGACCCGGCGCTCATCTGCGTGGTCGAGGAGCCGAAGGACGTCGTCGCGATCGAGAAGACCCGTGAGTTCCGCGGGCGCTACCACGTGCTCGGCGGGGCGATCAGCCCGATCGACGGCGTCGGCCCCGACGACCTGCGCGTGCGCGAGCTGCTCGCGCGCCTCGCGGCCGACGAGATCACCGAGATCATCATCGCGACCGACCCGAACCTCGAGGGCGAGGCCACGGCCACGTACCTCGCCCGCCTGCTCAAGCCGATGGGGCTGCGCGTCACCCGGCTCGCCTCGGGCCTGCCCGTGGGGGGAGACCTCGAGTACGCCGACGAGCTCACCCTCGGCCGGGCCTTCGAGGGGCGCCGCCTCCTCGACGTCTGAGCCTCCATCCGAACCGATCGTGCCGCCGACCGCGGCCCCGCCCCGCCAGCAGCAGGAGAGGTAGCCGTGACCGACCAGACGCCGTCCGCCCCCGTCGACCTGACCGGCGGTGAGACCACCGGAAGCCAGACCGCCGCCGAGGTGCTCGAGCTGCACCGCCTGGCCGCCGACACCGCGGCCGACGCCCAGGGCTACCTCGACGCCCTGACCGAGGTGGCCTCCGGGTCGCAGAGCGACACGGCGCTGCCGGTGCTGCTGCTCGCGCTCTCCCAGAGCCTCCTGGCCGGGGCCCGGCTCGGCGCGATCAACGACATCCTGCCGAGCGAGCGGTTCGAGCCGGACGCGGGCCCCGACCCCGACATCGACCCGGTGCGCACCGCGCTGGCCAACCTGTTCGAGGGCCTCGACGACTACACCGACCTCGTCGACCCGCTCACCTCCGTGGAGCGGGTGCGGGGCAGCCTCTCCGACGACCTCGCCGACGTCGCGGCCGACCTCGCCCACGGCCTGCGTCACTACCAGTCCGGCCGGGTCGACGAGGCCCTGTGGTGGTGGCAGTTCTCCTACCTGTCCACGTGGGGCCTGCGCGCCACGAGCGCGCTGCGCGTCGTCCAGTCGATGCTCAGCCACGTGCGCCTGGACGCCGACCCCGAGACCGTCGCCGACGCCGAGTTCGAGGCCCTGCACAGCGAGGTCTGAGGCCGGCGCGCCTCAGGCCACCCGCACCCCGCTCGGCAGCCGGCGCATCGGCGCCCGCAGCCGGCGGACGGCGGCGACGACGAACACCCCTCCCAGCGCGAGGTCGGCCGCCAGGCCCCACGGCCAGGCCGGGGCCAGACCCTCGGCCTCGTCGAGGCGCTCGTCACCCTCGCCGTCGCCGCACCAGTCCTCGGTCTCGCTCGGCCCGAGCCGCGCCAGCCGCACGGCCTGCCCGATCAGCGTCAGCGGGTCGTCGCCGGCGGAGGAGTCGCGCGGGTCCGGCCGGGGAGCGGCGTCGGCGACCACCACGTAGGGCGAAGGCGCGAGGATCCACCAGTTCAGCTCGGTGTGGGCCCGTCGCATCTGGCGGACCGTGGTGGTGCACGTCTGCTCGACGTCAGGGCCGGTCACGTCGTCGGGGTCCACCGACGCCGCCGGGGGGGCGTACTCCGTCACCCGCACCTGCTCGGTGCGCGAGACCGCAGGCAGCGTCAGCGCGAACAGCGCGGGCAGCCCCAGTCCGAGCGCGGCGACGGTGAGGTAGGTCAGCACCGCCGACGTCGCGGTGCGCGCGGTCAGGGCCGACCAGCCCAGGCCGATCGCGCAGACGACCAGCAGGGTCAGGGCCAGCAGCGCCAGCGTGGTGAGCACCCGCACCAGGGAGGTGCCGCCGTCGGCGATCGCCCAGAGCAGGAACGGCGAGGCGACGGCCAGCAGGGCCAGCGCGATCGACCAGGCCGCCACGAGCTTGCCCAGGACGATCTCCGCCGGCGACAGCAGCGTCGTCTGCAGGACGGCCAGGACGCCCCCGAGACGGTCGCCGTTGATGCTGGTCGCCGACAGCGCCGGAGCGATCAGGCCGCCCAGCGAGAGCACCATGAACACGATGACGGCGAAGGTCACCCGGCCGAACGGCGACGGGACGACGGCCGCCTCCTCGCCGGGGGACGCCACCACCGTCGTGGCCGCCGACACCGCCCAGCGCACGAGCACCGTCAGCCCGCCCACGAGGCAGAACCACAGGCCCAGGACGATCAGCCACCGCCGCGAGCGCACCCGCTGGCTCAGCTCCAGCCCGATCACCGTGCGCAGCCCGCCGGCGCTGATCCGCCACGCGCCGGCGCCCGGGACGTCGACGGGCGTGGCCGGGCCGGCGTCGACGATCTCGACGCCCTCGATCTCGGCGCTCATCGCCGGTCCTCCGTCACGCTCAGGTAGGCCTGTTCCAGCACGTTGCCCGCGGGGGCGCAGGACACCAGGGGCACGCCCGCGGAGACCAGCGCCGCGATCAGCGCGGCGGCGTCGGCGTCGGTCCCCACCTGCGCGTCCACGCCCTCGCGGGTGGGGTCGGCGTGCGGGATGCCCAGCGCGTCGAGGCGGCGGAGGAGGGCGGCCTCGTCGAGGGCCCGCAGCCGCCAGGTGCGCCGGGCGCGGGCCAGGGCGGCGGCGACGGCGTCCGCACCGTCCGGAGCGGTGACCCAACCGGCGCCGCTCCCGGTCGGGGCCGGGTCGGTGTGCGGGGCGTCGGTGGGCGGGGCGTCGGAGGCTGGCGGCCGGGCGTCCAGGGTGGGTTCGGCGACGGTGCGGCCGCGGGCGACGATGACGGCGCGGTCGGCCAGCTCGTCGAGCTCCGCGAGCACGTGGCTGGAGATCAGCACCGCCTTGCCCTGGTCGGCGAGGCCGCGCACGATGCCGCGCAGCTCGATCCGCGACCGCGGGTCCAGGCCCGACGCGGGCTCGTCGAGGAGCAGGACCTGGGGGTCGTGGACGAGCGCCCGCGCCAGGCCGAGGCGCTGCTTCTGGCCCCGGGAGAGCACCTGCGTGGGGCGGTCGGCGAGGTCGGCCAGGTGCACCAGCTCGAGCAGCTCGCCGATCCGCTGCGCGGCGGGCCCGCCAGGCATGCGGTAGGCGCGCGAGACGACCGTGAGCACCTCGCGGCAGGTCAGCCTGTCCCAGCTGCCGAAGACGTCGGGCATCCAGCCGAGACGGGCGCGGACGGCGGTGGGCTCGGTGACGGGGTCGTGCCCGCAGATGCGCACCTGCCCGGCGTCGGGCACCAGCAGGGTGGCCAGGACCAGCAGCAGCGTGGTCTTGCCCGCCCCGTTCGGACCGATCAGGGCGGTCACCTGCCCCGCGGGGACGTCGAGGTCGATGTGGTCCACCGCGACGACGTCACCGAAAGTTCTTCGCACTCCACGTGCGGTGATGCCGTCGGTCATGTGGTCCCTCCGGGTGCCGGGCGCGAGGGTTTGCCTCGTCCGGGGCTGTGGACGCGAGAACGGCGTGCGCGGGTGCCTCGCAGCCGAACATCTCGCGATGCGGACGACAGAAGGGGGGTGGGCACCCCCGCGTAGACTCGACCACCGGTTCGACGCACGCTCTTCGCGCAGGTCAGGGCCCCGCTGGACGCCGTGGTGCGGCATCCGGGGGCGGCCTCGCCCCGAGGTGCCGGGACGCACGTCCTGGGCTTCAGGAGTCCCGCATCGGAGAGGGTGGACGACCGGTGCAGGGTGCCGCAACCGGCGGCACCGCGACGAGCCCGAGGAGTGGGCACCGTGGGTCTGGTGGTGCAGAAGTACGGGGGTTCATCCGTCGCGGACGCCGAGAGCGTCAAGCGCGTGGCTCGCCGCATCGTCGACACGAAGAAGGCCGGCAACGAGGTCTGCGTCGTGGTCTCGGCGATGGGGGACACCACCGACGAGCTGATCGACCTCGCCGAGCAGGTCGCGCCGCTGCCGCCGGCCCGCGAGCTCGACATGCTGCTCACCGCGGGCGAGCGGATCAGCATGGCGGTGCTGGCGATGGCGATCGCCTCCCTGGGGCACGAGGCGCGCTCGTTCACCGGCTCGCAGGCCGGCGTCATCACCGACTCGGTGCACGGCAAGGCCCGCATCATCGACGTCACCCCCGGCCGCATCCGCGACGCCCTCGACGAGGGCGCGATCGCCATCGTCGCCGGCTTCCAGGGCGTCAGCCAGGACACCAAGGACATCACGACGCTCGGCCGCGGCGGCTCCGACACGACCGCCGTCGCGCTCGCCGCCGCCCTCAAGGCCGACGTCTGCGAGATCTACACCGACGTCGACGGCGTCTTCACGGCCGACCCGCGGATCGTGCCGAGCGCCCGCCGGATCGACACCATCACCAGCGAGGAGATGCTGGAGATGGCGGCGAGCGGGGCGAAGGTGCTGCACCTGCGCTGCGTCGAGTACGCCCGCCGGTTCTCGCTGCCGGTGCACGTGAGGTCGTCGTTCAGCAACCGCACAGGGACGTGGGTCGTCGACAGGCGCGACCCGGCCGAGGGAGAGCAGATGGAGCAGCCGATCATCTCCGGCGTCGCGCACGACCGCAGCGAGGCCAAGATCACCGTCGTGGGGGTGCCCGACACCCCGGGCAAGGCCGCCGAGATCTTCGAGGCGGTGGCCGGCGCGCAGATCAACCTCGACATGATCGTGCAGAACGTCTCGGCCGCCTCGACCGGCCGCACCGACGTCTCGTTCACGCTGCCCAAGGCCGACGGGCAGAACGCCCTGGCGGCGCTGGAGCGGGTCAAGGCCGAGATCGGCTTCGACGCCCTGCGCTACGACGACCAGATCGGCAAGCTCTCGCTGATCGGCGCCGGCATGCGCTCCCACCCCGGCGTCTCGGCGCGGTTCTTCAAGTCGCTGGCCGACGCCGGCATCAACATCGAGATGATCAGCACCTCCGAGATCCGGATCTCGGTGGTCACCCGGGCCGACGCGTTGGACGATGCCGTACGGGCCGTCCACACGGCCTTCGGTCTGGACAGTGCCGACGGAGAGGCCGTCGTGTACGGAGGGACGGGACGATGAGCGTCAACGCGCAGGGCCGCATCGCTTCTGGCGGACGGAGTAAGCCCACCCTGGCGGTCGTCGGGGCCACGGGCGCGGTCGGCACGGTGATGCTCGGCATCCTGTCCACGCGCGAGGACGTCTGGGGCGAGATCCGCCTCGTCGCCTCGGCCCGCAGCGCCGGCAAGGTGCTGCAGGTGCGCGGCGAGGACGTCGTGGTCCAGGCGATCGCCCCCGAGGTGTTCGACGGCGTCGACGTCGCCATGTTCGACGTCCCCGACGAGATCTCCGCCGAGTGGGGCCCGATCGCCGCCGCCCGCGGCGCCGTGGTGGTCGACAACTCCGGCGCGTTCCGGATGGACGCCGACGTGCCGCTCGTCGTCCCCGAGGTCAACCCCGAGGCGGCCCGCAACCGGCCCCGCGGGATCATCTCCAACCCCAACTGCACGACGTTGACGATGATGGACGCGCTCGGCGCGCTCCACTCGCGCTGGCAGCTCACCGAGCTGGTCGTGGCCTCCTACCAGGCGGCCTCGGGTGCGGGGCAGCCCGGCATCGACCGGCTCTACGACGAGCTCGAGGTCGTCGCCGGGGCGCGCGGCCTGGGCCAGTCGACCGGTGACGTCCGCCGCGCCGTCACCGACAAGCTCGGCGCGGACTCGCCGTTCCCCGCGCCGCTGGCGCTCAACGTCGTCCCGTTCGCCGGGTCGATCAAGGACGGCGGCTGGACGAGCGAGGAGCTGAAGGTCCGCAACGAGTCGCGCAAGATCCTCGGGATCCCCGACCTCAAGGTCTCGGCGACCTGCGTGCGCGTGCCGGTCGTGACGACGCACAGCCTCGCCGTGCACGCGGTGTTCGCCTCGCCGATCGACGTCGCCGAGGCCCGCGCCGCGCTGGAGGCCGCGCCGTCGGTGGTCGTCCTCGACGACGCCGCGAACAAGGTCTTCCCGACCCCGGCCGACGTGGTGGGCGAGGACCCGACCTACGTCGGGCGGATCCGGCAGGCGCTGGACTTCCCCAACACCCTCGACCTGTTCGTGTGCGGCGACAACCTCCGCAAGGGCGCCGCGCTCAACACCGCGCAGATCGCCGAGCTGATCGCCAAGGAGTTCACGCAGGCCTGAGGGCCGTGCGCGCGAGGGGCCGGGTGCGTCACGCACCCGGCCCTTCGGCGTTGTGCTCAGGCCGCAGCCGTTTGCGGGTTGCGGGTGCGGCCGAGCGCGATCGAGGCGGTTGCCAGCACGATCAGGACGACGACCAGCCCCGCAAGCGTGGGGTTCACCCAGGCGGGGACGGCGGCCTCGACCGCGCCTGCGCCCGTGCGGCAGCTCAACCCCAAGGGCAGGGCGCGGCCGACGGCGTCGCCGCCCGCCGCGGAGCAGGCGCGGTCGCTCCACTCCTCGGCGACGAACACGTTCATCCCGGCCCAGCGGTACAGCATCGCCGCCGCCGCGACGCTCCCCGCGGCCCCCACCCGCAGCGCCGTGACGCGGCGATCGGGCGGGTTCGGGCGCACCACGCAGAACACCGCGTAGCCGACCGCTGCCCCGCCACGAGCAACGCCCCGACGGCCAGCGCGATCAGCCCCAGCGTCGACAGCACCTCGTCCATCGCAGACCTCCCCGTCCTCGTGCTCCCAGACAACACCGGCGGGACGCCGCGCCGCCACCCTCGTCGCGTGACGATCAGATGACGCGACCTGTCAGCGCATCCCCAACGCCTACTGGTGGAGCTCAGTGGTTGACCTTGTGCTGGCCCACCCTTTTCGCGGTCTGCTCGGGTCTACCGCCGAAGTGACGGTCCACGTTACTCACACGCCGAGCGCGACCGCGCAAAGCCTCCGTCGCACCCGTGCGACAACGAAGCTCATGTCAGCCGCGTACGGCGAGGAAACCGGATCTTCGGACCGTCGCCCAGGGGCCACATCAAGCCCCGTCCCCCGCGTCACCGACCGTATGAGTCGCAACATCGAGACCCCCAAACGGGGCAGGGACTATGTCGAGACTGTGGGGCGCGGGTGGTGGAGGACGCGACCATGTTGAACGGCGACCGTGTCTACTTCTTTGCGCGAATTCTATGCCGTCAGGGAGATGAAACCAGAAGCCGGGGCGGCTGCCTGGTGCACTCGGTTACGCACCGGTTGCCGTACCTTTCAATTAGTGGAACCACGAGGTGCAGCCAGTGCCGCCCCCCTGCGGCACTGTCAAGCAGGATCGGTAGCTAAAGCCTGCTGACCGACCAAACATAAGTGTATACACTGATTGCCCATTGTTGACGGGCTTGGTGTAGTAACTCGTAGCGCCATTGTAGTCGTAGCGCTTCTCGATGTCGATGACAGCACTCCGGTACCCTCCGTCGGAGTAATTGAGGATTCGTGTCCAGTAGGCGTTGCACGCGGCCGAGTAGCGAAGCTCGGCGGTCGGGTCGTCCCCGGCACTTGCGCCGCATTTGCTTTCGTTACGGCATCAGAGCCGCATCCGCCCGGGCCAGGACCACCGCCCGCCTGCGGGAGCAGCTGCTCACCGCGGTCCTGGCCGGGCGGTCCGTCGCCGAGGTCGCCGCCTCGTACGGGGTGTCGTGGTGGACGGTCCAGGCCGTCCTCAACGCCGCCGCCCTGCTCGGCATCGACCCCGGCGCGGCCAGCCCCGCGGCGACTGGGCATCGACGAGCACCGCTACCGGTCGGTGCGGTACTGGCGCGACGAGCACGGCACCTGGCGCCGGTACGAGCCCTGGATGTCCACGATCGTCGACGTCGACACCGGGGGCGTCCTCGGCGTGGTCGACGGACGCGGCGCCGCCGGGGTCGCTGCGTGGCTGGCGGCCAGGCCTCAGGAGTGGCGGGACCGGGTCGAGGTCGTCGCGATCGACCCCTCTGCGGCGTTCCGCGCCGCACTACGTGACCAGCTCCCGCAGGCGGCGGTCAGTGTCGACGCGTTCCACCTGGTCAAACCAGCCAACGACACCCTGACCCGGGTCCGGCAGCGCCTCGCCCGCCAGACCAAGGGCCGCCGCAGCCGCGATCGACCCGGTCTGGACCAACCGGCGACTCCTGCTTCGCGCTGGGGACACCCTCAGCCCAGCCGGCCTGGCCCGGCTCCGGGCGACGTTCACCGCCGACGACCCCGCAGGAGATCGCCGCCGCGTGGGCGGTGAAGGAACGCCTCCGCCACCTCCTGCACGCCACCACCCTCACCGACCTCGACCACCGTCGGGACCTGTTCACCGACGCCGTCACCGCTGCCGCGATACCCGAAACCGACCGGCTCGCCGCGACCATCACCACCTGGTGGCCGGCCATCGAAGTCCTCGTCATCACCAGCGTCACCAACGCCCGCACCGAAGGCCGCCAACACCACCATCAAGCAGATCAAGCGCACCGGCCGCGGCTTCACCACCAGCCCCCACCACTACAAGACCCGTATCCTCCTCGCCAGCGCCGCCGGACGGCAGCGTGAACACCCAGGTCAACACAGACATCACGCTGAAATCCGAAGAGCCTTCAATAGTTCTCTCGTGAAATTAATGACATTGGTAGACATGAGCGGAATTCTGGGAAAGAGTGTCCGCGCTCGAGCTTTATGGCCTGGCCCTATCTTTGGTTCTTGGACCTTTATCGGCTCTTCACAGTTGAGGGTGTAGCCCGTCGATGATCTTGCTTCGGAAGCCACCGGTCTCCAAGAGTGAGCGGGCTATGTAGTGGGTGAGGTTGCGGAAGCCCAGCGCGGTGCCGCGGAGGTGTTCGAGGCGGCCGTTGATAGCTTCGGTGGGGCCGTTGCTGGTGCCAGGTCGGTCGAAGTAGGCCAGGACGTCGGCGGCGCGGCGGTTGAGGGTGCGGCCCAGGCGACGCAGCTCGCCGAGGGCGGCAGGGACGCCCTGGGCAAGGCTGTTGATCACTTGTTGGAGGTGGGCTCGTCCCTGAGCTCGGTCAGGGTGACGGTAAGCGGCGATGATCTGCTGGTAGACGCCCCAGGTGGCCTCGACCTCGACGTGCTCCTCGACGGCGAACAGGGCGTGTAGCCGGGTCTGCTGTCGGGGGGTGAGCAGGTCGGTCCCGGTAGTCAGGAGGCGGCGGGCGGCGAACAGCGGGTCCCCGGCCCGCCCGCGGTGCCCGGTCGTGTCGTGCTGGACGCGCTGTCGGACCCGTTGGAGGGCGTCACCGGCGAGGCGGACGACGTGGAAGGGGTCCATCACGGTCACCGCGTCGGGCAGTTCCTCGGTAGCGGCGGTCTTGAACCGGGCCTGTCAAGTTTTCCGTGTAAGGGCGGGTAGGAGTGGGGGTCATTAGATGTGGTCGAGTCGTCCTGGGAAGAGCTGGACGAGGGTGTTGAGCGCTTGCTTCCAGCCGAGGGTTCCGGTTCCTGATGTTCCTCCTCTTCTGGTGTCCATGTTCCGGATGACGAGGTAGAGCAGTTTCAGAGCAGATTCGTCGGAGGGAAAATGCCCACGATTCTTGATCACCTTCCGCAGGACCGAGTTCATGGATTCGATGGTGTTCGTCGTGTAGACGACCTTACGCAGCTCGGGTGGGTAGTCCAGGAACAGGATGAACTCGGCCAAGCGCAGCGCACGCCGCGACCGCGCCGGGGTACTTCTTCCCCCAAGCCGTGTCGAACTCTTGAGGGCGAGTTCGGCGGCTTCGACGCTGGGTGCGGTGTAGATCTCCCGCATGCTCGCGGTGATTTTCTTCCGGTCGCCGTAGGGGACGAACTTCATCGCATTCCGCAGGACGTGGACGACGCAGGTCTGCACGACGGTGTCGGGGAACACGCCCCTGACCGCGTCGGGCAGCCCGGTGAACCGTCACAGCACAGGATCAGGACGTCACGCAGGCCGCGGTTGCGCAGCTGGGTCCGGGACCTGGTTCCAGAACTTCGCCGACTCGGTCTCGTCGATCCACACGCCCAGGACGTGCTTGCGGCCCTCGACGTCCACGCCCACGACCAGGTGCGCTACCTTGATCGTGACCGCACCCTTGTCCTTGACGCGGAGGCGGATCGCGTCGACGTACATGATCGGGTAGACCTCGTCGACCGGACGGTTCTGCCAAACCGTGATCTCATCGACGACCACATCGGTGACGTTACTGATCAACGTCGGCGATGCGTCGACGCCGTAGACCTCCTCCAAGTGGTCGGCGATGTCACGGGTCGTCATCCCCGCGCATACAAGCTCAAGATCATTTCGTCGATCTGCCCGAGCCGCGGCTCCCGCTTCCGGGACGATCTTCCGGTTCGAACGTCGAATTCCGGTCCCGAGGAACGTTCACCTCCACGGGACCGTGGGTCGTCGCGACGGTCTTCGTGCCGAACCCGTTCCGGCTGTTCCCGGTGCCATTCCCGGCAGGGTCACCTGGATCGTATCCGACGTGGTCGGTCATCTCCGCGCCCAGTGCCCGCTCCAAGACGGCCTTCATCAACTGGTTCAACAGGCCGCCCGCCCCCTCCAAAGGGGTGCCGGCCCGCTTTGCGTCCGCCAACAACGCATCGATCGCCGCCGGGCTCAACGCCCGCGCCACCCGAACCGCGGCCTCACGGTCCACGATGCCGTCCTCACCAACAGGAATCTCAATACGCACAGTCGCGCATCCTATCCAGTCCGGATACCGGACCAAGAATGCCCACCCGCGCTTACACAGAAGAACTTACAGTCCCCTTGAACCCGCTGAATCCGTCCATCGCCACGACCTCGATCCCTGACCGCCAGGTCGGGTCCTGGGCGGCCAGCCAGGTCTTGAACGCCTGCTTGGAGCGGCCTTCGACCATGGCCAGCAGCCGGGAGGGGCCGGTGCCGTCCCGGACCGGCGTCAGGTCGATGACCACGGTGACGAACCCGTCCCCGCCGTGGTGGGTGTGCCGCCACACGTGCTCATCGACGCCGATCACCGCGACCCCGTCGAGGCGGCCAGGCGCGTCGATCAGCAGCCGCTGCCCATGCTCGGCGAGGACGGCGTCGTTGGCGGTGTTCCACGCCACGCCCAGCCCGGCAGCGATCCGGTGATGCTCAGATGCGCCACGACCAGGCCTTCCAGCGCCCACCGCAACCCACCACGGGAGATCTTCGCCCGCGGTGGGGCAGCCGTGGAGTGTCCTGACGCCACGTGCCCGCGGGCCGTGCAGCGGTAGCGGCGCACTCTGACCAGCAGCGTCGTGGGACGCCAACCCAGCAGCTCGTGCGCCAGCCGCCGGGTCACGCTGCCGCGCACCCGGCCCCAACCTTCCACCGCCGGCCACCAGTCATCAACTTGGACGACCCGACACGCCAGCACAGCCCGATCAGGCTGGACGAGCTGCCCGAGGACCTCCAGGCCCAGCTCGTCCACGCGTGTGAACGTCGTCAGATCAGCAGCAGCGAGAAGGTAGCGTCAGGCATGTCGAGGTCTTCCGGGTGGCTGGCGTAGGAACCTCCATGATCGGAAGACCTCAGCCCCGGCACCCGGCCACCACGCCGACCCAGCCCCACCGCCCAGAGCTCACCCGTCAGCGCATGATCACCCCAACGGCTACACCCTCAACTATGAAGAGCCCCTTTATCGGCGCCTTTCCTCAGGGGGTTCCTACTTCCGCGTCTCCCGGACTGCGTTCTGGCCCTCCTACGCCTCCGCTATCGGGAATTCGTCGTGCGGGCATGAGCAGCGATCACCGCGAGTGGAGTCCGGGCCTGCTTCCTTAAAACTTGTCCGTGCCGTCCCCGGCCCCCGTGCTGGCCCTTCACCTCCGCCGTGCCGCGCCGGTCATCGCGGAAGCGGCGCGCAGCAAGACGGCCATGGCCAACAAGCAAAAGCAAATGGGGACAGCGAAGAAGCCGTTCAGCTGCAGCACATAGAACACCGTGCTGGTGTGACCCCGTGTCACCAAGAGCCAGGGCAAGGAGACCATGATCGTCCCCATGGTGACCGCGAAAGCGGACAGCACGAATCGAAAGCTCAGTGCGTGGGCGCGGATCAGGCGCTCGACCGCTGCGGCCACCAGGGCGACGGGCAGCACCACGCACTCCGGCTGGAAACCGGGCCACATGCGACCTCACGATTCCTCTCGTCCCGATCGCCTCTTGGATGAAGGCCCCGCTGGCCGGCCGGGGGTGGTGGGCAGGCTAGGCGACGTTGCAGTCCAGCCGCAACCACTCCTCACGGGCCGTGAGGCGCTGGCCCACCGTCGAGAGATGGCCGGCCCAGGCAACGAGGGGGTGGAAGAAGCCGGGCAAAGGCCCGGTCGGAGTAAGACAGGCGATGTCGAAGCCGCACTCTAGCACGTCGTTCGCGCGAAGATGCTCGTCGAACTGCCAGGTCAGCCGAACGGATTCACCCAGGAACTGTTGGTTTAACATGCGTCCGACGCGGCGGCTCGTCCGACCGTTGACGATCACGGAGGCGATTTCAATATGCCTCGCGACCCGACGGTCGAGCGTGATGTCAAGGGCCGGCGGCGCGGGAAGCGGTCCCGGCCCTGTCGAACGAAGGCTCACGAGCTCCGGGACCGCAGTCTTGAAGGCATCATCGCACCAGCTGACCGTCCGCCACGTTCCCGAGATGTCAACTCCCCAGGGCCGGGTGAGGCCTTGGGGCTGCGATGCGAGGGGTTGAAGCCTTCCCATGCTGACGGTCCTGCCCTTGGCGTGCATCGTGGCAGCGGAAGTAGCAGGGCCGCGGACGAGATCGACCGGATACGGCGCGTTCGCCGTCGCGATCACGATGACGCCGGAGGGGCGCGCCGACGTCCCCGCCGGGAGCGGCCGGGGCAGGACCACCGTGACCCGCCCGGGGGCCGAGTCCCGCAGCCGCTCCAGCGGACGAAAGCCCTCGGCCGTCAGGAGGTACGGACACTCGAGCCCGTGGAACAACCGCGGATCGTAGCGAATCTCGATCTGGGTGCCGGTCGGCACCGCCTCGCCGTTGACGATTTCCAGGGCTAACTGGCGAGGGATGCGCAGCGTCCCCTCGGGGCCGGGCAGCGTGAGAAGGGGGCCGTCGAGAGCGCGCAGATCTAGCAGCGAGGCCGCCAGCGACGAAGGGCTGACAGTCGCGTTCACAGCGCCCGAGGCGAGCAAGGTGACGCTGACCGCGATGAACGAGCGCCGGCTGACAATAGCAGACTGGCTGCCGCGTCGGGATGTGGTAGTCCTGGATTGCACTGGTCTCACGCTCCGAACGTCGAGACGAAGTCGGCGAAGGCGGTCGTCACTCCTTTGACGGAGGCGGCAGCGGAAACTTGAAGAAATTCTGGAGTCGGATAGCTGAGCTCTGCGAATTGGGCGAACCAGAACGCCTCTCGCGCGGTCAGCAGCTTGGTGTCGGTGGTTCCACCGACGAGCGCGTCGCGCGCCCCGGCCGCCACGAGGTCCACCGATCCCTTGAAACGCTGCCGAAAGAAGCGGCGATAACGCGTGCTGGCGGCCTTGGGTGTGGCGTAATCGCGCTTGAAGAGGGTAGATAGCTTCGCCTGGGGATCGCGGCGGCAGACGAGGCCCATGTTCATGGCGTCCACGTCGGCCATGTAGTCGGAGAGGGCGAAGAACGTGTCGGTCGTGGGGGCCCCCATCCGCTCCTTCGCCCACGCATAAGCCTCGCCGCCATCGAGTCCCGACTGAAGGAATTGTCCGAGGATGCTTAAGAGGTCACCTCCCCAACCTCCGAAGTCGCCCGCGGCGGCCGTGCCCGGCTTTACCATCCCGTGGTTGAGGACGGCGCCGAAGGATGCCCCGAAGTGTGCAAGGTCGCCGACTTGGTAATAGCGGGGGTCCCAGAGGAAACAGGAATCGGGCCGCCCTTCGTAGTTCTCCGCGAAGGCGACGAAGTCCTTGTCGATCTCCCCGAAAATGTAGTCAGCAAACTCAAAGTCGTACTTCCCTCCGCTGTAGCGCAGGTACTGGGCCGTCAGTTCGGCGACGCTGAAGCCGCTGTGGCCCTGCGCCTGCCATTGCTGCGCCCTGGCCTCCACCCAGGCGAGGAACGTGTACAGGGGGTCGTTGCGGTCCCGGGGCCGGGTCACGGTAGCCACGCCGAGGTCGAGACCGGACACGGCATCCTTGTCGATCTCTGCCGCGCCGGCCGTACCCGGGGCGACCACGAGGTTCTGGATCTGATCGAAGGCCCAGTTGTCCGGAAGTCGATACCCCAGATTACCGCTGTACCCGGTCGACATACCCGAAACGAAACTCATGCTGGACAACCCGGAGTCGGACAGGCGACCGCAGACGTTGCGAGTACCGTAGGCGCCCACGGCGTAGCTGCTGCCGTCGTGCTTGACCGCGTCCACGACACCTCGGAAATGAGGGATGACGGCGGCGGTCACTTCCGAGTCCTGGGGGTCGAAGTCGACGGCGAAGTAGATGACCGTCCCCTTGGGTAGGCCGAGCGAGCGGGCGGACGCGCAGGCGTTCGCCCCCGCGGTGAGGCCCTGGCTGTAGCTGAAGCTCGACGCCGTGTTGTTCGATTCCTGCCAGATAGGGAAGAACGACAGCCCGTTGTCGTGGATCAGTGCGATTTCCGAGCTGGTGAGGATCTTGGTCGTGCCGCCCGAGAGATAGCGTCCGGCAATCTTGTACCCGGCCGCCTTGAGGGTGGAGATGCGCGCCTGGTTCAGCGGGAGCTTGCAGTCGAAGGCGGCGGCGGGGCGGTCGGGGTCCCCAGTAGAGACCAGCAACGCCATCCAGGTGGCGAAGTCCGCCTTACCGGCTCTTCGGATTTGAGCGTGATCGGGCCCGTGTGAGGGGGCTCGTGGTCCTGCGCTGAGATGGGTGTTGCTGAGGCACTCATCGAGATCGAAGGACCACGAGCCGTGGACAACGCTACGGGCTCGCCGCGGAATGCGGCGAGTGTGCTGTTCGACCTGCCCAGGTACCGCGTGGTGAGCGCGGTCGACCTGCCCGGAGGCGGCCGGGAGGTGGTGATCGCCTCCGTCGAGGGCGAGGCGGGCTGCCCGACCTGTGGGGTGCTCTCGGGGCGGGTCCATCAACGGACCCGACAACGGCTGCGCGACGTTCCGGTCGCCGGCCACGTACGGGTGGTCCTGATCCGGCGGCGCTTCGCCTGTGTGGAGCAACGCTGTCGGGCGGACGTTCGCGGAGGTCACCGGGCGGGTCCCGGCGGGCCAGGACCACCGCCCGCCTGCAGGGGTAGCTGCTCACCGCGGTCCTGGCCAGGCGGTCCGTCGCCGAGGTCGCCTCGTACGGGGTGTCGTGGTGGACGGTCCAGGCCGTCCTCCAGCGCCGCCGCCCTGCTCGGCATCGACCCCGACGCGGCCAGCCCGCGGCGACTGGGCATCGACGAGCACCGCTACCGGTCGGTGCGGTACTGGCGCGACGAACACGGCACCTGGCGCCGGTACGAGCCCTGGATGTCGACGATCGTCGACGTCGACACCAGGGCGTCCTCGGCGTGGTCGACGGACGCGGCGCCGCCGGGGTCGCTGCGTGGCTGGCGGCCAGGCCGCAGGAGTGGCGGGACCGGATCGAGGTCGTCGCGATCGACCCCTCTGCGGCGTTCCGCGCCGCCTCCGTCGACCAGCTCCGCAGGTGGCGGTCAGTGTCGACGCGTTCCACCTGGTCAGAACTCGCCAACGACACCCTGACCCGGGTCCGGCAGCGCCTCGCCGCCAGACCAAGGGCCGCCGCGGCCGCGGGGTCGACCCGGTCTGGACCAACCGGCGACTCCTGCTTCGCGCTGGGGACACCCTCAGCCCAACCCGGCCTGGCCCGGCTCGGGCGACGTTCACCGCCGACGACCCCACCCGGGAGATCGCCGCCGCCGGCGGAGCTTGATGAAGGAACGCCTCCGCCACCTCCTCCACCGCCACCCTCCCGACCTCGACCACCGTCGGGACCTGTTCACAAACGCCGTCACCGCTGCCGCGATGCCCGAAACCGACCGGCTCGCCGCGACCATCACCTGGTGGCCCGCCATCGAGTCCTCGTCATCACCGGCGTCACCAACGCCCGCACCGAAACCGCCAACACCACCATCAAGCAGATCGGCCGCACCGGCCGCGGCTACCGCAACCCCCACCACTACAAGACCCGTATCCTCCTCGCCAGCGCCGCCCGGACGGCAGCGTGAACACCCAGGTCAACACCAGGCATCACGCTGAAATCCGAAGAGCCGCCTTACCGGTCTTCGGTAGCCGGCAGAACTCCTGGAACGCCTTGGTCGTGGTGACCGTTGCGCTCGAGAACGCGGAGGCCGCGGTGCCGGTCGCGCCGGCGTAACGGTTGCAGGCGAGGGCTGCGTTGAACAGCCGCACGAACCCGGACTCACCAGCGTCCTTGCTTCCCAGACCCACGAGGGCCTGCGAAGTGAGGCCCGCCATCGTGCTCGGGCCCATGAGTCCGTCCACTTTCGAACTGTCGAGGCCCATCTCGAACTGTAGGGCGTAGACCAGGGCTTTCTGCAGATTGCGGGAGAACAGGCCGTCGCACGGACCGAACAGGAACTGAGGCCGCGACGTGTAGTTCCGGTTGAGCTCCTGCTGAACGGTGCGGATCCTTTCCGTGCCGCCCGGGAGCGGGACGTAGGCGTCCATGTTCAGCATGGCCTTGAACAACTTCGGCGTCACTACCACGCTGAGCGGGCCATTACTGTTCGGCACCCCCATGTTTGCTAGCATCGTCAGGATGCCGGTTTCCGTCTGGGTGGTGAAGGTTCCGTCGAGAGCACCGCCCGCGTACCCCTTACAGTACAAGGCCGCTTCGGCGATGGTCTTGATGTTCCGGTTGGCGGTCTTGTAGCTGACGTTGCCGAAGGCGGTGAGCGCTTTCATCGTCGCGTCCCCGAAGGAATCCGAGGGTTCCGGCAACCCCAACTCGATCTGAAGTGCTCGGGTGAGCGAGAACATGGTCGACCAGCCGGTTCTTCCTGACTCCTGACAGGGTAAGTACCCGGTGCGACCCCGATAGGTGGCATTGACCCATCGCTGGCCTTTCAGAACCATCTCGTCCATGTGCGGTCCCTCCGCGAAGTGAGAGGCGAGACGCGCCCGGCCCCCGTGTTTCCGCTAGACATTCGTTCGTGGTGCTGATCGCTGGCTCCTTGCCTACGACAGGCTCACCTGCTTCAGAGCAGAGTTGTACCAGTGTGTGCACCCCGCCGCCGCTCGTCTCGGTGAGGGAAGCGCGGGTGTAGTAGTAGTAGTAGTAGGGGTTGCGCTCCGACCATAAAGGTGTCACCGCCCTTCCGGGAGTGATCTCCTTGATGTATAAGTGGCTGAACGCGGTTGCTTGGTAGTGGCATCGCTCGATCGAGGCCCTACCGCTCACCCATCGGAATCGCCAATGTCGATTGCCTCGTGTCACCCTCACACCGCCTCGCGGCTTTCACTGACGACGCTAGCGATTCTACACCGTAGTAGTTCGGGGTGTACGCCGTTTTCACGATACGCCCGGCGCAACTCATTGTGCTCGGGTTCTTCCCGTGCGGGATTCCCCGTTGCAGCCGGTAGCGGCCAGCGCCGGCTGACCCCATGAGTCCAGGATCAATCTCGTGGCAAGACTGGCAGCGGCACGGGCATGGGCATGGGCATGGGCATGGGCAATCTTCTGCCTCACGAGTTTCCACCCGTCTGTCGTGGCGGTCGTCTCCTTGACCCGGCTCGACGCGAAGTCTTCCGCAGAGACCGCCTACCGGGCAAGGGGCATCCGGGCGCGGTCAGCGCATTCCCAGCCGCTGCCGCACGAAGTCGAGCTCGGCCTGGGTCTGGCGCACCCGCTCGTCGTCCACCAGCGACCCGTGCCCGGCGTCGAACCGGTACACCTCGTACGGCAGCCCGCGCTTGTCCAGCGCCGCCAGGTAGTTCTCGATCTGTCGGATGGGGCAGCGGGGGTCGTTCTCCCCGGCGAGCACGAGCACGGGCGCGCGGACGGCGTCCACGTACGTCAGCGGGGAGGAGTCGCGGTAGCGGTCGGGCACCTCCTCGGGGGACCCGCCGAACAGCGACCGGTCGAACGCCTTGAGGCCCTCCATCTCGTCCTCGTAGGCGGCCAGGTAGTCGGCGACGGGCACGCCGGCGACGCCGAGGGTCCAGCGGTCGGGGTACAGGCCGAGCCCCAGCAGGGTGAGGAACCCGCCCCACGAGGCGCCCTGCAGGACGATCCGTTCGGGGTCGGCGATGCCGGTGGCCACGAGGTGGTCGCGGACGGCGACGACGTCCTCCAGCTCGACGTGCCCCACCCGCGCCTCGAGCGCGTCGCGCCACGCCGACCCGTAGCCGGTGGACCCGCGGTAGTTGATCTGCACCACGGCGAACCCGTGGTCCACCCACGCCGCCGGGTAGGCGCGGAACGCGTCGGTGTCGTGCGCGGTCGGCCCGCCGTGGATGTCCACCAGCAGCGGGAGCGGCCCGGCCAGGGGCAGCCCGTCGGCGCCCACGGGGCGGCGCAGCAGCGCGTGCACGCGCCCGCCTGGGCCGTCCACCCACAGGTCCTCCACGGGCACCGACGGGGGAGCGGGGTCACCGGGCGGGACCACGACCAGCGCGCCCTCGAGGTCGCGCACCGCGGGCGGGCGCGCGGCCGAGGAGCCGAGCAGCCACACCTCGCCGTCGGGGCGGGTCGTCGCCGACAGCACCGTGCCGTCGGCCGGCCCGACCGGCTCGACGGAGGCAACCCCGCGGCCGGTCCCGTCGAGGGTCACCCGGTACAGGCGCGTGCGGGCGTCGGCGTCCACCGCGACCAGCAGGGCGCCGCCGTCGCGGAACCACTGCCCGTCGGACACCTCGCCGCGCAGGCCCAGCGCCAGCTCGTGCTGGGTGCCGGTTTCGACGTCCCAGATCAGCAGCTCGCCGGAGCCGCGCCGCTCGTGGTGCACGAGCAACCGGGGGTCACCGGGCAGCGGCGCGAACTCGGCGGCGTAGACGCCCTTGCCGGGACCGTCCCACAGCTCGGCCACGGTGGAGCCGTCGGTCACCCGCAGGACCCGCAGCGCCATGTGCCGGGAGTCGCCGTGCTCGCTGTGCGCGACCGCCACGAGCGTCTCGTCCTCGCTCAGGCCGCCGACCGCGGCGTCCTCGGCGTTGGCGTAGAGCAGGCGCGCTGCGGGGGCGCCGTCCTCTCCCCGGGTCACGACGTGGATGCGGGTGCCGTCGTCGTCGCTGCCACCGACCACCGCCAGGCCGCGGCCGAGGGCCAGGCCCGCCGAGTACGCGGCGGGTAGGCCCGTGGCGTCCTCGACCCCCTCGCCGGGGGCGGACCCGAAGGGCTGCCGCCGCCAGACGCCGAACTCGTCGCCCGCGGCGTCGTCGAACCACCAGATCCAGTCCCCCGACGGCTCGATCGCGCAGTCGAAGGTGCCCTCGCGCCGGTCGGTCAGCCGGGTCAGCGGGCCGCCCGCACGGTCCCAGCTGTGCACCTCAATGACGCCGTGCGCGGTCGCGACGACAGCGCAGCGGTCGGGGGCGTCCTCGGCCCAATCGGGCAGGCCCACGCGGGGCGCGCGGAACCGGCGCTCCCAGGTGGGCAGGGGTGCGTCGGCGGTGGGCTGCGGGGTGTCGCTGACCGTCATGGGGGTATCCCATCAGGCGCGTGGTCGCTGCGAGTCCTAGCCGCGCCGCGAGTAACGAGCCGGAAGCGGTGCCCGTCCATCGAGGGACGGGCACCGAGCGGCGAGGGGAAGGGTCAGGAGAACGCCTTGGGCACGCTGAAGCACCCAGCAGTCGTCCCGTCGTCGTGGTTTCTGTCGCCGTACCATTCCGACATCCATTTCATCTTCGCACCCGTCGCGGGCCCGTAGACGCCGTCCTGCTTTACCTTGAGCTTCTTCTGCACGGCCTTCAGCGCTCGCTCGGTTGCGGGACCGAAAGATCCATCCAGGGTCAGGGAGATTCCGTAGCAGTAGCTGATGGTGACCTGAAGCTGCATCACTGCCTCCGCGCCCTGTTTCTTGCTGCCATTGCGGCTGAGCAAGCAGCGATAGACGTGATCGTCACCCTCTGACGTGGGGAACGACGGAGGCGAGACCCAGAGGTTGTCTGATATCTCAATCTCCCCCGTGCTTGCGCGAGAGCCGTCAATACAGTAAGTCTTCGTTGCGGCACTTGCAGGCATTGCCGGGGCGACTGCTGAGATCGGAGCTATTAAGAGTAGCGCTACCGACATCTTTCGAAACATGGATTCCCCTCGACATGGTTTCGACTGTATTCACCGGCGGCGTTCCCCTTTGAACAATCAAATCTGAACGAGGGGTCCTGGCGGCGAAGTGAACGCGTTGAACGTGCTTGTCGGGCCCCCTCCCTACAGATGCGGCGCCGGATCTCTCCGGCGCCGCAGTAAGTCGGGGTGACAGGATTTGAACCTGCGGCCTCGTCGTCCCGAACGACGCGCGCTACCAAGCTGCGCCACACCCCGGTGATGCTCCCCTAGGGTAGCCGAGACGGGCGGTGATCCCAAACTGGTTCATCGGCGCAGGTCACGGCCTCTGTGTGGTCTCCTCACACCGGGCGGGCGGTGAGGGTCAGCAGCGACGCCTCGGGGCGGCACGCGAACCGGACGGGGGTGTACGGGTTCGTGCCCAGCCCGGCGGAGACGTGCATCCACGCGGTGCGGGTGCCCTGGGGGGCCGGCGCGCCGTCGAGGCCGGGGGAGGCGGGTGCCGTCCACCGGGAGACGCCCTTGGCCTGTCGGCGCGGCAGGTCGCAGTTGGTGACGAGCGCGCCGAATCCCGGCAGGCACAGCTGCCCCCCGTGGGTGTGCCCGGCGATGACGACGTCGGCGCCGTCCCCGGTCATCGCGTCGAGCACCCGCCGGTAGGGGGCGTGGGTGACGCCGAGGGTGAGAGAGGCGTCGGGCGCCGGCGGGCCCGCGACGACCTCGTACTTGTCGAGGTCGAGGTGCGCGTCGTCGACCCCCACGAAGTCGAGGCGCAGGCCGTTGACGACGAGCCTGTCGCGGCGGTTGGTCAGGTCGTGCCAGCCGGCCTGCACGAAGCCCGCCACGAGGGAGTGCGTGGGAAGCGGGTCCCCCAGCAGCTTGCGGCTGCGGGTGGCCGGCTCGAGGTAGCGGGCCGGGTTCTTCTTGCGGGGCCCGTAGTAGTCGTTGGACCCGAGCACGAACACCCCGGGCAGATCGAGCAGCTCGCCGTGCGCCTCCAGCACCGCCGGGACGGCGTGCGGCGAGGCGAGGTTGTCCCCCGTGGAGATCACGAGGTCGGGGGCGAGGGCGGCAAGCCGGCGCACCCAGGCGATCTTCTTGCGCTGGCGCGGCACCAGGTGCAGGTCGGACAGCTGCAGGACCCGCAGGTCGGGGCTGCCCGGGGGCAGCACGGGCAGCGTGAACCGGCGCAGGGTGAACGCCCGGGCCTCGGCGAGGCTCCAGGCCAGACCCGCGGCAGCGGCGAGGGGGGCGGTCGCGAGGGCGAGACGGGTGGCGCGCATCCGCCCCAGTCTGACAGCCACCCGGGGCCGCGCCCGACGATCGGTGGAAAACCGCCCGAGGGCAGGCGCGCGCGGCTGGGACACTGGGGGCATGTCCGCCCCCACCGCGCTGCGCGAGCAGCTCCAGTCCGACCTCACCACCGCCATCCGCTCCCGCGACGAGGTGGCCACGGCCACCCTGCGCATGGTCCTCACCGCCGTGAAGGGCGAGGAGGTCTCGGGCGATGCCGCCCACGACCTCACCGAGGAGCAGGTGCTCGCCGTCCTGCGCAGGGAGGCGAAGAAGCGCAAGGAGGCCGCGACGGCGTTCGACGGCGCCGGGCGCCCCGAGCTCGCCGAGCGCGAGCGGGCGGAGCTCGCCGTCGTCGAGTCCTACCTGCCCGCGGCGCTGGGAGCCGAGGAGGTGTCCGCGCTGGTGGCCGAGGAGGTCGCCGCTGCCGCCGCCGACGGCGCCGCGGGCATGAAGGCCATGGGCCGCGTCATCAAGGCCGTGCAGGCGCGCGCCGAGGGCCGGGCCGACGGCGCCGCGCTCGCCGCCGAGGTGAAGCGCCAGCTCTCGGGGAGCTGACGCCCGCCGCCGCATCGTCGGCGGGAACGCGCGAGGGCCCGACGGGATCGCTCCCGTCGGGCCCTCGTCACGTCGGCGTCAGCCGTTGCGTCCGCCGTTGTCGCCGCCACCGCGGTTGGTGCGCCCCGGCCGGTCTCGCCCGGGCCGCCCGTTGCCCTGCCCGGGCCCGTTGTTGTTGCCCGCGTTCTGGCCGGGGCCGCCCGGCTGCTGGCCCGGGCCGCCCTGCCCCGGGCCCCCGGGCTGCGGTGGCCCCCACGACGGCGCGGGCGCCTGACCGTTGCTCACGAAGATCTGGATCGAGCTGCCCGTGTCGATCTTGCTGCCGGCCCCGGGCGAGGTGAAGGCGACCCGGCCCTCGCGCTGGTCGGAGGAGACCCGCGCATCGGCCACCTCGCCCTCGAAGCCCTCGTCCTCCAGGGCCGCGATCGCGTCGCTGACGCTCATGCCCTTGACGTCGGGGACGTTGTTCGACTCGCCGACCAGCATCTTGTTGTCGGGCCTGTCGAACCGCACCACCGGCAAGCCCTTGAGGGCCGCCGTCATGATCTTCTTCCACATCGGGCCGGCCAGGGTCGCCCCGAACACCACGCGGATGGTCTTGCCCTTGACCTTGACATTGTGCTGTGGGCGGTCGGTGTCGGCGTGCCCCACCCAGACGGCCGTGGAGCGCTGCGGGGCGTAGCCGACGAACCAGGTGTGGACGCTCTCGTTCGTCGTCCCCGTCTTACCGACGGCGTCACGCCCGGGGATCGGGCCGACGCTGCCCGCGGTTCCGTGCTTGAGGACGCCGTCGAGGGCGTAGGTGACGCCCGCCGCGACCTCCTCGCTCACCACCCGGGTGCAGGTCGTGGGCGGCACCTTGACGGGCTTGCCGTCACGCTTCTTGATCGACAGGACGGCGACGGGCGAGCAGTAGGTGCCCTTGTTGGCGAACGTCGCGTAGGCGTTGGCCATCATCAGCGGGGTCGTGCCGCGGTCACCGCCGATGATGAACGAGGGGTGCTGCGCGTTCAGCGGTCGGCCGTCGCCGACCTGGCGGATGCCCATCTTGTTGGCCAGGCCGACGATGTCGCACAGGTCCAGCTGCTTGGCCATGTTGACGAAGGCGGTGTTGATGGACGCCGAGGTGGCCTCGAGGATGCTGACCGGGTGCCCGCCGTGGCCCTCGGAGTTGCCGGGCTTCCACTGCGCCGCCCCGCTGTAACTCACGCACGACGTCTTCTTGAAGGCGTCCGCCTGGTCCACCGTGAGGTCGCCGGGCGCAGGGACGACCGACTTCAGGGACTTCCCCTGGGCCAGCCACTCGGCGAGGGTGAAGGTCTTGAACGTCGATCCGGGCTGGAAGCCGTTGAGGCTGCCGTGGAACTTGTGCTCGGCGTTCCAGTTCTGCGAGGTCTGCCCGCGCCCCGGCACGGGGTTGTAGACGCTGTTCTGCGCCATCGCGAGGATCTTGCCGGTGCCGGGCTCGACGGTGCTCGTGGCCGTGTTGAGGTGGCTGGCGTCGGTGGCCGGGATCGTGCTCATCAACGTGTTCGTGGCCGCGGCCTGGATCGAGGGCACCATCGTCGTGACGATCGACAGGCCGCCGCGCTTGAGGGCGGCCGAACGCTCGGAGGTGGTGCGGCCGAGGGCGTTGAAGGAGTCGTCCTTCTCGATCAGCGCCTGCACGTAGTCGCAGAAGTAGGCGGCACCACCGGCGTTGATGCAGCCGTTGCGCGACTTGGTGATGCGCACGACCAGCGGTGACTTGACCGCCTCGGTGTACTGCTTCTCGTTGATCATCTTCAGCTCGTACATGCGCGCGAGGACGACGTTGCGGCGGGCGGTGGCGGCCTTGGTGCGGCGGGGGTTCTGCTTGCCGGGCTGCTGCACGGCGCCGGCCAGGGTGGCGGCCTCGGCGAGGGTGAGCTGGTTGGCGTGCTTGTTGAAGTAGTAGCGCGAGGCCGCTTCGGCCCCGTAGACGTTGTCGCCGAACAGCGCGATGTTGAGGTAGCCCTCGAGGATCTTGTCCTTCGACAGCTTCTTCTCCAGGCCCATCGCGAGCCGCATCTCGCGGATCTTGCGGACGTAGCCCTCCTGGCCGTCGCGCTTCGTGGCGGTCTCGACGCCGGAGTCGTCCCCGGCCTGGACGGCCTTCTCGATCAGCGCGTTCTTCACGTACTGCTGGGTCAGCGTGGAGGCGCCCTGGGTCTCGTCGCTCATCTGGTTGTTGACGAACGCGCGTAGGACGCCCTTGGGGTCGATGCCGCCGTGCTCGTAGAAGCGGCTGTCCTCGATGGCGACGATCGCGCGCTGCAGGGGCAGGCCCATCGCCGACAGGGGGATCGCGATGCGGTTCTCGTCGTAGAAGCGCGCGATCACCGTCTTGCCGTCGGCGGCGAACATGGTGCTCGCCTCGGACAGCTGGGGTGGTTCGAGCTCCTCGGGGAGGGAGTCGAAGGCGCTCACCGTCGCCGTGGCGCTGACGCCGGCGGCTCCGGCCAGCGGCAGCGCCAGCCCGGCCAGGAGGAAGCCCGAGACCAGGCTGATCACGAGGAAGGCGCCCAGCAGGCCCCCCGCTCTGGCGGCCATCCGGCCCCAACTACCACCACGCATGCGGCCAGGGTACTTCGCGTCCCTGTGCCGGCCCGGCGATCGCGCGCTCCTCGTCGTCCGGCGGTGTGACGTACATCACACCCACCCGCTGAGGCGCCTCCCAGCCCCGCTCACCCGGACGGCCCGCACCCGTTCGGTGTGCGCCCCTGCGGGGATGTGTCCCGCTCGACGGCACCTCGATGTACGCATCCGTGAGGTCGTGTCTCCTGTCGCCCGTGGGACGTCCCGGGCGGTCGCGACGAAGCGGGCAAAACCTGGGGCGGAAAGTCCCTCGATGTCCCCTTCGTCGGGTTCACCGGACGGACACCCCGCCGACACGAAAAAGCAACGTAACGACGCCGGGCGCCGCAGAGATAGTGCGAATGGAGTCACGCGTGGTGGTGGCGGGCTCACCGGCATCACCCGCGCGGGCTGTATTCAGCAGCACCGCAGTCACTTACGGTCACATCAGTGGCGGTCCTCGGGGGGCCGAACCGGCACTGGTAGGGCAGGCACCTGGGAGGGCGAGAAAGAGATGACGCAGCTGAACACGCAGAACATGCACGAGTGGGCCTCGCGCGGCGCCTGCCGCACCAGCGACCCCGACACCCTGTTCGTGCAGGGCGCAGCCCAGAACCGGGCCAAGACGATCTGCGGCGGGTGCCCCGTGCGCGTCGAGTGCCTCGCGGACGCCCTCGACAACCGCACCGAGTTCGGCGTCTGGGGCGGGATGACCGAGCGTGAGCGTCGGGCCCTGCTCAAGCGCCGTCCGAACGTCCGCTCCTGGCGCCGGCTGCTCGAGACCGCCCGCGCCGAGCACTCCGCCATGCTCACCGGCCGCTCCGCCGCCCCCGTCGAGGCCGCGCGCCGCGCCAGCTGACGCGTCGCGTCGGCCGCCGCCAGGCTCCGATCGGCACCCTCCCCCCCAGAGGTGTCCCAGGCGGCGGCCGACGCCCGTCGATGAACCGCCTCGAGCCTGTCCCCGCCGGGGACGGGCTCGAGGTGTGTCAGGACCAGTCCGCCGCCGTCGAGGCGGCCAGATCGGCCCCCACCTCCCGCAGCCCCGACAGGTCGTGGACGTCGGCCTCCCGGGCCCTCGCCACCGCCAGACGCACCCTCGGGTGCGCGCCGGTGAACCGGGCCGTCACCGCGAGGTCGCGCTCTCGCCGGCGGACCTGCTGGGCGTGCACCCGCAGCAGCCCCGCCACCAGCCGGTACCCGCGCGCGCCGTCGAGGTCCTCCGCCACCGTCACGGCCCGCTCCGCCGACAGCGGCGCCCCCGGTCGCGGCGTCATCCGGTTGAGCACGAGCCCCGCGAGGGGCATCCCCTCCGAGGCGAGCCGCTCCACGAAGTACGACGCCTCGCGCAGCGCGTCGGGCTCGGGGGCGGCCACCACGAGGAAGGCCGTCCCCGGCTCCTGCAGCATCCGGTAGGTCTGCTCCGCGCGCTGCCGGAACCCGCCGAACACCGAGTCCAGTGCGGCGACGAACGACTGCACGTCGGCCAGCACCTGGGCGCCCAGCACCTTGGTCAGCACCGAGGTGGCGCCGCCGACGGCCGCCCCCACCACCTTGAGATAGGCCTTCCCGCCCGCCCGCGCGGGGGCCGACAGCAGCCGGATCAGCCGCCCGTCGAGGAAGGACCCGAGCCGCTGCGGGGCGTCGAGGAAGTCCAGTGCCGACCGGCTCGGCGGGGTGTCCACCACGACGAGGTCCCAGCCGGGCAGGCCGTCCGCCCCGCGTGACCGCGCGCGCAGCTGGCCCAGCTTCTCCATCGCCATGTACTCCTGCGTGCCCGCGAACGAGCTCGACATGGCCTGGTAGAACGGGTTGTCGAAGATCGCGCGGGCCTTCTCGGGGGAGGCGTGGGCCTCGATCACCTCGTCGAAGGTGCGCTTCATGTCGAGCATCATCGCGTGCAGCGAGCCGCCGGCCGCCGGGTCCACGTCGGGCACCGGGCGGGGGGTGTTGTCGAGGGCGTCGAGGCCCATGGACTGCGCGAGCCGGCGCGCCGGGTCGATGGTGAGGACGACGACGTGGCGCCCGCGCTCGGCCGCGCGCAGGCCCAGCGCCGCCGCCGTGGTGGTCTTGCCGACCCCGCCGGACCCGCAGCAGACGAGCACGCTCGTGGCCGGGTCGTCGAGCAGGGCGTCGACGTCGAGCACCGCGGGGCTCATCGCAGCCCCTGCTCGCGCAGGCGCTGGGCCAGCGGGTGGAGCGCGCCGAGGTCGACCCCGCCGTCGAGTGCGGGCAGCTGCGCGATCGGGCGGGCCGCCGCCTCCAGCGACTCCCGCAGTCGCGCCTGCAGCGCCACCCGGACGCCGTGCTCGCGCGCCGTCTCGAGCAGGCCGTCGGCGATCGCGTCGAGGTCGGCCGGGCCGCGCCCGGGCAGCGCCGCCGCCAGACCGGCGAGCACCTGCTCGCGGTCGAGGCGCCCCCGGGAGGCGGCGGTGAGGGAACGCTGGGCGATCAGGGGGTCGCGGACGCCGTTGACGACGACGGCGCCCACGGGCAGGCGGGCCGCCCGCAACTCCTGGACGCCGTCCAGGGTCTCCTGCACCGGCATCTCCTCCAGCAGCGTCACGAGGTGGACGGCCGTGGCGGGGTTGCGCAGCACGGCCATGATCGAGCCGGCCTGGTTGCGCACGGGCCCCACCTTGGCGAGGCCGACGACCTCCTCGTTGACGTTGAGGAACCGCACGACCCGCCCGGTCGGTGGCGCGTCGAGGACCACGGCGTCGTAGACGTGGCCGCCCGCCTCGCGGCGTCGCACCGCCTCGTAGACCTTGCCGGTGAGGAGGACGTCACGCAGCCCCGGGGCCACGGTGGTGGCGAAGTCGACGGCGCCCATCCGCTCGAGCACCCGGCCCGCGCGGCCGAGGTGGTAGAAGATCTCGAGGTACTCCAGCAGGGCGGCCTTGGGCTCCACGGACAGGCCGAACACCTCGCCGCCGCCGTCGGTGCGGGCGATCAGCCGCTCCTCGTAGCCCAGGGGGGCCGTGCCGAACAGCGGCGCGAGACCCTGGCGGCCCTCGACCTCGCAGACCAGCACCCGCCGACCGCCGGTGGCCAGTGCGGTGGCCAGGGCCGCAGCGACGGTCGTCTTGCCCACCCCGCCCTTGCCCGTGACCACGTGCAAGCGCACGCGGTCGGCCATGACCTGCAGGTCTGGCGCCTCGTGGACGAAGGAGTCGGATCCCGGCGCGGCCACCCTCGCAGCGTAGTGAGCCCCGACGCCGCACGCTTGCCGGAGCCGCGCCCCCGACGCCGTTATCCTCCCCGCATGCCGCAGCAGTGGGAATACGCGACCGCGCCCCTCCTCATCCACACGACCAAGCAGATCCTCGACCAGTGGGGCGAGGAGGGCTGGGAGCTGGTCACCGTCGTCCCGGGCCCCGGTGGCCAGGGCCTGGTGGCCTACTTCAAGCGCCCCGTCGGATGAGCGGGCGGGTCCTCGCCCGGCTCGCCGAGCTGGGCCTGGAGCTGCCCGCCGTCGCGGCGCCCGTGGCCGCGTACGTGCCGGCCGTGCCCGACGGCGACCACGTGTGGGTCTCGGGGCAGCTGCCCTTCGTCGACGGCGTGCTGCCGGTGGTGGGGCAGGTCGGTGACGGCGAGGGCCTGGTGGCCCCCGACGTCGCCGCGGCGCAGGCCGCCCGGTGTGCGCTCAACGCCGTCGCCGCGCTCGCGGGCGTCGCCGACCTCGACCGCGTCCGGATCGTCAAGGTGACCGGCTTCGTCGCCGTGGCCCCCGGCTTCACCGCGATCCCCGCGGTCATCAACGGGGCCAGCACGCTCCTGGGCGACGTGTTCGGCGAGGCGGGCAGGCACGCCCGCGCCGCCGTCGGCGTGGCGGCACTGCCGCTGGGCGCCCCGGTCGAGGTGGAGCTCGTCGCCCGGCTCGGCTGATCTCCCCTGGACGCACGACGAACCGCCCCGGCCGCAGCCGCGGCCGGGGTGGTTCGTGGGTGAGGACGAGCTCAGCCGGTGGCGGCGCGCTCCTGACGGGCGGAGGTGACCACCGCCCACTGGACGCGCTGCACGAGGTCGATCACCCGGGTCGTCCGGCGGTGCGGGTGCGGGTGGTCGCCGCCCATGCCGTTCCCCTGCGCCGGCGGAGCCGCCTGGGCCGAGCGCCCCGCCTCGGCGGACGCCGTGGCAGCGGCCACGGCGAGCGCGTGCGTGAGGACGGGGGCGTCGTCGGAGAACAGCTCGTGCAGCGGCTCGCCGAGGTCGGCCGGCGCCAGCAGGCCGGCGGAGTCGCGCGTGAGCACGCCGAGCCCGATCAGCGCCTCGACCGAATCGGGCGCCGCCCGCCTGCAGGTGGTCTGCCAGCTGCGGGTGCAGCCGGTGCCGGGGCACGGGGGGCGAGGCCGTGAGGTCGATGGTCGCGGAGGCGTCGGCGGGCCGCAGCCGCCGCACGACCTCCTCCAGCTCCTCCAGCCGGCCCTCCGCCACCAGGCTGGCGAGCCGCTTGAGCGACACCCCCTGCGTGACGGCGTCGCGGACCCGCACGAGGCGGTGCCGGTGCTCCTCGTCGTAGACGACCGTGCGCCCCCGGCGGCGGGGCGGATCGATCAGACCCCTCGCCTGGTACGCCCGGACGTTGCGGGGGGACATGCCCACCGCCTCAGCCAACTGTGTCAACGTGTACGTGCTTGACCCCATGTGGAGCCCCCTGTCCCCGCGCTGCCTGTCCCCGTGAACCCGTACAGACCACCCTCCGTGGTGGCGGCACCCGGCGGTCGGGCGACGTCATCGTGGTCGTGCTGGGGAAACCTATCGTCAGGAGTGACCATCTGGCGACGGACCTGCACCGATACCGATACACCGCGCGTCGTTACGCGCCGGCTGATTCGTATTTGCCCCGAACGGTTGATGACGGAGGGTGATGCGTGGTAGGTGGCGATCCGCAGGGCGGCGGGCGATTCGTCCGCGGGGTGCTGGCGCCCAATCCGGGCCCGATGACCCTCGACGGAACCGCCACCTGGATCGTTTCGTGCGGCCCGCTCCAGGAAGGGTCACCCGTGGTGATCGTCGACCCCGGCCCGAGCCTCGACGTCCACCTGCGCGCCGTCGTCGCCGCCCTCGGCCCGGCCCGGCCCCGCGCGCTCCTGCTCACCCACGGGCACGCCGACCACGCCGAAGCGGCCGGCGCCTGGGCACGGCGGTTCGGGGTACCCGTCCTGCATCCCGGCCTCGAACCCGTCGCCCCCACGCTCGTGGAGGAGCTGTGCGGGCCCGGCGCCGCCGTCCTGACCACTCCCGGCCACACCGCCGACTCCGTCTGCCTCCTCCTGCCGCCCGACGAACCTGCTCCCGAGGGGCGGCGGACCCGGCTGCTCACCGGCGACACGGTGCTGGGCCGGGGCAGCACCGTGATCGCCTCACCCGACGGCGACCTCGGCGACTACCTGCGCTCGCTGGACCTGCTGATCGACGTCGTCGCGCGCGCGGGCGGGCCGGTCACCCTGCTGCCGGGGCACGGAGGAGCCCGAACCGACGCGGCCGCCTGGCTGGCCGGCTACCGCGACCACCGGATCGCCCGGCTCGCCCAGGTGCGCGCCGCGATGGCGGCCGGGGCGCGGGACGCGGCCGACGTCGTCCGCGCCGTCTATCCCCAGCTAGACCCCCAGTGCACGCCCGGGGCGTCGCCGCGCCTGCACGCCGCCGCGCTGGCCTCGGCCGAGGCGCAGCTGCGCCACCTGCGGGCGCAGCGCTGAGCGGTCAGCCGCCTCAGCGGGCCCGGCGGCGCAGGCGCTCGATGTCGAGCAGGACGACGGCGCGCGCCTCCAGCCGCAGCCAGCCGCGGGCCGCGAAGTCGGCCAGCGCCTTGTTCACCGTCTCGCGGGAGGCGCCCACCAGCTGGGCCAGCTCCTCCTGGGTGAGGTCGTGCGCCACCCGCAGGCCGTCCTCGGCGGGCCGGCCGAACCGCTCCGAGAGGTCGAGCAACGCCTTGCCCACCCGCCCGGGGACGTCGGAGAAGACCAGGTCGGCCAGCGCCTCGTTGGTGCGGCGCAGCCGCCGGGCCAGGGCCGCCAGCAGCTGCCGGGCGACGTCGGGCCGCCCCGCCAGCCAGGCGTGCAGCTCCTCGGTGCCGAGGCCCAGCAGCAGGGAGTCGGCGACGGCGGTCGCGGTGGCGTTGCGGGGGCCCGGGTCGAACAGGGACAGCTCGCCGAACATCTCGCCGGGGCCGAGGATCGCCAGGAGGTTCTCGCGGCCGTCGCTGGACGTGCGCCCGAGCTTCACCTTGCCCTCGACGATGACGTAGAGCCGGTCGCCCGGGTCGCCCTCGTGGAAGAGCACGTCCCCGCGCGGCAGGTCCACCTGCGTCATCGACCCCTGCAGGGCCGCTGCCGCCTCGTCGTCCAGCGCCGTGAACAGGGGTGCCTGACGCACGACGTCGTCGTCCACGTGTTCCTCCCGATCGCCGCCGGTCCGACCGGCGGTAGTCCCCGGTGTGCCTCGCGACACGTCCTGCGGGGAGTCTGCCGCACCGCGTGCGGCGCGGGGCGGGTCAGGGGTCCCGGGTCGGGCGGTGTCGCGCCTGCCGGTCAGTCCCCGGTGCGGGGGTGCGGCAGGTGCACGACGACGCGAGTGTGCCGCCGCGCGAGTTCCTGCCCGACGCAGGAGGCCTGGGAGTGCAGGGACGACGCCGTGAGCTCCAGCTCGCGCAGCGCGCCCCGCAGCCCGATCAGGCGACCCGACTCGGCCAGCCGGCCCTCGCTGCGCGGGATGCCGAGCAGGGCGTGCAGGTCCTCGCACGGGGGCAGGGTGACGGGTGCCGCCAGGACGGACGGTTCGTCGAGGTCGGTCACCGCGGCCACGGCCAGGTCCAGCCGGGCGGCCACCAGTCGGTGCCAGTGCTCGACGTCGCGCAGGCGTCCCATCAGCTCGCGGTGCAGCCCGCGCAGCTCCTCGACGCTCATCCGCGGCAGCAGCGCCGGGTCGATCACGGTGAACGGCGGCGCCACGGTCGTGGCTCCACCCGCCGCGGTCACCGGCATCGCACCAGCCGGTGCCGACGAGAGCGCGAACTCCTCCACCGACGACCTCCACCTCACGCCGCGCGTTCAGCCGCGACACCCTGTCCGGCCGGTCCTGCCGGCCTGGCGATGACATCGTCCCTGGCCAGGACCCTCTTGAGATCGTGCGGCCCCGGCTCACCCCGTCGGCGCAGGTCCTCACCCGCCCGTGTCGCCCCCGCCCGACCGGTCCCGCCCACCCCCGCGACGTAGGCTGTGCCGGTGACGCCACGGCACGAGGACGACGCCCCTGCGGCAGCGCCCGGCGGGCCCGCCGAGGCCGGCGCGGCGAGCACCGGCCGTCGCCGTCGGGAGGCCGCCCTCACCCCGGTGGCGCGCACCCGTCGGGCCCGGCGCGTGCACCGGCTGCTCGCGGAGCGTTACCCCGACGCCCACTGCGAACTCGACTTCCGCAACGCCTTCGAGCTGCTCGTGGCGACCGTGCTCTCGGCCCAGACCACCGACGTCCGGGTCAACCAGGTCACGCCCACCCTGTTCGCGCGCTGGCCCGACGCCGCGTCCCTCGCCGCGGCCGAGCGCAGCGAGCTGGAGGCGGTGATTCAGCCGACCGGGTTCTTCCGCGCGAAGAGCGACGCACTGCTGAAGCTGGCGGCCCGGCTCGCCGACGATTTCGCAGGTGAGGTCCCACGCCGTCTCGACCAGCTCGTCACCCTGCCCGGTGTCGGCCGCAAGACGGCCAACGTCGTGCTCGGCAACGCCTTCGGGGTGCCCGGGATCACCGTCGACACCCACGTGGGCCGGCTGTCGCGGCGGCTGGGCTGGACCACGGAGGACGACCCCGTGAAGGTGGAGCAGGACCTCATGGCGCTGTTCGAGCGCAAGGACTGGACGATGCTCTGCCACCGCGTGATCTTCCACGGGCGGCGGACCTGCCACGCCCGGCGCCCCGCCTGCGGTGCCTGCCCCGTCGCGTCCCTGTGCCCCGGCTACGGGGTGGGGGAGACCGACCCGCAGGCGGCTGCCGCTCTCGTCCGCACGTCGGGTCGGGCGTGAACGCTGCCACGGCGGGTGCCGACGACGCCGGCTGGTTCGCCCCCCTGGCCGCGCTCCCGCACACGGCGACCGCCGCCGACTTCGGGCGCCGCGCCGCCGATCCCCTGCCTGCGGACACTCCGAGTGCTGCGGCCCGCCGCTCGGCCGTCCTCCTGCTGTTCGGGACCGAGGCCGTCGGCGGCCACCCGTGGCTGCTGCTGACCCGCCGCGCGCACGGGCTGCGCTCGCACCCCGGGCAGGTCGCCTTCCCCGGCGGGCGGGTGGACCCGGGCGACGCCGACGACGTGGCCGCGGCGCTGCGCGAGACCGCGGAGGAGTGCGGCATCGAGGTGGGGCCCGACAGCGTGGCCGTCGCGGGCACCCTGCCGCGGCTGTACCTGCCGCCCTCCGACTGGTACGTGACGCCGGTGCTCGCGCGGGCCACCGGCCCCGTGCACCCGCGCGTCGTCGACCCGGCCGAGGTGGACGCCGTCGCCCTCGTCCCGGTGGCCGACCTGCTCGACCCCGCCCACCGGTTCCGGGTGAGCCACCCCAGCGGCTACGTGGGGCCAGGGTTCCGCGCGGGCGGCATGTTCGTCTGGGGGTTCACCGCGCTCGTGCTGGACCGCGTGCTCGCCCTCGCCGGGTGGGAACGCCCCTGGGACGCCGACCGCGTCGTCGAGCTGCCGGAGCAGGGGTCGCAGGCGATGAGCCGATGATCGCCGACCTGGTCGTGGTGGCCATCATCTGCGGCTACGCGGTCGTGGGGATGCGGCAGGGGATCGTCCTGGCCGGGCTGGCCACGGGCGGCTTCCTCGCGGGCGCGCTGGTGGGCATCGCGCTCGCCCCGAGGGTGGCCTCGGGTATGGCCGCCGGGCCCGCCAAGACGCTCGTGATCCTCGGGATCGTGCTCGCGGGCGCGTGGGGCGGTCAGGTGGGCGGCAGCCTCGTGGGGGTGCGCCTGCGCCGGGCCATGCGCGACTCCCCGGCCCGGTCGGTGGACCAGGGCCTCGGCCTGGTCGCCGCCACCGTCACCGTGAGCCTCGTCCTGTGGTTCATGGCGGGGGCGATCGCCGCCTCGCCGATGACCGGCCTCGCGGGGCAGATCGGGCGCTCCCGCGTGCTCGCCGGGATCGACCGCCTCGTCCCCGAACGGGTGTCCGTGCTGGCCGAAGGGCTGCGCGGCAGCCTCTCCGACAACGCCTTCCCGCGGGTGTTCAGCGGCCTGGGCGGGGTGGTGGCCGACGCCGATCCGCCCGACCCGGCGGTCCTCGCCAGCGAGGGCGCCCGCGCCGCCCGCCGGCACGCCGTCAAGATCACCGGTGAGGCGCCCAGCTGCGGCAAGCAGCTGGAGGGCAGCGGCGTCGTCATCGCTCCCGGACGCGTCGCCACGAACGCCCACGTCGTCGCGGGCGTCGAGCGGCCGCTGGTGCAGCCCGGCGGCGAGGGCACCCGCTACCGGGCGACCGTCGTCGCGTTCGACCCGGCCCGGGACGTCGCGGTGCTCGACGTCCCCGGCCTGCCGACCCCCGCCATCCGCACGGGGCGTCCGCTGGGCTCCGGCGACCAGGGCATCGTGGCGGGCTTCCCCAACAACGGTCCGTTCGAGGCGGTCCCCGCGCGCGTCCGGCGCGTCCTGCAGGCCACCGGCGACGACATCTACGGCGGCGGTGGCGCTCGCCGGCAGGTGTTCGAGCTGTACGCCGACATCGAGCCGGGCAACTCGGGCGGGCCGCTGGTCACCACCGAGGGCGAGATGGTGGGCCTGGTGTTCGCCCGTTCCCAGACCGACCGCGACACCGGCTACGCGACGACCCTGCGCGAGATCGAGCCGATCCTGCGGCAGGGGATCATCGCCCAGGACCCGGTGGGCGTCACCCGCTGCGCGGGCTGACCCCCACCCGAGCGCGGCGGGCTGAGGGGCGGCGAGCGCGGCGGCGGGCCGGCGGCGTCAGCGGCCCGGGGTGGAGGGCAGGCCCTTCAGCCATCGCAGCAGGTGGTCGGTGACGTCGTCGGGGGCCTCCTCGGGCAGGAAGTGCCCCGCGCCGGGGACGACCTCCAGCCGCCAGGGGGCTCGCACCGCCGCCTCGCACCCCGCCCACGCGGCGGGCGGGACGTAGGGGTCCTCGGCCCCGGCCAGCCCGAGGACGGGCACGCCGATCGGCGCTCGCAGGCGCTCGGCGAAGCGACGGCCGTCGCGGCGGGCCACGGAGCGCATCGACCACCGGAAGTACTCCAGCGCCGAGTGCGCGACGAACGGCACCTGCATGGCCCCGCGGTAGCGCGCGAGCTCCTCGGCGTCGGGGTAGCCCGGCCGTGCGGACCAGCCGCGCAGGACGCGCTCCACCTGCATGCCGGAGACGAGGGCGCGTTCGGGCAGCATCGGCGCCTGGTAGGCGAGGAGTCCGGGCAGGACCCGCCGGGTGGGGGCCTCGCGCAGCCCGGCGGCGGCCCACGCCGCGCGCATCCGCAGGGGGTGCGGCATCGACACCGCCGCCACGGCCTGGGTCAGCCGGGGCGCGTAGGCCGGCATCGACCAGGCGATCCAGGCCCCCCAGTCGTGCCCCACGACGATCGCGCGCGAGTGCCCCAGGGCGCGGGCGACCCCGGCGACGTCACCGGCGAGGGTGGCCGTGTCGTACCCGCGGGGCGGCTTGTCGGAGGCCCCGTAGCCGCGCAGGTCCAGCGCCACGGCCCGGAACCCGGCGTCGGCGAGCGCGGGCAGCTGGTGCCGCCACGCCCACCAGAACTGCGGGAACCCGTGCAGCAGCAGCACCAGCGGCCCCTCGCCGCACTCGGCGACGTGGAAGCGGGCGCCGTTCGCGGCGACGAACCGGTGCTGCCAGGGCCCGGGCAGCAGCACGGTCGAGACGTCGGCCGCGGGAGGGGGCATCGTCGGAGTCGGGCGTGGTTCAGTGACCGGGCCGGAACGCGGCCAGGGTCGCCTTGGTGGAGCGCAGCGTGCGTTCGGGCGGGCCGATCCTGCCCAGCCGGACCTTGCCGATGAGGGCGAGCACGCCCGCGAGCAGGATCAGGACGCCCGCGAGGATCAGGAACGCGGCCCACGCGGGCAGGCCGGTCGCCGTCAGTCCGTAACCGCCGGCGATCACCAGCAGGATGCTCGCCAGGAACACCAGGTATCCGGCACCGGCGAACAGGCCGGCCCCGACGCCGGCGTTGACGACGTCGCGCTTCAGCTCGGCCTTGGCGAGGGCCACCTCGTGCCGGATCAGGGCGGAGATGTCCTCGGTGGCGTCGGAGACCAGCGCGCCCAGGGAGCGGCGGTCCTCGAGCGGGTCCGTGGCCGCGCCGTTCAGCGCGGGCGGGTGGTCGTGGATGCCGGCGCTCTCGCGGGCCATGGCGTGTCCTCCCTGCTGGTGGGCAGCCGCAGCCTACGGGGTGGAGGTGTCCTGCGCAGTGCGCCGGTGCACCCGATTGCGCCGCAGCAGGACGGTCGCGGCGAGCAGGGCGGCCAGCGTGGACCCGCCGAGGACGCCCACCTTCACCGCAGCGTCGCGTTCGGGGTCGGAGAACGCGAGGTCGCCGACGAGCAGGGACACGGTGAAGCCGATGCCGGCGAGCAGCGCCGCACCGGTGACGTCGGCCCAGGACAACCCCTCGTCGAGGTCGGCCCGGGTGAACCGCGCGGTCAGCCACGTGCCGCCGAGGACGCCGATGAGCTTGCCGACGACGAGGGCCACGGCGATCGCGATCGTGACCCGGTCCGTCCACACCCCGCCCGCGTCGCCGCCGACCACGGTCACGCCGGCCGCCGCGAAGGCGAACACGGGGACGACGAAGCCGGCCGAGACCGGCCGCAGCAGGTGCTCCAGGCGGTCCGCGAAGGGCTCGACCCGGCGGGCGCGAGGGCGCACCGGGACGGTGAAGGCGAGCAGCACCCCGGCGACGGTCGCGTGGATGCCGGAGGCGTGGATGAGACCCCAGGTCAGCAGGGCCAACGGCACCAGCGTCCAGGCCACGGCGACCCGGGGGCCGGCGGGCCCTCCCGTGCGGGCGACCACGGCGAAGGCGGCCAGCGGGGCGAGCGCGAGGAGGAGCTTCACCGGGTCGAGGTCGGCCGTGTAGAAGATCGCGATGATCGTGATGGCGATCAGGTCGTCGACCACGGCCAGGGTGAGCAGGAACGAGCGCAGCGCGGCCGGGAGGTGGCTGCCCACCACGGCGAGGACGGCGAGGGCGAAGGCGATGTCGGTCGCCACGGGGATGGCCCAGCCGTGCCGGGCGGTGGGGTCGCTCGCGGTGAGGCTCAGGTAGATGAGAGCAGGGACGACGACGCCGCAGGCGGCCGCGACCACCGGCAGCAGGGCCTTGCGGGGGTCGCGGAGGTCGCCCACCAGGAGTTCGTGCTTGAGCTCCAGGCCGGCGACGAAGAAGAAGATCGCCAGCAGGCCGTCGGCCGCCCAGTGGGCCAGGTCGAGGCGGAGGTGCCAGGCCTGCGGCCCCACCTTGACGGCGAGGAGGTCGGTGTAGGCGTCCCGCCAGGGCGAGTTGGCCCAGATCAGGGCGAGCACCGCGGCGCCGAGGAGCAGGGCGCCGCCCACGGTCTCGGTGCGGAGCAGGTCGGCGAGGCGGCGGCGCTCGCGGGCGCCGGAAGGAGCGAACAGGCGGCGCAGGGCGGCGCGGCGGGTCGCGGGGGCGGTCACGGGCAGCTCCGGGGTCGCTTCGGCGGGTCCGTCGCCCGCGCGCCGCGCGCTCACGCCCGGCCGGGACGGCGGGCCGACCAGACTTCCCGGCTCACCTGCGGCAAGGCTAACGGTCCTGGGATGATCCGGCGAGGTCGAAGGTCACGACGCGCCCGCGCGAGAAAACCCCGCGACGACCCCCACCCGTGGGCGCTCCCGCTGCGTCAAGGAGGGCGGGAACGCGGTCGGCAGGGCGGGCGACCGGGGGACGAGCGGGACCGATCGGGACGGGACACGACGAGAGCACCGGTGCGCCGGCGCGGAGGACGGGGAGGTGAGGATGCGCGACGAGGCCGAGTTCACGGCGTTCGTCCTCGCCCGTGGTCCCGCCCTCAAGCGCCTGGCCTGGCTGCTGACCACCGACGCCGAGGCCGCCGAGGACCTCGTCCAGGAGGCGCTGGCCCGGATCGTGCCGCGCTGGGACCGGATCGAGCCCGCCGCGCGCGAGAGCTACGTGCGGATGAGCCTGCGCTCCATCTGGATCGACGGCTGGCGCCGGCGCGGGGGCCGCCGGATCGAGCTCGTCCCGGACCTGCCCGAGGACGCCGCGCCCGACCGGACCCTGGAGACCACCGCCACGCGGCTCGCCCTCGACGAGGCCCTCGCCCGCCTGACCGAGCGCCAGCGCACCGTCCTGGTGCTGCGCTTCTACGAGGACCTCACCGAGGTGCAGACCGCCGAGGCGATGGGCTGCACCGCCTCGACCGTGAAGTCCCAGACCCGCCACGCGCTCGCCCGGCTGCGCGACCTCGCGCCCGAGCTGGCCGACTCCTTCGCCGTCCCGGAGGCCGAGCCCGTGCCCGCGCCCCGCGGCCCGAGGACGCTCGGACTGCTGCGCCGCCGGCGTCCGGCCGCGGCGCCGGCACCCGCGGCGCTCGCCGGCTTCGCCCCGTCCGCCGCGAGCAGCGCGCAAGCGGCGGCGTCCTCCTCGCGTGCGGGGCTGCCACCAGGGCCCGCGGCGGCCCGGCCACCCGCACCGCCCCAGCCACCACGGGCCTCGGATCGAGCCTCGGATCGAGCCTCGGATCGGGCCTCGGATCGGGCCTCGGACCGGGGCGAGCGGCGCGATCGGGCCGTGTCGGTCAGCCTCGCGCCCGCCGCGGCCGATCGCCGGACCCCGCTGCTGAGCGTGTCCGGCCCCGCGACGGGGGACGTCGCGGCGCCGGTGAACGTCAGCCGCCCGCCCTCCGCCCGCGTGGCGGGGGCGCGGGTGGTGCTCCGACTGTCCGAGCCGACCACGGGGGAGGAGGTGTCCGAATGAGCGTGCACGACCTTCTCGACGACGTCGCCGACGCCGCGCTGGCACCCGCCCGCGGGGTCGACGTCGACGCCGTCCTCGTCCGCGCCCGCGTGCAGGTGCGCGCGGCCCGCCGCCGCCGGGCCGGTGCGGGGCTGCTCGCCGCCGCCTCCGTGGCCGTGCTGGCCGTCGGGCTCCAGGCCGGCACCGGTGCCCTGCTTCGCGGCGGCGGCGGTGGCGTGGCGGCCCCCGCGCAGGGGCCGGCCCGCGTCCCCAGCGAGGTGTTCGTGCCGCCCGCGTGGACGGCGCCGCTGGCCTCGCGGCCGCTGTCGCGCGCGGTCTACGCCGTGCAGGCGCTGACCACCACGCGCACCGACGCCGCCGACGTCCCCGCGCTCGTCTCCGCCGACGACGGCCAGTACCGGACCCTGCCGTGGACCGACGCCGACCACGACCTCGTCCTCGGCCCCGACGGCACGCGCGCCGCCTGGGTCCGCGACGCCGGCACCGGCACCCCCGGCGACCTGGTGGTGCTGCTCGACGTCACGCGCGGCAGCACCCAGGTGGCGGAGGTGCCCTCGCCGAGCGGGCAGGGCGCGCAGGTGCGCTCGCTGGCCTTCGCCCCCGACGGCGGCGTCCTGGCCGTGCAGGTGAGCGAGCCGGTGGGGACGGCGCGCGAGCGCGTGCTGGTGCGCCCGGTGCCCGAGCGCGCCGCCGGGCAGCCCGTCACCGGGGCGTGGCAGGGGGCGTGGACGCAGGTCTGCGCGTGCGAGGGGCCGGTGTCCTTCGCCGACGACGGGACCCTGTTGGTGGGCCCCGGCCGGGTCGGTGCCGCCGTCGACACCCCCGCCGGGACGCTGCCGGTGCGGGTCGGGGGCGCCCCGGTCAGCGTGTCGGGCCCCACGAGCCTGGGCATGGACGGTCCCGGGGTGCGGCTGCGCGTGGGCGGGACCGACCTCGTCCTCGACGCCGCCGACGGCCCGGCGCGGCTGCTCACCGCCGCGGGCGCTCAGGTGCTGGCGCTGCCCGACGTCGCCGCCCGCGCGCCCGGCATGTGGCACACCCGCGTCGCGGCCGTGGCGGGGCGGCAGGTCGTGGTCAGCCGCGTCGTCGCCGACGCGCAGGGGCGTGGCCTCGCGGGGGCGGTGCAGCGCGCCGACCTCGACGCCTCACCGCCCGCGGTGCGCACCCTCACCCGGGTGGAGGGCGGCGCCGTCGTCGTCTCCGCCGCGGGTGGGCTCCTGGAGGGCGACCTCCAGACGGTGACGACCGCCGCGCCCGCCCGGGCCGCCGACCCGGCGTGGTGGCGCTATCAGGCCGGACGGTCGGCCGGTGACGTGCTGGGCGCGGCCCGCGTCGCCTGGCCGCTGCTCGCGCTGGGCGTCGCCGGGGCCGGGCTGCTGTGGTGGCGGCGGCGTGCCGTCGTCCCCGCGCCCGCGGCGGGCTGGGCGCGCTTCCGGACCGCTGCGGTGGGCTCGGGCCACGGCCTGACCGCTCGCGTCCCGGTGTGGTCGCGCCGGCGCTGGGTGGGCAGCGTCGCCGTGTGCGCGGTGGCGCTCGCGGGCGGCACGACGCTGCTCGTCATCGGCACCCTCGCCGAGGGGGACCTGCGCCAGGCCGAGCAGGACCGGCGGGACGCGATGGTCACGCCCGTGGTGGTGCCCGATCAGCTGGCGGCGTGGCCGACGGCGGCCGCCTTCCGGTCGGCCGACGCCCGCCCCACCCGGGTGTCGATGCTGCTGCTGCGGCAGTCCGAGGGCGGCCCCGCGCTGGCGGGCGTCGACGCCGGCACCGGCAGGGTCGTCTCGCTCGAGGGGGTCGGCGCGTCCCGGTCGGCGGCGGGCCTGAGCGGGGAGGGCGGCGCGTCGTTCGCGGGCATGCTGGCGCTCAGCCCCGGTGGCCGGGTCGTGGCCCAGGTGCGGGCCCGCACGCTGGTCGTCGTGAACCTCGACGACGGGCGGGTTCGCCGCTGGCCGCTGTCGGTCGACGTGACGCCGGCCGACGGGCAGCCGGGGACGCTCAGCCAGGGGATCGCGGTCAACGACGACGGCACGGTGCTCGCGGTCTCGGGCCAGGGCGCCCTGTGGCGGATCGGCGCGGGCGGCGAGCAGGTCGAGCTCAAGCGGTTCGGGCAGGTGCTGGGGGTCGCGGCGCAGACCAGCGGCCGGTTCCTGCTGTGGCGGCGGTTCCCCGACGCCACGGGCCCCGCCCGCCTCGACGTCGTCGACGCGGCCACGGGCTCGGTGGCGAACTACATGACGTGGCCGGCGGACGACGTCGTGCGGCCGGTGGCCACCGAGACCGCGTCCGGCTCGATCGTGCTGCGCACCGACGACGGGCGCCTGCTCCTGCACGACCTCGACACCCCGAGCGTCGAGCTGGGCCGGCTGCCGCAGATCGACTGGATCGGGGCGGGCACCGACAGCTCGCTGGTCAGCCTGACCGCGCCGGAGGACCGCCTGGCCACGGGAGCCACGGTGTCCCTGGGGGCGTGGCCCGGCCTGCAGGGGCCGGGCGTGGAGCGTCCCGAGGCGTTGCGGGCGACGGCGGCGGGCGGGCCGGGCGTCGTCCTCACCCGGATCGGCCTGCCCGACGCGCTGGTCGCGCTCGCCCCGGCGGCCCTCGCCGAGGCGTCTCCGGTGCAGTCCCCGCAGCGGCCCGGCCGCTTCGGCTGGGCCGTCGAGGGGACCTTCGCGCACTGGCTGGTGCCGGTGGCGACGTGGTCGGTGCTGGCCGGGCTGCTGGGCCTGGTGCTGCTGGCCCTGCGGGCGGCCCGGCCCCGGCTGGCGGGCTGGGGCCGGGCCGCCTCGGGCCGGATCAGCCCTCGCCGGAACCGGCGTTCAGGCCCGTCCTGATCAGGTCCATCACCGAGGAGTCGGCGAGGGTGGTGACGTCGCCGACGGTGCGGTTCTCGGCGACGTCGCGCAGCAGGCGACGCATGATCTTGCCCGAGCGCGTCTTCGGCAGCTCGGGCACGATCATGATCTGCCGCGGCTTGGCGATCGGGCCGATCTCCTTGGCGACGTGCGCGCGCAGGTCGGCGACCGTGTCGGGGCCCTCCCGGACGTCGCCGCGCAGGATGACGAACGCGCAGACCGCCTGGCCGGTCATCTCGTCGCTCGCACCGACCACCGCGGCCTCGGCCACGCTCGGGTGGCTGACCAGCGCGGACTCGATCTCCGTGGTCGACAGCCGGTGCCCCGAGACGTTCATGACGTCGTCGACGCGGCCCAGCAGCCAGATGTCGCCGTCCTCGTCCTTCTTCGCGCCGTCGCCCGCGAAGTACATGCCCTCGAAGCGCGACCAGTACGTCTCGACGTAGCGCTGCGGGTCGCCCCAGATGCCGCGCAGCATCGACGGCCACGGCTGGGTCAGCACGAGGTAGCCCCCGCCGCCGTTGGGCACGGGCTGCCCCGCGTCGTCCAGCACGTCCGCGCAGATGCCGGGCAGCGGCACCTGCGCGGAGCCCGGCTTGGCGACCGTGACGCCGGGCAGGGGGCTGATCATCAGGCCGCCGGTCTCGGTCTGCCACCACGTGTCGACGACCGGCGCGACGTCGCCGCCGATGACGTGGCGGTACCAGACCCACGCCTCGGGGTTGATCGGCTCGCCGACGCTGCCGAGCAGGCGCAGGGACGACAGGTCGTAGCCGGCGGGGATGTCCTCGCCCCACTTCATCATCGTGCGGATCAGCGTGGGCGCCGTGTACAGCTGCGTGACGCCGTACTCCTGCACGATCTCCCACAGCCGCCCCTTGTGGGGGGTGTCGGGGGTGCCCTCGTAGACCACCTGCGTCGCCCCGTTGGCCAGCGGCCCGTAGACGATGTAGCTGTGCCCCGTCACCCAGCCGATGTCGGCGGTGCACCAGTAGACGTCGGTGTCGGGCTTGAGGTCGAAGACGTACTTGTGGGTGTAGGCGGTCTGCGTGAGGTAGCCGCCCGAGGTGTGCAGGATCCCCTTGGGCTTCCCCGTGGTGCCCGAGGTGTAGAGGATGAACAACGGCTGTTCGCTGTCGAAGGCCTCGGGTGTGTGCTCGGGCGAGGCCGCGTCGACGACGTCGTGCCACCACAGGTCACGGGTGTCGTCCCAGGCGACGTCCTGGCCGGTGCGGCGCACGACGAGCACGTGGGTGACGCCCGGGGACTGCGCGACGGCCTCGTCCACGGCGGGCTTCAGCGCGCTGGCGTTGCCCCGCCGGTAGCCGCCGTCGGCGGTGATCACGAGCTTGGCGTCGGCGTCCTCGATCCGGCTGCGCAGGGCCTCGGCCGAGAAGCCGCCGAAGACCACGGAGTGGACGGCGCCCAGGCGCGCGCACGCGAGCATCGCGACGATCGCCTCGGGGATCATGGGCAGGTAGATCGCCACCCGGTCGCCCGCCGCGACCCCGAGGGAGGCCAGCGCGTTGGCGGCCTTCGCCACCTCGACCTGGAGCTGGGCGTAGGTCACCGTGCGGGTGTCGCCCGGCTCGCCGATCCAGTGCAGCGCCACGCGGTCGCCGTTGCCGGCCTCGACGTGGCGGTCCACGCAGTTGTAGGCCACGTTGAGGCGGCCGCCGACGAACCACTTGGCGAACGGGGCCTGCGACCAGTCCAGGGTCTGGGTCCACTCATGGGCCCAGGTCAGCTCGCGGGCGCGCGCGTCCCAGAAGGCCAGCCGGTCGGCGGCGGCGTCGTCGTACAGCTGCGGTTGGGCGACGGCGGCGGCGGAGAACTCGGGTGACGGCGGGAAGCGGCGCTCCTCGTGGAGGAGGTTGGACAGGGTCTCGCTCGTCATCGTCGACGTCCTCCGTGGATCGTCCGGGGCCGGGGCGGCCGCAGGGATGGCGCACTGTGCGACGCCGCGTGGAGCGACGATCGCAGACCGTGCCGGGGCTGCGCCGTCCAGGGCGTCCAGGGTGACCCTAATCACGATCGAGGTGCCCCGGCAGCCCGGGCCCGCGGGCGTGCCGCCGAGTGCGACCACGGCCGAGCCGGACGGCGGGCGGTGACATCCTCCCGAGAGCGTGCGATATTCACACCATGCCCGCACAGTCGTGGATCGGTGTCGGTGAGCGCGTCCGCGAGGCGCGCCTCGCGACAAGCCACACCCAGCAGGACGTCGCCACGGCTTTGAACATCGATCGCTCAGCCGTCGCCCGGATCGAGGCGGGCACACGGCAGATCACGGCGCTAGAGCTGTTCGCACTCGCAGACCTGCTGTCCGTGCCGGTCGGACACTTCGTCGCCAGCCCCACACCCTCGATGGTGTCCCGTCGCCGACCCATCACTGAAGATGCGGACTCAGTGACGCGAAGCCGATTCCGCCTCGACGTGGAGCTCGAAACCCAGGCGCGAGACCTCTCCTGGCTCACCGAGCACGGATTCCTGGAGGCACTCCCCGGCATGGTCGTGGGTTATGGACCTGTTGCGGACGACCTCCAGGCGCGCGAGCTCGCGGCGGAGGCGCGCGGGCGCCTCGGGGTCGGCGAGGGGCCGCTCGGCTCGATGTTGGATGTGTGCGCCGCATTCGGGATGCACCTCAGGGTCGCCGCCGGTCATGAAGCAGGGGCGTCCCTCATCCTCGACCAGGGACTGGCTGCTGCCGTGGTCGGTGGAGCGGACGAACCTGGACGACGTCGCGCTACGGCTGCCCACGAGCTCGGACACGTCCTTCTCAACGACGAGTACACCAGCGACCTCGGAGTGGCGGCCTCCCGCGACGAGCGTGAGCAGGTGATGGACGCCTTCGCCGCAGAGTTCCTGCTCCCGACCACCGTCGTCGTGCGGGCTTGGACCGGTGGGACGGAGGGGCGGTCCGATCGGCAACGGCTCATCCGGTTGGCGGGGGAGTACCGCGTGTCCTGGACCACGGTGGTGAGAACGGCCTGCGCGGCAGGCGTGATCGACGGTGCCGCCGCACGGAGGTTGCAGTCGGTCGTGCCCACGCGAGGCGACTTCCTACAGGCGTGGGGGCAGGCGCCTGAGCCGGACCTGGTCAAAGGAGTCTCGCGCCAGTGGCAGGCGGCGGTGCTCGAGGCGTACACCGACGAAGCGATCACTTCCCGGCGGGCGGTGGAGCTCCTCCATGGTGACCTGACGGTTGACGAGCTCCCCCAACTGGCCGACCCCTTCACGGGATGAGCGACACCACACCGCAGACCGAGGTTCTCGTATGGGACGCCTCGGGGCTGTTCCATGCGGGACGATGCGACCGCTTGGACGTGCTCCTCGACTTGTCCCGTGCAGGGAGCACCACCTCGGTGCGACACGTGACGACCGCCGCCGTCGCCGAGGAACTGCGAAATAGTGGCATTCAGACGCCCGAAGACGTCGAGATTGTCCACGTGGACAACCTGGACGAGCTCGGAGCGCTCGTTGCCTGGGTGCAACGGCTCTCCTCGGATCGGCACGATCGCGGCGAGGCGACGGTGTGCGCGTGGGCCGAGGTTCACAGGGCGACAGCGATCATGGATGACGCGACTGCGCGCCGGGCCGCGGCCCATGCCGGGCTTGACGTCCACGGCACCCTTTGGCTCTTGGCGCGTGGGGCGACGCGGACCGGGAGTTGGTCGTCCGCATCGATGTACGCCGACCTCTTCCTGCAGGACGGTGCGCGGTACCCCTTCACCCCCGGCGGGTTCCGTGCCTGGGCGTCGGCGCAGGGGTTGGCGTAGCCGCAGCGATCCTCACGGGATCTCCACACGAGCGGTCCCCGTCCCCGGCCCACCCGCCCTAGCGTGAAGCCATGAACGAGAGCGGGGCCGCCGGCGGCAGGGCCCACGGGGGACGGGACGGCGAGGCCGCGGCGCGGCTGCTCGTCGTCGAGGACGACCGCATGATCGCCGACGCGATCGCGGCCAGGCTGGCCAGCGAGGGGCACCGGGTGGACGCCGTCCACGACGGGCTCTCGGCCGTGAACGCGGCGCGACGGGTGCGCTACGACGTCATCGTCCTCGACGTCATGCTCCCCGGCCTCGACGGCCTCGAGGTCTGCCGCCGGGTGCAGCGGGAGTACCCCGTTCCGGTGCTCATGCTCACCGCCCGTGCGGAGGAGGTCGACCGGCTGGCCGGGCTCGCCGTCGGTGCCGACGACTACCTCACCAAACCCTTCAGCCCCCGCGAGCTGTCCGCGCGGGTCGCCGCACTGCTGCGCCGCGTGCAGCGCGCCGCGCGGATCGCGGCCGCCGCCGCGGCGCAGCAGTGCACGGTGTGGGACGTCGGGGCCGTCCGGGTGGACGGCGGGGCCCGGCGGGTGGCCGTCGACGGCGAGCAGGTGCACCTGACGCCCACGGAGTTCGACCTCGTGCGCAGCCTGGCCCGCAGGGGAGGCCAGGCCGTGAGCCGCGAGACCCTCCTGGCGGAGGTGTGGGACTGGGAGCCCGGCGCCGCCGCCGTCGCGGGCAGCGCCGCCCGCGCCATCGACAGCCACGTCAAGGCCCTGCGGCGCAAGCTCGGGCCGGAGCGGATCCGCACCGTCACCGGCGTCGGGTACTGCCTGGAGGCCGTCGGCGAGCCGGCCGCGCAGGAGCGGCCGTGAGTGCCGGGGACCTCCTGCCCGAACCCTGGCGCACCTGGTGGCGGCGCTGGCGCCCGCTGGAGCGGATCGGCTCGATCAAGGTCAAGCTGGGCGTGCTCGTGGTGACCAGCGTGGCCGCGACCGCACTGCTCACCTGGTACGGCCTGCTCGTGCTCGACGTCTGGCCCCGCTACACGCTGCCGCTGGCCGTCGTCGTGAGCCTCGGCATCACCCAGGTGCTCGCCCACGGCATGACCCGTCCGCTGCGGCAGATGACCCGCGCCGCGGCCGACATGGCCGCCGACCGGCCCGCCACGCCCGTGCCCGTCGGCGGGCGCGACGAGGTCGGCGAGCTCGCCCGGGCCTTCGTGTCGATGCGGGAGGACCTCGCCGAGGCCCAGGCCCGCCGCCGCGACCTGCTGGCCAACGTCGCGCATGAGCTGCGCACGCCCGTCGCCGCGCTGCGGGCCCAGGTGGAGAACCTCGTCGACGGCGTCCGTCCCGCCGACGCCGCCGCCCTGGAGCAGCTGCTCACCACCACCGACACCCTCGCCGACCTCGTCGAGGACCTGCTCGACCTGGCCCGCGCCGAGGCCGGTGCGACCCCGATCCTGCGCGAGGTCGTCCCCGTGGCGCCGCTGCTGGCCTCCTGCGTCGCGCAGGTGCGGCAGGTGCGCCCCGACCGCAGCGTGACCGTCGAGGTCCCCGACGGCCTCACCGTCGACGCCGACGAGCACCGCCTGCGCCAGGTCGTCGTCAACCTCCTCGACAACGCCACCCGGCACACGCCGCCCGGCACCAGCGTCGAGGTGCGCGCTCACACCGGCGACGACGCCCGCTTCGTCCTCGAGGTCACCGACGACGGGCCGGGCATCCCCGCCGACCAGCGCGAGAGCGTCTTCGGCCGGGTCCAGCGCGGCGACGGTGCCGGCGAGCGCGGCACGGGGCTCGGCCTGGCCATCGCCCGCGGGGCGGTCGCCCGGCACGGCGGGCGGATCGGCGTCGTCCCCGCGCCCGGGCGCGGCTGCCGGGTTCGCGTGGAGATCCCGCCGCCCTGATCCGGCCCCCTGACCCTCCGCGTCGATCCGCCCGCGCGAGCCCCTCGCGCGTCCTCGTCACTGCAGCCCGCCCGGGCACGAACCCGCGCGGCCGGTCCCGCACGCCCGCCCGGCGTGCTCGAAGGAGTCCGTCGTGACCCTCACCTCGTCCGTTCCCGCCGCGGCGCACCTGGCTGCCGCCGACCGCCGATGGCTCGCGGCCTGCCTCGCCGTGGGTGGAGGCGGGTCCCTCGTGCTCGTGCCCCAGCCGTGGGCGCTGGCGTTCCCTCTCGTCGCTGCCGCTGCACTCGCCGTGGGGGTGGCCGCGGCGCGGGCGGCACGCCTGGCCCGTGAGGAGTTCGTGACGTCGCTCGCCCTGGCCGGGCTGGCGATGGCGCTCGCCGTCGTCCCGGCCATCAGCCGCTCGCCCGGGCCCGTGGCGCTGGCCGTCCTCGCCAGCGTCGGGCTGGCGGCCGCTGCGGTGGTGCCGCCGCGCACCTGGACGGCCGCGGTCCTGCTGCCGGCCGTGCTCGCCGTGCGCGCGCTCCAGGCCGCGCCGTGGGTGGCCGCGGGCGTGCGGCGGCTGCGGCGCCCGCCGGCCGGCGCGGCGGCTGGGGACGGCGCGGGGGCTGGGGACGGCGCGGGGGCTGGGGACGGCGCGGGCGTGGCGCGGGCCTCCCGCCGTCCCGCACCGGGTGGCGTGCTGCTGACCGTGGCCCTCGTGCTGGTCGTGGGCGGCCTGCTGGTGAGCGCCGACCACACCCTGACCTGGCTGATGGGGCGCGTGTCGGGCGCCGTGGCGGACCTCCTGCCCGCGTGGACGCCCGCCGACGTGATCGGCCGCGGCATGCTCGCGCTGCTGATCGGGGGCGCCCTGCTGGCCGCCGTCCACGCCCGCTTGGCCGGGCAGCCCGAGCCGCCTGCGCTGCCGATCCGGCGGCGGGGGGCCGGCACGTGGGGGCTGCCGCTGGTCGCGCTCGCCGTCATGCTGGCGGCGTTCCTCGCGGCGCAGGCGCTCACCGCCTCGGGATTCGACGTGGCCGCCCGCGCGGAGGGGACGGAGTACAAGCAGCGCATCCACGAGGGCTTCGCCCAGCTCGTCGTCGTCGGCGTGATCGTCGTCGCGGTGCTCGCCTGGGCCGCGCGGCTGTGCGACCCGCAGGACGCGCGCGGTCGGCGCCTCCTGGCCGCGACGGGCGGACCGGTGGTCGCCCTCATGCTCGGCGTCGTCGGCGTGGCCCTGTCGCGGATCTACGGCTACGCCGTGGACGACGGGTTCACCCGCCTGCGGCTGCTCGTCGGCGCGTTCGAATGGTGGCTCGCAGGCGTGCTCGTGCTCGTGGCGGCGGCCTGGAACGCCGCCGTCGCCCGACGGCTGCCGGTGCTCGTCATCGCCTGGGCCGGCCTCGCCGTCCTCGGGGTGGGGCTGGCCTGCGGCGATGCCGCCGTCGCCCGGTACAACCTCGACCGCCACGCCGCCACCGGCCGGCTCGACGTCGCCTACCTGACCGGGCTGTCGGCCGACGCCGTCCCCGTCATCGCCCGGCTGCCCGAGCCCTTGCGGGCCTGCGCCCTCGCCCGCTGGGAGGCGAGGCAGGAGCCCGACTGGACCGATGCCGCCGAGCCCGGCGTCGGCTGGAACGCCGCCGTGGCCCACGCCCGGCAGGTGCTGCCGGTCTCGCCCCCGCAGCGCGACTGCTGACGTCGGGCGTCTCGCGGGGCGGCGGGTGCCACCATGGCGGAACCGAGCCTCGGGTCGCCGCGTCCGCAGCCCGGACCGATCGATCCATCTCCTCCCGGGGGACCCGCATGGCAGCTCGCCGACCTCGCCGATCGCGCCGGCTGTCGCCCGCGGCGCTCGCCGCGCTGCGACAGCGCCGCGCGGAACAGCGGGAACCGCTCGCCGCCCTCGTGCCGCCGCGCCCCGTCGGCCCTCGGCTGCTGCGCGAGGCCCTGCTCGGGGCGGCGATCGTCGCGGTGGTGCTCGGCGGCATGAGCTGGTGGAACTGGTGGCAGATCCGCGACCTGCCCGCGGAGCGCGCGACCGTCCTCAGCAGTCGGGTGGACCCCTCGCGGTCCGTGGAGTGCGGACGCGACCACCGGCGCGAGGCCGCCGTGGTGACGTCCTACCAGGTGAGCGACCCGCCGACCGGCTACCTGCCGGTGTTCACGGCCAACTCCTGCGGCAAGCCCCTGCGGCGGGGCGAGACGGTCACGCTCGTGCGCGCCGACGGCGGGCTCGTCACGAGCGTCCGCCGGTACGACCTGAGGCCGATCGACACCCTGTGGGCCGCCCTCGTCGGCGCCGCGGGTGGGGCCGTGCTGATGCCGTTCCGGCTGGTCGTGAAGGAGTCGGACGTGCGCCGAGCGCTGTGGCAGCGCCTCCGCCGCAAGTCGTCACGCGGCGTATAGCCAACGAAGCAGAACGTGACGTCGACCGGCCGGCCGGGCGGATCCGTCAGGCCGGCGCCCCGCAGTCGGGCACGCGGCCCGCGGCGCCGTCCTACCGTCGGAGCATGACGCCGATCCCGATCCCCCCTCGTGACGAGGACCCCTTCACGGGGTTGGTGCTCGACCAGGAGTTCATCGCCTCGGCGTCGATCCGTGAGGCGGGACTGCCTTCGGCCCAGCGGAGGCTCCGCACGGCCACGGCGCCGGACCGGCTCGCCGTCGTCCGCGCGCGCGTCGCCGGGTCGTCCGCCCCGCAGCCCACCCGGCGTTCGCTGACCATTACGGCGCTCGCGGCGGCGGCCCTCGTCGGCGGGCTCGCCCTCGTCGGTCCCGGCCGGCAGGCGCTGTCGCATGCGTGGTCGCAGCGCGGTTCCGACGCTGTGGTGACCCGCACCGTCGTCGTCGACGACGTGCTCGAGGCACCCGCCGTCGACGCCCCGGCCGGCCCCGCCGCCGGTGCGACCACCGACGGTGTCACCCCGACGTCCGGCCCCGTGCTCGTGGACGGCCAGCTCGCGGATCCGTTCCGGGACCCCTTCGCCGACCTGCCCTGATCTCGGCGGGCCCGGGGTCAGCCGCGCGTCGCGGGCTGGCGCAGCTCGGCGTCGGTGTCGGCCGGGGAAGCGGCGTCGAGGTCGCGCAGCAGCCAGTCCAGGGCCTCGGTGGCCCCCCACCCGTCGGGGCGGGTCTGGCGGCCGTTCAACTCGGCGTCGAGCCGCCGTGCCCCCACGAGGTCGGCGCCCAGCGTCAGCAGGGGGGCCTCGACGTAGCCGTCCTTGCGCTCCTGGCCGCGCCCGACGTCGGCCATGAGGCCGTTGCACAGGCACTTGGAACCCTCGGCGCCCTCGGCGGTGCCGCCCTTGCGGACGAACACGTCGACGGGCTCGGCGGGGCAGCGGTAGCCCACGGCGCCGTTGGCCCGGGCGTAGGGCTGGCGGAGGTAGCCGAGGTCGCACAGCCGCGGGCGCGCGGCGTACACCTCGGGCTCGGCCATGGTGCCCTCGATCTCGGCGAGCTTGAACGGGAAGCCGGTGGGGGAGGCCGACGCGTCGGTGCGCACGTTCAGCGAGCCGTCGCGCAGCCCGGCGAGCAGCTGGCCGCGCAGGTGCGGCTGCAGGCCCGACTCGCGGGAGAGGGCGAACAGCGTGCCGATCTGCACGCCCGCGGCGCCGGCGTCGAGCGCCTGCCGCACGCGCTCGGGCTCGCCGAAGCCGCCGGCGAGCCAGAACGGGAGGCCGACCGCCGCGAGCTTGGCGAGGTTGGCCTCGTCGCGCGGGCCGTAGACGGGCTGGCCCGTCTCGTCGAGCACCAGCTTGCCGCGCGGGGGAGCGTTGTGGCCGCCGGCCGTGGGGCCCTCGACGACGAAGCCGTCGGGCCGGGTCGCGGCCTCGCGCGCCAGGTAGGAGGCCATGACGTCGGCGGAGACGATGGCGAGGAAGCGGGGGCGACGCACGGTGGGCAGCTGGTCGGACAGCGAGGCCGGGTCGAACTCCAGCCACTGGGGCTCGCCCCCGATGACGTCGACGTGCACCCCGCCGGGGGTGTTCGCGGCGAGCGCGTCGAGCAGGGCCGGGATCTCGCGGGGGATGCCCGCGCCCATCAGCACGTAGTCGACGCCCGCGAGCATCGCGCCGTAGGCCGCCGCGGGGGTGGCCATCTGGATCTTCTCCAGGTAGTTGATGCCCACGAGGCCGCCGTGGCCGCGCTTGGCCAGCCACACCTCGACGAAGTTGCCGCAGACGGCGAGCTCGTTGCCGGCCTGGCTGGTGCGCAGGGCCAGGCGGGGGGTGGCGATGTAGGGCTCGCCCTGGCGGCCGCCGGGGCGGAACCACTTGTCGAGCACGCGCTGGGCGACCTCGGGGAGCGGGAACTCGGCCAGCGCCGCCCGGCAGGTGCCGTCGGTGTCGCCGTCCTGGAGGCGGCGGCCGAGGACGCTGTCGAGGGCGGTGCCGCTGACGACGCCGAGCTGCCCGTGCGCCGCGACGGCCGAGGCGAGCTGCCACGACGAGACGCCCACACCCATGCCGCCCTGGATGACGACGGGCAGGCTGTCGTCGGGTCGGGCAGTTCCTGGGGACGTGGGGCTGGACGTCATGGGGGCACCCTTCGTGATGCACCGGAGGGACCGCCCGCCGGCTTTCCTGGCGCCGACAACGGTGCGTGTCGGCACGTGAACCGCGCGTCGCGACGGTGGGCCGCGGTCCGGCTCCTCGGGCACCGCCGTCGTGCCCCTGCCTCTGAGCAGGGACGACGCGGGACCCGGGGACTCAGGCGCGCCTAACCTTCGCAAGCGTAGGTTCCGCCCCCACGGTACAACCTCGGCCCGCCCTTGCCCTCCCCTCCGAACGTCCCGATCGACGTCCGGGTTTCGGCGGCCCTTCTGCACTCCCCGACGGCGCGATCCGCCACTAGGCTGCGCCGCCGGTGGGGGCGGGGGCCGAGGAGGTCGGGATGAGGGTGACCGGACGGTGAGGACGGTCCGGGGCACGGAGGGCGCGGGCCTTCCCGTGGCGCGCCGTCGTCGGTGGACGACGTGGGCGCACACCCACGAGTGTCACCCCCGCGCGTGGGTCACGGCCACGTCCGTGCCCCAGGTGCGCGCCGCCGTCGCCATGGCCCGCCGCCTGGGCACCGAGGTCCGCCCGGCCGGGGCGGGCCGCTCCGGGTCGGCGCTGGCGATGACCGAGGGCGTGCTCCTCGACACCCGCGGGCTGGACAGGGTGCTCGCCGTCGACGCCGAGGCCGGGGAGGTCGTCGCCGAACCGGGGATCACGCTGCGGGCGCTGTCGACTCGGCTCGCGGCCGCGGGCCTGGCCCTGGAGACCCTCGGCGAGTGCGACCACGCGACCCTCGGGGGCGCCGTCGCCACCGCCATGCACGCCAGCGGGGCCGCCTTCGGCAGCATCAGCTCCCGCGTGCGCGAGCTCGAGCTCGTGCTCGCCGACGGCAGCCTCGTGGTCGCCTCGCCCACCCAGAACCCGCGCCTGTACGCCGCGGCGCGGGTGGGCCTCGGCGCGTTCGGCGTCCTCACCCCGATCCGGCTGTCGTGCGTGCCCGCCTTCTCCGTGCACGTGCAGCAGCGCGAGGCCGACCTCGCCGAGGTGCTCGCCGCCGTCGAGTGGCTGGTGGCCGAGCACGACCACGTCGAGCTGTCCTGGCAGCCCCACGCCGAGCGCGCCGTCGTGCGCACCCTCGACCGCCTCTCCGCCGACGACTCCGCCGACGCGGGGGCGGGCGCCCTGCGGCGGTGGCGCGACCGCGGGGGGCTCGCGCTCGACGCCTCGGTCTCCGGGCCCGCGGGCGCACCCGCCGCGGCCCTGGCGGGGCGGCTCGGGCGCGGCACCGACCGGGTCGCCGACTCCGCCGAGGCCTTCGTGCGCCCGCACCCCGTGCGCTACCGCGAGAGCGAGTTCGCGGTGCCGCGGGTACGCCTGGCCGACGTCCTCACCGACCTGCGCGCCGGCCTGCGCCGCGCGGGTGCCCGCCGCGGCGTCCTCGTCCGGGTGCGCTTCGGCGCCCCCGACGACGCGTGGCTGGCACCCACCCACGCCCGGCACAGCGCCTACGTGGCGGTGCGCGTGCCCGCCGCCGCCGAGGAGACCGGCAGCCTCGTGGCGCTCGCGGAGGCCGTCGCCCCCGTGGACGGTCGCCCGTCCTGGCACGGCGCGCACGGCCTGGACGCCGCCACCCTCGCCCCCCGCTACCCGCGCTTCGCCGACGCCGTCGCCGTGCGCGACGAGGTCGACCCCACCCGGGTCTTCACCAACCGCCTGCTCGCCCGCGTGCTCGGGGCCTGATCCGCGGCCCGCCGGCGTTGCTCCGTTCGTGGTGTCCGCAGGGCGAGCGGCCGATGACGCTCAGCTGACGCAGGTGGGCGCCCGACGACACGAGGGTGAACTCTCGACCGCGGGGCCCCCTGGCCGGTGTGCCGCGCCCTCGCAGCCCCCATCCTGACCGCGTGACGCAGACCTCGGGCCTGGCCACCACGCGGATCGTCGCCCACCGTGGTGGGGCGGGGATGGCGCCGGAGAACACCATGCGCGCCTTCACGGCCTCGCGCCGGCTGGGCCTGGCCACCCTGGAGACGGACCTGCGGGTCACCTCCGACGGCGTCGTCGTCGCCTTCCACGACGCCGACGGGCGACGCGCGGCCGGGGTGCGTGCCCGCGTCGCGGACTCCTCCTGGGCCCAGGTGCGCCAGTGGCGGGTCGGCGGGGAGCCGGTGCCGCGGCTGGAGGAGGTGCTGGAGGGTACCGGGGACGCCCGGCTGCTGATGGATCTCAAGGACCCCCGCGCCATCGGCCCGATGGCGCGGGTGCTGCGCGGGGCCCGGGCCACCGAGCGGGTCTGCCTGGCCGGGGCGAGCGACCGGTGGCTGGCCGACGTCCGCGCCGTCCTGGGCCCTCACCTCACGACGGCGATGGGCTGGGAGTCGCTGACCCGGCTCGTGCTCGCGGCCCGCTGCGGCCGGCGCCCGGTCGGCGTCGTCCGGGCCCCCGCCGTCCACGTCCCGCTGCGCCTGGGGGGCCTGCCCGTCTTCGCCGAACGCCTCGTGGCGCTGGCCACCGAGCTGGGCGCGCGAGTGCTCGTGTGGACGGTCGACGACCCCGCCGTGGCCTCGGGCCTGCTCGCCCGCGGCGTCGACGCCGTGATCACCGATCGGCCCGACCTGCTCGCCGGGGGCTGCGCGCTCAGCGCTTGACCATCACCTGCACGGGGCCGGAGGGCCCGACGATGATCCGGGACTGCCCCTCGGGGACGTCGGCGGGGATGGTCACGGTGAGGTCGATCGTCCCGTCGGACCCCTCGGCGTCGACGGCGCCGAGCGTGTGACCGGTGCCGGCCGAGTCGATCAGCGAGGCGCCCATCGACACCTTCGGCTCCAGGCCGGGCTGCCCCGCACAGCCGATGACGAACCACTTGCCGGTGAGGCGCACCTGGGCGCCGGGCGCCACCGTGGTGGGGTCGGCGTTCAGCTCGGGCAGCTCGCAGTCGCTGCCGCCCGCGGTGATGGGCGTCTCGGGCGGCCGCGTCCCCGGATCGGAGCACGCGGACAGGCCGAGGGCGGTCAGGAGGGCGAGGACGGCTGCGCCCGCACGCAGGGGGCCGGCGGGCGAGGGGCCCTCCACACGGGAGCGGGCGGCGGGGGTGGCGGCGTCGGACACGGCGCCGATGGTACGACGCGATCGTGTGCGCCGGGTTCAGCTGCGCTCGTCGGTCGGTAGCTGCAGCCCTTCGGGCGCGTGGATCATCACCATCACGGGCCCGGCGATGGACAGCCGGCGTGCGGCGGCCCGGGTCATGCCCTTGCGGCGGGCCCTCGCGGCGTCGGCCAGCGAGGCCAGGATCATCACGAGGAACGACAGGGGCACGGTCCACGCAGCGGGTTGCGCCCAGAACGCGGGGGCGCCGGGGCCGGGGGCGCGACCCCCCAGCGTGACGACGGCCGCGACGCAGCTCAGCAGCCCGCCGACGGCGAGGCCGGCCAGGGCCCCGCGCGAGGTCAGCCGCCGCCACCAGATGCCCAGCACGAGCAGGGGGCAGAACGTGCTGGCCGCGAGCGCGAAGGCCAGGCCCACGGTGTCGGCGAGCAGCACCCGGTGGGCGAGCAGGCTGAGGACGAGCGGGACGGCGACGGCGGCGCCCGCGGCCCTGCGGAACCCGGCGACGTTGCCGCGCACGCGCCCCCGCAGCAGGTCCTGGGAGAGCACGCCCGAGACGGCGACCGTCAAGCCTGACGCGGTGGACAGGAAGGCGGCGAACGCCCCCGCGGTGATCAGCGCGGTGACGGCGTCGGCGAGTCCGCCGGGCAGCACTCTGCCGGGCAGGAGCAGCACGACGGTGTCCAGCTGCCCGGTGAGCAGCAGCTCGGGGGCGTACACGCGGCCGAGCGCGCCGTACACCGGGGGGAACAGGTAGAACAGGCCGAGCAGGCCGATGACGACGACCGTCGTGCGGCGCGCGGCGTGCCCGTCGGGGTTGGTGTAGAAGCGCACGAGCACGTGCGGCAGCCCCATCGTCCCGAACAGGAGCGCCAGCAACAGGGAATAGGTCCGATACAGGGGATGGTCGCGCGCACCCGACTGGCCCGCCGACGCCCAGCGGCCCGTGGCCTCGCCGTCGGCCGTCCCCACCCCCGCCGTCGCGTCGCCGCGGTCACCGCTCGCACCGCGGTCACCGCTCGCGATCGACGCCGAGACCGGCACCGCGGCACCCTGCGGGATCGACACGACCGTGCCGGCCGCGAACTCGTGCTCGCCCGCCGCCAGCCGCACCGTCCCCCGGTGGGCGACGCCGTCGACGCCGCCCACGACGCCCAGCTCCTGCTCCCGCCACAGGGTGGCCCGCGTCGTCGAGGTGAGGGTCACCGTGGAGGCCACCCGCGCGACGGGGCGGTCGCTCGTCGCCGGGTCGGGCCGCCCGTCGGCGTTCCACGCCATCAGCAGCAGGACGACCGGGGCCGCGATCGCCGTCAGCTTCAGCCAGTACTGCAGCGCCTGCACCACCGTGACCGAGCGCATCCCGCCCGCGACCACGTTGAGCAGCACCACCGCCGCGACCACGACCGCCCCCACCCACGTCGGCGCCCCCGTCACCGTGGTCAGCGTCAGCCCCGCGCCCTGGAACTGCGGCAGCAGGTACAGCCAGCCGATCGCGACGACGAGCCCCGCGCACACCTTGCGCAGGCGCACCGACCCCAGCCGCACCTGTGCGAAGTCGGGCAGCGTGTAGGCGCCCGAGCGGCGCAGCGGCGCCGCCACGAGCGCCAGCAGCACCAGGTAGCCCGCCGTGTAGCCGATCGGGTACCACAGCATGTCGGTGCCGAACCCGAGGACGAGGCCCGCGACGCCGAGGAAGCTCGCCGCCGACAGGTACTCCCCGCCGATGGCGCTGGCGTTCCAGCGGGCCGAGACCGCCCGCCCGGCCACGTAGAAGTCGCTCGTCGTGCGCGACAACCGCAGCCCCCAGGCGCCCACGGCCAGGGTGGCCAGGGCCACCAGCGCCACCGCGGTGGCCGCCGACCACTGCGCGGTGCCGCTCACCTCGACCGGTCCTCGCCGCGGCCGTCCGGGTCCGCCGCGTCGGGCTGCTGGAGGATCTCGGTGAAGACCTGCTCGGCGTTCTCCGCCAAGCTGCGGGCGCGCCACGCCGCCAGCAGCAGCAGCGGGTAGACCGCCACGCCCAGCACCAGCCACGGCAGCGGCACGGTGAGCAGGCGCACGTCGTTGAGGTCGGGGCGCACCACGAACAACAGCGGCAGCGCCGCCAGGAGCAGGCCGACCGGGACGAGCACGGAGACGGCGTGGCGCAGCTGCGCGCGGATCAGCGAGCGCATGTAGACCTCGCCCAGGCGGGTGCCCTCGGTGAGTTCCTGGGCGGCCGGGGCGGGGTCCGGACGGCGCGCGCTCGCCATCCGAGGGCTGGTGACGCGCACCCGCGCCGGGCGACTCACGGGCCCGTGGGCGCGGGGGACCGCCCGCGGTCGAGGAGGATCGTCACGGAGCCAAGGGTGGCAGGGTCACCGGCGGCCGGCCTGGCGGCCCAGGCCCACCCCCTGCGCCTGCTCGGCGTCCCCCAGCCGGACCGTCGTCGTCCCCAGGGCCGGAGTCGGCGGACCGCCGGCGCTGACCCCGCCCAGCCCTGGGCCACCGGCCGCGCCGGGACGGCCCGGGCGGTCCAGCGCCGAGGCGCGCACGAGCTTGTCGCGCAGGTCCTTGGTGTGTCGGCGGCTGACCTGGAGCACGCGGTCGCCCAGGCGCACCGAGCAGCGCCCGCTCTCGACGCGGATCTCGTCGACGTGGGGCAGCGCCACCAGAGTGCTGCGGTGGATCCGCACGAACCCCGCGGCCGCCCAGCGCTCCTCCAGCGTCGACAGGGGGATGCGGATCAGGTGGCTGCCCGCGTTGGTGTGCAGGCGGGCGTAGTCGCCCTGCGCCTCGACGAAGCGCACCTGCGAGCGCTGCACGAACCGCGTGACGCCGCCGAGCTCGACCGCGATCGTCTCGTCCTGGCCCTCGGTGCGGCCGCCGTCACCGTTGGAGGGTGAGGCCGCGGCCGGGGCCGCCGGGGACAGCGCCGACGGCGGGGGCGCCCAGCCTGGAGGAGTGCCCGGGCGGGCCGGTGCCTGGTGGGCCGCCGCGGCGCCGGGGTGGCCGGGGTGGCCGGGGTGGCCGGGTGCCCCGGTCGGGGGCACGGGGCGGGCCGCGACGCCCATCGGCATGCCGGGACGGCGCACCTGGGCCGCGGCCGCCTGGCGGACGGCGAGGTGGATCCGCCGCACCGACTCGGCCAGCCGTTCGGCCCGCACCGGCTTCATCAGGTAGTCGATGGCCTGCAGGTCGAAGGCGTCCACCGCGTGCCGGTCGTAGGCCGTCACGAAGACGACGTGCGGGCGGCGGGGGGCGCGGGCCAGGGCGCGCGCGAGCTCGAGACCGTCGACCCCGGGCATCCGGATGTCGCTGAACACGGCGTCGATGGGGTGCTGCTCGATGAGGCGGAGGGCCTGGGCTCCGCCCGAGGCGGTCCGCACGATGCCCACGCGGGCATCCTGCTGGAGCAACCAGGCCAGTTCGGCTCTGGCCGGAGGCTCGTCGTCGACGACGAGCACGCTGAGTCTGCCCGCGTCGAGTCCGGGGGGCGGCGTCGCTGCTGCCATGGCGGGGACTCTACGACTGTGAAGCCCCTGAGGGCGAGCATCTGATCCCGGCAACTGAAAGTGCACGCCCGAATGTCGCTCCCGGGGAGGAGACGTCACTGGCGGTGACGAGGCCGAGATCGGGTTCGTCCGGGTCTGCTCCCTGCACCAGGGCCGCGTCTGCGAGCTGCGCAGAGAGCGAGGTGGTACAGATGTCAAGAGTTGGGCCGGTTCGCCCTCTCTGCGCCCTCGAAGGGCCGTCGCTCCCTGTTGATGTGACGCTCGTCACACTGATCACCAACCGTGTCGCCCGCCCCGGCGCGAGCTGCGATGCGGGCGCGTCCAGCCGCACCCGGCCGTCGAGCCAGCCCGGGCTCACATGCAGGCGTGCCGGGCGTGAGCCGTGGTTGACGACGCGCGCCTCGACGCTGCCCGGGCCGACCGCACGCGCCGAGGTGATCGCAAGCGCCAGCCCGTGCCGCGGGGCGGGGCAGCGGGGCGGGAGGACGGCCGCCGCCGTCGTGGCCGGCAGCTCCACCTCCGTCACGAAGGGCGCCGCCTGAGTCCTCGGAGCCCCCGCCGAGGGCGGGTCCGGGGTGAGCGCCGCGGGCACCAGCGTCAGGCGCAGCCGCGGCGCCGGGGCCCACCAGCTCGTGCAGTCCGGCAGCAGCCGTGCGTGGAGCACCGCCCGGGCGTTGGTGGCCAGGACTCGGCCCTGCACCCCCTGCGCTCGACCCGTGCCGGTGTTCGCGGGCCAGCCTTCGGCGCCGGCGTCAGTGCGGGCGTCGGCCGGGTCGTCCTCGCGGTCCGGGAGCACCGTCCCCAGCCCGAGCACCTGCGCCGCGGCCACGCGCATCGGGCGGCCGTCGGCGGTGACCACGGGTCGCGGCGCACCTGCACCGTCGGAGAGATCGACGGCGGGTAGCCCCTCGGCCGTCAGGGTCGGCGCCGTGAGGAGCGTGAGGTCCACCGCCAGCCGCTCCGGATCGGTCTCGGCCCGGTCTGCCAGGGTGAGCGTGGCCCCGAGCCACGTGCCGTCGGGCAGGGCGGAGGCGAGGTGGGCGACGTCGGGCGCGGTGGTACGGCCGTCGACGTCCCCGGCCTCCTCGTGCGGTGCGCCCTCCTCGTGCGGTGCGCGCTCGGCGTCGCCGGCGACCGGGCCGCGCGGGCGGGTGGGGCCTGCCGGCGGCGGGGGCGTGCCGGGCGTGGACGGCGTGTCGGCGGGGGAGCCGGCGGCGGGGGCGGGCTCGGGGCGGGCCCGCTCCACCGGGGCGCCGACCCGGGCGGCGTAGTCGCGGACGGCGCCCTGCAGCCCGGTGGTCGTCGCGGCGCCCGCCACGAGGGCGCCGCCGCAGCAGACGGCCGCCGCCAGGCCGATCGTGCGGCGGGTGCGGCGCGGCCGCGGCCCCGAGGTCGGGGTGGGCAGCGGGGTGACGTCGACGCCGTCCCCGAGGTCGATGGCCTCCTCGGCCGACAGGGGTGGCAGTGCCTGCTGCGGGTCCGGGTGGGGGTGCGGAGGGTGGGGGTGCACTGGGGAGGTGCGTCCGCTGCGGAAGCCGTGGCGGTCGTGCCCGTCGCGCTCGGCGGCGGATCGGTCCCGCCAGCCCCACGAGGTCTGGATCTCCGCGCTCATCATCGCCCTGCCCGTCGCGCGGCACCCTGCTCGCTCGTCCGAGCACCGCGCACCCCTCGCGGTCAGTGACGCCCACACGACGTTGTGTGGTGGATTGTTTCGGCGAGGTTAACTCCGGTGGGGACATCGTGCACGCGTGTGTGGCCGTGCGCGCCCGTGTGCCGCCTGATCAGGGGAGGACAAGGGGGGCATCCCGGGCCTTTCGCTGCTACTCGGCGCCGTGCCCGGGCGGTCCGGGGCCGGGTGCGCGTGGCTCAGCGGGCGCGGACGCCGGGGGCGAACTTCGGCACGCGGAAGCTGACCTTCGTTCCGGCGCCCGGCGCGGTCTCCACCACCAGGCCGTGGTCGTCGCCGAACACCTGGCGCAGCCGCGCGTCCACGTTGCCGAGCCCCACCGAGTCGGCCGAGCTCTGCCCGGACAGGATCGCGCGGATCACCTCGGGATCGGCACCGGCGCCGTCGTCCTCCACCCAGATCAGCGCCTCGGCCCCCGCGTCCTCGGCGCACAGCGTCACGTGCCCCGGCTCGGACTCCTCGCCACGGGAGGCCTGCTCCAGGCCGTGCCGCACCGCGTTCTCCACCAGCGGTTGCACGCACAGGAACGGGACGGCCACCTGGAGCACCTCGGGGGCGATCCGGATCCGGGTCTGCAGACGCTCGCCGAAGCGAGCCTGCTCGAGGACGAGGTAGCGCTCGACGTTGCGCAGCTCGTCGGCCAGCGTCGTGTAGTCGCCGCCGCGGCGGAAGGCGTAGCGGGTGAAGTCGGCGAAGTCGAGCAGCAGCTCGCGCGCCCGGACGGGGTCGGTGCGCACGAACGAGGCGATGGTGGCGAGGCAGTTGTAGACGAAGTGCGGGCTGATCTGGGCTCTCAGCGCCCGCAGCTCGGCCTCGATGGCGCGGGTGCGCGAACGGTCGAGGTCGGCCAGCTCCACCTGCGTGGACACCCATGAGGCCACCTCGGCGGTCGCCCGCACGAGGCCCGCCGTCACGGCCGGCCCGAACGCCACGATCGCGCCCACCACCCGGTCCTGCGCCACGATCGCGGCCGCCACCGCGGCACGCACCGGGCACCCGGGTTCCTCGCAGGCGACGTCCCGCTCGCCCATGACGGCCGTTCGGCCCGAGCGCAACACCCCCGCCGCCACGCGTGCGGCCGAGGAGGCGTGGTGGGAGTGCTCGCCGTCCCACGCCAGGGTGGCGACGGCGTCGGTGATGGCGATCGACGGCGTCCCCAGCAGCGTGCGCAGGTGGCGGGCGGCCCGGGCGGCCCCCGCGGGGGTGAGGCCCTCGCGAAGATGCGGTGCTGCCAGCGACGCGGTGTGCAGCGTCGCGAACGTGGCCCGCTCGGCCGAGGTGCCCAGCTCGCCGCGCCGGGCGAGGAACCAGGCGGCCCCCGCCGCCCCCGCCGCCGCGGCCAGGACGGCCACGAGGGCCAGCGTCTGCCCCCACGTCGCGCTCATCGGGTCACCTGCACGAGCTGAGCATGCCGTGCCCCGCCGTCCCGCGTCGGCGCCCGTCCACATCCGCGCCCGCCTCGCGCGCCGTCCCCAGTCCTCGGCCCCTCGGCTGTCCGCCGGAGGCTCAGGCGCGCACCGGGCCGTCCGGCCACACGATGCTGTCGCAGCCGCCGCCGCTGGGCAGCCGGGCGGAGATCGAGGGCCATGACCGCACCGTCACCACGCGCACGTTCCCGTCCTGGTCGCGCACCCTGGCCCCGGCGGTCCCGGGCGCGAGCTGCGTCATCCCCGGAGCCGGATCGGGTTGTCGTGCCGGGCAGGCGGCGCGGGCGAGGGCGCGCACCACGGCCGTCCCCCCTGCGGGCACCACGACCTCCCCGACGGGCACCACCGGCACGTCGCCGACCTGCAGGGCCAGCACCCGCACGGGTCGCGACCCGTGGTTGCGCAGGGTCATCCGGGTCGGCACGGACAGAGACGGGCGCGCGCCGGCGAGGCGGGCGTAGAGCAGCGGCCGGATGTCGAACCCGGCGTCCACCACCGTCAGCTGCGTGGCCGCCAGCTGCGCTCGGGCGCGCGCCCTCGAGAGCTCGTGCACCCCCGCCGAACCCGCGAGCAGCACCAGGCACGCCGCCATGGTGACCACCGCCCACCGCCGTCCGCGCCCCGGCGCCCGCCGGTCGCCGTCGGGGGTCGGGTCGTCAAGGTCCGCCGCGTCGTCGAGGTCGACGCCGTCGGGCGGCAGGGGCGTGACGTCGTCGGGGAGCGGGGGGAGCGGGGACGCGCCGGGGGCGGGTCCTGCGGCCGCGCCGGCGCGGGCCGGGTCGGGCCCGTCCGTCAACTCCTCGTGGCTCACGGCGTCCTCGCCCCTCGCACCGCAGCGGATCGTGATCCCCGTGTGCTCGCATCGTGACACCGCAGGAGGGAGATCGCCCGGTGAGGGCCGGACATGCGACGGCGGCGCCTCTCGACGCCGCCGTCGTGCGCGTCACCATGGCTACCAAGCACGCATCCTGAGGGTCACCGAAGCGGGACGAGCCCGCCGCGGTCGGTCCTTTCGCGGACTGTTCGCGTGTGGGTACCGCGGTGAGACGCGGCCAGAGGTTCCGGTGGGGGAGCCAACTGCCCTTACTGACTGTGTACTCCTGGTTGCGCACAGACGCAACGGCCGCCGGGGGGACGGTCGCCGATCGGCCGCGCGGACGCCGTCGCGGCGCCGGTCAGGACGCGGACGGCCAGCCGGGGGCACGCCTGCGCGAGACCCACCACAGCAGCGTGAACGTGGTCGCCACCAGGACCGCCGCACCGCCCAGGGCGGGAACGCTCCAGCGCGGCGCCTTGGCCACCTGGCCGGCCACCCTCGTGCGAAGACTCGCGGGGTTGGTGAAGTCGAGGGTCGGCCAGCCGCGGGCGGTGGCCTCCTTGCGCAGGGCGCGGTCGGGGTTGACCGCCACGGGGTTGCCGACCTCGGCGAGCATCGGCAGGTCCGTGATCGAGTCGCTGTAGGCGTAGCTGGCGGCCAGGTCGTAGCCGTAGCGGCGCGCGAGGTCGCGCACCCCCCGCGCCTTCTCCTCGCCGTACATGTACGTCTCGACCTCGCCGCTGTAGCGCCCCTCGCGGACCAGCATGCGCGTGGCGAGGATGTGGTCGGCGCCGAGCATCGCCCCGATCGGCTCGACGACCTCGGCGCCCGACGCCGACACGATCACGACGTCGCGGCCCGCCTGGTGGTGCTCGGCGATCAGTGCTGTGGCCTCGGCGTAGACCGCGGGGGTGATCAGGCGGTCGAGGGTCTCGGCGACGATGTCGCGCACCTGTTGGACGTCCCACCCCGTGCAGAGGTCGGACAGGTAGCGGCGCATCCGCTCCATCTGGTCGTGGTCCGCCCCGCCCGCGAGGAAGAGGAAGTGGGCGTAGGCGCTGCGGAGCACCGCGCGGCGGGTGATCAGGCCGCCGGTGTAGAACGGCCGGGAGAACGCGAAGGCGCTGGAGCGCGCGATGATCGTCTTGTCGAGGTCGAAGAAGGCGGCCGCGCGCGGTGACGCGGCGGCGGCGCGGATCGACACGGCGCCAGTCTAGGCAGGACGCGGACGCCGCGCGATGGACCCGGCACGGTGACGCTGGGTGATGTGCCGTGCGGCAATCGTGATCTCGATCGCCGCCTCGTCGCTGGTCAGGGGCCGGTTCGGCGGCCGGGGGGACCGTTCGTCGCCCCGTCGTTCGGATGATCCGAGATGACGGTTTGGTCTCGAATGTGAGGGGCCATCAGGCCCTCCACCTGGGAGTGTTTGCCGCTCGTGGTCCCGGGACGTGCGCAGGCGCCCGTGTTTGACATGCACCGTGTTGCTTCGCCGGGTCCTGCGGGTACAGACTTTCCATCGCCGGCCTCGTGCCGGGCCGGGCCGCACCGACTCCTCCCCCCCGAGCCGGACGGCCCGCGACGACCCCCGCTCCCCCCCAGCGGGGGTCGTCCCTTTTTGTCGGGGCTTCCGTCGTCTTGTCCCCCGAGGGCCGGGCCCCCGTGCAGGACGCGTCCCCCACAGGCGCCCTGTGGGCCGCGTCCTCCCCAGGCCTGCCGCGCCGGCCCTGCGCTCGGCATCCCAGCCGCCCCATCGTGGTCCGCGGACCGCCGGTCCGGCCCGACGGTCGCCGCCGTCGGGCACGCTCGGGTACCCGCAGGGAGGGGCCATGAGGCTGGGTCAGGACGCTGCGGCGCGGCCGTTCGTGCCGTCCGCGCCCCCGGGGGCCATCGCTGCGTCCGGTCCCGTCCCGGTGCCGCCCGCTGCCCCTCCGCCGCGGCTCTCGCCGGCGTCGCCGTCGACTGCCGGGCCGCCTTCGTCCCCCGCATTCCCTGGTCGTCGCCCGGGCGAGGGCGGCGTGGCGATGGTCGTCGACCGCCCCGGCCTGGCCGCCCGCCTGCGTGACCTGGCCGACCTCGCGGGTGCCACGCTCGCCGCCCCCGCCACCGGGCGTCCCGGCGTCGGCGGCCTCCTCGCCGGTCACGGCTGGCCCGTCGCCGGGCTGGTCCTGATCGACCTCGCCGCTGCGGCCAGGCTCGCCGCCGCGGGCACGATCCCCCCGCCCGGCCCCACGGTCCTGCTCGTCGTCGACCAGTCGGACCCCGACGTTGGCACGGACAGCGGCACGGACGCGGGCACCGACGCGGCGGGCCTCGCGGCGGCCGTGTGTGCCGCCCGCACCGTGCGGCTGCCCGACGCCGAGCCGTGGCTGGTCGCCACCCTCGCCGAGGCCGCCGAGCCCGATCAGCGGCGCGCCCTGGGGCTGGGCGTCGTGGGCTGCACGCCCGCGCAGTCCGTGGTCGACTCGGGGCTCGTGGCGCTCGGGCTCGCGCGGCTGGCCGCGGCCCGGGTGCCCGGCGGCTGCCTGCTCCTCGACGCCGACGCCACCTCCCCGGGGATCGACCTGCGCGCGGGGGCCGAGGGCCTGCCCGGCCCCCGCTGGCCCGACATGGCCGAAGCGCGAGGGCGCCTGCCCGCCGGGTTCCTGGCCGCCCACCTGCCCCGGGTCGAGGGCCTCTGCCTGCTCTCGGCCGACCGCACCCCGCGACCCGTCCCCGGCGCCCAGGCGTGCGAGGCCGTCCTCGCGGCGGTCTGGCGGGGCTTCGACGTCGTCGTCGCCGACCTGGGCACCGGCACCGCGCCCCTGGGTCGCGCGGTCCTCGACCGGTGCGCGCAGCTGGTGCTCGTCGTCCCGCCGGGGGTGCCCGGCGTGGCGTCCGCGAGGTCCTGGCTGACGGCGCAGCGGGTGCGCCGCGAGGAGGGAGCGCCGGCCGTCGCGGTGCACGTGGTCGCCGTCGGGCACCCCTCGGGCGGGGCCGTCGAGCACGTGCTGCGCGCGGCGGGCCCACCGCTGGCGTCGTGGGTGCCGGTTCGCCTGGGTCGGCGGGCCGCGCGGGACGTCCGCGGGGCGCTGCCGCCGCGCAGGTCTCGCCGCGGCCTGACCTCCGCCTGCCGTGACGTCCTGGCCGAGGTCCGGCTCGCGGGTGACCTGGCCGGTGCCGCGTGAACGGCGTCGCCGCGGCCGGCGGGGCCGACGGCCGCCTCGCGGCAGCGCTGCGCCGCCACCTCGCCGCCGCCGACGCCGAGGCGAGCCCGGGGACCGAGCTCGGCCGCGTCGTCCCGTTCGGTGTGCAGGTCGGGCGCGTCGCGCGCGAGGCGGGGGCTGTCCTCGGCGTCGAGGACCTCGCCGCCACCGCCGACCGGATGCGCCATCACCTGTGGGGCCTCGGCCCCCTGGAGCCCTTGCTGGCCGATCCCGAGGTCAGCGACGTCCTGGTCAACGCCGGAGGCCGGGTGTACGTCGAGCGCGGGGGGCGGCTGGAGGAGTGCGCCACACGACTGCCCGGGGAACGCGACGTCCGTGAGCTCGCCTGCCGCCTGGCCGGGCTGGCCGGCAGGCGGCTCGACGACGCCAGCCCCTGGGTCGACGCGCGGCTGCCCGGAGGGCTGCGCCTGCACGCCGTCCTGCCCCCGTTGTCGCCGGCGGGCACGCACCTGTCGCTGCGCGTGCTGCGCGCCGGAGGGTGGAGCCTGGGCGCACTCACCGCGCGCGGGGCGGTGAGCCCGCCCGCGGCCGCGCTGCTGGCACGGCTGATCGCCACGCGCGCGAACTTCCTCGTCAGCGGGGGTACCGGAGCGGGCAAGACGACGCTGCTCGCCGCCCTGCTCGGGCAAGCCGCGGCGACCGAGCGGATCGTCCTGGTCGAGGACGTCAGCGAGCTCGCTCCCGAGCACCCCCACGTGGTGCGGCTGGAGGCACGGCCGCCCAACGTGGAGGGCAGGGGAGGGGTCGGCCTCGACGTGCTCGTGCGCCAGGCGATGCGGATGCGTCCCGACCGGCTCGTGGTGGGGGAGTGCCGCGGCGCCGAGGTGAGGGACCTGCTCGCCGCGCTCAACACCGGTCACGCAGGCGGCTGCGGCACCGTCCACGCCAACGATCCGCACGGCGTCCCGGCCCGGTTGGAGGCGCTCGGCGCACTTGCCGGCCTCGACCGCCGCGCCGTGGCCCTCCAGGTCGCCGCCGGGCTGCACGCGGTCGTCCACGTCGAGCGCCGCGCCGGCCGGCGAGCGGTGAGCAGCATCGCCGCGCTCGGCGCCGGGCACGACCGGGTGGAGGTCCTGCCCGTGCTCGGCGCGCAGACCGGTGACGTCGACGTCGGCGGCCCCGGGTGGCGGCTGCTGGCCTCCCGGCTGGGCTGGTCGTGAGGGAGCACGCACCTGCGGGGCGTGCCCGCGGGCGCCCCGCGGACGGCGGCAGCGCCGCGTTCCTCGCCGCGTTCGCGGGGCTGCTCGCCTGCGGGGTGGCCGAGGCGCCGGCGTTGACGGCCGTGGCCTCCACCATGGCCCCCACCTGCCCGCCCGCCCGTGCGGTCGGGGCCCGCCTGCACCCGGGCGCACCCCCGACCGACGCTGTGCGGGCTGCGGCGGAGGATCCCGGGCTCGGCCCACGCGACCGTCTCGCGCTCGGCTGGCTGGCCGAGGTGCTGCTCGTGGCGCACCCTCTCGGGCTGCCCCTGGTCGACCTGCTGACGGGGCTCGCCGAGGAGGTCGCGGCCGAGGAGGGCGACCACGCCCAGGCCCAGGCCGCCGCTGCGGGCCCCCGCGCCTCCGCGCTCGTGCTGTCGGCGATGCCCCTGGGTGCGCTCGCGCTCGGTGCCGCCCTGGGCGCGCACCCGTGGGCGGTGCTGGTGGGCACCGGGGTCGGCCGTGCCTGCCTCGTCCTCGGCGGCCTCGCCTGGGGTCTCGGCTTCTGGTGGATGCGCCGCATCGTCGCCGCGGTGGTGCCCGGCTCGTGACGACCGTGCCCCTGACGGCGCGCGCCCTGAGCGCCCGCGTGGGCGGTGCGCCCCCTCCGCCGCGCCTGCCGCCCGCACAACACGCCCTCGCACCCGTCGTACCCGACCCCCTGATCGCCGTCGTCCTCGCCTGCGGGCTCGAGGCGGGGCTGCCCGTCGACGCCGCTCTCGGCGCCGTCGCCGACTGGCTGTCCGCCGCCGACCACCCCCGCGCGGCCGCGCTGCGACGACTGCGCGCCGCTCCCGAGCAGCCCAGCGGGTGCGCGTTCGTCGACGACGTCGGTCAGGCGCTGTCGCTGGCCCGCCACTGCGGCGTCCCGCCCGCGCACCTCGTGCGGCAGGCCGGTGCCCGGGCCCGCGGCCGCGCCCGTGCTCAGCGGCAGGCCCGCCTGTCCCGGCTGCCGGTGCTGCTCGTCCTGCCCTCCGGGTTGCTGCTGCTGCCCGCCGCCCTGCTCCTCGGCGTCGTCCCCGTGGTCGTCGACCTGCTCGGGCGGGTGCTCGGCGGCACGGCCGCCACCTGAGGCCCCCTCCGTCGCGGGCCGCGCCCCACGGCGTCGGCGAGGGCACTCCGCGGCCGCCGGCGAGGGGAGCGCAGGCCCGTCGCTCCACAGGCGCAGGCGGCGGTCGGGCATCCACAGCTGCGGAGTCCGCTCGCCGCCGGCGCGCCCCGCCTCGCGCGACGGTGGTCGTCACCTGGCCGCCGTCGGCGGCCGATCACGCTCAGGAGGAGACATGAGCACCACCCAGGCTCCGGCCACCGGCTCCGCGCCGGCGGCGGAGGAGGTCGAGACCGGCGGCGTCGCGCGGGTCGTGCGGCTCGACGAGCGCCGCCGCCCGGGGGCTCCCGCGGCCGTCGTGGACCGCGCATCCGCCCGGCACCCCGCCGGGCGCGCGTGGCGAGCGGGGGGCCCCAGGCGCGGGGCGTCCGCCCTCTCCCGGGGCCGAGGGGCCCTCAAGGAGGCGGGCATGGCCACCGCGGAGTACGCGATCGCCACGCTGGCCGCCGTCGGGTTCGCGGGGTTGCTGCTGGTGATCCTCCGCAGCGGCGAAGTGCGGACGATGCTCACCTCGCTCATCCGCCGAGCCCTCAGCGTCTCCGGATGAGCGCCGCGGCCCGGGCGCGGCGGGAGGCCGGCAGCGTGACGGCGGAAGCGGCGATCGTCCTGCCCGTCCTGGTGGCCGTGGTGACGCTGCTGCTGGCGGTGCTGAGCCTCGCGGCGACGCGGGCCCGGTGCGAGCAGGCGGCCGGGGCCGCAGCCCGCCAGGCGGCCCGGTCGGCGACCCCCGCGCAGGTACGAGCCGCCGCCCTCGCGGTCACGGGCGACCCTCGCACCGTCGTCGAGACGGCCGCTGGCTCCGCCGGCGTCCGGGTCGCCGTCCGCCTGCCCACGCCCCGGCTGATCGCGGCGTTCGGGTCGACCTGGGTGGCCGCCGACGCGGCCGCACCGCGGGAGCCGGGGCCGTGGCCGCCGTGACGCGCGCGCGGGCAGGGATGCGGCGGGAGCGGCACCCCGACGCGCAGCAGGGGTCCGCCTCGGTGCTGGCGGCGCTCGCCCTCGCCGCGCTGGTGCTGCTCACTTCCGCCCTCGTGATGGTCTCGGGCGCCGGCGCCGCCCGAGGGCGCGCGGAGTCGGCGGCCGACCTGGCGGCGCTGGCTGCCGCGGCGGTGATCCGAGACGGGGGGCAGGACGGCGTCGAGGATGCCTGCCGACGTGCCGCCGAGGTCGCGAGGAGCAACGGGGCGCGCCTCCTGCGGTGTGTCGTCCGGCTCGACGTCGGGGGGCGGCCGGGGGTGGCCGTCCCGGCGGTGGACGTCGTGGCGGCGGTTCGCCCGGCGGGGGTGCCCGCCGTCCTGGGCCCGGCGATCGGCCGCGCCCGGGCCGCAGTCGTTCCCGATGCGTCAGCCGCCGTGGCTCCGGCCGCCGCCGCCTGGCCCGCCTTCGCCTGGATCCGGGTCCGCCCGGACGAGGTGCTCCAGGGTGAGGCCGAGCAGGCGCAGCGCCCCGGCCTTGTCGAGAGGGCGGTTGCCGTTGCCGCACTTCGGCGACTGCACGCACGCCGGGCATCCGTTGCGGCACCCGCAGGTGGCGACGGCGTCCCGCGTCGCCGTCAGCCAGGGCGTGAGCAGGTGGAACGCGCGCTCGGCGAAGCCCGCCCCTCCCGGGTGCGCGTCGTGGACGACGATCGTGACGGCGCCGGTGTCGGGATGGTGGGCCGTCGACACGCCCCCGACGTCCCAGCGGTCGCAGGCGGTGATCAGCGGCAGCAACCCGATGGCGGCATGCTCGGCGGCATGCGCGGCGCCGGGCACCGCCTCCGCGGGCACGCCGGCCGCGTGCAGAGCCGGTTCGGGCAGCGCCCACCACACCGCGCGGGTGCGCAGGGTGCGGGCGGGCAGGTCCAGCGGCGTGCGGCCGAGGGTCGTCCCGGTACCGGCGTCGCGGGTGACGTAGGAGGTGACGTGCGCGGTCACCTCGACGGTGCCGAACCCGACCTGCACCGCCCCCGCGCTACGGCGCCGGGAGACCTCGAGGATCCGCGCGTCGCTCACCTCCTCCGCCTGCGTCGACACCGACCCGTCGCCAGGCTCGACCAGCGCGACCCCTGCCTCCAGGTCGAGGTCGCGCACCCGGTAGTCGCCTCCCGCGTGCAGGTGCACGGCGCCGGGGTGCACGGAGTGGTGCGCCGAGGCGGCGTCCACGGTCCCCAGCAGCCGGCCCGTCGACGCCTCGACCACCCGCACCGGCTGGCCGCCCGCCCCTCGCAGGTCGGCCAGGTCGCTCGCCCGGTGGGGCAGGGTCCAGTACCAGCCCGTCGGCCGGCGCCGCAGCGCCCCGCGCGCGGCCAGGGTCTCGACGAGCTCGCGGGCGTGCGGTCCGAACCAGTCGAGGTCCGCGGGACGCAGCGGCAGCTCGGCGGCAGCCGCGCACAGGTGGGGCGCGAGCACGTACGGGTTGTCCGGGTCGAGCACGGTGGCGTCCATGGGGCGGTCGAAGACCGCCTCGGGGTGGTTGACGAGGTAGGTGTCCAGGGGGTCGTCCCGGGCGATCAGCACGGCGAGGGCATCCCCTGCTCGGCGCCCGGCACGCCCGGCGCGCTGCCACAGCGAGCTGAGCCGCCCCGGCCAGCCGCACTGCAGCACCGCGTCGAGGCCGTCGACGTCGATGCCGAGTTCCAGCGCGGACGTCGTGGCGAGGCCGGTGAGCTCGCCGGACCTCAGGGCGGCCTCGATCAGGCGGCGATCCTCGGGCAGGTAGCCGCCTCGATAGGCGGCCACCCGTGGCCGCGCTGCTCCGCTCCTGTCGAGGCGGTCCAGCCGCTCCGCCACCCGGGCCGCGACCACCTCGCTTCCGTGCCGGGACCCGACGAAGGCGAGCGTGCTCACGCCCCCCGCGACGAGGGCCGCGAGCAGGTCGATCGCCTCCGTGGTGGCCGAGCGGCGCGGGGCGGCCCCGTGCTGCCCCTCGGGGGCCTCGCGCCCGGGAGCCTCGGCGGCCGGCTGCCAGAGCACGGTGCGCAGCCGCCCGCGCGGAGCGGCGTCGGCCGTCACCGCCACGGCCTCGACGCCGGCCAGCAGGCGCAGGGTGCCCGCGGGGTCCGCGCTGGTGGCCGAGGCGGCCAGGACGACGGGGTCGGCGCCGTAGTGGGCCGCCAGACGCCGCAACCGGCGCAGGACGGCGGCGACGTGCGCCCCGAACACCCCCCGGTAGTGGTGGCACTCGTCGACGACCACGTAGCGCAGCGCCCGCAGGAACGGGGCCCACCGCTCGTGGGCGGGCAGCAGGTGGTGATGCAGGAGGTCCGGGTTGGTGAGCACGAGCGCCGCGTGCTCCCGCGCCCACCGGCGCTGCTCGGGCGGGGTGTCGCCGTCCACCACCGCGAGCCGCGGCACGGCGGTGCCGAGCCGGTGCAGGGCCGCGGCCTGGTCGGCCGCCAGGGCCTTGGTCGGGCTGAGGTACAGCGCGGTGGCGCCCCTGCCGTCGCGCGCCGTCTCGCCGTCCTTGAGCGCCGTCAGGACGGGCAGCTGATAGGCCAGCGACTTGCCCGACGCCGTGCCCGTCGCGACGACGACCGCGCGGCCCTCGTGGGCGAGGTCCGCGGCCTGGCGCTGGTGCTGCCACGGGCGGGTCACCCCGAGGGCGACCCATGCCTCCACGAGCGCCGGGTGGGCCCAGGCGGGCCACTCGGCGCTCGTCCCCGCGCGGGCCGGGCGCTCGTGGACGTGGCGTACCCGCGTTCCGGCGGGGTCGAGCCCGCGCAGCACGCTCCATGCCCTGCCGTCCACGTGGTCAGTGTGACCGCCCCACCCGACAGCGCTCGGCCGCGCCCGACAGCGCCCGACAGCGCCCGGCCGCGCCCGAGGGCGCCCGGCCGCGCCCGAGGCGACTGGCCCGACGAGCGTGAGGGGGCGTGAGGCCACGGTGCGAGGCCGGGTCGTGAGGGCCGACGCGTGGCTGCGGAGAGGGTGCGCCGGGACGCGCCGAGGCGCGTGCGGGTGCGAGGTCGCGCGAACGGTCAGGTCCGGTAGCGTCGCAGCAGCACGCCGACGGGATCTTCCGGCAGCGTGCGCGGCCCGGCGGCCACCGGGACGACAGGACGAGTGAAGCCGGCGCGCCCGGATCCTGGCGAATGTGACATTGGTGCTTGAATGCCCCAGGCCCGAGCGGGTCCGGCCGCAGTGACTGGAGGGGACGTGGAGCTCACAGTGACGAGTCGCCAGGAGGGCGCGCGCACTGTCATCACCGTGAACGGCGAGATCGACGTGTACACCGCGCCGAGCCTCAGGGAACGCCTCAACGAGCTCGTCGCGGCGGGTCAGTACGACCTCGTCGTCGACATGGGCGGCGTGGAGTTCCTCGACTCGACCGGCCTGGGCGTGCTCGTGGGCGGCCTCAAGCGGGTCCGCTCCCACGACGGCACGCTGCGCCTGGTCTGCGGTCAGGAGAAGATCCTCAAGGTCTTCCGGATCACCGGCCTGACGAAGGTGTTCCCGATCCACCCCACGCTCGAGGAGGCCCTCGCGGCCGAGGGGGCCACGGGCGAGAGCCCGGGCGCGTGAGTCGCATGCACGCCACCGCTCCCGCGTCGGTTCGGCGGGGGCGGTGATCGGAGGAGTGGCGACCGTCACCCTGAGGTTCCATCCCAGTGCCGAGCACGTCCGGACCGCGCGCCTGGTCGCCGTCGCCGTCGCCCGCAGGGCCGGGTTCGACGAGGCCCGGCTCGACGAGGTGCGCCTGGCCGTCGGTGAGATCTGCGCCCGGGCGGTACGCCGCTGCGAGGCCGCCGGGGTCGCCGAAGCCGTCGTGGTCAGCCTCGACGACGCCGAGGGCGACCTCGTCGTCGACGTCGTCGACGAGGCCAGCAGCGACCCCTCCGACGGCGTGATCGAGGAGCCCGTGGCGCTCGCGCTCGTGCGCGGCCTCGCCGACGACGTGGGCCTGCACGAGGGCCCCGGCGGTGAGGGCGGCCGGGTGCGGCTGCTGTGGGCGCGCGGCAGGCCCCCCCGGTTCGGGTTCGACAGCCCCTGACCGTTCCCGCCGACCCCGCCGACGCAGACCTCCACCCGCCCGTCACGGCTGGGATGCGACCGCAGCGTCGCGTTCCGTAGACTCCGCCGGTCGCCGCGCTGTGACGCGCGACACGTGGGTGCCGACGACGCCGTCGGTGCCTCCACGGTGCGAGGATCGCTGGTACCCCTTGCGCTTGACCGCTCCATCTGGTCGCCGCCCATCCGGCGCGACCGCCAGCACCTGACACAACCCTGAGCACGTCGAGGAGGACGGATGCACGGGATCGCTCTCGCGGCCGGCGACACGGTCTCGCTGTCGGGATCGAACACGACCTATGTGGCGGTGGTGGCCGCAGTGGCCGTGGTCGCGCTGGTCGTGGGCGAGGTGTTCCGACGCCAGGTCCTGGCGGCGGACGACGGCACCGAGAACATGAAGGCGATCGCGCTCGCCGTGCAGGAGGGCGCCGCGGCGTTCCTCAAGCGGCAGTTCCGCACGCTCGGCCTGTTCGTCGTGGCCGTCTTCGCCCTCCTGCTCCTGCTGCCCGCCGACGACTGGACGATCCGCGCCGCGCGCAGCGGCTTCTTCGTCGTCGGGGCCGCCTTCAGCGCCATCATCGGCGTGATGGGCATGCACCTGGCGGTGCGCGCCAACGTCCGCGTCGCCGCGGCCACCCGCGCCGCCCAGCTCGCGTCCGGGGCGGCCCCCGGGGCCGGGCGCGACGCCGGCATGCGGCTGGCCCTGCGCACCGGTGGCGCCGTCGGCATGATGACCGTCGGCCTCGGCCTGCTCGGTGCCGCGGTCGTCGTCCTCGCCTTCAAGGGTGACGCCCCCGCCGTCCTCGAGGGCTTCGGCTTCGGCGCGGCCCTGCTCGCGATGTTCATGCGCGTCGGCGGCGGCATCTTCACCAAGGCCGCCGACGTCGGTGCCGACCTCGTCGGCAAGGTCGAGCAGCACATCCCCGAGGACGACGCGCGCAACGCCGCCACCATCGCCGACAACGTCGGCGACAACGTGGGCGACTGCGCCGGCATGGCGGCCGACCTGTTCGAGTCCTACGCCGTGACGCTCGTCGCGGCCCTCATCCTGGGCCGGGCGGCCTTCGGTGAGGACGGGCTGGTCTACCCGCTGCTCATCCCCGCGGTCGGTGCCGTCACCGCCGCGCTCGGCGTCCTCCTCACGCGGCCGAAGGCCGGGCGCGACGGCCTCAAGGTGATCAACACCGGCTTCGCCCTGGTCGCCGGGCTGTCCGCGGTCTTCAGCTTCCTGGTGTCCTGGTTCTTCCTGCCGTCCTCGTTCGCCGAGCTGCCCGCGGTCACGGCGCCGGACGGGTCGGTCGCCAACGACGCGATCCGCGCCCTGGCCGGTGACCCGCGCATCGTCGCCTTCGGCGCCGTCGCGATCGGGATCGCGCTGTCCGGGGTCATCCTGTGGCTGACCGGCTACTTCACCGGCACGACGACGCGCCCCACGCGCGACGTCGCGGGCACCTCCGTCACGGGTCCGGCCACGGTCGTCCTGGCCGGGGTCAGCCTGGGCCTGCAGTCGGCCGTCTTCACCGCGGTGATCATCGCCATCGCCGTCTACCTGGCGTTCGCGCTGGCCGGCGGCACGGCGGGGCTCGCCCTGTTCCTCGTCGCGCTGGCCGGCTGCGGCCTGCTCACCACCGTCGGGGCCATCGTGATGATGGACACCTTCGGCCCGGTGAGCGACAACGCCCAGGGGATCGCCGAGATGAGCGGCGACGTCGACGGCGAGGCCGCACACGCGCTCACCGAGCTCGACGCCGTCGGCAACACGGCCAAGGCCATCACCAAGGGCATCGCCATCGCCACGGCGGTGCTCGCCGCGACCGCCCTGTTCGGCTCCTACCAGAGCGCCATCAGCTCGACGATCGGCGGCCTGGGCGAGTTCGCCCAGCCGACCGGCCTGGCGCTGCGGGCGTTCGACTCCCAGACCACGCAGCCGAACGTGCTGATCGGGATCATCCTCGGCGCGGCCGTCGTGTTCCTCTTCGCCGGCATGACGATCAACGCCGTCGCCCGGGCCGCCGGTGCCGTCGTCCTGGAGGTGCGCCGCCAGTTCCGCGACCACCCGGGGATCATGGACCGCACCGAGCGCCCCGACTACGGCCGCGTGGTCGACATCTGCACGCGGGACTCGCTGCGCGAGCTCGCGGGCCCGGGGCTGCTGGCCGCGCTCTCCCCGGTCGTCGTCGGCTTCGGTCTCGGCGTGGGTCCGCTGGCCGGGTTCCTCGGCGGCGCGATCGCCGCGGGCCTGCTCATGGCCGTCTTCCTCGCCAACTCCGGTGGCGCGTGGGACAACGCGAAGAAGATCGTCGAGGAGGGTGCGCACGGCGGCAAGGGCTCCGACGCGCACTCCGCCACGATCATCGGTGACACGGTCGGCGACCCGTTCAAGGACACCGCCGGCCCGTCGATCAACCCGCTGATCAAGGTGATGAACCTGGTGTCGGTGCTGATCGTCCCGGCGATCATCCACCTGTCCCTCGGCGAGAACGCCTCGTCCCTGGCGCGTTACTGCATCGCCGGTGCCGCGCTGGTGATCCTCGTGGCCGTCGTGGTGCTGGGCCACCGCGACGCGTCCTCCGGTGACACCGACCTCGACGACGTCGAGGACGAGGACGGCGAGGACGGCGACGGCGACGCCGACGCGACGCAGTCCCGGCCGGAGCCGGCCGGGGTCTGACCCCTCACCCGCACCACCTGCTCGCAGGCCCCCACGACCGTGTCGTGGGGGCCTGCGGCGTGTGCGGCAGGATGCACAGGTGCCCCTCCCCGAGCCCGTCGACGCGCCCCGCACCGACTCCGCCCTGATCGATCTTCTCCGCGCGGACCTCGCCGGATACACCGTGGACGCCGTGCACGGCGTCCTCGGCGAGGTCGCCCACGCGGCCCTCGCCCGCGAGCTCGCCGCCCCGGCCCGGCGGGCCTGCGCCCGCGTCGAGGACCCGGTGGCGCGCCTGCTGGAGCTGTTCGTGCTCGGCGGCGCGCCCACCCGCCGTGCGATCGACGCCGCCCTGCCCGCCCTCGGCGTCGACGGCGCCCGCCGGCTCGGGCTGGTCGTCACCGCCGGGGAGGCGGCCGACGACGTCGTGCGCGCCCGCGTCGACCTCCGGCCCTTCGCGGTCGAGGACGGCGAGCAGTCGGCGTCGTGGTGGATCGCCTCCGACCCGGGCGAGCTGGCCACGGGTGCCCCGCTGCGCGACGACCACGTGCTGGGCGTCGGCGGGGCCTCGGTGACCCTCGCCCAGTCCACCGTGCGCCGCCCTGCGGGCCGGGTGCTCGACCTGGGGACGGGGTGCGGGGTGCAGGCGCTGCAGGCGTCCCGGCACGCCGCCGCGGTCGTCGGCACGGACGTCTCGGCGCGTGCGCTGGCCTACGCCCGCTTCGCGGCCGAGCTGAACCGCACCTCGGTCGGCGCCGACCTGTCCTGGCGCCTCGGGGACCTGCTCGAACCCGTCGCGGGGGAGGCCTTCGACCTCGTCGTCAGCAACCCGCCGTTCGTGATCACCCCGCGGGTGGAGGGGGTGCCCGCCTACGAGTACCGCGACGCCGGGCGCGAGGGGGACGCCGTCGTCCGCGAGCTCGTGCACCAGCTGCCGGCCCACCTGGCCCCGGGCGGGGTGGCGCAGATGCTCGGCAACTGGGAGATCCGGCGCGGCCGCGACTGGCGGCAGGGGTGGCGCGAGTGGCTCGCGTCGGCGCCCTGGTGGTCGGCGGGTACGGGCGGGCTCGACGTGTGGGTCGTGCAGCGTGAGGTGCAGGACCCGGCGGAGTACGCGCAGCTGTGGATCCGCGACGGCGGCGCGCCTGGCGCCGACGCCCAGCAGGCGCTGATCGAGGCGTGGCTGGACGACTTCGACCGGCGCGACGTCGAGGGCGTCGGTTTCGGGCTGATCACGCTGCGCCGCCCGCTGACCCCACGCCACGGCATCGTGCGGTTGGAGGACCTGCGGGGCACCCGCGAGCAGGGCCTGGGGGAGCACGTGGCGACCGTGCTCGACGCCGTCGACTGGCTCGCCGGCCGCGACGACGCGGGGCTGGTCGCCGCCCACCTGAGCGTCGCCGGTGACGTCACCGAGGAACGGCACCACCTGCCGGGTTACGCCGACCCCCAGGTGATCCTGCTCCGGCAGGGCGGCGGGTTCGGTCGGGTCGTCCCCGCCACCACGCTCGTGGCCGCCGTCGTCGGGGCCTGCGACGGGGAGCTGTCGGTGGGGCGCATCGCGGGGGCGGTGGCCCACCTCGCCGAGCTGCCCGTCGACGAGGTGGTCTCGGAGCTGGTGGCACCGCTGCGCGAGCTCGTGGCCGCCGGGATGCTCGTCCCTGCCACGACCTGAGGCGCGTCAGGGCTGGCGATGCCCCGGCACCGGGACTGCCGGGGGTGCCGGGGCATCGTCGGTCGGGCGTCACGGACGCCGCAGCCTCACCCGAGGGTCAGACCCGCGCCCAGGTGCGCAGGGCGTGCTCGACGAGCGCGATGAGGGTCTGCTTGGCCGAGTCGCGGTCGCGGGCGTCGCAGACCAGGATCGGGACGTCGTCGCCGAGCTGGAGGGCCTCGCGGACCTCCTCGGGGCGGTGCCGCAGCAGCCCGTCGAACGCGTTGATCGCGACGACGAAGGGTAGGTTGCGGGCCTCGAAGAAGTCCAGGGGCCCGAAGCAGTCCTCCAGCCGCCGGGTGTCGACGAGGACGACGGCGCCGATGGCGCCGCGGACCAGGTCGTCCCACATGAACCAGAACCGGTTCTGCCCGGGGGAACCGAACAGGTACAGCACCAGCTCCTGGTCGATGCTGATCCGGCCGAAGTCCATGGCGACGGTCGTCGTGGTCTTGTTCGGCGTCGCGGAGATGTCGTCCACGCCGACGCTGGCCTGCGTCATCACCGCTTCGGTGCGCAGCGGGACGATCTCGGACACCGCGCCGACGAAGGTCGTCTTGCCTGCGCCGAAACCGCCCGAGACGACGATCTTCGTCGATCGGGTCGGCCGGACCTCAGAGCCGTTGAAGGCCACTGAGCACCCTCCTCAGGAATGCGGGGTCGCGTTCGTCTCCGTTGTTCGCCGAGGTGTCGAGGACCTCCACGAGGCCGAGCTCGACCATGTCGGCGATGATCACTCGTGCCACGCCGATCGGCGTCCCGAGGCCGGCGGCGATCTCGGCGACGGACACGGTGTCCCGGCACAGTTCGATGACGCTGGCGTGCTCGGGGGACAGCAGGGGAAGGCTGGCCGTGTCGATCCCCTTGAGCCGGGTGACGACGAGGGCCTCGATCTCGAAGTTCCGCACGGGCCTGGTGCGCCCGCCCGTACGGGCGTACGGGCGCACCAGGGAGGGGGCGGAGGCGTCGTCGCCGTCCAGCTCCTCGGAGTCCATGCCTTCCACCGTCATGCCTGCCGTCACGCCCGACCGGACCAGCCGGGGACGCCGGTCTGGCGCAGGGCGGGCGAGAGGTGCTCGCCGACGCGGTCGACCAGGAGGGTCATCTCGTAGCCGATCAGGCCGATGTCGGACGTGGGCGCCGCGAGCACGGCCAGCCACGACCCGTCGGAGATCGCCATCAGGAGCAGGAAGCCGCCCTGCATCTCGACGATGGTCTGCACGACCTGGCCCGCGGAGAAGCACAGCGCCGCGCCGTTGGTGAGGCTGCCGAGCCCCGAGGCGACCGCGGAGAGCTGGTCGGCACGGTCTCGGGGCAGCCCGGCCGAGGAGGCCATGAGCAGCCCGTCCGCGGACACCACCGCCCCGTGGGCCACGCCGGGGACTCGCTGGGTGAACCCGTCGACGAGCCAGGCGATGTCGGTACCGGTGCCGGTGCTCACTGGTCTCCTCCCTTGTCGGACGCCGTGTCGTTGGCGCCGGAGGCTCCGGCGGCCGCGTTGCTGAACAGTTGGGCTCCCGAGGCCGCGTCGCCGGCGAGCGCCTGACGGCGGGCCTGGCGGGCGCTGGACAGGCCTCGCTGGTAGCTGCCGAGGCGGCCTCGGACCGCTTCGGCGTTGGGCGTGGGGCCGGTGAGCACCGGTCCCCGGCCCGCGGGGGCGCCGGCGGGGACTCCCGCGCCGCTGCGCCCGGCCTGCCGGGTGGGCAGGCCCGAGGACGTCACGGGGCCGGCGGCCGGTGCGAGCGGCGCGGGGGCCACCGAGGCGACCGACGCGGCCGGTGCGGCTGCCGCGGGTGCGGCCTCGCCGGGGGCGATCGTCGCCGCCGTGGGCAGCAGGTTGGCGCCGGGGCGCCGCATCGGCAGGCCCGAGTTGGTGGTGCCGGCGGTGTCGGGTGCTGCGGCGGCCCGGGCGTTGGCGGCGATCCAGCGCTGGTCGCCGAGGGCGGCCCAACGGCTGGACAGCTGGCGCGCCCGGTCCTTGGGCTCCTCGCCGACCTCCGCCGGGGCCTCCTGGGGGGCCTCGAACCAGACCGAGATCGAGTCGAAGATCGGCGTGGAGACGCGCTCGGAGGGGTCGGGTGCCTGCCCGATGAGGGCGCTCTCGTCGCCGCGGGTGGCGCGGGCGGCCAGTTCCGTCGGCAGCGTGGAGTCCCAGGCCTGCGGCGCCTGCCCGAGGGCGGACGTCGGGGGGCCGGAGTTGATCGGGCTCGGCGCCACGGGGGGCAGCTGACCCGTGCCCGCCGGCGCGGCCTCGAGCGGGGAGGGCGCGGCGGGCGGCGCGGCGGGCACGGCCACGGGCGGCAGCGCCGTGGTGGCGTCGGCGGCGGCACCCGCGCCGGCTGCGGCGGCTGCGGCTCCGTACTGGGCCATCCGCGCGGCCGAGGTGGGCCTCAGCGGCAGGCGCTCGGCGGGCACGGCGGCCGGGTCGGACGAGCCGAACAGCCCGGGGGCCGCCGTCGCGGCGGGCGCGGCAGGGGTGGCGGCGGGTGGGTTGCCGGCGGAGGTGGAGCGCGGCTGACGCCGGGGCAGCGGGGCCTCGTCGTGGGACTCGGTGACGGTGCCGCCGGTGGTGTCCAGGCTGGTGATGCCGGCCCGCGGGGTGGGCGGCGGCGGGGCCAGGGCGCCGGCCGGCCCGCTGACGACCGGGACGCCGCCGAGCGGGGTGGCGGTGGAGGGGCGGCTGCCCAGGCCGAGGACGAGGGCCGGGGGCACCTGCACCTGGGCGACGATGCCCTCGCCGTCGGTGCGGGGCATCAGCTGGACGCTGAAGCCGCCGCGGCGCGCCAGGCGCCCGACGACGAACAGACCCATGCGCGAGGGGACGGTGAGGTCGAAGCCCTCGCTCTCGCCCAGGCGGGCGTTGATCCGCTGCAGCTCGCCGGCGGGGATGCCCACACCGGAGTCGCGGACCTCGATGACCAGGCCGTTGTCGTCGCGGATCTGCGAGGACAGCGCGATCGAGCTGGTGGGCGGGGAGTACATGGCCGCGTTGTCGAGCAGCTCGGCGAGCAGGTGGACGAGGCCGCCGGCGGCGGTGCCGACCACGGAGACGCCGTTGCTCGGCTGCAGCCGGACCCGCTCGTACTGCTCCATCTCGGAGGTGGCGGCGCGGAACAGCTCGGCGACGGCGATCGGCGCGGAGCTGCGGGTGCGCACGGGCGCGCCGGCCAGGACGAGCAGGTTGTCGTTGTAGCGGCGCATCCGGGCGGCGAGGTGGTCCAGGCGGAACAGGTTGCGCAGCTGGTCCGGGTCCTGCTCGGTGCTCTCCAGCTCGTCGATGATGCCGAGCTGCTTCTCGACCATCGTCTGGGAGCGGCGGGACATGTTGACGAAGGCCTCGTCGAGGGTCCGCCGCAGTTCGGTCTGCGCGGTCGCGAGCCGCACGGCGGTGGCGGTGAGGCCGTCGACGGCGGCGGCGACCTCGACGGTCTCGGGGCCGGCCTTCGTGCCGGGTGGCAGGACGGGGGCGATCGTGACCCCGCCGCGCCCACCGCCGACCTCGATCCGCCGCACCGCGGTGGGCAGCTGCGTGGTGGCGACGTCGACGGCGCCGGAGCGCAGGCGGCGCAGCGGGTCGGTGATCGTGCGACCGATGGCGATGGTGGCGATGGTGACGAAGAGCAGGGTCGCGGCGGCACCGAGGCCGGCGCTGATGGCGTTGACCCAGGCGCGGTTCTCGGCCGCGGCGGCGGCGGTGCGCGTCTGCTGCGCGACGTCGCTGACCAGGTCGTTCATGTCGTTCAGGCGGCCACCGGCGACCTTGGTGAACGCGGCGGCGTCCCCGGCAGTGCCGTCGTCGCCGGCGTCGGGCAGCAGGAACGTCGCGTCGTCGCGGTAGCGGTCGAGGCGGTCGTCGTTGGCGCCGATCGCGAGCAGGCGGTCGTGCTGGTTCTTGTTGGCGTACTTGTCGGCCTCGGCGAGACGGTCCTGCTGGACGGCGCGCAGCAGCGACAGCCGCGAGTAGCGGCGCTCGTTGATCGAGCCCTGCTCGAGCGCGAGGGTGAGGATGTCGCGTTCCTCGGCGGCCGCGGCGGTGGCGGCCGTGAGGGCCGACAGCATCGCGGAGCTGTTCTGGGTGCGGCGGTTGCCGGCCCGGTCGCGCAAGGAGCTGGACAGCGCGTCGGTGAGGGCCTGCAGGCCGTCGAACACGTTGCTGAAGCTGCTCAGCACGAGCTCGGGGCGGCGCTGGTTGTCGGAGACGCCGTTGCGCAGGCTGGGCAGGCGCTCGAGCGCGTCGTCGGCCCGGCCGCTGGCGATCTCGATGTCGTCGCCCCAGCCACCGGAGGGGGCCTCGCCGAAGGCGCTGCGCAGGCCGACCCCGGCGGCGTCGGTGCGCCGGCGCAGGTCCTCCATCGTCGCCTTGTCGGTGGGCAGCTTGGTGCGCAGGTAGATGACGGTCTGGCTGCGCTCGCGCTGCAGGGCGGCGCTGGTCTCGTTCGCCTTGATCGACAGGGCGGCGATGTCACCGGCCCGGCGCGCGTCGGACAGCTGCGCCCAGGTGCGGCCGATGATCACGCCGCTGGCGACGAGGATCACGACGACGGGGACGGCGACGAGGGCCGCCAGCTTGCGCCGGATCGGCCAGCCGGCCAGCCCTCGGGCGCGACGCAGCGGCGTCCCCAGCCCGATCTGCTCCAGGTCGGGGCCCGGGGCGACCGGTTCCGCGACGACGGAAGGCGCCACCGCGCGCGAGTCGGCCTGGGCCGTCCCTGGCGCGGCGGTTCCGTGTCGGCTCACGTGACCCTCCCTGCGGCCGCGATCCCGCGGCGTCGTGCCTGTCATGGTTCGAGCTCGGGCGGCGGTGGCACCGTCGCCGAGGGTCTCACCCCCCCGAGGGGTCTGCCCGATGGTGTCAGACGGGAGCAGGCAGAGGCTACGCGCCCGGGGGGCCCTGGGGAACCGTCCGTGATCGCAGCCGCCCGTCCGGGGACCGATGGTCACCGCAGGTCACTGGACGACAACGGCCAGTGTCGTCATTCTGTCATCGGCCGCGCCGGAGGGCCCTGGCCGACGTCGAGGGCCGCGGGGACGGCGTCGCGAGGGCGCCGCGCGAGGCGTCCGCACCCCTGATGTGACAGCGGACGCCCGGGCGACGTTACGGTGCGGGTGCAACAGTGCCGCCGCGGGCACCGACCGGAGGATCCGGGCGGCGCGTGGTGGCCCGGAGGGTGAGAGGCGGACAGCGTGGCGAGCAGGACTGCCGGTGGTGCGGCGAGTGCCGGACGACGTCTGGTGATCGTCGAGTCCCCGGCGAAGGCACGCACGATCGCCGGGTACCTGGGCGAGGGGTACGAGGTCGAGGCGAGCGTCGGCCACATCCGTGACCTGCCGCAGCCGAGCGAGCTGCCCGCCGAGATGAAGAAGGGGCCCTTCGGCAAGTTCGCGGTCGACGTCGAGAACGGCTTCGAGGCCTACTACGTCGTCGACGCCGACAAGAAGAAGAAGGTCTCCGAACTCAAGCGGGCGCTCAAGGACGCGGACGAGCTCTTCCTCGCCACCGACGAGGACCGCGAGGGCGAGGCCATCGCGTGGCACCTCCTCCAGGTGCTGCAGCCCAAGATCCCCGTGCGCCGCATGGTGTTCCACGAGATCACCCGCGAGGCGATCCAGCGCGCCCTGGAGAACACCCGCGAGCTCGACGAGCGCCTGGTCGACGCGCAGGAGACCCGCCGCATCCTCGACCGCCTCTACGGCTACGAGATCTCCCCGGTGCTGTGGCGCAAGATCCGCGCCGGGTTGTCCGCGGGTCGCGTGCAGTCGGTGGCGACGCGCCTGGTCGTCGAGCGCGAGCGCGAGCGGATGGCGTTCCGCTCGGCTGAGTACTGGGACCTCGACGGCCAGTTCTCGCCCACCGCCGCGCCGGGCAGCGCCTTCGGCGCCCGGCTGGTCGCCGTCGACGGCTCGCGCGTGGCCACCGGTCGCGACTTCACCGACGCCGGCGTGCTGACGGCGTCCGCGACGAACGCGGGCGTCGTCCGGCTGGACCAGCAGCGCGCCACGGCGCTGGCGCAGGCGCTGTCGGGGGCGGCGTTCGCCGTGGCCAGCGTCGAGGAGAAGCCCTACGTGCGGCGCCCGGCCGCCCCGTTCACGACGTCGACGCTGCAGCAGGAGGCCAGCCGCAAGCTGCGGTTCTCCTCCCGGCACACGATGCGGGTGGCGCAGTCGCTGTACGAGAACGGCTTCATCACCTACATGCGTACCGACTCCGTCGTGCTCTCCGACCAGGCGGTGCAGGCAGCCCGGCGCCAGGCCGCGCAGCTGTACGGGCAGCAGTACGTGCCCGACAAGCCGCGCGTGTACGCCGGGAAGGCGAAGAACGCGCAGGAGGCGCACGAGGCGATCCGCCCCGCGGGTGACTCCTTCCGCACGCCGGCCCAGGTGGCGGGCCAGCTGCGCGGCGACGAGTTCAAGCTGTACGAGCTGATCTGGAAGCGAACGGTCGCCTCGCAGATGACCGACGCGCGGGGTTCGACGGCGTCGGTGCGGCTGCGCGCGGGAGTGCCCGCTGCGGCGCGGAGCGCGACCGGTGCCGCCGAGGTCGAGTTCGCGGCGTCCGGCACCGTGATCACCTTCCGTGGCTTCCTCGCCGCCTACGAGGAGGGCGCCGACGAGGAGCGCTACGCCGAGGGCGGCGGGCGCCGTCGCGGGGGCTCCGACGAGGATCGCCGCCTGCCCGAGCTGGCGGTCGGCGACGCGCTGACCGAGCAGGGGATCACCCCCGACGGGCACGAGACCTCCCCGCCGCCGCGCTTCACGGAGGCGAGCCTGGTCAAGGCGCTGGAGGAGCGCGGCATCGGGCGCCCGTCGACGTACGCGGCGACGATCTCGGTGATCCTCGACCGCGGCTACGTCACCACCAAGGGCAACGCGCTGGTGCCCACGTGGCTGGCGTTCGCCGTCACGCGCCTGCTGGAGGAGCACTTCGGCCGGCTCGTCGACTACGACTTCACCGCCGGCATGGAGGCCGACCTCGACCGGATCGCGGCAGGGGAGGAGCAGCGCTCCCGCTGGCTGGGCCGGTTCTACTTCGGCGAGGGCGACGGCGTGGACGCCGCGGCGGCCTCGCGCGACAACGGTCCGGCGGGCCTGAAGCCGCTGGTGGACAACCTCGGCGACATCGACGCCCGCGACATCAACTCGGTCCAGCTCGGCGAGGGGATCGTCCTGCGGGTGGGCCGCTACGGGCCCTACCTGGAGGCGCCGGCCGTCGAGGCGGGCGGCGAGCCGCAGCGGGCGAGCGTGCCCGACGACGTCGCCCCCGACGAGCTGACCCTCGAGAAGGCGCGGGAGCTGCTCACCACCTCCGGCGACGGCGACCGCGTGCTGGGCAGCGACCCCGTGTCGGGCCGCGAGATCGTGGCCCGGGCCGGCCGGTTCGGCCCCTACGTCACCGAGGTGCTGCCGGAGGACGCCCCCAAGTCGGCGAAGCCGCGCACTGCGAGCCTGTTCAAGTCGATGCAGCTGGAGACCGTGGGGCTGGAGGAGGCGCTGCGCCTGCTGTCGTTGCCCCGCGTCGTCGGCGCCGACCCCGAGTCGGGCGAGGAGATCACCGCGCAGAACGGCCGCTACGGGCCCTACCTCAAGAAGGGCACCGACTCGCGGTCGCTGACCAGCGAGGAGCAGCTGTTCGAGATCGGCCTCGACGAGGCGCTGGCCATCTACGCCCAGCCCAAGCAGCGCGGGCGGGCGGCGGCGGCCGCGCCGCTGCGCGAGCTGGGGGTCGACCCGGTGTCGCAGGCGCCGGTGGTGGTCAAGGACGGCCGGTTCGGGCCGTACGTGACCGACGGGACGACGAACGCGACGCTGCGCAAGGACGACGCGGTCGAGTCGATCACCTTGGAGCGCGCGGCCGAGCTGCTCGCCGAGAAGCGCGCGAAGGCGCCCGCGCCGAAGAAGAAGGCGGCGGCGAAGAAGACCACCGCCAAGAAGACCACGGCGAAGAAGACGACGGCGGGTGCGGCCAAGGCGGCCGCGTCGACCACCAAGACCGCCGCCAAGGCGACGACCAAGACGGCCGCGAAGGCCGCCACCAAGAAGGCGACGACCTCGTAGTCGGGGGCGTGGGCGGCCGCCGCGGGACGGCGCGCCGCCGGGGCCGACGGATCGTCCGGAACCGGACGGTCGGGGTGGCGGAGGTACCGGCCGTCGGGGCGACGGCCGGTAGGAGCGGCCGCGGTCCGACGGTGGCCGCCGTTAGGCTGCCCGTCGTGGCTCATCACGGCGAGGACTCCCAGCGGCGCGCGGCGCCCCCCGACGCGCCCGCGACCAGGGCTGCGCTCGTGGCGCCGGCCGGCGCCCACGCCGATGCACCCGATCACGACGTCCGCGCCGTGCTGGCGATCCCGACGTTCCGCCGGCTGTGGCTCGCGCTCACGTTCTCCAGCTTCGGTGACTGGCTCGGCCTGCTCGCGACGATCGCCCTGGCGGCCACGCTCGCGGGGGACAGCACGTTCCTGGCCGGGGCCGCCGTCAGCGCCACCCTGATCATGCGGCTCCTGCCCTCGCTGGCCCTGGGGCCGGTCGCGGGCGCGCTGGCCGACCGGTTCGACCGCCGCTGGACGATGGTGGCCGGCGATCTGGTGCGCTTCGTCCTGTTCTGCTCGATCCCCCTGGTAGGCACGCTGACGTGGCTGCTCGTCGCGACGCTCCTGATCGAGTGCGCGGCCCTCGTGTGGGGGCCGGCCAAGGAGGCGACGGTCCCCAACCTGGTGCCGCGGCGCCGGCTCGAGGCCGCCAACCAGATCAGTCTCGCGGCCACGTACGGCACCGCCCCCGTCGCGGCCGTCGCCTACTCGGGCCTGGCCCTGCTGACGGGCATCCTCGACAACTTCGTCGAGACGCTGCGCGCGAACCCGATCGACCTCGCGCTCTACGTCAACGGGCTCAGCTTCCTCGTCTCCGCGATCACCATCGCGCGCCTGTCGATCCCGCGGGGTCCGGGCGCCGCGCGCCAGGGTGACGCCCCGCCGCTGTGGCGCTCGATGCTGGAGGGCTGGCGCTTCATCGGCGGCACCCCGGTCGTGCGGGGGCTCGTGCTCGGCATGCTGGGGGCCTTCGCGGCGGCCGGGCTCGTGATCGGACCGGCCCGCCAGTTCGTGCGTGCCCTCGGCGGCGGCGACCCCGGGTACGGCCTGCTCTTCGGGGCCGTGTTCGTGGGGCTCGCGGTCGGGATGTGGCTCGGGCCGCGCTTCCTGCCGGCGTTGTCGCGCCGACGCCTGTTCGGGCTCAGCCTGGCCGCGGCCGGGGTGCTGCTGGTGCTGCTCGCGATCGTCCCCAACATCGTCATCGCGACGCTGCTCACGACGGGCCTGGGCGCCTTCGGGGGCCTGGCCTGGGTCACCGGCTACACGCTGCTGGGGCTCGTCGTCGACGACGAGGTCCGCGGGCGCACCTTCGGGTTCCTCCAGGCCGCGGCCCGCCTGGTGCTCGTGCTGGTCCTGGCCGCCGCACCCCCGCTGGCCGGCATCATCGGCGACCACACCATCCACTTCACGCCCATGCTGGCGCTGACGTACTCCGGCGCCGCCGTGCTCTACCTGGCCGCGGGCCTGGTCGCCGTCGTCCTGGGCGTGGCGGCCTTCCGCCAGATGGACGACCGCCGCGGCATCGCCCTGCGCCACGACCTGCTGGCGGCCTGGCGTGACCGGATGGGTTCCGCCCCCCGCCCCGCGCCGGCCGCCATCACCGGCCGGGGGGCCTTCGTGGCCTTCGAGGGCGGCGACGGCACCGGCAAGTCCACGCAGGCCCGGCTGCTGGCCGAGTGGCTGCGCGCCGACGGCGGGCACGAGGTCGTGCTCACCCGTGAACCCGGTGGCAGCGAGGTCGGCTCGGCGCTGCGCGCGCTGCTGTTGGAGCGCGACGACCTCGACCCCCGCGCCGAGGCGCTGATCTTCGCCGCCGACCGCGCGCAGCACGTCGCGACGGTCGTCCAGCCCGCCCTGGAGTCGGGCGCCGTCGTCGTCACCGACCGCTACGTCGACAGCTCCGTGGCCTACCAGGGCGCCGGGCTGACGCTGGACCCCGACGAGGTGGAGCGGCTGTCCGGGTGGGCGACCCAGCAGCTCGTGCCCGACCTCACCGTGCTGCTCGACCTGCCCGCACCGCAGGCCCGCGCGCGCCGCGCCGCCGACGCCTCCCGGGAGGGCGAGGACAGGATCGAGGCGGGCGGCTCGGCCTTCCACGAGCGGGTCCGCGGCCACTTCCTGGCCCTGGCCTCGCGCGCCCCCCACCGCTACGTGGTGCTCGACGCGACCGCCTCGGTCGAGGACCTCCAGGACCGCATCCGCGAGCGCGTCGCCGCCGTCCTGCCGGTCTCGGCGCGGCGGCGCGAGGAGATCGCCGCCGCGGCCGGGCTGGCCACGCCCGTGGCCGCCGACGCCGACCCCGGCTCGCCGGTCGAGGCCCAGGCGCCCGGCCCCGGCAGGGCTGCCGACCGTACGCACCCGGTGCATCCCGCGCACGGCGTCGGCCCGGCGCACGCCGTCGTCGCGGACCCTGGCGCCGTTCCCGCCGTCGACCCGGACCTCGACCCGTTGGGGGGCGGCCACGGCGTCCCCGGCGCCGCTGGGCGGGCGGACCACGACGGGCTCGCCGGACAGGGCCTTGACGGCGCGCACGCCGCCCCGCTGCCGCCCGGCCACCTCGGCGACGCCCCGGCCCGGCCGCCGGCCGCCTCACAGCTGCGCCAGGACGAGCTGCTCACGATGGCGCTGCCGCTGGCCGAGCCCGAGATGGCACGCCCCTTCGTGCCCTGGGACCGGGTCGACGAGGCACCGCCCTACGCCGCCGACACTTCCGATGTCGCCGCGCTGGCTGGTGGGTCACCGGAGGGGTCACCGGAGGGCGCAGGCACCGCGCGGCCGGTGGGTTCGCGCCGGCTGCTGCGCGAGCAGGAGCAGCGCGGGCGCGGCGACCTCGCCGACGGGGACCTCCCGCTCGCCGCGGCCTCGGCCCTGTCCGCGCAGCTCACCGAGGTCCTCCCCGACCTCAGCGAGGTCTTCCGCGAGACGCCCGAGGAGCTGGGAGCGGCCGCCGCCGCCCGCGGCCCCGAGGCGGGGGACCCGTCGACGGCCCTCGAGCCGGTCGAGCAGGCGACGCAGGTGGTGCCGTCCGTGGAGGAGTCGCTCCCGGTGGAGGAGGCGCCGGCTCGTCCGGACGACGTCGCCACGCTCGTGGTCGAGGCCGTGGCTGCTCCGCTTGCCACGGACCCACCGCGCGAGGCGCCGGACCACGCGCACGCGCACGACCTCCCCTACGACCCGACCCTCGACCACGCCGGCGCCATCGACCTGCGGGAGCTGCGCGAGGACCTGCCTGACGCCGCGCCCTCGCGTCCCGAGGCGGCCCGCGAGCGCAGGGCCGCGCAGCCTGGGGAGTCCGACCTCGGCGAGGAGCTGTTCGGGAGGTTCGGCGCATGAGCGTGGGCGCCGCCCCGGCCGCGGGGGTGTGGACCGACGTCGTCGGCCAGCCCGACGCCGTCGCCGCCCTGTCCCGGGCGGTCTCGGGGGAGGCGATGACGCACGCGTTCCTCGTCACGGGGCCGCCCGGCTCGGGGCGTTCGGTGGCCGCGCGGGCGTTCGCCGCGGCCCTGCAGTGCGCGCAGGGCGGGTGCGGGGTGTGCCACGAGTGCCGGACGGCGCTCGCCGGCGCCCACGCCGACGTCACGCTCGTGGCGACCGAGCACGTCTTCCTCCGCGTCGAGGAGGTCCGCCCGCTCGTCCTGCTCGCCCAGCAGCGGCCGTCGCAGGGGCGCTGGCGGGTGATCGTCGTCGAGGACGCCGACCGGCTGAACGAGACGTCCGGCAACCTGCTGCTGAAGTCGATCGAGGAGCCGCCGCCGCGCACCGTCTGGGTGCTGTGCGCGCCCAGCCCCGACGACGTCCTGGTGACCATCCGCTCGCGCTGTCGCCACGTTGGCCTGCGGGTGCCGCCCGTCGCGGACGTCGCGGCGCTGCTCGTGCGCCGCGACGGGATCGACCCGCAGATGGCGGCGTTCGCCGCGCGAGCGGCGGGCTCGCACGTCGGCCTGGCGCGGCGCCTGGCCCGCGACGAGGGCGCCCGGATCCGGCGGAGGGAGGTGCTGGCGCTGCCCGGGCAGGTGCGCGATGTCGGCACGGCCGTCCTCGCGGCCGGTCAGCTGGTGGAGGTGGCCGCCGAGGAGGCCAAGGCCGCCACCGACAGCCGCGACGCCGCCGAGCGCGAGGCCCTCCTGACCTCGCTGGGCGCGCACGGGCAGGCGACGCTGCCGCCCGCCGTCCGCGCCCAGGTGCGCCAGCTGGAGGAGAACCAGAAGCGGCGGGCGACGCGGGCGCAGCGCGACGTCCTCGACCGCGCCCTGATCGACCTGTCGTCCCTGCTGCGTGACGTCCTCGTGGTCCAGGTGGGCGCGGACGGCGTGCCGGGGGAGGGCGTCGGCCTCGTCAACGCGGAGCTGCGCGAGGAGATCGCGCGGATGGCGCGGTCGTGGTCGGCCGAGGAGACGCTGCAGCGGTTGGACGCCGTGGCCCTCACCCGCGAGCGGATCGCGGGCAACGTCTCGCCGGTGCTCGCCGTCGAGGCCCTCATGGTGCGGATGAGCCCGGCCGGTGCGGCGCTCGCCGCGGCGGGGGACCCGAGCGTGACCCGGCAGGTGCACCCGCCCACGTGAGGGGGGCACGCCGGACTGTGCACGGCCGACTGTGTACGGGCGACTGGGCGCCCTCCGCGCCCCGGCTACCCTGCCCGGGTGACCCGCCGCACCGTGACCAGCCCGCCGTCGCCCGCCCGCCGTCGCCCGCCGTCGCGGGTATCGGTGAGGCCGGCCCTGGTCACTTCCCTCCTGACGGCCCTGGTCGCGGCCCTGGCGGGGTGCACGGGCGGGCCCGACCCGGTGCCGCCGGCGTCGTCGGTCTCGGTGCCCGCCGGGGTGAAGGATCCTGCCGCCGACCCGGCGCTGTCGCGCTTCTACGGGCAGAAGCTGGGCTGGACGGCGTGCGGGGGCGACGTGCAGTGCGCCACGCTCACGGTGCCTCGGGACTGGTCGCAGCCTGCGGGCGCCAGCCTCGGCCTCAAGGTCGCCCGGCGGGCCGCGTCCGGCTCGCGGGTGGGGGCGCTCGTGTTCAACCCGGGCGGGCCGGGCGTGGGCGTCCTGCCCTACGTGCAGGCGGCACGCCAGCTCGCGGGCAAGACGGTCACCGAGCACTTCGACTTCGTGGGGCTGGATCCGCGCGGGGTCGGCGAGTCCGATCCGGTGCGCTGCCTCAGCGACGCCGAGCTCGACCGCTGGACGGCGTCGGACTCCACCCCGGACGACGCGGCCGAGGTGTCGCAGGCGGCGGCCGACGCGCAGGAGTTCGTGAAGGCGTGCCGGGACAACTCCGACGACGTCCTGGAACACATGGACACGGCCTCGGTGGCGCGTGACCTCGACGTCCTGCGGGCGGCGCTGGGCGAGGGCCGCCTGACGTACTGGGGTGCGTCCTACGGCACGTACCTGGGGGCCTGGTACGCGCACCTGTTCCCGTGGCGGGTGGGCCGGATGCTGCTCGACGGCGCCGTGGACCCGGGGCAGGACGCCGCGGGGTACGTCGAGGGGCAGGCGCGGGGCTTCGACCGCGGGCTGCGCGCGTTCGTCGCGGACTGCCTCAAGGCCAAGGGGTGCCCGTTGAAGGGGACCGTCGACCAGGCGCTGGCGCAGCTCGGCGGGCTGGTGGAGCGGCTCGACTCGGCGCCGCTGGACACCGGTTCGGAGCGCAAGCTGACCCAGTCGCTGTTCATCACGTCCATCGGGGCCGGCCTCTACGACGCGACGCAGTGGCCCGCGCTTCGCTCGGCGCTGTCCCAGGCGTTCGCGGGGCGGGGCAAGGAGGCGCTGGCGCTGGCCGACGGGTACCTCGAGCGCGACGACCAGGGCCGTTACGGCCAGACGCTGGCCGCCAATCCCTCGGTGTTCTGCCAGGACTTCCCCGAGTCGCGCTCCCCGGAGCAGATCGCCGAGGCCGCCGCGCAGCTGCAGCGGCGCTATCCCCCGCTCGGGGCGTCGATCGGGTGGGGCACGTTGAGCTGCTCGGCCTGGCCCGACAAGCCCGCGAAGCAGGCGCGGCCCGTGGGGGCACAGGGCGCGGCGCCCTCGCTGGTGCTGGGCACGACCGGCGACCCTGCGACTCCCTACGAGTGGGCGCAGGCGCTCGCGAAGGCGATCCCCTCGCGGCTGCTGACGCGCGAGGGACAGGGCCACACCGGGTTCCGCCGCGGCAACTCCTGCGTGGACGACGCGGTGGAGGCCTACCTCGTCGCGGGCACGCTGCCGGCCGACGGCACCCGCTGCCGCTGACCTCGGGCGCCGATCGGCGCCGCCAGGCGGGCGTCAGACGCGGGTCAGCCGCCCGCCGTCAGGGGCGCGCCGCGCAGGCCGAGTCCGCGGCCCGGGGCGAGCTGCTGCTGGGCCACGGCACGGTCCTGCCCGGCGGTGGGATCGGGCGCGGTGGTCACGGGGCGCCAGCTCGAGCCGAGCACGCCCGACCACAGGGCCAGCGCGAGCGCGACGGCGGCGACGAGCGGCACGGCGAGGGCGACGGCCCACAGCGGCGGGGGCTCGACGCCGGGGACGGCGTCGAGCAGTGCGCCGGAGCCGTCGTCGTAGGCCCTGTCGTAGGCGGGGACCGGGGCGGACGGCTCGTTGAGGGCGGGCAGGAGCCGGATCGCGCCGAGCTCGCCGGGGTGCCCGAGCATCAGCGGGGAGAGGGCGGAGCCGTTGCCACGCGCCGCCGCGGCCGGGACGAGCGGTGCCGGGCGGGGATGGGACCCGCCGCGGACCGTCGGCGCCGCCACTCCCGACGAGACCAGGTTGCGAGGAGTAGCAGTCACGGCACTCATTGCCACCTGATCGGATGGTGAAGATCCATCCTCTGAGGGGCCGATGGCGCCGGACGGTGCATTGCGAGCAGTCTTGGGGCTGTTTGCGTGTCTAGGTGGGCCCGTCGCTTGTGAGGCGATGCGGTCATGTTCGGCCATGTCCGACATGGTTCCGCCAAGACGGCGGTCCGGCCTCTCGATCAGGACAGTGCCGCCATCGGGGGCAGGCGCCCGGCAACCGGGTCTCCTGCGGTGTCGGAGAGGCCCTATACTCGTTGCTCGTGCCTGGCGCGCTCGCGCCCGGCGCTGCCGCCTTAGCTCAGTCGGCCAGAGCGACGCACTCGTAATGCGTAGGTCGTGGGTTCGATTCCCACAGGCGGCTCTCTCGTTCCCGAAGCCCGGCTCCCTCCTGGGGGCCGGGCTTCTGCATGCATCCCCCTTGCCTGTCCCCACGGCCGCCCGCTTGCTGGCGAACTGCGCAGCTCGTCGCAACGCCCCGCGATATCCCTGCTCTCCTTCGAGTGCATGCTGGCCCGGTGACCGATCGATCCGTAACCGCACCGCCACCGCCCGAGCCGGGACAGAAGCTCCAGGGCCCGGCGTCGTACTTCCCGAGCATCGAGAAGACCTACGGCCGACCGATCCAGCACTGGCTCGACGTCGCCGTCGACCTGCTCGACTCGTTGCCGCACATGGAGGCCGTCGCGGCCCTGAAGGGCGAGCACGGCCTCGGCCACGGGCACGCCAACGCGGTGGTCGCCTACGTCCGGGCCCAGCTGGCAGACGGACAGCACTGAGCCGGGAGGTCCGCGCGGCCGAACGGGGCGACGACGTCAGCGGGGCGAGGACGTCAGCGGGGCGCCACCGGGAAGACCGGCCAGCCGATCTCGGTCCGCCACTGGCGGGCGTCAGCGGTGTCGCGCGGCCCGCTGAGGTAGGGGTCTGAGGTGCAGCGGTACAAGATCCGGCGCTAAGGGCTGTCGGTCCGGTTGGGGTGTACTCCAGATGCACAGTCACCGAGCAGACCTATTGCGTCAGGTTGGGGTTGGTGCGGTGGCTTTCTTGACGTCTGTCGGCCGACTTCTTACAGTCCAACCTGACAGTCGCAGCGGCGTGCGGGGTAGATCGGTCTCGAGCGGGTGGTGAGTCGGTGCGGGTCGGGTACGTCAGGGTGAGCACTGTCGAGCAGAACACGGTGCGCCAGCTCGACGGTGTCGACGTGGAGCGGGTGTTCACCGACACCGCGTCGGGCAAGGACGCCCGTCGGCCGCAGCTGGCCGAGCTGCTGGGGTTCGTCCGCGACGGCGACACCGTGGTGGTGCACTCGATGGACCGGCTGGCCCGCAATCTCGATGACCTGCGCCGCCTGGTGCGCCTGTTGACCGGCAAGGGCGTGCGCGTGGAGTTCGTGAAGGAAGCGTTGACCTTCACCGGGGAGGACTCCCCGATGGCCACGTTGCTGTTGTCGGTGATGGGTGCCTTCGCCGAGTTCGAGCGTGCTCTGATCAGGGAGCGTCAGCGGGAGGGCATCGCTGCGGCTCGCCGGCGCGGCGCCTACACCGGACGCAAGCCGGCTCTGACCCCGGAGCTGGCCGAGCAGCTGCGGGCGCGGGCCGCGGCGGGGGAGTCCAAGGCCGCGTTGGCCCGGGAGTTCGGGATCAGCCGGGAGACCGTCTACGCCTACCTGCGCCCGGCCCCGGCGGCACCGACCCCGGCGGGCACAGCAGAAGCAGCCCGATGAGCAGCCGGGAGGACCTGGAGCAGCGAATCGCCGTGTTCGGGGGCATGCCCAGTGTCGGTGTCCCAGGACGAGCACACCAACCGTGCTGGGCCGGGTGGTGAGGTCGACGGCGGGACGGCGGCGGTGTGCTGGTTACGGCGATGCGTCCCGGCCTTGGTCGGAGGGCACCGTCCGGTCGGGTCGGGCCGGCGGCGCGTTGAAGGTGGCGAGCACGAGCAGACAGGCGCCGGTGCAGATGGCGACGTCGGCGAGGTTGAACGTGGGCCACCAGCCGGTGTGCAGGTAGTCGGTGACAGCACCGTCGACCGCTCGGTCAGCGAGGTTCGCGGTCGCGCCGCCGAGGATCGCGCCCAGGCCGGCCAGGTGGAGCCGGGAGGCTGAGCGGGCTGCGCGCCAGCCGGCGATCCCGATCGCCGCGGTGATCAGCGCGGTCACCGCGACGATGACCGGCGCCGGGGCGTGTGAGCCGAGGGAGAACGCGACTCCCGTGTTGGAGGCCAGGCGCAGGTCGACGACCCAGCCGTCGAGGCCGGCGGTCGGCAGGCTGCTGCGCGCCCATGCCTTGGCGCCGAGGTCGGCGATCGCGACGGCCGCGGCGGCGCCGAAGAGGCTGGCGCGGCGGCGGGCGAGGTTGCCGCGCCCCGCGGCGGCCGGTTCCGCTGTGCCTGCGGTGGCGGGCTGACGGGGCGCCCGGGCGGTCACGCGGTGGCCTGGAAGGCGAAGGCGTCGGGGCGGGTGCGGACGCTGGCGTGACCGAAGCCGGCGGCGGCCAGCCTGGCCGGCAGGCCGGCGGGGTCGATGAGGCGCATCGTGTCGCCGAGGTGCGCGAGGGCGAACAGCGGTCCCCACCGGCTGTCGCTGCCGGCGAGGACGCCGCCGGGGCGCAGCACTCGACGGGCTTCGGTGAGCAGCTGGTTCTGCAGGTCGATGGTGGGGACGTGGTGCAGCATCGTGAAGGCCACGACGACGTCGAAGCTGCCGGCGGCGAAGGGTAGGTCCGTGGCGTCGGCGCGGTGCACCTCGACGACGGGTAGCCGCGCGGCGAGTGCGGCGGCGTCGGCCGGGTCGAGTTCGACGGCGGTCAACGCACCGCAGCGGGGCGTCAGCCAGTCGGTGGTGCGGCGGGGGCCGCTGCCCAGCTCGAGCACACGGGAACCGGCCAGGGGAACTCCCTCGGTGGCCCAGGGCAGCAGCCGGTCCAGGTGGCGCCGCCACCGCCCGGAGCGGCAGTAGCGGCGGTGAATGAGGTTCATGCGTCCTCGGCGCAGTCGTCGCAGACCAGCTCGCCTTCCCAGGCCTCGCGTCCTTCGTGGATGGCGAACGCGGCGATGACGAACCCGGCGGCCGGGTCCAGCCAGCCCTGCCCGGTGATGGCGAACAGGGCCAGGCCGAGCAGGGTGGAGATGCTGAGCAGGACGCAGATCCGCGTCTCCGCGGCGTCGGCGAGGATCAGCCGGTCCCCCAGCTGCTCACCGACGCGGCGCTTGGCCGCGGCCAGGACCGGCATGATGATCACGCTGAGCGTGAGCAGCACGATGCCGACGATGCTGTTGTCCGGGGTCGAGCCGTCGAGCAGGTCTCTGGCGCCCTCGATGATGACGTAGGCGGCGAGCACCCAGAAGGTGACCGCGACGGCCTTGAGGGTGCGGCGCTCCTTGGCTTCGTCGGCGTCGCCGTTGCGCAGCCGGGCGGCCAGCCGGATGGCGACGAGCACGCTGGCGGCGACCTCGATGCCGGAGTCGGCGCCGAACCCGACCAGGGAGACCAGCCCGGCCAGCAACCCGAAGGTGACGGCCAGCACGCCTTCGGCGATGTTGTAGACGACGGTGAACTGGGCCAGGCGCAGACCGCGGCGGGTCAGCCGCTCGATCTCCTGCGGCGGCAGGTCACTGCGGGTCACCGCGCTCATCGGGCGTCTCCTGCCCGGACGGTGCTGCCGGTGCTGCCGGTGCCGTAGGTGGGGCACACCTGCACGGCATCACCGGTCGCTGCCAGCAGCCGCTCCGCAGCGGCGAACAGCATCGTCAGCTCCTCGGGCACGGTCAGCGAGTACAGCGACGCCCGCCCGAGGGCGCGGGACTGCACCAGGCCGCATTCCCGCAGGCAGGACAGGTGCTTGGACACCGTTGACTGCGCCACACCCAGGTGCGTGACCAGGTCCACGACCTTGTGCTCTCCCAACGCCAAGTGCCGAAGGACCGCCAGCCGGGTCGGGTCGGACAGGCTGTGGAACAACGCCGCAGCCGCGGGCACACCCGCCCGGTCCAAGGAACCCGAACACAACTCTTCACCACGTGTCGATAACATCACCATATGGCGATGATATGTGGGTGGGGGTCCTTGCACGCAACCCCGGGCGGGACGTGGTGGGCTGCGCCTCCGGCGTGGGGTTCGTGGGCGTGAGCTGGGTGCACGCGTTGGTCCTGGGGCTGGTCCAAGGTCTGACGGAGTTCCTGCCGATCTCCTCCAGCGCGCACCTGCGGGTCACCGCGGCGCTGCTGGGATGGAGCGACCCGGGCGCGGCGTTCACGGCGGTCACCCAGCTAGGGACCGAGAGCGCGGTGCTGCTGTACTTCCGGCGCGACCTGGGGCGGATCGCCGCTGCGTGGCTGCGGTCGCTGCCGACGCCGGCGCGGCGTGCCGACCCGGCCGCCCGGATGGGCTGGTACGTCATCGCCGGTACCGTGCCGATCGCCGTGCTGGGGGTGCTGTTCCAGGACGCGATCGAAACCCAGGCCCGCGACCTGCGTCTGATCGCGGTCAGTCTGATCGTGTTCGGGCTGGTCCTCGGTGCCGCGGATCGGGTGACGGCCAACCAGCGGCTGCTGGAGCAGCTGAGCACTCCCCACGCGCTGACCTTCGGTGCTGCGCAAGCACTGTCCCTGGTGCCCGGGGTGTCGCGGTCCGGGGGGACCATCAGCGCCGGGCTGCTGCTCGGCTACACGCGGGAGGCGGCGGCGCGCTACTCCTTCCTGCTGGCCGTGCCAGCGGTGCTGGCCTCCGGGCTGCTGGAGCTGACCAAGATCGGCCACGGGTCAGGCACGGCGTGGGCGCCGACGCTGGCCGCGACCCTGGTCGCGTTCGTCGCCGGCTACGCCACGATCAGCTGGTTGATGCGCTACCTCACCACCCACCGGTTCACCGGCTTCGTCGCCTACCGCATCAGCCTGGGAACCCTCCTGCTCGTCCTGCTCGCAGCCGGCACCCTGCCACCACGCTGACCCCCACCCCAGCCCCGCCCCAGCCGCGGCCGCGCGAGGGCCGAGCCTGCGCCTGCGGCCGGCGCGGCCACGGTGTCAGCCGGAAGACTTCAGTCCACGCCGACGTCGGGCTCGGCCGGGTCACGCAGCGGCCGCAGCCCGTCCCCGGCGGGCGGGGTGAACGCGTAGCGGCCGTGGACGTTGAGGTGGGTGTCTCCGAGTGGGGACAGGCGGGCGGCGTCGGCGTCGCGCACCGGGTAGCCCTGCGCGCGGAGCTGGGCCAGGGCGGCGTCGGTGTAGCGGGTGTTCCACAGCACCACCGCGTTGAGCACCAGGCCCAGCGCGCCTAGGGAGTCCTCCTGGCCCTCGCGGTAGCGCTGGCGCAGCTCGCCGCGCTGGCCGTGGAACAGCTTGCGGGCCAGCCGGTGGCGCGACTCCTGCACGGTGAGCTGGGTGTGCACGGTGCGCCGGTAGGTCTCGTCGTCGGGGTCGCACATCGCGAGCAGGTGCAGGGTCTTCGCTGCCCGGCCGTACTCGGCGAACGCCGCCCCCAGCGGGGTGGGGTGCCCGTCGCGGCCGAGCATCCGCACCAGGTCGTAGCCGGTGACGGTGCCGGTGTGCAGGGAGCCGGCCACCCGCAGCATGTCCGCCCACTGCCCGGCCATCCGCGTCCAGGACAGCTGGTGCACGGCCACGGCGTTCAGCGGGCCGTAGTCGGTGTGCGCGGCGCCGGGAGGGGTGAGCCGCCACAGCCGCTGGTCCGGAAGGTCGGCGATGCGCGGGCTGAACTGGTAGCCGAGCAGCCGGAACAGCCCGAACACCAGTTCGGAGTAGGAGGCGGTGTCGGTCGCGACCAGCTCCGGTGCCGGGCCGCCGTCGCGCCCGAGGACGACGTCCAGCACGTGCAGGGAGTCACGCATCGTGCCGGTCACCACGACGGCGCCGATACCGGCGACCTGGTCGTTGACCGCATTCAGCCAGGTCACCCCGCGGCCCTGCCCGAAGTAGCGCGGGTTCGGCCCGGCGTCCAGGGTTCGCACCGGGACGACGAACCGCAGCCCGTCGACCGAGGCGACCAGCCCGCCGCCCCACAGATGCGCGACCTCGATGCCGGCCTGCGCCTCGATCAGGCGGGCGTTCGCAGCGGTCAGGGTGTCGGTGCGCAGGTAGTTCTGCCCGACGTGGGAGAGCCGGTCCCTGGTGAGTGCGGGGTGGCCGGGCTTGGTCACCGGGGCCAGGCCGAGGTTGCAGCCCTCCGCCACCAGCACGGCGGCCATCGACGTCGCGAGGTCGTCCATGCGGGTGCCGGACGCACCGTCGGTCATGGCGACGTGGGTGAACTCCTCGAGGTAGCCGGTCCAGGCGTCGACCTCCAGCAGCACCTCGGGCAGGTCGACCCGGGGCAGCATCGCCGCGACCAGCTCGCGCAGCGCCACCAGGCTCGCCGGTTCGTCGAGGGCTTCCAGCCGGGCCAGGTGCAGCCGCACCCGACCGTCCACCCCGGGTTCCAGCCGCACGGCCGCGTCCTTGGCCCGCTCGCGGGGCGGCCCGAGGCGGGCGGCCAGGTCCAGGTAGGCGGCGTCGAGCCGACCGGCCAGGTCGGCCAGATGCGTCGGCGCCGGGTCGGTCAGCCGCAGCGCGGTCAGCACCTGCGGCTTCGCCTGTTCCCACGCTGGGCCGTCGAGCAGCCGGGCCCGCGGGTCGCCCCACCGCTTGGACTCCTCGGCGTAGACGTCGCGGCGGCGCAGCGCCCGGTACAGCCCGTCCAGCACACACAACGCGTACGCCCGGTGATCGACCACGTCCGCGTCCAGATCAGGGTTGGCCAGCACCAGCCGCCGCCACGAACCGGTGAGCAGCGTCTCGTCGACCTCGCCGCGGCGGACCCGCTTGCGGCCGACCAGCTCCGGCAGGCCGCGCACCGCCTCCAGCACCGGCCGGCCAGCGTCGCTGGCACCCAGCGGCAGCACCTCGGCCAGCATCGGCAGGAAACCACGCACGCTGCTGTAGCGGTTGACCAGCTCCGCGCTGGTGCCGGCGTCGGCGTCGTCATCGTCGGGCGCCAGCTGCTCCACGGTCGCGACCGCGGCGGCCAACCGGTCCCGAGGCACGGCCTCCTCCATGCGGGCCCACGCCGCCGCCGCGTCGACCGGCGCCCCGTCACCGGCCTCGATCAGCTCCAGCAGCACCCGGGCCGCGGCCGCCAGCGTCGTCGAGGCCTTCGCCAGCGCCGGCAAGGTGCGCAATCGGTCCTTGACCGCTGCCCGCTGCGCCGGAGCGACCAGCTTCGTGGCCATCAGCACCGCGAACACGTCCAGGGCGTCATCGACTGCGGCGACCCGCAGCGCCCGGACCGTGGCCAGCAGCGTCGCGGTGCGCCGCTCCGCAGGCAGCCGCCGCAGCATCGCCGCCTTCGCGGTCAACCCATAGCGGGCCAACGCCTCCACCCGGCCCGGCGGCACATCAGCGACCTCGACCGACCCTGCGCCGATCCCCACCACCTCCGCCGCCCGATCCAGCGCACGGACCATCTCCCGCCCCGACGCCCGAGTCGGGGCGCGGCGAAGCCGCTCCAGCTCCGAGGCACGAGCACCCTCCGGCACGGTGAGCAAGCGGTCCAGGCTGTGCTGCAGCTTGGAATCGACACGGCCGGCCAGCCCCGTGGAGCCGGTCGGCGACCTCAGCCCGGACCTCGGCCACAGTCCGGGCCAGCACGCTCACCCCCGGCAGCAGCACCCGCTCGGCCCGCAGCCACGTCACCGCCTGGTCGAACAGCTCAGTCGGTCGCTCCGCACGGGTCCACGCCCGAGCCTGCAAGAAGCCGCGCAACCTCGGTGCGCCGGCCGCGAAGTCAGCGAACCCGAACGCCTCGCGGATCTCCCACGAGTGCTCCAACGGCGTCTTGTCCCGCTCCGGGTAGCGCTTCATCACCGACACGTCGTCGATCCCGAGCTGGCGGCCCAGGTACTCCACCACCGGCCAAGGCACCTCCAGCGGGTCGGCCAGGAACGTGCCCAGGAACCGCACCGTGCCCAACTGGACCGCGAACCCCAGCCGGTTGTGATCACCCCGCCGGCGGCTCACCAGCTCCCGATCCGCGTCATCGAGGAAGAAGAACCGCTCCAGCTCCGCCTGCGACGGCGGCCCGTTGAACCGGCCGTACGCCGCCGCCTGCTCATCGCTGAGGAACTCCACCGGCATGACGGCCAACCTAGGGCGACCCGATCCGGCCCTTAGCGCCGGATCCTGTACCGCTGCACCTCAGACCCCAGGTAGGTCTCGTGCACCGGACCGGCGACGGCGAGGGCGTGCCCGACGACCCACGCCCCCAACTGCCCGTAGGTCACGTCGATGTCGTCGTGCTCGCCCACGTGGACGGTGACGGCCAGCTCCACCGCGGGCAGCGTGAGGGGCACGACCCGCCCGCGCGGCCGAGGAGGCGTCGCCGTGGGCAGGAAGACCACCGCCCGGCCACGTCCGTGCTCGAAGAGCGCGTTGTCGTACAGGCCCCCGGGAGGGCCGGACGGCTCGCCCACCACGGCGTCGAGTTCGGCCATCGCGCCCGCGTACCAGCCGAGGACGTCGTCGTGGGACACGTCGTCCTCGACGGCGGCCACCGTGCGGGCGGGCATGCGGCGGACCCGGACGTCGCGGGTCGGGTCCGCCGGGTCCGCCGGGTCCGCCGGGGCGAGGAGGCGACGCAGCGACGTCACGGCGGAACGGGTGCGCTCCAGCTGGTCCTCGAGCCGGCGCAGGTGCCCGGCCACCAGCGCGGCGCGCTCGGCCGGGTCGGCGGCGAGGAGGATCGCCCGGACGTCGGGCAGCGGGACGTCCAGCTCGCGCAGGCGGTGGATGACCTGCGCGGTGGGGATCTGCCCGGGGTCGTAGGAGCGGTACCCCGTGGCCGGGTCCACGTGCGCGGGTTCGAGGGGGCCGCCCTCGTGGTAGCGCCGCAGCGTGCGGACGCTGAGGTGGGTCAGCTGCGAGAACTCGCCGATCGTGAGCACGCGACCAGGGTGCACCCTCCCCCCGGGGGAGACTCCAGCCGTTGACTCCACCGCCGGGGGAGGGGGCAGCGTGAGGTGCATGACCTCACCGATCGAACTGCCCCCGTCGTCTCCGCCTATCTCGAGGCCCATGCGGCCCGCGACGTCGACGCCGCGCTGGGGGCCTTCACGCCGACAGCGGTCGTCACCGACGACGGACGCACGTACCGGGGCACGCAGGAGGTCCGCGCCTTCCTGAGCCGGGCCGGCGCCGAGTTCACCTACACCACGACCCTGGTCTCCGCCGAGCGCACGGACGCCTCCGGCTGGGTCGCCGTCCAGCGGCTGGAGGGGGACTTCCCCGGTGGCGAGGCGGTGCTGCGCTACCGGTTCACGCTCGACGGCGACCGGATCGCCGTCCTGGTCGTCGCCCCCTGAGCGGCCCCCGCCCGCCCTCAGGCCGCGCCGACCTCCGCGAGGGTGGGGTAGTCGGTGTAGCCGTGGGCGTCGCCGCCGTAGAAGGTGGCTTTGTCGGGCTCGTTCAGCGGCGCCCCGGCCCGCACGCGGGCGGGCAGGTCGGGGTTGGCCAGCGCGAGGGTGCCCACGGTGACGACGTCGGCGAGGCCGGAGTCGAGGTCGGCCAGGCGGGCGTCGAGGTCGGCGCCGGGGCGGTTGAGGATCACCGCGGTCGGCCAGCTCTCGCGCAGCCCCTGCACCAGCGTGTCGTCGCCGCCGTGCACGAGGTGCAGGTAGGCGATCCGCAGCGGGGCGAGGGCCTCGACGAGCGCCGGGTACAGCTGCGCGGTGTCGTCTTCGCGGATGTCGTTGTAGGGGTTGCCGGGGGAGATCCGCAGGCCGGTGCGGTCGGCGCCGATCTCCTCCGCGACCGCGGTCACGACCTCGACGGTGAACCGGATCCGGTTCTCGATCGAGCCGCCGTAGCGGTCGTCGCGCCGGTTGGCGTTGCTGGAGAGGAACTGGTGCGGCAGGTAGCCGTTCGCGCCGTGGATCTCGACGGCGTCGAACCCGGCGGCGATCGCCGAGGCTGCGGAGTGGCGGAACTCGGCGACGACGTCGGCGACCTCCTCGGTGCCCAGCGCGCGGGGCTCGGGCATGGGCTGCGGGCCCGACGCCGTCACCATCTCACCCTCGGGCGCCACGGCCGACGGCGCGACCGGCGTCCGGTGATGGGGGGTGTTGTCGGGGTGGGCGATGCGGCCCACGTGCATCAGCTGCGCCACGATCCGCCCGCCCTCGGCGTGCACGGCGTCGGTCACCGCGCGCCAGCCGGCGACGTGCTCGGGGGTGTACAGGCCGGGGGTGAGCAGGTAGCCCTGGCCGTCGTCGGAGGGCTGGGTGCCCTCCGTGACGATCAGCGCGTGGGAGGCGCGCTGCCGGTAGTACTCGACGTTGAGGTCGGTGGGGACGCCGTCCGGTCGCGACCGGTCGCGGGTCATCGGTGCCATGGCGAGGCGGTGCGGGAGGGTGAGTGCGCCGACGGTGGTGGGGGTCCAGACGGTCATGGGATCTCGTTCCGTGAGGCGGGGCTCGGAAGCGTTCCGTACCCGCAGGGGTGTGTCCGTGAACGGGGGAAAGGTGAAAGATGAACGGATCTCACGCCGTGGGGATGACGACGACCCGGCCTCGCAGGGCCCCGGCGCCGGCTCGGGCGTGGACGTCCGCGACGTCGGCGAGGCCGACCCGCTCGGCGACCTCCACCCGCAGCGCGCCGCCGTCGACGAGGCGCACCAGGTGGGCGAGCTGGTCGGCGTCGCTGCGCACGAACAGGTCGACGCCGCGCACCCCGCGCGCAGGGTCCGACGGGGCGGGGACCCGCACGGTGGTCGTGACGACGACGCCGCCGTCCCGCACGCGCGCGGCCAGCGCGGCCAGGGTGTCGGCGTCCACGTTGGCGAGGTTGACCAGGAGGTCGACCGGCTCGTCGAGCTGCGCGGCCACCGGCGCGGCGGTGTGGTCGAGCACCTCGTCGGCGCCGAGCTCGGCGACCCGGGCGGCATCGCGCGGGGAGGCCGTGGCGATCACGTGAGCACCGGCGCCCCTGGCGAGCTGGACGGCGTAGCCGCCCACGGAGCCCCCGGCGCCGTTGATCAGGACGCGCTGCCCGGCGGTCAGCCCGCCGTGGTCGAACAGCGCCTGCCACGCCGTCAGGCCCACCAGGGGCAGCGCGGCGGCGTCCGCGAGCGGGACGGTGGTGGGCGCGGTGGTCAGCACCGCCGCCGGGGCGAGGGCGTAGTCGGACGACGCCCCGTCACCGTCGAGGGGCAGGAAGCCGACCACGGCGTCCCCGACGGCGAGGTCGTTGACCCCCTCGCCCAGGGCGTCGACGGTGCCGGAGACCTCGACCCCGGGGGTGTGCGGCAGGGCGACGGGGATGGCCTGGGTCATGAAGCCGGCACGGATGGCGCCCTCGACCGGGTTGTAGGTGGTACCAGCGACGCGCAGCCGCACCTGGTCGGGGCCGGGGGTCGGGATCGCGACGTCCTCGACGGCCAGGACGTCGGCGTCGCCGTAGGTGTGGAAGCGGACAGCCTGCATGGTGGGCTCCTCGATCGGGCTCGGGTATGCTTCGAAATCGAAGCAACACGAGGACCGTAGCAGTGCTTCAGATTCGAAGCAACAGGGAGATGTGATGCAACGACCCGGTGAGCCGGTGGATCCCACCCAGCTGGCGGCCTACTTCGCCCTGATCGAGGTGACGAGCCTGCTGCGGCACGCCATCGAGCAGCAGCTGGCTGAGGCGGGCGAGCTCACGTTCGTGCAGTTCCAGGCCCTGCGACGCCTCGACGCACACGCGTCGGACGGGTCGCAGCGGATGACCGATCTCGCCGACTCCGTCGTCCTCAGCCGCAGCGGCATGACGTACCAGGTGGGGCTGCTGGAGAAGCGCGGCCTCGTCACCCGGGGCGCGACCCCCGGCGACGACCGCGGCGTCAGCGTCACCATCACCGACGCCGGACGCGAGCTGATCGCCGCCGTCATGCCCGGGCACGTCGACGTCGTCAGCCGGATGCTGTTCGATCCGCTCTCGCGTTCCGACGCCGCCGTGCTCGCCGGGCTGCTCGAGCCCGTCCGCGACCACATGCGGGCCGCGCCCCCGCGCTCTGCTGCACCACGACGTCGTAGAGCCGAGAGGAGCTGAAGGCGCGACGAAGGCAGTCCGTGGGCGCCGGGGTCCGGATCCCTTCGGCTCGAGGGTCGAGGCACGTTGTCCCGGTGCCGGGGCGCGTCAAGTTAGGCAGCGGTTACTGATGTGGGACAGCACACATCACCCTAGAGTCGCCGCAGACGTCTGACTGACGGTCGGCGCACGCCTTTACGAGGAGCGGAGATGTCCTTCTCTCATGCGGTGGGCGGCCTGCGGCATCGAACAACGTCGCGCCAGCAAGGGTCGGATCGGCCTGCCGATGCAGGTGTTGTTGCTCCCACCAACCTCGGCGCGAAAGCCGACGTGCGCTCCCGACTCACCTTCGGCTGGACCCCCATCGCAGGCGGGGTGGCTCGGCACGCGGTCTTCAAATGGAAGAACCGCATCTACGGAATAGCCATGAATGCCGACGCGACCGATCCGTCCAGCTGGACGTCTGTGGCGCTGCAGGTTGACAACAAGCCCGATGCCGACGTCACGTGGAAGGAGGCCTCGCTCGAGCTGACGGACGCAGCGGGCGAGACCTTCGTCGACATGGCCCGTGCCTCTGCGCGAAGCATGACGTACGACCTGCTCACACGGAACTGCTACACCGTCGTGCTGGTGGCGCTCAACGATCTCCGGCCCCGTCTGGGCGAACAGGCCGCCGGGGACATCGATCGCGTCGTCGCAGAACTGAGCACGGACAACTCCGGGGCGGGGTTGGGCAGCGAGACCGCAGCATCGGCCGCCAAGAAGAATCAATGAGCTCCGCCGAGCGCGCCGCCACCTCGCGTCGTTCACACGCCCCCCGCATCCGCTGTGGGCTCCACCGCACGTCGGGACGTCGCGGAGGATGCGTCGTGGTCAGCACCATCCGGAGACACTTGTGTCGCCGAGAGCACCCTTTCGGCGCTGGAGGGCCCTCACGCCCTCAGGCCTGCTCTCCAGAACTGGCTCGTCGACCTGTCAAGCAGAGGACGGTGACGCGGGCATGAGGGGCCCGACTCCCGCGCCTGAGCCGGACCGCGATTCCCTCGGCGGTCGTCCGCTCGCTGCGAATGTCGACGCCGTCCTGCGGCGCAGGCGTGGTGGCGGCGACCCTCTACCCAGGGACGTCGCGGCGAAACTCGGCGCAGGGTTCGGCACCGACCTGGGGCACGTCCGCGTGCACACTGACCCTGAGGCAGCGGCAGTGTCGCGGCAGCTGCAGGCGGTCGCCTTCAGTTTCGGCAGCGATCTGTACTTCAGCTCCGGCGCGTTCGCCCCGCACAGCGCCACCGGTCGGCAGTTGCTCGCTCACGAGGTGGCCCACACCCTGCAGCCCGGTGGTGGAAGCTCGCGGACGGAGGTCGGCCGCGCGGACGACCCCGCGGAACACGCCGCCGATCAGGCGGCCGCCGCGGCGCTCAGACAGGCCGGGGGCGCCTAATCGCGGGACCTCGTCGGCCTCGAGCTCGTCGGACTTGGGCAACGACTACCGATGCTCCTCCCGAGGGGTGCCCCTACTGTCCGTGAGCACGCAAGGCCGCGTCGAAGGGGACCGAGATGAGCGTGACGGTCAGCGTCGTCGCGGTAGAACAGCTCAAGCACGAAAGCCCGGAGAAGCACGCGACGGCCCCTGATCCAGCTGCCAGGCCCACCCCGGCGGTGGCGCCGACGAACCTCGCCGGTCCCCTGCCGAAGAAGCCGCAGTTCACACGCAGCACCAGCCTCGGGCCGGACGGTCAGCCGCTGGACATGAACGACCGTCACTTCGTCGGCGTCGAGGACAAGCCCCCGGGGGAGCGGTACCAGCACTTCTCCACGGTGGCGATCTTCTCGCGGGAGTCGAGCAGTACGACCATGTCGAAAGCGTTCCAGCAGAAGATGATCCACGCCCACAATCGGCCCATCGGGACCACGAAGAAGAAGGCCGAGACCGACACGCCCGAGCAGATGGAGCGGCAGGCCGCTCTCCTGGCGGCCGTGAGCAGCGCGGACTTCAAGGTCGAGCTTCACGAGCAGATGAGCAGGTTGATCAAGGACAGGAACGCCCCGGACGTCATCGTCGTCGTCGAAGGACTGCCGGAGAAGGACGACCTGACGTTCCCGTCGGGGGCGGCCACGCTGACGTACCGGTACCGGCATTCGATCGTCGGGGAGAACAAGAACGGCACGGTCGATCACAAGCAGAGCTTCACCGTGTACGTCAGGGACGACATGGTGGCTCTTCGGATTTCAGCGTGATGCCTGGTGTTGACCTGGGTGTTCACGCTGCCGTCCGGGCGGCGCTGGCGGGAGGATACGGGTCTTGTAGTGGTGGGGGTTGCGGTAGCCGCGGCCGGTGCGCTTGATCTGCTTGATGGTGATCTTGGCGGCTTCGGTGCGGGCGTTGGTGACGCCGGTGAAGACGAGGACTTCGATGGCGGGCCACCAGGTGGTGATGGTCGCGGCGAGCCGGTCGGTTTCGGGCATCGCAGCCGCGGTGACGGCGCGTCGGTGAACGAGGTCCCGACGGTGGTCGAGGTCGGTGAGGGTGGTGGCGTGGAGGAGGTGGCGGAGGCGTTCCTTCACCGCCCGCGGCGGCGATCTCCTGGGTGGGGTCGTCGGCGGTGAACGTCGCCCGGAGCCGGGCCAGGCTGGCTGAGGGTGTCCCCAGCGCGAAGCAGGAGGTCGCCGGACGTTCCAGACCGGGTCGATCCCGCGGCCGCGGCGGCCCTTGGTCTGGCAGGTGAGCGCTGCCGGACCCGGTCAGGGTGTCGTTGGCGAGTTTGACCAGGTGGAACGCGTCGACACCGACCGCGCCTGCGGGAGCTGGTCACGTAGTCGCCGCGGAACGCCGCAGAGGGGTCGATCGCGACGACCTCGATCCGGTCCTGCTCCTGCGGCCTGGCCGCCAGCCGCAGCGACCCCGGCGGCGCCGCGTCCGTCGACCACGCCGAGGACGCCCCCGGTGTCGACGTCGACGATCGTCGACATCCAGGGCTCTGCCGGCGCCAGGTGCCGTGTTCGTCGCGCCAGTACCGCGACCGGTAGCGGTGCTCGTCGATGCCCAGTCGCCGCGGGCTGGCCGCGTCGGGGTCGATGCCGAGCAGGGCAGCGGCGTTGAGGACGGCCTGGACCGTCCACCACGACACCCCGTACGAGGCGGCGACCTCGGCGACGGACCGCCCGGCCAGGACCGCGGTGAGCAGCTGCTCCCGCAGGCGGGCGGTGGTCCTGGCCCGGGCCGGGACCTGCCCGGTGACCTCCGCGAACGTCCGCCTCGGACAGCGTTGCTCCACACAGGCGAAGCGCCGCCGGATCAGGACCACCCGTACGGCGGCGACCGGAACGTCGCGCAGCCGTTGTCCGGGTCCGTTGAGTGGACCCGCCCCGGGCAGCACCCACAACAGGTCGGGCAGCTCCGCCTCGCCCTCGACGGAAGCGATCACCACCTCGGCCGCCTCCGGGCAGGTCGACCGCGCTCACCGCGGTGCCGGGCAGGTCGAACAGCACACTCGCCGCATCCCGCGGCGAGCCCGTAACGTTGTCCGGCTCGTGGTCCTTCGATCTCGATGAGTGCCTCAGCAACACCCATCTCAGCGCAGGACCACGAGCCCCCTCACACGGGCCCGATCACGCTCAAATCCGAAGAGCCGACATGGTGGACGTGTACACGATCACGACCGCCTCGGTTCGAAGGCTCGTGGGACAGCCCGGCTCAGTGCCGTCGCGACCGCAGGCGCCGGACGCGGATGAGGAAGGGCTGCCGGTGCTCGGCAAGAAGGAGGACGACGACGCCTCCGATGACGAGAGCATTGGCGGGTTCATCCAGTGCGTGTCGGTCGAGTACAGCGACACCAGCGGCGCGAGGTTCCAGATGCTGGCCGTGCACGTGCCCAATCAGGACGCGCGCGTCGACCGCTTCCTCGCGACGCACCAGGCGTTCGAGGCCTACGCGGAGGACCAGCGGAAGAAGGGGATTTCGGTCACCTGCTACGCCGGGGACACCAACTACCCGGAGCCGATGGCTGCGCATTCCCTCCCGTCCATCGGTGGCCAGTTCGAGGACGGGAGCACGCTCGACGCACGGGGCAGCGCCGCCGCCAACGACACCTACTTCATGCAGTCCGTAGCGCTGTCGGGCTCACGTGCCGGGAGCCGGGTCCTGCAGCCCTCCGTGCTCAACTACGGCCGCCGCTTCGTCAAGAACGGTCCCGGGATCGATCACCCGAGCTTCAACAACTACACGGCTCACGCCTTCCCCGTGAAGCACCTCTCCGCGCAGGTCCTCCACCAGCTCGACGTCCCTGCTGTCGCTGCGGCGCCGGCGGCCGTCACCGTGGAAGCAGATCTGCCCGACGACGAGATGGTCGGTGACGAGGCGGCCGTACGCCCCTCGCCGCCATCGAAGCCGAAGCCCGTCCACCCTCGTGACGCCCCCGAGGACGAGAACGACCTCGCGGAGGACGACAGCGAGGCCACCGTCGGGGCCGACGGGGCGAAGCGCCGGAAGGGCTCCCCGAAGGACGGCTCCACCCAAGGTCCGGCTCGCCACGATGTATGAGGCGACGTGCTCAACGGCGATGGACGTGCCAGGCGTGACGATCCGTGCCTACTCGACGGGCAGCCCGCGCCGTCCGAGCTTGCGTACCTCACGGTCGAGGGCGTCACGCACGTGTCGCATCCCGACGGCCCCGCCGTTGTCCTCCCACGCGGCGAAGGCGGCGTCGAGGACGGCGTTGCGCACGGCACCCCCGGCGACGTCGGCGGCGGCGGCCAGGCGGTCGACGTCCACGGGGTCGTCGTCGTCGAAGCGCGCGACGTGGCGCAGGTGCGCCTGCCACAGGCCGGCGCGGGCGGCCAGGTCGGGGTCGGGGAAGTGGACGACGAAGTGCAGCCGCCGCGTGAACGCCGGGTCGAGGTTGCCGCGCAGGTTGGTGGTGAGGACGACGATGCCGTCGAAGGCCTCCATCCGCTGCAGCAGGTAGGAGACCTCGAGGTTGGCGTAGCGGTCGCGGGCGTCGCTGACCTGCGACCGGTTGCCGAACAGCGAGTCGGCCTCGTCGAAGAACAGCACGCAGTTGAGCCGCTCGGCGGTGGTGAACACCTTCTCCAGGCGCTTCTCGGACTCCCCGATGTACTTGTCGACGACCGTGGTCAGGTCGACGTGGTGCAGGCCCAGCCCGAGCGTGCCCGCCACGGCCTGCGCGGCGAGGGTCTTGCCCGTGCCGGGCCCGCCGGCGAACAGCGCGGCGATGCCTCGGCCCTTGCCCTTGCCGGTGAGCGGACCCTGCGCGAGGACGGCGTCGCGGTGCCGCGCCCAGCTGACGAGGCGGTCCAGCTCGGCGCGGGTGTGCTCGGGCACGACGAGGTCGTCGAGCGTGACGGCGGAGGTGCGGGTCGAGCCCGCGCGGTCGGCCAGACGCCGGGCCGCGGCGAGGGCGGCACCGGCCCCGGGCGCGGGGGAGTCGCCGGCACGAGTGAGGTCGAGGACGGTGTGGACCTCCTCGGGCGTGACCTGTAGGGCGAGCAGGTCGACCCAGGCGGGGTCGCGCTCAGGCTCCTCACCGAGGCCGCCGCGCCACAGGGCCTCGCGGGTGGCGGCGTCCAGGCGAGGCGCGGGCACGACCGGCGGCAGCCAGCTCGCCCACGCCGGGTCGCCGTGCCCGGCGACGACGAGCGCCACGGGCACCCCCAGCCCGGCGAGGCGGGCGAGCAGCGCGGGCGGGTCGAGCTCGGGGACGTCGCGGGCGTCGTCCGCGCGGCCCGTCGCCTCCCGGTCGTCGGGGGCGGGCCCCCGTTCGGGCAGCGCCCCCACGAGCACGAGGGCTGCTCCGCGCACCACGGCCTCCAGGACCGCGGAGTCCAGGACCTCGGGACGCCGCCGCGGGTGGGTGCGCGCCAGATCGACGCCGACGCACCCCCGTCCGAGCGCGTCGGCAGCGCCGGCCGCCATCGCCGTCCCCGACGTTCCCGCCGGCGCCGACACGATCACCAGCGCCTCGCCGTCGTGCCACAGCTGTGCCAGACGTTGCGAGCCGGGCAGCGGCAGGGGCGTGCAGCGGAGCAGGGACGAGGCGAGGGCGGGCGGAGGGGTGTCGTCGCCCAGCAGGTGGGCGGCCACCCGGTCGGGCAGCTCCAAGGTGCGGGTCAGCAGCGGTCCTCGGCCGCTCACCCGCAGCAGGCCGGTGCGGTGCAGCAGCCCCGAGGGGGTGAGCCGCGCGCGGGCCTGCGGGTGCGCCGTCGGCACGCCCAGCACCTCCAACGCGGCCTGGACGGCGGGCCGCCCCGCGACGTCGCCGGCGCGGATCCCTTCGAGCGCCGCCCCGAACGACGGGTCGATGTCGCAGCCGAGCGCGATCGCCAGGAGGTCGACGTCGAACGGGGCGAGGTCGGCGCGGGCGGCGAGCGCGTCGAGGGCGTCCCCGAGGGAGTCGAGCAGCTCGGGGGCCTGTTCCCAGGCCTCGTGGACGGCGTCCACCGCCCCGGCGAAGCGGTTGAGTGCGGGGTCGGTGGAGGGGCCCAGCCACGTCTCGGCACCCGCCCGGGCCGCCTCGTGCTTGAGCCGCCGCTCGAGGGCCTCGTCGAGGCCGGACAGGAGGCGGTCCCAGCGGGTCGGCGGGGTGTCGGTCACGCTCGCGACGCTAGCGACGCGGCCCCTCGCCTGGCTTCCGTAGCGACTACCGATGCCGCCCTCCGGCGCGCGCGCCTAGCGTCGGCGCCGTGCCCCTCGCCGTCCCCGCCGTCGCCGTCACAGCGCCGTCCCGCCGACGCCGCCGCCGCGCCTGCCGTGCCGGGCTGACGACGTGCGTCGCGCTGCTGCTCGCGTCGACGTCGGGGTGCTCGGTGCCGCACTTCGGCGACGACAGCCACCGCACGTCCGTCATGCAGGTGAAGGCGGGCGACTGCGTCGTCCCGCCCGCGGCGGTGCAGGGGCTGCTGAGCGAGCTGACGGTGGTCGACTGCGGCCGCGCCCACCCCATGGAGGCCTACGCCGTCGTGCCCTACCGCGGCCGCGACGGCGGCGTCCCGGCCGTGTACCCCGGGCAGGCGGCGCTGAAGGCGTTCGCGGACGGCGCGTGCCTGGAGACGTTCCGGGGTTACGTGGGTGTCGACTACCGCGACTCCAGCCTGTTCTTCACGTACCTGATGCCGACGGCGCGCGACTGGCGGGAGGGCCGCGGGGACATCTCCGTGACCTGCTTCGTCACCACGACGGGTCCGCAGTTCACCAGCACCGTGCGCGACACCAAGGCGTAGAGAGGACGACGATGGGCGCACCCGCGGCGACCGCGACGGCCATGGTGCAGTGCAGCTTCGGGCTGGCCCCGGCGACGCTCGTCGTGCTGCCCACGAGCCGGGTGATGATCGAGGGCAAGCCGGCCGCGACGGTGACCGATGCCGCGCCGCTGATGAACATCCCCACGTTCGGCATGTGCACGTCGCTGGCGAATCCCACCGTGGCTGCCGCGACGTCGGCTGCACTCGGGGTGCTCACGCCGATGCCGTGCATCCCCGCGACAGCCCCCTGGGTCAACGGTGCGCCCCGCACCATGATCGGCGGCCGCCCCGCGCTGGCCCTGGGGGCGCAGTGCCTGTGCGCCTACGGCGGGGTGGTGCAGATCCTCAACCCTCAGGCCCTGCGGACCACGGTCGGCTGAGGCTTTCTTGTTCGACCTGCGGCCGTCCGGGGGTCCTGCGTGTGCGGGCGGCGGCCGCCGTGTCGTGAGTGTGGTGCGGGACATGACGACGTCGTGGGGAGGCGCGCGCGGGGGGTGCTTGTTTCACCTCGGGTCGCCATCGGTGGAAGCGTCCGGACGGCATTCATGGGACCTTCTTCGGCGCACGTGAATTTCGGGTTACGGAGCCCTTATCGGCTGGTCCTCTTCGTCCCGTCCACGCTACAATCCTGCCATGACCAATCGGGCTCTGAGCAGCGACGACGATCGGTCGTCGCTGCCCGTCGACCCCGATTCGTGTTCAGTCGTTTTCGCTCATCTCCTGGCGGAGATGGAATCCGTGCATGATTCCGTCGATGCTCTTCTGGCGGTCCGTTTGTCGGGTCTTTCCGATGGTGAGTCCCGGGAGAGTGTGCGGCTTTTCGAGCAGCTGGTGGCGCGGGTCGCGGCTGCACGGTTGCATCTGATCGCGGAGTTGGATGCGCGTCCTGGTGCTGTGGCTGGTGCGGCGGCGGGGCGGGTGGCGCAGACGTTCCTGACCGGGGCGTGCCGAGTGAGTGCGGGTCAGGCGGGGCGTGATGTCGCTGCCGCACGCACGCTCCCGGTCGCCACTGCCGCAGCCGCCCTCGACCCCGCAGCTGACACCGACCCCGCAGCCGACACCGCCGCCCTCGACCCCACTGCTGCTGCCACCGACCCTGCCGGTGTGGCCGAGATGGTGGCGCCGGGGTCACTCATGGGTGGTGGGGGTGGGGGGCGGTTGCCGGTACTGGCGGCAGCGTTCGCTGCAGGGGGCGTGTCGCGGGCGCATGTCGACGTCGCGGTGAAAGCCCTCGCGCGGATCCCCTCGCACCTGCTGGCCCACGTCGACGAGGAGGGCCGGTCAGGGCTGGGCAGGGTGGATGCGTTCCTCACCGAGCAGGCCCACCGGCATTCCCCGGCCACCCTGGACCGGTTGGTCCGGCATCTGGTCGAGGTCGTCGACCCTGACGGGTCGGGTGGGTTCGACCCCCGCGCTCACGAACGCCGTTCCTGCACCACCGCCGTCGACGGCCTCGGGATGCTCGTCGGGCGGTTCGCCCTCGACCCCGTCGGTGCCCTCACGTTCGCGACCGCCCTGGACGCGTTCGCCTCGGTCCCGCCACCCGGCACCGCCCTCGATGCTGACGGTGAGCTGGTGGAGGTCCGCGACATGCGCACCCGGGACCAGCGCCGCGCCGACGCCCTGGTCCTCATGGCCGAACACGCCCTCACCAGCCCCGGCGCACCCGTGCGGGCCCAGGTCAGCGTGGTGACCACCCTCGACCAAGTCACCCGTGCTGCACGCGCCCACACCCACCACTGCACGGCCACCAGCATCGGTTCGCGTGGCGAGGGCGGGGCCGGTGTTCCCGCCCCGACCGCAGCCGTGACCGACACGCCCCGCGCCGACCACGACGACGACCACGACGGCCACGCGAACGCGAACGCCGGACACGGCGGTCAGCACGAGACCCACGGCGAGGAGCCCGGGAGCGGAACTGGGCCGTGGCTTGCTCACGCGGACAGCGTCGGCCCGATCAGCGACCCCGTCCTCGCCCACACCACCTGCGACGCGGTCCTGACCCGCCTCACCCTCACACCCTCAGGCGCACCACTGGACGTCGGCCGATCACTACGCCTGGCCACCCCCACCCAACGCCGGGCACTCACCGCCCGCGACTTCGGCTGCGTCATCCCCGGCTGCGGCGTGCCCGCCAACGGCTGCGACGCCCACCACATCGTCCACTGGGGCGACGGCGGCGCCACCGACCTCACCAACCTCGCCCTGCTCTGCCCCCGCCACCACGCCGCCCACCACCAAGGCGTATGGGACATCCACATGCGCGACGGCATCCCCTGGGTGATCCCCCCACCCTGGGTCGACCCCCACCAACGCCCCCTGCACAACACCACCCACGCCGACGCCGCCCGTGCCTCCCACCTCGCGCGGCACCTCCGCAACCCCCACGCCGCCTGACCCACCAGCCACCACCCCGCTCGACCACGAACGGGGTGCGGCGCCGCGCGGTGACGCGCAGGGTCCGGCGGCGCCGGAGGACGCGCGACCGGCTACCAGGCACCGGCTGCGCGAACCGCCACCCGCGGTCTCAGTCGTAGAAGGCCCGGTCGAGGGGTGCCCCGAGAAGGCCCGCCTTGCGCTCGGCGCCTCGCAACCAGTCCAGGTACCACTGCCGGAAGGTCTGCGGCTCGCCGTTCGAGCCGGTGACGGGATCGAGGCCGCCGTCGGACGCACGGTCGTCGAACCAGATCGAGCCGCGGTGGGGCCCGCTGACGGCGAGCAGCCACAGGGCACCGCAACCGAAGTGGCACAGCGCTGCCGCACCCGACGTCCGCGACCGGTGGAAATAGGCGTCCTCCCACTGCGCCAACCAGGGCAGGGCAGGTACGCCTCACTGCTGGGTGGTGGCTCCGCGGCTTCGAGCGTCGCGAGCTCCAGGTCCAGACAGGTCGGGTCGAACGGTGCGGCCAGCCGCGAGGTGTCGCGGGCATCCTCGAAGTCCGCGACCCACCGCCAGCGCCCGTCGACCGCCGCGAGCGGGAACAGGCCGTACCCGGGGCCCGCGCCACCAGCGCCGACCTCCACGAGGAAGGAGCGGTAGTCCGCGGGCAGCTCCACCCCGAACTGGGCCTCCGCAGCCTCGACCTGCTCGTGCGTGAGCGGAGGCAGCGCGGGCCGCCGCAACCGCCTGAGCCGAGCCCGGACACTCCCCCACGACGACGTCACGACGTCAGGGTAGGACGGGCGTTCTCCTCCCCGTGACGGGTAGGACAGCCGCGGTCCTCAGCCCGCCACGCCGGCGACACCTCGCCGGGGGAACGCCGACATGGCGTCGAGCCAGACCTTCCCCGCCGCGGCGAGTTCAGCGGCAGGGACGACGAGGACGATCTCCTGCGCGTCGAACGCCCAGGGCTCTTCCACCCACGGCGCCACCGTCTCGTGGGACAGCCACACCCGCACCGCGACCGACCCCGCCTCGCGCCGAGCCACGGAGAAGGCGAGGTTCGGCTCGACGAACACGAGCATCCGGCGGTCGGCGGGCTCCTTCGGCTCGGCCACCGGCACCTCGGGCACCCGCCCGTCGGCGGCGGCCAGCAGCCACCGACCCAACTGCTGTGCCTCGTCGACGACGAGGGACGGGTCGCGGAACGACCACGTGCGTCCGTCGGCGAGGACCAGTCGGCCCGCGACGACGAGCCAGTTCGCATCCCAGTCGCTCGCATCGGCGAGCTCGGCCAGGTCGGGGAACTCGTACCCGGCCACGGTCAGCTCGAGCTCTGTGCCGTCGGTGGAGCGCAGCAGCACGCGCTACTTCAGCTTGCCGATGTCGAACCCGGCACGGCGGAACGCGTCGGCGAGTGCGCCGTCGGGCTCCTTCTGGGGGCGGCCCTGGCCGGCACGCTGGCCGCCCGAGGCGCCGCGGCCGCCCTGAGGGGCCCCGCCCTGGGCGCCGCGCTGGTCGCGGCCGCGGCCGTCGCGGCCGGCACCACCCTGGCCACCCTGACCGGACCCGCCCCGCGAGCCACCCTGGCCACCCTGACCGGACCCGCCCCGCGAGCCACCCTGGCCACCCTGACCGGACGCGCCCCGCGAGCCACCCTGACCGCCACCGGGACGGCCCGGACCGCGCTCCCCGCGCTGCTCGCGCTCGCCGCGCCCCTCCCGGGCACCGCCGGCGCCGGGCTTGCCGCCCGCCTCGCCGGGCAGCTCGTCGTCCAGCCGCAGGGTCAGCCCGATCCGCTTGCGGGGGACGTCGACCTCCAGCACCTTGACCTTCACGACGTCGCCGGACTTCACGACCTCGCGGGGGTCGGACACGAACCGGCGGGCCATCGCGGAGACGTGCACGAGGCCGTCCTGGTGGACGCCGATGTCGACGAACGCACCGAACGCGGCCACGTTGGTGACCTGCCCCTCGAGGATCATGCCGGGCTGCAGGTCGGCGAGGGTGTGGACGCCCTCCTTGAACGTGGCCGTGACGAACGCGGGGCGGGGGTCGCGCCCGGGCTTGTCGAGCTCGGCGAGGATGTCGGAGACCGTCGGCACGCCGAACCGCTCGTCGGTGAACCGCGCCGGGTCGAGCTTGGTGAGCACGTCGGAGTTGCCGATCAGGGTCTTCACGTCGCCGGTCGTGGCATCGACCACCCGGCGCACCACCGGGTAGGCCTCGGGGTGCACGCCCGAGGAGTCGAGAGGGTTCTCGCCGTCGCTGATCCGCAGGAAGCCCGCGCACTGCTCGAACGCCTTCGGCCCCAGGCGCGGTACCTGCTTCAGCGCCTCGCGGCTGGGGAACCGCCCGTGCTCGTTGCGGTAGGTGACGATCGCCATGGCCAGCGACTCCCCCACGCCCGACACGCGGCGCAGCAGGGGGACCGAGGCGGTGTTGAGGTCGACGCCGACGGCGTTCACGGCGTCCTCGACGACGGCGTCGAGCTGGCGCGACAGCGCGATCTCGGAGACGTCGTGCTGGTACTGGCCGACGCCGATGGACTTCGGGTCGATCTTCACGAGCTCGGCCAGGGGGTCCTGCAGGCGGCGCGCGATCGACACGGCACCGCGCAGCGAGACGTCGAGGTCGGGCAGCTCGGCCGACGCGTACGCCGACGCCGAGTAGACCGACGCACCGGCCTCTGACACGACGACCTTGGTCAGCCGCAGCTCCGGGTTCGCCTTGATCAGGGCCGCGGCCAGGGCGTCGGTCTCCCGGGACGCCGTGCCGTTGCCGATCGCGATCAGCTCGACGCGGTGCGCCGCGGCCAGGCGGGCGAGCGTGGCCAGGGAGGCGTCCCACTGCCGCTTCGGCTCGTGCGGGTAGATGGTGTCGGTGGCCACGACCTTGCCGGTGGCGTCGACGACGGCGACCTTCACGCCGGTGCGCAGGCCCGGGTCGAGGCCGAGGGTGGCGCGGCCACCGGCGGGTGCGGCGAGCAGGAGGTCGCGCAGGTTGGAGGCGAAGACCCGCACGGCCTCCTCCTCGGCGGTGGCCCACAGCTGGGAGCGGAGGTCGACCTCCAGCCGGACGGCGATCCGCGTGCGCCACGCCCAACGCACGGTGTCCTGGAGCCACTTGTCCCCGGGACGGCCCCGATCCGTGATCCCGAAGCGGGAGGCGATGGCCTGCTCGTAGCTGGAGCGCGCGGCCAGGTTGACGGTGGCGAGGGGGTCGGAGCTGACGTCGAGCGCCTCGTCGGCCGGGTCGATCGCCAGCTGGAGGAAGCCCTCCTTCTCGCCGCGGAACATCGCCAGGACGCGGTGGCCGGGGATGCGCTCCAGCGGCTCGTCCATCGCGAAGTAGTCCGAGAACTTCGCGCCCGCCTCCTCCTTGCCCTCGCGCACCCGCGACGTCAGGCTCCCCCGCTGCCACACCCGCTCGCGCAGGAGGCCGATGAGGTCGGCGTCCTCGGCGAACTGCTCCACCAGGATCGAGCGTGCGCCGTCGAGGGCGGCCGCGACGTCGGCGATCCCCTTCTCGGCGTCGACGAACTGGCGGGCCAGCACCTGGGGGTCGTGCGCGGGGTCGGCGAGCAGTGCCTCGGCCAGCGGCTGCAGCCCGGCCTCACGCGCGATCGTGGCCTTGGTGCGACGCTTCTGCTTGTAGGGGAGGTAGAGGTCCTCCAGGCGCGCCTTCGTCTCGGCCCGGGTGATGGCCTCGCGCAGCTCGTCGGTCAGCTTGCCCTGGGACTCCACCGACTCCAGGACCGTGCTGCGCCGCTCCTCCAGCTCGCGCAGGTAGCGCAGCCGCTCCTCCAGCGTGCGCAACTGGGCGTCGTCGAGCGTCCCGGTGACCTCCTTGCGGTAGCGCGCGATGAACGGCACCGTGGCGCCGCCGTCCAGCAGGTCGACGGCGGCCCGCACCTGCTCGGGGCGCACGGCGAGCTCGGCGGCGATCCTGGCCGGGATCAGCGGCGCCCCCACCAGCGTGGCGGGGTCGATGCTGCCGGGAGCCAGCGTGGAGGTCACGATCGGTCCTTTCCGGGGTGGTCCGCGCGCCGCCGCCGGGGAGAGGGCGGGCGCGGGCCGGGCGCGTCGAGGCGGGGCTCATTGTGCCCAACCAGCCGACCACACGCCGACGACGGTTCGGCGCCGGATGTCCACAGGGGGGAGGTCGCTGTCGGGCGGGGGGCACTGGGGATGGCAGGCTGATCGGGTGGACGAGGACACCTTCTGGGGACTGATCGAATCGGCGCGCACCGAGGTGGGCGACAGCGTCGAGCGGGCCGACGACATCGCCGAGACGCTCGTCTCGCGCCTGGCGGGGCTGTCGGTGGAGGAGCTGGTGGGCTTCGACACCCACGTGTTCCGGCTGCTCGTCGAGTCCTACCGCTGGGACCTGTGGGGAGCCGCCTACCTGATCAACGGCGGGTGCTCCGACGACGGGTTCGACTACTTCCGCGGCTGGCTGATCGCGCAGGGCCGCGAGGCGTGGGACGCCGCCCTCGACGATCCCGACTCCCTGGCCGACGTGCTGCGCGTCGAGGCACCCGGTGGCGAGCCGCACGGGCGCGGCGCCGACGGCCTGGAGTGCGAGGAGATGCTCGGGGTCGCGGCCGAGGCCTACGAGCGGCTCACCGGCGGCGAGGAGGGCTTCGAGGACGCCCTCGACCTCGCCACCGAGGGCATCGCCCTGCCCGCCGAGCCCGCGGGCGAGGAATGGGACTTCGACGACGCCGACGAGCTCGCCGACCGCTTCCCCCGGCTCGCGCGCATGTTCCTCGACACCGGTTCGGGCGACGAGGACGACCCCGGCGAGGACGACGAGGGCTGAGCGGGCCTCCCCATCACTGAACCGGTTGACGGGCGGGCGTCGGCGGGGCAGCATCGGCGCCGCCCGCGGCCCGTGCCGCTCGGCATCGCCTCGCATCGCACCGCCTCCCATCGCGGCGACCGTCTGGAGGACGCTCATGGACCTCGTCGAGCCCGGTGCCCGCCGTCGCCGTCCGGGGCCGCGCGCCGTCCTGGCCGTGGCCGCCCTGCTCGCCGCGGTCGGCGTCCCGCTCGCCGTGCCCTCGGCGTCCCCCGCCCTCGCCCAGGTCGCGCCGGCCGCCGCGACCGCCACCGTGCGGGTGATGCCGCTCGGCGACTCGCTGACCGGCGGCCCGGGCTGCTGGCGCGCGCCGCTGTGGACGCGGCTGCAGGCCACGGGCTACACGGGGATCGACTTCGTGGGGACGCTGCCGGGCGGCGGGTGCGGAGTCGGCGTCTGGGACGGCGACAACGAGGGCCACGGCGGCTACCAGGCCTACACGATCGCCCACCAGGACATGCTCCCCGCGTGGCTGGCCGCTGCCCGCCCCGACGTCGTGATGATGACCCTGGGCACCAACGACGTGTGGAACCACCGCACCGTCACCGAGATCACCGACTCCTTCACGGTGCTGCTCGCTCAGATGCGGGCCGCGAATCCCCGCACGGTGCTGCTGGTCGCCCAGATCCCGCCGATGACGCCCGGCTCGTGCGACTACTGCCTCAGCCTGTCGACGGCGCTGAACGCGACGATCCCCGGCTGGGCGGCCGCCGCGAGCACCGCCGCGTCGCCCGTGAGCGTCGTCGACCTCGCCACGGGCTGGACCCCCGCCACCGACACCACCGACGGTGTGCACCAGACCGACGCCGGCAACGCGAAGTTCGCCGAGCGCTGGTACGCCGCCCTCACCGCCGTCCTCGACGGGCGTCCCGTGACGCCCTCGCCGAGCAGCACGTCCCCGAGCACCACGCCCGGCACCACCTCGCCGCGGCCCACGACCACCACCCCGACCACGACCGGCCCCACCACGACGACGCCGAGCACCACGACGCCGAGCACCACCCGCACCCGCACGTGCAAGAACCCCAAGAAGTGCACGCCTCGCCCGCAGAGTCCCACCCGCAGCTGCAAGAACCCCCGGAAGTGCACCGCGAGCTGAGCTCGACCCCTCGCAGCAGGTCAGATGCGCGTCCTCCGTGAGACACGCCGAGGGTGTGTGGGGGCGGCCTCACGGACGCCGCGCATCTGACCGGAGCGACCGACCAGTCTGGGCGGGCGCCACTGGTCGAGCGTGACCGAGCCGCCGGGGATCGGCCGCGCTCGACGGCCGGCACGCGGCGTCAGGCCAGCAGGTCGAGGCAGAGCACGGCGACGTCGTCGTCGAGGTCGCCCCCGCCGAGGTGCTCCGACAGCGCCCGCATCACCCAGCGGACAGCCTCGGCTGCGGGCAGCATCCGGGCGCCGCGCAGGGCGGCGGCGAGCGCGTCGCCGCCGAACGCCAACCCGCCCGCGCCGGGCGGCTCGGTGACGCCGTCGGTGAGCGCGACCAGCCGGTCCCCGGGTGCGAGGTCGAACTCCTGCACGGCGTAGGGGGTGTCCTCGAACATGCCGAGGGGCAGCTGGGCGTCGAGCGGCAGGGACTGGGCGGTCGAGGCCCCGGCGGGCAGCCGCAGCAGCCGTGGTGACCCGGCGTCGACGACGCCGAGCCGGTGCCGGGCGAGGTCGACCTGCACGAGGAGGGTGGGCAGCCACGCCTTGCCGCCGTAGTGGGAGTGCAGGGCCTGATCGGCCAGGTGTGCCTGGTCGGCGAGCCCGGCCCCGGCGCGGCGGGCGTTGCGCAGGGCGCCGAGGGTCACGGCGGCCACCTGGGCGGCCTCGACGCCGTTGCCCCCGCCGTCGCAGAGGGTGAACTGCACGACGTCGCCGGTGCGGCTCCAGTCGAAGGCGTCGCCGGCCACGGCGTAGGCGGGTTCGAGCATCGCGGCGAGGTCGAAGCCCGGCTCGCGGTAGGCGGTGCCGGGCAGGAGCGCCCACTGCATCTCGGCGGCCACGGTCAGGCGGCGGGAGCGGGCGGCCACGAGGTAGCGGTCGGTGACGCGGTCGGCGGCGGCCAGTGTCGTCGCGAGCGACTCCCCGACGGCGAGCGCGTCGTCGGTGGACAGGACGTCGCCGGGGGCCGCGATCCGCAGGACGCCGCGGCGATCCCCCCGCACACTGACGGGAACCAGCAGCGCGCCGTCGTCGTCGCGGCCGGGCCGCTGGGAGGCGAAGGTGCGGCCGGCGGCGCTGTCGTCGACGGGCAGCGGCGGACGGCCGGGCTCGCGGAGGCAGACCAGCCGGCGTTGGGCGTAGTCGACGAGGAGGACGTCGACCGGGCCCGTGCCGAGGGCGCGGAGTCCGGCGTCGAGGTCCTCCGGCACCCTGTGCGGCAGGGCGGAGGCGAGGATCTGCATGATCGTTGTCATGGCGTGGGGGGAATGCATCGATACCCCTGAGGGTGTATCAACATGGAGACCGCCGGGGTGGGGCCGGCGGGTGCAGGCTGGTCGCACCTCGTCACGATCGCCGTGGCGGGGAGCCCCCGCCGGCGCGATCGACCGACCGAGGAGGCCGGAATGACGCCGACGTGTGCGGCCCAGGTGCCCGTGCTGCGTCGTCTCGTGAGACATTGCCCGTGATGGGCACCGTGCAACCGCACCCGGAGAACCTCGCCGACGTCGCCCTGCTCGTGGACGGCGCCACCGAGGTCCTCGCGCTGCTGTGGGGCCGGATGGCCGACGACGTGCCGCAGCGCGTCTCGCTGCCGCAGCTGCGGGCCCTCATGATCATCGCCCGCAACCAGGGGATCAAGCTGACCGCGCTGGGCGAGGCGATGGACGCGCTGCCCTCCTCGGCCAGCCGGCTGTGCGACCGCCTCGTGGCTGCGGGGCTGATCGAGCGCGAGGTCAACGCGGCCGACCGGCGCGAGGTGCGGCTCAGCCTGACCGGCGAGGGCGGTCGGCTGCTGGAGCACCTGGCCCGCGCGCGACGGCGCTACCTCGGCGAGGTGATCGCCCAGATGCCGCCCGCGGCCCGGCAGGCCCTCGTACAGGGGCTGACGGAGTTCACCCGCGCGGCGGCCCGGACCGACGACGTGCAGCTCCGGGAGGCTGCGGCCGGTCAGTGAACGGGTCGGACGGCGCACGGCAGGCATGTTGCCATAGAGCAAACGCCACCGTTCGGGTGCCCGGCTCACCACCCGAATCGCGTCGTGAAGCAGCCCCGCCGCACACGGAAAACGATTGGCGGAGGTGTCGGGCGCGCTGGCTACGGTGGCCCGGTGCCGGTCTCCCCCGCCCTGCCCAGCCCCTCCGTGGAGCCCCGGCAGCGGCTCGCCCCCAGGGCGTCCGCGCGGCGGTGGTGGCACGAGGCCGTGGTCCAGAGGTGGCTCGCGCTCGTCGAGCTCCGCCACGCCCCCAAGCGCATGCTCGCCCTGCTGGTGCTGGTCGACGTCGCGCTCGGCCTGCTCCCGCTCGGCTTCGTGCTCGCCACCTCGACCGTCGTGGGCCGGGTGCCCGCGGCCGTCGAGGCCGGCGTGGGCTCGGCGGCCTGGGGGTCCCTGGTCACCGCGTTCGTCCTGGCTGCCGCCGCGTTCATCGGGCAGCAGGTGCTCGTGCCCGTGCAGGTCGCCCTCGGCGAGCTGGTGGCGCGCCGGATCGACGTCCGGATCATCGACAACCTGCTCGAGGCGACGCTGCGCCCGGTCGGCATCGGTCCCCTGGAGGACGCGCAGGCGCTCGACGCGCTGAAGGAGGCCACCCGCCAGGTCGAGAACGGGTGGCAGACGCCGGGGGCGGCCTGCCCCGCGCTGCTGGCGCTGATCGCGCGGTACCTGCGCCTGGCCGGCCTCGTGGTGATCGTGGGCTGGGTGGCGGGCCCCGTGGCGGGCGCGGCCGTGGGCGTCGCGACCATGATCTTCCGGTACGGCCAGCGCGGCGGGATGCGCGTGTACTCGCGGGTCTGGAAGCGGATCACTCCGCTCCTGCGCCGTGACGGCTACCTCCGCGACCTCGGGGTCGACCCGGCCGCCGCCAAGGAGCTGCGCGTCTTCGGCCTGACCGGCTGGGTGAGCGAGCGCTACGCCGACAGCTACGAGTCGTGGATGCGGGTGCTGTGGGCCGAGCGCCGCCGGGTGTTCCTGTGGCCCTACCTCGCCTACACGGCGGTGGGGCTGGGCGTGGCCGGCTGGGTCGCGATCGACGTCGCACGGTCGGCGGCGCAGGGGTGGATCGGCCTGACCGCACTGTCGCTGGGCCTGCAGGCGGTCGTCGGCGCGGTACTGCTCGGCGAGAACTACGCCGAGTCCGACCTGCAGACCACCTTCGGCATGCGGATGGTCTCGGGGCGGCAACGCTTCACCGCCCGCGTGGCCGAGCTCGAACCGGAGTCGGTGGGCGAGCAGGCGCCGGGCCACCCCGCGGCGGGGATGCCGGCACGCGAGGTGCGGCTGGACGGCGTCCGGTTCAGCTACCCGGGGAGCACGCGCCCGGTGCTCGACGGGCTCACGCTGGAGCTGCCCGCGGGCACCTGCACCGCCGTCGTCGGGGTCAACGGCGCCGGCAAGACCACCCTGGTGAAGCTGCTCACGCGGCTCCACGAGCCCACGGGTGGCGCCCTGCTGGTCGACGGCGTGGACGTGCGCGACCTGCCGGTGGCCAGCTGGCGCCGCCAGGTCAGCGTGATCTTCCAGGACTTCGTGCGCTACGAGTTGAGCGCCGCCGACAACGTGGCCTTCGGTGCGGTCGAGCGCCTCGGCGAGGAGGGCACGCGCGCCGCGGTGCGCGCGGCCCTGGCGAAGGTGGGCCTGCTGGAGCATCTGGACGCCCTGCCGGACGGGCTCGACACGGTGCTCCACCGCGCCTACCCCGGCGGCGCCGACCTCTCCGGCGGCCAGTGGCAGCGGGTCGCGATCGCCCGGTCGCTGTTCGCCGTGGACGCCGGCGCGCGGCTGCTGGTGCTGGACGAGCCGACGTCGGCGCTCGACGTCCGCGCCGAGGCGGAGTTCTTCGACCACTTCGTCGAGCTCACCCGGGGGGTGACATCACTGCTGATCTCGCACCGCTTCTCCAGCGTGCGTCGCGCCGACCGGATCGTGGTGATCGACGCCGGTCGTGTGGTCGAGCAGGGCAGCCACGACGAGCTGATGGACGCCGACGGGCACTACGCCCGGCTGTTCCGGTTGCAGGCCCAGCGCTTCGCCGAAGGGCTCGGCGCCGAGGACGACGAGGCGGGGGTCCGATGACCGAGACCGTGCGCGCGTGCCTGGCCCTGGCCGCCCTGTCCTGGCGGACGTCGCGGCTGAAGTTCGTGCTGGCCCTCGCCCTGGTGATGTCGCAGTCCCTCGCCCTCCCGCTGGCGGCCCCGCTGCTGGCGCGGATCACCGACGCCGCGCTCGCCGGGGACGTCGCGACGGCGAGCTGGGCAGCCGCGGGCGTCGCCGTGCTGGCGGTCGCCGGGCTCGTGGGCCACCACTACGGGCACATCGCCTACTTCGAGCTCGGCGAGCTCAACTTCCTCGCCATGGACCGCGAGCTGGTCGAGCTCTCCAACGGGTCCACCGGGCTGGAGCACCACGAGCGGCCCGAGTTCGCCGACAAGGTGCAGGTGCTCAAGCGCGAACTCGACCGCGTGGGGTGGGTGAGCATGAGCGCGCTGATGTCGTCGGTCAGCCTCGCCGTCGCCCTCACGGTCACGGCCGTGCTGCTGGCGACCACGAGCCCCTGGTTGCTGCTGCTCCCCGCGGCGGCCGTGCCTCCGTTGCTGGCGGGCCGCCGCGCCGAGGCGATCACCGCGGCGGCGCGGGAGGCGTCCGCAGGCGAGAGCCGGGGCGCCCTGCACCTGTTCCGGCTGGCCACCGATCCGGCCCTCGCCAAGGAGGTCCGTGCCTGCCGGCTCGGGCCGCAGGTGCGGGTGCGGCACGCCCGGCGCTGGCGGGCGGCCTCGGCCGTCCTGGGCAGGGCGGAGCTGCAGGCGCTGGCCTGGCGCAGCGCCGGGCAGGTGTTCTTCGCCGTCGCCTACGTGAGCGCGACCCTGCTCGTCGTCCGCGCCACCGTCGCCGGGCGGGGCAGCGTGGGCGACGTCGTCCTGGTGCTCAGCCTCGCCGCGCAGGTGAACCAGCAGGTGATCAGCGCGGTCACCCTGCTGCAGGAGCTGCAGCGGCTCTCGCACACCCTCGCGCAGGTGCGCTGGCTGCGGCAGGTCGTCGAGGAGCAGCGCCCGGCCCCCGCCGACCTCCCGCTGCCCGACTCCCTGCGGGAGGGGATCCGGCTGCGCGGGGTGTCCTTCAGCTACCCGGGCACGCAGACGCCGGTGCTGGCCGACGTCGACCTCCTGCTGCCCGCCGGGTCGTCCGTGGCGATCGTCGGCGAGAACGGCGCGGGCAAGTCCACGCTGGTGAAGCTGCTGTGCCGGTTCTACGAGACGGACGCGGGCGTGATCGAGGTCGACGGCGTCGACCTGCGCCGGCTGCCGCTGCCGGAGTGGCGCGAGCGCACCGCCGCCGGGTTCCAGGACTTCGCCCGGCTGGAGTTCGACGCGCGGCGCAGCATCGGGCTGGGGGACCTCCCCCGCTCGGGCGAGGACGCCGCCGTCCTCGACGCGCTCGCCCGGGCCAACGGCAGCGACCTGCTCGCGCGGCTGGACGCCGGGCTCGACACCGCGCTCGGCCTGTCGCTGGCCGGAGGCACGCAACTGTCCGGCGGTCAGTGGCAGAAGCTCGCGCTGGGCCGCGCCATGATGCGCCGCCGCCCGCTGCTGCTGGTCTTCGACGAGCCCACCGCCGCGCTCGACGCGCAGGCCGAGCACCAGCTCTTCGAGCGGTACGCGGCGACGGCCCGGGAGGTCGGCAAGGTCACCGGCGCCGTCACGGTGCTCGTCTCGCACCGCTTCTCCACGGTCCGGATGGCCGACCTCATCCTGGTCGTGGCGGGCGGGCGCATCGCCGAGGCGGGCACGCACGAGGAGTTGAGCGAGCTCGGCGGCCTCTACGCCCAGCTATACGGGCTGCAGGCCGCCCAGTACCGGTGAGGATCACGTAACGTCACGTGTCGTCGCGGTGATCCTCGGCGTGGCGCGGGGGCGTTCTGGGTGAAACTGGTGCCCGCAGGAAACCCCCGACACCGCAGGAGGACCGCCCCCATGCCCAAGCCCCGCCCCCTCGCGACGACGGCTGCGGGCGCGGCGGTCCTCGCGGCGTCCCTGCTGTGCGGCGCCTGCAGCAGCGGGCAGGGCGACGTGCGGGCGGCGGCGACGTCGAGCACCACGAAGCCGCCGGGGCCCGCGCACCCGCTCGACGGCAAGGAGGCGGGCGCGGTGCTCGCGGCGGCGCGCGGCGCCATGGCCTCCGCCCCCGTGCTGCGACTGCAGGGACTGATCGGCAGCGGGGCCGAGGCGGTCACGTTCGACGTCACGGGCAAGCCCGACGGCCAGGGGCAGGGGACGATCTCGGAGGGGGCCGCGCAGGGCAGCGCCAGGATCGTCGTCGTCGGGTCCTCGGCCTACCTCAGCGGAGACGACACCTACACCCGGCGCGCGGCCGGGCCGGCTGCCGTCGCCGCGCTGCGCGGCAAGTGGGTGATGAGTTCGCGCACCGACCCCTCGGTGGCGGGGCTGACCCGCTTCCTCGACCGCGGCGGCGTCGCCTCGACGGCGCTGACGGTCAGCGGCGCCGGGGTGGTCGCGCCGGGGTCGGGCACCCCGGGCGCGACCGTGGGGGTCAGCGCCGACGGCAAGCAGTTCGAGGTGCACCTCAACGGGCTGGTCATCGCCGTGTCGCGCGATGCCCGCACCCTGCCCCTCAGCGTCCGCGAGGAGCGCCCCGCACCCGAGGCCGCGAGCAGCCTCACCTACACCTACCCGGCCGGACTCACCCTGCAGGCGCCGACGGCCGTGGTGCGGCGACCGGCGGCGGCGCCGGGTGCGGCAACGGGGGCATCACGGCGTCCCTCGCCGTGAGCGTGCGCCCCTTGCCCCAGCCGAGACTGCGCCGGTAGCTGCCGAGCAGGTCGCGCTCGACGAGCGTCGCCGGATCACGCAGCGGGTGGTCGGGCGACAGGGGCGTGGTCGCCGGTGCGACGAACAGCGCGTCGGTGGGGCAGTACGCCTCGCACAGGTAGCAGGTCTGGCACGCGTCGTGCCGGGCCAGTTGGGGCACCCCGCCCGGCCCGCGGTCGAACACGTTCGTGGGGCACACCTCGATGCACAGGTCGCAGGAGATGCACCGGTCGGCGACGACGACCTCGATCACGCCACGGCCTCCTGCTCGACGTCGGCCACGCCCAGCCGGCCCGGCGCCTCGGGCGCCGACCACACGGCGTCCAGGCCGCCGACGAGCAGGCGACGCCGCTGCGCCGGGTCCTGCCCCGGGTGGTCCGCGCGCTTGTGCATGCCCCGCGACTCCGTGCGGGCGAGGGCGGCGGTGTACATCCAGCGCGCGTGGGCGGTCATCGCGGCCGCCTCGCGGGTCGCCACGACCTCGCGCGCGCCGGCGTCCCGGCCGGGGTGCAGGCCGTCGGAGGCGGCCCGCCACAGGGCCTCGAGCCGGGCGAGGGAGGGGCGCAGCCGGTCGCCGTGGCGCAGGTAGTTGAGGTCGTAGGGCAGCACCTCGGCCTGGACGGCGCGGGTGAGCTCGGCGCCGGAGGGCCCGTCTGCACCCGGGACGCGCGGGCGCACGCCCGCACCGCCCGCCGTCCGCACCGTCCGCGCCCCCGCCCGCGCTCCGAGGCCGATCGCGAACCGGGCGGCGGCCGCGCCCGCCCAGGACCCCGACGACATGGCCCAGGCCGCGTTGTGCGAGCCGCCACCGGTGAACCCGCCGCAGATCAGCTCGCGGGTGGCGGTGTCCCCTGCAACGTAGAGGCCCGGCACTCCGGTGGAGCAGTCGTCCCCGTGGACGGCGACCCCGCCCGTGCCCCGGACCGTGGCCTCCAGCAGAAGGGTGACGGGGAAGAGGTCGACGAACGGGTCGATGCCCAGCCGGTCGAACGGCAGGAAGAAGTTGGGTTGCCCCAGGCGCAGCTGGGCGCGGATGCCGGGCTCGGCCTTGTCCAGCCGCGCGTAGACGGGTGAGCCGAGCAGCTCGCGGGCGATCGCGGTGCGCCCGCCCTGGCTGGCCGCCCCTTCCAGGACGCTGCCGTCGGCACGGTAGAACGTGGCCCACGCGTAGTAGGCGGTCTTCGTGACCGACGTGAACGCCGGGGCGATCGCGTAGGCGGTCGAGAACTCCATTCCCGACAGGTGGGCGCCGACCTCGGCGGCCATCAGCGCGCCGTCGCCCGTTGTCACGTCGCAGCCCAGCGTGCGCGACCGGAACGCGCACGCGCCCGCCGCCAGGACGACCGCCCCGGCACGGACCTCGTAGCGCTCGCCGGTGCGCAGGTCGACGCCCGCGGCCCCCGCGACGGCGCCGTCGGCGTCGGTGAGCAGCTCCAGCACCGGGCTGTGGTCGAGCACGGTGACCCCGAGGCGCTGCACCCGCAGCCGCTGCCGGCGCATGTAGTCGGGGCCCTGGACGCCGGTGCGGACCTGTCGCCCGTGCTCGTCGACGGGGAACGGGTAGCGCTGGACGCGGGCCAGCTCGTCGACGCGCGCGTAGGTCTCGTCGAGGACCCGGGTCATCCAGCCCCGGTCGGCCAGGTACCCGCCGAGCCCCTCCCGCGCGGCCATAGCCTTCTCCCGGGCGGCCGGGTCGGGCTCGACGTACCAGACGCCGGTGCCGGCTGCCGCCGTCGCGCCCGAGGTGCCGCAGTGGCCCTTGTCGGCGAGGACGACGCGCGCGCCCCCTTCGACGGCCTTGATCGCGGCCCAGGTGCCGGCCGGTCCCCCGCCGATGACGAGGACGTCGGCGACGTGCCGGACGGTCGGGGCCTCGCCGCGGACGGCGGGCGTGGGGACGGCGTGGGGTCGGGGACTCATGGGGACCTCCGGCGGGACGACAGGGCTGCCGGGCCACCATTGCACAAAGTCGATTGACTTGTCAGGTATTGACTTTCCGTCCTCTCGCGGCAGATCGTGACGGGAACGTGACCCTCCGGTCAGGTGGGCCGGGACGGAAATCCACACGATCTGTCGGCCACCCCCGCTACCGTCGACGGGTCTTCTGTGACCAAGCTGTGCCGCCGACGGCGGCCCGACGACGGGGATCTTCGTGACTCACCTGCGTTCCCTGGCGGCCCTGTCCGCCACCTCCCTGCTGCTGCTGACCGCGTGCGGCGGGTCCGACACCGAGGCCGGTGGCACCACCACCTCCGCCTCCAGCTCGGCGACCACCAGCGTCGCCGCCACCACCGCCTCGCCGTCCCCGACCGGGCCCAAGGCGTCCGACCTGGTGGCCGACGCCAAGAAGGCCTTCGACTCGGCACCGCTCGCCCGCTTCGCGGGCTCGGCGACCGAGAAGGGCGACACGATGACCATGGACGTCACCACCGACGCCAAGGGCAACGGGTCCGGCGCCGTGAGCCAGGGCAAGGCCGAGGGCACCGCCCGGGTCACCGTGATCGGCAAGACCCTCTACATCTCGGGCGACAAGACCTTCTGGAAGGTCAACCTCGGCGACGAGGCGGCACGGGCGCTCAACGGCAAGTGGATCTCCGCGCCGGCCAAGAGCAAGGACTTCGCCGAGCTCGAGGACTTCCTCGACCGCAAGTCCTTCGTCGACGGCGTCTTCGGCGAGGTGCTCGGCGGCAAGGTGACCGAATCGCCCGACGGCAAGACATGGATCGTCTCCGAGACCGACGGCGTGCTCGTCATCGACAAGGCCTCCAAGCGGCCGCTGTCGCTGAAGGGCGACGCCGAGGGCGAGAAGATCGACCTCAAGTTCAGCTACCCCTCGGGCTCGACCATCCAGGCGCCGCCGAAGAACAAGATCCTCAAGATGGGTTGAGCCTTCTCCGGCTCACCGCTCAGGCGGACGGCTCGGCGTCCGCGGCCATCACCGCGGGCGCCGGGCGGTACTGCGCGGGCACCATCGGCTGGCCGGCGGCCGAGGGCAGCGGCTGCCCCGTGGCACCGCCCGGGAAGGGCTTGCCGTCGGCCGAGCCGGCGTGCCGGCGCAGCAGCGTCGTGGCCCTCGGCACGCTCGCGGGCTTGGAGATGTGGAAGCCCTGCGCCCCGTCGCACCCGGCTTCCGCGAGCAGCTCCAGCATGTCGGCGTCCTCCACGCCCTCCGCCGTCACGCGCAGGCCGAGCCGGTGCGCGAGCTGGATGATCGACTCGATCAGCACGCGCGCCGAGGCGTCCGCGCGGTCGGCGAGCGCGAACACGAACGACTTGTCGATCTTCACCTCCTGCACGGGCAGGGTGCGCAGGTACGAAAGGCTCGAGTAGCCCGTGCCGAAGTCGTCCAGCGACAGCGTCAGGCCCATGGCCGCGAGCGCCGCGAGCACGGGTTGGGCGCGGGCCGGGTCGGCGATGATGCTCGACTCGGTGATCTCCAGCGTGAGGTTCTGCGGCGAGACCCCCGCCCGCTCCAGCAGCCGGGCGACCGTCGCCGGCAGCTGCGGGTCGGCGAGGTTGCGGGCCGAGAGGTTGACCGACACCTGGACGTCGAGGCCCTGGTCGGCCCAGCGGCGCACCTCCGCCAGCGCCGAGGAGAGCACGTAGCGGGTCAGCTCGTGGATCAGCCCGGTCGACTCGGCGAGCGCCACGAAGATGTCGGGGCGCAGCGGGCCCAGCCGCGGGTGCTCCCAGCGGGACAGCGCCTCCACCCGGCGGATCGTGCGCGTGTGCAGGTCGAGCACGGGCTGGTAGGCGATGCTCAGCTCGCCGCGGTCGAGTGCCAGCTGCAGGTCGGTGACCAGCGCCAGCCGCTCGGCGTGGCCCCGCTCCAGCTCCCGCGTGTACGTCACGACGCCGTGGCCCGTCGTCTTCGCCTCGTACATGGCGAGGTCGGCCTGGCGAAGCAGGTCGGCGGGGTCGTCGGCCGGGTCCAGGCCGCTGTAGGCCAGGCCGATCGACGCGTCGGCCGAGACGTCGATGTCGTCCAGCGTCAACGGCCGGCGCAGCGACTGCGCCACCGACGTCGCGAGGTCGAGGGCGCTGTCCGGGTGCGGTGTCGAGGGCAGCAGGATCGCGAACTCGTCGCCGCCCAGCCGCGCCACGAGGCTGCCCTCGGGGGCGGTGCGGCGCAGGCGTTCGGCGACCACGCGCAGCACCCGGTCACCGGTGGAGTGACCGAGCGTGTCGTTGATCTCCTTGAACCGGTTGAGGTCGAGGAGCAGGACGGCCGCGGGCTCGGGCTGGGTGCGCGGCAGCTCCGACAGTCGCAGCTCCAACAGGGCGCGGTTGGCCAGCCCCGTGAGCGTGTCGTGGGTGGCCGTGAACTGCAGCCGCTCCAGCAGCATCGCCCCGCGCATCGCCGTCGCAGCGTGCCCGGCGAGGGTGCGGGCGACCGCCAGGTCGTCCTCCGTGAAGCCCACGGACTCCGTCAGCCGGTCGGCGATGATCAGCGTGAGCTGGGGGTACTCCTCCTCCGCCAGCGGGACGACCATCGCGTCGCGGCAGCCCGCCTCGCGCAGGGCGCGCCTGGTGGCCGAGCCGACTCGGGAGCGTCCCAGCAGGCGCGGGACCCGGTCGGTGGTGATCTCCGCCGACAGGCGGGTCAACTCCGCCGGCATCGGCTCCGGTGACATCCGCACGACGCCCGCGTCGTCCAGCAGCATGTACGTCTCCGGCGCCGCGTAGCTGGAGACCAGCAGCAGCGCCGTCCAGCGGGCGTTGAAGGCGGTCTGCGCGTTGGCGAGCAGTTCCCGCCCCAGCTCCAGCGCGTCGTCGGCGTGGCCCTGGCTGTCCGCCACGAACTCGTGGACCAGCTGCAGGGAGCGGTTGCGCAGCTGCAGGCCCACGTAGGAGCGGTAGAGGATCACGCCGATCGGGGTGAGCGCGGCCAGCAGCAGGCCGCCCGCCAACCCCTCGCTGGCGAGCGTGGCGACGGCGAGGCCCACCACCGTCGTCGCGCCCGAGATGCTCGAGGACGGCACCAGCGCCCGCCATCCCCCGCTCACCGCGCGCAACCCCTGGTGCAGGGCGATCACGGCGAGCACGCTGACGCTGAGCACGAGGTCGGCGGCCGCGACGACGCCGAACGTGATCAGGAGCTCGCGCACCTCCAGCGGGGCGTGACCGGCCCGGTCCGGGTGCAGCCACAGGTGCAGGCCGGCGCTGACCAGCGCCGTCTCGAACGCGTAGGCACAGACGTTGTAGAACGACTTCATCGGCGACAGCCGCTGCACGAGGAACACCACCGCCACCCCGCCGATGCGGGCCAGTGGCAGCAGCGCCGGTTGCAGCACCAGGGCGCCGAGCACGAGCGGCAGGCCCGCCAGCGAGAAGGAGAAGACCTCGCTGCGGAAATCGATCCGCAGCAAGGTCAGCTCCGCGACGATGAACGCCGCCACCAGCGCCGCCATGATCACCAGCTGCGCGGTCGGCGAGGACGGTGCCGACGGCAGCACGGGCGCGGGCGGGAGCACGACGACGAGGACGACGCTCGCGGCGGCCATCGCGACAGCCAGCAGCGCGGTCGCCAGGACCGGGCCACGTGCTGTCGACTCACGCCGAACGGCGTCCACCACGGCCCGCGCCTCCGCTGTCGATGGTCGGGCCCTGCAGCCCGCGTCGACTTACCCATCGGCGCGCGCACCGTGAGCGTGCAGGCGCTGTTCGGGTGGTCCTGCCCTCACCCGACCGGCGCAGGGCCCTCGGCGAGGGTGTCGTGCCTGATCAACGCGCTGCTCAGGCGGTGCCGCGGCCCACGACGGCGGGGTGGTCGCGCCAGGCCGGCATCGTGGCCAGGTAGTCCAGGGTCTGCCGCTCCAGCTCCGCCCGCGGGGTGCCCGGGGAGCGGCGCTCCTGCCACGCCACCATGCGCTCGAACCGCGCCTCGAACGGCTGCAGCGCACCGTCCGCGTCCGTGCAGTGCGGGCAGTAACGGCCGGTCTCGATCGGCATCCCGCAGCTCTCGCAGGGGTGCTCGGTGGTGGTCTCGCTCATCGTCGTCCCTTTCGTGATGGGGTTCAGTGGTCGTGGCCCGAGGCCGCGTCGGCCTCGAGCAGCTCGGTGAGGGCGGAGAGCAGCTGCGCGCGCCGCTCGGCGGCCATCCGCGCCATCGCGCGGGCGAGGAGGTCGCGGCTGAGCACCTCCCTGTCGCGGCGCAGCGCCTCCTGGCCCTGGGCCGTCAGCCAGACAAGGGTGCGCCGCCGGTCCGCCGGGTCGCGTTCACGCTCCAGCAGGCCCTGCTGCTCCAGGTGGGTGACGATGTCGCTGACCACCGACTGCGCCCGGTCGAGGTGACGGGCCGCCTCACCCACCGTGAGCGGTCCGGCCAGGGCCAGGTGCTGCAGCACCGCGCGGCTCGCGCCCTGCAGCTGCGCCCGCTTGCCGTCGCGGCGGTGGAAACGCAGGTAGACCGAGCCGAACGCCCCCGCGAACGCTTCCGCGTCCGCTTGGGCGGCCGGGTCGTCGTCACCGTGCGGGTCCGCGGCGCCCACCGGGACGGCGTCGCGGTGGGCGTGGCCCGGCGTCCCGGCACCACTGGGGCGCTGTGATCCCTGCACGTGCGGCATGGGGATCACCTTCGGGCGAGCGGTTTGCATCGTCAATCCCGATGGATCGACTGCGCCCTCGATGCTGGCTGCCCCACCCCAGCCCCGCACCCCCGCCCCCGGCACTCCGCGGACGGTTTGCGGCGGACTGTGCCGCAGACCGTCAGACAAGCCCCCGACCAGCCCCGCACCCCCAGCCCTACGCCCCGCCCAGCACCCCGCGGACCATCTGCGACGAACTGCGCCGCACACCGTCCGCCAAGCCCCCCACCAGCCCCGCACCCCCCAGCCCAACGCCCCGCCCCCCACACCGCCGGACATAAGCGACGAACTGTGTCGCAAACCGTCCGCCAAGCCCCACCAGCCCCGCACCCAGCCCCGCACCCGAGCGCCTGACGCAGAATGCGAGCACGGCTCGGGGGTACTGCCGGGCCGACACCGGCCACCGAAGGAGCCCGACCATGGCGGAGGACACCCCCACGGCACGCCCGCGACTCACGCACGTGGTGCTTGGCTCGCCGCGGCCCAGGGAGCTCGCCGAGTTCTACCACCGGCTGCTGGGCTGGGCCTACGACATGATGGACGGCGACTGGGTCACCCTCAAGGCCCCGGAGGGCGCGGGGCTGGGCTTCCAGCTCGAGGACGCGCATCGGCGTCCGGTGTGGCCCTCGAGCGGGGACGGCGCGCCGTCCGGAGCTGCCGACGCTCAGCAGATGCAGCTGCACCTCGACTTCGTCGTCGACGACCTGGAGGTGGCCGTCGCGGCGGCGACCGGCCTGGGCGCCACGGTCGCCGGGTACCAGCCGCAGGACGACGTCCGCGTGATGCTCGATCCCGACGGCCACCCGTTCTGCCTGTTCACCTGACGACGTCGGGCCGGCCGAGGCGGTCGGGCGGCGGCCACGGCACGTAGCGCGGGATCCACCGGTGCAGGGCGGCCGACCCCAGGAGCGAGACGACGCCGGTGCCGAGCACGGCCGGGGCGAGGCCGCCCGCGAGCGCCAGCGCCGTGACCAGGGCGGGCCCGAGCGCCATCCCCGAGTCGTGGCACAGCCGCCAGGCGCCGAGGAACTCGGCGCGGCCCTCGTCGGGGGCGACATCGGCGCCCAGTGTCATGATCACGCCGTTGCCGAAGCCGTTGGCCACCCCCGACAGCAGCGCGACCGCGCTGATCCACGCGACCGTGCCCGAGAGCGGGAGCAGCAGGAACGCGACGGCGAGGGGTGCGAGCGAGCCGACGGCGAGCAGGCGGCGCCCGCGAGTGTCGAGGAGACGCCCGGCCGGGTAGGTGGCGGCCAGGTCCACCGCGGCCGACGCACCCATGATCAGGCTGGTCGTGGCCGCACCCACCCCCTGCTGCGCCGCCCACAGCGGGATCATCGCCGTTCGGCAGGCGCGTGCGGCCCCCATGCCCGCGGCGCCCGCGCCCAGGGTGGCGAGCAGGCGGCCGTGACGGCGGACGATGCCGGGGCGATCACCCACCTCGCGGCCACGGCCCCGCCTCGAGGGCCCGGCGGCGGTGTCGGGAGCCCGCACCGGCCGCCCCCGCAGCTCCCCCGGCAGCGCGGGCAGCCCCGCCATGAGCAGCGCGGCGACCACGATCGACGCCAGCTCCACCCAGAAGCCCGCCTGGGGGCCCGCCCAGCCGACGGCCGCCGCCCCCACGAAGGGGCCCGCGAAGAAGCCCGCGCGCATGGCGGCCGCCATCGCCGCGATGGCCGTGCCCCGCACCGCGAACGGCACCGCCGTGGCGAGGTACGCGTGCCGCGCGAGGCCCCACACCGACATCGCGACGCCGGTGAGCAGGACGCCGGCGCCGAGGACGGCGAGGGGCGCGGTGCCGCGGGCGGGTCCGCCGAGGGCGTCCAGGTGTGCCGACACGATGGCAAGCCCGGCGCCGGCGGCACCGATCAGGGACCCCGCGAGGACGGCGGCCCGCTCGCCGAAGCGAGCCACCATGGCCCCGGCAGGAAGGTCGCCCAGGACCATGCCGACCCCCGCGAGTGCGACGATCGCCGATGCCACGACGACCGAGGCGCCCAGGTCGTGGGCGAGGAAGACGATCACCGGACCGCTGGCGCCCGAGCCGAGCCCGAAGATGCCGACCGGCACGAACACCGGCCAGACCAGGGCGCGCAGCACGGCCCGCGGGGTGGCGGCGAGGGCGGGGGCGTCGACCGGCGCCGCGGTGACGGCGGGGTTCACGGGGCCACCGGGCCGGTCCGTGCGGAGTGTGCGGACGCCGGAGCGCCCGGCGACGGTGCAGCGAGCTGCAGGCGGGGGTCGGTCACGGTTCTCCCTGACGAGGCGACCGCCCGATTGTGGACCGCTCTTGTTAACAATCGGTCCGCGCACCCTCCCGGCGGTTCAGCCCACGCGCGCGGCGATGTCGAACTCCTCCTCGACGAGCGCGCCGTTGACGGCGGCGCCGGTCATCGCGCCCGCGCCCATCACCATCGGCACGGTGGCCATGGGGCTCGTGACGTTGCCGACCGCCCAGATCCGCGGGTGGCTGGTGCGGCCCGTGGCGTCGACGGCGAGGAACGACCCGAGGCCGAGGGGCTGCTCGGCGCGGTCCAGCCCGAGGCCGGCGAGGAAGGCGTCGTGAGGCCGGGGCATGCCCGCGGTGAACAGGGCGTCCACGGCGGTGACCGAGCCGTCCGCGGTGCGCACGCCGGTCACGGTGTCGCCGTCGCCCAGGATCTCGACCGCCGGGGACGCGACGATGCGGACGCCGCGGGCGCGCAGCCGCTGCTCGTCGTCGTCCGCGAGCTCGCCCATGGCCGCGGAGAACAACACGACGTCGTCGCTCCACTGCCGCACCAGGCGCGCCTGGTGACCGGCGTGGGGGGACGTCGCGAGCACGCCGAGGCGGCGGCCCCGCACCTCCCAGCCGTGGCAGTAGGGGCAGTGCAGGACGCTGCGACCCCAGTGCTCGGCGAGCCCGGGAACCGCGGGGAGCTCGTCGGTGATGCCGGTCGCGACGACGAGCGCGCGCGTGCGGTGGACGGCGGGCTCGCGCCCGAGGTCGGTGGAGGCGAGGGTGACGGCGAGGCCGTCGGTGCGGTCCTCGACACCGGTCACCGTGCCTTCGGCGAACGTGACGCCGTAGCGGGCGGCCTGCTCCCTGCCGAGCCGGACGAGTTCGGCGGGCGGGGTGCCGTCGTGACCGAGGACGCCGTGCATGTGCGCGGCGAAGCGGTTGCGAGGGCTGCCCGCGTCGACGACGAGGACGCGCCGCCGAGCGCGCCCGAGCATGAGGGCGGCCGAGAGGCCGGCCGCGCTGCCGCCCACGACGAGCGCGTCCCAGGGGGTGGGGTCGGGAGGGGTCATGCCAGGAGTGCACCCCGGTACTGCTCTCAGCGCAAGGGTCCTTGCGTACAACGCAAGGCTGGGCTTCCCCGCCGCAGGTCAGTGGTCGTGGCCGTCCCCGGGGTGGTGGTCCTCGGCCGGCTCGTCGTAGCGCAGCGACTCGGGAACCCGCGCGAGCACCGTCGCGATGACGGCGTCGCCGTCCTTCCAGTCCCGGGCGTCCAGCGGGATCGTGTTGCCGTCGCTGCGGCTGAGCCGGTAATAGCCCTCGGGGTGGCGGCCGAGGCCGATGACGTCGTCCCAGCGCACCGTGCGCAGGCCCGTCGGCAACCTCAGCGTGATGCCCGCGTCCCCCACCACCAGCGACGATCCGCGCGGCGCGTCGGAGCGGAACCGGCGGCCGTGCTCGCGGCCCGTGACGGGCGACTGCCAGTCGTCGGGCTCCTCGGCGACGCCGGGCACCTGGGGCCGGACCCCCTCCGGGACGCCGAGCAGCATCGTCGGCAGCGCGACCCGGGCCACTGCGGCGACGTCGGCCGCGCTCACCCGGTCGTGCCGGGCCACCAGCTGCTCGTCGGACTCCAGGGCCACGCCGTGCAGCAGCCGCGTGGCGGCGTCGTCGAGGGCGGCAAGCACGGCCCGGGGGTCGGCGACGAACTCGCGCAGCCCCTCGAGGTCGAAGTCGAGGTCGGCCTGCTGCGGTCCAGCCTCGGCGATCGCCCGCAGCGCGCCGACCAGCACCGTCGCCGCCACGGCGGCGTCCCGGGTGCGGGAATCGGCATGGACGGTCGCGTGCACGACGCCCGCGCCCGCACGCGCCGAGTGGTAGCCGACCTCGTAGCTGAGGCCGCGCCCGTGCCGCAGGTCGTCCTCGACGCGCTGCTCGAGGAGCCGGCAGAGCATGCCGGCGACCACGCCGAACTGCTGGTCGTCCCAGTCGGCGGCCGGCGCGTGGGCGGCGCGCACGGCGTCGGCGTCCACCTCGAACGCCAGGCCCACGCCGTCCTCGTGGGGGTGCTCCACCCACACCGGGTAGGGCAGGGGGACGCGCGGGGGCGCCGCGGCCAGCGGGGACCGGGCGGGCCCGTCGGGCAGCGTCAGGTCGAGGCCGTCGGGGACGGGCCCGCTGAACCAGGCCACCGCGTTGCCCGTGACGAAGTGGGTGCGCGCCCACGCGCGGACGGCGTCGGCGGTGATCGCGGGGATGGCGGGTTCGCGCAGGCCCGCGAGCCCGACGTCGACGGCGCCGTAGCGGCGCGACATCAGGTACCCGGCGAGGGGGTGGCAGGCCATGCCGCCCTCGGCCTCCAGCACCCCCGCCTCGGCGGCCAGCCGCTGCGTCGGGACGTCGCGCAGCGCGGCGCACACGCGGGTGAGGAAGTCGGCCACGGCCTCGGGACGCCCGGTGGCGGTGAACTCGGTGAGGGTGAGGTCGACGGACGCGTTGCAGTCCAGGTGCGAGCGGCCGAGGCTGGCCATCACCAGGTGTTCGACGAGGTGGGTGACCCCTCCGCCGATGAAGCTCTCGTCGCGACGCCCGACCCGGAACATGAGGGAGGCCGTCAGGGGCCCCGGGGCGTCGGCGGACAGCACGCGGACGCCGTTGCGCTCGTCGATCTGCACGCTCGCCACGGTACGGCGTGAGGGTGTCCCGGGTCCGCCGGTTGCGGGGCGCGCCCGCGGGTTGGCCTAGCCTGCCCTCGTGCGGCGGCTGCTGGTGACGGGCGGGTCCGGGTTCCTCGGGCGGCGGGTGCTCGCGGCCGCGAGCGGCGCAGGGTTCGACGCCGTCGGCACCACCCACACCGCGCCGGGGATGCGGATGGACCTCGCCGACCCGGCGTCCGTCCGGGCCGTCGTGGACGCCGTCCGGCCCGACGCCGTCGTCCACACCGCCTACCTGCAGCACGGGCCGAGCCGCGACGCCGTGATCGTCGACGGGACGGCGGCGCTGGCCTCGGCGTGCGCCCGGCACGGTGCGCGGCTGGTGCACGTGTCGACCGACCTGGTCTTCTCCGGGACGCTGGGCCGTCCCTACCGGGAGTCCGACGAGCCCGACCCGATCGACGGCTACGGGGCGGCGAAGCGTCGCGCCGAGCTCGCCGCCGCCGCGGCCTGCCCCGACTCCCTCGCCGTGCGCACGAGCCTGCTGCTCGGGGGGCGCCTCGCGCCCGGCAAGATCGAGACGGCCGTCGCCGACCCCACGCTGACGTTCTGGACCGACGTCCTGCGCAGCCCGACCTCCGCCGACGACCTCGCCACCGCCCTGGTGGAGCTCGTGGACGCCGAGCTGACCGGCGTCCTGCACGTGTGCGGTGCCGACGAGGTGTCGCGGGCGGAGCTCGCCGAGGTGGTCGCCGGGCGGCCCGTGCGCACCGGGCTCGCGCCGGTCGGGGTGCCCCTCGACTGCCGGATGGACTGCTCGCTCGCCGCGTCCGTGCTGGCCACGCCCGTGCGTGGGCTGCGCGCCTTGTGGGGGTGAGGGGCCGCGAAAGGAGTCACTGCCGCTCGGCGTCGTCGAGGTCCGCGGTGGCCGACGTGAGGAACGCCTCGACGGCAAGCCTCACCTCGGACCGCGGGATCAACCCGTGGGCCCAGCTCGGGGCGCTCGCGCGCGTCAGCAGCTCCGGGTCGGCCTGAGCAAGCGCACACTTCGTGGCGGGCTTCAGCACCTCGGCGGCCTCACGACCCAGGAGTCCCGCCGCCCCGGCGACCCTGACCCACTTGGCTGCTTTCAGGTGCTTGATCCCGGCCGTGAGCAGATGCTCGTTCCACCGCGGCTGATCGTAAGCGGGAAGGATCAGTGCGAGATCGATGGCGTCCTTGTTGGAGCTTCGGCCGCGGTCCATCCAGGCGATCACCTTCAGGACGGCTTGCATTGCCAGCGTGGGAACGCGCACCGTGCAGCCTCGGGGAAGCACGTACTCGTCGGCCGTGGCCATTGCCTCCGCGAGTCCCAGGACATTCATCGGGCGGTCTTCCTGGAAGGAGACACATCCCTCGGGCACCTCCAGCTGACCGAAAGGGACGACGTCCACCTGGCACCCCGCAACCCTGATCCGGTGGGTCCTCCGGCCAGCCCCGAAGGCCCGGACGAGGGCATCGAAGTCAGCCCATGAGGGCACACGCACCGCGACGTCCACGTCGTCCGTCTGCCGTTGGATCATGTCGCCGCCGACGTAGTGCAGGGCGAGATCGCGTGCCATTGCCCCCACGACCAGAGGGCCGGCGCACTCGACATGCGACGGCATCACCTCCTGGATGGCCAGGATGACCTCTGCGACGGGAAGCAGCTGCTCAGCCGAGGAGACGTCGTAGATCATCCGACTTCTCCCTCAGATCCGCGGCCACCTCGTGGAGGCGGCCGTCTCGCGTGGCCAGCAGGTCCGCGTACACGAGCAGGCGGGGCACCACACCGTTCCAGCGGGGAGGCTGATCCCACTGTGGCGACCACAGGGGGCGTCGGAACTCCGCAACGTCCCCGTTTCCCGCCCGCTGCGGGACATACCGACTCATCCTGAAGTCGACGAGGAGTCTCTGGGGCAGCTCGAAGGAGTAAGCGACACCCCTGACGGTGCTCAGATATCCGCCCAGGATCTCCGCCGCCGTCTCGCCGCCCCAGATCAGTCCGTAGTCCTGCGCAGCATGCGGCGTGATGTCGCGCCACCATCCGGGCTGAGCCGAGAACCGGCCGAGGATCGACGACGGGCCGTAGCCCCGGCGGTAGTCCTCGACCCAGCCACCTGCCAGCCTGCTGAGATCGCTGATGCCTCTCGACGTGATCAAGCCGTCGTCGCGGAACCCTTCGAGGACGGCGTGAGCCGTGCTCACCGAGACGTCTGCCGCAGCCGCCACCGCGCGTACCGGAGCTACTGCGAGCTCCGGGTCCATCAGGATGACAAAGCCCACGGACAATCCACTCCGGCGCTTCCGACGGATCATTGCCGGCGCTGCCGGGGTCCGTGGCCGGGCCGCCCCTCGGCCGCGCACCTCCAGGCGTAGTCCATCGTGTGACACGGTGACATTGCCTTGGGCGTCCACAGCGTTCGCTCCGAGCTGGCGCAGCAGCGTCAGCTCGGACGGGGACAGCCTCTCGGCGAGAAGGACGAAGGGCGGCCCACAGTCGGCGGCGACCACCGCATCGAGGACGCCCACGACCGTCTTCCAGGTCTCGCGTTCGGCACTCAAGGGCAGGGGCCGGAAGGTCCGGCCGTCGACGACGAGGTGAAGGGGACCCCCGTGAGGGTCCACGTGCACGTCGAGCCCGAGCGCGGCGAGTGCCCGCGCGGCCGCCGTCAGCAGCTCCTCATCCTCCGCCCGGGACTCCATGCGTTCGATACTAGCTTCGTTCGTTCACATCGAACACTCCTGTTTTCGAACGCCTCTTGCTTCGCTCCTGGGTCGTCAAGCATGGCTACCCTCCTGCCCGTGAACAGCTGCGCGGACCGACCGTGAGTGGCATTCGGCTCTGGTTCGACCTGCACGACGCGACCCTGGCCGCGATCCTGCTCGCCGTCGCCCTGGGGCTCCTCGGCTGGTTCGTGGGCCCCCGCGGGCGGGTGTCCGCGCCGGTGACGCTCGTGGCGCTGCTGAGCGCCGCCGCCGTCGCCGCCGGGGACGGGCGGCTGGAGACGTTCGGCCGCGCGCTCGCGGACCTCGACCACGCGGACCGGTGGGCGCTCACCACGTTTCTCGTCATCGGGCTCGCCGCCTCCGACCAGGTGCGCAAACCGCGGCACCGGCGTGACTGGAGGGGAGAGGTCCGCGGTACCGCCCTGCTGCTGGGCCTGCTGGCGGTGCTCGCGATCACGCTGGACCGGGGCTCGGCATCCGCGACCGGTGCCGCGTTCACGCTGGTACCCGGCTCACTGGTGCAGGCGACGTACGACACCGCGCCCAACATCGTCCTGTTCCTGCCGCTCGCCTACCTGGCGCGACTGGACTCGCGCACCTGGTGGGGCGTGCTCGCCTTTCTCGCCGCCGTCAGCGTGGTGCTGGAGCTGGTGCAGATCCCCCTGGGCCGCTCGGCGCAGGCGCTCGACGTGGCCGCGAACGTCGCCGGGGCCGCGATCGGCTGCGCGTTCGCGCACTGGCAGGTCAGGGGCGCAGCGCGGACGGAGCGGGGTCAGCTGAGCGGCGCCCGTGAGGACGAGGCGCCCGCCACGCCGTGAAGCTCACGGACGCCGCGCATCTGCCGTCGGACCCGTGGCCGACCAGGGCGGGCGCCGTCGGACGTGCAGATGCCCCGACATCCCGACGACGCGCCGGAACAGGACCGGCGTGTCCTCGGGAGGACGGGGCATCTGAGCAGAACCGAAGGGGGGGTCAGGCCCTCAGAGGCACTTGCTGAAGTGGTGCGAGGTGATCGACAGCCGCTCGCGCAGGTAGAACCGGTGGGCGTCGTGCCGCTGCACGCCGGAGTCGAGGGCGAGCATCGTGCACCCGGCGGCGCGGCCCCGGCACTCGAGCTCGGCCAGCAGCGCGTGCCCGACCCCGCGGGAGCGCTCGTCACGGGCGGTCACCAGGTCGTCGACGTAGATCTTGCGCCCGGCGACGGTGGTCGCGACGATCCGCCAGCCCGCCACGCCCACGCAGCGGCCGCCCTCGAACGCGGCCGTGAACCGCAAGCCCTGCGGGTACCCCTCGGCGAGGACCTGCTCGAGCAGGTCGTGCGACAGGTGCGGGCGAAGCTGCTGCAGCACGGGCAGCGCTTCCTCCCAGCGCTCGTCATCGGGCGCCAGGTCCACCAGGGTCAGCCCGGTCGTGGGCTGGACGGTCGGCAGAGCGAGGACGGGGTTCACACGGATCCTCTCGTCGCGGACACGAAGGCCGGACGGCGAGAGCGGCTGGCGGCGGCATTGACGCGGCGCGGCCGATCCGGGGCGTTGCCCAGTGTGGGGCAGAACACGCCCGGAGCCCACCCGAGTTCACCCGATCGTCGACCGGCGGTATCTCACACACGACAAAGCGCCTCCTTCACCGGACGTGATCCCCTTACGGTGAGCGACCATGAGCGAGCTGTGGCAGCTGCGGGCACGGTGGGAGGCGACGGCGACCGCCGCCGGGGCGGGCCCCCGCGAGGCGGTCGAGGCGTGCGGGGAGCGCCTGCTGGCCGCCTGGGGCGATCCGGGGCGCGGCTATCACGACGTCCGCCACCTCGCCGAGGTGCTCGACCGGGCGGACGACCTGGACGCGCAGGCTCGCGACGGCGTCGCGGTGCGGCTCGCGCTGTGGTTCCACGACGCCGTCTACCGGGGCGCGCCGGACGACGAGGAGGCCAGCGCCGTCCTGGCCGAGCACGAGCTGTCGGCCCTGGGCGTCCCCGCGCCGCTCGTGGCGGAGGTCGCGCGCCTGGTGCGGCTGACGGCGTCGCACGACCCCGCGCCCGGAGACCCCGACGGCTGTGTCGTCACCGACTGCGACCTCGCGATCCTCGCCGCCCCACCCCAGCGGTACGCGGACTACGTCGCGGGCGTCCGCCGCGACTGGGCGCACGTGGACGACGCGGCGTTCGCGGCCGGGCGGTCGGCGGTGCTGCGGGACCTGCTCGGGCGCGAGCACCTGTTCCGGACGGCGGCCGGCGCGGCCCGCTGGGACGCCGCGGCCCGCGCCAACCTGCGCTCCGAGCTCGGGGCGGGCTGACGCGGGCTGACACGAGCTGAGCCCCTCGCAGATCAGTGCTGCTCCTGGGCGGTGCGGGAGTCCGACAGCGCGAGCGCCCCGATGCTGGCGACGATCCCGACGACGACGGCGGCCACGGCGTAGGTGATCCGCTCACCGGAGAAGAAGGAGTGGACGAGGTCGGCGCTCCAGGCGCCGGCGGGCAGGCGGGTGGTGACCAGCGCCGCGATCATGGTGCCGATGATGGCGGTGCCGACGGTCGTCCCGACCTCCTGCGCGGTGTCGTTCAGGGCGGTGCCGATCGACGTCCGGTTCTCGGGCATCGCCTCGACCAGCGCGATGGCGCAGATCGTCATGACGGTGCGCAGCCCGACGGTGAGGGTCACGAGGCAGACGGCGATCGGCAGGTAGCCGTGGTCGACGGCGACGGCGAGGCCGGCCAGCGACCCTGCGAGCAGCCCGGCGCCGACAAGACAGGCGATGCGGTGGCCGAGCCCGGCGGCGAGCCGCTCCGAGACGGGCGCCGCGACGAGCATCGTGAGGATGATCGGCAGGTTCGCCAGGCCGGCGCGCATCGGGCTCCAGCCGTAGGCGTACTGGAAGTGCAGGATCAGCCCGAACATCACGGTCGCCATGGCGATCGACGTCCCGACCTGCGCGATCACGGCGCCGCGGACGGTGCCGTCGGCGAACAGGCGCAGGTCGAGCATCGGGGCGGCGCTGCGGCGCTCGTGGACGACGAACACGACGCCCGCGACGACGGCGCCCGCCGCGCACGCGAGGGTGGCCAGCGAGGTCCAGCCGTGCTCGACGCCGCTGGTCAGCGCGTAGCTGGCCAGGCCCATGGTGGCGACGCTGAACAGGGCGCCGAGCAGGTCGAGCCGGTCTGAGGTGAGGTCCTCGCGGCGGTCGGCGGGCACGCCGAGCCGGACGCCGATCCACGCGACGAGCGCGATCGGCGCGTTGACGAGCAGCAGCCACTGCCAGCTGACGTGCGCGAGCGCCGTCCCGCCGAGCACGGGGCCGAGGATGAACCCCGACATCCCGACGACGATCATCACGGTCATGGCGCGCATCCGCAGCGTCGCGTCGTCGAACAGCCGGAACACCAGCGAGTTGGTGATCGGGGCCATCGCGGCGGCGGCGATGCCGAGGCCGGCGCGCAGCAGGATCAGCTGACTGCTCTCGCCGACGCCGATCACGGCGAGGCTGAGCAGCCCGAACAGGGCGAGCCCCACGAGCAGGACGCGACGGCGCCCCAGCCGGTCGGCGAGCGATCCCGCCGTGAGCAGCAGGCCGCCGAAGGTCAGCGAGTACGCGCCGGTCACCCACTGCAGGGCAGTGGTGCTGCTGCCGAGGTCACGGCCGATGGTCGGCAGCGCGATCGACAGGAGCGTGTTGTCGACCATCTCCACGAAGAAGGCCAGGCAGAGCGCGACGAGCGGGATCCACGCCGCGCGCAGCGACGGGTAGGTGCGGGGTGCGGACTCCTCGACGCGGGTGTCCGGTGTGGTGGTGGTCATGGTGGGAGCCTGCGGCGAGGGACTGTTGCCAGGCGCACGTCGTCCTGGCACGGCCGCCCAGGCGCTGTCACGGCGCGCACCCGGCGCTGTCACCGACGAGGTGATGCTCGGCGTCCCCTCCTATGCCTCGCCTACCTCAGCTCGCGCCTGCGACCGGAGCTCGGTCGAACGTCGCCACCTTCTCGAACGTCGTGTCGTCGAGAACGCGTCGATGCGAGGTGACGAGCAGCCCGGCCGCCCGCAGGTGGGCCACCGACTCCGAGCGGTCCCACGGCAGCTCGGTCAGGGCTCCCACAGGATTCGCGATCCAGAGCCGGGACCCGTCACCGCCAGCACCTTCCGCCCGCCCCAGCACGCAACCGTCACTCCGGATGCCGTCGACGTCCACCCTCGCCCCGGGCACTCGTACCTGCCAGCGTTCTTCCGAGGTCGCAAGGTCCACGCACCAGACCACCCGGTCCTCGCGGTGCCCCCGCGAGGCCGACGAGGCGTTGACCACCAACGTGTCACCACGGAGCACCTCGCCCGTAGGGAAGGGCGGTTCCTGCGGCCAGGGTGGCAGCGCCACGACGGCGGGCTCCGCCGCGCGAGCATGGTCCACGCGAAGCCGGTGCCCGGAGTCCCACCATGCGACGCGTGCGGTGTCGGGGTCGTAGCAGGCCATGGCCGACATCCGTGCCAGCGCCTGCACCGTCTCGCCCGTACGGCAGTCGATCACGTGCTTGCGACGCCCCTCGATGTTCACCGCCACGAGGTCGCCACCGGCGAAGCGGACGTCGTCGCACTGCCGGAGGTCCTTGCGCTGCCAGAGCCTCTGGCCAGTGGCGGCGGCGTACCCGACGACGCCGTGGCGGTCGTAGGACGCCGCGACCACGACGAGCGCGTCCTCATCGGGGCCACCGGCGAGGGCGAGGCGCACCCAGTCGTCGTGCACCGTCTCGAAGGCGCCCACGAGACGAGGGGTGCGCGCGCGTAGCGACCACACCTCCACGGCATTCGAAAAGTCCGCGGCGATCATGCATTCACTCGGCCCCGCCACGAGACCCGAGATCCTCACGCGCCGCGCCCCTTGCGCCGCCGCAACCCGCTGGCGAGGAGGCGGGTGATCAGCTCGCGCCCGGTCACGGCCTGCGCGCCGAGGGCGATGGCCTGCTCGCGGCGGGCGGCGGTGATGTCGTAATGGTCACCCTGGAACGCCTCGCGGGGCACGCCGAGCAGCCCGGCGAAGGCGTGCAGCTCGTCGTAGGAGACGTCGCTGACCAGGTGGCACCACAGCTGCCCGCGCCAGGGCCAGTTGGGAGGGTCGACGAGGACGGTCATCAGCCCAGCAGTATCCCCCGCCGCGGCTGGTTCCGGCATGGGTTACGGTGACGCGCGACGCGGGGTGCCGCCCCCCTCCCACCAGGGCCGCGGCTGAGAACACACCCGTAGAACCTGATCTAGTTCGTACTAGCGAAGGGACGTCATCGCGATGACTTCCGGACCCGTCACCCCCGACCAGTGCGGCGAGGCGCTCGAGGCGCTGCGCACCGGCAGCCCGCTCGTGCAGTGCCTGACGAACATCGTCGTGGCGCAGTGGACGGCCAACGTGCTGCTCGCCGTCGGCGCCGCCCCGGCGATGGTCGACAACCCGCGCGAGGCGGGCCTGTTCGCGGGCGTCGCGGGCGGCGTCCTGATCAACCTGGGGACGCCGTACGAGACGACGGTCGCGGCGATGCGCGCCGCCGCCGACGCGGCGGACAAGGCCGGGACGCCGTGGGTGCTCGACCCGGTGGCGGCCGGCGGGCTGCCGTGGCGCACCGAGGTGGCGCACGAGCTGGTGGCGCTGCACCCGACGATCGTGCGCGGCAACGCCTCCGAGGTGCTGGCACTCACCGGCGGTGCGGGCGGGCGCGGCGTCGACGCCGTCGACACCCCGCAGCAGGCCGCGCCGGGTGCGGCGCAGCTGGCGACGAAGCACGGCTCGGTGATCGCGGTGAGCGGCCCGATCGACCTGATCACCGACGGCGAGCGCACGGCCGAGGTGTCCAACGGCCACGCGTGGCTCACGAAGGTGACCGGCGCGGGCTGCTCCCTGGGCGCGCTGATGGCGGCGTTCGCCGCGGTGGTCGAGGACAAGCTCGTCGCCGCGACGGCCGCGACGGCCGCCCTGACGGTGGCCGCCGATGCCGCCGCCGCGGCCACCCGCGGGCCGGGTTCGTTCGCCGTCGCCCTGCTCGACGAGCTGTCGCTGCTCACCCCGCAGCGCCTCGCCGAGCAGGTCCGGCTGGGCTGAGCGGAGGCACCGCGATGCCCCGGCCGGCCCTGGACCTGCGCGTCTACCTGGTCACCGACACCGGCCTGTGCGGCGAGCGGGGCGTGCCCGCGACGGTCGCGGCGGCCGTGCGGGGCGGCGTCACGATCGTGCAGCTGCGCGATCCGGACGCCGACGACGCGTCGTTCGTCGCGCTCGGACGGGCCCTGGCCGCCGAGCTGGCGGGGACCGGCGTGCCGTTGATCGTCAACGATCGCGTGCACCTCGTGGCGGAGATCGGCGCGGACGGCGCGCACGTGGGCCAGGGCGACCTCGACGTCGCGACGGCGCGGGCGCTGCTCGGCCCCGACGCCCTGCTGGGCCTGTCGGTGCAGGTGCCCGAGGAGCTGGAGGCCGCGCTGGAGGCGGGCCTCGACGCGGGACTGATCGACTACCTGGGCGTGGGCCCGGTCTGGCACCAGACGACGAAGGCCGTGCCGCGGCCGCCGCTGGGCGTCGACGGGCTGGCGGCCGTCACCGCTGCCAGCCCGTGGCCGTGCGTGGTCATCGGCGGGGTCGACGCCTCGCGCGCGGCCGCCTGCAAGGGCGCGGGGGCGGCGGGGCTGGCCGTGGTCAGCGCCGTCTGCGGGCAGCCCGACCCCGAGCTCGCCGCGCGCACCCTGCGCACCGCGTGGGACGAAGCTCCCGCCCCCGGCGCAGCGCACGCGGGCAGGGTGGGCGCATGAGCAGCCGCCCGCCCGTCGTCCTCAGCATCGCCGGCAGCGACCCCTCGGGGGGCGCGGGCATCCAGGCCGACCTCAAGACGTTCTCGGCCCTCGGCGCCTACGGCACCTGCGTGATCACGGCCCTCACCGCGCAGAACACCCGCGGCGTCACGGGCGTGCACGGCGTCCCGGCCGCGTTCGTCCGGCAGCAGCTGGAGACCCTCGCCGACGACGTCCGGATCGACGCCGTGAAGATCGGCATGCTGGGCGGCGCGGACGTCGTGCGCGAGGTGGGCGCGTTCCTCACGGAGCGCGCGTTCCCGGTGGTGGTCCTCGACCCGGTGATGGTCGCGACGTCGGGCGATCGGCTGCTGGCCGCCGACGCCGTGGCCGCGCTGCGCGAGCTGCTGCCGCTGGCCTCGATCATCACGCCGAACCTGCCCGAGGCCGGCGACCTGCTCGGCACCGGCGCCGCGACCGACGTCGACGGCATGCTCGCCCAGGCCGAACAGCTCCTGGCCCTCGGCCCGCAGCGGGTGCTGCTCAAGGGCGGCCACCTCGTCGGCTCGGGCGCGGAGCAGGCGAGCAGCGACGCCGCGGAGGCGGTCGACGTCCTGGCCTGCGATCACGGAGGCCGGCACGTCCTGCGCTCGCCGCGCGTGGACACGACGAGCACCCACGGCACCGGCTGCAGCCTGTCCTCGGCGATCGCGGCGCTGGTGCCGCAGCGCGACTCCTGGGGCACTGCGGTGCGCGAGGCCAAGCAGTGGCTCACCGACGCCCTGGCCGCCGCCGACGAGCTGCGCATCCAGCGCGACCCCGCCGCCGGCGGCCACGGCCCCGTGCACCACTTCCACGCGGTCTGGCCGCGCTGAGCCTCAGCCCTGAGTGGCCGCCGCCCGCCGCGTGAACGGCCACGCGATCAGGGCGGCGACGGCGAACGACGTCACCGACGCCGACAGCCACGGCTGGCCGAGCGTGTGCAGGGCCTCCCCGGCCGACGTCCACAGGCCGGACCAGCCGGGCAGCGACCCGGGGTTGACCAGCTGGTACGCCACGAACCCGGCGAGCCAGGCGAGGAGCATCCCCACCCGGGTGGGCGCGTCGACCGAGGTGTCCCACGCGCCGCGCCGCCCCACCCACGCCGCGATCATCACGCCCGACAGGGGCACGAAGAACCCGCCGATGGCGTAGAGGAAGTCGTCGTAGGAGTCGAACTTCAGCCACAGCGCACCGGCGGTGATCAGCGCACCGATCGCGACGGTGAGGACCCGCCGGTCCAGGCGCGGCGCGAGGTTCTGCAGCGAGACGGCGGTGGAGTACACGTTGGCGAAGCTCTGGTCGGTCTCGCGCACCGTGAGGACGGCGAGCGCCGCCGTGCCCAGCGCGAGGGTGCGGAACAGGGCGAAGACGTCGCCCTCCAGCTGCACCTGCAGCAGCGCCACGACACCCAGGCCCATGCACGCGATCTGCGCGACGGAGTAGCCGACGGCTCCCCCGGCGAAGGCGGCGCGCGGCGTCCGGGAGTGCCGCGAGTAGTCCGCGGCGAGCGGCACCCACGACAGCGACAGCGCGATCACGGCGTCGACGGCCAACCAGAACCCGCCCCAGGACCCGCCGGTGACGGCGGGGGTGTCGCGGCGCAGGAGCCCGACGGCGAGCACGACGAGGGAGAGGACGACGAGCGGCACGAGCAGGCGGCGCAGCCAGCGGATCGCGCCGAGCGGGCGCAGCGTGAGCAGCGTGGTGAGGGCGCCGGCGCCGACCACGCAGACCCAGCGCGGCAGGGCGTCGTCGGACAGCGCGCGGGCGCTCTCGGCGATGACAACGAGCTCGAAGACTCCCCAGCCGAGGCACTGGGCGATGTTGAGGACGGTCGGCGCGTAGGACGCGCGGCCGCCGAGGACGCCGCGCAGCACCACCATCGCGGGCGCGCCGGTGCGGGCGCCCATGAGCAGCGTGGTGCCGAGGATGAGCGCGCCGAGGACGGACCCGACGACGAGCGCGGTGAGCGCCGCCGGCACCGACATCGGCTGCGCACCGGCGGGCGCGAGCACGACGATCGCGCCGGTGAAGCCGAGCAGGCTGACGCCGAGGTTGCCCCACAGGCCGAGCTGGTCGAGCAGCCCGAGGGAGCGGGGGGCCTGCCCCTCGAGGGTGGCGGGCGCCTCGTCGTCGGGGACGGCGAGCAGCCCGCCGCGGCGCGCGGCCGCCGTGGGGGGCGGGTCGGCGACGAGCGTGTCGAGGCCGGGGTCGGACGTGGTGCCGGAGTTCAGGTTCGCGCCCATGACGCGACCACCTCTCCCTTCGCCGGTGCGAACCGGATCAGGTTCAAGCGGTCGGTGGCCCGGGCGCGCAGGCGCCCCTCCACCCTCTCAGCCCGGTTGGCGGGCTCCCGCGGGGACGTGGCAAGGGTAGGCGACGCGCGGGAGGACGGCGTCCACGGGTTGGCTTTCCCGACAGGAAAGTCGAGAGTGAGTTTCCTCAAAGGAAAGCGAGGAGTCATGACCACTCCCTCCGAGGCCCGTGCCGCGCTCGCCGAGATCGTCGAGGTCCGCCGCCGCGCCGCCGCCCGCCTGCACGTCCCCGCCTGGTACTGGGCCGGCCTGGCGGGAGGCTGGGTCCTGCTCGGCGCCCTCGCCGAGACGTCCCACGCCTGGCTCACCGCCGCCGCCACCCTCGCCTTCGGTGCCGGCCAGGCCGCGGTGGCCGCCCGCGTCGTCGACGGCCGCGCCGGCACCCCGGGCATCAAGCTGCGCCGCAGCGCCACCACCACCGGCCTCGCCCGGCACGTCCTGCTCGGGCTGGTCGCCCTCACCGTCCTCACGACGGCGGCGGCGCTGGCCCTGGACGCCGACGGCGCCCACCACCCCGCGTTCGCCTCGGGGGTGATCGGGGCCCTCGTGGTCGCCCTCGGCGGGCCCCTCCTGGTGGCGCTCACCCGGGAGCGGGCCGCGCGCGCCGTGACCTCCGCCCCCGGACAGGCCCCGGACGGGGGCCGCGCGTGAGCATCGACGACGTCCTCAACCCCGGCACGCGGATGTCCCTCGTGGCACTGCTCGCGGCCGTCGAGTGG
>JAXLRU010000004.1:0-728303 GCA_046330935.1 Kineosporiaceae bacterium
GGCTTGTCGGCCACGACGGCCTCGGTGGTGAGGAACAGCGCCGCGATCGACGCCGCGTTCTGCAGCGCGGAGCGCGTCACCTTCGCGGGGTCGATGATGCCGGCGCCGATGAGGTCGACGTACTCGCCGGTGGCGGCGTTGAGGCCCCAGCCGGTCTCGAGGTTGCGGACCTTCTCCGCCACGACGCCGCCCTCGAGGCCGGCGTTGACCGCGATCTGCTTGAGCGGCGCCTCGAGCGCGACGCGCACGATGTTCGCGCCGGTCGCCTCGTCGCCCTCGAGCTCGAGCTTGGCGAAGACCGCCTCGCTCGCCTGGATGAGGGCGACGCCGCCGCCGGCGACGATGCCCTCCTCGACGGCCGCCTTCGCGTTGCGGACGGCGTCCTCGATGCGGTGCTTGCGCTCCTTGAGCTCGACCTCGGTGGCCGCGCCCGCCTTGATGACGGCGACGCCGCCGGCGAGCTTGGCGAGGCGCTCCTGGAGCTTCTCGCGGTCGTAGTCGGAGTCCGACTTCTCGATCTCGGCACGGATCTGGTTCACGCGACCCGCGATCTGCTCCGGGTCGCCGGCGCCCTCGACGATCGTCGTCTCGTCCTTGGTGACGACGACCTTGCGGGCGCGGCCGAGGAGCTCGAGACCGGCGGTGTCGAGCTTGAGGCCGACCTCCTCGGAGATGACCTGGCCACCGGTGAGGATGGCGATGTCCTGCAGCATGGCCTTGCGGCGGTCGCCGAAGCCGGGGGCCTTGACGGCGACCGACTTGAACGTGCCGCGGATCTTGTTCAGCACCAGGGTCGCGAGGGCCTCGCCCTCGACGTCCTCGGCGATGATCGCGAGCGGCTTGCCGCCCTGCATGACCTTCTCCAGCAGGGGGACGAGGTCCTTGATGGAGGAGATCTTGGAGTTGACCACGAGGATGTAGGGGTCCTCCAGGACCGCCTCCATGCGCTCGGTGTCGGTGGCGAAGTAGGGCGAGATGTAGCCCTTGTCGAAGCGCATGCCCTCGGTGAGCTCCAGCTCCAGCCCGAAGGTGTTGCTCTCCTCGACGGTGATGACGCCTTCCTTGCCGACCTTGTCCATCGCCTCGGCGATGAGCTCGCCGATCTGCGGGTCCGCGGCGGAGATGGACGCCGTCGCCGCGATCTGCTCGCGGGTCTCGACCTCCTTGGCCTGCTCCAGCAGGGCGGCGGAGACGGCCTCGACGGCCTTCTCGATGCCGCGCTTGAGGCCGAGGGGGTTGGCGCCCGCGGCGACGTTGCGCAGGCCCTCCTTGACCAGGGCCTGGGCGAGGACCGTGGCGGTCGTCGTGCCGTCACCGGCGACGTCGTCGGTCTTCTTCGCGACTTCCTTGACCAGCTCGGCGCCGATCTTCTCGTACGGGTCCTCGAGCTCGATCTCCTTGGCGATCGAGACACCGTCGTTGGTGATCGTGGGGGCGCCCCACTTCTTCTCCAGGACGACGTTGCGACCCTTGGGGCCGAGCGTGACCTTGACGGCGTCGGCGAGGGTGTTCATGCCCCGCTCGAGGCCGCGACGGGCCTCTTCGTCGAACGCGATGATCTTGGCCATCGTGTGGTGATCCCTCCGCAGAAGGTGGGGGTGGCCGGGGGTGCCCGCGACGGACGGGTCGAAGAGCGGCGGTCCTGTCCCGCCGGCCTTGCGGCCCTCACCGGTCCGGCCGGAAGCTGAGTGGCTCCTTGTCGAAGAGTGCTGTGGTGCTGTCACTCTCGACGGGAGAGTGCCAACCCCATGATTAGCACTCGACCCCCTCGAGTGCAAACCCTGGACGGCGTGACGTCACCTCACGCACCGGTCTCGGCGAGCGCCTCCAGGCCCGGCAGCGCCGCCACGATCGCCTCGCGCTGAGCCGGCGGCAGCGCCGCCAACCGGACCGCCAGGACGGCGGCCCGGTCGGCCCGCAACTGCATCACCGTGCTCCGGCCGAGCTCGGTCGCCTCCACCCGGACGGCGCGACGGTCGTGCGGATCGGGGGCGCGGACGACGTACCCGGCCTCCTCCAACACCGCGACCACCCGCGTGGTCGTCGGCGGGGCGACGCCCTCGCGCGCCGCCAGGTCGCCGATCCGCATCGGCCCGCAGCGCAGCAGCGTGGACAGGGTCGAGACCGCCCCCGGACCGAGCTCGGCAGGGCTGCCCCGGCGCCAGGCCCTCGACAGGCGGCCCAGCGCCGCCGCCAACCGGCGCGCCAGCTCCTCGGCGTCCTCGGGCGGGCCCGCAGTCCCGCTCGCCCGTTCCTCGCCCACCGTCGCCTCCCACCGCCGTCCCGGCACGGTCGTCGCACCGTCAGACCTGCATCGCACCTGCGTCGCCCCAACCGTCGCAGCGCCGCAGCGCGGCGTCCGTGCGGTCATCATCGCGCCCGGGGGGCGCCTGCCGTCCGGGCGGGTGCGTCGCGAGGGGACATTCCCCGCGCGGCGCACCCGGCCGGGCGTCCACGACGCTTGTCGGTGCCGGCGGGCAGGATCGGGGCGTGCACATCGCTGTCGTCGGCACGCCCGGCCGCCTGGCCCTGCGGCGCCTCGACGGCGCCGACGGCACTCGCGCCACCGGTGGGGGCGACCGCGGGCGGTCGGCGACCATGCCTGCGACGCCCGCGTCGCTGGCGGACGTCGAGCGCGAGGCCGCCGATCGGCGTCCCCGATGGGTGTGGTGGTCGACCCTCGGCCAGGGGGACGCCGCGCACCCGAGCCCCGGCTACCCGGCGCTGCTGCGCGCGGGAGTGCGGCTGGAACGCGCGCACGACCTGGGATTGGCCGAGCGGCTGCTCGCTGGAGCGCAGGGGCGAAACCCCGACGCTCTGGAGTGGGCTCGGCTGCCCGGCGAACCGGAGCCCGCGGAGGACGCCGCGAACCTGCTCCCCCTCGACGGCCTCGACGGCCTCGACGTCCTCGACGGCCACGACGGGCTCGGCCCCTCGGACCTGCCGGACGGACGCGGGTCCCGCGCGGACGCCGTGGCGTCGAGGGCCGCGCCTGCGCACCTCGACGACGTCGCGCGGACGCTCGCCGACCAGCAGCGCCGGATCGCGACCACCCCCGACCCGCGGCGCTTCGCGCTGCTGGTGGCGGCGGAGTCGGCGGCGGCGCTCGCCGCGGCCGAGATGTCGCACGCGGGTCTGCCGTGGCGCCTCGACGTCCACGACCGGCTGCTGCGCGAGCTGCTCGGCGCCAGGCCCGCGTTCGGCGGGCGCCCCGCCCGGCTGCAGGCCCTCGCCGAGCGGGTGGCGGCGGCCCTGGGGGCTCCCGGCCTCAACCTCGACAGCCAGCCGCACCTGCTGCGGGCCCTGCGCCGCGCCGGGCTGCCCGTGCGCAGCACCGGCAAGTGGGAGCTGCGCCGCCACGAGCACCCGGCGCTCGAACCGTTGCACCACTACAAGGAGCTGTACCGGCTGCACGTGGCGCACGGGTGGGCCTGGGCCGATCAGTGGGTGAGGGAGGGGCGCTTCCGCCCGCAGTACGTGCCCGGAGGGGTGGTCAGCGGGCGGTGGGCGACGCGCGGCGGCGGCGCGCTGCAGATCCCCAAGGCGGTGCGCGGCGCCGTCATGCCCGACGACGGGTGGGTGCTGATCGGGGCCGACGCCGGCCAGCTGGAGCCGCGCGTGCTCGCCGCCCTGTCGGGCGACCCGCGCATGGTGAAGGCCACCCGGGCCGGGGACCTCTACGCCGCGCTCGCCGAACAGGCGTTCGGCCGCGCCGACGCACGGCAGGAGGCCAAGATCGGGCTCCTCGCCGCCATGTACGGCGGCGGCACCGGCAGCCCCGAACTCGCCGCGCTGCGCCGACGCTTCCCGGTGGCGTTCGCCCTGGTCGAGGACGCCGCGCGGATCGGCGAGAACGGCGGGGTGGTGCGGTCGGTGCTCGGCCGCACCTGCCCACCGCCCAGCGGTCGCGACCTGGAGTGGCCCGAGGACGCCGAGGACGTCCCCGCCGCCGCGCGTTCCCGCGACGGCGACCGCGACCCCCAGGCGGTGGCGGCTGCCCGGGGCCGGGCCCGCGGGCGGTTCACCCGCAACTTCGTCATCCAGGGGTCCGCCGCCGATTGGGCGAACGTGCTGATCGCCATCCTGCGCGGCCGCCTCGCTGCCATCGGCGGCGCGCCCGACGGGCGCTGGCACGACGACCGCCCGCACCTGGTCTTCTTCCAGCACGACGAGGTGCTCGTGCACTCCCCCGCCGAGCACGCCGAGGCCGCCTGCGCCGCCGTCCGCGACGCCGCGGCCGAGGCCACCCGCCTCGTCCTCGGGGACGTCGGCGTGCCCGTGCCGCTCGAACCGGCGGTGATCGCCAGCTACGCCGAGAAGGGCTGATCAGTCCCCGCTGGGCGCTGTGGCCGCCCGGGCCCGCACCGCCGCCAGCGCGTCGCGCAGCGACTGCGGCGCCCGCCACCAGCCGCCGCCGAACCCGGCGATCACCGCGCACCCGTCGAGGTCGACGACCACGTCGTTGTCGTGGCCGGGCACGGTCACGCCTTGCACGAGGGCCACGACGCCCCTGCCGCCCGCCGGGCAGCCCGGGTCCGGCTCCGATGTGCCGATCTGCTCTCCCAGGGATCGCGCCGTCGCAGGGTCCAGGCGCGCGGCGGCCTGCAGCGTCGCCGATCCGTCCGGGCCGGCGCGGTAGAAGCACGCGGTGACGTCCCCGGAGACCGACAGCGGCTGCGGCGGCTCGGTCGCGGCCGAGGCGCCCTGTGCCGCGAGGGCCAGGGGGTTCTTGAGGTCGTCGCCGCAGCCGGTGTCCAGGGCGAGGGCGCTGGCGAGCCGGTCGGCCCGCAGCTGCGTGACGACCCTGGTGGTCAGCGCCTGCCACGCCTGCTCCTCCTGCTCGTCGGGGCCGCCGCAGGGCCGGGGGTACCAGGGCACCTGCCAGCGCACCACGCGCCCGTCGTCGAGGGTGACCCACAGCTCGTAGGGCAGCCAGGCGATGGTGGGGCAGATCTCGTCGTCGCCGGGGGTGGGCCGAGGCAGCCCGTCCGCCTTCTGCGCGAGGTCGAGGACGGCGTCCAGGCCGCCGGTCACCACCCGCGCCTGCGCGGTGCGGAAGCTGCCCTCGCCCGGGACGTTCTGCGGCTCCCCCCACGTGCACCGGTGCACGGCTGCGATGCGGGAGCGTTCGGGGACCCGGCTGGTCGTCTCGGCACCGGCGCACTCGCGGACGCCCGCCGCGGCGAGGACCGCGGCGGCCGTCCCGTCCATGGTGTCCTCGGTATCGGCTCCGCCGCCGGCTGCCGTCGTCGACGTCGCCCTGTCCACGCCCGCGGAGGGCTTGCGCCCGTCCCGGCCCGCCACCCCGAGGACGCCGGCGCTCCCGGCCACGACGATGACGGCAGCCGCCGCGACCAGCGGCGCCCACCGCCTGGCCCTCGTCGCGGCAGCGGGCCGCGCGTCGGCCGTCCCGAGGGCCTCGCGAAGCCGCGTCTCGCCGTCGGGCCGCAACGCGGCGTCCGTCACCGTCTCCGCGCGCGCCGCCAGCGCTTCCCGCAGCGCGTCGGCGCCGTCGTCCTGGCGCTCGCTCACCGTTCCTCCAGCAGCTGGGCCAGGCGCGCGAGGGCACGGCTGGCGGTGGACTTCACGGTGCCGGGCGAGACGCCCATGGCCGAGGCGATCCCGGCCTCGGTCAGCTGCGACCAGTAGCGCAGCACTAGGACCTCGCGTTGTCGGGCCGGCAGGTGCGCGAGGGCCGCGAGAACGGCGGCGTGGTCCTCGGCGAGGATCACGGCGTCGTCGACGGAGGTCGCGGGCGGAGGCGGCGGCTGGTGGGCGCGGGCCGTGCGTCGCCGGCGCAGGCGGGACCGGGACGCGTTGACCACGGCGGTGCGCAGGTTAGGCGCCCTCGGCTCCCTCGCGGTGCAGCCGCCCGCCGCGCGCGTGCAGGGCGAGGAAGGCGTCGTGGACGACGTCCTCGGCCTCGGCGAGGTCGTCCACCAGCAGGTAGGCGAGCCGGGTCAGCGGCAACCGCCATTGCCGGTAGAGCTCCACGAGGTCGCCCGACCCGACGTTCGTCGCCGTCGTCACCTCCATCGCCGTCCCCCTCCCGCCCGCATCACCCGCCCAGACTGCCGCCGTCCGGCACGGTTAAGGACGCCTGACGAGGCGTGAGGTTGCTTCAGATCCGGAACGTGTTCGCGCCGCGGACACGACCAGACGCGCCAGGGCCGCCCCGGAGGAGATCCGGGGCGGCCCTGAGGGACGTGCGACGGGGGACGTCAGACGAGGCGGACGCCCTCGGCCTGGGGGCCCTTCTGCCCCTGACCGACCTCGAACTCGACCTTCTGCCCCTCGTCGAGAGACTTGTAGCCGTCCTGCTGGATCGCCGACCAGTGGACGAAGACGTCGGCGCCACCACCGTCGACGGTGATGAAGCCGTACCCCTTCTCGGCGTTGAACCACTTGACGGTGCCCTGGGCCATTCCCGCTCCTGCTGCTGAGGTACTGCGCCACGGCGGCACGGGCGTGCTGCCCGGACCGGGTCTCACGCACCCGCACGGGCGGGCTGCGGTGTGCGACGCGCGGGCCTCGTGCTCTGCCGTGCTGCCCGGGGGACCGGTCCGGGGCAGGAGTGGAGGTGCTCATCGACCTGTTCGACCGAGGAAGACATTAGCGGTGCGCGCCCGGGGGATCGCAAGCAGTGACGACGATCAATCTGTGCGGGATGCGCGGTTCAGGCGGTCCGGGCTCGGGCAACAGGCGTGACCCGCGCGTTCCCGCGACCTACTGTTCGACCATGGACGCCGTTTCGGCACCTCCCGCGCGCCGCGACCCCGCCACGGGCCGCCGGCTGACGCTGCGGCGCGGCGTCAACGTCGTCACCCTCGCCACCCCGCTGGGGCTGCTCGTCGCCGTCTCGGGTGCGGCCCGGATCCGGCGGGGGCCGCACGGCCTCCTGCTGGCCCACGGCTACCGATGGGCCTGGCCGGGACCGGGAGCGGCAGCCGTGACGATCGGGGACGTCGTGCTGCTGCGCCTGGACGACGACGAGCTCGCCGCCCGCCCGCACCTGCTGCGCCACGAGGCGCGCCACGCCGGCCAGTACGCGTGGTGCCTGGGCCCGGTGGGCTTCCTGCCCGCCTACCTCGCCGCGTGCGCGTGGTCGTGGTGGCGCACCCGCGACCCGCTGGCCGCGAACGTGTTCGAGCGGCGGGCAGGGTTCGCCGACGGCGGGTACCTCGGACGGCTCGAGCGCGTGCGGGCGCGGCGCGCCCGGCCGGAGCCGGGCACGCCGCCGGGGTCAGGTCAGGGCTTGTAGTCCTTGCCCAGGATGACGGTGACGGGGCTCGACTTGCTCTTGGTCGCGCTCTGCGAGACGTCGCGGATGCCGAGGTCGGCCGCGATCTGGGTGGCGGCGGCCTGGTCTTCGGCCGTCTTGTAGTAGACGACGCTGGTGTCGTAGCGGCCCTTCGGAGACGTGTTCCCGGTGACCGGCGTCGCCGTCCACCCCGCGTCCTTCAGCACGCCGGCGGCCTTCTTCGCCAGCCCGGCGGTGTCGGTGTCGTTGAGCACCGTGAACTTCACGGACAGGTCGACCTCGTCGGACGCCGACTCGCTGGGGCTCGGCTCGGGCGAGGACTCCTCGGGCGTCGGCGTCGCCTCGGGGGTGGACGCGGCCGTCTCGGTGGGCGTGGGCGCGGCGGCCGACGTCGTCGGATTCGCCGCAGTCTTGACGCCGTCGCCCGGCTTGTTGCCGCCCAGCAGGATCAGCACCGCCGCCGTGACGATCGCGATCACCACGACGACGGAGACGACCGGCAGGAACTCCGACAGCACCGACGGACGGGCGCGGTGGGCACCGCGCCGCGTGGCGTCGACGATGGGAGCGAACTCCTCCAGGTCGGACCGGACCGGACTCACCGCGCACCTCCTGCAACCAGCGGAGCCGGCCGCCCGAAGGCCGCTCCCTCGCCTAGATCGTTCCCAACCTGCGCGCCGTACGGGCGCGCTGCCGTGACTGCCGCATCCGCCGCAGCCGCTTCACCAGCATGGGGTCGTGCGCCAACGCCTCGGGGCGGTCGATCAGCGCGTTGAGCACCTGGTAGTAGCGGGTGGCGGAGAGGTCGAAGAGCTCCCGCACGGCCTGTTCCTTGGCGCCGGCGTACTTCCACCACTGCCGCTCGAAGGCCAGGATCTCCTGCTCCCGCTCGCTGAGGCCCCCCGGCCCTGCTGCGGTGGGGGTGGTCGCCACCGCCCCGGAGTGCCCGGCCCGCATCGCGGTGCTCGCGTCCATGACTGCCCTCCCACGCGACGTCCGTGCTGCCAGCACTGTAGGGGTCGAAACACACGCGTGTCATTCGCACCCCTTACGCCATCGTGTCGAGGATCATCGAGACGTCGGCCTCGGTGGTCCGTGGGTTCACCACGGCGAAGCGTGTCACGGTTTCCCCCTCGTGGGTGGTGGGAACCACGAAAGCGACGTTGGCCAGCAGCAGCCGCTCCGACCACAGCCGGTACTGCTGCGGGGTCCAGCCCACGCGCCGGAACAGGACGACCGACAGGTCGGGCCGGCGCAGCAGCTCCACGTAGTCGCGCCGCTCGATCTCCGCCGCCGCATAGCGCACGACGTCCAGCGTCCGCTCCACCGCGGCCGTGTAGGCGTCGGTGCCGTGGGTGGCCAGGGAGAACCAGAACGGCAGGCCGCGGGCGCGGCGGGTCAGCCCGATCGCGTAGTCGCTCGGGTTGACCTCCTCGCCCTCCAGCACTTCCAGGTACCCCGCGCGCTGGGTGTGCGCCTGGCGGGCCGACTCCGGGTCGCGGTAGATCAGGGCGCAGCAGTCGAAGGGCGCGAACAGCCACTTGTGCGGGTCGACCGTGAGGGAGTCGCAGCGCTCGATCCCGTCGAAGAGGTGCCGGACGCTCGGGGCCGCCAGCCCGGCGCCGCCGTACGCGCCGTCCACGTGGAACCACAGGCCGCGCTGCGCCGCCACGTCTGCCACCGAGGCGAGGTCGTCGACGATGCCCACGTTCGTCGTCCCGGCCGTGGCGACCACCGCGACCACGCCCGCCGCCTGGTCCTCGGGCAGCCCGTCGAGCGTCGCGGCCAGCGCCGCGCCCGTGAGCCGCCCCTCGTCGTCCACCGGGACCGTCACCAGGTCGACGTCGAGGACGTCACAGGCCGACGCGATCGAGGAGTGCGCAGACGCCGCGGCCGCCACCGCCCAGCGTGCGGGGCGCTCGCGGCGGTCGAGCTTCGCGCGGTGCCGCGCGGCGTGCAGTGCCGACAGGTTGCCCGTGGTGGCGCCCGGCACGAACACGCCGCCGGCGGGCTCGGGCATCCCCGCGAGGTCCGCGATCCAGCGCAGCGCCTGGTTCTCGGCGTAGACCGCCCCCGCCCCCTCCAGCCACGAGCCGCCGTAGATGGACGACGCGCCGACGACGAGGTCGAACAGGGTGGACGCCTCGGTGGGCGCGCAGGGAATGAAGGACAGGAAGCGCGGGTGGTCGGTGGAGATGCAGGCGGGGGCGAGGTGGTCGGCGAAGACGCGCAGGGCCTCGGCGCCCATGCCTGTCGGCGTGATCGTCTGCCCCACGGCCTCGTGCAGTTCGGCGGGGGTGCGCGGACCGTCCAGCGGCACCGGGTCCATCCGCAGCCGCTGGCTCGTGTACTCGAGCACGGCGCGGCCCAGGGCCTCGTCGGACTCGTCGTAACCGTGCACGAGCGGTCAGTGTAGGCGGGCAGCGTGTGAGGCAGGGGCTCCCTCGGGAATTGTCCGACGCTGAGCGATTCGCCACCGAACGGTTCCGGCGGTGGTGCTCGCGCCGGTTCTCGCGCTGAAAGACCTCGCCCGGACGGCGCCGTCGTGCCAGCCTTCGCGGGATGGAGGACTTCCCGCCTCGCCAGGTCACGCTCGTCCTCACCGACGGGCGTGGGACGACGCTGGGCTCGCTGCCGCCGTTCGAGGTCGCCACGCCCTGGTGGCAGCAGGTGGAAGAGGTGGTCGAGGGGGCCCGCGAGGCGTTCGGCCTGGAGCTCGTGGTGGTGCGCCTGCTGCGCGCGGGGGCCGAGAGCGTCGTCCACGGCGGGCCCGTCACCTACCTCGCCGAGCCCGCCGTCCCCCGCGGACCTGGGCTCGCCGCGACCAGCCTGTCCCCCGCCGCGCTCGACGCGCTGCTGACCCCCTGGGACGGGCCCGACCCGCTCGCCGAGCAGCCGCTGCGAGCGCCGTGGGCGCGCCCGGGCGGGGCGGTGTCCGACGTCGCCTGGGCCCTGTCGGCCGTGGCCGTTCACGGCGCCGCGGACCCGGACGCCGTGTGCGAGCAGGTGCGCACGTGGAACCTGTCCTCGATCTGGCGGGTGCCGTGGGCCGGCGGCAGGGCGTGGCTGAAGGTCGTGCCGCCGTTCTTCGCCCACGAGGTGGGCGTGCTCGCCGCCTTGCAGGGCAGCGGGCGGGTGCCGCGGCTGCTCGCCGGGGACGTCCACGACGGGTGCGGGCGAATGGTCCTGGCGAACGCCCGCAGCGACGACGCGACCGCCGACCGCGGACACCGGGTGCGTCGCGGCCTGTCGGCGCTGGTCCCCCTGCAGGCCGAGTGCGCGGGGCGGCTCGCCTCGTTCGCGGCCCTGGGGGTGCCCGACAGGCGCGACGACGACGTGGTCGTCGACACCGTCGCGCGGCTGCTCGACGCCAACCGGTCGCACCTGTCGGACGCCGACCGCGCCGACGCGCGGGCGCTCGTCCGCGACCTGCCCTCGGTGCTCGCCGCCGAACGCGCCGCCGGGCTGCCCGACACGCTCGTCCACGGCGACTTCCACGTCGGCAACGTGCTCGGGGCCGGTGAGGAGGCCGTCATCCTCGACTGGGGCGATTCGAGCCTGGGGCAGCCCGCGCGCGACGTCGTCCGCATGGTCCGCTGGCTGCCCGAGCCGGAGCGCGACGCCGCGTGGGCGCACGCCGTCGCGCTGTGGGCCCAGGCGTGGCCGGGTGCCGACCTCGCCGTCGCGCTCGCCGTCGCCCAACTGACCGACGACCTGCTGGGCGCCGCCGCGTGGCAGGGGTTCCTCGACCGGATCGAGCCCGACGAGCGGGTCTACCACGAGGGCGATCCGCCCGTGGGGATCGCCAACGCCCTGCGGACCTGGCGAGCGCTGGGCTGAGAGGCCCCGGCTGCGACGACCGCTAGGGTTTCGGCCGTGGCGCCGCGACCGTTGCACGAGATCATCGACCCGCAGTGGGCGGAGGCCCTCGAGCCCGTCGCCGGGCAGATCGCCGCGATGGGCGACTTCCTCCGCGCCGAGATCGCCGCGGGCCGGCAGTACCTGCCCGAGGGACGGCACGTGCTGCGCGCGTTCACGCAGCCGCTCGACGAGGTGCGCGTCCTCATCGTCGGCCAGGACCCCTACCCCACGCCCGGGCACGCCGTCGGGCTCTCGTTCTCCGTGGCGCCCACCGTGCGGCCCCTGCCGCGGTCGCTGCAGAACATCTACCGCGAGCTCGTCGCCGACCTCGGCGTCCCGATGCCGACCTCCGGTGACCTGACGCCGTGGGCGAAGCAGGGCGTGATGCTGCTGAACAGGGTGCTCACCGTGGCGCCCGGTGCTCCGGCGAGCCACCGCGGCAAGGGCTGGGAGGCGGTCACCGAGCGGGCCATCGAGGCGCTGGTGGAGAACTCCAACCCGATGGTCGCCATCCTCTGGGGGCGCGACGCCCAGCAGCTGCAGCCGATGCTCGAGGCGTCCGGGACGGTCGCGTGCCTGGCGTCCGCGCACCCCTCGCCGATGTCCGCCGACCGCGGGTTCTTCGGCTCGCGGCCCTTCTCGCGCAGCAACGACGTGCTGGAGTCGGCCGGGCTCGAGCCCGTGGAGTGGGCGCTGCCCTGAGCGGCGCAGGCCTTTCCCGCCGCCCACTCCCCCGCCACAGCTCCCCTCCCTCAGATGCGCGGCGCCCGTGAGGGCGGCCGTCCTCACAACCGCGCCGGCTCACGGACGCTGCGCATCTGGCCGTGCGGGCTCGGCCGCTGAGCGCAGACGATCACCTTCGGCGTGGGCTTGGCCGCGGTCGGCGTCCTACGGTGCGCTCGTCCGGCGCCGCAGCTCGGCGGAGCATCCGCCTCGGCGCCCTCGGGGAGGACGACGATGTCCCGTCGACGCACCATCGCCATCAGCGCTGCCACCCTCTCGGCCCTTACCGCCGCACTCGTGCCGGCGGCTGCGTCCCCGGCGGGACCCCCCACGGCGTCGCGGTCCTCCTCCGGCGGCGCCGCCGCACCCGCGGCCACCTCCTCCCCGCCCCACGCGACGTCCTCGCCGACGCCGTGCCCCACGTGGACGCGCGTGCCCGTCGTCTCGCGGGGCCAGCTCGTGCGGCAGGAGACGTTCGAGGACGGCACCTTCTCCTGGACGCAAGCCGGTGCGCCGAACCGCCCCCGCCGCGACGGCGCTGCCGGGCGCGGCGGCGGGGCGGCGCTCTTCGTCCGCAACCTCGGCGCCGCGCCGCTGATCGAGACGGTGGACGAGGGCTGGAACGCCGACGGCGAGTTCTCGGTGTCGTTGTTCATCCGGCTCGGCGACCGCATCCCCCGCACCGGCATCGGCCTGCGCGTGCTCAGCGCCGACGGCACCACCGAGCTCGCCAAGACCGGCGTGTACGCGCGCAGCAGCCGCTGGATCAAACTCACGACCCGCTACCAGCCCGGCTCCGACCACAAGGCCCACTCCTGCAACGGCGCCGAGGTCGACCCCTGGGACCGCGCGCGGGCGGTGCGTTTCGAACTGACCGCGAGCGACGTCGAGGGCCCCGTGCCGCTGTACGTCGACGACGTGGCCGTCCGGTTTCTCGGGCCCGTGGTCACGACGACCTACAGCACCCCCGCGACGCCGACGCCGACCGCCGCTCCCGGCAGCCCGACGCCCTGAGCGGTGGGGCCCGCACTCTGGAGGGGGTTGGGGTAGGGGTAGGGAACTCAGGGAACGAGAACGGCGCGGGTCTCGATCACCTCGATGGCGATCGGCGCACTGGCGACCTGGGCGGTACCCGTGACCGGTAGCCACTCGTCGGAGCCCTCGACACGGTATCTGCCGGTGTAGGTGGTGCTGAGCGTCACCGCGAAGCGGCCGGTCCGCTCGTAGGTGTGGGTGGTGTCCATCACGGGATAGGGGCCACCGGGGTTCGTGGTCGTCAAGGTCTGGCCGTCGCCGAAGGTCCAGGTGTACTGCGACGGGGTCGCCAGAACGTCCACTCGCGCGCCCAGAACAGTCGCGCTGAGAGTGACGGGCTCAGCGTCGACGTAGACGATCATCGGATAGTTGACCAGGACGGGTCGACCCTCCGGTTGGATGTGGGCCTTTCCTGCAGGGATGGGAAGGCGGCGGAACTCGCGCGCGCTCAGCGCCGGCAACGGCGCGTCGTCGATCGCCTCGGTCGGACGAACACATCGCGAACCCGTCGAGATCCACTCGGAGCGGTCGGGCTTCGGATCATCGAGGGGGCCGACGTAGGTCCACACCAGGTAAGAGTTCCGCTGGCCGCGACGAAGGCAAAGGGGCTCTTCGGATTTGAGCGTGATCGGGCCCGTGTGAGGGGGCTCGTGGTCCTGCGCTGAGATGGGTGTTGCTGAGGCACTCATCGAGATCGAAGGACCACGAGCCGTGGACAACGCTACGGGCTCGCCGCGGGATGCGGCGAGTGTGCTGTTCGACCTGCCCGGGTACCGCGTGGTGAGCGCGGTCGACCTGCCCGGAGGCGGCCGGGAGGTGGTGATCGCCTCCGTCGAGGGCGAGGCGGGCTGCCCGACCTGTGGGGTGCTCTCGGGGCGGGTCCATCAACGGACCCGACAACGGCTGCGCGACGTTCCGGTCGCCGGCCACGTACGGGTGGTCCTGATCCGGCGGCGCTTCGCCTGTGTGGAGCAACGCTGTCCGAGGCGGACGTTCGCGGAGGTCACCGGGCAGGTCCCGGCCCGGGCCAGGACCACCGCCCGCCTGCGGGAGCAGCTGCTCACCGCGGTCCTGGCCGGGCGGTCCGTCGCCGAGGTCGCCGCCTCGTACGGGGTGTCGTGGTGGACGGTCCAGGCCGTCCTCAACGCCGCCGCCCTGCTCGGCATCGACCCCGACGCGGCCAGCCCGCGGCGACTGGGCATCGACGAGCACCGCTACCGGTCGGTGCGGTACTGGCGCGACGAACACGGCACCTGGCGCCGGTACGAGCCCTGGATGTCGACGATCGTCGACGTCGACACCGGGGGCGTCCTCGGCGTGGTCGACGGACGCGGCGCCGCCGGGGTCGCTGCGTGGCTGGCGGCCAGGCCGCAGGAGTGGCGGGACCGGATCGAGGTCGTCGCGATCGACCCCTCTGCGGCGTTCCGCGCCGCACTACGTGACCAGCTCCCGCAGGCGGCGGTCAGTGTCGACGCGTTCCACCTGGTCAAACTCGCCAACGACACCCTGACCCGGGTCCGGCAGCGCCTCACCCGCCAGACCAAGGGCCGCCGCGGCCGCGGGATCGACCCGGTCTGGACCAACCGGCGACTCCTGCTTCGCGCTGGGGACACCCTCAGCCCAGCCGGCCTGGCCCGGCTCCGGGCGACGTTCACCGCCGACGACCCCACCCAGGAGATCGCCGCCGCGTGGGCGGTGAAGGAACGCCTCCGCCACCTCCTCCACGCCACCACCCTCACCGACCTCGACCACCGTCGGGACCTGTTCACCGACGCCGTCACCGCTGCCGCGATGCCCGAAACCGACCGGCTCGCCGCGACCATCACCACCTGGTGGCCCGCCATCGAAGTCCTCGTCATCACCGGCGTCACCAACGCCCGCACCGAAGCCGCCAACACCACCATCAAGCAGATCAAGCGCACCGGCCGCGGCTACCGCAACCCCCACCACTACAAGACCCGTATCCTCCTCGCCAGCGCCGCCCGGACGGCAGCGTGAACACCCAGGTCAACACCAGGCATCACGCTGAAATCCGAAGAGCCGGCAAAGGTCTGTCGCCGCGGGACACATGACGTCCCGTCCGGGGATGAGGATGGTATTCCCCTTGCACGCCGGCAGGGACGCCCTCCTGCGATAATGCCGCTCCTTCCTCCCTTCTCCATCCGACTCGTCGGAGTCGGATGTCGACTCCGCCTCGGTCCAGGCACCGTCGTCATCCAGGCCGGCGGCCGCGCCATGGGCGGGCCGTTTGGTGGGGGACGGGGACGCAGAGGAAGGGGGAGCTGGTAAGACCCCCAGGGCACACGTAGCCGCCACACCCAAGGAAGTCATCCGAGCGATCCACCTGCTCATGGACACCGGCATCACTTGGTTTCCTTGATGCTCGCTCCGAGCACCTTCCACCCCGCGACAGCATCCCACTTCAACGCTATCGTGAGGAACTCGGCGTCCGACGCTGAGTACTCGGTGACCGTGCGGCCCTGGGCGTCGACAAGCTTGCTCGCGGTTTCTTCGAACGAGCCGTCGATGACGACCCGATCCTTCGGACCATCCGCTCGCGCGAGGACCGCGCGAACCTTGATGTCACCTCCGACGAGCTTTTGCCCTTTCTCCTTCTGCTGCCTCATTTCCTCGGCCGTGCTTGAGCAGAACCGACAACCGGGGAGGGCGACACTGCGCATGGGAAGAGGGTCGCTGTATCTATATCCGTATTGGAGAATGTCGAGGAAGTGCTTGGCGAACTCTTCGGCCCCTTCGGGTGTGTTCTTCTGCGCGGCCGCCGGTGCGGTCGGGAGCGGGGGGAACGTCGACGAGGGCTGCTCGAGCTCCACGGTGCGCGACGGCAGGGTGTCGGCGGGGGGAGCCGGGGCAGCGTCCTGCGAACAGCCGGCCAGAGCCATGACAGAGGTAACCCCCCAGCAGACCACCACCAAGCGGCACGCAGGCCCCCGCGCCGACGTTGGACGAGACGCCACTCCCACACCCCGAGTCCTCATGGCCGGGACCCTACCCAGCTTCTCCGCTTGCCAGCCGATCGCATCCACAGCCTGGGGACGACGGCAGAACCCACACCTGGACCCCCGTGCGATCACCAGCCCACCCAAGGGCGCAGCACCCCGACCCGGTGACGCTGGGGCACGACCCTGCACACGTGCGTTGCAAGTTATCTTGCGAGAGGATACCGTCGAGTGCGCGAGCCGTTGATCCCTGTCGTCGGCTTACAAGCACGGGTTGGACGATCGATCGATCCTGGCCGTGCTCTGCGGTCCGGCGGTTCATGTCCACCGCCTTCCACGCCCGGACGGCGAGTTCACCATCGTGGTCGGGCATGACACGCACGGTCGTCTCGTGGAGGTCGGATTCGCCACGGACGCAGCAGGGCAGGTGGTCGTGGTCCACGCGATGACGCCACCGGCCACGAAGTGGATGAGACGAGCGAGGTGAGCGATGCCCAAATCCCTGGCTGAGATCCGCGAACACGCCGACGAGTTGGCGGCGGCGTTCGAGTCGTTCCAGCCGAGCCCTGACACCGAGCTCGACGCCGACACGTACAACGCCCTCCGAGCGGCAGTCCTCGCCCGCGCCGACGCGGAGCAGGCGGTCGCGGACGGCGTGGCGGCAGCGCGGCGGGCCGGGTTCACGTGGGCGCTCATCGGCGGCCTGATCGGCACCTCAGGCGAGGCGGCTCGCCAGCGGTACGGGCGCCCTGACGCCGCCTCGCAGCCGAGCAAGCGACGTCGGGCCGCCGCTCCCCGCTGACGACGACCCAGATCCGCATCGTCCGTCACGCCACGCCGCCACCACACCCTCCGACCTCACGGAAGCTGCTCATCTGGACGGCGGCGCCACGGCGGGAGACCGCACGCTTGCCCCACCCACCCAGATGCCCCTCCTTCCCCACGACACGCCGGGACCGGCATCGGCGTGTCTCGTGAAGTGGGGGCATCTGGGCCGGAAGAGGCGGCCGGAACAGGGTCAGGCCGTGCGCGGCACCGCCGCGAGCCCGAGGTCGACGCGGCGCGAGGGCGGCGTCCCGTACAGGGTCGTCCGCTGGCGCACGGGCCGCCCGATCCCGGCCCCGATCGACTCCAGCTCGGCCACGGTCAGCGCGGACCCGTGCTGCGACCCGGCCATCCGCGAGATCGTCTCCTCCATCAGCGTGCCGCCGAGGTCGTTGGCCCCGCCGTTCAGCATCGCCTGGGTGCCGGTGACGCCGAGCTTCACCCACGACGTCTGCACGTTGTCGATCAGCCCGTGCAGCAGCACCCGGGCGAGGGCGTGGACGACCACGTTCTCGCGCACCGTCGGCCCGGGCCGCGAGACCCCGGCCAGGTACAGGGGCGCGTTGTGGTGCACGAACGGCAACCCGACGAACTCGGTGAACGCGGCCGCCCCGCCCTCCAACGACCGGCGCTGAACAGCGGCGAGCAGCCGCAGGTGCGCCACCCAGTGCGCGGGGGTGTCGACGTGGCCGTACATCATCGTGGAACTGCTCGGCAGGCCCACGCGGTGCGCGGTGGAGACGACCTCGACCCACGCGGACGTCGGCAGCTTGCCCTTGGTGAGGATCCACCGGACGTCGTCGTCGAGGATCTCGGCGGCCGTCCCGGGGATGGAGTCCAGCCCGGCCTCCTTGGCCGCGATCAGCCACTCCTCGATCGACAGCCCGGTGCGCGAGGCCCCGTTCACCACCTCCATCGGGCTGAACGCGTGCACGTGCATGCCGGGCACCCGCGCCTTCACGGCGGCGGCGATGTCGAAGTACGCGGTGGCGGGCAGCTGGGGGTCGATGCCGCCCTGCATGCACACCTCCGTCGCGCCCACGGCCCACGCCTCCTCGGCCCGGTCGGCGACCTCGGCCAGCGACAGGGTGAACGCGTCGGCGTCGCGGCGGCGCTGCGCGAACGCGCAGAACCGGCAGCCGGTGTAGCAGACGTTGGTGAAGTTGATGTTCCGGTTCACCACGTAGGTCACGACGTCGCCGTTGACGGCGCGGCGCAGGTCGTCGGCGATGCGCACGAGCGCGGCCAGCGCGGGCCCGTCGGCGTGCGCCAGCGCGAGGGCGTCGTCGTCGGTGACGGACGCCGGGTCGTCGCCCGCGTGCCGCAGCGCCGTCGCGAGATCGCCGTCCAGCCGTTCGGGCGCCCCGGCACCCGACGCCCCGGCACCCGAGCCACCGGCGCCAGAAGCACCGGCACCGGAGGCACCGGCGGACGCAGAGGCCCCGTGCACGGCCTGCTCGCGCAGCGCCGCCCAGTCGCCGTACACGGCGTCGAAGTCCCCGCGCCGGTCGGAGGTGCGGCCGGAGGTGTCGATGGACACGTGCAGGTCGACGCGCCCGGCGTCCTCCCATGACGCGTCGGGCTCCTGCCACGGCAGACCGACGGGCCGGGCAGAGCCGGCAGCGAGCCCGGACGGCGCGGCGAGCGCGGCCACGTGCCGGCCGAGGCGGGGGTCGAGCCACGGCTCACCGGCGAGCACGTACTCGGGGTGGACGGTCAACCGCTCGGTCAGCTCGAAGCCGGCCTCGGCGGACCACCGCGCGAGGTCGCCGAGGTGCGGCCAGGGACGCTCGGGGTTCACGTGGTCGGGGGTCAGCGGCGACACCCCGCCCCAGTCGTCGGCGCCCGCAGCGAGCAGCGAGTGCAGCTGCGAGGGCGCCGACAGGTTCGGCGGCACCTGCACCCGAGCGCTCGGCCCGAGCACGAGCCGGGCGACGGCGATCGCGGCGAGGTACTCCTCGGGCTCGGCGTCGGGCACGTCGCGCATCGCCGTCGCGGGCTTGGCCCGGAAGTTCTGCACGATCACCTCCTGCACGTGCCCGTACTGCCGCGCCAGGCGGCGGATGGCGAACAGCGACTCGGCGCGCTCGGCGAGCGTCTCCCCGATGCCGACGAGGATCCCCGTCGTGAACGGCACGGACAGGCGCCCGGCGTCCTCGATGGTCCGCAGCCGGACGGCGGGGTCCTTGTCGGGCGAGCCGTGGTGGGCGAGGCCGGGGGTCTCGAACAACCGCCGCGAGGACGTCTCGAGCATCAGCCCCATCGACGGCGCGACGGGCTTGAGCCGCCCGATCTCCTCCCACGACATGACGCCGGGGTTGAGGTGCGGCAGCAGCCCGGTCGCCTCCAGCACCTGAACGGCGAGGGCTCGCACGTATCCGAGGGTGGAGGGGTACCCGGCCGACTCCAGCCAGGCCGCGGCCTCGGGCCAGCGCGCCTCGGGCCGGTCGCCGAGGGTGAACAGGACCTCCTTGCACCCGAGTTCCTGCCCGTGGCGGGCGATCCGCAGCACCTCCTCGGGGGTGAGGAAGAGGTCGCGGCCCTCGCGGGCCAGCTGAGCCGGCGTCTTGACGAATGTGCAGTAGTGGCAGCGGTCGCGGCACAGCCGCGTGACGTCGACGAACACCTTCTTGCTGAAGGTGACGGTGCCTGCGCGGCCGGCGGAGGCCAAGCCCGCGTCGCGGACGGCGGCCGCGGAGGCCATGAGCCGGGTCAGGTCCTCTCCGCGGGCTGCGAGGAGGACGGCCGCTTCGGCTTCGTCGAGGGCGACCCCGTCCGCGGCTCGCCGCAGGGCGCGCCGCATGGCGGCGTCCGAGGGTGGTCCGGGCCGAACGGAGGCGGAGTCCGGTTGCGCCATGCCGCGATTCCATCACGCTCCCCCGACGCCGTCGCGGGCAGGTCCGCGTGGCGCCCGGTCGCCCACCCCACCGCGACGGCGGACTAGCGTGCCCACCCATGGACGCCACCGCGAACGCCGACGCGCAGCCCCTCCGCTGGCGCAGGTTCGTCGCCTGCGGCGACTCGTTCACCGAGGGCATGTGCGACCCCGCGGATCATGCGGCGGAGGGCGGGGGGACGACGGCGTGGCGCGGCTGGGCCGACCGGACGGCGTCCGCCCTCGCCGAGGCTGCGGCGGCGGGAGGCGGGACGTTCGAGTACGCGAACCTCGCCGTCCGGGGCCGGCTGCTGGGGCGGATCGTGGCCGAGCAGGTGCCCGCGGCCCTGGCGCTGGAGCCCGATCTGGTCAGCCTCGTCGGCGGCGGCAACGACACGCTGCGCCCGCGCTGCGACATCGACGCGCTGGCCGCGACGCTGGAGTCAGCGGTCGTCCGGCTGCGCCACCAGGGCGCCGACGTGCTGCTCTCGACGGCGACGAACCCCGCGGCGTCCCCGGTCCTGCGCCACGTGCGCGGGCGGGCCGCGGCGTGGACGGCGGCGGTCTGGAGCATCGCGGGCCGTCACGGCTGCCGGGTGCTGGACCTGTGGGGCCTGCACGCCCTCTACCACCCGCGGATGTGGGCGGCGGACCGCATCCACCTCTCCCCCGAGGGCCACCGGCGGGTCGCGCTGCTGGCGCTGGAGACGCTCGGCGTGCCCGACACCGACGCGTCGTGGCGGCGTCCGCTGCCCGTGCCGTCCCCGGTGCGGCGGACGGAGGCGCTGCGCGAGGACGCCGCGTGGGCGCGCACCTACCTCGCCCCGTGGGTGTCGCGGCGGCTGCGCGGCCGTTCCAGCGGCGACACGGTGACGCCGAAGCGCCCGGTGCCGGGGCCGGTGGACGCCGGGCGCGGCCAGGACGCCGACCTGCTGCTCACGGGGCGGGTCCGGCTGCCGGGCGGGGGCGTCGCGGAGGCCGTCGCGGTGCGCGGCGACAGGATCGTCGGCGTCGGCACCCGCGCGGAGCTCGACGCGCTGGCGGGACCGCGGACGGCGCGCCTGGACGCGGGCAGCGGCCTCGTGCTGCCCGGGTTCGTGGACGCGCACGTGCACCCGCCGATCGGGGGCGCCCAGCTGCGCGGCGTCTGGCTGCACGACGTCCGCGGGCTGCCGGCCTACCAGGACGCCGTCGCCGCCTACGCGGCCGCGCACCCGGACCGGCCGTGGATCGTCGGCGGCGGCTGGGCGATGGAGCACTTCCCCGGCGGGACGCCGCGCAAGGAGGACCTCGACGCGGTGGTCGGCGACCGGCCGGTCTTCCTGATGAACCGCGACGTCCACGGCGCGTGGGTGAACAGCGCCGCGCTGCGGGCCGCGGGCATCGACGCCACCACCCCCGACCCGCCCGACGGCCGGATCGAGCGGGACCCGGCCACCGGCGAGCCCACCGGCACGCTGCACGAGGGCGCCGCGTACCGGATGCAGGCCGACGTCCTCCCCCAGCCGGGGCCCGACGACGTCCGCGAGGCGATCCTCGCCGCCCAGGCGCACCTGCACGCCCTGGGGATCACGTCGTGGCAGGACGCGTGGGTGACGCCGCAGACGCAGGAGGCCTACCGGGCCCTGGCCGCCGAAGGGCTGCTGACGGCGAGGGTCACCGGCGCGCTGTGGTGGGACCGCGACCGTGGCCTGGAGCAGGTCGAGGAGCTGCTCGGACGCCGAGGCGCCGGATATGCGGCGGATGGCCGGGTGCCCGGCTTCCACCCGACGCACGTGAAGATCATGCTGGACGGCGTCCTGGAGAACCGCACCGCGTCGCTGCTCGAGCCCTACCTCGACCCGCAGGCGTGCGGCTGCATGGCCCTCGGGGACGCGGGACCGGGAACGGCCACGGGCCTCGGCCAGGGGCTCAGCTACGTGCCCCGCGAGGTCCTCATCCCCGCGCTGACCGCGCTCGACGCGGCAGGGGTCAGCGTGCACCTGCACGCGATCGGCGACGCGGCCGTCCGGGACGCCCTCGACGCCGTCGAGGTGGCGCGCAGCGAGAACGGCCCGCGGGACGCCGCCACGCCGGGACGGCGCCACCAGGTCGCCCACCTGCAGGTCCTCGACCCGGAGGACGTCGCCCGGTTCGGCCGGCTGGGCGTGATCGCCAACCTGCAGGCGTACTGGGCGCAGTCGGAGCCGCAGATGGACGTCCTCACCGTGCCGTGCCTGGGCCCAGAACGCGCCGCGGGGCAGTACCCGTTCGCGGCCCTGGCCGCCGCGAACGCGCCGCTGGCGATGGGCAGCGACTGGCCGGTGACCACCGCGGACCCGCTCGCGCAGGTCGAGGTGGCCGTCCGCCGGGTCGACCCGCACCGCCGGGACGTGGCGCCCTTCCTGCCCGAGCAGCGGCTCACCCTCGACCAGGCGCTCGACGCGTTCACCTCCGGCTCGGCGTACGCGTGCGGCGACGACGACGCCGGGGTGATCGCCGTGGGCCGCCGCGCCGACCTCGTGGTGCTCGACGTCGACCCCACCGCACCCGACGCCGGGCCCCCCGCGGACGCCCGGGTGGTGGCGACCGTGGCCGCGGGCAGGATGGTGCACGGACCGTTCGTCGATCGGCTCCGAGCGTGAGGTTCCGCTCACGGATCGCGGGCGCCAGGATCGCGCAGCGCAGCAACGGGCACTGCGGCGAGCCGACGCCGCACCGCCCCTGCCCCACGGAGGAACGACGATGTCGCGCGGCAGGACCGCTTGGATCACCGCCCTGACCCTGACCGCCGCGGCAGCAGTCGTGCTGCCCGCCGCCGCGTCGTCGGGGACCACCACGCCGACGCCGACCGCGAGCGGAACGCCCGCTCCCCCGACGGCGCCCCCCACGACGTCCCCGACGACGTCCCTGGGCACGCCCTGCCCGACCTACAGCATCCCGATGCGGATGTTCCCCGGCTCGGTCGCGCGCACCGAGGACTTCGAGACCATCGCCGGGCTGTGGACGCAGCCGGCGGTCGGCGACCGCCCGGTCGTGGACGGGGCGGCTGCCCGCACGGGACCGCTCGGCCTCGCCATCGCCGACCTCGGCCCGGGCCCGGTGTCCGAACCCCTGAACGGCTGGTGGAACGCGACGGGGACGTTCGAGGTGCGCGTGTACGCGCGGCTGGCCCCCGGCACGCCCGACACCGCCGTGCAGCTGCGGGTGCTCGACGCGACCACCGGCGCGCAGCTGGCACGGACGCGCCAGGTCCTCACCGCCGACTCCTGGACGGCGATCAGCAGGCGCTACTCCCCCGGCTGGACCCACCTCACGGCCACCTGCAACGGCAGGGTCGTGCAGTCCTGGGACCGGGCGAACCCCGTGACCGTGGAGCTGTCGGCGGCGCGCAAGAAGGTGTCCCGGCCGCTCGGCGTGCACCTCGACGACCTCTCGGTGACCTTCGTCAAGCAGGCGAAGTCGACCGTCACGACCACGACCCCCGCCAGGTGACGCCCTCATGACCTCCCTGTCGTCCCGCCGCCTCCGCGCGGCCGTCCTCGCCTGCGCCACGACCGCCGCGGTCGCCGTCGGCGTCACCGTCACGGCGCTGCCCTCGCCCGCGGCGCCGCGCGCCGGCCCGGCCCCGCCTCGCCGGCCGCCACCTCGACCCCGACGGCCACCCCCACCTCGACCGCCTCAGGGTCGTCGAGCCCCACACCGACGTCGCCCACCCGCACGTCGTGCCCCACGGGCCCGTCGACGACCGTCTACCCGCCCGGCACCGTGGTGGCCTCGTACTCCTTCGACACCGGAGGCGTCCCCGCCGCCTGGTCCGCGACCGACGGGGCGAGCCTCGCCGTGGTCGCGGGTGCCGGGACGGCGGGCAGCCCCGCCCTGCGCGCCGCCGGCCTCGACTCGGCCCACTGGGTGAGGCTGGGGGTGGACACCCGCGGGTACGGGCCGTTCGTCGTCACCGCGGACGTGCGGATCGAGGGCAGCCTGCCCGCCGTGCTCACCCTTGCCGGCTGGCGCGGCCTCAACGGCGTGGTCCAGCTCGACCCCACGACGTACGTCGAGGTCCGCGCCACGATGGACGCGGGGACGATCAACGCCGACTGGTTCTGCAACGGCACCATGACCGGCGGCCAGTTCCCCGGCGCGACGCAGGTCGAGTTCCGGGTGCGCACCCGCTGCGGTGACCTCGACCCGGCCCGGGCGCTGCTGATCGACGACGTGAAGGTGGTCCGGGACTCCGCCGCGGGCACCCCCCGCGTACGCCCGGCCGCCACCACCGTCAGCCCGTCCACCACGACGACGCCGACCACCACGACGGCGGCGACCACCACGACGGCCCGGCCCACGACGACGAGCACGCCCACCACGAGCACGCCCACCACGACCACGACCACGCCCACCACGACCACGACCACGCCCACCCCCACGGTGAGCTGCCCGTCGCCGACGACCACCACGAAGCGGCCGACGACGTCCCGGACCACCACCCACAAGTCGACGACCACCACGTCCAAGACCAGACGGCCGACGACGAAGAAGTCGACGACGCCCCGCACCACGAAGCCGCACTCGACGAAGTCGACGAGCCCCAAGCCCACGACGTCGCAGGGCACGCCCGAGCTCAAGTGCAAGGTCTCGCTGGTGGCCGAGAACGCCTGGCCGGGCGGGTGGAGCGCCTCGCTGAACATCGCCAACCTCAGCCCGCAGGACGTCACGCCGTGGAAGCTGACGGCGACCGTCCCCGCGGGCGAGACCCTCTCCTTCGGCTGGCCGGCCACGTTCACGCAGTCCGGGACGACGCTGACCGGCGTCCCGCCGACGTTCCAGGGCGTCCTCGAGGGCAAGTCGAAGGTGCAGTGGGGCCTGGTGCTCGCGGGGGGCCAGGCGGCGCCCACGGGGTGGGCGATCAACGGCACGGCCTGCGTGGTCGACTGACGGACGGTCCCGGCGCCCGGGGCGGGCGCCGGGACCGCTCACCGATGGGCCAGCGCGCCGTGGTTCCCCTGCCGTGGTGATCACGACCAGGATGCCGGGTCACCGGTCGGACCCGTGGTGACGTGCCGACGTCGCACCCGGCCGGACTCGGAGGACGACATGACTCGTGGTCGCACCGTCGCCACCACTGCCCTGGCCCTCGTGGCCGCCGCCGGCATCGCGCTCCCCGCCGCGGCGTCCGGCCTTCCCTCGCGCGCCGCGCCGGCCGCCCGCCTGCGCCCGGCCGCCGCCACCCCCACGACCAGCGTCACCCCTACGTCGACGACGACGCCCACCACGTCGGGCACGCCCACGACGACGAAGTGCTACTCCGGCCCGGCCACGACCGTCTACAAGCCCGGCCAGGTCGTCGCGAGCTACCCCTTCGACGGCTCCACGGTGCCGTCGGACTGGTACGCGGACCCCGCCGTCACCCTGTCGATCGCCGCCGGCGCCGGCACGAACGGCAGCGGCGCGCTGAAGGCCGACGGCGTGGACTCGAAGCACCCGGTCATGCTCTCCGTGCCGACCCGCGGCTACGGCCCGTTCTCGATCACGGCCAAGGTGCGCATGGGCGACTCCCTGGCCACGGAGATCGTCGTGGACCCCTACAACGGCGCCAAGCGCACGGTGCAGCTCGACCCCACCACGTTCGTCGACGTCACGACCACGTTCGACGCCGGCGTCATGAACGCCGACTGGTTCTGCAACGGCACGATGACCGGCGGCCGATTCCCGACGTCGTCGCGGCTGGAGTTCCGCATCCGCACCCTGTGCGACGGCCTCGACCCGCAGCGCTCGCTGTTCTTCGACGACGTCACCGCGGTGCGCACCACGACCACGGGGACGGGGACGCCGCGCGTGCGCGCCGCCGCCACCACGATCGCGACCGTCACCGACCACACGACGACCTCCGCCTCGAGGACCTCCACGACGACGTCCCCGGCTCCCTCGTGCTCGACGAAGCCCCCGAAGTCGACCAAGCCGCCGAAGTCGTCGAAGAAGCCCACGCTGGCCTGCAAGGTCACCCTGTCGTCGGAGAACACCTGGCCGGGCGGCTGGAGCGCGTCGCTGACCATCGCCAACCAGAGCGCCAAGGACGTCTCGCCGTGGACGCTGACGGCGACGCTGCCGGCGGGCGAGTCCCTCGCCTACGGCTGGCCGGCGACGTTCACCCAGTCCGGGACGACGCTCACCGGCACCCCGCCGACGTGGGGCACGGTGCTCAAGGGCAAGTCGAAGGTGCAGTGGGGCCTCGTGCTGTCCGGTGGCCAGAACCCGCCCACGGGCTGGGCGATCAACGGGGTCCGCTGCAGCTGAGCGCGGCACTGCCCGACATGACCCCCGACGCCGCACGGTCACCGGGGGCCGCGGAGTAGCGTCGCCGGGGTGGACGACCTCGCCGACGCGGTGCGGTGCACCGGGCTGACCAAGCGGTTCGGCACGACGACGGCGCTGGACGGGTTGGACCTGCGGGTCCCCGCCGGCGCCGTCGTCGGTTTCCTGGGCCCCAACGGGGCCGGCAAGAGCACGACGATCCGCATCCTGCTGGGCCTCGTGCGTCCCGACGCGGGGCAGGCGCGGCTGTTCGGCACCGACGTCGCCGTGGCCGGCCCGGCCGCGCACCGGCGCCTGGCCTACGTGCCGGGCGACGTCGCGGTGTGGCCGCGGTTGACCGGCGGGCAGGCGATCGACGCGCTGCTGGGGCTGCGCGGCGTGGCCGCCGACCCCGCGGTCCGGCGGCGGCGCGAGGAGCTGCTGGAGCGGTTCCGGCTCGACCCCAGCAAGCGGTGCCGGTCCTACTCCAAGGGCAACCGGCAGAAGGTGGCGCTGGTGGCGGCGTTCGCGGCGCCCGTGGAGCTGTTGGTGCTGGACGAGCCGACGACGGGCCTCGACCCGCTCATGGCCGAGGAGTTCCGCACGTGCGTGCGCGAGGCGCGCGACGCCGGCAGCGCCGTCCTGCTGTCGTCACACGCCCTCGACGAGGTCGAGTCCCTGTGCGACGAGATCGCGGTGGTGCGGGCGGGGCGGCTGGTGGAGTCGGGCAGCCTCGCCGCGCTGCGGCACCTGTCGGCGACGACGGTGGAGGCGGAGCTGCCCGACGGCGCCGTGGTGGACGCCGCCGCGCTCGGAGCGCTGCCGGGGGTGGACGGCGTCGAGCTCGAGGACGGTCCGCCGCGGGTGCTGCGCTGCCACGTGGGCCCCGCGGCCACGGCCGCCGTGTTGGCGGTGCTGGCAGCAGCGGGCACGACACGCCTGGTCAGCCGCCCGCCGTCGCTGGAGGAACTGTTCCTGCGCTACTACGGGGACGGCGACTCGTGAGCGCCGTGAGGGTGCTCGCCCGGCTCACCGCGCGCCGGCTCGCCCCGCGCACGCTGTGGTGGTCGCTGGGCCTCGCGGTGATGGTGGCGGCGAGCGGGTCGGCCTACCGGCAGACGTACCCCACCGCGGCCGACCGCGCGGCTCTCACGTCCGGAATCGGCGCCGACCCGGCGATGGCGGCCCTGCTGGGCCCGGCCCGCGACCTGTCGACGGTCGGCGGCTTTCTCGTGTGGCGGGTGGGGCTGTTCGTGGCCGTGCTCATGGGCGTGCTCGGCCTGCTCTCGGCGACGGCCCTGACCCGTGGGGAGGAGGAGTCGGGGCTGCGCGAGGCGGTGTGGGCGGGGGCCCTCCCCCGCCGCGCCCCGCTGCTGGTCACGGCGGTCGGCGTCGCCGGTTCGGTGACGGTGGTCGCGGCGTCGGTGGCGGCGGTGGCCGCCGCCCAGGGCGCCCCGGCCGCCACATGCGTGTCGTGGGCGGTGGCGCTGGCCTGCGTGGGCTGGGTCTTCGCGGGCCTGGGCCTGGTGACCGCCCAGCTGACCGGCACCGCCGCGCAGCGTCGGGGCTCGCGGGCACCGTGGTGGGAGTGGCCTACCTGGTCCGCGCCGTCGCCGACGGCCGTGCTGGCGCCTCGCAGCTGCGCTCGTGGACGCCGCTCGGCTGGTACGAGCTGGTAGCGCCCGAGCGCGACCGGGCCTGGACCCCCGTCGTCGCGCTCGTCGCCGTGGCGCTGCTGGGGGTGCTCGCCGCCGCGGCCCTCGAGCGCCGTCGCGACCTCGGGGCGGCGTGGTGGCAGGAGCGTCCCGGGCCGGCGCTCGCGCGCCCGTTCCCGCCGGGGTGGCCCGGAGCCCTCGCGGGCCCCGCCTCCCTCGCCACCCGGCTGTTCGCGGGCGCGGGGCTGGCGTGGTCCCTGGGGCTGGGCGCCTTCGGTGCGGTCCTCGCGGCGCTCGCCCCCGACGTCGGCGACCTGCTGCGCGACAACCCGGCGATGGCCGACCTCGTGCGCTCGGCGACGTCCGGCGGCGCCGACGACCTCGGCCTGGCCTACCTCGGCATGACGTTCTCGCTGATGACGGCGGCGGTGTCGGCCGTGGCGGTGCAGGGCGTGCTGGCGGCGCGGGCCGAGGAGGTGCAGGGGCGGGCCGAACCGGTGCTGGCCACGCCGACCCCGCGCACGGCCTGGCTGGGCGCGCACCTGCTCGCGGGCCTGCTGGCCGCCGTCGCCGTCGCGGCGGTGCTCGGGGGTGCCTCGCAGCTGGCGTGGACGGCCGCAGGTGGCGGTGGCACGCGCGTCCTGCTGGCGGGGGTCAACCTCGTGCCCGTGGCGGCGTGCTGGGCGGGGGTGGCAGTGCTGGCGGTCGGGTGGTGGCCGCGGGCGGCGGGCGCGAGCGTGTGGGGCGCGCTCGCGGCGTCGTTCCTCGCGTCGTTCGTCGCCCCGCTGCTGGGCTGGCCCTCGGCGGCGACGGCCTGGTCGCCGTTCGCGCACGTCGAGCCGGTGCCCGCCGTCGGCCTGGCCGTCGTCCCGGCGCTGGCCCTCCTCGCCGCGGGCGCCGCGGCGGCGCTGCTCGGCGCGGTCGGGGTGCGCCGCCGCGACGTCACGCCCTGAAGCACCTTCAGCGGGCGTGGACGGCGGCCAGGGTGGCCAGGTGCGCGGCGAAGGACGCCGCCCGGTCGCCGAGGTGGGCGAAGAAGGCGCGGTCGACGTCCTCGACGATGCGGACGGTGCGGTCGGCCAGCGCCCGCCCCTCGGGCGTGACGGTGAGGGCGACGGCGCGCCGGTCCTGCGGGTGCGGTTCCCGCCGCACCAGGCCGCGCTCGGCGAGGGCCCTGACCACCTGCGACGTCATCATGACGTCGGTCGCGGCGTGGGCGGCGAGCGCGGCCTGGGTGACGGGGCCCTCGGCGTCGAGCCACGACAGGGACGCGAGCAGCACGAACTGCACGTGTGTGAGGCCGTGGGGGCGCAGGGCCTCGCGCTGGGCGGCCTGCCAGCGGTGGGTGACCCGCCACAGGAGCAGGCCAGGGCTGGCGTCGGCGGTCTCGAAACCGGTGGCCAGGCCCGAGGTCGCGCCCGGGGGTTCGGCGTTCACCCCGCCAGTGTGGCGGCGTCGACCTCCGTGGCACGTGCCAGGAGCGCGGCCAGGTCCTTCGGGGCGCTCGCCACGAGTCCCTTGCCGAGGACGGCGCGCCACAGCGGGGCGAGCGGGCCCGCGAGGTCGACGCTCACCGTCACGGTGGTGCCCTCGGGCCCGGTGGCGACGGTGTGGTCGAAGGTCAGCCGGGCGCCCCACAGGCGGGAGACGTCGGTGAACCGGCGGCCGGGTTCCCAGCGGGTGACGGTGAACGGGACGGCCGGGCCGCCCTCGGGCTTGAGCCGACCCGTGGCGCCTTCGCGGCAGGGGCCGTCGAGGCGCACCCAGGCGGTGTCGGAGTTCCACTGCGGCCAGGCGGGCATGTCGGCCCACACGGCGAAGACGGCCTCGGGCGTCGCGGAGCCGGTGGCGCGGGCGGTCGTGATCGTGGTCATGAAGACAATAGTAAGCGCGCTTACTTTCTTCCGTCCAGTCCTCTGCCAGGATGACCGCGTGTCTCCCGCGCGCCGCCTCCGCGACCTCGACTGGGTCGCCGAGGACGACCCGGCCCTGCCCGACCTCGACCCTCCGCCCGCCCTCGGCCCGGGCACCCGGCTCGACGCCGTCGACGTCGTCGGCGCGCGCGGGACGCTCGACCTCTGCGAGGCCACGGTCCTGGAGTCGCGCATCCTCGACGCGGCCCTCGACGACGCCGTCCTGCGCGGGGCTCGCCTGAGTTCCACGCTCGTCGACGGGCTGGCCTCCCCCGCCGTCGCCGCCTCGAACTCCACCTGGCTGGAGGTCGTCGCGCGCCGCGTCCGGGTGGGGGCGCTGGACCTCCACGGCGCCCACCTGTCGCGGGTGCGGCTGGAGGGCCGCATCGACTACCTGCTCGCCCGCGGCGGCGAGTGGACGCAGGTCGAGCTCGGCGGCGCCACGATCGGCGAGCTCGACCTCAGCGGGGCCACCGTGCGCCGGGTGCGCCTGCGTGGGGCCACCATCGGCAAGCTCGTGCTCCACGGCGCCGACCTCGACGGGCTCGACCTGCGCGGGGTCCGGCTGGAGTCGCTGGAGGGGGTCGACCGGCTGCGCGGGGCCGTGCTGGACGACGTCCTGCTCGCCCAGCTCGCCCCCGCGCTCGCCGACCTCCTCGGGATCCGGGTCCTGCCCGGCTGAGCTCAGCCGGCCTGGGCGCGGAACAGGTCGAGCAGCAGCGGCCAGCCGCCCTCGGAGGAGACGCTGCCGTGCACGCCCGCGGCGCCGTCGCCGTGCCGGGCGAAGTGGCGGTGCTCGAGGTCCACCCGGGTGCCACCGTCGACGGGCACGAACGTCACCTCCACCTCGCTCGAGTGCTCCAGGTCGGCGTCGAAGGAGTAGTCGGCCTGCAGACCCCACGCGAGCACGAGCCGCGCGGGCGGCTCCCACGCGAGCACCGAGCCCCAGTCGCAGCGGCCGCCGTCGGCGTCGAGCTCGTACCAGCGGCCTCCTTCCCCGGACTCCAGCACGCACTCGGCCATCCCCTTCGGGCTGACGGAGTGGGAGGCGGGCCACCAGGTGCCGAAGCGGGCGGTGAACAGGTCGAACGCCTGCTCGGGGGCCAGCGGGACGACGACGGACTGCAGGACGGGCGGGATGGTCGTGACGCTCACGGGGACTCCTCGGGACGTGGGGGCGACATCGGACGTGGGGGCGGATCGGGACGTGCGGGTCGGATCGGGGCGTGCGGCATGGCACGGACGCCGTGGTGGGCGCCCGCCGTCGTGGGGTGCGGTGGCGGTGGGGGAAGGGGTCAGTCGGAGGGCGGTGCGGGGGGGCCCGCATCGGCCCGGGCGGTGGCGGCGAACGATCCGAGCGCGGTGCGCCAGAGCTGCTCGGCGTAGTCGCGCAGGGCCTGCACCCCCTCGGGGGCGACGGAGTAGCGACGCCGGGTGCCCTGGGCCTCGTCCGCGACGAGGCCCACCTCCTTGAGCACCTTGAGGTGCTGGGAGACGGCGGGACGGCTCACCGGCAGGCGCGCGGCGAGCTCGCCGACGGTGCACGGCTCCTGCGCGAGCAGCTCCAGCACCAGCCGCCGGGTGGGGTCGGCGAGCGCGGTGAGCACCTCGGCGGGATCCGTCGTCGTCATGATTGGTAAGTTGCCACTTACCGAAGCTGGCGTCAAGCCCTACTCGGCGACCTCGGCGGCGTCCAGCGTCTCCACGGCGGCGGCGGCGCGGGGTCGCGGCTCGAGCGCCGCGAGGTCGATCAGCCGACCCCCCTCGACGGCCCCGAGGTCGGCGTCGGCCGCCTCGGCGGTGCGCTCCTCGCGCCGCAGACCGGCGATCAGCCTGGCCGCGAGGTCCTCGTCGACGACCGCGGGGGCGGGGCGGCGGCCCTCGGGCGCCTGGATCGTCCCCTCGACGGTGCCGCGCGCGCGACGCAGGAAGTCGGCGCCCCGCTCGCGGGGCATCGCGGCGAGCGCGGCCATCTTCGGACCGGGCACGGGCACGCCCGCGCCCGTGTCGAGCAGCGTGGTGACCGACGCCCGCACGCGGTCGGCGAGCCGGATCGCGCCGTCGCCGCTGGAGCACAGGACGGCGAAACGGGTCGGCTCCAGCCGGCTGACGACCTCCCCGGCGCGGGCACTCGCGTACAGGCGCCGCGAGATCGCCAGCAGCGCGAGGTCGCGCTCGGGCGAGCCGGCGGGCCAGGCCACCTGCAGGCACGTGCCGACGTCGAGCATCAGCATGCCCACCCCACCACCCCCGGAGGAGCGGCGGACGGCGTCGGCGACCTCGGCGCGGAAGGCGCCCGGCGAGGCGAGCAGGCCGAGCGGGTCCTCCCCCGAGGGGCGGTAGTGGTCCACGAGGCGCAGCGCCTGGGCGGTGACGTCGAGGCCGCCCACGGACAGCACCGACACCGCGGCCACCTTCGCGCGGGCGTAGCTGAACTGCCACAGCCGCGTGCGGCCGGTCGCCTCGTCGCGCCGCAGGTGCAGGTGCACCTGGCGCGGGCGGGCGGCCGTGGCCGACAGCAGCAGCGCCACCCGGCGGGCCTCGGCGGGGGTGAGGCCGGGGTTGACGTCGCGGAACGGCTTGCCGAGCACGTGCTCGTAGGAGTGGCCGAGGAGGCGGGCGTAGGCGGGGTCGACCCGAACGCAGCGCAGGGAGGCGCCGAAGGCCGCGTGAGCCACCGACCGAGGGCCGACGGCGGCCCTGCGCCGAGCGCTCAGGGGGCCGGGGGGCTCGGTGGCCACCCCGAAAGCCTCATCGTTCACGCCGTCCCCGATCTCGCCGGATCCGCCCGGACGGCGGCGTGCGGTGACCGTTGGTCACCCTAGGCAGACTCCCTGCAGGGGTCAAGGGTGCAGCCCCCGTCTCGTTCGCGAGCGGTGGTGACGCGGTTCAGGACGAGGGCGGCGGAGGGGACTTCCCGCCGATCACCGCTCAAGGACGGACGAACCTGGGTCGAACACTTCACCGGGGAAACGGATCACGTCCCACCGCCGCGCCCACCGACCGAGGGAGTACCCGTTGCCGTTCCTCACCGGCTCCCGGCCCCAGGCCCCCGCCCAGCGCCTGCACGCCCACCTCGCCGACGGGTCCAACGCGCTGCTGGCCACGCTGTCCAGCCTCAACGGCAACTGCTTCGTCGCCGACGTCGAGCTCACGCTCGTCTGGATGAACCGGCGGGCGGAGGCGACCCTGCGCGGCCTGGCACCGGCGATCCGGGACACGTTCGGGCTGGAGCTGCACGACCTGCTCGGCGGCTCGATCCACCGGTTCCACCGCGACCCCGCGCGGATCGACCGCATCCTCGCCGACCCCGCGCAGCTGCCCCGCGACGCGACGTTCGCCTTCGGCGGGATCACCCTGCGGACGGCGATCAACGCGATCACCGACGCGACGGGCGAGCGGCTGGGCTTCGTCGTCCTGTGGGACAACGTCTCCGAACGCAACGCGACGGCGGCGGCCGCGGCCCGCGGTGTCGACACCGCCGCCGGGGACCTCACCGACGTGTCGCTGCACCTGCGCGACCTCGCGGCCACGACGTCCGAGCAGGTCCAGACGGCTTCGGCCGCCACCGAGGAGCTGCGCGCGACGGTGTGCGAGATCGCCCGCGCCACCAGCCACATGACCGACCGCGTGTCCGCCGCCGTCGCCGCCAGCGGCGAGGGCCTGGAGCAGCTGCGCAACCTGCAGCGCGCCGGCGTCGAGATCGGCGACGTCCTGCGCCTGATCACCGGCGTGGCCGAGCAGACCCGCATGCTGGCCCTCAACGCGACGATCGAGGCCGCCCGCGCCGGCTCCGCCGGCAAGGGCTTCGCCGTCGTCGCCGAGGAGGTCAAGCAGCTCGCGGCGACGACATCGGCGAGCGTGGGCGACATCGAGAAGAAGATCGAGGCGATCACCCGGGCGGCCGACACCGGCACCGAGGCCGTGGAGCGGATCGGCGACGTCATCCACGGGATCGACGAGGAGCAGGCGACGATCGCCGCCGCGCTCGAGGAGCACTCGGCCGTCACCTCGGGCCTGGCCCAGATGGTCTCGGCCGTCTCCGCCGTCGCCCAGGAGTCCGACTCGGCCGCCGCGGGGATCACCGCGAACGTGGCTCAGGTGCGCGAGCAGGTCGAGACCCTCACCCGCCTGCTCGACACCTGAGCCCTCGCCGAAGCCTTCACCGCGTCAGAGGTCGCTGCCGTCGCTGGTGAAGCCGCACTTGAGGCCCTCGTGCAGGCACTCGTCGACGAGCCGCGACAGCTCCTGCGGCTGCCAGGCGTTGATGAAGTCGGCGTGCCCGGTGAACACCGACCCCGACGACAGCGCGGTGGTGGGGCCGCCGCGGCTGTCCAGGCCCTCCGTCATCGACACCCGCGGCACGTGCACCGGGAAGCCCTTCGGGCAGACGCCGTTCTTGCCGTAGGCGACGTGGCTGCGGTGATCGGCCGAGTCGAGGTCGACGCCGTTCCAGCAGTCGGGGAACCGCACCCGGAACACCAGCGTCTGGCCGGCCTTGCAGGTCGGGGCGTCGGAGGTCCAGCGTCCCTTGATGCCGGCCTTCGGGCCGCTGTCCTTGCGGCAGGCCCACCCGACGTAGTTGGCGCGCTGCGGGTCCGCGGCGCTCGCCGTCGGGTCCCCCGCGATCATGTGGAAACCGGTAGGGAACGGGACGACGTCCGCCGGGTTCGCGGCGACGTTGCGGTAGTAGACGGTCGCCTTCAGCGCCTTCACGGCCTTGCCGCCCACGTAGGTCGTGGGCATCCAGTAGGCCGCCGTGTCGCCGGTGCGGTCGCAGGTGGTGCCGCCCGCGAGCAGCGACGTCGTGGTGGACTCCGCGTCGGTGGTGGTGTTGCCGAAGAAGTCGTGCAGGTGCGACATGCCCGCCATGCCCGGGTGGACCAGCGGGTCGTCGGCGGCGCGGTGGCTGAACGGGCAGCTCACGATGAAGTTGGCCTGCTCGGCCTGGCGGGTGGCCGATGCCGGGCTCGTGGCCGCGAGGCCGGCCGCGGCCAGGACGGCGACGGCGACGAGACCCGCGCGGCGGCGCAGGGCAGGCAGGGACGATCGAGGAACGTGCATGTGGAACCCCCGTACTCGCGCCGTCGGCCCCTCGGCCGCGGCGGACTGTGAACGATGGGAGTGAGGATGGCCTCACCTCACCGGCCATGATCACATGATTGCCCGGTCGCGCGGACGAACGGTGCGGATCGGACGCCGAGCGGCTGGCCTGTCCGTGAGCGTCCCCGCCGCCGCTGCTCGTTTCCCATAGCCGCCGGGCAGCTTGTTATGAGAACCGGCTCATCTCATAGCAAGGACCGGCCATCAGCGGCCCCCGCTCCCTGTAACTGTGCCCGCGCGAGGCGGCGGGGCACGCTCGGGGCGTAACCCCCGCGATGGCTGCGGTGCTGCTCGGCTCTCCTGCCGTCCAGATGCGCACCTTCCGTGAGCGGGAGGGGCCGTCAAGGGGTGCGAACTCACGGAAGCCGCGGATCTGGAACGTGGCACAGGCCGGAGCGCGCCCCTGAAAGGCGACGCGGGCCGGGTTGGTGACGGAGCCGACACTCGGACTCGAACCGAGAACCGCCCGATTACAAGTCGGGTGCGCTACCAATTGCGCCATGCCGGCCGGAGGGGACGCGAGGCGCCCTCCGCCGCCAGGGTAGCGACTGCCCGAAGCGGCCGTCGCGCGCGCCCGCGCGACAGGCGTTCACCAGCCCGGCATCCTCCGTTCGGTCAATCTCATCAACGGACAGTAACGGTATGGTTGCCATCCGAGATGGCACCTCTGGAAACATCAAGTAGCTGAGGCCTACGGGCCGCTCCTGGCACTAGGCACGACCGGCCTGGCCGCGACGACGAGGGCTGGGCATGCCGGACCGTGTGGGCGCTCACCTGGGACAGGGAGTGGTCGTCCACGCAGGTGACGGCAGCCTCCTGGACGCCGATGCGACCGCGAGGATCCTGCTCGACCTGCCCGCCGAGGGCCTGCCCGCCGCCCCGCACACCCCCGCCGACGGGCTCGCGCTGGCCGCCTTGCGCACCGGTCGCCCGCAACAGGACGACGCCGTCGAGGTGGTCACCCCCTCCGGCAGCCGCTGGCTGAGCGTCACCAGCGTGCCGGTGCCCGACCAGGCCGCCCGCCCGGCGTCCCTGACCGCACCGGCCGCCAACGCCGTCACGGATCCCCAGCAGCGTCCGCGCCTGGCCCCGACCGGCTGGCCGCCGCCCGCCCCGGCGGTGATCTCGACGGTCGTCGACGTCACCGAGTCGCGCCGCCGCCACCGCCACCTCCTGCGCGGCGAGGAGCAGTTCCGCCTCGCCATGGACCACACGCCCGTCGCGTTCGCGCTGGTGGACGCCGACACGCGCTTCCTGCGGGTCAACAAGGCCCTGTGCCGGCTGTTCGGCTACCACGCCGACGAGCTGCGCGAGCTGACCCTGCGCGACCTCATGCACCCCGAGGACGCCGCCGACGTCGCCCACCAGCTCCGCCGCCTGCTGCGGGGCGAGCGGGAGTCGATCGAGCTGGAGCGCCGCTGGCGGAAGCGCTGCGGAGGCACGATGTGGGGCCTGCTCAGCGTGGCCCTCGGCGCCGACGAGCCGGGCAGCGCGCCCTACCTGATCGTGCAGATCCAGGACGTCACCGAGACGCGGCGCACCCACGACCTGCTCACCCACCTCGCGCTGCACGACCCGCTCACCGGCCTGCCCAACCGCACGCTCGTCCTCGACCGCATCCAGAAGGCCCTCGACCGCGGCCGGCGCACCCACCGCAACGTCGCCGTCCTGTTCTGCGACCTCGACCACTTCAAGGTGGTCAACGACTCCGCGGGGCACGACCTGGGCGACGCCGTCCTGATCGAGGTGTCGCGGCGCCTGTCGGGCGCGCTGCGCGCCGGCGACACCGCGGGCCGGATGGGCGGCGACGAGTTCGTCGTCGTCTGCGAGGACGTCGTGGACGAGCGGGAGGCGTTCCACGTCGCCGAGCGGATCGCGGAGGCGGCGGCGGAACCCACGAAGGTCGGCAACCGCACGGTCGTCCCGACGATGAGCATCGGCATCGCCGTCTCGTCCTCCCCCGACGCCGACCCGCTGACCCTGCTGCGCGACGCGGACGCGGCGATGTACCGGGCCAAGGGCCAGGGCCGCAACCGCTGGGACCTCGTCGACGTCACGCTGCGCCGCCGGGCCCGCGAGCGCCTCGACCTCGAGCTGGCGCTGCGCGAGGGCATCGACGCCGACCAGCTGCGCCTGCACTTCCAGCCGATCGTCGACGTCACCACGGGCACGCCCGTCGGCCGCGAGGCGCTCGTGCGATGGATGCACCCCCAGCGCGGGCTGCTCGCGCCGGGCGAGTTCCTCCACGTCGCCGAGGAGTCAGGGCTGATCAGCGACGTGGGCCTGTGGGTGCTCGACCGCGCGGTGCGCGCGGCGGCCGAGGCCGGACCGGACGCCGGGTACGTGGCCGTCAACGTCTCGGCGCACCAGGTCTCGCGGCCCGGCCTCGCCGACGCCGTCGAGGAGGTGCTGGTGCGCGCCGACCTGCCCGCCTCCCGGCTGGTCGTGGAGCTCACCGAGACGGTGATGCTCAGCGCCGCCCCCTCGGCCCGCAAGGAGCTCACGCGTCTGGACGACCTCGGCGTCTCGGTCGTCGTCGACGACTTCGGCACCGGCTTCTCGGCCCTGTCCTACCTGCGCGACCTGCCCGTCACCGGGATCAAGGTCGACCGCAGCTTCACCGCCGGGCTCGGCCATGACACCCAGTGCGAGCGGATCGTCGAGGCCGTGATGGGCCTCGGGCGGGGGCTCGGCGTCTCGGTGGTCGTCGAGGGCGTGGAGACGACCCGGCAGGCGCAGATGCTGATCGACATCGGGTGCGACCGCGCCCAGGGGTACCTCTTCGGCGCCCCCGTCGCCCGCTTCTGCTGAGGCGGGTCAGCCCAGCGCGACGACCACCGCGAGCGCGAGGACGACGACGTTGCCCACCACCGCCGTGACCCGGCGGCCGCGCTCGCCCAGGACCGCCCCCGCACCGGCTCCGACGGCGACCAGCACGAGCTGCCAGGCCAGCGACCCGACTCCGACCCCGGCGACGAACGCGACGCGGGACGACGCCGACGCCAGCCGCGGCCCGAGGCCCGCGGCCAGCGCCACGAAGTACAGGCAGGTCAGCGGGTTGACCGCGGTGATCCCCACGAACCGCGCCCACCCGCGCAGGGCCGGACGGCGAGTGCCCGCCTCGGGCGTGACGTCGAGCCCGCTGGTCGCCTCGCCCCGCAGGCCGAGCAGCCCGCGGACGGCGACGGCGGCCAGGACCGCACCCGCGACGACGTGCACCGCCCGCTCGCGCCCGGCCAGGACGTGCGTCACCGCGGCACCCGCCACCGCCGCAAGGCCCGCGTAGACGAGGTCGACGGTCGCCACACCCGCCGCCGAGCCGGACCCCACGCGCCACCCGCGTCGCATGCCCTCCTGCACGAGCAGCAGGCCGACCGCCCCGAGCGGGACGGCGACGCCGAGGCCCGCGACGACGCCGGCGACCATCGCCGACGCAGGGTTGAGGGCCGACGCGGCGGCCAGGGCTAGCGGCACGGCGACAGCCTGGCGCCGCCGCACGTGCCGATCAACGGGATTGCGTCCCGGACATGCGCGCAGGCCGGGGCGGCGATCGCCGCCCCGGCCTGCCGGGTGCTGTGAGGTGTCGGGCCGGAGCCCGCGGCTCAGCTGGAGATGTAGGCGGTCAGCTGGTCGCGCTCGGCCTGCAACTGCTCGAGGCGGTGCTTGACGACGTCGCCGATCGTCACGATCCCGGCCAGGCGCCCGTCGTTCAGCACCGGCACGTGCCGGAAGCGGCGCTCCGTCATCAGGGTGGCGAGGTCCTCGAGGTCGTCGTCGGGGGTGGCGGTGTGCACCTGCGACGTCATGATCGAGGAGACGGGCTGCGCGAGCAGCGAGGCGCCGGTGGCCTGGAGGTTCCGCACCACGTCGCGCTCGGAGACGATGCCGACCACGCCGCCGTCCGCCCCGGTCACCACGAGGGCGCCGACCTTGAACTGGGCCAGCTGGTCCAGCAGGCCCTGGACGGTCTCGTCCGGGTCGATCGTCACCACCAGATCGCCCTTGGCCCGGAGAATGTCGAAGATCCGCACGCCGTTCCACCTCCACTCGTCGGTGCCGGCGCCGATCGCCGGTCCGTCGACGGTACGGGCTGTGAGCGGGGTCACACCAGAGGTGCGCCTGAATCGTGCAGATGTGCGGGCGGCGACTTGGCCAGTTCCCGTCCGACTCGCGGCGCGCCGGCGCCGCGCAGGCGACGCCTGGCGAGCACCATCTCCACCAGATCGTGACCTCTCTGCCGGCCGCGGGCTTGTCCACCAGGTTGAGCGCGAAGATTCCGTGGCTGCGCGGTGACGTGCGGCCGGTTCATACGGAAGCGCGGACGTCGGCCCGACGGCACCCAGGCTTTTCGAGCAGGACCAATCGGCTTGCCAGGCCGCCGACGTAGTGGCGGTCTCTCCTCGGATCGTCCGGCTGTTCCTGCCGGTGGAAGGAAGCCTTCACCATGGCTACCGTCACGTTCGACTACGCCAGCCGGATCTACCCCAGCGGCGCAAGCCCGCAGTCGACTCCCTCGACACGCACATCGAGGACGGCGAGTTCCTCGTCCTCGTCAACCTCGGGCGCACGGCAAGTCCACCTCGCTGCATGCTCACCGGCCTGGAGGACGTCAACTCCGGCCGCATCATGATCGGCAACCGCGACGTCACCTTCGTCCCCCGAAGGACCGCGACATCGCGATGGTCTTCCAGAGCTACGCGCTCTACCCGCACATGGCGAGGCATCGCCGAGAACATGGGCTTCGCCCTGAAGATCGCGGGCGTGCCGAAGACCGAGATCCGCAAGCGGAGTCGAGGACGCCGCCAAGATCCTGAACCTCACCCATACCTCGACCGCAAGCCGAAGGCCCTCTCGAGTAGTCAGCGTCAGCGCGTCGCCATGGAGCGCGCGATCGTCCGCAAGCCCAGGTCTTCTCCATGGACGAGCCGCTGTCGAGCCTCGACGCCAGCTCCGCGTCTCCGCACACCCAGGTCGCCTCGCGCAGCAGCACGGGCGTCACCACGGTCACGTCGCCCACGACCAGACCGAGGCCATGACGATGGGCGGCCACGTCGCCGTGCTGAAGGACGGCGTCCGCAGCAGGTCACGACCCCCACGAGATGTACGACAAGCCGAACAACACCTTCGTCGCCGGCTTCATCGAGCTCCCCGCCATGAACCTGATGAAGCTGCCCAAGGTCGAGACCGGCGTCCAGCTCGGCAAGCACCGTGTGGCCCGTCGGCCGCGACGTCCTCGCCACCACCTCGAACGCTTGCCCCTCACCGTGGGTGGCTCGCCCCGAGGACCTCGAATCGCCGACCACGGCCTCGCCGTGCAGGTGGACGTCGTCGAGGCGGCGCCGCGCGCGTACGTCTACGGCACCCTCAACGGCGCCGACGGCCGCGACTACCTGCCGATCATCGCGCGCACCGACGGTCGCCGTCCCCCGGTCAAGGGCCAAGATCATCCCCACTTCGCGCCGGCCCGACCACGTGCACCTGTTCGACAACAGCTCCGACCTGCGCGTGAGCTGAGTTCCGCCAGCACGACGCTCCACCCCGAACGGCCGAGGCGCCGCGCCCACCGAGGGCGGCGCCTCCTGCGCCATGCGACAGTCCGACGCTCAGGCGCGGACGTCGCGGGGCGGGCGGTCGGGCGCTCAGGCGCGGACGTCGCGGGGCGGGCAGGTGCTCTCGCGGACGACGAGGCTCGTGGCCAGCTCCACCCGCCGCGACTGCAGCGCCTGGCCACGGATGAGCTGCAGCAGCATCTCGGTGGCGAGCCCTGCGACGTCCCGCAGCGGCTGGCGCACCGTGGTCAGCGGCGGGGTCACCCACGTGGTGGCGGGCAGGCCGTCGAACCCCACCACGCTCAGGTCGGCGGGCACGCTGAGCCCGCGCCGCCGGGCCGCCGCGTAGACGCCGAAGGCCTGCTGGTCGCTGCCGCAGAAGATCGCCGTCGGCGCGTCGCGGTGCGCGAGCAGGTCGGACCCCCAGCGCTCCCCCGACTCGGTCGTGAAGGCGCCGTGGCGCAGCATCGAGGCGGGGAGGTCCACGCCGGCGCGGTCGAGGGCGGCCCGGAACCCGTCGAGCCGCGCGCGACTGCACAGCACGTCCTGTGGCCCCGTGATCACGGCGATCCGGCGGTGGCCCAGGCCCACCAGGTGCTCGGCTGCCGCGAACCCGCCCGACCAGTTGGTCGCGCCGATCGTCGGCAGCTCCTCGTCGGGCTCCCCTGCCGGATCGACGGCCACCACGGGCACGCCGAGGCGGGCGAGACGGGCGAGGTGACGGCGGCTGAGCTGCGAGACGACGAGCACGACGCCGTCGGAGCGGCGGTGGGTGAGGTTGCGCAGCCACCGCTGCACCTCGTGCTCCTCGCCGCCGCTGAGCACGGACACGACCGTCGCCGCGTCGTTGTCCTGCGCGACCTTCGCGACCCCCTCGACGATCTCCAGCGACCACGCGCTGTCGAGCTCGTTGATCACGAGGTCGACGAGGTGGGTGGACGCGCGGGCGGGGGCGCGGCGGGGGCGGTAGGAGTACTTGGCGAGCAGGTCCTCGACCTTGCGCCGGGTGGTGGGGGCGACGTCGGCGCGGCCGTTGAGCACCTTCGAGACCAGGGCGACGGAGACACCCGCCTCCTCGGCGATGTCGCTGAGCCGCACGCGGGCACCGGACGCCGGCACGGCCACCTCCGGTCTCCTCGTCGTCATCGACCCACCCGGTGGCGGGGAGGATACCTCCTGCGCCATGTCATACGGACAGTTGCGAAGAAGGTCGATCGTCCCCGAGGTTCGGGCGCTACCACCACGAAGCGTAACGTTCCACGAAATCCTCGCGGCCGTCATGGACCGTTCGCCCGATCGTGGCGCCCGCCACGCCGAAAGGGCACGACGGCGGGGGCCCGGACGGCGGCAGAATGGCCCTCGATGAACGCCACACCGACGCTGCAGATCACTGCCGCCGACCCCGACCCCGCGCTCCTCGACCTGCCGTGGGGCGTGCCGCTGGAGGAGTGGCCGGCCAACCGGCTGGCCGCGCTGCCCCGGGGTATCTCCCGGCACATCGTGCGGTTCGTGCGGTTGTCGGACGGCGTGATCGCCGTCAAGGAGATCTCCGAGAACTTCGCCCGGCGCGAGTACCAGCTGCTGCGCCAGCTGCGCCGCCTGCAGATGCCCTCGGTGGAGCCGGTCGGCGTCGTCACGGGCCGGGTGGCCGCCGACGGCACCCCGCTGGAACCCGCGCTGGTGACGCGGCACCTGCAGTTCTCCCTGCCCTACCGCGCCCTGTACTCCCAGACCCTGCGCGTGGACACCGCCACCCGCCTCGTCGACGCCCTCGCCGTCCTGCTCGTGCGCCTGCACCTCGCCGGCTTCTACTGGGGCGACGTGTCGCTGTCGAACACGCTCTTCCGCCGCGACGCGGGTGCCTTCGCCGCCTACCTCGTCGACGCCGAGACCGGCGACCTCTACGACCGGCTCTCCCGCGGGCAGCGCGAGCACGACCTCGACGTCGCCCGCATGAACATCGCGGGCGAGCTGATGGACCTGCAGGCGGGCGGTCTGCTCGACGAGACGCGCGACCCGGTCGAGATCGCCGACATCATCGGGCAGCGCTACAACGAGCTCTGGGACCAGCTCACCGCGGCGGAGTCCTTCGAGCCCGGCGAGCGCTGGCGGGTCGAGGCGCGCATCCGCCGGCTCAACGACCTCGGCTTCGACGTCGGGGAGCTGCAGATCAGCACCGACATCGACGGCACCTCGGTGCGGATCGAGCCGAAGGTCGTCGACGCCGGCCACCACTCCCGGCGCCTGCTGCGCCTGACCGGCCTCGACGTCGAGGAGAACCAGGCCCGGCGGCTGCTCAACGACCTCGACGGCTACCGCGCGCAGACCGGGCGGCAGGCCGAGAACGAGGAGCTGCTCGCCCACGAGTGGCTGCAGGACGTCTTCGAGCCCGTCGTGCAGGCGGTGCCTCGCGACATGCGCGGCAAGCTGGAGCCCGCCGAGATCTACCACGAGGTGCTGGAGCACCGCTGGTACCTGTCGGAGGCCTCCGGCCGCGACGTCGGCCTGCCCGAGGCGGTGTGGAGCTACGTTGGCAAGGTCCTCGTGCACAAGCCCGACGAGCGCGCGGTGCTCGGCGTCGACACCGAGGAGATCCCCGTCATCGCGGAGCCGATCGCGCAGGAGTGAGTGTCGGCGGCGCGTCCTACGGTGCCTACCGTGCCCCTGCCGCTCTCCCGGTCCCAGCTGGACAAGCTCGGCAAACGGCTGGCTGCCGGTGTCGGTCCGCCCTCACCCGAGGACCGTGCGCTGCTCCAGTCCGTCCTGGCCGCCTACGCCGTCGTGCTCGACGAGGTGGTGGGCGAGCTGCGAGATCTCGGATTCGAGCCGACGTCACGGGTGAAGACCGAGGACGTCCTGATCGAGAAGCTGCGTCGCCACGCCCAGCGTGGAAGCAGCATGGGTCTCAAGGGCATGCAGGACATCGCCGGCGCCAGGATCGTCGTGGACGGCGGTCGAGGGAACCAGGACGACGCAGTCCACACGATCATGGAGCGTTTCGCGGCGAAGGATCGAGTGCCAAGGAGCATTGACCGGCGCAGCTCTCCCAGCGTCGGCTATCGCGCTGTCCACGTCATCGTGTGGATCGAGACGTTGCCGGTAGAGGTTCAGGTCAGGACGAGGTACCAGGACACCTGGGCGCAGTTGATGGAAGCGATGGGCGATGTCTGGGGTCGGGGCGTCCGCTACGGCGAGGGACCAGACCAGCCGAGCAGGGTCATGGGGGGTGGCGACATCCCGCGAGAACTTGTGTGGTCTACCGCGCTGCGCATGTCCGACCTCATCGCGAGCCTTGAGACGACGGCCGAGCAAGCGGCTGAGATTGCCGCGCTCGCCCCGAGCATGCAGGTCCAGGTGGACGGCTTGACGCAGCTGCATGAGGATCTGCGAAACTTCTTGGAAGGCTGGAAGCGCATCATCAGCGAGGAGCGGGAATGATCAGCATGCTGTTGGTCTACGATCGCCCGTCCGGCCGCATCGTCAGCCAAAGGATCTTCGACTCCAGCGCCGAGGCTCTCCAGGCCCGGTTCGCCCTGGAGGCCGAGGACGGCCGTGACTATCGTCGCGAGATCGTCGTTCTCACGGCGACGGACGTGGCGACCATGAAGCGTACGCACTCCCGCTACTTCAGCGAAGAACTGCTCCGGCCCGCTGCTTCCTGACCTTCCCACCCTCACTGCATCGCCCGGGCCAGGCACGAACGCAGGGCGGCGACGGCGGTGAGGTCGCCGTCGAGCGTCACCTCGTCGTCGGTGGCCTGCCCCCACAGCCACCGGTAGACGGCGCCCGCGGGCCCGTTCAGGCGCGCGTCCGTCGTCCCGCCGAGGCGGTGCACCTCGACCACGCCGCCGTGCAGCGCCACGGTCCACTCCTCGCCGCCGTCGGCGGCCACGGTGATCCGCTGCCCGCCGCCCCCGACCGACGAGCCGAGCATCGTCCCCAGCCACAGCCGCAGCGCCTCCTCGACGCCGTCGTGCGCCACGGCGTCGGGCAGCCGCCAGCGCACCCCGGCCGCGGCGGCGACGTCGGCGGCGTGGATCGCCGTCTCGTGCAGCATCCGCCGCCGCCAGAACCCGACCGTGGCGTCGTAGGCGCACCACGTGCTCGTGGGGGCGTCGGCGGGACGCCGGGCCAGCTCGTCGTGCAGGTCGTGCCACGCGTCGACCATCCAATGCCACGCGTCGAGCCCGGGGGCCACCTCGCCGCGCACGGGCGCCGTCCGGGGTCGGGCGCCCTCGCGCAGCCAGGCCGTCACGAGCCGGTACACCGTTCCGAGATGGTCGAGCAGGCCGTCGGGCGTCCACCCGGGCGCCCCGGGCAGCAACGCGCGGCTGCCGAACGGTACCTCGCCGGGATAGGGGACGTCGGCGTCGGCGTCGAGGGCCAGGACGGCGAGGGCGCCGGCCTGCCGGGACAGCTCGTCGAGCAGCGGGTCCACGGGCAGGCCCGACGCACCCGCCCACCACACCGGCTCCGGGTACATCAGCCGCCCGGCGGGCAGGCCCTCGCGCAGCGGGTACACCTGCTGGGCCGGCGTGGGGATCAGCGGCGACACGCGGCCCCAGCCGACGTCGGAGGCCGGGACGAACCCGTAGCGGGAGTAGACGGCGGGGTCGCCCTCGAGGACGACGGCGGGCATCGCCACGCGGTCGGCCCACTCGACGACGGCGGCGACGAGGGCGCGTCCGACGCCCTGCCGCTGCCGGTCGGGGACGACGGCCAGCGGCGACAGGCAGCAGACCTCCGTCACGGCGCGGTCGGACGTCACGAGCAGCATCCGGCTCGCGCCGACGTAGCCGACGACGCGCTCACCCTCCACCGCCAGCCAGCCGTGGTACCAGGGCCCGCCGGGGCCGATCGCGCCGCGGTCGCTCGCGGCCTGCCGTAGGGCGTCGACGAGCGCGTCCACCTTGGGGGCGTGATCGCCGAAAGCGCTGCGGATCACCGGCGGGACGGCGGCGGCGTGCTGGGCGAGCTCCGGGACGATCTGCACGCGGCCACCTCACCGCATCGGTGTCGCCGCTGCCAACCGTTTACCTGGGCGCCCCAGACTTGACCCGTGACCACCCCTGCACCCGCGCCCACGAGCCCCGTGACCCTGCGTGAGGCGACCCGGGTGTGGTGGGCGGTCTCCCTGCAGAGCTTCGGCGGCACCGCCGGGCACATCGCCGTCATGCATCGCACGCTCGTGGACGAGCGGCGGTGGCTCGGCGAGCGGCGCTTCGCCCATGCGCTCAGCTTCTGCATGCTCCTGCCCGGGCCCGAGGCGCAGCAGTTGGCCACGTACACGGGGTGGCTGCTGAACGGCACCCGGGGCGCGCTCGTCGCGGGGGGCCTGTTCGTGCTGCCGGGCGCGGCCGTGATGCTGGCCGTGTCGGCGCTGTACGTGGCGGCCGGGGACGCCGGCGCCGTCGAGGCGGTGTTCGCGGGGATCGGCCCCGCCGTGATCGCCGTGGTGGCCCAGGCGGTCTGGCGGCTGGCCCGGCGCGCCCTGCGCGACCGCGTCGCGCTCGCCCTGGCCGCCTCCGCCTTCGCCGCGCTGGCCCTGTTCGGCGTCCCGTTCCCGCTCGTCGTCGTCGGCGCGGCGGCCGTGTCGCTGCTGGTGGGCGGCCGCGGCCGCCCCGCGGGCACGGCGCCCGAGCCGGGCGAGGACGCCGACCCGCCGCTGATCCCCGACGACGCCCTCGCGCACGCGGCGCCCTCGTGGCGGCGGTCGCTGCTGGTGCTCGCGGTGGGCGTCCCGGCCTGGTTGCTGCCCGTCGCCCTGGTGGCGCTGGCCTGGGGCGGCGACCACGTGGCGGCCCAGCAGGGACGCTTCTTCGCCGGCTCGGCGCTGCTGACGTTCGGCGGCGCCTACGCCGTGCTCTCCTACGTCGCGCAGCGGGCGGTCGAGGCCTACGCGTGGATCAGCCCCCAGGACATGGTCCGCGGGCTCGGCCTGGCCGAGACCACGCCCGGTCCGCTGATCCTCGTCGTCCAGTTCGTGGCGTTCGTGGGCGCCTACGGGCACGCGGGCGACGTCGATCCGTGGCTCGCCGCGACCGTCGCCGCCGTCGTCACGACGTGGGTGACGTTCGTGCCCTCGTTCCTGTTCATCCTGCTCGGCGCCCCGTTCGTGGAGCGCCTGCGCGGCAACGTCCGGCTCACCCGGGCGCTGGACGGCGTCGCGGCCGCGGTCGTCGGGGTCATGGCCAACCTGGGGCTCTACCTCGTGGTGCACACCGTGTTCGCCGAGTCCCGGCTGCGGGGGCCCGAGCCGTTGCGGGTGCTCGTGCCCGAGCTCGGCTCGTGGCGCCCGGGTGCGGTGGCGGTGGCGCTCGTGGCCGGGTGGCTGCTGCTGCGGCGGGGCTGGTCGGTGCTGCGGGTGGTGGGGGTGGGTGCCGCAGCGGGCCTGCTCCTGGCCGGGGCGTCGGCGCTCGCCGGTTGAGCGGCACGCCCGCGGGACGCGAGGCCCGGGGCGTGACAGGGTCGAGGGGTGAGCATCGAGGACCGTGAGCGCGACGCGCTGGGCCGCCCCGCCAACGCCCGCCCGCGCGACGGTCTCGGCCGCCCCCTGCCCCGAGGCGCGCAGGGGGTGCCCCGGGTGGACGAGTCGCTGGTCCTGGCTCCCGCGCAGGCGCTGGCCGAGGCCCAGGCGCTGCTCGACGGCGGCCGCCCCTTCCACGCCCACGAGGTGCTGGAGGGCGCCTGGAAGCACGCCCCCGCGCAGGAGCGCGACCTGTGGCAGGGCCTCGCCCAGCTCGCGGTAGGCCTCACGCACGCGCTGCGCGGCAACACCGCCGGTGCGCGGACGCTGCTCGCCCGCGGCAGCGACCGGATCGCCCCCTACGCCGATCGGCCCCCGCACGGTGTGGACGTCGCGGGCCTGCTCGCCTGGGCGCGCGAGGCCGCCGACCGCGAGGAGCCCGCGCCGCCCCGGCTGCTCGGGTGACCGGCCGGACGACGCCCGACGCCGTAGACGTGCGGGTGCGGCGTCAGCGACGCGAGCGCAGCCGGGCCACCTCGTAGAGCGTGACGCCGGTGGCGATGCCGGCGTTGAGCGACTCGTTGCCCGAGGCCATGGGGATCGAGACGACGGCGTCGCACGCCTCGCGGACGAGCCGCGACAGCCCGGCCCCCTCGGACCCGGTGACGACGACGAGGGGCTGCGTGGCGAGTTCCAGGTCGTGGACGAGCGTGTCGCCGTCGGCGTCGAGCCCGACGACGAACACGCCGGCCTTCTTCAGCTCGGTGAGGGCGCGCGTCAGATTGCTCGCCACCGCGACAGGGATGCGGGCGGCGGCACCGGCCGAGGCCTTCCACGCCGACGCCGTCATGCCCGCCGAGCGGCGCTCGGGGATGATCACGCCGTGGCCGCCGAACGCGCCCACGGAACGGACGACGGCGCCGAGGTTGCGCGGGTCGGTGACGCCGTCGAGGGCCACCATCAGGGGCACCTCGTCGGCCTCGGCGGCCCGCTCCAGCAGGTCCTCGGGGTGGGCGTAGGTGTAGGGGCGCACCTGCAGGGCCAGGCCCTGGTGCACGGCGTTGCCGGTGAGGCGATCGAGGTCGAGCCGCGAGGCCTCCATCAGCGGCAGCCCGCGGTCGGTGGCCAGCTGCAGGGCCTCCCGCACGCGGTCGTCGGTGTCGATCTTGCTGGCGATGTACAGCGCCCGAGCGGGCACGGCCGCGCGCAGCGCCTCGACGACCGGGTTGCGCCCGGCGACCATCTCGGTCGAGCCGCCCGAACGGCGTCCGGCGGCCCCGCCGCCCGCTCCCGCCCGCCCTGCGCCGCGCGTCGCGGAGCTCTCACGCTTGGCCGGCGACGAGGCGCGGCGGGCCGCGACGTGCCCCGTGCGCTCCGACGCCTTCGGCGTCGGGCCCTTGCCCTCGAGCCCCTTGCGGCGCTGCCCGCCCGACCCGACCGTGGGGCCCTTCTTGGACGCGCCCTTGCGGATCGCGCCCTTGCGGCTGCTGTTGCCTGCCATGGTCAGGTTCCTTCCGTGCCCACGCGCACCCGCGAGGCGTCGATCGTCCAGCGGGCACCGCCGGGGGTGTCCTCCACGACCACGCCGGCCGCAGTCAGCCGATCGCGGATCGCGTCGGCCGTGGCGAAGTCCTTGTTCTTGCGAGCATCCGCCCGCGCGTCGAGTTCGGCGCGCACGAGCGCGTCCAGGGCCGCACGCAGGGCCGAGTCCTCGCCGCCGCGCGCGCCCCAGGCGGCGTCGAAGGGGTCGCAGCCGAGCACGTCGGCCATCGCCCGCACGGCGAGGGCGGCCGCGACGGCCTCCCCGACCTGCCCGGCGGCCAGCGCCGAGTTGCCCGCGCGGACCGTCTCGTGGATCACGGCCACCGCCGCGGGCGTGCCCAGGTCGTCGTCCATGGCCGCCTCGAACTCCGGCGGCAGCGCCTGCCCGGCCACCTCCCCTGCGGCGACCTCCCCCGCGGAGGCCTCGTCGGCCCGGGTGAGGAAGCCCTCGATCCGCTCGAAGGCCGTCGCGGCCTCCGTGAGGGAGTCCGGCGAGATCTCGATGTTGGAGCGGTAGTGCGGCGCGGAGAGCAGGTACCGCAGGACGGCGGGACGTGCCTTCTGCGTGAGCGACGCCAGGGACAGCACGTTGCCCAGCGACTTGCTCATCTTCTCGCCGGCCGCGACCACCCACGCGTTGTGCATCCAGTACCGGGCGAACTCGTCCCCCGCGGCCCGCGACTGCGCGACCTCGTTCTCGTGGTGCGGGAAGCGCAGGTCGAGGCCGCCCCCGTGGACGTCGAACTCCGCCCCCAGGTAGCGCGTGGCCATCGCCGAGCACTCCAGGTGCCAGCCCGGGCGCCCCGCACCCCACGGCGTCGCCCAGGACGCCGTTCCGGGCTCGCCGGGCTTCGCCGACTTCCACAGCGCGAAGTCGCGCGCGTCGCGCTTGCGGCTCACGACGCCGGCCTCGGGGTCGGCGCCCTCGGGGTCGGCGGGGAGGTCGTCGAGGCCCTGGTTGGTGAGCTCGCCGTAGCGGGCCCAGGACCGGACGTCGAAGTAGACGTCGGCGGACCCGTCAGCCGCCACGTAGGCGTGCCCGGCGTCGATCAGGCGCTGCACCAGCGCGATCATCTCGGGCATGTGCCCCGTGGCGCGGGGCTCGTAGGTGGGGCGCAGCACGTTCAACGTGTCGTAGGCCGCCGTGAACTCCTGCTCGAACCGGAACGCGTGGGCCCACCACGGCCGCCCGGCCTCCGCCGACTTCGCGAGGATCTTGTCGTCGATGTCGGTGATGTTGCGCACGAGCGTGACGTCGTACCCGCGGCGGGTCAGCCAGCGGCGCAGGACGTCGAACGCGACGCCCGCGCGCAGGTGCCCGATGTGCGGCGAGGCCTGCGGGGTGGCGCCGCACACGTAGATGCCGGCTCGTCCCTCGACGAGCGGGACGAAGTCCCGCACCTGCCGGGTCGCCGAGTCGAACAGCCGCACGCTCACCGGTCAAGGGTAGCCGTGCTCACCACCAGCGCCGTCGCGACGGCCGCGACGCCCTCGCCCCGGCCGGTCAGGCCCAGGCCGTCGGTCGTCGTCGCCGCCACCGTCACCGGCGCCCCGCACGCCGCGGACAGCGCGGCCGCCGCCTCGGCCCGGCGCGGCCCGAGCTTGGGCCGGTTGCCGATCACCTGCACCGAGACGTTGCCGATCGCGAACCCCGCGGCCCGCACGCGGGCGGCCGTCTCGGCCAGCAGGGCCGCCCCGGAGGCGCCGGCCCACTGCGGGTCGGACGTGCCGAACTGGGCGCCCAGATCGCCCAGCCCCGCCGCGGACAGCAGTGCGTCGCAGCACGCGTGCGCCGCCACGTCGGCGTCCGAGTGGCCGTCGAGCCCCACCTCGCCGGGCCAGTCCAGGCCCGCCAGCCGCATCGGCCGCTCGCTGCCGGGCCCGGCGAACGCGTGGACGTCGACGCCCAGCCCCACGCGCGGCAGTGCCCGCGCGACCTCCTCGGCGTCCACGTTGATCCCTTCCGCTCGTCGCACCTGCCGCTGCACCCGCAGGGCACCCGCACGGCACTCGCCCCCGACCCCGACCGTAGCCTGGCCGGGTGCCCGACCTGCCGCAGCCCCCGCCCCGCCCCGGTGCCGCGTACGTGATCCTCGCCGGGGGCTCGGGCAGCCGGGTCGGCGCCGCCACGAACAAGGTGTACCTGCCGCTGGCCGGGGCCCCGGTGCTGGCGTGGTCGGTGCGCCACGCCGCGGCCTGCCCGCTGGTGTCGAGGATCGTCCTGGCCGTGCGGCCCGCCGACCGGCCCGAGGCCGCCGCCGCGCTCGCCGCGTGCGGGCGGCTCGACGTGCCGGTGACGGTCGTGGACGGCGGCGCCACGCGGCACGGCTCCGAGCAGCAGGCGATGCGCGCGCTGGCCGCTGACATCGCAGCAGGCGCCCTCGACGTCGTGGCCGTGCACGACGGCGCACGCCCCCTGGCCGGTCCCGGCCTCATCGCGGCCGTGCTGGGTGCCGCCCGCGCGCACGCCGCCGCGGTGCCTGCCGTCCCGAGCCTCGACACCGTCGACGCCGCGGTGCTGACCGGAGCCGCCCCCTCAGCCGATCCGGGCGCGCAGCCGCCGCTGGTCGCCGTCCAGACGCCTCAGGCGTTCCACGCCGCAGCGCTGCTGGAGGCGTTCCGACGGGCGGCCGCCGACGGCTTCGAGGGCACCGACACCGCCTCGATCTGGGAGCGGTACGGCCCCTCCCCCGTGCACACCGTCGCGTCCTCGCGCCTCAACCTGAAGATCACCTACCCGGGCGACCTCGACGTCGCCGCGGGGGCGCTCGCCGGCCGCTGACTCCGCGCGCCGGCTCGAAGGGCGGGTCAGAGGCCGCCGGCGAGCCGCACGTCGGTGGCGTCGCGCACGACGACGACGTGCCCCGGCACCGGGACGCCGACCACGGGGACACCCTGCGCCGCGGCGGCCGCGCACAGCCGCGCCTGCCAGCCGGGCGAGAACGCCTCGGCCTCCAGCAGGTGCCGGGCACGCTCGGGCAGCAGCACGGGGGTGAGCACCTCCCGCCGGGCCGCGCGGTCGACCGTCGCGCGCACGCGCCCCTCGCCGTCGACCGCCTTGAGGGTGTCCGTGACGTCGCGGACCGGCACGACGACGGCATCGGGACGCTGCGCGCCCGCAGCGAGGACGGCGTCGCGCACCGCCTCCGGCACCAGCGCGTGCGCGACGTCGAGGACGAGCAGGGGGCCCGGGGCGGGCAGGTCGGCGGGGCCCGAGGCGAGCGGTGCGGGCCCGACCAGGGCGGCGGCGCGGTCGGCGAGGGACGCCTCGCCGACGCGCAGGGCCCCGGCACCGGCCGACACCTGGACGACGACGGGTCGCGGGGAGGTCACCGCGCCATTCAAGCGCGCGGCCCGGGACGCGCGGCCCCCGGGCGCGGCGGGGCGGGCCGGGGCTGCGCGGCGGGTGCGGACCCGACGACCGGCGCGGCCGCCGACGGAGCGGGGGCGACCTCCGTGGCGGCGGCGTCCTCGACGAGCCGGGCGAACACCATCCGGCCCCCGGCGCTGGTGAGGACGCTGGTCACGGACACCCGGACGTCCTTGCCCACCCACTCGCGGGCACGCTCGACGACGACCATCGTGCCGTCGTCGAAGTAGCCCACGGCCTGCCCGGATTCCTTGCCCGGGCGGGTGAGCAGGACGTGCGCGACGTCGCCGGCCACCACGGGCGGGCGCAGGGCGAGGGCGAGGGCGTGCAGGTTCATCACGCGCACGCCGGCCAGCGCCGCGACCTTGGCGAGGTTCGTGTCGAGGGTGAGCAGGGCCACGCCACGGTCGAGCGCCATCCGGATCAGCTTGGCGTCGACCTCGGGCACCTCGATCGCCTCGTCACCGATCACCTCGACGTCGATGCCGCGTTCGCGGCGCAGGGCGTCGAGGACGTCGAGGCCCCGGCGCCCCTTGCCCCGGCGCACCTCGTCGGCGGCGTCGGCGAGGCCCTGCAGCTCGGCCAGCACCGGGGTGGGCACGAGCAGGCGGCCGTGGACGAACCCCGCGCGGACGACGTCGACGATGCGCCCGTCGATGGCCACCGACGTGTCGAGCAGCCGGGGCAGCGACGCCACCTGGGGCGCGGGCGACTGCATGGCGCCCCGGGCCGAGAGCATGGCGATGACGCCGTCGCGGCGGGCCAGGCCCACCCGGTACCCGAGCAGCGCGAGACTGAGGCAGACGAACACGAAGACGGGCAGCGTGAGCAGGCTGCGGCCCACGAGCAGCAGCGGCCAGGCGAGCCCGGCACCGAAGACGACCCCGAGGACCGCCCCCGACAAGCCCGCGAGCACCTGCTCCGGCGAGCGGCCGATGAGCGCCTTCTCGGCCTCGGCGAGGCTGCGGCCGGTGACCCGCACGACGATGCCGCCCAGGACGTAGCCGAGGGCAGCGCCGAGGATCACCCCCACGGCCACGACGTCGAAGGGCCCGAGCCGCACGGTGACGTCGCCCTGGAAGCCGGTGGCCACCTCGTACCCGACCCCCGCGAGGAAGACCACGACGCAGAACCGCAGGACCTCCCACATCACCGAGGACGTCGAGGGCTCACGTTGCGCCTTTGCCTGGTCACCCACAGCCACGGGACCAGTGTGCCCGACAAAAGCGAGCGACCCGGGACGACAGGCGTCGTCCCGGGTCGTTCGTCGAATCGTCCCGATGCGGGCTAGCTCACGAGGCGAGGACCTCGTCGAGCAGCGCCTCGGCCTTGTCCTCGTTCGTGTGCTCCGCCAGGGCGAGCTCGGAGACGAGGATCTGCCGGGCCTTGGCGAGCATCCTGCGCTCACCGGTGGACAGGCCCCGGCCCTGCTCGCGGCGCCAGAGGTCGCGGACGACCTCCGCCACCTTGATGACGTCACCGGAGGACAACTTCTCGAGGTTCGCCTTGAACCGACGCGACCAGTTGGTCGGCTCCTCGGCATAGGGGGCGCGCAGCACCTCGAAGACGCGGTCCAGACCCTCCTGGCCGACGACGTCGCGCACCCCGATCTCGTCAAGGTTGTCCGCAGGCACGCGCACCGTCAGATCGCCCTGATCGACCTTCAGGACGAGGTACACCTTCTTCTCGCCCTTGATCTCCCGGGTCTCGATGGCCTCAATGCGTGCCGCCCCGTGGTGGGGGTACACAACCGTTTCGCCGACCGTGAAAGCCATGTGTTTGAATCCCCTTTCCCGTGACGATGGTAGCACGGGAGCCGGGGCCCGTCACCGGGGAGGATGAACGTTTTCGCAGGTCAGGGCCCATGGCAGGCACCGAAAGGGGGGTGAACGGGTCTTGACAGGACAGCACGGAGCGTGCTGCTGGGCCGCCCGGGGGACGCCCGTCGGGGTGACGCTGCGTGACGATTCGTGATCCATCGCGCGGGATCGGCACGACGCCCGGCCATCGCCGGGCCGGTGCCCCACGGCTGCCGGACGGCTGCCGGGCGGCTGCCAGGGCCGGGTCGCCCGCGGGCGCGCGACCCCCCAGGCGATAACCTGCACGCAACGACCGCTGCCGCAGCAGCCGAGGAGGAGGACCGCGCCGTGACGCGCACGCCCCACAGCCCGATCCCGTCCCAGCCCCACCCGACGCAGGGGGGCAGGCCGCGTCGCCGGCCGTCCCGGACGGCGGCGGCCCTGGCGCTGCTCGTCGCCGCAGCAGGCGGTCTGAGCGGGTGCTCGGCCATGTCGGAGGCCACGGCCGTCAAGCCGTACCAGGCCGCCGACGGCTACAACACCACCGTCCCCTTCGCCGGGGGCGAGCTGAAGCTGCAGAACATGCTCGTCGTCACCAGCGGTGCCTACAAGCCCGGCCAGGTCGTCGGCGGCCTGATCTACGAGGGCAAGGAAGCGCTCACGCTGTCCCTGGCCGAGGTGGCCCGCTCCAGCTTCGAGGTGAAGCCCGGCGTCCTCACCAAGCTCGGGCCGGGCGGGACGTCGCTCGTCATCACCCTCACCCCCGCGCCGCCCGGCGGTCACACGCAGTTGACGTTCGTCAACCCCGAGGGCGCGCGGTTCATGGTGGAGGTGCCGGTCCTGTCCAACACCGGCTACTACTCCTCGATCAGCCCCACGGCCCCGACGGGCGAGCCCACGCCGACCGGCCAAGCCACCCCCGACGCCGAGGCCAGCCCCGGCACCGAGGCGTCGCCGTCCGAGGGTGCGCAGAGCACGGCGAGCCCCACCGCCACTCCCTGATCCCCCCCAACCGCGAAGGGGCGGCGGGCCCACCGGCCAGCCGCCCCTTCGTCGTGCCTGAGTCGTCCCTGCATCGTGGCAGGTCGGATCACGGTTCGAACTTGTAGCCGAGCCCTCTCACCGTCACGAGGTGGCGGGGGGCCGCCGGGTCGGGCTCGATCTTGCCGCGCAGCCGCTTCACGTGGACGTCGAGGGTCTTGGTGTCCCCCACGTAGTCCGATCCCCAGACCCGGTCGATCAGCTGCATGCGGGTCAGCACCCGCCCCGCGTTGCGCAGCAGGATCTCCAGCAGCTCGAACTCCTTCAGCGGCATCTGCACGGTGCCGCCGCCCACGCTGACGACGTGCCGCTCGACGTCCATCCGCACCGGGCCCGCCTCGACGATCGAGGGCGCGAGGCCCTCGGGCTCGATGCCCCGCCGCAGCACGGCGCGCACCCGGGCGACCAGCTCGCGCGAGGAGTACGGCTTGGTCACGTAGTCGTCGGCGCCGAGCTCCAGGCCCACGACCTTGTCGACCTCGCTGTCCTTGGCGGTCAGCATGATCACGGGGACGTTGCTGCGGTTGCGCAGCTGCCGGCACACCTCGGTGCCGGGCAATCCCGGCAGCATGAGGTCGAGCAGGACGAGGTCGGCGCCGTTGCGGTCGAACTCCTCCAGGGCGGCGGGGCCGTCGTCGGCGACGGCGACCTCGTAGCCCTCTCGGCGCAGCAGGTACGACAGCGGGTCGCTGAAGGACTCCTCGTCCTCGACCACGAGAATGCGGGTCACCTGCGGGTACTCCTTGTCCGGGACGGAAGACGTGCGGGAAGCGCGCCGCCGGCGTGGCGGGCGCGGGCCGAGGCGGGCGCGGGCGGCTCCACGGGGGACGCCTCGGCGGTGACGGGCGGGACGGCCGTGGGCTGGCCCGCGCCGTCGGGCAGGCGCAGGGTGAACGTGGACCCCTGGCCCTCGACGCTCCAGACGGTGACCTCGCCGCCGTGGTTGGCGGCCACGTGCTTGACGATGCTCAACCCCAGGCCGGTGCCGCCGGTGGCTCGGGAGCGCGCCGGGTCGACCCGGTAGAAGCGCTCGAAGATGCGGTCCTGGTCGGCCGTGGGGATGCCGATGCCCTGGTCGCTCACCGAGACCTCGACCAGGCCCTCCTGGCGGCGCACCCCCACCCCCACCCGGGTGCCCTCCGGCGAGTACGCGACGGCGTTGCCCACCAGGTTGCGCACCGCGGTCACGAGCAGCGCGTGGTCGCCGAAGACCACGGCCCCCTCGTCGCCGCCGCTGACGACGTCGATCGACTTGGCCTGGGCGACGAGCCGGCAGCGGTCGATGGCCTCGGCCACCACGCCGTCGACGTCGACCGGCTCCGGGGGGTGCAGCGCGTCGGCCACCTGCAGGCGGGAGAGGTCGATGATCTCCTGCACGAGCGTGGTCAGGCGCACGGACTCGCGCTCCATCCGCTGGGCGAAGTGCCGCACCGCCTCGGGGTCGTCGGAGGCGTCGTGCACCGCCTCGGCGAGCAGGTGCAGCGCCCCGACGGGGGTCTTCAGCTCGTGGGAGACGTTCGCCACGAAGTCGCGCCGGATCTCCTCGACCCGCTTGGCCTCCGTGCGGTCCTCCACGAGCACCAGCACGTGCTCGGCACCGAGGGGCGCGACCCGCGCGTGCACCACGAGGCGACCTCGCCCCAGCGGGCCGCGGGCGAGTTCGAGCTCGGCCTCCCGGACCAGCCCGAAGCGGCGGACCTGCGCGGCCATGTCGCGAAGCTCGGGGTGGACGAGCGCGTGCCCGCGGACCAATCCGAACGCGTACGCGGCGGGACTGGCCTTCAGCACGTCGTCGGCGAGATCGAGGACGACCGCCGCCGAGCGCAGCACGGCCAGCACCTCCGTCACCCCCGACGGGAGCTCCTCGGCCTCGGGCTCGGGCAGGCGCAGCCGGTCGCGCTCGCTGGCCCGGGCCGCCAGGACCGAGACGGCGCCGACGACGAGGCCCACCAAGCCTGCGACGACGGCGGTCCAGACGGGGCTCACCGGATTAGGTTAGGCGCCGGGACCCGCGAATCCAGCCCTTCGGCCCGTGACGGAACGTAGCTTCCCGGCCTGTTCACCTTGCGGCCCGAACGCGTTCACGCCGGCGTGGGACTGTTCGCGCGCAGCGTCCTCGCTGTCACACCGCGCCACGACGAGGCGTGGTGTGCTCGCCGCGGCCCGCGCGGTCCGCACCGAACCCTCCTCAGGAAGGCCCGTCATGCGCGAGCAGTTCCACGGCGAACTGCAGGTCATCTCCGACCAGCTCGTCGAGATGACCCGCCTCGTCGGATCCGCGATCGAACGCGCCACGACGGCGCTGCTCGACGCCGACCTCTCCCTGGCCGAGTCCGTGATCGAGGCCGACCGGCAGGTCGACGCCGTCCAGAACAGCCTCGAGGACCGCGCCGTCCAGGTGCTGGCCCTGCAGCAGCCCGTCGCCACCGACCTGCGGGTCGTCGTCACGAGCCTGCGGATGTCGGCCGACCTGGAGCGCATGGGCGACCTCGCCCGGCACGTCGCCAAGCTGGCGCGGCTGCGCTACCCGTCGACGGCGATCCCCGTCGAGGTCTGCCCCACGATCCTCGAGATGGGTCACGTCGCGCAGCGCCTCGTGGCCAAGACCGGCAGCGTGATCAGCGGGCGCGACCTCGACGTCGCGTCGGAGCTGGAGACCGACGACGACGTCATGGACGAGCTGCACCGCAGCCTGTTCACCCTGCTGCTGTCGCCGGAGTGGTCGCACGGCATCGAGGCCGCGATCGACGTCACGCTGTGCGGCCGCTACTACGAGCGGTTCGCCGACCACGCCGTCTCGGTGGCGCGCCGGGTCGTCTACCTCGTCACGGGCAGCTACCCCGAGGGCCAGCAGGTGGCCCGCTAGGACCGCGCACGACGACGAGGGGCCCCGCGGATGAGCGGCGGGGCCCCCTCGTTCGTGGCTGCGACCGGGCTCAGCGGCCCTGGTTCGCGACGGCCGCGGCGGCCGCAGCGGCGGCCTCCGGGTCGAGGTAGCGGCCGCCCTTGACGGTGGGCTGCAGGTTCTCGTCGAGGGTGTAGACCAGCGGGATCGCCGTGGGGATGTTGAGGGCGGCGATGTCCGTGTCGCTGATCCCGTCGAGGTGCTTGACCAGCGCGCGCAGCGAGTTGCCGTGCGCGGCGACCATGACGGTCTTGCCCGCCGTGAGGTCGGGCACGATCTGCGACTCCCAGTAGGGCACGAGGCGCGCGACGACGTCCTTCAGGCACTCCGTGGCGGGGGCCGCGTCACCGAGGTCGGCGTAGCGGGGGTCACCGAACTGGGAGTACTCGTCGTCGGCGGCGATCGGCGGCGGCGGGACGTCGTAGGAGCGGCGCCAGAGCAGGAACTGCTCCTCGCCGAACGTCTCCAGCGTCTGCTTCTTGTCCTTGCCCTGCAGGGCGCCGTAGTGGCGCTCGTTGAGCTCCCAGGCGCGCTTGACGGGGATCCAGTGCCGGTCGCAGGCGTCCAGCGCGGTGGCGCCGGTCGTGATCGCGCGGCGCAGCAGGGACGTGTGCACGACGTCGGGCAGGATGCCGGCCTCGGCGAGCTGGCCACCGGCCCGGACCGCCTCGGCGCGGCCCTTCTCCGACAGGTTGACGTCGACCCAGCCGGTGAAGAGGTTCTTCGCGTTCCATTCGCTCTCGCCGTGGCGGAGCAGCACGAGCGTGTAGGTCATGCGGGAAGGCTAGCCGCCCCCGCGGGCGTGATCCGGCGCGGGAGTCCCGGGCGGGGCGCCCGCGGGCGTGGTGCTGCTCACGGCGAGACGGCGAGGGGCCCCAGGGCGGGGGACGGCCCGGTGGCCGAGGCCAGTCGGGCGCGGGCTGCGGCGAGGAGGTCGCGATCGCGGTGCGGGCGGTGCCCCACGGCCTGGGCGTACACGGCGAGGGTGGCCTCGACCGTCGCGTCCCAGGAGAACCGGGCCGCGTGCTCGACGGCCGCCGCGGACATGCGACGCCGCCGCCACGGGTCGTCGAGGAGCCCGCCCAGGGTGTCGGCCCACACGGACGGGTCGTGCCCGGGCACGAGCAGGCCGCTCACGTCGTCGGCGACCGCCGTGCGCAGCCCGCCCACGGACGCCGCGACGACCGGGGTGCCGCACGCCTGCGCCTCCAGGGCCACGAGGCCGAAGGACTCGTTGTGGGACGGCACGGCGACGACGTCGGCGGCCCGGTACCAGTGCACGAGCTGCGAGCGGGGCGCGGGCGGGACGAAGCGGACCACCGTGTCGAGGCCCAGGGCGGCGCTCAGCTGCTGCAGCGCCCGCGGCTGCTCCAGCCCGGTGCCGGAGGGCCCGCCGATGATCGTGACGAGGAGCTTCGGCGCCAGGTCGGGGCGCCGGGCGCGCAGCACCGCGGCAGCGCGCACGAGCACGTCGGGTGCCTTGAGCGGTTGGATCCGCCCGACGAACGCGATCATCAGGGCGTCGTGGGGGACGCCGAGGCGGTGCCGGGCGCGGGTACGCGAGCCCGGGGTGAACGTGTCGAGGTCGACGCCGGGGGGCACGACCTCGACGTGCGCCTGGTGCGCGCCGTACAGGCGCAGCAGCTGGTCGGCCTCGGTCGCGGTGTTGGCGAGCAGGCGGTCGGCGGCGGCGACGACCTGCTCCTCGCCGGCGATCCGCGCGGGCGGCTCGGGGCGGTCGCCCTCCGCGAGCGCCGCGTTCTTCACCTTGGCCATGGTGTGCATCGTGTGGACGAGCGGCACCCGCCAGCGCTCCGCGGCCTGCCAGCCCACCTGCCCCGACAGCCAGTAGTGGCTGTGCACGAGGTCGTACCAGCCCGGCTCGTGGCGCGCCTCGGTACGCAGCACGCCGGAGGTGAAGGCGCACAGCTGACCGGGGAGGTCGGCGCGGCCGAGACCCTCGAACGGGCCCGCGGTGACGTGCCGGACGGTGACGCCGGGCGCGGCCTCGACCGAGGGCGGCTGGTCCCCGGAGGTGCGCCGGGTGAAGACCTCGACCTCGGTGCCGCGGCGGGCCAGCCTGCGGGCGGTCTCGAGCACGTAGACGTTCATGCCGCCGGCGTCCCCCGTGCCCGGCTGCTCCAGCGGCGACGTGTGCACCGACAGCATCGCCACCCGGCGGGGACGCCGCTCTCGCAGCGGGCGCCACGACACCGCCATGCCCTGCCTCCTGCCCTCGACCGCCACCCTGCCGGGAGCAACCGCGAACGGGCCGGGGAGGATTCCCGCGCGACCCGGGACGACGCTAACGGACGCCGGCACCCGCGGCGCGCCGAGCGAGGGACGGATACGGATGAACCAGGGTGGATCGGGCGGCGCCGACACTCTCGTGGCGGCGGTGCGCGCGGATCTCAGGGTGGTCGCCGACCCCGGCCGGGCAGCGGGGATGGCCGCCTACTTCCAGGCGCGGCCCGGCGGCTACGGCGAGGGCGACCGGTTCCTCGGCGTCACCGTGCCCCACGCGCGGTCGGTGGCACGCCGTCACGCCGGCCGGGGAGCGCCCGACGACGACGCGACGGTCGCCGCCGCGTTCGACGTCCTGCTCGCCTCGCCCTGGCACGAGGAGCGGCTGACCGCGCTCATGCTGCTCGTGCGGCGCTACCAGCTGGCCGGGGCCGCCACCGCGCTGCGCCGCGACGGCGAGGCGGCGGTGCGCACCCGGCGCGGCGCCATGGTGCGGCTGTACCTGGCCGCACGCGAGGGGGTCGACAACTGGGATCTCGTCGACACCTCCGCCCACGAGCTGCTCGGGGCCTGGCTGGAGGCCGAGGGGGCGCTGGACGGCGAGCCCGCGGCGGTGCTGCGTGCCCGCCTCGCCCGGTCCCCCCCGCGTGTGGGACCGCCGGATCGCGATCATCTCGACGTTCGCCTCGATCCGGGCCGAGCGCTTCGCCCCCGCGCTCGAGGTCGCCGAGCTGCTGCTGGACGACCCGCACGACCTGATCCACAAGGCGGTCGGCTGGATGCTGCGCGAGGTGGGCAACCGCGACCTCGCGGTCGAGGAGGAGTTTCTGCGCGTGCACGCGGCCGCACTCCCCCGGACCGCCCTGCGCTATGCGATCGAGAAGCTCCCCGCCGAGGACAGGCGGCGGTGGCTGGCCGTGAAGCGCCGGGCCTGATCCCCCCTCGCGCTCGCCGTACGCTGCCCGGGTGGCGCGCGGACCGGTCGGGACCATCACCCGGGGGACGACCAACCCCAACCGGCTGCGCCGCTGCGACCGCTGGCTCGCCGGGCCGCAGGCGTGGCGGCTGCGCGCGACGCCGGAGCCGGTGGTGGTGGACCTCGGCTACGGCGCCTCCCCCGTCACGGCGGTCGAACTGCTCTGGCGCCTGCGCGCCGTGCGCCCCGACGTGCGCGTCGTCGGCATCGAGATCGATCCCGCCCGCGTGGCCCTCGCCCGCGAGCGTGCGGCCGGCGTGCCCGGCCTCGACTTCGCCGTCGGCGGCTTCGAGGTGCCGCTGGCGGACGGCCGGCGCCCCGTCGTCGTCCGCGCCTTCAACGTCCTGAGGCAGTACGCCGAGGCGGACGTGCCCGCCGCCTGGGCCACGACCCTCGCCCGGCTCACCCCGGGCGGCCTGCTCGTGGACGGCACGTGCGACGAGATCGGCCGCCGCGCCACCTGGGTGGCGCTCACCCCCGAGGCCGGGCCCGTCTCGCTCACGGTCTCCCTGCACCTCGGGGGCCTCGAGCGGCCCTCCGACGCCGCCGAGCGGCTCCCCAAGGCCCTGATCCACCGCAACGTGCCCGGTGAGCGGGTGCACGCGTTCCTCGTGGCCGCCGACGACGCGTGGGCGCGGGCCGCGCACGCCGCGAGCTTCGGCGTCCGGCAACGCTGGCTGGCCACCGTCGCGGCCCTGCGCGGGGCCGGGTGGCCGCTCCTCGACGGGCCCGCCCGCTGGCGCCTGGGCGAGGTCACCGTGGCGTGGGACGCCGTCGCGCCGCGCTGAAGGGCTGTCCTGGCGGCACCCCCGGCACCCTCGGCCCCGGCGACCTCTCCTCGCGCACCACCCCGCGCCGCGTCCCCGGACGCAGGACGTCACCGCTGGGGGCCGTCCCCGATCCGGGCGGGTGAGGACGTCGCCGACCGCCGGCGACGGAATGCCCGCCTCGCCGCCGTTGCACCCGATCCGAGCCGTGACGGTGGGCGAGCGCCGCAGGTCGGAGCGGGTGAGGGCCCGCCTGCGAGGTGAAGGAGCGGCACCGGTCCGCCGACGCATTCGAACGACTCGGGGCTCGGACGGCGCGGAGGTTGCGATGACGGCGGACCTGACGGACCCCGCGCACCTGCGGGCGCTCGCCGCCCAGGCGGAGGAGCTGGCGCGCTGGATCGCCGCGACGTCCCAGGCGCTCAAGCACGGGGACGAGTCCCGCCGTCGCGCGGCCGACAGGCTCGACCAGACCGCCTGGCAGGCGGGCCGGGTGGCGGGCGACCTCGCCGACGTCGCCGCGATCCTCGCCCGGGCCGCAGGCCGCCGGGCGGTGTGCGGCCTCGACGGTCGCGTCTGCCCCGAGCACGGGCGCACGCTCATGGACGTGTCGGGCAGGCTGGCCTGCCGGGTCGAGGGCTGCGGACGCACCTGGCCGCGCCTGCCCAGCGCCGGCATCTGCCCCGAGCCCGTGCGCTACCTGCTCACGGACGGCGGGGGCTATCAGATCCTCGTCTGCGCCGGGCACGCGCTGGCCTCACGCCAGGAGCTGCCCGCCGCCCGCCTGCACGCCCTGCCCGAGCGCGCGGCGGGGTGACGCCGGGCTACTCGCTCACCACCGACGCTCCCCGCCCGGGGAAGGAGTAGGGCGAGCACGTCCCCGACGCCGGCCGGCAGGCGAGGTAGGACCGCTCGAACGCGGTCTCGTCCCAGGCCAACAGCGTGTCCTCGCCGACCCAGCGCAACGTGGTCACGGGGAACGGGAGGCGCAGCAGGGTCACCTCCGCGCCCGTCACCACGCGCAGGGATCGGCCGTCCACGACCGCGGCCCGGCCGCCCGAGGACAGCCTCGCGACGGCGCCGCCCGCCCCCAGCTCGGGCAACCGTCGCTGCCGCACCCCCGCGCCGTCCGCGAGGGACCACCCGCCGCCGTCGTCCACGAGCAGCCTTCCCGCCGCCGCCCCGGACACGCGCCCCGTCACGGGCAGGCGGCGGGGCGTCGAGCCCGGTGCCCACGACCAGCTCCGGGCGGACTCCTCGTCACCCTCGACCACACTCGCCAGGACCGTGCCGTCGCCGAGCACCGCCCTGGGGGTGGCGGCGGGCAGGTCCGGGGTCTGCGCCCGCACCCGCCGCTGCGCGACGTCGTAGACCGCCAGCCCCCGGCCGCGGCCCTCCCCCGAGACGACGCCCGCGAGGAACGCGCCCGACTCGTCGGCGGCCAGCGGCGGCACGAGCCCCTTGAGCCGGGTGACCGAGCCGTCGGCGGCCACCAGCGCGGCGAACCGGGTGTCGGCGACCTGGACGTCGAGCGCGGCGCCCGCGCCGAGCCGGAGCATGCGGTTCACCGCCCACCCGCGGGGCAGCACGACCGCCGAGGTGCCCAGGTGCACGGTGGCGGCACCGTCGGGCCAGGCGGGCGGTTCGACGTGGTCCACGGTGGGGTCCTCCTCGTCGGCAGGGGGTCAGTACGACTGGCGGCCGCAGCCCCGCCGGAAGGTGGCCCGGTTGTAGGCGAGCCAGTTGTCCTGCGACGACGTCAGCGACCCGGCACGACCGATCCGGGTCACCACGGCGGCGGACGCGGCGTCGGTCTGCGGCCCCCAGACGCCGTCGATCGAGACGCGGGTGTCCCACACGTAGCGCAGGGAGCTCTGCACGTGCTGGACCTGCGTGGTCGACGTCGTGTCGAAGGTCGAGGTGCCGCCGCCGGACAGCACGTTGTCGACGTGGATGTGGTTGTGGTGGGCCGTGTTGTACGGGTAACAGAGCACGTGGCGGAAGTGGTAGTGCAGGCTCGCCGCGGTCGCCCAGTAGAGCCGCCGATGGCGGACGATCTGCTCGTCGGTGTACCGGGTGCCGTCGCTCCAGAGGTCGTACCTGCCCCAGAAGGCCAGTTGAGCCTCGGTGGTCCCCCCGGCGTAGATGCGGCTGAGGTCGAACCCGCGCCCCTGGTCGTGGGCCTCGCTCCCGCGGTCGACGTGGACGCCGTAGGTGACGTACCGCAGCGACCGCGACCAGCTCGCGTTGGCGTTGTCGAGCCAGAACCGCGACCAGACCTCCAGGCGCCCGTAGAACGTCGGGTGGTACGAGAAGGTCCGCAGTCGCGGCGTGGCGTCGAGCTCGTAGAAGGTCCCGAACCCGTTGATCTCGGCGGCGGAGGCCAGGGTGCCGTGGGCCGAGGCGGCGGCGGGCGCGAGGAGCATCCCACCCCCGGCGAGGGCCCCCGCGGCGAGCAGACGTCGCCGGTCGAGTTCCGTCACGGGACCCCCTCGTCGTGGGACGAAACGAGCGAAACCACATCGTCACGCGCATATCGGGCGTCGTCAACGACCTCGCTCGGGTCGGTGGGGTCAGTCCTCCCCCATGGGCTGCCCGACGGCGGCCTCGAACGCTCGGCGCAGCAGCCCGCCGAACGCGACGAAGCGCACGACGTCGACCGTCGCCTGCGGGTGGTCGCCGGCCCAGGCGCGGACCGCCCCGACCGCCGTGCGGGCGACGTCGTCGGGCGCCCACCCGTAGGCACCCGCGCTGATCGCGGGGAAGGCGACGCTGACGGCGCCGAGCTCGGCCGCGACGTCGAGGCTGCGCGTGAAGCACGAGGCCAGCAGGGCCGGATCGGTCTGCCCCCGGTGCCGGTTGGGACCGACCGTGTGGATCACCCACCGGGCGCGCAGGTCGTGGCCCGCGGTGGCGACCGCCTCGCCGACGGGCAGCCCCTGCGGCCACGTGGTCCGGCGCACCCGCCGGCACTCCTCCAGCAGCCGGGGCCCCGCGGCACGGTGGATCGCGCCGTCCACGCCGCCGCCACCCAGGAGCGTCGAGTTGGCCGCGTTGACGACCGCATCGACGTCGGCAGCCGTGATGTCGCCCTCGACGACCTCCAGGCGCATCAGACCTCCAGGATCAACGTCACCGGCCCGTCGTTGACGAGCTCGACGGACATGTCCGCCCCGAATCGTCCCGTGGCCACCTCGATGCCGCGATCGCGCAGGGCCGCGACGACGGCGTCCACCAGCGGTTGCGCGACGGGGCCCGGCGCCGCGCCGTTCCAGGACGGCCGGCGCCCCTTGCGGGTGTCGGCGTAGAGCGTGAACTGGCTGACGACGAGCACGGGGGCGCCGGTGTCGGCGACGGACTGCTCACCCCGCAGGATGCGCAGCTCCGCGATCTTGCGGGCGAGGGTGGCCACCTGCTCGGGCCCGTCGTCGTGGGTGGCACCCACGAGGGCGAGCAGACCCGGCCGATCGATGGCGCCCACGACCTCACCGGCGACGACGACGCTCGCGGAGGTGACCCGCTGCAGGACGGCTCTCACGCCGTCACGCTCTCACAGGCGCGCGGTCACGCCTCGGACAGGTCGGGCAGGGCCACCTCGCCGGACGCGTAACGGCGGGCGATCTCGTCGGTCAGCCGGTCCATCACCGACTGCACCTGGCGGCGGGTCGAGGACAGCTTGTGCTCGAGCTCGGCCAGGTTGTCGACGGCCTGGGCGAGGTCGACGTCGGACAGCGCCGTGAGGTCGGACCCGCCGACGTCGGCGACGGCGCGCTCGGCCTCGCGACGCGTCTCGCCCACGCGGCTCGGCTCGGCGCCCATGTGGCGGCCCATCCCGTGCGGCTCGGCGCGGGCGCCGTCGTCGGAGAGGATCTGCTTGAGCGCCGCCACGATCTCGGCGTCGGAGTGCGGATGACCGTGCGAGAGGGGGCCGTCACCGCGGCGGCTGGCCTGCTCCGCGCGCAGGATGTCGAGCCGGCCCTGCAGCAGGCGGCGGGCGTAGGAGAGGTCGACCTCCTCCTGGTCGGCCTCGTGCCGGCGCTCGCGCAGGTCCGTCAGCTCCAGCTCGGCCAGACCCGTGAGGAACGCAGGGTCGAGCACACGGTCGATCCGGCGACGCCCCCCGGACAGGAACTCGGTCATCGACGCTCCAAGGTCACCCCAGGCACCCGCAGGTGCAGCTCGGCCCTCAGCCTAGCCGCACTGAGGGTCATCTCACGTGCACACAGCGCGGCGAACCGAGCCGATCACCAGGGGCCGTACGGACCGTAGGAGTTGCCCGGGCGCCCGCCCCTGCCCGACAGCCGCTGCAGGGCGGGCCGGACGTCGACGAGGTAGACGCTCGCAGCGACCGCCGACACGATCATCAGGATGTTGAAGGGGCCCAGCGGGCCGCCGGGCAGGCCGAGGAAGGTCAGCGCCAGCGCCAGACCGTTGATCGCCAGCCACTTGCCCTTGGTGAGCTTGCCCGCCGCGGCGAACAGCTCCGCCTTGCGGGTGGCGGCATCGACCAGGGCGAAGCCGGCCAGGACGAACACCAGCAGGGTGACCGCCCACATCACCAGGTACTGCGCGACACCGAACATGGGTCAAGCGTAGGTGGAACCGGGCCGTCCCGCCGTGGATCTCCGGTGCGGCCCGCCGTCACCACCCGGACGGGTGCCGCCGCCGCTCGCTCAGCGGCGGCACCGCGGGGCGTCAGTCCTCGAGGGGAGTCGTCGCCGACGGATCGGTGGCGGCGGCGACGTCCTTGGGGGTCACCGCCTCGACGGGCGCCTTCGCAACGGTCTTGCGCGCCCGCGACCGGGCCGGAGCCGGGACCGCGGGGGCCGTCGCCCGCGGGGTCGTCGCCCGGGCCGTGCGCGTCGCCGGCTTGGCCGTCGTGGTCTTCGCCGGCGTGGTGGCGGCCGGCTCGGTCGCCGCGGTCTTGGGCGTCGTCCGCTTCACCGCCGCCACCTTCTCGACCGCGGCGGAGCGCGCCGCGGAACGGCGCACCGCGCCGCCGGTGGTGAGGTCGGCCACGGCGTCGCCCAGGCCCCCGCCCGCAGCGGACACCACGCCCACCGCCCCACCGACCGCACCGCTCACCGCGCCGGTCGCGGCCTTGCGGCCCGTGTCGACGACGGTGCGTGCGCGGGTGACCGTGACCCGAGCGCGCTGGGCCACCTGCTCGGCGGCGGGAGCGATCCCCACGACGGACCGACCACGGGCGACCAGGCGCGACAGCTCGGACTCGACGCGACCGGCGGTGGTCAGGGCCGTGGCGACGGCGGTGGAGACGGCGCGGGCCTGGGCGGCGCCGACCTCCTCGCGCAGCCGCTCGGGCTCCAGCCGCGCGCGCAGGGCCATCGGGTCCAGCACCGCGGCGCGGGAGGCGACGGCCTGGACGAGCGCGAGGCCGTGGTCCACCTGCTGCTGCACCTGCTGGCGGACCTCCTCGCCCACCTGCTGGCGCCGCTCCGGCGAGGCCACGAGGGCGGGGGCGTGCGCGGCCACCTCGCGCAGCCGGGTGGCGGCGAGGTCGGCGGCACCCACCAGCGCCGCGACGGGGGCGGAGGTGCCTACCTTCTCCTTGAGGCCGGCGCGCAGGTCGTCGACGGACGTCATGACGTGCTCCCTTCGCGGAGTTCGCGATCGAGGTCAGGGCTGGGGTCGGGGCTGGGGTCGCGCGGCGGCTGGGGCTCGGGGCCCGGCGCGTCGGCGAGGAAGGTGCGGTAGAGGTCGAGCAGGACCCGCTTGTGCCGGTCGGACAGGCGCGGGTCGGCGAGCACCGCGGCCTCGACGCCGGAATCGGCATCGGGATCGAGGATGCCCGCGCGCACGTAGACGGCCCCGGCGGAGATGCGCAGGGCCTTGGCGATCTGCTGCAGGACCTCGGCCGAGGGCTTGCGCAGGCCACGCTCGACCTGGCTGAGGTAGGGGTTGGAGACGCCGGCGAGCGCCGACAGCTGGCGCAGCGTCAGCCGCGCGTGCTGGCGCTGCTCCCGCAGGTAGCTCCCGAGGTCACCGACACCCGTCACCGCTCCATCGTGCTTGCCAGAGCAAGCATCCGCAAGCCGGAGCTCGCGTCAGGGGGCGACGACGACCTCCTGCGCCGCCGGCGTCCCCTCGACGTCGAGCACCTCGGCCGGCGGCACCGACCGCTTCACCACGGCCAGCGCGACCGGCCCCAGTTCGTGGTGGCGGGCCGGCGTCGTGACCCGGCCGATCACGCGGCCGCCGAGGGCGACGGGCGCGCCGGCCGCGGGCAGCCCGTGGCCGGAGCCGTCGAGGTGCAGGAAGACCAGCCGCCGCGGCGGGCGGCCCAGGTTGTGCACGCGCGCGACGGTCTCCTGCCCGCGGTAGCAGCCCTTGCGCAGGTGGACGGCGGTGCGCAGCCAGTCGAGCTCGTGGGGGATGGTGCGGTGGTCGGTCTCGAAGCCGAGCCGGGGCCGACGCGCGGCCACGCGCAGGGCGTCCACGGCCCACGTGCCCGCGAGCGGGACGCCGTCCAGCGCTGCCGCGAGCCCCGCGCGCGGCACGAGCCGCTCCTGCCAGCGCCACACGGCCCCCGCCTCGAGGGCGGGGTGCTCCCCCTCCCCCGCGTAGGAGACCGACCCCTCGCCGACCGCCGGCCACGGGTCGTCCCACACGACCGTGCCCTCCAGCCCCGGGAGCACTGCCGTCACGGGGTCGTCCCCGCCGAGGTGGCGACCCACCACCGCCCAGTCGGCCGTGACATCGTCGACCTCGACGCGCTTCATGAAGACCATGCGGTCCAGCCACTCGGCCAGCGCGGGCGCCGTCCCGGGTTCGACCGTGATCCACGTGGCCTCGCCGTCGTCGACGAGGTGCAGGGCGTGCTCGACGTGCCCGTGCGGGCTGAGCACGAGTGCCTCCGTCGACGCGCCCGGGGCGAGGCCGCTGAGGTGCTGCGTGGTGAGCGAGTGCAGCCAGCCGAGCCGGTCTGACCCGGTGACGCGCAGCACGCCGCGATGGGAGAGGTCGGTCGCGGCGGCACCCGCGAGCAGGGCCCGCTGCTCGACCACGGGATCGCCGTAGTGCCAGGCGACGGGGGCGTCGGGCCCTTCGGCGGGCACGGCGCCGTGGCGGGCGAGCAGCGGGGACGCGGCGGTGTCGAGGGCGGTCACGACGGGGTCAACCACGAGCCCCGCCCCGCAGCTTCCCGTCGGGCCCCGACACGGCCTTGCAGTCGGAGCAGACGCCGTGCACGGACAGGTGCGCGATGTCGGGTTCGAAGCCGTTCGTGGCCTGGATGGTGCGCGCCAGCTCGGCCGCCGCGTCCACCGGCAGCTGGTCGACGTGGCCGCAGCGGCGGCAGACCAGGTGCACGTGGTCGGCGTGCTCGGCCGGGTGGTAGGTGGGCGCGCCGTGGCGCAGGTGGGTGTGCGCGACGAGGTCGAGCTGCTCCAGCAGCTCCAGCGTGCGGTAGACCGTGGACAGGCTGACGGCCGCCTCGGATGCCTGGACCCGCTCGCAGACCTGCTCGGGCGTGCCGTGCCCGAGGTCGGTGACGGCCTGCAGGACGAGCCGCCGCTGCGGGGTGGCGCGGACGCCGTGGGCGCGCAGCAGGGCGTCGAACCGGTCCCCCACGGCTAGACCCGCTTCAGGCGTGCCGAGGCGTGCGAGGCCAGGGGCTGCCCGACGGCAGCCATGTCCATGACCCACAGCAGGTCGGACTCCACGAGCCCGTACATGCGGGTGGCCGCGGAGTACTCCTTCGCGGACACGGTCCGCGCGACGACGTCGGTCTCCAGCTGGACGCGCGGGCCGTCGACCTTGCCGACGTAGATCTCGGCGATGCCCGTGGGGTGCACGAGCAGCACCTCCAGCTCGGTGCCGCCGCCCTCGGCCTCCCCCACCGGGCGCCAGTAGCCGGTCTCGGTGGCCAGCGGCCGCACGGTGGCGCCCTCGTCGTCGAGCAGCCAGGTGCGCGAGGTGTAGGCGAGGAAGGGCCGCCCGTCGTGGCGGAATTCGACCTCCTGGCCGAAGCGCAGCTCCTCGGTCATCGAGGGGTAGCCGACGACGCCCACGCCGGCCCAGGTCCCGACCATCCACGCGAGCGGGATCAGCGGCTGGGGGAGGTCGGCGTCGAGCGTGATGGGCATGGGCTCACTGTGCCGCACGCGCCTGCCCCTGCACGAATCAGCCCCGATCGGCCCGCCTACCCTGTCGACGTGACCTCCCCCGCGCCCGCCGCCGACGCCGTCCCCGCACGCCGCAGCCTGCTGATCAAGGTGACGGTGGGCGCCGAGGCGGCGGAACGGTGCAACCAGGCCTTCACCGTGGCGGCGACGGCCGTCGCGGCAGGGGTCGAGGTGTCGCTGTGGCTGGCGGGCGAGGCGTCCTGGTTCGCGGTGCCGGGCCGGGCGGCGGAGTTCGCCCTGCCGCACGCAGCCCCGCTCGACGCGCTGCTCGCCGCCGTGATCGACGGCGGGACCGTGACGCTGTGCACGCAGTGCGCGGCCCGGCGCGAGCTGACCCAGGCCGACCTCGTGCCGGGCGTGCGGATCGCCGGCGCGGCCGTGTTCGTCGAGGAGGCCACCACCCCCGGCACCCAGGCCCTCGTGTACTGAGGTCGGGCCCGAGGTTCGGCCCACTGCCGGCCCCTGGGCCCGATGGGGGCTCAGCGGCGGCGCAGACGCAGCAGCCGCACGTACAGCTCGCAGCCCAGGCACAGGCCGACGACGGCGTTGAGCGCGGCGGCGACGAGCGCGACCCCCGACGCGACGGCGACGGCGGCCGACCCTCCCCCGAGGGCGACGCCGAGCAGCCCGGCCGAGGCGACGACCAGCCCCACCGCCTGGGCGAACCGCGGCGGCGCGGGATCCTCCAGGTGGGCGGGCGGGGCCAGGCGCGGACGCACCGCGCGCCGGAACACCCAGCCGTAGGGCGAGCGGGCGACGCCGAGGACCACGCCCAGGCCGAAGGCGAGCGCCTGCGCGGCCAGGACCACCCACGAGCCGGTGAGCAGCGCGAGGACCAGGACGGCGGAGGTGATCGCGGCCGCCACGCGCGGGCCCCGCGGGTCGATCCCGGCCGGCGCGGCGGCGTCCACGGCGCTCACGAGCCCACCACCGCCGCCTCGATCCGCGCCCGCTCGGGCACCCCGCCGGCACGCATCCGCACCCGGCCGTCGCCGTCGAGCACGAGCAGGGTCGGCGTCCGCACGACGTCGAGCCGGCGCACCAGGTCGAGCCGGTCCTCGGCGAGCACCTCGACGTGTGCGACGCCCGGCTCCTGCGCGGCGATGGACGCCAGGACGCGCCGCAGCGTCGTGCACTGGCCGCAGACCCGGGCCGACACCTGGACGAGGGTCGCGCGCTCCCCGAGGGGCTGCCCGAGGTCGGCCGGGGCGAGGACCTCGCCGTCGCGGACCGGCGTGGCGCGCCCGTCGCGGCGACGCAGCAGGAGGGCGACGACGGCGGTCACGACCACCGCGGCCACCAGCAGCCCCGCGCGGGCCGCCAGGGAGTCGAACGTGCTCATGGGGGCAGTGAACGCGCTGCGGGTAACGCCGTCATCCCCGCGTTCACATGTCGGACGGCCCCGAACGTCAGAGCGGGCCGACCACCAGCCGGGCCACCGCGTAAGCAGCCATCCCGGCCGCGGCCAGCGGCGCCAGGGCCGCGCTCAGGGCGGCGGGGGCGGCCGCGGAACGCGCGGCGCGCTGCTCGACGCCGAGCATGCGGTCGGCGGCGACGACCACGGCCGCCACGGAGGCGCACAGGATCGCGGCCCCGCCCCGCGCCGGCCCGTCCACCGCCGGGGAGAGCGCGGCACCGGCCACCACGGCCGCGCCGATCCCCAGCCACGGCGCGATCGCCTGCGGCAGCGGCACCGCGACGGCGAGCAGCCGGGTCACCACGACGGCGAGGACGGCCACGATCACGGACCCCGCGCCGTGGGGCACCGCGGGCAGCAGCGCCCAGCCGCAGCCGAGCACGGCCACCGCCTGCCCGGCGTAGGTGCCGGTGACCGACTCCACCAGCCGGTCGCGCCCGTCGCGGCGCAGGAGCTCGTGGGTGAAGGCCAGGGGGACGGCCAGCGCCGCGATCGCGGCGACGGCGGCGAGCGGGCGCTCGTCGGACAGCCCGGCACCGGCGACGGCCGCCGCGCAGACCCCGGTCACGAGGACCACGAGGCGGGTGCCCACCGGGTGGGGCAGCCGCAGGAGGGCCGGCCAGCCGAGGCCGACCCCCAGGGCCAGCGCGGCGCAGGCCAGGGCGGTCACGCCGGCCCCCGCCGACGCCGAGACGGCGAGCAGGGCTGCCACGCCCGCGGACACCAGCACCTGCCACACCCAGAGCACCCGCGAATCCTGGCACGTCCGCGCGGCCGGCCGTGCCGACCCGGCGGCGGGTCACCCGCCGGGCGGGCCCCCGGACGGCACGCGCGAGGTCACCCACGCGACGACCGCCTGCAGCAGGTCCTCGTCGACCGCGCCCTCCGCGTGGCCCATGCCCGGCACCAGCCACAGGTCGACCGGCGCCCCGCCGGGGGCCGCCGCCCGGGCGGCGTCGGCGAGGGCCACGGCGTGCTCGGGCGGGAAGTAGCGGTCGGCCTCGCCGTGCACGAGCAGCAGGGGGACCCCGGCCTCCGCCAACCGCGCCGCGGCCGGCCCCGGCGGCAACGGCTCGGCGTCCCAGTCGCGGCCGCTCACGCGGGTGCCGAAGAAGCGGCGCACCACGGCCCGGCCCAGGCCCGTCGTGAGCGCGAGCTGCACCCGGCGCATGGCCGGCGTGCCGCGGTAGTACCAGCGGCCGGGGCCGCTGACGGCGACCAGGACGTCGGGCCGGCGCTGCGCGGCCAGGGCCGCGTGGCGCAGGGCCACGGCGGCGCCGAGGGAGAAGCCGACGACGGCGACGTGGCGGTAGCCGAGCCCGGCGACCCAGGCGAGGACGGCGTCGAGGTCGAGCACCTCGGCGTCCCCGGCGGTGCACTCCCCGCCCGAGGCCCCGTGCCCACGCAGGTCGAAGGCCACGACGCCGCCGTGGCGGCCGAGCCCCGCGGCCACCCGCCGGATGTCGGGGCGGCGCCAGGAGCCGGTGAAGCCGTGCACCACGACGAAGCACCAACCGGCAGGGCCGGGGTCGTGGTGGGCGCTGATCCGGACGCCGTCCGTGGTCGTCAGCCACGTCGTCGCCAGCCCCGCGGAGGCCCGATCGGGGCGCCGGAACACGTCCCCTCGCGCCATGCCACGCCCTTCCCGACCGGAAATCGTTACACCAGGTGACCGACACTCCGCGCCCGGAACGAAAGATCATCACCAAGAGTGATGTCTCCCGCTGGGGTAGCGACGAACCGGGGGACCAGCCCCTATCCTGGGCCGATCCACGTCCCGCAATGATGCGACAGGCGACGCACACCTGCGTCCCCGGCCGGGCTCGCTCCCGTCCGGTGGAGCGGCGGCACGGTCCCACCGTGCGGGAGGAGGCCTCATTGGCTCAGCTCTTGCTCCTGACGAACGCGCTCGCGCCCTCGGCCGAGGTGCTGCCCGCCCTCGGCCTGCTGCCCCACCAGGTGCGTGTCCTGCCCGCCGAGGCAGCCGTGCTGGTGGACGCCCCACCGGCCGACGCCGTGATCGTGGACGGCCGCCGTGACCTCGCCGGCGCCCGGTCCCTGTGCCGCCTGCTGCGCACCACCGGCCTGTCCTCCCCGCTCCTGCTCGTGCTCACCGAGGGCGGCATGGCCGCCGTCGCGGCCGACTGGGGTGCCGACGACGTCGTCCTCGACTCGGCCGGCCCCGCCGAGGTGGAGGCCCGCCTGCGCCTGGCGTCCGGCCGCAGCCGCCTCGCCGAGTCCGCGCCCGAGGAGAGCGCCGAGATCCGCGCCGGCGACGTCGTCGTCGACGAGGTCACCTACAGCGCCAAGGTGCGGGGACGCTCCCTCGACCTCACCTACAAGGAGTTCGAGCTCCTCAAGTTCCTGGCCCAGCACCCCGGTCGCGTGTTCACCCGGGCCCAGCTGCTGCAGGAGGTGTGGGGCTACGACTACTTCGGCGGCACCCGCACGGTGGACGTCCACGTCCGCCGCCTGCGCGCCAAGCTGGGGCCCGAGCACGAGGCGCTGATCGGTACCGTCCGCAACGTGGGCTACCGCTTCGTGCCCCCGGGCCGCGACCGTTCCGCCGCCACCGAGACCGTCGACGCCTGAGCCGTCCCGCCTCCGCCCCCTCCTCCGCTCCGAACGCCGCTGCCCTGATCGCCGCCCGACTCCCGGGTGGCGATCAGGGCAGCGGCGCTCGAGGGGAAGGTGTCACTGCACCGGCGTGGCCCGGTTCGGCGTCGGCGGCACCAGCTGGGGGTGCGCGGCGAGGTAGCGGCGCAGGAGGTGCAGGTCGATCCCGCCGGCGACGCGGTCGCGCGTGCCGGCCAGCTCGGTGAAGCCGTCGACGCCCGTCGCCAGCTGCGAGTTCATGGTGATGCGGTACCTCGACGTCGCCACCAGCGGCTTGCCGCCGATGCGGACCGACGCCTTGTCGACCTTCGCGCCCACGGGCGCGGAGCGCGACCAGGAGTACGTGAGCCCGGAGATGCCCAGCATCGTCGTCGACACCCCGCCCGAGGACGTCGGGCGCCACTGCTGCTCGAGCGCGGCCAGGAGATCGGCCCCGTAGACGCTCACGGAGTAGACGGTCAGGCCCTGCGGCTGCGCCGCCCAGGCGTTGGCGTAGGTGACGGCGACGCCACCGCCGGCGGGCGCGGCCGTCGTCGTCGGGGTCACCCCCAGGTCGCTGCGCACGCTTCCCGGGTTGACCAGGGCGGCCACGGACGACCCGGCGATCTCGGGCGCGGTGGCCGAGAGCTGGGCGTCGGCCACCAGGTCGGCCAGCGAGGACTCGGTGGCACCCGAGCTGCGTCGGGCCACGGACGCCAGGGATCCGACGGTGCGCCCGCCGCCCATCACCGGGTCCTCCGCGCGCCCCTGCCAGGTGGCGATGAGCTCCTGCTCCGCGGCGTCGGGCTCGACGTCACGCGTGACGGGGTGCTGGACCACCTCGATCGAGGACCGCACGGCCTCGCCCGTCGAGGAGTCGACGGCGAGGTTGACCTCGGTGAGCATCCGGCCGTAGGACGCCGCGCTCGTCACCCACCGGGCCTTGCCCGAGGGGTCGGGGATGCGGCACGAGTACGCCTCGTGGGTGTGCCCGCTGAGGATCAGGTCGACGTCGCTGCTGATCTGCTGGGCGATCTCGACCACGGGGCCGGTGATCCGGGCGTCGCCGGTGCAGGTGAAGTCGTAGGGCGCGTTCTCGGGGGCCAGGCCGCCCTCGTGCAGCAGCACGACGATGGTGCGCACGCCCGCGTCGCGCAGGTCCTGCGCCGCGAGGTTCGCGGAGGCCACCTCGTCGGTGAAGGAGACGTCGGCGACGCCCTCGGGCGCCACCAGGGCGGACGTGCCCTCCAGCGTGAGCCCGATGAAGCCGATCCTGACCCCGCCGACGGTGCGCACGGTGGTCGGCGGCAGCACGGTCCGCCCGGTCCGGGCGCCGAACCAGGCGCCGTAGTCCCCGGCCCCGGCGGGGGCGACCGGCGTCACGCCGTCGCGGTAGGTGACGTTGCCCGCCAACCACTGGTAGCGGGCCCCCGTGTAGGTGGGGCCGGCACACCCCTCGGTGGGCGAGCAGCCGCCGTACTGCAGCCGGAGCAGCTCACCGACCCCGCGGTCGAACTCGTGGTTGCCCACGCTGCTGACGTCGAGCCCGAGCAGGCCCAGCGCCTCGACGCTCGGCTCGTCGCGGAACAGGCCCGACAGGTAGGGCGAGCTGCCGATGAGGTCACCCGCCGCGACCGTCAGGGAGTTGGCGTGCCCGGCCCGCAGGCGCTGCAGGTGCGCGGCCAGGTAGGCCACCCCGCCGACGTCGGCGCCACCCGGGGCACCCGTCAGCGCGGCGCGCCCGCCGGTGGGGATCTCCACCTGCCCGTGGAAGTCGTTGAACGACAGCAGCTGCACCGGCACCCGGCGGCTCGGCTTCGTCGCCGTCGACTTGCCCGTTCCGTTGCTCCTGGTCGTCTTCTTCTTGGTCGTCTTCTTCGTCGTCTTCTTGGCGGGGGCGACCGTGCGGGTGGCGCTCGCGGCGGAGCCGGCGGAGGTCTCGGCGGCACCCATGGCGGGGCCGGCGGCGAGGGCGGCGAACACGACCACGGACGCCGTGGCGGCGCCGACGACGGCGGCCCTGCGGCGGCGCGAGAGGACGAACCTGGACGACACGGGCACTCCTGCGGACGACGAGACCTGCCCGGTCGTCGAGCCCCGAGGGCGAGCCGACAGCGGCGTCGGCGCCGAGCGAAGTGAAACGTACCCCGACATTCCCGAACGCGGGAGTGGAAAGGGCAACCGTCGTCACCGGAACGCGTTCCCGCGCCGCTGTGGTCGTCACCGGCCACGTCCCGTGACGACGGGCGACGTCACGGACAGGCCGTAGCGTGGGGCGGTGCCCGACGCCCAGCCCTCCCCCCGCATCCGCACCCTCCACGCCCTCGAGACCGAGGTGTCGCGGGCCGTCCTCGGGCTGGTCGAGGCGGCCACCGACGCCGACGGCGTGAGCCCGCTCAGCGAACACGTCACCCTTCACGTGCGGGCGGGCGGCGACGGGCGCGACGTGCACCTGCTGGCGGAGTCGGCCGACGGCGAGGTGGTGGGTTACGCGCACCTCGACCCGACCGACCCCGTCGCGGGCAGTGCCGTGGAACTCGTCGTGCACCCGGGGCACCGGGGCTCGGGGACGGGCCGCGCCCTGGTGGCCGCGGCGGAGGCGGCCAGCCCCGACGACCGTGTCCGGTTGTGGGCGCACGGGGACCAGCCCGCCGCCCGTCACCTGGCGAAGCGGCTGGGCTACCACGAGGTCCGCCGGCTCGTGCAGATGCGCCGCTCGCTGTGGGCGCCCCTGCCGACCTCGGCCCCCGTGGCGGGTGTGAGGTTGCGGGCGTTCCGGCCCGGGGAGGACGACCGCGCCTGGCTCGACCTCAACTCGCGGGCGTTCGCCCACCACCCGGAGCAGGGTCGCTGGACGCTGGAGGACCTGCGCGCCCGGCAGGAGGAGTCCTGGTTCGACCCGCGCGGGTTCCTCCTCGCCCACACCGACGACGCGCTCGTCGGGTTCGTCTGGACCAAGGTGCACGGCCGTTCCACCGAGCCCGGCGACGCCCACGCCCACGAGCCCATCGGCGAGATCTACGTCGTCGGTGCCGACCCCTCCGCGCAGGGCCGGGGCCTCGGCCGCCTGCTCACCGTGGCGGGCCTGCACTGGCTGCGCTCGCGCGGGCTCGCGCAGGCGATGCTGTACGTCGACGCCGACAACGAGCCCGCCGTGGCGCTGTACCGGCGGCTGGGGTTCTCCGAGTGGGACGCGGACGTCATGTTCCGCCGCGGGTCCTGACGCCCGCGTCCCGCTCGGCCCGAGGGCGTCTCGGTGCCGGCGTCAGGCGAGCGCCGAGGGCAGCCGGCGGCTGAGCAGCGCGATCAGGTCGGCCCACTGGGTGTCGCTGACCCTGGAGCTCCACCCCCGCACCGGCCCGGCGGCGTCGCCGAGGCCCGCCCAGGACGACGGCAGCGGGAAGGGTCCCCAAGGGCCCGACCCCCAGCCGGAGCCCGACCCCGCGGTGCGCGAGGGACGGGGCCGGTGGTGCCACGTGCGGGTGCGGGTGGGCCGCGGCTGCGTCTTGGTCGGCGTGGGCTCGGGGCTCGTCGTCGTCCCGCCACCGCCGCCGGAACCGCCTCCCCTGGTGATCAGGCCCGCGGCGAAGGCCGCGCCGGCGTCGATGTCGCCGTTGGTGCGGTAGCTCAGGTGCGCGGAGAAGTTCCCGCCGCCGCCGCACACGGGATCGCCCGTGGCGCAGAACTCCTTGGCCTTGGGGCCGTAGACGCTGCTGCTGCCCGCGATGGTGCCCCGGGTCATCCCCAGCGGGTTGCCGTAGACGACGACGGCGGCGACGCGGCCGGACAGCGACGCCGGGATCTGGCTGCCGCGGCCCAGCGCACCACCCACGCCGATCGCGATGTCGGTCACGCTGGCGCCCTGGGAGTAACCGCCGAGCACGAACTGCGTCCCGGGGCAGGCGGCGGCGGTGGCCACCACGTGCTCGGTCATGTCGGTGGCACCCGGGCCCGCGCTGGCCTGGTTCGCGGCCGCGGCGTAGTCGACGGCGTAGGCGGACACGCTGCGGCCGGGCAGCAGGGCCGCGAGCGCCCTCTGCAGGGGCGCTCCGAGGACGCCGAGGCCGGGCGCCTCACCGGTCCCCCGGGCGAAGACGAGCTCGACGTCGGAGCAGCCGGCGGCCTGGGCAGGGGTGGCGACGCCGCACGCGAGCACCGACGAGGCCGCCGTCACGGCGGCGACGACGACGGGGGTGAACCGATTCATCATGACTCCAGGGCATGCCGAGGCAACGATGTCAGCGGGGGACGTGCCGGTCGTTCGATAACGAATGACGGGCGAACGTAGTCGAGTCGTGACCCACGGACAAGGGGCGCCGGGAGCAGCGGCGCGGCGCGCGTGCCGCCGTCCATGCCGTGTTCATCTCGCAGTGAGACGATGCCGCCATGACCTCCCCCTCCGCCGCGTCGTCGTCCGGATCGGCCGCTTCGTCCCGCCCCCGCAGGGCGGCCACGGCCCCCCGCAGTGCCGTGGCGGCGCGTGCGGCGACCGTCGCGCGCACGGCGGAGGGCAGGGCGGGCGGCTCGGCGAAGGACACCGGCCCGGCGGGCGGCCCTGCGACGAACGGCACGGCTGCGGCCAACGGCACGGTTGCGGCCAACGGCACGGTTGCGGCCAACGGCGCGACGGGCGGCGCGGCCACCCCCGCGGCCACCGCCCCGCGGCGCGCTCGCACGACGGGCACGGCAGCCGGCGCACGCCCCCTGCCGGCGAGCGCTCCGGCGGCCGGATCCCCCGCAGCGCCCACCCCGCCCGCGGCGAAGGAGGCTGCGGCACCGGCCGCCCCCGCGGCCAAGCCGTCGTCGAAGCCCGCCGCCCAGGTGCCCGCGCCCGCGGCGCCCGCCGCTTCGGGCGCCGTCCCGGCGATCCCGGAGCCGCCGCGCGACCGCTTCCTCGACCGCGAACTGTCGTGGCTCGCGTTCAACGAGCGCGTCCTCGAACTCTCCCGCGACCCGTCGCTGCCCCTGCTCGAGCGCGCGCGGTTCCTCGCGATCTTCGCCAGCAACCTCGACGAGTTCTTCATGGTCCGGGTGGCCGGCCTCAAGCGCCGCATCGCGACCGGCCTGGCCGTCACCGCCGCGAGCGGGCTGCCGCCGCGCGAGCTGCTGGAGCGCATCCGCGCCCGCGCCCGCGAGCTCCAGCTCCTGCACGCCACCGTCTACCGCGACGAGGTGGCCCCCGCGCTCGTGACGCAGGGCATCACGCTCGTGCACTGGTCCCAGCTGTCGGCCGACGACCAGGAGACCCTGCACCGCTTCTTCCGCGAGCAGGTGTTCCCGGTCCTCACCCCGCTGGCGGTCGACCCGGCCCACCCGTTCCCCTACATCTCGGGCCTGTCCCTCAACCTCGCGGTGATCCTGCGCAACCCGGTCACCGAGAAGGAGCACTTCGCCCGCGTCAAGGTGCCGCCGCTGCTGCCCCGGTTCGTGGCGGTCGACGGCGACGACGACATCATCGACGGCCCCGGCGGGATCGGCTCGCCCGCCGACGAGGCGGGTGTGCCCCGGCAGCGGTTCGTCCCGCTGGAGGACGTCATCGCCGCGCACCTCGACCAGCTCTTCCCGGGCATGGAGGTCGTGCAGCACCACACCTTCCGGGTCACCCGCAACGAGGACCTGGAGGTCGAGGAGGACGACGCCGAGAACCTGCTGATGGCGCTGGAGCGCGAGCTCCTGCGCCGCCGGTTCGGGCCCCCGGTGCGCCTGGAGATCGCCGAGGACATGGACGAGCGGGTGCGCTCGACGCTCGTGCGCGAGCTGGGGGTCAGCGAGTCCGAGGTGTTCGGCCTGCCCGAGCCGCTGGACCTGCGCGGGCTCAACGTCATCGCCGACGTCGACCGGCCCGACCTGCACTACCCCCGGTTCGTCCCCAAGACCCACCGGCACCTCAACGAGGTCGAGACCGCCAAGCCCAGCGACGTCTTCGCCGCGATCCGAGCCCGCGACATCCTCCTGCACCACCCCTACGACTCGTTCTCGACGTCGGTGCAGGAGTTCCTGCAGCAGGCCGCCGCCGACCCGAAGGTCCTGGCGATCAAGCAGACGCTGTACCGCACGAGCGGGGACTCCCCCATCGTCGACGCTTTGATCGACGCCGCCGAGGCGGGCAAGCAGGTGCTGGCCCTGGTCGAGATCAAGGCGCGCTTCGACGAGCAGGCGAACATCTCGTGGGCGCGCAAGCTGGAGCAGGCCGGCGTCCACGTCGTCTACGGCATCGTGGGCCTCAAGACGCACTGCAAGCTCAGCCTCGTGGTGCGCCAGGAGACCGACGGGATGCGCCGCTACTGCCACGTCGGCACCGGCAACTACAACCCCAAGACGGCGCGGCTGTACGAGGACCTCGGCGTGCTGACCTGCGACCCGCAGGTGGGCGAGGACCTCACCCGCCTGTTCAACCAGCTGTCCGGCTACGCGCCGAAGACCGCCTACCGCCGCCTCCTCGTGGCCCCGCGCTCGCTGCGCAGCGGCCTCGTGGACCGGATCGACCGCGAGATCGCCAACCACCGCAAGGGCCTGCCCGCGGGGATCAAGTGGAAGATGAACTCGATCGTCGACGAGGTGGTGATCGACGCGCTGTACCGCGCGTCGTCCGCCGGCGTGCCGGTCGACGTCGTCGTGCGCGGCATCTGCGCGATCCGGCCGGGCGTGCCCGGACTGAGCGAGACGGTGCGGGTGCGCAGCATCCTCGGCCGCTTCCTGGAGCACTCGCGCATCTTCTGGTTCGCCAACGGCGGGGAGCCGGTGGTCTACATCGGCAGCGCCGACATGATGCACCGCAACCTGGACCGCCGGGTCGAGGCGCTCGTGCGCATCCAGGACCCCACCCACGTGCAGGAACTGCACGACCTCATCGCCCTGTCGATGGACGCCGGGACCGCCTCGTGGCATCTGGCCGCCGACGGCTCGTGGACCCGCCACGACCGCGACGACGAGGGCCAGCCCCTGCTCGACCTCCAGGCCCACCTCATCGCCACCCGGCCCCGCCGTCGCGGGACCAGGCGGAGGTGACCCGCCCCCGCGACGCGGGCACGCTCGCCGTCTGGCGGCGGCGGTACGGCAAGGGACGCCCCAGGGGCGGGGAGCTCGGAGTCCTGCTGGTCCGCGACGCCGCAGGCAAGTGGCGTTGGCCCGCGGCCGTCCCCGAGTCCGCGGCCCTGGCGGGCCCCACCGCCTCGGTGCGGGAGGCACGCGAGGACCTCGGGGCGTCGGTCGTCGCCGGGCTCCCGCTGACCGGGGCGGTCCGGGCGGCCACGCTGCGCTCCGCCGACGTCCGCCTGCGCCCCGGCCCGCGGGCCAGGGAGGTCGCCTGGCTCGCCCCCGAGCAGGCGGCGCAGCGGCTGGAGCTCGCCTCGGAGCGCTCGGCGTTGGAGGCCCTCCTGGCCGCGGCCGAGGACGGCCGCCTGGCCGCCCGCCCGCTCGTCGTCGCCCGGCACGCCCACGCGCGCCCCCGGGACGCCTGGAGCGACGCCGACGCCAAGCGTCCCCTGGTGCGCCGGGGACGCCGCGAGGCCGCGGGGCTGGTCGAGCTGCTGCAGTGCTGGCGGCCCGAGCGGGTCGTCTCCTCGCCGTGGCTGCGCTGCCGCGAGACGCTGACGCCCTACGTGGAGCGCACCGGCGTCAGTGTGCGCTGGAAGGCGGGCCTCACCGAGGCCGGCCACGAGCGCGACCCGGGCAAGGCCCGGGCCCACGTGCGCAAGTTGCTGGAGCGCGACCAGGTGAGCCTGCTGTGCACGCACCGCCCCGTCCTCGCCTCGGTGGTGGAGGTCCTGCGCCGGGCCGCGGCCGACGACGTCCTCGACCTGCTGCCGACGGAGGACCCGTGGCTTGAGCCGGCCGAGCTGCTCGTCGCCCACGTCGTCCGCCCCGCCCGCGAACGGCCGCTCGTCGTCGCCGTCGAGCGTCACCTTCCGCAGACCTCCTGACCACACTGCGTCCCGAGGATGCCCTGAGCCGAGGCTCCGAACCAGGGCAAACCACCCCACCGCGGCCGAGTTCACCTGAACTCCACATGTCGTACGCGGGGTCGACTCCCACTCGTCCGGCCCTGTTCACCCATCGTTCAGCTTCGACGACGGACCGCTTCACCTGCCCTGCTTAACCTCGCCGCGGCGCCGTTCGACGGCGCCGACCGCTGCTCGGGGTGCGGTCGGACCGATGAAGCAGATCCGAAGGGACTCGTTGTGAAGCTCACTCGGCACGCCCGGCTCGCCGGTGTCGTCCTCGTCGGAACCCTGGCCCTGGCGGCCTGCGGTTCGGACGACAACACCACCGGGGCCGCGTCGACGGTCAGCGGTGACGGCGGCGACTGCGCGACCGGCACCCTGAACGCCGAGGGTTCGTCGGCCCAGAAGAACGCCATCGAGGAGGCCATCGCCTCCTACCAGGAGAAGTGCACGGGCGCGACGATCAACTACAACCCGACGGGCTCCGGCGCCGGCATCAAGCAGTTCATCGCCGCGCAGGTCGACTTCGCCGGCTCCGACTCGGCGCTGAAGACCGAGGCGAAGGACGGCAAGGTCGAGGCCGACGACGCCAAGGCGCGCTGCCAGGGCAACCCCGCCTGGGACCTCCCGATGGTCGCCGGCCCGATCGCCGTCGCCTACAACCTCTCGGGCGTCGACAAGCTCGTGCTCTCCCCCGAGGTCGCCGCCAAGGCGTTCCTCGGCCAGATCACCAAGTGGAACGACCCCGCGATCGCCGCCCTGAACTCCGGCGCCACGCTGCCGGACAAGGAGATCAAGGTCTTCTACCGCTCCGACGAGTCGGGCACGACCGAGAACTTCGCCAAGTACCTCAACACCGCCGCCTCCTCGGTGTGGACGGAGAAGCCCGCCAAGGCGTGGCCCGGCAAGGTCGGCGAGGGCCGCGAGAAGTCCGCGGGCGTCTCCGAGGGCGTGAAGCAGACCGACGGCGGCCTCACCTACGTCGAGTGGTCCTACGCCCGCGACAACGACCTGGGTGTCGCGCAGATCGACAACGGGGGCGGGGCCGTCGAGCTCACCGCCGCCAGCGCCTCCAAGGCCCTCGAGGTCGCCGCGCCCAGCGGCGAGGGCAACGACCTCAAGCTCAAGCTCGACTACGCGACCAAGGAGGCCGGCACCTACCCGATCGTGCTGGTCACCTACGAGGTGGTCTGCTCCAAGGGCCTCGACGCCGACAAGACGAAGCTCGTGAAGTCCTTCCTCAAGCACTTCTCCAGCACCGAAGTGCAGTCGGGCCTCACCGACCTCGGCTACGCCCCGCTGCCCGACAGCGTGCGCACCAAGGTCGTCGCCGCCGTCGACGCCATCTCCTGATCGACCACGACGTCGCCGAGGGCGCCATCCCCGACTGCGGGGCGGGCGTCCTCGGCGGCGTCAGGCGCACCACCGCCGGACGCCGTCCGGCAGCTCCCGCACCTCCCCTGCACCTCCCCTGCAACTCCCCGAGGACGGACCGACCGTGACGACGAGGCGGCGCTGATGGCCACCATCACCGGACACTCCGAGAACGACGCCGCGCCCAGAGGCGACCTCGCCGGCAGCGGCAGGCTCGGAGACAGGATCTTCAGTGGCCTCGCCACGGGCTCGGGCGCGTTCGTCGTCGCCCTGATCGCCGGGGTCGGCGTGTTCCTCCTCGCCCAGGCGCTGCCGGCCCTCGCGAAGAACAAGGCGAACTTCCTCACCGACCGGGTGTGGGCCGTCGACGACACCGGCAACCTGCGCTTCGGCATCCCCGACCTGCTGTGGGTGACGGTCATCTCCTCCGCGGTGGCGATGCTCATCGCCGTCCCGATCGCCCTCGGCGTCGCGCTGTGCCTCACCCAGTACGCGCCCCCGCGGCTGGCCCGCCCGTTCGGCTACCTGGTCGACCTGCTGGCGGCCGTCCCCTCGATCGTCTACGGCCTGTGGGGCATCCGGGTCCTCATGCCGCACGTGAAGCCGGTGCAGGACGCCCTGGACTCGGCCTTCGGCTGGTTCCCGTTGTTCGAGAAGACGGGCGTGGCCACCGGCACGATCTTCCTCGCGTCGATCGTGCTGGCCATCATGATCCTGCCGATCATCACCGCGATCAGTCGCGAGGTGTTCGACCAGACGCCGGCGGCGCACAAGGAGGGCGCGCTCGCCCTCGGCGCCACCCGGTGGGAGATGATCCGCACGGCCGTCCTGCCGTTCGGCAAGGCCGGCGTGATCTCCGCCGCCATGCTCGGCCTCGGCCGCGCCCTCGGCGAGACCATCGCCGTCACGATCATCGTGAGCAAGGTCGGCGGGTTCTCGTGGTCGGTGTTCTCCGGCGGCGAGACGTTCGCCTCGAAGATCGCGAACAACGCGGCCGAGTTCGACTCGCCCAGCAAGACCGGCGCGTTCATCGCCGCGGGCCTGGTGCTGTTCGTCCTCACGTTCGTGGTCAACGCCATCGCCCGCATCGTCATCGAGCGCAGGAAGGCGTTCAGCGAATGAGCACCCTCACGCAGACCGTCCCCGGCCCCACGGGCGGGCGCACCCCAGTGCCGAGCATCGACGCTCCCTCCCGCTCGCGGGCCGTCCGCAATCAGCTCGCCACCGTCGCGGTGTGGGTGGCGTTCGCCCTCGCCGTCATCCCGCTCGTCTGGATCCTCTGGACGGTCGTCAGCAAGGGCTACGGCCTGCTGCTGGACGCCGGGTGGTGGCAGAACTCCCAGCGCGGCATCACCGTGCGGCGCGAGGGCGGCGGCGCGTACCACGCGATCCTCGGCACGATCGAGCAGGCGCTGGTCTGCGCGGCGATCTCGGTGCCGATCGGCATCTTCACCGCGATCTACCTGGTCGAGTACGGCCGCGGTAAGTTCGCCCGGGTGGTGTCGTTCATGGTCGACATCCTCACCGGCGTCCCCTCGATCGTCGCCGCGCTGTTCGTCTACGCCCTGTGGCTGACGACGTTCGGCTTCGAGCGCGTCGGCTTCGCCGTGTCGCTGGCCCTCGTGCTGCTGATGATCCCCGTGATCGTGCGCTCGACCGAGGAGATGCTGAAGCTCGTGCCCAACGAGCTGCGCGAGGCCTCCTACGCCCTGGGCGTGCCGAAGTGGAAGACGCTGGCGCGGATCGTCCTGCCGACGGCGTTCAGCGGCATCGTCACCGGCGTCATGCTGGGCCTGGCCCGCGTCATGGGCGAGACGGCCCCGCTCCTGATCCTCGGCCCGTACTCGAAGTCGATCAACGCCAACCTGTTCAGCGGGAACATGGCCGCACTGCCCACGATGATCGACCAGGACCGGCGCGAGTTCCTCCAGCCCGCCGTCGACCGCACCTGGTCGGCCGCGCTCACGCTGATCCTGCTGATCATGGTGCTGAACATCGGCGCCCGGATCATGGCCCGGTTCAACAAGGTGCACCGGTGACCGCCACCCCCATCGCCGTCCCTGCCGATCAGCCCGCCGAGAACCCGCGAGGAAAGCCCACGATGGCCCAGCGCATCGACGTCACCGACCTGAACGTCTACTACGGCTCCTTCAAGGCCGTCGAAGGCGTGACCATGGCGATCGAGCCGCGCTCGGTCACCGCGTTCATCGGCCCCTCGGGCTGCGGCAAGTCCACCTTCCTGCGCACCCTCAACCGCATGCACGAGGTCATCCCCGGCGGCCGCGTCGAGGGCGCGGTCGAGCTGAACGGGCGCGACCTGTACGCCAAGGACGTCGACCCGGTGGCCGTGCGCCGCATCGTCGGCATGGTCTTCCAGCGGCCGAACCCCTTCCCCACCATGTCGATCTTCGACAACGTGGCGGCCGGCCTGCGCCTGAACGGCGTGAAGAACAAGAAGGCGCTGACCGAGGCCGTGGAGAAGTCGCTGCGCGGCGCGAACCTGTGGAACGAGGTCAAGGACCGCCTCGACAAGCCCGGCGCGGGGCTGTCGGGCGGCCAGCAGCAGCGGCTGTGCATCGCGCGCGCGATCGCCGTCCAGCCGCAAGTGCTGCTGATGGACGAGCCGTGCTCGGCCCTCGACCCGATCTCCACGCTCGCGATCGAGGACCTGATCGAGGAGCTCAAGAGCGACTACACGATCGTGATCGTCACCCACAACATGCAGCAGGCCGCGCGGATCAGCGACCGGACGGCGTTCTTCAACCTCGCCGCCGTCGGCAAGCCCGGCAAGCTGATCGAGATGGGCGAGACCACGAAGATCTTCTCCAACCCCGTCGAGAAGGCCACCGAGGACTACATCTCCGGCCGCTTCGGCTGATCGGCCCCGGCGTCCGGGGTGGGTCAGCCGCCCCGGACGTCGACACCGGCGTCGCGGGCCAGGCGGGCCAGTTCGTCGGCGCCCTGCTCGCCGAGGACGTCGAGGGGGACGCGCACGCCGTCGTCGGCGACCACCGCGACCGAGGAACGGCCCAGCTCGAGGCGCTCGACGTCGGCCCACGCCACCTCGGTCCACCCGCGGGCGACGCATTCCCGGACCCCGACGGGGCCGGCCTCGACCTTGACGATGCCGCCCGCACGGGTGCGAGCCCCGATCGCACTGACGACGACACCCAAGGCGATGACCACCACCGCCGCCGCCGCGATCACGACGGGATCGGTGGGTTTGCCGACCAACACCGCGAGGACCCACCCCAGCACGCCCGAGCCGGCGAGGACACCGAGCCCGCGGCGTCCGCGCCACGTGAGGTCGACCTCCTCGCGCCACGCCTGGGACCAGGACCAGGTCCAGGCCGCCTCGACGACGCCCTCGTACCCCTCGCCGCGCGCGAGCACCGGTTCGGTAGGCACTCCGGCGGGGCGGGTGACGTCGCCCCCGCCGTCCGGCCCGTCCCTCAGCCCTCGCGGCCCCGAGGGCACCACCTCGGGCAGGCGCCAGGCGTCGCTGATCCACCGGCGCAGCTGCACGAGCTGCGCCTCGTCGAGGTGGCGCAGCGGCAGCAGCTCCTCCCCCTGCCCCCACCAGCGCAGGAGGAGCAGGTCACGCCCGATCCGGGCGGTGCTGAGGTCGGCCCAGGGCCGGACGACGACCGTGCCGCCGCGCTGCACCCGCAGGCCGTGCGGGTCGGCGCTCAGCCGGGCCACCTCGCTCCGCTCCTTCAGCTGCCCTGCCGTGAGCAGGGACCACAGGACCAGCGCGAAGCCGGCTGCGGGCGCACCGTGGACCAGGAGGCTGCGCGGGAGGTCGGAGGCGATCTGCGCGAGGTTGAGCGCCAGGAGGGCCAGGCACAGCGCGATCCGCGCCACCCACGACGCCGCCGAGGTTCGCGAACCGTCGCCCCGCTGCTCGCGCCGCCGGTCCGCGGCCGTGACCTTCACCTCGGGGACGACGAGCGTCCCCACCCCCTGCACCGTCATGCCGCGCATCCTGCCAGGGGGACGGCCGCGATCTCGGCGCTTGGGGGAGCATCCCCCCGCTCATAACGTCCCCACATGCCAGTCCCGATGGTCGGTGCTCGCGCGCCCACGCCCTCGACGATGACACCCTGACCCCCGGAGCCCAAGGAGATCCTGGCCAAGGGGCGTGCGTGGGGGCGGATCAGCGACGGGCGACGCGGGTCCCGGCGGCGCGAGCCCAGGCGTCGAGCTGCTCGACCTGCTCGGGCGTCAGCAGCCGCCGCGCGATCGCGACGTACCCGGAGCCCTTGGCGAACAGGCTGACCAGGCGACGCCCGATCCGCATCGCCGGCGCCTGCGTCCACGCCACCACCACCTGCCCGCCATCCGGCGGGCAGATGACGAAACCTTCCGGACCCGCCTCGATCCGCCTCGGGACGCCGGCCACCCTGGCCGCGCGGGCGGACACCCAGGTACCCGTCAGCACCGCGAGGACGGCCGCTCCCGCGGCCCAGACCAGGCGGGCGCCGTCCCGCTCGAGGAGCCCGGTCACCAGGAGGAAGCCTGCAACCGCCGCCGCCAGACCCGCGAGCAGCCGAAGCCCGGGGACGAGCCCCGGCGGCCCGTCGCCCCATCGCAAGGCGAGCAGGTCGCGGCGGGTGAGCGAGGATGCGGGGACGACGAGAGGGTAGCGATCCTGCGGGGCGAGCGGGTGGGGGCGGCCGCGAGCGCCGGTGCGCGCCCCGCCGCCTGCCACGCCAGCATCGCCGCGAGCCCGGCCTCCCCCAGGTCCGCCCGGCGGAACAGCACCGGAGTCTCCAGGGTGCGCCGCACCCGGACCGCGCGGTCGGCCACCCGGATCTCCACGACCCTCGCTCCACCCGCCGGACATCAGCTCGGCCCAGGTCCATCGGGCGGGCACGACGACGATCGTCGGCGCCACGGCGTCCCCCGGCCGCAGGGAGTTCTCCTGCGTCATGGGGCATCCTGCCAGGAGCGCCCCGACCGCGGACGTCAGGCCAGGGTGAGCAGCCGGTAGACCACCCAGGCCGCGGCTGCGCACACGACGGGCGTGAGCAGCCACGCGCCGACGATCCGCCCGGCCAGGTGCCAGCGCACGGCCCCTGTCCCCCGGGCGCTCGCCCCGGCCCCGGCCACGGCACCGGTGATCGCGTGCGTGCTCGACAGGGGGGCGTTGACGACGTACGCCGACCCGTACAGGGTCAGCGCGGCCGCGGTGGTGGCGGCGAACCCGACCACGGGGTCGACGGGCACGAGCCGCCCGCCGAGCGTGCGGATCAAAGACCACCCGCCCTGCCAGGTGCCCGCCGCCAGCGCCAGGGCCGCCCCCGCCATCACCCACCAGGGGGTCTCGGCGGAGGTGTGTCCGGCGGCGCCCAGGGCGACGACGAGCGCGCCCATCGTCTTGGGGCCGTCCTGGAGGCCGTGGCCGAGCGCCATCGCCGAGGCCGAGACGGTCTGCGCCACCCGGAACCGGGAGAGGGCGGTGTCGAACGTGGCGTGCCGGAACGCGGCGGCCAGGCCGTGCAGGAACAGCCAGGCGAGGGCGAACCCGAGCACGGGCGAGACCAGCAGGGGCCACAGCACGGAGCGGGCGAGCACGGCGGAGTGCAGGTGGGCCGCTGAGGCGAGGCCGGCGCCGGCCAGGCCCGCGATCAGGGCGTGGGACGACGACGAGGGCACGCCCCAGCGCCAGGTGAGCAGGTTCCAACCGATCGCGGCGAGCAGGGCGGCGGGCACGACGGCCTCGTCGACCACCGGGGTGGGCACCACCAGCAGGGTGGTCCCGGTGACCCGCGCGACCCCTTCGCCGAGGAGCACGCCGACGCCGTTGAGGACGGCGGCGAGCAGGAGGGCCATGGGCGCGCCGAGGGAACGGGAGGCGATCGTCGTCGCCACGGCGTTGGCGGCGTCGTGCACGCCGTTCGTCCAGGCGAAGACCAGGGCCAGGACGACGGCCGCGACCAGCGCGACGTCCACGCGTTCAGCTCTCCTTGACGACGATCTGCTGCAGCACGCTGCCGACCTCCTCGAACGCCGACGACGCGGCGAGCAGGTGGTCGGCCACACGCAGGCGCCACAGCGCCGCGGGGTGCACGGTGAGGGCGTCGACGTGCAGGGCGCCCGCGTCCTGGGTGCCCATCGCGGCGGCCATGGCCCGGCGGTGCACGGTGCCGGCCTGCTTGCGCAGGCGCGTGAGCTCGACCCATGCCTGGGACAGGGCGCGGCGGTGCTCCAGGCGCGGCGCCGTCTCGGCGACGACGGCGGCGGCGCTGACGATCAGCTGCACCTGCTCCGAGACGCCCTCGTCGAGCAGGCCCAGCGGCACCAGGGCGATCAACTCGCCGGCGTCGTCGCAGGCGCGCACGGCCAGCCGCATGGACCAGGCGAGGCGGTACACGTCGTCGCGGTCGAGGGGGGTGACGAACACGGACGCGAGCTCGCTGAGCACCGCGTGGGTGCGCTGCTCGGCGGCGGCGTCGGCCTCGCGCAGGCGGGTCGCCACCTCGGCGCGGCCCGCGGCGTCCTCGCCGAGCATCTCCGCGAGCAGATTCGCGGAGGCGACGGCGTGTCGCGCGAGGTCGGGGAAGAGTTCGCCCCAGCGCCCCTGCAGGCGGCGTCGCCGCACCGGCACCTCGGCTCCTCTCGCTGTCGCGCCCGCTCCCCTGAGCCCGCCGCGCTCGTCACGGCAACGGTGCCGCGCAGTGGCCAGCAGGTGACCTTCAGGCGTCGGCGGGTCGGATGTTACGCGACGAGGATGAACGAGCTCGCCCGGACGGGCGGACGGTCGGGTCACATCCCCCCGACCGAGGAGACAGCACCGGCCGGGGACGACGACGACGACGGCGGGAGCGCCGGACGCAGCGCCGGCACCTCGTCGGCCCGCAACACCTTGCGCTGCAGGGTGGCCGACGCCGACCCGTACCCGCCGACGGTCACCTCGTCGTAGCCGATCACGCGGCCGTCGCGGTCGCCGCCCTTGGCGAGGTAGACGACCGTCGCGGACAGGGGCAGGGGTTCGCCGTCGCTGAGGCGTTCCAGCCCTCGGGCGGTGATCCCGGCCCCGCCGGTGGAACCCTGGACGAGCTGGACGGTGCCGGTGGGCTCGATGGTCACCGCGCGGCTGTGGGTGTGCCCGGCGAGCACCGTCGGCACGTACCCGGACAGGGGCGGGGCGCCCGCGGGGTCGTGCAGGGCCGCGATGTCGACCTGCTCGGCGGGGTGGGCGACGTTCCACGCGACCACGGTGTCGGTGAGCCGCTGCCCCGTCGCGCGCTGCAGGTCCAGGCGGTCGGCCTCCCGGGACTCCTGGCGGTCCTGGGTGGCGGCGTCGGGGGTGAATTCGGGGTCGCCGATCCCGGCGATCGTCACCCCGGCGACGGTGGCGACCTCGTCGTCGAGGACGACGGCGTTGCGGTACCGGCGGATCGCCGCCTCGGTGCCGCTGGAGTCGTGGTTCCCGCGCACGAAGACGTAGGGGATCTTGAGGTCGCCGATCCGCGACAGCGTCGAGGACTCCGCCCCGGTCCCCCAGGTGGTCACGTCACCGGTGTCGACGACGAGGTCGACGCCGAACTGCGTGACGAGCCGGTCGACGAGGTCGAACCCGAGCGGGCTGAGGTGGATGTCGCTGACGTGCAGCAGCGTCGTCACCTCGTCGGACCCGGCTCCGCTGACGACGGGCAGGTCACCGGTGGTGGCGTACAGGCCGGTCACCCCGGAGACGATGTCGGACAGGCCCGAGCGGTAGGACTCCAGGCGCTGCGCGAGCCCCCCGCTGGTGCGCGTGAGGTACGGGGCCTGGGTCAGCAGCCCGGTGAAGCGGGGCTGGGCGAAGGCGTCGGCGTCGAAGGTGGCCGCGGCGAGGCCGCCGATGGCGACGACGACGGCCAGGGACGACGCGAGCGCCCCCACGAGCCGGCGCCAGTGCAGCCGGAAGGCCAGCAGCGCGGCGACCAGGGCGCCGGTCAGGGCGCAGGCGAGGGTGGTGAGGGCGGCGCGGATCGCGGCGGCACGCAGGTCGTCGGGGGCCTGGGCGCCGAGGGTGACGATGCCACCGGGGTTGTCGAGGAGGCGGCGGGCCGCTTCGAGGTCCACCTCGTCGACGCGCGCCTGGACGGCCAGCGGTGCGACGTGGGTGTCGAACTCCACCTCGCCCGCGGGCGGCAGGAGGACCTGCATGCCTCCGCCGAGGTCGGGGACGACCTGCAGGTGCACGGTGAGGGGACCCACCTGGGTGATCGTGTCGGGCGCGAGGGCTGCGCCGACCCCGCTGCCGGCGAGCGCGACGGCGACGACGGCCACGACCCGCCCGGCGCGGGCCGCCCACCCCGGGGGGCTCCAGCGCGAGGGGATCCAGCGCGGTCGGCGGGAGGGTGCGGCGGCGGCAGCGGCATCGAGCTGGTCGCTGCGGGGCTCGCCCGCTTCGCCGGTCTCGTGCTGCAGTGTCACGTCTGTTCCTCGGCAGTGACGCTCTCGGGCTGAACGGTGCGCGAGTCGCGGAAGATTAGGGACGTCGGGCCGGGAGCGCCTCACGGCGCAACGGCCGCTCTAGGCGGCTTCAGATGGGACCCGGGGCTACCACGGCCCGACGCCCGGTGAGACCCCGAGGGGTGTCACCGCGAGGACGAACGAGTCGTCCCGGGGTGATTGTTCCCCCTTCGCGGCCCTCTAGTCATCCCGGGCCCCCCGAACGGCGGGTCTTTTCGTGACCTGACACGGGGCCGGACACGCGAACGGTCCCGGACCGGATCCCCGCGGCGACGTTGCCGTGGGGACCCGACCCGGGACCGGGCGGTGACGCCGGGGAGCGGCGTCGGATGCGTGGTGCCTGCGTCAGATGCGGGCGCCGCGACGGGTGGTGGCGCGGTAGATCAGCAGGGCGACGATGGCGCCCAGGATCGAACCGATGATGCCGGAGGTCTGCAGGGCGCCCTCGGCGCTGTCCTTGCCGAAGAGCAGGTAGCCGAGGAAGCCACCGATGAAGGAGCCGACGATGCCGAGCACGATGGTGCCGGCGATGCCCAGCGGGTCGGGGCCGGGGACGACGGCGCGGGCGATGAAACCGGCGACGGCACCGACGACGAGCAGCACGATGATGAAGGTCAGCACGGGAATCTCCTCGGGACGAGATGGTGATCCTTGGTCCGGCCTCCCGGTCCGCCTTCCGGCGTCCCGCTCGGCCTCTTGACCGCCATGTACCCGGTGTGCCGTTCCTCACTCGCTCGAGAAAAAGAACTTCGCTCGGTGATCGAATGGATGCCTTGGGTGATCGCTTAGTGCAGGCGACCCGCCCGCCAGAGGGCCGCCGCGTGCTGCAACTGCGCCGACGTCCGGGACAGGCCGGCTGCACGCCGGGTGACCGCGGCGGCGGCCTCGTCGGCCAGGACGTCGGCCTGCACGGCCCATCCGGTGGCCACGACCCGGCAGAACGCCCCCGCACGCTCCAGCGTGACGGCGAGGTCCCCCGTGAAGGCCCCGGTCAGCACGGCGTCGGCCACCGCGAGCATCTCCTTGGGCCCGGGCGGCGCCTCGACGCCCGCCACGGCCTCCTCGACCGGGGCGCGTCGGCGGCCCTCGTCGAAGGCCGCGGCCATGCCGGCAGGGTCCTGCCGGATGCCCGCCCGCAACGCGTACAGCCGCCACAGGGTGCCGGGCAGCGTGTCGGCCTCGCTGGTGGCCCACAGGTGGGCGACGTCGTCGAGGCCGTGCTCGTCGACCAGCGCGACCAGGCGCGCCGCGCGGTCGTCCCCGCCGGAGCGGCCGTGCTCGACCAGCGCCGCCGCGGTCGCGTGGGCCGCCTCGACCCGGCGCGACGGGTCCTCCCCGCCTTCGAAGGCGTCGAGCGCCGACGGCCCGAGGAACGCGGGCCGCGGGGGGCGGTGGGGCCGGCCGGCAGCGCCGGGGCCGACATCGGTCGAGGACATCGCCCCATCGTGACATCCGCCGCCGACGATCGCCCGGTGCAGCCCGGAGGACGCTGGGCGCCCCGGGCACCGCAACGCCGCTCAGGGCTGCGAGAACCCCGCCTCCGCCAGCACGGCCCGGCCCTCTGCCGACAGGACGTGCTGCACGAACCGCCGGGCCGCCTCCGCCCGGGGCGACCCCTCGACGACGGCGATGGGGTAGGTGGTCGAGGCGTTCACCCCGGCCGGGACGGCGATGCCGCGCACCTTGCCCTTGGCCGCACGGACGTCGGTCACGTACACCAGCCCCGCGTCCACCTCGCCGAGCTGCACCTTCGCCAGCGTCGCCTTGACGTCGGCCTCCTGCGTGGCCGGTCGCAGCGTCAGCCCCGCCGCGGCGAACACCTTCGCGGCGACCGCACCGCACGGCACGGACGCCTCGCAGACCGCCACCTTCACGCCGGGCCGGGCGAGGTCGGCGAGCCCGGTGATCCCCGCGGGGTTCGCCGGCGGGACGGCGATCTCCAGCGAGTTCGCCGCGAACGGGACGGCTTCGCCGTCGATGCGGCCCGCCCTCACCAGCGCGTCCATGCTCTTGGGGGACGCCGAGGCGTAGACGTCGGCGGGCGCGCCCTGCTCGATCTGGGCCTGCAGTGCCGGGCTGGCGCCGAAGCTGAACCGCACCCGCAGCCCCGGCTCGGCGGCCTCGACGTCGGCCCCGATGGCGGTGAACGCCTCCTTGAGGGACGCCGCGGCGAGCACCGTGATCGTCACCGGCGCGGACGAACCGGCGGTGCCCGCGGCCTGCGGGCCGGTGTCCCCGCCGCAGCCCGCGGGCCCCAGCGCCAGGACGGCGAGCGCCGCGAGGCCGACGCGGCGGCGTCGGCCGGGACGACGGGTGCTCCGCGGAAGGCCCGGACGGCGAGGGCGCGAGAACACGGCGGGCCTGGCGTTCACGACTCGGGGATCTCGACGACGACGTTGGTCGACTTCACGGAGGCGACGGCCAGGACGCCGGGGGCGAGGCCGAGGTCGTCGGCGGCCTCCCGGCTCATCAGCGACACGATCCGGAACGGTCCGGCCTGCAGCTCCACCTGCGCCATGACCCCGTCCTTGACCACCTTCGTCACCAGGCCGGTGAGGCGGTTGCGGGCGGAGGCGCGGGCCACCGGGCGGGCGGCCGTCCGGGGCGTGGCGCCGGCGAGGTCCTGGGCGAGGCGGGCGAGCTCGGCCCCCTCGATCGCCTGCCGCCCGGCGGGATCGCGGACGGTGCTCAGCCGCCCGGCCTCGGCCCACCGCCTCAGCGTGTCCTCGCTGAGCCCGAGGAGGGAGGCCGCCTGCCGCATCCGGAACGTCGCCATGCCGCACATCAAACCTCACGCGCGGCGGTATGGTTCCGAATGAGCCTCACCCGCGGCAGCGCACCGCTTGTTTCGACGCCGTTGCGGCGATGACGTTTCCGTTAACCGAGGCCTCGGGGCGCCGCATCTGCGGCCCCTCGCACCCTGCTCGGGGCCGTCGGGCCCTACCCTCCGCGCCGCACGATCCCGGCGGTCGCCGTCCCCTGCCGATCCCTGTGACGCACCCCACCGCGCGTGATGACGCGCCTGCGTCCTCACCGTGCCGTCCGCTCCGGCAGGACTGCTGCCGGGAGCCGCGGGCACGGCACGTACGCTGCCTGTCCGTGAGCACGCCCCCGCCCCCGCCCGCCGGGGGCAGCCGCGGCCTGCGCGGCTGGACGTCGCGACCGCGGCGCCCGCTGAAGCACCTCAACGGCATCGCGGCGGTCGCCGCCACCGCCGCCGTGCTGGTGCCGGGGATCCTCGTCTGGGACGGCGCGGCCGTCCTGCTCGGCTTCTACCCGCAGCTGCTGGGCTGGGCCCGCCTCGTCGGGGTGCCGCTGGTCCTGCTCGGGCTGGCCGGGCTCGTCGCCGACGTGCTCTACCTGCGCCGGCCCACCGGCGTCACGCGTCGCCGTCCCGGCGGGTCCCGCCTGCCCCGCGACTGACCCTGCCCGGTCTCACCCGACCGCGCGCAGCACCTGTGGCGCGTCGACGGTCCGGTCCACGACCGTCGTCGGCACCTGCAGGTGGTAGGCGCCGCTCGGCAGGATGCCGCAGCCCCCGTCGCGCGCCATCACCCGCAGCTGCGCCAGCGCGTCCTCCCCGCAGTGCTGCTCGGGCAGGTCCCGCCAGAACGTGAACCCGCCCGCGGCCCGCAGCTTCGCGACGTCGTACAGCACGCACCCGCCGACCCACGCCACCTTGTACAGCAGCGGCCGGCGCTCGCTGGCACCCCACGACTGCGCGGCGTGCCAGGGGTTGGCCGCGTTGTGCAGGGCGTGCCGCCCCCACGCGTGGGAGCCGGGCTCCACGACCTCGGGCCGGACGGGGCCGTCCCACGGCTCCACCCACTGCTCGTGCGGGCGCACGTCGTCGAGGTGGCTCAGGCCCACCACCGCCGACCCGACGAAGCCGCAGCGCTGCTCCTCGATGACGTCGAGCAGCCGGGCGGCCAGCGTGGGCTCGCACAGGACGTCGTCGTCGAGGAACAGCGCGTACGGCGCCCGCGCGCAGTCCAGCAGGAACTGGCGGTGCTCGGCGAGGCCGCGCCGGGGCAGGTGACGGCGCAGCTCGACCTCCCGGCCGCGGGCACGCAGCAGGCGCACCGCCGTCTGCACCTCCTCCGACGCCAGGGACGACTCGGGGTCGCCCTCGTCGGACTGGTCGGAGACGACGACCCGGAAGGTCGGCAGCGTCTGCGCGGTCAGCGAGGTGAGGGTCACGGCCAGGGCCGCGGGCCGCCGGTAGGTGGGGATCAGGACGTCCAAGGTGGGCACGGTCGTCGACTCCATGATCAGCCGGCCTGGGCCAGCGCCGCCGACGCGGGGGTGACGTCGACGATCCGGCGGATCAGCGTGGCCGTGGAGCCGCCCGGTGCGCACGGCAGCAGGCGCACCTCGCCGCCGACGGCGCGTACGGCGTCCGCCTCCGGCACCGACGCGACGTCGTGGTCGTCGCCCTTGACCAGGACGTCGGGCCGCAGCGCCTCGACCACCGCCACCGCGGTGGGCTCGCCGAACGCGACCACGTGGTCGACGCAGCTCAGCGCCGCGAGCACCCGCGCGCGGTCGGGCAGCGGGTTCACCGGGCGGCCCTCGCCCTTGAGGGCGGCGACGCCTGCGTCGTCGTTGAGCGCAACCACCAGGACGTCGCCCAGCGCCTTGGCCCGCGCGAGCAGGTCGACGTGGCCGGGGTGGAGCAGGTCGAAGCAGCCGTTGGTGAGGACGATGCGGCGACCCTGGGCGCGGGCGGCGGCCACGGCGTCGGCGACGTCGGCCAGCGGGGTGAGCGCCGTCTCCGCGCGCCCCGGGGCTCCCACCCGGGCTGCGAGGTCGGCGAGGCTGCACGTCGTCGTCCCGCCCCGCCGCGTCACGACGGCCGCGGCCGACTGGGCGAGGTCGGCCGCCACTGGCGTCGGGGCGCCGACCGCGAGGGCGAGGGCGAACGCCGAGGCGTAGGAGTCCCCCGCACCGCAGGAGTGGCGGTCGGGCTCGGCGGTCGTGGTGGTGCGGTGTCGGACGCCGTCGGCGTCGACGACGACCGCGCCGTCCCGGTCGAGCGTGACGGCGACCGCCTGTGCACCGCTGCGGCGCAGCAGCCGGGACGCCGCACGCTGCACCGCCGCGGGACGGTCGGGGCCCGAGGCGATCCCCGCATCGGCGACCAGGGCGTGCGCCTCGCTCGCGTTCGGGGTGACCAGGGTCGGGCGCAGGCCCGCGAACCGGGCCACGTCGTGGGCGTCGACGACCACGGGCAGGTCGGGCCGACGGGCGCCGAGCAGCTGCTCCAGGCACCCCAGGACGCGCGAGGTGACCGTGCCGCCGTCGTAGTCGGAGACGAGCACGACATCGGGTCGCGAGGAGCCGGCGAGCCGTGCGGCCACGCGGCGGGACACCTCGTCGGCCGCGGCGGGCGCCAGCGGAGTGGTGCTGCCCTCGTCGAACCGGAACACCACCTGCCCGTCGGCGAGGATCCGGCGCTTGGCGAGCGTGCGGCGTCCGGGGTCGACGAGGACGTCCTCGACGTCGACGCCCCGCTCGGTGAGGGCCTCGCGCAACCGCACGCCGTCGACGTCGTCGCCGACGGCGGCGACGAGCCGCACCCGCGCGCCCAGCGCGGCGAGGTTCGCGGCGAGGTTGCCCGCGCCGCCCGGCACCGGCCGCCGCTGCCCCACCGTGACGGCCGGGACGGGCGCCTCGCGGGCCAGGCGCGTGCCCGCCGCGCTCAGGTAGTCGTCGAGGAGGACGTCGCCGATCACCAGCGCCTCCAGCGGCGCGTCGCCGTCGGCTCGCGCGTGCAGGCGGGACAGGACGTGCCCCACGTCGTCGGGCCGGGTGTCGTCGTCGACCGGGGTGTCGAAGGGGTGAGGTCGAGGACGCGCGGGGTGTCGCCGGACGCGGGCACGGGGTGCCGCTCGTGAGGGAGGGTCACGCGCGGCATGTGCCCGCCCGGCGCCCGGATCATGCCCGCTTCGCCCGGATCGACCCGGGGAGACCGGCCCCGGGGATCACGGGGAGTCGACGCCCCGCCCGCTGGGTAAGGGGAAGGGGTGACGCTGCCCGACCCCGCCACGACGCCGTCCACCCGGGTGCCCGGCGTGCGGCGCATCGCCGTCCTGCGGGCCAACGCCCTCGGCGACTTCGTCCTCACCCTCCCCGCGCTGCAGGCGCTGCGCCGCGCCTACCCCTCCGCGACGATCACGCTGCTGGGGACGCCGATGCACGTGGCCCTGCTGCGCGGGCGTCCCGGGCCGTGGGACGAGGTGGTCGCCGTCCCGGGCGCGCCGGGCGTGCTCGGTGGCGCGGACGCACCCGACCCCGCGGCGCTGGAGGCGTTCGTCGCCGAGCACGCGGCGCGCGGGTACGACCTCGCGGTGCAGCTGCACGGCGGCGGCGGCTACTCCAACCCGTTCCTGCGCCGGCTGGGCGCCCGGGTGACCCTCGGCAACCACGACACCGGCGTCACCCCGCTCGACCGCGGCCTGCCCTACCCGCACTGGCACCACGAGGTGCTGCGGATGTTGGAGCTGATGGCGCTGGTCGGTGCCGACGGGCACGAACCCGCCAGCGCCGTCCTCGACCTCACCGAGGCCACCGCCCTGCCCGATCTCGCCCTCGTGGGAGCGGCCGCCCGGCCCCTGCCCACGCCGCCGCTGGGCGGGGCTCCCGGCGGGTCCGGCGCCGCGGGCACGGCGAGCACCGCGCGGACGGCCCCGGACGGCGTCGACGCCGTGGGCTGGACGGTGCCGCGGCTCGCGGTGACCGCCGTCGACAGGGCCGCGGCCGCCGACCTGCTGGCGCCGCTGCTCGCCGACGCGCACCCCGGCACGCCCCTGGTGGTGCTGCACCCTGGTGCCTCCGACCCACGTCGGCACTGGCCGGCCGCGTCCTACGCCCAGCTGGCGCGACGGCTCGTGACCGAGGACGGCGCGCGGATCGCCGTCGTCGGGTCGGGCCCCCGGGAGAGCGCGGCCGCGGCGGAGGTCGCGGCCGCCGACCCCTCGGTGCTCGACCTCTCCGGCCGGCTCGACCTGCCCGCGCTCGTGGGGGTGCTGGCCGCCGCCGATCTCGTGGTGGCCAACGACTCGGGCCCCCGGCACCTGGCGGGAGCCGTCGGCACGCCGACCGTCGGGATCTTCTGGTGCGGCAACCTGCTCACCGCCGCCCCGCTGGACCGCTCGCGGCACGCCGTGGCCGTGTCCTTCCGCACCCACTGCCCCGCCTGCGGCCTGCCCCAGGGGTCGCAGCGCTGCGAGCACGACGAGTCGTTCGTCGCCGACGTGACGGTCGACGAGGTGCGCGACCTCGCCGAGCGGTTCCTCGCCGGGGCTGCGACACGCCGATGAGGCGGTGCGCCCCGGCGCGTCGCGGGTGACATTCCGCCGATCGGGGCACAACCCTCCCACGGGACTCGAACACGTGTTCGAATCTGCGGCATGCTGGTCCCGGGAGGGATGGCGATGGCGGGTGGGATGAGGAGCAGGCCGGGGCCGACGCTGGCCGAGCGCTCGGCGGCCGCGGGGATCGGCACCGTGCGCGAGGAGCCGCTCGGGCACGCCCTCGGGCCGCCCGGAGCTGCGCCCGCTGCCGGCGCCGCGCCCGCCGCAGGTTCGGCACCGTCGCCGCCGTCCACCCGGGCGCCCCAGGCCGGGCCGACCCACTGCTGGGTGCGCCTGCCCGACACGCAGGAGCAGGTGCCGGGTCTGCTCACCGCCTGGCGGCGCGAGGAGTCGGGGTGGGCAGGGCAGGTCGCGTACGCGGTGCGGGAGGGCGACGACAGCGTGCTCATCCAGGCATGGGTGCCCGCGCAGCACCTGCAGCCGCGGTAGGACGTCGCGCGCGGCCCGCCACTGGCCCGCCGACCGCGAGGCACTGTGATCCAGGTCACATGCGGTTCGGTTGAGTTCCGCCGCCGTCGGGCGTCTTGGGAAGTCAGAGCTCGGTTGTTCCACCGCTCCCGGAAAGGAGGACCATGCGCATGCTCGACGGGGACCACGCGGCAAGAGGCGGACATGCCGGGGCCCCCACGGCACACAGACACGTGGAGCAGCTCTTCCGCCTGCACTACCTCCACATGGTGCGCCTCGCAATGCAACTGGTCGACGATCAGGCCAGCGCCGAGGACGTCGTCCAGGAGGTCTTCGCGGCCCTCGCCGCCGGCAAGCCCTCTCCCGAGGAGCCCCTGCGGTACCTCCGGACGGCGGTCGTGAACCGCGCTCGGTCTCACTTGAGGTGGCGGTCGCTTCGCCGCTCCCTGCGCCTCGATCCGGCACCTGACGCCGAACCGGCCTCCGCACAGAGCTTGCGGGAGGCAGACAGGGCCCGGGTCCTCACCCTGGTCGCTCGTCTGCCCACCCGTCAGCGCGAGGTGGTGGTTCTTCGGTACTACGAGCAGTTGGACAACTCCGAGATCGCGCACGTGCTGGGCACCACCGTGGGGGCAGTGACGTCTTCCCAAGCCAAAGCCATGGCCTCACTGCGGCGATTTCTGGAGGCGACATGACGGACACCACCGAAAGGGCTCTGAGGGAGGCCCTCGCGTCTCACGTCGCCGATGTCGACTGGACGACGTTACGCCGTAGGGAGCTTGAACCCGCCTCCACGCGAGCCAAGGCACCTGGACGACCCCTGCTGATCGCCGCTGCGGCGGCCGCCATCGTGCTGGCGGTCGGCGTCACGGGAAAAGCGGTCGTGGACGAGTCGGAACACGATGCCCCCGCCACCGCCGCCGCCGATACGTCAGCGAACGGCACGATGAGGCCGTTCATCGGAAAGCAATGGTGGATCGTCTCCGTGAAGAAGGGCCAGGACCCGGACCGGGAGATCCCGTCGGACGTCGGCGCCTTCGTGCGATGGGACGCGGACGGGACGTTCCACGTCAACGACGGGACCAACTACTACCAGGGCCCGTGGCGAGAAGGACCGGACGGATTCAGCGTCGGACAGATGGGAGGGACATGGGTCGCCTACGCCGGCCCAGATCCTGCACGACGTGCCGCGATGGACGCCCTCCAGCTGGTGATGGGATTCGACGGCCGGGGCGCACCGACGTCGGCGGTGCGGCGCGGGGCGGGAGGGAAGGCCCTCCTGATCGTCCCCTCAGGCGCGGCGACCCTGACCCTGGCGACGCGCCGCTGATCTTCGGCCACGCACGTCGATGGCAGCCGACGTTAGCCTGACGACGCACGGACGCCGCCAGAGGCGGCCGGGCGCCAGGGAAAGCGACACACCGAAGCCGGGGAACGATGACCTCCGACGACGAATTCTTCGCCTCAGGGCATCTCGTCATCCGCCGGGTGGACTGGGAGTACGCGGGATTCCTCCTCCAGCGGGGCCGCCTCTCGGACGACGATCCGACGCTACCCGAGGCCGCGCTCTGAACCGCCGGTTGCCGACCTCCCGCTCACGGGTACCCGCCAGGCCACAGAGCGCCACCGGATCACGCTGGGAGGGCGCGGCACCGACGTGTCCGTGTCGTTGATCCTCAACGACGGCCCGCTGGGGGTGCTGTTCCTGGACAGCGACATGTGGGATCAGCCGCTCGACGTCGACATCAGCATCTCGTACGACCCCGACGAGGACGAGGCCCCCCAGGTGTGGCACATCAGGCCCGTCCGCCTCTCAGGGTGAACCCCGCACCGCCACGTCCCGTCACGGCGTGGCGGCGAGAGGAATCGGGGTGGGGCGCATACTCGGCCGATGAGGATCAGCCTGCAGACGCCCGGCGAGGCGGACCTCGATGAGGTGGTCGAGGCGCTCGCGTCGTGGCAGGTCGACGGCGCGCCCGTGCAGCTGCACCCCGGCGACCTCGGCTGGCACTGGCGCTTCGAGGCCGCCGCGGTGGCGGCCTCCGTCAGGGTGTGGCGCCGCGGGGGCGAGATCGCCGCCGTCGGTTTCCTCGACGCTCCCGCCCTGCTCCGCATGGGCATCTCACCCCGGGCCGCCGGCGACGAAAGCCTCGCTGCGCACGTGGTGGACGACCTGGCCGATCCCGGAGCCGGGGTGCTGCCGCACGGGCCGGCCGGGGTGGAGGCGCGTGCCGGCGATGCGCTGCGCGCCCGGCTGGGCGCGTGCGGATGGCGACCCGACGAGCCATGGACGCCGCTGCGTCACGACCTGCAGCGCCTCGACGGCGCGGCAGACCTGGGCCTGGAGGTCGAGGTCGTGACGCCGAACGGCCCGCCCGAGCTCATCGCCGACCGGGTCGCCGTCCATCGGGCTGCGTTCGCGGGCTCCACGCTCACCCCGCACGCGTGGCGCGTGATGGCGGCCGCACCCGGCTACGCCCAGGCGCGGTGCCTCGTGGGCCGCGACGCCACAGGAACGGCCGTCGCGGCGGTGACGGTGTGGTCGGCCGGGCCCGGGCGCCCCGGTCTCGTGGAGCCGATGGGCGTGCACCGCGACCACCGCGGGCGTGGCCACGGCAGGGCGATCACGCTGGCGGGCGTCGAGGCGATGCGGACTCTCGGCTGTTCCAGCGCCGTCGTGGCCACCCCGAGCGACAACCGTGGGGCCGTGGCCACCTACGTCGCCGCGGGCTTCCGCGCCGAGGAGCCGGTGACGGACTTCGGGCGGCAGGGCTGAGCCGGACGATCCGTCAGCGGTGCAGCGTCAGGACCATCTGGTCCTCCAGCACGGCAGGGTTGCTCGGCAGCGGCTGGACCCGCCCGGTGTCGACGTACCCGCGCCGCTCGTACAGCCGGCGCGCGGGGACGTTGCCGCGGGCGAGCCACAGGTGCAGGCAGCGCGCGCCGTCCGACACCGCCCACTCCTCCACCCTCTCCAGGAGCTGCGAGGAGACCCCGCGGCCGCGCACGTCCGGACTCACCCAGACGGCGACCAGCTGCCGCGACGCCTCCGTGTCACCAGGAACTCCGGCAGCGATGCCGACGGGGGTCCCGCCGACGGAGGCGAGGAACACCGCCGCCCGTGTCCACTGCCGCCAGCGGGCCGCGTCGTAGGTCTGCTCGCGCTCGAGCGTCGAGCCGAACGCCGAGGGCGACTCGGCGAGGGCCGCCAGCCGCACGTCACGTACGGCCCGCCACTGCGCCTCGCGGGCGCGCTCGACGACGAGACCGTCAGGGGTTGCGGGCGTCCTCCGCTGCGCGTTCACCACAGCAATGGTCTCCGCCTCCCGCGGCCCCGCCTCCGACCGCTCCCCCAGGCGTCGTGGCCGGCACCCCCGGACGGCCGGTCACCTGTCGCTTGACAGTTCCGCACAGGGGGGCGCACAACCCGGGACGAAGGACCCCACTCGGACAAAGGAAACACGGCCGTCACACGAGAACAGGGATCGCCATCGAGGTTAACGTCACCTTAACGTCACGACCCTTCGGGGGTGGACGAATGACATCCACTCGCAGTCCTCACGAAACGACCGCTGCCTAGGTTCTGACCCGCCGCAGCACGACAAGGGCGTCTGAGCTGCCACCGGGCTTCGTCCCGGACCGTCCCGGCATTTCAGAGGAGACCCGATGATTCGATTCCGGCAGCGCCTGGTGCTGTCCGCCGTCACCGTGGCCACCGTCGCCGCTCTCGCCGCCTGCGGCAGCAAGGCCGGCGAGAGCACCGGTAGCGGCGCGGCCGCGACCGCCGACACCAGCGGCGACACCGTCAAGGTGGGCCTGGTGAACTCCCTCAGCGGCACGATGGCCATCTCCGAGGTGACCGTCCGCGACTCCATCACGCTGGCGATCGACGAGATCAACGCCGCGGGCGGCGTCATGGGCAAGAAGCTCTCCCCCGTCGGTGAGGACGGCGCGTCCGACCCGGCCGTGTTCGCCAAGAAGGCCACCAAGCTCATCGAGCAGGACAAGGTCGCCGCCGTCTTCGGCGGGTGGACCTCCTCCAGCCGCAAGGCGATGCTGCCGGTCTTCGAGTCGAAGAAGTCGCTGCTGTTCTACCCCGTGCAGTACGAGGGCCTGGAGCAGTCGCCCTACATCTTCTACACGGGCGCGACGACGAACCAGCAGATCGTGCCGGGCCTGGACTACCTGAAGTCCATCGGCAAGAAGAAGGTCTTCCTGGTCGGCTCCGACTACGTCTTCCCGCGGACCGCCAACAAGATCATCCAGAAGTACGCGGCGGCCAACGGCATCTCCATCACCGGTGAGGAGTACGCCCCGCTCGGCTCCACCGAGTTCGCCACCATCGTGCAGAAGGTGAAGAGCTCCGGCTCCGACGCCGTCTTCAACACCCTCAACGGTGACAGCAACGTCGCGTTCTTCAAGCAGTACCAGGGCGCGGGCCTGACCGCCGCCGCCGTCCCGGTCGTCTCGGTGTCCATCGCCGAGGAGGAGTCCAAGGCCATCGGCGTCCAGTACCTCAAGGACCAGCTGACGGCGTGGAACTACTACCAGACCACCCCGGGTGACGCGAACACCAAGTTCGTCGCCGCTTATAAGGCGAAGTACGGCGCCGACAAGCCGACCTCGGACCCGATGGAGGCCGCCTACGTCTCGGTCTACCTGTGGAAGGCCATGGTCGAGAAGGCCGGCTCGTTCGACGTCGAGAAGGTCAAGGCGGCCGCCGACGGCGTCACCTTCGACGCTCCCGAGGGCAAGGTCACGATCGACGGCGCCACGCAGCACATCTACAAGACCGCCCGCGTCGGCAAGATCGGTGCAGACGCTCTGATCACCGAGGTCTGGAACTCCGGCTCGCCGGTCAAGCCGGACCCGTACCTCAAGGGCTACGAGTGGGCCAAGGGCCTCTCCGAGGTCTGGTGACCTCCGCGGGGTGACCCGCAGCGCACCACACGCACCGACGGACGGCCCGGGCTCCACGCCCGGGCCGTCCGCCCGCGCCACCGCCCCGATCCGCCCCCTCCCCCACGCCCTCGCGGAGGTCGCCCGTGGACTACCTCAACACCGTCGTCAACGGCATCGGCATCGGCGCCGTCCTGCTGCTCATCGCGCTCGGCCTGACGCTCACCTTCGGCCAGATGGGCGTGATCAACATGGCCCACGGCGAGTTCATCATGGCCGGCGCCTACACCGTCTACCTGGTGCAGAAGATCGTCAGCAGCACGTCCCTGTCGCTGATCGTCGCCGTCCCCGTGGCGTTCGCCGTCGCCGGCATCCTCGGCGTCGTCCTGGAGTTCCTGCTGATCCGGCACATGTACGGGCGGCCGCTCGACACGCTGCTGGCCACCTGGGGCGTCTCGTTGATCCTGCAGCAGGCGGCGATCGACATCTTCGGCAGCCAGAACGTCACCGTGCTGTCGCCCACCTGGCTCGACGGCTCGATCGACATCGGCGAGATCGCCATCCCCAAGGCGCGCCTGTTCATCCTGCTGCTGGCCCTCGGCAGCGTCGTCGCCGTCGCCGGGGTCCTGCAGCTGACCCCGCTGGGGCGGCGCATCCGCGCCGTCGTCCAGAACCGCAACCTCGCCGAGTGCTCGGCCGTCCCGACCGCCCGGATCGACCGGACGTCGTTCCTCATCGGTTCCGGCCTCGCCGGCGTCGCCGGGGTGGCCATCTCCCAGATCGGCGCGGTCGGTCCGCGCGTGGGCACCAGCTACATCGTCGACGCCTTCCTCGTGGTCGTCGTCGGCGGCATCGCCCAGCTCAAGGGCACCGTGATCGTCGCGTTCGCGCTCGGCGTCCTGCAGGCGTTCTCGGAGTACTGGACCACCTCGACCACCGCCAAGCTGATCGTCTTCGTCGCGATCGTCGCGTTCCTGCAGTTCCGTCCCCAGGGCCTGTTCACGGTCCGGACGAGGAGCCTCGCATGATCTCGAAGCTTCCCGCGCCGCTGCAGCGCTTCGCCGTCCCGATCGGCGTCCTCGTCGCCGCGGGCCTCCTGCTGGGCGTCGTCCCCGCGATCCTCGAGCCGTTCCGGCTCAACTTCTTCGGCCAGTACCTGTGCTTCGGCATCGTGGCCATCGGCATCGGCCTCGCCTGGGGCCGCGGGGGCATGCTCACCCTCGGCCAGGGCGTCTTCTTCGGCCTCGGCGCCTACATCATGGCCATGCACATGAAGCTGGAGGACGCCAAGGGCACGTCCCTCGGCATCCCCGACTTCATGGCCCTCTACGGCACCGACCCGCAGCTGCCCACCTGGTGGAAGCCGTTCCAGTCCTCCATCGTCACGCTCGTCGCGATCCCCGTGATCCCGATGATCCTGGCCGCGGGCCTGGGCTTCATGGTGTTCCGCCGCAAGGTCCGCGGCGCCTACTTCGCCATCCTCAGCCAGGCGCTGGCCGGCGCGTTCGCCCTGTGGATCGTGGGCAACCAGACCACCACCGCCGGGCAGAACGGCATGACCAACATGCGCTCGTTCTTCGGCTACGACATGAACGACCCGGTCAACCAGCGCATGGTCTACTCGATCATCGTCGTCGTGATGCTCGCGCTGCTGCTGCTCACCTACCAGCTGATGCGCAGCCGGTTCGGTGAGCTGCTCGTGGCCACCCGCGACGCCGAGGAGCGCGTCCGCTTCCTCGGCTACGAGCCCGCCAACGTCAAGCTCGTGGCGTTCGTGCTCTCCGCGGGCATGGCCGGCATCGGCGGCGCCCTCTACGTGCCGCTGTCGCTGCTCATCGCGCCCTCGCTGATCGGCATCGTCCCCTCGATCGGCTTCGTGATCGGCGTCGCCATCGGCGGTCGCAACACCTGGCTCGGGCCCGTCATCGGCGGCACCGGCATCGCCTGGGCGCAGCAGACGCTGTCCGAGAAGTACCCCGCCCAGTGGCAGTACCTCCAGGGCGCCCTGTTCGTCGTCGTCATCGCCGTCCTGCCCCTCGGCGTGGCCTCCCTCGGGCCCACACTGCGGGCGCGCTTCGGCAAGCAGCCGCCGAGCGAGGACCTCGAGCCGAGCGACGCGGAGATCACCCTCCCGAAGGCCACCACGGCGGAGGTGTCCGCATGACCGACCAGATCTTCGCCGGCCTCGAGGTCCGCGACCTCGTCGTCGACTTCGACGGGTTCAAGGCCGTCGGGGGCGTCGACCTGACCGTCCCCCGCAACGACCTGCGCTTCCTCATCGGCCCCAACGGCGCCGGCAAGACCACGATCGTCGACGCGATCACGGGGCTCGTCTCCGCCACCGGCTCCGCGATGTTCGGCGAGCAGGAGCTGATCGGCCGCAAGACCCACCAGATCGCCCGGCTCGGGGTGGGCCGCACCTTCCAGACCTCCACGGTGTTCGAGGAGCTGTCGGTGCTGCAGAACCTCGACATCGCCGCGGGGGCAGGCCGCTCCCCCTGGCAGCTCGTGCGCAAGCGCAAGGGCATCGACGCGCGGCTGGAGGAGGTGCTGGAGACCATCGGCCTCTCCTCCGTCGTGCACCGCCAGGCGGGCATCCTCGCGCACGGGCAGAAGCAGTGGCTGGAGATCGGCATGCTGCTGATGCAGGACGTCAAGCTCCTGCTGCTCGACGAGCCCGTCGCGGGCATGAGCCAGGACGAGCGCGACGCGACGGGCGAGCTGCTGCAGCAGATCGCCGCCTCGGGCAACCGGACGGTCGTCATCGTCGAACACGACATGGAGTTCCTCCGCAAGTTCGCGCAGTCGGTCACCGTGCTGCACGCCGGCAAGATCCTCAGCGAGGGCTCCGTGGCCGAGGTGCAGGCCGACCCCAAGGTGCAGGAGGTCTACCTGGGCACGGCTGCCGTCCCCGCCGACGTCGTCGTCCCCGGGCAGGGCGCGCCCGCCGAGGACACGGTCGTCCCCCTGCCCGACGACACCACCGACCCCGCCGGGAGGCCGTGATGTTGACGTTCCAGGGTGTGCACACCGGCTACGGCCGCACCACGGTGCTGCACGACGTCACGGTGGAGGTGCCCGACGGCGGCGTCGTCGCCGTCATGGGCCACAACGGCGCCGGCAAGTCGACCCTGCTGCGCGCCACGATGGGGCTGCTCAAGCTCAAGCGCGGCAAGGTGCTGCTCGCCGGTGAGGACATCTCCAAGCTCGCCCCGCACCAGCGGGTCAAGCGCGGCATCGGGTACGTGCCGCAGGGGCAGCAGTCCTTCCCCCACCTCACCACGGCCGAGAACCTGCAGCTCGTCGCCGACTCCCACTCGGGAGGCAAGGCGGCGATGGCCGAGGCGATCGACCTCTTCCCCGCCCTCACCCCGCTGATGACGCGGCGAGCGGGCCTGCTCTCGGGCGGCCAGCGCCAGCAGCTGGCCATCGCCCGCGCGCTGATCACCCGGCCCAAGCTGCTGCTGCTCGACGAGCCGACCGAGGGCATCCAGCCGTCGGTCGTCACCGAGATCGAGGAGAAGATCCTCGCCCTCGCCTCGCGCGGTGACCTGGCCGTGCTCATGGTCGAGCAGCGAGTGGGCTTCGCCGTCCGTGCCGCCCAGCGGTACTACGTGCTGGAGTCGGGGCGGATCACGTCCACCGGTGACGGCGGCGCCGACGCCGAGGCCGTCGTCCGGCAGGCCCTCACGGTCTGAGCGCTCCTCCCACGCGAAAGGTGGTGCGTCCCGCACGGTCATTCCGCGCGGAACGCACCACCTTTCGGCGTCGCCGGGTCGGTCAGGACGCCGTGGCGCCCGGCAGGGACGGCCCGTCGCGGGAGACGGTGCGCCAGGTGTCGACGTCGGCCTTCCACGTCAGGGGCTGCAGCACCCGCACGGTGGCCGGGGTGCCGTTGATCGTGCCCGAGTAGGTGCCCTGGGCGGCGACCAGCGTGAGCCGGCTGGTCCAGCGCCACCCGCCGTCGGGCAGGTGCACGGCCGAGACCGTCAGGGTGGGGGCGACCTCGCCGAGGTCGACGTCCACGACCGACGTCACCAGGCCCGTGGGCGTCTGGGTGCCGACCGACAGCTGCACGTGCTCGGCGTCGGAGGTGGCGGTCGGCGCCACACCGGCGCCGTCCTCCCCGGGCCCGACCTCGACGCAGTCCTCGCCGGTGCAGTCGAGGTGCCGCAGACCGGCGCGGAACGCCGCCCCGGACGACCAGGCGCCACCCGCGTCGGCGGCGAGCATGACGCCCATGCGGGAGACCTGACGGGTGCCGAGCAGCGGGACGCCGTCGTCGGTCAGCACCGGCTCGTCGGTGGTGAGCTCGACCTGGCCCGACACCGTCGCCGCGTCGAAGCGCATCGACTGTGCCAGCGCGGAGGCGCGCTGCCCGCCGAGGGTGGGCAGCGTGAGCGGGCGGTCGATGGTGCCGGCCCAGGAACGGGTCACGGTGGCGGTGGCGGAGTCGGCCCACAGGGTGGCCACCCGCTGGACGCGCTCGGGCAGGTCCACCTGGGCGCTGCGGCTGGCCTGCCACGTGAGGGCGGCGCCGTCGTCGCTGGTGGTGAGGACGACGTCACCCGTGACGACCGCGCTGGTCTTGGCCCGCAGCGACTTCGGCAGCGGGAGGTCGAGGTCGACCTGCACGCCGGAGGCGACGTCGGCGGGCAGGCCTTCGCTCGGCACGAGCAGGCCCGCGGGGATGGTGCCGGTGACGCGCAGGCGCGCCGGGCGCACGGTGAGCTGGACGGCGTCGAGCGCCGCCACGGCGTCGGACACGCGCAGCACCTCGTGCCCCTCGTCGCACACGCCCTCGGCGTCGCAGTCGCGCAGGCGCCACGTCAGCCCGAGGGACGGCGTCACGGGCGACCCGTCGGCGCCGGGGCCGCCGGTCACGAGCGTGACGTCGACGTCGACCTTGTCGAGGGGATCGGCGGACCAGCCCACGGGAGCCATGCCCTCCAGCGCGACGTCGGCGCGGTAGCCGCTACGGCCCGCCTCGTCGGTGGGCAGGGGGCCGAGGAGCTTCTGCACCTCGGCGCGGCTGGACACGAGGGCCTCGACGGACACGGACGGGTCAGCGGAAGCCGGGAGGGTGGGCCCGGCGAGCGCCGCGGAGACGGCGGCGGTCAGCGTCGCGGCGGCCAACGCACGCCCCGGACGCACGCGGTTGCGGCGGCCCGACTCTGGGCCCCCGCACGACAGAGAGGACGGCACCCTTGCGCGTCCCCCCGAGAAAGGGGTCATGGCCGCAGGTTAGACCCGACGAGCCCGCGGCGGGGAGTGACTGACGGCCCAAGGCGTGGCATCGGCCGTTCACCCGATCGCAGCAACGCCGACGAGGGCCGTTCCGCCCCCCGACGGGCGGATCCGGCCTGTCGGGCGACCGTTCAGCGCCGGGGCGAGACGGCCTCGACGACGACGTCGGCACCCGCATCCGCGTCGTGCGGCCGCCGCAAGTAGGCCACGCCGTACAGGCCCGCGACGAACACCGCACCGCCGACGAGGTTGCCGCACCAGACGGTCGCGACGTTGGCCAGCGCGTGCCCCCAGCCCACGGCGCCCTCCAGCGCCGCCGCGGGCAGCAGGAACATGTTGGCGACGCTGTGCTGGAAGCCGATCGCCACGAACGCCATGGTGGGGAACCAGATCCCGAGGATCCGGCCCGCCGTGTCCCGCGCGCCCAGCGACAGCCACACCGCCAGGCAGACCAGCCAGTTGCACCCGATACCGGACACGAACGACTGCAGCGTGGTCGCGGCCAGCTTGTGGCCGGCCGCGTCGGTGACGGCGGCGGCCAGGGGGCCCGACGTCGTCAGCCCGCCGACGTGACCGAAGACCACCGCGACGAACAGCGCGCCCATGGCGTTGAGGCCCGTGATCACCAGCAGGTTGACGGCGACCTCCCGCGCGCCCGCCCGCCGGGCGAGGAACGTCTCGACGACCGCCGCCATGCTGCCCGTGACCAGCTCGGCGCCGGCCAGGAGCACGAGGATCAGGCCGAGGGGGAACACGCTGGCCCCGATCAGCGACACGACCCCGCCCCACTCCTTGGGGGTGCCCGCGGTGACCTTGAGGGCGAGCAGGTAGCCGAACGCGATGAAGGCCCCGCCGAGGAAGCCAAGGGCGGCCCGCGCGGGCCACGCGAGGTCCAGCTTCTTGCGGCCGGAGGCGGCCAGGGCGGCGGCGATCGTGTCGGGGGTCTCGAAGCTCACCAGCCGACGGTAGGTCCGCACCCGCCCGTCGCGGCGTGACGTTCGGCCCCGCGCGCGGCGCCCGACCGGGGGGTGAGGGCAGTAACACCCGTGAAACCCCCCGCCTCTAGCCTGACCCCGCCCGCACCGATCACCCGACCGGTTGCGCCGCCGGTCCGCCGGTCCCATGGCACAGACGACGTCCAGGAGCCGCCCCCGATGCGCCTCACCCCGCACGAGCAGGACCGGCTGATGATCAGCTACGCCGCGGACATCGCGTGGCGTCGCCGTCAGCGCGGGTTGCAGCTCAACCTCCCCGAGGCCACGGCCGTCGTCACGTCGTTCCTGCTCGAAGGCGCCCGCGACGGGCGCACCGTGGCCGACCTGATGCAGGCCGGGCGCGAGGTGCTGACCCGCGCCGACGTCATGGACGGCGTCCCCGAGATGCTCGAGGAGGTGCAGGTGGAGGCCACGTTCCCCGACGGCACCAAGCTCGTCACCGTCCACCACCCGATCCCGTGAGCGGCTCCGGCGGTTCGACCGCAGCCTGGCTGCCCGGGCAGGTCTTCCCCGTCGACGGGACGATCCAGCTCAACGAGGGCGCCCCCGTCACCACGGTGCACGTCGTCAACACCGGCGACCGGCCCGTGCAGGTCGGCTCGCACTACCACTTCGCCCAGGCCAACGCCGCGCTGTCCTTCGACCGGGACGCCGCGTTCGGCAAGCGCCTCGACATCGCCGCCGGCACCGCCGTCCGGTTCGAACCGGGCGTGGAACGCGACGTCGCCCTCGTCCCGCTGGCCGGGGCGCGCATCGTCCACGGCCTCACCCTGCCCGCACCCGGATCGCTCGACGCGCCCGCCTCCGCCGAAGGGAACTGACCGCACGTGGAGCTGTCCCGCTCGCGCTACGCCCAGCTGTACGGCCCCACGACGGGCGACCGGATCCGCCTCGCCGACACCGACCTGCTCATCGAGGTCACCGAGGACCGCTGCGGCGGCCCGGGACGCGCGGGCGAGGAGGCGGTGTTCGGCGGCGGCAAGGTGCTGCGCGAGTCGATGGGCCAGGGGCGGGCGACCCGCGCCGAGGGCGCCGTCGACCTGATCATCACCGGCGCCGTCGTGCTCGACCACTGGGGCATCGTCAAGGCCGACGTGGGCGTGCGTGACGGCCGGATCGTGGCGCTGGGCAAGGCCGGCAACCCCGACACGATGGACGGCGTGCACCCCGACCTCGTCGTCGGGCCGTCGACCGAGGTGCTCGCGGGCAACGGCAAGATCCTCACGGCGGGTGCGATCGACTCCCACGTGCACCTCATCTGCCCCCAGGTGCTGGAGGAGGCCCTGGCCTCGGGCATCACGACGATCATCGGCGGCGGCACCGGGCCCGCCGAGGGCACCAAGGCGACGACCGTGACGGCGTCCCCGTGGTACCTCGCGCGGATGCTGGAGTCGCTCGACACCTGGCCGGTCAACGTCGCGCTGCTCGGCAAGGGCAACACCGTCAACCCCGAGGCGATGTGGGAGCAGCTGCGCGGCGGGGCCTCGGGCTTCAAGCTGCACGAGGACTGGGGGACGACGCCCGCGGCGATCGACGCCTGCCTCACCGTCTGCGACGCGGCGGGGGTCCAGGCCGCGATCCACACCGACACCCTCAACGAGGCCGGGTACGTGGAGACGACCCTCGCGGCGATCGCGGGACGCTCGATCCACGCCTACCACACCGAGGGCGCCGGGGGCGGGCACGCACCCGACATCATCACCGTCGCCTCGAAGACCAACGTGCTGCCGTCCTCCACCAACCCGACCCGGCCGCACACGATCAACACCCTCGACGAGCACCTCGACATGTTGATGGTGTGCCACCACCTCAACCCGTCGGTGCCCGAGGACCTCGCCTTCGCCGAGTCGCGCATCCGGCCGAGCACGATCGCGGCGGAGGACCTCCTGCACGACCTCGGCGCGATCTCGATGATCGGGTCGGACTCGCAGGCCATGGGCCGCATCGGCGAGGTGATCCTGCGCACCTGGCAGACCGCGCACGTGATGAAGTCGCGCCGCGGGTTCCTTCCTGGTGACGGCGGCGGCGGGCCGGGCGGCGGCAACGACAACCTGCGCGCGCGCCGCTACGTCGCCAAGTACACGATCTGCCCGGCCGTCGCCCACGGCCTGGAGGGCGAGGTCGGCTCCGTCGAACCTGGCAAGCTCGCCGACCTCGTGCTGTGGGAGCCGAAGTTCTTCGGCGTCCGCCCCGACGTCGTGATCAAGGGCGGCATGATCGCCTGGGCGGCGATGGGCGACGCCAACGCGTCGATCCCCACCCCGCAGCCCGTGCTCCCCCGCCCCATGTTCGGCGCCGCCGCCCCCGTGGCCGCCGCGACGTCCGTCCACTTCGTCGCCCCCGCCGCCATCGAGGACGGCCTGGCCGACCGCATCGACGTCCGCCGCAGGCTCGTGCCCGTGCTCGACGTCCGCTCCCGCGGCAAGGCCGACATGCCCGAGAACTCCGCGACCCCCGACATCACCGTCGACCCCGACACGTTCACGGTGCGCATCGACGGCGAGGTCTGGGCCGAGCAGCCCGCCCGCGAGCTGCCCATGGCGCAGCGGTACTTCCTGTTCTGAGGAACGCCCATGCGTAGCCCCGTGAGACACGCAGGGCTACGCTGGGCACATGAAGGTGATCACGCAGCGCGAGTTCCGCAACCACTCGGCGGACGTGATGGACGACGTCGAGCGAGGGCAGACGTACCACATCACCCGCAACGGGACGGAGGTCGCCGAGCTGCGGCCCCTGAGCAGGCGGCGACGGCTGACCGCCGAGGAACTCGTCGCACGGCATCGACTCCTTCCCAGGGTGGATCACGACCAGTTGCGCGGCGAGTCCGACGAGTTCTTCGGCTCACAGGACCGCCTCGGCGACGACATCGACAGCGATGCCTGATCCCGAGGGGAACCCCGTCCGGCATCCGTCCGGGGTCCTCGACACGTCGGTGTACCTCGATCTCGCGGCCCTCGACCCGCAGGTGCTCCCCGTAGTGCCCGAGATCACGACCGTGACCCTCGCCGAGCTCTACCAGGGGGTCGCCCTGGCAGGGGATGCTTCCGCCCGCGCGCACCGAGCCGAACAGGTGGGCGCAGCCGTTGCCGACTTCGAAGCCCTGCCGTTCGACGCCCGCGCCGCCGCACGCTACGGCAGCCTCGTCGCGCGGACGGTGTCTGTAGGTCGCAGCCCCAAGCCCAGGCGCATGGACCTGATGATCGCCGCCATCGCCTCGTCCGCGGATCTGCCCTTGTACACGCGCAACGCCGCGGACTTCGCCCACCTCGATGGATTGTTGACGATCGTTGAGGTGTGACACCCGTCACTGTGGCGACACCAGCTCCACCGTCACCGCGTTGAGCTTCACGTTCGACCCCCCGGCAGCGGTGGTCAGCGTCAGCTGCCCGTCCGTCACGGGCACGTCCGCCGACCCGGTGACGAACCGCCGCCAGCTCAGCGGCGTCCCGTCGAGCAGCCGCACCCCCTCGGCGTCGACCTTCTCCACCGAGTCGTAGAAGGCAGGGTCGCCGCCGACGGCCGAGACCCGATAGACGCCGCGGGGCAGGGCGAGGGACCACGTCGCGTCCCGGACGTGCACGAGCGTGTCGCGGACCTGGTCCTCCAGCACGTTCCGGTCCCGCGTCCACGCCGAGCGGTCCGCCGACCAGCCGAACCGGAGCCCTCCGCGTGCCCCGAACGGCGCGCCCGAGTCGGCGAGGTACCCGTTCGGGACCGCGGCCGACGCGGGCTGCATCGACACGTGCAACCGGGGGCGCAGCCTGTCGGACGGGAGGGACTCCGAGAACAAGGACGGGCTGCTCCAGATCACGTGGCACAGGGCGCCGCCGAGGTGGTCGCGCATCTCCAGCACGAACGCCGCGGGCACCTCGGCCTTCAGGGGGACGTACCCGGAGATCAGATGCCGGCCCGACCCCGAGAAGTCGTCGACCACGAGCTTGCCGTCGACCCACAGCCGCGCTCCGTCGTCGACGTCCAGGACGAAGAAGTAGGTCTCGCTGAACTCGGGGATCACCTCCCCCGACCAGCGCACGGAGAACCGGTCGGCGTTCACTACCAGCGCCGGAGGCTCTTCACCCCAGTCCTGGAACGGCGTCGCGTCGACGCGGTCGACGGACGGGCCGGTGAGCCACTCCGTGGAGAAGTACTGCGCCAGCAGGCCGCGCAACGTCAACGACGCCGTGAGCCTGGCCGGGGCCGCGGAGACCACGACCCGGTGCGCCTTCGACCCTCCGTCGGACCAGGAGTCGAGCAGGGCGGGGGTGCCGTGCACGTCCTCCGGCAGCAGGTCCACGTCGACGCCCGCACCCACCCACGTGGTCACCGTGACCGGCGTCGTCATCGTCTGGCCGTCGAGGGTGACGGGCCATCGCGCGGCGGAGCCGCCCGCGGTCATCGACGCGGCGACGGTCAGCGTCGACAGCTGGGGGCGCCAGGGACGCACCAGTGTGGTCGCCGCACCGGCGGCGTCCTTCGCGGTCACGCGGATCTCCAGGGACGCCGACGGCGCCTCTCGCAGGGACGGCGGCACCCTCCCGTCGAGCCAGAGGTCGTTGCCGCGCAGCGGCCCCCAGATCGCCTCACCGTCGTGCCCCGGGCCGCGACGGACGATGCTCCAGGTCAGAGACGTTCCTGCGAGCGCGCCCTCCTCCGCGTCGGTGACCGTCGCGCCGAGCCGGTAGCGGCCCCCGACCTTGAACAGCTGACCCGCGGGCGGAGACGTGATGGTCACCGAAGGGGCGGTGTTGCCGGAGAAGACCGGCAGGGTGACGGCGGCCGACGTCAGGCCGGCAGGGTCGCGGACCCGCAGGCTCGCCGTCCACGTGCCCTCGGCGTAGGTGTGGGTGACGGTCGGAGTGCTCGTCGTGACCTCGGGGGTGCCGTCCCCGAAGGTCCACAGGTACGTCAGCGGGTCACCGTCCGGGTCGCTGCTGGCACCCCCGTCGAGGGTCGCGAGCAACGGCGAGGGCCCGCTTCCCTTCACCGCGGCGACGACGGCGGAGGGTGCCCGGTCGGTCGGCGTGAGGCGGCGCAGCTGGCCCCCGGCGAGCGAGGTCGTGTAGTAGAGGGCATCGCCGGTGGCGCTCGGAGTCGAGGCACGCCTCGGCCCGAAGGCCAGCGACACCGGCCCCGCGGTGAGGCCGGTCAGCAGAGTGGTCACCGTCCCGTTGGCCGCGAGCGCCTGGATCCGGCCGCAGCCGGTGTCCGCGAACAGGTACCGCCCGAGGAGCGCGGACGGCCAGTCCCCCCGCGGGACGAACGCGCCACCGGAGATCGCGGAACACCCCGAGCTGTGGTCGTAGTCGTAGACCGGGTCCGTCAGCCCGTCAGGGGTCGCGGACGTGCAGGACGGCGAGTCGGCCCCCGCCGGGCAGCGACCCTCCCGCCGGTTCCAGCCGTAGTCCGCCGCGCGCACCGCGGCGTCGATCTCCTCGCGCCGCGCGAGGCCGGAGTCGTCGATCCGCACGCGTCGCGCGTCGGCCGGGTCGACGGCGATCGCCGTCGGCTCGTGCAACCCTCGGGCGTAGATCTCCGGGCAGGTGGCGTACTCGTTGTCGCCCGGCCCGCCGCTGCACCAGTCGTTGCTGCTCCAGTTCGTGGCCCACGGGTTGTCCTCGACCCCCCGCCCACCCTGCAGCAGCCGCAGCAGCTTGCCCTGCAACGTGGAGGCGTCGTGGGCGACGTCATCGGCCGCACCACACCCGATCTCGCCGCGGATGTCGCAGCCGTTGTCACCGACTGCCACGAGGACCGTCTCGGGGGTGTCGACGGCGAGGTCACCCCCGATCGACGTGCCCGTGGTGGAGGAGATGCCGGAGACCACGAGGGTCTCCGACGCCGGTTCGAGGATGTCCTCACCCCACCGGAAGACGAAGCGGGACACCCGGAGGGTGGGGTGGGCCGCCGTCGCCGGGCCGGTGGTCGTGGGGCAGGACGGGTCCGAACCCCGCGCGGTGTAGGACACGAAGACCGTCTCGCCGTAGCCGTACGGGGAGGTGGCGACGCCGCGCAGCCCCCGCTCGTGGTCGGTGCAGAGGCGATCGCTCAGGTCCAGCGCCGGCTGGTCCAGCAGCACCCCGTCCTTGACGACCAGCACGCGGCCCTGCTTGGTCGCCACGAGCAGCCGCCCGTCGACGGTGGGGGCGACGTCGACGACCCCCGGGACGCCGGCCACCAGCTCGTCCTGGAAACCGTCCGCGGGCCGGGGCTGCTCGGCACTCGCCCCCGCCTCGCTCGCGGCCGCATCGGGAAGCGGCGCAGCCGCGACCCCCAGCGGCAGGAGCAGCATGGCGGCCAGTAGTCCCCTGCCGACCCGGCTGGTCATGGTCGGTCCCCGCTCCCTCGCGACGATGTCACCATCGGTCTATCGATGGCGCCGCTACGTGACAACGGTTCGCGGGGTTTCGGGACACAGATCACACGGCCCGCGCCGAGAGGCCCGACTGTTGCCGGCAGGCCGCCTGCCCTACGGCGTTCCCCCGTCGAGCCGCAGCTCCATCAGCTTGTGCGGCTCCGGCTGCGGGGCGAACCCCAGCCCCGCGTAGACGCCGTGGGCGTCGGTCGTGGCCAGCAACACGCGCCGCACCCCGAGGGGACGCAACCGGTCGAGGTGGGCGGCGACCATGGCCCGCCCCAGCCCACGGCCGCGGTGGTCGGTGGCGACGAACACGTCGGCCAACCACGCGAACGTCGCGAGGTCGGTGACCACCCGCGAGATGCCCACCTGGCCGCCGTCGGGGGCGTAGGCGCCGACGACCAGCGAGTTCGCGAGCGACGCGGCGACCTTCTCGCGCGGCCGCCCGAGCGCCCAGTAGCTCTCCTCGGCGAGCCACCGGTGGATCCGGTCGACGTCGAGCCGGGCGTGGTCGTCGTCGAGCTGGTAGCCGTCCTCGCGCGTGATCTGCACGCCCGCATCCTGCCGCAGCCCGCCGACATCAGCCCTTCGCGGCCGCCAGCACCAGCTCGGCCACCCGCTGCGCCACGTCGCCGCCGAGCACGCCGTCCACGGCCTGCACGGTCTCGGCCGCCGACCACGACGCCGACGCCGCCGGGGGCGCCGCAGCGTCGGGCGCGCCCACGCGCACCAGCACGTTCGGCCTGCCCGCCACCGCCACCAGGGGCGCGGGCGTGCGAGGTGCGGCGGGAGCCAGGACCAGGACGACGTCGTCGAGGTGCCCGGGCCCGGCGGTCCGCGCCGAGGCCGGCCGCAGGGCCGCCTCCACCCCGCGGTCGCGCAACGCCGCGACCACCTCCGCACCTGTCGCGGCCGGCAGCTCGGGGTGCACCTCCACCGCGCAGCGCAGCGCAGCGCCCTCGCGCCGCGCGAGCAACGCCCGCAGGAGCGTGACGTCCTCCTCCACGGGCGCCTTGCGCCACGGGACGGGCTCGTAGCCGACCAGCCGCAGCCCGGCGGCCGACCAGACGGCGTCGGCGCCCTCGCCGCGCTCCCGCCACCGCTGCGCGAACAGCCGCCGCGACGAGGCCAGCGCGTCCCCCGGGTAGCCGATCGCCGCCGCGTCGACGACCGCGCGGGCCGAGGGGACGAGCACGCAGCGGGCCGGCCCGCCCTTCGCCTCGCGCAACCGCAGGCAGAGGTCGACGTCGTCGAAGAAGTTGACGTAGAGCGGGTCGAACCCGCGCGCGGCCACGAGGTCGGCGGCGCGCGCCACGAGGCAGGCGCGGCCGAGCGCGGGGACGTCGACGGGGCCGCCCAGCGCGTCGAGTTCGGCGGCGGGGTGACCCTCCAGCACCGGCACCGGCAGCGACGGCCCCGGCGGCACCACCCTGCCCGCCTCGGCGACGACCCCCTCGGTCGTCACCAAGGCCGGCGCGGCAGCGACGACGCCCTCGGCGTCGAGCGCGTCGGCCAGGGCCCCGAGCGTGGCCGGGGCGACCCGCACCCCCACGGCGACGGACGCGACGACCGCACCCGTCGACGCCGCGAGCCCCACGTTGAAGCCGCCGCCCACGTTGTAGTTCGTCACCGTGCGCACGACCCGCACCCGGGGGTCGAGGGCGCCCAGGGCGGCGATCGCCACCGTCAGGTCCCGGCGGCTCGCGCCGTCGACGACCACGACCTCGAGCTCCCGCGCCCCCGCCGGCCCGGCCAGCAGAGCGGTCACCGACGCCCAGAACCGGCGCCAGTCCTCACGCCCGCTGACGACCACGCTGAGCATGCCCGCGCGCCGGGCGCCCACGGCGTCGGCGACGCCCGGCCAGCCCACCACGTGCCGGTCGCGCACCACGTAGTTCCAGGTGGACAGCTCCTTGTTGCTGATCCGGTCGGGATCGGCCACCTCGTCCTGGTAGACGACGCCGATGAACGGCACGTAGCCGATGGTGGTGGCCAGGGCGAGCTTGTAGGCGAGGTCGTAGTCGACCGCGCGAGGCAGCCCCGGGTCGAACCCGCCGACCTCCTCCAGCAGCGCCCGCTCCACGACCAGCACGTTGAGGTCGATGACGTTGCCGACCTCCAGGTGCTCGGTGCGGGCCTCGAACTCCCGGTAGGAGGTGGTCTCCCCCGAGACGAACTCGCACGCGCTGTACCCCGCCCGCCACCCGCGCGCGGGCAGCACGCGGACCATGACGTCGAGGTAGTCGGGCAGCCATGTGTTGTCGGAGTCCAGCCAGGCCACGTAGCGGCCGCGGGCCACCTCCGCACCGGCGTTACGGGCGGCCGAGACCCCCGAGGCGGGACGGCGCAGCAGCCGCACCCGGGGCTCCCGGGCCGCGATCTCGGCGACGACGTCGGGCGTGGCATCGCTCGACCCGTCGTCGACGACGATCAGCTCCCAGTGCGGCATCGTCTGCGCCACGACCGAGGCGATGGCGTGCAGCACCTGGTGGGGCCGGTTGCGCACGGCCGTGACCACGCTGACCAGGGGCGACCCGTCGGCCTGGGGGGCGGGTGCGGGCGCCGCGGCGGCTTCGGCGCGCACCGCCTCCTCCGCCTGCGCGTCGTGGGTGTCGGACAGGCGCTTGGGGTCGGCGATCGCCGTCTGCCGTGCCCACCCGCGCACCGCCTCCAGGGCGGCGGCTCGGAAGGCGCCCCAGGTGGGGGCGGGCAGGCCCTCGGGCAGCAGCGATGGCGGGACGGGCAGCGGCGTCTCGGGGCGGGCGTGCTGCACGAAGTGCCCCCACGGGCCCCACCGGTGCTGCGCCGCCTTGGGCGCGACGGCCAGGTAGGCCGCGACGTCGAACAGCGGGTGCGGGGCGCCCCGCTGCGCCCGGCCGCGGCGCAGGTACGCCGCCAGCGGCGCGTTCATGCCCGCGGCCTTGGCGTCCTTGCCCCACCCGGCGGCGGGCTCCAGGAGGGGGTGCGGGGACCAGCCGCGGGCGCTGCCCCGGCGCAGGTAGTCCTCGGCCGCGGCCTCCACCGAGGCGAACGATCGCCCCGCCTGGGCGCCGTACCACTCGACGTCGACGGCCTTGGCCGCCACCAGGACGGCGAGGTCGCGCCTGCGGGCCGACGCCTGGACGGCGGACCGCGTGGCGGGGACGCGGCGCAGCACCGGCCAGGCCCCACGCCGCCACGCGGGCCGGGCCACGGCCGCTCCGGCCCGGCGGCCCGCGCGCAGCACCCCTGCGGCGGCGCTCATCGTCCGGCCCCCGCGCCCGCGGGCAGTCCCCGCAGCCGGCGCGTCTCGGCCGCCGTCCGGTCCAGGTACTCCGACACTCCCGCGAACACCTCCGGGTAGGCGCCCTCGAGGCGCGAGAGGGCCTGCGCGGCACCGATCAGGTACGGGTCGTCGCGCAGGACCTCGATCTTGACGAACGGGAGGCGGCCGTCGAAGACCGCGTCCCACAGGGCGAAGCTGGGGTTCCAGCGAGGCTGGACGACCGAGGAGCGCAGGCGGGCACGCAGCCCCGCGCCCTCGCGCAACGGGGAGGCGCCGGTGGCCCGACCGGCGTTGAGCCGCCGGGCCCGGTCGTAGCGCCGCTGCGCGCGGACGGCGTCGCGGCGCGTCGGCTGCAGGTAGGACGACATGCGCAGCCCGCCGGTGGTGAGCAGGCGGCTCAGCCCGACCTCGTAGCGGCGGATGACCCAGTACCGGTCGGAGATCGGCTCCATCGCGCGCCAGAACCCCTGCAGGAGCCCGGTGCGCAGCGCGGACGCCTCGAAGACCAGGAACCAGCTCTGCACGTGGGGCGCGATCTCGAACGAGCGGGTCATGCCCCAGAAGTCGGCGCCGTGCTCGCGCCCGTGGGCGAGGATCTCGGCGAGCGGTCGCACCGGGCCGACCACGCTGTCGTTGCACAGCAGCACCTGGTCGGCCTCGCCCCAGTCGCCGACGTGGTCGAGGCCCGTCTTCCAGCTGTAGAAGTCGTAGCCCTGGTTCTCGCGGCAGAGCACCTCCACCCCGGGTCCGAGGCCCTGCACCCGCGCGATCTCCGCGGCGGGCAGGTCGGCGGTCGAGACCACCACGACCCGCTCGACGCTGCCGGCGAGCTCGGCGAGGTAGCGGGTGGTGTGGGGGGCGACCACGTGACCGGGGTCGAAATGGGCGAACACCGCGACAGACGCCATGACGGACGACGATCCTCCGCGCTCGAGGGGATGTGCGTTGCCGCTGCGGGCGGCAGGAGCCTAGCGGGTGGTCACCGACGGCGACGGCGCGTGCGCCGCGCCCGCGGCGCCCACCGCCCCGCGTCGGCCGGAGACGCCGGTCAGCTTCTCGACGGCGTCGGCGAAGTCGCGGGCCATGTCCTCGGGCCGGTACCCCAGGGCCGCCTCGCGGGCCGAGCGCGTGGTGCGCAGGGCCCGCTCGGTGTCCTCGGCGGTCTCGATGGCGTCGGCGATCGCGGCGCGCAGGGACGCGTCGTCCTCGGGGTCGAACTCGTGCACGTGCTCGCGCCCGGCCGCCGCGAGGAGGTTGCCCGCGGCCGGCGCCACGACGGCGAGCCCGAACGTCTCGGCCAGCGTGAACGCCCCCGAGTTGAGGATGGCCTTGTACGGCAGCACGGCGATGTCGGCGGCCCGGTTGTACAGCTGGAGGTCGGCCTCGGGCACGTGCTCGAACATCGCGACGATCCGCGGGTGGGCGGTGCAGCGGTCCATCAGCGTCTCGACGTCCCCGTGGATGCTCGGCTTGCCCGCCACGATGAGGCGCAGGCGCGGGTCGCGCGCGCTGAGCTCGTCGAAGATGTCGAGCAGCCGCCCGAGCCCGCGGTAGGGCCGCACGCCGCCCAGGGACAGCAGGACGACGTCGTCGGGGCCCAGGCCCAGGCGCTCGCGGGCGACCTCGCGGGTGATGAAGTCGGGGTAGACGCCCTCGTAGGAGGAGTGCGGGATGGTGACGGCCCGCGCGGGGTCCAGGGTGTAGTGCGGCTGCACGGCGTCGAACGTCGCCTCGCCCATCACGTGCACGAGGTCGGCGTGCTCGGCGAGGAAGCGGCACAGGGCCAGCTCCTGCTCGAGGTGGTGGCTCTCGTGGGGCAGCACGTTGTGCACCGTCCACAGCACCTTGCAGCCGCGGGCCTTGAGGCCGAGCACGTGCGCGCGGAAGGTGTCGAGCCGCGTCTGCGCCTCCTGCGCGTCGCCGGCCACCTGCACCACCGGGTTCGTCCAGTGCACGTGCAGCACGTGGTGGTCGAGCCGGGCGTCGGCGCCGGGATCGCGGGGCAGGGGGTGCTGCAGCAGGTTGCGGACGGGCGCCACCCGCCAGCCCCTGCGGGAGAGGTCGGCGTTGAGCATGTCCTGGAACGGGTTCGTGACGCGGAAGTCGGGGAGGAAGCCCAGCACCGGCGGGGTGCTTGCCGGGCCCACCTCCTCCAGGACGGCGGCCAGGTCGGCCGCGCGGTGCGCCCACGTGTGCCGGGCGGCGACCACCGCGCGCAGCTGCTCCGCCTGGCGCCGCACGCCCTGCGGATCGGCGAGGAGCTTGCGCAGCATCGGCCGCAGCTCCTGCAGGCGTGAGTACACCGGCAGCGCCTCCAGGCCCGCCTCGCGCAGGCCCAGGCGCGTGGGCACCAGGGGCAGGCATCCGGCGGCGAGGGCGTCGAGCAGCCCTGCGGGCACGATGCCGACCTGCCCGGTGGTGCCGGGGTCGAGCACGCCGAGGGGGGTGTGGCTGCGCGTGCCGACGGCCATCCGCCGCAGGCCCTTGGTGATGCTCGCGGGGTGCCGCGCGATCCGCGGCTCGAAGGGCTGCTTCGCCAGCTCCTTGGCCACCTTGCGCAGGGTGGCGCCCTCGCCGACCGCGATCAGCGTGACCGGGTCGGCCAGGCGCAGCCGGAACACCACCCGCCGGGCGAGCGCGCGGACGATGCGCCGCGGCGCCCCCGGCAGCACCGAGGCCGCCTTGGCGGTGCCGCGCGTGACGACGAAGGCCAGACGCCGCCGGTTGCGGGACGGCCGGGCGGCCACCGCATCGGGGACCACGCTCGCGGCCGGGGCGAGCACCCGGACCGGTGCCTGCACGTCGTCGCGCGCCTCCAGGCGGGCACGCAGCATCGGCGAGCCGGCCAGGACCAGGTCGAACAGCGGCAGCGCGGGGTGACGCGACCACGGCAGGACGCCGTCGATGATCCAGGCCGCGCACAGCGCGCCCTCGCCGACCACCGCGGGATCGGCGGTCGGCGTGGTGACGAGGACGGCGACGGCGTCGGGCGGCGGCGCCACGTGCCGCGAGCGCACCACGACGCCGTATCCGAGCCCCACCAGCTGGGCGCCGAGGGCGAGCGCGGCGTCGACGTCGGGCCTGCCGGGCTTGCCCGTGGAGGTGAGGAACGCGATGGTGCCGCGCCTGCCCGAGCGGTGCTCCTCCCGCAGGATCGCCTCGTGCACCTGCGGCCCGGCCGGGGCCGGGCTCACCGTGAGGGTGGGGGCGGTCGTGACGGCGAGCTGGGGGGATGCGGCGGACGTCGTCGACATACGGGGTTCAGGCCTCAGCGGTGGTCAGGCGGAACGCCTCGGCGGAGGCGAAACGGTCGAGGTCGTCGCGACGGCCGCCGCGACCCGCGGCCGCGTCGGCGGCGGCCTGTGCGATCAGGGCGTCGAAGGTCTCGACCCACCCCGGTGCGCGGCGGGTGATGTTGGCCCGCCAGGGGTCCACCCACACCTTCTCGAACTGGGCGACGACGCGCGCGGTGTCGAGGCCCATGGCGCGGGCGAAGAGCTCCTTGTTGCGGCGCATGTAGTAGACGTAGGCGACCGTGGGGAGGTCGCCGCTGGACCGCTTGTGGTGCACCGCCCGGGCGCGGGGGTCGGCGAGCAGACGCCATCCCGCCGCCTTGACCCGCTGGCAGTAGTCGGTCTCCTCGAAGTAGAGGAAGTAGTCCTCGGGGATCGTGCCCACGGTGCGCACGACGTCGGCCCGGACGAGCATGCAGGCGCCGGTGACGTACCCGACGTCGCGGGGGCCGGTCACCGGGACGTCGGCCTCCAGCCGGCCGTCGTGCAGGTGGCTGGTGGCGCCGTCCTTGGCGCGGTCGAAGATGCCGCCGTCGAACCAGATCTTGCTGGGGGTGGTGCCGCCGTGGACGATGCGCGGACCGATCACGCCGGCGTCCTTGATCGCGTGGGCGGTCGCGAGCAGGCCCTCGAGCGTCTCGGGCTCGACGCGCAGGTCGGGGTTGACCAGCCACACGTACTCGGGGCGGCGCTGCATGGCCATCCGGATGCCGACGTTGTTGCCCGCCGCGTACCCGAGGTTGCCGCCGGTCGCCACGACCTCGACCCGCTCGGGGACGGCGGCCCGCAGCGCGTCGTGCTCGGGGCCCGGGGCCTCGTTGTCGACCACGATGATGCGCTGGTCGAGCACGGTCGAGCCCATCAGGGCGCGCACGCAGGCCACGGTGTCGTCGATCCCCCGGTAGTTCAGGACGACAGTCGCCACGTGGGGCTCGGGCAGCATCCGTCACCTCCCTCGTGGGTGCGCCGCATGTCCGGACCGGGGCCAGACTACCCGGCGTCACGCCGCCCACCCGTCGGGCCTGTGGACGACGAGGCCGCCCGCCGGGCGCCCCCGGGACGATCGCCACGGGCGCGCCCGCCGTCCCGGGTTACGGTCGGGGGGTGTCCGAACAGGGGGACGAGCCGCCCGTGCGCGCGCTCGCCGAAGAGCTGCGCACCCGCCGTCGGGGCGAGTCCGGCGGCCCCGAGCTGCGCGGGGACTGCGCGCGCTGCCAGGCGCTGTGCTGCGTCGTGTGGGAGTTCGAGGCGTCCGCCGACTTCGCCGAGGCCAAGCCGGCGGGGACGCCGTGCCGCCACCTCGACGTCCGGTTGGCCTGCTCCCAGCACGAGCGCCTGCCCGAGGTGGGCTACCGCGGGTGCGTCGCCTACGACTGCTTCGGGGCGGGGCAGGCGGTCGTGCAGCGGGTCCACGCGGGGCAGGACTGGCGGGGCGATGCCACCGTCCTCGCCGCGATGACCCGGTCCTTCCGCGTGCTGGAGCAACTGCACGAGGTGCTGCTGTACCTGCGCCAGGCGATCGCCGCCCCGGGGGCCCGCGCCCTGCGGCCCCGGCTGCAGGCGCTCGCGGAGCACACGCAGCGCGTGGCGGCGGGCGGCCCCGAGCAGCTCGCTGCGTTCGACCTCGACGCCCATCGCGGCGAGGTGAACCAGCTGCTGCTCGCGGCGAGCGAGCGCGCCCGCGGGGTGGGATCGGCGGGCGGGGGCGGCCGGCGGCTGCGCCGCGCGGAGCTGTTCGGCGCCGATCTGCGGGGGGCCGACCTGCGCCGGGCCGACCTGCGCGGGGCGCAGCTGATCGGTGCGGACCTGCGGGGGGCCGACCTGCGCGGGGCCGACGTCATCGGTGCGGACCTGCGCGGCGCCGACCTGCGCGGGGCCGACCTGCGCGACGTCCTGTTCCTCACCCCGGCCCAGCTGGGCGCGGCCCGCGGTGACGCCACGACCCTGCTGGCGGCGCCCCACGAGGCGCCGCGGCACTGGCGGCCGGCGGCACCGGTCATCTGACCGGTACTGTCGGAACCTGCGCGAAACATGCCCCGCCTACCCTGCCCGGCATGAGCGCACCCGGCTTCGCCTCTCCCGCGACCGCCGCGCTGCTCGCCCTCGCCGACCAGCGCCTTCCCTCGGGCGGACACGTCCACTCCGGCGGCATCGAGCAGGCGGTGACGCAACGCTGGGTGCACGACGCCGCGACCCTCGCGGCCTTCCTGCAGCGCCGGGTGCGCACGGCGGGGCTCGTCGCCGCCGGGCTGGCGGCCGCCGCCACGTCCGTGGCCGACGCCGGGGAGGCGTCCCTGCTGGACGCCGAGGCCGACGCCCGCACCCCCGCCCCCGCCCACCGCGAGGCCTCCCGCGCCCAGGGTCGGGGGCTGCTGCGCACGGCCCGCGCGGCCTGGGCCGCCCCGCACGCCGGGCTCGCCTGGACCGATGTCGGCGCGCGCCCGCACCACCCCGTGGTGCTCGGCTGCGCGGCCCGCGCCTGCGGGGTCGACGCCGAGGGCGCCGCGCTCGTGGCCGCCTACCTGGCCGTGACGGGCCCGGCGACGTCGGCGCAGCGGCTGCTGGGCCTGGACCCGGTGGCGGTCGCCGTCGTCACGCTGGAGCTGTCGGCCGACGTCGCCGACGTCGCCCGCGAGGCGGCCTCCTGCGCCGCCGGGGGCCTGCGCGACCTGCCCGACCCCGGCGACCCCCTGCTCGACGTCCTCGCGCAGCGCCACGCCCTTCGCGGGGACCGCCTGTTCGCCAGCTGAGCACCCGATCGACCACGAGCCCGGAGGAGACCGCATGGGCGGCAACCACGCGCATGACCCGTTCGAGCACCTTGCCCACGAGCGGGCGCACGAGCGGGCCCACGAGCACACCCCCGCGCCGCTGCGCGTGGGGATCGGCGGGCCGGTCGGCTCGGGCAAGACGGCGCTGGTGGCGGCGCTGTGCCGCACCCTCGGCGGGCAGCTGAGCCTGGGCGTGGTGACCAACGACATCTACACGACGGAGGACGCCGACTTCCTCCGCCGCAACGCGGTCCTGCCCACCGAGCGGATCGCGGCGGTGCAGACGGGCTGCTGTCCCCACACGGCGATCCGCGACGACATCACCGCCAACCTCGACGCCGTCGACGACCTGATCGAGCGGCTGCCCCCGCTGGACGTCGTCCTGGTCGAGTCGGGCGGGGACAACCTGACGGCCAGCTTCAGCAAGGGGCTGGTCGACGTCCAGATCTTCGTCGTGGACGTCGCGGGGGGCGACAAGGTGCCGCGCAAGGGCGGCCCGGGGGTGACGACCGCCGACCTGCTGGTGATCAACAAGACCGACCTCGCCCCCCTGGTGGGCGCGGACCTGGGCGTCATGAGCTCGGACGCCGACCGCGTGCGTTCCGGCGCGCCCGTCGCCATGATCTCCCTGCGCGAGGACCCGGCCGCGGGGCCGGTGGTGACGTGGCTGCTGGAGCAGCTCGACGCCCACCGCGAGCGCACGCCCGGGCACGTGCATGCCTGACCCGCTCCCCGCGGGGCGCATGCGCTCCCTCGTGGAGATCGTCGCCGCGCCGGGCCCGCACGGCACCGTGCTTCCGGTGCTGCGCAGCGACGTCATGGTGGCGGTCCGGCGCACGGACGTGCCCGGCGTGCCCGACCCCGACGGCACCGCCCAGGTGCACCTCGTGGGGACGGCGGCCGGCCCGTTGACCGGTGACGAGCTGACGGTGCGGATCACCGTTGCGGCGGGGGCGCGGCTGGCCGTGCGCTCGGCCGCGGCGACGCTGGCCCTGCCCGCGCGCGAGCCCGGGCTGCGCGCCGCGGCGGTGCGCTACGAGCTGCGGGTGGGGGCGGGCGCGCACCTGGACCTCGCGACGGAACCGCTCGTCGTCTGCCGCGGCGCCGACGTCGCCACCGTCACCGACCTCGTCCTCGCCGACGGCGCGACCGCGACGGTGCTGGAGCAGGTCGTGCTCGGCCGCCACGGCGAGGAGGGCGGGGCGTGGCGCGGACGGACGGTCGCCGACGTCGCCGGGCGCCCCGCGCTGCGGCACACGCTCGACTCCCGCCACCTGCCCGGGCGCGCGCTGGTCTCGCGCCTGGAGCTGGGCCCGCTGCCCGGCCTGCCGGGCGAGCCCGCCGTCGCGGACGCCCCGGGCACCGCCGTGCTGCTGCCGCTGGCCGCCGGGGGCACCCTGGCGACGGCGACCGGGGCCGACCTCGCCGCGGCGACGGCGGCGCTGTCGGCGCTCGCGACGAGCGTCGACTTGAGCGGAGGCTTGGCGCGGGACGACGCGCGTAGCCGACACCCAGGTTCAGCAGGGGTACCGCCGTCAGGTTGACGGGCCTACTCGACCCCCACCGATGACGACCGTCACGTCGTCCTGAGGTCGGCCACGACGCGCGCGTCCCCCCGCCGCGCCCGAGAGACCGTCGCGACGGTGATGCTGTGAACGAGAAGGATGCCTACGATGACATGGGCCGACAGAGGCGCCTGCAATCGAGAAGCACCGGAGTGCCCTATGGCGATGTAGGCGGTGCACACCTGCCAGCCGACGACACCACCGGCCATGGTGACGACACCACCCACGACGAGGTTCTGAACGGCAGCGATGCGCGTGAGCGTTCTCGGTCCGACTCCCGCTACCAACAGCGGCGCATCCTGCACGCGCCGCTCGCCGGCCTGGTCCAGAGCGACCAACAGGAACGCCAGGAGCGACAGGAGGGCACCGATCAACGTGCACCGACGGATGAGCCCCTGCAACTGCGGAACGATGACGGCATAGGTGTTCCTCCCCGCGACCTGCACGTCCGCTGTCGGCATCAGTGCGAGGGCATGGTTCAGGTAGGCATCACGAGTGGCCTCGTCCGCCCCGGCGATCACATAAACGTGCGGGTCCTGCAGGGGCAGCCCTGCGGCCGCTGGGGAGACGGTGATGAGCCGCGCCGCTCCAGCCAGACCTATGACCGAGAGCCCCGCGGATGAGGGGATCGCCCCGGGAGCGTCGGGCAACGCCGAGGAGACCGGAATCGCCGTCCCACTTCGACAGGACCGGCGTACGGCGGTCACGGCAGCCGGCGGAGAGGCCCCATGGACGACCGACGCCTCGGCCAACCGCAGGACTGAGTCACAGGTGCCAGCCACCGTCAGGGCGGACGGAGCGTCACCCGCGGTAGAGCTCTCCGTAGCTGACACGTCGCTCACCTGGAGCAAGGCGGCCGCCGAGGGAAGCCGTAGGGCGCGCTGGAAGGCGCCGCTGGCTGAGGCGGACCGATCACCCGGAGGCGAGATCACGAGTACGTCCCCACCCGGAGGGGACGCATTTCCAGCATCCATGTCCGTCACGACCGCCGTCCCGGTGAAGCCTGCGACGAGGAGCACCGCCACCCCCACATTAGCGCCGACCAGAGCGGCACCGTGATGAGCGATTCGGGCGCCGGCCAGCGTGAGAACGGTGCTGCGGGAGCGACCCGGCATTCGACCACCCAGCCGGCAGACCAGCACGGGCAGGCCGACCACGAGGCCGACCACGGCAACCACGACGCCGATGGCGAACACTGCAATCGTCTCGTCCTGGAGGCCGGCAGCGGAATCACCCGACCGCGAAACCAGGGCCACGGCCGACAGAGTGAGCATTCCCAGGACGAGAATTGCAACACGTGAGCGCTGAAACCGAAGTTCGGCAGGCTCGCGGCTGGATGCCAGAGGGTTGTTCACGATGGGTGGTACCTGCCGCGCCGAGGCGAGCGAAACCGCCACGGCGATGGTACCGACGGAAAGAATCACGAGCGGAAGCGGGGGCCACGATTCCTCGGCGAACCATGAGGTTCCCATCCAGCCACGGCGCGCAGCCACCGGAACCACAAAGAAGCCGAGGAGCAGGCCAGCAGACGAACCTAGCAGCGCATGGATCCCGGACTCCACCGACGCGGCGCGCGACAGAGTTTCAAGCGGCACACCCATGAGCGCAAGCGAGCTGCAGCGACGGCGGCGCGCCGCCCCGGAGAGGCGAGCCGCCGAAAGGGCAAGCATCGACAAGGGAAATCCGACCAGTACTCCCACGATGGTGAGAGTCGCCCCCAGGGGAACTCGAGGATGCCCGTCCGGGGCCCAGGATGTGCCCCACGACGCGCTCGGCATCCCATCCACCAACCGGGGAACGCCGACAACGGCGAAGAGTTCGCCTGGGGAAGACAGGCCAGCGGGGCTGATCACGCCCACGACTTTCCCGGGGATGCGCCCCTTGATCTGAGGGTCACGGGTCACGGCGTCGAGAAGTGACGGGGAAAGCCATGCCTGTCCGGGCTCGGGGAATTGCTGCAGGCCCGGCGGGGCCGGGGCATCGCGTTGTCCGATACGGGTGACGGTCAGCAGGGTCAGTTGACTAGCCCGGTAGGGGGAGGTTGACCATTGGGCAGAGAACGTGGCACTGGCCGAGTCGGCGACCGCCGGATTCCGGGCGGCATCACGATGCTCCGACGACACGACCCCGAGGAGGGCCGAGATCGTGAGCAGTATGCTCAGGGTGAGGACGACGCAGCCTGCCAAGGTGCCCCAGGCCGCGACCTGCCAGGAACGAACGCCTGCCCAAGCCCAGGAGAAGCCGAGCCGCACCGCGACAGCTACGCCGGCGGAGCCTGTCCTGGAGGGTCGATCGGGGGTCACCTCGCGCCCTCTGATGCCGGGACTCCCGCGTCGGACAGCGCTCCGTCATGCATACGGAAGCAGGCGTCAGCAGTACGAGCGACCCGGTCGTCGTGAGTGACGAGGACGACCGCCGCGCCCCGCGTCTTGGCAGCCCCCAGGAGCAGTTCGAGAGTGAGATCACGAGAGGCACTGTCGAGCGCCCCGGTGGGTTCGTCCGCGAACACAACCCTGGGACCGTGCACCAGGGCGCGTGCAACGGCCGCGCGCTGCACCTGCCCGCCCGACACCTGAGCGGGCCGACGGTCGGACACCTCAGCAACACCCAGCTCCTCGAGCAGGCGTAGCGCCGACGACCGTGCTGCAGTGGCGCGGCGGCCCAGCAAGCGCAGGGGCAACTCGACGTTCTCCCTGAGCGTGAGCTCGGGCACGAGCGCGCCGAACTGGAACACGAATCCGAAGTGCTCCAGCCTCACCCTTGCGCGTTCTTGGTCACCCAGGTTGTCGATGCGAACTCCGTCGAGGAGGACACTGCCTGACCGGGGTCGCAGAACCCCGGCCAGGCAATACAGCAGGGTGGACTTGCCCGAGCCGCTAGCCCCGAGGATGGCGATGACCTGCCCGGTCGCCACCTCGAGATCCACATGATCCACAGCGCAGGTGTCTACGGCGCCCGAAGGGTAACCGTATGTTAGCTGCCGGCTGGCGAGCACTGGCTTCCTTTCCCTTGGACTGAGAACGCAGCGCGTCAGTGGCGCGAGATGACGACCGACTTCGCGCAGTAGTCCGGGAGAACGCCGCGGTTGACACAGATCTCCAGCTGCCCGGTCTGCACCGGGTCGGCTCCCCCGATCAGCCACTGGGAAACGGGCGTCGAGGTGTTAGCTCCACCGCGCCACGAAATGTTAGGACCCCACCCGTAGCCGTCGACCTTGCCGTGCATGAAGATGGTGTGACCATCGTCCTTGGTATCCGCCAGCTTGCCGGAGTAGTGCCACCCGGACCACGTTCCCTGATAGCAGGCGCTGGTGCAGGGCCAGGGGTCGAACCGGTAGGTTCCACCCGAGAAGGCGGCGCCGTTTGTCGAGAAGTTCGGGATGCTGCCGGACATCGCCGCCCAGGCGGTACCTCCGACGGCGCCGAGCATTCCGACCCCCATGACCAGGCCAGCCATCGACCTGGCGATGCGCTTGCGCATAAGTACCCCTCCGTTAGGCACGAGGGGACCCTCCCCCGGGCGGCGAGAAACTACAGGAGGGCCTCCTTAGCGTCAACGCACCGAATGACGTTACGCGAATCACAATTCATTGGACCAGGGCGCGTCGGGCAGGTGTTCGTCCCAGACCGTGCCCGGCCCGCAGCGCCCCGACCGGTAGCCGTCGCCCATCCGCGGGTAGATCTGGCGCCAGTAGTCGCGGGCCAGCCGCGCGGCGTCCTCGGGGCTCGCGCCGAGCAGGCGGGCGGTGACGGCGTCGCGCTGCATCGCCTGGCACTCGGTGCGCGCCTCGTCGGTCTCGCCCCGCATGTGCATGGACTCGTGGGTGAGCACGTGGACGGCGATGAGCTGGTCGGTCGTCCACGAGCGGTGGTCGGAGCGGGCCCAGGCGGACAGGTCCCCGCACGGGTCGAACTTGATCAGCGTGTGCCGCTCCGGGACGCCGTCCTCGTAGGCCACCCAGCCCAGCTCCGCCCCCGCGTCGATCCAGGTCTCGCCGAAGGTCTGGCAGTGCACGGTGGCGTGGGCCCCGACCAGGGCGGAGGCGACCGTCGTGAGGCGGTGCTGCAGGAGGTGGTGGCGGGCCACCCCCACCCCGCTCGCCGCGGCGACGACGGCGCACGCGACGACGAAGGCGGTGGGGAAGGGCGGCAGGGCCGGGGCCGGACGGCGCGGCGCCGGGACGAGCGGCCGGACGCCGCCGGGTGCCGCCGTCGTGGGCACGGCGGTGCCGGGTGGGGCCGCAACGCCCGGGCCCGTCGCGCCGACCGGGCCCGAGGTTGGCGGGGCGGCGAAGAACGGCACGTCCCAGCCCGGGGCCGGCTCCCGGCGCCCTGTACCGGCGGTGCTGCCGGGGGTGCTGCCGGGCGCGGCGGAGGCGGCCGGAGCTGCGGAGGCGACAGGGGCGAACGGGGAGGGCGCGGACGTCGTGGTCGGGCGCAGGCGGGCGAGGGCGGCGTCACGCCGCAGCCGCCACCGGGCGACGGCGGCGGCCGCCGCGCCGACGCAGACCAGCACGACCAACGACAGGATCACTCCTGGGAGATCGACGCCGACTCCCCTGACCTGCAGCGACGCCACCCGGCCGGGCTACGGCGCGCGACTGTCGGTGGCCTGGGGCAGGCTGTCGGGGACGGTGGCGTACCCGCGCAACGCAGAGTTCACACGCCCGCGAAGGGTTCCCAGTTGCGAAGTATTCGCATCTGGGGAAGTGTGACGGCGGGCCGGTCGCTCGACCGGTGGTCGTCCGCCAGGCCCTCCCGCCACCCCGCTCGAAGCCCGAGGTGATCCGCATGCACGTGCCCGACGGCTACATCGACGCACCGGTCAGCCTGGCGGCGGGGGCGATCGCCCTCACCGGTATCGCGATCAGCCTGCGCGGGGCACGGCGTGAGCTCGACGAGCGCGCCGCCCCCATGGCCGGGCTCGTCGCCGCCTTCATCTTCGCGGTGCAGATGCTCAACTTCCCCGTCGCGGCCGGCACCAGCGGCCACCTCCTCGGCGGCACCCTGGCGGCGATCCTCGTCGGCCCGTACACGGGCGTGCTCTGCGTGAGCGTCGTCCTGCTCGTGCAAGGCCTGGTCTTCGCCGACGGCGGCCTCACCGCGCTCGGGGTCAACATCACGAACATGGGGCTTGTCACGGTCGTCGTCGGGTGGTTCGTCTTCGCGGCGCTGCGCCGGCTGCTGCCGCGCACCCGCGCGGGGGTCGTCCTCGCCTCGGGCCTGGCCGCCTTCGCGTCGGTGCCCGCCGCGGCCCTGATGTTCACCGCCTTCTACGCCGTGGGCGGCACCAGCGACATCGGCCTTGGCAAGGTGCTCACGGCGATGCTGAGCTACCACGTGCTGATCGGCATCGGTGAGGCGCTGATCACCGCCGCCACCGTGGCCAGCGTGCTGCAGACCCGGCCCGACCTCGTCCACGGCGCCTCCCACCTGCGCCGCGACCTCGTCCTCAAGGCCCCCGAGGCCCCGCCCGCCTCGGTCACGGTGCCCTCCGCGCTCGCCCCCGCCGCTCCCGCCGACCCCGAGGTGATCCGGTGACCCGCACCCGCGTCTTCTTCGCCTGCGGCCTGCTCCTGGCCCTCTTCCTCGCCGGCGTGGTGAGCAACTGGGCCAGCAGCGACCCCGACGGCCTCGACAAGGTCGGCCGCGACCTCGGCTTCTCCTCCAGCGCCACCACGCACGCCTCCGACGGCTCGCCCCTGGCCGGCTACAGCACCAAGGGCGTCGAGCACCCGTGGCTGTCGACGGCGGTCTCCGGCGTCACCGGCGTGGCGATCACCCTGGCCATCGGGGGCGGGCTGTTCCTGGTGCTGCGCCGCCGGGGCGCCCGGCCCGGCGAGCACCCGGCCGAGCGGGGCACCCCCGGCAGGGGCGGCTCCGAGGCCGTGTCGGCGGCCCCCGGCGGCGACGCCTGATGGGCGCGGGCCACGCGCACCTGCTGCACCGTCCGGGCGACTCCCTCGTCCACCGCCTGCCGCCCCAGTGCAAGCTGCTCGCCGCCGTCGCGTTCGTGCTGGTCGTGGTGAGCACTCCCCGCGAGCAGGTCTGGGCCTTCGTCCTCTACGCGGCCCTGCTGGCCGGCGTGGCCGCACTGGCGCGGATCGGGCCGGGGCTGATCGCCCGCCGCATGCTCGTCGAGGTGCCGTTCGTGCTCTTCGCGGTGCTGCTGCCGTTCCTGTCCTCGGGCGAGCGGGTCAGCGTCTTCGGGCTCTCGCTCAGCGTCTCGGGCCTGTGGGCGGCCTGGAACGTCCTCGTGAAGTCCAGCCTCGGCGTCGTCGCCTCGGTCCTGCTGGCCGCGACGACCGACCTGCGCGAGCTGCTGCTCGGCCTCGAGCGGCTGCGCATGCCCACGCTGCTCGTGCAGATCATGACGTTCATGCTCCGCTACACCGACGTGATCGCCGACGAGATGGGCCGCATGCGCGTCGCCCGCGAGTCACGCGGATTCGTGGCCCGCGACGTGCGGCAGCTGCCCGTCGTCGCGCGCTCCGCGGGGGCCCTGTTCATCCGCTCCTACGAGCGGGGCGAGCGCGTCCACCTGGCCATGCTGTCCCGCGGCTACACCGGCTCGATGCCCCAGCTCGCCGACGTGTCGGCCGGCACCCGGCAGTGGGCCCGCGCCTTCGCCCTGCCCCTGGCCGCCCTCACGGTGTGCGCCGTGTCCTGGATCCTGAGGTGACCCGCAGATGACCTCCACCCCCGCGCTGCCCCTGGCCGAGGACGTGACGATCGGCGCGCCCGCGTCGGCCGCGCCCGCCTCGCCGGCCTCGCTCGACGTCCGCGACCTCGCCTTCGCCTACCCCGACGGGCACCAGGCGCTGTTCGGCGTCAACCTGCGCATCGAGCGCGGCGAGCGGGTGGCGCTGCTCGGCCCCAACGGCGCCGGCAAGACGACGCTGGTGCTCCACCTCAACGGCATCCACCTGGGCGGGCACGGCAGCGTCCACGTCGGCGGCCTGCCCGTGACCAAGGACCACCTCCCCGAGATCCGGCGGCGCGTGGGAATCGTCTTCCAGGACCCCGACGACCAGCTCTTCATGCCGACCGTGCGTGACGACGTCGCGTTCGGCCCGGCCAACCTGGGGCTGCGCGGCGCCGAGCTCGACGCGCGGGTCGAGAAGGCCCTGGCGCTGGTGCGGCTCGGCGATCTCGCCGACCGCCCGCCGTACCACCTGTCGTTCGGACAGCGCCGCCGAGCCGCCGTGGCCACCGTGCTCGCGATGGAGCCCGAGATCCTCGTGCTCGACGAGCCGAGCTCCAACCTCGACCCGGCCAGCCGGCGCGAACTCGCCGAGATCCTCGCCGGGCTCGACGTCACGGTGCTGATGGTGACCCACGACCTGCCCTACGCCCTGGAGCTGTGCCCGCGCTCGGTGATCCTCTCGGGCGGGGTGATCGCCGCCGACGACGCGACGGCGCGCATCCTCGGCGACGACGAGCTGCTCACCGCGCACCGGCTGGAGCTGCCGTTCGGGTTCGACCGCCGGCTCGTCGAAGGCGTCTGAACTTCGGGCCGACGCTCAGGGGCCGACGCTCACCGACGGCTGCGGCTCCTCGGGGAGCGTGAGCTGGGCCGCGGGGGCGTGCCTCACGTCCACGGACGGGGCGACGGCCTCCGACCACGCCAGGCAGGCGCGCGCCGCCACGTCGAAGAGCCGGTGCCGCACGGCGGTCGCCGTGGTCCAGTCGCGCTCGTCCCACTCGGCCCCGGCCAGGCAGTCCCCGGCGTAGAGCAGGTGCGCCATACGGACCTGCCGGAACCTCGCCACGGCCAGCAACGCCGCGGCCTCCATCTCGACCGCCTCGCAGCCCTCCGCCACCCGCCGGTCCACGCGGGAGCGGGTCTCGCGGTAGGGGGCGTCGGTGGTCCAGGTGAGCACGCTGCGCGAGGGCACCCCCTCGTCGGCGAGGACGCTCTCCAGCACCGCGATGCCCTCGGGGTCGGCCTCGATCACCCGTGAGGGCGGCAGGTAGTGCAAGGACGTCCCCTCGTCGCGCAGGGCCGCCCGCACCACGAGGGCGTGGCCGAGGGCGAGGTCGGGGACCAGCGCTCCCGCCCCGCCGACCGCGACGAACGTGCGGCCACCGCTGGCGATGAGCTCCTCCAGCAGCCCCGCGGCCACGGGGGCGCCGACGCCCAACTGCAGGACGCCGAGCCGCCGCCCCTCCACCGGCACCTCGTAGAGGGCGTGCTCGCCGTGCTCCCAGCGCAGCCCGAGCCGGCGCACGGCGTCGGGACGGGCGGAGACGGTGGAGACGACGTCGCCGAAGAAGCACAGGACGACGGCCTCGGGCATGTCGACGGGGGCGATCTCCCGCGACGGTTCGATCACACCGCGCTCGTGGCGGTCGTCCTCCAGCAGCGGCAGCTCCATGCCTCGATCATCGCCGCAGCCGGGCCCGGAAATCCAGACATCCCACCCGAATCGCGTGTCCGGTGCGGGGGCGCTCAGCCGTCGCGGCGCCCGAACAGGGCCCGGCCCACGAACACGATCAGGGCGATGACGATGATCCCCGCCGCGACGTCGACGCCCCGGCTGCGGCGCGGCTCCTGCGCCGAACCGCCGCCGGTGGCCGAGCCCTGCCCCGGCACGTCGGCGCCCGTGCCCGCCTTGGGCGGGGTGCCGTCGGCGGCGGGCGCGGACGACCCGGGGGCCAGGGGCACCCGCACGCTGGGCGCGGCGAGGGCCACGACGTAGCGGCGGGCGTCGTCGGGGACGGCGTAGCCGCGGTCGGTGGTGGCCACGCGCACCTGCAGCTGCGACCCCTCGGGCAGGTCGGCCGCGAAGGCCGGCAGGGCGACGTCCACGTCCTGCGCCTTGCCGGGGGTGAGGGGCACGCGCACGGGTGCGACGAGGTCGCGCGGGATGACGGTGCGCCCGGAGGGCAGGCGCACCAGCGCCGAGGCGAACAGGACGGCGTCGCGGGCCGTCGACGTCACGCGCAGGCGCACCCGGGGCGTCCCGAGCACGCGCAGCGGCTGCGTCAGGGGGGCGCTGGAGAACACGGCCACCTGGCCGTCGGGGTCGCGGCGGCCGAGCGCCTGGGCGAGCGCACCGAGGCCGGGCACGACGGTGACGGCGGACGGCGACCCGTGCTGCGGGGAGGAGACGTCCACCTCGCCGCCGCCGAGGGCCAGGTCGTGGACCGGCGCGGCGGAGACCCCGGCCACCCCGGGGTACCCGGGATAGGTCCAGGCGCGGGTCCCGGAGCCGCCGTCGAGGGCGGTAGCGGTGACGTGGAAGCCGCGCTGGTCGGCCGCGGGGGCCTCGCCGCGCTTGAGCGGCCCGTCCATCCAGGCGGCGATGCGCTCCAGCACGCGGCGCTCCTCGGCCGCGCCGCCGGCACCGTTGCCGATGCCCACGTCGTGCCCGGCGCCGAACCAGTCGACGGCCACGGGGGTGCCCGTCGCGCCGATCGCGCGAGCGGTCGCGTCGGCCTCGGACAGGTCGAACAGGGAGTCCCGCTGGCCCTGCACGAGCAGGGTGGGGGCGGTGATCCGCGCGGCGACCGAGGCGGGCGAGGACCGGCGCAGGATCTGGGCCAGCTCGGGCGAGGTCACGCCCTCGGACAGCAGCTGGGAGTAGCCGCGGCAGACGTCGGCGGCGAACCGGCCGCACTCGCGCACCCGCAGGCCGACCGACGACAGCATGTCGTCGCCGAGGGTGACGTCGCCGCCCGCCCCGGCGAAGAACACCTGCGTCCAGCCGGTCTTGAGCAGCCCAGGGCCGGTGGCCTGCGCGGCGGCGGCGGGCGTGGTCACCGACGCGGGGGCGGCGGTCACCGAGGGGATCAGGCCGCGTTCGAGGTCGTTCCAGGTGATCACGGCGGCGACGGCGTCGATCCGCCGGTCGGTGCCCGCCAGCAGCAGGGACAGGCCGCCGCCGTAGGACTCCCCCGTCACGCCGACGAACGGGTCCCCGGTGGAGGACTTGCGGATCTCCGGGCGGCGCGCGGCCGCGTCGAGCACGCGGGCGGCGTCGGCCACCTCGAAGTCGGGCGAGTCCAGGTGGATCTTGCCGCCCGACCCGCCGAACCCTCGCGCCGTCCAGGTCGCGACGGCGTACCCGCGGCCGGCGAGGTCCTGGGCCTGGGTGGTCAGGGCCTCCTGGGTCCCGCCGAAGCCGTGCGCGAGCAGGATCAGGGGGACCGGCCTCGACGGCGAGGCGCCCACCGGCAGGTAGAGGCGGGCGAGGATCGGCACCCGCTTGTCGGAGCCGGGCTCGCGGACGCCGTCGACGTCCAGCGTCCGCTGGGCGACGCCCGTCGCGGCCCCGGCCACCGGCGCAGGCCCGAGCACGCCCGCGGTGAGCGCGGCCAGGCCGGCGGCGGACAGCGCCGCGAGGACGGCGGTGCGGGGTCGTCGGGAGCGGCGCGGCATGCCCCTACCCTGCGCCACCCCCGCACCGAAGGCGAGAGCGGGGTACCCGTGGCGGCGTCCCCGTCCTACACTTCTCACATGACGGGACGGGCATCTCATCATTCGAACGAACGGCCGTGAGGGGGTTCGCGGAGGCCGTCCGCCTGGCCTCGCCCCTGTTCGTCCTCGCCGCGCTCGGCTACGCCCTCGGCCGCCGTCCCCGCTGGAGCGCGGCCGCCGACCCGCTCACCACGTTCGTCTTCCGGGTCGCGCTGCCCGCCTCGCTGTTCCGCCTGCTGTCCGCCCCCGCGGCGGCCGCCGGCGTCGACGCCCGGCTGCTGATCGCCTTCTTCGGCGGCTGCGGCGTCGTCTTCGTGGTCGGGCGCCTGATCGGCCGGTTCGTCCTGCGCCTCGACGGCGTCGAGCAGTCGGTCCTCGCCCTCGGCGGCGTCTTCTCCAACAACCTCCTGCTCGGGCTCCCGCTGGCCGCCACCCTGCTCGGCCACGCCGCCGTCCCGGCCGTCGCGCTCGTGCTGGTGTTCAACAGCCTCACGCTGTGGACGCTCGCCACCGCTTCCGTCGAGTGGGCGCGGCAGGGCAGCGTCAGCGCGCGCGGGGTCGCCGACACGGTGCGGGCCGTGCTCACGACGCCGGTCGTCGTCGGCATCCTCGCGGGCGGGGCGCTCGGCTTGACCGGGCGGACCCTGCCGCAGGTCGTCGACGCCCCGCTCGGACTGCTCGCCGGCACCGCGGCCCCGCTCGCGCTCGTGGCCCTCGGCATGGGCCTGGCCCGGTACGACGTCCGCGAGGGGTGGGCGGCCACCGTCGCCATCTGCGGGCTCAAGCTGCTCGTGCAGCCCGCGGTGGTGTGGGCGCTGGCCGTGGCCATCGGGCTGCCCGCTCTGGAGACCCGCGCCGTCGTCCTGCTCGCGTCGCTGGCCGTCGGCGCCAACGTCTACGTGATGGCGCAAGAGTTCCGGGCGCTGCGCGGCCCCGTCGCGGCGAGTCTCGTGCTCAGCACCGCGCTCGCCGCGCTCACCACGCCCGCCTGGCTCGCGTTCGTCGGGTGATCCCTCCCGCTCCGCCTTGACGACATCGTTGTTATCGTTCACAGTCGGCCGGGCCCCTCCATGCCGCCACCGGGACTCAGGACCGCCATGTCGACGACCCGCACCGACGACGCGACGCTCGTCGCGGCCGCCCGAGCAGGCGACCCGCGTGCGCGCGAGGAGCTCGTCCAGGCCAGCCTGCCGCTGGTGTACACCCTGGTCAGACGCGCCCTGCCCGACCCGGACGACGCCGACGACGTGGCGCAGGACGTCCTGCTCGCCGCCCTGCGCGACCTCCCCCAGCTGCAGGACCCGGCGCGCTTCCGCGCCTGGCTCACCGTCATCGCCGTCCGGCGCATTTCCGCCCACCGCGAGCGCGGGGAGCGGCGCGAGATCGTCGTGGACCTGCGCGAGTTCGACGACGTCCCCGACGAGGCCCCCGCCCCCGACGACCGTGCCGCCGCCCGGGCCGACCTGTCCGTGCAGCGCCGCCGCGTCGCCGCCGCCGCCCGCTGGCTGGACCCCGACGACCGCGTCCTGCTGTCGCTGTGGTGGCTGGAGACCGCCGACCGCCTGACCCGCGCCGAGCTCGCCACCGCCGTCGGCGTGAGCCAGCCGCACGCCGCCGTCCGGGTACAGCGGATGCGCGGCCAGCTCGACGTCGCCCGCGGAGTCGTCGCCGCCCTCGAGGCCAGCCCTCGCTGCCGCGGCCTGTCCGAGGCGGCCGCGCGCTGGGACGGCGTCCCCTCGCCGCTGTGGCGCAAGCGGCTCGCGCGGCACGTGCGCAGCTGCGCGACCTGCCGCCGCGCCGCCGGCGACCTCGTGGCCGCCGAGTGGCTGCTGGCGGGCGTCGGCCTGCTGCCGGTGCCGTTCGTGCTCGGCGCGGCCGTGCTGGCCAAGGCGAGCGCCGCCGCGCCCGTCGGGGTCACCCTCGCCGCGCACTCCGTGGCGGCAACCAGCGCGCCCGTCGCCGCCGACCCCACCCTCGTGTGGCGGGCCGTGCGCACCCTCACCGGCCACCCCGTCGCCGCCGCCACCGTGGGGACCATGCTCACCGGCGTCGCCGTCACGACGGCCGTCTACTCGACCGATCTGCCGATCGACCAGGGGCCGCCCGCCCACGTCGTCGTCAGCACCGCCCCCACCCCCACGATCACCGTGACGCGCACCCCGCGCGCCGTCCAGGTCACCCAGGGCGGCCCGGAGTCGGCGACGGCGCCGACCGCCGACGCGCCGTCCGAGGCCGCGACGCAGCGCCGGGTCTCGCTGCAGGCCGGTGCCTACCAGGGCCGGTACGTGATGGTCGGGCGCGGCGAGACCGACGCGAAGGTGGCCTTCCCCGACCTGCGCGACCCCCGCAGCCGCGCCCGCGCGACGTTCGAGGTCGTGCCGGGGCTCGCCGACCGGCGCTGCCTGTCCTTCCGGCTGCCCGACGGCCGCTACCTGCGCCACCGGCAGTGGCACCTCGTCGCCTGGGGCGAGGAGCAGAACCCCCTGTACCGGGCCGACGCCACGTTCTGCCCCCGCCCGGGCCCGACGAGCGGGACCGTGCAGCTGCGCTCGTACAACTACCCCGACCGCGCGATCCGCCACCGCGAGTGGAAGCTGTGGGTCGAGCCCGTCGAGCAGACGCCGCTCTACGCCGCCGACAGCTCCTGGCGGGTCGAGGAGCCGCTGCAGCGCTGAGGCTGCCGCCTGCGACGGGCGCGGCCCGGTGTTTCGCGGGGCCCGGTCGGCGCGCCGTCGCCGTCGTCGTCTTGTGTCCGGCGGGTGGCGCCGCGTAACTTCCGGGCGGCCGACGAAGGAGTCCCGCATGCGCCCCACCCGCCGTACCGTCGCGACCCTCGCGGCCTGCGCCACGCTGCCCCTGGCCGCGACCCTGCTCACCGCGGCCCTGCCCGCCCAGGGCGCCGCGGCGTCGGTCACCCTGACCCTCGACGCGACGGCCGGCCGGCACCCCATCAGCCCCCTGATCTACGGCATGAACTGGGCCGACGAGACGCTGATGACGGAGCTCGGGACGCCGGTGGACCGCTTCGGCGGCAACGCCACCACCCGGTACAACTGGAAGATCGACGCGACGAACCGGGCCAGCGACTGGTACTTCGAGAACCTGCCCGAGGGGACGCCCGACCCTTCGACGTTGCCCAACGGCTCGATCGCCGACCTGTTCGTGGCCAAGGACCGCCGCGTCGGCGCCAAGACGATCATCACGGTGCCGCTGATCGGCTGGACGCCGAAGTCCCGCGAGCGCACCTGCGCCTTCTCCGTCGCCAAGTACGGGCCGCAGACCTCCACCGACCAGTGGATGCCCGACTGCGGCAGCGGCGTCGCCCCCGACGGCACGAACATCACCGGCAACGACCCCACGGACACCAGCGTCCGGATCGGCCCCGACTTCGTGAAGCAGTGGGTCAAGCACCTCAAGAGCGTCTACAAGCCCGCGGCGAAGGGCGGGGTCGCGTTCTACAACCTCGACAACGAGGTCGACCTCTGGCAGTACACCCACCGCGACGTCCACCCCCAGGCCGTGACCAAGGACGAACTGGTCAAGCAGACGATCGCCATCGCCAAGGCGGTGAAGAGCGCCGACGCCAAGGCGCAGACCGTGGGCCCCGTCGGCTGGGGCTTCGTCTCCACGGAGGCTTCCTCGCCCTTGGGCCCCCAGTACCTACAGGCGATGGCGGCCGCCGAGAAGACCACCGGCAAGCGGCTGCTGGACTACTACGACATCCACTACTACCCGCAGGGGACCGGCACCACGGATGCGCAGAAGCTGCGCTCCACGCGCTCGCTGTGGGACCCCACGTACACCGACGAGAGCTGGATCAACCAGAAGATCGCCTTCATCCCCCGGCTGAAGAAGCTCGTGGCCGACAACTACCCCGGCACGAAGACGGCGATCACCGAGTACTCGTGGGGTCCGTTCGACACCGTGACCAGCGGGCTCGCCCAGGCCGACGTCCTGGGCATCTTCGGTCGCGAGGGCCTCGACATGGCCAACCTGTGGGGCTCCCCCGCCGCGACCGACCCCACGACGTTCGCCTTCCGCATGTACCGCAACTACGACGGCAACGGGTCCCGGTTCGGGGACGTCTCGGTGGCGGCGAGCAGCAGCGACCAGGACACCGTCGCGATCTACGCCGCGCAGCGCAGCAACGACCGCGTGGTCACGGTGATGCTGGTGAACAAGTCGACATCCGCGCAGCAGGTCGTCGTGCCGACCAGCGTGCGGCGGACGCTGCGCACCTTCACCTACGCCGGTGCCTCGCCCAGCGCCATCAAGGTCGGGACGGCCGCCGCCTCCTCCTCGGGCGCGTCGCTGACGCTGCCCGCGTCCAGCATCACGCTGGTCGAGGTGCCGGGCGCCTGACGTCCGCTCCCGGACCGAGGCTGGACCCCGCCGGAGTCAGAGCTTGGCGAGGGCCGCGTCGATCCGGGCGAGGACGCGCTCGCGGCCGAGCACCTGCAGCGTCTCGAACAGCGGCAGCCCGACCGTGCGACCGGTCACCGCCACCCGCACGGGGGCCTGCGCCTTGCCGAGCTTCAGTCCGCGCTCGGCACCGGCCGCCTCGAGGGCCGCCTTCAGCGGCTCGGCCGACCAGTCGGCGTCGGGCAGGTCGGCGTAGGCGGCGCGCACCGCGCCCAGCAGATCGGCCGCGCCGTCCTTCATCGTCTTCGCCCAGGACGCCTCGTCCTCGGGCGGGGTGGGCAGGAAGAAGTGGTCGACCATCGCGGGGACCTCGCTCAGCAGCGCCACCCGGGTCTGCACCAGCTCGGCGACGGCCGCGAAGACGGCGGGGTCGTAGTCCTGCGCCGCCCACGGCGTGGACTCGCCGGTCAGCCACGGCTGCGCGGCCTCGACGAACTCCTCGACGGAGAGCATCCGCACGTACTCGCCGTTGAACGCCTTCAGCTTCGCCTCGTCGAAGAACGCCGGCGACGGCGTCACGTCCTCCAGCTTGAACCGCGCCGCGATCTCGCCCCAGGGCAGGATCTCGGTGTCCTCGCCCGTGCCCCAGCCGAGGGTCATCAGGTAGTTCTTCATGGCCGAGGCCAGGTAGCCCTCGTCGCGGTAGTCCTCCAGCGCCACCTTGTCGCGGCGCTTGGACAGCTTCTGGCGCTTGGCGTTGACGAGCACCGGCACGTGCGCCCACACCGGCGGGGTCTTGCCCAGGGCGTCCCACAGCAGCTGCTGCTTGGGGGTGTTCGGCAGGTGCTCCTCGCCGCGGATCACGTGGGTGATCCCCATCGTGACGTCGTCCACGACGTTGGCCAGCAGGAACGTCACCGACCCGTCGCCGCGGGCCACGACGAAGTCCTCCAGCGCGGAGTTCTCGAAGGAGGGCTCCCCGCGGATCAGGTCGACGACGACGGTCGTCCCCTCGTCGGGGGTGCGGAACCGCAGCGCGCGGCCCTCACCGGCCTCCAGCCCGCGGTCGCGGCAGCGGCCGTCGTAGCCGCCGTAGGAGTTGCCCATGCGCTCGGTGATCTGCTCGCGGGTGCAGTCGCAGTAGTACGCGCGGCCGGCGGCCTTCAGCGTGTCGATCGCCGCGGCGTGGTGCGGGGTCTGCGCGGACTGGAAGTACGGGCCCTCGAACGTGGTGTCGTCGGAGCCGATCCCGATCCACTCCAGGGCGGTGAGGATGCCCTGGGTCCACTCGGGCTTGTTGCGCGCGGCGTCGGTGTCCTCGATCCGCAGCACGAACGTGCCGCCGTGGGACTTCGCGACGAGCCAGTTGAACAGGGCCGACCGCGCACCCCCGACGTGGAACATCCCCGTGGGGGAAGGGGCGAACCGGACGCGCACACCAGCAGCAGACACGGCCGGTCAGCCTAGCCGAGGTCGGGGTGCCCCGACGCTGCGCGCGCCCTGTCGAGCCCCAGCAGGGCCGCGGCGGCCAGCGCGAGCAGGCCGAGCACCAGCGCGCAGTCGCCCAGGACGGGGGTCCAGCCCGCGCGCATCGGATCGACGAACGGGTACGGCGAGAAGGCCGTCAGCGGGGCCTGCGCCACGACGGCGAGCATCCAGGCGGCGGGCCACGCCACGGCCGCGACCAGGCTGGCCGGGCCCAGCAACCGGCGGGGGCCCAGCAGCAGCCAGCCGGCCAGCGCCGCACCGGGCAGGACGTAGTGGGCGAGCAGCGCCGTCGGCGCCGACCACGCGGCAGGACCCGGCGGCGGCGCACCCGCGGGGGTGGCCAGCAGGTACACGGCGAGGGTGACGAGCGAGCCGAGCAGCGCGGCGTGCACGAGGCCGGAGCTGCGCCGGGCGTGCACGTCGCGCCGGGCGACGGCCAGGGAGGCGACGGCGATGAGCGCGACCGCCTGCACGGGGAACTTGGCGAACAGCTGCACGACCCGCACAGCTGAGGACCCCGGCCCGTACCGCGCGGCCAGCACGACCTGCACGGACAGGCACGCCAGCGCCGTCACGCCCAGGACCGCGGCAGCGGCCCGGGTCGCCGACGGGCCGCGCACCTCCGAGGTCGGAAGGGCGCGGTGCTCGGCGTCCGGTAGCACCATGCGCACGATGTCAGCCTAGGCCCGCCGTCCCGACCCGCCGACAGGTTTTCCCCGTGCGTGGGGTGAGCGGGCGCGTGACGGGGCCGTCTCGGACGGCGCCGCCCCCGAGGAGCCCGCACGATGCGAAGGTGACGCCCTCCCCGCCGCCGCCCGCCGTGCCGGGCGCCGTCCGCGCGACCGGGGCTGCCGTGCGTCACGACCTGTGGGCCGCCGTCCGCGGCCGCGACCTCGGCTCCGCCGCCGCCGTCGGCACATTCCAGGCGTCGCTGACGGTCGTGCCCAGCCTGCTCGTCGCAGTGGCGTTCTCGGGGCTGCTGATCGGCGAGGACGGCGTGCTGCGCGAGGGCGGGCGCCTCGCCGCGGCGCTGCCCGCGCCCATGGGAGCTCCCGCCGCGGTGCGGGCCGTGCTGGCCGCCGGCCTGCGCCTGCCCTGGTGGGGCGTGCTGTTCGCGGTGATCATGGCCTCGGCGTACGGGGCCGGGCTCAGCCGCTGCCTGCTGCCGTTCTCCCCCCGGGTGCACCGCGCCGAGCCGCTGCGCCGTCCGGGCTGGTGGCAGCGGGCCCTCACCCTGCCGCTGCTCGGGCTGGCGCCGCTGTGCCTGTGCGGGTTCCTGCTCACGGTGGGGCGGCTGTCGCGCCCTCTCGGCGCGGGTCCGCTGCCGGCGGTCGGAGCCGTGTTCGGCTCTCTGACCGTGCTGTGGCTGCTCACCTGGGCCCCGCTGACCTGGACCTACCGGGTGGTCGGGCCCGGGCGTCCGTCCTGGCGCGCGGCCTTCGCCGGAGCCCTGTGCGGGGGCGCGTTCGTGTCCGGCTTCCTGCACGGGTTCGTGGTGTTCCTCGCCGTCCCGGTCGACCTCGGGCGGCCCTTCGGCGGGCTGACCGCCGTCGGCGTCGTCACCGGGCTGCTGCTGTGGGTGTGGGTCGTGCACGCCGTCGTGTGCGTCGGGTACGCGCTCGTGTGGGCCGTCGACGCGCGACTGCGCGGGACGATGCCGGCCGCGGGCGACCGCGCGCACGCCGCCGCGCTCGCGGCGGCCTCCTTTCAGACGCCGACATCGGCGAGCAGCTGACGCAGCTCCGGCGCGATCGCCGGCGTGCACGCGACGGTGGCGGTGGAGTCGATGCGGTGCTCGGCGCCGTCCGCGTCCATCACGACCGCCCCGGCCGCACGGGCGATCGCGACGCCGCCCGCGGTGTCCCACGGCTTGTTCGTGAACATCGCACTCGCGTCCGTGCGGCCCGCCGCCACGAACGCGAGGTCGATGGCCGCGGACCCCCACATGCGCACCCGCTGGGCGCGCTGCGCGAGCAGCCCGGCCAGGCGCAGGCGGCGCTCGTTCAGCCCTGCGGCGCCCTCGCCGACCGCGAAGTCGCCCACCGAGACCAGCGCCCCGCTCAGGGCCGCGGTGCCGCTCACCCGGATCGGCACGCCGTCGCACCACGCCCCGAGCCCGGCAGCACCCCAGTACTCGCTGCCCCCGTCCGCCGCGCCGAGGAACGGCGTCCGGATCACCCCGGCCACCGCCTCCCCCTCGCGGAACAGGCCCAGCGACACCGCCACGGTCGGCGCGCCGTGCAGGTAGTTGACCGTGCCGTCGACCGGGTCGAGGGACCACAACAGACCGCCGTCGCGCCCCGTGGCGCCCTCCTCCTCGCCGAGGAAGGCGACGTCCGGGGTGCGCTCCGCCAGCAGTGCGCGGATCCGGCGCTCCACCGCGACGTCCACCTCCGTGGCCGGGTCGCGGTCGCCCTTCCACTGCACCGACTCCGGCCGGTGGGCGCGGACCACCTCCGCCGCCTCCGCGACGGCGTCCCGGGCCACCTCCAGTAGGGCGCGGAGGTCGGTGGGGGCGTGGACGGCGTCAGCTGCAGGCACGGCGCCACGCTACGCCGCGGGGTCGGCGTCCCTGCTTGGTGCCGGGCCGCCCATATGCCCGGCCTTTGGGGACGCTCGCCGCGGTATGAGCGCGCGGATGCTCCCCAAAGCGGAGGTCCGCCGCGGTCGGCCCGGCGAGAGGGCGGGCGCCGGGCGGCCGGCTCGCGTCGTCGACCCCCGCAGCGAGGGATCTGGGGACGCTCGGCGCGGTATTGGCGCGCGGATGCTCCCCAAAGCGCGGATTCGCTCGGGCTGGGGGGGGGCGGCGCGGCCGGGCAGGTGGGGGCGCCGGGTGCCCGCACCCCGGGGATACTCGCCTGTCGTGCCACCCTCCCCCACCCCGCGCGACGTCGGCACGGGCGTCGGGCTCGTGCTGGTGGCGACGTTCAGCGTCCAGGTGGGTGCGGGTCTGGCCCGGTCGCTGTTCGACGCGCTCGGCCCGGGCGGGACGGTGTGGCTGCGGCTGGTGGCGGCGACGGCCGCGCTCGGGCTGGCCGCGCGGCCCTGGAGGCACGGCAGGCCGACGGCGGCCGGGCTGCTCCGCCGGCTCAGGGACCCTCGCGCGCCGCAGGTGGCGCTGTTCGGGGCCGTGCTGGCGCTGATGAACACGACGTTCTACCTGTCGATCGCGCGGATCCCGCTCGGGCTCGCGGTGGCGGTGGAGTTCCTGGGGCCGCTGACCCTGACGCTCGCGCTGTCGCGCAGGGCCCGGGACGCCGTGTGGGCACTGTGCGCGGCCGCCGGCCTGGTGGCGTTGGTGGCGGGGCCCGCCCTCGCGGAGGCGGGCGGGGCGCAGGGCGTGCCCGACGCCGTGGGGCTGGGGCTCGCGGCGGTGGCGGGTGCGGCCTGGGCGGCCTACATCGTGTGCTCGCAGCGGGTGGGCGCGCTCGTGCCCGGGGCGCGAGGGCTGGCCGGGGCGATGGCGGTGGCCACCGTGCTGACGCTGCCCCGGGGCGTGCACGCCCTGCCGCGCATGGACGACGCGGCGACGGTGCTCGGCGGCCTCGCCGTGGGGCTGCTGTCGAGCGCGATCCCCTACGGCGCGGAGCTGGAGGCGCTGCGCCGCATCCCCGCCCGGGTGTTCGGAGTGCTCCTGGCGCTGGACCCGGTGGCCGCCGCCCTGGCCGGCCTCGTCGTGCTCGGGCAGCGGTTGCACGCAGGGCAGTGGGGTGGGGTGGCCCTGGTGTGCGCGGCGGGCGTCGGCGCCACCTGGTCGGCGCGGGCGGCTGCACCGCGCGAGCCCGGCGCACCGCGCGAGCCCGGAGCAGCGCACGAGAGGCCTCCGGGACCCGCGTCAGCTCAGTGACGCCCGGATCAGCGCGCGCAGGTCGTCGTCGTCGATGGTGGCGGCGGCCGCCTCGGTCAGCTTGATCGTGCCGCGACCGGACAGCAGCTCGGGGTGACGCGCCCCGAACCCGCCGTCGCGCCCCTCCCCCCACCCGTAGAGCGACACGCCGTGCTTCCAGGCGCCGAGGTACAGCCGGAACGACCCGTGGCGGTAGGTGGGGATGCCGTAGGAGATGACGACGTCGGCGTCGGGGACGCACTCGAGGACGAGGGCGTGGACGCGGTCGAACAGGGGACGCCGAGCGGCCGGGATGTCGGCCACGTACCGCTCGACCGCGGGATCCATCACGGTTCCTCCTCCGGTGGGGTTCGACGGGGCTGACCGTCGCTGCGCCCGCAACTCATCGTCGCCGCCTACGGTGGTGGGTGATGGACGCCCACGACCACCCCCACGCGCACGGGCGCGAGCAGGGCCACGACAAGGGCCACGCCAAGGGCCACGACCACGCGCACGCCGCCCGAGGGGGCCGGCTGGTCGCCGTCCTGGCGATCACGCTCGTCGTCCTGGCGGTGCAGCTGCTCGCGGCGTGGCGCTCGGGCAGCCTGGCGCTGCTCGCGGACTCGGCGCACGTCGCGGTGGACGCCGCGGGGCTGGTCCTCGCGGTGGTGGCCGACCGGCTGGCCCGGCGCCCGGCCACGGCCCGCCACACGTGGGGCCTGCGGCGGGCGGAGGTGCTGGCGGCGGGCGCGCAGGCGACGCTGCTGCTGGGCGTCGGCATGTTCGTGCTGTGGGAGGGCGTGGCCCGGCTGGTGCACCCCGAGCCGGTGACGTCGGGGCTGATGCTCGCGGCGGCGGCGGTCGGGCTCGCGGGCAACCTGGCGGGCGTGGCGCTCCTGCTCGGCGACCGGGGGGCGAACCTGTCGGTGCGGGGGGCGTTCCTCGACCTCGCCTCCGACGCCCTGGGGTCGGTCGCGGTCCTGACGGCAGCGGCGGTGATCGCGGCGACGGGCTGGACCCGGGCCGACGCGCTGGCCTCGCTCGCCGTCGTCGCGCTCATCGTGCCGCGCACGCTGGCCCTGCTCCGCGACAGCGTCGCGGTGCTGCTGGAGGCCACCCCGGCGGGCCTGGACCTCACCGAGGTGCGCTCCCACCTGCTGGCGCTGCCGCACGTGCTCGACGTCCACGACGTCCACGCCAGCCTCGTCGCGACCGGGCTGCCGGTGCTGACCGCGCACGTCGTCGTCGACGACGCGTGCTTCCTCGACGGCCACGTCCCCACGCTGCTGGACGCCGTCCAGGCATGTCTGGCGCTCGACTTCGACGTCGAGCACTCGACGTTCCAGTTCGAACCCGCCGCCCACGCCTCGCACGAGCGCGGCACGCACGGCTGAGCCGGGCTACACGCTGACCGTCGGCACCCTGTCCCGCCGGTCGCGGCGGCGGGCGGCGCGCAGCCGGGCGAGGTCGAGCCGGCGCATCACGGGCGTCGCGAGCACCCCGTGCAGCACGACGGACCCGACGACGACCAGCGCGGTCACGGTCCAGACGCGGGTCAGCTCGGCGGGCGCGAAGATCGCCTCCGCCCCGGCGAACGCGACGTAGTAGAGCGAGCCGACGCCCCGCACGCCGAAGAACGCGATCACCGCACGGTCCCGGGGGCCGGTCCGGCCGCCGAGCAGGCCCACCCAGCCGGTCAGCGGCCGGACGACGACCAGCAGCAGGGCGGCGAGCGCGACGTCGGCGGGACGGACGTCGGCGAGCAGCCCGTCGACGACCATCCCGCCGAGGACGACGAGGACCGCGGCGGTGAGCAGCCGCTCGATCTGCTCGATGAACCCGTGCAGGACGGTGTGGTAGCCGTGGGTCCGCTCGGCGGCGCGGATCACGCAGGCGCAGGCGAAGACCGCGACGAAGCCGTACCCGGCCACCAGCTCGGCCGCGCCGTAGGCGAGGAACGTGCAGGCCAGGGCCACGAACCCTTCGGCGCGGTCGGCGAGGGCGCCGCCGGGCAGGCGACGGAAGAACAGGCGGGCGAACAGCCGCCCTGCGGCTACCCCGACGGCCACGCCCGCGGCCACGCGCCAGGCGACGTCGACCAGCAGCCACGTCCCGAGCACCTCCGCCCAGCCCTGCGTGGCGGCCCCCGCGCCCAGCCCGGCCGCCGCGAGCCCGACGGCGAGCCGGACGCCGGGGAAGGCCAGGCCGTCGTTCAGGCCGGCCTCGCTGGTGAGGGCGAAGCGCGGCTCGTCCTCGCTGTGGGCGTCGTCGGTGGGCTCCCCCACCTGCACGTCCCCGGCCAGCACCGGGTCGGTGGGTGCGACGACGGCGGCGAGGAGGACGGCGGCGGCGAGGCCCAGCCCGAGCATCCAGTGCCCGAGGACGGCGACCACGAGCATGGTCAGCGGCATGGTGATGCCGAGCAGCCGCCAGGTGCTGCCCCACCGGTGCCGGCCGAGCGGGCGGTCCAGGGCCAGCCCGGCCCCGAACAGGGCGACGAGGACGGTCACCTCGGTGGCCCGCTCGACGAGGTGGACGTCGACGGCGGGGTCGGGCGCGTGCAGGTCGGGGATCAGCCCGAACGCGAGCGCGCCGATCCCGAGGAAGACGATCGGCATGGAGACCGGGCGCCGGTCGAGCAGCCGGGGCAGCCATGCCGCCGCGAGCGCGCCGGCGCCGACCGACAGGTAGATCAGGCCGCCTGCCGCCGCCACCGTGCACCGTCCCTCCGGCGACCCTCGGCCGCTGGGGCGACGCTAAGCGGCACGAGCCGCTGCGGCCACCGCTGGCGTCCCCGCACCGGACTCGTGTACGGATTGTCACGAATCGGTCACGGCCGCCGCCAAGGTCACGGTTCGGAGAACGATTGCGACGGTGGGCAACTGAGGGCAACCTTTGTCGGCGCTGGCGCGTCCCGGACAGAGATCGCGCCGGTCCCGGCGCGTGACCAGCTCCCGATCGCGAGGACGCCGTGCCGAACTCCGCCCTCCCGCCCCTGCCGGGCCGTGACCTGACGCCCGCACCGGGCTCAGCCGCCCGCCCCCTCCGCGCCGCACCCTGGCGCGCCCACCCGCGCACCGCCCGTCGCGCCGGTGCCGTCGCCGTCGTGGCCGGCGTCTGCGCCGCCGGACTCACCTCGGCCGCCCCCTCCCAGGCGGGCATCAACCCCGGCCCCGCCCTCACGGTCGTCGCCTCCTCGCGCACGGCGACGCTCACCCGCTGGGTGTACGAGGACGGCTCCTACACCGACGGCCAGATCGGCGTGTACGCCGTGGCCGGTCACCGCGGCGTCCAGTTCAAGATCACGCGCGCGGCCTACGACCAGCCGGTCAAGGCCGTGATGGTCGAGGGCACCGGCAACACCGCGACGACGACCGCGCTGCCCGACGGCCTCGTCACCGACTTCAACGGGCTGTCCGACATGTTCACCGCGTCCCTGCGCGACGCGAAGGGCGCGAGCCTGGGCACGTTCCCGATCGGGTTCTGCCCCGCCTACGAGACGGTGCGCACCACGATGACCGCCCCCGAGACGACGGTGACGTCGCGCGCCTGCGGCGGCTCGTACTTCTCCCGCGGCGTCCTGGTGGGCCTCGCCGCCGACTGGGCCACCCCCCTGCTGAGCTGGGACGAGCGGATCCAGAGCCTCGAGCCCGGCGCGTACAGCATCACCGTCGGCTTCGCGCCGGAGTGGAAGGCCGCGCTCGGCCTGAGCACCGGCGCCTCCACGACGGTGGCGCTCAACGTCGTCGAGCGGCGCGAGGGCAGCACGCCCGAGCCGACCGAGACGTCCAGCACCAAGCCGGGCACGACGTCCACGTCCAAGCCGGGCACGACGTCGACCAGCAAGACCGGGACGTCGACCGGCACCGCCTCGGGCTCGGCGTCCCCGCGTGCCCTGGCGCCCGCCGCCCGCGTGGGCGCGGAGTCGCTCGCGGCCGCCCAGGTGCTGCCCGCGCAGCAGGAGGTGCAGGCGCAGCTCGCGCGCTCCGGCAAGGGCCTGCGCGCCGCCCAGCGGGACGAGCTGCACCGCGCCCAGCGCCTGCAGGCAGCCTCGGCGCGCCCCGGCACCGCCGCCGACCGCGGCGGCTCGCAGGAGATCCTCACGAAGGCGCAGCTGAACGCGCTCGGCCGCAAGAACCTGCCCGACCTGATCCCGCTGCCGGCGTTCTCCGTGGCGGTGACGCCGTTCACCGATTCCGAGCGCGGCACCTACGGCGGCATCGTGGGTCACGAGTACCTGTCGTTCAGCGCGACGGTGTGGAACAACGGCCCCTCGCCGCTGGTCGTGGACGGCCTGCGCACGCCGGGTGCGGACACGATGAGCGCCTACCAGTCCGTCTACGACACCTCGGGCAAGCGCCTCGGGTACGCCCCGACCGGTGACATGGCCTACGACCCGCGCCCGGGTCACGAGCACTGGCACTTCAAGGACTTCGCCGAGTACCGCCTCACCAGCGGCGAGGGCGACCTCGCGATCCCCAGCGAGAAGGAGGCGTTCTGCCTGGCGCCGACCGACGCGATCGACCTCACGATCAAGGGCGCGCAGCTGAGCCCCGACAGCATCGGCCTGGGCAGCGCCTGCGGGCAGCCGAGCTCGCTCGGCATCCGCGAGGTCATGCCGGTCGGCTGGGGCGACACCTACGGGCAGTGGCTGCCCGGCCAGGCGTTCGACATCACCAGCCTGCCCAACGGTACGTACTACATCGAGGTCGTGACCAACGCCTCCGGCCGCCTGCTGGAGCGTGACACCTCGAACAACACCTCCCGCCGTCAGGTGATCCTCGGCGGCACCCCCGGTGCCCGCACGGTCACGGTGCCCCCGTACATGGGCATCGACACCGAGCAGCCGATGGAGCCGGGCGAGGGCGGCTGGCGCTTCGGGCGCTGACCCCACCGCACGACGCGCGGGCCCCGATCGTCCCCGGACGGTCGGGGCCCGCCGTCATGCAGGACGGAACGGGCCGGGGTGAGGGCGGGCCTCAGCCGGCGGCGACCGGGCCCTGGCGGTGCAGGTCGCGGCCGATCAGCAGGCAGGCGGCGCCGCCGAGCAGCCCGGCCACCGCGATCACCAGGTGGGGGGCGACGAGCGTCGCGGCGAGCCCGGCGAGCACGATCGCGGCGGTCTGGCCGCCGTACATCGCGGCCATCGCGACGGCGAACGCGCGGGCCCGCACCGCGGGGGCGACGGCGCGGCCGAACAGCGTGCTGGCGACCACCATGCCCGAGGACGCGGCGCCGGCCACGGCGAAGACCACCAGGGAGACCACCAGCCCGGGGTGGGCGAGCAGGACCCCGAGCAGCAGGCAGGAGGCGACCGACAGCGGCACGAGCAACGCCACCCGCCGTGCCGGCGAGACGGCCCTGCCGAGCACGAGCGCGCCGAGGGCGGAGCCGGCCGCCGTCGACGCCATGATCATCCCCACCGCGCCGGGCCCCCCGCCGAAGGAGTCGGCGTAGGCGGTGGCGACGGCCTCGGGCACGATCACGGTGGCCGCGACGACCACCGCCGTGAGCAGCGGCAGCCGCAACCGGGGGTCGGCGGCGACGATCCGGATGCCGGCCACGGTGTCGGCGAGCAGCGACGACGGGGCCGTGGCCTCGCTCGTGCCCTCGGTCGCGGCTGCGCGGGCGCCGTGGTCGACGGGCGCGGGGCGGGCGGCGAGCCCCCAGCGCAGGACGGCGGCGGAGACGAGGAAGGACGCGGCGTCGACGGCGAGGGCCCGGTGGCTGCCCATCAGCGCGATCAGCGCGCCCCCGGCGACGAACCCGGCGAGCTGGGTGACCTGGTGGACCACCGACCGCACCGACGCGCCGAGGGGGTAGGTGTCGCCGGGCAGGGCCTCGACGAGGACGGACTGGCCGACGGCGTCGAAGGGCGGGGCGAGGAACGCCGCGACCAGCACGAGCAGTGCCACGAGGGGCAGCGGCAGGCCCGGCAGCGCGGCGAGGCCGATCAGCCCGGCGCGGGCGACGTCGCAGCCGAGCAGGACGGCACGCGGCGGGCGACGCTCGGCCCAGGCCGCCAGCAGGGGGCCGCCGAGGAACCACGGGGCGAACGCCGTCGCGTACCCGAGGGCGGCGAACAGGGCCGAGCCGGAGCGCTGGTAGAGCAGGACGGCGACCGCGACGGCGGCGATCTGGTCGCCGAGCAGCGAGACGAGGTCGGCGGTGAAGAGCGCCCGGTACTCGCGCAGCGCGAAGAGCTGGCCGTAGGTGGCGGTGCGGGTGCCGTCGTCGGGCAGCGGCACGACGGGGGAGGTGGGCACGTCGTCCTCCGCGGCCGTGAGGCGGGGCGCGACGACCGCGACGCCGGCGGGTGCGGCGCCGGTGTGCGTGCCGGTGCCCTGTCGCGGTGCGCCGGTCGGCGCCGCGACGGCGGTGGCCGTCCCCGAGGTCATGCCGTGGTCCTCGGCCGTGCCCGTCGGCTTCTTGAGCCGCACGGGTGACTCGAGTAACGCCGGTGCCGGTGCACCGATCGCGGGGGCCTCGCCCATGTCGACCACTTCCTCCTGAACTCACGCTGCGTGGTGAGCTCGCTGCGGTGAGGCGGTGAGTGGCGGCGATCCGGCCCGACGATCCCCCCATCGCCGGGCCCGACGCCCGCCGAATGCCTGGCCCGTCCCCTGTGCGGGCCATGGCGGTACCGTCCGCCCGGCCGCTTGCACCCCCCTGAACGAACCCTGAACGGGTGAAGCGATGCGCAGGTACCCGGCCCGTGACGTGCTCGTGCCGTACCTTCGGAGGCATGACCGGTCAGGGCGTGGAGCAGCCGCGTCCGCAGTCCCCCGAGGGCGCGGACGACGCCGTCGCGTCGCCGTCCGGCGGTCTCGCCGTGACCCCCTCGGGCGGTCCCTCGCTGTCCGGGAACCCGCCCGTCGACGTCCGCGTCCTCGGCGAGACGCTCGTCCTGATCGACGGCCGGCCCGTCACGCTGGGTGGGCCGAAACCGCGGTCGCTGGTCGCCGTCCTCGCCCTGTCACCGTCGGTCACGGTCCCGGCCGCGCGGATCATCGAGCTGCTCTGGGGCGAGGACGCACCCGCCAAGGCGCTCAACAACGTGCAGGTCTACGTGTCGCGCCTGCGCAAGCAGCTGCGCGACCCCCGCGACGGCGAGCCCTTCCTGCTCGCCTCCAGCGCCGGCTACCAGTTGCGGCTGCCGGCCGAAGCCGTCGACGCCGCGCGCTTCCAGCGCTGGGTGGAGGCCGCCCGGCGCCTGATCGCCAGCGGCCAGCCCGAGGCCGCCGAGGACCTCCTCGCCCGCGCCGAGGAGCTGTGGCGCGGCGAGGACCTGCCCGACCTGTCCGTCCTGCCCAACGGCGCGGCGCTGACCCGGCACCTGCTCGACCTGCGTGCCGCCGCCCGCGTGGAGCGCGTCGAGGCGGGATTGGCCCAGGGCCGCTACGCGGAGGCGCTGCCCACGCTGCGGGCGATGCTCGCCGAGGACGCCCTCGACGAGCGCGTCGCCGGGCTGCTCATGACCGCCCTGTACGGCGCGGGGCGGCAGTCGCAGGCCCTGGCCGTCTACCAGGAGACGGTCACGGCCCTCGACGACGAACTCGGCGTCGACCCCGGCCCCGCGCTCAAGGCCCTCCACCAGCGGGTGCTGCGCCAGGAACTCGACGTCGTCGCGGCCGCCCACGCGCCGCCGCCGCCCACCGGCTCCCCACCGCCCGACCAGGCGCAGGGGGAGGCTCCGGCGACGGCCAGGTCGACCGGCACCCCCCACGCGCTGCCCGCGTTCACCCGCGACCACGAGCCCCTGGTGGGCCGCCTGCCCGAGCTGGAACGGCTGCTCGGGCTCGTCGCCGACCCCGCGCAGCACCTGATCACCATGACCGGCCCCGGCGGGACCGGGAAGACCCGCTTGGCGCGAGAGGTCGCCCAGCGGGTCGCCGTCGCGCCCGCAGGCGGCTCCGACGGGCCCCCGCGTCCCGTGGTGTTCGTGCCGCTGGCCGCGTCGTCGCACCCCGACGAGATCCTGCCGGGGGTCGTCGCGGCGATCACCGGGTCGCTGCCCGACCACCTCGCCACGGGACTGCCCGCAGCGGCGGCCGACGCGGGGCCCGGCAGGCGCCCCCCGCTGGACGTCGTCGTCGAGGCGCTCGCCGGGCGGGCCGCGCTCGTCGTCCTCGACAACCTCGAGCAGCTCGTGGACGCCCACGGCGTCCCGGCACCGGTCGGGGCGCTGCTCGACGCCGTCCCCGACGTCACGGTGCTCGCGACGTCCCGCAGCGTCCTGCGGCTGCGCGGGGAGACCCTCGTGCCGCTGGAGCCGCTGCCGCTGCCGCCCGCGGGCTGCCTGGACGCCGCGCGCGTGCAGGCCTCCGACGCCGTGCAGCTGTTCCGGCAGCGCGCGCGGGCCGTCCTGCCGGGCTTCGACGTCGACCCCGCCAACGCCGCCGCCGTCGCCGAGGTGGTGCGCCTGCTCGACGGCCTGCCCCTGGCGCTGGAGCTGGCCGCCGCCCGGGTGCGGGTGCTGCCGCCGCAGGAGCTGCTGCGGCGCATGGACCACCGGCTGCGGCTGCTCACCGGCGGCCCGGGGGACGCGCCCGAGCGCCAGCGCAGCATGCGCGCGGCCCTGGATTGGAGCGCGAACCTGCTCGATCCCGCCGAGAGCCTGCTGTTCGCGCGGCTCGGCGCGTTCCACGGCGGCTGGACGCTGGCGGCCGCCGAGGAGGTGTGCGCCGACGCCCCCGACCACGACGGCCCCGTGGCCCTCGACGAGTTCGAGGTGGTCGACGCCCTCGGTCGGCTGGTCGACAAGAGCCTCGTGGTCGCCACCGGCTCGGGCCGGTTCTCGATGCTGGAGACGGTGCGCACCTACGCCGCCGAGCGGCTGGAGGGCGCCCCCGACGCCGGCCGCGCCGTCCGCGACCGGCACCTGGCGCGCATGCTGCGCCTGGCCGAGGAGTTCGGGCCGCGCTCGCGCCACCACCTCGACCCCGAGGCCGCCGCCGTCCTGGAGGTCGAGGCCGCCAACCTGCAGGCGGCCCTCGAGCACGCCCACGCCACCTCCGACGGGCTGGGCCTGGGCCGGATGGTCGTCGCGCTGCTCGACTACTGGTTCTTCGCCGGCCGCTCCCGCCAGGCCATCGGCTGGGTGCAGGCCGCGCGCGACGCCGACGTCCCCGCGCGGCTGCGCGCCGAGATCCTCGTCGGCGCCGGCAGCGTCGCCCTGGTCAACGGCGACCTCGCCCAGGCCGTGCCGCTGCACACCGCCGCGCTGGCCGCCGCGCGCGAGGCCGACGAGCCGTTCCTCGTCATGCGCGCGCACGGCTCGCTGGCGATCGCGGCCCGCTACGGCGGCGACCACGAGCGCGCCCTGGCGGAGATGGACGCCGCCATGGACGCCGCCGCCCGCGCCGGGTGGGAGCACGGCACGCCGCACCTGCTCAACGAGCGCGGGGAGCTGCTCGACGAGCTCGACCGCGGGGCCGACGCCGACGAGCACTACGAGCGCGCCCGGCAGTGGGCCGTCGACCACGACACCGACGGCGTCCTCGCCTACGTGCTCGCCAACCAGGCGCTGCGGGCCCAGGACGCCGGCGATCCGGTGCTCGCCGCACAGGCGGCCCGGGCGGGCAGCGACGCCGCGCGCGCCGAGGGCTCGGTCACGGTGCTCGGTGACGTCCTGCCCGTGCTCGCGCTCGTCCACCTGCGGGCCGGGGACGCGGCCACCGCCCGGTCGCTGCTGCGAGAGTCGGCCACCGCCGCGCACGCCAGCGGGATGCTCATGACGCTGACGATGACGGCCGGGCTGCTCGGTGCCGCGGCGCTGGCGGGCGGGGACGCCGAGGGCGCGGCCCGGGTGCTCGCCGCCGCGAAGGCGTGGCGGGACGCCCGCGGCCTGGTGCCGGTGGGGCGCGTGGCCCGCGACGTCGTCGCCTCCGCCGAGGCCCTGGTCGCCGACCGCCTGCCCGCGGGCACCCTCGCCGCCTGCCGGGCCTGGGGGGCCGCCGTCCCGTTCGGGCAGGTCAGCGCCCTGCTGGACGCCGTGACGCCGCCGGCGGCCGCTCCCGCGGTCGTCGACGTGCGGCCGCGCGAGTCACGCGGGTAGCGCTCAGCTCAGCGTGAGGACGCCGTCGCTCGCACCAGGGGTGTCGAGGGTCAGGGCCGCGGTGCGCCCGGCGACGGTGACGTCGTACTCGCCGAGGAAGCCGGCGAACTCCAGCCGCCCGGCGTCGTCGGTGCGCAGCGTGGTGGCGGGCAGCCACCACTCGCCCTTGACCAGCCGGTGCATCGCCTCGTAGGAGGGCTTGGGCGTGCCGTCCTCGCGGACCAGACCGCCGGGGGCGCCGAGCCAGCCGCGGTCGGCGAGGCCCCAGTAGGTGAACGCCTCGACGCCGGGCGCGGCGAGCAGCACTTTGAGGTGGCGGACCAGGTCGTCGGCCTGGCGCGCCTCGCCCTCGGGAGTGCTCGGCCAGTCCGGGATCTGGTAGTCGTTGAGATCCTCGATGTCCGGCGGCATGAGGTGCCCCGAGACGAGCGTGGTCTCGGTGAAGTGCATCGGCAGCCCGTAGCGCGCGAACCGCTCGATGATCGCCTCGGTCTTCTCCTCGCCCCAGTAGCCCTGGTGCATGTGGCTCTGCAGGCCGAGCACGTCGATCTGGACGCCGGCCTCGAGCAGTCCTTCCAGCAGGCACTCGTAGGCGGTCGACAGGTCGAAGTCGTTGAGCAGGAAGGTGCCGTTCGGGTTGGCCTCGCGGGCGGCGGCGAACACCTCGCGCACCAGCGGGATCCGGCCCAGGTGGCGGCACAGGCGCGTGATGCCGTTGTCCTCCTTGTCGAAGACCGGCATGATCACGACCTCGTTGATCACGTCCCACATGTCGATCAGGCCCGCGAAGCCGGTGACGTCGCGGTGGATCCGCTCCAGCTGGACCTGGAGGACCTCCTCGACATCAAGGTCGAGCAGCCACTGCGCCGGCACCGTGTGCCAGACGAGCGGGTGCCCCTTGATCGGGACGCCGCGCTCGGCGAACCAGCGGGCGGCCGTCAGGATGCGCTGGGTGTCGGGCTTGCCGCGCTCGGGCTCGAAGCGACCCCAGTAGAACGGCAGGGTTGCGAAGTTGTGGAGGTCCAGCCAGAGGTCGGCCAGGTGCTGGGCGAATTCGGGGGCCCATCGCGACGGGTCGGTCTCGAAGGGCCCGGTGGGGCCGGGTTCGCGGCCCGGCTCCAGCTCGCCGTTGGCCAGGGGGATGAACTCGAAGCCGATGTTGCCGAACTTGAACGCGTGATCGCGCTGGGCGACGACGACGTCGGTGTTCGCCAGCGGGGCGCCGTCGGCCCCGAGCAGCGTCAGCCCCGCGTTCGCGGTGCGGGCCGCCCTGATCCTCGGGTCCAGCCCGGCGAAGCGGTTGCTCGTGGCGTCGAACGTCATCACAGCTCCTTGCCGGCGAGGGACAACGACGTCCTCCCGCCTTTCAGAGACTTTCGGAAGTTCCTTCCGGAAAGGCTACTCCCGGAGCTTCGATCGTCTCGGGTCAGTGACCGGCAGGCAGCCCCCGCAAGAAGGCCGCGGCGACCGGGACCGCCGCGGCCGCGCCGCTCGACCCGTTCTCCACGAACACCGCGAACGCGGTGTGCCCCTGCCACCCGATCAGCCAACCATGCGTGGCGGGCGGATCGTCAGAGCCCCACTCCGGCGTGCCGGTCTTCGCGTACACCGGGCCGCCGGGGACCGAGCGCATCCCCGTCGCCGTCCCCGACGTGACGACCGCCCGCATCAGCGTGCGCATCTGCCCGGCCTCGGGCACGGCGTTGCTCTCGCACTGCGTGCAGTCGGGCGTCAGGTGCGGCTGCCGCCACGTGCCCGACGCGACCGCCGCCGCGACCGAGGCCATGTGCAGCGGCGTCGCCTGCACCTTGCCCTGACCGATCGCCGACGCCGCCAGGTCCACCTTCTCCGGGGTGTCCGGGACGTCCCCGCGGGCGGCGGAGATGGGCAGCAGGCTCTCCCCGCCCGGGCCCTCGGCGAACCCGAAGCGCCGAGCCGTCTCCTGCAACGCCCCCTCGGGCAGGTCCTGCGCCACCGAGATGAAGGCCGTGTTGCAGCTCTGCGCGAAGGCGTCCGTGAGGGACAGCGACGTCGAGCGGCCCTTCTCGTGGTTGCGGAACACCTTGCCGACCACCGACATCGAGTCGGGGCAGGGCACCGTGCTCGACGGCGTCAGCCCGTGCTCCAGCCCCGCGATGGCCGTGATCACCTTGAACGTCGACCCGGGCGGGTAGACGCCGTTCTGCGCGGTCGGCACGCCCTCGATCCGCTTGTTCGCCATCGCCAGGACGGCGCCGGTGCGGGTGTCGATCGCGACCACGGCCGCGCGGGGGCCCGGCTTGGCCTTGGCCAGCGCCTTCTCGGCGGCCTTCTGGTAGGCGAGGTCGAGGGTCGTCGTGACCTTGCTGGCCGGGGTGCCCGGGAACTCCTTCAACGTCGTGATCACCCCGCTGTCGGCGGCGCTGGTCACCGCGAGCTGCCGCCCGGAGGAGCCGCCGAGCTGGTCGGCGAACGCCCGCAGCAGCCCCGACCCCTCCTTGCCGCCCCCCGGCGAGGTGCCCAGCACGTTCGCGGCGAGGTCGGCGTCCGAGGCGATCGGCTTGCCCGACCGGTCCAGCACGGCCGTGCGCGCCGGCGCCTGCCCCGCCGACTCCGACACCAGGTCGAGCCGCTGCCCGTTCTCCAGCAGCGGGTGCACCGTCTCGGCGGTGAACTTCACCCGCCATCCCTTGCGCGCGGGCGCCGACGGGGAGGCACCGGGCGAAGCCGACGGGTCGATCGTCGAGACGTCGACGAGCGTGAGCGCGCCGTCGTAGGTGAAGTCCCCCAGTCCCGTCATCGTGAGCGTCGCCGTGAACGGCAAGGTGCCCGTGGAGGCGTCGAAGACGCCCGGGGTGACGGCCGTGCGCTCCAGCTTCAGGCGCTCCGCCATGCGCGTGTAGACGCCCGGGATGTCGTCGGACTCGTCGGCGACCAGGGCGTCCATCTGCACGTAGTCGCCCTTGGCCCAGGCCGCCAGGTACCGCTTGCCGATCGTCTCGGGGCCCGGCGGGGTGGGCGTGGGCGCCGACACCGTGGTGCCCCCGCCGCCCACGCCGAGCGTCCTCAGGCCCAGCCACGCGACGCCGCCGGCCCCCACCAGCGCCGCCACGGTGATCGCCGCGATCAGGCCCGTCCGCCCCCCGCCCCCCTGCCGCGCGTCGCGCCTGCGGCCCTCGGGCTGCACGTCCTGCCCCGCTGCCTGGCCGGGCCAGGGCTCACCCTGCTCACCGGACCAGGGCTCGCCCGTCGCCGCGTCGTCGCCCTGCCCCGCCCACGGCGTCCCCTCCGGCTGCGGCCCCTGGTCGGCGTCCTCGATCACCGGGGGCGGCGCCCACGGCGAGACGTCCTGGCCGTACCGGGCGCGCAGGTACGCGGCCTCCGACGGGTCCTCGGGCTGCTGCGGATCGTTGGGCACGGTGGTCTCCCCCTGGCACTCGGTGACGCAGGAACCCTAACCGCGGGCCCCCTGCCCACCACCTGAGCAGCGATGCTCAGGTGGTCCGCTCAGGTGACGACGAGCCCTCGCGCCGCGAACCGCCCGCGCACGTGGGCGAGCAGCTCCAGGCTCGGGCCGGGGGTGTCCTTGAGCGGGAACCGCAGGCCCAGCGCCTCGTACTTCGGCTCGCCGAGCCGGTGGAAGGCCAGCACGTCGACCCGCTCCACGGCGGGGCCGAGGGAGGCCACGAAGTCGGCGAGGCCCTCCACGTTGGCCGGGTCGTCGGTCAGGCCCGGCACGAGCACGAACCGGATCCACATGCTGCGGCCCAGGTCGGCCAGGCGCCGCGCGAACCGCAGGGTCGGCTCGACGTCCCCGCCCGTGGCTCGGTGGTACGTCGCGGGGTCGAAGGACTTGATGTCGAGCAGGCACAGGTCGAGCGCGCCGAGGTCGTCGTCGGTGAACCGGTCACCGAGTGCGCCCGAGGTGTCCATCGCCGTGTGCACGCCCAGCTCGTGGCACTCCCGCAGCGCCGCCGCGGTGAAGCGCGCGTTGAGCATCGGCTCGCCACCCGAGAAGGTCACCCCGCCGCCGGTCATCTGGAAGACGCGGCGGTAGCGGTGCACCTTGGCCATCACCTCGGTGAGGGTGACGCGCTTGCCGTTGCGCGCCGTCCACGTGTCCGGGTTCTGGCAGTACAGGCACCGCAGCGGGCAGCCGGCGGCGAACAGGACCAGGCGGGTGCCCGGCCCGTCGACGCCGCTGGAGAGGTCCCAGCTGTGCAGGGACGTCGTGGGCTCGCCCTCGGTGGGCACCCCCGTGACGTCCCCGCACAGCGAGATCGCGGTCATCGAGGTCAGAGCCCCGCGTGGAACGTGCGGCTGATGACGTCGAGCTGCTGCTCGCGGGTCAGCCGCGCGAAGTGCACGGCGTAGCCCGAGACGCGGATGGTGAGGTCGGGGTACTTCTCCGGGTTCTCCATCGCGTCGACGAGCGTGGCCTGGTCGAGGACGTTGACGTTGAGGTGGAAGCCCTCCGCGTCGGTGTAGGCGTCGAGGACGCCCACGAGGTCCTTGATCTGCTCCTCGCGGGTGCGGCCCAGGCCCGACGGCGTGACCGTGGCGGTCAGCGAGATGCCGTCCTGCGCGTCGGCGTAGGGCAGCTTCGCCACCGACAGCGCCGAGGCCACGAGGCCGCGGTGGTCGCGGCCGTTCATCGGGTTGGCGCCGGGCGCGAACGGCTGGCCGCCGCGGCGACCGTCCGGCGTCGGGCCCGTGTGCTTGCCGTAGACCACGTTGCTGGTGATGGTGAGCACCGACTGCGTGGGGACGGCGTCGCGGTAGGTCTTCTGGACGCGCACCTTCTCCATGAACCGCTTGACCAGGAAGACGGCGATGTCGTCGGCCTCGTCGTCGTCGTTGCCGTAGGTCGGGAACTCGCCCTCGGTGACGTAGTCGACGACCAGCCCGGTCTCGTCGCGGACGACGCTGACCTTCGCGTTCTTGATCGCCGAGAGCGAGTCGGCGGCCACCGACAGGCCCGAGATGCCGCACGCCATCGTCCGCTTCACGGGGTGGTCGTGCAGCGCCATCTCCAGGCGCTCGTAGGCGTACTTGTCGTGCATGAAGTGGATGACGTTCAGCGCGTCCACGTACGTGGCGGCCAGCCAGTCCATCATCGGGTCGAGCCGGGCCATGACGTCGTCGTAGTCGAGGACGTCGCCGTCCACGCCGGGTCCCGCCGGGCCCACCTGCTGGCCGCTGACCTCGTCGCGCCCGCCGTTGATCGCGTAGAGCAGCGTCTTGGCGAGGTTCACGCGGGCGCCGAAGAACTGCATCTGCTTGCCCACCGGCATCGCCGAGACGCAGCACGCGATGGCCGTGTCGTCGTCGTAGTGGCGGCGCAGCAGGTCGTCGCTCTCGTACTGGATCGCGCTGGTGTCGATCGACACCTGGGCGCAGAAGTCCTTGAAGCCCTGGGGCAGCGCGGGCGTCCACAGCACCGTCAGGTTCGGCTCCGGTGCCGGGCCAAGCGTGTAGAGGGTGTTGAGGAACCGGAAGCTCGTCTTGCTCACGAGGGTGCGGCCGTCGTTGGCCATGCCGCCGATCGACTCGGTCACCCACGTCGGGTCGCCGCTGAACAGGGCGTCGTACTCGGGGGTCCGCAGGAAGCGGATCATCCGCAGCTTGATCACCATGTCGTCGATCAGCTCCTGCGCGCCGACCTCGTCGAGGCGGCCCTCGACGATGTCGCGCTGCAGGAAGACGTCGAGGAAGGTGCTGACGCGGCCCAGCGACATCGCCGCGCCGTTCTGCTCCTTGGTGGCGGCCAGGTAGGCCAGGTACACCCACTGCACGGCCTCGCGGCCGGTGGCGGCCGGGCGGCGGACGTCGAACCCGTACGTCTGCGCCATGGCGGCCAGCTCGTCGAGGGCGCGCAGCTGCTCGGCGAGCTCCTCGCGGTCGCGGACCACGTGCTCGGTGCTGGGCAGCGCGTCCAGGCGAGCACGCTCGGCCTTCTTGGCCTGGATCAGGCCGTCGACGCCGTACAGGGCTACTCGGCGGTAGTCGCCGATGATCCGGCCCCGGCCGTAGCCGTCGGGCAGGCCCGTGACGATGCCGGCCTTGCGGGCCGCGCGGATCTGCGGGGTGTAGGCGTCGAACACGCCCTGGTTGTGGCTCTTGCGGTACTTGGTCCAGATCTCGGCCACGGTCGGGTCGAGCTGGTAGCCGTAGGCCTTGCAGCCGTCCTGCACCATGCGCAGGCCGCCGTTCGGCATGATCGAACGCTTGAGGGGGGCGTCCGTCTGCAGACCGACGATCACGTGGTCGTCGTCGCTGATGAAGCCCGGCTTGTGGCTGACGATCGTCGACGGCGTCGTCGTGTCGATGTCGAGGACGCCCCGGCGCCGCTCCTCCGCCAGCAGGCCCTGGACCTCGCCCCACAGCCGGCGGGTGCGGTCGCTGGCCCCGGCGAGGAAGCTCGAGTCGCCCTCGTACGGGGTGACGTTGTCCAGGATGAATCCCCGCACGTCCACGGCGTCGCGCCAGCTGTCGCCGGCGAAGCCACGCCAGGGGTCGAGCTCGTCGTCCATCGGCTCGGACGTCGTGGGGGGCAGGATCACGGCGGTCACCGCAGGGCACCTCTCCTCCGCCAGGACACGGGCGGGGCTGCTTATGGCGCCGCTCGGACCGTGCCGGGCCCCTCTGTTGTATCGGTTCAATCGGCAGGTAAGGGGGACCTACGTCGGCTCCAGTCCACGTCTGCGCAGGTCGGTGCAGTCGCGGGGTGGGCAAGCTCACACGCGTGACCTGGACGGCCACGGCCCGCACGGCGCACGCGGGCGGGCGCGCGCGAGGGCGCCGGTCGGCGTCGCGGTTCGGGGGGTCAGCTCGGCGTCGGTGCCCCGGCACGGGTCGGCGTCGCGGCTCGGCCGGCCCAGATGCCCCGACTTCCCGTGGACACGCCGGATCGCGCTCGGCGTGTCCCGGTGAAGTGGGGGCATCTGCGGCCGGACGATGCCCGCTCACGGCAGCGACGAGGGAGGCCGACGATGACGAACGCTCAAGCGGGCTGGTACGACGACGGTTCGGGGACCGGGACGAAGCGCTGGTGGGACGGTCAGGCGTGGAGCGACCAGTTCCAGCGGCCGGCGCCCGAGACAGGCGTCGGCGGGGTCGTGCGCAGGATCGAGAACGCCGCGGTGGCGGGAGCGCAACCGCGGCCGGCGCCCCAGGGGGCCAGCTACGTCGTCCTCCAGGTCATCCTCAAGGAGAAGCTCTGGGGCACGGGCTCCGGCAACCTCACCGAGCTGGAGCGCGCGCTCAACGCCCAGGCGGCGCTCGGCTACCGGCTGCACACCATCACGACGGCCGCGTCGGGCAGCAAGGGAATCGGCGGCGGGGACCGGATCCAGGCCACGATGGTCTTCGAGCGGATCGCCTAGCCCCGCACCGCGGGCCGCGGCCGATGCGGCCTCGGTCAGATCCGCGGCGTCCGTGAGCCGACGGCGTGTGGGGGCGCCGCCTGCTCACGGACGCCGCGGATCTGACGGCCGGAGCACGGTCGGTGCGCCGCGGCAGGTCGGTCAACGCGCCGCTGCGGCCACCTGCGCCGGCTCGACCAGCTCCACCAGCACCCCGGCACCGTCCTTGGGGTGCACGAACGTGATCCGGGAGCCCATCGAGCCGGCCTTCGGCTCGGGGTAGAGCACGCGCAGGCCCTGCTCGGTCACGGACGCGGCGGCAGCCTCGATATTCGCCGTGCCGAACGCCAGGTGGTGCAGGCCCGGCCCGTTCTTCGCGAGGAACTTGCCGACGGGCGAGTCCGCGCGGGTCGGCTCCAGCAGCTGCAGGTAGGAACAGGCCCCGTCACCGGTGGCGTTGGTGCGCAGCATCGCCTCGCGCACCCCCTGCTCCTCGACGACCCCGACGTGGACGACCTCGAAGCCGTACACGTCCCGGTACAGGGCGACCGCCTCGTCGAGGTCGGTGACGGCGATGCCGACGTGGTCGATGCGCGTGAACACGGGTCCTCCTGGGCGGTCGGTGCTGGTCAGCGATGGGGGGACGAGCGATGGACGTCGTGCAGCCGGCGGGCCGCGGCAGTGACCGTGAGCGTCCCGGCGGCGAGGTCGGCGGCGGCCCCGGCGAGGGCGGCCCGGACCGCAGGGTCGGCGCGGGCGGCGTCGAGCAGGCGCTGGGCGAGGGCGTCCCAGACGCCGGTGAGGGTCACGTCGAGGGCGCCGGACGCCGTGCCCGGGCTGGTGCCGGACGCCGCCGATCCGGCGAGGTCGAGCAGCAGCGCCGACAGCTCGGGGACGCCGTCGCCCGTGGTCGAGGAGCAGGTCAGGACGGGCGGGCACCGCTGCGGCGGGTGCAGCACGCGCAGGGCACGGCGCAGCTCGCCCTGCGCGGCGCGGGCGTCGACGGCGTGCGGCCCGTCGGCCTTGGTCACCACCACCGCGTCGACCACCTCGAGCAGGCCCCGCTTGATGCCCTGCAGCTCGTCACCGGCGCGCGGGGGCGTGGCCAGCAGCACGACGTCGACGAGCGCGGCCACCGACGCCTCGGACTGCCCCACCCCCACCGTCTCCACCAGCACGACGCCGTGCCCGGCGGCCTCCACCAGCGCGATCACCGTCTCCGTGGCCCGGGCCAGGCCACCCAGCGTCCCGCCGCTGGGGGTCGGCCGGACATAGGCGCGCGGATGGGCGGCCAGCCGCGACATGCGCGTGCGGTCACCCAGGACGCTGCCGCCCGAGCGCTGCGACGACGGGTCGACGGCGAGCACCGCCACCCGGTGGCCGCCCTCGACCAGCCCCGTCCCCAGGGCCTCGATCAGCGTCGACTTGCCCGCACCGGGAGGGCCCGTGACGCCGATCCGCCGGGCCCGCTGCGCCCCGACGGCCAGCCGGGCCAGGACGGCGTCGGCCGCGTCCCGGTCGCACGCGCGCGACGACTCGGCCAGCGTGATCGCCCTCGCGAGCGCGCCCCGCTCCCCCGCCGCCAGGCGCGCGGCGAGATCGGGGACGTCGACCGGTACGCGGGCGCGGCGGAGTCCGGCAGTCGCGACGGCGTGGGGGCGAGGCGCGTCGGCCGAGGGCAACGCCACGGCGTCGCCGACCCACACCGCCCGCGTCACGGCGTCCCCGGCCCCGCAGCCACCGCGGGCACGGGCGGCACCGCCGAAGCAGAACCCGGCGGCTCGGCGTCGAGCAGGCGTTGCACCAGCACGGCGGCGGCGCGGACGAGGTTGGTCCCGCTCGGGAACACGGCGAGCACGCCCAGCCTGAGCAGCGCGGGGATGTCGTCGGGCGGGATCACCCCGCCGACGACGACGCCGACGTCGGGGCGCCCGGCCGCGGCGAGCTCGGCGAGCAGGTCGCGGACCAGCGCCAGGTGGCCGCCGGCCAGGGACGACACCCCGACGACGTGCACGTCGGCGTCCACGGCCTGGCCCGCCACCTCGGCGGGGGTCTGGAACAGGGGGCCCACATCGACGTCGAAGCCGAGGTCGGCGAACGCGGAGGCCACGACCTTCTGGCCGCGGTCGTGCCCGTCCTGGCCGATCTTCGCGACGAGGATGCGGGGGTTGCGGCCTTCGGCGTCGCGGAACTCCTCGATGGCTTCGGCGAGGGCGGCCGCATCCGAGGCCATCCCCGCCGCGCCCTCGGCGTCCGGCTCGGGCAGCGAGCGCGCGTACACGCCGCTGACCAGCGTCGGTACCGCGGCGTAGCGGCCGAACACGTCCTCCATCGCCAGGGACATCTCCCCCACGGTCGCGCCCGCGCGCGCCGCGTCGACGCAGCGGGCGAGCAGGTTGTGCTCCAGCTCGTCGCCGCCGCGGCGGTCCGACGCCGCACACGCGCGCAGGGCGTCCAGCGCCGTGAGCACGGCCTCACCGTCCCGCTCCGCGCGCAACCGCGCGAGCTTGGCCAGCTGCTGCCCGCGCACCGCGTCGTTATCGATCTTCAGCAGCGCGACCGGCGGCTCGTCGTCGACGACGTGGCAGTTCACGCCCACCACCGGCTGCGCGCCCGAGTCGATCCGCGCCTGCGTCGCCGCCGCCGCTTCCTCGATCCGTCCCTTGACCAGGCCCGAGTCGATCGCGGCGAGCATGCCGCCCGCCCGCTCCACCTCGGCCATGTGCCGCCACGCCGCCCGGGCAAGCTCGGCCGTCAGCCGCTCCACGTAGGCGGAGCCGCCCCACGGGTCGATCACGCCGGTCACGCCCGTCTCGTGCTGCAGCATCAGCTGGGTGTTGCGGGCGATCCGGGCGCTCGCGTCGCTGGGCAGGGCCAGGGCCTCGTCGAAGGCGTTCGTGTGCAGCGACTGCGTGTGCCCCTGCACCGCCGCCATCGCCTCGATCGTCGTGCGGGCCACGTTGTTCAGGGGGTCCTGCGCGGTCAGCGACCAGCCCGACGTCTGGCAGTGCGTGCGCAGGGCCAGCGACTTCGGGTCGCTCGCGCCGAGCTGGCGCAGCATTGTCGCCCACAGCAGCCGGGCCGCGCGCAGCTTCGCCACCTCGGTGAAGAAGCGCATGCCGATGCCCCAGAAGAACGAGATCCGGGGCGCGAACGCGTCGAGCGCCAGACCGGCGTCCATGCCCGCGCGCAGGTACTCCAGGCCGTTGGCGAGGGTGTAGCCGAGCTCCAGGTCGGCCGTCGCCCCCGCCTCGTGCATGTGGTAACCCGAGATCGAGATGGTGTTGAACTTCGGCATCCGCGCCGCCGCGTACGCCATCACGTCGCCCACGATCCGCATCGAGGACGCCGGCGGGTAGATGTAGGTGTTGCGGACCATGAACTCCTTGAGGATGTCGTTCTGGATCGTGCCCGCCAGCTCCGCCGGGGCGACCCCCTGCTCCTCCGCCGCCACCACGTACAGGGCGAGGATCGGCAGCACCGCACCGTTCATGGTCATCGACACGCTCGTGCGGCCCAGCGGGATGCCGTCGAACAGCTCCCGCATGTCGAGGATCGAGTCGACCGCCACGCCCGCCATGCCGACGTCGGCGCCCACCCGCGGGTGGTCGGAGTCGTAGCCCCGGTGTGTGGCGAGGTCGAACGCCACCGACAGGCCGCGCTGCCCAGCCGCCAGGTTGCGCCGGTAGAACGCGTTGGACTCCGCGGCCGTCGCGAAGCCCGCGTACTGGCGGACCGTCCACGGCTGCGTCGTGTACATCGTCGGATAGGGACCCCGCACGTACGGCGGGGCGCCCGGCACCGTGAGCGCGCTGGGCAGGCCCGCCGCGTCGTCCGCGTCGAGCACGCCCGGGACGGCGAAGCCCTCCGCCTGCGCGCGGACCAGCAGCTCGGCGTCCGGGCCGGCGGCCTCGCGCCACGCCTGCGCCGAGGGCGCCGGTGGGCGGCGCAGCGCGACCGTCGACAGGTCGGGGACGGTGCGGCGCCGCGACGCCGCGGGCGTGGCGGGTGCTGCCGGTGCGGGCTGGGGCGGGTGCTGGGGCGGCGCCGGGTGCGCGTGGCGCGGGTGGGCGGGGGTGAGGGTCATCGCAGGTACCCCGATCGCGTCGCGAGGTGGGTGAGGTCGGCGACGACGTCGTCGCCGTCGAGCCAGGTCGCATCGGCCCAGTCGTGCTCGGCGCCATCGCCGGTGGGGACGGCGACGACGTGCCGGACGCCGTCCGCGCGCCACCGGGCTGCCAGGGCGCTCGCCTCCGCCGGGTCGGCGTCGGGGGCCAGGCAGAGCAGCACCGCAGGCGGGGTCGGGCCGCCGTCCGGCGCGGGGGAGATGCCCGCGACGGCGAGCAGCGATCGGGCCCGGGCCGCCGCCTTCGCCGCCGGACCGCGGCTGCCGAGGGTGGCGATGCGGGCCGTCGCGCCGTCCGGGCTGGCCGAGACGAGCGCCGCGCGGAGGTCCTCGAACGCCTGGCCGTCGCGGAGCACCGTGCGGCCCGTGGGCGTCGTCGCGGCGTCCGTCACCGTCTCCTCCCGGGCAGCGTCGACCGCGGCGCACGGCGTCATGGCCTCCGTGCCGAGGTCGACGAACTCGTTGAGGCCCACCCGCAGCGACGACCGCGTGCGCAGGGCGCGCTCGCGATGCCGGGCGGCGGGGGCGATCAGCGCGTCCACCACCCCGCAGGCCACGGCGTCGGCGAACCCGCCCGCCCGCTCCACCTGCACCACGACGTCCCACGCGGCGCCCGCGGTGCCGGCCGTGAGGTGCTCGACGTGCGTGCTGCCCGCCGCCGGATCCACCCCGTGGTGGACGTGAGACTCGGCCATCAGCAGGGTGGACACGTTGCGGGCCAGCCGCTGCGACGACGCGTCCGCCGTGCCCGAGGCGAGGTCGTGCGGGAGCACCGTGATCGCCCGCGCACCGCCCACCGCCGCGGCGAACGCCGCCACCGTGTACCGGCCGAGCGTGATCCAGGGGTCGCGCGCCGTGGCGATGCGCGCGCTGGTGACCGCGTGCTGGCGCTGCCCGCCCAGGCGCCGCTGCTCGACGTCCGACAGCCCCGCCGCGTCCAGCACCCGCCACCACAGCAGCCGCGCCGCGCGCAGCTTGGCGACCGTCGCGAACTCCTGCGTCGTCGCCGCGAACCGGAACGTCACCAGCCCCGCCGCGACCGCGACGTCCAGGCCCGCGCCCACCAGCCCGCGCAGCGCCGCCGCACCCGCCGCCGTGGCCAGGCCCAGCTCCGTGACGTCGTCCGCGCCCGCGTCGTGCCAGACGCTCGCGTCGACCGTCACCACCGCCACACCCCGCGCGGCCGCGCGCGCCGCCAGCGACGCGGGCACCGGGCCCGGGTCCAGGCCCAGGTCGCTGCGCGCCGCCGCCGCGTCGGGGATCCGGTCCAGCAGCGCCTCCGCCACGCGCGGGGCGTCGCTGCGGTCCGCGGTCGTCGTGGCCACCGCCAGGCCCAAACCCAGCGCGTGCGAGGCCGCCGCGAGCACCCGGCCCGGCGACGTCCCCACGATCCACGCCGACCGCGCACCTCCGCGGGCCGCCGCGTCCAGCTGCGCGCGGACGTCGTCGGAGTCGGCGTCCACGTACTCGCGGACGTCCCAGCCGGCCAGGGACGAGCCCGTCGGCGTCGCGCCGCGCACGAACGGCGGCAGGCCCGGCCAGCCCGCCTGCGACGTCGTCCTCTGCGTGGGGCCGTCGGGTGGGGGCCCGTCGGGCCACAGGGCCCGGCGCTCCAGGTCGTCGACGGCCGCCGCGAGCACCTCGTGGTCGACGTCGTCGCCGGTCACGCCCACGCCCGCGCGGCGCAGGACCTTGCCCGCCAGGCCGCGCCAGCGCTGCGCGCGATCGTCGGCGCCGCCGGCGTCGAACGCCTCGCAGGCGACCGGGTCGACGTCGAAGTCGACGTGGCGGGTGGGCGGGGCGGGTGGGGCGGTCGGGGCTGGCGTCACGTCGGCTCCTCAGGACGGGCACCTCGGTCGACGCCGACGCTAGGCAGGGCCGCTCTCGACGTTCTCGGCGCTGCCTCGGTGCCACCTCGACGCAGGCTCGCACGGTCCTGGACCGGCGCCACCGGTGTCGGCCCCCCACCCGCCCCAGCGGTTATCCACAGGGCCGCGGCCGGACCCCGACGGATCCGGCACCCTCGTGCCCATGACGTCACGGTGGAGGGCCGACGACGCGTGGACGGTGCTCGCGCGGCGCCAGGATCACGTCGTGGCCTGGCATCAGCTCCGGGAGTGGGGGTGGACGCTCGACGACGCGCGGCGCCCCGTCGACAGCGGCCACTGGAGGCGCCTCGAGCCCGGGATCTTCGCCACCACCACCGCGCCACTGTCGGCCCGCGGGCTCGTGTGGCCGGCGGTGCTCGCCACCCGGGGCGTCGCCTGCGGGGCGACCGCTCTCTGGCTCGCCGGGCTCGACAAGGGGTCGCCCCCGGCCGTCGCCCCCGTCGAGATCGCCGTCGACTGGACCCGCCGGCTGCGCGCGGACCACCCCTCCCGCACCGTGCACCGCCACCGCGACCTGGCCTCCGCCATCCGGCGCGGCGCCGACGTGCCGCGGGTGCAGGCCGAGGTCGGCGCGCTCGAGGTCTGTGGGCGCCTGCAACGGGAGGAGGACGCCGTCGCGCTGGTGCTCGCCGTCGTCCAGCAGCGGTTGTGCACGGTCGAGGAGCTGGGCGCCGCGCTCGCCGCTCATCCCCGCGCGCGGCGACGCGGCCTGATCGGCGAGATGGTCGCCTCCGCCCGCGACGGCGTCGCCAACCTGCTGGAGCTGCGCTTCGCCCGCGACGTCGAGCGCCGTCACGGGCTGCCCACCGCCAAGCGCAACCACGACCTCGGCACGCCCGGCGCGCCCCAGGTCGTCGACAACTGGTACGAGGAGTTCGGGGTCGTCGTCGAGCTCGACGGGCAGGTCGCGCACCCCACGCACCTGGCCTTCCGCGACCACTCCCGCGACAACCGCAGCGTCGTCCGCGGGCGGATCCCCCTGCGGTACGGCTGGTTCGACGTCGCCGGGCGGCCCTGCGCCGTCGCCGTCCAGCTCGCCGGCGTGTTCCGGTCCCGCGGGTGCGACGGGCTCACCGTTCCCGTGCGGGCCCGGGTGCCCCGTGCGCTGAGCGGGTGGTCCCGCCGGCGCTCTGGGGACGCTTCTCGCGGTATGAGCGCGCGGATGCTCCCCCAAGGCGGCGGCTGACCTCGCCGGCGCGGGCGGGGCCGCGGGGGCGGGGCACCGCGCGGTCAGGCCTGGTCGGCGAGGACTTCGAGCGTGGGGGCGCGACCGGCCTCGATGTGGGCGAAGGTGAGGGCCTCGGCGAGCCGGTCGTTGCCGTCGCGCAGGGCCGCCAGGATCGCGGCGTGCTCGTCACCCTGGGCGTGCAGGTCGCGGCTGGACGTCAGGTAGAACAGCCAGGTCATGCGCCCGCCGACGGCGCGCATCACCGAGTCCATCAGCTCGTTGCCGGCGGCGGCGACCAGGGCCAGGTGGATCGCGCCGTTGGCCTCGGCCTGGACGAGCGGCTCGTGACCGGCGGCCTCCAGGTGCGCCTCGGCACGGGCGACGGCGGCCTCGAGCTCCTCCAGCGTCCCCCCGGCGCGCACCCGGCGAGCGGCGAGCCCGGCGGCGGCGACCTCCAACCCGAGCCGGGTGTCGAACACGTCGTGCACGCGCCGCTGCGACCAGGTGGCCACCACCGAGCTGCGCCGCGGCGTCACCTCGACGAACCCCTCGTGCGCGAGCAGCGGCATCGCCTCGCGCACGGGCACCCGCGACACGTTCAGCTCCTCGGCGAGGCGCTGCTCGTACAGCACGGTGCCCTGCGCCAGCCGCCCGGTGATGATCCACTCCCGCAGCGTGCGGTGCAGCTGGGCGCCCAGGGGAAGCGTGGGGCCGTCTCCTCGTGCCACCCGTCGCCCTCCCGCCCTCGCCGGACCCGGCCCTGCCGAGCCCGGCCGAACCTCACCCGGCCCACCGGACGCGAGGGTAGCGCCGCCGCTCAGCGCAACTCCCCGCCGTCGGCGACGACGCGCCCACGGTGGACGACGGTGCGCGGCCGGGGCCGGTCGAGCAGGGCGGTCGCGGCGACCTCGGAGTCGACGAGCACGAGGTCGGCGACGTCACCGACGGCGAACCCGGGACGCGGCGTGCTCCCCACCCGCGCAAGCGTCGCGTCGTCGACGGTGCGCCCGCCGCGGGAGGCGACGGCGAGCGCCAGCTCCAGGTCGGCTTCGAGGGCGTAGTCCTGGGTGAAGGCGAGCTGGTAGGCGCGGTCGAGCATGTCGGCGTTGCCGTAGGGCGACCAGTAGTCGCGCTGGCCGTCCATGCCCAGGCCGACGCGCACCCCCGCCTCGACGAGCGCGCGCACGGGCAGGTCGAGGCCGCTGCCGGGGGCGATGGTGGTGAGGGCGACGTCGAGGCGCGCGATCCGCTCGATCGCCTCCCGCACCTCCCGCGAGTCCGCGGCCAGGCAGAACGCGTGCGAGATCGTCACGTGCCCCTGCATGCCCAGCGCCTCGACCCGCTCGAGGATGAGGTCGAGGCTGAACAGCCCCAGCGACCCGCGCTCGTGCAGGTGGATGTCGACGTCCTTGCCGTGCTTGGTGGCGAGCGCGAACACGGTGTCGACGTGGCGCACCGGGTCGCGGTCGATCTCGCAGGGGTCGATGCCGCCGACGAGGTCGGCACCCTGGCGCAGCGCCTCGTCCATCAGCTCGGCCGCGCCGCGCTCGAGGTGGATCCCGACCTGCGGGAACGCGACGATCCGCACGCTCGCCCGGCCGGAGTGGGCCTCGCGGGCGGCGAGCACGCCCTCGAACTTCTCCAGCTTCGAGTCGGCGTCGACCTGGGCGTGGCTGCGCACGTGCGTGGCCCCCAGCGCGATCGCCGCGCCCAGGGTGTGCGTGGCGCGCTCGGCGACGGACTTCTCGGCGGTGCGCCAGTGCCAGCGGTCGTTCATGATGCAGCCCCACCGCCCCGGCTCGCCGGTGTGCGGCCGGTAGGGCAGGCCCAGGCGGGTGGAGTCCAGGTGCACGTGGACGTCGGCGAACGTCGGCAGCGCGACCCGCCCCCCGCCGTCCACGACCGTCGCCCCCTCGGGCACCGCCGCCGTGCCCGCGTCGTGGACGGCGCTCAGCACGCCGTCGGCGGTGACGAGGTCGACGGCGGGGCCGCCCCAGGGACGGACGTCGGTGATCACGCTGGTCATGGGGGCTCCGGACGGCGAGGGGCGGGCGAGCGTGGGGCACGGCGAGCGAGAGGGCGGGGACGCCGGTGGCGCGGGTTCCTGTTCCCGCGCCACCGGCTCCTTCCGTCCCCCGAAGTGCGGCGACTACTTGACGGTGACCTCGTTGAGCACGAACAGGCCGTCGGCGCGCGGCGTCCAGTTCACGTCGGGGTCGACGGCGTAGTCGGTGTTGGGGGTGTAGAGGCCGAGCAGCAGGGCCTGGTCGATGTTCAGGGTGAACAGGTCCTTGAACACCGCGACCCGGGCGTCACCGGAGACGGTGCGCTGCTTGAGCACGAGATCCTTGGTGTCGGTGCGCTTCGCGTAGTCGTTCTGGCCGCCCGCGAACATGTTGGTGACGGGCATGTCGCCGTCCATCGTGGAGGGGGCCCAGGTGTTGAGGTAGAGGCCCTTCACGCTGACGGTGCCGTAGATGATGTTCGACAGGCTCGCCTGGTCCATCCCGAGCATCTTCACCTTGATCCCCACGGCCGAGAGGTACCCCTGGATGGCCTGGGCGACGTCGGAGGACAGGGGGATCCGGCCGTCGGTGGCGTACTCGAAGGGGATCTCCTCACCCTTGTACCCGGCCTCGGCGAGCAGCGCCTTCGCGCCGTCGGGGTCGTAGGGGGCGTTGGCGAGGTCCTTCACGAAGCCGTCGACGTTGGGCGCGGTGAACTGGCTGTTCGGGGTGGCGCGGCCGGCGAGGACGCTCTTGCTGATCGCGTCGAGGTCGATGGCCTTCGAGATCGCCTGGCGGATCTTCACGTTCGCCAGGGGCCCCGAGGTCGAGTTCATGCCGAGGAACGTGACGCCGTTGGACTCCCGCGACTTCACCGTCACCGACGAGTTGCCGGACAGCCCGTCGACCTGGTTCGGCGAGATGAGGGCGATGTCGAGGCTGCCCGACGCGACGCCGTTGAGCCGCGCGTTCTCGTCGGCGACGGTCTGGAACGTGACCTTCTCGACCTGCGCCTTCGTGCCCCAGTAGTCGGGGTTGCGCTTGATCACGTAGTCGACGCCGCGGGTCCAGGAGACGAAGGTGAAGGGGCCCGAGCCGACCGGCGCCTTCGCGAACCCTTCGGAACCGAGCTTGGTGTAGACGGCCTGCGGGACGATCGAGATCGCCGTCGTGATGGACGGCCAGGGCGAGAACGGCGCGTTCAGCGTGAAGACGACCGTGCTGTCGTCGGTGCTGGTCACCGACTTCAGCTGCTCCATGTAGAAGAGGTTGTCGCTCTCCTTGCTCTTGAGCACGGTGTCGTAGGAGAACACGACGTCCTTGGCCGTCAGCGGCGTCCCGTCGTGGAACTTCACGTCGGTGCGGAGCTTGTACGTCCAGGTGGTGAAGTCGGCCGAGGGCTTCCAGCTCGTCGCGAGCTTCGGGACGATCTTGCCTTCGGCGTCGAGCGCGGTGAGCTGGTCGAACAGGTTGTAGTAGTAGTTGTAGCCGGCCAGCGACCCCTCCAGCAGCGGGTCGGGCGACTTCTCGGGCTCCGTCACCTGGCCGATGACCAGGTTCTTCAGTGCCGCCTTGCCGCTGTCGTCGTCCCCGGATCCGCAGGCGGACAGGGCCAGCGCCAAGGTCGCCGTGAGGGCTGCAGCGGCCAGGCGGGTGGTGCGTGGGTTCATCGTGGGCCTCGTTCTCGGATGTGCGGATCGGGACGGCGGGCAGGGGGCATCGCCGGTCGGCGCTGACCGGGGGCTGGATCGGCGGGGCTGGATCGGCGGGGCTGAATCGGCGGGGCGGGGCGGCGGGGCGGGAGCGGTTCAGCCGGACAGGACGGGGATGCGTTCGCGCGCGAGGTCGGGGTGCAGGCAGGCGACGGCGGCGGTGTCGGCCTCGGCGGGGCCGTCGCCGGGCCCCAGGGTGGGCGCAGAGCTGGGCTCGAGCGCGGGGTCGGTGTCGGCGCAGTCGGGCTGGGCGACGGGGCAGCGCCCGGCGAAGCTGCACCCGGCGGGCAGGCGCGTGGCGTCGGGCAGCTCCCCGCGCAGGGTCACGCGGGGACGGTCGCGCAGGCGCGGGTCGGGCAGCGGGATCGCCGACAGGAGCGCGCGCGTGTAGGGGTGGCGGGGGTCGCCGAAGATCTGCTCGCGAGGCCCGACCTCCACGAACCGGCCCAGGTGCATGACGGCGACCCGGTGGCTGATGTGGCGCACCACCGACAGGTCGTGGGCGATGAACAGGTAGGACAGGCCCAAGCGCTGCTGCAGCTCCTGCAGCAGGTTGACGACCTGCGCCTGCACCGAGACGTCGAGGGCCGAGACGGGCTCGTCGAGCACGAGCAGGTCGGGTTCGAGCGCGAGTGCCCTGGCGATGCCCAGGCGTTGGCGCTGCCCGCCCGAGAACTCCGACGGACGCCGTCGCAGCGCCGCGTCGTCCAGCCCCACCGCCTCGACCAGCTCGCGCACCCGCTGCGGGGAGTAGCGGCCGGCGATCCGCAGCGGTTCCGCGACGATCTCGTGCGCGGTCAGGCGGGGGTTGAGCGAGGAGTACGGGTCCTGGAACACCAGCTGCATCCGGTTGCGGACCTCGCGCTGGGTGCGCCGGGGCATCCGGGCGAGGTCACGGCCGAGCACGTGCACGGCGCCCGAGGCGATCGGGTTCAGCCCGAACAGCGTGCGGACCAGGCTCGACTTGCCGCAGCCCGACTCCCCCACCAGCCCGAGCGTCTCGCCGCGGCGGATGGAGAACGACACCCCGTCGACGGCGCGCAACTGCCGCTTGCGCCCGGCGTCGTCGCGGACGGCGAACCGGACGTGCAGGTCCTCGACGCGCAGGACCTCGGCGGGTCCGCGGGGGTCGAGGCGCCCGGGCGCGGGCAGCGTGTCGGCGGGGGCGCTCATCGCGCGGCCTCCTCGGGGACGGCGGGCGCCGCGACCGCGGGCGGGGGGACGACGGGCGGGGGGACGACGACGGGCGGCGCCACGACGTCCGGCGACCCGGCGACGTCCGGCGACCCGACGACGTCGGGCGACGCAGCCGCGTCCCAGGGCTCGTCGGCGTGGTGGCAGGCGACGGGCCGGCCGGCGCGGGCGGTCCGCAGCACGGGGACCTCGCTCGCACACGCGGCGGAGCGCGCGGGATGGGTGCAGCGCGGCGCGAACGCGCACCCGGGCGGACGCCGCTGGGGGCTGGGCGGGGCGCCGGCGATGGCCACGGCCTGGCCGCCGATGGTCTCGGCGGTGAGCAGGCTCGCGAGCAGCGCGCGGGTGTAGGGGTGGGCGGGCGCGGCGAACACCTCGTGGACGCCGCCGGTCTCGACGATCCGCCCGGCGTACATGATCGCGACGCGGTCGGCGACCTCGGCGACGAGCCCGAGGTCGTGGGTGATCATCACCATGGCGGCACCGGTCTCGGCGCGGGCGGCGCGCAGGACCTCCATGACCTGCGCCTGGACGGTGACGTCGAGGGCGGTCGTCGGCTCGTCGGCGACGAGCACGGCGGGGTCGTTGGCCATGGCCATCGCGATCAGCGCGCGCTGCCGCATGCCGCCCGACCACTGGTGCGGGTAGGCCCGCAGCCGGGTGCGGGCCTGGGGGATGCCCACCTTGTCGAGCAGCGCGACGGCGACCTCGCGCGCCTCGGACCGCCCGAGGGGCCGGTGCCGCCGGATCGCCCGGACGAGCTGCGTCCCGACCCGCTTGACCGGGTTGAGGGCGGTCATCGGGTCCTGGAAGATCATCGCGAGGTCGCGCCCGCGCAGGGACCGCAGCCGGGCGGGGGCCATGGTGAGCAGGTCCTCGCCGCGGTAGCGGACGGCGCCCGAGCGCACCGACAGGCCGGGCGCGAGCAGCCCCATCGCGGCGAGCATCGTGACGCTCTTGCCCGACCCGGACTCCCCCACGACGCACAGCACCTCGTGCTCGTCGAGGTGGAGGCTGACGCCGTCGACGATCACCGTCTCGGGCTCGCCGGGACCGGCCGCGGCGACCACGGTGAGGTGGTCGATCTCGAGCAGGCTCATCGCCGTCCGCCCTTCGCCGTCGCGCCCTCGCTGGTGAAGCGCTGGCTGAGCAGGTTGATCCCGGCGACGACGGCGAACACGGCCAGGCCGGGGACGAACGCGAGCGAGGGGTGCTGGCGCAGGTACTTCTGGCCCTCGCCGATCATCAGGCCCCAGGACGGCACGGGCGGCTGGACGCCGAGGCCGAGGAAGTCGAACGAGCTGGTCAGCAGGATGATCGCGCCGATGTCGCTGCTGGCGAGGATCAGCATCTCGCCGACGACGTTCGGCAGGACGTGGCGGCGCAGCACCCAGCCGGTGCTCGCGCCCTGGATCCGCGGGGAGAGCACGAAGTCGCGGTGGCGCAGGCTGAGCGCCACCGCCCGGGCCACGCGGGCGTAGCCCACCCAGTACGTGCAGGCCAGGACACCGATCATCAGCCACACGCTCGGCCCGGTGGCCGCCGACAGCGCGATGACGACCATGAGGATCGGCAGGGCGAGCTGGACGTCGGACAGCGCCATCAGCGCGGCGTCGACCTTGCCGCCGACGTACCCGGCGGTGACGCCCACGATCGTGCCGATCACGGCGTTGACGGCGATGACGCCGAGCACGATCGACAGCGTGACCCGCCCGGCGAGCGCGAGCCGGCTCGCGATGTCGCGGCCGAGGTTGTCGGTGCCCAGCGCGTGGGCGGAGTCCGCGAAGGGCGCGAGCAGGGTGCGCGAGAGGTCCTGGGTGTAGGGGTCGTAGCCCGGGGTCAGCGGGTAGAGCAGGCAGAACCCGGCGACGAGCAGCACGAGCGCGAGGCCGACCCACTGGGCCGGGCCGCCGAGGCGGGGGCGGCGGCGCTTCGGCGTCCCGGGCGCGACCTCCGCCACCGGGAGGGGCGCCTCGACCTGCGCGGCCGCGCTCACGCCGTCACCCGCACCCGCGGGTCGATGACCCCGTAGAGCAGGTCGACGACCAGGTTCGACGCGATGAACAGCAGCGCGACGACGATCAGCCCGGACTGCACGACGGGGAAGTCGCGCGAGTACACCGCGCCGAGCATGAGCTGGCCGAGGCCCGGCCAGGCGAAGACGTTCTCGACGATCACGAGGCCCCCGAGGAACGTGCCGAGGTTGATCCCGGCGATGGTGAGGACGGGCAGGACGCCGTTGGGCAGCATCTCGGTGAGGACGACGCGGGCGCGGCTCTCGCCCCGGGCGTAGGCGGTGCGCACGTAGTCGGCTCGCGCCTGTTCACCGAGGGCGTTGCCGGCCAGGCGGACGTAGATGACGAACTGCCCGGTGGCGATGGTGAGCGCCGGCAGGACGATGCCCAGCGGGTCCTTGTTGCCCAGGCTGGGCAGCCAGCCGAGGCTGACGGCGAAGACCGCGACGAGCAGGACGCCGAAGAGGAAGTCGGGCATCGACTGCCGCACCGAGCCGAGGGTGAGCATGACGGCTTGGAGGCGGCGGCTGCCGGTGAGGTGCACGAGCAGGACGGCGCCGAGCGCGAGCAGGAGGCCGGCGGCCAGCCCGACGGCGCCGAGGGTGAGCGAGGCGGGCAGCCGTTCGCCGACGAGCTGCATCGAGGAGACGCCGGTCTGGCGGTAGGAGTCGCCGAAGTCTCCGTGCACCAGCCCGCCGAGGTAGTCGAGGTACTGCTGCCACAGCGGCCGGTCGAAGCCGAGCCGGGCGTTGAGCGCGTCGATCTGCGCCTTGCTCGCGTTGTCGGGCAGCAGCTGTGCCGCGGGGCTGCCGGAGGCGCGGCCGAGGGCGAAGGCGACCGTGACGACGACGAAGACCGTGACCAGCGCCTGGACGCCGCGCCGTGCGAGGTACCGGACCATCATCCCTCCTTCCACGTTGGTGTATACAAACTGACGTCCCCGGGGCCCGAGCGCAAGCTCGCGAGGTAACAGGCGTGTGAAATCAAGGCTCGCTTGACGTCGACGATCCGCGCACTTCACAGTGGGTCAGCCGCAGGTGGCGCGCGGTTGGGCCCTTCGAGCCCCAGCTCGACGCCACTGCCGGGGGCTTCCAGTCGGTATACAAGGAGAGTCGTGGGAACGCTGATCCTCACGCCCGAGCAGTGCGAGGCGCTGCTGCGCCCCGCCGAGGTCGTGGCCTGCCTCGAGCGCGCCCACCGCGAGCTGGCCACCGGCGGCGCCACGCAGCCCGCGCCCGTGCCGATCCGCGCGGCCGGCGACCTCGGCCCCCACGCCCGCCCCGACGCCCCCGCCTGGATCCCCATGGGCGCCCACGCCGCCTACCTGGGCGTCGTCGCCGTCAAGCTGCTGGCCGACGCCCCCGCCAACCGCGCCCTCGGCGTCCCCGCGCAGCGCTCCACCGCCGCGCTGTTCGACGCGGCCACCGCCGAGTGCCTGGCGCTGGTCGACGGGCGCGTCCTCACCCGCGTGCGCACCGCGGCCGCGACCGCCCTGGCCACCCGCACCCTCGCCGTGCCCGGCCCCCGCGTGCTCGGGCTGCTCGGCGCCGGTGCGCTGGCCGTCGAGCACGTGCGCGCCCACGCCGCCACCGGCGACCTCGACGGCGTGGTCGTGTGGTCGCGGACGGCGTCCTCGCGCGAGCGGCTGCGCGCCGCCGTCGAGGCGCTCGACGTCGCGGTGCCGCCGGTGAAGGCCGTCGACGACGTCGCCGAGGTGTTCGCCACCTGCGACGTCGTGTGCACGCTGACGCCCGCCGAGGTGCCGCTGGTGTCGGCCGACCTGCTCCGGCCCGGGCTGCACGTCAACGCTGTCGGCTCGCCCCCGCGCCCGGCCTACCGCGAGCTGGAGCCGTCGGTGCTCGCCCGGGCCGACGTGCTCGCCGTCGACGACGTCGCCGTGGCCGCGCACGAGTCGGGCAACGTCGTCACCGCGCTCGCCGCGGGTGCGATCGGCGTGGAGGACCTGGTGCCGCTGGGTGCCGTCCTCGCGGGGACGTCCCCCGGGCGGACCTCACCCGAGCAGGTGAGCGTGTTCAACAGCGTGGGGATCGGGCTGCAGGACCTCGCCGCGATGCACCTGCTGCACGCGCGGGCGCTGGAGCGGGGCGTGGGCGAGGTCGTCACCCTGCGCTGACGCAGTGCCGTGCCCGATCTGGGGACGCTCCACGCGGTATGGGCGCGCGGATGCTCCCCAGACCGCAGACGCCAGGGAGGCCTGGGCGGCAGGGACCCGTCACCCGCATCACGATTCGTGCAACCCTCTGGGCCGACGGCGACACCCGAACGGGGGCACGCTCGTGCCGCCGGTCGCGCGCGGCGACGGCGACGGGCGGCGCGAGGGCCGCGACGCGACGCCTACCGCCGGGCAACGGTCCAGCTCAGAATGGTTCCGGGGGTGACCCATCGGGCCGCAGCGGCCTCCACGTGGGCCAGGTGGCCGCTTCACCCCGCCCGCTGACCGGTTGGTAAGGGTCCTTAAACCCTCAACGAACCGGTGGCCCGTCACGACGATCCAGGGGTACCGCCGCTCGGCGGTACGAGGACCGCGCGCGGCGCGGGGGATCGAGAGGTCGTTGGCGATGCTGGAAGGTCTGTCCCGCTCGCGGGGTGCGGCGGTCACGGGAGCCGCCGCCGTCGTCGCTCCCGCGCTGGTCGCGGTGGTGAGCGCCGCGGGGGCGTCCCCCGCAGCCGTGGCCGTCGTCGCCGCCGGCGTCGCCGCGCTGGCCCTGTGGCTGGTGCGCACCGTCGTCCTCGGCGCCGGCACGGCCGACCTGGCCGGGGTCACCGAGGCCGCCACGCGCCTGGCCGCGGGCCGCTTCGACTGCGACGTCCCGGCCGCCGTCCAGCCGTCGGCGGCACCGCTGGTCGCCGCCCTCACCGCGATCCGCGACTCCTCCGCCGACCTCGTCGCCCAGATGAGCCGGATGTCGGACGAGCACGAGCGCGGCGACATCGACGTCGTCGTCGACGTCAGCCGCTTCTCCGGCGGCTTCGCCACGATCGCCTCGGGCGTCAACGACATGGTCGGCGCGCACATCGCCGTCAAGAAGAAGGCCATGGCCGTCGTCAAGGCGTTCGGCGAGGGCGACTTCGACTACCCGCTGGAGCGCCTGCCCGGCAAGAAGGCGTTCATCAACGACACGATCGAGCAGGTCCGGGCCAACCTCGTGGGCCTGATCCAGGAGATGAACCGGATGTCGGCCGAGCACGAGCGCGGCGACATCGACGTCGTGGTCGACGTCGACCGGTTCTCCGGCGGCTTCGCCGACATGGCGCGCGGTGTCAACGACATGGTCGGCGCGCACATCGCCGTCAAGAAGAAGGCCATGGCCGTCGTCAAGGCGTTCGGCGAGGGCGACTTCGACCACCCGCTGGAGCAGCTGCCCGGCAAGAAGGCGTTCATCAACGACACCGTCGAGCAGGTCCGCAGCAACCTCAAGCGCCTGATCAGCGACACCTCGACGCTGTCCCAGGCGGCCGTGGAGGGCCGCCTCGACGTCCGCGCCGACTCCGACCGTCACGCCGGCGGGTTCCGCGACATCGTCGCGGGCATCAACGCCACGCTCGACGCCGTCATCGGCCCGTTGACGGAGGTCGGGGCCGTGCTCGTCGCCGTCGAGGGCGGCGACCTCACCCGCACCGTCACCACCAGCTACCGCGGGCAGCTGGAGGAGCTGCGCCAGGCGACGAACTCCACGGTCGCCAAGCTCGCCGAGACCGTCACCCAGGTGATCGCCGCCTCCGACCAGCTCGCCAACGCCGCCGCGCAGATCAGCGGGGCCTCGCAGGCGCTCTCGCAGGCCGCCACCGAGCAGGCCGCGGGCGTCGAGCAGACCAGCGCGAGCATCGAGCAGATGGTCGCGAGCATCAACCAGAACAGCGACAACGCGAAGGTCACCGACACCATCGCCGCGAAGGCGGCGGGCGAGGCCTCCGACGGCGGCCAGGCGGTGCGCGAGACCGTCGAGGCGATGAAGACGATCGCGGCGAAGATCGCGATCATCGACGACATCGCGTTCCAGACCAACATGCTCGCGCTCAACGCGACCATCGAGGCCGCCCGCGCCGGCGAGCACGGCAAGGGCTTCGCGGTCGTCGCCACCGAGGTGGGCAAGCTCGCCGAGCGCAGCCAGGTGGCCGCCCAGGAGATCGGCGAGCTCGCGACCGGCAGCGTCGCGACCGCCGAGCGGGCCGGTGACCTGCTGGAGGAGATGGTGCCGAGCATCCGGCGCACCTCCGACCTCGTGCAGGAGATCGCGGCCGGCTCGGCCGAGCAGGCCGGGGGCGCCGCGCAGATCAACAACGCGGTCGCGCAGATGAACAAGGTGACCCAGCAGAACGCGACGTCCAGCGAGGAGCTCGCGGCCACGGCCGAGGAGATGACCGCGCAGACCACGCACCTGCAGGACGTCATGCGGTTCTTCCGGGTCCCGCGCCAGGCGCACGCCCCGCTGCCCCCCGCGCGCATCCCCGCGGGCCCCGCCCGCCCCGTGCCCGTCGTCCCCCGCTCGCGCACCGTCGAACCGATCTTCGACGACGCCGACTTCGACCGCTTCTGAGGAGCACCGTGACCGCCACGACGACGGCCGCGCGCTCCGGCGAGGAGCCCGGTCCCGCCGACGCCTCCGCCCAGGAGGCCGGCCGCTACCTGACCTTCACGCTCAAGGGCGAGGTCTACGCCCTCGACATCCTCGAGGTCACCGAGATCATCGAGTTCCGCTCGCTGACGGTGGTGCCGATGATGCCGCCGTTCGTCCGCGGCGTGATCAACCTGCGGGGCAGGGTGCTGCCCGTCATCGACCTCGCCGCCCGGTTCGGGCAGGGGGCCACCGACGTCACCCGCCGCACCAGCATCGTCGTCGTCGACGTCGCGGGGCACGGGCACGGCCACCGCGAGATGGGCGTCGTCGTCGACGCCGTCACGAAGGTCGTGCCGCTGCCCGCCCGCGACCTCGAACCCGCCCCCGCCTTCGGCGGCGGCGTCCGCGCCGACTTCATCGCCGGCATGGCCCGCTGGGACGACGCGTTCGTCATCGTCCTCGACCTGGCGCGGGTGCTGTCCGTGGAGGAGCTGCGCGACCTCGGCGACCTCGCCGACCATGCCGCCTCGGCCCGCACCGGGGTGCCCACGTGAGCGGCACCGCCTGGCCCGCCTCCCCCGCCTCGGCGGCCGGACTGTCACCGGAGTCCTACGCCTGGGTGCGCCGGTTCCTGCTCGAGCGCACGGGGATCGAGCTCAAGGACGGCAAGCAGGCCCTGGTCACGACCCGGCTCGACCGCCGCGTCCGCCACCACGGCCTCGCCGGGTACGACGAGTACGTCGCCCTGCTCGCCGCCCGCGCCCTGCCCGGCGAGGAGCAGGTCGCGATCGACCTGCTCACCACCAACGAGACGTCGTTCTTCCGCGAGGCCGGGCACTTCGAGCTGCTGCGCACCCTCGCGCGCAGCCACGACGCCGGGCGCCCGCTGCGGGTGTGGAGCGCGGCGTCCTCGACCGGCGAGGAGGCGTACACGATCGCCCTGGTCCTCGCCGACGAGCTCGGCGAGGCGCCGTGGGAGGTCGTGGCCACCGACGTGTCGAGCCGTTGCGTCGAGGCCACCCGGCGCGGCCTGTACGCGGTGGACGCCGCCCAGCGCATCCCCGAGGACCTGCGCCGCCGGTTCTGCCTGCGCGGGCGTGAGGAGCACGAGGGCCTGTTCACCGTCGAGTCGCGCTGGCGCGCCCGGGTGCGCGCCCAGCAGGCCAACCTCACCGCCGACCTGCCCGACCTCGGACGCTTCGACGTCGCCTTCCTGCGCAACGTGATGATCTACTTCTCGCCCGCGACGAAGCAGGACGTCGTCGCGCGGGTCGCGGGGCTCGTCCGCCCCGGCGGCCACCTCGTCGTCGGGCAGGCCGAGAGCCTCGCCGGCATCCCCCACGCGCTGCAGTCCGTGGCGCCCTCGGTCTACCGGATCCCCGGATGAGCGGCGTCCCGCCCGTCCGGGCCCTGATCGTCGACGACTCCGCGGTCGTGCGGCAGGTGCTCGGCGCCGTCCTGGCCCGCGACCCCGGCATCGAGGTGATCGGCGCCGTCGCCGACCCCGTCTTCGCCATGCACCACATGAACCGCGAGTGGCCCGACGTCGTCGTCCTCGACATCGAGATGCCGCGGATGGACGGGCTGACGTTCCTCCGCAAGGTGATGGCCGTGCGGCCGACGCCCGTCGTCGTCTGCTCGACGCTGACCGCCAAGGGCGCCGAGACGACGGTGGAGGCGCTCTCGGCCGGTGCCGTCGGCATCGTCTGCAAGCCGACCACCGGGCTGCGCTCGTTCCTGGAGGAGGAGGCCGCCGACCTGGTCCGCGCGGTGAAGGACGCCGCCGCCGGGAACATGCACCGGCACGCGGCCGCCGCCCAGGCGCTGCGCGGGCGCCCCGCCGTGCCCGCGCCGCGCCCCCGCGCCGCGCTCACTCGCACCACCGACCGGATCGTCGCCCTCGGCACGTCCACCGGCGGCACCCAGGCGCTGGAGGTCGTGCTGTCGGCCCTGCCCGCCGACGTCCCGGGGATGGTCGTCGTCCAGCACATGCCCGAACGGTTCACCGCCGCCTTCGCCGCGCGCCTCGACAGCGTCTGCGCCTGCGAGGTGGCCGAGGCGAGCGACGGTGAACGCGTGTTGCCCGGGCGCGCTCTCATCGCCCCCGGCGGGCGGCACCTCAGCGTGGAGCGCGACGGCGCGCACTACCGCGTGCGCGTCGCGGACGGGCCGCGGGTGAACCGGCACAAGCCGTCGGTCGACGTCCTGTTCCGGTCGGTCGCGCGCGAGGCCGGCCGCAACGCCCTCGGCGTGATCATGACCGGGATGGGTGACGACGGCGCCCGCGGCCTGCTCGCCATGCGCGAGGCCGGGGCGGCCACCCTCGGCCAGGACGAGCACACCTGCGTCGTCTACGGCATGCCGCACGCCGCAGCCGTCCTCGGGGCCGTCGAGCACGAACTGCCCCTCGACGCCCTCGCCGCACGCATCGAGGCGTTCGGGGCGCTCGAGGGCGCCCCGTCGGCCGCCGGGCAGGTGAGGTGAATGCTCGCCGTCCTGACCGCCGTCCTCGGCCTGCTCGCCGGCACCGTCCTCGGGGCCGCCGTCACCCGGAGGCGCCACGCCGCCGGCCGCGGCACCCACCGCACGCCCGCGGCGGTCCCCGTCGCCGACGTCGAGGCGCACCTGCGCGGGCTCGACGCCCTCGGCACCGAGGTGGTGCCGCTGTGGTCGGCCCACCTGGAGTCCTCGCGGGAGCGGATGGAGAGCTCCGTCACCGCGCTGACCGGCCAGTTCGCGCGCATGGTCACGCTCATGGACGGCGCGCTCGCCGACGGCGGGGACGGCGGCGCCGGGGAGGCCGCGGCGCTGTTCGAGGCCAGCCGAGCCGGGCTCGTGGCCGTCGTCGCCGGGCTGGAGGAGGCCCTCGAGCGGCGGCACCGCAGCCTCGCCGGGCTCGGCCGCCTGATGGAGCTCAACGACCACATGCGCGCCATGACCGCCGACGTCACCCGGATCGCCAAGCAGACCCACCTGCTCGCGCTCAACGCCGCGATCGAGGCCGAGCGGGTCGGCGACGCCGGGCGTGCGTTCGGCGTGGTCGCCAAGGAGGTGCGGCTGCTCGCCGACCAGTCCGGCACCACCGGCACGCAGATCACCGCGATGGCCGAGGAGGTGGCCGCGGCGATCGAGGAGGCGTTCGCGGGCGCCGAGGAGGCCGCCGCGAGCGACTCCGGCATGGTCGCCGACGCCAACGCCCGGGTCGGCGGGGTGCTCGACTGCCTCGTGGGGTTCGTGGCGCAGATCTCCGACAGCTCCACCCGCCTCGGCTCCACCACCGCGGCGATCAAGGACGAGATCGCGGGCTCGCTCGTCGAGTTCCAGTTCTCCGACCGGATCGGGCAGACCCTCGGCCACGTCCGCGACTGCCTCGACGCCCTGCCCGACCTGATCCGCGAGGCCGGTGCCGCCGGCCCCCACGGGATCGCCCCGCTCGACACCGACGCCCTGCTCAGCAGGCTCCGCGACAGCTACACGATGGCCGAGGAGCACCTCCGCCACGGCACGCCCGGCTCCCCCGCCACCCGCGCCACCCCCGCCACGGCCGAGCCGGCCGGCGAGATCACCTTCTTCTGAGAGAGGACCCACCGATGGCCAAGACCGTTCTCGTCGTCGACGACTCGCCGTCCGTGCGGCAGGTCGTGGGCATCGCCCTGCGCGGAGCCGGCTACGAGGTGCTCGAGGGCAGCGACGGCGCCGACGCGCTCGCCCGCCTCGACGGCCGCAAGATCCACCTCATCATCAGCGACGTCAACATGCCGCGGATGGACGGGATCACCTTCGTCAAGGAGGCGAAGAAGCTTCCCGCCTACCGGTTCACGCCGATCATGATGCTGACCACCGAGTCCGACGACGCGAAGAAGCGCGAGGGGCAGGCCGCCGGCGCCAAGGCGTGGGTGGTCAAGCCGTTCCAGCCCGCCACCATGCTCGCCGCCGTGTCGAAGCTGGTGCTGCCGTGAGCCCCGCCGCCACCCGCGCGCCCCGCCGCCACCCCCGCACGGCCAGCCTCGCCGTCGCGCAACCCGTGACGCCGGTGACGCCGGTGACGCCGTCCGAGCCGCCCGTCGTCGACGGGCCGCTCGTCCTAGCCGGGGACGTGACGATCGCCGAGGCGGAGGCGGTGCTCGACGACGTCCGCCGGGCCTGCGCCCGCCTCGCCCCCGCGGCGGTGCTCGACCTCGACCTCGCCGCCGTCACCGAGCTCGACACCGCCGGCCTGCAGCTGCTGCTGCTCGCCGCGCGCGAGACGGCGCTGAGCGGGGGCGGCGTGCGCGTCGTGGCCGCCTCCGACGCCGTGCGCCGCGTGCTCGCGCTGGCCTGGCGGGACGAGCGGCTGCAGCCCGTGCGCGCCGGCGGAGCCCCGCGGTGAGCGCCGCGACCAGCGCCGAGGATGCCTTCGCGGCGGAGATGGCGGCGGCCAGGGGCACGTTCCTCGAGGAGGCCGTGGAGCTGCTCGCCGACCTCGAGGCGCGGCTGCTGGAGCTCGACCGTGCGGTCACCGCGGGGGTGACCGCCGATGCCGGCTCCACCGAGACCGTCGGGGCGCTGTTCCGGGCCGTGCACACCCTCAAGGGGTCGGCCGGGCTGTTCGGGTTCAGCCACCTCGTGCGGTTCGCGCACACGCTCGAGACGGTGCTGGACCGGGTGCGCGACGGCTCGCTCGCGCCGTCCGCCGCGCTCGTCGGGGCCCTCCTGCCGTGCGGGGACCACCTCGCGACGCTGATCGGCGACCTCGCCTCCGGCAGCGACGGCGAGCTGCCCGGGCGGGCCGACGTGGCCGCCGCCCTGCTGGCCGGGCTGGAGCCGTTCCTCAGCGACGAGCCCGCCGCCGGCGGTGCGGGCGACGCGGCTCCGGCACCGGCTTCGGGCCTCGAGGCCGGTGTCGGGGCCGCCGAGGGCGAGCTGCTGCACCTCAGCCTGCGGTTCGGCCCCGACGCGCTGGCCGACGGCATGGACCCGCTGTCGTTCGTCGCCTACCTGGGCGGGCTCGGGGACGTCGTGGCGCTGAGCGTCCTCGACGACCTGCTGCCGCCCCTGGCCGACGCCGACCCCCACCGCTGCCGGCTGGCCCTGGAGGTGTCGTTCCGCTCGCGCGTGCCGCGGGCCGACGTCGAGGGCGTGTTCGACTTCGTGCGCGAGGACGGCGACATCCGCGTCCTGCCCGTGGCCGGGCCGGTCGAGCCCTTCGAGCTGCTCGTCGAGACCTACGGCGAGCTCGGGCCGCGGGTGCGGGCGTTGCTGGAGGAATCGGGGGCGTGGCCCGCCCTCGCGCCCCCGGCGCCCGCGCCCGCGGCGTCCCCCCGCGAGGCCGCGCTCAAGGCGTCCGGCGCACCGGCGTCCGGCGCACCGGCGTCCGGCGCATCGGCGTCCGGAGCATCGGCGTCCGGAGTACCCGCGCCCGAACGCCGTCCGGGCGAGTCGTCGCTGCGGGTCGACGCGGCCCGGCTGGACCGCCTCATCGACGCCGTCGGCGAGCTGGTGATCGCCGGAGCCGGCGCGGGGTTGAAGGCGGCGCTGGTCGGCGACGAGGCGCTCACGGGCGCCCTCGGCGAGGTGATGCGGCTGGTCGAGGAGGTCCGCGACAGCGCGCTGCAGCTGCGGATGGTGCCGATCGGGACGACGTTCGGCCGGTTCTCGCGGATCGTGCGCGACGTGGGCACGGCACTGGGCAAGGAGGTCGACCTCGTCGTCACCGGCGGGGAGACCGAGCTCGACAAGGGCATGGTCGAGCAGATCGCCGACCCGCTCGTGCACCTCGTGCGCAACGCCCTCGACCACGGCATCGAGTCGCCGTCGGAGCGGCTCGCCGCGGGCAAGCCGGCGCGGGGCACCCTGCGGCTGGACGCCGTCCACGACTCCGCGGGCATCGTGATCGAGGTCAGCGACGACGGCCGCGGCATCGACCCCCAGAAGGTGCTGGCCCGGGCGGTCGCGCGGGGCCTCGTGGAGCCCGGCGCCGAGCTGGGCGAGAAGGAGATCCTCGCGCTGCTGTTCACGCCCGGGTTCTCGACGGCCGAGCAGGTCTCCGACCTGTCCGGGCGCGGGGTGGGCATGGACGTCGTGCACCGCAACGTCACCGACCTGCGCGGCACCGTCGAGGTCACCTCGACCGTCGGCGTCGGCACGACCTGGCGGGTGCGGCTGCCGCTCACGCTGGCCATCATCGACGGCTTCGGCGTCGGCGTCGGCGAGGCCACCTACGTGATCCCGCTCGACCGGGTGGTCGAGTGCGTGGCGCTGCCCGAGGCCGACCGGCACCGCGGGCGGATGTCGCTGCGCGGCGACGTCCTGCCGCTGGTGCGGCTGCGCTCGCTGTACGACGTGGCGGGGGTGCGGCCGCGGCGCGAGAACGTCGTCGTCGTCGAGGACGCCGGGGTGCGGGTGGGGCTCGTGGTCGACGCGCTGCGCGGGGAGTTCCAGACCGTGATCAAGCCGCTCGGGGACCTGTTCGCGAACGTCCAGGGCATCGGCGGGTCCACGATCCTCGGCAACGGTGACGTCGCGCTCATCGTCGACGTCGGCTCGCTCGTGGGCCGCGCTCTCGACGGGGATCGCGCCCAGTACCGCCGCGGGGCCTGAGCCTGGGGCTTGGTCTGCCGCTTTGGGGACGTTCCTCGCGGTCATACCGCGCGGATGCTCCCCAAAGCGACCCCGGCGCGGCGCCCGGGTGGTCGCGGGGTAGCACAGCGGCCGCACGGGTGTCATGTGAGGGATTCACGGGTGCGAGGTGAAAGTCCAGCCCGGCTCTAGCGGCGCGCGCGAGCCTGGAGGCACGACTTCCCCCCAGGGACCGACCGCCACCTCAGGAGGACCCATGCCCACCACCACAGCCGAGGAGGTCCGTGACGCCGTGCTGGTGTCCGCGGTCCTCGAGGGCGGCCCCGCCGACCTGCCGCTGTCGACGCGGCTGCAGCGCACGCCGTCCGACGCCGCCAAGCTCAAGATCCCCTTCCGCGGGGGCTGGGAGCACTTCGAGCGGGCCGCGGGTCAGAGCCTGCCGCTCGTGTTCCGCTGGGTCATGCGCACTCGCATCGCGGAGTGACGGCGGTGGCGGGGAGCCCGACCGCGGGGTGACCGCGGGCGGGCTCCCCCATCGGCACGTCGGCACATCAGCACCCGTCAGGGCCGGACCAGCGCCGACTTCACCACCTTGCCCATGGCGTTGCGAGGCAGGTCGTCGACGACGTGCACCTCGCGGGGACGCTTGTGCACCGACAGCGTGGCGGCCACGAACTCACCCAGCTCGGCGCCGGTGACGCCCGACGCGACGACGAACGCCTCGATCCGCTGCCCCAGGTCGTCGTCGGGCAGCCCCACCACCGCCGCCTCGGCCACGCCCGGGTGCGCGCGCAGGGCGTCCTCCACCTCGCCGGCGCCCACCCGGTACCCCCCGGTCTTGATCAGGTCGACCGACGTGCGGCCCACGATCCTGTGCCAGCCGTCGGGCGCGATCGTCGCGGAGTCGCCGGTACGGAACCACCCGTCGTCGGTGAACGACGCGGCCGTCGCCTCGGGCCGGCCCAGGTAGCCGCCGAACACCGTCGCCCCGCGCACCTGGAGCTCGCCGATCGCCTCGCCGTCGTGGGGCAGCTCGGTGCCGTCGTCGCCGACCACGCGCGTCGAGACGCCCGCGATCGGGACGCCGACCTGCCCCGGCCGCCGGTCGCCGCCCGCCCGCGCGCTCACTGTGATCAGCGTCTCGGTCATGCCGTACCGCTCCACCGGGCGGTGCCCCGACTGCGCGGTCAGCGCGTCGAACACCGACGCCGGCAGCGGGGCGCTGCCCGAGACCAGCAGCCTCGCGCCGCTCAGGGCGGGCGCCGCGCCGGCGGCCACGAGGCGCGACCAGACCGTCGGGACGCCGAACAGCAGCGTCCCGCCCTCGCCCGCCGCCCGCGCGTAGGACTCGGGTGTCGGGCGGCCCGTGTGCACCAGCGGCGACCCGACCCGCAGCGCGCCGAGGACCCCCAGCACGAGCCCGTGCACGTGGAACAGCGGCAGCCCGTGGACGAGCACGTCCTGCGGCGTCCAGTGCCACGCCTCGGCGAGCCCGTCCAGGCAGGCGCCGATCGCCGCGTGGGTCACCGGGACGCCCTTCGGCGCGCCCGTCGTCCCCGACGTGTAGAGCACCAGGGCCGGCGCGGGCCCGGCGCCGGGCAGGGCGGCCGACGAGCGAGCGGTGACGTCGACGACGTCCCACGCGACCCCCTCGTACGGGACGTCGCCGGGCCCGCCGAGCGCGAGCGCGGCACCGGAGTCGGCGAGGACGTGCGCGCGCTCGCGGGGCCCGGAGTCGGGCGGCACGGGCACCACGGGGACGCCCGCGAGCATCCCGCCGAGCACGGCGACCACCGTCTCCAGCGACGCGGTGGCGTGCACCGCGACGGCGGGCGCCCCGGCCACCCGCGCGGCCACCGCCCCCGCGGCGTCCAGCAGCTCCTCCGCCCCCAGCCCGCGCCCCGCGACCTCCACCGACGCCGTCGACGCCACCTGCAGCACCCGCTGCTCCTCTCGTGAGTACCCGCGCCGCGACCCCGGACCCGCAGGAGAGCAGGTCCGGGGTCGCCGTGCCCGTCCGGGCGCGACCGTCAGGGACGCTCAGCCGACGACCAGGGCCAGCAGCGCGCCGGAGTCCAGCTTGCCGTTGGCCGTCAGGGGAGGTCGCCGACCTCCCGGATGAGGTCGGGCAGCGAGGTAGGGCGGCAGGCGGTCGGCGAGCGCCTCGCCGACGCCGAGCCGGTCCTCGGCCGCGGGTGCGGCGGGCTGAGCGGGCTCGGCGGGCTCGGCGAGCCCGGCCGCGGGCACCGGCGCCGCGTCGGCGGCGACGTAGAACAGCGCGAGGTGCTCGTACGTCTGGGACTGGCCGGGCACGGGGACGACGACGGCGGAGGTGATGCCGTCGAGCTTGGCCGCAACCGTCTCGATCTCGCCGGGTTCGATCCGGTACCCGCGGATCTTCACCTGCCGGTCGGCGCGGCCGCGGAAGTGGACGACGCCGTCGGCGTCGAGGACGCCGAGGTCGCCGGTGCGGTAGACGCGGCGGCGGCGTCCCTCGATCGTGAGGTCGACGAACACCCGTGAGGTCTGCTCGGGGTCGCCGAGGTAGCCCAGCGCGAGGCCGTCGCCGCTGACGCAGATCTCGCCGACCTCGCCGGTGGCGACCTCGTGCCCGTCGGCGACCAGGTGCACGCCGGTGCCGGGCGCGGCCCTCCCCACGGGGATGCCGACGCCGTCGGCGCAGTCGCCGAGGGTGATCGGGTGGACGGTCGCGAACACGCAGCTCTCCACGGGCCCGTACCCGTTGTGCAGGGCGATCCCGGGCTTGGCCTGCAGGAACCGCTCGACGTGCGGCACCGACAGCCGCTCCCCGCCGATGTAGAGGTCGCGGACGCCGTCGAAGCAGTCGACGTCCATGTCCACGAACAGGTTGAACAGCGACGCCGTGAGCCACAGCGTGTCGACGCCCACCTCGGCGACGAGGTCGGCGAGCGCGAACGGCAGGAGGTAGTCCTCCTCGGCGATCGCGACGGCGCCGCCGGTGGTGAGCATGCCCCACAGCTCGAGGCTGAACGCGTCCCACGGGGCGGGGGCGGCCTGCACGGTGACCCGCCCGCGGGCGAAGCCGGGCAGCCCGCCGTCGCCGAACAGCCGGGTGGTGGCGCGGTGCCGCGAGACGACGCCCTTGGGGGCGCCGGTCGTGCCGGAGGTGAAGAAGACGCAGGCCGGGGCGCCCGCGTCGACGGCGACGCGCGGGACGTCGCGGTGCGCGGGGACGTCGGCGAGCGCGGTGCGCGGCGGCACCCAGGCGGGCACGTCGGACGCCGTGTCGGCGGGATCGTCGACTACCTGGACGGGCGCGTCGACGCGGGCGACGAGCGCGTCGCGACGCTCGGCGGGCCAGCGCGGGTCGAACGCCGCGTAGGCGGCGCCGGTGCGCAGGACGCCGAGCAGCGCCGCGACCAGGCGCGGGGAGCGGGGCAGGCAGACGGGCACGATGGTGCCGGGCCCGGCGCCGCGGGCGGCGAGCTCGACGGCGTAGGCGGCCGCCGCCGCGTCGAGCTGGGCGTAGGTGACCCGCTCGTCGCCGCAGGCCAGGGCCAGGGCGTCGGGGCGGGCGAGCGCCTGCGCGGTGACGGCCTCGTGGATCAGGGCGTCGTCGAGGGACACGAGGGGCTTCAGCGCCCACACGACGTCCAGGGCGAGGTCGATGGTCACGTCGTCACTCCTCGGAGAGGGGTCGGGTCTCGGGGCGGGTCAGGCCGCGGCGGCGAAGGTGTCGTAGATGGAGCGCAGGTTGCGGTCCTTGAGCAGCTTCCCGACGGCGACCCGGCGGCCGGTGCGCTTGGCCACGGCGGAGACGAGCTTGAGCACGAGCAGGGAGTCCCAGGCCACGGTGCGGTCGAGGCCGGGATCGGTGCCGTCGGGGGAGTCCGTCGACGCGGGCAGCGGCAGCTTCAGCTCGTCGCGGATCAGGGTCAGGAACTCGTCCTCGGGGATCATCAGGGCCTCCAGGGCTGGGGAGCGAGACGCGATCAGGCTGACGACGAGGCTCGCGGCGCCGGCTTGAGCGCAACCGGAGCGGGGCTGGAGGTGAGCGGCTCATCCGGGCACCCGTGACGGCGTCACGCCCGGGCGCGAGGTCGGCTCCAGCGGGTGCGCGCACGCTGGTCGCGCGTATCGCCACAGACCTGGAGGACGACCGTGACCAGCAAGCACGGGACCATCGCGCCCGACCCCCGGCGCGCCCCCGACCCGGGATTCGCCGCCCGGGTCGGCGGCTGGAGCGCCGCCCACCGCAAGACCGCCGTCATCGGCTGGCTCCTGCTCGTGACCGTCGTGACGACGCTCGCCTCGATGGCGGGCACCACCCAGGCGAGCACCGTGGACCGCGCCGTCGGCGAGTCCGGCCGCGCCCTGAAGATCCTCGACGAGGCGGGCCTGTCCGCGCCGGCCTCGGAGTTCGTGCTCGTGCACAGCGACACGCTGACGGCCACCGACGCGGCGTTCTCGGCGGCCGCCGCGCAGGTGGCCTCGGCCGTGCAGGCCACGGGCGCCGTCGCCGACGTCGCGGGCCCGGACGCCAATGGACTGGTCTCGGCGGACGCCCACTCGGCGCTGGTGACCTTCACGGTCACCGGGGACGCCGACACCGCCAAGGACCGGATCGAGCCGGTGATGGACGCCGTGGAGAAGGTCGCCGCGGCCCACCCCGACCTCGTCATCGAGCAGGTCGGCGACGCCAGCGCCGAGTCGTGGCTGATGGAGACGTTCAACTCCGACTTCGCGACGGCGGAGTGGACGGCTGTGCCGATCGCGCTGGCGATCCTGCTGTTCACGTTCGCGAGCCTGGTCGCTGCCGTCCTGCCGGTGGTCCTCGCCGTCACCGCGTACGTGCTGGCCGCGGCGCTGGTGGCCTTCACCAGCCGCCTGCTCCCGACCACGGAGGACGCCGGGTCGGTGATGCTGCTGGTCGGCCTCGCCGTCGGCGTCGACTACTGCCTGTTCTACCTGCGCCGCGAGCGCGAGGAGCGGGCCGCGGGCCGCAGCCTGGGTGAGGCCCTGTCGATCGCCGGGCAGACGTCGGGGCGGGCGGTGCTCGTCTCGGGCCTGACCGTCGTCGCGGCGATGGCCTCGACGTTCTTCACCGGCGTCCACGACTTCAAGGCGCTCGGGCTGGCGACGATCGTCGTCGTCCTCGTCGCCGTCGGCGGCTCGCTGACGGTGCTGCCCGCGCTGATGGCGATGCTCGGCGACAAGGTGGACGCCGCGGGCCTGCCGTGGCTGGCCAAGCGTCGCCGGCGCGCGCTGGCCGAGCAGACCACGGGCAAGCTGTGGGGCCCGCTGACGCGGACCGTCGTCCGCCGGCCGGTGCTGTGGACGGCGCTGGGCACGATCGCGCTGCTCGCGCTGGCCGCCCCGGTGCTCGGCATCCGCACGGCCCAGCTGAGCGTCGCCCAGGAGCTGTCCCCCGACACGCAGTTCGTGCAGACCGCGGCGCGGATCAACGCGGCGTTCCCGGGGGCCGCGGCGCCCGCGACGGTCGTCGTCACCGCTCCCGACGTCTCCTCCCCCGCCATGACGGCGGCCCTGGAGTCGTTCAAGACGCGGTCCGTGGCGACGGGTGAGGTGCTGGAGCCCGTCGTCGTCACCCCGCACGCCGACCAGGGCATCGTGGAGGTGTCGCTGCAACTGGCCGGCGACGGCAACGACGAGACCAGCGAGCACGCCCTGGCGACGCTGCGCTCGTCCGTCATCCCCGCCACGATCGGCACCGTGCCGGGCGCGGCGGCGTCGGTCACGGGGGTCACCGCCGCCTCCGTCGACTTCACCTCACGGATCACCGACTCCGCACCCTGGGTGGTCGGGTTCGTGCTCGGCCTGGCGTTCCTGCTGATGCTGTGCTCGTTCCGGTCGCTGACGATCGCCGTCACCACCGTCGTCCTCAACGTGCTCTCGGTGGGCGCCAGCTACGGCGTCCTCGTGCTCGTGTTCCAGAAGGGCTACGGGGAGGCGCTGTTCGGGGCGCACGACGTCGGCGCCATCAACTCGTGGGTGCCGATGTTCCTGTTCATCATCCTGTTCGGGCTGAGCATGGACTACCACGTGTTCGTCGTGTCCCGGATCGTCGAGGGCCACCACCGCGGCCTGTCGACCCGCGCGGCGATCGTCGCCGCCATGGACTCCACGGCCGCCGTCATCACCTCGGCCGCGCTGATCATGGTGGGGATCTTCGCGATCTTCGGGACGCTGTCGGTGGAGAGCATGAAGCAGATCGGCTTCGGCCTCGGCGTCGCCGTGCTCATCGACGCCACCGTGATCCGCGGCGTGCTGCTGCCCGCCTCGCTCGCCGCACTCGGCGAGGCCACCTGGTACCTGCCCTCGTGGCTGGGCTGGCTGCCGACGATCTCGCACGGCCCCGTCGAGGAGCCGACCGCCGGCGGTGACACCGCGGACGAGGAGCCGGCCGCCGTCGCCTCCCCCGCCGTGGACGCGGCCCCCGCCGCCGTCACCCCCGCGGAGGGTGCCGACAGGGTGCTGATCGGCTCCGGCTGGCGGCGGGCCCGCCGCTGACCCTCGCGGGAGGTGCGGGGCGGCGGGCCCGAGGGTCCGCCGCCCCGCACGTCGTTCCCCGCGACCCGCGGGACGGCGATCGCAGACACGGGCACTCGCAGGGCCCGCGCGGGGCCGGGCAGGGCGACACGGGGCACGGGGACGGACGGGAAGGGGCGGCGGACATGGGCCGACGCTGGAGCCGGTGGTTCGGGCGGGCCGGCAGCACGACACCGGGCAGGGACGTCGCCGCCGAGGGTGGTGGCGACGGCGTGCTCGATCTCGACGCCCACGGGGCGCGGGTGGCTGGGCTGTTCGGCCCCGCGGCGGCCGTTGAGGGTGGTACAACTTGGCCACGGCGCCCGTCCGACGGCGTCTGGTCCGCAGGGGACGGAGCGGAGACGCGTGTGATCGACGTGATGCTGGCCGAGGACATGAACATGGTCCGCGGCGCGCTCACGGCACTGCTGGAGATGGAGCACGACATCCGCGTCGTCGCGGGCGTCTCGTCGGGCGACGAGATCGTCCCGACCGCGCTGAGGCTGCGCCCCCACGTGGCCGTGATCGACATCGACCTGCCGGTGATCGACGGGCTGACCGCCGCCGCGCAGCTGCACCAGCAGTTGCCCAGCTGCCGCACGCTGATGCTCACCAGCCTGGGCCAGCCCGGCAACCTCCGCCGCGCCCTGGCCGCCCACGTCACGGGCTACCTGCTCAAGGACGCCCCGCCCGACCAGCTCGCCGAGGCCATCCGCAGCGTCGCCGCCAACCGCCGCGTGATCGACCCACAGCTCGCCCTGGCCGCCTGGGACGCCCCCGACAACCCGCTGACGCCCCGCGAGATCGAGGTGCTGCGGCTGGTCGCCGACGGTAGCGAGGTCACCGAGATCGCCTCGACGCTGTTCCTCTCCCAGGGCACGGTGCGCAACTACCTCACGACGATCGTGACCAAGCTGAACGCTCGTAACCGCGTGGACGCCGTCCGGATCGCCCGCGAGGCCGGCTGGTTCTGACCGGCGGCGGCCTCGCCCGGCCGGCGCCCCGGGTGGTCGGCTCGAGGTGATTTGCACTCCGTCCTGGGAACAGGAGGGCCATGACCTACTCCGTGCCCGACCCCGCAGACGAGATCGCTCCGAACGCCCCCGGCGCGACCCCCGACCCCACGCAGGCGCCGCCGACCGCCCCGCCCGGGCAGGTCTCCCCCGACGGCGAGCCCGCCTCGCAGGTCGAGGACCCCACCGAGGACGTGGACGACGACCAGGCGCCGCTCAGCGGCGGGACGCCCGGCGGTGAACCGACTGAGGAGGGGTGACCCGACGGTCCCCCGCCCGCGGCGGGTGAGGCCGGCGGGCTCAGGCGGGTAGCGCGGTCGCCACCGGCCCGCCGTCCGCCTCCACGGGGTCGGGCTGAACCGGCACGGCCAGCGGGAGGTCGGTGTCGAGCTCGAACCAGCCGTCGTCGTCGACCCGCGCGTCGAGCCGCCCGCCGAGCGCCTCGACGCGGCTGCGCAGGTTGGTGATGCCGCTGCCGCCGTGCCGCTTGCCGGCCTTCTGCAGGGCGAGGTGGTCACCCTCGCCGACCCCGTCGTTGGTGAGCAGCAGTCGCACCCGGCCCTCGCCGCGCTCCACGACCACCCGGCACGTCGTCGCCTTCGAGTGGCGCAGCACGTTCGTCACGCCTTCGCGCAGCACCGTGGCCAGCACGGTGTTGACCGCGTCGGGCAGGGGGCCGGGCCGGCCGGTGCACTCCACGCGGATGTCGGCGGCCGCCAGCACCGAGCAGGCCGAGCGCGTCTCGGAGTCCAGCGACATGTCGCGATACCCGGCGGCCACGCTGCGGACGTCGGCGAGCGCCTGGCGGGACAGCTGCAGGATCTCGGTGAGCTCGTCGACGGCGCGCGCGGGCTGGCGGGTGACCAGGCGCCGGGTGAGCTCGGACTTCAACGTGATCGCCGAGAGGCTGTAGCCGAGCAGGTCGTGCAGGTCGCGGGCGAAGCGCAGCCGCTCGGCGGAGACGGCCATCCGGGCCAGCTCGTCGCGGGCGTCGTGCAGCTGCCGCACCAGGCTGGCCAGCCGGGACAGGCCGAACACGACCAGCCCCGTGATGACCGTGGAGACGGTCGTGTAGGTGATGTCGGCCGGGTCGACGCTCAGCGTCGTCTGGATCGCGGCCATCGACAGGATGACCAGCGCGAAGCCCGACCAGCCCAGCGCCGTGGGCATGACGAGCAGGATGCTGCCCGCGAGGAACCCGGGCATGCCCACCCACGACTGCCCGAACACGAGGAACGGCGCGTAGCACAACGCCGCCTGGACGCCGAGCGCCAGGAGGGGACGCCTGCTCTCGGCCAGCGGGCGGGTGCTGGAGAAGTAGCCGACCTGCAGGACCATCAGCGCGAGGACGACGACGACGAGCAGCACGACGCGCCAGAGCGGGGGGTCCTCACCCATCTCGACGAGGGTGCGCACGACCGCGACGAACGCGAGCGCCGCGAAGACGACGGCAGTGACGTTGCGGGCCATGCGGGGGGCGATCCGGTCGCTGCCCGCCTGCCAGGTGGGGGTGTCGGCCCGCCCGCGGAAAGGGGGGATCCGCCCACGACGCCTGGACGGCGTCCCGAGCGCGGCACCTGATGGATCCCGAGCCATCCATCCTCCGGTCGAGTCTCCCCCGCGGCGGTCACCGTACTGCAGCGTCTGCTCGCTACGCACCCTCGTGAACACTATCCGTCACGAAAGGGCAAAACGATACGAACGGTGACCGTCGAGACCGCGGAGGGCACCCTCCAGGAGCGCGGCACGGATGAGTCCGTACCGATCATCCGGGGCTTTCTCGAGTCAGTTCTGGTCCCACATGGTGGCCAGCGTGGCGTTGATCACCCACGCGCCGGCCAGCGCGGCGGCGGCCTTGCGGTGGCCCGTCGCGGCGAGCGCGGCGGCCCCAGCGCCGAACCACACCGCCTCGAACGCGAGCCGGGCCGGCGTGTTCAGCGACACCGCGGCGTCGGGGGCGCCCACCAGCCCCCACACCGTCGCCCACACCACCGGCGCGCCGACGGCCAGGGCCACCTTCACCGGTCGCGTCTTGCCGGTCTTCCACCCCCAGTAGCCGACGCTGCCCAGCACGGCCAGCTCCAGGCCGAACGCCAGCGTGGCGTTGGCACCCTTGGCGACAGTCTCGACGGCGCCGAGCACGGCGTCCCCTCTCGTTGCGTTGTCCGGTTGTCGTCCCCGAGCGGACGAACGCCGGCCGGTGATCATTACCGGCCGGCGCCAAGACTAGGTGCGGCCACCGACCCCTCGGAGCCCCCGCCTCACCAGGCGGGAGTCTCCAGGACCTCCAGCACCGCGACCGTCCACATGAAGCCGATGCCCGCGCTCGCCGTCACGATCAGGTCGCCGGGCTGCGGGGCGCCGATCTCGAAGAGACGGTTGAGGCCGATGATCTGATCGGCGCCGCCGACGTGGCCGTAGTCCAGGCCCCACTCGTAGGGGGTGCGGTTGATGTCCAGGCCGAGCGCCCCGTAGAAGCCCCACTCGGCGATGGAGCGCGACATGTTCGCGTGCACGAACCACTGGGTGCCCGCGAGGTCGGTACCCGCGTCGGTGAGGGCGTCGGTGAGCACCGCGCCGAAGTTCTTGTTGATCGTCTCGATCGCCTCGTCGTAGGCGCCCTCGTGCCGGGTCAGCCAGTCGGCCTTGCGCTGGCCCAGGGCTGCGGGCTTGCCGTCGTGGAACGGCGCCGGCGTCCACGCGTCGGCGCCGCGGTACAGCGGCTCCAGCGACGCGTCGGCGCGCGAGGCCGTCGCCACCAGCTTCGCGAACCCGCTCGTGGGGCTGAGCAGCATCGCGCCCGCGCCGTCGCCGTAGACCAGCTGATCGTCGGCCTTCCAGCGGTCGAAGTAGGGCAGCGTGAACGCGTCGCCGACGGTGACCAGGGCGCCGGTGCCGCGCGAGGCGACCCAGGACGCGGCGAGCTCCACCGCGGCCATGCCCGAGTTCGAGCCCTGGCGCACCTCGATCGCCGACGCCGTCCCGCCGACGGTGTTGCCCTGCACGTAGTGGGCCGGGGTCCAGATGTCCTGGCCCTGGTGGCCGACGCACCCGTGCAGCACCAGCCCCACGTCGTCGCCGTCCATGCCCGAGCGCCCCAGCGCGGTGTTGCCCGCCTCGACCGCCATCACCGGGCCGGTCTCGGCGTCGTTCGCCACGCGCACCGCGCGGTAGCCGTTCATCTCGGCCTCGTCGGCGCCGTAGACGCCGTCCGCGACCGCCTGGTCGGTGGTGTAGGCCTGCTCGGGGAAGTACGCGCCCAGACCGGCGACGTAGACGTTGTCCCAGCGCACGGGGATCTCCTCGGGGTGGGGGCCGTCGCGGCCCGGCTCGTGGTGTGGCGTCGCCGGGTCACTTCCTCGTCCCCCGGCTGCGCTGGTCCAGCCTGCGCGGGTGGGCTGGAGCCGGGCTCGACGGCGCCTCGGGCGGCCGGGGTCCCGGGCCGTTGCGAGCTCCCCGGACGGTCTGCGGCACAGTTCGCCGCGAACCGTCCTTCACCGGGTTGCACCGGACACGTTCGGCCCCCATGGGGCACAGTGTCCGGATGGGGACACGGGGACGGGGTTCGTCGCGCACGGGCCGGGTGGCTGCGGCCGTTGCCGCGGCCGTGGCTGCGGCGGCGGCATTGGGCGGATGCGGGCAGGGCGAGTCGGAGCCGGGGGCGCAGCCCACGGCGTCGGCATGGGTCGAGGTGCGGCGGGCGGAGCCGCCGGAGGGGCTGCGCACCGCGCGGGTCCCCGTGGCGCCGGGGCTGGACGACTCCCCACCCCCACGCGTCGTCGACCCAACCCGGCCCGAGCCCGGCCTGACCGTGAGCCGCGACCACCCCTGGTGGGTGGGCTTCCCCGACGAGCCGCTGTGCGTGATGGCCGTCGTGCCGCGTGCCGCGCTCGGCGCACCCGAGCTGGCGCTGCGGCTCGGCAGCCCGCTGGTCCTGCGCGCCTTCCGGCCCGGAACGGACGACGCCACGTTCTTCATGTCGGAGCGCGAGCCCAGCGAGTTCGAGCCGCAGGAATTCCTGCTCGCACAGCAGGGCCGCTCCTGGGTGGTGGCGCAGAACAACGCCTGGGAGTGCTCACGCCCCGAGGTGCTGCGGTCGGTCTCTCACGCAGGCACGGCCGTGAGCTGGTACTCCAACCCCGACGGCGGCGCGCGGCTGTCCTACGCCGTCGACGGACGGGTCGTGGTGCAGATCGAGGCGTGGACGCTGGCGGAGGCCGACGAGCGCAGCGGGTCCGACGTGCACGCCCTCGACCCGTACCTGGGCGAGCTCCGTGACGCGGCCCGGACGGCGGGCGACCTCACCCCCGCCGCCGTCCGCGTCGTCGAGCGGGTCGGCGGGGTGCACGTCGACGACGCCTGGTGGCGGGGCTCGCACCTGCTGCTCGAGGCGCGCTCGCTGCCCGACGCCTGAGCCCTCGACGCCGACTGGGGCCCCGTCGCGGAACCACCGCGACGAGACCCCCAGCCGGCTGGGCTGGATCAGACGTCCGCGACGACCGCGTCCGCCGTGCTCGAGGAGTTGTTCGTCGTCGACGACGGGGCCGGCGTGCTCGTGCCGGAACCCGGGCCGTCGCCGTCGCCGGGCCCGCCGCCGCTGCCCGGGCCGTCGCCGTCCTCGCCGGGGCCGTGACCGCGGTGCCCGAAGCCGCCGCCCATGCCGCGGCCGGGACCGGTGCGGTCGACCATCTCGCCGATCCGGGTGGCGAGGTCCTTGCTGATCGTGTCGGCCTGGGCCTGGGTGAGGCGGCCGTCCTTCACAGCCGTGGCCAGGGACGTCTTGGCCGCGGCCACCAGCTTGGCCACGAGGTCTGCCTTGCTGATCTTCTTCTCGGCGGCGATCTGCGTGAGGGTCTTGCCCGACTCCAGCTTGGTGCGCAGCTCCTCGGTGGTGATGCCGAGGATCTTCGCGAGCTCCTCGGGGCCGCCGAAGGCCCCGCGCATGCCGCGACCCATCCCCATGCCGCCGGGGCCCATGCCACCCATGCCCGGGCCGCCGTAGCCCTTGTCCGCGAGGGTGCTCGCCACCTTGTCGGCCTGCGCCTGGGTGAGCGTGCCGTCGGACACGAGGCCCTTGAGCGCGTCCTTCAGCGAGGTGAGCCGGGCCTGCGCGCGGTCGGTGGGCGAGGTGGTGCCGGTGGCGGCGTCGGCCCCGGCCGGCACGAACAGCGCCGCGCCGCCGAGCGCGAGCACTCCGGCCGTCCCCAGGGCGGCGAGCTTCGTCCTGCGCATCTGATCCTCCTCGACGTCACGCACCTGCGGTGGTGCGGTCTACCGAGAAAGGTCGGGGGCGTCCTTGGGCCGGGGATGGCGGGAACCTGTCAACGACCTATGGATCGCAGGAACGGGAGCACCGCGTCCGCCACGGCGTCCGGCCGGTCGTGGGCCAGGGGTGGGCCGCTGGTGCCGGGGCTTCGCCCGCGCCTTTGGGGACGCTCCTCGCGGTATGCCCGCGGCGAGGGTCCCCAAAGGCGGCGCGCCCGTGGCCCGGCGGGACCGAGGACGTCAGCCCGCCACGGCCAGGACGCCGCGGGCATGGAACAGCCCCCGCTCCACCTCGTGCTGCAGGTGCCGCGCGAACCCGGGGAACGCCGTCCCGAAGAAGTAGAAGTGCCCGCCGGGGTAGAGCCGCTGCTCGAACCGGCCGGAGGTCTCCTTGCGCCACGCGGGCATGGCGGCGGGCGGCGCCCACCGGTCGTCGGTGCCGCCGAAGGCCGTCAACGCGCAGCTCAGCGGCCCGCGCGTGGGGTCGGGACGGTAGGTGTCGACGGCGCGCAGGTCGGCCCGCACGGTGGGCAGGAGGCGCTCGCGCAGCTCGGGCATGTCCCGGACCTCGGGCGGGGTGCCGCCCATGGCGACGAGGACGTCGAGCAGCGCGTCGTCGTCGAGCTCGTGCAGGCGCTTGCGGGCCAGCTCCTGGAACGTCGGGGCGACGCGGCCCGACACGCCCACCCACACCGGGCCGGTCCCCTCGTCCTCCAGCGTCCGCGCGACCTCCAGCGCGACGACGGCGCCCAGGGAGTGCCCGAACAGCGCGACGGGCGTGCCGTCGAGCCAGGGCCGGACGTCGGCGGCGACCTGCGCGACGAGCCCGCGCATGTCCCCGATCGGCTCCTGCGCGGCGCGCCGACCGCGGCCGGGGAGGTCGAGCAGCAGCAGGTCCCACGAGGGGGGCAGCGACCGCGACAGCGGGTGGTAGGCCGAGGCCGACCCCCCGGCGTGGTGGACGCCGATCAGCCGCACGGGCGGGCGCTGCGGGCTGCGGGGGCGAAGGAAGGCGCTCATGCCGTCCGCCGCCCGGTCGTGGCCGGCGCCGCCGAGGCGGCGAGCGCGACGGCGGTGGTCGCGTCGAGGCTGTCCAGCCCCGCGACGGTCGCGCCGAGCTTGGCGAACACCTCCTGGAGGGGGACGTCGACGGCGATGTCCTCGCTGCCGATCGCCACCCCGAACCGCTGCTCCACCGCCTTCGACAGCAGCATCGCGGTGAACGAGTCGCCGCCGACGTCGAGGAAGGTGGCGCGCGGGTCGAGGTCGTCCTCGGCGCGCAGCACCGCCGCCAGCTCGTCGAACAGGAACGTCTCGACGTCCGCCGGTGCCGGGCCTGCCGCCGGTGCCGTGCCGGGCGACGCGGCAGGGCCCGGGTCGACGGCGACCAGCCGGGCGGGGACGGCGTCCGACGGCGCGGGGACGGCGTGAGTGTCGACGGGGGCGACCACGGCCGGCGCCACCTCGGCGTCGGGCCCTACCTCGGCGGCAGGCACCACGGCGGCGGCCAGGGGCTCGTCGATCCAGTACCGACGCCGCCGGAACGGGTAGGTCGGCAGGTCGCCGAGCAGGGGCGAGCCGGGCGCGGCGAGCGGGGCCAGGGCGAGGTCGGCACCGCGCAGGTAGAGCGCGGCGAGGACGGCCAGGAGGTCCTCGACGGAGGCGACGGGCCGGGCGACGCCGTCCCAGGTCAGGGTCGTGGCGGGCCCGGCGGCCACGGAGGCGCGCACCCCGAGGGCGGCGAGGACGGCCTGGGCGGCCGTCACGTCGTCGGCGCCCTCCGGCAGGTGCGCGGCGAGCCCGGGCAGCCCGGCGACGAGCGGGCCGAACCCGTCCGCGACCTGCATGCTCACCTTCGGCGCGACGGCGGGCGCGGCCGCGGACGGCATCGGGACGGCGTCCAGCTGGGCCAGGGCCTCGCCCGCAGAGGCGGCGACGACGGCGACCCGCCACGGCTGGTGCACGCGCCCGGCACGGAGGGTGTGGGCGGTCGCGGCGAGGTCGGCGGGGTTGGCGTCGAGGTGCTCGCGGACGGCGGCGACGACGGCGGCCAGGCCCTCGGCGTCGCGGGCCGAGAGGGTGAGCAGCTGCGGGCCCGACGCGGCGACGTCCCCCGGCACGGCGCCGGAGCCCGACGACGAGCGCGGCCAGGCCTCCAGCACGGCGTGCGCGTTGGAGCCGGACAGCCCGAACGCGCTGATCCCGGCGACCCGGCGGGCGTACCCGGCGGGCCACGGCTGCGCGGAGGTGGGCACGGTGACGGGCATCCGCGCCCAGGGGATGAACGGGTTGAGCGGGGCATCGGCCGGCACCGACGGCGTCAGCACGCCGTGCTGCAGCTGCAGCACCACCTTCATCAGCCCGGCGACGCCGGCGGCGGCCTCGAGGTGGCCCAGCCGCGACTTCAGCGACCCGAGGGCCAGCGGCACGGACCGGTCGGCGGCGCCGGAGCCGAGCACGGCGTCCAGGGCGCCCACCTCGATGGGGTCGCCCAGCGACGTCCCCGTGCCGTGCGCCTCGATCCAGCCGACCTCGGCGGGCGCGACGCCCGCCTCGGCCAGCGCGGTGCGCAGCAGCTCCTGCTGGGCGGGTCCGCTCGGCACGGTCAGCCCCGAGGACGCGCCGTCATGGTTGACGGCCGTGCCGCGCAGGACGGCGAGGATCGGGTGCCCGGCGGCCTCGGCGTCGGCCAGGCGCATGAGCGCGACGACGCCCACGCCCTCGCCGCGCCCGTACCCGTCGGCGTCGGCCCGGAACGTCTTGGACCGCCCGTCGGCGGCCAGCGCCTGGCTGGCCGACAGCGACACCATGAGGTCGCCCGAGAAGATCATGTTGGTGCCGGCGACCAGCGCGTAGCGGCACTCCCCCCGGCGCAGGCTCGCCGCGGCCAGGTGCAGCGCGACCAGCGACGACGAGCAGGCGGTGTCGACGCTCATCGCCGGGCCCGACAGGCCGAGGGCGTAGCTGACCCGCCCCGCCGCGAAGCAGTGCCCGCCGCCGGTGCCGTAGTAGGGGTCGATGACGGACTTGTCCTCGCGCCCGGCCAGGCGCTCGCCGTACTCGCTCGCCATGATCCCCACCCAGACGCCCACGGGCAGGCGGTCCTGGCGGCGCACGGCCACCCCCGCCCGCTCCAGCGCCTCGTAGGAGACCTCCAGCAGCAGCCGCTGCTGCGGGTCGAGGGCCTCGGCCTCGCGCGAGCTGATCCCGAAGAACCCGGCGTCGAAGTCGCCGACGTCGTCGAGGAACGCCGCGCGGTCGACGTAGGAGGTGCCCGGGGCGCCCTTGGCGGCGGGGTCGGCGACGGCGCGCAGGCCCGGCCGGTCGGCGGGGATCTCGGTGACGGGGTCGGCGTCGCCGACGAGGAACCGCCAGTAGTCCTCCGGGGTGCGCACGCCCCCGGGCAGGCGCATCGCCATCGAGACGACGGCCAGCGGGGCGTGCTGCTCGTCGACGCGCGCCTGCAGGTGCGCGACCTTGGCTTTCAGCGAGCGGGAGAGCGCGAGCTGCTGCTCGATCACCCGGCGCAGGTCGGTGGTGTCCACGCTGCTCCTCAGGGTTGGTGCCGGGCCGGCGGGGGCGGGGCGGGTCAGAGGCCGTCGGCGCGGTCGGCGCCGACCTCGCTGAGCAGCTCGTCCAGGGACAGGGAGTCGAGGGCCGGGGCGTCGCGGTGGCCCACGCCCTGCCCGACGGCGGCCACGGGCGTGCGAGGCACGACCAGCGGCGGTGCCGGGACGGCGACCGGTGCGACCGGTGCGACCGGTGCCGCCGGTGCCGCCGCCGCGGGGACAGCCGGGACGGCGTGCTCGGCCAGGTAGGCCGTCATCCGCTCCACGCTGGGGTGGTCGAGGGCGACGGTGGCGGGCAGGTCGGCGTCGAGCGCGTGGGCCAGGCGGGTACGCAGGTCGATCAGCATGATCGAGTCGAGGCCGAGGTCGGTGAAGCCGGTGACGTCGTCCACGGCGTCCGCGTCGCCCAGCGCCGAGCCGACGATCGCCCGGACGGCGTCGCGCAGCTCGTCCTCGCGCTCGTCGTCGGTCGCCGAGCCGCCCGCGGGCAGGGACTCCAGGTGCGCCCGCAGCCAGCCCTTCTCGCGGGACGCCGGGGTGGCGGCGGCGGGCCCGCCGGTCGAGTCGGGGGCCGTGCGGGGCGACCCGGCCGCCGAGGCGGCGAGGTCGGCGACGAACGCGTGCCGGGGGTGCCCGGCAAGCGCCGCGGCATAGGTGGCGACGTCGAGCGCGACGGCGATCAGCTCCCCGCCGGCCCCGCCCTCAGTGGCGGACCCGCCGGCGGATCCAGCGAACCCGGCGGCGCGGGCGGCCGCGGCGGCGAGGATCAGTTGGGCCTCGCCGTCGGTCAGCGCCCGCACGCCCAGCTTGGCGGCGGCCTTCGCAACGGCCTCGTTCGCCGCCATGCCGCCCTTGGCCTCGGGCACCCACGGCCCCCAGTTCACGGCGACCGCGGGGACGCCGTCGGCCCTCAGCCGCCGGGCGAGCCCGTCGAGGTAGCCGTTGGCGGCGGCGTAGTTGACCTGCCCGGCCGAGCCGAGTGCGGCGGAGATCGACGAGAACAGCACGAACGCCGTCAGGTCGTGCCCGGCGACGGCGGCGGCGAGGGCGTCGGCCCCGCCGGCCTTGCCCGCGAAGGTGCGGGCGTAGGCGGCGTCGTCCAGGCCGTCGAAGGCGCCGTCGGCGTTGACCCCGGCCAGGTGGAACACCCCGCGCAGGGGTCCGGTCGCGGTGGCGGCGGCCACGGCCTGCGCCAGGTGCGCGGCGTCGGTGACGTCGCCGCGGACCACGCTCACCGGCGTCCCGGCGGCCCGCAGGGCCTCGATCACGGCGGTCGCGGCGGCGTCTGGCGCCGACCGCGCGGTGAGCACGACGCCCGTGGCGCCCTGCGCGGCGACGGCCTGGGCCACGGAGAGCCCGAGCGCGCCCGTCCCGCCCGTGACCAGGACGCTGCCGCCCCACGCCGGGGCCTCGCCGGGCGCCGGGGCCTGCGCCGCGACCAGCCGGGCGGCGCGCAGCTGCACGCCGTCGGGTCCGGCGACGGCGACCAGCCGGGTCTGCGGGGCGCCCGCGGCGAGGTGCCCGAGGAGTGCCGAGGCGAGGGAGGGGTCGCCCGGCTCGACGCCGTCGAGCTCGACCCGCACGAGGCGGCGGTCGGGCTGCTCGGCCTCGAGCGCGGTGAGCATGCCCCAGGCGGCCCGGGTGAGCGGGGCGCACGCGGCGCTGCCGCAGCCGAGGACGACGTGGGGGACGCGCGCCTCGGCGGCCCGCAGCGTCGCGGCGAGGGCGGTGACGTGGTCGCGGACGGCGTCCGCCTCGAGAGCGGAGTCGGCGGGGGTGTCGGCGGCTCCGTCCCCCCGCGGGGCGAGCAGCCGCGCGTCCACGACCGCGGTGGGGGCGGTCGGGCCGGTCGCGAGACCGCCCACGGCGGCGAAGGCGGCGGCGACGACGTCGGCGGTCACGCCCTGCCCGAGGACCGTCACGGCCCCGGTCCGGGCACCGGCGGGAGCGGCGTCCACCGGCTCGTGCGCCACCGTGAACAGCAGCGGCGCGGTGTCGCGCAGGCTGCGCTCCAGGACGGACTTGGGCGCGTGCCGCACCCGGAAGTCCTCGCCGAGGATCACGCTGGCGCCGTCGGCGGTGAGCATGTGCAGGTCGGCGGTCTCGACCCGGAACCGGCCGTTGGCCAGCGGCTCCCCCGAGCGCACCTGGACGTGGCCCCACAGGTCGGCGACGGTGCCGCCGGCCAGCTCGGGGCGGCCGGGGAACGCCAGCCGGGTCGCGGCGAACGGGATCGCGAGGCTCGGGGCCTCCCCCGCCAGGTCGTCGACCATGAACCCGGCGATCGACTGGAACAGCGAGTCGATCAGGCCCGGGTAGATCTCGTAGTCCGCGGCCGGGTCGGGCAGCTGCGGCTGGGCGTAGCGGACCAGCGCCTCGTCACCGCGGATCCACACGTCGGCGATCCAGCGGAACGACGGGCCGAGGGTGTAGCCGAGGGCGCGGAAGAACGCGTAGAACTCCTCCCCGCCCACGTGCCGGTCGGCTGAGGCGACGAACTCCTCGCGGAAGGCCGCGAAGCCGGGGCCCGCCGCGGGTGCCGCCACGCGGGGGTCGACCCAGGACGCGACGTCGTGCGCGGCGCTCGCGCCGGACGCCGCAGGCAGGCGCAGCCGGCCGCCGATGTGCTGCTCCCACACCCCGGCCTCGGGGTCGAGCAGGCTCTGCACGCGCAGCTCGCGCACCTGCGAGCCGGCCGGCCCGGGTTGCGCATCACCGGCGAGCACCTGCAGCTCGTACTCCTCGCCGTCGGAGATCACCAGGGCGCGGGGGCAGATCAGGTCCTCGACGGCGACCGGCGCGCCCTGCCCGGCCAGCGCCGAGAGGGTGGTGCCGAGGTGCGACGCGGCGGGAGTCACGACGACGCCGTAGAGGCGGTGATCGGTGAGGTAGGCCGGGAAGTCGCAGGCCCGGCGGGCGCTGAACGCCCGCCCCGACAGCGCCGGCGAGCGCAGCTCGCCGCCCCAGTGGCGGGTGGCCCGGGGACCTGCGGGGGCGCTCTCGACCGCACGCTCGGCGGGTCGCGGCGCGACGCGGGTCCAGAAGCTCGTGTCGGCGAACGGGTAGCGGGGGGCCTCCCCGCGCACGGGCACCTCACCAACGGAGTCTGCAGCGCGCAGCGACCCGGCGGCGACCACCGACGCCCAGTCCAGCGCCGCGCCCTGCTCGTACAGGTGCTGCGCGGTCTGCAGCATGATCGAGCGGGGGTTGCCGCCGCGGCGCAGCGACGGGACGGCCCCGCCCTCGGGCAGCAGCCCGGCGCCGGTGGCGAGGTTGATCAGGGTGCGGTCGGGGCCGATCTCCAGCAGGACGTCGACGCCCAGCTCGCTCAGCGCGCTCATGCCGTCGTGGAACCGGACGGCGCCGCGGACGTGGTCGGCCCAGTAGGCGCAGGAGTACTCGTCGTCGCGGGCCAGGGCGCCGGTCACGTTGCTGACCAGCGGCAGCTGGGGCGCGCGGAACCGGGTGCGGGCGATCGCCGAGACCAGCGGGGCGAGCACCGGCTCCATCATCCGCGAGTGGAAGGCGTGGCTGACCACGAGCGAACGGGCGTTCACCTCGGCCGCGCGCAGGGCCTCGCCGAGGGGCTCGAGCACCTCCCGCGGCCCGGCGACGACCACCGAGTCGGGGCCGTTGACGGCGGCGACGTCGACGGCGTCGGCCACGCCGTGCTCGGCGAGCAGCTGGGCGACCCGCTCGGCGGAGGCAGGGATCGCGAGCATGCCGCCCTCGGGGCAGTCCTGCATGAGCTTCGCCCGGTGCGCGATGAGGGTCAGGCCGTCGGTGCGGTCCATCACCCCCGCGTGGATGGCGGCGGCCACCTCGCCCACGCTGTGCCCGATCGAAGCGGCCGCCGTGACGCCCCACGACTCCCAGAGGGCGGCGAGGGCGAGTTCGAGCGTGACGAGCGCGGGCTGCGTCACCCGGGTCGTGTTGATCGCGTCGCGGTCCTCGCCGGTGAACATCAGCTCGACGAGGCTGCCGCCGAGCAGGTCGCGCAGGTCCGCGTCGCACTCGTCGACGACCTTCCGGAACACCGGCTCGGAGTCGTAGAGCTGCCGGCCCATCGCGAAGTACTGGCTGCCCTGGCCGCTGAACAGGAACCCGACGCGGGGCCGGCGCCGCCCGGTGGGGGCGATCGGCGCGGCGCCCGTGGCCAGCTCCCGCAGGGCTTCGGCCACGTCGGCCGGCTTCGACGCGACGACGGCGCGGCGGCACGCGAGGTGCGCGCGTCCGGTCGCGGCGGTGGTGGCAGCGGCGCGCAGCCACGCGGGGACGGCCTGCTCGGTCTCCCCCGCGGAGGCCGACCCCACGGCGTCCACGTGGTCGGCCCACGCGGCGGCCAGGCGCCGCACGCCCTCGGCGTCCGGAGCCGAGACCGGCACGATCACCGGGCCCTCCGGCGTCCCGACCGGCGCCTCCATGACGGGCGCCTCGCCCACGATCACGTGCGCGTTCGTCCCGGAGAACCCGAACCCGCTGACGCCGGCCAGCCGCGCGCGCGTCCCCCGCCGCCACGGCGTCGGCGAGCCCACGACCCGGGCGTTCATCTGCCGCCACGGCACGTGCGGGTTGAGGGTGTCGGCGTGCAGGTCGCCGGGGATCAGCTCGTGCTGCAGCGCGAGCACCGTCTTGGCCAGCGCCGCCACGCCCGACGCCGACTCGCAGTGCCCCACGTTCGACTTCACCGAGCCCAGGTGCAGCGGCTCCCCCGGGGCGCGGTCGCGCCCGTAGACCGACCACGCGGCGTCCAGCTCGATCGGGTCGCCCAGCGACGTGCCCGTGCCGTGCGCCTCCAGGTAGTCGACGTCCGCGCCCGCGACCCCCGCGTCGGCCAGGGCCGCCGCGAGCACCGCCTCCTGCGCGGCGCCGCTGGGCACCGTCAGGCCCGACGACGCCCCGTCGGAGTTCACCGCGCTGCCGTGCAGGACGGCGAGCACGCGGTCGCCGTCGCGGCGGGCGTCGGCCAGGCGCTTGAGCACGAAGATGCCCACGCCCTCGGCCCGTACGAACCCGTCGGCCTGCGCCGAGAACGTCTTGCACCGCCCGTCCGGCGAGAGCATGTGCGCCCGGCTCACCGCCACCGAGCAGTTCGGCGCCGCGATCACGTTGACGCCGCCCGCGAGCGCCGCGTCGGCCTCGCGCAGCCGCAGCGCCCGCATCGCCAGGTGCAGCGCGACCAGCGACGACGAGCACGCCGTGTCCACCGCCAGCGCCGGCCCGTGGAGGCCGAGGGTGAAGCTGATCCGCCCCGCCGCGGCGTTGAGCGACGTCCCGGTGCCGAAGTAGGCGTCCAGCTCGCCCAGGCCGCCCGACTCCAGCAGCCGCGCGTAGTCGCTGTTCGTGATGCCCACGTAGACGCCCGTGCGGGTGCCCTTCAGCGAGCGCGGGTCGATCCGCGCGTCCTCCAGCGCGTGCCACGTCGACTCCAGCAGCAGCCGCTGCTGCGGGTCCAGCGACTCGGCCTCCCGGGCCGGGATGTCGAAGAACGCCGCGTCGAAGCGCGCGAGGTCGGAGAGGAACCCGCCCTGGTCGGTGCTGATCGTGCCCGTGCGCACGGGGTCGGTGTCGGTGAGCGCGTCGGCGTCCCAGCGGTCGGCGGGCACGCGGCGGACGCCGTCGCGGCCCGTGAGCAGGAGGTCCCACAGCTCCTCGACGGAGTCCGCGCCCGGGAACCGGCCCGCCATGCCGACGATCGCGATCGGCTCGCGCAGGGCCGCCGCCACGTCGTCCGGGGTGATCTCGCGGGTGACCTCGCGGGTCACGACGGTGGTCGGCGCGGTGCGTCGGCCCGCCGCGGGGGCGGTGGCAGGGGCTGCCGGCGCCTCGTGCGGGGCGGCGTCGGGCAGCCGGGAGGCGAGGTGGGCGCCCAGGTCGGCGACGGTCGGGTGGTCGAAGACGTCGCCGACGCGCAGGGCGACGCCGAACGTCTCGCCGAGGTCGCGGGCCAGGTCGACGGTCATGATCGAGTCGACGCCGAGGTCGAAGAAGCCGAGGTCCTCGCGGACGTCCTCGGGTGCGGCGTGGCCGAGCACCTGCGCCACCAGGGCGCGGACGTGGGCGGTGACGGCGCCGGCCCGGGCGCGCTGCGGCAGGGCGAGGACGGCGGCGAGCGGGCCAGCGGGAGCCGCCTCAGTGGCGGGGTCGCCGGCCTCCTCGCCGGTCGCACCGGCGGGCGCACCCGTGGGCTGGACGGCCGCCGCCGCGGTCTGGGGGCTCACGGCGGCGGCCGGGCTCGGTGCGGGGGCCAGCTCGGCGAACAGGGCGCGGCGGCGCCGCGAACCCATCACCTCGCAGAACCGGTCCCAGGCGACGGTGCAGGCGATCTCGGTCGCGGCGCCGCCGGGGTGGGCGGTGAGAGTGGCGCAGCCCGCCTCGGCGTCGATCGCGCTCACCCCCATCCGGGCCAGCGCGGCACGCGAGGCGGGGTCGGCCATGCCGTCCAGCGCCCACGGGCCGAACGCCACCGACGACGCCGCGAGCCCGCGGCCGGTGCGGTGCGCGGCGATCGCGTCGAGGCCGCCGTTGGCCGCCGCGTACGCGCCGTACCCGTCGGTGCCCCACACCCCCGAGACGCTGCTGACCTGCACGAGGTGGTCGAGGTCGAGGCCCGCGGTGAGCAGGTGCAACCACCACGCGCCGGTCCACTTGCCGCGCAGGGCCGCCGCGAACGACTCCTCCGACGCCTGCGCCAGCGGCACCTTGGCGATCGTGCCCGCGGCGTGGACGACGCCCGCCAGCGGCGGCAGGTCGGCCCCGCAGCGGGCCAGGGCGGCGCGCAGGGCGGCCGGGTCGGCGGCGTCGGCGGCCACGTAGGCGACGTCGACGCCCGCACCTCGCAGCTCGGCGAGCAGGGCGGCACCGGCCTCGGGCAGGTCGTCCTCCGCGGTGCGGCCGAGCAGCAGCAGGTGCCGGGCGCCGCGGCCGGCGAGGTCGCGGACGATGGCCCGGCCCACCCCGCCCAGCGCGCCCGTGACGAGGTGCGTGCCCTCGCCCCGCACGGTCAGCGCGGCGTCCCTCGTGGCGGGGCGCAGGCGGCGGCCCACGGCCACCCCGGCGCGCACGGCCACCAGGTCCTCGACCGCCGCGTCGGCGACCCGAGGGGCCGTGACCAGCGCGAGGACGGCGTCGGCGTCGGCGTCCGCGGCGTCGAGCGGGAGGTCGACGACGCCGTCGAAGGCGGCCCCCGCCTCCAGCCCCAGCACCGGCGCGAGCCCGTGCAGCACGCCCGCGTCGGTCCCGGCCGTGACGTCGCCCTCCGCCCCCGTCACGGTGACGACGCCGCGGGTGAGCAGCGTCAGCGAGCTGCCCGCGGGCACGGCGAGGGCCGCGGTGGTCACGGCGTGCGCGAGGCGCGCGGCGCTCGTGGCCGGGTCGTGCCCCTCGGCCTCCTCGATCGAGGCGGGCAACGCGGTCGCCGCCGGGGCGAGCAGCAGGCGGGTGCCCTCGGCACGCCCCTGCCAGAACGCCGTCCAGCCCTCCGCCGAGGTGGGCAGGCGGCCCTCGGTCACGCCGTCGGCGTCCAGGCCCGGCACCGGGGCGGGGGTGAGCAGGGTCGTCGCGTGGCCGCGGGAGAGCGCGGCGCGCACCAGCAGCGCGACCGTGTCCGCGTCGTCCCCGGCGATCACCAGCGGGACGGACGGGCGCGGCGCCGTCGGCAGATCGAGGAACTCCCAGCCCAGCTCGTAGCGCTCGACCGGCCCCGCGACGTCCGCGACCTCCCCGGCCTCCGGCACCGTCGTCGTCGTGCTCGTCGTCGCGCTCGCCGTCGTCGCGCTGGGCGCGACCGGGGTGGACGCGGGCAGTTCCAGCGGCGCGAACTCCTGCCGCTGGAACGGGTAGGTGGGGGCGTCGGCGACGCGGCGCGGCAGCTCGCTCGTGGCCGGCGCGGGGGTGGCGGCGCCGGCGTCGACGACCGTGACGGCGTCGCTGTGCTCGCCCGCGGCGAGGGCGCGCAGGGCGCGGGCGGCGAGCATCGGCGTCGCGGCCCGGACGTGCGCGGCGATCGGGTGCCGGGTGCGGCCCGAGGTCAGCGTGTAGGCGAGCGCCGGGTAGTCACCGGGCGGGACGGTCTCGGCGTGCGCGGCCACCGCGCCGGCGAGCTCGGCCAGGGCCTGCGGGGTGCGCGCCGAGAGCGTGAAGCCGCTCGCCGGGGCGGCCTCGATCAGGCCCTCGGCGGGCGCCGGGGCCAGGATGACGTGCGCGTTCGTGCCGCTCATGCCGAAGGAGCTGACGCCCGCGTGCCGTCCGGGACCGCCGTCCGTGCCGGGCGCGGCCCACTCCTCGACGGCGCTCGGCAGCGCGATGCGGGTGCCGTCGAGCTCGATGCGCGGGTTGAGGGTGCGGAAGTGCACGAGCGGGGCGACCGCCCCGTGCCGCAGCGACAGGACCGCCTTGAGCAGGCCCGTGATGCCGGCGGCGGCCTCCAGGTGGCCCACATTCGTCTTGGCCGAGCCGACCCACAGGGGGTGGTCGGTGCCCGCGCCGAGCGCGGCGGCCAGGGCCTCCATCTCGATCGGGTCGCCAAGGGACGTGCCGGTGCCGTGCGCCTCGACGAGGCCCACGTCGGCGGGCTCCAGGCCGGCGTCGGCCAGCGCGTCTTTGATCAGCGCGGTCTGCGAGAGCACGTTGGGGGCCGTGAAGCCCGAGGACCGGCCGTCCTGGTTGAGCGCCGAGCCCGCGACGACGGCGAGCACGCGGTCGCCGTCGGCTAGCGCGCGGTCGAGGCGCTTCAGCACGATCACGCCCGCGCCCTCGCCGCGCACGAACCCGTTGGCGCGGGCGTCGAACGCCCGGCACAGGCCGTCGGGCGACAGCGAGCGGGTCTGGACGACGAGCCGCGTGCTGCGCGGGGACAGCACCAGGTTCACCCCGCCCGCGAGCGCGACGTCGCACTCGCCGCGGCGCAGCGCCTGCACCGCGAGGTGCACGCCGACCAGCGACGACGAGCAGGCGGTGTCGACGGCGACGGCCGGGCCCGTGAGGCCCAGCGTGTAGGAGATGCGGCCCGCGGCGAAGCAGTGCCCGTTGCCCGTCGCCCAGTACGCGTCGGGCTCGCCGACCTGCCAGTCGCGGTAGTCCTGGCCCGTCACGCCCACGTACAGGCCGGTCTTCGTGTCGCCGCCGAGGGTCGCGGGCGGGATCGCCGCGTTCTCCAGGGCCTCGTGCGCGACCTCCAGCAGCAGCCGGTGCTGCGGGTCCAGCGCCCGCGCCTCCCTCGGGCTGATCCCGAAGTACGCGGCGTCGAAGCCGAGGACGTCGTCGAGGAAGCCGCCGCGGTGCGGCAGCGCGTCCCACTCGGCCGCGAACGGGCCCTTGCGGTGGGCGGGCATCGGCGCGACGAGGTCGCGGCCCTGGGCCAGCGCATGCCAGAACCCCTCGAGCGTGCTGATCCCGCCGGGCAGGCGCAGGCCCGCACCGACGATCGCCACCGGCACCCGGCCCGACTGCTCGTCCAGCTGGGCCCGCAGCTTCTTGATCGTGTCCATGGCCCGGGTGAGCGCGGTGGTGGACGGGGCGGAGCTGGGGGGCGTATCGGTCATCGCGGCTCACGGTCCTCACGGTCGAGCTGACACCTGTGAGGAGCGTGATCGAGGGCGGTGGGGGCGGGGTGGTGGCGAACTGTTCCGCCGCTCGGCGGCCGCTTGAGTGCCTTCATGATCGATTCATCCGGCCGGCACGGGAGGGTGATGCTTACACCTTACGCCGACAGCACCGTGTAGGGTGTAAGGTGTAAGCACGGGCGAAAGGGGGGGTCATGACTCTGTCGGATCTTGACGCGCTGCTCACCGAGCTCAGGGCGTTCGGCACCGACCACGCGACCATCGAGGCGAAGCGGGCCAAGGCGGGCCTGCCCGAGACGACGCACGAGACGCTGAGCGCCTTCGCCAACGCCGAGGGGGGCTGCCTCCTGCTCGGCGTGGACGAGGCGGGCGGCACCTTCCCCGTCACCGGGGTCGACGATCCCCGGCAGGTGCTGAGCGACCTCCAGTCCTTGTGCTCCCTGATGGAGCCGCCGCTGCGGCCCCAACTCGACCTCCTGGCGCATCCGGACGGCGCCGTCGTCAGCGCGTGGATCGCGCCGGTCCCCCGTGATCGCAGGCCGTGCCACCGGCGCCCGGACGGTCCGACGACCTCGTCGTTCGTCCGGGTGGGCGACGCCGACCAACGCCTCACGCCGACCGAAGTCGCGGCCCTGCTGACCAGCACCTCGGGTCATGACCACTCGTCCGCGCCGGCGCCACCCGAGGGGGAGATCGACGACGCCGCCTCGGCCGAGTTCGTCGCCCGGCTGAGGAGCGAGAGCCCGCGATACCGCGACGTCCCCGCCGACACGCTCCTTCACCAGTGGGGAGCGACGACCTCGAACGGCAGACCCACCCTGGCCGGCCTCCTCCATCTCGGCACGGCACCCCAGCGTCACTCGGCGGCGGCGCGGGTGACCTACCGGCGCCTTCCCCGTCCCGGCGATCCCGCCGGGACACGGTTCAGCGGTCGCCATCTCGAAGGGACCGTGGGCGAACTGCTGGACGACGTCCTCGACGCCGTACGCGCGGACCTCACCACCGTGCAGGTCGTCGACGGTGGCGCGGTCCGCGACGACACGGACGTCCCCCTGGAGGCTCTGAGGGAACTGCTCTCCAACGCGCTGGTGCACCGGAGCCTGGCCCCGACCGAGCGCGACAGCAGCGTCCTCGTCGAGGTGGACCAGGACGCCGTGACCATCGTGAGCCCGGGCTGCCTGCACGGTTCCGCCGACACCTCCTCCCTCGGGTTGGCCTCGATCGCGGGCGTACGGAACCTCTGCCTCGTCCGGCTCGGCGAGCGCCTGCGCACGCCGTCCGGGGCCCGCATCGTCGAGCATCAGACATCGGGGATCGCCGCTGCCGACCGGGCTTGTCATCGCCGCGGCACCGCCCCCGCGCTCTTCCTGGATCGCGCCGCCAGCTTCCAGGCGACGCTGCTGCGAGGCCCCCTGCCCACCGCGGGCGCCCACAACCTGCTGTCGTCCACCCGCGCGTCGGTGAGCGAGGACGGGCGACGCCTCGTCGCCCTCGCCCTACGCCTGCGCCGACTGCGGGAGTCGATCGCCGGTAGCGCGCTGCCTGCCACGATCCTCGACGCCCACCTCGCCGCGCGCGCCCTGGCCCCGTCGACCGTCGAGGACGCGGCGGTGGAACTGCGGGCCCTGGAGGACGCAGGGGTCCTTCGCCGCTCGCGCATCCGCCGCTACCCCGCCTGGGAACTCGTGTCGGGCGAGTCGGAGGTGCCTCAGCCTCGGTCGAGAGGTCGGGCCAGCCGGGTGCCGGACGTCGTGGCGGCCTTGCGGGGAGCACCGCAAGCCACGCTCACCGCGAAGCAGATCGGGGAGGCTCTGGGGCTCACCTCGCCGACCTCCCGGAACCGCTGGCTACGCAGAGCGGAGGACGACGGGCTCATCGAGTACACGGGCGACAACCCCTTCGACCCCACCGGTGCCTACCGGCTGACGGCGAAGGGCAGGCTGTACCGAGCGCGCGGGACGTGACGCCAGTGCCCGGTGGGACGGTTCGTACGGATGACGTGCGGAAGTGTCCCGCCGAGCAGCACCCGTCAGCGCAGCGCCGCCGCGACCCGGCCCGTGAACTGCGCGAACCCCTCGGGGTCCGGCTCGTCGTCTGTGGGCTGCAGCACGACCGCGTCAGCGCCGACGTCAGCCAGGCGGCGGACGGCGTCCGCGACCTCCTCCACGCCTCCCGCCACCCCGGCGGTCGGGTCGGTGATCCCCCACCGCTGCTTCGATCGGGCCAGGCGCTCCGCCGCGTCGGGGCCGATCGCGGCGAGCAGGTTGACGGTGATGCGGTGCTCGCGGCCGGCGCCGGCCGCCGCGCGGCCCTGTTCGATCAGCGCGCACGCCGCACGGACACCGTCCGGCCCCAGGTCGGCCGTGAGCAGGCTGCCGTCGGCGACCTCCCCCGCCAGCCGCAGCGTCTTCGGGCCCTGCCCGCCCGCGTGGACGCCGAGGTGCGCGGCCGGCGGCCAGCCCAACCTCACGCCGTCCAGCCTGACGTAGCGGCCCTGGGTGCTGACCTCCTCGCCGTCGAGCAGGGCGCGCAACGCCAGGGTGTACTCCCGCAGCAGCGTCAGCGGGGACTCGACCCTGGCGCCCACCTGCGCCATCCACGACTGGACGCCGTGGCCCACGCCCGGGATCAGCCGCCCCGGGAACAGCCGGTGCAGGGTCGCCAGCTCCATCGCCGTCAGCGCCACGTTGCGCAGCGGGGTGGGCATGAGGCCGACGCCCACGCGCAGGTGCTGGGTCCAGGCGAGCACCGCCGCGGCGGTGGCCAGGCCCGACTCGAGGAAGCAGTCCTCCCACAGCCACAGCTCCGGCACGCCCGCGTCCTCCGCGGCCTGCGCGAACCCCCGCAGGCGCTCCGGTGGCAGCGACGGCAGGAACACGCACCCGATCGTGGTCACCTCGGCAGCCTACGCACGCCCCTCCCCCGCCTGCCCCACGCTTGGGGGACGTTCCTCGCGCTCATACCGCGCAGATGCTCCCCAAAGGCTGGGCGGGCGTGGGCACGGAGACGCCACAGGGACGGTCCACGGCGTGAAGCACCGTGGACCGTCCCCGGGCAGGAGCAGAGCTCACTCGGCGGCAGCGGCCAACCGCGTGCACAGCTCCCCGGCGAGCGCCTTGGACGACCCGTACGTCCACAGCAGGGTCGGCGACAGCTTCAGCCCGAACGCGGACTCGAGCCGGTTGCGCAGCTCGAGCCCCATCAGCGAGTCGAGCCCGAGCGCCTTGAACGGCGTCTCGCGGTCCACGGAGGCGGGGTCGAGCCGGAGCACGCGCCCCACGAGCTGGCGCACCTTGCCCTCGACCAGCTCCACGCGCTCGCCGTCGGCGGCGGCGGCCAGCGAGGCCAGGAACTCCGAGCCACCGGAGGACGCGGGCGCCCCAGACATCGAGGCCGCCCGCAGCACCGCCCAGGTGGGCTGGGCTGCGGTGTCGGGGTAGGCGTCGAACCACTGGCGCAGGTTCATCGGCACGTACCCGACGGCGGGCGACACCTCCGAGGCGGGCGCGGCGAGGAACGACTCCAGCGCCGCCCACCCCTCGGAAGCCGTGAAGGACCCCATGCCCCGGTCGGACAGTCGGGCCCCGCGGTGGTCGCCCGCGGCGGCGAGGCCGATCTCGGCGAAGGGACCCCACTGAACGGCGAGCCCGGGCAGCCCGCGCCGGCGCCGGGCGGCCATCAAGGCGTCCATCGCCGCATTGGCGGCGGCGTAGGCGGCCTGGCCGGCGTTGCCGATCAGCGACGCGGCCGACGAGAACGCGACGAACAGGTCGAGCGGGTCGGACGCGGTGGCCGCGTCGAGGGTCAGGGCGCCGCTGATCTTCGGCGCGAGCACCCTGTCCACCTGCGACGCCTGCACGTTGAGGATCGTCGCGTCGTCGAGCAGGCCCGCGGCGTGGACGACGCCCCGCAGCGGCGGCATCGTGGCGCGCACCTTGTCGAGCAGCTCGGTGACGGACTCGGCGGAGGCGACGTCGGCCGAGAACACCTCGACCGCCGTCCCCGACGCCCGCAGGGCCTCGAGGGCGTCCGATGCGGCGGCGGACGGCGCGGAGCGGCCCACGAGCGCGAGCGCCCCGGCGCCCCGGGAGGCGAGGAACGAGGCCAGCGACACCCCGAGCGCCCCGAGACCGCCGGTGATCAGGTAGGTGCCGTCGGCCCGCAGCCGGCCCCCGCTGAACGCGGCGGGCACGACCGACGTCACCGACGACGGGTCGGTGAGCACGAACTTGCCGATGTGCCGCCCCTGCGCCATCTCGCGGAACGCCTCGGCGGCGTCCGCGAACGGGTACTCGGCGACGGGCAGCGGCGCGATCGCCCCGGACGCCACGTGCTGCCAGGCCTGCGCGAACAGCGCGGCGAAGCGGGCGGGGCGCCGGCTCATCAGGCCCGCGAGGTCGACCGCGGCGAAGGAGATGCCCTTGCGGAAGGCGGACAGCGAGACGGGCGTCCCGGCGTAGATGTTCTTCTTGCCGACCTCGACGAACCGGCCGTCCTCGGCGAGCGCGTCGAGCCCGAGCGGGATGTTCGCGCCGGTCAGCGAGTTGAGGACGACGTCGACGCCCGCCCCGCCCGTCACCGCGGCGACGCCGTCGGCCCACGACAGGTCGCGGCTGTCGAAGACGTGCTCGATGCCCTGCTCGCGCAGCCACGCCCGCTTCGACTCCGACCCGGCCGTCGCGATCACCGTGGCGCCGAGGTGCCGGGCGACGGCGACGGCGGCGAGGCCCAGCCCGCCCGTCGCGGAGTGGATCAGCACGGTCTCGCCCGCCGACAGCCGGGCCAGGTCGTGCAGGCCGTACCAGGCGGTGAGGAGCACGAGCGGCAGGCCGACGGCGTCGGCGTCCGACAGGTGCGCGGGCACCGGCACCACATGCTCGACGTCGACGGTCACGTGCGTCGCGATCGACCCGAACGCGCAGGCCACGACGCGGTCGCCCACCGAGAACCCGGTGACACCGGAGCCGACGGCGACGACGCGGCCCACGGCCTCACCGCCGAGCAGGTCGGCGCCCGCGCTGGTGTCGGGGTAGGTGCCCATGGCCTTCATGACGTCGATGAAGTTCAGCGCGGCACCGCTGACCTCGATCTCGACCTGCCCGGCGGCGGGGGCGCGGCGGGCGAGCGGGCGGAACTCCAGGCCCTCCCACACCCCCGGGGTGGCGGGGACGAGGCGGAACGGCTGCGCGGGGGTCGCCCATGGCGCCACCTCGGAGCCCTCCTCGGGCGCGGAACCCTCGACGAGGCGGCCCGCCCAGCGCCGCGGCCCGCGCAGCACCACCTGGTCGTCGGCGAGGTCGGCGGCGCCGGGTTCGGTGCCGAGCAGTTCGGCGGCGAGCGCGGGCGCCCAGCCTGCGGCCGCGGGGTCGACGTCGAGCAGCCGGGTGCGCAGCTCGGGGTGCTCGCGGCGGGCGACCCGCCCGAAGCCCCAAGCCAGCGCGGCGGCCGGGTCGGGGACCACGCCGTCGCCGTCCACGACCTGGGCGCGAGCGGTGACGATCGCGAGCTGCGGCGGCGTGGGCTGCCCGGACGCGGCGCGGACGACGTCGGCGAGGTCGGTGAGGATCGCCGAGCGCCGGGCCGCGTCGTTGGCGGTGCCGGGCACGAGGAACGCGACGCCCGCGGCGACGGGGGAGGCGAGCGCGGCGGCCAGCTGTTCGCGCAGCCCGGCCGCGAGGGCGAGGACGGCGGTGGAGGCGCCCCGGGCGGACAGGGCCGCCGCGACGTCCCCGGCGCCGTCGACGCCCGCACCCACGACGACCCAGCGCGACGGCGTGGGTCCGTCAGCGGCGTCCGCCCCGGCCGTGGCCTCCTGCGTCACCACCTCGCCGGTCGCCTCGAACGCGAGCCGGAACACGCGCGGGTCCTGCTCGGCACCGGCGTCACCGCCGAGGTCGAGCGGCTGCAGGCGCAACCCGCGCATCGACAGCAGGGGGTGCCGGTCGGCGTCGAAGACGTCCAGGTCGACGACGTGGTCCCCGACGATCCGCGCGGTCGACCACACGTCGGTGACGGCCGTGTCGAGCCCGGTGAACGCCTCGTGCAGGTCGATCCGGTCGACGGCCACGGGGACGACGGCACCCGAGTCCGCGTCAGCGCCGGCGACGAGCGCGAGGCAGGCCTGCAGCGCGGCGTCCCACAGCGCGGGGTGCAGGGCGCCGGCGCGGGCCGAGGCGCGGCACGCCTGCGGCAGGACGACGCGGGCGAGCACCCCGGCGTCGCCGGCGTGCAGCTGCGTGATGCCCTGGAACGCGGGGCCGTAGCCGAGGCCGCGGGCCGCCCACCCGGCGTAGAAGTCGGCGGGCGAGGGCCCGTCGGCGTCCAGCAGCGCGGCGGGGAACGCGGGCGCCGAGGGCGCCGCACCCGAGGTCCGCACCCGGGCGGTCGCGTGCGTCGTCCACGACGTCGACCCCTCGGGCAGCGACTGGAGGACGAACGATCCACCCTGGGCGACGTCGTCCCGCCACGTCACGGACGCCGCGACGGGGGCGTCGTCGGGCAGCGTGAGGTCGCTGAGGAACCGCACGCCGGTGACGGCGGCGGGCAGCGCGCCGGAGCGGGCGCGGGCGGCGGCCAGGAGGAGCGCGAGCTGCCCGGTGCCGGGCAGGACGGTGGCGTCGTGCACCTGGTGGTCGCGCAGCCAGGGGGCGGCGTCGACGCCGAGGGCCAGCGCGCCCGTCCACGCGTCGGCCTCGGTCGGCGACGGCGTGAGGGTCACCTCGAAGCCGGAGCCCGAGGCGTCGGAGCGCCGGCGCGCGGCGGGCACCCAGTACGACTGCCGCTGCCAGGGGAACTCGGGCAGGGCGACGGGCGATCCCGCCTGCCCGGCGAACGGCTCCAGCCCGGCGGCGTATGCCTTCGCGAACGAGCGCGCGAGGTCGGCTGGGGCGCCCTGGTCGCGGCGCAGCGAGGTCAGGGTGGCGGGCGGGTCGGCCTGCAGGGCGGCGAGCTGCTCGATCGCGGGCCCGAGGATGGCGTGCGGGCTGATCTCGACGACGTGCGTGACGCCCGCCTCGAACGCCTTCGCGAGCGTGTCGGCGAACAGCACGGGCCGGCGCAGGTTGGCCGTCCAGTACGCGGCGTCGAGCTGGCTGCCGTCGAGGGCCTCCACCAGCACGGTCGAGAAGATCGGCACGTCGCCGGCGCGCGGCGTGACCTCGGCGAGCGCCGTCATCAGGTCGGGGCCCAGCTCCTCCATCTGCGGGCTGTGGGAGGCGTAGTCGACGTTGACGAGGCGGCAGAAGGTGCCCTCGGCGTCGAGCAGCTCCTTCAGCACGAGCACCGCGTCGGTGTCGCCCGAGAGCACGCACGAGCGGGGGCCGTTGTTGACGGCGATCGACACCTGCTCCTCGAACCCGGCCAGCGCGGCCTGGGCGCCGGCGAGGTCGAGGTCGACGGCGAGCATGCGGCCCTTGCCGGAGGTGCGGCGGGCGATCGCGGAGCGGCGGGCCATCACGAGGGCGCCGTCGCGGTAGGACAGGTGCCCGGCGAACGTGGACGCCGTCACCTCGCCCTGGGAGTGCCCGATCACGACGTCGGGGGTGACTCCCGCGGCCCGCCACAGCTCGGCGATGCCCAGCGACACCGCCCACAGCACGGGCTGGAGCATGTCGATGCGGGTCATCCACTCCTCCCCGGCCCGGCCCGGCCCGCCAGGATCTCCGTGAGGTCCCAGTCGACGAACTCGGCGAGGGCCTCCTGGCAGCGGGCGACGGTCGCGGCGAACACCGGCGACGCGTCGAGCAGCTGCGCGCCCATCGCCGCCCACTGCGAGCCCTGACCGGGGAAGACGAACGCGACCTTGCCGCGCTCGCGGGGCCGGCCGGTGACGGCGCCGGGCACGTCCTCCTCCCCCGCGGCCAGCGCCTTCAGTGCGGCGACGGCGGCGTCGGTGTCGGCGGCGACGACGCCCGCGCGGGCGGCGAAGTGGTCACGGTGGCGGCCGAGGGTGGCGGCGACGTCGGCGAGCTCGGCGGGCGTCGCGCCGTCCAGGCGGGTGGCGAGGTCGGCGGCGCGCTGCTGGAGCGCGTCGTCGGTGTGCGCGGTGACGGCGAGGACGGGCGGCAGCCCGGTCTCGGGGGCGGCGTCGGCGTCCTCCCCGGAGGCGAAGGTCGCGGCCAGGGCGGGCGTGGCGACGACGACGTGGGCGTTGGTGCCGCCCCAGCCGAAGCTGTTGACGCCGAGGTAGGACACCTGCGTGGCCGGGTCGGGCAGGTCGAGCCCGTCACGGGCGACGGCGAGGTTGAGCTCGTCGAAGCCGATCTCGGGGTTGAGCTCCTCGGCGTGCAGGGACGCGGGGACCCGCCCGTGCTCGATGCTGACCAGCACCTTCGCGAGGCCCGCGAGCCCCGCGGTGGCCTCGAGGTGGCCGATGTTCGTCTTCACCGACCCCACGTACAGGGGCCCGGCGTCGGGCGAGCGCTTCGCGGCCAACGTCCGGCCGATCGCGCCGGCCTCGATCGGGTCGCCGCGCAGCGTCCCGGTGCCGTGGGCCTCCAGGTAGGACAGCTTGTCGGGGTCGACCCCCGCGTCGGCGTACACGCGCGTCAGCAGGTCGGTCTGCCCGTCGGGGTTGGGCGTGACCAGCGACTCCCCGCCCGCGTCGTTGTTGACCGCGGTGGCGACGAGGACGCCGCGGATCCGGTCGCCGTCGGCCAGGGCCTTGTCGAGCCGCTTGAGGTAGACCGCGACGATGCCCTCGCCGCGCACGAACCCGTCGGCCTTCGCGCTGAACGCCTGCGAGCGGCCGACCTTCGACAGCCCGCCGAAGTGGGTGAGGTTCACCGACACGTCGGGGGCGAGGATGAGGTTGACGCCGCCGACGAGCGCGCCGTCCAGCTCGCCGTTGAGCACGGCCTGCCCGGCCAGGTGCAGCGCGACCAGCGCCGAGGAGCAGCCGGTCTCCACGACCAGGCTGGGGCCCTTCAGCTTGAGGAAGTACGACACCCGCGCCGCCGTGACGTCGAGGGCGTTGCCGACCGCGCTGTGCTGGGTGGAGGCGGCGCCGCGCTCCTTGCGCAGGATCTCGTAGTCGTGCCACGACGCGCCGACGTAGACGCCGGTGCGGCTGCCCCTCAGCGACGCGGCGGGCACCCCGCCGTCCTCCAGCGCCTTCCACGCCGCCTCGAGGAACAGCCGCTGCTGCGGGTCGACCTCGGCGGCCTCCCGCGGGCTGATCCCGAAGAACGTGGGGTCGAACCGGTCGACGTCGGCCAGGAACCCGCCGACGGCCTGGATGCTCTTCTCGGGGTCCAGCTGCGCCGAGGCGTCCCAGCGGTCCGCCGGGACGGGACCGATCGCGTCGCCGCGGCGGTCGAGGAGGTCCCAGAACGCCTCGAGGTCGGGCGCGCCGGGGAAGCGCCCGGCCAGGCCGACGACGGCGAGCAGCCGGGTGGGGTCCTGGGTGGCGAGCCTGGGGGCGGGGGGAACGTCGGGGCTGGTCACGAAGGCCTCCGGGACGGTGCTGGCATGGGGACGACGGGACGGCGCCGGGCCGGGACGGCGGGCGCGGACGGCGATCGGTCGGGGATAGGGCTGTGGGGCGAGGGGTCGGGCGGAGCGGTCGGGCGCGCGCGTCAGGCGGGGGTGTCAGGCGCGGGCCCCCACGGGCACGCCGGCGGTGGTGCCGGGCACGGCCCACGTGGCGGCGGCGGCGCGCTGGGCCAGCTCGAGGTCGACGGGGTCGATCGGGTGCTGCACCGCGATCACCTTGCTGAACAGGCGGTACTTGATCGGCAGCCGGTGCAGCAGGCCGAACCGGAGCCGGCGGATCCGGACGTCGCGCGCCGAGGACTTGCCGAGGTTGGTCTCCTGCATCCGCTGGAACTTCGTGACGAAGTCCTTGTGCTTGCGCCGCGTGGCGACGAAGCGGTCGAACGCCGACGCGGGGATCGGCTCACGCCCGTTGCCCGACGCGAGCGCGGCGGCGAGGACGGGCGTGAGCTGGACGACGTCCTGGAACGCGAGGTTCACGCCCTGGCCGAGGATCGGCGTACAGGTGTGGCTCGCGTCGCCGATCAGCAGCAGGCCGTCGCGCGACCACCGCGGCACCTCGGCGGTGAAGATCTCCAGGAACGAGGTGTCGGCGAAGGACGTGACGGACTCGTCGAACAGCGACTCCAGGCGCGGGTCGATGGCGAGCACCTCGGAGCGGAACGCCGCGAACCCCGCCTTGCGCAGCGTCCCCAGCCCGCCCTTGGGCAGGTTGTGGCCGATCCGCAGGGTGTCGGGGAACGTCGGCAGGACGACGAGGTGGTGGTCGCCGTCGACGACGAGCTCGGCGGTGTTGCCCCAGCCCTGCGGTCGGCGCAGCTTGAACCACTGGAAGTCGCGGCCCATCGGCGTGATCGTTGCCTCGAGCCCGGCCACGTGGCGGACCTTCGAGAACCGGCCGTCGGCGCCGACGACCACCCGCGCGCGCACGGTGGCGCGCCCGCCGTCCGGCAGCTTGAGCACGGCCCCGCGCACGGTCCCGTCGGCGTCGGTGACGAGGTCGCTGAACGCCGTCCCCGGCAGGCTCGTGAACGTGTCGAACCGGCCCGCCTCCTGCATGAACGCGCCGATCAGCGCGGGCTGCGGGATGTCGATCGGCAGGGTGCCGTCGCCGAGGCGGCCGTAGTCGACGTGCATGACGTCGCGGCCCTCCATCCGCATCGTCACGCCGAGCGTCTCCAGGAACCCATGGGCGTCCATGGCCGCGCCGAACCCGAGGGCGCGCAGCGACGTCACCGACGGCGCCGCCACGGTCTCGCCGCGGAACTCCCGCTCGATCGAGCGGTGCTTCTCGGCGAGGACGACGCGGATGCCGCGCCGCGACAGCAGGGCGGCCAGCAGCGACCCGGCGGGGCCGCCGCCGACGATCAGGACGTCGGTCTCCGCGGGCACGGCGGGGGTGGTCGGGGCGTCGGTGGCGGTCATGACTGCTGCTCCCAGGTGTCGAGGCGGTCCTTGACCTCGGCGAGCACCTGCGACGCGAGCGCGCCGTCGATGACCCGGTGGTCGAAGGAGAGCGAGAGGGGAAGGACGGGGGCGACGGCGAGGCGGCCGTCGCGGACGACGGGGGCGTCGGCCACGTGGCCCACGCCGAACCCGACCGTCCCGGAGATGAGCGGGAGGATCGTGCGGACCTTCGTGTGGCCGATCGACGTGACGGAGAACGTGCCCTGGACGGCGTTGCGCACCGGCGGCTTCATCAGCGCGGCCCGGTAGGCGAGGCGGATCACCGGCAGCGGCAGCCGCTGCAGCTTGTGGGCGCCCGCGAACGGGCCCGTCGGACCGATCTCGGCGTCCTTGTAGTCGTCGAGGGCGGCCTGGACGGCGTCGAGGTCCATGCCCGGGACGTCGCGCAGGACGCCCGAGGCCACGCACCGCTGGCCGTCCACGGACTTGTCGAACAGCACCTTCGCGGCGATCGTGTCGGGCTGCTGCAGCCGCGGCCGCCAGCGCCGCAGCGGGCCCTCGGCGAACATCGCGGCCGCGTCGGGATGCTCGGCGAGCACGTCCCCCGCCGCCTTCACGACGAAGGACACCCAGCTCAGGCGGGTCCCCCGGGCCTTCGCCGCAGCGCGGGCAGCGGCGATCGCCGTCCCGTCGACGTCGGCCAGCAGGTAGACGTGCGGGGTCTGGCGGGCGTGGCCGAGGAACGCGAGCGTCCCCCGGCGGGCTCGCGGCAGCGGCCGCGAGGCGGGGACGCGGGGCGGCGCGGCGGGCGGTCCGGCGGGCGCCGGGTCGGCGGCGGGCGCGGCCCTGGGCGGCACGAGCGCCAGCGGGGGGGCGTCGGCGACGCTCGCCCGCACGGCCACGGCGGCGCCGGGCTGCGCGAGGACGACGAGGGCCTCGGTCACGGCGCCACCAGCCCTGCACCGAGCCCGGCACCGAGCACGGCCTCCACGACGGCGACGACGTCGGCCACCGTGGTGGCGGCGGCGTAGCGGGCGAAGTCCAGGGGGGCGCCGGCCTCGCGCTCGAGGAACACGAGCGTGCGCAGCGCGTTCACGGAGTCCCAGCCGGGCAGGTCGGCGAGGGACGCCGCCTGCTCCACGGTGGGCTCCTCGACGTCCAGCATCTGGGCCAGGACCTCGACCACGAGAGCCTGTGCGGCCCCGGCAGCGGTGTCAGACATGGTGCTCGCCTCCTCGTCCCGCGCCGGTGAGCCTCAGCTGCGGGCTGATGTCGCAGGTGATCGTGGGGGTGATCGAGACCCACGGCGGCAGGTCCGCCAGGTCGTCGAGGTCGTGCCGGAACTGTCGGGCGCCCTCCGGGGCGTCGGCGCGCTCACCGTCGCCGACGTCCCGGAAGCCGAGGGAGGGGTAGAACGCGCCGAACCGCCGGTTCTTCGCGGTCGGACGGAAGGTGGCCGTGACGGCGGTGACGCCGGCGGCGCAGGCGGCGCGCAGGACGAGCCCGACGATGGCGTGCTCGACGTCGCGGCCGAACACACGGCAGCTGAGGACGACGTTCTCGACGTCCCACACCAGCGCGTCGCCCTCGTGCCGCTCGCCGATCGCGACCGCCGAGATCAGGCCGTTGTCCCCGAACCTGTCGGCGAGGCGCGCGCCGACGAACGCCGTCGTCCCGGCGGCGCGCAGGTGCTCGACCTCCTCGGCGCCGTAGCGGCGGCCGGTGAGGTTGAACTGGTTGGTCTTGCCGAACAGCTGGACGATCCGCGCGGCGTTCAGCGGCGTCATCGCCTCCAGCGTGAGCACCGAGCGCAGGTCGGTCAGGTACTCGGTGAGGCTGCCGGCGGACGACGCGGCGTCGGCCCGGGCGGCCTGGCTGCGGTACATCGCGGTGCGCTCGCGGTCCTCGCCGGTGAGCCGGACGACCGTGAAGTCGCCGCGGGCCGCGACCGCGGCGGCGTAGGCCGCGGGGTCGGCGGGCAGGTCGACGGTGGCCACCTGCGGCAGCAGCCGGGTCATGAGGTCGCGCTCGGCGGGGTTGTCGTCGACGAACACGCACGCGTCGACGCCGAGGTTGAGGCCCGCCGCGAGGTCGGTGACGTTGCCCGGCTTCGGCTCCCAGTTCGCCCGGACGGCCACGAAGTCCTCGGGCGCGAGCACCATGTCGGGGTGGGTGGCGATGGCCTCGCGCGCCACGGCGTCGTCGTTCTTGGAGGCGACGGCGAGCAGCACACCCTGGCGGGAGAGGTCCTTGGCGAGGCGCTGCAGCTCGGCGTGACCGCTGCCGGGCCAGCCGCCGCCGATCGTCACCCCGGCCACGCCGTCGTCCCCCACGACCCCGCCCCACAGCGTGTGGTCGAGGTCGAGCACGAGCACCTTGCGGGCCATGCCGAGGTCGGCGCGGGCCAGCCGCGCCAGCTCGAGGGCGAGCTGGTGCAGGTAAGCGGGCGAGTAGGCGTGCGCGGCGGCGTGGCGCATCCGCGGCGCGGGGGCGAAGCCCCCCGCTCGCTCGGCGAGCAGGTCGGCGCTGAGCACGACGACCGTGTCGTGGCGCGCGGCCAGCGCGGCGATGCCCGCGTTCATGGCCAGCCACGCGGCGTCCAGGCGCGCCTTGGAGCGGTGGTCGACGAGCCGGTCGCGGCGCAGCGGCGACAGCGGGATCGTGGTGAGGACGACGAGCGCGGGCAGCGCGCGGTGGGCGGCGGCCACCCACTGCTCCAGCTCGGCGGGGAACGCCGCGAGGCGCTCCTCCACGGCGTCGAGGTCGAGGGGGTCGGCCACGGCCCCGAACACGGCCTCGTCGTCGAGGAGGCAGACGAGCAGGCGGGGGTCGAGGTCGGCGAAGGCGGGGGCGCCGGCGAGGATCTGCAGCCGCCACTGGTCGAAGCCGTCGGGCACCGCCACCGTCGTGGTGATCCCCTGCGCCGCGCAGGCGGCCGTGAGCAGCGGCGGCAGTTGGTCCAGCGTCGAGCTGCCCACGAGCGCCACCCGCTGCTCCCGCCAGCCCGCCGCAGTGAGCTGCGCACGGGTGTCGTCGGCGGCGAGCAGTCGGCCCGCGGCCTCGACGTCGAGGGGGTCGGTGAGCGCGCTAGCCAGGTGGGCGACCCGGGCGGCGGATGCGGCGTCGAGGCCCTCGCGGCGCAGGGCGCGCAGCTCGCGCAGCGGCGACAGGGGCGCCGGCGGCCGGGTGACGACGGGCTCGGCGGCGGGGGCCGGGACGACCGCTTCGAGCGTCATCACGCACCCGCCACGGGGAGGGCGGCGTCCAGGGCGGCTGGGTTCACGGCCGCGGCGTCCAGGGCCGCCGCGTTCAGGGCGGCGTCGAGCGCTGCGGCGTCGAGCGCGGCCCCGCCGTCGGCGGCCCCGACCGCCACGGGACCCTCCAGCCGCAGGGCGAGCCCCGCGACCGTCCACTTGCTCGACTCGATGTTCGCGACCAGCACGCGCTCGCCGGGAGCGGCGGTGGCGAAGCGTTCCGCGGCGCGGTGCAGCTGGACGAAGGGCAGCGCGTTTCCGTTGTTGCCCGTCTCGGCCACGCACGAGACGGCCTGGTCGGGGCGCACCCCGAGGTGCTCGCGGATCTTCTCGGTCATGACGCCGTTGAGCTGCGGCACGAGCACGTGCTCGACCTGCGCGAGGTGCCAGCCGGTCAGGCCCACCAGCTCGGCGAGGACCCCGGCGGCGAGGCCGGGCACGTTCGCCTCGATCGCCTTGTAGTCCTCCTCGGCCATCGACTCGCGCGCCGTGGTGCCGCGGGGCCCGCGAACCTGCGGGGCGCCGTCCACGCCGTACCAGCGCACCGTCTGCGCGCCCTTGCGGCCGTGCCCGTGGGTGCGCAGGAACATCTGCTCGACGACCAGGCCCTCGCCGGGGCTCACGTCCACGGCCTCGACGACCGCCGCGCCCGCGCCGTCGCCGAACATCGCGAAGTTGATCATCTCGGCGGGGCGCAGCGAGCGCGGGTCGGAGTCGTTCGGCAGCATCTTCACGCACGTGTCGCCGCCGACGACGAGGCCGCGGCGCAGCCCGCCGCCGCCGTCCCCGAGCAGCGCGCGGGCGGTGTAGAGGGCCTGCAGGGCACCCGCGCAGCCGCTGGTCAGCTGGAACGTGGGGACGCCGTCGATGCCGAGGCGGTCCGCGACGAGGTTCACCGTGGCGGGCATGAGGTGGTCGGGGCTGGCCGTCGACAGCACGACGAAGTCGATGTCGGCGGCGGTGAACCCGCCGTTGCGCAGCGCCTGGGCGCCGACCGCGACGGCGAGATCGCTGGTGGTCGAGGGGACGCCCTCGGGGCTGTCGGGACGGCAGAAGTGGCGGGTGCGGTTTCCGGTGGTCGCGCCCAGCCACTGCTCGTGCAGGCCGAAGCGCGCGGCGAGCGCGGCGTTCGTCACCGCGGCGCCGGGCAGCACCTCACTGAGAGACACGATTCGCACGGTCACTGTCCTTACGCAGGGGGCCGGGTGCCGCGCGACTGCCGGGTCCCGGGCGTCCCTGACCGGGACCGTCCCCCAGCTGCGGTGCTGCCCGGATGCGGTGCGGCCGGGGAGCGTGCCGGGGGTGGCAGGCGCTGCACCGACGACGCTAGGAACCCGGGCTGGAGGTGACCTTGAGCGCGGGTGGGCCTGCGGTGGGGGTGGGGACGAGCGCGACCGTGCGAGTGGGTTCAGTGCAGGGGCGGGCTCAGCGCGGGTGGGCTCAGCGCGCGGGTGGGCTCAGCGCGCGGGCGCGGCCAGCGACCAGACGTCGACGTCGATGCCGAGCAGCGGGTTGGGCACCTGCCGGGCGCGGTTCATGCCGAGCTTCACGGCGACGCGCTGGGACCGGACGTTGTCGGGATGGATGATCGAGATCAGCTCGGCCAGGCCGAGCCGGGCGAACGCGTCGTCGCGCGCGGCGGCGGCAGCCTCCGTCGCGAAGCCGTGGCCCCACGCCGTGCGGGCCAGGCGCCAGCCCAGCTCCGGCCCGACACCCGCGCCCGCGTCGGCGAGGAGCGGCGGCACCAGCGCGAGCCCCGCGAACCCGAGGAACTCCCCGGTGTCGCAGCGCTCCACAGCCCAGGGGCCGTAGCCATGGGCGTCCCAGTGCCCGGCGACCATCGCGTGGAAGCCGTCGATGCCCGCGTCGTCGAGGCGGCGGTTGAGCAGCTGCGCGACCTCGGGATCGCGGTTGATCGCGGCCATGGGCGCGGCGTCGGCGTCCCGCCAGCGGCGCAGGAGCAGCCGGTCGGTGCGAAGCTCCTCGGTCACGCCCCCGATCCTGCCCTACCCGCGGCTTTGGGGAGCATCTGCGCGGCCATACCGCGGGGAGAGTCCCCAAAGGCCAGCCTCTGCCCGTTGCCCACCTCGCCTGGGCTCGGCATCCGCCCAGCCGTCACGCCTTTGGGGAGCGTCTGCGCGGTCATACCGCGGGGAGAGTCCCCAAAGCCGCACGGACGGCCGGGGCCCACCCCGCTCGGCGACACCCGGCGATGGCATCGCAGGTCGCGAGCGCGAACGGGACCCACCACAGGGCGACGACACGCCCTGAATGTCTTGCTTGAGCGAACTGTCGGGATGACAGTGTCACCGACAGCGAGCAAGGCGACACGGTCAGGCGCGTGGGGGTCGGATGGAGGACGCACGGGCGGGCCGGCTCCGCAGCACCGGATCCGTCGGGCTGGACGACCTCGACCAGTCCCGGCTCTCGGTGCTGGCCGCGCGCGCCCTCGACGGCGACGATGCGGCACCCGAGCTGGAGGAGCTGCTCGCCGTCACGGCGCTCGCCCTCGACGTCCCGCTCGTCCTGCTGCACGTCCTCGACGGCGACCGCCGCTGGCGCTACGCCCGCGTGCCGTGGACCCCCGTCGCCGAGGTCCTGCAGCGCTGCGCCGCCGACGTCGTCGCCCGCACCGACGGACGCGGCCCGGCCGACGGCAACGCCACCGCCCCGCAGCCCGACGCCGGAGCAGCCGACGACGGAGCACCCGCGGCCGACGCCCATGGCGCACCGCTGCTCGACGACGACGGGCTCGTCCTGGGCGCACTGGTCGTCGCGGTCCCGCACCCGGGCGAACTGGACGACCACCAACGCGCGGGGCTGCGCGCCTGCGCCCGCCACGCCGTCGCCGTCCTCGACCTGCGCTCCTCGCGCCGCCGGATCGCTACCCAGGCGCTGGCGCTGGCCCGGCGCACCACCTCGCTGAGGGCGCTGCTCGACCACTGCCCGGTACCCGTGGCGGTCCGGGACGCGGAGGGCACCCTGCTGCTGGCCACCCCGGCCGCCGCCGAGCTGGGCGCCGCGGCCCCCGACCCGCACGTGGCCGAGGAGCACCCGCGTCTGCGGCCGGTGGAGGCGCGGGCGCTCGACCTGCACCGCCCGGTCACGGACGACGAGACGACCACCGGCGCGCGGGGGGAGCGCCGCGAGCTGGTCACCACGGCGTTCCCGCTGCCGGCGACGACGGCGGACGGCGTGCCGCAGGTGGCCACCGTCAGCGTCGAGATCGGGGCGCTCAGCCGGGTGCGCCGGCGCCTGGCCCGCGACGAGGCCGACCTGCGCGCGCTCGTCGAGACGTCGGGTTCGGCCGTGATGGTCGTGGACCACGCGGGAAGGGTGCGCTGGACGAACCCGGCGGCGAGCCTGTGGCGGCACACCGGCGGGCCGGGCCTGCGCCCGGCCGAGCACGGCGTCCCGGACGTCGTCCCGGAGGAGTGCCTGCGCTGGCTGCGGGAGCAGGCGGCCGACGGCTCGGGCTCGGGCCGGCTGCCCGGGGAGTGGCTGGGACCCGGTGCCCCGCGCGTCCTGCACGCCTGGGTGCACCCCGTCACCTGGCACGACGCCGACGCGATCGCCGTCGAGGCCACGGACGCGACGGCGCAGGAGGAGGTCGCGGCGGAGGGCAGGCGCGATCGGCAGCGGTTCGAGGAGGTGTTCCACCTTGCCCCCGTCGGGATGGCGGAGGTCGACGACGAGCGGCGGATCACCCTGGCCAACCCCGCCATGGAGCGCCTGATGCGGGCGGCGCCGGGATCGCTGACGGGGCGCACCGTCGCCGACCTGCTGGTGCCCGAGTCCGCGGACCTGGTGCGCACGTTCGCCGCCGAGCTGGCCTCGGGGGCACGCAGCAGCGTCCGCGCCGAGGTGCGCGTGCTCGCCGACGACGGCTCCACGTGGGCCTGCCTGCTGGCCGGGACGCGGGTGCCCGGTCCCCCGCCGCACGGCCTCGTCCATCTCGTCGACGTCGAGGAGCAGCATCGCGCGCTCGCCCGGGCCCGCGCCGACGTGGCGGTGCTGGAGGAGGCCGAGCACCTGTCGGGGGTGGGGTCGTGGGCCAGGTCGGAGGGGGACGCGATGCAGTGGTCCCCCGCGATGCGGGCCCTCGTGGGCATCCCCGACACCGTCGAGCCGACCCGCGACCTGTGGGCCTCGCTGGTGGAGCCCGAGGACCGGGACGCGGTGGCGGCCGTGCGGGCCGACGACGGCGACGAGGTGGGGCCGTTCGACCTGCACCTGCGCTGCTGGGACGGTGCGCTGCGGACGTTCGAGGTGCGCACGCGACGGCGGGTGCCCGGCTCGGGCGCGGACGGCGCCTACGTGGGGATCATGCGGGACGTCACGGCGGAGCGGGCGCGCGCGGGCGCGGCGCAACGTTCGGCCTCCCGCGCCCTCGGCCTGCTCGACGCCGCGCCCGACCCGGTGGTCGTCTGCGACGCCCAGGGCCGGATCACCGACGTGAGCCGCCAGGTCACCGCTCAGTTCGGGTGGGCCGCGCAGGAGCTGATCGGTCGGCCGGTGGAGACGCTCGTCCCGCCGGAGCTGCACGGCGCCCACCGCGCGCACCGGGCCGCGGCGCGCCTGGACGACGGGCCGCGCGTCATGCACGGCAGTGACGGGGTGCTGGTCGTGACCCGGGACGGCCGGCGGCTGCCCGTGGAGGTGACCCTGGCCGAGAGCGTCGTCGACGGCCGGCGCACGATCATCGCCGGGCTGCGCGACGTCTCCCGCACCCGGGCCCTGCAGCACCAGGTCACCGCCACCCGCGACCTCCTCCTGGAGGTGCTGGACGGCTCCCAGGACCAGGCGATCCTGTCGCTGGACGCGCAGGGCCGGATCGGCTCGATGGTCAGCGCGGGCGCCACCCGGATCCTGGGGCTCGCGCCCGCGGCCCTGCGGGGGCGGCTTGTCGGCGACCTGTTCGACGCCGCCGAGCTGCGCGAACGCGCGCGCGAGATGGGCATCGCCGACCCGACGGAGGCGGTCCTCGCCCTCGCGGACCGGCCGGGCACGACGTCGTCCTTCACCTGGCGGCGCACCGACGGCACGCCGACGCGGGTCGCCGTCTCCGTCCGCCGCCGCCAGTCGGGCGTCGGGTACGTCGTCGTCGCGACGGACGTCGAGGAGACCAACCGCACCCGGCAGGCGCTGGCGGCCTCCGAGGCGCGCTTCCGTGCGGCCTTCCGCGACGCGCCCGTCGCGATGGCCGTGGTCAGCCTCGCCGACGCCGACGCGGGCACGTTCCTGCAGGCCAACGCGGCCCTGTGCCGGCTGCTCGGACGCGGCGAGGACGCCGTGGTGGGGCACCACTTCAACGAGTTCACCCACCCGGACGACCAGCAGATCGGCCGCGACCTGATGCGCCTGCAGCGGCGCGGGCAGGTGGAGCACTGGGAGATCGAGAAGCGGTACGTGCGCGCGGACGGCGAGGTGGTGTGGGTCAAGCTCGACGCCCGGGTGAGCACGAGCGCGCAGGGCCGTCCCGATCAGGTGGTGATCCAGTTCGAGGACGTCGGGCGCCGCCGCGAGATGGAGGCCGACCTCGCCCACCGCGCCCTGCACGACGCGCTGACCGGCCTGCCCAACGCCGAGCTGATGCGCGAGCACCTCACGGGGGCGCTGGCCCGCGCCCGGCGCACGACCTGCCCCGTCGGCGTCCTGCTCGTGGACCTCGACGACCTCAAGCTCGTCAACGACTCCCTCGGCACCTCGGCGGGGGACGCCGTGCTCGTCGCCGTCGCGGAGCGGTTGCGGGGCGCGCTGCGCGACGTCGACTTCGCGGCCCGCAGCGGCGGGGACGAGTTCGTGGTGATCGCGGAGAACCTCACGGAGGTGGCCAGCGTCGAGCACCTCGCCGACCGGGTGCTCGCGGCGATCCACGCCCCGGTCGACCTCGGCGACCACACCGTGACGCCGACCGCGAGCGTCGGGATCGCACTGTCGGGGCCCACCTCGACGCCGGTGGAGGTGGTCGCCGACGCCGAGGGCGCGATGTACGGGGCGAAGGCGTCGGGCAAGAGCCGCTGGTCACAGGCCGACAAGGGACGCCGCGACCTCGCGCTGCGCCAGATCACGCTGGAGCACGAGCTGCGCACGGCCCTGGAGGAGCGGCAGCTGTTCCTCGTCTACCAGCCGGTCTACGACCTGGCCCGGCTGGCTCCGGTGGCCGTGGAGGCGCTGGTGCGCTGGCGGCACCCGCACCGCGGGGTGGTGGGGCCCGACCAGTTCCTCGACGTCGCCGAGGCGCGCGACCTGATCCGCCCGCTGGGTACGTGGGTCCTGCGCGAGGCGTGCCGCCAGGGCGCCACGTGGGCCCGCGACCTCGGGGCGCGGGCGCCGCAGGTCTGGGTGAACGTCTCGGCCCGCCAGCTCGGCGGCGCCCAGCTGCACCGCGAGGTGCGCCGCGCGCTGGCCGACAGCGGCCTGCCCGGGGAGCTCCTGCACGTGGAGCTGACCGAGCGGCAGCTGGTGGACCTCGGGCCGTCGGTGCGCTCCGACCTGCACCAGATGCGCGACCTCGGCGTGGGACTGGCCATCGACGACTGGGGCACCGGGCACAACGGCATCGAGCACCTGCGGCACCTGCCCGCCACGGCCCTGAAGATCGACCGGTCGTTCACCGCGGGACTCGGGCGCGACCGCACCGACACCGCCCTGACGGTCAGCATCGTCGCGCTGGCCCGCGAGCTCGGGCTCACCGTGGTCGCCGAGGGGATCGAGACCCCCGACCAGCTCGCCCGGCTGCAGCAGCTCGGCGCGCCCCTCGGGCAGGGGTTCCACTTCTCCCGGCCACTGGAGGTCGACGCCGCGACGCGCTTGACTGGTCGACAGCCGCGGCCGTCGCCCGGTGGCTGAGGGCAGCGGGCGTTGCGCGTCACGCCGGGCGGCCGCCTTCGCGGCGGCGAGCAGCCGGGGGTCGAGCCGGTGGCGGCCCGCAGGTCACGGGGCCTCCCCGAGGTCGTCGCCCGGACGGCCACGGCGATGAGGAAGGCGCCGACGCCGAGGCTGCGGAACGTCCAGGACCCGCCCGCCTGGGCGGTCACGAGCGTCCCGTCGGCGCGGCACAGCCGCACCCCCACCTCGGGCATGGGGCCGGGCGCGGCGGCGACCTCCGGGTCGAGGTCGAACCCGAACTCGGTGAACGAGAACTGCAGCCCCTGCCCGAGCGCCTTGGAGTAGGCCTCCTTGAGCGTCCAGATCCGCAGCGCCCAGCGGTCGCGGGCGGCCTCGGGCAGCGTGGCGAGCACGTCGAGCTCGTGGGGTGAGCACATCATCCGTTCCACGCCGCTGCCGAGCAGGCGCCGGGCGGCGGGCTCGACGTCGACGCCGATGCTGCCGAGGCCGGTGAGGCCCACGAGCAGGACGTCGTCGGTGTGGGTGAGGCTCACGTCCACCTGGTCCAGCCCGCGCACGTAGGGGCGGCCGGTCAGGCCGTAGCCGAGCTCGAGGTCGGCGGGGTCCGCGCCGACCACCTCGCCGACGGCCCGCTTGATCAGCCACCGGGAGGCGACGAAGCGCTCGCGCAGCACGGGGGTCGAGAGGCGCCCCAGCCGCGCGGCGTCGGCACCGAGCAGGCGTCCCCAGGACGCCTCCTCGCCCCACTCGCCGCGCCCGTCGTCGGGCCTCGCGGTGATCGCGACGCTGCCGTCGCGGGACAGGTCGGCGGCGACGCTGCCCCAGCCGTCGCGGACGAGCTCGGCGGCGGCGCGCACGGCCAGCCGGGGTGCGGGGTTCCCGCCCACGCCTCAGCCCGCCACGCGGTCGGCGTACAGGTCGAGGCTGACGCCCTCGCGCACCCGGGTCAGCACCTCGTCGGCCATCCGGGCCTCCAGCGTGCGGGGCAGCGGGGCCACCTGGCGGTTGAGCTGGCGGAGGAGCCGGTGGACGGCGACGGTGACCCAGGCGTCGTCGGCGAGGAACCCGGGTGCCCGGCCCTCGCTGCCCAGGCCCGCGCGCGCGGACCGCCACACCCCGAGGCAGGACGCGGCGGCCAGCAGCAGCGCGTACCGGTCGGTCGCGGCGAGCGCCCTCGGTTCGGCGGCGCCGGTGGCGTCGAAGCCCGTGCCCTCCACGTACTGCTCGACGAGGGTGCCGCGCAGCACGGCGGCCTCGGCGGCCAGCTCGCGCACGAGGGAGGGCAGCAGGTCGTCGTCGGCGGCGGCGAGGGTGGCCAGCCACGCGGGGCCGGCCGAGGCGAGGGCCGGGGCCGGTGCGGCCGGCAGCTCGCGCAGCACCTGGTCGATCACGGAGGCGATGCCGTCCAGGCCTCCCATCGCGGCAAGCGCGCCGGGGTCGAACTCGGGGACGTCGCCCGCGACGGCGAACAACGGTGCCGGAGCGGCGTGCTCGGCGGTCCAGGGCACGCTCGCGACCCGCGCGAGGTGGGGGGCGATGGTCGCCTGGCACAGCGCGGTGTTCACGTGCCCGAAGGTCAGCTGCCCGAGGTCGCGGACGTGCTTGGCGAGCATCGCCTGGGCGCCGCCGCTGGCGTGGAAGCCGTCGCCGAGCACCACGGTGAGCCGGTGCAGCGTGGCGGTGACCAGCTTGGGCACGAGGTACTTCGCGACGGACGCGACGACGTCGCACTCCCCCGGCAGCACGTGCACGGCCCGGCAGGCCACCAGCGACAGCGCGTCGGCGACCAGGACGTCGACGAACGCGCCGCCGAGTGCCGTGAGGGCGCGGGGGCCGCCGCCGGGTGCGGCGCAGGGGCCCTCGCCGTCGGCGGTGGTGCGTGCGGCGACCCGCAGGGCGCTGTCGGCCATGCCGACGACGACGCCGGGGTAGACGGCGTTGAGCATGGCGAACGCGGGGATGGCGGCGAGGAAGCCGAGCCCCCAGGGGCCGACGGCGGCGTCCTCGCCGACCGGCACGTCGCGCAGCTCGAGCGCGCCCTGGCGTTGGCCGCGGGCGCCGTCGCTGAGGTTGCGGCCGAGGTGGTGCACGCCGTCCGCGGGCAGGGTGTCGCGGTCGATCAGCAGCACCGTGTCCCCGTCGGGGGCGCCGTCGGCGCCGGGCGTGGTGGCGAAGGCCAGCAGCAGCCGCGCCGTGTCGGCGTTGTTGACGGCCGACTTGCGCCCGGCGAGCAGCCAACCGGTGCCGTCGGGGCGCAGGGCGACCTGCTCGGCGAAGTAGTCGTTGCCGTGGGCGGTCTGGGGGCACAGGACGCCGAGCTGCCCGCCGGCCAGCAGCTCGGCGGCGGTGCGGGCCTGCTGGGCGGCGGTGCCGCTGACCCACACGACGGCGGAGCCGGTGAACGAGGTGAGGCCGCAGCTCATGGCGAGCGACGCGTCGCGGCGCAGCACGGGGCGCAGCAGCCGGGTCATCGCGTCCATCGAGCGCATCCGACCGCCGAGGCGGGCGGGCACCAGCTCGGCGCCCAGGCCCAGCTCGCGGACGAGGCGGGCACCGGCGGCGGGCAGCTCGTGCGCGTCGTCGGCGGCGAGCACGGCGGCGAAGGGCAGGGCGGAACCCGCGTCCCAGGGGTCGCCGAACGCCGTCTCGATCTCGGCGACCCGCGCGGCCACCGGATCGCTGATCGGATCGCCGTCCAGGACGGCGACGCCTTCGGGCTGCGTGGACGCGATCGACAGCATGCTCCGCCTCTTTTCGGTGGCCCGTCTCGTGTGCCCGGTGCCGGCGGCCCGTCCTGGTGGGTCGGTCCGCCGGCACCGCTTGCTCACCGTGGGTGGGGTGGCACGACCAGGCTGCGCCCGGGCGCTGGACCCGCCGTGGACCGGGCGTCGAACGGGCCTCGAGGGCGGCTCGGCGCCCGCTCGGCTCAGAGGAACATGGCCACCGGGTTGAGCTGCTCGTACGGGGTGGCCTCGGCGAGGCGGCCGAGCGCGACGGGGACGTCGAAGAGGCGGCCGGGCGCGAACCGCGCCCAGAAGGGGCGCAGCCCGGGGACGATCACGCGCACCACGGGCAGGCCGAGCTCGGGCCGGGTCTGGTCGAGGACCAGTACCTCCAGGCCGGCGGCCTCGACGGCGGTGCGCACGCGGGTGACCTCCTCCAGCAGGTCGGCGGTGGGCTCGTGGGCGTAGGACGCGCGGGTGCGGGCGGGTGCGGCCGAGGGGGCCAGCCAGCCGCAGGACTCGACGGTGGCGGTGCGCCACCAGGCCAGGGCCTCGGGGTCGTCGCAGCCGTAGCCGGCGCCGGTGACGTCCCCGACGGGCACGCCGACCAGCGGCGGCATCATCTGGTTCAGCTCGGTGACGGCCCGGCGCAGGGCGACGGCGGGGTCGAGGTGCGCGCCGAACCCGAACATCACGTCCTGCGCGGGCTTGTCGGTGCGGCGGGAGATCGCGGCCATCACGGGGACGCCGAGGTCGCTGGTGAGGTCGAGCACCCACAGGTCGCGGTGCATGGCGGCGTACTCGGCGTGCACCCGGCCCAGCCACCGGTCGGCGAAGGAGTCGAGGTCGACGCCGGGCTGGGCGGTGCGGTTGTACCACCACAGGGCCACGGCGTCGCGTTCCACGAGTTCCAGCAGCCCCTGCAGGACGGCGTCCTCCAGGCTGGAGCCGGCCGCGCACCCGTTGGAGTCGGCGACGAGCTCCTCGCCGTCCTCGCCGGCGCCGAAGTAGAGCATCGACGTCGGCAGCCAGCGGTGGCGCCCGGCGGACAGCGACCACACGGGCGTCCAGTCGCGCAGCCGCTGGGGGTCGAAGGCGGCGCCGACCTGCGAGAAGTCGCCGTGCTCGGCGTTCCAGCCGGAGCGGGCGGCGATCTGGCGGGGGTCCAGCAGGCGGCAGGAATCGGGGTGGACGGCGTCCGCGCCGAGGTCGCTCATCCGGGCCCGGACGCGCGGCTCGTCGCCGCGGGCGGTGCCCGAGTGCCGCTCGACGGCCTCGCACAGGGCGCCCACCTCGGCGTCCAGCGCGGTGACGCCCTTGCCGCCGTTCTCGGCGCGCAGCCCGGCGCGCAGCTGGTCGAGGCTGCGCGCGGCCGCCGCGACGTTGCCGCCGGAGCGGTAGGCGTGCAGCACGCCGGAGGTGCGCTCGTCGCGGCGGATCTCCTTGACCACCCCCGTGATCGGGGAGACGAGGTGGCCGTAGCGGGTAAGGACCGCGGCGGGCCCGAGCGCCCGGTGCCCGCCGGATGCCTCCCCGGCGGCGTAGGGGCGAGGCTGCAGGACGACGGGTCGCACGGCGGCCGCGGTGTAGCGCGTCGGGTCGCCGCAGGCGGGGCACTCGGGCCGCGCGCGCAGCTCGTGGTGGCGGCCCTGCAGGCCGATGAGGTCCATCACCCACACCGACTGCTGCTCGCGGCGCACCCCCGCCAGCCACGCCGCGACCTCGCTGGCCAGCAACGACGCGCCGGGGCTGAGCAGGGACGGCCCGGAGGCGGGGCGGCCGAGCGGTCCCTGCCCGCCCAGCCGGCGGCGCAGGTGTCCCTCGGCCTGGCGGTGGGCGGAGAGCCGCGCCGACAGGCAGTGCCAGCACGCCCCGTCGCCGGGCAGGCCGCTGAAGAACGGCCCGATCCACATCTGCCCGCCGTCGGGCTTGGCGAGCACCCACGGCCGGCCGGTGGCGCGCTGAGCGTCGTCGACGGCCGACAGGTGCGGGTGCAGGTAGTCGTCGGTGACGACGACGGTGAGCGACGGCGGGGCGCTCACCGGCGCCGACGCGGCCCTCAGGTCGACGACCAGGTCGTCGCCCCGGTCCTCGACCTCCACGCCCGCGGCGCGCAGGGCGTGGACGACGGCGCCGGTGGCGGCCCCACCCACGGCCGAGACGGTGACGACGCAGCTGCGCATGCGGTGCAGGGCGTCGAGGCCGTCGAGGCCTGCGGCGTCGAACCAGGCGACGCTGCGCCGCTGCTCCGGCGCGGTGGGGAGCTGCTCGCGGACCGCGAGGAGCCCGCCCTCGACGAGGTCGAGCACGACGCGGCCGACCTGCGCGGCCGTGACGCCCTCGCCTGCCTCGCGCAGGACGGCGGGCAGGTCGCGGGTGCCGTCGAGCAGGGGGACGACGCGGGCGGCGGCGGCCCCGTGGACGGCGGTGACGGCGTCCTCCGAGACCAGGTAGGCGGCCTCGCCCGCGACGACGTGCGCGCGGACGTGCTGCTTCAGGCAGAGGGTCCGGGTTCCCTCGGCGTCGTTGCCGGGGGCGGAGGCGGTGCGGGTGCGGTGGTCCTCACGCAGGGGGGCCATCACGGCGTCGTCCCGTCTCGCCCGGGAGGTCTCAGGCCGCCGCGCGGTCGGTGTCGGCCAGGCCCGTCGTCTTCCAGCAGATCCACGTGAGGCGGGTGGCTCCGCGGTCGGACAGGCGGGGGGCGTCGAGCGCGTCGGACTCGGTGGCGGCGGAGGCGAGGACCTCGGCGAAGAGGTCGTCGAGGCCGGCGGAGGCGAACAGCTCGGCGACGACGGCGGTCGCGTCGGTGCTGTCGGTGGCGGCGAGGGTGCAGGTCATGGGGGACATCTCGGGCTCCTTGTCAACGGGGGTTCGAGGTGATGTGGACCATCCTGCGAGTCGCCGGACACGGGGGGTAGTTCGTGGATCACTTCACGCCACATGAATTCCTCACCCCCCGCCTCGGGAGGATTCAGGGGGGTCTCGATGATCGGCTCACTACCGCCGTCGGCGTCCGGGTGACAGCGTCGAGGTAGGTCGTCAGCAGCCTCGTGACCTGGGGCGACGGCCAGGCCAGTGGAGCACGCACCGCTGACGGCGGGCGTGCGAGAAACCCAGGAGGAACGATGGAGATCTGCGTGCTCGGGGCCCTGGAGGCCCGGGAACGCGACACCGACATCGTGCCGACCGCGGGCAAGGTCCGGCAGGTGCTGTCGCTGTTGGCCCTTCACCCCGGTCAGGTCGTGACCGTGTCCGCGCTCATGGAGGAGCTGTGGGGCGAGGACCCGCCGCGCAGCGCCCCCACCACCCTGCAGACGTACGTGCTGCAGCTGCGGCGCAAGCTCGACGCCGCGCTGCGGGCGACGCCCGTCGCCGGCCCCGCGCCGATCGACGTCCGCCGCGCCAAGGACGTGCTGGTCACCAAGCACGTCGGCTACCAGCTCAGCGTCGCCCCCGACGTCGTCGACGTGTGCGGCTTCGACCGCCTCGCCGCGGCCGGCCGCGTCGCGTCGGACTCCGGCGACGCCGAGGCCGCCTCCCGCCTGCTCGGGCAGGCCCTGTCGATCTGGCGCGGACCGGCGCTGATCGACGTCCAGCACGGCCCGCGCCTGCAGATCGAGGTGCTCCGGCTGCAGGAGGCGCGCCTGAGCGCGCTGGAGTGCCGGATCGACGCCGACCTGTCGCTCGGGCGGCACCAGGTGCTCCTCGGCGAGCTGGCCGTGCTCTGCGCGCAGCACCCGCTGCACGAGAACCTGCACGCCCGCTACATGCTCGCCCTCTACCGGGCGGGCCGGCAGTGGCAGGCGCTCGACGTGTTCGGCCGCGTGCGTTCCACGCTCGTCGAGGAGCTCGGCGTCGAGCCGTCGTCGCGGCTGCAGACCCTGCAGCGCGACATCCTCAACTCCGAGCCCCACCTCGAGCGGCTCGACGCCGACCCCCGCACCCGCGCCGCCGTCTGAGCCGGCCGTCCGAGTCGGCAGCCCGAGTCGGCAGCCCGAGTCAGCAGCCCGAGTCAGCAGCTCGCCGAGGAGTGACCCGTCATGCCCGTGCGCACCTCACCGTCACCGCCGCGCGGCGGCGCGGGACCGGCACGCTCGCGGGCCCGGCTGCTCGCGTGGTCGGGCGCCGGGGTGGAGCAGGCGGAGGAGTCCCGCCGCCACCTGGCCCGGCTGCTGCGCGCCCGGGGCGAGCCGGGGTTCGCCGACCTGGCTGGGGCGTGGTCGGCGGGCGGGCACGGTCCCGTCCGGTACGCCGTCGTCGCCGACGGCGCGGCGCAGGCCCTGGCCGCCCTGGCCACGTTCGACGACGTGCCGCCCGCCCCGGGGTGGGAGGACGGCCGCGGCGAGCCCGCCGTCGTCCTGCCGGATCCCCGCTCCGTCGCGCTGCTGCTGCCCGGCCAGGGCACCCAGCAGCCGCGGATGGCGCACGGGCTGACCACCGAGGTGGCCGCCGCGGGCGCCGTCGTCGAGGAGGTCTGGGACCTGCTCGGTGCCGACGGTGACCGCTGGCGCAGGTCGTGGCTGGCCGGGGACCCCGGCTTCGCCCGCGACGACGGGGGCGGCGCTATGGCGCTGCTGTTCGCCGTCGACGTCGCCGTCGCGCGCCTCCTCCTCGCCTGGGGGCTGCGCCCGGCGGCCCTGCTCGGGCAGGGGGTCGGCGAGCTGGCGGCGCTGCACCTGGCCGGCGTCCTGGACCTGCCCGACGCCGTCGCCGTCCTGCACGAGTACGCCCTGGCGGTGGCTCAGCTGCCGCCCCAGGGCATGATCGCCGCCTGCGCCCCGGGCGCGGCGATGCTGCCCCAGCTGCCCGAGGGAGTGCACCTGGCCTGCGACAACGGCCCGTCCCAGGTGCTGGTCGCGGGGCCGCTGCCGGCCCTGGCCGTGGCCGAGGACCGCTTCGACGCCGCGGGCTGGGCGGTCATGCCCGTGCGCGCCGGCGCGGCGTACCACACGCCGTGGATGGCACCGGCCGCCCACGCCCTCGGCGCCGCGCTCGCCGGGGTGACGCGCCGGGCCCCCGCCACGACGCTCGTCGGGTCGGTCGCCGCACGCCCCCTCACCGCGGAGGAGGCCGCCGACCCCGCCTTCTGGGCCGCCTGCGGCACCGCCCCCGTCCGCATGTGGGACGCGCTGGGTGCCCTGGCCTCCGCCTGCCCGCCCGGCACCCCGTGGGTGGAGGTGGGCCGCGGCTCGGGCCTGGCCACCCTCGCCCGGCGCCACCCGCGCCGGCACGGGCGCCCGCCGGTCCTGTCGATGCTCAGCGTGGGCCCGACGACCGGGCACGACGACGGGTGGCGGCTGCTGGAGGCGGCCGCGGCGTGCTGGACGGCGGGCATGGACGTCGACCTCGCGGCCGTCGAGGAGTCCTTCGGCTGAGGCCCCGCCGCTACAGCAGGACGCGGCGGCGCGCCCGCAGCTGCTCGTCGTAGACGACCCTGCGCATGACGTCGGCATAGGCGCGGGTGTCGAGGAAGCGGAGGCCGACCTCGCGCGGGTCCGTGCGGGTCGGGCCCGGCAGCAGGCGCACGACGATCCCGCTCAGCGCGAGGGTGCTGTGCCCCTCGGGGGTGAACGCCACCTCGACCTCGTCCCCCAGCACCAGCCCCGCGGCGTCCAGCGCCGAGGGCAGCAGGCAGCGCAGTCCGCCCTCCGAGAGGTCGACGACGTGGCCGGTCAGCACGAGGTCGGGCACCCGAAGCTCCAGCGGCAGCTGCAGCGTCACCCGGAAGAAGCGGCGCCGCTCGGTGCGCACCGCGGCCCCGGTGACCTCCACCCACCACGCGGCGAGCTTCTCGCGGGCGTACTCCGCCCCCACGAACGCCACCGGCAGGTCCATCAGCCCCCGCTGCGTCGGCCACGAGACCCAGCACGCGGTGCCGGGCCGGGGCAGCTCGCTGTCCCCCGCGTAGCGCGGCGCGGCGAGCAGGAGGCGCTCGGGGGCGAACGGCTGCTGCGGGTCGGTGCGGTCCTCGATGCGCGAGGCGACGTCCTCCACCCGCATCGCCCCGTCGGGGTCCGGCCCCACGCCGATCGCCACCCGCACCAGCGCGTTGACGCGCGGCAGCTCCAGGTGGGGTCCGGCGACCCTCTCCGTGAGCCCTTCGTCGCGTCTCATGGCTGAATCGTCGGCGGCTCTCCCACGACCCCTTGATCGCCCGATCGGTGCGGGCGGCGCTGAACCGATCGGGTGAGACGACCACACGAGGGACATCCCGGGAGGGTCGAGGCCGCCTCGAGGCGGACGCGAGGCCCGCCCGGCTCTGCGTCGGGGCCGAACGGGCCATCCTGGAGGTGCCCGGTGGCGCGTGGCGGTAGCGTGCGCTGCGGGTGTCGTCGCGCGAGGGAGGTCGTGATGTCCGCACAGCCCAGCGAGGCGGTGGCCCTGCACCCGTCCGGTCGCCGTCGCGGTGGCGGCCGGCCCGGCGTCCCGGTCGACCTCGCGCACGTCGGCGCGGTCCTGGCCGAGCTGGTGCCCGACGGCGCCGCCCCGCTCGAGGACGCGAGCCTCGACGTCCCCTTCGCCGACCTCGGCTACGACTCCCTGCTGCTGATGGCGGCGCGCCGCCGCCTCGGGCGCGAGCTCGGCCTGGCGATCCCCCCGGCCGCGCTGCTCGACGCGGCCACCCCGCGGATGCTGCTCGACGTCCTGGCGGCCTGCCCACCGGCGGCAGCGGCGGTGCCCGCGCCGTGAGCGTGGACGCCCCCGCGCGGCTCGACGTCCCGGCGGCCGACCCGGTGCTGCCGGGCGCCGTCGACGTCGCGTGCGAGCTGCCGGCGCAGGTGACGGCCGTCGCGGCCACCCCCGAGGCGGTGGCGGCGGCCCTCGACGGGTTCGCCGACCTCGACGCCGAGGAGCGCGAGACGCTCGCGGGGTTCCGCGACCCCGCCGACGCCGACCTCTACCTCGTCACCCACGTCGCCCTGCGCCGCCTGGTGGCCCTGCGCCTGCGCACGGTGCCCGCCGAGGTGGCCTTCGACCGCGCCCCCTGCGCGGGCTGTCAGCTGCCGCACGGCCGACCCGTCCTCGCAGGGGCACCCGCGGGCGGTCCGTTCTTCTCGATCAGCCACAGCCGCGGCCTCGACGACCCCGGCATCGCGCTGGTGGCGGTGGCGTCCGCGCCGGTGGGCGTCGACGTCGAGGCGCGCGCCGACCACGTGGCGGGCGACGGGCTCGACGACCTCATCGCCTGCCTGCACCCCTCGGAGCAGGCGTCCCTGCGGCGGTTGCCGCCGAGCCGGCGTCCCACGGCGTTCCTCGACTGCTGGGTGCGCAAGGAGGCCTACCTCAAGGCCACCGGCCGCGGGCTGGCACTGGGCGTCTCGGCGTTCCGGGTGGGGCTCGGCCCCGCCTACGGCGAGCCCGTCGTCGTCGACTCGGGGCCCCCTGCGTGGCCGATCGAGGCGCTGGCGGTGCCCGACGGCGTGCCGGCCGCCCTGTGCGTGCGCCGCTGAGGCCCTGACGAACGACAGAGGTGGTGCGTCCCGAGCGGGACGCACCACCTCTGTCGTTGCTGGAGCGCAGCCTCAGAGCAGGCTGAACGCCACCGTCACGCCGGCGACGACGATCGCCTCCATGCTCATCAGCTTCACGAGGATGTTGAGGCTGGGGCCCGAGGTGTCCTTGAACGGGTCACCGACGGTGTCGCCGATGACGGCCGCCTTGTGGGCCTCGGAGCCCTTGCCACCCTTGTGGCCCTCCTCGATGTACTTCTTCGCGTTGTCCCACGCGCCACCGGCGTTCGCCATGAACATCGACACCGCGAAGCCGGCCGCACCGGCACCCGAGAGCAGGCCCAGGACACCGGGGACCCCGAAGACCAGGCCCACGACGACCGGGGCGGCGATGGCGATGATCGCCGGGACGAGCATCTCCTTCTGCGCGGCGCGGGTGGAGATCGAGACGCAACGCTTGTAGTCGGGCTGCTCGGTGCCCTTCATGATCCCGGGGTGCTCGCGGAACTGCCGGCGCACCTCCTCGACCATCTGCCCGGCGGCGCGGCCCACGGCGTTCATCGTGAGACCGGCGAAGACCATCGTCATCATCGCGCCGAGGAACAGGCCGAGGACGACCTTCGGATTGATGAGCGTGACTTCGTAGTGGTACATCATCTGCATCAGCGAGAAGTCCTCGAGCTCCTTCACCGCCGCCTTCCCGACCAGCTGGTGACCGTCGGGGAAGGAGAACGTGTTGCCGGCGTCGAGCGTCCGCTTGATCGCGATCTTGATCTCCTCCACGTAGGAGGCGAGCAGGGCCAGGCCCGTGAGGGCGGCCGAGCCGATCGCGAAGCCCTTGCCGGTGGCGGCGGTGGTGTTGCCGAGGGAGTCCAGGGCGTCGGTGCGCTGGCGCACCTCGGCGGGCAGGTGGCTCATCTCGGCGTTGCCGCCGGCGTTGTCGGCGATGGGGCCGTAGGCGTCCGTCGCCAGCGTGATGCCGAGCGTCGAGAGCATGCCGACGGCGGCGAAGCCGATGCCGTACAGGCCCTTGGCGATGCCCGCGGTGTCGAAGCTGTAGTCCGCGCCGAAGAAGAACGCGAGACCGGTACCGACGACGACGGCGAGCACGGGGTAGGCGACCGACAGCATGCCCTGGCCCATGCCGCCGATGATGACGGTGGCGGGGCCGGTGCGGGCCTGCTCGGCGATCGACTGCACGGGCTTGTACGCCTGTGAGGTGAAGTACTCGGCGGCCCGCCCGATGGTGATGCCGGTGCCGAGACCGGTGACCAGGGCCAGCCACATGCCCCAGTTGTTCGGGACGTCCATGGCCCACAGCACCAGCGCCGACAGCGCGGTGATCATCACGGCCGCGCCGTTGACGCCGCGGGCCAGAGCGCCCAGCAGCTGCTTGCTCGACGCGCCCTCACCGGTGCGGACGAAGAACACGCCCACGACCGAGAGCAGGGTGCCGACGGCGGCGATCACCATCGGCGCGAGGATCGCGCGCATCTGCGCGTCGGTGCCGTCGCCGAGGTAGGCCGCGGCACCGAGGGCCGCCGAGGCCAGGACGACGCCGACGTAGGACTCGTAGAGGTCGGCGCCCATGCCCGCGACGTCCCCGACGTTGTCGCCCACGTTGTCGGCGATGGTGGCCGGGTTGCGCGGGTCGTCCTCGGGGATGCCCGCCTCGACCTTGCCGACCAGGTCGGCGCCGACGTCGGCGGCCTTGGTGTAGATGCCGCCGCCGACGCGGGCGAACAGCGACTGCACCGCAGCGCCCATGCCGAACGTCAGCATCGTCGTGGTGATCATGATGAGGTTGTGCCCGGCGTCGGGACCCTCGACGTCGTAGACGTGGGTGAGGATCGCGAACCACACCGCGACGTCGAGCAGGCCGAGGCCCACCACCGACAGGCCCATGACGGCCCCGGAACGGAACGCCACGGTGAGGGCGTGGTTGAGGGAGTCACGCGCGGCGTTCGCGGTGCGGGCCGAGGCGTAGGTCGCGGTCTTCATGCCGATGAACCCGGCCAGGCCGGAGAAGAAGCCACCGGTGAGGAAGGCGAACGGCACCCAGGGGTTCTGCACCTTGAGCACGTAGGCGAGGAAACAGAACACCAGGGTCAGGGCACCCATGACGATGCCGACGACCTTGTACTGCTGCTTGAGGTAGGCCAGGGCACCCTCGCGCACGTGCGCGGCGATGGTGCGCATCACCTCGGTGCCCTCGTCCTCCTTCATCACCTGCCTGAAGAAGTAGTAGGCCACTGCGAGGGCGGAGACCGACCCTGCAGGGATGAACCAGAACCATGCGTTCATGAAAGGTGCGCTCCTAGCTCACGCGCCGAAGGTCATCTGGGCGGATCGCCACCACGCGTAGTGCTCACGCTCGAGCTCGTCACGGCTCGGCATGGGGTACGCGACGATCCCGGTGGCGTCACCGACGTAGAAGCCGTGCTCGATCGTGCGGAAGAGCACCTCCTGCGTCATCTGGCGCAGCACCGACTTCGTCTGCTTGGTGGGCCAGGTGCGCAGGTCGCGCAGGCAGTCCCGGAGGTGGCCGATGTTGGGGTAGGGCAGGTCGTCGACGTGCGGGCTGTCCGGGTCGTCCTTCAGGTCGCCCAAGGTGAGGTCGCAGAAGACCAGGCGCGGCACGTGGAACGGCTTGGTGGCGTCGGTGAGCCCGGCGCTGAACGCGGCGGGGTCCTGCCGGCTGACCACGCGCGGGGTGACGGGGCAGAACTCCTGGTAGAGGTAGCGCCCCTCCCCCGGGCCCGCCTCGTAGGGGCGGGGCGACAGGCCGAGCACGCGGCCGTCGTCGGTGGTCAGGTACAGCTTGCGCAGGGCGTCCAGGGGGACGTTCTCCAGCGTGCGGTAGATGCTGAGGTACACCGAGCGCTTCGGCGCGCCGTCGGGCTGGGCCACGCAGCGGCGGTCGGCCTCGGCGAGCGGGAAGGCGTCGGGGTCGAGCTTGTCACGGTCGACCTCGAAGAAGATCGCCTGCCCGCGCGAGCGCTTCGCGCTGCCCACGGCGTAGTGGGCGCCGAAGTCCTCGGGAGGCAGCATCGAGGCGATCAGCGCCTCAGGGATGAGGGACAGGTACAGGTAGACCGTCATGGGCTCCGCCCGTCGTGCTCGTGTGCGTCACAGGACGCGTCGAGCGTTGCAGCGGCCCGCGGGGATCAGCCGGGACGTCAGTCCGCCTGGGGGGTGACACCTGTACCCCGCCGATACGGCGAGAATCACACTGAGGGGACCAACGTCACGAGAAGAGGACGACCATGACGGGGACGACGGGTTCGGGCACGGCGGCGACGGCGCCCGACGCGGGTGGGGACGCGGGGTCCGACGCCGGGCCCGGAGGGAGGCCGGGCGCGGCCGCCCTGGCCCTGTGGGCGGCTGTGGGGGCGCTCGGGGCGCTGGGCCTGGCGGGCCTGCTGACCGTGGGGGTGGTGCTGCTGGCGGGGGCCGGGGCGCTGGCCGTGATCGCAGTGCGGGTGCGCGTCCTGCGCGCGGGGTGGCCGGCCGCCGTCGCCGGGGCCGCCGCGGGGCCCGCCCTGCTGGCGTGGCTCGACCGCGGCGGTCCGGGACGGGTGTGCGAGACGACGGCGACAAGCCTCGACTGCCACGACGCGCTCTCGCCGTGGCCGTTCGTGGCGGCCGCCGTCGTGCTGGTCGTCGCCGGGGCGGCGCTGGTGCTGCGGGTCAGTTCGGCGCGTGGATCCGGTCCGAGGCCTTCGCCGCGTAGTTCGTGAAGTCGTCCATGATCTGACCCTGCTCGCGGCCCCCGGCGTGGTCGCCCTTGAGGTACTGCTTGATCGCACCGGGGAACGCGGTGGTGGTGAACCGGCTGCCGAACGCGTCGGTGTACCAGGTGGTGGGGCCCGAGTTCCGGACGGCGAGGATGCCCGCCCCGAACTGGCGTTGGGCCCCGTTGAAGGGCGAGCGGACGTCGTCGTAGGCCATCGGCGTCCCCCCGGCCGCGGCACGGCGCACCTGGTCGCAGAGGAATCCCTTGGCGCCCGCGTGGCACAGGTCGAGCGGCCGCTTGATCTTCGTGGTCGCCGAGGCGTCGTAGTAGCGGCTCGGGTTCAGGACGAAGAAGAACGGGAACGCCTGCACCTGCAGCCGGGGGGACGCCGAGAACCCGGTGATGCCCGCCACCCACACCTCGTTGAGGCTGAACACGTCCTGGGTGCCGGCCAGCACGCCGCGGGCGCAGTCGGCGTCGGGGATGAACCGCCCGACCAGCCCGCTCGGGGAGTCGGCGGGCGAGGCGGGGCCCACGCCGTCCACGGCCTTGTTCGCCACGCCCGAGCACGCCTGCTGGGCGGTGAACCCGCCCGGGCGGCCCAGGGGCGCGAGCACCGACAGATGGGCCTCCACCCAGGCGCCGTCGTCGGTGTAGCGGCAGCGCGCGTTGTACATCAGCTCGTGCAGGTTGTTGGTGAGCGCGTCGGGCGAGTGGGTGCCCTGGTGGAACTTCAGCAGTGCGTTGCAGGTCATCGTCACGGGTGCGGTCGGGTTGCCCTTGTTCTCGGGCGTCCCGCCGGCGTGCACGTCGACCGGCCCGGCCACCGACACCTTGTGCCCCACGTGGTCCTCGTCACGCTGCGAGGCGGGGTTGCTCGGCGCCAGCTGCTCGTTGACGTAGCCGAACGCCGGCCAGCCCACCGAGGCGAACAGCACCGACGTTCGGGGGTCGTCGCCGTGCTCGTGGCCGAAGGTGCAGCCGTCGGGGCCCGTGGGCGGGTGCCAGGTCGGGTAGACCTTGCCGTCGGGGCCGTAGGTCCAGTACCGGGCGTGGACGGCGATCGAGCACTCCCCCGCCCGCGGCACGTAGCCCTTGGCCGTGCCCGACAGCACGAGCTGGTAGGCGCGCGAGCGCGGGGCCCGCGCCGACGGCTGCGCGCTGCCCCACACCGGGGCGGGGCTCGCGCTGGGCGAGGGCGGGGTCGACGAGGGCTGGGTCGAGGGCACGGGTGCCGGGGTCGAGGCCGCCGCGGTGACGACGGTGGGCGCGGCCGTGCGCGCGGGCGCCGCGGGGCGGGCCGTGACGACGGGCGGCGCGGAGGCGCGCGGGGGCACCGCGGCGGGGGCCACGACCCACGCCTGGTTGCCGGTGGAGGCGGGGTCGCCGCACGCGAACTGCGCGACCTCGGCGCCGTCGTGAGGGCTGCCCTCGAGGACGTCGAGGCACTTGCCCGAGTGGGCGGCCACGAGCTGCACGGTGGAGGCGAACCCGGGGACGGCCCGCAGCCGGAACCGCTGATCGTGCCCGCGGTGACAGGGGCCGGGCGCCACCCGCGCCCGGTCGCCGGTCGCGCCGTCGAGCACGGTCAGGCACGCGCCGTCGCGGGTGCGCAAGCGGTAGGCGTCGCCGTCGGGGTGCAGCGTGAACGTCTGCGCGGCGCTGCCGTCACAGCGGCGCTGCTCGGCCACGCCCCCCGAGCCGCCCGAGGGCGGTTGCAGGCACTTGGCGCTGGCGGCGGAGACGAGCCGCACGGTGGCGTCGGCGGGGGCCGCGCCGGTGAGGTGCAGGGCGGCGACGCCGGAGGCGACGAGGCAGGCGGCTGCGGCCAGGGACAGGGGGCGGGCCGGGCGGGCGGGGGTCATGGCACTCCTCGCGCACGTCGGGGCGAGCGGCACGGGCCGGGGGGACCACCGCCCTCGACTCGACGGGATCACACTCCGTGCCGCTAACAGTTCCCAGAGTTACGACACGACGGAGACGCCACTGTAGGCGCGGACCGAACCGGTTCACCAGGGGGTCGTGGAAAACGCCGCGCCCCTGCCGCCGAGCGGCGGCAGGGGCGCGGCGTCCGACGGGTCAGTCGCCCTTGTAGGAGGACAGCACCTCGCGGTAGGCCTGCCGCTCGAACGCCACCGGGTCCCCCACGCCGGCGGCCGACAGGCGCCCGCGCGCCGCCGACACGTCGGCGTAGCCGTTGGCCGCCAGCCACTCGCTGAGCTCGCGGAGCATGACGCCCACGTACTCGGGGCCCTGCCGCAGCACGGCCGAGGCGGTGCACGCCACGTCGGCACCCACGAGGATCGCCTTGGCGACGTCGGCGCCCGAGTGGATGCCCGAGGTCGCGGCCAGCGACGTGCCGTGGCGCAGCTGCGGGCGCAGGATGCCCAGCCAGCGCAGCGGCAGCCGCAGCTCCCCGGGGTGGGAAAGCTCGGCCTTGGCCACGACCTCCATCGAGTCGAGCTCGACGTCGGGCTGGTAGAAGCGGTTGAACAGCACGAGGCCGTTGGCACCGGAGCGCACGGCGGCCTGGGCGAAGTTGGCCAGCGACGAGAACGTCGGCGACAGCTTGACGGCGAGCGGCACCTCGACGGTGCCGCGGACGTCGGCGATCGCCTCGAGGTAGTCGGTCTCGACCTGCTCGGCGCTGCGCGAGAGGTCGGCCGCCGCCGAGTAGAGGTTCAGCTCGAGGGCGTCGGCCCCGGCCTCCACCAGCACCTTGGCGTACTCGGCCCAGGCGCCGGGGCGCTCGGCGTTGAGGGAGGCGATGACCGGGACGTCGAGGGCGTTGGAGGCATCGGCCACGAGCCCCGCGCGGGCGGCGACGGCGGACTGCGACTCGCTCAGGCCCGGCCCCGCCACCTCCTCCTGGTACAGCGAGGGGAGCACGACGGCGCCGACACCGGCGTCCTCGAGGCGCTTGAGGCCGTCCAGCGTGCGGGTCAGCGGGCTCGAGGAGGCCACCACGCAGGAGCGCAGCCGCAGCCCGAGGTAGCTGGTGGCGAGGCCGGCTGGCAGCGCCGTGAGGTCGGTCATGCGCACGCTCCATCTCGTGTCAACGGCCCTGGACGTGACGGGCCGGCCCACCCCCGGGATCGGTCGAACCCGGTGAGGTGCGCCATCCGGGATCGTAGGGGGCGCCCGGAGCCCGCGGAAACCGGGTCTCGTTTCGTCAGGCCGAGTTCGGGTGTGGGACCGGTCACACCGGGTCAGCGGATGAGGGCGGCCTTCTCCCGCCGGGCCACCACGCCGACGTCGGGGTTGTCGGTGAACAGGCCGTCGATACCGGTGGCGAGGAAGATCTGCTGCTCCTCGATCGCCTTCCCGTACGCCGTCGCGTCGTCGCCCACGCGCAGCTCCGCGGGCAGGAACGTGTTCTCCGCGCGGAACGTGTAGGGGTGCACGAGCAGGCCCGCGGCGTGCGCGTCGGCGACGAGCGACGTCGGCGTCCCCAGGGTGCCGTCGGCCAGGCGCGGGATGACCTGCCCCTTGTCGGGGCCGATGCCCTGGGCGTAGCGGGCGATCCCGGCCAGGCCGGCGGGGGTGGACAGGTCGGCGTAGGTGCGCTTGTCGCCCCGCGCGAGGAGGTCGTAGGGGGCGCCTGTCGCCGAGAGCAGCTGCACGGCGCGCGTGCGCAGGCCGAGGCGGCGCAGCTGCTGGAGGTTCGTCGTCTCGAACGACTGCACGAACACCGGCGACGTCGGGGAGTTGAGGCGGTTGGCTTTGAGGACGGCGAGCAGCTTCGGCTCCAGCGCCAGGCCGACCGACTGGAAGTACGTGGGGTGCTTGGTCTCCGGGTAGACCCCGATGGTGCGGCCGAGCTCGCGGGACAGGCGGGCCCGCAGATCGAGCACCTCCTGGAACGTGGGTACCGGGTAGCGCCCGTCGTAGAGGGTGTTCTCCTGGCGCACCTGCGGCAGGCGCTCCTTCGCGCGCAGCGTCCTCAGCTCGGCGAGGGTGAAGTCCTCGGTGAACCAGCCGGTGATCGCCGTCCCGTCGACCACCTTCGTGGCCTTGCGCGCGGCGAACTCCGGGTGCTCGGCGACGTCGGTGGTGCCCGAGATCTCGTTCTCGTGCCGGGCGACGAGCACGCCGTCCTTCGTCGCCACGAGGTCGGGCTCGAGGTAGTCGGCACCCATCCGCGCGGCCAGCTCGTAGCTGGCCAGCGTGTGCTCGGGCCGGTAACCCGAGGCGCCCCGGTGACCGATCACCAGCGGCGGTGCGGGCGCCGGACGCGCGGCGGGGGCGGCGGGGGCGGCGTCGCGCTGCAGCGTCCCGGACGCCGCGGACGCGGCGAGGACGGTGCCGGTCACCAGCGCGGGGACGGCGAGGACGGCGGCGACGGGGCGCAGCCGACGAGTGCGGGACACGGGGGAAGGCATGGCATCCTCCACGGCGGTCGCGGACGCCGACCCTCGGCACCCTCCCGCCGCGGACCACCCCAACGGGCCGGGACGACGTCCGGCGTACCTCGACGAGGCGGGCGCGTGTCGGGCCCGTGAACCGTTGGACGTCGCGTGCCGAACGTGTCGGAGGCGGCACGGGAGGGAACGACAGGGTCATGTCGCCACGCACCGTCGTCGTCACCGGCCTGTCGGGCAATCTGGGCACCGCCGTCCTGCGCCGCCTCGCTCCCACGGGGTGCCGGCTGATCGGCGTCTGCCGGCGACCGCCCGCGGGCGGGGAGTACGAGGCGGCGTCGTGGGTGCCCCTGGACCTCGCCGCCCCCGACGCCGCCACCCAGCTGCGCCCGGTGGTCGAGGGCGCGGACGCGGTCGTCCACCTCGCCTGGGGCTTCCAGCCCTCCCACGACGTGGAGGAGCTGGAGCGGACGGCGGTGGGCGGCACCCGCGCCGTCACCGAGGCCGTCCTGGAGGCGGGCGTGCCGCACCTGGTGCACACGTCGTCGCTGGGCGCGTACTCCCCCGGGCCGCGGACCTCCGCCGATCCGGGCTGGGACGGCGTCGGGGAGGACTGGCCGACCGGCGGCATCGACAGCCTCGCCTACAGCCGGCACAAGGTCGCCGGGGAGCGGCTGCTCGACCAGCTGGAGCGGCAGGCCGGTGAGCGCGGGGCGGAGCTGACGGTCACCCGCCTGCGCCCCTCGCTCGTGGTGCAGCGCGACGCCGCCTCGGGGCTGCTGCGCTACGGCGCGCCGGCGTGGATGCCGACGGCGGCCGTGCGGCACGTGCCCGCCCTGCCGCTGCCGCGGGACTTCCAGGTGCAGTTCGTGCACGCCGACGACGTCGCCGCGGCCGTCCAGCTCGTGCTCGACGCGCGGGCGCCGGGGGCGTTCAACCTCGTCGCAGAGCCGGTCGTGGACGCCGCCATGATCGCCGAGGTGCTCGGCGCCCGGCTCGTGCCCGCGCCCTGGCAGGCCCTGCGCGCCGCTGCGGCCGCCGCGTGGCACGCCCGCCTGCAGCCCCTCGACCCCGGCTGGCTCGACCTCGCGGTCGAGGTGCCCCGCATGTCCGCCCGCCGCGCGCGCGAGCAGCTGGGTTGGACGCCCCAGTGGGACGGCGTGGCCGCCCTCACCGACCTCGTGGAGGGCATGCGGGCCGGCGCCTCCACCGACAGTCCGCCCCTGCGGGAGCGCGGGGCGCCGCAGGAGCTCGACGTCGCCGCGCACGAGGGTCTCGTGGAGCACCGCCGGCTCCCCTGAACCCCTACGGCCCCTAGCCCGGCCCCCTATGCCTCACGGGGCCGCGACCGGGCAGTCGTTGCCGTAGTGCACAATTCAGCCTCGTGAGCACCGTGCGGACGTGGATCGACCGGCTGGCCGATCTGCCGGAGGTGGGCCAGGCCCCCGAGCAGGTGGTGCTGCTGCGCTACCCGCTGCGCCTGGGCCGCCGCCAGTCCGAGCACGGGCAGGCGCTGCTCGCCGAGCTGCAGGGCCTCGCGGGCGGCGGGGAGCTGAACTCCGCCAGGATGCGCCCCCCCGCGCCGCCTGCTGGAGCTCGCCGACCGCATCGTCACCCAGTTCGGCCCCGCCCTGGCCGCCGCCGCTGCGCGCCGCAAGGAGGCCGAGGACGCGGGGCTGACGCACGTCGACCTCGCCTACCCCGGCGCCACCGGCACCCGCGACGTCCTGATCGACTACGCCCGGCTGATGGAGCAGGTCGACGTCTACGCCCGCGCCGGCACGCTGAGCACCCCGGCGCCCGACGTCGCGCTGTACGCCCTGCGCCGGTGGACCGTCGAGGAGTTCGTGCGCCAGCTCGCCGGGCGCGAGCCCCAGCCGTGGGACGGCCCTGCCGAGTGAGGCACCCCTGACACGGACGCGGCCCGGCACCCCAGACGGGGTGCCGGGCCGCGGCGTCGAGGCGGGGGACGCCGGTCAGCCCGTGTTCTGCAGGCCGGCGGCGGCACCGTTGACGGTGAGCAGCAGCACGCGACCCCAGTCCTCGCGCGTCGTCGCGTCGGGCGCGGAGCCGTTGGTGCCGCGCAGCACGCGCAGGGCCCGCAGCTGCAGGTGGCTCAGCGCGTCGACGAAGGGCGCTCGCAGCGCCACGGCCGTGCGCAGCTGGGGCTTGCGCTCGAGCATGTGGTCCTGCTCCAGCACCTCCAGCACCTGCCGGTAGGTCAGGTCGTACTCGGCGAGCAGCATCTGCGTGATGTCGTCGCGCTGGCCGAGGGAGAGGAACAGCTCGGCGAGGTGGCGGTTGGTCTTCGCCAGGCTCATCTCGGCAACGTCGATCAGCGTCCCGAAGATCGGCCACTCGCGGTAGGCGGCGCGCAGCTGGTGGATGTCGCCGACGGCCGCGAGGCCGCTGCCGAGGCCGAACCAGCCGGGCACGTTCGCGCGGGTCTGCGACCACGCGAACACCCACGGGATGGCCCGGAAGTCGGACAGGTCGCGGCCGCTGGTGGCACCCGAGCGGCGGGCCGGGCGCGAGCCCAGCCGCAGCTCGCCCAGCTCCTCCAGCGGCGAGGCCATGGCCACGACGTCGGCGAACCCGGGCATCCGCACGAGCTTGAGGTACGCCTCGCGGGAGGCCGACTCGACCGCCTCCTTCACCATCGTGAAGCGGGCCGCCGCCGTCCGGTTGCGGGTCTCGGTGGTGTCGCTTCCCTGCAGCAGCACCGCGGAGGTGAGCCGCTCGAGGTGGCGCTGCGCGATCGTCACGTCGCCGTAGCGGGCGAAGATGACCTCGCCCTGCTCGGTGATCTTGAAGCGGCCGTCGACCGACCCGGGCGGCTGAGCCATGATCGCGCGGTGGACGGGCCCGCCACCGCGGCCGAGCGAGCCGCCGCGGCCGTGGAACAGCGTGAGCTTGACGTCGTGCCGGGCCGCCCACTCCACCAGGTTCACCTCGGCGTCGTAGAGCGTCAGCGTGGCCGAGGCCGGGCCGACGTCCTTCGCCGAGTCGGAGTACCCGAGCATGACCTCGACGCTGCGGCCGTGCTCCTGCAGCCAGCGCCGGGTGCTGCGCAGGGCGATCCACCCGTCGAGGACGCCGGTGGCGCCGCGCAGGTCGGCGCCGGTCTCGAACAGCGGGATGACGTCGAGCCGGAACGGCTTGTCGCCGACGGCGAGCCGGGCCAGGGCGCGCACCGCCACCAGGTGGGCGGCGGACTGGCTGAAGCTGATGATGTACGGGCCGCAGCAGCCGCGACCCCAGCGGTCCTGCAGCCAGGCCATCACGCGCAGGGTGTCGAGCACCTCACGGGTGCGATCCGACTGCGCGACGACGTGCTGCGGCCAACCGCGCATCGCCAGGTCGTCGAGGAACTGCGGGTCGTCGACGAGCTCCTCGACGTCCCCCAGGCCCTCGATCTGCGACAGCAGCTCCACCAGCGCGGCGCGGTGCACCGCGCTGTGCTGGCGCACCTCCAGCTGGGCCAGGTGGAAGCCGAACGTCTCGACCTGCCAGATCAGGTGCTGCAGCTCACCGAACGCCGCACGGTGCGCGCCGGCCCGCCGCAGCGAGTCCTGCACGAGGCGCAGGTCGACCAGCAGGTCCTCGGGACGCCGGTACGCCAGCTCGATGTCGCGGTCACGAGTGGCGGCCACGCGGGCGGCGATGACCAGCAGCTTCTGCCGGTGCGGCTCCCCCGGCGACGACGTCTGGATCTCGGCGAACCGCACGGGCAACGCCACGGCGTCGGAGTCCAGCGACGCCATGAGCGCCGGGGACGGCGGCGTCGTCGCGACGTCCATCGTCAGCGTCCGGGCGATCCGCTCGCTCACGGCCGTGAGGGCGGACAACACGTGTTCGGCATGGATCGCGACGGTCTCGCGGGTCACCTGCGCGGTGACGAACGGGTTGCCGTCGCGGTCGCCGCCCACCCAGGAGCCGAAGCGCAGGAACGGCGGGACGGGCGAGGGCTGGCGCCCGGGGTCGCCGCCCACCAGCGCGGCCTCGACGGCCCGGTACAGGCGCGGGACGGCGCGGATCAGCGTCTGGTCGAACACCGTCATCACGGTGCGGACCTCGTCGGTCGGCTTGGGCTGAGCGCTGCGCAGGGCCGACGTCCGCTGCAGGGTGTCGATCTCCTCCAGCATCCGGCGCCGGGCGATCGCGCGCTCCTCGTCGCCGACGCGCGGGTCGTCGTAGCGGTCGAGCTGCTCGGCGATCCGGCGCAGCGCCGAGGCCACCGCGCGGCGGCGGGCCTCCGTCGGGTGCGCCGTGAGGACCGGGTGGATGCGCAGGTCCTTGAGGTGGTCGCGCCCGGCCGCCCCGGCAGCCGCCACGGCGGGCCAGAAGCCGTCGGTGCCGCCGCCCTCGCCGTCGTCCAGGCCGCGGCTGTCGCCCTTGAGCTGGCGCGAGCGGTGCCGCTCGTCGGCCAGGTTGGTCAGGTGGAAGTGCACCGTCAGTGCCGTGGCCAGGGCCTTGGACTGCTCGACGTCGAGGCCGGCGACGATCCGGTCGGCCTCCTCGGGGTCACCCCCGCGCGCGGCCTGGGTGGTGGCGACCGTCAGCCGCGCGACCAGTCCGACGAGGTCGCCGAGGCCGGCCTCGTGGAGCACCTGGTCGTGCAGGGCGGTCAGCAGGGCGACATCCGTCCCGATCGAACCCAGGCGCGCCACCCCGTCGACCGCGGGCAGCACCGAGAGGCTGGCCGGGGCGTTGGCGGGGGTGGGAACGAGAGCCGGGCCGGCGACGCTGCCGGAATCCGCTGTCGCGGGCTGGGCGGAGGAGCGGGAGGTGTCGGTGGCCGGGGCGTCGCTCGACATGGGCCACACCTTAGAGGGCTGAGGGCGGGTCACGGCCACAGGAGGTCCACCGACCGGGACGGGCGTCCCTTGACAGGGGCCTCGCTGGCGAGCCTTGCGACCGGCACATCTGCGCCCGCACCGGGACGGAACCGACCGGCGTCGACCCCGGACGGCAGTGCGCCGCGCCGCCCGAGGGCGACACGGCGCACTGGCCTTCCTGGATCAGATCTGCGACGTCGCGTCGCCGCCGGGCTCCGCGGGCCGGGCCGGGACGTCGTCCTGCACGTCGACGACGGCACCCTCGGTGGTGGTCCCGCCGGCCTGCGGCGCGGCGGCCGTCCCGCTGTGCTTGGCCGAGGCCGAGGCGACCCACTGGCCGCCCTTGGCCCGGACCTTGTCGGCGAGGCGCGGGTCGACCTGCTTGGCGAGGTCGGCGATGAAGCTCACCGCCTTCTCCTGGACCACCGGGTCCTGGAGCTTGCCTGCGGCCACCGAGACGGCATCGACGAGCTCGTCGACAGATGCCTTGATCTTGTCCGATGCCGGACTGGCCCGGTGCGCCGAGCGCGTGCCTCCGGGCGGGGCCGGGAACCGCGAGGGCGCCTTGCGCGAGAGCACCTGCTGCTCGTCCCAGTCGAGCATCTGCAGGAAGCGGACGCCCGCGAGCTCGTAGCGGGTGACGAAGCCTGCCGTCTCGAGCACGGCGAGGTCGGCGTCGAGGGCCTCGGGGCCGTGCTCGCGCCACAGCGGCCCGTAGAGCAGGCCGTTGATGCGGCCCGGGTCGTCGAGCCCGCGACCGTGGTCGTCGAGCGCGAGGGGCAGCAGGGTGAGGGTGTGCCGCTGGGTGATCGTCAGCCCCGTGGCGCGGGGGTCGTCGAGCAGCGGCGGGATGGAACGGCGGATCGGGGACACGTCGGTCTCCTGTCGTCGAGGCGATGACGGAGGCGGTGCACCGGGGCCGCACGCGCCCTGAGCTGGACGCGCCGCCGGGTGACGGCCGCCGTCACGGCCGGACCGTGAGCGGACATGTCAATCCTCCGCCCGGGCGTCGCCGTTCGCCATCGGGGATCCCCCTGAGATCCTGACCAGGGTGAGCCCTCCCCCGCCGAGCCCCGACGGCACCGACGCCGTCGACGGCACTGACGGCGCCGACGTCGCCGACGGCACTGACGGCGCCGCCGCCGAGGGCGCGGACGCGCGGGACGCCGTCGCGCGGCTGTACGTCGCCTCCCCGGCGGGGTTCGTGGCCGCGCGCAAGGCCTTGGCCGCGACGTTGAAGGCGGCCGGGCGCGCCGAGGACGCGACGGCGGTGCTGGCCCTGCGCAAGCCGACCGCGGCGGCGTGGGCGGTGAACCTGCTGGTCGCGGAGCGTCCCGGCGATGTCGCCGCCCTCGCCGCGGTCGGGGACGAGCTGCGGGACGCCCAGGAGCGCCTCGACGGCGCCGCCATGCGGGAGCTGAGCGGCCGGCGTCGCACCCTGGTCGACGAACTGGCCGCGGCCGCCGTCGCCCTGGCCGCCACCGCCGACAAGCCGCCGTCGGCGGCCGTGCGGGAGCAGATCGCCGAGACGCTGACCGCCGTGGTCGCCGACCCCGAGGTGGCCGCGCAGGTACGCAGCGGCCGGCTGGTCGCCGCCGGCGAGGTGGCCCCTGGGCTCGGGCCGCTGCCTGAGGGGGACGCCGCGAGCCCTGCCACGGGGGTGGCCGGCGGCACGGGAACGACACCGGCGCGTGGCAAGGGAGGCGCCAGGCAGGCCGGGACGGGGCAGGCCGGAGCGGGCCGCACCGGGAAGGGCGGCGAGGCACCGGCACGCCCGGACGCGGCGACGGCCCGCCGCGACGCGCGCGCGGAGCAGGTGGCCAGGGCGAGGGCGGAGCTCGAGGAGGCGGCGGCGCAGGACCGCGACGCGACGGCCGCGCTGGGCGAGGCGGAGGCGGAAGAAGCTCAGGCCCGCGCCGAGGTGGACGACCTGCGGGAGCGCCTGCGGGCGGCCGAGCAGCGGCTGGTCGGCGCGCAGCAACGCCACGGCAGGGCCACGCGGCTGGCACAGCGCGCGCGGACCGTGCTCGACGCCGCACGGAAGCGGGCCGCCGCCCTCACCTCGCGGGAGGACGACGCCGGCGAGGAGGAGGCAAAGCCGTGACCGTGCGGCGGTCGAGGGCGTCTACGGCCATCGACCGCCGCACGGCCACGGGATGCAGGCGTCAGCCGGCGGTGCGGCGGCGGTCGGACAGGCGCTGCTGCACCCGCCCGGCCATCACCTTGGCCCGCTCGCGGTTCTCGGGCTTGGCCGCCTGGCGGCGCGCGAAGTCGAGCGCGGCAGCGGCGAGGGACGTCTTGACCGTGGACTTCAGGAAACCCATGAATACCTCCGGGATCGGCTCTGCCCCGGGGAGTACCCGCTGGAGGGCCCCCGCACGCAAGGCGGACCTCACGCGCCGCGGCCGCGCGGCGTCCACCACCTGGGGTGGACGCCCACTTACGATCAGTTTCTCCGGGTCGCGCGTCCCTGCGGCCCCCGGGCCGGGAGGCGACGTGGACGAAGCCGTCGACCCCGACACCGGCCTGGCGCTTCGCGTCCCCGAGGGATGGTCGGCGAGGTCGGCCGGCCCGCCGTCGTCCCGCCGCCTCGTGCTCACCGCCGGTGCGGCTACCGCCGAGGCCGGCTCCCGCCTGGTGGCGGTGTCCCTGCCCAGCGACGAGGACGTGCGCGTGGCGGGGCCCGCAGCGGCGACGGTGCTGGTCGCGGGACGGTCCGGCCGCGTCGTCGACTACGACCTGTGGGACGGCGACGGGCGCGTGGTCACGTTCGTCACCGACGGGGCCGACGCCGCCCCGAGCATCGGCCGGCTGTGGATGGTCTCGCGGCACGGGATGCTCACCACCCTCACCATGCTGGCCCCGGCCGCGGCCTGGCCCGCCGCCCAGCTCGCCGTCGACGAGGCGCTGGCGGGCCTGCGCCTGCCGCCGGGAGGGTGGGGCGCGCCCCTGGCCTCCTCCCCTGCTCCGGCGCGCGTCGACGCCCACCTCGCGGAGTGGGGGCACGAGCGGGAGGACCTCACGGCCCTCGACGACGCCCAGCCCCGCCCCCTGCTCGGGCGCCGGATCGGCCGCGCCGCCCTGGCGTGGCTGCTGCGCCACCCCCTCGACCGCCCCGCCGACCCCTGCCCCGAGGTGCTGCACACCGTCGGCGACGCCGACGAGGAGCACTCGCTCGCCGACCGGGACGAGGAACCAGAGGAGGCAGCGGGTGACCTGGCGGAGGACCCGCACGAGGACCCCTACGCAGACCCGGGGGACGAGGCACCGGGGTCGGCCCGGCCGGCTGGCAGCCACCCCTCGGCGCTGCGGGCGGACCTGGTCACGGCGGGTCTGGCCGAGGACGACGGCGGCACGGCGCTGCGGCCGACGTCCCGGGGCCTGCTCGTGGCCGAGGTGCTGCAGCGCTGCGAGCGCCGCGTGCACGTGGAGGTGGAGGACGCCGACGCGTCGGCCGCGGCGTTCGTGCGGGTCGCGGGCGCCGAGCTGGTGCTCGTGACGTCGCAGCGTGCGGGCGGGGAGGCGGAGGGGCCGGGGCTGCGCCGGGCGAGGTCGCTGCGCCTGCACGTGGCGCCGGCGGACGCGCTGGCGGTCGTGCTCGCCGGGCAGGTGCGACTGGGCCCGTCGTGGGCGCTGCCCATGCCCCGCCTCGTGGTCGGGGCGGACGTGCTGGCGGCGAGGTGGGCCGACCCGCGGACACCCCCGCCGCTGCCGGACCCGCACCTCGCCGAGTTCTGGGCGCAGCCGTGGTCGCTGGTGACGGTGCGGTGGTCGCCCGGCGCGGCGCATGCGCGGCGGTCGGGCAGGCATGCGCGCGGCGGACGCCGGGACGGCGAGCTGAGGCTGCTGCGGGCGGGCCGGCGGGGGTGGCTCGACGCCGTCCCCGACGGTGCGGGGGGTGTGCGGCTGAGCGTTGTGGCCGCCTGGGAGGTGTGGCGGCGCCTGGAGACCATCGCCGCTGAGGTCCGCGGCGCACCCTAACCCTGTCGTGGACAACAGCGAGGACTTCCGTGCGGTCGCTTCAGGAGCGGCGTCGAGAGCGTTCCGGGGCGATTGGACGATCAGTTATCGACTGCGACAGAGTGAGCGCCGTGAGTGACTGGCTGACCGTGTCGGAAGCTGCGCGGCTGCTGGGCGTGAGCCCGGGACGGATCCGCCAGCTCGCCTCGGCGGGCGACCTCGGGGCGCGCCGCCACTCCGGAGTCTGGCTGATCGATCCCGGTGCCGTCGCGCAACGCGCCGCACAGCCCACACCTCCGGGCCGGCCCGTCGCCGTCGAGTCGTGCTGGCTGTTCCTTGGCGTGCTCACGGCCGCGAGCGCCCTGCTCGATCCGGGCACCGCAGGCCTGGCCGCGCCCACCGAGCAGGCACGCCCGGTGCGGGGGATCGACGTCTTCTTCGGCTCGGCCACGGCGGTCTCGGCCACCGACGACCTCGCCCGGCTGGAGGCCGGCGTTGCGCGCTGGCTGGACGGCGCCCGCGCGGTGGCGCCCGGGCCCACGGCGCCGCTCCTGGTGCAGCGGCTGCTGGCCGCCGCCGACGAGGAGCTCGCCGACGCCCCCACCTCGCTCGTCCTCTCCGCGGTGCGCCACGCGCTCCAGGAACCTGCCGCACGCCGCCGGATCCGGGCCCTGTGCGCGACCGCCCCCGGCGTCCCCGCGTGGCCGGGGTGGCTCGCGGGCCGGGCGCGCACGAGCGCCCGCACGGTCGACGTCCGCACCGCCCTCGCCGTCGCCGCCGACGAGCGGCTCGCCCTCACCGGCTGGCACGCGCTGCCGGGAGCGCCCTCGGTGGTGGCGAGCCTCGGCGGCATCGGCGGTCCGCCGGCGGGGGCGCTGCTGCAGGGATACGTGCGCGAGCGCGACCTCGCGGCGATCACGGCCGACCATGCGCTGGACGCCGCGAGCGCCCCCTCGGGCGCGGGCGGGTCGACCGTCCGCGTGGTGCTCCGGGAGCTGCCGCGCCAGGCCCCCCAGCAGTTGCGGCCCCGGCCCGGGCGCGCGGTCCCTACGGTGGTCGCGGCTCTGGACACCCTCGATGCGGGCCCCACGGAGGCGCGTGGCAGCGGCCAGGCGTGGCTCGAGGCGGTCGCGCGGCTGGTGCAGGGCGGCGTGCCCGCGACTGCAAAGTAGGTCTCCGCACCAGGTTTCCGGGCGTTTCAGCCCGAAGGCTGGCGCCGAGGACAGGGCCGTCCGGTGGTAGGGCCACGTGCCCACCGGGTACGTCCGCCCTGTGCAGACGTTCGTGCCGTGCCCCGACTTCGCCACCTCGGCGGCCGTCCTCGACGCCCGCCGCCTCGGCAAGCAACGGGTCGAGGCCTTCCAGCTCCTGCGCGCGCTGACGCTGCCCGAGTACGGGTGGAAGCACCATCCGGCGACCAAGATGTGGCGCGGGTTCGTCCCCGCCCTCGTGGCCTACGGGCTGACCATGGCCCACGCCTGGGTCGAGCGAGGCTTCGCCGACAGCACCCGCGCGTCCCTGCTGGAGTTCACCGGCGGCGAGGAGCCGGACGTCGCGGCGCTGGCTCGCGACGGTGGGCTGCCGCCATGGCTCGGCCGGGCCGACCTGCACCTGTCCCACCGCAGCGCGCTGGCCCGCAAGGACCCGGAGCACTACGGCGCCGTCTTCGGGGACGTCGACCCGGAGCTGCCCTACGTGTGGCCGCGACCGCTGTTCCGCCGCTGGCCGCTGCCCGTGGCCGACGACGCGGCGCTCGCCGGCGTGCCGATCCACGAGGCGACGCGGGCGGTGGGCGTGCCGGAACCCGACGAGCTCGGCGTGGTCGTGAGCCGGCTGCGCGACGGCGAGCACGTGCGGCTGACGCCCTCGGACCTCGCCTCGACGCCCGCCGAGCCCGCCAAGCCTCGCCGCCGCGCGTCCGGTCCCCCGCCGGTCGACGCCCACGACTGGGCCGTGCTCGCCGGCCTCGCCACCGAGGGCCGGACGGCGTGGATCGACGTCACGGCGCCTCCGCTGGAGCCGGTCCTGGCGTCCGTGCCGTCATCGGCGTCGTCCTCCGCCGCCCCCGGCCAGGCCCTCGCACCCGCACCGTTCGCCGTCCTGCGCCCGGGCCAGGCGGTGCCCGAGGGCACGGGTCTCGTCGTGCTCACCGCGACCGTCCAGCCGCAGGCCGATGCCACCGGCGCCGCGCTGGCCCGCGCCGAGGCCGCGCTGCAGGCCGACCGCACGGGGACGGGGCTGCTCGACCTCACCGCCTGCCCCTGACCCGATCCGCGATCAGCACCCCACCTCGACGGGCGAACCGGAGCGCGGGGTGAGCGGCCCCGGAGGCACCAGGCGCGCGCGGTCGCCGTCCCAGCGCACCGTCCACTCCCCCCACCCGGACCCCTCGCGGACGCCGTCGAGGGTGAGCTGCTCCACCCGGTGCGCCCTCAGCGCGCCGCGCGGGAGCACGGACACGTCTGCGCCGGTGAGGCCCACCATCGACTCCCGCTCGACCACGACGACCCGGCACCCCGCGGCGCTCGCCGGGCGCAGCAGCGTCGCCGAGGACGACCCGTCGACGAGCACCAGCAGCACGGTGGCGTAGAGCGCCGCGAGGCCCCCGACCACCGTCGCGCAGCCCGTCACCGCACCCAGCAGGCGCCTCCACCACGGGCGCGCCTGCCTCCGCGCGCCCGCGAGGGCCACGACGAGGGCCACCGCGCCCGCGGCCCACAGCGTGACGGCGATGGCGCCGCCCTCGACCACGACGCCGAGCACCACGACCGGCCGCGCCCCTCCGTCCCCCAGCCACCACGCGGCCACCGCGCCCGCCGCCGTCCAGCACGTCGCCGCCCCGAGCAGCCACCACCCCCGTCGCATCACCCCGCGACGCTAGCCGCCCGCCGTCGCCTCCTGCGCCGGGTGGCTGCGAACCCTCACCGGACCTTCATGCCGGCCCGAGCACCGGCGTCAGCCGCGGCTGATCAGCCAGCTGTCGGCGGGGGCGGGGTAGCAGGCCTTCGGTCCGGACTCGTAGCCGTCGCCGAAGGCGCGGGTGCGCTCGAAGCCGCTGCCGTGAGCGCGGGGGTCGGTCCAGGCGGTGCCGGGGACGTCGCGCGCGGCGAACACGGCCAGCGTCGCCTCGTCGAGGTCGCCCGCCTCCAGCAGGCCCTTCTGCGCGACGTCGCGCGCCCAGGCCCCCGCGAAGCAGTCCGCCTGCAGCTCGCGCAGCACGCCCGTGGCCTCCTGCCGCGGCAGCCGCACCTGCATGGCGTGCCCGAACTCGTGGGCCAGCACGAACGACGCCGCGAAGTCCCCGGCGCCCACGTAGTAGGGGACGACCAGGCCCGTCTCGTCCCAGGCGATGAAGTCGCCGTCGGAGCAGTAGAACGCGTTCCCCGCGGGCGCGGCCGCGCCACCGCAGCGTGGGCCGGGCGCCTGGCCCTGCCCGCTGCGGTAGGGCCGGTAGCCGCCCTCGGGGTCGCTGTAGCGCCCGCCCAGCGCGGGCACCGCGCTCGTCCAGAACTCCTGCAGCGTCGCGAACGTCGCCTGGAGGGTGCGCTGGTAGGTGGCGTAGTCGAAGTCGGGGCGCAGGCCGGTGCCGATCGTCGCGTCGGGGTCGGGGTCGGCCGAGCGGGAAGGCGCCTGCGGGCCGCGGCCCAGCGCCTGCGCCACCGCGTCGCGGATCCGGTCGGCCAGCCGCGAGACGCCCCGGTCGATGGGCGCCGCGGGCCGTTCCTCCCCCGCGGCGGCGGGTAGCTGCCGGTCGGGATCGGTGCCGTCCGTGCACGCCGCCACGAGGCCGAGGACGGCGACGACGCCGGCCAGGGCCACCGCGGGACGCCGGTGGGCGGGGCGGGTGCGCGTCATGGCGGGGCTGGTGCGGGTCATGGCGGGGGTGTACCCGCGGCTGCGGCCGGGCATCCCTTGCCACCCGCCGGGGCAGGCGCGGGCGCCCGGCTGCCGGTGCAGTCGCGGTCGCAGGCGTAGGGGCCCGGGCCGCGGGGAAAGATCCGACGTAGGGTCTGTCCTGGCCCGGCCCGCGCGGACGGCGACGGGCGGGCGACGGCGGAACCGGATGCGGAGGCTGCGGGCATGGGCGGCAAGGGCAAGCGGGGCGGCGGCCTCAAGCCCAAGAAGAAGTGCTGCGAGTCCAAGCCGCGGTGCACCCGCTGCCCCCTGCGCATGCTCGCCGAGGGGACGCTGCCCGAGGGCTACACGGTGCGCCACCGCAAGCTCGTGAAGGCGGGGCCGGCGGCCGCCGGGACGCCCGGGCGCGCCAAGGACGGCAAGGTGGCCAAGGGCGACCGGCCCTCGAAGGGCAAGAAGCACGGCAAGAAGGGCTGAGCCGCACCGTGGGAGACGACACCCGGCGGGTGCGGGTGATCGCCGAGGAGCCGTGGTCGTGGATGCTCTACGAGGACGGCGACGCGCTGGTCCTCGACGTCGTGTGCAGCGTCGGCCCCGCCACGTTCACGAGGGCGTTGCGGCTGTCGGACGACGACCGCCGGCGCTACCTGGGCCAGGGGCGTGCCGTCCTGGCCGGCCTCGCCGCCGGCGTCCAGGGCCGCGCGCACCTGCCCGACGACGGCCCGCTGACCGGGTTCGACACCGATCCCCTGGTGCGCGAGGCCGCCCTGCGGTGGCGGGCCCGCGCGTCCGGGTAGTGCGGGGCGCCACCTCTCAAGGCTCCGCCCGCGGGCGCCGACCTCGCGGGGGTGACCGCCGCGCCGTTCTGGCAGACCCGCTTGTGGGCCGACGCCGTCATCGGCATGTCGGTGGTCGACGCGGACGGCCGCTACGTGCACGTCAACCCCGCCCTGTGCACCCTGTTCGGCCGCCCCGCCGCCGACATCGTGGGCCGGCGGACCGCGGAGCTGACCCACCCCGACGACGTCGCGCGCTCCCAGCAGTCGATCACGAGCCGGACGACGCTGGAGACCCTGCAGAAGCGGTTCGTCCGCCCCGACGGCGAGGTCGTGCACGCGCTGCGCCTCGGCCGGTTCGTACCCGCCGTCGAGGGCGAGGGGCCCGACGGCGAGCAGGTGTGGCTGATCCAGTACATCGACGTCACGGCGTGGGTGCGGCGCCAGGACGGGCTGCTGTCGCTGTCGCGGCACGCCGTGTCCGGCGGGTCCCCCGAGCAGCTGCTCGACCAGGCTCGCGGGCTGGTGGCCGAGCTGCTCTCGGTGGACGCGCCCACGGCCGCCGCCCTGCTCGCGCCGGCGACCTGGGGCCAGCGCCAGGAGGTAGGCACCGCGTCCGACGCAGCGTCCGGCACGGGTGGGGCCGACCCTCGATCCTCCGACGAGCGCGCGGTCGTCGACCACGTGGCGGCGACCCTGGAGCTCGCCCGAGGGCGCTGGGACGGCGAGGAGGAGCTGCGCCGCCGCGCGCTCACCGACGCCCTGACCGGGCTGGTGAGCCGGGCAGGTCTCGCCGAGATCGTGCACGACCTGGCGCTGGTCCCGGGGACGCCGAGCGACCGCACCGACGCGCCGGGCACCGGCGCAGCGGGCCTGCGGCACCTGTCGGTCGTCCTGCTCGACCTCGACGGGTTCAAGCACGTCAACGACAGCCTGGGCCACGGCCAGGGGGACGCGCTGCTGGTGCAGATCGCGCAGCGGTTGGACGCCTGCGGCCGCGACGAGCGGCGCCGTGGGGCGCGCACCTGGGTGGGCCGACTCGGCGGCGACGAGTTCCTCGTGCTGGTGGAGGGTGAGCACGCGGCGGGGCACCGGCTGGCAGAGCGGGCAGTCGCGGCGGCACGCCGTCCGGTGGAGCTGCCGGGTGGTCGGTGCACGGTCGGGGCGAGCGCGGGCCTGGTCAGCGGCGCGGACCCGCGACGCGGCCTCGACCCGCTGGTCGCCGACGCCGACCTCGCCCTCTACGAGGCGAAGCGGTCGGGGCGCGGCCGGGTGGTGACCTTCCACGACCGGATGCGCGCCGACAAGGAGCGTTCCGACCTGCTCGCCCACGACCTGCGGCGAGCGCTGCTCGACACGGTCGCCGAGACGGGGCGGATCACGACGGCCGTGGAGTCGGTGCGCGACCTCGCCACCGGGCGCCTGCTGGGTCTGGAGGTGCTGGCCCGCTGGCGGCACCCGGTGGCGGGTGACGTGCCCGCCCGCACGTTCGTGGCCCTGGCGGAGGACGCCGGGCTGGGGCCGCTGCTGGGGTCGCGCGTGCTGGCCGAGGCGTTGGCGCGCCTGGCCGGGGAGGTCGGGCAGGAGCCGCCGTCGGTGTCGGTGAACCTCTCGGCGCTGCAGCTGCGCGACCCGGGCTGTGCCGACCTGATCGCCGAGGGCCTGGCCAGGGCCGGAGCGGCGCCGCAGCGGCTGACGCTGGAGGTGACGGAGCGGGTCATCGACGCCGTGGAGCACGCCGGTTCCGACGGGATGCAGACCCTGCGCAGGCTGCGTGAGCTCGGCTGCCGGATCGCGCTGGACGACGTGGGCGAGGGCCCGTCGTCGCTGACGATGCTGACGCGCGTGCCGCTGGACGCCGTCAAGCTGGACCCGTACGTGGTGGAGGACCTCGACGCGCCGTCGGGCCGGGCCGTGGCCCGCGCGGTGGTGGCCGCCGCCCGCGAGCTGGGGCTCGACGTCGTCGCCGAGGGGATCTCCGACCTCGACGTCGTGCCGGTGCTGCTGGAGCTGGGCATCCACGCCGGCCAGGGCCGGGCGGTGGACCTGCTCGCACCGTGACGGCGTGGGCGTGACGGCGAGGGCGGCGGGTCCTTTGGGGACGCTCCGCGCGCCCATACCGCGAGCAGCGTCCCCAGATCGGGCAGTGCTCAGCGGCCGAGCAGGCGCGAGAGGAGCCCCGGCCTGCGGGCGGCGGCCTTCTGCTCGGGCGTGCAGCGGCAGCGCTGCTGCTGGGGGACGCCGCGCATCACCTGCTGCACGTGCTGGCCGCATCCGGCCCAGGTGGTCTTGCTGCAGGCGGGGCAGGTGGCGGGACGGCACACGGACGGCTCCTCGGCGAGAAGATGATACCCCCACGGGGTACCCACTGAGGTTGCCAACCATACCCCTGGGGGGTAACAATCGGGAAGCAGCCAGCCGGACCACCCAGGAGGACCCCATGTGCAGCCCCGTGATCTGCCCCCAGTGCCGCAAGGTGACGTGGAGCGGCTGCGGCCTGCACGTCGACGAGGTGATGCGTGACGTCCCCGAGGAGCAGCGCTGCACCTGCCAGTGACGGCGGCGGTCGCCGTCAGCGGCAGGTGCAGCACCCCTCGGGGGCCGCACGGTCAGCTGCGGCCGCGCACCGTCGCGCTCACGTCGGCCTGCCCGATCACCGTGACGCCGTCGCCGGCGTAGACGGGCAGGGGCGGCTGCGTCACGCCGTCAGCCGTGAGCTCCACGTCGCGGGGCTCCACGAGGGCCCGGTACTCGATCCAGCCCTGGCGGCCCTCCCCGGTCACCGCGGGCACCAGATCCGTGGTGGACACCGACGGCACCCCCAGCCGGCGGCCGTCCCCCACCGGCGCGTCGCGCATCTCCCGCTGGGGCAGGTAGACCGCGTACAGGCGCCAGCGCGCCCCGCCGTCCACGCGCACCGGGAGGCCGCGCGCGGGGTCGAGCGCGTCGAGACGTTGCGGATCGGTCGGGTCGGGCTCGTCGGTCACCGGCAGGTTGCCCCGGTCCGTCATCACCCGCGCCGTGTCCGCGCTCACCCGACCGGCGGGGGTCCCGCAGGTCGTGGAGTCGAAGCAGGTCAGCTCGTAGTGCACGTACCGCGCCTGACCGGGCGGCGCCGGCAGGCGCACCTCCTGCGACCCGACGCCGCTGACGATCAGCGGGGCGGTCAGGGGGAGGTCGGCCACCTGGTCGGCGGGGAGCAGGTTCGCGACGGCGACCGCTCCCCCGCCGAAGGACAGCACGCCGATCGCCGCGCCGGCGGCGAGACGGGTCCGGCGGCGGCGGGAGGCCCGCGCCGCAGTGGGCACCTCGACGAGCGCGCGGCGCATGGCCGCGGCGACCCGGGGGTCCATGGTGTCGTTCATCGGTTCTCTCCTGTGTGACGAGACGTGGTGGGGGCCGTAAGGCGAGGTCAGGGCTGGACGGCGAGGTCAGGGCTGGAGGCCGGGTCGGGCCGCACGAGGGAGTCCGCGGCGAGCCTGCGGCGGGTGCGCTGCCACCGCGACCGTGCCGCGGCCTCGGTGAGTCCCAGGGCGCGAGCGGCGTCCCGGAGCGGATACCCCTCGAGCGCCACCAGCGCGAGCAGCCGCTGGTCGACGGCGCCGAGCCGGCCGATGGCGGACAGCAGCCGCGGGTCGACGTCGAGGTCGAGCGCCGCCAACGCCTCCCCCTCGGCGGAGGGCGACCGCGGCTCGGCACGCGGCAGGCGGGCGAGGAAGGCCCGGTGGCGGCGCAGCCCTCTCCCCCGGTTCAGCGCCACGTTCGTGGCGGTGGCCAGCAGCCAGGGGCGGACGCCGTCCTCGACGAGACGGACGTCGCGCCGGCGCCGCCACAGTTCGAGGAAGGCGGCGGCGACGACGTCCTGAGCGTCGTGGACGTCGCCGGTCAGGCGTAGCGCGAGACGGTGGACGCGGTCGCGGTGGGCGTCGAACAGACGCCCGAAGGCCTCCCCGTCCCCCTCCAGGACCGCGCCCCAGTCGGCGGCATCGGTGGTGTGCGTCATGCCCTGTGATGTCCGCGGGCCCGCCGGATGCATCGCCCGGTGGGCAGCGGCGTCAGGAGAGCGCGCCGATCTGGCCGATCGCGGCGTCCAGGATCTCGACACCGCGCCGGATCTCGGCGTCGGTGCAGGTCAGCGGCGGGGCCATGCGGAAGATCCCGCCCATGCCGGGCAGCTGGACGACGTTCATGTGCAGTCCCAGCTCGAGGCAACGGCGCGTCACCGCGGCACCGAGGGCGTCGCTGGGCTCCTTGGTCGCCCGGTCGAGCACCAGCTCCAGCCCCTGCAGCAGCCCCCGGCCGCGCACGTCGCCGACCACCTCGTGGCGCGCCTGGATCTCGCGCAGCCCGCCGCCGAGCAGCCCGCCGAGGTGGCGCGCCCGCGCGTCCATCGCGTCCCGCTGCAGGACGTCGAGCACCGTAAGGCCGACGGCGGCGACGAGCGGGTCGGACACGTGCGTCGTGAAGAACAGGAACCCGCGCTCGTGGGCCCGTGCCTCGATCTCGGGCGTCGTGACGACGGCGGCCAGCGGCAGCCCGGCCCCGAGCGTCTTGGACAGCGTCAGGATGTCGGGGACGACGCCGTCCCGCTCGAAGGCGTACCAGGTGCCGGTGCGGCACAGGCCGGTCTGCGCCTCGTCGAGGATCAGCAGCATCCCCCGCTGCTCGCACTTGGCCTTCAGCGCGGCGAGGTAGCCGGGCGGCGGCTCGATGATCCCGCCGGAGGACAGGATCGGTTCGACGATGCACGCCGCGAGCGCGCCGGTCGACTGGGCGTCGATCAGGTCGAAGGCGTTGTCGAGCTGGCGCCGCCAGTCGAGCTCCCCGTCGGGCCCGACGACGTCGGGCCGGTAGGCGCGCGGGACGGGGATCGCGAAGCTGCCCACCCCCGCCGGGCCGTACCCCTTGCGGCCCGAGCTGTACGTGGCCGACGCCGCCGCCCCCGTCATGCCGTGCCAGGACCGCGCGAACGCCACGATCTCGTGCCCGCCGGTGACGAGCTTGGCCATGCGCACCGCGGCCTCGTTGGACTCCGCCCCCGTGGTGAGCAGCAGCACCTTGCTCAGGGACTCGGGCAGGGTCTCGGACAGCCGGCGCGCGAGGTCGACGACGGGGCGGCTCAGCATGCCGCTGTAGAGGTGATCGAGGTCGGCCACCTGCCGGCGCACCGTCGCCACGATCTCCGGGTGGCCGTGGCCGAGGATCGCGCTCATCTGCCCCGACGTGAAGTCCAGCAGCCGCCGCCCGCTCTCGGTGATCACCTCGCTGCCCTGCGCGCCCACGACGATCTCGGGCACCCAGCTGGCGCCGTAGCGCACGAGGTGGGCGTCGGCGTCCGCCCAGAACTGCTCGGCAGGGGTGCGGACGGCGGTCGCGGGCTCGGGCGTCATGGCCCCCGACCGTAGGCAGCGCGGGCCGACGGCGTCCATGGGCCGGGCGGCCGACGCGCAGCGGCGTGGGTCACACGCGGCTCAGCCCTCGGCGTCGCCCTGCGCCATGCTGCCCCACCCGTCGTACTCGCCACCGTGCTGGGCGATTACGGGCACGACCTCGTCGAGGACGGCGCGGATGCGGTCGCGGGTGATCGCGTCGGTCCGCTCGAACGTGAGCAAGATCTTGAGCAGCCGCCGACCGACCTCGACCGAGAAACCCCGCTCCTGCAGGACCGCGGCGGCGGCCTCCTCGTCGGGGCGCTTGCGGAACACTGCCGCGTGCTGCACCGGTCGCGGGGTCGTACCGTCGTCGCCCAGCTCCGCGTACTGGGCGAGCATCTCGTCGAGGCCGAGGTCCTGCTGCCGCCGCTGCTCCGCTGCATCCATCCCCTCAGGGTAGGAGCGAGCCTCCGCAGCCGTCACCCTCCGTGAGGTAGGACAACCGGCAGCGCGCATCGTCACGAGCCTGGCAGACTGGGCGACGGCGCTCGCCACTCGTCACTGGGGACACTCGAACAGAGCTCGCGGGCGCCGTGTGTGGGGCCTCTAGCTCAATCGGCAGAGCAGCGGACTTTTAATCCGCGGGTTCCGGGTTCGATCCCCGGGGGGCCCACTCCCGTTCGCACGACGCCCCCCCGGGGGGTTGCCTTGCTGGTGACGGTGATCGTCCTCCTGGCGCTGACGACCGCGCTCGCCTGCACCGCCGTGGTCCTGCGCCGCAGGCGTGCTCGCGCGGCCTTCCTGGCAATGTCCCCCCGCGGCCAGGCCCTCCACCAGGCCCGACGCGACCTGCGAGCGCTGCGCCGGCAGAACGAGGCGCTCGGGCGTCGCCGCGAAGGGAACTCCGTCAGGGACGGCGCGAACGACGACGAGTCCTGGGCGCAGGCGGGCGGCTTCGGCGGTCATCTCTAGCGGCCGCTCCGCACGCCGCTCCTCCATCCACTGATCCGCCGCGTCACGGGCAGCCCGAAGCCGGTTCAGCGGTACCGGCCCGACCACACGGCGCCGGTCCACAGCTCCTGGCGTCCGGGCCGGTGGGGCGAGGGATAGAACCCGGGCGGGTCCTGCGCGGGGTCGGGCGCCGACACGACTCGGGTCGCCGTGCCGTCGAGGACCCACAACCCGGAGTAGTCCCAGGGCGGCCGCCGACCGACGCCCTCCCAGCGCCGCCCCTCCCCCCAGCCGAACCCGCCGAAGGTCAGCGGCAGCGTGGTGTAGCCGGCGTGGAACTCCTCGACGCAGCGGCGGCCCACCGCGCCCCACAGGCGCAGGACGATCAGGGCGAGGCCGCCGACCCCGCCGACCAGCATGGCGAGGCCCGCCACGGCCGGGGGAAGCGCGCGCGTCGCGACATCGGGCAGGAGCACCAGCGCCACCACGACCACTGCCGCGCGCCCCAGGAATCCGTGGAAGGCGCCGCGCGCCGTGGGCCCGGGCAGCGGCCGGGGCGGCCCGGGCGGAACGCGAGGGGTGGCACCGCCGGCGACGGCTTCGGCGTACCCCGGGACGTCGCGGGGCAGCGGTCCCCAGGACGGCGGGCGCGTGGGCGTCATGCAGGTCCTGTCGGCACGCGCGTGCCTCGTCGTGACCCCGCATCGCGGACGCCCCTTCTGTCGGGCTGATACCCCCGTGGGCGTCGCGACCCCTTCAGTGAGGGCCTGATCGATCCGATCAGGAACCGTCACGCGGACGTCGTCAGGAGCAGAGCATGGTCAGCGCAAGCACCTCCCCCAGCACGGCAGCCACCCCGGCAGGAGCCGGCGTGCTCGGCAGGCTGAGCCTGCGCACCAAGCTGCTGGCGCCGGTGGGTGTGCTCGCGGGCGTCGCGGCCGTCATCGGCGGTCTCGGCCTGGCCGGCATGGCCGACCTGCACGACGAGCTGACCGTGACGGGTGAGCAGCACGTGGCCGGCCTGCGCAAGCTCAACGAGCTCAACGCCGCCAACGGGCAGATGTACCGCGACCTGGTGGTGTTCTCCTACACCCAGATGGGCGGCCCGCCCACGGAGGCGGGCAAGGCGCAGCAGGCGGGTCTGATCCAGGCCGTCAAGGCCAAGGACGCCGAGATCGACGCCGCACTGGCCGCCTACGCGGCGATCGCGGGCACCAGCGGTCCCCGGGCGGACGCCGTCGCCGAGGCTCGCAAGGCCCTGACCGCGTTCCGCGGGCTGCGCAACGTCGCCGACTTCCGCGAGGCCCCGCCCGCGGGCATGACCGTGCCGACGAACCCCGCCGAGCTCCTGCCGATGTTCGGTAAGGCCGAGGACGCCATGTGGGCGGCCACCGCCAAGCTGTCGGCGACCGAGGACGACTCCGCGCGCGCCGCCGCCGCCCGCGCCACCTCCCGCACCCACCGAGCTCAGCTGACCGTCGTCGTGGCGGGCTCCCTCGGCCTCGCCGCCGCCCTCGCCCTCGCGCTCACGGTCATCGCGACGCTGCGCCGGCAGTTCGACCGGCTCGCGCAGGCCCTGCGCCGCCTCGCCGAGGGCGACCTCACCCACACTGTCGAGGTGACCTCCAGCGACGAGGTCGGGGCGATGATGAGTGCCGCCAACCAGGCGCTGTCCAACGTTCGCGCCATGGTCACCAGCCTCGCCGACGGGGCGCAGGCGCTCACCGGCACGACCTCGCAGATGGGCGGGGTCACGGCGAGGATCGCCGACGGCGCGCGACAGGCCGACGAGCAGGCCGCCGTCGTCACCGCCACCTCTACGCAGGTGTCCGAGAACGTCCACGCCCTCGCGGCCGGCGCGGAGCAGATGGGCGCCTCGATCGGTGAGATCTCGCGCAACGCGCAGCAGGCCGCGTCCGTCGCCTCCGGTGCCGTCTCGATCGCCCAGTCGGCCAATCAGACGGTCAGCAAGCTCGGCGAGTCCTCCGCCGAGATCGGCAACGTCGTCAAGGTGATCACCGCGATCGCGGAGCAGACGAACCTGCTCGCCCTCAACGCGACGATCGAGGCCGCTCGCGCTGGGGAGGCGGGCAAGGGCTTCGCCGTCGTCGCCGAGGAGGTCAAGCAGCTCGCGCAGGAGACCGCCCGCGCCACCGAGGACATCTCGCGCCGCGTGCAGACGATCCAGTCCGACAGCGACAGCGCCGTCCACGCCATCGGCGAGATCAGCGAGGTCATCGCCCGGATCAACGACTACCAGGCGACGATCGCCGCTGCCGTCGAGGAGCAGAACAGCACCACGACGACGATGACCGGCAACGTCACCGACGCCGCTCTGGGCACCGCCGAGATCGCCGGCAACCTCGCCTCGGTGGCCGAGGCCACCCGGACGACGTCGGCGCACCTCGCGGAGGCCGACGTGCTGCTCGGCGAGCTGGGCGCCGTCGCCGGCCGCCTGCACACCGCGGTGAGCACCTTCCGGGTCTGAGCCCGGCGGGGGACGTGTCAGGCGTTCTCCTTGCGGAAGGTGGCGGTGCCCCACCACAGCGACAGGGCGAAGAGGATCAGCGCCCAGGCGGTGCCCCAGAACATCGTCGAGCCGACGATGTCGGCGGCGAAGGACGTGCGCACCGCATCGACGATGTGCTTGATCGGCATGAAGTCGCTGGTCCGCTCCAGCCAGCGCGGCCCGAGCGTCATCGGCAGGAGGATCCCGGACAGCAGCAGCACCGGCATCATCACCATGTTGATCACCGGGGCCATGACGTCCTCGGACTTCGTGGTCAGCGCCAGCGCGTTGGACGACGCCGCACAGGCCCCGCCGATCAGCAGCGTGAGGCCGATCCCGAGCGCCACCCCGCCGACGGACGCCGACATGCCCATCGCCCAGCCCAGCAGCACCAGGATGATCGCCTGCACGAGCAGCTGCAGCAGGTCGCGCATCAGCCGCCCCACGAGCAGCGCGGTGCGGGGCGCTGGGGTGACCCGCTCGGCCTCGATCACGCCCTCGCGCCACTCGCCGATCAGGGAGAACCCGGCGAAGAACGCGCCGAACACCCCGAGCTGCACGAGCAGGCCGGGCACGAAGAACGTGTACTCGTTGACGCCGCCCAGTTGCGTCGCGACGACCGGCTTCAGCAGCGGCCCGAACAGCAGGAGGTAGAGCACGGGCTGCAGCATCCCGATGATCACCCACGCGGGATTGCGCAGGTTCATCCGCAGCTGACGGCGGAACACGATGAACGACGACCGCCAGAACGACGCGCTCACTTGCGGCCTCCCTCGGTGGAGCCGGTGGCCCCCGACGACACGGACACGGGGCTGGGCTGGGCCAGGACGGGCGGCTCGGCGTCACCGTCGGAGGGCGCGTCGTGCCCCGGGCCCGACTCGGCGTCGCGCAGTGAGCGCCCGGTGAGGGTGAGGAACACGTCGTCGAGGGTCGGGCGGTGCACCTCGATCGACTCCAGGGTGATCCCGGCGGCGTCGAGGTCGCGCAGCAGGCCCGGGATCGCGCGCCCGGCCCGCCGCACCCGCCCGCGCACGTGGGCGCCGTCGACCTCGACCCCCGCGAGCCCGTGCCGCGGCGGCTCGGCGATCGCGTCGAGCCGAGCCGCGGCGGCCGGCACCTGGGCGGGATCGGCGAGTTCGAGGTCGACGAGGTCCCCCGCCACCTGCTGCTTGAGGTTCTCGGAGGTGTCGGCGGCCACGATCCGGCCGCGGTCGATGACGACGATCCGGTCCGACAGCGCGTCGGCCTCGTCGAGGTAGTGCGTCGTGAGGAACACCGTGGCGCCGAAGCGCTGCCGCAGGCCCTCGATGTGCTCCCACATGTTCGCGCGGGCCTGCGGGTCGAGGCCCGTGGTCGGCTCGTCGAGGAAGACCAGCGTCGGGTCGTGGATGAGGCCCATCACGATGTCGAGCCGGCGCTTCTGCCCGCCCGACATGGCCTTCGGCTGGCGCTCCCACAGCCCGTCGAGCTGGAACTGCTCGAACAGCTCCTTGCCGCGCCGCTCCACCTGCGCCCGCGAGCGCCCGTAGAGCATGCCGTGGTCCATCACCTCCTCGCCGGCGCGCGCGGCGCTGAACGTGCCGCCCACCTGCGAGACGTAGCCGATCCGGCGGCGCACCTCGACGGGGTCGCGGACGACGTCGAACCCCGCGACCGTCGCCGTCCCCGCCGTGGGGCGCAGCAGCGTCGTCAGCATCCGCAGCGTCGTCGTCTTGCCCGCCCCGTTGGGGCCGAGGAACCCGACCACCTCGCCCTCGGCGACGTCGAGGTCCACGCCGTCGACGGCGCGGACCTCCTTCTTCTTCTTGCCCTGGCCCGCCTGGAACGTCTGCACCAGGCCCCGTGCATGGATCACCGGTGAACCCCTCGCACCCTCGCGGCGCGCCCACCCCGCTCGCGGACGCGCTCCAGGGCGATCAGACCAGTGCCCCCCGACAAACTCATCGCCGGTCGCGGAGGAATCGTCGGACGCCGTGCAAGGATCCGCGGGCGGCGGACGTCGAACCTCTCATGGCCCCCACAATGGTCGCCGTGACGACCACCGGATCGGCGGATCCCCCCGCCACCGACGGCCTTCTCGACGCCGCCCGCGCCGGCGACGTCCGCGCGTTCACGACCCTGCTCAAGGCCCACGACGCGGCGATGCGCGCCCTGGTGTGGTCGATGGTGCGCGATTCCTGGCTCATGGACGACGTGCTGCAGCAGGCCTACGAGCGGGCGTGGAAGGCACTTCCGGGTTTCCGCGGCGAGGCGGCGTTCGGCACCTGGCTGCACCGGATCTGCTGGACGACGGCCGTGGACGCCCTCCGCGCCGAGGGCCGGCGACGCACCGTCGGCTGGCCCGACCCCGGCCCCGACGACCCCGCCGCCACCGACCCCGGACCGGAGGCGCGCGTCGTCCAGGCGCTCACGTTCGACGCCGCGTGGCGGGCGCTGCCCGCCGACCAGCGAACGGCGCTCACGCTCGTGGCCGGCGAGGGCCTGCCCTACGCCGAGGCGGCGCGCATCTGCGACACCACCGAGGGGACCATCGCCGCGCGGGTCAGCCGCGGCCGGGCGAAACTGAGGACGCTGCTGGCCGGAGCCGACCAGCCCGGCAGTCAGGAGGGACCGCGATGACGCGCGACCCCGACGAGCGCGACCAGCGCGACGACGTGCGCGACGACCTGCTCGACGAGCAGGTCAGGGCCCACTTGAGCGCCAACGTCCCCGGGCACCGCGCGGGGTTCTGGGAGGACCTCGAGGGCAGCCTCGCCCAGACGCCGCAGGAATCCTCGGATCCCGTGCAAGGAACGGTCCTGGAGTTCCGTCCAAGTCCGCGAAAGGCCACGACGGGCAGCTCGCCCGAGGGCCCCATCGCTGACGGAGGACACGCCATGACCCGACCCGACACCCGGCCGGCGCCCGACGCCGTCCCGACCGGTACCGACCTCGGCGGCGGCGACCGCTGGGGGGCCCACCCGCCGGCCGAGACCGGACGTCGAGGCGGTTGGTGGGCCGCCGCGGCGGCCGCTGCCGTCGTGCTGGCCACCGCCACGGGGGTGGGCCTCGCCCTGCGCGGCGGCCCCGCGGAGCCGTCCGTGCCCGCGGCGTCCTCGCAGGCGCCCTCGCCGCAGCCGTCCTCCTCCGCGGAGCCGACCGTGACGGCGAGCGGCGCCCCCACCGAGGGGTCCTCCAGCCCCGCGACCCCCGACCCCTCGGGAACGGTGGGCACCACGTACCGCGTCTCGGCGATGTCGACCAGCCGCGCCGTCGACCTCGTCACGGGCACGCGGCCCGACGGCGGCGTCCAGGGCGTGCCGAAGGAGGCGTGGACCTGGCGGGACGGGCGGTACGTGCACGTGCTGCTCGCCACCCTCACCCAGCACCAGTCCACCGAGACCGTCGACGGCACCCCGATGACCCGCACCGACGGTGCCACCACGCGCATCTACTACGCCTACGGCGACTCCCTCGACTCGCTGACCCTGGCCCGCACCATGACCGACCCGAACGGCGGGATCTGCGAGGTCGAGTTCGGCGCCGACATGACCACCGGCTCGGTGACGGCGTTCGACGCCGACGGCGACGGCGTCTCGGAGGTGACCGTCGGATGGGAGTGGATCTGCCGCGGCGACCCCGGCCCCAGCGAGGTGCGCCTGGCCATGCTCAAGGGCAAGGACAAGTACATCCTGCGCGGCACGGGCGTCCTGTTCGGCAGCGACCCGGGCGACAACCTCGACCCGCCGCCCGCGCAGTTCACCCCCGAGCCCGCGGCGTCGCAGTGGCCCGGCCGTTCCTACTCGATGGTGACCGACCTGTTCCGGAGTCTGTGGAAGTGACGTCCCGGCCCTGAACCGCTCGCGGCGGCGACCCCCTGGGGGCGCCGCCTGCGGCGCGTGCGGGACAGGGGAAGATGGGCCGTCCCACGGCGGCCGCTGCACTCGGAGGATCCATGAGCACCCCGCCCACCGGCCCCGGTGACGTCGACGACGTGTTCGGTCCGCTGGGCCGCAGGCCCGGCGACGAGCCCCGGTCGCAGCAGCCCGACGCGCCCGCGGAGGCCGCTGCGCCCGCGCCCGCACCCGACGAGACGGCGTGGATGCCGGGCCCGGGCGATCCCGCGACGTGGGAGCCCCCGGTCGACGACACCGGCCTGCTCGACCCCGCCGACGCCCCGACGGTCGCCTTCGGCACCCCCGCCGCGCCGGCGCCCTGGACGCCCGCCCCGCCCGCCCCGCCCACCGCCGTCACCCAGGCCATGGCCTACGAGCAGCCGACGGCCGCGTACTCGCCGTTCGGGCCGCCCCCGCCGGGGCCGGAGGGCGAGGACGCCTTCCCCGAGCCCGGACTCTTCGCCGGACCCGCCGAACCGGAGCCTCCCGCGGGCCCCGGGCGACGCGGCGGGCCGGACGGACCGGGCGAGGGGGCGGCCGGGAACCGGACCAAGTGGATCGCCGCCGCCGTGGCCGCGGCCCTGATCGCGGCCGCTGCGGGCATCGGCATCGGCATGCTCGGCGGGGACGACGAGACGCCTGCGGCCACGCCGACCCCGGCGGCGACGTCGGCGGCCCCGTCCTCGGCGGCACCGTCCAGCTCCGAGCCGGCCACGACGTCGGCGACGACCACGACCACCAAGGCCGTCGAGCAGATCGCGATCACCGACTTCGACGCGCGCTCGGCGCAGACCTGGGTGCGCAACGCGGGCGCCTCCCCGAAGGGCGAGCTCGTCGAGGCGTGGACGTACTCCGACGCCAACGGCACCAACGTGCTGCTGCAGACCTACGAGGTGACGCACCGCTACGCGGAGGACGACGAGCGGGCGCCCGAGGACTCCCCCGACCCCTCGGCGTCCGGCGCCACCCCCTCCGACGGCGCGACGGCGTCCGCGACGCCCACGACGACGCCCAGCTCCGACCCCGGCGACCAGGGCGCCGAGCTGGCCGACGCCGCGACGTCGCGGATCTACCTCGTCGCCGCGAAGGAGGGCGAGGAGCCGAAGGTGCTGCGCACGATCACCGACGACAACGGCGGCCTGTGCGAGAACGACTTCACCGCGGAGTTCACGCCCGGCTCGGTGGCCGCGCAGGACACCGACGGTGACGGCGTCGCCGAGGTCACCGTGGGCTGGTACTCGGCCTGCCGGGGTGACCCGGGGCCGATGAACGTGAAGCTGGCGGTGCTGTCGGGCAAGAAGAAGCTGATCCTGCGCGGCCTGGGCCTGCCCGCCGACATCGAGGACCTCAAGCGCTACCGCGAGGAGTTCGGGGTCGAGCCGGTCACCTACGAGGCCGAGCCTTCGCGCTCGTCGTGGCCGAAGGGCGCCTACGACTTCGCGCTGTCGGTGGCGCGCAAGCTCTACGTCTGATCGCCTCCCGGCCGGTCAGGCTGGTCAGGGGCGGGCGCGCGGCACGACCAGCGGCGTCCCGGTCTCGGGGTCGGGCACCACGCGGCAGTCGAGCCCGAACGCCCGGGTGACGACGTCGGCGGTCACGATGTCGCCCGGCGCGCCCTCGGCGACGATCCGCCCGTCGCGCATCGCGATCAGGTGGGTGGCGTAGCGGGCGGCGAGGTTGAGGTCGTGCAGGACGGCGACCACGGTGTGCCCGCCCGAGCGCAGGTGCGCGCACAGGTCGAGGACGTCGAGCTGGTGCGGCAGGTCGAGGTAGGTGGTCGGCTCGTCGAGCAGCAGCAGCGGCGCCTGCTGGGCGAGGACGAGCGCCAGCCACACCCGCTGGCGCTGCCCGCCGGACAGCTCCGCGACGTCGCGGTCGGCGAGGTCGGCGGTGCCGGTGCGGGCCAGGGCGTCGGCCACGGCGGCACGGTCGGCCTCCGTGGCGGTGGCGCGGGCGGCGACGGTGGCGGTCCACGCGGGCCGGTGCGGGTAGCGGCCGCGCGAGACGAGCTCCGCGACGGTGATCCCGGGCGGTGCGGTGGGCGTCTGCGGCAGGAACCCCAGTCGCCGGGCGAGGGCCTTGCGCCGCAGCTGCGCGAGCGGCCGGCCGCTGACCGCCACCTCCCCTGCGGTCGGCGGGAGCTGCCCGGCGAGGGCCTTGAGCAGCGTGGACTTGCCGCAGGCGTTGGGCCCGACGACCGCGGTGAACGACCCCGCGGGGACGTCGACGTCGAGGGCCTCGAGCACGCGACGCCCGGCGTAGCCGACGGTGAGACCCCGCGCGCTCAGGGCCGGGGGCTCGTCCCCGGTCGTGGGCTCCGGGCCGAGGAGGGCGGGCAGGCTCATCGGGGGGTCTCCTCACGGCGGGCGAGCAAGACGGCGAGGTAGCAGCCGCCGACCGCGGCGGTGACGACGCCGACGGGCAGGACGACGTCGGGGATCAGGCGCTGGGCGAGCAGGTCGGAGGCGACGACGAGGGCGGCACCGAACGCGGCGGCCGTGGCGACGGACGGCGCCCGCAGCCCCGCGAGGCGCGCCGCGACCTGGGGGGCGAGCAGCGCGACGAACACCAGTGGGCCGGTGACGCTCGTGGCGGCGGCGACGAGCAGGACGGCCAGCCCGAGCAGCGCGGCGCGGGTGGCGGGGGCGGGCAGGCCGAGCCCCGCGGCGAGCTCGTCGCCGAGGTCGAGGAGGGCCAGGCGACGCCCGGCGAGCAGCGCCAGGGGCAGCAGGACGGCGACCGCGACGGCGAGCGGCACGATCCGCGACACGTCGGCGGCGGCGACGCTGCCGATCAGCCAGCGCTGGGCGGCGACGGCGTCCTCGCTGCGGGCGCGGGTGAGCAGGTACCCGACGCCCGCCTGGGCCAGGGCCGCGACGCCGATGCCCGCGAGGACGACATTGCCCGCGGCGAGCCCGCCGCGGGCGCCGACGAGCCAGACGGCCGCGGCGGCGAGCAGGCAGCCGACCAGCGCCCCGAGGGCGATCGTGGTGGGGGTGCCGCCCACGAGGACGACGACCGCCGCCGCCCCCAGGCCCGCCCCGCCCGACAGGCCGAGCATGTCGGGGCTGCCGAGCGGGTTGCGGGTGATCCGCTGGGTGAGCGCCCCGGCGGCCCCGAGCGCGGCCCCGGCGAGCAGCGCGGTGGCGATGCGGGGCAGGCGCAGGTCGAGGACGACGAACGCGGTGCCGGCGTCGGCGCGGCCGGTGAGCGCGGAGAGGACGTCGGCGGGCGGCACCGGGACGTCGCCCGTGGCGAGGGCGTAGGTGGCGACGGAGAGGGCGCAGGCGAGGAGTGCGGCGGTGACCGCACTGGCGCGGGCGGCCCGGGCGCGCGTCACCGGACGGCCACGCGGCGTCGGGCCACGAGCGCGAGGAACACGGGCGCGCCGACGGCGGCGGTGACGACGCCGACCTGCAGCTCCCCCGGAGGGCTGGCGACGCGGCCGATGACGTCGGTGACCAGCAGCACGGCGGGCCCGGCGAGCAGGCAGCCGAGCAGCTCGCGTCGGCGGTCGGCCCCGGCGAGCGCCCGAACCGCGTGGGGGACGGCGAGGCCGAGGACGCTGAGCGGCCCGGCGAGGCTGGTGGCCCCCGCGCACAGCAGGGCGACGGCGAGCAGGGCCGCGAGGCGGACGGCGACGACGGGGACGCCCAGGCCGCGCGCACCGGCGTCCCCGAGGGCCATGGCGTTCAGCGCGGGCCCGAGGGCGAGGGCCAGGACGAGCCCGACGAGCAGGAACGGCAGGACCTGCCCGAGGTCGCCGAGGCCGCGCTCGGCGAGCGACCCGACGTTCCAGAACCGGAACCGGTCGAGCACCTGGGGCCGGGCCGTGGCGATGGCGCTGACGGCGGCGCTGCCCGCGGCGGTGACGGCGACCCCGGCGAGCACCTGCCGCTGCACCGACCCGGCACGACCGCCCAGCGCCATGACGACGGCGGTGGCGGCGAGGGCCCCGGCGAGGGCGAACCAGACCTGGCCCGACGCCGTCGTGACCCCCGCCGCGGCGAGGGCGGTGACCACGCCGAGGGCGGCACCGCTGGTGACCCCGAGCAGCCCCGGGTCGGCCAGCGGGTTGCCGGTGACGGCCTGCAGCAGCGACCCGGACACGGCGAGCCCGGCCCCGACGGCCAGGGCGAGGGCGGTCCGGGGGACGCGCAGGTCGCGCACGAGCCCCGCCTCGACCGAGCCGTCGTCGTGCCACAGCGCCCGCCACACGGCGTCCGGCGGCACGGGCCTGGCCCCCACGGCGACGCTCAGGGCGACCGCGAGGACGAGCGCCGCCACGAGGACGGCGGTCAGCGGCACCGCGGGCCGCTTGCTCGGTGGGGGACGCAGCACGGTCACCTCTCGTTCTTAGGTCCGCCTTAGTTAGGAGGTCCTTACTTAGGCTAACCTAACCGCGTTCCCGTCCCCACGCCGTCCCGACGGCCCGTACCCGGAGGTCCCGTGCCTGCCCCGTCCCCCCTCGCCGTCCCCGGCCGATCCGTCGGCGCCCGGAGCCCGCGTCGCCGCGGCGTCCGGCGTGCCCTCGCCGTCGCCGTCGCGTCCGGCCTGACCGCCACGATCGCCGCCTGCGGGGGCAGCGCGCCGTCCTCCACCTCCCCGGCCGAGACGGTCTCGGGCTCCCCCAGCGGCACTCCCGCCGCGTACCCGGTCTCGATCGCCCACCGCTACGGGCGCACGAGCATCGAGAAGGAGCCGCAGCGCATCGTCACCGTCGGCCTGATGGAGCAGGACGCCGTCCTCGCCCTCGGCAAGGTGCCCGTCGCCACCACCGAGTGGTTCGGCGAGCAGCCCGGCGCGATCTTCCCGTGGGCGAAGGACGAGCTGGCCGGGCGACCGCTGCCGCAGGTGCTGAAGACCACCGACGGCATCCAGTTCGAGAAGATCGCCGCGCTCAAGCCCGACCTCATCCTCGGCATGTACTCCGCGCTGACGAAGGAGGACTACGAGAAGCTGTCGAAGATCGCCCCCACGATCGCGCAGCCCGAGGGCCAGAAGGACTGGACGGCGAGCTGGCAGGAGATCACCCGCACCACCGCGATCGCCCTCGGCCAGCAGGAGAAGGCCGAGAGCCTCATCTCCTTCAACGAGGGCATCTTCGCCAACGCCCGCCGCGACCACCCCGACTGGCAGGGCGCGCCCGCCGTCATGGCCGGCCTCTACCAGGGCGTCTTCGCCTACGGGTCTCAGGACGCCCGCGGCCGCCTGCTCGGGCGCCTCGGCTTCACCGTGCCGAAGGAGATCGACGAGATCTCGGGCACCGGTTTCGGCGGCGTGATCAGCAACGAGAAGCTCGACCTGCTCGACGGTTCCGCCATGATCTGGCTGATGACCGACTACGCCCCCGAGCGCAAGACCATCGACGCCAACCCGGTCTACCCCACGCTCAAGGTGTCCAAGGAGGGGCGCGACATCTTCGTCGCCTCGTCCAAGGACGGCGCCTACTACGCCGCAACCTCGTTCATCACCGTCCTGAGCATCCCCCACCTGCTGGAGACGCTGATCCCGCAGCTCGAGGCCGCCACCGACGGCGACCCGACGACCGTCCGGCCCGGCGTCGGGTCGAAGGCCGCCGAGAGCGTCCAGCTGTCCGGGTTGACGAGCTGAGCACGCTCCTCGCCCCGCTGCCCCCGCCGCCTGCCTGGCTGCGGGGGCAGCGCGCTGCCTGCGGGCCGGACGCCGACGGGCACGCCTGGGTCGGTTCTCCTGACCTGCCCGACGCGCTCGCCTCGGTGTGGGGCTCGCTCGTCGACGGCGGCGCGCCGCCGGCGGCCGCCGCCCGCTACCTCGCGGCCTGGACGATCGGGCGCCTCGGCGGGGTCGCCGCCGTGACCCTCGCCGTGGCGGGGGCGGCGCTGCTGCCGTCCCACGTGCGTTTCCGGCGGCACCCCGGCGGCTGGTTCGACGGCGTGGACGTCGACGCCGCGGCGCTCGCCGTCCCTGCCGGGCACGCGTGGGTGGGCCTGCCCGGCGTCGACGTCGTCGCGGACGCCGCGCTGCTGCCCGTCCGCGCTCGCGAGGCGCTCGTGGCCGCCGCCGCGCCCGTCGTCGCCGCCTGCGCGTCGCTCACCCGCGGATCGGTGCGGGCGTTGTGGTCGGAGGTCGCCGACGGGGCAGCGCAGGGGTTGGTGACGTTCGCGTCGTCGCCGGGGGCGCTCGAGGCGGGGTTCGGGCCGGACGACGCCGGGGTCGCGCTCGCCGACGCCACGCTGACCTCGCTGCTCGGCTCCCGTGACGACCCCCGGCGCGGCCCGTGGCCCTCGCGACCCCGGGTCCTGCTCGGTGCCCCCGGGGTCCTCGTCGTCAGGCGCGGCGGGTGCTGCCTGGCGTGGACCGCCGGCGAGCGCGACGTCGCCTCCGCGTGCAGCACCTGCGTGTTGCGGACCGACGCCGACAGCGTCGCGCTGCAGCTCGCGGCGCGGGTGCCGTGAGCCAGCGGCCACGGGCGGTCCACATCACGCCCGTGGCGGCTCAACACCCGGGCAACCCTGTCGATGTGATCCCTACACGGGTGATCTCCAGGGGGTACGAGCATGAGTGTCTTCACGAATATGCGCAGCGCACTCGCCTGCAGCACGCAGACCTTGCATCGCCTGGAGCACCTTGGGCGCGGTAATGCTTCATCGTCGGCGGCCGCTGCGTTCAAAGGGCCGACCCTCCGTGAAGTCGCCGTCACCGACCTCCTGATGGGGCGCCTGGCCGGGGAAACGTATGAGGTGACCTCGGATTGCCCCGAGTGTGCGCGGCCAGGAGCCTGCGCCCATTGGGATACCAATCCTGTCACACCGACTCCGTTCCAGGTGCGCCAGCTGACACAGCGCGAGGAAGGCGGCGCACCGAGAAAGGGAATTGAAGGCGCGAACGCAGACTTCATCCTGCAATGGACGGACGTTACGAACAGCAGAGCCATTCGCGTGATGATCCAAGCCAAAGTGCGAAGCGCAGCACAACATCTTGTTCGCGCCCGCGATCGCAATCAGCTTCAGGGACTCATCGGAGCCTCGGGGAGCGAAGGGGCGGCACCCTACTACGCCGTCTACATGAACCGAGGCACGCCCCACGTCGCCAGCTTGACCTTGTGCCCGCGGAGGCTCGGCGCGGCGGACACCTCCATCTGCCTCGTTCCTATCACCGAGGCGCCGGACTTCAGTGGGCCCTCCGCTTTGGAACGTCCCACAGACACGATCGTGCAGGAGTCGGGGCGCCCGATCACCTGCCTCTTGGACTGCACCTGCTCCGGCCCGGCCAGACGTCGACCCGCTCGACCCGCTCGCCCTATCGATTCCTTCCGAGCCGACTACGAAGCAGCGCTGCGCTTTGTCCAACGCGACCACCCTGGGTACCAGCCCGTCCCCGTCGGGGATGCCCCGTCGTCTCGCGTGATCGAGGTGAGCAATCGACAGACGGCCCTGCCGCGGCACCAGCCGAGGCACGGCGAGGCCGACGCGGCCGTCGTCCGGCTCGGTCCCCGAAGAACGGACGGCCTCGGCGACCGAGAATGGTACGGTTTCGATAGATCGATGACACCGGGCCAGGTGGCCGACGCGACACGGATGTATTGGCGCATGGCCCCGCACCGGGCGCAAAGGCTGGAGTTCCTCGTGGCCTCGAACAGAGGGCGCGCCGTTGCGGCGTACAGGATTATGAACGTCACGGTGAGCGGGCGACCCAAAGCGGCCGGTCGCATCATCTTCGAGGTGCGGGAGGCCGAGAACTCCGAAAAGCAACGCCTGTTCCCAGCCGCAGAGGCGCGACTACGGGAATGCGCCGGCAGCTCATCACCCTTCTTCTACTTCTCCAGTTCGGTCGGCGCCTATTCTTCGATCAACGAGTGACCAGGTACGCCATCCGGGCCCGCTTGTGAGGCAGCGCGACCTCCTCGCCGAGGCTGAAGCCGATGCGCTCCAGCAGCGCGAGGGCGCGGTGATTGGCGGCGTCGGGTTCGGCGACGATGCGACGGCATCCGGGGCGGCCGACCACGTACTCCTTCACCACGGCGCAGATCGTGCGGGTCAGCCCGAGCCGCCGCCGGGGCGGACGGGCGTCGACCGGCGCGAGGAACAGGTGGATCCCCACGTCTCCCTCGCGCGCGTCGTAGACCTCGCTGATCGGGTCGGCGAGCGCGGTGTAGGTCTGCAGCAGCCCCGCGGGGAGGCCGCCCACCTCGATCAGCAGCGCGTCGTGGGTGTCGAGGGCGTCGACCTCGGCGTACAGCTCCACCACGTCGTCGACGGACAGCTCGGTCATCCCCCAGAACCGGGCCCGTTCCGCGGTCACCCATCCGTGCAGGAGCGCCGCGTCCTCGACCGGTCGCAGCGGCCGCAGCACCACCGGGCCGAGCGCCCCGCCGTCCGCGACGTGCACCGGCTCCCGCGGCAGGGCGAACTCCGGGGCGACGACGCTGCACCGGTCCACCTTCTCCGCCACGTCGAGCGTGTCCCGGTCCGCGGCCACGGGCACGAGACCGCCCGCCACCCACGCCGCCGTCTGGTCCCGCGCGTGCGGTGCCGGCCACGCGCCGTCCGCGCCCAGCGGCACCACCCACCGGCTGTCACCGAACTCCCCCGGCACGCCCGTGACGTCCCACACCACCCGCGCCACCGGGCCCCGCGCGCACCGGTCCGTGCGGCCCGGCACCGACGACGTCGCGAGCACGCACTCGCCGTCCCCGCCCACCGCCACGTCGGGCAGCCCGTAGCGCGCCGCCGCCGCGCCGAGCACGTGCAGGGGCGCGAGGCGGTGCGTGGCGCCCCAGGGGCGGGCGGGTTCGTGGACGGCGTCCAGCAGCGCCGCGCGCGCCGCCGCCCCCGCGTCGACCCCGATCCGCGCGCCCGGCTCGCCCAGCAGGGACTCCAGCGCGTCGCCGATCCGGGCGAGCGGGTCGAGCCAGGGCGCGAAGAGGGAGGGGAACGGGCCGGTCGCGGCGCTCGCGGTCATCAGGGGGCGCAGCGCACGGTCCTCCGCCAGCCGGCGCACGACCGCGCCCCGCCACGCCGCGAACTCCCCCGCCGCCACCGACCCGGCGTCCATGCGGCCGTCGAACGCGAGCAGCCGCTCCCGCAGCGCCGCGGCCTCGGTGGGCAGGGTGGCCGCGTCGAGCCGGCGCAGGGCGGCGACCGGCACGGGCGCCGAGCCGAGCACGGTGTCCACCTGGGCGGCGGCCAGGTCGCCCACGGAGAGCCGGCCCTCGCCGAGCACCGCCCGCAGCCGCCGCGCGCGGTGCGGGGGCGCGAAGCTGTCGCCCCACTCGGCGGTGTCGCCGGGGCGGCGGTCGTTCGCGCAGACGGCCAGCCCGTCGACGTCCGACGCCGCGAGGAGCCCCCGCACGGGCCCGTCGACCACGCGCCCGGCCACCAGCCGCCGCACGAGCCCTGGGCTGGGGTGGGTGCGCTCCGAGGGGTTATTCCCCTCGCAACGCACCCGGCTCGGCGCTGACGAAGCGACGAGCACCGAGTTCACCGGCGTCACCCACCCGGCCAGCGCCGCCTCGACGTCGCCCGCCGACCGTGAACGCAGCAGGGGCAGCAGGCACGAGAACCCCAGATCCCCCCGCTCGGGCGTCGCCAGCACCACCGCCGGGGCGCAACCGCTCACCGTCGAAGGCACCGCCCCGACGACGACCGGGCCCCACGGCGTCCGCGTCACGTCCACCGGTACCGGCGCACCGCCGCGCACCTCGACCACCTCGCGGCGCACGCCGACCGGCGCCACCACGCCGTCGGGCCCGCCGGCGTCGACCGCGGACGCCGTCCGCCGCAGCTCCACCGGCACCAGCCGCTCGGAGCGCGCCATCGCGTTCGTCACCACCCACGCCGCCGCGCCCGTGTGCCCGACGTGCTGCACCCCCGGCACCCCGGGGAAGGCGAGCCCGACCACGTCGAACTCCGGGCATGCCAGCCCGACCTGCTGGTAGACGCCCGGCGCCTCGATCAGCCGGTGCGGGTCGGCGGCCAGCAGGGGCCGCCCGGTGGCCGACCGTGAGGGTGCGACGGCGACGGCGTTCGACCCGGACGCCGCCGGCGCGGCCCCCTCGTACGAGAAGGCGGCCAGGACGTCGTCAGGGTCCCCGCCGAGGGCCGCCACCAGGTGCGCCCGCCACAGCTCGTGCCCGAACGGGCCGAACAGCGCGTGCTGGACGGCTAACACGCCCAGCGGCGTCCACGGCAGCCACCGCCCGGGCGCACACCGGGCGTCGGCGAACTCCGGCGCCCGGGCCGCGCCCTCGGCCAGCCCGTCGTTGACGCCGGTCACAAAGGCCCGCACCCACCGGCGCGTCGGGGGGTCGAGGGCCCAGAAGGCCGAGCGGGCCAGCGCGTCCAGGCCGATCCGGCGGGCGAAGGCGTCCCACTCCCATGCCGCGGGGTCGACGTGCCCGAGCCGCGCCGCGAGGCCCCCCACCGAGCGCCACCGCTCCACCTCGAGCTGCCACGCCCGGTCCAGCGCGACGGCCCTGCCCTGCACGAACGCCAGCTCGTCGGCCGAGTCGCCCCACAGGTAGGGGATGCCCTGCGCGTCCCGGCGGATCGTCCCGGTCACGGGCGCGCCCCCGCGATCGGGTTGCGCAGCGTCCCGGCGAACTGCAGGGACGACGGCTGGTCGGCGAGGTCGACCATCTGCAGCGTGTTGCGCAGCTGCAGCCGGTTGAGGCACGAGTGCGCGAACCGGTCGGCGAACAGGTCGAGCCGCTCGTGCAGCGCGCGGTGGTCGGCCGCGTGCCCGGCGACGCACTCGGATGCCAGCGCCCAGAAGCGGCGGGCGGGCAGCACGCCGTCGACGTCCAGGGCTGCCGCGAGGAAGCGCAGGAACCCGTCGAACGCGTCGGTGAACACCGCGAGCGCCTTCACCTCGTCGGTCGTGCGCAGCCGCACCCGCTCGACGAGCTCGGGCAACGGGCGTTCGTGCATCAGCGCGACCTCCTCGCCGATGTCCTTCATCAGGGCACCGGCCGGCATGGCGCCGTCCATGACGAGGATCACGTTCTCGCCGTGCGGCATGAACGCCAGGTCGTGCGCGAGCAGGCAGTGCACGAGCGGGCGCAGGTAGGCGCGCAGGTAGGCCCGCACCCACTCCTCGGCCGTGGCGCCCGACGCCCGCACCAGCGCCCCGGCCAGCCACGCGCCGTCCGGGTCGCGGTGCAGCAGCGCCGCCATCGTCATGGCGCGCTGCCCGGGAGCGAGCCGCGGGACGGGCGACTCGCGCCACAGCGCGGCGAGCATCCGTTGCTGCGCCGGACGCCCGGAGGTGGGCACCCAGCGGTGGTAGGCGTCGCCGGTGTACCCGACGGCGGCGATCTCCCGGAGCACGGACACCCCGCACGCGCGCAGCTCCGCGTCCCGGGCCACGAGCCCCGCCACGTGGTCGTTGATCGCGGGCGTCGCGCGCATGTAGTTCGGGGACAGCCCGCGCAGGAAGCCCATGTTCTGCACGGACAGCGCCGTCTTCACGTAGTGCCGGTCGGGCCGGTCGAGGTCGAAGAACGTGCGGATCGACTGCTGCGCCTGGTACCGGTCGTCGCTGCTGCCGACGGGGACGAGCCGGCGCGCGGCGACGTCGGCGGCGAACGTGACGGCGACCTTGTGCTCCCACTGCCACGGGTGCACGGGCAGGTAGCGGTAGTCGCCGGGGTCGAGCCCGAGGACTGACAGGCGTGAGGCGAACCGGTCGAGCTGCTCGGCCCCCAGCTGCCCGCCGTACAGCTCGCCCTCGGTCTGGTCGCGGCTCAGCGACAGGTGCGAGCAGTCACGGCGCGCGGCCAGCCACACCAGCCGCACCGGGCGCCCCGCCTCGGGCGCGAACTCCTGCGCGTCGCCGGCGCCCCACCCGATCCGCCCGTTGTTCGCGACGAACGCCGGGTGGCCCTCGGTCATCGCGGCCTCGACCTGCTGGAACGAGGCCGTCACCAGCTCCGACGCCTCGCGCCCGCCGCGGTGGCGCAGCTTCCACGCCGATCCGGCCAGCGTCGCCGCGATCTCCTCCAGGTACGTGCCCAGCAGGTGGTCGGGCACCCCGAGGACGTCGCGCAGCTCGCCGATCAGGTCGAGCGCGTCGGGCTCGACGCGCGTGCCGCCGACGGTGCGGACGATCGAGTCGGCGTCGACCAGCCAGTGCTCCAGCGGGTAGCGGCGGGCCGTGAACGTGTACGCGCCACCCCCCGGGACGTCGAGCAGCCAGGTCCGCGGGACGCCGTCCTCGAGCGTCGGGTCGTCCGAGAACGAGCCCGGCACGGGCGCGATCAGCCGCTCGTGCGCGAACTCCCCGAGCGCCTTGGCCACCAACCGCCGGTGCGCGAGCGCCATCAGCGCGGGGTCGAGGTGCGCGGGCACCCGGGGCGCGCCGAGGTCGAGGGCCGAGCCCGCGCCGTCCGGCACCACCAGCGCGAAGCGCTCCGCCAGCGCCGAGGCGGCGAACTGCGCCCGCGTGCACGCCGCGAGCGTCGCCACCTTCGACGCCAGGGCGGCGCGGCCGAGCACGACGAACCCGGCCTCGGCGTTCTTGGCGGCGATGCGGGCGTTGCGGGAGTCGGGCTCGACGACGACCCGCGCGACGTGCGGGTCGGCGAAGCAGAAGGACATCACCGCGGCCATGACCGCAGAGGTGAGACCGGGCCGCGGTGCACCGAGCGGCGGCGCCACCAGCACGTGCATGCCCACGTCGCCAGGGCCGACGTCGAGGTGCCGGGCCAGCTCGTGGTGGGCCGGGTCGTAGCGCTCGGCGAGGACCACGGGCTCGCCGTCGAGGCGGCCCAGCCACGCGGACTCGTGCGGTGACGCGGCGATGGCCGCGTAGGCGGCGTGCACGTCGTCGACGGTGCACGACCCCATCTGCCAGAACGCCGAGCGCGGGTGCGTGACCCAGGCGTGCAGCAGCTCGGCGTGGACGTCGATGTCCAGCGGTTCGAGGGTCAGCTCGCCGAGGGCGGTGCGCAGGGCGAACGCGGGAGCGGTGAGCACGGTCACGCGAGCACCGCCTCGGCAGGCGACCCGAGCGGATCCAGGCCCACGGACGCGGGCACCCCGAACTCCTGGAACGCGATCCGCCGCTCCACGGGGTAGACCTCACGCCCGAGCACCCGGGCGAGGATCGTCGCGTTGCGCCAGGGGCCCATGCCGAGGTCGGGTCCGGAGACGCCGTGGGTGTGGTCGCCGCCGTTCTGCACGAACACCTCGCCGCGACCGCCGTCGCAGGAGTGGTCGAGTGCGACGTCGAGGCGCCCCCGCGCGTCGAAGCGCAGCCGGTCGCGGACGCCGTCGAGGAACGCCGGGACGCGCGGGGCGTACCCGGTGGCGAGCACGACGCCGTCGGTGCGCAGCTCGTGGGCGACCCCCTGCTCGGTCTCGCGCAGCACCAGCCGGAACCCGTCGCCGTCCCACGACGCGTCCACCAGCTCGCGCCCGGCGAGCAGGCGGGTGTCGGCGCCGCCCGCCACGTCGAGGCGGTACAGCGTCTCGAAGATCGCGTCGATCGTCGTCGCGCTGATCCCCTTGTAGAGGCCGCGCTGCTCGCGGATCAGCGCCTCGCGCCGCGCCGGGTCGAGGCCGTGGAAGTAGGCGACGTACTCGGGCGAGGTCAGCTCCAGCGTCAGCTTCGTGTACTCCATGGGGAAGAACCGGGGCGAGCGCGTGACCCAGTCGACGCCGGCGCCGCGCTCGCGGGAGTCGGCGAGCAGGTCGTGGTAGATCTCGGCGGCGCTCTGGCCGCTGCCGACGACCGTGACGCGGGGCAGCGCGCGCAGGCGCTCGCGGTGGGTGAGGTAGTCGGCGGCGTGGAGGACGGGCGCGGCGTCCGAGGGCAGCCCGGCGGCGGCGTCCGGCACGTGGGGGGCGGTGCCGATGCCGAGGACGAGCCGACGCGCCCGGTGCGTCTCGAGCGCGCCGGAGGCCAGGCGCGCGCGGACGACGTACGCCTCGCCGTCGTGCTCGACGCGTTCCACCCGCCGCCCGAACCGCAGGCTCGGCAGCTGCTCGGCGACCCAGCGGCAGTAGGCGTCGTACTCGGCGCGCAGGGGGAAGAAGCTCTCGCGCACGTAGAACCGGTAGAGCCGCCCGGTGGCCTTGAGGTGGGCGAGGAAGCTGTACGGCGACGTCGGGTCGGCCATCGTGACGAGGTCGGCGAGGAAGGGCACCTGGATCGTCGCGCCCTCGATCATCAGGCCGGGGTGCCAGCGGAACTCCTCGCGCGCGTCGAGGAATACGGCGTCCAGGCCGTCGACGGGTGCCGCGAGGGCCGCGAGCCCGAGGTTGAACGGGCCGATGCCGATGCCGAGCAGGTCGTGCGTCACGCCCGCACCCCCGAGGTGAGCTCGCGCCCCGCGGCGGCGACGAGGTCGACGGCGCGCAGGACGTCGTCGAGGGTGACCTGCGGGTTCAGCAGGGTGACCTTGAGCCACGCCTCGCTGTCCAGCCGGGTCTTGGCGACGACCGCCGTCCCCGCGTCGAACAGCGCGGCGCGGATCCCCGGCACCAGCCGCTCGGCGGCACGCGCCCGGGCGGCCGGGTCGGTCGCCCCGTCGTCGCCAGTGGGCGGGAGCCAGCGGAACAGGACGGTGCTCAGCGCGGGGCGCGGGCCCACCTCGACGTCGTCGCGGGCCGACAGCGCGGCGTGGACGTCGAGCGCGAGGTCGGCGACGGCGTCCACCATCGCTCCGAGCGCCGGGGCGCCCAGGGCGCGCAGCGTCACCCACAGCTTGAGCGCGTCGAACCGGCGGGTGGTCTGCATCGAGACGTCGACGAGGTTGGGGTGGTCCTCGCCCTCGGGGTTGAGGTAGTCCGCGTGCCAGGCGGCGTGCCGCAGCCGGGCGCCGTCGCCGACGACGATCGCGCTGCAGGCCACGGGCTGGAAGAAGCCCTTGTGGAAGTCGACGGTGACGGAGTCGGCGAGCTCGAGGCCCGCGAGCAGGTGGCGGCGGCGCTCGCTGAGCAGCAGCGCGCCCCCGTAGGCGGCGTCCACGTGCAGCCACACGCCGTGCTCGCGGGCGACCTCCGCGACGCCGATCAGCGGGTCGACGAGGCCGAGGTCGGTGGTGCCGGCGGTCGCGACGACGGCGGCGGGCACGAGCCCGGCCTGCGTCACGGAGTGCAGCGCGGCGTCGAGGGCGGCGGGGTCGAGGCGGCGGTCGGGCAGCTCGCCGACGGTGACCACGGCGTCGGGCGAGAGGCCCAGCAGCCGGGCGGCCTTGGCGACGCTGAAGTGCGCCCGCGCCGAGGCGAGCACGCGCAGGCGGGGCAGGGCGCGGTCGCGAGGCAGGCCCTCGCGCTGCAGCCGGGCCAGGGTCTCCTCGCGGGCGAGCAGCAGCGCGTGCAGGTTCGACGCCGTGCCGCCGCTGGTGAACACCCCGTCGGCGCTGCCGCCGAAGCCGATCAGGGACGCCGTCCAGCCGATCAGCCGCTGTTCGATCAGGGTGGCCGACGTCGACTGGTCCCACGTGTCGACGGAGGTGTTGACCGCGCTCGCGAGCACCTCAGCGGCCAGGGCCGGGACGGCGACGGGGCAGTTGAGGTGGGCGAGGTAGCCGGGGTCGTGGAACCAGACGGCGTGGTCGAGGTACAGCTCGCCGACCTCGGCCAGCGCCGCAGCGGTGGTGCCGAGGGGCCGGTCGAGGTCGACGTCGTCGACGAGCGCCTGCAGCTGTGGGCGGGTCGCGGCCGAGCGCGGCCCGGTGGCGCGCAGGGACGCCGCCGCGACGCCGCCCGCTGCGTCGGTGACGGCGCGCAGGTAGGCGCCCGCGGCGTCCGGCCCGAACAGCTGGGTGGCGGTGTCGATCTCGGCGGCATCCCGCTGTCGCGACTGCGGGGCGGCGGGGGCTGCGGGCGGTGCGCTCGTCACGGCTCTCCTCGGCTCGATCGGGCTTAGGTTAGGCTTACCTAACATGACAGATCGAACCGAGCGCAATTCCGTCACCGCCACGCTCCCGAGGGCCCGCCGCGGCTGGGAGGGCGCCGTCCTCAAGGCCCTGCGCGCCCCCGACTTCACGCTCACCGTGCTGCGAACGCAGCCCGTCACCCCGCGCCTGCACCGCCTCGTCGTCGCCGACGGCGGCCTGCTCGCCGCCCACCCGCCGCACCCCACCCAGTGGGTACGCCTGTGGTTCCCCGGCCCGAAGCCGCACCAGCGCGCCTACACCGTCGTCGACCCCGACCCCGTGGCCGGCACCTTCGCGCTGGAGTTCGCCGTCCACGACGGGCCCGCCCCCGCCTGGGCCCTGGCCGCGCGTCCCGGCGACACGATCGAGGCGACCGTCCAGGGCAGCGCGTTCCGGCACCCCGCCACCGTTCCCGGGACCGCCTGGGTGGTCGGCGACCTCGCGTCCGTCCCTGCGATCCGCACCCTGGTGCCCGTGCTCGCCCCCGGCCGCGTGCAGGTCGTCCTCGAGCACGCGCACGAGGATGAACTCGACGTCCCGCTCGAGCTGGCCCCCGGCGTCCCCGTCACGCGCGTCCCCCGGGGAGACGGCACCGCCCTGCCCGCCGCCGTCCTCGCCGCCCTCGGCGACGACGCCGCCCGCGACTGGTTCTGGATCGCCGCCGAGGCGTCCGCCACCCGGGCCCTCGTCAAGGCGCTGCGCGCCCGCGGCGTCGGCAAGGACCGCATCGACGCGTGCGGCTACTGGAGCGCATGACCGCCGGCCCCGCGGGTACTCGCAGGACGCGCCGCAAGCGGCGCATCCGACGTCGAGCAGCCGAGCCGAGGAGAGCATCACCGATGGCGCCCCAGATCCGCAGCACCCTGTCCGAGACCGACCAGGCCGTGGTCGGCGCGGCCCTCAACACCGCGCTCGCCGACCTCGTCGACCTGCACCTCGTGGGCAAGCAGGCGCACTGGAACCTGATCGGGCGCAACTTCCGCAGCCTGCACCTGCAGCTCGACGAGGTCGTCGACACGGCCCGCCAGTACGCCGACCTGGTCGCCGAGCGCGCCGTGACCCTCGGTGTCCCCGCCGACGGCCGCGCGACCACGATCGCCACCGCGTCGGGCATGCCCACGTACAAGGACGGCTTCGTCACCGACACCGACACGATCGGCTACTTCGTCGACGCGCTCGGCTCGGTCATCGCCCGCCTGCGCGAGGGCATCGCCGCGACCGAGGAGCCCGACCCGGTCAGCCAGGACCTGCTCATCGAGGTCACCGCGAACCTGGAGAAGCACTACTGGATGTTCCAGGCCGAGCAGTGACGGAACCGGCCGGGTCGGACACGCGTTGACCCGGGCGCATCGACGTTCCACAGCGAACCACCCGCTGGGGCGTCCCACCGCGAGGACGGCGCGGAGGGGCGCCCCATCGGGTTGTGGGCGCCAGTAGCACGAAAGGGCGTCGACACCCCGGCCCTGGGCTCGCCATCATGCGGAGCATGAGCGTCGCCACCCAGGTCACCAGCCACGTCAGCGCCGAGGAGATCGCCGCCGGACTCCCGCACGTCGCCGCGGCCCCCCAGCGCCAGGGAACGCTCGACCTGATCGTGCGCCGCCCTGTCGTCGACGCGCGGGAGATCCTCGACGTCGGCACCCTCGACCTCGCGTGCGGGCTCGTCGGCGACACGTGGAACCAGCGGCCCAGCTCCCGGTCGGCCGACGGCGGCCCCCATCCCGACATGCAGCTCAACGTCATGAGCTCGCGCTACATCGCCCTCATCACCGGCGGGGACGACCCCGAGCTGTGGGCCCTCGCCGGCGACCAGCTGTTCGTCGACCTCGACCTCAGCCACGAGGCCCTGCCTGCGGGCACGCGCCTGGCCATCGGCGACGTCGCCGTCATCGAGGTCACCGACCAGCCGCACACGGGCTGCGCCAAGTTCTCCGCGCGCTTCGGCCCCGCCGCTCACAAGGCCGTCTGGACCGACGAGGGCAAGGCCCTGCGCCTGCGCGGGCTGAACGCCAAGGTCGTCGTGCCCGGCGACGTGCGCCCCGGCGACGCCGTCCGCGTGCTCCCCTGACGCCGTCCGTCGCCCCGCCCGGCTACCGTGACGGCGTGCCCGAACCGAGCGATCCCACCGCTCCCGCCGAGCTGAGCGAGGACGAGCGGCCCGCCGTCGGTCCGCACCGCGACTCCCCCGACGAGGCGCCCTGGGCGATGCAACTGGTGATGCGGATCGAGAAGGCCGACCCGCCCAGCCGGACGGCGCTGTGCCGGGCCGCGGCGCTGGCGTGCGTGCGGCTGCTCGACGACGAGCGGGCGCGGGACGGCGAGTGGCAGCCCTTCGTGCAGCGCTGGCTCGACGGCCGCATCCGCAAGCACGCGCGGCGGGCGCGAGGAGCGGCGTGGGAGAGGGTGCAGCTGCTCGACGGCGTGACGGCGGCGGTGCCCGGCGGCGAGGTGCGGGCGTTCGTGCCGTGCTCGACCGCCGAGATCCCCAAGGACGTCGCGAAGCTGCAGCTGTCGGGGTCGGAACCCGAGGACCCCGACCTCGCGACAGCCCTCGACCCCACGCCCGGCGGCCCGCTCGTCGTCGCGATCACCCCCGAGCCGTTCCTGCCCCTCGGCAAGGCGGTCGCGGCCGCCGCGCACGCCGCGCAGATCAGCACGTGGGAGATGCCCGAGGAGCGGCTCGCCGTGTGGCGCGAGGCCGGGTTCCCCGTGGTCGTGGAGCATCCCGACGTCCCACGGTGGCGGGCGCTCCGGCGGGTCGCGCAGGTGGAGGTGCTCGACGGCGGGTTCACCGTGGTCACCCCGGGCACGTGCACGGCGGTGGCGCGGTGGGCGTGAGCGTGCCGGGCGGGGTCTCGGTGACCGCGTCGCTGGTCATCCCCGAGCGGGAGCTGAAGTGGCGGTTCTCCCGCTCCGGCGGGCCGGGCGGGCAGGGCGTGAACACCGCCGACTCCCGGGTCGAACTGTCCTGGGACGTCGCCGGGTCGGGGGTCCTGAGCGACGTCCAGCGGGCGCGCGCCCTCGAGCGGCTCGCCGCGCGCCTCGTGGACGGCGTCCTGACCGTCGCCGCGTCGGAGAACCGCGAGCAGTTGCGCAACCGCGACGCCGCCCGCGTGCGGCTGGCCGCGATCGTCCGGGACGCCGTGGCGCCGCCGGCCCCGCCGCGACGTCCGACGAAGGCCACCCGGGGGTCGCAGTTGCGGCGCCTGGACTCCAAGAAGAAGCGCGGCACGATCAAGAAGCTGCGTCGAGACCTCGGCGACTGACGCTCGGCGCTGTCGGTCCCGGTGAGCACACTCCCCGCATGAGCGAGGACAGGGTCACCCGCACCGCAGCCGCCACCCACGGGACGCCGCTGGGCTGGCGCTACTTCGACGAGACGCTCGCGACGGCGGTGCCCGTGACGTCGCTGGCGCATGCCGCGACGGTGGCGGCTGCGTTGACCCAGCGGGTCGGGCCTGAGGCCGACGAGCTGCTGTTCCTCGACCTGCGCCCGCGCGCGGTCCTGCTGCGCGTCATGGGGGTCACGACCGGGCAGCTCGGTCCAGCAGGGCTGGCGCTGGTGAGCACGCTCAGCGCCGAGGTGGCCGGACTCGGGCTGACCACCACCCCACGGCCCGATCCGGGCGCCGTCCCGGGCAGCGGGGCAGCCGCCGTCCATCGGATCGACCTCGCGATCGACGCCCTCGACATCCCCGCGCTCGTGCCGTTCTGGGAGGCCGTGCTCGGGTACGTGCGCAGCCCGGTCTGCGATGTCGACCTGGTCGACCCCTTCGGCAGCGGGCCCCTGGTGTGGTTCCAGCAGATGGACGCCCCCCGGCCGCAGCGCAACCGGATCCACCTCGACGTGCTGGTCGGCGAGGACGAGGCGCAGACCCGGGTGGCGGCGGCACTCGCGGCCGGCGGTCGCCTGCTCAGCGATGCCGCGGCCCCGGCGTTCTGGGTGCTCGCCGACGTCGAGGGCAACGAGGCGTGCGTGTGCACGTGGCAGGGCCGAAGCGATTAAGCGAGTTTCCGCCCCGAACGATCCCTTGTCGCGCTTGATCACTGAGGCCAGCATTGCCTCACTTTCCCCGACGCGTGAGCGAGGGCGACATGGCCAGATCTGCCCACCGCATTCCCGGAATCGCGATCGGCGCCCTCGTGGCCGCCCTCCTGACCACCCTCCCCTCCCCCGCCGACGCAGCCGTTCCCACCGTATGCGGGGGGCTGACCGTGACGATCGTCGGCACCGACGGCCCGGACACCCTCGTCGGCACGTCCGGCAACGACGTCATCGCCGCAGGTGCCGGTGACGACGTCATCAACGCCTCGGGCGGCAACGACGTCATCTGCCCAGGCGGCGGCAACGACACGATCACCGCCGACGTCGGCACCGACACCCTGGTCTTCGAGGGCACCGCAGCGGTCACGGCGAACCTCTCGACCGGGACGGCGACCGGCGCCACCAGCGGCACCGACACCTTCACGGGCGTCGAGAACCTCACCGGCGCCGACGGGTCCGACAGCCTGACCGGCGACGGCGCGAACAACGTCCTCGTCGGCGGCCTCGGCAACGACGCGCTGAACGGCGGCGGGGGCACCGACACCGTCTCCTACGCGACGGCGACCAGCGGCGTCACGGTACGCCTCGGCGTCAACCCGACGTCCGGCGGCGGCGGCGCCGACACGCTCACCGCCGTCGAGAACGTCGTGGGCAGCCCGTTCGCCGACGTCCTCGTGGGCGACGGCCTGTCGAACACCCTCGACGGCGGCCGCGGCAACGACGACCTGGACGGCGCCGGCGGCGCCGACACGGCCGCGTTCTCGGGCGCCGCGGCGGTGACGGCCACGCTCGCCACCAGTCCCGGCTCGGCGACCGACACCACGACCGGCAGCGACATCCTGCGCAACATGGAGGGCCTCACCGGAGGGTCGGGTGCGGACCGGCTGACCGGCAGCGCAGCCGCGAACACCCTGCGTGGGGCGTCGGGGACCGACACCTGCGTGGGCGGCGACGGCAGTGACACTCTCATCGACTGCGAGACCGTGACCCTGGCGGTGACGCCGACCTCGGCGGACACCGTGAACTGGTATCTGTCGTCGTTGCAGACGGCGATCTTCCTCGACTCACAGGCGTTCTCCGTTTCCGCGAGCGGCGACCTGCGCTGGTCGATGACCGGGCCGTCGGGCTCCACGGTGATGAGCGCCCGCACCGCCTCGGTCGACTACCTCGCCGACGGCCTCACCACGCCCGGCACGTACCGACTCGTCGTGACGCCGTCCCCCAGCACCGCCACCGGCTCCGTGACGTTCACCGCGCGGATCGCCACTGACTCGACGCGGACGGTCGGGGTCGGGACGTCGCTCGCGTCGACGGCAGCGACGGCGCTCACGACGACGGCGCCCGGCCAGAACGTGCGGGTGTCGTTCACCTACACCCAGGCGATGCTCGACGCCGGCCTCGAACTCGTCCACGACCTCTCCAACGTCACCGGCTGGCCCACCGGCTGCTGCACCCGCGTCATCACCCTCACCCGCCCCAACGGCACCACCTTCACCGGCACCTACCTCACCGCCGGACCCACCACCTGGGGACGCCTCGACGCCACCGGCACCTGGACCCTCACCTTCGACATCCCCGGCACCGCCACCGGCAGCGCCCAACTCAAACTCATCGCCGCCCCCGCCTTCGCCCGCACCGTCCCCGTCGGAACCTCCCTGGCCACCACCGCAGCCACCCCCATCACCACCACCGACCCCGGCCAGAACGTGCGGGTGTCGTTCACCTACACCCAGGCGATGCTCGACGCCGGCCTCGAACTCGTCCACGACCTCTCCAACGTCACCGGCTGGCCCACCGGCTGCTGCACCCGCGTCATCACCCTCACCCGCCCCAACGGCACCACCTTCACCGGCACCTACCTCACCGCCGGACCCACCACCTGGGGACGCCTCGACGCCACCGGCACCTGGACCCTCACCTTCGACATCCCCGGCACCGCCACCGGCAGCGCCCAACTCAAACTCATCGCCGCCCCCGCCTTCGCCCGCACCGTCCCCGTCGGAACCTCCCTGGCCACCACCGCAGCCACCCCCATCACCACCACCGACCCCGGCCAGAACGTGCGGGTGTCGTTCACCTACACCCAGGCGATGCTCGACGCCGGCCTCGAACTCGTCCACGACCTCTCCAACGTCACCGGCTGGCCCACCGGCTGCTGCACCCGCGTCATCACCCTCACCCGCCCCAACGGCACCACCTTCACCGGCACCTACCTCACCGCCGGACCCACCACCTGGGGACGCCTCGACGCCACCGGCACCTGGACCCTCACCTTCGACATCCCCGGCACCGCCACCGGCAGCGCCCAACTCAAACTCATCGCCGCCCCCGCCTTCGCCCGCACCGTCCCCGTCGGAACCTCCCTGGCCACCACCGCAGCCACCCCCATCACCACCACCGACCCCGGCCAGAACGTGCGGGTGTCGTTCACCTACACCCAGGCGATGCTCGACGCCGGCCTCGAACTCGTCCACGACCTCTCCAACGTCACCGGCTGGCCCACCGGCTGCTGCACCCGCGTCATCACCCTCACCCGCCCCAACGGCACCACCTTCACCGGCACCTACCTCACCGCCGGACCCACCACCTGGGGACGCCTCGACGCCACCGGCACCTGGACCCTCACCTTCGACATCCCCGGCACCGCCACCGGCAGCGCCCAACTCAAGCTGGCGGCGGTCCCGCCGGCCTAGACGCATCGTCGCGGGGCCCGGCACCGCCCACCGGCGCCGGGCCCCATCAGAAGGCGCGAGCGGTCACCGCTGCGCGGCGAGGTCCTCGCGCACCTGACGCCGCAGGACCTTGCCGATCTGGGAGCGGGGCAGCTCCTCGACGACGACCACGCGGCGGGGCACCTTGTAGGCGGCGAGGGTCGTCCGCAGCGCGGCACGCAACGCGGCCTCCTCGGGCGCATCGGAGCCTTCGGCCACCACGGCGGCGACCACTTCCTCGCCGCCGGAGTCCGACGGCAGGCCGATCACGGCGGCGTCGCGCACCCCGGGCAGGGCGCGCAGGGCGTCCTCGACCTCCGACGGGTACACGTTGAACCCGCCGGTGATGATCAGCTCCTTGATCCGGTCGACGACGGTGACGAAGCCGTCGGCGTCCATCACCACGACGTCCCCGGTGCGCAGCCAGCCGCCGGGCAGCAGCGCGGCGGCGGTCTCCTCGTGCCGCCGCCAGTACCCCGAGAACACCTGGGGGCCGCGGATCAGCAGCTCGCCGCGCTCCCCGGGGGCGACGTCGCGGGTGGGCTCCTCGGGGTCGACGACGCGCACGTCGGTCGAGGGGAACGGCAGGCCGACGGCGCCCGGGCGCCGCGCCGGCGAGATCGGGTTGCCGAGCGCGACGGGCGAGGACTCCGTCATCCCGTACCCCTCGACCAGCAGCCCGCCGGTGACCGACTCCCACAGCTCGACGATCCGCTCGGGCAGCGGCATCGCCCCCGAGATCGCGACCTTGCAGGAGGACAGGTCGACGCCGCGGTCCCGGGCCGCGAGCGCGAGCCGCTCGTAGATCGGTGGGACGCCCGGGAAGAACGTGGGCGGGCGGCAGCGCACCCGCGCGAGGACGGCGTCGACGTCGAAGGTGGGGAACAGCACCAGCGTCGCTCCCATGCTCACCGCGAAGGTGAGGCACAGCGTCAACCCGTAGGCGTGGAACAGCGGCAGCACCGCGTAGACGTTCTCGGCGCCCTCGCGCATGCCGGGCACCCAGGCCCGGCCCTGCAGCACGTTGGCGAGCAGGTTGCGGTGGGTGAGGACGGCCCCCTTGGGCGTGCCGGTGGTGCCGCCGGTGTACTGCAGGAGCGCGACGTCGTGGGGCCCGGGGCGCGCAATGCCGGAGGGCAGGGGCGGGGCGGCCTTCACCGCGGCGTCCCAGGACCGGGCGTGCGGCAGGCCCCGCCACGCGTCCGAGGTGATCGTGGTGCGGCGACGCCGGGCCGCGGGGACGGGCAACCGCAGGGCGAGCCGTTTCGCGGCGGGCAGTTCGCGGGAGAGGTCGACGGCGAGCAGGTGCCGCAGGCCGGGTGCCGCCTCGGCGACGCGGGGGGCGGCGACGTCCCAGACGACGGCGACGGTCGCCTCGTGGTCGGCGACCATGCGACGCAGCTCGGTGACGGTCGAGAGCGGGTTGTGTTCCACGACGACGGCGCCCAGGCGCAGCGCCGCGTAGAACGCGACGACGTGCTGAGGGCAGTTCGGCAGCACCAGGGCGACCCGGTCCCCGGCCGCCACCCCGAGCGAGGCGAGCAGGGACGCGGCGCGCTCGACCTGCGCGGCCAGGCTCGCGTAGCTGGTGGTGACGCCGAAGAAGTCGAGGGCGGGACGGTCCCCGAAGCGGGACACGGCCACGGCGAGGAGGTCGACGAGCGACTGCTCGGGCACGTCGACGTCGGCTGGGACGCCGGGGGCGTAGGCGCGCAGCCACGGCCGGTCCTGGGGTGCCTGCGCTGCCACCGTTCCGCCCTCCGCCACGACCCGCCGTCCTTCGCAGCAGACCTACGCCTTCGTAGGTTACGACGGGGTTGCGGGGGCGGCGACCGCCGGACGGGCGCGACCTTGTGGCCCGGGAACGGGCGGTGTAGAACCTCGGCCGTCAACTGAACCGTGCAAGTAGAGCCTCGGGAGAGCCGATGCACCGCCCCCACCTGACCCGCCGGGTCGCCGTCGGCATCGCCACCCTGGCGCTCGGCGCCGCCGCGGCCGTCGTCGCCGTCCCCGAGGCCGCCCACGCGGCGACCCTGCAGGAGATCACGGACTTCGGGGACAACCCCTCCCACCTGCGGTTCTTCCTCTACGTCCCGGCCAAGCTCCAACCGAAGGCGCCCGTGCTGGTGGTCAACCACTACTGCCACGGTGATGCGACGGCGATGGCGAACGGGTCGCAGTTCGACGAGCTCGCCGAGCGCTACGGGTACCTCGCGATCTACCCGCAGGTGACCGGGCGACAGGACCAGTGCTTCGACCTCGCCTCCCCCGGCGCGATCAGGCACGACGGCGACACCGACCCGGCCGGGATCCGCTCGATGGTGGCGTGGACGCAGGCGCACTACGCCGTCGACCCGTCGCGGATCTTCGCCACCGGCGTCTCCTCCGGCGGGATGATGACGCAGGAGCTCATGGGCGACTACCCCGACGTCTTCGCCGCCGGGGCCGCCTTCGCGGGCGTGCCCTTCGGCTGCTTCACCATCGGCACGAACATCTGGTCGGGCTGGAACAGCGACTGCGCCCAGGGGAAGGTCACGATGTCGGGTCGCGCCTGGGGCGACCTGGTGCGCGCCGCATACCCCGGGTACCAGGGCAGGCGCCCGCGGCTGCAGCTGTGGCACGGCGTCAACGACGAGACGGTCAGCTACGTGACGTTCGGCGAGGCCGTCAAGCAGTGGACGGACGTGCTCGGGCTCACCGCCGCGTCGAGCGTGGACCACCCCACGTCGCTCGACACGCGCTCGGTCTACCGGGACGCCACCGGTGCCGTGCTGCTGGAGACGCACAGCCTGGCCGGGACGCCGCACAACCTGCCCGTCGACGCCGCCGCCGCGATCCACTTCTTCGGGCTCGACGCCGACCCGGTCCCGACCAGCACCGCCCCCACGCCCACCGGCACGTCCCCGACGCCCACGGCGACCACGCCGAGGCCCACCACGACCCGCCCGACCACCGCGAAGAAGACCACCACGAAGAAGCGGACGAGCAGGAAGCGGACGAGCACGAAGGCTCGCTCGTGCAAGAACCCGCGCAAGTGCACTCGAAGCTGAGCCCCCGGGTCGCGGCGCACGTGGCGCCGCATGCCGCCGTCGCTCCCCGGACGGTCTGCGACACAGTGCGCCGCAATCCGTCCCGCAGCCCCGCACCCCTCAGCCCACCACCGCTCCGCGGACGGTCCGCGACACAGTGCGCCGCAATCCGTCCCGCAGCCCCGCACCCCTCAGCCCACCACCGCTCCCCGGACGGTCCGCGACACAGTGCGCCGCAATCCGTCCCGCAGCCCCGCACCCCACCCCAGCTGGCTACACAGAGCACCGATCGCGCCGATTCGAGCAACGCAGAGTAGTTCTTTGCTCGGAACGCATGATTCAGGTTTCGTTTGTCCAGCCGCGTGGGCATCCCTGACGCAGGACGGCACAGCCCCACGAAGGGCCGGCCGCGCAGGCAGGAAGCACGCGGGCCGCGAGCCGGCCGGCACCTGAATCCAGGAGGACCAGATGAGCACGGCGATCCCGCAGCAGCAGGTCAGCCAGCCCGGCACCGACCGCACCCCGCACGAGCACGAGGGCAACCCGACCCGCATCAAGTGCGCCGAGCTCGCGGCCCAGCTCGCGGCCAGCACCGACCCCGCTCGGGCCCGCGCCCTGCGCGACGAGCTCATCCGCACGGCCATGCCGATGGCCGTGGGCATCGCCCGCAGCTACCGCCGCCGCGCCGAGTCGTTCGAGGACCTGCTGCAGGTGGCGTGCGAGGGCCTGGTCAAGGCCGCCGACCGCTTCGACCCCGAGGTCGGCGAGGACTTCATCGCCTTCGCCTCCCCCACCGTGCGCGGTGAGGTCCGCCGCTACTTCCGCGACCACGGTTGGTCGATCCGCCCGCCGCGTTCGGTGCAGGAGCAGCGCGTGCTGGTCGAGCAGGCCAGCGAGCAGCTCCAGCACGACCTCGGTCGTTCCCCCCGGATCAGCGAGATCGCCGCGCACCTCAACATGGAGCCCGAGCGCGTGGCGGAGTGCATGCTCAGCCACGACTGCTACCGGCCCGACTCCCTCGACGCCCCCGTGGAGTCCGACGGCTCGTCGGTCTCCTCCGTGGTCGACGTCCTCGGGGCGCCCGACGCGTCGATGACCCAGCTGGAGGACCTCTCGCTCCTGCGGGACGCGCTGAGCGTGCTCGACGACCGCCTGCGCACCATCGTGGAGCTCCGGTTCTTCCAGGAGCTGACGCAGGAGGAGATCGGCAAGCGCGTCGGCGTCTCGCAGATGCAGGTGTCGCGGCTGCTGACGAAGGCGCTCAAGCTCATGCGCGAGCGCGCGATGGCCGCCTGACCTCGGCGTCCTCGACCCCGGTGCGGCCTCAGCCGCGCCGGGGTCGACTGCTGTTCGGACTCCCCCAGCCCGGGCCGGATCAGACGCTCGGCTCCAGGAACCGGTCGAGGGCCTCGAAGGTCTCCGCAGGGCGGTCGACGTGCGGGAGGTGTCCCGCGCCGGGGATCTGGACGAACGTCGACCCCGGGATCAGGGCGGCGTAGGCGCGGCCGTAGCCGGGCGTGCAGACGTCGTCGTCGGCGCCCCATACGAGCAGGGTCGGGACGTCGATCCGCGCGAGTTCGGCGCGCAGGCCGGGGTCGTGCATGTAGTGCGGCTCGCAGGCGTAGGCGAGGATCGCGTCCCACGTGGCCAGCGCGACCGCACCGGCCGTGGCGGGCGGCGGGGCCGACCGGACGTCGAACACCGGCTCACCCTCCACCTCGATGCCGACCGCGGCGACGAGGACCAGGGCTGCGACGGCGCGGGGCCGTCCGGGCAGCCGGCGGGAGCGCGCGTCGTCCGCCACCGCCATCGCCGCTGCGATCCAGCCGCCGATCGAGGACCCGACGAGCGCCGCGCCCGAGGCGCCGTCCTCCTCGAGGAGGTCGAGGTAGGCCTCGGCGAGGTCGCGGATCCCCGTGATCGCAGGGTGGCGCGGGGTGCCCGCCCAGCCCGGGTGCGTCGGCGCGAGCACCCGGCGGGTCGAGGCGAGATGGTCGACGAGACCGGCCACGGACGCCGGGCCGCCTCCTCCGTGCAGGACGAGTGCGGGGGCTCCCTCCCCGGCGCGCGCCACGGTGAGGGACGGTCCGGACGGGGTCATGAGGGCTCCTTACGCCGGTGACGTGTCGCCACCTCATCGCAGCCCGCCACCCCTGTCCAGGGACACATGACACGCTCTTGCATCGTGACATCGCGACTGTCATCTATTGCGCGGGATCAGTACCCTGGGTGAGCAGCCGAACGCACCCAGCTGATCCGAGGGGGGCATCGTGGACGACCTCGACGCCGTGACCCGGGATCTGCTCGCGGCCCCGTTCGCGATCGACCTGTCCGACCCCCAGTCGTCACCGCCACGGCCTGACAGCTCCGACGGCAGCCCGTGGTGGACGCCCGTCCTGGCCGGCGCGGCGCTGGTGGCCCTGCTGGGGGTGGCGCGCTGCTCGTGCACGAGTGCCGCCGCGATCCCGCCCCGCCCATGGCCGGCAGCGCCACCCTGCCCGGCGCCCTGCGGGTGAGCCGGCCGGCCATGGGCCTGCCCCTGCGCCCGCTGGTCGTCGAGGAGGACGGCCACCGGCTCTCGGTGGCCCTGGTCGACGTCCGGCACGAGGCGCAGGCGTGCGCGATCGTCCGGTTCGAGGTCGACGGGCGCGGTCGGACGTTCGCGATGTCCCCCGGGGACGTCGCGGACGTCGGCGGGTACCGGCTCGCGCTGGTGCAGGCCTACCCGCGGGCGCGACTGGAGGACGAGGCGGCCGACGTGCTGCTCACGCCCGTGCCGCGGGGCCCGCAGCTCATGGGCTGACAGACAGGCAACCGATGGTTGCGCATGAGCGTGAACGTGTCCTACGGTCCTCCTAAACGCAACCTGTGGTTGCACGTCGAGGGAGCTGACATGGTGCCGTCCACGGTCGAGCAGGAGATCTTCATCGAGGCCCCGGTGGAGGTGGTCTGGAGGATCATCACCGAGCCCGAACACATCACCCAGTGGTTCAGCGATCGCGCCGAGGTGACGCCGTCACCCGGCGGTCAGGGCACTCTCACGTTCGCGATCGACGCGACGACCGACGTGAGCCTGCCCCTCACGGTGGTCGCCGCCGAGCCCCCGCACCGCTTCGTCTACCGATGGGAGTACCCCGGCGGCGAGGAGCCCCGCGACGGCAATTCCCTGCTCGTCGAGTTCACGCTCGCTCCTGCCGAGGCGGGCACGCTGCTGCGGGTCGTCGAGAGCGGGTTCGACCTGCTCGACCGCGTCGACGAGGCCAAGGCGGCCAACGCCGCAGAGCACGTCAAGGGGTGGGCCGAGCACCTCGCGCGGCTGCAGACCTATGCCCCCGGCCAGGTCTGACGAGCGCGCGGCACCGCACCCCCGGGCCGCCCTCGACGACGAGCAGCTGTGGGCTGCGATCGCCGACCCGGGCCGGCGGCGCATCATCGACCTCCTGCTCGCCGCCGAGCACGCCACGCCCACGAGCCTCGCGGAGCACCTGCCCATCACCCGCCAGGCCGTGTCGAAGCACCTGGCGGTCCTCGAAGAGGCAGGGCTGGTGCAGGCTCAGCGGACGGGCCGGGAGACCCGGTGGCGGGTGGAGCCCGAGCGGCTCGAGGTCGCCGCGCAGGCCATGGCCCGCGCGGCGGGCGCGTGGACGACCCGGCTGTCCACCATCAAGCGGCTCGCCGAGACGGTGGCGCGCGCGGAGGCTGCCGCGGAGGGCCCAGCGGAGGGGCCAGCGGAGGGGCCACGAGCGGCGATGGCCACAGCCGACTAACCCACGCCCCGCTCGCGGGGGGCGAGCTCGACGTCGAGGGAGCGGCCGCGGCGCACCGCCGCCGCCCGCCAGGCCGCGGCCTCCTCCCCGGGGCCGAGCAGGGCCCGCACCGCCCCGCGACCGGCGGTGCGGCCCAGGCGCCACTCGCGGCGTGCCCCCACGAGCTCGGGCGGGAACGGCTCGTACAGCGACGGGTCCTTCGCGAGCCCGTCGAGGTGGATGCCCGACTCGCAGGCGAACACCCGTTCGCCGATCACCGGCGCCGCCTCGGGTACGGGCCGCTGTACCCACCCGGCGAGGTCGTGGCAGGCGTGCCGCAGCCGGCGCAGGTCGTACCCGGCCCCGGCGGCGAGTACCAGCCACGCGGCGACCTCCTCGGTGCGGGCGATCCCGGCACGCTCCCCCAGGCCCAGCACGCTGGAATCCGCCCAGCAGGCGCCCGCCTCCAGGGCCGCGACGGAGGACGCGGTGGCCATGCCGAGGTCGTCGTGCACGTGGACAGCCACCTCGCCGTCGAAGCGACGGCGCACCGTGCGGACCAGGGCGGCCAGGCGCAAGGGCCCCGCCACGCCGACGGTGTCGGCGATGCGCACCCGGTCGGCCCCCGCACGCCCGGCGGCACGGGCCACCTGCGCGACGAAACGGGGGTCGGCGCGGGTGGCGTCCTCCAGGCCCACGGACACGTACGGGACGCCGTGGGCGCGGGCCAGGCGGGTGAGCCGGGCCACGGCGTCGAGCGCCCAGGGGCGGTCGCGGCGCAGACGGACCTTCAGGTGGGCGTCGGAGACGGGGACGGCGAAGGACACGACGTCGGGCGCCATGGCCGCTGCGGCGAGGACGTCCTCGGGCAAGGCACGGCACCACACCGCGCGGCGGGCGCCCGGAGCCAGCCGGGCGGCGTCGGCCACGAGCTGGGGCAGGTCGGCGGAGGGCCCGCCGCGCAGGGCGGGGTCGGCGACCACGTGGCCGAGTTCCAGCTCCTCCACCCCCACCCTCCCGAGGGCGGCCACGAGGGCGCGCACCCGGGCGGGGTCGAGGTACGGGACCGGTGCCTGGGCACCCTCCCGCAGCGTGGTGTCGATGAGCCGCGGCGCGGGCGCGGCCGCCCCGAGCAGCCGCCGCACCCGCGCCGTCACGCCGTCCCTCTCAGCCCTGGTCGGTCTGGCCCTGGTCGGCCAGGTACCGGTAGCGCGCCCAGCGCTCGTCGACGTCGGTCTGTGCCTGCTCCATCAGCTCGGCGGCATGCTCCGGGTTGGCCCTGGCGACCGACGAGTACCGCGTCTCGGTGGCCGCGAACTCGGCGAACGGCATGCTCGGCGCCTTCGAGTCGAGCTTGAACTGCGGCTGCGCGCCCGGCTCGGGCTCGGGGTGGTACCGGTACAGCGGCCAGTGGCCCGAGGCCACCGCGCTCTTCTGGTGGCCCATCGACGTCGTCATCTCCACGCCCTGCTGCAGGCAGGTGGAGTAGGCGAGGATCAGCGACGGTCCGTCGTAGGCGGCGGCCTCCAGCAGGGCCCGCACGGTCTGCGGCTCGTTCGCGCCGATCGCGATCTGCGCCACGTAGACGTCGCGGTAGGCCTGGGCCAGCAGGCCCAGGTCCTTCTTGCGGGTCGTCTTGCCCGACGCCGCGAACTTCGCCGCCGCCCCCCGCGGGGTCGACTTCGACGACTGACCGCCGGTGTTGGAGTACACCTCCGTGTCGAGCACGAGGACGTTGATGTTGCGCCCGCTGGCGAGCAGGTGGTCGAGGCCGCCGAAGCCGATGTCGTAGGCCCAGCCGTCGCCGCCGACCACCCACACCGAGGTCGGCACGAGCGCGTCGACGATCGGCTGCAGCGACGCCGCCCGCGCGTCCCCTGCCGCGGCCAGCGCGGACAGCACCGGCTTGAGCGCCTCGACCCGCGCCTGCTGCGCGGCGATCCCCGCCTCGTCGACCACCGACACCGTCTCGGTGAGCAGGGCGTCGACGACGCCGGCGTCGAGCCCCGCCCGCGCCGCGGCGCCCAGCAGGGACGGCGCGAGCTCGGTGAGCAGCGAGCGGGCCTGCTCGGCCTGCGTGACGGCGCCGATCTGGAGGCCGAGCCCGAACTCGGCGTTGTCCTCGAACAGCGAGTTGTTCCAGGCGGGCCCGCGGCCCGCGGCGTTGCGTGTCCAGGGGGTCGTCGGCAGGTTGCCGCCGAAGATGGACGAGCAGCCCGTGGCGTTGGCGATGACCATCCGGTCGCCCATGAGCTGCGAGAGCAGCTTCAGGTAGGGCGTCTCGCCGCAGCCGGTGCACGCCCCGGAGAACTCGAACAGCGGCTGCAGCAGCTGCGAGCCCTTCACCGTGTCGACCCGCAGGGCCGTGCGGTCGGCCTCGGGAATGGTGAGGAAGAACTCGAAGCCGGGGCGGGCGGCCTCGCGCACCTGCTGGGCGGGCACGAGGTCGAGGGACTTGTGCCCCTCCGGTGCCCCCGACCCCGCCTTGGCCTTCGCCGGGCAGACCTGCACGCAGATGCCGCAGCCCGTGCAGTCGTCGGGGGCGATCTGGATGGTGAGCCGGGTCCCGGCGGGGAAGTCGCGGCCCATCGTGGGCTTCGAGGCGAACCCCTCGGGCGCCCCCTCCAGCGCGGCCTCGGGGTAGGCCTTCATCCGGATCGCCGCGTGCGGGCAGGCCAGGGTGCACTTGCCGCAGTCGATGCACAGCGACGCGTCCCAGCTCGGCAGCTCCTCGGCCAGGCCGCGCTTCTCGTGCTTGGCCGTGCCGGTGGGGAAGGTCCCGCCGGGCGGCATGGCGCTGACCGGCAGCAGCTCGCCCTCGTTCGCGATCAGCCGCTTCGTGATCCGCTCGACGAACACGTCCTCCGGCAGGGTGGCGGCGTCGCCACCGGCCTCCCAGGCGCGGCGGGGGGCCACGACGAGGGGCGCCACGGCGCCCGCGGGCACCTCCACCCGGTGCAGTCCGGCCAGCGCGGCGTCGATCGCGGCGAGGTTGGCCGCGACGACCGCCGGCCCCCGCTTGGCGTAGGACTTCTCGGCGCTCGCCTTCACCAGCGCCAGCGCCTGCTCGGTGGGCAGCACCTCCGACAGCGCGAAGAAGCACGCCTGCATCACCGTGTTGATCCGCTTGCCGAGCCCGGCCCCCTTGGCCACGCTCGCGGCGTCCACCGACCACAGGGTCAGGCTCTTGTCGATGACGGCCGCGCGGAACGCGTCGGACAGGTGCTCCCACACCTCCTCGGCCGGGTAGGGCGCGTTGAGCAGCACGGTCGCGCCGGGCGCGGCGACGTCGAGCACCGGGAGGCGGTCGACGAACGAGAACTGGTGGACGGCGACGAAGTCGGCCTGCTCCACCAGGTAGGTGGACGCGATCGGCGTGGGGCCGAAACGCAGGTGCGAAGTGGTCGTCGACCCCGATTTCTTCGAGTCGTAGACGAAGTAGCCCTGCGAGAACAGCCCGGCGTGCTCGCCGATCAGCTTCACCGACGCCTTGTTGGCACCGACCGTGCCGTCGGAGCCCAAACCCCAGAACACGGCCTGGACGGCGTCGCTCGGGAGCCGGAACTCGGGGTCGGTGCGCAGGGACAGGAACGTGACGTCGTCGACGATCCCGACCGTGAACCGGCGCTTGGGGGCGGCCTGCGCCAGCTCGTCGAACACCGCCTTCACGTCGCGCGGGGTGAACTCCTTCGACCCCAGGCCGTAGCGTCCCCCGATGATGCGCGGCAGCGGGCGGCCGAGGTCGGCGCTCCAGTGCTCGGTCAGGGCGGTGACGACGTCGAGGTGCAGCGGCTCGGCGGTGGCGCCCGGCTCCTTCACGCGGTCGAGGACCGCGAGGTCGGTGACGGTGGCGGGCAGGGCCGCGGCCAGCTCGGCGGCCGGGAAGGGCCGGTAGAGCCGCACCACGAGGACGCCGACCTTCTCGCCCGAGGCGACGAGGTGGTCGACGGTCTCCTTGACGGTCCCGACGCCGGAGCCCATGAGGACCACGACACGCGTGGCGTCGGGGGCACCGTGGTAGTCGACGAGGGAGTACTGCCGCCCCGTCAGCGCGGCGAAGCGGTCGAACAAACCCTGCACGGTCGCGGGGACGGCGTCGTAGAACCGGTTGCCGGCCTCGCGACCCTGGAAGAACACGTCGGGGTTCTGCGCGGTGCCGCGCAGTACGGGGTGGGCGGGCGACAGCGCCCGGGCGCGGTGCGCGCGGACGGCGTCCTCGTCGACGAGCGCGCGCAGGACGGCGTCGTCGAGCAGCCGGATCCGCGCGACCTCGTGGGAGGTGCGGAACCCGTCGAAGAAGTGCAGGAACGGCACCCGGCAGCTGACCGTGGCCGCGTGCGAGATCGCGGCGAAGTCGTGGGCCTCCTGCACGTCGGCGGCGCCGAGCATGGCCCAGCCGGTGGAGCGGGCGGCCATGACGTCGGAGTGGTCACCGAAGATGCTCAGCGCGTGGGTGGCGATCGCCCGCGCGGCCACGTGCAGCACCGCGGGGGTCAGCTCACCGGCGATCTTGAACATGTTGGGCAGTATCAGCAGCAGGCCCTGCGAGCTCGTGAAGGTGGAGGCCAGCGCCCCCGCCTGCACGGCCCCGTGCAGCGTGCCCGCAGCGCCGCCCTCGGACTGCATCTCGATCACCGCGGGCACCTGGCCCCAGAGGTTGGTGCGGCCCTGCGCGGTGAAGACGTCGGCCAGCTCGCCCATGGGCGACGCCGGGGTGATCGGGTAGATCGCGCAGACGTCGGACAGCTTGTGCGCCACGCGCGCGGCGGCCTCGTTGCCGTCCACGCAGGCCCAGCCGGCATCGGTCGGAGGGGGCCCTGCGGCGGGTTGAGCGGCAGGCTCGGCGGCGGGCTGAGCGGCAGGCTGCGCGGCGGCCGCGCTAGGGGGCTCGACGGTGAGGGACACGGCGTCCTCCTCGGTGAGTGCCGCGCAGGTCGCCGGATGCGGACCTGTGGTGACACTGCGGATTGTGTGGTGATCGGTGGGGCCGCGACCCGGGCCCAAGGGTCCTTCTCGCCGATCGGGCCCCGCGAGGACCCCTGTGGGGGGCGGCGCCTGCGCAGATGCGTCCTGCGGTTCACCCGCAGCCGGTGCCCGGCCCGTCGCAGCTGCCCGACGCGCAGTCGCGGGGGGCGAGGGCCTGGCGCGGGGTGCGCCCGGCGAACACGTCGGTCACGGCGTCGCCGATCAAGCCGTCGGTCTCGTACACGGTGAGCCCGGAGCGTTCCAGCACCAGCCGGGGCGTCGGCCCGAGCTGGTGGCACAGCAGCGCCCGGCAGTCGGAGACCAGCGCGGCCAGCGACGACCAGCGCCGCGCGCCCCCGCCCGCCTCGGGGGTCAGGCGCGTCTCCACCAGCTGCCCGATCGGCTCACCGGCCGCGGTGAGCGACCCCGAGTCCGCGTAGACCAGCACGCGGTCGGCGCCGCCGAGGTGCTGGTTGACCAGGAAACCCTCCTGCGTGCACACCGCGACGTAGGGGCGGTCCTTGGCCGGCGAGCGCGAGGCGAGCAGGCGCGCGATCGCGTCGTCGGTGTGCTCGTCACCGAGCATGCCCACGGCGTCGGCGCGGCAGCGCGAGCAGTGGGCAGTTCATGGTGTCGACGCCGAGCTCGGCCAGCGTGCGCGCGACCGCCTCGATCCCGTCGAGGGTGACCCCGGGCACGAGGATCGTGTTCACCTTCACCGTGACGCCACGTTCCTTGAGGCCGCGGATCGCCTCCAGCTGACGGGCGAGGATCAGCTCGCCGGCCGCCGTCCCGCGATGCACCTGCTTGCCCGCGCCCTCGTCGCGCACCCACCGGTAGATCCGCCCGCCCACCTCGGGGTCGACCGTGTTCAGCGTGATCGTCACGTGGCTGATCCCGAGCTCGGCGATGTCGTCGAGGTACGGCGGCACGTTCAAGCCGTTGCTCGAGACGCACAGCAGCAGGTCGGGGTGGCGCTCCTTGACCAGCCGCAGCGTCCGCAGGGTCTTGTCGGCGTTGGCGAACGGGTCGCCCGGACCGGCGATCCCCACCACCGCCAGGTTCGGGACGTCGCGGCGCACGGCGTCGACGTAGTCCGCCGCCTGCTCCGGGGTGAGCACCGTCGAGGACACCCCGGGGCGGGACTCGCTCACGCAGTCGGACTTGCGGTTGCAGTAGTTGCACTGGACGTTGCACTTGGGCGCCACCGGCAGGTGGACGCGGGCGGTGCGCAGGCGGGCCTGCTCGTCGAAGCAGGGGTGCTGGTCGCGCGACATCCTCGTCACGGGCTCGGTCGTCGTCACGGTGGGGGCCGGGGTCGACATGTCACGCTCCTCGCAGGATCACATGTAGCTGTAGCCGACGGGGGAGGCGTCCTGGCGCTGCTCGATCACCGCGTTGACGACGCGGTCGAACAGCTCCTGGGCGCCGCGGTAGCCGAGGTGGCGCACCCGCTGGGCGCCGATCCGGTCGTGAAGGGGCAGCCCGACCCGCACGAGCGGGACGGCGAGGGCGCGGGCCACCTTGTAGCCCTTCGAGTGGCCGACCAGCAGGTCGGGTGAGGCCTGCCGGGCGGCGGCCTCGATCTCGGCGAAGTCGGTGTCCTCCATGACCCGCACCTCGCCGGCGGCGATCCGGTCGGCGAGCTCGGGGGCGGCGTCGACCAGCGACGCCGCCAGCCGCCCGGACCGCCCGCCCGTGGCGCACACGACGGGCCGGACGCCGATCTCGGACAGGAACGCGGCGAGCCCCACCACGAGGTCCTCGTCGCCGTAGACGACCGCGCGGCGCTGCGCGACGTACTTGTGGCTGTCGACGTAGGCGTCGACGAGGCGTCCCCGTTCACCGGTCAGCCACGCGGGGTGCCGTCGCGGCTGGTCGGGGGTGCCGGCGAGCGCGGCGAGGGTGTCGACGAACGCGTCGGTGAGCCGGATGCCCACGGGGAACGGCAGCCGGGTGTGGGCGACGCCGAAGCGGCGTTCGAGCAGGTCGCCGGCGCGGGCGACGCCCGGCGAGACGAGGCCGCCGAGGCTCAGCGCGGCGCGCGAGCGGCCCAGCGCCACGATGTCGGCGAGCGCGGTGCCGCCCGGGGGCAGGCGGTCGTAGCGCGCGACGGTCGGGCCGTCGAGCCGGTCGGACCAGTCCGGCATGAGGGTGTGGCGCAGGCCGAACGCGGCGAGCAGTTCGCCGAGGTGGCGCAGGTCGGCGGTGGAGACGATGCCGGGCAGGACGGCGACGGTGTCCGTGACGTCGCCGGGCTGGGCGAGGGTGTCGACGGCAGCGGCGACCGCGGCGCTGAACCCGTCGGCGTGGGTGCCCGCGTAGGAAGGGGTGGGGGCGTGGACGAGCGCGGGCGGCCGGACGCCGGTCTGCTGGATCAGCCGGGCGAGCGGGCCCGCGGCGGGGTCGGCGATGCGGCGCAGCATCGGCGGGACGTCCTCGCCGATCGTCTCGGTGAGGCAGGTCGTGGCGACGCCGATCAGCTGCGGCCGGTAGACGCGGGTGACGTTGCAGACGCCCTCGTGCAGGTTGGGTTCGCCGCCGAAGATCGTGCTCGACTCCCCGAACGCCGAGGACGCGATGTCCATGGGCTCGTGGAAGTGGCTGATCAGGTAGCGGCGGATGTAGGTGGCGCAGCCCTGCGAGCCGTGCAGGAAGGGGACGGTGCCCTCCATGCCGGCGAAGGCGAGGCAGGCCCCCAGCGGCATGCACATGCGGCACGCGTTGGTGGTCGACGCCGAGTGGCGCAGGTCGGGCTCGTCGCCGGGCCCGGGGACGTCGAGGTCCGGGCGGGGCGGGGGACCACGGTGACGTACTTGTCGCTCCGGGACACACCCGGACGCACCCGCCGCTCCCCTTCCCGGGGAGCCCGTTCTGCTGGGAAGAGCGATCCCGCTCCACGCCCTCACGGCCGTGAATGCGGTCGCCCGACAGGTGAGGTGATGCTTTCCTCACGATTACCGGGGCCATTTCCCCGGTGACGACCTCGTCGTCGCCGACGCCAAGAAAAGTCGACCCGAGATGTTTCGCGAAGATGTCGTGATCGACAGGCCTGCGTTGCTTTGACCTCTCAGGTGGCCCGCTTCACTCGAGAATTCTGCCCATCACGGAATGAGGGCCCTTGCGCCGGGCATCCGGCGCTGATATCACGCGCGCACCCGGCCGCGCGAAGCCCTTCCGACCTGCATCGCCGCAGCTCAAAGGCCCTCGTGGCGGGGTACGGAGCGCGACGGTCGGACGGCGGCAGGAGGCCCGGCGGCACAGCGGCCGATACGCGACAGGGGCGACGACGGGCACTCGCGGGGCCCTGGCCGTCACCTCCGGCGGCCTCGTCCACATTGTCCGGCGGGCAGTTTTCGACCGGTCGCCCGACAGAGGTCCGTGTCGTCGCGAGAAACGGCGCATGTCGGCGAGGTTTCACATCCCGGGGGGCCGTGGAGGATTTCGGGGGCACATCGGCGCGGGAATTCCCCGAGGTAAGGCATTTCTGCGGCGCATGCGTTCGCGCAGCGCCGCACGTGCGGCTGGCCGGGGTGACAGGGCCCGGGCACAAGCGCCGCAGCGAGGGGGACGGCAGCGCGCCACCGCCCCGGGACAGTGGTCCCGGGGCGGTGCGGGCGGGCCGGTCGGGCGGGGTCGGGCGGGTCGGGCGGTCGGTCCTGCAGTCGTTCGGGCCGGTGCGGGTGCCCGCACGACGACCGGAGGGGCCACCCGGCCTCAGCGGGGCAGGACGGCGGTGCGCAGGTCGTGGGCGCCGTCGGCCCGGGCCACCTCGGCGAAGACCCGCCAGTGCGCGCCGGGCGCGTCGGGGCCGCCGGCCCCCTCGGGAACCGGTACGAGGTCGAGGTAGCGCAGGCCGCCCGAACCGTGCGGGGACCCCAGCGGCAGGCCCCCGGCCACCTCGGCGTGACGCAGCGCCCCGGCCGGGCCGTGGGCGAGCCCGGTGCGCTCCTCCCAGTTCTCGGCGGCGCTCGCGCGCCCGTCGAACAGCACCGCCCACTCGTCGTCCCCTAGCGGCTCGGGCCACCAGCTGGGGGCCAGCGCCCCCGGCACCGCTGTGGCCGGCCGCACACCCCGCGCGTCCCACGCGCCGTCCCGCCCGGCGAGCGCCGTACCCCGCCACGTCCAGGAGACGCCGTCGGGGCTCGTGGCCCACCACGTGGCCATGCGGTCGGTGTGGGCCGGGTCGGCGAGGTCGTGCACGGAGGCCCACAGCACCCAGGAGCCGTCGGCGGCCCGGCGGATCACCGGGTCCTTGGGTGCATGGGTGGCGGTCGAGGGCAGCACGGTGCGCGGGGTGGCCGCGGGCAGCGCCTCGGGCGAGGCGGCCTCGAGGAGGTCGACCCGCCATGCCTTGGTGCCCGGCAGAGCCACGCTGACGTAGAGGCGCCAGCGCCCCTCGGGGGTCACGACGAGCGCGGGTCGTTCGAGGCTGTCACCGTCGAAGGTGTCGCGGTGCACCTCCGCCACGGTGGTGAAGCGGACGCCGTCCTCCGAGCGCGCGATCACGTTGGCGTAGCCGCGCCCCTCCCCCACGGGCCGCCGCATCCGGTAGGTCAACCAGAACGTGCCCTCGTGCCACAGCGCGGTGGGCGCGCCCGCCCAGGCGCCGGGCCGGGGGTCGGGCGGCTGCGCCACGACGTCCGCGCCGTCCCAGTCGATGCTCGCCAGGGGCAGGTCGATCACGCCTGCGCCACTACTGCGTCCCACGGTCACACTCCTGGATCGGGCACCGGTACCGGTGCCTTGACTCTTGCTCGCCGGTCCGTCGCCGCTGCTCGACGCCGTGCCGGCCCTGCGACGTCCGGCGCGGGCCTCACCCCTCGCGCGCCGCACCCACCGTGGGCTCGGCCGAGGTCTCCGCCCGCCAGTCGGCGAAGGACTCCCCCGTGACCTGCTCGAGCAGGGCGATGTCGGGCAGCAGGGGTCGGAGCACCTCCCGCCGTTCCAGCGCGCTGAGGCGTGGCCGGGCGACACCGCCGCGGTGGCGCAGGGCCAGCAGCGGCGCCGACGCGGCACGCCACCACTGCGGCGGCGCCCAGGCCCCGGCGCGGAAGCCCGCGCGTAGCAGGGGCCGGGTGAACCGGTCGCGCACGGTGCCCGGCACGACGTAGGGGCGCACGTTCTCACGGGGGACGCCGCCCAGCGGCGTCGGCCGGACGCCGAGGAAGGCGCACACGCGGTCGAGGGTGCGGACGGGCTCGTCGACGAGGTCGCGGTAGCGCAGCAGGAGCAGCTGCTCGCGGGGGACGAGGCCGAGCAGGTGGGAGAGCTGCTCGCCGTAGCGTCCCTGCCGCCGGTAGTGCCAGAACGGCGCCCACCCGGCGGCGACGCGCTCGTCCTCGGCGGCGAGCGCGGCCAGGAAGTCGGGTTCAGGCTCCAACCCGTCGGACCACAAGTGCATCCAGTTGGAGTGCGCGCGGTCGACGGGATCGCGGACGACGGCGATCAGCCGGGCGTGGGGGACGGCGGCGACGAGGCGCCGGTGCGAGGCCCGGTCGTAGAGGTAGAACGGGGTGCTCTCGCCGCGCAGCGTGCCGGGCGGGGCGTGGGCGAACAGCCGCTCGTAGTCGTCGCGGCGCCAGACCCACTCCTGGGCGCTGTGCGCGTCGCCCGGGCCTCGCTGCAGGTGCGGGGCCGGGGGGCGGTCGCCGCAGAGGAAGTACTTGGGTTCTTTGATGGCGGCGAAGCTGAGCTGGGGATGGGTGCTCAGGGCGGCGTGCAGGGCGGTCGTGCCGGCCTTCGCCGCCCCGACGAGGAAGAAGTCCGGCAGGGCCACGGCACCACGGTGCCTCATGAGCGAGCCAAAGTCGACTATGCCAGTCAGTTTTAGCCGGATCAGGCGGTGGCCTCGACGGCGAGACCGGCGGCCTCCCGCGGGGCCGGAGCGGACGCCGTCAGCGGCACCGCCGCCGGCGCCGGCACGGCGGACAGGGGCGCGACGGCCAGCGGCGGAGAGTCCACGAGCGGGCCGGGGCGGCCCCCCATGCACCACTCCTCGACGCGTGGCATGACGAGCAGGAGCAGCATCACGACCGGGACGAGTGCGAAGATCAGGTAGGCCATGTCGGGTCCTCGGATCGGGGCGGTCAGCGGAGCGGTCCCTGGAGGAAGCGAGCGCGCCGTCGCCTCCTCCATCGGCGCGACGCCCTCTCAGGTGGAGCGGTACCCGCTGTCGGAATGACCATCCCTCTGCCGCGCCGTGAACCACGAACGGTGGTAGGCCCTTCACGCTGTGCAGTCCGGGTGCGTCACCCGGCGGCCCGCCGGACTGAAAGCACCTCCGACACCCTGCCCATGCCCCACGATGCGGCCATGGATCTGCAGGTGGGCGTGCTCGGGCCCGTGGAGGCCCGGCGCGACGGGGAGCCGCTGCCCCTCGGGGGACGCAAGCAGCGCTGCGTGCTCGCCGTCCTCGCCTGCACCCCCGACAGGCACGTCAGCGTCGACGCGCTCGTCGACGCGGTGTGGGGTGAGGCGGGCGGCGACCGGCAGAACACGCTGCAGGTCTACGTCTCGACCCTGCGCCGCGTCCTCGGCCGCGACGACCACGGCGCGAGCCTGATCACCTCGGCCGCGGCCGGGTACCGGCTGCACCTCGCCGAGGAGCAGGTGGACGCCGTCCGGTTCCTCGGGCTCGCCACGCAGGCGCGGCAGGACCTCGCCGCAGGACGACCGGACACCGCGGCGCGAGGACTGCGCGAGGCCCTCGCCCTGTGGCGGGGCCCGGCCCTCGGCGACCTCGGCGACGACCCCTGGGCGCAGCCCTGGGTGGCCCGCTGGAACGCGGCCCGCCACGAGGCCCTGGCAGACCGGATCGACGCCGACCTCGCCCTGGGCGCCGACGCCTCGCTCGTCCCCGAACTCGAGCAGCTCGTCCGCGAGCACCCGGCCGACGAGCGGTTCTGGGGCCAGCTGATGACGGCGCTGTACCGCGCCGGGCGGCAGGCCGACGCCCTGCGCGCCTGGACCCGCGCCCGGCGCACCCTGCGCGAGGAGTTCGGGCTCGACCCCGGCCCCGCCTGCGCGCCCTCGAACGGGCCGTCCTCGGCCAGGACGACGCGCTCGCGCCCGCCGCGGACCCGGGCCACGCCGGCCACGCCGGGCGCCCCGGGCAACCGGGCCACAGGGACCACCCGGACCATGCAGACCCGGGCCGCCCGGGCTCGGGCCGCCCCGCCGCCGCGGCCCCCGCCGCCCGGCCCGCGGCCGCCTCACGCACGCGGCGCCTGCCCCGGCCCACGACCGCGCTGCGCGGCCGCGACGCCGAACGCACGCGCGTGGAGGAGCTGCTCGCGGCCGGTGCCCGGCTGGTGACCCTGACCGGGCCCGGTGGGGCCGGGAAGACGCGCCTGGCCCTGGAGGTCGCCGCCCGCCTGGAACCCGTCCTCGCCGGTCAGCTGTGGTTCGTGCCGCTGGAGACGGCCACGGACGCCGAGGGCGTGCTCGCGCTCGTCGCGGTGGCCACGGCGGCGCACTCCCCCACCCCGGAGGACGTCGCCGACGCCCTCGGGACGTCCCCGGCACTGCTCGTGCTCGACAACCACGAGCAGGCGCTCAGCGCCGCGCCGACGCTGCGCGCCCTGATGGAGCTCGCGCCGTCCGTCGCCGTCCTGGTCACCAGCCGTGCCGCGCTGCGCATCGCGGGCGAGGTGGAGGTGCCGCTGGGCCCGCTGCCCGAGGCGGCGGCCGTCGGCCTGCTGGAGGAGAGGGCCGCGGCGGTGCGTCCGGGCTGGCGACTGCCCGAGGAGCAGCGCGAGGACGCCAAGGTCCTGTGCGCGCGCCTGGACGGGTTGCCGCTGGCGATCGAGCTCGCCGCCGCGCGGCTGAAGCTGATGCCGCCCGCCGACCTCGTGCACCGCCTCGACGCCGGCACCGACGCCCTGCGCGGCGGCCCCGACCTGCCCCATCGCCAGCGCACCCTGCAGGGTGCCCTCGAGTGGAGTCTCGGCCTGCTGGGCCCGCACGAGCGCGCCGTCTTCACGCAGCTCGCCGTCTTCGCGGGCGGGTTCGGGCTCGACCTCGCCGAACAGGTCGTGGACGCCGGCGACCTGACCGTCGTCGACGCGCTGGCGACACTCGTCGACAACAGCCTCGTCACCGTCGACCCGGTCACCGTGCGGTTCTCACTCCTGCAGACCGTGCACCAGCACGCGCGCCGCCTGCTGGAGGCGGACGCCCTCGCCCCGCGGGTGCGCGCCGCCCACCGCGACGCGGTGCTGGGCCTGGCCCGGACGCTGGCGGCGAGGCTGGACGGCGAGGCCGGGCCCGCGGCCCTGACCCGGCTCCGGGAGGAGGCGGCCAACCTGGGCGCCGCCCTCGACGACGCCACCCGGCACGACCCCGCCGCCGCAGCGGACACGCTCGTCGCGCTGCGTCCGTACTGGGTGCTCACGGGCCGCATCCGGGAGGGCCTGCGCCGCCTGCGCGACCTCCCGTCCTCCGCCCGCACCCCCGCCGTCGACGTCTGCATCGCGGCCCTCACCTACCAGCTCACCGACTTCGACGCCGCCGCACGGCTGCTGCCCGAGGCCGCCGACGCCGCGGCGGCCGCGGGCGACGCGCGGCACGCAGGACTCGGGTGGGCGCTGGCCGCGGCGGTGGCGGCGATCGGCGGCGACCCCGAGGGCGCCCGCGAACGGGTGGCCCGGGCGCGAGCGGCGGCCCCCGACGAGTACGAGGTGGGCGTGGTCACGCTGTCGGCCCTCGCCGTCGTGCACGCCGTGGCGGGCGACCTCGACGGCGAGGAGTCGCTGTACCGGCAGCGGCTCGGGCTGGTGCAGGCCCACGGCGACCTCGCCCGGCAGGCCGACACCCTGGGCAACCTCGCCGAGATCGCGCTCGAGGCGGGGCGTCCCGGACCCGCGCGTGCGCACGCCGAGCAGGCCCTGGCGATCGCCGAGCGGGTCGGGCCGATCGAGACCCGCGACGCCGCGCTGGCCCTGGCGCGGGCCTGCCTCGCCGCCGGGGCCGTGGCCGAGGCCGCCGACCACGCGGCACGGGCCCTGCCGTTGAGCGTCGAGCTCGGCCAGAGCCTCGGGCTCGCTCAGGCCCTGCGGGCGGGAGCGGCGGTCGCCACGGCGGCGGGCGACCCCGCGACGGGCGCGCGGCTGACGGCCGCGGCGGACGCCGTCCACCGCCTGCCCGGCGACCCGCCACCCGACACCGGCCTCGCCGCGGGAGCCCGCCCCGACGCCACGGGAACCGAGGACGCGCTCCCCCTGCGCACCGATCAGGCCGTCGCGCTGGCGACGGCGGTGCTCACCCGGGCCGCGCGCGCCTGAGGAACCTCAGCGCACCACCCACCGGCTGTTCTGGAGCGTGCGGACGATCAGGACGACGTCGCCGGTCGCGGACGCCGTCGTCGCCGACGTGCTCGCCGCGCGGTCCACGCACGACGCGGCACCGGCAGGCAGCGCCCCCGACACGCACCCGGGCACGGTCGTGTACGACGTCGCGCCGGCGGCCTTGCGCTGCACGGGCGCCGACGCCGCGACGCCGGCTGCGGTCTCGCCGGAGCGCACGAGCGTCGCGTCCAGGACGAGCGTGAACGTCATCGTGTGCGCGGCGTCGACGACGGCCCCGGGGGTGGCGATCTCCACCGGCGCGATCCGCATGCCGGAGACCTTCTCGGCCGGCAGCTCCTGCATCGACACGGTGACGACGGTGCTGCCCAGCGCGGGCAGCCGCACCTGCGTGGTCTGGGTGTCCGCCGCCGTGGCCTGGAGGTTGGCCGCCGTGCAACTGGTGGCCCCGGGCGCGCAGGCCGCCGTCCCGAACGCCGCCGCAGGGCTGACCTTCGCGGCCGTCACCGCGGAGGAGCCGTCCACGGCGCCGTAGACGCTGAGCGTGCCCGCGCGCACGGTCGTGGTGCCCGTCGAGGAGTACGCGGCGTCGATCACGCTGATGCCCGTCCCCGCCGACTTCAGCAGGGTGCCGGTGTTCGTGAACGTCGAGCGCGTGGTGATGCCGTAGCGCTGGCGACCCTGGTAGTAGCCGCGGTCGTTGCCGATCTGGAAGGTGCCGGAGGTGCGCAGGGCGGTGCCGTAGTCGGCGGCGATGTAGGCGTTCGCCCCGGTGAGCAGGGTGGTGCCCTGGTTGTCGACGGTCCGGCGGTCCTCCAGGTTCACGCCCCGGCCGTCGACGACGAGCAGTCCGCCCGGGGCGATGAGCGTCGTTCCCGGCACCGGCGCCGCCCCCGACGCGCACGGCCCGGCGAGGTCGCAGTCCCGGGTCACCATCGTGGCCGCGCCGGAGTCGGTGCTGCGCCAGGAGAGCCTGCCCTCGACGCGCACGGTGGCCTCGCCGCCCAGGGTGGCCGCGTTGAGGGTGAGGACCGACCCCGGCCGGGTGATCGAGGCGATCGAGGCGGTCGGCCCTCCGTGCAGGAAGATCTTGCCGCCACGGTTGAGGGTCAGCGTCGCGTTCACGTCCAGGTCGAGCGCGGCGAGATCGGCCGAGACGCCCTGGCCGCCGGCGTCGAGGACCACCGCGGCGCCGGCGGGGATGCACGCGTAGTCGTCCCAGGGGGTGTCCACCCGCCCGCCGGGCGCCTTGTCGTTGGCGTTGCCCCCGTGGTCCCAGTTGCGCACGTCGGCCCACAGGCCGTTGCCGGCCTCGCCGTCCCACCGGTAGGTGTCGAGCCCGGTGAGGGCGCAGCCGGCGGCGGCGGCGGGCCCGGCTCCGGGGACGACCGCCAGCGCTGCGGCGGCGAGGGTCACGGCGGCGAGCCGGGCCAGGACGGAGCGGGGGGTGCGGGGCAGCGTGAGCATGGGTGTCCTCGACGTCGTGCGGGCCCCGAGTGCCTCGTCGTCAGGGGACCGCCGCCCCCGCGACCGGTCCCTGCGCGCGCAGCCTCGCAGGAGGCGGGCGGATCGCGTAAGTCCCGTTCAGCTGATGGACGGCGCAGCGCCGGGCCCGCGCGAGGCGGGCCCGGCGCCGCCCCCTCCCGCCCGACCGGCGCGGAGGGCCCCGGCGGATTCCGGGGAGCGTGGCGGGGTCAGCCGCGAGGGCCGCCCAGGGCCGCCGACGGCGGGGTGGCGACGACGGCACGGTCGCGGGCGGGCAGGGCGGGGGTGTCGCCGACGGCGGGCGGGGCGGGCACCCGGGCGGGGCGCGCCACGGTGCCGGGGTGCGTCTCGACCTGCCCGGTGTGCTTCTCGCCCAGGCCCGGCCGGTGGCCCTTGGTGCCCGCGACCTTCGTGGGCACCGTGCCGAGGGTGCGGGTCCGGTCCTCGATCGCTGCGGTGTCGCTCGCCTCGCCGGTCGCGGCCGTGGCGCCCGTCGCCGACGGCGTGGCGGGCAGGGAGTAGACCTTGTTGCAGGCCGAGAGGCTGTACTGGGTGTAGCCGTACTCGTACCAGGCGGCGCGGGTGGGGCCGTACCCGTGGCTGGTCGACCACGCCCGGCTGTAGAGCCAGTTGTAGAACTCGCCGTAGTCGCTGCCGTTGAGCCGACCGGTGGCGTACCCGTTGCGGACGTAGATCCCCGCGAGGCAGTCGGCGTGGTACTCGTTGCGGTACCCGGAGGTCGTGTAGGCGGTCGACCGGGTGTTGTAGCCGAGCCAGGCGTCGATCGCGTGGCCCCACTCGTGGGCGAGGACGCCGCCCGAGCCGAAGTCGCCGTAACCGTAGATCAGCGACTGGTTCCACGGGACGTCGAGGTAGATGCCGTTGGAGCTGGAGCAGTAGAAGCTGTTGTTGACCGACAGCGTGCCGCAGCTGGTGGCGACCGGGCCGGGGGCGCTGGGGAGGTTGTAGTACCAGAGCTTCGGGGCGGTGTAGGTGTAGCCCCAGGAGCGCATCGTCGTGGTCCAGAAGGTGGCGATCGAGCCCGTCGACGTGCCGCCGAGCAGCGAGACGACGCCGGACGTCGTGGTCTGGGCGGGGTTGATCGCGTGGGCGGGGGCTGCGGCGACGGCGGGCACCAGCAGGGCCGTGGTGGCCACGCAGGCCAGGCCGAGGCGGCGGGTACGGGTGCAGCCGCCGCTGCGGCGGGTGCGGGTGGCGGGCTCGGTGCGGGTGGTGGCGGTGGTGGCGGTGCTGGTCATCGGGGGCTCCTCACTGTCCGGTCGGGCGATGACCGGACAGTGGCGGGACCCGCTTCAGCAATCCTGAAACGCCGGCTTCAGGCCCGCGCGAGGAGCTCCCGGAGCGGCCCGTGCGGCAGCGCGTGGCTGACGTGCCCGTCGCGCCCGACCATGTCGGCGTTGACCACGAGGGCGTTGAGCACGGCCTCCTCGACGGCGTGCGCGGTGGCCGCGAGGAAGGGGTCCAGCCGCCCCCAGGGCACGAAGCGCAGCGTCTCGTAGTCGTCGTCGGTCGCCGGGCCGAGGGGGAACCGACTGGTCAGCGCGCCGGGGTTCGCCGTGGAGAAGGCGAGGAAGACGTCGCCGGAGAAGTGGCCGCCCGTGGTGCCGGTGCGCGCGAGGCCCATCGGCACACGACGGGCCAGCGCCTTGCACTGCCCCGGCAGCAGGGGGGCGTCGGTGGCGACGACGGCGATGACGGACCCGGCGCCGGCAGGGGCGAGCCATGCCGGGTCGGCGATCGGGTTGGGGACGTCGAGCAGGCGGCCCACCGGCACCCCCGCCACGGTGAACTCCGCCCGGGCGCCGAAGTTGGCCTGCACGAGCGCGGCGACCGTGTACGTCGTCCCCCCGTGCTCGACCAGGCGTGACGCCGTGCCCGTGCCGCCCTTGAACTCGTAGCAGTTCATCCCCGTGCCGCCGCCCACCGACCCCTCGGGCACCGGACCCGGGCGCGCGGCGTCCAGCGCCGCCACGGCGTGCTCGGGCCGCACGTGGGCCCCGTTGATGTCGTTGAGGTAGCCGTCCCACGTCTCCGCGCACACCGGCAGCAGCCACTGCCCGCTCACGTCGGGGTGCTCGCGGACCACCCAGGCGACGGTACCCGTGTGGCAGGCGCCGACGGCGTGGGTGTTGCTGATCGTGATCGGCAGGGCGAGCGCGCCGACCTCCTCGACCCACGTCGTCCCGGTCATCTCGCCGTTGCCGTTCAGCGACCACCAGCCGGCAGCGCACGGCACGCCGACGCCGTCGCGCCCGCGGGGCAGCACCGCCGTCACGCCGGTGCGCACCGGCCCCTCCCCCACCCGCATCGGCCCGTCGCCGCTGATCAGGGTGACGGTGCCGACCTCGACGCCGGGGACGTCGGTGATCGCGTTGAGCGGGCCCGGGGTGCCCTCGAACCGCAGACCCAACCCCCGGGCGCGGGGCCTGCCGTCGGTGGTCCACGCCTGCGGGTCCTCGCCCGCGGCCGGGCGGTGCGCCGGGGCGGCCGGGTGCTCACGTGCGGGGTCCATGGTCCGAAACCTAGCCCGCGCCCCGTTGCTCCGAACGGGGACCACCCCCCGATCAGGCCAGCCGAAACGGACATGCGGGGCCGGTGAGGGCCGGGGGCGGGGGCTGGTGCTGCTCCACGGGGGTGAGGGGGGCGACGACCGAGCGAACGGTGCAGCGGGCGCTGTGGTCACTACCTGTTCGGGACCGAAGCACTCACTGTTCCGATCCCCTCCAGAGGAGGCACCTCATGCACAGGCCCCGAGTGACCGCAGCCGCGGTGACCATCGGTGCCCTGGCGCTGGCCGGCCTCGGGAGCGCCACGGCCACCGCCGCGCCGCGCCCCCAGGCGCCGGCCGCGCCGTCCACCTCGACGTCCGCCTCCGGGCTGTACGTCGTGCGCGTCGCCCCCCACGCCTCCGTCTCCGCCGTCGCCCGGCAGCTGCGCGCCGCGGGCGCGACCGGCGTCTACGAGGCCGCGGCGCTGCACCTGATCACGGTCAAGGCGCCCGCCGGTGTCATCCACCGCTTCGCCAAGATCCCGGGCGTCGCCCGGATCGACGCCTCCCACGGCGTGAAGGCGCAGAGCCTGGGCTTCGACCCCGCCTCGCAGGCCGGGTCGATGACCAACGTCACGCGCGTGACCAAGGCCCAGGAGCTGTGGAAGAAGGGGGTCACGGGCAAGGGCGTCGACGTCGCCGTCATCGACACGGGCATCGCCCCCGTCGGCAGCCTCAACGACAACGCCAAGGTGGTCGTCGGCCCCGACCTGTCGCTGTCGGAGTCCAACGCCGACGACCGCTACCTCGACACCTTCGGCCACGGCACCGCGATGGCGGGCATCATCGCCGGGCGCGAGACCAACAACAACGTCGCGGTCAGCTGGGGCACGCAGAACACGGGCGGCGCCAACAACGGCTACGCCTACGCCCAGGACACGCAGAACTACTACGGCATGGCGCCCGACGCCCGGCTGATCAACCTGAAGCTGGCCGACCAGAACGGCGTCGTCGACGTCACGCAGATGATCGCCGCGATCAACTGGGTCGTGCAGAACAAGAACGCCAACGGCATGAACATCCGGGTGCTCAACCTGTCCTACGGCACCGAGAGCCCGCAGTCGCCGCAGCAGGACCCCCTGTCCTACGCCGCCGAGCAGGCGTGGAAGAACGGCATCGTCGTCGTCGCCTCCGCGGGTAACGAGGGGGGCGTGCCCGGGCTCGCCAACCCTGCCTACAACCCGTGGGTCCTGGCGGTCGGCGCCGTCGACACCAAGGGCACCGACGCCACCACCGACGACGTCGTCCCGGCCTTCTCGGCCCGCCAGGGCGGCAACTTCGGTAACCGCCCCGTGGACGTCGTCGCCCCCGGCGTCGGCATCGTCAGCCCCGGCGTCAACGGCTCCTACCTGTGGGACACCTACAGCTCGGCGCGGGTCGGCAACGGCTTCTTCCGCGGGTCGGGCACCAGCCAGGCCGCCGCGGTGGTCTCCGGCGGCGTGGCCCTGCTGCTGCAGAACAACCCCGGCCTGACCCCCAACCAGGTCAAGGCCGTGCTGCAGCAGTCGGCCAAGGTGCTGACCGGTGTCGACAGGACCGCGCAGGGCTTCGGCGAGATCGACCTGCTCGCCGCCACGACGGCCAACCCGAGCCTGAACAACCAGAACAACCCCAACGGCACCGGCCAGGGCAGCATCGAGTCGGCCCGCGGCGGGGTGCACATCACGATCGGCAACGCCACGCTCCAGGGCGAGATGGACGTGATGGGCAACCAGTGGAACTCCAACCTCTACTCCTCGGCCACGGCCAACCGCACCACCTGGGGCACCTCCAGCACCTCGACGGTGAACGCCCCGGGTAGCGGCTCCACGTTCCTCGGCTTCCCCTGGCTGACGGGCGCGGGCTTCTCCTCCGACACCACCAGCTGGGCCGGCCGCACGTGGTCGGGCCGCACCTGGTCGGGCCGCACCTGGTCCGGCGCCACCTGGCAGGGGGGCTCGTGGTCGGGCCGCACCTGGTCCGGGCGCACCTGGTCGGGCTCGCTGTGGAGCGGCTCCTCCTGGTCCTCCCCGGTGGCGTCCAGCTCCTGGGCCTCGAGCCTGTGGGCGAGCTCCGGCTGGAAGTGATCTCCGGCACCACCACGCAGTGCCATGACGGCCGGTCCCGCAAGGGGCCGGCCGTCCGGCGTGCAGGGGTTCCTCCCCCGGGGTGAGCCGCCACCGCAGGGCTGCAGCCGCGTCCCCGCCGCGCCGTTGAACAAGCAGGACCGTCGGCCGGGCCCGGCCGGCCCGCTCACCCGCCACCAGGAGGCGACCAGTGTTCGGCACCAGCACCGGTGACGGTTCCGCGGCCCCGGCCGCGTTCCTGCTCGCCGGCGCGCGCCTGGTGGGTGAGCGCGCCAGCGACCCCGACGACGTCGGCGACGAGGTCGCAGCGCTGGTCACCGTGCTCGACGAACTGGTCCGCGCCCGCGTGCAGGAGCTGCCCCACCTGCCCCGCCAGCGGGGCCCCGAGGGCGCGACGTCGCCGTCCCCCTCCGCCGCCGCGCTGGCGCCGGACGTGACGGCGACCGCCCGCCGGTTGGAGGGCGGCTGGCAGGTGCTCGGCCCCCGCACCTGGCCCGGCTCGCACCGCCGCGACCTCGAGCTCGTGCTCGTGGGTCCCGGCGGGGTGCTGGTGGGCGTGGGGGTCGGCTGGGTCAACCTGAGGGTGGCGGGCGGTCACCTGTGGCGGGGCCCGGAGTGCGCGGACGTCGTCCTGGACGCCGTGAGCGCCGACGCCGACGCCGTGCGCCGCGTGCTCGCCGAGGTCGGGCTCGCGCCGGCCGAGGTCACGCCGCTGGCCCTGGCCACGGGCGCCGACCCCCAGCCCGCCGTCGTCCGGGGCGTCGCCGTCGTCGGCCTCGCCCGGCTCGCCTCGATGCTCGTGCGCCGCGGCGGCCGCCTCGAACCGCCCTCCGTGCAGGCCGTGGGCGACGCCCTGCGCCGGGCGTGCCCCGCGCGAGGGCGGCAACCGCTGGGATCCGGCGGCACAGGGGGCACGGGCGGTACGGGCGCCGGAGCCGAGGAGCACCGGCTGCCGCAGCTGGGGTTGGCCGCGCTGGCCCCGCTCGCCGCCACCGAGAACGACCGGGTGCAGCGCGCCCTCGACGACGTGCTGTCGACCCCCGCCGCCCCCGCCTGGGCGACGTGGCTGCACCCCGAGCAGGCCCGCGCCGCCGGGCGGCCCCTGCCGGGCCCGGCCCTGCTCACCGGCCCCTCGGGGACCGGCAAGACCGTGGTGGCGCTGCACCGGGCTCGCGTCGCGGCGGCGTCCGGCCGCCGGGTGCTGCTCACCTCACCCGTACGGGGCGTCGCACAGGCCGACCGCGCCGTCGCCCGCCGGATGGCCGGATGGGGATGGGACGGCGTCGACTTCCTCGGCCTGCCTGCCGTCGCGGCCCGGATCCTCGGCGACGCGCGTGGCGACGGCGGCCCCGGCCCCTCCGGCGTGGCCGGACCGGCGGGCTCCGAGGGTGCGCCCGTCGCGGCCGACGCGTGCTGGGCGCAGGCCTGGGCCGAGGTGGGGCCCCCGCCCGGCGCGGGGCTGCCCACGGAGCGGTTCTGGCGCGAGGAGGTGACGGCCGTGCTGGGCCGGGGCCTGGAGGCCGAGCAGGACCACGCCGACTGGTGCGACAGCCGCCCCGTCATGCTGCCCGAGCCCGTGCGCGCACGGGTGTGGGAACTGGCCGAGGCCTACCGGCACGCGCTGCGGGAGGCGGGCGCGCTCGACGAGGAGGAGCTGTTCCGGCTCGCGCGGGCACGCCTGGCGGTGCCGCACCGACCGCTGTGGGACGCCGTGGTGGTCGACGACGCCCAGGACGTCACCTGGGCAGGACTGCAGCTCGTGCTGGCGCTGGCGGGCGCCCGCCCCGAGGCGCTGCTGCTGGTGTCCGACCCCGACCAGGCGTGCAGCCGCGCCTGCGCCACCCTGGGCGAGGCCGGGCTCGACCTCGCCGACCGCGTGCTCTCGCTGCGCCAGGACCACCGCTGCGCCGACCAGGTGCTCACCGCCGCCCACGCCCTGATGCGCTCGGGCGACGCGCGGGGCCGGCTGGTCGCCGTCGCCCACCCCCGGCGCGCGGGCGGGCAGGTGGTCTCGGCGCAGGCCCGTGACGACGCCGAGCGCGAGGCGCTGCTCGTGCAGGCGCTGCGTGATCACGTCCCCTCCGGTGGCAGGCCCGACCAGGCGGTGCTGGTGGCCGACGACGAGGCCGTAGCCCGCTGGCTGTCAGTGCTCACCGCGGCGGGCCTGCCCTGCACCGACCTGGCCGACGGCGGCGGGCACCCGGGTGGGCGGCGCGACGTCGCCGTCCGGGTCGGCACCCCTGAACGGGCCCGGGGCCGCGACTTCGCCCACGTCCTGCTGCCCGACCCGGACGCCTTCGACCCCTCCCCCGGCCTGGGCCCGCGCTCCGGGGACGCCGTCGTGGAGTCGTTGCGCGCCGCGGGGCGCCGCCGGCGCCACGCCGCCGCGACCCGGGCGCGTGACCTGCTGTGGCTCTGCCGAACGGGGGACGCGCCGCCGCAGGAGGTGTGACGCGGGCCAGGTCGGGGAACTACCCCCCTGCCACCGCCGCGGTGTCCCCGAGTGCGCCGGTGGCGGCCCGAGGAGGTGCGATGACGTCCGTTCCCGAGCCCCCCGAGGAGGCTCACGGCCGTGGTGCCGTCGAGTTCCCGCCCGGCGGCGCCGAGGAACCGGCCGAGTCGGCGCTGCGCCGGCGGCTGGAGTCCGAGCCGAACGACGTCGAGGCCTTCGATGCGCTCGCCGACCTGATCCGGCGGGGCTCGCCCCGCACCGGGCAGGGCGCGCCGCACGCCCGCGGTGACAACGCCGTGCGGGCCCTGGCCGAACAGCTCGCCCACTCCCCCCGGGCCTGGTACCCGCTGCTGGAACTCGCACGGGTCGTCGTCCACGACGAACCCGAGGTGGCCGTCCGGCAGCTGTCGACCGCCGTGACCCGCGAGACGTCCGGGCGCGCGCTCGCCCAGGCGGTGCGGATCCTGCGCGAGGCCGGCCACGAGGGCGACGCCCTCGGTCTCGGCGTGGGCCACTGGCACCCCCACGAGCACGATCTGGACGTCGCGCGCGAGCTCGTGCGCACCGCCCTGCAGTCGGGGCGCCGCGCCGACGCCGAGCGCTGGCTCGACGCGATCAGCGGGCACCCCGACCAGGCCCGCGGTGCGGCGCTGCGCCGCGAGCTCACCCCGCTGGTGGCCGGGCGCCGCCCCTTCGACTCCTTCCGCACGCGCGGTGTCGGCGTCGTGATCGCGACCGGGGAGCTCGACGTCGGGTCGGTCGAGGGCCTGCGCGCCGCCGCCGTCGGCGTCCGCGACCCCGACTCGCCACTGGTGCTCGACCTCGAGGAGGTGTCGTTCCTCGACTCGGTGGCGCTCGGCCAGATGATCGCCCTGCACAAGGACGTGAGCGCCCACGGGCACGGGCCGCTGCACGTGGTCGCGACGACGCCCGCCGTGCGGCAGGTGCTGGAGCTGTCGGGTGGGACCCGGCTGTTCGACGTCCGCGACGACCTCGCCTCGGCCGTCGCCGCTGCTGTCGTGACCGGGGGTGGCGGCGGGCGCGAGCAGCAGACCGGCTCGGGGCGGTCCGGCTCGGGGCAGTCCGGCCCGGCCGGGCCCGGGACGCAGGGACGCGGGTGAGCGACCGGACGAGCGGCGCTGCGACGACGCGCGGGCGATCGATGCGTGCGGACACTGGACACCGCGGTGGCTGTGCGTGTTACCGTGGTCGCGGTTGCAGTTGCAGTTCCGTACGTTCTCGAACGCCCGCGGAGTTGAACTCCGGGGGCGTTTTCCATAGGAAGGCCTGTCCGACTCGTCCCACCCCTGGTGGTACGGCCGGTGGGCCCGAGGATCGCCTGGTGCCGCCGCGGCAACCCGGTCGTCGATCCGCCCGATCCCAGCCAGGGGCGAGGGCACCCGTCGGCCGTGAGCGCTGCCCGCCCGGGCAACGCAAGTTTCTCCCGTATGGAGTGCATGACATGGCACAGGGCACCGTGAAGTGGTTCAACGCCGAGAAGGGCTTCGGGTTCATCACGCCCGATGGCGGCTCGGAGGACGTGTTCGTCCACTTCTCCGCAATCCAGAGCTCCGGCTACCGCTCGCTGGACGAGAACCAGCGCGTGGAGTTCGAGGTCACCCAGGGCCAGAAGGGCCCGCAGGCGGCTAACGTCCGCCCGCTCTGATCCCAGGCTTCCCCGCCGAGAGGCGGGGCTGCTCCGCCGCAATGCGGGGCTGCACGACCTGATCCGCGAGGGCCTGGCCATCGCCCGTCGGTGGCCGGGCCCTCGTCGTGTCAGAAGGCACCAACCGCACCACCCGCACCACCGGTCCTCGTGAGCCTTCGGGCCGCGGACCGCGTGCTTTGCCCGGCCGGGCATCGCACCGTTTCCCCGTATGGAGTGCATGACATGGCACAGGGCACCGTGAAGTGGTTCAACGCTGAGAAGGGCTTCGGGTTCATCACGCCCGACGGCGGCACGGAGGACGTGTTCGCTCACTTCTCCGCGATCCAGAGCTCGGGCTACCGCAGCCTCGAGGAGAACCAGCGTGTGGAGTTCGAGGTGACCCAGGGCCAGAAGGGCCCCCAGGCCGCGAACATCCGCCCCCTCTGATCCAGGCTTCCCCGCCCGCGTGGCGGGGGTGCCGCACCGTGAGGCGCGGCAGGAGAACCTGACTCGCGAGGCCCGGTCACCGCTCGTCGGTGGCCGGGCCTCGTCATGTTTCCGGCTCGGCCCGGGCGCAGCTCACGGGACGGTTCGCGGCGATATCCGCCGCAGACAGTCCCCCAGCGACACCGCCCAACCCAGCCCCAGCTCACCGGACGGTTGGCGGCGATATCCGCCGCAGACAGTCCCCCAGCCAGCAGGCCCAGCCGCTCAGCACCGGGCACCCCCCGAACGCTCGGCCCGGGCGCAGCACGGGACGGTTCGCGGCGATATCCGCCGCAGACAGTCCCCCAGCCACCCCCCCACCCCGCCCCACCCCAGCCCCAGCTCACGGGACGGTTGGCGGCGATAACCGCCGCAGACAGTCCCCGAGGAGCCCAGCACCCGGCCTAGGACGGGCCGGCCTGCTGGGGCGCCGCGGCGAGGAGCCCGAGCGTCGCGCCGACGAGCGCCTGCCGAGCCGCTGCCGCGTCGCCAAGGTAGCCCGCGGTCTCGGCGCCGTCGCGGAGCATGAGGAAGGTGCGGGCGGCGCCGACCGGATCAGGGTGGCCGGCCTCGGCCAGCGCCGTGGCGCAGACCCCCTCGAACCAGGCGCGGTGCTCGACGACGGCCCGGTGGACGGGATCGGCCGGGTCGGGGTACTCGGCCGCGGCGTTGATGAACGGGCAGCCGCGGAACCCCCCGGCGCACAGCTGCTCCCCGACGGAGGCGGCGAGGTCGAGCAGCAGCTCCGAGCCCTGCCTGCGCGAGGCGAGCGCGGTGACGGCGTCGCGGACCAGGCGGTCCTGGGTGCGCACGTAGGCGAGGACGAGGTCCTCCTTGCCGGGGAAGTGCCGGTAGAACGTGGCTCGCGTGACCTGGGCGGCCTCGATGATCCTGTCGACCCCCACGCGGTGGATCCCCTCCGCGTAGAAGAGGGCCGACGCCGCAGCCAGCAGCCGCGCCCTCGCAGGAGACCCCGCGCCCGGCTCGCCGCCACGCGCAAGGGACGCAGGCGGCAACGAGTCCGCCCTGGAGCCGTCGTCGGTCGTGGTCACCCACTCAGCATAGACCGACCGTTCTCGCCCTAGCGTGGCAGAGATCACACGTCAGGAGCACATGCGCCATCGGTGTTACTCTCGAAAGAGAACGAACGTTCTACCTACGTCAGCTCGGAAGGAACCGACATGACCGCCGTCTACACCGCCGTCGCCACCGCCACCGGGGAGGGCCGCAACGGTCACACCCGCACCGACGACGGGCTGGTCGACCTCGACCTCGCCGTCCCCAAGGAGATGGGCGGCCCGGGCGGCGCCACCAACCCCGAGCAGCTGTTCGCCGCCGGGTACGCGGCCTGCTTCCACAGCGCGCTCAAGCTCGTGGCCGCGCAGCGCAAGGTGGCCCTGACCGACTCCGCCGTCACCGCCGAGGTCGGCATCGGTCCCGACGGCATGGGCGGCTTCGGCCTCGAGATCGCCCTCCATGTCGAGCTCGGCGGCCTCGACCAGGCCACCGCCGACGCGATCGTCGCCGTCGCGCACCGGGTCTGCCCCTACTCCAACGCCGTCCGCGGCAACGTCGAGGTCCGCCTCGAGGCCGTCGTCGGCTGACCTTCGCGCCTCAGCCCTTCAACCGCTCGATCAGCGCGACCACCGGCTCGGCCGCCCGGGCCGCGGGCACGCCGTCGTCGTGGATGTTCGACAGCAGCACGCGGTCGGCGTCGGTGTGGCCGGGCCGGGGCCGGTGGCCGAGGTAGGCGGACAGGCTCTCGCTGGTGGCGAGGCCGGGCCGTTCCCCGACGAGCAGCACGACGACGGCGGGGTCGAGCAGCGCGCCGACGTCGTTCATCACGCCGACGCGGCAGTGCCGGACGACGAACGGCCGCCCCAGGCTCCACCCTCGCGCGCGGACGGCGTCCAGCAGGGCGGGCAGCAGCACGGGCACCTGGGCGGCGACGGCCGTGGAGGATAACCCGTCGCCCACGACCACCTGGACGTCCGCCCCGCGCGGGTGGTCGGCCAGCGCCGCGACGGCGTCCTCTGACAGGCGGCGCCCCAGGTCGGGCCGGCGCAGGTACTCGGCCTTGGAGCCGGCGCAGGTGGACACCTCGAGCAGGTCCAGCCGTGCGGCGAGCTCGCCGAGCGGCCCCTCGCCCAGGACCAACGGCGTCCGGACGGCGTCCCGCGCCGCCGCGTGGTCGGCGCGCAGCCGCAGCACCTCGGCCGTGGGGTAGGAGGTACCGGCGCGCCCGAGCAGCACCCGCGCCGGGGTCAGCTCGCGCATCCGCGCCCGCAGGACGTCGTCCGCGCGGCCGCGCACCAGCTCCCCCGCCGCCGCGACCGGCCCGCGCTCCAGCTCCTCGCCGGTGGCCACGCTCACGCGCCGATCTGGGCGAGGACGGCGGCGTCGAGGGGGGCCACGTCGGTACCGAGCCGGTCGAACCAGGCGGCGAACTCGGGCGAGGGGCCCAGGCCGAGCACGCGCCGGACCGTCGCGACGTCGTGGTAGCTCGTCGACTGGTAGTTCAGCATCACGTCATCCCCGGCCGGCACGCCCATCACGAACGTGCACCCGGCGGCGGCCAGCAGGAGCAGCAGCTCGTCGTTGCTGTTCTGGTCGGCGTCGACGTGGTTGGTGTAGCAGACGTCGCAGCCCATCGGCAGGCCCATCAGCTTGCCCGTGAAGTGGTCCTCCAGCCCGGCGCGGGCGATCTGCCGCGCGTCGGCGAGGTACTCGGGGCCGATGAACCCGACGACGCTGTTGACGAGGAACGGGTCGAACAGCCGCGCGACGCCCTGCGCCCGAGCCTCGATCGTCGCCTGGTCGACGCCGTGGTGGGCCTCGGCCGACAGCGCCGACCCCTGGCCGGTCTCGAAGTAGGTGCACTGCTCGCCGACGAAGTCCCCGGCCCGCGCCGCGTGCGAGGCGAGCGTGGCCTCGCGGGCGTCGGCCAGCAGCTCCAGGTCGATCCCGAAGCTGGCGTTGGCCGCGGTGGTGCCCGCCACCGAGGAGAACAGCAGGTCCACCGGGGCGCCGCGCTCGAGGGCCGCGAGCTGGACCGTCACGTGCGCGAGTACGCACGCCTGGGTCGGCACGCCCAGGCCCCGGATCAGGTCGTCGAGCCCGTGCAGGACGGCGGCGCACGCGGCTGGATCGTCGGTGGCCGGGTTGACGCCGAGCAGCGCGTCCCCGCAGCCGAACATCAGCCCGTCGAGGGCGGAGAGCAGGATGCCGCGGACGTCGTCGCTGGGGTGGTTGGGCTGCACCCGGCAGCCCAGCGTCCCGGGCAGGCCCATCGTGGAGCGGCAGCGCGTCGTCACGTGCAGGGGCTTCGTGGCGGCCACGAGGTCGAGCGTCGTCATCAGCTTCGCGACGGCGGCCGCCACCTCGGGCAGGATCCCCGCCCGCAGGCCCGGCCACAGCGCGGGGAACGTCGGGCCCAGGATCAGCTCGCGGAACTCCCCCACGGTCAGCGACGCGATCGAGGCGAAGGCCGCGCGGTCGAGGGCCTCGAGCTGCGCCTCGCTCGTCGTGTCCTCGATCAGCGGGTTCTCGACGATCTCCGAGAGCCGGACGTCGGCCAGCGCCAGCTTCGCGGCCACCCGCTCCGTCTCGGACGACGCCGCCAGGCCGGCGAGCCGGTCCCCCGACTTCTCCTCGTTGGCCTTCGCGAACAGCTCGGCGAGGCTGCCGAACGCGAAGCTCTGCCCGCGGACGCTCGCGCGCCACGTCATCGGCCGGCCCACGGCGTCGCGGCGAGCCGCTCGTGCACCCCGCCGTAGGGCGAGACGTCGCGCAGCAGCGCCCGGGGGAAGCTCGCCACGACGGTGTAGTCGGTGTCGACGACCTGCGCGATCGGCGTCCGCACCACCTGCGTGACGAGCTGGTAGGCGTCGAGGGTCGACAGGCCCGTGAGCTCGGCCACCCAGTGGACCATCTGCGTGTGCGCGATCCGGAACGCGTCCTCCAGCGGCCGGGCGGAACCCACCGTCATGAGGTTCTCGGCGTCGGTCAGCCGCGGCCACGGCGTCGACCAGCCGCTCGCGGCGGGGATGAGGTCGACCACGAGCACCGTGTCCATCGCGCACTCGACGGCCACCCCGCACGTCTCGCCCTCCCCCTGGCGGGCGTGGCCGTCGCCCAGGCTGAACAGGGCGCCCTCGACGTTGACGCCGAGGTAGCAGGTGGCCCCCACGCGCATCAGCGGCGTGTCCATGTTGCCGCCCCACGACCCGGGCGTCAGCGCGGAGCGCACCTCCCCCAGGGGCGGGGCCACGCCCACGGTGCCGTGCATCGGCTCCAGCGGCAGCGCCGCCGTCCAGGGGCTGTCCAGCGCGCTGTAGTGCACCAGCCGCGCGTCGAGGTCGAGCTCGTACCACCAGACCTTCTCGGGCAGCGCTGGCTGCAGGGTCGCCGTCGTCGCGGTGGAGGTCAGCGCGCCGAAGAACGGCACGAGCGAGCTGATCCCGTGCGCGTAGCGGGGCTCGATCGAGAGGAAGTGGACGGCGAGGGTGTCGCCCGGGCGGGCGCCCTCGATCCAGAACGGGCCGGTCTGCGGGTTGAGCATCCGCGGGTCGGTGACCTCGCTCGGCAGGTCCCCCCGCCCGACCCGGTTGCCGAAGCAGTCGAACGTCGACGTCGAGAGCACCTGCCCCGGTCGCAGGGTGGCCACCGGCGCCGCACCCCCGAAGGTGTAGGTCCAGGTGGCCGGGTCGGCCCCCGCGTCCGGCGCCCAGTGCAGGACGCCGGACGCCGGGGCGCCGGGGGTGCGGGAGGCCTCGGGAGCGTCGAGGCTCACGCGTCGGTCCGCTCGTGGGTGTCCTCCAGCAGCGTCTGCCCGATCTTCGCGTAGCGGTGCGGCGCCCGTGCCCGCAGCGCCGCGGCCACGGCGACCCCGAGCGCGAAGACGCCCACGACCACCCAGGGCCCCACGGTGAAGACGGGGCTGTCGGCGGCGGCGCCCGCGGCGAACTCCAGGTTCGACAGCATCAGGTAGATCACGTAGAGCATGCCGAGGGTGCCCAGGGCGGGTGCGGTGTAGGTGCGCCACCAGTGCCCGGCCTCGCGCTTCTTGGTCGCGAAGAACGCGATCACGGCGACCGAGCAGACCGACTGGACGATGAGGATCGCCATCGTGCCGATCAGCGCGAGCAGCCCGTAGAGGTAGAAGTACGCGACGTCGGGGGCGGCCTCGGTGGGCTTCTGGAAGAAGAAGAACCCGAGCACGATGACGAGCGTGATCGCCGTCTGCGTGGCCGAGGCCAGGTGCGGGGAGCGGTGCTTGGGGTGGGTGGAGCCGAGCGTCGACGCGAGCCGCGAGCTGACGCCGTCGCGCCCCAGCGCGTACAGGTAGCGCGAGGCCGCGTTGTGGAAGGCGAGGGCGCAGGCGAACGACCCGGCGACGGTGAGGATCTCGTAGACGTGGAACACGAACGTGCCCAGCACGTCCTTCGTGGGATCGAAGAACAGGTCGAAGGCGCTGGTGCTGCGCGAGACCTCCAGGGCGCGGTCGGTGCCGTTCCAGGCGAGCACCATCCACGAGACGAACGTGTAGAACAGGCCCAGCCCGACGACGGCGATCATCGTGGCCCGGGGGACGATGCGCTTGGGGTCGCGCGACTCCTCGCCGTAGACCGCCGTCGTCTCGAACCCGACCCACGACCAGAACGCGAAGAACAGGCCGATGCCCGCGCTGCCCGCGGCCGCGGCGCCCACCGCCGGGGCGTCCGAGAAGGCGTTGATCGGGTTCACCGCCTCGGTGAGCAGGCCGTCCGGCCCGCCCCCGCCGATCAGCACGCCGAGGCCGAGCGCCGACAGCACGATCACCTCGGTGACGAGGAAGACGCCGAGGACCTTGCCCGACAGCGAGATGTCGAAGTAACCGAGCAGGCCGACGACCACCACGCAGATCAGCGCGTAGACGATCCACGACACGTCCGGGCCGCCGAACGTCGTCACGGTGTTCTTCGCGAACGACGCGAAGATCCCGACCAGGGACCCCTCGAACACGATGTAGGAGAACGTGGCGAGCAGGCCCGCGCCCATGCCGACGATGCGGCCCAGGCCGTGGCTGATGAACCCGTAGAAGGCGCCCGTGGCGGTGATGTGCTTGGCCATCGCCACGTAGCCGACCGCGAAGATCGTCAGGACGACGGTGGCGACGAGGAAGCCCGCGGGGGCGCCCGTGCCGTTGCCGTAGCCGACGGCGATCGGCACGTTGCCGGTCATCGCCGTGATCGGCGCCGCGTTGGCCAGCGCCATGAACAGGACCGCGACCAGCCCGATCGCGCCGCCACGCAGGCGGTGGGGCGCGCCGCCGGGCGGTGCGGAGCCGGTCGCCGCCGAGGGCGCGGCGGACGCCGTCGGCAGGGGCATCGAGGAGAGCGACGGGACGTCCTGCGGGGGCGCGGAGGCGGGGACGACGACGGGGCCGTCACCGACGGAATCGATGGTCATGGGTGCATGTCCTTTCCGGGTCGACCGCCGGATCGTGACAGGGCCACGAATCCCGTCACAACAGGTGGCGACCACTGGTAACCCAGAGTTGACGCCCGCGGTCGCGACTCGAAACATGGGACCTCTGAACTCCACGGTGCGCGCGACCGCCCGAAACGCACGGCTGGAGAGGACGCACCGGTGACCGGTCAGGACCACTCGTTCCTGGAGCTGCTCGACCGCGGCAAGGCCGAGGTGCTCGACGCCTCGATCCGCTACTGGAACCCCGGGCGCACCCGCGCCTGGATCGACGCCGGCGTCCCCCTCGTGATCGGCGAGCGCGAGGGCTACCGGATCACCGACCTGGACGGCCACCAGCTCGTCGACCTCCACCTCAACGGCGGCACCTACAACCTCGGCCACCGCCACCCCGAGGTCGTCGGGGCCGTCCGCTCCGCGATGGACCGCTTCGACATCGGCAACCACCACTTCGCCTCGGTCGCCCGCGCCGCCCTCGCCGAGGCCCTCGTGACCACCGCGGGCCCCGGGTTCTCCAAGGCCACGTTCGGCAGCTGCGGCGGCGAGGTGATCGACCTCGCGATCAAGTGCGCCCGCTACGCGACCGGGCGGCGCGTCGTCGTCAGCGTGCACCTCGGCTACCACGGGCACACCGGCTTCTCGGTGGCCGCCGCCGAGCCCCAGTACCGCGACATCTTCCACGCCTCGCGGCCCGAGGAGTTCCTGCGCGTGCCGTTCGACGACCTCGCCGCGATGGAGGAGGCGGTGGCCGGGCACGACGTGGCCGCCGTCCTGCTGGAGACCATCCCCGCCACGTGCGGCTTCGTCATGCCCTCCCCCGGCTACCTTGCGGGGGTGAAGTCCCTGTGCGAGCGCTACGGCGCCGTCTACATCGCCGACGAGGTGCAGACCGGCCTCATGCGCACCGGCTCGCTGTGGGCGATCACCAAGCACGGGGTGACGCCCGACGTCATCGTCACCGCCAAGGGACTGTCGGGGGGCGTCTACCCGATGGCCGCGGTCATCCTCTCCGAGGCCACCGCGGGATGGATGGACGTCGACGGCTCCGCGCACATCGCGACGTTCGGCGGGGCCGAGCTGGGGTGCGTGGCCGCGCTAGCCTCCCTCGACGTGACGCTGCGGTCCTCCACGGCCGCCAACGTCGCCGCGCTCACCGCCCAGTTCGCGGCCGGCTTCGCCGCGATCTCCGCCGACAACCCCGGATGGGTCGCGCAGATCCGCCAGGACGGGCTCGTGTGCGGGCTGAAGTTCGCCCACCCCACCGGCGCGAAGACCGTGATGCGGCACCTCTACGAGCGCGGCGTCTGGGCCATCTTCTCCGGGCTCGACCCGAGCGTGCTGCAGGTCAAGCCCGGGTTGCTGCTCGACGCCGCGACCGCCGCCATGGTGCTCGACGTCCTCGCCGAGGCGTGTGCCCTCGCCGCTGCCGACCTCGTGGTGGCGGCGTGAGCGTCGCCCCCGAGCGCGCCGCCGCGCCCGCCGTCGTGCCCGCGCCCGCCGTCGTGCCCGCGCCCGCCGTCGTGCCCGCGCCGTCGGCGCCTGCCGAGCCGGCGGCGTCGCTGCCGTCTGGGGCCGCCGAACCGTGGCATGCGCGCGTCGTCCGGGCGGCGCTGCCCCTGTGGGCCGGCGGCGAGGCGGCGACCGCGCGCCTGCTGTGCCTCTCGGAGAACGCGACCTACCGGGTGGACCTGCCCGATGGCCGCCGCACCGTCCTGCGGGTCAACCGGCCCGGGTACCACTCCCACGCCGCGCTGGTCAGCGAGGTCGCGTGGGTGCGGGCGCTGCGCGCGCAGGACGTCGTGCGGACCGCGGACGTCGTGCCCACGGCGTCGGGGGACGACGTCGCCACCGTGGACCTGCCCGGCGAGGGCGTGCGGCACGCCGTCATGTCGGAATGGGTGGACGGGCGTGAGCCCAGCGGCGCCGACCTCGCCGCCGATTACGCCCAGGTGGGCGGCCTCACCGCGCGCATGCACCGGCACGCTCGAACCTGGTCGCGGCCGGCCGGCTTCACCCGGTTCACCTGGACGCTCGCCGACATGATCGGGGACAGCGCGAGGTGGGGGCGCTGGCAGGACGGGCCCGGCGTCGGCCCCGCCGAGACAGCCCTGCTGCGCCCCGCCGCCGCGCTCGTGACGCGTCGGGTCGAGGGCTTCGGCACCGACGCGTCCCGGTTCGGGCTGATCCACGCCGACATGCGCCCCGCGAACCTGCTGGTGGGCGACGACGGGGCCGTGCACGTCATCGACTTCGACGACTGCGGGTTCGGCTGGTACGCCTTCGACCTCGCCGCCGCCCTGTCGTTCCTCGAGGCCGATCCCGCTGCGCCGTCGCTGGCCGAGGCATGGCTGTCGGGTTACACCCGTGAGGCCCCGCTCGAGCCCGAGGCGCTCGCGATGATCCCCACGTTCGTGATGCTGCGCCGGCTGATGCTGCTCGCCTGGGTCGGCAGCCATGCCGAGACCGAGATGGCCGCCTCCGTCGCCGACGGGTACGCCGACGGCACGGCCCGGCTCGCCCAGCGCTACCTCGCCTCCGCCGGCAACGCCGTCTGGTGATCGTCGTCCCCCTGATTCCCCGGAGGTCTCCTTGTACGCATCGCTGGCCGGGCGCCGGGTCGTCGTCACCGGCGGCACCAAGGGCATCGGCTACGGCATCGCCGCCGTCTTCGTCGGAGTCGGCGCGCACGTACTCGTGACCGGCCGGGACGCCGGGACCGGCGAGAAGGCCGCCGCGTCGCTGACCGAGGCCGGGCCCGGCACCGCGCGGTTCGTCGAGGCCGACGTCACGGTGCCGGCCGACCACGACCGGGTCGCCGCCGTCGCCGTCGAGGAGCTGGGCGGCATCGACGTCCTCTGCGCCAACGCCGGGGCGTTCCCCTCCGCACCGCTGGCCGAGATGACGCCCACGCAGATGGACGACATGTACGCCGTCAACGTGCGCGGCACGATGCTCGCCGTCACCGCCTGCCTGCCTGCGCTGACGGCGTCCGGCCGCGGGCGGATCGTGCTGACGTCGTCCATCACCGGACCCATCACCGGGCTGCCCGGGTGGGCGCACTACGGCGCGAGCAAGGCGGCGCAGCTCGGGTTCATGCGGACCGCCGCGATCGAGCTCGCTCCCCGCGGGATCACCGTCAACGCCGTCCTGCCCGGCAACATCCTCACCGAGGGCCTCGTCGACCTCGGCACCGAGTACCTCGACACGATGGCCGCCTCGATCCCCGCGCGGCGCCTCGGGACCCCCGCCGACATCGGCTGGGCCGCGCTGTTCTTCGCCACCGACGAGGCCGCCTACGTCACCGGCCAGGCGCTCGTCGTCGACGGCGGGCAGGTGCTGCCCGAGTCGCTGGAGGCGCTGGGCTGAGGTCGGTACCGGGCTGGGCGCCGCGCCCGCCAGATGCCCCGACTTCTTGAGGACACGCCGTCGGCCGCGTGGCGTGTCGCAGCGAAGAAGGGGCATCTGGCGCGGGAAGGCCCCAGATGAGCAGCGTCCGTGAGCAGAAGGGGCGGAGAAGGCCCCCGTCCTCACGGACGGCGCGCATCTGGCCACGGCGGTGCGCACCCGGGCGTCATGGGGCAGCCGAGCGGGGGTGTGAGTCAGCCCGGCGAACCTCAGTGGCACTGGGCTGACGTCGACCCGGCGTCGGTCAGATGCCCCGACGTCCCGAGGACACGCCGTCGGCCCGGCGGCGTGTCGCAGCGAAGAGGGGGCATCTGGACCCGGGGAGGCCCCAGATGAGCAGCTTCCGTGAGCAGAAGGGGCGGAGAAGGCCCCCGCGCTCACGGACGGCGCGCATCTGGCTGGGGCGGGCGGGGTACGAGCCTCGGAAGAGCCGGGGAATATACCCCTCGGGGGTGTCGTTGACGGCGGCGTCGAGCACCGAGAACGTCAGGAGCAGCCATGTCCAGCCCCACCGACCTCCCCTTCGGCGGCACCCCGACCGCGGCGCCGATCACGCTCACGGAGGCGGCGTTCGAGCAGACGGTCACGAAGGACGGCATCGTCCTGGTCGACTTCTGGGCCGCGTGGTGCGGGCCGTGCCGGATGTTCGCGCCGGTCTTCGAGCGCGCCGCGGCCCAGCACCCCGACATCACCTTCGCCAAGGTCGACACGGAGGCCGAGCAGGGCCTTGCCGCCGCGCTGCAGATCACCTCGATCCCCACGGTGATGGCCTTCCGCGACGGGATCCTCGTCTACGCCGAGCCCGGAGCCATGCGGGCGCCCGCCCTCGACCGGCTGATCCAGGCCGTCCGCGAGCTCGACATGGACACGGTGCGCGCCCAGGCCGCCGCCGCCCAGGGCTGACCCGACCCCCGGGACGGCGACCGCTCAGGGCAGCGCCCACTCCTCCTTCGCGGTGCGGTCCCACCGGCGCAGCCCCGACAGCCGCGACGACGCGGCTTCCGGCAGCGGGCCCACCCCCTCGACGGCGGCGACGGCGAGGCCGAGGTCGGCCTGGGGCACCTTCCTCGACAGCGTGACGTGAGGCGTCCAGGCGCCGGGCAGCACGTGCCGGTCGAGCCCCACGGCGCCGGCGCAGGCCTCGACGATCTCGCGGTGCAGCTCCAGCAGCGCGGCGTCCGCCACGACCAGCCGCGCCAGCACGCAGCCGCCGCGGCGGGGGAACACGACCAGGCCGCCGAGCCGGACGGCCACGTGCACGGCGTCCCCGAGCTCGGCGACGGTCGCGCGCAGGGACGCCTCGACGCCGTGGGGCACGCCCTGCGCCCAGGCGAACGTCACGTGCGGACGGTTGGACGCGCCGGTGTGCCGTGCCTGGCCGGGCACCCCGGCGGCCTCGAGGGCGTCCCACTGGGCGCGGACCCACGCCTGCGTCGTCGCGTCCAGCAGCGCCTCGACCGAGTGACCCATGCGCCAGATCCTCCCCGTCCCGAGCCGGACGTGTGAACCGCAGGACGACGGGGTACGGCCCGATCATCGACCGGCGGCCCCGCGGGGACCCCCGGGCCCGCCACCTCCAGGGGGCGGGCACCGGGCGGACCGTAGGGGCCCCGGTCGAGGGACCGTCCGGCCACCCCGAGGAGGAGCCGTGCCGAAGACCACCCGCAAGGGCAGGGCACGTACCGAGGAGCTGCCCAGCACCCTCCAGCGCTCCGACGCCCACGCGCAGGCGACGTTCGCGAAGGTGCACGACAGCGCGGTGGAGACCTACGGCGAGGGACGCCGGGCCCACCAGACGGCGTTCGCCGCGCTCAAGCACTCCTACGAGAAGGTCGGCGACCACTGGGAGCCGAAGGAGGAGAAGGGCCCCTCCGACGACCGCGCCGCAGGCAGCCAGGACACCGACCGTCCGACGGCGGGTGGCGTGGACGCGCGGGCCAGCAAGGCCCACCTCATGGACCTCGCGCGGCGGCTCGACGTCCGCGGTCGCTCCCGCATGACGAAGGCCGAGCTCGTGACGGCGATCGGCAAGGCCAACGACCGCGCGACCGCCGCCGCCCGCAAGCGGGACTGAGTCCCTGCCGGGACCGGCGTGCCGCACGCCGACCCACCGACCCCGGTCGTTGCCCTGCACAACGGTTCTACGCTGTGATGATGACCGTGAGCGAGCAGACGTCACAGGCGGAGGCCCCCGGGTCGGCCTCGGGCTCCCCCGCACGCGCGGGCCAGATCGCCCAGGTGCTGGGGGCGTTGGGCACCGCCGCGCAGGCGAGGTTCGCGGAGCGGGTGGCCGACCTCGGCATCGGCGTGCAGCACACGCTCGTGCTGCGCGCCGTCGGACTGGGCCCGGGCCGGTCCCAGAACGAGATCGCCAGCGCCACGGGCCTGTCGCCCAGCCGGCTGGTGACCCTCATCGACGAGCTCGAGGCGCTGGACGCCGTCCGGCGCCACCGCGCCTCGGGCGACCGCCGCCGCCACTCCGTGCAGCTGACGGACGCCGGGCGCGAGCTGATCCGGCAGGTGGCGCGAGCCGCGGCGGACCACGGCACGGCCATGCTCGCGGGCCTGTCGGCAGCCGAACGCGAGCAGCTGCACGACCTGCTCGCTCGGGTGCGGGTCGAGGCCGCCGCGCACCGGCAGTCGTAACGCCACCCGTCCGACCACTTGGGCCGCGACCGTTCGGCCCATTACGGTGCGCCGGTGCGGTTCACTCCTGCCGGCATGCGCAACGTCGCGCTGCCCTCGCTGGCCCTGTTGGCCCTCGGCGTCGCGCTGAGCCCGTCCCCCGCCGCGACCGCGGCGTCCGGTCCGGCCGCGACGGCGGCGTCCGGCTCGGCCGTGACGGCGGCGTCCGGCTCGGCCGTGAGCGCGCAGGCGGGCACCCCGTCGAGCACGGGGACCGCCACCGCGACCCTGCCGGAGGGCTGGCGGCTGGACGCCGTGGGGCGCCGCCTGCACTGGACGCCCACCGCGCCCCTGCGCGTCACCGACGCCCGGGTCACCCTCAGCCTGGACGGCTCGCCGCTGCGGACCACCGTGGGACGCGGGGGTCGCCACGTCAGCGCCGTCCTCACCCGCGATCAGGTGGCCCGCCTGCAGCGGCTGATCGCCTCCCCCAGCTCGGGCGGGTCGGCGTTCCCCGTGGCCGCGACCGCGGCGGGCCGACGCCTGGACACCAGCACGCGTTCCGCCGGCGGCGAGCGCACCCAGGCCCCCTTCGCCCGGCCCAGCAAGGCCGCCAAGGGCAGGCCCACGCCGACCACCCCGCCGTCGAGGGTCCTCACGGGCAACGACGACCCGGGCCGGCGCGGACCGCTGACCACACGCACGACGGAGTACGAGGCCCCGAGCGTCCGCGTGACCGGCCTCGGGGAGCCGGTGGAGATGCGCGCCGTGGTGGTCGCGCCGCTCGCGGAGTCGGGCGCCGCCGGCACGCCGGGGCAGCGCCGGCCTCTGGCGATCTTCCTGCACGGCAGGCACGAGTCCTGCTACGCGAGCCCCCCGTCGGCCGACGGCAGCGACCACAGCGGCGACTGGCCGTGCCCGGCCGGATGGAAGCAGGTGCCGAGCTACCGCGGCTACCTCACCTCGCAGCAGACGCTGGCCTCGCAGGGCTGGATCACCGTGTCGGTGTCGGCGAACGGGATCAACGGTCAGGACCTCGGCGAGGACGACGGCGGTGCCCAGGCCCGCTCGGAGCTCGTGCGCGCCCACCTGGCGCTGTGGGCGCAGTGGTCGGCGTCGGACGCCGCGTGGGCGACCGCGCCGGAGGGCGTGCGGGCGGGGCCGCGTCCCGACCTGTCGCGGGTGCTGCTCGTGGGCCATTCCCGCGGCGGCGAGGGGGTCAACCGGGCGGCCCTCGACAGTGCCGTCCCCACCGACGGCCACCCCGTGCCGTGGCGGGTCCGCGGCATGATGCTGATCGCGCCGACGGCGTTCGGGCGGGCGCCCGCGCCGGGCGTGCCGGTCGTGGTGGTGCTGCCGGGCTGCGACGGCGACCTCGCCGACCTGCAGGGCCAGGCCTACCTGGACGACGCGCGCGACCTGGGCGCCGACCCCGCGCTGCGGACGGCGGTGCTGGTGCCGGGCGCCAACCACAACTTCTTCAACACCGAGTGGACGCCGGGGCTCGCGGTGGCGCCGGCGGTCGACGACGCCGGTGACGGCGGCTCGTCCAGCTGCAGCCCGGGGCGGCCCGGGCGGCTCGACGCCGCCACCCAGCGGCAGGTGGGCGACACCGTGACGTCGGCGGCGGCGCGCGCCCTGGTGGAGCAGGACCCGACGGCCACGACCCTGCTCGACGGCTCGGCCACCGCCGCCGAGACCACCGCGGGCGTGGCGTTGAGCGTGCAGGCCCTCGGCGGGGGCCGCACCGCGCTGCTGCTGCCCTCGGCGGGAGGGCTCGCCTCGGCGTCCGGCCTCGCCGTCACCCCCTGCCGGACCAGCGCGACGGACGAGACCGACGTCGCGGCCTGCCGCCGCTTCGACGACAGCGGCGTCGCGCCGTCGTTCGTCCCCGCCGAGGTGCGTGGCCAGCCCAGCCGTTGGGCGTCGCGGATCAGCTGGTCGGCGTCCGGGGCGCGGGCCGACCTCCCCCTGACCGCCCCCTCGCTGGGGTCCGCCACCGCGGTGGCCGCACGCGTCGTCGTCCCGGCCGGTGCTCCGGCCCAGCAGCTCGACGTCGCCCTCGTCGACGCGTCCGGGCGCGCGCTGCCGCTCGGCCGGGTCGCGCCGGTGGGGCTGCCCCGGCTCGCCGCGCAGAAGACGTCGTGGCTGCCCGACAAGGACGTGACGCAGGAGGTCCGTCTCCCCGTCGACCGCGCCGCCGCGGCGGCCGCCGGCGTCGACCTGACCCACCTGAAGGCGTTGCGCCTGACCTCGGCGTCCTCGTCCGGCCGGCTGTGGCTGCTCGACGTGTGGGCGGTGCCGGCCGTCGCGTCCTCCGGGTCGGCGGGCCTGCCGTTCACCCTCCCCCGGATCGACGTGGGCGCCCTGCGCGTCGCCGAGGGCGACTCGCCCCACCCCGTGTCGCTGCCCGTGACCGTGCGGGCGCCGCTGGGCGGCACCACGGGGGGCCGGGTGTGGTTCCTCGTGCGCGACGCCGAGTGGACGTCGTCCCTGGTGGGGCCCCTGGACGTTCCCGCCGGCGCGTCGACGTGGTCGGTGCCGGTGCCGCTGGACGCCGACCAGGTGGACGACGTCGACGAGCAGGACCTGCTGGTGCAGGCCGTGTCCCTGTCGGGCGTCGCCGTCGGCCGATACGTGCAGCGGATCACGGTGCTGGACGACGACCCGTCGCCGGCGATCTCCGTCACCAGCACGTCCACGGCCTCTGAGAAGGGGACGCTGACGTGGACGTTCAGCCTCGACGGCCCCACCGACGCCGCGCTGTCGCTGCCCGTGACGGTGGTGCCGGTGCCCGGGACCGAGACGGCCCTGAGCGTGGCCGACCTCGACCCCCGCTGGGCGCGCAAGGTGGGCCTGGACACGCGCAAGGACGTCCCGCTGGCGCAGGCCGGGTGGTCGCCGCGAGTGAGCCTGTCCGACACCTCGCCCACCGCGACCCTGACCGTGCGACTGCAGGCGGATTCCCGCGTGGAGCCGGCCGAGACCGTGCGCATGATCGTGGCCGGGGACACCGCGGCCCTGCAGCCCGCTGACGACGGCGTGTGGGTGCGCGGGTTGCCCGACGGTGCTCGGCTGTTCGGGATGGTCCTCGACGGCACCGGCTGAGCCCTTTGCCGGGGCGTGCGGCCGTTCTCCCGCCGCGGGCCGCAGGCGCGTGGCACCCTGATCGCCGGGCGTTCTTCATGATCGGAGGGCGTCGGGCGAGCAGGGGGACGGGCGGATGGATCGGCGCAGGAACGCGGCCCGCGTGGGCTTCCACGTGGCGGTCGTCGTGGTGGCCGCGGCCGTGCTGGAGGCGGTGAGCGGGTTCGGCGTCCCGGTGATCCGCATGCTCGTCCTGCTCGCGATCGGCTTGGCCCTCGCCCTCGGCTGGGCGGCGTGGCTGGCGCGGTCGGTGAGCGCCGGGCGGTCGCCCGGGCGGACCGGTGAGCGTCCCCCTGGACTGACCCGCCGGCTGCCCCGTGACCTGCTCGTCGCGCCGCTGACCGCCGCGCTCGTCGTCGGGCTCGTCGCCGTCGACGCGCCGCTGCGGCTGCGCTGGGCGGTCAGCCGGTCCGCGTTCGCCCGCGAGGTCGCCGACGTGACGGCCGACGTCCCCCGGGCCGGGCACGGCTGGATCGGCCTGTACCGGATGGACGGTGCCCAGCGGGTCGCCGACGGCGTGCTCTTCACCGGCAGCTGCGACCTCGAGACGTCCCCCTGCGGCGTCGCCCTGCTCACCGGTCCCCCACCCGAGGTCGGCACCCCCGCCGCCGACTCCCGCACGTTCCAACCGCTGGACGGCGGCTGGTACCGCTGGGCGGTGGCCACGGGATGAGCGTCCCCGTGACCGAGGCTCCGCCCGTCGACGACGGGCCGTGACGTCCTCCTCGGGCACTCCCGGCTCAGATCCGCGGCATCCGTGAGCAGGGGCCGGTTGCAGACGTCGTCTGCTCACGGGGCCTGCTCATCTGGGCCCCGCGGGGCCGCAGCATCTCCACTCGCGGCATCCCCGAAGGCATGGGCGCTCACGCACCGCGACCACTTCGCCGCCACCCGGGCGCATCCGCAAGGGGTCGTCTCAAGCTGATCTCCGCTGGGGACGACTCGACCGGACATGTCCGCCTCGCGTGCACTCCCGACGTCCGCCCCCGCCGCCCCGCGCCCCCGCAGCGCCACCCGCGCCGTCACCCGCCGCGCCGTCGGCGTCGCGGCAGGGCTGGCCCTCGTCGCCGGTCCCGTCGCGATCCTCCCGGGCACCGCCGCGGGTGCGGCTCCCGCCCTGCTCCCGGCGGCCGCACCGAGCACGCCCCCGAGCACGCCCCCGAGCACCCCGCCCCGGCCGGCCTCGCCGGAGGCGCTGCTGCGCACCCGGCTCGACGCGCGGGCGCAGTCGGCGCTGCTGAAGGGGCACCTGGCGGGCGTCGTCCTGCGGGGGGACAACGGGTCGGTGCTGTGGTCGGCGGGCGCGTCGAACGCCGTCATGCCGGCGAGCCTCACCAAGGTGGCGACGGCGGTGTCCGCCTACCGCTGGCTCGACCCGAACGCGAAGCTGACCACGAAGGTCGTGCGCTCGCCGCGCTCGCGCAACGTCGTGCTCGTCGGCGGCGGCGACCCCATGCTCCAGGCCACGGACCTGACGGCGATGGCGGCGGCCACCGCGGCGTCCCTGAAGAAGGCGCACCGCACCTCCGCCGTCGTGGTCGTCGACGACCGCCTGTTCCCGGCGCCCACCAACGCCCCCGGCTGGAAGGGCTCCTACGTCCCGGGCGAGGTCCGGCCCGTGCGGTCCCTCGGCGTGCACGGCCGTGAGGTCAAGGACACCGCCCTCGACGCCGGCAACCTCTTCGCCAAAGCCCTCAAGAAGCAGGGCATCAAGGTCACGGCCGTGAAGCGGGGCTCGGCGGGCAAGGGCGCGGTCACCCTCGCGTCCCACCAGTCCCCGACCATCGGCGGCCTGGTCTCGCGGATGCTGCTGGCCAGCGACAACCAGATCGCCGAGACGCTGTTCCGCCTCGCCGCGCGCGCCTCGGGCCGCCCGGCCACCTGGGCCAACGCCAAGCGCGCCCGCGACCTCGCGCTGTCGGGCCTGGGCGTGCGCGGGCTGAGCCTCGTCGACGGCAGCGGGCTGTCCCGAAACAACCGCATCTCGGCGCTGGCGTACGCCCAGCTGCTGCGGGCCGCCTCGTCCACGCCGCGCTACCGCGGCGCGCTCAACGGCCTGCCCCTGTCGGGTGTGTCGGGCACCCTCGCCCACCGCTACGCGACGGCGCCGACGTCGTGCGCGCGCGGCAAGGTCTCGGCGAAGACGGGCACCCTCGACGACATCGTCGGGCTGGGCGGGTTCGCCCGGACCGCCACCGGCGGCTCCGACGTCATCGTGTTCGTCCGCACGGGCACCCGGACGTCGGCCAAGGCCGTCGCGGGCGAGATCGACAAGCTCGCGACGGGCGTCGTCGGCTGCTGGTGAGCGCCGGCGGGGTCACTGACCGCCCGAGGCCATCCACTCACGGGCGCGCCGCTCGACCTCCTCGGCGGATACGTCCTCCAGGTGCGTGAGCAGCACGAACCGGTGCCCCGTGGGCGTGAGGACGGCGGACATCCGGTCGCCGGAGAACACGTCCTCGGGGCCGGACATCAGCGTGGCCCCGGACTCGACGGCGCGGGCGGTGACGGCGTCGACGTCCTCGACGTAGAGGACGTAGGAGCCGTGGACGCTCTTCCCGTCACCGGCGAGCAGCCCCATCGAGGGGATCTCGTCGCCCACCTGGACGATGCCGTCCCCGAGGAGCAGTTCGCTGTGCCAGACGACGCCGTCCTCGCCGTCCATGCGGCTGATCACCTGGGCGCCGAACGCGGCGACGAGGAAGTCGATCGCGGCGGCCCCCGTGCCCGCGGGCACGGGCAGGAACGGCGTGAGCGTGCGGTACCCGCGGGGGGCCCAGGGGTGATGGCGGGGGAGCTCGGTCGTGGCGGCGGGTGCGGTGTCGGTCATGGGGGCCATGCTGGTGCCCGTGAGCCTGACCGGGATTGAACGGAGGCGACAGGGTGCCCGCGCACCGGAGCCGACGACCACCACCCTCGGCCTGCTCGACGCGCCCTCCGCGCGCCCCTACCGGTTGAGCCGCTGGGCCCCGCCCGCCGATCTGGCCGACCGCGTGGAACGCTTCTGGGCGGTGGGCTGGTGGCTGCCCGAGGGCGCGGCCGGCGCCTCGCGGCTGCTGCCGCACCCGTGCGTCAACCTCGTCGTCGACGAGCACGGCCGCGCCCTCGTCGCGGGGTGCGGGCGTGAGGTGTTCGCCTATCCCCTCCACGGTGAGGGCGCCGTCGTCGGCGTGAAGTTCCGGGCCGGCGCGTTCCGCGCCTACCTGGGCCGCGACGTCGCCGAGCTGACCGGGCGCACGCTGCCCGCCTCCGCGGTGTGGCCGCGGCCGCCGTGGGCGGGCGATGCCGAGTTCCAGGATCGGCTGCGGGCGGCGGTCGCCGAGGTGGCCCGGGAGCTGCACCACGAACCCCGCCCGCACGTCAGCACCCTCGCCGACGTGGACGCCGAGCCGCCGGGCCCCGCCTGCGCGTCGGCGACGCGGCTGCTCGCCGACGCGCTGCGGCAGGCGAGGGTCCCGGCGGTCGTGCCTGGTTCGGCCGAGGACGACGCCGGGCGGGCCGTCGCGGCCCTGCTCACCGACCCGCGCGTCCGCCGCGTCGGCGACGTCGCCGCGATGCTGGGCCTGGCCCCCCGCGAGCTGCAGCGGCTGTTCCGCCGGCACGTGGGGGTGACCGCCGCCGAGGTGCTGCGGCGGGGGCGCATGCACCTGGTGGCCGACCGGGTGGAGTCGCTCGTGGCCTCCGGCGCAACGCCCGACTGGGCGGGGTTGGCCGCCGACCTCGGCTTCGCCGACCAGCCCCACTTCATCCGCGAGTTCCGCGCCGTGCTGGGCGCGACGCCCGCCGTCTACGCCGCCTCCCTGGTCCGCGCGTGACCGGGCGGCCGGGTGGGAGCGAGGCCGGAGGACCGGGCGAGGCCGGGCGGCCGGATGGGCGCGTCGTCGCTGCGGTGCGGGCGCACGCGATGCCCGCCCTGCGCTCGGCGAGCGGGCTGATCCTGCGCAGCGACCTCGCGCTCGCGTACGCCTGCGCCGTCGCGGCGGGCGCGATCACCCTCGCCCTGGTCCCCGAGCACACCCAGCGCGCCGTCGTCCTCGACGCGAGCACCAACCTCGCCAACCTCCGCGACCACCCGCTGTCGGTGCTGGTCGTGAGCGCGTTCGTGGTCGAGCGGCTGCGCGGGCTGTGGGTGCTGCCCCTGCTGGCGCTCGCCTACGCCGCGGTCCAGGCGTGGCTCGGCCGGCTCGCCACGCTCGTCGCGGCGGCGATCGGGCACGTGGGTGCCACCCTCTTCGTCGCCGTCGTCCTCGCCTCGGGCATCGCCCACGGCGCGCTCGACCCGTCGGTGGCGCGCGCACCCGACGTCGGCGTCAGCTACGGGATGGCCTGCCTGTCGGGGCTGCTGGCGGGGCGCGTCCCGCGGAGCTGGCTGCGCTGGTACCTGGCGGGGGCGCTCGTGCTGTGGGTGGTGCCGCTGCTCGCCTCCCCCGACTACACCGCCCTCGGGCACGCCACGGCCCTCGTGCTGGGCCTGGCCCTGGCCGTCCTCGTCACGCGCGCGGTGCGGGCCGCGCGGCTCAGCCAACCGTGACGGTCTCGGTGCGCGCGACCACCTTGCTGCGCAGCCGCCCGTCCAGCGGCGAGCGGTTCGTCTGCTCCACCCACACCTGGTAGCGGTCGCCGCGCCGCAGCCCCGGCACCGTCGCGGTCACCTCGCGGCACTGCGCGGGTGCGGCCACCGTGACGGTCACGGGCGCGGCCTGGGTGCCCGCACGCAGGGACGCCGACCAGGCGATCACCTGCAGGCTCACGGCGTCGCGCGCCCCCGGGTTCCAGAACGTGACCGTGAGCGAGCCCGTGCCCGGGGTGACCCGTGAGGGCAGGTTGCTCGTGCCGTCGTTGCCCTGCGGGCAGTCGCGGCGGAACTGCGGGGACGGCGCGTTCGACGGGCGGGGCGGCTCGAACCGGGGTCCCGGGTCCTCCCCCGGGGGCTCCGGCGCGCTCGGCGATGCGGGCCGGCGCGGTGCCGCCGGAGCCCGCGGGCCGCGCGGCCGGGCCGGGAGGTGGCCACCCGCCTGCACCGTGGGCCCGCCCGCGGCGGCAGGCTCGGGCGTGTTCCCCGCCGGCGCAGCGGTGGCGACGGGGTCCTCGACCCGCGGCGGCAGCCCCACGAGCGCCCGCCCCACGTCGCCTGCCCCCGCACAGCCCGACAGCCCCGGCACCAGCAGTGCCAGGGCGAGCAGGAGCGCGGGGCGCGACGGCGCCGGACGCGGGCGGGCGGGACTCACGCCCCTCCCGTCGGCAGCGCGGGGCCCGGCCGTGCCCGGCCGGGCCCGCGGACCACGCGAACGGGTGCTCAGCGCACCGACGGCTGCCTACCTCACCAGAGCTGCGCGCCCATCGGCACCTCGGCGTTGTAGGCGAAGGTGTCGTGCCACTTCACGGCCGTCCCGACGAACGACGAGCCGGTCGACGTCGCGACGTAGACGTCGCCGGTGCCGCCGCGGGTGAAGACCGAGATGTCGTCGCGGCCGTCGCCGTTGAAGTCGCCGACGCCGGGGATCTCGTCGCCGAAGTCGAAGGTGTCGTGCCACTTGACGGCCGTGCCCACGAACGAGGACCCGTTCGACAGCGCCACGTAGACGTCGCCGGCACCGCCGCGGGTGAAGACGGCGATGTCGTCCTTGCGGTCGCCGTTGAAGTCGCCGATCGCGGGGAACTCCGACCCGTAGGTGAAGGAGTCGTGCCACTTCACGGCCGTCCCGACGAACGAGGACCCGGTCGACAGCGCCACGTAGACGTCGCCCGCACCGCCGCGGGTGAACACGGCCAGGTCGTCCTTGCCGTCGCCGTTGAAGTCGCCCACCTGCGGGATCTCGGCGCCGTAGGCGAAGGAGTCGTGCCACTTCACCGACGTCCCGACGAACGAGGACCCGGTGGAGAGCGCGACGTAGACGTCGCCGGTGCCGCCGCGGGTGAAGGTGGCGATGTCGTCGCGGCCGTCACCGTTGAAGTCGCCCACGGCGGGGATCTCGGCGCCCGCGGCGAACCAGTCGTGCCACTTCACGCTCGTCCCGGTGAACGCCGAGCCGGTGGACAGCGCCACGTAGACGTCGGCACTGCTGCCACGCGTGAAGGTCGCGACGTCGGAGCGCCCGTCGCCGTTGAAGTCGCCCATGAGCGGCAGCTCGTTGCCCGCGGCGAACCAGTCGTGCCACTTGACCCCGGTGCCGCTGAACGACGTCCCGGTGGACTTCGCGACGAAGACGTCCGCCGCGCTGCCCCGCGTGAACACCGCGAGGTCGTCCTTGCCGTCGCCGTTGACGTCACCCGAGCGGCCACCGACGCCGTCGGGTGCCGCCGTCGTGGCGTTGGTGCGGATCCAGTCGTTGAGCGATGCCACGCCGATCCGCGTGTAGATGCCGGGCTTGTTCACGGCCGCGCACCCGTCGCCCCACGACACGATGCCGATCTGGCGCCAGCCCGCGGCGGTGTTGACGGCGAGCGGGCCGCCGGAGTCGCCCTGGCAGGAGTCCTGGCCGCCCGCCATCGGGCCGGCACCGAGCATGGTCGCCGACAGGAAGCGACTGCCGTAGGAGCTCGCGGCGGCCATGGCGGAGTCCGCCTGCACCGGGACGTCGACCTCGCGCAGCTGCGTGACGCTCGAGCCGCCCGACGACGTCGCGCCCCAGCCGATGGTGCGGGCCGTGACGCCCGGCATCCACAGGTTCCGCTCGGCGGAGGACGCGACGACGATCGGGGTCCTCGCACTCGCCGTCGACAGGCGCAGCAGCGAGACGTCCTTGCCGCCGCCGACCGACGTGAAGCCGGGGAAGGTGCGGATCTCCGCGACGGAGCGCACCTCACCCCCCGTCCCCGAGACGCGGTCGCTCTGCCCGATCAGCAGGCTCAGGCCCGAGGCGGTGCGACCGGCCATGCAGTGCGCGGCGGTCAGCACCCACGTCGGGGCGATCAGCGTGCCGCCGCAGAAGTGCGAGCCGCTGCTGGTGCGGACGTCGACGATCCACGGGTAGGCGTTGGTGGCGGTGGCGGTGCCGCCGACGATCTGCGGGGACTGCTGGTCGGGCGCGGGGCGGGCCGAGGCCGGCAGCGCGGACGCCGCGGGCAGGGCCAGCGCGGCGAGCGCGGCGACGGGGACGGCCAGCCGGGACAGGCGGCTGTGGGAGCGGGTGGTGCGGGTCCCTGAGCGGCGGATCATCGTGAGGTCCTCCTGAGGGCTGCTGCGGGAGAGCCGGCGGCGCCGGCGGCTGCGGATGCAACCGCGCCTCAGGAGCGCATCGTGGTGATCGAGATACACGCAGCGATCACTGCAGTTGGTCGGGCGGCGGGCCGGTCCGTGCGGCCCCGGGACAAACGGGACGCGGGGGCGCTTGCGACGCCCGGACGGCCGCAGGCACCCCCGCGTAGGGGCCCCGAGGGCGGCGCGACGGCTCCAAGTCGCAAGCGCACCCTGAGGTGCCACAGCCGCCGAGCTCCGGAAGTTTCGGACGAAACCGCAGGTCACCGGCCGGTTGTGGCGTGAGGAACTCTGGACCCGGGCGAGTCACCTGTCAACGACAAGGTTGTCAGATCGTCGCGGGGCCGCGACCCTCGGCGACAGGGGTCAGACGCGGAACCTGGCCGTCAGCGCGCGCAGCTCCTGGCTGCGCTGGGACACCGACAGGCTCGCGTCGCGGATCTGCTCCAGCGACACCTCCGTCTCCTGCGTGGCCCCCGCCAGCTCGGAGATCGTGCGGGCGATCTGCTCCGACCCCGTCGCGGCGTCGGCGATGCTGCGTCCGAGCTCCGCGGTGGTGGCGTTCTGCTGCTCGACGGCACTGGCCACGGTGGCCTGGAAGCCGTCGATCCGGGAGACCACCTCGGCGATCTGCCCGATCGCCGCCACGGCCGCCTCGGTGTCGGCCTGGATCGCCTCGACGCGGCGCGCGATGTCGCCCGTCGCCGTCCCGGTCTGCTGCGCGAGCTCCTTCACCTCGGTGGCGACGACCGCGAAGCCCTTGCCCGCGGCACCCGCCCGGGCGGCCTCGATCGTCGCGTTGAGCGCCAGCATGTTCGTCTGCTCGGCGATCGAGGTGATCACGCGGACGACCTCGCCGATCTCGCGTCCCGAGGCACCGAGGCGGCCCACGGTCTCGCTCGTCACCCGCGCCGTGTGCACCGCCTCGCCCGCCACCCGGCTGGCCTCGGTGGTGTTGCGGGCGATCTCCGCGATCGAGGAGCCCATCTCCTCCCCCGCGGCCGCCACCGTGGACACCGCGCGACTGACCTCCTCGGCGTTGCCGGCGACGGCCGACGTCTGCCCCGCCTCCTGCCGCGCGACGGCCGCGATCGTCGTCGCCATCGCGTCCAGCTGGGAGGCCGCGCCGGCCAGCGACCCCGCCTCGTCGTCCACGTGCCGCACGGCGCTCGCGATCGACTGCCGGGCGCTCGTGAGCGCCGCGGCCATCCGGGCGATCTCGTCGCCACCCGCGACGTCGGCGGGCACGGTGAGGTCGCCGTCCGCCATCGCCTCCAGGCTGGCCTGCACCCGGTGCACGCGCCGGACCAGACCGGTCGAGACGGCCAGCCCGGCGGCGAGCGCGAGGAGGACGCCCGCGACCGCGAGGACGCCGACCTCCACCCGGGCGGAGCGGTAGGAGGCGACGGCGGAGGCACGCTGGTGGGCCGCCGCCGCCTTCTCCTCCTCGAACAGCTTCTGCAGGTTCGCGGCCACCGTGTCGGTGTGCGGGCGGGCCTTCTCCCGGCGCACCGCGTCCCACTCGGCCACCCGGTTGGCCAGGGCCAGCGGCATCAGCTCGGCGTCGCGGACCGTGAGGTAGGCCTAAAACTCCGCGCGGGTGGTGCGCGCCAACTCGGGATCGACCGAGGCGGGCAGGTAGGCGTCGAACGCCGTGTCGAGGGCCTTCTCGGTCTGGGCCAGGTCGCCGCGGTACTTCTGCTTGCCCGCGTCGTCCTGGGTGAGGGCGATGTTGGCCATCGTGAGGCGGGACTGGAGGGCCTGGCGGCGCACCACGGCGAGGTCCTCGATCGGCACGACGCCGCGGTCGTAGATGGCGACGGCGTTGTCCTTCACCTGCCCCACCTGGTAGGCGCCGAGCACGCCCAGCACCACCGCGACAGTGGCCCCGGCCAGCCCGACCGCGGTCACCTTCGCCCGCACTCCGATCCGCATCCGGACCGCCTCCTCCCTGCGTAGGACCCCACCGTCGGCGTCGTCGCCGCGTGCCGGACGATCACCAGGACCAAGGTCCCGCGATGATCATCAATCCTTCAGCCATCACCGGCCGCTGCCGCCGAGCGCCGGGGCCGCTCCTGGCCTCCCCGCAGGACCGATGTCCCGGCCGTCGCCGCCCGGGGACCGGCATCGTCGGTGGCGACGCGGTGCGTGCCGCGGCGCAGGACGAGTGGAGGCGACGGGCAATGAAGGTGCTGGTGACGGCCGCGACCCGGCACGGGTCGACCGACGAGGTCGCCCACGCGATGGCCGAGGCCCTCGCCGCCGTCGGCGTGGAGACGGACGTGGTGACCGGTGACGCGGTCGCCGCCGTCGAGACGGTGGACGACTACGACGCCGTCGTCCTCGGCTCGGCCATCTACACGGGCCACTGGCTGGAGCCGGCGGTCCGCTTCGCCGAGGCGCACGCCTCCGCCCTGGCCGGCAGACCCGTGTGGCTGTTCTCCTCCGGACCAGTGGGTGACCCGTCGCTGCTGCGCCTGCCCGAGGAGCTGGAGCGGGTGCGCGAACTGACCGCCGCGCGCGAGCACCGGGTCTTCGCGGGTCGGATCGACCTCGACGACCTCGACGACGCCGAGCGCGCGCACGTGGAGCGGGTCGGCGGGCAGGCGGGCGACTACCGCGACTGGGCCGCCGTGCGGCACTGGGCCACCGGCATCGCCCGGGAGCTGGTCGGCGCCTGAACGACGCCGTCACCCACCCCGCCCTCCAGCGCGGCTCGAGCGCGGTGTGAGAGCCTCGGCGGCGTCCCGATCACGTGGAGGCTGTCCGTGCAGGTGTTGAAGGTCGCCAACCTGGCCCTGGCGTTCGCTCTCGAGCTCGCCGTCCTGGTCGCGCTCGTCGTGTGGGGGTTCGCCGTGAGCGACTCCCGCGGTGCCGAGCTCGGCATCGGCATCGCCGCCGCGGTGGCCTGGGCGGCAGTGTGGGGTCTGATCGGCGCGCCCAACGCGAAGGTGCAGCTCACCGGGCCGGTTCGGCTCGCGTTCGAGCTGGTGTGGTTCGGCGTCGGCGCCGTGGCGCTCGTGCAGGCCGGGCACCCCGTGGCCGGCGCCGTGCTGATCGGGCTGTGGGCGCTCAACGCCGCGCTGCTTCGCGTCTGGAAGCAGACCTCTGCCGATCTCGGCTGAGCCTCGGCTGAGCCATGTGCCGCTAACCGTCCCCTCGGGACCGGCCCGCCCCGCCGCAAACGCTCCCCGGACGGTTCACGGCGCCATATGCCGCAGACCGTCCCCTCGGGACCGGCCCACCCCGCCGCAGACGCTCCCCGGACGGTTCACGGCGCCATATGCCGCAGACCGTCCCTTAGCGCGCGGCCGACGTCACTCGCGCTCCCCGTCGAGCCGCAGGAACGTGGCCAGCCCCGCCGCGACGGCGGCGGCCGCGACCACGACCACGAGGGCGACCCGCAGCCCGGCCGCCCCGGCGATGGCGCCGACGAGCGAGGGCCCGGTGAGGAACGCCGGCCACGCCGCGACGGTCATGATCGAGACGCCTCGGCCCTGGGGCAGGCCGGGCAGGTTCCCCGCCGCCCCGAACACGGTGGGCGTCACGCAGGACAGGCCGAAGCCGGCGCACGCGAAGCCGACGACGGCCGAGGGCACCGTGCCGACGGCGAGCCCTGTGCCCAGCCCGACGGCGCACAGCAGCGGCACGGTGGACAGGAACCGGCGGCGCCCGAGCAGGTGCACGAACCGGTCCCCGACGATCCGCCCGATCGACATGGCCGCGGCGAACGACGCGTAGACGAGCGCGGCGGTGGACGCGGAGGCCCCGAGCACCTGCCGCGTGTAGATGCCCGCCCACTGCGAGCTGGTGCCCTCGGCGAGCGCGGAGCAGAACGCCATGGCGGCGAGGACGGCGAGCTGCCGGGAGGCGCGCCGTCGTGCCGCGGGCGCCGGGTCCGCAAGGACTTCGACCGCAGGCCTGCCACGACGGGCTGCCGCAGCGTGCGCGCCCTCGTCGTCGAACGGGTCCCCCGACTCCAGCGCTGTCGGGGGGGCTTCGACGTCCTCGGCGGCCGCCGGGGCCGCCGCGTGCTCGTCGCGCGGCAGCCACCGGCCCGTGACGGCGAACGCGGCCCCGAGCAGCACGCTCGTCACCACCAGCTGGGCCCCGGGGGTGAGGCCGAGCCGGACGGCGATCGCACCGAGCAGGGCCCCGGCCAGCGTGCCGAGGCTGAACCCGGCGTGGACCCCGCTCATGATGGGACGCCCGTAGGCGCGCTCGACGGCGATGCCCACGCTGTTGATGGGCGCCTGGATGGTGCCGCTGGCCAGGCCCCAGCAGACCAGGCCGATCACGAGGTGGGGCACGCTGGTCGACCCGGCCAGCACGGGCATCGCGAGCAGCATCACGGGGACGCCGACCAGCGTCATCCGCCGCACCCCGAACCGCGTGATCAGGGCCGCGGTGATCAGCATGGCCGTGAGCGAGCCGAGCGACCCCGAGGTGGAGACGACGCCCCAGCGGGCGTCCCCGAGCCCGATCACGCGCTTGACGTCGGGGATGCGCGACAGCCAGCCGCCGACGAGCAGGCCGAGGGTGACGAACAGGCCGGTCGCCGCGATCCGAGCCTTGACCAGGGCGGTTCGATCACGGCGACCGGCAGGCGAGCGCGCCCCTTCAGCCCGCGGAGCGGGTGCGGGGCGAGGGCGGGAGGAGAGGGCCGAACGCATCACGGGGACAACAGCGTAGGCGCCCGACGACGTAGTCATGGGACGACTTGACCCGTTCGGGTGACTGGCGGCCGAATCGATGCGATGAGCGGTCGCGGACCCGTGGACGAGCCGGGCACCGGGACGAGCGGCCCGCCTGTTCCGCTGGACACCGGAATACCGTCGGGGGGTGTCGGGTTGCGGCGTACGGGTACCCCGAGGGGGTGTGACCGGTCGGCCTTCCGCCGACGACGAGCGAGGAGCCGACATGAGTGCAGCGCAGCCGCAGCCGACCACGACGGGCGCCGACGTCGAGGACTCCCCCGACGCGGTCGCCGAGGTCACCGCCGCTGCGGGCCGCCACATCAGCGAGGTCAGCGACGCCCCCCACGACCCCGGCTACGCCGACCACAAGCCCGACGTCCTCAAGCGCCTGCGCCGGGTCGAGGGGCAGGTCCGCGGCCTGCAGCGGATGGTCGAGTCCGACACCTACTGCATCGACGTGCTGACCCAGATCTCGGCGGCCACCAAGGCCCTGCAGGCCGTTGCCGTCGCGCTGCTGGAGGACCACATGCGCCACTGCGTGGCCGAGGCCGCGGCCAGCGGCGGCGTCGTCCCTGAGGAGAAGGTCCGCGAGGCCACCGCGGCCATCGGCCGCCTCGTCCGCTCCTGACCGGCCCGCCACCAGCCCCCTCATCCCGCCATCGCCATCACCATCGCCACCCCGAGGAGCCTTCCGTGACCACCACCGCCACCTACACCGTCAAGGGCATGACCTGCGGGCACTGCGTCAACGCCGTGACGGAGGAGCTGTCGGCGCTCGACGGCGTGACGGGCGTGCAGGTCGACCTCGTCGCGGGCGGGCTGTCGCCGGTCACCGTCACGAGCGAGGCCCCCCTGGACGCCGACGCCGTGGCCGCGGCCGTCGACGAGGCCGGGTACGCGCTCGCCGAGGAGGGCGAGGCCGGCGCCGTGCCCGCCCCCGAGGCGCGCCGCAGCCTGCCGCTGTCGGCCCCGGGCGACGACAGGTGAGCACCCGCGAGGTGACCCTGGAGGTCGGCGGCATGACGTGCGCGTCGTGCGCCGCCCGGGTCGAGAAGAAGCTCAACCGCATGCCCGGCGTGCAGGCGAGCGTCAACTACGCCACGGAGAAGGCGCGGGTCGTGCTGCCCGAGGGCACCGACGTCACCGACGCGATCCGCACCGTCGAGGCCACCGGTTACACCGCCCGGGCCCTCGACCAGGCCCCGCTCCCGGCCCCTGTGGCGGCTCCCGTGCCGGCCGCCGCGCCGGCGCCCGTCGAGCAGACCGCTGCGCCGACGGGTCCCGCTCCGGACGCCGCCGCCGCGACCCCGAGCCTCGCCCGCACGCCGTCGGCGCCGGCCGCCCTGCCGGCCACCCCCTCGGCGCCTGCCGATCCGCCGGACAGGCACGACGTCGCGACGGCGGCCCTGCGCCAGCGGCTGCTGATCAGCGCGGCGCTCGCCCTCCCGGTGCTGCTGCTGGCGATGGTCCCGCCGCTGCAGTTCACGAACTGGCAGTGGCTGGCGCTGACCCTGGCGTCGCCGGTGGCGGTGTGGGGCGCCTGGCCCTTCCACCGCGCAGCCCTGCGCAACGCGCGCCACGGCGCCGCCACGATGGACACGCTCGTCAGCCTCGGCGTCGCCGCCGCCTTCGCGTGGTCGCTGTACGCCCTGTTCTGGGGCAGCGCGGGGATGTCGGGCATGCACATGACCCCCGAGCTGCTGCCGGCGCTCTCCGGCCGCAGGCCCGACCCGGGCTCGCAGCTGTACCTGGAGGTGTCCTCGGCCGTCACGGTGTTCCTGCTCGCGGGCCGCTACGCGGAGGCGCGCGCCAAGCGCCGCTCGGGTGCGGCGCTGCGGGCGCTGCTCGACCTCGGCGCCAAGGACGCGGCGGTGCTGCGGGACGGCGTGGAGCACCGGGTGCCGGTCTCGGCGCTGCAGGTCGGGGACGTCGTCGTGGTCCGGCCCGGCGAGAAGGTCCCGGCCGACGGCGTGGTGAGCGACGGCGTCAGCGCCCTCGACACCAGCCTGCTCACCGGCGAGCCGGTGCCCGTGGAGGTCGGCCCGGGGGACCCGGTGACCGGGGCCACGCTGAATGCGGGCGGGCGCCTCGTCGTCCGGTTGACCCGCGTGGGCGCCGACACCCACCTCGCCAGGATCGGCCGCCTCGTGGAGGAGGCCCAGTCGGGCAAGGCCGCCGTGCAGCGCCTCGCCGACCGCGTCTCGGCGGTGTTCGTGCCCGTCGTCCTCGTGCTGTCGGCGCTGACGCTGGCGGGCTGGCTGGCGGCGGGGCAGGGCACCGAGCGGGCGTTCACCGCCGCGGTGGCCGTGCTCGTCATCGCCTGCCCGTGCGCGCTGGGCCTGGCCACGCCGACCGCCCTGCTCGTGGGCACCGGCCGGGGCGCGCAGCTCGGGATCGTCATCCGCGGCCCCCAGGTGTTGGAGTCCACCCGCAGGGTCGACACGGTCGTGCTCGACAAGACGGGCACCGTGACGACGGGCCGCATGCGCGTCGTGGAGGTCACCCCCGCCGCCGACGTGCCGACGGCCGAGCTGTTGGCCCGCCTCGGTGCCGTGGAGGACGCCTCCGAGCACCCGGTGGCCGCGGCGATCGCCGCGCACGCGCGGCAGAGCACGCCGACCCTGCCCGCCGTGAGCGCCTTCGAGGCCGAGCGCGGCCTGGGCGTCACGGGGACCGTCGACGGCGTCATGGTCATCGCGGGCAGACCCGCCTGGCTGGACGACGAGTGGGCCCTCACCGCGCCCGAGGGGGGCCCGCTGGCCGCGGCCCTGGCCAGGGCCGCCGATGCCGGCCACACCGTGGTCGCGGTCGGCTGGGAGGGGGCGCTGCGCGGCGTCGTCGCCCTCGCGGACACCCCCAAGCCCACGAGCGCCGCCGCGGTGGCGCGGCTGCGGGCCCTCGGCCTGCACCCGGTGCTGCTCACCGGTGACGGCGAGCGGGCGGCCACGACGGCCGCCGCCGCGGTCGGGATCGCCGCCGAGGACGTCGTCGCCGGGGTCCTGCCCGAGGGCAAGGTCGCGGAGGTGGCCCGGTTGCAGGAGGCCGGGCGCGTGGTCGCCATGGTCGGGGACGGCGTGAACGACGCCGCCGCCCTGGCCCGCGCCGACCTGGGGATCGCCATGGGCACGGGCACGGACGCCGCGATCGAGGCGGCCGACCTCACGGTCGTGAGCGGTGACCTGCACGCGGCGGCCGACGCGGTGGCGCTGTCGCGGCGCACCCTCGCCGTGATCAAGGGCAACCTGTTCTGGGCCTTCGCCTACAACGTCGCGGCGATCCCGCTGGCCGTGGCGGGCCTGCTCGACCCGGTCATCGCCGGCGCGGCCATGGCCTTCTCGTCGGTGTTCGTGGTCACCAACAGCCTGCGCCTGCGCGGGTTCTCCCCCGCGCCACGCTGAGGGCGGGGAACCGGAGCCGGGAGTGGGGCGTTCTGGCCCGCATGCACCTGGCTCCGGCGCTCGCCGTCCCGATGCCCTTCTCCCACGCCGCCACCGCGGCGTCCCCCGCGCTTCCCTTCACCAGCGCGGCTCCCGCGCCTGACGACGGGTTGAGCGGCGTCAGCGGCTGGGTCGCCGACACGCTCGTCGCGGGCGGGGAGGTCGCGGTGGCGTCGCTGGCCCTGGCGGAGGTGGTGTTCCCGCCGCTGCCCAGCGAGCTGGTGCTGCCCCTGGCGGGTTACCTGTCGCGGATGGGCCGCATGCACCTGCTGCTGGTGCTGCTCGCGGCGACGGCGGGTGCCCTGGCGGGCAACCTCGGCCTGTACGCGCTGGGCCGCCGCGTGGGCACCGAGCGCGCGGTGCGGTTGCTGGCCCGCTTGCCGCTGGTGGGCGAGGACGACGCCCGGGCGGGGCAGGCGTGGTTCGACCGTCACGGGACGTGGGCGGTGTTCCTGGCCCGGTTCGTGCCGCTGGCCCGGGCGATGGTGTCGCTGCCCGCGGGCGCCGCGCGGATGCCGCTGCCGCGGTTCGTGGCGCTGACCACCCTCGGGTGCCTGCTGTGGAACGGCGCGCTCGTCGTCGCGGGCTACCTGCTGGGCGCCCAGCACCACCGGATCGCGGGGGTCCTCGACCGGCTCGACCTCGTGCTGCTGGCGGGCCTCGTGGGCGTCCTCGGCTGGGCGCTGTGGCGTCGCCGCCGCGGCGCCCGGGTGGCCGCGGGCGGCTGACGCGTTCCGGGGCGTCGCCCGGTCAGGCGGGGGTGGGCTCCTCGGCGGGCAGCACGATCACCGTGTCGGGCCCCTCGCCGGCGAGGGCGGTGGCCACGTCGGGCTCGAGCGCGAACACGCGGTTGAGACCGGTCAGCGTGAGCACGTCCAGCACCGACCCGGAGCACCCTGCCAGCCGCAGCGACCCGCCCGCTGCGCGCGTCCGCTTGAGGGCGCCGACGAGGACGCCGAGGCCGGAGGAGTCGAGGAAACTCACCTGCGAGAGGTCGAGGACCACGTCCTGGCCGCCCTTCGCCGCCAGTTCGTAGAGCACCTCGCGCAGGGCGGGGCCCGTCTGGACGTCGAGGTCGCCGCCGACCTCCACGACCGTCGCGGCGCCCTCGGAACGGACGGTGGGGTTGCTGCTCACGGTTCCTCCTCGACCTCGCGGGGGCGGCTGCGCGGGCTCCGTGCGCCCCCCGCACGTCGCGGCCCCAGCCGGTGGCCCCAGTGAACTGCATGCACGCGTCGGCGCAACCGCAACGCCGGACGCCCCGGTGCGGGTGCGTGGCAGCGGATCGGCGGCGGCAGACTGGGGGCGTGCCCGACGCGACCGTCCCCACCTCCCCCGCCTCGCCCCTTCCGGGCTCGCCCACCCTGCCCGTGTGGTCGGGGGAGGCCGCCGTCGAGCGCGCCGCGGCGCTGCTGCTCGCGGGTGGACTGGTGGGACTGCCCACCGAGACGGTCTACGGGCTGTCGGCCCAGGCGGACGACGCGGCGGCCGTCGCGCGGGTGTTCGCCGCGAAGGGAAGGCCGGCCGACCATCCCGTCATCGTGCACGTGGCCTCCCCCACCGCCCTCGACCCCGAGCACGGGTGGGCGCGCGACGTCCCGCCCTACGCGCGTGAGCTCGCCGAACGCCTGTGGCCCGGCCCCCTGACCGTGATCGTCGCTCGCGGGCCGCGCTCCGGGTACCACGTCACCGGCGGCCAGGAGACGGTGGGCCTGCGCTGCCCCGACCACCCCCTCGCGCTCGCCGTGATCGAGGCCGTCGGGAGCGCCCGAGGCGTGGCGGCGGGGCTGGCCGCCCCCAGCGCCAACCGCTTCGGCCGGGTCAGTCCCACGACGGCCGCCGACGTCGTCGCCGACCTCGGACCCCATCTCGACCCCGCGCGGGACGCCGTGCTGGACGGCGGGCGCTGCCGGGTGGGCGTCGAGTCGACGATCGTGTCCTGCCTCGGCCCCACGCCGCGGATCCTGCGCCCCGGCGGCATCGACGCGGCGACGGTGGCCGCCGTCACCGGCCTGGTCGTCACCGACACCGACGGCACGGAGGTGGCGCCCGGCGGCGCGGCCGAGGCCGTCGGCACAGCGGTCGGGGGCGCCCAGGACTCCGGGAACGCGGCGCAGGTGCGGGCACCCGGCACCCTGGCGTCGCACTACGCCCCCGCCGCCGCGGTGGTGCTGGTGGGCGCGGACGATGTCGCCGACGCCGTCCAGGGCGGCGCACAGGGGCGTACGGGCCTCCTCGCGCCCGCCTCGGTGGCGACCCCGCCCGGCGTGACCCGGCTGGCCGCTCCGGGCGATGCCGCAGCGTACGCGCGTGAGGTGTACGCCGCCCTGCGCGGCGCGGACGCCCTCGGTCTGGGACTCGTGGTGGCGGTGGCACCCGACGGCGACGGCGTGGCCGCCGCGGTGCGGGACAGGCTGACCCGGGCGGCCGCCGGCCGCTGACACCGGCACAAACGGCGACGGCCGCCGGGCGTCACGCTCCGGCGGCCGTACGCCCGATCAGTATCAGCCGCCTGTCAGTAGAAGCCGCGCCGCTGAGAGTGGGACCACGCCCCGCAAGGGGTGCCGTAGCGGTCGTGGATGTAGTCGAGGCCCCACTCGATCTGCGTGGCGGGGTTGGTACGCCAGTCCGCTCCGGCACTGGCCATCTTGCGGCCGGGGAGCGACTGGGGGATGCCGTACGCACCCGAGCTCGGGTTCTGTGCGCGATAGTTCCACCCGCTCTCCCTGTTCCACAGGGAGTTCAGGCAGGAGAACTGCGTCTCGCCCCAGCCGTACTCGGCGAGCATCATCGAGCGCGCGATCGACTTCACGGACGAGCCGGAGTAGGAGCGGCTGGCCCGGGTCGAGCCGCCCTCGCGAGCAGCGGCGGCCTTGTCCGCGGCGGCCTTCTCCGCGGCCTTGTCGGCCGCTGCCTTGGCGGCGGCGGCCTTCGCCGTCTTGTCGGCCTCGGCCTGGCGCTTCTGGTCCGCGATCACCGCGGAGCTGGCGGCCGCGAGGGACTTGCTCGACTCGGCGAGACCGGCACCGGCGAGCGCGCTCGCCTCGTCCACGAACTTCGGCGCGACCTGCGCGGGGCGAGCACCCCACAGCGTGACGGGCGCGGCGTTGGGCAGCGGCGCCTGCTTGAGGGCGGCGGCGGCGTCCTGCGGGCTGACCTTGCCTGCAGCCTCGAGGGCGCCGTCACCGACGCCCAGGCCGATCTTGTGCCCGCCGACGGTGGCGACGCCGACGGCGACCAGCACGCTCACGACGCCGGCGCGAGCCACGGTGGTGGCCAGCGCCGAGGGGCGGGCGGCGGGGGCGTGCGCGCCGCGACGGGTGGCCGGCTCGGTCTCGGCGACGCCGAGCCCCTCACCGGAGACCGCGAGGGCGGCGGGCGCTTGAGGCGGGGCGGTGAGCGCGGCGGGGACGACCAGGAGCTCACGACGGCCGCGGCGCAGGTCGCGGCGGCGCGGGAGGACGGTGGTCTCGTCGGCGCGGGCCTCGGCAGCGACGAGCGCGGGGACGCCCTCCTCGGCGGGCAGGCCGGGGAGGAGCGCCACCTCCCGGCGGGCGGGAAGGGTGTGGTGGGCTCCGCCAGCGCGCAGGTCGCGGCGGCGGGGCAGGGCCCGGGGCAGGGAGACCGTGGCCGGCACCGGGTCGAGGTCGGCGGCACCGAAGGGCTCGGGCGAGACCAGCCAGGCGGGAAGCTCGACCTGGGGCTGCGGGCGGACCGCAGCGGCGGTCTCGCGGGCGGCGATGGCGGCGTCGGTGATGTCGACGACCGTGGCGCCGGGCGCCCACTCCTGCTCGGCCGGGACGTCCCAGTCGGCGGAGAGCTCCCACTCGGCGGTGTGGAACCAGCCCGGATCACCGTCGTCGGGCGACCACAGCAGCCGGGGCAGGGACCCCGTGGCACCGTCGGCGACACCGGCGGCGGAAGGGTCCATCACCTGGGTCCGGGAGGCGGGGGCGACGGTCACGCAGGACACCGTGCCCGTCGTGGGCCCCCGATGCAACCCCCTCGCAGCAGATTGTTCACCGAAGTCGCCCCCGAGGGTGACCCTGGGGCCTTAACGACGCACCCTGCGTGACTCCGGCCACATGACGCCCGGTGACGGTCACGCTACGCGTTCGTGAGCTCCCGAACCGACTCCGCTCCGAAGCGGGGGACGACGAGGCTGCACCAGACCGCCTTGCCCCCCTCCGGTAGCGCCCGCACGCCCCAGTCCTGGGCGAGTTGGCCGACCAGGAACATCCCCCGACCGCCCTCCTCGTCGACCTCCGCCCGGCGCCACCTGGGCGTCGCCTCCAGCCCGTCGCGCACCTCGAGCACCAGAACCCGCGGGTGCAGGCTCACCACCAGCTCCGTGCGCGTGCGCGCGTGCCTCACCGCGTTGGTCACCAGCTCGCTCGTCAGCAGCTCGACGTCGGCGGCCAGCTCCTCGAGCTCGGCCTGGGGCAGGCGCCCGGTCAGCCACTCACGGACGGCGCCCACCGCCAACCGGCGCCCCGCCCCCACCTGCTCGGCGTCGGCCGGGAGGTGGATCGAGCGGGTCGGCGGGCGCCCACGGCCGCGCCCGCGCACCACCAGCACGGCCACGTCGTCGCCGTCGCGGGCGTCGCCGTCCTCCGCCCGGGCCTCGTCCGCCCTTCCCTCGAGCAGGCGACCCGCCCATGCCTGCGCGTCGGCCACGGGATCGGCGCGCAGGCGCCTCACCTCCCCGAGCAGCCAGGTGACCCCCTCCTCGAGGCCTCTGCCCGCCAGCCGCAGCAGCCCGTCGGTGCACAGCACCAGCCCCGCACCGTCGGGGAAGGGCCACGCGGCCTGGGCGTAGCCCGGCCCCTCGATCAGCCGCCCGGCGCCCAGCGGCGGCCCGGACGACGGGATCGCCACGGCCTCGGCCGCGTCGTCGGGCCCGATCAGCACCGCGGGGACGTGCCCGGCCGCCGACAGCGTGAGCGTGCCCTCCCGAGGGTCCAGGACGCCGTAGACGCACGTCACGAGGGCGGACTCGTCGAGCCCGCGGACCAGCTCGTCCGCGTGCGCCAGGACGTCGGCCGGCGGGAGGTCCTGCACCGCGTAGGCGCGCAGCGACGCCCGCACCTGACCCATCAGCGCGGCCGCGGCCAGCCCCCGGCCCATGACGTCGCCCACCACCACGGCCGCGCGGCCGGCCGGCAGGGGCACGACGTCGTACCAGTCGCCGCCCACCTCGGCCCGCTCCCCCGCGGGGCGGTACCGGGCGGCCAGGTCCAGGCCCTCCACGTCGGGCAGGGCGCGGGGCATGAGGCTGCGCTGGAGGCCCAGGGCGGTCTCCTGCTGGCGGGCGAAGAGCAGGGCGGTGTCGATGGCCACGCCCGCGCGGTCGGCGAGCTGCCCGATCAGGTCGGCGTCCTCGGCCGTGAACGGCTCGGGGGTCGCCGACCTCGCCATGAGCAGCACACCGACGACCCGCCCCCGGGCGGTGAGCCGCACGCTGACCGCGCTGTGGATGCCCACCCGGCGCGCGAAGTCCGCGGACCGCCCGCGCGGCGCGGCGGCGTCGTAGTCGACGGTCCCCGGCTCGGCGTTGAGCAGGTGCGGTCCCGGCGTCGCGAGCGCGAGGGACGCCGGGTGCTGCGGCGGGTAGCCGACGGTGCCGCCCACGGGCACGTCGTCCTCCCCGGGCGACGGGTTCGCGCCGACGGCGTGGGCCGAGGCCGCGCGGCGCACCCGGTCGGCCTCCAGGAGGTCCACGAGGCAGTGGTCGGCGAGGGCGGGGACGGCGAGATCGGCGAGGCGGTCGAGGGTGCGGGAGAGGTCCAGCGGCTCGGCGAGCACCTGACCCGCCCGCCCCAGCAGCTCCAGCCGGCCCACGGCCCGGGCGAGGTCACGGGTGGCCCGGCGGCTGTCCGTGACGTCGACGACGATCGAGGCCGCGCGAGGCTCGCCGCCGTCGTCGCCCAGGCGCAGGTAGGAGACGAGGAACACGCGCTCGCCGTCGAGCGCCGGGGTGGCACCCTCCAGCTCCCGCCCCCGCACCGGCGGCCCGCCGGCCAGGACGCCGCGCAGGAGCCGGTCGGCGGCCTCGCCGAGCGGGCCGGGCACGATGTCGGTGACCCGCTTGCCGAGAATGGCCGACTCGGGCAGGCCCGCGATCTCCTGGAGGGCGAGGTTGGCGCCCAGGTAGCGTGCGTCGGCGTCGAACACGCCGATGCCGGCGGGCGAACCGTCGAAGAGTGCGCGCACCAGCGCCGGGTCCGTCAAGGGCACCGCGGGTGCGGCCCCGAACGGCAGGCGCGGTTCGGGAGGACCGTCGACCATGACACCCCCTCCACGCGGCACCATCGATCCGCCGGGTGCCCCGCGTGCAGATCCATTGACACGGATCGTGGCGCACCGCGTTCTCGACCTTATCGGGCTCCGTCCCTTTCAGGAGGTCTCGACCGGGTTTTCACCGATGCCGTAGCGGGAACGTGCCGGGTGGAGACATCCGCACCCGGGACGGTCCCGGGCCGACGAGATCCCCGCGGTCCGTCACTCGAGCGCCCCCCAGGAGGCGATCATGGCCACACTGCGCGAGGACCTCGGACGCACCGAGACCCGCCACGAGCCCCGTCACGGCGACACCCACCCCACGGTGGGCGCGACCGACACCCCCACCGTGGTCCATGACGACACGCGTGCCGCCGACCCCTACGACGGCCCCGTCGCGGTGCCCCCCACGGCGACCCCCTCCTCCGACGTCCCCGAGGTCGTCACGACGCCGTCACCGGCCACGCCGGACACCCGGGACGACGTGCGCGAGGAGTACGAGCAGCGCGTCATCACCCGGCGCGCACGCACCAGCGGCGTTGCGGCCCTGTCCCTGTCGTTCGGCCTCGCGTCGGCGTTCTGCGCGGTGGTGGTGATCTTCGCGCCCATCGCGGTGCTGCTCGGTCTCGTGGCCGTCGTCCTCGGCGTCGCCTCCTGGCGGATCACGGCCAAGCCCGGGCTCACCGGCCGCCTGCTCGGCGTCACCGGTGCGCTGCTCGGCCTCGCGGGCGCCGTCTTCGGCGCCGCCGTCGTGCTCGGCGTGACCACCGTCCTCAACGACCAGGGCGCGCTGGACCGGCTCGAGCGCCGGGTCGAGCAGCTGCGCGACCAGCTGCCCAGCGTGGACGTCGACGTCCAGCGCTGACCTCGCCCGCTCCTCCAGCACCCGCACGTTCCGACGGCCCGCCGCCTCCCGCGGCGGGCCGTCGCGCGTGTGCGCCGCTGCCCGCGGCCGGCCCGCCCACGGGACGGTCTGCGACACCATCCGCCGCAGATGCTCCACGGACGGTCCGCGGCGCCGGGCAAAGGCCGAGCCGCCCACCCCTGACCCGCTCCCGGGACGCTTTGCGACACCATCCGCCGCAGATGCTCCGCGGACGGTCCGCGGCGCCGGGCCAGGGCCGAGCCGCCCACCCCTGACCCGCTCACGTGACGCTTTGCGACACCATCCGCCGCAGATGCTCCGCGTGGTGTCGCTGATGTCCGTTGTGACGACCCCGAACGGGTGAATGTGACCATCCGCTGGCGCGGCCCCGGCTCAAAACTCTAGTATCTCCGTCGACTTGGTTGGTCCGCTCGTCATTGTGCAGTAGGCGGGCCGACCGGGTTCCGTCCCCGAACCAGCCCAGGAGCGCCGCTCGTGTCCCAGCCAGCCCTGCCGACCTTCGCGCCCTCGTCGTCGGCGTCCTCCGCCCTCTCCGGTGCAGGAGCCCGACGCCGTCGCCGCCGCGCCGCCCTCGTCGGCCTCGCCGTCGTCGTCGGCGGCCTCCTCTCCGCCTGCGGTGGTGACGACGCCGACACCAAGCCGGCCGCCACCGGCGCGAGCGCCCCCTCGACCGCCGACACCGTGCCGGTGAACATCGGCTACTTCCCCAACCTCACCCACGCCCCGGCGCTGATCGCGGAGCAGGAGGGCTTCTTCACGAAGCGCATCGGCGAGGGCAAGGTCAAGACCCAGTCGTTCAACGCAGGCCCCGACGTCATCCAGGCGATCTTCGGCGGCTCGCTGGACATCTCCTACATCGGTTCCAACCCGACGATCACCGCCTACGCCCAGTCCGAGGGCGCCGGGGTCCGGGTCATCGCCGGTGCGGCCTCCGGGGGCGCCTCCCTCGTCGTCAAGCCCGAGATCAAGGGCGCCGCCGACCTCAAGGGCAAGACCCTCGCCACGCCCCAGCTGGGCAACACCCAGGACGTCGCCCTGCGCTACTGGCTCAAGCAGAACGGCCTGAACACCACCACCGAGGGCGGCGGCGACGTCAGCATCAAGCCGCAGAAGAACTCCCAGGGCCTGCAGGCGTTCGTCTCCGGTCAGGTCGACGGCGCGTGGGTGCCCGAGCCCTTCGCCACGCAGTACGTCCAAAAGGGTGCTGTCCGGCTGATCGACGAGACGTCGCTGTGGAAGGACGGCAAGTTCGTCACCACGAACGTCATCGTCCGCACCCAGTTCCTCAAGGAGCACCCCGAGACCGTCCGCGCCTTCCTCGAGGCCCACCTCGACGCGATCCAGCTCGCGGAGAAGGACCCGGCCAAGGCGCAGTCCGACGTCATCGCCCAGATCAAGAAGATCACCGACCAGGACACCAAGCCCGAGACGGTCGCCGAGGCCTGGAAGTTCATCACCTTCAGCGCCGACCCGCTCACGGCCGCCCTCAAGGAGTCCGCGAACCACGCGGACGAGGTGGGCCTGCTGGAGAAGAAGCCGTCCGACGGCTTCGCCGGACTGTGGGACCTCGCCGCCCTCAACGCCGCGCTGAAGTCGCGGGGACTCCCGGAGGTCAGCCAGTCATGAGCATCGTGTCCCAGGTTCGGGCGGGGGCCGGCAAGGCCGCCCCCGCCGGCCCGGGCGTCACGGCCGCACCCGCCGACGGCGAGGTGCGGCTTCGTGGCGTCACGAAGGTGTTCGGTCGCGGAGCGACGAGCACCACGGCCCTCCAGAACGTCGACCTCACCATCGCCCCCGGCGAGTTCGTCGCCGTCGTGGGCGCTTCGGGCTGCGGCAAGTCCACGATGCTCAACCTCGTGGCCGGGCTCGACTCGGTGACCGACGGCACTCTCGAGGTCGGCGGCTCCGTCGCGTTCATGTTCCAGGACGCCACGCTCCTGCCGTGGCTGACCGCCACCCAGAACGTGGCGCTGGCGCTGCGGCTGCGCGGGGTGCCCCGCCGCGACCGCGAGGAGCAGGCCCGCGAGCTGCTGCAGCGCGTGCGGCTGGGCAAGTACGCCGACAAGCGCCCCCACGAGCTCTCGGGCGGCATGCGCCAGCGCGTCTCCCTGGCCCGCGTCCTCGCGCAGAAGGCGCCGGTGGTGCTCATGGACGAGCCGCTGGGGGCCCTCGACGCCATGACCCGCGACCACATGCACGACGAGATCGAGCGCGTCTGGCAGGAGCACGACCTCACCGTCGTGTTCGTCACGCACAACATGCGCGAGGCGGTGCGCCTCGGCGACCGCGTCGTCCTCATGGGCTCCTCGCCCGGCCGCGTCGTGCACGAGCGGCGCATCGACCTCCCCCGCCCCCGCACGATCGACTCCGCCGCCGTCGCGGAGCTCGCGGGCGAGCTGACCCACGCGCTGCGAGAGGACGTGGCCCGCCATGTCGGTTGAGACCAGCCCCACCAGCGGCACCGGGGCGCCCGAGCCGACGATCGACGTCCGCGACGACGCCGTGGGCGCCGGCGACCCCCAGGACGACCGCCCCGAGGGCGTCCGCGACGCGCGCACCCCCGCCGACCGGACGGGCTCGGTCACCGCCGACCTCGCCGCCCCGGCCCCCGCCCCCCAGGACCCCGTCGTCCAGCGGATCTGGTCCTCCGCCTGGCCGAAGCTGCTCGGCCTGGGCATCTTCCTGGCCCTGTGGCAGCTCGTCGTCCTCACCGGGTGGCGGCCCACGTACGTCCTGCCCGAGCCCACGTCCGTGCTCGAGCGCGTGTGGCGCCTGCTCACCGACGACCAGAAGTTCTGGGCGTCCCTGAGCACGACGCTGCGCCGAGGACTGCTCGGCTTCGCCCTCGCGATCGCGGTCGGCAGCGTCCTCGGCGTCGCGGTGGCCCGGTTCCACGTGCTCCGCGCAGGTGTCGGGTCGCTGATCACCGGCCTGCAGACCATGCCGTCGATCGTCTGGTTCCCGCTCGCGATCCTGCTGTTCGGCCTGAACGAGCAGGCGATCATGTTCGTCGTCGTCCTCGGCGCGGCGCCGTCGATCGCCAACGGCCTCATCTCGGGCATCGACCACGTGCCGCCGGCCTTCACCCGGCTGGGGCGCGTGCTCGGCGCCAAGGGCTGGCAGCAGTACCGGTTCGTCGTGCTGCCCGCGGCCCTGCCGTCCTACGTGGCGGGCCTCAACCAGGGCTGGGCGTTCGCGTGGCGCTCGCTCATGGCCGGTGAGCTGCTGGTCATCCTCGCCAACCGCCCCTCGCTGGGTGCGCGGCTGGAGTTCGCGCGCGAGTTCGGCGACGCCGTCGGCCTGCTCGCGTACATGATCGTGATCCTCGTGATCGGCATGCTCGCCGACTCGGTGTTCTCCTCCGCCTCGCGGCGGATGCGGCGCTCCCGCGGGCTCGCCGTCGACTGATCCCCACCAGCGGCCGGTAGGGCGAGGGGCCCGGACGCACGGCGTCCGGGCCCTCGCGCGTCCCGAGGGTGCCGAGGGCGTCCCGAGGGTGCCGAGGGCGACCCGAGGCCAGGGCCAGCGCGGGTCAGGCCGAGGGCGCGGGCCCGAACGCGAGGACGGCGATGTCGTCGCGCTCCTCGGCGAAGGACACGACCGCGCGCAGCACGTCACCCACCGCGCCACTGACGTCGGCGGGGCTGCGCTGCAGCACCTCGGCCAGCCGCGCCTCGCCGAACTGGTCGTCACCCTCCTCCTGCGCCCCGCCCGCCCCGCCGGCCCCGCCGTCCGCGTCCGGATCCACGAAGGCCGCGTCGCCGAGGGTCGACAGGTCCCACAGGTCGCTGTGGATGCTCAGCGTGCGCGGCCCGGGCCTGCACCGGGCCTCGGTGACGCCGTCGGTGTAGGCGAGCAGGAGGTCTCCGGGCGCGAGGACGACCTGGGCCTCGACGACGTCGACGTCGGGCAGCAGCCCCAGCACGGTGCCGGGCTCCCCCACGGCCTCGACCGTGCCGTCCAGGCGCCGCACGAACGGCTGGGGGTGCCCCGCGAGCGCGAGGGTCACCGTCACCTCCCCGCCCGGGCCGGGCACGAGGTGGCCGTAGACGAGGGTGCAGAAGCGCTCCCCACCGGCGTCGGGGCCCGCGTCGTCGGACTGCAGGGCCTGGTTCAGCCGCGCCACCACCTCACTCGGCGTCCGCCCCTCCGCCGACAGCGTGCGCACGGTGTAGCGGGTCAGGGCGGTGACGACGGCGGCGTGCACGCCCTTGCCCGACACGTCGCCGAGGACGAACGCCCAGCGGCCCGGTCCGGCCCGGTGGACGTCGTAGAAGTCCCCCGACAGCGCGCCGTCGTCGGCCTCTCGCCCGGCCGGCAGCGACCGCGCGGCGAGCGCGATCCCCGGCACCCCGGGCAGCGCCGAGGGGCGCAGCGACTCCTGCAGGGTCTGCGCCAGGGCCGTCTGCTCGCGCAGCAGCTCGCGCAGGCGCCGTTCGACCCGCTTGCGTCCCGTGACGTCGCGGACCACGACGGCGCGCGGCCCGGGGGCGCGCTCGCGCAGCGGGGTCACGGTGACGGCGACGTCGCGCGGCACCGCGCCGCCCGGCCCGGGGACGAGCAGGCGCAGGTCCACGGGCACGGGCGCGCCGTCGTCCCCCCACGACACCCGCCACGGGGCGGCGTGACCGGCCACGACGGAGCCGCGCGCCGCCCCCGGCCCCGGCTGACCGGCGTCGACCACCTCGGCGAGGGCCGGCACGAGGTCGGCGAGCGGGACGCCGAGGGCGCCGTCGCGGGGACGCCCGAGCAGGCGGGCACCGGCCGGGTTGGCGTCGAGCACGCGCGAGAACCCGTCGACGACGACGACCGCGTCGGTGAGCCGTTCGAGGACGGCGGTGCGGGCCACGGGGAGGAGGTCGACGAGGCGGAACCGGAAGAAGCCCCAGACGAGCACCGACACGGTCACGGTGAACAGGAAGGGGGTGGGGTCGACGGTGTCGAGTCCCGCGAGGCCGCTGTTGAAGACCAGGTTGCCGATCAAGGGCAGCACGGTCGTGACGATGATCGCATGGGCGGCCCTCCGGTACCCGCCGGTGATCCGCGACAGGCGCAGGCAGAGCACCCAGATCGCCGAGAACAGCAGCAGGTAGGTGTAGATCGCGTGGGGCCAGAACAGGGGGCCGACCTCGGGCACCGGGTAGGGCGCGTAGCGCTGCAGCTCGCCCCCGGGGTAGCGGTGGACGAGGTCGTGGGTGGCGGGCACGGCCAGCAGCGTGAGGACGGCGAGGGGTTCGAGGGTCATCAGGGCCAGGACGGCGCGGGGGACGGCACGCTCGGCGTCGGTGTAGCGCACGACGAACGCCCACAGGGTGGGGACGAGCCCCACGATCCCGACGAACTTCAGCCCCGACCACCACCGCGCCGGGCCGACGTCACGGCTGCCGAGCTCCAGTGCGTAGCAGAGCGTCCACACGCCCACCGACAGCAGCATCCCGATCAGCGCCCAGGCCCCCGGCACGCGCCGGTACCGCCACACGTACCCGGCCAGCCCCAGGTACCAGCCCACCCCGACGAGCAGGAGGAGGACCACCCACACGGGTGTGGTCATCGCGTCCCCGCGGGTGCGGCGGCCGCACCGACGGCCACGACGGACAGGCCCTCGGGGTCGGTGGCGAAGCGGCGGACGGCGGACAGGACGGCGTCGGCGACCTCGTCGGCGTCGGCTCCGGCGCGCTGGACCGCGTGCGCGAGGCGCTCGCCGCCGAACCGCTCCGAGCGGAACCTCGCGCCGGTCACACCGCTCGTGCACGCGACCAGGACGGCACCGGGCGGCAGCGGGACGTCGCGCACGGCGGGCGGGGCGCCGTCGGGCACCCCCAGCACCGCCGAGCCCGACCACGGCTCGACGCCGCCGTCGGCGTGGCGCACGAGCACCGGCAGGCCGCCCGCGACCGCGACGCGCAGCGCGGGCGGCTGAGCGGGCAGCGCGGGCGGCTGAGCGGGCAGCGCGGGCGGCTGAGCGGGCAGCGCGGGCGCCCCGGCGGGCAGCGTGCGGGCGTACACGACGCCGCAGGACCGGGCGGCGGCGCCCGAATCGAGCAGGGCCTGGTTGAGAGCCCTCCATCAGCGAGCTCGGGTCGAGAGCCTGGGCACTGCAGCTGCGCAGGGTGGCGCGGGCGAGGGCGGTGAGGGCGGCGGCCTGGACGTCGCGGCCGGTCACCTCGCCCAGGCAGATCGCCCAGCCGCCGTCGCCGGTGCGGTGCACGTCGTAGAACTCCCCGCCACCGTGTCGGGGGGCAGGTCGTCCAGGGTCGGCGCGGCGTCGTGCGGCCCGGCGGCGGGCAGGGCGCGGGCGGCCACCGTGAGGCCGGGCACCTCGGGCAGGTCGGCGGGGCGCAGGCACCGGCCGAGGATGCGGCTGACCGCCGTCTGCTGCTCGAGCAGGTCGCGCAGCCGTGCCTCCGTCGCCCTCCGTTCGGTGACGTCGCGCAGGACGACGATCCGCGCCGTCCCCGCGACGTCCACCGCCCTGATCGGCGTCACCTGGGCCTCCAGGACCCCGGCGACGCCGGCGGCGGCGTGCCGCTGCCGGCGAGCGGCCGGGTGAGCAGCGCGGCCCCGAGCGCGCCCGGGCCGGGGGCGTCCTCGGGGGGCCGGGACGGGTCCCACGTCATGGCCAGCGCGGGCACCACGACGTCGTGCACCTCCGTCCCCTCGCTGACGTCGAGGGCGAGGACGGGTGCCAGGTGCGGCAGGGCCTCGCCGACGTCGCTGCCCACCCCCACCGAGGGCCGAGCAGGCGGTCGGCGGCGGGGTTGGTGTCGAGGAGCAGGCCGTCGTCGTCGACCACGAGCACGGCGTCGGGCATCCGGGAGACGACCATCTGCCAGGCGCCCGGGAGGAGGTCGACCAGTCGCAGCCGGAAGAAGCCCCAGACCAGGACGACGACGGTGACGAGGAAGAGGTAGGCGGCCGGGTCGGGCCATGATGCCGGGAGCAGCCCGAGGTTGGACAGGATGCTGGCCACGAGCGGCAGCAGGGCCGCGCCGATCATCAACCGGCCGGGGCGCCGGAACGGCCCCGAGACGCGGCTGAGCCGGCGGACGAGCAGCGCGACGGCGGCGCAGATGACGGCGAACGTGTACGCCATGTGGGGCAGGTACAGGGGGCCGGTGTGCGGCTGGGGGGCGCCGCCCACGAACTGCTGCAGCACCAGGGTGTCGGGGTAGCTGTGGATCCAGTCGCGGGTGCGGGGCGACGCGAGCAGGCCGAGGACGACGAGCGGCTCCACGAGCAGCGCGCCCACGAGCACGCGGGCGCGGCCTGCGAGGGTGCCGGTGTACCCGATCACGAACGCCCACAGGCAGGGGGCGATGAAGCAGTAGCCGACGTACTTGAGGTCCGACCAGCGCTGGGCCTGCGCGAGGCTGCCGGCGCCGATCTCGTGGGAGTAGGCGACCGTCCAGACGCCCGCGGCGAGCAGGAGCAGCGACAGGGCCCGGGCACCGCCGGCGCGGCGAACGCGCCAGACGTAGGCGGCCAGCGCGAGGTACGTCAGTGCGGCGACCAGCAGGAGGGCGGCGAGCAGCACCGACGGCGACATGCGCACCCTTCCCCGGCACTCGAGTCGATGGGCCTCGGCTGCGGGGATCTTAACCGGTCATCAGGGTCCGGACCTTGCGAAACGACACTATCCGTCGTCTTGCGGTCGCTTTGTGTCGTCCCTTGGTCGCATCAACACGGAACGGACGGCGGGAGGATCCGTTCCGGCCGCCCGGGCATGCCGAAGTGGAAGCCCTGGGCGAAGTCGCAGCCGATCTCCTGCAGGCGGGCGGCCTGGGCGTCGGTCTCGACGCCCTCGGCCGTGACCCGCATGCCGTGGGCGTGGGCGAGGTCGACGATCGCCGTGACGACGGCGTCGGAGCGGTCGTCCTTGCCGACCGAGGCCACGAACGAGCGGTCGATCTTCATGAAGTCGAGTTCGAAGCGCTGCAGGTAGGCCAGCGCCGAGTAGCCCGTGCCGAAGTCGTCGATCCCCACGGGCACGCCCGAGCTCATCAGCCGGCGCAGGTAGGACTCCCCGCCCGGCAGCGCCCCCAGGAAGCTGTGCTCGGTGAGCTCGACCTTCAGCCGGTCGGTGGTGACCCGGCCCGTGCGCAGCGCCTCGAGGATCCGGCGCGAGACCTTGGGGTGCTCCATCGACCGCGCCGAGACGTTGATCGCCAGCCAGGGCTGCGGGCGCCCCGGCGGGGGCGTCCCCCAACGGGGCAGCTCGTTGAGCGCCTGTTCGATCACCCAGCAGTCGACCTCGACGACCAGCCCCGTGTCCTCGGCGACGTCGATGAACTCCTCGGGCCCGAGCAGCCGGCCGTCGGCCTCGCGCAGCCGCACGAGCGCCTCGGCCCCGACCACCTCGCCCGTGTCGAGTTCCACGATCGGCTGGTACTCCAGCTCCAGCCGACCCTCGTCCAGGGCCAGCCGCAGGCGACGCTCCGCGAGGTGACGGGCCTGGGCGCGCGCCCGGAGCACGTCGTCGAACACCACGTAGCGGTCGCGGCCGGAGTCCTTCGCCCGGTACAGCGCGAGGTCGGCCTCGCGCAGGAGGTCGCTGACGTCGACCCGGCGCCCGCTCGTCGACGTCACGCCCACGCTGGCGGGGCACACGAGCATCTCCCCCGACTCGGGCAGCACGTAGGGCGCGCGCAGCGCGTCGACCACGGCCTGGGCGAGCCGGCGCACCTGCAGCCAGCCGAGACCCGGGCGCGGGACGACGACGAACTCGTCGCCGCCCATCCGTGCGGTGATGCTGCCCTCGGGAGCAACGCTCGTGATCCGCCGCGCGGCCTCCACGAGCAGCCTGTCGCCGACGGCGTGACCGAGGCTGTCGTTGACGGTCTTGAACCGGTCGAGGTCGAGCAGCAGGACGGCGACGTCGCGGCTCGGGTCGGCCAGCAGCGCCGTCATCGCCTTGTCGAACGCGAGCCGGTTGCCGAGGCCGGTGACGGCGTCGGTCGCGGACAGCTGCTCGAGCAGGTCGCGGTCGCTGACCTGACGGGTGACGTCGACGGTCGCCCCGCAGACCGCGCGAGGGCTGCCGTCGACGGCCGCCACGACCGTCGACCACGACTGCACGTGCCGGACCACGCCGTCCGCGCCGATGATCCGGAAGTTCTCGACGGCGCCGCCGTCGCGGTCGGCCGCCAGCACGTCGAGCCGGCGCACCCGGTCGACGTCCTCGGGGTGCACGAAGCCGTGCCAGACGTCGAGCGTGGGCTCCAGCTCGCCCGGCTCCAACCCGACGATGCGGTACATCTCGGGCGACCAGACCAGGCGGTCGGCCTCGGGGTGCCACTCCCACACGCCCAGGCCGGTGAGCTCCTGCGCCGCGCGCAGCCCGGCGAGGCTGTTGCGCAGCACGGCGGCGTCCTGCTCGCGCTCGGTGACGTCGACCAGCGCGCCCCACGCCCCGACCAGCCCGCCCCGCGCGTCCCGGCGCGCCTCGCCCCAGGCGTAGAAGCGCCGCGGCTCGCCGTCGGCAAGGACCACCCGGAAGGACCCCGCCGCACCCTCGCCCTGCTCGACCAGCGCCACCGTGTCGTCGAACCGGCGCTGCTCGTCCTCGGGGAGCATGCTGCGGATCAGGTCGAGCTCCACCGTGCCCGAGGCGGGCAGCCCCAGCAGCTTGGCCACGGGCTCCGACCACGTGACCTCGTTGCTCGCGGCGTCCCACTCCCACAGGCCGAGACCGGCCGGGGTGGGGATCGAGGGGATCACCGGGAGCGTGCCCGTCAGCGGGACGGCGGCGTCGAAGCGGGGCGTCGCGTAGGACGCCTCGTCGCTCCAGGCCGGGCGGAGGGCGTCGGCGTCGCCGAGCAGCCGCAGCGACGCGGCGGGGTCGGTGGTGAGGTCGATGGCCAGCGCGGCCGGCTGCCCCGGTTCGCCGGGGGCCGACCACGCCGTGACGTCGCCGTCGTCGCGGCCGTGCGGGTCGGTGCCGGGGAACGTGTCCGCGTCCGGCTCCGGCGGGTGCGGGGCCCGGGTGCGGGGCGAGGGGGGGATCCAGCCGCGGACGTCGGCCGCGCGCGCGTCGTCGTCGCCCTGGGCGCGGTGCCGCCCGGCCTCGTGCCGCTGCGTCGCGGGCCCCGCGGCACCGTCGCGCTCGGGCACGGCCTCGAGGGCGGCGGTGAGGTCGGCGAGGCTCAGCGGTTGCGTGACGGGCAGGACGGCGGTGGTCAGCACGGCGGCGGCCGTGCCCGCGAGCAGGACGACGGCCTGCTCGTCGGTCTCGTCGAACCAGTCGGGGACGGGCGCCGACAGCACCACGACCCCCAGGCAGTGCTCGGCGTGCACCAGCGGCACCGCGAGCACCGAGCCGCCCATCGGCAGCGGGCCGGACCCCGGCGGAGAGGCCGAGGGGACCGGCGGGTGCGCGACGCGCGGGATGCCGCCGGTGCGGGGCACCGCGGTGATGGGCCCGAACAGCGGGTCGTCCGGATCGGGTTCGAGGTCGGTCTCGTCCTCACCCGGGAACAGCGCCGGGACGGCGTCGTCGAACGCCGGGACGACGTGCAGCGGGGCCGCCGGGGGGACGTCGTCGACGCGGACCGGCGCGAGGTCGGCCAGCGCGCGGATGGCGGCGGAGTCGAGATCGGCGGGGGCGACGGCGGCGCAGACCTCGCCCGCGCTCCAGTGCAGGGAGTCGCCGTCGCGCAGGGCCACCCGGGCGGGCGCGTCGACGAGCCCGGAGACGCTGCGCACGAACTCGGCGAGCACCGCCTCGGCACCCCCGCGCGCGGCGCGGAGCCTGCCCTGGGCCTCGACGAGCGACCCGATCCACGACCGGATCGCGACGTCGGCGCCCCCCTGCCGGTTCCGCCCGGTCCGCAACGACGTCACCACCGCTCCCGTCGGTCGACGACTGTGATCCGCCCACGACCGTGAGGCACCTGCGGCTGCAGGGATGCGCGGGCCGGCGCGACGGGCGACGGCCCGCCGCGAACCGCGGCGGCGACGACGACCGCCCCGTCAGCATGCCCCTTCGGCACGGGCGGCGCGAGCACTTCGTCCACACCCGACCCCCGCGGCGGGTCGTCCACCGCGGCCGGGCGGCCGATCAGAGCTGGGGTTCGGTGCCCGTCCGGGTGCGCGCGACGACGAACCGTCGGCCTGTCACCTCGTCGGGGACGATCCGGACGAACCGCCCCTTCGGCGCCGAGTTCCAGGGGAACAGCGGCAGATTCTCGGCCTCGTAGATGTCGTCGTAGCGGTCGATGATCTCGGCGTCACCCTTGACCACGACGCTCCAGGCCTGGCCCTCGGCCGGGTGGTACCCGTCGATCTCGAAGGCCACCCGCCCGGCGAGGACGACCTCGACGAGCTTGGTCCCCTCGGCGGTGCGGAAGACGATCGAGCGACCGTCCACCGCGAAGTTGATCGGGAAGATGTCGACCTCGCCGGACACCGCCACGGCGAGCCGGCCGACCTCGACCTCGGCGAGGAGCGAGAAGCACTCCTCGTCGCTGAGCACCTCGATCGCGCCGGAGACCTCGTTGCCCGCCGCGTGTGCAGTCGTCGCATCCATGGATTCAGAGTCGCAGCCCGGCGACCCGCGCGCGAGGCCCTACGTCCTCGCCGTGCGCCGTGTCGTCGCCACGCGGCGTCACCTGGCCGCGCCGGTCAGCGCAGTGACGAGCAGGTCGGTGTGCCGGTCCTGGCCCGGCCAGGCGTGACCGGGCCGCCCGACGCGCAGGGTGACCAGGCCGTGCAGGGCCGTCCACAGGGCGAGCGCCGCCTGCGCCGGGTCCGCCGGTGCGGGGCGCAGGTCCGACAGCGCGTCGGCGAAGGTCGACAGCAGCACCGAGGAGGCGCTGAAGGAGCGGTCGTCCTCGCGGGCGAGCGTGCGCATGACGGGCCCGCCGTAGAGGTGGGTGTAGGCGCCGGGGTAGGTGAGGCCCCAGCGGACGTAGGCGCGGGCCGCGGCGCGGATGCGCGCGCCGTCGGTGCCGGCGCGACCGCCGGGGCGGGAGGCGGCGCGGGCGACGGCGTCCTCCAGGCCCGCCTGGTGCTCGGCGGCCAGCGCGAGCATGAGGTCCTCGAGCTGGGCGAAGTGGGCGTAGACGCTCGGCGCGGCCACCCCGGCCTCGCGGGCCACCCCCCGCAGGCTGATCTCGGCCCAGGCGCCGCCGGAGGAGAGCAGGCGGTCGGCGGCGTCGAGCAGTTCCTCGCGCAGCCGGGCGCCCTCGCCGCGGGGGTTGGGCGTGCGCCGCGGGGGCGCGGGCTCCTCGACCACCCTCAGGTCGAGCGCCTCCTCGCCGGCAGTGGTGCGCGCCATGGCCCCTCCTTCCCGGCGTGACCCTCGCCCACGCCGACATGATCACCACTATGTGACCTTGCGTAGTCTGTCATAAGCGGTGCGTTCTCCCGCAAGGGTTCGCGAAAGGGTCGACACGTCCGGCTCACCCCTGTTTTCCCCGAGACCTGACGGCGATCGCCTGCAAGGCTGGGAGCGGCAGCGACGGCCGCGCCGCGAGGAGGTCCCCCGTGCTCATCCACGACCCCGTCCTGATCACCGGGTGCAGCAGCGGCATCGGCCGCGCCAGCGCGACCGCGCTCCTCGAGGCCGGCTTCACCGTCTACGCCACCGCGCGCAAGCCGAAGGTGCTGCGCGACCTCGCCGACGCCGGCGCACACACCCTCGCCCTCGACGTCACCGACGAGGCGTCCATGGCCGCCGCCGTCGCGCACGTCGAGGCCCGGCACGGTCACGTCGGCGCCCTGGTCAACAACGCCGGGTACGGCGCCTACGGGCCGATCGAGGAGGTCCCGCTCGACGCCGTCCGCCGGCAGTTCGAGACCAACCTGTTCGGCCTCGGCCGCTTGTGCCAGCTGGTCCTGCCCGGCATGCGCGCCGCCGGGCGCGGCCGGATCGTCAACATCGGGTCCATGGGCGGGCGCGCCACGTTCCCCACCGGCGGCTGGTACCACGCGAGCAAGTACGCCGTGGAGGCGCTGTCCGACGCGCTTCGGATTGAGGTGGCGCCGTTCGGCGTCGACGTCGTGCTCGTCGAGCCGGGGCTGATCCGCACGTCCTTCGAGGACGTCGCCGGGGCGGGCCTGGAGGCTCAGGTCGACGGCCCCTACGGCCCGCTGCGGCAGACCTCGCGGGAGGTCACCGCCCGCAACTACGCGGGACGTGGCGCCGTGGGTCCCGAGGCGGTGGCGGCCGTCGTCGTCGAGTCGCTCTCCTCCGGCCACCCGCGCTCGCGCTACGTCATCACGCCGCAGGCGCGGGCCATCCTCCAGATGCGGCGCCTGGCCGGGGACCGCGTGTGGGACGCGACGCTGCGCAAGATCTACCGCTGGGCCTGATCGCCCGGCTCAGCCCCAGCCGAGCTCGTGCAGGCGGTCGTCGTCGATGCCGAAGTGGTGGGCGATCTCGTGGACCACCGTCACCGCCACCTCCTCGACGACGTCCTCGCGGGTGTGGCACATGCGCAGGGTCGGGCCGCGGTAGATGAAGATCCGGTCGGGCAGGACGACGGTGTCCCAGCCCGTGCGCTCGGTCAGCGGCACGCCGTCGTAGAGGCCCAACAGCTCGCCGTGCTCGCCGAGGACGTCCGGGCCCGGCTCGTCCTCCACGAGGATCACCACGTTGCGCATCATCGCCGTCAGCTCGGGCGGGATGGTGTCGAGCGCGTCGGCGACGGCGCCCTCGAAGTCCTGCCGGGTCATCTCGACCATGCGCGCAGTCTCCCCCAGGCTCGCCTCGCGCGCCCGGCTGCGGCGCACCTGCGACCCCCGGCGCGCGGCGGCCGCGGCGCCTCGGTGCGCGTCCCCGAACCTGCCTCCCTCGCCCCCACCCCACCCCTGACCTGGAGCGATTCCCCCCGCCGCTATCGACTTTGGAGGATCGCCACCCCACCCCCTATGCTTATCGACGTCCCCAGCGGAACGGGCGCCACAAGGGTGTCCAGCCCTCATCGTTTAGTGGCCTAGGACGCCGCCCTTTCAAGGCGGTAGCACGGGTTCGAATCCCGTTGGGGGCACGGTCTTGCGACCAGCAAGGCCCCGTAGCGCAGTTGGTTAGCGCGCCGCCCTGTCACGGCGGAGGTCGCGGGTTCGAGTCCCGTCGGGGTCGCTTAGGCCCGGTCCACTTCGGTGGTCCGGGCCAACGGCCAGGTAGCTCAGTTGGTACGAGCGTCCGACTGAAAATCGGAAGGTCGGCGGTTCGACCCCGCCCCTGGCCACCACCCCGACCTGCGGAGATCCTCCGCAGGTCGTCGCGTTTTGCGCCGGGGCCCCCTCGGGCCCGCGTTACCATCCTCCGCGGGGCACGTCCCGCGGATGGGGGCCTGCGCAGCTCGGAGAGGACCACGCATGAACCCCGCCGAACGCCGGCCGAACCTGCCGTCGCTGACGGGCCTGCGCTGGGTGGCCGCGATGATGGTCTTCACCCTGCACATGCGCCTGTACTTCACGGGCACGCCCGGCTGGTACGTCGACTGGGCCTTCCGCGGCGGCTCCTCGGGGGTGTCGTTCTTCTTCATCCTCTCGGGTTTCGTGCTCGTGTGGTCGGCCCGCGACCACGACAGCGCGTTCACCTTCTGGCGGCGCCGCTTCGCGCGGATCTACCCCCTGCACCTGGTGACGGCGCTGATGGCCCTCGGCCTCGCCTACACCCTCGCCCCCGCGATGCGCCCGCACGGCACCCACGCGCTCGTCGCCAACCTGCTGCTGATCAGCACGTGGTGGCACAAGTGGTGGCAGGTGATGAACCCGGTCAGCTGGTCGCTGGCGGTCGAGGCCTTCTTCTACGCCTGCTTTCCGTTCCTGCACTTCTTCCTGCGGCGGATGTCCCCGTGGATGTTGTGGGTCACGGGGGCGGCCGCGCTGGTCGCGACGCCACTGGCCTCCCGCTGGTCCGACGTGCACCACCTGGGCTGGTCCCTCAACACCTACCCGCCGCTGCGGCTGCCCGAGTTCGTCCTCGGTGCCGTCATCGCCCGGCTCGTCCTGCTGGGCGCGTGGCGCGGGCCCCGCATCGACGTCGCCGTCGCGCTGTCCGCCGCCGGGTACTTCCTGATCGCGCGCCTGCCGAACACGTTGAACATCGCCAGCGCCACCCTGCTGGGCTTCGCCACGCTCATCGCGGCCGCCGCCGTCGCCGACATCGAGAAGACGACGTCGACGTGGCGGCACCCCGTCCTGGTGCGGCTCGGGGAGTGGTCGTTCGCGTTCTACATGGTGCACGTCCTGGTGATGCGCGCGTTCCAGCACTGGCTGGGCGCCAAGCCCAAGCTGCCGGTCGAGCAGAGCGTTCTCACCGTGGCGGCCATCTTCGCGATCTCGCTCGCCCTGTCCGCCGCCCTGTACCACTTCGTGGAGGTCCCCGGGCGGCGGCTGCTGCTGCGCTCGTGGCGTCGCCGGCCCGCGACCACGCGCGGCCCCGCGCCCACGGCGCAGCCGCTTCCGGACGCCGCGCCCACGGCGCAGCCGCTCCCGGACGCCGCCCCCACCGGGCAGGCGCGCCCGCTGGCCCCGGCTGCTCAGTCGGTCAGCAACGACCCCAGCGCGTCCTCGTAGCGCGGGCGCTTGTAGGTGGTCCGGGCGGCCACGAGCACCCGCCCCTCGGCCGCGGGGTTGACGCGCAGGATCGCGCACGTGAGGTCGAGCTGGCCGTGGGCGGTCTCGGCGACGAGGCGCACCTGCGTCCCCGGGCTGATGCCGGCGCTGCGGGAGGCCTCGAACGCGACGCCGGTGAGGCTGATGTTGCGAATGACGCCCGAGACGGTGGGCCCGTCCGCGAGGGTCACCCGGACGGGGTGGTTCACCTCGGCCCGGCGGGCGCCGCGGCGCTCGGAGGCGCGGATCGCCTCGACGAACCCGTTGACCTCCGACCGCAGGCGCTATGCGACGGGGATGAGGCCCGAGCCGTCGCCGTGCCCGTGGGCCGCGGTGACGAGGTGCTCGATCCGGCCGCTCATCTCCGAGATCCGGCCGGTGACGCCCTCGAGGACACCGATGGTCGACTCGGCCGCCTCCTTCATCTCCGCCACGCCGCTGATGATCGTCTTCGAGGATTCCGACGACTCGTCGGCCAGCCCCTTGACCTCGGTGGCGACGACGGCGAAGCCACGCCCCGCCTCGCCCGCACGCGCCGCCTCGATGGTCGCGTTGAGGGCGAGCATGCGGGTCTGCTCGGCGATCTGGGTGATCAGGGAGACGGCGTGCCGGATCCCCTCGGTGCTGGCCCGCAGCGACTCGACGGTGCCGCGGGCGGTCTGCGCCTCCTCGCGGGCCTCGAGCGCGAACTCCGAGACCCCGACGGCGGTCTGGCCCATGGAGTCGGCAGCCCCGCTCACTTCGTCCGTCAGGCCCACGAGCGCCTGCTCGATGCGGGTCGCGAGGTCCGACCTCGCCTCGGCTGCCGAGCGGGCGGCATCGTTGGCCGCCTCCATCGCGACGCGGCCGGTCTCGATGATCCGGGCGCCGTCGAGGAACGACCCGCGCAGGCCGGGCTCCAGGAGCCGCCGGTAGAACCGCTTCTCGCTCGCCGCCGTGATCGCCGCCGACGACTCGCGCATGTAGGCGTCCATCACGTCGAGCATGCTGTTGAAGGCGGACCGCAGGGCCGCCTCGGTCTCGTCGGGGATGCCCCCGACCTGCACCTTCATCAACCGGGCCTCGAGATCACCCGCCGCCACCCGCTCGCACGTCTCGGTGAGCACCGCGATCGCCGCCAGCGCGGCGTCGCGCTCCACGGCCTCCTCGCCGCGCCAGGCGCGGGCGATCGTGCGCAGCGTCCGCTTCACGGGGTCACCGACCAGACGAACTCGTCGTAGGTCATGCCGGCCTCGCTCAGCGTGGTCTGCAGCGCCGCGACGGACGCCGCCAACCCGTCCTTGGACGACGGGTGGTCGCGTTCGATCTGCAGCAGCTTGCGGTACAGCGGCTCGACGGCCGCGACGGCCTCCTTGGCCGGGGCACGCCGGTTGGAGTGGTACCCCACGAGCTGACCGGTCATCGACCGCGACGGCGTGACGTGGGCGAAGACCCAGTAGTGCGCACCGTCGAAGCCGAGGTTGTTGACGTAGGCGAAGATCTCGCTGCCGGCGCCGAGGGTGTCCCAGAGCAGTTTGAACACGGCGCGGGGCATCTCGGGGTGACGGATCACGCTGTGCGGCTGACCCAGCAACTCGTCCTCGGTGGCGGCGGCCATCCGGCAGAACACGTCGTTGGCGTAGGTGATGATGCCCTTCGGGTTCGTCTTGCTGACGATGAGCTCGTTCTCCCTGAAGAAGCGTTCGGCTCCGGTGGGCCGTACCGCCGACGCGCGCATGGAGGTCCCTTCCGTCTGCTTCCGTGCGCATCGGCGGGGCATGCCGCGGCCTTGAACGCAACACGGGGAGCAGTCCGGCAGCGGGAGATCCTGAGCCCGGGGCCGGGCGAGATGCTCGGGACGTCGGTCCCGGCCGGGTCAGACCGGGTCAGGCCACGAAGCGGCCGACGTCGACGGCGCCCTGCCGCACGACGTCCACGGCGTCGTCGGACAGGTCGACGACCGTGGTGGGCTCCAGGCCGCAGTCACCGGAGTCGAGGACGACGTCGACCTGGTGGTCCAGCGCCTCCTTGATCGACCAGCCGTCGGACAGCGGCTCCTCGTCCCCCGGGAGCATGAGCGTGCTCGACAGCAGCGGCTCGCCCAGCTCGGCCAGCAGCGCCTGCGCGACCACGTGGTCGGGGATGCGCACCCCCACCGTGTGCTTCTTCTCCTGCAGCAGCCGCCGCGGCACCTCCTTGGTGCCGGGCAGGATGAACGTCACCGCGCCCGGGGTCAGCGCCTTGACCAGCCGGAACGCCGCGTTGTTGACGTTGACGAGCTGCCCGAGCTGCGCGAAGTCGCGGCAGACGAGGGTGAAGTGGTGCTTGGAGTCCAGGCGCCGGATGCTGCGGATCCGCTCCAGCGCCTCACGGTTGCCCATGAGGCAGCCGAGGGCGTAGCAGGAGTCGGTCGGGTAGACGATCAGGCCGCCGTCGCGCAGCGCCTTCACCGTCTGCGCCAGCGCCCTCGGCTGCGGGTTGACCGGGTGGACGTCCAGGTAGCGGGCCATACCTGTCAGCGTAGATCCGGCGCTCGCTCCTGCTCGCCGGGACGATCGGCATCGGCATGTGATGCCGACCCTCCCGCCGAGCCGCCGCTCACGCCTTCCACAGGCCCGGGTGTCTCGATGCCGTCCACAGCCGATCCGGACCCCGCCATCTCGCAGCGCCCGGCCCGGCGACGCTGCGCGCATGACGGCTGCATGGCGGGTCGAGGGCCCGTGGACAGAGCTGGCGCGCAGCCAGTGCGGGGTGATCAGCCGAGCGCAACTGCTCGCGCTCGGCTGGGGCAGGGCGGACGTCCAGCGCGCCCTGGGGTCGGCCGGGTGGCGCGCGCTCGGCGGCGGGATCTACGCCACCCATCGCGGCCCGCTGCCGCCGATCGCGCGGGACTGGGCGGCCGTCCTGCGCTGCGGCACAGGGGCCGCCCTCGTGTCCTGGACGGCGCTGGCCGTCGCCGGTGTGCCCGTGCCGCCGCACCGGCTGGACAGACGGCACGTCGGGATCCCTCGGGCCCGCAGGGTCGGCCCCGTGCCCGGCATCTGCCTGCACCGCTCCGAGCTGCACGGACGCGGCGTCCACCCCTCCGCCCTGCCACCCCGGCACCGGATCGGCGAGGCCCTGCTCGCCGCTGCTGCGGAGTGCGAGCGCGCGGGTGACGCCGTCTCCATCACCCTGGCCGTGCTCAGCGGGCGCTTCGCCAGGGCCTGCGACATCGCTGAGGTGCTCGCCGGGCGGCGCGGCCACCGGTGGGGCGGCACGCTCTCCGCACTGCTGGCCGACGTCGCCGCCGGCGTCGCCTCACGCCTCGAGCTCGAGTACCTGCGGAACGTGCATCGGGCCCACGGCCTGCCCCACGCCGAGTTCAACGCGCCCGAGCGCTCGCACGGGCGCCGGGTGTACCGGGACGTCCGCTACGCCGGGCTCGTCGTCGAGCTGGACGGGTCCACGCACCTGCAGCCCTGGGTCGCGGCCGAGGACCGCAGGCGTGACAACGCGCTCGTCCTCGCCGGCGAGCGCACCCTCCGGTTCGGCTGGTGGGACGTGATCGCCGATCCGTGCGGCACCGCTGCCGTCGTCGCCGCGGCGCTGGGCGTGCGGGCGCGGCCGTGCTCCTCCGGGTGCCCGCTGGGGCGATGAGGGCTGCGTGCTCCGCGCTCGGCGGGAGGATCGGCATCGGCCTGCGATGCCGATCCTCCCGCCCAGCAGCCGGACTCCCGCCGTGCGGGAGGCCGCGCGGGCCCACAGAATGCCCGGGTGCCGCCACTGCCACCGGGACGACGCTGATGCCCGAAGGACACACCGTCCACCGCCTCGCCCGCCAGCACCGGGCCACGTTCGGCGGCCGGCAGGTGTTCGCCGACTCGCCGCAGGGCCGGTTCTCCGCCGGTGCCGCGCTGATCAGCGGGCAGGTGATGAGCGCCGCGGAGGCGTACGGCAAGCACCTGTTCCTCGGGTTCGCGCCCGGGCCGCGGCACCGTCCCCGGCACTGGCTGCACGTGCACCTGGGTCTCTACGGCAAGTGGCGCTTCGGCGACGGCGCCCCGCCCGAGCCGCGCGGCGCCGTCCGCGTGCGACTGGTGGACGACGAGCACTGGGCGGAGCTGCGCGGACCGACGGCGTGCGACGTCCTCACCCCCGCCGAGCAGGCCGCGATCGTCGCGCGCCTGGGCCCGGACCCGCTGCGAGCCGACGCCGAGCCCGCCCTCGCGGCGGCGCGCGTGGGCCGCTCGCGCACCGGCATCGGGGCGCTGCTCATGCAGCAGGACGTCGTCGCGGGGGTCGGCAACGTCTACCGCGCGGAGGTGCTCTTCCGCGCCGGGCTCGACCCGTACCGGCCGGGCGCCGCGCTCGGGGAGGGCGTCTGGGACGGCATCTGGGCGGACCTCGTGGTGCTGCTCGCCGACGGCGTGCGGCGCGGGTCGATCGTGACGACGCGCCCCGAGGACCGCTCCCGCGCCCGCGGGGCCGTCCGGCGCGAGGACGCCCACTACGTGTACCGGCGCACCGGCCTGCCGTGCCGCATCTGCGCTACCCCCGTGCTGGCGGAGCCGCTCGTCGGGCGCACCCTGTACCGCTGCCCTACCTGCCAGACCTGAGGATCGCTCGACGTCACCGACGCTCGGGTGGCGGACGGCGGCGCGCCGGGACGCCGGGCGGCACCGTCCGTCGGTGACGTCGGGGGTCGCCGTCCGTGCCGCGCGGGGATGCGCCGGGGCGGCCACGGGGTGTTGGCTGAACCCGACCGCCGCGCCCCATCTCGGGAGGACCCATGACCGACCAGCCGACCCTCAGCCCCAGCGACTGGGTCGCCAACCACACCAAGGTCTACCTGGAGTCGGGCGGCGAGCAGGGCCACGAGTGGAACGGCGTCCCCACGTTGCTGCTCACGGTGACCGGCCGCAAGACCGGCACCAAGCGGATCACGGCCCTGATCTACGGGCGCGACGGCGACGACTACGTCATCGTCGCCAGCCGCGGTGGCGCCCCCGACCACCCGCAGTGGTACCTCAACCTCGAGGCGAACCCCGACGTCGAGCTGCAGGTGGGCCCCGAGTCCTTCGCCGCGGTGGCCCGCACCGCCGACCCCGACGAGCGGGCGCGGCTGTGGCCGACGATGACGGCGATCTGGCCCGCCTACGACGAGTACCAGGCCAAGACCGAGCGCGAGATCCCGATCGTGGTGCTCACCCGGCGCTGAGCGAGGGGAAGGCCCCCCGCGCACCGCACCCGATCGGGTCGGACCAGGGCGATCGGCTTGTGGTCGAGGTCGGGCGCGGAGGATCGTGGCGCCCGTGAACGGGGAGAACGACCGGCATGTCGTCCGCAGGCCACTCGGCGTCGTCGACGCCTTCCGCACCGTGGTCGGCGTCGTGCTGTTCGCGACGAACGTCGGCAAGAGCGACTGGCTGTCGGTGTACCTGACGGTGGTTTCGGCGACGGTCCTGCCCGTCACGCTGGCCGCGCGGTGGTGGGGGCTGGCGGTGCTCGACGCCGAGGGCGTGCGGTCGCGTTGGCGCCGGCGGCTTCTCGTGCGCTGGGACGACGTCCAGGGCGTCTCGGCGGCCGTCCACGAGGGCGCCGCTCACGTCGTCGTCCACCGGCGCGACGGCGAGCCGTTCGTCCTGCCCCAGCCCCTCGGCTCCGAGGACGCGTGGGGGCAGCACACCCGTCACGATCGTTGGTTCTGGCAGCAGTACCACCTGGTCGGGCAGCGGTGGCAGCGGCGGGCGGGCCGGGCGCCCCTCGACGGCGTGCCGCTGCCTCGCGCCCTGACGGCCCCTGCGATTGGCGACCCGCGCTCGCCCACCACCCCGCCCACCGTCGCAGTCGCAGTCGCAGTCGGAACCCGGGCGCCGGACCAGCCCGCCGGATCGTGGTCGACCCCCTACGGCAGGATCCCGCGATGACGGCGGTCAGCACCGGCTCGGCAGGCACCGACGGGGTCGTGCGGCTTCGCCTCAGCCGCTGGACGCTGGCATGGAGGGTGGGGGCCCCCTGCATCATCGCCTGCCTCATGATCCCGCAGGCATGGTTGATCGCGCACGGTGAGTCGGGCGACGCCGGGTCGTGGCGGTGGCCGATCGCCCTCCCCGCCGTGCACCTCACGCTCGCCGTGATGGGCGCCGTGCAGTGGTACCAGGGCCTGGTCATCCTCACGCCCGAGGCGTACCTGGGGTCGCGCCCGCTGCGGCGCCGGCTGAGCGTGGCGGTGGCCGAGGTCGTGGGGCTGGCGGTGGAGGAAGGGCGGTCCGAGGCGCGGGTGGTGGCATACCTGCAGGACGGCGGCCGCGTCGTCCTGCCCTTCCCGCGGTGTCCGGTCGCGGCGGCGAGGGGCTCGGGGCGCGACGGGCGCCGCTTCTGGTCGCACTTCCACGAGCTCGGGCGGTGGTGGGAGCATCACCACCGCGCGGGCCCGCAGACGGGCCCGGGAGGGGGACCACGATGACGGCGGCGACGACGACCGGGACGGATGCGCGGCGCAGGCCCCGGGTCGTGGCGAGACTGCGCGTTCACCGGTGGGCGCTGATCCTCCTCGTGCCGACCATGTCCCTGGTGTTCCCGGTGGTCACGCAGCTGATCGCCGACAGGGGCGCCAGCGCCTGGATGAGCATCGGCACGATCGTGGTGTGGACACCCGCCATAGCCCTTCGCGCGTCAGGTGCCGCGGTCCTGACGACGCGCGAGTACCGGGGCCACGGCTACGGCGGGCGGCTGAGGCTTCCGTGGAACCACGTGGCGGCGGTCACGATGGAGACGGTGGGTGATCGCGTCCACGTGGTGGCTCACCTCACCGACGGGTCCGTGCGGTTCCTGCCCCACCCGTATCCCCTGCGGGAGCGGACGATGCGACGGCAGGGCGCGGCGGCACGACACTTCACGGAGCAGTACCACCGGATCGGGCAGTGCTGGCAGGACCACCACGGCGAGCTGGTCCCCGGGGAGGCGTTGCCGAAGCCCGCGGTCAAGCCGTGGCACTACGTGGTCGGCGAGCCCTGACGGCGCCGGCCGGGGCGGCACCCACCCCGGCCGACCGCGTCCGTCAGCCCTGACCCGACAGCGCCAGCACCTCGTCGGGGCTCAGCGCGAGGTCGGCGGCCTTCACGGAGTCCTGGATGGTCTCGGGCCGGGAGGAGCCGGGGATCGGGACGACCGTGGGCGACAGCGCCAGCTCCCAGGCCAGGCACACCTGCTGGGGGCTGACGCCGTGGGCGTCGGCCACCTCCTGGAACGCGGCGAACGTCGAGCCGAGCCCGCCGGCCTTCGAGATGCCACCGAGCGGCGACCACGGCAGGAACGCGATGCCCAGCTCGTCGCACAGCTCCAGCTCGGGCTCGCTGCTGCGGAACGCCGGGGAGAACTGGTTCTGCACGCTCACCAGGCGCCCGCCGAGCAGCTCCTGCGCGAGCCGGATCTGGTCGGGGTCGGCGTTGGAGATGCCGGCCATGCGGATCTTGCCCTCGTCGAGCAGTTCGACGATCGCGCCCACGGACTCGGCGTAGGGGACGTTCGGGTCGGGCCGGTGGAACTGGTAGAGGCCGATCGCCTCGACGCCGAGCCGCTTCAGCGACGCCTCGCACGCCTCCTTGAGGTAGCCGGGCGAGCCGTTCTGCGTCCACGACCCGTCGCCCGGGCGCAGGTGCCCGCCCTTGGTGGCGACGAGCACCTCGGAGGTGTCACCGCCGTAGGAGGCGAGCGCCTCGGCGATCAGCGACTCGTTGTGGCCCACCTCGTCGGCGTGCAGGTGGTAGGCGTCGGCGGTGTCGATGAGCGTGACCCCCGCGTCGAGCGCGGCGTGGATCGTGGCGATCGAGCGCTGGCGGTCGGGGCGTCCCTCGATCGACATGGGCATGCCGCCCAGGCCGATCGGGAACACCTCGACGTCGCCGATGCGTCGCGTGTGCATGGAGCCTCCTCGTGAGGGATGGGTGGTACCTCGTCCTCAAGTGCCCGGGCGGACGCCGACCATCCCCGTGAGCGCCTGCAGCGTCGCCCCGAGGGGGGCGTCGAGGCGGACGGCGGCCAGCGCGTCGGCGCGCGTGGCGCCCTGCGTGACGATCGCCACGGGGATGCCGCGATCGGCGGCGCGCACGACGAACCGCCGCCCGGAGTAGACGGTCAGCGACGAGCCGAGGACGAGCAGGCTGCGCGCGGCGTCGACGGCCTCACAGGCGGCGGCCACCCAGGCCGGCGGGACGGACTCGCCGAAGAACACGACGTCGGGTTTCAGCACCCCGGCGCACGCCAGGCAGGGCACGACGGCGAACCCCGCGACGGCGTCGTCGTCGAGGTGGGCGTCGCCGTCGGGGTTGACCCGCAGGCCCGCGCGGTCGGCGTCCCAACCGGGGTTCGCCTCCCGCAGGCGGGCGTCCAGCTCCGCGCGCGCCGTGCGCCGTCCGCAGTCGAGGCATACGACGCGGCTGAGGGCCCCGTGCAGCTCGACGACGTCGTGGGCCCCGGCGGCGGTGTGCAGGCCGTCGACGTTCTGGGTGACCACGCCGTCGACGAGCCCTGCGGCCTGCAGGGCGGCGACGGCGCGGTGCCCGGCGTTGGGTGCGGCCTCGCGCATGCGCTGCCAGCCGAGGTGGCTGCGCGCCCAGTACCGCTGCCGCGCCTGCGGCTTGCGGGTGAACTCCTGGAACGTCATCGGCAGCGTGGTCCGCAGCGCCCCCGACGGCCCCCGGTAGTCGGGGATGCCCGACTCCGTGGACAGTCCGGCGCCCGACAGCACGCTCACCCCGCCGCGGGCCACCAGCTCGGCGAGCGCGGCGACGTCGGATCGCGGGGGCGCCTGCTCGGGCGCGGGGTCGGCGGTCGTGGGGCCCACCGGACCATCCTGCGCGAGGCGGGTCATGGCCGCACGCGCTCGGCCGCGGGCCTCGCTCAGCCCGGGGCGCAGCCGCCGGTGCGCGCGTAGTAGAGCATCCGCTCGCCGTCCTCGTGGGTGTTCGTGAAGCCCAGCCGCTCGTAGAAGCGCCGGGCGTCGTCGTCGCCCTCGTCCACCGGCACGTCCACCTCCGTCACCCCCGCCCCGGCGAGCTCCTGCAGCAGGGCCGTGAGCAGCGCCGTCCCCGTGCCGCGCCCGCGCAGGTCGGGGGTGACGTACAGCTCCTCCAGCGTCCCGACGGGCGCGTCGGTCCAGGTCGAGTCGCGCAGGAACAGGACGGCGACGCCGGCGGGGCGCCCCGCCACCTCCGCGAGGAGGACGACGGTCGTGCGGGCGCCGAGCAGCCGCGCCAGGCGGGCGGCGTCCCCGGCCTCGCCCGGGCACTCGTCGCCCCACTCGGCGTGGAACGCGTGCAGCAGGGCCGCGGCGAGCGCGGCGTCGGGCACCCCCGCCCGGGCGACGGCGACGGGCTCGCGGGGCGGGGAGGGCTCCGGCATCCCCCCATGCTGCCCGTCGGGAGCAAGATTTCCTCGTGGGCGGTGTCCATCCGGGCCGTCGCCGTTCGTCCTCCGGGTGCCACCGTCCCCGCGGCAGGCACCCGACACCGATCTCAGGAGGATCCCGTGCCCCAGTACCTCGCTCTCATCTACTCCCACGACGCCGACTGGACCGCCCCCGAGCAGGCCGACGTGATGGCCGAGTACGGCGCCTTCGGCGAGGCCGCCGCGGCCGTCATCCGCGGCGGCAACGTGCTGTACCCGTCGTCGACGGCGACCACCGTGCGGGTCAGCGGCGGCAAGGGCGGCGAGGTCCTGACCAGCGACGGCCCCTACGCGGAGACGAAGGAGGTGCTCACCGGCTACTACGTGCTGGAGTGCGCCGACCTCGACGAGGCCGTCGCCACCGCCGCGAAGATCCCCGCCGCGTGGACGGGAGCGGTCGAGGTGCGGCCGATCCTCCAGCTGCGCGGCTGAGCGTGACCGACGCCACCAGGGCCGCCCTCGTCCGCCTCGTGCGCGACGAGGGCGCCCGGGTGCTCGCCACGCTGATCCGGGTGACGGGCAGCGTGGAACTCGCCGAGGACGCCGTCGCCGACGCCGTGGAGCGGGCGCTGGTGACGTGGCCGCGCGACGGCGTCCCCGACGTCCCGCGCGCGTGGCTGACGGCGACGGCGAAACGGCGTGCGATCGACGTCGTGCGCCGCGAGGCGCACCGGGGGCGCAAGGAGGGCGAGGCCGTGGACCTGATCGCCCTGCAGGGCTGGGCCGAGGACGACCCCGACGGCGTCGTCGACGACGACCTGTTGCGGCTGGTGTTCACCTGCTGCCACCCGGCGCTGTCGCTGGAGACGCAGGTGGCGCTGGCCCTGCGCACGCTCGGCGGCCTGAGCACGGCGGAGGTGGCCCGCGCCCTGCTCGTCCCCGAGGCCACCATGGCCAAGCGCCTGACCCGCGCCAAGCAGAAGATCGCGGCGGCGGGGATCCCCTACCGGGTGCCCGCGGCCGCGGAGCTGCCCGCCCGGGTCCGCGGCGTCGCCGCCACCGTCTACCTGATCTTCAACGAGGGGTACGCGCCGACGTCGGGGGACGGCGCGGTGCGGGCCGAGCTCGTCGACGAGGCCGTGCGGCTGGGGCGGCTGCTGGCCCGGTTGATGCCCGACGAGCCCTCGCTGCTGGGGTTGCTCGCGCTGATGCTGCTCACCGACGCCCGCCGCGCGGCCCGCACGGACGCGGCAGGGGACGTCGTGCTGCTGGCCGACCAGGACCGCTCGCGCTGGGACGCCGCGGCGATCACCGAGGGGGTCACCCTGGTCGGTGAGGGGCTGCGTCGCACGCCGTCGCGGCCCGACGCCTACGTCGTCCAGGCGGCGATCGCGGCCTGCCACGTGCTGGCCGTCGACGCGGCGCGCACCGACTGGTCGGCCGTCGTGTCCTGGTACGACGTGCTGCTGACGGTGCAGGACACCCCGGTGGTGCGGCTCAACCGCGCGGTGGCCCTCGGCGAGCGCGACGGTGCCGCCGCGGGCCTCGCCGCCCTCGACGACCCCGGCCTGGCGGCGGCGCTGGCCGCCTACCCGTACTGGCATGCGGCCCGTGCGGAGCTGCTGGCCCGGTGCGGGCGCGACGGCGAGGCGGCCGCCGCCTACGACGCCGCCCTGTCCTGCCCGGGGGGTGCGCTCGGGGACGCGGCGGTCCGGCACCTGCAGCGGCGGCGCGCCGCCGTCATCGGGCGAACGCAGGAGCCCCCCGCTCTCGCCTGACGGGTACCGGTAGCGCTACGGTCACCTGCCGTACCACCGCACGCTTTCAGTGAACGACGACCATGCCGCGCGACGACGCCGGCGCGCAGGCGGGAGGGGCAGTGTCGTACCTCGGCAAGCACCGCTCGCGGCGGCGCGAGACCGGACGCGCCCGCGGCCGGCTGCTGGGCAGCGGCCTGGTCGTGCTGGGCGTCCCGACGGTGCTCGCGGGGGTGGTGCTCAGCGGGTCGGCCACGGGCGCGGCTCCGGAGCAGCAGGTCAAGCCCGCCGCCACGGTGCAGGTGAGCGCTGATGTCGAGCAGGTGGTGGTCACCCCGCCCGAGGGCGTGGCGGGCGACCCGGCCGCGACGCCGGGCGCAGCGGTGGCCGACGAGCCGGGCCAGGACACCGGGCAGGACCCGGGCGGTGCCTCCACCGGGACGACGCCGGGGCGCACCACGCGCGCGGCGAGCACGGCCACGGCCACGCGGGGGCGGCCCACTCCTGCGGCCCCGGCGCGCACGAGCGCCGCCGCCGCGCACACGACGAAGGCGCGGCCCACCGAGGAGCCCCCTCCGCCGCCGAGCAAGGACCCCGACCCGACGCCCACGCCCGAGCCCACCGGGGGCGGCGTCGAGGCGACGCCCACCCCCTGAGCGCGCGGGCCACGCACGACAGAGAGCGCCGTCCCCCCTCGGGGCACGGCGCTCTCCACGTAGTGCAGGCGTGACGCGACGACGGTCTGTCCCCTGGCCCGGGCAGACGGTTGTCGGGTCGGTTCAGCTCTCCTCGCGGGGCTGGGGGATGCCGGCCAGCAGAGCCCGAACCTCGGACTCCCGGTAGCGGCGGTGGCCACCCAGCGTGCGGATCGAGGACAGCTTCCCCGCCTTGGCCCACCGGGTGACCGTCTTCGGGTCGACACGGAACAGGGCGGCAACCTCAGCCGGCGTCAGCAGGGGCTCGGCGTCGGGCGATCGGGTGGTCATGTCAATCCTCCAGGGACGGGGCACTGCTTACCCCGAACGATCAGGCGGGTGCCTGGTCTGTCCTCATCGTGCACTGTCCGGAGAACCTTGGGGAACATTCCCGACGAATGATCCCTCGGACAGCGGACCGATCACCCCAGAAGAGCACTGAACGTGACCGGTCCACAACGAGGCGGTTTGGTACCCCCGAGCCGCGACACCCACGGTAGCGGAATCGTTCTACCGCTGGCCAAGTCGATCTGAATGCCCCCGTGACCTGGCATGACGTGATCAGTCGGGGCAATGCGGCCCTACCGGCGCATCCCCGCTGCTCCGCCCGCCCGTGGCCGCAGTCCCAGGGTAGGGACAGGCCCGTCCAGGACGGGACGCAGCAACCGGGGGACCCCTGATCGGGCGAACGCCTGAGGCGCGACACGCCGGGGGGTATCGGACGAGACGCCACGAACCGGGCGTCAGGAGGCTCTGGCGAGGGCCTGCAGTCGCTGCCACCGCCCCATCAGGCGCCGGTAGGCGGCGGCCACGGCGGTGGGGTCACCCTCCGCGAGGCTCGCCAACCCCATCGCGACGTCCTCGACGCCGAGGTCCTCGGCGTCGACCGCCTCACCGTTGCGCGCGCGGTCGGCGGCCAGGACGCGGGCGACGTCGCGCAGGTCGAGCTCCACCCAGGAGCGGGGGTGGAAGTCCTCCAGCCACCGGCCCACCTCCTCGACGTCGTGCAGGAGGTCGATCTCCCCCGCCGCCTCCCGGACGGCCTTGCGTGCGCGGGCCGCGCGCGTGCGCGCTTTCGACATCGACACCAGATAGACCGGTTCAGGGCCAGGACCCCGCTCGCCCTCCTCCACCAGTGCGAGCCACGCCCACGGCAGCTCCCACGCGGCCACGAGCGTGCGCAGCCGCAGGTCCTCCGCGGGCGCGCCGGTGGGCAGGTCGTCCCCCTCGGGCACGTAGGGGCGCAGGCCCGGGCGCAGCGGGGCCTGCGGGGGCCCCGGACGGCGCGGCAGCGGCTGGTCGGCGCCGCCGGAGTCCTGCGCGGGCGTGGCGGCGTCCCCGCCCTCGCCCAGCGCCGCGGCCACCACCGGGGCCGGCAGCACCCGCACGGCCTCGCGCGCGGCGGCCGCGCACCGCAGCCGCACCTGGGCGGGGCAGGCGAGGACCGCGCCGTCCACGACCCGGAAGCGGACGACGTCGAGGTCGTCGGCCTGCCCGCCCGCCCCCCGCACCACGCGGCGCCAGGACGCCTCGCGTTCGGCCAGGTCGGCCTCCTCGCGCGAGAGCGGCCGGCGGGCGAGCGCCGCGAGCTGCTTGGCCTCGGGACCGAACGCCGCCAGCGGCTCGTAGACCCGCAGCGTCGACGTCGGTGGACCGGGCGGAACGCGCGGCGTCGTCATGCAGCCATGCTCACATCCACCGGGGCACATCGCCACGCTCGCCACGTTTCACGCTCGTGTCCGTACCCCGCGGGCGGGGTCTACCGTTCCGGGGCGTGGACGACGAGCGGCGAGATGCGCAACCGGACGGCGTGGGGGTGCCCTGGGCGGGCGGGCACGAGCAGGTGGTGTTCTGCCACGACCCCGGCAGCGGCCTGAGGGCGGTGATCGCCCTCTACTCGACGGCGTTGGGCCCGGGCCTGGGCGGGACGCGCTTCCTGCCCTACCCGAGCCCGGCGGCCGCGCTGGTCGACGTCCTCGACCTCTCGCGCGCCATGGCGTACAAGAACGCCCTTGCGGGCCTCGACCACGGCGGCGGCAAGGCCGTCATCATCGGCGACCCGCGCCGGGACAAGTCCGAACCGCTGCTGCGCGCCTACGGCCGCTTCGTGCAGTCCCTGGGCGGGCGCTACGTCACGGCGTGCGACGTGGGCACCTACGTCGAGGACATGGACGTCGTGGCCCGGGAGTGCTCCTACGTCACCGGGCGCAGCGAGGCCGACGGCGGCGCCGGGGACTCCTCGGTGCTGACGGCGCTGGGGGTCTTCCGCGGCATGCAGGCCGGGGCGCAGGCCCGCTGGGGGCAGGCGTCGCTGGCCGGGCGCCTCGTCGGGATCAGCGGCGTCGGCAAGGTGGGGCGGCGGCTGGTGCCGCTGCTGCTCGAGGACGGCGCGCGGGTCGTCGTCCACGACGTCGACGACGCGGCGGTGGCGCGGGTGCTCGCCGAGCACGACGGCGTCCGGGCGGTCGCCTCGCCCGAGGAGCTGCTCGCGCAGCCCCTGGACGTGTGGTCCCCGTGCGCCCTGGGCGGGGCCGTGACGGAGGCCGTCGCGACGACCCTCACCGCCGGGCTGATCTGCGGCGGGGCGAACAACCAGGTGGGCACGGAGGCGATCGCCCGCATCCTGGCCGAGCGTGGGGTGCTCTACTGCCCCGACTACTGCGTGAACGCCGGCGGGGTGATCCAGGTGGCCGACGAGCGCCAGGGGTTCTCCTTCGCACGCGCCCGGGCCCGCACGGAGAAGATCTTCGACACCACCGCGGCCGTCCTCGCGCTCGCGGCGCGGGAGCGGATCCTTCCTGGTCAGGCCGCCGATCGGCTGGCCGAGCAGCGGATCGCGCAGGTGGGCGCGCTGCGCGCGATCCACCTGGGCTGAGGCCGCGGGCGGTAGCCCCGGCGCGGGCACGCGGGTGGCCGTTCGTGACCGGCCGTGTGCCGTGACGACGGATCGCTCACCCGAGCGGCCCAGCCTCGGGCCTGGCGGGATGCCGGAACAGGGGGCGACCCTGTACCGTTGCCGTCACGAGAGATGGATGACCACCACTCCGGGGCCCCGCCGTGCGCGCCTGCCCCGGTACGACGTTGGAGGGGGTCGAGCCATGGGGCGCGGCCGTCAAAAGGCCAAGCAGACCAAGGTCGCCCGGCAGCTGAAGTACTTCAGCCCGGACACCGACTACACCGCCCTCCAGCGGGAGCTGACGGGCTCCCCGGGTCATACCTCCGAGTCGTTCTCGGACGTGTACGACGGGGACGCGGAGGAATCCGAGGACGACGAGGCCGATCAGTACGCCAACTGGTCGCCCGACCCGCGTCGCTGACGTCACGGGCTCGTCCCACATCACGCCTTCGGCCACCGCTGTTCGGCGGTGGCTGATGTGCGTTTCCGTCCAGGCGCCGTCCCCGACGGTGCCATGAGTCTCGTCCCTGTGCGCCCGGTGCTGCGCGCGATCCTGGACGAGCCTGCTCCCACGCTGCCCCCGCGCGACCGCGACGGTCGCCGGTCCGGAGCCGTGTGGTGGGCGCTCATGGGCGGGCTCGCCGTCGTGGAGGTGTTCGCCCGCGACGACCTCGCCGAGCGCTGGTTCTCCCTCGCCGTCGTCGTCGCGCTCGGCACCGCCCTGCCGTGGCGGCGCGTCCACCCGCTGGTGGCCGCGCTCGTCGCCGGCGGTGGCAACGTCGCGGCCCTCGCCGTCACCGGTGGTGACGCGCCGCGGATGTACGCCTCCGTCGTCATGCTCGCCGTGCCGTTCTCCCTGGCCCGGTGGGCGAGCGGCCGGCACCTGCTCGCCGGCGGCGGCTTCCTGCTGGCCACCAGCATCGCCGCGCCCCTGATCCAGGGCGGTGGGACACCCGAGGTCGTCGGCGCTGTCGCCGTCCTGTCCGCCTGCCTCGCGCTCGGCGCGGCCGCCCGCTACCGGCTGCGCGCCCGCCAGCGCGACCGCGAGCGGCTCCTCGCGCAGGAGCGGGAGCGGATCGCCCGCGACCTGCACGACACCGTCGCCCACCACGTCTCCGCCATCGCCGTCAGGGCGCAGGCGGGCCTGGCCGTCGGCGGGGACGCCGCGGTCGAGGCGCTGCGACTGATCGAGACCGAGGCGCGGCGCGCCCTCACCGAGATGCGCGGCGTGGTCCGCGCCCTCCGCGAGGACGACCCGCTCGCGCCCCCCACCGGCCTGACCGAGGCGCTCGACGACGTCGCGACCCGCTTCCCCGGGGTGAGCGTGTCCGTGGACGGCGACCCCGCGGCCGCGCCCGCGACCGTGCAGGCCGCCGCCGCCCGGATCGTGCAGGAGTCCCTCACGAACGCCGCACGCCACGCCCGCACCACCGACGGCTCCGCGGTGCCGGTGTCGGTGCGGGTGAGCGTCGTCGACGGCGCGGCGCGCTCGGGCGTGCTCGCGGTGGACGTCGTCGACTCCGGCAGGCCCACCCGGGCGGCGGACCCCGACGGTCCCGGGCTCGGGCTGCGCGGCATGGCCGAGCGTGCCCGGCTGCTCGGCGGCGAGCTGCGCGCCGGCCCGGCCGAGGGCGGCGGCTGGCGGGTCGAGGCGAGCCTGCCGTGGCGAGGGACGCCATGACCGTGCGCGTGCTGGTCGCCGACGACCAGGAGCTGATCCGCACCGGGCTCGCGATGATCCTCGACGCGCAGCCCGGCATCGAGGTGGTCGGGCAGGCCGCCGACGGCGTCGAAGCCGTGTCGCTGGCGCGCCGCCTGCGCCCCGACGTGTGCCTGCTCGACATCCGCATGCCCCGGCTCGACGGGCTCGAGGCGACGCGGCTGCTCGCCGGGCCCGGCGTGGCCGACCCCCTCGCCGTCGTCGTGATCACCACCTTCGACCTCGACGAGTACGTCTACGCGGCGCTACGCGCCGGCGCCCGCGGGTTCCTGCTGAAGGACGCCGGCGCCGCCCTGCTCGTGCAGGCCGTCACCGCCGCCGCCGACGGCGAGGCCTTGATCGCGCCGAGCGTCACCGTGCGGCTGCTGCAGACCTTCGCCTCGCGCGCGCCCTCCCCCGCCGCCGACCCCGTCGACGCCCTGACCGCCCGTGAGGCCGAGGTGCTCGCCTGCGTCGCCCGCGGGCTCACCAACGCCGAGATCGCCGACGAGCTGCACATCACGCTCTCGACCGCCAAGACGCACGTCGCGAACCTGCTCACCAAGCTCGGCGCCCGCAACCGCGTCGAGATCGCGCTCTGGGAATGGCAGCGCCGCTCCGCCCGGTAGCCCAGGCAAGCCCGTGCCACCCGGACCGAGCGCCGCGCAGGACGAATGGCAGCGCCGCTCCGCCCGGTAGCCCAGGCACTCGGCTAGTCCTTTGGGCCGAGGTGGAGGGCCTGTTGCTGGTCCGACGGGCGATGTGCGGGAGCGCGGCCGACGCGACGCTCGAGCCATGCGCTCCCCCGCCACGCAGCCCGCTCCCGACCCCGTGACCGCCGCCACCGCCACCGCCCCGACACCGAGGGCCAAGCGGCGTCCGGTGCGGTTCCTCGTCCTGCTCACGCTGTTCGGCGGCATCCCGCTCGCGGCGGGTGCGGCGCGCCTCGTGCAGCTCGCAGGACACCCGGCGGTGACGGAGGAGAACGCACGCTTCGTGCACTCCCCGGCGCCGGTCGTCGTCCACGTGGTCGCCGCGTTCGTGTACTGGCTGGCGGGCGCGACGCAGTTCGTGCCGTGGTCGTGGCGCGGGCACCGCACGTGGCATCGCTGGGCGGGGCGCGTGCTGCTGCTGCCCGCGGGCCTGGCCGTCGCCGGGTCGGGGCTGTGGATGACGCTGCGCTACCCGTGGCCCGAGCAGGACGGGTGGCTGCTCGCCGCGATGCGCCTGGTCGTGGGCCTGGCGATGGTCGGCGCGCTGGTGCTGGGCGTGGTCGAGGTGCGGCGGCGGAGGTTCGCGGCGCACCGGGCGTGGATGGTCCGCGCCTACGCTCTCGCCCTCGGCGCCGGGACGCAGGTGCTGACGGCGCTGCCGTGGCTGGCGGTCACCGGCTCCACGGCCGTCGGGACTCCCCGGGCGCTCCTGCTCGGCGCGGGCTGGCTGATCAACGCGGTGGTCGCCGAGTGGTGGCTGCGCCGCCGCCCCGGCCTGGGCTCGCCCGCTACCGCCGGCGCCCGGCTCAGGCGGGGTGCTCCCCGACCAGCCTGACGCTGCCGCCGTCGACGCCCTTGGCACCCTGGACGACGTCGTCGTCCGGGGTGCCCTCGGGTTCGGTGGTGACCTCGCCGATCACCCACGACGGCAGGCCGCGGGCGTTGAGACGCTCGAGCGCCGGCTGGGCCGCCTCGGGACTGACGACGGCGACCATGCCGACGCCCACGTTGAGGGTGCGCTCCAGGTCGGCCCGGGGCACGCCGCCGAGCTGCGCGACGAGCCCGAAGATCGGGGCCGGAGTCCAGGTGGCGCGGTCGAGGGTGGCGCGCAGGCCCCGAGGCAGGACGCGCGCGAGGTTCGCCGCGAGCCCGCCGCCGGTGACGTGCGAGACGGCGTGCAGGTCGCCGTCCAGCGCCTCGGCGAGGTCGACGACGTCGGCGGCGTAGACGCGGGTGGGGGTGAGGATCTCCTCGCCGATGCTCCGGCCGAGGTCGTCGACGTGCCGGTCGTACGCCCAGCCCGCCACGTGCAGGACGCGCCTGACCAGCGAGTACCCGTTGCTGTGCAGGCCCGAGCTGGTCATGGCGATGACGACGTCGCCCGGCTTCACGCGGTCGGGGCCGAGCAGCTTGTCGGCCTCGACGACGCCGACGGCCGCGCCCGCGACGTCGTACTCGTCGACCGGGATCAGCCCCGGGTGCTCGGCCGTCTCGCCGCCGACCAGGGCGGTCCCGGCCTGCTCGCACGCCTCGGCGATGCCGCGCACGATCGCCGCGATCCGCTCGGGGACGACCTTGCCGCAGGCGATGTAGTCGGTCATGAACAGGGGCTTCGCGCCCGACACGACGATGTCGTCGACGACCATGCCGACGAGGTCGAACCCGATGGTGTCGTGGATGTCCAGGGCCTGGGCGACGGCCACCTTCGTGCCGACGCCGTCGGTGCTGGTGGCGAGCAGGGGGCGCCGGTAGGAGAGCAGGAACGACGCGTCGTACATGCCCGCGAACCCGCCGATGCCGCCGAGCACGTTCGGGCCGTGGGTGCGGCCGACCGCCGCCTTCATCAGCTCGACGGCGCGGTCACCGGCCTCGACGTCGACACCGGCCGCTGCATACGTCACCTGTTCCACGGCGTCGAGCCTACCGGCGACGCACGGGTGGCCCGCCCGCTCAGGCGGGGGGCCACCCTTGCCGCCGGATCAACCGATCCGGGCCACCTCGCCGGCCTCGTCGACGTCCGTCACGTGGTCCTGGCCCGCCGTCTTCACCGCGTCGGGCTCCGGCGCGGCGCCGTGGGCCGAGTGGGACGCGCGGCGGGGAAGCATCACCGCGAGCACGACCACGGCCACCGACAGCACGGCAGCCAGACCGAACGCCCACTGCAGGCCGCCGACCAGCACGGCAGCCTCGCTCGCGCCGTCCTCGGCGAGTGCGGCGCCCCGCACGGACAGGACGCTGATCGACGCCGCGGTGCCGATGGCGCCCGCGACCTGCTGGGTGGTGCCGAGCAGCGAGCTGCCGTGCGAGTACAGGTGCGCCGGCAGCGCGCCGAGCCCGAGAGTGAACACCGGCGTGAAGATCGCCGCGAGGCTGATCATCAGGAGGACGTGCGCACCGATCACGTAGGCGACCGGCGTCGACTCCCCGACCAGCGTGAGCATGCCGAGCGCGACGACGAGGACGACCGCTCCGGGGACGACGAGCGGCCGGCTGCCGACGCGGTCGAACGCCTTGCCGACGCGGGGGCCGAGCAGCCCCATGAGGATGCCGCCGGGGGCGACGGCAAGGCCGGTGGCCAGCGGGGTCAGGCCGCGCACCTCCTGCAGGTATAGCGGCAGGAGGATCATCGCGCCGAGCATCGCCATGAACGCGACGGCCATCAGCGTGATCGAGACCGTGTAGGTGCGCAGGCGCAGGACCCGCAGGTCGAGCAGAGGTTCGCCCGTGCGCTGCAGGCGCAGCTGCCGGATCACGAACAGCGCGACCACGACGACGCCGACCACGGCGGGCACCTCGGGCGGCACCGAGCCGCCCGAGCTCTCGCCGAGACCGCTGAGGCCGTAGACGAGGCTGCCGAACCCGAGCGCGGCGAGCACGACGGAGACGACGTCGACCCGGCCCGCCGTGGGCTCCCCCACGTCGGTGAGGCTGCGCAGGGACACGACCGTGATGCCGAGCGCGACCGGCAGCACCACGAGGAACAGCCCCCGCCACGAGGTCAGCGCGAGGATGCCGCCCGAGACCGCCGGGCCCAGCGCCGGGGCGACGGAGATCGCCAGCGACACGTTGCCCATGACGCGGCCGCGTTCGTGCGGGGGCACCACCGTCATGATCGTGGTCATCAGCAGCGGCATCATCACCGCGGTGCCGGCGGCCTGGACGACGCGCCCCGCCACCAGGACCCAGAAGAACGGCGCGAGCGCGGCGATCAGGGTGCCCGCGCAGAACGTGAGCATGGCCAGGGTGAATGCCTGCCGGGTGGTGACCCGCTGCAGGAACCAGCCGGTCACGGGGATCACCGTGGCCATCGTCAGCATGAAGGCCGTCGACAGCCACTGCGCGGCCCGCGCGGTGACGTCGAACTCGACCATCAGCCGCGGGATCGCGTTCACCATGATCGTCTCGTTGAGGATGACGATGAACGTGGCCAGGACCAGCCAGCGCAGGACGCCGGTGTCGGCGCCCGGCCCGGACGAGCGCGGGACGGCGGGCGCGGCGGGGCGCGCGGAATCGGCGGGCGGGGTCATGAGATCTCCATCACGACTGCAGCGAGGGGCAGGAGGCGGCGGTGCCGCAGCGGGCCGCTCAACGGCCGCACCCAGTGTGACCCGAGCCACACCCGAAACTCATCGCATTTAATCGCCGGAGATCAGCGACGCGCTCGCCCCATCAGGGCGACGCCGTCAGGGGCGGCTGAGCGCGTCCTCGGCCCCGCCGGCGACGCCGGTGGTGACGCCGTCGACGTCGCGGTCCGGGCCTGCCGACGGCGACCCGCCGGTCTGGCCGGGCGCGACCCGCCGCGTGCCCTCGAGGTTCGCCTTGCCCAGGGCCGAGATCTCGGCGATGGACACCGGGTAGGAGCCGGTGAAGCAGGCCGTGCACAGCTTCTCGCGCGGCTGGTTGGTGGCCTCGACCATGCCGTCGAGGCTGATGTAGCCGAGGGAGTCGGCGCCGATCGAGGCGCGCACCTCCTCGACCCCGAGGCCGGTGGCGATGAGCTCGGCCCGGCTGGCGAAGTCGATGCCGTAGAAGCAGGGCCACGTGACCGGCGCGGAGGAGATCCGCACGTGCACCTCGGCGGCCCCGGCCTCGCGCAGCATCCGCACGAGCGCCCGCTGGGTGTTGCCGCGCACGATCGAGTCGTCGACGACGACCAGTCGCTTGCCCTTGATGACGTCGCGCAGGGGGTTCAGCTTCAGCCGGATGCCGAGCTGCCGGATCGTCTGCGAGGGCTGGATGAACGTGCGCCCGACGTAGGCGTTCTTCACCAGGCCCTGCGCGTACTTGATCCCCGACTCCTGCGCGTAGCCGATCGCAGCGGGGGTGCCCGACTCGGGCACGGGGATGACGAGGTCGGCCTCGACGGGGTGCTCGCGGGCCAGACGGCGGCCCATCTCGCCCCGGGACTCGTTGACGACCCGGCCCGCGATCTGGGTGTCGGGACGCGCGAGGTAGACGTACTCGAAGATGCAGCCCTTGGGGTCGGGGGTGGCGAACTTCGAGGAGCGAAGGCCGTTCTCGTCGATCGCCACGAGCTCGCCCGGCTCGACCTCGCGGACGTACGCGGCACCGACGATGTCGAGCGCGGCGGTCTCGGAGGCGATCACCCAGCCGCGGTCGAGGCGGCCGAGGACGAGCGGGCGGATGCCGTGCCGGTCGCGCGCGCCGTAGAGGGTGTTCTCGTCGATGAAGACGAGGCTGAACGCGCCCTCGAGGTGCGTGAGCACCTCGAGCGCGGTGGCCTCGAGGGTGTGGTCGGCGTCGCCCGTGAGCAGGGCGGTGACCAGCGCGGTGTCGGTGGTGTTGCCGTGGCGGGCCTCGCCCACCTCGAACGCCTGCGGGTAGCGCTCGTGCAGCAGCTCGCGCAGGGTGCGGGTGTTGGTGAGGTTGCCGTTGTGCCCCAGCGCCACCGTGCCGGCGGCGGTGCCGCCGAGGGTGGGCTGCGCGTTCTCCCACGTCGAGCGGCCGGTGGTGGAGTACCGGCAGTGGCCGACGCCGATGTAGCCGCGCAGGGAGTTCAGCGAGGTCTCGTCGAAGACCTGGGACACCAGCCCCATGTCCTTGTAGATCATGATCTTGCTGCCGTCACTGACGGCGATGCCGGCGGCCTCCTGGCCACGGTGCTGCAGGGCGTAGAGGCCGAAGTAGGTGAGCTTGGCCACCTCTTCGCCGGGCGCCCAGACCCCGAAGACGCCGCATGCGTCCTGGGGGCCCTTCTCGCCGGGGATCAGGTCGTGGGAAAGGAGTCCGTCGCCGCGAGCCACGCGTTCGAGTGTGACACACCGAACGCCGCCCGCCGAGTGGTCGAGGTCCCTCGGTGTGACAGGTATCGGACCGCTCGAGATCAGCGGGAGCGGCGCTCCACGACCACGGCGACCGCTGCGCCCACGATGCCGCCGAGCAGCCCGAAGAACATGGCCAGGTAGCCGACTTGCGTCCCCGTCGAGTACTTCGGCAGCTCGGGCCCGACGAGCGCCAGCACGGCCCCGACCACGGCGCCGACGACGAACCCCGTGATCACGAAGGGCCGGTACCGCGGCGCCCGGCGGAACCGGAACTGCTCGCCCTGCGGCGCACCGGTCGGCTCGGGCTCGGGGGTCGTCGTCACGGGAGCCGACCCTAACCGAGGAGGAACAGGTGGCGCAGGGGCAGCAGGCCCGACAGGTCCGAGCGCTCCCCCGAGGCCCGCACCCGCCCGGCGTCCGACTCCTCCTGCCACGACGTCTGCCCCGTCGCCATCCGCAGCCAGGTCGCGGCGTCCGTCTCGACGACGTTCGGCGGCGTCCCGCGGGTGTGCCGCGGCCCGGGCAGGCACTGCACCGCCGCGAACGGCGGCACCCGCACCTCGGTGGAGTTGCCCGGGAACCGGGCCGCCAGCTCCTCGAGGGTGAACAGGACGGCCGGTTTCAGCACCTCGCGACCGACGGCGCCGGGGTCGGCCTGCCACGCGCGGACGGCGGTCAGTCCGGTGGCGGGGTCGACGCGACGGCGGGGCGGCACGCGGCTCATTCTGCCGCGCACCGCCCCACCTGCCGGTCGGCGTCCCCGCGCCGGTCGGCGTCCCCGCGCCGTTCCGCCTTCGTCAGCCCTTCGGCACCGGCTTGCCGACCATCGCGCATACGGCCGCCTCCTCGGCGTGCCCCATGGCGTCGGCGAGTTTCTGCGCCGGCGGGGTCGGCCCGTCGAGGGGGTTCGGCCCGCTCGTGGTGTCGGTGATGGCGAAGCGGCGGCCGTCGGCGGTCAGGGCGACGGTGCTGTGGTGGCCGAGGGTGTCGCCACCGTGGCCCCAGACCGTGCCGCACGGGGTCTCGGTGCGGATCAGGCCCAGGCCGTAGCCGCCGGGGTAGGGGCCGAAGCCGTCGGGCAGCGGCACGGTGGTCTGCATCTGCGCGAGCTGGGCCTTCGGCAGGAGGCGGCCCTGCAGGAGCGCCGAGTAGAACCGCGCGAGCTCGGCCGGGGTGGACAGCACCGCCCCCGCCGCACCCGCCCAGCCGCCGAGCGCGCCGTCGGAGACGTCCGTCCACGCCTCCGGCCGCCCCGCGTCGTCGAAGGCGATCAGGTAGCCGTGGGCGTAGCCGGGGCCGATGCGGGGGGCCGCGCCGCGCAGCAGTTCGGTGTGCCGCAGGCCGAGCGGCCGGGCGATCCGGTCACGCACGAGGTCGGGCAGCTCCCGCCCCGACACCTTCTCGATGATCATCCCGGCGACGATGTAGTTGGTGTTCGAGTAGCTCCAGCCCTGTCCGGGCGGGAACGTCGGGTCGTGGCTGGTCGCGATCGCCACGAGCTGCTCGGGCGTCCACACCCGGCGCGGGTCGGCGAGCAGGGAGCGGAAGAACGGCTCGTCCCCGGTGAAGCTGTACAGGCCGCTGGTGTGCTGCAGCAGCATCCGGACGGTGATGGCGTCGCCGCCCGGCACCACGCCGGGCAGGTGGTGCTCGACGGTGTCGTCGAGGCCCAGCTCGCCCCGGGCCACGAGCTGCAGGGCGAGCACCGCGGTGAACGTCTTGGTGTTGCTGCCGATCTCGAACTGGTCGTCGAGGCGCAGGGGCCTGCCCGTGGCGCGGTCGGCGAGGCCCGTGGCCACACCCGTGACCCGGCGCCCGTCGCCCACCAGCGCCAGGTGGCCGACCGAGCCCGCCTCCACCACGCCCCGGGACGCCGCGACCAGGTCCCGCGAGGCCCCGTGGTGAGGGGCGGGGTGCGGGAACGGGTGCGGGTGGTGCCGGACGTCCACCCTGGTTGCGGCGTCGGGCGACGCCGTGGCGGGGCTCGCGGATGCCGGGCCGGCTGCCAGCGGCAGGCCCACGGCGGCGACGGCGAGGGCTGCGACGGCGGGGCGCAGGGCGCGGGCTCGCAGCGTGGTAGCTGTCCGATTCGTCGTTTTCGTCATGAGTCAAGCCTGGCCGCGCAGGGCAGCCGGGGTCGCTGCCGCCTCCTCCCCGATCCACGCCCCCGCCACCCTCCGCCCAGGGGTGGGGTCAACCCCCCGACGTTGGAGCAAAAGTGGCGCCATTCACCACTTTTGCTCCAACGTCGGAGGCGCTGCACGGTCGCCCGAGATCACGCCCGGGCGCGCACCACCCCGAGCTGACCGGACGACGACAACCCGGGGAACACCGACGACACCGACCCGAGTCGGCACCGCTTCTGCAGGATCTCGCCGAGCAGGACGCGGTAGTCGGTGGTCCCGGCCAGGTCGCCGTCCACCAGCGCGGAGGAGCCGAGCCCGGGCCACACCCCGTGCACGCGCCCGCCGACCACGCCTCCGCCGAGCATCAGGACGGCGTTGCCGTGCCCGTGGTCGACGCCTCCGGAGCCGTTCTCCTCGGCGCGGCGGCCGAACTCGGACAGCGTGACGAGCGTGACGTCGGCGAACTTGGGGCCCAGGTCGGTGGCGAAGGCAGCGAGCGCGAGGGCGAGCTCGCCGAGGTGGTCGTGCAGCCAGCCGTCGTCGGCGGTGCCCATGCCGGCGTGCATGTCCCAGTCGCCGAAGTCGAGGCACGCCACCTGCAGCCCGATCCCGGCCTTGATCATGTGGGCGATGTCGCGCAGCGTGCGGCCGAGGTCGCCGTCGGGGTAGGTGGCACCGGGGGTGTAGGCGGTGTCGTTGGACAGCGCCGCCATGGTGCCGACGGCGTCCAGCGTGATCCTCGCGGGGCCCGCCAGCGGCTCCGGCGCCTCGGCGTACATCGCCGCCACGGCCGTCGTCCAGCGGGTGCGCTCGGTGGTGTCCCACGCGCCGGACAGGTCGAAGCTGTCGATGCTCCACAGGCACATCTCGGGGGTGTCGCCGATCAGCGACGACGGCACCTGGGTGGAGCCGACCATCGCCGCCTGGAACGCGGTGCCGCTGGGGCGCAGGCCCAGGGTGCGGTCGAGCCAGCCGGTGCGCATCGACGACCCGGGGGCGGCGCGCTCCATCTCGGCCATCGCCTCGAAGTGCGAGCGGGTCGGGTCGGCCTGACCGACGGCGTGCACCGCGCCGAACGTGCCGGCCTGCCAGAACGGCAGCAGGGGCTTCAGCGCCGGGTGCAGCCCGAACCGTGCGTCCCGCGCGATCAACGCACCGGGCTGAAGGCCGATCGTCGGGCGCAGTCGCAGGTAGTCGGCGTCCCCGGTGGGCACGACGACGTTGAGCCCGTCCATCCCGCCGCGCAGGGACAGGACGACGAGCACGTCGCCGTCATAGGGGCCGGCCGCGAACGCGTACCGGGCGGACGCCGTCTCGCCGGCGACGGTGGCCAGGCCGCCGAGGGCGGCGCCCCCGAGAACGCCCTTGAGCAGGCCGCGCCGGCTCAGCCCGGAGGCGGCGGCGCCCTCGGGGCAGCCGCAGTCGCGGGTGCCCGCGGGAGGGGTGGAGGTCATGGCGGGCTCCTCAGCGGACGGCGAACTGGGGCGAGTCGAGGACGAGCGCGACGAGGTAGGGCAGCCGCCAGCCGAGGGCCTGGGCGTTGGCCGGCAGCGGCGTCGAGGGCCCGATCGTGGGGTTCCACTGGTCGCGCAGGAACACGCACAGCGCCTGCCGCTGCCCGCTCGTGAGGGGCTGCTGCAGCAGCCGTGCGGCGAGGGTGTCCATGAGCCCGCCGTACGTGGTGGGCAGCGGCGTCCCGAGGAGCTGCAGCAGGGGGGCGCGGGTGAGGCTCTTGGGCCACCAGTTGGCGGCGAGGCTCATGTGGGTGTTCCAGCGGTTGAGCGTGCCCGCGGGGCTGCGCCAGCCGACGGCGACGTCGTGGTAACCGTCGGGGGTGGGCCACCCGTAGGGGGCGTCCCCCAGGTCGCCGGTGATCCAGGCGAGCGCCTTGATCCCGTCGATGCCCTTCGCGTCGGGACCGAGGCCGAGGGCGCGCAGCGTCGCGATCAGGTCCTCGTAGGGGCGGCGCAGCTTGCGGCCCGCGGAGGAGGCGAACTCGGGGCTGTGGAACAGCCGCCACAGCACGGGGGTGATCGCGGTGTCGTTGGCCAGGTAGACGGAGGCCAGGTCGTCGATCAGCGCGCGCGAGGGGTCGTCGGCGACGAACCGGACGGCGAGCTTGGTGGCGATGCGGCGGGCCGTCGCGGGCAGCCGCGCCAGGTGGGTGAGGTAGGCGTCGAGGACGGCGCTGCCGTCGGCGTCGGCGTTGGGGTGGGAGAAGCCGAGAACGGACACGTGGCCGGTCCAGTGCCAGGTGGGCCGGTAGCGCATGGCGCCGGTCGGCCAGTCGATGGACAGGCCGGTGAGGATCCGCGCGGAGGTCCGCACGTCGGCCTCGGTGTAGCCGGCCTCGACGCCGACCGTGTGCAGCTCGAGCAGTTCCCGGCCGAGGTTCTCGTTCGGCGCGGTCTTCGAGGACGACTCGTTGTTGAGGTAGCGGATCATCGAGGGGTGCTTGATGGTCGCCTTGAGCAGGTCGGCGTAGCGACCGAAGGCGTGGCGGCGGATCACGGCGTCGTAGTGCTGCCGGTTGTCGGTGGCGTTGTCGCTGGGGCAGGTGACGTTGAGGTGGTTGGACCAGACGTCGACCATCACCTGCTCGAGCTGCCGGTTGCTCCACGCGGCCCGGACGACGGCGCCGCGGACGACGTTCTCCATCAGGAACCACGTGTTGTCGCGGTGGGCGAGCTTGGCGTGCGCCGTCGGCACGTCCCAGTCCAGGCCCTCGAGGCGGGCGAGGACGGCGTCGCAGGCGGCGTCGTCGATCTCGGAGGGGGCGAGCTGGCGGCGCAGCCACGCCTCCACGCCGATCGAGCGCACCTGGGCGAGCAGGTCGGGGGTGGCACCGTAGGTGGCGCGGCGCACGAGGAGGGTGGCGTCGGGGACGACGACGGGGCGCTGGGGAGGCGCGGTGGTCACGGGGGTGCTGCGCGAGGGGCGCGGCACGGGCGCGACGGTGCGGACCGGGCCGGCCGTACGGGCGGGCGCGGGGGAAGGTGAGCCTGTCCTCGTCACCTGCCGCGGATCGGCCCGTGGACGGGAGGCCCTTCATACGCCACGAGGGTGGTCACCCCGCATCCCGCCGCCATCGTCCGCTCGGACGCGCACGATCGAGCTGGACCGCGACGGAGAGTGAGCGTGACGGTTGATCGATAGTTCGGATTACGGATTTCAGCGGCCTTCTCCAGCTCGAATCGATGTGACGTGCATGTTCCGGACGGAGGTCTCGCCCAGCTCCCGCTCGCACACTCACGGCGTCCCGATTCTTGCGCTGACACCGCAGCTCGTTTGCGGAAAAACCTGCAATGCTTGGCCGCGCGCGAGATCCTTCGCGTCCTGACCCCGGCCCCGGACCGCCCCGGGAACGATCCACCGCGAGAGGCACCATGACCACCCCGTACGACGCCGACCCGTTCCGGCGGTTCGGCTACGAGGCGGCCCCGGAGCGGCGCCGCCCCACGATGCGTGACGTCGCCGCCCGCGCCGGGGTGAGCCTCAAGACGGTCTCGCGGGTCGTCAACGACGAGCCCGGGGTGTCGACGGCGCTGGGCGAGCGGGTGCGTCGGGCGATCGACGAGCTCGACTTCCGGCCCAACTTCGGGGCCCGCAACCTGCGCCGCTCCGACGGCAAGACGTACTCCGTGGGCCTGCTCGTGGAGGACGTCGCCAACCCGTTCTCCTCGGCGCTGCAGCGGGCGGTGGAGGACGTCGCCCTTCCCCGCGGCGTCGTCGTGTTCTCCGCCAGCGTCGACGAGGACCCGGCGCGCGAGCGCGAGCTGGCCCGGGCCTTCAGCACCCGCCGCGTCGATGGCCTGATCCTCGCACCGATCGCCGAGGACCAGTCCTACCTCGAGACCGACCTGCGCGCAGGGACCGCCATCGTCACCGTCGACCGCGAACCCGTCGGCCTCGACGTCGACAGCGTCGTCTCCCCCAACCGCGACGGCGCCGCCGAGGGCGTTCGCCACCTGGTCTCGGTGGGGCACCGCCGGATCGCCTTCCTCGGCGAGCGCACGGCGATCGCCACCGCCCGGCAGCGCCACACCGGCTACCTGCAGGCACTGCGCGCGGAGGGGATCGCCGTCGACCCGGCGCTGGCCCGGCACGACCTCTCCGACGTCGCGCTCGCCGAGGCGGCCGCCGTCTCGCTCCTGGACTCCCCGAACCCGCCCACGGCGCTGTTCACCGCGCAGAACCTCGTGACCATCGGCGCCCTGCGCGCCCTGCGCCGGCTCGGGCTGGAGCGCGAGGTGGCCGTGGTGGGCTTCGACGACTTCCCGCTGGCCGACCTGATGAACCCCGGGATCACCGTGGTGGCGCAGGACCCGGGCGAGATGGGGCGGGTCGCCGCGGGCGTGCTGTTCCGGCGGCTGGGGGGTGACCGCTCGGCGTCCCAGGTGCACACGGTGCCCACCACGCTGGTGCGCCGCGGGTCGGGGGAGATCGCCCCCCGCCGCTGACCGCCCCCGTCCGCTGCCGAGCGGGTTCGCCTGGTCGCGTCAGCGGTCGACGAGCCGCTCGCAGGGCACCGCGAGCGGCCAGTGGCCCCGCCACTGCTTGCCGTTCCACCGGTACGGCGCGACGAGGACGACGGCACGCGCGCGCCCGTCGGCGCACTGCTCGGGGGCCTTGACCAGCAGCTGCTTGACGTCGGGGCCCTGCACGCGGTCGCGCCACGTGACCTCGCCGTAGGCGACGGCACTGACCAGCATCGCGACGGTCAGGCCGGCGACCATCACGCGCTGGACGAGCGCGCGCCCCGCGACGGCGACGAACGCCACGGTCACGATCAGGGCGGCGGGCACGAAGTAGTACCGCGGCGACATGCTCCGGTTGACGACCACCGACAGCGCGAAGATGCCGAACGAGGCGGCGAGCATGACGACGACGACGCCGGCGCGCACCGCGAGCGAGCCCCACGTGGTGCCACCGCGGCGCGCGAGCCGGACGGCGACCACGGCGGCTGCGACCACGACGAGGGCCTGCCCGAGCAGCTGCAGGTCGGTGGCGTTGTTCAGGGTGAGGCTGTCGGCGAGCACCGTGTGGTGATAGCGGCCGACGACCTCGCGCAGCCCGATCGGGGGCAGGCCGGGCGGGCGGGGGCGGGTCGTGGTCAGGGAGACATAGGACTGGGCGAGGACGCCCGCGACGGTGGCGATCGTGACGGGCAGGGTGCGCAGGAGGTCCGAACGGGCCGCCACCGGGTCCGCGACCCGGCCCCGGCGCAGGCGCCAGACGCGCACGGCCAGCAGGGCGACGGCGAGCGCGGCGTAGGGGTGGGACAGTCCGTCGGTGAGGGCCGCGACGGCGGCCAGGGCGCCCGCCGCGATCGCGTGCGGCCACCGCGGGGGCACCATCAACACCAGCCCCAGCAGCCCCAGGCCGACGAACCAGTGCAGGTTCGCCACGTTGGCCCCGGCCTCCGAGGCGATCATGGGGGTGGCCCCGATGGCCACGACCAGCGCCGCGCGCATCCACGCCTCGGGCAGCCAGCGGCGCAGCCCCCGGGCGAACAGCACGAGGAACCCGGCGCCGAGCACGGCGCTCACGACGGCCATCAGCCAGGGCAGGCGCTGCGGCGGGAACTCCACCGCCACCGTGGCGATCATTCGCGGCAGGACGTGCAGGTACCCGCCGTAGGGGCGGAACCAGCCCTGCGGGGACTGGTCGGCGTAGGCGCCGTTGAGGAACTGTGAGGCGTCCTCGGCCCACAGCGTGCGGGTGACCGGCCGGCCGGCACTCCGGCGAAGGATCATGACGACGACGAACGCGGCGGCCGCCGTCATCATCGCCGCCTCGAGCAGGACGCCCCGGCGGCTCCCGGCCATGCGGGCCCGCTCGCCCGCGAGGGAGCTGCGCGTGCTCGGCGAGGCCGCGGGATCGGCGTCCACCGCCATCGCTCCCCCTTCACGTGCGGTCGCTGCCCGCGTACCCGTGGTGCCCTGGACCGCGCGAGTCTAGCCCGGCGACGTCGGCGGGCTCGCCGCCGGCAGCGCGCCCCGGGCCAGCTTGTCGGCCCGGCGGACGGCGTCCGGCAGCCGGTAGGGGCCCCCCATCGCGGCGACGCCGACCTCCCCCACGCCGTCACAGGCCGAGGTGCAGCCGCAGCGCGGCGTCGAGGCGGTGGACGAGCGGGGCGTCGAGCTCGCCGAGGCGGCTGACGAGGCGGCGGACGTCGACGGTGCGCACCTGCTCGGCCTGGGCCTTCGAGTCGCGGTCGAGGCCGCCCGCGCCCTTCGGCAACGCGACCTGGAAGGCGAGCACCCTCGTGGTGCTGGACGTGACGGGGACGACCGTGACGGTGCCGCGGCCCAGGCGGGCCACCGCGCCGTTCGCGGCGTCGTTGCTGACGACGACGGCCGGGCGGGTCTTGTTCGCCTCGCTGCCGAGAACCGGGTCGAGGTCGACCACCCAGACCTGACCGCGCCGGACGGCTGCGGGGGTGGTGCGGGCGGGGATCACGGTTGGGGTGCGACGGCGACGCCGTCGGGCGCCGTCGCGTCCCACAGCGCGCCGTCGGCGCCGCCCTCCCACTCGTCGATCGCCTGGGCGTACTCCTCGGCCAGGCGCGCGCGGCGCAGGAGCTCGACGGCCTGGGCCAGGGCGGCCGAGCGGGAACCGAGGCCCCGTTCCGCCGCGTAGGCGTCGAGGTAGGCGACGTCGTCCTCCGGCAGGCTCACACTCAGCTTCATACTCCCGATGCTACCCGCAGGAGGACGGGTGCGATCACCCTGGGATCGGGGCCACGAGACGGTCCCAGTGCCGGTGCGCCGCGAGGGCGGTGACGAAGGCGCCGGCCACTGCGGCTCCGGACGCGTCGAGGACCACGCCCGGCTGGCGTCCCGCGGCGTCCCCGAGCCGGGACAGGACCCCCTGCACGAGGGTGCGAGCCTCCCCCGCCGCCCCGAGGGCCTTGTGGTGACGGAACGTCTCCTCGATCCACTGGACGGCGTCGCCGTTGCCGGCCAGCGCCGTCGCCGCGGCCGCCCCACCCGGGACGAACGTGGCGTCGTACTGCACCGACTTCGCGGTCAGGAGGCTCGCCGTGGCCGTCACGGCGGCACCGCGGACCGGCCTGATCACGCCGAGGCGGCTGCCGACGAACTCCCACCGCACCCCGGCGGCCTTCAACGCCTCGACGATGCCGGCGACGTCGGCGGAGCTGTACCCGTCGGCGACCAGCACCGCGACCCGCGCGGTGCGGGGACCGTCGGGCGTGATGCGCTCCTGGGACAGGCGCGCGGAGGTGCCGATCCCCGTGTTCGGCTTGCCCGAGGGGACGGGCAGGCCCAGGTATTCGGCGACCTCACGGACGAGCCGGGCGTCGATGTTGGCGAGGTGCCCGAGCATCCGCTGCTTCACGGCGGTGGTGCGCACCCGGCCCAGCTCGAACTGCAGGGCCTGGATGATGTGCCGCTTCTCGGGCTCGGTCATGCTCTGGAAGAACAGCGTCGCCTGGCTGTAGTGGTCGCCGAAACTGGCGCTGCGCTCGCGCAGCTTCACCCCGGACACGGTGGCCGGGTACGTCACGAAGCCGCCCTGCGCAGCGGGGACCTCGGCGGCCTGCTGCCCCAGCGAGTTCGGCTCGTAGTTCACCTTTCCCGCGCGGTTGGCGAACCGCATGAACCCGTCCTGCTGGTAGTTGTTCACCGGGGAGCGGGGCTGGTTGATGGGCAGCTGATACCAGTTGGGCCCGTTGAACCGGGACAGCTGGGTGTCGAGGTAGGAGAAGTTGCGGCCCTGCAGCAGCGGGTCCTCGGTGAAGTCGATGCCCGGGACGACGTTGCCGGTGCAGAACGCCACCTGCTCGGTCTCGACGAAGTAGTTCTCCGGATTCCGGTTCAGGGTGAGGGTGCCGACCTTGCGCACCGGCACGACCTCCTCGGGCCACAGCTTCGTCGCGTCCAGGACGTCGAACGTCACCTTCGCGACGTCGTCCTCCGCGAGCAGCTGGACGCCCAGGTCGTACTGCGGGAAGTCGCCCTCGTCGATGGCCCTGGCGAGGTCGCGGCGGTGGAAGTCGGCATCCACCCCGGCGAGCTTGACCGCCTCGTCCCAGACCAGGGACTTCACCCCGAGCCGCGGCATCCAGTGGAACTTCACGAACGTGGCGCGGCCCGCGGCGTTGACCAAGCGGAACGTGTGGACGCCGAACCCCTGCATCATCCGGTAGCTGCGGGGGATCGCCCGGTCGCTGGCGATCCACATGATCATGTGCATGGATTCGGGCGTCAGGGAGATGAAGTCGTAGAACGTGTCGTGCGCGGAAGACGCCTGGGGGATCTCGACGTCCGGCTCGGGCTTGAGCGCGTGCACGAGGTCCGGGAACTTGATCGCGTCCTGGATGAAGAACACCGGGATGTTGTTGCCCACGAGGTCCCACACCCCCTCCGAGGTGTAGAACTTCGTCGCGAAACCACGGGCGTCGCGGACGGTGTCGGCGGACCCGCGGGAGCCCGCGACGGTGGAGAAGCGGACGAACACCGGCGTCGGGGCGCTCTTGTCGGTGAGCACCTTGGCGGTCGTGTACTGCTCGAGGCTCTCGGTCAGTTCGAAGACGCCGTGGGCGCCGGCTCCCCGCGCATGGACGACGCGCTCCGGGATGCGCTCGTGGTCGAACTGGGTCATCTTCTCGCGGAAGTGGAAGTCCTCCAGCAGGGACGGCCCCCGGACGCCCGCCCGGAGGCTGTTCTGGTCGTCCGAGACCGGGATCCCCTGGTCGGTGGTGAGCCGGTCGCCCGTGGCGACCTGCGGCGCGGAGACCGGGGAGATGCGCTCGGGGGGCGTCGTGGGGGCGCCCTCGGTAGCCGAAGGCGCCGCCAGGGGGGCCGCGAGGGCGCTCTTCGCGGCGCCGACCTGGTGGGAGACGGCCCCGGCGGCGACCGCCGTCACGCCCGCGGCCTGGAGCAGCCGGCGCCGGGCGAACCCGGGACGGGGAGCCTCCGCCGGGGGCTGACCGTCGGTGGGCGTCGCGTCCCTGTCGGGACTCGCGGACGAGGGGTTCACGGCGTCCATGGATGGCCTTCCTGCCCGCGCGCACGGCGCAATCTCGGGCATACGCCCCGATTCGCGCATCCTCGCGGAGGTCCGCCGACCCGGCAACGGCACGTGACCGCTGCCGCGCTACGACGTCGGCGCCGTTCCGAGGGGGTCCGGTGACGGCTGCCCGGGCGCAGGTGCGGGCAGCAGCGCCGCCATGTCCTCGAGGTCGAAGAACGCGGCGAGCATCCGGGCCGACCGCGGTCCGGCGTCGGGATCGGCGCCCGCGGCGAGGAGGGCGCGGACGATCTCCTCGTCCCGCCGGAACACCGCGGCCCCGAGCGCGGTCTGGCCGCGGTCGTTCACCCGGTCCACGTCGGCGCCGCGGGTCAGCAGCGTCCCGACGGCCGCCGCGTGGCGGTGGTAGGCGGCGAGGATGAGCAGGGTGTCACCGGAGTCGTTCGTGAGGTTCACCGGGATCCCCGCGTCGAGGACCTCCAGGAGGCGCTCCGCCTGCCCCTCGCGGGCCAGATCGAACACCGAATGGAGGAACGCCAGCTCCTCGGGGGTCCACTCCGGCATGGGGGAAGCCTGCCCGATGCAGGCAGGCTCGGCGAAGCGAGCGGGCGCGGGAAGGGCCCGGCGGTCTCCCCCTCCGGAGACGCCGGGCCCTTGCCGCTGTTCGCGTCGCGTCAGGGGGTCATGGCACCACCACCCCGGGAATCACGGCTCCTCCGTCACGTGTGGGATCGAGGACGTCGGACTGGTCGACGCCGGGCGGGGTGAGGATGTCGACGGCCTTGGGCAGCTTCGCGACGTCCACGGCGCACACCGGGTCGTTCGCCGACTGCGCCGCCTCGGTGCACCGCCCGAACTGGTACGGCTCCGCGAGCGGGGTGAACCCGCGGGCCTGGTCGGGCGAGAACCCGTCCTGGCCGGTGAGGACGACCGCGAAGGTCCAGCCGGGGCCGGGCGTCCCACCGAGAGCGGCCTTGGTCACCGTGAATGTGATCCACCGGGTGAACGCCGACGCGCGGATCGCGACCGATCCGACCGTCACGCCGTTCGCCGCGACCAGCCGCTGCCCGAAGCCCTGCACCTCGATCAGCTTCGTCCACGCCGCGTCGTCGGCGATCCGGTAGTTGCGCTGCGGGAACGACGCCTCGGTCGACCGGATGCCGTGGACGTCGGACGTCGGGCCGACGTAGACGTCGAGCAGTTGCGCGCCGAGCGGCGAACCGAACGTGGGGCTGAGGTCGCGGGTGCGCACCCGCATCGTCACCGTGTCGGGCCCCGAGTCGTAGACCTCGAACGCCTGCAGGTCGTAGGCGCCGGCCTTGAAGTCCGACGCGCTCGGGTAGGCGTAGGTGCCCGGGCCGACGTCGTCGCCGTCGGGGTCGGTGACGGCGAACAGGCGCGTCCCGGGGACGCTCTCCTGAGCCACCGTCAGGGCCGCCGTGCCCGTGGCGGGCCGACCGTTCGTCGTCAGGCTCGCCGCGACCGTGAGCTTGACCGTCCCCGACGGCACGGTGACGGCCTGCGCGAACCGGCCGTCCGCACCGGCCACGGCGCTCGCCGTCCGCGAGGCGCCGTCGATGTCGGTGTTCGTGGCGACGATCGCGACGGCGGCGCCGGGCTCGGTGCGGCCGGTGACGGTGACGCTGCTGCCCACCTGCGCCGCGTCGGCCGGCGCCGTGATCGTGACCCTGAGCGGCTTCGGCTTCGGGTCGGTGAGGTAGCGGGTCGTCGTCGCCTGCGGGGTCTCCAGGACGCGGCCCGCGGCGATGCTCGAGGACAGCCGCACGTACTGGGCGGCCGCCCAGGTCAGCGGGGCCGCGCTGCCCGCGGCCTTGCCGCGCTCGAAGCCGATCGAGGCGCACTCCGGCGGCGTCCCGTACGGGGAGGCCGGCAGGTCGGGGTTCTCCCACGCCTGTTCGGGGATCAGCCCGAGGCCCGAGCCGGTCGCGGCCATCGAGGCGAGCAGCTGCCTCGCCCGCCCCGGGTTGCCCGCGATCACGGAGTACTCGCCGCGCTCGCCCGCCAGCACCGGCCACACGTGGCCGGACCCCTTGTTCTGCGGCTGCGTCGCGCCGTCGACGGTGCACTCCGCCGCCCAGGGCTTGCCCTGGACGCCGCAGTCGGTGGGGTCGGCCTCGAAACAGTCGCCGTAGCCGTCCTCGGTGCCCTCGCTCGCCGTCCCGTACCGGTACCAGGCGTCGCCGCCGGGCAGGTCGCGCTTGATCACGCGGTCGACGACGGCGAGGGAGCGGCTGACGTCGGCGTCGCGCGCCCGCAGGATGCCCAGGCGCACCAGCTCGAGGAAGCCGGCGTCGACGACGGCGCGCTGGTCGGCGTCGGGGCCGCCGTTGCCGAGGTTGTAGGTGACGGCTTCGTCGGGGTCGCCGTTCTTCGAGAGGCGGATGAAGTACGGCTTGTCCGACAGCGGCCCGGTGGTCGTGACGGTCCAGCCCTTCACCTGCCGCTCGTAGCTGTCGGCCGTCGCCCGGTACAGCAGGGCCCCGGTGCTGTCGTGGACGACGTCGGCCAGCTCGGCCGCCGCGAGCAGGCCCGCGATCTGCGCGGCGATCGTCGACGGCGAGTAGCCCGACTGCTCCTCCCAGCGCTCGCTGCCGAACGCCGGGCCGTGCGCGATCAGGTACTGCGCGGCCGGGGCGAGGTGGTCGCGGTAGTACTGCCGGCCCGCGTCGTCGTCCTTGATCAGGTCGACGGTGCGCGCCAGGAGGAGCGGGTAGGCGACCTCGTCGAGCTGGACGCCGAAGCTGTCGGGCGCCGTCTTCCCGTTGACCAGCGAGTTGCGCGGGAACGACCCGTCGGCCTGCTGCTGGCGGTCGAACAGCCAGCGGACGGCGGCCGTCGCTGTCTGCTCGTCCCCGCTGGCGAGGAGGCCGCTGACCGACTCGTAGAGGTCGCGGGCGAAGACCTCGCGGTAGGAGCCCCAGTACGTCAGCGCCGGGTCGCCCGCCGCCACGGCCTGCCCCCACGGGCTGGCCAGCGACGCGACGACGGCGCCCGGGAACGTCTTGTCCTCGCTGGCCTTCAGCACGTTCGCCGACAGACGGTAGGTGGCGAGCTGCTGTGCCGTGAGGCCCGGCGGGGGCGGGGTCAGGCGCGCGGCGTAGGCGTCCCACTGGCGGACGTACTGGTCGATGATCGCCTGCGGCGCGCGTTGCAGGGTGGCGCCCGCGGTGGCGACGGCGTCCGCCTGGGTCTTTCCGAACCCGAGGACGAGCGTGGCCTTGGCCGGACCCTTGGCGGGGGCGGCGCCGTCCTTGCCGCCGAGGTCGAGCTGGGCGACCTGCACGACGTTGCCGTCCTCGGCCGTCGTGGGGGCCTGCGGCGGCAGGGCGTGATCGGCGTCGAGGGCGGTCAGGCCGTCGCTGTCGGAGCCCGCGTAGCCGCTGGTCACGGCCTTGAACGCGCGGTCGGCGCGCAGCGCGGCGTGCACGGGTTCGGCGTAGTCGCGGTTAGCGGCGATCGTCGCCGTCTCCTCGTCACTGCTCACCGGGACCGGCGCGCCCGTGGAGGTGTCGACCGTCGCGTCGTCCGCCCCCGCGTTCTGCCGGTCGGGGTCTCCCCCGCCCCCGTTGCCGTTGATCGTCGGGTCGAACCGCGCGTACACCTTGAAGCCCTCGACGCTGCCGCTGCCGACGGGCTGGAGGCTGGTGCGGACGACGACGCTCGACCGTGCCGGGTCGGTGACGTAGTCGGTGACCACGCGGTACGTGCCGCGCTTCGGAGTGGTGACGACGCGGCAGGCCATGCCCCCGGCGTCCAGCGCCTGCACCTCGTAGGTGGCGTCGCGGGTCGGCAGGTCGGTGAAGGTGCGGCCGTCGGTGACGACGAGCTGCAGCGTCTCGACGTTGGTCGTGTCGATCGTCGGGTACGAGACGTCGCTGAGGACGCCGTTCGCCACCGTGAACCAGACCCTGCTCGCGGTCGTGCGCGACGTGCCGAGGCAGTCCTTGCGGGCCAGGCCGAAGTGGCTCATCGCCCCCGGGTAGCCCGCCGGGTGGGTGGCATCGACGGCCTGGGACCGAGCTGCCCCTCCCCCGCTCGGGGACGCCGTGGCGGCGAGTGCGGGGGCTGTCAACGCTGCCACCAGGGCTGCAGTGATGGCGGCGCTGCTGGCCCTGCGGCGGGGCTGGGACGGCGACGGGACACGGGTCGTGCGCACGGGACCTCCGGACACGAGCGGCACCGACGACCCGCCGTCACGGCAACGTCGCCGACAGTGGTGTCCACTTCATCCCGGTTGGGTGCGAGGTGTCAAGGGTGACCATTGTTCGGAGCCGGGATGCGGCGTCGCTCATGAGACGGGGGCTCCTGATTTCTCCGGTTTCCCGCTAGCGTGCGTGGCTGCCGACGCCAGGCGGAGCGCTTCCCGACGCACCCTGCCGGGCCCACTGTGAAGGGAACGGGGGCCGCTCCTCCATGCGCATCCACTCCTCGCTTCGGCGACGTCCTCGCCTGCTGGCCGCGCTGAACGTCGCGGGGCTCACCCTCGCCCTCGCCGTCGCGGTGCCTGTGGGCCTCACGGCGAGTCCGGCCCACGCCACGCAGGCGACGTGCCCGAGCAGCTCCACCACCACGGACGAGGCCTCGATCCGGCTCGTCAGCGTCTCGGGCACCACCGTCTCGTTCACCTCGCGCGCGATGAAGCCCATTGCCACGTCGACGAGTGCGCTGCAGCCGGTCGGCTCGAACTCGCGCATCCCGCAGATCGAGAAGTTCGCCCGGGTCCTGGTGGGGCCGAGCAACTCATGGCTCGTCGGGGTGGCGGCGTCGGGCACGTCGATCACCAGCGGCTCCACTGCCGACACCACCGGCGGGCTGTGGGTGTGGCGTTACGCCAACAGCGCGTGGGGCAATCCAGCCAAGGTCACGGACAGCGTCGAGTTCAAGGCCTGGGCCGGCTCGGCGAAGAACATGATCAGCATGGACTCGGGCTACAACATCTGGACGGTCGACACCTCGGGCCGCCTGCGCATCTCGCCGCTGGACATCACCAACCGGCTCTTCCCCACCGGCAAGCTGAAGCTGATGTCCACGGAGTACGCGGGGACCGACTACCTGGTCGCCGCGGGCACCACGGTGCTGTGGTCGCGCACCACGGCGGGCGATCTGTACCGCACCCAGTACGACACGCCCAGCGCGCGCCGGCTGACGGCGCGCACCAAGTACGGCACCGGCTTCAGCTCCTTCACGACCATCCTCAGCCCCGGCTACGACGTGCTGTACACGGTGACCAGCACCGGCGGGGTCAAGGTCTGGAAGTTCGACTACAAGGGCGACACCTACGCCTGGCCGTTGCAGCGCACCGCGACCGGCACCGCGATCGCCGCGTACAAGCACATCTGGGTCGCCAACTCCTACTGCTCGGCCCCAGCCGACGTCACGCCCGCACCAGACCTCTCCCTGACGGGCACCGCGGGCGACGCGCCCGCCGTCGTCCAGTGGCAGTCGGGCGACACCTCGACGACCTCGGGGCAGGCGGGCCGTGTCGACGCGTTCTACGTGGACGGCGCCGGGCAGCTCGTGATGAGCGCGAACACCGACCGCGAGCTCGGCTCCGGCACCTGGTCGCGCTCGGTCGTGCACGGCGGCAACTACATCAACGGTCCGGCCGTCGCCCGGCTGGACCGGCCGACCTCCACCAGCGGTGTGGAGACGGAGTACGTCTTCGCGCACCGCTACAACGGCCACGTGCTGCTCTTCACGCGCACCACCCCCCTGTCGGCGTTCCCTGCCCCTGTCGACCTGCAGGGACGGTTCAGCGGAGCGCCCGTCGCGGTGCGTCGCAGCGACAACAGCGCCGCAGTGGTCGCTGCCCACGGCACTCAGGTGTGGGGCCGGGCGCGTCCCTCCGACTCGGCGGACTTCGCGGCGTGGGAGCGCCTCGTGGGTGCGTCCGGAACGGTGACGCCCTCGATCACGGGTGACGTCGCCGCGGCGCCGCTCGACAACGGGCTGGTCGCCGTGGCCGGTCGGGGCACCGACGGCCTCGTCTGGATCGGCGTCTGGAACCCCGTCAGCCACGGGACTACGTGGTCGTCGCTGCCCGCCATCGCTTCCGTGGGGACGCCTTCTCTGGCCTCGGCGTCGGGCCGGCTGCGCGTCGCCGTCACCCTGGCGCCAACCGCCCCGGCGACCACCGCCACCGTCGCCACCATGAAGCAGAGCGTCACCGGAGCATGGGAGACCGCCTGGACGACCGTCGCCGGTGCCGACACCGCGCTGGCACCGTCCGTGGGCTTCGGCGGGTACGAGGGCGTCTGGTACCTGGCCGCGACGGGGGCGGACAGTTTGCTCAGCACGGCTCGCGAGACCACGTCCGGCGGCACCTTCGGTTCGTTCGGGAGCAGGTTCGACGTGGCCTTCCCCCCGCCTGCAACCAGCACGGCCGTCGCCAGCAGCCCCGCCGTCTTCACCCTCACGAATGCTGCCGGTGCCGCACAGGCCGCCGTCGCGGTCGTCAACAGCGACGGGTTCGCCACCGCCGTGAAGCTGAACACCAGCCTCAACCCGCAGGCGCACGTGGCGCGAGCCGGAGCCAGAGCCAAGGGGTAGACCCCGCTCAATCTATAGGTGTCGCTGCTCATGATGTTCTTGCCACAGGGCGGGCGACGAAGAGGGAGCTTTGGGGAGAATAGAATCGGAACACACCAGCCGCCTGAACGGTTACCCGTTCGCAACATCTTGAGACGCCGTTAACCGGCTCTTCAAGGATGAGCGTGTAGCTGTTGGGTGATCTTGGTTCGGAAGCCGCCGGTCTCCAGGCGTGATCGGGCGATGTAGTGAGGTTGCGGAAGCCGAGGGCGGTGCCTCGGAGGTGTTCGAGTCGGCCGTTGCTGGCTTCGGTGGGGCCGTTGCTGGTGTGGGGTCGGTAGAAGTAGGCCAGGACGTCGGCGGCGCGCTTGTTCAGCGTCCGGCCCAGGGCCGCGATCTCGGGCGCCTGCCGGGACGCCGGAGCTCATCGTGGTGATCACGTTGTGGAGGGTGGCCCGCCGCGTGTGCGGTCGGGGTCGCGGTAGGCGGTAACGAGCTGCTCGTAGGCGCCCCAGGTCGCCTCGACGGGTACGTGGTCGGGCACCGCGAACAGGGCGTGTACTCGTGCCCGCTGCTTGGCGTTGAGGAGGGTGGTGCCGGTTGTGCAGGGTCCGCCGGGCGGCATACAGCGGGTCGGTGTTTGCGGCCGCGGTGGCCGCGGAGTTCTTGCTGGACCGGCAGCGGCAGGCGTCCAGGGCGTCGCCGGCCCGGCGGACGACGTGGAAGGGGATCCAGGACCGCCGCGGCTCGGGGAGGTGCTCGGTGGTGACGGTCTTGAACCCCGCTGAACCCGCCCATCCCGATGACCTCGGCATCAGACCTGCCAGGCTGGGGTCTGAGAGGTCAGCCAGGTCGCGAAGGCCTGCTTGGAACGTCTTCGACCATGGCCAGCAGCCGGGACGGGTCCGGTCCCGGCCCCATAACGAGGTCAGGTCGATGACCACCGTGACGTACTTGTCGCCGGCGCGGGTGTGACTGTCGACGACGGCTTGAAACTGACCCCCTGTCGACGGGTTGGGATTGACCCCCCTCGAGTCTGGAGGGGTGATCAGCTTGGAGGACTGGGCGGAGATCCGTCGTCTGCACCGCGCCGAGGGGTTGTCGATTAAGGAGATCGCTCGGCGGTTGGGGGTGGCGAGGAACACGGTGCGTTCGGCGGTGCGGGCCGCGGGCCCGCCCTCGCGGGAGCGCGGACCGAGGGGGTCGTCGGTCGACGTGGTGGAGGGGCAGATCCGCGCGTTGTTGGCGGAGTTCCCTCGGATGCCCGCGACGGTGATCGCCGAGCGGGTGGGGTGGACGCGGTCGTTGACGGTACTCAAGGACCGGGTCCGGGAGCTGCGGCCTCTGTGTCTGCCCGCCGACCCTGCTGACCGGATCGAGCATGCCGCTGGTGAGGTTGCTCAGTGCGACTTGTGGTTCCCGCCGGCGGCGGTCCCGGTCGTGGCCGACCAGGTGCGGGTCCTGCCGGTCCTGGCGATGACGTGTGGGTACTCCCGGATGACGTCGGCGGTGATGATCCCCTCCCGGCAGGGCGGGGACATCCTGGCCGGGATGTGGCAGGTCCTGTCCGGGTGGGGACGCTGCCCGAAGACGCTGCTGTGGGACCGCGAGGCCGCGATCGGCGGGCGCGGCAAGCCCACGGCGGAGGCGGCCGCGTTCGCGGGGACGTTGGGGGTGCGGCTGCGGCTTGCCCCGCCGCGTGACCCGGAGACCAAGGGGCTGGTGGAGCGCCGCAACGGGTTCTTCGAGACCTCGTTCCTGCCCGGGCGGACCTTCACCGGGCCGGGCGACTTCAAACGACCAGCTCCAGGCGTGGCTGGAGGAGCGGGCCAACGTCCGGTACCTGCGTTCGACCGGGGCCAGCCCGGTGCAGCGGTGGGACGCCGACCTCGCGGCGATGCTCACCCTGCCGCCGGTGGCTTCCGCGGTCGGGCTGCGCGGGCGGGTCCGCCTGGGTCGGGACTACTACGTGCGGGTGGCCGGCAACGACTACTCCGTCGACCCCCACGCGATCGGCCGGTTCGTCGACTGGCAGGCCAGCCCGCAGGCGGTGACTGCGACCTGCGCCGGGCAGATCGTTGCCCAGCATCAGCGGGTCTGGACCAGCGGGGCCACGATCACCGACCCGACCCACCGGAGGGCGGCCGCGGCCCTGCGCCGTGACCACGCCCAGACCGCCCGCCACGCCGCGGCGGCCCGCTCCACCCGCGCGCATCCCGACGGTCACGTCGTCGCGATCCGCGCGTTGCCTGACTACGACGCCCTGTTCAGCGTCGACTTCGACCCCCACCCCGACACTGACCCCACTCGGTGCCTGAACCGAGGGAAGGAACCCGATGACACCCCGCAGCGCCCCCACCATCACCGCGACCCCGCCGACCGTCTCGGCACCGGTCCGACCTGACGGCCTGGCCTCCCGCCTGGCTTACCTGACCCGGGTGCTGAAGACCCCGACCCTGGGCCGTGTCTGGGAACCGTTGGCAGACCAGGCCCGCGACGCGAACTGGTCGCATGAGGAGTACCTCACCGCGGTCCTGGAACGCCAGGTCGCCGACCGGGAATCTGCCGGGACGATGATGCGGATCCGGACCGCGCACTTCCCCGCGGTGAAGACGCTGGAGGACTTCAACCTCGACCACCTGCCCAGCCTGCGCCGCGATCTCCTCGCGCACCTGGCGACGGCGACGTTCGCGGCCAAGGCCGAGAACGTGGTTCTGCTCGGACCGCCCGGCATCGGCAAGACCCACCTCGCGGTCGGACTCGGCGTCAAGGCCGCCCAAGCCGGGCACTCCGTCCTGTTCGACACCGCGACGAACTGGATCGCCCGCCTGGCCCGCGCGCACCAGGCCGGGGCGTTGGAGGCCGAACTGAAGAAGATCCGCCGCTACCGGCTGATCATCATCGACGAGGTCGGGTACATCCCGTTCGACACCGACGCCGCGAACCTGTTCTTCCAGCTCATCGCCGCCCGCTACGAGACCGGCTCCGTCCTTGTGACCTCGAACCTGCCCTTCGGACGCTGGGGCGAGGTCTTCGGCGACGAAGTCGTCGCCGCCGCGATGATCGACCGCCTCGTCCACCACGCCGAGGTCCTCACCCTCGCCGGAGAGTCCTACCGCACCCGCGCCCGACGCGAACTCCTCGCCAAGGACCGCGACAAGTAACCAACCCTGGGGGTCAAAACCAACCCGACGGCAAAGGGTCAGAACCAGCCCGTCGTTGACATCACTCTCCTAGCATCGCTCGTCATGACCGAGGAAGAAGCCCGTCAGGCGGCAACCTCGCTGCTCAGCCAGCATTTTGCCGAGTTCGCGACGGGGCGATGGGTGGTGAGTGGCGTCGAGGAGCACGACGGTGCGTGGGCCTTCTTCTACAACACCCGCGGATACGTCCAGACGCGAGACCCACGGCAAGCGCTGGCAGGCAACAGCGCACTCGTGATCCCCAAGGACGGACAGGAGCCGTGGTTCGCCTGGGCAGGGGCGGACCTTACCGACCAGATCGCGTTGGGTCGCTCGGCGCTGGCCGACGACGTGCCCCACTCCGTCGATTCATTAGCGCAGGACGATCCCGGCGCTGACCGCTGATCGGCCGGGTCGCATCGAGGCTATCACCGGTTCCCGACTTCAACGCGAAGCGGTCCTAGGGCATCGGGCGCCGCTCCGGGTCGCTGCCCCGCCACATGCTGGGGATATAGGCACGAGCGACAATTCTGGGCGGGTTGATGTCGAGGCTCTCTTCGCGCAGGCGTGCGGCTTGCGGATCTCCGCGACTTTGCTCGCGCCCTGCTCGGGCGGGGCGACCGTGGCCGTCGGCTCGCTGGTCACAGCGACGGCGCTGCCTTCTGCGGACATGCGCCCTCCTCTCGCTCATCGCCGGTCGCCGGTCGCTGGCAAGGCACATAGAGGTGCGGCAGGCTGTCGCGCGGCACACGCCGTGATCTCGCGGTGCCGATGGGGCCGGGCAGTCACGGAGCTGGTGACGAGCCACTTCCTCTCCTGTCCACCTCGCGAGCGCCAGAGGACCTCGCTGGTCGCGCAAGCGGGCATGCGCCTGTGGCGGTCCGGTCTCACGCCGGAACGTGGCCGAGTCGTGACGTCCGGGGGCTCACGAGCGAGGCCGACACCCGGCACCCCCGCGCTCCCCCGCCCGTAGCGGTACGCTGCGCGCACTCGACGATTCGAACATATGTTCGATAGACTGGGGACCAACAACACCGTAGGAGGCGCTCGTGATCGGACCCCCCGCTCGCGGAAGACGCCGCCCCTCAGCCTGCCACTCGGAGAGCGTCGACAGCGACTCGGATGCGGTCGGCCGCCAGTCGGGCCTCCTCGTGCTCCCAGACACGCAGAACGGTCCAGCCCTGCTCGACCAGGCGGGCGTCCGTGTCACGATCGCGGCGACGGTTAGCCTCCACCTTGGCGGCCCAGTACTCGGCGTTCGTCTTCGCCACGGTGTGGTGATCAGGGCAGCCGTGCCAGAAGCATCCATCGAGAAACACCGCCAGCTTGAGCCGGGGGAAGACCAGGTCCGCAGTCCTACGGACCGCGGCGATCGGTCGGCGAGAGACGTAGAACCGCAGACCCAGAGTGTGCACTGCTCGGCGAAGAGCGAGCTCCGGGGCCGTGTCGCGACCCTTGTTGGATCTCATGCTCCGCCGCACCCCAGGCGAGGACGCCCACGACTCCGCTTCGACCACGGCCCGCACGCTAGCGGCGCGCCGGCCACGAGCACGAGGACAGGACACTTAGCATGACCTCCGTGACACGACCTCTGACCATGATCGACCTGTTCGCCGGGTGCGGGGGGATGACCGTCGGCTTCGTCAAGGAAGGCTTCACCTCGATGCTCGCCGTCGAGTGGGACCGCGCCGCTGCCGCTACGTATGCCGTGAACTTCGGCGAGGGCCACACGTTCTGGGGCGACATCGCCTCAGTGACTACCGACATGATCCCGCAGGTGGACGTCGTGATCGGCGGCCCGCCGTGTCAGGGGTTCTCGAACCTCGGAAACAAGAGCGCAACGGATCCTCGGAATCAATTGTGGCGCGAGTACCTCCGCGTCGTCGCGACAGCTCGACCGAAGGTATTCGTTCTAGAGAACGTGGATCGTTTCTCCAAGAGCCCCGAGTTCCAGACGTTAATGGAAGAAGCTGATCACGGCGCCATACGTGAGTATGAGTTGACCTGGGGCGTACTCCTCGCCGCGGACTACGGCGTAGCGCAACGTCGGCCGCGGACCATCGTCATCGGTTCGCGTATCGGTCGCATCGAACCCCCCTCTCCCACGCACTCAAAGACGGGTCGTGACGGGCGATTGCCGTGGGAGACGGTGCGTAGCCGCATCGCAGGCTTGCCGCTGACCCCGTCGACGACCGATCTGCCCGAGAGCCGAGTCGAGGTCTTCGGTCAAATCATCCCCGGGCCGTTCAAGGGCTTGGACATTCACTTCGGTCGCAACCCCACGCCAAAGTCGCTTGAACGGTACGATCACGTCCCTCCTGGTGGCGGGCGTTTTGATGTCCCCTTTCACCTCCTTCCGCGATGCTGGCAAGAAAAGTCAGCAGGTACGACCGATGTCATGGGTCGCATGCGCTGGGATGCACCTTCGCTAACCATACGAACCGAGTTTTTCAAGCCCGAAAAGGGCCAGTATCTGCACCCACAGTGGGAGAAGGACGGTCGCCGAGTCAACCGCGTCATCACTCATTACGAGGCTTCGCTCCTTCAGGACTTCCCGCCCGAATTTGTCTGGTGCGGCACAAAGACCCAGATCGCCAAGCAGATCGGAAACGCCGTCCCCCCAGGCCTCGCAGCCGCAATCGCACGACACATCCGCCCTCACCTCTTGCGGACTAATGGGTCCGGTTCGCCACTCGAGGACCACGAGCTAGGCAACGACAGGGTCCAGCTGACCCTGCCTTACCCCTGACTGGCCGCTGACCGCGACGGATGAGACCGGCCGAGGCCAATCTTAGTTCTTTCCGACCCTGCGCCACTAGCAGGTTAGAATCTTGGACGGAAACCGGTCAGCCGCGGTGTAAGACAGGGCCGAGATAGCGTCACATCAACCACGTGTCGGTCGACAACATAGACCATCACAGGCGAGTCGAGGCCGCGGCTCTGCTTGGCGTGACGTTCCACGCGGGCCGGAACTGAGTACCGCGAGCCACTAGGAGCCTCCAATTACCTGGCACAGCTCCTCGTAGGGACGGAGCCGCCTTCCCGCAACCATTTCGGCCCACCTGCTCCGCTGCTCCCGCAAAGACTGCAACGTTGCGTGATGGTGGTCTTGGCGCTCCACCAGATCGTCGAGCGCGGCGGCAATCGGCTCAAACAGGAGATGGTACACGGCGTCTATCTCTCCGGTCCCGCGCGCCAGAGAGATTAGGCGCCCCGGATGCGGTTCAGCCGTTACGACCACCAGATGAGGCGCTCTTCCGCGACGGTTCCTAACGAGTACCGCGAACTCCGTTCGAACATTCTGCGCACGATCGGATCGAAGTGTCAGCTTCGAGGAAACGGCGGCATGCAAAGGCAAAACCGCAGAACCTGCGACACCTTTCACGCCTACCATAACGTCCGTCTTCACGGCGTAGTCACCAGCAGCGTAAATGCGCAGCTCGGGATTCTCGCCAATGGCTCGTTGAAGTTCAGCGAGATGCTGGTACTGCGCGTAGTCCGAAGCGACCTTTGAACGCGAAACCTCCCACCGATCCCCGTCGAGTGATTCCACCAAGTCTCGCTCAAGTCCAGCCTCTAGGGCCGCGCCCTGCGCGGGTCTCCTAGAATTGCCGGGCCCCTCGTAGTCATCTGGCTCCGCCTGGAGCGAGGCTATCGTGAAATCCACCACTCGCGACTTCGGGATGCCCATTAACTCGAAGGCGCGCCCAGCTATGAGAGTGCTTGCGGTGTTGTTTAGATCTGCCAGGTTGGGACCAAAGGCCATCCCAAAATACTTCAGACACCGCGCTTGCGCTCTGTCCGTAGCTCTTTTCCAACCCAGCTGCTCACTGAACCAATCTGCTGACATGTCTAGCATCCTAGGGCACTTGCTCCACTGAGCCCGTGCTTCACTCGCCGCGGGGCGTTTAGCTCCTGACGTAGGACCCCCGAGGGCGCGGGCCCCTCAGAGCGTCGTCAGTGCGGGTGCTCACTGAGCGGGACGGGCGCCCGCTGAGCTGGGCAGTCACCCGCCGTCGAGTTGCGGTCCGGTCGGCTCGCGGTCCCGCGGTGACGGTGCCGCGCCGCCAGTCAATGCGACAACAGGTGGGCGCGAGGCGACGCAATCAATGGAGCAGCCTGTCGCGGCCACTGGCTGGTAGTGTTCGTGTACGGTGCGCATGGCTCCAAGACCGCGTGGAGGGCGTTATGACAACACAATCCAAGAAAGTTCGGTTCAAGGTTAAGCCTCGGATTCTCGATCACTTTGGCATTGCCATGTACAACACCACGGCCAAGGCGCTGGCTGAACTTTGTTCAAATGCTTACGACGCAGACGCTTCGGTGGTCAAAATCACATATAGCGAGACCGCCATCTCGATCTCTGATAATGGATTGGGGATGACATTCGACGACCTGACGGAAGGGTACCTTGCGCTAGGCCGCGATCGTCGACAGGATAACGAGTCACAGACTTCACCTGGCGGGCGCCCCGTGATCGGGAACAAGGGAATAGGAAAACTGGCTGGATTCGGCATCGCTAAAACGATGATCGTCGATACTTGCAAGGATGGCCAGCGAACCGTGGTGGCCCTGAATCGTCAGGGCCTTGACGAAGCAGTTGACCTAGGGACCTTCACGTTTCCAGCGGAGGCGTCCTCCGCCCCACCTGGAGAGCACGGCACCACGGTCACTCTTGAAGAGATTCTGGAGTCGGTTACCCTCATCGACGACGACCAACTGAGAAGCTATCTTGCTCGCCATCTTCCATCCAGACCGGGTTGGCAAATATTTGTCAACAACATAGAGTGCTCGCCGTTAGATATCCCTGGCGAGCGATTCGAGATCCGCGATGAGCTACCGGGGCTAGGCACCGTGACTGGGTACTACGTGGTCGCACGCGATCGCCGGGGTTTGACCCCAGGTTTCAGCGTTAGGGTACGCGGGCGAATTGTTCAAGAGGCGAGCCTGTTCGATCTGAATCAACAGTCGCATGGATACTTCAATCTTGTTCGGATTGTGGGGGAGCTAAACCCTGACTTCATCGATTCGGTCGAGCCGTCTCAAGATGGCGCCAGCGGATCCTTCGTCATCAACACGAGCAGGAGTGGATTCAATCCTGAAGACCCGTCGGTGGTAGCTCTCGAGGGCTACGCTCGCCGCAAGCTCGAGAACATTGCGCATGGTCTAGCGAAAGAGCGCAGCAGCGAGCGGAAAGATAAGGCTCTTCGACGAAATCCTGGGTTCGAAGAAAGGCTTAAGCAGCTAGGTCCTGAGGTGTACGCGCGCCTTGACGCCAGCCTCGAGGCTCTCATAGATAAGCTGTCTCGCAACGAGACGGACGAGACTGTGGACGAAGTCGTCGACATGATCATCAGATATTACGAGTCAGATTCTCTTCGGTTAATTCTGGACTCCGTGCGCGACTCCGCTCCCGAAGAGGTCGAGAGATTGGGCGAACTCCTCGCGCGCTACGGAACCGCGCAATTGGCCGAGGTGGCCGCGATCCTCTCCACCCAGCTAGAGGTCATTTCACTCCTTCAACGGAAGGTAGCGGATGGCGCACTGGAGAAAGAAATTCACGAGGTGATATCCAAGAATATATGGCTGTTGCGGAACGATCTTCAGTACTGGTTTGACAATCGTGCGTTCGCAACGCAACTCGAAGGTCGACTTGCAAGCGAATTCCAGTTTGCATCAGCCAGCAGGCCGGATCTCGTGTGTTTTGACGACCGAAACCTTGGGTCTGAACCAGGAGAAACGCCGCGCCGACTCGTGGTGATAGAGTTCAAACGTCCTGGCTTAGTGATCGGGACTCGCGAGCTCGCCCAGGTGATGCTCTACAAGAATATCTTCAAGTCGTCGCTGCCGGGCTTCACTCAGGACAACATCGAAGTGTATATCTTGGGCGATTCTTTCGATGACGCCTTTGACCGTGAAGGACTGTCCAGTCAGTACGTTATTCTCAGCTACAGCGAGCTCTTGGCGAACGCACATCACAGGTACCAGGTACTTTTCGACAGCCTTTCCCCACCGTCGCGTCCTACCGGCCCGACCGAGACCTGAGGGGCGCGCCGCCGGGCGCACGTTGACCGTTCCGGACTGAGGTTTCCCATAGGACGCCCTCGAACGCGACCTGTCTGTCTTTTGACTACTTCGGCGTCGGCCCACGAATGGCTCGATTTTCGCCGCGCCCGATGGACCTGCGTCCACTACCGCGCCGAGGACCTCCACGACGTGAACCGTCGAGCCCGGACCGCACCTAGGACGGCACACGCGTCCTAGGTGCGGTCCGGGTCTCGGAGTTCAGTGGGTCGCGATCGCGGTGCCGGTTGTCGGGTCATCCCGGCTGGACAGGTGCCAGAAACCGCACGCGTCGTGCTGGTAGACAGACCTGGGAGGTTCACCGAACCGCGGGTTCGCCTGCAGATGCCGCAATGCCTTCACCGCGTCCTCGTGGTTGCGGTGGCTGGACGCCACCTCACAGCCGTCCGCATCTCCGCGTGGGATGGGTCTTGCGAAAGCCTGCTGCTCACGGCTCGTGGTATGCCACCCAGCACAGTCATCACATCTGTAGACCGATTGCAAGACAGGGCCCGTCGGATTCCCCCTCCGGCGACTGCGGTCGACCTCGGCCCAGGCTATGTCCTCGCCGCTGTATCGCGTCTTGGCGCAGCGACGAACCGGGGCGTGGAGCAGGTCCCTAGTTGGGATGCGCGTCTGCTCAGCTACGACCTTCGCTGCCGTGGGTACGCCACCGGACGCAAGCGGCTGCGTCCGGGAGTCGCGTCGAGCCGGCAGCTCGGGTGTGACGTACGAATCTGTAGTGCTCGCACTGGGAGCGGAGAGCCTCAATCCATCCGGAAGGTCGAGCAGGACCTGACTGGAACTGTTGCGCGTAATCTGCACGCCCTCCAGTTCAAGAATTGATATCAGGCGCCGCAAACGCTCTTCGGTTAAAGCCATAACTATCTACCTTCCTCTTGCTCTTCCAACTTCAAACCGGACGATGTTCTCGTAAGGTGGTGCGTCCACCGCACCGATGCCACGAACTGTGCGCACCAGAGGCGGAGACGAAACCGATCCAAGTATGCGGGCTAGCGAGCGCATACGCCAGGCCTCGCCAGCAGGTGTCGGTCGCCCGGGACTTCGGACCACGACACGGCCGGGACCACTGCGTCGGGCCGTTGTCGGGACCAGCGCTCGACAGCCACCTGGCCGCCATCATGATCTCCGCTGCGAAGTCGGGGCTCGAAGGGGCTCTTCGTACCTGGGGTGGGGCCGGGTTGACACGCCGAGGGCGGGCCATTCACCCAGGGCCGAGGCATCCAGGATCGGTAGGCACCCTGGCCGGTCAGCAACCAGCAGGAGATGCTCGACGACCTCGACCGCGAGCACACCGTCCACGGTCGCACCCGCAACCTCGTCGTCGCCGCCACCGGAACCGTCACCACGATGCGCGCGCTCGGGTTCGTGAGCACCGTCGCCCACGCGCACTTCCTCGCCCGTCAGTTCACCGCGGCCGGCATCCGCGCCGTCGCGCTCGACGCCTCCAGCAACTCCCAGCACCGGCAGGCGACACTGCGCGCCCTCCGCGACGGCGACGTCAAGCTCGTCGTCAGCGTCGACCTCTTCAACGAGGGTGTCGACGTCCCCGACGTCGACACGATCCTCATGCTGCGCCCCACCGAGTCAGCCACCGTCTTCCTGCAGCAGCTCGGGCGCGGGCTGCGGCGCAGCCCCGGCAAGTCCGTGCTCACGGTGCTCGACTTCATCGGCCACCAGAACAAGCGGTTCCGGTTCGACCTGCGCTACCGCGCGCTCACCGGCGTCTCCCGCCAAGGCCTCGTGGACGCCGTCCAGCACGGCTTCGCGTACCTGCCCGCCGGGACCCACCTGCAGCTCGACCGCGTCGCGACCGAGGCGGTGCTGGAGAACGTCCGCGCGCACGTGCCGTCCACAACCGCCAAGCTCGTCGACGACGTCCGCGAGCACGCCCGCCTGCGCAGCACCCAGGAGTACGCGCTCGCCGACTACCTGCACGACGCCGTCGCCGAACCCGCCGACATCTACGGCCGCACGACCTGGACGGCCGTCTGCCGCCGCGCGGGTCTCCGCGCGCCCGCGGTGTCGACGTCGGGGCCCGACGCTGCGCGGGAGGAGGCCGACCTGCTGCGTCGCGTCCGGGCGCTCGCCCACGTCGACGACCTGCCACGCCTGGCCGTCTACCGCCAGCTCGTCACCGACCCGGCGTCGTTCGATCTCGACGACGTCCCGCAGCGTCGCCTCGCCACGATGCTCTACTTCACGCTCTGGCCCGACGGGCGCGACGCCTCCCCCACCGTGGGCCTCGCCCGACGTCTGCTCCCCCACCCCGCCGTCGTCGCCGAACTGCTGCAGCTCTGGGACGTCGCCGAGGAACGCATCCCCCACGTCAGCTATCCGCTCGTGCAGCCCGACCTCGCCGGCGTGCCGCTGCGGGTGCACGCCCGCTACACGCGTGAGGAGATGCTCGCCGGGCTCGGCTGGGCACACCTCGACCCTGCTGGGCCCCGAGTGCCGCGCGGGCACGCCACCGGCACCCGGCAATTGCCGGAGCTGAACGCCGACGCGTTCGACATCACCTGGCGCAAGACCGAATCCGGGTACTCCCCGTCCACCATGTACCGGGACTACGCGATCAGCCCCACCCGCATCCACTGGGAATCACCCGCCTCGCTGCGCACCGACTCCCCCGCCGCTGTTCGCTACCGGACCCACGCTGCGCACGGGCGGCACGTGCTGCTGTTCGCCCGCGAGGCGAAGACCGGGCCACTCGGCGCCCTGCCGCTGATGTTCCTCGGCACTGCGCGGTACGTGTCCGACCGTGGCGAGCTGCCCGTCTCGTTCACCTGGGACCTCGAACGGCCTCTTCCCGCCCAGATGCTCGTCCAGTCACAGCTGCTCACAGGGTGACCCCGAGGTATCCGATCGGATACCCTCACCCGATGAGTGTCTGGCCATCTCTTCTCGCCTCAGTGAGGAACCGCGCTGGCCTCAGTCAGCTCGAGTGGGCCACTCTCGCCGCCACGTCGCGCCCGACCCTGTCCGCCTACGAGCACGGCCGAAAGGCCCCCAATGCCGACACACTTGAGCGCCTCGTCGCGGCCGCCGGGTTCCGCCTCGACGTTGCTCCGGTGGTGCGCTGGCACGAGCTGACCGTGGCCGGCGGACGACGTTGCTGGGTGCCCGACCGCTTGTGGCGACTCCCGCCAGGCGAGGCGTTCGCCGACGTCGTCCTGCCCCTGGAGTTGAACTGGTCCGCACCGGGGCGGCGGTTCGTGACCAGGGATCGACGCCAGCGTGCTCGGCTCTACGAGCTGCTGCTGCGTGAAGGGGCACCATCCGACATCGAACGCTGGGTGGACGGCGTCCTCCTTGCGGACGGCTGGCACGACCTCGTCCTGCCCCGCGCAGTCCGTGCGGCATGGCAGCCGGTACTCGATGCAGTGCTCGTCGGCACGCGCGCCGAGCAGGCGTCATGACTCATCGCGCAGCCTCTCCCCTGACGCGGTTCCAGCTCGACGTCGCCCGTCTGTTCTTCGAGCTGGCCGAGTCCGACGGCTTCCTGCTGGCAGGCGGCGCCGCCCTCGCAGCTCAGGGCCTGAGCGAGCGCCCAACCCAGGACCTCGACCTCTTTACCTCCCCGCATCACGGCTCGGTCCCAGCGGCGGTAGCGGCACTGGAGGCGGCGGCTCACGGTCGCGGCTGGTCCGTCACCAGGGTGCGCGGCGCGGACACGTTCGCCCGGCTCCTCGTCCACGGGGACAGCGAGGAGGTCCTCGTGGATCTCGCGATGGACTCAACCCCTCAGCGCCCACCGCTGATGAGCATCGCCGGTCCCGCACTCGACCCCGAGGAACTGGCCGGCCGCAAGCTCGTCGCACTGTTCGATAGGGCCGAGCCCGAGACTTCGTCGACGTCCAGGTGCTCGCCGAGCGATTCGGCAAGGCCCGACTCCTCGAACTGGCCGCCCTGACCGACGCGGGTTTCTCCGTCGACGTTCTCGCGGACATGCTCTGCACCCTGGGACGCTTCACGGACGACGAGATCCCCGCCAGCGACCCGACGTCCGTCCGGGCCTTTGCCGCCGCATGGGCGGCGGAGCTGCGCACGGCCTGAAGCTTGCTCTTCGTTGCTGAGGTGGGATCGGGGTCGACACGCGAGGGCGGGATCGAGTGGGCGCCGCCGTCCGAACCTGGTCTCGTTCACCTGGGAGCTCGAACGGTCCCTGCCCGCCCAGATGCTCGTCCAGTCGCAGCTGCTCACGAGCGGACGTGACAGCTCGCGCAAGCTCCCTGTGGACAACGGAAATGGCTCCATCCGGGGCGGGCTAGGCTCCGGCCATGCGATCTCGGGGAACAGGTGCGAGTGGGTCGGTGTCCCGGCGCGGCAGGACGGCCGTCATGATCGTCGCGCTTGCGGGAAGCACGCTCCTCGGCGGCTGCTCAGGCGGCAAGGACGAGCCCTCAGCGTGGCCGACCCTCTCGAACACCGTCACTTCCGACCCGACCACCCCGACCGCCTCGCCTTCCACGCCGCCGCTCCCGCCGGTCAAGCCCGAGGCCGCCTACCCGAGCACGCCTGAGGGCGCGCAGGAGTTCGTACGCTGGTACCTGAAGGCATACGAGTACGCCTACGCAAGCGGTGATCCCACGCCCATCATGGGGGTCGCCACCCGCGGCTGCGTCCAGTGCCAAAGCATCGTCGATCGGGTGTCGAAAAGAAGAGCGGCCAGCCAGCGACTCCTGGGACAGAGAATCACCGTCACCGGAGCCGCAGTGGCTCCTGGAGCTTCAGCGAAGCACACTGTAGTGCTGGCCACCTTCGACTCCACGGGTTCCACACTTGTGGACGCCGCCGGAAAGACTCTAGACACTTTTTCGCCCGTCAAGAACGAACAACTGCTTATTGGCTTAACCTGGGACATAGTCGCTGGATGGCGTGTCGTTGACGGACGATTCGACGGGGGCACAAAATGACGGCGCTGACGCGCCCTCGTCATAAGTCGGCTCTTGCGGCGACAGTGATGCTTGTCATGGCCAGCCATGCGCTCACAGCATCCGCAGCGACGCGACACCAACCCCCATCGATTCGGCCAACGAACGCGCCCAACACAACCTTCGCAGGGGAGGCCGCTGGCGCGCTTGCTCGAATCCTCGGCCAGACGACCGAATCCGATGGAAAGACACCCGACGACGCGTTCCTTTCGAAATCGACCGGACCGAGAAATGCGCCCACGCGCGTCCGGGTCGAGAAACCTTTCTGCCCGGACGACCCGTCTCACGTCAGCCAGGTGATGGGCATTCAGTGCGATGCAGGCGAGCGAGTGTGCGCCGACGCAGGTATACCTGACGGTAACGCCGTATGGATCCTGTTCGGCCCACCCGGTGTGACCAATCCGCGGCGCGAGCAACTGCGAGTCTCAGGTGCTCGGTGTCGGCGGCCAGGAGAACCAGCGCCTCGACCTGCTCCTATCCTGAGCCAGCGTCAGCTGAGGGAACTACCACTGCCTCCGGGCCGCGCAAACGTGCAGCCGGCCAACCGCCCGGTCTTGGTCCAGATGCCCACGAACGTCTACGTGGACGCGCCCACGGTCACCCTGCGGACAACCGTTCTGGGTCAGGCGGTCGAAGTCGAGGCCACGGCGAGCAGCTTCACGTGGACCTTCGGCGACGGCCAGAGCCTCACCACCACCGACCCCGGGGCGCCCTACCCCGCCATGAGCACAACCCACACCTACACGGCAACTGGCAGGCGAGACATCACCCTCACGACCACCTACACCGCCCGCTTCCGCGTCGCCGGCAGCAACGAGTGGATCCCCGCCGAGGGCACCGCGCAGGTAGCTAGCCCTCCGATCACCGTCGAAGTGATCGAGACCCGCGCCGTCCTAGTCCCCTGACCGCACCTGCCAGTAGGTGCTTCACGCACTCACGGACCGACCGATCGTGGCAGCGGGAGGAACCATGACCGCGGTGCACTTCGGCAGCTTCAGCGCTGCCAGGACGAACTTCAAGGACCTGCTCGATGCCGCCGACGACGGCAGGCCCGCGACGGTGTCCCGGGACGACCGTCGGGTGGCGGTGGTGGACGCCGACCGCCTCCGGCACGCACTGACGCTCATCGTGCCCGCCCCGCAGGCCGTCCCGGAGGGTGACGGCTGGTCACTGCTCATGCCCGGACTGCCCGTCGCGGCCGACGGCGCCGATCTCGACGCCGCGATCGACGACCTCATCGACGCGCTGCGCGAATACGCCGAGGACTGGAACAGCGGGCTGCGCCTGGCCCGCAACCACCGGGACAACTGGGGACTCGTGCAACTGCTCGACCTCAGCTCCGACCAGCAGCTGCATGCGTGGATCACCGGCCAGGCCCTCCGGTGAAGCTCGGCACCCGTCAGGACCACCCGACGTTCGGCACTGCTGCAGGTGCCGACGACGCGTTGTGGGCCTGCACTGGGTGAGTGTCACGTCCCCGTGCGCGTTACGCAGCTCCATCGGCGCCCAGGCACGACGCCCAGGAGTGCCGGGGTCGGCGAACTGCTCCGGCAGACGATCGGTCAAGCCGAGCCGTCGCGCCCATGCGGGGTACCGCGTTTGCGCCAGCTCCGCGTACCCCGGCGAGCCATGGCGAGACCTCCCTCGGGGTTACCGCCGCAACCCTAGCCACGGATGTCATCGTGGTAAGGGTTATGAACCTTGCCTGGACCCTCGCCCGAGGCGGGACAGCTGCTCTTGGCCGCCCCGTACCAGAGCTCGATCAGGACCACGGACGAGAGCACCACGCCCTCGCCGTCCGCCTGGGCCTTGCGCAGCCTGTCACGCACCGTCGTGGGCTTGTTCCGGAGCACGGCGACGAGGTTGGTGTCGAGCAGATAGTGTCGCGTGTCGTTAATGACTTTATTGTTGGGGTTGGGGACCATGAGGTATGGCGAATCGACCTGCCCCAGCGCTGATGCTTCGTGATGGTGATCGTGCTGAGTTGGAGCGGTGGACGCGGGCCTCGACGGTGGCCGCGGGTGCTGCGCGGCGGGCTCGGATCGTGTTGATGGCGGCCGATGGAGTGGCGAACACGCAGATCGCGGCGATGTTGGGGGTGTCGGTCCCGACGGTCTTGACCTGGCGTGGCCGCTACCAGAAGTCGGGCCTGGCGGGGTTGGGCGACCTGGCCCGCCCGGGCCGCCCGCGGACCGTGGATCACTCGGCGATCGTGGCTGCCACGCTGGTCCCACCGCCCAAGCGGCTCGGGGTGACGCACTGGTCCTCGCGGCTGCTGGCGGCCCGGTTGAAGATCAGTCCAGCGACGGTCGCGCGGGCGTGGCGCTCCTACGGGGTCCAGCCCTGGCGGGCCGAGTCGTTCCGGTTCTCCACCGACCCGCAGCTGGTCGCCAAGGTCAGCGACATCGTCGGCCTGTACCTGGCGCCCCCGGAGAACGCGATCGTGCTGTGCGTGGACGAGAAGTCCCAGATCCAGGCCCTGGACCGGACCCAGCCGATCCTGCCCCTGCAACCGGGTCTGATCGAGCGCCGCAGCCACGACTACGTCCGCCACGGCACCTCCACCCTGTTCGCCGCCCTGGACATCGCGACCGGGCACGTGACCGCGGCGTGCAAGCCCCGCCACCGCCACCAGGAGTTTCTGGCGTTCCTCAAGCAGGTCACCCGCGCCTACCCCGACACCGAGTTGCACCTGGTCATGGACAACTACGCCGCGCACAAGACCACCGAGATCAAGGACTGGCTGACCGCCAACCCCCAGGTCAAGGTCCACTTCACCCCCACCCACGCCTCCTGGATGAACCTCGTCGAGGTCTGGTTCGGCATCGTCGAACGCCAAGCCATCCGCCGCGGCGTGTTCACCTCCGTCAAGGACCTCAACATCAAGATCCGCGCGTTCATCGACGGCTGGAACGACCGCGCCCACCCCTTCACCTGGACCAAGACCGCCGACGAAGTCCTCGCCAAGGCCAACCGTCAGAAGACTTCAAAGACGGACCAATAGGTCACTCGAAGATGTCCTCGCGGACCGGCGTCGGCGGCTGCTCGCGGCCCTCCTCGAAGCGGGGCACCTCCGCGAATCGATCCAGTTCGCCGACCCACGTGTCGAGGTCGGCCGCGATCGGCTCCAGGAGCACAGCATCGCCCCCGCGGCGCACCCGAACACGACCGCCTGGCAAGCGGAACTCCTCGGACAACCGCACCGCCTGGCTCCTCCCGTGCATGAACAGCCTGGCGATCGACGTCTCGGCCACGGTGCACCCCCTCTTGCAGCCACCAAGAGGATGCATGGTTGCGCCTCAGTGCAGCTCTGCCGGCCCCAGATCGATGGCGTCTTAGTTAGATCGGATCTAACGTAGATGCATGCGATTCGTTGGCCGCTCGATCGAGCTGGGACGTCTGGAACAGCAGCTCGCCCCGGTCCTGGCGGGCGAAGGCGGTCGGGCGTTGCTGGTCAACGGTCGACGACGAGTCGGGAAGTCTCGTCTGGTCGAGGAGTTCTGCGAGCGCTCCGGGCTGCCTTACGTCGTCTTCCAAGCTACCCGGGGCCGCCCGCCCGCCGCCGAACGTGGCGACTTTCTCGCTGCGGTCGCCCGCTCCCCCCTGTCCGGAGCGGCTCACCTGGAGGGGCTCGTCGCGCCGGACTGGACGCGGGCGTTGCGAAGTCTGGCTCTCGCCGTCGCGAACACCCCCGCCATCGTGGTCCTCGACGAGCTGCCCTGGCTCATGGAGCAGGACCGCGAGGTCGAGGGTGCTCTCCAGACGGCCTGGGACCAGGAGCTCTCGCGGCTGCCGGTACTGCTGGTTCTGGTCGGCAGCGACTCCGCCGTCATGCAGGCACTGCAGTCGCCGACCCGCGCCTTCCACCGGAGGGCGGTCCCCATGACCGTCGAACCGCTGTCCCCGGCAGACGTGCAGGACATGACCGGGCTAGCCGCCGCTGACGCCGTCGACGCGACCCTCGTCACCGGTGGCTACCCCGAGTTGGTCACCGACTGGCCGTCCGGGGCGACCTGGCGGGACCACCTGACGGAATCGCTGCGGACTCCCCTGTCCCCCTTGCTCGTCGCGGGCCGGCTCACCCTCCTCGGCGAGTTCCCCGAGACCTCCCTCAACGCCGGGGTGCTGCGCGCCGTCGGGTCCGGTGAGCGCACGTTCTCGACGATCGCCACGGCCGCGGGCGGGGCGGCGCCGCTCGCCGCCGGCACCCTCAGCCCGCTCCTCCAGGCGCTGGTCGCCCGTGGCGTCCTCGCCGTCGACCGCCCGCTGTCAGCGAAGCTCGACACCCGTACCACCCGGTACCGGATCGCCGATCCGTACCTCCGCTTCTGGCTGGCCCTGCTCGCCGACGGGATCCCCCTGGTCGAACGGGGACGCGGCGACCTCGTCATGGCCCGCATCGAGGCGTCCTGGTCGTCCTGGCGCGGCCGGGCCGTCGAGCCCCTCGTGCGCGAGGCGGTCGCGAGGCTGGCCCCAGGCGCAGGGTGGCCGGACGTCGCGACGGTGGGCGGGTGGTGGAACCGCGCGAACAACCCGGAGGTGGATCTCGTGGGCGCCGACCGGGACACTCCGGCACGGCACGTGCGGTTCGTCGGGTCCGTGAAGTGGCACGAGGCCACACCGTTCGGTCCCCGGGAGCGCTACGAGCTGGAACGGGACGCCGTCGCCGTCCCCGGCGCCGACGGGACCACCCCGCTGGTCGCCGTCTCCCGCGCAGGCGCCACGTCCGACCTCGATCTCGCTGCAGTGTGGGGGCCCGAGGACGTGGTGGACGCCTTCCGCCCGTGAAGGCGGGAGGTCCGAGCCCGACAGGCAAGGTGCGGCTGCCCCGGCCCGCCGACCCCGGACGAGCACCAGCAAGAGCGAAGCCCTCGCCGCAGGTGCGCACCAGCGGCGGGCAGGCGGCTGAACAGTGCGCACCAGTCGACCCGGGGACGCGCGATCACGATGCTCTTATGTTGTCCTCAGGGTGATCGGGGACGCTGGACGCCCGAAGCATCGTCGGGAGGGGGTGGGCGGCAGTGCACATCCTGATCGCGGATGACGAAGCGGCCATCCGCGAGTCGCTGGAGCGCGTGCTCCAGGTGGAGGGGTACGACACCAGCACCGTCGCGAACGGTCTGGCCGTGCTCGAGCGCATCGGCGCGGCGGGCGAGCCGCCCGACCTGCTGATCCTCGACGTCATGATGCCCCGCCTGGACGGGTTGGAGGCCTGCCGGCGGTTGCGGGCCGCGGGCCGTGAGCTGCCGGTGTTGATGCTCACCGCCCGGGACCAGGTCTCGCACCGTGTCGCAGGGCTGGACGCCGGCGCCGACGACTACCTGCCCAAGCCGTTCGCCATCGAGGAGCTGCTCGCCCGGGTGCGGGCCCTGCTCCGCCGCCGCACCCCGGCCGACGAGCCGTCGCCGATCCTGTCCTTCGCCGACGTCCGGATCGATCCCGACGGTTACGAGGCATGGAGGGGCGAGCGGCCGCTGTCCCTGACCCGCACCGAGTTCTCCCTCCTGCACGTCCTCGTGCGCAACGCCCCCCGGGTCCTCACCCGGGACGTGCTGTTCGAGGCGATCTGGGGCTACGACATGAGCGCCACCGCGAACAACCTGCAGGTCTACGTGAGCTACCTGCGCCGGAAGCTGGAGGCGGACGGTGAACCGCGATTGATCTACACGCTGCGCGGCCTGGGATACACGTTGCGCGAGACTCCCCCGTGAGCGGGCCCGCCGGCCGGGAACCGCGCAGGCTGACCCGCTGGTGGCGCGGACGCTCCCTGCGGACCAGGCTGACGGTGATCGCGGCGACCGCGACCGCCGCGAGCGTGTTCGTCGCCCTGCAGATCGGCATCGAGCTCCTGGACTGGCAACTGCGCAACGCCGCCCAGGAGCAGCTGCGCGGCGACTCCCGCGTCCTGGCGGCCAGCGCCGAGCGCACCGGCCTGGCGCAGCTCGAGCTGCCGCCGTACCCCGGGTCCGGGCGGCTGCTGCGGGTCGTCCTCGCCGACGGCTCGACCCGGGCCCCGACCGGCCAGCCGCCGCTGCCGCCGGTGAGCGAGCAGGCGGCGCGGGTGGCGCGAGGTGCGGCGGCCGACCTGATGGAGTCCGGCGACAGCAACGGTGCCGACTACGTCGTCTACACCGCGCGCGCGGGCGGTGGGGCGATCCAGGTCGCCGACATCGAGGAGGAAGGGCCGGTCACCCGGTTCGGGCTGAGCATGCTGCTGCTCGGGCTGATCAGCGTCGGGGTGGGCGCTCTCGTCGGGCGGACCGTGGCCAGGGCCGGGCTGGCGCCCATCGACAGGCTGACCGCGGCAGCGGTCCGCGTCGCCGACACCCGAGACCTCGACGTCGACATCCCCGACGAGGGCGGCGGCGAGATCCGGCGGCTGGTCCGCTCGATCAACGACATGCTGGCCGCCCTGCGGGACTCCCGCCGGGCCCAGCGGCTGCTGGCCGAGGACGCCGCCCACGAGCTGAAGACGCCACTGACCAGCTTGCGCCTCAACACCGAGCTGCTGATCCGGCTCGACCGGCGCGGCACCCTCGACACCGCGCTCACCGCGGAGAGCCGGACGCGGCTCCTCAACGATCTCGGCGCCCAGGTGGCCGAGCTGAGCACCCTCGCCGCCGAGCTCACCGACCTGGCACGCGGCGACGTCACCGACGAGAGCACCGAGCTGATCGACGTCGCCGACGTGGTCCTGGCAGCCGCCGCTCGGGCACGCTCGCGCGCACCCGACGTCGAGGTCACGCTCGACGTGACGTCCGTGTGGGTGAGCGGGCGTCCCGCCGCCCTCCAGCGGGCCGTGCTCAACCTCATCGACAACGCGGGCAAGTGGTCTCCGGCCGACCGACCGGTTCACGTCCGGCTGCATGCCGAGGGCGCGTGGGCGGTGCTCGAGGTCGACGACGCGGGGCCGGGCATCGACGACGCCGACGTCCCGCGGGTGTTCGACCGCTTCTACCGCGCCGACAGCGCCAGGGCGTTGCCGGGTTCCGGCCTGGGATTGTCGATCGTGCAGCGGGTGGTCGCCGCCCACAACGGCCGCACCACCGTCGCCCGATCCGCCCGCGGGGGCGCCCTGCTTCGCATCGAGCTCCCGGCCGCGCGCACGTGAGAAGACCCGGGACGGGTGCCCGCCCCGGGTCTGCTCAGTGCGCCGTCACCGCACGGGCACCTCGTCCTCGACGAGCGACCGTCCGGCGGTCGTCGGCTGCGCCGCCGGACGAGGCAGCCGGCCCGGCCACCACATCCAGCGCCCGATCAGCAGGGTGAGGGCGGGCACCAGGACCGAGCGCACCAGCAGGGCGTCGAGCAGCACGCCGAACGCGACGAGGAACCCGACCTCGACCAACAACACCAGCGGGAGGGTGGCGAGCACCGCGAACGTGGCCGCCAGGACCAGGCCCGCCGAGGTGATGACGCCACCGGTGGCGGACAGGGCCGTGAGCATGCCCTCGCGGGTGCCGCGATGCACAGCCTCCTCCCGCGCCCGGCTCACCAGGAAGATGTTGTAGTCGACGCCGAGTGCCACCAGGAACAGGAATGCCAGCAGCGGCACCGACGCGTCGATCCCCTTGAACCCGAGGATCGTGTCGAACACGAACACGCTGCCCCCGAACGCTGCCGCGAACGAGACGATCACGGTGGCCATCAGGACGAGCGGGGCCACGACCGCGCGCAGCAACAGCCCCAACAGGATCAGGACGACGGCGAGCACCAGCGGGATCACCAGCTTCTCGTCGCGTCTCGTGGTCACCTCGGTGTCGAGGTTCTCCGCACTCGGCCCACCGACGATCGCCTCGGCCCCGTTCACCGTGTGGACGGCGGCGCGCACCCGCCTGATCGTGTCGTACTCCGCGGGGGTGTCCGGCGCGTCCGTCGGGAAGACCGACAGGCCGGCCCAGCCACCGCTGATCCCCTCCGGGACGGCCATCGCCACCCCGGGAGTCTTCTCGACGACGTCGAGCACCTGGTCGGCGGACGCGGGCCGCGTGAAGACCGTCATCGGCTGACCGCCCAGTTCGGGGAAGTGCTGGCGCAGGACGGAGAATCCCGTCACCGATTCCGGCGGGGTCGGGAACTGGTCCTGCTCGCGCAGCGCACCGGTGTTGCCCGTGAGCCCCACCATGAGGACGCCGAGAACGGCGAACGAGCCCAGCGCTGCCACCCATCGGCGGCGGTCGATGGCGCTGCCGAGCCGTCCCCACCATCCGGGCTTCTGCGCCATGGCCTCGCCGAATCTCGGAATGGCGGGCCAGAAGATCCGCCGGCCGAGCACCACGAGCACCGCCGGGAAGAGCGTGAGCATGGCCAGCAGCGCGCACAGGATCCCGGCCGCACCGATCGGGCCCAACCCGCTGGTGCTGTTCAGGTCCGCGGCGAGGAGGCACAGCAGACCGGCGACCACGGTCGCCGCGGACGCGACGACGGCCGGCGCCGCGCCGCGAAGCGCATGGACCATCGCCACCCGGACATTCTCGGCTCTTCGGATTTGAGCGTGATCGGGCCCGTGTGAGGGGGCTCGTGGTCCTGCGCTGAGATGGGTGTTGCTGAGGCACTCATCGAGATCGAAGGACCACGAGCCGTGGACAACGCTACGGGCTCGCCGCGGGATGCGGCGAGTGTGCTGTTCGACCTGCCCGGGTACCGCGTGGTGAGCGCGGTCGACCTGCCCGGAGGCGGCCGGGAGGTGGTGATCGCCTCCGTCGAGGGCGAGGCGGGCTGCCCGACCTGTGGGGTGCTCTCGGGGCGGGTCCATCAACGGACCCGACAACGGCTGCGCGACGTTCCGGTCGCCGGCCACGTACGGGTGGTCCTGATCCGGCGGCGCTTCGCCTGTGTGGAGCAACGCTGTCCGAGGCGGACGTTCGCGGAGGTCACCGGGCAGGTCCGGCCCGGGCCAGGACCACCGCCCGCCTGCGGGAGCAGCTGCTCACCGCGGTCCTGGCCGGGCGGTCCGTCGCCGAGGTCGCCGCCTCGTACGGGGTGTCGTGGTGGACGGTCCAGGCCGTCCTCAACGCCGCCGCCCTGCTCGGCATCGACCCCGACGCGGCCAGCCCGCGGCGACTGGGCATCGACGAGCACCGCTACCGGTCGGTGCGGTACTGGCGCGACGAACACGGCACCTGGCGCCGGTACGAGCCCTGGATGTCGACGATCGTCGACGTCGACACCGGGGGCGTCCTCGGCGTGGTCGACGGACGCGGCGCCGCCGGGGTCGCTGCGTGGCTGGCGGCCAGGCCGCAGGAGTGGCGGGACCGGATCGAGGTCGTCGCGATCGACCCCTCTGCGGCGTTCCGCGCCGCACTACGTGACCAGCTCCCGCAGGCGGCGGTCAGTGTCGACGCGTTCCACCTGGTCAAACTCGCCAACGACACCCTGACCCGGGTCCGGCAGCGCCTCACCCGCCAGACCAAGGGCCGCCGCGGCCGCGGGATCGACCCGGTCTGGACCAACCGGCGACTCCTGCTTCGCGCTGGGGACACCCTCAGCCCAGCCGGCCTGGCCCGGCTCCGGGCGACGTTCACCGCCGACGACCCCACCCAGGAGATCGCCGCCGCGTGGGCGGTGAAGGAACGCCTCCGCCACCTCCTCCACGCCACCACCCTCACCGACCTCGACCACCGTCGGGACCTGTTCACCGACGCCGTCACCGCTGCCGCGATGCCCGAAACCGACCGGCTCGCCGCGACCATCACCACCTGGTGGCCCGCCATCGAAGTCCTCGTCATCACCGGCGTCACCAACGCCCGCACCGAAGCCGCCAACACCACCATCAAGCAGATCAAGCGCACCGGCCGCGGCTACCGCAACCCCCACCACTACAAGACCCGTATCCTCCTCGCCAGCGCCGCCCGGACGGCAGCGTGAACACCCAGGTCAACACCAGGCATCACGCTGAAATCCGAAGAGCCACATTCTCGTGATGGTGCAGCATCTCGCGGTACCGGGCGATGAGTAACAGCGCATAATCCGTGCCGACACCGAATACCAGGATCGTCAGCAGCGCGGAATTCTGGTCGTTGACCACGATGCCGAAACCCTTGACGAGCAGATAGACCGTCGCCATCGCGGTCAGGGCGGCCGCCCCCACGACCAGCAGCGGAATGACCCACAGCACCGGGCTGCGGTAGGTGAGAATGAGCAGGAGGGTGACGACCGCGATCGTGGTGAGCAGCACCTGCACGTCGATGCCGTCGAAGATGGCGTCCAGGTCGCCGTCGATCGCGGCCGGTCCGGTCACCTCGAGATCCAGACCCGCGGGGCGGTCCTTCGCCGCCTCACGCACCGGGCCGACGAGTTCCTCCGGTGGACCGTACGTCGTGCTCACCGAGAGCGTGAACGTCATCGCACGCCCGTCCGACGACGTCCTGATCGCGGGGCCCTCCTCCTCGTCGTCCCCGGCTTGGGCCGCCGCCGGCGCCGGGTACCGCCGGGAAAGAGCGGTGTAGTGGCGCTCCCCCGTCGCGCGGTCGGCGTCGGTCAGGGCACCCGCGCGGTGGTACACGAAGACGAAGGTGTTGTCTTCACCGCCGGGGAGGCTGTCCTCCAGCGCCGCCACCTTCGTGGACTCGGCACCGGCCGGCAGGGTGTCCACCGCCCTGTCGGTGGTCACCGAGCTCAACTTCCCGCTCAGCGGCACCATGATCACGGCCAGCACCACCCACAGGCCGATCACCACCCACGGCACCCAGCAGGCGGCCAACCGACTTATCGGTGCTCTTTCGTACGGTGCCGTCGTCGCTGCCATCACTGGCCTCCTGCATTCAGGTCACATCGTTCTCCTGGGCAGGCACTGTGATATCGAGCGAAACTGAGACGACTGTTAGGACGAGACCCTCGGGGCGCCACGGCGCGATGACCGATTCCGTCGGCTACGCCCTGCGGGGCGCATCCGAAGGCGATGGGCGTCAGCCGTGGACGACGTCCCCGACCCGAACGAACACCCACCCGGCACCGAGCAGCGCGGGGAGCGCACGCTGCAGCCCCTCAGCGGTGTCCTTCTCGGGATGGTTGGCGTGGCCAAGCGCGATGCCGCCGGGGCGCAGGCCGCGCAACTGCTTGTCGACGACGCGTGCGGGGGCGCTCGCCGGGTGCCGTGGTTGGCGATCTCGAAGAGCGGGTCGCGCGCGAGGTCGCGGGCATGGTCGTGGTTCTCCTCCACCCAGCGGCCCGAGACGAACAGCGTCGCGGGCACCCGGTGGGCGCGAAGGGTGTCGATCAGCATCGCGTCGTACCCGTGGGTGCCGTGCCGGGGATTACCGCACAGGTCGAACGTGAGGGCAGCGACCGGCCGATGGTGCGTGCCGGGCCCGTGGAAGCGGACGGGCAGCTCCGTGAGAATGCCCGGCAGCCGCTCCCCCCGGCCCTTCGGTTTCGCGTGCCGGTACCGGCGCTCCACGGCGGCGGGGTCGACGTGGCGGACGTCGGCGAGCGGCGTCACCGCCGCGGCCGCCTGCGCGCTCCCGCCACCGATCAACCACGCGCTCGCGCCCGTCGCACCGGCAGCCAGCACGGCCCGTCGCGACACGGCCGCCCCCCTCGGGCGTCCCTCGTGTGGTTGCTGCGTCCCCCGTCACCTCCGTCGCGCCCCCTGCGCCTCGTTCCCCTTGCCTGCCCCGTCGGCCGACGGGCGCCGAGGACGCGCGGGACCGCGAGGTTCAGCCGGTCGGATCACGCGCCGCCCGCCCGCCACGCGTCGCGCTCCCGGTGGGCGAAAGCGGCGAAATCGCCGGGGTCCCGCCCGAGGACGGTCCGGACGTCGTCCGTCAGCCCCGCGGCCCATCCGAGCCGGGCGGTCGTGTAGATCGCGGCGGTGACCGCCACCATCGGCAGGGGCATCCCCAGGGCGGTGCGGGCGTGGCGCGCGTAGCGCACGAGGCCCGGGCGGGCGTAACGGACGTCTCGCCCGAGCTCGCGGGTGAGGATCTCGGCGACCTCGGTGTAGGTGAGCGCCTCGGGGCCTGTCACCGTCCAGGCGCGGTCCCGGTGCGACGCCGGGTCGAGCAGCGCCGCGGCGGCGACGGCTCCGACGTCGTCGGCGTCGACGAACGCGGTCGCCCCCCGCCCGGCCGGGACCATGATCTCCCCGCGGTCGCGGACGTCGCTCACGTGCGTCGTGGTGAGGTTCTGGTCGAAGAACGAGGCCCGCACGAACGTCCAGGCCAGGCCCGATCCCCGCAGCCACGACTCCACCGTGGCGTGCGGCACCACCCGGTTCTTCTCCGCGCCCTGCAAGGACAGGAAGACGACGTGCCGCACCCCCGCGTCCCGCGCGGCCCCAGCGCGGGCAGCAGGTCGCGCCGCACGTTGCCGATGGCCGGCGGGCGGACCAGGAACATCGAGGTGACGCCCTCGAACGCTCCCGACCACGTCTGCGGGCGCACGAAGTCGAAGACCACCTGCTCGACGTCGCCCCGCGCACCGGCCGCGCGGCGGCCGGCGAGGCGCAGGGGCGCCCCGGCATCGAGCAGCTCACGCACCACCGCGCGCCCCACGGTGCCGGTGGCTCCCGTGACCAGGATCGGCGCGCCCACCCTCGACTCCTCGCTGTCGTGCGGATCCTCCGCGGAGGGTGTCGACCGCGGCCGAGGGCGGCTCCACCGATCCGGAGTGTGAGCTGCGAGACGTCGTCCGCGAGCGGCCGCGACGCCGCCGGGCCCGCACCCTGTGGACAGCCGGAGCGTGGCCGCGATCTGTGGATGAGCGGCCGAGGGCATGGCCGGTTTCAGCGACGCTGACGGGCATGAGCTTCGACGACCTTCCCGACGGCTGGCAGGACCGGCCGATGACCGACCCCGAGCTGTTCGACGACATCGTCGACCTCGTGGTGAACGACCACGACCGCCGCAACGGCGCCCTGTACCTGCTGCTCTGCGACGACCAGGCACGGCTCCTCCAGCCGTGCGCCATCGACGACCTGCCGCCCGGGGTCGAGAACGACCCTCGCGCCATCGCGCCGTTCGTCGGCGCCCTCCTGCAGCACTGCCCCGACGCCGGGCTCGTCGTCGTAGTCGCTCGCCCCGGCGAGGCCTCCCCCCGGGAGACCGACGTGCGCTGGATGCGCACCGCGGAGGCGGCCTGCGCTGCCGGGAAGGTGCGGCTCCTCGCCACCGCCGTCGCCACCCCGACCGGTGTGGTGCGCCTCAGTGCTGATCGAGCACAGGCGTGCGGCTGAGCGCGCGGCCCCGGAATGGCTCGGGGGCGCCTCGGCCGCGATTGGGCGGGCACCTGCCGAGCTCTAGCGCGCATTTCCTGGTACAGCTAGGGTCATCTGTCGTGAATGATGCGCGCCCTGCGAAAGAGACCAGTGGACTGTCGCGTGTCCCCTTGGGCGTCTTCAGACAGAGTGAGGCGGCGCGCGCCGGCGTCCCGCCCCGCACGCTGTACCGGATGAGGGACGCCGGGCTGCTTGAGGTCGTCGGCCGCGGCCTCTACCGGCGTGCCGACGCGGCCCCCGTCGATCGCGATCTCCTCGAGATCGTCACCCGCGCGCCAGATGCCATTCTCTGCCTCGAGACTGCCCTCGCCAGGCACGGGCTCACCGACGCTATTCCGTCCCGGATCGACGTCGCCCTGCCCCGGGGCCGAAGCGGCCCGTCGACGTCCGCACCCGCTGCGTGGCACTACTTCGACGCAGCGACCTTCTCCCTCGGTCGCCAGGTGATGACCGTCGAAGGGACCGACACCACCATCGGGCTCTACTCCGCGGAACGCTGCATCGCGGACGCCTTCCGTCTGCGGGGCACGGTCGGGTACGAACTCGCACTGGAGGCACTGCGCGCCTGGCTGCGGTGGCGGGACTCGCATCCAGCCCGGCTGATGCAGCTGGCGGAGCAGCTGCCTCGCGCCGCCACCCCGCTACGTGCGGCACTGGAGATCCTGGCGTGAGCAGCGACGTCTACCGCCGACTCCAGGCACTCTCCCGAGGGCTGGGACGCCCCACCGACGAGATGATGACGCTGTACGCACTGGAGCGAACCCTGCACCGTCTGTCCGTGACGCGGTACCGGAACGACTTCTCCCTCAAGGGCGGGGTGTTGCTCGCCGCGTTCGCCCTCCGCCGCCCCACACGAGACATCGATATGCAAGCCCTGCATCTTCGCCTGGATGAGGACCACCTGCGCACGGTGGTGGCGGCGATCGCGCGCGTGGACGCAGACGACGGCCTCAGGTTCGACGTCGATCACGCCACCGTGCAGCTCATCCGGGACGAGGACGAGTACACCGGCCTTCGGATCACCGTGCCCACCGCCCTGCACAGCGCGCGGGTGCAGGTCCGGCTCGACATCAGCACGGGCGACCCGATCTGGCCGGCGCCGCAGCCGATCACTCTCCCAGGACTCCTGGGTGACGACGTGACCATGCTCGGTCACCCTTTGCCCACGGTGGTGGCCGAGAAGTCCGTCACCGTGCTCCAGCGCGGGACGACAAGCACCCGGTGGCGCGACTTCCTCGACCTCCGCAACCTCGCACGGACGCACCGATTCCTTGCGGGAGACCTCGCGAGTGCGATCGATGAGGTCGCCCGCCATCGACGGGTCGCCGTCGGTCCGCTGGTGACGGCCACCGCCGGATACGAGGCCGTCGCGCAGCGGAAGTGGGCCGCCTGGCGCCGGGCTCACGGACACCACGACGCCCTGCCGTCCTTCAGGGGACAGCTCGACGACGTCCTCGCGTTCGTCGATCCCGTCCTGACCGGTTTGGTCGGCGGCATCCAGGAGTGGCAGCCCTTCGACTACTCGTGGGCCAGCAAGCCCGCCAGCCCTGCAGCCACGCCGTCACCGAACGCCGGCGTCATCACGGTGACCCCGAACGGCACGGTGGTCCCGAACGCCTCGCCGGCGCCGGGCACGGGAACGGCGACCCCGCAGTAGTCGAGCAGGTTGCAGAAGTTCGTGTACGTGCCGAGCCGGGAGTTGACGGCGACCGGCGCGGCGGCGACCTCGGCGAGCGTGGGGTGCGCCGGGACGGTCGGCACCACCAGCGCGTCGACCCCGGCCAGCAGCGACGCCGTGTGCACGCGCATCCGAGCGAGCTGTTCGGTGTCGGCGACGAGCCGGTGCGCGGGCAGGTCTCGGGCAGCGGAGATGATCCCGCCGACCGTGGGATCGACCTCGGCGCGGTGGGCGTCGACGAACTCCCCGACCGCGGCGTACCGCTCCGCGACGAATGCCCCGTCGTAGAGCAGCCGGGCCGTCGCGAGGAACGGCTGCAGGTCCACCTCCACGACGTCGGCGCCGGACGCGGCCACCAGCGACACGGCGCGGGCGAACGCGGCGCGCCCGTCGGCGTCCATCGCCTCCAGGTCCACCCCGCGCGGGACGGCGACCCGCGGCGCCCGTCCGCACCCGGGCGACCAGGGCGACGGTGCGGTGCCCGACACCCCGGACCAGCCCGACGTCACGGGCCGGAACGAGTCGGGGTCCCCGGCATCGGGACCGGCCATGACGGCGAGCGCGGCCGACGCCAGCGACAGCTCCCGCGCGAACACCGTGACGCAGTCGAAACTGCGGCACGCCGGGACGACGCCGGTCGTCGGGACCATCCCCCGCGTCGGCTTCAGCCCCACGATCCCGTTCAACGCGGCGGGCACGCGCCCGGATCCGGCCGTGTCGGTGCCGAGCGACAGGTCGACCAGCCCGAGCGCGACGGCGACGCCCGACCCGGACGACGAGCCGCCGCTCACGCGCTCGGGGTGCCAGGCGTTGCGCACCGCCCCGTAGGGGCTGCGGGTGCCGACGAGTCCGGTCGCGAACTGGTCGAGGTTCGTCACCCCGACGACCACGCACCCGGCGTCGACGAGCCGCTGCACCACCGGCGCGGACGCCGACGGCACCGACCCGTACGAGGGGCACCCGGCCGTCGTCCGCAGCCCGGCGACGTCGATGTTGTTCTTGACCGCGAGGGTGCGCCCGGCCAGCGGCAGCACCTCACCGGCCGCGACCCGCGCGTCCACCGCCGCGGCGTCGGCGAGCACGTCGGCGGCGGGCCGCAGCGCGATCCACACCTCCGACCGGTCCGAACCCGCGATCGCCTCGAGGCTGCGCAGGGCCGCCTCGGTCGCCGAGCCCGTCACCACGGGAACCGTCATCACGCCACCTCCGCCTCGACGTCCGCCGGCGCACCGTCACCGACCGGCGAGGGTGCCAGCACGACCAACGGCACCCCGGGCGCCACCTGCGTTCCCGGCTCCACGAGCACCTGCAGCACCTCCCCCGCGGCGGGCGCGGGAACGACCGTCTCCAGCTTCATCGCCTCCAACGCCAGCAGCGACGCGCCGGCCTCCACGACGTCCCCGACCTTCACGTCCACCCGCCACACGTTCGACACGAACGGCGCCTCCACGAGGTGCGCCCCGTCGGGGACGTCGACCTCCAGCGTCCCCGCGACCGCCACCTCCGGCTCCGGCCGGGGGTCGAACTCCCCCGCCGCCGCCCACGCGGCGCGCTCGGCGGAGAACGCCGCCGACTGCACCGACCGGAACGCCGCGATCGAATCGGCCTCGCGCGCCAGGAACTCCTCGTGCTCGGCCAGGGAGAACGTCCCTGGCCGGATGTCGAGGTCGAGCCGCCCCGCGGCGAGGTCGGCGCGCAGGTCCAGCAGCTCCTCGGCGCCGACCGGGTACCAGCGGATCCGGTCGAAGTGCCGCAGCAGCCACGGCGATCCCGGCTCGAACGGCCCCTTCCGAGCAACCCCGCCCGGCAGCGCCCCCCACCGGTTCCACACCTGCACGGTCCGCCCGACGAACTGGTACCCGCCCGGCCCCTCCATGCCGTAGATGCACAAGTAGGCGCCGCCGATGCCGACGGCGTTCTCGGGCGTCCACGTGCGCGCCGGGTTGTACTTCGTGGTGACGAGCCGGTGCCGCGGGTCCAGCGGCGTCGCGACCGGCGCCCCCAGGTACACGTCGCCCAGCCCCAGCACGAGGTAGGACGCGTCGTGGACGATCCGGTACACGTCGTCGACGGACTCCAGCCCGTTGACCCGGCGGATGAACTCGATGTTCCACGGGCACCACGGCGCGTCGTCGCGCACGCCCGCCATGTACCGGGCGATCGCCTCGCGCGTCGCCGGATCGTCCCAGCTCAGCGGCAGGTGCACCTCGCGGCTGGGGACGACGAGCTCGCCGGTGGCGGGGATCGTCGCTTCCAGCTCCCGCACCAGCGGCAGCAACCGCCGCAGCGGCAGCAGGTCGGGGTCGACGTGGATTTGCAGCGAGCGGATGCCCGGGGTCAGGTCGAGGACCCCACCGCGGGGGAGAGGCTCGGCTGACAACCGTTCGGCGAGGGCGTGCACGCGCATCCGCAGGCCGAGGTCGAGGGTCATCGGCCCGTACTCGACGAGCAGGTGGTCGTCGCCGGAGCGGCGGTAGGTCACCTCGGGCGTGGTGTCCGTGGCCGGGATGCGCCCGAGGACGCCCGAATCGCCGTCCCCGGCACCCGCCCCGGACCCCGACGGCAGCAGCACCGGCAGGCCGGCGCGCGCCCGGGGGCGCTGCTCGGCCGCGGCATCGGTCGTGATCCGCACGAACCGCACGGTGTCGCCGGGGCGCAGCTGGCCGAGCTTCCACCGCTCGCCGCTGACCACCGTCGCGGGGCACGTGAACCCGCCGAGGCTGGGTCCGTCGGGTCCGAGCAGGATCGGGACGTCGCCGGTGAAGTCGACCGCGCCGACCGCGTAGGGGGTGTCGTGGATGTTCGAGGGGTGCAGCCCGGCGTCGCCGCCGTCCTCCCGCGCCCACGTCGGCTTCGGCCCCACCAGCCGCACTCCCGTGCGCGCGCTGTTGAAGTGGACCTGCCAGTCGGCGGCGTAGAACGCCTCGACGTCCTCCGGCGTGAAGAACTCCGGCGCCTCGTGCGGGCCCTCGACGACGCTGATCCGCCACGCGTTCGTGAACTCCGGCAGGTCGGCGTCGGCGTCGAGGGTGTCGACGATCGGCTGGTGGCCGGGCCGCAGCACGTCCCCCGGTCGCAGCGCGCGGCCCCCGTGCCCGCCGAACTGCCCCAGCGTGAACGTGGCCGCGCTGCCCAGGTACCTCGGGACGTCGAGACCGCCCTTGACCAGCACGTATCCGCGCAGACCCGGACCGGTGGCGAGGTCGAGGTCGAGCACCCCGCCCGCCGGCACCTCCACCGGCGCCCACATCGGCACCTCGACGCCGTCCACGTACACGGGGCCCGGCGCACCGGTCACGCACACCGTCGTCGCCGTCGAGAACCGCAGCTTCGGCCCGTCGAGCGTGCACTCCAGCCCGGGCGCGCCCGGCGGGTTGCCGAGGATGGAGTTGCCGAGCCGGAACGACCGGTCGTCCATCGGCCCCGACGGCGGGACGCCGACCTCCCAGTACCCCACGCGGCCCGGCCAGTCCTGGACGGTCGTGAGCGTCCCCGAGCGCAGGACGTCGATCCGCGGCTCGTCGTCCGCGATCGTCGCCAGGGTGGCGGTGACGTGCTCGGCCGCGACGACGCGCGGGTCGGCGACGGCGGCGCGCAGCAGGCCGAGGTTGGTCTCGATGCCGTCCACGCGGGTCTGCTGCAGGGCGGCCGCGAGCCGTCGCAGGGCGTCGTCGCGATCCGTGCCCGTCGCGATGACCTTCGCGAGCATGGGGTCGTAGTGCGCCGACACCTCCACGCCCGGTTCGATCCAGGCGTCGACGCGCACGCCGTCCGTCCCGTCCGGCGAGCCCGGGAGCGTGACGCCGGTGAGCACGCCCGCGCTCGGCTGGAAGTCGCGCCGCGGGTCCTCCGCGTACACGCGCGCCTCGATCGCCGCCCCCGCGCGCGGCGGGCCGTCGTCGGGCACGCCGTCGAGGACGGTCGCGTCCCCGCCGGCCAGGCGCAGCATCCACGCGACCAGGTCGACGCCTGACACCTGTTCGGTGACCGGGTGCTCGACCTGCAGGCGCGTGTTGACCTCGAGGAAGGACACCTCCTCGCGCTCGGCGTCGTAGACGTACTCGACGGTCCCCGCCGACCGGTACCCGACCGTGGCGCACAGCGCCCGCGCCGAGGCGTGCAGGGCCTCGCGCACCGCGGGCGGCAACCCTGGCGCGGGCGCCTCCTCCAGCACCTTCTGGTGGCGGCGCTGCAGCGAGCAGTCGCGGTCGCCGAGGCTGACGACGCGGCCGACGCCGTCCCCGAAGACCTGCACCTCCACGTGCCGGGCCCGCTCCACGTAGCGCTCGAGGAACGCCCCGGCCGAGGCGAAGCTGCGCGCGGCCAGGCGCTGCACGCGGTCCCACGCCTCGGCCAGGTCGCCGGGTGTCCGGCAGATCTGCAGGCCGATGCCGCCCCCGCCGCCGGTGGCCTTGAGCATCACGGGATACCCGAGCACCTCGGCCTCGGCGAGCGCGACCTCGAGGGCGGGCAGCAGCCCGGTGCCCGGCAGCAGCGGCACCCCCGCGGCCTGGGCGAGGTCGCGGGCGGTGTGCTTGGTGCCGAACTGCTCCAGGTGCTCGGGGCGGGGGCCGACGAACGCGATCCCCGCGGCCTCGACGGCGCGCGCGAACGCGGCGTCCTCCGAGAGGAACCCGTAGCCGGGGTGGATCGCGCCCGTGCCGGTCGCCGCCGCGGCCTCCAGGACGGCGTCCACCTTGAGGTAGCTCTCGCGCGCCGGCGCCGGGCCGAGCCGGACGGCGGTGTCGGCCAGCCGCACGTGCGGGGCGCCGCGGTCGGCGTCGGAGAACACCGCGACGCTGCGCAGGCCCAGCTGTCGTGCCGAGCGGATGATCCGGCAGGCGATCTCGCCCCGGTTGGCGACGAGCAGGGTGTCGTAGCTCAGCTCGCCCAAGCTGGCGTTCACGCCGAGGCCGCAGCGAGATCGGCGACGACCATCCGCACCGGCGTCGGGTCGAAGCCGTTGCACGGGTTGTTGATCTGCGGGCAGTTCGAGACCAGGACGAGCGTGTCGACCTCCGCCCGCAGCGACACCCGCAGCCCGGGCGCCGACAGCCCGTCGACGATGCCCAGCACGCCGTCGGGCTCCACCGGCACGTTCATGTACCAGTTGATGTTGGAGACGAGGTCGCGCTTGCCCAGCCCCCAACGCGAGCCCTCGATCAGGAAGTTCTCGACGCACGCGTGCTGGTGCTTGGTGTGGTGGCCGTAGCGCAGGGTGTTCGATTCCTTCGAGCACGCGCCGCCGATGGTGTCGTGGCGGCCCACGTCGTCGCCGACCACCGTCATCAGCACCGTGTCGTCGAACGTGCGCAGCTGCGATCCCGTGGTGAGGAAGATGTTCGACTGCGCGCTCATCGTCGCCGCCGCGCTGTAGCGGTCGTCGGTGTCGACCGCGTTGTAGAGGATGCAGTCGACGGCCTGGTTGCCGCCGAGGTCGACGATCGTCAGCACCTGCCCGGCCTTGACGACGGCCGACCACGGCGCGCGCGCCGGCACCGTCTGGTCGAGGACGGTCGTGCCGAGCAGCTGGCCGTCGCGGGTGATCGCGTGTTGCTGCGTGGTGGTCGTCATCACAGCCCCCGGGCCACGGAGTAGTCGACGGTGTTGAGGTAGGCGCGCTGCGCCTCGGGCGTGGCGGTGGCGAGCGGGTCATCCAGCGCTGTCGGCTCGCCCCGCCAGGCCAGGACGCGCAGCGGCGTGCTGACGTAGTCCTCCCGCGGGTCCAGCGGGTGCGGCACGTTGGCGATCAGGACGACGAGCGGCAGCTCGGCCTTGATCGTGACGCTCGCGCCGGCCCCCGCGCCGCCCGTGAAGGTGAGCGCGCCGTCGTCCGCGACCGTCGCGCCCTTGAGGAAGGTGACGCCCGCCGGCAGGTCGCGCGGGGTGAGCCCGTGCTTGAGCCCGGCGAGGGTGAGCAGCTCGCGGCCGGCGGGGCTCGGGCCCTGCGGGGACCCGTCGCCGTAGCGCTCGCGGTTGCGCCCGAGGCTGGACGTGCCGCACAGCGCGTCGTGGTGACCGGAGGAGTCGGCCGTGACGACGCCGAGCACGCGGCCCTGGTCGGACAGCAGCGGGTGCCCGACGCCCAGGTACGCCTGCCACGCGACCTTCGTCGTGTCGGCGACGTTCAGTCGCTCCCACGGCTGGTCGGCGTTGAGCAGGACGACGTGCGCCGCCGCGTCGCCGTCGACGTCCGTCAGCTGCAGGCTCGTGCCCGCCGCGAGGACCTTCGAGGTGTAGTTGCCGCCCGCCACCGTCTCGGCCCACACGAGGTCGGCGTGCTGGACGCCCTCCGGCGGGCTCGGCCAGGTGCTCGCCGGGACGACCGGCATGGTGTCGACGACGGTCCCTGCCTGGGCACGGGCGTGCTCTCGCGCCGCGTAGGTGGTGGCCGTGGAGCTGCTCACGAGCGGATGCCTCCGTCGCATCGTGGGGAATACCTAACGATTGACAGAGAAGCTAGGGAGCGTGGTCGCGCCCGGGGTGTCCGCCCGGTAACGGTCGTGTGACGCACCGGGCGAGCCGGACATCCTCGCGGACGACGGGTGCCGCCTTCGGCGCCCGGGCGGGCGTCCCTGCCGACCCCGGCCTCCTGTCGGCGGGGCAGATGCCCCGACTTCACGAGACACGCCGGGTGCTCCCCCGGCGTGTCGCGAGGAAGTGGGGGCATCTGGGCCTGACGGCCGGCCCAGCCCGCCCCAGATGAGCGGCTTCCGTGAGCTGGGCACCCTCTCGCGGTGCCGGAGCTGACGGAACCTGCTCATCTGAGGCGGGCGCGGCCTCGGGGAGGCGCCCCGCCGGCACCGTGCGGCGCAGACCTCTCCGCACGCCTCGTCACGAATGCGCTGACTCGGTTAAGGTGCGCGACGCCGCGGCGTCGAGGCAGCCGGCCCGCGGCGGGCCCCACCTGCCCCAGCACCCCCCGCCACCGACGTCGCCGCCGACTGGAGCTCCTGTGAACCGCTCGCGCACCCTGCTCTCCCTGGCGACCGCGGCCTGCGCGGCCCTCGCCCTCGCCGCAGGCCCGGCTCTGGCCAGCACCGGCGGCAGCGCACCCGACGGGGCGGGCTCCGCGCAGGCGACGCCGAAGCCGTCGACGACGACCAAGACGACGAAGACCACGAAGAAGACGACGAAGAAGCCGACCGGGTGCACCAAGAAGAAGTGCACGACCGGCAAGCCGACCAGGACCAGGAGCTGCAAGAACCCCAAGAAGTGCGGCACGACGACCAGCCGGCCCACGACGACGACCCCCGGCTCGACGACCCCGACCACCACCACGACGACGAGCCCCACCACCACGCCGACCACGACCACGCCCACGGGCCCCACCCCGACGCCGACGCTGTCGGACGGCCCCCGCGCGCAGGGCAGCCTCACCGGCATGGTGACGGCCGGCAGGGTCAAGGTGAACAGCACGTCGTGGCAGTTCAGCTGGCCGGGCGTGGCCATCGAGGGCGCGTTCACGGGCACGTCGGTGGGCGTCAACATCGACGACGTGGGCGCGTTCTTCGACGTCCAGGTGGACGGCGTGACCGTCGCCACGCTCAACGCGCCGTCGACGTCCACGCACTGGATCACCGGCCTGCGCGACGGGACGCACCTGTTCCGCCTGGTCAAGCGCAGCGAGAGCACGTGGTCGACGGCCACGTTCGGCGGTCTCGTCGCGGGCAGCGGGGGTTCGGTGATCGCGGTGCCGCGCCCGTTCAAGAACCGCCAGATCGAGTTCATCGGCGACTCGTACACGGCCGGCTACGGCGACCTCTCGACGTCGCGCAGCTGCACCGAGCTCAACAAGCTGAGCAACGCCGACGTCACGTTCGGTGCCCTGACCGCGCGCGCCCTCGGCGCCGACTACCAGCTCAACGCGTTCTCTGGCCGCGGCATGGTCCGCAACTACGGCGGCGGCGAGCCCGGCACCAGCTACCGGACCTACTACGACCGCGCGCTGCTGGCCGACGCGAACGACGTCTGGCAGCGGCCTTTGTCGTGGAAGCCGCAGGTCGTCGTCATCGGGCTGGGCATCAACGACTTCTCGACGACGCTCAACGGGAACGAGGCGTGGGCGAACACCGCCGCGCTCACCGCGGCCTACCGCAGCGCCTACAAGGAGTTCGTGGCGAAGCTGCGCGGCATCTACGGGCCGAGCACGGTGATCGTGGCGAGCGCCACGGCCGTGTACCCGGGCAACGAGATGGGCCCCAACGTGCAGCAGGTCGTCACCGAGCTCAACGCGGCCGGCGACCCGAACGTGAAGTACTGGTACTACTCCGACGAGGGCATGGACAAGCTCGGCTGCGACTGGCACCCCTCGGCGAAGGACCACCAGCTCATCGCCCAGCGACTGCAGGACTTCCTGGCCACGCTCAAGCTCGGCTGGTGAACCTGGGGCTCAGTCCCACGTGGTGAGACCGCGGACGAGGCGGCGCACCACGGGCCCCCACCCGCGGTCCGTGGCGGCGTCGTCCTCGCCGTCGCGGCCCGCGGCGAACCGCTCCTCGGCGACGACGCGCACCCCCGGCGTCGCGGCCAGCGCGGCGGGCTCCAGCGACTCGACCATCGCGGCGGCGCTGCCCAGCGCGCGCAGGGCCTCGACCGAACCGCGGTCGAGGCCGCCGGCGAGCAGGTGCTCGCGCAGCACGACCTCGTCGACGACGAGGTCGTAGCCGACGGTCAGCCGCACCCGGACGCCGTCCGCGGGCTGCTCCTGCAACGGGCACCTCCTGCACGGGCCGCCGCGACGGCGAGGTCGCGGCGACCCGGCGCGGCACGTCAGCTGGAGAACAGCATCCGGAACATCGAGTGCTTCTTGTGGTGGCCGTGGTGGCCGTAGGGCGAGCCCCACCCCGGCTGACCGTACCCGGCGGGCGGCGCGGGCGGCGGGTAGCCCTGCTGCGGGTATCCCTGCTGGGGGTAACCCTGCTGCGGGTAACCGGCGGGCGGGGGCGGCGGGTAGCCGGCCTGGGCGGCGGGAGCGGGCGGCGGCGGGGGGGCCGCGGCCGGGGCGGGGGCGCGCTCGACCCACTGCTCCTCGACGCGCATCAGCTGCTCGAGCTCGCCGTGGTCGAGGAAGACGCCGCGGCATCCGGTGCACTGGTCGACGTGGACGCCGTTGCGCTCGTAGGTGTTCATGGCCGCGTGGCACTTCGGACACTGCAGGGTCGACACGGTCGTCCTTCCTCCGCCGGGCTCGTGGCCCGGAACCAGCTCAACGATGGGCTTCCCGGTGCGCCGACCGGGCCTCGGCACCGATCTGCGCACTCGTCCGCACGAACGACTCGCCGACGCGGTCGAGTTCCCGCCCGGCCACGATCGCCTCGATCACGGCGCGGGCGGCGGTCTGGACGACCAGCGCCCGGGCGACGGCGTCCAGCCACGGCCACGGATCGCCGTCGCGCGGCACCGCCGGGCCGCCGACGCCGCGGTAGGCGTCGAGGAACGCCGCCCAGTCGGCGGGGTCGAGGACACCCGCGGCGTACCACGCGGCGGGGCGTGCGAGGTCCCACGCCGCGGGTCCGGTGCCGAGGTCGTCGACGTCGAGCAGTCGCCATCGCCCGTCGTCGCCCCGGCCGAGCTGGCCCAGGTGCAGGTCACCGTGCACGACCGTGGCGGGCAGCTCCTCCGGCGCCGCGGCCTCGGGGCTGGTCGCGCGGGCCCATGCCGGCAGGGCTGCGGCGGCGGCGAGGACGGCGTGCGCCGCGTGCGTGAGCGGCGGGGACGCCGCGGGGGCGGCGAGTGCGCGCAGCCGGGCGACGGCGTCGGCCACGCGGAGCGCCGAGCGTGCGGGCGGCGGAACAGGCGGGGGCTGCAGCCGCCCGGAGGCAGGCAGAGGCGCGGCCGACGCGGGGACCGGGGCACCGGACGCCGGCGGGGGCTGGGCGTGCAGCCGCGCGGCGAGTTCCCCGAGCCGGGCCCACGGCGCGTGGGGAAGGTCGTCGACACCCAGGACGTGCACGCGAGGCCACGTGGTGAGCAGCCGCCCCCGGTGGCGGTGCACGCGCAGCTGGAGGGGCGCGACGAGCGCACCGGAGGTGTCGTGCGCGGCGACGGCGAGGCGGCGAGCGAGGGCGTCGGGGTCGGTGCCCTCCTGGTGCCGCTTCACCACGACGTCCCCGACCGCGACGACGAGCACGTCGCCCCGCTCGGACAGCACCTGGGCGGGGTCGGAGACGTCCGGCCGGCCGAGGTCGCGGGCGATCCGGACGGCGAGCTGCAGCCACTCCGCTCGGTCAACGCGGTCAGCGCCATCCGCGCCGTCAGCGCGGTCAGCGCCATCACTGATCCCCACGTCACCGTCCACGCGGCCACGGTAGGCGCCGGGCGGGCAGTCCCGCCGGTCCGGTCGCTCTCGGTGCCGCGTCGAGCACCGTTCGAGGTCGCACTGCTGTCCTGGCAGGGTCGAGGACCCGGCCTCGACGGCCGCAGGGGTGGGAGGTGGACACCGTGAGCGTGATGCCGCCGGCAGTGTCGCAGGGGGATTCGGGGGCAGGGACCCCCGAGGATCCGCACGGAGTACCCGGACGCTGCGCGACGGCTCGCGTGCTCGTCGCCGCGCGGGTGTCCCTGGTCCGGGCGGGCATGGTGGCGCTGCTGGACCGCGAGGCGGGGCTCGACGCCGTCGCCGAGGCCTGCAGCGCCGCCGAAGCCCTCGCCGTCGCGCGCACGACCTCGCCGTGCGTCGTCCTCGTGGACGAGCAGACGCTGGCCGACCACGACCCCTCGGCCTGGCTGGCCGCCCTGCGCACGGCGACCGGCAGCGGCCGCGTCGTCCTCGTCACCGCCAGCCCCGACGTCGTCCGGGCGGCCGCGGCAGCGGGCTTCGACGGGCTCGCCCACCCCGACGTCCACCCGCGCCAGCTCGCGGACATCCTGCGCGCCGTCCACGACGGCGGCATCGCCTACGACCCGAGGCTCCTCGCGCCGCTGTTGAGCAACCGCGCGGCGTCGCCGCTGTCGCCCGGCGAGCAGCGGGTGCTGCGCGAGATCGCCGACGGGCACCGGGTGCGCGACGTCGCGGGACGCCTGTTCCTCAGCGAGGGCACCGTGCGCAACTACGTGTCCGCGGTGATCCGAAAATCCGGCGCGCGCAACCGGGTCGACGCGATCCGGATCGCGCGCGCCGCAGGATGGATCTGACATGTCCCCCCGGCGGGCGGGTACCTCCCCGCCATGAGCGACAACCTGAGCAAGGGCGACCACGTCACCTGGAAGTCCCACGGCGGGCAGGCCGAGGGCGTCGTCGAGAAGAAGATCACCTCCGACACCGAGGCCGCCGGGCGCACCGTGCGCGCGTCGAAGGACGACCCCCAGTACCTCGTCAAGAGCGAGAAGTCGGGCGGTGAGGCCGTGCACAAGCCGTCGGCCCTGAAGCCGAAGGACTGATCCCGCCGCGGCGATGATTTCGGTCGGCGACGCCGGTCTGCACCCTCGAACGCCCCTTCGAGGACTGGAGACCCCGATGTCGCACCCCGGCCGCATGCTCTTCGTCAACCTGCCCGTCGCCGACGTCGCGCGCAGCAGCGCGTTCTTCGCGGGCCTGGGCTTCACGTTCAACCCGGCCATGAGCGACGACACCGCCGCGTGCATGCTCGTCGGTGAACACGCGTTCGTCATGCTGCTCAGCCACGAGAAGTTCGCCCAGTTCGCGAAGCTGCCGATCGCCGACGCCCGCACCCACACCCTGGCGCTCTACTGCTTCAGCGTGGACTCGCGCGAGCAGGTCGACGCCGTGAGCACCGCGGCGCTGTCCGCCGGCGGCACCGAGGTGGACGGCCCCGAGGACTTCGGGTTCATGTACTCGCGCAGCTTCTACGACCTCGACGGCCACGGCTGGCAGGTCATGTGGATGGACCCGGCCGCCGCGGCCCAGGGCATGCAGGAGGCCGGCGCCCCTGCATGACGTCGTGACGGCGTCATCAGCGCCAGGCGTCGACGACGTCGGTGAACCCCTCGACGGCGGCGGGCTCCAGCAGCCCGCCGCCGAGGAGGAACTCCCCCACCGGCGTCTCGGCGGGCCACGACAGCCCGTAGGCGCGGCCGGCGGCCTCCACGTCGCCCGACCCGAGCGCGCACATGCCCAGCCCCATGGCGGCGGCCACGAGGTAGCCGGTCTGGTAGAGGCAGCCGACGTGCTTCAGCGTCAGCGCGTACCCGATCTGGCTGTACTTCCAGGTCAGGCGCCCCACGCGGGACGTCACCGTGACCAGCACCTGCGGGTCGCCGAGGCCGTTCGTGGCCCGGACGGCGCCGGCGAGCAGCGTGTCGACGTCGGCCTGCCGCGCGTCGAGCCGCACGAGCCGGTGCGCCGCGGAGTCGTGCCGGTACGCGCCCGGTTCGAGCCCGTCGCAGGCGCGGACGGCCAGGCACAGCTCGAGCTCCCCCAGCCCGCCGCCCATCGGGTAGGGCCGGTCGACGCCGGCCTGCCCGGTGGGCGAGTCGGGGGCGGGCAGCACGCGCCGCGCCCGGGCGGCCCGGTAGAGGAACTCCCCCAGCGCCGCCACCGTCAAGGGCCGCTCGTGACGGCGCACCGAGCGGCGCCCCTCGAGCACGGCCGTGAACGGCGGGTCGGCGGCGACGACGTCGTCGAAGGACGGCACGGGCAGGTCGACGGCGTGCCCGGCCGAGGACGGCGAGGCGTCGGGGACGACGGCGATCGCGGGCAGTGCGGCAGGCGAGGGGACGTCGCGGTGCGCGTACACGCCGCCGGTGACGTGGTCGTGGCGCCCCGGCCGCGACAGCCCGTGGAACAGCAGTTCGTGGAACCCCCACAGCGACGTCGCGTCGTCCTCCCGCTCCTCGCCCACGGCCAGCAGCCCCGCGGCGGCGAGCACCGACGCCACCTCGAGGGCGACCGCCTCGGGCAGCCCCGCCGACACCGCGGCGTCCGCGATCGGCGTCCGCGCCCCGAACGCCGCGACGAGGCCCGCGACGCGCGCCTCGACGAGGACGGCGCGGTGCAGCGCCGTCGGCGACTCCAGGACCGACGCCGACCAGCCGCTGTCCGCGTCGGCCCGCCGCACGTAGGCGTGGCGGGGCAGCACGACCTCGGTCGCGGGTGACAGCACCGGCGAGGCCAGCGGCCGCGCCGAGGCCGAGACCGGCTCGACCGCCAGCAGCAGCCCCGTCGCACCCTCGACGTCGGTGCGCGCCACGAACGGCACGGACGCCGTCAGCAGCGCGTGCACGCGCGCGGCCACCGGCCCGCCGTCCGGACCGCCACGCACCGCGCAGCCGTCGGCCGCCATCGTGACGAGCGCCGCGGCGACGTCCTCGCCGAGCCCGCGCAGCCGCATCCGCCCCCACGGATGCCCGAGCAGCACCGTGTCGGCGACGCCGGCCACGAGCGCGGCGGGGTCGGCGACCACCTCGACGCCGCGGCGCAGGCGCAGGACGCGCGCGAAGCCGCCGGCGGCAGCGGCTGCGTCGGCAGCGCCCTCCGGCGCGGGACGCGGTGAGATGACGGTCATGGCGGCCTCCCCTGCAGCGAACCGTTCGGTTCGACGGTGACGGATCAGATGAAGATCGGGAAGGGGTTGAGGTCGGCCTCGGGCGTCGGCGCACCCGTCCAGCCGAGCGCGACGGGTACGTCGTAGAGGCGGCCGGGCGCGAACCGGGCCCAGAAGTGCCGCATGCCGGGCACGATCACCTTGACCACGGGCAGACCGATGTCGGGCCGGGTCTGGTCGAGGACGAACATCTCCATGCCCTTGGCGGCGACGAGGTCGGCGACGAGCCGGACGTCCTCGCGCAGGTCGGGCCTGGCCATCGGCTGCCAGGACGACGGGGTGGCGGCGGGCGCGCCCGAGGGCAGCAGGTAGGGGTGCGTGGCCACCGTCGCGGTGGTCCACCAGCGGATCTGCTCGGCGTCGGCGCCCACGTAGGAGCCGGACCCGTCGCTGCCGATCCCCGCCACCGGGCCGAGGAACTGGTTGAGCTCCGACAGCGCACGGGACAGGGCGATCCGCGGGTCGAGGTGGGCGCCGAAGGCGATGAGGACGTCCTCGACGGGCTTGTCGGTGCGCCGGCTGAACGCGCCGACGACGGGGATGCCGAAGTCGGAGGTGAGGTCGAGGCACCACAGGTCGCGGTGGAGGCCCCGGTAGGTGGCCTGCAGCTGCCGCACGTAGGGGTCGTCGAACGCGTCGAGGTCGACGGCCGGGCGCTGCAGCCGGTTGTACCACCACAGGGCCACGGCGTCGCGCTCCACGAGCTCGAGGAAGCCCTGCAGGACGGCGTCCTCGAACGACGTCCCGGCGGCGTTGCCGTTGGAGTCCGCGTTGATCATGAAGCGGCCCTGCTGCGGGTAGCCGTAGAACGCCCCGGCCGTGGGCAGGTACGCCTTGCGGTCGTGGGTGAGCGACCAGGCGGGGGTCCACTCCAGCCGCGCGTCGGGGTCGAACCGCTCGGGGACGCTGTTGAACGTGGAGCGGCGCGCGTTCCAGTCGTCGCGCTCGTCGTACTGGCGGTCGCTGAACAGCAGCATCGATCGGGGGTCGATCGCGTCGTCCCCGAGCGCGGCCAGCGACGTCGTGATCCGTGCCTCGTCGCCCTGGAACACCCCCGAGTAGCGCTCGATCGCCTCACCCATCGCGCTCGCCCTGGCCTGCACGTCCGACATGCCCTTGCCGCAGGACAGGCTGCGCAGGCCCGTCTTCAGCATCCGCAGGTCGCTGACCTGCCGGGCCAGGTTCTGCCCGGCGACATACACCTTCACGCCGGCCGGGGTGCCGTGGGCGGGCACGAGCCGGGTCACGACGCCGGTGACGGGGCTGACCTGCCGCCCGTAGGTGGCGACCATGTCCTCGGGCGAGCGCGAACGGTGCCCGCCGTCGGTGGTGAACGTCTTCGGGCGCGACGTCAGCACCGGCGGGGTGTCCTGCCGCCTGGCCATCAGCTGAGCGTCCCCGCAGGCCGGGCACTGGGGGCGGCGGACGAGTTCGTGACGCTGCGCCTCCAGCGTCACGGTGTCGAGCGTGGTCACGACCGCGTCGGACCGGACGCCGCCCAGCCACTTCACGGCCTCGACGGCGGCCAGGTGCACGCCCGCCGCGACGGTCGAGGGCAGGTGCGCCCCGCCCGTCGCGATCGGTTCGGGAGCGCCGAGGCGCTGTTGCAGGTAGGTCAGCGACTGCCGGTTGCCCTGCAGGCGGTGAGCGAGGCACTCCCAGCAGCCCGCCTCCGCCGCGGGGTCGAGCACCGGGCCGACCCAGAGCATCGACCCGACGGGCCGCACCAGCAGCCACGGCGTCCCCGAGGCCAGGGACGCGCCGTTGCGGGCGGCCAGCCCCGGGTGCAGGTAGTCGGAGGTGAGGACGACGACGAGGTCCGGCGCGCACGGCGGGACGGCACCCGGCTCGCCGTCGGGCACCCGGACGGCCACCCCGGCGGCGCGCAACGCGCCCACCATCGCGGCGGCGTCGACGTCCCCGTGCACCTCGACGTCGACCAGCCGCCCCCGCACCTGCGCGGCCGCGGCGTCCCCGTCGAGGCTGGCCAGGCTGAAGTACGCCGACTCGTGCGGATCGGTCCCGGGACGCCGGGTGCCCACGTAGCCAGCGCGGACGAGCGCGTCGATCGCCGCGTGCACGCGCTCGGCGGGCACGCGCCCGTCGAGGGCCTCCACGACCTGCTCGCGGGTGCGGTCGCCGTCGAGCAGCGGCCCGAGCAGTCCGGCCAGCGGACCGTCGACGACGCTCACGCCGGACTCGGCGACGAGGTAGAGCGCCTCGCCCTCGATCGCGTAGGGGGTGAGGTGGGCGCGGAAGCCCACGCGGGGGGTCGCGGCGGGCTCGGCGAGGTCGGCGGCCGGCCGGGAGGGTGTCGTGGTCATCTCGGGTCCTTCCTGGTCGGTGCGGGTCACCACAGCAGGTCCAGCGGGGCGACGGACGCGTCGGCCAGGCGCAGGAGCGCGAGGCCGGCCGCGGTGGTGCCGTCGAGGGACGACAGGTGCAGCCGCGGGCGGATGACGCGGTCGGGGAACCAGACGCCGTGCTCGTCGTGGTCGCCGAGCAGGCGCTGCGCGAGCGGGACGGCGGACGCGCGGCACCGCGCGGCACCGTCGGCGTCCCCCGCGACCTCGTGCGCGTCCGCGACGGTCAGCGCCTCGGAGATCGCCGCGGGGAGGTCGCGCTCCCCCGCCCCGGGCGCGAGGGCGGGGGCGGCAGCCCGGGCCAGGGCCACCGCGGCACCGGCGATCCGGTCCCCGCGGCGGGAGGGGTCGGCGGTCCACGCGTCGAGCACGGCCCCCACCTCCTCCTCGGCCCCGGTGGCGATGCCGGCGCGGACCGCCGTGGCGAGGGCGGCCGCGGCGGACGCGGCCCCGGTGGGGGCCAGCTCCCCCAGCCTCGTGAGGTCGCCCTGAGGGCAGGTCGCGCGGCGGGCGGAGCCGGGCTGGAGTCCCGCTGCAGCGCCGGGCGCGAGCAGGCCCCGCAGCTCGCCCGCGACCCCGGCGACGAGCGCCGGGAGCAGCTCGTCGAGCCCGGCGGGGGCGGCCTCACCCGCCGCCGCCCGCAGGCGCACGAGGGTGGCGAGGGCACCGGCGGTCCCCAGGGCGGGTTCGGCGGACACCGGGCCCACCGCGCCGTCCAGCACCGCCCGCACCTGCGGCACGAGCGAGGCCGCGGCGTCCACGAGGGCGCGTTCCCCGAGCCGGTCGCCGGCACGGGCCAGCGCGTACAGGAGCGCCCCCGGGCCGAACAGGCCGCCCGGCACCGCACCTCCCCCGGCCAACCGCGCGTCGGCCGCGTAGCGGGGGCCCGCGGTGAACGTCGTCGCCCCGGCGACGACGGCGAGGCCGCGCTCCAGCGCCTCGGCCGCGGCGTCGGCGAAGCGGGGCAGTCCCGTGACGGCGCCCAGCTCGGCGAGCAGGACGGCGACGCCCGCGCTGCCCGTGAGCAGGTCGGGCCCGGCCACCTCCACCTGCCGCATCCCGCTGCCCGGGTACCAGGACTGGGTGAGCCACCCCACGCTGCCGCGCTCGCGCACGCAGGCGGCGAGCAGGTCGTCCCCGAGGGCGATCGCGGCGTCCAGGGCCCGCGCGGCGATCCTGTCCTCCGTCGGCGGCGCGGTGGTCGTGCGGTTCGACGTCGTGCGGGCGAGCGGCTGCCCGTCGCGGGCGGCGTCCAGCGACGCGGTGAGGACGTCGACGTGCGCCTCGAGGTCGAAGCCCTCCAGCTCCCCGACGCGCTGGACGAGGCGCTCCCACGCGGTGCCCTGCAGGTGCCCGATGATGAGCCTGCCCTCGCTGTCGGCCAGCACGTCCTCGGTGGTGACGGCAGTGAACATGGGCACGTCGAGGTCGCGGAACGCCTCGACCTCGTGCAGGACGACGTCGAGGATGTCGCGGCGCTCGCCGTCGGCCCCCACCGCGGGCAGCGCGCCCGCGACCACCCCGGCGAGCACCGTCTCGCGCGTCACGCCGTCGGTCAGCGCGCGCGGGCTGAGCCCGGCGTCGAGGATGCGGTAGCCGTCCCAGGTGTGCCGCCAGATGTAGCGGGTGGGGACGCCGCGCAGCCCCGCCAGCGGCCCGCCGTCCGCGGCGAGGTCCTCCCGGACGGCGGCGAGCAGGTCGTGCATGCGGCGGTACCCGGCGACGACGTCGCCCACGTGCTCCCGCGCGTCGACGGCGGCCCCGGTGGCGGCGAGGACCGGCCGGTAGGGAGGCAGCGGCAGCAGCGGGCTGCCGTCGGGGCGGCGGGCGTCGCCGGCGGGTGACAGGCAGCCGATGTCGACGGGCCGGGCACCCCGCGAGGGCACCCAGGGCTGGGCGGGCATCGCGGTGCGCACCACCGACGCCTCGAGCGCGTCGAGGAGCCCGGCCTGCCCTGCGGGCAGCGACGGCGGCACCTGCACGCGCGGGTAGAGCAGGCACTCCAGGTCGGTGACGGCGGGGCTGTCCCCGCAGGCCAGCAGGTTGTCGGCCCACAGGTCGCGGCCCTCCAGCAGCTGCACGAGCCGGATCAGCCCGCCGAGGCGCTCGTAGAAGGTGACGGCCTGGGCGGGGTCGTCGAGGGGGTCGGCCTGCAGCAGTTCCTCCCAGCCGTAGGCGGCGTGGGGGTCGTCGCGGCCGGGCTCGACGCGCGAGATCAGCACCCGCTCGTGCAGCAGCGCGTGGCCGTCGGGGTCGCCGTGGGCGGCCTCGCGGTTGAGGAACGCGACGAGGCGCGCCCAGCCGTCGGCGTGCTGCTGATCCTTCGGCTTGTAGACCGCGCCGAGGCCGGTCTCGAACCGCAGCAGGCTCACGCACCGCCCGCCCGCGTGCCGGTCGCCGGCGTCGCCGCGGACGCCGTCCAGCGCCCCCGGATCGCGGCCCCACAGGCGCGCCACCAGCAGGTCCCTGTCGGCGGCGAGGCGGCGCAGCAGCTCGGCGTAGGCGCGCTGCCAGCGGGCACAGGTCAGGCCGACGGCGTGGGCGAGGCCGGGCAGGCGCTCGAACCGCTCCAGCCACGCGGCGCGGCCCAGGGGCAGGTGCGCCGCCGCCCAGGTGTCGGGGTCGGCGACGCCGTGCACGGTCTCGGCCTCCCAGCGCAGGCTCAGCCGGCAGGTCTCGGCGAGGCGGCGCCCCCGCGGTGGCCCACAGGTCGGCGGCGCCCGCGTCGGTGACGGCGACCCCACCCATCCGCCCCGCGGCGTCGCGCGGCAGCAGCGCCAGGCCGCCGCGGCGAACGACTCCTGGACGGTTCCCGCGGTGGGCGCGAGCGGCTGAGCAGCCAGGAAGGCGACGACGGCGCGCGCCCAGTCGGGCAGGTCGCCGGCCGCGATCGACGCGGGAAGACTCACGCCCGTGAGCCCGCCGCGCGGGTCGCGACCGAGGCGGGTGGCGGCGCCGACGAGCAGCCGCTCCTGTGCCGGGGTCGTCGCACCGGCCCGCCGCAGCCAGGCCTCCAGCGCGGCGTCGGTGGCGGCGTCCGTCGCGGCGTCCCGGGTGGCCCCGACCGCGGCCGTGAACGGCCCTCGACCGGCCACGGCGGCGCGGCGGTCGGGCGCGGGGGCCGCCAGGGCGAGGACGGCGCGCAGCCGCCCGTCGCCGTCGGGGACGCCGTCCAGCAAGGAGGGGACCACGGCCACCGTCGGGCCGAGCGCATCCACGGCGGGCGGGCGGGTGGGAGTGTGCAGCGACATCACGCCTCCTGGGCGGGCTGGGACGCGGGGGCGAGCTGAGGGCGGGCGAGCGCGGTGAACACCTCGTCGGTGCCGAGCAGCTCCTCGTAGCGGCCGACGGCACGCACGCGGCCGCCGTCGAGGACGACGATCCGATCGGCGCGGGCGATGGTGCTGAGCCGGTGGGCGATGACGACGCGGGTGCAGCGCAGGGCCGCGACCCGCTCGGACACCGCCGCCTGCGTGCGGTTGTCGAGGGCGCTGGTGGCCTCGTCGAGCAGCAGCACGGCGGGGTCGCCGACCAGGGCGCGGGCCAGGTGCAGGCGCTGCACCTGGCCGCCCGAGAAGCCCTGGCCGTCCTCCCCCACGCGGGTGGCCAGGCCCAGGGGCAGGGCGCGGACGTCCTCGCCGAGGCCCGCCGCGTCGAGCGCCGCCCACACCTGGCCGTCGTCGATCCGCGGGTCGGCGCCGGTGAGATTCTCGCGCAGCGTGCCCCGCACGAGGCGGGCGTGCTGCAGGACGGTGCCGACGCGGCGGCGCACCCCGGTGACGTCGAGGTCGGCCAGCGGCGCGCCGTCGTAGCGGACCTCCCCCGCCTCGACGGGGTCGAGGCCGAGCAGCAGCCGCACGAGCGTGGACTTGCCCGCACCGCTGGGGCCGACGACCGCGACGAACGCGCCGGCGGGCACGTGCAGGTCCAGGCCCGCGACGGCGGGCTCTGCCGCGCCGGGGTAGGTGAACGTGACGCCGCGCAGCTCCAGCTCCCCGCGCAGCCGCCCCGGATCGCGGCCGGAGGTGGCGGCGGCCTCCTGGGGCGCCTCGAGGACGGGACGCAACCGGGCGAGCACCGGCGCGACGCCGAACGCGGCCGTGGCGGCGGCCGCGAGCTGCCCCACCGCCATGGCCACCTGACCAACGGCGACGCCGACGACGAGCAGGTGTGCGGGCGCCAGCGCCTGCCCGGCGGCGACCATCCCGAGCACGCAGGCGAGCATCGCGGGCAGCAGCCCCGCCGCCCCCGCGGTGGCGAGCGCCTCCACCCGGGTGGCGGCGGCGTCGGCGGCGCGCTGCCGGGCGAACGGGCCCCGCCACCGCTCCAACGCTGCGTCCTCGCGGCCGGAGACCTGCAGCTTGGACAGCCCGGCGAGGAGGTCGTAGAGCAGGCCCTGGAGGCGGCCGTGCTCGGCGAACACCTGTGACTCGTGCCGCTGGCGGGCCCGCGCGCAGGCGGCGAGGACGGACAGTTCGACGGCGAGCACCCCCGCCAGCGCGAGCGCGACGAGCGGCTCCACGGCCACGAGCACGCCGAGGCCGATCGCGGCGAAGAACACCCCCAGCACCGCCGACAGCAGCGCGTCGGACAGCGCGCGCCGCGCGAGGGCGATGGCCGAGCTGCGGTGCACGAGGTCACCGGTCGTGTGCTCGCGGAAGAACGCGGTGGGGCAGCCGAGCAGCCGGTCCCACACCGCCGGTTCGAGGGCGGCCTGCATGCGCGCCTGCACCCGGGCGGCGGCAGCGTTGCGCACGTAGGTGGCCACGGCTGCGGGCAGGCACGCGGCGGCGACGAGCGCCCACGCCCACCACCACCCGCCGCGGACCGCGGTCAGCCGGGACAGGTGCAGCGCGGCCGTGGCCGGCACGGCGACGGCGAGCAGGCCCGCGACCGCACCGGCCAGGCCCGTGACGGCCAGGTCGCGGCCGGTGCCGCGGGCGGCGAAGCGGGCCAGGGCGCGGGCGGTCAGGGGCCCGTCGGGCAGGCGCCGGTAGAGCTCGTAGCCCCAGCCCTCGCCGTCGGCGGGCACGACCGGCAGCGCGGTGGCGGACCGCGGCCCGGCCAGGGCGACCGGCCGCCAGCGCAACCCGAGCGCGTCGGCCAGCGCGGGCACCGGGTCGGCGCCGTCCGGGACGGCGACGGTGGCGACCCGCGCCGGGTCGAGGCCCAGGGGGCGGGCGAGCCGGGCCACGGCGGCCCGGGCGGGGGCCAGTCGCGCGTCCTCGGCGGCGGGACCGTCCACGGGCAGGGCCGCGGGCAGGGCCACGGCCAGGTCAGCGGCCAGGTCAGGGGCAGCGGGTTCAGGGCGCGTCGGCGTCGCCCGGACACCGGCCGGCGCGGTCGGCGGCGTCACGGCTGCTCCTCCAGCAACGTGCGGAACGGCCCGTCGACGGCGGCCAGCCGCGCGGGCGGCCCCTCCTGCACGATCCGCCCGCCCTGCAGGACGACGACCCGGTCGCAGCCGCGGACGGTGTCGAGGCGGTGGGCGAGCAGCAGGCAGGTGGCGCCGCGGCGGCGCAGGGACGCACCGACGTGGGCCTCGGTGCAGGGGTCGAGCGCGGCGGTGGCCTCGTCGAGGACGAGCACGCGGGGGTCGCCGGCGAGCACCCGTGCGATCTCCAGGCGCTGCCGCTCGCCGCCGGACAGCCCGCGGCCGTCCTCCTCGAGCGGCACGTCGAGCCCGCCGCGCGCCCGCACGAACGCCTCGGCGCCGGCGTCGGCGAGCGCGGCCCAGAGCGCGTCGTCGGGCACGGCGTCGTCCCAGAGGGTGAGGTTGTCGCGGATGCTGCCGTCGAACAGGCGTACCCCCTGCTGCACGTAGCCGATGGAGGCGACGGTCACGGGTCGCGGGACGGCGTCGCGGGGGGTCCCGTCGAGCAGCACCTCGCCCGCGGTGGGCCGCAGGACCCCGGCGACGAGGCGGGCCAGCGTCGACTTCCCGCCGCCCGAGGGCCCGACGACGGCGACCCGCTCCCCCGCGCGCAGCCGCAGGTCGATCCCGGCGAGGACGGGCGGCCGGTTCGGGTCGTAGCCGAAGGACACCCCGCGCAGCTCGACGTCGCCGCGCAGCCGCGGCACGGGGCCGCCGTCGGCGGGGCGGGCCGGGCGCACGAGCACCGGGTCGGGTTCGGCCTCCTCGACGTCGCGCAGCAGCGTGGACTCGGCGGTCGCGACGGCGACCTCCCCCGCGGCGGCGGCCAGCGTCGTCACCGGCAGCAGGAACCCGTTGAGCAGCAGCAGGAACGCCAGGACGGTGCCGACGTCCACCGCACCGGTGCCGACCCGGTACCAGCCGAGGACGACGCTGGCGGCGGCCGCGAGTGTGGGCAGCGCGGAGGGCAGGGCGGTCGGCGCCAGCACGGCCCGGCTGATCGCCTGCGTCGTGGTCAGGGCGCGCGCCTGCCAGGTGATCCAGGAGCGGAACACGGCGGCCTCGCGCCCGCCTGCGCGCACCGTCTCGATCCCGGCGACGGCCGCGAACGCGACGCCGTCCCGGCGGTGCTGTTCGAGGGTGAGCCGGTGGGTGAGGGCGGCGCGGCGGGCGGAGGCGACGCGCACGGCGACGACGTCGAGGACGGCGACGGCCATCGGGACGGTGGCGGTGACGGGGTCGAGGGCCACGAGCGCGGCGAGGTGGACGGCGGCGGCGACGGCGGCGGTGCCCACGGCGGCGGCGCGGCCGGTGAGCAGCGAGGCGAGCCCGTCGTTCATCTGCACGCGGGTGACGAGACCGCCGAGCTGGCGGCGGGCGAAGAACGCTCCGGGCAGGCGCAGCAGCCGGTGCAGGAACCCGGTGGTGGAGGCGGTGGCCAGCGATTCCAGGGCGCGCCCGAGCACGCGCTGCTGCACCCACGTGCCGGCGACGACGAGCACCGCGCAGATCGCGGCGAGCAGTGCGGCGGGGGCGGCCACGCCGGTGCCCCAGGCGTCGGGCGCCGCACCCGCACCCGCGACGGCGCGCAGGGCCAGGGCGGGCAGCAGCGACGGCACGGTGAGCAGCACGCCGAGCGCGACGGCGAGCGCCACCGCGCCGCGGCGTCCGGACAGGCGCGCGGCGAGGTCACGCAGGTCCTGCCAGGTGCGCCCGGCACCCGCACGGCGGACGGGCGCGAAGTCGGGGCCGGGCGCGAAGCCCACGGCCACGCCCTCGAACCGCTGCCAGAACTCGGCGGGGGTGAGCCGGTAGCGCCCCAGCGCGGGGTCGTTGACGTCGAGGCGGCCGCGCCGCCGCCGCTCGACCACGACGAAGTGCGGACCCTCCACCAGCGCCATCGCGGGCAGCGGCAGCTCCGCGAGGCCCAGCCACGCGCGGTCCTCGCGGCGGACCAGCCGACGCCCCCGCGCGAGCAGCCCGTAGCGGGCGGCGGCGCGCGCCACCGACGCCGCGCTGACGCCGTCGCGCGAGACGCCGCAGGCCCGCGTGGCCTCCAGCAGGGTCACCGGCCGGCCGAACCCGCCGAGCACCATCGCCAGGCAGGCGGCGCCGCAGTCCTGATCCTCCATCTGCGCGACGAGCGGGGTACGCACCCCGCGGCCACCGGGCGCGACGGCGACGGCGGCGCTCACGACCGCCCCAGCAGGAGGCTCTGCGGCGAGGCGTCGCCGAGGTCCACGGACACGGCGACCTCCGTGCCCGCGGGCAGCAGCGTCGCGGGCACGGGGTCGTCCAGCGTGACGAGCGCCGTCCTCGCGTCGGTGCCCGCCACGCGCCCGGGCAGCCACACCCCGGCCAGGCGGACGGCGGCGGACATCCCCGCGCGGACGCCGTCCCCGCCCGCAGGCAGCGCCACGGCGACGCCCGTCGTCGGTCCCGCGGCGACGGAGGCGACCGTGCTGCCGGGCAGCGACGTGCGGTGCGGCAGCCGACCGGCCATGCCCCAGGCGAGGAGGACGGCGACCGCGACGGCCACCGCCAGCGCGGCGGCGGTCCAGCCCGTGCCGAGCAGCGGGACGGGCCGGTCCTCGGGGTCGAGGGCGGGCCTCGGGGCGGGCCCGGACAGGGTCGCGAGGGTCGGGGCCGGGAGGCTCGGGGTCGGGAGGCTCGGTGCCGCGCTCATCGGGCCACCGCCGCGGGCGTCGCCACGTGCAGCGGCAGCGAGACCAGGCCGCCGAAGGCGAACTGCTCGCCCCAGCGCGCGGCCTCCGGCGTCAGCGGCGTGTGCAGGGGGCCGAGCTCGGCGAGCCGGCGCAGCATCGCCGTGCAGGCGAGCATCGCCAGGGGCGCGCCGAGGCAGCGATGGGGGCCCGTACCGAAGGCGAGGTGCGACGCCACGGCACGGCCGGGGAGCAGCTCGTGCGGGTCGGCGAAGCGGCGGGGGTCACGGTTGGCCGCGGCGTAGAGGAGGATCGCCACCGCTCCCGCGGGCAGCAGCTGCCTGCCGTCGCGGTCGAGCACCGGCGTGACCGTGCAGCGGCCGCTGCCCCGCACGTGGGCTGGTGGGCGCAGGGCCTCCTCCGCCACGGCCGTCGCGGCGGTGGCGTCCGCGCGCACGGCGTCCAGCGCTGGGGGTGCTGGAGCACCTGCCAGGCGACGCCCGACAGGCCGGCCGTCAGCGTCTCCACGCCGTTGGTGAGCAGGAGCACGACGAACGCAGCAGCTCCTCGGCGTCCAGGCCCCCGTCGTCGTGGACGGCGACCAGCCGGCTGATCAGGTCCGCACCCGGGGTGCGGCGGCGGGTGGCGCACAGGCGCGCGACGTACTCGGCGAGCCGGTCGTACCCGTCGTCCGCGTCGGGGTGGGCGGCCCGCTCCGGTTCCTGGTCGGCACGGGCGCCGGGCGCGAGCGCGGCGACCAGCAGCTCGGCCCAGTGCTGCAGCAGGGGGCGGTCCTCGACGGGGACGTCGAGCAGCTCGCAGGTGAGCGTCACGGGCAGCGGCACCGCGACGTCGCGGACGAGGTCGCAGGAGCCGCTCGCGAGCGCGGCATCGACCGCCGCGACGGTGAGCTCCTCGACCCGCTCGGCGCGCAGCCCCACCTGGCGGTGGCTGAAGGCGGTGAGGGCGAGGCGCTTGAGCCTGGTGTGGTCGGCGCCGTCGCGCAGGGGCAGCATCGCGGCGGTGAGCCGGGTCAGCCGGCCCTCGTCGGGACGGGCGAGCCCCACGTGTGCGGGGTCGACGCGGGTGCCGGGGTGCGCGGCGACGGCGGTGAGCTCGTCGTGACCCGACACGACCCACAGGGGCCCGACGTCGAGGACGGGCGCCTGGCCGGCCAGCCGGGCGTACAGGGCCTCGGGGCGGGGGTGGGACGCCGGGTCGCGCAGCAGGGCGGCGGTCTCGCGGCGGAGGTCGTCCACGACCGGGCTCCTCTCGTGACGTCGGTGGGGTGCCGCGTGCCGGGCGGCACCGGTGGCGGATCGCCACCGGTGACCGCCCGGCACCGCGTGGTGAGGCCGCGCCGCGGCCGGTGCCTCGCCGGTCAGGCGGTGGTGGAGTTCGACAGCGACGAGAAGCTGGAGACCGGGCAGGCCGCGCAGGCCAGCGAGCTGACGCTGAGACCGCCGGAGACGGTGTCGAGGTCCTCGATGGTGATGTCGTAGGCGTCGGCGGCGGGGGTGGTCTCGGGAGCGTTCGACATGACGGTTCCTTTCCTTCGGGCGGTGTCGGGAAGAATCCGGTGCGGGGGTCGTCCCCGTTTCCGTGACTCCACTCTGACCGGGTCGGCTCGGCGACAGAAGAACAAAATGTCACCGACCGCCGATGACGAACGTCATTCCCGCGCTCCACCCCTCCTCCAGCGTTCGTCGAGCATTTCTCGCGACGCTCCCCGCGCGCACGGGAAAGACAGGGAATCCGCCCCGGCCGGCACGGGAACGGGAGCGGCACTCGGCTTTCCTGCGACATTCGAGGCGCAGGCGCGAGCGGCACGCCGGCGGTGCTCGAGCCGGCCTCCGGTGGCGCTCGAGCGGGCCGCGAGCGCCGGTCCGGCGCGGCACAGGTGGGCGAGGGAGAGAGTGGTCGCATGAGCGAGGACACCCCTGCGGTCGCCGTCCGCGGCCTTCGCCAGTGCTACGGCAGCTTCGAGGCCGTCCGCGGCATCGACCTCACCGTCCGCCGCGGTGAGGTCTTCGCGCTGCTCGGCACGAACGGCGCCGGCAAGACGACCACCCTGGAGACCGTCGAAGGATTGCGGCGCCCCAGCGCCGGTGAGGTCCGCGTGCTCGGGCTGGACCCGTGGACGCAGGGCGCAGCCGTGCGCGCCCGCACCGGCGTGATGCTGCAGGAGAACGGCTTCTTCCGTGAGCTGACGGTCGCCGAGACGATCGACGCCTGGCGGTCCTTCACCCCCCGGGCCCGCCCCCGCGCCGAGGCGCTCGACCTGGTGGAGCTGGGTCACCGGGCGGGGGTGCGCGTGGGGCAGCTGTCCGGTGGCGAGCGCCGACGCCTCGACCTCGCCCTCGCCGTGCTCACCAGCCCCGAGCTGCTGTTCCTCGACGAGCCGACCACGGGCCTCGACCCTGCGGCGCGCCGCCGTACGTGGGAGGTGGTGCGCGCGCTGGTGGCCGAGGGCAGCACGGTCGTCCTCACCACGCACTACCTCGAGGAGGCCCAGCAGCTCGCCGACCGCGTCGCGATCATGGACAAGGGCCTCATCGCCCGCGAGGGGACCGTCGCGGAGGTGCTCGCCTCGGGCGAGGGCCTGGTGAGCTTCGCGCTGCCGGCCGGGGTCGACGTCGCGGCGCTGCTGCCGGGATTGCCGGCCGAGGGCGGCCACGGCCCGGCACCGGTGGACGGTCGCATCGTCTACCGCACGACGTCACCCGGCCCGCTCCTCGCCGACCTGCACACGTGGGCGCAGGCCCACGGCGTCGCACTCGTCGACCTTCAGGTGCGCAGCAGCTCGCTGGAGGACGTGTTCCTGTCGATCTCCGACGCCGAGTCCGCCTCGGCTCACGCCGTGGAGGTGGCCCGGTGACCTGGTTCGGTTTCGCCCGCGGGCAGTTTCTGCTCTCGTGGCGCGTGTTCTGGCGCAATCGCCGCACGATGTTCATCGGATTCGTCCTGCCCCTCGGGCTCGCGGCTCTGATCGCCTCCCCCCTGAAGGAGAAGGAGATCGGCGGGGTGAGCGCCGCCGCGTACGTCAGCGTCGGATTCATGGGATTCGCCATGGTGACGTCGTTCATCGCCCTGCTCAACGGTTTGGTGACGCGCCGCGACGATCTCGTCCTCAAGCGTTTCCGCACCACCGCCGTCCCCGCCTCGGCCGTGCTGGCGGGGCAGATCGCGGCCCAGGCCGCCGCGCTCCTGGTCCAGGTGGGCCTGCTCGCGGTCCTCATGGTGACTCGCTTCGACGCGCCGGCCCCCGCCGATCCGCTGCTGCTCGTGGCCGCGCTGCTCGTGGGTTACCTGACGTTCGCCCTGCTCGCCGTCGCGCTGTCGGGGATCACCCCGGGGGCCGAGTCGGCGCCGTTCGTGGCGCTGCCCGTGCTGCTGCTGTCGATGTTCGGCGCTGCCGTGTTCCAGCCCTTGTCGGGCCTGCCCGAGTGGGCGATGCGCCTCCTGCACGCGCTGCCGCTCGGCCCGGTGATCGAGGTGCTGCGGACGGCGTGGTTCGGCCGCGACTTCACCACGGGCTCCGAGGTGTGGGGGACGGTCGGCCTACCCGAGACGTCGTGGGCCTCCGGGTGGACGTCGGCTGCGGGCCCGCTGCTCGTCGTCCTCGCCTGGGCGGCCGCCGCGACGGCCGTGTCGCGCCGCTGGTTCCGCTGGGAGCCCCGGCGGGCATGATGGCCCGGTGAGCCGCCCCGCCGTGACCCCGGTCGCCGACCTCAGCCCCGACCAGGTCCGCTCGCTGCGCCTGGCCTCGCTGCTGCTGCGCCCCCACCCCGCGGGGCCCGAGGCGACATCGGTCGCCGAGGTCGTCACCTGGCTCGGCGCCCTGCAGGCCCAGGACCACGGCAGCGGGCTGTGGTCCCTGGGGGTGCGCCTGCCGCACCTCGACCAGGCCGGGGTGGAGGCCGCCCTGGAACGTCGCGAGGCGCTGCGGACCTGGCCCATGCGCGGCACGGTCCACCTGGTGCCCGCCCGCGACGCCCGGTGGATGGTGCAGATCCTCGGCGAGCGGCCCCTGGCTCAGGCCGAGCACCGGCGCAAGCAGATCGGCCTCGACGCCGCGACCGCCGATCGTGCCGTCGAGGTGATCGGCGAGGCCCTGGCCGGGGGCGGCCGCCTCACCCGCGCGCAGGTGCTGGAGCGGCTCACCGCGTCGGGCCTGTCCGTCAGCGGCCAGCTCGGCTACCACCTGCTGTGGTACGCCAGCCAGCACGCCGTCAGCTGCATCGCCCCGCACGTGGACGGCGAGCAGACGTTCGTGCTGCTCGACGAGTGGGCGCCCGATCCGTGGCTGCCCGAGCGCGAGGAGGCGCTGGCGACGATCGCCGCCCGCTTCGTCCGCGGCCACGGCCCGGTCCCCCTGAAGGACTTCGTGGGCTGGACGGGCCTGACCGCCGCCGACGCCCGCCTCGCCGTGGCCGGTGCGGGCGAGGAGATCGTGACCGTCACCTGCGACGGCGTCCCGATGCTCGTGAGCGCGCAGCTGCTCGACTCCCCCACCGCGGCGGACACCGCCGCCGACGATGCCACCGCCGGCTCCCCCGTCGCCCTGCTGCCGGGGTTCGACGAGTTCGTCCTCGGCTACAAGGACCGTTCCCTGCTGATGACCCCCGAGCAGTTCCAGGTGGTCGTGCCCGGAGGCAACGGCATCTTCCAGCCCACGGTGGTGCGCGACGGGCGGGTGGCCGGCACGTGGAAGCGCAAGAAGCTGACGGCCCGCAGCCGCCTGGAGGTGGCCCTGTTCGACGACGCCGTCCGCGACGGCGTCCTCGACGCGGGACTCGCCGCCGCAGCCGACGGGTACGCCCGCTACCTCGGCCAGCCCGTCGAGCTGCGCGTCGGCTGACCGGGCCTCAGGCCCAGACGACCGAGGTCAGACCGCAGGCGGAGGGCCCGCGGAGATGAGCAGCGCCTCCTCGTAGCGGCCGCCGATGTCGATCCGCGTGATCTCGTCGACGGGGTACTTCGTCAGCCGGTCGGTCCAGGCCGCCCGCGGCGTGACCTCCTGCAGGCGGAGGAACCGCTCGTCGAGCCCCCTCGCCACACCGATGTAGCACCGGTCCGGCTGTTCGTCGTGAACGGTGACGAGGGGCTCGTGCCGCCACGACTCCACAGGCCCGCGTGGCGTGTCCAGCTCTGGCACCGTCGTGGGCGCGGCCGGAGGCCACTGACCACGCTGCCGCAGCGCCGGCCGCATCCACTCGCCCTGCCTGCGCAGGTGGACGGCGCGCACGTCCGCGATCCGTAGCGCCGCCCACCCGTCCAGGACGATCCGGTCGTCCAGGAGCGCGAGGACGAACCACACCTCGCCGACGCCGACCACGTACCCGTCGATGTCGTCGGCCTCGCGGCCGGGATCGACGGTCACGAGGACCTGCTCGTCCTCGGCGCGGCGTAGCCGCTCCACCACCGCGTCCCGGCGCTTGCGCTTGCCCATCCCGACCTCCCTCACCGGCTCGGCAGTGTCCCGGGGCGAGGCCGCTTGCCGCGAGGGGAATACCGCGGGCGCGGCACCGCGACGCCGCTGAGCACGCAGGGGCCGATCGAGCGACCGGAACGTCACCCAACGACGTCATCGCCTGAAACAGGACGCTGCCACGATCCGAGGGTGGACGAACGGGAACCGAAGCCGACCAGCCCCGGCAGGCCGAGGTCGGCGCCGCGCCAGAGGGCGGGCAGCAGCGGCCGCGAGGAGATCCTCGACGCCGCCGCCGAGCTGTTCAGCATGCACGGCTACGCGGCGACGTCGACGCGGGCGATCGCCGCCGCCGTGGGGATCAAGCAGGCGTCGCTGTACTACCACTTCCCCAGCAAGGAGCAGATCCTCTCGGAGCTGCTGTCGGGCACCGTGCAGCCGTCGCGGTCGTTCGCCGACTGGCTGGCCGAGTCGGGCCGCCCCCACGACGTCCAGCTGTGGGCGCTCGTGCACTTCGACGTCCAGCTGCTCTGCCAGGGCCCCTGGAACATCGCCGCGCTCTACCTGATGCCCGAGCTGCGCTCCCCGCGCTTCGCGGAGTTCCGGCAGGACCGCGCCCGGCTGAAGGCCGAGTACGCCCGCCGGATCGGCGACGCCCGCTCGGCCGGCCTGCTCGCCGTCGCCGACGAGGGCATCGGCACGGAACTGGTGTTCGCCATGGTCGAGTCCACCGTGTCGTTGCGCGGCGAGCTCGACCACGAGCGGTTGGCCACGCTGCCCGACCTGCTGGCCGACGGCGCGTTGCGGCTGCTGCGCTGCCCCGAACCGCGCCTGCGGGAGGTGCGCCTCGACGCCGTCGGCCTGCACGCGGCCTACACCGCCGAGGCCGGGGGCACCCTGGCCGGCGCCGAGACCGCCAGGGTGATCGACGTCGTCGACGCCTCCCCCGCACCGATCCTCTGACGGGGCGCCGCGAGAGGGTGTGCGGAGAGGGCCGCTGCGGGCTAGTCCTGCGGCGCGGCCTCGGGCAGCACGGCGCTCCCGACCAGCCGCACCCGCGCGAGCCCGCCGTCGGGGTAGGCGTCGATGCGCACGTGGGAGAGCACGGTGCTGGGGCCGTCCGACATCGCCGAGCCGGGCAGGGGCAGGAAGCGCCGCTGGTCGGGCTGCAGCACGGTGCGGGGCAGCAGGGGCAGCCAGCCGATCCCGCCCTCCGGCCACCCCCACAGCTCCACCTCGGCCGAGGCGTTGGCGACGTACCAGGTGGTGTCGATCTCGGCCAGGGTGAGACGCGCGGGGGCGGCGAGCCGGATCACCGCCCAGTCGTGGCCCGCATCGCGGCGGCGCCGGGTCTCCCAGCCCTCGCCCATCGTCGCGGGGCTGCCGGGCCGGATGAGGTTGGCGGCGCTGGAGTAGAACCCGTCGCTGGAGTCGACGACGAGCCCGCCGACGTCCGCGGCGGCCAGGTCGACGTCGGCGCAGGCCAGGCGCACGGGGTCGGGGACGACGCGGCCCATGGCCCGCAGCCGCGCGATCCCGCCGTCGGGGTCGGCGGTCAGGCGCAGGTGGGTGAACGGGCGGTCGCGGCCCGACCAGACGACGTCGAGCTCGTTGAGGCGGTCGCCGCCGATCCACGTCGAGGGCACGATCTCGACCCACGAGGTGCCCTCGGCCAGCAGGTCGGCGACGCCGGCGCCGGCGGGGGCCAGCGCCGCCTCGACGCGCACCCGCGGGGGGAAGTTGCCCGTGAACCCGGTGGTGTCGACGACGATCGTGTCGAGGACGCCGGTCGCGCCGAGTCGGATCAGTGCCCAGTCGTGCCCCGGCAGGCCCCGGCGCCGCCGGGTCTCCCACCCGTCGACGATCTCGCCCTTGTGGCCGTAGCGGCCCGGGACGACGACCGGCGCCGCCTCCACGACCAGCCACTCCTTCTCGCCGAACGACTCGTCGCTGGCGGCCATGACCGACCCGCCGAGGGTGCGGCAGGCGAGGTCGACGAGCACGCCACGGGAGGGCGGCGGGACGTCGGGCAGCGGGCTCATCGGGGCTCCTCGAAGGCGGGCGGGGTGTCGCCGGGCGGGGTGTCGGCGGGCGGCAGGTCGAGGTGGCGGGTGAGGGGCCACCCACGCACGGGCCGGTCCTCGGGCGGGGCCGCGACCCCGACCTTGGAGGTCTTCAGGCCGAGCCCGACGAGCGCCTGCGCGAGCTGCACCCCCGCGCTCACGCCGTCCACGACGGGCACGCCCAGCGCGTCGGCGACGGCCTGCGTGATCCCCGCCATCCCCCCGCAGCCGAGGCAGATCACCTCGGCGCCGTCCTCGGTGACGGCGCGGCGGGCCTGCTCGACGACGGCGGCGGTGGCGGCCCGGGGGTCGGCGTCGGTCTCGGCGGTGGTCATGCCGGTGGAGCGGACGCCGCTGCAGCGGGCGAGCAGCCCGGCGAGCAGGAGCCTGTCCTCGATCGCGGCGGCGGAACGGGCGAGGGTGGTCACGACCCCGTAGCGGCGGCCGAGCATCATCGCGACCTGCGCCGAGCACTCGGCGATGTCGAGGACGGGCACGTCCACGAGCTCCTGGACGCCCTCGCGACCGTGCTCGCCGAACCCGGCCAGGACGATCGCGTCCAGGGGCGGGCCCTGCCACGTCGCGACGACGTCCATCACCGCCGCGGCCGAGAGCAGGCTCTCGAACTGGGTGTCGACGCCGTCGACGCCGAACGGCGCGGTGGCGGCCAGCACCTCGGTGCCCGGCGAGGCGGCGGCTCGGGCGGCGGCGAGGATCTCGGCGGTCATCGCCGCGTTGGTGTTGGGATTGATCACGAGGATGCGCACGCGCTGCTGCCCTCCAGGAGGCGGCCGGTGGGGACGGTGAGGTCCACGGGGACGCCGCGCAGCCACGTCCGGCGCACCGCGCCCCGCAGCTCCCGCCCGGCATAGGGGGTGCTGGACTGCCGGTGCCACAGGCGGGAGGGCGTGACGTGCACGGGTTCGTCGGGCGCGAAGACGACGAGGTCGGCGTCGTGCCCGACGGCGATCGCGCCCTTGCGCCCGGCCAGCCCGGCGAGCGCGGCGGGGGCGGCCGACATCCACGCGGCGACGTCGGCGAGCCCGTGCCCCCGCGCGCAGGCCCCCGTCCAGACCAGGGGAAGCGACAGCTGCACGGAGCTGATCCCGGGCGCGACGCGCGAGAGGTCGCCGTCGGGGGGCCGCTTGGCGGCGTCGGGCACCGGTGAGTGGTCGGAGACGACCATGCCCAGGCTGCCGTGGGCCAGCGCCTGCCACAGCCCTTCCCGCTCCAGCGACTCCCGCACGGGCGGGCAGACCAGCCCGACGGCGACGGGTTCGGGCATCTCCTCGGCCGCCAGGGTCAGGTAGTGCGGGCACGTCTCCCCCGACACGGCGGTGCCCGCCGCCCGGGCCAGGGCGATCCGCTCGGCGGCGGCGGCCGTGGACAGGTGCACGACGTGCAGCCGGGCGCCGGTGCGGCGGGCGACGTCGACGACGAGCTCGACCGCGCGCAGCTCCTCGGTGGCCGGGTGCGCGGCGAGGTAGTCGGCGTAGGAGCGGGGCGCGGACGCGGCGGGGGGCGGTGCGGGCAGCTCGGCGTGGACGAGCAGCGGCAGGCCGAGGTCGGCGACCAGCGCGGCGATCCGGGCCAGGGCGTCGGCGTCCAGGGGCGGGAACTCCGCGAGCCCCGAGTCGCACAGGTAGGCCTTGAAGCCGAGCACGCCCGCGCCGGCGAGGTCGGCGAGGTCCTGGGCCGTCGTCGCCGGGACGGCCCCGCCCCAGAACGCGACGTCGGCGTGGCAGGCGCCCTCGGCCGCTGCCCGCTTCGCGTGCAGGGCGCTCGCGTCGACGGTCACGGGCAGCCCGTCCAGGGGCATGTCGACGAGCGTCGTCACACCGCCCGCGAGCGCCGCCCGCGTGCCCGAGGCGAATCCCTCCCAGCCGTCGCGGCCCGGTGCCTGGAGGTGGACGTGGGTGTCGACCAGCCCCGGCAGCAGGGCCTCGTCGTCGGAGAGGACCACCTCGTCGCGGGCGGGCACGACGACGTCGATCGGGTCGACGGCGACGATCCTGCCGCCGCGCACGGACACGGCTGCGGGCAGCTCGCCGCCGGGCAGCACTGCCCGCCGGGCGCGCACGAGCAGGTCGACGGGCTGGGGGCGCCGCTCGACGAGGTCGGGCGGGCCCGACTCGTGAGGGGCGAGGGAGGGGCGCACGGCGTCCTCGCGGGGCAGGGGGCGGCGGGGACCAACACGCGGGCCGCGGGCGCGACGCTGCGGACGGGGCTGCGGTGGCGCAAGGATAGCCAGCACGACCGTTCGCTCCCGGCGGCACCCCGCCGCCGGGGGCGGCCCCGCGCCGGAGGTGCCCGTGCCCGACGTCCCCGACCCGACCCGCCTCCCGATCGGGGTCGGCGCCGAGCTGGACGACCTGCTCGCCGACGACGACCGGGCCCGTGCCGCGGGCTATCCCGGGCCGCGCCCGCAGCGCCAGCCCGCCCACACCGTCTACGTGCCGGCCGACCGGGTGGACGCCGACCTCCCGCGCCGCTGGGGAGGCCTCGCGCTCGACCTGCTCGCCGAGCACGGCGGCGACCCCGCCACGCTCGCGGCCGCCACGGGCCTGGACGCCGAGGCCGTCGCCGCGGTGCTGCCCGGGGTGCTGCGGCGCCTGGCCGAGCACCCCGTCGAGGACCTGCGCGCCGACCTGGAGGACGGTTACGGCCTGCGCCCGGACGCGGCGGAGGACGCCGATGCCGCGGCGGCCGCCACCGCCCTGGCCGCGCTGTCGGCCGCCGATCCGGACCTGTGGACCGGGGTGCGGTGCAAGTGCCTGGAGCCGGCCACGCGACGCCGCGCCGTCGCGACCCTGGACGTCGTCGTGGGCACTCTCGCGGCGCGCGGCGGCGTCCCCGAGCGGTTCGTCGTGACGGTGCCGAAGGTGACGTCGGTCGCGCAGGTACGCGCGTTCGGGCTGCTCTGCAAGCGGCTGGAGGAGGCGCACGGCCTGACCGAGGGCACGTTGCGCTTCGAGGTGCAGGTGGAGACCCCGCAGGCGGTGCTGTCGGCCGACGGGACCGCGACCGTCGCGGCGATGGTGCACGAGGGCGGGCCCCGGCTGAGCGGCCTGCACTACGGCACCTACGACTACAGCGCCTCCCTCGGGGTGGCGGGGGCGTGGCAGGCGGCCGATCATCCCGTGGCCGACCACGCCAAGGCCGTGATGCTCGTGGCGGCCGCGCAGACAGGGGTCTGGGTCAGCGACGGTTCGACGAACGTGCTGCCGGTGGGTGATCGCGACGCCGTGCACGCGGCGTGGCGGCTGCACGCGCGGCTGGTGCGCCGGGCCCTGGAGGCGGGCCTGTGGCAGGGCTGGGACCTGCATCCCGGGCAGCTCGTGACCCGCCACCTGACCAGGGCGGTCGTGCTCCGCCAGGCGCTGCCGGCGGCCGTGGCGCGCCTGGCGGCCTACCGGCAGGGGGTCGCGGGCGGCGGGGTGCTCGACGAGCCGGCGACCGCCCGATCACTGGCCGGGCTCGTGGTGCGGGCCCTGGATGCGGGGGCGCAGGACGAGGCCGCCGTGCTGGCCGCGCTCGGCACCGACAGGCCCGGCCTGGAGTCGCTGACCAGGGCGTGAGGCCGCGGCGCCCTCAGTCGCGGGGCGCTGCGCAACTCCCCTGCGATTGCGCAACACCCCGCAGCGAGGTGTCGACGAGCCGATCGAGGAACGCGTCGTCCACCGGCTCCCCCGAGACGAGGATCCGGTAGTACAGCGGCCCGACGAGCTGGTCGGTGAGGACGTTGGCATCGACGTCGGCGCGCAGCTCGCCCCGGGCGACGGCACGCTCGACGAGCGCGACGCCTGCGCGACGGCGCGAGGCGGCTGCGGCGTGGATCTGCTCCGCGAGGTCCTCGTGACGCGCGACCATGGCGACCATCTCGGCGACCAGCCTCGAGTAGGCGGGGTGCCGGAGGAAGTCAGCGATCCCCGACAGCGTCGAGAGGAGGTCGCCGCGGATCGTGCCGGTGTCCGCGAGTGGCGCCTCGCGCTGGAGCACGGAGGTCAGGCTCGCGACCACGAGGTGGTCCCGCGTCGGCCAGCGCCGGTACAGCGTGCTCTTCGCGACCCCTGCGGTGCTGGCCACCTCGTCGACGGAGAACCCGTCGTACCCCCTGCGGCCGAGGACCGCACGGGCTGCATCGAGCACCCGCACGTCGACTCCGGCATCGCGTGGGCGGCCCGGCCCGGCGCTCCTCCCCTCGGTCTTGGTGGCGCCCGTGGCGATGTCAGTGACCATAGCGAGCCTCATCTTGATAACGCAACGACAGTCTCGAATTCGGTTTCCGTGATCGTGGGGCCCCGTGACTCCGCGCCCTGTCAGCCTCGCGCAGGGGGACGCCCCAGAACAGCCGCCACGACGGTGTCATCGGCGGCTGGCATGAAGGAGCACGAAGAACGGCTGCTGGAGACGCGGGACAACCCGGAAACGACGAGAAGGGCCGAGATCCCGTAGGGGATCCCGGCCCTTCTCCTGCAGTAGCGGGGACAGGATTTGAACCTGCGACCTCTGGGTTATGAGCCCAGCGAGCTACCGAGCTGCTCCACCCCGCGTCGGTACCTCCACCGTAGCGGCTGCGGCGCAGAACAGCCAATCGCTTGGCAGGCGGCCCGCAGGCACGGGCACCCAGAGGGGATGGCGAGCGCTACTCACGCGGGCGCTACGACGCCGTCCCTACCGTCGAAACACGACGGCAGCCGCCGACGACCGCCCCTGATCCCCCCGGAGCTCCCCGTGTCCGAGACCGCCCACCCCGCCGCGTCCCCCAGCCCGGCGCCGTCCGCACCGTCGCGCCCGACCGCCGCATTCGTCGGCGCCTCGTGGGCCGCGCTGCTGCTCGGCTGCGGCGCCTTCCTCATCGGCCTCTACAACGCGACGATGCCGTTGAACGAGAAGGGCTACTACCTCACCCTGCTGCTGTTCGGCCTGTTCGCCGCCGTGTCGCTGCAGAAGAGCGTGCGCGACCGGGCCGAGAGCGTGCCCGTCTCGGCCCTGTACCTGGGCCTCGCCTGGGCCGCCGTCATGTCCGCCGTCACGCTCCTCGCCGTCGGCCTCTGGAACGCCGGGCTGACCCGCAGCGAGAAGGGCTTCTACGCGATGGCCTTCGCCCTCGCCGTGTTCTCCGCGATCGCGGTGCAGAAGAACGTCCGTGACATCGCCGGCTCCGCCACGCCTGCTGTCCAGGCCCCCGCTGCAGTCCCTGCCCCGGCCGCGCACCCCGCGCAGGACCCCCAGGCCTGGACCGTCTCCAGCCGCTGAGCGCGGGCGGGCGGCACCCCCGCCCCCTGGCGGACGGCGTCGCGCACCTCAGGACCCCGTGACGGTCGTGGAGGGGTCACGGTGCGCGAGGAGTGAACTCCCGGTGGGGAAGCGAACTCGCGAGCAGGCTGAAGTGGGGCTGCGCCGACCACAGGTCGCGGTCCCCGACGACGTAGAGCCGCTGCCTGGCCCGGCTCACGGCGACGTTGAGCAGGTTGGGCTTCTGGGCCGCCCAGGCCCGCGCGCCGGGGCGCGCGGGGTCGCTGCCGAGGACGAGCACCACCACGTCCCGCTCCTGGCCCTGGGTCCGATGAACGGTGCTCACCGCGACCCCACGGTGGGCGCGCAGCCGCGCCTTCAGGCCCGCGACCACCTGCCGGAAGGGACTGATCACGAAGATCTGCTCCGGCTTGAGCCCCTGGTCCACCAGGAGGTAGTGGAGGATCCGGTCGACGGCGTCCCCTTCGAGGGGGACCCAGTTGCCACCTGCGGCGGGGCCCGCCACGTCGACCCACCGTGTGGGCAACGCGGTCAGCGGCGCCTCCCGCGTCGGCGTCGCGTGCACCATCATGCCGTCGTAGACGAGCCCGTTGACCACCGAGAACATCGGCTCGTCGCAGCGGCGGTGGACCCGTAGCGGAGCCCCCACCCAGACCGGCTCCTGATCGGCGCCGGGAAGCCACGTCCCCAGCCGCGTCACCCGATCGGCCAGGGACTGCACGCACGTGGAGGCCGGCACCCAGGTCTGACTGACGTGATGATGACGGCGCAGCGCCTGCTGCGTGGTGTTGAGGACGGTGACGACCGGCTCGAGCTGCATGGGGTCGCCCACCGCGACGATCCGCCGTGCGCGCCAGATGGCTCCGAGGGCCGACTGGGGACGCGCCTGTCCCGCCTCGTCGATGAACAGCCAGCCCAAGGCTTCCCGAGACAGGTGGGTGAACAGGCGTGGAACGGATGCGAACGTCGTCGACACGACCGGGACGACCAGGAACAGGCTCTGCCATGCCGCGCGGGCGACCGGCTCCGCCAGGTCGCCTGGGACCCGGCCCTGCAGCACCTTGCGGGTGGTCTCGAGATTGCGGGCCAGGATGGAGGCGGTGGCCGCGACGAACGCGGCATGGAGGTCGAGGGCCGCGAGGAAGACCTCGGAGCGCGCCGCGTTCCACGCCTCGTCCAGCCACGGTCCTGACAACTCCCGCCGGACCGGGTCGCTCCACCACTGCTCGTCGGGGAACGAGCGACCCCACGTGTCGGCCGCCTGTCGCAACGTGCGGGTCGCCTCGTCCAGGAGCCGTCCGGCTTCGTAGGCGTCCTGTTCCGCCTCCGCGAGCGCCTCTTCGGCCTCCTTCAGCCTGAGGGCGGCCGCATCCGAGGCGTCCTCCGCCTCCGTTGCCCGCGCCTGCGCCCCGGACACCGCTGCGGCGAGGGGCTCGTCCTCGGTGTGCCAGCGGCGAGCGGCCTTCCCCCACGTGAACACGGTCTCGAGGGCGCCCGGCTTCGTCGTGCGGTGGTCGGCCCGCCGGGCCCGCGCCCGTTCCTCGCGTTCCGAGGCCGTCTCCGCCTCGTCAGCGGCCTCGACGGCGGCCTCCTGCGCCTCGTCCCGAGTCCGGCGGGCCGCCTCCAGTCGGCGCCGGGAGAGGGGAACGGCCGCGGAGAGCTCGGCGTGCTCGGCCAGGAGCCGCTCCAGACCGGCGCGCTCGGCGCGCAGGCCGGCCTCGGTCGCCTGCGCGGCGCGATAGGCCTCGACGCTGGCGGCCCAGTCGACCCGGGTCGCCCCCAGCGCCGTCAGGTGGTCGCGGAACCCCGTCACCTCCTCGCCCGGGCCGGCGTCGCCGAACCAGAACTGCTTGACGAACCGATGCCGGTTGGCCATGTTCCCCAGCGCCGCGGAGATCAGCCCCCAGGCCGGCTCGTCGAGCAGGCGGGAGGCGTGGTCGGGGAAATAGCCGGCGCGTTCGTGCCAGGACTCATCGATCGCCGTGGCGGCCGGGATCTGGCGGCTCACGTTCTCGACAGCACCGTTGTTCTCGGACGCGATGACCATCTCGAAGCCGGTCACGGCCGGATTCAGCGCCCGGACGGAGTGCGCCCGGCCGTCCACGGTCCAGGTCAGCGTCTCGGCGAACGCCTCACCAGGACGCGCGAGCCCCGCGAGCCGGTCGGCCCGAGCCACCACCACCCCGGCGATCAGGTCCCGGAGCAGCGTGGTCTTCCCGGTGCCGGGGGGGCCGTTCACCGCGAACAGCCCCGCGCCGTCCGACAGCTGGGCGAGGATCTCCACGACGGCGAACTGCTGGCTGGCGGCCAGCGGGTGGGAGCTCTTCGCGGGCCAACGCCCCGCGGGGATCCTGCTCGGGGAGAGCCCTGCCCGGACGAGCGGGTGCGGCTCGGGGCGCCTCAGGTCGCGCCGCGCGGAGGTGTCCAGCGTGGCGTCCTCGGTCAGGAAGGCCGCGAGGCCGGGCCCGTGATCCCCCTCCGCCACGGCGCGCGCCACTCGGTCGAGATCGTCCAGGTGGAAGCTGTTGAGGAAGGCGTCGTCCACGCGTTCGGGGCGATCGCCGCGACGGACCGGGACCCGCTTCGAGAGCACCCGGATCTCCCAGTCGGCCGAGAGGTCGGCCAACCTCAGTCGCGCGACCGCGGCCCCGACCATCTCGCGCAGCTCCTGGACGCCGACGGGCCGGGTGCCCGCTGTGGGCGCTCCGAGCCCGGGCTGTGCGACCGGGGATCCCTCGCCGTCGGCGGCCGCGTCCGCCGGCGCTGCGGTCTTGTGCTCGTCACCGACGGCGACATCGGCGGCTGCAGCCGGTTGCTCGTCCTCCGCGCCCGCCTCGCGTTCGGCCAGGAGCGCCTCGATCGCGTCGCGGATCTCGGCTGAGTCCGCCTCGAACCCGTCCAGCCACCGCGGGTCCGTCGGGCCCGGACGCAGCGCGCGACCGAGTCCCCACGCGGCCGTGGAGAGCACGAGCGACTCCGGATCAGGACGCCCCTCGGCATCGAGCACCACGGTGAACAGGGCCGTGTCGCCGCGCGGCACGCGCTCGTCGACGTCGACGTCGCTCGCCCCGAACACCGCCCCCATCCGGGCGTACAGGAGATCCAGGCTGAAGACGCCGCCGAACACGAGGTGCTGCCAGGTCATGCCGGGAGACAGCCGCTCCCGCGCGATCCTGTGCTCCCGCTGCCACGGGAGGGGATCACGGTCGGCGACCCGGTACATCCCCTCGCCGCCGCGCTCGCCCACACCTCCACGGCCGTGATCCACCACCCTGACCGTCCCCGGGGTGAAGACCTCGACCGCGCGCCAGTACCGGACGACGGCTTCGCGCCGACGCGCGAGATCGCCGAGGGCGGCGCGGGGACGGGACGTGCCCTGGGCTGCGGTCATGCCGCCCACACCGTTCGACCGGAAATCGCCCGAGATGTCACGGGAGGAACCCTAACCATCAGGAGTGCCGGAAGGGTCCGCAGCGGAAACCGCGACGATCCTCGCCGAGGGGTGCCGCGACGACGCGGCGCCCGGCCCTCCACCGAGCAGACCCAGTGACGCCGCAGACATGACGAAAGCCGGGCCTCAAGGATGAGGACCCGGCTTTCGACCTACGCCGTGGTAGCGGGGACAGGATTTGAACCTGCGACCTCTGGGTTATGAGCCCAGCGAGCTACCGAGCTGCTCCACCCCGCGTCGGTGACTCCAGGTTACGCGTAAGCGGCCGAGAGGCCAAATCGGCCGGTCACTCCCCCGACGCCGGAACTCGCCCGGCCCGTTCGCGCCGAGCGCAAACGGGCCGGGCCGAACCGGTGGGACCGAGGGCGTCAGCCGTCCGAGGGCGACGCGCTGGGGCTCGGGGATGCCGCCCCTGCGGACGCCGAGGCCGACGGCGTCGGGGACGCCGAGCCCGACGCCGTCGAGGACGCCGGGCCCTGGGCCCGCACGGCCGCCTCGATGGCCGACTGCAGGCGCTTCTGCGCCTCGCCGTAGGCCACCCAGTCGCCGGCCCGCAGTGCGGCCTGGCTGTCGGTCAGTGCCTTCTCGGCATCGGCCAGGGCCCCGGCGAGGCTGCCACCCGTCGTGCCGCCGCCAGCAGGCGGGGGCGTCGTCCCGGTCCCCGACCCACCGGAGCCGCCGCCGCCCGACCCGCCGCCCGAGCCTCCAGAGCCCGACCCACCGGTCCCCGGACCGGCCCCGAACACCTTGGTCAGCGCCTCCTCGAGAGTGGAACCCATGCCCACCTTGTCGCCGAAGGCGACGAGGACGAGCCGGAGCAACGGGTAGGCGGACTTGCCGGTGCTCTCGACGTACACCGGTTGCACGTAGATCAACCCACCGGCGAGGGGCACGGTCAGCAGGTTGCCTCGGGTGACCTTCGTCTGCCCGCCGCCGCTGAAGTAGGTCAACTGCTGGGTGACCCCGGAGTCGGAACGGATGTTGTTGTCGACCTGACCCGGCCCCGGCACCGTGATGCCAGGCGGCAGTTGCAGCAGGCGCAGCTTGCCGTAGCCCTCGCGCTTGGTGCCCTTCGACGACCCGGCGTCGGAGTCGACCTGCAGGAACCCGGTGAGCACGTTGCGGCTGCGCCCCACGGGGATGTACGTGGAGGTCAGCGAGAACCTGGCCTCGTCCGCCTGAGGCATCTGGAGCGTCAGGTAGTAGGGCGGCTGCTGCACAGCCCCTCCACCCGAGATCGGGTCGTCGGGGACCTGCCAGAAGTCCTGGCTGTTGAAGAACGCCGGCGGATCGGTGACGTGGTACTTCTCCAGCACCTTGCGCTGCACCTTGAAGAGGTCCTCGGGGTAGCGCACGTGAGCGATCAGATCGCCGTCCATCTCGGAAAGGGGCTTGACCGTGTTGCCGAACGCCTTGCTCCACGCCTTGAGCAGCGGATCGGTCTCGTCCCAGGCGTAGAGGGTCACGCTGCCGTCAAAGGCGTCGACGACCGCCTTCACCGAGTTGCGGATGTAGTTGATCTTCTTGCGCGGCAGGGTCGTCACGGCGGAGCTGGACTGCGTCAGCGAGTCCGACGTCGCGTCGTCCATGTCCATGAGCTGGGAGTACGGGTACCGGTCGGTCGTGGTGAAGCCGTCGACCAGCCACAGCACCCGCTTTCCGACGACGGCGGGGTACGGGTCGCCGTCCAGCGTCAGCCAGGGTGCGACCTTCTGGACGCGCTCCAGCGGGCGCCGATCGTAGATGATCCGCGACTCCTCGTTGACCTGCTTGGCGAGCAGGATGTTCTGCTCCTGGAACTTGATGGCGTACATCAGCCGCGCGAACGAGGAGCCGATCGGTACCCCACCGGAGCCCGCGTAGGTGGTGTTGCGCTGCCCGCTGGCCAACTTGTCGTCGGGGTAGTCGAGCTCGATCGGTGCCGCGCCCTCGACGTTGCCGACGATCGAGTACTCCGGCGGGTTGCCCGCGAACTCCCCGAAGTAGATCCGCGGCTCGTAGTCGCCCAGCGCACCGGTGGAGGGGATGCCGCTCTGGAAGAAGACCGGCTTGCCGTCGCTGGCGCTGCGGTTGCCGTAGGCGGCGACCACACCGAACCCGTGGGTGTAGACGAGGTGGTCGTTGACCCAGTTGCGGTTGCCGGTCGGCACGCCCCCCAGGTTCAGCTCGCGGGCGGCGATGACCGTGTCGCCCTGCTTGCCGTCGAGGGTGTAGCGGTCGACGTCGAGGGAGTCGGAGAACCCGTAGTACTGCTTGTTCTGCTCCAACTGACGGAAGGTCGGGCCGACGATCGCCGGGTCCTGCAGCCGGATGCCGGGGATGGCGTCGGCACTGCTGCGGAGGTCGGACACGTTGGCGTCGACCTTGGCCTCGTAGGGCTCCTTGCTCACCGTGTCCACCCCGTACGCGGCCCTCGTGGCGGCGATGTTGCGGGCGATGTACTTGGGCTCCAGGTCGAGCTGGTTGGGCTGCACCCGGAAGCGCTGCACGGCGGCCGGGTAGATGCCGCCCACGATGATCGCCGACACCGTCAGGAGCACCACGCCGAACACGGGCACCAGCCGCAGGCTGCGCACGAACACCGCCGCGAGGAACAGCACCGCGACGATCGCCGCGCCCAGGGCGAGGATGCCCCGCGCGGTGAGCACGGCCGTGGCGTCGGTGAACCGCAGGCCCGTGATCTGGTTGCCCGCCCCCTCCTTGGTGGTGAGGGCGTACCGGCCGAACCAGTAGTCGGCCGCACGCAGCAGGAGGAACGCCGCTGCCAACACGCTCAGGTGGGCGCGCGCCGCCGAGGTCAGGCGGGAGCCGCGCGAGGCGAACCGCACGCCCCCGTAGAGGTAGTGCGTGGCCACCGAGGCCAGCCCGGCGACGAACACCACCGACGACAGGAAGCCGATCAGGAACTGCACCCACGGCAGCGTGAAGACGAAGAACCCGAGGTCGAGACCGAACTGCTCGTCCTTGCTGCCGAACGGCACCCGGTTCAGCCACAGCAGCACCGTCTGCCACTGCTGGGAGGCGGCCGAGCCCGCGAACAGCGCGAGGACGACGGGGACGGCCACGGCGACGAGGCGACGCACCGGCTCCAGGCCCTCGCGGTAGCGGTCCAGGCTCGCGGGTTCCATCGACACCGGCGCGTAGATCGGCCGCGACCGGTAGGCGACCCAGAGGCTGCCGCCCACCACGGCGGCCATCAGCGCCGCGCCGGCCACGAACAGCAGGCCCCGGGTCAGCAGCTGGGTGCCGAACACGCGGCCGTAGCCCAGCTGGCGGAACCAGGCGACGTCCGTCCAGATCCGCGCGAACAGCGCCACCGCGACGACGGTCACGGCCAGCGCGACGAGCGTCGCGACGAAGGGGCTGCGCCGGCGTCGGCGCAGCACGGGTCGGTCGCCTGCGGGGGCCGGCTCACGGTCGAAGCTCACGGCACGAGAACTTACCCACGTCCGCGCTGGTTCCCTCGGGCGACGGGCCGGTCCGCGGCGATGGCAGGATCCTCGTCGTGAGCACCCCTTCCGTTCCCCCCGCCGGCACCGGCACGAGCGCCGCCGACGTCCCGCCCGCGCAGGCCGCGCTGGCCCGCCTGGCGCGCGAGGTCGAGCAGCACGTGGCGAGCGCCGGCTGGGACGCGCCGGTGCGGCTGTTCGCCCTCGTCCGCACCGCCGACGCCATCGCGCGCGACCCCTCCCTGCTGCCGCAGCTGCCCGAGGAGGTGGCGCGCGCCGCCCAGGAGGACCCCGAGCACCTCACCGCCGTCGAGCAGGAGGACCTGCCCGACGTCGAGCGGCTGGAGGACCTCCTCGCGCGCCTGGCGTGGCCCCCGACCGTCGACGGGGTCGCCGTCAGCGTCGAGCGCAGCGTGCTGCCGCCGCAGGCCGAGGCGGAGGTCCTCGCGACGGCCGAGGCGGAAGGCCTGACCGAGGCCGGCGTCGCCGAGCGCCTCCAGGCCCACCCGCAGCGTCAGGACCTGCGCATGGTCGCGGCCGTGATGCGCGGCGGCGCGAACGCGTGCGCGGTGCGCTCGCGCAGCCACGACAGCGACCCGATGGTCGCCGTCGGCCCCGACCTCGTGCCGGGGCTGGTGGAGGCGCTCGCCGGCACCCTCTGAGCGCCGGACGCCCCCCTGCGCGCGGAGGCCGTCAGCCGCAGCGCGGGGCCGAGACCCCTCGCCGCGCCCCCACGGCCTCCACGACCGTGCGCGCCTCGTGCAGCGTGGACACCCGGTAGACGGTGAGGCCGTCGGGCACGTGGCCGGTGAGGTCGGCGCAGTTGTCCGCAGGCGCGAGGAACACCTCGGCGCCGTGCCGCCGCGCCCCGATCACCTTCTGCCGGATACCGCCGATGGGGCCGACCACGCCGTTGCCGTCGATCGTGCCGGTGCCCGCGATGCGCCGCCCGCCCGTCATGGCCCCCGGGGTCAGCTTGTCGATGATCCCGAGGGCGAACATCGTCCCGGCGCTGGGGCCGCCGATGTCGTCGATGCGGATGTCGACGGTGAACGGGAAGTCGTACTGCTCGCCGAGCATCACCCGCAGGGCGGCCGCGCCGTCCTCCCCGGCCGCGGGCACGACCGTGACGTCCCGCTCGCGGCCGCCGCGGCGCACCCTCAGCCGCACGGGCGAGGACGCGTCCCCGGGGCGGTGCGTGCGCACCTGGTCGCGGATGGCCGCGGCGCTGTCGGCCGGGCGGCCGTCGACGCTCAGCACGACGTCGCCCACCTCCAACGGACCCTGCGCCGGCGACCCCTCGACGAACGAGCTGATCACGTAGCGCATCGGGACGTCGAGGCCGAGCTCGCGCAGGGCGGCAGCCTTGGCCGAGGACTGGGAGTCGGCCATCTCGGTCTGGCTCTCCTCCTTGGCCTGCTGGGCGGTCTGGCCCTTGGGGAAGACCGCCTCCTCGGGGTAGACGGCCCAGTCGCCGCGCAGCCAGCCCTCCAGGGCCGTGAACAGGCTCAGGCGCCGCCCGGGGCCGCCCTGGATGCTCACCGTGGTGAGGTCGAGCTCGCCGGTCGTCGGGTAGGTGCTGCTGCCCTGGACTGTGATCAGCGGGCGGCCGTCGTGACCGCCGAGGGTGTCGCGCACCGGACCCGGCTCGAGCACCACGTACGGGACGCCCACGAGGGCGAGCACCGCGGAGAGCACGATGACGACCGGCGTGGCGAGGAGCACCACGGGCGTCCACCGGCTCGGCGGGTGCTCCTCGACGTCCGGCCACGGCGCGGGGAACCCCTCCCCCTGCCCGCCACCGGTGGTCGCTGCGCCCGGCGAGGCCTGCGCCCAGGAGTCCTGCGCGCCCGCGTCGTCGCCCACGTGTCCTCCGTCGTCACGGCCCGTCGGCGTCCCCTTCCGGCACGCCGCCCGCCGCAAGGGTAGGCGCCCGCGGACGCCGTGCCCGCGCAGCGGCGCTGCGCCCTCAGCGAACCGGCGGGGCTCGCGCGCCGTCCGTCACCGCACGTGGGAGCCCCGCTCGCTACGGTGGGACGACGTCGAGGCCGCGCACGCCGGGAACCGAACCGGCCCGGTCACTCGTCGCCCCGGACGTCGCCCTCACCTGGCGGCGCACCAGCGAGGACCGGCAGCTCCCGGCCCGCGACCAGGAGGCAGCCATGAGCGAACCCGAGCCCGGCGACCCGGTGGACCCCCTCGCCGAACTCCTGCGTGCCCTGGGCGGCGGTGGCGGTCAGGTCCCCGACCTGCAGTCGCTGTTCGCCGCGATGGGCGCGCCGGGAGCGGGGCTGGACCCGGCCATGCTGGCCGGCCTGCTCGGCCAGATGCAGGCGATGCTCGCCGGATCGGGGGACGGCCCCGTCAACTGGACGGTCGCCCACGACGTCGCCCGGGCCACCGCCTCGGCGGCCGACCCCAGCGCGCCCGTCCCCGTCGGCCAGCTGGCCCCCACCCGGGCGCCCATGGGCTTCTCGGTGCCGCAGGGCACCGATCCCAGCGTGGGAGCCGTGGCGGAGCGGGAGGTGAGCGAGGCGCTGCGCACCGCCGACCTGTGGCTGGACCGCGTCGTCGACCTGCCGTCGGTGACCGCGCGCACGTTCGCGTGGAGCCGCGCGCAGTGGGTCGAGTCGACGCTTCCGGTCTGGAAGGGCGTCATCGAGCCCGTCGCGGCGCGGGTGAGCGAGGCGATGACCCAGGTCATGACGACGCAGGCGCCCGAGGAGCTGCGCGGGGTCATGGCCTCGGCGCTGCCGATGCTGCGGTCCATGGGCGGGGCGTTCTTCGGCGCCCAGGCCGGGCAGGCGCTCGGCCAGCTGGCCCACGAGGTCGTCGGCGGGCACGACACCGGCCTGCCGCTGCTGCCCGCCGGTCAGGCGGCGCTGCTGCCGGTCAACGTCGCCGCCCTCGGTGAGGGACTGGAACTGCCGATCGACGAGGTCCGCCTCTACCTGGCGCTGCGCGAGGCCGCCGCCGCCCGCCTGTTCACCTCGGCGACGTGGTTGCGCGGGCACCTGCTCGCCGCGGTCGAGGCCTACGCGCGCGGCATCCGGATCGACGTCGAGCACCTCGAGGAGGCCGTGCGCGACCTCGACCCGACCGACCTCGACGGCCTGCGGGAGTCGCTCGCCTCGGGGCTGTTCGAGACCCGCACGACCCCCGAGCAGGACGCCGCGCTGGCGCGGTTGGAGACCGTCCTGGCGCTGGTGGAGGGCTGGATCGACGAGGTGGTCCACGCCGCGGCGAGCGGCAGCCTCCCCCACGCCGACCAGCTGCGCGAGGTCATCCGCCGCCGCCGGGCGGCGGGAGGGCCCGCCGAGCACACGTTCGCCACCCTGGTCGGGCTGCAGCTGCGCCCCCGGCGCCTGCGCGAGGCGGCGCAGGTGTGGGCGGCCATCGGCGCCGCCCGCGGGGTCCCGGGGCGCGACGCGCTGTGGGCCCACCCCGACCTCGTGCCCGGCGCCGAGGCGTTCGCCGACCCCGACGCCTACGCGGCGTCCCTGCAGGAGGCGGGTGAGGCCGACGCCGCCATGGACGCGGCGCTGGACGCCCTGCTCTCACAGGCGCGGGAGGAGGGCGGCGACGCCGACCCCGAGCCGCGGGAGGAACCCGGCCGGGACTAGGTTCCAGGCCGTGAACCACGACGCCGCGGCCGCCCCCTCCACTCCTGCGCCGCTGAGCTGGACTCCCCCGCAGGAGCTGGTCGACGACCTGATGTCGGTGCTGGCGGCGGCGCCCCGGCAGACGCCGCAGGAGCGGTTCGAGGCGGCTGCATGGTCGGCGCTGGTCCGCGCCGACGGCCCCGTGCTGCTGACCCGGGCCCACCTGGTCGGCCACGTGACGGCCTCCGCGATCGTCCTCAGCGCCGACGGCACGCAGACGTGCCTGGTGCTGCACGGGCGGATGGGTCGCTGGGTGCAGCCCGGGGGCCACCTGGAACCAGGGGACGTCACCGTGGCGGGGGCCGCCGCGCGCGAGGTCTGGGAGGAGACAGGGCTGCGCGGCACCGTGCTGCCCTCGATCGAGCTGTCCCGGCACCTGGCACCCTGCCGTCCCGAGGTGGACCACCACCTCGACGTGCGGTTCGTGCTGGTGGCCGAGCCCACGCCGCCGACGGTCAGCGCCGAGAGCCGCGACGTGCGGTGGTGGCCGGTCGCGGAACCCGTGCCGGACGCCGTCGAGGACCTGCCGCAGTCCCTCGCGTTCGCCACCCGCGCCTACGCCCTCTGGGCATCGGGGGCCGCAGGCGCCTGAGGGGGGCGGTCAGGCCGCGCCGCTGTCGGAGCTCTCCTCGGCGTCCACGGACAGTTCCTCGGCCGCCTCGCGCTCGGCGGCATCGGCTGCGTCGTCGGGGTCGAGCGAGGCCCGCCCCGGGTCCTCGGCCAGCGACGCGGCGGCGGCGAACCCGTCGAGGAACCCGCGTGCGCGCTCCGTGCGCGGGTAGGCCTCGACCAGCTTCCAGAACCGCGGCCCGTGGCCCTGTTCGAGCAGGTGCGCGAGCTCGTGGACGAGCACGTAGTCGATGACCCAGGAGGGCATCCCCTGCAACCGCGTGCTGAGGCGGATGGTCGCGTCGGCGGGGGTGCACGACCCCCACCGCGAGTTCTGGTGGCTGGACCACGTCACCGACGACGGGCGCGCGAGCCCGCCGAGGTAGCGCTGCGAGAGTTCCTCGGCGCGAGCCTGGAGCTGGGCGTCCCCCGGGCGCCGTCGGCGTTCCTGCGCCTGCAGGCGGGCGACCATCCGGGCCACCCACTCGCGTTCCTGGGCGGCGGAGAAGCGGGCGGGGATGAGAACGACCACGCGCCCGGCCCGCCGGTAGGCGGTGACCGTGCGCAGGCGGCGCCTGCTGCGCACGACGTCGACGGCGGCCTCGTCCACCCGCCCGTCGCTGTGCGCAGGCGGAAGATCGCCGGCGTCCACGGCTTCGACGGTACCGCCCCGCCCTCGGTTGAGGCAGCAACCGGACGCCGCAAGTCGTGCTCGGGATGGCGACGACACCCCCACGTGAGCTCCGGCGCGCCTGTGCGAGGGTGTGTTTCGGCGCACGTTCTGTCGTCCACAAGGCGTGGACGAAAGACATCCCCGTCGGGCACCTGCGGGCCCCCATGTCGTGCCTGGTCATCCGGGTGCCACAGTCCTGTCCCGCCCCGTGCAGCGGCGCGCACGGCAGCCGCGTCGGCGTCACGACGCACACGGCGCTCACAGCCGGGGCGGGTCTCTCCACAGGCTCGACGGGCGTGCTCCCCAGGTCGTCCACAGACACGTCCACAGGTGTGAACCAGCGGTCGTTGACGGCTCCCGCGCACCGGCCTAGGTTCGACGCAGACCTCGGGAAACAGTCACCGTGCCGGCGCTGGGGAAGGCGCCGGGGCGGAAGACTCCCGAGGTCTCTTGCGTGCGACGGGGAATCGCGCCACGCCGAAGAGTGATCGGTCGGAACACAGCCAGTGATCAACGGCTAGTGTTTCCCGAAGGACGGCGCCGGTCTTGCGAGGATTGGGCCGCTCCCAGGGCGGGAACTCGCGCAACGTAAGCCGCCCCCGCACGCGTCGGGGTCGCCGCGACCTCGTCGCGGGGACCTCGTGCACGTTCGCGTGCCGGGGTTCCCAGCGGTTCACCACACGGCCGGCACGCCGGCCCGAGACCGAGGAGCGACATGGCAGGCACCGACACCTGGAGCGGTGAGTTCTACTGCGTGAAGTGCAAGGAGAAGCGCCAGGCCGAGGGCAACGTCGTGGAGACGAACGGCCGTCGCATGGCCAAGGGCAAGTGCCCCGAGTGCGGCACCAACCTGAACCGCATCCTCGGCAAGGCCTGAGGTCCACGGAGCGGAGCGGCGCCGCCACCACGGCGTCGCCGCCCCTCCGGCCCGCCCCCTGTGGACGAACGCCGAGCTCGATCCGGCCTTCGTGCCACGCTCGCCTGGAGCCGCCGACGCGCGGACACCACGGTGAGGGGGTCGGGCATGCAGGTCAGACTTCGAGGGGTCGCACGGGCTTGGCGGTCGCCGGACACCGTGCAGTTGGGTGCCTCCCCCGGCGTGGCCGCGGTGCTGGCGGGCCTGACCGCCGAGGACCGTGCGCTGCTACGCCGGTGGGCGGAGGGCGGCGAGGCCGAGGAGCCCGCCCCGGATCGGGCCGCCGTCCTGCTGGACCTGCTCGTTCGGGTCGGCATGGTCGACAGCGGCCCACGGCCTGACCCCTCCCCGACCACCCCCGACGTCGCCTGGCTGTCCGCCGATCCGGCCGCGGACGCCCTGTCCTGGGGCCTCGCCCTCGGTCGGCCCGGCGCCGACGTCCTGGCCCGGCGCACCGAGCGGAGCGTGGCCGTCGTCGGCCAGAGCCGCGTCGCGACCGCCCTCGCGCACCTGCTCCGCCTGGCGGGCGTTCCCACCGCCGCCGCGTCTCCGCCGCGCCCGACGGTGCCTGGCGCAGGAGCCCTCGACGTGCTGGCCCACGATCTGATCGTCGTGGTCCACGCGGGCGCGGCCGACGCCGACGCGACGGCGCCCCTCGTGTGCGGCGACGTCCCCCACCTGTCCCTCGTGGTCCGCGAGATCGACGGCGTGGTCGGCCCGCTCGTCGTCCCCGGGCGGACGGCCTGCCTGTCCTGTCTCGACCACCACCGCACCCGCGAGGACCCGCAATGGCCCGAGGTGGTCCGGCAGCTGTCCGCCGCACCTCCGGGCCCGTCCGAGACGACCCTCACCGCGCTGCTGTCCGGGGCCGCCGCCGGGCTCGCCCTGGAGTACCTCGACGCGCGCGGCCCTTGGGGACGCCCGGCCACCACCGTCCAACTCGGCCTGGGCGGCCTCGGCCACGCACGGCGGACGTGGCAACCGCACCCGGACTGCGGCTGCGTCTGGCCGCCCGGCGCCGCCGCGGCCGGTGACAGCGCGCGCGAGCGGGACTTGGCGAGGAGAATCGGCGCGTGACGGAGATTCCTCGGCGGGCAGTGACGCGAACGGCCAAGCTGGCAGCCCTCCCCCTCGGCTTCGCGGGGCGAAGCGCCATCGGGTTGGGCAAGCGGGTCGGGGGGCGTTCGGCCGAGGCCGTCGCCGCCGAGGTGCAGGCCCGCACCGCCGAGCAGGTGTTCAAGGTGCTGGGCGAGCTCAAGGGTGGGGCCATGAAGTTCGGCCAGGCCCTCAGCGTCATCGAGGTCGGGCTCCCCGAGGAGCTCGCCGGCCCCTACCGGGCCACGCTGACCAAGCTGCAGGACTCGGCCCCGGCCATGCCCGAGTCGGTGGTGTCCGAGGTGATGACCGCCGAGCTCGGGCCCGACTGGCGCTCGCGCTTCCGCAGCTTCGACGACAAGCCCTCCGCCGCGGCCTCCATCGGCCAGGTGCACCGCGCCGTCTGGGAGGACGGGCGCACGGTCGCCGTCAAGATCCAGTACCCCGGCGCGGGGGACGCGTTGATCGGCGACTTCGCGCAGGTCTCGCGAATCGCGCGGCTGGCCGGCGGCATGTTGCCGGGCATGGACATCAAGCCGGTGCTGGAGGAGCTCAAGGCGCGCGTGGCCGAGGAGCTGGACTACACGCTCGAGGCCGACGCGCAGGCGAGCTTCGCGGCGGCGTTCCGCGGGGACCCGGTGTTCGCGATCCCCGAGGTGGTCCTCGCCACCCACCACCTCATCGTGTCGGAGTGGATCGACGGCGTCCCGCTGTCCCGGATCATTGCCTCGGGCACGCAGCAGCAGCGCGACGACGCCGCCTGGCACTACGCCGAGTTCCTGTTCGCGGGGCCGGCCCGCGCCGGGCTGCTGCACGCGGATCCCCACCCGGGCAACTTCCGGTTGCTGCCCGACGGGCGCTTCGGCGTCCTGGACTTCGGCGCGGTCAAGCGCCTGCCCACCGGGATGCCGCCCGAGATCGGGCGGCTGCTCACCGTGGCGCTCCAGGAGGACGCGGAGGGGGTCGTCGCGGGCCTGCGGGACGAGGGCTTCATCAAGGCGTCGGTGTCCATCGATCCCGATGGATTGCTGGAATACCTGTCGCCGTTCCTCGAACCCGCGCGGCACGACACCTGGCGCTTCGACCGTGCCTGGGCCCGCGCCCTCTTCGGCCACATCAACGACCCGCGCAAGCCCACCTGGTCGGTGGGGCTGAAGCTGAACCTGCCCCCCGAGTACCTGCTCATCCACCGGGTGTGGCTCGGCGGGGTGGGCGTCCTGTGCCAGCTCGACGGCGACGTGCCCGTCCTGCAGGTGCTCGCCGAATGGCTGCCGGAGTTCGATGTCGAGGCCCTGGACTACGTCGACGTCGTCGACGCCCCCGCCGAGGACTGACCCACAGCGCCCGTCACAGGGGACGGACTCGTACCTCGGCCCGGTCGGGGGTGGTCGACGCCACCACGGGAGCGGTCCGCATGGCCTCGCGCCACCCCTCCACGTCTCCCCGCGCCTCGATCAGCCGCAGGTGCTCGCGGGTGCAGCGCAGGCACAGCCAGGTGCGGCGACCCTCGACGCACCCCATCGACCACGACACCGGGGGGATGGCGTTGGGGGGCTCGTGCCCGCAGGAACCGCAGGCCGGCCGGGCGTGCTGTGGCGTCATTCCCTGACGGTAGGTCAGCGGGGCCTCGTGCGGGCTACGGTCAGTGAACGTCGCGGTTACGTCCTCTTTGCGCTGCGGAGGAGGGCGCGGTTCAGGGCCAGAGGTAGACGAATCCCGGCCCGGCGTCCTGCCACGCCACCCCGGCCGGATCCAGCGCCTCCTCCAGTGCGGGCCGCCACGACCCCCGCACCTGGGGGTCGGCCGCCTCGAACCCGTGGTCGGCGGTCAGCAGGAACGTGACGTCGTCGAGGACGCCGAGTCGCTGCAGGTGGTCCAGCAGCATCTGCAGCCGCCGGTCTGCGTCGCGCAGGCTGTCGCGGGCCATCGCCGACCGCGGGCCGCCCCCGTGGTGACCGGCGTCGGTCACCACCGCCGACCACCAGGTGAGCGCCGGCGCCGAGGCCGCATCCGGCCATGCCTGCAGCACCTGGGCCAGTCCGGCGTCGTCGACGCGGGTGCACCAGCGGTAGTAGTCGTCGCCCAGGTGGGCCCGGCAGCCCACGAAGGGGCTCGCCTCCGCGGCCGGCAGGGCCGCGTCGAGCCCCGCCGCGCCGTCCGCGCCGCCCCCCGCTCGCACCAGCTGCATCGTCGAGACGTCGGCACCGCGGTCGATCGCCTCGTTGACGCAGACCGACGTCGCCTCGGGCCTCGCCGCCCGCAACGCCTCGAAGACGGTGGCGACACCCGGGCGCAGCCACTGCGCGCTGCGGTGCCAGGTGGTCGCGTCGTTGGGGACCTCCGTACGCCGGCTGTCGCGCTCCACGAAGACGTTGCCGAGGATGCCGTGGCGGCCGGGCCCGACGCCGGTCAGGGCCGAGGTGTGGTTGCACAGGGTGACGCTGGGGAACTCGGCCACCGCACCGCCCTCGAGTGCGAGGCCGCGCTCGAGGAGGGCGGCGACGCCCGGCAGCTCGCCGTCGGCGGCCAGCGCGAGGAGGTCCTGGCAGTGCGCGCCGTCCCACAGCAACCCGATCGTCCACCGGGCCCCGCCCGCCACGAGGTCCTCGCGTGCGCGCCCGTCGAACGGGGCACCTGCGGCGTGCCGGTGCGCGCCGTCGGGCACGCCGAGGGCGTGCAGCAGCGTCGGGGTGACGTCGACGACCCGCGACCAGTCGTGCAGCCTCCCCCGGGGTTGGACGCCGGCACCGCTGAGCAGGAACGGCGCACGCGACTGCACGACGTCGAGGGACCCGTGCTCGCCCAGGTGCCCGCCCTGATCGGGGAAGTAGTGGGCGGGGGTGTGCACGACGACGAGGTCGGGGCTGCGCCCGGGATCGGCGAAGAAGGACGCCAGGCGTCGGTAGGGGTCGGGGTAGGCGTTGAACTCGTTGGCCGGGGGCGCCCCGGACACCTCGACCTCGTAGGGCAGGAAGGCGAGAGGGTCGGTGTTCGCGACCGGATCCCGCCCGTGGAGCACCTCGTGGCCGCCCGGGGTCAGGCGGGCGGCGCCCGCGGCGTTCGCGACCACCACCGCCTCACCCTCGTCGGGATGGGCGACGAGGTCGACGATGGGGGCGAGTTCCGCCGTGGTCAGCGCCTCGACGGCCGCCGCGCGTGCGCTCCACACCGAGCCTGCACCGGTCATGACCTCAGCGTAGGTCGGTCGGGCACGAGGCGGGCGGGACACCGCCACGACACGGCCGAGTGGCGCAGGACGGGGCAAGGGGCGGCCCGTCGGACGGGCCGCCCCTTGCGATCAGCGTGCGCGAGCGGGTCGCAGCACGCGGCGGACGAGCGGCGTGGCCCTGCGCGAGGTCGCAGCGGGCGCCGCGGCGCGCGCCCGACGGTGGCGCTGGGCCCACAGATGGGCCTCTCGATGCCTCTGGCGTGCGAGTTCTTCGTTCATCAACGCGTTCACGTGGGGCTCCTGGAAGGTCGGGACGAGTCGGTCGTGCGGCACGGCGTGCGCCGTGGCGCGGGGGGACGCCGGATGCGGGCGGGATCGCCCGGGGGCGGCGGGACGGTGCTGTTCGGCTGCGGCGAGGACGACGCCGACGGCGCGGCGAAGCCCGTAGCGGACGATCACGCGGCCACCTCGCACTTGCGGGGGCGACCCCGCGGCCGCTTGCGAGCGACCACGACGCCACCGATGAACAGCTGTCCGCCCCAGACGCCCCAGGGCTCGCGCCGCTCGAGCGCGCCGGCGAGGCACATCTCGAGGACGGGGCAGTCCCGGCACAGCGCCTTGGCCGCCTCCACGTCGCTGGGGCTCTCGGCGAACCAGAGCTCCGCGTCGTGGACCCGGCAGGGGATCTCGGGTGTTGCGAACTCGTCGAGGGGCTCGACGAGGGTGTCGAGCAGCGCCACGAGCTGCACGATCCTCACCTCCTGGTCGTCGCCGGTCACGGTGACCGGCGCGGCGGGCGGCGTGGGGGGTCGCCGCCGCCGGACCACCCCCGTGGTGGCCCGGCCCCTCCGCTGCTGCGGAGGGTGGTGCTATCGGGGCCCGGAGGGTTCTCCGGGCCGGTCGGTGAGGGCCGCGGGCAACGAAAAAGCCGCGGCCCCTGATCGGGTGCCGCGGCTTCGTCCGTGCCGGTCGTGGGTCTAGACCGGTGGTCCGAAGTGGACACCCAGAGGCGGGATGGCGGGAACGGAATCCTTGGCAGAGCGCTTGCCGGCAAACTCCACGCCCACCACGCTGCCGAAGCCCGCGAGGACCTCGGAGACGGCGTGACGCTGGACATAGGTGTGCCCGGTGGCCGTCATGGGCAGGGCGCTGCGAAGGCGCGCTGCGACGTCGAGGCCCGACCAGGCGGCATTGCCACCGGCGGCGCGGCACACGGCCGCACCCGCACCGGCGAGCACCGAGGAAGGCACCGTCGACGTCGTCATGGGAATGCTGAACATCTGAGTGCACCTCCTCTTGGTCTCGACCCGGGCGGAACTCGGCCGCCCCGGGTTTCTTTCGGCAACGCGTCGAGGCTAGGGGAAGGCTCCTCGACGCCACAACGTATTTACGGGTGACTTTCCTCGATCGTGGCCGGGCCGTGACCTAAGGCCCCTGGACGCCGCGCATCACGGCAGGTCGAAGGCCAGTTCACCGCTCGCCGCAGGCTCGTCGTCGCCCTCGTCGGCCACCGGCGTGTCGGCGGGGACGCGTGTCCGCGCGCCGGGTGCGGGGCGACGGCGACCGCCGGGATCGACGGCGTCGGCGGGCCGCGAGTCGGTGCTCGCCGCCGCGACCGCCTCGGCGATCACGTCGTCGAGGTCGTCGCCGGCCAGGACGCGCAGTACCTGGGCGCCGTAGCGGGCGAGCTTCGAGGGGCCGATCCCCGGGATGGCGACGAGCCCGCGCTCGTCGGAGGGCGCCCGCTCGGCCACGGCCACGAGCGTGGCGTCGGTGAACACGACGAACGCGGGCACCGATGCCGCGTCGGCGGCGGCCTTGCGCCACGCACGCAGGCGCTCGAACACCGCCTCGTCGTAGGTGGGCGGGCAGTCGGAGCAGCGGGCCGTCTTCCGCTCGGCAGCGGTGCCCAGAGGCGCGGAGCAGACCCGGCACGTACGGGCCAGGCCCCCACCTCGCGCGGAGCGGGGGGCCGCCGCCTTGCGGGGTGCAGGGGCGGGCGTGCCCGCGGACTCCAGCAGGCCGTCGAGGAACCGCGAGGGCTGGCGGGTGCCGCGCCCGCCGGGGGTCCGCGCACGCGCCCAGGACAGGTGGAGGTCCTGCCGGGCGCGGGTGATCCCCACGTAGAGCAGCCGGCGTTCCTCTTCCAGCGCCGCCCAGCCCTCGGCCAGCGAGATCGGCATGAGGCCCTCGGACATGCCCACGAGGAACACGGCGTCCCACTCCAGGCCCTTGGCCGCGTGCAGGGAGGCGAGCGTGACCCCCTCGACCGTGGGGGCGTGCTGGGCGGCGGCACGCTCGTCGAGCTCCGCGACGAGGTCGCCGAGCGTCGCCCCGGGGGTCGACTCGGCGAACTCGTCGGCGAGCACGGCCAGCGCCTGCAGCGACTCCCACCGCTCGCGCACGGCGCCTCCCGTCGCCGGCGGCGCCGCGGACCACCCGGCGGAGGCGAGCACGGCGCGCACCTGCTCGGGCATCCCGGGCGCGGCGTCACCCTCGGCGTCCCACGCCGGCTCGGGCGTGCCTGCTCGGGCGGCACCGCGCAGCAGGAGGACGGCGTCGCGGACCTCCTTGCGCTGGAAGAAGCGTTCGCCGCCGCGCAGCACGTAGGGGACGCCGACCTCCGACAGCGCGTTCTCCAGCGGCTGCGACTGCGCGTTGGTGCGGAAGAGCACGGCGATCTCACTCGCCCGGGTGCCTGCCGCCACGAGGGCGCGAACCGAGGCGGCGACCGCCTCGGCCTCGGCGAGGTCGTCGTCGTAGCCGCGCAGCGTGGGCACCGGACCGCTGGGCCGCTGCGAGACCAGCTGCAGCACGGGGGTGGCCGTGCGGCCGCGACCCGCGATCAGGCGGTTGGCGAGCGCGACGACCTCGGGCGTGGAGCGGTAGTCGCGGATCAGCCGCACCTGCGTGGCACCGGGGTACTTCACGCCGAACCGCAGCAGGTGCTCGGGGCTCGCGCCGGCGAAGGAGTAGATCGTCTGGCTCGGGTCGCCGACGACGCACAGCTCCTCGCGCCCGCCCAGCCACTGCTCGAGCAGGTGCTGCTGCAGGGCGGAGACGTCCTGGTACTCGTCGACGACGAAGTGGCGGTACTGGGCGCGCACCGCGTCGGCGACGTCGGGCCGGTCCGCCAGGATGCCCGCGGTGAGGAGCAGGACGTCCTCGAAGTCGATCACTCCGCGCTCGGCCTTGACGTCCTCGTAGACCTCCAGCAGCCGCGCCAGGGTGACGAACTCGACGCCGCCGGGTTGCCCGCGCCCGGCACGCTCGGCGGCGGCGACGTACGTCGCGGGGGTGAGCATGGCGACCTTCGCCCACTCGATCTCGGCGGAGAGGTCGCGCACGGTGGTGCGGTCGACGGACAGCCGCAGCCTGTTCGCGGCCTCGGCGACCAGCGGAGCCTTGTACTCCTGCACCTTGGGGGGCGCGCCGCCGACCACGCGGGGCCAGAAGTAGCCCAGCTGCCGCAGCGCCGCCGAGTGGAAGGTGCGGGCCTGCACCCCGCCGACCCCGAGCGCGCGCAGCCGGGTGCGCAGCTCCCCCGCGGCCCTCGCCGTGAACGTGAGGGCGAGGACGTGCTGCGGGGTGAAGATCCCGCAGTGCACCCCGTAGGCGATGCGGTGGGTGATGGCGCGCGTCTTGCCGGTGCCCGCGCCCGCGAGCACGCAGACGGGGCCCCGCAGGGCCTCGGCGACCGCCCGCTGCTCGGGGTCGAGCGCCGCCAGCACGCGCTCGGCCGAGGTCTCGGCGGCCTCGAGCGGGATCAGCGTCATCACCGGCCTCGCAGGGGGACGTGGGGGCGCACCCGCCAAGCGGCGGGTGGCGCGCCCATCCTCGCAGCCGCGGCCCGCCGCACCCGGCAGCCGGGGTGCGGCTGTGGACCGGCGCGGCGCGAGGGGCACCTGTGGAGGGCCGGAGCGGGGGCGTCGGGAACAACCACCGCCGCGCGGATGGTTGCGCCCTGCGCACCCGCCGCGCCCGCGCGGCCCAGCCACGACGTCCAGGAGCCTCGCCATGCAGGTCCCGCCCGCCGGCACCGTGACCATGTTCTCCACCACCTGGTGCGGCTACTGCCACCGCCTGAAGTCGCAGATGGACCGCGCGGGCATCGGCTACGAGGTGGTCGACATCGAGCAGACCCCCGACGCGGCGGCGTTCGTCCGCGAGGTCAACGGCGGCAACCAGACCGTCCCCACGCTGCTGTTCCCCGACGGCAGCGCCGCGACCAACCCGTCGCTGGCCGAGGTGCGCGCCCGCCTGGCCGCCGTCTGAGCGTGCGCGCCCTGCCGGTGCGGCGCCCCGAGCTGGCCGGCCTCGTCGCGGACGTCGCGCTGGCGGCCTCGGCCGGGCGGGGCCCGGTGCGGGTCGGCGTCGACGGGCTGGCCCCCGGTGCGGGCGAGGTCGCCGACGAGCTGGCGGCCGCGCTCGCCGACCGCGGGGTGCAGGCGCTGCGGGCCACGGCCGGAGACTTCCTCCGGGCCCGCTCGTTGCGCCTGGAGTACGGGGCGCCCACCGCGGAGGACCTCCAGGACGGGTGGTTCGACGACGAGGCCCTGGCTCGCCTCCTGCTCGGACCGCTGGCTCCCGGCGGCGACCGCCGCGTCGTGACGGGGCTGCGCCACCCTGACACCGACCGCTCGCTGCGGCTGCCCTGGCAGGAGCTGGGGGCGGCCGCCGTGCTCGTCCTCGACGGGCCACTGCTCGGGCGCCCCGGCCTGGAGGGGCTGCTCGACCTGCAGGTGCACCTCGCCCTCGGCGCCGCCGCCCTGGAGCGCGCGACCGCGCCCGATGCCCGGCCGATCCCCGGCGCCGTCACCGGCGAGGAGGCGGCCCGGGCCTACCGGGAGTCTCCCTCACCCCAGACGGCGCTGCGCGTCGCGTTCGACCACCCCGCGCGGCCGGCGGTGCTGCTGCCCGACGGCTGGGACGCCCTGCGCGCCGGGCTGCCCGAGCCGCGGCGCCTGGCCGAGCACCTGCTCTCCGCCGCCCGGGCCTGACGCCGGCGGCCGGCGCCGACCGCCTGCCCGAGGGCCGGCGGGCTCAGCGCCAGGACTCGCGCGAGGCGGCGATCGGCCCCCCGAACCACTGCTCGATGAGTCGCCGGGCGATCGACAGCCCCGGCGGCAGTGACACCGTCCCGTCGGCGACGTCCGCGGCCAGGCGCTCGCGCGTCCACCAGCCCGCCCCGGCGAGCTCGACGCCGTCCACGCGGATCACCGTCGTGGTGGCGACGCCCGAGAACCCCAGCATCAGGGAGCAGGGGAACGGCCAGGGCTGGCTGCCCTGGTAGGTGACCTCGCCGACGACGACCCCGCACTCCTCGGCGACCTCGCGCCGCACCGCCGTCTCCAGCGACTCCCCCGGCTCGACGAACCCGGCGAGGGTGGACCAGCGACCCTCGGGCCAGCTCGCCTGGCGGCCGAGGAGCAGGCGGTCCTCTTCGTCGCAGACCGCCATGATCACCGCCGGGTCGGTGCGCGGGAAGTGCGAGCGCCCGCAAGCGGGGCACGCCCGGGTCCAGCCCGCCGACGCCACCCGGGTCGGCTCGCCGCACGCCGCGCATCGCGGGTGGGCGGCGTGCCAGGCGGCCAGGGCCACCCCGGCCGTGACGGCGGCGACCTCGACGGCGTCCCACGCCTCCCCCGCCTCGCGCAGGCCCGCCCACCGCAGCCCCGGTTCCTCGGGAGCCGGCAGCGGCGCGACCGCCGCGGGCACCAGCAGCCCGACGAACGTCCGCCCCGACGGGTCCTCGCCGAGGAGCACGGGCAGGACCTCGGACTCGGGTGCCACGGCCCGGGCCGCGGCGAGCGCCGCCTGCGGCGCGAGGACGGCGAGGGGGAAGGCGCTGGCGACATCGACGACGAGGGCGTGCCCGGCGGCGATGACGACGGTGGCCGTCGCGGGGTCGGCCAGCAGGTCGGGCAGGGGTTCCTCGCGCCGGTGCGCCGCGCGGTCGAGCAGCGTGCGGGACAGGGCGAGCTCCGCCAGCGGCGGGAGGGCACGGCTCACCCGCCCACCCTAGGCGCCGCCCCTCGCGCGTGCCCGAGTCGGGGACCGGCCGACCCGCCGCGGAGGAGGTCGGGCCCGGCGGGTCGGCTCCCGTACCGTGGTCCCCGTGTCCGCCCGCGCCGTCCTCGCCCTCGCCGGGCTCGCCGACGCCGCGGTGCGCGACCTCCACCCCGCGCAGGTCCAGGCGGCCCCTCCGGGCGCCGACGACGTCGACGGCGCGGTGGTCGTGGACACGCAGGGCCGGCGCTGGTGGGTGCGCGCCCCCCGCACCCCCGCGGCGGGCGCGCGGCTGGACGCCGAGGCCCGGCTGCTCGACGTCCTCGCCCCGCAGTTGCCGTTCGCCGTCCCCCGCGTCGCCGGTACGGCGCGCACGAAGGACGGCGGTCGCGCGCACGTGAGCCAGCAGCCGCCGGGGCGGCCCCTCGACCTCGCCGTGCTCGCCAGGGATCCGCAGCTCGCCGCCGCGGTCGGGCGCGCGCTGGCCGCGATCCACGACGTGCCGGCGGCCGCCCTGGAGGAGGCCGGCGCCCCGGTGTACACCGCCGAGGAGTACCGGCAGCGGCGCCTGGCCGCGGTGGACCGCGCCGCTGCCACCGGGCACGTGGCGGCCGCGCTGCTCAGCCGGTGGGAGAAGGCGCTGGAGGAGGCGGGGGCCTGGCGCTTCTCCCCGTGCACCGTGCACGCCGACCTCGCCGCAGAGTCCGTGCTCGTCGACGGCGGGGCCGTGTCCGGGGTCCTGGACTGGGCGCAGGCGCGGGTCGCCGACCCCGCCGACGACCTGGCCTGGCTCGTCGTGGGCCTCAGCGCCCAGGCGTGCGGGCCCGTCACCGCCGCCTACGCCCAGGCGCGCGCCGACGCGGTCGACGCCGACCTCATGCGGCGGGCCCGGCTGGCCGGAGAACTGGCCGTGGCGCGCTGGTTGCTGCACGGTGTCGGTACGGACGACGACGACGTGGTCACCGACGCCGTGCAGATGCTCGACGACCTGGCCGCCTCCGTGGGCGAGGAGCCCTGGTGAGTCGACGCCCCCGCCCCTGAACGGAGCGCCATGACCGACCGGTTGCGGGTCGCCAGTCTCAACCTGTTCTCCGGGCGGTCGCTGGGCCCGACGGGCCCGGTCGCCACCTCCCCCGAGGCGCTGGTCGAGGCCGTCGCCGGCCTCGACGCCGACGTGCTGGCCCTGCAGGAGGTCGACGTCGACCAGCCACGGTCCGGGGGGCAGGACCAGGTGTCCCTCGCCCGCCGCGCGCTGGCCGGGCTGGTGCCCGAGGCCCTGGCCGGTGGCGAGGCGGCGGCTGGTGACGCGGGGACGGCCGAGGAGTCCGGGACGCCGGTGACGGGGGCGTTCGCGCCCGCCGTGGCGGGCACCCCCGGTGAGCCCGGCTGGTCCGCGGCACCGCGCGTCCTGCACCACGCGACGCCGCCGCGCGGGCCCCTGTTCGGCGTCGCGCTCGTCACCCGGCGTCCCGTGATCTCGTGGCACCGCCACGACCTCGGCCGCGTCCCCGGCCGCTACCCCCTGCCCCTGCCCGGCGGGGACCGCCGGTTGCCGCGCGTGCTGTGGTTGCGCGAGGAGCCGCGGGTGCTCGTCGCGGTGCGCCTGGCCGACCCCGAGGTGACCGTGGCCTGCACGCACGTCTCGTTCGTCCCGGGCGCGAGCCTCGTGCAGCTGCACCGGGCCAAGGCGTGGCTGGTTCAGACGCTGCCCCCGCCCTACCTGCTGCTGGGCGACCTCAACCTGCCCGCCGGCGCCGCGGCCGGCGGCGGCTGGGAGCCGCTGCTGCGCACGCCCACCTACCCCGCCCCTGCGCCGCGGATGCAGCTGGACCACGTGCTCGGGCACGGCCTCGACGGGTGGTCGGTGAGTGCGGCGGCGGCGCACCGGCTCGCCGTCGGCGACCATCTCGCCGTCACGGTCGACCTCGCGCGGCGCTCCTGACCCGGCTCGACCGGCCTGCTCGTGCGGCAGGCTTCACCGGCCCGGCCCGGCTCAGCGGCGCCTGCGGCGCTGCGGCAGCGCGGAGGCGGCGGCGGGTGCCGGCTCGCTGATCGCCGCCTCGACGACCGCCACCAGCCCCGCCTCGTCGAGGACGTCGACGGGCCGGTGGGTGCGCCCCGACCCGGCGTAGAAGAACGCCGCACCCACCTGGGAGACGTCGACGCCCTGCAGGCGCGCCCAGGCGAGCCGGTAGACGGCGAGCTGCACGGCCCGCGCGCGCTCCTCCCCCGGCCCCGACGGGGCGGCACCGGTCTTCCAGTCGACGACGGTCCAGCGGGGCCGGCCCTGCTCGTCGGGGTCCTCGCCGAACACCGCGTCGATCCGCCCCCGCAGGGTGACGGGCCCGACGGGGGTCTCGATGGCCACCTCGACCGCGTCGGGGATCCGGGACGCCCACTCGCTGGCCAGGAACGACGCCTGCAGCGCGGGCAGGTCGTCGTCGGAGGCGGGTACCGGGTCGGCGTCGTCGGCCGCACCCGGCAGGTCGTCGACGTCCACGAGCGCCGCCGAGGCGAACCGGCGTTCCAGCCACGCGTGGAACGCGCTGCCCCGGCGCGCCTGAGGGCTCGGCGGCTGCGGCATCGGCCGGCGCAGGCGGGCCGCCAGCGCGGACGCGTCGCGGGCGAGGGCCACGAGCTGGGACGCCGACAGGTGCGCCGGCAGCTCCACCTCCAGCCGTGCCTGCCGCCCCGCGTCGCGTTCGGCGAGCAGGACGTCCACCTCCCGCGCCCAGGCCGCCTCGGGGCCGTCCGGGTCCTGCTCGGCGACCGGATCGGCGCTCGCGTCGCCGCCCAGGTGCCTGCGCACGCGCTGCGCGGCGTCCTCGACGACGTCCCGGCGTCCGCCCAGCGGGTCCAGCGGCCAGGTCAGCGCGTTCGTGCTGCGCAAGCGCGGGTTCTGGGCGCCCTCCCCGGGCGGGTCCGCCCACGTGCCCACGACCGGCGGGTGCCCGCCGTCCGGTCCGGCACCGGGCTCGGCCACGGCTTCGGGCTCGGCCACCGGCAGGGCGAGCTCGCGCAGCTCGACCAGGAAGCGTGAGGGCGGCCGGGGCGACTTCGCCTCGCCCCACACCGCACCGCTCAGCAGGGCGGTGTGCCGGGCACGGGTGACGGCCACGTAGGCCAGGCGGCGTTCCTCGGCGAGGTCGTGCTCGGTGCAGCCCTGCACGAACTCCTCCCAGCGCAGGCCGAGGTCGGCCTGCGAGGAGGCGTTGCGCCAGCGCCACGGCGGCAGGCCGTCGACGTCCCCGCGCAGGGGGTAGGGCAGGGCACCGAGGTCGGCGAGCCACCCCTTGGACGCCGTGGCCGGGCGGCCCTGGGGCCCGCTGGGGAAGCAGCCCTCGGTCAGCCCCGGGACGGCGACGACGTCCCACTCCAGGCCCTTCGCGGCGTGCACGGTGAGCACCTGGACGGCGGCACCGTCGGAGGCCCCCGCGCCGCCCTCGAGCCCGCGCTCACGCTCGGCCGCCGCCTGCAGCCAGCCGAGGAACGCGCCGAGCCCGCTGCTGCCGAACCCGCCGCCGCGGCGGTCGTCGGAGGACGCCGCGAACCCGGCCGCGACCTCGACGAACGCGTCGAGGTGGGCCCGCGCCAGTGCCGCGGGCACCCCGGGCCGGGATGCCACCTCGACGTCGAGCAGCAGCGCCCGCTCGGCCTCGACGACGAGGTCGGGCAGCGGCAGCAGCGTGCGCGCGCGCAGGCCGCGCAGGACGTCCCCCAGGCGGCGCAGGCGGCGACGTCCCTCGTCGGACAGGCGCTGACCGGCCGGGCCCTGCCACAGCTCGCCGGGCAGGTCGTCGACGGCCTCGACCAGGGAGCGCTCGTCGACGGCGTCCAGCTCCACCGGCTCCCCCGACTCACCGCCGTCGGCCTGGTCGGCGGGGGGCGGGGGCGAGCCCTGCGCACCGGGTGCGGCGGCGTCGGCGAACGCCTCGACGACCGGCTCGGGCGTGGGCTCCGTGGGGGCGTCCGACGCTCCGCGGCGGTGCCGGGCGGCCTGCTGGCTGGACCAGGCCGACAGTGCCTCCAGGTCGGCGGCGCCGATCTGCCAGGCCGCCCCCGTGAGCAGCCGCATCAGGGAGTCACCACGAGAGGGGTCGTGGACCACCTCGAGCGCGGCCCTCAGCTCGGCGACCTCGGGCTGGTGCAGCAGACCGCCGAGGCCGACCACCTCCACGGGCAGGCCCCGCCCCCGCAGGGCCGCCTCGACCGCCGGGAAGAGGCTGCGGGTGCGGCACAGGACGGCGACGCTGGCCCCCGACCCTCCGCCGGGGCCGCGCCCGCCCGGGCCGCGGCCCGTCCACGCGGCCTCGACGGTGTCGGCCAGGCTGCGCAGCTCGTCCTCGACCGTGTCGTGCCATTCCACGCGCACCTGCCCGGCCCCCGCGTCGGGCCGCGCGCCCAGGGGCAGCACCTGCACGGGCGCGGCCTCGGCGCCCGACCAGGGCGCGGGCGCGCGCAGGGGCGCCGCCAGGGCGTTGGCGGCGTCGAGCACCGCGTGGTCGTTGCGCCAGCTGGTGGACAGGTGCCGCACGAGCGCGGGGACGCCGTCGGGCCCGGGGAACTGCTCGGGGAACCGTTCCAGCGTCCCCGCCGACGCCCCCCGCCACCCGTAGATCGACTGGTGCGGGTCACCGACGGCGGTCACGGCGTGGCCGTCGCCGAAGAGGGCGCGCAGCAGCACGAGCTGGGCGTGGCTGGTGTCCTGGTACTCGTCGAGCAGCACCACGGGGAAGCGGCGGCGCTCCGCCTCGGCGACCTCCGGCACGTCGCGGGCCAGACGTGCCGCGAGGGCGACCTGGTCCCCGAAGTCGACGACGTCGCGCTCCCGCTTGCGCTGCGCGTACGCCTCCAGCAGCGCCACCAGCCGGCGGCGGGGCACCACCTTCTCGCGCAGCACCTTGGCGACGGCGGCGACCGGCTTGCCCGGCGCGGCGTCCCCGAGGGCCGCCGGCAGGCCCGTGACGTGCTCGAGGAGCTCGTCGAGGAAGGCCCCCACGTCGGCGGGCCGGACGAGGTGTTCGGCGCACTCGGAGGCGAGGGTCAGGACGGCGTCGACGACCGTGGAACGGGCGTTCTCGACGTCGCCCATGTCGCCGTCCCACGAGCCCACGAGCTCGTCGACGAGCTGCCAGGCGCCGGCCTCGCCGAGGACCGTCGCGGTCGGCTCGATGCCCAGGCGCAGGCCGTGGTCGCGCACGACGGCGGCGGCGTAGGAGTGGTAGGTGGACACGGCGACGGGGGCGGGTTCGGCGATCAGCTGGCGCCGGTGCAGGGCACGCAGCCGGGCCCGGATCCGCTCGGCGAGCTCACCGGCCGCCTTGCGCGTGAACGTGAGGCCGAGCACCTGCTCGGGCAGCACGAGCCCGTTCGCGACGAGCCAGACGACGCGCGCGGCCATCGTCTCGGTCTTGCCGGACCCCGCGCCGGCGACAACGAGCAGCGGCTCGACGGGCGCCTCGATGACGGCCACCTGCTCGTCGGTGGGCGCGGGCCGGCCCAGCTCCCGGGCGATGTCACGCGCCGAGAGGCGGTGCTGGCGGGGCCCTGGCACCGGCGTGCGCGGCGCGGCCTCCCGGGGGGCGGCCTCGACGGAGAGCATGTCGAGGGACAGCTGCTCGTCGCCGACGCGACGGGCGGCGCGGCTCACGTCGTCACCTGCCGGCCCTCGGGCTGCAGCGGGCAGCTACGTCGCTGCGGGCACCGCTCGCACGACTCGTTCGCGACCGCCTGGAACCGGCTGCCCGCCATGCCCTCGGCCGTCTCGGCGACCAGCTTGGCGGCCCACTGCGGGTCGTCGTCGTCACCGAGGGCGGGCTGCTGCTGCACGCCGACCGACTTCGTCTTCGTCCCCAGCTGCACCAGCATCGCCCCACCGCTGCGCGGGCCGGCCCCGGCGGCGGGGGCGACGTCGTCGAGCGCCCCTGCCTCGACCGCGGCCTGGTAGACGCCGAGCTGGGGGTGGCGCGGCAGGTCGGCGCGGGGCGGTGGGGTCCGGCCGGTCTTGAGGTCCACGACGACGAGGTTCCCCCGACCGTCGGACTCCACCCGGTCGATCTGCCCCCGGATCCGCGCGCGGCCCACGACGACGTCGACCGGCTGCTCGACCGCGACCAGGGTGCGTCCCTCCTTGCGGGCCTTGACCACGTAGTCGGCGAACTTGCGGACCATGTCCTCGGCCCGGGCCCGGGCGACGTCACTGGTCCAGCCCGGCCCGAGGCCGAGCTCCGGCAGCCGCTCCTGAAGCCGCGCCACGAGCTCCGGTCGGGACGCCTCGGGCAGTTCGCGGGCGACGTCGTGCACGAGCACGCCGAGGGCCTGCAGGGTCGACGGCCCCGAGGTGCCGCCGCAGGATTCGAGCAGCCACCGCAGCTGGCAGCGGGCGAACGCCTCCACCCGCGACGGCGATACCTTGACCGGCGCCCCGTCCTCGCGCAGCGGGCGGTCCGTGGAGGGCTCCCCCAGGCCGTACCAGTCCCCTGGGTCGGCGCCGGGCACCCCGGCCGCGGCCAGGCGGGCGAGCTGTCGGGCGGCGGCGTCCCGGTCGGCGTCGCGGCGCGCCGGGTCGGCCACGCAGGCGCGCAGGTCGGCGACCAGCCCCGGCAGGGTCATCGCCCGCGGGACGGCGGCCAGCGGGCGCACGTCGTCGGCGTAGGGGTCGACGAGGTCGAGGAACGCCGAGGGCTGGAGGTCCTCCGACCGCACGGCCGTGACGAGCAGGTCGCGCCGGGCCCGGCTGACCGCCACCCCGAAGAGGCGGGTCTCGTCCTCCAGGACGGCGCGCCGCTGGGCCGTGGTCGCGCCGGCGCCGAGGGCGTGGCGCCCGTCGACGACGTCGGCGAGCAGTTGCGCCCCCAGCAGGGACGACCGCAGGCGCAGGTCGGGCCACACGCCGTCCTGGACCCCGACGACGGCCACGACGTCCCACTCGCGGCCTGCCGCGCCCTGGGCGGTGACCAGCGCGACGGCGTCGGCGGAGGGGGCGCGGGGGGCGAGGGTGTCCTGGGGGACGTCCTGGCCCTCCAGGTAGTCGAGGAAGTCTGCGGGCCCGCTGCGCGGCAGGCGGTCGACGAAGCGGGCCGCGGCCTCGAACAGCGCGACGACGGCGTCGAGGTCGCGGTCGGCGCGCTCCCCTGACGGGCCCCCCGCCAGGGCGGTGGCGCGCCAGGCGTCGGCGAGGCCGGTGGCCTGCCACAACGCCCACAGCACCGTCTCGGCGCTGGCTCCCGGCTCGGAGGCGGCCGCCCGCCCGGCGTCGAGGACGGCTGCGAGGCGGCGGGCGGCCAGCGTCATCGCCGGGGGCAGCGCGGCCAGGCGGGACGGGTCGAGCAGGGCCTCGACGAGCAGAGCGTCGCTGGCGCGGCCGCCGCCGGAGGCGAGTTCCTCGGCGCGCAGCCGCTGCCGCAGCCGCCGCACCCCGAGGGTGTCGGAGCCACCGATCGGACCCGTCAACAGTTCGACCGCGACGTCGGGGGTGAGTGCCTCGGCGCGGTGGTCGTCGTCGGCGAGCACGCAGCGCAGCGCCAGCCGCAGCGGGACGACGGCCGCCTCGTCGCGCAGCGGCACCTCCGCCTGGGGCACGGCGACGGGCACCCCCGCCGCGGCCAGAGCGCGCCGCAGCGGCGCGGTGGAGGCGGTGGAGCGGGTGACGACCGCCATCGACGACCAGGGGACGGCGTCGTCGAGGTGGCGCCGGCGCAGGTGCGCGGCCACGTAGGCGGCCTCCTGGGCCGCGGAGCCGAGGACGGCCACGGCGGCCCGGCCCGGGGGAAGCTGGGCGGCGGGGACGGCCGAGCGGTGCGCGGTGGCGCCGGAGCTGCCGATCCGCGACACGACCCGGCGGGTGATCGCGTGCAGCTCGGGGGATTGGCGGTGCCCCGTGCGCAACGCGATGACCCGAGCGGGGGCCCCCGTGCCGTTGCGGAAGCGGCTGGCGGCCTCCGCGAGCCACCGGGGCCGCGCCCCGCGGAAGGTCTGCGTGGCCTGGTCCGGGTCGCCGACCAGCAGCACGTCCTTGCCGCCTGCTCCGAGCAGCTCGAGCAGCCGACCCCCGGCGACGGTCAGTTCCTGGGCGTCGTCGACGGCGACCAGCGCCCACCGGCGGCGCTCGGCGTCGAGCAGCTCCGGGTCGGTCTCCAGCAGGGCCACGGCGGCGTCGACGATTCCCGCCGGGTCGTAGGCGCCGGGGGTGGCCAGGGCGGTGACGTCGAGGTACTCCCCCATGAGCTGGGCGGCTGCACGCCAGTCGGGGCGGTCGTGCTCGGCGGAGAGGGCGAGCAGGTCGTCGGGGGTGAGGCCGCGCTCGATCGCGCGCATCACGAGGTCGCGCACCTCGTCGCGGAAACCGCGCAGGCCCCGCACCTCGTCGTCGAGCGCCGGGGGCCAGGACGGGGGGCGGCCGTGGCCCTCGCGGTGCCCCGCGAGCAGGTCGGCGAGGACGCGGTCCTGCTCGGCGCCGGAGATCAGCCGGGGCGGCGGGTCGCCGTCGGCCACGCGGGCGCGCCGCAGCAGGCCGAACGCGTAGGAGTGGGGGGTGCGCGCCAGCGGCTCCCGCACGGTGCCGGCGAGCCGCGCCGAGAGGCGGTCGCGCAGGTCGGCGGCGGCGGTGCGGGTGGGAGCGAGCACGAGGACGCCGTCGGCCGGGACGCCGTCACGGCCGACCCTCGCGGCGACGGCTTCGATCAGGACCGTCGTGGTGCCGGCCCCCGCCGCCCCGATGACGACCAGCGGGCCCTCCCCGGCGCGGTGTGCGACGGCGGCGGCCTGCAGGTCGTCGAGGAGCAGCGGGGCCGCGGACCGCCCGGTCGTCGTGGACCGCTGCCCCGGGGCGGCGCCCTCCCCGGGGATGTCGGCGCCGCGGCGCGGGACGAGGCGGACGGCGGCATGACTGCGCGCTCCCGCCTGCTCGACCCCGACGACGCTCACGGCTGAATCCCATCACACCGCGCCGACGTTCGGTCAACGCACGGCGAAGATCGGCCCTGCCGTTCGCGCAACCTGGCCCCGGATAGGGCACGATCGGGCCATGCACGCGCGCATGCTCCTCGACGGCGACGGCCGCAGCTTCGAGTTGCTCCTGGTGAACGACGTCGAGCGAGGTGGGCAGTCCCTCGAGCTGTGGGACGTGGGCCCCGCCCCGGGTCGGGGCCTGACCATGGAGGCGTTCCGGGACGAGGACGGTCAGCGCTTCACCGCGTCGTCCTTCACGCGCGAGGACGTCCCCATGAACGTGCTCGAGTGGTTCGTGACCACCGCCCGCCGGCTGCTCGACACCGAGCGCGGCACCGTTCCGCCCGTCGGCGGCTCCCCCTCCCGGTGAGCCGCCTCGCCGCGCTCGTGGGCGCCGTCGCGCTGGTCGGGATCCTCGTCGGGTCGGCGCTGCTGGTCCTTCCCGGGCCGGGCTTCCTCGTGCTCGCGGTCTCGCTGACGCTGGCCGTCGACGCCGCCGTCCTCGCGTGGGTGGCGCGCCGCCGCGCGCGTTCCCAAGTCCCTCGCTGACCTGTCGCGAGGTGCGCCAGGCCACCGAGGGCCGCAGCCTCACCGGCTCGGCCCGCCCCGCCCCGCCCCGCCCCCACCCCATGGCCCTACCGCCGATGGCCGGTACCCCCTCTCTTTCCGAGTTTTGTCAGCCTGGCGTGACAAAACTCGGAAAGAGAAACCCCGCGCCTCGCGACACGCCCGCCCCAGCTGGTCCGCCGGCTCCGATTCACGTGCCGCCGGGGGCCGGTGGCGGCACGACGCCTGCGCTCGCGCTCAGCCGTCCCACCGGGCTCGCGGCACGTCGACGCGCCCGTCGGGTAGCAGGGGGGTCGCTTCCCGGCGCCAGTGCTCGCGCGCGACCGCGATCAGGTGGGGCGCGAGGTCACCGCGGGCGGTGACGACCCGCCACCAGCAGACCTCGCCGCCCGCCGTCGCCATCACCCTGCCGACCGCGCGGGCGGCCACGGGCGGTCGGCCGAGCAGGGTGGCCACGTCCCCGTACGTGACCACCCTGCCCGGTGGAACGGCGTCCACCAGCTCCAGCACCGCGTCCGCGAAACCGCTGCTCGCACCCACACGACCCTCCGCCCCACCCGCCGCGCGGGTGGGGCGAATCCTGCCTCAGTGGTGCAGCACGGGGATCCACCGGGGCCCGGTGTGGGCGCGGCGGCCGAGCAGCGCGAGCACCGCCGGCAGCAGGACCCCGCGCACGACCGTGGCGTCGAGCAGGACCGCGGTCGACAGGCCCACGCCGAGCTGCTTCATCTCCAGCGACGACATCGTGGCGAAGATCGCGAAGACGGCCACCATGACCGCTGCCGCGCTGGTCACGACGCCGGCCGAGCGGCCCACGCCGCGCCGGACCGCCTCGCGCGGGGTCATGCCCGAGGCGTAGGCCTCGCGCACCCGACTGACGACGAAGACGTGGTAGTCCATGCTCAGCCCGAACAGGATCACGAACATCAGCAGGGGCAACCAGGCGGCGATGGAGCCGATCGACGTGAAGCCGAGCAGCCCTTCCGCCCACGTGTGCTGGAACACCAGCACGAGCAGCCCGTAGGCGGCGCCCACCGAGAGCATGTTCAGGCCGACGGTCGCCGCCGCGAGGACGGGGCTGCCGAACGACAGCAGCATCACCACGAAGGTCAGGACGAGGACGAAGCCGATCACCCAGGGCAGCCGGTCGTCGAGCCAGCGGGTGAGGTCGGTCACCGCCGCGGTGCCGCCGACGTGCACCGAGACTCCGTCGACGCCGCCGAGCGCGGAGGTGACCGCCGGGACCACGCGGTCGCGGACGCCGTCCACCGCCGTGTCCGTGCGGGGGTCGCTCGTCTCGAACGGCACCGGCAGCGCCATCACCGTGACCACGTCGCCGGACGTCGAGGGCAGCGAGTGCCGCAGCTCCCCGCGCTCCCCCACGACGCCCGTCCCCTCGGCCCGCGCGAAGGCCGCCGTCAGGGCCGCGTCCACCCGGGCCCCGGCCGACCGCGGCGCGCGGACGACGACGTCGACCGTGGACCCCTTCTGCGGGAACGCGGCGGACATCCGCTGGTAGGCCTGGAGCGTGCTGAACGAGTCGGGCAGCGACTCGGCCCCGGGCAGGGACGTCCGCATGCCCAACGCGGGGGCGGCGAGCGCGAGGAGCATGCCGCCCGCGAGCGCGGCGGACACGAGCGGACGGCGGGTGACGCGCCCGGCGAGCCGCGCCCAGAAGCCCTCGCGCAGCCCGGCCTCACCTGCGCCGCCGTGACGGCGCAGGGACCGCGAGCGCCAGGGCATGCGCAGCGCGTCGACCTTGTCGCCGAGCACGGACAGCAGCGCCGGGAGCACCGTGGCCGAGGCGAGGACGGCGACCGCCACGACGAGCATCGCGCCGATGGCGAGGGAGGTGAACATGCCGCCGGCGACGAGCATGCCGGACATCGCGACGACGACGGTGATGCCCGAGACGATCACGGCGCGGCCGGCGGTGCGGCCGGCGACGACGATCGACTCTCGGACGCTGCGGCCGGCGGCGCGCTCCTCACGCGCCCGGCGCATGAGGAACAGGGCGTAGTCGACCCCGACGGCGAGCCCGATGAGGACGACCATGCTCTGGCTGTTCTGGTCGACGGGGGTGAGCGTGCGCGAGGTCAGCGCGGTGAGCCCGAGGGCGGTGGCGACGGCGGCGATGCCGAGCACGACCGGGACGCCGGCCGCCACCACCGCGCCGAACGCGATGAGCAGGATGGCCAGGGTCACGGGCAGCGAGGAGACCTCGGCGCGGCGCAGGTCGCGCTCCATGGACTCCCCGACCTCGGCGTCGACCGACCCGTCCCCGACCTGCCCGATGGTGAGGTCGGGGTGGCTCGCGGCGAGGCGGTGCGTGACGTCGAGCATCGGCGCGACGGCGTCGGAGGCGCTGGGCAGGTCGGCGCGCGGCGACCCCTGCTCGGCGTCGGGGCCCTGGGCGGAGCGGGCGGCGAGCTCCACGGGCAGGACGAGCGTCGCGCCGTCGGCAGCGATCACGGCGTCCCCGACGCGGGCGACGCCCTGGACGCCGGTGTAGGCGGCGCGCAGCTGGACGGCGAGGTCGCGGCCGGCAGCTCCGGCGAGGCGCCCGGCGGGCCCGGAGACGACGACGTTCTCGGTCGGCCCGGTGCCGAAGTCTGCGCCGTCGAGCACGCGCTGCGCCTGACGGGAGTCGCCCACGAGCTGGTCGGCGGCGGAGGTCGTCGTGATCCCCCCGCCGAGCAGGACGACTGCGCCGGCGAGGACCAGCAGGGCGGCGGCGAGGGTGCGCCACCGGTGCCGGGCGCACCACCCCACGAGGCCGTCGCGGGCACGGCGGGCCCGCGCGTTCGGACTGCGGTCGCGCCCTGCCGGGGGCCCGGGTCGTGCGGGCTCGTCGCCGTGCAGGGAGGGGTCGGTGATCGTGCGGCTCGTCATGGACCACCACCGTGCCGATCATCGTGGGCGTCCCGCATTGCGGCGGGCGCCCGGACCGCCCCTGCGGGACGCACCCGGACGGGGGTGGGGGAAACCCCCGTGCGGGTCGTCACGCCTCCCACATGCCGCCGGCACCACCTCAACGCCTACGTTGACGGGGTGAGCACCTCCACCCTCCCCGCCACCAGCGGCGACCCCGTCGGCCCGGCCGGTTCCCCGGGCGCCGGGGCCGCCGACGCCGAGGCGTCCGCGCCGCGCCCCGGCGTCCGCACCCTCGGCGCGCTGTGGGCGTGGGGCTGGCTGGCGATCGTCCACCTCGTGCTCGACCTGCTCGCCAGCGTGCCCATGCTGATGATCGTGGTGCTGGTGGTGCTGGGCATCGCGCTCACCCCGGCGCTGCTGATCGGCGTCCCGATCCTGGCCGCGGGCCTGGTCCTGGCCATGGCCGTCGCCGTGCTGGAGCGGGCACGGGTGCAGGCGCTGACGGGCGTGCACATCCTTCCGGTGCAGGCGCCCGATCCGAACCGCTCGCTGTGGCGCCGCCTGCTGCTCGACTCCCGGCCGTGGCGGGCGACGGCGTACGCGCTGGTCGTCTCGGTGTGGGGCATCGTGGCGGGCACGGCCACGCTGGTGCTGACCAGCGTCGTCCTGGCCCTCGCGCTCCTGCCGGCCTACCGCGGCAAGCTGCCCGACGACGTCCTGGCGCTGCCCGGCAGCAACGTCGTGGGCGCCGAGAACTGGCCGTGGCTGACCGGGGTGGGCGTCGCCGGGGTGCTGGTGCTGCCGCTGCTGGCCCGCGGGCTGGTGACGCTCGACGTGCTGCTCGCCCGGCATCTGCTGGGCCGCTCCCCCACCGAGGAGGTCCGGGAGCTGTCGGAGCGGGTGCAGACGCTGACGCAGACGCGTGAGGCGACGGTCGACTCGGTCGAGGCCGAGCGGCGCCGGATCGAACGCGACCTGCACGACGGCCCGCAGCAGCGGCTCGTGGCGATCGCGATGGACCTCGGCATGGCCCGGGCACGCCTGCGCGGCAACGATGACGGCGCAGTGGGCGCGGTCGACGCGGCGAAGGTCCGCGAGCTGCTGGACCGCGCGCACTCCTCGGCCAAGGAGGCGATCGTCGAGATGCGGCAGGTGGCGCGCGGGATCGCCCCGCCGGTGCTCACCGACCGCGGGCTGGACGCCGCCCTGTCCGCGCTCGCCGCGCGCGCCCCCGTGCCGGTGCAGGTGCGGGTGGAACTGCCGTGGCGGCCGTCCCCGACCGTGGAGGCCATCGCCTACTTCTGCGTCAGCGAGGCGCTGACGAACATCGCCAAGCACGCCCGGGCGCGGCAGGCCCGCGTGGAGGTGGATGCGCGGGGCGCCGAGGTGCACGTGACGGTCACCGACGACGGCGTGGGGGGCGCCGACGCCGTGCGCGGCACGGGCCTGCACGGGCTGCGCGACCGCGTCCGGGCGGTCGACGGCGTCCTCGACGTCGTGTCCCCGCCGGGTGGTGGCACGGTCCTGCGGGTCCGCCTGCCCGAGCGTCACCCGCGTCTCCGCGCCGAGCATCCCCCGGCGCCCGAGCGCTCACCCGGGGGGCCGCCCGCACCCCCGCCCGCGCCTTCGCCCGCGCCTTCGCCCGCGCCTTCGCCGGCGCCTCGCCCCCAGCCCGACCCGACGACGTCCAGGAGCCACCCGTGACCCAGACCCCCGCCGCCCCCACCACGCTCAGCGTGGTCATCGCGGAGGACTCCGTGCTGCTGCGCGAGGGCCTGGTGCGGTTGCTCGCCGACAGCGGGTTCGCCGTCCTCGACGCGTGCCCCGACGCGGAGTCGTTCCTGCGCTCGGTCGAGGAGCACCGCCCCGACCTCGTCGTCGTCGACGTGCGGATGCCCCCCACGTTCACCGACGAGGGGGTGCGGGCGGCGCTAGTCGTGCGCCGGCAGTTCCCCGACACGGCCGTCCTCGTCCTCAGCCAGTACGTGGAGGAGAACTACGCGACGGAGCTGGTCGCGGGCCGCTCGCGCGGCGTCGGGTACCTGCTGAAGGACCGGGTCGCCGACGTCGGGGAGTTCGTCGAGGCGCTGCACCGCGTGGCCTCGGGCGGCACGGCGCTCGACCCGGAGGTGGTGGCGCAGCTGCTGTCACGGGCCCGCCGCCGCGACCCGCTGGAGCGCCTCACCCCGCGCGAGACCGAGGTCCTCGGACTGATGGCGGAGGGCCGCTCGAACACCGCGATCGCCGCCGCCCTCGTGGTCACCGAAGGAGCCGTCGAGAAGCACGTCTCGAGCATCTTCACGAAGCTCGACCTGCCGCCGGCGGAACACGACCACCGCCGCGTGCTCGCCGTCCTGCGGTGGATGCAGCGCGAGGACGGGGACCCCCAGTGAGCGCGCCGACGGTGGCGCCGGGCCGGGCCGGAACGCCCTCGCCGGGGGCGCCGGACCCCCGCCCGTCGTGGGTGTGGCCGGTGCGACTGATCGCGTCGGCGGTCGCTCTCGTGGTGATCCTCGGGGGCACGTGGAGCGTGATCGGGGAGTTCTTCGAGCGGACGACGTCGCGCACCGAGACGATCGGCGGCGAGGTGAAGCACCTGGTCGTGGACGCCGACGACGGCGACATCACGATCCGCGCCCTCTCCCCCGGCACGGCGGTCGTCCTCACCACCACCGAGACGCACGCGTTCGCCGACACCCGGATCACCCGGCAGCTCGTCGCGGGCACGTTGATGATCAAGGGGCGCTGCTCCGCGAACGTGCACATGGGCGACTGCAGCACCGACCTCGACGTGCAGGTCCCCGAGGACGTGACGGTCGAGGTCACCACCGACCTGGGCCGGGTCAGCGTCGACGGGATGGCCGCGACGGTGCGGGCGACGTCGTCCCTGGGGCGGATCCAGCTGCGGCACCTGCGCGCGGCGCAGGTGGAGGCCGCCACCGACATGGGCGAGCTGCGGGCGCAGTTCGACACCCCGCCGATGGCGGTGCGGGCCCGGGCGGGGACCGGCTCGATCACCCTCACGCTGCCCGAGGACGACACGACCTACCGGGTGCTGGCCGAGGGCAACGGCAAGGCGCAGGTGGAAGTGCCGCAGGCCCCGTCCTCGATCCGGGTGATCGTGGCGACCGCCGACATGGGCAGCATCCGGGTGCTCACGGGCAGCTAGGGCCGGCGCGCCACCTCGCCTCGTACGTGGCGCGGGAACCGCGGGAACCGGCGCGGACCCGAGCGCGTCGCACGCGTGTCCTTGCCCGCCGCCAGCCCTGGCTCCGGAGGTCCCGATGCGCCCCGTCGCCCGCTCGCTCACCCTCGGTATCGCCGTGACGACCGCCCTCGCGGGGGTGGGGGTGCTCGTGGCGCGCGGCGACGGCCCGGGTGCGGACGCACCCGCGCTGAGCGCCGTCGCGTCCGTCCAGTCCTTCGACGGGTGCGACGACCTGCTGCGCTACATCCGCGGCAAGGCCGAGGCGATGGTCGGGCCCTACGGGCTCGACGACGGTGCGATGCGGGTGATGGCCGCGCGCGAGACGGCGGCGGACGCCGGCGCGACGTCCGGGGCGGGCGCTTCGGCGCCTACCGCGGCCCCGGTGCAGCAGGTGGAGGGCGTCGCCGAGGGCGACGTCATGGCGATGACCGCGTCCGGCCTGATGGTGTCGGTGCTGCAGGAGGTCATGACGCCCACGAGCACCGACGCGGTGACCGTGCTGCGCGTGGCGCGGCTCGACGCGGCGACCCGCAAGGCCGTCGTCGTCGGGTCGTTGCGGCTGCCGCAGCTGTTCGACGCGAAGGTGCTGGTCTCGAGCACCCGGGCCGTCGTGGTGGGTCTCGCCGGCGGCGCACCCGTCGAGCGCCAGCCGGGGGTCTCCGGGTCCAGCGGCGGCGCATCCGGGTCGTCCGAGTCGTCGACCGGGGCCACGGTGGTGCTGCCGACGCCGGGCGTGGGCGCGACCGGCCGGATGATCGAGGTGGACCTGGCGGAGGCGGCCCGGCCACGGGCGGTGCGGGCGCTCGACGTCGACGGCGCGGTGGTGCAGGCGCGAGCGGTCGGGTCGGCGGTGCGGGTCGTCGTGACCCGGCCCGCGGCGTCCCTGCCGTGGGTGTACCCGTCGGGCGACGGTGACGAGGCCCGCGACCGGGCGACGGCGACCAACCGGGCGCTGGTGCGGGAGTCGAGCCTGGACGCGTGGGTGCCCAAGGCGACCGAGCGCGAGATCGGGCCGGACGGGCGGCCGAGCGGCCCGGCGCGGACGACGCGGCTCCTGGACTGTTCGGCGCTGGCGGCGCCGTCGGTGTTCGCGGGCCTGGACACGGTGTCGCTGGTCAGCGCCGACCTCGCCGCGGGCGGGCTGGCGCAGTGGGACGCCGCGGGCCTGCTGGCCTCGGGGTCCACGGTCTACGCCACGGCCCGCACGACCTACGTGACGTCGACCCGCTGGCAGGCGCCCAACGCGCGGATCATGATGCTGCCGGGTGGGCGGAGGCCCGCCTCGTCGACGCAGATCCACGCGTTCACGACCGACCCGGCTGCCGGGGCGGGCGGCACCCGGTACCTGGCCTCGGGTGAGGTGCCGGGGTCGCTGCTGAGCCAGTGGGCGATGGACGAGCACGACGGGGTGCTGCGGGTGGCGTCGAGCCTGTCGATCGGCGGCATGGTGATGCCGTTGGAGGGCGACGCTGCGGCCTCGTCGGGGGTGGTGGGCCCGAAGCGGGCGCCGAAGGACGAGAACCGGGTGACCGTGCTGCGCCGCGACGGCGACCGGTTGCGCGAGGTGGGGCGCGTCAGCGGCTTCGGGCACGACGAGACGATCCGCGGCGTCCGGTTCCTCGGCGACGTCGGGTACGTGGTGACGTACCGGCAGACCGATCCCCTCTACACGCTGGACCTTCGCGTTCCCGAGCGGCCGGCCGTGGTGGGTGAGCTGAAGATCCTCGGCTACTCGTCGTTCCTGCAGCCGATGGGCGAGGGGCGGCTGCTGGGGGTGGGACGCTCGGGCGACGAGAAGGGCGCCACGACCGGCGTGCAGGTGGTGCTGTTCGACGTGTCCGACCCCGCTCGGCCGCGCGCGCTGACGCAGGCCGGGGTGCTGGGCGCATGGAGCGACATCGAGGGCGACCACCACGCGTTCAGCGTCGGCGACGGGCTAGCTCTCGCCCCGTACAGCAGGTGGTCGGACCTTCCGCAGAAGTCGGTGGCCTCCGACGGGTCGGCGGTGCCGCAGACGAGCGAGTTCGACGCCGGGGTCCTCGCGGTGCGGGTGGACGGCGACCGGCTCGACACGCACCTGCTCCGTCCGATCTCCGACGGGCCCACCCAGGTGCGCACCGACGTGGACACCTCGCAGGTCCTGGCCCTCAACGCCACTCCCCTGCGCACCGTCGTCACCGATGGCGTGGTGTGGACGCTGACCGCCGCCGGCATCGCCGCGCACGACGCCACCAGCTTCGAGCGCGTCGGGTTCGTCCGGTTCTGAGGCACAGGCAGACGTTCGGCTGGGGCTCGACCGCCCTGTCCGCGGGACAGGAAGGAACGGGCTCCCATCCGCAACGTCGGCCATAGGGTCTTCGAGCGGTGGACGCACGTCGCTCGCCTTTGACCCATCCCGCAACCCGGAGCTGCCACCAGTCATTCAGGATGTGGTTCTCGCGGATGCCTTGCCCTCGGCTCTCGGCGCCACGGTTGGAGCAGAGGGGGCGCTTGGCAAGGCGGCGAACGAGCGGCCCGAGAGGGCTCACGTCCCCTTTCGTCGCTGCGGCTTAGGCACAAGGAACCGCGGCCGGCCGAAAGACCGAATCGGTAGCGTCAATAGCCCGAACACGCCTGCTCCGAATAAGAGCACGAAGAAGGCAACATCGACTAGCGCCCCTGGTCGGCTTTGCTTCAATAGGGCGACGGGGACAAGAAGGGCGAAACATGGCCTCCGCGGCCGTCATCACGGCCCTGGTCCCGGCCTCGACGTCGGCCTTGGCCAGCCAGTTCCGCAAGCAGGACTCCGAGATCCCGAAGTCCTTGGCTAACTGCCCGATCGGGGCATCACCCTGGCGAGCGACCTCCACGACGTTGTCGCGGAACTCCTTCGGATGAGGTCTGGGCACCCTCGACATCCTTCCAGCGGGAACCCTCGTCCCCACAGGTCAGGTGTCACCGGATCATGCAGCAGACCCAACACCTCCGCGGCACTGCCCTCGGCTTCCGCAACCTCACCCACTACATCGCCCGCTCACTCTTGGAGACCGGCAGGTTCCGCAACAAGATCACCGAGGGGCTACACCCTCAACTGTGAAGAGCCCCATATCCATCAAGCGAGGGAGCGACGGGTCGCACTTCAACCTCTGCGGAATCCGTTCAGGTTTCCTGCACCAATAGTCCATTACCCCCGCGAGTCCTGCCATAACTGGAATCACCCACACCACCCATGGAGCACCCTCGCTTTCAATCCATTTCGATAATACCGAAAGCAATGATGGGGTCACCATGTTCCTTTTTAGCCGAAAGAGTACGTGACCGATGCCCCGCACGACGCTCGCTCACACGAGGCGTCAGTCTCGGCGGGCATTTCCGTGATGCTATCCCGACATCTCTCCAAAAGTTCCACGAGCACGTACATTACTGAGGAACGTCTCACGCTCCGCGACCGAGAGCGGAGTCTTAAAGTCCGGTTCAGTGAACTCTGACAGCGCAGTTTCGGAATCGACGAACGCGACGTCACCCGTCAGCCAACCCCCGTAACGCGTTTGGCTCAAGATCATTGCTATATCCCAGCGCCGCTCGCCCCATACTGCCCACATCCCTGAGCTACCTGCGATCCCTACCACGTTCGCCGTATAGCCGACCGCTCCGGTAGGGTCGCCGTTGGGCTCGTAAACCACGGCATCCCAATATCCTTCCTCAACAGACTCTGCCGGAATTGTAAAAGCCGGGAAAGACCCATAATTCTGGCGATAGTACTCGGGCTCCGGGCTCAACACCATGAGACTGACGCTCACGTCACCATGTTCGTCAACTAAATGCTGAAGAATGCGCCCGAAAGGCCCTTCGATGCAGACCCCAAACTGACAGATATCAATTTTCCCGCTCTCCGCCGTGAAAGTCCATTCGGGAAGCCTTGCATCCACTTGGAGCGCATGAGACACGGCACCTGCAATGAGCGCAAAATCAGCACGAGTGCGTGGGTAAAAGCTCGACTCTGTCACTTCTTGTACCCCAACCTGATCTCGACCGTGTGCTTCTTGGAGCCAGCCGGAGTGAAGTCCGCCGTCCACCCCTCATAGCCACTGGAATTCTTGCTCCTGAGGACAAACTTGGCTCCGTCCTTCTGCATGATTTGAACGTCTCCATTCTTTGATGTGCTTGACGTCCAACCGGCCCTCTCCAGAGTGTCTACGAACTCCGCATGCGTGGCGTCCGTTCCGACGTTGCGGATCGAATTTCGTCGCGTTAAGTTCACATAGGTGCGCGCATCACCTAGTTCGCCAAGCACCTGTTCGGTTGTATTGACAGCCCGCAGCGCTCTGGCAGCTCTCACCGCCTTAACGAAATCGGCACCCTCGAAGAAGATGCCTACCCCCGAGAGCGTGGCGCCGAGGTAGTCCTTCTCGTGTATCGAGTCTGCCGCCGCCAGCGCATCCAGGGGTACGCCGCCGCCGGGGATCATGGCTGCGCTGCTCAGCAAGAGTTGGCGATCCTGGTAGTCATCCTGGGGCTTAGCCTGCTTTATTGGGAAGCTGGGGTCGAACTGAGCGCGGCATTGGACGGTGTTCTGATGCTCACAGAAATCAACCACGTTGAGCCCGACCGGGATGTATGTCACCCTGCCATTACGCACAGGCTCTGCATAAGAACCCGCGCCCCGACTCCCGCTTCGCGCGGCCAACTCCTGCGGATTCATATCGTCGCGGGAAGAGTTTGAGCTGGGTGCGCAACTGCGGTACGCGCAGAGGCTGGGACTATCGAAGGCGTCAAGCCCAGTGGGGTCCGGGAACGCCATGGGGTTGTTCGAGCCGTAGACGTACCCGTTCAACGACTGCACGTCACCGGCATCCAGCAACGGATCGACACTGAGGAACTGCCCCACGGTCGCGTCGTACTCCCGCGCCCCCACATGCGTCAGGCTGGTCCCCGGATCCTCAACCTTGTTCAAGAACCCATGATCATCCGGCCACACCGGGCGCGGCCCACCCCGCGCACCACCGAACGGCGTCACATACCTGCGCGTCACCGCCATTGACACGGCGTCGATGCTCAGCTGGGCCGTGCCCTGCTCGTCACCGACCTTGAACGACCACGTCGAGTTCACATTCCCGGCGACACCCGACTCGACCGCCACGACCCGACCCGCGAAGGCCACCTGACGCGACGCCGACACCACCGAACTCGTCGCCGTCTTCGTCCAGTGGATCTCCGTCCCCCCCACATACAGGACGGTCTCCCCTACCCCCGACTCCACCGCAGGGCGGCGGATCAACAACTCCCCATCCGGGGAGTACACGTACCGCGTGTCCCGCGCCGGGCTCGGCGAGCCCCCGGGCGTGACTGCGGGCTGGGAGTTCGATGCCATCCGCCCCCACGAATCCCACGACAACGACTGCACCGGCCCACCGGCCCACGCCTGCCGCGACACCGGATTCCCCGACGCGTCATACGCGAATGCCCGCGTCCCCGCAGACCCACCCCCGCCCGATCCGCCACCGGCGTTCGGCCCAGCGCTCCCCCCGATCGCGCCCACCATCGACCCCGACACACTCGTCGACGTCGACCGCAACGCATGCGGACGATCCGTCAGGCTGCTCCCATACGTGTACGCCGTCGTTGACACCCCACCCGCAGGAGTCGTCTGCGTCTCCGACTTACGCTGCCCCGCCTGCGTATACGTCCACGACAACCAATACGGCGCCGCACCACCCAAGCCCGCGGCCGACGGTGCGACAGCACAATCCCCGCCACCAGGCGTCCACGCCTGCGACAACCGCCGATACCCGTCATAGGCGAAACACTGGAAGTCGGTCCTCCCCCCACCACCAGCCGACGACGTGTCCTTCACCGACGTCACATTCCCCGCCGCGTCATACTCGTACGCCGCGTTCCACGCCAAGGACGCTTGACCCACGACCCCCGCCAGGACCTGCACCAACCGGTTCGTGCCCGTCTCATACCGGTACGACGCCGTCGCCTGCCCGTTCATCGTCGTGTCCCGGGAAAGCTGCAGCCACTCCACCTGACCCAACGCGCTGTACACCGCACTGTTCACCACACCAGGCATCGCGATCGGCACCCCGATCGGCGAGTACGTTGTGGTCACGTCCGTCGTGCTCAACCCACCGACCCGCGGCCCCGACGTCTCCGCCACACTCCCGTCGATGTTGCGCCACACGTTGTGTTCCATCGTCTTCGGAACACCCGCAGCCACCAGCGGGTCGTCATCAGGCAACGTGAACGTCGTGTTCCGCGGCAGGTTCAACGTGTCGAACCCCGTGACCATCTGCGAATACGCGCGCCCCGCCCTACCGCCCACGTACTTCGTCCAGCCCGTCGCCAGGCCCTTCCGCACCGTGTCATACGTCCACGTCGCCGCCAAGTGCGCATCGTCACGAGCACCGTCGTACTCCGCCGTCTTCCGGCCCAACGCGTCGTAGTCATACCTCACTGTCCGACCACGACCATCCGTGGACGACGCCACCTGATCCAGCACCGTGTACGTCATCGACGACGTCCCAGCATCCGGATCCGAGCTGGACACCTTCCGCCCGAACAAGTCGTACGAGTACGACCACACCGCACCGTCCGGACCCGTCACCGACGCCAGGCGACCCGCTGCGTCGTAACTCTGCTTCGTCGACAGGAACGTCGCCGTAGCAGGGCTCGTACCCGAGTACTGCCGGCGCTCCACCTCACGACCAGCGGCATCGGTCACCACCCGCGAGGCGCTCCCCCCGGCGACCGCAGTCGTCGCCACCGAGTCACCCGTGTAGCTGATCGACGTCGACCACTTCTTCACATCCAAGCTGAAGAAGTCCGTTGTCGTCGGGCGGCCCGCACCGTCGTAGGCGGTCAAGGTCCGCGCGGGCGGCTGCATGGTCGTCGCCGTCAACGTCGAGTTCGGGTTCTTCTGGTCATCGAAGATGTCCCCCGCCTGCAAGCGCGTCAGACCCCGGGAGTCATACTCCGTCACCGTCAGAACGCGCCCCGCGTCTCCGGTCCCGACACGAGGCGACGGGACCTGTGTCTGCCGCAGCCGCATCAGCCCGTCGAAGATCTGGAACGTCGTCCGGGTACCGTTCACCGCCCCCGTCACCGACGTCGTACTCACCCATGCCGGGGCCGACCGCGTCACCGAGTACGCGAACTTCTTGGACGGCTTGTCCGGCCTCGTGACACGCGAATTGTTGATGTCCCAGAACTGGCTGATCCTGCCCAGCCCGTCGTACACCGTCTCGGAGAAACGGCCCGTCGTGCCGGTGACCTTGCTGGGCAACCCCCAACGGTCGTCGAAATCCGTGGTGATCGTATGTCCCAGCGCGTTCGTCGTCGTCGTGGACGTCAGCGGCAGCGCGGTCGCCGGCGTGAACGACACCGAGCCGGCCTTCCCCGTTGCGTCCGTACTGCTGACAAGCCTTCCCAGTGCGTCGTAAGACATGGTCGACACCGTCTGCCAAATAGGGTTCCGCTGATCCGTATAGCCCTGAGCGCGGCCGGTCCAGCGCGGCTCTCCCTTGGTGGGTGTTTGTGCCGACGTCCAGGCCGTCGCCGCGTCGAACGTCGTGGCCGTGTCCGAGACGACGTCCAGCGGTTGGGCGGTGGTGGCAGGCAAACGCGAGGTCCCGGCGTTCGCACAGGGCACCGACAGGACCTGCTTGCGCGAGAGGAGGTTGTGGATCCCGAGACTGGCGTTGCGCGCATACCAGAGACGGGTGCACATACGGTCCGCCACCGTGACGGCCTGCCCCGCGACGGCAGGGTCCACCTCGGTACGGGCGTCGACTTGGGACGCGACACCGTACGTGGCGTCGTAGGTCGTGGTCGTGACCACGCGACGATCACGAGGCTGGGCGCCCGTCGTTACAGCCGTCCGCTGAATCGTCGAGGCGGTGCGGACGTACCAGGCACGAGCGACATAGTCCGTCGACGTTCCGTCTGCCTTGAGGAAGGTCTGCGCGGCGGTCTCCTTGGACCACGGACTGCTGATGCTGCCCGAGACCTCAGCGCCGTTCTCCCCGTTGTAGGTGGCGGACTCCCGCACGAACCCTGCGTAGGGGTCCGCGTCGGTGATGGCAGGGGCGGTGATCCCCTCCACGCTCTCCTTGCGGGGGGTGCCGGACGGAGTGCGGTCACCGTCCAACCCCCGCATGTACACGGTGACGGTCTTCCCGCGCGGGCCGTCGAGCCCATCCCCGGTGAACGTCGTGACCTTCTCGTAGCCCCGCCACTGCGACCAGGTGCGCTGCTTGACGGGAGTGATCGGGTCGAGCGCGTACCGCCACCCCGCCCCGCCCTCGTACCGGTAAGTGGTCATCATGGCGGGAGAGTTGCCGAACGGGTCCGACGAGACGACGGCCTCGACGACGTACTTGTGGAACCAGTCCAGCACCGGCGAAGTGGCCCCTTCGGGGTACCACTTCATCGGGAAGCATCGGGAGGTGCTCGCGCCCTCCACCCGGGCCGACGCCGTTGTCGGACAGTCGGTCTTGGCGTAGGTCACGTTCGTGGACTCACCGGTTTCGCTGATCACGCGAATGAGTCGGGGCCGGTTCAGCGGGAGGATGCCGTCGCTGCCCGTGTCCACGCGGTTGGGCAGGAACGTTGGCAGGAACGACACCGGCGGCAGCGTCGCGCCGTCGACGACATTCTTCTGCTGCAACGACGCCAACCACAAGGTCTGGTCTCGGGTGTCGCCCGTGTCGCCCGGGTCGAGGTATGCCTGCGAGAACGACCAGGAGTCGACGCTGACGTAGGCACCGGTGTCGGCCTTCCACACACTCGTCGAGACTCCGACCAGGCGCTTGCGAGTGAAGAAGGCCGGAGACCTCTGTGCGGACGTGCACGACGACCCGCTCGCCGACAGGTCGCAAAGGGCATCGAAGGGGACGTCCGGCCAGTACCCCTGGTGGCTCTTGTCGAGCACGGCGCACTTCGTCGCTCCTGCCGTGCAGCGCTCGGCGACGGTGAAGTCGACCTTGTACGGGGCGTCGGCCACCATCGCGCCAGCACGCAGCCCATACTCGATCTTGCTGAGGTAGCCGCCACGCACATACGTGACGGATGACGAGGGCGACCCGTTGCGGGCGTAGCCGTTCGTCTCCTGCACGTATCGGTACACCGACACGTTGCCGTGCGTGTCCACCACGTAGTCGAGGTTCCAGCGCCAACCCTGGACACAGGAGGATCCAGCGAACGAGGAGCCCTTACAGGGCTCTCCAGCGTCGTCACCGAAGACCGGGACCGTGAACACGGAATTCGTGGGAGAAGCCGACCCGGGCACCTTGTTCAACCCGAAGAAGTACTGGGTTCCGTCGGTCGTGGTCACCACCCACCGTTCGCCCGACCGTGCCCCGTTGGAGGAGGTCGTGCCCGCTGGATCAGTGAAGCGCTGCACCCGAGAACCGTCGTCGTCGGCGAGGCGCCAGGAGCCGTCGGCGCCCTTCACCAGCGATGTGGATTTGCCGTTCAGGACCAAGCTGGCGTTGTCGTTCTTCCAGCACAAGTCGCCGCTGCTGCTCACTCCGTCGTCACGACAGCCCGCGTAGGAGCGTTCGATGAAGGACGTGGGCAGATCGAACCCCTCGCCCAGCCACGACCCTTGGTTGTTCGTCGCCGAGGTACGGCCGTCGACGGACCCCGAGTTGTACGACACCGCCAGGCTCGGGGCCGGTCCGACGCCCGGTGCCGGGACGCGAAGCGGATAGGACCAGGTGAAGGCCCCGGAACTCCCGCCGCCCGACCACGTCGAGGACACGGACAGGGGGGACGCTGTCACATCACCGCCGCCCGATGCGCCAGCCGCCGCCAGCGGGGCCACTGCGCCTGCTTTCGCCCCCGCAGCGGGGACAGAAGCGTCCTGCTCCTGATTGGCTGCCGCGATGAGAGCGTCCATGGCGGCGGTGTCCTGCTTCTGTGCGTCCAGAAGCTTCTGATTCAAGGGTGCCGGCGCGACCGTCGTCACGACGGGAGTCGCGGGCCCGCCGCTGTCGGCGGCGGACGCAGCCGGGAGAAAAGCCTCCTGGCCCGGCGACACCGCGAACAGAGCCGCCACCAGGATCCCGGGAACGCCCAGTCGCACCCCGAAGGGTCTGGACACCACGCTTCGACGAGCCGTCACAGCCCCGACACCTCCGCCTTCAACTGATCGCGCTGCAACGCACCCGCGGTGATGACCACCTTGTACAGGCGCCCGATGAAATAGCCCCGCCACGACCACGTTTGTGGGCCTGTCCCGGACACAGGGTCCGGCTTGAGCTCCCTGCCGATGCAGAAGACGCCAGTCGCCTGGTTCCAAGAACCCACGACCTCCGCCTGCCCGTCAGGTTCGCCGTCGACGCCCACTCGAATCGTGTTGTCCAACGAACTGAACACCCCTGAGACCTTGGTCCGACGGTCCCCCGAGACGACCGCGTCGGACTGTGCGAGCACCTCGACGCGCTCACCCGACGAGCCCGGGAAGGAGCGGGCGAAGAACCAGCGCCACTCGGAGGTAGAGATCTTGACGGCCCCCAAGCTCCAGGCACTGTCCCCGTTCAGCACCTGCTGCTGCGACGCCAGGACGATTCGGCTCCCCACCGCTCGAGTCGTCGCACCTAGGTCAGCACTATTGATTCGTACCGAAACCGAGATCGTGAACGATCCTGTCGCGGGGGTGTACGGGCCGTACTGACACAGAGCGCCAGCACCGTTGAGGTCGACTGCCGCAGCGCCGCCCTCCGCGGCGGGGACAGCGGCCACACCCGCGTTGAAGTTGAGTCCGTCAGCGGCGTAGGCCCCGCTGCTGTCATCGATCTGTATGCCTGTCGACACTGTCTTCAGCACTGCAGGGTCGAACACTGCCGTGCGGGAGAAGTACGAGACGTCCAATCGCCCTGGTTCGAGGCTGCCGCGCTGCCTCACCTCCGCGTCCGACAGGAGTCGGGGCCACACCATCATCTCGTCCATCACGCCCCCGAAGGGCGCCTTCACGTTCGCCGATTCCTTAACGCGCCCGAGAAGCAGGGGAAGCGACCCGGCTGGCGGGTACTGGGTATTGGCCAGCAGTTTTTCCGCCTGGCCCTTGCCGTCGATCCACACGCGCACGGACCGTCTCGACGCATCGTAGGAGCCCACCAGGTGGACCCACACGTTGCGAGCAGTGGTCGCACCGGACGACGACTCCACGTAAACGCCTCCCGTCGACCCGACGGTGTACGTCCCGAACGCGAAGGCCTTACGCGACGCGACATATCGCAGCGCCCAGCCAGACGTTCCCGTCGCCGAGGTCGCCGACATCACCGCAGCATCGACCGTGTCACTCTTCAACAGCACCCACGCCGCCACCGTGAAGGACCCGCCCGAATCGAACACCGAACCGGGACTGGCGTAGTCGTCCACCCCGTCGAACCGCAGACCGAAGTCGGCCTTGCCCTCAGCCTGCGCGCTACCGCTGCGTCGACCACGGGGATCCACGACGGACCCGCTGAGAACGAGGTCGTGAGGCGTGTAGCCAGCCACTCCAGCGCCGCTGCCGTCGGGGACGATGCCAGTCGTCATCGCTTGGGTCGGCCACCACCCCGTCGGACCGGCGGGAGCCGTCACATTGATCAGCTTGGTCCTAGTGGCGCCCGGACGCCCGGACGTATCCTCGCTCCAGACCCGAATCAGTTGCGGCCCACCTGCCGCCGGGACTACGTCCACAGCAATGGGGGCCTGCGCGTAGTCAGCGCTATACACGGTAGCCGACGAACCAACTGTCCACTTGAAGCGCTTGACCTTCGTCCCATCATCTGTGGCATCGGGGCTGATGATGATCTTTCCTAGAACGTTGACGCCGCCCGACACAGCGCACGATCCCTCGTCTGGCTCACAGAGCGAGTAGACGGTTCCTTGAGTGACTGCAGGCGCCCGCAAAACCGTCGTCGACACTTGAAAATAGCACCCGACTGCTTGGCGATCGGCCAGCGCCAGAGTGTCCAGGTAGCTGATGTTGTTCGCCGCCAGCCGGTACACACCACCGTCCACGAGCTTGCCTGCCGGAACCGTCACTGAGGTGGGGACACCGTTGCTGACGTAGCCCGGAGACACCGGGACCGTCTGGTTCCAGATCTCGGGCCAGGACCCGTCCGCCTGGCGCTGCTGGACGGCGAACCTCGTCCGCAGCTTGCCCTGGTCGGACGAGGGCGAGGGCGGCACCGCCAACCGAGCCAGCGCCGACAACTTCGGCGTCGCCGTGGGGATCACCGCGGGGCCGGTAGAGGGCGCGCACACTCGGCTGGAGGCGACCGACGCCGACCAGACCCCCAGCTCGTACGGAAGCCCGGCCTTGGGCAAGTACGACACCTGCAAGGAGGCGTCGTGACGGAACCGGTGCCAGCTGTTCGCGTCTCCCGCGAGGTTTCTTGCGGGGTCCGGTTCATCACGAGCCCGCAGATAGATTGCCAGGCTCGTCATCCTGCCCTCGGCGAGATCGGTGACGAGCTTCTTCAGGGGATCCCCAGACCAATCGACCCAGCCCGCACCACCGCAGCCGCCGTTGGCCGGCCCCACCGACTTGGAGACCAGCAGACCCGCATCCCGGTCCTTGATCGACGCCCAGCGTGAGCCGGGCGAGATGCCCACCGCCGAACGGCGCAGCTCCGCTGTCGTCGTCGAGCAGCTCACCGAATGCGTCTGGTAGGCGCGGAAGGTGGCCCCTTGGACGGACTTGCCCCACAGGTTGGTGGGGGCGAACTGGAAGTACTGCCGCTTGACGAAGGGCTTGGGCCGGTCCTTGCTGCAGTAACCGACGTTGGCGCAGTACCCGACACCCTCACCCCGGGCGTAGTTCGTCCAGCCCCACGAGGCTTCGTTGAAGTCGGAGACCAGGATGCGACCCGTCTGATGCAGGCCCAGGGGCGGGTCGACGTAGAGCGGGAACACCAGCCCGTAACTCGCGAGCATCGCGGCATCGGGAGCCATGCTGATCGTGCTGCCAGCGGCTGACAGGACCACCTCGCCCACGCGATCACCGACCGAGGGCCCTACCGTCGGATCCGCCACCGCGGCGTCCCCTGACGCCTCGGACCCGCTCGCGGCCGGGATGGCGTCGCCCGCCGAGTCCCACATCAGCCCGTCACTGCCTTCGAACAGGACCTTGCCCGCCGTGGTGACCAAGCGCACACCACCAGCAGCCACCTTTTGCACCTGAGCAGGGCCACGAACCGTGAAGGCCGGCATGGCCGCGGCGAGGGAATCTGCGCCCTTCTTCGTCTTCACCACCAGGAGCGACGTGAATCCGTCGACCGTGGATCGGAGGACCAGGTCCACCCCGGGGAAGGCATTGGGGTAGGTCACGGAGGTGTCCGACAGGACCGGCAGGGGCAGCGCCCAGGGCCAGTCGAGATCGACATCACCCGCGGGGGTCGGAACGCGAACCAGAGACGCGCCGCTGCCCTTGCCGGAGAACGACAGCCCCGACACCGACACCTTGGGCCGCACCCGCCCGTCTGGCGACGTCGCGACCTGCGGATCGACCGTCTGCCAGTTGCCCGGCGACACCTCCGCCTGATGCGGCTCGGCGTACAAGGTGGTGGTGAGCAGGCCGGTCGGCTCCGCGACCGTGGTCGACATCTCATCGGTCAACGACGGGACAGCCACCGCGACCCCCGTCGACGCTGCTTGAGCGAGAGCCGCGTTCACCGACGGCTCCTTGCTCGGAGACGACGAGGCCGCCGGATGCACGCGGCGGGAGACCGCTTCTGCCGCAGCGGCCGGGGTCACCTGTACAACGACAGCCGCGACAAGCGCGACAACAACGGATGAAACGATCGGACGGCGCGAACGCACCAACAACCCCCAAGACCCCCGGCGCCCCCCATGGACCCCGAACCGACCCGCAGTCTGGCAGATGCCGGCGACACGAGGTCAAGGTCGAGTTGCGGGCTGTGCATAACGTCTCCAGCAACGCGTCGCTCCGCCGGCCGTGCCCGACGCCTCCCGCCAGTCAGCCCTTCGGCGCACGCCCGAGCGCCCACGGCGTCACCCCGATGACGAGACACGCACCCCCGACGACGAACAGCCCGACCGCCCCCATCCCGAGCATCGCGGCGGTGGCCTTGGGCGACAACCCGGACGCGGTGGGGTCGTCGGGCAGCACCCATAGCAGCACGGCGACCAGCCCCAACGCGATGACGATCCCGAGGCAGCCGACCGCGTCGGTGAGCAGCAGCAGCGCTCACCCACGCCCGCGGAGGCGCCCTTTCACACCTGCGCGCCCCGCGCCGTCGACGGAGGACGCGGAAACCGCCTCGTCCACCCGCCACGCCCGGTACCCGCCGACCACGTGCAAGGCTTCTACCGCGGCCTCGCGCACTGGTAGCTCGATGATGCCTTGCCCGGGGTGGTAGACGTCGTTGACGTCACCTGCGATTTGTCCCAGAAGTCCAACGGACCGCGGGTGGGGACGTCCTTGGCGCTGGCGCCGTGTCGCGACAGGTACCCCCGAGAACCGCGGTTCCGATCCTGTCGTCGATCCGTTCGAAAAGGGCGCCGACCGGGCTCGGTGTAGGCGCTGGATGCGCCGCACCTTCCTGGCCGGGAGGCGCAGAGGGAAGGGCTCAGGCCGCTTGGGCCGGGTAGGCGTCAGGGTTGTTGTCGCGATAGGTGTTGGAGTCGTGTGTGTCTACGTCCTACGCCGCCCCTTCTGCGTATACGTTCACGACAACCAGAACGGCGCCCGCGCCACCCGAGCCCTCAGCGCTCGGCGCCACATCACAATTGTCGCCGCCCCGCGCGTCCACGCCTGCAGACCTCAAGCATCTCGGCCGCCCTACAGGCGGCCTATTTGAATTGGACGCGGTCGAGTGGCGGCCAATCTGTCGGCGGTTCGTCCGTGTACCAGGACTGCTTCACAAGGGAGATTCGACCACAAGCGACCCACACAAGTATGCTCCCGATAGCGATTCCCCGATCATCGATCACGGTGGGGCTTAAGCGCAGGGGACCGTCAGGCCATAAGCCGGTTGGAGCTTGAGAGGGAAACCCCACCTCAATGTAAGTTGACGTCCATGCCTTGACGCATGCGAGTCGCGCTTGACTCGCTAGCTCCTCACTCGATACATCCAGTCGGCCGGCTAGCGCCAACAGAATGTCCTTGAGCGACTCCGGAAACGGGCTGTCGATCATAGAGGCTGGGCTCCAATCCGCGGGTACCTTCAACGATCATGCCGTCGATTACCACAGGTATACCCCCTGATGCGACGAGCGCGGAAAGAAGCAGAACCCGGGTCAAGACCCCATCACCACCGAGATCCGGTCGGGCTCAGTGTCGTCATTGACGATCAGTCGGACCGGGACGCTCGGCCCCACTTGCCGGTCGGCGAGCACATCGCCGAGGACATCCATCACGGCCAGACGCCCGGACGCCGTTGCCAGGATTCCTTGCCAAGCGACCCATGATCCGTCTTCGACGCCCTGGAAGTCGTCGACGTCGATCACGTTCACCTGCGTCGAGCCGTCAGCTTCCGACAGCGTCCCGACCGCGAGGCAGGACTCGGTGACAGCCACCGATCGCCCGCCCATCGAGTCCGGGATCAGTCCACCGTGCGGATCCATGATCAGCAGGAGTGAGTTCGACGGCCGGACCTCAACAGTCGTCACCGGCATTGCCGCGGCCCTCCGTTCCGAATGATCCTTGCCAACAGCCCTTGCTCACGGCTCGCCGGTGAAAGCGTCAGCCCACCCGTCGCCCGCGCGCCCACAGCGCCAACCCGACGACGAGACACGCACCCCCCACGACGAGCAGCCCGACGGCCCCCACCCCGAGCAGCGCGGCGGTGGCGTTGGGCGACAACCCGGACGCGGTGGGGTCGTCGGGCAGCACCCACAGCAGCACGGCGACCAGCCCGAGCGCGATGACGGTGCCCAGGCAGCCGACTGCGGTGGCGAGCAGCAGCAGCGCCCACCCACGCCCGCGCAGCCTCACCCGCGCGCGCCAGACCCGGCAGGCCGCGAGCGCCACGCCCGGTACCCGCCGGCCACGTGCACGGCGTCCACCCCGGCCTCGCGCAGCAGCGCCACGGCCGCGGCCGACCTGACGCCCGACGCGCAGTACACGACGACGCCGTCGGCGGCAGCGGGCAGAGACGTCACCGACGAGACGCCGTCGGGGGCGGACAGCACCGACAGCGGCACGTTCACCGACCCGGGCACGGCACCGGCGGCGAGCTCGGCGGGCTCCCGCACGTCGACGAGCACGAACGCATCCGACCCGGCGGCACGCGCGGCCAGACGAGAATCCAATCCCTCGGCGTCCAGCGACTCCACGGCCCCGGGCACCGCGCACGTCTCGTCGGCGGTGGGCACGATCGCCGTCACGGGCTCGCGGGTCGGGTCGGGCCGTAGCCGCAGCTCCCGCCACGTGGCGGCGAGCGCGTCGTGGACGAGCACCCGGCCGAGCAGGGGACGCCCCGCACCTGTGATCAGCTTCACGGCCTCGGTGGCCATCACGGAGCCGATCACCCCGCACAACGCCCCGACGACGCCCGCCTCGGCGCAGTTCGGCACGGTGCCGGGCGGCGGCGGTACGGGGTGCAGGTCGCGGTAGGTGGGCCCGTGACCCTGCCAGAACACGCTGACCTGCCCGTCGAACCGGTCGATCGCCCCCCACACGAGCGGGACGCCGAGCAGCGAGCACGCGTCGTCCACGAGGTAGCGGGTGGCGAGGTTGTCGGACCCGTCGATGACGAGGTCGTGCCCGGTGAGGACGTCGAGGGCGTTGGACGCGTCGAGGCGCAGGTGCCGGGCGCGCACGAGGACGTCGTCGTTGAGGGCGCTGAGCCGCTCGCGGGCGCTGTCGACCTTGTACGTGCCGATGGCGTCACGAGGGTGCAGCACCTGCCGCTGCAAGTTCGACTCGTCGACCACGTCGTCGTCGAGGACGGTGATCCGCCCCACCCCGGCGGCGGCGAGGTACAGCAGCACGGGGCTGCCGAGCCCTCCGGCGCCGACGACGGCGACGTTCGCGGCGAGCAGCCGGCGCTGCCCGATCTCCCCCACCGAGGCGAGGGTGAGGTGCCGGGCGTAGCGGGCGCGCTGCTCGACGCTCAGCGGCGGGCCCGGCTCCACCAGCGGCGGGAGCTGCCCGTTCACGGGTACGGCCACGGGTTCGGACGGCACCCCTTCAACCCCTTCGTCTGCTGCATCATCACCGGCGCGACCTTGCCGGGGCCGCTGCAGTACTCGTGCGCGTGCCCCAGGGCGTGCCCGACCTCGTGGTTGACCACGTAGTGCCGGTACCCCACGAGGTCGCCCTTGTAGTCGGGCGTCGCCAGGACCCACCGGTAGAGGGTGAGGACGGTGTTGGGGCCCGAGTGGCACGACAGCGTCCCCATCGTCTGCAGCGGCAGGCACAGCGACGCCGACGTGCGCGGGCTGGCGAGTACGAGCGTGACGTCGGCCGAGGAGGAGTCCGTGCGCGCGAACGTGTACCCGTCGTGGGTCCAGCTGCGGCGGTCGTTGAGCGTGGCCATCGCGTAGGCGGCGAACGCTGGGCCGTCGACGTGCAGGCCCTCCTCGACCCGCACCCGCACCTTCACGGTGCGGCCCTTGCCGGGGGCCGGGGAGCTGCCGGGCACGGTGACGAGCCTGCCCGTGCCCTTCTGCGGGATGGTGCGGTCGAGCAGCCCGGCGGCGCGGTCGGCGTCGGTCAGGCTCCCGTCGGCGCCGGCGGCCGGGGAGCTCGACGGCGACGGCGAGTCCGACGGAGACGGCGACGGCGTGTCGGACGAGGACGCCGACGGCGTGGCGGGCGCGGAGGGAGTCGAGGAGGCGGCAGGGCTGACGACGGTCGCGGCGGACGGCGTCGACGGCTCGTCGTCGCGGGTCAGCGCCCGGACGCCGGTGACCCCGGCCCAGCCCAGCAGCACCACGAGGAGGGCTCCCACCAGCGCGCGCCGGCGGCGCACCCGAGCGCTGGGACGGCGTGGCCCGGTGCCCGCCACGCGGGCGACCCGAGGGGGCCGCGACGAGGACGGGGCGGCACCGCGACCGGCCTCGCGGCGCGGCGACGGTGAGCGGCGCATCACGGGAAACGGGTCGTCGTCGGGCCCGATGCCAGGGCCGCGTCCACCGTTCACGGCTCAGAGCATGACACGGCAGCGGCCGGCGGGAGGCGTGCACGTGCCCACAGGGGCGACGTCGGCGCGGGCGCCGCACCCCGCCCGCCGGTACGATCGCCGCGCACGCCGGGCCAACCTCGGCACAGGACTGCCGAGGGGGTGGACCGCACGTGAGCACGGCTGATGCGCGCCCGCGCGGCGTCCGCCTGCCCCGCGTGCAGCGCCGCGCCCAGCTGCTGGACGCCGCGCAGGAGGTCTTCGTCGCCGTCGGCTACCACGCGGCGGCCATGGACGACATCGCCGACCGCGCCGGCGTCAGCAAGCCCGTGCTCTACCAGCACTTCCCCGGCAAGCTCGACCTCTACCTGGCCCTCCTCGACCAGCACACCGCGGCCCTCAGCGGTGCGGTGGAGGCCGCGCTGGCGTCGACGACGGTCAACAAGCACCGCGTGGCGGCGGCGATCGAGGCGTACTTCGACTTCGTCGACCGCGAGGGCCAGCCGTTCCGCCTGGTGTTCGAGTCCGACCTCACCAACGACCCGCAGGTCCGCCGCCGCGTCGACGCGGTCTCCCAGACGTGCGGCCGGGCCATCGCCTCGGTGATCGCCGAGGACACGGGGCTGTCCGAGCCCGAGGCGCACCTGCTGGGCATGACGCTGGTCGGTGCCGCGCACGTCAGCGCCCGCGCCTGGATCGAGGACGGCCGCGCGATCCCCCGCGAGTCCGCCCACCGGTTGATCGCGCAGCTCGCGTGGCGCGGCGTGCGGGGCTTCCCCAAGCGCGACGGCGACGTCCCCGCCTGAGGCGAGCGCCACGCCGCACGCAGGAGTCACCCGAGCAGCGCGACCCCGGACGAACCGGACTTCGCCCAGGGCGGACACGTCGGGCGCCCGTCGGGCGGGCGTGGCCGCCGCCGGGTGGGTTAGCCTCTCGATCGTCCAGCCGAACCGAGCAGACAGGGGTTCCCCGTGGAGGTCAAGATCGGCGTCCGGGACGTCGCGCGCGAGGTCGTCCTCGAGTCCGAACTGTCCCCCGAGGCCGTCGCGAAGGCCGTCGACGACGCCCTGACCAGCGGCAGCCTTCTGAAGCTGACCGACGACAAGGGTCGGGTCGTGATCGTCCCCGCCGCGCAGATCGGTTACGTCGAGCTCGGCGCGCCCGAGTCGCGCCGCGTGGGCTTCGGCACTCTCTGATCCACCCGCCGCCGCCGTCCCCCGCGCCCTCAGGCCGGGGGGACGGCGGCGTCGTGCTGTGCGGGGGCGTCCACGCCGGTGCGCAGGTGGTCGCGCAGGATCTCCTCCCACGGCGTCGGCGCCAGCCCCCACTGCCGCTGCGCCGCGGAGGAGTCCATCACCCACGGCCGCACGTGCTGGTGGATGACCTCGGGCATCTCCCGCAGGAACGGGACGGCGACGCCGAGCGCCCGCACCAGCCCCCAGGGCATGCGGCGCACCTTCGGTGAGGGCGCGCCGTCCAGCCTCGCGAGCTCCTCGACGACCTGACGCGAGGGCAGCGCGGCGTGCGAGGGCACGTGCCACGCCCGCCCCCACCCGGCGGGGTCGGCGGCGGCGGTGACGACCGTGCGGGCCATGTCCTCGGTGAACGTCCAGGTGTGGGGCGCGTCGGGTTCGCCGAGCACCCATGCGGTGCGGCCCTTGCGCATCGCGGTGAGCACGTGTGCGCCGAGCTGGCTCATGGAGTCGTGGCCGAGGTAGTCCGACCCGCGCGCCTCGGTGACGCGCACCCGCCCGGCCTCGTGCGCGGCGAGCGCCTCGCGCCACATGTCCGCGCGCACCCTGCCCTTGACGCCGGTGGCGGCGAGCGGGTGGTCCTCGGTCATGGGGCCCTCGACGGGGCCGTAGGCGTAGAGGTTGCCGACGATCGCGAGGACCGCGCCGTGCGCCTGCGCGGCGGCCAGCAGCGAGCCCGCGACGGGCGGCCACAGCTGGGCCCAGCGGTGGTAGGGCGGGTTGACGCAGTTGTAGATCGCGACGGCGCCGGTGCTGGCCTGCAGGAACGCGGCCGGGTCCGAGGCGTCGACGGCGACCGCCTCGACGAGCGGGTCCGACGACGGCGCGCCGGTGCGGGTGAGCACGCGCACGGTGCGCCCGTGGGTGGTGAGGGTGCGGGTCACGGCGCGGCCGACGGGGCCGGCGCCGACGACGACGTGCAGTCCCTGTGCGGGCACGACGCGCGCGCCCAGCGTGGTGTGGCTCATGGTCGGCGTTCCTCTCGGATGGTCACCCTCGGACGAGAGCGGCTGACATGAATGAGAGCAGTGCTCTCGTTTGTTGTCAACGCTCTCGCCTCTGGGGCAGACTGCGAGGCATGACGCAGTCGGTGGCGCGCGGCGTGCGCGAGCGGGCCCGGGCCGAGATCACCCGCCAGATCGTGGAGACCGCGCGGGCCCACCTCGCCACCGACGGCGCCGCCGGGCTGTCCCTGCGCGCCGTCGCCCGCGACCTCGGCATGGTCTCCTCGGCCGTCTACCGCTACATGCCCAGCCGCGACGACCTGCTCACCGCGCTCATCGTCGAGGCCTACCGCGGGCTCGGGGACGCCGTCGTCGCCGCCGAGGCCGCCGTGCCCCGCGAGCGCCACCGCGACCGGTGGACCACCGCCTCCCACGCCGTCCGGGACTGGGCGCTGACCCACCCGCACGAGTACGCCCTGATCTACGGCTCGCCCGTGCCCGGCTACGCGGCACCGGCCGACACCGTGGGCCCCGCCACGATCGTCGCCGGCGTGCTCTCGCAGGTGCTCGCCGACGCCTGGCACGCCGGGCAGCTGCGGCCCGACCCTCCCGCCGCCGACGGCGACGACGAGGCGTTCCTCGCCCGAGCCCTCGCCCCGCTGGAGGGGTTCACCGTCCCCGAGTTCCCCCGCGAGCTGCTGATGCGCGGCCTGATGGCCATCACCTTCGTGTTCGGGGCGGTCACCTTCGAGCTGTTCGGGCACCGGCACAACGTCGTCGACGCCGACCCCGACGTGCGCCGGGCGTACGCCGAGCTCGAGTGGCGCCGGATCGCCGCCCTCGCAGGGCTGGGCGAGCCTCCTCGCCGATGACGGGGGACCCGCGCGAATCCTTTGCCCCGCCCCGCGCCTCTCGTGGTGGGCGCGGCACCTCGCCGCGCCGCCAGCAGCAGGAGGCGCGAGTGACCCCCCAGACCGCCGACCGACCACCCGAGACGGCGTCATCCGGACCCGCCCCGTCCACGAGGCCCGACGGGCCGGCCGGGCCCCTCGGCGCCCCCACGCGGCGCCCCTGGACGCCCGACGACGTCCTCGACCGCGCCATGGCGGGCGACGCCGAGGCCCTGCGGCAACTGGTCACCGACGCGCACCCGCACGTCCAGCGCTTCGCCCGGCACCTGTGCGCCACCGAGCACGACGCCGCCGACGCCGCTCAGGAGGCGCTCGTCGTCCTGTTCCGCAAGGTCGGGACGCTGCGGGCGGCCGGGGCACTCACCGGCTGGATGTTCCGCGTCGTCGCCCGCGAGTGCCTGCGCCGCTCCCGCCCGCTGCGCGAGCACCTCGCCGTCGGCGCGGACCTGCGCGCCAGCCTGGCCGACGGGCTGCCGGGGCTGCTCGCGGCCCCCGTCGCCGACGACGACACCGAGCGTGCCGTCCTGCAACGCCTCGAGGCCGAACGCGTCGCCGACGCGATCGCGGCCCTGCCGCCCCTGCAGCGGCGGGTGCTGGTGCTGCGCGACATCCGCGGCCTGCCCGGCCACGACGTCGCCGCGGAGCTCGGGATCGGCCTCGCGGCCATGAAGTCCCAGCTCCACCGCGCCCGCATCGCCCTGCGCACCCTGCTCGCCGACGCCTGAGGAGCCCTCGATGCTCGCCCTGAACTCCCCCGCCCCCGCCCTCGCCGTCCAGGTCGCCGGCGGCGACCCCGCCGACCCGTCGGCCGTCGGCCGTATGCCGCTCACCGACCTCGCCGGGCCCGGCGGCCTGCTCGTCTACCTGATGCGGACGACGACGTGCCCGGTCTGCGCCGCGCACGTCCGCTCGCTCGTCGCCGACCGCCCGCGGTTCGAGCAGGCGGGGGTGCAGCTCGCCGTCGCCGTCCCCGAGGACGCCGGCACCGCGCTGGAGTGGGCCACGAAGCGTCGGCCGGGCGCTCCGGTCGTCACCGGCGTCGGTCGCAGCGTGCACGAGTGGGCCGGGTTCGCGCGCAAGGCGCTGGGCACGATGCAGCAGTCGGGGACGGTGCTGCTCGACGGCGCCGGCGTCGTGCGGCACGTGCACGCGGCGACGATGCCGGTCGCGGCGCTCGACCGGCGCGGCCTCGAGCAGGCCGTCGCGGCGTTGGCGGTCTGAGGGGTCGGCCCGCCGCGTCCGGGTGGGGCACGGCGACGATCTCGAGGTCGTCGATCCCGGCGAAGTCGCGAGGGTCGGCCGTGAACAGGGGAAGGTCCCTGGACACGGCCACCGCCGCGTCGAACGGCAGCGGCACGAAGGCGTTCTCGGCCTCTTGGAGGCGTCGCTGCCGGCGGACGCGTTCCACCTCGTCGGAGGCCACCAAGGGGCCCACCGACAGCTCGGCGAGCGTGATGGTCGTGATGGCCGGCTGCTCGGGGAGCCGAGCCGGGTCGACGCGCCCGAGCGGGTTCACCAAGTTCGTGTCGAGGATTCCCGCGACGCTCACCACGACTGGTCGAGGACGGCGTCGACGTCGTCGCGGTGACGCTGCGGGTCGACGTCGGGGAGCGCGCTGAACAGGGCGTGCAGAGCCGCTGCGGACATCCCCTGGCGCGCCAGGGGCCTCAGCTCGGCTACGGGCCGCCCGTCGCGGGTGATGACGACGTGCTCCCCCGCTTCCACCCGCCGCAGGACGTCGGCGCCGTGGTTGCGCAGGTCCCGCACCGAGGCTTCGCTCATGACCTCACTATCACCCATGAGACACCTGAGCGGTCGAGGTGGACATCCGGCCCGTTCAGGCCGTCAGGCCCAGCCGCTGCATCCGCTCGCGGTGCCCCTCGGTCAGCCGCGAGAACATCGCGACCACCTCGGTCAGGTCGCCGCCCGACCCTGCCTGCACGCCCACCACCAGCGCGGCGAGCCCCTCGCGGTCGGCCGCCACGCGCTGGGCCTGCGACAGCGCCTCTCCGACGAGGCGCCGCCCCCACAGGGCCAGGCGCCCGGCCAGGCGCGGGTCCCGTTCGATCTCGGCCCGGACGGTGGCGACGACGAACTCGGCGGTGTCGGAGGTGTGCAGCACCTCGGTGACGAGGTCGCGCGTCGCGGGATCGAGGTGCGCGGCGATCTCGCGGTAGAAGTCCGAGGCGATGCCGTCGCCGACATATGCCTTCACCAGTCCCTCGAGCCAGTCGGTGGGGGCGGTGCGGTCGTGGAAGGCGTCGACGGCGACGACGAACGGTTCCATCGCGGCGTCGGGGTCGCCGGTGAGCTCCTCCAGGCGGGCGCGCAGCCGCTCGAAGTGCCCGAACTCGACGGTCGCGAGGCGGCCCAGAGCGGCCTTCGCGGCGAGCGCCGGGGCGAGGTCGGCGTCGGCCGCGAGGCGGCTGAACGCCGTCAGCTCCCCGTAGGCGAGCAGCGCCAGGAGGTCGACCAGACCGTCGGGCAGGGTGGCCTCGTGCGAAGGCGCAGACATGAGCGCAGCGTATCCGCGATTTGACAGGGTACGATCGGACGGTACGCGGATGACCGGTCGCCAGCCCCGATCGGCTCCGACCAACCAGGGCGCCTGCGCCCCGCCGGCCTCAGGTCGCTCCCCGATCCTCGTCGATCGCCCGGGAGTCCGAGGTACCGCGGGCCGCCGCACGCGCGGCCACCGGGTCCACCGGTCGCCCTCCGCGCCCGCACACCCGTGAAGGCACACGTGTCCGACGAACCGCAGAAGACCTTCGCCGACTACGGCGTCCAGCCCGCGATCATCACCGCGCTGGCCGAGATCGGCATCGTCCACCCCTTCCCGATCCAGGCGTCCACGCTCAGCGTCGCCTCGGCGGGCCACGACGTCATCGGCCAGGCCAAGACCGGCACCGGCAAGACCCTCGGCTTCGGCATCCCCGTGCTGCAGCAGGTCACGGGCCCCGGCGAGGACGGCTGGGACGAGCTGGAGGCGCCGGGCAAGCCCCAGGCCCTCGTCGTCGTCCCCACCCGCGAGCTCGCCAACCAGGTCGCGAGCGACCTGACGAAGGCCGCCAAGCACCGCAGCGCCCGCGTCACCGTCCTCTACGGCGGCCGCGCCTACGAGCCGCAGATCGAGGCGCTGCGCAAGGGCGTCGAGGTCGTCGTCAGCACCCCCGGGCGCCTCATCGACCTCGCCAACGCCGGCCACATCACCCTGCGCCACGTGCGCCACGTCGTCCTCGACGAGGCCGACGAGATGCTCGACCTGGGCTTCCTGCCCGACGTCGAGAAGATCCTCGCCCAGACGCCGGCGGGCCGGCAGACGATGCTGTTCTCGGCCACGATGCCGGGCGCGATCGTCAGCCTCGCCCGCAAGTACATGACGCAGCCGACGCACATCCGCGCCGCCGAGCCCGACGACACCGGCGCCACGGTCGCCGCGATCTCGCAGTTCGTCTACCGCGCGCACAACCTCGACAAGGTCGAGGTGCTCGCCCGGATCCTGCAGTCGAAGGGCCGCGGGCTCACCATCATCTTCTCCCGCACGAAGCGGACGGCGGCCAAGGTCGCCGACGAGCTGTCCGAGCGCGGCTTCGCCGCCGCGGCCATCCACGGCGACCTCGGCCAGGGCGCCCGCGAGCAGGCGCTGCGCGCGTTCCGCAACGGCAAGGTCGACGTCCTGGTCGCCACCGACGTGGCCGCCCGCGGCATCGACGTCGAGGACGTCACCCACGTCATCAACTACGGCTGCCCCGAGGACGAGAAGACCTACCTGCACCGGATCGGCCGCACCGGCCGCGCCGGCAACACGGGCATCGCGGTCACGTTCGTCGACTGGGACGACCTGCACCGCTGGGCGATGATCGACAAGGCGCTCTCGCTCGGCATCCCCGAGCCGCAGGAGACGTACTCGACGTCCCCGCACCTGTTCGCCGACCTCGAGATCCCCGAGGGCACCCGCGGCACCCTGCCCCGTGGGCAGCGCATCCGCGCGGGCCTCGACGCCGAGGAGGTCGAGGACCTCGGCGAGACCGGTGGTCGCGGCCGCAAGGCTCCCGCCCCCCGCGGACGCGGCCGTGCCGACGCCGACGAGCCCCGCACCCGCACCCGTCGTCGCAGCGGCGAGTCCGCGGCCGAGACCGGCGACGCAGGGACCGGTGACGCCGGCACCGGCGAGGCGGCCTCCGACGGCGACGAGGCGCGCGAGGAGCGCCCGCGCCGCACCCGCACCCGCCGGCGCACCCGCGGCGGCCAGCCCGTCGAGGGCGGCGAGCCGAGCGCGGCCGAGATCGGCGGGGCCGGCGACGCGGCGGAGTCCGGCGACGGCGACAGCCGCACCGCCGACGAGCCGGGGGCCGACGGCGAGGGGGCCCCGCGCCGCCGTCGCCGCCGTGGCGGTCGTGGCCGGGGGGGACGCTCGGGCGCCGAGGCGGGCGCCGCGGCTCCCGCCGAGAGCGAGCCCGCCGCCGTCTGATCCCGCAGCACACCCGCGAACGGGTGCCACCCGAGAACGCTCGGGTGGCACCCGTTCGCGCGTCAGGCGGCGGCGTCCTCCGCCCGCCACGACTGCAGCAGCCGCGCCCCCACCTGCCGGTAGGCGCCGGCCCCGGACGAGGCGGGCGAAGCCCACGGCAGGGGGACGCCGAGCGCGCTGGCCTCGGGGAAGCGCACGGACCGCGGGATCCAGGGCTCCAGGACCGGCTCGCCGTAGCGCCCCGCGAGGTCGGCCAGGACGGCCCGGGTGTGCGCGGTGCGCGTGTCGACCATCGTCGGCAGCAGGCCCCGCACCCTCAGGCGCGGGTTGAGCAGGTGCCGGACGTCGTCGACGGTGTCGAGCAGCTGCCCCACCCCGCGGTGGGCGAGGATCTCCGGCTGCACGGGCACGACCACCTCGTCGGCCGCGGCGAGCGCGTTGACGGTCAGCAGCCCCAGGGACGGCGAGCAGTCCACCACGACGACGTCGTAGGAGGAGGCGAGCACCCCAGCCAGCGCCTCGCGCAGCCGGAACTCGCGACGCGGCAGCGGCTGCAGGGACTCCTCGGCGCCGGCGAGGTCGAGCGTGGCGGGCAGCAGGTCGAGGACCGGCTCGGACGCGGCCGAGCGCCCGCGGCGGCGCGGCACCGGGACGTGGCGCACGGCCTCGGGTGCGGCCAGCCCTCCGAGGACGACCTGGGTGACGTCGGCGTCGCGCTCCTCGGGTTCGGTGCCGAGGCTGAACGTGAGGCACGCCTGCGGGTCGAGGTCGACGAGCAGTACGCGCAACCCGGCGTCGGCCAGGACCGCCCCGAGGCCCGCGACGGTCGTCGTCTTCGCGACCCCGCCCTTCTGGTTGGCCACGGCGAGCGTGCGCCCCACGGTGTCCCTCCCCAGGCCCCTCGCGCGGCGGGCCACCGGACGTCGGGGCGCGCGCGTGGAGGGCAGCCTATGGCCGGCGGCGGGGGCGGCGTCCAGCACCCGCGTCCCCCTCGCGGTGAGCGTCCGTGCCCCTACGAGCTGCGATCAAGGACGGGGGCGCGCACCCTCGAGGGCGATGGACGACGACGAGGACCTCGCCGACGGCGACCCGGGCCTGTTCGGGCCCGGCAGCGTCACGTGGCGCCTGCACGCCGACCCCCTGATGGGGCTCGCCGGGCTGCGCGCGCTGCTGCTGCAGGCCCTGCACCCAGGCGCGATGGCCGCGTTCGAGTCGGGCTCGCGCTACCGCGACGACTTGTGGGGGCGCCTGTCCCGCACCGCCGAGTACGTGGCGGTGACCACCTACGGCAGCTGCGCGGAGGCGATGACGGCGGCGGCCCGCGTGCGCGCCGTCCACGCCACCGTCGCCGGGGTCTCCCCCGAGGGCCGGCCCTACCGCGCCGACGATCCCGAGCTCCTGCGCTGGGTGCACTGCTGCCTCGTCGACTCGTTCCTGTCGGTGCCCGTGCGCGGTGGGGTGTCGTGCACGCAGGAGGAGCAGGACCGCTACGTGGCCGAGCAGGTGGCCTCGGCGGTGCTCGTGGGGCTCGACCCCGAGGACGTCCCGACGACGGTGGCCCAGGTGCGCGCGACCCTGCGCGAGTTCCGGCCGCGGCTGCGTGCGGGTGGGGCGGCGCGCTCGGCGGCGCTCTTCCTGATCGTGCCCCCGATGCCGAACACGCTGCTGCACGCCACCGCCGCGCGGCCCGCCTGGGCGTCCCTGGCTGGGCTCGCCTTCGCCGCGCTTCCGTCGTGGGCCCGAGGCATGTATGCCCTCCCCGAGCCCCCGCCGTCGGCGCTGCTCAAGGACGCCGCCGTCACGGTCGCGCTGCACACGCTGCGGACGACGCTGCGCGGGGTCTCGGCGGCCGTCCCCGCGCTGCGCGAACCGCCGCAGCTGCGCTCGGCGCGGCTGCGCCTGGTGCCGCCGCCCTCCTGACCGACCGGCCGGAGCCCGGCGCCGTCAGCTCTCCACGGCGGGCGGGCGCAGGAGTGCCCACACGGCCTTGCCGCGCGACGTCGGCTCCCAGCCCCAGTCGGCCAGCTGGTCGACGATGTGCAGCCCCCGCCCGCCGCCCTCGGGACGGGCGTCGACGATCTGCGGGACGCCGCGGCTGTCGTCGTCGACGGTGATCCGCACCCGCCCGTCGACGGTGGCGAGCTCGACGCCGATGTCGCCGTTGCCGTGCCGCACGGCGTTGGTGACGAGCTCGCTGACGACGAGCAGCGCCGCCGCGCGCGGGGCGTCGGGGACGGCGTGCAACCACTCGGTGGCGAAGGCCCGGGCCTGGCGCGGGGCGTGCCCGGAACGGTCGAGACGGCGACGCTGCAGGCCCGTGGCGCGACCCGCGTCACCGCTGCTCGGGGGCGGGACTCTCAGGACGAGCACGGCGATGTCGTCCTCGGGGTGGTTGCCGACGGTCTCGACGAGGAAGCGCCCGAGGGTCTCGGAGTCGGCCGCGTCGGCGTCGGACACCGCGGCGCGCAACAGGTCGAGGCCCTCGCGCATGGGTCGGGTGCGCCGCTCGACCAGGCCGTCGCTGTAGAGCACGAGGACGTCCCCCGGCCGCAGCCGCAGGGTCTGGGGACGGCGGTCCCCGCCCAGCAGGCCCAGCAGGGTGCCGCCGGTCGCGTAGAGCGCCTCGACGGTGCCGTCGCGGCGCAGCAGCGGGGGCAGGTGGCCGGCGTTGGCCCAGTCCAGGCGCCAGCCGACGCCGTCGCGGCGCAGGGTGACGAACACCGCGCTGGCCAGGCGGGGCAGCTGCATGCTGAACGCGAGGGCGTCGACCCGGTCGAGCACCTGCGCGGGGTCGTGGACCTCGTACCCGTAGGCGCGCGAGATGGAGCGCAACTGGCCCATCACGGCGGCCGCCTCGACGTCGTGCCCCACCACGTCACCGATGACGATGCCGTGGCTGCCGTCGGGCCGCGTCATCACGTCGTACCAGTCGCCGCCGACCTGGGCGAGGTCGACGTTGGGCGCGTAGTGCGCCCACACGTCGAGGTCGGCCAGGGCCACGGGCGGCGGGAGCATGCTGCGCTGCAGGGTCTCGGCCAGGGCGTGCTCGCGCGCGAACAGGCGGGCGTTCTCCAGCGCCAGACCGCCTCGGGCCGCCGCCTCGTGCATCATCCGCAGGTCGTCGAGGTCGCCGCCGACCCCCACGAGAACCATGATCCCCACCACCGACTGCCGGCCCGGCAGGGGCAGGACCAGGGCGTGCTCGCCCGGCGGCAGCAGCCGCGCCACCCACGCCGTGAGGGTGCCGGGGCGCGCGCGGGCGGCGTCGACGTCGAAGCCCAGCCCTTCGCGCCCTTCCCCCCGCAGCACGGCGGCCAGCGGATCGGCGCGCTCGCGCTCGGGGTCGCCCAGCGGGGGCACCCGCCGATGGCGGCCCAGCGCGTCCTCGGGCACGCATCCCGCCACGGCCGCGACGTCGAGCTCGACGCCGACGTCGCAGACCAGCACGCCGCGGGCGAACTCGGGGACGAACAGGTCGGCGAAGCGCCGCAGGGCCACCCGCCCGTCGAGGGCGGTGACGGCGGCGCTGACGGTGGCGAGGAAGTCCACGCGGGCGCGGGCCCGCTCGCGCTCCCGCTCGACCTCGATCCGCTCGGTGACGTCCACCTGCACGCCCACGAAGTTGATCAGGTTGCCCTCGGCGTCGAGCACCGGGCTGATGGACACCTGGTTCCAGAAGGCGGTGCCGTCCTTGCGGTAGTTGAGCAGGGTCACGGTGATGCCCTCGCCCGCCTGCAGGGCACGGCGCATGGCGGCGATCGGCGCGGGGTCGGTGCCGGGGCCCTGGAGGAAGCGGCAGTTGAACCCGATGACGTCCTCGGGGGTGTAGCCGGTGGTGCGCGTGAAGGCCGGGTTGACCCAGACGAGGGGGTTGTCGTCGAGCCGCGGATCGCTGATCGTGAACGACAGGTCGGTGGCGATGACGGCGCGCGGGTCCAGCGGCACTCCTGCCGAGGTGACCCCCGCGTGCGCCGAGGCCGCCGTCGTGGCGTCCCCGCTCGTGCCCGCCAGTTCGAGGAACACCACGAGCGCGTGGCCCGTCAGCGCGGCGGCGCGGGGGTCGCCCACCGGGTCGAGCGGGAAGCCCGTCACCCACAGCGGGCCTCCGGCCCGGGCGCGCCCCCCGACTTCGGCCGTGAGCAGGATCGAGGCGTCGTCGGCGCCGAGCGGTCCGGAGACGCTGCGGCGGCGCACCATCTCCCCCGCGATCGGCTCGCCACGCGCCACCCGGGACAGCGGGCCGGCGGTGTCGGCCAGGTCGCGCCCCTGCGGGTCGGTCAGCCCGGCGAGGCTCGACCAGCGGTCGACGGGCAGCGGCAGGTCCTGCTGCCCGGCCATGGCCAGCGCTTGGCGGTTCGCGTACACGACCTCGCTCGTCCCGAGGTCCACGAGCAGCACCGCGGCACCCGCCTCGTGCATCACCCGGAGCAACGGGTCGACGGTCGACGTCACGCCGGCCTCCCTCCCTCGCCGCCTGTCACGCCAGCATCGTGACAGGTTCCGATGACCTTGCATCCGCGAGGTCGCAGGTCGGCGCGGTGCTCGTGCGCCGAGGGGTCGCGACCCGCGGGCCCCGCCCGGGACTTGCGTACCCCGGCGGTACCCGGACAACGCACGAGGACGTCCCGACACGCCCGAACCGAGCAACGTCGCTTATCGTGGCGGCACAGGCGACGGACGGACGAGGAGGTGCCCGGTGACTGAGGACTCCGGTGGCCCGGGGACGGCGACCCCTTCGGCGGGGATCCCCGAGCTGGGGTCCGTGCACGTGCTCATCGATCCCGACCGCGTGCACGTGGTGCTCACCGGCGAGGTCGACGCGGGCACGGCCACCGAGCTGGCGACGGCCTCGGCCGAGGCCCTCGAGGCCGGCCTGCCGATCGAGATCGACTGCCGTTACGTGACGTTCATGGACTCGACGGGCATCGGCTTCCTCGCCCGGCTCGCCGCGCGCTCCCCCCGGCGGGTGCGGCTGCTGCACCCCCCGGCGATGGTGCGGTTCCTGCTCGAGACCGTGCGCATCCACGAGCTGGTCGACGTCGTCGAGTGACTCGCGGGCTCAACCGGCGGCGGTGACGAACTGCCGGACGGCGTCGGCGACGAGCTGCACCGCGATCGCCGACAGCAGCAGGCCCGCGATGCGCGTGAGCAGCGTGACGCCGCTGTCGCGCAGGACGCGGTGCAGCACGGTCGAGAACCGCATCGTCAGCCACAGCACGAGGTGCACGGCGAGGATGCCGGCCGCGATCACCAGGTGGTCGCCCCAACCGTCGGCGCGGGAGACGAACACCATCGTCGCGACGATCGCGCCGGGGCCCGCCAGCAGCGGCGTGCCGAGCGGCACGAGCGCCACGTTGACGCCGTCCTTGCCCTCCGGCGGCCCGTTGTCCTTGCCGGTCAGCAGCTCCAGGGCGATCAGCAGCAGGAGCAGGCCGCCCGCGCACTGCAGCGCCGGCAGCGTGACGTGCAGGTAGTCGAGGATCTGCCGCCCGAACAGGGCGAACGCCACGATCACGAACAGGGCCACGGACACGGCCATCCGCGCCGCGCGCACCCGCTGCTTGTGGGTCAGGGGGGCGGTGAGGGCCATGAAGACGGGGAGCGTCCCGGGCGGGTCCATGATCACGAAGAGGGTGACGAACACCTCGGCGAACAGCCGCGCCTCTCCGTTGGACGCTGCAGCCAGCACGCCTGCCCCTCTCGCTCCGGCCACCACCCTGCTCGACGGGGCCACGGCCCACGGCCGCCCTGATCAGCCTAGGCGCGCCCGAGGTCACCGCCGAGCAGCGCGGCCGCGAGGCCCGCGAGCCACACGAGGAACGCGCCGATGGGCAGCCGCTCCGCCGCGCCCATCCACGAGGTGTGGACGGCGATCCCCGCCACTGCACCCGTCGTCAGGATCGCGACGGCGCACCCGAGCGAGAACCGCGACCAGGCACGCCCGCCCGGAAGCCTTCCCAGCCCTCGCGCCGTGAGCAGGGCGACCACGACGGTGATCAGGGCGCTCAGCGAGGCCAGCCCGATGTGGGCGGCTCCGGCGCCGGTGATCGGCGTCCCGGGGTCGTCCTGCGGGAAGGCGGTCACCTGCGCGATGCCCGACGCGCTGCCGACCACGGTGAGCCCGGCGGCCACCCGCAGGGTCACGCCGGCGCCGGGCAGGCGCGCCAGGTCGAGGGCGAACAGCGCGACGGCGAGGTTGTAGGCGACGTATCCCAGCGCCAGCAGGTCACGGTGCGGGCTGCCGGGCGAGGTGAGGGTGCTGACCGCGTCGTGGAGGTGGGAGTAGCCGGGCGTGAGCGCCGCACCGATCACGGTGGTCAGGACGTAGCACGTCACGGCGGCGATGGCCGCGCTCGCGGCGACGGCGGGGCGCGGCGGGCGCGCGGGGCGGTCGAGCACGCCGCCACCCAACCGCGACGGGACGCGCGGCGCCACGGACCTCCGTCACCGAGCCGGTCAGCGGCGGCTCACTGCAGCCGCGGCGACAGGGCTCCGCACGGGATGTCGAGGGTGTAGCCGGGATCGCGCAGGTCGACCAGCGAGAAGTCCTCCATCATCACCGCCGCCGCACGCGAGGGCCAGATCAGCGCCCACAGCCACACCCCGTCGGCCTCGCCCACGTAGGCGGCGCAGCCGTCGGCGCCCGCGCACCACAGGGGCACGTCGTGGCCCGCGGCGTGCAGCTTCATGTGCGGCCCGCCACCGCCGACGGCGGCGCCGGCGTCGACGCCGTCCAGGCCCGCGAGGTGGGCAGCGAGGCCGATCCCCGGCTGCTCGGCCACGAGCAGCAGCTCGGCGACGCGGCTCGCGGGTGCCTCCTCGGGGTCGTCGTGCAGGCTCGGCGGCAGCGGGTTGGGCCCCGAGCACGCGACGACGGCGGCTCGCGGGCCGGTGTGCTCGTCCCCCGCGAGCATGAGCCCGGTGGCGAGCCACCCCTGCGGCAGCGGCCATGGCAACCACACGGGCACCTGGCTGCGGGCGGCCCCGGCGCGCAGGGCCTCGGGGCTCGCGGCGACCGCGGCGTGCAGCGGCGCGACCTCGCCGTGCTCGGCGCACGACCAGACGTCGGACCACAGGCCCGGGGGCCGCGCCTGGGCCCCGCACCGGGGGCAACGCATCGCTGCGGAGGAGGCCACCATCCGTCCACGGTGCGCCCGCTCACGGGACGCAGTCAAGAGCTGACGGGCCGCTGCGGGAGACTGTGACGATGTCCGACTCCCCCGCTCCTCGCCTCGTCCGCGGGGCGGCCGCCTGGGTGCGCGACGGCGAGGGGCGCATCCTCGTCGTGCTCCGCGGGCGGGCGCCGGCGGCGGGCACGTGGTCGCTGCCGGGGGGCAAGTGCGAACCCGGCGAGGACGTTGCGGCCACTGCCGTGCGCGAGTGCCGCGAGGAGACCGGGCTGGACGTGGCGCCGGGGCGGGTCGTGGGGCGGGTGCGCATCCCGCACCCCGAGGCGGGCGTGGTCTACGAGGTGGACGACCTGGAGTGCCGCCTGGTGGGCGGCACGCTGCACGCGGCCGACGACGCCGGAGCGGCGCGGTGGGTGACCGAGGAGGAGCTCCTGGCCCTGCCCACCTCCCCCGGCCTCGTCGAGGCCCTGCGGCGGTGGGGACTGATCGGCGGCTAGGCGGGCAGCAGCCCGAGCGCCACGAGGTCGGCCTCGGCGTGCGCGGCGTCGGTGAACAGCAGGCAGGTCCAGCCCAGCCGGGCGGGCTCGACGAGGTTGACGTCGCGGTCGTCGAGGTAGACGACCTGCCGACCGTCGGGGGGCAGCCCCAGCCGCCGGGCGGCGTCGGCGAAGATGGCCGGTTCGGGCTTCACGAGGCCCATCCGGCCCGAGTAGAGGCCGTCGTCGAACGCGGCGACGAACTCGGGATCGGTGTCGAGGTCGGCCGCGAACGGCCCGGGCATGTTCGACAGGAACCAGACCCGGTGCCCGGCGGCGCGCAGCCGCGCCGACAGGGCGAACGTGTCGTGCTTGCGGTCCAGGGAGCCGGGGATCCCGTCGATCATGCGCGTGATCCGCTCGACGCCGACGCCCGCGCGCTGCGCCAGCCGGCGCGCCAGCTCCTCGGCCGCCAGCGTGCCGCGGTCGAACTCCGACCAGTCGCTGCCGAGCACGAAGTCCTGGAACAGCCGGTGCGTCAGCTCGGCCAGGGACTCCTCGTCGGGGACGAGGTCGGGCAGCCACCGCCGCACGACCTCCGGCGGGGACCATTCGAGGAACACCCCGCCGAGGTCCCACACGACGTCCCACACGCTCCCGGCGTCGCTCGTCACGTCGGGGCTCTCGTCGCGGGTCACGTCAGGCACCCGCGCAGGGTAGCCAGGTGGGCACGGAAACGACGCGGCGGCCGGGCCCCGTGGGGCCGGCCGCGCGGTGAGGTGGTGCAAGGGTCAGATCCGGTTCGTGGCCGAGCCGGACTCCCCGGTGTAGCTGGGGGTGTCGGAGTACCCGTAGCCGGCGGCGACGCCGACCTCCTCGCGGGAGTCCGTGACGTCCAGCGACGTCGTCGAGTCCGTCGTCGTGTCGTCGCCCTTGGCGGTGTCCTTCACGTCCTGCGCGGCGCCCATGCCCTCCTCGCGGACGGCCTGCACGCCCTCGGCCGCCGTCGACTTCACGGCCGCGGCCGCCTCGGTCGCCGAGGACTTCAGGCTCTCGCCCATCTGGGCGCCGACGGTGCGCAGCTCGGCCTTGGCCCGCTCGATCACCGGCGCGCCCTTGTCGGAGGCGAGGTCACCGAGGTTGCTCGCGGCCCTCGTCTCGGCGGAGGTCGCCGGGAGCAGGGACGACACGAGCCAGCCCACGCCGAAGGCGATGACGCCCGCGGCGAGCGGGTTGCCCTCGGCCTGGCGGCGCACCGTGGACGCGACGTCCTCGGTGGTGTGCCCGACGGCGCTGGCGGCGCCGGAGACGCTGGAGGCGACGGTCGACGTCGCGGACGAGACGCCCGAGGCGACGGAGTGGCCGGCGTCGGAGACGTGGGACGCCCCGGAGCCGACGGCGCCGGTGACGCCGTGGACTGCCGAGCCGGTGCGGTCCTTGACCGTGCCCACGGCACCGGCCGCACCGGTCCCGTCGCTGCTGCTGCCCATGACCTTCTCCTTCAGACCGGTCAGGCCGGACTTCGCGCGGTCGACCCGGCTGCCGACGATCCGGGACGGGCTCGCCTTGTAGGCGAGGGCGTCGACGTCACGGCTGATCTCGTTGCGGGTCTGCTCGATCTGCTGCTTCAGCTCTTCAGACTGCGCGCCCATTGCGCGTCCTCCTTGAGGGTCTCGGTGGTCTCGTCCAGGGGCGTGCCGACCTGCTTGAGCTTCGTGCGGCCCGCCTGCGCGAGGACGGCGGCGGCGATCACCCAGATGACCGTCACGATCAGGGCGGCCCACGCGATCGGCAGGAACGTGTCGAGCACGAACATCACCGTCAGCGACAGGAAGATCAGCGCGATGTTGCCGGCGACGCCGGCCCCACCGAGGAGGCCGACGCCCTTGCCTGCGGCGGTCGCCTCCTCCTTGGCCTCGGTCTTGGCCAGGGCGATCTCCTGGCGGACCAGCTTCGAGAAGTCGCCGGAGAGGCGGCCGATCAGCTCGCCGAGGCTGTGGTTCTCGACCTCGAGCCGGTCGGGGTGGGTGACGGCGTCGGGCTGCACGGGCCCGCCGGTGTAGCCGGGGACCCCGGTGGGGGCGCTCACTCGGAGCTCCGGTGGCCGCTGCCGTCGGGCTCCAGGACCTCGCCGTAGCCGTCGTCGGGGGCGTTCTCGGGCACGGGGGCGAGCGCGGACTCGCCGGTCACCTGGCGGAGGTCGACCTCGCGGGCGACGTCACCACCGGTGGGACCGCCGTAGTTGGTGGCGCCCAGCGAGGGCTCCTCCTCCATGGCGTCCCAGCCCTGCGGGTTGGGGTTGGCGGAGGCGCCGACCGTGGACGGCGTGCCGATGCTCTCGTCGGTCGTCATGTACGGGCTCCCGTAGGCGGGCTGGTAGGCGCCGCCGGTGGACGCGGTCGTGGTGGACGTGTCCTGCGAGCGCGCAGCGCGGGCCCCGCGGGTGGCGCGGCCGGCGATGACACCGGCGACGGCGGCACCGAGCAGGAACGCGCCGGGACGGCGACGGGCGAAGTCGCGGACGCCGTCGAGCAGCTCCGCGGGCTCGCGGTTCTCCAGGGAGGACGCGAAGCCGTGGGCCTGTCCGGCGACGCGGCGGACGAGATCGGCGGCCGGGCCGCTGGTCTGCGCGTTGTCGGCCATGGTGTGCAGGTCCTGGGCGAAGGACTGGAGGGTGCCGACGAGGCGGTCGCGCTGGCCGACGCTCTGGTCGCGGACCGTCTCGCGGACCTGCCCCGCCAGGTTCGCGGCCTGCTCCTTGGCGGTGCCTGCCACCTCGGCGGCCTGCTCCTTGGCGGTGGAGGCCACCTGGCCGGACCGCTCCACGGCCACGTCCTTGGCCTGGGTGGCCCGTTCGCGGGTCGGACTGTCCTGCAGGGTGGTGGTGCCTGACATGGGGGTTGTCCCTCCTGTGGGGGCGGATGGACCGGGGTGTTCGGGAGGGTCCGGCGTTCCCGCCGTCCTCGCTCTCGCCCTTCGTACCCGGGCCTTCACAGCACTAATCAGCGCTGTTCATACGGGTTTCCACCGATTCGATGTCGAGGTCGCTCCCGCGAACCACGGGGCGCACCAGCCACGTCAGACCGGCCCGCTCGGCCTCCGCCTCGAAGGCCCCCAGGCCGCTGCGGAAGGCCCGGTAGTCGTCGGTGTGCACCGGCATCACCGCGTGGGGCTGAAGGCGGCGCACCGCGTCGACCCCCTGGACGGCGTCCATGGTCACCGTGCGTGCGAGCACCCGCGTGCCGCCCAGGTGCAGCACCGCCACGTCGGGTCGCCCGACCCGTGCGGTGATCTCGTCCAGGTGGTCACCCGTGAGGGTGTCCCCGCTGAGGTAGACGCGGGTGGTCGGGGCGCCGGGAGCGGGCTCGTACTCCAGCAGCGAGCCCATCACCGGAGGGAGCACCCGCCCCAGCACCCCACGGGCGTGGACGGCGGGCAGCGACGTCACGCGCAGCCGCGCCCTTGGAGCGTCCCCCGAGCGGGCGACCACCTGCGTGGACTGCCACGTGGGCAGCGCGGTCGCCGCCGCGAACCCCTGCCGGCTCAGCCGCGAGGCCGCGTGCTCCGTGGTCAGCAGGGGCACCTCGTGGTCGAGGCCGCGGCGGGCGACCCGGTCGAAGTGGTCCCCGTGCAGGTGCGAGAGCACGACGGCGTCCAGCGGCGGCAGGTCGTCGACGCCGAGCGCCGGGTCGAGCAGCCTGCGCGTCCACAGGCCGCGCCCCAGGTAGGCGCGCTGGCCCGCCCGCAGGAAGTTCGGGTCGGTGAGGAGCGTGAACGGCCCCAGCCGGACGAGGACCGTCGCGTTACCCACGAAGGTGAGCCGCATCGGCGGTCGTGCAGCAACGGCGTCGGGCTCCGGTTCGGGCAGCGTCATCGCTGGTCCGTGCCCGACCCGGCCCCGGATCATGCCGGGCAGCACGGAGTTGTCCACAGGGCCGCCCGAGCGGGATCTCCGACTCGGTTAGGGTCGCGACCATGAGCGGGGTGTGGACTGTGGGCCGTCGTGGGATCTTCGGCGTAGGGCTGGCGTTGCTCCTGGGAGGGCTGGCGGGCTGCTCCGGTGGCGACGGCCCCGAGGGGGCGCCGACGATCGCCTCCCCCACGCGCACGGCCGCCGCTTCCGTGTCGGCGGAGCCGTCCGCGGCGCCCACCACGACCCGGCCGTGGCCCACCGTGCCTCCGGCGGCGCGCAAGCCGACGGCTGCCAGCGCCGAGGCCTTCGTGCGCTACTTCCTGAGCCTGTACTCCTACACGTACAACACCAACGACACGCAGCCCTTGAGCTCGATCTCAGGGCCGAACTGCAAGTTCTGCGCCAGCGTGCTCACGAATGCCCACACCCGGTCGCGGCTGAACCAGCGCACCGTCGGCGGCGACCTTCATGCCAAGGACGTGTTCATCGCCCCGGACTGGAAGCCCGAGCGGGCCGTCGTGAGTGTCGGGTACTCGGAGGACCCCGTGACCGAGGTTGACGGCACCGGAAAGACGCTCCGGAGCGGGAAGGGCGCCCGGTATCGAGGCATGTTCGTCATCCTGTCGTACGACGAGCTCCGCGGTTGGGTGGTGGCCGGAGTCGACACCGAAGACGACAAGTCGTGAGCCGCGGACGCGTGGTGCTCGTCCTGGTCGCCACAGTCCTCGCCATAGTGACCGGGCCTCCGAGCGGTTCAGCCCTCGCCGAGGGGAGCCCGGCCCCTCAGTCTTCGCTGCCTTCCATCGAGACGGCCGGCGAGGACGAGGACGACGGGTTCGGCGTGGGAGCCACTCGGGAGGGCCAAGACGGGTCAGGCCGAGGCGGGGCGCAGCCGCGTCACACCTACGCCCGAGTGATGATCCCCGTGTGCCCCGGCAACACCGTCGTCAAGGTCGGCTCAGACGCAGGGTGCGAGGACGCCGTCCGGCTGTGCCGTGAGCGGGGGCAGGAGGGGTTCATGGTGTGGACGTACGTCGGTCCGCCCGATGTGGCCCACCCGCTGCCCGGCCAGCTGACGCCCACTGGCCAGCGGTGCGTCGCGGAGCGGGAGGCGAACGACCCGGGTACGGCGCCGGTCTTCGGGGAGCGCGAGTTCCGCCGCCTCCCGCTGCCTCCGGGTGGACTCAGGATCGAACCCTCGGGACGGCCGCTGCTCGTCACCATGCCCATGAACGCCTACGTCGAAGCCGAGACGCTCACCTTCCGCACGCGGCTGCTGGGCGTCGACATCGACGTCGAGGCCACCCCGACGCGGTTCTCGTGGAGCTTCGGCGACGGCGGCACTCTCGTCACCGAGGACCCTGGCCATCCCTACCCGGCCATGACCACCACCCACACGTACAAGGCCCTCGGCCACTTCCGCGTCACCCTCGCCACCACCTGGTCCGGCCGCTACCGCATCTCCGGCAGCACCGAGTGGCTCCCCGTGGACGGAACGGCCACGGTCGCGTCCCCGCCCGTCGAGGTCGAGGTGATCGAGGCTCGCGCGGTGCTCGTGCCGTGACCCGACAGGCATGGGGGGCCCGAGGATCATGCCGCTTCCTCCCCCGGCACCCGGCGACTGACGGGGACGGATGCGAGCATGGGGGGATGAACGACCCCGCGGACCTCGCCCTCGCCACCGGCCCCGCCTCCGAGACGGGCACCCCCGCCGTCGAGGGCGATCCAGCCCCTGCCGGCGACCCGGCGGCACCCGCCGCCGCGCCCGCCTCCGACGAGGGGCATCGGACGCAGCCGACGTCGGCGGCCTTCCGCGCGTTCATCGCCGGGGACTGGGAGCCCCGCCCGGAGGTGCTGCCCGAGCTGCTGGAGGCGGCCGGGTGGGCGCGGGCCCGGCGCGAGGCGCTGTCGGCTCAGTTCCCGGGGGCACGGCTGGTCCTGCCCGCAGGGGTGCTGCGGGTGCGCAGCAACGACACCGACTACCGGTTCCGTGCGCACGCGGCGTTCGCCCACCTCAGCGGCCTGGGCGCCGAGGCCGAGCCCGATTCGGTCCTCGTGCTCGAGCCGAACGGCGAGGGCCACGAGGCCCTGCTGTTCGTGCGCCCGCGTGCGCCCCGCGACAGCAAGGAGTTCTACGCCGACGCCCGCTACGGCGAGCTGTGGGTGGGTGCCCGTCCGACGCTGGAGGAGGTCTCGGCGCGCACCGGGCTGGCCGCACGCCACCTCGACGAGCTGTCCGAGCTGATCGGCTCCGGGGACCTCGGCGACGCCGGGGCGCTGCGCATCGTGCCGGGAGCGGATCCGGCCGTCGAGGACCAGGTGGCGGCCACGAGGGCCACGGCGGGCGTGGACGTCGAGGCCGCACTCGCGGCCGACGCGCAGCTGCGCCGGGCCGACAGCGAGCTGCGGCTGGGCAAGGACGCCTGGGAGGTGGGGCAGCTCCGCCTCGCCGTCGAGGCCACCGCCCGAGGGTTCGCCGACATCGTGCGCCGGCTCCCCGAGGCGGTCGCCACCCCGAGGGGCGAACGCGTCGTCGAGACCGCGTTCGAGGGCCGGGCGCGGCTGGAGGGCAACGGCGTCGGCTACGACACGATCGCCGCGGCGGGAACGCACGCCTGCACCTTGCACTGGATCCGCAACGACGGGCCCGTGCGCGAGGGCGACCTCGTGCTCGTCGACGCGGGCGTCGAGGTCGACTCGCTCTACACCGCCGACGTCACCCGCACGATCCCCGTGTCGGGGCGGTTCTCCCCCGAGCAGGCCGAGGTCTACCAGGCGGTGCTGGACGCCGCCGACGCCGCCTTCGCCGTCGCGCGCCCCGGCGTCCTGTTCCGCGAGGTGCACCAGGCGGCCATGCGCGTGATCGCGCAGCGGGTGCACGACTGGGGGTGGCTGCCGGGCAGCGTCGAGGAGTCCCTCGACCCCGAGGGCCAGTTCCACCGCCGCTGGATGGTGCACGGCACCAGCCACCACCTCGGCATCGACGTCCACGACTGCGCGCAGGCCCGCCGCGACATGTACCTCGACGCCCCCCTGCGCCCGGGCATGGTCTTCACGATCGAGCCGGGGCTGTACCTGCAGCCCGACGACCTGCTGGTGCCCCCCGCCTGGCGGGGGATCGGCGTCCGGATCGAGGACGACGTGCTCGTCACCGACGACGGCGTGGAGAACCTGTCCGCGATGCTGCCGCGGACCGTCGCGGGCATCGAGGAGTGGATGGCGTCGCTGCGCGGCTGAGCGGGCCACGACGCGCGAGGAGGGCGGCACCCGTCGCGGGTGCCGCCCTCCGTCACGTGACCGATCAGGCGCCGCAGGCGACCTTCAGCGCCGCGGGGTCGCCGGTACCGGTGACGACGAGCCCGGAGCCCGAGCGCTGCACCGAGACGACGCCGGCGGCAGCCGACGGCACGAGCCTGCCCGCACCCGACAGCGACACCGCCGCCACGTACCCGCCCGTCCACGCGGCGGGCACCGACACCGTCGAGCAGGAGTTCGCCACCACGGCGCCCTTCTTGACGGTCTTGGTCAGCGTCTTGCAGGTCTTCTTGCCGTTCTTGCCCGTCCTGCACTTCTTCACGGTCTTCACCTTGCCCGTCGGCTTCACCGTGGGCTTGGTGGTCGACGGCACCGACGTCGTGGTGGTGGTGGTCCCGGGCGTCGGGCTGGTGGTGGTCGGGCTGGGCGTCGGGGTGGTCGTGGGCGTGGGAGCGGCGCCCACGATCGCGGCGACGAGGGCCGGCTGCGTCACGGTGTTCCTGGACCGGTCGAACAGGCCGAACCCGTAGACGCCGTTGAAGCCGTTGTCCCAGTACGCCGTCGCCAGTCCGTACTTCCTCGCGGTCGTGACCACCGCGCGGGCGAAGGCGACGCGGGAGGTGGGGTTGGCGGAGTCCGCGGAGGACTTGTCGATCGACCCGTACTCCCCGATCAGGACGGGGTAGCCGCGGACGACGAAGGCGTCGTGCAGCTTCTTGAACTGGCCGTCGAGGTAGTCCTCCTGGCCCCAGCTGGAGCGGCGCGAGGGGTTGGTCGCCGAGGACCCCCACTGGGTGATGGTGCCGTTCTCCTCGCCCGTGAAGTCCCAGGGGTCGTAGTAGTGCGCGGAGATCATCAGCCGCTGCTCCCCTGCGGGCACCGAGGACGACCGCGAGGAGTCGGTGGGGATGACGAACCCGCCGCTGACGGTGTGGTCTATGTTGGTGTTCCAGCCCGGCACGAGCAGCCAGCGCGAGGCGTTGTTGCCGCCGGTGCGGCGCACGGTGTCGACGAAGATCTGGTTGTAGGCGTTGATGTTCGAGTAGCACGGCTGGGTGGGGTTGCCGTACTGGCCGTCGAACTCCTCGTTCATCGACTCCAGGATCAGCCGCTCGCCGTAGCCCTGGAACGTCGTGGCCACCTGCTGCCACACCTTGGCGTACTTCGCCTTGATCGTGGTCTGGTCGGCGGCGTCGCAGATCAGCCACGACCCGCCGACGCTCTTGTAGCCGTCGCCGTGCATGTTCACGACGACGTACAGGCCGCGCCCGTAGGCGTAGTCCACGACCGCGCGCACGCGGCTCAACCACGCGGCGTCGACGGTGTAGTCGGGGCCCGAGCCGATCTTCTGCAGGTAGGACACGGGGATCCGGATGGAGCGGAACCCGGCGGCCTTCACCGTGTCGATCAGGGTCTGGCTGATGGTGGGGTTGCCCCACGCGGTCTCGCCGGGGACGCCGTTGATGCTCGCCTCCAGCTGGTTGCCGAGGTTCCAGCCGGCACCCATGCCCGTCACCAGCTGCGTAGCGTTCACCTGCGTCATCGTGTCGGCCGAGGCGGGCGAGCCCGCGAGGCCCACGACCGCGGCCGAGCCGACGCCGGCGGCCACCAGTGCGGCGGCGGCCCTTCGTGCGCGAGAACCCATGGGTACCCGTCCTCCAGTCCTTGAACTCGTGTCGGTGCGAGGGCCGTGCGCGACGGCGCACGGTGGGTGCCGGCCCGGCGGCGTCACATACTGAATCGGTTCATCGAAGGCGTCAAGGCTCCGAGCCCTCGCCCCCGGACGCGGCGGAGGGCGGCACCCCGGGGATGCCGCCCTCCGCACACTGGCCCGCCGGTCAGGAGCCGCAGGTCACCGCGATGCCGGCAGGGTCACCCGTGCCCGACACCAGGTAGCCCGCGCCGGAGGGCACCACCGAGACGACGCCCGCCGCGGCCGCGGGGGTCAGCCGCCCCGCACCCGACAGCGACACGCTCGCCACGTACCCGCCGGGCCATGCGGCGGGCACCGACACCGTCGAGCAGGAGTTCGCCACCACGGCGCCCTTCTTGACGGTCTTGGTCAGCGTCTTGCAGGTCTTCTTGCCGTTCTTGCCCGTCTTGCACTTCTTGACGGTCTTCACCTTGCCCGTCGGCTTCGCCGTCGGCTTGGTCGTGGTCGGCACCGACGTGGTCGTCGTCGGGGTCGTCGTCGTCGGCTCGGGGGTCGCCGAGATCTGCTGGGTCGAGACCACGACGTCATCGATCAGGAACGACGCCGTCGCCGAAGGGCTCTCCGCGTACAGCTGCAGCGCCGTCGCACCGGCGGGCACGGTGTAGGTGCCGGCCAGCCGCACCCAGCCGTCCGCGGTCGCGGACACGTCGGGGCTGACGTGGGTGTAGGTGGCGGTGCCGTCGACCGTGGCCTCGACCGTCAGGTTGAGGGTGGTCGCCGCCTCACCGGCGGCGAGGCGGCCGTAGCCCGCGACGTAGTACGTGCGGCCCGGGTACATCACCTGCGACATGTCACGGCTGGCGCCGTTCCAGACGTCGGTCCGGCCGGTGACGCGCAGTGCCTGGCCGCTGGAGTGGCCGGGGGACGCCGCCGCCACGCTCGCCGCGCCGCGGCCCGTCCACGAGTCGGTGCCGCTCTCGAACGTCGAGGAGAGCACGACGCCGTTCTGCGGCGGGTACGTGGTCGGCGTCGGGGTGGGGGTGTTCGTCGGGTTGGTGCCGGTGTAGCGCACCGTGCCGGCGTTGAGGGTGTTCAGCACGCTGGTGTAGTTGGGGTTCTTGCCACCGCTGCCGTTGAACAGCAGCGGGGTGCCGTTGCTGCCGATCCACGAGTCGGTGTCGCGCACGCCCCAGACGGTGATGCCGGCGCAGCGGGTGACCGCGAGGCAGGCGCGGGTCACGGCGGCGTAGGTGTTGGGGCTGTTCGAACCGGGCGCGTCGAGCTCGGTGATCTGGACGTCGACGCCGAGGTCGGCGAAGCGCTGCAGGTTCGCCTGGTAGGTGCTGTCGAGGTTGTTGCCGACGTGCGACTGGAAGCCCACGCAGTCGATCGGCACGCCACGCGACTTGAAGTCCTTGACCATGGTGTAGACGCCGGTCGACTTCGCGTTGATGCCGTCGAGGTTGTAGTCGTTGTAGCAGAGCTTCACGTTCGGGTCCGCGGCGCGCGCGGCCTTGAACGCGGCCTCGATCCAGTCGTTGCCCGTGCGCTGCAGGTTGGAGTCGCGCCGCGAGCCGCGGCCGTCGTCGGCGAACGCCTCGTTGACGACGTCCCAGGCGTAGATCTTGCCGCGGTAGTGCGTCGCGACCTGGGTGACGTGGTTGATCGCCGCGTTGCGCAGGTCGGTGCCCGACAGGCTCTGCGCCCAGCGGGGCTGCTGCGCGTGCCACAGCAGGGCGTGGCCGCGCATGCGGGCGCCGTTCTGGGTGGCCCAGCTGAGGATGCGGTCGCCGTTGGTGTAGTTGAACGAGCCGCGGGCGTTGCCCTCGGTGGCGTCCCACTTCATCTCGTTCTCGGCCGTGATCATGTTGAACTCACGCGCGCCGATCGAGGCGTAGGTGCTGTCGCCGAGGCGGCCCGCAGCGATGGCGGTGCCGAAGTAGCGGTTGGTCACCGCCGCGGCGTCCTTGAGGGTGCTGCCGGCGGCGTCGGCGGTGCCGATCACCATCGTGCCGGTGAACGCGGTCGCCGCGGCGGCGGTGAGCACGGTGCCGGCCGTTCGCAGGCGGAGGGTCCGGGCGTGAGGGGACATGTCGACTCCAGATCGTTCTTCAGGACCGCGGCAGCGGCGGCGAGCCGCGGGCAGACCTGCGGTGCCCGGGGCCGGGCACCGCAGGAGCTTGGAGGTGGTCAGGACGACAGCGGCCCGAGCAGGCCGAAGCGTCGCCGCGCCCGAGGAGGGCTTGCGGGTGCGGCAGGTCTTCTTGCCGTTCTTGGCCGTGCGGCACTTGGTGACGGGCTTCTTGGTCGTCTTGACCTTGGTCGTCTTCGTCTTGGTCGTCTTCGTGGGCTTGGTCGTGGTGGGGCCGGTGGTCGGGCTCGTCGTGGTCGGCGTCGGCGACGTGGTCAGCGGTTGCGTCGAGACCGTGACGTCGTCGAGCAGGAAGCTCGCGGTCTCGGACGGGCTCTCGGCGTACAGGCGCAGGGAGGTCGCGCCGTCGGGCACGGTGTAGGTGCCGGAGACGTACGCCCACCCGTCGGCGGTGACGGCGGCGTCGTTGGAGACGTGGTCGTAGCTCGTCGTGCCGTTGCTGCTGCGCTCGACGGTGAGGTTGACCGTCGTCGCCGACTGGCCGGACTCGCAGTCGCGCCCATGCACCGAGGTAGTAGGTGCTTCCGGCGCGCAGCACCGAGGTCACGTCGCGGACGGGGCCGTTCCAGGCGGCCGTCCGGTTCGTCACCGACAGCGCCGCGTTGCCGGAGTGGGCCGTCCCGGAGGCGACGGCCACCTGCTCACCGGCACGCGCCGTCCAGCCCTGGGTCGTGCCGTCCTCGAACGTCGAGGACAGGACGACGCCGTTCTGCGGCGGGAGCGAGGTGGTCGTCGGCGGGGTGGAGGTGGTCGTCGGCGACGTGGGGCTGGTCATCGGGGCCGAGTCGTCGAGGCCGAGGAACGTGATCGCGTAGCTGAGCATGCCGTTGGTGGGCAGCGCGTGGCCGGCGTTGGCGTAGCTCATGCCCTCGACCACCGGGTGGGCGTCACTGGTGCCGTAGCGGGTGCGGACCCAGCCCGAGGCGGGGGTGTCGGTCTTGACCGCCGTCTGGCTGACGCCGTGGACGTTCGTCCACTGCTTGATCGCCTCGCCGAAGTTGACGTAGCTCAGCGTCGTGTCCTGACCGCCGTGCCACAGCTGCATGCGCGGGTAGCTGCCCGTGTAGCCGGGGTACATGCCGCGCACGGCGTTGCCCCAGTCCTGCGCGCTCTTGACCGATGCGGCCGCCGGAGCAGTCGCCGTTCCACTCCGAGTTGTCGGGCGTGGAGAAGCAGGTGGCGGGGACGCCCGAGAAGGCCGCGCCGGCCTTGAAGACGTCGGGGTACAGGCCCGCGAGCACGTTCGTCATCATCGCGCCCGAGGAGAACCCGGAGACGACGATCTTGTTGGGGTCGACCGGGTACTTGAGCGCGCGTAGTCGACCATCGACATGATGCCGACGGGGTCGCTGCCGCCGCGCTTGAGCGCCTGGGCGGAGTGGACGTCCCAGCACGCGCCCGACCTGGCGTGGTCTCGGGCACGCACCACGATGTAGCCGTAGCGGTCGGCGGCCGAGATGTACTCGGGGCCGAGCCCGTTGGCCGCGTAGGCGGCCGAGCCCTGACAGGAGTGCAGGAGCACGAGCAGCGCCGGCTTGGCCGCGACGCGTGCGGGCACGTACCAGTACATCCGCAGGTTGCTGGGGTTGGACCCGAAGCTGGTCACCTGGGTGAGGGTGGCGGCCGAGGCCTGCGTGACCCCCACGGCCATGGCCGCGACGAGGACGCCGGCCGCGCCGGCCCCGATCAGCCTCCTGCGGCGACGGGTCTCGACGCGCCGCGCGAACGACGCCAGGGCAGGGATCGGATTCACCTGTGTCTCCTTCGACCGGGAATGCCTCTGGTCAGGGCTTTCATGTGATCGCTCACCTGTCGGGCCCGGCAGAAGCTACGCCGCGCCCCCAGGAGGGTCAAGCCGGAGACCGCCCGATCATGCATTCAGCGCACGTGCCGAACCGCAGAACTTTTCGAAACGGACTTCTTGTCATGGCGGGCATCCGCCGCGTCGCGATGGCCCCTCGGCGCCGCTACCGGCCGTGACCTGCGACGATATGGGCGACGCCAGAGGTGTGGGCCGCCCGGCGCGCGGGCCGCGCGCGGGCCTCGGCGCCTGCCGGCAGGGCGGCGGCCGCCTCGAGCGGCACCGGCCGACCTCACCTGGCGACGAGGTCTTCAGAAACTGTTATCGGCAGGCCCGAGAACGCACTCGCGCTTTCCTCGGCCACGATCGCGGGGAATGCGAAGCAGCATGGTTGACCGCCTCCGTGCCCGGCCATAGATTGGCGAAACATTCCGCCCCCCCCTGCCCGACATCTCCGGGGGCGAGGACCCGCTCCCGCCCGGCGCCTTCGGCCTGCCGGGCATCCCGGCGACAGAGGCGAGACCCCATGGACGCAACGACGCGCCGTCCCCCACGAACCCGCCGGGGCATGCGCTCCCGTGCGCTGATCCTCTCGGCCGCGGCGGCCGTGGGCCTGGGCACGGTGCAGGCGATGACCGCCGCCTCCCCCGCCCACGCCGACAACCCGATCGTCCAGACGATCTACACCGCCGACCCGGCGCCGCTGGTGGTCGGTGACCGGGTGTACCTGTACACGGGCCACGACGAGGACGGCGCCAGCTACTTCACCATGAAGGACTGGCACGTCTACTCCTCGGCCGACATGGTCAACTGGACCGACCACGGGTCGCCGCTGAGCCTGGCGTCCTTCAGCTGGGCGAAGGCCGACGCCTGGGCGGGGCAGGTCGTGCCGCGCAACGGCAAGTACTACTGGTACGTGCCGGTGACCAGCAACAGCGGCGGCCGCGCGATCGGCGTCGCGGTGGGCGACTCCCCCACCGGGCCGTTCAAGGACGCCCTCGGGCGCGCCCTGGTCTCGACGAACGAGATCGACCCGACGGCGTTCATCGACGACGACGGGCAGGCGTACCTGTACTGGGGCAACCCCAACCTCAACTACGTGAAGCTCAACCCCGACATGATCTCGTTCAACGGGAGCCCGCAGCGGATCACGTTGACGACGGCGGGCTTCGGCACCCGCCCGGGCGACGCGAACCGGCCCACCCTCTTCGAGGAGGGGCCCTGGGTCTACAAGCGCAACGGGATCTACTACAACGTGTTCGCCGCGAAGTGCTGCTCGGAGTTCCTCGCCTACTCGACGGCGCCCGGCCCGCTGGGGCCGTGGACCTACCGCGGCACCGTGATGCCGACGCAGGGCAGCAGCTTCACCAACCACCCCGGGGTGATCGACTTCAAGGGCGGTTCGTACCTCTTCTACCACAACGGCGCGCTTCCGGGCGGGGGCGGTTACCAGCGCTCCGTGGCCGTGGAGAAGTTCACCTACGGCACTGACGGCAGCATCCCGCAGATGTCGATGACGACGACCGGCGCGCCGCAGGTGGGCACCCTCGACCCCTACACGCGGCAGGAGGGCGAGACCATCGCGTGGTCGTCGGGGGTGGAGACGGAGCGGTCCTCCGACGGCGGCATGAATCTGTCGTTCCTCGACAACGGCGACTACGTCAAGGTCAAGGGCGTCGCGTTCGGCACCGGTGCGGCCTCGTTCTCGGCCCGGGTGGCCTCGGCCACCTCCGGCGGGACGATCGAGGTGCGGCTGGACAGCGTCACGGGCAGCACCGTCGCGACGTGCTCGGTGCCCGGGACGAACGGGTGGCAGACGTGGACGTCGGTGACCTGCCCCGCCTCGGGGGCCACCGGCACCCACGACGTGTTCCTGAGGTTCACGGGCGGCAGCGGGAGCCTGTTCAACCTCGACTCGTGGCAGTTCGCGCAGCGGTCGACGCCGACGCCCACGACGACGTCCCCCACGCCGACGACGAGCTCGCCGACCCCCACGACGTCCTCGCCCACGCCCAGCACGACGACCACGACCAAGACCACGAAGAAGCCGCGCAAGACGACGACGAAGAAGTCCCGCTCGTGCAAGAACACCCGTAAGTGCTCGCGGACGACGCGCAAGGCGGCCGTGGCGTCACTGGCCGGGTGCCGGGCGGGGCTGACGCCGCTCGACACGTGGCCCGGCGGCTTCCGCACCCCGAGCTGCCGTCGCAGCTGAGGTCACCGGCAGGCATCATCGAGGGCTGCGGGGCGGGTACGCGATCGGCATCGCGTGCCCGCCCCGCGGCCGCTACCCTGACCTTGGTCTCAGTCAGGGCCGGGTGACGCCTGCCTGCCGTCGTCCCGTCCCTGCCCCGCCGTTGCCGACGGCCGGGCACGTGCCGCCCTCGCGAGGGCCCGGCCAGGAGGAGGTGGGGTAGGTGCCTTCCAGCGATAGCACCCCCGCCAGTCCCCTCGCCGTGGCGGGCCCGTCGACCTCGCGCTGATCCTCCCTCTCGGACCACCGCTCCCCCGCCTGCCACGGCGTCAGCCCTGCCGCCTGCGCGTCCACGCGCGGCGCGGATCACTCTGACGGGAGCCCTGAGATGAACCGGCCCACGCGCACGGCCCTGCGCACGCTGCCCCTCGCCCGCACCCTCCCCCGCCGTGGCGCCCTGCCCCGCCGCGCCGCCGCCGTCGGCATCACCGTCCCCGCGCGCCGCTCGTCCGCGCTGCTCGACGCTGCCGTCGCCTGGGGGCACTACGTGGGCGGGGTGCGCCAGCCCAACCGCGGGTTCGACGCCGCCGTCTCGGCCGCCCAGCACGGCGAGGGCTTCCTGTGGATCGGCCTGCACGACCCGACGCCCGCGCAGCTGGCGAAGCTCGGTGAGGTGTTCGGGCTCCACCCGCTGTCGGTCGAGGACGCCGAGAACCCCCGGCAGCGCCCCAAGTTCGAGCGCTACGACGACACGATCGTCCTGGCCCTGCGCACCCTCGCCTACCTCGCGCACGACGAGCGCTGCGGCGAGGACGAGGGCGGCGACATCGTCGAGACCGGCACGATCATGGTCTTCGTCGGCGACTGGTTCGTGGCGACCGTGCGGCACGGCCGGCACGCCTCGATGAGCGGCCTGCGCACGCGGCTGGAGGCCAACCCGATCCAGCTCGCGCTGGGCCCCAGCGCGGTGCTGCACGCCGTCGCCGACAAGGTCGTCGACGCCTACCTGGCCGTCACCGACGCGGTGCAGCAGGACATCGAGGAGATCGAGAACAGCGTCTTCGCCGCCCGGGCCAGCACCGACGTCGAGCGCATCTACCAGCTCAAGCGCGACGTCATCGAGATGAAGCGGACCGTGACCCCCCTCGCGCTGCCGCTGCGCGAGATGGCCGAGCGGCCCATGCGGCTGGTGCACCCCGACATCCGCGAGTACTTCCGCGACGTCGAGGACCACCTCGCCCGGGTCCGCGAGCAGGTGGCGAGCTTCGACGAACTGCTCACCTCGATCCTCCAGGCCGGCCTCGCCCGCCTGTCCGTCGCCGAGAACGAGGACATGCGCAAGATCTCGGCTTGGGTCGCCATCGCCGCCGTCCCCACGATGATCGCCGGGATCTACGGCATGAACTTCGAGGTCATGCCCGAGCTGCAGCACGCCTGGGGGTATCCCAGCGCCCTCACGCTCATGGTCACCGTGTGTGCGCTGATGTACCGCGGGTTCAAGCGCAACGGGTGGTTGTAGCCCTTCCCGCGCAAGCCCGCTTGCACGTCACCGACGCACGATCGGCGACTCGCCGGGGGACGGCCCCGCTCCACTGCTCCGAGCGTCGGTGACGTGGGGGCGGGCGTCAGTCCTGCGGGGAGGGGGCGTGATCGTGGCCGACCTGACCCGACTCGGGCTCGGGAGCCGGCGCTGCGGCCGCCTCGCGCTCGCGGGCGGCACGGGCGGCCGCCTCGCGCTCGGCGCGCTCGCGTTCGAGCCGCTCGCGCTTCTGCTTCTCGATCATCTCGCTGTACGTGGGGCCCGTGGGGCGCGGTGCGGGTGCGCCGTCGGCGGGCGGCCACGTGGGCGGCGCGAGATCGGGGGCGGGCGCATCGCTGCCCGAGGTCGAGCCGGCGGGAGGGACCGCAGGCGCGGACGGCGGTGCCGGGGGCAACCAGCCCTGCGCGGGCGGCTGAGGCGAGGTGGGGCTGGCCGGGGGACGCGGACCGACCGAGGGCGGGGGCAGGTCGACGCCGGGGCCGGCGACGGGCAGCCGGGCCAGCATCTCGCTCGCTTGGCGGACCAGGGAGTCGGCACAGAGGACCTGGTACTCCCCCGCGACGATCTCGCTGCGGGAGGTGAAGTCGCGGCGCCCGCGGGTGGCGGCGTAACTGATCACTCCGAACAGCAGGCCGAACCCCGCGCCGAACAGCATGGCCGTGGGGATCACCCCGCCGGCGGCGGTCGAGGCGACGTTGAGCAGCAGCCCGATCAGCAGGCCGAACCACGCCCCCGACAGGGCCCCCTGGACGGCGACCCGGCCGTAGGTGAGCCGCCCGGTGACCCGCTCCACGACCCGCAGGTCCGTCCCCACGATCGTGACGGCCTGCACGGGCAGCTTGTTGTCGGAGAGGAAGTCGACGGCCCGCTGGGCCAGGGCGTACGTCGGGTACCGCGCGATCACCTGCCCCGTGGGCAGCGTCATCGTCGGCGGGCGCGTGCGCGAGGGCTGGGGCCCGAAGTTCGCCATGCGCCCATGGTGACCGATCAACCGCCGTAACGCGGTCCGGGGTGGGGGTCCGGGACCCCTCGTTCGCCGCGGGCGCAACTCACGCAGGGGCTGAGGAATGAAGCAGGACGCAGCACGCGTTGCCACCGGCGATCGGGAGGCGAGGAGGCCGACCGCGCCGAGGCCGGCGTCCAGGGTCCACATGGTGGGCAGTCGTTGAGGACGCACCGAAGCGATCCGTATTCTCGCAGCACCATCCAGAGCGGCCGAGAGACCTGGCTCGACGACGCCGCAGCAACCACCTGGGTCACAGACCCGGCCGGTGCTAACGCCAGGGTCGATGGAGGACACGTGCACGGCAACGGGCTGACCAGCCACCCGAGGATGCTCCCGGCGCGCCCCCGCGCGTCCGCACGGCGGTGTCCGGCCTGCTGCCGCGCCTGTCCCTGCTGAGCCGCCCCGCCGGCGCGACCGGCGGTCCCGCCCCGCCGCCCACCCCAGGTGGAGCGCGCCGTCCCGGAGTCCGACCGGGCGCGCCGCGCCAGGCAGGGCCCACCCCCGGCACGTCCCCGTCCCGATCTCCGCGCCGCCTCCTCCCCGTCGGCGCCCCGTCCCTGGAGGACTCGTGAGCACCCCCACCGGCACCCCCGCCGCCCGCGCCGGGCGCCCCAAGCGCCCGGAAGGTCAGTGGGCCCTCGGCGAGCGCGAGCCGCTCAACGGCAACGAGGAGTGGAAGCAGCGCGAGGGCGGCCTCGCCGTCCGCGAGCGCATCGAGACCACGTACAGCAAGGACGGCTTCGCCAGCATCCCCGGCGAGGACCTGCGCGGCCGCATGCGCTGGTGGGGCCTGTACACCCAGCGCCGCCCCGGCATCGACGGCGGTCGCACCGCCACGCTGGAGCCCGAGGAGCTCGACGACGAGTACTTCATGCTCCGCGTGCGGATCGACGGCGGCGCCGTCGACCTCGCGCAGCTGAAGGTGCTCGCCGAGATCGCCACCACCTACGCGCGGGGCACCGCCGACATCAGCGACCGGCAGAACATCCAGTACCACTGGATCCGGATCGAGGACATGCCCGCCATCTGGGCCAAGCTCGAATCCGTCGGCATGATCACCACCGAGGCGTGCGGTGACACCCCCCGCACGATGCTCGGCTCACCCGTCGCGGGGATCGCCGCCGACGAGATTGTCGACGGCACCCCGGCGCTCGACGAGATCAAGTCCCGCTGGGTGGGCGACCCCGAGCTCGCGAACCTGCCCCGCAAGTTCAAGACCGCCGTCACCGGCAGCCCGCACCAGGACGTCGTCCACGAGATCAACGACATCTCGTTCATCGGCGTCGTCCACCCCGAGCACGGCCCGGGCTTCGACGTGTGGGTCGGCGGCGGGCTGTCCACCTCCCCCATGCTCGCCCAACGCCTGGGCACCTGGGTGTCGCTGGAGGAGGTCCCCGAGGTCTGGTACGGCGTCATCCAGATCTTCCGCGACTACGGCTACCGCCGGCTGCGCAACCGCGCCCGGCTGAAGTTCCTCGTCGCCGACTGGGGTGCCGAGAAGTTCCGCGAGGTGCTGGAGACCGAGTACCTCAAGCGCAAGCTCACCGACGGCCCCGCTCCCCCGCCGTCACCCACCGGCCGCCGCGACCACGTCGGCGTCCACCGGCAGAACGACGGCCGGTTCTACGTGGGCGCCGCGCCCGTCGTGGGCCGCGTCGGCGGCGACACCCTCGCCGGTCTCGTGGACGCCGTGGAGAAGGCGGGCAGCGCCCGGGTGCGGTTCACGCCCGAGCAGAAGCTCGTCGTCCTCGACGTCGCCGAGGACAAGGTGCCCGGCCTGGTCGCCGACCTCGCCGCGATCGGCCTGAACGCCGACGCCTCCACGTTCCGCCGCGGCACGATGGCGTGCACGGGCATCGAGTTCTGCAAGCTCGCGATCGTCGAGACCAAGGGCGTGGCCGGCGACCTCGTGGCCGAGCTCGAGCGCCGCTTCGCCGACGTCCCCGAGCTGTTCACGCCCGAGTCCCCCGCCCTCACGATCAACGTCAACGGGTGTCCGAACTCGTGCGCCCGCGCCCAGGTCGCCGACATCGGCCTCAAGGGCGTGCAGCTGCCCAACCCGGCGGACCCGCAGGGGCCCACCGTCGAGGGCTTCCAGATCCACCTCGGCGGCGGGCTCGGCCTGCACGCCGGATTCGGCCGCAAGGTTCGCGGCCTCAAGACCACCAGCGCCGGCCTGCCCGACTACGTCGAGCGCGTCGTCCGCCGGTGGCTCGACCAGCGCACCGCCGACGAGGCCTTCGCCGAGTGGGTCGTGCGCGCGCAGGAGGAGGACCTCCAGTGAGCGAGACCGTGTTCGTCCCCCGCGGCATCGTCGGGGTCCAGGCCGCCGCACCGGCGGCCGCACCCACCGACACCGCAGCGCCCACCGACACCTCGGCCGCCACCGACGCTGCAGCTCCCACCGACGCCGCGGCGCCCGCCCGGCCCAAGGCGCGGCGGGCCGAGCCGTACCTGTGCCCGTTCTGCGGCGAGGCCGACCTGCGCCCCACCGAGGACGACCTGTGGCACTGCCGCACCTGCCTGCGGCTGTTCGGGGTCAGCTTCCACGGGCTACGCCAGCCGACGCCGCCCCCGGCGCCGGCCAAGCCCGAGCCGGTGCGTCCCTCGACGGGCGTCACGCGCGACACGTCGGCCCTGGCCGAGCTGGAGAGCACGCCCGAGGCCGTCGCCGCCGCGCTGGAGGCCGACCCCGAGGCCTTCGCCGTCCGCGCGAACGCCTACCTCGACGGGCACGACGCGAGCGTCGTCCTCGACTGGGCGGCCCGCGCGTTCGGCAAGGACTTCGCGATCACCGCCGCCATGGGCGACACGGTGCTCGCGCACCTGGCCTCGCGGGCGGTGCCCGGCGTCGACGTCCTGTTCATCGACACCGGCTACCACTTCCCCGAGACCCGCGGGGTCGTCGACGCCGTCCGCGACAGCTACAAGGTGCGGCTGCTGAGCATCACCCCGGTGCGCAGCAAGGCCGAGCACGAGGCCGAGCACGGCGAGCTGTGGAAGACCAACCCCGACCTGTGCTGCAAGCTGCGCAAGGTCACCCCGCTCAACGACTCCCTCGCGGGGTACCGGGCGTGGGCGACGGGGCTGCGGCGCGACGACTCCCTCGACCGCGCCTGCACCCCCACCGTGCAGTGGGACCCCAAGCGCAAGCTGCTCAAGCTGGCCCCCATCGCGGCCTGGACCGACGAGGACGTCGAGACCTACCTCGCGGCCAACCCGGACGTCGTCGTCAACCCGCTCGTCCAGCTCGGCTACCGCTCCATCGGGTGCGCCCCCTGCACCCGGGCCGTCGCCCCCGGCGAGGACGCCCGCGCCGGGCGCTGGGCCGGGCTGGCCAAGACGGAGTGCGGCATCCACATCTGAGTCTCGCGCTTCACCGCAGCACCCGCACCACCGCCACGGGCATCTCCCGCCGTGACGCCGCGATCACACCCTGCGGCGCCACGGCGAGGGGTGCCCGTTCGGCTGCCCGCACGTCCCTGTCCGCGCCCCGCCGACCTGCCTACCTTGAGCGCCTGCGCCGTGACCGGAGGCGGGCGTGACGGCGGGCGCGGGGAGGACACGTGAGGGGACGTCGCGCGGCGGCGGGCGCGCTCGTCGTCGGCGTCCTCGCCGCGGGGGCTGCCGTCCTCGCGCCACGCACCAGCGGCTTCAGCGCCACCCGCTTCGAGGTGGTCGCGGGCGCGGCCTGGCTGCCGAGCTACCGGATCGGGCAGGTCGCCCTCGTCGACGGCACGACGTCCGACACGGTGGCGCGGGTCGACGTCGTCGACCGCGAGTCGGCCCTCGACGTCGTCCAGACCGGCAGCAGCGCCGTCGTCGTGCGGCGCGAGACCGGCGCCGTCACGCGCGTCGACGGCGGCACCCTCGACACCGTCGCCGCGACCCCCTTCGGCAAGGCCGAGGACCTGCAGGCGTTCGCCGGGCCTACCTCGCTGTTCGTCTACGACCGGCGCCGCGGGGCGCTCGCCGTCCTCGACTCCGACACCCTGCAGCTGCGCCGCCGCGTCGCGCTCGCCCCCGCTCGCACGCCCCGCAGCGTCACCGTGGACGGCGAGGGCCGCCTCTGGGTGGTCTCCGGCGACACGGGGGCACTGCGCCGCTACGACGCCGCGGGCACGGTCCTCACCGGGGGACGCCTGGCCGACCCCGCCCGCGCCGACCTCGTGCTCGTGCGCGGTCGGCCCGTCGTCGTCGACGCCGCCGGCGACGCGTCGGTGCGCGAGGTGGACCCGCAGACCGGCGCGCTGCGACCCGCCGCGTGCCTGCCGGGCGGGCGGGACGGCGTCCGCAGCGCCGGGTCACGGGTGCGCGACCTCGTCTACCTCGCCGACTCCGGCCAGGGCGCGCTGCTCGTCAGCGACCTGCGCACCGGCCGCTGCGGGGTGCGGGTCGAGGTGGCGCCGCCCGGGTCCGCGCTGGGTACCCCTGTCGAGATCGGCGACGTCGTCCTCGTGGCCGACTGGACCCACTCGCGCGTCGTCCTCGTCGACACCCGCACGTGGACGGTGCGGCGCCTCGAGGTGCCCGTGCCCCGCGGCGCCGCGTTCGACCTGCTCGAGGGCACCGGCTTCGCCTACTACAACGACCCGCGGTCCGAGCACGCCGGGGTGATCACCCTCACCGGCGCCGTGCTGCCCAGCCGCAAGTACGACCCCGACGACCTCACGGCCACGGGACGGCGGCGCGCACGGGTGCTGCCGAGCGCGTCGCCGTCGGTCACCCCGTCCGTCACGGTGACGGCGACGCCGTCGCGCGAGCCCGACCGCCGCACCCGCCAGCGGCGCTCGTCGCCACCGCCTCCCGAGCAGGGGCAGACGCCGACGGCGACCCCCACCCCGAGCGCCGTCCCCACCCCGACCGACTCCCCGACCAGGCCTCCGGCCGTCCTCCAGATCGCCGTCGACCCGCCGGCCTCGCCGCAGGTGGACAAGCCGTTCCGGTTCCAGGCGCGACTACAGGGGCAGGGCCGGATCGCGGGCGTCGACTGGACGTTCGGCGACGGCGGGGTCGCCGAGGGCGTCGACGTCACGCACGCCTACGCGAAGGCGAGCCGCTACACCGTGACCGCGACGGCGGTGCTCGCCGACGGCTCGACGCTCAGCCGCACCGCGACCATCGAGGTGCAAGGCGAGCCCGTCGTGCAGATCGCGGGCCTCGGCCCTGGCGAGACCGACGAGGACACCCCGACCCGGTTCTCGGCCGTATACGTCAACGGCACGCCCACGACCTACCAGTGGACGGTGCGCGCACCCGACGGCCGGATCCTCACCACCAGCGTCCTGCCCGAGCCGACGTTCACATTCGCCGACCCCACCCCCGACGCCGGCGCCCCCTACGTGGTGGTCCTGCGGATCGACGACGACGAGCGGTCGGTGCCGGTCGTCGTCGGCCCCGCGCGCCCCACCCGCGCCACCGTCACCTGCACGCCGTCCCGCCCCGTCGTCGCCTCGTCGGTGACGTGCTCCGCGACCGCCTCCGGCTACGTCTCCCAGTGGCACTGGACGGTCACGAACTCCCAGACGGGCACGGTCACGCGCACCACCACGGTGCCGAGGCTCGCGCTCGCCCCGCTCGGCGAGAACGTCACGCGCGTGCAGGTCGTCGCGGCCAACCGGGCGGGCAGCAGCGCGCCCGCGGCCACCGAGCTGACTCCGGAGTACACGGCGCTGGGGCCGCTGAGCTGCACGCCGTCGCCCATCCTCACCGACACGACGGTCACCTGCACCGTGACGGCGTACGGCTGGTCGTCGGGGTACGACAACCCCCGGTGGAGCCTGACGGCCGAGGGCGGGGCAACTCTGTCGGGGTCCCTGTCCTCCACCTGCGACGGCCAGTGCCGGCTGCGCTGGACGACGCGGTTCACCAGGGCCGGCGACTACGCCGTGTCGGTGAGCTACACCGGCCCCGGCGGGCATCGGGTCACCAACGGCGGCGTGGTGTCGGTCACCGTGGCCACCCGCACGCTGACCGTCGTGGCCCCGGCCGGGGTCGACCTGAGCACCGACGACCACTCGTGCGGCGCGGGGCGCACGTGCCGCTGGACGTACGACCGCGGCACCCAGGTGGCGGTGCGCGCCGACCCGCAGGAGGGCTACAACGTCTACGGCTGGCAGCCCGACTGCGGCGTCGACCGCCAGCCAGGCATCTGCGCGGTCGTCCTCGACGACGACACCACGGTGCGGCCCCTCGTCGGCCGTTCGGTGACGCTGCGGCTCGTCGTCGACCCGGGCACGTACTGCCGGACCGGCGAGGACCCCGCAACGGACGGGTGCAAGGCGTGGGACGCCCCCTTCGTCGTGACGATGAGCAACGGCCAGGGGGCGTTGTCGGACTGCACGTTGGACGTCGGAGCGCCCGGCTACCGGTGCGCGATCAGCGGCGAGGGGCCGGTGACGTTCTCCCTCACCACCGACCACCAGCCGGGCGTGACCTGGACGGGCTGCGACTCCCACACGACGCGCCGCTGCACGGTGCGGGTCAGCGACACCGACCCCAACGTCGAGGCCACGTTCCGCTGACGGCGGCGTCGCCCGTGGGGGTGCCCGCACGGTTGCCCCAACGCCTCTGGGGAGGCGCGCTGGCCGGCCCCTAGGCTGGCGACCGGTCGTGTGCCCTCGCCCGGCACGCCGGACCTTCGCGGCTGGCACCGGGGGAACCGACGCACCCGCCGTCCCGCCCGCACGTCCCCCGAGGGGTCCTCCGTGAGCTTCGACTCCGCCCAGCCGGCCTACGCCGACGCGGCCTGGTTCTCCGAGCGGTTCGAGGCCCTCGTGGCCAACATCGAGACGTTCATCAAGGGCAAGCCGGCGGTCGTCCGCATGGCCGTCGTCTGCATGGTCGCCGAGGGGCATCTGCTCATCGACGACGTCCCGGGCGTGGGCAAGACCTCGCTCGCCAAGGCGATCTCGCACTCGATCGACGCGTCGATGCGGCGCATCCAGTTCACGCCCGACCTGCTGCCCAGCGACGTCACCGGCGTCTCGATCTTCAACCAGGCCAGCCGCGAGTTCGAGTTCCGCCCCGGCGGCGTGTTCGCGAACATCGTGCTGGGCGACGAGATCAACCGCGCCTCGCCGAAGACGCAGTCGGCGCTGCTGGAGGTCATGGAGGAGCGGCAGGTCACGGTCGACTCCGTGCCCTACCCGGTGCCCGACCCCTTCGTCGTCATCGCCACCCAGAACCCCGTGGAGCAGGGCGGCACCTACGAGCTGCCCGAGGCCCAGCGCGACCGGTTCATGATGCGCATGTCGATGGGCTACCCCTCGCACGAGGCCGAGCGCGAGATCATCGTCAACCGCGTCAACGGCTACCGGGCCGAGAACCTGCGGCCCGTGATGACCCTGGCCGAGTTCCAGCAGATGATCGCCTTCGCGCGCGGCGTGCACCTGGCCGACTCGATCTCGGCCTACATCGTCACCCTCGTCCAGGCCACCCGCCGCCTGCCCGAGCTGCGCCTGGGCGTCAGCCCCCGCGGGTCCGTCGCGCTCGCCGTCGCCTCGCAGTCGCACGCGGCGGCCTCGGGCCGCACGTTCGTCACCGCCGACGACGTCAAGGCGATGGCCCCCATCGTGCTGCCGCACCGCATGCTGCTGCGCCCCGAGGCCGAGCTGCAGGGCGCCGACGCCACCACGCTGCTGGCCCAGCTGCTGGGCGCCGTGCCGGTGCCCAGCCAGCCGACCCGGCTGTGACCCGGGGCCTGCCGTGCTGACCCGGTCGGGGGTGGCCCTGCTCGTCCTGGCCCCCGTGCTGCTCCTGGCCGGCTGGATCGTCGACTACCCCGAGCTGGTCGTCCTCGGCCTGGCCTGCCTGCTCGCGGTGCTCGTGGCCGCGATCTGGATGGTCCTGCAACCCAACCTCGTGGGCGTGCGCGACATCGACCCCAGCCGGGTGGCGCAGGGCGAGGGGGCCCGCGCGGTGCTGACCGTGCGCAACCGCAGCCGCCGCCGCTCCCCGCCGATCCTCGCCAGCGAGTCGGTCGGCGACCGGCAGGTGATCGTGCCGCTGCCCACCCTCGCCGCGGGTGCCGAGCACACCACCGCCTACCACCTGCCCACCTCGCGCCGCGGCGTCTTCGACGTGGGTCCGCTGACGATCGGGCACAGCGACCCGCTGCGGCTGATGACCATCGGCCGCCGCCACTCCACGCTCTCGACGCTGTACGTGCACCCGCGCCTGCACACGGTGCTGCCGCTGCCGACGGGCCGCAACGAGGACATGGACGGACCGACGTCGAACTCCTCGCCTCGCGGCGGCATCGCGTTCCACTCGCTGCGCGAGTACGAGCTCGGCGACGACCTGCGCCTGGTCCACTGGAAGTCCTACGCCAAGACCGGCACCCTCATGGTCCGCAACAACGTGGTGCCGAACGAGCCGAAGATGTGGGTGGTGCTCGACACCCGCGCCGACTCCTACACGGAGACCGACGCCGCCGCCCGCCGCGACCGCGACGACGCCGAGTCGAGCTTCGAGGACGCCGTCCGCGCCGCCGGCTCCCTCGCCCTGGCCGCCTACACCCACGACTTCCCGCTCGAGGTCATCACGACCGGCGGGTTCCGGGCGGCCGCCTCCCGCAGTGCCGGCGACTTCGGCGAGGTGCTCGACCTTCTCGCGGCCGTGCAGGTCGGCGAGGACGACCCGGGGCTGCGGGCCCTGACGTCGCTGCCGGTCACCGAGGACGGCATCGCCCTCGGCGTCGTCACCGGCCAGCCCGACGCCGACCAGACCGGCGCCGTCGCCCTCGTGCGCCCCCGGTTCCAGATGGTCTCGGTCGTGCAGGTCGGCGAGCGGTTCGGCCGCCCGGCGCCGCACATCGGGGGCGCCTTCTGCATCAACGTCGCCACCAGCGAGGAGTTCGCCATGGCCTGGAACCGGCGGGTCCTGCGATGACGACGCTGCCCCCCGAGCGCGGGGGCGTCCAGACCGCCGAGGACCTCCCCCGCCTCCTGCACGGCGACGACGACGGCCTCTCCGTGACGCCCGCCGTCGTCCCGGTCCGGCCCTCGCAGGCGACCAAGCGCCGTCGCCGACGCTCGCGCCGGGCGGCCCGCTCCGCCACGCGTCCCGCCGTCGCCGAACTGGCCCTCGCCGCGCTCGCCGTCCTCGCCGCCGCATGGCCGTGGACGGCGGTGTTCGCCGGAGCCGGCTGGACGGGCGCGCAGCGCCCCGCCGGCGGTGGCCCCTCCTCGTGGAGCGGCATCGCCGGGCCGCTCGTCGCCGTCACCGTCCTCGCCTGCCTGGCCACCCTCGCCGGGCGCCGGTTCCCGTGGCCGCTGGGGGCGCTCGCCGGGGCCGCCGCGACCGTCACCACCGCCGCCGTGCTGCTGTTCTCGGGCAGCGGCATCCCCTACCTGCCCGGCGCCGACTCCTGGCGCGGCACCCTCGACGGCGCCGTCCACGGCTGGGCCTACCTGCTCACCATCACCCTGCCCGCCGACGCCCGCGGCCCCGTCGCCGTCACGCCGGTGCTGATCACGGGCCTCGCCGCCGTGCTCGCCACGCTGCTGGTGGAGCGCTCGCGGGTCGCGCTGCTCCCGCTGCTCGCCCCGATCCTGGCCCTGCTGCCCGCCCTGGCGTTCACCGCGGCCGCCCGTGCGTCCTCCGCCGGCAGCACGGTCGTCCTCGTCCTGGCGATGCTCGCTCTTGGCGTCACCCGCACCTCCCGGCTGGCCGCCACCGACCCCGGCATCGTGACGGCCCACCCCGCCGACGGCGCGGGCGAGGACGCCGAGGGCCCCCTCGCCGTCGACGAGACCGGCCAGCTCCTGCCCGTCGGCTCGACCCCCTCCGGGCTGCGCTCGGTGGGTCGCGCCGCCTTCTCGGTGCCCGTCGTCGTCGGGGTCACCGCCGCCGCCGTCGCCCTGGCCCCGCTGCTGGGGATCGCCGACGGCGACGAGCGCGCCGACCCGCGCGCCCTGCGCCACGACGAGATCCACGTGGACGACCAGATCTCGCCGCTGTCGACGCTCAAGGGGCAGCTCGCCCGGCGGCCCGCCGTCCCCGTGTTCACCGTGCGGGTGCAGCAGCCCGGCGACCGCGTCTACCAGGTGGACCGGGTGCGCACCGCCGTCCTCACGTCCTTCGACGGGGCGACGTGGTCGCAGGAGGCCACCTACCGCCGCGCCGACTCGGTGCTGCCCGCCGGGGACGAGCCCGCCACCGGCCCGCTGGTGCGCCAGCGGGTGCTGCTGGCCGGGCTGGCCGGCCCCTACCTGCCCGCCGCGGGGCGGCCCCTGCGGGTGGAGGACGTCGACGGCGTCGGCGTCGACCGCGCCACCGGGGTCCTCGTCAGCGGCGAACCGACCCTCGCGGGCCTGGAGTACGAGCTGGTCACGCGCGCCTCGGCGCACGGGGACCGGCTCACCAAGCTCTCCCCCGCGCCCGGCCCCGCCGCGGCCCTCGACCTGCCGCGGCGCCCCGCTTGGATCCCGGAGGCCCTGCAGGCGGCGGGCGCGGCGGGCGCCGGAGCGGGGGTCCTGGAGCAGCTGAAGAACATCGAGGCCTACCTCCGCTCGCGGCCCTACTACCTCTCCGCGCCGTCGGGGCACTCCTACTTCCGGATCCGCCGCGTCCTGATCGGGGCTGACGGCGACGACGCGGGCTACGCCGAGCAGCGCGCCTCCGCGTTCGCCGTTCTCGCCCGGGCCCTCGGCGTCCCCTCGCGCGTCTGCGTCGGCTACCTGCTGCGCACCCCCGCCAAGGACGGCTCGTACACGGTGACCAGCGAGGACGTCCACGCGTGGCCCGAGGTGAACGTCGACGGCGTCGGCTGGGTGGCGTTCGACCCCACCGGGACCGCGCGGACGCCGCCGCTGATGCGCCCCCAGAAGAACGCGCAGCCGCAGGGGGCCGACAACTCCCAGCAGCAGGCGCCGGACGCCGACGTCCCGCCCGTCCTGTTCGACCAGCCCGACCCCGCCGCACCCGACCCCGGGCCCGCCTCGGTGCTCGCCCGGCTCGTGCGGCTGGGCACCTGGCTCGGCATCGGCGCGCTGGCCTTCGTCGTGCTCGTGCTCGGCGCGAAGGCCCTGCGGCGCCGGCTGCGCCGCCGCGGGGGCGCCTCGGCGCGCGTGCTCGGCGCCTGGCGCGAGGTGGCCGACCGGCTCACCGAGCACGGGCTGCGCCCCGAGCCGTCGCAGACCCCCGAGGAGGTCGTGCGCGGCCTCGACCCGAGCGTCCCCGAGCCTGCCCTGGCCGCGCTGCAGCCGCTGACCCGGCACGTGTCCCACGCCCTGTACGCACCCGTCGAGCCCGGGCCGCAGGCGGCGGCCGAGGCGTGGGCGCTGTCGCGGCAGGCCTGCCGCGAGCTGTCGCGCAGCCGCCCCGTGCCCCGCCGCCTCACCGCGGCCCTCGACCCCCGCCCGCTCGTGCCCCGGCAGTGGCCGGGCGTGCCCGGGCGGCGCGGCCCCCGCACCGAGGACACCACCTCGCAGGCCACCCCCCGGAGGCACCGGTGAGCGTCGACGACAGCCCGGCCGCGCGCCCGCGGCGCCGCCGCCGCCGCGAGGACGGCGCGGACACTCCTCGCCGCCCGTCCCACCGGGGGCGCCTGCTCACCGCCGCGGGCACGGTGGTCGCGCTCGGCGTCACGGGATTCGCGCTGACCCGCGCCGACGGGTTCGAGCCCACCCGCTATGACGTGACCCCTAGCAGCGCGTGGCTGCCCAGCTTCAAGGTGGGCCAGGTGGCCCTCGTCGACGGCGCCACCTCGGACACCCTCGCGAAGGTCGACGTCGTGCGCGGGGCCGCGCGGATGGCCGTCGTCCAGTCCGGCAGCACCGCGTTCGTCCTCAACCGCGAGACCGGCACGCTCACCCGCGTCGACGGCGGCACCCTGGACACCGTGAACGCGAGCCCCTTCGGCTCGACGGCCTCCCTGCAGCCCTTCGCCGGTGCGGGCAGCCTCTTCGTCTACGACCGCGTGCGCGGCGCGCTCGCCACGCTGGACGCGCAGACGATGTCGGTGCGGCGGCGGACGTCGCTGGCCCCCTCCGCCAACGAGTACTCCGCGGTGGTCGACGGCAACGGCCGGCTGTGGGTGATCGCGGGCAACGACGGCAGCGTCAACCGCTACGACGCCGACGGCAACCGGCTGTCGGCCCAGCGCGTGGCCGACCCCGCGAAGGCGCAGGTCGCCCTCGTGCAGGGCCGCCCCGTCGTGATCGACTCCTCGGGCTCCGCGTCGGTGCACACCCTCGACGCGGCGACGGGGCGGTTCTCCTCCAGCACCTGCCTGCCCGGCGCCGGCCACCGGCTGTGGAGCACCGGCTCGCCGACGGCCCCCCGCGTGTACTTCAGCGACGGCACGGGCGGCTCGCTGCTGGTCAGCGACCTCGCGCGCGGCAGCTGCGACATGTTCGTCGAGGTCGCCGCCCCGCAGTCGCGGCTGGGGCCGCCGCTGGAGGTCGGCGACAAGGTGCTGGTGCCCGACTGGACGTCGTCGACCGTCGCGATCGTCGACACCCGCACGTGGAAGGTCGTGAAGGTCAAGGTCCCCGTCCCGAAGAACAACGCCTTCGACCTCGTGGACACGGCCGGCTTCGTCTTCTACAACGACCCGAACTCCGAGCAGGCGGGCGTCATCTCCCTCGACGGCCGGATCACGCCGACGAAGAAGTACGACCCGACCGACGCCAAGGGCGACCTCAAGGGCTTCCGGCGCCCCACGCCGACGGCCTCGCGCTCTCAGGCCACGCCCACGGCGTCGGCGTCCGCCTCGGCGACGCCCACGGAGGAGCTGCGCCGCACGCTCGCCCCGCCGGAGAGCCGGGCCGTGGCCGCAGCGCGCACGAGTGCCCCCGTGGGGCAGACCCTGCAGCTGTACGTGGACCCGCCGCCCTCCCCCGAGCTGGGCAAGCCGTACACCTTCCAGGTGCGGGCGGTGGGGGCCCGGCACATCGCCTCGGTCACGTGGAGCTTCGGCGACGGCGCGCAGGGGGCGGGGCTCACCGTCCGGCACACCTACGCCCAACCGCGCACCTACCTCGTGACGGCGCTGGCGACGTTCACCGACGGCCTGTCCGACAGCGCCACCGCCACGATCGCCGTCCACGCCGCCCCGACCGTGCAGATCGTCTCCATGCGGCCGGGGACGGCCAAGGAGGACGTCCCGACGGCGTTCTCGGCGAGCTACCGCAACGGCGTGCCCAAGACCTACGAGTGGAAGGTGTTCGCGCCCGCGCCCAGCGGCGAGATCATCGCGACCAGCTCCGCGGCGCAGCCGTCCTTCACCTTCACCGAGCCGACGCCGGATGCCGGCTCGCCGTACAAGGTGACCCTCGTCGTCGACGGCAACTACGCCGAGGGCCGCGCGCTCGACGTCTTCGTCGGCCCCACCCGTCCCTCGGGGGTGTCGGTGTCGTGCACGCCCGCGACCCCCATCGCCGGCACGTCGGTGACGTGCTCCGCGACGGCCAACGGGTACGTCACCGGCTGGGAGTGGACGGTCACGACGCCCTCGGGGGCGAGCGCCACCACCACCGAGCTGCCCGACCTCACGCTCCCGGCGCCCGACGAGGGCTCCTACCGCGTGGCCGTGGTCGCCGTGAACCGCACCGGACGCAGCGACCCCGGACAGGTGACGTTCGAGGCGGCCAAGACGACGCTGACGAACGTCAGCTGCGACCCGGACCCCGCGTTCGTGGGCGAGCAGGAGCGCTGCAAGCTCGCCTTCGCCGGGTGGGCGACGGACTTCTCCAACCCCACCTGGCAGCTCCTCGACGCCGCGGGCAACGCCGTCAGCGGTCAGCAGACCCTGGAGATCTCGTGGCTCGCCGGGGAGTGGATCTCACGGTTCGACACGACCTTCGCCCAGCCGGGCACCTACTCGCTGAAGGTCGGCTACCACGACGCTTTCGACGACCAGCACTGGCTGGGCGGCGGCCGGATCGCCGTGTTCCCCGCCCGGCACACCCTGACGGTGACGGTGCCCAAGGGGGCGACGGTCTCGGCCGGCGGCGCGAACGTGTGCAACGGGCCCGACACGTGCTCCTGGGTCTTCGGTGAGGGCGACCAGCCGCTGCTGCGCGCCGCCGTCGACGAGGGCTACGACCTCACCAAGTGGGGCGGGGCGTGCCAGCCCGCCGGCGACAAGGACCAGTGCTCGCTGAAGATCCTCAAGGACGACGTCGTCGACCTCACCGTCTCGCACCGGGTCACGTTCACCCTCGACATGTCCGCGCCGCTGGACTGCTCGACCAGCTCCGTGAAGGCCGGGTTCGCGGCGGCGGAGGTGGCCTGGCGGGCCGAGGGCACCGCGACGTCCACGGACACCCCGACCGAGACGCCGACCAGCGACAGCCCCGACCCGACGACGAGCAAGGCCGAGCCGACGACGACCAAGCCGTCGCCCAAGCCGTCGCCGTCGCCGTCGTGCAAGCCGAGCAAGGACAAGCACGTGCTGCTCGTGACCCGCGACGGGCAGAAGCAGCCCACGCCGTGCGAGATCCCCGTGGGCAGCACCAGCGCGACGTGCACGTTCGACGGCGCCGAGAAGTCCAGCTGGAACATCAACGTCGTCCGGGGCCCGGTGACCTTCAAGACCTGCCCGACCTCGGGCGGCAACGGGTGGTTCTGCCGGGTGGAGAACGTGATGTCCGACGTGACGATCAAGGCCAGCTGGTAGGGCGGGTCAGCCGGCGGCCAGCAGCCCCTCGCAGGTGCGCTGCAGGACGCCGGCGGCCCGCTGCTCCTCGCGGGAGGCCAGGAGGTCCGCGCCCAGGGCCACCCAGCGCTCGTGCGAGGCGCGGGCGGCGTCCGCCACCGCCTCGGCCCCGGCGTCCTCGCCCAGCCCGAGGCGCTCGTGGGCGCGGGCACCCCGGGCGCCCAGGAGCCGCTCGGCGTCCTCGCGCACGTCCGAGGGCAGCTCGACGCGCCCGCAGCGCAGGTCGTTGAGCAGGTCGAGCTCGGCGAAGTCGTGCACGGACAGGCGCAGCCGCTCGGCCCGGGCGTGCAGGTCCTCGGCCCGCACCCGGGGGTGCTCGGCAGCGGCCGCGGCGAGCAGCCGCAGCGCCGCGTCGGCCTTGACCACCTCGGCGCGCCCGGCGACCTGCCCGTCGAGGACGGAGCGGACGGCGTCCAGCCCGCTGCGTCGTGCCAGCGCGGCGCACAACCGGTCCCGGGCGGCTCCGCCCTCCAGCGGAAGGGCCGCGGCGCCCTCACTCGGCCCGGCCGCCGGTGCGCGCTCGCCCCGCAGCTCGGCCAGCGCCCAGCGCAGCCCCACCAGCCCCAGCCGGTCCAGCAGCGCGGCGCGGGCCGCCGCATCCAGCGGGCCGTAGCGGCGCGCCGCCACGAACCGTTCGGCCGACAGCAGCATCTCCCCCGTCACCGGCTCGGGCGCGCAGGCCAACTGCGCCAGCCGCGCCTGTTCGGCCACGGCCAGGGTCCCGGCCGCCTCGGCCACCAGACCCGCCAGCGGCAGCACCACCTGCACCAGGCGGCGCAGCCGGTGGTCGCGCCCGTACGCCGCCGCCACCTCGCCCGCGAGGTCCATCGCGTCCTCGGCGCCCCCGCCGAGCTCGTCGGCGCGGGTGAGCACCGCGAGGGCGTTCACCGGCGCCACCGCGCGGGCCGAGGGGTCGCGGAACGCCTCGAGGAACGCGACGTCGGCGGCGTGCAGGCGGCGCATGACGTAGACGACGGCGTCGGGCGGCGGCGTCCGGTCGGCGTCGTCGGCGGTGAGGTAGCGCTGCGAGCGCTCGCCGAGGCGGCGCGAGGTGGAGCGCGTGCCGGGGGTGTCGATGACGGTCAGGGCCCGCAGGGTGGCCAGCGGGAGCTCGACGTGCAGGCGCAGGACGTCGGCGGCGGGCAGCTCGCCGAGGTCCACGAGCACGCGGTCGCCCGCCTGCGGGTCGGGCCGCAGCTCCACGGGCACGTGCCCGCCGCGCCGGTCGCCCTCGGGGAGCACCGCCCAGGCGCGGGGGGCGGGGGCGTAGGCGTACTCCGTGACGACGCGCGTGCACTCGCCGGCGTCGGTGGCCGCGATCCGCGCCCCGACCAGCGCGTTGACGACCGTCGACTTGCCCGCGCTGACGGCGCCCGCCACCGCGACGCGCAGCGGCGCGGTGAGCCTGTCCCCTGCCGCGAGCGCACGCTGCTGCCACACGGTGCCCTCGTAGCGCGCCGCCACGTCGGCGAGCAGCTCCCGGACCGCCGCCGTCACCGTCGGCCTGCCGGTGCCGCTCGGGCCGCCGTTGAGAGCCGGGTCGACGGTCGGGTCGCCGGTCGGGGCGGCGGAATCGGCCGTCGGGTCGAGGGCGGTCACGACGCCACCCCGGCCGGGTCGAGCTCGGCCATGGCTGCGGCGAACCGGGAGCTCCACCGCCGGGTCAGCTCCTGCTGGCGCGCCACGGTGACCAGGCGCGTGGCGGCCTCGCGGCCGTGCACCTGCATGGCCTCGGCGGCGGCGTCGAGGCTGGCGACGGCGGACAGGTGCGCCCGCTGCGCGATCACGCCGAAGTGGTCGCGCAGCGCCTCGTAGGTGCGGGCCAGGGCGTCCTCGTCGGCGGTCTGCGCGTCGGTGACGGCGTCCTCCAGCGCGCCCAGCGCCACCCGGCGCGCCTCCATCCGGGCGGAGGTGACCGACGCCTCGCGCGCCCCGCGGACGCTGCGCACCGCGAACGTCGCCCCGACGACGGCGACCAGGGGCCACGTCACGGGTGTGAGCAGCCCCGTGATGCCGGCGGCGGGCAGCAGCGTCATCGCGATGCCGCCGACGGAGCTGCCCAGGGTCATCCCCCGCACGGCGTTCATCGTGAGGTCGACCCGGGTCAGCCGCTTCGTGGTGAGCGCGGGCAGGTCCACCGGCTCCGGCACACTCTCGGCGGTCGGCGGCGGCCCGGCGTCCTCGCGCACCGCCCGGTGGGCGGGGACGGCGGAGACCGTGGCGGGCGGCGGCGGCCCGGCGGCACCGTCCAGGTCGAGCCGCGCGGCGACGGCCTGGGCGATCTGGTCGCGGGCGGCGAGCAGCCCGCGGCGGTGCGCGGCGAGCTCGGTGGTGACGAACGCCGTCATCCAGGGCGAGAACTGCGACCACTCCCGCGCCGGGTCGATCTCGTCCAGCTCCGCGACGATCTCGTCGCGCATCCGACGGCGGCGCTCCACGAGGTCGGCGTGGACGGCCCGGCGCACCTCGCCGATCCGGTCGGCGAGCAGCTCCCGCCAGCGGGCGGCGTTGTCGAGCAGCTCCCGCGCCCGCTGCTCGCGTTCGCGCAGCCCGGGCAGCACGAGGGTGGCCTCGGGGTCCTCCTCCAGCACGGGCAGCCCCTGCGCGGGGGTGGCCAGTCGGGCGGCCGCGGCCAGCCCCGCGTGCTCGCCGTCGAGGTGCTCGGCCAGCCGGGCCAGGCAGTCCTGGGCCGCCGCGCCCGCACGTCGGCGCAGGTCGGCGCGCTGCCGGGCCCGCAGCCGGCCCTCCACGACGTCCACGAGCACCCCGAACCCGGACTCGGCGTGCAGCGCGGGGTCCCCGGTGCGCAGCGCGAGGGCGCGCAGCGGTGCGGAGACGGCGACCACCGGGGCGTCCACGCCCGCATCCGCGAGGTGGCGGCGGTCGATCTCGGCGATCCGCCGCCAGTGCGGGTGCAGGTCGGTGCGCGTCAGCACCACGGCCAGGGACGGGCAGGTGCGGGAGATCTCCGCGAGCAGGTCGAGGTCGGGAGTGGTCAGCTCCGCGGCGGAGTCCGCCACGTAGACGACGGCGTCGGCGGACTCCAGGCCACGCAGCAACGTCGACGCCTGGGGGGCCGAGATCCCGCCGCCCAGCCCCGGCAGGTCCAGCAGCCGCAGGCCCGTGGCCAGCAGCCCGCGGGGCAGCTCGGCCTCCAGCCAGGTGCCCGCCTCGGCCGGTTCGAGGGACGCCGACGCGACGTCGGCGAGGGGCACGACCTCGCGGGCCGGCGCGCCGTCGGCGTCGCGGCAGCGCGCGGCGGCCGGCTGCGGGCCCCAGCGCAGCAGCGTGGGGACGGTCGTCGCGCGGGTCGCGGACACCCCGCACACCGGGACGCCGACCAGGCCGTTGACGACGGCGCTGCGGCCGGCGCCGAACTCGCCCACGAACGCGACGGTCGTCGTCGCGGTCGCCAGCGCCGCGCGGTGGGCCACGAGCCCGTCCGCGAGGTGCGGTTGGCCGCCCTCCCGCGCGAGCTCGGCCAGCGTCACCAGCGCCCGGGCGAGGCCGGCCTCGGCGTCCGGGGACGACGAAGCGACAGGACGCACCGGGGCGGCGGCCGCGAGATCACCAGCCATGACCACCGTGGTCACCTCCCCCGTGGTCGGAGGGGTGCCCGTGGGCCCCCGGCTCGGGGCCGGACCAGGCCTGGTCGGCCTGGCCGAGGGGGTGGTCGAGGGCGACGCCCGTGGCCGGGCCGGCATGGCCCGGGTGCCCGTCGGGGTGGGTGCCGTCGGAGTGGGAGCCGTCGGCGTGCACGCCCTGGTCGTGGCCGCCGGGGTGGCCGTCCTGGTGACCGCCGTGCGTCGCGCCGTCCGCCGCGTGCTCCGCCGGGGAGCCGCCCTCGTGCACCCCGATCGCGTGGTCGAGGGTCACGCCGTCCCGGAGGCCGTGGTCGGCGTGGTCCACGACGGCGTGGTCCTCCGCGGGTGCGGCGTCGAGGACGGCATCGAACCGGTCGGCGGCGGGGTCGGCGACGAGCGGGTCGGTGTGGGTGTAGAGCAGCTCGCGGCTGTCGCGCAGGCCGTCGCGGTCGGTGTCGACCGCGTGCGGGTCGGTGCCGAGGCTGCGTTCCAGCGCGTCGTCCAGCCCGTCCCGATCCGTGTCGATTACCGCGCCCCCGAGGACCGGTGGCGCCGCGCTCAGGGGCGCCGACAGCTGCACGCCGCTCGCGGGCGCGCCGCCGGGGGCTGCTGCGGGCGACGGGGGCGGGGACGGCTGCGCCGGCGCGTCACCGCCGTCCAGCCCGGGGATGACGGCGGCGTAGTCGAAGCGCCGTCCCGCCTCCCAGCTGCCGACGCCGTAGGCCCGCCCGCGCGCCTCCACGGTGTGCCCGTGACCGTCGGAGATCGCGACGTGGGAGTGGGAGGGCCGCGCCCCGCCGGGCACCGGCTCGCTGGAGAACGAGAACAGCAGCGCGCCGCGGGTGTGCTTGGCCTCCTCCACGGGGATGAGCGCCCCGGCCTCCTTGAGGTGCAGGTACTGCAGCCAGGAGCCGTCGGGCATGCTCACCCCCGCCCGGTGCGCGGACCACCGCACGAGCTCGGCGCAGTCGAACACGCTGGGGTTGGGGTCGCTGAAGCGGGCCTGCGCGCCCATCACGTACGCGTCGCCCTTCTGCGCCGTCGCGGCGTCCATGAAGGCGTCGAGGGCGCCGGCGTCATGGGCACCGGTCGAGTGCGCCGCCGGGTGCGCGGCGGGGGCCGCCGGGTGGGGCTGGGGCTCGGGGTGCGGCTCGGGCGGCGGCGCGACCGGCTGCGTGAGGGGCGCCGGCGCGGCGGCGGCGACCTGGACGACCGCGGGCTCGACGTGGGCGGGCGCGGCGGCGGGCGCGAGCAGCACCGGATCGGGATCGTGACGGACGAGTCGGGCGGCGGGCGCGGGGGCCTGCGGCAGCGCCTCGTCGAGGGCGACGACGTGGTCGGCCGGGAGCTCGGTGACCAGCTCGACGGCGGGTGCGTGCCCCTGACCGGGGAGGTCGGGCGCGGGCGCCGTGGAGACACCGGTGGCGGGTCCGGCCGGGGCCTGGGCGTCGGCAGGGGTGACGGCGACCAGCGGGACGGCCTCGGGCCCGCCGGGCGCCTGCTCCCCCGCGGTGGGTGCCGGGACGACGTCCACGACGCCGGGCTGCGCTCCGTCGGCCGGGGCCGGGGCCGTGGTCGCCTCGGGGGCCGGGTGGGGGCGCGGGGGCTCGCCGCGGGAGGGTGCCGGACCGTCGACGTCGGGCGAGGCGGCGAGGTGGTGGCCGTAGCCGCGCGTCCCCGTCCACACCCCGAGCCCGGGGGGCTCGCCGTGGGCGACGGCCGCGGCCTGGGCGTCGGAGCGGAACCGCACGTAGGACGCGCGGGTGCCGCCGTGGGTCGTCGTCCAGGGCGAGACGTCGTGGCCGCCGCGGGAGACCTCGAAGGCGGCGCGGGCGTTGTCGGCCGGGTCCCACAGGTCGAAGCGGCGCGCGAGCTCAGGGTGGGCGCGGGCGTTGACCTGCCACAGGCCGCGGGAGTCCTCGCCGTGGGTGGCGTGGGCGTCGCTGTTGCCCCGCGACTCGGCCATGGCGATGGCCGTCATCGTGGTCGCGCTGTGCGGATCGAAGCCGGCCTCGAGGGCGTAGGCGTAGATCTGCTCCGCGGAGTACCGGGGCATGTCCGAAATCTAGTGACCGCGGGCGTCCGGCCGGTAGCGAACGCCGGAACCGGTCGCGGATCGTGACGCCGGAGTCACGCGGAGGCGACGATAACGATGCCGCACGACCGGCGGGCGACCACATTGCGGAGAACCCGCTCCGGGTGTCACCGGAGATCGGTACGGTCGGCAACCGTCCGTCCGGACGCGCCCCACCCGCACCATCTCGCCCGAGACGTTCCACCCGCTTGCGCCCCGCTCGTATCGGGGGCGGCGCGGGCGGACTCCTCACGGGCGTGGCACCACCCCGCGATGCAGCCGATCGCGGCCGGCACACCGACCCCTCGGGGGGACCGCCATGACGACGATCGACCTCGAACCCGCGCCGGAGCGCCTGCGGGCGCCCAGCCGTCCCCGGCTGGTGCCGGGTGAGCGAGCCCTGCGCGGGCCGGTGTCCGTCGCGGGCGTGCCCGTCGCCGTCACGGCTGCCGCGCCCGCGCCCCGAGCCATCGCCCCCGCGGCCGAGGGCGCCGCGTGGGTGGTGCACCCGCACCCGGTGATGCGGCGCGGCCTCGTCGCCGCGCTGTCGAGTGCGGGGGCGCACGTCGTCGGCGAGTCCGACCGCCTCGTGCCGCGCGCGCTTCCGCCCGCCGTCGACACCCTCGTGTTCGACTCGGGGCACGCGGCCGTCGAGGTCGCTGCCGAGCTCGGCCGGCAGCGCGAGCTGCACCTGATCTGCCTGATGGCCTCGCCCAGCGAGGCCGAGCTGCAGGTCGCCGCGGCGGCCGGGGTCGCGGCGATCCTGATCCAGGAGGACCTCACCCCCGACGCGCTCGCCGAGACCTGGCGGGCGGCGCGCTCCGGCGCCACCATGCTCCCCCGGCACCTGCTCCCCCAGCTCCTGGCGAGGGCCGGGCAGCTCGCCACGGTCGCCCCGCACCGGCTCACCCCGCGGGAGGCATCCGTGCTGCGCCTGCTCAGCGAGGGCGAGGACACGAGGGCGATCGCCGCCGCGCTGTGCTACTCGGAGCGGACGGTCAAGAACGTCGTGCACGACGTCCTCACCAAGCTCGACTGCCGCACCCGCGCCCAGGCCGTGGGCGCGGCCATCCGTGCGGGGCTGATCTGAGCATGCCCGACCCCGGGGCACCCGCACCAGCGCGGGAGCAGCCGCCCGCCTGGCAGGTGTTCGCCGACGCCGCCCTGCACCGGGGCGCCGTCCTGCACCGCGTGTCCGACGGCGTCCAGCCGCGCGACCTCGCCGGAACCTACGTCGACGACGCCGACGTCGAGGCCGTCCTGCGCACGCTGCCGGGCCTGCGCGCCGGCGACCCCGAGCGCGAGGCCGGCCTGCGCGCGCTCCTCGACCCGGCGCTGGACCGCGCGCGGGAGGACCTGCACGCGTGGGCCGCCACCGGCACCGACGCGCTCGCCGTTCTCGCCCGCCGGGCCGCCCTGGAGCCCGCCGACGTCGAGGTGCTCGCCCTCGCGCTCGCCGTCGAGGTGCACCCCGACCGGCAACGCCTGGTCGCCTACCTGCAGGACAACGTCCTGCTCCCCCGGCCCACCGTGCCGCTGCTCGACAGGCTGCTGGGCGCCCCCGCCGTCGCCGCCGCCCGGCCGGGCGCCCGCCTGCGCCGCCTCGCCCTGCTGGGGCTCGACGCCGGGCCGGCCTGGGGGCAGCGCATGCTGGCGGTGCCCGAGGTGCTGTGCTGGGCCGCCGCCGCCGCGGGCCGCGCCGCCGTCGATCCCGATCTGCCCCCGGGGTGCCGACTGGAGCCGCCGCTGTCCGGCGGGGGGCCGGCCGAGGGTGTGCCGCGCCACCTGCGCGTCCTGCACGGCGGCGACCGGCAGTCGCGGCGGGAGCTCGCCGCGCAGGCCCGCCCGGGCGCCCCCCTGCTCGTCGCCGCGCTGCCCTCGGGCGAGGACGCGGCCCGCGCCTGGGACGCCCTCACCCGCCACGGGCTGCTCGCCGGAGCGAGCGTCCTCCTGGAGACCGTGCAGGGGCCCGACGCCCTGGCCCGCGAGCGGCTGGAGTCCCGCCCCGAGGTGGCCTGGGCGCTCAGCAGCCCTCGGGAGCTGCCGGTGGAGAGCCTCCCGCGCCGCCCCTGGCAGGAGACGGCGGTGACCGACCCGCGCGCGGCCGACCCCGACTGGCGGGCGCGCCTGGCGATCCCCGCGCCCGAGGGGCTGACCGTCACCCGCGAGCAGCTGCGGCTCGTCGCCGCGGCCGCCGGGGGCGACCCCGCGCGGGTGCCCGAGGGGGTGCGCCGCCTCGCCGGGGGGCACCTGGACTCCCTGGCCGTGCGGATCGGCCCGCGCCGCACCTGGGCCGACCTCGTGCTCCCCGCCGAGCTGGAGCAGCAGGTGCGCGAGCTGGCGGTCCGCCACCGCCACCGCCACACCGTGCACGGGGCCTGGGGGTTCGGCGCGGTGCCCTCGTGCGGGGTGATCGGCATGTTCGCGGGCCCGTCGGGGACGGGCAAGACGCTGGCTGCCGAGGTGGTCGCGGGCGACCTGGGGCTCGACCTCTACAAGATCGACCTCAGCTCAGTGGTGAGCAAGTACATCGGCGAGACCGAGAAGAACCTCGACCGGATCTTCGACGCCGCCGGCGCGGGCGACCTCGTGCTCTTCTTCGACGAGGCGGACGCCCTGTTCGGCAAGCGCTCGGAGGTCTCCGACGCCCACGACCGCTACGCGAACATCGAGGTCGCGTACCTGCTGCAGCGGCTGGAGACCTACGACGGGCTCGTCGTCATGGCCACCAACCTCATGCGCAACATCGACCAGGCGTTCCTGCGCCGGATCAGCGTGGCCGTGGAGTTCGCCTCGCCCGAGCAGCCGCAGCGGCGCCGGATCTGGGAGCGCGCGTTCCCGCCGTCCGCGCCCGTCGAGGGGCTCGACCTCGACTTCCTCGCCGCCCGTTTCAAGGTCACCGGCGGCGTGATCCGCAACGTCGCGCTCGGCGCGGCGTTCCTCGCCGCGCAGGACGGCGAGCCGATCACCATGGAGCGCGTCATGCTCGCGATGATGCGGGAGTACCAGAAGCTCGGGCGGCTGCGCAGCGAGGCCGACTTCGGCCCCTACCTGGGGCTGGTCACCGGCCGCGGGACCCGCGACGGCGTCGACGGTCGCGGTCGCGACGGCGTCGACCTCACCGCCGGTGACGGCCGCACCGCGAACGGGAGGGCCCGCCGGTGATCGACCTGCTCGACGTCTCGCTGCGCCGGTTCCTGCTCGCCGAGCTGGGCTTCGGCGAGGACGATCTCGACGTCACGTTCGACGCCCCCGACCGCGACTGGGGCGCCTCAGTCACCCGCGCCACCGTCAACCTGTTCCTCTGGGACGTGCGGCGGAACATGGCCGAGCAGCACTCCGGCTCCGAGGTGGTGCTGGACGCCGAGGGCGTCAAGGTGCGCCGCCCGCCGCTGCCGCGGATCGACTGCCGCTACCTGGTGACGGCGTGGACGTCCGACGCCGCCGACGAGCACGAGATCCTCGGCGAGCTGCTGCGGGTGCTGCTGCCCGTGACGTCCCTGCGCGAGGAGTACTGCGAGCCCGCCCTCGCCGCGATCCGGCCGCTGCCCGCGCTGCAGGCCGCCCTGCCCGACGGCCGCGACGCCGCCGACTTCTGGTCGGCCCTCGGCGGCCAGCTGCGCCCCGGCCTGGACCTGCTGGTCACGATGAGCATCCCCACGGGCCCGTCGGTGCCGGTCGGGACGGCGGTCAGCCGCCGCCGCGTCGGGGCCACCGAGATCCCCCGCCCGCCGAAGCCCGACGCGTGGTCGGAGCCGGTGCCCTGAGACACCGGCCGCGTCACAGCGGCGGGACGAACTCCACCGCCCCCGAGGCGTAGGTCTGCTCGTTCTCCACCGACGAGCCGTACTCGCGCCAGCGCCAGGTCAGCGCGGAGAAGCCCGACAACCGCAGCCCGTTCTCGCCGCGCTCGGCCACCACGTCGCCGTCGAAGGTGAGCACCTGGGTGTCGTCGAGGACGACGACCAGGCGCCCGCCGTCCGCCTGCGCCCGGGTGAGGTCGAGGAGGGTGTCGTAGGGACGGCCGAACCAGCCGTCGGGCAGGATCAGCCCGGCCCGGCCCCCGCCCGCCTCGAAGAAGCCCTGCACCGAGACGAGGGCGCGCTCGGCGCTCACGCCTCCACCAGCCACGAGGGGTCGACCTTCGGGATGAACACCTGGCTCCCTCCACCGACCAGCCAGCCACCGTTGTCGATGGCCTGGCCTGCCGCGATGCCGTCGTAGATGGTCGTCCCCGCGGGGACGCGGATGACCGCCACCAGCGTGGCGGAGTTGCCCCAGGAGGGGTTGAGCGCCGAATCGAGCTGGGCCTGCAGCGCCCCCGAGGGACGCGTCCGGGTCCAGTACGAGCCGATCTTGCCCGCCTTGCCGCCGTAGACCCGGTACAGCTCCAGGGGCGCGGTGAGCACCACCCCCGAGTAGGTGGAGGACCGGAAGGTCGCGCCGATCTGGTCGGGCAGCGGCCCGGGGTTCATGGGGCCGAACCGCGCCGGGTCCCCGGGCCCGGGCACGGCCTGCGCCGCCGGGTCGGCGGCCGCCTCCGGCTGGGGGCGGACCAGTTCGGCGAGGGCCTCCTCGAGGATCGCCGTCGCGTCGGCGATCTCCTGGGTGACCGCCGACTGGATGGCCCCGACGGCCGGCACGGGCGCCGCCTCGTCGCGGGCCGCCCCGCGGGTGAGCCCGCTCGCCGGGTCCAGCTGTGCGTGTTCCCAGGTGACGGCGTCGGCGGTGGTCGTGGCGTACCACTGGCCCTCGCGGGTCAGGGCCCGGGTCACCCACGCGCGCATCACGCGCTCGGGCCGCTCGGTGCCCGCGTCCTCCCGGGCCCAGTAGCGGTCGGTCATCGCCTTGAACTCCTCGGCGAGGCCGTCGCGGCGCGAGGACTCCACGCCGGTCTTCCGGTCCGCGGCGCGCTCGTAGATCATGATCGTGGTCAGGCCGGCGTCCTCCGCGTGCAACTGCTTGCGGGAGTCGTTGGCCGAGTGCGTCCCGATCACCTCCCAGAGCCGGCGGATGACCGTGAACGGGATGACGTGCTCGGACTCCATGGCCCACAGCGGCACGCCGGCGTCGGCGAGGCTCAGCGGCTTCGTCCCGTGGGTCTGGATCGCGCCGATCCCGGGCGCGCCCGCCCCGGGCACGAACCGCGGGTTGGCGGCGAGCCACTCCGCCATCCGCTGGGTCAGCTCCTTGCGCCGCTTCTTGGTCGTCGCCGCGCGGTAGTCGGCCATCAGCGCCGAGAACACCGGCACGGTGAGCGCGCTGAGCACCACCCCCACCGAGTGCAGCATCGGGGTGCCGCCGGGCCCGTCGTCGTCCAGGTGGTGGGTGCGGCCGTTGAGGTTGACCACCTGGTGGATGGGCCCGGTCTCGTCGTCGGAGCTGAGCACCCGGCCGATGCCGCGGGCCAGCGCCGCACGGATCCGGTCGAGGGCGGCGCGGCCCTGGGCCAGGGCGGCCTGCTGGTCCTTGGGCAGCAACGGCACCGACTCGACGTCGACGACCGTGTCGAGCCACCGGCCCACCTGCACGTGCGCGTCGGCGCCCGCCGCCGCGACGTGCCGCGTGGCCTGCTCCGCCGGCAGCCGCTCGGGCCCGTCGGCGTAGAAGCGGGCCAGCGCGTGGGCGAGGGACGTCACGGCCTGGACGGCGATCTGGGACGACGCGCCGAACGCCTGGGAGTGGGCATCGCCACCGCTCTCGCGTCCGCCGCCCTTGCGCACCACCAGTTCGGGGATGCCCCTGGCCGCCGCGGCCGCCTCGACGAGCGCGGCGTCGAGCACCGACAGGGCCGGTGCGGCCGGCCCGGTGGAGCCCAGCGCCTCGGCGACCGCGGCGCGCATGGCCGTCAGCTGCCCGCCGAGGCCGTTGGCGAAGATGTGGTCGCCGCGCTTGGGACCGTCGCCGTCGTTCTTCACCTTGCGGGTCGGCGTCCGGCCCTCGGGGTTGACCTTGCCCTCCACGTGGACGCTCGCGTCGGCGCCGTCCACCTGCTCGACGACCAGCTTCAGCCAGGCCATGCCGAACCGGGCGGCGATGCCCGGCAGCTCGGCCTCGATCGCGGGCACGTCCTTGCCCGAGGCCTCGAGGTCGGCGGCGGCCGCGAGCCCGGCGTCGAGGGCCTGCTGCTTCTGCTCGGGGGTGCGCGTGTCGGGCGAGGGGGCGCCCGCGGCCGCGGGGTCGGGCGTCCCGGGGGCCTCGGGCCCGCCGAACCCCAGCGCGGTCAGCGCGTTGCCGCCGATCCGCACCGCCTGCTTCACCAGCCAGGTCAGCGCCTCGTCGACGAGCGCGCGCAGGCCCTGGATGAGCTCGACCAGCTTCTCGGGGACGTTCGACAGCCCCACCTGCGCGGCAAGGAAGCCCAGCGCGACGGGGATGCCCGCGGCGAGCGCGGCCTCCAACTTGGCGGCGCCGGGGGCGATGTTGCCCGCGGCGATCGCCGCGATGGTCGAGACGTACTGGTCGACGATCGCGAGGATGTCGCGCAGGTAGTCGATGGCCGACTGCACGGCCCGGAAGAACGCGACGAAGCTGTTGATCACCGCCATGACGCCGGTCGGGTCGAGCATCGACAGCAGCTTGGCGGCGGCGGCCTCGACGATCTCGGTGAGCACCCAGTTCTCGGCGGCGGCGAGCAGGCCGTCCCACAGCCCGCTGAGCTTGTCGGCGAGGAACCGCCAGACGGCCGAGAGACCCTCGGTCTGGACGGCGACCACGAACGACCACGCCTCGCCGAGCTTGGCCGCGCCCTCGCGGATCGAGGCGACCTTCTCGGGCCCGATCTCCTCGCCGAGCTTGGTCCACAGCGTCTCGACGGACAGCCCGAGGACGTCGAGGACGAGGCCGAGGACGCCCTTGAGGGAGAAGTCCTCGGGCACGGTGAGCCCGACCTTGCCCAGGCCGCGGGTCAGCCACGACGTGAGGCCCTGCGCGAGGTGGGTGCCGATGTGGGTCAGGAAGCCCATGACGCCGGTCTTGAGCGCCTCGAGCAGGTGGACGAGGAAGCCCACCGGGTCCTCGCCGATCTTGTCCAGCGACGACGTGACGTTGCCGATGATGCTGCCGATGAGGTCGGACGGGAAGTCCATCAGCCGCAGGATCAGGTCGACGACGACCCCGATGACCGTGCCGACGAACTCCACGAGCCGTTGGATCGGCTCGAGGAACCTGTCGATCACCCGGGTGAAGGCTCCGATCGGGTCGAGCAGGTCCTGCAGCGACAGCGTGTTCCAGATGCCGGTGAAGATCCCCGTGATCATCTCGAAGCTGATGCCGAGGCGCTGCATCTCGCCCTCGATCCGCGCACCGGCCTGCGCGATCACGCCCGACTCGGCGAGCTTGGCGTAGGTCGCCTCCCCGCCCGGCAGCAGGCAGATGAACCCCTTGATCAGGTTCTCGGCCGAGCGGGCGACGGGTGTGCCGGTGAACGGGTCCTGCCCCAGGACGACCGTGAGCAGCGGGAAGCCACGGGTGCCGTTCGCGACCCTGCTCAGCCACCCGAGCAGCGCGTCCTTCACCAGCTCCAGCAGCTTGGCCAACAGGTCGCCGACGAACGCCATGATCCGCCCGACGAGGGCGAACGCCCGTTGCGCGAGGGAGGTGACGGTGTCGAGCAGCCGCGCGATGTTCGCGGGCTGGATCGCCTCCCACGCGTCGGTGAACAGGGCGACGGCCTCGGCGAACAGGCCGCCGAACCGGGCGAGCTGGGTGTCGATCCACTCGGCGGCCCTGGCCAGGGCCCCGCGCTCGCGCAGCTGCCCGAGCACCTCGTCGCGCCCGGCGAGGTGGAGGAAGTCGCCGAGGATCTCCTCCGTCGGCGCCTCCACCGGGGTGTCGCGCAGCGGGTCGCGGTGGAACACCTTGGTCGCCAGGCGCCACGTGGGCGCGATCGCCGGGGACTCCAGCGCCGTCTCGGCCAGCCCGACGGCGGCGCGCCGGATCAGCGCCAGCGCCTCGTCGACCATCTGGCCGGCGAAGCCCATGACGTCGTTCATGACGGCGCGCAGGTGCCGACCGAGGATCGCGAGGTTCCCGTCGATGCCCTCCAGCAGGGACATCTCGTCCCAGGTCTGCGAGACCTCCCGGAGGAACCGCTCCTTGGTGAGGTTGTGCGCGACGAGCCCGGCCTCGATGGCCCCGACGATCTGGCCGAGCAGCTCCGAGGAGCGCAGCCGCGCCACGATGTCGCTGCCGAACGGGACGAGGTCGAGCAGCCCCTCGAGCAGCCGCTCGGGGGTGCGCGGCACCCCCTCACACGCGATCGGGTCGTACCCGGCGATCACGGTGAGCAAGGTGTACCCGGGGACGTGCCGGGCCAGGGCCGCGAGCTCCTCGCCGATCACCGACAGGAGGCCGGGCCCCTCCTCGGCGGTCGCCGGCGCCGCCTCGCGCGACAGGGCCGGCGCGGTCCCGGTGGCGCCCACCTGGACGGCCGGGCTCGCCACGGGTGCGGCGCCCTGCTGGACGACGTGGGTCACCTCGTGCGCCATGAGGGCGAGGTCGGACGGCGACTCCCCCGCGCCCAGCCAGATGTCGCGGCCGATCGTGAACGCCCGCGCGCCCAGCTGCGCGGCGGCACGTTCGGCCTGCTCACCGGTGTGCACGCGCACCCCGCCGAGGTCGGCCCCGAACGCGGCCGCCAGCGTGTCGGCGACCGCCCCGGGCAGGGCCGCGCCCGCACCGGGGTCGCCCAGGTAGTCGCGCAGGTGCTCGGGCACGGCGCCGCCCTCGGCGCCCAGGGGGCCGCTGGCGGCGTCCGATCCAGGATCGGCGGCGCGCGCCGGGGCGCGCCCGGCGTCCGCCGTCGCCGAGCCGGACCCCGACCCGGCCGCCGCGGGGTCGGCCCTCCGGCGCGGGCGGAGGCGACGATCCGCGCAGCCACGGCCTCGGCCTCGCGCTCGTGGGGGTCGGAGGTGGCCGACACGCGCATCGTCTGCACCCGCCCCGCAGCGGCGCGGCTGATCGCGGCGTTGCCCGCGGCGGGCGGCACCGCCGCGCGGGCGGGGGCGCGCGCGGCGACCAGGGGGGCGGCGGCAGGGACGCGCGCGGGCGCGACGGCGGCACGGGAGGCGCCCACGCTCTCGCCCGCCGCGGGCGCCGCGAGGCCGGTGCGTTCGCGTCCCACGCCGGGAGCCTGTCCGCCGCGGGCGCCGCCGACAAGGCCGACGGAACTCCTGGCAGCAGAGTTGCCCGCACGTCTGCCCCTCTGCCCCTCACCCGCGGGGCGGGTCCGGCCCTAGCGTCGGCCGGACCACGACCGTGTCCCGGCACGCCCGCACGGGCGCGCCTGCGCGGGCGTCCGGTTCGGCGCCGTTGCTGCGCTGCGGGTGCTCGCCTGGGTGCACGGCGACGACGTCGGCAGGGGCCGGCGCTGCAGAGGTCGGCAGGAGGATTCGGCGTGAGCATCACGGACAACCGCGCGCCTGGCGTGTACATCCAGGAGGTCGCGGGGTCGCAGCCGATCAGCGGGGTGGGCACCTCGACGGCCGCGTTCGTCGGGTTCACCGCGGGCTACGACCCCGAGGCCGGCGACCGGCGCGACCCCGACGGCGTGCGCCCCCAGCTCGTGACGAGCTGGGACCAGTACGTGCGGGTCTACGGCGGCCACGCCCCCGGCGCGATGCTGCCCCACGCCGTCCAGGGCTTCTTCGCCAACGGCGGCACCCAGGCCTTCATCGTGCGCCTGCCGGGCGGGACGACGGCGGCGCAGCCCGCGCAGGCCTCGATCCCCGCGGCCGCGCGCCTCGACGTCGAGTCGCTGCAGGTGCGCGCGCTGGAGGCAGGCGGCCGGATCGAGATCGCGATCGACCGTCCCCTCGCCCTCGAGGAGGGCGCCGAGCCGCCGCAGGAGTTCACGCTGCGGGTCATGGTCGACGGCGTGCAGCGCGAGGAGTACCCCGGCCTCACCGTCGGGCGCGGCCCTCGCAGCGCCGAGAAGGCCGTCACCAGCACGATCGTGCAGGTGAAGGTGGCCCAGGCCCAGGGCCTGTCGGCCACCGACCGCCTGCCCAACGCGGGCGTCTACCAGCTGCTGGCCCCCTCGGCCGTGGCGGTGCCGACGACGCCCGAGCAGGTCAAGGGGTCGGTCGCCGAGCGCACCGGCTACGAGGGCCTGGCCATCGCCTCCGACGTCTCGATCGTCGCGGTCCCCGACCTCGTCACCATCGCGACGTCGCCCGACGGGCAGTTCGACCTCGACCTCTACACGATGGTCCAGCGCCAGCTCATCGACTGGGCTGAGCAGCGCGGGACGGCGATGGTCGTCCTCGACGCACCGCCCGGGCTCTCGCCCGTGGCCGCCGGGGAGTGGCGCGAGTCGCTCGGCAGCTCCGTCTACGCCGCCGCGTACTACCCGCAGCTGCTCGTCGCCAACCCGCTCGCGGGCCCCGACGCGACCCGCAAGGAGCGCTACCTGACGGTCCCGCCGTCCGGTCACGTCGCCGGCGTGTGGGCGCGCACCGACGCCACGCGCGGGGTCTGGAAGGCCCCCGCCAACGAGGTCGTCCGCGGCATCCAGGGCCTGGAGTTCGACCTCACCGAGGGCGAGCAGGCGCGGCTGAACCCCGAGGGCGTCAACTGCATCCGCGCGTTCGGCAGCTACGGCATCCGGATCTGGGGCGCCCGCACGCTGGCGTCCCGCTCGCAGCAGTCCTGGCGATACGTCCCGGTGCGCCGCCTGTTCAACTATGTCGAGGAATCGATCCGGCAGGGCACCCAGTGGGCGGTGTTCGAGCCGAACGACCTCGACCTCTGGCAGCGGGTGAAGCGGACGGCGAACGCGTTCCTCATCCAGCTGTGGCGCCAGGGCGCGCTGTTCGGCTCGACGCCGGACGAGGCGTTCTACGTCAAGTGCGACGCCAGCAACAACCCGCCGGAGAGCCGCGACCAGGGCGTGCTCATCGTCGAGATCGGCATCGCTCCGGTGAAGCCGGCCGAGTTCATCGTCTTCAAGATCAGCCAGTGGCAGGGTGGCGGCTCGACCGCCGAGTGAGGAGCATCAGGTGCCAGATCTGATCAACACGTTCGCGTTCGCCCTCGAGATCGACTCGGTGGTGCTCGCGACGTTCCGGAAGTGCTCGGGGATCGAGTCCGAGACCGAGATCGTCGAGTTCAAGGAGATGACCGCCGACGGCAAGATGGTCATCCGCAAGCAGCCCGGCGCGATGAAGTGGACCGACATCACGCTCGAGCGCCGCATCGACACCTCCGTCGACCTGTGGGAATGGCGCAAGCAGGTCATCTACGGGAAGATCGACGAGGCTCGTCGCAACGGCTCGATCGTGGCCCGCGACTCCGAGCACAACGAGGTCGCCCGCTGGAACTTCGTCAACGCGTGGCCCTCCAAGTGGACCGGCGCCGACTTCGACGCCGGCTCCAACGACATCGCCGTGGAGAAGCTCGTGCTGACGCACGAAGGGCTCGAGCGCGCGTGACGTCGACCTTCACCGGCTCCGGAGGATCGGCGGGCCTGTCGGGTCTGCAGGCTCTCCAGACCGAGTATCCCTTCACCCTGCCGAAGGGGTTCGTCGACGCGCACGGCACGCTGCACCGCGAGGGCACGATGCGCCTGGCGACGGCCATGGACGAGCTCGCCCCCATGCGCGACCCGCGCGTGAAAGAGCACGAGTCCTACTCCACGGTCATCGTCCTGGCCCGCGTCGTCACGCGGCTCGGGTCGGTGAAGGTCACGACGAAGACCATCGAGGACCTGTTCGTCATGGACTTCACCTACCTGCAGGACTTCTACCGGGTGATCAACTTCGGTGATCCCTCGGTGCTGGAGGAGTTGGAGCCCGGCGTCCCTTTCCCGTCGGCCGGCGAGGGCTAGGTCTGGGCCGCTACGACCATGACGAGCTCTGGCGGGAGGTCACGTACCTCGCGTACCACCTGCACTGGGACCTCGACCGGCTGCTCCAGCTCGAACACGGCGACCGGATCCGACTGCTGTCGGAGGTCGCCTCACTGAACGACCGTGCCTGGGAGGCGATCGGAGGTGGGTGAGCGTGGCTGACGACGTCCCGCCGTTCGCGGGCAGGTTCACCCTCACCGTCGACGACCTCGAGATCGGCTCGTTCACCGAGGTCGCCGGCCTCGCCGTCACCGTCGACGTCGAAGAGGTCGTCGAGGGCGGGCAGAACCAGTTCGTGCACAAGCTGCCCAAGGGCATGAAGTGGCCGAACCTCACGTTCAAGCGCGGCCTCACCCAGCCCGACACGCTGTTCCAATGGTTGCAGGCGTGCTCGGGCGACGCCCTCAACTCCGGTCAGGTGGACCGCCGCACGGTGGCCGTCACCCTGCTCGACGCCGCCGGGCGGCCGGTGCGTGCCTGGCACCTGTCCGGGGCGTTCCCCGTGAAGTGGACCGGTCCCCGCCTCGCCGCGAGCGCCCGCGACCTCGCCACCGAGGAACTCGAGGTGGCCCACCATGGCTTCACCGTCGCCTGAGGGCCGCCCCGCCACCCCCGACGCCGGCCCCGACGCCCGGCGTCCGGGGGTGCTCGGTCGGGTGCTGGGTTCGCGCGCCTGGCGACGACTCGGCCTGGCCCGCGCCGCCCGCCTGGGCGTCGCCCGGCAGTCCCTCGCCTCCGAGGCACCGCCCGGGCCGCAGGTGGACGCGCGGCGCCTGGGGCTCGCCGACTCGCCGTCCGTCCGCCCGCCGTGGGCACTCGTCGGGCGGCACCGCATGCTGCAGCAGCGTCGTGGCCTGGCCCGGTCGGCGTGGGCGGCAGCCGCGCCCGCGCCTGGGTCCCCGGCCTCCGACCCGCCCGCCCACCCCGCCCCCGCCGCCCGCGCTGCCGCGGACGGCGGACGCAGTGCGGGGGGCCACCCCGGTGCCGGGCACGCCCCCGGCTTCCTCGCGCGGCGCGCCTCGGGCGAGGCTGCGCGATCGGCGGGCACCGGCGCCCACTCCCCCGTGCTCTCCCGGACCGCACCCACCGCGCCGCGCGTCGAGACGGCCGACGCGGGGTCGCTCCCGACCCGGCCGTGGGCGGGGGCCCGCCTCCGTCCCGGCGCCCCGGGTCCCGCGCCCGTCGACGCGCCGTCCCCGCTCGACGGTGGCGCCTCCTCCCCCCGGCCCGCCATTGAGACCTCCCGCGCCGCCGCCTCCCCGCCCGAGGGCGCCCTCCCGCCTCGGCCGGCGGACTCCGCGGCAGCGTCTCTCGGCGGCCTGCCCGGCAGCCTGCACCGGGCCCCCGGCCTCGGCGCCCCCGCCCCGCTCGGCGCCCCCGCCCCTCTGGCTCGGGCCGAAGCCGTCGCCCCCCTCGCGACGCCGTCCCCGCAGGGCCCCCGGGTCGAAGGCGCCGGCGTCGAGGCGCTGAGGGTCAGCGGCGCCGGCGGCACGAGCGGACCTGGCACCGCGAGCCCGGCCGACGCCTACCGGCCCACCCCGGCGCCCGCCTCCCCCCTCGCGCGACGCGCCCCCGCGGCCATCCCGGTCGCCGCGCCACCCGCCGCTGCACCTGGCGGACGGCCGGGCTCCCCGCGCGCGACGCCGCCCGCCGGACGATCCGTCGCCTCCCCGGGGGCCGCTCCCTCTGCGCCCTCCGGGTCGGTGGCCGCGCGGGCGTCGGGAGCCGCACGCTCGGCCTCCGCCCTGCGCTCCGGCCCGGGGTCGGGCACCGGTCCAGCGGCCGACCGGCCGACCGGGCCCGGCGGTCCGGCCGCGGCCGCCGCCCGGTGGACGGCCGCCGTCCGCCGCCGCCCGCTGGAGACCCCGCAGCCCTTCCCCACCGCCTGGCGGTCGTGGGCGGCCTCCCTGTCGGGGCGCACCGCGGTGCGCTGGAGCGCGGGGTCCGCGACGGCCGACGCGCTGCGCGAGGCGGGTGCCAGGGCGGCGACCAGCGGCGACGTCGTCCACCTCGCCGTGGCACCGCGCTGGGGCACCCCGCCCTCGGCCGGGCGTTCGGCGGGCGGCCCCGCGCCCGTCGGCCACGCACCTGCGGCGCCGCGAGCGGGCGCGGGTTCCTCCGACCTCGTGCACCTGCTCGCCCACGAGCTGGGCCACCTGCGCGAGCCCCTGACCCGGCCCCGGTTCCTGCTCGCAGATCCGCACGCCGCGCGGGACGCCGACGAGCACCGCGCCCACGCCTTCGCCGCGGAGGTGACCCGCTTCCCGTCCCTGCGGGGCGCGAGCTCGCCGGCCGCGGGGCTCGGTCAGGTCGCGGCCGGGCTCGTCGACTCCCTGCCGGTGGCCGCCGCCTCGGGGCCGAGGGCCGTCGCCGCGATCGCCGAGAACGCCGTCGGCCAGGTGCGCGAGCAGGTCGCCGACCAGGTGCGGCAGCAGGTCCGCACCCAGGTGCAGACCGTGATCGCGCAGGCGGCGCAGGCGCTGCCGGCCCCGGCCGCCCAGGCGCTGGCGGCGGCACTGGACGCCGGTGCCGGAGGGCTGAGCTCCGCCGCCGGGCAGGCGCTGGCCCAGGCCGGCGACGCCGCCTCCTCCGCCGTCTCCTCGGCGCTCGCCCCCGCCGCCGGGCTCGCAGGTGGGCTCGGTGGTGGGCTCGCCGACGCCGCGCGCGCCGTCGCGTCCGGGCAGGGGTTCGACCTCGGCTCCCTCGGCGGGCTACCGGGTGCTGCGAGCGCGGTCGGGGACCTCGCCTCGGGCGCCGCGAGCAGCGTCGCCTCGGCGGCCGCCTCGGGGCCGGCCGCGGCCCTCGCCGCCCTCACCGGGGCCGGCACAGGCCTCACCCACCTGCCGCACGAGACCGTCGACCGCATCGTCGAGGCCCTGGAGCACCGCGTCCTCGCCGAGATCGAGCGGCGTGGCGGCCGCTACACCGGGTCGTTCTGAGAGGGGCCAGCCCGATGATCAACGCGACCGGCGCGTCGTCCGCCAGCGCCAAGGCGTACCTGCTCACCGAGACCGGTGACCGGATCGACTTCCAGTTCAACCCCGCCGAACTGGCGGTGGTGAAGCGGACGTCGTGGAAGGCCGAGGACGCCCCGGGCAAGAACGCCCCGCAGCAGCGGTTCCAGGCCGGCCAGCCCGCCACGATGAACCTCAGCATGCTGATCGACGCCACCGACTCCGGGCGCCCGGTCACGGCCACGACCGAGCTGATGATGAAGCTCGTCACGGTCGACCCGGGGCTGGCCACCCACGACGAGAAGCGGCAGTCGGGCCGCCCGCCGCTGGTGTCGTTCCACTGGGGGCCGGTGAACAGCTTCCAGGCCGTCGTGGAGTCGCTCACCATCAAGTACGTCTTCTTCACCCACGACGGGACGCCCCTGCGGGCCCGCTGCGACGTCACGCTCAAGCAGTACGACGACGACGAGGTGCTGCAGAAGCGGCAGAACCCCACGTCGGGCACGCCCTACCCGCACGCCGTGCATCACCTCGCGCCCGGGGAGACCCTCGACCGCGTCGCCCACCGGCACTACCGCGACAGCACCCAGTGGCGGCTGATCGCCGACGCGAACGGCATCGACGACCCCTCCCGGCTGCGCCCAGGCACCGCGCTCGTCGTCCCGCAACCACCGGTGGTGGGCCGTGGGTGACGCCCCCACCGCCACCGGCCGCGCCTTCGACACCCCGCTGGTCAGCGTGGGCGGGCGCGAGCTGACCCCGCAGGTGCACGCGCTGCTGCGCGTGGTGCGGGTCGAGGAGTCGGTGCACCTGGCCGACAGCTTCCTGCTGACCTTCGACGACCCCCACTTCGAGCTGTTCGACCAAGGGCTGTTCCGGCTGGGCGGCAAGGTGTCGGTGGCCGTCCGCGCCGACGGCGCCCCCATGGAGGTGACCTCCGGTGAGATCACCGCGGTCGCCGTCCAGCCGGGCCCGACCGGGCGGCACGAGCTCGTCGTCAGCGGCCTCGGCCTGGAGCACCGGCTCGCGCGGGAGGTGCGCACGCGCACGTTCCAGAAGATGTCCGACTCGGCGATCGTGCAGAAGATCGCGGGCGAGTACGGGTTGAACGTCGACACCGACCGCACGCCCCTGACCAACGAGTACCTGATCCAGGCGGGGATGACCGACCTCGCGTTCCTGCGCGAGCGCGCCGTCCGGCTCGGCTTCGACCTGTGGGTGCGCGGCACGACGCTGTCCTTCAAGCGCCGCGCCGCCTCCCCGCAGAAGCCGCCGGCGCTGGCCTACGGCGAGAACCTGCTGAGCTTCCGCGTGCGGTTCTCCGCGGCCGAGCGCGCGGACAAGGTGGAGGTCACGGGTTGGGACCCGGTGGCCAAGCAGCCCGTCAAGGGCACGGCGTCCGAGGTGGACCGCGGCTGCACCGCGCCCGCGGCGGCGGAGATGTCGGCCGCCGCACGCGACGCGGCGGGCGGGTCCGTGGTGCGGACCACCAGCCGGCACCCCGTCACGAGCCAGGCCGAGGCGGACGCCGTCGCGCAGTCCCTGCTCGCACGCACCAGCGGCTCGGAGGTCGTGCTCAAGGGCGAGGCGATCGGCGACCCGCGGATCAGCGCCGGCGCGACGGTGCGGCTGGAACGCGTGGGCACGAAGCTCGCCGGCGACTACCGCGTGACCGCCGTCGAGCACCTCCTGCAGCCCGGGCAGCCCTACCGCACGCGGTTCACCTGCGGCGCGAAGGACCCCGCGGCCCTGGTCGACCTGCTGCCCGGCGGCGGTGCTGCGGCCGGACGCGCGACGGGCGGGACGGCGGGATCGGGCGGCGCGAGCATCGGCGGCGGCCTCGTCGCCGCGACCGTCACGAACAACGCCGACCCCGACAAGCTCGGCCGGGTCAAGGTCAAGCTGCCGACGCTGTCCAGCACCGACGAGAGCGGGTGGGCGCGCCTGGCCGCACCGGGGGCGGGCAAGCAGCGGGGGCTGCAGTGGCTGCCCGACGTCGGGGACGAGGTGGTCGTGGGGTTCGAGAACGGCGACCCGCGCCACCCCGTCGTCCTCGGCGGGCTGTGGAACCGTCCCGACCCGCCGCCGCGGCCCGACCAGGTGGGCGACGGGAAGGCCAAGGCGTTCACCCTCACGAGCCGCTCGGGCCACGACATCAGCATCGTCGAGGAGCCCACCCCCGAGATCACCGCCGTGCTCAAGGGCAAGGGCAGCGAGCTGCACCTCGCCGAGGCCACGACGTCCCTGAAGGGGCCGAAGAAGGTGCTCGTCGAGGGCCAGGACGTCGAGGTGACCGCGAAGGGGTCGCTGACCCTCAAGGGCGCCACCGTCGAGATCAAGGCCGACGGCGCGGTCACCGTGAAGGGTGCCACCATCAAGCTCAACTGACCCACGTACCCGACGAGACACCCCGAGCCCCGAGGAGGAGGACCGCATGCCGCCCGCCGCCCGCGCCAACGACCCCGTCGTGGGGATCGACCTGCACATCGAGCTGGTCCCCAGCCCGGGTGGACCCGTCCCCACGCCCACGCCGTCGCCGTTCAGCGGCACCATCACCTCGGGCACCGAGGCGAGCGTGACGATCGACGGGCAGCCGGCCGCGGTGGTCGGCAGCGCCGCCACGAACAACCCGGCCCACCAGTTCGTCGCCGGCCCCTACCAGGTGCCGCCGCTGAACCGGGGCACGGTCGCGGCGGGGTCGGCCACCGTCCTGATCGGCGGCAAGCCCGCCGCGCGCGTGGGCGACCTCGTCACCACCTGCACCGACCTGCCCTGGCCGAGCCAGCCGAGGATCGTCTCGGGCTCCCCGACGGTGATGATCGCGTGAGCGGCACCCCCGACATCATCGGCGTCGGCTGGGCGTTCCCCGCCGGCGTCGCGGGCTCCGGCGGCGTCCGGCTGGTCGGCGGCGCCGAGGAGGTCGAGGGCGCGATCCGGATGATCCTCTCGACCCGGCCCGGGGAGCGCCTCATGCGCCCCGAGTTCGGCTGCGACCTCGCGTCCCTGCTGTTCGCGCCCCTGAACTCCAACACCCTCGCGCTGGCCGAGAACGCCGTCCGCGCGGCCCTCGTGCGCTGGGAGCCGCGGATCGACGTCGACGACGTCCGGGCCGTGGGCGACGTCGGGTCCGCGCGCATCGACATCCGCGTCGACTACGTCGTGAAGGCGACCAACGACCACCGCAACCTGGTCCACCCGTTCTACGTCATCCCGCACGAGGAGCTCCAGCCGTGACCCTTCCCGCTCCCACGCTGGACGACCGCAGGTTCCAGGACCTCGTCGACGAGGCGAAGCGGCTCATCCCCCGCTACTGCCCCCAGTGGACCGACCACAACGTGTCCGACCCGGGCGTGGCGATCCTCGAACTCATGGCGTGGATGACCGAGCAGACGCTGTACCGGCTCAACCGCGTCCCGGACCGCCTGTACGTGAAGTTCCTCGAGCTCGTCGGCATCGAGCTGATGTCGGCCGCCCCGGCCCGCACCCAGCTCGTGTTCGAGCTGTCGGCCCCGCCCGAGGAGCCGGTGCGGATCCCGGCCGCCACGCAGGTGGCCACCGACTCCGAGGACCCGGTCGTCTTCATGACCGACGCCGAGCTGACCCTCGGCTCGCCCGCGCTGACCGAGTGCCTCACCCGCACCGCTGGCGGCCGGTTCACCTCCCAGCTCGCCGAACTGCAGGTCGACGGCGGGCGGGTCACCGCGCTGCCCGGCGACGACGGCACCCGCCCCGCTCCCGGGGCCGCCCTCTACCTGGGGTTCGCCGCGTCCCTGGCCTCCCACCTGGTGCGGATCAGCGCCGTCGGCAGCGCCGCGGGTGCGGGCATCGACCCCCAGCGCCCGCCCCTGCAGTGGCAGGCGTGGGACGGGTCGGCGTGGCAGCCCGTGCGGGTGCTCACCGACACCACCGCCGGGTTCACCGAGGCCGGGGACGTGGTGCTCCTCGTGGGCCCCCGGCACCAGCCGCTCGCCCCCACCCAGCAGTCCAGCGGCTGGTGGCTGCGCTGCCGCCTGATGCCCGCCGCGCCCGGTGCCAGCAGCTACGACGTCTCCCCGATGCTGGCCGACGTCCAGGTGTCGGTGCTCGGCGGCGCGGTGCCCGCCCGGCACGCCGAGCCCGTGCCCGCCGAGTTCCTGGGCCTCTCCGACGGCGAGCCGGGGCAGGTCTTCCAGGTGCGCCGGGCCCCCGTGCTCGCCCGGTCGGCCGCCGAGCACGTGCGGGTGCTGCTGCCCCGGCGCGGGCCCGACGCCGAGCAGGACTGGCAGGACTGGAGCGAGGTGCACGACTTCGCCGAGGTGGGGGCCGACGACCGCGTGTACACGTGGTCGGGTGCCACCGGCGAGATCCGGTTCGGCCCGCGCGTCCAGCGACGTCGGGTGGCCACCCCCGGCGGGGACGCCCCCGTGGACGGCGCCCGCCAGCACGGCGCCGTCCCGCCGATCGACGCGCAGGTGTGGGTCAGCGGCTACCGGGTCGGGGGCGGTGCGCGGGGCAACGTCGGCGCCCGGACGCTCACCGTCGCGCGCAGCGCCATCGCCTCGCTGTCACGCGTGTACAACCTCGACCCGGCCGTGGGTGGGGTCGACGCCGAGACGGTCGACAACGCCAAGCTGCGCGGGCCGCTGGAGCTGCGCTCGGTGCGCCGCGCCGTCACCAAGGACGACTTCGAGCGGCTCGCGCTGGGCGCGACCCGCCAGGTGGCACGCGCCCTCGCCGTGCCCGACCCGGCCCGCCCCGGCGTCGTCCAGCTGCTGCTCGTGCCCGCCGTGCGGGTCGAACCGCGCGCGCTGACCCTCGACCACCTGGAGCTGCCCGAGGAGCTGAGCAGCGCCGTCGCCGACCACCTCGAGGGCCACCGGCTGCTCACCACGACCGTCGCGATCGGCCGCCCCACCTACCTGGGCGTGAGCGTGGCCGCCCTGGTGCGGGCCCAGCCGGGGCTGCGCCGGGAGACGGTGAAGGAGGCCGCCGAGGCCGCCCTGTACCGGCACGTCAACCCGGTCACGGGCGGCCTCGACGGGCAGGGCTGGCCGTTCGGGCGGCCGCTGAACATCGGCGAGGTCTACTCGGTGCTCAACGCCGTGCCGGAAGTGGCGGGCATCGACCAGGTGACGCTGTTCACCGCCGACCTCGCCCGCCCCGCGGGGCCCGGCCGGGTCAGCCAGACCCCCGAGGGCAACGTGGTGCAGCCCGAGCCGCACGGCCTGCTCGCCTCGTGCGACCACCTCGTCGAGGTGATCGCGTGAGCGGGGGCCCGCCGGGGGCGACGGCGACGGCGCCGGTCCCCCTGCTGCGGCACCTGCCCGCCGTGATGGCGCGCGACCCCTTCCTCGCGGGGTTCGTGGGGATCCTGGAGGAGATGTTCGGCAGCGTCCGGGCCGGCGTCGACGGGATCGAGCACCACGTCGACCTCAACCTGGCCGACGCGCAGATGCTGCGCTGGCTCGCGGGCTGGATCGGGCTCGTCGTCGACCCGGCCGCGCCGCCCGCGCAGGCCCGCGAGGCGATCCGCGCCGCCGCCGAGGGGCTGGGGCTGCGCGGCACCCGCGCCGGGCTGGAGGCGCACCTGCGCGCCGTCACGGGGCTGTGGGTACGCGTCGACGACTCGGGCGGGGTCTACCTGCCCGGGGAGCGCGTGCCGTCGGGCCCGCCGACCGTCGTCATCGAGGTGCCGCGCGGCGGGCACCTCAGCCGCGAGCAGATCGTGGCGTGCGCCATGGAGGAGGTGCCCGTCGGCGCGACCGTCGTCGTGCGCCACCCCGACGAGCCCGAGCCCGACCTGCGCGGAGGTGCCGCGTGAACGCCACCGTGACCTGCCCCGGCTGCCGCCGCCAGGTGGCCCACCTCGCGCGCTGCCCCGAGTGTGACTACCCCCTCGTCCTCGTGCCGCAGGCCGCGCAGGCGCCCGCGGCACCCCACGCACCCGCCCGCCGTCCCGGGGAGCGCCCCGGTGCCGGCCAGGAGCCGACCCAGGTGATCCCGCCCGTGGGTCCACCGGTGGCGCCGCGACCCCCCGTCGTGCAGCAGGAGCCGACGCTGCCGTGCCCCGACCCGTCCTGCCGCGCGGCGAACCCGCTCTCGCGCACCCTGTGCGTGCGCTGCGGCGCCCGCCTGCGGCCCGAGCCGGTCGCCGTCACGCCGCTGCCCGCCCCCGAGCCGCCGCGGGCCCCCTCGCGGACCCCGCGGATCGTCGCGGGGATCGTGGCGCTCGCCGCCGTCGTGGGCCTCGGGGCCTGGGCCGGGACGACGCTGTTCCGCGCGCCGGACCGCCCGGCGCCAGCACCCCAGCGCAGCCTCCCGGCGTCCTCCGACGCGGCACCGGTGGCGATCCCTGCGGCGTCCGTCTCCGCCGTCGCCTCCAGCGTGCAGAAGCCCGCCGGCTCGATCCGCTACGACGCCGCGAACCTGCTCGACGGCGACCCGACGACCGCGTGGAACAGCGACGGCGGCCTGCGCCCGGGCGCCTCGATGACGGTGACGTTCACGTTCGACCGGGTCTACGACCTGCGCTCGGTCACCGTGCTCGACGGCTACCAGAAGTCGCGGCCCCGCTCGGGCAAGGCGCCCCTGGACCTGTTCACCGCCAACGCCAGGCCGTCGAAGGTCGAGCTGCGCACCGACGCCAGCAAGGCCGCCTGGACCCTGCAGGACGTGCGGACGCCGCAGACGCTCAAGGCCCCCCTGGGCGCGACCAAGACCCTGACGATCGTGATCCAGGGCGCCTACCGCGGCGAGAAGTACGACGACCTCGCGATCTCCGAGGTGTCGTTCACCGGCGTCCCGGTCGGCTGAGGCCGACCCCGAGCCTGCGCGCCACCGCTGCATCCAGGGGATAGGGGCGCTCGGTGGGCAGGAGTCGCCGCGCCTGTTCGTGCCGGCCGCTGCGCACCAGGGACGCGGCCTTGTGCACGACGGAGGTCAGGTCGGTGAGCTCGACCGTCCACTCGTCGGCGTAGGCGGCGACCAGCGCCCTGCCCACCCCCACCTGGATGCTGTAGTGGTTGAGCGGGGCGCCCCGAAGCGATCGCTCCGGATCCCACTGCACGTGGACGTCGGCCGTCCCGAAGGCCTCCGCCCACGCCCGGGAGCTGTCGTGGGCGCCGCGCTCCGGCGAGGTCAGCACGCCCCGAGCGAGGGCGGCGTCCCACGCGTCGCGCCGGATCCGCACGGCGAGGACGCGCTCCTGGCCGGGCTTGCGGGCCCAGGAGCTGCGGTGCATCAACCACAGCAGCGACGGCTTGATCCACGTCATGCGCGTGAACGAGAACGGGGCGACGAACTTCCCGGCGGTGAGGGCGGCGTCGGCGATGGCCGGGGCGTAGGCCTGGTACACGACGATGGTCGTGGCGTCGAAATCGGCGCGCACCTCGCGCAGGTCGGCCGTCACGGTCGCTCCCTCCCCTGGTGATCAGGGGGCAGGGTGCCAGGGCCGGTCGGTGCCGGACGAGCGGTTTTCGGGCCGCTCAGCCGATGGTCAGGGCGGTGACGGCCACCACCGTCCCGACGCCTGCGGAGACCGGGGCGACGGTGACGTCGGCGAGGCCGCGACCGCTGGGGTCCACGAGCCGGCGGGAGGCGCTGGCGCCCGGGGCCACGGCGACCTCGGAGGTGTAGGCGGTGCCCAAGGCGTCGTGGAACGTGAGCCGGTACCCGAGCACCTTGGCGGTCGAGCCGGGCGCGGCCACCCCGGTGAGGGTGACGGTCAGCGCCGGCGCGGGCGCGGCGGGGGTGAGCTGCAGGGGGCCGTCCTGACAGAGGACGCTGCGGGCGTCGGCCGGGTCGGGGTGGCCGGGCGCCACGAACCGCAGCCCCGCGGTGGACAGCCACAGCAGGTTGGACCCGCTCACGGCGCACTCGGCCGACGCCGGTGCGGACAGCCGCACGCCCGCGTAGGCGTCGCCGGCGATGACGACGGAGTCGGAGGCGCCGGCGGGCAGGCCGCGGTGAAGTCGATCGTCGTGGCCACCGCCGACGGCGACGCCGTGGGCGTGCCCCCGGCGGTCGGCGTCGGGGTGGCGGCGCCGCCGGTGGCCGCGCCCGTCGGCGCGGACGGCGACGCGCTGACCGTGGCTCGCCGCCGCTGCGGTCGCGGCACCGCTCGGCGAGGGAGCGGGCGAGGAGGCCGCGACCGGCTCGTCCTTGCCCGCGTCCTTGATCGCCCCCGCACCATGATCGAGCCGACGCCGACGACGCCGGCGAGCGTCACCACGCCGAAGGCCGCCCCGACCGCCCGGACCAGCCCCGGGGCGAGGACCGGCTCCTGCACGAACTCGGCCTGGCCCGTCCACGGCGGCAGCGGTTGCGCGGGCGCGACGGGGTACCCGGCGGGCAGCCCTCGGGCGGGGGTGGGCACGGCCACGGGCTGGGCCGAGAAGGCCACCTGGTGCCGCACCGCCTTGCCCATCAGCACCGGCCGCCCCGACAGCGCGGCCGTGACGTGGGCGCTGCCGCCCGGCGGCAGCGACACCCGCGACGTCCCGAGCTCCACCCGCACCTTGCGCTGGGGGTCCCTGGCGGTGAGGTCGACGTCGAGCGGGGCGTTGCCGGGGTTGCGCAGCACGAGGTCGACCTCGCCCCGGCGTCTGCCCCGCGCCGACGGCGGCTCGACGACGGCCGTGAACGCCGGCGCGGGCTGCACCTCGACGGTCAGCTCCTCGACCCGGCGGACCTGCAGCCGGTGCGGGCTGGACACCATGACGCCGACCATCGTGGCGCCCGACGCCGGCGGCGGGGCGGTGGCGGCGGTGACGGTCAGGGGGACCTCGGCCTGCTCGCCCACCGACAGCTGCACGGGCACCCCCGAGGCGCGGGCGCTGAGCCCGGCGGGCAGCCGCACCGCCTCCACGGTGTAGTGCTCGACGATCGTGGAGGTGTTGGCGACCGTCACCACGACGACGGCGGTCCCGCCCGGCGGCAGGCTCAGGACCTGCTCCGACAGCCGCACCGAGACGGACACGCTGCACCCTCCCCAGGCGGGCTGGACGACGTCGATCCGCGGGCCCCTGCCGTGCGGCGCCGCGTGGGGTCGAGGCTACTGTGATCCCGCCGTTCACCGTCGGTGGGGAGCCCATGTACGCACTCGGCATCGACCTCGGCACCACCTGGACCGCCGCCGCCGTGTGGAGCCGCGGCGCCGCCCGGACGGTCGCCCTCGGCACTCATGCCCACGCCGTCCCGTCGGTGGTCCTCGTGGCCGAGGACGGGACGACGGTCTGCGGTGAGGCCGCGCAGCTCGCGGCGGCCTCGGCGCCCGCCCGCGCGGTGCGCGAGTTCAAGCGCCGGTTCGGCGACGAGGTCGGTTACCGCGTCGGCGGGCGGGAGTGGCGGGCCGACGCGCTGACGGCGGCGCTGCTGGCCGACGTCGTCGCCCGGGTCACCGCGGCCGAGGGCGGGCAGCCCGACGCGCTCGCCCTGACCGTCCCCGCCACCTGGCAGGGCTACCGGCGCGAGCTGCTCGTCGAGGTGGCCCGGCGGGTGGTGCCCGACGTGCCCGTCGCGATCGTCGCCGAACCCGCAGCCGCCGCCATCCACCACGCCGCCCGCCGCCAGCAGTCCCCCGGCGCCGTGCTCGGCGTCTACGACCTCGGCGGCGGCACCTTCGACGCCACCGTCCTGGCCAAGACCGCCTCCGGGTTCGAGCTGCTGGGGACCCCCGTCGGCTCCGACACCCTCGGCGGGTGCGACGTCGACCAGCTGCTGCTGCGCCGGGTCCTCGCGGGAGTGCCCGGCGCGGCCGAGACCGCCCGCAGCGGCGACCCCGACGCGCGCGCCGCCATGGCCGCCCTGCGCGATGCCGTCGTCACCGCCAAGGAGGCGCTGTCGTCGGCCACCTCCACCGTGGTGCCGGTGACCTTCGGCGGGGTCGTGACCGAGGTGACGCTGACCCGCGAGGACCTCGAGGCCGAGGTGGGCGGGCTCGTCGACGCCACGCTCGACGTGTTCGCCGACGCCGTCGCCGCCTGCGAGCTCGAACCCTCCGCCCTCGACGGCGTCCTCATGATCGGCGGGGCGAGCCGGATGCCGGTCGTGGCCGCCGCGCTCCGCGAGCGCTTCGGCGTCGAGCCCGTGCTCGACGAGCACCCCAAGTTCGCCGTCTGCCTCGGCGCGGCCATCTCCGCCGGTGCCGTCGCCGGGCGCCGGCCCAGCCGCCCGTCCGTCGCCGCGCCCCGGGTGGTCGCGCCTGCTCCCGCTCCCGCCGTGCCGGAGACCGCGCCGGCTCCCGTCGCGGCTGAGCCCGCGCCGGCCCCCGCCGTGCCCGAGCCCGCACCTGCCCGGCTGCGGCTGCCCTGGGACCCGGAGCCGGAACCGATCCCGGCCGCCGCGGAGGTGCCGGCCGCGCCGGCGCTGCCTGCGCCGTCGGTCCCCGCTGACCCTGCGCCCGCAGCCACCCGACCCGCACCTCCCACGCCCGCCCCCTCTGCCGCACCCACGGCGGCAGCGGACGTCGCTGCTGCGCCCGCGGTGCTGCGGCTGCCCTGGGACCCCGAACCCGAGCCGGAGGACGACCCCTACGCCTGGTCGCCTCAGGCGGCGCTCTCGGAGGCACCCACCGTCGAGCTGCCGCCGGTCGTCGACGCCGGCGTCGGGTACGCCCCCGCCCCGGAGGACGGCGACGAGCCCGAGGCCCTGCCCGAGCTGTCGCCGGGCCTGGCGGTGGCGGTCGACCTCGCCGTCGCGGGCCTGGAGGCCGCCGACGAGGTGCCGTTGCGGCCGGTCGCGGAGCTGCGCCGCCGCCCGTCGATGCGGCCGGTGCAGTCGGTGGAGTTCGAGCTGGGCGCGGAGGACGGCTACCGCCGCCAGGGCGTCACCACGGCGGTGCTGGTCATCGTCGGCGTCGTCGTGCTGCTCGGCCTCGTCGTGGCGCTCACGACCATCCTCGGCTGAAGCCCCCGCGCTCGGCACGGCTCGGCACGCCGACAGGGCGCGAACAGCGGCCGGGCGGGGACGGCCGATCCAGATGAGCGGCGTCCGTGAGCCACCCCCCGGCAGAACCCGCTCGTCCTCACGGAAGCTGCGCATCTGGCCGGGCATTCGGCCGGCGTCACCCCGGTGACGGGGCTGGGGAGGCCGGCCGGAGCCCCAGCCCCCGCCCAGCGAGCGGTCTCAGCCCACCAGCCCGGCCCGGGCCAGCACGGCAGCGGCCATGGCGCGCCCGGCGTCGTCGAGCATCTGCCCGTCCCAGCGGATGGCGCCGGTGGCCCCGCCGCTCGCGGACGTGGCCAGCGCGTAGGCGTCGAGCAGGGCGCGCGCGGCGGCGACCTCGTCCGCCGAGGGCGTGAACGCCTCGGTGACGGCCTCCACCTGCGCCGGGTGGATCGCCCACTTGCCGTCGTAGCCGAGCCCGGCGGAGCGGCCCGCGCTGCGGCGCAGGCCGGCGTCGTCGCCGAGCGCCGACCAGGGACCGTCGACGGCCTGGACGCCCGCCGCGCGCGCCGCGACGAGGATCGCCATCAGCGGGTGGTGGTAGGCGTCGGCGTCGTACCCGGTGGGCTGCGCCCCGACGACGGACGTGCGCATGCCGAGCGAGGCGAGGAAGTCACCGGGCCCGAACACCAGCGATTCGAGCCGGGGCGAGGCGGCGGCGATGGCGGGCGCGGCGAGCAGGGCCGCGGCGTCCTCGATCTGCGCCTCGATCCCGACCGTTCCCGCGGGGAGGCCCGCGGCGTGCTCCACCTGCCCGAGCACGAGGGCGAGGGCGACGACGTGCTCGGGGCGCGACACCTTGGGCAGGACGATGCACCCGGGCGCGACGCCGGAACCCACCACGGCCTGGACGTCGGCGACCGTGAACGGGGTGTGCCACCCGTTGACCCGGACGGCGACCAGCCGGGCGGCGAAACCGCCGTCGCGCAACGCCCCGGCCACCTGCGCCCGCGCCGCCTCCTTGGCGTCCGGCGCGACGGCGTCCTCGAGGTCGAGGAACACGGCGTCGACGTCGACGCCCCGCGCCTTGTCGATCATGCGCGGGTTGGACCCGGGGACGGCGAGCACGCACCGGCGCGCCCGGGCCGGACGGCGGTGCGCCTGCGCGGGGTTCACCATGGTCGCGAGGCTAGCGACCCCCCGCACGCAGCACCGGCCCGGCACGACCCCGACCATGCCCGGAATACTCCCCCGGTGAGGTCCTTGCTCCGGGATGCGTCCCTGTCCGCGGTCGTGGCGGGCGTCGTGGCCGTCCTCGTCTCCTACGCCGGCCCGTTCGTCGTCGTCCTGGCCGCCGCCCGCGCGGCCGGCGTCGACGCCCCGACGACGGCGAGCTGGGTGTGGGCGATCTCCATTGGCAGCGGCGCGGCGGCGCTCGGGCTGAGCCTGTGGACGCGCCAGCCGATCGTCGTGGCGTGGTCGACGCCGGGGGCCGCCCTGCTCGTGACGTCGCTGCCCGGCCACACCTGGCCCGACGCCGTGGGCGCGTTCTGCGTCGCGGCCCTGGCCATGACCCTGGTCGGCGCCACGGGCGTGTTCGGGGCGCTGCTGGCCCGGGTCCCGGCGGGCGTGGTCGCGGCGATGCTCGCGGGGATCCTCTTCCCGTTCGCCACCGGCGGCTTCGCGGCGATGGCCGCCGTCCCCGCGATCGTCGTCCCGGTGCTCGTGGCGTTCTTCGTGCTGCGCCGCGTGCGCCCGCGCTGGGCCGTGCTCGGCGGCCTCGCCGCAGGTCTGGCGGCCACTGCCGTCACGGGCGGGTTCCGCCCTGTCCATGCGGGGCAGTGGCTGACGGTGCCGCAGGTGACCGTGCCGCACCTGTCCCTGGGGCCGCTGATCGGCATCGCGGTGCCGCTGTTCGTGGTGGCGGCCGCCAGCCAGAACGCGCCGGGGCTGGGCGTGCTGCGGGTCAGCGGCTACGTCCCGGACGACCGGCGGCTGGTGACGACGACCGGCGCGGTGTCGTTGCTGCTGGCACCGTTCGGCTCGCCGGGGGTCAACCTGGCCGCGATCACGGCGGCGATCTGCACCGGCGAGGAGGCGCACGCCGACCGCGAGCGCCGCTACGTCGCGGGGGTCGCGTGCGGGGTGACCTACCTGCTCGTGGGCGTCGTGGGCGGCGGCCTGGTCGCGGTGTTCGCGGCGCTGCCGCACGAGCTCGTCGCGGCCGTGTCCGCGGTCGCCCTGCTCGGCGCGCTGCTGGGCGGCATCGTCGCGGCGGTCGCCGACGAGGAGCACCGCGAGGCCGCCCTGGTGACGTTCGCGGTGACGGCGGGCGGGGTGAGCATCGCCCACATCGGTGCGGCGTTCTGGGGGCTCGTGCTCGGCATGGCCGTGCACCTCGTCCTGCGCGGTCGCCTGCGTCGGGCCACCCCGGTGCCGGCCGACGCGGCGCCCGCCGGGGCACCCGTCGCAGCGCCCGACGGCGGCACGGACGCGCCGGGGACGCCGGTCACGCGGCGTTACACTCGCCCGGGCAGCAGGGACGACGACGGGACGAGCGCACAGCCATGACCGGACGCAAGAGGATCGCCTTCCAGGGCGAGCGCGGCGCGAACAGCCACATCGCCTGCCGCGACGTCTACCCCGACTACGCGCCGGTGCCGTTCGCGACGTTCGAGGAGTGCTTCACCGCCCTGGAGGAGGGCGACGTCGACCTCGCCATGATCCCGGTCGAGAACTCCACGGCGGGACGGGTGGCCGACATCCACACGCTGCTGCCGACGTCGAACCTGCACATCATCGGCGAGTACTTCCTGCCGATCCGGCACCAGCTCCTGGGCCTGCCGGGCGCGACGGTCGAGGGGCTGCGCACGGTCCACAGCCACCCGCAGGCGCTCGGGCAGTGCCGCGAGACGCTGCGCAAGCTGGGCCTGACCGCCGTCCCCGCCCTGGACACCGCCGGCGCCGCCCGCGAGGTCGCGGAGTGGGGCGACCCCACGAAGGGCGCGCTCGCGTCGTCGCTGGCCGCCGAGGCGTACGGGCTGGAGATCCTGCAGCCCGACGTCGAGGACACCGACCACAACACCACCCGGTTCATCATCCTGTCCGCGGAGGCGCTGCGGGCCGCGGTGGGCATCGGCCCGATCGTGACGACGTTCGTGTTCGCCGTCCGCAACCTGCCCGCGGCCCTCTACAAGGCCCTCGGCGGGTTCGCGACCAACGGCATCAACATGACCAAGCTCGAGTCCTACATGGTCAGCGGGCAGTTCACGGCCACGCAGTTCCTCGCCGACATCGAGGGGCACCCCGACGAGCCGCACGTCGCCCGGGCGTTCGAGGAGCTGTCGTTCTTCGCCGAGATGCGCATCCTCGGCGTGTACCGGGCGAACCCGTTCCGGGACCGCCTCAAGGACTGATCGGGCAGCTTGCGCATTCGCCCGCGAACGGGCGTTGCCCGATGCCAGAATCCGGCCGTGACCGACACCACTCTCTCCACGATCCTGGCCGACCCCGCGCGCCGCACGCAGGCCGTGGCCGCACTGACCGCCGCCGTCGAGGCCGAGGTCCAGGGCCGCTCCGGCCTCAGCTCGCTGCCGATCAAGGCGGGCTACAAGGCCGTCACCGCGGTCAAGCCGACCATCGTCGCGACGGCGATCGACCGCATGCTCCCCGACTTCGCCTCCAGCCTCGACCCGTTCTGGGCGACCCGCGGCGCGCAGCCGTTCGGTGCCCACCTGGCCGCCCAGGGCGACTCGGCCGCCGAGGCCCTGCTCTCGGTGACCGACTCCCGCGCCGTCAAGCCCGACCACGCCGGCGCCGCGAAGATCTACAACGGCCTGCGCCCCAAGGCGAAGGAGCTCGTCGAGGCCGCCCTGCCGCGCGTCGGCGACGCCTTCGAGTCCGTCACCCGCTGACCCGTCCCCGTTCCCGCGGGGGTGCAGCGTCCGGCGCGTCACTCGTGCCCGTTGGGCGCTGCACCCCCTGGACACGGACGTCGTGTGGCAGGCTTCCGGCGTGAGACTGCGGCGACGCCCCGAGCCCGATCCCGCTGCCGACTCCTCCGTCGAGCCGGGCACCGACCCGAGCCCGGAGCCTGCCCCCGCCGAGAGCGACGAGCAGGCGCCCGACGCGCCGGCGGCGTGGGCGGTCGAGGACGTCGCCGAACCCACCGTGGGTGAGGAGCGCGGCGTCGCGGCCGACCCCACCGGCGCCATCCCCCACGACCGGATCGCGGTCGATCCCGAGCCGTTGCACGATCCCGCGCCTGCCGGCCCGCTCACGCTGACCCCCACCGCCGCCGCGCTCGCGGCCGAGGCGTGCTCCAAGAGCGCCGCGCTGTGGGTGCGCCCCGTGAGCGAGCGGCAGCACCGGCTGGCCTGGCACGTCTGGCACGCCGACGCCGTCCACCTCGTCAGCGGGATGGGCGAACAGCTGTTGCCCTCCCTCGCCGGCGAGGTCGAGGTGGCCGTGCGCAGCAAGGACGACGGCAGCCGCGTCATCACGTTCATCGCGCAGGGGCAGGAGATCCTGCCGTCCAGCGCCGACTGGGCGCCCGCCGTCGACGCCCTGATCGCCGCGCGCCTCAACGCCCCCGACCAGGAGGAGACGCGCACGCGCTGGGCCGGGGGCGCCACCGTCTACCGGCTGGTGCCGGTGGCGTACGAGTCCCTCGGCGCCGGGGACGACGCCAGCGAGGTCGGCGCCGTCCGCCCGCCGCGCATCCCCGCCACCACCGTGGGCCCGCAGCCCTGGCACGTCGGAGGGCGCAAGCGCCGCGTGCGCGGCATCTGGAAGCGCGACGGCAAGGGCGAGCTGCAGCCCCGAGAGGGCGGACGCCGCTGACGCCCGCCGCGCCCGTGGTGGCGCGATGACGACGTCGGAGCTGGTGCGCCTCGGGATCGGCACCGCCGTCCTGCTCGCCTGCACCCTGGTCGTCCTGCGGGTGGCGGGGGTCTCGCTGGGCAGCCGACCGGTCGTGGCGGTCGCCCGTGGCGCGGCGCAACTGGCCGCCGTGGGCCTCCTGCTGCGCGGGGTCATCGCGGCGCCCTGGGCGGTGGCGCTCGCCGTGCTGGTCATGCTGACCACGGCGACCGTGACGGCGGCCCGGCGCCTGAAGGGCTTCGAGCAGGTCGGACGGCGGGTGGTCGCCGCGTGCGCGGGTGGCGCGGGCCTCGCGCTCGGCGTCGTGTTCGCCCTCGGGGTGCTGCCCGCACAGTCGCGCTACGTCATCGCGCTGGCCGGGATCGTCCTCGGCAACACCATGACCGCGGCCACGCTCGCAGGGCGGTTGCTGCGTTCGGCACTGATCTCCCGGCGCGAGGAGGTCGAGGGCTGGCTCGCCCTGGGCGCGACGATGCGGCAGGCCACCGACGAGCTACGCACGGCCGCGGCGGCCGAGTCGCTCGTGCCGGTGCTCGACCAGACCCGCACCACCGGGCTGGTGACACTGCCCGGCGCCTTCGTCGGCGCCCTGCTGGGCGGGGCGAGCCCGGTGCAGGCAGCCCGGTTCCAGCTCGTCGTCCTCGCCGCGCTGATCTGTGCGCAGGCGGTCGTCGCCGTCGTCCTCACCTGGCTGCTCGCCGCCCCCCGCCAGGTGCCCGTCAGCGCGGGCTGAACCAGCCGGACAGCCGGTCAGCGGCGGCTCCAGTACACGGTCGCGCTCCACCACGGCCCCCTCGCGGTGACGTCCTGCGAGATCGTGAGGTCGAGGATGTCGGCGCCGTCGATGCCGTCCTGCTCCAGTTGATCGGCCATGCGGCGCAGCAGCCGCGGGAGGTCCCCCTGATGCTTGCCCACGGGGTTGGCCAGGGAGAACTGCCGACATGGCCACCCCTTGGCCTTCGTCTGCTTGCGTCCCATCCGTGTGTCCCCTTCACGATCGTCGCCGCGTTCTGCGACGCGGCATCGGCCAGAGGGCGCGCAGCCCGATCGCCGTGGCGCCCATGAGCCCGAGGGCGGCAACCCCCGCCGCGAGCACGAACAGAGTCCCGTACGGCACGTCCTCGGTGGCGTCGACATCCCTGACGGCGATGACCCGCTCGGGCCGCTGAGGGTCGTACAGCACGCGGAACGGGACGGCGTATCGCGAGTCGGCGGGTGCGGGTGCGGTGTCACAGCGCGCCCTCCCCTCCGGGGTGACGCCGAGCAGGAACGCCCGGACCTCCACGTCGTTGCGAGGGGTGAACCGAACGGCCACCTTGTGCACCTCGCAGTGGCCGCGGCCGCCGCTACCGGACAGGATCGCCTCGGTCACCTGTGCCTGCGCTCCGCCGAGGCGCAGCTCTGTCGCGGCTCGCGCCTGACCTCGCAGGTGGAGGCCGATGCCTGCGGGCAGCGCGGCGAGCACGACGGCCAGCACGAGGGAGAACACCGCCCAGCGGAGACCGGGCACCGGTTCGCGCTCGTGAGGCCGACCCGGGGTCCCCGTGACCACCGTGCCGATCGACGGCGTCGACCGCGATCCGCTCACACGACACCCTCCGCCCGCTCACCACACCGCGCCACCACCCGCCGCTGCCGCGGTCGGCCCGCTCAGGGCGGATACCCGCACCTGAGGTGGCGCCCCAAGGATGCCGGGCCACGGCCCGCGGTTCCTCGGCCGTCCGCACGTCCGCACTCCCCGGCCACCCGCGCCAGCTAGCCTGGCGAGGTGAGCGGTGCGGTACGTCGCGTGTTCGTCGCCCGGTTGGCGGGCCTACCCGTGTTCGACCCCCTCGGGGACCAGGTGGGCAAGGTCCGCGACGTCGTCACCGTCTTCCACGCCAACCGACAGGCGCCGCGCGCGGTGGGCATCGTCGTCGAGGTCCCCGGCCGCCGCCGGGTGTTCGTCCCGATGACCCGCGTGACGAGCGTCGACGCCGGCCAGGTGATCACCACGGGGCTGGTGAACATGCGCCGGTTCGAGCAGCGGCCCACCGAGACGCTGCTCCTGGCCGAGATGCTCGACCGCGTCGTCCACCTGCGCACCTCCCCCGGTTCGGGGCAGGCGGGCGAGGAGGCGGTGATCGAGGACATCGCGATCGAGCAGCCCGGCCAGCGCGACTGGCGGGTGTCGAAGGTCGCGGTGCGGGTGGGCGGGCAGCACCGCCGGGGCGGGCTCACGGGGCGGCTGAGCCGCCGCGGCGGCGAGACCCGCATCGTCGACTTCGACGCGCTCACGGCCGTCGGCGTCGTCGAGCAGCGCCAGGGCGCCACCAACCTGCTGGCGGCGTTCGAGGAGCTGAAGGCGGCCGACCTCGCCGACGTCATCCGCGAGCTGACGCCGAAGCGGCGCCTCGAGGTCGCGAGCGCCCTCGACGACGAGCGGCTCGCCGACGTCCTGGAGGAGCTGCCCGAGGACGACCAGGTGGAGATCCTGTCCGAGCTGGGCAGCGACCGCGCCGCGGACATCCTCGAGGCGATGCAGCCCGACGACGCGGCCGACCTGCTCTCGGAGCTGCCCGGCGACCAGGCCGAGCAACTGCTCGACCTGATGGACCCCGAGGAGGCCGACGACGTCCGCCGGCTGCTCGCCTACGCCGACAACACCGCGGGCGGGATCATGACGCCCGAGCCGATCGTCCTCGCGCCCGACACCAGCGTCGCCGAGGCCCTCGCCCACGTGCGCCGCGAGGACGTCATCCCGGCGATCGCCGCGTCGGTGTTCGTGTGCCGCCCGCCGCTGGAGGCGCCCACCGGCAAGTACCTGGGCCTGGTCCACATCCAGCGGATGCTGCGCGAGTCCCCCGGCAGCCCGCTCGGCACGCTCATCGACAAGGCGGTCGAGCCGCTGTCGCCGACCGACCCGCTGTCGGTGGTCGCCCGGCGCCTGGCCACCTACAACCTGGTCTCCATGCCGGTGACGGACGCCGCCGGGCGGCTGGTGGGCGCGGTGACCGTGGACGACGTCCTCGACCACCTCCTGCCCGAGGACTGGCGGGAGAGCGACGACCGCGCCGACGACCTGCACACCCCGGCCGTGCCGGCCCCCGGCGGCAAGGGCGGGGCCCGGTGACCGACGAGACCTCCGCGAGCAGGCGTCCGGGCCGGCGCCGCGGACGCACGGGGACGACGCGCGGCCGCGCACCCCTCGACGTCCCGCGCACGACGTCGCGGCGCCCCGCCCTGTCGGCCCCGAACCTCGACCCGGAGATGTTCGGGCGGTGGTCGGAGGCGTTCGCGCGGTTCATGGGCACCGCGCAGTTCATCGTGGGGATGACGGTGTTCGTTGGCGCCTGGATCGCCTGGAACACCTACGCCCCCGCCGGGTGGCGGTTCGACCCGCGCGAGCTGAACTACACCCTGCTCACGCTGATCCTGAGCCTGCAGGCGTCCTACGCGGCGCCGCTGATCCTGCTCGCCCAGAACCGGCAGGCCGACCGCGACCGCGTCGCGCTGGAACAGGACCGGCAGCGGGCCGAGCGCAACCTCGCCGACACCGAGTACCTCACGCGCGAGGTGGCGGCCCTGCGGATCGCCCTGCGCGACGTCGCCACCCGCGACTTCCTGCGCTCCGAGCTGCGCGACCTGCTGGAGGAACTGGCCGCCGCCTCCGCTCCCCCCGCGACGGCGGACGCCGGCGAGGCACCCGCCCCCGCCCGACCCAAGCGCAAGAAGGCCAAGGCACCACGGCGTGACGGCGGCGTGCGACCGACCGAGGCGCCGCCGGCCGAGGCGGACGCCTCCTGATCGTCGAGGCCCCGCGGGGGCGGCAGGACCGGTTCGCCCGAGCGGAGGCACCCGGTCGGGTCAATTCCGGCTCCGCGCTGCCGATGCATCTCAGGTGAGCTTCCTCGAACCGTCCGGTCAGCCCGGCCTCGCGGGCCGCCGCCGCCGCATCGGTGACGTCCTCGTCGACGCGGGTCTGCTCACCCCCGAGCAGCTCGACGTGGCCCTGGAGGCCCAGCGCAACGCGCCGGGCCCGCGCCGCCGCCTCGGGCAGGTGGTCGTCGAGCTGGGGCTCGCCACCGAACGCGACGTCGCGCAGGCGCTCGCCGACCTGCTGGGCCTGCAGATGGTCGACCTCTCCCGCGCGGTGCCGGCCCCCGACGTCGTGCGGCTGCTGCCCCGCGCCGTCGCCGAGCGCACGCGCGTCCTCGTGCTCGACCGCACCCCCCGGGGCGGGCTCGTCGTCGCGGCGTCGGACCCCACGAACGTCCTCGCCCTCGACGACGTGAAGCTCTACACGCACTCCAGTGAGATCCAGGTCGTCGTCGCCGTCGACAGCCAGATCCGCGACCAGATCGCCCGCGCGTGGTCCCTCGGCGAGGACTCCACGCAGGTCACGGCTGCCGAGGAGTCGATCGACGACGACATCGAGGCGCCCAGCGGGCTGCCCGACGACGACGCGCCGATCGTGCGGCTGGTCAACCGGATCCTCGGCGACGCCGTCCTGCAACGCGCCTCCGACATCCACATCGAGGCCCAGCGCGACACGCTGCGCGTCCGGTACCGCATCGACGGCATCCTCCGCGACGTGATGAACGCGCCCCGCCGCCTCGCGACGTCCGTCGTCAGCCGGATCAAGATCATGTCGGGCCTGGACATCTCCGAGCGCCGCGTCCCCCAGGACGGCCGCTCCCGGTTCACGGTCGAGGGGACGGCGATCGACGCCCGTGTCTCCACGCTGCCGAGCCTGCACGGCGAGAAGGTCGTGATCCGGCTCCTCACCCGGGGCGACTCGGTGCCCAACCTGGGCTCGCTGGGCATGCTGCCGCGCCAGCTCGAGGGCTTCCAGTCGGCCCTGTCGGTGCCGCAGGGGCTGATCCTGATCACGGGACCGACCGGGTCGGGCAAGACGAACACCCTGTACTCGGCGATCTCGCACGTGATGTCGCCCGAGAAGAACATCGTGACGCTGGAGGACCCGGTCGAGGTCCAGCTGCCCGGCATCACACAGGTCGGCGTCAACACCAAGACGGGCATGACGTTCTCGGCGGGCCTGCGCTCGATCCTGCGGCAGGACCCCGACATCGTGCTCGTCGGTGAGGTCCGTGACGGCGAGACGGCGGAGCTGGCGCTGAAGGCGTCCCTCACCGGCCACATGGTGCTCACGACGCTGCACACGAACTCGGCCGTCGCCGCCATCACCCGGCTCGTCGACATGGGCGCCGAACCGTTCCTCGTCGCCTCCTCGCTGACCGCGACCATCGCCCAGCGCCTCGTGCGCACCCCCTGCAGGGCGTGCGCGGCCCCCTACCGGCCCGACGACGTCACGCTCGCGCTGCTCGGCATGTCCGCGCAGGACCTCGCTGGCGCCAACCCGACCCGCGGCACCGGCTGCGCCGACTGCGGCGGCACCGGCTACCGGGGCCGGACGGGCATCTACGAGGTGCTCGTGGTCGACGCCGCCCTGCGCCAGGTGCTGATCAAGGACCCCTCGGAGGGCACGATCGCCGCCGCCGCGCGTGCCGCCGGCATGCAGACGCTGCGCGGCTCCGCGATCGAGAAGGCCATGGCCGGGGACACGACGTTCGAGGAGGTCATCCGGGTCACGCAGTCCGACCAGGCGACCGACCACGCCTGCCACGCCTGCGGCCGGCCGGTCGAGAACGACATGGTCGCCTGCCCCTGGTGCTCGGTGACGCTGGACCGCGGGCACTGCAGCGCCTGTGCCCGCTCCCTCGACCCCGACTGGCGCGTGTGTCCCTGGTGCCGCACCCCGGCGACGGGCGACGCGGCGGCCGGGCGCCGCAAGCTGCCCCCCGAGATGGGCCCGCCTGCGGCCTGGGCGGCGGAGACGGCGGGCGGGCCGCCGCGGCCGCGCCGGCACTGAACCTCGGGCCGAGGACCTCCGACGAGGGGTCACGGCCCCGCCCGACCTACGATGGCCGCATGCCCGTCGACCTCACCGCCGTCCACGCCGCCCTGGCCACCGTGCAGGACCCCGAGATCCACCGTCCGATCACCGACCTGGACATGGTCAAGTCGGTGGAGGTCACCGACGAGGGAGTCGTCGAGGTCGCCGTCTACCTGACGGTGGCGGGCTGTCCGATGCGCGACAAGATCACCCGGGACGTGACCGCCGCGGTGTCGGCGGTCGACGGCGTGAGCGGGGTCCGCGTGGACCTCGACGTGATGAGCGACGAGCAGCGGGAGAAGCTGCGCGACAAGCTGCGCGGCCCCGGCGCCGGGCGCGAGGTGCCGTTCAACCGGCCCGACAACCTGACCCGCGTCTACGCGATCGCCTCGGGCAAGGGCGGCGTCGGCAAGTCCAGCCTCACGGTGAACCTGGCCGCCGGCCTCGCCGCGCGCGGCCTGTCCGTGGGCGTCGTCGACGCCGACGTGCACGGCTTCTCGGTGCCCCGGATGCTCGGCGTCGACTCCACGCCCACCCAGGTGCAGGACATGATCCTGCCGCCGGTCGCCCACGGCGTGAAGGTCATCTCCATCGGGATGTTCGTGCCGGGCAACCAGCCGGTGATCTGGCGCGGGCCCATGCTGCACCGCGCGCTGGAGCAGTTCCTCTCCGACGTGTTCTGGGGCGACCTCGACGTCCTGCTCCTCGACCTGCCCCCGGGCACCGGTGACATCGCGATCTCGACGGCGCAGCTGCTGCCCGGCGCCGAGCTGATCGTCGTGACCACCCCGCAGATCGCCGCGGCCGAGGTCGCCGAGCGCGCCGGCTCCATCGCCACCCAGACCAAGCAGCGCATCGCCGGCGTGATCGAGAACATGTCCTGGCTGGAGCTGCCCGACGGCGGCCGCGTCGAGGTGTTCGGCTCGGGCGGCGGGCAGACCGTCGCGGCGTCTCTCACCTCGATGATGGGCACCGACGTCCCGCTGCTCGGTCAGGTGCCGCTCGACCCGTCGCTGCGCGAGGGCGGGGACGGCGGCGTCCCGGTCGTCCTGTCCGGCCCGGCCACGCCCGCCGGTTCTGCGCTCGGCGCCATCTGCGACAAGCTCGTCGCCCGTCGTCGCGGGCTGGCCGGCAAGCGCCTGGGCCTGGAGCCCGTGGGCCGCTGAGCCCCTCTGCCCCTCGCGGTGGCGGCCCCGGGGCGACCGCGGCGGCGTCCGCGCCGCTGCGCGGTGGAGCTCAGGTGGCGTCGGGGTCGAACGGCAGGTCCGCGGCCCCGGCGCCCGCGCGCCCCTGAGCCGCGGCCCCGCCGGCGGGCCCCGACGTGGAGGGCCCGGCGCCGGGACTCGGCGTCGCCGGGCTCGCGCCCGGGGAGTCGTCGGTCTCGGGCTCGCGGGGCCAGCCGAGGTCGTCGTCGAACACGGGCGCGGCGGCCGGGCCGCCCGCCGAGCGCGGCTTCATGCCCGGGTCCATGGCGCTCTTGAGCCCCAGAGGGTCGTCGACGTCGAAGCTGTCCGACAGCGCCTCCCGCACGATGCGGCGCGGGTCGTACTGCCGCGGGTCGAGCTTGCGCCAGTCGATGTCGTCGAACTCCGGGCCCAGTTCCTGCCGCATCTGCTCCCCCGCCCCCGCGGCGAGCTGGCGCACCTGGCGGACGAGGCGCGCCAACTGCATCGCGTACCCCGGCAGCCGCTCGGGGCCGAGGACGACGAGAGCCACGATCACGAGGACCGTGAACTCCCAGGGGTTGATCCCGAACACGGGTCGCCTCTCGTCGATCAGTCGCCGGACGCCACGAGCGTGACCTTCACCTGCCGGTCGCGGTCCCCCCGCCGCACGGTCAGCGTCACCGTGTCGCCGGGCGCCTGGGCGCGGATGGCGACGACGAGCTCGTCGGGCGCCGCGACGGGGCGGCCGTTGAACGCCACGATCAGGTCACCGGGCTTGATCCCCGCCTTGTCGGCCGGGCCCCCCTTGGTGACGGGCGGCTGGCCCGACGACGACGTCTCGGCGACCTTCACGCCCTCGCCGTCGTACTCGCGGTCCAGGAGCACCCCGATCACGGGGTGGTCGGCCTTGCCCTGACGGATCAGCTGTTCGGACGTGCGCCGCGCCTGGTTGCTGGGGATCGCGAAGCCGAGGCCGATGCTGCCGGCCGCACCGCCGACACTGCCGGGCGCCCGCGCGATCGCGGAGTTGATCCCCACGACCGAGCCGTCGGCGTCGAGCAGCGGGCCGCCGGAGTTGCCCGGGTTGATCGCGGCGTCGGTCTGGATGGCGTTGATGAACGACGACTCCTGCTGCGCGTCCTCACCGCCGGCCGCGACCGGACGGTTGGTCGCACTCACGATGCCCGTGGTGACCGTGCCCTGCAGGCCCAGCGGCGCGCCCACGGCGATGACCGGGTCGCCCACGGCCACCTTGGCGCTGTCGGCCAGGCGCAGCGGCACCAGGCCGCCACGCTTGATCCGGACGACGGCGAGGTCGTAGCTCGCGTCCTTGCCCACGACGTTGCCGTTGACGCGGGTGCCGTCCTGGAAGATCACGACGACGGAGTCGCCCTTGGGCGCCGACGCCACGACGTGGTTGTTCGTGAGGATGTAGCCGTCGGCGCGGATGACGAAGCCGGACCCGGTGGCGGTGCCGTCGCTGCTGGTCACCCGCAGGGCCACCACGCTGGGCAGGATGGCCGCGGCGATGCCGGCGACGCTGTCGCGCGGCCGGGCCTGACCCGACTGGCCGGACACCGGCGCGGGCGCCGGGGGCAGCGAGCCGTCGACCCGGTCGTCGTCCAGCCCCGCGCCCACGAGCCCCCGACGAGCCCGGACAGCAGGCAGGCGACGACGGCGGCGAGCACGGCGAGCACAGGACGGCGACGGCGCGGGCGCGCCGGCGCGGCCGCGACGAGGGGGTGGACGGGCGGCGCGGCCGGGAAGGCGGCGTGCTCACCCGGGGCCGGGGGCGGGAACGTGCCCGACGGCGGGTGCGGGGAGACCGGGGGCGGTGCGGGCTGCGGCCACGCGGGCGGCGGGGGCCACTGCGCCCCCGACGGCGACGGCCAGGCCCCCGTGGGCTGCTGCGACGGCGTCGCGGCGGGCGCGGGAGCAGGAGCGGGCGCCGGGGAGGCCCACCCGGCGGGGGCGGCGGGCGGGGCGTAGCCGGACCAGTCGGGAGCCGCAGGCGCGGCACCGCCGGCCGACGACCGATGCTGCTGCGCGGCGAGCGGCACGTCCGGCGGGCTGAAGGGCTCCCACGGCCGGTGCTCGGGCACGCCGTCCCCGTCCTCCGGTCCTGTCATCGCCGCCCTCCACGCCGTTGCGTCAGGGGTCGGAGGTTTCCGCCCCGCGGCAGCGTCTCACACCCACCCCGGCACGCCGCGAACCGCCCGGCCTGCACGACCGGACGGCGACGAGCGGGCCGGATCAGGGCGTGGCGGGAACGGGGACCTGGCCGGCCGAGGTGGCGAGGTCGTCCGTGGGGGTCGGCTCGGGGCTGCGCAGGCCGGCGGGAACCACCAGGTTCGCCACCGGCACGACGGTACGGCCGGGCGCGGGAACGGGTTCGGGGCCGCCCGCCGCACCCGCGACGGCGAACACGCCGACGGAGGCGAGCGACAGGGCGCCGACGGTCATCGCCAGCCCCCGGCTGGGCGGACGCCATGCGGCGACGGGCGCGAGCACGGCGGGCCTGCGCTGGCCGACGAGGCTCATCCGCGGGGGCATCGCCGCCGTGACGGGCCGCCAGCCCTGAGGCATGGGCGTCGGCGCGGGCGGCAGCGGACCTGCAGGACCACCCATCCCCACCAGCCGCGACAGGAAGTCGCCCGTGGGCTCTGGGCCCGCGAGCCCGGCGAGCCGCTGCTTGAGCAGGCGCGCGGCGTCGACCTCGTGCCGGCACGCCGGGCACCCGGCGAGGTGCGCCGCCGCGTCCTCCGCCTCGGCCGGAGACAACTGGCCGTCGACGAGGTCGCAGACCCGCTCCCCGAGGTGGGTCACCGGACCACCACCGGCCCCTCCGGGGCGGTCGTGAGGGTGGACGTGGCGCCCGCGCGGCCCCGGCCGCGGTGGGCCAGCGACTCCCGCAGCAGGGCTCGGCCGCGGTGGATGCGCGAGCGGACGGTGCCGAGCTTGATGTCGAGCGTCGCCGCGATCTCCTCGTAGGACAGGCCCTCGATGTCGCACAGCACGACGGCCGCGCGGAAGTCGGGAGGCAGCGTGTCGAGGGCGGCCTGGACGTCGTGGTCGAGGTTGTTCATCTCCCACGCCCGCTCGGGGCCCGGGTCGTTGCCGGCGAGCCGGTCGCCCGCGTCGTCGGGGAGGGCGTCGAACCGGATCCGCTGCTTGCGGCGCACCTGGTCGAGGAACAGGTTCGTGGTGATCCGGTGCAGCCAGCCCTCGAACGTGCCCGGGGTGTAGCTGTTCAGCGAGCGGAACACCCGCACGAAGACCTCCTGGGTGAGGTCCTCGGCGTCGTGCTGGTTGCCGGTGAGGCGGTAGGCGAGCCGGTAGACGCGGGCGCCGTGCTCGCGCACGATGTCCTCCCACGAGGGCGGCGTCCAGGCGGCCTGCGACATCACGGGGACGGTCGGCGCCACGACGGGGGCGGCCACCTCGGCCGGCCCGGCCACGGCGGGCGCCGTCTCGGGGCGGGCGTCTCCCGAGTCGGCGGACATGCGCACGCTCGGCTCCTCGGGACGCTGACGCCGACCGCGCAGGCGGTCGAGCGCGCCACGTCCGGGGCCGGGGACCCCGAACGTCATCGCGGGGATCGCGTAGCTCGTCACCGTTCCTCCAGGTCGGTCAGCGGGACGGCGGCTCCTCGCCGCGCCGGGTCAACGGTCCCGACGCAGTAAACGTTCCCCCGGGTGGATGCCAGCGGGCTCCGATCAGGCTGGGAGTTGCCTGGGAATCGCCTCGCCGAGGCGGGCGGCGTCACGGAGGACGTCACGTGGCTAGGCTGCTCCTGGCACCGGCGCGAGGTCGCGCCGTGCCGCGTCAGGCGGCATCCACGGGCCGCCGCACGCCGACGCCGAGGGCCTGGAGGTCGTCATTTCCGCACCCACGCCGTCGAGCTGGGCCTTCGCCGAGAACTTCGTGGCCGAGGACGACGTCCTGCTGCGTGCCCGCGCCCGCGCCGCCGAGCTGGGCTGCACGCCGGTGATGCCGGGCACGGGAGCGGCGCTGCGGGTCCTCGCCCGGGCCGTGCAGGCCCGCGCCGTCGTCGAGGTGGGTACCGGAGCCGGGGTGTCCGGCCTGTACCTGCTGCGCGGCATGCCCGCCGACGGCGTCCTCACCACCATCGACGTCGCGGTCGACCACCAGCGGGCCGCACGAGAGGCGTTCGCCGAGGAGGGGGTCCGCCCCAACCGCACCCGCATGATCGGCGGCTCGGCGCTCGACGTCCTGCCGCGCCTGGCCGACCACGGCTACGACCTCGTCCTGATCGACGCCGACAAGCAGGCCTACGGCGACTACCTCGAGCAGGCCCTGCGCCTGCTGCGCCCGGGCGGCCTGCTGTGCGTGGACAACGCGCTCTGGCACAACCGGGTGGCCGATCCCGCTCAGCGCGACCCCGACACCGTCGCCGTCCGCGAGCTCACCCGCGACGTCCGCGACCTCGGCGCGCTGACCAGCGCCCTCCTGCCCTGCGGCGACGGCCTGCTGGTGGGGGTGGTCCCGTGAGCGAGGCCCCCTGGCCGCCCCGGGACCCCGCGACCACCGGCACGACCCCGCCCGTCACCGGCAGCATGCCGGTCGTCGACCCGGGCCGCTCCACCCCGCCCCGGCGCCTGCTGCGCGGCGCGGACCGGCTCGCGGGCCTCGTGGGCAAGCGCCTGCTGGTGGGCGTCACGTTCGTCGACGAGGCGGGCACGGTGCTCGACCGGCAGCAGTTCTGCGGCGAGGTGCTGGAGGTCGCCGAAGGGGTCGTCGTGGTCGAGCGCCCCGGCTGGGACGAGCCGGCCCTGATCCCCGCCGACGAGGAGGCCTTCCGCCCCGCCGACCCGGGCACCTACCGGCTGCACGGCACCGGCGAGGTGGTAGTGAACCCCGACGTCCTCACCACCTGGACGGTCCTCGTCAGCGACGGCGAGGACTGACCGGGGCGACCGGCCGGGGTCCCCCGGTCGGTCCGCCCGTTCGGTCAGTCGACGAGCTGGGTCAGTCGACGAGCTCGGTCAGTCCCACCCCGGGTGCGAAGCCCTCGTTGCCCTCGGCCACGGCGACGACCTCGAACGGCTCGATCAGCTCGGGACCCACGCCCACGATCCGGCTGACCGGGGACGTCGCTCCCTGGGGGGTGAACCCGGCCTGGAACGCCTCGCGCTCCTCGACGCCGCCGAAGACGTAGGTGCCCTCGAACCACTCCCCCTCGCGCATGCGCCAGGTCTTGAACGACAGACCGGGCATGCCCGTGAACCGCTCCAGGCTGGTCGTGGCCACGTACTCGCGCAGCGACGCCGCCACGGACTCCCCGGTGCCGACCAGGCTCCAGCGCACCGACAGACCCCTCATGACCGTCCTCGTTCCTCGTCCGCCGCAGCGCCGCCCGTCGGCACCGCGTCCGCTTCCAGCCAGCGCAGCAGCAGTCGCGCACCCCACCCGGTCGCCCCACGGGTGACCTCGTGCTCGTCCTTGTCGGCCCGGGCGGTGCCGGCGACGTCGAGGTGCGCCCACGGCAGCGACCCCACGAACGAGCGCAGGAACAGCGCGGCCGTGATCGAGCCGCCACCGATGCCGGTCTTCTCGGGCACGTGGCGGAGGTCGGCGACGGAGGACTCGACGGCGGGCAGGTAGTCCTCGACCAGGGGCATCCGCCACACCTGCTCCCCCGAGGACTCGGCCGCCGCCTCCAGCGCCGCGGCCAGTTCCTCGTCGGTGGCGTAGAGCGCGGCGTGCCGCTTGCCCAGGCCCAGGGTGGCGGCGCCGGTGAGCGTGGCGATGTCGACCACGCAGCTGGGGTCGAGGTCGGCGACGGCGTAGGCGAGGGCGTCGGCGAGCACGAGCCGCCCCTCGGCGTCGGTGTTGGCCACCTCGACGGTGGTGCCGCCGTACTGCGTGATCACGTCCGAGGGCCGGTAGGAGGCTGCCCCGACGGCGTTCTCCGCGGTGGGCAGCAGCCCCACGACGCGCCGCCGCACCCCCGCCGCGCGGCAGGCGCGCAGCGTCTCCAGGACGACGGCGGCGCCGCTCATGTCGGTCTTCATCGACACCATCGACTCGCGGGGCTTGATCGACAGCCCGCCGGTGTCGTAGGTGATGCCCTTGCCGACGAGCACGATCGGCTGCCCGTCCACGCCTTCGGGGGCGTACTCCAGCTCCACCAGGACCGGGGGGCGGGAGGAGCCGGCGCCCACGGCGAGCAGGCCGCCGAACCCGCCGGCGCGCAGCTCCTCGACCTCGCGGACCCGTACCCGGACGCCGTCGGCCTCCAGCTCGCGTGCGCGTGCGGCCAGCCAGGCGGGGCCCTTGACGTTGGACGGTGTGGCGGCGAGGTCGCGAGCGCCCGTCGTGGCGCGCGCGTGGGCAAGCCCTGCGACGAGGGCGGGACGAGCGGCCGCCGGGTCGTCGACGACGAGCGTGATCCCTGCCTCGTCCGCAGCCGCGGGATTCGCGCGGGGGGTCTGGTAGGCGCCGAGCACGAGACCTTCGACGAAGGCGCGCAGGCCCGTGTCGGAGAGCGCGGGCAGCAGGACCGTCACAGGGCCCTTGCCGCGGAAGGCCCGACCGACGGCGGCGCCCGCTCGGCGTACGGCCCTCGTCCCGGTCTCGGCTGTCAGGCCGAGGGTCGCGAGCACGCGTGCCGGCAGCCCGGCGACCGGCGGTACCGCCACGCTGACGAGCTCGGCCGGCCCGCCCCGGGCGGGGGCCGCGGGCGCAGGCATCGTCTGGGCCCAGGCGACCGGCCACCCCGCGGCCGTGGCCGGCCCGGGGCCGATGCCGTGGGCGACGAGGGCCTCGGCACCGCACGCGGGAGTGACGCCGGCGCCCCAGGCACCCTCGGCGTCCTCGGTGGGAGCGGGCTCCTCGGGGGACGCGGCGACGGCGACGACGAGCACGCGGGGCCGGGTGGGGTCCTGCGGCCCGGCCAGCTCCACCGGCGGGGGGCTGAACCGAGGCCAGTCGGCGGGCACGCTGTCGGCGGAGGCCACGACGGCGGCTTCGGGACGGCTGTCGCTCACCGCCGCGACACTACCCGGCCGGTCCGTCGTCCCCCGGTCGGCCCGCCGACGACCGCCGGCCCCGCCCCCGCCCCTGCCACCCGACCCCGGACGGTTCGCGGCGCACTGTGCCGCACACCGTCCCCCAGCCACCCGCCCTGCCCTCGCCACCCGACCCCGGGACGCTTCGCGGCGCACTGTGCCGCAGACCGTCCCCCAGCCGCCTGCCCCGCCCTCGCCACCCGACCCCGGGACGCTCCGCGGCGCACCGTGCCGCAGGCCGTTCCCCAGCCGCCCGCCCCGCCCTCGCCACCCGACCCCGGGACGGTTCGCGGCGCACTGTTCCGCAGACCGTCCCCCAGCCGACCGCCCCGCCCTCGCCACCCGGCCCCGGGACGGTTCGCGGCGCACTGTGCCGCAGACCGTCCCCCGGCCTCAGGCACACACGCGTCGGGGGCCCGAGCCGAAGCCCGGGCCCCCGACGAGGCCGTTCTCGTGGAGCGCCGCTTCGCGGCGCGCCGATGGTGCTGCCCTCAGTTGCCCAACGCGCTGGCGATCTCGCCGCGCAGCTCCTCGGCCTCGACCATGGACATCTCCACGACCAGGCGGCCACCACCTTCCAGCGGCACCCGCATCACGAGCGTCCCCTTGAGCTCCTTGGTGACCTCGAGCGGGCCGTCGCCGGTCCTCGGCTTCATGGCCGCCATGCGGCATCCCCTTCCTCGTCTCGTTCGCCACCCGCTCCCGGGGCGCGCCGTCGGTCGGCACACCCCCGCCGGTCGCAGGCGGGATGATCCCAGTCGTCATTATCGGGCCTCGGAACGTCCTGCACGAAACGACGCGACATTCCCTCGCCCATCCGGGCGCAACAGCGCTCCCCCTCAGGCGCCGCCGCCCCCTCGAGCGGCGCAGCCGGCGAGGTGGTCGTCCACCAGCCCGCAGGCCTGCATCGCCGCGTAGGCGGTGGTGGGACCCACGAAGACGAACCCGTGCCGCTTGAGCGTCTTGGCGAGTGCCACCGACGCGGGGGTGGTGGGCGGAACCTCGGCCGTCGTCTCCGGCGCCGGGCGCGACCCCTCGGCGAAGGACCAGATCAGCGCGTCGAGCCCGCCCTCCACGCTCTCGCGCAGGCGGAGCACGGCGGCGGCGTTGGCGAGCGTCGCGTCGATCTTCGCGCGGTTGCGGACGATGCCGGCGTCACCGAGCAGTCGCTCGCGGTCGGCCTCACCGAAGCCTGCGACGACCTCGGCGTCGAACCCCGCGAAGGCGGACCGGAAGGCCTCGCGCTTGCGCAGGATGGTCAGCCAGGACAGCCCCGACTGGAACGCCTCGAGGCTCAGCCGCTCGAACAGCGCCGACTCACCGTGCACGGGGCGGCCCCACTCGAGGTCGTGGTAGGCGACGTACTCGGGGGTGGACAGCGCCCAGGGGCAACGGGCGACGCCGTCGGAGCCGAGCGCGGGCCCGGTGCTCACGCGACCACCCGCCCCGAGTCCTCCCCGCGGCCGGGACCGGCGGCGACGTCGGCGGCGATCTTCGCCAGCACCCGCTGCAGACCCGCTCGGGCCGCGACGGCTCCCAGGGGGGCGAGCGCGGTCAGCCGACGGCGGCGGCCCAGGCGCACGTCCTCCCCCCAGAGCAGGCGGGAGGTGGTCTCGTCGACCGGCAGGACCTCGATCCAGGCGCGGCCGGTGACGACCTTGCCGATCTTGCGGACCTCGCACCTGCCCGGCCGGCCCCCGCGAGCGGAGGGGTCGCCCGGCGGGAGTGCGCCGACCTCGACGGGAGGCTGCCAGGCGACGACCTCCATCACGTCGTCGAAGGCGAACCGACCCACGCCGGTACGGCCCACGAAGCGGGTACCGACACCGGTGGTGGGGCCGGGCAGCACCCGCATGGAGGTGAGGGGCACCCAGTCACCGTGCCGGGACCAGTCGGTCACGGTCCGCCAGACGTCGGCGGCAGGTGCGGGGACGATGAGCGAGCTCTCGACGATCACGAGCCCATCGTGGCAGCGCCCGCCGTCAGCGGCGCGGGCTGAGCCCGAGGGCTGGGGACGACCCCGTCAGATCGGGGCCTGTGGAGGACCGCCGCAGGCGGGACGCCGGAGCGGCCCGCCTGTGGACGTCAGGCGCGCTCGCCCGCCTCCGCCGGCTGCGCGGCCACGGCGGGGCTCTGCGACTCCGCGGGCACGTCGGCGTCGACGGGCTCGGCGACGACCGGCTCCTCCGGAGCGACGACCACCGGCTCCACGGGCGCGACGACCACCGGCTCCTCCGCAGCGACGACCGCCGACTCGGGAGCCGCGACCACCGGCTCCTCGGGCAGTGTGGCGTCAGCGGCGGGCGGGGTGAAGGACACGGGAGCGGCCTCGGTCTCGACGACCGGGGACGCGGCGGCCTTGAGCCGCGCGATCTCCTCGTCGCGAGCGGCCAGCTCGGCCGACAACCGTTCCAGCGCGGCGTCCACCTGGTCCATCCGGTAGCCGCGCAGCGCGGGGACGAACCGCAGGGAGGCCACGTCGGCAGGCGCGACGGGCCCGGCCTCGAAGCCCCGCGGCGGGATGGTCGTCGTGGGGTCGTCGAGGCCCCCGGCGATCTTTCCCGACACCAGACCGGCCACCACACCCGCGACGATGAGGATGAAGACGACGCCCATCAGCAGAGTCACGGGGGCGATAGTGCCACGTCGCCGGTCCCGACGGCACCCGCCCCGTCACCTCGGCCCGCTCCGGCACGCCCGGCGGCCCCGCCGGACCTCAGACGTCGGCCTCCAACGCGGTCTCGATGGCCACCGGGACCCGCCCTCCGGGCTGGGCGCGGGGCTCGACGGGTGGCTCGACGGGCGCCCCGGGTGGGGCGCCGGCCGCGTCCAAGCGCGCCTGGAGGAGGTCGAACGCCTGCTCGGCGTCGGTCGCCCAGTCCAGCACCGCCGCAGCCGGGCGCCGGACGAACCCGGCCCCGACGAGGTCGTCGACCAGCGCGGCGAGCCCGCGGTAGACCCCCTCGGGGTCGAGGACCACGATCGGCTTGTCGTGCATGCCCAGGGTGCGGGCCACCCACACCTCGAGCAGCTCCTCCAGGGTGCCGAGCCCGCCGGGCAGGGCGAGGAAGGCGTCGGCGGCGGCGTCCATGCGTCCCTTGCGTTCGCGCATGTCGTCGGTGACGACGAGCTCGTCGGCCTCGGTGTCGGCCACCTCCCACGCCACCAGCGCGCGCGGGATCACGCCGAGCGTGTGCGCCCCCGAGGCGCGGGCGCCGCGGGCGACCTCACCCATCATCGAGACCCGGCCGCCGCCGGAGACGAGGCGGTGCCCGCGCCGTCCGATCAGCTCCCCGACCTGGCGGGCCAGCGCGAGGTGCGAGGGCGCGATGTCGGCGGAGCTGGAGCAGAACACGCAGACGGCGGCCATCAGGCCTCCGGGGGGACGTCGCCGTAGCGGTCGCGGGCCCAGTCGCTGCCGACGCCGGGAGCATCGGTCCCCGGGGCCTCGCCCTCGGCCGCCGCCCCCTCGTCGGCGCGACGCGCGTCGTCGAGCAGGCGCACGACGTCCTCGACGTCGTCGGTGAGGTGCAGCAGGTCGAGGTCGGCCTCGGCGATCATCCCGCGGGGCAGGACGTGGCTGCGCAGCCAGTCGATCATTCCCGTCCAGTACGCGGTGTCGAGCAGCACGATCGGGAACGAGGTCACCTTGCGGGTCTGCACCAGGCACAGGGCCTCGAACAGCTCGTCGAAGGTGCCGAACCCGCCGGGCAGGACGACGAAGCCCTGGGCGTACTTCACGAACATCGTCTTGCGGGCGAAGAAGTACCGGAAGTTGATCGCCACGTCGACGTAGGAGTTGATGGACTGCTCGAAGGGCAGTTCGATCCCGAGCCCGACGGACACGCCGCCCGCCTCCCAGGCGCCCTTGTTCACGGCCTCCATGGCCCCGGGGCCGCCGCCGGTGATCACCGTCCAACCGCTCTCGGCCAGCCGGCGTCCCAGGGTCTGCCCGAGCGCGTAGTCGGGGTGGTCGTGCGGGGTCCGGGCCGAGCCGAACACGCTGATCGACGGCCCGAGCTCGGCGAGGGCGCCGAAGCCCTCCACGAACTCCGCCTGGATCCGCAGGACGCGCCAGGGGTCGGTGTGGACCCAGTCGCTGGTCCCGCGCGAGTCGAGCAGGCGCTGGTCGGCCGTGGACCCCGGGACCTGCCCGCGGCGCAGGAGGACCGGCCCCTTGCGGTAGCCGCGGCCGGGGGATTTCTCGGCGTCGCCGCCCTGGCCGCGGGGCGCCGAACCGTTCGTGGTGACGTCGGAACTCACGCCCCGACCGTACGGCACCAGGGCGTGCGCGCAGCCGCGGTGACGCGCGTGACCGGTGATGTCCACCGCGATGCCCCCGGCCGGACACCGCGACGCCACCGCAAGGCCCGCACGGCCCGCTGCACCCCGCCGTCACGAGCGCGTCGTAGCCATGCGTCACCGAACGATCACGCCGGGCACTCCCCTCTCCCGGCCCATCGGCAGCGGTGCCTGTCGCTCGCTAGAGTCCGTGCGTGCGTGGCGCCCCCGATGATCAGGAACACCCGGCCTCGGCCGGGCACCTGGCGCGCCCGCCTGCGCTCCCCTCGCCGTCCGAGCAGGTCAGCACCCTGTTCCGGCAGGTCCGGCTCAGCCCTGCTGCGGACCTCCCCGCCCTCGTCTCGGAGCTGGAGTCCCTCGCCGCCGAGCTGGAGGCCGGCACCGACGCCGAGGCACTGCTACAGGCGCTGCACGCACGCCTGTGGGCGGTGCACCACAGCGGCGCGCGGCTGGAGCACAGCCTCGAGGCCGCCGACGACCTGCGCGCGGCCGCCGCGGCCCGCCGCGAGGGCGTCTGGACCGCCGTCGGCCACGCCTGCCGCGGACTGATCCGCGTCGAGGCGGGCCAGGCGGGGGCCGCGCTGCCCGACCTGGCCGAGGCCGAGCTGCAGGTCGGCGGAGCCACGGTGGGGGCCGCCACGTCCGCGCCCGGCGAGCGGGTGGCGCCGTTCCTGCTGATGGACACCCTCGCCCGCGCCTACGCGCGACTGCGCCTGCCCGAACGCAGCGCCTTCCTCCGCGAGGAGGCCACCCGGCTGCCCGAGGGCCACCGCGCCGACGACGAGGCGGAGTTCCGCGCCGCGTGGGCCGCTGACCTCGCCGTGCAGGCCCTCGAACCCCTGGCGATGGGCACGGGTGTGCCCGACCCCGCGGTCCTGTCCCGGGCCGAGCAGGTCGGCGCCGCGCTCGGGCGGATGCCGAGCGAGGTCGTCGGCGAGCGCCTGGGCCGCGGCCAGGACGCCGTCCGCGCGCTCGCGGCCGCCTACCACGGGCAGCCCACGGCCGCCCTGCGGCTGCTCGGCCGCAACGCCTTCGGCGAGGCCCGCGACCTGCCCCCGCTGCAGCGCCAGATCGCCACCCTCGCCGCGATGAAGGCGCACGTGCTCGTGGGCTCGCTGGCCTCGGCCCGCAGCCTCGACGAGGCGGCCTCCGCCACCCCCGCGCCGACCGTGCACGTGGTCCTCGACATCTGCCGCGCCCGCGAGCGCGCGTGGCTGGAGGCCCACGCGGGCGGCGACGTCCAGCCGGTGCTGCACCGCCTCAGCGCACTTCTCGTTCGGCTCAGCTGGCAGGCGCTCGACCTCGTGGCCGACACCGCGCGCCAGGCCCTCGAGCAGCACGCCACCCGCGAGGAGAGCCGCACCGACGCCCTCACCGGCGTCGGCAACCGGCGCGCGCTCGACGAGGAGCTGCGCCACCTGCTGCGCTTCGCGGCCCTGCCGCTGTCGCTGGTGCTCGTCGACGTCGACCACTTCAAGCACGTCAACGACGCCTTCACCCACGTGGTCGGCGACGAGGTGCTCCGCCGGGTCGCCACCGCCCTCGCCGGGCAGCTGCGCACCGGCGACCGGCTGCTGCGCTACGGCGGCGACGAGTTCGTCGTCCTGCTGCCCGAGACCGGGGACGCCGAGGCGCACCGGGTGGCGCAGCGGATGACCCAGGCGGTGGCCGACGTCGACTGGGCGGCCGTGCACGACGACCTCGCCGTCAGCGTCACCAGCGGTTGCGCCGCACTGTGGTCGCTGACCGGGCGCCGTCCCGACGCCGACGCCGAGCGGCTGTTCCGGCGCGCCGACGAGGCGCTCCTGGAGGCCAAGCGATCCCGGACGGCGACGCCCGAGCCGACCCCCGACGCCGCGTCACCGAGCAGTCCCCCCGCACCGGCCGCCCCCGCACCGGCTGCCCCCGCACCGGCTGCGCCCGCCCCGCCGCCCCTGGCCCCGGCGCCGAGCACCGCGCCGTTCGGCCCGAGCGCGTCGAGCACCGCGCCGTCGCTCCCCTCGGCGGCCGAGACGACCGGCTGGACCCTCACGCCTGCCCACGGGACCGCACCGGTCCCGGCCCCGGCGCCGCAGCGCCCGACGTCCCCGGCCCTGCCCCCGACGTCCCCGGCCCTGCCCCCGTCGGGCTCGGCGCACGCGACCCCTGCGGCCACCCCGCCGGGAGGGCTGCCCCGGCGCCCGCGTCGCCACGCGGCCCCCGACGACTCGGTCACGGACTACGTGGCCGGCCGGCGTCTCGCCGCCGGCCCCACGGCACCCGCGGAGCCGGCCGACCCGACGCCGTCGACGACGGTGATCGACCTGCGCGGGCTGCCGAGCAGGCGCGAAAGGCTGCGCCCCCGGCCGCAGCAGCGCAGCGCCGCGAACGCCTTCGAGGACCCCGTCCCCGAGGAGTGAGGCGGCCTCAGGCGAGCCAGGCCCGCAGCGTCCGCTCGCACTCCTGGATGCTCTCGATCGTGCAGCGCTCGTCGTCGGCGTGGGCGAAGCTCGGATCCCCCGGCCCGTAGTTGACGGCGGGGATGCCCATGGCGCTGAACCGCGCGACGTCCGTCCATCCGTACTTGGGCGCCGCAGGCCGCCCCACCTCCCGCAGGAAGGCGGCGGCGGCCGGGTGGTCCAGGCCGGGGCGGGCACCGGGGGCGGCGTCGGTGACGACGACCTCGTAGCCCTCGAACAGCTCCCGCAGGTGCGTCTCGGCCTCGGTGATGGTGCGGTCGGGGGCGAAGCGGTAGTTGACCGAGACCACGCAGTGGTCGGGGATCACGTTGCCCGCGATGCCCCCGCGGATGCCGACCGCGTTGAGGCCCTCGCGGTAGACCAGCCCGTCGACCTCGACCTCGCGGGGCAGGTACGTGGCGAGCCGACCGAGCACGTGGGACGCCTCATGGATGGCGTTGCGGCCCATCCACGCCCGCGCCGAGTGCGCCGCGACGCCGCGGACGACGACGTCGACCCGCATGGTGCCGTTGCAGCCGCCCTCGACCCGGGCGCACGACGGCTCGAGCAGCACGGCGAAGTCCCCCGCGAGCAGCTCGGGCTGCTCGCGACCCAGACGGCCGAGGCCGTTGAGGGAGGAGTCGACCTCCTCCTGGTCGTAGAAGACGAACGTGACGTCGCGGCTGGGCTCGGGCACCGTCGCCGCGACGCGCAGCTGCACGGCGACGCCGGACTTCATGTCGCAGGACCCGCGCCCGACGACGCTCGCCGCCGACCCGACGCCCTCGATCCGCGAGGGGAGGTTGCCCGCGACAGGCACGGTGTCGAGGTGCCCGGCCAGGACGATCCGCTCGGCCCGGCCCAGCATGGTCCGCGCGACGACCGCGTTGCCGTTGCGCACCACCTCGAGGTGGCCGAGGCCCCGCAGCGCGTCCTCGACGGCGTCCGCGATGACCTGTTCCTGACCGCTGACCGACCAGATGTCGCACAGGGCACGGGTGAGCGTGACGCCGTCGGCGTCGAGATCGAGGGAGACCGGAGCGTCGGCGGAGTCGAGTCGGGGGGCCGAAGACGTCGCTGTCATGACCACGACGATAGGCGACGTCCGTGTCGGGCGTGGTGCTAGCGCTCGATCCGGGACGCAGCTCACCCGCGCGGAGGCCGCCGCCCCGCGATCTCGCGCACGCCCGCGCGGCCCGTAGGCTTTGCGCCATGACCGCTGCGACCACCGCCACGTCCCGACCCGAGCCCGAGCCCGCGCAGGCCGGCGCCGCCCGCACCGCCTGGGGGTACGGGCTGGCCACGGTCACCGACGCCGGGGCCGTGCTCGACACGTGGTACCCCGCACCGGCCCTCGGTCCCAGCCCCGCCGACGCCGGCCCGCACGCCGTCCCGGCCGAGCTGGCCTCGCTCGCCACGGTCGACCCCGCGCGCGGGGTCCGCCAGGAGGTGGTGCGCACCGAGATCGACCTCGACGCGGCGCCCGTCGACGTCCCCGACGCCTACCTGCGCCTGCACCTGCTCTCCGCGCGCCTGGCCGTTCCCCACAGCGTGAACCTCACGGGCCTGTTCGGCGTTCTCCCCAACGTGGTGTGGACGGACGCGGGCCCCTGCGCGGTCGAGGGCTTCGAGGAGACCCGGTTGCGGCTGCGGGCCGCCCGGGGCGGGCGCGTGACGGTGTACGGGGTGGACAAGTTCCCGCGCATGGTCGACTACGTCCTGCCCACCGGCGTGCGGATCGCCGACGCCGACCGCGTGCGGCTGGGCGCCCACCTCGCCCCCGGCACCACCGTGATGCACGAGGGCTTCGTCAACTTCAACGCCGGCACCCTCGGGACGTCGATGATCGAGGGGCGCGTGTCCGCGGGCGTGGTCGTCGGTGACGGCTCCGACGTCGGCGGTGGCGCCTCGATCATGGGGACGCTGTCCGGCGGCGGCACGCAGGTGATCAGCATCGGGCGGCGCAGCCTGCTCGGCGCCAACGCCGGCCTGGGGATCAGCCTGGGCGACGACTGCATCGTCGAGTCCGGCCTGTACCTGACGGCCGGCAGCAAGGTCGTGCTGCTGCAGCCCGACGCCGAGCCCACGATCGTCAAGGCCCGCGACCTGTCCGGCCAGGACGGCCTGCTGTTCCGCCGCAACTCGCAGACGGGGGCCCTGGAGGCGCTCGCGCGCACGGGCAAGCGGGTCGAGCTCAATGCCGCGCTCCACGCCAACGACTGAGCGGCCGCGGCGGGCGCCGCAACCGCCCCCGCCGCCGGCCCGGCGTCCCCGGCGGGCCCTGACGCTGCTCGTCGTCGCCGCCCTGGCCGTGGGCGGTTGGTGGGTGTGGCGGCACGGCAAGGTGGGTCCGATCACGGTGCGGTCCTACTGCGAGGTGACCGTGAAGGACGTCACCGTCGACCTCGACCCCGAGCAGATGGGCAACGCGGCCACCATCGCCGGCATCGCCGCACGCCGCGGCCTGCCCGCCAGGGCGGCCACGATCGCCCTGGCCACGGCGATGCAGGAGTCGAAGCTGCGCAACCTCGCCCACGGCGACAGGGACTCCCTCGGCCTGTTCCAGCAGCGCCCCTCCCAGGGGTGGGGCACCCAGGCGCAGGTCCGCGACCCCGTCTACGCGACGAACGCGTTCTACGACGTGCTGGTGAAGATCGAGGGCTATCAGAACCTGCCGGTGACCCAGGCGGCCCAGAAGGTGCAGCGTTCGGCCTTCCCCACCGCCTACGCCCAGCACGAGCCCGAGGCGAGGGCCATGGCCTCGGCGCTGACCGGCTACTCCCCCGCCGCACTGTCGTGCTCGCTGCCGGCGGCCGACCTGCCCACGCAGGAGAAGGGCCGCTCGGGCCTCGTCCCGCGCGCCGCGGGGGTCGCGACGGCGGCCAAGGAGGAGACCGGGGCCGGTGCCGCGCCGGTGCGGGCCGACCGCGACGGCGCCACCGTGGCGCTGCGGCCCCGCGCGGGCGCCGACGCTGCACGCCGCTCCTGGGGCATCGCGTCGTGGGCCGTGGCGCGGGCGCAAGGGTTGGGGATCGTCGAGGTCCGCGTGGCGGGAAAGGCCTGGACCCGCGACGGCGGCTGGGCGGCGATCAAGGGCGGGCCGGCCTCGGGCACCGTCGACGTACGCGTCGCGCGCTGATCCGAGCCGACGGCTCCCGCAGACGCAGCGAGCCCCGCCGTGGTCACGGCGGGGCTCGCGTCGTCAGGGGGTGTCGCTCAGCGCTGCTCCACCGGCACGTAGTCGCGCACGACCTCGCCGGTGTAGATCTGGCGCGGACGGCCGATCTTGGTGGTCGGGTCCGAGATCATCTCGCGCCACTGCGCGATCCAGCCGGGCATGCGGCCCAGGGCGAAGAGCACGGTGAACATGTCCGTGGGGAAGCCCATGGCCTTGTAGATGATGCCGGTGTAGAAGTCGACGTTCGGGTACAGCTTGCGCTCGATGAAGTACTCGTCGTTGAGCGCGATCTCCTCCAGCCGCATCGCGATCTCGAGCAGGTCGTCACCGCCGATCGACTCCAGCACCTCGTAGGCGGACTTCTTCACGATCGCCGCGCGGGGGTCGTAGTTCTTGTACACGCGGTGCCCGAAGCCCATGAGCCGGACGCCGCGCTCCTTGTTCTTCACGCGGTTCATGAACGTGTCGACGTCGTCCTCGCTGGCGCGGATCGCCTCGAGCATCTCCAGCACCGCTTGGTTCGCACCCCCGTGCAGGGGACCGAACAGCGCGTTGATGCCTGCGGAGACCGACGCGTAGAGGTTCGCGTGCGAGGAGCCGACCAGCCGCACCGTCGACGTCGAGCAGTTCTGCTCGTGGTCGGCGTGCAGGATGAACAGCAGGTCCAGCGCCTTCACCATCACCGGGTCGGCCTGGTAGCGCTCGGTCGGGAACCCGAAGACCATCCGGAGGAAGTTCTCGGTGAGGTCGAGGGAGTTGTCCGGGTACAGGTAGGGCTGGTTCAGCGTGTGCTTGTACGCCGCCGCGGCCACCACCGGAGCCTTGGCGAGCAGCCGCACCGTCGCGAGGTTGACCTGCTCGGGGTCGAACGGGTCCAGGCTGTCGGTGTAGTAGGTCGACAGCGCGTTCACGGCGCTGGAGAGCACCGGCATGGGGTGGGCGTGACGGGAGAAGCCGTCGAAGATCCGGGTCAGGCCCTCGGGCAGCAGCGTGTGGTGGCGCAGCTCGTCGTCGAAGGCCGCCAGCGTCTTCGCGTCGGGCAGTTCCCCGTGGATGAGCAGGTGCGTGGTCTCGAGGAAGGTGCTGTGCTCGGCCAGCTGCTCGATCGGGTACCCGCGGTAGCGCAGGATCCCCGCGTCACCGTCGATGTAGGTGATCGACGAGTGGCAGGACGCCGTGTTGACGAAGCCGGGGTCGACCGTCACGTAGCCGGTCGCCGACATCACCTTCGACACGTCCAGACCCGAGTTGCCGGTGGCGGCCGGGACGACCGGCAGGGACAGCGTCCCCCCGGGGTGGGTCAGGGTGGCCGCGGGCGTCGGCGAGGCGTCGGACATGCACTTCCTCCGGGGTCCTGCAGGGGGGCCGCCCGCGGACGAGGGCCGACCAGACGACAAGGTGCCAACCGGACGCTACCGCTCACAGCGGCGCCCGGTACATCCGGGGTGCGGCGAGCGTCAGGCCAGCCGCGCCGCGAGGCGGGCGATCCGCTCGTCCGTCGCGGTCAGCGCGACCCGCACGTGGCGGGCCCCCTCGGCCCCGTAGAACTCCCCCGGAGCGACGAGCACGCCGCGCTCGGCGAACCAGTCGACGGTGTCGCGGCACGGCTCCTCGCGGGTGGCCCACAGGTACAGGCCCGCGCGGCTCTCGTCGATGCGCAGCCCCGCGCCCACGAGCGCGGCCCTGGCGATCTCGCGGCGGCGCGCGTAGCGGGCGCGCTGGTCGGCGACGTGGACGTCGTCGCCCAGGGCCACGCGCAGCGCCTCCTGCACCGGCCACGGGACGATCATCCCCGCGTGCTTGCGCAGCTCCACCAGCTGCCGGACCAGGGTGACGTCCCCGGCGACGAACGCGGCGCGGTAGCCCGCGAGGTTGGACTGCTTGCTCAGGGAGTACACCGACAGCAGGCCCTCGTGGGACCCCTGCGCGACGGCGGGGTCGAGCACGCTGGGCACGCGGTCGACGTCCCACGCCAGCTCGGCGTAGCACTCGTCGCCGGCCACCACCGCGCCGACGCTGCGCGCCCAGGCGACCGTCCGCGCCAGCTGCTGCTCGTCGAGCACCGCCCCGTGGGGGTTGCCCGGGGAGTTCACCCAGACCAGGCGCACCCGGCCCTGCGGCGTCACGCCCGAGGCGGGCAGGGTCGTGACGTCGTCGCACGGCAGGGGGGCGGCACCCGCCAGACGCGCCCCGACGTCGTCGGTCGGGTAGGCGATGGCGGGGTGCACGACGACATCGCCGGGGCCGAGCCCCAGCAGGGTCGGCAGCCACGCCACGAGCTCCTTCGACCCGACGGTCGGCAGGACGCCGTCGGGGTCCAGCCCCGCCACGCCGCGGCGGCGGGCGAACCAGGACGCGACCGCCTCGCGCAGCGCAGGGGTGCCGTAGACCGTCGGGTACCCGGGGGCGTCGGCAGCCTCGCGCAGCGCCCGCTGCAGCACCTCGGGAGTGGGGTCCACCGGCGTGCCGACCGACAGGTCGACGATGCCGTCGGCGTGGGCGCGAGCCCGTGCCGCGGCACCGGCCAGGGAGTTCCAGGGGAAGTCGGGCAGCACGAGACGCCCCGCCCCGCCACCCACGGGGGGCGCGGGGGCGGGGTGTCCCGGTGCCTGCTGCAGGCTCAGCTCTCGCCCTGGGGCGGGAGCGCGGCGATCAGCGGGTGGTCGGTGCCGGTGGGGCCGAGCTTCGACGCGCCGCCGGGCGAGCCCAGGTCGTTGAAGAACTCGACGTTGGCCGTCGTGTAGTCCTTCCACTGCGCGGGGACGTCGTCCTCGTAGAAGATCGCCTCGGTCGGGCACACGGGCTCGCAGGCACCGCAGTCGACGCACTCGTCCGGGTGGATGTAGAGGCTGCGCGCCCCCTCGTAGATGCAGTCGACAGGGCACTCCTCGATGCAGGCCTTGTCCTTCACGTCCACGCACGGCTGGGCGATGACGTAGGTCACGACGGTCCTCCTGGTAGGGCTACCTCGACCTCGGGTCGGGAACGGCGCCTAGTATCCCCGACCGGTACCGCTTCCGACGCCAAGGGTGGGCAGTGACGGTGGACGCATCCGGATCCGAGGGCGGCCCGGCGCCCGTGGCGGTCGAGCTGCACACCCCGCTGGGCCCCGCCCGGCTGCGCGTGGGCGCCCGCGTCGTCGTCCGGTACCTGCTCGCCGACGCACGCGCGAGCGACGCCCTCGGCGTCCTGGAGAACGCGACGTCGACGGCTCTCGTCGTCCGCCCGGACCGCGAGCCCGGCCTGGCGCCGGTGCACGTGGAGGTGGCCACCGTCGTCACGGCCAAGGAGGTGCCGCCGCGCACGCCGCGACGGCGCCCCCGGGCTCAGTCCTCGGGCGTCGGCGTGGGGGTCGGCGACGACGTGCCCGAGGAGCCGGAGCCGCTGGACCCCGAGCCCGACGACCCCGGACGCGCCCGGCAGATCACCTCGTCCTCGGGGATGTAGGTGGTGCGGAACGTCTGCCGCTTCACCTCGGCGCCGTTCTTCTTGAAGATCCGGGTGACCGTGACGTCGAAGCCGGGGCTGGGCTCCTGGGTCACGCAGCCCGGGCGGGGGTCGTAGATCGTCTCGGGCTGGGTGATGGTGCTGCGCGGGCTCTTCAGCGCCTCGACGTCCCAGACCTTGGTGCTCCAGAACGACACGTGCACCTTGGAGTCGACCCACGCCTGGATCCAGACGGCGTACGGCGAGTCGTTGCGCCACTTGAGGTCGACCGTGGGCCAGTTCACCGTGGCCTCGCGCCCCTCGGGGTAGCGGGAGATGTAGAAGCTGTGCGGCTTGTGGTAGACGTCCTCGAGGCCCGCGAAGAACACGTTGTTGAAGATCGTGGTGGCCATCTGCGAGACGCCGCCGCCGTAGTCGCGCACGAGGCGTCCCCCGTTGATCGCCGGCGCCTGGTTGTAACCCTTCTCGGGCGTGCGCTCGCCGAGGGTCGCGTTGAGCGAGAAGGTCTGCCCCGGCAGCACGAGCGTGCCGTTCACGGCCCTCGCCGCGACCCGCAGGTTCTCGGTGCGCAGGGCGTTGTCGGTGAGCTTCGTGGAGAAGGTCGACACCTCCTCCTTCACCCCCAGCGCCTTGAGCTTCTCGGTGGTCAGGCGCGGCTGGATCGGCGCGGGGGTGAGCGCCACCTTGTGGTCGCCTGCGAGGGCGCGCACCGCGACGTCCGCCAGCTGCGCCGGGTCGACGCCCTCCCCGGGCGTGCCGTCGACGACCACCGGCTTGCCGTCCTGCAGCTTCAGCGAGGCGTCCTTGGCGGGGGTCTCGATGCCGGGGGCGGCCTTGAGCAGGGCGTCGTGCAGCCGCTCGCCGTCGACCCGCAGGCGCAGGCCCTCCCCCTTGTCGTCGGCGACCAGCGACAGGGCGGGGGCGACGGCCGCAGGCGGGAGGACGGCGGAACGCCCGCCGAGAGTGATCGTGAGCGGTGCGGCCAGGGCCGGCTCGGCGAGGGACTTCACGGCGGCCTGGGCCTCGTCGGCACCGATCGTCGGGGCGACCGTCCGCACCGGCAGCACCACCGGCTGGGCGGCCGACAGCCAGCTGCCGCGCACCTTCGCCGCCGCGGCCGCGACGTCGAGGGACGTGCCGGGCACCGGATCGCCGACGACGGGGCGGGTGCCCTGGAACGTGACGGTCGCCTGCGTGGGCGGGGTGTCGGTGCGGCGCCCGAGCGCGGTGAGCGCGTCGACCAGGCGCCCGTCGTCGGCCCCGACCTCCACGGCACCCCCGCCGGTCAACCGGTGCCACACCGTCGCGGGGGCCAGCGTGAACCCGGTGAGCCCGTCGACCACCTCGCCCGGATCGAAGGCCAGGCCGGCGTCGACCAGGTCGAGGGTCGTCTCCTCCGACCCCACGCGCACGCGCAGGCCCTTGCCCTGCAGGGGATCGGAGGCGGCGCGGAGCTTGGCGACGGCCGACTCGCGGCTCATGCCGCCGATCGGCAGGCCCGCCACCGTGGTGCCGCCCGGGACGCGCCCACCGGCAGCGATCGCGACGATCGCGTAGACCACCAGGACGCCGAGGACGACCACCACCGGCAGGGCCATCAGGCGCGCCCGCCGGCGCCGCGCCACGACCTCGGGCGGGGCCTGGACGGCCGCCGGGGCCGGGGCGGGGGTGGTGACCTCGAGCTGGTCCTGACCGTCCGACAACGAGGTGCCCTCCTTCGATCCCGCCGCCGAGGTGGCCCTGTCCGACCGTGTCGGACCGGGGTCGCCGACGGGCGACGTCCGCCGCGGACAGTCTAGGCGTGCCCCCGAACGGCCAACCGGCGGTAAGCGCCCCGGTGGTAGAGCAGGGGCGCGTCGGCGTCCTCGGCCAGCTCCACCGACAGCACCTCACCCACGAGGATGCTGTGGTCGCCCGCGGCGTGCACCGCCGACGTCCGGCACTCCAGCCACGCCGAGGCGTCCGAGACGAGCGCCGCGCCGGTGTGGGCGCCCCGGCGGTGCGGCACCGAGGCGAGCTGGCCGTGCACGGGGCGGCCGGGCGTCGCCAGCCAGTCCGCCACCGGGCGCGCCGTCTCGGCCAGCACCGACACCGCCCACTGCCCGCTGGCGAGCACGGCGTCGTGGAAGCGCGCGAGGTCGGCGATGCACACGAGCACCAGCGCCGGCTCCAGGGAGACGGAGCTGAAGGAGTTGACCGTGATCGCGTGGTCGAGACCGTCCACGACCGTGCTGACGACGCACACGCCCGTCGCGAACCTGCCGACGGCGCGGCGGAACTGCGGCGTCGCGACCCCGACCGTCCCGACCGCGACCCCCTCGACGCCGTTCGCGCCCGTCATCGCCTCGCCCCTCCCACTGCCGCGGACGGCCCCGGCTCCTGCCGCGGCTCAGCTGTCGCGGGAACCATCCTTGCCCGAGGAGATCGCCTGCGGCGAGTCGGGAGCCGACACCTGCGTCAGGTCGACGACGGGAGCGGCGCCGCCGGCCCGTTCGAGGACGTCGGTGATCTCGTGGCCGATCAGCTCGTGCCGCTCCACGAGGGCGTCACGCAGGGCCTCGACGAGGTGCCGGTTGGCCGTCAGCACCGACCGCGTGACCTCCTTCTGCCTGCGCAGCAGCTGCTCGACCATGGCGCGGCCGTCGCCGTCGCCCAGCACCCGGCCGACGAGGTTCTCGGCGGACAGCGCCGAGCCCTGCACCGCGGCGAAGCTGATCAGGGTGTCGGCCATGCCCGAGGCGCCCACCATCTGCGCGGCGACGCCGGTGGCGTACTGCAGGTCGCCGCTGGGGCCCGTCGAGACGTCCCCGAAGAACAGCTCCTCGGCCACCTGACCGCCGAAGGCCACCTGGATCAGGGCCTCCAGCTCCGAACGCGAGCGGGTGTAGACGTCCTCGCGGTCGCCGTGGGCGAGCAGCCCGAGCGAGCCCGCCCGCTTCACGATGGTGAGGATCTCCAGGCGGCGCTGCGGGGCGACGAGCCACGCCGTCACGGCGTGCCCGGCCTCGTGGGTGGCGATGAGCCGCCGCTCGTGGTCGGTGTAGCCGACCGGCTGCCCCAGCCCCACCTCGGTGACCAGGCGGGCCTTCTCGACGTCGCTCCACGACATGCCCTGGGCGCCGCGACGGACGGCGTTGACCAGCGCCTCGTCGAGCAGGCGCTCCAGCGCCACCGGGCTGTAGCCCTGGGTGATGCCCGCGAGCGCGTCGCGCAGCTCGGGGTCGTCGAGGCCGGCCTCGTGCGCCTTGCGGGCGAGGTAGTGGTCGATGATCTCGCGGCGGCCGGTCTTGTCGGGGTTGTCGAAGACCAGGCGGCGGTCGAAGCGGCCGGGACGCAGCAGCGCCGGGTCGAGGCTGTCGGCGCGGTTGGTCGCGGCGATGATCAGGACGTCGACGTTCTCGGGCCGGGGGCGCGGCAGCTTGCGCTGGGCGGGCAGCACGAGGTTGACCGCGTCGACGCCGAGGGCCTGCACCCGCTGCCAGCCGGAGGGGGCGTCGAAGGACTGCATCTGGACGAGCAGCTCGTTGACGATCGCGCCGGTGCCGGAGGGGACGAGCGTGGGGTTGACGACGGCCGCGGGAGCGACGGTACCTGCGCCGGCGCCGGACAGGCCGAGGGTGGGCAGGCCGGTCAGCCCCCCGCAGCCCAGCACGGCAGCGTGGACGGCCGGGGCCGGTGCGGGGACGGCGTTCATGCCCCCGCGCGTCGTGGCGATGGCGTCGATCTCCTCGATGAAGCCGATGGCGCCGCCCTCGGCGCGGGCGGCCTTGCGCAGCGCCCGGAAGTACGAGCGGATCTTGCGCGAGGACGCGCCGTACATCGAGGACTGGAACGCCGTGGCCGACACGAACAGGAACGGCACGCCCGCCTCGGCCGCCATCGCCTTGGCCATGAACGTCTTGCCCGTCCCGGGCGGCCCCTCGAACAGCACGCCTCGGCGAGGGCTGCCGCCCATCTCGGAGCGAAAGGTGCGCGCCGAGCGGAACAGCTCCAGCGTCCGCTCGACGTCCTCCTTCACCGGCGCCAGGCCCTTGACGTCGCTGAGGCGGACGTCGATCTGCTCCCGCGCGTAGACGACGTGGGGGGACTTGCCGAGCCCCCAGTAGGGCAGCGCCAGGGTGAGCAGCATCGCCACGTAGAAGACGACGATCATGGTGAGCAGCGGGTCGACCTCGGGCAGGTGAGGGCGGCCCACGGGGTCGCCCGACAGCAGCCGCCACCACAGCCACACCGCCACGGGCCCGAGCACCGCCGCGATCCCGAGGAGCCGGGCGCGCCGGCGCCGCTCCCGGGACCGGTCGATGTCGTCCTCGGGCCTCGTCCAGACGCTCGGGCTGCTCGTAGGGCCTGGCACGGGTCCTCCTCGGGGCCGGGGGGGTGACGACGAGCCCACCTTTCCCGCGCGGGAGGCATGGGGAGCAGGCGCAGGCCCGAACTCCCCCGGCCGGACGCAACGGTTCACCCCCGTGGAGCAACCCGATGGTGACACAGCGTCAGCGCCCGCTACGCCAGGAGACCGCTGACGTCCAGGTCTGCCAGGAGGTCGGTCTCGACCCCGTCGGCAGCGGTGAACGGCCCGCCGCCCCCGCGACGGCGGGCCAGCCGGTACCACTCCGTGCCGAGCAGCACCTGATCGAGGTCGTTGCTCAGGGCGAACGCACCGTCCTTGACCACGATCTGGGTCGCGTGCGCGCGCAGGGCGGCGGTCTTGGCCGGCAACCAGGCGGCGACGTCGAGTGCGGCCGTGACCAGGGCGTCGTCCATCACCATCGACGGCGCGGGGGCACCGGCGTCGACCGGACCGCCCGCGAAGCTCGCCGTCAGCTGCGAGCGGGGCACCGCGCACCAGTACAGCTTCGGCACGTCCCAGGCGGGGCCGCCCGCGCCCGGCGTCGAGGCGGCGAGGTCGACGGCCGCCGTCACGACGTCGTGGGTGCGCACGTGGTCGGGGTGGCCGTAGCCACCACCCGGCTCGTAGGTGACGACCACGTGGGGACGCAGGTGACGCAGGGTGGCGGCCAGGCGGGCGGCCGCCTCGTCGAGGTCGGCCAGCGCGAAGGCCCCCGGCCGCGAGGTGGGCGTGGGGACGACCGATCCGTCGGGCCCGTAGGCCATGCCCGAGTCGGCGTACTCGCGGGGCGCGAAGCCCGGCTCCCACGGGTCACCCGCCCCGAGGAAGCGATGGCTGCGGACCCCCAGCGCGGTCATGGCCGCGGCCAGCTCGTGCACCCGGTGGGGACCCAGCGCGTCCTCGGCGTCGGCAGCGAGGTGGGCGAGCTCGGCGGGGATGACCTCGCCCTCCTCGCCACGGGTGCAGGTGACGAGTGCGACCTGCGCCCCGGCCGCGACGTAGGCGGCCATGGTGGCGCCGTTGTTGATGGTCTCGTCGTCGGGGTGGGCGTGGACGAAGAGCAGGCGTCCGGGCACGGCGTCGCCGTCATCGAGGAGGCTCATGGGCGCATCCTGCCGCCTCGCGCACCCCCACGGCTCGGGGCCCGCCGCCTCGAGCACGTCGGCGCCGCCCGGGGGGCCCGGGCGGCGCCGACGGGGACGATCAGCTGCCGCGCTTGGCGCGGGCGCGGGCCTTGTCGCGCTCGACCGCCGACAGCCCCACCTTGCGCAGGCGCACGGCGTCGGGCGTGACCTCGACGCACTCGTCGTCGCGGCAGAACTCCAGGCACTGCTCGAGGCTGAGCTTGCGCGCGGGGACCAGGCGCTCGAACTCGTCGGACGTCGACGAGCGCATGTTCGTGAGCTTCTTCTCCTTGGTGATGTTGACGTCCATGTCGTCGGAGCGGGAGTTCTCCCCGACGATCATGCCCTCGTACACCTCGGTCGTGGGCTCCACGAAGAGAGTCCCGCGCTCCTGCAGGTTGGCGATGGCGAAGGACGTCGCCGCCCCGGCGCGGTCGGCCACCAACGAGCCCGTCGGGCGGGTACGCAGCTCGCCGACCCAGGGCTCGTAGTCCTCGAACACGTGGTGGGCGATGCCCGTGCCGCGGGTCTCGGTGAGGAACTCGGTGCGGAAGCCGATCAGGCCGCGGGAGGGCACGACGAACTCCATCCGCACCCAGCCCGTGCCGTGGTTGCTCATCTGCTCCATGCGGCCCTTGCGGACGGCGAGCAGCTGCGTGACGGCGCCCAGGTACTCCTCGGGCGCGTCGATGGTGAGCCGCTCGAAGGGCTCGTGCACCTTGCCGTCGACGGTCTTCGTGACCACCTGAGGCTTGCCCACGGTCAGCTCGAAGCCCTCGCGGCGCATCGTCTCGACGAGGATCGCGAGGGCGAGCTCCCCTCGGCCCTGGACCTCCCACGTGTCCGGACGCTCGGTGGGCAGCACGCGGATCGAGACGTTACCGATGAGCTCGCGGTCGAGGCGGTCCTTGACGAGGCGCGCGGTGACCTTGGTGCCCTTGGCCCGCCCGGCCATCGGCGAGGAGTTGGCGCCGATCGTCATCGAGATCGCCGGCTCGTCGACCGTGATCAGCGGCAGGGGCCGCGGGTCCTCGGGGTCGGCCAGCGTCTCGCCGATGGTGATGTCGGAGATGCCGGCGACGGCGATGATGTCGCCCGGCCCGGCCGACTCGGCGGACTTGCGCTCCAGCGCCTCCGTCACCAGCAGCTCGGTCACCTTGACCCGCTGGCTGGAACCGTCACGGCGGCACCACGTCACCTGCTGGCCCTTGCGGATGGTCCCGTTGTGCACGCGGCACAGCGCCAGGCGCCCGAGGAACGGCGAGGCGTCGAGGTTGGTGACGTGCGCCTGAAGGGGCACGTCGTCGTCGTAGGACGGCGCGGGCACCGCATCGAGAATGGTGCGGAACAGCGGCTCGAGGTTCTCGGAGTCGGGCAGGCCGCCGTTGTCGGGGCGGTTGAGGCTGGCCCGGCCCGCCTTGGCCGCGGCGTAGACGATGGGGAACTCCAGCGCCTTGTCGGGGTCGAGGCCCGTGCCGTCCACGAGGTCCATGAACAACTCGTAGGTCTCGTCGACCACCTCGGCGATGCGGGCGTCGGGGCGGTCCACCTTGTTGATCACGAGGATCACGGGCAGGTGCGCCTGCAGCGCCTTGCGCAGGACGAAGCGCGTCTGGGGCAGCGGCCCCTCGGAGGCGTCGACGAGCAGGGCGATGCCGTCGACCATGGACAGGCCGCGCTCGACCTCGCCGCCGAAGTCGGCGTGGCCGGGGGTGTCGATGATGTTGAAGACGACGCCACCCTCGGGTGCGCCCTCGCCCCGCCAGTGCACGGCGGTGTTCTTGGCGAGGATCGTGATCCCCTTCTCACGCTCCAGGTCGTTGGAGTCCATCGCCCGTTCGTCGACGTGCGCGTGCTCACCGAAGGAGCCGGTCTGCCAGAGCATGGCGTCGACCAGCGTGGTCTTGCCGTGGTCGACGTGGGCGACGATCGCGACGTTGCGCAGATCGTTGCGGTTACGCAGGGCCATACGGGAGCGCTCGTTTCACAGGGGGAGTCAAGGGGGGCACCTCAGGCTACCCGCCCTGCGGGGTGCCCCCGTACGGCGAAGGCCCCCGCCCCGGCGAACCGGGACGGGGGCCTTCCTTGCCTTGGACTACCAGGCGAGACCGATCAGGAGATCAGCTGACGGCCGGGTAGGCGTTGGCGAGGAGCTCCTTGAACTGAGCCGAGAACCACGCACCGGCGAGCGGGGCGTCCGGCAGGGCGCCGGACATGTGGTTCTGGTTCAGGGTGTTACCGGTGTACGTCGGGTCGCACATCCCGTCGAAGCCACGACCCTCGTCGTTCGGGATGAACTTGCTCGAACCGTCGGACTCACCCGGGGGCTTCACCCAGACGTAGGCGTCGATACCGGCCGCGGGGGCGGCGGTGGGACGCTCGCCCAGGCCGGCACCGGCCTGGTTGCACCAGTTGCCGACGTGGATACGACGGTCCATACGCGATTCCTCGGCGTAGGTGTCGACGTTCGTCGAGGTGCTCGCAGCCTTGGGACGCTTGGCGCCGCCCCAACCGTTACGGCTGGTGTCGATCAGCATGCCGAGGCCGCTGCCGAAGCCGTTCTTCTCCAGCTCGCTCTTCAGACCCAGGGCGAACGTCTTCTCGTCGGAGAAGAAGTTCCAGTCGAGGAACTTCGACTTCCGCAGCGGGTCGCTGCCGATCATCTTGGTGACCGGGTTGAGGTAGGGCTCCTCGAGAGCGCTGTAGTTCGCCGTGTTGACGATGAAGCCGTCCACGGAGCTGACGCCCTTGGCGGTCATCTTCGCGACGTCGGCGAACTTCTTGGCGGCGGGGCCGAGGTTGGTGTCCCAACCGAGCCAGCCGTGGTGACCGGCGTCGACGTAGGTGTAGACGTTCGACGTGGAGGTCAGCTTCTCGAGGGCGTACGCGACACCCTTCTCGTAGTTGCCGTTCGAGATCATCGTCGCGCAGTTCGGCATCGACTGGTTCGTCGTGAGGTTCGGCAGCGAGTCGGGCTCGATGATCAGCACGATACGCAGGGACGCGTACTTCGGGCTGTTGACGTACTTCGAGATGGCGTCGATGTACTCGGTCTTGTAGCGGTCGATCTCGGTCGCCTTGAGCTCACCGTTGGAGGAGAGCGCGGCGCAGTCACGACCGGGGAGGTCGTAGACCACGAACATCACGCGGGTGCGCTCGCCACCGGACTGCTGCAGAGCGGCGTCCAGGTGGTCCTCGACGCCCATGGGGCCGTTGCTCTGCGAGTTGGCGGTGCCCTCGATCGCGGCGATGCGGTCCAGCCAGATGGCGGTGGGCTGGTTGTAGATCGAGGCCGGGGCCCCGTCCTTCTTCGCCTTCGCGGACCACTCGGGGTTGACGTACCCCTTCGAGCCGACGAACGGGTTCTCGACGTGCGACTCGGCCGGCGCCGTGGTGATGGGGCCGGTCGGCTTCGTCGTCGTCGACGACGGGTCGGTCGGCTTCGTCGTGGTCGACGAGGGGCCGGTCGGGCGCACCTTGACCGTCTTCTTGATGGTCTTGCAGGTGACGGCGCCGTTCTTCTTCTTGGTGGCGCACTTCTTGGTGGTGATGGTGGTCTTCTTCGGCGTCGGCTTCTTGGTCTTCGCCGCCGGAGCGACGGCACCGGTCGCAGCCACTGCCGCGGGTGAGTCCGACGTAGCACTGGCCGACAGGACCGGCAGCGTCGCCAGCCCGCCCATGGCGAGTGCACCGACCGCCACCATGGCGCTCCTGCGCGCCACGGAGCGACTCGACACGAGTCTCATCCCTTTTTTCTCCTTATGTCAGGGGGGTTTCGGCGCGGCTGACTGCCACGCCGAGGCACGGCACGCCGCACCGACGAGGTGGACGTGGGTATGCCGAGGCGAACCGGCCGCCTAACCCGGGGGCGGACCGGCACGAAGGGACGGGTGCATGCCCTAGACCCGAGGCACGCACCGGAGGGGGTTCACCGACGAAGTGGTTCTCGGCGGTGGAACCCGCACTCGCGTCTGGCTCCCTTGCGCGAGTGACGGGAGTCTGTCACGGAGATGCCGGTGACACAAGGGAATCGGTCGACCGTCCGTCACGTCTGCTGCGACCGGGGCCCTTGACGAGCCGTCTGTGTCACGGACTGTTCACCTGCGGTGTTGACGCCCCTGACACCTGCAGGACACGCGCATGCGACCACACGGAGAGTGATCCCGCGTCAGAGGCTCGCCAGGGCTCGCTACGAGCCGTGAGGGCGACGTCGGGCACGTCACATGCCGCTGGTCGTGTCGCGGGCCTCGGCGGCCCGCTCCAGCGCGGCGACGATGGCGACGTTCGTCGACAACCACGGCAGCTGCGACCATTGGGGGCGGGCCAGCCACCGCAGCTCGTCGTGGCCCTCCAGGGGTTGGGGCTCGCCGGCCTCGACCTGCGCCCAGCGCACCCACAACCGGTACGGGCCCGCGATCGGCCAGGCGCCGTCGGCACCCGGGCCGGGCAGTGCCGCCCCGAGCCGGACCTCCACGCCGAGTTCCTCGAGCAGCTCGCGCCGCAGCGCCTGCTCGTCGGACTCCCCCGGGTCCACCTTGCCGCCGGGCAGCTCCCAGCCTCCGGCGAGGAACTCGGGCTCGGTGCGGCGTGCCGCCAGCAGCAGCCGGGGCGCCTGCAGATCGTCGACCAGGGCGGCGGCGACCACGCGGATGACGTCGGGACGTGCGGCTGCGGCGGCGCCCGCGGCGGGCCCGGCCTCCGGGCGCGAGCTCGGCTGGGGGACGGGGTCGGCGGGCGGTGCAGGCGGCACGGGCTCACCCTGGCACACGAGGTGCCCCCGACCGGCACCGCCTCTACCCTCGGGCTCGTGGCCGACCTCTCCGCGAGTCCCGCAGCCCAGCCCGCGCCACCCGCACCCACGGGTCACGGGATGGAGCCCCACGGCGGCGACGTCGGGAGCCTGCTCAACCGTCTCCGGGCCGCGGTGCTCGGCGCGAACGACGGGATCGTCTCCGTCGCCGGCCTGGTGGTCGGCGTGGCGGGGGCGACGACCGAGCGGTCCACCCTGCTCACCGCCGGGGTGGCAGGGGTGGTGGCCGGCGCCCTGTCCATGGCGGGCGGGGAGTACGTGTCGGTCAGCACGCAGCGCGACACCGAACGGTCGTTGCTCGCCAAGGAGCGCTGGGAGCTGGAGCACCTGCCCGAGGAGGAGCTCGCCGAACTGGCGGAGCTCTACGAGGGCAAGGGACTGCCGCCCGACCTCGCCCGTGAGGTGGCCGTGGCGCTCACCCGGCACGACGCGCTGGGCGCCCACGCCGAGGCGGAGCTCGGCATCGATCCCGAGGCACTGACCAGCCCCTGGGCCGCCGCCGGCGCCTCGTTCGTCGCCTTCATCGGCGGAGCGCTCCTGCCCCTGCTGGCCATCACCCTGCCTCCCGCTCCGGCGCGGGTGGCCACCTGCGTGCTCGCCGTCGTCGTCGCGCTGGCCCTGACCGGCTTCTGGGGTGCGCGGCTTGGCCACGCCCCGATCCGTGCGGCCATCGTGCGCAACGTCGCCGTCGGCGTCGCCGGCATGGCGGTCACCTACGGCGTGGGGACGCTCGCCGGAACCCTGTGGTGAGCGTCCCCGCACCGCAACGGTGAGCGGCGGGGATCAGACGACGTCGCGCACCTGGGCGAAGTGGCAGGCCACCGGGTGGCTCCCGCTGTGGGGGACCAGCGCCGGCTCCTCCTGGGCGCAGATGTCCTGCGCCTGCCAGCACCGGGTGCGGAACCGGCAGCCCGAGGGCGGGTTCACGGGGCTGGGGACGTCGCCGGTGAGGCGGATCCGCTCGCGGGTCTGCTCCCGCGCCGGGTCGGCGATCGGCGCCGCCGACAGCAGGGCCTGCGTGTACGGGTGCATCGGCCGGGTGTAGATGTCGTCCCGGGTGCCCAGCTCGACGATCTTGCCCAGGTACATCACGGCCACGCGGTCGGAGATGTGGCGCACCACGGACAGGTCGTGGGCGATGAACAGGTAGGACAGCCCCAGGGAGTCCTGGAGGTCCTCCAGCAGGTTCACGACGCCCGCCTGGACGGACACGTCGAGCGCGGAGACGGGCTCGTCGAGCACGAGCATCTTGGGGTTCAGGGCCAGGGCGCGGGCGATGCCGACGCGCTGGCGCTGGCCGCCCGAGAACTCGTGGGGGTAGCGGTTGCCGTGCTCGGGGTTGAGGCCCACGAGCCGCAGCAGCTCGGCGACGCGCGCCGGCCCCGAATCCTTGGACCACTGCCCGTGGATGCGCAGCGGCTCGGCGATGATGTCGTTGACGGCCATCTTGGGGTTCAGCGAGGCGTACGGGTCCTGGAACACGATCTGCATGTCCCGACGCACTCCCCGCAGGGCCGACGCCGACAGCGTGGTGAGCTCCTGCCCCTGGAACTGCACGGAGCCCGAGGTCGGCTTGTGCAGCTGCAGGACGGCGCGCCCCATCGTGGACTTGCCGCAGCCCGACTCCCCCACCACGCCGAGGGTCTCGCCCTCGCCGAGGGTGAAGCTGACCCCGCTGACGGCCTGCACCTCCCCGACCACGCGGCGGATCAGGCCGCCACCCTTGATCGGGAAGTGCTTGAACAGCTTGTCGACGACGAGCAGCGCCTCGCGGTCGGCGATCGTCGCCGTCGCGCCTGCCTGGACCGCCTCGTTCGGGACGGCCTCGTGGGGCTGCCCGAGCGTGGGCCCGTCGCTGGGCCCGTCCATGGATGCGGTCATCGGCGCAGGTCCTCCCGCGGTCGGAAGAAGGCGGTGGGGTCGTCGCTGTCGGCGACGACGTCCCAGTGGTGGCAGGCCGCCCGGTGGCCGGGACGGTCGGTGGGCAGGAGGTCGGGCTCGGTCTCGTGGCAGTCGGGGCGCACGAGCGGGCAGCGCGAGGAGAACGGGCACCCCGGCGGCAGGTTGATCAGGGAGGGCGGCGCACCGGGGATCGGGCGCAGCCGCTCGCCGTCGCTGTCGAGGCTCGGGATCGAGCCGAGCAGGCCGGCCGTGTAGGGCATCCGCGGCTCGTGGAAGACCTCCATCGTCTCCCCCAGCTCGACCGCGCGCCCGGCGTACATGACGAGGGTGCGGTCGGCGAGGTTGGCGACGACGCCGAGATCGTGGGTGATCAGGACGATGGCCGCGTTGACGGCGTCCTTCACCTCCACGAGCTTCTCCAGGATCTGGGCCTGGACGGTGACGTCGAGGGCCGTCGTCGGCTCGTCGGCGATGATCACGTCGGGGTTGTTGATGACCGCCATCGCGATCATCACGCGCTGGCGCATGCCGCCCGAGAACTCGTGCGGGTAGGAGCGCAGGCGCTCGGCGGGGCGGGGGATGCCCACGAGGGCGAGCATCTCGGCGGCGCGGGCCAGGGCGATCTTCTTCGAGACCGCCTCGTGCGAGCGGACGGCCTCGGCGAGCTGGTCCCCCACCGTGTAGACGGGGTTCAGTGCGGTCATCGGGTCCTGGAAGATCATCGCGATCTTGCGCCCGCGCAGCGAGCGCTGCGCCGAGGCCGGCAGCGTGAAGAGGTCCTCGCCGCGGTAGAGGGCGCGGCCGCTGATCCGCGCCGTGCGGGGCAGCAGGCCCATGACGGCCATCGAGGACACGGACTTGCCCGAGCCCGACTCCCCCACGATCCCGAGGATCTCGCGCTCGGCCAGGGTGTAGGAGATGCCACGGACGGCCCGGACGAGCCCGTCCTCGGTGGAGAACGCCACGGACAGGTCCTCGACCCGCAGCAGCTCCTGGCGTGCGCCTGCAGGCGCGGTGGTGTCGCTCGTCATCAGGCACGCACCCGGTTCTGCTTGGGGTCGAAGGCGTCGCGCAGGCCGTCACCGATGAAGTTGATGCACAGGGCGATCACGACGATGAACAGGCCGGGCCACCAGAACAGCCACGGCCGGGTCTGGGAGGCGTTCTGGTAGAAGGAGATGAGCAGGCCGAGCGAGGTCTCGGGCGAGCGGACGCCGAGGTTGAGGAAGCTCAGCGAGGTCTCCAGCAGGATGGCAGAGGAAATCGTCAGAGTCGCGTTGACGATGATGGTTCCCACCGTGTTGGGCAGTAGGTGCCTCATAATGATCTGCGGGCCGGTGGCACCCAGCGCCCGCGCGGCCTCGACGAACTCCTTCTCGCGCAGGGAGAGGAACTCCCCGCGCACGAGCCGGGCCAACTGCCCCCAGATCAGCGTGCCAAGGACCAGCGCCAGCATCCAGATGCCGGACTCGCCCCACCGCTTGGAGACGACGGCCGCAATCAAGAGGAGGGGGATAGCGAGCACGAGGTCGGTGAGGCGCATCAGCACGCTCTCGGTGGCGCCGCGGAAGAAGCCGGCCAAGGCTCCGATGACCATGCCCAACAGCGTTGAGATGAGGCCGACCGTGATGGCGATGATCAGGCTGCGCTGGGCGCCACGCATGGTGAGGGCGAAGTAGTCCTTGCCCACGTTGTCCTGGCCGAACGGGTGCTCGCCGACGGCCATGCCGTCGCCGTCGACGAAGGACGGCAGCACGTCGAGGGTCATCCGCCCGCGGTCGACCACCTCGGCGGTGTTGACGTAGCTCTTGCCCCACCAGCCGGGGATGGGGCCGACGCCGATCGAGGTGAAGGTGAGCAGCACGACGCCGGCGAGGACCGTCAACGCAGCCATGGCCGCGCGGTGGCGGAAGAAGCGGCGACGCACGAGCTGGGCCGAGGTGCGCGCCTGGACCGTGAACTCACGGTCGGGTGCGGCCAGGGCGGGGTCGGGGGTCGTCGGCGCGGTCATCGGTCCGTCCTTGCGGAGGCGGCGGGGCTGGCGGCGGGAGGAAGCGTCACGACAGCCGGACCCGCGGGTCGAGGTAGGCGTAGGCGATGTCGGCGAGCATGTTGAACACGACGATCGACACCGCCGTGACGATGAAGAAGGCCATCACGGGGTTCGGGTCGACCTCCCGCAGGGAAGTCACGAACAGCGAGCCCATGCCCTGCCAACCGAAGACGTTCTCAGAGATGACGGCGCCGGAGATGACGGCACCGAAGTCGTAGGCGGCCAGCGTGGCGACGGGGATCAGCGCGTTGCGGAAGGCGTGCCGCAGTACGACCGTGCGCTCGGTGAGGCCCTTGGCCCGCGCCGTGCGCACGTAGTCGGCGTGCATGACCTCGAGCATCGTGGCGCGGGTGAACCGCGAGTAGGTCGCGAAGCTGATGAGCATGATCGACAGCGTCGGCAGGATCAGGTGGCTGCCGGCGTCGAGCAGCCGCACCCAGAAATCGCCTTCGAGGTTGGGCGTGTTCGAGCCGATGGTCGAGATCAGTCGCCCGTTGACGGTGTCGGAGTAGTCGGGGACGGCCGCGAGCGACCGGTCCACCAGCATCCAGAGCAACCCGACGAAGCCCGTCAGCGCTCCGGCACGGGCGGCCTGCCCGCGGTCGAGCCCGCCGAACACCTGCCCGGCACCGATACCCACCGCGAGCAGCACCGCGCCGATGGCGAGGACGGTCAACCAGGAGGGGTCCTCGAGCACCGGGTCGAGGGCGAACTCCGCGACGGCGACGACGCCTGCGGTGGCCAATGCTGCGTACAGCACGCCGCGGCGCTTGAGGCCCGCGACGAGGAAGGTGATGCCCACGGCGGCGGCGAAGGTGAGGACGATCACCAGGGGCGGCTGCAGCGCCGGGTACTTGAACCACTCCGAGGCGGACAGGTAGACGAGGGCGGCCACAGACGCGACGCCCGCCACTGCGCCCGTGATCAGGCGCCGGCGCCTGTCGCCCCCGATCAGCGTCGACCAGATGAGGCCCGAGACGGCGCCCAGGACGAGCGCGACGGGTAGCGGGATGACGGGGTCCGCCAACCAGTTGTTGAACTGGATGCCGAGATACAGCTTGAGCAGCACCGCGATCCAGAAGATCGGCAGTGAGTAGAACAGGAACGCGGCGAACGTGATCGTGTAGTCGAACCCGCTGTACTGGCGTAGGGCAGAGGCGATGCCGACGCTGACGCCCAGCAGGATCGCGAGGACGGTCGCCGTGATCACCAGTTTGATGGTGGTGCCCGCGGCCTGCGTCAGGAGTGGCCGGACCTCCTGCCCTCGCACCGTGGTGCCGAGGTCGCAGCCCTGACCGGGAACGACGCACTTCGCGACGCCGCCTGCCCAGCGACCATAGCGCTGCGGGATCGACTCGTCGAGGTGCAGGGCGGCGGCGCGTGCGGCGATCTTCTGGGCCCTGTTGGGCGACTGGTCCTGACGGAGGTCGTCCAGGGGGTCACCGGAGATGGCGACGAGGGCGTACACGAGCGCGGTGGCGACGATCAGGGTGAAGACGGAAACCACCATGCGGCGCACGACGAACACGAACATCGAACGACTCCTGGAACCGGAGGGATGTCAGCAGGCGAGATCGGGGGGCCGGGAGTGCTGCTCCCGGCCCCCCGAGTCACTCACCGCGGCGAGTGGACGCCGCATTGCTGCTACGGGCGGAACCGTACCGATCAGGACTTGTTCCACTCCTGCATGTTCCAGGTCAGCCCCGACTGCGAGGCGTTGGGGATCACCTTCTCGACCTTGCTGTTCCAGGCGGCGACCGCCGGGAAGGCGAACACCGGGACGGTGGCGAGGTCGTCCCACAGGATCTTCTCGATCTGCTTGATGAGGTCCACCTGCTTGGCGCGGTCGAGCTCGCCGTTCAGCTGGGCCGTCAGCGTGTCCACCTGCGGGTTGCTGTACTTGCCGTTGTTGTTGCCACCGTTGGTGACGTAGGTGCTCGAGGAGCCGGAGATCAGCGGCGAACCGGACCAGGCGTAGAGGGCGACGTCGAAGTTGCCGTTCGCGAGGCCGTTGCCGAAGAAGTCCGCCGTGCCGGCGTCGACGATCTTGAAGCCGGCCTGGCCGCAGGAGTCACGGAGCAGCTCGACCTCGGAGGTACGGCGCGGGTTCGGCGTCTTGTACCCGACCCGGACGGTGAGCCCCGCCTTGCCCTTGCGGTCGAGGATCGCCTTCGCGCCCGGGATGTCGACCGCGTCGTACTTGGAGTCGATGATCGCGGGGGCGACGTCGGGGTACTCGGCCTGGAAGGGCAGGAAGTAACGCGACTGCAGGATCTTCGCGTTCGGGTTCTGCGGCTTGATCAGGTTGTCGACGATCCGCTGCCGCGGCAGGCACTTCGTGAAAGCCTCGCGCAGGTCGCGGTCGGTGAACGGGTTGCCCTTGCGGAAGTTGAAGTCGAAGTGCTCCCAGGTGTACTGGTCGTAGCCCTTGACCTGCACGGACGAGCCGATCGACTGCAGCTGCTGGAGCAGCTCCGGGTTCGGCTGCGGGTCCATCGCGTCGATCTCGCCGTTCTGCAGGGCGAGCGCCTGCTGGTCCTGCGTGATCGTGCGGATGACGACCTTCGCCACCTTGGGCGGGGTCCCCCACCACTTGGGGTTGACGGCGAGGGTCACCGACTGGCCGCCCTGCCAGGAGTCGATCATGTACGGGCCAGCGGAGGGCGAGATGTCCTTGAGGAACTCGCCCTTCTTGAACACCCAGCCGTCGTTGTAGAACGTGCCGGCCTTGGACAGCGCCGCCTCGTCCTTGTTCTTGACCGCGGCGATGATGTCGGAGACGCCCGACTTCGACTCGACGATGTGCGCCGGCATGATCGCCGTGGCGCCGTAGAGGCCCTGCCAGTCGGCGAACACCGAGTTGAAGGTCACGGTGAAGGTCTTGTCGCCGTCGTTGCACTCGGGGACCTGCTGGAGGTCGTAGCCCGTGCTGCCGGCGGTGGAGAAGACGAGGATGTCGTTGCCCTCGTCGTCCTTCTTGCCCGTCTTGTACTGGGCCGAGTTGGCGACCCACGCGAGCACCGCGTCGTCGCAGTCGATCGGGTTGCCGTCGCTCCAGACAGCCTTGTCGCTGAAGGTGTACTTGATCTTCAGCGGGTTGTCGGAGAGCTTCTCGTAGGACCCGAACTCCTTGTCGGGGATGATCTGGCCCTCGTTGTCGTAGTACCAGAAGCCGCGCAGCACCTGGTTGAGCACCACGGCGTTGGCGGTGGCGTTCTGGGCCGCCGTGTTGTTGTTGTAGCTCTGGAACTCCTGCTCCCAAGCGAAGGTGATGGTCGCCTGCTTGGTACCGGCCGACGGCTTGGCGTCGTCCTTCTTGTCGTTGTTCGCGCAGGCGCTCAGGATCAGAGCCGGCACGGCGGCGATCGCCACGGCGCGCAACGCCTTGGGCATCGTGCTCAAGCTGGTGCTCCTCTTCGGGAAGTGCGAGGACCGGGCCTGCTGGGCCAGCATCCCCGGTCACGGCCCCCCACCGGCATGGCGGACGACCAACCCCTCGCGATGGCTGGGGACAGGAAATATTGCGGAACAGCCCGGGCGCAAGCGGAGAAAGGCCCTGTTACCGAGATGCAACAACGAAGGATCTCCGGGTGCGGGCAGGATCGACCGAACGCCCTACCGCCGTGGCGGCGGAGCCGCCGGTCAAGACGCCCTCCCGTGATGCCCCTCACCTCACCCTGGTCTTCTCGGCTGCGACACCGTCGTCGAGCACCCTGCAGTGATCCTCACACCCAGTGACGCCAGTGTGACACCTTGCCTACTGTACGCCGCCGCACGGTTGACCCCGGCGACGACAGTCAGATCATGCAGGGACAACCCGGCGCGCACCAGACCAGACACTCACGGTTCGCGCCGATCGGCGCGGGTCGGACGTCCCGGGCGTCCTGCACGGGCGGATACCGCCTGCCGGGCCACCGACGCGCCGGGCGGAGACGACGCGGGCTCCCCGCGCCCCGTCCCACGACGGGGTGCCGGGACGCCCGCCGGCGAGGGCAGCCGTGCGGCCCCGTCGTCCCGGGCGACGACCGTCCGGTCACGACCTCGCTCCTTCGCGAGGTACAGCGCATGGTCGGCGGCACGCACGAGACGGTCGAGGTCGGCGTCCACGCGCTCGGCCGCGATCCGGGAGCTCGCCACCCCGAACGACGCGGTCACCGCGACCGCCTCGCCCTCCCCCACGGCCACCGGGGCGGAGGCCACCGCGGCGCGGAGCCGCTCGGCCAGCGCCCGGGCCGTCGAGGCGTCGCCGCCGGGCACGAGCACCGCGAACTCCTCCCCACCGAACCTGGCCACCACGACGTCGGCGTCGGCGTGCCTGCGCAGCCGGGCGGAGACCTCGACGAGGACCGCGTCCCCCACCAGATGACCCCGGGTGTCGTTGATCCGCTTGAAGTGGTCGAGGTCGAGGATGATCACCGCCATGGGGGTCCCGCTACCGGCCGACCGCTCCCCTTCCGCCCGGACCAGCTCGTTGAACCGGCGGCGGTTGCACAGGCCCGTCAGGCCGTCCGTCGTCGCGAGCCGTTCCTGCTCGGCGAGGGCCGCCGTGAGCGCCTCGGACAAGCGGGTCCGGTCGCGGATGATGAGCAGCTGGCGCAGCATCGGCCCCACGATCATCACCATCACGACGACGAGGACGCCCACCCGGCGGTCACCGAGCTCGCGGATTAGCACCACGACGACTCCGGCCGCCGACAACAGCAGCAGGGGCACGCTGATGTCGCGGTCCATCAGTTGCGGTTGGGCGTCGGGTTCGTCGTGCCTGGCGGCGATCAGCGACCCGAGCACGAGCAGGACGCCCTGCGTCTGCCACCCCACGTTCGCCCAGCCGCCGTCGCCGACGCTTCCGCCCAGCGACAGGTACGACGTCACGGCGTCCGTGAAGCAGCCGACGATCATGCCGCTCATCCACACGAGCACGGACACGGGCACGGTTCGGTGCCCCGCCAGGCCGCCGCTGAACAGCGTCACCATCACGGCGACGTCGAGCAGGACGAAGCCGATGTCCACCCAGCCGTTGACGTCGGGGTGCCGGGTCAGCCGGGGGGTGACCAGCAGGTACCACCCCAGCGCCCCGAGCGTGATCGCCAGCAGGGCCGCATCGACCAGGTTGCGGGAGTGCCGGATCAGGCTCGTCCCGCCGAAGCCCAGCAGGTAGCCCGGGACGAGCACCACGAGGGCGAGGACGAGCAGCAGGTTCGCGACGCCGATCGCCGCCGGCATGGACGGGACGTAGGTGCCCACGACCCAGGCCAGCATCCCCGCGAGCGTCGCCGAGGCCGACCCGGCGAACACGCGCCACATCCGCCGCTTGCGCCCCCGGCTGCGCCGGTAGGTGACGACGTTGGTGCAGGCCAGGACCGCGAACGGGGCGACGCAGACCACGACCTGGACGAACCGGGACGCCGTAGCCGAGCTCGCCGTGGCCGCCAGCGCTACCGCGTACAGGACGACCCAGCACAGGGCGGCGGCCGCCGCGGCCCGCACCGCGCGGTCGGCGGCGATGGCACGGGTGCACTCCGCGCGCTCGCGCGCGACCCGCGCCGACCCGTCCGTCACCCGTCGGGCATCGACCGGCGCGGGGCCCACCTGAACGACAGGTGCACCCGACGTCGTGCGTCGGAGGACACCGAGCGCTCGCGGGCCGGCGAAGCGGCCTGGGCGAGGCGAGTCGCCGCGGACGGGCGGTCACACGTTGAAGCGGAACTCCACGACGTCGCCGTCGGCCATGACGTAGTCCTTGCCCTCGATCCGGGCCTTGCCCTTGGCGCGTGCCTCGGCGACGGACCCGCAGGCCAGCAGGTCCTCGAAGCCGATCACCTCGGCCTTGATGAAGCCGCGCTGGAAGTCGGTGTGGATGACGCCGGCGGCCTGAGGCGCCGTCCAGCCCTGGCGGATCGTCCAGGCGCGGGCCTCCTTGGGCCCGGCCGTGAGGTAGCTCTGCAGTCCGAGGGTGTGGAAGCCGACGCGGGCGAGCTGGTCGAGGCCCGACTCCTCCTGCCCGACGCTGGCGAGCAGCTCGGCGGCCTCGTCGGGTTCGAGCTCGACCAGCTCGGACTCGAGCTTGGCGTCGAGGAAGATCGCGTCGGCGGGGGCGACGAGGGCGCGCAGGCGTTCCTGCATCGCCGTGTCGGCGAGGCCGTCCTCGTCGACGTTGAAGACGTAGATGAACGGCTTGCCGGTGAGCAGCGACAGCTCCTTGATCACCGACGTGTCGATGCCGGCCTTCGCGGCGCCCGCGTGCAGCGTCGTCCCGGCCTCGAGCAGCTTCTGCGCCGCCTGGGCGGCCTCGAGGACCGCCTTGTCGGTCTTCTTGCCGGTGACTTCCTTCGCGATCCGCGGGACGGCCTTCTCCAGCGTCTGGAGGTCGGCGAGGATCAGCTCGGTGTGGATCGTGTCGATGTCGTCGGCGGGGTCGACCCGGCCGTTGACGTGGACGACGTCGGAGTCGGCGAAGGCGCGCACGACCTGGCAGATGGCGTCGGCCTCGCGGATGTTCGCGAGGAACTTGTTGCCCAGGCCCTCGCCCTCGCTGGCGCCCTTGACGATGCCCGCGATGTCGACGAACGACACGGTCGCGGGCACGATCTTCTCGCTGGAGAAGAGCTTGGCCAGCTGCGGAAGCCGCTCGTCGGGCAGCGGGACGACGCCCACGTTGGGCTCGATGGTGGCGAACGGATAGTTCGCGGCCAGGACGTCCGCCTTGGTCAGGGCGTTGAACAGGGTGGACTTGCCGACGTTGGGCAGGCCGACGATGCCGATGGTGAGCGCCACGAGGACGAGAGTCTAGTCATGACCGGACGTCGCTCGTGGTGAACCGTGCCCAGGCAGCCGTGAGCGCCACCGCCGCCCACCCCGCCTGCACGCCCGCGTTGCGGAGGAAGGAGTCCCACGCGATCGGGGTGCGCAGCAGGTCGGCGACGTCGAACCAGTGCGCGGTGAACAGCCACGGGTGCACGGCTTCGAGCTGCGGCACCTGCGCCAGCACCTGCGACGTCACGGCGGCGAGCACCGCCACGGCCGTCGCCGTCAGCGGTGAGTCCGTGCACGTGGAGGCGAGGATCGCCAGGGCCACGACGCCCACGAGCGACACCGCGAGGTACGCCGACACCAGTGCCGCCCGCCGCAGGCACTCGGCCGTGCCCACGGCGTCCCCCGACAGCAGCGGCACCGGGTGCACGCCGAACAGGGCGGCTCCCACGAGACCGCCGACCAGCATCGGCACGACGGCCACGAGGGCCGCGAACCCCAGCGACACCAGCGACTTCACCGCCAGCAGCCGGGTGCGCCCCACCGGCGCCAGCAGCAGGTAGCGCAGGGTGCCGGCCGCGGCCTCCCCCGCCACCGCGTCCCCCGCCACCACGCACGCGGCCAGGGGCAGGAGCACCGACACGCACAGCAGCGCCGAGGCGACGCCGACGAACAGGCCGTTCTCGGTGGCCCTGTCCAGCAGGGGCGGGCCCTCGAGGTCGTCCGGCAGCGCCGCGAGCTTCACGGCAACGGCCACGAGCACGGGCACCGAGGCCAGGAGCGCGAGGACGGCGCGGGTGCGGCGACGGCCCAGGACCAGGCGCACCTCCGAGGCGATCAGCGCCCCGAGCCCACCCGCACCCCGGCGCTCAGCCGACATCGGTGCCGTCGCGGCCCGTCAATGCCACGTACGCCTCCTCCACCCCCGGCTGCTCCCCGCTGATCGACTCGATCCTGACACCGGCGGCGACGAGCGACGGCGTCAGGCCGGCGACGACCTCACCGGCGGCGCCGGACAGGGGTGCGACGAGTCGGCCCTGCCGCTCCACCACCGCCGCCAGCCCCGCCGCCGCGAGCACCGGCAGGGCCGCACCCACGTCGGGCGTCTGCAGCACGAGGCGGGGCGCGCCCACGACGTCGGCAAGCGGTCCCTGCGCGACGAGGCGCCCGCGCGCCAGGACCCCGAGGTGCGTGCACAGCCGGGACACCTCGGCGAGCAGGTGCGAGCTGAGCAGGACGGTGACGCCGTCTGCGTGCCACTCCTGGACGAGGTCGCGGACCAGGTGGGTGCCCTGCGGGTCCAGCGCGTTGGTCGGCTCGTCGAGGACCACCAGCTCGCGCGGGCGCAGCAGCGTCGCCGCGAGCCCCAGGCGCTGGGTCATCCCCGAGGAGTACGCGCGCACGCGGCGCCGGCCGACGCCGGACAGGCCGACCCGCTCCAGGGCGGACTCGATGCGGGCGGGACGGTCGCGCCGGGACGCCGAGGGGTCGGCGATGTCGACGCGCGCGAGGTTCGCCCGGGCGGACAGGTCGGGGTGGAACGCCGGCCCCTCGATCAGCGCGCCCACGCGCGGGAGCACCGCGGCCGACGAGGCAGGCACGGCGCGCCCCAGCACGTGGGCCTCCCCCGCCGTCGCGGCGACCAGGCCGAGCAGCATGCGCAGCGTCGTGGTCTTGCCCGAGCCGTTGGGGCCGAGGAACCCGTAGACGCTGCCGCTGGGCACCGCGAGGTCGAGGTTGTCCACGACCGTGACCGGCCCGTAGCGCTTGGTGAGTCCCCGGGTGCGCACGGCGGCGGTCCCCGGGGAGGCGCTCACCGGTCGGAGCCCGCGGGCGGCGGCACGTACTCCTGGGCGACGGCCTCGGCGTCGGCCGTGCGGGCGTCGGCGGCGGCGCGGGCCGTCAGCGCCGCCTCGGGGACCGCCCCGGCGTACACCCGCTCGTCCTCGGTCACCAGCAGGGTCAGGGCGGGCGTGCGCAGGACCCGCGAGCCGTCGGCGGACGGCGACCCCAAGGCGGCGACCCGGCGCCAGGAGACCCCGTGCCAGGCCAGCAGCGGGTTGCCGGCCGCATCGGCGTCGAGGCGCACCACGGCGTCCCACGACGGCAGGGCCAGGCGGGTCCGCGAGGTGCCCTGACTCACCGGCATCACGGCGCCGGACGTGGACCCCGCCGAGGTCCACGTGTGCACCGACGTGCTGCGGGCCGGGGTGAACGCGAAGCGCTGGTCGGCCGGGCGCGCGAGGTCCAGACGCGAGAGCGTCGTCTCCAGGACGGGCTGGGAGCGGCCCGTGGTGAACACCTGCACCCGCAGCGCCAGGCCCGACACGGCGTCGACGGCGACCTCGACGCGCTGCAGCAGGGTCGTCGACTGACGGGGCGCGACCCGCAGCGTGTGCGCCGCACGGCCGTCCACCATCTGACCGGGGCCGAGCCGCACGACGCCGCTCTTCGCGGCGTCCGCCAGCAGCGCCGTGGCCAGCCCCTGCGGCGTCAGCGCCGCGAAGTCCAGGCCCGAGCCGACGCCGAGCATCGCGCCGGCCGGACCGGTCGGCGTCGCCGCGCCCGAGGCGCCGAGGATGCGCAGGGCGGTGTCGTGACGGGCGCTGTAGGTCCACCACGAGCGGCCGTCGCCGACGACGTCGACCTCGCCGAGGGGCTGCAGGATCTGTGCGCGGATCCGGTCGCGGCCCGCGACCCACACCCGGCTGGAGGTGTCGGAGGACAGCAGGGCGCCGAGGACGCCGGCGGGCGTCGCGGCGAGCGGGACGCCCTCGACGTCGGACTCCGCACCCGACGGGGACGACGCGGCGACCAGCGGGGAGCCCACGTCGGGGACCGTGGCCCCCCACAGCCGCGACAACCCTGCGGGTAGGCCCAGCTCGACGTGGGTGTCGACCTGGCCGGACCAGGTGTCGTCGTCGGGATGGAGGAGCCGCCACAGGACGCCGGAGGCGTCGAGCCCCGGTGCGGACACCGCAGCGGCGACGCGGGGCTGGACCGCGCGGTTGACGCCCAGGACGCACGCGACCAGGGCGAGGGCAGCGATCGGCGCAAGCCATCGCCAGCGCTCGCGCCGCCCGATCACTGCGCCTCCTCACGCCGCTCCCCACGCTGGGAGCCCTGCTCGCCGACCGTCCACCCGCGCGGGCATCAGCGCCCGCGGAGGCGGCCGCTCACCGGTCCGGCGGACTGCACCGGTTCATCCGGCCCGACAACGGGCGGCGACGGGGAATCATATGGCTCAAACCGTTCCGTGGCCGAGCCCTGGCTCGAGAAATTTCACGAATCGACCGGGTGAGACCCGCGGACGGCGGCTCACCCGGCCGAACGGGGCGCCACAGGAGCTGTCGGACCCGGCTGCCAGGATCGCGCCATGACGACCAGCGAGGTGGCGATGTGGGTGCTCGCGGCGGCCGTGCTGGCGCTCGGTGCGGGCCTCGCCGCCGGGTTCGCCGCGGGCCTGCGGGTGGCCCGCTGGCGGGGAGGCAGCGTGCCCGCCGTCCTGGAGGCCGAGAACGGCCTCCTGCGCGAGCGGGTGCGCGACCTCGAGGCCGCCGACAGCCAGGACCACGAGCTCGCCGCCACCCTGGCCCCCCTGGCCGGCGCCTTACAGCGGGTGGAGCGGCAGGTCGCCGTCCTCGAACGCGACAGGGTCGAGCAGTACGCCCGCCTCGACCAGCAGCTGACCGCCTTCCGGGGCGACGCGCAGGCCCTGCGCCGGCAGACGGCCGCCCTCGCCGGCGCCCTGCGCTCGCCCTCGGCGCGCGGCGCCTGGGGCGAGGTGCAGTTGCGTCGCGTCGTCGAGCACGCGGGCATGCTGCACCGCGTCGACTTCTCCACCCAGGTGACCGGGACGAACCGCGACGACCAGGCGGTGCGCCCCGACCTGGTGGTCCACCTGCCCGGGGGCAAGCACGTCGTCGTCGACGCCAAGGCGCCGCTGGCCGCCTTCCTCGAAGCCGCGGAACGGGCAGAGGCCCAGGGGGCGGAGACGACGGCCGGGCCCGAGGCCGCCGGGGCCCACGCGCGTGCCCTGCGCGCCCACGTGGACGCCCTCGCCGCCAAGGAGTACTGGACGGCGGTGGAGCCCTCCCCCGAGTTCGTCGTCTGCTTCGTGCCCGGTGAGGCGTTCCTCTCGGCCGCCTGCGCCGCCGACCCGGCGCTGCTGGAGCACGCCATGGGCCGCAAGGTGGTGCTGGCGACGCCCACGACACTGCTCGCGCTGCTGCGCACGGTGGCACTGGGGTGGCAGACGGACGCGCTGGCGGGCAATGCGCAGGCGGTGTTCGACCTCGGCCGCGAGCTGTACGGCCGGCTCGCCACCCTGGGCGGGCACGCGGGCCGGCTCGGGAGGAGCCTCCACCGCGCGGTCGAGGACTACAACGCCATGGTGGGGGCGCTGGAGCGCCGGGTGCTCGTGAGCGCGCGCAAGCTGCGCGACCTCGACCTCACCGACGAGGCCCTGCCCGGCGCGGAACCGCTGGACACGGTGCCCCGCCCGCTGTCGACCCCCGAGCTGCTGCAGTCGCGACTGCTCGACGACCTCAGCGCGACGGGGGCCCGGCCGGGGCCATCGTGAGGCGGGCGGCCTTGAGGTCGCGGCGCAGCTCCTTGGGCAGGGAGAACAGCAGGTCCTCCTCGGCGGTGAGCACCTCGTCGGCACGGCCGTAGCCCCGCTCGGCGAGGTAGGCCAGCACCTCCTGCACGAGCGACTCGGGCACCGAGGCGCCACTGGTGACGCCGACGGTCTTGACGCCGTCGAGCCACGCCTCGTCGATCTCCCCGGCGTCGTCGACCCGGTAGGAAGCGGCGGCGCCGTGCTCCAGGGCCACCTCGACGAGGCGGACGGAGTTCGAGGAGTTGCTGGAGCCGACCACGATCACCAGGTCGGACTCGGCGGCGATCTTCTTCACCGCCACCTGGCGGTTCTGCGTGGCGTAGCAGATGTCGTCGCTCGGCGGGTCCTGCAGCAGCGGGAACTTCTCGCGCAGCAGCCGCACCGTCTCCATCGTCTCGTCCACCGACAGCGTGGTCTGCGACAGCCACACCACCCGCGCGGGGTCGCGGACCGTCACGTTCTCGACGTCGCCCGGGCCGTCGACGATGCGGATGTGCGAGGGCGCCTCACCGGCCGTGCCCTCGACCTCCTCGTGGCCGGCGTGGCCGATCAGGAGGATGTCGAAGTCGTCGGAGGCGAACCGCACGGCCTCCTTGTGCACCTTCGTCACCAGCGGGCAGGTGGCGTCGATCGTGCGCAGACCCCGCTGCTCGGCCTGCTCGTGCACCGCGGGCGACACCCCGTGGGCGCTGAAGATGACCAGCGAGCCCTCGGGCACCTCGTCGGTCTCGTCGACGAACACCGCCCCGCGGTTGCTCAGCCGGGCCACCACGTGCTTGTTGTGCACGATCTGCTTGCGCACGTACACCGGTGGCCCGTACAGCTCGAGCGCCTTCTCGACGGCGACGACCGCGCGGTCGACGCCGGCGCAGTACCCGCGCGGCGCGGCCAGGAGGACCCGCTTGTCGGGATCGGCGTCACGGGTCGCGGGGGTGGCCGGCGCGGGGGCCAGGCGGAGCGTGTCGGTCACGGCCTCATCGTAGGTGTCCGCCGTCCTCACCGCCCGCCGCTGCCGGGAACGCACCGCTTGGCACTCACTCCGCCGGGCGCTGCGGCGGCCGAGGGCCGCCGTCCGGTACCGGGTCGCCCGAGGGGGCGCGGCGCGCCTCCTCCAGCTCGGCGCGCACCCGACGCAGCTCCTCACCCCGGCGCCGCCGGCTGCGCAGCAGCACCAGCAGCGTCGCGACGAGCACCGCGGCCGCGAGGGAACCCACCAGCGTGGCGCCCCGGAAGCCCGGGGCCTCGACGTCGAGCGTCCGGTCGGCGGCGTGCGCGGCCCGCCCGTTCCCGAGTTCGATGCCGAGCGTCACCAGGTTCGGGGCGGCCACGAGCACGGCCGCCACGAGGAGCACCGCCCTGCGGCGCCACCCCCGCCCGTGCCGGCGCAGGGCCCGGGCGAGCAGGAGCAGCGGCAGGGCCGTGGCCACGACGCCGAGGCTGAGCCCCAGCCAGATGGCCGTGGAGAAGCGGCCGTCGGCGGCGTCCCCCACCCGGTGGGCCCACCAGCGCGGCAGCACCGCGACGCAGAACAGGCCCAGGCCCGCGAGCGCGAGGACGGCGACCAGCCCCCCGATCACCCACCGCGCCGACCGCGACCCGGACGCTGCGGCGCCCCGGTCACCGTGCGCGCGCGCCGGCGGTTGCGTGCTCGGAGCCGGGGTCCGCTGGTCACGCGGCGGTTCGGCGGGCTGCGGGGGCACCTGGGAGCTCACGGCGCGATCATCGCACCGCGCCATGCCGGGCGAGTGTCCGACGATCCACCTAGTCTCGGCCGGGTGACAGTTCCCCCCGGGACCGCGGCCGTCCCCGGCCGCTGCGCCCCACCCCTCGACGACGACGTCCGGCTCACCTCGGGACTGCGCCTGGCGATCCGGACCACCCGGCCCGCCGAGGGCGTCCCCGTGACGGGCGGGGCGTTGCTCGTCCACGGACTGGCCTCCAACGCCCGGCTGTGGGACGGCGTGGCCGCCGTCCTCGCCGCCGCCGGCGTGGTCGCCGTCGCCGTCGACCTGCGCGGACACGGCCGCAGCGCCGACCTCGCCCTCGCCCCCGCACACCCGGGTGAGGCAGCCGTGGATCCGGCGACGGGTTACGACACCCCCACGTGCGCCGCGGACCTCGCCGACCTCGTGGCGCTGCTGACGGCGTCCGGCGGGCTGCCCGCCCGCCCGCTCGTCGCGGGCCAGTCGTGGGGCGCGCATGTGACGGCGCTGCTGGCCGCCGATCACGGTGACCTCGTGGGCGCCCTCGCCTGCGTCGACGGCGGCTGGTTGCGGCCCTCGGCGGGGTTCGCGACCTTCGAGGAGTGCTGGGCCGTGCTCGCACCGCCCTCCTTCGAGGGCATGCGCTGGGACGACCTGGCCGCCCGGATCACCGCCGGGCACGACCAGGGCTGGCCGCCCGGGGCCGCGGACGCCGTCCTGGCCAACCTGAGGCCCACCGGCGACGGCGGGGTGCGGGCGGCGCTGCTGCGGGAGCGCCACCGGTCCATCCTCGAGTCGCTGTACCGCGAGGACCCGCGGCCGGTGCTGGCGCGCGTCGGCGTCCCCGCTCTGCTGTGCCCCACCGTCGCGGGACGGCCCCGCCCCGGGGAGTCCGAGCGGGAGGCGGCCGGCCGCGCCCTCGTCCTCGAGGCCCTCGACGCGCTGCCGCGCGGCCGGGTGAGCTGGTACCCGGGCGCCCACCACGACGTCCACCTGCAGCGTCCCGCGGACATCGCGGCCGACCTGCTCTCGATCGCAGCGGAGGGACAGGCGTGAGCCTGCTGGTGATCATGGGGTCGGGCGAGACGGCCCCCACGATGATCAAGGTGCATCGGGCGGTGCTGGCCGCGGCCGGCACCACGACGCCCGCGGTGATGCTGGACACCCCGTTCGGGTTCCAGATGAACGCCGACGACCTGGTGGAGCGAACCCAGGCCTACTTCCGTGACGCGGTGGGTCTGGAGGTCGAGGTCGCCGCGTGGCGGCGCAGCGACGCCCCCGTCGTGGACCGCGAGCGGTCCCTGGCCCTGCTGCGGGGGGCGCGCTGGGCCTTCGCGGGCCCGGGCAGCCCGTCCTACGCCCTGCGGCAGTGGCAGGACACGGGCGTCCCCGAGGCCCTCGCCGACGTCGCCGAACGCGGCGGCACGCTCGTCTTCGGCTCGGCCGCGGCGTGCACGCTCGGCACGCACGCGATCCCCGTCTACGAGATCTACAAGGTGGGCGAGGACCCTGCCTGGCTGCCCGCGCTGGACCTCCTCGGCCGGCTCACGGGGTTGAGAGCGGTCGTCGTCCCGCACTACGACAACGCGGAGGGCGGCAAGCACGACACCCGTTTCTGCTACCTCGGCGAGCAGCGCCTGGCCCGGCTGGAGGCCGAGCTCGACCCTGAGATCGGCGTCCTCGGCGTCGACGAGCACACCGCCCTCGTCGTCGACCTCGGGGCGCGCCGGTGCAGCGTCGAGGGCAACGGCACCGTGACGGTCCGCCGTCGCGGCCACTCCGTCGTGCTCCCCGCGGGCACGCAGCTCGACCTCTCCCGGCTCGACGCCCTCCTGCGCGGGGTCGAGGGCCCGGGCGCCGAGGCGGATGGGTCGGGGCCCGACTCCCCGCTGCAAGGGCCGGACGCGGACGCCGTGGGGACGGTGTCGTCGCGGGAGGCCCTGCCCTCGCTGCTGCGCGACGCGGACGCGGCGCGGGAGCAGTTCGACGCGGCGCTGCAGCGCCGCGACGTGGACGGGTGCGTGGCGGCGGCGCTCGCCCTCGACGACGCCATCGACGCCTGGAGCGCCGACACCGACATGAACGACGATGCGGAGCACGCGCGGCGGCTGCTGCGCGGCATGGTGGTGCAGCTCGGCGAGCTCGCCCGTGGCGGTGCCCGGGACCCGCGCGAGGTCCTCGGTCCTCTCGTCGACCTCGTGCTCGCCCTGCGGGCGCAGGCGCGCAACGACCGCGACTGGTCCGCGTCGGACAGGCTGCGTGACGGTTTGGCCGGCGCGGGCGTCGCCGTGCGCGACACCCCCGAGGGCCAGCAGTGGGACCTGGCTGCGGGCTGACGGCCGGGGCACGCGGGGGGGCCGGGCAGGATGGTCGCGTGCAGGCGGACGAGGGACCTCCCCCGGCGCGCAGCGCGCGCGGCGGGGTGCTCCGCCAGCGCGGCTTCCGGGCCCTGTTCGGCGCCGACGTGGTCAGCCAGGCGGGCACGGAGGTCGGCGCCTTCGCGCTACCCGTGCTGGCCGTCACCGTGCTGCACGCGGGCCCGCGGGAGATGGGCTGGCTGACCGCCGCCGGCACGGCAGCGTTCCTCGTGCTGGGCCTGCCCGCCGGCGCGCTCGTCGACCGCTGGTCGCCCCGGCGCGTCCTCGTCGTCAACGACCTGCTCAGGGCGGCACTGCTGGCGACCGTCCCCCTCGCCTGGGCGCTCGACGTCCTGACCCTGCCGCAGCTGTACGCCGTCGCCCTTGCCGTGGGCGCCTGCACGGTGTTCTTCGACGTCGCCTACCAGAGCGTCCTGCCGCAGCTCGTGGGGCCGGAGGACCTCGTCGAGGCCAATGCGCGGTTGCAGGGCGTGGCCTCGACCGCCCAGGTGGCGGGCCCGGCGGCCGCGGGCGGGCTGCTGCGGCTGGTGCACCCGGCCGTGCTCGTCGGCCTGGACGCCGCGAGCTTCCTCCTCGGCGCCCTGCTGCTGCGCGGGGTACGGCCACGGCCGCGCGAGCGGTCGGCGGGACCAGGTCGGCAGCTGCGCGCGGAGATCGCCGAGGGCCTGCGCTTCGTGGGCGGGCACCGCTCGTTGCGACGGATCGCCGCGACCACCGCGGTGGCCAACCTCTTCGGCACGGCGGCGATGAGCATGCTGCCGTTGCTGCTCCTGCGCGAGCTCGGGCTGGCGCCGTCCACGGTGGGGCTGCTCTACACGGCGGGGGCGCTGGGCGGCCTGCTCGGCGCCGTCGGGGCGGGGCCGGTGACGCGGGTGCTCGGCCTCGGCGGGGCCCTGCTGGCGACCACGGCCGCGAGCGCCGTCGCCGGTGCCGCGTACCCGCTGACGGCGCTCACCTCCCTGGTCGGGGTGCAGGTCGGGCTCGTCGTGGTCGGCGGGGTGGTGGGCTCCTTCGCGGTCGTCGTCTACAACATCGCGCAGGTGAGCTACCGGCAACGCCTGTGTCCCCCCGAGCTGCTGGGCCGGATGAACGCCTCGATCCGGTTCGTCGTCTGGGGCACGATGCCGCTGGGCGGGCTCCTCGGCGGTGCCCTCGGTGAACGCCTGGGCGTCGTCCCCACGATGACGGTGGCCGCGGTGGGTGCGGCGCTGGGCCTCCTGCCGCTCGTGCACGGATCGTGGTGGCGCACCGTCTCCGCCTCGTCCCCCGCGCCCGAGATGTGACGCGTCCACCCGCTCGAAACGTGGCCCGGCGCTTCGGCGGCCGAGGGCCCGCGGGGTAGCCTCTCGCTGTGGCGCTCTTCGTGACGACTGGTGGACGGTTCGTGTGCTCCTGCCCGCCTGCTGACCACACACGGTCGTCGCCGCCCCGGCTCCGGGGGGCCCAGCGGTGAGCGCCGACGCGACCGAATCGGCGGAGGCGACCCTCGAGGTGTCCGTGACGCACGCTCCGGACCGGCCCGATCCGCGCTCGGCCCTGGGCCGCCCGCTGCGGATGCGCAACCCCATCCGCGGCTACGACTGGGGGTCGACGACGCGCCTGGCCCAGCTGCAGGGGCGTGGGCCGTCCGCGTCCCCCGAGGCCGAGCTGTGGATGGGCGCCCACCAGGGCGACCCGTCCACCGTGATCCTCGACGAGGAGTCCGGCGCGGGCATGTCCCTGCGCGACCTCGTCCACCGCCATCCCGCCTCGGTCCTCGGCGACACGACGCTCGCGCGCTTCGGCGTCCGGCTGCCGTTCCTGCTGAAGGTCCTCGGGGTCGAGCGCGCACTGTCGATCCAGGTGCACCCCGGGCCGGAGGCAGCCGAGGCGGGCTTCCTCGCCGAGGAGGCCGCCGGGGTACCGCTGGACGCGCCGCACCGCCGCTACCTCGACCGGCACGCCAAGCCCGAGTTCCTGTACGCGCTCACGCCGTTCGACGCCCTCGCGGGGTTTCGCGAGGCGTCGGAGTCGGCGGGGTTGGTCGAGGCGTTCGGCGTCGCGGAACTCGCACCGGTGCTCGCGGCGCTGCGCGGCCATGGCACGGCGGGCCTGGTGTCCGACGACACGCACCCGCAGCTCGCGGCCCTCGCCACGCTCGTCCACCTGCCCCCGCAGCGGCGCGTGGAGCTGGCGGACGCCGTCGCCGCCCGCGCCCGGGAGCTCACCGAGGCGGGGTCGGCCGACCCCGAGCTGGCGGCGCTGCTGCCCTGGATCACCAAGCTCGCGGGCGAGCACCCCGGTGATCCCCTCGTCACCGCCCCGCTGCTGCTGCGCCTGCACCGGCTGGAGCCGGGCGGCACCATCTACCTGCCCGCCGGGGTGCCGCACGCCTACCTGCTCGGCACCGGCGTCGAGATCATGGGCGCCTCCGACAACGTGCTCCGCGCCGGTCTGACGACCAAGGCCGTGGCCACCGAGGAGCTGCTGGCGACGCTCGACCCCGAGGCCGGCCCCACCATCGGGGCACCCGCGCGGGGCGAGGAGGCGCGCGGCCGCTCGTGGACGTTCCCGGCCGCGGAGTTCGCCCTGACCCACCAGGTGGTCGACCCCTCGCCCCGGGGCGCGGCCCTGGAGCGCGCCGAGCACCCGCAGATCGTGCTGTGCATCCGTGGCACGGTGACGATCGAGGGGTGCGGGGTGAACCTCACCCTGCGCGGAGGTGACTCGGTGTTCCTGCCCGCAGACTGCGGCGACGTGCACCTGAGCGGCGACGGCGAGGTGTTTCGGGCCAGCCCCGGCCCCGCCGACTGAGGCGGGGACGGGCCGCTCAGAGGTCGACGGCGTAGTCCACGACGACGGGGGCGTGGTCGCTCCACCGCGCCGCGTACTCGTGCGCGCGGTCGGTCTCGGCCTTGACCGCCGTGGCGGCGAGTGCGGCAGAGGCGATCTGGTAGTCGATCCGCCACCCCGCGTCGTTGTCGAACGCCTTGCCGCGCCAGGACCACCACGAGTACGGGCCGGGCCCCTCCCCCGCCAGGGAGCGCTGGACGTCGACCCACGCGCCCGAGCCGAGCAGGTCGTCGAACCAGGCGCGCTCGGGCGCCAGGAACCCCGCCTTGGTCAGGTTGCCCTTCCAGTTCTTGAGGTCGGCCTCGCGGTGGGCGACGTTCAGGTCTCCGGTGAGGACGACGTCGTGGGCCTGGGCGACCAGCGTCTCCAGGCGAGCGCGGGCGGCGGCGAGGAAGCGGTACTTCTCGTCCTGGCGGGGGGTGTCGGCCTCGCCGGTGTGCACGTAGGCCGACACCACGGTCAGCGGCGCGCGGCCGGGCAGCGACAGATCGAGCTCGACCCAGCGGCCCTGCTCGGCGAACTCCTCGGCGCCCAGACCCACGCGGGTGCCACTGACGGCTGCCGCGAGGCCGGGGCGGACCCCGACGGCAACCCCTGCGCGCCCCTTGGCGCCCTCGGCGTGGACGACTCGCCAGTCCCCGGGACTGCTGCTCATCGCGGACAGCGCACCCAGCAGCGTGGGGTCGTCGGCGCGCACCTCCTGCAGGCACAGGACGTCGGGGGCACGGCCGACGAGCCAGTCCCCCATGCCTCGGCGCTGTGCAGCGCGGATTCCGTTGACGTTGGCGGTGGCGATCCTCAGCACGCGCTCATCCTGCCTGGCCCTGCCGACACCTGGCCGCCGGTGGGGCACCGGTCGGCCGACCATGCGCGGTTCAGGAGATGCCACCGGACAGATCGGGCGTCGTCGCGGTAGGAAGGGACATGACCGAAGCGCGCTCCGCCCCTGCCGACTCCCCCTCCCCCGCCGCACGGGGGCCCGTCGCGGCCGGCGCCCTGGCGGGCCTGCGCGCCGACGCCGAGGCGCTGGCGCCGTCGCTGACCGACCTGCGCCACCGGCTGCACCGCGCCCCCGAGGTGGGCCTCCAGCTGCCCGGCACGCAGGCGCTGCTGCGGGAGGAGCTGGCCGGCCTCGACCTGGAGCTCTCCGAGGGGTCGAGCCTCACCTCCCTGACCGGCGTCCTCCGCGGCGGCGCCACGCCCAGCGAGGGCCCACGGCCCGTCGTCCTCCTGCGCGCCGACATGGACGCCCTGCCGGTGACCGAGGAGGCCACGAACGGCGTCCCGCTCTCGGAGCACGAGGGGCGGATGCACGCCTGCGGCCACGACCTGCACATGAGCGGGCTGGTGGGCGGGCTGCGGCTGCTGCACGGGCGGCGGGACCGGCTGTCCGTGGACGTCGTCGCGATGTTCCAGCCCGGCGAGGAGGGCTGGGACGGCGCCGCGCACATGGTGGCCGAGGGCGTGCTCGACGCCGCGGGCAGGCGCGCCGACGCCGCGTTCGCGCTGCACGTCTTCTCGGGGCAGGCGCTCGGCAGCGTCGCCACCCGCCCCGGGCCGCTGATGGCGGCCAGCGACGGCGTGTACATCACGGTGCGCGGACGCGGCGGGCACGGGTCGGCGCCGCACACCTCGCTGGACCCGGTGCCCGCCGCCTGCGAGATCGTCCTGGCCCTGCAGACGGCGCTCACCCGCAGCGTCGACCCCCTCGCGGCGGCGGTGATCACGGTCGGTGTCATCCGGGCCGGCACGAAGCGCAACGTGATCCCCGACGAGGTCGAGCTGGAGGCGACGGTGCGCACGTTCGACCCCGCCGTCCGGTCCGTCGTCGAGGCGCTGATCACGCGCGTCGCCACCGGCATCGCCGCCGCGCACGGCGTCACCGCCGACGTCCGCTACCAGGCCGAGTACCCGGTCACCGTCAACGACGGCCGCGAGGCCTCCTACGCGTTGGAGGTCGCCGCCGCCCTGTACGGGGAGCGGGCGGCGGTGAGGATGCCGCAACCGATCACGGGGTCGGAGGACTTCTCCCGGGTCCTCGCCGAGGTGCCCGGGGCCATGGCGTTCGTCGGCGCGTGCCCGCCCGGCAGCGACCCGGCCACCGCGCCGAGCAACCACTCGCCCCGGGCCACGTTCGACGACGCCGCGCTGCCGATGTGCGCAGCACTGTACGCGGGGTTCGCGCTGGCCTGGCAGCCGTGAGTCGGCCCTGACGTGGGCATCCCCTGACCGGACCCCCGACGGAGGTCCCGCAGGACGCGGAGGGCACCGGCGGTCGCCCACCGGTGCCCCTCCCGCGATGCGGAACGGCTCAGCCGCGCTCGGCGGCCGCCACGACGTTGGCGAGCAGCATCGCCCGCGTCATCGGGCCGGTGCCCCCCGGCATCGGCGCGAGCCACCCCGCGACGTCCCGCACCTCGGGCGCGACGTCCCCGACGAGGCGCGCCTTGCCGGTCTCGGCGTCGGTGACGCGGGTGATGCCCACGTCGAGGACGGCGGCGCCGGGCTTCACGAGGTCGGCGGTGATGATCCCCGGGACGCCCGCGGCGGCCACGACGACGTCGGCGCGGCGCACCTCGGCGGCGAGGTCCTTCGTGCCGGTGTGGCACAGCGTGACCGTCGCGTTGATCGCCTTGCGGGTGAGCAGCAGCCCCAGGGGGCGCCCGACGGTGACGCCGCGGCCGACGACGCAGACCTGCGCGCCGGCGAGGGCGACGCCGTGCCGGGTGAGCAGCTCGACGATGCCCGCCGGGGTGCACGGCAGCGGAGTGCTGAGTTCGCCGTTGACGCCGAGCACGAGCCAGCCGAGGTTGGTCGGGTGCAGGCCGTCGGCGTCCTTGGCCGGGTCCATCAGCTGCAGGACACGGTCGCTGCTGAGGCCCCTGGGCAGCGGCAGCTGCACGATGAACCCGTGGCAGGCAGGGTCGGCGTTGAGCCGGGCCACGGCCGCCTCGACGTCGGCCTGCGTGGCGTCGGCGGGCAGGTCCTCGCGCAGGGAGGCGATGCCGACCTCGGCGCAGTCGCGGTGCTTGCCCGCGACGTAGGCGTGGCTGCCCGGGTCGTCCCCGACCAGCACGGTGCCCAGCCCGGGGACGATCCCCCGCTCGGCCAGCGCCGCCACCCGGGCCTTCAGCTCCCCCTTGACGGCGGCCGCGGTGGCCTTGCCGTCGAGGATCTGCGCCGTCACCAGGTCTCCAGGCCGTCGTACAGCGGGAAGTCCTCGGCGAGCTTCGCGACGCGGGCGCGCAGCTTGTCGATCTCGGCGCCCGGCTTGAGGGCCTCGGCGATGACGTCGGCGACCTCGGCGAACTGCTCGTCGTCGAAACCGCGCGTGGCCAGGGCGGGGGTGCCGATCCGCAGGCCCGAGGTGACCATCGGCGGGCGCGGGTCGAACGGGACGGCGTTGCGGTTCACGGTGATGCCGACCTCGTGCAGGCGGTCCTCGGCCTGCTGGCCGTCGAGCGCCGAGTTGCGGAGGTCGACGAGCACGAGGTGGACGTCGGTGCCGCCGGTGAGCACGGAGACGCCGGCCTCGGCGGCGTCGGGCGCCAGCAGGCGCTCGGCCAGGATCGCGGCGCCGCGCAGGGTGCGCTCCTGGCGGTCCTTGAACTCCTCGGTCGCGGCGATCTTGAAGGCGGCGGCCTTCGCGGCGATGACGTGCAGGAGGGGGCCGCCCTGCTGGCCCGGGAACACCGCGGACTGGAACTTCTTCGCGTACTCGTCGCTGCGGGCGAGGATCATGCCGCCGCGGGGGCCCGCCAGGGTCTTGTGCGTGGTCGACGTGGTGACGTCGGCGAAGGGCACCGGGTTGGGGTGCAGGCCCGCCGCGACCAGGCCCGAGAAGTGGGCCATGTCGACCATGAGCAGCGCGCCGACCTCGTCGGCGATCGACCGGAACGCGGCGAAGTCGAGGTGGCGCGGGTACGCCGACCAGCCGGCGATGATCAGCTTGGGCCGGTGCTCGAGCGCCTTGGCGCGCACGACGTCCAAGTCGACCCGGAACGTCTGCGGGTCCACGCCGTAGGCGGCGACGTCGTACAGCCGGCCCGAGAAGTTGATCTTCATGCCGTGCGTGAGGTGGCCGCCGTGGGCCAGCTCCAGGCCGAGGATGCCGTCACCCGGGCGGATCAGGGCGTGCATGGCGGCGGCGTTTGCCTGGGCGCCGGAGTGGGGCTGGACGTTGGCGTACTCGGCGCCGTAGAGCGCCTTGACGCGGGCGATCGCCAGCTCCTCGGCGACGTCGACATGCTCGCAGCCGCCGTAGTAGCGCTTGCCGGGGTAGCCCTCGGCGTACTTGTTCGTGAGCACGCTGCCCTGGGCCTGCAGGACGGCGCGGGGCGCGAAGTTCTCGCTCGCGATCATCTCGAGCGTGCCGCGCTGGCGCGACAGCTCGGCGTCGAGCACCGCGGCGAGTTCGGGGTCGACGTCGCCGAGCGACGTCGTGGTCACCTGCTGCGCGGCGGTGGGCGCCGGGGCGGCGACGGGGGCGGGGGTCATCCCGAGACCCGCCGGCGCGGGCGCCGGGGTGCCATGGGGGTTGAGAGAGGCGTGGGGGGAGGTTTCGTCGAGCACGACAGCTCCTCGATCGGCGGCGGTGATTCCCCCGGGCCCAGGCGGACGACCCGAGATGGCACGTGCGTCAGCTCGCCGCTCCCCGGTGGTTGGCCCACCTTCAACGCCAGTCGCGGCGCGAGAAGTCTAACCGCCCGGGGGCGGTGGAAAACCTCCCACGGCCTTCGGCGGGCACCGGTAGCGTCCCGGGGGTGACGCAGACGTACGGGGAGCTCACCGTCGACGAGATCGACGGTGTGCCGGTGGTGTGGGCCGATGTGCCGGGGCCCTTCGTGGCGGGCTTGATGTGCCGGGTCGGCCACGCCGACGAGGCGTTCCTCGAGGCCGGCATGACCCACCTGGTCGAGCATCTCGCCCTGTTCGGCGTCGCCCAGCCCGGCGATCACACCAACGGTTTCGTGGACCAGACGCGCACCGTCTTCCACACCTCGGGGACGGAGCAGGAGGCCGTCGACTTCCTCGCCGCGGTCACCCGCCAGATCCGCGACCTCCCCCTCGAACGGCTCGACGCCGAGCGCGAGGTGCTGCGCGCCGAGTACGCGAGCCGCTCCGGAGGCCCCATCGCGACCCTGATGGCATGGCGGTACGGCACCGGTCCGTGGGCGAACGTCGCGGGGAGCCCGGTGGCGTTGCACCGGCTCCAGCCCTCTCGCGTCCAGGAGTGGGCGAGGCTGCGGATGTCGCGGGCCGACGCGGCGGTGTTCCTCAGCGGTCCCCCGCCGCAGGGGTTGCGGCTGCACCTGCCGGAGCCGCCCGAGGGCGGCTCGCGCCACGTGGAACCGCGGGCCGACGTCGCCGTCCCGATCCTGCCCACGCTGCCCGCCTGGGTCCCCGGTCCCCCGGACGTGGCGGCCCTGCACGCCGTCCTGCCGCGCAGCACCGGCGGCTGGGTGCTGGAGCAGGTGCTGCGGACCCGACTGGTCGAGGAGCTGCGCCACCGGCAGGCGGCGGCCTACTCCCCCAGCGTCGAGGGCACAGCGGTCACCGCGACCCGCTCGGTCCTGACCGTCGTGACCGACCTCCTGCGCGACCGTGCGGTCGACGCCGCTCCGAGGGTGCTCCGCCAGGTCACGGACCTGGCCCGACCCGTCGGTGAGGAGGGATCCGTGACCGAGGAGGAGGTCGCTCGGGCACAGGAGGCCGTGCTGCGTCCCTTCGCCGACCCGCGCAGCGTGCTGGGGTCGGTGACCTCGGGCGCCTGGGCGCTGATCACGGACGCTCCCCTGCGCGCCCACGCCGAGCAGGTGCAGCGCCTGCACGAGGTCACCCCCGCCGACGTCGCCCTCGCGGCCGCCCAGGCCGCCGCCTGCGCGGTGGCGCTCCTTCCGGAGGAGGCGGGCGAAGCGATTGCATGGACGCAGGCCCCGGCCTGCCTCGAGGCACGCCTGCTCGGCTCCGGAGTGGCGACGCACGAGGAACCGCTGGGGACGCGACTGATCGTGACCCCTCACGCCGTCGGGCTGCGCGCCCCCGAGGGCGACTGGGCCACCGTGTCTCGCGAGCGCACGGCCGCCGTCCTGCGCTGGCCGGACGGGCGCCGCGTACTGATCGGTCACGATGCGACCCGCCTCGTCCTGGAGCCGACGCTGTGGCAGGACGGGCCCGCCCAGATCGCGCGCATCGACGAGGCATGGCCGGCCGAGGTCACGGTCGACATGCCCGCACGTGACCCGCAGGACGTGCCACAGCCGGCCCTCGCGCATGCCGGTTCGATCCCCCCGATGGCGCCACCGCCGGCGTCAGGGCTGCGTTCCGAGTGGCGGGACACCGCCCGCGCGCTGGGGATCGCGGCGCTGGGGTGTGCGGGCCTGGGCGCGTTCGCCGTCGCGCTCATGCTGTGGCGCTCCGCGCTGGTGCCCGCGATCAGCGCCGCTGTCGTCACCGGCGTGTGGTCCTACCGCCGACGACGCAGGGACGCGCTGGACACCGACACCGCCGCCCGACCCATCACGACCGAGCCCGAGGCAGAAGCTCGCTCACGGATCGAAGCACCCGAGGTGCCGTACGGGCCCCCTAGCTCGCGGTCTTGACCTTGAGCCGCTTCATCACGTCCCCGTAGGCCGCTGCCGGGTCCCCGAACAGGCCCCACGGCATCCTCGCCACGCGGCCGAGGCCGACGGAGAAGTGCTCGCGGGCGAGGTCCTTGTCGACGATGTGGAACGCCCACCCGAACAGGTGGTTGGCGTCCAGGCCGGCCACGTGGGCCCGCCCGGCCTCGGCCGGGCTACGGCCTGCCAGCCATCGCCCCCGAGCCGCGAGGAGCTCCGGCAGACCGTCCTTCAGCACGGCGAGCCCCTTCGCCGGCGACTCGCCGCCGAGCACGCCCGCCTCCCAGTGGTACACGTGGGCCAGGGGCAGCATCGCCGCCACCGGCTCGCCCTCGGGTGCCTCACGAGCCACGCGCCGGGCGAAGCCGAACATGGCCTCCACGCTGCCGTACCACTTCGGGGTGAGGGCGTAGAGCATCGAGTCGTGGGCGGCGAAGAGGGTCGGCGCCGTTGCCGTGGCTGCCTCGAACCGCGCCTGCCACCCCGCGGAATCGAGGTCTCCCGAGCCCAGCGCCGCGGTGAGCCGGGTCGTGGCCGCGAGGGGATGCCCGGGGGTGAGCTCCAGGGCCCGCACGCACTGCGCGTCGGCGCGTGCCACGACGTCGTGGAACGGGACCCAGCGGTGGGCCGCCACGTCGCGGGCGAGCGCGCCGCTGCGGATCTGCCAGGCGACGGCGAGGAGGCCTTGCGCCGCCATCGCCCGCAGGTCGGCCTCGTCGGCCGCATGGTCGGGGCCGACCCCTTCGGCACGGCGCAGTAGATGGTCGGCCGCGGGGGCGAGGAGGTCGCTCAGCGCCCGCACCAGGGCCACCTGCCGATCCGGTTCGCCGCGCAACCCCGCGACGGCCTCGACCAGCCGGTCCACTGCCGGGGCGACCACTGCGGACGCCGCATCCAGGCGGTCGGGGTCGACCTGCTCGTAGGGCCGCAGCGCGGGTTCGACGTCGGCGACCACGGCGTCCAGCCCCGGGTCGAGCCATGGCCGACCCACCTCGGCCGCGATCTTCTTCCCCCACATGCCTGTCCCCCCTCGTGTCCGTCCCGCCGCCGACGCTGCGGGAATCAGCCCTTGCCGCTCATGATCTCGCCGATGACCTGCGTCATCTGGGCGTCGGAGAGCCCCTTGCACTCCACGGGCATGCCGCCGGGGTCCTGCTGCTGCTGGGCCACCTCGAACTGCTTCTTGATGGCGTCGCGGCAGGCCTGGACGGCCGCGGCGGGCGCGGGCGACTGCGAGCCGGTGGGAGGTCCCTGGCTGACCGTCGGCGAGGCCGCCGCGCCGGAGGTGGCGGGGGCGTCGCTCGTCTGCGCCGGGGCACCGGTCGAGGCGGCCGCCGAACTCGCCGGGGTGCTGCCGGCCGACGACGTCGGGGGCCTGGACGGCTGCGCGTCCTCGCCCGAGCACCCGGTCAGGGCCAGGCAGGCCAGGACGACGAGGGCCGCTCCCGCGGACGCGGGACGGCCGGGGACGGTCAGACGACGGCGAGAGCGCACCGCGTGAGGGTACGACATGCCCGCCCCGACCCGCCCGGCTGCGAGCGCGGCCCGTCCGACCCCTAGTCTCGACCCGTGGTCACCCACGTCCTCACGCTGTCCTGCCCGGACCGTCCCGGCATCGTCCACGCCGTCGCCGGCAGCGTGGTCGAGCAGGGCGGCAACATCGTCGAGAGCCAGCAGTACGGCGACGCCGCCGCCGGGCGCTTCTTCATGCGCGTCGCCGTCGAGCCCGCGGGCTCGGGCGAGGCCTCCGGCGGCCTGGGCCAGGCCCCGGCGCCCAGCCCGGAAGCCGAGGCCGCCTTCGGCGCGGGGTTGCGCGTGGGTTTCGAGCCGGTCGCGAAGCGGTTCGAGATGTCGTGGCAGCTGCACCGCACCGCCGACCCCACCCGGACGCTGGTGATGGTCAGCCTCGGCGGCCACTGCCTCAACGACCTGCTCTTCCGGGCCCGCAGCGGGTCGCTGCCGATCACCGTGCCGGCCATCGTGTCCAACCACACCGCGCTCAAGGGCATGGCCGAGTTCTACGGCGTCCCGTTCTTCCACGTGCCGGTGACCCGCGACAACAAGGCCGACGCCGAGGCGCGCCTGCGGGGGCTGGTCGAGGAGCTCGACGTCGACCTCGTCGTCCTCGCCCGCTACATGCAGGTGCTCTCCGACGACCTGTGCCGGTCGATGCCGGGCCGGGTGATCAACATCCACCACTCGTTCCTGCCGAGCTTCAAGGGCGCCCGCCCCTACCACCAGGCCCACGCCCGCGGCGTCAAGCTGATCGGCGCCACGGCGCACTACGTGACGGCCGACCTCGACGAGGGGCCGATCATCGAGCAGGACGTCGCCCGCGTCGACCACACGATGTCGCCCGAGACGCTCGCCGCGGCCGGGCGCGACGTCGAGGCGCAGGTGCTGGCCCGCGCCGTCCGCTGGCACTCGGAGCACCGGGTGCTGCTCAACGGGACGTCGACGGTCGTCTTCCGCTGACGGCGGCGCGGGGCGGCTCAGCGGTCGTCGTCAACGATCGTCCCGGCCCCGATCGCCACGTTGCCCACCAGGGCGTTGCGCGGCTCGGTCAGCCGGACGATCACCTGCTCGTCGCCCTCCGCGAGGTCGTCGCCGATCACCGGCAGGCCCACCTCGGCCGTCGTCCGGCCGGAGGGCACGGTCACGGTCACGGGGGTCGCGTCGTAGTCCACCCCGGCGCGGGCGCGGCCGCCGTGCGCCACGAGGGTCACGGTCACCTTCTGCCGGCTGGGCGCCGACAGGCGCACCGTGAACGGCAGGAGGGCGCGCCCGTCGTGCCCCTCCTGCACCGAGCGACCCCCCTCGACCGTCACCAGCGGGCGGGCCGTGGCGGGCGCCGACCACTGCGACGTCGACTCGCCGCCGGCCGTCACCGCGGTCACCTGCACCCGGGTCGGCACCCCGTTCGGCACGACGACCTGCGCGATCCTGACCGACCCGAAGGGCTGCTCCGTGCGGCGCCCGCCGGGGGAGGTCGTCACGATCCACCGGTCCACGGGAGCGCCCCCGGTGCTCGCGGGCAGCGCCCAGCGGACCTCGAGGACGCCGTCGAGCGGCGTCACGCGCAGATCCGTGGCGGGAGTGGGCGCCAGAAGCGCAGGTGAGGTGTCCACCGTGGTGATCACGGCGGGCCACTGGTCGACGGACTGGTCGGCGCTGTTGCCGGCGGCGTCGACGACGAGGGCGCTGTCGAGCTGCCAGGTCACCTGGCCCCGGCGCAGGTGCCACGGCACCGCGACCGTCGCCCGGTAGACGCCGTCGTGGGCGTCGCCGCTGATCCGGTCGGCGGCGGTGAACGTGGCGAGCAGCCGGTAGGAGTCGGGCGGCAGGCCGAACGTGAAGTCGGCGCGGGCGAAGCCGCTGAGATCGTCGGTGATCCGCGCCGTCACGGTCGCCTCGGCGGCCCCGGCGGTGACGTCGACGACCTCGGGGGTCACGGACAGGGGTCCCACGACCGGGGCCTCGGAGTCCACGACCGCCGACGTGGCCGTGAAGTCCCCCGAGGCGAGCACCGGCGCCGTATCGCGCAGGAGGTAGGTCGAGGACGCGTCCGGGTGCAGCAGCTGCACGAACTGCAACCGCCACCGGCCGGCCGCGTACCGGGGCACGGTGACGTCGCCCTCGTACCAGCCGTCCTGCTCGTTGCCCGAGACCCGGTCACCCTCGTCGAGCAGCAGACGTGCCCCGCCGAACGGGGCCAGGGGCAACGGGCTGCCCCACTCCAGGAAGATCTGGACGGGCCGCTTGAGGTTGCTGCGCACCCGCAGCCGCACGTGCTGGACGGCGTCGGCCGAGGCCACGTCGACGCTCGCGCGCGACACCTGGAGGGCGCTCACCTTGGGGACGGCGGGCCGGTCGAGCCCTGCGGCCCCGGCCCCGGACGCCCCCGCGAAGCAGGCCCCAGCCGTCACCACGGCCGCCGCCACACCGATCCACCGTCGTTCACGCATGCCACTCACCCCGTCGCCTGCGGCGCGCGGTCCTCCCCCGCGCGTCCCCGTCGCGCAGAGGGTGCCACATACCGGCTCCGCGAGGGCCGGTACCCGCCGCCGGGTCGCCGGGCGGTCGGGCAGGCTGGGGCCGTGGACCCCGCGAACGACCGGCACGACGAGCCGACGGCCGACCGCGAGGGCCGCGACGGCCTCCGGCGCGGGGCGGCCGCTCGGGCCGCGCGCGCGGTCAGCCACGTCCTGGACCCCTTGGTCCTGGCCGTCGCCATGCTGGTGGCGGTCGCCCTGCACGAGGACCCGGGGGCACTGCCCGCCGCCGCAGCGATGGCGGCGGTGATCGCGGGGGTCCCCTACGCCGTCCTGCGGCGGGGGATGCGCTCGGGCAGGTTCGAGGGCCGGCACGTGCCCAAGCGCGAGCAGCGGCCGCTGTTGCTGGCCACCGGCGCGCTCGCCGTCGCCGCGGGGCTGCTGCTCGGGTGGCTGCTCGGCGCCCCGCCCGCCCTCCTGGCGCTGGTCGTGGCCATGCTGGCCGGGGCCGCCGTCACCCTGGCGATCACCCTCGCCTGGAAGATCAGCCTGCACGCCGGGGTCGCCGCGGGCTCACTGGTGAGCCTGGTCGTCGTCGTCGGGCCCCTCGCCTGGGCGCTCACCCCCGTCCTCGTGCTCGTCTGCTGGGCGCGGCTGGCCCTGCGCGTGCACACCCCGGCGCAGGTGGCGGCGGGGGTGGTGGTGGGTGGGGCCGTGGCGGCGGCCGTCATGGTGCCCCTGGCGGGTTGACTCAGACGGCGACCGGGACGCCCGCGGCCTCGGTGCACGCCGGCAGCTCCTCGCGCAGCCACTCCCCCAGCGCCCGGGCACTGGCCGCGACGGCGTCGTTCCAGTCCCACGCCGACTCGTCCGCCGTGTCGCTCACGTGCTTGACGAACAGGCAGGGCGCGCCTGCCGCCGCGCACGCCGCTGCGATCGCGTAGCCCTCCATGTCGACGAGCGAGGCCTGCTCGGCCAGCTCGCGGGCCTGCTGCTCGTCGGTGACGAACGTGTCGCCGGTGGCGAGCACCGTGCCGTCCCCGCCGGGGAGGCTGAACGTCGCCGACACGACGAGACCGAGGCGGGCCAGCGAGGCGACGTCGAGGTCGTGGTTGACGACCGACGAGGGCAGGAAGAGCCCGCGCAGGTGAGGGCGCAGCGCGCCGCAGGTGCCGATGTTGACCACCAGGGGCGGCGGCGTGCCGCGCGGCCGGGAGGCGAGCCGGACGGCGACCGCGACGGCCGCGGCCACCTTGCCGATGCCCGTGACCAGCAGGGGCAGGCCCTCGGGGACGCCGGCCGCCTCCTCGGCGGTCGCGGACACCACCAGCACCGACGTCCCGTCGTTCACATGCGCAACCCTGGCAGCACGACGTCGCGAGGGGCAATCCGCTGCGGGGTGACTCGCGCCGGGAACCCCTGCCGCGCGCCCGACGTCCTGGATGCCAGGTCTGCCTAGACTCATCCGAGATCCGCCCTGCCGCGCCGTCCCGCGCGCGGCAGCGGCACACCGTCCACAGGGGAGCCACGTGACGTGATCGTCGTCGAAGATCTGCACAAGTCGTACGGGGGCAATCACGTCCTCAAGGGGGTGACGTTCCAGGCCCTGCCCGGCCGCGTCACCGGCTTCCTCGGCCCCAACGGGGCGGGGAAGTCGACGACCATGCGGCAGCTGGTCGGCCTGGAGCGCCCGGACTCCGGGATCGCCACCATCAACGGCCGGCCTGCGGCCCAGCACCAGGCCCGGCTGCGCGAGGTCGGCGCGCTGCTCGACGGGCGCGCGGCGCTGCCGGGGATGACCGCCATCGGATACGTGCGTTCGGTGGCCGCGACGCACGGGCTCGGCGACCGCCGGGCCGACGAGGCGCTGGCGACCGTCGGACTGAGCAGTGTCGCCAAGAAGCGGATCAAGGGGTTCTCCCTCGGCATGGGGCAGCGCCTCGGCCTGGCGGTCGCGCTGCTCGGCGACCCGAAGACGCTGATCCTCGACGAGCCCGTCAACGGCCTCGACCCCGACGGCGTCATCTGGGTGCGCGAGTTCCTCAAGCACCTGGCGAGCCAGGGCAAGTGCGTGCTGCTCAGCTCGCACCTGATGACCGAGATGGCGCAGACCGCCGATGACCTCGTCCTCATCGCCAAGGGAAAGATCATCACCTCCGGTCCGCTGCGCGACCTGCTCGCCTCCGAAGGCGCGAGCACGCAGGTGCGCAGCGACGACCCGGCGCTCGCCGCGGCCATCCAGCGGGCGGGCGGCACCGTCGCCTCCACGGGCGACGGCGCGCTCACCGTCCGCGGGCTCGATCCGCGCCAGGTGGGGCAGGTCGCCGCCTCGGCGGGGATCGCCCTGGTCGAGCTGCGCGCCGTCGAGCGCACGCTCGAGGCCGCCTACCTCGACCTCACGCGCGACGCCACGGAGTTCACGTCCACCCCTGCGGCCACCGCCGCCGCGCACCTGACGGAGGGCCCTCGATGACCGCCACTCTGGCCGCGCCCACCGCCGGTTCCGCCCGACGCGCCGGCTACCCCGGCTCGGTCGCCTCCGAGGCGCGCAAGTTCCAGGGCCTGCGCAGCGCGTAGATCCTCACCAGCATCACGGCCGTGCTGCTCATCGGCATCGGGGTCCTGTCGGCGTGGGGCATCTCCAGCGTGGCCGACGATCCGGGGGCCCCGACCCTCACGGCGTCCGACACCGCCAGCGTGTCCGGTAACGGCTTCCTGTTCGCGCAGCTGCTGCTCGTCTCCCTCGGCGTCGTCTTCGCCAGCGGCGAGTGGGCCTCCGGTGCCGTGCGCACCAGCATTCTCGCCGTCGACCGGCGCTGGCACTTCCTCGCAGGCAAGGCCACGGTCCTGGTCGTCGCAGCCGTCCTCGTGACGGCCGTGTCGGGGCTGATCACCCTCGTCTCGGCGATCCCGTTCTTCTCGGACCTGCCCTACGAGGCGTTCGGCAACGACGCCATGTACCACCTCGGCATGCTGTGCCTGGTCGCCGCGATGATCGTGCTGATGGGGCTGGGGCTCGGCGTCCTGATCCGCAACTCCGCCGGAGGCATCGTCATCGGCATCGGCCTGCTGATCGTGCTGCCGATCGTCCTCGGGATCATCTCCAACTGGTCCGACGTCGTGGGCGACATCGCCGACTACCTGCCCATGAACGCCGCCATGACGCTGACCACGCCCGCCCCCGGGCCCGAGTCCATCGGGCACCTGTCCGCGTTCTTCACCATGGTCGCCTGGACGGTGGCGATCCTGGCTCCCGCGAGCGCACGGCTCTCACGCGGCGACGTGTGAGCTCAGTCCGCCGTCGAGCGCGCTGACCGAGGCCGGGCATCCCCGCGGGGTGCCCGGCCTCAGTCGTCGGCGGGCGTGTCGCCCTCCCCCACCGGGAGGCCGAAGGCGGCCAGGCAGGTGCGGACGGCGTGGGCCGCGTACGCCTCGCCGTCGGCAGTGAAGGGCCTCAGGTGACCGAACACCTCCATGGCGACGAGGCCGTGGACGCGCGAGAACGTGTCGGTGAGCAGGGCCATCCAGCCGACGTCCAGCCCGTACCCGCGGCGCTGCACGAGCGCGGCGAGATCGGCCGCGGTGCCCGGGTCGAGTTCGGCGGCCCTGGCCCGGGCCCGTTGCGCGTCGAGCAGCCCTTCGGCCTGGGCGTGGGCCACCAGCGACGCCAGGCGGTCCCCCGGGCGGGCCGCGACGGCGATGGTGCGCTCCGCGGGCGCGCGGTAACCGGGCAGCGGGGCGCCGTAGGCGAGGCCGAACTGCGCGGGGTGCTCCAGCGCCCAGGCCCGGTAAGCCGCGAAGGCACGCGCGAGGGCGTCCGCCAGGCCCGACGCCGTCCGCACCTGCCCGCCGCTGGGCGCGAGGGCGGCGTCGACGGCCGTGTCGACGGCGTCGGCGTGCTGGGTGAACGCCTCCACGAGGAGCTCGGTGATCAGATCGTCGCGGCTGCCCACGTAGCGGTAGAGCGCGGAGACGGCCATGCCCAGCTGCCGCGCCACCTCCCGCAGCGTGACCCCCGGGACCCCCTCGGCCACCAGCTGCGCGCGGGCGGCGTCCAGGATCGCGGTGGCGGTCTCCTGGCGGCGACGCTCGCGGAGCGTGGCGGGAGGGGTGGGCACGAGCCGAGGATAGCGAGCATCAGCACGAAACGAGAACAGTGTTCTTGACAGGACGGACGGCCAGGCGGCACTGTTCTGCGAACAGTGTTCTCGTTGCGAGCGTCATTCAGGAGTCGTCATGTCCGTCGCCCACGCCCTGCCCGCCGACCAGGTCTCGCCTGACACCGACAACCCGGGGACCGCCCCCTCGCCCGCCTCCACGGACGTCGCCCGGACCGTGCTCGCCTCGACCGCGGCGGCCGTCGCCCTCGGGCTGGTCGGCAGCATCGGCCTCGCCGTCAGCTTCGGCTGGCCCGCCGTGCTCGACGCCCCGGCGGCCGAGGCCCTGCCCGCCTTCGCCGAGCAGCGCGGCGCCGTCGCCGCCTTCTTCCTGGTGCAGCTCGCCGGCAGCCTCGCCCTCAGCCCGGCGGTGCTCGGGCTGCACCGGCTCGCCGCGGCACGCCGTCCCGCCGGGCCCGGCCTGCAGGCGCTGACCGCGCTCGGCGTGGCCGCGCTCGTCGTCCAGTGCCTCGGCTGGGTGCGCTGGCCCATCGCCGTCCCCCACCTCGCCGACGCCTACCTCGACCCGGCCGCCTCCCCCGCTGCCCGCGAGGCGACGGCCGCGTCGTACGAGGTGCTCAACGCCTATGCGGGCGGCGCTCTCGGGGAGCACCTCGGCTGGTTGCTGCAGGCCGTCTGGGCCGTGGGCATCGCCGCGGTGCTGGTGCGCCGCCGGGTGCTGCCCCGCGCCGTCGCCGTCGCCCTGCTCGGCCTCGCCGTCGCCTGGGCGGCCACGCTCGTGCCCGCAGGGTGGTTCGCCGCCGACGAGCTGGAGACCGTGGGCGTGAACGTCTACAGCGTGTGGCTGCTCGGCCTGCTCGCCGCGGCGGGCGTCCTGGTCCGGCGGAGGAACGCCTGACGTGAGGGCCCGGACGTGGGGGGGGGGGGCCACCCGTGCGGGTGGCCCCCTCCTCGCCTGACGCGGTGGGGTTCAGGCGCGCGCGGCCTGCAGGTTCTCGTCGAGCGCGGCGAGGAAGCCCTCGGTGGTCAGCCACTCCTGGTCGGGGCCGACGAGCAGCGCGAGGTCCTTCGTCATCTTGCCCGACTCGACCGTCTGCACGCAGACCCGCTCCAGCGTCTCGGCGAACGCCGTCACCTCGGGCTGGCCGTCGAGCTTGCCGCGGTGCTTGAGGCCGCCCGTCCACGCGTAGATCGAGGCGATCGGGTTCGTCGAGGTCGGCTTGCCCTGCTGGTGCTGGCGGTAGTGCCGCGTGACCGTGCCGTGGGCGGCCTCGGCCTCGACGGTCTTGCCGTCGGGGGTCATCAGCACCGAGGTCATCAGGCCGAGCGAGCCGAAGCCCTGGGCCACGGTGTCGGACTGCACGTCGCCGTCGTAGTTCTTGCACGCCCAGACGTAGCCGCCCTCCCACTTCATGGCCGCGGCGACCATGTCGTCGATGAGCCGGTGCTCGTAGGTCAGGCCCGCCGCCTTGAACTGGTCGGCGAACTCCGCCTCGAAGATCTCGGCGAAGATGTCCTTGAAGGCGCCGTCGTAGGCCTTGAGGATCGTGTTCTTCGTCGACAGGTACACCGGGTAACCGCGCTGCAGGCCGTAGGAGAACGACGCCCGCGCGAAGTCGGCGATCGACTTGTTGAAGTTGTACATCCCCATGACCACGCCGCCGTCGGTCGGCATGTTCACCACGGTGTGCTCGATGGGCGCGGAGCCGTCCTCGGGCGTGAACGTGATGGTGACCTTGCCGGCGCCCGGGACCTTGAAGTTCGTCGACTTGTACTGGTCGCCGTGGGCGTGACGGCCGATGACGATCGGCTTGGTCCAGCCCGGGACCAGCCGGGGGATGTTGCTGATGATGATCGGCTCGCGGAAGACGACGCCACCGAGGATGTTGCGGATCGTCCCGTTCGGGGACACCCACATCTTCTTCAGGCCGAACTCCTCGACGCGGGCCTCGTCGGGGGTGATGGTCGCGCACTTGACGCCCACGCCGTGTTCCTTGATGGCGTTCGCGGCGTCGATGGTGATCTGGTCGTCGGTGGCGTCCCGGCTCTCGATGCCCAGGTCGAAGTAGCGCAGGTCGACATCGAGGTACGGGTGGATCAGGCGGTCCTTGATGAACTGCCAGATGATGCGGGTCATCTCGTCGCCGTCGAGCTCGACGACGGGACCGGCAACCTTGATCTTCGCCACGGACACGACTCCATTCGATCTCGCGGGAACTCGCGCTGCCCCGCCGGGCACGACCGCGCCCGCCCACAGGGGATGCGGCGGGAAGCCTATCCTTGCGCGCGGCCCGGCCCGCCCGCGGGTGCGCCGACCAGGGGACAGATCAGCTCCGCCCTCAAGTCGACCCCCGCTCCCGCCCGAACGGAGGGGGGTGACGGTGACCGCCGGACCGACGCAGAACTACGAGCGGCTGGACGGGGAGGCCTGGCGCCCCCATCCCTGGCTGGCCCGTGGCATCCGTGCGTCCATCGCCGTCCTCCCCGCCGCCTCGGCCATCGGGTTCGGGCTGGTGATGCACACGCAGGCACCGCCGACGCGGCTCGAGGTCAACCCCTGGGTCTGGATGGTCGGTGTCCTCACCGTGTCGTGGCTGCTGCTGTGGGTGCTCACCGCGGCGCTCACCCGGCTGCTGCCGCTCAGCGTGCTGATGCGCCTGTCCCTGGTGTTCCCCGACGAGGCGCCCTCACGGTTCAAGGTGGCGATGCGCGCCGGCAACAGCCGCGAGGTCGAGCGCCAGATCGCCTGGATCCGCTCCAGCGGGCGCGCCCTCGACGTCGGGGAGGCCGCCGCGGAGCAGATGCTCGCGCTCGTGGCCGCGCTGTCGGCGCACGACCGGCTCACCCGCGGGCACAGCGAGCGGGTGCGGGCCTACGCCGACCTGATCATCGAGGAGATGGGCCTCAGCCCGGCCGAGGCGGCTAGGGCGCGGTGGGCAGCGCTCCTGCACGACGTCGGCAAGCTCATGGTGCCCGCGGAGATCCTCAACAAGCGCGGCCGCCCCACCCCCCGGGAGTGGCAGGTCCTGGCCCGCCACCCCGACGAGGGGATGCGCCTGGTCGCCCCCGTGCTGGACTGGCTCGGCGAGTGGGCCGCCGGCATCGGCCAGCACCACGAACGCTGGGACGGGCGCGGCTACCCGCGCGGACTCGCCGGTGAGGACATCCACCTCTCGGCGCGGATCATCGCCGTCGCCGACACCTTCGACGTCATCACCTCGCACCGCTCGTACAAGAAGCCGATCAGCGCGACCGCGGCGCGCGCCGAGATCATCCGATGCGCGGGCACCCAGTTCGACCCCGTCGTCGTCCGGGCGTTCCTGCGCGTCGGCCTGGGCCGCCTGCGCGTCGTCACGGGCCCCCTGTCCCTGCTCGCCAGCCTGCCGCCCCTGCGCCAGCTGCCCGTCGGCGAGCTCGTGCACGGCGTCGCGACCGCCTCCGTCGCCACCACGGCCGCCGTCGTATCCAGCGCGGGGATCGTCGGCGTCCCCGCCGCCGACGAGTCGCCCGCCACCACCCGACCCCCCGTTGCCGCCGCCACCCACCCCCGCACGGGCGGCGCCAAGCCCCGCACCCCCGCCGTCCAGGGCGGTCGCCGGCCGGCGACGCAGGCACGCGCGACCACCAAGCGGCGGCAGGCGCCCGCAGCCAGGACCATCGCCCCGAAGGCCGCGCCCCCGGCCCCCCGCACGACCGCCGCCGTGGCCCCCCTCGACGCGCTCGATCCCGACCGCGACCTGTGCCGCCAGGTCCGCGCCGGGACCGGCGCCTTCGCGGGCGCCGACCTGCGCGACTGCGACCTGTCGGGGATGCGCTTCACCTCCGGCACCTTCCACGCCGCCGACCTGCGCGGCGCCGACCTGTCGGGCGCGTCGATCACGTCGACCGACCTCGGCGAGGCCCGGCTGGACGGCGCGAAGCTGTCGGGCGCAGCCCTGGCCAACGGCAGCGCCACCGGAGCGTCGCTGCGCGGCGCCGACCTGTCCGGCAGCGCCATCACCCAGATGTCGCTCACCGGTGCCAACCTGACCGGGGCCGACCTGTCCCGCTCGCGGTTGAGCCAGGTGGAGTTCGGTCAGGCCGACCTGTCGAAGGCCGACCTGACCGGTGCCGCGCTGTCCCACTGCGGGATGCAGGGTGCCGACCTCGGCGGCGCCACCCTGACCGGCGTCACGCTCGACCAGACCACCCTGCCCTCCGCGTGACCGGGGCCGCCGCGGCCTCACCCGCGGCGTCGATCGCCCGGCCCGCGGCGTCCTTGGCCCGCTTGACCATCGACAGGGGGTCGGCGATGTCCTCCAGGGACTTGCGCTCGGCGTCCACGCCGAACACCCACGCGATGATCCCGCCGGCCAGCATGATGACGGCGCCGACGACGAAGCCGACGGTCAGCGGGCCGCGGTCGGTGCCCTCGCCGACGAGCGTGCCGAACAGCCACGGGGCGACGACGCCGCCCGCGAGCATCGAGATCGCGAAGAAGAACGAGATGGCCTGGGCACGCAGCTCCAGCGGGAAGATCTCGCTCACCGTCAGGTAGGCGGACGACGCCGCCGCCGAGGCGAAGAAGAAGATCACGCACCAGAACGCCGTCTGGGTCACGGCCGTGAGCATCCCCGCGTGGAACATCCAGGCGCTGACCAGCAGCAGCGAGCCCGAGATGCCGTAGGTGGCGAGGATCATCCGGCGCCGCCCCACCGTGTCGAACAGCTTGCCCAGGAGCAGGGGCCCGAGCAGGTTGCCGACGGCGAAGGGGAAGAAGAAGTAGCCGATCCGGTCGCTGCCCACGCCGTAGAAGTGGTCCAGCACCAGGGCGTAGCTGAAGAAGATCGCGTTGTAGAGGAACGCCTGCGTCACCATCATCGAGAAGCCCAGGAACGACCGGCTCCGGTAGTCGCGCAGCATCACGGTCGCGATCTGCCGGTAGGACACGCTCTCGGTGCGCCGCACGAGCAGCGCGCGGTCGTCCCCGACCGGCTCCAGCGGCTTGCCCGATTCGCGCTGCACCTCGGCCTCGATCCGCTCCAGCGTCGCCTCGGCCTCCTCGTGCCGCCCGTGCGTCATCAGCCAGCGCGGGCTCTCCGGGATCGCCTTGCGGACGCCCAGGATGCACAGGCCGATCGCGGGCCCGATCAGGAAGCCGATCCGCCAACCCACGTTCTCGTGGAAGAGGTCGGGGTTGAGGAAGAACACCGACGCCGCCGCGCCGATCATGGCGCCGCCCCAATAGGTGCCGTTGACGGCGATGTCCACCCGGCCCCGGTAGTGGCTGGGGATCAGCTCGTCGATGGCGGAGTTGATGGCGGCGTACTCGCCGCCGATGCCGGTGCCGGCGAAGAAGCGGCAGAGCAGGAAGAACCAGAACGAGAAGGAGAACGCCGCCACGGCGCTCGCCGCCAGGTACAGCGCGAGGGTGAACAGGAACAGCTTGCGCCGCCCCAGCCGGTCGGTGAGCCGACCGAAGACCAGCGCCCCGACCACCTCACCCGCGAGGTAGACCGAGCCCGCCAGCCCCACCTGGGCCGCCGTGATGTTCAGCGTGTCCTCGTGCTGCAGGACCGTCCCGACGCTGGAGACGATCTGGATCTCCAGGCCGTCGAGGATCCAGGAGACCCCCAGCCCGACCACCACCAGCCAGTGGAAACGCGTCCACGGCAGGCGGTCCATGCGTGCGGGGACCGTGCTCCGCACAGCCCCCTCGTCGAGGTCGATCGTGGCGCCCATCGCCGTCCTCCTCGTCCCCCTACGGCTCCGGCGCCGCAGGCCCGCAGGGTCCGTTCCCGGTCGAGGACCGGCTCATGCAGGACGGCAAGCGCTGGTGCCCGACACGGCTTCGGCGAGCCGTCCGGCGGGCCTCAGGCCGAGGTGACGGCGGGCTGGATCAGCTGGGTGACGACCCGCTTGAAGTGCCCGTTGAGGGCCGCGCCGATGATCGCGCCGCGGGGGTGGGTGACCTGGCCGGTGGCGGCGTCCACGAGCACCGGGTGGGTCATGACGCCGAACTGGCGGCCGCGGGCCTTGCGGGCCCATTCCGTCAGGTGCTCGGCGACGTTCTCGCCGACGGCGACGGTCAGGACGGCCGAGCCGCTCTGCAGTCCCGGCGGCAGGCCCGGCTGCGTGGCCATGCTGAAGTTCACGACGTGCCGCTGCAGCCCGTCGAGCCAGGTGCGGTCCTCGTCCCCGCGCAGCGGCACGAGCACCACCGCAGTGTGGATCTTGGAGAACCCGGCCTGCCACATCCACTTGGACGTGCGGCCGGTGGTCACGGTGCGGTCGGGCCAGGCGGCGTCGGACACCTGCCAGCCGGCGGCGGCGAGGCGGGCACCGACGGCCTGGGCGACGGCGCGGGGCCGGCCGGTCTCCTCGACCGGCCGGCCCTGCGGGTCCTGCTGCGTCACTGCGGTCTCCCCCGTGATGGGTGCGTGGTGAAGGTCAGAGCGAGGCGACGTCGGCGGCCTTGGCCTTGACGGCGGCGGCGGCCTCGCGCAGGCCGGCGAGCTCGGTCTCGGTGAGGTCGCGCTCGACGACCTTGCGGACGCCGCCCGCACCGAGCTCGGCCTCGACGCCCAGGTAGACGCCGTCGATGCCGAACTGGCCGTCGACCCACGTGCAGACCGGCATGACGGCGCCGGAGTCCTCGGCGACGGCCTTGGCCATGCGCGCGGCGGCGGCCGAGGGGGCGTAGTACGCCGACCCGGACTTCAGCAGCGCGACGACCTCGGCACCACCGTTGCGGGTGCGCACGACCAGCTCGTCGATCGTGGCGGCGTCGAGCAGCTCCGACAGCGGCTTGCCGTCGACGGTGCAGGCGCTGGGCACCGGCACCATCGTGTCGCCGTGCGAGCCGAGGGTCAGGGTCTTCACCGAGCCGACCGGCACGCCGAGCTTCTCGGCCACGAAGAACGAGAAGCGCGCGGTGTCGAGCATGCCCGCCTGGCCCATGACCCGGGAGTGGGGGAAGCCGGTGGCGATCTGGGCGAGGGTCGTCATCTCGTCCAGGGGGTTGGAGACGATGATGACGACCGCGTCGGGCGCGTGCCGGGCCACGTTCTCGGCGACGCCGCGGACGATGCCCGCGTTCATGCCGAGCAGGTCCATGCGGCTCATGCCGGGCTTGCGGGGCAGGCCCGCCGTCACCACGACGATGTCGGAGCCCTCGATGACCTCGTAGCCCGAGCCGTCGGTGCCGGTGGTCTTGCCGACGACGAGGGTCTCGAAGCCCTCGACCGGGCGGGACTGGTTGAGGTCGAGGGCCAGGCCCTCGGCCCAGCCGTCGCGGATGTCGGTGAGGACGACCTTCTCGAAGATGTCGTACTCGGCCAGTCGCTGCGCGGTGGTCGAGCCGTAGAAGCCGGCACCGACGACGGTGACCGTGCCCTTGCGCGCCATTGCTGGGATCCCCTCTGGTCGCGGGTCGCGCCGGCGCGCCGGGTGGGCGCGGCGGCGGCGGATGGTGGGACGTGTGCAACCGCGAGGCTATCGGCCCGCGCGGGGCGGCCTCGCGCCGGACGTCCCGGTCCGCTCCCGCTCAGGCGGACGTGACCCGATTCACGAACGGGATCAGCCCCATCGCCCGGGGTTGACCACCGCTCCGAGGCCCCGCCGCCGCGGCAGCCCCGCGGCGCCGATGAGCCGGAAGGCGGCCTCCCGCGCCCCCACGACGCCCGGCACGACCGCGGCCGCGATCGCCCCGCTGACCCTGGGGGCCGCCACCGACGTCCCCGACCACACCGCGTACCCGTCGAACGTCACGGGCTCGGGGGGCAGGGGCCGCTCCAGGCAGGGCTTGTGCGAGCCGTCCATCGCCTGGGGCATCGCCTTCTCGACCCGCACGAAGGTGGAGACGCCGTCGACACCGGGGGCGCAGGCGTCCACCCAGGTGCCGGTGTTGGTGAAGCACGCGGGCTTCTCGCCGTCCAGGGCGCCGACCCCGATCACGCCCTTGGCGGCCGCCGGGTAGAACGGCGTCGACCGGGCGTCGTTGCCCGCCGCCGCGACGACCACCGTGTCGGGCCACTCCTCGCGCAGGCGCGCGAGCGCCGCCTCGGTGGCCATCAGCGTCGACCCGGGGTGGACGTACCCCCCGAGGGAGAGGTTGACGACGTCGACCGGCTTGATCGTGTCCAGCGCGGTGTGGATGAGGTCGGCGAGGGTGACGTCGTCGATCTCGCCGTCGGGCCCGACCCGGCCCGCGTGGATCACCTCGGCCTTCGGGGCGTGCTGCAGCACCACGCCGGTGACGAAGGCGCCGTGACCGGCGTACCAGGGCAGCTCCCCCGACGGCAGCAGGGCCGGGGGGTCGGCCCGCACCGAGGCGGCGTCCAGCGGGGTGACCCGCCCGGCCAGCCACGGGTGCTCGGGGTCGAGGGGGGTGTCGACGACGAGCGCGCGCACCCCGGCCCCCGGCAGCGGCTCGCCCGGGTCCTGCGGGCGCAGCGGCTCGGCGGGCGCGGGCGGCACCGTCGTCCGGAAGATCCGCACGTGCATGGTGCCCCACAGCACGTGGTGGGGGGCCACCCGCAGCGGGTCGGGGAAGCGGTCGTGCGGCAGGTCCCGGATCTCCTCGAGGACCCGCGGAATGTCGCGCCCCTCGCCGCGCGTGGCCAGCGTCACCAGCGCCAGGCCGCCGGGCAGCTCCCGCAGGTCGCGGATCTCGACGACCGACGGCAGCAGCGGCAGGGCCTCGCGCAGCCGTTCGAGGTCCCCCACCTCGACGACGAGTTCGGCCAGGCGGAAGCCGTAGTCGCCGTAGCGGTCACCCGCCCGCCCGACGCCGGGGGGCAGGGGCGTGCGCCGGGGACGCTGCTCCTGCGGCTGGGCGGGGTCGCGGTCCGGCTCCGGTGCGGTCATGGGGGCCTCCGGCCAGGTCGGTCCGCGGCACCCGCGGAACCTCGTGCGAGTCGGGCGACGCTGCCACGATGGGGAGGCAGCGGTCAGCCCGGCAGGAGTGGGACGTCCGTGCGCTGATACGACCGGACCGGGAGAACTCTGCCAGGTGACGATCACGGAAGGCGGCGGATCGGCATGACTGCCACGCGGGCCGACCCCCTCGCCCGCGCCCGCGACGTCCTCGTGCTCACCGCCCAGGACCCCGAGGCGGCGGCCGAGGCGGCGGGGCGGCTGCTGCACGAGTGCGGCCTCGACCCCGCGGCGGCGGCCGTGGCCCGCTGCGCGCTCGGCCAGGCGGCGCTGTACCTCGGACAGGTGGCGACGGCCGAGCAGGAGATCGAGGAGGCGGTCCGGGCGCTGCGCCGGCAGCGGCGGCGCGCCGGGTCGCCCGCGGGCGGCGAGCTCGCCCCCGACGTCGCCCCCGACCTCGGCCGGGCGCTGCTCGCGCGGGCCGTCGTCCACCTGCAGCGCGACCGGTTGCCCGCCGCTCGGCGCGACCTCACCCTCGCCCGGGACCTCCTCGACGACCCCGCCGACGAGCAGCGCCTGCACGCCTACACGGCGACGCTGGCCTACCAGGCCGGGCGCCTGGAGGAGGCGGCGCAGGGCTGGACCCGGCTCGTGGAGGTCCTCGCCCGCACGGGCACGGAGTCCGACCGGTGGGCGACCGCCGTGCACAACCGCGCGCTCATCCTGGAACGCCTCGGCCGCGACGACGAGGCGGTCCGCGACCTCACGCTGGCCTCGGCGATGTTCGCGCGGCTGGGCATCGAGGACGGCGTCGCGACCGCCCGCACCCACCTCGGCTGGATGGCCGCGCGCCGCGGGGACGTCGTCGCCGCGCTGGAGCACTTCGCGTCGCTGGCCGGCGCCGACGACGACGACGTCGACGCCTACGTGCTCACGCACCTCGCCGCGGGCCTGCTGTCGGCGGGGCTGCTGCCCGAGGCGTGGGACGCCGGACGGCGCGCGGCGGCGATCCTCGACCGCCAGGCGGCCACCGTGCCCGCCGCGCACGCGCTGCTGCACGCCTGCGAGGCGGCGGTCGGGATGGGCGACGTCACGGCCGTCCGCGACCTCGCCACCGAGCTGCTGCGGCGCAGGCCCTCCCCCGCCCTGCTCGCGATGGCGCAGTTCCTGCTGCTGCGCGCCGACGCCCTGGACGCGCCGGCGGGCACAGGCACCGCAACGGGCACCGCAACGGGCACCGCAACGGGCACCGCAACGGGCACGGCAACGGGCACGAGCACGGCGAGGGCGGCCGCGGCCGCGGGCATCCCGCCGGCGCAGCTGTTGCGCCGCGCCCGGCGGGTGGAACGTGCCCTGGCGGCGGCGGGCTGGAACGCGGACGCGCTGCGGGCGCGGCTGCTCGCGGCGCGGCTGGCCGTCGCCGCCGGCCGCACCGCCGACGCGCGCCGACTGCTGCGCCTGGATCCCTCGGTCCGGTCCCGGGGCCCGCTGGAGCTGCGCTGCGCGGCCTGGCACGCGCAGGCGATGCTGCACGTCGCGGACGGCGACCGGCGGGGGGCGGCGCGTGCGGTCCGGCACGGGCTGGCGGCGGTGGACGCCCAACGCGCAGGTCTGGGAGCCGGGGAGCTGCGGGCGACCATCTCGGGCCACGGGCAGGAGCTGGCCCGCCTCGGGATCCGGCTGGCGGTCGAGGACGCCGACGCGCGGGCCGTCCTCGTGGCCGCGGAGCGCTGGCGGGCCGCCGCGCTGCTGTCCCCGCCCGCGCGGCCACCGGCGGACCCCCTGTGGGCGGCCGACCTCGCGCGGTTGCGGCAGGTGGGGGCGCAGCTGAGGGCGGCGACGGTGGCGGGCACCGACACCGGGCGGCTGCGCGCGCGTCAGGCCACGCTGGAGGCGGCCGTGCGCCGCCGCGCCCGGCTGGTCCGGGGGGAGGCGGGGGCGGCAGGCAACGCCCCGCGGCTCGACGTCGCGGCGCTGCGCCGCGCCCTCGGGGAGCGCCTGCTCGTGGAGTTCGTCGTCGACGGCGAGGACCTGCTCGCCGTCACGCTGGGCGAGGGGTTGCCGCCCCGCCTGCACCGGCTCGGCCCCGTGGCGGCGCCGCTGCACGAGGTGGGCTCGCTGCACTTCGCGCTGCGGCTGCTCGGCGGTGCCGGGCCGAGCGCGATGGCCCCCAGCGCCCGGCACCTGGCGCGCGACGCGGCGGCCCGGCTCGACGCGCTCGTCCTCGCACCCCTGCTCGAGCGGCTGGGGGGTGAGGGGCGCACCCGCCCGCTGGTAGTCGTCCCGACCGGCGGGCTGCACGCCGTCCCGTGGTCGGTGCTGCCGTCGGCGGCCGGGCGCCCGCTCACGGCGTCACCGTCGGCCGTGCTGTGGGCGCGGGCGGCGGCCCTGCCGCGGCCCGGGCCGGCCGGTGCCGGCGACGACCCGACCGATCACGGGAGTGAGGCGGGGGGCGGCGCGCTGCTGGTGGCGGGGCCGGGGCTCACCCACGCCCCGGCCGAGGTGGAGGCGGTTGCCGCGCACCTGCCGGGCGCGACGCGGCTGGCGGCTGCGGACGCGAGCGTCGAGCGGGTGCTCGCGGGGATGGACGGCGCGCGCCTCGCGCACCTGGCCACGCACGGCAGCTTCCGCGCCGACAACCCGCTCTTCTCGTCCTTGCGCCTGTCGGACGGCCCGCTGACGGTGTACGACCTGCAGGGACTGCGCCGGGCGCCCGCCCTGACCGTGCTGTCGGCCTGCGACGTCGGGATGTCCCACGTGCGGGCCGGCGACGAGGTGCTGGGCGTCGTCGCCGCCCTGCTGGGGCTGGGCGGGGCGACGCTGGTGGCCTCCGTGCTGCCCGTCCGCGACGCCGAGGTCGCGGGGCTGATGGCCGGGTTGCACGCCGGGCTGGCCGCAGGGCTGGGGCCCTCAGCAGCCCTGGCCGCGGCGCGGCAGCGGATGGACGACGACGCCGCCCTGGCCACCGCGGGCATGACCTGCTTCGGCGCGGGCTGAGCCGGCGGCGCCCGGTGCACCCGGTCGCCCCGGAAGGCGGACGGGCTGAGCCGTGCGGACGGGCTGAGCGGAGGACCAGGACGACGGGCGGGGGCGCCACAGCGCAGCCTCGACGCTGCGGGTGCACAGCAGCACCTCGGCGGGCAGCGAGTCGTCGGGGTCGAGGACGCAGGCGGGGCAGGCCCCCACGTGACGGCGGGCGCGCTGCAGGAGCGTGGGCGAGGGCTGGTCGAGGATCGCGACGAGGGTGGGGCAGCCGTGACGGCGCGCGGCGCGGGCCACACGCCGCGCGTCGTCGAGCCGCGCCCTCGACCTCAGCACGCGCACGGCCGCGTGGCCGAGCGTGATGCCGAGCCGGTGGGCGAGTTCCGCACGGTCGATCGCCCCGCGCCGCTCCAACGCCCACGCGCGCAGGACGGCGCGGTCGGCGTCGGCGAGCAGGCCCACGGCGTCGCAGACCTCGCGCACCTGGCGGGCCAGCGCCCACCGCGCCTCACCGGTGTGTCGGGGGTCGGCGCCCGGGTCCTGCACGTGCACGGCGTCGTCCAGCGGCACCAGCCGCGCACCGGCCCGGCGCCGCCCGCGCCGGCGGTCGCGGACCTGACGCATGGTGATCGCCACGAGCCAGGACCGCAGGCACGAGGGGTCGCGCAGCGTGCCGAGGTTGGCGACCACGCGGACCATGACGTCCTGGACGACGTCGTCGAGCGCGGCGAGGTCGCCGTCGGCGCTCAACGCCCGTCCGGCGATGCCGCGCACCAGCGGGAGGTAGTCGTCGAGCAGGGAGGCGAGCGCCCGCGCGTCCCCGCCCTGGGCTGCCAGCACCGTCGCGACCTCGAGGTCGGCGGCCGGCTGGTCGAAGGGCTCGTCGCCCGGCTGCTCGAACGGCTCGGCCGCCGGTTCGCGCACGACGGGCGGCAGGGGCTGCACCGACATCTGGACCTCCACCGGGGCGGGGCGGGCGGCACGGGCCGACCGCCGAGCAGGTGGGCGGAGCGCGTCGTCGCCCCGCCACGACCCTCAGTCGCGCGAGGGCCGCGAAAGGTTGTCGGTGATTTCCCGGTTCATCGCAGCGGGTTCCAGCCGTCGCCACCGGCCAGGTAGCGCTCGGGGGTGTAGGCCCACGCCTGCGCGTCGGACAGCTGCGGCCGGTTGCCGTTCACCTGTGCCCCGGGGCCGGTGTTGCGGTACTCGAGGAAGCGCGCCGAGCGCCACGTGGCGGGCGACATGTCGATCCACGGCTGGGACGAGGCGATCGAGGAGTCGAGGTAGGTCTCGCGGTAGAGCACCTGCGCGCCCTGGCGCCACGGCCGCCCGAGCTGGGTGCCGCCGGGCGCCACGCCCGTCACCTGGGACCGGTAGATCAGCAATCCGTACTGCTGGGAGGTGTCCGTGCCGGCAGCCGTCACGGGCGCCGCGGCCGCGCGCTTCTGGTGCAGCGTGCAGCGGTCGAACACGGCCACCCCGCCGCCGAACACGAAGTCGACCATGCCCTCGATGTAGGAGTCGACGACGTAGGCGCGCGCGGGGGTGTTGACGAGCAGCGTGTCCTGGTCGCCGAGCAGCCGGACGTCCTCCAGCACCGTGCGGTCCCCGGCCAGGTGCAGGGCGAGCGCCTGGTCCTGGTTGCTGGCGTTGCTGTTCTCGTCGAAATCGTTGGCGACCGTGAGGTTGGACAGGCCGACGTCCGCGCCGCGGACGAACATCGTGGCGCTGTTGAACGTGCCGTGGGTGTCGTTGCTGTGGTTCTCCACGATCACGACGTCCGACGGCGAGGCGCCCAGACCCTTCAGCGTGATCCGGGGTTTGTCCACCGACACCACGCCCCGGTAGGTGCCGGGCTTGATCGTGATCACGACGCGGGAGGTCGGGTTGGACGGGGCGGCGTCCAGCGCCGCCTGGATGGTGCGGTAGGTCCCCGTGCCGTCGGCTGCGACGACGGGACGGGTGCTCGTCGTGGTCGGCGGCACCGATGTCGTGGGCGGCACCGACGTGGTCGGCGGCAGCGAGGTGGTCGGCGGCACCGACGTCGTGGGCGGCACCGACGTCGTCGGGGGCACCGATGTCGTGGGCGGCACCGAGGTGGTCGCGGGCGCGCACTTGCGGGTGTTCTTGCACGAACGCCTGGTCGAGCGCGACTTCTTGGTGGACTTCTTGGTCCGCGCCGCTGCGGCAGCGCGGTCGGGCCCGGCCCCGCCGTCGGGCGCGGTCGACGACGTCGTGGGCCCGGCGACCGTCCGGGACGCGCTGGGGCCCGCGGGAACGGCGGCGGCGATGCCCGCGCAGGTGCCCGCCGTCATCACAGCGGCCACGAGTGCCACCGTCGTCCTGCGCCCGCGTGCCCGCACCTGCGACCCGGTCGTCGTCATCGACGCCTCCTCCTGCGCTCGCGGCCCGGCGCCGCGTCCTCGTGCCAGGAGACGCGGGCTTCGGGCCGCGATGACAGGTGCGCGGCGCGGATTCAGTCGGCGATGCCGCCCAGCAGGAGGTCGGCGGTCAGCGTGGGGTCCTGGTCGTGCAGCAGCCGCGGGACGGCGCGTGCCAGCTGGAGGTTGCCCACGTAGGCGGCGTAGAGGGCGACGGCCGCGGCGCGGGAGCGGGCGTCGTCGGGCGCGAGGCCCCGCTCGGCCCGCGCCTGTGCCACCAGCTGCGCCACGTAGGCCACACGCCGGTGCACGACGCGGTCCAGGGCCGCGGCGACCAGGGGCTCCTGCGGGCAGGCGGCGAAGAGGTCGAGCTCGGCGGTGGCCCCCGAGCGGGGGGTGGTGACGACGGACAGCAGCCGGCGCAGGCGCTCCTGCGCGCTCCCGCCGGCGGCCTCGTTGGCGTCGATCACCTCCGCGGTCGCCCGCTCCTCCCAGCGGTCGAGGGCGGCGCCGAGCAGGTCGGCCCGCGAGGAGAAGTGCCAGTAGAAGGAGCCCTTGGTGACGCCGAGCTCGGCGGCCAGCCGCTCGACGCCGACGCGCGCGGGACCCCCCTCGCGCAGGGCCGCGCTCGCGGCGTCGACCCACGCCTCGCGGTCCAGGCGTGCCCCTCCCTTGCGCCGGGAGGGCCCGCCCTCGCCCTCTCGGGGCGCGCGCTCACGGCCGGAGGGATCGGGACCGGGGGACGTCGTCACGCTCCATACGCTACGGTACGGACACTCCGTACCCCTTCGTATGGATACCGGGAGGACCCATGACCGGCACCGCCCCCGCCCTGCGCTCGCTCGCCTTCGCCGACATCCCCCGCCCCGACCACGCCGACGTCGCGATCGCCGCCATCCCCGCCGACGCCCCGACCGACCCGCGGCTGTGGGCGGAGACGATCTTCGGGCTCGGATCGATGCCCCCGCTCGTGCGCGGCCTCCTCACGCTCCGTCAGGCCCTGGTGCCGCTGCTCGGGCTGCGCCCCTCGCCCCGCGACACCTTCGCCGTCCGCGAGGTCGTCGGCGAGGAGGCGCTCATCGCCGCCGACGAACCGCACCTCGACTTCCGCGTCGGCGTCGGCGTGGACGCCCAGGCCCGCCTCGTGCGGGTGACGACGGCGGTGCGGCTCAAGGGCCTGCGCGGGCGGCTCTACTTCGCGCCCGTGCGCCCGGCGCACGCCCTGATCACCCAGGCCATGCTGCGCAGCGCCGTCCGGCAGCTGGCCGGACCGCAGGTCAGCCGGCGCCCACCCCGGCAGGCACGGCCATCGTGAACGTGGACCCCGAGCCGGGCTCGCTCACGACGTCGAGCCGGCCGCCGTGCTTGGCGACCACCGTGGCGTGGGCGAAGCTCAGCCCCTGACCCGAGCCCTCCCCCACGTCGCGGGTGGTGAAGAACGGGTCGAAGGCGCGCTGCAGCACGTGCGAGGGCATGCCCACCCCGTCGTCGCCCACCCAGATCCGCACCTCCGCCCCGCCCGGGCCCTCGATCCGGCGGGTGCCCACGACGATCGTCCCCCGGTGCGAGGCCGGCGCCTGCCGCAGCCGGTCCTCCACCGCCTGGGCGGCGTTGACGAGCAGGTGCAGCAGCGCCTGGCGGAGGTCCGCCGCGTACAGGGTGGCCTGGCCCGCGGCGGGGTCGAGGTCCAGCCGGGTGTCGGCGACGTCGCGCCAGCGGTTCTCCGCCACCCCCACGGCGGCCCGGACCAGGTCGTTGACGTCGACGGCGAACAGCCCGGCAGGGTCCGAGAACGCCTTCATCGCCCGCACGACCGCGGCCACCCGTTCCAGCCCCTCCATCGCCTGGGCCAGGGCCGCCGGCACCTCCTCCCGCAGGAAGGGCAGGTCCAGCCGCCCCAGGCACTCCCGGACCGCCGCGTCGACGGCGCCCTGGGTCGCCCCGGCGGCCGCGATGCCGGCCAGGCCGTCGAGCACCTCCTGCACGGTGGCCTGCACGAAACGCGTGTTGTCCGAGACGTACTGGATCGGCGTGTTGATCTCGTGGGCGACGCCCGCGGCCAGCCGGCCACCGAGTCCAGAAGCTCGTCGTGCGCGGAGCTCGCGTTCAAGGCGGCGACCCTCGACAACCGTCGCGACGCCGATCAGCGTCACGGAGCCCCGCGGAGCGGCAATCCCGGCGCGCTGCGCGCCGCCCGCCGCCCGGCTGGCGCGGCCCCGCCGACCCACCCGCCGGCCCCGCCGATCGCACCGGCCCGCGACGGCTGGACCGGCAGCACCGGCGTCGCCTGCCCCGCGGCGGCCGTCGCCCCCGAGATCGTCACCAGCAGGGACACCGTCGACTCGTCGGCCATGGTGAGGGTCACCGGGACGTCCACGCTCGCCGCGCGCCCCGCCCCCACCTCCGCCTCGGCCTCGGCCACCTGCCGGCCCAGGTCGTCGTGCACGTCCAGCTGGGACTCCAGCCTGCCGATCACGTCGGCCAGGCTGGTCAGGCCCCGCGCCCGCAGGAACGAGGGGTTGCAGCCGAGGTAGCGCCCGTCGGAGCCCTTCCACCACACCAGCTGCGGGACGCCCCCCAGGACGCTGGTGAGCAGCTGCTTCTCCAACCGCAGCGCCACGCCCAGGGACTGCGCGCGCGAGAGCGCCTGCCGCGCGCGTTCCTCCGCGAGGCGCTGCGCGGTGACGTCGCGCTCGCGGCCCACGAGGGCTACGAGGCGCCCCGCCTCACCCTCGGCGCAGCCCGGACACCCCTCGCACAGTGCCGACGGGGCCGACCCGGCGTCCACCGCCGCCAGTTCCAGCGCCGCCCAGTACGCCCGGCCCGTCGCCGTCCGCGTGGGGAACTCCAGGGCGCACGGGCGCCCCTCGACCAGTGCCGCCTCCAGCTCCCGGAACCCGTCGCTGCCCACGAAGGGTCCCGCGATCAGCTCACCCCGCCGCCGGCCGAGCGCCTGCGCCTCGTCGAAGCCCGTCAGCTCCACGAACCTGCGGCTCACCCAGACGATGCGGCCGCCGTCGCCGGTGAGGAACGTGGCGCCCAGGACGCCCGCGGCGTCCAGCGCGCGCAGGGACGACTCGACCCGCGGGCACCCCGCGGCGTCGCCGGGCGGCCACTCGCCGTCCACGCCGCCCTCGCCGTCCTGCACGCCCTCGTCCACGCCTCAGTTCCCGCCCTCCGGACGCGCCGCCCCCGCCGCCACCCGGGCGTCCGGCTCCGGCTCCGCCTCGCGCCGCACCACCCGCTCCAGCACCTCGATCGGCTCGATCACGCCGATGGAGTCCGCGAACGACTGCAGCCGGAGGGCGAGGGTGCGCGAGACGGACTCCCCCTGGCGCACCAGGACCATGCCCGTGACCGTCACGACGTCCTGCTCCAACGTCATCCCGCTGTGCAGGTGCCGCACCGGCACCCTCCGGCGCACGGCGGCAGGATCCAGCAGGTGGTGGTGGGTGCGCAGGGCGTCCACCACGGACGTCGGGTAGCCCCGCGTGGCGCGCAGCCGGGACACGGCCTCGCCGCTGGAGTCCGCCTGGTCGTTGATCGTCAGCAGTGACACGCACGCGTGGAACACCAGCTCCGCGGTGTCGGCGCCGTCGGAGGGCTCCTGGCCGGTCAGCGGCTGCTCGCCGATCCAGCGGGCGACGTCCTCCAGGCGCGGCACGCGGGCGAGCATCGCCTCCCCGGCCGCCGGGTGGCCCAGCCAGATGGCCCACTGCTCGCCCTCGAGCCGGGTGCCCGCCTCGACGGCGTGCAGCACGCCCGCGGGCACGCCCACGCACCCCAGGTGCGCGAGCATCGCCGCCAGCGGCAGGCGCCAATCGTCCACCTGCAGGTCCTCCGCGACGGCCTCCACGAGGCGCCGC
>JAXLRU010000005.1:0-600899 GCA_046330935.1 Kineosporiaceae bacterium
AGTACGTCGCGGCGGCGTCGAGGCTGGTCGAGCCGGACTGCTCCTGGTAGCCGGTGGTGTCGTGGTTCTCCAGCACGCAGATCAGCTTGTTCGTCTTACACAGGCTGACGACGTTCTTCACGTCGGCCACGCTGCTGGGGCCCCACCGCCCGCCGCCCAGGACCACCCGCACGGTGTTGGCCCCCGCCGCCTTGATCGCAGCGAACGACGACGTCTGCGAGGTGTACCAGACGTGCGCGTGGTTGATCCCGTTGATCACGAACTCCGAGCCGTTCGACTCGTACAGCCTGCCGTTCCTCACGAAGAAGCCGCTTCCCGGCTTCACGGTGGTCGTCGGGCTCGTGGTCGTCGGGCTCGTGGTGGTCGTCGGCGTCGTGGTCGTCGGCTTCGTCGTGCCGGGACCCGAGAAGATCGACGCCTCCTTGGCCGTCCGCAGGCCGTACGTGCCCTGGACGACGCGCTTGCCCCAGGTGGTGAGCTGCTGGGGATCGAAGTTCACGGTCATGTCGAGGACGGGGTCGTTGTTCCCCGCCCAGGACCATGCGAGCCAGCCCAGGTTCCGCTTGGCCGCCTCGGCCATGATCGTCTGGTCGTCGACCTCGCCGGCCTTGAACTGCCAGCCGAACTCCCCGACGACCAACGGCCAGCCCTTCGCCGCGATGGCGTCGAGGTAGTTGGTGATGATCGATGCGGAGTTGAACACGCTGTACATGTGGATCGACAGGACCGTGTTCTTGAGCGGGTCGGCCGCGAGGACGGTCCCGCCGTTGTCGCGCATGGTGTTGGACCAGTCCTGGCCCCAGTTGGGGGCGTCGACCATCAGGAGATGCTGGAATCCGGCACCGCGCAGCTTCGTGATCGCCGCGGCCGTGGCCGCGGTCCACTGCTGGGGGTCCTTGTTGCCGATCGGCTCGTTGCCGATGTTGATGACGACGTAGTCCTCCTGGCCGGCGAGGGCGCTCTTGTGCCGGATCCAGTAGTCGGCCGCCTTGTCCAGGCTGATCGCCGCGCTCTCCTCGCCGTATCCCGTGGTGTCGTGCACCTCCAGGACGCAGACCAGCCGGTTCTGCCTGCACGAGGCGACGCGGTCGGCGACGTCGTCGGAAGGCCCCCACCGGTCCCCGCTGCCGAGGACGACGCGCACCGTGTTCGCACCGGCTGCCTTGATGTCGGCGAACGACCGCGTCTGACCCTGGAACCACACGTGTTCGTGGTTCACGCCGCGCATGACGAACGTCTGCCCGTTCGCCTCGACGATGTCGCGGCCGACGACGTGGAGGCCGACGGGGCCGGCGGCGGCACTTCCCGCCTGGCTCGCGATCACCGCGCCGGCCGCGAGCACCAACGCAGCACCGACGCTTGCGATTCTCTTCATGGGTCCTCGATGTCGTGAGAGGGGTCGCGCACGCAAGGGTGGCGACGGCGACGGCGGGAATGCTAGGTCGCCGAACTGAACCGGGCAAGTAGCGGTTGCCGAACTGCTGCTCCGCAGGTGCGGATCAGGTCGGGTCCCGAGTCGCCGGAGGCCGCCCCCCCTTGCAGGGGGGGCGGCCTCCGGGCCTATTCGTCGTTCATCTCGGATCGAAACGTCAGCGCAGGTACGTCGTCAGCGGGAGCTTCAGATCCTTCGCCGCCTGGATCACGAGACCGGCCATCTGCGTGGCACCCGTGGTGGAGAAGTGGGTGTCGTCATCGACCCCGTTGCGTGCCCTGGTGAGGAACAGCTCGGTGGACGCGCTCGGCCCGAGCTTCTCGACCAGGGCCTCGCTGCGGCCGGTGAGGTCGATGACCGGAACCTTCTGCGCGGCGCCGACCTGCTTCATCACCTCGGGCAGGTTCGTCCCCACGCCGTTGATGTGCAGCGCCGTCGACGTCAGCGACGTGCCGCTGAACAGTCGCCGCACCGGCGGCGTCACGAGGACGGCCTGCCCGCCGCGGGCCTGGACCTGCGTGACGAGGCTGGTGAGGTTGTTGCGGAAGTCCGTCGCGCTGGTCGTCTTGTCGTTGTGGCCGAACTGGATGAGGACGATGTCCCCGGTGTGGATGCGGTTGCGCAGCGCAGGGAACAGCGCGCCGTTGGCGAGGAAGCTGCCGGAGTTCTCCCCGGAATCGCCGTGGTTCGCCACCACCGCCGACTCCTTGATGGAGGCCGGGAGCATCTGCCCCCATCCCGTGTAGGGGGCGGTCGGCTGGTCGCAGACCGTGGAGTCGCCGGCGATGAAGATCTGCCGGGTCGTGCTGGGTGCGGCGCCGACCTTCAGCCCGGACACGCGAGGTGCGCTGCCGCCGAAGGTGACCGTCAGGCCGGGGGTGCCGGTGCCGCCCTGCCCGGTGGGCTGCCCCTCCGGGTCGCGGACGTCGACCACGACCGTGTACGTCGCCGTCGCGCCCGCCGCCGTGGTGACCGTGGGCAGGACCTGCCGGCGGGCCTCCACCGTCATCGTGGTGCTGCCTGCCGTCGAGCCACCGAACGACACGTTCAGGGCGTAGACGCCTGGCCGGACCGCGAAGGTGCACACGATCGGGGACGCGCCCGAGCACTCGCGCGGCAGGCCACCGGGAACCGGCGGCTGCGACGTGGTCGGACCGGGCGTCGTCGGCGTGGGGGTCGGGGTGCCGATGCTCCCGGTCGTCGTCCACTGCTGGTTGGTGCCGGTGTTGCAGGTGTAGACCTCGATCTCGGTGCCGGGGGTGGTGCCCCTGGCGACGGCGTCGAGGCACAGACCCGAACCGGTGTGCTTCACCGTGGTGCCCGACCAGGTCCACCCGGTGGCGGAGAGGTCGCCGCAGGCGCCGGTGACGACCCTGGTCCCGGCCGTGGCCGGGATGGCGGCGGGCTGCAGGCAGACACTGCCCTCGAGGCTGAGCCGCCCGTCGGTCATCGTCCAGGCCTGCTCACCCGACCCGTCGCAGGTGGCCAGGACGGCGAGGGTGTCGGCGACCCGCGAGGGCACCGACAGGCACAGGCCCGAGCCGACACCCTTGACCGGGCTGCCGAGGCGCGGGTCGGTGCCGGTGGGGGTCGGCCCTGGGCTGGTCGGGGTGGGGCCGGTGCACGACACCGGGCCCGGGTTCGCGGGGGCCGCGCTCACCGGCGTGATCGTGACCTCGTCGAGCAGGTACGTGGAGGGCACGGCGTCGCCGGTGCACGACGTGCTCGCCGTCACCGCCAGCGTCAGCTTGCCCTTGCCCTGCCACTGGAACCCGGCCACGGGGGTGGCCCAGTCCCCGGACGAGCGCGCCGGGTAGGTGACGCCTCCGGCCAGCTTCTGCTGCGGGGCCACGGTGAACACCGCGGGAGCCTGCCCGGCGCCCACCCGCACCGAGGCGCTGAGCCGGTACCACTGCCCGACCGTGAGGCCGCTGACGTCGACCTGACGCTTCGGGCCGACCTTCACCTTCTTCACCCCTGCGACCTGCAACGCCCTTCCGCTGCCCGAGGCCCCACCCGGGACCACGCTCAACGTCAGCTTCTGGGCCGCCTTGGTCACCCAGCCGTCGAACGAGCCGCTCTCGAACGTGTCCGCGAGCACCGGGTTGCCCCCGGTCGGCGTCGGCGTCGGGGTGGTCGGCGTCGGGGTGGTCTGCGTCGGCGTCGGGGAGGTCGTGGCGGCCCCCGTCGTCCACTGCTGCGTGAGGCCGCTGGTGCAGGTGGCCAGGACGATGGCTGCGCCCGCGGCGGCGGTGCCCGACGGCGCCAGGCACAGGCCGGACGCCGCACCCTTGAGGGCCGTCCCCGCCAGGGCGAACTGCTGGTTGCTCCCGCCGTTGCAGCTGTAGAGCGTGATCCGGGTGCCGGGCGTCGTGCCCTTCGCTTCGGCGTCCGCGCACCAGCCGAGGTCGGCCGTGCGCAGCTCGCCCGCCGAGGTGAACGCCCACTGGCGTGACCCACCCGTGCAGGTCGCCAGCACGAGGGCGGAGCCGGACACGGCGTTCCCGCCGGTGACGTCGAGGCACAGGCCCGCCCCGTTGCGCAGCACGGCGGCCTTGGCCGTCGGGCCGGGCGATGTCGTGACCGGGGTGCCGTTCTTCAGGTAGGCCGCCAGGGCGATCCGCTGGTCGGCGATCGCCTGGGCGACGAGCCCCGCGATCTGCCGGGCGCCGGCCGCCTCGAAGTGGGTGCGGTCGACGAAGAAGGCACCCACGGCGCCCTTGGAGTAGTCGCCGTCGTTCGGGCACAGCCTCAGCCTGTTGTAGAGCGCCGCACTGAGCGCGGTGAGGTCGATCACCGGCGACGACGTCGACGCGCCCGCCGCCCGCACCTGGGCCCCGAAGCCGCGGTTCGGCATCGCCGTGCTGCCGCTGCAGGACATGCCCGACGAGGGCGTGACCAGCAGCGGGTGTGCCCCGCGGGCGAGGGCGTCCTTGGCGAGCGTCTCCATGAGCTGCTGGTACCGGGCCGTCCCCACGTGGCGGGGGCAGCTCGGGTCGCCGTCGTTGATGCCGAAGTCGATGACGAACCAGTCACCGGCCCGCATCCCGTCGAGGACCTGCTTGTAGCGCGTGGACGGCGCCGTGCTCGTGAGCGTGCACTCGCCGTTGCCGCCCTTGCTGGAGGACACGGCGCCCTCGTACATCCAGGTCTGGATGCTGCGGCCGCCGATGGCGAGGTTGTTCACGGCGGCGTCGGGCCCGAAGTAGGCACCCAGCTCGCGACCCCAGCCGGTGATGTCGCCCCCCGAGTTGTTCGCCATCGTCGAGTCGCCGGCGAGCCACACCTTGATGGGGGGCAGTGCCTGGGCGGAGCCCGCGGGTAGGACCACCGCCCCGATGACGCCCGCCGTGAGGACGGCGACGGTGGCGGCCCCGAGCGTGCGCAGCCGCTGTCGCGCCCGTGGTGCCAGGGCGCCCTTGAGGATCGACATCATCGGCCTTTCGAGGAGCGAGGAGGGGGTCCGGGTCGGGCAGAGCCGTCCATCAACGGGTCCACTGCTGGTTCGTGCCGGCGTTGCAGGGGTAGACCTCGATCTCGGTGCCGGGCTTGGTGCCCTTGGCGACCGCGTCGAGGCACAGCCCGCTGGTGGCGTGGGTGACCGTGGAGCCGTCCCACGTCCAGCCCGTGGCCGAGGCGGGCGCGGTGCAGGAGCCGGTGACGACCCGGACGCCGGCGGCGGCAGGCATGGTCGAGGGCTGCAGGCACGTGGTGGTCCCCGCGAGGTGCAGGCGTCCCTCGGCCGTGTCCCACGCCTGGGTGGTGCTGCCGTCGCAGGTGGCCAGCACGGCGAGCGTGCCGGCGGTCTGGCTGGGTGCCGACAGGCACAGGCCCGAGCCGACGCCCTTCACGGGGCCCGCGTCGCCGCCGCCGTCGGGGACGTCGCTGCAGCCCGCGGAGGCTTGCCCTGCCGGTGCCGAGGCGACGGCGGTGATGGTGACGTCGTCGACGAGGTAGCTGGTGGGGACGGCGTCGCCGTCGCAGGTCGTCGACGCGGTCAACGCGAGGGTGAGCTTGCCCTTGCCCTGCCACTGGAAGCCCGCGACCGGAGTCGCCCAGGAGCCGGCCGACCTGGCCGGATACGCGACCGATCCCGCGAGCTTCTGTTGCGGGGCGAGGGTGAAGACGGCGGGCGCCTGCCCCGCGGCGGTCCGCACCGACGCGCTGATCCGGTACCACTGCCCGGCCTTCAGGCCGGTCACGTCCACCTGGCGCTTCGGCCCGACCTTGACCTTCTTCACGCCGGTGACCTGCAGTGCCTTGCCGGAGGTCGTGGCGCCACCCGGGACGACGTCGAGCGTCAGCTTCTGCGCGGCCTTCGTCGTCCAGCCCGCGGTGGAGCCGTTCTCGAACGTGTCGGAGATGACCGACGGGCCCGTCGTGGGGGTCGGCGTCGGGGTCGTGGCGGTCGGTGTGGGTGTCGGGGTCGTGCTGGTCGGGCTGGGGCTCACCTCGGGCCCGAGGGCCGCGGCCACGATGGGGGCCAACCTCGCGGCGATCTTCCGGTGACCGCCGTCGTTCGGGTGCACGCCGTCGTTGGTGTCGGCCGAGTCGCTGATCCAGCCCATGGTGTCGACGAACTGGACGCGCCGGTCGCCGGCCGCGCGCAGCTGGTCGACCGCCGCCTTCGCCTCGTCACCGAAGCGCTGCCGGAACGGCTCGAGGGCGATCAGTGCGGCCTGCGGGTAGCGGGCCCGGGCGTCCTTGAGCAGCTTGAGGTAGGTCGCGATCCACTGGTCGGTCGGGATGCGGTTGTCGGAGACGTCGTTCGTGCCGATGTTGATGATCACGGCATCGGCGGCGTAGCGGGTGAAGTCCCAGTCCCTGGCGCCGGTGGCGGAGCTGGTCTTGAGGAAGCCGGCCGCCATGCTCGTGCAGCCCGAGGGCGGGGCCGGCAGACACGCGCCGCCCTGCGCCACCTGGGTGTGCTCGGCCTTCAGCGCGTCCCCGACGAGCCAGGGGTAGGCGCTGAGCGAGATCTGCGACGCCGTGGCCCCGACGGTGATCGAGTCGCCCACGAACTCGAGCAGGCGCGAGCGCATGGCGGGTGCCACGGTGCGGGCGCCGGCGTCGAGCTGCACGCCCTGGAAGACGGCGTCGCCGCGGTAGCTGCCCGCCACCGCCCGGTAGGTGACCTGCAGGCGGTGCGTCCCGTTCGCCAGCGGCGTCGGCGTCAGGTTCACGGTGCCCGAGACGTTCGTGTACTTGACGAACGGCCTGTCGTCGATCGACGCCCAGAGGTCGATGGTGTTGCGCTGGCGCAGCTTCACGGTGGTGCCGGTGAAGCCGAGGGTCACGTAGGCGCCCGACCACCCCGGCACGGCGGCCGCGGGGTTGGAGATGTCCCACCGCCCGACGAAGCGGACGTTGGGGTCGCTCGGGGAGCCGAAGCTCGTGGCGGCCGACGCCGGGGCGGCGGCCAGGACGCCCGCCCCCAGGGCGCATGCGGCCGTGACCACCGTCATCGCGGCCAGGAGCCGGACCGCCCGACCCGGCCGGGATGGCCGGGCCTGGAGGGCGGTGGAGTGGTGCTGCATCGGGGTTCTCCCTTGTCGAATCTCCTACGTGCGTTTCCGTACGAACGTGGGGGAGGGCGCCTCTCCCCGGGCATTACCGTTTTCGGCGGCCGTCCGCGCCGGGCCCGTGGGCGTGGCGGGCCGAGCGGGTGCGCCCTTGACATCCCGGCTCGCCACGCACGCCGCTGGTCAGGCCAGCGCTGCGGCCGAACGCATCGCCAGCCCCAGCCCGACGACGACGACGAGACCCGCGCTGAACGCGCCTTGCGGGAGAGCGGCCCGCACCGCGCGCACCCCGCGCCACGCCCGCACGGCGCGTCCCCGGGGCGCGCGGGCGCCCGCCCAGCGGCGCTGCAACGCCAGGACCGCCAGCCCGGCCGCGGTGAGGGTGGCCGCCATGCCGACGCCGTACAGCGTCACGAGCGCGGCACCCCACCACGCGCGGCCCAACCCCACCGCCGCGAGGAGGACGACCAGGGCCGACGGGCTCGGCACCAGGCCCCCCGCGAGGCCGAGCGCCACCGAGCCGAGGGAGCTGCGCGGGTTCCCGCGGTCCGGCGCCTGGCCGTGGCCGTGGCCGTGGCCGTGGCCGTGGCCGTGGCCGTGGCCGTGGCCGTGGCCGTGGCCGTGCCCGTGGCCGTGCCCCTGCCCGGCGCGCGCCCTCCGCCACCGGGAGAGCAGCTGCGCGACGCCGATCAGGCAGACGACCACGCCCGCGCCCACCCCCAGCCAGCCCAGCAACCGCTCGCCCGCCACGGCGGTGCCGCCGGCGATCAGGGCCCCCACGACGGCCACGCTCGCCGTGTGCGCGAGCGTGACTCCGGCGGCGATCCCGACCGCGTCCCGGCGCCGCCCGTCCCGCCCGGCGAGGTAGGCCGCCATCACCGTCTTGCCGTGTCCGGGCAGTGCGGCGTGCCCGGCGCCGAGCAGCAGCGCGAGCAGCATCGACGCGAGCACCACCAGCGGTGACAGCGCTCCGCCCGCCCAGGCCTCGAGCTGCGCGTCGGCCCGGGACAGCAGGGACGCCGAGGCTCGGGGAGGGGCCGGGGACGCTCCACCCTCGCCCGCTGGGGCGGCGGTGGTGCCCGCGCCTGAGGGTGCGACGTCGAGTGTCGCCGCGCGGACGTCGAGCAGCTCGCTGGGGGACGCGACCGTGGGGAAGGACCGCAGCTCGTCGGTCGCGCTGCGAACAGGCAGGGGAGAGCCCGTCAGGGCCACGCCCTCGCCCCGGGCGGTCAGCTCGTGCCAGCCGATCCGGTCGCTCAGGTACGTGTCCTCGACGTCGAGGCGCGTGGGTTCGCGGAGGTCGGCGGGGCCGCTGAAACGGCAGTCCAGGCGTGCGGACGGCAGCCCGCCGGCGGCCGCCCGCAGCGTGTACGAGGACGCGGTGACCCGCCAGTCGGGGGAGCGCCCGTGCACCAGGAGGCGGAGCCCGGTGGCGACCTGCCGGCAGGTCCGCGCGGCGAAGTCGGCGCGTTCGTCGGCCGACAGCGCACCGTCGGTGTCGGTGTCGGCGGCGGGCATGTCCTGCCGCGTGGGTAGCTCGGCGGTGTCGACGACGGCGACGACCTCGACGCGGTCGGGGAACAGGACCAGCCCGCGGTACTGGTTGACGGAGAAGTTGCCAAGGGGGTGCGCGGCGGCGCCCGTGGCGGGCAGGGTCACGGCGGCGGCGACGAGACCCGCCACCCCCAGGGCGCGGGACGCGCGGCGCGGCGTCAACACGTCCGGCCGAACTGGTCGGCGGCGACGTCGAGCTCCGTCTCGCTGAACGTGTACAGCGCGTCGAGCTGCGCGACGGTCGGCGCCCGGCGCAGGGCCGCGCGCACCGCTCCCGCGTACTGCCGCAGCATGGCGCGCACCTGAACGGGCGCCGTGGGGGCCTGCGCGTCGAGGTCGGCGGCCCAGGCCGACAGGTCCTGCCGCAGCCCGGTGAAGGCGCGGTCCCGCTCCGCGGTCGCGCCGCTCTCGCCGGCACGCACCGTGGCCTGGAAGAGACGGGTGAACGTCTCGGTGCGGGAGATGATCGTGGCGCGGGCGCGGTCGCAGGCCGCCTGCGTGGCGGGATCCAGCGTGCGCGTGGGAGTCGAGGTGGAGGCGAGGGCCGCTGGCGGGCCGGCGTTCGGGGTCCCGCACGCCGCCAGGCCGCCGGTCACCGCCAGGCAGGTCAGCAGCACCGCCGCGACGCGGCAGGGCGCCTTCGCGCAGCGAGAGGAGGCGGAGAACGGGGACATGGGGACTCCAGGGCGGGCGGAGGTCGGGAAAGGCGCGGTCCCGGCCGCTGGGCCAGCAGCGGCCGGGACCGGCAACAGAGGAGGGGCCGGCGTCCCCTCCTCAGCGGCGGGTGCCGCTGAGGAGGGGAGGGCGGTTCAGGATCGGGCCCACTGCTGGTTGGTGCCGCCGTTGCAGGTGTAGACCTCGATCTCCGTGCCCGCGGCAGTGCCCCGGGCGACGGCGTCGAGGCAGAGACCGCTGGCGACGTGGGTGACGGTGCTGCCCGAGACGGTCCAGGTCGTCGCCGAGGCGTCGGAGCAGGGTCCGGTGACGGCGCGCGCACCGTTCGTGGCAGGCGAGGACGCCGGCTGCAGGCAGGTGCTGCCGTACACGCGGAGCTGACCGCTCGGGGTGAGGGACCAGGTCTGGTTCTCGCCCCCGGTGCAGTCGGCCAGGACGGCCAGCGTGCCGGGCGTCGCCGTCGGTGCCGCGAGGCACCGCTGCGAGCCCACGCCCTTCAGGGGACCGGCAGTGCCACCGTCACCCGGGTCTCCGCCACCGCCCGTGCACGACGGCGTCGCGGAGCCGCTGGGCTTGCTCGCGACCGGCGTGATGGTGACGTCGTCCAGGAGGAACTGGCTCGGGACGGCGTCCGCATCACAGGCCGTGGAGGTGGTCACAGCGAGCGTGACCTTGCCCTTGCCCTGCCACTGGAAGGCCGAGACCGTCGTGGCCCAGCCGCCGGCGGAGCGGGCGGGGTAGCTGACCGCACCGTCGATCTTCTGCTGCGGGGCGACCGTGAAGACCGCGGGCTGCTGGCCCGAGGCCACCTTGACCGCGGCGTTGATCTGGTACCACTGGCCGACCTTCAGCCCCGAGACGTCCACCTGGCGCTTCGGGCCCACCTTGACCTTCTTGGCCCCCGTGACCTGCAGGGCCTTGCCCGGGGTCGTCGCGCCACCGCTGACGACGCTCAGGGTGAGCTTCTGCGCCGCCTTGGTGACCCACCCCGTCGTCGCTCCGCTCTCGAACGTGTCGCTGAGCACGCTCGGGGTGTCGGTCGGGGTGGGGGTGGTGTCGGTCGGGGTCGGCGTGGTCGTGGATCCACCCGGGGTGAAGACGGTCGGCCACGGAGTGGACGTCATGCCGTCCCCGATGAAGAACGAGGGGTGCGGCGGCTGGTTGTAGGCGGTGTTCTGCCACGCGATGGCCTCGCGGTACTGGCGGTCGTGGAGCAGGGTGACCATCCGGCGGTCGGTGGCGATGGGAGTCGAGTAGATGCGCAGGGCGCGGTCGTCGGACGTGGGCCAGATGACCTCCTCGCGCCAGTCGCCCCACAGGTCTCCCGACAGGGACGGGTTGGACTTCGTGCCGTTGCCGGTGTGCACGTTGCTCGCCGTCAACACGCGGTTGTCCCCGCTGGTCGTGTACTTGTCGATGTGGGTGCTGTCGAGCAGCTCGCGCAGCGGGTCGCCGTCCCACCAGGCGAGGAAGTTCGCCGAGCCGGGCTTGCGGCCCAGGGCCGCTCCCGTGGCCGCACTGGTGAGGCTGCCGACGGCGGAGGACCAGGCTTCCGCGCCGGGGTTGCCGGCGTAGATGTCGGCGGCGACGCCGCGGCCGTTGTCGCACTTGCACGAGGGGTGCTGCCAGATGATCGCGCCGGTGCGGGCGTCGGCCAGCCAGTCGGCGGGCATGTCGGTGTGCTCGCTGGGCTTGAAGACCTCCAGCCCGGGGCGGGAGGGGATCAGGTCACCGACGTGGTAGGCGTCGCCGTGGTGGGTGTTGTTGTTCCACAGCGCCGCGCCGTTGTCGTCGATGGCCATCGAGCCGTACATGACCTCGTCCCGGCCGTCGCCGTCGACGTCGGCGATCGAGAGCTGGTGGTTGCCCTGCGAGGTGTAGCGGGAGCCGGCGGAGTTGGAGTCGAACGTCCAGCGCTTCGTGAGCTTGCCGCCGCGCCAGTCCCAGGCGGCGATGACGGAGCGGGTGTAGTAGCCGCGGGCCATGATGATCGAGGGGCGGACGCCGTCCAGGTAGGCGGTTCCGGCGAGGAACCGGTCGACCCGGTTGCCGTACGTGTCGCCCCACGCGCCCACGTCCCCGCGGGGCGGGTCGTAGGTGGTGGTGGCGAGCACCGCGCCCGTCGGACCCGAGAACACGCTGAGGAACTCCGGGCCCGACAGCACGTAGCCGCCGGAGTTGCGGTAGTCCTTGCTCGCGTCACCGATGACCTTGCCGGTGCCATCCGTCGTGCCGTCGGCGGTCTTCACGGCGACCTCGGCCTTGCCGTCACCGTCGTAGTCGAAGACCTGGAACTGGGCGTAGTGGGCGCCGGAGCGGATGTTGCGGCCGAGGTTGATCCGCCACAGCCGCTTGCCCTCGAGGGTGATCCCGTCGAGGTAGGTGTTGTCGGTGGCGCCCGACTGCGAGTTGTCCTTGGCGTTGTTCGGGTACCACTTGAGGACGAGATCGAGGTCTCCGTCACCGTCCAGGTCACCCGCGCTGGCGTCGTTGGCGGTGTACCCGCTCCCGGGGGAGCTGATCGGCACGTCGAGGTAGCCTCCGGAGCCGAACGCGAGCGCGCTCGCCGCCGCCTGCTCGACGCCGTTGACGACGGCCCGCACCGTGTAGCCGCTGCCGCTGGACTGGCCGCGGTCGAGGTAGTTGGTCGAGCTCGTGAGCGGCGTGGAGTTGAGCTTGGTGCTGCCGCGGTACACGTTGAACGCGATGCTCTGCGGGTCGGTGGCGAGCAGTCGCCACGAGACGAGGACGCCCGTGCTGCTGGGGACGGCAACCGCTCCGCGGTCGAGGTGCTCGGCCTGCCAGGCGGCAGCCGCGAGGGGAGTGACGCGACGAGGGCTGGAGGTGTTCTCCAGTGCAGAGGCATGGACGGCGGGTGCCATCAGCGCCGAACCGGTGAGGATCGCGGTGGCGGTGGCCGGTAGGGCACGGCTGCGGCGTCGGCGACGCGGCCGCGGTGGCGTGCGGTTCACAAGGTCCTCCAACGGTGCTGTCCGAGGCTCCGGGCGGGCCTCGCCGCGGCGAGGGTGACGCCGCGTGTCCCTCTAGACCTCACAGAGACCACCACGATTACCGAAAATCATGGGTCGGGTTGCTGAGGGTCCCTCACGCGGAGGAAAGGACGTGACACCGGGTGACGATGAGTAGCGCTTCGACGAATCACCGACCCGGCGGGCAAGGCGATCCGTGCCGCCGCGGGCGAGGGCGCCCCACCCGTGAGGTGAGGCGCCCTCATCCGCTCAGCGGGACTTGGTGAGGGTGAGCGTCGGGACGGCGTCGGTCGGGGCGCCGTCCGCCGTCGGCAGGACGCGGATGGTGAAGGTGCCCTTGTCCAGCCACAGCTGGAGCTGCCCGGCGTCGAGGGGGAGGGCCGTCTCGCGGTCGGCGCCCTGCTGGAACGCGAACAGCGCCGGGTCGGGCGTCCCCGCGCCACCCGGCGCGACGTCGACCGTCGCCGCGCCGGCCTTCGGGACCGTCAGGACGTAGTCGACGACCCCGTCAGCGCGACCGGCGAGCCGGAACGGCTTCCCCCACGTCACGGGGGTGACCGTGACGGGCACCCGCTCGGCGCGCAGGACGAGGGTGCCGCGGTCCCCGGTCGTGCCGGTCAGGGTCAGGTGCGGGTCCGACCCGGCGTGCGGCGTCCACAGCTCCGGCATCAGGGCCGGGACGAGCAGGCTGCTGCCGGCAGATGCGTCGAAGTCCAGCCGCGGATCGGGCGGGTAGATCGTCGCGGGCGGCCCGAAGGCACCGTTGCCCAGCCGCAGGACCTCCTTGGCGACGGGTGCCTTCTGCGGCGTGACGAAGCGGCTGCGGACGACGCTCAGGCGCACCGGCTCGTGCAGGGAGAAGCCGGGCAGGTGCACGTCGGCGACGGATCCCTGTCGTGGCAGCGCGACGGTGGCGGTGCGGCCGGCGGCCAGCGTCGCGTCCTTGAAGGTCACGGCCCCGAAGGACACCGTGACCGGGCCCAGCACCTCGCTCGCGTAGATGCCGACGTGAGCGGTCACCGCCTCGCCGATGGGGCCGGGCATGCCTGGCGGCGTGTCGAAGCCGACCACCTGGAAGCTGCCGCCGGTGGGGGAGGTGTCGGCGTTGTAGGCCGGCACCTCGCCCTCGGGCCCGGGGTACAGCCAGAAGCTCACGGCCCGGTTGCCGGGCGAGGTGCCGAAGTCGACCGCGGCGAACGGCAGGGTGCCGGCCGGGAGGAGGAGCTCGACGTCGGCGTGGTCGGTGAAGGTGATCTTCTGGCCCAGCCGCAGGGTGGGGGCGGGTGTGGCGTGCGCGGCGGGCGTCGCCGTGGCGAGGGTGGTGGCCGCGAGGGCCAGCAGGACGACGGCAGCACGGATCCGTCTGTTCGTGGACATGGGTTCCCCGTTGGTCGTGGCGCGCGGACGGCGCCGGCGGCTCGGGCGGTGGGCCCGAGTGGTGCACTCCGGACCTTAGGGGGCGTGCCCGGCGGTGCGGGCGTTCCTCCACGGAACCTCCACATCGCCCCTCCCGGGCGACGAGGACGTGGTGACGATCCACAGCGGACGCCGCCGCGCGGGCGGGGCGTCCGGCGGCCGTTAGTCTTGCCCGCATGGCGGAGTTCATCTACACCATGCGCAAGGCGCGCAAGGCGCACGGCGACAAGGTCATCCTCGACGACGTCACGCTGGCCTTCTACCCGGGCGCCAAGATCGGCGTCGTCGGCCCCAACGGCGCCGGCAAGTCGAGCGTCCTGAAGATCATGGCGGGGCTGGACACGCCGTCGAACGGTGACGCGTTCCTGTCCCCCGGGTTCTCGGTCGGCATCCTCATGCAGGAGCCGGCGCTGAACGAGGACAAGACGGTCCTCGGCAACGTCGAGGAGGGCCTCGGCGAGATCAAGGTCAAGCTCGACCGGTACAACGAGATCGCCGAGAAGATGGCGGTCGAGTACTCCGATGAGCTGATGGAGGAGATGGGCCGCCTCCAGGAGGAGATCGACCACGCCGACGCGTGGGATCTCGACGGCCAGCTCGAGCAGGCGATGGACGCCCTGCGCTGCCCGCCTCCGGACGCCGACGTCAAGGTGCTCTCGGGTGGTGAGCGCCGCCGCGTGGCGCTGTGCAAGCTGCTGCTCAGCAAGCCCGACCTGCTGCTCCTCGACGAGCCCACCAACCACCTCGACGCCGAGAGCGTGAACTGGCTGGAGGCGCACCTGGCCTCCTACGCCGGCGCCGTCCTCGCGGTCACGCACGACCGGTACTTCCTCGACAACGTCGCGGAGTGGATCCTCGAGCTCGACCGCGGCCGCGCCTACCCCTACGAGGGCAACTACTCCACCTACCTGGAGAAGAAGCAGGAGCGCCTGCAGGTCCAGGGCAAGAAGGACGTCAAGCTCGCCAAGCGGCTGAAGGACGAGCTCGAGTGGGTCCGGATGAACGCCAAGGGTCGCCAGACGAAGTCGAAGTCGCGTCTGGCCCGCTACGAGGAGATGGCCGCCGAGGCCGAGCGCACCCGCAAGCTCGACTTCGAGGAGATCCAGATCCCTCCGGGCCCGCGCCTGGGCGGCATCGTGATCGAGGCGAAGGGGCTCAAGAAGGGCTTCGGCGACCGCACCCTGATCGAGGACCTGTCGTTCTCCCTGCCGCGCAACGGCATCGTGGGGGTCGTCGGTCCCAACGGCGTCGGCAAGACGACCCTGTTCAAGACCATCGTGGGTCTGGAGCCGATCGACTCCGGTGACCTCAAGGTCGGCGAGACCGTCAGGATCAGCTACGTCGACCAGAACCGTGCCGGCATCGACCCGAACAAGACCCTGTGGGAGGTCGTGTCCGACGGGCTCGACTTCATCAAGGTCGGCCAGGTCGAGATGCCCTCGCGCGCATACGTGTCGGCGTTCGGGTTCAAGGGGCCCGATCAGCAGAAGCCCGCGGGGGTGCTGTCGGGTGGTGAGCGCAACCGCCTCAACCTCGCGCTGACCCTCAAGCAGGGCGGCAACCTGCTCCTGCTCGACGAGCCGACGAACGACCTCGACGTCGAGACGCTGGGCTCGCTCGAGAACGCGCTCCTGGAGTTCCCCGGCTGCGCCGTCGTGATCTCCCACGACCGGTGGTTCCTCGACCGGGTGGCCACGCACATCCTCGCCTACGAGGGCACCGACGAGAACCCCGCGGCCTGGTTCTGGTTCGAAGGCAACTTCGCCTCCTACGAGGAGAACAAGGTGGCCCGGCTCGGGGCCGACGCCGCGCGTCCGCACCGGGTGACTTACCGCAAGCTCACGCGCGACTGACCGTGTGGTGACGCACGCGAAGGGCCCCGACGAACGTCGGGGCCCTTCGTCGTTCGCTGTCAGGGGAGCAAGACCTCATCTGGGGACGCTCGCCGCGCTATAGCCGCGCAGGGAGTCCCCACATCGGGTCGCGCCCGAGGACGTCAGTCGCGACCGGCGGGCTTCTCGCTGCGGTAGCGGCGGTGGAACGTCTCGAGCTGGGCGAGCAGGGGCGTCGCGGCCATCCCGAACCACGCGGCGCGGAAGGACTGGGGCCGCTTGCTGCCGCGGACGAAGAAGACGATGTTGCGGGCCTTGATCTCGAACTGGGTGATGTCGTACCAGCTCAGATCGCGGTGTGCCGCGTAGGAGGAGTGGATGTGCAGCCCCTCGCGGTCCATGCGCAGGTACGGCTTGCGCACCAGCCCCAGCACCAACGCCAGGCAGAACGCGGCAGCGAAGGGCAGCAGGATCCACGCCTTCAGGAAGACGCAGGCCACGGCGATCGCGCCCATGAGCGCCACCCCCTGGCGGATGCGGCTCAGCTGCTTGTCGGTCTGGGTGAGCTGGATCGGGTCGAGGTCACGGGCCACCGCGACAGGATGCCATCCCCTCGCGCGGCCCGTGACCGCGAACCCCTGACGTCAGCGGCAGGTCGCCCCGAGTCGGCCGGGGTCACCGGCGCCGGTGACGACCAGGCCGCCGGCCTCCGTCGTCACCGACCGCACCCCTGCGGCGTCGGGAGCCGTGAACACGCCGTTCTCGTCGACGTCCACGCGCGCCAGGTAACCGCCGGGCCAGGCCTCCTTGATCGAGACTGTCGAGCAGCCGGCCCGCATCGCCGAGGCCGCCTTCCGGGTCTTCGTGACCTTCACGCACGTGCGCTTGCCGTTCTTGCCCGTCTTGCACTTCGTCGTGACCTTGACCTTGCCCGTCGCCTTCTTGGTCGTCGTGGGCTTCGACGTCGTCGGCACCGGGTCGGAGGTGGTGGGCTCCGGCGTCGTGGTGGTGGGCTTGGGCGTCGTGGTGGTCGGCGTCGGCGTGGACGTCGTGCCCTGGATGTCGACGTCGCTGCACAGGTAGTACGTCTGGTCGCTGTGGCTGGCCTTCCACAGCGTGAACAGGACACGGCGGCCGGGGTACCCGGTGGCGTCGACGTCCATCGTGTACGCGGAGCCGTTGACACTCGGGTCGACGATGCCGCCGTTGCCCGAGGTGGGGATGCGTCCGATCTCGGAGATCTGGACGACGTCGTCCCAGCCGAGCGCCTTCGTCGTCGGGTCGAAGCCGTCCTTGGAGATGTAGACCTTCATCCAGTCGGCACCGTGCGAGGCGCCGTCCACGAGGTTCAGCTTGAACTTCGCCGGCTTGGGCGTCGCGATCCAGTTGCCCGGCTGCGACAGCACCGCGTACGTGGCGCTGCCGGCGGAACAGATGTCCGTGATCGACGTGTACTTGCCGGCGAGGCCGTCGACGAGCATGCCGTTGAAGTTCCACATGGCGCCGGGGCTCTTCTGGAAGGCGTTCCAGCACATGGGGTCGCTGTCGCGGTAGGACGTCGACAGGTGGATGCCGCCGTACAGCTTGAGGCAGCGGTACCCGCGGGCGATGGGGTCGTTCACGTTGCCGTGGGCGGAGGCGGCGGGCGCGAGGGCGACGCCTGCGGCGGCGGCCAGGCCCGAGGCGAGCAGGGTGGAGGCGATCAGGGCGACGACGTGCGTTCGGGTTCGACGGTGAACACGCAGCATGGGGCACTCCTGGAGCATTCGGGGAGCGCCGGGGCCGCCGGGGGCCGGGGGCGCTCCGTCCGGGCGTGCGCGCCACGTTAAGAATGATTCAAGGATCACGCAATCCGGTACGGGTGTGCGTCGCCCACCGGGGCACCTTAGCTGTCGGGCGGGCCGTCGCCGTCACGCGTCGTGGTCGATGCCAGCGCTGCGTAGAGCTCCGGGCGCCGGTCGGCCAGCAGGTCGTTGCGCGCCGAGACGCGCTTGTCGCGGCTGCGCCGGAGGTCCACGTGCCCGTGGAGGACCGTCGCCCGGCCGTCGTCGCCGGGAGCGCCGGCGTCGGCGATCGCCACCGGCGCGCCGGTCGCGTCCGCGATCAGGGAACCGCCGATCCACGACACCCGCCCGCCGCCCGCGTCCATCCGCGCGGGGGCCGGTTCGGCGCCCGCCCGGTCGCACACCGCGACGGCCAGGCCGTTCGTGGCAGCCGCGGCGAGCGCCTTCACCTGCTCCGGCGGCCGCTCCCCGGCGGGCCACCAGGCCCCTCGCGGCCAGCAGGCGGGCACCGCGACGACGTCGGCCCCCGCCAGCGCCGCCAGGCGCACCCACTCGGGGAACTCCAGGTCGTAGCGGATCATCACCGCCACCCGCCCGAGCGCCGTCTCCACGACGGGAGGGGCGGCGTCGCCGGGCACGAAGAGGTCGGGCTCGGCGTCCCACAGGTGCACCTTGCGGTAGACGACGCGCACCCCCGAGGCGTCGACGAGCACCGCGCTGTTGTGCAGGACCTCGCCGCCGTCCTCGCAGACGCCGGCGACGAGGACGACGTCCAGCTCCGTGGCCAGCGCCCCGAGCAGCGACGCCGTGGGCCCGGTCGCGGCGTCCTCGGCCAGGGACCGCGCCGTCGTCGCGTCGGGCAGGCAGTAGCCGGACGCGAGGAGCTCCGGAAGGACGATCAGTCGGGCGCCGGCGGCCGCTGCCGCGCGGACGGCGTCCTCGGCGCGGCGCAGGTTGCCCGCGACGTCCCCGACGGCCAGCTCGAGCTGGCAGCACGCGATCCCCCCGCCGTGCACGGCCTCGACCTCCGGCGGCTGCGCGGGCCCGGCCACGGCGTCAGGCCCGACCGCTCGCGAGCACGGCCAGCAGCTCGTAGGCGACGTGGGCGGCCGCGATGCCCGTGAGTTCGGCGTGGTCGTAGGCGGGGGCCACCTCCACGATGTCGGCGCCGACGACGTCGAGGCCCGCCAGTCCACGCAGCGCGTGCAGCAGTTCCCGGGAGGTCAGCCCCCCGGCCTCGGGGGTTCCGGTGCCGGGCGCGTGGGCGGGGTCGAGCACGTCGATGTCCACCGACACATAGACGGGCCCCTCGCCCAGGCGCGCGCGCATCCGCTCGACGACGCCCGAGACGGCGGTGTCCTGGAAGTCGTCGCTGCGGATCACCTGGAACCCGCAGGCGGAGTCCTCCAGCAGGTCGGTGCGCGAGTACAGCGGCCCGCGGATGCCGACGTGCAGGCAACGCGTGGGGTCGAGCAGCCCCTCCTCGCTCGCGCGGCGGAACGGCGTGCCGTGGGTGTAGGCGGCGCCGAAGTAGGTGTCCCAGGTGTCGAGGTGGGCGTCGAAGTGGACGACGCCGAGCGGCCCGTGCCTGCGGGCGGCCGCGCGCAGCAGGGGCAGCGCGATCGTGTGGTCGCCGCCGAGGGTGAGCAGCGTCAGACCGTCCTCGCCCAGCGACGTCGCCGCACGCTGCAACGTCGTCACCGCCTCGTCGATGGAGAACGGGTTGACGGCGACGTCGCCGGCGTCGACCACCTGCAGGCTCGCGAACGGCGAGACGTCCAGCCCCGGGTGGTAGGGGCGCAGCAGGCGCGAGGACTGGCGGACGTGCGCCGGGCCGAACCGCGCTCCCGGGCGGTAGCTGACGCCGGAGTCGAACGGGACGCCGACGACGGCGACGTCGGCCGCGCTCACCTCGTCCAGCCGCGGCAGCCGGGCGAACGTCGCGGGCCCGGCGAAGCGGGGGACGAGGCTTGCGTCCACGGGTCCGAGGGGTCCGGTGGGCTCGCCGTCGTCGCCGAGGGCCTGGACGCGGGGCGGGGGAGGCAGCGTCACAGCCGGATCATCCCTTCCTGGGCGACGGTCGCGACGAGGGCGCCGTCGCGCCGGTAGAGCAGGGCCGTGCCGAGGCCGCGGGCACCCTGCGCGGACGGACTGTCCTGCACGTAGAGGAGCCACTCGTCGGCGCGGGCGGGCCGGTGCCACCACATGGCGTGGTCGAGGCTCGCCACCTTGAGCCGAGGGTCGACCCAGGCGACGCGGTGCCGCCGCAGCAGCGGTTCGAGCATCGTGTAGTCGCTGGCGAAGGCCAGCACGGCGGCGTGCAGGGCGGGCTCGTGGGGCAGGGGGGCTGCTGAGCGCAGCCAGACCGCCTGCTTCGCCGTCCGCTGCGGGCCCGCGTCGAGCAGGAGCGGCCCGTCGACGTGACGGATGTCGACCGGACGGCCGACCTGGGTGGCCCGGGCCGGGTGGGTCATCCCGGCGGTCCACTCCTCGGGGGAGGGCAGGTCCTCGGGGGCGGGCACCTCGGGCATCGGGGTCTGGTGCTCCAGGCCCGCCGACGGGACCTGGAACGAGGAGATCATCGACAGGATCGGGACGCCGTCCTGCAGGGCGTGGGTGCGGCGGGCGCTGAAGGAGCGGCCGTCGCGCAACCGCTCGACCGCGAAGGTGATCGGCTTCGCCGGGTCGCCCGGGCGGAGGAAGTAGGCGTGCATCGAGTGGACCGCGCGGTCGCCGTCGACGGTGCGCCCCGCGGCGATCAGCCCTTGCGCGAGCACCTGGCCGCCGAAGACCCGCCCCCACAGGGAGGGCAGGCTCTCGCCCACGAAGCTGTCGGGTTCCTCGCCGGCGGCGAGGTCGAGGACGTCGAGCATGGGCCCATCCTGCCGCCAGGCCCGCCCCGGGCGTGACGGCCGCGCCGGGGCCGGACGCCGAGCAGGGGCCGGACGCCGAGCAGGGCGCCGATGAAGGCCCCTCCTCCCTCATCGACGCCCTGCTCGCCAGGAAGTCGTGCCTCCCGTGCGGCGGAGAGTCGTGCACCCGGACGCGCGGATCGGCAGCTTCTCCGCGGGCTGCCGTCCCCTCGACTCGGATGCACGTCACCTCGGTGCCGGTTCCTCCGTGCTTGACCCTCAACGGGTGTGACGTGTGTCACATTCGCCGACACGGGCGAGGACGGCGAGGGGGCGCCTGTGGGCCGCGTGCGAGGCAGCGGCGGGTGCTCGGCCATGATGGGCGCATGCCTGCACCCCGCGTCCTCGTGCCCCTGCGCTGGTCGGACATGGACGCCTACGGGCACGTGAACAACGTCCAGTTCCTCCGCCTGCTGGAGGACGCCCGCGTGGCGCTGTTCGCCGGGCCGCGCTTCGGCGTGGCGCCCGAGGCCGGGGAGGGGGTCGCCCTACTCGAGGGTGGGCTGATCGTGGCGCGCGCCGAGATCGAGTACCGGCGTCCCCTGGAGTACCGGGTGGCGCCCGTGGCCGTCGACGTCCGGGTCAGCGAGATCCGCGGCGCGCAGTTCACCCTCGGCTACACCGTCACCGACCCCGAGGGCGTCGCCGGCGAGGGCGTTGCGGCACCCGTCGTGTACGCGGTCGCGGAGACGACGATGGTGCCCTACGACCTGGCGGCCAAGTCCCCGCGCAGGCTGCTCCCCGAGGAGGTCGACGTCCTGAAGTCGTGGTGGGACTCACCGGTCGCCTTCCGGCGTCGCGGGCGCGAGGCAGCCCGATGAGCGACGTCCTGCACCTGGCCGACGACGCCGCCGCGGAGGACCTCGCCACCTTCGTGCGCCGCGCCAAGGCGCTAGACGCCGACGGCGCCATCCGCCTGCGCGCCCACGGCGCCGTCCTGGCCACCTACGTCTCGCCCGTGCACGGGGGCGGCGGCCCCACCGTGCTCGCCCTGCGCACCCTCGCGCTCAACGTGTCCTCCGACCTCGACGCCACGGTGTCGCTGGCCGCGATGACCGACCGCTTCGCCCGAGCCGTCACCGCCGACGTCCCCGTGCCACCCACGCGGCTCACCGGCGTCGCCTGGGCCGGGGTGACGCCACCGCGTCGCGGCTGGGAGGTGCTCACCCCCGTCGCCTCCGGCATCCTGCGCGACCTCGCGCGCTCCGGCGCGGCCGAGATCGCCGCCGCGTGCCCCGAAGGATCGGGCGCCGCGGCCGTCGCCACCGTGCGCGGCACCGTCTGGGGGCGCCCGCTCTCCGACGGCATCGACGTCCCGACCGGCGTCGCCTACGCCGCCGACACCATGGGCTTCCTGCCCGACGGCGAGCAGGTGACGCTGCTCACCTGCGGCGCCTGGAGCCGCCTGTCCACCAGTCGCGGGCACGTCATCGCCCGGGCGGCCGGCCTCCTGTGACCGCCGGTCCCCGCCGCTACGCCGAGGTCCCGGGGGAGGACGCCGAGGAGCCGCTGGCGGGCGGGGACGTCACCGAGGGCGTCGTCCGCCGCGGGCGGACGGTGCGCCGCCCGCTCGGGCCGCACTCGCCCGTCGTCCACGCCGTGCTCGACCACCTCGAAGGCGTCGGGTTCGACGGCGCCCCGCGCTTCCTCGGCGTGGACGACGCAGGCCGCGAGGTCCTGACGTTCGTCGAGGGCGAGGTGGCGGGTCGCCCGTGGCCCGCCTGGGTGGCCGACGAGGGCCGGCTGGTGAGCCTCGCCCGGCTCGTCCGTCGCCTCGACGACGCGCTCGCGGGCCTCGGCGTCCCCGAGGGCCTGGTCCCTCCCGCCGAAGAGCCGCCGGGGATCCCTCAGCCCCTGGGGCCGACGCCGGTGATCCTCGGCCACGGCGACGTGACGCCCGAGAACGTCGTGTGGCGCGACGGCGAGGCCCACGCGCTCATCGACTTCGACCTGACCCGGCCCTGCGCGCCCCTCGACGAGGTGCTGAGCGTGCTGCTGTGGTGGGCGCCGCTGATGCCCGAGCAGGACCGGCCCGAGGTGCTGCGCGGCGTCGACGCCTTCGCACGCACCCGGATCGTGGTCGATGCCTACGGGCTCGACGCCGACTCGCGGCGCGAGCTGCTGCCCGCGGCCCTGCGGATGACGGACCGCAGCTGGCACCTCATGCGGCATCGGGCCGCGACGCTCGGCGGCGGCTGGGCGCGGATGTGGGACGACGGCGTGGGGGACAGGATCCGCCGCCGCGCCGCCTGGCTCGACGCCCACGCCGAGCAGCTCCGCGCCGCCCTCGACGAGCCGCGCTGAGGTCTGCGCGGTCTCGGCCCCGCTCCGATCGCGCCGGGTCAGGCCAGGCGCGCCCAGACGGTGACGTCGGTGGGCACGTGCCCGTCCTGCAGCTCACCGCTGCTGAGCAGGACCTGCGCGCCCGAGGGCAGGGTCGCGGTCGGCGAGCCGTCGCCGTCCCCGACCGTCGCGATCACCAGCGTGCGCGTGCCGTCGGGCGCCTCGACCTCGAAGGCGAGCGCGCCTGCACCTCGCGGGCCCTCGACGCACAGGTCGTCGCGCCACGACAGCGATCCCCGGCCGAGGCCCAGCCGGCGCCGCAGGCGCAGCGCCTCGCGGTAGCGCTCGAGGACCGACCCCTCGACGCCGTCCTGGGCATCGGCGGCGAGGTCCGCCCAGGACTCGGGCTGCGGCAGCCACGGCTGCTTGCCGTCGGCGGGCCCGAACCCGAAGCCGGGGGCGTCGGCCACCCACGGCAGGGGCACGCGGCAGCCGTCGCGGCCGCGCTCGGCGTGCCCCGAGCGCTCCCAGGTGGGGTCCTGGCGCACCTCGTCGGGCAGCGTCGTGTGCTCGGGCAGGCCCAGCTCCTCGCCCTGGTAGAGGTACGACGATCCCGGCAGGGCGAGCATCAGCAGCGTCGCGGCGAGCCCGCGGCGGCGGGAGAGCTCCTGGTCGGGCTGCGGGTCGTTCGCGCCGATCCCGTTGGGCACCGCACCCGCGACGGCGCCGGCGGCGAACACCTCGGCGGCCGCACCGTAGGAGTACCGGGTGGGGTGCCGGACGACGTCGTGATTGCTGAGCACCCACGTCGCGCTCGCGCCCACGGCCGCGTTCTCAGCGAGCACCTCGGTGATGATCGGGCGCAGGCGAGAGGCGTCCCAGGGCGTCTTGAGGTACTCGAAGTTGAACGCCTGGTGCATCTCGTCGGCGCGCACGTACTTGGCCTGGCGCCACGCGGGGCGGACCCAGGCCTCCGCCACGAGGATCGGCTGCTGCGGGAACGCGTCGAGGACCCGCCGCCAGGACTGGAAGATCTCGTGCACGCCCTCCTGGTCCCACATCGGCGGGCGGCGTCCGCCCACGTCGTCGGCGTCGAACTGCTGGGCGCCGAAGGGCCAGTCGGGCAGGCCGGGCTCCTTGACCAGACCGTTGGCGACGTCGACCCGGAAGCCGTCGACACCCCGCGCGGACCAGAACCGCAGGATGTCCTCGAACTCGGCCCTGACCTCGGGGTTGTCCCAGTTGACGTCGGGCTGCGTGACGTCGAACAGGTGCAGGTACCACTGCCCGGGGCTGCCGTCGGGCTCCGTCACGCGCGTCCAGGCGGGGCCGCCGAACACCGAGCGCCAGTCGTTGGGCGGCAGCTCGCCGTCGGCGCCCTTGCCCTCGCGGAACATGTACCGCTCGCGCTCCGGCGACCCCGGGGCGGCGGCGAGGGCCGCGGCGAACCACGGGTGCGCGGACGACGTGTGGTTGGGCACCAGGTCGACGATGATCTTCAGGCCCAGCTCGTGGGCGCGCTCGATCAGCGCGTCGGCGTCGGCCAGGGTGCCGAACAGCGGGTCGACGTCCCGGTAGTCGGCGACGTCGTAGCCCGCGTCGTTCTGCGGCGAGGTGTAGAAGGGCGACAGCCAGACGGCGTCCACGCCCAGCTTCGCGATGTGATCCAGGCGCGCGGTGATGCCGGGCAGGTCGCCCACGCCGTCGCCGTCGCCGTCGGCGAAGGAGCGGGGGTAGACCTGGTAGATGACGGCGTCACGCCACCATCCCTCGGTCAGCGGGGTCAGGCCCTGGGGGGCGTCTGCGGCGTCGGCGTGGAGGGCGTCGGTCACCATTCGATGCTGCCACGATCACCGGCGATCGCCAGGGCAGGCGCGGAGCGTCGAGGGTCCCGGAGCGGGCACCTGACACACTGGGCCGGTGAGCAGCCCCACCACTCCCGGCCCCGAGGGCCCGCCGATCGGGCCGACGCCGACCGGCCCCCAGCTCGGGCTGGCACCCGGTCCGCGCGCCAACCCGGCCCGCCCCGAGGGGCCCGAGGGCACGTCGTTCTACGAGGCGATCGGCGGGCACGACACGTTCGTCCGGCTCGTCGACCGCTTCTACGAGGGTGTCGCCGCCGACGAGGTGCTGCGGCCGATGTACCCCGAGGAGGACCTCGCCCCCGCGAAGGTGCGGCTCACGATGTTCCTCGAGCAGTACTGGGGCGGGCCGACGACGTACAGCGACCTGCGCGGGCACCCGCGGCTGCGGATGCGGCACGCCCCGTTCCCCGTGACCACCGACGCCCGCGACCGCTGGCTGCGGCACATGCGCGACGCCGTCACTGCCCTGGGCCTGAGGCCCATGCACGAGTCGACCCTGTGGGACTACCTCGAGCGGGCCGCGTTCAGCCTGGTCAACAGCATGGAGTGAGGTCAGCGCCGCTCGCAGGCGACGCCGTCGTGATCGGCGTCCCGCCCCCGGTTGGCGTTGTAGACGGTGGTCGAGACCGTGAAGGTCGTGACCGGCTTCGTGCGCCCCCGGACCTTGTCCTTGGCGCCCTTGCGACCCACGCCGTGCGGATAGCGCTTGGTGAGCTCGGTGCAGTTCTTGAACTTCGGCGTCGCGGCCTCGGCCGCCGTCCCCGCCGCGGTGACGGTCACCGCCGTCGCCGACGCCACCGCTGCCGCCATGCCCGTGAGTCGCCGTCCTCGTGGCATCGTCCCCGTCCCCTCGTCGTCCAGCCTTCCGTCCGCTGGATCGCGCAGGGTACTCACCCCGTTACATGACGTGCGTCTCGTCGCCCGCCGCGGCCCGCTCGGCGGCGCGTGCGATGTTGCGCTGCATCCGCCAGAACACCACGCCGTGGAACGGCGCGACCATCCCACCAGTACAGCTGCCCGAACAGGCCGCGGGGGTGGAAGACCGCGCGCTGGCGGAACAGCGTCCGCCCGTGCAGGTCCTCCTCCACCGAGAGGTCCAGCCACGCGAGACCGGGCAGGCGCATCTCGGCGCGCAACCGCAGCAGTCGCCCCTCGACGACGTCCTCGACCCGCCAGAAGTCCAGCTCGTCGCCCACGTGCAGGTCGTGGAGGTTGCGCCGGCCGCGGCGCAGGCCGGGCCCGCCGACCGCCCGGTCGAGCAGCCCCGCACCCGCCAGGCCAGGCCCCACGAGTACCAGCCGTGGTCGCCGCCGATCCCCTCGATGACCCGCCACAGGCTGGCGCCGTCGGCACGCACCGGGATCGTCCGGTCGTCGACGTAGAGGCTGCCGCCGGCCCAGTCGAGGTCGGCCGGCATCCGGTCGCTGGGGGCGCCGGGCAGCGACGCCGACGCCCAGCGCGTCTGGACGTCCGCGTCCTGGATCCGCTGCAGCGCCAGCGTCACCGCCCGCTCGAAGCCCACCAGCCCCTCGGGCGGGTCGGGCACGTAGGCGGCGATGTCGTGCTCGTCGCAGACCACCTCGTGGACGAGGCTGCCCACCAGCGGGCGGGCCAGACTGCTGGGCACGGGGGTCACCACGCCGACCCAGTGGCTCGACAGGCGCGGCGTCAGGACGTTGAGCGGGAGGATCACCCGCCGCGGCAGGCCCGCCACCTTCGCGTAACGGATCATCATCTCCCGGTAGGTGAGGACGTCGGGCCCGCCGATGTCGAACTCGCGGTTGACGTGCGGCGGCATCGACGCCGAACCGACGAGGTAGCGCAGGACGTCGCGGATCGCGATCGGCTGGATCCGGTTGCGCACCCACCGCGGCGTGATCATCACGGGCAGTCGCTCGGTGAGGTAGCGGAGCATCTCGAACGACGCCGACCCGCTGCCGATGATCACCGCCGCGCGCAGGACCGTCGTCGGCACACCGCTGGCCAGCAGGATCTCGCCGACCTCCTTGCGCGAGTCCAGGTGCGGGGACAGCTCCTCGCCCTCCGGGTACAACCCGCCCAGGTACACCAGGCGCCGCACGCCCGCGGCGCGCGCGGCCTGTCCGAACAGCAGCGCGGCGCGGCGGTCGGTGGACTCGAACCGGCGCCCCGAGCCGAGGCTGTGGATCAGGTAGTAGGCGACCTCGACGCCGTCCAGCGCCTCGCGCAGGGTGTCGCCGTCGGTCGCGTCCCCCTGCGCGATCTCGATCTCGTCGGCCCACGGCTGGTCACGCAGCCGACGCGGCCGCCGCACCAGGGCGCGGACGCGGTATCCCGCCTTGAGCAGCTCCGGGACCAGCCGGCCGCCCACGTACCCGGTGACCCCGGTGACGAGCACGAGCCGCCCGCGGCCGTCGTCCAGGCCCTCGGTCGGCACGGCGGCGTCGGCGGGGGCGGGCGAGGGATCGGGGGACGACGACGGCTCGGGCGCGGTGGTCATGGTCCGAGTGTGGGCAGCCACGCCGGTGGGCGCGCGTCGAGCACGCGGAGATCGGCACTTGAGGAGGACCCCTCTCCGTCCCGCGACGGAGGCGGCGCGCGCGGGTCGGTCCGTAGCGTCGCCGGTATGGACCACCCCCGCCCGCTGCCCGCCCGCGGCCTCGCCGCCGTCCTGCTCGGGCTGTACCTGCTCGTCCTCGCGGCAGCCGTCTGGCTGCCGCTGCCGCTGGACCCTCCGCCGATGACGAACGCCCCCACCTACGAGCTGCACCTGGCCCGGCCCGACCTCACGGGGTGGGACTTCCGCCGCAACGTGGTGATGACCGTGCCGTTCGGCGTCCTGCTGCCGCTCGTCGTGCGCTGGCGCTACGAGGTGATGGTGCTCGCGTGCGTGGCGCTGACCCTGGTCGCCGAGACCGGGCAGTACCTGGGCTCGGTCGCAGCGGGCTGGGACTGGCGCGCGTTCGACGTCAACGACCTGCTCGCCAACGCCGTCGGCGGGTGGGTGGGGCTGGCCCTGACCGGGGGGGGTGCTGCTGGCCCGGGGCCGCTCGCGCCGGGGCGTGCCCGGGCCCGCGGCGCTGTCCCGCCCGCACCGCTGGTTCGCCGGTGCCGGGGCGGCCGCGGTGGTGGCCTGGGTGCTCGGCGCCACGGTGTCCGCCGGGCACGCGGGCGCCTGGTCGTCCGGCCCCGACCCCTGCGCCCGCCCACCGGGCACCGCGGTCACGCACCTGCCGGACGGCGCGAGCGCCTGGGCGGGCGACGACGGGTGGCTGTGCCTGAGCCTCGACGGCAGCGTGGCGACGGTGCCGCCGACCGCGCCCGCAGGCCCGATGCTCTCGCTGGAGTCGGCCCGCGGCACGGTCCACGTGGGAGTCCTGCGTGCCGGGCAGGCGAGCACGGTGGCACTCCCCGACGGCACGCGTGCCGCCGTGCACGCCGTTCGCGTCGACGGCTCGCCCCTGCGGGTGTGGAGCGTGCGCGAACCGAGCGCCGGCTGAGGTCAGGGCGACCCGGGCGTCACCGGTCGGCGTCCGGCCGTGGCACCTCGACGTGCGCCTCCTCGTTGGGGACGCCGTCCGGCCCGGCCTGCGCAGTGGTGGCCGGTCTGGCCGGGCCGGGACCGGGCGCACCCGCCCGGCCCGCGACCGTGGGTGCGCCCGCGGGGGAGGCCGCGGCCTCGTCGTCACTGTGCAGCCACAGCTGGCTCTGCGGCACCGCCCGCCGCACGCCCTCGGCGTCGAAGCGGCGCTTGAGCCGCTCGCGCAGCTCGCGGGCCACCGTCCACTGCTCCCGCGGCTGGGTCTTCTCGACGTGGCGGACGACGATGCCGTCGGGGGACAGCGTCTCGATGCCCCACACCTCGGGCTCGTCGATGAGCTTCGGCCCGAACTCGGCGTCGGCGTGCAGGCCCACCGCGACGTCGAGCATCAGCGCCTTCACGCGGTCGACGTCCTCGGAGTAGGAGACCGACAGGTCCAGGACGGCTCGTGCCCAGCCCTGGGAGCGGTTGCCCACCCGCAGGACCTCGCCGTTGCGCACATACCAGACGGTGCCCTCGACGTCGCGGATGCGGGTGACCCGCAGGCCGACGGCCTCGACGGTGCCCGAGGCCTCGCCGAGGTCGACGACGTCACCGACGCCGTACTGGTCCTCCATGATCATGAAGATCCCGGACAGCACGTCCTTGACGAGCGTCTGGGCGCCGAAGCCCAACGCCACCCCCGCGACCCCGGCACTCGCCAGCAGCGGCGCCACGTTGTAGTCGAGCTCGCCCAGGATCATCAGCAGCATCACCAGGCCGATCAGCCCCGTGACGATGCTCTTCAGTACCGACCCGAGGGTGCGGGCGCGCTGGCCGCGCCGGGCCGAGACGAGCGGCCCCGCGAGGATCGCCGTGGCCGAGGGCAGGCGCTCGTCGAGCTTGCCGAGGCCGCCTCGGCCCTCGGCGATCCGCTCGGTCAGGCGCCCGATCAGCCGGTGCAGGACCCAGCGCAGGACGATGCCGCCGATGACCACGACGGCGATGCGAAGCGGCGCGCCGAGCAGGCCGCGCCACCACGCCTCGTCGGTGACCGGACCCTCGGCCCACCACGACCGCAGGGACTCGATCACGCGGGTGCCTCCGCCTCCGCGCCTGCCTCGGCCGCCCACTCGACGGGCAGCGCCAGGCCCGTCTCGTGGGCGAGGAACGCCATGGTCTGCGACGACAGCTCCACCGACCGCGACAGCGAACGCGCCCCGTGCCCGACGTCCTTCTCGCGCCGGAAGAGGATCGGGCGGGTCACCGGGTCGCCGGTGGTCGCGTGCTGCAGCGCCGCCGCGAGCTTGCGCGCGTGCAGCGGGTCGACGCGGGTGTCGGAGTCGAACACCGTGAACAGCGTCGCGGGGTAGACGGTGCCCTCGACCACGCGGTGGTAGGGGGAGTAGGCGATCAGCCAGCCGAACTGCTCGGCGTCCTCGACCGTCCCGTACTCCTCGTTCCACGTCGCGCCGAGGCCGAACTTCTCGTAACGGATCATGTCGAGCAGGGGCGCCGAGCACACCACGGCGCGGAACAGCTCGGGCCGCTGGGTGAGCGCCGCGCCGACCAGCAGGCCGCCGTTGGAGCCGCCGCTGATGGACAGCTGCTCCGGCGTCGTCCAGCCGTGCGCGATCAGCCACTCCGCGGCCGCGTGGAAGTCGTCGTAGACGTTCTGCTTCGTCCCGAGCATGCCGTCGCGGTGCCACGACTCGCCCTCCTCGCCGCCGCCCCGCAGGTTCGCGACGGCGTAGACGCCGCCCGCCTCCGCCCACGCGAGGATCGACGCCGAGTAGCCGGGGGCCAGCGGCACCCCGAACCCGCCGTACCCGTACAGCTGCGCGGGCAGGGGCCGCACCGGCGAGCCGTCGGCGTCCAGGGCGTCGCTGCGCGCGATGACGAACATGCGCACCGCGGTGCCGTCCGCGGAGGTGTAGGTGACCTGGCGGGTGACCACGTCGGGGACCTCGACGGTGCCCGGCGGGCTCGCCCACAGGCTCACCGAGCGGTCGCGGGCGTCGAACCGGTAGACGTGCGGCAGCGTCGTGTGGTCGGTGTAGGTGAACCACACCTCGTGCCCGCCCTCGGGGCGGCCGATCAGGGCTCCGAGCGTGCCCAGTCCTGGCAGCTCGAGGGTCCCGGCGTCGCCGTCCAGCCGCGCGCCCGTGGCGAGGTCGTGGACGCTGACCTCGGTGACCGTGTGCCGCGTCCACGACGCCAGCAGCAGCGGCTGCTCGCCCAGCTCGGGGCCGTCCAGGACGACGACGTCGTCCAGCACCGCCTCGGGGTCCTCGGGGATCAGCAGCGTCCAGTTCTCGGGACGAGGGTCGTGCGGGTCGCCCACGAGCACCTTGCCGCGGGACGCCTCGTGGTCGGTGTGCACCCACAGCCTGCCGTCGCGGCCGACGGACACGCCGAACTGCGCGTCCACGCCCGACACGACGACCGTCAGCGGAGGGGCGGCCGCGGACGCCGAGTGCTCGCCGAGATCGGCCAGCCACACGTCGTTGCGGGGCGCCGTGCCCATGGACGCCGAGACGACCAGCCAGCGCCCGTCGCGGCTGACCCCGACGCCGTAGTAGTTGCGGTGGTCCAGCCCGGCGCCGAAGATCTCGACGTCCTGCGCCGGGTCGGCGCCCACGGTGTGCAGCCACACCCTGCGGTGGTACTGCTCCTCCTCGGCGGGCACCAGCGACGGGTCGAGCCGGCGCACGTAGTAGTACTGCCGCCCGCCCGGCAGCCACGCGACGGGGGAGTAGCGGGCGCGGTCGATCGGGCCGTCGACGACCTCGCCGGTGGCGACGTCGAGCACCCGCAGCACCGACTCCTCGGTGCCGCCCTCGGAGACCTGGTACGCGAGCAGGTCGCCCTCCTGGCTCGGCTGCCAGGCGTCCATGGTCGTGAGGCCGCTCGGGTCGAGCTGCATCGGGTCGACGAGCACCCGCTCGACGAGCGCGCCGTCGGCGCCCGGCTCGGCCACGTACAGCACGCCGTGCTCCTGGGTGCCCGTGCGCCGCACGAAGAAGTGGCGCGACCCCCGCCAGATGGGCGCCCCCGTCACCCCGGCGCCGAGCAGCGCCCGCAGCCGCGCGGCCGCGGCGTCGACCCCCGGCCACGTCCGCAGGTGCGCGGCGTACAGCTCGTCCTGGGCCGCCGTCCACGCCTGCGTGCGCGCGTCGTCGACCTCCTCGAGCCAGCGGTACGGGTCGTGGACGTCGACGCCGTGCAGGACGTCGACGACGTCGAGACGCTCGGCGGGCGGGTACGTGGTCGGCAGCTCGGACGTCACGTCGGACGGCACCTCGGACGGCACGGAGTTCATGACGCCTCAGCCTAGGTGACGGGCATCCGGATGCCCTTCTGGCAGGATGGCGCCGTTCCCGAGACCCCTGGATGCGCTGCCGTGACCGACCAGGACAACACCCCCCGTCAGCCCGAACGGCCCGAGCCGGAGGCGCCCGTGACGCAGCCCGGCGAGCAGCCCGAGCCGCCCGTGTTCGCGGCGAGCCTGTTCACGCCCGTCGTGGCGCCGCAGCCGGCTCCCGACGAGGCCGAGGAGCCGCCGTCCGCGGCCCCGGTCGGCGCGCCCGAGGAGCCCTCCTACCAGGGGTTCTCCGACCTGTTCACCCCTCGGGTGCCGCCTTCGGCCGCGCCCTTGACGGTCAACCCGTACGAGCGCTTCGGCCAGCCCCAGGCTCCCGCCGCAAGCCTGTTCGAGCCGGTCGTGCCGCCCGCATCCGAGGTGCTCGAACCTCCGGTCGCCGATCCGGCCGCCGCCGTGCCGGTGTCCGGCGCGGCGCTCGCGCCCCTTCAGGACGCGCACGCCGGTGAGCCGGGCGACGCCGACGCCGAGGCCGACGAGGACCAGCGCGGCCCGGTCGAGGCGGACACCGACGGCGACGACGTGGTCGCCGCTCAGGAGGGCGACGAGGCGCCGCTGGACGGCGAAGCCGTGCCGGTCACCGGTGCGGTTGACGCTCAGGACGAGTCTGCGCGCGTCGCCGGGGTGGAGGCCGCAGCCGAGCAGACCGCCGAGCCGGAGCCCGAGGGCCTCGCCGACGCCGAGCCCGAGGACCTGAGCGACGCCGAGCCCAGGGGCATCGCCGACCCTGAGCCCGAGGAGCTGGGCGACGCGGAGCCGAGGGCGGCGCCGAGGCGTCGCAGGCGCCGTCGGCACCCGAGGAGCTGGCCCCCGTCGAGGACGCGGCCGCCCAGGTCGAGGTCGAGCACGTCGTCGACGAGCCCGCCGCCCCTGCGGTGTCGGCACCGGCCCCTGCCCTCGACCCCCTCACCGACCTCGGCTTCTCCTGGGACGAGCTGGTGCGTGGCGCCTCCGAGCGGATCGAGCGCCACCACCCGGCCCCGGCACCGGAGGCGGCACCCGAGGCGGCACCCGAGGCCGCCGTCACCGAGTCCCCCTTCGCGGACGAGCGGCCCGCGCCGGCCGCCGCCACGGGCCCCGACGAGCCCCGCTGGGCGTTCCCGGCCGCCCCGGCTGCGCCGACCGAGGAGACGATGGCGGAACCGTCCGCCGTCGGCCTGCCCGCCGAGGAGCCCGAGCTCGCCATCCCTGCCGAGGAACCGGCCCTCGAAGCGGCAGTCGAGGAGTCGCCCCGGCCGTCGGGCACGCCCGCTCCCTGGCTGCTCGACGAGGAGTTCGACGACGTGCTCTCGCCCCGGGCCGAGCCCACGGGCACCCCGTCGTGGCACGACCTGCTCACCGGCTCTGCCGACGCATCGGCGGCCACGCCGCCGGCGCCGTCCCGCGCGCCCGAGCCGGAGCCCGAGGCGTCCTGGCCGTGGGCCGATACGGGGCCGGTGGCGGTGCCCACGCCGGCGACCGTGCGTGCGGACGAGCCGTCGGCCCCCGAGGATCTCTCCGCCTACGCGCCCCCTGCGGACCTCCCGGCTGACGACGCTGCTCCCGGAGCGGCCGGCGCCGAGCCGGGGGCGGATGCGGCCGACGAGGCCGAGCCCGCTGGGGTTCGCGACGACGAGCAGTCGGGCGCCTCGCCCGCTGTTGCCTGGGATCCCGCGGCGCCGTCGGAGCTGGACCGTCCGGCGCCCGCGCGGCCCGACGGGCTTCCCGCCAGCTTCGACGCCCTGCTGGCTGGTGCGCCGTTCGCCGAGGTTCCCGCCAAGGCCGCAGAGCCCGAGTCCGACCCTGAGCCGGAGCCGTTCGCCGAGCCCGACGCTGAGCCGGTCGCCCTGACCGAGACTGAGTCCGAGCCCGACGCTGAGCCGCTCGCCCTGCCCGAGCCCGACGCTGAGCCGGTTGCTGCGGCGGAGGCGGAGCCGGAGCCCCACGTGGTGCCGGTCGCCGCGGTCGAGCCGGAGCTCGAGCCGAGCGCGCATGCCGACCCCGACCCGGCGACCGAGATCGAGCCCGAGCCGGTTGCTGAGGCCGAGCCGGTCGCTGAACCCGAGCCGGTCGCTGAACCCGAGCCGGTCGCTGAACCCGAGCCGGTCGCTGAACCCGAGCCGGTTGCTGAGGTCGCGCCCGAACCGGTTGCCGAGACTGAGCCGGAGCCGATCGCGCCGGATGAGCCCGCCGTGGAGGCGGAGCCGCTGCCCGAGGACGAGCCGGAGCTGCCGCCGCGCACCGCGGAGGAGGTCTTCGCCGCATGGCTGACGCCGAGCGAGCCGGAGGCCGACGAGCCCGTCGAGGAGCCGCAGCCCTCGTCAGGTGCGTCGGCGGACCCGGAGGACAGCTGGGCGTTCCGGCCGGTCGTCCCCGTGGTGCCGGTCGTGCCGGTCGCCGCGGTGCCACCGGTCCCGGTCGCCCTGCCTCTGCCTGGGGAGCTCCCGGCGCCCGCACCCGACGCCGCGGCAGCGTCCGATCGAGACGATGCCGCCGGTGAGGCCGTGACCGCAGACGCGCCCGTCGAGCCTGCACGGGCCCAGGACGCCGACGCCCAGCCCGAAGCGGACTCCCAGCCGGAACCCGAGTCGCAGCCGGAGTCGCGGCCGGAGGAGTCGAGCGAGCCCGCCGCTGCGGCACCCGCCGCGGACGTCCCGCAGGAGGTCACGGCGGCGCTGCGCGACCTGGCGGGCGAGTACGGCGTGGCGACGGAGTTCTGGGACTGGCAGGGCGAGCACCGTCCCGTGCCGCGACGCACGCTGGTCGCCGTCCTCGCGGCGATGGAGGTCGACGCATCCACGGACGAGGCCGTGGAGGCGTCGCTCGCCGCGGCCCGCGAACGGCCGTGGCGTCGCGCCCTGCCGCCGATCGTCGTCCTCCGCCACGGCAAGGGCGGCGATGTCGCCGTCCACCTGCCGCACGGGTCCGCCGTCGAGGCATGGGTGGCGCTGGAGGACGGCGGGCGGGTGCGGCTGGAGCAGGCCGACCGCTGGGTCGAGCCTCGCCTCGTCGAAGGACAGCTGGTCGGGCAGGCCACGTTCGCCGTGCCCGCCGACGTCCCGCTGGGGTGGCACCAGATCCAGGTGCGGATCGCCGGGGACGACGCGAGCGCGCCGCTCGTCGTCGCGCCCGAGCGCCTACGGCTGCCGCAGGCCCTGCGCGACGGCCGCGCCTGGGGATACATGACGCAGCTGTACTCGGTGCGTTCCCGCAGCTCCTGGGGACTCGGCGACCTCGCCGACCTCAGCGAGCTCGCCACCTGGTCTGCGCGCGAGCAGGGGGCCGGCTTCGTGCTGGTCAACCCGCTCCACGCGGCCGAACCGATCGCGCCGATGTCGCCCTCGCCGTACCTGCCGACCACCCGCCGGTTCGTGAACCCGATCTACCTGCGGGTGGAGGACATCCGTGAGGTCGGCTACCTGCCGGCCACTGACCGGGCGATCCTCGAATGGCACGCGGAAGCCATGCGGGCCATGAACACGCTGGACTCCGAGCTGGATCGCGACAGCGTGTGGGCGGCCAAGCGGTCCGCGCTGGAGACGGTGTTCGCCTACCCGCGCTCGCCTGCGCGCGAGGTGGCGTTCCGGTCCTTCATCGAGCGCGAGGGTCAGGGTCTGCTCGACTTCGCCACCTGGTGCGCCCTGGCCGAGCGGTACGGGCTGCCCGCGCACCACTGGCCCGAGCACGCCCGCGACCCCCGGTCCGAGGCCGTCGCGCAGCTGCGTGAGGAGCTCGCGGACCGGATCGAGTTCCACATGTGGCTGCAGTGGTGCCTCGACGACCAGCTCGCCACGGTGCAGCGCCAGGCGCGCGAGGCCGGGATGCCGATCGGCGTCGTCCACGACCTCGCCGTCGGCGTGCACCCCGACGGCGCCGAGCCCGGGGCGCTGCAGGGGGTGCTCGCCGGGTACGTCTCGGTGGGCGCGCCCCCGGACGCGTTCAACCAGCAGGGGCAGGACTGGTCGCAGCCGCCGTGGCGGCCCGACCGCCTCGCCGAGCTCGGTTACGCGCCCTACCGCGACATGCTCCGCACCATCTTGCGTCACGCTGGCGGGGTGCGGGTCGACCACATCCTCGGCCTGTTCCGCCTGTGGTGGATCCCGAACGGGCAGGGCCCGGCCGAGGGCACGTACGTGCGCTACGACCACGAGGCGATGGTCGGCATCCTCGCGCTCGAGGCCCACCGCGCCGGCGCCCTCGTCGTCGGTGAGGACCTCGGCACCGTCGAGCCGTGGGTGCGGGACTACCTGCGCGACCGCGGCGTGATGGGGACGGCCGTGGCCTGGTGGGAACGCGGCGACGGCGGCCGGCCGCTGCGCCCGCAGGAGTGGCGCGAGCTGTGCCTGGCCACCGTCACCACCCACGACCTTCCGCCCACCGCCGGATACCTGGCCGGGGAGCACATCGAGGTGCGCCAGCGCCTCGGCCTGCTCACCCGCTCCGTCGAGGAGGAGACCAGGGTCGACGAGGCCGACCGCGAGCAGATCCTCGCGCAGCTGCGCGAGCTCGGGCTCCTGGGCGCGGAGTCCAGCGAGCGCGAGAAGGTCGAGGCGCTGCACCGGTTCCTCACCCGCACCCCGGCCAAGCTGCTCGGCGTGGCCCTACCCGACGCGGTCGGTGACCGCCGGGCGATGAACCAGCCCGGCACGAACGACGAGTACCCGAACTGGCGGCTGCCGCTGGCCGACGGCGTGGGGCGTCCGGTGTTGCTGGAGGACGTCATGTCCTCCCCGCGTGCGGCGTCCCTCGGCGAGGTCATGAAGAGCTGACCCGCCTCCCGTCGCGAAGGGGCGGGACCAGAACGAGGAAGGCCCCCGCCGCGGCGGGGGCCTTCCTCGTGTCGGGGGCGGGACGGCGTCAGCTGGCCGAGCAGGTCAGCGTCGGCGTCCCGGCCGCGGCGGCCGTGCCGATCAGGCCGAAGCTCGTGACGGACCCGGCCGCCAACGCCCCGGAGGTGGCCGCGACGGTGTTCCCGGCGCCCGCGACGCGGGCGCCCCAGCTCTGGGTCACCCGCTGACCGCTGGGGTAGAGGGCGGTCACCGTCCACGAGGAGACGTCCTCGTCGCCGGCCTGCACCGCGACCACGGACTGGAAGCCGCTGTTCCACCGGCTCGTCGTCACCGACGCCGCGCAGGTGGCGCCCTTCTTCACGGTGATCGTCTTGCAGGTCTTCTTGCCGTTCTTGCCCGTCTTGCACTTCTTGGTGATCACGGGCTTCTTGGACGTCTTCTTCTTCGTGCTGGCCTTCTTGGTGGTCGACTTCTTCGTCGTGGTCGGCGAGGAGGTCGTCGGCTCCGGCGACGTCGTCGAGGGCTTCGGGCTGCTCGTCGTGGGCGTCGGCGAGGAGGTGCCGCCCGACGTCGTGTAGTCGACGAACGTGTTGGGCGCCGAACACTGGTTGCCGCACGAGGCGGGCAGCGAGAAGGAGTACTCGCGGCCGCCGAAGAGGTACTGGTCGTTCACGTCGGTGATGCGGACCTTGAAGTCCGTCCCGCCGCTGGCGGTCGGGCTGATCAGGAACGACTGACCCATGTCGTTGCTGTTGGCCGCCTTCACCCACGCGGTGCCGTTCCAGTACTCGAGGCTGTGGATGCCGTTGGGCAGGCGCGTGATCGCCACGCGCGTCCACCACTTCTGCGAGCCCTGGGTGAAGCCGATCTTGATGTCACCGGTGTAGTTCGGCGCCTCGATGAATGACCAGCTGATGTGGCGGTTGCCCCAGGCCTTCTCGAGCAGGTCGCCGACCGGCTTGCCGTCCTTGACGAACTTGTCGATCGAGTCCTTGGCGAGGTCGAGGTGGAACGGGTCGTCACGGCACCAGCCGTTGGGGTCGCCGCAGGAGTCGGCGACGAGGAAGTCGAGCGTGGCGCCGTTGTACTGGTCGGAGACGAAGGAGCCGCCGTGGCAGAAGCCCGCGCCCGGCGCGCCGTCGTTCACGCCACCGTTGCCGCAGCGGTCGCCCATGGTGATCCGGATCCAGCGGCCGCAGTTCTTGCCGTTGTTCCAGACCCCGATCTTCGGGTCGCCCTCGGGCATGGGGCGCTCGTACATCGTGTAGTCGCCAGGGGTGTTGTAGACGTTGAGCGCCAGCCAGTTCTGGGTCTCGAGGTCGGCCTGCGGGACGCCGCAGCCGCCGAAGGGCTGCCCGAGCGCGTCGAACCAGGTGGCGTTGCCGGTGGCGGGGGAGGCCAGGGTGGGCTCCTTGACCGCGGCGTCGGCGTGCGACGTCAGCATGGTCGTCCCGGCGGCGACGGACACCGCCGCCGCCAGGGCGAGAAGGGTGAGGCGGCGCGATCCACGCCGTAGTGGACGGATGCTCATCAGGTTCAAGTCCCTTCGGGTGGCGCCGGGCGCGCCGCCTCCGTGTTCGAAGCCATGCGGCCGAGAAGGTACCAGTGCGCTGCGTGGCGGCGACAGTGCCACACGGCGCCCTGGTCCCGACGGCGGCTGCGGTGCCACGAGCTGCGGTGACGCGCACCGGGCCGACCTCGGAGAGTGATCCGCGAATCGGTCCGTCCGCTACGGAGTGTGAGGATCAGGCGTCGGCGCGGTCCCGCTCGTAGGCGCGCAGCGATCGCAGCACGCCGTCCTTGCCCTCGACCACGAGGCGCCGCAGCGCGGCGTCGTCCGGGTGGGCGGCCAGCCACGCGTCGGTCCGCTCCACGGTCTCGGGGCCGGCGAGCAGCGTCGGGTACAGACCGACGACCACCTGTGTGGCCATCTCGCTGGTCCGCTCCGTCCAGATCCGCTCCAGGCACGCGAAGTAGGGCTCGACGAACGGCTCGAGCAGCGCACGGTCGGGCACCTGCCCGAAGCCCGAGATGACGGCGGCCTGCACCGCGTTGGGCAGCTCGTCGTCGCCGACGATGCTCTGCCACGCCGCCGCCTTGGCCTCGGGGGTCGGCACCGCCGCCCGCGCCGCTGCGGCGCGCAGCCGCCCCGATGCGGTGTCGTCGCGCGCCAACTCGGCGGCGATCTCCGCCTCGCCCGCCCGGCCGCCCACGACGAGGGCGGTGAGCAGCTCCCAGCGCCGATCGGCGTCGACCGTGAGCTCCGGCAGGGGCGCGCTGCCGTCGAGCAGTCCCGCCAGGAGGTCGAGCTGGTCCGGCGTGCGCGCCAGTCCGGTCACGCTGCGCAGCAGCAGCAGCTGCGTGTCGCTGCCGGGCTCGGCCCCGCGCAGGAGCTCGATCAGGCGGTCGGCGGTCTCGGCCTCGGCTTCGGCGCGGAACTCGGGGGCGGCGTAGAACGCGAGCGCCCCGCCGAGCTGGCGCAGCAGGGTCTGCGCGACGCTCGGGTCGTCCACCGTGGCCACGTGCCCCGAGACGAGCCGGACGAACGCGCGGGCACCGAGCTCGGCGTCGCGCGTCATGTCCCACGCCGCGCCCCAGATCAGCGTGCGGGGCAGCGAGTCCTCGAAGTCGCCGAGGTGCTCCACGGCCGTGCTCAGCGAGGCCGGGTCGAGGCGGATCTTCGCGTAGGCGAGGTCGTCGTCGTTGACCAACAGCAGGTCGGGCCGCGGTCGCCCGGCGAGCTCGGGCACGTCGGTGCGGGCCCCGGCGATGTCGAGCTCGTGGCGCCACACCCGCCGCAGGGCGCCGTCCAGCAGGTCGTACCCGCCGACGGCGAGGCGGTGCGGGCGCAGCGTCGGCTGCTCGGGCGGGGCCTCCTGCGTGACGGCGAGCGAGGTGATGACGCCCTCGGCGTCGACCTCGATCACGGGGCGCAGGGTGGCCACGCCGGCGGTCTGCAGCCAGTCCTTGGCCCAGGCGTCGACGTCGCGCCCGCTCGTCTCGCGCAGCTTGGCGAGCAGGTCGGCGAGGGTCGTGTTGCCCCACGCGTGGGTGCGGAAGTACCGGCGCAGGCCCTCGTCGAAGGCCTCTTCGCCCACCCAGGCGACGAGCTGCTTGAGCACCGAAGCGCCCTTGGCGTAGGTGATCCCGTCGAAGTTGATCTCGACGTCGGCGAGGGTCTCGATGTCGGCGACGATCGGGTGCGTGGTCGCCAGCTGGTCCTGGCGGTAGGCCCATGACTTCTCGGCACTGGAGAAGGTGGTCCAGGCGGTGCCCCAACGGGTGGCCTCGGCCTGGCAGCGCGTGCTGATGTACTCGGCGAACGACTCGTTCAGCCAGAGGTCGTCCCACCACCGCATGGTCACGAGGTCGCCGAACCACATGTGCGCGAGCTCGTGCAGGATCGTCAGCGCCCGCCGTTCGACGGTCGCCTCGGCCGGCTTCGACCGCCACACGTACTGCTCGGTGATGGTCACCGCGCCGGCGTTCTCCATCGCCCCCGCGTTGAACTCGGGCACGAACAGCTGGTCGTACTTGGCGAAGGGGTAAGGCTGCTCGAACTGCCGCTCGAACCAGGCGAACCCCCGCAGGGTGAGGTCGAAGACCTCGTCGGCGTCGAGGTGCTCGGCGAGTGAGGCCCGGCAGAACACGCCGAGGGGAACGGTGCGGCCGTCACTGCTGGTGAGGCTGCCGCGCACCACGTGGTAGGGGCCGGCGACCAGTGCGGTGACGTAGGTGCTCAGCCGCGGCGTGGGGTCGAAGGACCAGGTGGAGACACCGTCTCCGACCGGCGTCGGCTGCGGCGTCGGGGACACCGACACGACCTGCCAGTCCGACGGCGCCGTCACCGTCCAGCGGAACGTCGCCTTGAGGTCGGGCTGGTCGAAGCAGGCGAACACGCGACGCGCGTCGGCCACCTCGAACTGCGTGTACAGGTAGACGTTGCCGTCGACCGGGTCCTCGAACCGGTGCAGGCCCTCACCGGTGTTCATGTAGGCGCCTTCGGCGACGACGCGCAGCTCGTTGGTCGCGGCCAGGCCGGGCAGCCGGATCCGGCCGGTCTCGACGACCTCGGCGACCGGCAACGACGTCCCGTTCAGGACGACCTCGAGCACCTGCGGGGCGATGAGGTCGACGAACGTCTCCTCGCCCGGGCGGCGGCAGTCGAAGCGCACCACGGTGGTGGTGGCGAAACGGCTGGCGCCCACCGTCAGGTCGAGGCGGATGTCGTAGTCGGCCACCTCCAGCAGCCCGGCGCGGACGGTGGTCTCCTCGCGGGTCAGTTCGGTGCCGGGCACGCAGTGTCTCCTTGTGAGGCGGGCCGGACGCCCCGCCGGCGGGCAGGCGTCGGATGTGGTGCTCGGTCCGTGCGAGCTGGGCCGGGCGCATGCGGACCTGGACGATGGTGTCACCCTCGCGAGGAGCGCGTCTGCGCGACCCTCCGCCGGGTGATCCAGCGCGACGCGCCGAAGTCTCTCACCTCCCGGCGCACGCGGCCCGGCGCACGCGGCCCGGTGCACCGGCCCGGGGCGCGGGGGCGGCGCTGCAGGGCTGGCAGACTTGGCGACCATGCGCGTGCACATCGGAACCGACCACGCGGGCTTCGAGCTCAAGCAGTACCTCGTCACCTGGTTGACGCAGGCGGGGCACGACGTCCGTGACCACGGCCCCGCGGGCTACGACCCCGAGGACGACTACCCGCCCTTCTGCATCTCGGTGGGGGAGGCGGTCGTCGCCGAGCCGGGCAGCCTGGGTGTCGTCATCGGCGGTTCCGGCAACGGCGAGCAGATCGCGGCCAACAAGGTCGACGGCGTCCGTGCCGCGCTCGCCTGGAACCAGGAGACGGCCCTGCTGGCACGCCAGCACAACGACGCGAACGTCGTCTCGATCGGCGCCCGCCAGCACAGCCGCGACGAGGCGGTCGCCCTCGTCGAGGCGTTCCTCGCCGAGCCGTTCAGCGGCGCCGAGCGTCACGCCCGGCGGATCGGCCTCGTCGCCGAGTACGAGCGCACCCGCGCCTCCCGCTGACCTCGGCCGTCGCCGTTCCGGTCGCTCAGAAGATCCACGTCCCCGCGGGGGCGAGCGTCGTCGTGAAGGCGGCGCTCGCCCCCGCGATCGCATGTGGGTCGCCCGTCACCAGCCCCGCGGCCGCCAGTGCCGCCAGGGACGTGCCGCCGAGGTAGGCCGCGCCCAGCTCCCGGACGTCGAGCACCACGCCTGCCTCGTCGCCCGTGGGGGTGCAGGCGGCACCGTCGGGACCGCCGACCAGGCGCCAGCGGCCGGCGTTGGCGGGCAGCAGCTCGTCGCGGACCTCGAGGACGACGTCGACGGGGCAGGAGTAGCGCCGCAGCGCCAGGGCGGCGGGCAGGTCCACGACGCGGACGAACTGGCAGTCGACGAGCGCGGGACGCGCGGCGCGGGAGTCGAGCAGCAGGTGCAGGAGCCGGTCGTCGACGGGCCGCCGGCCGGTGTCGACGGTCGTGGTGAGGTCGAGGTCGGCCAGCCGGCCCCACAGCGCGGCCTCGGCCGCGGCGTCGAGCCCGAGGAGTTCGCGCACGTGCACCGTCCCCTCCGGGCCCCCGGCGCCCCACGTCGTCTCGCGGGCGAACACCGCGTAGCCGACCAGGCCGCCGTCGCGGTGGGCGAGCGCCACCCGCAGGGACTCGCGCCCGCGCCGCAACCGCGGCTGGTCCTCCCACGCGTAGCGGCGCAGGCCGACGCTGTCGCGGGCCATCGTCCCGGCGCGGGCGGGCGCCGCCCGCTCCAGGAGGTCCGCCAGGAGGTCGGCGTGGCGCGCGATGTCGATCCGCTCGTAGGTGATCGTGACGCCGTCCGTGCCGGGGACGGCGCGGAGGGCAGCGCCGCGGGGCAGGGTCATCGTCAGCGCCTGCGTGGCGAGTCCGTAGCCGAAGCGGCCGTAGATCGCGGGCTCGGCCGCGAAGAGCACGGACAGCGGCTCGACGCCGGCGGCCGCGACCCCGCGCAGGTGGTCGTGCAGCAGCGCCGTCATGACGCCGCGGCGCCGGTGCTGGGGGTGCACGCCGACCCACGTGAGACCTGCGACCCGCTGAAGGGGCAGCGGGGTGCCGACGTGGGGGAGGGCCATCCGCAGCGTGTAGACGCCGCACATGCCGGCGAGGACCTCCACGCCGTCGGGGCCGGGCAGCCAGGCTCCGGTGATCCTGTCCCACTCCAGCGCATCGAGGGCGGGGCCAGGATCCAGATCGGCCTCGTCGTAGGCGAAGGCCCACTGGTCGAGCTCGACGACCGCGTCGGCGTCGGCTCGGGTGAGCGGGGCGAGTCGCACGTCGTGGCGCACCGTCATCGCCCGGACGGTACTGGAGCGGGGCACCGCAGGCGCGGGGTTTTCCGGGCCTTCCGGCACTGAAACCGGGCGGACACCGTGCCGACATCCAGGGCGGGCCACGGACTGCAAGGGTGAGCCATGCGTCCTGGGGCGGCAGCCGGGACTCCCGTCGCCGTCCGCGTCCCGCCACGGTCGTACCATCGCGAATGACGGCATGTCAGATGCGGTGACGGGAAGTGATGGTCGTGGTGTGGCCGGAAGCGAGCGTTCGGTGAAAGGGCGAGGGATGACCCCCACGAGCAGCGACTTCGACGTGAAGATGCTGGGGCCGTGCCGGATCGACAGCCCCCTGGGCCGCGTGGTCGGCTCGCGGACCACCTCCCAGCACTACGTCGACGAGTCCGACCGCGTGCTCTTCGGCGACACCCTCTCGATCGTGACCCGCCAGGGTGTCCCGGTCCACGAGCTGCCAGGGTTCGAGCCCGGCGGCGCGCGGCGCAAGATCTACTTCGACCCGGCCAAGAGCCGCGCGGGCATCGTCACCTGCGGCGGTCTCTGTCCGGGGCTCAACGACGTCATCCGCGGTCTCGTGCTCCAGCTGAGCCGCCACTACGGCGTCAAGCGCATCGTGGGCTTCCGCAACGGCTACCAGGGCTTCATCCCCAAGTTCCAGCGACCCGTGGTCGAGTTCACCGAGGAGTCGGTGGCGGGCATCGACGAGATGGGCGGGACGATCCTCGGCACGTCGCGGGGGGAGCAGAATCCCGAGGAGATCGTCGACTGCCTCGAGATGATGAACATCAACATGCTGTTCGTCGTCGGCGGTGACGGCTCGATGCGGGGCGCCCTCGCGATCGCCAAGGTGATCGAGGAACGCGGTGACAAGATCGCCGTGGTGGGCGTCCCGAAGACGATCGACAACGACATCCCGTTCATCGACCGCAGCTTCGGCTTCCAGACGGCCTTCGGTGAGGCGTCGCAGTCGATCCGCGCGGCGCACGTCGAGGCCATGTCCGCGCCCAACGGCGTCGGCATGGTCAAGGTGATGGGCCGGCACTCGGGGTTCATCGCCTGTTACAGCGCCCTGGCCAAGGGCGACGCCGACTTCGTGCTCATCCCCGAGGTGCCGTTCGCGATGGACGGCGAGGACGGCGTCCTGTCCGCAGTGCGCCGCAAGGTCGCCGAGAAGGGCCACGCGGTCGTCGTCGTCGCCGAGGGCGCCGGGCAGGAGCACCTGCCCGCGAACGACGCCACCGACGCGTCGGGCAACGCGCGACTGCGCGACATCGCCGGGCTGCTGCGGGAGCGGATCACCACCGACTTCGCCGCGCACGGCATGGACATCAACCTCAAGTACCTCGACCCCAGCTACTCGATCCGCAGCGTCCCCGCCAACCCCTACGACAGCGTCTACTGCCTGCGTCTGGCCCATGCGGCGGTGCACGCGGCGATGACCGGCCGCACCGAGATGGTGGTGGGCCGCTGGCACGGGCGTTTCGTGCACATCCCCATGCGCATGGCGATCAGCGGCCGCAGCACGGTCGATCCCAACGGCGACCTCTGGCTGTCGGTGCTGGAGGCCACGGGTCAGCCCGCGACGATGGGAGCGTTGACCCGCGAGCACGGCCCCGGCGAGGAGCCCCTGGGCGACGCCGAGATCGTGCCGCCGGTGTCCGCCCCCTCCCACGGCGAGCTCGACATGGTGCTGTCGTCGGTGCCGGCTGCTCGGGAGCCGGGGCCGTCGGCGTCCGCCTGAGCAGGGCTGCTCAGGCGGTCTGAGCTGGGACGACGGGGTCTCTGAGTAGGGATGCTCGACTCCGGCGCGGCCGGTATCGAGCCCCCGGAAAGGCGCTCCTGGGGCAGCGTGCGGCGAGGACGCGAGAAGCGTCCGCCCCCGCCGCACACGGCGCGAGGACGCGCCGTCCGACCCCACGACCTCCCGGGAGACCCCCGATGGGACGCCGTTCCGCCGGCCTGTTCATCGCCGCCACCACGACGGGCACGATCGCCGCGTCGCTGCTGGCCGCCACGCCCGCCCTGTCCACCCCCGCCACCGCAGCCGCGGCTGCCGCGCCGACGCCGGGGCCGCCCGCCCCGACGCCGGTCCCGCCGCGTCGCGCGGCGGCCGCCGGTGCCGCCAGCGGCGGCAAGGTTCGAGGTGCAGACCCACGCCCGCACCGGGCGCGTCCGCTTCCTCGGCACGGAGCCGGGACACCCCCTGCCGGCCCGGGGCCTGGCGGCCTCCGCCGTGGCCGACCCCGACGCCGCAGGCCGTGCCTTCCTGTCCAGCTACGGCAAGGGCTTCGGCGTCGAGGACCCCTCGGCGCAGCTGCGCACCCTGCGTAGCGTCCCCGGTGGCAACCGCACCACCGCCGTCCGCTACCAGCAGCTGCACCACGGCGTCCCCGTCATGGGCGGTGAGCTGGTGGTGACCGTCGACGCCGCGGGCGAGACGCTCGCCGCCAACGGCGAGGTGTCACCCGACCTCGACCTCGACGTCACCCCCCGGCTGTCCGCCCGTGACGCCGCCCGTCACGTGGGCGACCTCATGGCCAAGCTGACGAAGGTGCCCGCCGCGTCGTGGAAGGTGACCGCACCCGTGCTGTCGGTCTACGACCCGGCGCTGCTCGGCGCACCGGGCCCGGCCGTGCGCTCGCTCGTCTGGCGGGCCGAGGCCACCTCGACCCGCTCCCAGCGGCGCGAGACGGTCCTGGTCAACGCCCGCACGGGCGGGATCATGCTGCACTTCGACAGCAACGCCGAAGCCAAGCAGCGCACCGTCTGCAACTTCAAGAACGTCCCCACGGCGTCGGAGACCTGCCGCTCGCCCTACGTCCGCTCCGAGGGTGGCGCGGCCACCGGCGTCCCCGACGTCGACCTCGCCTACGACTACGCGGGCATCACCTACGACTTCTTCAAGACCAAGTTCGGCCGCGACAGCCTGGACGGCAAGGGCCTGCCGCTGGTCAGCACCGTGAAGTACTGCCCGGACGACGCCAGCTCGGGCTGCCCGTTCGCCAACGCCTTCTGGAACGGCTCGCAGATGGTCTACGGCGACTCCTACGCCTCGGCCGACGACGTGGTGGGCCACGAGCTGTCCCACGGCGTCACCGAGTTCACCTCGGGGCTCTTCTACTACTTCCAGTCCGGCGCGATCAACGAGTCGTTCTCGGACGTCTTCGGTGAGCTGATCGACCTCACCGACGGCAAGGGCGACGACGCGTCGTCGGTGCGGTGGCAGATCGGGGAGGACCTTCCGATCGGCGCGATCCGCGACATGATGCACCCCGAGAACTTCTCCAACCCCGACCGCATGTCCAGCCCGTACTACGCGGCCACCACAGACGACGCCGGCGGCGTGCACACGAACTCGGGGCTCAACAACAAGGCCGCCGCCCTGCTCGTCGACGGCGGCAGCTTCAACGGGCAGACCGTGCCCGCCCTCGGCACCGACAAGGTCGCCCGGATCTACTACGAGGCCGCGACCCGGCTCATGACCTCGGCGACGGACTACAACGACCTGTTCGACGTCCTGCCCCAGGCCTGCCTCAACCTCGTAGGCACGAATTCGATCACCTCGACGGACTGCTCCGGCGTGGTCAAGGCGGTCACCGCCACCGAGATGAACCTGCAGCCCGAGGGTGCCTCCGTGCCGGAGACCCCGGTGTGCGACGTCGCCGGGCAGGTGCGCCAGGACCTCGTGGCCGACGACCTGGAGAACCCCTCCGCCGGCGCGTGGGTGAGGTCCGCCACGCAGGGCTTCGGCTGGGCCTACCCCCAGTACGACAACGCCCCCGAGTACGACGGCATGAACCAGAAGTACGCCACCAGCGGCGTCCTGGAGATGTGGGGCGACGACCCCGACGGCCCCAGCGACGCGACGATCACCCGCAAGAACGCCGTCACGATCCCCTGGGGTCGCAAGTCCTACCTGCGCTTCGCGCACGCCTTCGGGTTCGAGGAGGGCTGGCTGGGCGCCTACGACGGCGGGACCGTGGAGTACTCCACCGACAACGGCGCCACCTGGATCAACGCGGGCCCGCTGGGCCTCGACGGGTCGTTCAACTACGACTCCGTGGACGCGCTCGGCGGCGTCCCCGGCTTCTCCGGCACCAGCGGCGGCTACGTCACCAGCCGGTTCGACCTGTCGTCCCTGGCCGGCAAGAGCGTGAAGGTCCGGTTCCGGGTGGCCTCCGACGCGTCGGTCGGCAACTACGGGTGGTTCATCGACGACGTGCAGGTCTACTCGTGCGCCGCACCGCTGCCCACGCTCGCCGTGAGCGACGCCGTGACCACCGAGGGCGGCACGGCCACCTTCACCCTCACCCGCACCAGCAGCAGCGGGACCGCGTCGGTGCAGGTGGCGACGGGGAGCGGCTCGGCGACCTCGGGGGGCGACTTCACCGCGAAGGCGGCCACGACCGTCAGCTTCGCCGCCGGTCAGACGTCGGTGACCGTGCCCGTCGCCACCCTGGGCGACACGGTCCCCGAGCAGCACGAGACCTTCACGCTGCAGCTGTCGAACCCCGTGGGGGTGGCCCTCAGCGACGCCACCGGCACGGCGACCATCACGGACGACGACGCCGGGGAGCCCGCGCGGCTGACGGTGAGTGACCCGGTCGTCACCGAGCCCGACACCGGTTCGGTGAACGCCACCTTCACGATCACCCGTACCGGCAGCACCACCGAGGCCGTCTCGGCGACCGTGGCCACCGCCGCGGGGACGGCGAGCGCCGGCAGCGACTTCACGGCGAAGGCCGCGACCGTCGTCACGATCCCGGCGGGCGCCACGAGCGCCACCGTGACCGTGCCGGTGCTCGGCGACACGGCCGACGAGGCCAACGAGACGTTCACGCTGGGCCTGACCGCCCCGGTGCGCGCCTCGATCGCCGACGCGAGCGGCACGGCGACGATCGTCGACGACGAGGGCACCGTCACCGCGGGCCCGGCGACGTTCTTCCGCGCCGGCGACGTGCGGGTCACCGAGGGCGCCTCCGGGACGACCACGCTGACCTTCACCGTCACCCGCAGCGGCACCACCACCGGCACCGGGTCGGTCGTCGTCGCCACGGCCGGCGACACCGCCACCGGCGGCGTCGACTTCACGGCGCTGGCCGCCACCACGGTGTCGTTCGCGGCGGGCCAGACCTCGAAGACGGTCTCGGTCGCGACGATCGGGGACACGATCCCCGAGCAGCACGAGCGGTTCTGGCTGAACCTCTCCTCGCCGGTCGGCGGGGTCGTGGCCGACGCGCAGGCCGCCGGCGAGCTGACCGACACCGACGCCGGCACCCCGGCGCGGCTGTCGATCAACGACGTGACCGTCGTCGAGGGCAACAGCGGCTCGCGGGGGGCGACGTTCACCGTGACGCGCAGCGGCTCCACGGCGGAGGCGGTCACCGTCAACGTCGCGACCGTCGCGGTCTCGCAGACTCCCGCCGCGACGGCCGGGTCGGACTACTCGTCGCGGTCCGGCAGCGTCACCATCGCGGCCGGGCAGACCACCGCGACCGTCTGGATCCCGATCCTGCCGAACACCTGGTTCGAGCCCAACGAGTACCTCGGGGTCGGCCTGGGCGGGGCGCAGCGGGCCGCGATCAGCGACCCGACCGGCGTGGCCACGGTCGTCGACGACGACTGAGCCTCCTCCGCCAGACGGTGAAGGGCGCCGACCCCCGCGGCGGTCGGCGCCCTTCGCGCGTGGAGGGGTGCGGCGATCAGGCCTTGCCGAGCAGCTTCTCGGCGGCGGCGAGCAGGACGCAGGTGGCGACGCCGCGCATGGCGGTGTCGATCTCGGCGACGCTGGGGAAGCTCGGCGCGAGGCGGATGTTGCGGTCGTCGGGGTCCTTGCCGTAGGGGAAGGGCGCACCGGCGGGGGTGAGGGCGATGCCGGCGGCCTTAGCCAACTCGACGACGCGTGAGGCCGTGCCGGGCAGGACGTCGAGGCTGATGAAGTAGCCGCCGTTCGGCGACGTCCACTCCGCCACCCCGGTGCCCGCCAGCTTCTCGTCCAGGATCGCCAGCACCTGCGCGAACTTGGGCTCGAGGATCTCGCGGTGGCGCTGCATGAGCGCCTCGAGTCCGCCCGCGTCGCGCAGGTACTGGGCGTGACGCAGGTGGTTGACCTTGTCGGGGCCGATGGAACGGCGCGACAGGTGCCCGGTGTGCCAGGCGATGTTGGCGGGGGAGGAGCCGAAGAACGCGACCCCCGCGCCCGCGAAGGTGATCTTCGAGGTGGAGGCGAAGACGAACGGCCGGTCCGGGTTGCCCGCCTCGGCGGCCAGCGTCAGCACGTCGGCGAGGACGTCGGGGGTGTCCGTGAGGTGGTGGACGGCGTAGGCGTTGTCCCAGAACAGCCGGAAGTCGGGTGCCGCGGTGGGCATGGAGGCCAGCCGGCGGACCGTCTCCTCGGAGTAGGTGATGCCCGAGGGGTTGCTGTACTTCGGCACGCACCAGATGCCCTTGATCTGGGCGTCCTCGGCGACGAGCCGCTCGACGACGTCCAGGTCCGGGCCGGTCGCCGTCATCGGCACCGGGATCAGCTCGATCCCCAGGCCTGCGCAGATGGTGAAGTGCCGGTCGTAGCCGGGCACGGGCGCGAGGAAGGCGACGCGCGGCTCGTCCTTCCACGGGCGCTCGCTGCCCGGGACGCCGTGGAGGTAGGCGTCGACCACGCAGTCGTGCATGACCTCGAGGCTTGAGTTGTTGCCGGCGACGAGCTGCTCGACCGGGACGTCGATCAGTGGCGCCACGATCGCGCGCAGCTCGGGCAGGCCCAGCAGGCCGCCGTAGTTGCGCACGTCGGTGCCGTCGGCCGCCTTGTGCCCCGTGGGCAGCGTGAGCAGCTCCTCGGACAGGTCGAGCTGGTCCGGGCCCGGCTTGCCCCGCGTGAGGTCGAGCTTGAGGCCCGCGGACTTCAGCGTCTCGTACTCGGCCAGGAAGGCGTCGTGGGCGGAGGTGAGCTCCTCGGAGCTCAGGGCCGGCAGCTGTCGAACCATGGTCGATCCCGTTCCGTGTCGGTGGGGTGGGGCCGACAGGCGAGCCTACCGTTCGGTCCGCCGGCGGCCCCAGCCGAAAACGAGCTCAGCCGAGCAGGGCGTGCAGGATCGCCTTGGCGGAGTGCAGACGGTTCTCGGCCTGCTGGAAGATCACGGACTTGGGCGCCGTCACGAGCTCCGCGGAGATCTCGAAGCCCGGGTGCACGGGCATGTCGTGCATGACGACGGGGTCGGTCCCCGCCAGCGTCGTCGCGTTGAGCTGGAACGGGGTCAGCTGCTCGATCCGGCGCTGCTTCTCGGGCTGGTAGGCCGGGTCGTCGAAGTTCTCCATGTCGATCCACGTGTCGGTGTAGACGACGTCGGAGTCGGCCGCGGCCTCCTGGACGCTCGCGTACCGCTTGACCAGGCCGGTCGCCTCCGCCTCGGCGACGAGCTCCGGGTCGACCTTGTGCTCGACGGGCGTCACCAGGTTCACCTGCACGCCCACCTTGGTCGCCCCGGCGAGGAGGGAGTTGGTGACGTTGTTGTGGACGCCCACGTACGTGAGGCGCACACCCTCGAAACGGCCGAACACCTCCAGCACCGTCAGCAGGTCGGCGACCGTCTGGCTCGGGTGGTAGGTGTTGCAGCACCCGTTGATCACCGGGATGCTCGCGTGCTCGGCGAGCGAGGCGACGTCCTCGTAGCGCAGCAGCCGGGCCATCACGGCGTCGATGGACGTCGAGACGTAGCGGGCCTCGTACTCCAGCGGCGAGATCGCGAAGTTGCTCGTGTCCCAGTCCATCCGCAGCGCGTAGCCGCCGAGCTGGAACATGCCCGCGGTGAACGCCAGCACCGTGCGGGTCGACGTCTTCTGCATGAGCAGGAGCAGGCCCTTGCCGTCCAGGCTCGTCCGGTACGCCTGCGGGTCCTGCTTGATCGCCAGCGCCGATCGGACCAGCGCGTCCAGCTGCTCTCCGGTGACCTCGCGCAGCGACAGCAGGTCGGTGCCGGCGAGGGTGGCGGGGGCGGTGGGCTGTGCGGTCACGACGGTCCTCCGGGTCGGTGCGGGACGCCGGACGCGGGGCTCGCGATCGCGGTGGCCGCCCGTCCGGAAGCGCCGATGGTACGGCAGGCGGACGTCGCGCTCGTGTCGTGCGGTACCGCGGCCGGGGGCGGCCCAAGCGGACATCAGGTCGTCGTGCGATGCTGCCGGGATGCCCGTGCCGGCCCCGAGCGTCACGCCCGGTTGGCGACTGGTGCGCATCGGCGTCGAGGGCGACGACGTCGACGTCGACGGCGTCAATCCCTGGTCGCTGGCGGCGTGGGGTGCCCCGCTCGGCACGATCGTCGTGGCGCATCCCTCGTACCCGGCGCAGCGTCACATCATGTCGATCTATCGACCGTTCCGCCCGGGTGGCGGGCCGGTCGAGTTCGCCGCGGGCGAGTTCTCGAACGGCGTGTGGGGGATCTTCCAGCGGCTCCGGGGCGCGGACGTTGTGTCCTAGCCGCACCAGTGGCCTGGGCGGGCCCTCGAGACGCGTGACTGCGCGATGAGCATGGAGCGGGTGACCGGGATCGAACCGGCATGACCAGCTTGGAAGGCTGGGGCTCTGCCATTGAGCTACACCCGCGCGGCGGCCGCGGGCCCCTGGAGCTGCGAGGGTGACCGAGCCGCCGCTTGCAGGGTAGTGCACGGGCCGGGGCGCGTGCTCGTCACCCGGGCTGCTCCGGTGCCGCGCGCGGCCCGACCGGTAAGGTCGTCGCGGGACGGCGTGCTCGTCCCGCGGGGTATGGCGCAGCTTGGTAGCGCGTCCGCTTTGGGAGCGGAAGGCCGCCGGTTCGAATCCGGCTACCCCGACGTGCAGGCCGACGACGTGCACGCCGACGCTCCGCGGCCTGCGCACCCCACCGGCGACCGCTTCTTCGCGGTGCTCACCGGTCTCGGCGCGATGACCAGCCTGCTGGGCGCCGTCCTGGGCTTTCTCGGCCGCGGGGGAGTGTCGCCCTGGTGGGGCGGCGTGCTCCTCGTCATGTTCCTTCTGCAGACCTCGTGCGCCGTGGCGCTGCTCATCCGGCGGCAGCCGAACTGGTCCGCCTTCGCGGCCTGCAGCGTTCTGAGCCTCGCGGGGCTCGAGCTCGATCGGCTCGTCCGCGGCCTGCCCCCGCGGATGCCCACGTTCGCGTTGCCCTCCGTCGCCCTGGTCTGGGGACTCCTGCGGTGGAGGTCGCTGCGACGGCGGCAGCCGAGCGTCCCCGAGAACTGATCCGCTGGTCCCTGTCACCTTCACCGCCTCGGCGGTGCTCTCCCTGTCGGGGCCCGCTGCGGAACGGGCCGAGGCAGGGAGGAGTGCACGTGGCGGACGCGTGGCGGTCGAGGGGGCAGCGGGTCGACAGGTACGTGGTCGTCACGATCCTCTGGTGCCTCGCCCCCCTCGTGGTCGTGGCAGGAGGCGTGGTGCTCGTCGGCGTCCTCGCCTTCGGTCGTGAGCCGTGGTGGTCGGTGGTCGAGCGCATCCCCGCCTTCCCGCCGCCCTCGTCGGGGTGGTCGGTCGCGGACGAGGAGACCTACGTCGATTCCGACGGTGAGGTCGTGTACCGCGCCCGGCAGCTGTCGGGCCCCCCGGCACGTCCTGACCTGCCCTTCACGAAGCGGCTCGCCGAGGCGGAGGGCGTCACGGACGGCTGGCGGCCCTTCGCCGCCCCCTGGCAGGAGGAGCCTCCGCTGTTCGACGGACGCTGCGTGGTCGCCGCGCGCGACGGGTTGCCGTGGGCGGTGATCACGCTCGTCGGGGACGACGTCGCGGGCCGCCGGACCGTCGTGCAGATCACTGCCGTGGGGCCGCCGGGGTCGGATTCCTTGGACTGCGAGGACGTCGCATCCCGATTCCTCCCGATCCCGTGGCTCCCCTCGGAGCCGGATCGCCACGCACCCGCTCACCTCTGAGGCTGCCTCCCCTGGTCGGGGAGGGGCGCTGCGGCGGCTACGATGGCTCGCGGCGCGTCGAGGCGCCCGCGCTCGCGCGTCCGTCTCGAAGAGCCACCCCGAACCAGATGGGTCCGGTCGCCCCGGCCCACCCGCTCGCCGCGCCGTCGACCGACGGTCGCTGAGGTGAGCCGACCCCCGACCCCGTAGCGCAGGAGACCGTCGCAGTGAAGAGCGCCGTCGAGACCCTCAACCCCACCCGGGTCAAGCTGACCGTCGAGGTGCCCTTCGACGAGCTCAAGCCGAGCCTCGACGCGGCGTACCGGACGATCGCCGAGCAGGTCACCATCCCCGGCTTCCGCAAGGGCAAGGTTCCGCCGCGGATCATCGACCAGCGCGTCGGCCGCGGGGCCGTCCTGGAGGAGGCCGTCAACGACGCCCTCCCGCGCTTCTACTCCCAGGCCGTCGAGGAGAGCGAGCTGCGCCCCCTCGGCCGCCCCGAGGTCGACGTCACCGAGGTGCCCGCCGACGACAGCGGTGAGCTGAAGTTCACCGCCGAGGTCGACGTGCGCCCCGCCCTGGACCTGCCCGACCTCGAGGGCTTCGCCGTGACGGTGGACCCGGTCGAGGTCGCCGACGCCGACGTCGACGCCCGGCTGGAGAGCCTGCGCGAGCGTTTCGGCACCCTGATCCCCGCCGACAAGGCCGCCGCCGACAAGGACTTCCTGACGATCGACATCTCCGCCAAGATCGGCGACGACGAGATCGACAGCGTGACCGGCGTCTCCTACCAGATCGGCTCCGGCACGATGCTGCCCGGCCTCGACGAGGCCGTGACCGGCCTGTCGGCCGGCGAGACGACGACCTTCACCGCCCCGCTGGCCGGTGGCCCGCGCCAGGGCGAGGAGTCGCTGATCACCGTGACCGTCCAGGCGGTCAAGGAGCGTCAGCTGCCCGAGCTCGACGACGACTTCGCCCAGCTCGCCAGCGAGTTCGACACCCTCGAGGAACTGCGGGCCGACGTCACCACGCAGGTGGCGCGCGCCAAGCAGTTCGAGCAGGGCCTGCAGGCCCGCGACCGCGTCCTGGAGGCGCTGGTCGCCGCCGTCGAGGTGCCGATCCCCGAGGGCATCGTGGCCGAGGAGGTGCACAACCACCTCGAGCGCGAGTCGCGCCTGGAGGACGACGAGCACCGCGCCGAGGTCGAGGAGCAGACCCGCACCTCGCTGCGTCAGCAGCTGCTGCTCGACGCGGTGGCCGAGGCGCGCGGCGTGCAGGTGAGCCAGCAGGAGCTCGTCGAGTTCCTCGTGGCCAGCGCCCAGCAGTACGGGATGGACCCCAACGAGTTCGCCCGGGCCGTCGACGAGCAGAACCAGATCCCCGCCATGGTCTCCGAGGTCGCCCGCCGCAAGGCGCTGGCCTCGGTGCTGGAGCAGGCCGTCGTCACCGACACGGCCGGCGCGACCGTCGACCTCAGCCCGCTGTTCGGTCCCGGTGACGACGCCGACGGCCCGCAGGGCAACGTCGCCACCGCCCCGCTGCCGGCCGCCGACGACCCGACCGCCGTGTCGATCCCGTCGTTCGACCTCTGAGTCACCCGCTCGCGCCGACGGCGCCGTTCCCCCGCACGGGGGAGCGGCGCCGTCGGCGCGTCCGGCCGCCGGAGGTGCCGCTGACCTGGGCGTTCTCGCAGGGCGAACGCCCTGGGTGCGCCGACAGCGAACACACGCCGTACGGGGCAGAGACAGCGGGCGATCGGGCGTTAGTGTCGGCACAACGCGACGGCCGCCGGCCGCCGTTTCCGCCACTTCCACCGGGGAGCGACATGAGCGAGCTGAGCCTGCCGGGTCAGGCGTCCGTCACCACCCCCGTCGCGCGCCAGCAGACGGTCGGCATGGGTCTGGACGACAGCATCTACAACCGGCTGCTCAAGGAGCGGATCATCTTCCTGGGGTCGGAGGTCCGCGACGAGAACGCCAACGCCATCTGCGCGCAGATGCTGCTGCTGGCGGCGGAGGACCCCGACAAGGACATCTTCCTCTACATCAACTCGCCGGGCGGCTCCGTCACGGCGGGTATGGCGATCTACGACACGATGCAGTTCGTCAAGCCCGACGTCGCCACCCTCGTGATGGGCCTGGCCGCGTCGATGGGGCAGTTCCTGCTCTCGGCCGGCGCCAAGGGCAAGCGGTACGCCCTGCCCCACGCCCGCGTGATGATGCACCAGCCGCTGGGCGGCATCGGTGGTACCGCCAGCGACATCAAGATCCAGGCCGAGCAGATCCTGCACATCAAGAAGCAGATGGCCGGCCTGATCGCGGAGCAGACCGGCCAGCCGGTCGAGACGATCGAGCGCGACTCCGACCGCGACCGCTGGTTCACGGCCACCCAGGCCCAGGACTACGGCCTGGTCGACCACGTCGTGGGTTCCGCCGGCGACGTCAGCGGTGGTGGCGGCACGGGCGCCTGAGCCCGCGCACCGCGTCCGACCGACCCGCCCATCCGCCGTCCCGCGCCCTCCGAGGAGGAGTCCATGAACGTCCCCCAGCCCTTCGGCATCCAGGGCGCCGGGTACCCCGCCGGGTACCAGGCCCCGAGCAGCCGCTACATCCTGCCCCAGTTCGAGGAGCGCACGGCCTACGGCTTCAAGCGCCTCGACCCCTACACCAAGCTCTTCGAGGACCGCATCATCTTCCTCGGCGTGCAGGTGGACGACGCGTCCGCCGACGACGTGATGGCGCAGCTCATCGTCCTGGAGAGCCAGGACCCCGACCGCGACATCATCATGTACATCAACTCGCCCGGCGGCTCCTTCACGGCGCTCACGGCGATCTACGACACCATGCAGTACGTCAAGCCCGAGATCCAGACCGTCTGCCTCGGGCAGGCGGCCTCGGCGGCGGCGGTCCTGCTGGCGGCCGGCGCGCCCGGCAAGCGCCTGGCGCTGCCCAACGCGCGGGTGCTCATCCACCAGCCTGCGATGGCGGGTGGCGACTACGGCCAGGCCTCCGACATCGAGATCCAGGCCAACGAGGTCCTGCGGATGCGCAACTGGCTGGAGGAGACCCTGGCCAAGCACAGCAACCGCAGCCTCGAGCAGGTCAAGGTCGACATCGAGCGTGACAAGATCCTGACCGCCGACATGGCCGTCGAGTACGGCCTCGTCGACCAGGTGCTCGGCTCGCGCAAGGCGTCCCCCGCCTGAGGCCCTGCCTGAGGCACACTCGGGTCCGCGCCGGGTCGCGATCGGTCACCGGTCGTCCCGGCGCGGACACGCCCGACGTCACCTCGTTTTCCGCTGACAGCGGGCCGTCGGTGGCGTTCAATGGGATCGGGGACGGCGCTGGTCCGCAGGTCGAGTCCCGCACACTGACCCGCGCGGACACGTCAGCCCCCTGGAGGAAGGAACCCTCGTGGCTCGAATCGGTGACGGCGGCGACCTGCTGAAGTGCTCCTTCTGCGGAAAGAGCCAGAAGCAGGTCAAGAAGCTCATCGCCGGTCCAGGCGTGTACATCTGCGACGAGTGCATCGACCTGTGCAACGAGATCATCGAGGAGGAGCTGGCCGAGGCCAGCGAGCTCGGGCTGGTGGAGCTGCCCAAGCCCAAGGAGATCTTCGAGTTCCTCGAGCAGTACGTGGTGGGCCAGCCCTCGGCGAAGAAGAGCCTCGCCGTGGCCGTGTACAACCACTACAAGCGCATCCAGGCGGGCGAGCAGGGCCGCCGGGGCGAGGACGCGGTCGAGATCGCCAAGTCCAACATCCTGCTGATCGGCCCCACCGGCTGTGGCAAGACCTACCTCGCGCAGACGCTGGCCCGGATGCTGAACGTCCCGTTCGCGATCGCGGACGCGACGGCGCTGACCGAGGCCGGCTACGTGGGCGAGGACGTCGAGAACATCCTCCTGAAGCTGATCCAAGCGGCCGACTACGACGTCAAGAAGGCCGAGACGGGCATCATCTACATCGACGAGGTCGACAAGATCGCCCGCAAGTCCGAGAACCCCTCGATCACGCGCGACGTGTCGGGGGAGGGCGTGCAGCAGGCGCTGCTGAAGATCCTCGAGGGCACGACGGCGTCGGTGCCGCCCCAGGGCGGGCGCAAGCACCCGCACCAGGAGTTCATCCAGATCGACACGACGAACGTGCTGTTCATCGTGGGCGGGGCGTTCGCGGGGCTCGACCAGATCATCCAGTCGCGGATCGGCAAGCGCGGCATCGGGTTCGGCGCCCAGCTGCACACCCCGCGCGACACCGAGGACGTGTTCGGCGAGGTCATGCCCGAGGACCTGCTGAAGTTCGGCCTGATCCCCGAGTTCATCGGCCGCCTGCCCGTCATCACCACGGTGACGAACCTCGACCGCGAGGCCCTCGTCTCCATCCTCACCGCCCCGAAGAACGCCCTGGTCAAGCAGTACCAGCGGATGTTCGAGATCGACGGCGTCGAGCTGGAGTTCACCGAGGACGCCCTCGAGGCCGTGGCCGACCAGGCCATCCTGCGCGGCACCGGGGCTCGTGGCCTGCGCGCGATCATGGAGGAGGTCCTCCTCCCCGTGATGTTCGACGTGCCCAGCCGCGACGACGTCGCCCGCGTGGTCGTCAACCGCGAGGTCGTGCTCAACAACGTGCTGCCGACGTTGGTGCCCCGTGAGGCGCCCGCCCGCAAGCCTCGCGAGCGGCGCGAGAAGTCGGCCTGATCCTCGCCAGGAGACACCACGACGCCGGGTCGCAGATCACCTGCGGCCCGGCGTCGTCGTTCGTGCGAGGTCGGTGTCCCTCAGTTCTGGTGCACCGTCAGTGCCCACAGCGTCCGGGCCGTCCCCGCGGGGTCGCGCGTCATGTCGGGCGAGGAGACCACGAGCGAAGCGCTGCGGCTGTACACGAAGCAGGCGAAGCCCCGGTCCCCCACGGCGCACAGGAGCGCGTCGGCGTGCTCGGGTGGGGTGAACGAGGTGGCGCCGGCCCCGTACCCGTCCGGGCGCTTGCTGGACGCCACGGCCTCGTCCAGTTCCGCGGCGGTGCGAGGCCGGTCGTACTTCATCGGGGCCACCAACATCCGGCCGCCCGGGAGGCGGTACCAGGCCGCGCCGGGTACCTGCGTCACCGCCACGGCGGGCTGCCCCTCGAAGGTGCCAGGTGCCGACACGCTCGTCGCCTGCCACTCTGCCTTGGCCTTCTGGTTGAGGAAGACGGGGATCACGACCGCGGCCGCGATGCCGCCGACCACGAGCAGACCCACGACGACGGCGACGGCGATCAACGCTTTCGCTCCCGAGGACATCCCACCCGAGGGACGCGCCACCGGGCGAGCGGTGATCGTGGACGGCGTCCCCCCGTGCCACCCGGTACCCGCCGAGCCACGGGGTCCGGGCTGGGTGGCCGACGGCGTTGCGAACGCGGAGGGCGGTGCGGGGGCGCCCCAAGGGTCGGCGGGGGCGGGGGAGCTGGGACCGGGCCCGGGTGGCGTCCCCCACGTGGAGCCCTGGGGGGAGGGCGTCGTGAAGAAGTCGTAGTCCGGCTGCTTGCTCACGAAGTCCTCCCGCCGGGGAGCACCCCGGATCACCGCCGCACGTTCGGCCACGTCTGCAGGGAGGTCGGCAGGAGGATCCGGCACCTTGACGCGGCGCCGGGGACGTCCCTCAGGTGACGCAACGTGAGCGCGGCGGAGCCGGTCAGCTCCGGGCAGGGCGGTAGGAGGCCTGCCAGAGCGACGTCGCGGTGGTGGGGGCGTCCCGCTCGCCCACGACGACGACCATCGCGAGGGCGTCGGCGGCACCGATCACACACCCCGAGCGCGACGCGGGATACCGCACGCAGACCATCATGGTCGCGCCCGCCGGGAGGGGCGGCCGCGTCGGCTCGCCGGAGGCCTCGCCGTCCGTGGCCGCTGCGAACATCGCGGCGATCTGTGCCAACCCGGCGTCGGGGACCGGCTTGTCGGGTCTGGTGGCGGAGGCGAACACGTCGCCGGTCGCCGTCGCGTAGGTGAGGACCTGCGCCTGTCGGCGCGACACCAACGAGAACGGGTGGGCCATCTGCGACACGACCTTCGGATCCGCAACCCCGGGCGCGCCCTCGAAGCGCCCGGGAAGGGCGAAGGAGGCGGGGTCGCGCCCGTGCGGCCACCCGGGGGTGGGCAACGAGCGCCATGCCCACACGAGGCCCACCGCCAGTGCGGACAGGACGCCGAGGACGACCACGGCGAAGACGGCGATCTGGCGACCGGTGGCGGGCGGGCTCAGGACGACGTCGGGCGGCCTCGGGTGGGGCTCCGACGGCACCGACCGTGCTGACTCCGACTGCGGCGCCCGCGGTGACTCCACGTCCTCTGCTCCCCCCTGGGCGGTGGTCCGGCCGACCCCGACACCGCATCGTAGGGGCACCCGGAATGTCGGGGGCTGCCCCATGGTTGCCTCCGGGCCCGGCCGGACGGAAACCCGGTCCAGGGTCCCGCCCCGACCTCCGTAGGATTTCCGCCATGTCCAACACCCAGCCGAGCCCTGCGCCCGACGTCGCGCAGGCACCCGCGCCCGCCGTCGACCTGCCGACCTCGTTCGTGCCGGGCGATGTAGAGGGCGCGCTCTACCGGCGCTGGGTCGACAACGGGTACTTCACGGCCGACCCGTCCTCCGACAAGACCCCGTACACGATCGTCATCCCGCCGCCGAACGTCACCGGCAGCCTCCACCTCGGGCACGCCTTCGAGCACACCCTGATCGACGCGCTCGTCCGCCGCCGCCGGATGCAGGGCTACGACGCCTTGTGGCTGCCGGGCATGGACCACGCGGGGATCGCGACTCAGAACGTCGTGGAGCGGGAGCTGCGCAAGGACGGGCTGACCCGCCACGACCTGGGCCGCGAGGACTTCGTCGCGAAGGTCTGGGAGTGGAAGGAGGCCTCGGGCGGGCAGATCCTGGGCCAGATGAAGCGGCTCGGTGACGGCGTCGACTGGACGCGTGAGCGCTTCACGATGGACGAGGGGCTCTCGCGTGCCGTCCAGACGATCTTCAAGCGGCTCTACGACGACGGCCTGATCTATCGCGCCGAGCGGATCATCAACTGGTGTCCGCGGTGCCTGACGGCGCTGTCCGACATCGAGGTCGAGCACTCCGACGACGAGGGCGAGCTCGTCCAGCTCGTCTACGGCGGCGACGAGTCCGGCGTGGCGCAGGACGCCGAGGACCGCATCGTCGTTGCCACCACGCGCGTCGAGACGATGCTCGGGGACACGGCGATCGCCGTCCACCCCGACGACGAGCGCTACGCCCACCTCGTCGGGCGGACCGTCTACCTGCCGCTGGTCGGGCGCCGGATCCCCGTCGTCGCCGACACGCACGTCGACCCTGCGTTCGGCACGGGGGCGGTCAAGGTCACCCCCGCCCACGACCCGAACGACTTCGAGATCGGTCGCCGACACGACCTGCCCATGATCACGGTGATGTCGGCGGAGGCCGTCATCGAGGGCACCGGCACCCCCTTCGACGGTATGGACCGCTACGAGGCGCGGGTCGCCGTCCGGGAGGCGCTGCGCGAGCTGGGCCGGGTCGGCGTCGAGAAGCGGCCCTACGTCCACGCCGTCGGTCACTGCTCCCGGTGCAAGACGACCGTCGAGCCGCGGCTGAGCCTGCAGTGGTTCGTCAACACCGCCCCGCTGGCGAAGGCGGCCGGGGACGCGGTCCGCGACGGTCGGGTGGCGATCCACCCCCAGGAGCTGACCGCGCGCTGGTTCGCGTGGGTCGACAACATGCACGACTGGTGCATCAGCCGCCAGCTGTGGTGGGGCCACCGGATCCCGGTCTGGTACGGCCCGGACGGCGAGGTCGTCTGCCTCGGCCCCGACGAGACGCTGCCCGGTTCCGGGCCCGACGGCACCCCGCCGCAGGGGTGGACCCAGGACGCCGACGTCCTCGACACGTGGTTCTCCAGCGGGCTGTGGCCGTTCTCGACGCTCGGCTGGCCCGACGCCACCCCCGAGGTCGCCCGCTACTACCCGAACAGCGTGCTGGTCACGGGCTACGACATCCTCTTCTTCTGGGTCGCCCGGATGATGATGTTCGGCATCTACGCGATGGGTGAGCCGCCGTTCTCGACGATCGCCCTGCACGGCATGGTCCGCGACCAGTTCGGCAAGAAGATGTCCAAGTCGTTCGGGAACGTCGTCGACCCGCTGGAGTGGATGGACGCCTACGGCTCCGACGCCCTGCGGCTGACCCTGGCCCGGGGGGCCAACCCCGGCACCGACGTGCCGATCGGGGAGGAGGCCGTCCAGGGCAGCCGCAACTTCTGCACGAAACTGTGGAACGCCACGCGGTTCGCCCTCATGAAGGGCGCGACCGTCGACGGGCCCCTGCCCGCGGCGCAGGAGCTGTCGGTCGTCGACCGCTGGATCCTCTCGCGGCTGGCGGCCGTCGTCGCGCAGGTCGACGCCGGGTACGAGGACTACCAGTTCGCCAAGACCACCGACGCGCTGTACCACTTCGTCTGGGACGAGGTCTGCGACTGGTACATCGAGCTCGCGAAGCTGCCGCTGGACGGCGGCGGGCGTGCGGCAGAGGTGACGCGGCGCGTGCTCGGGGAGGTGCTCGACGTCGTCCTGCGGCTGCTGCACCCGGTCGCTCCGTTCGTCACCGAGACGCTGTGGACGGCGCTGACGCACGGGGAGTCGCTGGTCGTCGCGAGCTGGCCGGTGCTGGCCGAGCGCACCGGGGTCGTCGCTGACAAGGCCGCCGAGGCCGAGGTCGAGGCGCTGCAGAAGCTCGTCACCGAGGTGCGGCGCTTCCGTGCCGAGCAGGGGCTCAAGCCCGGCCAGAAGGTCGCGGCGCGGCTGTCGGGGCTCGACGCCGCCGGCTCGGCGCTGGGCGGCCACGAGGCCGAGGTGCGATCGCTGGCGCGGCTGACGGAGCCGGGCGAGGGGTTCGCCGCGACGGCCACGCTGGCCTCGGGCGAGGTGGAGGTCGAGCTCGACCTGTCGGGCGCGATCGACGTCGCCGCCGAGCGCAAGCGCCTGGAGAAGGACCGCCAGGTGGCGGTCAAGGAGCTGGAGCAGGTCGGCAAGAAGCTCGGCAACGAGCAGTTCCTGTCGAAGGCCCCCGCCGACGTCGTCGCGAAGATCCGCGAGCGGCAGGCGGCGGCCGAGGCCGAGGTGGCGCGCGTCGACGAGCGGCTGGCGGCCCTGCCGGCGGGCTGACCCTGCGCAGCGTGAGCACGGCGAAGGCCGGCGCCCTCCCCTTGCGGGAGAGGACGCCGGCCTTCGCCGTGCTGGGGGTCGGGGTTCCCCGAAGGGACTCAGATGGCGGTCAGGACGTCGTCAGGACGAGCGTCGAGATGCTCCTCGGGCCGACGGTGAGCCTGACCTTGCCGCCGGCGACGGCCACCGGCTGCGCGGCACGGCTGGAGTACTGGGAGGTCAGCGTGTACTGCGCGGCGCGGACGGACCCGGGGACCTGCACGACCGCGTCGGTCACGGGGCTCGTCGATCGGTTGAGGATGACGAGCGTGACCTTGCCGTCGCCGGTGTAGGCGGTGACGTCGAGCCCCTGCGCCTTGCTGCTCCGGGACAGCGCCACCCGGTCGTAGCCGGGACGGACGTACCTGGAGTACTGCGAGAACGCCCAGCCTCGCTTGAGGACGGCGCCCTTGGTGGTGCCGTAGGCGGACTCGCCGTCGCCGATGAACGAGTAGTACCGGCGCCCGTACCACCACACGTAGGCGCTCCAGTTGGAGTCCATCGACTTGTGGACGCCGTTCATGATCTTGTCCAGCGTCTCGTCCCACGCGGCCCGGTTGCTCGGGTCGCCCCAGATGGCGGAGCCGCTGCCGTCGGCCTCGTGCAGGTTGTACTCGGTCATCCAGACGGGCTTGGACCGCTGGGCGGCGAGGGGGTAGGGGGACAGGCGCCCCGCGGCCTCCGCGCCGTAGAGGTGCCCACCGATGTAGCCGATGGTGGCGGCGGCCGCGGCGTCGTTGAGGGTCGGGTCGGTCAGGGCGCGGTTCATGTTGAGGGACTCCGCGACCATGAGCTTGGTGTCCTTCACGCGGGCCCCCACGTCGCGGACGAAGGTGCGCAGTTCCTCGCCGCTCCAATCCATGGAGTCGTAGTCGGGATGCCAGTCGGGCTCGTTCTGCACCGACGTCACGTCGATCGTCACGCCCTGCCCGCGCATGTACTGGACATAGCGGTTCAGGTGATCGGCGTAATCGTCGTAGTAGTCCGTCTTCAGCTTCCCGCCGCCGGTGAGGGAGTTGTTCGTCTTGTACGACGCAGGCGCCGTCCACGGGCTCGCCAGGATCTTCACCCCCTGGCCGTAGGCCTTGGCCTCCTTGAGGTCGGCCACCGCGAACGGCCACGCCGCCTGGTCGTGGCTGAGCATCGTCCGGATGATCGACAGCCCGAGCTCGCTCTCACCGGTGCCGACGAGGGTGCGCACCTCGGAGGTGCTGAGCATCCCGTTGGCGCTGCCCGGCCAGATGGGCAGTGCGGCACCGAAGCCGTCGATCTTCTGGTACCGGGTGGCCGGGTCGACGGTGAGGTCGGCGGGGCCCAGCGTCAGGGTCGGCGAGGGGGTCGTCGACGACGGGAGGGGGGACGTCGTGGTCGGCGTCGGCGTCGGCGACTGCGTGGTGCCGTCGGGCGTGACCGTCACGTCGTCCAGCAGGAAGGCCGCGGTCGCCGAAGGGCTCTCCGCGTAGAGCGCGACGGCGTCGACGCCCGAGGGGGCGCTCAGCGTCCCGGTGAGGCGGACCCACTGCTGGTCGGTGACCGCGACGGGGGACGCTACGGGCCGGTACGTGGTGGTGCCGGCCGAGGTCTGCGCGCTGGTCAGCAGCACCGTCGTCGCCGGCGTGCCCGCCACGAGCCGGGCGTAGGCCGACACGGTGTACCCGGCTGCGGGGACCAGGAGCGAGGTGAGGTCCTTCGACGGGCCGTGCCACGCGCTGGTCCGCCCGCTCGTGAGCAGCGACCGGCTCCCCGTGTGGGCCGCCGTGGAGGTGACGGCGACGGTCTCCTGCGCGCGGGGGGCCCAGCCGTCGGTCGAGCCCGCTTCGAACCCCGCCTCGTACACCGGCCGCGGGCCCGACTCGGACGGGGTGGGCGAGGGCGGCTTGGTCGTGCTGCGCTTCTTCGTGACGGTCTTGCAGACCTTGGTGCCGTTCTTCTTGGTGCGGCACTTCGCCGTGGCCTTCGCGGCGGGGGCGGCGCCGTCGCGCAGGGCCGCGGGGGACGCCGTGGCGTCGGGGACGGCGTCGGCTGCAGGGACGGCGACGAGGGCGCCGAGAGCGCAGGCCGCGGCGAGGACGAGGGCGGGCAGGGGTGCGGGACGAAGGCGTGGCATCGCTCGACTCTGGGGGAGGCCGGGGGCCTTTTCTGGCGGCCCGGTGAACGGGGGATGAATGCGGCGTCGGCGCGCGTGGGCGCCGGCGGCGGAAGTTCCGACGAACGTTAGTGCGGTCGTGTTGGTTCGGTCAACGCTTTCGGGCTGTCGCATGCATTCCGCGAAAAGGTCGCGGAAAAAGGTAATTCACGGTCCGGCGCATTGTCCGGCCGGGGGGCCGTTGGCGGCCCGTGGCCGCGGTGGCACGTCGGGCCGGTCGCGCCTGCCGTCGAGCGCGCCCGCCCCGCGGGAATCGGGAAGAACGACGCCGCGGCGGCGGTTACGATGGGCCCACAGGCGCCGACCCGGCCATCACCGGCGAGCCTCCGGAAGAACGGGCCCCACCCGAGCGGGCGGGGCCTCAGTAGAACCGGACGGGAGCAGCCCGTCATCGCTGCCCGACGAGCGGTCGGCGTCCCCACGCGGGGGCCCGGCAAGCGAGGTGGTACCGCGACGCCGCCCGGGTCGACCGGGGGCGCCGTCCTCGCACCGACGTGTGCCCGCTGCACGCCGCGTGCGGGCCGGTGACGCGGTGAGGAGCCGTCCGCTGTGAGCCAGACCCCTGACTCGACCGATCTCGTCCCCGCGACCCCCGACCAGGGCCTGGGCGGCGGCTCCGTGTACCCCCGCCTGGCCGGTGCCACGCCGATCGTCGCCGCCCCCCGCTTCCCCGAGATCGAGCAGCGCGTCGAGGCGTACTGGAAGGCCGACGGCACGTTCGAGGCGAGCGTGTCGGCGCGCAGCGCGGACTCCGCCGACGGCACCGTCGGCGGCAACGAGTTCGTCTTCTACGACGGCCCGCCGTTCGCCAACGGCCTGCCGCACTACGGCCACCTGCTGACCGGCTACGTCAAGGACGTCGTCCCGCGCTACCGCACGATGCGCGGCGAGCGCGTCGAGCGCCGCTTCGGCTGGGACTGCCACGGCCTGCCGGCCGAGGTGGAGGCCGAGAAGCAGCTGGGCATCACCCACAAGTCCGAGATCGAGTCGATGGGCATCGCGCGGTTCAACGACGCCTGCCGCACCTCGGTCCTGCGCTACACCCAGGACTGGGAGGCCTACGTCAACCGTCAGGCCCGGTGGGTGGACTTCGACAACGACTACAAGACCCTCGACCTGGACTACATGGAATCGGTCATGTGGGCCTTCAAGACCCTCTGGGACAAGGGTCTGGTCTACGAGGGCTTCCGGGTGCTCGCGTACTGCTGGCGCTGCGAGACGCCGCTGTCGAACACCGAGACGCGCATGGACGACGTCTACCGCCAGCGGCAGGACCCGGCCGTCACGGTCGGCTTCGAACTGCTCGACGGTCCCGCCGCCGGCGCGCACCTGCTGATCTGGACGACGACGCCGTGGACGCTGCCGAGCAACCTGGCCGCCGCGGTCCACCCCGAGCTCGAGTACGTCGTCGTCACCGGGGACCCGGCCAAGGGGGACGCGGAGGCGGCGCGCCGCTACCTCCTGGCCGCCGCGCGCCTCGGGCACTACTCCCGCGAGCTGGGGCTCGCCTCCGTCGACGACGCCGACGCCGCGGACCGCCTCGTGGAGCGGCTCAGCGGTGCGGAGCTCGTCGGCTCCCGGTACGCCCCCGCGTTCACCGCGTTCGCGGGCCGGGCCAACGCCCACCAGGTGCTCGCCGCCGACTTCGTCACGACGGAGGACGGCACGGGTGTGGTCCACCTGGCCCCGGCCTTCGGTGAGGACGACAAGGCGGCCACGGACGCCGCGGGCATCGAGCCCGTCGTCCCGGTCGACGGGCAGGGCCGGTTCACCGCCGAGGTGCCGCAGTACGCGGGCACGCAGGTGTTCGACGCCAACAAGCTGGTGATCGCCGACCTGAAGGCGGCCACCGCGAACGCCGACGGCGCGGACGTCGCGGTGCCCGAGGGCCTCACGCCCGGCACCGTCCTGCTGCGCCAGGAGACCTACGACCACAGCTACCCGCACTGCTGGCGCTGCGACAACCCGCTGATCTACAAGGCGGTGTCGTCGTGGTTCGTCAAGGTCAGCGCGTTCCGTGACCGGATGGTCGAGCTGAACCAGCAGATCACCTGGGTGCCCGAGCACATCAAGGACGGGTCCTTCGGCAAGTGGTTGGCCGGAGCCCGCGACTGGTCGATCAGCCGCAACCGCTACTGGGGCAGCCCGATCCCCGTGTGGGTGTCCGACGACCCCCGCTACCCGCGCGTCGACGTCTACGGGTCGTTGGAGGAGCTGGAGCGCGACTTCGGCGTCCGCCCGGCCGACCTGCACCGCCCGCACGTCGACGAGCTGACCCGGCCGAACCCCGACGACCCGACCGGGGCGTCGACCATGCGGCGGGTGCCCGAGGTGCTCGACTGCTGGTTCGAGTCGGGTTCGATGCCGTTCGCGCAGGTGCACTACCCGTTCGAGAACAAGGACTGGTTCGAGCACCACTACCCGGGCGACTTCATCGTCGAGTACATCGGGCAGACCCGCGGCTGGTTCTACACCATGCACGTGCTGGCCACGGCCCTGTTCGACCGGCCCGCGTTCTCCACGTGCGTCAGCCACGGCATCCTGCTGGGCGACGACGGCCGCAAGATGTCCAAGAGCCTGCGCAACTACCCCGACGTCCGCGAGGTCTTCGACCGCGACGGCGCCGACGCGATGCGCTGGTTCCTGATGAGCAGCCCCGTCCTGCGCGGCGGCAACCTCATCGTCACCGAGCAGGGCATCCGCGACGGCGTCCGTCAGGTGCTGATCCCGCTGTGGAACGTCTGGTACTTCTTCTCCCTCTACGCCAACCTGGCCGACGAGGGCCGGGGGTACACGGCCACGCCGCGCACGGACTCCACCGACGTCCTCGACCGTTACCTCCTGGCCAAGACCCGCGAGCTGGTCGTCGACGTCACGGGCCTGCTGGACGCCTACGACATCGCCGGTGCCTGTGCGGCGGTCCGCGACTTCCTCGACGTCCTGTCGAACTGGTACGTGCGGCGTTCGCGCGAGCGGTTCTGGACGGAGGAGCCGGCGGCCTTCGACACCCTCGCCGCGGTGCTCGAGGTGCTGACCCGCCTGGCCGCGCCGCTGCTGCCGCTGGTCAGCGAGGAGATCTGGCGGGGGCTGACGGGCGGGCGCAGCGTGCACCTGACCGACTGGCCCACGCCCGAGGAGCTGCCGGCCGACCACGCGCTCGTCGTCGCCATGGACAGCGCCCGCGAGGTCGCCTCGGCGACCCTCGGGCTGCGCAAGGCGTCGTCGTTGCGGGTGCGCCAGCCCCTGCGCTCGCTGACCGTGGTCGTCGCCGACCCCGACGCGCTGACGCCGTTCGCGCCGGTCATCGCCGACGAGGTCAACGTCAAGGACGTCGTCCTGGCGCGCCTGGGCGACCCGGCGGCCGGTGACGTGCAGATCAGCCAGCGGCTCACCGTCAACGCGCGGGCGGCCGGGCCCCGGCTCGGCAAGGCCGTGCAGACGGTGATCAAGGCGAGCAAGTCCGGTGACTGGCAGGCCGACGAGAACGGCGTCGTCTGCGGGGGAGTGGCGCTGGCCGAGGGCGAGTACACCCTGGAGACCGTCGTCGCGGGGGAGGTCGGCGACCGCGCGGTCACCGTGCTGCCCTCGGGCGGCTTCGTGGTGCTCGACACGGCCCTGGACGACGACCTGCGGGCCGAGGGCTGGGCCCGCGACGTCATCCGGCAGGTGCAGGACGAGCGCAAGGCGGCGGGCCTGCAGGTCTCCGACCGGATCACCCTGCACCTCGGGGTGCCGGCGGACCAGGTCGAGTGGGCCCGCACGCACGCGGAGCTCGTGGCCGGGGAGACGCTGGCCGACGAGGTCGAGATCCGGGTCGGCGGGGACGCCGTCACCGTGGCGGTGACCGGGCGGGCCTGACCGCATCGGCCGGGACGGCTCAGGGGCGAGGCGTCACGCCCCGCCCCTGAGCCGCCGTCAGCGCGCGCCGCGCGCCGGCTCAGTCGTTGTCGACGATCCGGCCCATCCCGATCGCGTCCCGGATGGCCGTGTTGCCGGGGGCCGAGATCACCAGGCGCAGGTTCTCCACCGGCTCGAAGCGCGACCACGCCTTGACCTGCACCGTGACCGTGGCGCTCGTCTGCCCCGCGGGGACGACCACGCTGCCGGAGGCCGGGGCGTAGTCGCTGGGGAACGACGCAGAGGGCGCCGCCCCGCCCCAGACCGCCCAGGCCGCCGTGGCGGCCTCGCTGCCGGCACCGGTGCGGGTCACCGTGAAGGTGAGCGCCGCCGTGCCCGTCGCGGGCTCGACGGCGACGGCGTCGCCCACGGCCAGCGCCGAGGGCAGGCCCGTGTCCGTGTCGACGACGTCGGCGTAGGCGAGGGCGTCGGCCAGGACCGCGTTGACGGGGGAGGAGAGCACGAACCGGAAGCGTTCCGGGCGCTCGGCGACGTTGTCGCCGTTGAGGGTCACGTTCACGACCCGCGTGCGCTGCCCCGGCGTGAACGTCTGCACGCCCGCGACCCGGGCGAGGTAGTCCGCGCCCGCTCTGGCCGTGTCGTCGGCGGTCGCGACGACGACGGAGCCCGTCGTGCTGACGTCGCCGCCGCGGCTCACCGTGAACTGGACGGCGACGGCGCCGCTCGCGGGCTCGGCCACGACGACGTCGGAGACGGAGAACGTCGAGCGGACGGGATTGGCGACCGGCCCCTCGTCGTCGACGATCGTGCCGACCCCGCTGCCGTCGCTGATCGTCGCGTTCGCGGCGCTGGTGATCGCCAGGGTGAAGGTCTCGTTGTTCTCGGCCAGGGTGTCCCCGCGCGCCTGCACCCACACGGTCTTGCTGGTCACCCCCGGGGTGAAGGTGAGGGACTGCGGGGCGAGGGTCACGAAGTCCGAGGCCGAGGCCGAACCGGCGGAGGTCGCCACGGTGGCCCACGCCGGCTGGCTGGTGTCGCCGGTCCGGGTGATCGTGAAGGCCATGCCCTTGGTGCCGCTGTTGCCCTCGGCGCCCCAGGCGTCGGAGATCGACAGCGTCGGCAGCCCGCCCGCATCGTCGCTGTTGATCGTCGCGACTCCGGTGCCGTCGTCCACGACCACCCCGACGGGGTCGCTGAGATCGACGGTGAAGGTCTCGGGCACCTCCACCAGCGGGTCCTGCAGGACGGTGACGGGGACGGTGACGCTGGACTGACCGGCACCGAACGTCACGGTGGTGTCGACGGCGGTGAAGTCACCCGCGGTGGCCGTGCCGGGAGTGGTGCGGACGCGGACGCTCGCGGTGCCGACGGTGCTGGAGCGGGTCACCGTGAAGGCCGCTGAGGCCTCGCCCTCGCGGGCCCTGGCGTCGGAGACCGACACCGACGCGGGACGCGCGGGCAGCGACGTCGTGCAGGTGTAGACGGCGACGTCGTCCACGAACCAGCCGAGGTCGCCGTCGCTGTCGGCCGAGCTGGCCACCCGGAACCCGAAGCGCACCGACTCACCGGCGAGGTCGCTGAGGTCGAAGCGGCTGGCGGCCCAGCCGCGGCTCGCGCCCGTCCACCCCGGGCCTCCACCGAGCGCCGACACGGAGCCCGAGGTGAAGCCGTTGACCGCGGGCAGGGCCGCCGCCGAGGTCCACGTGGACCCGCCGTCGGTGCTGTAGACCAGCTGCCCGCCGTCGGTGTGACCGCCGCCGCTCCAGAAGGACCAGGCGTGGTTGAAACGCAGGTACGGCACGGCGTCGGAGGGGATGGTGACGTCGGAGGTCATGGCGATCCGCGAGTCGCTGGGCGAACCGCCGGTGGCCGCGTCGGGGTCGTCGCCCCACATCGACGTCGTGCCACTGGAGGCGTAGCTGAACGGGTAGCCGTAGGGGTTGTCGTCCTGCGGGTAGGACCAACCGAACCCGCCCACCGTCGACACCTGCCAGCGCCCGGCACCGGGGGACTCCAGGTCGTCCGCGAAGAGGTCGGCGCGGAACTGTCCGGGCGGGCACACCGGCGCCCTGGCGACGGCACCGGCCGGCACGTCGTCCATCTCGGTCGCGGTCACCGCACCGCGCACGGACTGGCAGGTGGCCGTCGTGATCGCGTTGCTGCCCACGAGGTTGGCGCACGCCTGCGGCAGGAGGTCGAAGAGGTCGCGGTAGTCCGTGGCCGAGGTCATCAGCCGGGTCAACGCCTCGTAGTAGACGAGCGCGGTGCGGATCTCGCCGATGCCGGCGACGGTGACCCCGTTGAAGGTGCCGCCGTCGACCATCAGGGACGCCGCCTTGTTGCCGACGCCGGAGTTGGTGTGCACGCCCGCGGAGTCGGCGAGCCCCGCGTACCAGGAGGCGCTGCCGACGCGGTCGGGGTCCCCGAAGGTGGCAGGGTTGCGCATGTCGCGGACGGCGCCGTCGGGCAGGTCCTCGCCGAGGCGCCAGCGCACCGAGGTGGCGTCGTTGCCCAGCTTGTCCGTCTGGTCGATCAGCTCGCCGAAGATGTCGGACACGGACTCGTTGATCGCGCCGGCCTCGCCGTAGTAGAAGAGGCCCGCCGTGTTCTCGGTGACGCCGTGGGTCAGCTCGTGCCCCACCACGTCGTCGGCCGAGGCGTAGCCCGCGCCGTAGACCATCTGGCTGCCGTTCCAGAAGGCGTTGTCGAACGGGCAGGAGTCGTCGGGGTCCGTGGAGCAGTAGCGCACGCTGCTCTTGATGGCCATGCCCCGCCCGTCGATGCTGTCGCGACCGAAGCGGCCCTTGAAGTAGTCGTAGGTGGCACCGGCGTAGTCGTAGGCGCGGTTGACGTCGGGGATCGTCGACGCGGCTGCGCCCTCGCTGCGGCTGTAGGGGGACCGGCAGGTCTCGTCGGCCACGCGGCGGTTGCCGAGGTCGCAGACGTAGCGGGTGCGCGCGTGGGGGTTCTGGTCGAAGGCGAGGGCCACCGTGCCGGTGCGGGCGTCGACGAGCACCAGGCGGCGCAGGTCGGTGCCCGTCACCTCGACCCGCCAGACCAGGCGGGCGGCCTGCGGGCCCGGCGCTCCGAGCAGCGCGGGGTCGTAGATCCACAGGGCCGGTGTGCCGGCGGTGAGCGCCGACGCGGCGACGCCGTGGGCGCCCGCGGTCTCCCGCACCGCTCGCCGGGCTGCCTGGGCCGCCGTGCGGGACGGCGTGGTGGGGACCTGCTGCAGCGAGGTGGCGACCTCGCCGTTGGCGCTGGTGGTGTCGCCGGAGGCGTCGACCGTGACGACGAGCTCACCGCCGAGCACGGGGACGCCCTCGCGCAGCTGCTGGAAGCGCACCGCGGCGCCGCCGTCCGCACCGTCGACCGTGCGGCGCTGCGTCAGGTCCCGTGCCGGGTCGGTGACGCCGAACGCCTGCCCGTAGTCCTGCAGGAACGCGCGGGCGTCGCGCTCACGGACCCCCGCCCCGCGCGTGCGGGCCAGTGGCTGGGCGTCGCTGCGGGCTTGCGCCGAGGGACGGATCGCCCGGCCGGGCTCCGCGGCCACGAACGTCGCCGCACCGGTGCCGGGGCGCACCCGCACCCGGGCCGCGCCCGCGCCCCCCGACCTCAGCCGGCGCTGGAGCCGCTGGGCGGCGTCCCCGGCCGGGGACGCGAGGGCCGCCGCGTCACCCGCGGCGGGGGACGTCACCGCCCGGGACGGAGTGGCCGGCGCAGCTGCCGGTGCCGCCATCCCGCCCTGCGCACCCGCCAGGCACAATGACCCGGCCAGCCCGACCGCTGCAGCGGCGTGCCACGCCCTCACCCTGGTCCTCATCGTGGTCCTTCGGTCGTCGATCCGGTCGTCCGTCCAGCTCTCGGCCGACGACCACGGACAATAGAGGGACCGGACGGGTTGTCCCGCATCGGTCGGATCCATCACCTTCACGGAGGAAACGTGACCGCGAGCCCCCGCCCGGACCGGGACGACCCGGCGGTGGAGCAGGACTACCGCCGGGTGACGGCGGCGATCCTGGGCCGCGCCCCCGAGCACGACCTCGTGCCGAGCCTGACCCGCATCGCCCACGCCTGCCGGTTGATGGGCGACCCCCAGCACGCCTTCCGCGCGGTGCACGTCACGGGCACCAACGGCAAGACCTCGACGACCCGGATGATCGAGCGACTCCTGCGCGAGCAGGGTCTGCGCACCGGGCGGTTCGTCAGCCCCCACCTGACCGAGCCCCGTGAGCGGATCGCCGTCGACGGCGTCCCGCTCGGTCGCGCCCGCTTCGTCGAGGTCTACGACGAGGTGATCCCCTACGTCGAGCTCGTGGACGCCGCGGATCCCACCCAGCCGCGGATGACCTTCTTCGAGGTGCTCGTGGCGATGGCGTACGCCGCGTTCGCCGACGCCCCGGTCGACGTCGCCGTCGTCGAGGTGGGGATGGGCGGGGCGTGGGACGCGACGAACGTGATCGACGCCGAGGTGTCGGTGGTGATGCCCGTGGCGATCGACCACGAGCGTTTCCTGGGCCACGACCTCGCGAGCATCGCGACCGAGAAGGCCGGGATCATCAAGCCCGGCGGCGTGGCCGTGCTCGCCGAGCAGGATCCCGAGGCCGCGGTGCCGCTGCTGGAACGGGCGGCCTCCGTCGGCGCGCGCGTGGCCCGGGAGGGGATCGACTTCGGGCTGGTCACCCGCGACGTGGCCGTCGGCGGCCAGCTGGTGTCCCTGCAGGGCCTGGGCCGCCGCTACGACGACGTGTTCCTCCCGCTGCACGGCGTGCACCAGGCGCGCAACGCGGCGGCGGCGCTCGCGGCCACCGAGGCCCTGCTCGGCGCGCGTCCCGCCGACGGTGGCTCCGATGCGGAGGGGGACACCCCGGCCCTCGACCCCGAGGTCGTGATCGCCGCCTTCGCCGGTGTCGACTCCCCGGGCCGACTGGAGATCGTGCGGCGCAGCCCCACGATCCTCGTCGACGCGGCCCACAACCCGGCGGGCGCGGCCGTCCTGGCCGAGGCCCTCCGGGAGTCCTTCACCTTCAGCCGGCTCGTGGGGCTCGTCGCGATCCTGGAGGACAAGGACGCCGAGGGCATCCTGTCCGAGCTGGAGCCCGTGCTCGACGAGATCGTCCTCACGCGGTCCTCCTCCGGTCGTGCCCGCGACGTGCAGGACCTCGCCGAGCTCGCCGGGGAGGTCTTCGGCGAGCACCGGGTGACGGTCGCCGAGCGTCTCGACCACGCCCTCGACGTCGCCGTCGCCCGCGCCGAGCTCGACGGCGTCCCCGGCAGCGCCGTGCTCGCCACCGGTTCGATCACCCTCGTCGGGGACGTGCGCGTCCTGCTCGGGAAGGGGTGAGCCGTGCGGTCGCTCAAGCGCACGCTCGCCGCCTCGGTGCTCGCCTTCGAGGCGCTCGTCTGGCTGTTCGCCGGACTGGTGGGCAAGGACCTCGCCGACGTGCCCCCCGCGGCGGCCCTGTCCGTGGGCCTGGCCCTGATGGTGGTCTGCGTGCTCGTCGCGGGGGCGCTGCGCCGGCCGGGCGGCTACGCCGCCGGGTGGGTGCTGCAGGTGCTCATGCTCGCGGCGGGATGGTGGCTGCCGGCGATGTGGGTGGTCGGCGTCGCGTTCGCCGCCCTGTGGTGGACCGCGCTGCGCCAGGGCGGGCGACTCGACGCGCTGGCCGCCGCGCGCGCGGCGCAGGCCTCGCCCTCCTCGCCGCCCGCCTGAGCGGCCCCCTGCTCAGGCGAGCTCCTCCGGGCGCGCCCGGCGGGGTGCGGGCAGGTTCGTGAGGCAGTGCGCGGGCGGGGGAGGGACGTCGTCCTCGGGCAGCTCGGGGTGCTCGAAGATCGCCGCCAGCAGCGCCGGCCGGTCGGGACCCTCGACAGCGGCACCCAGGACGCTGCCGAGCGCGGTGGTGAGGCTCACGTCGTGCACCTGGCACCCCTCTCGTCCGTCGATCACCCTGGGAACTCTTCTGTCGGCACTCGAGTGCCCGCCTTGAGCGCTGGAGCCGACGATCGGGGGTTCACCGGCGGTGGCTAGGCTGCCTGCGCTCGCCCCGCCCGTTCCCGGCCGCGTCCCGAGGAGGACCTCCGTGACCTCGCCCGCCCCGCTTCCCGACCAGCCCGCGATCGAGCGGACCCTGATCCTGGTCAAGCCGGACGGCGTGCGCCGCGGCCTGTGCGGGGAGATCCTGCGCCGGATCGAGGCGAAGGGGTACGGGCTCGTGGCGGTGCAGCTGCGCGAGGCCACCGCCGAGGAGCTGGCCGCGCACTACGCCGAGCACGAGGGCAAGCCCTTCTACGGTCCGCTGGTGGAGTTCATGTCCTCCGGCCCGGTCCTCGCCGTCGTCGCCGAGGGTCAGAACGTGATCAAGGGCTTCCGCAGCCTGGCCGGGGCGACCGACCCCACCGTCGCCGCTCCGGGCACGATCCGTGGCGACCTGGGCCGCGACTGGGGGCTGAAGGTGCAGCAGAACCTCGTCCACGGGTCCGACAGCCCCGAGTCGGCGGCGCGCGAGATCGGGATCTGGTTCCCCGGCCTCTGAGCCGACGCCCGTTCCGGCCCGACCTGCGGGCGCGGTCCTCCGGCGGTCCGCCCCGCGGTTACCCTGGAGGTCGCGAGCAGGCCCGCGATTCACGCACCGCGGTTCGCGGGTGCGTGGGGGGACGGCTCGCCGACCGCCCGTCACCCACCGGAGGGACGTCAGTCGTATGTCCGTCGACGCGACCCCTGACACCCGCCCCGCGCGTCCGGCGCCGCACCCGCACGGTGCGAGCGTCTTCGACCGCCTCGAGCCCCTGCTGGCCTCGGTGTCCAAGCCGATCCAGTACGTGGGCGGCGAGCTGAACTCGCAGGTCAAGGCGTGGGACGTCGCCGGGGACGCCACGGTGCGCTGGGCGCTGATGTACCCCGACGCCTACGAGGTGGGCGTCCCCAACCAGGGCGTCATGATCCTCTACGAGGTCCTCAACGAGCGCCCCGACGCCCTGGCCGAGCGCACCTACGCGGTGTGGCCCGACCTCGAGCGCCAGATGCGCGAGCACGGCGTCCCGCAGTTCACGGTGGACGCCCACCGCGCGGTGGGGGACTTCGACGTCCTCGGGATGTCGTTCTCCACCGAGCTCGGCTACACCAACATGCTCACCGCGCTCGACCTCGCCGGCATCCCCCTGACGGCCACGGACCGCGACGAGTCCCACCCCGTCGTCCTCGCGGGCGGCCACGCGGCGTTCAACCCCGAGCCCATCGCCGAGTTCATCGACGCCGCCGTGATCGGGGACGGCGAGCAGGCCGTCCTGCAGGTCACCGACGTGATCGGGGAGTGGAAGCGCGAGGGCCGCCCGGGCGGGCGGCGCGAGCTCCTGCTGCGCCTGGCCGCCACCGGCGGGGTCTACGTGCCGCAGTTCTACGACGTCGACTATCTGCCCGACGGGCGCATCCAGCGCGTCGTGCCCGCCGCGCCGGGGGTGCCCTGGCGCGTGTCGAAGCACACCGTGATGGACCTCGACGAGTGGCCCTACCCGAAGAAGCCCCTCGTCCCGCTGGCCGAGAGCGTGCACGAGCGGATGAGCGTCGAGATCTTCCGCGGCTGCACCCGGGGGTGCCGGTTCTGCCAGGCGGGGATGATCACCCGCCCGGTGCGCGAGCGGTCGATCCAGGGGATCGGCCAGATGGTCGAGCGTGGCCTGGCCGCGACCGGCTTCGAGGAGGTCGGCCTGCTCAGCCTCTCCTCGGCCGACCACTCCGAGATCGCCGAGGTCACCAAGCAGCTCGCCGACCGCTACGAGGGCACCCAGACGGGGCTGTCCCTGCCGAGCACGCGGGTGGACGCCTTCAACATCGACCTCGCCAACGAGCTGTCGCGCAACGGCCGTCGCTCCGGGCTCACCTTCGCCCCCGAGGGCGGCAGCGAGCGCATCCGCAAGGTGATCAACAAGATGGTCACCGAGGACGACCTCATCCGTACCGTGGCCACGGCCTATGCCAACGGCTGGCGGCAGGTGAAGCTCTACTTCATGTGCGGTCTGCCCACCGAGACCGACGAGGACGTCCTGCAGATCGCCGAGCTGGCCAAGCGCGTGATCGAGACGGGCCGGCAGGTGTCGGGCCAGCGCGACATCCGCTGCACGGTGAGCATCGGCGGCTTCGTACCCAAGCCGCACACGCCCTTCCAGTGGGCGGGTCAGGCGCCGCACGAGGTCGTCGACGCGCGGCTGGCGAAGCTGCGCGAGGCGATCCGCTCCGACCGCCGATACGGCAAGTCGATCGGGTTCCGCTACCACGACGGGCAGCCCGGCATCGTCGAGGGCCTGCTCTCGCGGGGCGACCGGCGCGTGGCCAAGGTCATCCGGGCGGTGTGGGAGGACGGCGGCCGCTTCGACGGCTGGAACGAGCACTTCTCGTTCGAGCGCTGGATGACGGCGGCGCAGCGCGGCCTCGCGGGCGAGCCCGTGGACGTCGACTGGTACACGACGCGCGAGCGTCAGGTCGACGAGGTGCTGCCCTGGGACCACCTCGACTCGGGGCTCGACAAGGACTGGCTCTGGGAGGACTGGCAGGACGCGCTCTCGGAGGTCGAGGTCGAGGACTGCCGCTGGACGCCGTGCTTCGACTGCGGCGTCTGTCCGCAGATGGGCACGGAGATCCAGATCGGGCCCACCGGCCGCTCGATGCTGCCGCTGAGCGTGGTGCGGCCCGACGCCCCGGCGGCCACGGGCACCGGACCGGAGGCCTGAGCGTGGCGCGGATGCCCGAGGGGCCCCCGCCGGAGCCGGCGGTCCAGAAGCTGCGGCTGCGCTACGCCAAGCGGGGCCGGCTGCGGTTCTCCAGCCACCGTGACTTCCAGCGCGCCTTCGAGCGGGCCCTGCGCCGCGCCGGGGTTCCGATGGCCTACTCCGCCGGGTTCAACCCGCACCCTAAGATCTCCTACGCCAACGCGGCCGCCACCGGTGCCGCCAGCGAGGCGGAGTACGTGGAGATCTCCCTGACCCGGCGCTGCGACCCCGAGCGCATGCGTGTGCTGCTCGACGAAGCGCTGCCCCCCGGCCTGGACGTGCTGGAGGTCGTCGAGGCGCGTCCCGGCGCGCTCGCCGACCGGCTCGAGGCCTCCGACTGGCTGGTCGAGCTGCCGGGAGCCGACGCGGCCGCCGTCGCGTCGGCGGTCGAGGCGTTCCTGGCCGCCGGCACCGTGGAGGTCGAGCGCCTGACGAAGACCGGCATCCGCCGGTTCGACGCCCGCGAGGCGGTGCTGGGCCTGCGACTGGTTCGCCCGGGGGACGCGGACGACACCGCTGTGACCGAACGTGTCGGTACAGACACCAGCGGCTCCTGTGCGATACTGCGGATGGTCGTTCGGCACACCACACCTGCCGTCCGGCCCGATGACGTCCTCTCCGCTCTCCGGGCGGTGGCCGACCTCGCGCCGCCGTCACCCCCTCGGGTGACGCGACTGGCGCAGGGCCCCCTCGACCCCGGCAGCGGTGCGGTGGCCGATCCGTTGACCATCGACCGGGACGCCGTCGACGCCTGACCGAGCCGCACCCGCAACCGTGTGGTGCGATCGCGGACGGCGTGCGAGACGACTTCCGCGGCCCGGTGCCCACCGGTGCCGCGACCAGCGATGACCGCCGCGTGCGGAGCCGTGATGGTGTGGCCGGTTCCCCGGGGCGGACGGGAGTCACCCGTGACGCTCGACGAGAGCACCCCTGAGGTGGTCGAGGCCCCCGCCGAGACCACTCGTCCCCGGCGCCGCCGCGCCACGAAGGCCGCGGCAGCGCCGCAGCCCTCTGCCGAGGCGCCCGCCCAGGCCGAAGCACCGGCGGCGGTGGCCGAGCCTGGCGTGGCCGATCACGCCGCGGCCGAGTCGGAGCCCGCGGCACCGCCCGCGCGCCGCCGCCGCGCCACCTCCCCCCGACCCGCCAAGGCGGCGAAGGCCGCCCCGGCCGCCGTCGACGCGCCGCAGGCGGCCGTCGATGCGTCGCAGGCCGCCGTCACCGAGCCCGCCGCGCCCGAGGTCGTCCCCGACGCCTCCGACGCCGCCCCGGCCGAGGTCAAGCCCGCCCGTAGCCGCCGCCGCGCGAGCAAGAAGACCGCCGAGCCGCCGGCCGCCGAGGCCGTCGCGGACCAGGCCGGCACCGCTGTCGGCAGTGACACGCCGGACGTCGTCGCCGTCGAGGTGGCCCGGCCCGCAGCCGAGCCCGCGCCGGAAGCGGCGCCCGCCGAGCAGGCGGACGCACCGGCCACCTCCCGCAGGCGCCGGGGCCGTGCGACCAAGGTCGCCGCAGCCCCCGCCGTCGACGAGCCAGCCGTCGCTGCAGCCGCGCCCGTCGCCGAAGATGGGGCCGTGCTCGCGGCCGACGTCCCGGCCGCGCCCGCGCCCGAGGTCAGCGCTCCCGTGGAGCAGGCATCCTCGCGCGGCCGCCGGGCCCCGCTGGCCGCCACTGCGCTGCTGTTCCAGCCCCCGGACGCCGCTCCCCGCCGCCGCCGAGCGGCCTCGCGCCCCTCGGGCCCCCCGGTCGACGCCGATCCGGCAGCCGAGGTGCTGCCCGACGCCGACGAGGTCGCCGAGGCGCTGGAGGAGCTCGCCGAGCAGCTCGTGCCCGCCACCGAGGCGGATCCGACCGTGGAGGACGACGCCGCCGAGGCGGGCGACGCCGAGGACGAGGACGCCGCCGATGACGCGGGCGCCGACGGCCGTCGCCGTCGCCGCCGTCGCGGAGGGCGCGGCCGTCGTGGCCGCGGCCGCGGCGAGTCCGACGGCGCCGACGCCGAGGGCTCCGACGACGCGGGCGAGCAGCCCGCCGTGGTCGCCGAGGTGCAGGACGAGGAGGCGGCGACCGAGGAGGACGACGCGGCCGACGACGGCGAGGCGGGCGAGGGCGGCAGCAGTCGCAGGCGCCGTCGCCGCCGCCGTCGCGGCGGGACCGGGGAACCCGAGGCGGGGGAGGACCCGCCCGGCATCACGACCCGCATCCGCGAGCCGCGGCGCAGCTCCTCCGACGACGTCACCGCGTTGAAGGGCTCGACGCGCCTGGAGGCCAAGAAGCAGCGCCGCCGGGAGGGCCGCGACGCCGGCCGCCGCCGGGTCTCCATCACCGAGGCCGAGTTCCTCGCCCGCCGCGAGAGCGTCGAGCGCGTCATGGTGGTCCGCCAGACCGGCGGGCGCACGCAGATCGGCGTGCTCGAGGACGGCGTGCTGGTCGAGCACTACGTGGCGCGGCAGTCGCAGACCTCCACCGTGGGCAACGTGTACCTGGGCAAGGTCCAGAACGTGCTGCCCAGCATGGAGGCCGCCTTCGTCGACATCGGCAAGGGCCGCAACGCCGTCCTGTACGCCGGTGAGGTGAACTGGGACGCGGCGGGCCTGGAGGGCCAGCCCAAGCGGATCGAGCACGCCCTGAAGTCGGGGGAGTCGGTCCTGGTGCAGGTCACGAAGGACCCGATCGGCCACAAGGGCGCGCGACTGACCAGCCAGATCTCGCTGCCCGGGCGCTACCTCGTGTACGTGCCGGACGGTTCGATGACCGGCATCTCCCGCAAGCTTCCCGACAACGAGCGGACCCGCCTCAAGCGGATCCTGCGCGAGGTCGTCCCGGACGACGCCGGCGTGATCGTGCGCACGGCGGCGGAAGGGGCCAGTGAGGAGGAGCTGCGCGCCGACGTGGCCCGCCTGCAGGCGCAGTGGGCCGACATCAAGGCGAAGTCGGGTGCCGTCAACCCGCCGACCCTCCTCTACGGCGAGCCCGACCTGGCGATCCGCGTCGTCCGCGACATCTTCAACGAGGACATCGCGACGCTGCTGGTCTCGGGGGACGAGACCTTCGAGACGCTGCAGTCCTACGTCGGGCACGTGGCGCCGGACCTGGCCGACCGCCTGCAGAAGTGGGAGCCGGTCGACGCCGACGGGAAGGAGCGCGGTGACGTGTTCGCCGCGCACCGCATCGACGAGCAGCTCGCGAAGGCGCTGGACCGCAAGGTCTGGCTGCCCAGCGGCGGCTCGCTGGTCATCGACCGCACCGAGGCGATGACCGTGGTCGACGTCAACACCGGCAAGTTCACCGGTGCGGGCGGCAACCTCGAGGAGACCGTCACCAAGAACAACCTCGAGGCGGCCGAGGAGATCGTGCGTCAGCTGCGGCTGCGCGACATCGGCGGGATCATCGTCGTGGACTTCATCGACATGGTCCTGGAGTCCAACCGGGAACTGGTGCTGCGCCGCCTGCTGGAGTGCCTGGGCCGCGACCGCACCAAGCACCAGGTGGCCGAGGTGACCTCGCTCGGGCTGGTGCAGATGACCCGCAAGCGGGTCGGGCAGGGCCTGCTGGAGGTGTTCAGCGAGTCCTGCGAGCACTGCAACGGCCGCGGCGTGATCATCCACGACGAGCCGGTCGAGAAGCGTGCCGAACCCGCTCCGGCGGCGTCCGGTTCCGGCTCCGGGGGCAACCGCCGTCGCAAGGGTTGAACCACCTCCCGGGGCCGGCGCAAGGAGCCGGTCCCGGGGAAGAAGTGCCGGGTCACCACCCGGTTTGACCACCAGACAACCCCGTCCGTACCCTTGACCCTCGGTGCGTCCGTCGACGCACGCGTGGTGGAGGCAGTCCTGGTGCGAGGCCGCGCCGCCCTGAGAGGCGGAGCGCGCGCATGTCGGGCTGCCGGGGAAACCGGACCGAACGAGAGAGTGAGTTGCACGTGTACGCGATCGTCCGCGCTGGCGGCCGTCAGGAGAAGGTGTCCGTCGGCGACGTCGTGACCGTCGACAAGATCTCGGCTCAGATCGGTTCCACGGTCGAGCTGCCCGCCCTGTTGCTCGTCGACGGGGATGACGTGACCTCCGACGCGGCCACCCTGGCCGGCGTCAAGGTGACGGCCGAGATCGTCGCCCCTGCCAAGGGCCCCAAGATCCGCATCATGAAGTTCAAGAACAAGACCGGGTACCGCAAGCGTCAGGGGCACCGTCAGCACCTGACCCAGATCAAGGTGACCGACATCTCGAAGTGATGATCGGGGCCGCCCGCGGCCCCCTTCGGTACCCCCTCAGGCTTCGGACACGGAAGGCAGCACCGAGATGGCACACAAGAAGGGCGCAAGCTCCTCGCGCAACGGGCGCGACTCCAACGCCCAGCGCCTGGGCGTCAAGCGCTTCGGTGGGCAGCTGGTCAACGCCGGCGAGATCCTCATCCGTCAGCGCGGCACCAAGTTCCACCCCGGCGACAACGTGGGTCGCGGTGGCGACGACACGCTCTTCGCCCTCGTGGCGGGCAACGTGCAGTTCGGTGAGAAGCGCGGTCGCAAGACCGTGAACATCGTCGCCGCTGCTGAGTGACGCCCTCGCCCCCCGCGGTCTCCTGATCGCGGGTCGGTGGGGTTCGGACAGCTTTCGACGACAGGGGCGAGCCGGACGGCGCGCCCCTGTCGTCGTTTGTCCCGCTCCTCCGAGCAGCGGTGCGCCGACCGGCGTCTGCGACCAACCACCCGAAGGACTTCCGTGAGCAGTTTCGTCGACCGTGTGGTGCTGCACGTCAGTGGTGGCAGCGGCGGCCACGGCTGCGCCTCGGTGCACCGTGAGAAGTTCAAGCCCCTCGGCGGTCCCGACGGCGGCAACGGCGGCAACGGCGGCGACGTCGTCCTCGTCGTCGACCCCCAGACCACCACGCTGCTGGAGTACCACCACAGCCCCCACCGGCGGGCCAAGAACGGCACCGCGGGGATGGGCGGGCACCGCAACGGCGCCAACGGCGGCGAGCTCGTCCTGAGCGTCCCCGACGGCACCGTGGTCAAGGACCTCGACGGCGAGGTCCTCGCCGACCTCGTGGGGCCCGGCGCCCAGTTCGTGGCGGCCGCCGGCGGGCGCGGTGGGCTGGGCAACGCGGCGCTGGCCTCGCCCAAGCGCAAGGCGCCCGGATTCGCCCTGCTGGGGGAGCCCGGCGACACCCGCGACGTCGTCCTGGAGCTCAAGACCGTCGCCGACGTCGCCCTGGTGGGCTACCCGAGCGCCGGAAAGTCCAGCCTCATCGCCGCCCTGTCCGCGGCCCGGCCGAAGATCGCGGACTACCCGTTCACGACGCTCGTCCCCAACCTGGGCGTGGTGCAGGCCGGGGACGTGCGGTTCACCGTGGCCGACGTGCCCGGGCTCATCCCCGGCGCCAGCCAGGGCAAGGGGCTGGGCCTGGAGTTCCTGCGTCACGTGGAGCGCTGCGCGGCCCTCGTGCACGTGCTCGACTGCGCGACCCTGGAGCCCGATCGCGACCCGATCAGCGACCTCGAGGTGATCGAGGCCGAGCTGGCCGCCTACGACGTGGACGCGGGCGGCGTGCCGCTCACGCAGCGGCCGCGGATCGTCGTCCTGCACAAGATCGACGTCCCCGAGGCGCGGGAGCTGGCCGACCTGGTGACCCCCGACCTGCGCGAGCGCGGGCTCGAGGTGCTGGAGGTCAGCTCCGCCAGCCACGAGGGGCTGCGCGAGCTCTCCTTCGCGATGGCGCGGCTCGTGGACCGCGCCCGGCGGGAGACGCCCGCGCCGACCCCGCAGCGCGTCGTCATCCGCCCGAAGGCGGTCGACGAGGCCGCGTTCACCGTCGACGTCGAGAACACCGCCGACGGCCTGCGCTACCGCGTGCGCGGCGTCAAGCCCGAGCGGTGGGTGCGCCAGACCGACTTCAGCAACGACGAGGCCGTCGGCTACCTGGCCGACCGGCTCGCCCGGGCCGGGGTCGAGGACGCGCTGCTGAAGGCCGGGGCGGTGGCCGGCGCCGAAGTGGTGATCGGCGACGACGTGTCGGGCGTCATCTTCGACTGGGAACCCACGATGATCGCCGGACCGGGCGTCATGGCCTCCCCCCGCGGCTCCGACCTGCGGCTGGAGGATGCGGGGCGGGCCAGCCGCGAGGAGCGGCGCGAGGTCTACGAGTCGCGCCGCCAGGCCCGGCGCGACGCCAGGGCCGAGCTGGAGCAGGAACGGCGCAGCGGCCAGTGGACGGACCCGGCCGCGCAGGACGAGACCGACGCCGGCGAGGGCGCGGACCGCTGAGCCGCCTCGGCGGGAGGGAGTGAGGTTTCGCGATGGTGTCCACGCAGGCGCCCGAGCAGGTCCGCGCGCACGGCCGCGAGGTGCTCGCGGATGCCGCCCGGGTGGTGGTGAAGGTCGGCTCGTCGTCGCTGACCACCTCCCGCGGGGGCATCGCCGCCGAGCGGATCGACGCCCTCGTGGACACCCTCGCCGCCCGGGCCGCACGGGGCACGCACGTCGTCCTGGTCTCCTCGGGGGCGGTCGCCGCGGGCCGCGTCCCGCTGGGCCTCACCCGCCGCCCCCGCGACCTGGCGACGAAGCAGGCGGCCGCCAGCGTCGGCCAGGGACTGCTGGTGGCGCGCTACACGGCGTCCTTCGCGCGCTACGGCCTCACCGTCGGTCAGGTGCTGCTCACCGCCGAGGACGTGATGCGGCGGATCCAGTACACCAACGCGCGCCGCACCCTGGACCGGCTGATCAGCCTCGGCGTCGTCCCGGTGATCAACGAGAACGACGCCGTCGCCACCCACGAGATCAAGTTCGGGGACAACGACCGCCTCGCCGCCCTCGTCGCCCACCTGGTGGGCGCCGACGCGCTCGTCCTGCTCTCCGACGTGGACGCGCTCTACGACGGGCCGCCGACCCGCCCCGGTGCCCGCCGCGTCCCCCTCGTGCGGGGCGAGGAGGACCTGCACGGGGTGGAGATCGGCACCATCGGGGCGGCGGGCGTCGGCAGCGGTGGCATGGCCACCAAGCTGCTGGCCGCCGCGACGGCGTCGGCGGCCGGGATCCCCACGCTGCTCACGTCGACGGCCAACGCCGCGGCCGCGCTCGCGGGCCAGGACGTCGGGACGTGGTTCACCGCGACGGGCGGTCACGTGCCGCAGCGCATGCTGTGGCTGGCCCACGCGGCGGTCGGCAGCGGACGGCTGGTGCTGGACCCCGGTGCGGTCGCCGCCGTCGTGACCCGGCGGATGTCGTTGCTGCCCGCAGGCGTGGTGCGCGCCGAGGGCCGGTTCGCCGCCGGGGACCCGGTCGACCTCGTCGACGGCGAGGGCGTGGTCTGGGCCCGCGGGCTGGTCAACTTCGGCTCCGCCGAGCTGCCCCGGCTGCTCGGGCGCTCCACCCGCGACCTCGCCCGCGAGCTGGGGCCGCGCTACGAGCGCGAGCTGGTGCACCGCGACGACCTCGTCGTCCTGCCCCGCTGGGTCGCCGCGGTCTGACCGTCCCGGCGCGCTGCGTGCCCGGTCGCTCACCCGTTCGGGTGCTCCTGGCGGTGCCGACGAATTGGACGCGCGGCGTTGTCCCAAACGGAGGACGCGGGTACGGCTCACCTGCTCCACTGGAGGGGTGCCCCGCGGACGTGACGAGGACGTGCTGGCGACGCTGACCCCGCTGAGGGGTCGCGCCGGCACTGCTGCCGTGCGTCACCTGCAGGTGGCCAGTGAGGAGCCGCAGTTGTGGTTCGTCACCGTGACCGTCGCCGGCCCCGCCGCGCCCCCGGGTGAGGTGCGCCAGGCGTTGGAGCGGCTCAGTTCGGAGCGCCCGTTCGTCGTGTCCGCGCGCTACCGCGCCGACAGGGCCGAGGTGCGCTACTGGGACGAGTCCGACGACATCGACGTCGCGACGTCGCAGGGCATGCGCATGTGGTCCGACCACATGATCACCGCGCAGCTGCCCCAGTGGAAGGTCGTCGGGCTGGAGGTCGTCGACCGCCAGACGGCGCGCATGCGCTGGACCCGGGACGACCAGGCCCCGATCCTCGTGCTCGGTGAGATCCGCCCCATGGAGGACTTGGACTGACCCGGCGCGCCGCCGGGCGGTCCGGCCGCGCGCAAGTGGGTTGACGTCGCGTCCTACCCTGGTGCCCATGACTGTCACCGACGCGGTCGCGCAGGCCGGGAGCACGCCGTCCGCCGCACCGGCAACGCCCCCGTCGCATCCCGCGGCCGGCATCCGTGACCAGGTGCTCGCCGTCTGCGCCGACGCGCGCGCCGCGTCGCGCGCGCTGGCCGTCGCCTCGCGCGCGGACAAGGACGCCGCCCTGCTCGCCGTCGCCGACGCCCTGGTCGCGGCCACCGACCGCATCCTCGCCGCGAACGCCCTCGACGTCGCCCGCGAGGAGGCGGGCGGGATGCCCGCGCCGATGGTCGACCGGCTGCGCCTGGACGCCTCCCGGGTCGAGGCCATCGCCGACGCCGTGCGGCACGTGGCGTCCCTGCCCGACCCGGTCGGCGAGGTCGTGCGCGGGTCGGTGCTGCCCAACGGGCTGTCGCTGCGGCAGGTCCGGGTGCCCATGGGCGTCGTCGGGATGATCTACGAGGCCCGCCCGAACGTGACGGTCGACGCGGCCAGCCTCGCCCTAAAGAGCGGCAACGCCGCCGTGCTCCGCGGCGGGTCGGCGGCCCTGGAGTCCAACACCGTCCTGGTCGAGGTGATGCGCGAGGCCGTCGTCGCCTCGGGCCTGCCCGCCGACGTCATCTGCTCGGTCGACCGCTGGGGCCGCGAGGGCGGGGCCGTCGTGATGCGTGCCCGCGGCCTGGTCGACCTGCTGATCCCCCGGGGCGGCGCCGGCCTGATCCAGGCCGTCGTCGAGAACTCCACCGTGCCGGTGATCGAGACGGGTGTCGGCAACTGCCACGTGTACGTGGACGCCGCCGTCGACGTCGAGCAGGCGCTCGCGATCGTGCTCAACTCCAAGACCCACCGCACGGGTGTCTGCAACGCCGCCGAGACGCTGCTCGTGCACGCCGACGCCGCCGAGGAGTTCCTGCCGGTGGCCCTGCCCGCGCTCGTCGCGGCCGGCGTGCGCCTGCACGTGGACGCCCGCGCGCAGGTGATCGCCGACGCCGCGGGCCTGCCGAGCGTCCCCGCGACCGAGGACGACTGGGCGCGGGAGTACCTCCACCTCGATCTCGCCGTGGGGGTCGTGGACGACCTCGAGGCGGCGCTGGACCACATCTCCCGCTGGTCCAGCGGTCACACGGAGGCCATCTGCACCACCGACCTGCGGGCGGCCGCCCGGTTCACGGCCGGGGTCGACTCCGCGGCGGTCATGGTGAACGCCTCCACGCGGTTCACCGACGGCGGCCAGTTCGGGTTCGGTGCCGAGATCGGCATCTCCACCCAGAAGTTGCACGCCCGCGGCCCCATGGGCCTGCAGGAGCTCACGTCGACCAAGTGGATCGTGACCGGCGCCGGTCACGTGCGCAGCTGAGAGGCCGGGAACCGTGGAGGGAACCGAGATCCGCAAGCTCACCGAGCTGGAGGATCGGCATTGGTGGTACCGGGAACGCCGGCACCTGCTCGCCCGCGCGATCGCCGACCTCGAGCCGGGGCGGGCGCTCGACGTCGGCGCCGCAGGCGGGGGCAACACCCGCGTCCTGCGTGGCATGGGCTGGACGGCGGCGGCGCTGGAGTACGGCGCCCCCGGCGCGGAGGTCTGCGCCGAGCGCGGGATCCCCGTCATGCGGGCTGACGCCACGCGCCTGCCGGTGGCCGACGGCAGCCTCGACCTGGTCGTGGCCTTCGACGTGCTGGAGCACATCCCCGACGACGGTGCGGCCGTCCGGTCCGTGCACGCGGCCCTGCGGCCCGGGGGGAGCTTCCTCGTGGCGGTGCCGGCCGACCCGAAGCTGTGGTCCGCGCACGACGAGGCGGTCGACCACGTGCGGCGCTACACCCGCGACACGCTGTCGCAGGTGCTGACCGAGGGCGGCTTCGCCCTGGAACCCATGCGCAGCTGGAACGTGTTGCTGCGGCCGGTCGTCGCGATGCGGCGCAAGAGCTCGAAGGGCAGCGACCTCGCGGAGATCCCCGCGTGGATGAACGCCGCGCTGTTCGCCGTCGTGGCCAGCGAGCGCTGGCTGCCCGTGCAGAAGCTGCCCGGGGTCAGCCTGCTCGTACGGGCGCGCAAGGCCGACTGATCCGCAGGGGCCCTCAGGGCCCCCCGGTCGAGCGCGGGGGCGTCGCTCAGGCGTCGCCCCCGTGCACCGTCACGTCCTGCCCGCCGCCCTGGCGGGGTTGCGCGGGCGCGTCGCCGGCCCCGGAGGACGGCGCGTCCAGCAGCGAGTCACGCGCGACGTAGTAGCTGGAGCGGCCCTGCATCTGCGTGTAGAGGCGGCCCACGTACTCCCCGAGCAGCCCCAGGCACAGCAGCTGCACGGCGCCCACGGCCGCGACCGCCACGAACGTCGACGTCCAGCCCGGGACGGTGTGGTCGGTGACGAACGCGAGCAGCGCGAAGAGCAGCAGCAGCGCCGTGAGCGCCGCGCCGCCCAGCCCGAACCAGGTGGCCAGGCGCAGGGGAGCCACCGAGAAGCCGGTGAGGCTGTCCACCGTGAGGCGGATCATCCGCGACAGGGGGTACTTGGTGGTCCCGGCGGCGCGTTCCTCCCGCCGGTAGGGAACCTCGGTGGAGGGGAAGCCGAGCGCGGGCACGACGAGGCGCAGGACCCGGTTGTGCTCGGGCAGGGCGTTGATCGCATCGACGGTGGCGCGGCTCATCAGGCGGAAGTCGCCCGCGTCGGAGCGCACGTGGCCGCCCACGAGCTTGCGCATCATCCCGTAGTACATGCGGGCGGTACTGCGCTTGAACACCGTGTCGGTGCTGCGGTCGTTGCGCACCCCGTAGACGACGTCGACGCCGCCGTGCAGCGCGGCGTCGAGCATGGGGGCGAGGGTCTCGGGCGGGTCCTGGAGGTCGGCGTCGAGGGTGGCGATCCAGTTGCCCCGCGCCCGCGTCAGCCCGGCGGACAGCGCCGCCTGGTGTCCGGAGTTGGCGCGCAGCCGCACGACCCGCAGTTGGGGCCACGAGCGACGGTCGCGCTCCAGCAGGACGGGCGTCGCGTCCCGGCTGCCGTCGTCGACGGCGACGACCTCGTAGCTGACGCCCAGACCGTCGAGCACCGGCCGCAGCCGCTGGGTGAACAGCGGGAGCACCGCCTCCTCGTCGTACATGGGGACGACGACGCTGAGCAGCGGGTCGGACTGGTGCACGCCTTGCCTCCTCGTTCGGTGCGCGGCCTGCCGGCCGCGCCAGGCGCGGCGTCCGTCGCCGTCGACGGACCGTTCCCGCGCCCTGCACCCCAGCGTGGGGACCGGTCCGGGAAGGCACCTGCCACCGCGCTGTGGGACGCCTGTGCTCGCGGAGGACCGCGGGGCACCGGCTGGTGCGTGGCACCCGCCGGAGGGCGGGCGCCGCGCGCCCGTGCGTCGTCCGGCCGCCCCCGGGCTCGCGTGCCACACTGTCGAGAGGACGCGCGGGTCGGGTGCCCTGGACGACGCCCGTGACGCCGTGCGCGGCGTCACGTCACTGCTGGCGTCACTGTAATCGTTGGCCCGGCCCCCGCGAAGAGCCGCTCAGCCGCCCGCAGGGGCGGCGCACCACGGAGGAGAGACCTTCCATGCTGACCCGCATCCTGGCCGTGACCGCCGAGGTGAGCGAGGGCCGTACCGAGCACGAGCTGCCGCTGCCGCCCCTCGGCTTCGGGCTGATCGCGCTCGGCGCCTTCGTGGTGCTGCTCGCGGCCACGTTCGCGTTCCGGGGTGTCGCGAACCGTCACTGACCCGGGGTGGGGAGAGGCAGGTCCGTCGTGCGCGTGGGGGTGATGGGCGGCACGTTCGACCCGATCCACCACGGCCACCTCGTGGCCGCGAGTGAGGCTGCGGCCGTGTTCGGGCTCGACGAGGTCGTCTTCGTGCCGACGGGCCAGCCCTGGCAGAAGGCCGACCGGCTCGTGACTTCCGCCGAGCACCGGTACCTGATGACCGTCGTCGCGACCGCCTCCAACCCCCGGTTCACCGTCAGCCGGGTCGATCTCGAGCGGCCCGGCGCGACGTACACGATCGACACCCTTCGCGACCTCAAGCGGAGCAGGCCCGACGCCGAGCTGTTCTTCATCACCGGCGCCGACGCGCTGGCCCAGATCCTCACCTGGAAGGACTCCGCGGAGCTGTTCGACCTCGCCCACTTCGTCGGCGTCACCCGCCCCGGACACGTCCTGGACTCCTCCGGGCTGCCCCCGGACCGGGTGTCGCTGATCGAGATCCCTGCGATGGCCATCTCCTCCACGGACTGCCGCCAGCGGGTGGGGCGGGGCGAGCCGATCTGGTACCTCGTGCCCGACGGCGTCGTCCAGCACATCGCCAAGCACGGGCTGTACCGCGGCCCGCTCGCGTCGGTGCCCGGGCACGACACGAGCACGCAGGACGCGACGCCGACGAGGAGGGCGCCATGAGTCGGCACACCGACGACGGCGAGCCCCGCCCCCGGCGGGTCCGCACGGCCCCCTCACCGGCGCCGACCGAGCCGATCGAGCCGACGGCACCGACGGCGTCGACAGAGTCGACGGAGCGGCCCGCAGCCGCCCAGGCTCCGGGTGCAGGGGCCGGCTGGAACTCGGAGGCCCCCGACACCGTCATGCTGCCGCTCGGCGAGATCACGAGCCGGCGCGCGCGGCGCCTGGCCGAACAGGCGGCGGCCGAGGCGGCCGCCCAGCTGGTGGACCGCAGCCAGCCGATCATCGCCTCCCGGTCCTGGACCGAGGACACGATGCCGCTGCCGAGGATCGGGCGTCATGCCTCGGGCCCGGTCGAGGACCCGGGGTCCCCGTCCTCACCGGCAGCGGCGCCGGCACCCTCGACGTCGCCGTCCCGGACGGGCGGCGCGGGCGCGGAGGTGGCGACGAGCAGGCCCCAGACCCGCCGGCAGCGTCGTCCCGACGCGGCGGCCCCGTCCTCGCGGGAGGGCGACGCGCCCCGGACGCTGCCGGGGCCGCCGTCCATCGCCCCGCTCGGGTCCGGTGCGCCGCTCGGGCGTGGTCAGGACGCGCCGCCGCGGCACGAGTCGCGCGGCCCTCTGCGGGGCGTGCGCCTGACCCGCAAGGGCGTCGTGGCCGCCACGGCCCTGCTGCTGGTGATCGCCGGCGCGACCGGGGCGGTCCTGATGCAGCTGTTGTCGGGTGGCTCCGGCCGCGATTCGGCGGCAGGTCAGCCGGTGGCGGCTCCCCAGGACACGATGCTCGTCTCGGTGGAGGCGCCCGGGCAAGGCCTGGTGACGGGTGCCGTGGTCGGGATCGGGCGCGACGGCCTGGGCGCCCTGCTCGTGCCCGGGTCGCTGGTGCTGGAAGTGCCTGGCGCCGGCCGCACGTCCCTGAGCACGGCCACGGCCCAGGGCCCCTCGGTCGCCGCCCGCGCCCTGGCCGACGCGCTCGCCGTCCGGGTCGACGGCACGTGGTCGCTGTCGCCCACCGGCCTGTCGGCGCTGGTCGACGCCCTGGGCGGCATCGTCGTCGACGTCGACCAGCAGGTCTCCTCGGGGACGACCGTCGTGCCCGCGGGGCCCGGTCAGCGCCTCGCCGGCGTCCAGGCGGTCGCCGTGGCCACGGCCAAGTCCGACAACGAGGCCGAGGAGGCGCGCCTGGCGCGCTTCCAGCAGGTGCTGCGAGGCGTGCTGCGGGCACTGCCCGACGGTGCCGACGAGCTGGCACCGCTGGTGCAGACCCGGGCCGGGGCGTCGTCGACGACATTCACGAACCCGGCGCTGGTGGAGTTGCTGCTGCGGGCCCACCGGGCCGTCCTCGACGGGCAGGAGAGCTCCAGCGTCGTGCCGCTGAGTGCGGTCTCGGCCGCGGGCCAGACGATCTACACCCTCGACGAGACGGCGTTGCCCGGGGTCGTGGCGCGGCAGCTGCCCGGGGCGGTCGTCGCGGCGGCGGCGGCGCCCACCCTGCGGGTGCGCCTGCAGAACGGCGTCGGGGTCGCCGGCCTCAACGACGCCGCCCGGGACCGTCTGGTCGCCGCCGGCATCAAGGTGGAGGCGTCCGGCAACGCGCCGCAGTTCGGTCAGCCCGTGACCCGCGTGCTCGTGGCTTCGGACTCGGCCGCCGACCAGGCGACGGGCCGCCGCATCGCCGCCGCGCTCGGCCTGCCGAAGGCGCGGATCGCGGTGGACCCCCTCGGCAGTGGTGTCGTGGACGCGCTGGTCGTGCTCGGCCAGGACTTCAGGGAGTCGATCATCGACGAGGCGGTCTCCTCGTCGGCCGGGTCGTCGACCCCCTGAGGCGGCTGCCGGGCCCCGCCTCGTCGCGGGCGTCGTCGCGCCCGCGGGCGTGAGAGGGTTGGGCCGTCCGTTCGATCCCCGGCCCAGTGAGGACCCGTGACCGCGTCCCCCCACTCCGTCGAGGTCGCCCGCGCGGCGGCCCTGGCGGCGTCCGACAAGCTCGCGAGCGACATCGTCGCCCTCGACGTCAGCGACCACCTCGTGATCACCGACGCCTTCGTCGTCGCGTCCGCGCCCAACGACCGCCAGGTCCGCGCGATCGTCGACGCCGTCGAGGAGAAGCTGCACGGCCTGGGCGTGAAGGCCGTCCGCCGCGAGGGTCACCAGGAGGGCCGCTGGGTGCTGCTCGACTTCGGGGACGTCGTCGTCCACGTGCAGCACAGCGACGAGCGCGAGTACTACGCCCTGGAGCGGCTCTGGCGCGACTGCCCGGTGATCGACCTCCCCGAGGAGGTCCGCAACCCCCGAGGCGACAGCGCCTCATGACCGCCGGGCGGGTGATCCTCTGGCGGCACGGGCGCACGGACCACAACCGCAGCGCCCGCTGGCAGGGGCAGATCGACGTCCCGCTCGACGAGACGGGCCTGCGGCAGGCGTTCGCGGCTGCCGCCGTGCTCGCGCCCGCGCTCGCCGCCGCACGCGAGGTGGGGGAGCCCGTCCGCCTGGTCTGCTCCGACCTCAGCCGTGCCCGGGACACCGCCGCCGCGCTCGAGCGCGCCACCGGCCTGTCGGCGACGCCGGACGAGCGGCTCCGGGAGATCCACGCCGGAGCCTGGCAGGGCCTGGACCGGCAGGAGATCGTCGCCGCCGGGATGGGGGCGATGCTCGAGGCCTGGGGCCGCGGCGAGGACGTCGCCGTCGGCGGCGGGGAGCGACGTTCCGAGGCGGGTGCCCGCGCGGCCACGACCGTTCTGGAGCACGCGGGGCGGATGGACGGCGGGGTGCTCGTCGTCGCCGCCCACGGCGGGGTCCTGCGCGGTGCCGCGCTGACGTTGATGGGGCTTCCGCCGGGGGAGTGGGAGCTGCTGGGAGGGCTGGCCAATTGCGCCTGGGGCGAGCTCGGGCCCGCACGCTCCGGCAGCGCCTGGCGCCTCCTGTCGTGGAACGTGACGGCAGGGGAGCGGGCCGGCTGACCCGTCCGGGCCGCCCGCCGATTTGGAGGATAGGCCCCGGCATCCGCTATGCTCAACGAGCCCAAACGGGAACGCGACGAGCGGTTCCGCAGGGTGGAAGGGGCTGTAGCGCAGTTGGTAGCGCACCTCCATGGCATGGAGGGGGTCAGGGGTTCGAATCCCCTCAGCTCCACCCTTGAGTGCAATGTCGAAAGGCCCGGTCGGATCAGCGACCGGGCCTTCGTGCTGTTCAGCCGCGGGTGCTTCTGCGCAGGGCGACGAGGGCGACGACGAACACCACGGGCAGGAACGCGGCGGTGCTGACCTGGGCGAGGGTCACGTGCCCGGCGGCGACGTGGGCGAGGGTGGCGACCCAGTCGACCGTCTGGACGCCGATCATGGTGGTGATCCACAGCCGGTGCCGCTGCGGGTCGCGCGCCGCGGCGATCATTCCCACGCCGTAGCCGAGGAACCGCGCGGCCATCATCGCGAACAGCCATGACGTCCACGCAGGCGCTGCCGCGAGTCCGAGCGCGTCGGCCGCACCGGCGGGGCTGAGGAGGAAGATGGCGCCGAGCGTCAGCTGGAAGAAGGCGACGACGTACAGCGTCGCCCGCAGGGCGGGGGCGGCCGGCCGGGGGCCGGGGGGCCGGTCGGAGGCGGCGGGGGTTGGGATCGTGGTCACGGGGGTGGGCGTCATGGCTGCGACGGTAGGGAGTCGGCGCCCTCGGTTGTCAAAGAGTGAATCGGTTTCATAATCTGAAGTGGTGAGTGACCAGCAGGAGCACAGCGGGCAGGCGCAGGAAGACGAGGCCTGTGGCGATCCGTCCTGTCCGGTGGCCCGTGCCGTTGCGGTGCTGGACGGCAAGTGGACGCTCCTCGTCGTCCGCGACCTGCTGGCGGGGCCAGCGCGGTTCGGGCAGCTGCGCGCCTCGCTGCGCGGGATCAGTCCCAAGACGTTGACGGACCGCCTGCGCGAGCTGGAGGAGGCGGGGCTCGTCCTGCGCACGCACTATCCGGAGATCCCCCCGCGGGTGGTCTACGAGCTGACCGAGCACGGGCGGTCCCTCGCGCCGGTCGTCGCGGCCCTCGCCGCGTTCGGGCGGGGCCTGCCCGCCGCGTGAGCGTCCCGGCCCGACGGTGATCGGCTGCACTCGCGCCGCGCGGGCGGATGCGGCACGGTCGTGCGCGCCCGTCACCGCCGCGAAAGGACGCCCCCGTGTCGCAACCCCCCTCCGTCGACACCGCCCTCACCGACCCCGCGACCCGCCCGCAGGGCGCCGCGCGCGACTGGTGGGCCGCAGGGGAGGACGTGTACCGCGCGATCCTCGACCACCCGTTCGTCACCGGCCTGACCGACGGCAGCCTGCCCACCCCGGCGTTCGAGTACTACCTGATCCAGGACGCCCACTACCTGCGCGGCTACGCCCGGGCGCTGAGCCTGCTCGCCTCCCGCGCCCCCCACGACCCCGACCTGGTGCTCTTCGCGACGAGTGCGGCCACGGCCATCGAGGTCGAGCGCACGATGCACGCGAGCCTCCTCGGAGCGCTGGGCATCGACGCCGCCAGGGCCGCAGCGGTCGAACCGGGCCCGCAGACCTGCGCGTACGTCGACTGGCTGCTCGCCACCGCGGCCACGGGGACGTTCAGCGACGGGCTGGCCGCGGTGCTGCCGTGCTACTGGGTCTACGCCAGGGTCGGGGAGCGGCTGGCGGCCGCGTCCTCGCCCGACCCCCGCTACGCGACGTGGATCGCGACCTACGCCGACGAGGCGTTCCAGGCGACGGTCGCGGCCGTGCTCGACACCGTCGATCGCGTGGGGGACGGCCTCGGCCCGCTCGACCGGGCGCGGGCGCGCACCCTCTACCGCCGCGGCGTCGTCCACGAGTGGAGCTTCTGGGACGCCGCATGGACCGGTCTGACCTGGCCCGACTTCGGCTGAGCAGGGCAGGTCGGGGGCCGGGTCCCCCGGACGACGGGTTGCGCGCGGGCGAGGTCACCCGAATGGATCACGGGGAGGGCTCAGCTCGGGGCTGGAAGGTGCCGATGTGTTGATCTGGCGCGTCCGCACCTTTCGAGGGAGCAACACTCTCATGGCCACTGTCGACAAGATCGTCGTCGTCGTCGACGGCGTCTCCCAGACGCTCACCCCGGCGCAGTGGAAGCAGCTTCCGCTGACCGAGCGCGTGAAGCGGCTCAGCATGCCCATCACGTTCTTCTCCGGCGCCGAGAAGGTCGCCGCCAAGGATGCGATCGCCCAGCTCCGCTGACCCCCCTGCCGCCGTCCCCGGCGGCGGGATCCTGCGCGGTCGGCCCGGCCTGCGCGCGTGACGTCTTCGGCCCTCCGGCCCCGTCCCCGAGGAACCATCGATGAAGAACCTGCGGCTGCAGAGCATCCGTTCGATGCTCGTTGCCATCGTTGTCTTCGCCACGCTGCTGGCCGTCGTCATCGGCGGGCTGGCCCACCTGAGCCTGGCGCAGGTGCGCCAGGGCGGCGACGACGTCGTGGACCGGGCGAAGCCCGCGATCGCCCTGGGCACCACCCGCACCGCCTGGGCCGAGTTCACGAGCATCACCGCGGGCAAGATCACGATCAACTCCACGGCGGGCAAGGCGGACGCCGACGAGGCTGCCACCGCCGCCTACCAGCAGCTCCAGCAGGGGCTCAAGGACTACCTGGCGGCGTCCCCGGGCGCCGAGCAGAAGGAGATCGTGCAGACGCGCGTCCTGCCCGCGGCCGAGGAGGCCGGCAAGGCGTGGACCGAGAAGGTCAAGCCGCTCACCGACGTCGTGAACCCCGACGGGTCCGACCTCGTGAGCTACTCCCAGGCCAAGGCGAACGTCTTCGACACCCCCGCCTTCGTCGTCAGCACCGGCCTGCAGCAGGTGGCCGAGCTCGACGCCGCCGCGATCGACACCCGGATCGCCTCGGCCGCCGACGTCGCCCGCCGCGCCGTCATCCAGATGTGGGCGCTGGCCGGGATCGGCGCGCTGCTGATCCTCGCCCTCGGCGTCCTCCTGCTGCGTCGCATCACCCGCCCGCTGCGCCGCACCGTGGAGGTCCTCGAGCAGGTGGCGGGCGGCGACCTGACGCCGCGCCTGGACGTCAGCTCGCCCAGCGAGCTGGCCCAGATGGCCGACGCCCTCAACACCACCCTGGGCACCGTGCACGACGTGATCGAGGCGATCGAGGCCGACGCCGGGCGGCTGTACGACGTGGCCGAGCGCGTCTCGGCGGAGTCGGAGCAGGCCGGCCACACGCTGTCCTCGCTGTCGCGGGGTGTCCAGGCCGCCCGCTCCAGCAGCGAGACGCTGCGCCGCGAGGTCGGGCAGCTGTCCAACCTCGCGACCACCCCCGACCTCGCCTCGGCGATCGACCGGATCGCCTCCCACCTCGACGGCCTGCGCAGCGAGGTCGGCTCGGCCGACGTCGAGGCCGCCGCCGCGGCGGCCACGGGCGGTGCGGACGCCGACGGGGCCAGTGCCTCCGCCGACCTCGCCTCGATGGCCGGCAACCTCAACGCGATGATCTCGCTGTTCGTGCTGCGGCAGAGCGAGCAGGACACCACCTCCGCCTGACCTCCGGCCGAGGCGCGCCACACGACGACAGGGGCGCCGGGCATCCGCCCGGCGCCCCTGTCGTCGTGTCTGAGGGCTGGTGGCGGGGCCGGGCGAGGTGCCCGGTATCCGTGTCGACCGCCAGGTTCGCGACGGCGATACTTGTGCCGTCCCGGGGCGCAGCGAGGCAGTGCCGTCCATCCCGACGGCGGCGCACGGGCAGGAGGGAGGTGCGCCCGGTGACGGCCGCGCCGACCGTCCCCCTCGCGGTTCCCGACCTCGTCACCGCCGTCTACCTCGTGCCGGTGCCCGACGGCACCGAGCTGCCGGACCGCCTCGAGCCCCTCGCCCTTGAGCTCCTCGGCTCGGGGCGTCCCACCGCGGCCGCAGCCGCGGCGCCGGGGCTGGTGGAGTCCGGGCTGCTCCACGTCACCCTGCACGACGGCGAGGACCACCCCTGGGCCGCCGCGCGCTCGCAGGGGCCCGCCCATGCCGGCGAGGCCACCGCCGCGCCGTCGGTCGGTGACGCCCCCGCGCCGTCCACCGGGGCCGGCCTGCTCCCTGCGGGGCGCGTGGCCGCCGTCCAGGCCCGGGGTCGCCCGGGGCTGCCCGCCGTGCACGAATGGGTCGCCCGGGGGTGCGCCGCAGCCCTCGCCCGCGAATGGGACTCGCCGGTCCTCGACGTCGCCGCCGGGCGCCTGCTCACCGCTCCGCGCGCGCTGGCCGGCCTCCCCGCCCCCGACGGCAAGGTGCGCCTCGCCGACTGGGTGGTGGTGCCGCACGAGGCCGGGCGCCGCGGGTACACGATCACCACGGTGGGCCTCGTGCGCTTCGGCCTCCCGGAACTGCTCACCGCCGACGTCCCGCCCCAGCTCGTCCGGGCCTGGGGCGGGGCGCTGACGGGGATCGCGCACCGGTTGCTGCGCGCCTGGGCCCAGGCCGTGCGTCCCGGGCCCGACGGCGCGACGCCCGCGTTCGTGGAGCTGCCCGCGCTGCTGTCGGTGGCGGCGGACGACGTGGCCGCCGCGTACGCGACGGTCGCCGGCACCCCGGGGACCACCCGCATCGCCCTGCGCTACGACCAGGTCTCGCCCGCCGAGCCCGGCCACCTGCGCGTCGTGCCGCCCGAGGACTACCCGGCCAGCGCGGGGGAGTTCCTCGCGTCGGTCTGCGCCGACCTCTTCGGGGCGACGCCCTCGACGGTCGTGTACGCCAAGGGGTCCAGCGGCATGGCCAAGGCGATGCACCGGGCCCGGCGGCAGTTGCCCGGCGTGCGTGAGCGGTTCCTCGAGGGGCGGCTGCCCACCGCCGCCCACCTGATGGTCAAGTACCCCCTCGAACGCGGCGCCGAGCGCGAGTACGTCTGGGCCTACGTGACGTCGTGGGAAGCCCCCGAGCAGGTCCGCGGGGCGGCCGCCGTCGACGCGGCCCTCGACCCCCGCGAACGGGTCGGCCGGCCCGTGTCGGTCGCGGCCGAGGCGATCGTCGACTGGGCGGTGTGGGTCGACGGGCAGGGGATCGTCGAGGGCGGCGCCACGAACGAGGTGCTGGAGGGGCCGTCCGCGGTGTCGGCGGCGCAGGGCCTGCGGGGCGGCCCGGCGCACGTGGCGGGTGCGGCGGCGGCGACGATCGCGACGTCCCTGCGGTCGCTGGGCGCGGGTCTGGGGCGGGTCGGCCGGCGACTGGCGTCCCGGGGATCCGTCACGGAGGAGTCCTAGACTCCGCAGCCGTGCGATTCGTCCGATACCCCGTCCACGGCGGCCCCGAGGTCCTCGAGCTCGCCACGGAGCCCGAGGCCGAACCGGGGCCCGGGGACCTGCTCGTCGAGGTGGCCGCCGCGGGGGTGAACTTCGTCGACACCTACCGCCGTAGCGGCCTCTACCCAGGGCCGCTGCCGGGGCGCTGCGGCAGCGAGGGCGCGGGGCGCGTGATCGCCGTCGGCGCGCCCTCGGCGGCGGGCGACCCCGACCCGTCGTTCCGGGTGGGCGACGTCGTCGCCTGGACCGACGTCTCCGGCTCCTACGCCGACCGCCTGCTCGTGCCTGCGGCGTCCGCGGTCGCCGTCCCCGACGCCGTCGGGCCGGCCACCGCGGCGGCGGTGCTGCTCCAGGGCCTCACCGCCCGCCTCCTCGTCCGCGAGGCGGTGCACCTGTCGCCCGGCGACGCCGTCCTCGTGCACGCGGGCGCCGGGGGAGTCGGCCTGCTCGTCGTGCAGCTGGCTGCGGCCGCGGGGGTCACGGTGGTGGCCACCGTCTCCGACCCGGCCAAGGCCGAGGTCGTGCGCGAGGCGGGCGCCGCCCACGTCATCGGCTACGACGGGCCCGACGGCGACTTCGCGACGCAGGTCGAGGCGCTGCTCGGGCCACGCCCCCTCGCGGCGGTGCTCGACGGCGTCGGCCGGGCCACCTTCGACCGGGGTCTGGGCCTGCTGCGCCCCCGGGGGGTCTTCGTCTCCTACGGCAACGCCTCCGGGCCGGTGGACCCGGTGGCGCCGCTGCGCCTGGCCGAGGCCGGCTCGGTGTACCTGACGCGGCCGCGGCTGTGGGACTACCTGGACTCCCCGGCGGTGCTGCGCGAGCGGGCCGCCGCCCTGTTCGACGAGGTCGCGAGCGGGCGCCTGAGGGTGCGGGTGGGCGCGCAGCTGCCGTTGGCGGACGCGGCGGCCGCTCACCGGCTGCTGGAGTCGCGCGCGAGCACGGGCAAGGTCCTGCTGGTGCCCTGAGGAGGGCGGCCAGGACGCAGGAAAGGGTCAAGGGGGGCCATCCTCGCGCCGATGACCCGATCGTGCACGAGAGCCCGGCCGAGCCCCTTCCCGGCCCGCCCCCTGACCCGCTGAGCCGCGGCATGTCCCCGGCCGCCGTCACCTGGCTGCTCGCCGGGGGCGTCGCCGGTCTCGTGCTCGTCGTCGCCGGGGTGTTCTGGACCGGACGGGTGTGGCCCGCCCTGCCCGCCCTGCTCGCCGTCCCCCTCGCCGCGCAGCTGCCCCCGGCGCGCGCCCTGCGGCTGTGGCGAGTGACCGCCGTCGTCGGCGTGAGCGTGTCCCTGGCCGTCGCGCTCGCCTTCGCCCGCGACGTGCTGCACGACGCGCCCGCCTTCGCCGTGTGGCTGCTCACGCTGCTCGGCGTCACCGAGCTGACCCTCGCGCTGCAGACGCAGACCGCGCACCTGCGGGCCAGGGTCCGCGCCGAGGCCCAGGCCCGCGCCGCGATGGCCGTCCGCGACGCCCTCACCGACGTCACCAACCGCAGCGGGCTCGACATGGTCGCGGCCCCGATGATCGAGAACGCCCGGCGCAAGGGCGAGGCGGTGCACGCGCTCTACCTCGACCTCGACGAGTTCCACACGGTCAACGAGACGCTCGGCTCCGCCGCGGGCGACGAGGTGCTCGTGAGCTTCGCCGCCGCGCTGCTGGGCGCGACCCGCTCGACGGACGTCGTGGGCCGGTGGAGCGGCGACGAGTTCGTCGTCATCGGGCCCGGCGTCGGCTCCTCGCCCCTGGAGATGGAGCGGCGGCTGCGCACCCGGCTGGAGTCCGGCCCCGCCGTCCCCGTCGAGGTCTGGCAGCCGCGGGTGAGCATCGGCTCGGCGACCCTCGTGCCCTGGGACGACGGCAACCTCGAGTCGCTGCTGCAGCGCGCCGAGCAGGACATGAACCTGCGCCGGTCGCTGCGCCGCCAGCAGTCCCTGCCCCGCCGGTCCGCGCCCGAATCCGGCGAGCCTCCCGTGGGCAGGCCGGACCCCCGCTCGCCCGGATCCGGGTTCGACGCCCTGCGTCCGGGCCCCGCGCCCACCGAGCGCCGCCGTCCCGGCCGCGACGTGCGCCACCCCGAGCCTCCCGAGCTGTGAGACCGGGGGACCCCTCGGCCCCCGCTCGCGCCTGATCGCGGGAGCACTACTGTCGGCCACGTGCCGGCCCGAGCTGACGTCGCGCGCGGCGTCGTGCTCGCCGCGCACCCCCTGCCCTGCCTCGCCGTGACCGCCTTCGCGACGGCGTGGGCCGCCGCCGTCGCCCACGCCGTCGACGCCGGCGCCTGGCCGCGCGTCGCGCTCGTCGCGCTGGCCGTCGGTCTCGGGCAGCTGTCCATCGGGTGGTCCAACGACGCCGTCGACGCCGACCGCGACGCGCGCGCGGGCCGCGGGGACAAGCCGGCCGCGGTGGGGACGGTGACGTCGCGCCGACTGTGGAGCTGCGCGCTCGCCGCCGCGCTGCTGTGCGTGGCGGCGTCCCTTGCCCTCGGGCCGGTCGCGGCGTGCGTGCACCTGGTCGCCGTCGCGTCCGCCTGGGCCTACAACCTGGGGCTGAAGTCCACCGCCGCGAGCCCGCTGCCCTACCTCGTCTCCTTCGGCCTGCTGCCGAGCGTGGCCAGCACCGCCCTCGGGGCGGGGTGGGCGGCTCCCGCCGTTGCGGCGGCGGCCGCACTGCTCGGGGTCGCGGCGCACCTGGCCAACACGGTCCCCGACGTCGAGGCCGACGCGCTCACCGGCGTGCGGGGCCTGCCGCAACGGCTGGGTCCCACCGTCTCGACGACGCTGATGGCGCTCGCCGTCGCGGCCGCGGCCGCCTGCCTGTTGGCGAGGGGCGTCGGCGCCCTGGCCGCAGGGATCCTCGTCGTCGCCGTGGTCGTCGCCGGGGCGTCCGCGGCGGCCTTCGCCCGGGGGGAGCGGCTGCGCGCCCAGGCGTTCCGGGTGACGCTCGCGGCGGTCGCGCTCGTCGTCGTCGCCTTCGTGCTCGCAGGCCCGTGACCCAGCCCGAGCGCCGGGCGGACGCCGTCCGATACCCTGACCGCATGCGGATCCGGCTGCTCCTTGCCCCGCCGCGCTGACCGGTTCGTTTCCCGGGCCGACAGCGCGGCGCCCCTCCCATGCGAGGGGCTTTGTCATGTCAGGGCAGGTCGTGAGCAGGGTCGGATCGCATCCGGCAGGTGGAGACGAGGAACGCGATGACGCAGACGGGTCCCGTGCAGGCGGGGAGCAGCTTCGAGGAGACGGTGCGGGCGGTGGCCGCCGGTGTGGTGCCGGGGGAGGACCGCTACGACGCCCAGGCGATCCAGGAGACGTGGCTGCCCGTCTGGGACGAGCTGGCCCCGTTCCGCAGCGGTCGCCCCGATGACCCGCGGCCCCGCAAGTACGTGCTCGACATGTTCCCCTACCCCTCGGGCGACCTGCACATGGGTCACGCCGAGGCGTATGCGCTGGGCGACGTCATCGCGCGGTACTGGGTGCAGCGCGGCTACAACGTGCTGCACCCCATCGGTTGGGACGCGTTCGGCCTGCCCGCCGAGAACGCGGCCATCAAGCGCGGGCTGGACCCGCGCGGCTGGACCTACGCCAACATCGAGCAGCAGAAGGCGTCGATGCGCCGCTACGCCTGCTCCTTCGACTGGGACCGCACGCTGCAGACCTGCGACCCCGAGTACTACCGCTGGAACCAGTGGCTGTTCCTGCGCCTGCACGAGAAGGGCCTGGCCTACCGCAAGGCGAGCCAGGTGAACTGGTGCCCCAAGGACCAGACGGTGCTGGCCAACGAGCAGGTCGTCGGCGGGCTGTGCGAGCGTTGCGACACGCCCGTGACCAAGAAGAAGCTGGTCCAGTGGTACTTCCGGATCACCGACTACGCCGACCGCCTGCTGGACGACATGTCGCAGTTGGAGGGCCACTGGCCCGACAAGGTGCTGTCGATGCAGCGCAACTGGATCGGCCGCTCCACCGGTGCCGACGTGATCTTCGAGATCGAGGGTCGTGAGGAGCCGGTCACCGTCTACACGACCCGGCCGGACACGCTGTTCGGCGCCACCTTCATGGTCGTGGCCGCCGACTCCGACCTGGCGGCGGAGCTGGCCTCCGGTGCCTCCGTCGAGGTGCAGTCGGAGTTCGCCCGCTACCTGGAGGAGGTCCGGGCCTCCACCGAGATCGAGCGGCTGTCGGCCGACCGCGAGAAGACCGGCGTCTTCCTGCAGCGCTACGCCGTCAACCCGGTCAACGGCGAGCGCCTGCCCATCTACGCGGCCGACTACGTGCTGGCCGACTACGGCCACGGCGCGATCATGGCCGTGCCCGCGCACGACCAGCGCGACCTGGACTTCGCGAAGGCCTTCGACCTGCCGGTGCGGGTCGTCGTCGACGTGCGCGACGCCGAGGGCGAACCGCTGCCCGACCCCGCCGGGTCGGGGACGGCGACCGCCGGCGACGGCGTCCTGGTCAATTCGGGCCCGCTGGACGGGCTGCGCAAGGCCGAGGCCATCGAGCGGATCACCGGCATCCTGGCCGAGTCCGGTCAGGGCGCGGCGTCGGTCAACTACCGGCTGCGTGACTGGCTGATCTCCCGCCAGCGGTACTGGGGTGCGCCCATCCCGATCGTGCACTGCGACGCGTGCGGCGAGGTGCGGGTCCCCGACGAGCAGCTGCCGGTCGTGCTGCCCCCCGCCGAGGGGCTGGACCTGTCGCCCAAGGGCACCTCGCCCCTGGGCGGCGCGCAGGAGTGGGTCGACGTCGACTGCCCCTCCTGCGGCGGTCGGGCGCGCCGCGACACCGACACCATGGACACGTTCGTCGACTCGTCCTGGTACTTCCTGCGCTTCCTGTCGCCCCACCGTGACGACGTGCCCTTCGACGTCGACGAGGCGAAGAAGTGGATGCCGATCGACCAGTACGTCGGCGGCGTCACCCACGCGATCCTGCACCTGCTGTACAGCCGGTTCTTCACCAAGGTGCTGCACGACCTGGGCATGGTCGACTTCGACGAGCCGTTCGGTCGCCTGCTGAACCAGGGCATGGTGCAGATGGACGGGTCGGCGATGAGCAAGTCGCGCGGCAACCTGGTGCGGCTGTCCGACGAGCTGGCCACCCACGGCGTCGACGCCATCCGGCTGACCATGGCCTTCGCCGGGCCGCCCGAGGACGACATCGACTGGGCCGACGTCTCCCCGGCCGGTTCGGCGCGGTTCCTGGCCCGCGCCTGGCGACTGGCCGGTGACGTCTCGAGCCCGGTCGGTGCCGACCCCGCCACGGGCGACCGCGCGCTGCGCCAGGTCACCCACCGAACGCTGGCCGACTCCGCCGAACTGGTCGAGTCGTTCCGGTTCAACGTGGTCGTGGCGAAGGTGATGGAGCTGGTCAACGCCACCCGCAAGGCGATCGACTCCGGTGTCGGCGGTGCCGACCCGGCGGTGCGCGAGGCGGTCGAGGCGGTGGCGATCCTGCTGTCGCTGTTCGCCCCCTACACGGCCGAGGACATGTGGGCCCGGCTGGGTCACCAGCCGTGTGTGGGGCTGGCCGGATGGCCCGCCGTCGACGAGTCGCTGCTGGTGCAGGAGACCGTGACGTGCGTCGTCCAGGTCGCGGGCAAGGTGCGCGACCGGCTGGAGGTCCCCCCCGGGATCGCGGAGGACGAGCTGCGCGAGCTGGCGCTGGCCACCGAGGGCGTCCGGAAGGCGCTGGGCGGCTCCGGGGTGCGGACGGTCATCGTGCGCGCGCCGAAGCTGGTGAACGTCGTCCCCGCCTGAGCCCGGGCCGCGCGCTCCGATGTCCCCGCGGGTGGCGGTCGTCACCGACTCCACGGCCTACCTGCCCCCCGACGTCGTGCGGCGGGCGGGGGTGACCGTCGTGCCGTTGCAGGTGATCCTCGACGGTCGCTCGCTGCCCGAGGGCGAGGGCACCAGCGCCGCGGCCGTCGCCGGCGCGCTGCGGGCGGGGCAGACGGTGACGACGTCGCGGCCCGCGCCGGCGCTGTTCGCGGCGACCTACCGGCAGCTGGCGGAGGCGGGCTTCGACGCGGTGGTGTCGGTCCACCTCTCCTCCGACGTCTCGGGGACGGTCGACGCGGCCAGGGTCGCCTCCCGTGAGGTGGCGCCGCAGATCCCGGTGCGGGTGGTCGACGCCCGCTCCGTGGGGATGGGGCTCGGCTTCGCCGTCCTCGCGGCCGTGCGCGCCGCTGGGTCGCCCGAGGTGGTGGGCGGCGTGGCCTCGCCTGGCGACGCCGCCGAGGGTGTCGCCGAGGTGACGACCCGGGCGGCGCTGGCGACGCGGGTCTGGTTCTACGTCGACACCCTGGAGTACCTGCGTCGGGGCGGGCGCTTGACGGCGGCCCGCGCCTGGCTGGGGACGGCGCTGGCGGTGAAGCCGTTGCTGCACCTGGTCGACGGGCGGATCGAGCTCCTGGAGCGGGTCCGCACGGCGTCGCGTGCCCTGGGCAGGTTGCAGGAGATCGTCGTCGGCGAGGTGGGGGAGTCCCGCGTCGACGTCGTGGTGCATCACCTCGACGCCGCCGAGCGCGCGCAGGCGCTGGCCGCCGCGCTGGGCGAGGCTCTGCCGGGGTGTCGCGAGGTCACGGTGAGCGAGATCGGCGCCGTCGTCGGGGCGCACGTGGGCCCCGGTCTGCTGGCGGTCGTCACCTCGCCCGTCGCGGGTGGCGCCGGCCCGGACGGGCTTCTCGGCCCTTCGGCCTGATCCCGCAGGCTCGACCGTCCCCACCCCGCCTCCCCGTCGCCGTCGTCCACATCCCCTGCAGCCTGCGGCCTTTCGGTGCCCCCCGGCCTGCCTAGCGTGCGACCGTGCGCAGGACCAGAGATCACGACGCTCAGGTGCTCCGGCTGCTGGCTCTCGACCCGGCCTGGTCGCCTCCGCCGACGTCACCGTCGTCGTCCCCGCCGCCGTCGTCCCTGACCGCGGTCGAGGGCGGCGAGGCGGGCGACGCGGGTCGGACGTGGCGGCCTCCCGCGGCGGTCACCGGCGCGCTGGTGGTCTGCATCGCCGTCGCGGTCGGAGCGGGGCTGCGGCTGGCGCTGCCCTCCACCACGACGACCGACGTCGTCCCTCCTCGAGCGACGGCGGTCTCGGCACGGCCGCTCGCCGCAGCGGGAAGGAGCGGCCAGCCGTCGGGAGCCGCCACTGCGACGCCCCTGAGCGCTGCGTCGGGTGCGGACGGGGCCCGGGCGGCGGTCGTTCCGGGTGCCCCCGGCTCCGGCGGCCCCGTCGTGCACGTCGTCGGGCGGGTCGTGCGCCCCGGCCTGTTGCGGCTGCCGGCGGGGGCTCGCGTGGCCGATGCGCTGGCCGCGGCGGGAGGGCCCGCACCGGGAGCGGACGTCGACGCCGTCAACCTCGCCCGCCCCCTGACCGACGGCGAACAGCTGCGCATCCCCGCCCGGGGCGAGGCCCCACCGCCGAGCCCGGGGTCGCTGTCGGGACCGGCGGAGCCGTCGAGAGGCGACGGCGCGGGTGCCGTCGACCTCAACGCCGCGGACGTCGCAGCGCTCGACGCCCTGCCCGGCATCGGCCCGGTGACGGCGGGTCGCATCCTGGACTACCGCCGCAGCCACGGCCCGTTCCGCAGCGTGGACCAGCTGGCCGAGGTGCCGGGCATCGGGGAGCGCACCCTCGACCAGCTGCGGCCCCTGGTGCGGGTGCCGTGACGGACCGCGCCACCCGCGACGATCCGGCACGGGTCACCCGCGGCCCGCGGCAGGCCGTCATGGGCGTGGCCGGTGCCGCCGCGTGGGTGTCGGCATGGTCGGTCACCGCGCTGGGGGAGCAGGTGGCACTGGCGGCCGGGGGCGGCCTCCTGGTGGCGGCGCTCGCGTTCGCGGGCGTCGCAGGGTGGTCGGGGCGAGGTGACGGGCGCCACCGCTCGTGGGCGGCAGCCACCGCCGTCGCGCTCGCTGCCGCCTCCTGCGTCGCCTGGCCGGCCGCCGTGGGTCACGCAGAACGCGGCCGCAGCGGTGTGCCGGCCGCCGCGGCCCTCGGCCAGGTGATCCAGGTGCAGGGGCGGGTCAGCCGCGACCCCCAGCGCATGCGGGCGCGGCCCGACGCGCCTGCCTGGCAACGCGAGCGCGCCGACGGGCGGTGGACCCTGGAGCTGACCACGAGTCGCGTCACCGTGCGGGGGACGCCGCGGCGCGCCACCGTCCGCGTGGTCGTCATCGCCGACGAGCGCTACGCGAGCCTGCGTCGGGGCAGCGAGGTGTCCTTCACAGCCCGCTCACGGGCCACTGCCAAGGCCGACGACGCCGTCGCCCTGCTCACCCCCGTGGGCCCCCCGCGGCAGCTGCGCGGTCCCGCCTGGTGGTGGCGCGCGGCGGAGCCCGTGCGTGCGGGGCTGCGGCGGGCCGCCGCCGACCTCCACCCCGACGCCGCGGGCCTGCTCCCCGGCCTGGTCCTCGGCGACACAGCAGCGCTGCCCGACGACCTGGGGGAGTCCATGCGGGCCGTCGGCCTCAGTCACCTGACGGCCGTCAGCGGGGCGAACCTGGCGATCGTGGCGGGGGTGGCCCTCGTGGCCCTCGCCCGGCTGCGTCGCGGTGCGCGGCTGGCGCTCGCCGCCGCCGCTGTCGCCGGGTTCGTCGTCGTCGCCCGACCCGAACCCAGCGTGATCCGGGCGGCGGGCATGGCGGCAGTCGGCTTCACCGGGCTCGCCCTGGGGCGCCGAGCCATGGGCGTACCGGCACTCGGCACCGCGGTCGTCGTCCTGCTCGCGACCGACCCATGGCTCGCCCGCTCCTTCGGCTTCGCCCTATCGGCCTCGGCAACGGCGGGCCTGCTCGTCATCGGCCCTGCGCTGACCGCGCGCTGGAGCGCCCGGCTGCCCCGACCCGTCGCCCTGGCGCTGGCGGCCCCCGTCGCGGCGCAGCTGGCGTGCACGCCCGTGCTGCTGCTGCTCGCCCCGGGCGTCAGCGTGGTCGCGATCCCCGCGAACCTGCTGGTCGAGCCGGTCGTGGCCCCGGCCACCGTCATCGGCCTCCTCGCCGCCGTGGTGTCGCCGGTGTGGCCTGACGGCGCGCACGCTCTCGCGTGGACGGCCGGCTGGTGCTGCCGGTGGATCGGCCTCGTCGCCCGGGGACTGGCCCGCCTCCCGGCGGGCAGCGTCCCGTGGCCGCAGGGGACTCGTGGCTCGGTCGCGTTCGTGGGCCTCGTCGCCGTGGCCGCGATGGCGCATCGGCTCACCCGCCGGCGGCTGACCCCTGGGCTCCTGACCCGCCGGCGACGGACCAGCGACGTCGGTACCCGCGCCCTGTGGGACCCGGTGGTCCGGCCTCCCTCACGCGGCGCACGGTCCCGGCTCGGCGGGGCCCTGCTCGTGCTGCCCGTGGTGCTGGGCGGCACCGGTGCCGGCTGGTGGGGCTCCGGCACCCTGCGTGCCGGAGGAGGTGCGTGGCCGCCTGACGGGTGGGCGGCCGTCCAGTGCGACGTTGGTCAGGGGGCCGCGCTGGTGCTGTCGACGGGACCGGGGCGAGCGGTGCTGGTGGACACCGGCCCCGACCCCGGTGTGGTGGACGGCTGCCTCTCCCGTCTGGGCGTGGTGCGGCTGGACCTCCTCGTCCTCACCCACGATCACGCGGACCACGTGGACGGTCTCGCCGGTGCACTGCGGGGGCGCAGCGCCTCCCTGGTCCTGGTCAGTCGGGCTCCGGCCCGCCCCGGCGTGGGACGTCAGGCGCGCGAGGTGCTCGCCGGGTCCGGGCTGGTCGCGGTACCGGGCCTGCCCGGGACGACCGGTGTGCTCCCGGCAGCCGTCGGCAGGGGAGAGGGCCGCTGGACGGTGCTCGACACCGGGCCCGTGGATCAGTCCGGCCCGGGCCGCGAGGACGGCGAGGAGGGCACCGCCGTGAACGACAGCAGCGTGGCACTGCGGCTGGACCTCCCCGCGGCCGCCACGACGACGCTGACCGTCTACTGCCTGGGCGACCTGGAGCTCGCCGGGCAGACGGCGCTGCTGCCGCACGTCGATGCGGCCGCGGACGTCGTGGAGGTGGCCCACCACGGGTCGGCGCGCCAGGTGCCGGCCCTCTACCAACGGCTCTCGCCGCGGATCGCGCTGATCGGCGTGGGCGACAACGACTACGGCCACCCGACGCCGTCGGCGCTGGGGCTCCTGCAGCGGGTGGGCGCCGCGGTGGGCCGCACGGACCTCTCCGGGGACGTCGCCGTCGTCGCGAGGGACGACGGGGCGCTTGAGCTCAGGGCGCGCGGGGCGGGCGCTCGGCCGGACACGGCCCGTCGGAGGGACGTGCGAGGCTTGGCGCATGCCACCGGCCTCCCGCTCCCGTGCCAGTCGTCCCGCGGCAACCGGGGTCCCTGCCGATCAGGCGACGGCAGCCCCGCTGGTGCTCCTGACGGGGCCCGAGGAGTTCCTGGCGGAGCGGGCCTTGTCCGCGGTGCTGGCCTCGGCGCGGACGACCGATCCCGAGGTCCGCCTGGAACGGCTCGACGCGGCGTCCTGCCCCGCGGGTGCGCTGGCGGCGGCGACCAGCCCGTCCCTGTTCGGGGGCGGGGTCGTCCTGCTCGCCGAGGGCGTCGACAAGGCGGGCGACGCGTTCGTCACCGAGGCCACCGCCTACGTGGGCCGGACGGACCCCGACATCGTCCTCGTCCTGCGCCACGCCGGCGGCAACCGGGCCCGTCCGCTGCTGGAGGCGGCCCGGAAGGCGGGTGGTCTCGAGGTGGCCTGCCAGGCGCCCGCCAAGGACGAGGAGAAGGCCGACTTCGTGGTCCGCGAGTTCCGGCGGCTGGGCTGCACGGCCGACGCGGACGCGGTGCGTGCGCTGGTCGACGCCGTCGGGAGCGACCTGCGCGAGCTGGCGGCAGCCTGTCGGCAGCTGCGCGACGACCACGAGGACGCGGGCGGTGGCTCGGGTCGGGCGGCCAAGGTGACCATCGGGCGCGAGGACGTGGACCGCTACTTCTCGGGGCGGATCGAGGTGACGGGGTTCAAGGTCGCCGATGCCGCGGTGGGGGGTGACGGCGGGCAGGCCCTCCAGCTGCTGCGGCATGCGCTGTCCACCGGCGTCGACCCGGTGCCGCTGGTCGCCGTCCTGGCGATGAAGGTGCGCGCGCTGGCCAAGGTCTCCAGCGTGGGCGGCCGGGGCCGCTCCGCCGACCTGGCGCGTGATCTCGGCATGGCGCCGTGGCAGATCGACCGGGCGCGCCGGGAGCTGCAGGGGTGGAGCCAGGAGGGCCTCGCCCGCGCGGTCCTCGCCGTGGCCGACGCCGACACCGCGGTCAAGGGCGGAGGTCGCGACCCCGTCTACGCCGTCGAACGCGCCGTCCTCACCGTGGCGCAGGCCCGCGGGATCGGGGTCGGGCGCGGCTGAGGGGTCCCCGCTGGGCTCGACCACCAGGGCCGGGAGGCACAACGATGAGAGCACCCACCCCCGAGGGGGAAGGTGCTCTCATCGGTGCTGCAGCCGTCAGAGCGCGGCGGCCTGCTTGGCCAGCGCGGACTTGCGGTTGGCGGCCTGGTTCTTGTGGATCACGCCCTTGCTGGCGGCCTTGTCGAGCTTCTTCGAGGCCAGGCGCAGGGCCTTGTCCGCGGCCTCGTTGTCGCCGGAGGCGGCCGCCTCCCGGAACGCACGCACCAGCGTCTTCAGCTCCGACTTGACCGCCTTGTTGCGCAGCCGGCGCTTCTCGTTGGTGACGTTCCGCTTGATCTGGGACTTGATGTTGGCCACAGGTGTCTCTCTCGCGTCAGGACAGGTCGGTTGAGGGCACGGCCCGGCAGGGGACTATGGCGGTGGGGATCGCCTGGAGACTGCTGGGCCGAGGCGTGCACGACCTGGGCACGCACCGCCGTCAAGACTAGCAGCCGCCCGGAGGGTTCAGTTCCACCCGTGCAGGCGCCGTACCTCGACCGCCACCTCGTCGAACCTGCGACGGTCCAGCACGGCGCCCTCGCGCCGCACGTCTGCGGGATCGATCCGCAGGACGCGGTCCAGCCGCACCTCGCTGGGCCGGCCCTGGCGGTCCCACGCCCCGGAGCCGAGGTCGAGCCACACCCGGCCGTGGCGCGCCTCGTCGGCGGCGTCGCGGTCGTGGTCCTTGCTCGTGAGCATCAGCCCCAGCAGGTCGCGGCCCTGTCGGGCCACCAGCAGGACGGGCCGGTCCTTGCCCTGGCTGGCGTCCTCCTCGTAGGGCACCCACGTCCACACGATCTCGCCCGGGTCGGGCCGCCCGTCGAGGTCGGGCCGGTACTCGATTTCCGGGACGCCGCCCCGCGAGGGCGAGGCGGCTGTGCCCGGTCGGCGCCGCGAGCCGACGGCGGACGGCCGCGGGCGGGAGGTGGTGGTGCCGCCCGTGCGCCGACGCCGGGTCCCGGAGCCGGTCGAGGACCGCGTCGGTGACGACGAGGAGCGGACCGCGGAGGCCAGCCCCGCCTTCAGCGCCTGCCCCAGGATCGACAGCATCCGAGAACCCGCTCCCACGCCACACCCCTCACCTCGCAGGCCCCGGCGACGGTGGCCGGGAGCGCTCATCGTAGGAGGAGCCAGGCGCTCCGGACGCCCCCGGACGACCGGCTGGACGACATCACGGCGGCGGTGTCGACCAAGTAACGCCAGCGGAACATCCGGCCGCTACGGTGCGCGCATGCCCGACCTCTTCGACGACTACCGCCTCGGTGCCGCCTGGGACGAGATGCTGGCCGGCCTCGACGAGCCGCGTCAGCCGTACAAGGCGGTGCACGGCACGTTGCGCCAGCTCATGGGCGCCGAGCTCGGCGGCCGGGCCGAGGCGCTGGCGCGGTCCTATCTCGACCAGGGCGTCACCTTCGATTTCGCCGGGGAGGAGCGGCCCTTCCCCCTCGACGTCGTCCCGCGCGTGATCAGCGCCGACGAGTGGGCCGAGGTCGAGGCCGGCGTCTCGCAGCGGGTCCGGGCCCTGGAGGCGTTCCTCGCCGACGTCTACGGCAAGCAGGAGTCGGTGCACGGCGGCGTCGTCCCGTACCGGGTCATCGCGTCGTCGTCGAACTACCAGCGCGTGGCGGCGGGCATCCAGCCCGCCAACGGGGTGCGTATCCACGTCGCGGGGATCGACCTGATCCGCGACGAGGAGGGCCGGTTCCGGGTGCTGGAGGACAACGTCCGCGTGCCCTCCGGCGTGAGCTACGTCATGACCAACCGCCGGGCGATGATGCAGGTCTTCCCGGAGGCGTTCGCGACGCACCGCATCCGCCCCGTCAGCGACTACCCGCACCGGCTGCTCGCGGCCCTGCGGGCGGCCGCTCCGCGAGGGGTGGCCGACCCGACGGTCGTCGTCCTCACGCCGGGCATCTACAACAGCGCCTACTTCGAGCACACGCTGCTCGCCCGGACGATGGGTGTCGAGCTCGTGGAGGGCCGCGACCTCGTCTGTTCCGGCGGCCGGGTGCGGATGCGGACGACCGACGGCGAGCGCCAGGTCGACGTCATCTACCGCCGCGTGGACGACGACTTCATCGACCCGGTGCACTTCCGCCACGACTCGCTCCTGGGCTGCCCGGGGCTGCTCAACGCGGCCCGGGCGGGCAACGTGACCATCGCCAACGCGATCGGCAGCGGTGCCGCCGACGACAAGCTCATCTACCAGCTACGTGCCGAACCTGATCCGCTTCTTCCTCGCGAGGAGCCGATCCTCCAGAACGTGCGCACCTACCGCCTGGCCGAGGAGGAGGACCTCGCCGAGGCCATGGACGTGATGGAGAAGCTGGTCTTCAAGCCGGTCGACGGCGCGGGCGGCAAGGGCCTGGTGATCGGCCCCTTCGCATCGAAGGCCGAGCTGGAGAAGCTGCGGGGGCAGGTGCTGGAGGACCCGCGGCACTGGATCGCGCAGCCGATGGTGATGCTCTCCACGGTGCCGACGCTGGTGGACGGCGGGCTCGCGCCCCGCCACGTGGACCTGCGACCCTTCGCCGTCAACGACGGCGAGAAGGTGTGGGTGCTGCCCGGTGGCCTCACCCGGGTGGCGTTGCCCGAGGGCCAGCTGGTCGTGAACTCCAGCCAGGGCGGCGGGTCGAAGGACACCTGGGTGCTCGCGGGCTCGCCCACCGCCACCGTGCAGGCGCAGCGGGTCAGCTACACCCCGCGCCGCGTCGCGGCGATGCCGACCCCCGACCTCGCCCCCGACGACGCGGGGGCGGTCCAGCAGCAGCAACACCAGCAACAACAGCAGGAGCCCGGCGCCGCAGGCTCCTCGTCCGTCCAGGAAGCGGAGGACAGCACGTGCTGAGTCGGATCGCCGAGTCGCTGTTCTGGATCGGCCGCTACGTCGAGCGGGCCGACGACACCGCCAGACTGCTCGACGTCCACCTGCAGATGCTGCTGGAGGACACCCACCTCGACGAGGCGGGTGCGTGCCGGGCCCTGCTGTCGGTCATGGGCGCCGAGCTGCCCGAGTCCGAGATCAACTCGGGCTCGGTGCTGGCCCACCTCGCCTACGACGTCTCCACCCCGAGCTCGATCATCGGTGCCCTCGGCGCCGCCCGCGAGAACGCCCGTCGCGCCCGCGAGACGGTGTCCTCGGAGTTGTGGGAGTGCCTGAACACGACCTACATCGGGATCGGGCCCGCCCGGCGTCGCGCCACGACGGCCCACACGTTCTTCGCCTGGGTGCGCGAGCGGGCCACGCTGGTGGCGGGCACGGCCGACGCGACGATGAGCCGCGACGACGCATGGCACTTCCTCACCCTCGGGCGCAGCATCGAGCGGGCCGACATGACGGCTCGGCTGGTCGCCACGAGTGTGATCGGTCAGTCCGGCACGTCGTGGACGACGCTGCTGCGCAGCTGCGGTGCCTACGAGAGCTACGTGCGCACCTACCGGGGCGTGGCCACGGACGAGCGTGCCGCGGAGTTCCTCCTGCTGGACCGTCTGTTCCCCCGCTCCGTGCTCTACGCCCTGAACAAGGCCGAGGAGAGTCTCGGCAAGCTCGCGCCGTCGACGGACCGCGTCGGCGTCAGCGACCGTGCCCGGCGGGCGCTGGGCCGCGCCCGGACGAGCCTGGAGTACCGGTCCCTGTCCGAGGTGCTCGCGGACCTGCCCGGCGAGATGGAGAAGGTGCAGCGCGCCTGCTCCGCGGCCAGCGACGCCGTCGCCCGCCGCTACTTCCCCCGCACCGTCACCACCGCCTGGCTCGAGGAGGTCTCGTGACCACGACCGGCACGCTCGGTACCGCGCAGCGCCTGCGCATCGTCCACCGCACCGGCTACCGGTACGAGGAGCTCGTGGGCGCCTCCTACAACGAGGCCCGGATCACGCCGCTGACCACGCCCACGCAGACGGCGCTCGAGGCGAAGGTCGAGATCTCGCCCGTCACCTGGGTCCACCACTACTGGGACTACTGGGGCACGCAGGTCACCGCGTTCGAGGTGCTCGTGCCCCACCAGGAACTGACCGTCGTCTCGACGAGCACGGTCGAGAACGTCTCGACGTTCGACGAGGCCGGCGGGCTGACCTGGGGTGCGATCCACACCGACGACTTCCGCGACGCCCACGTGGAGTTCCTCGTGCCGACCCCGGCGTCCGAGGCGCCGCAGGAGGTCGTCGAGCTCGCCCGCGCGGTCACCGCGGGTCTGACCCCCGACGAGGGCGCGCTCGCCGTGTGCGAGGCGATCCGCGGCGAGGTCGAGTACCGGCCGGGCGTCACGGGGGTGCACACCGGCGCGGGGGAGGCGTGGGCGGCGAAGAAGGGCGTCTGTCAGGACTTCGCCCACCTCAGCCTCGGAGCGCTCCGGGCCGTGGGTATTCCCGCGCGCTACGTCAGCGGCTACCTCCACCCCTTCCCGGAGTCGGAGATCGGGGAGACGCACGAGGGGGAGTCCCACGCCTGGATCGAGTTCTTCACGGGGCGTTGGCGCGCGTTCGACCCGACGGGCCTGCGGCCCGCCGATGCCGATCACGTCATCGTGGCCCGCGGGCGTGACTACTCCGACGTCTCGCCCCTCAAGGGCGTCTACGCCGGGCCCAGCGGCTCGGAGCTGTTCGTGTCGGTCGAGGTGACGCGGCTGGCGTGAGTCGCACCGCTGCCCGGAGGGCCCGACGCGTGACGGCGGCGGGCCCTTCCGTGGGAGCATGGGACGTTCCCGCCCGCAGCGACTCCCCGAGGTAGCCCGCGTGTCACCGATGGCCCGCACGGCGCACACGCCGTCCGCCACCCCTCCGGAGGCGATCCGGAACTTCTGCATCATCGCCCACATCGACCACGGCAAGTCGACGCTGGCCGACCGGATGCTCCAGCTGACCGGGGTCGTCGACGCGCGGGCGATGCGGGCGCAGTACCTGGACCGGATGGACATCGAGCGCGAGCGCGGGATCACCATCAAGTCGCAGGCCGTGCGAATGCCGTGGGAGGTCGACGGCGACCTGATCACGCTGAACATGATCGACACCCCGGGCCACGTCGACTTCACCTACGAGGTCTCGCGCAGCCTGGCGGCATGCGAGGGCGCGGTGCTGCTGGTCGACGCGGCGCAGGGGATCGAGGCGCAGACCCTCGCCAACCTCTACCTGGCGATGGAGAACGACCTCACGATCATCCCGGTCCTGAACAAGATCGACCTGCCGGCGGCGCAGCCGGAGAAGTACGCCGAGGAGCTGGCGAAGCTGATCGGCGGCGACCCGGCCGACGTGCTGAAGGTGTCGGGAAAGACCGGCGTCGGCGTCGAGGAGCTGCTCGACGAGATCGTGGCCAAGGTTCCCGCCCCTGTGGGCGACCCCGACGCTCCCGCTCGCGCCATGATCTTCGACTCGGTGTACGACACCTACCGCGGCGTCGTCACGTACGTCCGCGTCATCGACGGGCACCTCTCGCCGCGCGAGCGGATCGCCATGATGTCGACCCGGGCGACGCACGAGCTGCTCGAGATCGGCGTGATCAGCCCCGAGCCCGTGCCGTCCCCGGGCCTGGGCGTCGGTGAGGTCGGCTATCTGATCACCGGGGTGAAGGACGTCCGGCAGTCCAAGGTCGGGGACACCGTCACGAACTCCTCGAAGCCGGCCCAGGACGCCCTCGGCGGCTACCAGGACCCGAAGCCGATGGTGTTCTCGGGCCTGTACCCGATCGACGGTTCGGAGTACCCGAACCTCCGCGAGGCACTGGACAAGCTCAAGCTGAACGACGCCGCACTCGTGTACGAGCCCGAGACGTCGGCGGCCCTCGGATTCGGCTTCCGCGTGGGCTTCCTCGGCCTGCTGCACCTCGAGATCGTGCGCGAGCGGCTGGAGCGCGAGTTCAACCTCGACCTCATCTCCACCGCTCCGAACGTCGTCTACGAGGTCACGCTCGACTCGGGCGAGCTGGTCGTCGTCACGAACCCGTCGGAGTTCCCGACCATCAAGGTGGCCGACGTCCGCGAGCCCGTGGTGCGGGCCACGATCCTCGCGCCGAGCGAGTTCATCGGGACGATCATGGAGCTGTGCCAGCAGCGGCGCGGCTCCTTGCGCGGCATGGACTACCTGTCCGAGGACCGCGTCGAAATGCGCTACACCCTGCCGCTGGCCGAGATCGTGTTCGACTTCTTCGACCAGCTGAAGTCGCGCACGCGCGGTTACGCCAGCCTCGACTACGAACCCGACGGCGACCAGACCGCCGACCTCGTGAAGGTCGACATCCTGCTGCAGGGGGAGACGGTCGACGCGTTCAGCGCGATCGTGCACAAGGACAAGGCGTACACATACGGCGTCTCGATGGCGACGAAGCTGCGCGAGCTCATCCCGCGCCAGCAGTTCGAGGTGCCCATCCAGGCGGCGATCGGCGCCCGGGTGATCGCCCGCGAGAACATCCGCGCCATCCGCAAGGACGTCCTCGCCAAGTGCTACGGCGGTGACATCACGCGCAAGCGCAAGCTGCTGGAGAAGCAGAAGGAGGGCAAGAAGCGGATGAAGATGGTCGGCCGCGTCGAGGTCCCCCAGGAGGCGTTCATCGCGGCCCTGTCCAGCGACACCCCCACCGGAGAGAAGAAGAAGTGACCGCGGGCGGTCCCGGCGAGGAGGGCGTCGTGAGCCGGATCAGCGCCGTCTGCGTGGTGCACGCCCTGCTGCCCGACCCGGGGCAGGACCCGGACACGACGGCGATCGACAAGCGGCCCGTCGAGGGTGCCGTGGCCGTCGACGAGCACGGCCTCGCAGGGGACACCCAGGTGGACCGCAAGCATCACGGCGGCACGTTCCAGGCGGTCTACGCCTACGCCGACGAGGACGCCGCGTGGTGGGCGGAGCAGCTCGGACGCGAGATCCCCGCGGGCCGATTCGGCGAGAACGTGCGCACCACCGGTCTCGACGTCACCGGTGCGGTGATCGGGGAACGGTGGCAGGTCGGGCGGGCCGGCGTCGGCCCGCTGCTGGAGGTCACCGCCCCGCGGATCCCCTGCACGACGTTCCAGACCTTCCTCGACGAGCCCCGGTGGGTGAAGAGGTTCACGCAGGCAGGGCGCCCCGGGGCCTACCTTCGTGTCCTTGCCGAGGGCAGGGTGGGCCAGGGGGACACCGTCGCCGTGGTACACCGCCCCCAGCACGGCGTGACGATCGGCGACGTCTTCCCGACCGGGGACGCCGCGGTCATGCGGCGCCTGAGTGAGGGCGCCGACGCCGACGGGATCGAGCTGAGCCCGCCCCTGCGCAAGCGGGTGCGGGCGGCGCTGCGTGAGGAACGGCGCGCGGCGGACGGTGCCTAGCGCCCTGCCGCAGGGCGAGGCGGCCCCGCCCGACGGCGCCCTGCCCCCCACGGTGGGCGACGGCGCGGGGCAGCGCGCGTTCGGGGTCTACCTGCACGTGCCCTTCTGCCGGGTCCGCTGCGGCTACTGCGACTTCACCACCTACACCGCGGCCGAGCTGGGCGGTGGCGCCGACCAGGACGCCTACGCGGGGACCGCGCGGTCCGAACTGGCGTTCGCGGCCGGGGTCCTGCAGGCCGCCGGGCTGCCGGACCGCCCCGTGAGCACCGTCTTCTTCGGTGGCGGCACCCCCACCCTGCTGCCCTCGGGTGACCTCGCCGCGATGCTGGACGGCGTCCGCGAGCAGTGGGGGTTGGCGGCCGGCGTGGAGGTGACCGTCGAGGCCAACCCCGACTCCGTCACCCCGCAGTCGCTGTCCGACCTCGCCGCGGCGGGGGTGACGCGCGTGTCCTTCGGGATGCAGTCGGCGGTGCCGCACGTCCTGGCCGTCCTGGACCGCACGCACGACCCGAGACGGGTGCCCGACGTCGTCGCCTGGGCCCGCGAGGCCGGGCTGCAGGTCAGCCTGGACCTCATCTACGGGACGCCGGGGGAGTCGCGGGAGGACTGGCAACGCTCGGTCGAGGCGGCGCTGGCCTGCGGGCCCGACCACGTCTCGGCCTACGCCCTGGTCGTGGAGGCCGGGACCCAACTGGACCGCCGGGTGCGGCGCGGGGAGCTGCCCCTGCCCGACGACGACGACCTCGCCGACAAGTACGAGCTCGCCGACGACCTGCTGAGCGCCGACGGCCTGGCCTGGTACGAGGTGAGCAACTGGGCGCGTGGGCCCGAGCACGCCTGCCGGCACAACCTCGCCTACTGGCGCGGCGACGACTGGTGGGGGGTGGGACCCGGGGCGCACTCCCACGTGGGTGGGGTGCGCTGGTGGAATGTGCGCCACCCGCGTCCCTACGCCCAGGCGCTGGCCGAGGGGCGCAGCCCCGCCGCCGGGAGGGAGACCCTGGACGATCAGGCGCGCGCCACCGAGGCGGTGCTGCTCGGGGTGCGTCTGGCCGAGGGGTTCGCGGTGTCGTCGCTTCCGGAACCGGGCCGTGCCGATGTGGCCGCGCTCATCGCGGACGGGCTGCTCGACGGCGCGGCGGCCCTGCGCGGGCGCGTGGTGCTCACCCGGCAGGGCCGCCTGCTCGCCGACCTCGTGGTGCGCCGCCTGCTCGGCTGAACGGCGACCGCGGCCCCCGCCCGGTCGCCCGGGCGGGGGCCGGAGCTCACTTCACCAGGCGAATCGTGAGCGGGTAGCGGTAGAACTCGCGTCGGCTGGCCGCCATCGCGGCGATGATCGCGAACACGATCTGGCCGATCACGATGGCGCCGAAGGTCAGGAAGCCGACCAGCACCAGCATGAGCAGCGCGCTCGCGAAGTAACCGATCATGCATGTGATGGTGAAGTTCAGGGCTTCGGCCGCGTGGTGACGGATGTAGGCGCTGCGGTCCTTGTAGATCAGCCAGACGACGAGCGGCGCGATGAAGCCCAGCACGAGAGCCCCGACGTGACTGAGGATCGACCACGTCTGCTCGTCGGAAGCGCTCACGGGCTGCGCGTACGTGCCGGGCTGGCCGTAACCCGGCGCGGGGGCATATCCGGTCGGAGGGGCGCCGTAAGGGGCGGGCGCGTAGTCCGGGGCGGGAGCGTACTGGGGCGGGGCGGCGGGAGCGGCGGCCTCGGGGGCCGGCGGCGCGGGGGGTGGGGCCGGGCTCTCGACCGGCGCGGGCGTGTCGAACGCCGTGGGCACGGGTGCCTCGAACGCCGGGGGCGCGGGCGTCTCGACCGGGGGAGGGGCCGGCGGCCCGTCCTGGGGGTGCGGCGGGACGGGGGTGGCGCCGTCGGGCGGCGTCGCGGACATGTCGACTCCTCAGCAACTGGTGCTCGTCGGTGCGGGCCCGGGGGGCCCGGCTGGCGACCATGGTGGCCCCCCTTGCCGATGGGCGGAAGGGGACAGGCCGGGTGCGGCTGCACCCGGCCTGTGGCCGGGTCCGTCAGTGGAAGAAGCGGAGCGTGATCGGGTAGCGGAACTCCTCGCCCCGCTGCGCCGCGACCGCACCCATGATCGAGGCGATCAGATACGTGATCCCCACTCCGATCAGCATCGGGATGCCGATGAGCAGCAGGCACAGCGGCACGGAGATGACGATCCAGAGCAGGACCGACAGGTTGAAGTTGAGCGCCTCGGTCGCGTGCCGGTGGACGAAGGCCGAGCGCTGGCCGACGGCCAGCCGCACGACGAGCGGGCCGAGGAAGCCCAGCGCGACGTAGGCGGCGACGAATCCGCTGAGGTGGGCGGCGGTCGCCCAGTCGCGCTCGCCGGAGGCGGACAGCGGCGGCGGGACGACCGCGACGACGGGCGGCCCGGCGGACGGCGCGGCGGGCGGCAGGGCCGACGGAGTGGCGGTGGTGGCAGCGGGCTGGGGCTGGTCCAGCGGGATCTGGCTCATGGGGTCCTCCTCGGGAACACCCCTGACGCTAGGTGTCGCCCGACGGTTCCCGCAGGCCCGCCGTCCGCCGTATCGCGGGGGTGGTTAACCCCCCGCCCTCATGGGGGACGACATGAGGCCGGCCCTCAGGCGTCGCCGTCGGCCGAGGTCACGAAGTCGATCAGTTCCTCGACCCGCCCCAGCAGGTCGGGTTCGAGATCGGTCCAGTCGCGGACCGACCCGAGGATGCGCCGCCACGCCGCCGCCACGTCGACCTGGGTGCGGCAGGGCCAACCCATGGCCGCGAGGACGCCGTGCTTCCAGCTCGTCCCACGGGGGACGACGGGCCAGGCGTCCATGCCCAACCGCTGCGGCTTGACCGCCTGCCAGACGTCCACGTAGGGGTGGCCGACGACGAGCACGTGCTCGGCGAGCCCGGGCACACGCATCGCCGCGGCCGCCTCGCGCCACTCCTTCGTGCCCTCGACCAGGTGGTCGACGAGGACGCCGATCCGGCGCCCGGGGCCGGGGGCGATGTCGCGCACCGCCGCGGCGAGGTCGTCGACGCCGTCGAGCATCTCCACGACGACGCCCTCGATCCGCAGGTCCTCACCCCAGACCTTCTCGACCAGCTCGGCGTCGTGGCGACCTTCCACGAGGATGCGCGACGCGCGGGCGACCCGGGCGCGGGTGCCGGCGACGGCCACCGAGCCGGACGCGGTCCGGGTGGGACGCGCGGGTGCCTGACCTGCGGGCGGGACCAGGCGCACCGGGCGCCCGTCGATCCAGAAACCGGGCCCGAGGGGGAAGCTGCGCACCTTGCCGCGCCGGTCCTCCAGGACGACGAGGTGGATGCCGCCGCTCTTCTCGGTGCGCACGACGGCGCCGACCCAGCCGGTCTCGACCTCCTCGACGACCAGCCCGGCGTCGGCGGGGACGTCCAGGCTGCGCCGGGCGTCGGCGGCCGCTGCGGCGGTGACGAGGGCGTCTCGCCCGTAGCGGTCGGTCGCTGGTCCGGTGGGGGACGGCATGGCGGGAACCGTAGCGGCACGCGCCGTGGGTGCCACGGGACGCGCCGGTCGCCCCGCGGGCGCGTAGCATTGGCACTCGTATCCCTGGAGTGCCAGCCGGACGGGAGGTGGCGCGTGTCGGAGGACCGCAGGTTGGCGGTGCTGCGCGCGATCGTGGAGGACTACGTCTCCACGAGGGAACCCGTCGGGTCGAAATCGCTGGTCGAGCGGCACTCCCTGGGCGTCTCCCCGGCGACGATCCGCAACGACATGGCGGCGCTGGAGGAGGAGGGCTACATCGCCCAACCCCACACCAGCGCCGGGCGCGTGCCGACGGACAAGGGGTACCGGCTCTTCGTCGACCGGCTGAGCGAGGTCAAGCCGCTCAACCAGGCCGAGAAGAAGGCGATCCAGTCGCTGCTGGAAGGCGCGGTCGACCTCGACGACGTCGTCGACCGCACCGTGCGCCTGCTGGCGCAGCTGACCCGCCAGGTCGCCGTCGTCCAGTACCCGTCGCTGACCCGTTCGACGGTCCGTCACGTCGAGCTGGTCCCGCTGGGTGGGCCCCGGGTCCTCGTTGTGATGATCACCGACACCGGGCGCGTGGAGCAGCGGGTCGTCGACCTCGGCAAGGAGGCCGCCGAGGCCACGCTGGGCGAACTGCGGGCGCGGATCAACGCCGCCGTCGCGGGGCGACGGTTCGCCGACGTCGGCGCCGCGCTGGCGCCCCTGCCCGACGCCTTCGTCGCCGAGGAGCAGCCCGCGGTCCGGGCCGTCCTCGCCGCGGTCGAGGAGACGTTGCGCGAGGAGCGCGAGGAGCGCCTCGTCCTCGCCGGGACGGCCAACCTCGCCCGCTCCGGCACCGACTTCGTGCGCTCGATCGGGCCGGTGCTCGAGGCCATCGAGGAGCAGGTGGTGCTCCTGAAGCTGCTCTCGGAACTCGCCGAGGACGCCTCCGGCGTCGGCGTGCTGATCGGCCACGAGACGGGGCAGGTGGGCCTGTCGGAGGCGGCCGTCATCGCCAGCGGGTACGGGGGGCACGGCGAGGTCGTCGCGCGCCTCGGCGTGCTCGGACCCACGCGCATGGACTACCCCACCACGATGGCGGCGGTTCGCGCCGTCGCCCGCTACGTCTCGCGGATCCTCGCGTCGTGACCGCTGCCGCGGCCGGCGCTGCCGGATCCCCGCCCCCGACCGTCCACCCCGCCCGCCGCCGCTGTGGCGGCCGTCCCTACGGAGTCCGGTGAGCGACTACTACGAGGTGCTCGGCGTCTCTCGCGACGCGAGCCCCGAGGAGATCAAGAAGGCCTACCGCAAGCTGGCCCGCACCTACCACCCCGACGTGAACCCCGGTGCGGACGCCGAGGAGAAGTTCAAGGAGGTCGGGCGCGCCTACGAGGTGCTGTCGGACCCCCAGCGGCGCCAGATGTACGACATGGGCGCCGACCCCTCGGCGTCCGGGGGTGGGTTCGGGCCCGGCTTCGGGTTCACCGACATCTTCGAGACGATCTTCGGCCAGGGGCAGCAGCGAGGGCCCGTCTCCCGAGCCCGTCGGGGCAGCGACGCCCTGGTCCGGATCGAGATCGACCTCGCCGACGCCGCCTTCGGCACGACCCGGGAGATCCAGGTCGACACGGCCGTCGTCTGCCCGGCCTGCGACGGGTCGTGCTGCCGCCCGGGGACGTCGCCGAAGACGTGCGAGCAGTGCCAGGGCCGGGGGCAGGTGCAGCGGGTCGCTCGCTCGTTCCTCGGTCAGGTGATGACCACCCAGGTCTGCCCCGTGTGTTCGGGTGCGGGGTCGATCGTCCCCGACCCGTGCCTGGAGTGCTCCGGTGAAGGGCGCGTGCGCTCGCGCCGCACGCTCACGATCAAGGTGCCGGCAGGCGTCGACACCGGCACCCGCATCCAGCTGACCGGCCAGTCCGAGGTCGGCGTCGCGGGCGGGCCGCCCGGCGACCTCTACGTCGAGATCGTGGAGCGGCCCCACCCCGTCTTCACCCGCCGTGGCGACGACCTGCACTGCACGGTCGAGATCCCGATGACGGCCGCCGCCTTGGGCACCACGCTGGAGATCGAGACGCTCGACGGCACCGAGCAGATCGACGTCAAGCCGGGCACGCAGTCCGGGGAGACGTTCACCCTGCGCGCACGCGGCATCACGCACCTGCGCGGCATCGGCCGCGGCGACCTCACCGCCCACCTCAGCGTGCTCACCCCGACGCGGCTCGACGACGAGCAGGAGGAGCTCCTGCGCAAGCTGGCGGCGCTGCGCGGGGAGGAGCGCCCCTCCGGCCGGATGACCCCGGCGAACCAGGGCGTCTTCTCCAAGCTGCGCGACAAGTTCGTGGGCCGGTGACCGCACCCCTGTTCCTCCTCCCGGCCGGGGCGCTGGACGGCGTCCGCCCCGGCGAGGAGGTGCTCGTCGACGGAGCCGAGGGGCGCCATGCCGTCGCCGTGCGGCGGCTGGTGCCCGGCGAGCCCGCCGACGTGGCCGACGGCGTGGGCCGCCTGGTGCGCGGGGAGGTGACCCGCGCCGAGCGCGACGCCCTGACGGTGCGCGCGCTGGCCGTGGAGGAGGTGCCCGAGCCCGCTCCCCGGTTCGTCCTCGTCCAGGCCCTGGCCAAGGGCGGGCGCGACGAGCAGGCGGTCGAGACCTGCACCGAGCTGGGCGTCGACGAGGTGCTGCCGTGGGCGGCCGAGCGCAGCGTCGTGCAGTGGCGCGGCGAGCGCGGCGAGAAGGCGCGCCGGGGGTGGGCCGAGGTCGCGCGAGCGGCGACGAAGCAGTCGCGCCGGCCCCGCCTGCCCGAGGTGGGCCGGGCGGTGGACCTGCGCGACCTGCTCCGACGGGTCGAGACGTGCGCGCTCGCGGTCGTCCTGCACGAGCAGGCGGCGGACCCGCTGACCCGGCTCCCGGTGCCCGCCTCGGGTGACGTCCTGCTCGTCGTCGGCCCCGAAGGCGGGATCAGCGAGCGCGAGCTCGAGCAGCTCAGGGCGGCGGGCGCCCGCACCGCTCGCCTCGGGGCGCACGTGCTGCGGTCCTCGACCGCGGGGGCGGCGGCGCTCGCGGTGCTCAGCGCCGCCTGCGGCCGCTGGTGATCAGCGCACGGTGAAGTCCTTCGAGTCCACGTTGATCCTGCGCGCCGGTCCCGTGCTCGTGTCCGACATGTCCTCCTCGTAGGCGAGCACGCGGTAGCGCCCGGGGGGAAGGGTGAGCGCGACGGCGAAGTCCGCGGGCACGCCGTCGCCCCTGGTCGTCACGATCCCTCGGCGAGGGGCGGCGCCGGACCCGTCGAGAGCCGCCACCTCCCAGTGCACCGTGCCCTCGAAGGCCCAGCCGGAGCCCCGCAGGGTCAGGTCGCGGCCGCTGCGGACGTCGCCCTGCTGCGGATCGATGATCCAGATGGAGGCCCTGGCGGCGGCGTCCCGCCGGATCAGGTCCGGCAACGGCCCACGGCCCCAGGCGCGGTAGCCGCTGCGGCCGTCCACGCGCAGCCGCACGGTGGTGGAGCCGGGGACCGCCGCCGTCGCGGTGTAGACGAGCTGCTGCACGGCCAGCCGCGCGGACTCCTCGTCGACGCCGGTGGCGGCGAAGGCGGCGGCGGACACGTCGACGTCGACGACCTGGCGGACGCCGGTCCCCGTGACCGAGGCCGACCGGACGCGGGCAGGGCGCCACACCGAGGAGAGGTCCGGGTCGGCGGGGCGTCCCGCCAGCATCGCGGCGACCGCCGGGCCCGGACCGGGACTGCCCTGGCGGAACTCGCGATACAGGCCGCGCCGGCCGGCGGGCCCGCCCACCCAGTAGGCGGCCACCGCGGCCGTGGCGGCGACGGTAGGCTGCGGCGTGGTCGCCTCCTGCGCGGAACGGGTGTCGGCGCTCACGCCGGCCTCGTCCGAGGGTGACGGCGCCACGCTCGCCGCGGGACGCTTCGCCCTGGGCGCCTCGGTGCCGCCCTCCACCGGCGGCGAAGGGGCCGTCGACGTCGCTTCGGCCGACGGGGACGACGCCTCGGCCATCGGCGCGCGCTCGGCGGGGCGGGCCCGCAGACCGATCCCCGCGCCCACACCCACCGCGACGACGGCCGCCGCGGCGGCCAGGGGGGCCAGCCGCCGCCACCGCGCCTGGTCCCGCCGGGGGGCGAGCGGGGTGGGCGCGTGCCACGGCGCCTCGGGGCGCGGGCGTCCTCGCAGCAGGCGCTCGGCCTCGCGGTCGAACACCGCGCGCAGCTCCCGGGACTCCTGGTCGTCACTCATCGCGTGCCTCCCGCCCGTTCGTCAGGTCGCGCCCCGAGGCCGAGCCGTCCCGGCCGTGCGCTGCCGCGAGCACGTCCCGCAGCGCGGCCATCGCGCGCGCCGAGTGGCTCTTCACCGAGCCGGTGCTGATCCCGAGGGCCGCGGCGATCTCGCGCTCCGACAGGTCGGCCACGAAGCGCAGGACGACGACCTCCCGCTGACGCCGCGGCAGCGCCCGCACCGCGGCCATCACCTCGGCGTCGCGGGCCGACTGCACGGCGGACTCCTCGGGGCCCGCGGGCGCCGGGGCGGGCAGCGGCCTGAACCGCTCGACGACGACGCGGTGCCGCAGCGAGGAGCGGGAGGCGTTGACGACGCTCGTGCGCAGGTAGCCGACGGCGGCCTCGGGCTCGCGCAGGCGCGACCACGAGGCGTGCAGCCGCACGAAGGACTCCTGGACGATCTCCTCGGCCACGGACGCGTCGCCGGTGAGCATCGCCGCAAGACGGACCATCGGCGACCACTGACGCCGGTAGAGGTCCTCGAGGGTGTCCAAGGGCGAGGGGGGTGGCCCGGCCATGAGCTCATCCTCGTGGGGGAGGAGCGGGCGCGGCCAGGGACACGACGGCACGCGGTCGTGCCGGTGGTCGACGGTCGCCGAGAGGGGCATGACACAGGGACGCCCGGCGCGGGGCCGAGGTTGTCCTCACGGCGATCGGTAAGGTTTCGCCACGTCGTCGCGCCCGTGGGCGCGCGTGCGGGCCGAGGGTGCGCCCGCCCCGTCCACCCGGAGGTGTGCATGAGCGAGGAGTGCGTCTTCTGCCGGATCGCGGCGGGCGGGATCCCGGCCGAGGTCGTGCGTGAGGGACAGCGGGTGACCGCGTTCCGCGACCTCAACCCGCAGGCCCCGGTGCACGTGCTCGTCATCCCCAAGGACCACCACGCGACCGTCGCCGACCTCGCGGAGGCCGACCCCGAGGCCCTCGCCGAGCTGGTCGCCGTGGGCGCCGAGGTGGCCGGGGCCGAGGCCGACGGATCGTTCCGCCTCGTCTTCAACACCGGCGAGGCGGCCGGACAGACCGTCCACCACGTGCACGGGCACGTCCTGGCCGGGCGCTCCCTGACCTGGCCTCCCGGCTGAGCCGCCACCGCCGCGAGGCGGTGCACAACCCGGGAGCGTCGCCGGGGCCCTGAGGTTACGATGACGCCACGATGACCGATCAGATCCCGGGTGGGCCCGATCCCGCCGACGTCGCCGCTGCCGGCGAGGGCGCGCACGTCCCCGCCGGTTCCGCCGGGGCCCGTCAGGCGACGCACCGCATCGTCGTCCCCGCCGAGGTGGCGATGGTGGCGCTGCTCGGCGCGCGCGACGAGGTGCTGCGCGCGGTGGAGCGCGCCTTCCCCCGCGCCGACATCCTGGTCCGGGGCAACGAGATCACGGTGACGGGCCCGCACGGGGAGGTCGCCCTGGTCGAGCGCCTCGTCGACGAGCTGCTCGAGGTGGTCGGGGCCGGGCAGCCGCTGACGCCCGACGCGGTGGAGCGCGCGGTGGGCATGCTGCGCCAGCAGACGCTGGAGCGCCCCGCCGACGTCCTGACGCTCAACATCCTGTCCACGCGCGGACGCACCATCCGCCCGAAGACGCTCAACCAGAAGCACTACGTCGACGCGATCGACCAGCACACCGTCGTGTTCGGAATCGGCCCCGCCGGTACCGGCAAGACGTACCTGGCGATGGCGAAGGCCGTGCAGGCGCTGCAGGCCAAGCGGGTCAACCGGATCATCCTCACCCGTCCCGCCGTCGAGGCGGGGGAGCGGCTGGGCTTCCTCCCGGGCAGCCTCACCGACAAGATCGACCCGTACCTGCGGCCCCTCTACGACGCGCTGCACGACATGGTCGACCCCGAGTCGATCCCCCGGCTGATGGCCGCCGGCACGATCGAGGTGGCGCCTCTGGCATACATGCGCGGGCGCACGCTCAACGACGCGTTCATCATCCTCGACGAGGCCCAGAACACCTCCCCCGAGCAGATGAAGATGTTCCTCACGCGGCTCGGGTTCGGCGCCAAGATGGTGGTCACCGGCGACGTCACGCAGGTCGACCTGCCCTCGGGCACGCAGTCGGGCCTGCGGATCGTCCAGGACATCCTCCACGGCATCGAGGACGTCCACTTCGCGCAGCTGACGAGCACCGACGTCGTCCGGCACCGCCTGGTCGCCGAGATCGTCGACGCCTACGGCCGGTGGGACGCCTCCCAGGCGCCGCTGCACGAGCGCGGGCGGGCGGCCGACGCCGACCAGCGCGCGCGCCGCCGCACCCGGTGAACCCACCACGCCGCTCGGCTCGGGATACTGGTCACGATCGACGTGGCACGCGTGCGTGCCGCCCCCTCCTGAGCTGGAGCTGCCGCGCGTGTCCATCGAGGTGAACAACGAGAGCGGTGTCGAGGTCGACGAGCGCGAGATCGTCGCCCTTGCCCGTCACGTGCTCGACGCGATGCGGGTGCACCCCCAGGCCGAACTGAGCGTCATGCTCGTCGACGAGGCCGCCATGGAGGTCCTCCACGTGCAGTGGATGGACGAGCCCGGGCCCACCGACGTGCTGTCCTTCCCCATGGACGAGCTGCGCCCCGGCCGTGACGGCGAGGAGCCCGCCCAGGGCCTCCTGGGCGACCTCGTGGTCTGCCCCCAGGTCGCCGCGCGGCAGGCGAAGGCGGCCGGGCACAGCCGGGCCGAGGAGATCCTGCTGCTCACCACCCACGGGATCCTGCACCTGCTCGGGTACGACCACGCCGAACCCGACGAGGAGAAGGAGATGTTCGAGCTGCAGCGGCGCCTCCTGCTCACCTTCCTCGCGGCGAAGGGCCGCTCGTGACCCTGCCCCTGGTGGAGCTCGTCGCCACGGCGACCCTGGCGACGGTCGCGGCCAGCGCCCTGGCCGCCGCCGAGGCGTCGCTGAGCCGGATCTCGCGCTCCCGTGCCGCCGAGCTGGCCGCCGAGGGGCGCCGCGGGGCGAGCGCCGCGCAACGGGTCGCGGAGGACCCCGCGCCCACGCTGAGCGTCACCACCTTCCTCCGGGTGCTCGCCGAGACCGGCGCGGCGGTCGTCGTCACCACGATCTGGGTCGACCGCGTCGCGCCCTGGTGGCGCGGGGCGGGCATCGCCCTCGCGATCATGACCGCGGTGTCCTTCGTCGTCGTCCGCGTCGGCCCCCGCACGGTCGGCAGGCAGCAGGCCGACCGGGTCGGGCTCGTCGCCGCCCCCGTCATGCTCGCCGTGGGGCGCCTGTTCGGGCCCCTGACCCGCCTGCTGGTGCTCCTCGGCAACGCGCTCACCCCCGGCCCCGGCTTCCGCGACGGCCCGTTCGCCTCCGAGGCCGAGCTGCGCGAGCTCGTCGACATCGCGGGGGAGTCGCAGGTCATCGAGGCCGACGAGCGCGAGATGATCCACTCGGTCTTCGAGCTGGGCGACACGCTGGTCCGCGAGGTGATGGTGCCGCGGACCGAGATCGTCTCGGTGGAGCGCGACACCCGGCTGCACGCCGCGATGTCACTGTTCCTGAGGTCGGGCTTCTCCCGAGTGCCCGTGGTGGGCGACGGGGTGGACGACGTCCTCGGCATGCTCTACCTCAAGGACGTCGCCCGCCGCGTGCACGAGCGCCCCGACGACGCGTGGGCGGTCGAGGTCGACGGCGTCATGCGCGAGGCCCGCTTCGTGCCCGACAGCAAGCCGGTGGACTCCCTGCTCCGGCAGATGCAGAAGCAGGCCGGGCACATCGCCGTCGTCGTCGACGAGTACGGCGGCACCGCCGGCCTGGTGACGCTGGAGGACCTCGTCGAGGAGGTCATCGGCGACATCTCCGACGAGTACGACCCCGTCACCGACGAGCCGGTCGTGCCCCTCGGCGAGGAGGAGTTCCGCGTCCGCTCGCGCCTGCACGTCGAGGAGCTGGGCGACCTCTACGGCATCGACCTGCGCGACGAGGAGGTCGACACCGTCGGAGGCCTCATGGCCAAGCTGCTCGGCCGCGTCCCGATCGCCGGGGCCGAGGTGCGCGTGGGTGATCTGGTGCTGACCGCCGAGCGGTTCGAGGGCCGCCGCAACCAGCTGGCGACGGTGCTGGTGCGCCGCGAAGCCGCCGGCGACGACGAGGCCGAGGAGGCCGACGACTGATGGCGCGACGACTCAAGGGTTCCGCGGGCAAGGGCCGCAAGCCGTCCTCCTCGGCCGGTTCGCCGCGCCAGGACTGGTCCCCCCGCGAGGCGGGCGCCGGCAAGGGCCGCGACGGGCGGCGGGAGGCCGACCGGGGGCGCACCCAGGACGGCACCGCTGCGCGTCCGGCCGAGGGCTCACCGGCCCTGCCCTCGCGCGTGACCGCCAGCGGCGAGGCCGCCCGCAGCGGCGGCGCGCGCCGCCAGGGTGGTCCCGCGCGAGCAGGGTCGGGGAAGAAGCCCGCCGGGCCCGCGAAGGAGCAGGCGCAGCGCGGGTCCTACGGCCGCAAGACCACGGGCTCGGGCGGCGGGTCGGCGACCGGCGGCTCGAAGTCGCGGGTCAGCTCGACGACCCAGCGTCCCGAGCCCGGCAGCGCACCGGGTTCCGTTCCGGTCGCGCGGGCCGCGGTATCGGCGGTGGGCCTCGTCAGGGCGGGATCGGGGGAGTACCGCTCCGGCTTCGCCTGCTTCGTCGGGCGGCCGAACGCCGGCAAGTCGACGCTGACGAACGCGCTGGTCGGGGAGAAGGTGGCGATCACCTCCAACCGGCCGCAGACGACCCGCCGCGCGATCCGCGGCATCGTGCACCGCCCCGACGCGCAGATCGTCCTCGTGGACACCCCCGGTCTGCACCGCCCCCGGACCCTGCTCGGTCAGCGGCTGAACGACCTGGTGCGCGAGACGCTGACCGAGGTCGACGTCATCGGGTTCTGTCTGCCCGCCGACCAGAAGATCGGCCCCGGGGACACGTTCATCGCCGCCGAACTCCAAGCGCTCGCCGCCTCCCGTCGCAAGAAGGTGCCGGTCATCGCCCTGGCCACGAAGGCCGACGCCGTGGACAGGGCACGCCTCGCCGAGCACCTGCTCGCGATCGAGGAGCTCCTGCCCGACGCCGAGATCGTCCCCGTCTCGGCGGTGGACGGGTTCCAGGTGGACGTCGTCGCCGACCTGATCGTGGCGAACCTCCCCGAGGGGCCGCCCCTGTACCCCGACGGTGAGCTGACCGACGAGCCCGAGCAGGTGATGATCGCCGAGCTCGTCCGCGAGGCGGCGCTCGAGGGCGTGCACGACGAGCTGCCCCACAGCCTCGCCGTCGTCGTCGAGGAGATCACGGCCCGGCCCGAGCGTGAGGGCCTCGACCCCCTGCTCGACGTCCACGTGTGGCTGTACGTGGAGCGGGAGAGCCAGAAGGGCATCGTGATCGGGCGCGGCGGGGCGCGGCTGCGCGACGTCGGCATCGCCGCACGGCGGCAGATCGAGGCGCTGCTCGGGCAGCGCGTGCACCTCGACCTGCGGGTGAAGGTGGCCAAGGACTGGCAGCGCGACCCCAAGCAGCTGCAGCGGCTGGGCTTCTGACCTCAGGCGCGTCGCGACTCGCGCACGCCGCCGCCGGGCGTCCAGGATCGGATGACCAGAGTGGAGCGGGCCTCGTCGAGCCCGACGTGCACGGCCTCGCAGATGTCGAGGGCGAAGAGCTCGAAGCCTCCCTCCGGGATCGGCCCCGCCACCGAGCGGAACCAGGCCATGTCGGCCTCCGTGCTCAACTCCGTGACCGTGCCCGACACCCGCGCGTCCCCCGACCACTCGTCGGCGTCGTCGGAGGAGGTGTGCAGGGCGTAGCGCGGGTCGCGGCGCAGGTCGGCGAACCGGCGCGCCCCGGGCATGCCGGCCACCAGGAGACGGCCCCCCAGCAGGCGGATCTCCGTGCCGCACAATCGCGGCGAGCCGTCCGCCCGCAGCGTGGCCATCACGTGGTGGGTGTGGGCACGCAACCGTTCCTCGACCGCGCCGGCGAGCTCGGGCGCGGCGTCATCGAACTCCTGCCAGGTCGTCACGGCTCGCATCCTGCCGCAGCCCGCCGACAGGTCGGACGTCTTCGGCGACCCCCGCCCCACGGTCGTGCGGGCGCGGCTAGCCTGGACCCGAATACTTACCACCCGGTCGGTTGATCCCGGAGGTCCGCGTGCTCCACGCCATCCGCTCGCCACGCCTGCTCGTGTCGGCGGCCTACCTGGCCTTCGTCCTGATCGGCATCGGTGCAGGCGCCGGGGGCGTGCTCATCGCCTCCCAGGTGAGCGACTACGGGGTGGGCAAGACGCTGTTCGGCATCACCTTCTTCGGGGGCTCCGCGGGCTTCGCGCTCGCCGGGGTCAGCGCCGGCTGGCTGGACCACCGGGTGGGCCGACGGGCGTGCCTCGTGGGTGGCGGCAGTCTCGTGCTGCTGGCCGGCCTCGCCACCGCCTCGCGCCCGCCGTTCTGGGCGTTCGCCGCGCTGACGCTCGTCTCCGGGTACGGCACCGGCGTGCTCGAGTCGGTGCTCAACACCTGCCTGGCCGAGATGCCCACCTCGGGCACCCTGCTCAACCGGCTGCACGCCTTCTTCGGCGTGGGGGCGCTGGTCGGGCCCGTGTTCGCCGAGCGGATGCTGCGCGTCACGAGCTGGCAGGTCGTCGTCCTGACCGTCGCCCTGATGCAGATCCCCGTCAAGGCCGCGCTCGCCGCGGTCCACCCCGACGAGACGCACGCCCGCGCCCAGCGGCACCAGGCCCACGCCGACGCCGGCACCGGCGGGCGGCCGGCGGCCTCGGCGTGGGCGAGCCCGGCCGTCCGCTGGGCCTGCCTGCTGCTGTCGCTGTACGTCGGTGTCGAGTTGACCACCGGCAACTGGGGCTTCACCCTGCTGCGCGATGCCCGCGGCCTCCTCGACGCCCCCGCCAGCCTCACGATGAGCGGCTTCTGGCTCGGCCTGACCCTCGGGCGGTTCGTGCTCGCCTCGGCGCTCGCCCGCGTCGGGATCGGCGTCCCCGGCCTGATGACCGTCTCGATCGTCGGGACGGTGCTGTTCACCGCCGCGCTCGCCGTGCCCGTGACCGCGGTGTCCGTCCCCGCAGTCGTCCTGCTCGGGTTCTTGCTCGGCCCCGTGTTCCCGACCGCGATGGCGGCGGTGCCCCTGATGGTGCGTCCCTCGCTGGTGCCGGCCGCGATCGGCCTGGTCAACGCCGGCTCGACCGTGGGCGCGGCGTTCGTGCCCTGGTTCGGCGGGGTCATCGGGCAGCATGCGGGCATGACCTGGCTGCCGCCGTTCCTGCTCCTGCTCGCCGCCTGTCAGCTGCTGGCGTGGTGGCGGATGGCGCCGCACCTGCGGCACGGCGAGCCTGCGGTCACGACCGTCGGATCGCCCGCCGCCTGAGACGCGGCCGGAGTCTCAGCGGCAGGCGCGAGGGACGGGCGTCCCGGCGGGCAGCAGGACGCGGTGACCGGGCAGGTCGACCGTGAGGGGCCAGCGTTCCTGCAGGCGTTCGAGGGTCCCGGGCAGGCGCAGGGTGAACCGGCCGGGCTTCGCGACGACCGCGCCGACGGAGGACTCGGCGGCCTGCTCGACCTCGCTGCGGGTCAGGTACCCCGAGAGGATGCGCACGCTCGAGGTGTCGGCGAGCCAGGGCGTGGCGCGCAGCCCGGCCCGTGTGATCAAGGGCTGGTCGTCGGTCACCACCGGACCCTCCAGGCGCAGTGCCTGCAGGCACTGCACGGCGCGTGAGGTGGGCGCGGGGCGCACCGGCTCGGCGGCGACGGCCACGAGCGTGACCAGGCACGTCAGCACCGCGACGGGCGCGAGGACGAGGCGCTCACCCCCGCGCAGCGGGCGCAGCGCCGCACGCAGGACCAGCACGAGGCCGCCCGCCGCGGCAGCGCAGGACGCGGGCAGGTACAGCAGCAGCTGGTGCATGAACAGTGGCTCGAACCGCAGCGTGAACACGGCCGCGCAGGCGACGGTGAGCGCGGCGCCGGCCCATGCCGCCGTGCGCACCCGCGCCTCCAGGGCGGTGCTGCGCTGACCGTCGGGACTCGACTCGTCCGCGGCGGCCGGTCGACGTCCTCGCAACCGCTGCAGGTCCCACACGAGGACGGCGCAGCCGACCAGGCTCCCCGCGACGGCGGCGAGCCAGATCCGCCACAGCCAGACGAAACCCGGCTTGAACAGGAAAGCCGTCCCCTCCCCGGGAAAGCCGGACTCGGCGGCGTCGGTGTGGAAGCTGACCACCTGGTCCCACATCACCCCGTCGGGCCGGAACGCCGCGACGGCCAGCAGACCCGCGGCCACCCCGCCCAGCCCGGCCCACCCCAGGGCGGACCATCGGGCCCGGCCGCGGGCGAGGAGCAGCGCGACGACGACGGCGGGGGCCAGCGTCAGCGCGGACACCTTGACGGCGGTCCCGGCGACGACCAGGACTCCCGCGGCCAGCGCCCAGCCGCGACGCCGGGCGGGCGTCGCGGCATCGATCGCGGCGAGAGCGGCGAGCAGCGCGAAGGTCCCGGCGGCCGCGGCGGGCACGTCGGCGCCGAGGGTGACGGCGTTGACGCGGTTGAGCGGGACGGCGACGAAGGCGGCGACGGCGAGCAGCCCGGCGGCGGTGCCGGCGAGACGTCGGGCGAGGAGCCCGGTGCCCACGGCGAGGCAGAGCCAGACCAGGAGCATCGCCGCACGTGCACCGCCGAGGCCCGCGCCGAGCCGCACGGGCAGGCTGAACAGGGCGATGAACAGCGGCGGCTGGGCCTGGAACACGTCGTGGTAGAGCCGCTGGCCGTCTGCCACCGCGAGCAGGGTCTGCCCGTAGACGCCGTCGTCGTAGGAGGCGGCCGCCTGGAAGGGGCTGCTGCGCCACAGGCGCACGACCGCGGCCAGCGCCGCGACCCCGAGGACGGCCGCGGTGATCGTCGCGGGCCATGGCAGCGGCGCGCGGGCGGTCGAACGGCTCGCCTGTCGAGCACGGGGAGGGGCCACCGGCGCACCCTATCCACCCCGGGTGGCGGTGCCGGCGAAGGGCTAGGGCGTGCTCGCGCGCGGGGTGTACGGTGGAGCCGTGCGTCTGGCGCAGCTCCTCCTTCGCCGCCGCGGCGGGGCCCTCTAAGAGGCCGGCCCCCCTGCCGCGGAGGTTTCTGCATGCCGGCTGACGATCCCGAGTGCCCCTGCGGGCCGGGACGCACCGCAGACCCTGACGTGAGGCGAAGATGAACAACCAGCAGCAGCCCTCCGGCATGCCGTTCCACCGCTACCTGCCGTTCTCCGAGCAGATCCGGGTGGACCTGCCCGATCGCACCTGGCCGGCCAAGCGGATCACCAAGGCCCCCCAGTGGTGCGCCGTCGACCTGCGCGACGGCAACCAGGCCCTGATCGACCCGATGACCCCCGAGCGCAAGCGCCGCATGTTCGAGCTGCTGGTGCGCATGGGCTACAAGGAGATCGAGGTCGGCTTCCCCTCGGCCAGCCAGACGGACTTCGACTTCGTCCGGCAGCTGATCGAGGAGGACCTGATCCCCGACGACGTGGTGATCCAGGTCCTGACCCAGTCGCGCGAGCACCTGATCGAGCGGACGTACGAGGCGATCAAGGGCGCCAGGCAGTCCGTCGTGCACCTGTACAACTCGACGTCGATCCTGCAGCGGCGCGTCGTGTTCGGCGCCGACCAGGACGGCATCGTCGACATCGCCCTCAACGGCGCCCGGCTGTGCATGAAGCTGGCCGACCAGCTGCCGGGGCAATCCGTCTTCTTCGAGTACAGCCCCGAGTCCTACACGGGCACCGAGCTGGAGTTCGCGGCGCGGATCTGCAACGAGGTGCTGGAGGTCTTCGAGCCGGCCCCCGACCGCAAGGCGATCATCAACCTGCCCGCCACGGTCGAGATGGCCACCCCGAACGTCTACGCCGACTCCATCGAGTGGATGAGCCGCCACCTGGCCCACCGCGAGAACGTCGTGCTGTCGCTGCACCCGCACAACGACCGCGGGACGGCGATCGCGGCGGCCGAGCTGGGGTACCTGGCCGGCGCGGACCGGATCGAGGGGTGCCTGTTCGGCAACGGGGAGCGGACCGGCAACGTGTGCCTGGTGACCCTGGGGCTGAACCTGTTCTCCCAGGGCGTCGACCCGATGATCGACTTCTCGGACATCGACGAGATCCGCCGCACCGTCGAGCACTGCAACCAGCTGCCGGTGCACGAGCGGCACCCCTACGGCGGCGACCTGGTCTACACCGCCTTCTCCGGCTCCCACCAGGACGCCATCAAGAAGGGGTTCGACCACCTGGAGCGTGACGCCGCGGCGGCCGGGGTGCCCGTCGAGGAGTTCACCTGGGCCGTCCCGTACCTGCCGATCGACCCCAAGGACGTCGGGCGCAGTTACGAGGCGGTCATCCGCGTGAACAGCCAGTCCGGCAAGGGCGGCGTCGCGTACCTGATGCGCCACGAGCACAACCTGGACCTGCCCCGCCGGCTGCAGATCGAGTTCAGCGGGGTCGTCCAGCGCCACACCGACGAGCGCGGCGGCGAGATCGGCGCCGACGCCCTCTGGCAGATCTTCGCCGACGAGTACCTGCCCTCGCCCGACCGCAACGCCCCCAGCGCGTGGGGCCGGTTCCGGATCCGGGGCATCCGGCAGATCAGCGACGAGGTGGAGCTCGACCACCTGTCCATCGACGTCCTGGACGGCGAGGAGCTGCTGACCCTCGACGGGCGCGGCAACGGTCCCATCGCCGCGTTCGTCGACGCGATGTCCTCCATCGGCGTCGAGGTGCGCGTCCTGGACTACTCCGAGCACGCCATGAGCTCCGGCGGCGACGCGACGGCTGCGGCGTTCGTCGAGTGCGCGGTGGGGGAGCGCGTCCTGTGGGGCGTGGGCATCGACCCCAACATCGTGCGCGCGTCGCTGAAGGCCGTCGTCTCGGCCGTCAACCGCACCCAGGCCCGGCGCGAGCTGAGCTGAGGCTCCACCGGCCGGCGGCGGCCGCGCCTGCGCGTGTGCCGCCGCCTGCCGGGGGAGAATGACGCCGTGGCCATCTACCGGGACGAGGGTGTCGTGCTGCGCACCCAGAAGCTCGGCGAGGCCGACCGCATCGTCACGCTGCTGACCCGCGACCACGGACGCATCCGCGCCGTCGGCAAGGGCGTGCGGCGCACGAAGAGCCGGATCGGGGCGCGGCTCGAACCGTTCATGCACGTCGACGTGCAGGTCTACGAGGGCCGCTCCCTCGGCGTGATCAGCCAGGTCGAGACGGTCGCCGCCTACGCCCAGGGCATCGTCGCCGACTACGGCCGCTACACCGCGGGCACCGCGATGCTGGAGACGGCCGAGCGGCTGACGGAGACCGAGGACGACCCCGCCCTGCAACAGTTCCTGCTGCTGGCCGCGGCGTTGCGCTCGCTCGCGGCCGGGGAGCACCCCGCGACCCTGACGCTCGACGCGTACCTGCTGCGCGCCCTCGCCGTCGCCGGGTGGGCCCCCTCGTTCACCGACTGCGCGCGTTGCGGGGCCGACGGTCCGCACCGGGCCTTCGCCATCGCGGCCGGCGGTTCCGTGTGCCCGTCCTGCCGGCCGCCCGGCTGCGCCGCGGTCAACCTGTCGACGTTGGAGCTGCTCGCGGCCCTGCTCAGCGGCGACTGGCCGTGCGCGGAGGCGAGCGAGGAGCCGCGCCGCCGCGAGGCGTCGGGGCTGGTGGCGGCCTACCTGCAGTGGCACCTGGAGCGACAGGTGCGGTCGTTGAGGATGGTGGAGCGCTGATGGTGGGACGTCGTCGGGCCGAGCAGGTGCAGGCGGGGCGGCCGGTGGCCCCTCCGCCGCACCCCTCGGGGGAGCGGCCGCCCGCGGTGCCCGCCGAGTTCGTGCCCAAGCACGTGGCCGTGGTCATGGACGGCAACGGGCGGTGGGCCAACCAGCGGGGCCTGCCTCGCACCGAGGGGCACAAGCGGGGCGAGGCCGCTCTCCTCGACGTCGTGGCCGGGGCGATCGAGATCGGGTGCACCCACGTGTCCGCCTACGCGTTCTCGACGGAGAACTGGCGGCGCTCGCCCGACGAGGTGCGCTTCCTGATGGGCTTCAACCGCGACGTCATCCGTCGTCGCCGCGACCAGATGCACGAGTGGGGGGTGCGGGTCCGCTGGGCGGGTCGCCGGCCCAAGCTGTGGCGGTCGGTCATCTCCGAGCTGGAGGAGGCCGAGCGCCTCACCCGCGACAACACCGTGCTCACGCTGACGATGTGCGTGAACTACGGGGGTCGCGCGGAGATCGCCGACGCCGCCCGGGCCATCGCCCGTGAGGCGGCCGGTGGCCGTCTGGACCCCGAGCGGGTCGACGAGCGGACGGTGGCCCGCTTCCTCGACGAGCCGGACATGCCCGACGTCGACATGTTCCTTCGCTCCTCCGGGGAGCAGCGCACGTCCAACTTCCTGCTGTGGCAGTCCGCGTACGCGGAGCTGGTGTTCCTCGACGTCCTGTGGCCCGACGTCGACCGCCGCACGCTGTGGCGGGGGATCGAGGAGTACGCCCGGCGCGACCGCCGCTACGGCGGTGCCGTGGACGCCGCGAGCGAGGCCCGGTCGGCGGCGCCCGCGGCGGCTCCTAGGGGCACGGGCCTGGGCTGGCCTGCCTGATCGAGGCCTGACCGGTCGGCGCCCCGGCCACATGGGGCGGCCCCATGCGGGTACGTGCCCAGCCATGCGACCCGCTCAGACCGCTCCGGCAGGCCCCGTCGACGCCGGACCCGCCGCGGTCGCCGGCCCCGACGACGTTGCGCCGGGGGGGCTCCGAGGCGGCGCGCCCGCTGGACGTCCTCGCGGCCGCCGCGCACCCGAGGCACGCGCGGCACGTGCGCCGGCTGGGCCGACTGGCGCGCAGCTACGACACCTCAGGGGAGCGGCCCCTGGTGGGCTACGCCGTCCTGCTGGCCGCCTACGTGGCGTTGTCGGGCGCGGTCCTCGCCGTCCTGCTCCGGCACCGCGACCGCTGGCCCCTGCCCGGTCGCGACGTGGCGGTCGGGGCGGTCGTGGTCTTCCGGCTCAGCCGCCTGCTCACCAAGGACGCGGTGACCGCGGCGTTGCGGGCGCCCTGGACCGTCTACGACGGGCCGGGCGACCCCGGGGAGGTCAACGAGCGACCCCGCCGGGGGCCCGTGCGTCACGCCGTGGGCGAGCTGGTCACCTGCCCGTTCTGCCTCGGGCAGTGGGTCGCCACCGCGTGGCTGGGAGCCGCGGTCGCCGCGCCGGGGTTGACCCGGGTCGGCGGTCAGGCGCTGATGGCCGGCGCGGCCTCCGACGTCCTGCAGCAGCTGTGGGCCCGCCTGGCGGCCACCCCGCACTGAGGGACGGTCACCCCCGGCAGTCGCGGCACAGCCCGAAGACCTCCACGAGGTGGTCGAGCATCGCGTAGCCGTGCTGCTCGGCCACCTGGCGGGCCCAGGCCTCCATCGGCTGCGCGTCCACCTCGATGGTGGCCCGGCAGGAGCGGCAGATGAGGTGATGGTGGTGCCCGGAGCTGCACCGGCGGTACAGGGCCTCGCCGTCGTCGGTGCGCAGGACGTCGACGTCGCCGTCCTCGGCGAGGGCCTGCAGGGCGCGGTAGACGGTCGCGAGCCCCACGGCGTCCCCGCCCTCCCGCAGGCGCTGGTGCAGTTCCTGGGCGCTGCGGAACTCGTTCGTGTCGGACAGGGCCTTCCACACCGCGGCCCGCTGGCGGGTCTGCCGCTTGGCGGGGGCGCCGCCGGCGTCTGCGGCGGTCGTGGGCTCGGCGGTCCCGGTCATGCCCGCCTCCTCAGTGGTGGTCGTAGTGGGCGCCGTGAGCGGCGTGGCGGTGGCCGTCGTGCAGGTAGTCGACGTGGTCGCCGTGGGGCACGACGGGATGCCCGCAGTCGGGGCCGTGCTCGTGGCCCGCGTGCTCGGGGTCGTCGAGCCGCACGGGCTGCCGGCGCCGGCCGTGCACGCGCCCGCCGAGGCTGCCGAGGAGCGCCGCAAGCAGGAACACCGCGACCGCCAGCAGCACGATCGTGCCGCCGGGAGGGGTGTCGAGGTAGTAGGAGCCCGCCGTGCCGCCCACGCTCACCACGAGGCCGACGGTGACGGCCAGGGCGAGGCTCGCGCGGAAGCTGCCGGCCAGCAGCTGCGCCACGGCGTTCGGCAGGATCATGAGCGCGCTGATCAGGAGCAGCCCGACCACGCGCATGCTCACGACGACGGTGGTGGCGGTCAGCACGGCGAGCAGCACGTTGAGCCCGAGCACGTTCATGCCGGTGGCGCGCGCGTACTCCTCGTCGTTGCTGACGGCGAACAGGTGCCGCCCGAACAGGCCGGTGACGGCGAGCACGGCGATCCCGAGCCCGGCGAACACGGCGAGGTCACGGCCGTCGGTGGTCGTGATCGCGCCGAACAGGTAGGCGTTGAGGTTGGCGGGGGTCCCGGAGGGCGCGATCCCCATGAGGACGACGCCGCCGGCGATGCCGCCGTAGAACATGACGGCGAGGGCGATGTCGGCGCTGGCGCGCGCCTTCACCCGGATCACCTCGATGGCCACGGCGCCGGCCACCGCGCAGCCCAGGGCGGTCAGGACCGGAGCGCGGCCGGTGAGCACGCCGAGCGCGACGCCGGTGAGGGCGACGTGCCCGAGGCCGTCACCGATCAGCGCCAGCCGTCGCTGCACGAGGAACACGCCGACGACGGGTGCGGTCACGCCGACGAGCACCGCGGCCAGCAGGGCCAGGCGCATGAACTCGTAGTCGAGGAGGCTCATCGCCGGCCCTCCTGCAGGGGCGGCCACGGGGTGGCCAGGGGCGTCGGCGTTCCCGGGTTCCCCGGGTGGTCGGGCAGGTGGGCGCAGTCCCCGGGGACGGACAGGCCGCCCGCGCCGGAGGCCGGGACGTCGGCCACGAGCCGGCCGGCCTCGACCGTGACGACACGGGTGAGGACCGGGGCCAGGGCCTGCAGCTCGTGCGTGACGACGACCAGGGTGAGCCCCTCGGCGACCAGCCGCTGCAGGGTGGCGGTGAGCCGCTCCTGCTGGGCGTGGTCGACGCCTGCGGTGGGCTCGTCCATGATCAGGACCTCGGGCTGGGAGGCGAGGGCGCGGGCGATCAGGACCCGTCGCTGCTGCCCGCCCGACAGCGTCGCGACGGTGGCCCGACGCCGGTCGGCGAGGCCCACCGTCTCGATCGCGCCCGCCACCGCCTCGCGATCGGCGCGGTTGAGCCGGGCCCCCCACCGCTTGCGCGGCAGGCGCCCGCTCGTCACGACCTCCTCGACGGTGGAGGGGACCGCGCCGCCCACCGAGTGCCGCTGCGGCACGTACCCCAGCCGCCAGCGGTGCCTGAGCTCCGCCCGCGGCACCCCGAACAGCTCCACGGATCCCGCCATGACGGTCGCGAGTCCCAGGATCCCCTTCACCAGGGTCGACTTGCCCGACCCGTTGGCGCCCACGAGGGCGAGCACCTCGTGCGGGCGGACGTCGAGGTCGACCCCGCGGACGGTGGGCCGCTCGCCGTAGCCGATCTCGGCGCGCTGGAGGCGGATCACGGGGGTGTCGGCGGCGACGGCGGTCACGGGCAGGACTGCCCGGCCTTCAGGGCCGCCAGGTTGGCGCGCATGAGACCAAGGTAGTCGCGCGCCGCGGAGGCGTCCCCGAGGCCTTCGATGGGGTCGAGGACGGCGGTGCGCGCGCCGGTCTCGCGGGCCACGGTGCGCGCGACGTCGGGGCTCACCAGCGTCTCGTAGTAGATCGTGCCCACGCGGTGCTCCCGCACGAAGTCGGCGACCCTCGCCTGCGTGGCCGCGTCGGGTTCGGCCTCCGGGCTGAGCCCGGCGATGCCGAGCTGGGTCAGCCCGTAGCGGGCCGCGAGGTAGCCGAAGGCGGTGTGGCTCGTCACGAGGTCCTTGCTCGCGCACCGGGACAGCCCGTCGCGGAACGCGGTGTCGAGGTCGTCGAGATCCTCGGCCAGCGCGGCGTCGTTGGCCTCGACCACGGAGCGGATCTCGGGGTCCGCGGCGATCAGGCCGTCGCGGACGACGCCGGCGACGGCGCGCAGCCGGGTCGGGTCGAGCCAGAAGTGGGGGTCGGTGCCTGCGGCCTCCAGGCCCGCCTCGTGTCCGGCCCCGTCGTGCTCGCCCTCCTCGCCGTGCTCGTCCAGGCGTAGGTCGAGGCGGGCGGCGGCGGTGACGTCGAGGGCCTTGTCGCCGGCCTGGGCTGCGACCGCGTCGTCCACGGCGGGCTGGAAGCCCTTGAGGTAGACGGAGAGGTCGGCGTCGGCGAGGGCAGCGGTGTCGCGCGGGGAGAGCTCGAGGTCGTGGGGTTCGGCGCCGGGACGGGTGAGGTTGACCACGCGCACCCGGTCGCCACCCAGCCGCTCCGTCACGTACTGCAGCGGGTAGAAGCTCGCGACGACGTCGAGCCGGCCGTCGTCGGAGCCGCCGGTGCCGGACGAGCACCCGGGCAGGGCGAGCGAGGCGAGCAGGAGGGCGGGCAGCAGCGCCGCGGTGCGTCGGGCGCGGCGGGAGGAGGCGGTGCGAAGCGTCCGGGGGGCCATGAGAAACATTCTCAATCTCAACTTGGTGCGTGGTCAAATGCGGGCCGCACCCGGGTCGCGGCCGCACCGTCGCCGCCTACGCTGTGCCGATGCTCCTCGCGCTCACCCGCTACGACGTCCCCGACGCCGAGGCGGCCGCCTTCCTCCAGCAGGCCCGCCCCGCCCTCGCCGTCCTGCTGGAACGCCCCGGGTGCCGGGACGCGCAGCTGGCCCGCGCCGTCGACGAGACCGAGGTGTGGGTGATGGCCTCCCGCTGGGAGTCGGTGGGCGCCTACCGCCGAGCCCTGTCCCACCCCGAGGTCAAGCTCCACGCCGTCCCGCTGATGTACCGATGCCGCGACGAGCCCACGAGCTTCGAAGTGCTGCTGGACGGGGAACCGGGCCGCCTCGACGCCCACGCCTCCGACGTGGCAGGCGCGTGAGCGAGCAGCCGCTGCGCCGCCGTCGTGACCGCCGCGCCAACACGCTCGACCAACGGGCGGAGGCTCCGGCCGGCGCCACGAGTGCCTCCGGACACGGCCACCTCCACGCCCACGGCGCTCAGGCGGGCGGTGCACCTGCCGCGCTGGTCCTGCCGCCGATGGTGCGGCGCGCCCTCGCGGCCGCCGTGGTCCTCGCCGGCCTGACCGCCGTCCTCGCCCTGGCGATGACCTGGCCGGACAGGGCGGCGGCGCAACGGCTGACGGCGGCCAACGACGCCTACGGGGACGTCGACTTCGTCGAGGGCAGCATCGTCGGGCTCCGGCTGAGCCGGTGCGAGGGCGGCACGGGGGAGGACCGACGGCCCGACGGCACGGTCGCGCCCACCGTGGACTGCGCGAAGGCGGAGGTCCGGGTGGACGGGTTGAGCGGCCCGCTCGAGATCGACGTCCCGGTGCCCGCCACCCGCGCGGGCCTCGGCGTGGGGGATCGGATCCGGCTGAGCCACTACCCGGCCACGGCGGAGCTGCCCGAGGTCTACGCCTACGCCGCCCTCGCCCGCCGCGGACCGCTGCTCGTGCTGGGCGCCGCGTTCGTCCTGGGCGTCGCCGCCCTCGCCCGGTGGCGGGGGGTGGTCTCGGTCGTCGGCCTCGCGCTCGCCTACGGGGTCGTCGGGGTGGTGGTCCTGCCCTCCCTGCAGGTGGGCCGGCACCCCGTGGTCACCACCGCCGGCGCCTGCGTGCTGGTCATGCTGTTCCTCCTGTTCGCCGTGCACGGCCTCAACGGCAAGACCGCGGCAGCCTTCCTCGGCACCGTCGCGGGGCTGGCCGTGACGACCGTCCTCGCCGTGGGCGCCGCCGCCTACGCGGGGCTCGACGGCCTGGTGGACGAGCAGTCGGTGACGCTGAGCCGGCTCACGACCCACGGCGGCCTGCGCGACGTCGTCGTGTGCGGCCTGATCATCGGCAGCCTCGGCGTCCTCAACGACGTGACGGTGACGCAGGCCTCGGCCGTCTGGGAGCTGCGCGCCGCCTCGCCGCTTCGGGCTGGGCAGCTGTTCGTGGCAGGCATGCGCATCGGCCGCGACCACCTCTCCTCGACCGTCTACACCGTGGCCTTCGCCTACGTCGGCGCGGCGCTGCCCACCCTGCTGCTCGTCGACCTCTACGGGCGGCCCGTGGGCGATCTGCTGCAGTCCAGCGCGGTCGCCGAGGAGATCGTCGGCGTCGTCGTGGCGGGTCTCGGGCTCGCCGCGTCCATCCCGCTCACCACGCTCGTGGCCGCGCTCGCGGCGTCCGCCGCCCCCCGGCCGACGGCCGCCTAGCCGGGGTGCCCGCGGCAGCGTGGGCGGGCGTCCGGCCGGAATGGTGGTGGTCCGGGCGAGTAGCCTGGGCGATCGCAGCGCGGCCGCAGGCCGGTCGCGCGCCGCCCGGGCGTCCGCCCGGCGCCGTCCACCCACCGACACCCAGCCGGATGGAGTTGCCACCGTGGCCGCCAAGCCCACCTCCGAACGCATCGAGAAGATCGTCAGCCTCGCCAAGCGCCGCGGGTTCGTGTTCCCGTGCGGCGAGATCTACGGAGGTACGCGCTCGGCGTGGGACTACGGTCCGCTCGGCGTGGAGCTGAAGGACAACATCAAGCGGCAGTGGTGGCGCTACATGATCACCAGCCGTGACGACGTCGTCGGCCTCGACTCCTCGGTGATCCTGCCCAAGCAGGTCTGGGAGGCGTCCGGCCACGTCAAGGCGTTCGTCGACCCCCTGGTCGAGTGCCAGAGCTGTCACAAGCGGTTCCGCGCCGACCAGCTGGAGGACGAGTTCACCGAGCGCAAGGGCCGCGCCCCCGAGGGCGGACTTGCCGGCATCCCCTGCCCCAACTGCGGCACCAAGGGCGCCTGGACCGAGCCGCGCATGTTCAACGGCCTCCTGAAGACCTACCTCGGCCCCGTCGAGGACGAGTCGGGCCTGCACTACCTGCGCCCCGAGACCGCCCAGGGCATCTTCGTCAACTACAAGAACGTCGAGTCCTCCGCCCGCAAGAAGCCGCCCTTCGGCATCGGGCAGATCGGCAAGTCGTTCCGCAACGAGATCACCCCGGGCAACTTCATCTTCCGCACGCGCGAATTCGAGCAGATGGAGATGGAGTTCTTCGTCGAGCCCGGGACCGACGAGGAGTGGCACCAGTACTGGATCGACCAGCGCACCGACTGGTACACGGGGCTCGGCATCGCGCGGGAGAACCTGCGCCACTACGAGCACCCCAAGGAGAAGCTGTCCCACTACTCCAAGCGCACCGTCGACATCGAGTACCGGTTCGGCTTCAACGGGTCGGAGTGGGGCGAGCTCGAGGGCATCGCCAACCGCACCGACTTCGACCTGCGCACCCACTCCGAGGTCTCCGGGGTCGACCTCACCTACTTCGACCAGACCAAGGGCGAGCGCTGGTTCCCCTACGTGATCGAGCCCGCGGCGGGCGTGGGGCGTCCGATGATGGCGTTCCTGCTGGAGGCCTACGACGAGGACACCGCGCCCAACACCAAGGGCGGCGTCGATACCCGGATCGTGCTGCGCCTGGACCGGCGGCTGGCCCCGGTCAAGGCCGCGGTGCTGCCGTTGTCGCGCAACGAGGACCTCTCGCCGAAGGCGCGTGACCTCGCCAAGGAGCTGCGCCAGTACTGGAACGTCGACTTCGACGACGCCCAGGCGATCGGCCGCCGCTACCGCCGCCAGGACGAGATCGGCACGCCCTTCTGCGTGACGGTCGACTTCGACACCCTCACCGACCAGGCGGTGACGATCCGCGAGCGCGACACGATGCAGCAGGAGCGCGTCGCCCTCGACCAGGTCGCCTCCTGGCTGTCGGCACGCCTCGTGGGCTGCTGAGGTCCTCGCCCGCACGTGCGAAGGCCCGCGACGGGCAGGACCGGTCGCGGGCCTTCGGGCTTGAGTCGGCCGCCCTCAGGCGGCGTAGCGGGGAAGCGTCCAGTCGGTCGGCACGCGGCGGTCGCTGACCCACAGCTGCAGCTCGGCGCCCGTGAGGCCGAGGGTCGCCGCCGAGGCTGCGAGGTCTTCGCCCGCGCCGCGCACGGCGGTGGCCAGCGCGTTCTCCTCGAGGAGCGTGGCGTGGCGGTACGTCGCGGTGCGCCGCCCGTGGGCCTTCTGGGCCGCGGTGGTGATGATGCTCATGGCTGTCTCCTTGTCCTGCTCGGCCCTGACGGCTCGGGTGTTCTCAGAGTCGTCGGACGCGCTCGCGCCTACCTTGACCCTTTCGGGTGCGGGCCGTGCGGGCGAGCGATCGAACCCGGGGAGAACTCTCGGCGAACAGCGGCCCCGGCGCACGGCGGCGTCGCCTCCCGTGCGCAGGAGCGACGCCGGCGCGCCCGTGATACGGCCGCCGACCGCGTCTTGGGGGACGCTCAGCGCGGGATGCGCACGCGAACGCTCCCCGAAGCAGCGCGTGCTCGGCGCGGTGGACCGGGGCGTGTCGAGCGGGTCGCGCAGGGGCGCCACGCAGCGGCGACGACGGGAGCGAACCTCAGCCGCGCGTCGTCGCCAGGCGCCGGATGTTCGCCAGGGTCTGGGCGAGGCCCTCCTGGATCGCCTCGGGCTCGTCGTGCTCGGTGTGCAGGCGGACGTCGACGACGGACGTCGTACCGTCGCCACTGACCTCCAGCTCACCCTCGTAGTGGTGGTCCCCCTCGGCGCCCCAGCGGATCGTCCTGCTGGCCTCGTCGACGCGGAACCAGGCCTCGCCCCGCACGGTCTGCGGGCCCTCGCCCCCGGTGGCCTCGGGGGGAAGGGACGCCTCGACCTCGACGGCCTCACCGTGGGCGGGGTGCGCCTGCTGCATCCGGTCGACGTACTTGGGCATGTTCTCGACGTCGGAGAGGAAGTCGAACAGCGCGTCCGCGCCGAGGTCGACGGTCGCGGAGTCGTGGTAGTCGCCCATGGGAGCCTCCTGTCGCGGCGGCGGCACCGGTGCCACCACATCCGCCTCCCAGGCTCGCCCGCCCTGGCGGCCCGGGCGCGTCGAGACGGCACCCGTGACATCTGTCAGGGGCGGATCGTGACGACCTGCACGGGGACGGGCGGCCCGCTCACGGGAGCGTGGAGCCATGACGACGACGACCGGCGCCCCGGCGCTGCAGCTGCACGAGGTGACCAAGAGGTTCGGCGACGTCCTCGCCGTCGACGGCCTCGAGCTCACCGTCACCGCGGGAGAGGTGGTGGCGGTGCTCGGGCCCAACGGCGCGGGCAAGACCACGACCCTCGACATGGTGCTCGGGCTCGCCAGGCCGACCTCCGGCACCGTCCGCGCCTTCGGCCTGGACCCCACCCGCGCCGTCGCCGCCGGGCGGGTCGCCGCGGTGCTGCAGTCCGGGGGGCTGCTGCGCGACCTGACCGTCGGCGAGACGGTCCGGCTGACCGCGAGCTTCCTGCGCTCCCACCGGCCGGTGGCCGAGGTGCTGGAGCGGGCGGGCATCGCCGACCTCGCCCCACGCCGCGTCGGCACCTGCTCGGGCGGCCAGCAGCAGCGCGTGCGCTTCGCCCTCGCCCTGCTGCCCGACCCCGACCTGCTGATCCTCGACGAGCCGACCACGGGCATGGACGTCGCGGGCCGCCGCGACTTCTGGACGGCGATGCGGCAGGACGCGCAGCGCGGCCGCACCGTGGTGTTCGCGACCCACTACCTCGACGAGGCCGACGCCTACGCCGACCGGATCGTCCTCGTGCGGGCCGGGCGCGTCGTCGCCGACGGCACGCCCGCCCAGATCAAGAACCTGGCTTCGGGTCGCGTGGTCAGCGCGACGTGGCCCGCGCCCGCCGAAGGGGAGCCCGGGGAGCTGGCGCTGCTCGCCGCGCCGCACGTGCGCGGCGTGGAACGGCGCGGCGACACGGTGCTCGTCACGACCACGGACTCCGACGCGGTGGCGAGGTACCTGCTCACCGCCACCCCCGCGTGCGACCTGGAGATCACCTCCCACCACCTCGAGGACGCCGTCCTCAGCCTTCTCGACGGCGCCGCGCCTCCCCTTCCCCTGGACGCCGAGACCGGCGGATCCCGCACCGACGAGCTCGTGAGGAGCACCCGATGAGCACCCCCACCCCCGTGGTCCCGACCGGCCCCACCGTCGGCGTGCGCGCGGCGTCTCCGCCCGGACTGGGCGGCCTGACCTCCACGTTCCTCGCGATCGAGATCCGTCGCCTGCTGCGCAACCGCCGGATGGTGATCTTCTCGTTCGTGATGCCCGCCGGGTTCTACCTGCTCTTCGGCAAGGGCCGCCAGGATGCAGGCGACCCGGCGGCCGCCCGGTACGCCCTGGTCAGCCTCGCCCTCTACGCGGCCATGCTCACCTCGACGGCTGCGGGCGCCACCGTGTCCGTGGAGCGCGCGCAGGGGTGGAGCCGGCGGGCACGGGTTGTCGGGGTTGCGGGAGCGGGCGGAGGCGGCGGGTGCGGTGCTGCGCGTCGGGCGGGGGCGCGGGCGGGTTCGACGTGCGGGTGACGTGGTGAGCGGGCGCGTGCGGCTGCTGCTGGCCGACGACCAGGCCCTCGTGCGCGGCGCGCTCGCCACCCTGCTGTCGCTGGAACCCGACCTCGAGGTCGTCGCCGAGGTCGGGCGGGGGGACGAGGTGGTCGCGGCGGCCACGCAGGCGGGCGTCGACGTCGCCCTGCTCGACGTCGAGATGCCCGGCATGGACGGCATCGCCGCGACCCGTGCGCTGCTCGCCGCGATGCCGGCGGTGAAGGTTCTGGTGGTGACCACCTTCGGCCGCCCCGGCTTCCTGCGCCGGGCCTTGGAGGCGGGCGCGAGCGGCTTCGTCGTGAAGGACACCCCCGCACGGCAGCTCGCCGACGCCGTCCGGCGGGTGCACGCCGGCCTGCGCGTCGTCGACCCGGCGCTGGCAGCCGAGAGCCTCGCCTCGGGTGCGAGCCCGCTCACCGAGCGGGAGGCCGACGTCCTGCGCGCCGCGCGGGACGGCGGCACCGTCGCCGACGTCGCGAGGGCGGTGCACCTGTCGGAGGGCACGGTCCGCAACCACCTGTCCTCGGCGATCGGCAAGACGGGGGCGCGCACCCGCGCCGAGGCGGTCCGGCTGGCCGAGGACGCGGGTTGGCTGCTGGGGTGAGGGGGTGTTGCCTCCACGACCCGCGCGTGTACGTGCTCATGTACATGACCGAAGTCGTCTCGGCCGCCGAACTTCGCGCCAACCTCAAGCGGCACCTGGACAACGTCACGTCGACTCACGAACGCGTCGTCGTCGCTCGTCAGGGCAAGCCGTCGGCGGTGCTCATTTCCCAGGACGACCTCGAGTCGCTCGAGGAGACCGTGTCCGTGCTCAGTGATCCTGCCGCCATGGCCGACCTGTCCGGCGCCCAGGACGAGGTCGACCGGGGTGAGGTCTACTCGGCCGACGCCGTCCGGGAGGAGATGCGCGCCGAAGGTCGGCTCGCGCGGTGAGCTTCGAGGTCGTCCTCTCCCGCACGGCGCGACGAGCGCTGACGGAGACGCTGCCCCATGCCGTGGCGGCCTCGGCATGGGAGTTCATCGACGGACCGCTTCACGAGAACCCGCGACGCGTGGGCAAGCCGCTGGCCGGGCAACTGGCGGGTCGCTGGTCCGCGCGCCGTGGCACCTCCCGCATCCTCTCCTCGATCGACGGTGGTCGCCTGACGGTGCTGGTCCTGGACGTGAGGCGTCGCGCGGACGCCCACCGCACCTGAGGACGGCGGCACACACCGCAGCGAGCGCTGCCACACAATGGACGGCGTGACCCTGCGCATCGGACCCCACGTCGTGCCCACCCCCGTGGTGCTGGCACCGATGGCGGGCATCACCAACCAGGCGTTCCGCCGGCTGTGCCGCGAGCAGATGGCCTCGGCGGGCGGCAAGGGCGTGTTCGTCAGCGAGATGGTCACCTCCCGCGCGTTGCTGGAGCGCAACGCCGAGTCCATGCGGCTGATCCAGCACGACCCCGACGAGGACCCGCGCAGCGTCCAGCTCTACGGCGTCGACCCGGGCGTCGTGGGCGCGGCGGTGCGGATGCTCGTGGAGGAGGGCCGGGCCGACCACATCGACCTCAACTTCGGCTGCCCCGTCCCCAAGGTCACCCGCAAGGGCGGCGGGTCGGCACTGCCGTGGAAGACGGGCCTGTTCGCGGCCGTCGTGGGTGCCGCCGTCCGCCATGCCGCTCCCGCCGGCGTGCCCGTGACCGTGAAGATGCGCAAGGGCATCGACCCCGACCACCTCACCTACCTGGAGGCGGGCAGGATCGCCGAGGCGCAGGGGGCGGCGGCGGTCGCGCTGCACGCCCGCACGGCCATGGAGTACTACGGCGGGACGGCCGACTGGTCGGCGATCGCGCGGCTCAAGGAGGTCGTCACCGGCGTGCCCGTGCTGGGCAACGGCGACGTCTGGACGGCCGAGGACGCGGTGCGGATGATGCGCGAGACGGGCTGCGACGGCGTCGTGGTCGGCCGCGGCTGCCTGGGGCGGCCGTGGCTGTTCGCCGACCTCGCCGCGGCGATGGCCGGCAGTGACGCCCGGGTCCACCCCACCCTCGAGGAGGTGCTGGCCGTCATGCGCCGCCACCTCGTCGTCCTCGTCGAGCACTTCTCCGAGCAGTACGACGACGCCGAGCGCCGCGGCTGCCGCGACATCCGCAAGCACGTCGCCTGGTACCTCAAGGGCTACGCCGTCGGGCACGACCTGCGCTCCCGCCTCGCCCTGGTGGAGTCGATCGAGGAGTTCGACGAGCTCGTCGCGGGCGCGGACGGGGACCAGCCCTACCCGGGGGAGGTCGCCGAGGGGCCGCGCGGGCGGACCAGTTCGGCGCGCGGGGTGAGCCTGCCCGACGGGTGGCTGCGCTCGCGGGACCTGGACGACGCCGAGCTGGCCGGCGTGGGACAGGCGGAACTGTCGGTCTCGGGCGGTTGAATCGCGACGATGACGTACTCCGACGGCGACCGCGCGCGCTGGGTGCCCGAGCCCCCCAAGGATCCGGGTCGGGGCGAGTTCGCCCGCGACCGGGCCCGGGTGCTGCACTCCTCCGCGCTGCGCCGCCTCGCCGCGAAGACGCAGGTGGTGGGCCCCGGAAGCGACGACTTCACCCGCACCAGGCTGACCCACAGCCTCGAGGTCGCCCAGATCGGTCGTGAGCTGGGTGCCGCGCTGGGCTGCGACCCCGACGTCGTCGACACCGCCTGCCTCTCCCACGACCTCGGCCACCCCCCGTTCGGCCACAACGGCGAGACCGCCCTCGACGACCTCGCCGCCGACATCGGCGGGTTCGAGGGCAACGCCCAGACCCTGCGCGTCCTCACCCGGCTCGAACCCAAGATCGTCGACCCGCGCACGGGTCGCGGGGTGGGGGTCAACCTCACCCGCGCGAGCCTCGACGCCGTCGCGAAGTACCCGTGGCGGCGCGGGCAGGGCCCGCCGCACACCTCGCCGGCCAAGTACGGCGTGTACGCCGACGACGCCGAGGTGTTCGCCTGGTTGCGGCACGACCCCGACGCCGCGGGGGCGCGGCGGTGCCTGGAGGCGCAGGTGATGGACGTCGCCGACGACATCGCCTACAGCGTCCACGACGTCGAGGACGCGGTCGTCGCCGGATCCGTCGACCTCGGCTGGCTGGACTCGCCCGAGGTCCGCGGCCGCGTCGCCGGGCGCGCGCGCAGCTGGTACGACGCGGGGATCACCGACGCCGACGTCGAGGCCACGGTGCTGCGCCTGTCGACGCTGCCCACCTGGGTGGCCGGATTCGACGGCAGCCTCCGCGCGCTCGCGGCCCTGAAGAACCACACCAGCCAGCTGATCGGACGATTCACTCGGGCCACGCAGGTCGCCATGCGGGACCGTTACGGGCCCGGCCCGCTCGCCCGCTATCGGGCCGATCTGGTCGTCCCCGAGGCCACGCGCGCCGAGATCGTCGTGCTCAAGGCTGTGGCCGCCGAGTTCGTCATGTCCGCGGCGGCCCGTCGCCCCGAGTACGAGCGCCAGCGCGAGGTCCTCGTCGACCTCGTGGGTCTGCTCACCAAGCACGCCCCCGAAGGGCTCGACCCGATGTTCGCGGACCTGTGGGCGCACGCCCCCGACGACGGCGCGCGGCTGCGGGTCGTCGTCGACCAGGTCGCCTCCCTCACCGACGCCAGTGCGGTGCTCCGGCGGGCCAGGCTGCTCACGGCGTGACCGGCGTGACCAGCCCTCCGGCGGCGCGCGCGTAGCGGTCGGCCAGCTCGGCGCAGGCCGCGGCGAGCTCGGGCGGTCCCACGACCTCGAGGTCGCAGCCGAAGCGGCCGAGGGACGCCGCGAGCCCCTGCCACGACCATGAACCGGTCACCATCCGGCAGCGGTCGGGGCCTAGCTCCTGCACCAGCGCGTCCCCGGCGTAACGGGAGACGACGTCGGCCGGCAGGTCCAGGATCACCTCACCGCGGCAGGCCCAGCCCGCCCGGCCCCGGAATCGGGCCAGGACGAAGGCGGTCACGTCGCCGCCGGGCAGCTCCCGCGGCGTGAACCGGGCACCGTTCGGCGTCCGCAGTCGCATCCGGTCCACGCGGTAGGTCCGCCAGTCCTCGCGGTCGACGTCCCAGGCGAGCAGGTACCAGCGGCCCGCCCAGGTCAGGAGGTGGTGCGGCTGCGCGCGCCGCCAGGGTGCGCCCGTCGGGGCCGTCCCGCCGTCGTAGTCGAAGCGCAGCTCCTCGTGGTCGCGGACGGCCGACCCGAGCGCGACGAGCGTCGCCGCGGGAGGGGCCACCTCGGCCCGGCGCCGTGGCGGCCGCACGGCCGTCACCCGGACGGCGTCGACCCTCGAGCGCAACCTCTCCGGCAGCAGCTGCCGCACGGTGCCCAGGGCGCGGGCCGCCTCCTCCTCGATGCCCGTCCCGGAGTCCGCCGCCAGCTGCAGCGAGACGGCGAGCGCGACGGCCTGGTCGTCGTCGAACAGCAGCGGCGGCAGCCGGGCCCCCGCCGCCAGCCGGTAGGCCGCCGCCGGACCGCGTCCGGCGGCGATCGGGTACCCGAGCTCCCGCAGCCGGTCCACGTCCCGCCGGACGGTGCGGGCGCTGACGTCGAGGCGTGCGGCCAGGTCCGCGGTCGTCCACTCGGGCCGCGCCTGCAGGAGGGACAGGACGGCGAGCAGGCGGGACGACGTCGCGGGCACGATCTCGAGGATGCCAGGAGAAGCGGCCAGAAACTGACCGCCACCCGCGGGAGGGTGGTCCCCGACCCCGTACCGACGGAAGGGCACGTCATGACCACGACCACCACCGCCTCCCCGACCGCCGACCCCGCGCCCGCGCTCGCCCCGGGCTCGGAGAAGGCCGACCTGCTCGCCGAGCTGGCCGTGGCGCGCGAGGCGCTCGTCCGCTCCACGCAGGGCCTCGACGACGAGCAGATCGCGCAGCGCCCGACCGTGTCGGCCCTGTGCCTGGGCGGTCTCGTCAAGCACGTCACCCAGGTCGAGGCGGCCTGGGTGCGGTTCATCGTCGAGGGCACCTCGGCGATGTCGTTCGACCTGCCCGACGGGGTCACCTGGGAGGCGCTGTTCAGCGGCACCGCGGCGTCGGTCCCGCAATGGATGGTCGAGCGCCAGGAGGGCTTCGGCGTGCGTCCCGGCGAGACCCTGGCCTCGATCCTCGCCGCCTACGCCGAGGTCGCCGCACGGACCGAGCAGGTGGTGCGCGAGCTGCGCGACCTGAACGTGGCGCACCGGCTGGCACCGGCGCCCTGGAACGAGCCCGGCGCCGTGCACACCGCTCGGCGCGTGCTGATCCACGTGATCGCCGAGACCACCCAGCACGCGGGTCACGCCGACCTCCTGCGCGAGACGATCGACGGGGCGACGGCGACCTGAGCCCACGTCCGTCACCCGGCCCGCTGCCCCGGCCACCGCTGCGTGCGGCGGCCGGGGCGACGGTTCCCCGGGCGTGCTCAGGCGAGCGGTGCGGCCGCCGTCGGGGCCGCGCTCCAGCCGCTCAGCCCCGCGGTGAGGGTCGCGGCGAGGCCGGTCAACGCCGAGCCCTCGGCGCCCGAGACGAGCACGTCGGGGACGATCTTCACCTGGCCCTCGGCCACCGCCGCGGCCACCGCGACCGCCGCCGTCGCCTCGCGACCGAGGGCGGCGACCTGGGCCGAGTACCCGGCGGCCCTGGCCACCCCGATCGCCTCGGTCGCTGCGGCGTCGGCGAGGCCCACCGCACGGCGCCGGTCGGCGTCGGCCTGTCCGGTCATCCGCGTGTACGCGGCCGCGCCCTCCGCCTCCGCCGCGCGGGCGGCGGCCTGCGCGCGCTGGATGTCGACGTTGACGTTGGCCTTCGCGAGGTCGGCCTGCATGTCGGCCGTTCCGCGGGCCTTCTCCAGGTCGACGCGCACGACCTGCGCGCGCTGCTGCTCCTCGAACGTCGCGCGCTCCTGGTTGGCGATCTCACGCTGGGTCAGCACGGCGACCAGCTCCGGCGGGAAGCCGACGTCCTGGATGTAGACGCCCTTGGTCTCGACGTCGTAGCGGTCCAGGTAGGAGCGGATGTACTCCTCCGCGCGGTGCTGCACGGCGTCCCGCGTCTCGATGAACTCCACGGCGGGCAGGGATTGCAGCGTGTTGCGGAAGTAGTTGCCCACGGCCGACTGCAGCACCTCGTTCACGAGGTTCTGCATCGTCCCGACCATCGAGATCACCTTCGGTGCCTTGGAGTCGGGGACGTGGATCTGCACCTGCAGGTCGATGCCGAACACGAAGCCCTCGCGCGACTTGCCGTCGATGGGATTGAGGCCGGCGTCCAGGGTGTGCGCGAGCGAGACGCTGTTCGCCCAGTTCAGCGTGAGGATCGAGGTGGGCACGACCTCGGGGGCGTACAGGCGAGGGTTGATCGGGTACTTGCCGGTGCGCAGCGGCTCACGCCAGATGCCCCGGTGGCCCGGCCGCACGATCGAGCCGAACTTGAACTCCTGGCCGGAGGTGTCCACCGTCGGCAGGCCGACGTAGGACTTCACGACGGCGACCTGGCCCTGGCGCACGACGAGCATCGGCACGAACTCCACCCGCACCAGGAACGGGTTGATCAGGTAGGACCCGTACAGCAGCGGGTCGTGCTGCAGGCCGATCCGGCCGCCGGCGTCGAGGAACGCCTGGTAGTCCTGGTAGCTGTTGTGGATCTCGTTACGGCTGGCCAGCAGCGCCTCGATGACGGCCGAGTCGGGGCTGCCCTCGTGCTCGCCGTCGCCCTCCAGCGCCGCGATGTCGCTGTAGCCGCCCAGGCGCGAGGCGATGTCGCCGGCGTCGGGCGCCGGGCCCTCCAGAGTGGTGACGATGCCGACGACGTCCTGTTCGGCCTGGGGGGCGACGACGACGACGCGCAGCTGCGCCGGGTCGAGGCCGAAGCTCGCGCAGGTGAGCCGGCCGCGCCGGTCGGCGGGCAAAGAGCTGCTCACCGGCAGGCCGTAGACCCGCCCCGAGGTGAGCACGAGGAAGGCCACGGGGTGCATCGGCAGCAGCGTCCCGGGGGGCAGCACGGGCCGTTGGATGCCCTTCATGCCGCCGCCCTCGAGGAAGGCCGGCAGGTCGGTGAACGTGCCGTACTCGGTGCGGTAGGTGGCCGTCTTCGCGCCGATGGGCAGCGAGGCGCCCACCTGGGAGATCACGACCCCGATCTCACCGGCCGGGACCTGCACCCAGGGGAACTTCTGGACGCCGTACACCGGCCAGAGCTTGAACCGCAGGCCGGGCATCAGCAGCTTGGCCTGGTAGCCGGCCTCGCCGTGGAAGGCGAGGGGCTGATCGGCCTTGAGCCGCCGGCCGACGCGCTTGGTGACGAGCCCGACCTCGGTGGCTCCGACGACGCGCACCGACGCCAGCGCGGCGAGCAGCAGGAGGACGGCGGCGGCCGCCGTCACGAGGAGGCCGATCGGGAAGGGGGACACGGGGGACTCCCGGGACACAGGGGGGCCGGGTCCCCGCGCGGGGCGGGGCCGGGCCGCTCGCGCGTGGTCCGCGCGACGGCTGCCCTGGACGCTGTGTCCGCGGCCGCGGTTGCACGCCGTTCCTGTGCCCTGCGCGACGGCCTTGACCTTGACGTAACGTCAATCCCTAGCGTCGGGGACGGCGACGGAGAGCCCGTCGCCCGTGAAGGGGTGCACGAGGTGGACGGGCCGCGCGCGGAGACGGACAGCTGGACGGTCGGGCAGGTGGCCCGGCTGTCGGGCCTGACCACCCGGACGCTGCGCCACTACGACCGGATCGGCCTGCTGCGGCCGCGGGTGGCGGACAACGGGTACCGCCGCTACGGCGAGCCCGAGCTGCAGCGCCTGCAGCACGTGCTGGTGCTGCGCGAGGTCGGCCTGCCGCTGGAACGCATCGGCGCCGTCCTCGACGGCGCACTCGACCGGCACGACGCGCTGCGCGAGCACCTGGCGTTGCTGCGCGGCGAGCGGGACCGCCTGGCCCGCGCCGTGGCCTCGGTGGAGCGCACCCTGGAGCACTGGCAGGAGGGGACGACGATGGACGTCGGGGAGATGTTCGCGGGGTTCGCGGCCAAGGGGCCGGCCCTGGAGGAGCGGCTGGCCGCCGACCACGGGGACGGCGTGCGCGCCACGTTCGCGACCAGCAGGGCACGGTCGGCGGCGATGACCGCGGAGGAGAAGGCCGACGTGGTCGAGCAGTGGCGGGTGGTGGAGGACCGCCTGTTCGACCTGTTCCGGGACGGGCACCGCGCCCTGCCCGACCGGCCGCTGGACCCGGCGCTGGAGGCGGCGCTGGCCGCCCACCACGCCCAGGTGAGCAGGTTCTGGGCGCCCGACCGAGCCTCGTACACGGGCCTCGGGGAGCTGTACGTGGCCGACCCGGAGTTCCGCGCCCGCTACGACGCGCGGGACCCGCACTTCGCCGGGTTCCTCCGCGACGGGGTGGCGGCATGGGCGGCGGCGCACCTGAGCTGACCGTCCGGCGCGGGCCGTGCTGTGGGTTGCTCGGCGCCTGCAGCACGGCCCCCGCCTAGACTCCGGCCGTGAGGATCCGCCGTGAGGACGTCGAGCACGTCCGTGATCGAGTGCGGATCGAGGACGTCGTGGGCGAGCACGTCACGCTGAAGTCCGCGGGGGTCGGCTCGATGAAGGGGCTGTGCCCCTTCCACGACGAGCGGACGCCGTCCTTCCACGTCCGCCCGCCCGTGGGCCTGTGGCACTGCTTCGGCTGCGGCGAGGGCGGGGACGTCATCTCGTTCGTGCAGAAGCTCGACCACCTGGGCTTCACCGAGGCCGTGGAGCGGCTGGCGGGCCGGATCGGCTACCAGCTGCGCTACGAGGACGACGGCTCGGGGACGGGCGTGCGGCGCGAGCAGGTGGGCCAGCGCCAGCGCCTGCTGGAGGCCAACCGCGTGGCCGCGCAGTTCTTCGGCGAGCAGCTGGGGGGCGGCGAGGCGATGGCGGCGCGCACCTTCCTCGCCGAGCGCGGCTTCGACCGCGACGCCGCCGAGCACTTCGGCGTCGGGTTCGCCCCGCGCAGCGGCGAGGCGTTGTTGCGCCACCTGCGGGGGCGGGCCTTCACCGAGGACGAGCTCGTCGCCAGCGGGCTGGCCGGCCGGGGCCAGCGGGGCCTCTACGACCGGTTCCGGGGCCGCCTGGTCTGGCCGATCCGCGACGTGTCGGGGGACGTCGTGGGCTTCGGGGCGCGCCGCCTCTTCGACGACGACCGCATCGATGCCAAGTACCTCAACACCCCCGAGACCGCGCTGTACAAGAAGTCGCAGGTGCTCTACGGGGTCGACCTTGCCAAGCGCGAGATCGCCAAGCTGCGCCAGGTGGTCGTCGTCGAGGGCTACACCGACGTGATGGCCTGCCACCTCGCCGGGGTGACGACGGCGGTGGCCACGTGCGGGACGGCGTTCGCGGCCGACCACATCCGCATCGTGCGGCGACTGCTCGGCGACGACGGGACGCGCGGCGGGGAGGTCGTGTTCACCTTCGACGGCGACGCGGCGGGCCAGAAGGCCGCGATGCGCGCCTTCGAGGAGGACCAGCGCTTCGTCGCGCAGACGTTCGTCGCCGTCGCGCGCGACGGCATGGATCCCTGCGACCTGCGGCAGTCCCGCGGCGACGAGGCGGTGCGCCAGCTCGTCGCCTCACGGCAGCCGATGTTCGAGTTCGCGATCCGCACCACCCTGCGCCAGTTCGACCTGGAGACCGCCGAGGGGCGCGTCGCCGCGCTGCGCCAGGCCGCGCCGACGGTGGCCAGGATCCGCGACACCAGCCTCAGGCCCGAGTACGGCCGGCTCCTCGCGGGCTGGCTGGGCATGCCGGAGGCCGACGTCTCGCGGGCGGTGCGGGCGGCCTCGCGCACCGCTGGGGGGCCGGGAGGTCCCTCGGGAGGACCGGGGGAGTCGGGCCGCCCGTCCGGGGGGCAGCCGGTGCCGGAGGACGCCGTCCCGCCGCCGCCGCGCCTGGACCCCCGTGACCCCGTCGCCCGGGTGGAGCGCGAGACGTTGGAGTGCCTGCTGCAGGTGCCGTCGCTGGTGCCGGTGGCCGACGCCGACGCGCTGGGCGAGGACGCCTTCCAGATCCCCGCCTACCGGGCGGTGCACTCGGCGATCCGCGCGGCCGGGGGAATCGCCACCGCCGTGGCGGGCAGCCCGGCGGAGTGGGCTGACCGGGTGCGCCAGGAGGCGCCGTCGACGGTGGCGAACCTCGTGACCGAGCTGGCCGTGACGCCGTTGCCGGCGCTCAACGATGCGCAGCTGTCCCACTACGCGGTGACGATGGTGCTGCGCATGGTCGAGCTGGAGCTGACCCGGCAGATCGGCGCGCTGCGCAGCCGCGTGCAGCGGCTCGACCCCGACGACCCCGCCTACACGGCGACCTACCGCGAGCTGTTCGCCGCGGAGCAGCGCCGCCACGAGCTGAAGGCCCGCGTCGGCGACTCGGCCTAGGCTGGCCGGGTGACGTTCCTGTCGCGGCTGCGCCGCTCGCCGTCCCTGCCCGCTGACGTCGCGGGTCGCCTCGACCTGCGAGGGGAGCGAGTGCTCGCGTGGGCCCCGCTGCGCGGGGAGGGGCACGTCGTCGCCACCGCCGCCCGGCTGCTCGCCGAGGTGGACGGCCGCACGCTCGCCCGGCCCTGGTCGGAGGTCGACCACGCGGAGTTCGAGAACGAGACCGAGCAGCTCGTCGTGTGGTGGGTCGACGGCGGTCGGGTGGCGACGATGCTCGACCTGGACGGCGCGGGGCGCGTGCCCGAAGTGGTGCACGAGCGGGTCCGGGCCTCGGTGCTCGCGACCACGCAGATCAGCCTCGGCCCCCGCCGGTACCTGTCCGTGGCGCTGCGTCGCGGGCCCGACGGCGAACTGACCACGCAGGCCAGCCCCGGCCCCGGGGTGCGGCTGGACGACCCCGAGATCGCCGCCCTGGTGGAGGCGGCATCCCGGCGCCTGAGGGAGGACGCCGGGCAGTGAGGGGCGGCTCGGGGCAGCCTCCGCCAGGGGCAACCGTGTCGAGAGCACCCCCCGATGCCTGCTATGGTTTTCCCGCCGATCCCGCATAGCTCAATTGGCAGAGCAGCCGGCTGTTAACCGGCAGGTTACTGGTTCGAGTCCAGTTGCGGGAGCTGTGGACAAGCCCTCGGGAGTCTCCTCCCGGGGGCTTTCTGCTGCTCGGAGGACACCGCCGCGCGGGCGCTGTCGGCCTGAGCGGGCGGCTGCAGGCTCGACGCGATCTTCAGGCTTGCGCTGGTTAGGGTGGACTTGCCCGCTCGGCGGCCGACGACGGCCGATCGAGCCCCACCCGCAGCGCACCAGGAGCCGTCCTTGGCCTCGACCAGCCCCGGCTACTCGATCACCCTCCGCGTCTCGACGTCGACGCATCCGGGGGCCACGGCGTCCCTGTCCGCCGCCGTCGCGCAGGCGGGAGGCCGGCTTACCGCCCTCGACATCGCCGAGTCCCGCCACGACCGCCTCATCGTCGACCTGTCCTGCGACGCCAGCGACGTCGACCACGCCGAGGCCATCCGGGCGGGCATCGAGCAGCTCGACGGCGTCGAGGTCCAGCGGGTGTCGGACCGCACGTTCCTGCTGCACCTCGGCGGGAAGCTGGAGGTGCGCTCGAAGGTGCGCCTGCGCCACCGCGACGATCTCGCGCGCGCCTACACCCCGGGTGTGGCCCGGGTCTGCCAGGCGATCGCGGCCAACCCCGACGACGCACGTCGGCTCACCATCAAGCGCAACACCGTGGCGGTCGTCACGGACGGGTCGGCCGTGCTCGGCCTGGGCAACCTGGGGCCGGCAGCCGCACTGCCGGTGATGGAGGGCAAGGCCGCCCTGTTCAAGCGGTTCGCCGACGTCGACGCCTGGCCGGTGTGCCTGGACACGCAGGACACCGAGCAGATCATCGCGATCGTCAAGGCGCTGGCGCCGGTCTACGGGGGGATCAACCTCGAGGACATCGCCGCCCCCCGATGCTTCGAGATCGAGGCCCGGTTGAAGGCCGAGCTGGACATCCCGGTCTTCCACGACGACCAGCACGGGACGGCCATCGTCGTCCTCGCCGCCCTGATCAACGCGCTGCGGCTGGCGGGCAAGGAGCTGCCCGAGGTCCGCATCGTCGTCAGCGGTGCCGGCGCCGCCGGCCAGGCGATCATCCGACTGCTGCTCGCGCAGGGCGCCCGGCACGTCGTGGCCTTCGACAGCCGGGGGGCGGTGCACACCGGGCGTGAGGGGCTCGACCCGTTCAAGACCTGGATCGCCGAGAACACCAACCCCGATGCCGTCACCTGCACGCTGCGCGAGGGGATCGCGGGAGCGGACGTGTTCATCGGCGTCTCCGCGCCCGACCTGCTCGGCGAGGAGGACGTCGCCACCATGGCCGACGCCGCGATCGTCCTCGCGCTGTCCAACCCCGACCCCGAGGTCGACCCGATCGCCGCTGCCCGCCACGCGCTCGTCGTCGGCACCGGGCGCAGCGACTTCCCCAACCAGATCAACAACGTGCTGGCGTTCCCCGGGATGTTCCGGGGGCTGCTCGACGCCGGAGCGCGCGACATCACCGACGAGATGCTCGTGGCGGCGGCCACCGCGATCGCCGACTGCGTGCACCCCGACGAGCTCAACCCCAACTTCATCGTCCCCAGCGTGTTCGACCCCGAGGTGTCCCCGGCCGTCGCGGGCGCGGTGGCGGGTGTCGCCGGGCGGGCCGGCGGCGGGAGGTGAGCGAGCACCCCGACGGGCGCGACCGTCCCGCCACGGGCCGCTACCCGCAGCCCGAGTCGTTGCCGGAGTGGCTCGAGGGCGTGCCCATGGCTCGCCCCGCCACGGCGGCCGGTGCGTTGCTGCGCGACGGGAGCGGGCGGCTGCTGCTCGTCGATCCCGTCTACAAGGACGGCCTGGACCTGCCCGGCGGCATCCTGGAGCCGGGGGAGACCCCGACCCAGGGGCTGGTGCGTGAGCTGGGGGAGGAGTTGGGGGTGGCCCTGCCCGTCGGTCGGCTCCTGGTGGTCGACTGGTGCCCCGACCCGGTGGTGGGGGACAAGCTGCTCTGGGTCTTCGACGTCGGCGTGCTCGACCCCGCCCTCGAACGCGACCTGCACGTGGACCCGGCCGAACTCGCGGGGTGGGAGTGGGTGGAGCCCGCCGCCGTGGCCGACCGCTGCCCCCGTGCCCTGGCCCGCCGGATCGCCCTCGCGGTGGCCGCTCTCGGCGCTGGGCGGACGGCGTACGCGGAGTTCGGCGAGCCGCTGCCGGGCGAGTGAGAAACGCCACCTTCACGCGGGAAACACTGGCGAAACATCCACGGAATCCCCGAGTAACCGAAAGCCGTCAGGGTGTGCCCCCGGCCGCATCGCTACGCCGTGCGGCCGGGGCGTCGCGGCCGCGGGCGCCCCTCCAGGTCGCGCCCGCCCGGCGCCCGAGGACCAGGGACGGGTCATGCCCCTGCTCGCCGCCCCCCTGACCGCTGCCCAGCTGGACAGCGGCGACACCGCGTGGGTGCTCACGTGCACCGCGCTGGTGCTGCTCATGACCCCAGGCCTGGCGTTCTTCTACGCCGGGATGGTGCGCTCCAAGCACGTCCTGGGCATGATCATGCAGAACTTCATCGCGATCGTGGTCGTCTCGATCACCTGGAGCGTCGTCGGGTACTCCCTGGCTTTCGACTCCGACGTCGCGGGCGGCCTGGTCGGCGGCCTCCACCTGGCCGGGCTGGAGCACGCCGCCGAGTCGGTGCCGGGGTTCGACGCCCTGACCGTGCCGCCGTTGGCGTTCATGGCCTTCCAGCTGATGTTCGCGGTGATCACGGCCGCGCTGCTCAGCGGCGCGGTGGCCGACCGGATGCGCTTCGGCGCCTTCGTGACCTTCACCGCGATCTGGTCGGTCGTCGTCTACGCGCCGCTGGCGCACTGGAGCTTCTCGCCCGAGGGGTTCCTCGTCCGGCACGGCCTGCTCGACTTCGCCGGCGGCACGGTCGTCGAGATCTGCTCCGGCGCCTCGGCCCTCGCCCTCGCCCTCGTCGTGGGGCCCCGCAAGGGCTGGCCGCGTGAGGCGATGTCGCCGCACAACCTCCCCCTCACCCTGCTGGGCGCGGGCCTGCTGTGGTTCGGCTGGATCGGGTTCAACGCCGGGTCCGCCCTGTCGGCGGGGCAGCTGGCCGCCCACGCCGCGGTCACCACGCACCTGGCCGGTGTCGGCGGCGTCACCGGCTGGCTGCTGCTGGAGAAGAAGCTGACCGGCAAGGCGACGACGCTGGGCGCGGCCTCCGGTGCCGTCGCGGGCCTCGTGGCCGTCACGCCGTCCGCCGGTTACATCGAGACGATGCCCGCGCTCGGCCTCGGCGTCCTCGCGGGCGCCGTCTGCCTCGTGGCCATCCGGCTGAAGTTCCGGTTCCGCTACGACGACTCCCTCGACGTCGTGGGCGTGCACTTCGTGGGCGGCGTCGTGGGGACCCTGTTCATCGGGCTGTTCGCGGCCGCCGCGGTCAACCCGGCGGTGACCCACGAGGGGCTCCTCGTGGGCGGCGGCCTGCACCAGCTGCTGCGCCAGGGCATGGGCGTGCTCGTCGCTGCGGCCTTCGCGTTCTCTGCGAGCTATGTGATCGCTCGCGTGCTACGTTCCACCATCGGCCTGCGGGTCAGCGAGGATCACGAGGTCGAGGGGCTCGACTCCAGCCAGCACGCCGAGACCGCCTACGAATTGGGGCCCACCACCAGCATGGGGAGGTTCGGCGCGTGAAGCTCGTCACGGCCATCGTCAAGCCCTACAAGATCAACGACGTCAAGGACGCGCTCGAGCGCGCCGGGGTGCAGGGCCTGACCGTCAGCGAGGCGCAGGGCTACGGCCGCCAGCGCGGCCACACCGAGGTCTACCGCGGCGCCGAGTACCAGATCGACTTCGTGCCGAAGGTGCGCGTCGAGATCGTCGTGGACGACGAGGATCTCGCCCCGGTGCTCGACGCGATCGTCGCCGCCTCCCGCACCGGCAAGATCGGCGACGGCAAGGTCTGGGTGACCCCCATCGACGACCTGATCCGCGTGCGCACCGGAGAGCACGGCGCCGACGCCTTGTGATCGGCACACCGACGGCGACCCGGCGGCCGGTACGCTGGCGCCGGTCGCCGTCGGCGTCCAGGGGGCGGTAGCTCAGCCGGTCAGAGCAGAGGGCTCATAACCCTTGGGTCCTGGGTTCGAACCCCAGCCGCCCTACCCCCGCGCGTGGCCTCCCGAGGCGGCCACGGGCCAGCTCTCCCGCCATGTGATGAGCCGGTCGACGAACTGGTCGACGCCGCAGCGCCACGGCTGCACGCCCCAGTGGTCCTCGAGGTGGTCCCAGACCAGCTCGCTGAGTTCGGCGCGGCTGAGCTGCTGCAGCAGTGCCGCGCGCAGCGGCCGCACGAGCTCCCCGTACTCCGGCAGTCCCGGCTCGGCCGCCTGCAGCGGGTCCCACGCCTCGACCTGCCCCCGCAGGGCCGCCTCGAGCGCCTCGTCGTCCATCTGCGGGGTGTCGGCCACCCGGGGCCCGGGGTTCACCGGCCGTCCGGGGGACATGCCCTCAGCGGTCAGCCCTGGCCGCCGAAGTGCCGCAGGAGCCCGCGGCGCCGACCCTGGGCGAGCGCGTCGGGGTGCGGCTTGGGCACGGGGGTGAACTGCACGCGCGGGCAGTCCGCCAGCGTGATGTCGCCGAAGCTCAGCGCCTCGTTGCACAGGCTCTGCACGGTCCAGCCCAGCTGGGACCCGACGGTCGTGATGGTGACCCGGTAGATGGTGATCTCGTACCGGGTGGGGGTGCCGTACGCCACCTGGATCGTGCCGAGCAGCTTGGCCTCGCCGGGGCCGTCGCCGTCGCTCCACGGCCGGTCGTAGCGGTTCCAGCGGCTCGGCTCCGCCACCCACAGCCCCTCCGCGGTGGCGCTGTTGAGGGACATCTCGACGAGGATGGCGCGGCAGGCGTCCTCGGGGACCACGGCCGCCGGCCGGATCACCTCGCTGATCACCCCGGTGTCGTAGGCCTCGTCGTAGGTGTCGGCGCGGTCCTCGCCGTCCGCGGGCCCGGACCTGCCGGAGCGACCACTCGGGAGGCTGCGACCGTTTCCGTCGGGGGACATCTCGTGGCACCTCCCGCGCCGCGCCAGGGCAGCGGTCGGTCCGCTTCGTGGCGTCAGCCCTGTATCGGCCGCTGGCGTGCGGTTCTGGAGCCGATGCCAGGCCCTACCCGCCGCACGCACCTCTCGGCGACCGGTGATTGACTCCACCGGGCCCAGGGACCAGGATTCCCGCCCGGAGCCCGCTGCCGGCGCGCCGTCGGCGGGTCGCTGCCCCGTGCCCCCGTCCCACCCGTTCGAAGCTCCGTCCCCTGTGGCTGCTTCCCGCCTGAGGGGGACCCGTCGATGTCGAGGCCCCCGCCATGTCACTGTCGTCCCGCCGGTCGCGGATGGTCGGCGTCGCCACCGCCGGCGCCCTGGCCGCAGTCGCCCTCGTCGGGCCCCTCGGCTCGCCCGCGCAGGCCGCCACGTACAACTACACCGAGGCCCTGCAGAAGTCGATCATGTTCTACGAGGCGCAGCAGTCGGGGCGCCTGCCGTCGTGGAACCGGGTGCAGTGGCGCGGCGACGCGACCGTCAACGACGGTAAGGCCGCCGGGGTGGACCTGTCGGGCGGCTGGTACGACGCGGGCGACCACGTGAAGTTCGGCTTCCCGATGGCGTTCGCGACGACGATGCTCGCGTGGGGCCTGGAGCACAACCGGGCCGGCTTCGTCTCGTCCAAGCAGCTCACCCCGATGGTGAACAACCTGCGCTGGGCCACCGACTACCTGATCGCGGCGCACCCGAGTCCGAACACCCTGTACGTGCAGGTCGGCGACGGCAGCGTCGACCACGCGTACTGGGGTCCGCCGGAGGTCATCGACAAGCTGGGTCAGGCACGCCCGGTGGCCAAGATCGACACCACGTGCCGGGGAACCGACGTCGCGGCCGAGACGGCCGCGTCGATGGCCGCCTCCGCCGTCGCGCTGCGCCCCTACGACGCCGCCTACGCCGACAAGCTCGTCACGCACGCCCAGCAGCTGATGGGGCTGGCCGAGACGCCGACGAACGTGGACGGCAAGGAGAACGCGTACGTCAACTGCGTGAAGGCGGCGCAGGGCTACTACACCTCGACCTTCGAGGGCGGGACCGCCAACCCGGGGGCCACCAAGATGTACTGGGACGAGCTGGCATGGGGTTCCCTGTGGCTCTACCGGGCGACGAACGACTCGTCGTGGCTGACCAAGGCCAAGGGTTACTACCCCAAGATGGGCACCGAGTCCCCGCCCGGGGGCGGCTGGAGTGATCAGGTGCCTGCCTACTCCTTCGGACTCGGCTGGAACGACAAGGAGTACGGCGTCTACGTGCTCATGGCCGCGCTGACCGGTGAGCAGCAGTACCGGACCGACGCCCAGCGGTACCTCGACTACTGGACGGTCGGGTACAACGGCAAGAAGGGCAAGTACACCCCCGGCGGCCTCGCGTTCATCTTCTACTGGGCTTCCCTGCGGATGTCCGCAGGCACCTCCTGGGCGGCCCTGGTCTACGCCGACTACCTCGGCAAGGACGACCCGCTCTATGCCCGGTACCACGACTTCGCGAAGCGCCAGATCGACTACGCCCTGGGTGACAACCCGGCCAAGCGCAGCTACATGGTCGGTTTCGGCGTGAACCCGCCCACGCACGTGCACCACCGTGCGGCCAGCGGCCAGTCGCTGGGGTACATGTCCGACCCCTCGGGCCCCAACCGTCACACCATCTACGGTGCTCTCGCGGGGGGACCCGACGACACCGACGGCTACGTCGACGACCGCAGCGACTACCAGCGCAACGAGGTCGCTGTCGACTACAACAGCAGCTTCACGGCGGCCCTGGCCCGGCTGGCCGCCGAGTACGGCGGTTCCCCGGTACCGGACTCCGCCCTGGTGGACCCCCAGCGGGACGCCGAGATGTCGGTGGGGCTGCTCAAGGACTTCTCCGGGCCCGACGGCTCGTCTTACCGCCTGCAGATCACCAACATGTCGGGCTGGCCACCGCGGATCCTCTCCAAGGCGTCCCTGCGCTTCTACATCACCCTCGACGGCTCGACCACCGCCTCGCAGGTGTCGGTCACCTCGGGCCAGGACGCGTGCAAGACCGGCCCGCTCCAGCAGTACAAGGGCGCCGTCTGGTACGCGAACCTCGACTGCTCGGGGCTGGAGATCTACCCGGGCAGCACCTCCACCTACCAGAAGACGACCTCGGTCAACTTCAAGGTGACCGGCGGCGCGGCCTGGGACCCGGCCAACGACTGGTCGGCCGGCGGGTCCGAGAAGGTGCAGCTGTTCGACGACGGCGTGCTCGTGTGGGGCTCCGACCCCGACGGGACGACGCCGAAGCCGACGACGTCCTCGCCGCGCCCCACCACGACCACCCCGGTGCCGACGACGACGAGCCCCGAGCCCACGACCAGCTCGCCGACGACGACTAAGAAGTCGAGCACCAAGAAGTCCTCGACGAGGAAGACCTCGCCGAAGAAGACGTCGACGAAGAAGAAGACGTCCAAGAAGAAGTCGACCAAGAAGAAGACCACCAAGCGCACGCGCAACGCCGCCGGCCAGGCGTGCGAGGCGGAGCTCGTGGTGACCGACAGCTGGGGCACCGGGTACCGGGCCCAGATCAGCGTCACGGCCCTGCGCTCGCTCACCGGCTGGGCGGTCAGCGCGCCGGCGACCGGGACCGCGCTCACCCAGTCGTGGGGCGGCTCCGTCGTCCTCGACGGCGGCTCACTGTCGGTCCGCCCGGCCTCGGCGGTCGCCGCTCGGGGCGCCGGCACCACGGCGGTCGTCGGCTTCACCGCCACGGGCGACGCCTCCGCTGCGCCCACCGCCCTGGCCTGTCAGGGCTGATCCACCGGTCCACGCGGGCGGGGCCCGGCTCCTGCCGGGCCCCGTTCGCGTGCATCTGCTCTGGCGGGACCCGTCCCGCGTCGGGCAGAATGCCGACGAACGAGCACGACGCGTCACATCCGTGACGGATGAACAGATCCGCCCTTTGCCCGGTCTCGCAGGTCGTTGGGGAAGACGAACCTCGAACCCGGCCAAGGAGGTCTGTCATGTCCGACGGCATGACCCGCGGAGTGCTGTTCGTGCACTCGGCGCCGCGCGCGCTGTGCCCGCACATCGAGTGGGCCGCCGGCGGCGCCCTCGGCGTGCGCGTGTCCCTGGACTGGACCGCGCAGCCCGCCGCGCCGTCGGCGCTGCGCGCCGAGCTGTCCTGGCAGGGAGCCCCCGGAACCGGTGCACGGCTGACGTCGGCGCTGCGCGGCTGGGCGCACCTGCGCTACGAGGTGACCGAGGAGCCCAGCGCGGGCGTCGACGGTGCCCGCTGGCTGCACACCCCCGACCTCGGGGTCTTCCACGCCGTCATGGACGTGCACGGCAACACGCTGGTCCCCGAGGACCGGGTGCGTGCCGCGATGGTCGACCACGCAGGCGACCCCGCGCGGCTGACCTCGGCCCTGCACGTGGCGCTCGGCAGCGCCTGGGACGACGAGCTCGAGCCCTTCCGCTACGCCGGTGAGGGCGCCCCCGTGCGCTGGCTGCACCGCGTCGGCTGACCCGCCGGACGACGACAGGGCCCGAACCCACCGTGCCGGTGAGGTCGGGCCCCGCGGACGCCGGACGTGCAGGAGCGGTCAGTCGACGGTCGCGAAGAGCAGCGCGGCGTTGTGCCCGCCGAAGCCGAAGGAGTTGTTGAGGGCCACGAGGTGACCCTCGCCGAGGGGACGCGGGTCCTTGCGCACCACGTCGAGCTCGACGGCCGGGTCGAGATCCTCGATGTTGATGGTGGGCGGGGCCTGGCGCTCGTGCAGCGCGAGCACCGTGAACAGGCTCTCGAGCGCGCCCGCCGCTCCGAGCAGGTGGCCCGTCGCCGACTTCGTCGCGGACACGGCGATCGAGTCCACGGCGTCCCCGAGCGCCCGCCGCAGCGACGTCGCCTCGGCGACGTCCCCCGCGGGGGTGGACGTGGCGTGCGCATTGACGTGGACGATGTCGCCGGGCGTCAGACCGGCCTGGCGCAGGGCGCCCTCGATGGCGCGGGCGGCTCCGGCGCCCTCGGGGTCGGGCGCGGCGATGTGGTAGGCGTCGGACGTGAGGGCGGCACCGACCAGCTCGGCATAGATCGTGGCGCCGCGGGCCTTGGCGTGCTCGTACTCCTCGAGGACCAGCAGGCACGCGCCCTCGCCCAGGACGAAGCCGTCGCGGGTCGTGTCGTAGGGGCGGGAGGCCGTCTCGGGGGTGTCGTTGCGCGTCGACAGCGCCTGCATCGCGGCGAAGCCCGCGATCGGGAGGGGGTGGATGGCCGCCTCGGTGCCGCCCGCGAGGACGACGTCGGCGTTGTCGGCGCGGATCATGTCGGCGCCGTAGGCGATCGCCTCGGCGCCGGAGGCGCAGGCCGAGACGGTGGTGTGCACGCCGGCCTTGGCACCGATCTCGAGGCTCACCGCCGCCGCGGGGCCGTTGGGCATCAGCATCGGGACGGTCAGCGGGAACACCCGCCGGGCGCCCTTCTCCTTGAGCGTGTCGTAGGCGGTGAGCAGCGTCCACACCCCGCCGATGCCGGAGGCGCACACGACGCCGATCCGCTCGGGCTCGGCCTGGACGTCCCCTGCGTGGGCCCACGCCTCGCGGGCCGCCACCAGCGCGTACTGGCCCGACGGGTCGAGCCGGCGCGTCTCCACCTTGGTGAGGACCTCCGACGCGGGCACCGCCAGCTCACCCGCGAACGTCACCGGGACGTCGAAGGTCTCCAGCCACGGCTGCTGGATCGGCGCGATCCCCGAGCGGCCGGCGAGCAGGGCCTGCCAGCTGCTGGAGGCGTCGCCGCCCAGCGGGCTCGTGGCGCCGAACCCGGTGACGACGACCCGACGGGACGTGGCGGATGCCATGGTGATCGCTGCTCCTCGTGGGGCGGTGTGCGGTCGGACGGCGGGGCGCAGCGCCCCTGGATGACGAGCGCCGTGGGGCGCGGCCTTCTCGACCGCGCCCTCGGCGTCGCGGCTCAGCCCTGGGCGGACTGGATGTAGGAGACGGCGTCGCCCACGGTCTTGAGGTTCTTGACGTCGTCGTCGGGGATCCGGACGCCGAACTTCTCCTCCGCGTTCACGACGATCGTCATCATCGACAGCGAGTCGATGTCGAGGTCGTCGGTGAAGGACTTGTCGAGCTGGACGTCGTCGGCCGGCACGCCCGTCTCTTCGTTGACGATCTCCGCCAGACCGCTGAGGATCTCCTGCTCGCTCAGTGCCATTGCCACGTGCTCCTTCGAGATGTCGGTGCTCACCCGGCCGAGGCCGGCGCGGGGGGTTTCGGGGACCGCCGCGGGGGCGGTCAGGGGCGGGGATCAGCGTAGGTCACGGCAACCGCACCACCTGCGCGGCGTACACGAGCCCGGCGCCGAACCCGATCATCAGGGCGAGCCCGCCGGAGGGGGCCAGGCCCTCGGCGAGCATCCGGTCCATCGCCAGCGGGATCGACGCGGCCGAGGTGTTGCCCGAGTCGACGATGTCGCGGGCCACGGGGACCGAGGCGGGCAGCTGCAGCTGCTTGACCATCGCGTCGACGATGCGGATGTTGGCCTGGTGGGGGATGAAGGCCGCCAGCTCCTCGGCGGCCACGCCCGCGGCGTCCAGCGCCTTGCGGGCCACGGGCGCCATCTGCCACACGGCCCAGCGGAACACCGTCTGGCCGGCCATGGTCAGGGCGGGCCAGGTCGGGTCGCCGTCGCGCACCTCCAGCCACGAGCGGGAGTTGCGGATCGCCTCCCACTGGGCCCCGTCGCTGCCGGCGATCGTCGGTCCGATCCCCGGCTCGTCGGAGGGGCCCACCACGACCGCTCCCGCACCGTCGCCGAACAGGAAGGCGGTCGAGCGGTCCGTGGGGTCGGTGAAGTCGCTGAGCTTCTCCACGCCGACGACGAGCACGTGCCGCGCGCTGCCGGCGCGCACCATGTCGGAGGCGAGGCTGACGCCGTAGCAGAAGCCGGCGCAGGCAGCGGAGAGGTCGGCCGCGGCGGCGGGGGTGGCGCCGATCCGGTCGGTGAGGATCGCCGCCGCCGACGGCGTCTGGTACGGGTGGGTGACCGACGCCACGAGCACGGCGTCGACGTCCTGGGGGGACAGCCCCGCGCGCTCGATCGCCTGCAGGGCCGCGTGCTCGGCCATGTCGACGACGCTCTCCTCGGGCGCGGCCCGGCGCCGCGTCACGATGCCGGAGCGTTCCCGGATCCACTCGTCGGAGCTGTCGATGTGGCGGCAGATCTCCTCGTTGGTGACGACGCGCTGCGGGCGGTAGGCCCCGACGGAGAGGATCCGCGCGTGCGGGACGGCGGTGGGCGACTGCAGGCTCACCGGGCAGCCCCGGCCTCGTGGAGGGCCGCGCGCGCGGCGTCCAGCTGCTCGGGGCCCTTCAGGGCGATGGCGGCGACGCCGGGCAGCGCGCGCTTGGCGAGGTTGGCGAGCGTCCCCGCCGGTGCGGGCTCCACCACGGTGGCGACCCCGAGGGCGGCCAGGCGCTGCTGGCAGAGGTCCCAGCGCACCGGGTTGCTCACCTGCGACACCAGGCGGGCCAGGGCGTCGGCGCCGTCGGTGACCACCTCGCCGTCGGCGTTCGACAGCAGCGGTAGCTGCGGGTCCTTCGCGGGCACCTGCTCCGCCGCCGCAGCCAGGACGGGCACCGCGGGCGCCATCGTCGCGGTGTGGAAGGCTCCGGCGACCTGCAGCGGGATGACCCGGGCGCGGGCCGGGGCGGCGGCGGCGAGCGCGTCGAGCGCCGCGCGCGGGCCGGCGGCGACCACCTGCCCGGCACCGTTGACGTTGGCGGGGGTGAGGCCCAGCGTGGACAGGGCCGCCAGCACCTCGTCGGGGTCACCGCCCAACACCGCCGCCATGCCCGTGTCCTCGGCGGCCGCCGCCTGCGCCATCGCGCGGCCCCGCGTGGCCACGAGCGAGACGGCCTGCGTGCCGGTGAGCACCCCTGCCGCGGCCGCGGCCGCGAACTCGCCCACCGAGTGCCCCGCGACCGCGCCGACGCCGGCGGCGGCCAGGCGCGCGTCGAGGTCGTCCAGCCGCAGGCTCGCGCCGTCGTCCACCAGGGCGGCCAGGCAGAGCAGGGACGTCGCCGTGATCAGCGGCTGGGCGACGGAGGTGTCGCGGATGGTGTCGGCGTCGCTGGTCGTCCCGTGGGCGGCGAGGTCGAGCCCCGCAGCGGCCGAGAGGGCCTCGATCAGGTCCGCGGCACCGGGCAGCTCCAGCCACGGCGCGAGCATTCCGGGGGTCTGAGAGCCCTGACCCGGGCACAGGATCGCCAGCACGTCACCAGCCTCGCCATGCGGGGCGGCGAGCACCGCCGACGCCAGGCACGAACTGCTCTTCCCAGGATTGGAGGGTTCCTACAAGGCGGCCGTGGCCTGCGCGGAGACCGTCTCGCGGGCGCCCCGGCGACCCGCCCGGCTCAGCCTGCCGACGGCGATCGCCACCTGCAGGACGAAGGCCTCGCGCGGCTCCGTCGGGTCCCACCCGCTGACGTCGGCGACGCGCTTGAGGCGGTAGCGGACGGTGTTGGGGTGCACGAACAACGCCCTCGCCGTGGCCTCCAGGGACCGCCCGAGGTCGAGATAGGTCGCGGCGGTCTCCAGCAGCGGCGCGTCGACGTCGGCCAGCCGCTGGTAGGCGCGCTCCACGAGCTCCTGCCTCGCGGCGTCGTCGCCGCACATCAGCCGCTCCGGGAGCAGGTCGTCGGCGGCGACGGGGCGCGGGGCGGCGGGCCAGGCCGGGGCGGCGGCGAGCCCGGCCAGGGCCGCCTGCGCCGAGCGCCCGGCCTCGTCGAGGTGGGGCACGACCGGCCCGGTGACGACCGGGCCGGGGCCGAACAGCGAGGTCAGGTGCGCCGCCAGGGCGGTGGGGTCGACGTGGCGGCCCACCACCGCGACGACGCGGTCGCCCTGCACGCCCACCAGCGCGTCCCCGCCCTTGGCGCGGGCCGCGCGACGCAGGTCCTCGACGACGGCCGCGACGGTGCCGACGGGGGAGGAGCCCGCCACCACGAGCAGCGGGGAGTCGCCGGGCCAGCCGAGGGCGGCGGCGCGCGAGCGGACGCCGTCGTCGGCCTCGCCGCGCACGAGGGCGTCGACGACGAGGGCCTCCAACCGCGCGTCCCACGCCCCGCGCGCCTCGGCCGCCTGCGCGTAGATCATGGCGGCCGCGAAGGCGACCTCGCGGCTGTAGCGCAGCACCGACTCGCGCACCATCTGCTCGGCGCCGGGCTCGGAGATCTCCTCGACGTGGTCCTCCACGACGTCGACGACCACCCGCACCAGCTCCAGCGTCTGCTGCAGGGAGATCGACCGGGTCAGCTCGCGGGGGGCGGTGCCGAACACGTCGGACGTCACGGCCGGCACCGTGCCCGGCTTCTCGAACCACGAGATGAAGGCGGCGATGCCGGCCTGGGCGACCAGCCCCACCCAGGACCGGTCCTGCGCGCTCTTTGCCCGGAACCACGGCAGCGACTCGTCCATCCGCTGTGCCGCGGCCGTCGCCAGCTTGCCGCTGTTGCGTCGCAGTCGCAGCAGGGCCGCATCGGGTTCGGCGTGGGTCATGACGGCGAGCGTACCCAGCGCGCGCGGGCGCGGACGCCCGGGTTTGTGTTCACCCCACAAACGGGTGCCGACGGCGAGGTGGACGGCGCGCCGGCGCCGTCAGTCGCGCCCGCGGGCCGCGAGCTCCTCGGCCACCGGCGGCACCTGCGTGAACAGCTCGCGCGGGGGGCGCTGGTAGTCGGGTGCGGGAGGTCGGGGCGGCAGCTCCAGCGACATCCTCGACGGCGCCTCGTAGGGCAGCGTGGACAACAGGTGGCTGATCATGTTGATCCGCGCGTGGCGCTTCACGTCGGCCTCGACCGTGTACCAGGGCGCCTCGGGGATGTCGGTGTGCACGAACATCTCGTCCTTGGCGCGCGAGAAGTCGACCCACTTGTCGCGCGTGCGCAGGTCGTTCTCCGAGAACTTCCAGCGCCGCAGCGGGTCCTCCAACCGGGACCGGAAACGGCGCTCCTGCTCCTCGTCGCTGACCGAGAACCAGTACTTGCGAAGGAGGATGCCGTCCTGCACCAGCATCCGCTCGAACAGCGGGCACTGGCGCAGGAAGAGCCGGTACTGCTCCGGCGTGCAGTAGCCCATGACGCGCTCGACCCCGGCGCGGTTGTACCAGGAGCGGTCGAGCAGCACGATCTCGCCCGCCGCCGGCAGGTGGGCGACGTAGCGCTGGAAGTACCACTGCGTCTGCTCGCGCTCCGTCGGCGTCGGCAGCGCCACGATCCGCGCCACGCGCGGGTTGAGGAACTCGGTGATGCGCTTGATCGTGCTGCCCTTGCCCGCGGCGTCGCGGCCCTCGAACACGACCACGAGGCGCTGGCCGGTGGCCTTCACCCATTCCTGGACGGCGACCAGCTCGCCCTGCAGCCGGCGTAGCTCGGCCTCGTACCCCTTGCGGGACAGCCGGGGGCCCGTGGACTCGGCGGATCGGTCGCGGTCGTGCGCGGAGTGTGCGGCGGACATGGCCCCACTCCACCGTCGGGCCGCCCTCCGGCGCAAGGCGGACATGCCCCCGATCAGGACCCGATGTCCGGCTACGCCATGATTGCCCCGATCCGGCGCACGGGGCGCGGCGGCTGGTCGCTCCTGACGGGTGCCGGGGCTATGGTCGAGAGGCCGGGTGAGGCGCACGCAGCACCAGGGCGCGCTGAACCCGGGGGAGGAGGACGGCAATGCCGCTGTGGAGCCGTTGGGACAGGCTGAGGCGGCGCCTTGCCGCGCCCTCGGCACCCGCCGTGCCGACCGATGCCCCGTCGGAGACGGCGCTGCGCGCCCGGCTGAACGCCGATCCGAACGACGTGGCCGCGTTCGCCACCCTGGCCGAGGTGGTCCGCACCCGCGCCCACGACTCCGCCGAGCGTCCGGCCTACCCGCGCCGCGCCCGCTCGGCCGACCCGGGTCGCGAGGCGGACGACGCTGTCTGGGCGCTCGCCGAGGAACTCGCCCACTCGCCTCGTGCCTGGTTCCCCCTCATCGAGATGGCGCGCCTGTCCATCGACGACGACCGCGGGGGCGCCATGCGCCGCCTCGGCACGGCGGCGGAACGCGACCCCAGCGGTGAGGCGCTCGTCGAGGGGGTGGCCATGCTCCGCCGGGCCGGGCACCCCACGGATGCACTCAACCTCGGCGTCGGGCATTGGCGCCCTCGCGAGCACACCCCAGCCGTGGGCCGGCACCTCGTCGAGGCGGCCCTGGAGACCGGTCGCGCCCCCGAGGCGCGCCGCCATCTCGCCGCGCTCGCCGGGCGCGAGGACGCCGCCGAGCTGCGCGGCCTGCTGGAGGAGCTCGAGCAGCAGATCAAGCGCGTGGACCGTGGGCGGACGATCGACCTGCGCACCGCCAACGAGCAGGTCGGCGAGGGCCGCCCGGGTCGCGACCGCTGAGCCCGGCCCCACGCGAGGACGCCCCCGGCACCTGGGGTGCCGGGGGCGTCGTGCGTGAGGGCGGTGCTCAGGCCTCGCCGCCCGCGCTGCCGGTGGTGCCGGCGGTGACGTCGAGCAGGCGGTACTTCTCGACGGCCTCCGAGGCCGCCTCGGCGCGGTACTCCCCGCGACGGCCCAGCTGCTGCAGCACGGCCGTCACGATCGACGGGCTGTCGATCAGGAAGTGGCGGCGCGCTGCGGCCCGGGTGTCGGACAGGCCGAAGCCGTCGGCACCGAGGGAGCGGAAGTCCTGCGGCACCCACTGGCGGATCTGGTCGGGAACCGCGCGCATGTAGTCGGAGACGGCCACGACCGGCCCGGGGGCCCCGGACAGGCGCTGGGTGACGTAGGGCACCGGCACCGGCTCCGTCGGGTGCGTCAGGGCCAGGTCGTCGCAGTGCAGGCCGTCGCGGCGCAGCTCGTTCCAGCTGGTGACGCTCCACACGTCGGCGGCCACGCCCCAGTCGGCGGCGAGCATCTCCTGAGCCTCCAGCGCCCAGGGCAACGAGACGCCCGAGGCGAGGATCTGGGCCCGCGGACCCGTGGCCCCCGCCTCGGCGGCACCCGGCAGGGCCGCGGCGGGGCGCAGGAGGTACATGCCCTTGAGCAGGCCGTCCACGTCGAGCCCCTCGGGCTCGGCAGGCTGGACGATCGGCTCGTTGTAGACGGTGAGGTAGTAGTACACGTTCTCGGGCGACTCGCCGTACATGCGGCGCAGGCCGTCCTTGACGATGTGGGCGATCTCGTACCCGTAGGCCGGGTCGTAGGCCACCACCGCGGGGTTGGTCGAGGCCAGCAGCGGCGAGTGCCCGTCGGCGTGCTGCAGGCCCTCGCCGGTGAGCGTCGTGCGGCCCGCGGTGGCGCCGACGACGAACCCGCGGCTCATCTGGTCGGCCGCCGCCCACATGGCGTCGCCCGTCCGCTGGAACCCGAACATCGAGTAGAAGATGTAGACGGGGACGGTCGGCTCGCCGTGCGTGGCGTAGGACGAGCCGGCGGCGGTGAAGGCCGCCAGCGAACCCGCCTCGTTGATCCCCACGTGCAGGATCTGACCCGAGGTCGACTCCTTGTAGGCCAGCATGAGCTCGCGGTCGACCGAGGTGTACTGCTGACCGTGCGGGTTGTAGATCTTCGCCGTCGGGAAGAACGAGTCCATCCCGAAGGTGCGCGCCTCGTCGGGGATGATCGGCACGATCCGCTTGCCGAACTCCTTGTCGCGCATGAGGTCCTTGAGCAGGCGGACGAAGGCCATCGTGGTGGCGATCGACTGCTTGCCCGAGCCCTTGCGCATGCCCTCGTAGGCCGACGCCTCGGGCAGCTTCAGCTGGTTGCCCGCGACGCGCCGCTGCGGCAGCGAGCCGCCGAGCTTGCGGCGGTGCTCGCGCAGGTACTGGATCGAGGGGTCGGCCTCGCCGGGATGGTAGTACGGCGGGGCGTAGGGGTCGGCCTCGAGCTGGGCGTCGCTGATCGGGATGCGCAGCCGGTCGCGCAGGGCCTTGAGGTCCTCCAGCGTCAGCTTCTTCATCTGGTGCGTCGCGTTGCGGCCCGCGAACGACGGCCCCAGCGACCAGCCCTTGATGGTCTTGGCGAGGATGACCGTCGGCTGCCCCGTGTGCTCGGTGGCGGCCTTGTAGGCGGCGAAGACCTTGCGGTAGTCGTGACCACCGCGGCGCAGCGACCAGATCTCGTCGTCGGTCATGTTCTCGACCAGCGCGCGGGTGCGCGGGTCCCGGCCGAAGAAGTTCTCGCGGATGAACCCGCCGTTCTCGGCGCGGAAGGTCTGGTAGTCGCCGTCCGGAGTGGCGTTCATCAGGTTGACCAGCGCGTGGTCGCGGTCGGCGGCCAGCAGCGGGTCCCACTCGCGGCCCCAGACCACCTTGATGACGTTCCAGCCCGCGCCGCGGAAGAACGCCTCCAGCTCCTGGATGATCTTGCCGTTGCCGCGGACGGGGCCGTCGAGGCGCTGCAGGTTGCAGTTCACGACGAACGTGAGGTTGTCGAGCTCCTCGTAGGCGGCCAGCTGCAGCGCGCCGCGGCTCTCGGGCTCGTCCATCTCGCCGTCGCCGAGGAACGCCCACACCCGCTGCTGGGAGGTGTCCTTGATGCCACGCCCCTGCAGGTACTTGTTGAACTGCGCCTGGTAGATGGCGTTGATCGGACCCAGGCCCATGGAGACCGTGGGGAACTCCCAGAAGTCGGGCATGAGCCGGGGGTGCGGGTAGGACGACAGCCCGCCGCCGGCGTGGGAGACCTCCTGGCGGAAGCCGTCCATCTGCGACTCGGTGAGGCGCCCCTCGAGGAACGCGCGGGCGTACATGCCGGGGGAGGCGTGGCCCTGGAAGAAGACCTGGTCGCCTCCGCCGGGGTGGTCCTTGCCGCGGAAGAAGTGGTTGAAGCCGACCTCGTACAGCGTGGCCGAGGAGGCGTAGGTCGAGATGTGCCCGCCGACACCGATGCCGGGCCGCTGGGCGCGGTGCACCATGACCGCGGCGTTCCAGCGCAGCCAGCGGCGGTAGGCGCGCTCGGCGTCCTCGTCGCCGGGGAACCAGGGTTCGGCCTCCGGCGGGATGGTGTTGATGTAGTCGGTCTGGGCGAGGCTCGGCACGCCCACACCGCGCTCGCGCGCCCGCTGCAGGAGGGCGAGCATGAGGTAGCGGGCCCGGACCCGGCCGCGGTGGTCGACGGCCGCGTCGAGGGAGTCCAGCCATTCGCCGGTCTCGTCGGGGTCGATGTCGGGAAGCTGGCTCGGGAGCCCGTTGAGGATGGGTCCCGCCTCCTCGCGTCCTGCCACGTCGCGGTTCCTCTCTTCTGCGTGCCGCTGGTGGCGGCGAGGCCTGCCTGAGGCCGACCGAGGTCGCCTCGGGTGCCGCCCGCACCTGTGGGTGGGGCGATGCGTGCCGGGTGGGGCGGCGGCGACGGGGCTGCGGCCTGGCACCCGGGTCTCGGCCGCTGGCGGCCGTCGTGGGGGCCATCCTGTCGTGAGTGAGGCCCATCGTCACATCTACCGAGCGGTAACCACCACCCGGGGTCGGCTGCGCCCCCGGATGAGGTTGACCAGCGGCGCAGGGGCGCCCAAGGTGGGCGGAAGTCGCCTGACGCGCCGCGCAACGGTTGCACGTGGCAGGCGATGTCTAGTGCACTAGCGTGACGAGTCAACCGAGGAGCCGCGCCGCAGTCGCGGCAGGGCTCCCACGACGGAGGAGGCACACGGGTGGGCGCGACCGCGGAGTCCGCGGCGGAGAAGTCCAAGGCCGGCCGATTCGGGCTGAAGCCCGGGCAGGTCGTCCAGGAGTTCGGCTACGACGAGGACGTCGACGGCGAGCTGCGGGCGGCGATCGAGGACGTCACCGGCAGTGAGATCGTCGACGAGGACGGCCAGGACGTCGTCGACGCCGTCCTCCTGTGGTGGCGTGACGGGGACGGCGATCTCGTCGACGCCCTGGTCGACGCCCTGACCAACCTCGCCGACGGCGGGGTGATCTGGCTCCTGACGCCGAAGTCGGGCCGCGACGGGCACGTGGAGCCCAGTGACATCGAGGACGCGGCCCCCACGGCGGGCCTGCATGCGACCTCGACGATCAGCGCCTGCGCGGAGTGGACGGGCACGCGCCTGGCGAGCCCCCGCAGCGGCCGTCGCTGAGTAGTGTGATCTTCGTCACGTCCCATCACGTCCCGTCGCCACCCCCGGAGGACTCGTGACCGTGCCCCCCGTCGGCTCGCCGGCGCCCGGGTTCACCCTGCCCGACCAGGACGGCAACGCCGTGTCGCTGTCGTCCTTCGCGGGCGGTGCGGGGGTGGCCCTCGTGTTCTACCCCTTCGCCTTCTCGGGGATCTGCACGGCGGAGCTGTGCGCGCTGCGCGACGACCCGGCCGTGTTCGGGGATGCGGGGGTCGAGGTGCTGGCGATCTCGTGCGACCCGCGCTGGAGCCTCAAGGCCTACGCGCAGGCTCAGGGGTACGCGTTCCGGCTGCTGAGCGACTTCTGGCCGCACGGCGAGGTCGCCTCCGCCTACGGGGTCTTCGACCCCGACGCGGGGCGGGCGCAACGCGGTACCTTCCTGGTGGACTCCGAGGGGACGATCCGCTGGAGCGTCGTCAACCCGCCCGGGCAGGCGCGAGCCCTCGAGGAGTACCGCGCGGCCGTCGCCGAGCTCGTCGGCGGCTGATCCGCGGGCCTGTAGCTCAGTTGGTAGAGCACCGCGCTTACACCGCGGCTGTCGTCGGTTCGAGTCCGGCCGGGCCCACTGCCGCCTCACCGCGCCGCGTCGGCGCGGCCTGACGGCGACGTCCCTCCCCTCACGTGCCGCAGTTGTGGCCCGGGCCAGGCCCGGACCACCCCTGCGGCGCGTCGGTACCTCCCCAGGATCAGCGCAGGGTGCAGCTCAGCCGCGAGGGTGAGGCCGCGCCGGCCACGACGACCGGAACCGCCGCCGACGCGCCTGCCGCGATCGGCGTCGTCGCGGTCAGCGTCACGCCCGGAGCCGCCGTCACCGCCAGGGTGCCCGCCTGCGTCACGTCGGTGCCCTCGGGCATCCCGACCGACCAGCCCGTCGCTGCCGCCGTTGCCGTGAGGGTGAGGACGCCCGCCGAACCGGAGCCCCACGCCGAGGTGAGGCGGTAGGTCACGGTGCAGCCGGGCCCCTCCCCGACGACGAGGGCGGCAGCGGGAGCCAGGGCCCGCGGGCGGGTGGTCTTCTTCTTCGTGGTCTTCTTCTTCGTGGTCTTCTTCTTGGTCGTCTTCTTCTTCGTGGTCTTCTTGGTGGGCTTCTTCGTGGTGCCGGGCTTGCTGGTGACCGGCTTCGAGGTGACCGGCTTCGTCGTCACGGGGGGAGTCGTGCCCGGCGCCGACGTCGTCGGCTTGGGGGAGGTGCCCGGCGTCGTCTGCGTGGGGGTGGGGGTGGTGGCCCCGCCCCAGCCGGCCGCGGAGTCGAGCCAGGAGGCCCGGGCGTGCATCCAGGTGGACAGCGCCGAGACCTGCCCCTGCCAGGTGGGTTCCGTGGACGTCTGGAAGAAGCCGATCGTGGCCTGGGACAGGTTGGGCCACTGCGTGAAGTTGCGCCCCGCCGCGTTCACCAGCGGAGCCGTCAGCGCCGCGACCTTCGCGTCGAGCGCGGCATCGGACAGCACGCCGCGGCGCAGCTCCTGCCAGCGCGCCCGCACCTGGTTGGCAAAGGCGGGGTCGGCCATCAGCAGCGGGATCCAGTCGGTGGCCATGGGGGTGCGCTGGGAGATCTGCTGGTACTGCCAGCCCGAGGTCTGGTTGTTGCCGAAGAACCCGCCGACGCCGAAGGTCAGGTCGTAGTCCCAGCCCGGCCCGGAGGTGAGCAGGCCGCCGCGGTCCTTGGAGAAGTAGGCGCTGCGGACGTAGGCGTCCATGTCGCGGCTGAGCTCGTTGAGGACGACCGTGTCGACGAAGGAGCCCACATCGATGAACGCGCGGTACCCGGTGGCGGGGTCGCCGATGTCGGGCTGGTGCAGCCGGGCGTGGAACCGGGTGAGGTAGTCCCGGATGTAGGCGAGCTGCTCGGGTGCCGCGTCGTCGGGGTCGGCCAGCTCGACGTAGGTGAAGCAGGGGGAGACCCCGGAGCAGGTGATCAGCGTGCCGTCGGCCGCCATCCACTCGACCTTCACGATGTAGCCGCCCTCGACGTCGGGGGCCTGCAGGTCGGTCGACTTGAGCTTCTTGAGGTTCAGCCGGTCCTTCTGGTTCTTGATCGTCTCCATCATCATGTAGACGCCCCGGTAGTCCTCGGGTCCGACCGTCCCGTCGGCCACGTTGAGGTACAGCTCCACGAACCGGTAGCGCGGGGCGTAGCGGCCCATGTCCCGGGCGAGGTCGAACATCAGGGCGTTGCGGATGAGCGACTTGTCGGTGAAGGGCCCGCGCAGCACCCAGTCGGACTCGGCCGGCATCCCGAGGACGGGCAGGTCGACGTCGTCGTCGAGGTTGTCCCGCAGCTCGACCTTGTACTGCGCCTTGTCGAACGTGGCCGAGGACTGCCCCCGCAGGTGGAAGCCGACGCGCGAGGTGAGGGTCGGGCGCCCCGACGGCGTCACCGTGCCGGTGCCCTCGAACGTCATCAGGGCGGCGTCCAGGTAGGGGTCCTTCGCCGGTTTGCCCTTGCCGAAGTCGTCGAGGACCACGACCGGCAGGTCGTGCTGCTGCGTGACGGCCTGCTTGAGGTAGAACGCCGAGGACGGGGCGCCCACCGGCGTGGACCCCGAGAACGCCTGGGCGCGCAGGCGGGTGCTCGTCGTCACGGTCAGGGCGCCCGACGCGGCCGGCGAGGAGGCCGAGGGCAGGCTCCCGTCGGTGGTGTAGCGGACGCTCGCCCCGGCCTGGGTCGTCGTCAGCGAGACCTGCAGGGACCCCGAGAACGTCTGACTCGGCACCGAGAACGCGACGTCCCCGAGCATCGGGTCGGTCTCGGCCGCCTTCGCGGGCGACACGCGCTGCGCGGTGGCGGCGGCTCCACCCGTTGCCTCGGCGGGGACGAGCACCGTGGCCGACAGCGGCAGGGCGAGCGCGAGACCGACCGCGAGGAGGGCGGGACGCGTGCGGCGCAGGGACATCGGAGGTCCTTTCCGGCGGCCCCGTCGCCGCCATCGGCGAGGGAGCGCGCTCATGCAGGGGAGCGGAGGGATCGCCGTGGTGCTCGCCGGTCAGTTCAGGCGGCACCCGATGCCGTCGGGCGGGCCGGGCTCACCCGAGACGAGCGAGATCGTGACGCTGTCGCCGGCCGCGAGTCCGGGGCCGGCCGCGGGTGACCTCAACGTCAGCGCCGGGGTCCGGGCCACGTCCGCCCCCGACACCTGGGTGACGTCGCTGCCATCGGGGAGGACGACGGCCCACCCCGACGCGGGCGCGTCGGCGGTCAGCGTCACCAGGGCCTGGGAGCCCGACGGCCACGCCGACACCAGGCGGTAGCTCACGGTGCACCCGGGTCCGCTCCCGAGCAGGCTCGCGGGGACCGCCGCCGCCCGGGTGGTCTTCTTGCGGGTCGTCTTCCTCGTGGTGGTCTTCTTGCGCGTCGACTTCTTCCGGGTGGTCTTCTTCTTGCTGGTCGACTTCCTGGTCGTGGGCTTCTTCGAGGTGACCGGCTTGGTCGTCGTCGGCGGCGTGCTCGTGGGGGGCTTCGTGGTCGTGCCCGGGGTGGTCCGGGTCGGCGTCGGCGTGGTGGCCCCGCCCCAGCCGGCCGTGGAGTCCAGCCAGGCGGCGCGCTGGTGCATCCAGGTCTTCATGACGCCGACCTGGCCCTGCCACGTCGGCTCCGTCGACGTCTTGAAGCGGTAGATGCCGAGGACGGGCGTCGTGAGGTAGTCCCAGCGCTGGAAGTTGCGTCCCGCGGCGTTCGCCAGCGGCGCGGTGATCGAGGCCACCTTCGCGTCCAGCGCGGCGTCCGACAGCGGGCCGCGGCGCAGTTCCTGCCAGCGTGCCCGCACCTGGTTGGCGAAGGCGGGGTCGGCCATGAGCACCGGGAACCAGTCGGCGGCGACAGGCTGGTGCGCGGCGACCTGGTCGTACTGCCAGCCGGAGATCTGGTCGTTGCTGTAGGTCCCGCCGGTGGAGAACGTGAGGTCCCAGTCCCAGCCGGGCCCGGACGTGATCAGGCCGCCGCGGTCCTTGGAGAAGTAGGCGCTGCGGACGTAGGCGTCCTGGTTGCGGCTGAATTCCTCGAGGATCACCGTGTCGACGAAGGAGCCGACGTCGATCCACGAGGGGTAGCCGTTGGTCGGGTCGGCGATGTTCGTCCCGTGCAGGCGCGCGTGGAACCGCGAGAGATGGTCGCTGATCCAGGCGAGCTGGGCCGGGACGGCGTCATCGGGGTCGTACAGCTCGACGTCGTTGAAGCAGGGCGTGGTCCCGGTGCAGCTGATGATCGGCTGTTCCGCCGCCCGCCACTCGACCTTGAAGATGTACCCGCCCTCGATCGCCGGGGCGGTGACGTCGTCCTCCTTCAGCTTCTTCAGGTCGAGTCGGTCCTTCTGGTTCTTGATCGTCTCCATCATCATGTAGACGCCCACGTAGTCCTCGGGCCCGACCACGCCGTCCCCGGTGTTCAGGTACAGCTCGACGAACCGGTACCGCGGCGCGTACCGGCCCAGGTCCCGGGCCAGGTCGAACATGAGGGCGTTGCGCACCAGCGACTTGTCGGCGTAGGGGCCGCGCAGCACCCAGTCGGATTCGGCGGGCATCCCGAGCACGGGCAGGTCGACGTCGTCGTCGGCGTTGTCGCGCAGCTCGAGGCGGTACTGGGGCTTGTCGAACATCGACGAGGACTGCCCGCGCAGCTTGAACCCCGCTCGCGTGGTGAGGGTGGGCACCCCCGAGGGCGTCACGGTGCCCGCACCTTCGAAGACCATCAGCGCGGCGTCGACGTAGGACTGCTTGGTCGGCTTGCCCTTGCCGAAGTCGTCCATCACGACCACCGGCAGGTCGTGCTGCTGGGTCACGGCCTGGCGCAGGTAGAACGCCGAGGACGGCGCACCGGCTGCCGTGCTGCCCGCAAAGGCCTGCGCCCGCAGGCGGGTCGTGGCCGTGAGGGTGAGCGCGCCGGTGGCGGCGGGCGAGGACGCCGTGGGGGCGCTCCCGTCGGTCGTGTACCGGACGGTGGCTCCCGCCTGCGTCGTCGAGAGGGTCACCTGCAGCGAGCCGGTGAACGTCTGGCTCGGCACGGAGAAGGCGACGTCCCCCAGCATCGGGTCTTCCTCGGCCTCCTTGGCGGGCGACGCCTGGCCGTCGGGGGCGGTCACGGCCGCGCGAGCGTTACCGCCGACGGCCTCGGCGGGGACCAGGACGACCGCGGACAGGGGCAGCGCCAGTGCGAGGCCGACCGCGAGGAGGGCAGGGCGGGTGCGGCGCAGCGACATGGGTGTGTCCTTTCCGGCGGCTTCGCTGCCGTCGGGTCGCAGGGTGCTCGGGCGGGGCGGGAGGACCTCGGGTGGGGCGGGCAAGGAGCTTGGATCGACGCCTCAGGGGATGGCGAAGTGACGCCGCAGGGTCCGGCGCCAGGGGGCGTTCGGCAGGTCGGGACGCAGCGCCGCCAGGCCGGTGGCGTACTTGGAGATGCGGGTCGGCCGCACCCCGTGGGCCCACAGCAGCCGGTCGACGGGGGAGGCGCCGCCCGCGGACTTGGTCTCCACCACGGCGAGGAACGGCGCCCTCGCGGTGCCGGCGCTGCACCGCCACGTCAGGTCGGTGTCGACGGTGAGGCGGCTGTCGCACTCCTCGACGAGGAGCGTGGTGCGCCGGTAGGTGCCGAACATGACCGGCTGCAGGCTGGCGGCGCAGGGGCAGATGCCGTGGTCGGCCAGCGTGCCGTCGACGAAGTCGTGCGCCCCCTCCAGCATGTAGCGGTCGGTCAGGGGGTGCGGTTGGCGGGTCTTGACCGTGGCGCCCCGGGGGCCGCGGGTCTTGACCTCCAGCCAGCACTGGCCGGCGTCGAGGTAGCTGCGCGTGCGGACCTTGAACCGGCGGCGACGACGGGTGGCCGCCAGGCGGTACCCGAGGAAGTCCTCCGTGTCGAAGTACACCGATTCGTACGTGAAGGACCGCAAAGCGTCGATCTGCAGGACGCGCAGGTCGAGCTTCGCGCCCGACAGGACGGCGGCGGCCTGGTCGACGGTCAGGACGTACTTGCGGTCGATCCGGGTCTGCAGGGCCGCCCGCTCGTTGAGCTGGTCGAGGCCGACCGCGGGCAGTCCCGCGGCCCAGTCGGCGAGGGTCAGGCCCCAGACCGGGGCGATGGACGTCGTGATCGTGCTCACCGGCGGGCCCCCTCACGGAGGTTCACGTCGCGGGTGAGAGAGGGCAGCCCCGCCGGGGCGGCCGAGTACAGGACGTCCACCACGGTGGTGTCGTTGACGAGGTCGAGGCGCTGGACGCTGGCCCGGTGCACGGTGCCGCCGAGCAGTTGCTCGAGCGTCGCCTGCAGGGTCTCGGGGGCGGCGACGGCCTGGTCGAGGATGACGACCTGGCGGCGGTACCCCGCACCCCAGCGGGGGTGGTCGCCGATGTAGAGCACGAGCAGGAGCAGCGCCATGAGCGAGGCGGGTACCCAGGGCTGGGCGGCGCCGAGGGCCCCGATGACGCCGAGGGCGAGGGCCGCGAAGTAGTAGGCGACCTCGTGGTGGTCGAGTTCGGTGGAGCGCAGCCGGATGATCGACAGCACGCCGAGGAGGCCGAGGCCGAGCCCGAAGCCGGCCGAGGAACTCACCGAGCTGAGCGACGTGGTGACCGCCAGGACGCCGCAGTTGACGCCGAGGAATGCGAGGACGAGATCGCGCCGACGATGGCGGGGAAGATAGATCCCGAAAACGAGGACGAGGACGGCCACGACGTCCAGGGCGAACAGGACCGCTTGCACGGGACACCTCCGAGGGACTGCCTGGCCGTGGATGGAAGTTAACGCGGGGTGACGTCACTCTTAACGTTGGGCGGGCGGCAGTGAAACGGGGTGACGGAGCAGTGTCAAGGGGCACGTTGTCACCACTGAACCGATCTCAGAAACGCACATGCTTTTCGGGGGGTCGTTCGATCGGGGAGAGCTGCGGTGGCTTTCGGCTAATCGGTTCAGTGACAGGAATTCACGTCGAACCGCTTCCGGGCGCCGCGATCCGGCGCGCGCGGGTTCCCGGGAAGCCGTGACGGGGCGCCGACGGACGGCGACGCGCGGTCGGCGACCAATCGGCGTGGAGCGAAGACGGCAACCGCCTGTGCCCGCTAGGGTGCGCCCCGTGACCACCGATGTGACAGTTCCCACCCTGGCCGACGTCGTCCGGGTGCTGGAAGGGCTGTACGACCCCGCCTGGGCGCGCGACTGGGACGCCGTGGGCCTGGTCTGCGGCGACCCGTCCGCTCCCGTGCGCCGGGTCCTGCTGGCCGTGGACCCCTCGCCCGCCGTCGTCGAGGAGGCGCTCGCCCTGCAGGCGGGCCTCCTGCTCACCCACCACCCCCTGCTGCTGCGGCCCGTGCACGGGGTGGCGGCGACCACGTCCAAGGGCCGACGCGTGCACCAGCTGATCAAGGCGGGCTGCGCGCTCTACACGGCGCACACCAACGCCGACGTCGCCGCGCCCGGGGTGTCCGACGCCCTCGCGCGCGTGCTGGGACTGACCGACCTCGTGCCCCTGTCCGGGGACCCGAGCGACCCGGTCGACAAGATCGTCACCTTCGCGCCCGAGGTCGCCGCCGAGCAGATCGTCGACGCCCTCACGGCGGCGGGGGCGGGCGACATCGGTGCCTACCACCGGTGTGCTTTCGTCGGATCCGGGTCGGGCACGTTCGAACCCGGCCCTGAGGCCTCGCCCGTGCCGGGGGAGCGCGGCAAGCGCGAGACGCTGCCCGAGGTGCGCATCGAGATGGTCTTCCCGCGCCACCGCCGCACCGAGCTGGTCGCCGCCCTCTACCAGGCGCACCCCTACGAGCAGCCCGCCTTCGACGTCTACCAGCTCGCCTCGTGGTCGGGGCCGCGCGGCACGGGCAGGGTGGGGCGCCTGTCCCAGCCCACCACCGTCCGCGACTTCGCCATGCTCGTGGCCGAGGCGCTGCCCAGCACCACGCAGGGGGTGCGGATCGCGGGCGACCCGAACGCGACGGTCAGCCGCGTCGCCGTCTGCGGCGGGGCGGGGGACTCCCTGCTCGCGGCGGCCCGCGCGGCCGACGTCGACGTCTACGTCACCGCCGACCTGCGCCACCACCCTGCGCTGGAGCTGCGCGAGGAGGCCGGCGACGGCGGCCCGCACCTCATCGACGTCGCCCACTGGGCCAGCGAGTGGCCGTGGCTGGCGGGGGTGTCCAACCGGCTCGCGGGCATCCTGGAGGACGCCGGGACGCCGGTGGAGGTGCACGTGTCCACGCGGTGCACCGACCCGTGGACCTTCCGCGTCCCGAGCCCGGGCGGGGTCGTAAGGTGACGGACACCCCGCCGGGCTTCCGGCGGGGACCGCACGCAACGACCCGGGAGGCCCGGCCGTGGTGACCGCTGCCCCGCAGGACCAGTGGCGCCTGCTCGACGTCGCCGACGCCGACGTGCGCCTGGCCCAGCTCGCCCACCGCCGGCGCAGCCTGCCCGAACACGCCGAGATCGAGCGGCTGACCTCGGCCGTGCGGGTCGCCGACGACGTCGCTGCCGCTGCCCGGGCCGCGCTCGGCGACGCGCAGCGGGCCCAGGCCAAGGCCGAGGCCGACGTCGAGCAGGTGCGCCAGCGCGCCGCGCGCAACCAGGCGCGGCTCGACGCGGGCCAGGGCAGCGCCAAGGACCTCCAGGCCCTGCAGCACGAGCTCGAATCCCTCGCGTCCCGCCAGGCGGCGCTGGAGGAGGTCGAGCTGGAGGCCATGGAGGCGGTGGAGGCGGCGCAGGCCCGCCTCGCCGAGGTCGGCGGCGAGCTGACCGGCGTCCAGGCCGACCTCGCGGCCGCGCGCGAGCGGCTGGCCGCCGCCACGGCCGACCTCGACGACCAGATCGCCGCGGTGACCGCCGAGCGCGCCTCGGCAGCGGCCGGCGTCCCCGCCGACCTCGTGGCCCTCTACGAGAAGGTCCGCGAGCAGGTCGGCGGCACGGGCGCGGCCCGCCTGAGCCAGCGTCGCTGCGAGGGGTGCCGGCTGGAGCTCACCCCCGTGGAGATCTCCCGGTTCCGGACCGCCGAACCCGAGGCGGTGCTGCGCTGCGAGGAGTGCCGGCGCATCCTCGTGCGCACGGCGGAATCCGGCCTGTGAGCCGCCGCTTCGTCGTCGAGGCCGACGGAGGCTCCCGCGGCAACCCGGGGCCCGCGGGCTACGGCGCTGTCGTGCGGGACGCCGACACCGGCGAGCTGGTCGCCGAGGCGGCCGAGGCGATCGGCACCGCGTCCAACAACGTGGCCGAGTACTCGGGGCTCATCGCCGGGCTGCGCGCCGCCGTCGCCGCCGACCCCGACTGCACCGTCGAGGTGCGGATGGACTCCAAGCTCGTCGTCGAGCAGATGTCGGGCCGCTGGCAGGTCAAGCACCCCGACATGAAGGTGCTCGCGCTGCAGGCCCGGCGCGTGATGGACCCTGCGCGGGTGCGCTACACGTGGGTGCCGCGGGAGAAGAACAAGCACGCCGACCGGCTCGCGAACGAGGCCATGGACGCCGCGGCGGCCGGGCGCACCTGGAGCCCCTCGGGCCCGGCGGCCCCGCAGCCCGCGACGCCCGCCGCCGCCACGGCCGCGAGCGACACCTACGCCTCGGGAGCGCCCAGCTCCTCGCGGGCCCCGCGCGCGGCCGACCTCGGCGAGCCGACGACCCTGGTGCTGGTGCGCCACGGGCGCAGCGCGCACACGGAGTCCGGCCGGGTCTCCGGAGCGGGCGGTGCCGACCCTGAGCTGTCACCCGCCGGGCTGGGCGACGCCGCCCGAGCTGCCGCGGCGGTGGCCGGGCTCAGCGCCCCGCAGGGGCTGCTGCCCGGGCTGCCCCGGATCGCCGCGGTCGTCGCGTCCCCGATGCGCCGCACCCGGCAGACCGCCGACGCCGTCGCCGGCGCGCTGGGGCTGCCCGTGACGGTCGACGAGGGGTGGATCGAGGCGTCCTTCGGGGAGTGGGACGGCCTGACCTACGGCGAGATCGCCCGGCGGTGGCCGCAGGAGTTCGCGGCGTGGCAGGGGTCGATGACGCTGGCCCCTCCCGGCGGGGAGTCCCTGGACGCGCTGTCCGTGCGCGTGTCCTCGGCGCTGCGCCGCACGGTGGCGGCGCACGCCGGTCGGGTCGTGGTGGTGGTCTCCCACATGACGCCGATCCGCGCCGTCGTCCGCGAGGCGCTGGACGCCGGCCCGTCCGCGCTCTGGCGGGTGCGCCTGGCCCCCTGCTCGCTGACCGTCGTCCGGTTCTGGGGCGACGGGGGCGCGGAGCTGGTGACGGTGAACGCCACCGCCCACCTGTCCGCCTGAGGCGGGCGCGTTCCCGACCAGGCGCGGCGGGCGCGAGCCTGTCGTGCCCACCGGGCAGACTCGTGACGTCGGCCGCCGACGCCGGGCCGACCCCACGCTGAGGGAGGACGCCGTGGCGCACCCGATCATGTTCGACGAGGACGACCCGCTGCTGGCGCGGGTCCGCGAGCTCGCCCTCGCGCTGCCCGACGCGGCCGAGAAGGTGGGCCACGGCCGGCCCACCTTCTTCACGACGAAGGTGTTCGCCTACTACGGCGGTTCGGTGCGCCGCGACGGCGAGTGGATCCGCCACGACACGTCCGTGCTGGTCCTGCCCGACCCCGAGGAGGCCGAGGCGTTGCTCGCCGAGCCGCGCGCCTTCCGGCCCGCCTACCTCGGCCCGGCCGGGTGGGTGGGGGTGGACCTCGGCGCGGACACCGACTGGACGGAGGTCGCGGAGCTGATCGAGACCTCCTACCGGCGTACCGCCGGGGCGCGCCGGGTGGCCAGGCTGGACGCCGCCCCCCGCTCGGGGTGAGCGAGGGGCGCGCGAGAGGTCACCCGGCGAAGGCGGCCGCCAGCACGTCGAGGCCCTCCTGCAGCAGGTCCTCCCCGATCACCAGGGGCGGCAGGAAGCGGATGACGTTGCCGTAGGTGCCGCAGGTGAGCGTGATCAGGCCCTGCGCGTGGCAGGCCGCCGCGACCCTCGTCGTCTCCGCGGCGTCGGGCACGCGGGTGCCGGGGCGCACGACCTCGAGGGCGAGCATCGCCCCGCGCCCCCGGACCTCGCCGATCTGCGGGAACTGCGCCTGCAGCGCCTCGAGCCGGGGCCGCATGACGGCCTCGATCCGGCGGGCGGCGGCGGGGAGGTCCTGATCGACGGCCGTGCGCATCGCCGCGAGGGCGGCCGCGCACGCCACGGGGTTACCGCCGTAGGTGCCGCCCAGCCCGCCGCCGTGAACGGCGTCCATGAGCTCGGCGCGGCCGGTGACGGCGGCGAGCGGCATCCCCCCGGCGATCCCCTTGGCGGTGGTGATCAGGTCGGGGACGACGCCCTCGTGCTCGCACGCGAACATCGCGCCGGTGCGGGCGAAGCCGGTCTGGATCTCGTCGGCGACGAAGACCACCCCGTTGTCGCGGCACCAGGCCGCCAGCGCCGGCAGGAAACCGGGTGCGGGGACGACGAACCCGCCCTCGCCGAGGATCGGCTCGATCACGACCGCGGCCGTGCGCTGCGCACCCACCTGCTTGTCGATGACGGAGATCGCCCGGGCCGCCGCCTCCTCGCCGCTGATCGGGGAGGGCTCGTGGAAGGGGTAGGAGACGGGCGCGCGGTAGATCTCGGACGTGAAAGGCCCGAAGCCGTCCTTGTACGGCATGTTCTTCGCCGTCATGGCCATCGTGAGGTTGGTACGCCCGTGGTAGGCGTGGTCGAACACCACGACAGCGCTGCGTCCCGTGGCGCGACGGGCGATCTTGACGGCGTTCTCCACCGCCTCCGCACCGGAGTTGACCAGTGCGGACTTCTTGGCGTGGTCGCCGGGCGTGAGCCGGTTCAGCTCCTCGCAGACGGCGACGTACCCCTCGTACGGGGTCACCATGAAGCAGGTGTGGGTGAGGCGCTGCACCTGCTCGGCGACGGCGGCGGCCACCTCGGTCGCCGCGTTCCCCACGTTCGTCACGGCGATGCCGGCCCCGAAGTCGATGAGCTGGTTGCCGTCGACGTCGACGACGATCCCCCCGCCCGCCGCCACCGCGTACACCGGCTGCATCGTGCCCACCCCGGACGCGACGGCGGCCAGCTTGCGCTCGTGCAGCTGCTGCGACAGGGGGCCGGGCAGCGACGTGCGCAGGAGCCGTCGCTGCTCGACGCCCGCGGCCCCGGCCAGGGGGGCGGGGGCGGGGGCGTCGGCGGGGACCGGGGCGGGGGCGAGCGTGTCGGACAAGGGGTCCTCCTGGGACGGGACGCGACCCGACCACGGTAGCCCCGCGCTCCCCGCGGCGGCAGCCGACGGACGGCGGAGGATCACCGCCGCCTCACCGGCCGACGGCGAACACCTCGCGGCGCAGGAGCGCGAGATCGTCGCCGAGGCGCGCCCGCAGCAGGCTCACGTCGCGGGAGGACCACCGCGGCTGCCACGACTCGAGCCCACCCAGCCACGGCACGGCGGCCGCGAACAGCAGGTCGTAGCAGCGGTCGCTGCGGCGGCCGCGGTCGTGACGGGGGAGGGCGAGCGACGACGCCACGTCGCCCGCGAGGTTCCACGTCGTCAGGGCGGCGTGGCGGTCCAGCCGCAGGGCCCGCCCCCGTAGCCAGGCGAGGACGGGGGAGAAGTCGAGCTCGTCGTCGACGAACGCAGGCGTGGTCGTCCAGCCGCGGTCCACGACCTCGCGGGCGCAGGTCGCGGCGTCGGGCCAGGTGAGCACGCGACCGCTGCGCGCCGCGACGACGTCCTCGCCGTCCTCGCCCTCGCGCGGTCCCCACCACACGGCCCGGACGTCGTCGCCGCACCGCACGGGAACGGCGTACCCCTCCTCGGCGGGACGCACGTCGGGGACGCTCACGCCGCCAGGATGCCGGACCGGCCCGAGGGGCTCCACGACATATGGCTGCCGACGGCGTTCGCCTCACGGACGCCGGTGGGCCCGCCCGGACGGGTCTGACATGCTGCGGGGAGGGCGTCGGCGGACGGCGCCGCCACCGTGCACGCGCACGGTGCGGACGGAGGAGGGCAGTCGCGGTGGCATACGCAGGCGATCTCACCCCGCAGCAGGCGTGGGACCTGCTGGCGGCCGACGAGCGGGCCGTCCTCGTCGACGTGCGGACCGCGGCGGAGTGGACGTACGTGGGCGTCCCCGAGCTCGCCGCCCTGGGCCGCGAGACCGCCCTGATCGAGTGGGTGACCTTCCCCGGTGGCGCCCGCAACCCGCAGTTCGTCGAGCAGGTGCGCCAGGTCGTCCCCGAGGGTGCGCCGGTGGTCTTCCTGTGCCGCTCGGGCGTGCGTTCGGTCGCGGCGGCCGAGGCCGTCACCGCCGCCGGCCTGACCGCCTACAACGTGCTCGAGGGCTTCGAGGGCGGGCTCGACGACGTGCTTCACCGCGGCGTCGGCGGCTGGAAGGCCACGGGCCTGCCGTGGCGTCAGTCGTGAGCGGCCAGGGCCCGCAGGGCTGGCGTCCCGACACGATCGCCGTCCGCGGGGGGATCCAGCGGTCGGGGTTCGAGGAGACGTCCGAGGCGCTGTTCCTCACGCAGGGCTACGTCTACGGGGAGGCGGCCGACGCCGAGGCCGCCTTCAAGGGCGAGGTCGACCGCTTCGTCTACTCCCGCTACGGCAACCCGACGGTGTCGATGTTCGAGGAGCGCCTGCGGCTGCTGGAGGGCGCGCAGGCATGCTTCGCGACGGCGACGGGCATGGCGGCGGTGTTCACCGCGCTGGCGTCGTTCCTCAAGGCGGGTGACCGCGTCGTCGCCTCGCGTGCGCTGTTCGGCTCGTGCTTCGTGATCCTCGACGAGATCCTCCCGCGCTGGGGGATCACCACCGAGTTCGTCGACGGGCACGACCTCGCGCAGTGGGAGAAGGCGCTGGCCGAGCCCGCGGCCGGGGTGTTCTTCGAGTCGCCGTCCAACCCCATGCAGGACCTCGTCGACGTCGAGGCCGTGTGCGAGCTGGCCCACGCGGCCGGCGCCACCGTCGTCCTCGACAACGTGTTCGCGACGCCGCTGCTGCAGCAGCCCCTCGCCCTCGGCGCCGACGTCGTCGTCTACTCCGCGACCAAGCACATCGACGGCCAGGGCCGCGTGCTCGGCGGGGCGATCCTCGGCACGAAGGAGTTCATCGACGGCGGGGTGCAGAACCTCATGCGCCACACCGGGCCCTCGATGAGCCCGTTCAACGCGTGGGTGCTGCTCAAGGGCCTGGAGACGATGCGCCTGCGGGTGGAGCACCAGACCGCGGCGGCCCTGGAGCTCGCCGGGTGGCTGGAGCAGCACCCGCGGATCGCCTCCGTGCGCTACCCGTACCTGGCCTCGCACCCGCAGTACGCCCTGGCGACGCGGCAGATGAGCGGCGGCGGCACCGTGATCACGTTCGAGGTGAAGCCGTCGACGTCGGGCGCCGACGCCGCCAAGGTCGCCGCGTTCTCGGTGCTCGACTCGCTCACCGTCGTCGACATCTCCAACAACCTCGGCGACGCGAAGTCGCTGGCCACCCACCCGGCGACGACCACCCACCGGCGCCTGGCCCCCGAGGCGCGCGCGGCGGCGGGCATCACCGACGGCGTGATCCGGATCAGCATCGGCCTGGAGGACGTCGAGGACCTGCGGGCCGACCTCGACCGGGCGCTCTCGGCGATCTGAGCCGGTCAGGGGCGGCGGTCAGGGGCGGCGCTGCGCGGCCTCGCGCATCGCCGCCCATACCGCTGCCAGGTCCTCGCGCTCCATCGTCTCGGCGCCGACGGACACGCGCACCATCCAGTGCCCGTCGAGCAGGGCAGGGGTGACGAACGCCGCACCCGAGGCGTTCACCGCCGCCGCCCACGCCTGCGTGTGCAGGTCGAGGGTGCCCCCGTCGAGGACGCGCCCGTCGGCCCCGACGAGTCCGGGCGGCTCGTGCCGCACGCAGACCGTCTGCAGCCGCACGGGCGCGAGGACCCGCCACCCCGGCGTGGCCGCCACCTGCTCCGCGAGCCAGGCGGCGTTGGCGAGGTCGCGGCGCAGGCGCGCGCGGATGGCGTCGAGCCCGTCCAGGTGCAGGTGGAACCACAGCTTCAGCGCGCGGAAGCGCCGGCCGAGGGGGATGCCCCAGTCGCGGAACTGGGTGACCTGCCCGTCCGCGCCCGAGCGCAGGTAGCTGGGGTCGGTGGACATCACGACGGCGACGGCCGACGGGTCGCGCAGGTAGAGCAGCGAGCAGTCCAGCGCGGTGCCCATCCACTTGTGCGGGTTCCAGGACAGGGAGTCGGCGGCGTCCAGCGCCCGCAGGACGCCGTCGGCGTCGCCGTCCAGCAGGTGGCGCAGCTCGGGCAGGAGCAGGCCCGAGCCTGCCATCGCCGCGTCGACGTGCACCCAGGCTCCGTGCCCGGCCGCGGCCTGCGTGATCGCCGCCACCGGGTCGATCGCGGTGACCCCCGTGGACCCCACCGAGGCGACCACGGCGGCGGGTCGGCGACCGGCCGCCGCGTCGCCGTCCATCGCCGCGGCCAGCGCGGCGACGTCCATGGCGTGGGCGGAGTCGGTGGGGACCAGGCGCAGGTTGTCCGCGCCGAACCCGGCCAGCCGCGCCGCCTTCGCGACGGAGGAGTGGGCCTGCTCGGTCGTGTACACGACCAGGGGAGCCGCCTCGGCCTGCAGCCCGCCGCCGCCGGCCCCTCCTGCGGTGCTCGCCCGCTCGCGAGCCGCGAGGAGGGCGACGAGGCAGGCGGTGGACGCCGTGTCGTGGATGCTGCCGCGCCACCCCGGCGGCAGGCCCGTCTCGGTGGCGAGCCAGGCGCAGACGACCTCCTCGACCTCGGTGAGCGCGGGCGCCGACTGCCAGGACAGACCCAGCGCCCCGATCCCGGTGGACGCGAGATCCCCGAGCACTGAGGCGAGGGAGGCGTTGGCGGGGAACCACCCGGCGTAGCGGGGGTGCTGGACGTGCGTGGTGCCGGGGACGACCAGCCGGTCCAGTTCGACGAGCAGCTCCTCGATCGAGGCGGCCGTCCGCGGCGCCGCCGGCGGCATGCCCGCCGCCACCTCGCCGGGGCGCACGGTGGCTCCCACCGGCAGGTCGGGCAGATGCGTGCGGAAGTCTGCGATCCAGTCCACGAGGCGGTGACCGGCCGCTCGGAACTCCTCGGGGGTCATGTCGCCGATCCTCCTCCTGGGGGTCGCTGCCGCGGTCGGGGGGTACGTGGCAGAGTGGACCGGCTCGGCAGACAACGTAAGACAGCGGCGGCGGGAGCGGCCCTGTCCGGAAGGGAAGTCACGTGGAGCAGCAGCGCAGGCCAGGCATGGACGTCGTCGAGATCGGGGTGTCCGATCCGGAGCGGTCGCTGGCCTTCTACCGCGACGTCCTCGGCTTCCCGACGGTCGCCGCGCCCGCCCCGTCGCGGCCCGGCACCACCTGGGTCTGGGCGGGCAGCGTGCACGTCGCCCTCGTCCCGGCCGACGCCGCGGCCGGTCCCGACCTGCGCGGCTGGGAGGGCGACGACCTGCAGCGCGGCATGCGCCACCTCGGCTTCAAGGTGGGCGACGTCCGCGCCTACGCCGAGCACCTGCGCACCGCCGGGGTCACGTTCACGCTCGAGCCCCTGCGTGCCGTCGGCGACGTCGACCTCGCGTTCTTCACCGACCCCGACGGCACGCTGCTGGAGATCATCGACGGGCACCTGACCTACCACGAGACGTTCAGCGGTGAGCTCGCCGCGCAGGAGGCGGCCGCCGCCGCGGCACGCCGCCCCGACGCGGGCCCGGCGCTGGACCACCTCGCGATCACCGTCGCCGACCTGGACGCGACCCTGGCCTTCTACCGCGACAAGCTCGGCTACGAGCTGATCGGATCGCTGGACCACAGCTACGACGAGCGCGGCTTCCTCATCCACTACCTGCAGGCGGGGCCGTCGATCCTCGAGGTCTTCACCTTCACGCGGGCGCAGACCCGCCCGAGCCCCTGGACGGCGCCCGACCCCGGCCGTCTCGGCCTGCGCGGCGTCGCCCACGGCGTCGACGACCTCGACGTCGCCCTCACCCGGCTGCGCGTCGCCGGCGCGAGCCCGGTGCCGCAGGACCCCGCGGCCGCGCCGGCCCTCGACGTCCCGCACGCGCACCTGTTCGACCCCGACGGCGTCCCGCTGCAGGTGTGGTCCGTGGGCGACGAGGTCGGCCGGTGACGGCACCGGCAGCCGTGCTCCCGCGGCGCGTGCTCGGCGGTACGGGGCTGGAGGTCAGCGCCGTCTGCCTGGGCGGCGGTCCGCTGGCGGGCATGCCCGAGACGTTCGGGTACGACGTCCCGTTCGAGCAGGCCGTCGCCACGATCAGGCACGCCCTCGCGGGGCCGATCACCTTCCTCGACACCGCCGCCGCCTACGCCGACGGCGAAGGCGAGCGGCGCTTCGGTGCGGCGCTGCGCGAGGCCGGGGGAGTGCCCGACGGCGTCGTCGTGGCGACCAAGATCGACCGTGACCTGGCGACGGGCGACTTCTCCGGCGGGCAGGCGCGGCGCAGCCTCGAACGCAGCCTCACCCTGCTCGGCCTGGACTCGGTGCCGCTGTGCTACCTGCACGACGCCGAGCACGTGGGGTTCGACGTGGCGATGCAGCCGGGCGGGGCTGTGGAGACGCTCCTGGCCATGCGCGACGAAGGGCTGTGCGACCACGTGGGCGTCGCCGTCGGGCCGAACGACCTCACCCTGCGCCTGGTCGAGACGGGTGCCTTCGAGGTGATGCTCACGCACAACCGCTGGACGCTGGTCGACCGCGGTGCCGGGGCGGTCCTCGACGCCGCTGTGGCCCGCGGCATGGGTGTGGTCAACGCCGCCGTGTTCGGCGGCGGGCTGCTGGTGCGGGGCACGGCGCGGCTGCAGCGCTACGCCTACGCGCCCGCCCCGGAGGAGGTGCTGCAGCGGGTGCGGCGGATGGAGGAGCTGTGCGCGGGGGCCGGGGTCCCGCTGGGGGCGGCGGCCCTGCAGTTCTCGCTGCGCGACCCCCGGATCACGGCCTCCGTCGTGGGCGCCACGACCCCCGCCCACGTCGACGACGCCCTCCGCTTCGCCACCACGCCGATCCCGCCGCAGCTGTGGGAGGAGCTCCTGCCGCTGGCGGCGCCGTCGCAGTTCTGGCAGCCGTGAGTCCCGCCGCCGGTGCGGTCCTCAGGTGAGGACGACGTCCAGCGGCCTCAGGCCGGCGCCGCGAGGGGCCGGGCCCAGCTCGACCGTCCAGCGGTCGGCGAGGCGGTGGGCGACGTCCTCGGCGTCGCGGGGATCGCGCCCGCGGTGGGCGGCCAGCCCGCAGAGCAGGTGGCGCGCGACCAGGCCTCGGGTGTGCTTGGCGTCGTGGCTGACGACGGTGCGGCGCCCCTCGTGCTCGCGCAGCACCCTCACGGCCACCCCGCCGCCGGCCACCGCACCGCGGGGACGCCACGCCGCCGCGTAGGTGGCCGACCGGCAGTCGACGAGGACCCCGCCGTCCTCGGCGCGCTCCTGCAGCACCTCGCTCAGCGCCCCGCGCCAGAACGCGGCGAGCGGCCCCACGCCCGGCAGATCGACGTCCATCGACAGGCGGTACCCGGCGGCGCGGTCGCCGGGCGCCAGGACCCCGTACAGCGCGGAGGCCACGAGCAGCCTGGTCGACGCCCGCCTGCGGGTGGAGGCGTCGAGGCCCGCCCAGTCCAGCGCCTCGTAGAGGACGCCGGTGAACAGCTCCATGGCGGGGCGGGCCGGCGCGGTCTGCAGGCGGGGGTTGGCGGCCACCTCGGCCGCGAGCCCGTCGGAGACGCCGAGCGTGGCCCTCGCCGAGGCGTCGTCGCCCAGGGCGATCAGCGCGTCCCGCACTTGCCCGCGGGCGGCCGCCAGCGACGGCAGGGTCAGGGCGTGCAGGTCGGTGGGGCGGCCGCGGCGCGGCGCGGGCGCCTTGCGTTCGCTGGGCGGAAGGAGCAACAGCACGTGCGGACGGTAGCGAACCGGGGCCGCGACCGCCTCGCGCACAACTTTCTCGCGCCGATCTTCACGTAACGCTCAGGTTCGGGGCGTCGCGACACGATCTGGACCTTGTGCGAGACGTTCTCCACGCGGCGCCGACCGCCGCGGGACGCCTGCACCCGCCGGACCCTGCAGCCGCCCCGAGAGGTCAGAGATGGTCAAGCTGAAGAGCATCAGCACGAAGATGCTCGGCGTCTCCGCGATCGCCACGATCCTCGCCGTCGTCATCGGCGGCCTCGCGCACTACAACATCCACCGCGTGACGGACGCGGGCGACGACGTCGTGGCCCGCGCCACGCCGGCCATCGCGCTCGGGTCCACCCGGGTGTCCTGGGCACAGCTCGACGCGATCGTCCAGAACGGCCTCCACGCCGGGGTCGTCAGCGGCGTCGACGCGAGCTCCTCCGACCGCCGCGCCGCCGAGGTCCTCGACGGGCTGAAGGCCTACCTGGCCGCCAAGCCCGACCCCGAGCAGCGCCGCCTCGTGCAGGAGGTGGCCCTGCCCAGCGCCGAGAAGGCCATCAAGATCTGGCAGGAGGACCTCAAGCCCGAGCTGACCACGGTCACCGCGAACGGCGAGAAGGGCATCGGCTACCGCAACCAGGTGAGCAGCCCCTACCTCACGCCGGCCTACGACGTCACGGACACCCTGAACAAGGTGGCCGAACTCGACGACGCGGCGATCCGCGCCCGGATCGACGCCTCGGCCGACACCGCCAGCGCCGCCGTGGTGTCCATGTGGACGCTCGCCGGGCTCGGCGCCGCCCTCATCTTCGGCCTCGGCCTCCTGCTGGCCCGCACCATCGTCAAGCCGCTGCAGCGCACGGTGACGGTGCTCGAGGCCGTGGCCGGCGGTGACCTGACGCCGCGGCTGGAGGTCACCCGCTCCGACGAGCTGGGCGCCATGGCCGCCGCGCTCAACACCACCCTCGGCACGGTCCATGACGTGATCTCGCAGCTGGAGGCCGACGCCGCCACGCTGCAGGAGACCGCGACGCTCGACTCCGCGGACACGGTCGCCGAGCTGGCCGAGATGGCCACCCGCCTCAACCTCATGATCAGCCTGTTCACCCTGGAGCGGCCGGCCGAGGCTTCCGCCTGACGCCGCCGTCCACGCCTGACCGACCGCCCCCGCCGGGACTCCCGGCGGGGGCGGCCGTCGTCGAGGCGTGCGCGCGCCGCGCGCCACCTAGGCTGGCGCGGTGGTCCTGCGCCGTCTCCGTGCCCCCGCCGATGCCTCCGGGGTTCCCGCCGCCCGCCTCACGGCGGCCTTCGCCGCCGTCCGGGCGGAGCTCGACGTGCCCGGCGCCTTCCCCGACGACGTCCTCGCCGACGCGCAACGCCTGCTGGCCGACCCGCCGGACGCCGACGTCGACCTGTCGGACGTCCCGTTCGTCACCGTGGACCCGCCCGGCGCGACCGACCTCGACCAGGCGCTGCACCTGCGCAGCGACGGCGACGGCCTGCTCCTGCACTACGCGATCGCCGACGTGCCCGCCTGGGTCCGCGAGGGCGGCGTCCTCGCGGAGGAGACGTGGCGGCGCGCCGAGACCCTGTACGCCCCCGACGGCAAGGTCCCGCTGCACCCGCCGGTGATCAGCGACGGTGCGGCGTCGCTGCTGCCCGACGGACGGCGCACCGCGATCGTGTGGCGGATCCGGCTCGACGAGCGGGGGGAGCACGTCGACGTCGACGTCCGGCGGGCCTGGGTCGCCTCCCGCGCGCGGCTGGACTACGCGGCAGTCCAGGCACAGGCCGACGCCAGGCCACTCGCCGCGGCGCCCGCGCCCGACGCGCTCGACCTCACGCTCGGCGACGTCCTGCCCCCCAGCCTGCCCGATGCCGACGCCGACGGCCTCGTCGCCGAGCAGGCCGTGCTGCTGCGGGCCGCGGGCCTGTTGCGGCTGGCCGCCGAGCGCCGCCGGGGTGGCGCGTCGCTGCCCCTGCCCTCGCAGGAGGTGGCGACCGACGGCGGGCGGTACCGGCTCGTGCTGCGCGCGGGGCTGCCCGCGGAGGACTGGAACGCCCAGCTGTCCCTGCTGACCGGCATGGCCGCCGCGCAGCTCATGCTCGGCGCCGGGGTCGGGGTGCTGCGCACGCTGCCCTCCCCGGACCCCGAGCCCGTCGAGAGGTTCCGGCGTCAGGCCGAGGCGCTGGGCCGGACGTGGTCGCCCGAGCTGCCGTACGGGGCCTTCCTGCGCGGGCTCGACCTGGCCGTCGACGCCGACCTCGCGCTTCCTGCACGCGGCGGCCGCAGTTCTTCCGCGGCGCCGCCTACACGCCCTTCGACGGTGCGCAGCCCGACGTCCGCGTCCACGCCGCGGTCGCGGCCCCCTACGCCCACGTGACCGCGCCGCTGCGTCGCCTCGTCGACCGGTTCGGCCTCGCCGTGTCCGTGGCGGCTGCCGCCGGGCGCGAGGTGCCGGCCGACATCCGTGCTGCGCTGCCCCGGCTGCCCGCGGCGATGGCCGCCGGGGACCGCCGCGCCTCGGCGCTGGAGCGCCGGTGCCTGGACGTCGTAGAGGCGGCGGTGCTGGAGGCCCACGTCGGCGGCGAGCCCCTGTCGGCGGTCGTCGTGGCCGCGGGGGGCAGCTCGTGCGAGCTGCAGCTCAGCGAGCCTGCGGTGCTCGTGCGCTGCCGGGCGCCGCTGCCGCTGGGGGAACGGGTGCGGGTGCGGGTCGCCGCCGCCGACGTCGCCACCGGCACCGTCGAGGTCGTCCCGGCCTGATCGGGCGCGGGCCGGACGCGCGTCGCGCACGTACTAGGGTGGACGCCGGACGAGCCGGACGAGCGGTCGCGTCACCGGCGCCCGCGAGGGCGGCGGTGCCGAGGAAAGTCCGGACTCCACAGGGCAGGGTGGTGGGTAACGCCCACCCGGGGTGACCCGCGGGACAGTGCCACAGAGAACAGACCGCCCCCTGCGGCCGCGAGGCCGCGGCGGGGTAAGGGTGAAACGGTGGTGTAAGAGACCACCAGCGCGACGGGTGACCGCCGCGGCTCGGTAAACCCCACCCGGAGCAAGACCAGACAGGCAGCGTTCGAGGGCGGCCCGCCCGAGCTGCCGGGTAGGTCGCTGGAGGGCGCCGGCAACGGCGTCCCGAGATGGATGGCCGCTGCGGCCGGTTCGCCGGTCGCACAGAATCCGGCTTACAGTCCGGCTCGTCCCCTTGAAGTCGCGGACTTGCGAAGTCAAGAACTAAACGCCTCCGAGGCCCACAACTTGTCAGCAAGGTCCCACGGCAGTTCCCCATCGAGGGCCATGGACAGCAGAACACCAGCCCTCGCGTGGGCCTCGATGCGACGACCAAGATCTACTAGGTCTGCCGCGTCCGCACCCAACGTGGCCCTCGTCCCCGAACGGTGGTGTATCAGGAGGTATGGGGGCGGAGAGGGGTGGGCGTGCCCTAGCTGGCCCCTCGCATGCGCCAGCGCCTCGGGATTAGGTACGAGCTCCCCATGAACGCTGGCGTTCCGGCTCTCAGCAAGACTGGCGGCCCTCACCGCCCAAGCGGTGACGCGGCCGCCGTGATCGGCGAGACCCGAGACTAGGGTGCCATCCCTCGTCAACAGGGCCCGCCGCCAAGCACCGGAGTCCTTGGAAGCTGTCGCCTTGTCCACGCTGGAGCCTGCCGAGATCGCTACAGCAATTGCCGCTGACTCCATCCATGTGGAGGCCAGGGCGACTAGACCGACCGCTGCAAGCACGTCCGAGCCAAAGTCCTCGAGTGCCACGAACACGAGACGTCTCCTCTCCACCCTCGAGCCGCCCCGGCCTGTCCGAAGACTGCCTTGGTGAGTCCTCGGCCGCGTGCTGAAGGTCGTGCTGAGCGTAGTTGGCGGCTTCGCGGTGGGCGGGGGATGTCACCGCCGTGCTGTAGCTGCGGCAGTGGTTGGACCAGTGAACGCATTTCCGCGGGCGCCTACGCCGACGGCCTCGACGTGCTTCCACGTCCCTCGCCGCTCAATCAGTTCGCTCTTGTAGGACCCGTTGGTCGCTTGGCGAGCGGCGATGCCGACCTCGGCGAGGCGGTGGCCGTTCTTCAACGCCGCGTGGTGGCTGCCGCAGTCGCAGCGAGCGGCCACGTCGGCGAGGTCCGCGGAGGCGCGGGTGCGGGTCCGGATCACTTGCTCCTACGCAGCCAGGACGACCTGGGTCGACATCGGCGCGTGCGCACCCCCAACCCAGGATCCCGCCCCGGCGATGCGCACGCCGGGTGACCCCTGTGCCCCATCCGGGTGGCGCCCGGTCGGTGCGGTTGCTCTGCGCAGCCGGATCGGGTTCCGTGGAGGGACACGACGAAGGGACGCCCACACCATGTCGACGACCGCCCAGCGCCGCGAGGCCGCCCGCGCCAACCAGCGGGCCGCCGCGTTCGTGAGGTTCCAGATGCTGGGCGACCACGAGGCGATGCACGTGGTGCTGCGCGACGTCAGCAGCGACGGCACCGCGATGATCGGGTTCGTCACCGCCCTGGCCTCGCTGGCGGGTCAGGCCGCCACGGCGTCGATGACGCGCGAGGCGGCCCTCGCCCACTTCCAGGCCGTGGCGCAGAACAGCGCCATGCTCGAGTCCAGCGACGACATCGACCGCTTCTTCGACGGGTCCTGACCCCCCGCCGGCGCCCCGCACGCGGGGCCCGGCGTTGGAGGCCAGGCGTTCGGGGCTCGGCTCAGCCCAGCTCGGCGGCGAGCAGAGCCGCCCCGACGATCCCCGCGTCGTTCAGCAGTCCCGCGGGCACGATCGGCGCCTCCAGCTTCAGCAACGGCAGGAACTTCTCGGACTTCTTGCTCACGCCGCCGCCCACGACGATGAGGTCGGGCCACAGCAGCGCCTCGATCGCCGAGAAGTACTTCTGCAGGCGCTTGGCCCACTGCTCCCAGTTCAGGTCGTCGCGCTCCCGAGCGGAGTCGGCGGCCTTCTTCTCGTAGTCCTCGCCGCCGATCTCGAGGTGGCCGAGCTCGGTGTTGGGCACCAGGTGCCCGTCGACGATCAGGGCCGACCCGATGCCGGTGCCCAGCGTCGCCACGAACACCGTGCCGCGCACGCCCTTCGCGGCCCCGTAGTGCGCCTCGGCGAGCCCCGCGGCGTCGGCGTCGTTGACCACGTGCACCGGGCGGCCCAGCCGGGCCGTCATCAGCGCGTCGACGTCGGTGCCGATCCAGGACTTGTCGACGTTGGCGGCCGTGCGCGCGACGCCGTGCTGGATCACCGCGGGGAACGTGACGCCGATCGGCGAGGTGGGCGACTCGTCGGGGAACGCGGCGACGATCTGCGCGACGACCTCCGTGACCGCCTCGGGAGTGGCCGGCGACGGGGTGGGGATGCGCAGCCGGTCGGCGGCGAAGGCGCCCTCCACGAGGTCGACGGGGGCGCCCTTGATCCCGGAGCCGCCGATGTCGATGCCGAAGCCGCGGGTGGGGCGAGCGGGCGGGTGCGACGTGGTCACGCGCGATCTCCTGTCGTGGGTGGACCGCCCGAGCCTACGAGGACCGGGGCGGCGCGCACCGGCAGCGGGTGGGCGTGCCGGGCGGATCGGTGGGGATCAGGGCAGGGTCAGGATCTCGGCGCCGGTCTGCGTGACGAGGATGGTGTGCTCGAACTGCGCGCTGCGGCGGCGGTCCTTGGTCACCACCGTCCAGCCGTCCTCCCACATGTCCCACTCGTGCGTGCCCAGGGTGAGCATCGGCTCGATGGTGAAGGTCATGCCCGGCTCCATCACCGTGTCGTACCCGGGTGCCGCGTCGTAGTGCGGCACGACCAGGCCGGAGTGGAAGGCCGTCCCGATGCCGTGCCCGGTGAACTCCCGGATCACCCCGTAGCCGAACCGCTTCGCATACGCCTGGATCACGCGCCCGATCACGTTGATCTGGCGCCCCGGCGCCACGGCCTTGATGCCGCGCATCATCGCCTGCTCGGTGCGTTCGACCAGCAGGCGGGACTCCTCGTCGACCTCCCCGACCAGGTACGTGGCGTCGGTGTCGCCGTGCACGCCGAGCCCGTCGCGGGTGAGGTAGGCGGTGATGTCGATGTTGAGGATGTCTCCGTCGGCGAGCACGGTGGAGTCGGGGATGCCGTGGCAGACGACCTCGTTGACGCTGGTGCACAGGCTCTTGGGGAACCCGCGGTAGCCCAGCGTGGAGGGGTAGGCCCCATGGTCGAGCAGGTCCTCGTGGCCGATCCGGTCGAGCTCGTCGGTGGTGACGCCCGGGACGGCGTGGGCGGCCACCTCGGCCATCGCGCGGGCGGCCAGCCGACCCGCCTCGCGCATGAGGGCGATCGTCGCCTCGTCCTTCACCTCGGGCCCGTCGTAGCGGGCCGGTGCGGGGCGGTCGACGTACTCGGGGCGGGGGATCGAGGCCGGGACGGCGCGGCGAGGACTGACCGTGCCCGGCACCAGGGTGCCCACGGGAGCGGTCGACGGCGCGGGCGCGGAGGTCGGCATGCGCCGATTCTAGGTTCGCCTCACCTGAGCGGTCCCCTCGAGGACGGCCCAGGCGAGGCGGACCTCGTGGACGGACCGGTCAGGGCACGTCCCACGTCATGCTCGTGCCACCGGCGGACACCAGCACGTCGGTGGCCGACGCGCTGGTCGGTGCCGCCGGGTAGAACACCACCCGCGCCGCGGGGGAGGGGACCAAGCCGTACCGGTGCAGCATCAGCCGGACGGGACCCGGGGGCAGCCCGTGGAGGGTCGCCGAGGGGGAGGCGTCGCTGAGGTAGGTCGCCCGGAAGCCGTACTCCCTTCCCTGCGCGTCGACGGGCGTGAGGTCGTAGGAGTCGCCGGGCACGAGACCCCGCAGGGTGACGGTCAGCGGAGCCTCGGCGAGCATCGTCACGTCCTGGACGGTCGTGGCCCCCCAGCGGACGCCGACCGCGGCGGCGTCCTTCTCGGCGGCCACGCCGCCGCTCCACGTGAAGGCCAGCGGCGGCGCGTCGGAGGTCACCAGCACCGGGCCGGAAGCGGCGGGCAGCTTGCCGAGAACGTAGCGGCCGTCCGCATCCGTGCGCGTCTGGTGCTCCGCCGCACCCACGTCCCCCTGCGTCCTCGCCAGGCTGCCGAACTGCACGCTCGCGCCGGCCACGGGACGGCCCTGCGGGTCCAGCACGCGGCCGGTGATCCGCCCCCAGGGGCGCAGGGCCGTCAGGGGCAGGGCCAGGGACTGCCCCGCCGTGAGGGTGACCCGGGTGGCGGCCTCCGCCCAGGCAGCCTGCGGGTACCAGAAGCTCGCAGGTGCCGGGTCCGTCACGTCCTCCCCCTGCAGGTGCACGCGCAGCGCCCCTGCGACGAGTCCGCGCACCTTCCAGCGCCCCGCGGCGTCGGAGCAGGTCGTCGGCGCGTCGGCCCACAGGTCCTGGCCGTCGTAGCGCACCTGCGGGCAGATGCCCGCCACGGGCTTGCCGTCGGCGCCGCGCACCGTGCCCGACAGCGTCGCCGTGGGCGCGGCACGCACCTCGACGGACACCTCCTCGGTGCCGCTGACGTCCACGCCGACCGGGGCGACGAACCACTTCGCGTTGCGGCTGCGCCCCGAGAGCGTGACCCGCCCGAGGGGCACGTCGCGGAACCGCGCCCAGCCGGTCGCGGTCGTGCACTGCCGTCTCGGGAGACCTTCCAGGCACACCCCGGACAGCGGGGCGCCGGTGGGGGACGTGACGTGCACCGCGAGCCGGCCCGGCGTCGGGAAGGTGAACGGCAGCGGCGCCGAGGGAGCCCCCGCGGTGAGGTCGAGCACGGCGGCGAGCTTCTGCTCCGCGGTGCCGGGGTACCACAGGGTGCGTCCGGCCTGCGTGGCCCACACCTGGTAGCGGCCGGCGGGCGCCGCGAGCATCCAGCGACCCTGGCCGTCGGTCGAGGCGGAGACCGCCTCTGCGCCGTCCGAGCCGACCGGGACCAGCCCGACCACGGCCGGGGCCGGCGCGCCGCTGGCGTAGCGCACCGTTCCCGACACGACCCTCAGGTCGTCGGCGTGGGCGGGCGACGCCGTGCCCCCGCCCACGACCGCCGCCACGACCATCGCGAGTCCCGCCCCGCGTGCCCGCCCGCGCAGCCGCGGACGTCCGTCTCCTGGTGTCACGTCACCCTCCTCAGCGAAGGGCCCCGTGCCCACCCGCCCGGCGAGGGTAGTGCCGACCGGGGACACCGCCGTCACGACCCCTCCCGGAGGCGGTCAGGGGCGGCTCAGGGCAGGGCCCACGTGACGCTCGCGCCGTCCTGCGGGAGGTCGAGCGCGGCGGCCCCCGACGCGCTGGTCGCCGACGGGTAGTACACCGGCGCGTCGATGCCGGTGCCGGGGCCCGCGGGCTGGTGGGTCAGGCGCAGGCGGACGCGCCCGGGGGCCAGGCCCCGCACCACCCCCGTGGGACGGTCCGAGTTCACGCGGGCGGCGGTTCCGACGGCATTGCCCCGCTCGTCGACCGCCTCGATCGTGTACCCGTCCCCGGGCACCGTGTCGCCCGTCAAGGTCACCGTGAGGGGTGCCGCGGGCAGCAGCGTCAGCAGGGTCCGCGTGGTGCGGCCCCACGTCACCGTGATCGCCTCGGCGTCGCGCAGCTGCGAGGTGCCGCCGCTCCACGTGGCGCCGTAGACGCCGCCGGGGGCGGTGACGAGGATCGGCGCGGTCCATGCCGCGACGCCGTCGATGCGGAAGTGGCCGTCCCGGTCGGTGGTGGCCGAGCGTTCCGTGCCCGGGCCCCCGGCGCTGAGCGTCTCGGGCGGACCCCACTGGACGAACGCGCCCTCGACGGGCTCACCGTCGACGTCGACCACCCGCCCTGCCAGGGCGCCCAGGTCGGGCAGGCGCACCTCGCCGTCGTCCGTGGTCGCCCCCGCGGTCGTCGTCACGGTGCGGCCGCCGTCGGGTGCCGCCGCCTGGGGCCACCACACGGAACCGCCGCCCACCGCCTGCGGCAGGGTCAGGCGCACGAGGAAGCGCCCTTCGGGCAGGCCGCCGATCTGCCAGCGACCCTCGGAGTCGGCGCAGCGCAGCCGCAGGTGCTGCCGGGCGCGGCTGGGATCGGCCTGGTCGAACGCCTCCGGGCACGCCCCGACCCTCGGGGTGCCGTCGGCGTCCAGGAGCACCCCGCGGACGACGGCCGTGGGTCTGGCGACGAGCGTCGCCTCCAGCGTCTGCCCGCGCTGGGTGGTGAGGGTGGTCTCGGGCAGGAACCACCGCGTCGAGCGGCTCCAGCCCGACACGACGACGGCGCCCGCGTCCACGCCGGGCAGGGTCACCACCCCGGTGGCCTTCGTGCAGCGCAGCAGGCGGGTGCGCTCCAGGCAGATGCCGGGCACCGGAGCGCCCTCGGGGGAGAGCACGGTCAGGCGCAGCCGGGCCGGGGGCGGCCACACGACGTCGAGGGCCGAGGCCACCTCGCCCGTGAGCGTCAGGACGTCGGCCTCGTCGCGGTCCTTGGTGCCCGGGTACCAGAACCAGTCGCCGTCGGAGAGCAGGAAGCGCAGCTGGTAGGCGCCTGCGGGGACGGTCGTCTCGAGGGTCCAGGAGCCGCGGGGGTCGGAGAACGTCCAGGCTCGCGCGTCCTCGCGGCCCGACGCCACCAGTTCGATCTTGCTCTCGCGGGCTGGCCTGCCGTCGGCGAACGTGAGCCGGCCGCTCAGCTGCGCGAGCACGGACACCGCCGGGGACGGGGTGGGCGTCGGGGTGGGCGTCGGCGTATCCGTGGGGCTGATCGAGGGCTCGGGCGTCGCGGAGGGGGCGCTCGAGGGTGCCGGGGCCTCGTCGGCGGCGGCCGGAGACGGCGGGGGCGCCACGATCACGGCGAGGACGGCGATCGCCGAGCCGACGACCGCCGTCACCCGGCGCGACCGCGCGCGCCGTCCGGCACCGGGCGCCCGCCCGAAGCGACGGGGGACCTCTCCGTCCCCGTCCGGCCTTCGTTCCTGGCGCTCATCGACCCCTCCTCCTCGGCGGGGACGGCGCAGCGCCGTTCCCGATGAGCGGCGCGCCCCCGGCGGCGAACGAGGGCGACTTTAGAGGGTCAAAGTCCACGCTGTGTCACCAACGCGACAGATGTCGACGCTTTCACCCCGGCAAGGCCACGCGCTGTTGCCGGACGGGCCGCAGACCCTAGCCTGGCGTGCATGAGTGGTGACTACTGGTTCAACATCCGGTCGGGTCAGGTGGAGACCGACGTCGACCGTTCGCGCAAGGACGACCTCATGGGTCCTTACCCCACACGCGAGGCGGCCGAACAGGCGCTGGCAGCGGCGCGCGGGCGGACGGAGGCGTGGGACGAGCAGGACCGCGCCTGGAACGGGGACGACGACTGAGTGTCACGCGCCGGTGAGCGCGTCCTCGGCGTCGGCGTCGGCGTCGCCGGCCGCCCGTCGGCGGCCGCGCAGCGCCAGCAGGACCGCGTGGACGGCGAGGTCGACGTCCGGCGTCGCCCGCGCGGTCAGGCATGCCTCCGCGCCGGGGACGTCGACTCCTGGACCCGCGATCGCCAGCACGCAGGCGTGGCCGGAGGCCGCGAGGGTCAGCGCGGCGCGGAGGGGCTCGGGGACCGCGGCCGGCGCCAGCAGGAGCACGGTCTCCCCGGGGCCCGCGGTCGTGAGCCCCGGCGGCCTCGCCGTCATCCGCCGGTCCGGACGTCGGCCTCGGGTAGGACTCGGCAGGCGGCACGAGGGCGCCGGGCTGCTCGCCGGAGGAGCGGACGGCGACGGGCCTACGCCCGCCCGCCGCATCGGCGAGGTCGTGGAGGTGGAGGACGACGTCCCAGGGCGGCGCCGGCTGCGCCGCGACCACGAGCAGTCCCCGGGGCACGGACGTCGCTTCGCGGATCGTCGCGGCCAGCGCCCGGGCGGCGTGGCGTAACGGGGCATGGTGCTGCCCGTCGATCAGGTGCGCCGCCGCGGCGAGGTCCACGCCCGCCCTTCTCGGCAGCCGGGGCTCGGACCTGAAGCCCGATCCGGCCGCCGTCGCCAGCGTGGCCTGGCCGGCGGCGCTCCCGGCGGTGCCACCGGGCGCGATCAGGCGTCGAAGGAGTGCTCCGGGCCGGGGAACGCACCCGAGGCGACGTCGGCCGCGTAGGCCGTGGCGGCGTCGAGGAGCACCTGGTGCAGGTCGGCGTACCGCTTCACGAACCGCGGGGCGCGACCTGTGCGCAGGCCCGCCATGTCCTGCCACACCAGCACCTGGGCGTCGCAGTCGGGGCCCGCACCGATCCCGACGGTGGGGATCTGCAGGGCTCGTGTGACCTCGGCCGCGACGGGTGCCGGCACCATCTCCATGACCAGGGCGAACGCACCCGCGTCCTGCAGGGCCAGCGCATCGTCGAGCAGCGCCTTCGCCGCCGCGTCCCCCCGGCCCTGCACCCGGTACCCGCCGAGCGCATGCTCGGACTGCGGCGTGAAGCCGATGTGCGCCATCACCGGGATGCCCGCCGCCACGACCGCCTCGACCGACGGGGCGACCCGGCGGCCGCCCTCGAGCTTGACCGCGTGCGCCAGGCCCTCCTTGAGCATCCGCATGGACGTGGCGAGCGCCTGGTCGGGCCCCGCCTGGTAGGAGCCGAACGGCAGGTCGGCGACGACGAGGGCGCGGCGCGCGGTGCGGGCGACGGCGCGCACGAGGGGCAGCAGCTCCTCGACGGTGACGGGCACGGTCGTCTCGTGACCGAGAACGTTGTTGGCCGCGGAGTCGCCGACGAGCAGGACGGGGATGCCGGCCTCCTCGAAGGTCGCGGCGGCGTACTGGTCGTAGGCGGTGAGCATGGCCCACTTGCGCCCCTGCTCCTTCAGCTCGCGCAGGTGATGCACGCGCACCCGCCGCCCCGGCAGGGCGTGGGCCGCGTCCGCGGGCGCCGCCGCGGGGACGGGGGCGCTCGCGGGGCCCGGCCCGGCGTAGGGGTGCGCGCCGAGGTCGTCCGGGCTTGCGGAGGGGGTCGGTGCGGTCATGACGGTGATCGCCTCAGCTCTCGTGCTCGCGCCAGCGGCTGGTGATGGGCAGGCGACGGTCGCGCCCGAACGCGATCGGCGACACCTTCGGCCCGGGGGCGGACTGCCGGCGCTTCCACTCGGCCCGGTCGACCATCGTCACGACGCTGTCGACCGTCGCGGCGTCGAACCCGTCGGCCAGCAGCTCCGATCGCCCGTGAGCGCCCTCGACGTAGCGTTCCAGCAGCCGGTCGAGGAGGTCGTAGGGCGGCAGGCTGTCCTGGTCCACCTGCCCGGGCCGCAGCTCTGCGGAGGGCGCCTTGGTGATGGAGTTCTCGGGGATCGGCGGGGTCAGCCCCTGCTCGACCGCCTGGGCGTCGCGCCAGCGGGCGAGCTCCCAGACCAGCGTCTTGGGCACGTCCTTGATCGGATTGAACCCGCCCACCGAGTCCCCGTAGATCGTCGAGTAGCCGACCGCGAGCTCGGACTTGTTCCCGGTCGTGAGCGTCAGGTGGCCCTCCTGGTTGGACAGGCCCATGAGGACGACGCCGCGCACCCGCGCCTGCAGGTTCTCCTCGGCCACCCCGCTCAGGCCGAGGGCGTCGAGGAACGACTGCACCATGGGCGCGATCGGGACCACGCGGTAGTCGAGGCCCAGCCGCTGGGCGAGGTCGGCCGCGTCGTCGCGGGAGTGCTGGCTGGAGTACCCGCTCGGCATGGACACCCCGACCACGTGCTCGGGCCCCAGCGCGTCGACGGCGATCGCCGCGACCAGGGCCGAGTCGATACCGCCGGACAGGCCCAGCACCACCGACCGGAAGCCGTTCTTGCGCACGTAGTCGCGCAGCCCCAGCACGAGCGCGTGGTAGACCTCGGCCTCGGTGGTCAGCGGCTGCGCCACCGACCCGGCACGGGGGGCGAAGGCGGGGACGGCGACGTCGGCGTCCTCGCCCAACCGGACGTGCCGCACGCCCGGCACCGGCGCCTCGTCGTCGTGGGTGGCGTCGGGGGCCAGGTCGAGGTCGACGGTGAGCAGGTGCTCGACGAACTGCGGTGCGCGCGCCAGCACGCCGCCGTCGGGCCCCACGACCATCGAGTCGCCGTCGAAGACCAGGTCGTCCTGCCCGCCGATCATGTTGACGTAGGCCAGCGGGCATCCCGCCTCGGCCGCCCGTCGGGCCACCAGCGCCCCGCGCACGTCGTCCTTGTTGCGCTCGTAGGGCGAGGCGTTGGGGACGACGAGCAGCTCGGCGCCCGCCGCGCGCGTCTGCGCCACGGGGCCGCCGTCCTGCCAGAGGTCCTCGCAGATGGCGATGGCGACGTCGACGCCGTGCAGGCGCACCACGGTCAGGTCGTGGCCCGGCACGAAGATCCGGAACTCGTCGAAGACCCCGTAGTTGGGCAGGTGGTGCTTGGCGTAGCGCGCCGCGACCTGGCCCCGGTACAGCACGGCGGCGCAGTTCTGGGGCAGGCCCTTGGGCAGGGCGATCCGGCCGCTCTCGGCCAGGTCGCGGGAGAGCTCGGTGCCCTCCAGGGTGGCCGCGTCGAGCCGCTGCGCGCCGAGGTCGACGCGGTCGAGGTAACCGACGACGACCGCGACCTCGCCCAGGCCGGCGGCGTGCAGCTGCAGGGCCAGGCCCTCCAGCGCGGTGCGGGAGGCGTCGACGAAGGAGCTGCGCAGCGCCAGGTCCTCCACCGGGTACCCGGTCAGCACCGTCTCGGGGAAGACGACGAGGTGCGCCCCCTCCTGCGCGGCCCTGGCCGTCCAGGAACGCACGAGGTCGGTGTTGGCGGCGATGTCGCCCACGGTCGGGTTCACCTGGGCGAGGGCGAGGCGCAACTGCGGCATGTCGGCAGCCTAGGGCGCGTCACCCGGGCGGGTCGCCGCGGGCGCGACCGGGGCCGGATAGCCTGTACCGGCGCGGGGCCGCCCGCGCAGGCCCGACCGGGGAACCCGGGCGGGGCACGGGCGGTTGACAAGGATGATCGGGGCCGACCGAGGCCCCTCGACCAGCGGAGATGCTCAGGTGGACAGGCAGCAGGAGTTCGTGCTCCGCACCATCGAGGAGCGGGACATCCGCTTCGTGCGGCTGTGGTTCACCGACGTGATCGGCGCGCTGAAGTCGGTGGCGATCGCCCCCGCCGAGATCGAGGGCGCGTTCACCGAGGGCATCGGGTTCGACGGCTCCGCCATCGAGGGCCTCGCGCGCGTGTTCGAGGCCGACATGCTCGTCAAGCCCGACCCGAGCACCTTCCAGGTGCTGCCCTGGCGTGGCGACCACCACGGCACCGCCCGCATGTTCTGCGACATCCTCACCCCCGACGGCTCGCCGTCGTTGGCCGACCCGCGCTACGTCCTGCGCCGCGCCCTGGCCAAGGCCAGCGACCTCGGGCTCACGTTCTACGTCCACCCCGAGATCGAGTTCTACCTGCTCAAGGACGATTTCGTCCCCGGCCAGGAGCCGGTGCCGGTGGACACCGCCGGCTACTTCGACCACGTGCCGCGCGGTACCACGCACGACTTCCGCCGCGCCGCGATCGGCGTCCTGGAGTCGATGGGCATCTCGGTGGAGTTCAGCCACCACGAGGGCGGCCCGGGCCAGAACGAGATCGACCTGCGCTACGCCGACGCGCTGACCATGGCCGACAACATCATGACCTTCCGGTCGGTGGTGAAGGAGGTCGCGCTCGAGCAGGGCACCTACGCGACGTTCATGCCGAAGCCCTTCGCCGACCACCCCGGCAGCGGCATGCACACCCACATCTCGCTGTTCGAGGGCGACCGCAACGCCTTCCACGAGGCCGGGGCGCAGTTCCAGCTGTCGAAGGTGGCGCGCCAGTTCATCGCCGGCCTGATCCGCCACGCGGGCGAGATCACGGCCGTCACGAACCAGTGGGTGAACTCCTACAAGCGGCTGTGGGGCGGCGGCGAGGCCCCCTCCTACGTGTGCTGGGGCCACAACAACCGCTCGGCGCTGATCCGGGTGCCCATGTACAAGCCCGGCAAGGGCAACTCCACGCGGGTCGAGTACCGGGGCATCGACCCGGCGTGCAACCCCTACCTCGCGTTCGCCGTGATGCTCGCGGCCGGCCTCAAGGGCATCGAGGACGGCCTGGAGCTGCCCGACGGTGCCGAGGACGACGTCTGGACCCTCACCGACTCCGAGCGTCGCGCGCTGGGGATCAAGCCCCTGCCGTCGGACCTCGCGGCGGCGATCAGCCTGATGGAGGACTCCGAGCTCGTGGCCGAGACCCTCGGCGAGGGGCTGTTCGACTTCTTCCTGCGCAACAAGCGGCAGGAGTGGCAGGAGTACCGCCGCCAGGTGACGCCGTTCGAGCTCAAGAAGTACCTCCCGCTGCTCTGAGCGCCGCCTCCATGACCCCCTCCCGCCCGCGCGTCCTCGTCGTCCAGCACGAGGAGGACGCCGGGCTGGGCCGGCTCGCCGCGCCGCTGTCCGCCGGCGCGGTGCTCGACGTGCGGCGTCCCGACCTCGGCGACGACGTCCCGCTGGAGGCGTCGGGCTACGCCGGCGTCGTCGTCCTGGGCGGGGAGATGGCCGCCTGGGAGGACGACCGCGCGCCGTGGCTGCCGGCCACCCGCGGCCTCGTCCGCGCCTGCGTCGGCGAGCGCGTGCCGCTGCTCGGCATCTGCCTGGGGGCGCAGCTGCTGGCCCTCGCGTGCGGGGGACGCGTCGAGCGGGGGCACGCGGGCCTCGAAGCCGGGCCCGTCCCGATCGTGCTGGGCCCGCAGGCCTCCGCCGACCCGCTGTTCGCCGCCGTCGCCGCGCGTACCGGCTCGACCTTCGTCGCCGCGGCCTGGCACGGGGACGCGGTGGTCGAGCTCCCGGCGGACGCGGTCCCGCTCGCCTCCGGGCGCGTGTACCCGCACCAGGCGTTCCGGGTGGGGGAGCGGGCGTGGGGGGTGCAGTACCACCCGGAGGTCACCCAGGAGGACTTCGCCCGCTGGGCCGCCGCGGCCGGCTACGCCCTGCTCGCCGCCGGTGGGGACCCGACGGCCACCGTCGCGGCGGTCCGGGCGGCCGAGCCCCTGCTGCGCGACCTCGCCCGGGCGCACGCGGCCGCCTTCCTCGCCACGCTCGGCACACAACCTCCGGCGGCATCCTGACGTCTGTGGGGGCATGAACCTCTTCCGGGGCACGGGGGACCGCGCCCGACCCGACTCGCCGGGCCCGCCGCAGGCCCGGCAGGGGCGCGACGCCGAGTTCACCGAGTTCGCCCGCGCCGCCCAGGCGGGGCTCCTGCGCACGGCCTGGCTGCTCACCGGCGAGCGGTGCGCCGCCGAGGACGCCGTCCAGGAGGCGCTCACCCGCACCTACGTGGCGTGGCGGCGCGTGCGTCCTGACACCGCGGTCGCCTACGCGCGCCGGGCGCTGGTCAACCTCGTCATCGACGGCCAGCGCCGCCACCGGCGGGGCCACGCCGTCGCGGTCGCGAACCCGGAGGACGCCGAGCGGGTGCCCCCCTCTGCGGTCGGCCCCCAGGGGGTGGTCGACGACCGCGACGTCCTCGTGCGCGCGCTGGCCCTGCTGGCCCCGCGCGAGCGCGCCGTCGTCGTCCTGCGCTACTACGCCGACCTCAGCGAGCACCAGACCGCCCACGAGCTGGGCATCAGCGCCGGCACCGTCAAGTCCACCGCGTCGCGCGCCCTGGCACGCCTGCGCCTGGGCGTGCCCGCCCTCGATCCTTCCGTCACCTCCACCACGGGGAGCATGCGATGACCCACCACCTCGACGACGAAGCCAGCTCCGACCGCTGGGGCGACCGGCTCCGCGTGGCCCTCCTGGAGGCGCCGCAGCCCGCCCCGGTGCGCGCCGACCTCGCGGCCGGGGCACTGCGGGAGGGCCGCCGGCGCGTGCACCGGCGCCGGGTGGCCGGCGTCGGCGCCGCCACCGTGCTGAGCTGCGCCGCGGCCGCTACCGCGCCCACCGTGCTCACGGCCCTCGACAGGTCCTCCGGCACGCGGGCGGCGCTCGGCGTGGGCGGAGGAGTCCTCCGCCGTGGGAGCCGTGGTGAACCGGCTCGACCCGGTCCTGTGGGTGGGCCCGGGACCCGACTCCCCGACCAGCCGGGACGGCGACGTGACCGTCCTCGAGGCGCGCGACTGGCTGTCGTGGATGCCGTCCGCGGGCATCAGCGTCGGCCACGACCCCTCCCTGCCCGAGGCCGACAGGGACCGCCATCTCGTCGTACGCGTGGCCTCGGGCACCGTCCTGGTGCACGCTGCGGGTGGCGGGCGGCCCGCCGTCGACATCGGGAGTGCGCCGATCACGGGGGAGGTCACCGGCATCTCCGTCCGCCTGGCCGACGAAGCCGGCTGGGTGGGGCTCGTGGTCACCCGCGCGGCCCTCGCGGACTCCGTGATGGGCCAGGTGCGCCTGCGAGCCGCCGGCGTCTGGGCCGATGCCAGCAGCGCCGCCGACACGGTGCTGTTCACCGCGCTCGCGAACGAGGACGGGACGAGCGCCGACGTGACGGTCGACCCGTCGCTGGTGGTCGGTGACGGCGCCGCCACCTACCGGCTGTCCGCCGTTCGCCGGAAGGCGCCCGCGGGCGGGCAGGAGCAGGACGACCCGTTCGACGCCGTCGCGGCGATCGTGGCGGGCCAGGACTTCGCGCGCAGCGACGAGCAGGGGCACGTGCCGGCGGACGGCAGCGCCGTGCGGCACGAGGCCGCGCCGGTGGTGCTCGTCGAACGGTGACCTTCCGGGGGGCTCGGCTACGGTGACGCTCGTGGCAGCGGTGCGTCCCGGGTCCTTCGGCGGTCAGCTGGCGCGGTTGGGGTTCGCCGATCCCGAGCGCGCGCAGCGGCTGCTCGCCGACCCCGCCCTCGCCGGGCTCGTCGACCCGCTGGAGGACCGGTTCGCCGACGGCGTCCTCGCGGCCCTGGGGGCGGTCCCCGACCCCGACCTCGCGCTGCTGACGCTGGTGCGGCTGATGGAGCGGCTCTACCGCGACGAGGTCCGCGACCCGCACCCGGCGACCCCGGCCCGCCTGGTCGGGTTGCTGCGGGCCGGCGGCCAGGCGCGCGACCGCCTGCTCGCCGTCCTCGGGACCTCGGCCGCGCTCGGGGAGCACCTCGTGCGCCACCCGGAGCACTGGACGGGGCTGCTCGCGGCCCCCGACGACGACGACCCGCTGGTGGCACCCGACCCGGCGGCCCGCGCGCGCGAGGCGGCCGCCGCCGTGCGGGCGCGCCTGCTCCGGGCCGTCGGCGCCGACCCGCACGCCGCGGAGCCGGTCGCCGCCGTGTCTCGCGAGCGGGCGCACGACGTGCTGCGCGTGGCCTACCGGCAGATCCTGCTGGAGATCGCCGGGCGCGACCTCACCGCCGCCGACCCCACGGCCGTCATGCCACGCGTCGGTCACGAGCTGGCCGACCTCGCCGCCGCCGCCCTCGACGCCGCGCTGGCGATCGCCCGGGCGGAGCTGCCCCAGGGCTCCCCGCCCTGCCGGATCGCGGTGATCGGCATGGGCAAGTGCGGCGGGGGCGAGCTGAACTACGTCTCCGACGTCGACGTGATCTACGTCGTCGAGCCACCGCGCTTGCCCGACGGCAGCCCCGACGTCGACCCGCAGGTGGAGGCCGGGGCCCTCACCACGGGCGCGCGGCTGGCCACGGGGCTGGCCCGGGCGTGCTCGGCCGCCACCGCCGAGGGCACCCTGTGGCCGGTCGACGCGGCGCTGCGACCGGAGGGCAAGCACGGCCCGCTGGTCCGCACCGTGGCCAGTCACCTGCAGTACTACCAGCGCTGGGCGCAGACCTGGGAGTTCCAGGCGCTGCTCAAGGCCCGGCCGGTGGCCGGGGACGAGGCGCTCGGCCAGGCCTACCTCGACGCGATCACACCGCTGGTGTGGCAGGCGTCGCAGCGCCCGCACTTCGTGGAGGACGTGCAGGCGATGCGCCGTCGCGTCGAGCAGAACGTGCCGGCCCGGGAGGCGGCGCGGCAGCTGAAACTGGGCCCCGGCGGCCTGCGCGACATCGAGTTCAGCGTCCAGCTGCTGCAGCTGGTGCACGGGCGGGTCGACGAGCGGCTGCGCACCCCCACGACGCTGGACGGACTGGAGGCGCTGAGCACCTTCGGGTACGTGGGGCGCGACGACGCCGCCGAGATGGACAACGCGTACCGGACCCTGCGGACGCTGGAGCACCGGATCCAGCTGCACCGGCTGCGCCGCACTCACGTCGTCCCCGACGACGCCGGGGACCTGCGCCGGCTCGGCCGGTCGTTCGGCTTCGTCGCCGATCCCGGGCGCGAGCTGGTGTCGATGTGGCAGCGGCAGGCGGTGGAGGTCCGCCGGCTGCACGAGAAGCTGTTCTACCGGCCGCTGCTGTCGGTCTCGGCCCAGCTGTCCGACGACGAGGCGAAGCTGACCCCCGAGGCGGCGAAGGCACGGCTGTCGGCCCTCGGCTACCGCGATCCCGACGGCGCGCTGCGGCACCTGCGGTCCCTGACCAGCGGCCTGTCGCGCCGCGCGTCGATCCAGCGGCAGCTGCTGCCCGTCATGCTCGGCTGGTTCGCCGCGGGCGCCGACCCCGACGCCGGCCTCCTGGCGTTCCGGCGGCTGTCGGACACCCTCGGCGGCACCCACTGGTTCCTCAAGATGCTGCGCGACGTCGGCGGCGCGGGGCAGCGGATGGCCCACGTCCTGTCGTCCAGCCGGCTGCTGTCCGAGCTGCTGCAGCGGGCGCCCGAGGCGGTGGCAATGCTCGGGGACGACGACGAGCTGCGCCCGCGCGACCGTGCGTCCATGCGCGCCTCGGTCCGCTTCGCGGCCAGCCGCCACGACGAGCCCGACGCCATCGCGTCGGCGGCCCGTGCGGTGCGCCGCCGCGAGATCGTCCGGACCGGCATCGCCGACCTCGCGGGTCTCGCCGACCTCGACACCGTGGGCCGGGCGCTGTCCGACGCCGCCGTCGCGGCGCTCGACGGTGCGCTGCAGGCGGCCACGCTCGCCGTGTCGCGCAAGGTCGGCGGCCGGCTCCCCACCCGGCTGCTGATCGTCGGCATGGGCCGGCTCGGCGGCGCCGAGCTCGGGTACGGCAGCGACGCCGACGTCGTGTTCGTGCACGACCCCCTGCCCGGGGCCGACGAGAAGCAGGCGTTCGACGTCGCGATGAACGTGCTCTCCGAGCTGCGCACGCTGCTGGAACGCCCCGGGGCCGAACCCGCCCTGCTCGTCGACGCGAACCTGCGGCCGGAGGGCAAGAACGGGCCGCTCGTGCGCACCCTGGACTCCTTCGCCGAGTACTACCGGCGGTGGGTGTCCACGTGGGAGGTCCAGGCGCTGACCCGGGCCGTGCCGATGGTCGGGGACGCCGACCTCGCCGCCCGCTTCGTCGAGCTGATCGACCCGCTGCGCTGGCCCGAGGGCGGCATCGACGACGCCGCGGTACGGGAGATCCGCCGGATCAAGGCGCGCGTGGAGTCGGAGCGGCTGCCCCGGGGCGTGCAACCGAAGCGGCACCTGAAGCTGGGACCGGGCGGCCTGTCCGACGTCGAGTGGACGGTGCAGCTGCTGCAGTTGCGCCACGCCTACGAGGTGCCGGGGCTGCGCACCTCCTCGACCCTCGGGGCGCTCGCGGCCGCGACGTCCGCGGGCCTGGTCGAGGAGGCCGACGCCCACGCCATGGAGGCGTCCTGGCGGCTGGCCTCGCGCATCCGCAACGCCGTCGTGCTGTGGACGGGGCGCACCGGGGACATGCTCCCGGCCACGGTCCGGGAGCTGGACGGCGTCGCGCGGATCGTCGGCCATCCGGCGGGTTCTGCGGGCCTGCTCGAGGAGGAGTACCAGCGGACCGCGCGTCGGTGTCGGGTTGTGGTGGAACGGGTCTTTTACGGCTGACAAGCGTAAGCGGCGGATTCGCCCGAAGTCTTCCGCGGGAGTGAAGCGCCAGGTAGCGTCTCGAGCACGGGGCGCGACCCGAGCGACGGGGGAAGATCGCGTCCACCACGGGGAGAGATCGCATCCATGCTCAGATCCGGGTCCTTCGCCATGCCCTCACGAGGGCGTGACGCCCTCGCCACGTCCCGCCACAGGCGCCGCCCCCTGACGGCGGGCCTCCTGGCCGCAGCCACCACGGCGGCCCTCGCCGGTGCCGCCCTCCTGCCCCTGACGTCAGCCGCCGCCGTCACCCCCACGCCGACTCCCACCGTCGCAGCGTCCACGCCCTGGCTGCCGTTCGACCTGCCCGCGTCGGCCGCGACCGGTGCCTCCGCGCGGAAGGTGTTCGCCTGCTACTTCCCCTCGTTCGGGCCGATCGTGACGAGCGTCAGCCCCGAGGCGAGCGACTACTACACCCGCAACTACGTCAATCCGCTGGGGGAGAACGACAAGTTCCTCCGAGCCGGCGGCTACCTGCGCGACCGGCCGTTCCCGTACTCCACCGCCGCGTCCTCGCTGTACGAGTCCCGCGTCGCGGCCATCGCCACGGAGGTCCGGCAGGCCATCGCGGCCGGTCTCGACGGCTGGTACCTCGACATCCTCCTGCTGCCGGGGGACAGGCCCACCGACGTCGGGTACCAGAACAGCCTGGCCGCCCTCGACGCCGTCGTCGACGTGAACGCGCAGACCGGCAAGAGTTTCAAGATCATTCTCATGGTGGACCAGTTCAGCGGCGGCCTGACCAACCGGACGACCGATGCGATGGCCGACGGGCTGAACACCCTGCTCACCGACAACAACGCGGCTGGCCGCGACCGGCGCTCCACGCTGATGACGGTCACGGACCCCGCCAGCGGGCAGGCCAAGACCGTGATCATGCCGGCGGGCGCCCCCGAGTCGGCGACGTCGCCGACCGAGCCCTCGCTGGTCGGCGCCGGCTACTGGGACGTGGTGCTGCAGAAGCTCAGCGCCAAGGGGATTCCCAGCGCGCTCTTCCCGCTCTTCCTCACGTACACGACGGCGTCCAAGAACGCGTTCGCGCCCTTGAGCTTCGCCGTCAGCACCTGGGGGTCGCGCAACGGTGCCAACCAGAACCCCTCGAACACGACGACGGCCACCGACGTGCGCGGCACGGACGGGGTGCTGCAGACGTCGCCCGGGGTGAAGAAGAAGCTGATGTGGGTCCAACCCGTCTCGATCCAGGACCACCGCCCCAAGGACGGGCGCACCGACACCGCCGTGCGGGCCACCTTCCGTGAGGCCGTCGCGTCCCTGAACCTGCGCAAGACCTGGGAGTCGGCCACCACCTCCCAGGCCGACTGGGTGCAGCTGCCCACCTGGAATGACTACAGCGAGTCCACCCAGTTCGCGCCCTCGGCCCGTGGCGGCTACGGCTGGCTCGACCTCAACGCCTGGTACCTGGCCGGCTGGAAGGCCGGCGCGGCGCCGACGATCACCCGTGAGGGTGTGTACCTGGTGCATCGGCAGCAGCGGATGGCGTTGGACGCCAACGGGAATCAGGTGGTGGTTCCGGCGGTGCCGGAGGTGCCGTTCCGCATCCCCGAGACGAATGTGGTGGTGCAGGACGTCGTGGACGTGGTGGCGTTCCTGAAGTCGCCGGGTGACATCCGCACCCGGATCGCGGGGGTGGACTCGTTGACCACGGGTGTGCCCGCGGGCGTCACGGTGATCACCAAGACGCTCACGGGGACCGGGGTCGTGGCTGCGGACGTGTATCACCCCGGGTATGTGGCGGGGGCGACGCCGGCGTTCACCACGACGTCTCCGTACCGGGTCAGTGACACTCCCTACGTGACGGATCCGACGTATCTGGTGGCGTCCAACCTGTCTGGTGCGCACACCGACGCCGCCGCGGTCGACCAGACGCCGCCGTCGTGGGGGACGGGTACCGGGAAGTGGCTGCTCAGCGGGGCGACGGCGAAGCTGAAGTGGGCGGCGGCGACGGACGCCTCGGCGTCGGGCATCGTGTTCTACGCGGTGTACAAGCCGGCCACGGCAGGCGAGGCGTTGACGGCTGCCAACCGTAAGGCGGTCGTGCGGGGTCAGTACTGGACCGATCCCGCGGCGGGGACGAACCCGTTGTACAAGGTCGTCGCGCTGGATCGGATGGGCAATCCCTCGACGCCGTTGAGCCTGGCCCAGACGACGGTCGCGGCGGACGTGGCGGACACGAGCGCGCCGGGTCTGATCCGTAACCTGCAGGCGTCCCCGAGCGGTGTGCAGCCGTTGGGCACACCCGTCACGTTGACGTGGGCGTCGGCCTCGGACGACGACCGGGTGGCGTCCTACCGGATCTACCGGGGCTCGTCGTCGACGTTCTCGTCCTCGGCGACGCCGCTGGCGACGGTGGCGGCCCCCACGGGGGTGCCGGTGTCGCTGTCCTTCACCGACTCCGCGCCGCTGGCGGGGACGTCGTACTACGAGGTCGTCGCGGTCGATCCCACCGGGAACGCGTTGTCGCCGTCGACGACGACGCTCGTCAAGGTCAGCGCCACGCGCTCCTGACACCTCTCATCCGGTGCCGGGCGGGTGTCCCCGTCCGGCACCGGACACCCGCGGGCGCTGCTGTCCGCCGTGCCCGCCATTCATCCGTCCCTGCCGGTCCTCGTGACCGGCGGGTACGACTCGAGCGCGACCCGCACCGGCGGGGGAAGAACGCGCTCCCAACGGGGGAGGGGTAGATCACCCATGCCTTCCAGTCCACGCCATCGTCGCCGTGCGGGGGTCGTCACGACCGTCGTCCTGGCGACCCTCGCCACCACTGCGCCGGGCCTGAGCGCCGACGCGGGCAGCGCCCCGCTGCTCGCGGTCACCACGGCCTGCCCGGCGGAGAACCTCACGAGCACGCCCTGGCTGCCGTTCGACATGCCCGACTACGCCACCACTGGCGGCTCCACCAAGAAGGTGTTCGCCAACTACTTCACGCCGCTCAGTCGGGTGCTGTCGGGCAGTGTGAACACCGAGGCGACCGACTACTACACGAAGAACTACCTCAACCCCCAGGGTGAGAACGACAAGTTCCTCCGCGGTGGGGGATACCTGCGCGACCGGCCGATCCCCTTCACGAGCACCACGTCGGGCTACGAGCGGCGGGTCGAGGCGGCCAAGACCGAGGTGCTGCAGGCGATCGCCGCCGGTCTCGACGGCTGGTATCTCGACATCCTGAACTTCGCCTCGGACAGCTCCCCCGACCTCAACGTGCTGGACACGACGGCCGCCATGCTCGACGCCGTCTACGAGGTCAACCTCTGCCGACCGAACCGGCCGTTCAAGGTGACGCTCATGCCCGACATGGGCGATGGGCCCACCGGCAGCATGGCGCAACGCACCCCCGACAATCTCGCGGACAACCTCGTCACCCTGGTCACCGGGGGCGGGACCCGCGACCGGCTCTCCACGCTGATGACCGTCAAGGACGGGTCCCTCGACCGGTTCGTGCTCATGCCCGCGCGGCCGGAGTCGGCGACGGTCACGGTGAACGGCACGCCCAGCACCACCGAGTACTGGACGCGCGTCCTGGCCCGCATCGCGGCCTCGCCCGTGTGGGCGACGGCGGGCAAGCCCGCCAGGCCGGCCGCGCTCATGCCGATCCTGTGGAACCGCAGCACGGACTGGCAGAAGTTCAAGGACATCAGCTTCGGCATCTCCGAGTGGGGCTCCCGCAACGGCGTCAACAACGCGTGGGACCCGGCGAGCACCTTCGCCACCGAGGTCGCGACGATCCGCAATACGCCGGGGGCGCTCACGGACCCGGCGCAGCCCGGCGTGAAGAAGAAGCTCATCTGGGCGCAACCGGTCTCGATCCAGGATCACCGCCCCAAGGACGGGCGCACGGACACGTCGGTGCGGGCCGCCTTTCGTGAGGCCGCCGCCTCCTTGAACCTCCGCAACACCTGGACCCGGGCGATGCAGTCGTCTGCCGAATGGGTGCAGATGCCCACCTGGAACGACTACAGCGAGAGCTCGCAGTTCGCGCCCTCGGCGCGCGGCGGCTACGGCTGGCTCGACCTGGATTCGTGGTACCTCACGGCGTTCAAGCGGCCCAGTTCGGGTGTCTTGCCGACAATCCAGCGTGAGGGTGTGTACCTGGTGCATCGGCAGCAGCGGATGGCGTTGGACGCCAACGGGAACCAGGTCGTGGTGCCGGCGGTGCCGGAGGTGCCGTTCCGCATCCCCGAGACGAATGTGGTGGTGCAGGACGTCGTGGACGTGGTGGCGTTCCTGAAGTCCACGGGTGACATCCGGACCCGCATCACCGGGGTGGACTCCCTCACCGCGGGTGTGCCCGCGGGGGTCACGGTGTTCACGAAGCCGGTGTCGGGCACCGGGATCGTGGCCGCCGACGTGTATCACCCCGCGTACGTGGCGGGGGCGACGCCGGCGTTCACCACGACGTCTCCGTACCGGGTCAGTGACACCCCCTACGTGACCGACCCGACCTATCTCGTGGCGTCCAACCTGTCCGGTGCGCACACCGACGCCGCCGCGGTCGACCAGACGCCGCCGTCATGGGGGACCGGAACCGGAAGGTGGCTGCTCAGCGGGGCGACGGCGAAGCTGAAGTGGGCGGCGGCGACGGACGCCTCGGCGTCGGGGACCGTGTCCTACGCGGTGTACAAGCCGGCCACGGCCGGGGAGGCGTTGACGGCTGCCAACCGTAAGGCGGTCGTGCGGGGTCAGTACTGGACCGACCCCGCGGCGGGGACGAACCCGTTGTACAAGGTCGTCGCGCTGGACCGGATGGGCAACCCCTCGGCGCCGTTGAGCCTGGCCCAGACGACGGTGGCGGCGGACGTGGCCGACACGAGCGCGCCGGGGCTGATCCGCAACCTGCAGGCGTCGCCGGCTGGTGTGCAGCCGCTGGGCACGCCGGTGACGGTGACGTGGGCGTCGGCCTCCGACGACGACCGGGTGGCGTCCTACCGGATCTACCGGGGCTCGTCGTCGACGTTCTCGTCCTCGGCGACGCCGCTGGCGACCGTGACGGCCCACACGGGGGTGCCGGTGTCGCTGTCCTACACCGACTCGGCGCCGCTGGCGGGGACGTCGTCCTACGAGGTCGTCGCGGTCGATCCCACCGGGAACGCGTTGTCGCCGTCGACGACGACGCTCGTCAAGGTCAGCGCCACGCGCTCCTGACGCCCGTTCCGGAGCGTCGACACAGATCGCGGACGAGCTGAGGTGGCCGGGGGCGGCAGGACCGCCCCCGGCCACGCGCCACGCCGGGTCGGCGGGTGGCATCCGCGCAGCGAACCCGTCAGACTCCCCGCATGGCCCCCCTCGACGAACCGGTCGCCGACAGCGCGGCCCTGGCATGGTCGGGCGAGCCGGGGCGATGGGAGGCCGACGCGTCGACCATCCACCTGGTCACCGACGGTGAGACCGACTTCTGGCGCACCACCCATTACGGGTTCATCCGCGACAACGGTCACTTCGCCTATCGCAAGGTCAGCGGCGACTTCGTGGCCGAGGTGCGGGTCCGCGCCGACTACCGCAGCGAGTTCGACCAGGCCGGCCTCATGGTGCGGTTGGACGCCGAGCGCTGGATGAAGTGCGGCGTCGAGTTCGCCCACGGCCGCCACCTGCTCAGCGCGGTGGTCACCCACGGCGTGTCCGACTGGTCGCAGTCGGCGCTGCGCGAGGCGCCGCAGGTGCTCGCCGTCCGGGTGCGGCGTGCCGGGGACAGCCTCACCGTCGACTTCGCGGTCGACGGCGGCATGTGGGCCACGCACCGCCTCGCCTTCTTCCCGCCCGCGCTGCCCGTCGGCGTCGGGCCGATGGCCGCCTCGCCCACCGAGGGCGGCATGGCCGTCACCTTCACCGGGTTCACGGTCCAGCCCGTCTGAGCGCTGCGGCCGTCCGCGCGGTCGCCGGCGCCCGCCACGGGTCCTCCGGCCACGGATGCTTCGGGTAGCGCCCCCGCATCTGTGCGCGCACCTGCGGGTAGGCGCTCTCCCAGAACGACTCCAGGTCGCCCGTCACGGCCAGCGGGGCACCGGCCGGCGAGAGCAGGTGCAGGACGACGCCCACGTCGCCCCCCAGCACCCGAGGCCCCCGCGCCCAGCCGAAGCACTCCTGCAGCTTCACGGCGAGGACCGGGCGGAGCGGGTCCGACCAGTCCACGCGCACGCGCCGCCCGCTGGGCACCTGCAGCGACTCGGGGACCGCCTCGGCGAGGGACCCCGGACCCGTGACGGTCGCGTCCCACGGGAGCAGCCCCTTGAGGCAGGCGAGGACGTCGATGCGCGCCAGGTCGGCCCGCGAGCGGCACCGGCCCAGCGCGGGTTCCAGCCACTGCAGGTCCGCCAGCAGCGCGTCGTCGTCGACCGCCGGCCAGCGCTGCGGGCGCCAGGCATGGGCGGCCGCCAGCCGCTGCCGGAATGCGGTCGCCGCGTCCGACCACCTGAGCAGGCCCAGGCCGTCACGGCGCAGGCCGTCGGCCACGGCCGCGGCGCGCAGGGCCGGTTCGACCTCGGCCGGGACGTCCTCCAGCACGATCGCCCCGAGCGACCTCCGCCGCCGGGCCCGCACGTCACCGTCGGCCCAGACCGCGCTGACGCGGGTCTCGTGGAGAGCGGAGGCGGCCTGCAGCGCCACCGCCTCGTCGATCGCGACGGCCGTGCGGCAGTGCAGGCCGCTGCCTCGCGGGACCGCGTCGACCACCACGATCCAGGGGCTGCCCTCGAGAGCGGAGCCCGCCGCCAGCTCCACCTGCGGACCCGACGTCATCACGTAGGAGTCGGCCTCCTCGCGGCGGCGGGCGATCCGGTCGGGGTAGGCCAGGGCCGCGACCAGGCCCACGGCGTCCAGCGACGACGGTCGCGCCCCGCCGTCGCCGGTCCCGGGGAGGGAGGCGGCCGCCGCGCTCAGGCGCTGGGTCTCCTGCCGCCATCGCCGCACGACCTCGCCGGGCGCCTCGCCCCTGCGCAGGCGGCGCACCGCCGCGGCGAGGTCGTCCCCGGCGCGCAGGCCCCTGGCGCCGGCCACCTCGTCGTCGAGGGCGGCCGTGGCCTCGGCCGCCGCCGCCACTCCCACGAACGGTGCCGCGTCGAGCAGGGCCCGCCCCAGGCGGGGGTGGACGCCGAGCCGGAGGTGGGCGCGGCCCCGCGGCGTCGGCCTTCCGTCGGCGTCGACGGCACCCAGGGCGCCCAGGACGGCCCGGGCCGCGGCGAGTCGCCCGGCGGGCGGCGGCTCGGGTAGCGCCAGCCCGGAGCCGTCCGGCAACCCCCACGCCGCGAGCGCGAGGGCCGCGGGCGCCAGATCCCCGATCATGATCTCGGCCTGCGGGTGGTCGGGGAGCCGGTGGTGGTCCGTGGCCGCCCAGCAGCGGATGCCCACGCCCGGGGCCTCCCGGCCCGCGCGACCGGTGCGCTGCGCGGCGGAGGCGCGGGAGACCCGCGTCGTCACCAGCCGGGCCAGTCCTCGGCCGGGGTCGTGCTCGGACTGCCGTGACAGCCCCGCGTCGACGACGACTCGCACCCCGGGGACGGTGAGACTCGACTCGGCGACGGCGCTGCTGACGATGACGCGCGGGTGCTCACCGGGGCGCAGGACGGCGTCCTGGACGCCCGCGGGCAGCCCGCCGTGCAGCACCCTCACGTCGACGTCGGCAGCACCCGCGCGCACGGCCGCGGCCACGTGCTCGATCTCCCGCAGGCCGGGGACGAACACCAGGACGTCGCCACGGCGCTCCTCGTGGGCGGCGACGGCGACGGCGGCGACGTGGTCGAGGAAGCCGGGATCGACCTGGTTGCGGCCGCCCGCGTGCTGCGGCGGTGCGGGCGGCGGCGCCCACCGCATCTCCACCGGGTGGGTGGGGGCGCTGACCTCCAGCACCGGCACGGGACCGGCGCCCGCGGGTGCCAGGGCGGTGGTGAGGACCGACACGTCGGGGGTCGCCGAGGTCGCGAGCAGCCACAGGTCCTCGCGCAGGGCGGCCCTCACGTCGACGGCGAACGCCAGCGCCAGGTCGGCGTCGAGGTGACGCTCGTGGCACTCGTCGAGCACGACGGCGGCGACGCCGGGCAGCTCCGGGTCGCGCAGCAGCCGGTTGACGAGGACCCCGGTGGTGACGACCTCGACCCTGGTGCGGGCGCTCACCCGCCGCTCGCCCCGCACCGTGACACCGACGACGTCCCCCACGGCCGTGCCGGTCAGCGCGGCCATGCGCGCGGCGGCGGCGCGTGCCGCGAGGCGACGGGGCTGGGCCACGACGACGGCGCCCTCCGCTGCGCCCGCGGCCAGGGCGCGGGCCAGGGCGAGGGGGACCAGCGTGGTCTTGCCCGTCCCCGGTGGTGCCACGAGGAGGGCCCGCCCGCTGCGCTCGAGGCACGCGACGACCTCGGCCAGCCGGCCTGCGACGGGGAGGTCGCCGCCCGCCCTCAGGCCCTGATCCCAGACCGCCACCGCCATGCCGCCAGTCTGCCCGGCGGGCCGGGACATCGGGCACGGGGCGGCGACACCGGGATGTGCCACCCTGGGCGCACCACAGCGGCCCGCCGACCGGCGGGGAGCGCGGGGACGGAACGGGGAGAGGCGATGGGGGAGCGAGCACTCGCGCTGGTCGGGGTCCTGCCGATGCTGGTCGGGGTGGCCGCCGTGGTGTCGTCGTGGCGCACCGCGAGCCGGGAGCGCAGGCTGGTCCGGCGGGGACGGCGGGTGGTCGCCACGGTGGTCGACAACCAGATCCGCTCCACCAGTGACGGGGGCCTCACGTTCGCGCCGGTCGTCGAGTTCTTCACGGCGACGGAGCAGAAGGTGCGGGCCGACGTGCCCGGGGCCGTCCGCCCCATCTCCTACGTGCCGGGTGAGCAGCTCGTCGTGCACCACGACCCGACCGACCCCCAGCGGCTCGTCACCGGGCGCAGTGCCGGCCCCGTCGTGGGAGTGGTGGTCGGGCTCGGCTTCCTGGGCTTCGGGGTGCTCTGGGTGTGGTCGGTCACCTCGTGGAGCCGGTGGGGGTGAGCGGCCGGCGCGATCAGCCGGTCAGCGGGCCCTCGTGCAGCTCGCGGGTGAGATGGCGCAGCACCGCCCCGACGTCGCCTCCGGCCGCCGCGGCGACGGCGCGCTGGCGCTGGTAGCTGGCGCCGTGCTCGAGGATCCGGGCGACGCCGTCCAGGCCTTCACGGCAGCCGAGCTCGGCGGCGAGGGGAGCCAGCCGGTCCAGCTCCTCGGCGAGGTGGTCGGTCACCAGCCGCTCGGTGTTGGCGGCGTCGAGGATCACGATGGCGTCGAGCCCGTACCGGGCGGCCCGCCACTTGTTCTCCTGCACGTGCCAGGGCGGCAGCGTCGGCGGGCGCTCGCCCGCGTCGAGCCGGCGCCCGAGGTCGACGACGAGACAGTGGGTGAGCGCCGCGATGGCCTCGACCTCGGCGAGCGTGGGCAGGCCGTCGCACACGCGGGTCTCGAGGGTGCCGAGCTCGGGGGAGGGGCGTAGGTCCCACCGGATCTCGGAGTGCACGTCGATGACGCCCGTCGCCAGCATGTCGGCGACGTAGGACTCGTACTCGGCCCACGTGCGGAACTGGAACGGCAGTCCGGCCGTGGGCAGCTGCTGGAACAGCAGCGCCCGGTTGCTCGCATAGCCGGTGTCGATGCCCTCCCAGAACGGGGACGACGCCGAGAGGGCCTGCAGGTGCGGGTAGTAGACGAGCAGCGCGTCGAGGAGCTGGATCACCCGGTCGGCGTCGGGGACGCCCACGTGCACGTGCACGCCATAGATCACCATCTGCCGGCCCCACCACTGGGTGCGGTCGAGCAGCGTCGCGTACCGGTCGCCCTCGCTGATCTGCTGGGTGCTCCAGCGGGAGAACGGGTGGCTGCCCGCGCAGAACATGTCGAGCCCCAGCGCGTCGGTGACGGCGGTCAGCTGCTGCAGCGACCCGGCAAGGTCGGCCGCCGCCTCGCCGGCGTGCTCGCAGATCCCCGTCACGAGCTCGACGGTGTTGAGCAGGAACTCCTTCTTGATCTTCGCGTGGCTGCCGGGACCGCCCTCCTCCTCCAGCGCCGCGAACACCGACGGCGCCGCCGAGGCGAGGTCACCCGTGGCGGGGTCGACCAGCGCCAGTTCCCACTCGACGCCGATCGTGGGCGCAGCGGAGGGGTGGAAGGTGACGGGCATCGTGCTCCGGGGGGTCGGGCGGGGCGCCCGCGGGGGCGCGCCGGGGCAGGGGCCGGCGGATCCGGCCCCCCGGCGATCGTCCCACGGGCGCCCCACGCCGTCGTGCCAGGCGTCACCAGGCCGACCCCACCCGCACCGTCGACGTCGTCAACGACGCGGCGAGGGCTGTGGCCCGGGCCGAGACGGGCCGGATCATCCGCAGCTCGCGCACCGCCTGCCCGTTTCCCTCGAGGGTCCCGCCGGAGCAGGGCGTCCACCCGAACCGCTCGTAGAACGCGGCCAGCTCGGGATCGCAGAAGAGCATGCCGAGGTCGGCGCCGCCGGCGTCGATCAACCGCCCCACCTCCCGCAGCACCGTCCCGGCGTGCCCGGCGCTGCGGTACGGCGGCATCGTGAACACGCACCCGAGGCCGGCGACGGCCAGCTCCACGCCGTCGTGCAGGACGGGCGCCCGGATCAGCGCGGCGTGCGCCAGGAGCACCTCGTGCCTGCGCAGCACCACGTACGTGGGGGACTCCCGGTCCCCGAACGGCGTGCCGATCCAGCGCAACCCGCCGTCGAACAGGCCCGTCCACTCGCACCGCATGAAGGTCACGGCCTGCCACGCGACCGACGCGGGCAGGGACACGTGGTCGAACACCTCGGGGCGGGGGAGCGCGTCGGTGGTCATGGGTGGCGACGCTACGGCCGCCGCCCGGGAATGGGCAGGCCTACGGCCGTGCCGCTCAGGCGAGCGTGACCCCCGTGAGGCGGGCGCACTCGGCGAGGAAGGCATCCTGGATCGCGACGTCGTCGGCGGCCGGGTTGTTGGCCAGGACCGCCTGGCGCTTGAAGTAGCGCCCCGACACGGTCGCGGCCGGGTCGTCGCTCGTGGCCAGCCACACCTGGGTGGCGGCGCCCTCGGGCAGGTCGTCGGTGGCGTTCGGGCCGCCCAGCTTGGTGCGGATCCAGCCCGGGTCGACGGCGTTGCTGAGCACCTCGGGGTGGCGCCGGGCCACCGCGAAGGCCAGGACGACGTCCCACAGCTTGGAGTCGCTGTAGGCCTGCATGCCGTGCCACGCCTTGCGCTCCCATTGCAGGTCGTCGAGGTCGGCGACCCCGTCGGCCTCCAGCCCGGAGGTCAGGTAGACCAGCCGCGCCGGCAGCGGCATCAGCGCGGTGAGCAGGTAGGGCGCGAGGGCGTTGACGTGCAGGATCAGCTCGACGCCGTCCTCGCTGGTGGTGCGCGAGTCGATCCCGCCGCCGATCCCGGCGTTGTGGATCACGACGTCGTAGGGCCCGAGGTCGTTCGCCTGCTCGGCAAGGGTGCGGGTGGAGGCGAAGGACGCGAGGTCGCCGACGACAGCGCCCGCGGCGCCGGGAAGGGCGGCGAGGGCCTCGTCGGCGCGCTGCCGGGTGCGCCCATGGAGGACGACGTCGTGCCCCGCCGCGATCAGGTCGGCGGCGGTGCGGGCTCCGATGCCGTCGCTGGAGCCGGTGACGAACACGCGGGCCATGGGTTCCTCCTCTGGGGGCGGCGCTGCGGCGCCGGGGGTCGCGGTGCGGGGCAGAGCCTCGCACAGGTGCCGGAACGGTTCGACCGCGGGGGCGCACGATGTCATGGGGCATTCCGGGCCTGCGGCGCGCTCGCACCGCGGGGCTGCCCCTGCATCGCACGGGTGACCGGTACCGGCACCGACACCCTTCGGGTACGGCTACTCAATCGCCGTCGCGCTGCCGATGCCCACCATGGTCATGACCGTCGTACCTCGTGCTCCGACCCCGCTGCGCGAAAGGCCCCCGCCATGTCCACCTCCACACCCGCCGAACCCCAGGCGGCACCCGTCGCCGAGTTCGCCTGCCCGGGGTGCAGCGAGCTCCTCCCCACCGGCGCCCCGGCCTGCCCGGTCTGCGGCATCCGCCTGACCGGCCCCGACGCGGTGCGGCTGTGGCACCTCGACCAGCAGTTGGCCGCCCTTCGCGTGCAGCGCGAGGCGCTGATCGCCGCGCTGCGGCTGCCGCTGCCGGCGGGCGCGCCGACCGGCCCTGACCGGCGGCCGCGCACCTCGACGCTGGGGGCCCAGCGCCTGCTGCTGACGCTGGGCGTGTTCTGCCTGTCGGTCGGGGCGCTCGTGTTCGTCGCCGTCGCGTGGAGCCTGCTCGGTGCGCTGGGACAGGCCGTCGTCATGCTCGCCCTCACGGCGGCCGCCTTCGCGGCCGTGCCGCGGCTGAGCGGCCGGGGACTGCCGTCCACAGCGTCGGCGATGGAGGCGCTCGGCTGCCTGCTGATCGTCGCCGACCTGTGGGGGGCCTGGCAGCTCGGACTGGTCGACGGGCTGGGCTGGCCCGGCTGGCTCTACACGGCGGTGTCGGCCGTCGTCGCGGCGGCCGTCCTCGTGGTGCTCGGTCGGCAGCTCACGGGCTCACGGCTGGCGCCGTTCGCGGCCGCGGGCGCCCTCGTCGTCGCAGCCCTCGCCGTCGCCGCCGGCCCCGACGGCCGGCTCGGCCACGCCTGGCCCGCGGTGGGCGCCGCCGCGGTGCTCGTCGTCCTCGCCCGTCCCGCGTTCGTCCGCCTCGGCTGGGGCGAGCCCTCCCGCGTGCTGCTCGGCGGCGGTCTCCTGCTCGTCGTGGCGTCGCTGCCCTCGGCGGCAGACGAGGCGGCCGGTGCCGCGCGGGCCGCGGACGCCGCAGTGCCGGCGGGTGCCCTGGCCGCCGTCGCCGCGCTCGCCCTCGCCTGGATCGCGCTCACCACCTCGGCCCCGGGTCTCGGCGTGCTCCGCGGACGTCGCGTGCCCGGTGACCGTGCCGCCCTCGCCGTCGTCGCGGGCGGCGCCCTGGGTGTCGCCGCGGCGTCGCTGCTGCGGTTCGCGCCGACCTCCGGTGCGCTGCTCGCCGCCGTCATCGTCGCGGTGGCGGCCCTCGACGCCGTCCGCGACCGTCGCCGGCTGCCCGGGGAGCCCGAACCGCTTCGCGTCCCCGCCGTGTCCCTCGACGTGCGCGCCACCGCCCGCCTCGCCGTGCTGACCGCCTCGACGGTGGCGGCGTGCTGGCTGGCCGGGGTCCTGGTCGAGGCCGATCGCGAGCCGGTCGTCGTCGCCGCCCTCGCCGCCGCCGTCGCGCTGCGCTGGCTCGTCGACGGCTGGTCGCCGCTGGCCGCCAGCCTGAGGCCCGTGCTGCTGCTCGGCGGTGGTCTGGCCGCCGTCGCCGCGGGCGGCCTCCTCGGCGAGACGTCCCGGCGCCACCCCGACACCTGGCGGTGCGCGGGACTGGCCGCCGCCGTCGCCCTGTGCCTGGTCGCAGCCGCCTGGTGGCGCGCCCGCGGCGGCGCGGGCAGGGGCGGCCGAGGCCTCCCTGGCGCTCGCCGCCGTCGCGGGCCAGGCCGCCGCCCTGGTCGCGGGCGCGCTCGGGGGCGCCTTCCACCTCGCGGCCGTCGCGGCCGTCGGGGGCGCGCTCACGGCCGCCTGCGCCGTGCAGCCCCGCCGGGCTCCCGTGGCCTACCTCGCCTCGGGACTGTTCTCGATCGCCACGTGGTCGCTGACGGCGCGCGCCGACGTCGACGTCGTCGAGGCGTACTCCCTGCCCGCGGCCGCCCTGCTCGGGCTGGCCGGGATCCTCGTGGCCCGGCGCGTGCGGACGCCGGGGTCGTGGGCGGTGCTCGGGCCCGCCGTCTCCGTCGGCCTCGGCCCCTCGGCGCTCGTGGCCGTCGGCGGGGACGGCTGGATCCGGCCCGTGGGGGTCCTGGCGGCATCCGCTGTCGTGCTCGTCCTGGGGGTCCGGCTGCGACTGGCCGCGGCGGTGCTCCCCGCCACGATCGCGCTCGTCGTCGTCGGCCTCGCGCAGCTGTGGCCCGTGGTCACGCTGGTCCCGCGCTGGATCACCCTCGCGCTCGTCGGTGCCCTGTTCGTGTGGTGGGGGGCGCGCTACGAGCGCAGCCGCCGCAACCTCGGCGCCGCCGTCACCTGGCTGCGCGGACTGCGCTGATCGCCGGGCGTTGCCGGCCCGACCGGCGCTCGCCGCCGCGTCGCGCCGGACACGGGCGCGCCTTGCCCCGTACGGGCCGGGTGTGGTTGAGTCCGGCGCGACGGCAGTGAAGGAAGTCCGGTGAGAATCCGGCGCGGTCCCGCCACTGTCACCGGGGAGCGGATCCCCTCGCGCGCCACGGCCGCCTCGGCGGTTGGAAGGCCGGGAGTCCGCACTGATCCGGGAGCCAGGATACTTCGGCCGTCGGTGCAAGCCCTAGGGCGTGGATACCCGTGGAGGCCATCGATGAGGCGTCGTTCCCTGCTGCCGTGCGCGCAGCACACCCCCCACCGTTACCGCAGCAGCTGCTGACGGCGTGCGCGATTCCTGCGCGCCCGGGCCCCTGGCCCGCGGCGCGGCGCTGACGCCTGCGCGAACGAGGCGGCGATGAGCGGCGCGCTGCTCGTGGCCGGCACGACCAGCGACGCGGGCAAGTCCCTGCTGACGGCCGGGATCTGTCGGTGGCTGCACCGGCAGGGCGTGGCCGTGGCGCCGTTCAAGGCGCAGAACATGAGCAACAACTCCGCGGTCACGCGCGACGGCGCCGAGATCGGCCGCGCCCAGGCCGCCCAGGCCCGGGCGTGCGGCGTGGAGCCCGAGGCCGCGATGAATCCCGTGCTGCTCAAGCCCGGGGGCGATCGGCACAGCCACGTCGTCGTCATGGGCCGCCCCCGCGGCGAGACCGGCGCGCTGGACTACCGGCGGCTGCGGCACGAGCTGCGCGAGGTCGCCCTGGCCGCGTTCGACGACCTGCGCGCGCGCTTCGACGTCGTCGTCTGCGAGGGGGCGGGCAGCCCCACCGAGATCAACCTGCGCGACGGCGACTTCGTCAACATGGGCCTCGCGGTGGCCCGGGACGTCCCGACCGTCGTCGTCGGCGACATCGACCGGGGCGGGGTGTTCGCCGCCATGTTCGGCACCCTCGCGCTGCTCTCGGCGCAGGACCAGGCGCTGATCAGCGGGTTCGTGGTGAACAAGTTCCGCGGTGACGAGCGGTTGCTGCGGCCGGGCAACGCGATGCTGGAGCAGCTCACGGGCCGGCCCGTGCTCGGCGTCGTGCCGTGGCGGCCCGGCGCCGCCGTCGACGTCGAGGACAGCCTCTCCCTCGACACCGCCGCGCGCCCCGAGCCCGGTGGCGGTCCCGACACGCTCACGGTCGCCGTCGTGCGGTTGCCCCGCACCAGCAACGCCACCGACGTGGAGGCCCTGGCGGCCGAGCCCGGCGTCGAGGTGGTCTGGACCACCTCGCCGGCGCAGGTCCGCGCCGCCGACCTGGCCGTGCTACCCGGCAGCCGCGCGACCGTCGCCGACCTCGCGTGGCTGCACGAGCGGGGCCTCGCCGCCGCGATCGCGGACCGGGCCGGGGCCGGGCGCCCCGTCCTGGGCATCTGCGGTGGCTACCAGATGCTCGCCCGCAGCGTCACCGACGACGTCGAGTCGCGCCGGGGCCGGGTCGTCGGCCTGGGCCTGCTGCCCGTCGACGTCCGGTTCCGCGCCGAGAAGGTGCTCGGCCGCCCGACCGGCAGCGCCCTCGGGGAGCCCGTCACCACCGCGTACGAGATCCACCACGGCATCGGCGACGTCGACGAGGGCGCCGAGCCGTTCCTCGACGGCTGCCGGGCCGGTGCCGTGTTCGGCACCACCTGGCACGGCGCGTGGGAGAGCGACGGCTTCCGCCGCGCCTTCCTGCGCGAGGTCGCCGCCCTGGCCGGCAGCGCCTTCGTCCCCGCGCCCGACACGCGCTTCGAGGAGGTGCGCGCGGCTCGGCTGGACGCCTGGGGCGATCTCGTCGCCGACCACCTCGACACCGCCGCCCTCACCCGCCTGCTCGACTCCGGCGCCCCGGCAGGGCTGCCCTTCGTCCCCCCGGGAGCCCCCTCGTGAGCCTGCTGCTCGTCTCCACCGCCGACACCGACCTGCTCGCCGCGCGCGCCTGCGGCGCCGGGTGGCGCGTCGCCAACCCCGCCCGGACGGCATCCGCCGACGTGCCCGCGCTGCTGGACGGCGTCCGGGTCGCGGTCGTGCGGTTGCTGGGGGGCCGTCAGGCGTGGCCCGAGGGCCTGCAGGCCATCCTCGACTCCGGCGTCCCGACGGTCGTCCTCGGCGGTGAGGCTGTCCCCGACGCGGCGTTGATGGCGTGCTCGAACGTCCCCGCGGGGATCGCCGCCGACGCGCTGCCCTACCTCCTCGAGGGGGGCCCGGCCAACCTTCGCGAGCTGGCGCGGTTCCTGTCCGACACCCTGCTGCTGACCGGGGAGGGGTTCGAGCCGCCCCTGCGCTCCCCGGCGTTCGGGGTGGGCGCCGGCCGCCGCGTCGAGGCCCTCCGGCCGGATCGGCCCACGGTCGGGATCGTCTTCTACCGCGCCCACGAGCTGGGCGGGAACACCGCGTTCGTCGAGGCGCTCGCCGACGCCGTCGAGGCCGCGGGGGCGAACGCGCTGCCCGTGTGGTGCGGGTCGCTGCGGGGGTTGAGCGACCACGGCGACGGTGCCGGGGTGCTCGAGCTGCTGCGCCGCTGCGACGCCCTGGTCGTCACCGTGCTCGCCGCCGGCGGGGCGGTGCCCGCGGACGCCTCGGCGGGCGGGGACCAGGCGGCCTGGGACGTCGGCGCCCTCGCCACCCTCGACGTGCCCGTGCTCCAGGCGCCGTGCCTGACCGTCGGCCGCGAGGCGTGGGCCGCCTCCGACGCCGGGATGACGCCGATGGACGCGGCGATGCAGGTGGCCATCCCCGAGTTCGACGGCCGGCTGGTCACCCCGCCGTTCTCGTTCAAGGAGATCGACGCCGACGGGCTGGCCGCCTACGTCCCCGACGCCGATCGCACCGCGCGCGTCGCGGCGATCGCCGTCGCCCACGCCCGCCTGCGCCACGTGCCGCCCGCGCGTCGGCGCCTGGCCGTCGTCCTGTCCTCCTACCCGACGAAGCACTCGCGGGTCGGCAACGCCGTCGGGTTGGACACCCCCGCCTCGGCGGTCCGCCTTCTGGAGGCCCTCGCCGAGGCCGGGTACGACGTCGGGGCCGGGCCGGGCGTGCCCCCGACCTGGACCGACGGCGACGCGCTCGTGCACGCGCTCATCGCGGCCGGCGGCCACGACGTGGAGTGGCTGACCCCGCAGCAGCTGGCCGCCGCGCCCGCCCGGGTGCCGCTGGCCGACTACACGCGCTGGTTCGAGGCGCTGCCCGAGCCCCTGCGGGAGGGGATGCTCCGGCACTGGGGGCCCCCGCCCGGGCAGTTGTACGTGGACGGCGAGGAGATCGTCCTCGCGGCGCTGCTGCTGGGGGACGTCGCCCTGCTCATCCAGCCGCCGCGCGGCTTCGGCGAGAACCCCGTGGCGATCTACCACGACCCCGACCTCCCGCCGAGCCACCACTACCTGGCCGCCTACCGCTGGCTGGCCGCGCCGCGCGAGGACGGCGGGTTCGGGGCGGACGCCGTGGTGCACCTCGGCAAGCACGGCACGCTGGAGTGGCTGCCCGGCAAGGGGCTCGGCCTGTCGGCCGCGTGTGCGCCCGACGCCGTCCTCGGCCACCTGCCGCTGGTGTACCCGTTCATCGTCAACGACCCCGGCGAGGGCACGCAGGCCAAGCGCCGCGCCCACGCCGTCGTCGTCGACCACCTGGTGCCGCCGATGGCGCGCGCCGACACCTACGGCGACCTCGCGAAGCTGGAGCAGCTGCTCGACGAGTACGCCACCGTCCAGGCGCTGGACCCGGCGAAGGTGCCCGTGGTGCGCGCGCAGGTCTGGGAGCTCGTCACCGCTGCCGAGCTGCACCACGACCTGCACGCCGAGGCGATGCCGGGCGAGGACGAGTTCGACGACTTCGTCCTTCACCTCGACGGCTACCTGTGCGAGGTCAAGGACGTGCAGATCCGCGACGGGCTGCACGTGCTGGGCGGCGCACCGGTCGGGGCGCCGCGCGTCGACCTCGTGCTCGCGGTGCTGCGGGCGCCGCAGCAGTGGGCCGGCCGCGCCGCGCTGCCGGGGCTGCGCCAGTGCCTCGCCGTCCGGCACGGCCTCGACGAGCAGGCGCTGCTGGCGCAGCCCGGGGCGAGGGTCGCGGTGCCGGCCTCCCTCACCGACCTCGTCGAGGGCCCCGCCGCCACGGCCGCCGACGCCGTCGACCTCCTGGAGGTCCTGGCCCGCCGCCTCGTCGAGGGCATGGAGGCCCTCGACTGGGACGCCGCGAAGGTGCCGCTCGTCGTCGAGGACGTGCTGCGAGTCCCGGCGGAGCAGGCCGGCGACGTCGCCTCCGTGCTCGCCTTCGCCGCGGAGGAGGTGGTCCCGCGGCTGGCCGGAACCGTCGCCGAGATCGACCACGTGCTCGCCGCCCTCGACGGCCGGTTCGTGCCGCCGGGCCCCTCGGGGTCGCCGACCCGCGGTCTCGTCGACGTCCTGCCCACCGGCCGCAACTTCTACAGCGTCGACCCCAAGGCCATCCCCTCCCGCAACGCCTGGGCGGTGGGCGAGGCCCTGGCCGACTCCCTGCTGGCCCGCCACCTCGCGGACACCGGCGCCTACCCGGCCTCGGTGGGGTTGACCGTGTGGGGCACCAGCGCCATGCGCACGCAGGGCGACGACATCGCCGAGGTGCTCGCGCTCCTGGGCTGCCGGCCCACCTGGGACGACCGCTCACGCCGGGTCACGGGGTTCGAGGTGGTGCCCCTGGCCGAGCTCGGGCGCCCCCGGATCGACGTCACCGTGCGCATCTCGGGGTTCTTCCGCGACGCGTTCCCGCACGTCGTGGCCCTGCTCGACGACGCCGTGCGCACGGTGGCGGCGCTGGAGGAGCCGGAGGAGTCGAACTTCGTCGCGGCGCACGTGCGCGCCGACGTCGCCGACCACGGTGACGAGCGGCGCGCGACGACGCGGATCTTCGGCTCCAAGCCCGGCGCCTACGGCGCGGGGCTGCTGCCGCTGATCGACGCCCGCACCTGGCGGACCGACGCCGACCTCGCCGAGGTCTACGCCGTGTGGGGCGGCTACGCCTACGGGGCGGGACTGGACGGGCGGGAGGCCCGGGCCGACATGGAGTCCGCGTTCCGGCGGATCGCGGTGGCCGCCAAGAACCAGGACACCCGCGAGCACGACCTCGTCGACTCCGACGACTACTTCCAGTACCACGGGGGGATGGTGGCGATGGTCCGCCACCTCACCGGCGCCTCGCCCGCGGCGTACGTGGGCGACAGCGCGATGCCCCACGACGTCCGCACCCGGACCCTGGCCGAGGAGACCCGCCGGGTCTTCCGCGCCCGTGTGGTCAACCCCAAGTGGGTCGCGGCGATGCAGCGGCACGGCTACAAGGGCGCGTTCGAGCTGGCCGCGACCGTCGACTACCTGTTCGGCTACGACGCCACCGCCGGGGTGGTCGACGACTGGATGTACGAGCAGCTCGCCGCCAGCTACGTCGCCGACCCGCAGGTGCGCGAGTTCCTGGACCGCAGCAACCCGTGGGCGTTGCGCGGCATCGCCGAACGCCTGCTGGAGGCGGCCGAGCGGGGCCTGTGGGAGCACCCGAGGCCGGACACCCTCGAGCAGCTCACCGCCGCCCTGCTGGAGACCGAGGGCGACCTGGAGGACCGGGCATGAGCTTCCCGTTCAGCGCCGTCCTGGGCATGGACGACCTGCGCCTGGCCCTGCTCCTCAACGCCGTCTCGCCCCAGGTGGGCGGCGTGCTGGTGCGCGGGGAGAAGGGGACGGCGAAGTCGACGGTGGTGCGCGCGCTGGCCGCGCTGCTGCCCGCCGTCGACGTCGTCGAGGGGTGCCGGTTCTCCTGCGACCCCGCGCGGCCCGATCCCCACTGCCCCGACGGCCCGCACGTCGGCCCTCACGTCGGTCCTCACGTCGGTCCCGTGGCCGTCCGCCGCCCGGCCCGGCTGGTGGAGCTGCCCGTGGCAGCCGCGGAGGACCGCGTGGTCGGCTCCCTCGACCTCGAACGCGCCCTCGGCGAGGGGGTCAGCGCCTACGAGCCGGGGCTGCTGGCCGCCGCCCACCGCGGCGTGCTCTACGTCGACGAGGTCAACCTCCTCCACGACCACCTCGTCGACCTGCTGCTGGACGCCGCGGCGATGGGCCGCTGCCACGTCGAGCGCGACGGCGTGTCGGTCACCCACGCGGCGTCGTTCCTGCTGGTCGGCACGATGAACCCCGAGGAGGGCGAGCTGCGGCCGCAGCTGCTCGACCGGTTCGGCCTCACCGTGGAGGTGGCCGCCAGCCGCGACCCGCAGGTGCGCGCCGAAGTGGTGCGGCGCCGGCTGGCCGCCGACGCCGACCCGGACGGTTTCGCGGCGCGCTGGGCGGACCAGGACGCGGCCCTCGCGCGGCGGGTGGCCCTCGCGCGGGCGTCGCTGCCGGGCGTCGAGCTGCCCGATGCCGCCCTGCGGCTGGTCGCCGAGATCTGCGCCGGGTTCGACGTCGACGGCATGCGCGCCGACATCGTCACCGCCCGCGCGGCGATCGCGCACGCCGCGTGGCGCGGCAGCCGCGTCGTCGAGGCCGAGGACGTGCGCGTGGCGGCCCGGCTCGCGCTGCCGCACCGGCGCCGTCGCGATCCCTTCGACGCGCCCGGGCTCGACGGCGACGCGCTGGAGCAGGCGCTCGACGACGCGCTGGAGCGCGCCGCGCAGGAGCAGCGCCAGGCCCAGGCTCCGGACGGCGGTGGAGCGGACGGTGGTCCCGACGGCGGGGGCGACGGCGACTCCGACGGTGACGGTCCCGACGGCGGCCCTGACGACGGGCCTGACGACGGGCCAGGGGGCGGCCCCGGGAGCGGGGGAACGGGCAGCGGTCGGGGCTCCGCCGCGAACGCCCCGGCTGTCGCCGCCCGCACCGGGCTGAGCGCGCGCCCGCTCACCGTGCCGGGGGTCGGCGCGGGGCCCAGCGGTCGGCGGTCGCCGGCGCGCAGCTCCCGCGGGCGCACCCTCTCCGCGCTGCCCGCAGGGGCGGGCCCGGTGTCGGCGGGCGGCGTCCACCTCGTCGCGACCGTCCGGGCCGCCGCCGCGCGCAGGCCGCAACGCCCGGCGGCTGCCTCGGGGCGCCTCGTCGTGCGCCCGGAGGACCTGCGGCTGGCGCGGCGGCAGGGCCGTGAGGGCAACCTCGTGCTGCTGCTCGTCGACGCCAGCGGCTCCATGGGGGCGCAGCACCGCGTCGCCGAGGTCAAGGGGGCCGTCCTCGCCCTGCTGCGCGACGCCTACCAGCGCCGCGACACCGTCGCGATGGTGACGTTCCGCGGCCACGGCGCCGAGGTCGTCCTCCCTCCGACCTCCTCGGTCGAGGTCGCCGCGGCCCGCCTGGACGCCGTGGCCACCGGGGGGCGGACCCCCCTCGCCGAGGGGCTCGCGGCGGCCGCAGAGGTGCTGCGCGTGGAGCGTCTGCGGGCCCCCGAGCGCCGCCCGCTGCTGGTCGTCGTGACCGACGGGCGCGCCACGGCAGGCCGCGACGCCGTGGCGAGGGCGACGGCGGTGGCGGGGCGGATCGCCCGCGGCGGCGTGCGCAGCGTGGTCGTCGACTGCGAGAGCGGGCCTGTGCGGCTCGGGCTCGCCGGCCGCCTGGCCGCCGCCCTCCACGCCGACCACTTGCCCCTGGGCGAGGTCGCAGCCGCGCCGCTGGTCGACGTCGTCCGCGCCCGCACCGTGTCGACCCGCACCCTGCCCGCCCGCACCCACCCCACCCCCGGAAGGAGCGCCGCCTGATGCCCCAGGGGCAGCCCACGACCGTCCCCGACGACGGCCTCACCACCCGCCAGCGGCGCAACCGCCCGCTCGTCGTCGTCCACACCGGCGCCATGAAGGGCAAGTCGACCGCCGCGTTCGGGCTGGCCCTGCGCGCGTGGACGGCGGGCATGCCCGTCGCCGTCTACCAGTTCGTCAAGAGCGCCAAGTGGAAGGTGGGGGAGGAGGAGGCGTTCCGCGCGCTCGGGCAGGCGCACGAGCGCGACGGCGTCGGCGCCCCCGTGGCCTGGCACAAGATGGGCGAGGGCTGGTCCTGGGCCCGCAAGCAGGGCAGCGAGACCGATCACGCCGCCGACGCCCTGGAGGGCTGGCGTCAGATCCAGCGCGACCTCGCGGCCCAGGCGCACGGCATGTACGTCCTCGACGAGTTCACCTACCCGATCACCTGGGGGTGGATCGACGTCGAGGAGGTCGTGGCGACCCTCGCCGCCCGGCCGGGCTTCCAGCACGTCGTCGTCACCGGCCGCGACGCCCACCCCCGCCTCGTGGCGGCCGCCGACCTCGTGCTGGAGACGACGAAGGTCAAGCACCCCATGGACGCCGGGCAGAAGGGCCAGCGGGGGATCGAATGGTGAGCGACCCCACCGAGATCCCCCGGGTGGTGGTCGCGGCCGCGGCGAGCGGCCACGGCAAGACCACGATCGCGACGGGGCTGATCGCGGCGCTGCGGGCGCGCGGGCTGGAGGTCAGCCCCCACAAGGTGGGGCCCGACTACATCGACCCCGGCTACCACGGGCTCGCCGCAGGGCGCCCCGGCCGCAACCTCGACCCGTGGCTGGTCGGCGAGGAGCGGATCGCCCCGCTGTTCCTGCACGGTGCGCTCAGCCCCCGCCGGGCCGACGTCGCCGTCGTCGAGGGCGTCATGGGCCTGCACGACGGGGCGGTGGGTCACCGCGATCTCGCCTCCACCGCGCACGTGGCCCGGCTCCTGCAGGCGCCGGTGCTCCTGGTGCTCGACACGACCGCTCAGGGCCGCTCGGCCGCCGCGATCGTCCTCGGCATGCAGGCGTTCGACCCGCGGGTGCGGATCGGCGGGGTCGTCCTCAACCGGGTGGGCTCGCCTCGGCACGAATCGCTGCTGCGGGAGGCGCTCGCGGAGGTCGGGGTGCCCGTCCTCGGGGTCGTGCCGCGCTCGGCCGCCGTGGCGACACCCTCGCGCCACCTCGGGCTCGTCCCCGTGGCCGAGCGCAGCGTCGAGTCTCTGGCCACCGTCGCCGAACTGGCGAGGCTCGTCGAGGAGACGGTGGACCTCGACGCCGTGCTGGACCTCGCCGCGACGGCGCCGCCGCTGGCCTGCGCCGCCTGGGACGCCGCCGCCGAGGTGGGCGGGCCCGTCGCCGCCGGGGTGCGGGTGGCGGTGGCCGCCGGACGCGCGTTCACGTTCTCCTACGCCGAGACCGCCGAGCTGCTCGCGGCGGCGGGGGCCGACGTCGTGGGCTTCGACCCCGTGACCGACCCGGCGCTGCCCGTCGGCACCCGCGCGGTCGTCCTCGGTGGCGGGTTCCCCGAGCTGCACGTGGAGGCCCTCGCGGCGAACGCGGGCCTGCGCGCCGACCTCGCCGCCTTCGACGGGCCCGTGCTCGCCGAGTGCGCGGGGCTGCTCTACCTGGGGCGCGAGCTGGACGGCGTCCCCATGGTCGGCCGGATCGGGTCCTCCGCGCGGATGACGTCGCAGCTCGTGCTCGGCTACCGCGACGCCGTCGCGCTCGCCGACTCCGTGGTCGCCCGCGAGGGCGAGCGCGTGCGCGGCCACGAGTTCCACCGCACCGCCACCGACCCCGCCCACGGCGCGCGTGCCGCCTGGGGCTGGGACCGCGCGCGCCACGGGTTCGTCGACGGTCGCGTGCACGCCTCCTACCTGCACACGCACTGGGCCGGCACCCCGGGCGCCGCCCGCCGGTTCGTCGAGGCCGCGGCGTGAGCGGCCCGAGCGGTCCCGGCCGCGACGGCCTCACGCACCCGCAGCTCGTCGGCGTCGGCGTGGGCCCCGGCGACCCCGACCTGGTCACGGTGAAGGCGGTGCGGGTGCTGCGGGAGGCGGACCTCGTCGTCGTCCCCGTCTCCGCGCAGGAGGAGGAGGGGCGCGCGGAGCGGACGGTGCGCGCGCACGCCGGGCACGACCGCATCCGTCGCACGGTGTTCGCGCTCAGCGACCGGGGCGGGGTGACCGCTGCCCGGCGGCAGGCCTGGGACGACGCCGCGCAGGTCGTCGCCGACGCCCTCACCGGGGGCGCGACGACGGTCGCGTTCGCCACGATCGGCGACCCGAACGTCTACTCGACCTTCACCTACCTCGCGGCGGGCGTGCGCCGGCTGGTGCCGCAGCTGCGGGTGACGACCGTCCCGGGGATCACGGCCATGCAGGCGCTCGCCGCGGCCAGCGGCACGCCCCTGACGGAGGGCCGGGAGCCGCTGACGCTCGTGCCGCTCACCGCCGGGCTCGACGCGCTCGAGGCGGCGCTGGCCGGCGGCGGCACCGTCGTCGCCTACAAGGGCGGTCGGCGTACCGGCGAGGTGCTCGACGTCCTGGCCCGCCACGGCCGCCTCGCCGGCGCCGTCCTCGGCACCGACCTGGGGCTGGCGACGCAGGCGGTCGTCCCCGCCGCATCGGCCGACCACCACCTGCCCTACCTGTCCACCCTGCTCGTCCCGGCCGTCCGGGAGACCCTCGGAGGCAAGCTGTGACGACCTCACCCACCACCGCCGGCAAGGTCTGGTTCGTCGGGGCGGGCCCCGGCGCCGCCGACCTGCTCACGCTGCGCGCGGCCCGCGTGATCGGCGAGGCCGACGTCGTGGTGTGGGCGGCGAGCCTGGTGCACGCCGACGTCCTGGAGCACGCGCGGCCGGGCGCCGAGATCGTGGATTCCTCGCAGCTGCCCATGGAAGGCGTGCTGCCGATCTACGAGCGCGCCGCCCGCGAGGGCCTGGTGGTCGCCCGGGTCCACTCCGGCGACCCCGCCCTGTGGGGTGCGGTCCAGGAGCAGCTCGACCGGTGCGTGTCGCTCGGCCTCGACGTCGAGATCGTCCCCGGCGTGTCGGCGTTCACCGCCGTCGCCGCGATCGCCCGGCGCGAGCTGACCGTGCCCGAGGTCGCCCAGTCGGTCGTCCTCACGCGCCTCGAGGGCGGCAAGACGCCGATGCCGGCGGGGGAGACCGTCCGCGGGTTCGCCGCGCACGGCACGACCATGGCCGTCTTCCTGTCGGCGGCGCGCTCCGGCCGGCTCGCCGCCGAGCTGCTCGCCGGCGGCTACACGCCGGACACCCCCGTCGTCGTCGCCTATCGCGCCACCTGGCCCGACGAGCTCGTCGTGAGCTGCACCGTGGGGACGCTCGAGGAGACCGTCAAGGAGCACAAGCTCTGGAAGCACACGCTCTTCCTCGTCGGGCCCGCGCTGGCCGCCGGGGCGGGCGAGGGCACCCGCTCGCACCTGTACCACCCGGGGCACTTCCACGGGTTCCGCCGGGCGGACGCCGCCGCTCGCGGGCAGCTGCTGCGCCGCCGCGCGCAGGAGGACGCCCGGTGACCGACGTGCCGCCGCCGGAGCGTCCCGAGCTGCGCGAGCCCGACCTGCCGCGCACCGCGAAGGTGCGCCCCCGCGCGCTGCGCACGGGCTGGACGACGGGCACCTGCTCCGCGGCGGCCGCCAAGGCGGCCTGCGCCGCGCTGGTCAGCGGCAGCGTCCAGCACGCCGTGGACGTCGCGCTGCCCTCGGGTCAGCGGGTCGCCTTCGACGTCGAGCGCTGCGACGTCGAGGCCGGCCGCCGCGCGGAGGCGGTGGTCGTGAAGGACGCGGGGGACGATCCCGACGTGACGCACGGTGCGCACCTCACCGCGACCGTCACCTGGCGGGGCCGGCCCGGACTGGAGCTGGACGGCGGGGTCGGAGTGGGCGTCGTCACCAAGCCGGGGTTGGGGCTGGACGTGGGAGGCCCCGCGATCAACCCGGTGCCGCGCCGGATGATCGCCTACAGCGTCGCGGAGGTCCTCGACGTCGCGCGCCGGGGCGTGCGGGTCGTCGTCAGCGTGCCCCAGGGCGACGTGATGGCCCGGCGCACCACCAACGCCCGCCTGGGCATCCTCGGCGGGATCTCGATCCTCGGCACCACCGGTGTGGTCCGGCCGTTCTCGACCGCCTCGTGGCGCGCCAGCGTCGTCCAGGCGGTGCAGGTGATGGCCGCCCAGGGCGAGTCGACGCTCGTGCTGTGCACGGGCGGGCGCACCGAGGCCGCGGCGATGGCCATGCTGCCCGACCTGCCCGAGGGGTGCTTCGTCGAGGTGGGCGACTTCACCGGCGCCGCCCTGACGTCTGCCGCCGCTGCGGGGATCGGCCGCGTCGTCTTCGTCGGGATGGCGGGCAAGCTCACCAAGCTCGCCTCCGGGGTGCTGATGACGCACTACACGCGCTCCCGGGTCGACACGGCGCTGCTGGGCCGCCTCACGGCCGCCGTCGGGGGCGACGCCGCGCTGGCCGAGCTGGTCGCCGGTGCCAACACCGGCCGTCACGCCTACGAGCTGTGGGACGCGGCCGGGCTCCTGCGCCCCGCCGGGGACGCCCTGTGCCGGCAGGTCGCCGACGTGCTGCGCCGGTTCACCGACGGCGCGCTCGCCGCCGAGGTCGCGATGGTCGACTTCGCCGGCCGCACCGTGGTCGCCGCGAGCCGCGCCGACTGGGTGGGCACCGTGCGTCCCCCGGCTGCCGGGGAGGGCGAGTGAGCGTCCACGTCGTGGGCTGCGACGGCGCGCCGCTGCGCCCCGAGGCCGCCGCGGCCCTGGGGCGGGCCGGCCTCGTCGTGGGGGCTCGCCGCCATCTGGACGCCGTCGCGGTCCCCGCCGGCGCGCGGGTCGTCGTCATGGGGGAGGTCACCGCCGCGCTCGACGCCCTCGCCCGCCACGACGGGGACGCCGTGGTCCTGGCCAGCGGGGATCCCGGGTTCTTCGGCATCGTGCGGCGACTGCGGGACCGAGGGCTGCCCGTCGTCGTCCACCCCGGCGTCTCGTCGGTCGCGCTGGCCGCCGCCCGCGCGGGCCTGCCGTGGGACGACCTCACCGTCGTCAGCGCGCACGGCCGCGACCCGCGCGCGGCCCTGGCCGTCGTCCGCTCCGGGGTGGCGTGCGTCGTGCTCACCGACGCCGTCACCGGGCCCGCCCAGGTGGCCGCCGCGGCGCCGCCGACCGCCCGGGTGGTCGTCTGCGAGCGCCTGGGCGGCGACGGGGAACGGGTGGTCGACCTGCCCGCCGCGCAGGTCCCGGCGACGGGGTGGCACGAGCCCAACGTCGTCGTCGTCGATCCGCGCCCGGCGCCCCCCGCGCCCGCCGCCCCCGTGCGCATCGCGGGCCGGCCGCAGTCCTCGGGACGGGCCGCCGATTGGGCCCTGCCGGAGGACGCGTTCGAGCACCGCGACGGGATGGTCACCAAGGCCGAGGTGCGCGCCTGGGCCCTGGCGCGGCTGGGCCCCCGACCGGGGCGCGTGGTGTGGGACGTCGGTGCGGGCAGCGGGTCGGTCGCCGTCGAGTGCGCGCGGCTGGGTGCCGCAGTGGTGGCGATCGAGCGCGACCCGCACCAGTGCGCACGGATCCGCGCCAACGCGGCGGCACACGCCGTGCACGTCGACGTCGTGGAGGGTGCCGCGCCCGCGGCGCTGGCAGCGCTGCCGCCCGCGGACGCCGTGTTCGTGGGCGGTGGCGGGCTCGACGTGCTCGCGGCCGTCGCCGCCTGCCGCCCCGCGGTCGTCGTGGTCGCGCTCGCCGCGCTGGACCGCGTCGCCCCGGCCGTGCAGCTGCTGCGGGCGGCGGCGTTCGCCGTCGACGGCGTCCAGCTCGCCGCCTCGCGCCTAGCCGACCTGCCCGGCGGCTCGCTGCGCCTGGCCGCCCTCAACCCCGTGACGGTGCTCACCGGCACCGCCCCCGACGTCCAGGAGCTCCCGTGACCACCGCACCCGTCGCCGCCCCGCCTCCGGGTGCGCCCGTGCCGGAGCGTCCGGTCGGCCTCGTCGCGGTCACCGCCGCCGGTCGCCGCCATGCGGCGGTGCTCGCTGCCGCCTGGCCCGACGCATTGCTCGTCGACGAGGGCAGCGCCGCGGCGTCCCTGGCGCACGCCTGGACGTCCTGCCGTGCCGTCGTCGCCTTCCTCGCGACCGGGGCCGTCGTGCGCCTCGTCGCGCCGCTGCTGGCCGACAAGCGCACCGACCCGCCGCTGGTCACCGTCGACGAGGCCGGGCGCTTCGCGGTCGCGCTCACCGGCGGGCACGCGGGGGCCAACTCCCTCGCCGACGCCGTCGCCACGCTCCTCGGCGCCACCAGCGTCGTCACCACCGGCAGCGACGCCCGCGGCCTGCCCGGGCTGGACACCCTCGGCATGCCCGTGGAGGGAGACGTCGCCGCGGTGTCCCGCGCCGTCCTCGACGGCGAGCCGGTGCGGCTGGTCGCCGACGCCGTCCACCCCCTGCCCGCGCTTCCCCCGTCGGTGCGGGCGGACGCGGCCGACGCCGTCGCCGTGCTGCGGGTCGCCGATCGCCGCGACGACCCCACGTCGGAGTTCCGGGGCGACGGCGTGCCCGTCGCGGTCCTGCGCCCGGCGACCCTCGTCGTCGGCGTCGGGGGCAGCCGGGGCGTGAGCGCGCAGGAGGTGGAGGAGACGGTCCGGGCGGCCCTCGACGGCGCCGGGCTCAGCCCCGCCAGCGTCCGCGCCCTGGCCACCGCCGACGTCAAGGCCGACGAGGAGGGGATCGTGACGGCGGCCGCCCGGCTGGGCGTGCCGCTGGTGACGTGGCCCGCCGAGGTGCTGGCGGCGGTCGAGGTGCCGCACCCGAGCGAGGTCGTCCGCGCCGCCGTCGGCACGCCCAGCGTCGCGGAGGCCGCCGCACTGCTCGGGGACCGCCCGCGCCAGCCTGCCCTGCCGGGTGACGCGGAGCTCGTGGTGCCGAAGCTCGTGTCCGCCGGGGCCTCCCCGATGGCGACCGCCGCAGTCGCTCGGCACCGCCCCCGCGGCCGGCTCGCCGTCGTCGGCCTGGGCCCCGGGGCGCGCGACCTGCTCACCCCTCGGGCGGTCGCGGAGCTGCGCCGCGCGTCGGTCGTCGTGGGCCTCGACCAGTACGTCGACCAGGTGCGCGACCTGCTGCGCCCGGGCACCCGGGTGCTCGCCACAGGGCTCGGGGCGGAGGAGGAGCGGGCGCGCAGCGCGGTCGAGGAGGCGCGCGCGGGGCACGCCGTCGCGCTCGTCGGCTCCGGCGACGCCGGCGTCTACGCCATGGCCAGCCCTGCGCTGGACGTCGCGGGCGAGGACATCGACGTCGTCGGCGTCCCCGGGGTGACCGCCGCCCTGGCCGCCGCCGCCGTGCTGGGCGCGCCGCTAGGGCACGACCACCTGTACCTCAGCCTGTCCGACCTGCACACGCCGTGGGAGGCGATCGAGGCCCGGGCGCGCGCGGCCGCCGAGGCCGACCTCGTCGTCCTGCTCTACAACCCGCGCAGCCGGGCCCGGCACTGGCAGCTCGGGCACGTCCTCGACGTCCTGCGCGCGCACCGCCCCCGACCACCCCGGTGGGGGTGGTCCGCAACGCCAGCCGACCCGACGAGTCCGTGCACGTGGCGCCCCTGGCGGCCTTCGACCCGGCGGTCGTCGACATGTACGGCCTCGTCGTCGTCGGCAGCAGCGCCACCCGGCTCGTCGCCGGCCGCATGGTCACCCCCCGCGGCTACCGGTGGCGCGGGTGAGCGCCGCGTCCCGCGCCGCCCCGCCCGCCGCCCCGCTGGCCGCTCCGCTGGTCGCCGCCGTCGGCGCCTGTCAGGGCTGCGGCGCCTGCCTGCTCACCTGCCCGTCCCGTGCCCTGCGGCCCCACGGCGGCCGGCTCGTCGTCCTGCCCTCCTGCGACGGCTGCGGCGAGTGCGTCGAGATCTGCCCCGTGGACGCCATCGACCTCGTCCCCCTAGGAGCGTCATGACCAGCCCCACCCTCGCCCTGCCGACCCGGTGGTCGCGCGGCGAGCGCGCCCGCATCGTCGGGATCCTCGCCGTCATCGCGGCGCTGCACCTGGCCGGCTGGACGATGTACCTCGCCCAGGCCGGGTCTCCGGCGGCGGCAGGAGGGCTGGCCGGCGCGGGGACGCTCGCCTACGTGCTCGGCATCCGGCACGCCTTCGACGCCGACCACATCGCAGCGATCGACGACACCACACGACTGATGCTGCTGCGGGGGCGCCGCCCGGTGGGCGTCGGGTTCTTCTTCGCCCTCGGCCACAGCAGCGTGGTGCTGATCCTCGCCCTCGTCGTGGCGGTGGCCGCGGGGGCGGTCTCGACGCGGGGGATGACGCAGCTGCAGGAGGTCGGGGGAGTGGTGGCCCTCGTCGTCGCGACGTCGTTCCTGCTGCTCGTGGCCGTGCTCAACGCCGTCGTGCTCACCGGTCTCGCACGGCTGTGGCGGTCCTTCCGCACGGGAGCGCTGGCGACGGCGGACCTCGACGCCGCGCTGCTCAACCGTGGCCTCCTCAACCGGGTGCTCGGCCCGCGGGCACGGCTGCTGGTGCGCTCCAGCTGGCACATGGCCCCGGTCGGGTTCCTGTTCGGGCTGGGCCTGGAGACCGCGAGCGAGGTGACCCTGCTGTCGCTGTCGGCGAGCACCGCCGCGGGCGGCGGGCTGCCCGTGATCGCCGTCCTCAGCCTGCCCGTGCTGTTCGCGGCCGGGATGACCGGCATGGACACCGTCGACAGCCTGCTGATGGCCCGGGCCTACTCGTGGGCCTATCGCAGCCCCGGGCGGCGGCTCTACTACAACCTCGCGACCACGGCGATCACGGTTGCGGTCGGGGTGTTCGTGGCGAGCGTCTACGCCGCGGGGCTGGCCGTCGACCACCTCGGGGTCACCGCCCTGGCCGGCTACGCGGCCCTGGGCACCCACTTCGAACTGTTCGGCTACGCGATCGTGGGGGTGTTCCTCACGGCCTGGCTGGCGGCCACGCTGGTCTGGCGCCTGCGGGGCTACGAGGCCCGCTACGGCGGCGCGGCGTGAGCCCCCGGACGGTGCATTCCATCGAGGTGGAGTCCTTTGCGATCCTGCGGTCCCTCGTGGACACGAGCGGCCTGCCGCCGCTGACCCGCGCCGTCGCCGAGCGGGTCGTGCACGCCAGCGCCGACCTCGACTACCTGGGCGACCTCGTCACCGAGGAGGCGTCGCTGCGCCGCGGCCTCCAGGCCCTGCGAGAAGGCCGTCCCGTGGTCGCCGACGTCGAGATGGTCGCCGCCGGGATCACGCGCCGCGACCTGTTCGGCGGGCTCGTGTGCCGGGTGGCCGACCCCGAGGCCGCCGCCCTCGCAGCCGAGGCCGGCATCACCCGCTCGGCGGCTGCCGTCCGGCTCGCCGCGCGCGAGGTGGGCCCGGGCGCGGTGTGGGTGGTCGGCTGCGCGCCCACCGCACTGTTCGAACTGCTCACCCTCGACGCCGACCCGGCGCTGGTCGTCGGGCTGCCCGTCGGCTTCGTGGGTGCCGCGGAGTCCAAGGCGGCCCTGCGCGAGCGCGGCCTGCCGTCGGTGTCCAACGTCAGCGCGAAGGGCGGGTCGGCCGTCGCCGCCGCCGCGCTCAACGCCCTGCTCTACCTGGAGGACCTCCCGTGACCGCGTCGTCGACCCCCCTGCTCGTCGTCGGGCACGGCACCCGCAGCGAGGCCGGGGCCGCGCAGTTCCGGGCCCTCGTCGAGCGGGTGCGCGGCCGCGCCGGGGCGCCCTCGTGCGTGGCGGGGGGATTCATCGAGCTGTCCCGGCCGCCGGTGACCGACGCCGTCCGCGACGTCGTCCACGCCGGGCACCGCCACCTCGTGGCCGTGCCGCTGGTGCTGGCCGCGGCCGGGCACGGCAAGGGCGACATCCCCGCCGCGATGGTGCGCGAGCAGGTCCGCCACCCCGGGCTCACCTACCGCTACGGGCGGCCCCTGGGGCCGCACCCCGTGCTCCAGGATCTGCTGGCGGCGCGGATCGACGCCGCGCTCGGGCTGCCCGCCGACGCCGGGGACGCCGATCGCCGCCGGGAGCGTGACGGCGTCCACGTCGTCCTCGTGGGCCGCGGCTCGACCGACCCGGATGCGAACGCGGAGGTCGCCAAGGTCGCGCGCCTGCTGTGGGAGGGCCGCGGATACGCCGGGGTCGAGACGTCGTTCGTCAGCCTCGCCGCCCCCGGCGTCCCGGCCGCCCTCGACCGCACCCGCCTGCTCGGGGCGCGTCGGGTCGTCGTCGCCCCGTATTTCCTCTTCCCCGGCGTGCTGCCCGACCGCATCGTCGAGCAGTCCCTGGCCTTCGCCGCGGCCCACCCCGCGCTGGACGTGCGGGTGGCGGAGGTGCTGGGGGACTGCGACGAGCTCGCCGACCTCGTGCTGGAGCGCTACCGGGAGGCGCTCGGCGGGGACATCCGGATGAACTGCGACACCTGCGTCTACCGGGTGGCCATGCCCGGCTTCACCGAGAAGGTGGGCCAGCCGCAGCGTCCGCACGACCACCCCGACGACCCGACCGGTCATGGCCACGGTCACGAGCACGGCCACGGTCACGGTCACGAGCACGACCGCGGGGCGAGCGACGACAGCCAGGGACTGTTACGTACCGCTATGTCCTGAATACAGTGCGAAGGTGAATGACGCCGTGCTTCACGGCGCGCGCGGGGGCCAGCAGGTCAGGGAGGGCATCCGTCAGGCGCGCCGCCTCGAGCTGCTCGTGGAACTCGGCCTGCTCCGGGCCGGTGACCACGGGCGGCAGAGCGCGCCCGCCGACGGTGCCCCCGGGGCGCAGGCGGCCCCGTCCCGGGTCGTCCCGACCGCGCCGGACGCGGCCGACGGCGCCGCGCACCCGGCGATGGCCGAGCTCGACGACCTCGCGGCGCTGGCCGCCATGGTCGCGGGCAGCCCCTGCGCGGCCGTGAGCGTGGCCCTTCCCGAGCGCCTCCTCCTGGCGGGGGAGTACGGCTGTGGGACGCGCACCTTCGAGCTGCCGGAGGAGGTGACGATGTGCGGGCACGTCGTGGCCACCGCCGACCCCGTCAGCCTCGTGCACACCGCCCCGGATCCCCGCTTCGCCGGCAACCGGCTGGTCGAGAGCGGCCTGATCGACGGCTACACCGGCTACCCCGTGACCGTCGACGGGCAGGTGCTCGCCAGCCTCTGCGTGTTCGGCGGCGATCCCGTCTCCCTCGACGCGCGCCAGCACCGTCAGCTGGCCGCCCTGGCCAGGCAGGCCGAGCACTGGCTGCGCCAGCGCCTCGAGATCGAGCGCCTGCGCCAGGACGGCGACCGGCACCGGGCCGAGCGCGAGGTGCTCGCCCGGGTCTCGGGGGACTCCCCGCCCGAGGAGGTGCTGGGGGTGCTCGTCGCGGAGGCCGCGGGTGCGGCCGACGGCGTGGGGGTGATGGTGCTGGGCCGCAGCGGGAGGGGCGGCGACGGCGTCCTGAGACTCGTGGCCGCGCGCGGGGTGCCCGAGGCCCTGGCCCAGGCGTGCGCGCAGCTGCGGGTGGAGCCCGCTGAGGGGCCCCTGGCGGCGGTCTACCTCGACGGCCGCCCGGCGGACCTCGATCTCGGCGGGAACCTCGACGTGACGCCGGTCCCGGCCGCCGGCCGCCGGGCGGGGGCGACGTGGGCCCGCGCCGTGCCGCTGCCCGCTGGTGAGGGCGGCTGCCCGGGCCTGATCGTCGCCGTCGCGCGCCGGAAGGGCGCCCTCGACGAGCCGTTGCGCCGGCGTCTCGCCGCCGCCGCGGCCCTGGCCGGTGCGGTCCTGGACCCCGGCCCCGTCGTGGGGCGGGGGGCCGTCCGGGACGGGCTGACGGGGTTGGCCACCCGGCCGGGCCTGCTGGCCGCCGCGCAGGAGGCCCTGCGCGGGGTGCCGGCGCCGCACTCGGTGCTCCTGGTCGACGTCGACCGGCTCAAGGTGGTCAACGACTCCCTCGGCGACGCCGGTGGGGACGAGGTGCTGCGCGCGACGGCCGCCCGGCTGCGCGCCGCGGTGCGTCCCCGCGACCTCCTGGCCCGCCTCGGTGGGGACGAGTTCGTCGTCCTCTGCCCCTCCACCACCGCTGCCGAGGCGAGGGACCTCGCCGACGAGGTCGTCGTCGCCCTGGCCCGGCCGGTGGTGCACGCGGGCGCCGGCGTGGCCGTCTCCGCGAGCGTCGGCGTCGCGGTCCTCGCCGGCGTCGGCGCGCTCGCCGAGGTGCTGCGCAGCGCCGAGCGCGCCGTCCTCGCCGCCAAGGCGGGGGGCCGGGGGCACGTCGCGGTGGCCGACGTCGACGACGGCCGCCTGGCGCGCGAGACGGGCGTCCTGGAGCTGGACCTGAGGCGGCTGCTCAGCGGCGCCGACGACGCGAGCACCCAGCTCAGCCTCGTGTACCAGCCGCAGTTCGACCTCACCGACGCCACCGTCCACGCCGTCGAGGCCCTCGCCCGCTGGTCCCATCCGGTGCTCGGGCCGATCCCGCCCGGCCGCTTCATCGCCCTCGCCGAGGACGCCGGGCTGATGGTCGAGCTCGGCGGCTTCGTCCTCGACGAGGCGGTCCGCCAGCAGGCCCGCTGGAGCGCCGAGGGGTCCGCCTGGGCCGCCTCGGTCGTCTGGGTCAACGTGTCGGGCCGCCAGCTGGAGGGCAGCGGCTTCGCCCGCCGGGTGGAGGAGTCGCTGCGTCGCAACGACGTGGCCCCCGACCGCCTGGGACTGGAGATCACCGAGAGCGTGCTGACCGGGCACACCTTCGTCGCCCGGGAGGAGCTGCGGTCCCTGCGCGACCTCGGCGTGCGGCTGGCCATCGACGACTTCGGGACGGGTTTCTCCAACCTCGCGATGCTGCGCAGCGCCCCCGTCGGCGCGGTGAAGATCGACCGGGGGCTGGTGTCGGGGATGGGCCGCGACCGCGAGGGGACCCGCCTGGTCGACGCCGTCCTCGGGCTCGCGGAGGTCTTCGACCTCGACGTCGTGGCGGAGGGTGTCGAGACCGAGGACCAGTTGGCGGCGCTCGCCGGGCGCGGAGCGACCGTCGTGCAGGGGTTCCTGCTCGCCCGGCCCGTCCCCGCCGAGGGCCTGGACGCCGCGCGTCGGCAGGGGACGGCGGTGCTCGAAGGCGCACGGGTGCCGAGGCCGCACCTCGCTGCGGGACCCGACCTCACGGGCTTCCGTGACTTCGAGGCCGCCGCCCGGGCCGTCCTGCGTCGGCTGCGGGAGGAGACCGGCCTGAGGCAGTGGGCGATCACGCGCGCGAGCGGCGCCAACCAGGTGGTGCTCGTCAGCGACGCCGACCCCGACATCCCCGCCATGGTGGAGGGCGCGTCGTTGCCGTGGGAGGACTCCCTGTGCGTGCGGATGGTCGAGGGCGGCCCGCGCGTCGCGACCCGGATCGACGACGTGCCCGCCTACGCCTGCGCGCCCAACCGTGGCCGACTGCCCACCCCCGTCGCCGCCTACGTGGGGATGCCGCTGCACGACCACACGGGGGCGCTGTTCGGAACCCTGTGCGCGTTCGACCCCGAACCCGCCCCCGAGCACCTGCGCCGGGTGGAGCCGCGGATCTCGCTCATGGCGCAGATGCTGTCCACGGTGCTCGCCCGTGACCTCGTCGCCGACGAGCTCCAGCGCAAGCTGGAACGGGCCGAGGCCGAGGCCACCAGTGATCCCCTGACAGGGCTCGCGAACCGCCGCGGCTGGAGCCACGTGCTGGAGCGCGAGGAGGCCCGCTGCCGCCGCTACGGCCACCCGGCCACGGTGATCGTGCTGGACCTCGACGACCTCAAGCGGGTGAACGACGCCTCCGGGCACGCGGCGGGGGACCAGCTGCTGCGCACCACGGCCGCCCAACTGCGCGCTCACGTCCGCGCCGGCGACCTCGTCGCGCGGCTCGGCGGGGACGAGTTCGGCGTCCTGGCGGTCCAGGCGGACCTGTCCGGCGCCCGCGTGGAGGCGGACCGGCTGCAGCGCGCGCTCGTCCGCTCCGGGGTGCGGGGCAGCTTCGGCGTCGGCGAGCGGGGACCCACCGGGACGCTGGAGCGGGCGTGGCAGGTGGCCGACGCGGCCATGTACGAGGCGAAGCGGTGGCGGCGCCGGGACGCGGGCGGCGCGGTGTCACGACCGCAGGCATGAGCCGCGACGCCGTCCTGCGTCGACATTCGCGCCCACGGACGCCGAAGGCCCGGCTCCCACCAGGGGAGCCGGGCCGACGGGTCGTCGCACCGATCAGATGTCGTAGTACAGCTCGAACTCGTGGGGGTGCGGGCGCAGGCGGATCGGGTCGACCTCGAGGGTGCGCTTGATGTCGATCCACGTCTCGATCAGGTCGGGGGTGAAGACGCCACCCTCGCTGAGGTAGTCGTGGTCGGCCTCGAGCGCGTCGAGGACCTCCGGCAGCGAGCCGGGAACCTGCGGGATCGAGGCGTGCTCCTCGGGGGGCAGCTCGTACAGGTCCTTGTCGACCGGGGCCGGGGGCTCGATCCGGTTCTTGATGCCGTCGATGCCCGCCATCAGCATGGCCGCGAAGGCCAGGTACGGGTTGCAGGACGGGTCGGGCACGCGGAACTCGATGCGCTTGGCCTTGGGGTTGGTCCCCGTGACCGGGATACGCACGCAGGCGGAGCGGTTGCGGGCCGAGTAGACCAGGTTGACCGGCGCCTCGTAGCCCGGGACCAGACGGTGGTAGGAGTTCACCGTCGGGTTCGTGAAGGCCAGAAGCGACGGGGCGTGGTGCAGCAGGCCGCCGATGTACCAGCGGGCCATGTCGGACAGGCCGCCGTAGCCGCGCTCGTCGTAGAACAGCGGCGAGCCGTCCTTCCACAGCGACTGGTGGCAGTGCATGCCCGAGCCGTTGTCGCCGAACAGGGGCTTCGGCATGAACGTCACGGTCTTGCCGGCTTCCCAGGCGACGTTCTTGATCACGTACTTGAACAGCATGACCTTGTCGGCCGAGCTGAGCAGGGTGTCGAACCGGTAGTTGATCTCCTGCTGACCACCGGTGCCGACCTCGTGGTGGGCGCGCTCGACGTCCAGTCCGAGAGCGTCGAGGGCGAGGCTCATCTTGTCGCGCAGGTCGGAGTAGTGGTCGACCGGCGGGACGGGGAAGTAGCCGCCCTTGTACCGCGTCTTGTACCCGCGGTTGCCGCCCTCCTCGGAGCGCCCGGTGTTCCAGGCGCCCTCGATGGAGTCGATGTAGTAGTAGCCGGCGTTCTGCTTCGTCTCGAAGCGCACGTCGTCGAAGATGTAGAACTCCGCCTCGGGGGCGAAGAACGCGGTGTCGGCGATGCCCGTGCTGGCGAGGTAGGCCTCGGCCTTGCGGGCGACCTGGCGCGGGTCGCGGCTGTACGCCTCGTCCGTGTACGGGTCGACGATGCTCATGTTGATGTTGAGCGTCTTCTCCGCGCGGAACGGGTCGATGTAGGCCGTCGGCAGGTCCGGGATGAGCTTCATGTCGGACTCGTTGATGGCCTGGAAGCCACGGATGGACGAGCCGTCGAACATCTGCCCGTCGGTGAAGAAGTCCGCGCCCACCGACTTGGCGGGAACGTTGAAGTGCTGCATCACGCCAGGCAGGTCGCAGAAACGAATGTCCACGAACTTGACGTCCTCGTCGGCGATGTACTTGAGGACCTCGTCGGCGTTGTTGAACATCCAACCTCCAGGGCAGGGGTTCGGGCAGGGCCGTCCGCGGGGCAACCGCCGTCATGGAGGTGTCCCGGATCGCTGCGGACGCTAGGCCGGAGGGGTTTCCTGAGGATGTCCCAAATGTTTCTCGGACGTTACGCGGGCCCCTGGGGAGTCACGTCGGTGTGACGTTCCCGTCACCGCGTTTCCCGAGGGGGATGCTTCGGCGGAAACCGGTCAGATCGCTGCGTCGCCATCCGGGCGGCACCGGCCCCCCGGCGGGGCGGCTGGGGCGCCGGAGGGTGGACGCCGAACGGCCCGACTAGGCTTCCCGCGTGTCGCCTCCGCCCCCCGCCTCCTCCGGCACCGCCGCGTCGGCAGTCGCCCTCGTCCCACGGTCGCCGCGGGCGTGCTCGTGATCGGGCGTGAGGACCTCGGGTCGTGGCTGGAGGGCCCCGGCCGTCGCCGCCCCGAGGGGCAGGAGCGGGCCGGGTCCGGCCGATGGCCCGAGTCCGGTCCCGGATCGGTCGCCGGTTGGGGCCGCCGCCTGGGTGCCCTGGTGGTCGACTGGGTCCTGGCCGGGGTGATCGCGGCCGTCGTCACCGGTGGCCCCGCGGATCCGACATCGGGCTGGGTGCAGCTCGCGGTGTTCGCGGCGGAACAGCTCCTGCTCGTGGGCACCCTCGGCTTCTCGGTGGGCCACCGGGTGTTCGGCCTGCGCCTCGTCCGCGTCGACGGGGGGTGGGCGGGGCCGGTCCGCGTCGCGGTCCGCACCGCCCTCCTCGTCGTGGTGATCCCCGCCTTCGTCTGGGACGCCGAGGGCAGGGGGATGCACGACAAGGCTGCGGGGACCGTGCTGCTGCGCTGGTGAGGGCCGGGCGGGTCGGCGGGCGAGCCCGGGAACGGCCCTAGGCGGGTGCGTCCTGGCGCATCCCCTGGGCGACCAACGGCGTCAGCCGGGTGAGGTCGATCGCGTCCAGCTGCTCCTCGACGGCCAGGCGCGCCCCCTCGGAGTGCCCGGTGCCGGCGAGCAGCGCCGCCGCGTTGCGGGCGGCGGCCTGCGCCGCCACGGCCTCGGCCTGGCGGCCCCACTCGCCCAGCCTGCGGTGCCACCCGAGCAGGGTTCGGGAGCCCGGCGGCAACGGCAGGTGCCGGGCGGAACCGAGGATCTCCGCGATCACGGGTTCATCCGACCACAGTCGCGGCATCGGTGGGTGACCCTCCGGTTACGTCTCGGTGAGCTGCATGCGACGCGGTACGAGCGGCCGGGTTCCGGCCGCCCCCTGCGGGGGGTCCGGCTCAGCGGCCCCGCATGGCGCGGCGGTCGGGGCGCACGCGCGTGGGGTCGACGCCCTTCGGGATCGGCATCCGCACGCCGCCCAGGGCCTTGAGCCGGCGGTTGATCTCGGACGCCTCGGTCTTGGACAGGCTCGGCCGCAGCCGGGTCAGCTTGCCCGACAGCTTGCGCAGGGGGACCTGCTCCTCACCGGCGCCGCTGTGCAGGACGAGGATCGGCACGCCGTCGGGGAGCACGCGTGCCGTGCGCTTGCGCTCGGCCTCGACCAGCTTCTTGACCCGGGGGAGCGGGCCCTCGGTGATGAGGACGACGCCGGGGCGACCGACCGCGCGGAACACGAGGTCCTGCGTGCGCGGGTCGACGGCGACGGGCTCCTGGTGCACCGTCCAGCCGCGGCGCAGCCGGCTGAGCGCGGCGAGGCTCGCGCCCGGCTGCCCCTCCAACCGGGCGTAGGCCGCCGTCTCGGCCCGGCGCGCGAACACGACGAGCGCGACGAGCACGCCGAGGACGACCGACAGCAGGGCCGCGATGATCAGGTTGGTGCTCGTCAGCGCCGCGAGGCCCAGGCTGATGCCGACCGTGACCGCGAAGGCGAGCAGCATCCACCACAGCACCGCCGGGTCGGCGGAGCGGGTCATGCGGAACAGCTCCCAGAACTGCCGGACACGGCCCTTGCCGCCACCAGGAGCCCGGCGGAAGCGGGCCAGGCCCTTGCGGGCGGGGGTGTCGGTCGGCTGACGGGAGGCTGCGGACATGCGCCCAGGATAGGGCGCGCGCACCCGCGCTCCGGACGTCGACCCGGGGGCGCTCACCCCCCAGGCGGCCCCCGGCCGCCTGATCAGCGGGCGACGAGCGCGCCGGCCTCCTGCCGGGAGGGCTGCTCGACGTCCAGGTGCGCCAGGTGTGCGGGGATCTCCTCGCCCCGGCGTCGCATCGCCTGGGCCCACAGGCGCCCGGCCCGGTAGGAGGAGCGGACCAGCGGCCCCGACATCACGCCGAGGATCCCCGCCTCGAGGGCGGCGTCGCGCAGCTCCACGAACTCCTCGGGCTTGACCCAGCGCTCGACCGGGTGGTGCAGGGGAGAGGGGCGCAGGTACTGCGTGATGGTGAGCAGGTCGCACCCGGCCGCCACCAGGTCGGTGATGGCCTGCTCGACCTCGTCGCGGGTCTCCCCGAGACCGAGGATGAGGTTGGACTTGGTCACCATGCCCGCGGCCCGCGCCTGGGTGAGCACGTCGAGCGAGCGCTCGTAGGTGAACGCCGGGCGTATCCGGCGGAAGATCCGCGGCACCGTCTCGAGGTTGTGGGCGAGCACCTCGGGGCGCGTGTCGAACACCTGCCCGAGCAGTGCGGCGTCACCGCTGAAGTCGGGGATCAGCAGCTCGACGCCGGTCCCGGGGGAGGCGGCGTGGATGGCGCGGACCGTCTCGGCGTACAGCCACGCCCCCTCGTCCTCCAGGTCGTCACGAGCGACGCCCGTCACGGTGGCGTAGCGCAGGCCCATGGAGACCACGGACTCGGCGACGCGCCGGGGCTCGTCGACGTCGAGCGGTTCGGGGCGGCCGGTGTGGATCTGGCAGAAGTCGCACCGCCGGGTGCACTCGCTGCCGCCGATGAGGAAGGTGGCCTCGCGGTCCTCCCAGCACTCGAAGATGTTCGGGCACCCGGCCTCCTGGCACACCGTGTGCAGGCCCTCGCGCTTGACCAGTCCGGTCAGCTCCGTGAACTGCGGGCCCATGCGGGCGGTGGTCCTGATCCACTCGGGCTTGCGCTCGATGGGGACGGCGGCGTTGCGGGCCTCGACGCGCAGGAGGCGGCGGCCCAGGGGTGCGACGGTCACCGCCCCAGCGTAGGCACACCCGTACACGGCCCGCCTCTCGCAGCCCCGGGGGTCGTGGTCAACCCCTGGGGGGCCACGTGCAGGCGGTCACTGACGGTCACGGCGGCACCGTGTCCGGTGAAGAGCGGAGCAGCCCCGGGACCGCCGGATCGAAACGATGCACCCCCGGCGGCGGCGGCCGTCCGGCCCCGGCAGGGCGGCCCTCGTTTGCCCTGTTCACCACGGCGGAACGTGACATCGCCCGTGGGCTGTCGCCCGACGGGCACGCCGTGTGGCGATCGGGCGGGCGAATTCGCCACTTCGTGCCCGAGCACGCCCCCGCGGGGTTCACACAGTGCAGTCGAGGTGCCTAGACTCCCGTGCGCATGTCCTCGGGGTCGACGACGCGACGCTCCCGCCGCGACCGACGGCTCCAACCCCGGGGGCGCAAGCCCGGACCTACTTCAGGAGCGTTCATGATCAGGACTCGGCGCGGCCTGGCCGCCCGAACCGTCGGCAGTGTCGCCGCGGCCGCCTTGGCGTTCGCGGGGCTCGCCGCGGGCCTCAGCGGCTCGTCGGCCCAGGCCGCGTCCGTGTCGCCCGCCGCGGCGACCGGCACCGGTGTCGGCTTCCTCAGCACCAAGGGCAACCAGATCGTCGACTCGACGGGCGCCAGCGTGCGCCTCACCGGGATCAACTGGTTCGGTCTGGAGACCGACAACCACGTGTTCCACGGGATGTGGTCCTCCGAGCCGTGGAAGGCGCAGATCGACCACATGGCGCAGCTGGGCTTCAACACCCTGCGCATTCCGTACTCGAACGACAACCTCAACAACTCGCTGACGCCGAGCGTCAACGACTACACCAACCCCGACCTCGCCGGCCTGGGCCCGATCGACATCCTCGACAAGGTCATCGAGTACGCGTACTCGAAGGGCATGCGCACGCTGCTCGACCGTCACCGTCCCACCACGGCGGGCCAGTCCTACCTGTGGTACATCGACAAGACGCCCGAGGAGAAGTGGATCTCCGACTGGGTGATGCTCGCCAAGAAGTACAAGGGCAACCCGGCCGTTATCGGCGCCGACCTCCACAACGAGCCGCACGCCGAGGGCACCAACCCGGCCGCGACCGGCGCCTGCTGGGGCTGTGGCGACGTCAAGCGTGACTGGCGCCTGGCCGCCGAGCGCGCGGGCAACGCCATCCAGGCCGTCAACTCCGACTGGCTGATCGTCGTCGAGGGCGTCTCCTGCCCCAGCGGCGGGCTGAACAACGTCTACGACAACGACACCAGCAACGACGAGCGGTGCGGCTGGTGGGGCGGCAACCTCAGCCAGGCGGGCAAGTTCCCCGTGCGGCTGAACGTCCCGAACAAGCTGGTCTACTCCCCGCACGAGTACGCGACGTCGGTGTACGAGCAGGAGTGGTTCAAGGACGCGTCCTACCCGAAGAACATGCCCGAGATCTGGGACTACTTCTTCGGCTACCTGTACAAGCAGAACATCGCCCCGATCCTGATCGGCGAGTTCGGCTCGACCCTGCGCGACCCGCGCGACGCCACCTGGCTGACCGAGCTGATGAAGTACACCGGCACGGGCATGACCGGCATGAGCTTCACGTACTGGTCGTGGAACCCCAACTCGGGTGACACCGGCGGCATCGTCCAGGACGACTGGAAGACCGTCAACGAGAACAAGATGAGCATCCTGCGTCCGTACATGAACCCGCCGAGCGGCGCGGGCTGGACGCCGACGCCCACCACCACCTCGCCGGTCCCGACGACGACGACGCCGGACCCCACGACGACGACGCCGAAGCCGACCACCTCGACGAAGTCGACGAAGAAGACCAAGACCAAGAAGACCAAGATCACGAAGACGACCAAGGTCTGCACGACCAACAAGAAGGGCGTCAAGGTCTGCAAGACCAAGACGGTCGTCACCAAGCAGGCGCAGCCGCTCGCGGCCGGCGCGTGCGCGGCGTCGGTCTCCACCAGCGCCTGGGGCAGCGGCTCCGGCACGGTGGTCGAGGTCCAGGCCGGTAGCAAGGCGATGTCCGGCTGGAAGGTCACGCTGTCCTACCCCTCCGGGCAGAAGGTGACGCAGAGCTACGGCGCCGCGGTCTCCGGCTCGGGGCAGTCCGTCACGGCCTCCGGTGGCGTCCTCGCCGCCGGCGCGGTGACCAGCTTCGGCGTCCTCGGCACGGGCACCTCCGCGCCGACCGCCACCTGCAGCGCCGCCTGACCCAGCACCACGCACGACGGGCCGGATCCCCTTGGGGGGTCCGGCCCGTTCGTCGTGTGTCCGGTCGTTCGTCGTGTGTCCGGTCGCGGCCTGATGGCAGGCCGACCCGAAGGCTGGTCAGGCTCCTGCTGCCAGCGCGTGCGCCTCGCCCTGCGCCTCGGCGTGGGCGCTGACGCCCGGGCCGACCTCGCCGGGGTCGGTGCGGGCCTTGCGGGCCTGGCTCCGGCCGGGGAGGTCCGCCGCCGCGAGGTGACCCTCGATCACGGGCAGCACCTCGGCGATGCCCACGCGCCGGCCCAGCTCCGCGCTCAGCGACGTCACCCCCGCGTCGGTGATCCCGCACGGCACGATCCGCGAGAAGGCGGCGAGGTCGGGGTGGAGGTTCAACGCGAAGCCGTGCATGGTCACGCGGCGGCTCACGCGGACGCCGATCGCGGCGATCTTGCGCTCGGGCTGCGACGACGTGGCCGGAAGCCACACCCCGGTCCGGCCCGTCACCCGCCCCGTGGCCACCCCGAACTCCGCGCAGGTGTCGATGAGCACCTGCTCGAGGCGGCGGACGTAGGAGACGACGTCGAGGGGCACGGCGAGCGCGACGATCGGGTAGCCGACGAGCTGCCCCGGCCCATGCCAGGTGATCTTGCCGCCGCGGTCGACGTCGACCACGGGAGTGCCGTCCAGCGGGCGTTCCCACGCGCTGGTCGAACGGCCCGCGGTGTAGACGTCGGGATGCTCCAGCAGCACCACCGTCGAGGGGCGCTCACCCGCGACCACATCGGCGTGGACCGACCGCTGCAGGGTCAGCCCCTCCTCGTAGGGGACGAGCCGTGCAGGCAGGTCGTCTCCGACCCCGAGGTGCAGGAAGCGCAGGTCCACGTTGCCAGCCTACGAGGTCGGCGACGGGCCGTCGCGGCCAGCACGCTGCCGAGGGCGAGCCCCGCGGCGGTGCCGCAGATGCCCAGCTCGACGTCCTCCACCGCCGCCACCCTGCCCAGCGGCAGGGCGTACTGGAGGATCTCGGGCACGATCGGGATCACCGCGACGACGGCCAGGGCCCGCCGGCCGCGCACGAGGTGGGGCCGCAGGAGCCCGAGGAAGAGCCCGACGGGGACGAGCATCACGAGATTGGCCAGGCTCTCGGCCTCGCGGAGGTCCGGGTCGGTGACGTGGTCGCGCCGGCCCGTCGGATAGGGCGCGAACTGGCGCGGCCGGCCGCCGCCCTCACGCGGGTGCAGGGTCACGGCGAGCACCGTGAGCACCGACAGGACGAGCCCGCACTCGAACGCGACGGTGAGCCAGGGGTGCGGCCGACCCCGACGGCGCAGCCACACCCCCCGCAGGTAGGCGCCCAGTGCCGCAGCGGCGATCACGACCGCGATCAGCGGCCGCGGCACCCATAGCAGGTAGGAGTCGAAGACCCAGGTCACCCCACGGGCCCCGAGGGGGTGGCCGGCTGCGTCGGCGTGCGCGCCGTGCCCCACGAGTCGAGCAGGGCGGTGGCCGCGCGGCGCCCGGAGACGAGGGCACCCTGGATCGAGGCGGTGTCACGGTGGTCGCCGCACACGAACAGGTCGTCGCCCCACGCGACCGGCCTGCGGGCCTGCAGGGGCGGCGGCATCCGGGTCAGGGCCGCGGCGACGGGGTGCACCGCGACCGTCTCCCACGCGGCTGCGCCTGCGTGCACGAGGCCCAGGTGGTGGCGCACCTCCCGTTCGCTCGCCGTGCCGACCCCCAGGACGGTCGCCGCGATCAGGGAGCGCCCGCGCGGTGCCGCCGAGGCGACGGTGGCGGAGATGTCGACGCTGCTCACCAGCGGCCCGCGCCGCTGGGAGTCGACGTGCAGGGCCCGGCCCCGGCGCTCGTCGGGTTCCGCGGCGAACCACCACGTCGTCAAGGCGCGGACGCCGGGGTCGGGGGTGCCGACGAGCCGTGAGGCGACTGCCGCGTCCGTCGCGACGACGACGGCGCGCGCCGTGCACGACCCGTCGTCGGTCTCCACGCGCCAGCCCGCACCAGCCGCGCGCCGCACCGCCGTGACCGTCGTGCGCAGACGCACGGTGCCCGGCGCGAGCGTCGCGGCGAGGAGCGCGGGCAGGCGGTGCATGCCGTCCTCGGGGAGGGCGGGGGTGCCGCGGAGGAAGCTGCGCACCAGGAGCTGGACGAAGCGGTGGGACGTCGACCCGTCGTCCTCGCCCACGACGCCGGCCAGGAAGGGGCCCAGGACGCCGTCCCGCAGCGGGCCCGTCACGCCGCGCCGGTCCAGCGCGGCGCCCCAGGGCTCGTCGGGGCGCGACAGCAGCTCCTCGCCGTCGTGCCGCGCGGCATCGGCCAGCCATCGCAGCAGGGCGGCGATCTCGCCGGGGCGGCCCAGCCGCAGCGCCGTGGCCGAGCGGAGGGTCGCCACGAGACCTGCCGGCCCTCCGCTGCGGCGCGGATCGAGGACGGTGTGGCTGCCGTGGGTGTCGGCGACGCTCACCCCGGCGGGGAAGCTGCGCAGCCGCAGCGCCGCGACGTCCACGGCCCGCCCGAGCTCCGGATAGGCGGGGTTGAGGACCTGGAAGCCGCGCTCGCACCGGAACCCGTCGACGACGTCGGCGCGCACGCGTCCCCCGACGTCGTCGCCCGCCTCGAGGACGCGCACCCGGGTCCCGCCGGCCTGCAGCAGGCCAGCACAGCGCAGTCCGGCGAGACCCGCGCCGACGACCACGACGTCCGCGTCCTCGAGCGGCCCGGCGGTGCCCGCAGCGCTCACCTGTTCCTCCACCTCGCCCGCGACCCCGACGCCTGCAGACCGTACCGGAGGGGCCGCGTCCCGGCCCTGTGGACGACGGGCGGGGCGGTCGCGCGACGTCGGGCACAGTGGGCGCGTGATGCAGACGAGCGATGGCGGGCCGCGCGTCCCCGGGGTGCTGGTGCACCACCGGTTGGTCCACTCCCAAGGGATCGAGTGCTGGTCGGGCACGGACACGGGCACCGGTGCCGCGGTGCAGGTGCTGCTCGGGGGGCCGGAGGCGGTGCAGGCGTGCGCCGCCGCCACCGATCCGCACGAGCTGGCCCGCTGGGGGGCGGCGCTGCGCCGGATCCGGCATCCGCACCTGCTGCCCGTGCACCGCGTGGTCGACCTGCCCGGAGGCGGCCGCGCGGTGATCACGGGGCACGCGGAGGGCCCGCTGGTGGCGGAGGTGCTCCACGGCCGCCCCGGGTGGGAGCCGGGGGCGGTGGTGACGCTCCTCGTGCCGCTGGCCCAGGCACTGGCCCAGGTACACCGCGCGGGCCTGGTCCACGGCTGTCCCGGCGCCACCACCATCGTGCTGGCGGAGGGCGGGACGCCCCTGCTCGCCGGGCTCGGTGCCGCCCTGACCGCGGCGTCGTTGCCTGCAGCGGATGCGCTCGCCGACGTCGCGCGGCTGGCCGAGCTGGGGTTGTCGGCCCTCGACGGCGGCGACGCCGGCGCAGGCCGCCCCCTCACCGAGGTGCTCCTGCGGCATCGGGGCGGGGCCGTCGCCGAGGGCGGCGACCCCGGTGCCGCGGCGGAGGCACTGGCCCGCGAGGTGTTCGCCTCCGCCGTCCCCCTGCCGATCCGGCTGCCTTCGCCTCCGGCCACCCCGAGCCCGGTCGTGGGGCATCCCGAACCGTCCGCACCGCAACGCCCGGCGCCCCGCTCACCGCAGGGGCCCGCCGCGACCGGTCCCGTCGCCGTTGCTGCGGCCACGGGCGGCGTCCGCCTGCCGGTGCCGCCCCGGTCGGCCCCGCCCGGTCGCCGTGCGGCCGCTGCGCCGACGCTGCTCCCGGCCGCCGGGCTCGACCCCCCGCGCATCCCCGTGGTGACGGGGCATCCGGCGCCGCCGTTGCGGGCCGCCGCCTGGGTGGCGGCGGTCGCGGTGGCCGGCATCGTGCTGGGCGTGGCCGGGTGGCTGCTCGTCGGCCGATCGGGCGCCGCCGCGTCCACGCCGGCCGCGGCGAAGGTGAGCGCGACGGCGGCGGTCAGGGCCTCGGCGCCCGTGTCACCGCGAGGAGCGACTGCGGCCGAGGGGCCCGAGAAGGCGGTGCGCGCCCTCGCCGCGCTTCGGGCGCGGGCGCTGTCCACCACCGATCCCGCGGCCCTCGCCGCGGTGGACGTCGAGGGCTCCCCGGCCCTCACCGCCGATCAGGAGGTGATCGCGCAGCTGCGGGCCACGGGGGAACGTCCGGTCGGCGCCGAGCCCGAGATCCTCGCCACCTCCCTGCTGTCGTGGCGCGAGGACGCGGCGGTCGTCGAGGTCACCAGCCGGGTCCCCGCGCATCGACGGATCGCCCGCTCCGGGCGGGCGATCGATCAGCCTGCCGCCCCACCGACGACCGTCCGGCTCGTCCTGCAGCCCGGCGGTCCCGAGGGGTGGCGGGTGTGGGCGGTCGAAGCCGGCTGAGCGCACTCCCGAGGCGGGGTCGTAGCGCCGACGTGGACCGGCGCGCGCTGCTCAGGAGTCCAGGACCCAGTGCGCGGCGTCGGCGGGTTGCGGGTGGGAGAACGCGAAACCGGCCCCCAGGAGGCGCTTGGGCAGGACCTTCTGACTGGAGAGGATGTCGTCGGCGAACTCCCCGAGAGCCGCACGGAGGGCGAAGGCCGGGGCCGGCACCAGCGCGGGTCGGTGGGCCGCCTCCGCTAGGGCTCTGACGAGGTCGACGTTGCGGGCGGGGGAGGGGGCCGTCAGGTTCACCGGGCCCTCGACGGGATGCTCCAGGAGGTGCAGCAGCGCGGCCACCTCGTCGACGAGGGTGATCCAGCTCCACCACTGGCGACCCGATCCCAGAGGCCCGCCAAGACCGAGCCGGACCAGGGGCAGGAGCCGGCCGAACGCGCCGCCCTTGGGCGAGACGACCAGGCCGGTGCGCGCCATGACCACCCGCGACCCGGCCTCGCTCGCGCGGGCGGCCTCGGCTTCCCAGTCCTTCACGACGTCGGCCAGGAAGCCGGTGCCGGGCTCGGAGTCCTCGGTGAGGTCCTCGTCCCCGCGGTCGCCGTAGACGCCGATGGCGGAGCCGCTGACGAGCACGGGCGCCGGACCGTCCAGCGCGGCGAGAGCGGTCACGAGGGTGCGGGTGCCCAGCACGCGGGAGTCGCGGATCGTGCGCTTGTACTCCGGCGTCCACCGGTGGTCCCCGACACCGGCCCCCGCCAGGTGCACGACGCCGTCCACCCCGTCCAGCGACGCCGGGTCGAGCTTGCCGCCCGCCGGGTCCCAGGACACCTCCGACGGTGTGCGCGGCTCCCGCCGCACGAGGGTCAGCACCTCGTGGCCCGCGTCCGAGGCGGCGCGGACCACCGCGCTGCCGATGAGTCCCGACGCTCCGGTGACGGCGATCTTCATGCCCTCATGGTGGGGCCTGCGCAGCGTTCGCGCAGGTCGGGGCCCGGCACGCGGACCGGCCCGACGCTCACGCGTCGGGCCGGTCCGGATCGTGCAGGTGCGGGCGTCAGAGGCCGAGATCGGCCTCGAACGCGCCCTCCTCCAGGCGCAGCTTCACCGTGCTGAGGAAGCGGGCGGCGTCGGCCCCGTCCACCAGCCGGTGGTCGTAGGACAGCGCCAGGTAGACCATCGACCGGACGGCGATGCCCTCGCCGTCGGGGCCGCTGACCACGACGGGCCGCTTCACGACGGCGCCGGTGCCCAGGATCGCCACCTGGGGCTGGTTGATGATCGGCGTGTCGAACAGGGCGCCACGGCTGCCGGTGTTGGTCAGGGTGAACGTGCCACCGCTGAGCTCGTCGGGCGTGATCTTGTTGTTCCGGGTGCGCTCCGCGACGTCGGCGATCTTGCGGGCGAGCCCGGCGATGTTGAGGTCACCGGCCTGGCGGATCACCGGCACGAGGAGACCACGGTCGGTGTCCACGGCGATGCCGAGGTTCTCCTCGCCGTGGTAGACGATCGTGTCGTCCTCGATGCTGGCGTTCACCTTGGGGAACTGCTTGAGCGCCTCGATCGCCGCCAGCGCGAAGAACGGCAGGAAGGACAGCTTCACGCCCTCGCGGGCCTCGAACTCGCCCTTGGCCCGCGCCCGCAGCCGCGCGATGCGAGTGACGTCGACCTCGACGACGGTGGTGAGCTGCGCCGAGGTCTGCAGCGACTCGACCATGCGCGCGGCGATGACCTTTCGAAGGCGGGTCATCTTCTCGGTGGTGCCGCGCAGCGCGGAGACGGCCACGCTCGGGCGGGGCGCGGACGCCGCGGCCGCGGGAGCCGGGGCAGCAGCGGCGCGAGCCGCTTCCGCAGCCGCGAGGACGTCCTGCTTGCGGATGCGCCCGCCGACCCCGGTGCCGGTGAGGCCCGCGAGGTCGACCCCGTTCTCCGCCGCCAGACGCCGTACGAGCGGGGTCACGTACGCCGTGCTGTCCGCGGCCCGGGAGGGTGCGGGAGCCGGGGCGGCAGCAGGAGCCGGTGCCGGTGCCGGTGCCGGGGCGGCAGCGGGAGCCGCCGCAGGTGCCGGGGCGGGCGCAGCCACGGGAGCGGGTGCCGGAGCCGGTGCTGGAGCGGCCACGGGGGCCGGAGCCGGTGCAGCCACGGGGGCGGGAGCCGGTGCCGGTGCCGGAGCGGGTGCCGGTGCCGCGACGGGAGCGGGCGCTGCCGCGGGGGCCGCGGGCGCCGAGGCGCCGGAGGAGACGAGGGCGAGGTCGGCGCCCACGGCGGCCGTCTCGTCCTCACCCACGAGGATCTTCACCAGGACGCCGGCGACGGGCGAGGGGATCTCGGTGTCGACCTTGTCGGTGGAGACCTCCAGCAGCGGCTCGTCGACCTCGACGGTCTCGCCCTCCTGCTTCAGCCACCGCGTCACCGTGCCCTCGGTGACGCTCTCGCCGAGGGCGGGCATGCGCACGGCCTGCGCGTCCTGCGAGGAGGGCGCCGAGGTGGGCTCGGCGGCCGCGGGCTCGGGTGCGCTCGGGGCGGCAGGGGCGGGCTCGGCCTGGACCGGCTCCTCGGGGACCGCCGCGGCGGCGACCTCCTCGGGCGCGGGGGTCTGCGCCAGGGCCTCGCCGCCGCCGTTGCCGCTGCCGATCACGGCGAGCTGCGCGCCCACAGCGACGGTCTCGTCCTCACCGACGAGGATCTGCTCGACGATGCCCGCCACGGGGGAGGGGATCTCGGTGTCGACCTTGTCGGTCGACACCTCGAGCAGCGGTTCGTCGACCTCGACCCGCTCGCCGACCTGCTTCAGCCACCGGGTCACGGTGCCCTCGGTGACGCTCTCGCCCAGCGCCGGCATCTGCACGGAGTCCGACATCTGCTCTCCGCTCTCCTTCGTCAGCAGGGCCCGGCGCTCGCCGGTCCCGATCGTGTCGTCGCGGCGGGTGGCGCCGCAGGGTGTGCGCGGCCGCGGGGGTGTGCGGCCGTTGTGATCAGGCGTGCGCGTGGAGGGGCTTGCCCGCCAGCGCCAGGTGGGCCTCGCCCATGGCCTCGTTCTGGGTGGGGTGCGCGTGGATCAGCGCCGCCACCTCCTCGGGGTAGGCCTCCCAGTTCACGATGAGCTGGCCCTCGCCGATCAGCTCGCCGACCCGGGCGCCCACCATGTGCACCCCGACGACGGGGCCGTCCTTCTGCCGGACCAGCTTCACGAAGCCGGCCGTGTCGAGGATGCGGCTCTTGCCGTTGCCGCCGAGGTTGTACTCCAGCGCCTCGACGGCGTCGTCGCCGTACTGCGCCTTGGCCTGCGCCTCGGTGAGCCCCACCGAGGCCACCTCGGGCTCGCAGTAGGTGACCCGCGGGATGCCGGACTCGACGATCGGGGCGGGGTTGAGGCCGGCGATCTCCTCGGCCACGAAGATGCCCTGCGCGAAGCCCCGGTGGGCCAGCTGCAGGCCGGGCACGATGTCGCCGACCGCGTACACGCCGCCGACGTTGGTGCGCAGCCGCTCGTCGGTCAGCACGAAGCCGCGGTCCATCGCGATCCCGACCTCCTCGTAGCCGAAGCCCGTGGCGTTGGGGCCACGGCCGACGGCGACGAGCAGGAGGTCGGCCTGCAGCGTCGTGCCGTTCTCGAGCGTGACGGTGACGCCGGAGGCGTCCTGCGTCGCGCCGGAGAAGCGGATGCCGGTGGAGAAGGCGATCTTGCGCTTGCGGAAGGCACGCTCGATGGCCTTGGAGCACGCCTCGTCCTCGGCCGGGACGAGCCGGGGCAGGGCCTCGACGATCGTCACCTCGGAGCCGAAGGAGCGCCAGACGCTCGCGAACTCGACGCCGATGACGCCACCACCGAGCACGATCACCCGCTGGGGGACGTCCTCGAGGAAGAGCGCCTGGTCGGAGGTGATGATCCGGCCGCCGATCTCCAGGCCGGGGAGCGTGCGGGCGTAGGAGCCCGTGGCGAGCACGACGTTGCGACCGACGTAGTCGGTGCCGTCCACCCGCACCGTGGTGGGGGAGACGAGCCGGCCCTCACCCTCGACGTAGGTGATCGCGCGCCCCTTCACCAGGCCCTGCAGGCCCTTGTACATCCGGGCGATGACGCCGTCCTTGTACTTGTTCACGCCGGCCATGTCGATGCCGTCGAGGCTCGCGCGCACCCCGAACGCCTCGCTCTCGCGCGCGGCGTCGGCCACCTCCGCCGCGTGCAGCAGGGCCTTGGTGGGGATGCAGCCGCGGTGCAGGCACGTCCCGCCCAGCTTGTCCTTCTCGACCAGGGCCACCGACAGCCCGAGCTGAGCGGCGCGCAGGGCGGCGGCGTAGCCGCCGCTGCCGGCACCGAGGATGACCAGGTCGAACGTGGACTCGCCGGCGGTCTGGCTGGCGGACTCGGACACTGATGTGCTCCCTCTCGCGGCGGTTGATCGTGTCATGCCGTGAGGGCATCCTTTCACCCCCGCCCGGATCGCTCGACACGTCCCCCGTGCGAGTCGTCGCAGGCCCGCCGTTCAGCGGCGGAACCCTCGCGTCCGGCGGTTCGTCGTCGCTGACGACGCGACCCTCACCCGGCCGGGGTGCGGGCCCGAGCGGAGGTGCGCGATGCGGTGGAGGAGGCGGTCGGCGAAGGTCGGCGGGGCCGACCGGGGCGAGCTGCGGGCGCAGGCCCAGGAGGTGGCCAGCCACCTGGAGGAGTTCGTGCGCTCCCGGGTCGGCGTCGAGGCCTACGTCGAGCCGCCCACGTCGGTGCTGCCGCGCACGGTCGTCCTCGTCGCCACCGACGGGGAGTGGACGCGGCGCCGCGTGCCCGACGACGCCGTCCTGCGCCACCTCGCCGACGACCTCGTGGTGCCGGTCTACGACGCGCGGATCACCGGGTACCCGCAGCGCATGCGCGACTGGACCGCGCGCCGACGCGCGCAGGGCTGAGCCCGGCCCGCGAGCGTCAGCGGCTCGCCACGCGCTCCAGCAGTCTCAGCAGCGTCCGGACCGCCACGCCTGTGCCGCCCTTGCCCGTGTAGCCGTGAGCGGCACTCGAGTTGAGGGCAGGCCCGGCGATGTCGAGGTGGGCCCACGGCACCTGCCCCGTGCTCGAGCCCCCCTCCGAGGGCCGAGAGCCGGCGGCCTCCGGGACGAACTCCTGCAGGAACAGCCCGGCCACCAGCATCCCGCCGAAGCGCTCGCCGATGTTGGCGAGGTCGGCCACGGGCGAGTCGAGGCTCGCGCGCAGCTCCGCGGGCAACGGCATCGGCCAGAACTGCTCCCCGGCCTCGGCCGCGGCGGTCAGCACCTCCTGCCGCCAGTCGTCGTGGTTGGCCATGACGGCGCTGACCCGGTTGCCGAGGGCGACCATCTGCGCCCCGGTCAGCGTCGCGACGTCGACCATCAGGTCGGGCTGCGTCCGCCCGGCGGCCACGATCGCGTCGGCGAGGACCAGCCGGCCCTCCGCGTCGGTGTTGAGCACCTCGACGGTCCGGCCGCCCAGGACGGTGATCACGTCGGAGGGACGCTGCGCGGTACCCGAGGGCATGTTCTCGGCCAGGGCGAGCCAGCCGCCGACCCGCACGGGCAGCTGCAGGCGCGCGGCGGCGGCGACGGTGGCCAGCACGGCCGCCGCGCCGGCCATGTCGCTCTTCATGGCCTCCATGCCTGCCGCCGGCTTGATCGACAGCCCGCCGGAGTCGAATGTGATGCCCTTGCCGACGAGGGCGACGTGCGTGGTGGCCGCGGCGGGGGCGTAGTCGAGGTGGACCAGCCGCGGCGGACGGGCCGAGCCCTGCCCGACGGCGACGATGCCGCCGTACCCGCCCTCACGCAGCGCCTCGTCGTCGAGGACGGTGACCTCGACGGGCCGGTCGGCGAGCGCCTGCCGGGCCGCGTCGGCGAAGGTCTCGGGGTACAGCTGCAGCGGCGAGGTGTTCACGAGGTCGCGCGTGGCGTGCACGGCGGCGGCGAGCACGGACGCGCGCGCGAGCACCTCGTCGTCGGAGGCGCCCTCGAGGACCAGCCCGCCGGCGCCACGTGCACCGGGGACCAGCACGACCGACTCCAGCGGGGGCTTCGCCGCCGCGCCCGAGCGGTAGCGGCTGAACCCGTACGCGCCGAGCAGAGCCCCCTCGGCCACGGCGGACAGCTCCTCGGCCGTCGGCGCCGGGACGGCGATCGCGGCGGTGCCGGTGCCCGACAGCTCGCGCGTGGCGGCCCCGACCGCCCGGCGCAGCTGCTCCGGGGTGGGGGCGGCCGCCACCCGGCCCGTACCGCTGAGGACCACGACGGGCCAGGGCCCCAGGTGCGCGGCCGGGACCCGGACGACGGCGTCGGCCTTGCCCGTGGCCTGCACGGCCTCGAGGGACGCGCGCAGCGCCGACGCCAGCGGCTCGCCGAGGAGCTCCGCGCCCCACAGCAGCGCCGGACCCTCGGCGCCCGGGACCACGAGGACGACGAGTGCGTCCGCGGCGACCTCGACGACGGGCTGGGCGGACAACGCGAGCGAGGTCACGGTGCTCCTTCCGCTGGGCGCGGCACGGGCCGCACCGGGGGTGGCGTCTGCCCGATGCTACGCAGCGGTACGTTGCCTGCCATGACCGACCTGCCGCAACCGTCCGCCCCCGACGCCCCCGTGGCACTGCGCCGCACCGCGCTGTGGCCGCGGCACCGGGAGCTGGGTGCGAAGACCGCCGACTTCGGGGGCTGGGAGATGCCGGTGGAGTACCCCGGGGGCGGGGTGCTCAAGGAGCACGAGGCGGTGCGGGCCGCGGTGGGCCTCTTCGACGTCTCGCACCTGGGCAAGCTGCGGGTGCACGGCCCCGGTGCCGCCGCCTTCGTCGACTCCTGCCTGACCAATGCCTTGGGGCGGATCGGTCCCGGCCAGGCGCAGTACACCCTGTGCTGCGCGGAGGACGGCGGGGTGGTCGACGACCTCATCGCCTACCTCGTGGGCCCCGACGAGGTCCTGCTGGTGCCCAACGCGGCCAACAGCGGCGACGTCGCGGCCATGCTGCGCGCGCAGGCGCCGGCCGGCGTCGAGGTCGTCGATCTGCACGACGACCTCGCCGTCCTCGCCGTCCAGGGCCCGCGCAGCGACGAGGTGATGACCGCCGTCGGGCTGCCGTGCGGCGGCTCCTACATGGCGTTCACCACCACCGACCGGTGGGGCGAGGGCAGCGTGGTCTGCCGCACCGGCTACACGGGGGAGCGCGGGTACGAGCTGCTCGTGCCCCGCCAGGCGGCCCTGCAGGCGTGGGACGACCTGCTCGCCGCGGTCCGGGCGCAGGGCGGGTTGCCGGGCGGGTTGGGTGCCCGCGACACCCTGCGCACCGAGATGGGCTACCCGCTGCACGGTCACGAGCTCTCCCGGGCGATCACCCCGCTCGAGGCGCGACTCGCCTGGGCGGTCGGCTGGTCCAAGCCCAGGTTCTGGGGGCGGGAGGCCCTGCTGGCGGCGCGCGAGGCCGGCGCCGCGCGGGTGCTGGTGGGCCTGCGAGCCCTCGGCCGCGGCGTCCCCCGGGCCGACCTGGAGGTGCGCGACGGCGAGGGGCGGGTCGTCGGCACGACGACGTCCGGGACCTTCTCGCCCACGCTGCGCACCGGGATCGCCCTGGCGCTCGTCGACTCCGCCGCGCTCGGCGCCGACGGCTCGGCACCCGCGGGCGGGCTGCAGATCGACGTCCGCGGTCGCGGCCTGGACGTCGAAGTGGTCCGTCCCCCGTTCGTGGAGTCCCGGCCCGGGCGCTGACGGCTCTCGGGTCAGCCGGCCAGGACCAGCGCGAACGCGCACGCCGCGCTCGAGAGCTCGACCGTGGCCCCGAGCACGTCGCCGGTGATGCCGCCCAGCCGGGACCGGCAGCGGCGCACCAGGATCACGCAGGCGAGGACGGCGGCGGTGACGGCTGCCGCGGCGGGCACCGCGGCGTCGACGACGTCGGTGACCCCCGAGTGAGCGGCTCCCGCGGCCAGCCCGACCACGGCGGCGAGCCACGCGAGGACCGTGACGGCGAGCGCCGCCGGAACGGGCACCGACCCGGCGACGGTGGCGCCCAGCCCGTCGGGACGGGCCGCGGCGACCCCCCGCCTGCACGCCCACGGCAGGGCCAGACGCCCCAGGGAGAGCACCACGAGGGCGGCGGTGGCGCCGTAGCGCCCCCAGGCCTGCGTCAGGGCGGCGACCTGGAGCGCGACGACGAGCACCAGCGTCACGACGCCGGCAGGACCGGTGTCCCCGCGCCGCATCACCTCGAGGGCCCGGTCGCGGTCGTAGGCGGCGGCCAGGCCGTCGGCGGTGTCGGCGAGGCCGTCGAGGTGCAGGCCTCGGCTGAGCCACGCCGCGCCGGCCACGGCCAGGACGGCACACACGGTCGTGCTCGCGCCGAGCTGTCCGGCGATCCCCCCGGCGAGGGCGCCCGCACCGGCGGGCACCAGGCCGACCGCGGGCGCCAGCAGCATCGCCCGGCCCGCCCGGGCCCGGTCGATCCTGCCCGGGGGGCGCACCCTCACGGTCGTGAGCGTCCCCGTGGCCAGCCTCACGGCGTCGGTCCACACTCGTGAGCCCCCCGGCCCGCCACGAGAGGCGTCCCGCGCGGTGCTCACGACCCGCCCGGCGACGGCACCAGCGCCGCCGCTCGCCGCACGACCCCCACGGCGAGGAGGGCGGACGTGGCGTCGGGGTCGTCGGCGCCGAGATCGAGTACGGGGACGAGGTCGAGATCGGCGAGCAGCGGGGCCATGGTGGGGGCCTCGCCCCGGTCGGCCGCCTGCCACCAGCCCGCGGCCGCGGGGCACGACCAGCGGGCCAGGGCCGCAGCGCAGATCGCCGCCTCGCCGTCGAGCAGGACGGGGACGCCGCGCCCGGCGGACGCCAGGAGGAAGGCCAGGATCCACGCCTGCTCGCTCGCGCCGATGGTCCGCAGGAGCTGCGCGGGTTCCGTGGAGCGGTGCAGCCCGGCGGCGGGCGCCACGCGTGCCCGGATCGAGGCGACCTGGTCGATCCAGTCGGCGTCGGAGGGGACCATCCGGTCGGCCGCGCCGCGGGGCCACCCCGTGACGCGCACGGGGTCCCAGCCGAGGTAGACGCAGGCGAGGGCCCGCGCGCCGATCAGGTCGTCCCCGCGCAGCACGGCGACGCTCGCGAGCGGGAGCCCGGCGGCGACCGTCACCGCCTGGGTCACGGCGACCTCGACGTCGTCGGCGACGGTCTCGGGGTGCACCACCGTGACGTCGACCTCGGGGGTGACGCCGCACGAGCGGGCCCACCCGGCGAGGTCGGCGAGGCGACCCCACCGCGCCGCCTGCGCCAGCGACGCCGTGAGCCCGCGCCCGGCCTCGTCGTCGGGAGGCTGGGCCGAGGCGACGAGCGTGGCCAGGACCTGGGCGGCGGCCTCCCCGGTCGGCGTCGCGCTCACGGGAGGGTCCCGAAGCCGACGTCGGCGACCACGGCCACCGGTGAGGGGGGCAGGGAGGGGACGGCGGGAGCGCGGACGGCGGGAGCGCGGCCCGGCATGGGAAGCGCGCGCCCGGCGACGACGAGCAGGACCTCCTCGCAGGACCACGCCAGGCGCTGGTTGAAGGCGCCGAGCAGGTCACGGAACAGCCGGCCCGAGGGTGTCTCGGGCACGACACCCCACCCGACCTCCTCGCTGACGACGACCAGCCGGGCCCGGGTGGCCGTGGCCGCCGCCACCACGCGGTCGGCCTCCGCCTCGACGTGTGCCCGCCATCCGGCCGCCCCAGTCCACGCGTCGTGGCGGTCGAGGACGCCGCTGAGCCAGCTGCCAGCCGAGTCCCACAGGACCGTCCCCGTGGCGGCCGTCAGCTCCCGGACGACGTCGTCGCTGGTCGGCGCCTCGGCGCTGCGCCACTCCGGCGGGCGCCGCGAGCGGTGCCGGTCGACCCGTTGGGTCCACTCGGTGTCGTCGGGAGAGGGCGCAGGGCCGGTCGCGAGGTAGGTGACCTGCGGGTCCGCGCTGACCAGGGCCTCGGCATAGGCGGACTTGCCGCCCGAGGACGGGCCCAGGACGAGGGTGCTGCGGGGGCCCGGTGACGACGGGGTCACCGACGCCGACACGGTGGCGGATCCGGTCGCGGACCCGGGGGACGCCGACGCGGGGGTCGCCCGCGCGTCGAGGGCCGTCCCGGCCCCTGCGGGGACCGCCGCTCCCGCGACCTCGGCGGCCCACGGCAGTGGCTCCCCACCGGTGAGGGCCAGCACGGTCGTCGCGGCGTCCACCGCCCCGATCTCGCGCAGCGCCGCGATCCGGCGGACCAGCGACGCGGCGTCCGACCGGACGAGGTCCGCGAGCCCGGCCAACGCGGCCGGCTGCGGCGGGGACCCGGACGCGAGGACGGCGACGTCGAGGCGCAGCCCGCGCAGCGCGGACAGGGTGGCACGGGGCAGCGGGGTGTCGTGCGGCGCCCAGAGCATGCGCGCGCCGGACTCGTCGGTGATCAGGAGGCAGACGCGGTCGGGATCGGGCGCGCCGTCGGCCAGACCCGCGGGGACGGCCATGACGGTGAGCCCCGCCACGTACCTCCGGTCGCCCGTCCACGGCCGGTCCCGCCCGGGCCCGCCCTGCGTGTGCAGCACCATCGGGCCGGGCGCGGGGCCGGGCTCGCCGGGCCCGTCGTGGGGCGCCGAGGGGTCGCGCCACCGGCCGGGTGAGGGCCTTTCACCGGGTCTGGCGCCGGGCCCGTCGCCGCGCGCCGGTGCGGGCGGGCCGACCTCGGGGTCGAGGACCAGCCTGCCGTCGATGTCGGCGGTCCGCGGACCGATCAGCGCGACTCTCATCGCGGGCCAGGGTAGGCCAGGGCCCGGCGGTGGCGGGCACGGCCCCGCGCGCCGCTCCCGCGCCGTGCCGGGCGGCTCGTGTCGCGGGCCGCTAGCGTGCGGTCCATGACGCACGAATACCCCACCTGGTCCTGGCGCTTCGAGGCCCCGGACGGCACGCCGGTCACTCCTGAGGGGTTCAGTGGCAGCGACTTCCCGAGCCAGGCCGACGCCGAGTCGTGGGTGGGGGAGAACTGGCGTGAGCTGCTGGCCGCCGGGGTCGAGCAGGTGGTGCTGCTGGAGGGCGACCGCGAGGTGTACGGGCCGATGAGCCTGCGCCCCGTGCGCTGACGCGCGCGGCGCCCGGTGCGGGGCGCAGGCTCCGTCGAGCTCAGCTCGGGCGCGCGGCGGGGGTGTTGCGGCGCGTGAGCTCCGGATCGCTGATGACGACGTCGCCCAGCGCCGCGTCGATCCGCTGCATCAGCTCGGCGGGGATCCGCACGCCCGAGGCACGGACGTTCTCGGCCACCTGCTCGGGGCGGGAGGCGCCGATGATGGCCGCGGCCACGTTGTCGTTCTGCAGCACCCAGGCGACGGCAAGCTGGGCCAGGGACAGCCCCAGCTCCTGCGCGACGGGCTGCAGCTGCTGCACGCGGGTGAGCACCTCGTCGTCGAGCCAGCGCTGGATGAACGTCGACCCTCCCTTGGTGTCCGTGGCGCGCGATCCGGCCGGCGGGGGCTGACCGGGCTGGTACTTGCCCGTCAGCACGCCCTGGGCGACCGGCGAGAACACGATCTGCGACAGCCCGAGCTCGGCGCAGGTGGGCACCACCTCGCCCTCGATCACCCGGTAGAGCATCGAGTACTGGGGCTGATTGGAGATCAGCGGGACGTGCAGCTCCCGGGCCAGCTCGACCGCCTCGCGGATCCGCTCGGCCGGCCACTCGCTGACCCCGATGTAGAGCGCCTTGCCCTGGCGGACGATGTCGGCGAAGGCGACCATCGTCTCCTCCAGCGGCGTCGCCACGTCGTAACGGTGCGCTTGGTACAGGTCGACGTAGTCGGTGCGCAGGCGCCGCAGCGAACCGTGGATCGACTCCATCACGTGCTTGCGGGACAACCCGCAGTCGTTGGGGCCGCCCGGCCCGGTGGGCCAGTAGACCTTCGTGAGGATCTCCAGGCTCTCGCGGCGGTGACCCGCGAGCGCGTTGCCGAGGACCTCCTCCGCCACCGTGTTGGCGTAGACGTCCGCGGTGTCGAACGTCGTGATCCCGGCGTCGAGGGCCGCCCGCACGCACGAGGCCGCGACGTCGTCGTCGACCTGTGAGCCGTGGGTCAGCCAGTTGCCGTAGGTGATCTCGGTGATCTTCAGGCCGCTGCGGCCGAGGTGGCGATACTCCATGCCCGGACTGTATGCCGGGGGTGTGACGCCGTCGCCCTCACGCGCCCACGCGGCGCGTCAGCCGACCTTGGCCCCGCGCTTGACCTGGGGCTTGGGCAGGCGGGTCATCCGGAACTGCAGGGCCCGCGTCATCGCGTACGTGCCGGTGCCGCGGCCGGCCTCGGCGCCGAACTTCTCGGTCGCGAGCTTCGTGACCCGCCGCCGCAGGAGCACCGAGTCGACGATCACCATCAGGAACATGCCGTAGAACACCAAGGTGCCGCCGAACTGGAGGAGCACCGACTCGGTGCCGCGGCCGACCACCCCGAGGAGGAGGAACAGCAGCGCCCCGGGCAGGAACAGCTCGCCGGGGTTGAGCCGTGCGTCGACGTAGTCGCGCGCCCAGCGGCGAGCGGGGCCGCGGTCACGGTCGGGCAGGTGCCGCTCGTCGCCGGAGGCCAGCGCCTGGCGGGCCTTGACCCGCTGCTCGGCGGCCGCCTGCCGCTGCGCACGGCGGGCTGCCTTGCGCTCCTCCTTGGTGGCCGTGCTCGGCAGGGGCGCCGCGCCCGTGCCCACCACCCGGCGGTTGCGCTGCTGCGCCTCACGGCGGCGGGGAGTGGGCCGCCCCTTGCCGCGGGCGGCGTCCGCCGCCGCCGTGGGGTCGGCGGCGACCGGAGCGGTCGTCGTCGCGGTCTCGCTGTCCTTGGTCCGTCCGAACACGCGCTCAGGGTACGTGGTCCGCGGGCCCTGCCGGACCTCGCGGGCGGCAGGCTCACCCCGGTGGCCGCGCCGCCCCGCCGGGCGGAGGCGGCGGCGCCGGTGGCAGGCTGGGCCGCGACCGCCGATCGCAGGAGGCAGCGTGGACGTGCACGACGACGACGGAGCGGGCCGGCAGCGGGAGGACGCGCTGCGCCGACTCCTCGGCGAGTGGTGGCCCGAGGCCGTCGAACGCCTCCGTGGCCTGGTCGCCGTGCCGAGCGTCTCTGCCGAGCTGGGCACCCCGGAGGGCGACGCCGTCCTGGCCGCCAGCGCGGACGCCGTCGTCGGCCTGCTGCGCTGGGCCGGCGTCGAGGACGTGCGCACCGTCGCGGTCGAGGGTGGGGCGCCCGCCGTCCTCGCCCACGTCCCCGGCACGCCCGGGGCGCCGCGCGTCCTGCTCTACGCCCACCACGACGTGCAACCGCCCGGGGACCCGGACGCCTGGACCGCCCCCGCCTTCGAGGCGACGCTGCGGGGGGAACGCCTGTACGGGCGCGGGGCGGCCGACGACAAGGCGGGCATCGTCATGCACGCCCTGTCGCTGCGCGCGCTGCTGGACGATGCCGCTGCCGGCGCGCGACCGTCGGTCACGGTGTTCGTCGAGGGCGAGGAGGAGATCGGGTCCCCGACCTTCGAGCGCTTCCTCGAGGCCCACCGGGAGGAGCTGGCGGCCGACGTCATCGTCGTCGCCGACTCGGGCAACTGGCGGATCGGGCAGCCCGCCCTCACCACGACCCTGCGCGGCCTGGTCAACGGCGTCATCGAGGTCTCGACGCTCGATCACGCTCTGCACTCGGGCATGTACGGGGGGCCGGTGCCGGACGCCGTGACGGCAGCCGTGCGGTTGCTCGCGACGCTGTGGGACGCCCAGGGGCAGGTCGCCGTCGAAGGCCTGGAATCGGCACCCGACCCCGACGTGGACTACCCCGAGGCCGACCTGCGCGCCGACGCGGGGATGCTCGACGGCGTCGAGCTGCTGGGCACCGGCCCGCTCGCCGCGCGGCTGTGGACCCGTCCGTCCCTGACGGTCACGGGGATGGACGTGCCCTCGGTGGCCACGGCGTCCAACACGCTGCTGCCGTCGGTGCGCATCGCCTACACCGTGCGGGTCGCCCCCGGGCGGGACCCGCACGCCGCCCAGGCGGCCCTGGAACGTCACGTGACGGCGCACGCGCCGTGGGGCGCGCGGGTCCGGGTCGAGGCGGGGGAGGCGGGCTGGGGTTTCGAGGGCGAGCGCGGCGGCGTCGTCCACGACCTCGCCGTGGCCAGCCTTTCCGACGCGTGGGACGGCGCCCGGGTGGTGCACATGGGCGTGGGCGGGTCGATCCCGTTCATCGCCTCGCTGCATCGCGTCTTCCCCGATGCGTCGGTGCTGGTCACGGGCGTGGAGGACCCTGACTCCCGCGCGCACGGCACCGACGAGTCCCTGCATCTGGACGACGCGCGGCGGGCGGTCCTGGCCCAGGCTCTGTTCCTGAGCCGGTTGGGGACGGCGGCCCCCACCGGCGCCTGAGGACCTCAGGGGCGGGGCGCCTCGCGAGTCAGCGGGAGGTCGCGGGGCGCGGGGACGACCCCCGCCTGCGGCCGGATGCCCTCGGACGTGCCCTCCGAAGATCCCGCTGCCGACCCCGCCGTCGCGCCGGCCGCCGCCCCCGCGGGCGTGGGCGCGGGCAGGGCGTTGCTGCGCAGGGGCCAGGGGTCGTGGGCACCGCACTGGCGCAGCACCTCGGTGAAGGCGTCCGCGGTCAGCGGCCACGAGTACCGGTACCCCTGCCCGAGGTGGCATCCCGACTCCGCAGGAGCGTCTCCTGCGCGGCGTCCTCGATGCCCTCGGCCAGGGTCTGGATGCCCAGGAGGTGCCCAGGGCGATGATGCTTCGCACCAGCGCCGCGGGGCGCCCCTGACCGTCCTCGGCGCCGCGGAGGAACGCCTTGTCGATCTTGACCAGGCTGACCGGCAGCTGCCGGAGGTAGGACAGCGAGGAGTACCCGGTGCCGAAGTCGTCGAGGGCGATCCGGATGCCGATCGCCGCGATCTGACGCAACCGGCTGAGGGCGACGTCGAGGTCCGCGACCAGCGCGCTCTCGGTGATCTCCATGACGAGGTGGCGCGGGTCGATCCCCGTGCGCTCGATGACGCTCAGCACGTCGGCGACCAGCCCGTCGTCGCCCAGCTGTGCCGCCGAGACGTTGACGTCCATGCTCAACGGTGAGGTGTCCGGGAACTCCTCGCGCCAGCGCCGGGCCTGGGTCGCGGCCTCGGACAGCACCCAGCGCGTGATGGCCCCGATCTGCCCGGTGGCCTCGGCCAGGGGGACGAAGACGTCGGGCATGATCACGCCGCGGCTGGGGTGCTGCCAACGCACGAGGGCCTCGGCGCCGTACACGCGACCGGTGCGCAGGTCCACCAGGGGTTGGTAGAGCAGGCGCAGCTGCCCCGTCTCGACGGCATGGGCGAGGTCGGCCGACAGCTCGGCGCGTTCCGTGGTGCGCCGGTGCATCCACGGCTCGAAGAGGGAGGTCGCGCCACGGCCGGCGTCCTTCGAGGCGTAGCGGGCGACGTCGGCGTTGCGCAGGAGCTCGACCGCCGAGACGGTGCCGGGCCGGCCCATCGCGATGCCCGCGTTCATCTCCAGGCGCAGCCGTCGCCCGCCCAGCATCACCGTGTCGGCGAGCGCGGCCCGCACCGAGGCGAGGACCTCCTCGACCTCCTCAAGCCCGCGCACGCTCGGCATGAGGATGCCGAAGTTGTCGCCGCCCAGGCGCGCCACCACATCGCGACGACGCACCGCCCGGTGCATGCGCGCCCCCACCGTGCGCAGCAGCCGGTCGCCCACGGAGGCGCCGAAGCTGTCGTTGACGTCCTTGAAGCCGACGACGTCGAGCAGCACGACGGCGACCTGCTGGTCCTGGGGCCCGCCGACGGCGAGGGCGTCCTCGAGCTTCTCCGCCAGGAACGCGCGGTTGCCGAGGGCGGTCAGCTCGTCGTGGGTGGCCTGGTAGCGCAGTGCGCCCAGCAGCGAGGTGAGCCGGTCGCGGGTGACCTCGACCGCGCGGCTCATCCGGGCGAACTCGTCCCGGCCCAGAGGCTGGGGACCCGAGGGTGCGGGCCCGCCCGTCACCGCGTTGATGTCGGCGAGGATCTTCTGCGCGTCACGCGAGGTGGAGCGCAGCAGGGCGCCGAACAGGTAGCCCGCGACGAGCAGCGAGGCGAGCATCGTCAGCAGCGGCTGGGCGCGGCCCCGGCTCAGCGCCTGCGCACGCAGGTCGAGCAGGCCCCGCAGGGCCTCGTCGAGGACGGTGATCAGCGGGCGGGCCGCCACCACGACGTCGCTGCTGGTGGACCGGCCGGAGTCGGAGACCGCGGAGGGGGCAGGGTGGCCGGGGACCTCCTCGACCACGGTCGCCGGGAGTCCGAGCTCGGCGCTGGTCCGGCCGAGGTCGAGGGACAGGTCGAGCAGCCGGCCCGAGATCGAGGACATCGAGGTCTTGGTGCGGGGGGACTCCGCCCACGCGTCGGCCAGGTCGTCGGACATGCGCCGGGACCGGTCCAGCAGTTGGTGCCCGGCGCCGCGGGCCTGCTGCATGTCGTCGAGCACGGGCGCCGACGGGGTGCGGAGCATGGCCTCGGGCCAGCCCGCCAGCCGGTCCCGGGACTGGGAGACGCGGACCGTGGCCCACATCAGGTCCGGCAGGTCCCGCGCGAGGGCCTGCACCAGGTAGTGGGTGTCCAGGTGGGTGTCGAGGCTCAACCCGGACGCGTCGGACACCGCTCGGATGAGGGCCTGGACCCGCAGCATGGCCGAGCGGACCGCGGCGGCGGCCTCCTCGGGCGCGAGCTCCACGGTGCCCAGGCGGGCGAGCTCGCTGTGGATCTCGCTCCACTCGTCGTGGACGCCCATCTCGCGGCCGACCTCGGCGTCGACGGCCACGACGACGTCGAAGGAGGACAGGCTGCGGGGGTCGGCCGCCTGGCCCTGCATGAGGCCGTCGTGCATGAGCGCGAGATCGACGTCCAGACGCACGAGGGGGCGCAGGTAGGTGAGCCCCCGGTCCTCCAGCTCCGCCTGCGTGATCTTGTGCGTGGTCTCGATCAGCCCGGCGCTGACGCTGATCGCCAGGGGGACGGTGAGCACGACGGCGATGAGCACGAGCTTCCACACGACGTCGAGGCGCCGCATGATCGTCATCCCGGGGCCGAAGAGCCGGTCCATCGCCACCTCCCCGACCCGGCCGCAGCCACGCCGGTCCCTCGCTGGGATCCCACGGGACGGAGGTTTCCGCCCTCGAGAGGTGTCGGTCGGCGGGGACGACGGGCAGATCGCCCGATCGGGTCATGCGGCGGGCGGGCTCACCGCCCGCCGCTCACACGCCGGGCAGGGCGAGCATCTGGTCGAGCGCGGCCCGGGCCCAGTGCGCGACGTCGGGGTCGACCGTGATCCGGTTGACGACCCGGCCGGCGACCAGCTCCTCCATGGCCCACACGAGGTGGGGAAGGTCGATCCGGTTCATCGTCGAGCAGTAGCAGACCGTGCGGTCGAGGAAGACCACGCGCTTGTCGGGGTGCGCGGCGGCCAGTCGGTTGACGAGGTTGAGCTCGGTGCCGATCGCCCAGGCCGAACCCGCGGGGGCGGCCTCAAGAGTGCGGATGATGAACTCGGTCGAGCCGACGAGGTCGGCCGCCGTCACGACGTCGTGCCGACACTCCGGGTGGACGAGGACGTTGACGTCCGGGATGCGCTCGCGGACGTCGGCGACGGCCTCGGGGGTGAAGCGCCCGTGCACCGAGCAGTGCCCGCGCCACAGGATCATGCGCGCGCGACGCAGCTGCTCGGTGGTGAGGCCGCCGCCGGGACGGTGCGGGTCGAAGACCACGCAGTCCTCCAGCGACATGCCCAGGTGCTGGACGGCCGTGTTGCGCCCGAGGTGCTGGTCGGGCAGGAACAGCACCTTGCCCGTCCCGGAGGGCCTGCGCCCGAAGGCCCACTCCAACGCCCGCTGCGCGTTCGAGGAGGTGCAGACGGTGCCGCCGTGGCGCCCGGTGAACGCCTTGATCGCCGCCGAGGAGTTCATGTACGTCACCGGGACGACGTCCTCGGCGACGCCCGCCTCGACGAGCACCTCCCAGGCGCGCTCCACCTGGGCGATCGCGGCCATGTCGGCCATGGAGCACCCGGCGGCGAGGTCGGGGAGCACCACCTGCTGGTGATCGGCGGTGAGGATGTCGGCGCTCTCGGCCATGAAGTGCACGCCGCAGAACACGACGAACTCGGCGTCGGGCCGGGCGGCGGCGTCGCGGGCGAGCTTGAAGGAGTCGCCGGTGACGTCGGCGAAGGCGATGACCTCGTCGCGCTGGTAGTGGTGCCCGAGGACGAACGCGCGCCCGCCGAGGGCCGCCTTGGCCGCGGCGGCGCGTTCGGCGAGCTCCGGGTCCCCGGGGCGGGGGAGGTCACCGGGGCAGTCCACCCCGCGCTCGCTGGACAGGTCGCTGCCACGGCCCAGGAGCAGGAGCGAGGAGGGCACGGTGGCCCGTGCCGCGGGGGCGTCGAGGAAACCGGTCACCGCCGCATCGTCGCACGCCCCGGCCCGGCGCCGCCCGCCGTGGTCGGGCTGCCACGATGGCGGCATGCGCGTCCTGGTCGCCCCCGACTGCTTCACCGGCACCCTCACCGCCGGGCAGGCCGCCGCCGCCATGGCCGACGGGTGGCACGACCACGCCCCGGCCGACGAGGTCGAGCAGGTGCCGCTGTCCGACGGCGGGCCGGGCTTCGTGGACGTCATGGCCGCGACCTCCCCGGGGCAGCGCCGCATCGTGACCGTCTGCGGTCCGCTGGGGGAGCCGGTGCCCGCCGAGGTGCTGCTCCTGCCCGGGCCCGACGGGCCCACCGCGGTCGTGGAGGCGGCACAGGCATGCGGCCTGCACCTGGTCCCCGCGGAACGGCGCGATCCCGCCCTCACCACGACGCGGGGCGTGGGCGACCTGCTGCTCGCCGCGCGCGAGGCGGGCGCGCGGCGGATCGTCGTCGGCCTGGGCGGGACCGCGACGAACGACGCCGGGGCGGGGATGCTCGCCCGCCTGCTCGCCGCGGCAGCCCCGGAGCGGGGCGAGCCGTTCTGGGGTGGTGGGGGAGGGCGGCTGCTGGGCGTCGGCGCCGCCGATCTCGCCGGGCTGGAGACCTTGGCCGCGCACTGGCGCGGGATCCGGATCGTCGCCGCCGCGGACGTCGACGTCCCGCTGCTCGGCTTCCACGGGGCCAGCGCCGCGTTCGCGGCCCAGAAGGGGGCGAGCCCGGCGCAGGCGCAGCATCTGGAACGCTGCCTCGGCGATTTCGCCGCCGCCGCCGAGGCGGTGGGTGCCGGGCTCGACCCCCTGGCGCTGGACCGGGCCGCGCGCCGCTCCGCCGCGCCCCACGCCGGCGCGGGTGGCGGTCTCGGGTACGGCCTCATGCTGCTCGGAGGGCGGGCACAGTCCGGGGCCGCCTGGATCGTCGACGCCGTGGGCCTGACCGCGCGGGCCGCCGCGGCCGACCTCGTGCTCACCGGCGAGGGGTGCCTGGACTGGCAGTCGCTGCGCGGCAAGGTCGTGGCGGGCGTGGCCGCCGCCTGCCGCGAGCTGACCACCCCCGTGGTGGCCGTGGCGGGTCAGGTCGACCTCGGGCGGCGGGAGGCGCAGGCCGCCGGCATCGAGGCGAGCTACGCCGTGGCGCGCACGGCGGCCGAGGTCGCGCAGTCGCTGGCCGACCCCGCGCCTCGGCTGCGCGCGACGGTGGCCAGGGTCGCGCGCACCTGGTCGCGGCCGGCCTCGGGCTGAGCGGCACGCCCCCCCGAGGCGATTCCGTGGGGCCTCGAGCTGACGTAGCCTTGTCCCGACGGCCCCGACGTGGTGGTCAGCCGCGTGTCGCACCACCCGTGGCAGCGCCAGGAATTTTCCGGCGGCGCCTCACGCTGGGCAGCACGACCGCTCGTGACCGTGGCGTCGAGACGCTCGGCGGCGCAGACCGCCCGGCACCGCACCATCGACCTTCTGGAGTGCTCATGACCGTGCAGGACGACACGACCACCACCCACGCCCACGGCGTCGAGCTCACCGAGGTGGCGGCGACCAAGGTGAAGAACCTGCTCTCGCAGGAGGACCGCGACGACCTCCGCCTGCGGATCGCCGTCGAGCCCGGTGGCTGCTCCGGCCTGATCTACAACCTCTTCTTCGACGAGCGCTCCTTCGACGGCGACCTCGTGCGCGACTTCGGTGGGGTCGAGGTCGTCGTCGACAAGAAGAGCGCCCCCTACCTCGACGGCGCCGTCATCGACTTCGCCGACACCATCGAGAAGTCGGGCTTCACCATCGACAACCCCAACGCCGCGAACACCTGCGCCTGCGGGGACAGCTTCTCCTGATCGCACCCGGCGCCCGCCCTCGCGGCGCGCGCTCGAGCAGCACCCGCGACGGCGGGCACCGGTGGGACCGGTGCCCGCCGTCGCGGCGTTAGGGTGTGCCACCGTGCGTATCGCCGTGACCGGGTCCATCGCCACCGACCACCTGATGACCTTCGGGGGCCGGTTCTCCGACAGTCTCGTGCCCGACCAGTTGCAGAAGGTGGCGCTGTCGTTCCTCGTGGACGACCTGCAGATCCGCCGTGGCGGGGTGGGGGCGAACATCGCCTTCGGCCTCGGCTGCCTCGGGCTGTCGCCGGTGCTCGTGGGCGCCGCCGGGGAGGACGTCGAGGACTACCGGCGCTGGCTGCTGGCCCACGGCGTCGACTGCAGCGGCGTCCGGATCAGCACCACTCGACACACCGCGCGCTTCGTCGTCACCACCGACCAGGTGCAGGCGCAGATCGCCTCGTTCTACCCAGGGGCCATGCAGGAGGCACGCGAGATCGACATCGCCGCTCTCGCCGCCGCGTCCGGGGGGTTCGACCTCGTCCTCGTCGGCGCCGACGACCCCGAGGCGATGCGCCGGCACACGCGGGGCTGCCGTGACGCCGGCATCCCGTTCGCCGCCGACCCCTCCCAGCAGCTGGCCTGGGCCGACGGCGAGCTGATCCGCGACCTCGTCGAGGGCGCGGCCTACCTGTTCTCCAACGACTACGAGGCGGCGCTGATCACGCGCAAGACCGGCTGGTCGGCGGAGGAGGTGCTCGACCGGGTGGGCACCCGGGTGGTCACGCACGGCGCCGACGGTGTCGTGATCAGCCGCCGGGGTGAGCCCGACGTGCGCGTGGGGGTGGTCCCCGCCCGCGAGGTGGTCGACCCGACCGGTGTCGGTGACGCCTTCCGCGCCGGGTTCCTCGCGGGGTTGGCCTGGAACGTGGGCCTGGAACGGGCGGCTCAGCTCGGCGCGCTGCTGGCGACCGGCGTCCTGGAGACGACGGGCACCCAGGAGTACCGGATCGACGTCGAGGGCGCCGTCACCCGCCTCACGGAGGCATTCGGCGAGCAGCCGGCCCAGGACCTGTCGGTGCACCTGCGCGCCCTGGCGCGCTGAGGCCGATGCCGATGCCGGGCCCGCTGACCTCCGAGTACGAGTTCGATCCCGGCGCCGCCCGGCCCGGTCACGATCTGGTGGCCGTGGGCGCCGACCTCGCCCCCGGGACGCTGCTCGCCGCCTACGCGCGCGGCATGTTCCCGATGGGCCTGGGTCGCCACGGTCGCGGCGCCCTCGGCTGGTGGTGCCCCGACCCGCGCGGCGTCCTGCCCCTGGAGGGGCTGAAGGTGTCGCGGAGCCTGCGCCGCGCCGTCGTGGGGTTCGAGGTGCGGATCGACACCGCCTTCGACGAGGTGGTGCAGGGGTGCGCCGACCCGTCGCGACCGGGGCGCTGGATCACCTCCCGCGTCGCCCGGGCCTACGCGTCCCTGCACGAGCTCGGTTGGGCGCACTCGGTGGAGTGCTGGCGCGACGGCCGGCTCGTCGGCGGCCTTTACGGGGTGTCGATCAACGGGCTGTTCGCGGGGGAGTCGATGTTCCACCGCGAGCGCGACGCCTCGAAGGTGGCCCTCGTCGCGCTCGTGGACGTCCTCGCCGGCGCGGCGGGCGACCCCGCGCGACGCCTGCTCGACGTCCAGTGGCGCACCGACCACCTCGCCACCCTCGGCGTGGTCGCGATCCCGCGCGAGGAGTACCTGCGACGGCTCGACGTCGCCCTCGACGAGCCTCCGGTCAGCTGGCCGGCGCGGTGGCGGCCGTCCTGACCTCGCTGCGCAGGTGGCCCTCGTCGTGCACCTGCGCCACCAGCGTGTGACCGCGCATCCGGCACCACGCCGCGACGTCGACCTCGGCCGCCGGGTCGTCGCTGAGCAGGTGGACGACCCGGTCGGGCCCCAGGACGCGCGCAGCCGCGGCGAGGCGGACGACGGGCAGCGGGCAGCGCAGGCCCCGCGCGTCGACGACGTGCGCCTCCGCCGTCACAGGCCCAGCACCCCCAGGCGTTCGCGCACCCGCGCCACCGCCGGCGCGAGCACGGAAGAGAACCTGTCCACGTCCTCCTCGGTGACCCCCTGGTGCAGCCCCATCCGCACGTTGCCGTGGGTGAGCACCTGCATGGCCGCGAGCACGTGGCTCGGGCGCAGCGACGAGGAGGTGCAGGCCGAGCCGGAACCGACGGCGAACCCGAGGGTGTCCAGCTCCTCCACGAGCACCTCGCCGTCGACGTAGAGGCAGGAGAAGGTCAGCACGTGGGGGAGGCGGTCCACGGCGTCGCCGACCACCTCGGTGTCCGGGACGGCGGCCGCGGCCGAGCGGATCCGCTCGACCAGCGGTCGCAGGCGCGCGTCGCGGTCCTTCAGCTCCGCGGTCGCCCGCTGCAGCGTGACGGCCGCAGCGAGCACGGCGGGCAGGCTGACCTCGCCCGGCCCGCGCTCGACGCCGTCGTGCTCCGGCCCGGTGCGCACCCACCGGATGCCGCGGCGCAGCACCAGCAGCCCCACCCCGGGCACGGATCCCCAGGAACGGGCGTCGCCGGTGAGCAGGTCCCCGTGCTCCGGGGGAGGTTCGTGGCCGATGCCGGCGGCCGCGTCGACGAGCAAGGGGACGCCGTGGGCGCGGCACACCTCCGCGACGGCGGCGAGCGGCTGGCGGGTGCCGACCTCCCCGTTGGCCGACTGCACGCACGCGAGCGAGGCGCCGGGCCGGCGGCGCAGCGCCTCCTCCAGCGCCTGCGGCACCACGGCCCCCCGCCGGTCGACCTCCACCGCCGTGCCGCCCTGCGGGGTGAGCGCCGCGGCGGCGATCACCGCATCGGTCTCGACGGCGGAGTGCACGACCGTGCCCGGGTGCAGGGATGCGGCCGCCACGCCGGTGACGGCCGCGGTGACGGCCTCGCGGTGCGACGTGGTGAAGAGCACTTCGTCGGCGTGGACCGCCAGGCACTGCGCGACGGCCTCACGGGCGGCGTCGAGCACCAGCCGGGCCCTGCGCCCCTCGTGGTGCAGCCGGCGAGGGTCGGCCCACCCGTCCTCGAGGGCGGCCAGGTAGGCGCTGACCGCCTCGGGCCGCACCGGCGCCACCGCCCCGGCGTCGAGGTACACCCTGGTCGTGGCGTTCGGGGGGGCGCTGCTCACGCCCCCGACACTAGCCGCCGGCCTCCGGCGCGAGGGGCCGCCCGTCGCGGGAGGGGACGACCGGTGGGCGACGCGGCCACGGCGCCCGGCGGGCCTGCGACGCGGCGCCCGTGTCCGGTGAGGAGAGGCTATCCACGAGGCGGTAGCCTTCACGTGCGAGATCGGGGCGACCACGACGAGCACGATCCCGGCGCCTTCGGTGACGGAGCGTCCGCCGGGTTGCGGCGGGGGTCGTCCCGTGTCGGACTCGAGTCATTGGCCAGGGCCCGATCAGTTCCTCGGGCGAGACCGTGGGAAGGTCATTCTTGCGTTCGCACCAGGTGAGACGCGCCGAGCGCGTGCCCGCCGCGGCAGGCCCCCGCAGGGTCGTCGCGGCGCTGGCCGCCCTGTCGACGGTTCTGCTCGTGTCGGGTTGCGGTGGCTCGGTGAAGACCGGGTGGCTGCCCTCCACCAGGGACACCACGGACAAGACCCGCCGGATCATCGACCTGTGGAACGGGTCGTGGATCGCGGCGCTCGCCGTGGGGGTGCTGGTCTGGGGGCTGATGCTCTGGTGCGTCGTGGCCTACCGCCGCCGCCGCGAGGAGACCGGCCTGCCGGCTCAGGTCCGCTACCACCTCCCGTTGGAGATCCTCTACACGGTCGTGCCGCTGATGATGATCGCGGTGCTCTTCTTCTACACGACCCGTGACATGGAGGCGCTGGCCTCCACGGAGACCAAGCCCGACGTCACCGTCCAGGTGGTCGCCAAGCAGTGGGCGTGGGACTTCAACTACGTGAACGAAGGCGTCTACGAGGTCGGCGTCCAGGGCCAGCTGAACGGCGAGCGCGGCGTCGAGGCGCAGCTGCCCACGCTGTACCTGCCGGTGAACAAGGTCGTGCGCTTCGACATCACCGCCCGCGACGTCAACCACTCCTTCTGGATCCCCGCGTTCCTCTACAAGATGGACGCGATCCCCGGGCTGACGAACACCTTCCAGGTGACCCCCAAGCGTGAGGGCGTCTACAAGGGCAAGTGCGCCGAGCTGTGCGGTGAGTACCACTCCGAGATGCTGTTCAACGTGGCCGTCGTCAGCGAGGACGAGTACGAGCGTCAGATCGCGGCCCTGAAGGACAAGGGGCAGACGGGCCGGCTCGGCCCCGAGCTCGGCCGCGACGGGCAGCTCGTCGACGACACCGTGAAGAACGGCAGCTCCACGAACGACACCAGCGCGGGAGGCGACGACTGATGGCGACCGGAAGCCAGGGTCCCCAGCTGCAGCAGACGCCGGCACCGCGGGCGCGCAAGGGCGCGACGGTCGCCAAGTGGCTGAGCAGCACCGACCACAAGGTGATCGGCAACCTCTACCTGATCACCAGTGTCATCTTCTTCATCCTCGCCGGGGTCATGGCTCTGGCGATCCGGGCCGAGCTGTACGCGCCCGGCCTGCAGATCGTGCAGAACAAGGAGCAGTACAACCAGCTGTTCACCATGCACGGCACGATCATGCTGCTGCTGTTCGCGACCCCGCTGTTCGCGGGCTTCGCCAACGCGATCATGCCGCTGCAGATCGGCGCGCCCGACGTCGCGTTCCCGCGCATGAACATGCTGTCCTACTGGCTGTACCTGTTCGGCGGGCTCATCGCCGCCGCGGGCTTCTTCACCCCCCAGGGGGCGGCGTCCTTCGGCTGGTTCGCCTACGCGCCGCTGTCGAACTCCACGTACTCGCCCGGCCTGGGCGGTGACCTGTGGGTGTTCGGTCTGGCGATGGGTGGTCTGGGCACGATCCTCGGCGCGGTCAACTTCATCACCACGATCGTCTGCATGCGCGCCCCCGGCATGACGATGTTCCGCATGCCGATCTTCACCTGGAACGTCCTCATCACCAGCGTCCTGGTCCTGATGGCGTTCCCCCCGCTCGCCGCCGCGCTCATGGCCCTGGGCGCCGACCGCAAGCTGGGGGCCCAGGTCTTCGAGCCGGCCAACGGCGGACCGATCCTGTGGCAGCACCTGTTCTGGTTCTTCGGTCACCCCGAGGTGTACATCCTCGCGCTGCCGTTCTTCGGCGTCGTGTCCGAGATCCTGCCCGTGTTCAGCCGCAAGCCGATCTTCGGCTACAAGGGCCTGATCTTCGCCACCATCTCCATCGCCGGACTGTCGGTGGCGGTGTGGGCGCACCACATGTACCCGACCGGTCAGGTCGCGCTGCCGTTCTTCTCGTTCATGACGATGCTCATCGCGGTCCCCACCGGGGTGAAGTTCTTCAACTGGGTCGGGACGATGTGGCGGGGCTCGCTCACCTTCGAGAGCCCGATGCTGTGGTCGCTGGGCTTCCTCACGACCTTCCTCTTCGGTGGCCTCACGGGGATCATCCTCGCGTCGCCGGCGATGGACATCCACCTGTCCGACAGCTACTTCGTGGTGGCGCACTTCCACTACGTGATCTTCGGGACCGTCGTGTTCGCCATGTACGCCGGCTTCTACTTCTGGTGGCCCAAGTTCACCGGGAAGATGCTCGACGAGACCCTGGCGAAGTGGCACTTCTGGCTCACGTTCATCGGGTTCCACACCACCTTCCTCATCCAGCACTGGCTGGGTGTGGAGGGCATGCCCCGCCGGTACGCCGACTACCTGCCCGAGGACGGCTTCACCCTCGAGAACCAGATCTCGACGGCGGGGGCGTTCATCCTGGCGGTCTCGATGCTGCCGTTCCTGTGGAACGTCTACATCACGGCGAAGCGCGCGCCCAGGGTCACGGTGGACGACCCGTGGGGCTACGCCAACTCCCTCGAGTGGGCCACCTCGTGCCCGCCGCCTCGGCACAACTTCACGTCGTTGCCGCGGATCCGGTCGGAGCGTCCTGCATTCGACCTGCACCACCCCGAGGTGAGCGCCGTCGACACGGCGACCCCCGACAAGACGGTCCTGGACGAGCTGCTCGGCGAGCCCGAGCTGAACCGGTGAGGCGGACGGCGTGAAGGTCGAGACCTGGATCTTCTCCTCGGGAGTGTTCTTCTTCACCCCCATCGGCATCATCTACGGCCTGGTCACCAGCTGGGACGAGCCCGTCGGCACCACGGCGATCCTGCTCACCGCGGGGCTGTCCCTGATGATCGGCGGCTACCTGTGGGTGCTCAGCCGCCGCATCCCCGCCGACCAGCCGCGACCCGAGGACAACCCCGACGCGGTGATCGCCGAGGGCGCGGGGGAGCTGGGCACGTTCGCCCCCTACTCGTGGTGGCCGCTGTGGGTCGCCCTGGCGACGTCGTCGGTGTTCCTCGGCCTGGCCGTCGGCTGGTGGATGGTCATCATCGGCGTGCCGTTCGTGCTGCTCGCCGTGATCGGCTGGGTCTTCGAGTTCTCCCGGGGGACGCACGCGCACTGATCCGCTGCTCGCGGAGTGGGAAGGGGCTGCCGCGCTGCGGCGGCCCCTTTCTCCTTGCTGGCGGCAGGCGGCGCTCGTCACGGGGGACACGTCGCGGTCTCGGCGCGGGTGGTGCGTCGCATGTTGGTAACGATTACGGAACGGGGCCAACCGTGCCGATATCGTCAGGCGTCCCTTTCGGGGTGACACTGGTGGTGTCGAGGGCATGAGCAGCTGGAGGACCGGTGCGGGCAGGACGAAGGGGCGCGGCAGGGGCACTGCTCCTGGCCGTCGTCACACTCACGGCGACGGCCTGTGAGGACGCGCAGGGGCAGGCGTCCCCGTCGACGGCGTCCAGCGGCGTCTCGACGTCCGCAGCCCCGCAGACGTCGGCTCCTGCCCCTGTGGAGCCGCAGGTGGCGGTCACGCCTGCGGACGACGCACAGACGGTCCGGCTCGACCAGGCGGTGGTCGTGGAGGCGGCCAGCGGCCGCCTGGCGACCGTGAAGGTGTCCAACGGTCAGGCCGAGCTGCCGGGAGAGATCGACGCCGCCGGCCGCGTCTGGCGCAGTTCCGGCACCCTGGCGGCGGCGAGCACCTACACGGTGAGCGTCACGAGCCAGGACGAGACCGGCCGCTCCTACGAGAAGGTCTCGTCGTTCTCGACGCTCAAGCCCACCAAGACGGTGAGCGCCGCCGTGACCCCGAAGGCCGGCTGGACGGTCGGCGTCGGGATGCCGGTCATCGTCGACTTCAACCGCGCCGTGACCGACCGCAAGGCGGCGGTCGCCGGCCTCAGCGTCACGACGTCGCCGAAGCAGGTCAACGGCGCCTGGCGGTGGCTGAGCTCCAAGCAGGTGCAGTGGCGGCCCGAGGCGTTCTGGCCGGCGGGCACCAAGGTCACCGTGACGACCGACCTGGCGGGTCGCGAGCTGGCCAAGGGGGTGTGGGGCAAGCCCGGCGGCAGCACGACGTTCACGATCGGCAGCGCCATGGTCACCACGGTGGACACCCTCAAGCACCGGATGACCGTCCGTCAGGACGGCAAGGTCATCAAGGTCATCCCCGTGACCACCGGCAAGAAGGACCCCCGGTTCGAGACCCGCAACGGGATCAAGGTGATCATGCTGCGCGAGTCCGAGCGGCAGATGGACGCCGCGACGACCGGGCTCGACCCGAAGGACCCCGAGTACTACAACGTGACCGTCAAGTGGGCCATGCGCCTCACCTGGAGCGGGGAGTTCCTGCACGCCGCTCCCTGGTCGGTGGGCTCGCAGGGACGCGCCAACGTGTCCCACGGCTGCACCGGCATGAGCACCGCGAACGCCAAGTGGATGTTCGACCATTCCAAGGTGGGCGACGTGGTCATCTACACCGGCAGCAACCGCAAGATGGAATGGGGCAACGGCTACACCGCCTGGAACCTGTCCTTCAAGGACTGGGCCTCCGGCGGCGGCGCCTGAGCCGGACGGCGCCTGCCCGTCCCCATCGCCCATCACGACCCCGATCGATCCCAGAAGGCTCCCGCCGGGTTCCTCCGGCGGGAGCCTTCTGACGTCCCCGGTGCGCCGGTAGAGGGGCGCAGGGGCCACGAGGTGCGCGAGGTGCGTATCGCACCTGGGAGCCGTCAGGAGAGCTGCCTGAGGGCGTGGGGGAGAGGGCGAGGAGAGCAGTAGTCCGATGCGGCTTGATGCGGTCGGGGATGAGCCCTTCAGCCCCCTGCGAGCGCCCGTCGCCGGCCATCACGAGGCCGAAGCTCGGCTCTCCGGCTCGGGAGCGACGGGCTCGGCCGCGCCCTGCGCCGGATCTGCTCCAGTGCGCCGCTCCCGGCTCTAGCGGCCCCGCCCGCCACCCTCCAGGGCGGAAGCCGTTGGGGGCCGGGCAGCCCTCTCGCAGCGTCCCCCCGGGGGGATGCGGGCAATCCCCGTACCCGGGGCACTGACGGGCAGCCACGGACGGGGAGAAGGCGTAGCTGCGCGACGACGAACGGCGGGCCGCCAGGTTCCCCGAGAGGGGAGACCTGACGACCCGCCGAAGCGTGGTGCCGTCGGTTCAGTGGGCGGCGATGCCGGTCGCCGACTCCTCCTGGCCCGCCTCGATGGCCTCGTGCTCGCCGTGCCCGTGGGCGGTGGCGGCGGCCAGCTCGGCCGGGGTCACGGGCTCGACGCGGTCCTCGAAGTAGAACCGGCTCACCCGTGCGCGCAGGGTGTCCAGGCGCGAGCCCGGGCGCCGCACGCCGTGCTCGTCCTCCGCCGGAGCGGGCGTGACCGGTCGCAGGGCCTCGTGCTGGACCAGCACCCAGCGGCTGTGGGGGTCGAGGCCCTCGTGGAGTTCGAAGTACTCGCCGGTCTCGGTGCGGAAGAGGCGCCCGCTCTCGGTCCCGTGCAGGACCTTCTCCCGGTCGGCGCGCTGCAGTCCGAGGCAGATCCGCTTGGTGAGGACGAACAGCAGCGGCGGGAGCACGAACACCAGCACTCGCAGGGAGTGGGTGATGTCGTTGATCGACAGGTGCAGGTGCGTGGCCATGATGTCGTTGCCGCCGCTGATCCACAGCAGGACGTAGAACGAGATGGCCATGACGCCCAGGCCCGTGCGCGTGGGGTTGTTGCGCGGACGGTCGAGCAGGTGGTGCTCGCGGCGGTCACCGGTCGCGAACGCCTCGATCCACGGGTACAGCATCATCGGGATCGTCACGAGCCCGGGCACGATCAGCGCCGGCAGGATGATGTTGCCCGAGAGCGTGAAGCCGCCGATCGTCACCTCGAGGAACCCGGGGGTGAGGCGGACCGCTCCGTCGAGCCACCCCATGTACCAGTCGGGTTGGGACCCCGCGGTGACCGGTGAGGGGTCGTACGGCCCGTAGGCCCAGATCGGGTTGATCGTGAAGACCGCGGCCATGAACGCCACGAGGCCGAAGACGATGAAGAAGAAGCCACCGGCCTTCGCCATGTACACCGGCATCAGCGGGTAGCCCACGACGTTGTCGTTGGTCTTCCCGGGGCCGGGGTACTGGGTGTGCTTGTGCACGACCACCATGATCAGGTGGGCGGTGATGAGGGCGAGGAAGATGCCCGGCAGCAGGAGCACGTGGATCGTGTACAGGCGCGGGATGAACGCCTCGCCGGGGAACTCGCCGCCGAAGATGAAGAAGCTCAGGTACGTGCCCACCACGGGGATCGCCAGGATGATGCTCGAGGCGATGCGCAGGCCCGTGCCCGACAGCAGGTCGTCGGGCAGCGAGTAGCCCGCGAAACCCTCGACCATGGCGAGCAGGGCGAGCACCGAGCCGATCACCCAGTTCAGCTCGCGCGGCTTGCGGAACGCCCCGGTGAAGAAGACGCGGAACATGTGCACGACGATCGCGGCGACGAAGATCAGCGCCGCCCAGTGGTGGATCTGCCGCATCAGCAGACCGCCGCGGATGTCGAAGGACAGCCGGACCGAGGACGCGTAGGCCTCCGACACCGTCTGGCCGTGCAGGTTCGCGTAGGCGCCCTCGTAGACGGTGGGGCTCGCGCTCGGCACGTAGAAGAACGTCAGGAAGACGCCGCTCAACAGCAGGATGATGAAGCTGTAGAGCGCGACCTCGCCCAGCATGAACGACCAGTGGTCGGGGAACACCTTGCGGGCGAAGGACTTGACGCCCTTGCTGGCGCCGAAACGCTCGTCGGCGAAGTTGCCGACGCTGCCTGCCAGCTTCGCGCCGCTGCTCGTGGTGGTGCTCATCCACGCTCCCAGAAGCTCGGGCCGGGGGCTTCCGCGAAGTCCCCTCGCGCCACCAAATATCCGTCGGAGTCCACACTGATCGCCAGCTGAGGCAGCGGACGCTTGGCGGGGCCGAAGATGACCTTGCAGTTCTGCGTCACGTCGAAGGTCGACTGGTGACACGGGCAGAGCAGGTGGTGCGTCTGCTGCTCGTACAGGCCCACGGGGCAACCCATGTGCGTGCAGATCTTGGAGTAGGCCACGATGCCCTCGTAGGCGCCGCCCTTCGAGGCGTCGTCGAGGTCGTCGGGGTCGAGCCTGATCAGGAGGACCGCGGCCTTGGCGCGCTCCTCCAGCGGGTGCTCGGAGTCCTCGATCCCCTCCGGCATCACGTGCACGACCGAGCCGAGCGTGAGGTCGCTGGCCTTGACCGGCTTGCCGCCGGGCATGTCGTTGACGAGCTTGGAGCCTTCCTTCCAGAAGGACTCCGACAGCTTCTTGCCCGGCATGGGGCCGAGGTCGCGCAACAGCGGGATGGGCGCCAGGGCGGCCAGGCCCACGGAACCCAACAGGGTGTTGCGGATCAGCGGACGACGGCCCAGGCCCGCCTCCGCCGCGCCCTCCTTGAGGATCGCGACGGCGGCCGCGCGGTCGTCGTCCGTGCCGCGCTGCAGGTGCCGGTACTCGACGCGCTCCTCGTCGGGCATGAGGGTCTTCGCCCAGTGGATGGCACCGGCGCCGATGCCGAAGAGGGCGGCGAACAGCGCGAACCCCAGGGTGGCGTTGCTCAGGGCGACCCGCTCGAGCCGCTCGTTGCCGGTCGTGCCTTCGAGCCGCACGGCGAAGTAGGCCACGAGGAACCCGATGGTGCCGAGCATCGAGATCCCGAACAGGGCCGCGACGACCCGCTCGGCCGTCTTGGCCGCCTTCGGGTCGATGTCGGCGAGGCGGTGCCGGTGGGCCGGCAGGCCGGGGTTCTCGAAGCGCTCGGGCGCAGCGGGCGCCTCGACCGTGGCGACCTCCGAACCGGGGGCGTGCTGGGTGCTCATGGACTCCGTCCCGTCACTGGTCACTGCTGTCCCCTGTCCGCTCAGGAACTCTTGGCGCCGAGCCACACGGCGCACCCGATGAGCAGGCCGAGGCCGACGATCCAGCCGACGAGACCCTCGCTGACCGGGCCGAGCTTGCCCAGCGACAGACCGCCGGGGGAGGGCTCCTCACGGATGCTCAGCAGGTAGGCGACGACGTCCTTCTTGCTCTGCTCGTCGATCGTCGCGTCGTTGAAGACCGGCATCGACTGGGGGCCGGTGAGCATGGCCTCCCAGATGTGCTTCTCGCTCACGTCGCTGAGGTCGGGCGCGTACTTCCCGCGGGTCAGGGCGCCGCCCTTGCCCGCGAAGTTGTGGCACTTGGCGCAGTTGGTGCGGAAGATCAGCGAGCCCCGCGCCGGGTCGGCGCCGTCGATGGACAGCTCGTCGGCGGTGGGCACGGCAGGACCGGGGCCCAGCGAGGCGACGTAGGCGGCCAGCTGCGCGACCTGCTCCTCGCTGAACTTGTTCCTTCCGGCCGGGGCCTGCGGGCCGCTGGCCTGCAGGGGCATGCGGCCCGTGGCGACCTGGAAGTCGACGGCGGCCGCCCCCACCCCGATCAGGGACGGCGCGTTGGCGCGGCCCTCGGCGTTCTCGCCGTGGCACGTGGTGCAGTTGGCGAGGAAGAGCGCACGGCCGGCAGCGACCTCGGACTCCGCCGCGTCGGCGGCGACCGCGGGGCGGGGGGCCGCTGCGGCGTACAGGGCGCCGGTCACGAGCAGACCGAGCAGCAGGAGCACGGCCGTCGCCAGAGGATGACGCCGACGCGCGGCGAGTGCGGTCACTGTGGGACTCCTCCTGCGGAAGATCGGGATGCCGCGCATGCCCGGCGGCGGTGGGCCCGGAGCGCCGGCGCGGGGGCGCCGGCCCGGCGGGTCACTGGATCAGGTAGATGACGGCGAACAGGCCGATCCAGACGACGTCGACGAAGTGCCAGTAGTAGGACACCACGACGGCCGCGGTGGCCTCGGCGTGGCCGAACTTCTTGGCCGCGAAGCTGCGGCCGAGGATCAGCAGGAAGGCGATGAGGCCGCCCGTGACGTGCGCGCCGTGGAAGCCCGTGGTGAGGAAGAACACCGACCAGTAGGAGTTGGCGGCGATCGTGGCGCCCTCGTGCACCAGGTGGGCGTACTCGTAGACCTGCCCCGCGATGAAGATCGCGCCGGACAGGTAGGTGACGACGAACCACTCGCGCATGCCCCACTGGCGGAGGTTGAACAGGCCACCGGTGCGGCGGGGGCGGAAGCGCTCCGCCTGCAGGACCCCGAGCTGGCACCAGACCGAGCTGAACACGAGGATGAGGGTGTTCACCAGGGAGAACGGGATGTTCAGCGTCGAGGGCTCGGAGTCCCAGAGGTCGGGACGCACCGAGCGGATCGTGAAGTACATCGCGAACAGGCCCGCGAAGAACATCAGCTCGCTCGCCAGCCACACGATCGTCCCGACCTGAACCATGTTCGGCCGGTTGACGGTCACGTGGTGGGGGGTCTCTACTGCGGAAGCGGTCGCCACGGCGCCATTATGGCGGAGGTGAGGCTAACCGCCGCACCGGGGCCGTACCGGCGCGTCCGTCCCCGGCGCCGGACGCCGCCCCGGCCGCGCCCGGCGGTGATCACCGCCGGCGGGTGCGCGTGCTCGGCTGAGGTGTGACGGCGGGTGCCCCAGCGCCCTCGGCGCACGCGGCGGTACGATCCGCGGCAGGTCGTGCGCGCCGGGGGCAGCCCCGCGCCGCCGCGGCCGTCCGCAGTCTCGCCGCCCGCACGACGCTGGAGATCCCCATGTCGAGCACGCCCGCGCCGTCCGCTCACGCCCTGCCGAGCGGGGCCCCCGCGCCCACCGCCAGCGTGTCGGTCCTGCTGTACAGCGACGACGTGGACACCCGCGCCGCGGTGCGCGCCGCCGTCGGGCGCCGACCGGCTGCGGGCCTGCCCGTCGTCGAGTGGACCGAGGTCGCCACGCCGGCCGGCGCGATCGCCGCGGTGGACGCCGGCGGGCTCGACCTGCTGATCCTCGACGGTGAGGCCGCGCCCGCGGGCGGCATCGGCCTGTGCAAGCAGCTCAAGGACGAGGTCTACCAGTGCCCGCCGGTGCTGCTGCTGCTCGGCCGTCCCCAGGACGCGTGGCTGGCCACGTGGTCGCGCGCCGACCACGTGGTGGCGCACCCGCTGGACCCGGTGGCCGTGGCCGAGGCGGTCGCGACGCTGGTCCGCCGGATCGTGCCGTGACCCTCACGGCCGGGCCCGCTCCCACGTGGCCCGACCTGCTGACCACCCTGATCTCCGGCGCGGACCTCGACCGTGACCGCGCGGCCTGGGCCATGGACCGGATGATGTCGGGGGAGCTCACCCCGGCACAGGTCGCGGCGTTCCTGGTGGCCCTGCGCGCCAAGGGCGAGACCGTCGAGGAACTGTCGGGCCTCGCGGCGAGCATGCTCGCGCACGCGATCCGCATCGACGTCCCGGGGGTCTGCGTCGACGTCGTCGGGACGGGGGGTGACCGCGCCCAGACCGTCAACATCTCGACGATGGCCGCGATCGTCGTCGCCGGCACCGGACGCCGCGTGGTCAAGCACGGCAACCGCGCCGCCTCCTCCAAGTCGGGCACCGCCGACACGCTCGAGCAGCTCGGGGTGCGCCTCGACCTCGCCCCCGCCCGGGTGGCGGAGGTCGCCGTCGAGGCGGGGATCACCTTCTGCTTCGCGCAGGCGTTCCACCCCGCCATGCGGCACGTGGGCGTCGTGCGGCGGGAGCTCGGCGTCGCCACGGTGTTCAACGTGCTGGGCCCCCTGACCAACCCGGCCCAGCCCGCCGCGTCGGCGATCGGGGTCTACGACGCCCGGATGGTGCCGTTGATGGCCGGCGTCCTCGCCGACCGCGGCGTCGACGCCCTGCTCTTCCGCGCCGAGGACGGCCTGGACGAGCTGTCCGTGGCCGCGCCCTCGAAGGTCTGGTGGGTGCGCGAGAAGTCGGTGACCCCGGCCGTGGTGGAGCCGCAGCGGTTGGGTCTGGCCCCGGCGACCCTGGAGGACCTGCGCGGCGGGGACGCCGTGCACAACGCCGGCGTCGTGCACCAGGTGCTGGCCGGCGAGCGGGGCCCGATCCACGACGCGGTCGTGCTCAACGCCGCCGCAGCCCTCGTGGCGGCGGACGCCGCCGACGGGAGCCTCGGTGCCGCCGACGACCTCGACGCCCTGCTGGTCGAGCGGATCGCGACGGCGCGCGCGGCCATCGACGACGGCTCGGCCGCCGCGGCCCTGCAGCGCTGGGTCGCCGTCACGCGAGCCTGATCCGCAGCGGCGTTCCTCGCCGCGCAGGCCGGGTCAGGGCGCTTCGATGCCCAGGGAGAACGCGGCCTCGAGGTCGTGCCGCGAGTAGGCGCGGAAGGCGAGGTAGGTGCGCGTGCCGCGCACGCCGTCGACCTTGCCCAGCCGGTCGGCGATGACGGCCTCGAGGTCCTCGTGCTGCTTGACGCGCACGATCGCGACGAGGTCGATGTCCCCGGTGACGGAGTAGACCTCGCTGACGCCGTCGAGCTCGGCGAGGGCGGTGGCCACCTCGGGGACGCGATCGACGGCGGTCTCGACGAGGACGATGGCGGTGATCACGGGCGGCCTCCGCGGCGGTCGTGGTGCGGGCGCGGGACGGCCCGGGCGCCCGTGCCGGGGCGCGAGGTCCAGGTGCCGACCCGGGCGAACGATACCTCTCGGAACGGCGACGCCGATCGTGCCGCTCCGAGGGGGTCGAGCCTCGCCCGCGCGCCGACGGCGCCGCCCACGGGGCAGCTCCACTCGCCGTCGACCTCGACCACCCGCACCCCGGGCCGGTCGAGCCAGCGGTGGATCTCCTCGGTCTCCTCGGGGTGGGTGGCGGGCATCGGGCCGCACGCGGGTGCCACCTGCTCACCGGCCGCCTGGAGGGCGTCGACGTAGGGGCGGGGGTGCGCCCCCGGTGGGGTGACGGTGGTGCCGGCGAGCCGGCCATGGCGCACGAGCACGAGCTCCCAGCCGCCCGCAGGGGTGCGAGCCGCCGCCACCAGCTCGCGGATCCGGGCGAGCACCCCCAGGGTCTGCACCCTCGACGCGGCCTTGACGTAGGTCAGCATCCGGTCGCGGGCGGTGGCGGCCTCCTCGAACTGTTCGGCGCGCGAGAGGCGTTCGGCGCGGGCCAGCATCGCCTGCACCACGGGAGTGGGGTCGGCCACCATGGCCGACCGCGCCGCCTCGACCACGGCCTGGTAGCCCTGCTCGGAGGGCGGGACGACGCAGGGGGCCGCGCATCGCCCGATCTCCTGCAGGGCGCAGGAGCGCGCGTCGGGCCCCGGCACCTTCGGCAGCCGCCCGCCGCACTGCCGCAGCGGGAACGCCTCCTGCAGCGCGGCGACGGCGTCCTCGGCCGCCCCCCTGCGGCGGAACGGCCCCAGGTAGGTGGCGGCGTCGTCCCGCACCTGGCGCACGACCGACAGCCGCGGGTGCGGCTCGTCGGTCAGCTTCACCCAGCACGCCCGCTCCGGGTGGCGGGAACGCCGGTTGAAGGCGGGGGAGTGCTCGGCGATCAGCCGCAGCTCGCGCACCCGCGCCTCGAGGGCGCTCACGCACACGACCGGGGTCACCGAGGTGGCCAGTGCCACCATCTGCCGCATCCTCGAGCGCTGCTCGGAGGCGGTGAAGTACGACCGGACCCTGGTCCGGATGTCGACGGAGGTCCCCACGTACAGGACCCGCCCGCGCGCGTCGTGGAACAGGTACACACCGGGCGCGCTGGGCAGCCCGTCGGCCAACCCGCGCTTGCGCCGGGTCGCCTCGGGGACGCGGGCGCTGAAGGAGCGCAGCTCCTCCAGCGAGTGCACGCCGAGGGTGCCCACGCGCTCGATCAGCGCGTGCAGGACGTCGACCGTCGCACGGGCGTCGTGCAGGGCGCGGTGGTCCGGGACCGTCGAGGAGCCGAACAGCTGGGCCAGGGTCGACAGCCGGCGGTCGCGGGCCTCGTCCTTGCCCACCAGCTGGCGGGCGAGGCGCACGGTGTCGACGACCGGCGGGTCCGGCCACGGCGTGCCCGCGGCGGCGCAGGCGGCCTTGAGGAACCCGACGTCGAACGGGGCGTTGTGCGCCACGAGGACGGCGCCACGGGCGAACTCGAGGAACGAGGGGAGGACGACCCCGATCGGCGGCGCCTCGCGCAGCATCTCCTCGGTGATGCCCGTGAGGAGGCTGACGTAGGGCGACAGCGGCGCCTGAGGGTCCACCAGGGTGTGGAACTCGCCCAGCACCTGCCCGCCGCGGACCTTGACCGCACCGATCTCCGTGATCCCGCTGTCCTGCGGTGCGGAGCCGGTGGTCTCGAGGTCGACCACCACGAAGGTGACCTCGGCGAGCGGGGTGCCCAGGTCGTCGAGCGTCGCCTGCACCGCGACGCGGGGGCGCACCGCAGCAGCGCCCACGGGGGGCGCTGCGCCGACGGTGCCGGGGAACCTCACGACGCCGACTGTAGGAGCGGGGCCCGACAGGACGGCGCCGGGGCGCGCGGGCGCGAGAGGCGGGCGATCGCGACGGGCACCGGTGCCCGGCCCTACGCTCGGGGGACGCACGGGCGCCCGCACGAGGCGCCCTCTCGGCGATCCAGGAGGACACGTGAGCGTGGCCCGGCCCACCCCGAGCACCCGCTGGCGCTGCACCGCGTGCGGCAACCTCACGCGGTTCGACCTCACCCGGTCGAGCCTGGTCGTCGAGTACGTCCACGTCGACCTCGCGGGCCAGGCGCGGGTGGAGGAGACCACCGTCGTCGAGGACCAGTGGCGGCAGGTGCGGTGCCGGTGGTGCGACGGCGTCGACACCGTCGAGCTCGTCGACCGCAACGACGCCGTCGCGCAGACGGCCGGACGCACGGTGGAGGAGGCGGCGGCCGAGGAGGACGCCGCCGCGGGGATCGCCTCCCCGGGGGCGTGAGAGCGGGCGAGGAGGTTCCGGGGCCCGTCGAGGGGGAGGGCGAGGGCCCTGCCGTCGCAGGGTCGGTCCCGGTGCTGCCCCCGGCCGTGCGGCGCGCGGTCCTCGCCGTGGCCGCCGCCTGCCTGGAAGGGTTGGAGCCGGCCGAGGTGCCGCCGCCCCTGCGCCGCGTGCGCGCGTTCGCCCCGGCGCGGCGCGCCGCCGCGGGCGCGGGGCCCCTGTCGCAGGCGCTGGACGCTGATCCCGTGTTCCGTCAGCGGGTGGCGGCTCGCTGGCGGGCGTCGCAGCCGGCCCTCGCGCAGGTGCTCGACCAGGGCGGCCTCGACACCGCGGAGCCGCTGGCCGGTGGCGGCCCGCAGGACGTGGCCGTCGGCCTGTTCCTGATCCGCCCCCCGGGCTGGCCCACTTTGCTGGGCGAGGTGGTCGCGGCGCTGGCATCGACGTCGGCTGCGGGGTCGCAGGGCCCCTCCGCCTCGCCGGACGCGGAGGTCGAGGCGGTCGAACGCCGCCTCGCCGACGTGCAGTCGCAGCTGCAGGGGTGCCGGCAGGAGCTGGACGCCGCGCGCACCGAGCGCGACGCGGCCCGCAAGGCTGCGCGCCGTGACCGCGCCGACGCCGACCGGGCGCGGGCGGCGGCGCGCGCTGCCGCCGCCGAGCTCGCGGCCTTGCGCGAGGAGCTGGCCGAGGCGCGCCGTGAGCTGGAGATCGTCGGCCGGGAGCGGGACGAGGCCCGGGCGCAGGCCCAGGAGGGCGTGGCGGCGCAGCGGCGTGCCAGCGGGCGCCGGGCCGAGCTCGACGAGGTCCGGGCGCGGCTGCTGCTGGACACGTTGGTCGATGCGGCGAGCGGGTTGCGCCGCGAGCTGGCCCTGCCGCCGGCGACCGCGCGTCCGGCCGACCTCGCGCTCGAGCTGGGGTTGCCCGCCGAACCGGCGGGGGCGGTCGGGGCGCCTTCCGTCCCCGACGGGCCCGCGTCGCTGCGCGCGTGGCTGGCCCTGCCCCAGGCGCACCTCGTCGTCGACGGCTACAACGTCACCAAGACGGCGCATCCGAGCCGCACGCTCGTCGAGCAACGGCGCTGGCTGGTGGACGCGCTCGGCGGCGTCGTGGCGAGGACGGGCGCGGAAGTCACGTGCTGCTTCGACGGCGCTGCGGCCGTCGCCGAGCCGGGGGTGCTCACCCGGCGGGTGCGGGTGCTGTTCAGCGGCGCCGGCACCGAGGCCGACGACCTGATCCGAGGGCTGGTGCGGGCCGAACCGCGGGGCCGGGTGGTCGTCGTGGTCAGCAGCGACGCGGCGGTGGCGCGGTCGGTCACGGCGATGGGCGGGCGCGCCGTGGCGTCGGTCGACCTCCTGCGATACCTCGGTCACCCGCCGGCCGCCGCGCGCGACGCCTGAGCCCGGGCCTCCCGACGGCGCCGGGCCCGACTGTCGGTGCCCGCCCCTAGCGTCACCGACACCGGACGATCCGGGGCGCTGCCCCCGGCCGGTGGGCGTCCGTGGGGGCGCCGGTCGCACCTCACGGGTGCGGCGACGTGGCGGAGGAGGGTGAGCCGTGCATATCGACTGCGACAGCTGTGTGGCGCGGGGCCGCGGGTGCGGCGACTGCGTCGTGGCCCTCCTCCTGGGGGCTCCCGGCGGCGAGGGTCGCCCGTCGGCGTCCTTCCGGGCCGACTTCGACGACGCCGAGGCGGGGGCCTTGGCGGTGCTCGCCGGTTCGGGTCTGGTGCCTCCCGTGCGGATGACGCCGGCGGAGCGCGGGGCGGGGAAGGGCCGGCCCGGCATCGTCGAGGAGCCGCGCGCCGCCGGCTGAGCGGGGGTGTGGGCGCGCGGGGCGCCTGTGGATGACGGCCGCGGTGGTGGCTGCGGCGTGCCTAGCCTCCTGGGTGGACGCGCGTTTCGCGCGCAACCGAATGCTTGTTGTGTTCGTCCGGTTGCGGATAGTGTCTGCCCAGCTACCGGCCAGCACGGAACTCCGGGCCGTCGACCCTCGACGACCTTCCCCGCCCGGGCCCACGGCCTGGCGACGACGGTGTCGCCTGTCGGTCGTGGAGTCGGTGTCCCCGTCATGGGGGCTACAGAAGGAGCCACGTCCGTCGTGAGCCTGTCCGCCCGTTCCACCGGGCGCACCCCGGTGCCCCCGCGCACCCGCGTGCGAACCCGCACCACCGGTCGTGCCCCCGTCGCCGCCCGTCGGCGCCGCCCCGGCAGGCGGCGGGCCGCCGTGTGCGTCGCCGTCGGTCTCCTCGCCTCCCTCACCCCCCAGGCGTCGACCACCGCCGCCCCCGGGCGCAGCCTCGCCGAGGTGCAGCGGCTGGTCGAGGATCTCCGTCACCAGGTCGAGGTGGCCACCGAGAAGTACAACGAGCTCGGCGAACAGGTGCGCAGCCAGCAGGTGCTCCTCACCGCCTTGCAGGACCGGATCGCCCTGCAGCGGTCGGCGATCGCGAACACGCGCCGGCTGCTGGGGCGGCTCGGCGTCGAGGCCTACCGCCGGGGTTCCCTGTCCACCGTCGCGGTGGCGCTCGGGCGCGATCCCGAGGCGTTGATCGCGCAGAGCGGGCTCGTGGTGTCCCTGGCCGATCAGAAGCAGGGCCTGCTGGCGCACCTGAGCGTCCAGGAAGCCCAGCTGCGGGACTCGTTGGCCCAGGCGACCAGCCGGCGCGCACGGCTGGTCGAGCTGGCGGACGGGCAGTCGCGTGCCAAGGCCGACGTCGAGCGCAAGCTGCGTGAGGCGCAGGCACTGTTGGACTCCCTGGCCGAGGAGCAGCGGCGCCAGCTCGAGCGCGCCAGCCGCGCCGCCGAGCGCGTTCAGGCGCCACCGGCCCCGCGGGCGGCGCACCGGCCCTCGGCGCATGACCGGCGGCGGGCCTCGGCCACGCGCGTCGACGGCGACGGGCAGGGGGGATCCGTCGGGTGCGGCTCGTTCGCGCTCGGCGGAGTCGACGAGCGCGCCGCCCGGGCCATCCGGTTCGCGTGCGCGCAGCTGGGGGAGCCCTACCGCTGGGGGGCCGCCGGGCCGGGCGCGTGGGACTGCAGCGGCCTGACCATGGGGGCGTGGGCGGCCGCAGGCGTCGGCCTCCCGCACAGCTCGCGTATGCAGGCGGGCTACGGCCGCCCCGTCTCGCGCTCGGAGCTGCGCCCCGGTGACCTGGTGTTCTTCTACCACCCGATCACGCACATCGGCCTCTACCTCGGCGGCGGGATGATGATCCACGCTCCCCACACCGGCGACGTCGTGCGCATTGCGCCCCTGTTCGACGGCTTCGTCGGCGGAGCGCGTGTGTGAGGAGGGTCCCCGACCCCCGGATCCGATGGCCGGGGCCATCGCCCGCAGCGTGACCGAGCCACTACCCTGACCCGGTGATGACGGAGGAGCCGGGTCATGGCGCCGTGCCGCCCCGGCAGGCGGGCGCGGCCCTGGACCTCGCCGCGCGTCGTCGTCGTCGCCGCCGTCGTCGTGGCGTGACCCGCTGGCTGGCCGCCGGGACCGGCGTCGCCGTCGCCGCGGGCCTCGCCTGGGTGGCTCAGGACGGCTCGGCCTGGCCGCGCCAGGCGTCGCCGGGCGCCTCGGCGACCTCCTCGCCGTCCGCCTCGGCGCTGGCGGGGCGCACTCCCGACCTGCTGCAGGACCGCAACGCCGCGCTTCGCCAACTGCTGCTACGGCGGGGGCGGGCCGTCGTGAAGGCCGACGAGCGCGGCTGGCTCGCCGACGTCGATCCCGACCCGGCGCGTTCGAGGCCCGAGGCCGAGACGTTCCGGCGCCTGCGCCTGCTCCCGTGGTCGACGTGGCGCTACGACGTCGTCGACACCTCGGTGCCGCTCCCGCCCGGTCCCGCACAGGAGTGGCGCACCTCGGCGTGGGCCGTCCAGGTGCAGCTGAGCTACCGCCTGTCCTCCGACCAGCGGGACGTGCACCGCACGCGCACCATCGTGCTGCGACCGCTGAACGGGCGTTGGGTGATCGCGATGGACCTCGCCTCGGGTGACACCCGTGACCCCTGGGACCTCGGCCGGATCGCGGTGCTGAAGGGCGCCCACAGCCTGCTGGTCGTCCCCTCGGCCGGCAGGTCGAAGGCGGCGGCCTACGTCGCCGACCTGGAGGCGGCGCGGCGGCAGGTCAACGCCGTGTGGCGTCGGCAGTGGCCCGCAGTGTCGGTCGTCTACCTGCCCGCCGACGACAAGGCGATGGCGAGCATGCTCGGCCGCAGCTCAGTGACCGGCCTCGACCAGGTGGCCGCCGTCACGACCGGGGAGCTCCTGCGCGGGACGGGCACCGCCGACCGCATCGTGCTCAACCCGAGCGCCTTCGCGGGCTTCGGCAAGGCCGAGCGCCGCGTCGTCCTCGCCCACGAGCTCACGCATGTCGCGACCCGCGCCTCGGTTCGCCTGGCCCCGCCCATGTGGCTGGAGGAGGGCTTCGCCGACTACGTCGCCTATCGCAGCTCGGGCGTCAGCCGTGAGCTCATCGCCGACAGCCTGATCGACAAGGTGCGCCAGGGGTCGGCCCCCGACCACCTGCCCGCGGCCGCCGACTTCGACCCGCGCGCGGGCGACATCGGCCCCGCCTACGCCGGCGCCTGGCTCGCCGTCGACCTGATCGCGCGCACCAAGGGCAGGGCCGCGCTGGTGCGCTTCTACGAACAGGTGTGCGGCCTGGGGGCCGGTGCCTCGACGGCGTCCCCCACCGCGGTGGTCGCCGGGCAGGAGGACGAGCGCGCGCGCGAGGCGCTCGACGACCAGCTCGATCTCAGTGAACAGGTGTTCGTCGACAAGTGGCGGCAGTCCGTCGGCGCCTTGGCGCAGGAGGCCGACTCGTGAGCTCCGGCCGCGTGCTGGTCGTCACCAACGACTTCCCCCCGCGCACCGGGGGGATCGAGACGTTCGTGCTGGCGATGACCCGGCGCATGCCCGCCGATCGGGTGGTGGTGCACACCGCCCGGCAGCCGGGCGATCGCGAGTTCGACGCCACGCTCGACTTTCCCGTCGTCCGCGACCCCTCGCGGATCATGTTGCCGACGCCGACGATCACCGCGCGCGTGCAGCGCACCGCGCAGGAGCACGGCTGCGACCGGGTGTGGTTCGGGGCCGCGGCCCCGCTGGGCCTGATGGCGGCGTCCCTGCGCCGTGCCGGGGTCCGCCGCACCGTCGCCACGACCCACGGGCACGAGATCTGGTGGTCGCGGTTGCCGCTCACCTCGGCCGCCCTGCGCCGCATCGGCGAGAGCAACGACGTCGTCACCTATCTCGGCGAGTACTGCCGGTCGCGGATCTCCCGCCCGTTCACCGCGGCCGCGCGCGAGCGTATGGTGCGGCTCACCCCCGGCGTGGACGACACGACGTTCCGTCCCGGCGCGGGCGGGCAGCGGGTGCGCGCCCGCCTCGGACTCGGCGACCGCCCCGTCATCGTGTGCGTGTCGCGGATGGTGCCCCGCAAGGGGCAGGACGTCCTCGTGCGCGCCCTTCCCGCCGTGCGGGCCGCCGTGCCGGACGCCGTGCTGCTCCTCGTGGGCGACGGCCCGCACCGGCCCGCCGTCGAGCGCTCGGCGCGAGAGCTCGGGGTGTCCGAGGCCGTGGTCCTCACCGGGCGCGTGCCGTGGGACGAGACCCCGGCCTACTACGACGCGGGCACGATCTTCGCCATGCCCACCCGCACGCGCAGGGCGGGCCTGGAGCCCGAGGCCCTCGGCATCTGCTACCTGGAGGCGGCCGCGACCGGGCTGCCCGTGATCGCGGGTGACTCCGGCGGTGCCCCCGATGCCGTGCTGGACGGCGAGAACGGCCTGGTGGTGCCCGGTGCGGACGCCGACGCGGTGGCGGCCGCGTGCGTGCGCCTGCTCACCGATCCCGAGCTGCGGGCCCGGTTCGGCCGGCGCGGCCGGGAGTGGGTGGCGCAGGAGTGGCGGTGGGACGACCTCGCGGTCAGGCTGCAGCGGCTGCTGGACGGCGTCCCGGTCGCGTGACGTCGGGCGGGCGGGACGCCTCGCGGACGGGCATCCACGACACCAGCAGCAGCGTCATCACCAGCCAGTACTGGTTGTAGAACGCCTGCTTGTTGACCAGGTTCGCCACGAGCAGGCACGTCGCGAGGATCCGCAGCGTGAGGCCCGGCGGCGGGTCCAGCCGTCGCACCAGCCAGGTGGCGGCGCCGAGGGTGAGGGCGAGCACCAGCCCGGTGACGGCGAAGGGCGGCGTCCAGCCCAGCTCCTGGATCGCGGCGATGTAGAGGGTGTCGGCGAACAGCAGCGCGCGGAAGGACACCAGCAGGGTCACCGTGTCGTGCCACATCGCGGCGGGGTCGGCCGACGCCCACGGGGCCATCGCTGCGCAGGCGAGCCCGGCGGCCGCCACGACGCGGCGGAGGCCGAATCGGCGCCAGGCGGCGGCCACCACGAGCAGGGGCCAGACGTGCTGCTTGGCGGTGAGGCCCAGGGCCAGGGCCGCCGTCCCCACCCGCGTGCGCCCCCGGACGGTGGCGACGTACCAGGCGGACAGGCACGCCAGCAGCACGGGCTCGGTCCACGCCTGCTCGACCTGCGTGGCGGTGCCCGGCAGGAGCAGGACCATCGCGGACAGCACCGCCACCGTCGTGGGGCTGGAGCAGCGCCCCGACGACGCAACGGGACCCGCCACGGGCTGACGGCGTTCGGCGCGGCGCGCGACGAGCCAGGGCAGCAGCGCGGCGGTGACGGTGACGACGAGCAGCGCCCACCGCACGTCACCGGCCAGCCAGCGGCCGGGAGCCACGATCACGCCCATCCCGGGCAGGTAGGTGAAGGCGTCCTGCACGCCGGGCGACCCCCGCCACACCTGCGTGTACATGTTCTGCCCGCGGGCCGTCGCGTCCGCCGCCTGCTGCAGCATCACCCAGACGTCGATGTGCGGCGCAGGGTCGAGGCGAATGAGCAGGACCGCGGCCGTGATGTGACCCGCGACAGCGGCACCCAGCACGGCGCCCGCGGCGCGCCCCCGCGAGGCGAGCACGATCCCCGCGGCCACGAGGGCAGCACCCGCCAGAACCAGTTTCACGGTGCGGGCCTGGGGGACGCTCAGGTACGTGAACGTGGGCGCCACCCACGTCCCGACCCCGCACGCCGCGAGCAGCGCGGCCGCCACGAGCGGGCTCGGCGAGGCCTCGGTCCCCTCACCGATGTGGGGCGCCATCCGGTGCCTGCGCAGCGCCACGACGAGGGAGCAGACCAGGGCCAGGGTCAGGGCGGTGTAGACCGCGACGATGCGCAGGTCGTACCGGGAGACGCTCGCGCTGGCGGCGACGGCGGCGACGACCACCAGGAACGGCCCCGCTGCCGTGGCCGCACCGCGTGCTCGCGTCACGGTCGGCCGGGCACGCCCGTGCCGCCGGGCTCCATCGCGCTCTCCACGAGCTGCAGGCGCACCGCCGCCATCACGGCCTGCGCCCGGTTGGCGGCCCCGAGCTTGTCGTAGATCTTGGCGACGTGCGTCTTCGCCGTGGACTCGCTGATGAACAGGCGGCGGGCGATCTGCGGGATGGCCAGGCCGTCGACGAGGAGTCCGAGCACCTCGCGCTCGCGGGGGGACAGGCGGGGGCGGTCGGCGTCGGAGCCCGTGCGCTGCCACACCTCGTCGAGGTCGCGCGCGATGAACTCGGCCGGATTGTCCAGGGCGTGGCGCGCAGCGACGATGACGTCGTCGGCAGGCGCGTCCTTGCCCACGAACGCCGAGGCGCCGGCCCGCGCCGCCGCGAGGACCTGCTCGTCCCCGGCGTACATCGTCAGCACCACGATCCCCAGCTTCGGCCGCTGTGCGCGGGCGGCCGCGGCGAGCGCGATCCCGTCGCCGTCGGGCAGGCGGATGTCGGTGACCATCACGTCGGGCCGCAGGTCGCGCAGGGCGGCGCGGGCGGCGGCCACGGTCGAGGCCTCGCCGACGACCTCCAGGCCGCCGGCGCGGTCGAACGCGCGGCGGAGCCCTTCCCGGATGAGCTGGTGGTCGTCGACGAGCAGGACGCGCGCGGCGCGGGCGCGGGACACGGGGGTGCCGGCGGTCGCCGGACCGGCGGGGTGGTTGGTCGCGCTCATCGTGCGGCTCCTCCTCGGGGGATGCCAGGGGCGAGACCGGCGTCGGGGAGGGGCAGGCCGCCCGACGGGGGGACCGCCGGGTCCAGCACCACCTCGACGCAGGTGCCGCCTTCTGTTCGACTGTCGATCGACAGCCGCGCGCCGATCCGCGCCGCGCGCTCACGCATCCCCGTGATGCCCATGCTTCCCACGCCCGCAGGTTGCAGGCCGATGCCGTCGTCGGTGACGACCAGCCTGACCCGTGGCGGGTCGACCCTGAGATCCACCGACAGGGTCGTCGCCCGGGCGTGCCGGCGGACGTTGGTGACCGCCTCCTGCAGGATCCGCAGCAGCTCGATCTCGACCGAGGTGGGCAGCCGGACCGCGGTCTCGTCGAGACTGACGTGCACCTTCAGGCCGGAGTTGGCCCCGACCCGCCGCACGTACTCGCTCACCGCCGTTCCGAGCCCGGCCGTCTCGTCCACCGCCGCCCGGAGGTCGAAGATCTGCAGCCGCAGTTCGGAGATCAGGGTACGCACCTGGCCGGCCAGATCCCGCAACCGGCCCGCCGTGATCTCGTCCGCGTCGCTGCGGATGTCGTCGACGAGGTAGGCCAGGGAGGCGAGGTCCTGGGCGATCCCGTCGTGGATCTCCCGGGCCACCCGGTGCCGCTCGTCGACCGTCGCCGAGCGCCTGACCTGGTCGAACAGCAGCGCGGAGGCCAGCCGCGGCGCGGCCCGCTCGAGGCTGGGGCGCAGCCGGACGGGGTCGCAGCCCGCGGTCTGACCCCCTCGGATCACCACGACGGCGAGGGTCTGGTCACCCATGCGCACGGGCAGGGCGAGTTCGCGGTCGAGGATGCGCGCGGGGCGCCCGGTGTCCCAGGAGATCCGTGCGGCGTCGGTGAACGGCGAGGGCGCGCCGCGGTCGGTGGTCGACACCGCGGGCCCCGCCAGGGGCCAGATGATGCCGCTGTCGGTGCGCAGCAGCACCCAGCCGCGGCAGGCGGGCACGAGCGACTCGACCTCGTCGAGCAGGGCGGCGGCCACCGTGCGGGGTTCGAGGCCGAAGCTCAGCCGGCGACTGAGCGTGGACAGCTCGGTGAGCAGCCGGTGCGCCCCCGCGTAGGCGGGGTCGGGGGAGGGCCGCGGCACCAGCCGCACCCGGCGCAGGCTGGCCGACAGCACCGCGACGACGACGAGCACGGGCACCCAGACCGACGTCCAGCCCGCCGTCTCCAGCCGGACCGACGCTTCGGCGACGGACACCGTCGCGACGATCAGCGTGGCCGCGGCGAGCCCCGCCACGGTCAGCCCGCCGGCGAACCCCGCCACGGCTCCCGCGGTGATGACGGGCGCGACGAGGTAGGGCAGGAAGAAGGCGCCGTCCCAGGTCATGGCGCCCAGGACGGCCGCCACCAGGACGGCCTCGACGACCGGTTGGACGAGCGGGTGGACGCGCGGCAGCGGCAGTCCGGCGAGGACGGCGACGGCGAGGAGGTAGGTGAACGTGAGCAGGGTGCGGGTCAGGTGGGTCTGGACCAGGGCCGAGGGCGCCGCACACAGCAGGAGCAGGCCCGCCCGCGCGGCCACGGGTGACCACGGGCGGGCGGTCACGAGGGCGACGGGGCGCAGCACGGCACTCACGCGTAGAGGTCGTCGACCGTGGACGCCAGATCCTTCATGATCACCTGACGCCGCAGGCTCTGCTTGGCGGTGAGGTAGCCGTCGGCCTCGGTGAGGTCGAAGTCGAGCACCGTGAACCGCTTGATCGCCTCGGCGCGGCTGACGGTGGCGTTGGCGGCGTCCACGGCGCGCTGCAGCTCGGCGCGCACGGTCGGGTCGGCCGCGGCCGCCGGGACGTCCATGGGGGGCAGCCCGTGCGTCGACAGCCAGGTGCCGAGCATCTCGGGGTCCAGCGTGATCATCGCGGCGACGTAGGGCCGCTGGTCCCCGACGACCATGCACTGGGAGATCAGCGGGTGGGCCCGGATGACGTCCTCCAGCTGCATCGGCGAGACGTTCTTGCCTCCCGCCGTGACGATCAGCTCCTTCTTGCGCCCCGTGATCCGCACGTACCCGTCGTCGTCGATCTCGCCGAGATCGCCTGTGCGCAGCCACCCGTCGACGAGCACGGAGCCGGCCGCCTCGGGGTCGCCGTGGTAGCCCCGCATCACGTTGATCCCGCTTACGAGGAGCTCGCCGTCGGCGTCCACGCGCACCGACACCCCGGGCAGGGGCAGCCCCACGCTGCCCACGCGCACGAGCTCGGGGCGGTTGACGCTCACGGGCGCGGTGGTCTCCGTCAGCCCCCAGCCCTCCAGCACGGTGATCCCCGCGCCGCGGAAGAAGTGGGCCAGGCGCTCGCCGAGGGGGGCGCCGCCGGACACCGCCCACTCGACCCGCCCGCCGAGGGCGGCCCGCAGCCGGGCGTAGACCAGACGGTCGAACACGGCGTGCCGTAGCCGCAGCAGGAGGCCGGGGCCGCCGTCGTCGAGGCTGCGGCTGTACTCGATCGCCGTCTGCGAGGCCGCGCGGAAGATCGAGGACTTGCCCGAGGCCGCGGCCCGCGCCTCGGTCGCGTTGTAGATCTTCTCGAAGACCCGCGGGACGGCGAGCACGAACGTGGGGCGGAACGACGCGAGGTCGTCGGTCAGGTGCGTGACGTCGGGGGCGTGGCCCAGCCGGGCCCGTGCGCTGAGGCACAGCACCTGGATGAACCGGGCGAACACGTGCGCCAGCGGCAGGAACAGGAGGCTGGCAGCACCCGGGGCGCTCACCACCGAGCCGAGGACGGCCACGACGTTGTCCGCGAGCAGCGTGAAGTTCGCGTGGGTGAGCTCGCAGCCCTTGGGCCGGCCCGTCGTCCCCGACGTGTAGATGATCGTGGCCACCGAGTCCGCGTCCTGGCCCGCCCGGGCCGCCGCGAGTGCCTCCTCGTCGACGCCCGCTCCGGCCTGCACCAGGTGCTCGACGGCACCCTCGTCGAAGGTCCAGACCTCGCGCAGGTCGGGCAGCCGGTCGCGGACCGAGGCGACGGTCGCCGCGTGCGCGGGCGTCTCCACGACGCACGCCACCGCCCGGGAGTCGGACAGGATCCACGCGACCTGCTCCGCCGAGCTGGTCTCGTACACCGGCACGGTGACGGCCCCGCAGTGCCAGATCGCGAAGTCGAGCAGGGTCCACTCGTAGCGGGTCTTGGCCATCAGCGCGACGCGGTCGCCGGGGCCGACGCCGGACGCCACGAGACCGCGGGCCACCTCGGTGACCTCGCGCAGGAAGTCGACGCTGGTGACGTCGCGCCAGCCCTCGCCCTCGCGGCGCCCCAGGACGACGGCGTCCGGCGCCTGCGCGGCGTTGTCGAGGAGGATCTGCGGGAGGGTCCGTGGCTCGTGGTCGACCGCCGACGGTGACGAGAACTCGGTGAGGGTCACGATGAGTCGGCTCCTTCGTCGGTCGCGGGCCGGCCGTCGACGGGAGTGCGGGCCTGGCCAGACCATACCTACGCGAGCACGCACTCAGCCATGCGGACGCGGAAAGCGAGGCGATCACCGCCGCCGCGGCCCCGATGCCCGCCCCGCTCGCAGCCGTCAAGGGGCGCCGCGAGCGTGCCGAGGACCCTGGAGATGACCCAGCGAGAGCCGACCCATCGCGCCTCCGCGCGGCCCGACCGGTGCCCGCGCTGTGCCGCACGCCTGCCCGCCGACGCCACCTGGTGCTCGCTGTGCCTGGCCCCCCTCGCCGACGCCGTCCACGGCGACCCGGCGCGCACCGTCACGACCGCCGTCGCGCCCATCCCGGAGCCCACTCCAGGGCCCACCGTCGTCCCTGTCGTGCCGGGTGAGGCCGCGGCCCCGCAGCCGCCGGCCGCGCCGGCCAAGGGCCCCGCCCTCGACGAGGTCCGACTGGAAGGCATGTTCGAGGAGCTCCGGCGGCAGTCGCCCGCGGAGGGCACCGGCTGGATGGCGCGCCTGGCCGGCACCTCCAAGCCGGCGCTGCTGCTCGGCGTGGCCGTGGTCACCACCGCCGTCTACGCCCTGTTCAGCGTGGTGGGCGCCCTGCTGTGAGGCCGGCGCGTGCCGGTAGCGTGCGCTGGTCGCCGTCGGCCAGGAGGACCCATGACCAGCGCGGGTGAGAATCGCACCACGTCGTCCACGACCGTCGCCGCGCCCCCGCAGCGGGTCCTCGACGTCATCGCCGACCTGGAGGCCTACCCCGAGTGGGCCGGGGACGTGCGCGCCGTGACCGTGCTCACCCACGACGAGCAGGGCCGGCCCGAGCAGGTGCGGTTCCGGCTGGAGACCGCCCTCCTGCGGGACGAGTACGTGCTCGCCTACCGCTGGGACGACGCCGCGGCCACCGTCTCCTGGACGCTCGTGGAGTCCACGGCCCTGCGCGCGATGGACGGCTCCTACGTGCTGACCCCGCTGGAGGGCGGGGCCGCGACCGGCGTCGAGTACGCGCTGGCCGTGGAGCTCGCCGTCCCGCTGCCGGGCATGCTGCGTCGTCGCGCCGAGAAGGCGATCGTCTCGACCGCGCTGACGTCGCTGAAGCGCCGCGCCGAGAGCTGATCCCAGGGAACGAGAGCCCCGTGTGCGAGGCGGTCGCGACCCGATAGCGTCCCCCCTCGACGCGGGCGGTACCCGCCGCCCCTGCGCGGCGGGCGTGGAACGAGGAGTGGACACGTGGACCTGACCATCGGTGTGGACGTCGGCGGCACGAAGATCGCCGCCGGAGTGGTCGACGTCGAGGGACGGATCCTCGCCGAGGTACGCGTGCCCACGCCGGGGGCCTCCGCCGAGGCGGTCGAGGACGGGATCGTCGAGGCCGTCACGCAGCTGCGCACCTCCTTCGAGGTGGTGGGCGCCGGGGTCGCGCTGCCCGGGTTCGTCGACGAGAAGCGGGCCACCCTCCGGTTCACCCCCAACCTGCCCATGCGTGAGCGTCCCCTGCGCGAGATCCTCTCGCCGCGCCTGGGCCTGCCCGTCGTGATCGAGAACGACGCGAACGCGGCCGCCTGGGGCGAGTACCGCTTCGGTGGCGGCCGCGGCGTCAAGGACATGTGCCTGACGACGGTCGGCACCGGCCTGGGCGGCGGCATCGTCATCGACGGTCACCTCGTGCGCGGCGCCTGGGGTTCCGGCGCCGAATTCGGCCACGTGCGCGTGGTGCCCGACGGCCACCTGTGCGGCTGCGGCAAGCGCGGCTGCTGGGAGCAGTACTGCTCCGGGCGCGCGCTCGGGCGTGAGGGCCGCCGCGCCGCCGCCGAGAACCCCGACGCCGCGGCGGCCATCCTGGCGAAGGCCGGCGGGGACCCGGCCGCCGTCGAGGGCTGGATGGTCAGCGTCAGCGCCCGCGAGGGCGACCCCCTGGCGATCTCGCTGCTGGGCGAGGTCGGCCGGTGGCTGGGCGAGGGCATCGCCGACCTCGCCGACCTGCTCGACCCCGAGGTCGTCGTGGTCGGCGGCGGCGTCATCGAGACCGGCGAGCTCCTGCTCGGCCCGGCCCGGATCGCCTACGAGGCGCAGCTGTCGGCGTCCGCCTACCGCCCGCACCTGCGCATCGTCGCGGCCGAGCTGGGCACCAGCGCCGGGCTGATCGGCGCGGCCGACCTGGCCCGCGTGCCCTGACCGTGGGCGCGTACGACGGGGTCGCGGCCGCACCCGCGATCGGCGTCGACATCGGCGGCACCAAGGTCAACGCCGGCGTCGTCGCGCCCGACGGGGCGGTCCTCGCGCGGGCGAGGCGGCCGACGCCGGGGCGCGACGTGGCCGCCGTCGAGTCGACCATCCTCGATCTCGTCGCGCAGTTGCGTGCCGAGCACCCCGACGTCGCCGCCGTGGGGGTCGGCGCGGCCGGGTTCGTCGACGCCGCGGGCGAGCGGGTGCTGTTCTCCCCGCATCTGGCCTGGCGCGACGAGCCGCTGCACGACGCGCTCGCGGAGCACCTCGACGTCCCCGTCACGGTCGACAACGACGCCAACGGGGCCGCGTGGGCCGAGTACCGCTTCGGGGCGGGGCGCGACGAGCCGTGGCTGGTCTGCGTGACGCTGGGTACCGGGATCGGCGGCGGGCTGGTCGTCGACGGGCGGCTGCGGCGCGGGCGCTGGGGCATCGCCGGGGAGTTCGGGCACATGGTGGTCGTCCCGGACGGCCGCCGCTGCGAGTGCGGCAATCGCGGCTGCCTCGAGCAGTACGCCAGTGGCAACGTCCTGGGGCGCGAGGCACGGGAGCTGGCCGCCGCCGGTTCGCCGGTCGCCGCGGGGCTGCTGGCCCGCGTGGACGGCCGGGTGGAGGACCTCGTCGGCCCGCTGGTGACGCAGGCGGCCGCCGACGGCGACCCCCTCGCCGTGGAGCTGTTCGAGGAGGTCGGGCGGTGGCTGGGCGTGGGCCTGGCGAACATCGCCGCGGCCCTCGATCCCGGCATGTTCGTCATCGGGGGCGGGGTGTGCGACGCGGGGGAGCTGCTCCTGCGGCCTACCCGTGAGTCCCTGCGGCGCACCCTGACCGGCCGCGGGTTCCGGCCCGAACCCGTCGTCGTGCGGGCCATGCTCGGCCCCGACGCCGGGATGATCGGCATGGCCGACCTCGCCCGCGTCCACGCGGTGGAGCGGGGAGCATGACCGCGGGCCTGCGCCTGCTGAGCTGGAACGTGCGCGACCTGCTGGGGGACCCGCTGGCGGTGGCCCGCGTCATCACGAGCGCGACGCCCGACGTCGTGTGCCTCCAGGAGGCGCCCCGCTGGCCGGGTTCGCGCTGGCGCCTGGCCGCGCTGGCCAGGGCGTGCGGTCTCGTCGTGGTGGGCGGGGGTCGCAGCGCGGCGGGCACCGCGGTGCTGGCGAGCCTGCGCGCCGGGGCGGGGCCGGCCGACGAGCTGCGCCTGCCCGTCGAGGGCCGGATGACCCGCCCGCGGGGAGCGGTGCTCGTGGAGGTGCGCCCGCCGTCGGCACCGCCGCTGACCGTGGCGAGCGTGCACCTGGGTCTGGCGCCGCAGGAGCGCGCGCAGCACGTGGCGCTGCTCGTGGCCAGGCTGCGGCGGGCTGGAGGGCGGGTGGTCGTGGCGGGGGACCTCAACGAGACCCCGGAGGGTCCGAGCTGGGCGGGCCTGGCCGCGGTCGCGGGCGACGCGACGCCCGCGTCCGGCCCGACGTTCCCCGCCGCCGCTCCGCGCGCCCGGATCGACGCGGTGCTCGCCGGGCCGGGGGTGCTCCTCGACGACCCCGCGTGGGAGCCCGAACAGCACGACGTCCTGCTCGCGAGCGACCACCGGCCGGTGCTGCGCGTCGTCGGGTGAGCGCGGCGTCCTCGATCCTCGCGAGGTCGGTCGGGTGGACGGTCGGTCTACGGAGGCGCAGGTAGGGTCCTGCGCGTGGGGACGACAGCAGGCAGGAACCGAACCATGATCGGGATGGAGTTGCTGGACGTGCTGGATCGGCTCCACGATCGCCTGCCCACCGGTCAGGTCGAGTTCATCCGCGAACTGATCGACGCCGCGGAGTGGGGTATCGCCCTGGAGCAGATCGCCGACTGCCTCTCCGAGGACGAGGCGCCCTTGCGCGGCGACGAGCGGGCCGCTCTGGTGGCCCTCAACGAGCGGATGGGCGGGGGCGAGCGGGTGCCGGGCGCGTTGTCCACGTGCCCCGTGATGCCCTAGACCGCCTCGATCGCCCTCCTGGCCGCAGCGCGACGACCGACCTAGACGACCGCCCCGTCGTCGTCGTCCTCGTCGCGCTCCTGCGGCATCCGCGCCACGAGCGTGGCGAAGCCGCCGACGAAGGCGACCACGGCGAGCAGGAGCAGCCACTGCGGCAGGCCGTTCCAGAACAGCGCGGCGAAGACCAGGAACAGCGGCCCGGCGAGCACGCCCAGCCAGGACAGGCGCGAGACCATGTCCCCGGGCGGCAGCGGGTCGGGATCGGGCGGCACGAACGCGTCGGCCTCGACGAGGCGGTCGATCTGCTCGGAGACCTCCTCCTCGCTCGGCGTCGCCCAGATCGGCTTGAGCACGAGCGGTTCGGCGTCGTCGTCCTCGTCGGCCCGAGCCGGAGCCGGCGTCGAGGACGACGGGGAGGTCGGGTCCTCGGCGGACGTCGACCAGGCCGCGACGATCTCTGCGAAGGCGGCGTCGACGTCGAGCTGGGGGTGCTCGCCGTCGTTGTCGCGCCGTGCCGGGTCGGCCGTGCCGTCGGCGCTGTCGCTGGTCATCGCCCGCCTCCTGACTGGGCCGCAGCTTCGTCCCGCGGCCTGTCGGCCACCTCGGCGAGGAACCGCAGCGAGTGCGCCATCAGTGTCGCAGCATCGTGGTCCAAGGGCGCGACGTGTCCGCTGTCGGGCAGGACGACCTCCTCGCGCCGGACGGAGGAGACCTCCGCGAGCACCGCGGCGCAGCTGGCCGCGGGGACGACCCGGTCGTGCGCCGAGCGGGCCAGCAGGAGGGGCGCCGTCACCTTCGGCAGGTCGGCACGCACCGTCGCCCACATCCGCCGCAGCGCGGCGACCCCGGCCAGCGGCACCCGCTCGTAGGCCAGTTCGCTCGCGCCGGCCAGGCGGATGTCGCCGGCGATGGCGGGGACGCTGCGGCGCACCACCCGCAGCACGGGCAGGAACACCATGCGCCGATCGGTGGTCAGGACCGAGGGATTCACCACGATCAGGCCGTCCACTGCGTCGGGGTGGCGCTGCGCCACCCGCAGGGCCAGGGCACCGCCCATGGACAAGCCCACGACCACCACCCGCTCGCAGCGGGAGCGCAACCGGAGGAACTCGGCCTCGGCAGCCCCCGCCCAGTCGGTCCAGTCGGTCGCGGCGAGGTGTCGCCAGGTGCGCCCGTGCCCCGGCAGCAGCGGCAGCCGCACCGTGTAGCCCTGGGCGGCGACCTCCTGCGCCCAGGGGCGCAGGCTCTGCGGGGACCCGGTGAACCCGTGGACGAACAGGACGCCGACGGCGCCTCGCGGGCCCACGCCGTCGGCCTCGAAAGGCTCGGCACCCGGTAACAGCGCGACCCCGTCCACCTGAGCCTCACCCTCCGCCCCGCCGCGTCCTCGCCTGTCGGGCCGGCCCGGCCGGCGCGCCCGTCGGAATGGTGACACGAGGGCGGTCTCCGGCGCGACGGCTGTGGGGGTAGCGGCCGACCGGGGGGTGCGTGGCGGGCGCTGCCGGGACGCGGCGACGTCCGTAGAGTGCCGTCGAGTCCTCGGAGGTCGTGGTGTTCTACTGGTTCCTCAAGCGCATCGTCGTCGGGCCCCTGCTCTTCGCCGTCTTCCGGCCATGGGTGCGGGGGTTGGAGAACGTGCCCGAGTCGGGCGCGGCGATCCTCGCGAGCAACCACCTGTCGTTCTCCGACTCGATCTTCCTGCCGCTGGTGGTGCGCCGCCGCGTGACGTTCCTGGCGAAGGCCGACTACTTCACCGGCCGGGGCGTGAAGGGCAGGCTCACGGCCATGTTCTTCCGCGGGGTCGGTCAGCTGCCGATCAACCGCAGCGGGGGGTCGGCCTCGGCCGGAGCGCTGGAGGGCGGCCTCAAGGTGCTCTCCCGCGGCGACCTGCTGGGCATCTACCCCGAGGGGACGCGCTCGCCCGACGGCCGCCTCTACCGGGGCAAGACGGGGGTGGCGCGGATGGCCCTGGAGGCCCGCGTGCCGGTGATCCCCGTGGCCATGGTCGGCACGGACCACGTGCAGCCGATCGGTCGGATCATCCCGTCCCTCGGCAGGGTCGGCGTCGTCATCGGCCGCCCGCTCGACTTCTCCCGGTACGAAGGGCTGGCCGACGACCGGTTCGTGCTGCGCTCGGTCACCGACGAGCTGATGTACGAGCTGATGCGGCTGTCGGGGCAGGAGTACGTCGACGTCTACGCCTCGACGATGAAGGAGCGGCTCGGGCGACCCGCGCGCCGTCGCGGTGGCGCAGGTGCCCGCACTGCCGTGCCGCCGAGCACCGACGGGGCGGTCGAGGACGGCGCCCGCAGCGAGGCAGCCACCGATCCGACGCCGGCCCCGACGCCGGAGCCGCCCGCGTGAGCGGGTCGGCGGCCTCGGGGCCGCAGGAGCTGTCCGAGCGGCAGCTGTGGTGGGCCGCCGACGCCTTCCGAGGTGCGGCGTGGGTGTTCGCGGTCGGCGTCTTCGTCGCCGAGCGCGACTGGTACAGCCGCCCCCTGGGGGCCCTCGCCGTCCTCCTGGTGCTCGCCTTGTGGACGGTTGTCCTGGCCACGCTGCCCGTGTCGTCGCGGGGCCGCACCGTGTGGCTGGTGAGCGATGTGGCCCTCGCGGTGGCCGCCGTGCTGCTCAGCGGCGTGGTGCAGACGTCGGAGGGCGTGGACGCGGGTGCGCACACCGTCCCGGCATTCTGGGCCGCGGCACCGGTCATGTGCTGGGCCGTCGCGCGAGGGTGGCGCGCCGGGTTCCTCGCCGGCGCGGCGGTGGGCGCTGCCGACGTGATCGTCATCGGGACGCCCAACGGCGGCACGATCTACGCCGTGGTGCTGCTGCTGCTCGCGGGCAGCGTCGTGGGCTACGCGGTGCAGGTACTGCGGGAGGGCCGGCGCGAGCTGGCTCGGGCCGCGGCGCTGGAGGCGGCGCGGCGTGAGCGGGAGCGGCTGGCCCGCGACATCCACGACTCCGTCCTGCAGGTGCTCGCCTACATCAGCCGCCGGGGGGCGGAGGTCGGCGGTGAGGCCGCGCTGCTGGCCGGCATGGCCGGCGAGCAGGAGGCCAAGCTGCGCACGCTGATCGCGCGGGGCGGACCGTCGGGAGCGGGGCTCGCCCTGCCCACGGACGGTTCCGGACGCTGCGACGTCGCCGCCGCCGTCGCCGAGTGGGCCGGCGCCGGGGTGCTGGTCAGCGGCCCTGCCGACCCGGTGCTGCTGGAGGCCGAGGCCGCCTCGGCGCTGCTCGCCGCAGGCGCCGAGGCGCTGGCGAACGTGCGCCGCCATGCCGGTGAGGGGGCGAAGGCGTGGGTGCTGCTCGAGGACGAACCCGACCGGGTGGTGCTCAGCGTGCGCGACGACGGCGCGGGCATCGCGCCGGGTCGGCTGGAGGAGGCCGCCGGGCAGGGCCGCCTCGGTGTGGCGGCCTCGATCCGGGGTCGGATCGTCGAGGTCGGTGGCAGCGTGGTGATCGACTCCGCGCCCGGCACGGGCACGGAGGTGGAGGTGACGGTCCCGCGGGGGCCGGGCCGAGGGAGCGGGACGAAGGAGCGGCGAGGGTGATCCGGGTGATGGTGGTCGACGACCACCCGATGTGGCGGGAAGGGCTGGCGCGCGACCTCACCGAGGCGGGGTTCGAGATCGTCGCGACCGCCGGGGACGGCGCGGAGGCGTGGCGCAGGCTGCCGGCCGCGCGTCCCGACGTCGTCATCGTCGACCTGCAGATGCCGCAGGTGGGCGGCGTCGAGCTGACCCGCCTGGTCGCCGGGTCCGAGCTGGAGGCGCACGTGCTGGTGCTCACGGCCAGCGCCGAGCAGGGCGACGTGCTCGAGGCGGTCAAGGCCGGGGCCACGGGCTACCTGGTGAAGTCGGCCTCCCGCGAGGAACTCGTGGACGCCGTGACGCGCACCGCGGCGGGCGAGGCCGTCATCACGGCCGGGCTCGCCGGCCTGGTGCTGGGGGAGTACCGGCGGATGGCCGCCGAACCTGCGGCGCCGGGGGAGGACCCGTCCGCACCGCGGCTGACCGAGCGCGAGACCGAGATCCTGAGGCTGGTGGCCAAGGGGCTCAACAGCAAGCAGATCGCCGAGCGCCTGGTGATCTCCCACCGCACGGTGCAGAACCACACCCAGAACGTGCTGAACAAGCTGCAGCTGCACAACCGCGTGGAGCTCACCCGCTACGCGATCGAGCGGGGGCTCGACACGCAGGAGTGAGCCGCTACCCCGGCCACCGGGTCCACATGACGGAATCTCGCGGGTGGCCCCTTCGGGCGTCACCTACCCTGGTGCGGTGAGTACCGTCCTTCCGCAGCTGTCCCAGCTGTCCCAGCTGCCCACGGCGGCGCCCGACACGGCCGAGCAGGTCCTGGTGCAGGGCCTCGACGCGTGGCGCGACCTGCCGGCAGCCCAGCAGCCCACCTGGCCCGACCGCCAGGTGCTGAGCAAGGTCACCGGTGAGCTGGCGACCTTCCCCCCGCTGGTGTTCGCGGGGGAGTGCGACGACCTCAAGGAGCGCCTGGGTGCTGCGGCGCGCGGTGAGGCGTTTCTGCTCCAGGGCGGGGACTGCGCGGAGACGTTCGTGGAGTGGACGGCCGACCGGATCAAGAACAAGATCAAGACGATCCTGCAGATGGCGGTCGTGCTGACCTACGGCGCGTCGCTGCCCGTGGTCAAGGTCGGGCGCATGGCGGGGCAGTACTCCAAGCCCCGCAGCAAGGACACCGAGGTGCGCGACGGCGTCGAGCTGCCCGCCTACCGCGGGGACGCCGTCAACGGCTTCGCGTTCACCCCCGAGGAGCGCGTGCCCGACCCGGCGCGCCTGCTGCGCATGTACCACGCGAGCGCCTCCACGCTGAACCTCATGCGCGCCTTCACCAAGGGCGGCTTCGCCGACCTGCGCCAGGTGCACGAGTGGAACCGAGGCTTCGTCGCGAGCGCGGCGAACGCCCGCTACGAGGTGATGGCGCGCGACATCGACCGCGCCATGCGGTTCATGGCCGCCTGCGGCGGGCCGACCGACAACCTGCGCACGGCCGACCTGTTCTCCAGCCACGAGGCCCTGATCCTCGACTACGAGCGCCCGCTCATCCGGATCGACTCGCGCACCGGCCTGCCCTACGACACCTCCGCGCACTTCGTCTGGATCGGGGAGCGCACCCGCCAGCTCGACTCGGCGCACGTCGACCTGCTCTCGCGCGTGCGCAACCCGATCGGGGTGAAGCTCGGCCCGAACACCAGCGCCGCCGACGCGCTCGCCCTGATCGATCGCCTCGACCCCGAGCGCGAGCCGGGCCGGTTGACCTTCATCACCCGCATGGGCGCCGGGCGCATCCGCGAGGCGCTGCCCGGCCTGGTGCAGGCCGTGACCGACTCGGGCGCGCAGGTGCTGTGGGTGTGCGACCCCATGCACGGCAACACGTTCGAGTCGGCGTCGGGCTACAAGACGCGCCGCTTCGAGGACGTCATCGACGAGGTGCGCGGCTTCTTCGAGGTGCACCGCAGCCTCGGCACCGTGCCGGGCGGCCTGCACGTGGAACTCACGGGAGACGACGTCACCGAGTGCCTGGGCGGGTCGGAGCGGATCGACGACGCCGACCTCGCCCAGCGCTACGAGACGCTGTGCGACCCGCGCCTGAACCACCAGCAGTCCCTCGAGATGGCCTTCCTCGTCGCCGAGATGCTCGCCGAGAAGTGATCGGCGGCCGCGCGTGAGCACGGTGCTCGCCGACCTCCGCTCCGACACCGTCACCCGGCCCACCCGCGCCATGCGGGAGGCCATGGCGGAGGCGGAGGTCGGCGACGACGTCTACGGCGAGGACCCGACCGTCGCGGCGCTCGAGGCCGAGGTGGCAGCGATGCTCGGGCACGAGGCCGGGCTGTTCTGCGCCTGCGGCAGCCTCGCGAACATGCTCGGGGTGCGGGTGCTCGTGCCCGAGGGTCGCGAGCTGCTGTGCGAGTCGACCGCGCACGTGGTGCGCGCCGAGATGGGCGGGCACGCGCTGCTGGGCGGTGTCACCACCCGCACGTGGCCCGCCGCGTCCGGGCGCCTGCAGGCCGAGGTCCCCCTGGGGATGGCGGTGCCCGACGGCGGGCCGTACCTGGTCTCCACGGCGGCCATCGCCGTGGAGAACACCCACAACTTCGGTGGCGGCACCGTCCAGCCGCTGGAGGAGCTGCGCGCGCTCCACGACGGCGCCCGGAGCCTCGGCGTCGCCGTGCACCTCGACGGGGCCCGGCTGTGGAACGCCTGCGCCGCGACCGGCGTCGACGCCGGCGAGTACGGCCGGCTGGCCGACACCGTCTCGGTGTGCCTGTCGAAGGGCCTGGGAGCGCCGGTCGGCTCGGTGCTCGTGTCCAGCGCCGCACGCGTCGCCCACGCCCGGGTGCTGCGCAAGCGCTACGGCGGCGGCATGCGGCAAGCAGGCATCCTCGCCGCGGCGGGGCTGCACGCACTCGCCCACCACCGCGGGCGGTTGATCGAGGACCACCACCACGCCCGCCTGCTCGCGCAGGCCATCGCCTCGGTCCGTCCAGGGCTGGTCGAGCCCGAGGCCGTCGAGACCAACATCGTCGTGCTGGATCTCCGCGGCAGTGACCTCGACGGTCCGCAGCTCGCGCGCGCGGCGGCCGCCCGCGGCGTGCTGGTGAGCGTGCTGGGCCCACGCGTCGTCCGCCTGGTCACCCACCTCGACATCGACAAGGCCGCGGCGCTGGCGGCGGCCGACGTCCTGCGCGAGGTGCTGGCGCCCTGAACGGCCGCGCCCCCGGCGTCGGGCACCCCCATGGGATGGGAGGATGGCGCGGTGACCGACGACGGGCTCCAGCCGCCGCGCGCGCTTCCCCCCGGGCAGCGTCTGGCCGAGGGGTTCCCGGTCCAGCACTACGGGCCCGTCCCTCGGTTCCGGCCCGACTCCTGGCGCCTGGTCATCAGCGGTGCCACGGCCGACGGCGCCGAGCACCACCTCACCTACCCCGAGTTCAGCGCCCTGGCGCGCACGAAGGTCACGGGCGACGTCCACTGCGTGAGCGGCTGGTCGGTCCTCGACCAGGGCTGGGAGGGCGTGCCCACCCGCACGATCCTCGACCTGGTGCCCCCGGCCGACGACTGCATCGGCGTGCTCGCCTGGGCGGAGTACGGGTACTCCGCCCACCTGCGCCTGGAGGACTTCTCCTCCCCGCGCGCCCTGCTCGCCACGCACCGGGCCGGCGAGCCCCTGACGCCCGAGCACGGCTTCCCCGTCCGGCTGGTCGTGCCGCACCTGTACGCGTACAAGGGCCCCAAGTGGCTGCGGCAGCTCACCTACCTCACCGAACAGTCCCGCGGGTTCTGGGAGGAGCGCGGCTACCACGCCGTGGGGGACGCCTGGCGCGAGGAGCGGTACTCCTACCAGGAGTGACCCCGGGCCCGTCGCCGCGGTGTCAGGCCGGGCGGGGGTCGCGTGCCAGCACCTCGACGAGCACCATCGCCCCGAGGATGAGCACACCGCCCAGGACGAGCACGCCCGTCAGCCGGTCGTCGCCGAGGGTCACCGCGAACGCGGTGGCGAAGACGGGTTCGAGCGTCATCACCAGCGCGGCTCGACTGGGGTCGAGGTGCGACTGCGCCCACGTCTGCACCAGCAACGCACCGGCACCGGCGACGGCGGCCGTGTAGATCGCCGTCCCCCACGCGCCGGCATCCGGCGGGGTCTGCACGCCCGACGGCAGCGCGCCGATCAGGCAGACCGCAGCGATGGCGACCATCTGCCAGACCGCCAGGCCCATCACCTCCTCGGCACGTGCCCAGGCTCCCAGCCCCACGATGTGCAGCGCGTACAGCAGCGCCGAGGTCAGCACGAGCAGCTCACCGGTGCCGAAGTGCACCCCGCCGCCCGAGGGCTCGTAGCCGAGGACGCCGAGCCCGGCGCTGGACAGGGCGACGGCCAGCCACGTGCTGGTGCCGATCCGGTGGCGCAGGAGCAACCACGCGAGCATGGGGGTGAGGACGACGTAGATCCCGGTCAGGAACCCCGCGACGGACGGCGACGACGTCGCCATTCCGGTCGTCTGCAGGAGTTGGCCGCCGCCGTAGACCGTGCCGAGAAGCAGCCCGGTGGCCCTGCCCCGCGCGGAGGTGGCTCGCGCCTGGCGCCACAGCAGCACGGTGAGCAGGACCGCGGCGAGACCGAATCGGACGGCCAGGAAGTCGGCCGCGGGCATCCGGCGCACGGCCGAGGTGATGATCGGGAAGGTCGATCCCCACACGGCGGTGACCGCGACGAGCGAGGCCGTCGCCGCCGTGGTGACCGTCGCGCTCCTGCGGGCGGCGGGCTCGCTCGGCATGGGCAGGGCCGGGACGCCCGCGGGCTGCGGGGGCATGACGGGCAGCCCGCCCGTGGGGGTGGGCGTGTCAGGGCGCGCGGGCACGCCCCCGTGGGGGTCGGGTTCGAGCATGGTCAGAACGTGGTCAGCGTTATCGTGGAGCCCTTCGGGGCCTTGCCGGTGGGGGACTGGGCGAAGACCCGGTCGAGCCAGCTCGTGCCGCGCCGCTGCACCTTGAACCCGGCGTCACGGAGCTTCTTCTCGGCGTCGGAGTACTTCATGTCCAGGACCGGGGGGACGTCGACCATGGGCGGGCCGAGCGACTCGACGAGCGTGACCGTCCCGCCCTTGGGCAGGGTGCCCGAGCTCGGGCTCTGCGAGATCACGCGCCCGACGGGCACGGTGTCGGAGTTGCGCTGCTTCACGACGACCTTCAGGCCGGCGCCGGTCAGCTGCAGCCGGGCGGCGTCGACGTCGCGGCCCTTGAGCGAGGGCACCGGCACCGGCGGCGGGCCCTGAGAGACGACGAGCGTCACCTCGTCGCCCTGCCGGATCGTGCTGCCCTGGGCGGGGCTGGAGGACAGCACCGAGCCCTCGGGCACGGTGTCGGAGTAGCGGCGGGTGACGGTGCCGAGCACGAGGCGCTCCCCGCGCAGCGCAGCCCCCGCCTGCTCCAGCGTCTTGCCGGTCAGCGGCGGGATCACCACCGGCCGGCGGCCCTGCGAGACCACGAGCTTCACGTGGCTGCCCTTGGCCACCTCCGTCCCCGGCTCGGGATCGGTACCGACCACCGATCCCGCGGGCACGGTGTCGTCGTAGGTGGTCGCGGCGTCGACGACGAGCCCGGCCGCGACGAGCGCACGGCGGGCGTCCTCGGCGGGCTTGCCCGTCTGCGGGCTGATCGCCACCTTCGCGCCGGGGCCGGCCACGACCCACCACCCGCCCACCCCGGCGCCGGCGGCGACCAGCAGCAGCAGGAGGAGGGCGACCAGGCCGCGGCGGCGGCGGCGCAGCATGACGGCCTGGGTCTGGCTGGTCAGCCCCGCCGTGGCGTGGGCGACCGGCTCGACGTCGCGCCCGCGGGCCGCACCCCGCGCACCCAGCGTGAGCGGCCGCGTCGTCGATCCCGGCGGCGGCACCACGACCGTCGCGTCCTCGTCGCCGTGGTCGTCGAGCACGGGGCGGGCGGGCGCGGCCGCGCGGACGTCGAGCTCGGCGTCGGTCAGCAGGCCCCTGGCGCCGCGGGCGAGCCCCCGCAGGGCGGCGGCGTCGCGGGGACGCTCGTCGGGGTCGCGGGAGGTGGCCACGGCGACGAGGTCGTCGAGCGCTTCGGGCAGTCCCGGCGCGATCTGGGTGGGCGCGGGGACGTCCTCGTGGACGTGCTGGAAGGCGACCGAGACGGGCGACTCCCCGACGAACGGCTGGCGCCCCGTGAGCATCTCGTACAGCACGATGCCGGCGGCGTAGACGTCCGCCCGGGCGTCGGCGACGCCGCGGGTGATCAGCTCCGGAGCCATGTAGGCGACCGTGCCGATGACGGTGCCGGTGTTCGCCGCCGTCGCGGCCGTGACCGCGCGGGCGAGGCCGAAGTCGGCGACCTTCACCTGCCCGTCGTCGGACAGCAGCACGTTCTCGGGCTTGATGTCGCGGTGGACGATGCCGGCGCGGTGCGCGGCGGCGAGGGCGTCGAGCATCGGGTCGAGCACCGACAGCGCCTGCCGCGGCGAGAGCGGGCCGCGCTGGGTGAGCGCCTCGCGCAGGGTGCGCCCGCGCACGTACTCCATCGCCAGGTAGAGCAGGTCGACGTCGCTGCCCTGGTCGTAGACCTGGACGACGTGGGGGTGGGACAGCCGGGCCGCGGCGCGCGCCTCGCGCTGGAACCGCGAGGTGAAGGTGGCGTCCTCCGCGAGGTGGCCGTGCAGGACCTTGAGGGCGACCTCACGGTCGAGCCGCGAGTCGAGCGCCAGGTAGACGGTGGCCATGCCGCCGCGGGCAAGGCGCGACTGCACGAGGTACCGCCCGTCGACCAGGCGGCCGACGAAGGGGTCCTGCAGCGTCGCGTCCACGTGGGGAGTCTACGTACCGCGCGCGCGATAGCCGGGGTATGCCGCCGTGAGTCGGGCCCGGGAGGCTCCGGCTTCACCCGGGCGCGCGCGCAATGGCACTCTGTGCGGGTGAGCACCGACTCCTCCGCCGCCGCCCCGTCGACGCCGTCCGCGCCGGACTCCTCCGACTTCGAGGCGCTCGCCGCCCCCTGGCTCCCGCTGCCCGACGTCGCCGAGCGCCTCGGCCTCGAGGTCGCCAAGGTGCGCCGGCTGCTGCAGGAACGCGACCTGATCGGTGCCCGCGTGGGGGAGCGGCGGATCCTGTGCGTGCCCGAGGCGCTGCTGATGGACGGCGAGCCGGTGCCCGACCTGCGCGGCACGCTGTCGGTGCTCGTCGACTCCGGCTACTCCGACGAGGAGGCGCTGCGCTGGCTGTTCACCCCCGACGAGTCGCTGCCGGGCACCCCGGTCGACGCCCTGCGGGAGAACCGGCGCAAGGAGGTCCGTCGGCGGGCCCAGGCCCTCGCCTTCTGACTCGCCTGCTGCCCGCCCGGCACGCCGCCGGGCCGCCGGCTGCGAACGAAGCCGTCAGAGGCCCGTGGCGCGGCGCGCGGCGCGGGCCCGGCGCAGCGCGGGCAGGGCGACGGCGAGCCGGCGGGGCAGGGGCACGGAGACCCGCTCGGTGAGCACGTCGTAGCGGGCCTTCTCGATCTCGCCGAGGATGCCGCCGTAGAGCACGAACGCCGTCCGCACGCAGTCCTGGCTGTCGGGGTGCAGCATGGCGATTCCCGGCTCGGCCACGGCGTAGAGCGCGCGCGTGCGCTCGACCTCGAAGGCGACGAGGTCGCGGATCGCGGTGGTGGTGACCCCGGCCAGGAGGTCCTCGCGGGTCACGCCGAACGCGGCGAGGTCCTCCAGCGGCAGGTAGACCCGCCCGCGGCGCAGGTCCTCTCCGACGTCGCGGAGGAAGTTCGACATCTGGAACGCCTCGCCGAGTGCCTGGGCGCGCTCGGCGGCCTCCGGGTGGTGCGGCTGCAGGATCGGCAGCATCTGCAGCCCGATCACCGACGCCGAGCCGTACATGTAGTGCTGCAGGTCGGCGTACGTCGGGTACTCGGTGACGGTGATGTCCATGCGCATGGACTCGAGGAACGCGTCGACGGTGTCGCGCGGGATCGCCCAGCGCCGCATCGTCGCCGTCATCGCCGCGGCGATCGGGTCGCCCACCGGGTCGGCCGGCGCGCCGTCCGCGGGCGCCGTCTGCGTCGTCGCGACGCGCGCGTCCGCCGAGGGCGCCCCGGCCCCCGCGCGGGTCAGCGCCGTCGCGTCGGCGCGGTCGAGGCGCGCCTGGAACGCCGCACCCCAGCGCAGCAGCTCCTCGGGCTCGGGATGCTCGAGGGAGTCGACGAACTCGTCGGCGTAGCGGGCGAACCCGTACAGCGCCCACACGTGCGGACGCTTGGCCGGCGGCAGCAGCAGCGTCGCGAGGTAGTACGTCTTGCCGTGCTCGGCGTTGAGGCGCCGGCACCGCTCGTAGGCCTCGCGCAACCAGGGGTCGGTGATGCCCGCCGCGTCCAGGCACCGGCGGGCGCTGCGCCCGATGCGCACGGGCGGTTCGCCCGCCGCCGCGCTCACCGCCAGGCCCGGGACCGGTAGGAGCGGTCCTTGCCGAGGACGCGCTCGGCGGCCAGCCGCCCGGACACGAGCACCATGGGGACGCCGACGCCGGGCTGGGTACCCGACCCGGTGAAGACGACGTTCTCGCCCCACAGGTTGCCGGGGCGGAACGGGCCGGTCTGGCCGAAGGAGTGCGACGCGGCGAACGGCGCCCCTCGCTCCATGCCGCGCTCGGCCCAGTCGAGCGGGGTGGTGACGTGCTCGACCTCGATGGCGTCGGCGAAGCCGGGGTAGCCGCGCGCCTCCAGCGTCTCCATCACGTGCTCGCGGTAGAGCGGGGCGAGGCGCTTCCAGTCGAGGTCGGCGTCGAGGTTCGGCGTGGGGAACAGCACGTAGTGGATGTGCCGGCCGTCGGGGGCGAGCGTCGGGTCGCCCACGGTGGGCCGGGTCACGAGCACCGACGGGTCGCTCATCAGGCGTCCGGAGAGCAGCTCGTCGAACACCTCCCGCCACGTGGTGCCGAAGTGGATGTTGTGGTGGGCCGGGGGGCCGCCCGTCGCCATGACCGGGTCCTCCCAGGCGCGGGTCGTGCCCGCGAGGAGCAGGTAGCACGAGGGGGAGTAGTCCAGGCGCTTGACCCGGCGCGGGGTGCGCCCGAGCAGCTCGCGGTGGGCGACGGGCAGGTCGGGGTTGAGGACGACGACGTCGCAGGCGATCCGCTCGCCGTCGGCGGTGTGCACGGCGGTGGCCCGGCCGCCAGAGTGCTCGACGCGCGTGACGGTGGTGTTGTAGCGGATCTCGACGCCGTGCTTCTCCGCGGCGGCGGCCATCGCCTGGGGGACCGCGGCCATGCCGCCGACGGGGAAGAACACCCCGGCCACGGAGTCCATGTAGGCGATGACGGCGTACAACGCGAGTGCCTGGTACGGCGAGAGCCCGGCGTACATGGCCTGGAACGAGTACAGCCGCTGGGTGCGGGGGTCCTTGAGGTACTGCTCGACCTTGGGGGCCAGCCGCCGGAAGCCGCCGATGGCGGCGAGCTTGGCGAGGTTGGGGGTCAGCAGGTCGGCGGGGGTGTCGATGTTGCGGTCGATGAAGTCCCGCATCTCGTACCGGTAGAGCTTGCTGACGAAGGAGACGTAGCGACGGAAGCCCTCGGCCTCGGCGGGGGAGATGACGCGGGCGATCTCCTCGGCCATGGCGTCGACGTCGGCGTGCACGTCCAGGCGCGACCCGTCGGCGTAGTGCGCCCGGTAGAGAGGGTGGACCGGGCGAAGCTCCAGCCAGTCCTCCATGCGCTCGCCGAGGGCGTCGAAGCAGTCGGCGATGAGGTCGGGCATGGTCAGCACCGTGGGGCCCGGGTCGAACCGGTAGGTGCCGGTGGGGCCGTCGACGGGCAGGACGGCGGCACGCCCGCCCGCGGTGGGCTCGCGCTCCAGCAGCGTGACGGTGCGTCCGGCCCCGGCCAGGCGCATGGCCGCCGACAGGCCCGCGAGGCCGGCGCCGACGACGACGACGTGCTCGCTCGGGCCGGTGACGGTGCGGACGCGGCCGGGCAGCCAGCCGGCGAGGTCGCTGAGGGAGGTGCGGGACATGTCAGGCCGTCCTTGAGGTCGCGACGTCGACGAGGCCGCCGAGCACGTCGGCCGCGACCGGGTCGATCCCCGCCGCGGCGAGGTCGGCGAGCGCGGCGCGGGAGTCGGCGACGAGGTCGGAGATGAGGGTCTCCACGGCTTCGAGCGCCCCGGTCTCGACGAGCACCTGGCGCAGGGACGCCACGCCGTCGGCGTCCAGGCCCGGGTCCCCCAGACGGCGGCGGACGATCGCCGCCTGCGCCGGGGTGGCCTGCTCCAGCGCCTTGGCGACGAGCAGGGTGCGCTTGCCCTCGCGCAGGTCGTCGCCCGCGGGCTTGCCGGTCTGCGCCGGGTCGCCGAAGACGCCGAGGACGTCGTCGCGCAGCTGGAACGCCTCGCCGAGGGGCAGCCCGTAGCGGGACAGGCCGGCGAGCCGGTCGTCGTCGGCACCCGCGAGCCGCGCCCCGATCAGCAGGGGGTGCTCGACGCTGTACTTGGCGCTCTTGAACCGCACGACGGTGCGGGCGCGCTCGGCGGCGCCCTCGCGGCGCTGCTCGGCGACGGCCTGCTCGAGCATGTCGAGGTACTGCCCGCCCATCAGCTGGGTGCGCATCAGGTCGAACGTGACGCGGCCGCGGGCGAGCACCTCGGGGGCGAGGCCGCAGGAGGTGAACATCTCGTCGGACCACGACAGGCACAGGTCGCCGGCGAGGATCGCGCCTGCGGCGCCGAACCGCTCGCCGTCGCCCGTCCAGCCGGCGCCGCGGTGCAGCGTCGCGAACCGGCGGTGCACCGCGGGCATCCCTCGGCGGGTGTCGGAGTCGTCCATCACGTCGTCGTGGATGAGCGCGGCCGCCTGGAACAGTTCGAGGGACGCGGCGGCGGTGGCGATCTCGGGGACGTCGGCGCCGCCGCAGGCCCGCCACGCCCAGTAGGCGAAAGCGGGGCGCAGGCGCTTGCCGCCGCGGATGAGGTCCGACACGTGGTCGGCCAGCGGCGCGCAGTCGGGGTGCACCGCCTCCAGCACCTGGGCCTGCCGCGCCATGAAGTCGTCGAGCGCCTTGTGCACCCGCACGCGGAGGTCCTCGACGTCGACCGGGTGGAGGCGTTCGACCTCGGCGGCGGGGGCTGGGGGCACGGGGGCGCTCCTCGGAGTCGTCGACGTGGCGTCGCGTCACGGCCGGTGATCGACACGTGGTGCGACGAGCGTAGGGCGGCGCGACGGCGACGGCACGCCGGAGCAGGGCTCGCCTGAGCGGCCGCGGCGCGCGAGGATCATCACGGGTCCGCCGAGGGCGGCGGGCGGCGCGAGGCGATGGGGAGTGCCCATGCAGGAGACGGCGGCGGCACCCGGCGAGGTGTCCGTGGTGGGGGTGGGGACGGCGTCGGGGCACCCCGACGTGGTGCGGGTACGGCTCGCGGCGACCGTCGTGCGGCCGACGCTCGCGGAGGCGTTGACGGCGTCGGAGGACGCCGCGCGCCGGGTGCGCGCCGAACTGACCCGGTTCGGGATCACGGGCGAGGACGCCGCGACGAGCGAGCTGAGCGCCCACGCCGAGCAGACGTGGACGGAGCAGCAGGGCTCGCGAGTGGTCGGGTTCCGCGCGGAGCACGGGCTGGTGGTGACGGTGCGGGACGTCGCCGCCGTGGGGCCGGTGCTCGGCGAGGCGCTGATCGCGGGCGGGGACGACGTCCGGCTGAACGGGGTGGGGTTCGAGGTCGAGGACCCGTCGGCGCTGCGGGTGACCGCCCGGCACCTGGCTTGGCTGGACGCGCGGGCGCGCGCCGAGCAGCTGGCCGCTCTCGCGGGTCGGGAGCTGGGGGAGGCGCTGTCGGTGGACGAGCCGGGGGCTTTCGGGGGCGGGGGTCCGTCGCCGAAGCTGGCGCGGGCCATGGCCGCCGGCCCCGAGATGGGCGTCGAGCCCGGCCGGGTCTCCGTGGAGGTCGCCCTCGCCGTGCGGTGGGCGCTGCGATGAGGCGGCGGCGCGAGACCGGCACCGACGAGGCCGGCGTGAGCGTGCGGGGCTCGGGGGAGCCCGCCCTGACGTTGATCCTCGGGGAGCGCGACTACCTGCGGCGGTGGTCGGCCCTGCACGGCGGCACGCCCGCGAAGGGCCTGGTCGGGTGGTGGCTGCGGCTGAGCTACCGGTTGGGGCGACCGCTGGCCAGGCTCGGGGTGCGCGCGAACGCCGTCACGGTGGCGGGCCTGCTCGTCTCGGTCGCCGTGCTCGCACCCGCGGCCGCGGGCGGGCGGTGGGTGCTCCTCGCCGTCCCCGTCGTCGCCCTCGCCGGGCTGCTCGACAACCTGGACGGCGCCGTCGCCGTCATCACGGGGCGTGCGACGAAGTCGGGGTACGTCCTCGATTCGGTCTGCGACCGGCTCTCCGACGCCGCGTACGCGGCGGCCCTGTGGGTGGTCGGGGCCCCGGCGTGGGTGGCGGTGAGCGCTGCCGGGCTGGCCTGGTTGCAGGAGTACCTGAGGGCCAGGGCGGGCGCGGCGGGGGTCTCTGAAGTGGGGGTCGTGTCGGTCTCGGAGCGGCCCACGCGGGTGATCGTGACGGTGATGTTCCTGCTCGGCGCCGGTCTGTACCCGGGGTCCCACGAGCAGTGGGCGACGGTCGGCGCGGCCACGTGGGCCGCCGTGGGGGTGGTCGGGTTCGTCCAGACCGCGGTGGTGCTCGGACGCCGGCTGCGCGCCGCCGGGCCCGCCTGAACGGTCAGCACCGGCGCTCCTGCTGACGCCTGTCGCACCTAAGTGTCAGTATGGCCGCGTGAGCTGACGGTTGAGGGGGTGGCGGTGGGCGTCGACGTGGCCGGCTGGCCGCCGCTGGCGGCCGAGTCCCTGACGTGGGACCCGGCGGAGTCCTACGCGCGCGCCGGGCTTCCGGCGCCCGCCCACCTACCCGGTCCGTCGACGTACGAGGCGTCGCTGCCGCCGTCCATCGCCGACGTCCCCGTGCCCGCGCCCGCCCAGATGCGCACGGCAGTCGCGGCGGCCACCGACGCGGTCCTCGCGTTGGACGCCTCGACGACGGTCGACCTCACCGCGCTCGCCGGTGCCCTGCTGCGCTCCGAGTCCGTGGCGTCGTCGAAGATCGAGCAGCTCGACGCGACCCAGGCCGACGTGGGGCTGGCGATGCTGCGCGGCGTCCCCGTGCATGCCGCGGCCGCGCAGGTGGCGGCGAACGTGCGGGCGATGACCGAGGCGGTGGCCCGCGCGTCGCGTCCTGAGCCCTTCTCGCTGGGCGACCTGCTCGCCGTCCACGGCCTGCTGCTGGGCGCCGACCCCTACCTCGGCGGCGAGGCCGGGCGGTTGCGCGAGGTGCAGAACTGGGTGGGCGGGTCGGAGCGCTCGCCGCACGACGCACTGTTCGTGCCCCCCGCGCCGCACCGCGTGGCGGGGCTGATGGCCGACCTCGTGGCCTTCTGCCGCCGCGAGGACCTCCCGCCGCTGGTGCTGACGGCGATCGCCCACGCGCAGCTGGAGACGATCCACCCCTTCACCGACGGCAACGGCCGGACCGGCAGGGCGCTCGTCCATGTGCTGCTGCGCCGTGGGGGGCTGGCTACCCGGACCGTGGTGCCGGTGTCGACGGTGCTGCTCGCCGACGTCGGGGGGTACTTCGACGGGCTCGACGACTACCGCGCGGGGCGGCTGGAGGCGTGGGTGGTGCGGTTCTGCGCCGCCACCACGGTGGCCGCGACGGCGGGGCAGCGGCTGGCGCTCGAACTCGCCGACGTGCGGCACCGGTGGGTGGAGGCGGCGCGGCCCCGGCGCGGGTCGGTGGTCGCGGCGCTGCTCGACGCACTGCTGCGCCAGCCCGTGATCGACGCCGACGTGGCCCGCACGCTCGTGGCCGGGGTCGCCGACGTCGCCGAGAAGAACCTGTACCGCGGGTTGGACCGGCTCGAGGGGGCCGGGGTGTTGCGCGAGGTCACCGGCGGTGGGCGGAACCGGGTGTGGGTCGCCGTCGACGTGCTCGACCTGCTCGAACGCTTCGAGTCGCGGCTCGGGCGGCGGCGGGGGAGCTGGTGAGCGAGTACGTGTGGTTTTCCACAGGAAGGCGGCTGGTCGTGGTCTGCTGTCACAGGGATCTGTAAGACTGCGCGTCGGTTCGGGGTCCATGGGGGGCGCCGGGGGTCTTGGGGGTTGTGGGTGCGTTCGCGCCGGTTCGTGTCGTTGTCGGGTGTGGCTGTCGTGGTGGCCGGCTCGTTGGTGCTCGTCTCGGCTGGGTCGTCGGTGGCGGCGAAGAAGCCGCGGGTGCGTCCGGCGGCGTCAGTGTCGCCGTCGGGTACGGCCTCGGGTGCTTCGTCGGTGGGGCCGTTGTCGGTGAATGCGGCGTTGGAGCAGGCGAGGGCGTCGGGTGTTGCGGTGGCTGTGGCGTCGTTGACGGATGAGATGTCGACGACGGTGGCGGAGCCGAGTGGCTTGTTGACGATGAGTTTGTACGCGGAGCCGCACAACGTTTTGGTGTCGGGGTCGTGGCAGTCGGTTGATCCGCAGGTCGCGGTTTCGGGTGATGGTCGGGTGCGCCCGAAGGTGTCGGTGTCGGGGTTGTCTTTTTCTGGTGCGGGGTCGGGGGCGGGGTTGGTGCGTGTTCCGACGCCGGCGGGGGATGTGGATTTTGATTGGCCGCATGTGTTGTCGGCGCCGGTGTTGTCGGGTGATTCGGTGCGGTATGCGGAGGCGCTGACGGGGGTGGATCTGGTGTTGCGGGCGACCCCGGACGGGTTCGTCTCGGTGTTGGTGGTGAAGACGTCGGCAGCGTTGGCGTTGTTGCGGGATCGGTCGTCGGCGGCGTCGTTCACTGTGCGGGGTCCGGCCCAGGTGTTGGAGACGGGCTCGGGTGGGGTGCGGGTGGTGACCACCGCCGGGCGGGTGTTGTTCGAGGCCGGTCAGGGGTTGATGTGGGACTCGGCCGGGGATGGGGTTGCTGTGCCGTCGGGGGTGGATGAGGGCAGCGATCGGGGGGTTATCGATCCGTCGTCGGGCCCGTCACGGAGGGACCGGGTGGGCGAGGTGCTGGTGTCGGCGATCGCGAACCGGGTGCAGTTGCTGCCTGAGGAGGGGTTCTTCGCGACGGCTCCGGTGCTTCCGGTGTTCATCGATCCGCCGATGGGGTTGCATCAGACGGGCCGGTTGCTGGTGTCGGATTTCAATGAGGCGTCGTGGGGGTGGACGAATTACTCCCGTGGTGAGGGTGTGGGTTTGTGCGGGCCGACGGGCAGTTGCAGTCGTGATCGTGACAAGCAGTTCGTGAAGCGCCAGTATTTCCAGTTCGACCGTGCGTACCTGTCGGGTAAGCAGGTGCAGTCGGCCACGTTCCGGGCGTTCCTCACGCATTCGGTGGCGTGTTCGACGACTGCGACGACGGTGGAGTTGCGCCGGTCGGGGGTGGGAATTTCTCCGTCGTCGAGGTGGGCGGGGGTGAAGGACCGGGACGCGGGTTTGGTGGCGTCGGCGGCGGTGGGTTCGGCGTATGGGTCGTGCGGGTCGCAGCAGTGGGTGGAGTGGCCGCCTTCGGGCGTGTCGAACAGCAACCTCACGAAGCTGGTGGCGGATCTCGCGGATGGGCGGATGTCGTCGCTGGCGGTGTATCTGAAGGGGGATGAGAGGAACTCGGCGGGGTGGCGGCGGTTCCGGCATGACGCGTCGCTGCAGATCACGTATGCGCCCAAGCCGGGGTTACCGTACGACTTGGGGGCGTGGTGGTCGACGGTGTCGTCGAGTCGCACGTGTGCGTCGTCGAATGCTCCGGCCGTGATTTCGACGTTGACGCCGGTGTTGTCGGCGATCGCCCGGTTGGATGTGGCACCGACGGGCAGTTCTGATCAGGGGAAGCTGCGGACGCGTTTCGGGGTGCAGCGGCGGATGTCGGACGGGTCGTGGCCGGAGATCTGGACGCAGACGGTGCCCTCGTCGGGGACCTACACCACGCATGGGCAGGTGCAGCGGGTGACTGTTCCCGCGGGGAAGCTGGCCGATGGCGGGGTGTACCGGTTGTCGGCCTTGAACGTGAGCCACACGGATTCGCCGGTGATGGACATCAGTGGCCGCGTCGCCGTGGGGTGCTACTTCCGGGCGTGGTCGGGGACGGTGAAGGCCCCTGTGGTGGCGCAGGGCGGCGTGTACACGTTGTGTTCCGTACCGGGTCTGATGGAGGCTCTCAATCCACGCGAGGATGAGAGCTATGGCTGCACCGAGGAAGTATCCGGACGAGCTGCGTGAGCGGGCGATCCGGTTGGCGTTGGAGGCTCGGCGTGATCCGGCCAGCAGGGCTGGGGCGTGCAAGCGGATCGGGGGCCAGTTGGGCATCAACCCTGAGACGTTGCGGGGTTGGGTGACCCAGGCGGAGGTCGATGAGGGGGACCGCCCGGGGGTGACGTCGAGCGATGCGTCGCGGATCGCGGAACTGGAGCGCGAGGTCCGGGAGCTGCGCCGCGCGAATGCGATCTTGAAGAGTGCTTCGGCTTTCTTCGCGGCGGAGCTCGACCGCCCACAGCGGTGATCGTCGACTACATCGACGCGAACAAGGTCGAGTTCGGGGTCGAGCCCATCTGCACGGTGTTGACCGACGCCGAGGTGCAGATGGCCCCGAGCACGTACTACGCCGCCCGCGCCCGTCCGCCCTCGGCCAGGGCGGTCCGGGACGCGGCCACGACCGGGGTGATCCAGGCGCTGCACGGCGCCAACTACGGCGTGTACGGGGTCCGCAAGGTCCACGCCGAGCTCTCCCGGCAGGGGCATGCCGTGGCGCGCTGCACGGTGGCCAGGCTGATGCGGGCGGCGGGTTTGCGGGGGGTGAGCAGGGCGAAGGGTCCTCGCACGACGATCCCCGCCAGCGGCCCGGACACTCGCCCTGACCTGGTCGCCCGTGCGTTCACCGCCAGGGGTCCCGGGCAGCTGTGGGTTGCTGACATCACCTACTGCCGCACCTTCTCCGGCTGGGTCTACGCCGCGTTCGTCACCGACGTGTTCTCCCGGCGGGTCGTGGGCTGGCAACTGTCCACCAGCCTGCGCACCGACCTCGCGTTGGACGCCCTGGAGATGGGCCTGTGGCAGCACCAGCGCGCCGGTCGCGACACCACTGGTCTGATCCATCACTCGGACAAGGGCGTCCAATACGTCGCGGTGCGCTACACCCAACGCCTTGCCGAGGCCGGCGCCGTGGCCTCGGTCGGGTCCACCGGTGATTCCTACGACAACGCCCTGGCCGAGGCGTTCAACTCGCTGTTCAAGGCCGAGCTGCTGCGCAACCGGGGGCCCTGGAAGGGCATCGACGACCTCGAGATCGCTGTCGCCGAGTACATCGACTGGTTCAACCACCGACGACTCCACGGCCAACTCGGGCACCTCCCACCAGCCGAGTACGAGGCCAACCACTACCGTGATCAACCAGCCCCGACACCCGTCGAGGCGTCAGAACCGAGCCTCCACTGAACCCGGTACGGAACATTGTGTCAGCTCGACGCCACGTCGTGCCCTCTCACGGGGGGTGCCGGGGTGCGGGGGACGGTCAAGGTGAGTGCCGCGTCGGGGGATGTCGGCCGGGTGAGTTGGATCAAGGCGTCCGTGAGGTCATCGTCGGTGGTGCAGTCGGTCGCTTATCCGTCGGGGGGCGGCGTGGTGGAGGTGCCGGTGGTGCCGTGGGGTCCTGGGTCGCAGATCGTGAGGGTGTGGGCTGAGGACGCCAACGGTTCTCCGGGACCTTCGACGTCGTGGATGGTCAATGTCAAGGACGGGTCTCCGCCGGTGGGGTGGTGGCCGGTCGATGTGGCCGGCGGGTCGACGGTGCCTGACCGTAGCGGGGAGGGCGTCACCGGTTACGTGAAGCATGATCTGGTGCTCGGTGGCGCGGTGGTGGATCCGAGGGGTCGGCGCAGCGGAAGCGTGGAGCTGGAGCAGAAGGCGGACTGGAGTTTGCGGTTCGACGGGGTCGATGATTACGCAAGCACGGGAGCGGTGTTCGACGCCGCGGCGCCGTTCACGGTCTCGGCGTGGGTTCTGCTCAAGAGTGACTCCGTCGACGGCGTCGTGATGTCGGCGTCGAACAGTACGGGCACGTCTGGGTGGGCGTTGAGGTATGTAGCCGCTTCACGCGGGTTCACGTTCGGCACCTATACGGTCGCATCGAGCACGAGCGCGCCAGTGTTCGCTGATTCAGTGTCGTCAAGTTTGAGCGTCCGGAACGTGTGGGTGCATGTCGCCGGCACCTACAACGCCGTGAGGCATGAGGTGCAGGTGTGGGTCGACGGCCAGGCTTCGCCGGCACGTACATTGACGTCAGGCCAGTACCCTCCGGCAGGTTCAGCGCCGCTGATGATGGGCCGGGTTCGCGTGGCGAACACGTGGAAGAGCTACCTGGGCGGTGTTGTGGACGAACCGATGGCGTGGAAGGAAGCTCTGACGGCTGAGTCTGTGCAGAAGTACACCAACGTCATGCCCGGGACGCAGGAGCCGTACTTCTCTCGGACAGCGGTGTTCAGGGCGGGTGTCTACACCATCCGTACTGACCCGAACGGGGTTGACGTGTTTCAGATGGCCGATGGCAGCGGCGCCTACGCCGCTGATGGTCTGAACAAGAGTGACGTGCTGTCCGTCCTTTCCGAGACGGATACGGACGGGCCGGCGGTGGTGATGGACGGGGTGGGCGCGTTGTGTCAGTGGGGGCTTTATGTCCCGGCGACGGGGTCTGCGACGGTCACGGTGAAGGTGAAGCTGGATTCGGCTGATCTGGATGCGAGGTCGGTGGGGTCGAGGATCGCACTGGCCATGCAGCAGAAGCCGGGCAAGGGCGGCCCCGCGTGGGTGCTCGGGGCGGTGAAGGACACTGCGTCCACGTGGAAGTGGTATCTGACCCGGCCCGATTCGGGGGTCGGCGAGTTGAGGTCGGCCAACCCGGTGGTGGCGGGGCGCGCGGTGGGAGTGTCGGCGGTCTTCGACGGGGCCGACAACACGATGCGGATCGCGGTGGACGGGCGTTTCGATTTCGAGGGCTCCGCGCCGGCTGCGGCGCCGGTTCGGGTGCAGACCGGGGGAGTGTTCTGTGTGGGCCGTGAGGTCGTGCCACCGGTCGACCCCAATGGTCCGGTCACGTGGAAGGGGCAGTTCAAGGGCTTGGTGTACGGGGTCGCCATGTACGCCGGTGCGTTGAACCGCGACCAGCTCGACGCCGAGCGGGACGTGCTGTGAGCGGGAGGGGAAAGATGATGAGGTCCTCGTCGAGTGGGTTCGGCGGTCTCGGCGGAGCGTCCCGGGTGTCCTACGGGCTGCGGGCGGGTATCGCCGTGGCGTTGGCAGTGTCGCTGCTGGCAGTCCCCTCGGGTGATCCTTTCATCCGGGCGGCTGCTGCCGTCGCGGCTGACGGGACGGGCCCGAGCGACCCGCTCGTGACGAAGGTGACACCGGCTGCGCTGAACGCCACGTTGCTTGATGCGGAGAAGAAGGAGTCCGACGCGCTGGCGGCGATGGTCGCTGCTGCACGGCGTGAGCAGGACGCGGTGCCGGCCGCGGCCGCGGCGGTGGAGTCGAGGCCGGGGACCGACACCACCAGCGGGGCGAGGACCGGGCGCGGCGGCAAGCACGTCACCCCTGCTCGGACGTCGAAGGGCGAGCGGCCGCGTCGGGTGGTCGCGCCAGCAGCCGTGGCGGGGCCGGCAGGTGGCGGCGATGTCACGGCGTCGCCGTTGTCGGTGTCCTCGACGTGGTCGGGTGGGGGGAGTTCGGGGGCGTTCACGTGGTCGTACCCGTTGCGGGTGCCTGCTCCTGGGGTGGGGCCCGCGCCGAGCCTGGCGGTTTCGTACAACTCGGGGTCGGTGGATGGGCGGACGTCGGCGACGAACAATCAGGGGTCGTGGTTGGGGGAGGGTTTCGACCTTCCGACGTCGTTCGTGGAGCGGTCGTATGCGGGGTGCCGTGATGACGGGCACACCGACAGCGGGGACCTGTGTTGGAAGAACGACAACGCCAGTCTGGTGTTGAACGGGAAGTCCACGGCGTTGGTGAAGGTGTCGGAGGAGTCCTGGCGCTTGGCCGATGACGACGGGTCGAAGGTTCAGCGGGTCTTCGACGCCGAAGGGGCCGCGTCGAGCAACGGGGCGCGGCGCGGGGAGCGGTGGGTGGTCACGACCACCGAGGGGACGCAGTACTGGTTCGGGCTTGAGAAGGTTCCCGGGTCCAGTGCGGGGACGAACTCGGTGTTCACGGTCCCGGTGTTCGGTGACGACGCGGGGGAACCGTGCAACGCCTCGACGTTCGCGGCCTCGGCGTGTGTGCAGGCGTGGCGGTGGAACCTGGACTACGTGGTGGACGTGCACGGCAACGTCGCGGTCTACCGGTACGTGCAGGAGAAGAACGGGTACGCCCGAGGCGGGAACCCTTCCACGTCGGTGTCGTACGTCCGCGGGGGGTACCTAAGCCGCATCGAGTACGGGCTGCGTGCCAGCGCGATCACTGCGAACGCCCCGTACAAGGTCGACTTCACGGTCGCGGAGCGGTGCACGGCGGGCTCGACGAACTGCGCGACGCTCGATTCGGCTCATCAGAGGTATTGGCCTGACGTCCCCTTCGACGCGATCTGCAACCTCGACCCGTCGAAGCCGGACGTGAGGTGCACCTCGGCGCAGCGGTCCCCGGCGTTCTTCACCCGTAAGCGGCTGGTCGGGGTGTCCACGAGTGTGTGGAACGCCCCGGCTGGTGCGACGGCGGGCTACGTGACCGCCGATGCCTGGTCGTTCAGCCAGGACTACCTGGATCCGGGTGACACCGGTGACACCCGGGACCAGACGTTGTGGTTGTCGTCGTTGCAGCAGACCAACGTCGTCGACGGGGCGAAACTGCCGCCCGTGTCGTTCCTCCCGACGTTCCTGGCCAACCGGGTCGACACCAATCAGGACGGCCTGCTGCCGCTGAACCGGCCCCGCCTGATCCGGGTCGTCAGCGAGACGGGGGCCTCGACGACAGTCACCTACGAAGGGCCGGACTGCCCCGCCGCGTCAGCGCGGGTGGAAGGCAAGAGCACCAGTCGGTGCTTCACGATGAAGTGGTACCCCGAACGCGCTGACACCCCGAAGCTGGACTGGTTCCACAAGTACGTGGTGCACTCGGTCGTGGTCTCCGACCCCTTCGGGAACTCCCCGGCCACAACCACGACCTACACCTATGGGGGTGGGGCGGGGTGGCGGTACGCGCTGGACCCGATCACTCCGGTGCGGCAGCGGACGTGGTCGCAGTGGCGGGGCTACGAGAAGGTCACCACCGTGACCGGTGACGGGTCTGACGGCCCGCGCAGCAAGACGGTGACGGTGTACATGCGGGGCCTGAACGGTGACCGTCAACCTGGCACCAGCAGTCCACGCGTGCAGAACGTGACGGGCATCACGGCCCCCGCGATCACCGACTCCGACCCGTTGGCCGGGTTCGTCCGGGAGACCGCCACGTACAACGGGGATTCCGCGACCGCTGCGGAGGTGTCGGGCAGCATCAGCAGCCCGTGGCCGTGGGAGACGGCCGCGCAGAAGATCTTCAAGCCGGGTACGGGGGAGACCGACTACACGATTCGGGCGTGGTTCGTCAGGACAGCGTCGACGACGGAACGGACCGCGATCACCGGCGGGAGCGTTCCCCGGAACCGGCGGGTGATCTCCACGACGACGTATGACCCCACGTACGGAGTCGCGACCCAGGTCGACGCCAGGACCGAGGTCGACCCCGCCGTCGCCGGCGGCACGGTGAGCGTGGCCGACCGCACCTGCACGCGCCTTTGGTATGCCCGTGACACCGACAAGGGCCTGAACAATCTGCTCTCCCGCAAGCAGGTCCTGTCCGTGCCGTGCTCGCAGGCCGCCACCTCCCGGCTGCCCGCAACCGACACCCAAGCCCTGGACGTGATCTCCGACACCGCGTCGGCGTTCGACGCCGCCACAACCTGGACGCAGAAGCAGGCCCTGACCAAGGGCGAGCCGCGCTGGACCGGGCGAGTCAAGGGCTACACCACCGACCGCAACCCGATCTGGCAGACGCTGACGACGATGAGCTACGACGCGTTGGGGCGAGTGGCCAAGACCACCGACACCACAGGCGCATCCAGGACAGTGGCGTTCACCCCCGCCACCACCCTGCCGGTCACGTCCACCACGACGACGAACGCACTGGGCCACACCATCACCTCGGCGTTCGACGTCCGGTGGGGGCTACCCACCAAGGTCACCGGCACGACCGGACGGACCTCCGAGACCGTCTACGACTCCCTGGGTCGGGTCAGCGCGTTCTGGGACGTCAACCTGTCCCGCAGCGGCTCACCGAACCTGCCCACGCGGAAGTTCACCTACTCCGTGACCAGGAGCGCCCCTGCCTGGGTCAGTACGACGAGTCTCGTCGGGGGCGGGGCTTCCACCCGCACCAGCTACCAGATCTACGACGGGTTGATGCGGCTGAGACAAACCCAATCCCCGTCCCCGACGGTGGGGGCGAACAGCGGGGTCGGTCGGGTCCTGACTGTCACCGAGTACAACTCTCGGGGTCTGGTTCGCTCGCAGGCGGGCGACATTTTCGACGACCAGAAAGCACCCAACGCGACGCTGACCGCCACCACCACGAACCCGCCCGCGCAGACCGCGACCGCCTATGACGGGGCCGGTCGACCCACGACCAGCACCTTCTCCGTGCTCGGCGTGGCCAAGTGGTCGACCACGACCAGCTACACCGGCGATTCGGTGGCGACCACCGCGCCCGCCGGCGGCAGCGCCTCCCGCGTCTTCACCGACGCCGCAGGCCGGGAAGTCGAGCGGCGGCAGTACTCCGGCACCAGCCCGACCGCGGCGACGTATGTGTCCACGAAGAAGAGCTACGACCCTGCCGGGCGCCTGAACAAGGTCACCGGACCCGACGAGGCTGCCTGGACGTACTCCTACGACCTTTACGGGCGGAAGACCTCCAGCAGCGACCCCGACGCGGGCACGTCGAAGACGACCTACACCGTCCTCGACCAGATCGCCTCCACCACCGACGCCCGCGGGAACACCCTCCGTTACGACTACGACGACCTCGGACGCAAGACCGCCGAATATGACGGCGCGAAGGACGACGCGCACTTGTCCGCGACCTGGACCTACGACACCCTCCGCAAGGGCCTACCCACCGGGTGGACGAAATACGTGGGTGGCAAGACCGGCCGCGCGTACTCCCAAATGATCACGGCCTACGACAACCTGAACCAACCGGAGACCACCAGCTTCACCCTCCCCGACAGCGACCCCCTGATCGCAGCCGGTGTCCCCAAGACGATCAACCACAACACGTGGCGCAACCTCGAAGGCAACATCGAGGAAATCTCCGCCACGGCAGTGGCAGGACTGAGCAGGACCAACCTGACGACCCTGTACTCCCCGTTGGGGTTGCCCTCGGGCATGTACGGGATCGTGAACCAGGTCAGCTACACCGCCACCGGCCAACTGGAATGGATGCAACTGGAAGGCGTGTCCCAGAACGCGTCCGTCACCTACCGGTACGAGACCGGCACCAACCGACTCGTCCAGACTCTGGTCGGCAACAATCAGGCCGCGCTCGTCAGGAACGCCACTTTCAGCTACGACCCGGCCGGCAACCTCACCGCAGTCAAGGACGTAGCGGCAGGCGCTGGCGGGAAGGCAGATAACCAGTGCTTCACCTACGACGGGTACCGCCGGATGTCCCAGGCATGGACTCCGGCCGCGGGTGACTGTGCCGCGGCGCCCTCAGCGGCCGGCCTGGGCGGTGCCGCGCCCTACTGGCTGGCCTGGACCTACACCAAGGCCGGGCAACGAGCCACCGAAACCCAGACCACACCCGCCGGGGGCGTCTCCACCACGACCTACACCTACGGGACCGGAACGGGCCACCCCCACGCGCTGGCGTCGACCTCGACCACCACGACCGGGTCCATGACCGGTGCCGTAGCCGCCAGCGCAGGCCCCACCGTCGGCAGCGGGGTCGGCACCGGCGGCGCGGCCGGGACCCGGACGTTCACCTACGACCCCTCCGGCAACCCCCTCACGAGGCAGACCGCCGCCGCGGGACCCGTCCAGTCGATGACGTGGGACTCCTGGGGACGCATGGCAAGCAACTCCCAGCCCGCCACCACCGGGACCACCCCCACCCCCGCACGTGACACGCGCTACCTCTACACCCCTGACGGGGAACTACTCCTCAAACGCCCCGCCCTCGAAACCGGACCCGGCGAAACCGTCCTCTACGTGGGCGGCACCGAAATCCACTGGACGAAGACCGCCACCACCTCCGTCCTGACCGGAACCCGAAGGATCACCTTCGCAGGCCGAGTCATCGCGGTGGAATCCGGCACAGCCGGCGTCCTGGACTCCAAGACGTCGTTCCAGATCGCCGACGAGCAGGGCACCGGCATCATCACCATCGACCGGCTCACCCTCAACGTCACCCGCCGCTACACCACCCCCTTCGGCACCACCCGCGGCACCCCCGCCAGCCCCTGGCCCTACGACCACGGATTCCTCGACAAAACTAGCGACCCCACCACCAACCTCACCCACATCGGCGCCCGCGAGTACGACCCCACCCTCGGCCAATTCCTGTCCGTCGACCCCGTCCTTGACACCGCCGACCCCCAATCCCTCAACGGCTACGCCTACGCGAACAACAACCCCGTCGCCTTCCCCGACCCCACGGGCACGGACGCTGCAGCCTGCTCCGGAATCCCAGCCTGCCTCGCCGCGAACGGCGGCAGCTCGGGTATAGGGTCGAAGCCTACGGGCGCACTGAGTGCCGATGGGCTTAGCGGAGGATTGCCGGACGCCCCGAGTCGCGGGAACTCTTCCGCAAACTCGGAAGAACGGCGTATCCAGACCTACAAGATTAGGCACGACGCGGCGCAAGCATACAATTTTGGCTACATTCTTTCATGGGCCGCTCAGTCGAGAGTAAAAATGGAGTTCCCGGTACCAGGCGGCTCTGGGGGGATTTCGGGTAATACTGGCTATGTGGACATTGTGAAATTCGATTCAACCGGCCGGGGAGGTGAGATCTGGGAGGTCAAGAGGGTTTCGGGGCTCTTCATAGTTGAGGGTGTAGCTGCTGGGGTGATCATGCGCTGACGGGTGAGCTCTGGGCGGTGGGGTTGGGTCGGCGTGGCGGCCGGGTGCCGGGGTCGAGGTCTTCCGATCATGGAGGTTCCTACGCCAGCCACCCGGAAGACCTCGACATGCCTGACGCTACCTTCGCTGCTGCTGATCTGACGACGTTCACACGCGTGGACGAGCTGGGCCTGGAGGTCCTCGGGCAGCTCGTCCAGCCTGATCGGGCCGTGTTGGCGTGTCGGGTCGTCCAAGCTGATGACTGGTGCCGGCGGTGTGGCTGTCAGGGCCGGGTGCGCGGCAGCGTGACCCGGCGGCTGGCGCACGAGCCGTTGGGTTGGCGTCCCACGACGCTGCTGGTCAGAGTGCGCCGCTACCGCTGCACCGGCTGCGGGCACGTGTGGCGTCAGGACACCTCCACGGCCGCCCCACCGCGGGCGAAGATCTCCCGTGGTGGGTTGCGGTGGGCGCTGGAAGGCCTGGTCGTGGCGCATCTGAGCATCACTCGGATCGCTGCCGGGCTGGGCGTGGCGTGGAACACCGCCAACGACGCCGTCCTCGCCGAAGGGCAGCGGCTGCTGATCGACGCGCCCGGCCGCCTCGACGGGGTCGCGGTGATCGGCGTCGATGAGCACGTGTGGCGGCACACCCACCACGGCGGGGACGGGTTCGTCACCGTGGTCATCGACCTGACGCCGGTCCGGGACGGCACCGGCCCCTCCCGGCTGCTGGCCATGGTCGAAGGCCGCTCCAAGCAGGCGTTCAAGACCTGGCTGGCCGCCCAGGACCCGACCTGGCGGTCAGGGATCGAGGTCGTGGCGATGGACGGATTCAGCGGGTTCAAGACCGCCGCTACCGAGGAACTGCCCGACGCGGTGACCGTGATGGACCCCTTCCACGTCGTCCGCCTCGCCGGTGACGCCCTCCAACGGGTCCGACAGCGCGTCCAGCACGACACGACCGGGCACCGCGGGCGGGCCGGGGACCCGCTGTTCGCCGCCCGCCGCCTCCTGACTACCGGGACCGACCTGCTCACCCCCCGACAGCAGACCCGGCTACACGCCCTGTTCGCCGTCGAGGAGCACGTCGAGGTCGAGGCCACCTGGGGCGTCTACCAGCAGATCATCGCCGCTTACCGTCACCCTGACCGAGCTCAGGGACGAGCCCACCTCCAACAAGTGATCAACAGCCTTGCCCAGGGCGTCCCTGCCGCCCTCGGCGAGCTGCGTCGCCTGGGCCGCACCCTCAACCGCCGCGCCGCCGACGTCCTGGCCTACTTCGACCGACCTGGCACCAGCAACGGCCCCACCGAAGCCATCAACGGCCGCCTCGAACACCTCCGCGGCACCGCGCTGGGCTTCCGCAACCTCACCCACTACATAGCCCGCTCACTCTTGGAGACCGGTGGCTTCCGAAGCAAGATCATCGACGGGCTACACCCTCAACTGTGAAGAGCCGGTTTCGGCCTACGAGGTAGGTGATGCGGATTTGCGCCGGTATATTGCCGCCGCGCGCGCTGCAGGTCTGGGGCGATTCTCGCGCGGCAGCGAGATTGCCGACGGCAGGGAGCTCGTGTGGCCAGACCCAATTGACCCGGAGCACAAGGTCCTCGTGACGCAGGCACATAGTCCTAGGGGTTCGTCTGGAGGATCTGTTAAAGGAATGATTGGCTGGTGGGAGCGAGGTCGAAGGGAAGGAGACGAGGAGCAAATCGCGAGAAATTTGGCTAAGGTTGAGGAAACTCGTCAGTTCCTAGACGCCTGGCCTAACAAGCCCTTCAGACTACTTTCTTGGCTTGACGATAAGATCTCCGGGTACGGATCGTGGGCGCCAATGATTCCTGGCCCTGGGCTCGGTGCGGGAGGTGGTGCAGGAGCGCCCGGTGCGCCTATCCGGGTGCCGGTTCTGGTACCTTAGCTGAGATCATCCTTGTGCGTCCGCCCCCCATGCGGACATGGGCGGCGGACCTCTCCTAGACAGAAGGCGAACATGACGTTTCAAATCGTCGATGTAGATGTGCGGTCTGCAAATTCGGTGAATGAAGCACGCTCATTGGTGAGAGTCGCCTTCACGAGCTTTGACCGCTACCTGGATCATGTGGTTCGGCATGACTTGGGCGACGGGATGCATTCCAAAGTTCAATGTGAAGGAAGATTCTCTATCGCTGCGGGTCGGGGGCGCCGTTCTGAGCGGTCGTTGAAGGCCAACTCGATCAGTTCTATTAGTGAGCACGTTGACGAGGGGGTGGATTTTGTTCAATTGGAACAATTGTGGCATGGGGGAAATCCTTCCTCCGTAAAACTGGAGGCACATTGGATGTTCTTTCTGGCTAAGCCTGTGTCCAGACTAAGTATCCGTCTCTTCTCGTTCCCCAGTCTTGTTGCGTCGCTCGACGCTGCGCTAGAGACAGTTGAGCGCCTACAAGAGGTGGCAACAGTCGTCTCGGCTTACGTTGGAGCCGTCGACCGGAACGGTGAGAACCCTTACGAAGACGCGGCCGGAGTCGATTCGGTCTGGTCCCTGGAGCTTCCGCAACCATTTCGCGGTCTCGGGTGGCTTACTGCGTGGGGGGAGGATGCGGAGGCGCATCGATGGGACGATTCGTTCCTCCTGGAAGAGGGCCTGAGGCTGTGGCGCCAACCATCTGGGCTCAAACTTGCCGCCGTTGGTGTCGATTCCGATACTTGGTCTGCGGGTCGCCTAACCAAGGCGGGCATGGAGTGGGCGGCCCGCTGTTCCGAAGCCTGACCCGTCATTCGGCCCACGACGGGCGTGGGCGCAGGGTGAGGCGGCGCCATTACGGACGTCGATGTTCAAGCGTGCGGACGACGGCAAATTGCAGCCCTATCAAAGCGGATTCCTGCGGCAAACAGGCTCTTCATAGTTGAGGGCGTCGTTGCCGGGTGATCATGCGCTGACGGGTGAGCTCCTGGGCGGTGGGGTTGGGTCGGCGTGGCGGCCGGGTGCCGGGTCGAGGTCTTCCGATCATGTGAGGTTCCTACGCCAGCCACCGGAAGACCTCGACATGCCTGACGCTACCTTCGCTGCTGCTGATCTGACGACGTTCACGCGCGTGGACGAGCTGGGCCTGGAGGTCCTCGGGCAGCTCGTCCGCCGATCGGGCCGTGTTGGCGTGTCGGGTCGTCGGGGCTGATGACTGGTGCGGCGGTGTGGCTGTCAGGCCGGGGTGCGCGGCGCGGACCCGGCGGCTGGCGCACGAGCCGTTGGGTTGGCGTCCCACGACGCTGCTGGTCAAGGCGCCGCTACCGCAGCGCACCGGCTGCGGAGCACGTGTGGCGTCAGGGACACCTCCACGGCCGCCCACCGCGGGCGAGATCTCCCGTGGTGGGTTGCGGTGAGGCGCTGGAAGGCCTGGTCGTGGCGCATCTGAAGCATCACTCGGATCGCTGCCGGGCTGGGCGTGGCGTGGAACACCGCCAACGGACGCCGTCCTCGCCGAGGCGGCGGCTGCTGATCGACGCGCCCGGCCTCGACGGGGTCGCGGTGATCGGCGTCGATGAGCACGTGGCGCTTTACCACGGCGGGGACGGGTTCGTCACCGTGGTCATCGACCTGACGCCGGTCCGGGACGGCACCCTCCCGGCTGCTGGCCATGGTCGAAGCCGCTCCCGGCGAAGGCGTTCGAAGACCTGGCTGGCCGCCCAGGACCCCGACCTGGCGGTGGGGATCGAGGTCGTGGCGATGGACGGATTCAGCGGGTTCAAGACCGCCGCTACCGAGAACTGCCCGACGCGGTGACGTGACGGACCCCTCCGTCGTCCGCCTCGCCGGTGACGCCCTCCGGGCCGACAGCGCGTCCAGCACGACGACCGGGCACGCAGGCGGCGCGGGGCCCGCTGTTCGCCGCCCGCCGTCCTCCTGACTACCGGGACCACCTGCTCTCCCCCGACAGCAGACTGGCACACGCCCTGTTCGCCGTCGAGGAGCACGTCGAGGGTCGAGAACCACCCGGGGACGTCTACCAGCAGATCATCGCCGCTTACCGTCACCCTGACCGAAGGCTCAGGACGAGCCTCCAACAAGTGATCGCGTTGCCCAGGGCGTCCCTGCCGCCCTCGGCGAGCCGTGCGCCTGCACCTCAACCGCCGCGCCGCCGACGTCGCCGGTACTTGCGACCGACCTGAAGCACCAGCAACGGCCCCCCCGAAGCCATCAACGGCCGCCTCGAACACCTCGCGGCACCGCGCTGGGCTTCCGCAACCTCACCCACTACATAGCCCGCTCACTTGAGACCGGTGAAGCAAGATCATCGGCGGGGCTACACCTCAACTGTGAAGAGCGGCCGAAACTGAATTTGTTCGGCGTAGCAACTCAACAATATGATGAAACTGCCGACGTGGAACCAGGCCGACTACGCTAAAGGCCGAGTGGTGTCAAGCCGGCGACGCAATCTCGAAACGATGGCATTTTCTTTCAAAGATGAAGCTGTCGACATGTTTCCGAGAAAGTGCGACTCTTCGCAATTGAGGGTGTAGCTGCTGGGTGATCTTGGTTCGGAGGCCGCCGGTTTACAGGAGTGAGCGGGCGATGTAGTGGGTGAGGTTGCGGAAGCCGAGGGCGGTGCCGCGGAGGTGTTCGAGGCTCTTCACAGTTGAGGGTGTAGCCCGTCGATGATCTTGCTTCGGAAGCCACCGGTCTCCAAGAGTGAGCGGGCTATGTAGTGGGTGAGGTTGCGGAAGCCCAGCGCGGTGCCGCGGAGGTGTTCGAGGCGGCCGTTGATGGCTTCGGTGGGGCCGTTGCTGGTGCCAGGTCGGTCGAAGTAGGCCAGGACGTCGGCGGCGCGGCGGTTGAGGGTGCGGCCCAGGCGACGCAGCTCGCCGAGGGCGGCAGGGACGCCCTGGGCAAGGCTGTTGATCACTTGTTGAGGTGGGCTCGTCCGGAGCTCGGTCAGGGTGACGGTAAGCGGCGATGATCTGCTGGTAGACGCCCCAGGCGGCCTCGACCTCGACGTGCTCCTCGACCGGCGAACAGGGCGTCCGTCAGCCGGGTCTGCTGTCGGGGGGTGAGCAGGTCGGTCCCGGTAGTCAGGAGGGCGGCGGGCGGCGAACAGCGGGTCCCCGGCCCGCCCGCGGTGCCCGGTCGTGTCGTGCTGGACGCGCTGTCGACCTGCTGGAGGGCGTCATGCGGCGAGGCGGACGACGTGGAAGGGGTCCATCACGGTCACCGCGTCGGGCAGTTCCTCGGTAGCGGCGGTCTTGAACCCGCTGAATCCGTCCATCGCCACGACCTCGATCCCCGTGCCAGGTCGGGTCCTGGGCGGCCAGCCAGGTCTTGAACGCCTGCTTGAGCGGCCTTCGACCATGGCCAGGCAGCCGGGAGGGCTGGTGCCGTCCAGACCGGCGTCAGGTCGATGACCACGGTGACGAACCCGTCCCCGCCGTGGTGGGTGTGCCGCCACAGTGCTCATCGACGCCGATCACCGCGACCCCGTCGAGGCGGCCGGGCGCGTCGATCAGCAGCCGCTGCCCTTCGGCGAGGACGGCGTCGTTGGCGGTGTTCCACGCCCGCCCAGCCCGGCAGCGATCCGGTGATGCTCAGATGCGCCACGACCAGGCGCTTCCAGCGCCCACCGCAACCCACCACGGGGAGATCTTCGCCCGCGGTGGGGCGGCCGTGGAGGTGTCCTGACGCCGCACGTGCCCGCAGCCGGTGCAGCGGTAGCGGCGCACTCTGACCAGCAGCGTCGTGGGACGCCAACCCAACGGCTCGTGCGCCAGCCGCCGGGTCACGCTGCCGCGCACCCGGCCCTGACAGCCACACCGCGGCACCAGTCATCAGCTTGGACGACCCGACACGCCAACACGGCCCGATCAGGCTGGACGAGCTGCCCGAGGACCTCCAGGCCCAGCTCGTCCACGGTGTGAACGTCGTCAGATCAGCAGCAGCGAAGGTAGCGTCAGGCATGTCGAGGTCTTCCGGGTGGCTGGCGTAGGAACCTCCATGATCGGAAGACCTCGACCCCGGCACCCGGCCGCCACGCCGACCCAACCCCACCGCCCAGAGCTCACCCGTCAGCGCATGATCACCCCAGCAGCTACACCCTCAACTATGAAGAGCCGTGTTCGAGGCGTCCGTTGATGGCTTCGGTGGGGCCGTTGCTGTTGACGTTGATCTCGGGGACATGATTGTACAGGTCAAGAGCGGGAATGCGAGAGTGATTACAGGGCAAATAGCGAAGACTGAAGCGACGACCATCGACGAACGATCGGTTACGCTCCAGATATCCCGGACAATTCCTGGGAATGCTGCGCGTAATGGTGTACCTATCGCGCGGACAACGGATGAGCTTGTTGCCATGGCTAAGGAGTTTGGGTGAAGAGCGCCTTCCTTCTCTCTTCTGAATCGAATCTGTTCCGTCTCGTTGCCGATGTTCTGAAGGCCGACCCGAGTTGCTCCACCAGGGACGTTGAGGGCGTCGTCCAACTTGTGGACTCCGAAGGTCGACTACTCACTGTCTTTGCTCATGTGGATGAAGAATCGGCCTGGGAGTTCCGAGATGGCCCCTTCGTGCTTGCGGATGAGAGCACACATGTCGATACCTCGGCAATGACGGCCTGCGTGGTCGAGTGCAGGTGGGCGGATCTGTTTGTCGACGTGGTGGGACGGCTGGCTGACCAGGTGCCGAATCCTCTCTGGGTGCTGGACGCCGACGGTGTGATCTGGCCCGCAGCCGAGGTCGACCCGAGTCGAGTCCGACTGTGATGCCGCAGAAAGCGGTCCACGTCTGTCCCTGGGCCGAATCAAGATCACTGCTGGTGGGGTTGATGCGGTTGAGCGGTACTTGGGGGTCGTTGACTCTGGGGATTGGAGCCTCGGTGATAATCGACGCGGGCAGTTTCAGGATTGCTGTTGACGTTGATCTCGCGGGGGCGACGGTTCGTGGTGTTGCTGGTGCGTCGGGTGACGTCCCTGCCGCCGGCCGAGCTATCGGTGCTGTGCGGCGAGCAGTGGTGGAGGTTCAGCGTCGAGTAGGTGGCTTGCCGCAGCTTGCGCTATTGGGCGGATCCATGCGCCCTCCTACGTCGGCGGGCCGACTGACCGTGGAAGTAGATCTTTCGGGCGCCACCTCAACCGGCCCGTTGTCTTGTCCTGCCCTGCTCGGGCGGACACTGATTTCCGGGCTCCCGAATGAGTTTGGCGGTGCCGTCGTGTCGGGGGTTCTGGGAGGTGCATCTCGGCCTGCGGTCGTGAGCATTGACCGGGGTGCTTACCACCCCGTCCAGTCGTCGCGTGAGGCGTTCTCCTTGGCTGGATCCGTACTGATGGTTGTTCTGGAGAGCGACGACGGCGATGACGTGGAGGCTCGTTTGCGAGCAAGGCTGGCAGCGCTTGCATAGGCGGCCCTGGCACAAGGTCCCCGGTGCCACTGATCACGGCTGGGTCTTCGGGTGGCCCGACGGCTGGGAAGGCGTTCCGGCTGAGCTCAAGGGGCTGAGGTTCGACAGCCTGCTCCGCCTCCTGTGAGGAGGCGGAGTTTGGCTTTGTGGTGAGGACGCCGAGGAGGATGTGTCGGTCGTGGAGCTTCACCCGGTTTCGCCGGCCCATCTCGCTACTACCTCACGCCCGCCCGACCAGCTCGGCGACGAGCGCCGCGGACATCCCGACGAGCGGCAACCCGCCGCCGGGATGCGACGACCCGCCAACGAGGAACAACCCGGGCACCGGTGAACGGTTCGCGGGGCGCAGGAACGCCGAGCGTGCGCCGTTGCTCGACGTCCCGTAGATCGACCCGCCGACGGCACGCGTGCGCCGCTCCAGCTCGGCGGGGGAGCGGACCTCCCGCCACAGCACCCGGTCGCGGACGTCGAGGCCGCGCGCGGCCAGGACGTCGAGGATCCGGTCGGCGTAGGAGTCGGCGAGGCCGGGCGCGTCCCAGTCCACGCCCGACTCCCCGCGCCCGTCGCCGGACTTGGCCAGCCGCGCAGCGGTGTCGGCCGGTAGGTGCCGTGGGGCGTTGACCAGCACGAACCACGCCTCGGAGTCGTCGTCGGGCCGCGAGGACGGGTCGTCGGCCGCGCAGACGTACACCGTCGGGTCGGGCACCGGTCGCGGCCCGGTGCGCCGGTGCGGGCCGGTCGCGAAGATCGAGTCGAACTCGTCGTCGTAGTCCTCGGGGAACAGCACGGTGTGGTGCCGCAGCCCGGGCGTCCGCCCCCGCAGGGCCAGCAGCAGCACGAACCCCGACAGCGACGGCACCGTCCGCCGCAACGCCCGCCGCCCCGCAGCCCCGGGCCCTCCCGGCAGCAGGTCGCGGTACAGGTGCCGCGCGTCGGCGTTCGCGACCACCACGTCGGCGTCCACGCGCGAGCCGTCGGCCAGCGCCACCCCGCACGCCCGACCCGCGGCCACCAGCACCTCGACGACGTCGGCCCCCAGCCGGATCCGCACGCCCCGCTCCACCGCGCGGTCGCGCACCGCCTCGCCCAGCCGGCGCATCCCGCCGCGCACGTACCAGGACCCGAACGTCTGCTCCACATACGGCACCGTCGCCAACGCCGCCGGCGCCCGGCGCGGGTCCGACCCCGTGTACGTCGCGTACCGGTCCAGCAACGTCCGCAGGTGTGGGTGGCGCAGGTACTGCGCGCCGAGCCCTCGCAGCGACCGCCAGGGCGCGATGGCTGCGACGTCCCCGGGCCGCGCCGCCTGCCGGGTCAGCGCGCGCACGTCCAGCGCCGACTCCAGGAACGGCCCGCGCGTCAGGTCCCAGATCCGCCCCGCGCGGTCGAGGAATGCCGACCACTGCGCGCCCGCGCCGTCGCCCAACCCGTCGTCCAGCGCCCGCACCAGCGCCGCGCGCGTCCCGCCGGGCACGTCGAGCTCGGTGCCGTCACCGAACCGGTAGTGGCACGCCGGGTCCAGCCGCTCCAGCTCCACCACCGACTCCAGCGGCGCCCCGGTCTTGAGGAACAGGTCGCGGTACACCGCGGGCAACGTGAGCAGGTGCGGGCCGGTGTCGAACGCGAACCCGTCGCGGCGCAGCTCGCCCAGCTTGCCGCCCACGTCGGGGGCCTGCTCGCACACCGTCACCTGGTGCCCTGCCGCGGCCAGCCGCGCGGCAGCGGACAGCCCGCCCATGCCGGCACCCACGACGACGACCCTCGCCACGTCCGTCCCTCCGACGCGACGATCGCGCCTCACCTCGTGTCGGTCAGTGCCTGCCACCTCAGCCGGGCAGCGCGCGGCCCTTCCACGTCAACCGGCCCCGCTTGCGACCCCACCACGACCGCGCCACCAGCCAGCCGAACAGCGACACGGAGACGGGATGCGCCAGCGAGTCGGGCAGCGACCGGCCGCCCGTGCGCTCCGCGACCGCGTACCGGCCGGCGACGGCGGCCGCGTACCCGACGCTGCCCACCCGGGACCCGCGGGCGGCGGCCACCGCCGGGACGACGTAGGCCAGTCCCAGTCCCGCCGCCACGCCCAGCCCGGCCGCAGGGGAGCCGAACGCCGTCCACAACGACTTCGTGTAGCCCTCGCGCAGCTGCGGCCACGACGTGTACATCCGGCACGTCGCCAAGTGGGTGCCGTCGACGACCACGCCGTGCCCGCCGTCACGCTTGAGCGCCTGCAGCAGCGCGATGTCGTCGAGGACGCTGTCGCGGATCGCCTCGTGCCCTCCGAAGCGCCGGTACGCGGCGGCGTCCACGACCAGGAACTGCCCCGTCGCGGCCACCAGCGCCGTGCGCCACGACCGCTCCGCCCGGTGCAGCGGCAGCAGCGTCAGCCACGACCACTGCAGCAGCGGCTGCACGAGCCGCTCCGCCGGCCCGAACGCCAGCTGCCGCGGGTACGGCGTGATCAGCTCCAGGCCCGACTCGCGCAGCGTCGCCACCGCGGCGGCCACCGCGTGCGGCGCGAACACGACGTCGGCGTCGACGAACACGAGCACCGAGCCCGTCGCCGCCTCGGCCAGCTGCGCGCACGCCCACGGCTTGCCCAGCCAGCCCGGCGGCAGCGGCTCGCCCGACAGCACCCTCACCCGCGGGTCGTCGCCGACCACCGCGCGCACGACGTCGGCCGTGCCGTCGGTGGAGCCGTCGTCGAGCACCACGATCTCGAGGTCGGGCACCGCCACCTGCTCCAACAGCGACGCCACGCACGCGGCGATCTGGTGCGCCTCGTTGCGGGCCGGCAGCAGGATGCTGACTCGCTCCTCGGCCGGGTCGGGGACGGCGGGCGGCACCCGCAGGCGCCGCACGTTGACGAGGGTGTGCGCCGTCAGCGAGAGCGAGGCCAGGGTGCCCGCCCACGTCGTCGCCCGCCACGCCACCCCCGCGACGCGCCGGCCCCTCACGGGGCGACCCCGTCGGCGGTGGCCCGCGCAGCGTCGGGCAGCAGCCGGGGGACCACCCGCCGCAGGAACGGCCCGACCGTCAGGCCCATCGCGAGCGTCCCCCAGGCCGCGGGCACGGGCAGGTCGAGGAACGCGCCCAGCGCCAGCGCCGAGCCCAGCCACGTCCACGCGAGCATGACGGCGGGCACCGCCAGCGCGGCGCGGCGCACCCCCGAGGCGGGACGCGCAGGCGAGGGCAGCACCGCATCGAGCGCCGCGACGAGGACGACGCCGACGATCAGCCAGCCCAGGTGGTTCGTCCACGGGATCCCGACCGCCCCGGACGCCGCGTCGGCCGGATCGGCGAGCGCTGCGGCGGGCAGGGCGGTCAGCCCCGGCAGCCCAGGGCTCGGCGAGTCGAACCGCCAGTAGCCGGCCGAGACCATCTGCGGGTCGAGGAAGAGGTCCCACGCCGCGAGCGTCCACCCGCCGGCGAGCGCGACGAGAGCGCGGCGCGCGAGTCCGCTCAGGCGCCCGGCCAGCACCCGGCCCAGCACCAGCGACGGGTAGGCCATCATCGCCCAGGCCAGGGGCACGATCACGGGGACGCCGAGCACCTGCGGTGTCAGCGTCCCGGTGTAGTGGTAGCTGCCGAACGGGACACCCGTGTGCACGCCCAGCGTCTCGGCGCCCAGCCCGATCCCCGCGGCCACCGCGAGCAGGGCGACGGCGGCCCGCGCGCCGAGGACGGCACCCGCGTGCAGCACCGACGTCGCGCAGAACAGGACGACGACCAGACGCGTCGCGGCGTGCAGCGCCGAACCGTCGAGCAGGGGGTAGGCGATCTGGACGCCGACGGTGAGCACGCCCGCCGCCACGGCCGTACCGACGGCGGGGGCGGTGACTCTCGGCTGCGACAACGCCCCTCCGTTCACGCTGCGGAGTCTAGGCCGCCCCGGCGGCGGCGGCCTGGCGGGAGCGGCGGGCACGCCGTTGACGGAACCCGCGCCGCACCAGCCGCCACAGCGACACCACGAGGACCGTCCCCAGCACGAGCAGGGCCAGCGCCACCGACGCGGCCACCCACGGGTGCAGCACCGCGAGCCCGATCACGGCGGCGACGCCCACGTCCTCCCCGGCGCTCACGGCGATGTTCGAGACCGGCTCGGGGGAGGTGTTGACGGCCACCCGCAGCGACGCCTTCACCAGGTGGCTCGCGAGCGCCGTCGCGCCGCCGAGGGCCGACAGGCCCACCTGCGCCGCGCCGTCGAGGTCGCCCACCTGCCCCGCCATCAGCGCCGACACGGCCGCCGAGATGCCCGGCCGGACCACGGTGTGCACGGTGTCCCACACCGAGTCCAGGTAGGGGATCTTGTCGACGACGGCCTCGAGCGCGAAGAGCACCAGCGCCACCAGCATGACGTCGGTGCGCTCCAGCGCCGGCGGCACGTCGTCGGCCCCGAGGAACCGCCCCGCGATCCCCAGGAACAGCACCATGGCGTAGGAGTTCACCCCTGACGCCCACCCCGAACTGACCACCCACGGCAGCACGCTCACGCTCGTCCCTCCTGAGGCCCGCTCGCCACGACGTCCACCGACCGGCCGTCCAGCGTCCCCCGGACGTCGAGGACCGCCAGCCGCGCGAACAGCTCCTCGACGAACCAGGGGGTGGTGGCGCTGGCGGCCACCACCTGCGCGTGCGGGATGCGCCGGTAGGCGAAGTCCGTCAACGCCGCCGCGTCCCGCCACACGCTGAAGGTGCCCTGCAGGCCCACCGGGGCCTCCCCGATCCCCAACGACAACCTCAGCCCCGGGCCCTCGTGGAGGTCGCGCGCGACGTCGGGCACCGCTGTCCAGAACCGGCGCTGGTGCCGCCACGCCAAACGCGCCCGGGTCACCGCCGCGACCGGCCCGCTCCAGGCCCGGGCCGCTCCGGGATCGGGGTCGCCGAACGGCGTCCGCCCCGCCCACGTGCCGCGCGAGGTCAGCGGCGACATCGCGACGTCGAGCCGCTCCTGCGCGATCGCGTCCCAGCGGGCGTGGACGCGGCCGTCCGCGAAGGCCCGCGCGGCGTCCGCGTCGTCCCAGCAGGCCAGCAGCGCCCAGTGCCGCGGGTCGGCGTCGCCCGGGGTGAAGGTGCGCCCGCTGCCCGTGCCCAGCAGCTTCGCGAAGCGCAGCCCCGGCGCGGTGCGCACCGGCCGCCGCTCGCGACCCATCCGCCATACGGCGCCGGGGACGGCGCGGCGCGGCACGCCCCACACGGTGAGGGTCACGTGCCCGGGGACGGACGGCGAGGGTGCGCTCACGGCCGCCACGGTAGGGGCAGCCGGGTGCGGGCGCCCGCCCGGCCGCCGTCCCCTCGCGGGCAGATCTCGCGGGCAGATCAGGACGGACGAGGCAGCAGGTCACCGGCGAACATGCGGATCACCTGCGCCTCGACGTCGGCGAGGCTGCGGTGCGGGCTGAACGCCAACCAGTCCAACCCCATCACCAGCACCGACCCGAGCAGCGCGCCCGCTGCGGCGTCGACGTCGAGATCGCCCTCGAGCTCGCCGCGCTCGCGACCGTCCTCGAGCACCGCCCGCAGGGGCGCGACGGCCTCCTCGCGCAGCTCCCGCAGGGCCGCCTGCCAGGGGCGGTTGGGCCGGAACAGCTCCGCCACCAGCACCTGCGCCATGGCGGGCGAGGTGTGGATGGCCTCCAGCTCGGTGCGGACCATCGCGGCCACCGCGTCGAGCCCGTGGCGGCCGGACGCCGCCTCGACGAACCGCACGGCGAGCCGCTGCAGCCCCTCGCGCAGCACCTGCACGAACAGCTGCTCCTTGCTGCCGAAGTTGTAGAACACGGTGCCCTTGGCGACGCCGGCGGCCGCCGCGATCTCCTCGACGCTGGTGTCGGAGAAACCCTGCTCGGCGATCAGGCGGATCGCCGCTTCGATCACGCGGTCGCGGCTGGCGGCGCGGCGCAGGGCGTTGCCGTCGGGCGCGGGCGCCGGCCTGCTCACAGCGACAGCTCGGGGTGCAGCCGTGCCACCGTCCAGGTGCGACGGCGACGGGCGGTGAGCGTGGTCAGCGCCAGGCAGGCGATCGTGATGCCGGTGAGCACGCCCGCAGCCTGCCACACCGCACCCGCCGGACCCCCGCTGATCAGGTGGCGCAGGCCCGTGACCACGTAGGTCATCGGCAGCCACGGGTGGATCGCCTGGAAGAACCGCGGTGCCGTCTCGATCGGGTACGTCCCGCCCGCCGAGGTCAGCTGCAGGATCAGCAGCGCGATCGCGATCAGCTTGCCCGGCGTGCCGAACTGCGCGTTGACCCACTGCAGCAGCGCGGTGAACGCCGTCGCCGTCAACGCGAGGAAGCCCACCATCGCCACCGGGTGCACGGCGTCCAGCCCGATCGCCCAGTGCAGGACGGCGAACAGCACCAGCGCCTGCCCGACGCCCACGACCGCCGCGGGCAGCCATCCGCCCAGGGCGACCCTGCCGGCCCGCGCCCCGCTGGCCAGGGCCCGCGGGGCCAGGGGACGCAGCAGCAGGTAGGCGACGACCCCGCCGACCCACAGCGACAGCGGGATGAAGTACGGCGCGAACCCCGCCCCGTAGGTCGCGGCGACGTGCAGCGGGTCCTTGCGCAGGTCGACCGGCTCGGCCACCACCGCGGCGCGCGTCTCGGCGTCCGCACCGTCGTAGACCGGCACCTGCCCGGCGCCCGCGCGCAGGCGGTCCGCGAGCGTCGTCGCGCCCCCGTCGAGCCGGACCAGCCCGTCGTGCAGGTCCGCCGCCCCGTCGGCGGCCTGGGCGGCGCCGGCGGCCAGGCGGTGCGACGACGAGGCGAGCGTCGCCGTCCCCGAGGCGAGCGTGCGCGTGCCCGAGGCCAGCCGCGACGTGCCGGCCGCGAGGTCGTGGCTGCCCGCCGCCGCCTCGTGCAGGCCCCCGCTCAGCGTCCCCGCGCCGAGCCGCGCGCGGTGGACACCCGTCGCGAGGGCGGGGGTGGCGTCGGCAAGGGCGTCGGAGCGCGTGGCCAGGGTCGCGGCCCCGTCGCGCAGGGCCGCCGACGCGGCGGCCGCCCTGTCCGTGGCGGCCTGCGCCGCGCCGTCGACCGCGGCGAGCTCCTGACCGATGGTCGCGGCCAGCGCCTGCGCGGAGGGGTCGCCGGGGTGCGCCGCCAGGAAGGCGACGACGGCGTCGTGGACGGCGGCGTCGGCGTGGGAGCGGGCTTTGCCCACGGCGTCCGTCCCCGCCGCCGAACGCTGCAGCGCGGCCGCGAGGTCGGCGTTGCCACGGGCCAGGGACGCCGCGCCGTCGGCGAGCGCGCGCGTCGCGCCGGGCAGGGCGGCCGTCTTCCCGTCGAGAGTGCGCAGGCCCGAGGCCAGCTCGTCCCCGCCAGCCGTCAGCCTGGTCGTGCCCGCGGCGAGGCGGTCGGCCCCGGCGTCGGCGCGGGCGGCACCCGAGGTGAGGGACGCCGTCCCGGCCCGCAGGCGGTCGGCGCCGGCGGCGAGATCGCGGGCGCCGTCGGCCAGCGAACCCGTGCCTCGGGCGAGATCGGTGGAGCCGCCCTCCGCCTCGCCCGACCCCGCCGCGAGGTCGCCGGCGCCGGACGCCGCGCGGTCCAGGTCGCCGTGCAGGCCCGCGAGCGAGGCGTAGACGTCGCGGACGTAAGCCTTGGTGGAGCCGCTGCCCAGCGCCTGGCGCACCTCCAGCAGCACCGACCGGGACAGCTGTCCGGCGAGGTAGCCGTTGGCGTCATCCGTGCGCACGTCGAGGACGGCGCGCCGGGGCGCGGCGTCGCCGGTGGCGCCCGCGGGGGCCTGGGCGGGGGAGGCCAGTGCGGCGGAGAAGCCGCTCGGCACGGTCACCACGAGGTAGTAGCGCCCGGCGTCCAGGCCCTCGGCGGCCTCCCGCGCGTCCACGACGTGCCAGTCGAAGCCGCCGCGCTCGCGCAGGGTGCGCTCCAGCTCCTGCCCCGCGGCGATCCGCGTCCGGTCGACCTGGACGGCGCGGTCCTGGTCGACGAGCGCGACCGGGACGGCGTCGAGGCGGCCGTAGGGGTCCCAGAACGCCCACAGGTAGAGGGCGCCGTACATGAGCGGCACGAGCAGGACGGCGACGATCGCGGCCCGGCCGAGGCCGGTGCGCGACAGTCGGCGGACCTCGGTCCGGGCGAGGTGGGTGGCGGAGGTCATGCGAGGGCCCTTGTCCTGGGGGTGGCGGTGCCGGCGGCGGTGGCTGCGCCGGCGGTGGTCAGCGGGAGGACGGCGTCGGCCACGCCGTCGGGGATGCGGGAGGTGTCGGTGCAGGCGGCGACGACGCCCGGTCCGGTGTCGGCGAGCCGGCGCAGCAGCGTCCAGGCGGCGGCGACGTCGGGGACGTCGCCGAGGGTGTCGAGGTCGTCGACGAGGACGAGCGACGGCGCGTCGGCGAGGGCGGCGGCCAGGCCCAGGCGCCAGCGACGGGGTGCGGTGAGGGTGGCCACGGGCGCGCGGAGGTCCCAGGGGGCGGGGTCGGGGTCGAGGCGGTCGATGCGGTGGAGGAGCTCGGTGGCGCGGGCCCGGGTGCGCGAGGCGCGGGCCAGGCCGAGGTGCCACCAGGGGTCGACGAGGGCGAGCCGCTCGTGCAGGTGCTCGGCCACGGTCATGCGCGGGTCGAGGTCGTTGACCCCGGCGATCTCGGCGAGGCCGCTCGCGCGGCGGGCGGCGCTGGCGTGGCGTGGCAGCGGGTGCCCGGCGACGACGAGGTCGCCCGCGCTGGGGCGCATCCGTCCCGAGAGGGTGAGCAGCAGGCAGGTGCGCCCGCTGCCCACGGGGCCCGCGACGGCGAGCAGGTCGCCCTGGTGGAGCGTGACCTCGACGCTCTCGAAGACGGGCCCGCGGGGGCCGTCGAGGGACAGGCCGCGGGCCAGGACGAGCGGGGCGTCCGTCAGGGGGAGGGGCGGCTCGGACATCGGATCTCCTTTATGTACTGACCAGTCAGTCTAAAAGAGGTCCGCGCGTGAAGCCGTGCCGTGGCGGTGTGACGTGCGTCTCGCGGCGCCCTGCGTCGGCGGGGTGGCCTCTCAGGCGACCTCGACGACCTCGCCGCCGGTGATCCGCACCAGCTCGTCGAACGTCGTGGGGAAGACGGTGCGCGGGTGCCCCGCGGCCGCCCAGATCACGGAGTGGGGGCGAGGGCGGCGTCGATGAGCGTGCGCAGGGTCGCGGGTGTCCGACGGGAGCGACCCGCCGATCGCGAACCCGGTGTGGTGGCGGACGAAGTCGGCGTCCGCGCGGTCCAGGCGTCCGACTCCCAGCGTCGCGGCGAGCCGGGCGGTGTCCACCCGGTGGGCGCCCGAGGTCATCACCAGCAACGGGACCGCCTCGCCCTCGCCGGGTGCGCCCTCGCCCGCAGGGACGGCGAAGACGAGCGAGTTCGCGATCTGGGCGATCTCGATCCCGAGGAACTGTGCCGCCTGTGCGGCCGTGCGCGCGTGCCCGTCGAGGACCCGGACGGCGCCCTGGGCGCCCGCGTCCGCCAGTGCCGTGCGGACGGCCGCCACCGAGGGATGGGCCAGGAGCGGGTCGGGAGCGGGCTCGACGGCGGGCGGGCAGGACGCCGTGGGGGAGGCCGGTCCGCGACCGCCGGACGCGCTGTCGGTGGGAGGGTCGATGGTCATCTCCTCAGGGTAGGAGCGGGTGCCGCGTACCCGTTGAGCCTGTCCCCGGTCGCCTGTACAGTCGAGGAGTTCGAACAAGTGTTCGAATCCTCCGGTGGCGTTCGCGGCGCCACTCACGGCAGGTCCGTGTCCCGGGCGCCTCGACCCCGCCCGGGACACGGGCCGCCGCGGAGGAGCAGCCGGCGGTGAGGGGAAGCTCCGCCGGCTCCGCGTCAGGCAAGGGGAGAGCGGGATGGGCCACCTGTACGGAGATCTGATCGAGGTGCGTGGTGCCGACGGAGCCGTGGTCACCTTCCAGCCGGAGGCGGCCGATCCGGCCGTCGCGTCCGGGCCGATCGGGAACGGCCCGGCCGTCCCGTCGGGCGGTGGCCTCGGCACGGTCGTCGCTCCCGCGTCCTTCCTGTGGCGGGGCAGGGTCTACCTGGTGCGGGGGGTGCTCGCGCGGTGGCGCGAACGCCTTCCCTGGTGGTCCTCCCCGGCCGCACGCCTGACCCGGGGTGATCTCCCGGCCGACCCTCTGGAGGGGTCCGATGAGGGGACGGCCGCGGAGGCGGACGGCTGGCTCCAGCCGTTCCGGGGCTTCCGGGCGGGCGGTGACGACCGTCCCGCCCGGGGCTCCGAGGTCACGCGTGAACCGGTCCCGGGGCAGGCCCTGCCCCTGGAGCGCGAGGTCTGGCGGGTCGAGGCGTGCTGCGGGCGGCAGGCACCCGTCGGGGTGTTCGACCTCTGCCGCGACCTCGCCCCCGAGGAGGCCGCCCTCACGGTCTTCGACGTCCCCGGGTCGGTGCGTCCCCCGGCCGGTGAACCGGTGCCGGCCCGGAGCCTGGCCGCGGCTGGCACCTCCGGTTCCTGGCGCCTGCTGCGGGTCTGCGACTGAGCCACCCCCGTCTGTTCTGTGAGGAGGCACCCATGTCCGTCACCGTCACGACCCGTCCGCCCGTCCCCGCCTCGGCGGTACTCCTGCTCGACCGCGCCCGCGCCGGGCTGATCCAGGCGTGCACCGCGCGCAGCGCCGCCGAGCGCTACGTCGGCGCCCACCTGTCGGCCCTGCGTGCGGCCGCGGCCGTCCTCGCCGTCCGCGGGCGGCCCTCCGCCCGTGGTGGCCCCCGCAGCGTCTGGGAGGTCCTGCCCAAGGTCGCCGCCGAGCTGGGGGAGTGGGCGTCCTTCTTCGCCGCCACCGCCACGCGGCGGGCGGCCGTCGAAGCCGGCCGCGGTGAGGTCGTCGCCCTGCGGGAGGCCGACGACCTGCTGCGCGATGCCGAGCTGTTCCTCCACGTGGTCGAGGCGAGCCTCGGCCTCCCGCACCAGCCGGTGCTCCCCGTCGCGCTGCCCGCCTGCGGCTGAGCGGCGGGCACACCTCCACCCCCGACCCGTCATGTCCTCCTCGTTCACCCACCTCCACGTCGCCTCGGGCTACTCCCTGCGCTACGGCGCCTCGACCCCGCAAGCCCTGGTCGAGGCCGCCGTCGCCCAGGGCATGTCGGCCCTCGCCCTGACCGACCGCGACGGCGCCTACGGTGCGGTCAAGTTCGTCCTCGCCTGCAAGCGCGCGGGGATCACCCCCGTCCTCGGCGCCGACCTCGCCGTCGAACGGTCCGCCCACCTGACCGGGCTGCCCGGGTGGGCCGACCCGCGGCCCGCCGAGACGCGTCGCACCCCCGTGCGTGGCGGAGCGGGCACCGACCCCTTCCACCCCCGCGCGACCGTGCTGGCCCTCGGCGGCGACCCCGCCGCGGGGCTCGCCCCCGGGCAGGGATGGGCGCACCTGTGCCGCCTGATCTCCGCCACGCACCTGCGGGGCGAGCGCGGGCGGCCCGTGGCCACGCTCGACCTGATCGCCGCCCACGCGGTCGTCCCCGGCCGGGCCGAGGTCACCGACCAGCCGGTCGACGACCACCGGATCTCCCGGGGCGAGGGGCCGGCCTGCCTGGTCGTCCTGCTCGGTCCGGGATCCGACGTCGGGCGCGCGCTGCTCGCCGGCCGGTCCGACCTCGCCGGCCGCCTGCTGCACACCTGGCGGCAGGCGCTGCCCCAGGGGTCGCTGGCCGTCGAGGTGGTCTGCCACGAGGGGCCCCCGCGCACCCCGGGCAGCCTCACCCACGCCGCCGCCCTCCTGCGGCTGGCGCGCGAGCACGCCGTCCCCGCGGTGCTCAGCCACGCCGTCCGCCACGCCACCCCCACCCAGGCCATGACCGTCGACGTCCTGGACGCCGTGCGGCGCCTGGTCCCGCTGGCCGAACGACACCTCGACGGCGTCAACGCCGCCGCCCACCTCACCGGCCCCGACCACATGGCCGCCCTCGCCCACCGCATCGCCGGGGCGGCCTGCGGCGGCGCCACGGGCCAGGCCCAGGCAGAGGCCGCCCGCCTGCTCGCCGACACCCAGGCGCTCGCGGCTCGGTGCCACCTCGACCCCGCCGCCGACATCGGCCTCGGCTCGGTGCACCTGCCCGAACCCGAGGTCCTCGGCGTCACCGACGGACAGACCTCCGAGCAGCACCTGAGGTGGCGGTGCGAGGCGGGGATCTCCCGCCGCTACCCCCACGCCGACGCCGCGCTCCTGCGCACGGTGCACGCCCGGATGGACGCCGAACTGCACACCATCGCGGCGCTGGGCTACGACGGCTACTTCCTCACCGTGGGGATCGTCTGCGACCTCATCCGCGACCGCGGGGTGCGGGTCGCCGCACGCGGCTCGGGCGCGGGCAGCATGGTCAACCACCTGCTCGGCATCTCCGGGATCGACCCGCTGCGCCACGACCTCGTGATGGAGCGGTTCCTGTCGCCGCTGCGGGCCCAGCTGCCCGACATCGACGTCGACGTCGAGTCCGCGCGGCGCACCGAGATGTACGAGGCGATCCTCGAACGCTTCGGCGCCCACCGGGTGGCCTGCGTGTCGATGATGGACACCTACCGCGTCCGGCACGCCGTGCGCGACGTGGGCGCCGCCCTCGGCATGCCCCCCACCGAGATCGACACCATCGCCACCTCCTTCCCGCACATCCGGGCCCGCGACGTCCGCCACGCCATCGCCGAACTGCCCGAGCTGCACGGCGCCGGCCTGTCCTCGCCCCGGCTGGGCCTGCTGTTCGACCTCGTCGAGCAGCTCGACGGCCTGCCCCGGCACGTCGCCCTGCACCCGTGCGGGGTGCTGCTGTCCGACTCCGGGCTGCTCGGGCGCACCCCCGTGGAGGCCAGCTGGATGGGCTTCCCGATGAGCCAGTTCGACAAGGACGACGTCGAGGAGCTCGGCCTGCTCAAGCTCGACGTCCTCGGCGTGCGGATGCAGTCGGCCATGGCCTACGCCCTCGACGAGATCGCCCGGGTCGACGGCCCCGACGCGGCCACCGCGGGCGGCCACCCCGAGGACGCCGCCTACCTCGAGGCCGGGACGGGCCGGATCGACCTCGACGCCGTCCCCCACGACGACGAGGCCACGTTCCGGCTCATCCGCACCTCCCACACCCTGGGCTGCTTCCAGATCGAGTCCCCCGGGCAGCGCGAGCTCATCGGCAAGTTCGCCCCCGAGACCTTCGCCGACCTCGTCGTCGACATCTCGCTGTTCCGGCCCGGGCCGGTGAAGTCCGACATGGTCACCCCCTTCCTCAAGGCCCGGCAGGGGTGGGAACCCGCGCAGTTCGTCCACCCCGGCCTCGCCGAGGTGCTGGCCCCCACGTGCGGGGTGGTGGTCTTCCACGAGCAGGTGCTGCAGCTGGTCTCCATCACCGCCGGGTGCGACCTCGCCGAGGCCGACGAGGTGCGCCGCGCCATGGGGTCGGTGGCCGGGCAGGCCGAGGTCGAGGCGTGGTGGCGGCCGAGGGCCGCGGCCCAGGGCTTCGACGCCGAGACCGTCGAGGAGATCTGGCGAATCCTCACTGCCTTTGCCTCCTTCGGCTTCTGCAAGGCCCACGCCGCCGCGTTCGCCCTGCCCACCTACCAGTCGGCCTGGCTCAAGGCCCACCACCCCGCCGCCTTCCTCGCCGGGGTGCTCACCCACGACCCCGGCATGTACCCCAAGCGGCTGATCCTCGACGACGCCCGCAACCTCGGGATCACCGTGCTCCCGCTCGACGTCAACGCCTCCGGGGCCACCTACCGGGTCGAGAAGGTCGAGCCCGCCGAGTCCACCGAGTCCGCCGAGTCGCTCGAGTCGCCGGAGGGAGCCGAGGCCGCCCCTGCCGACGCCGGTGCCGACCCCGTAGCCGGTGCCGACCTCGCCGAGCGCGCTCCCCGGGACCCTGACCTCCCCGACGGCCGCGGCTACGGGATCAGGCTCGCCCTGACCGACGTCAAGGGCATCGCCGAGGCCGAGGTGAGCCGGATCGTCGCCGGGCAGCCCTACGCCGACCTGCCCGACCTCTGGCACCGCGCCTCGCCCAGCCGGCCCGTCGCCGAGCGGCTCGTCCTCACCGGCGCGCTGGACTCCCTGTACGGGCTGGACGCCGGGGTCCCGCTGCGCCGGCGTCGCAGCACCACCCGCCGCGACCTCGTGCTCCAGGTGGCCGACCTCGACCGGTGGAGCCGGGCCGGGCGGCGCTCCTCCCGCGCCCTCGCCCCTCGCCCCGCCCGCCCCACCGCCGCGTCCCGCCCCCTCGCCGCCGTCGCCGGGGGCGGCGCCCTCACGTCCCTCTCCGGGCCCATCACCGACCTCGCCCCGCAGCTGGTCCGTGCCGCCGCCGCGGCGCAGTCCCAGGCGCCCGCCCCCGCGCCCCCGGCCCTCGCCCAGCTCGCGCTCGAGCTGGGGGACGATCCGGGCCCCGCCCGCCCCAGCGGCCTGCCCGAGATGACCGGCGCCGAGCGGGTCCGGGCCGAGCTCGACATCCTCGGGCTCGACGTCAGCAGCCACGTGCTCGACTTCTACCGCCCCGTCCTGGACGCCCTGGGCATCACCTGGGCCAAGGACCTCCTCACCCGCCGCAGCCGCGCCGAACTCCTCGTCGCCGGGGTGAAGGTGGCCACCCAGACCCCGCCCGTGCGCTCCGGCCGGCGCGTGGTGTTCCTCACCCTCGACGACTCCACCGGCCCGCTGGACGCCACCTTCTTCGAGGACGTCCAGGGTCCCTACGCCGCCACCGTCTTCCACTCCTGGCTGCTCGTGGTGCGCGGTGTCCTGCGCCGCACCGGCCCCCGCGGGGTGAGCCTGCGGGCCACCGGCGCCTGGGAGCTGCCCCTGCTGTGGGACGCCTGGTCGCAGGCGGGTGTCCGCGGGATGCAGGCGGTCATGGCCACGGCCGGCGGCTGGGACGCCGCGGGGGAGCAGGCCGTGGCCGGTGCGGCGCAGAGCAGGTCCAGCCGCCCCGTCATGGCGCGCCCTCCGGTGAGCACCTTCCACCTCGGGCCGCAACCTCCCCAGCCCGCCCCGGGCCCGGCCCTCGAGCCCGTTCTCGAGCCCGACCACGAGCCTGCCGACGGGTCGGGGGCCCCGCCCGGGCACCGGCGGGTGCTCGTGCACGCCAGCGGGTTCCGGCAGTCCCCCTACGCCGACGTCAAACCGCCCGGCGGGGACACCCGGGACACGCGCCGCATGGCCTCGAACGCCGCCCTGCCCTCGGCGACGGCGCTCCCTCCGCTCGCCGACGCCGCGCTCGACCAGGGCTACGCCGAGGAGAGCTGGGACCAGCCCGAGGCCCACCCCGGGCTGCGCCCCGACCGCGGCCCCGACCGCAAGCTGTGGCACGCCAGCGCCGGAAGCTCGGGACGGTGAGCGCCCTGCCCCCACGTCTGCCGTCACGCCGGACCCGCACGTCCGTCCCCGCCTCACTAGGGTGGGAGGCGTCGACGCAGTCGCTGCCGGGCCCGCGGGCCCGCCGGACGCCAGGAGCCGCACCGTGGCCGAGGAGACCTCCCGCACCCGCCGTTGGACCGTCCGGTCCGACCCCCGGTTCGCCGTGCGCACCGCTGGGGTGTGGGACACGGTCTCCGAACTGCTCCAGGCCCAGGCGCAGCGCGCGGGCAGGGACACCCTCGACGTCGTCGACGTCGGCGGCGGCACGGGCGGGTTCGCGGTCCCCGTCGCGGGCCTCGGCCACCGGGTCACCGTCGTCGACCCCAGCCCCGACGCCCTGGCCAGCCTCTCCCGCCGGGCGCAGGACGCGGGCGTGTCCGACCTGGTCCGCGCCGAGCAGGGTGACGCCGCCGGCCTGCCCGAGCTGCTCGGCCGGGAATGCGCCGACGTCGTGCTCTGCCACGGCGTCCTCGAGTACGCCGACGACCCTCACGCCGCTCTCGCCGGCGTCGTCGCAGCCCTGCGCGGTGACGGCGTGGCCAGCCTCCTGGTCGCCCAGCGGCTCGGTGCGGTGCTCGCCAACGCCCTCGCCGGCCGGTTCGCCCAGGCCCGGCGGCTGCTCGACGACCCGGCCGGGCGCGGCGGCGAGGCGGACCCCCTGCCCCGGCGCTTCGACGAGGCGTCCCTGGCCGCCCTGCTCGCCCCGCACGGGGCCGCGATCAGCGACGTCCACGGCGTCCGCCTCGTCACCGACCTCCTGCCCGGCGCGCTGCTCGACGGCGATCCCGCCGCTCTCGACGACCTCCTCGCCCTCGAGCGGGCCGTCGCCGAGCACCCCACCCTCTCGGCGGTGTGCGCGCAGCTGCACGTGCTCGTCGTGCCCTCCCGGGGCGCGGCGAGCGGGCGATGAGCCCGAGGTGAGCGCCCCGTGAGCCGCCGGCAGCTCGACCGCCCCGGTGGAGCGGCCGCGGGCGCGGGCCTGACCGGCGACGACAGCGACTGCGGCGTCCTCCACGTCGACATGGACGCCTTCTACGCCTCCGTCGAGCTCATCGACCGGCCGCAGCTGCGCGGCCGGCCGGTGATCGTCGGGGGAGGCGGCACCCGGGGTGTCGTCCTGTCGGCCACCTACGAGGCCCGGCGCTTCGGCGTCCACTCCGCCATGCCCATGGGGCGGGCCACGCGGATGTGCCCGCAGGCGGTGATCATCGAGCCCGACCACCGCCGCTACACCGAGGTCTCCCGCGGGGTCATGGAGATCTTCGCCTCGGTCACGCCTCTCGTCGAACCGCTGAGCCTCGACGAGGCGTTCCTCGACGTCCGCGGGGCCCGGCGCCGCCTCGGGCCCCCGTCCCGGATCGCCGAGCTGATCCGGGCCCGTGTGCAGGCCGAGCAGCGGATCACCTGCTCGGTGGGGGTGGCGGCGACCAAGTTCGTGGCCAAGCTCGCCTCCGGGCGGGCCAAACCCGACGGCCTCCTCGTCGTCGGCGCCGCCGAGACGATCCAGTTCCTGCACCCCCTGCCCCTCGGGGCGCTGTGGGGGGTGGGGGAGCGCACGGAGGAGGCGCTGCGCAGGCTCGGGCTGCGCACCGTCGCCGACCTCGCCCACACCCCGGTGGAGACGCTGAAGCGGGCGATCGGGGACGTCGCCGGCGGCCACCTGTGGGAACTCGCCTGGGGGCGCGACCCGCGGCCAGTGGTGCCCACCCGCCCCGACAAGAGCATCGGGGCCGAGGAGACGTTCGCCCACGACGTCGACGACCCGGCCGTCGTCCTGCGCGAACTGCTGCACCTGTCCGAGAAGGTGGGCGCGCGGATGCGGGCCGCCGGGCTCGCCGGGCGCACCGTCTCGATCAAGGTCAGGTTCGCCGACTTCACCACCATCACCCGCGCCCGCACCCTGAGGGAGGCCACCGACGTCGGTCAGGAGGTCTACGCCACCGCCAGCGACCTCTACGCCGCCCTGGGCCTCGACCGCGCCCGGCTGCGCCTGGTCGGGGTGAGGATGGAAGGGCTGGCGCCGGTCGCCCAGGTGTCCCGCCAGCTCGCCCTCGACGAGCGGGACTCGGGCTGGCGGGACGCGGAGATCGCGGTCGACAGGGCGCAGGCCCGCTTCGGTCGCGGGGCGGTCCAGCCGGCCACCCTGGTCGGGAGGTCCGGTCGTCCCGGACGACCTGCCGCGCCGACGGCGAGCCCGACGAGCGCGGACGCCCGGGATCCGGGATCATCGACACGCTCAAGCCCTCCGGGTGGCCGGTCGAAAGGCTGAGGTATCCCGGGCCGGGTCCCTTCCGAGGGTGCCCGATCCGTCCCTCGCGGCCGGATCAGGGACAGCTGTCCGAGATCGGGTTTCGCCGAAGGCGGGGCCCACCTATCCTGGGTCAACAACGAGGTGCGCCAGCAGGAGGTCGACGTGCCGCTCTCCGAAAACGAGCAGAGGCTGCTCGAGCAGATGGAGCGTGCCCTGTCGGCGGAGGATCCGAAGTTTGCCTCCGCCATGAGGGGTGGTGCTCGCGCGATCGGCGCACGGCGCCGGTTGCTGCTCGGGGGGCTCGGCGTGTGCGCCGGCCTCGTCGTCCTCCTCGTCGGAGTGACCCGCGGCGGCACGCCGGGCGTCGTGTTCGGGGTCGTCGGGTTCGTCCTGATGCTCGCGGGGACCGCCTACGCGGCGTCCAGCCAGCGCCGCCCCGGCCCCACCGGTGTGGTGGCCGCCGACGGCAAGGTGGCCCGCCCCGCCGCCCGTGGCCGCTCCCGTGGCCGGTCCTCCTCGTTCATGCAGCGGATGGAAGAGCGCTGGGACCGGCGCGAGAACTGACCCTCCGCATCGCCCGCACCTCCGCCGACGAGCTCTTCCGGCACGCCTGGAACCCGACGGTCGTGCCTGCCCGCGCGAGCACCTGAGCATGCTGCGACGCCACCCTGACGACACGATGGCCACCACCCCCTTCGCGGGGTGGCCGCCATCGTCGTATTCCCGTGCCGCAAGGGGCGCTCCGGGACCTGCCGCCGCCCCGGACCCAGCCCGCCGGACCCAGCCCGCCGGACCCAGCGCGCCGGACCCAGCGCGCCGGACCCGGCCAGCCTGACCCAGCCGGCGCAACGGCGCTGGCCCCGCAGCCGAGCCCGGTGCCCGGGATCAGACCCCGCGGGACCCTGATCCGGCAGGCACGCGCACCCTGTCGTCGACGGGCAGGTCCGCCTGGACGGCGGGGGCCGCCTCGGTCCGCCACGACGGCCACCAGGCGGCCCGCAGGCGGCGCGAGCGGGGCAACCGCGAGGCGACCGCCCGGCGCACCTCCTCGACGTCCTGGCGCCGCCGCCGCACCTCGCCGCTGGAGGCTCCCGCCTCGGGCGGGGCGTAGCGGGCCGCTTCGAGGTCGGCGACCAGCCGACCCAGCGGTGCCTCCTCGGTGACGGACAGGTCGTGCCGGTCGACGAGCAGCCGCCGAACCTGGCGGGGCGTGGCCGAGACGGGCCAGGAACTGCCGAGGTCGGCCAGGGCCGCCTGCAGGGACGACCAGGCGGTCTCGGCCAGGTCGACCGCGCCGCGCGCTCGACCCCACCGTCGTCGCCGCCGTCCCGCGGCGACGAGCCGGGGTGCCGCGGCGAGGACGGGCAGCAGGAGCAGCGTGAGCAGCCACGGCGTGGGCCGCCAGGCCGAGCGTGCGCCGAGCGGCGTGGAGGCCTGCGGTCGCTCCTGCGGGGCGGCGCTGACCGAGCCGGTGGCCCCCGGCCGGCTGGTCGTGACGGCCGGGACCTGGGGGTTGGGCGCCTGGTCGCTGTTCAGCAGCGTCCAGCCCGGGGGCTGACCGGACTGGGTGGGGGGCGTCGGCTCGAAGCGCTGCCAGCCCGCGCCGCGGAAGTACAGCTCGGGCCAGGCGTGGGCCCGGGCGTAGGTCACCTCGTAGACGCCGTCCTCGTTGGCGGTCGGCGGCAGGAAGCCCACCGCGACGCGCGAGGGGATGCCGACCATGCGTGCCATGACGGCCATGGCCGAGGCGAAGTGCACGCAGTAGCCCTGCTTCTTGCGCAGGAACTCGACCATGACGTCGAGGCTCGCGTCGTTGCGGCCGTTGCCGGGAGCCGGAGCGGCCGTGGAGTACTGGAAGCTCTCGCGGAACCAGGTCTGGAGGTTGTACGCCTTGGAGAGGCTGGTGCCGTTGCCGGCGACCCGCTCGGCCTCGTCGCGAATGATCTTCGGGTAGGACGGCAGCTCGAGGAACGGCCGCAGCGCGATCGTGTCGGCGGTGCCGAAGTCGAGCAGCTGCTGGGAGGTCGGGTTCACCTCGAGGTACTCCACGCCGTAGCGCTGCCCCGCGGTCCGCACCCCGCGCCCCAGCACGTCGAGAGTCGCCGAGTTGAACCGCCAGTCGCCCTCGATGTCGACGTCGGTGGTGGGGTAGGGCAGCGGGAGGAACGACTGGTCGAGGCTGCCGACCTCGATGCTCAACCGCTGCCGGGTCGTGGCGATGTCGGAGCCCAGGCCGATCGGCTCGGGCAGGCCGTTGCTGGCCTGATTGCCGCGCGGGGGCACCTCCGTGTTGGGGCTCCAGGTCGTGCCGTCGAACTTCTCGTCGGTGGCGATCCGCAGCATCGGAGGCGTCTTGGAGGTCTCCAGGCGCATCCTCAGGGCGACGTCGTCGGAGCGTTCGGTGAGGTTCTTGCGCAGGTCGAGGATCGGGTTGACGTAACGGCCCCGCCCCTTCCCGGAGCCCTTGCCGTCGCCGAGCCCCGACCCGTCGATGAGCGGGTCGCCGAGGGCGGGGAGGGCCAGCGGCACGGTGAGGGCGGCCACGAGCGCCACGCCCGCGGCGCGCATCCCGCTGCTGCCGGGGAGCACCCCGAGCCGCACGCGGTCCCCGGGAGCCTGGCTGCCGGCGTTGACCATCCGGCCCCAGGACCGCACACGGTCACCGGACTCGGAGGCGACCAGCAGCAGGAAGCCGCAGGCGGCCAGGAGGAACCACGGCCATGCAAGCCCGTCGGCCAGGACGGCGGCGGGCACGCAGTAGACGGCCAGCAGCGGCAGCCCGGCGAGGGCCGGCCGGCGCCAGGTGGCGGCCGTCGCATCGGTCAGCACGGCGATGAGGCCGATCCCGGCGACGACCAGGAGCAGCACGCCGGGCTTGGCGTCCACGGGCGGGGACTGCTCGCGTGTGATCTCCATGCCCTGGTCGGCGAGCACCCGCAGCCTCGACCAGACGGCGGGGGAGGGCAGGACCCCGGCGACGGCGCTCTCGCGGGCGAACAGGGTGGTGACGACGATCGCGAGGGCGGCCAGCTGCGCCAGCACGACCGGGAGCCGCCAGCGCACCAGCTCGCGCACCACGAGCCCGGCGACGGTGACCGCCGCGACGGCGACGGCGACGTCGAGGAACCAGCGCGTCCCCTGCACGAGCGGGGTCAGGCACCCCGAGGTGAGCAGGACGGCGGCGGCGGCCGTGACGCCGAGGCGGAACGACAGGGAGACGCGGGAGCGCGGCTGGGGACTCATCAGGGCCTGCTTCCCGTGGCGGGGGCCGCGGCGGGCCCGAAGGGGGAGGGGCCGGAGACCCGGCCGGTGGGGGCGCTCAGGCCGGTGCGGCCGGGGGCGGCCAGGCGCGACCACGCCTGCACGACCGTCTCCTCGGGCCCGGACTCGGTGACCGCCCAGCCGGCCGCGCGCAGCAGGGCGACGGCGCGGGTGCGGGCCGCGTCGGCCTCGCTCGCGAGGCGTCCGGGCACCTGCGCCCAGGCCGTGGTGCGCAGCACGATCGCGGCTCCGCGCTGACCGCGCCGGGCGAGCCCGAGCAACGGCTTGACGTCCTCCGGCCCGACCTCGCCGAGCACGGCCACCAGCAGGCCGTCACCCCCGGAGGCGCTGACCTGGGCGATGGCCGCCGAGAGGTCGCCGGGGCCGCCGGCGCCGACCTCGGCGAGGTCGTCGCGCACCGGGCCCGCCCCCTCGCCGCGGTCGGTCCAGCCGACCTGCCGGCTCGAGGAGATGACGCGCACGCCGAACCGCTGCCCGGCCAGGTGCACGGCCACGGAGGCGGCGGCACTGATGGCCCACTCCAGTGACGAGGCGGGCCCCTCGCCGCGATGACCGGCGGCGCGCAGGTCGAGGACGACGGTCGCCCGCATCTGCCGTGGCTGCTCGTCGGTGCGGACCATGAGCTCGCCGCGGTGGGCGGTGGAGCGCCAGTGGACGCGACGGAGGTCGTCGCCGTGGCGGTACTCGCGGGTGGCCAGGTCGTCCTCGCCCGAGGCGGCCGCGGTGCGTGCGAGGGACTCCCCGACCCCGGCCCAGACCCCGCCGGCGGTGACGGCGGACAGCGGGTAGGTGCGGGGGACGACGACGAGGGGGTCGGTCGCGGTGAACGACCTCGTCGTCTCGCACATGCCGAAGGCGTCGGTGAGGCGCAGCCGCATCGGGCCGACCTCGAACCGCCCGCGGACCTCGGAGCGCAGGGCGTAGGTGACGGCGACGCGGACTTGCCGGACAGCCGGTCGATGACGAACCGGGGCGGGGCGCCGAGCGTGTAGGGCACGCGCTCCTCGGCGAGCAGCAGGCGGGTGGTGAAGCGGGTCAGGTTCTCCAGCTCCAACCGCACCCGCGCCGTCGAGCCGGCCACCACGCGCGTCGGCATCACCGTGCGGGACAGGGCGAGGCGGAACCTGGCCCTGGCCAGGGCCAGGACGCACAGCATCGGCAGGGCCAACAGGAGGACGGCGATCCGCAGGAGGTCTCTCTGGCCGAGGACGACCGCGCAGACCGCGGCCGCCCCACCGGCGGCGAGGAAGGATCGGCCTCGGACGGTGAGGCCGCGCATGCCCGCCATCCAGGCGGCGCCGAGGCCCGACATGCGCGCCGTCAGGCCGTGGCCCGGGCGCGGGGCAGCGCCACCGTCGCGAGGATCCCGGACAGGATGTCCTCGGGGGAGCGGCTGGTCACCATCGCGTCCTGGCTGGGGATCAGGCGGTGGGCGAGCACCGGCAGCGCGAGGCCGCGGACGTCGTCGGGCAGGACGTGGTTGCGGCCCTCCATGGCCGCGTGCGCCTTGGCGGCACGCATCAGGTGGAGGGCGGCGCGGGGGGACGCGCCGAGCTTGATCTCGGGGTGGTCGCGGGTGGCGCGGACCAGGGAGACGACGTACTCCTTGATCGCGTCCGCCGCGTAGACGTCGCGCGCCGCGGCGATCAGGCCGCGCAGCGTCTCGACGTCGCTGACCGGGCGCAGGGAGTCCAGCGGCTCGGCGCGGGTGTGGTGGTCGAGCATCGCGAGTTCGGCGTCGGCCGAGGGGTAGCCCATCGACACCCGCACCATGAACCGGTCGCGCTGGGCCTCGGGCAGGGCGTAGGTGCCGTCCATGTCGACCGGGTTCTGGGTGGCCATGACGATGAACGGCGGCTGGAGCAGGTAGCTCACGCCGTCGACCGTGACCTGGCGCTCCTCCATGCACTCCAGGAGCGCCGACTGCGTCTTCGGGCTCGAGCGGTTGATCTCGTCGCCCACGACGACGTTGGCGAAGACCGGCCCCGGCTTGAACTCGAACTCCTGGCGTTCCTGGTGGAACACGCTCACGCCGGTGATGTCGCTGGGCATGAGGTCGGGGGTGAACTGGATGCGCCGCACCGAGCAGCCCGAGGCCCGCGCCAGTGCCTTGGCGAGCATGGTCTTGCCGACGCCGGGAACGTCCTCCAGGAGCAGGTGACCTTCGGCCAGCATCACCGTCACGGCGAGCTGGACGACGTCGGGCTTGCCCTCCACCACCGTCGAGACCGCGGCGCGGATCGCCGAGGTGGTGCGCACGAGCGCGTCGAGGCTGCCCGGCTCGATGGTCCTGGTCACACCGTCTCCCTGTCTCGGCCCTCGCGCGCCGCGGTCGGGGGACCGGTCTGCGGCGACTGCGACGGCGCCCATCACCCACGGCGTCCCCCGTGACGGGTGCCGTGCCTGCCTCGCGACGGTACCCGCGGGCACGCCCGCTGTCGCCGTTCGCTTCCTGAACGTTATAGACCGCGACGGTGCGCCGCCACGCACGCGCCTGGCGGGCCCTCCGGAGGAGACGACGGGCGGGCCCGTGCGGTTCCTCGCGACGCGATCGCCGTCCCGGCTCGGGGGGAGGCTGCTCCTCCCCACTTCCCCCCACCGCAGCTCCTCCTGCCCGTCGCGGAGCCCGACGTCCACCCCGCTGTCGCGCTGCGCGTGGCCCACGTCGACGGCGGGCCGGGAGCGCGATCCCGCTGGTCAGGGCAGCTTTCGGCTCGCCCTGCCCTCGGTTGGGCGGCGCAAGGGGCGGCGGTGGGCCGACGTCGAGCGACGCGGCGCCTGTCGCCTCGCGGGACTGCGTCCCCCACTCTGCTCCACCCGCGCTGACCAGGGGTTTTCCTAATCGGCGCTGAGCCTTTCGGGCGAATCGCCGTTGACGGTGGAGGGAAGTGGAGTACTGTGGAGCGCACTGGAGGATCAGGGGTTCGAGACGGCGTCGGTTGCCAGCCGCCGGCGGATCGGACCGTCGTCACAGCTCGTAGGCCGGGGGGCCGTCCGCTAGGGCGTGGCGAGGTGAGGGAGGTGGGCCGTGTTCCTCGGTACCCACCTGCCGCGTCTCGACGAGAAGGGGCGGCTGATCCTCCCGGCGAAGTTCCGGGAGCAGTTGGAGGCCGGGATCGTCCTCACCCGAGGGCAGGAACGGTGCCTCTACCTCTTCCCGGCGGAGGAGTTCGCGCGGTTGGCGGGGCAGTTGCGCCAGGCACCGGTCACGAGCAAGCAGGCCCGTGACTACCTGCGCGTCTTCCTCTCCGGGGCCTCCGACGAGGCCATGGACAAGCAGGGGCGGATCACGATCCCCCCGATCCTGCGCAGCTATGCCGGGCTCGAGCGCGAGTGCGCCGTGATCGGCATGGGGGAGCGGGTGGAGATCTGGGACGCCGCCAGCTGGCAGCGCTACCTGTCCGAGCAGGAGCAGGCGTTCGCCGAACAGGAGGACGAGGTCGTCCCCGGGCTGTTCTGACCACCGCGAGGTCGGGACGCGCTCGGGGCGCAGCAGCAGATCGAGCAGGTCGAGGCACGAACCGCAGATGCGGGATCCGGACGGTCCGGTCTCCAGCCGCCGTTCGTCACCTGTCGCACCTTCCCCGGTGACAGGCGGCGCACGACGGCGGATGGAGACCAGACCGCCCGGGCCCTGGGGAGGGGTCGAGGTGACGCAGTCCTCGCGTCCGGCGCAGGACCGGCACGTGCCGGTGATGCTGCGCGAATGCGTGGACGTCCTCGCCCCCGCGCTGAGCAGGCCCGGATCGGTTCACGTCGACGGCACGCTCGGGATGGGCGGGCACGCCGAGGCGATCCTCGAGCGCTGCCCGGGGAGCGTGCTCGTCGGCATCGACCGCGACGAGCAGGCCCTGGCCCTGGCCGGTGAACGCCTGGCGCGGTTCGGCTCGCGGGTGCACCTCGTGCACGCCGTCTACGACGAGGTCGACAGGGTGCTGGCCGCGGTGGGCGCCCGGCAGGTCGACTCGGTCCTGCTCGACCTGGGGGTCTCCTCGCTGCAGCTGGACGAGGCGGAGCGAGGGTTCGCCTACGCCGTCGACGCGCCCCTGGACATGCGCATGGACCGCAGCACGGGGACGACGGCGGCCGAGGTCCTCAACACCTACTCCGCCGCGGACCTCGCCCGGATCCTGCACCGCTACGGCGAGGAGCGCTTCGCCCGCAGGATCGCCGGCGAGATCGTGCGTCGCCGCGAGGTCACCCCCTGGACCACCAGCGGTCCGCTCGTCCAGCTCCTGCGCGACGTGGTTCCGATGGCGTCGCAGCGCAGCGGGGGGCATCCCGCGAAGCGGACGTTCCAGGCGCTGCGGATCGAGGTCAACGGCGAACTCGCGGCGCTCGAGGCGGCCGTGCCGGGCTGGCTGGACGCGGTGGCATTCGGCGGCCGGGTAGCCGTCCTCACCTATCACTCGCTGGAGGACCGGCTGGTCAAGCAGGAGTTCGTCGCCCGCAGCAAGAGCACCGCACCCGCCGGCCTGCCGGTGGAGCTGCCCGAGCACGCACCCACCTTCGCGTCCCTGACGCGCGGCGGTGCAGCCCCCGGCGCGCAGGAGGTCGAGGCCAACCCTCGGGCCGCCTCGGCCCGGCTGCGCGCCGTCGAACGTGTCCGCCCCGACCACCGCACCGCCCCGAGGACCAGGAGAGGAGCCCCGTCATGAGCCAGACCGCCACCGCCACCGGCGTCGGTGTCCGCGCGCTGCGAGCGCCGGCACCCGCGGCACCGGCCCTGCGCGTCGTCCCCGTCCTGGAGCCCCGCCGTTCGCGGCTGGGCCTGGTCGTCGCCTGCCTCGGCATGCTCGTCGCAGGGCTGATCGTCCTGCTCCAGGTCAACATCAGCCTCGGCCACGGCTCCTACGAGATGTACCGGCTGCAGGCTCGCCAGGACGCCCTCGCCGAGCAGCAGCAGGCACTCGAGGAGTCGCTCACCGCCGCGCAGGCGCCGGCCGCGCTCGCCGCCCAGGCCGCCCGCCTGGGCATGGTGCCCGCGCCCGACCCGCAGTTCCTGCGCCTGTCGGCCCGCGACGGCGTGGCGCCGGCTCCCAGTGGCAAGGCTGCTCCTAGCCTCGACAGATGAGTGTGTCCTGCGCCACGCGCAGGGCGACCTGATCGGCTGCCGGCCGCGGAAGGAGTGGGCGTGTCACCCAGCGGCCCCCCGGCCCCCTCGAAGGCGCAACCGCGCGCGCGCACGGCGTCCCGCACCGGCGGGGCCCCCGCTCGCGCAGCGCACCCCCGGCCGCCGGCGGGCGGGCGGCCCGCCTCCGGGTCGCCCGCCCGGGCGACGACGACCCGCACGGCCGAGCGGGCGACCCCCGCGAGAGCGGGCCGCCCCGCGCCCGCGCCCGACCGACGTCCCGCCCCGCGCGCCCGCAGGCGCCCCCAGGCACGCCCGCTTCCGCCCGTGTCCGCCGAGCGACGCCTGCGCGCGGTGCTGGCGCTGCTCGTGGCCGTGCTCGGCCTGTTCTGCGGTCGGCTGTTCCAGATCCAGGGTCTCGACAGCGCCGCCCTGGCCTCCCGCGCCCTCGACCAGCGCACCGTCGACCGCACGCTGCCCGCCCACCGCGGTGACATCGTCGACCGCGACGGCGCCGTGCTGGCCACGACCGTCGAGCGGCGCAACGTCACGGTCGACCAGACGCTCGTGCACGGCTACAAGCGCATGGTGGACGGGAAGAAGGTGGTCGTCGGCGTCCCGGGGGCCGCCACCGACCTCGCCGGCGTCCTCGGCCTGCCCGTCGACGACGTGCGCACGGCCCTCACGGGCACCCGGAAGTTCGCCTACGTCACCAAGGGCATCTCCCCGCAGCTGTGGCGGCGGGTCGAGCGCCTGCGCATCCCCGGCGTCTTCTCCGAGTACGCCGCGACCCGGTCCTACCCCTCCGGGGCCGTCGGTGCCTCCGTCGTCGGCGCCATGGGGACCGACGGGCGGCCGCTCACCGGCATCGAGAACTCCCTGCACTCCGCCCTCGCGGGCAAGGACGGCAGCGCCAGCTACGAGAAGGGCGTCGACGGCCGCCAGATCCCCGGCGGGCTCAGCCGCGAGGTGGCGCCCGTGCCCGGCGGCACCGTCCGCCTCAGCATCCGCACCGACCTGCAGTACCGGGCGGAGACGGCGTTGGCCGAGCAGGTGCGCCGCACGGGGGCCGAGTCGGGGGCGATCGTCGTTCGCGACGTCCGCAGCCCCGACATCCTCGCCATCGCCACCTACCCGACGTTCGACAGGGCCGACCCCGGCAAGTCGCTGCAGCTGCTCAACAACCACGCGCTCATGGACGTCTTCGAGCCCGGCTCCACGGCCAAGGTGATCACGGCTGCGGCGGCCATGGAGGAGGGGAAGGTGCGTCCCGCCACGGGGCTGGTCGTCGACGGGACGATCCGGCGCGGTGGCCGCACGTTCCACGACTCCCACTCCCACGGCCCCGAGAAGCTGACCTTCGCCGGCGTGCTCGCCCAGTCCAGCAACGTCGGGACGATCATGGTGGGGGAGCGGCTCTCGCCCGAGGTCATGCACCGCTACCTCACCGCCTTCGGGGTGGGTCAGAAGACAGGCGTGGGGCTGCCCGAGTCCCGTGGCCTGCTCGCAGCCCCTCAGGACTGGAACGCCTCGCAGCGCTACACGGTCCTGTTCGGCCAGGGCGTGTCGGTCACGGCGCTGCAGGCCACCGACGTGTTCCAGACCATCGCGAACAAGGGCGTGCGGATCCCGCCGAGGCTGGTGCAGGCCACCCTCGACGCCGACGGCTCGCCCGTTCCGCAGCCGCGCCCGGCCGGGGTGCGGGTGGTGAGCGAGCGCACGGCCACCGAGCTGAGCACGATCCTCGAATCCGTGGTGAGCGAGGAGGGGACGGCGGAGTCGGCGCAGATCCCGGGGTACCGGGTCGCGGGCAAGACGGGCACGGCGCAGGCCGTCGACACGCAGTGCGGCTGCTACCGGGGCTACACCGCGAGCTTCATCGGCTACGCCCCCGCCGACGACCCGCGCCTGGTCGTGTCGGTGGTGCTCCAGCGCCCGGTCAACGGCCACTACGGCGGGACGGTCGCGGCTCCGGTCTTCAAGGAGGTCATGAGCTACGCCCTGGCCCAGGAGGCGGTGCCGCCGACCGGGCGCAAGGCACCCGCCGTGAAGCTCACGTGGCGCTGACCGGCTACCCTCCGACCGTGCCGCCCGACGTCCCTCCGCCGTCACCGGCGGGGCCCCGGCCGCGCAGCGTCCCGGGGTACTCCCTCGCCGACCTGCTGCGTCGATGGCCGCAGCTCGAGCACCGGGGCGCGGGCCGCGACCCGGCTCAGGTGGAGCTGAGCGGGGTCAGCCTCGACTCCCGGGCGATCGCCCCGGGCGATCTCTACGCCGCCCTGCCGGGCTCCAGCAGTCACGGTGCCGCCTTCGCGGCCCAGGCCGCCGCCGCGGGTGCGATCGCCGTCCTCACCGATCCCGACGGGGTGCGGCAGCTGGACGACGCCGGGCCGGAGGTGCTGGTCGCCCCCCGCCCGCGGGAGCTGGTCGGCGAGATCTCGGCCTGGGTGTTCGGGGAGCCCGCGCGCCGCCTGCGCACGTTCGGCGTGACCGGCACGAACGGCAAGACCACCACGACGTTCCTCCTCGCCGGCGCCCTGGAGCGGGTGGGCCGCACCTGCGGGCTGGTGGGGACGGTGGAGAACCGGGTCGGGGAGGTCCGCCTGCCCAGCGTCCGGACGACGCCCGAGGCGCCGGCCCTCCAGGCGATGCTCGCCGTCATGGTGGAGGCGGGGGCGCGTGACTGCGCCCTGGAGATCTCCAGCCACGCCCTGCGCCTGCACCGGGTGGACGGCCTGTGCGTCGACGTCGCGGGGTTCACGAACCTCTCCCAGGACCACCTCGACTTCCACCCCGACATGGAGGACTACTTCGCGGCGAAGGCCGAGCTGTTCACCTCCCGGCACGCCCGGCGGGCGGTGGTCTGCGTCGACGACGCGTGGGGCGCGCGGATGGCGGCGCACGCGAGGGCGCAGGGCCTGCCCACGGTGACGTTCGCCCTGGCCGACGCCGACGTCACCGACGCCGACGTGCGGGTCCGGGCGGACGGCGACGAGATCGTCCTCGTCACGCCCTCGGGCCCCCTGTGCCGGCTCCTCCCGCCGCTGCCGGGGTCGTTCAACCAGGCCAATGCCGCACTCGCGGTCCTGATGCTGGTCGAGGGCGGCATGCCCGCCGAGGAGGCCGCCCGCGCGGTGGCGGCTGCGGGGGCCGTGCCCGGCCGGATGGAGCTCGTGGACGCCGGCCTGCCGCCCGAGCAGGCGGCCCGGGCCCCGCTGGCGCTCGTCGACTACGCCCACACGCCGGCCGCGGTCGCGGCCGCCACCGCCTCGCTGCGCCCTCGCAGCCCGCTCGTCGTCGTCCTCGGTGCCGGGGGTGACCGCGACCGGGACAAGCGCCCGCTGATGGGCCGCGCCGCCGCCGACGGTGCCGACGTCGTCATCGTGACCGACGACAACCCGCGATCGGAGGACCCGGCCGCGATCCGCGCGTCCGTGCTCGCCGGCGCCGTGCAGGGCGGCGCCCTGGTGCGGGAGGTGCCGGACCGTCGCGAGGCCGTACGCCTCGCGGTACGGCTGGCGACGCCGCCCGGGGAGCCCGCCGGGTGCGGTCCTGGTCGCGGGCAAGGGGCACGAGCGAGGACAGGGACTACGGGGGGGTCGTCCACCCTTCGACGATCGCGAGGTGCTGGCCTGGGGCGCCGCGCGAGCACCTCGGGGAAGCCGTTTCCACCACGACGAAGGAGCAGTCCGCGTGATCCCCCTGACCCTGGCGGAGGTCGCCGAGGCGGTCGGTGGCCGCCTGGACGGCGCCGACCCCGACGTCGTCGTGGCGGGTCCCGTCGTCGCCGACTCCCGCGCGGTGCGCGAGGGCGCCTTCGTCGCGCTGCCGGGGAGCGCGTGGACGGGCACGACTACGCCGCGGCCGCCGTGGCCCGGGCGCGGTCGCCGTGCTGGCGGCGCGTCCCGTGGGGGTGCCCGCGGTGCTGTGCGACGACCCGCTGGCCGCGCTCGGCAGGCTGGCGAGGGCGGTCGTGGCCAAGCACCCGGGGCTGACCGTCGTCGGCGTCACGGGGTCCTCGGGCAAGACGAGCAATAGCGGACCCGCTGCGGGCCCTGCTGTCCCGGCTGGGGCCGACGGCTGCTGGAAGGGTCGCCCCAACAACTGCTGGGGCGCGCCGCTGACCGCCCTGACGGTGGGACGAGGGACGCGTTACCTCGTGATGGAGATGGGCGCCCGCCACCCGGGCAACATCCGGTACCTTGCGCGAGATCACCCCGCCCGACGTCGCCGTCGTCCTCAACGTCGGCAGCGCGCACGTGGGCGAGTTCGGCAGCCGCGAGGAAGCCGGCCGCCACGAAGGGCGAGCTGGTCGAGGCGTTGATGCCGGGCGAAGGGCTCGCTGTCCTCAACGCCGACGACCCGCTGGGTCGCCGCCATGGCGGGCCGTACGCAGGGCAGGGTCGTCATGACCGGCCGCGATGCCTCGGCGGCGGTGCGCGCCGTCGACGTGGCCCTCGATGCCGAGCTCGCTCCGCCGCGTCCTTCGATGCTCGTGGCGCCGCAGGGGTCCGTGCCCGTGCGCCGTTCCCGCGAGCAACTTCCATGTGGCGAACACCCTGTCCGCGGCCGCGGTCGCGCTGCACCTGGGCATGGGCCTCGGCGAGCTGGCCGACGCGTTGGCCGACGCCAAGCCGGCCAGCCGCTGGCGCATGGAGGTGGTGCGCCGCCCCGACGGCATCACCGTCGTCAACGACGCCTACAACGCCAACCCCGAGTCGGTGCGGGCCGGACTCGCCGCAGTGGCGACCATGGCCAGGCCGCGGGCGGGCGCGCGTGGGCCGTCCTGGGCCAGATGCGCGAGCTGGGCGCCACCGAGCAGGCCGAGCACCTGGCCGTGGGCCGGGCCGCGGCCGCCGACGGCCTGCACGCCGTACTGGTGCGTCGGCGACGGCCTGGTCGCCGACCTCGTGGCCGCCGCGCGCGAGGGCGGTGTGGCGCTGGCCAGGTGCGTGCCCGACGTGGCCGGGCGACGAGGTGGCCGAGGTGCCCCTGGTGACGTGGTGCTCGTGAAGGCGAGCCGCGCCGTCGGCCTCGAGGCGGTCGCGGCCGCCCTGCTGGCCACGGTCGGCGAAGTGCCGGCGATGATCACGGTCGTCGTCGCCGCCGCGCTGTCGCTGGGCTTCGCCCTTCGGCACGCCCTGGTCGTCTGGCCAGATGGCTCGTGCACCGCGGGTACGGCCAGTTCATCTGGGACGACGGGCCCACGTCGCACCACACCAAAGCGCGGGACGCCCACGATGGGCGGCACCGTCATCATCGCCCTGCGTGCTGGGCGCTACGTGGTGGCCAGGTCGCCTGCTGCGCCTGTTCATCGACCTGCGCCTGCCGGCTGGTCTCGGCCTGCTGGTCCTGTTCCTCATGACCGGCCTGGGCATCGTCGGGTTCCTCGACGACTTCATCAAGATCAGCAAGCAGCGGTCGCTGGGCCTGCGGGCACGCGAGAAGCTGATCGGCCAGTCCGTGGTCGCGATCAGCTTCGCCGTCCTCGCCCTGCAGTTCCCGAACAAGGCGTCCTGATGCCGCCGACGCGGGTGTCGTTCATCCGCGACACGGGCCTGACCTCGCCTTCGCCGGCGCCGCGATCGGCACGCCGTTGTTCGTCGTCTGGCCTACTTCATGATCGCCGCGATGAGCAATGCGGTGAACCTCACCGACGGCCTCGACGGCCTGGCCACTGGGCGAGCGCGTCGCTGTGCTCGGCGCGTTCGTCCTGATCGGCACCTGGCAGTCCAACCAGTCCTGCGAGCTTCGCCCGGGTCTGCAGTGCTACGAGGTCCGCGACCTGCGCGACCTCGCCGTCGTCGCCTGCGTGATGGGCGCCTGCTTCGGCTTCCTGTGGTGGAACGCCTCCCCGGCCGCGATTCATGGGTGACACCGGCTCGCTCGCCCTGGGCGGGGCGCTCGCCGGGCTAGCGATCACCTCGCGCACCGAGCTGCTCCTGGTGCCTCGGCGGCCTTCGTCTGATCATCACGCCGTCGGTGGTGATCCAGGTCGGGTCCTTCAAGCTGCGGGGCAAGCGCGTTCTCCGGATGGCGCCCCTGCAGCACCACTTCGAGCTCGCGGGCTGGGGCGAGGTCACCATCGTCATCCGGTTCTGGATCATCGCCGGGCTGTTCGTCGGCCTCGCCTGTGGTCTTCTACGCCGAATGGGTCGTCGGGACGTGAGCGAGCAGCGCCGAGGCCCGGCGGGGCGCCGGGCGCTGGTCACGTCCTCGACCGCGAGGGATTCGCAGCCGCCGACGCCCTCCTGGAGCGCGGCGCCCACGTCGTCGTCCTCGACGACGCGCCCCTCGACGGCGCCGTGGCCCGGGAGCGCGCCGACCGGGCGGAGATCCTGCGCACCCTCGGCGCGACGGTCCGCGCCCGCGCGGCCACCCCGGCCGCCGACCTCGAGCAGGAGCCCGGCGTCGACCTCGTCGTGGTGGGGGAGAGCCCCGGCCTCGACCGCCCCTACGCGGAGGAGGCCGCCGCCCGCGGCATCGAGGTCCTGGCCGACGTCGAGCTGGCCTGGCGGCTGCTGCCCGTACGGGCGGAATGGCTCGTGGTCGGCGGCAGCGCCCGCCGCAGGGCGACCGCCGACCTCGCCGCGGCCATGGCGGTCGCCGCGGGCGTGCGCGCCGCCGCTGCAGGCGGTCTGGTCGCCGGGTGCGCGTAGGCGCGTTCACCGCCGAAGTGCCCGGCCTGCTCGTCGTCGAGGTCTCGCCCTGGCAGGCGGCGTTCCTCACCCTCGTCTCGCCGGTCGCCTCCGCCTGCTCGTCTCGGCAGGGCCGGCCGAGGATCACCCCGCCGGTGCTGCCGGGATGCGCCGCGACGCCGGCCAGGTCTACGCCCGCACGCGACTGGCGTGCCTGTACGCCCTCGACGACCCGCGCACCGAGGAAGCGGTGCGCGCCGTCGACGTCGTGGAGGGGTGCCGTGCGGTGGGAGTGGGGCTCGGCGTGCCGCCGGTGTCGGCGCTCGGTCTCGTCGAGGACGTCCTGTGCGACCGGGCCTTCGTCGAACGCCGCCACGACGCGGCCGCCGAGGTGGCCACGCTCACCGACGTCGAGGCGTGCCTGCAGGGGCTGCTGTCCCCGGAGGTGGTCCGCGTCGCCCTCACCGCGGCCGGGCTGGTCCGCGCGGCAGGGGTGCCCGCGGCCGCCGTGCGCGAGGCGTTGCGCGCCGCGCCCGCCCTCGGCGGGATGCCCGAGCTGCTGCCCGGCACGCCGCGCGTCGTCCTCGACGGCGACGCCGTGTCGGTGTCCACCGCGCTCGCAGCGCTCACGGCCGCGCGCGCCGACGTCGTCTGGATCGCCCACCCCGACGCCGGCGCCGGGGAGGAGGTGCAGCGCCTGCTGCGCCTGGTCGCCCCGCTGCTGCGCGCCGTCGTCCTCACCTCCTGGCCCGCCGCGCCGGCACCACAGGGCGCTGCGGCCGGGTCGGTGCTCGCGGGTCACCTGGCCCGACACGCGCCCGAGGTCCCCGTCCACGTGGTCGCCGTCGCGGACACTGACGGTCGGGACGGCGTCGGCGCGGCGCTGAGCGCGGCCGCCCGCCTGGCGGGTGGCGACGACGTCGTCGTGTGGGCGCCCGGGGTCGCAGCCGGCGGCGATCTCGACGCCGTGCGCGGGGCCGTCCTGGCACTGCAGGCCGGCGACCGTCCGGACCGGCGAGGTGACGGCGAGGAGGAGTGAGCATGTCCGCGGCGACACCGACGGTCCCCGACGACGCGCCCGTGGCCGCCGCTGCGCGCCCGGCCGTCCGGCACGGCGTGTGGGGCCGGCTCGACTCCCCGCTGGCCCCGTACTACCTCGTCCTGGGGGCCACCCTCGCCCTCACCGCCCTGGGCCTGCTCATGGTGCTGTCCAGCTCGAGCATCGAGTCGCTGCGCAAGGACCACTCCCCGTACACGGTCTTCACCAAGCAGGCGATGTTCGCCGCCGTCGCGTTGCCGCTGATGCTCCTGGCCTCCCGGATCCCGACCCGGTGGTGGACCGCCCTGGCCTGGCCCCTGCTGGGGCTGTCGGTGGTGGGTCTCGGCCTCGTGCTGACCCCGCTCGGCGTCGAGGTCTACGGCAACCGCAACTGGATCTCCCTCGGCGGCATCACCCTGCAGCCCTCCGAGGCCGCCAAGCTCGCCCTCGTGGTCTGGGGGGCGGCCGTCCTGGCACGCAAGCGGCTGCTCATGCACCGCACCGTGCACGTGCTCGTGCCGGTCGTCGTCCCGGGATCGGCGATCCTGCTCGGCCTCGTCCTGGCGGGGCACGACCTCGGCACGGGACTCATCCTGCTCGCCCTGGTCGGCTCGCTGCTGTGGCTCGGCGGGGCCCGCGTGCGGCTGTTCGCGATGTCCGCGCTCGCGGCCACGGTGGTGGTCTGGGCCGTCCTGGGCGCCCGGCAGAGCCGGCTCAGCCGGATCAATGACTGGCTCAACGGCTGCCCGGACCCGCACGCGAGCGTCACGTGCTGGCAGCCGATGCAGGGCAAGTACGCTCTGGCGTCGGGAGGTTGGTGGGGCGTCGGCCTCGGCAACAGCAGGGAGAAGTGGTCCTGGCTGCCCGAGGCGCACAACGACTTCATCTTCGCGATCATCGGCGAGGAGCTCGGCCTGGCCGGGAGCCTGCTGATCCTCGCGCTGTTCGCCGTCCTGGCGTTCGGTCTCTACCGGGTCGTCGTCCGCGCCGACGACGACTTCGTCAAGATCGCCACCGGCGGGGTGCTGGTCTGGGTGGTCGGACAGGCCGTGATCAACATCGCCGCGGTGCTGGGCCTGCTGCCCGTGGTCGGCGTCCCCCTGCCGCTCGTGTCCAGTGGAGGCTCCGCCCTGATCACGACCCTCGTCGCCCTCGGCATGGTCGTCGGGTTCGCCCGTCGCGACCCTGCCGCCGCGGCCGCCCTCGCTGCTCGTACCACCACCGCGCGGCAGTCCCTCGCCGTCGTCCGCGCCCGCCGCCTGCGCGGCCTCACCCGTCCGGGAAGCCCTCGATGACCCCTCCGCCCGAACTCGTGCGTCCCCTGTCCGTGGTCGTGGCGGGCGGCGGGACGACCGGCCACGTCGCTCCGATGCTCGCGCTGGCCGACTGCCTGCGCCGGCGTGACGCGGCCACGGGTGTCGTCGCCCTCGGCACGGCCGCCGGCCTGGAGTCGCGGCTGGTCCCCGAGGCCGGCTACGAGCTCGCGCTGATCCCGCGGGTCCCGCTGCCCCGCAAGCCCTCCGCCGACCTCGTCCGCCTGCCGGCGACGCTGCGCGGTGCCGTGAAGGCGGCCCAGGACGCCATCGAGGCGGCGAAGGCGGACGTCGTCGTCGGGTTCGGCGGGTACGTCTCGACGCCCGCCTACCTCGCGGCGCGCCGGGCCGGCGTCCCCATCGTCGTCCACGAGGCCAACGCGCGGCCCGGCGTCGCCAACCGGCTGGGCGCGCGCCTCACCCCCTTCGTCGCGACCGCCTTCCCGGGCACGCCCCTGCGCGGGGCCCGCGTCCTCGGGATGCCCCTGCGCCGCGCCATCACCACCCTCGACCGCGCACGCCTGCGCGAGGAGGGCCTGGCGTTCTTCGGCCTCGAGCCGGGCGTGCCCACGGTCCTGGTCACCGGCGGGTCCCTGGGGGCCCAGCGGCTCAACGTGACCCTCGGGGCGGCCGCCGCCGACCTGGCCTCGGCCGGGGTCCAGGTGCTGCACGCCGCGGGCCGGGGCAAGACCGTCGACCCCCACCGGGGCCGCCACGCCGCGCCGCCCTACGTCGTCGTCGAGTACCTCGACCGGATGGACCTCGCCTACGCGGTCGCCGACCTGGTGGTCTGCCGTGCAGGGTCGGGCACGGTGAGCGAGCTGACCGCCCTCGGGCTGCCCGCCGCGTACGTGCCCCTGCCGATCGGCAACGGCGAGCAGCGGCTCAATGCCGAGCCGGTCGTGCGCGCCGGCGGTGGCCTGCTGGTCGACGACGCGGGTTGCACCCCCGCCTGGGTGAAGGACACGCTGGTGCCCCTCGTGGCCGACCCGCAGCGACTGTCGGCCATGGGTCGCGCGAGCGCGGAGTTCGGCGTCCGCGACGGCGACGAGCGCCTCGCCGACCTCGTCGCCGAGGCGGTGGCCGCCGGACCGTCCCCGCGCCAGGAGCGCGGGCGAGGGGAGCGACGCCGGTGAACGGGCGCATCGTCGACCTCGCCGACGACCGCGCACTCGGCGGCGTCGAGGCGTGGGGACGCACGCACCTCGTCGGCATCGGTGGGGCCGGCATGTCGGCCGTCGCCCGCCTCCTGCTGGCCCGCGGCGTCGAGGTGAGCGGCAGCGACGCCAAGGGCGGAGCCGCGCTCGACGCCCTGGCCGCGCTGGGCGCGCAGGTCCGCGTGGGCCACGAGGCCGGCGCTGTCGAGGGCGCCCGGGCACTGGTCGTCTCCAGCGCCGTGCGCGAGGACAACCCCGAGGTGGTCGCCGCGCGGCAGGCCGGGGTGCCCGTCCTGCACCGCTCGCAGGCGCTCGCCGCGTTGATGGCCGGACGCCGCGGTGTCGCGGTCGCGGGCACCCACGGCAAGACGACGACGTCCTCGCTCATCGCGGTCGCCGCCCGCGCCATGGGGTTGGACCCCTCCTACGCCATCGGTGGGGACCTCGTGGACGGCGGCGGCAACGCGGCCGCCGGGGCGGGGGACCTGTTCGTCGCCGAGGCGGACGAGTCGGACGGCTCCTTCCTGCGCTACCGGCCGGCCGTCTGCGTCGTCACCAACGTCGAGCCCGACCACCTCGACCACTACGGGACCGGCGAGGCCGTCGACGCCGCCTTCGCCGCGTTCGCCCTGCTGCCGGGCCCCGACGGCCTGCTCACCGCCTGCGCCGACGACCCCGGGGTGACCCGCCTCCTGGCCGCCCTCCCGCCCACCGCCCCTCGGGTCCTCACCTACGGCGAGGGACCGGCGGCGCAGGTGCGGGTGAGCGGCATCTCGGTCGACGCCGCCGGGACGAGGTTCGAGGTGCGCGGCCTGCCCGCCGCGCCCGGGCGCGTCCTGAGCGTGCAGCTGCGGATGCCGGGCCGGCACAACGCCCTCAACGCCACGGCGGCGCTTATCGTCCTCACGGAAGCCGGCGGCGACGGCGACGCCGCGGTCGCCGCGCTGGCCACGGTCGGCGGCGCCCGGCGCCGGTTCGACCTCGTCGGCGAGGCGGATGGCGTGCGCGTGGTGGACGACTACGCCCACCACCCCACCGAGGTCGCCGCGCTCCTGTCCGCCGCCCGCCGGGTGGTCGGGGACGGGCGGGTGGTGGCGGTGTTCCAACCGCACCTGGTCAGTCGCACCCGCGCCTTCGCGGCCGAGTTCGGGCGGGCGTTGTCGCTGGCCGACGCCGTGGTCCTGATGGACGTCTACGCGGCGAGGGAGGTCCCTGACCCCGACGTCCGCGCCGGGTTCCTCCGCCCGCACGTGCACCTGCCCGACGCCGACGTGCTCGCCGTGGACGACGCCGACGAGGTGGCCGCCCGCGTGGCCGAGCTCGCCGGCCCCGGTGACCTCGTGCTGACCGTCGGCGCCGGCGACGTGACCACGCAGGGCCCGCGGATCCTGCGCGCCCTCGACCAGCGGTCCCGTCGATGACACGGCGGCCTCAGTCGCCGGGGCGCGCGCCCGACGCTGCGCCCCGCCGATCGGGGGCCGCTCGCGCCCCCGGGGCACCGTCGACCGCCCCGCGCGCCGCCAGGACTCCGACTCCGGGTACCGCGGGTGCCGCCGCGGGCCGGTCCGGCCGGGTGCCGGGGGAGGGCCGTGCCGCCCCCGCGCGCCCTCAGACCGGACGCACCCCGGCAGGCGCCCCCGGGGCACGGCCGAACCCGCCCCGGGGCCCTCGACCGGCCCCCGTCTCCTCCGCGCAGCAGCGGCTCCAGGCCCGAGCCCGGCGGCGGCTGTGGGCGCGGATCGGCGTGGTCCTGCTGGCCGTGGCCGCGGTCGCCTTCGCCTGCTGGGTCCTGTTCGCCTCCGCCTGGCTGCGGGTCACCCACGTGCGCGTCGAGGGGGCCGTGCGGCTCGACCCGGGCGTCGCCCGCCAGGCGGCGTCGTCCCAGGTGGGTCGTCCCATGCTCCTGGCGGAACCGGCCGTCGTCGCCGATGCACTGCGTGGCGAGGTCGTCGTCCGGGACGTCGAGGTGCACCGTCGCTGGCCGACGACGCTGACGATCTCGATCCGGGAGCGGGTGCCCGTCGCCGCCGTCCGCCGAGGCGGGGGAGTGGCGCTCGTGGACGGCGAGGGGGTGGTCCTGGGGCAGGAGGCGAGCGTTCCGGCGGGGGTGCCGACCGTGGAGGTCGACCTCGCCCGCGCCTCGGCGCCGACCGTTCCGGCGGTCGTCGACGTCCTCGGTTCACTGCCGCCGTGGCTGAGCGAGCAGGTGCGCCGTAGCGGTGCGAGCAGCCCGGACGGCGTGTGGTTGGGGCTGTCGAGCGGTGCGCGCGTGCTGTGGGGGGCCCCCGACCACGCCGAGCTCAAGTCGCTGGTGCTGCGGCGGATGATGGGCGCTCCCGCCGCGCTCTACGACGTGTCCGCGCCCGGCGCCCCCGCGGCCAGCGGATCACGGGCGAGGCCCACACCCCGAGCGTCCGGGCGTGACCAGGGCAAGCGCTCCGTCTCCCCGGCGCGGACGCCGAAGCCGGGGGGCTCGACGAAGGCCGGGGGGACACCGGGCGTGAGCAAGCCGACGGCGACGAAGGGCGGCCTCGCAAGCGCGCAGCCGCGCTCGAGCAGGGCGGCCGTCGGGGGCTCGGCCGCGCCGTCGTCGACGCAGCGCCGCCCTTGACCCGCGACACGCCGGGGGCGGTCGTTGAGCATGGGCGCGGCGATGCCTACGTTCCTGGAGAACGAACCTGACATAACTATAACCCTCTAGTTGAGGGTGAGGGTCTGGACGGGCCCCACACGCTCGACCGGCCGGCCCGCGCGGCGGCAGGAGAGCTCGACCGACTCAGCGAGCGAGAGGCACGCGACGTGGCAGCACCGCAGAACTACCTGGCAGTCATCAAGGTCGTCGGTATCGGCGGTGGCGGGGTCAACGCGGTCAACCGCATGATCGAGGTCGGCCTCAAGGGCGTCGAGTTCATCGCCATCAACACCGACGCCCAGGCGCTGCTCATGAGCGACGCCGACGTCAAGCTCGACGTGGGCCGCGAGCTCACCCGGGGCCTGGGCGCGGGCGCCGACCCGGAGGTCGGGCGCAAGGCCGCCGAGGACCACGCCGAGGAGATCGAGGAGGTCCTGCGCGGGGCCGACATGGTCTTCGTCACCGCGGGTGAGGGTGGTGGCACCGGCACGGGCGGAGCGCCCGTCGTCGCGCGCATCGCCCGCTCGCTGGGGGCGCTCACCATCGGTGTCGTCACGCGTCCGTTCACCTTCGAGGGGCGTCGCCGCTCCACCCAGGCCGACTCCGGCATCGGGTCCCTGCGGGAGGAGGTCGACACCCTGATCACCATCCCCAACGACCGCCTGCTGTCGATCAGCGACCGCAATGTCAGCGTCCTCGACGCCTTCCGCTCGGCCGACCAGGTGCTGCTGTCCGGCGTCCAGGGCATCACCGACCTCATCACTACCCCAGGTCTGATCAACCTCGACTTCGCCGACGTCAAGTCCGTCATGCAGGGCGCGGGCAGCGCCCTCATGGGGATCGGGTCGGCGCGCGGGGAGGACCGCGCCGTCCAGGCCGCCGAGACCGCCATCTCCAGCCCCCTGCTCGAGGCGAGCGTCGACGGCGCCCACGGCGTCCTGCTGTCCATCCAGGGCGGTTCCGACCTCGGCCTGTTCGAGATCAACGAGGCGGCCCGCCTCGTTCAGGAGGCCGCGCACCCCGAGGCGAACATCATCTTCGGGGCCGTCATCGACGACGCCCTCGGCGACGAGGTCCGCGTGACGGTCATCGCCGCCGGGTTCGACGGCGGCGCGCCGGCCCGCCGCAAGGACGACCGCGCGCTCGGGCAGGTGTCCGGCCGCTCGGCGGCCCCCGCCGCGACCGCCCCCGCTGCGGGGATCCACCGCGCCGGGGTCGTCCTGCCTCCCGCCCCGCCCGTGCCGGCCCCGGCTCCGGCGCCCGCCGCAGCGCCCGCCCCCGTCCCGGTCGCCCAGGCGGCGGAGGTGCCCTCGGCGCCGTCCCGCCCCGTCGGCACCGTGGGCACGGCGGCCCCCGCTCCCGCGACGGCCTGGAGCGAGCCCGCCGCCCAGGGGCGTCCCGAGGCGGTGTCCGTCCCGCGCGTCGTGGAACTCGGCGAGGGCGCCCACGCCGTCCGCTCGTCGCGTCCGGTGGCGCTGGAGGACGACGACCTGGACGTGCCCGACTTCCTCAAGTGACCCTCACCCCTTCCCGGGCCGCAGAGCTCGAGGCGGCGCTGGCCGCGGTCCGCACCCGGATCGCGGCCGGCGCGCGTGAGGCGGGACGTTCCGCCGACGAGGTCACCCTCGTGGTGGTGACCAAGACCTACCCCGCCTCCGACGTCGAACTCCTCGCCCGCCTCGGTGTCCGTGACGTGGCCGAGAACCGCGACCAGGAGGCCTCGGGCAAGGCCGAGGCGCTCGCGCGCGCGGACCTCGCCTGGCACTTCGTCGGGCAGCTCCAGACGAACAAGGCGCGGTCGGTGGCCCGCTACGCCGCCTGCGTGCACTCCGTCGACCGTCCGTCCCTGGTCGCCGCCCTGTCCCGTGCCCGCGCCGAGCTCGGCGGCCCGCCCCTGCGCTGCCTGCTCCAGGTGAGCCTCGACGGTGATCCGCGCCGGGGCGGCGTCGAGCCGAAGGACCTGCCGGCGCTGGCGGAGGAGGTGGCCGCCGCGCCCGCCCTGGCCCTGGGGGGCGTCATGGCCGTGGCCCCGCTCGGGCAGGACCCGCGGCGGGCGTTCGAGGTGCTACCCGCCCTCTCCGCGACCGTACGATCCGTGGACCCGGCGGCGGGCTGGATCTCCGCCGGCATGAGTTCCGACCTCGAGGCGGCCCTGGCCTGGGGCGCGACACACCTGCGTGTCGGCTCCGCGATCCTCGGTCGGCGCCCGACCGTGCAGTAACGTCGCGAACGGATGCATGTCCGACCCGTCATCGACGCCCGATGCGAGTCGCCGTCGTCGCCTCCGGGGCGGCGCGGTGCTTCGCCGCTTCCCCCCAAGGAGTCCCCATGGCCGGCGCCCTGCGCAAGACGATGGTGTACCTCGGGCTGGCCGAGGACGACGAGCGTTACGAGGCCTACGACGACTACGACGACGCCGACGCCGTGCTCGAGGACGAGCCCGACGACGAGCGTCCCGAGGACCGTCGCGCCGACGAACGCCGGGCCGAGGAGCGCCGCGCGGCGGTGACGCCCATCCACCGCAACCAGGTCGCCCGGGTCGTGCGCACCGGGGAGCAGCCGTCGCGCGAGCCGTCGCGGGAGATCCACCGGATCACCACGATCCACCCGCGCACGTACAACGAGGCCAAGACGATCGGTGAGGCGTTCCGTGCCGGGATGCCCGTCATCATGAACCTGGGCGAGATGGACGAGTCCGACGCCAAGCGCCTCGTCGACTTCGCCGCGGGGCTCGTGTTCGGGCTGCACGGAGCCATCGAGCGGGTGACGAACAAGGTCTTCCTGCTCTCGCCCGCCGACGTCGAGGTCGCACCCGCCGAGAAGGTGCGCACCACCACCGAGCGCGGGTTCTTCAACCAGAGCTGACGAACGGGTGACGCGCGGGCCGGCGCGGAACACCGCACCCCCGCCCCCCGTTCGGCAGGGTGCGCCCGCACCGCTGACGGCCTTCCCGTAGGCTCCGCCTGCTGCGCACCCAGGTCCGGCTCTTCCTCAGGGGTTGTACGTGTCGATCGTGTTCGCGGTGATCAAGACGGCTCTGTTGCTGTACCTGATCGCCCTGTTCGCCCGCATGGCGCTGGACTGGATCCGGGTGTTCGCGCGCGAGTGGCGCCCCCGCGGCCCCGTGCTCGTGGGCGCTGTCGGCGTCTACTCCCTCACCGACCCCCCGCTGCGCATGCTGCGCCGGATCATCCCGCCGTTGCGTATCGGCCAGGTGGCTCTCGACCTCGCGTTCATGCTCCTGCTGTTCGTCGTCTTCGTCGCGTACTCGCTGGTCCCGGCGTCCTGAACGGTGCCGTCCGGCGTGTCGTCCGCAACTCGCCCACGCACAGAGGTCGGCAGAGGGGCTCAGGTACGGGTAGCGTAGCCGCGGCCCCGCCGGGGCCTCGGTGGCTCGTGCCGCTGATGTCGGTTCCGTCCGGTCGGTCCGGACCGGTACGGACTCGAACGACGGTTCGGTGAGGGAGGGTTGCGAGGAACCGAGGTGAACGGTCCTGTCGTTGGTCGTGACGGGCAGGCCGATCCGATACGGTGAACCGTGGCTCCCTTTCTCCACCGAGACTCTCCCGCGAGGTGACCACATGCCTTTGACGCCCGAGGACGTTGTCAACAAGCGCTTCCAGGCGACGAAGTTCCGCGAGGGCTACGACCAGGACGAGGTGGACGACTTCCTGGACGAGGTCGTCAACGAGCTCCGTCGCCTCAACGAAGAGAACGAGGAGCTGCGCCAGAAGCTGGGCGCCTGCGAGCGCCGCGTCGGCGAGCTCTCTCGTGCGACGGTCGCCCGCGAGGTCGACCCGGAGCCGGTGAACGTTCCGGTTCCCGCGCCTGCTCCCGCGCCGGTCGCCGCCATGGCGCCCGTGCCCGAGCCGGTCCGCAGCATGGCCCAGCTGGAGGCGGTCGGGCAGGGTCCCGAGGCCGCGGCCGGCATGCTCGCTCTCGCCCAGAAGCTGCACGACGAGTACGTGCGCAACGGTGAGCAGCAGCGTGACCGGATCGTGGGCGAGGCCCGCGAGCACGCCACGCGCCTGGTGCGTGAGGCGGAGGACAAGCAGCGTCAGACGCTGGGGTCCCTGGAGCAGGAGCGCTCGCTCCTCGAGCGCAAGATCGACGAGCTGCGCGCCTTCGAGCGTGAGTACCGCAGCCGCCTGAAGTCCTACCTCGAGGGCCAGCTGCGTGAGCTGGACCAGAAGGCGGCGGTCGTCCCGTCGCGGACCCCGTCCTCGCCGGCTCCGGTCGCGAGCGGGTCCACGGGCTACAGCGGGCCTCTGCCGACGCGCGGTGGCTACGCCGCCGAGGGTGGGTCGGACGCTCCGGCACAGTCCTACCCGTTCGGTGGGCAGAACTGAGTCGACGTCCTGACGGCGCTGCGCCCCGGCGGGCGAGGGGAGCCGGTACGTCGTCCTGGAGTGCGCTGACGTCGCTGTGACGAGGCTGCGGCCGCGGGTCTTCCCGCGGCCGCAGCCCGTTTGCGTGAGGAGGGCCCGCGTGCGGGTGAGCATCAAGGTCACGCCGAGAGCGCGGCGTCCGGGCGTGGCGCCCGACGGCCGCGGCGGGCTCCTGGTGGCCGTCTCCGAGCCTGCGGTCGACGGTCGGGCCACGCAGGCCGCGCTGCAGGCAGTGGCCTCTGCCCTGGGTGTTCGGCCCCGTCAGGTGCGCCTGGTCACCGGCGCCACGTCCCGCGTCAAGGTGGTGGAGCTCGACGTCGACCCGGCCGAGGTGGCCTCCCTCCTGGGCCCCGCGGCGGGCGCGCCGGACAGCCCGCGGTGACCGACGGGCGACACGCGAGGGAATTACTAGCTGTGTTCGGTTGATGACAGCGCGCTGTGCGCCTATCCTCACGGCACCATCACAGCCCGTTCCGGGCCCCAGGGAGGGTTCCATGGCCGACCGCGCCGCCTCGACCGTCGCCGCCCGCCGCGCGGCGGCCACCCATGGCCGTACCCGCGCCGGGCACCCCCCGGCCGCGGCGCCGGAGCCCGACGCCGCCGCCCCTGCCACCGCCGGCCGGGTCCCTGCGGTCCGCCCCGGCGAGGAACCCTGGACCGAGGAGGAGATCCTCGGCATCCGCTCCGAACTCACCAGCGACGTGGATCGCCTCGGCCACGAGCTGGAGGCCATGCAGGCGCGGCTCGACGAGATGATGCGCGACGGGGGCGACGGGGCGGGCGACGACCAGGCCGACACCGGGGCCAAGGCCTACGAGCGCGAGCAGGGCCTGACGTTCCTCACGGGCACCCGGGCGACGATCTTCCAGCTGGAGCAGGCGGTGGCACGGCTCGACGACGGCAGCTTCGCGGATTGCGACAGCTGCGGGGAGGCGATCGGCAAGGCGCGCCTGCAGGCCTTCCCGCGTGCCACCGTGTGCGTGAGCTGCAAGCAGCGCCAGGAACGCCGCTGACCTGAGGCCGCGGGCCGGGGGCGTGGCGATCGCGGACCTGCTCGCGTGGCAGGCTAGGCCTCGATGAGCATCTCCGAGCCCGCCCCCGCCCCCGAGCCGCGCGCGACGGTCGCCGCCGGCCCCCGACCCCGGCTGATGGCCGTCTGCGCAGGCGTCTTCGCCCTCGCCCTCGCCGTCGATCAGATCACGAAGGCCTGGGCCGAGTCGGCTCTCGCCGGCGGGCGGGTGATCGAGGTGCTCGACCCGGTGATGCAGTTGCGCCTCGTGCGCAACCCCGGCGCGGCCTTCTCCTTCGCCACGAACGCGACGTGGATCTTCACGATCATCGCCTCGGTCGTCGTGGTGGCGGTCGCGGTGGCCGCGCGTCGCCTGGGCAGCGCCTGGTGGGCGGTCGCCCTGGGCCTCCTCGCGGGTGGCGCCTGCGGCAACCTCGTGGACCGGCTCGTGCGGCCCCCGGCCGTGGGCCGCGGGCACGTCATCGACTTCCTGGAGTGGCCGAACTTCCCCGTGTTCAACGTCGCGGACTCGTGCGTCGTGACGGCGGCCATCATGATCGCCGTCGCCGCGCTGCGCGGGGTCTCCCTGGACGGCCGCCGCCATGACTGACACCCGACGCCTGCCCGTGCCCGACGGCCTGGCGGGGGAGCGGGTCGACGCGGGGCTCGCCCGCCTGCTCGGGATCAGCCGCTCCGCCGCGGCCGACCTCGTCGGCGCCGGCGACGTCGTCATCGACGGACGCGAGGCCGCCAAGTCGGACCGGCTCGCGGCGGGTGCGTGGCTGGAGGTCACCCTGCCCGCCCCCGCGGCCCCCGTCGCGGTGGTGGCCGAGCACGTGGCGGGCCTGCGGATCGTCCACGACGACGACGATCTGGTGGTCGTCGACAAGCCGGTGGGCGTCGCCGCGCACCCCAGTCCCGGGTGGACCGGACCCACCGTCGTCGGCGGCCTCGCCGGGGCCGGTTACCGCATCGCCACCTCCGGCGCCGCGGAGCGGCAGGGCGTGGTGCACCGCCTGGACGTCGGGACGAGCGGCCTGATGGTCGTGGCGAAGAGCGAGTACGCCTACAGCAGGCTCAAGCAGGCGTTCCGCGACCGGACGGTCGACAAGGTCTACCACGCGCTGGTCCAGGGCCACCCGGATCCGCTCGTCGGCACGATCGACGCCCCGATCGGCCGCCACCCCAGCGCCGACTTCAAGTTCGCCGTCGTCGCCGGCGGCAAGCCGAGCATCACGCACTACGAGGTCGTCGAGGCCTTCCGGGCGGCCTCGCTGTGCGAGGTGCACCTGGAGACCGGACGCACGCACCAGATCCGGGTGCACTTCGCCGCCCTGCGGCACCCGTGCTGCGGTGACCTCACCTACGGGGCCGATCCCGTCCTCGCCGAGCACCTGGGGCTGACCCGCCAGTGGCTGCACGCGATGCGCCTCGGGTTCGACCATCCCGGGTCGGGGGAGTGGGTCGAATTCTCCTCGGAGTACCCCGAGGACCTCGCGGCCGCCCTCGACGTCGTCTCCGAGGGGTGAGCCGCCCCGCTCAGCCCCCGGAACGGGTGGCGGCGTAGATCGCCACGACCGCGCCGATGACCACCACCGCCGCGATGACGGCGGCCACGATCTTCGGGACGCTGTAGGGGCGGTCGCCGACGACCTGACCGCTGTGCGCGTTGACCAGCACCTGGAACGAGCGCCCCGCGTGCAGGTACACGGCGATCCACACCGGCAGCAGCACCAGCTTGAACATGAGGTCGGCGTAGCGGGTGTCGACGTGGTGCACGCGCTGCTCGTCGCCGCCGATGTCGGCGCGGCAGTCGTCCTCGATCACCGACGCCATGCGCTGCTTGGCGTCGGCGAGTCCCTCGTCGGGCTCGATGTCGTAGCGCAGGGTGCGGTACCCCGAGAGGAACTCGGGCTGGAACGGAAGCGACCGCTCCAGGGACCACGGCCCCATCGCGTCGAGCCGCCCGGGGGGCAGGAACCGGGTCCCGGGGACGAGGACGTCGTCGAAGGTGCGCGCGACGGTGCCCGAGGCCGGCCACCAGCGGGTGCGCTGCACTTGCCTGGTCCGCGTCTGGGCCTGGCCGTCCACCATCTCGGTGTAGGTCTCGGTCTCCCAGTAGTGCTCACCGCGTTGCCCCACGTAGCGGCTGACCGTGTCGGCGTCGTACGTCCAGTGGGGCAGGTAGGTGCCGTTGAGCTGCTCCGTCGCCGCGACCTTCTTGAGACTGCCCGGCGCGAACCAGCGCGAGGTGACCCACCGCCGGAACGCCTCCTTGGCGGCGGTCGCCGTGATCTCGAACGGTACGAGCGCCTCGGGCGCGATCGACCCGCCCGAGGTCGGGTCGACGACCACGGGCGCGCCGCAGAACGGGCAGGCGAAGGACAGGTCGGCGCTCTGGCTCGTCGCCCCGCACTTCTGGCACCGCAGGGCGTGCTGCGAGTGGTCGACCGCCTTGTCGGGCAGGGCGGCGTCCTCCCGCGCCCAGTCGTCGAAGGAATGCTCCTCGATGACGTCGTCGACGGCCTCGATCGCCTGGACGTACCCGCAGTACGGGCACGTCATCGACGTCGTGCCCGGCGCGTACGTCACGCGCGCCCCGCACTGGGGGCACGGGTAGGTGGCGACCTGCGGACCGGGCGCGCCCGGTTGCGACATGGATTCCTCGGTCTCGACGAAGGGCTCGGGTTCGACGACGGCTCGGGCGAACGGCCGGGCGGGCCGCCTGGCGCAGGGCCCGGCCGCCCTCCGGGCTCAGGCCGGGGGCAGGGGCGGGGGGACCGACCCCAGCACGGAGGCGAGCTCGGGCACCGCGGACGCCTCCGTCCAGGCGGCCATGCCCTGCCGCCACACCAGCGTCGAGCCCGTCAGGGATCCGGCTGCCGCCTGCGCGGCCAACCCGGCGGCGTCGAAGGGGCCCTGCTGCTGCCCGCCCACGCCGACGTACCAGGCGGGTGCCGCGGGCAGCGGCGGCGGTGCCGCGGGTGCCGCCGCAGGGGCGGGCGCGGGTGCGGCCGCTGCGGGGTTGAGCTGGTTGGCCATGCGCTGACCCACGGCCATGCCCAGCCCGACGCCCAGGCCCTCGCCGGCTCCGCCCGAGGGGTTCTTGGCCGCCGCCTCCATGGCGTTGGCGGCCTGGAACTGCGTGTACTGGTCGAGGTTGCCGAGGATGCCCATCTGGGTGCGCTTGTCGAGGGCCGCCTCGACCTCCGGCGGCACCGAGATGTTCTCGACGACGAAGGTGGCGATCTGGACGCCGACCTGGGCGAGGTCCTCGTTGAGCACCCCCGCGACCTTGGAACCGATGCTGGACTGCTGGGTGGCGAGGTCGAGCATCGGGACGCCGGCGGTGGCGAGAGCGGGGCCGAACCGGCTCACGATCATCTGCCGCAGGTACTCCTGCACCTCCTCGGTGCGGAACTGCGGGTCGGTACCGACCAGCTCCTTGAGGAACACGGGGGCGTCGGTGACGCGCACCGAGTAGGCACCGAAGGCACGCAGCCGGACCATGCCGAACTCGGCGTCGCGGACGATGACGGGGTTCTGGGTGCCCCACTTGAGGTCGGTGAACTGCCGCGTGTTGACGAAGTAGACCTCGGCCTTCCACGGTGAGTCGAAGCCGTACTTCCAGCCCTTGAGGGTCGACAGGATCGGCAGGTTCTGCGTCTGCAGCGTGTGGGTGCCCGGGCCGAACGCGTCGGCGACCTGGCCCTCGTTGACGAAGACGGCCACCTGGGACTCGCGGACGACGAGTTTGGCGCCCATCTTGATCTCGTTCTGGTAGCGCGGGAACCGCCACACCATCGTGTCCCGGCTGTCGTCGAGCCACTCGATGATGTCGACGAACTCGCCCCGCAGCTTGTCCATGAGTCCCACGCCTGGCCTCCTCGTGCCGGGTGTGCGTCCGGCCCTCGCCGGCCCGCGCCCGGACGGGCGACGGCGCCGCTGTGGACGCCGCGGGTGCCGGGTCGGTTCCCGGCGGCCGCGTGATCGTCCGCGCGGACATTCTGGCAGCCGCCGCCCACATCGGGCACGGGTGGTCCGTGTGCCAGGACACGATCTCGAGCCCCGGTGCCCGGCTCGCCGATGCTGTCGGGCAGTCCCCGTAGAGTGTCGCCCGCTGCCCGGAACCGCCGCTTCGGAGGTGAAGATGTCCTCGCCCGCCTCCTCGGAGTCGTTCGTCCACCTGCACAACCACACCGAGTACTCGATGCTCGACGGTGCGGCGAAGATCGACGACCTGTTCGCCGAGGCGGCGCGGATGGGGATGCCCGCGGTGGCGACCTCCGACCACGGCTTCCTGTTCGGGGCCTACGAGTTCTGGAAGAAGTCGAAGAAGCACGGGGTCAAGCCGATCATCGGGCTCGAGGCGTACCTGACGCCCGGCACCGCGCGTCAGGACCGCACGCGGGTGCGGTGGGGCGACGGCGGCGGGGACGACGTCTCCGGGACCGGCGCCTACACCCACATGACCATGTGGGCCGAGACCACGCAGGGCATGCACAACCTGTTCCGGATGGGCTCCCTGGCCTCGCTCGAGGGGCACTTCTACAAGCCGCGGATGGACCGCGACCTCCTGCACCGCTTCGGCAAGGGCCTCATCGCCACCACGGGCTGCCCCTCGGGTGAGGTGCAGACCCGGCTGCGGCTGGGCCAGTACAAGGAGGCGGTGGCGGCCGCCGCGGAGTTCCGCGACATCTTCGGCGCTGACAACTTCTTCTGCGAGCTGATGGACCACGGGCTCGAGATCGAGACCCGCATCCGGCGCGACCTGCTGCGCCTGGCCAAGGACCTCGGCCTGCCGCTGCTCGCCACGAACGACCTGCACTACACGCGGGCCGAGGACGCCAAGGCCCACGAGGTCCTGCTGTGCGTGCAGTCGGGATCCACGCTGGCTGATCCCAAGCGGTTCAAGTTCGACGCGACCGACTTCTACCTCAAGAGCCCGCAGGAGATGCGCCACCTGTGGCGCGAGGTGCCCGAGGCCTGCGACAACACGCTCCTGATCGCACAACGGTGCGAGGCGTCCTTCACCGAGGGCGCCAACCTCATGCCGCGCTTCCCTGTGCCCGAGGGCGAGAGCGAGGAGTCCTGGTTCGTCCAGGAGGTGCAGCGCGGGCTGACGCGCCGCTACCCCGGCGGCATCCCCGACGACGTCCAGAAGCAGGCCGACTTCGAGGTGTCGGTCATCTGCCAGATGGGCTTCCCCGGCTACTTCCTCGTGGTCGCCGACTTCATCAACTGGGCCAAGGCCCAGGGCATCCGGGTCGGGCCGGGGCGTGGTTCGGCGGCCGGGTCCCTCGCGGCCTACGCGATGGGCATCACCGACCTCGACCCCCTCCCGCACGGGCTCATCTTCGAGCGGTTCCTCAACCCCGAGCGCGTGTCGATGCCCGACGTCGACGTCGACTTCGACGAGCGTCGGCGCGGCGAAGTGATCAAGTACGTCACCGAGAAGTACGGCGAGGAGCGCGTCGCCCAGATCGTCACCTACGGGACGATCAAGGCCAAGCAGGCGCTCAAGGACGCCTCGCGCGTGCTCGGCTACCCGTTCTCGATGGGGGAGCGGCTCACCAAGGCGATGCCGCCCGCCGTCATGGGCAAGGACATCCCGCTGGCCGGGATCTTCGACCCCGCCCACCCGCGCTACGCCGAGGCGGGGGAGTTCCGCGAGCTGCACTCCTCCGACCCGGAGGTGCAGAAGGTCGTCGAGACCGCGCGGGGCCTGGAGGGCCTGAAGCGGCAGTGGGGCGTCCACGCGGCCGGCGTCATCATGTCCAGCGAGCCGCTGATCGACCACGTGCCGATCATGCGCCGCGAGCAGGACGGCGCGATCATCACGCAGTTCGACTACCCGACCTGCGAGACGCTCGGCCTGCTGAAGATGGACTTCCTGGGCCTGCGCAACCTCACGGTCATCGACGATGCGCTGAAGAACATCGTGATGAACGGCAAGGAGGCGCTCGACCTCGACCTCATCTCGAAGACCCTCGACGACCCGGCCACCTACGAGCTGCTGCAGCGCGGGGACACCCTGGGGGTGTTCCAGCTCGACGGCGGCCCGATGCGCTCGCTCCTGCGGTTGATGCGCCCGGACCACTTCGAGGACATCTCCGCGGTGCTGGCGCTGTACCGGCCGGGCCCGATGGGCGCGGGCTCGCACACGAACTACGCCCTGCGCAAGAACAAGCAGCAGGACATCACCCCGATCCACCCGGAGCTCGAGGAGCCTCTCGCCGAGATCCTGGACACGACCTACGGCCTGATCGTGTACCAGGAGCAGGTCATGGCCATCGCGCAGAAGGTCGCCGGGTACAGCCTCGGCAAGGCCGACCTGCTGCGCCGGGCCATGGGCAAGAAGAAGCGCGAGATCCTCGACAAGGAGTTCGAGGGCTTCAGCGCGGGCATGAAGGCCAACGGCTACAGCGCCGAGGCGATCAAGACGCTGTGGGACATCCTGCTCCCGTTCTCCGACTACGCGTTCAACAAGGCCCACACCGCCGGCTACGGGCTGGTCTCGTACTGGACGGCCTACCTCAAGGCCAACTACCCGGCCGAGTACATGGCGGCGCTGCTCACCAGCGTCCGCGACGACAAGGACAAGTCGGCGCTCTACCTCAACGAGTGCCGCCACATGGGCATCAAGGTGCTGCCGCCCGACGTCAACGAGTCCGACGCGAACTTCACCCCGGTCGGGACCGACATCCGCTTCGGGCTCACCGCCATCCGCAATGTCGGGGCCAACGTCGTCGACGACATCGTTGCCGTCCGGGAGAAGCAGGGAAGGTTCCGCAGCTTCGAGGACTTCCTGCGCAAGGTCTCCGCCGTCGTCTGCAACAAGCGCACCATCGAGTCGCTGATCAAGGCCGGTGCCTTCGACTCGCTCGGGCAGAGCCGGCGCGGTCTCGTGCACGTGCACGAGATCTCCGTGGATGCCGTCATGGGCGACAAGCGGCAGGCTGAGCGCGGCCAGGACAGCCTCTTCGGAGGCTTCGACGACGACACACCCTCGCTGTCGGTCGTGCCACCGGTGCCCGACGGCGAGTGGGACAAGGCGACCCTCCTGGCCTCGGAGCGGGAGATGCTCGGTCTCTACGTCTCCGACCACCCCCTCTTCGGCATCGAGCACGTGCTGTCGCGGTCGGCCGATTGCGCGATCTCGACACTCACCGCTGACGACACGGTCCCCGACGGCGCGACCGTCACCATCGCGGGCATGATCGGCTCCGTCGTCCGCAAGATGACGAAGCAGGGCAAGCAGTGGGCGATCGCGACGGTCGAGGACCTGAACGGGTCGATCGAGGTGCTGTTCTTCCCGCAGTCGTACGAGATCTACAGCCACGCCCTCGTCGATGACGCCGTCGTCGCGGTCAAGGGTCGAGTGAACCGGCGTGACGACGTCCCCACGATCTACGGCAGCGAGCTCGTGCACCTGGACGTCACGTCGAGGGACGACCGCCCTGTCGTCGTATCGCTACCGGTGCAGAAGTGCACGGCGCCCGTGGTGGAGCGGCTCAAGGGCGTCCTGAGCACCCACCCGGGCCCCACCGAGGTCCACCTGCGCCTGACCAAGCCCGGGCGGACCACGGTCATGCGGCTCGACGACGCCCTGCGCGTCACGCCGTCGCCGGCGCTGTTCGGTGACCTGAAGGCACTCCTGGGGCCCGCGTGTCTGGTGTGAGCGGGCAGGCGGTGCCGGCGACGGCGCTGGTGGAGCCGCGTCGGTCGTGGGCGGGCCTCGTGGCCGACCTGCGCTGGGGGGCGCTGGCCGTGGTCTCCGGTGCGCTGTCGGGCGCCGTGTGGCGGTGGGTGTTCTCCTCCCGCAGCAGCGAGGAGTGGGGCGTCGAGGGGTTCGTCGCCGTCGGCGGCACGCTGGCGGTGGTCCTCGCCGTGCTCGGCCTGGCCTGGGCGGTGGCGTTCCTCGTGCGCCCCGGTGCGGTCCCGGCCCGCCGGCTGCTCGTCCTGCTCGTCGCCGTGAGCCTCGGCGGTCTCGCCGCGTGGGGCGTGGGGCGCAGCTTGGGCATGCCCGTGCTCGACGTCCCGGCCGTGCTCGCCCTCGCCCCGCTGACGCTGGCCGGGGCCAGCGGCCTCGTCGCGATCGTGCACACGATCCGCCACGGCTGAACGGGCTTTCGAGGCTCGCTCAGCCGGGTGCGGGTCGGCGGATCAGCGGCGCGCGACGGGCGCGAGCACGGCACGGGTCAACCGCACCAGGTCGGCCGGGTCGAGCTCGACGTCGACCCCGCGCCGCCCTGCACTGACGAGCACGCTGGGGTGGGTCGCGGCCTCGGCGTCGACGACCGTCGGCAGTTGCTTCTTCTGCCCGAGCGGGCTGATCCCGCCGACCACGTAGCCGGTGACCCGCTCGGCGACGGCCGGGTCGGCCATTCCCGCCTTCTTCGCGCCCAGTGCCGCGGCGACGGCTTTCAGGTCCAGCTGTGCGTCGACGGGCACCACGCCGACGCCGAGGCGGGCACCGTCCAGCTCGACCAGGAGGGTCTTGAGCACCCGCGCCGGCTCCACGCCCAGGGCCAGCGCGGCCTCCATCCCGTACCCCACGCCGTCGCTGGCGCGGGCGTCGTGGTCGTAGGAGTGCACGGTGTGCGGCACCTTGGCGCGGGTGAGCGCCGTCAGGGCCGGGGTTCCGACGGTCTTGGCCACGGGCCGACCGTAACGGCTGCCGACCCGGGCCCGCGGACGGGGCCGGGAATGGGCGCGCCCCGCACGACGCGTCTCGCCTAGACTTGCCCGTCGTGATGAGGCGACTCGACCTGCGCGGACGAACCCTTCGAGCCCGCGAGCTGCGGGGGGTCGTCCCCCGCGCCGCTCTCGACGTCGAGCATGCGGTCGAGAAGGTGCGCCCGATCGTCGCCAGGGTCCGCGACGAGGGCGAGGCGGCGCTGATCGCCCTCACCGAGCAGTTCGACGGCGTCCGCCTGGAGTCCGTCCGGGTCCCGGTGGCGGCCCTCGCCGCGGCGCTGGAGCAGCTCGACCCGGCCGTCCGGGCCGCCCTGGAGGAGTCGATCCGCCGGGCGCGCCTGGTGCACCGCGACCAGCGCCGGACCGACCACACGACCCCGGTCGTCCCCGGTGGGAGCGTCACCGAGCGGTGGCTGCCGGTGGGCCGCGTCGGCCTGTACGTGCCGGGCGGCCTGGCCGTCTACCCCAGCAGCGTCGTGATGAACGTGGTGCCGGCCCAGGAGGCCGGCGTCGCGTCGATCGCCGTGACCAGCCCCGCCCAGAAGGACAACCCCGCCGCATTCGCCGGGCTGCCCCACCCCACGATCCTCGCCGCCTGCGCGCTGCTCGGGATCGAGGAGGTCTATGCGGTCGGCGGAGCCCACGCGGTGGCGATGTTCGCCTACGGCGCCTGGCGCCAGGAGCCCGACGGCACCCGTGGCGAGCCGGTGTGCGAGCCGGTGGATCTCGTGACGGGCCCCGGCAACATCTGGGTGGCGGCGGCCAAGCGGCTGCTCAAGGGTGTGATCGGCATCGACTCCGAGGCCGGGCCGACAGAGATCGCGGTGCTCGCCGACGACTCCGCGGACCCCGTCCACGTGGCCGCCGACCTGATCAGCCAGGCCGAGCACGACCCGATGGCCGCGGCCGTGCTGATCACCGACAGCCCGGCCCTGGCCGACGCGGTCGACGCCGAGCTCGCCCGGCAGGTGCCCGAGACGAAGCACGTCGAGCGGATCACCACCGCCCTGTCGGGCCCCCAGTCGGGCACCGTCCTGGTCGACGACGTCGACGCCGGCCTGCAGGTCGTCGACGCCTACGCGGCCGAGCACCTGGAGATCCAGACCCGCGACGCCGCCGCGGTGGCCGCGCGCGTCACCAACGCCGGGGCGATCTTCGTGGGTGCCTACGCGCCCGTGAGCCTGGGCGACTACTGCGCGGGGTCCAACCACGTGCTGCCGACCGGCGGCTGCGCCTGTCACTCCAGCGGGCTGAGCGTGCAGTCGTTCCTGCGGGGCATCCACGTCGTCGACTACGACCGGGCGGCACTGGCCGACGTCGCGTCCCACGTGGTGACGCTCGCCCAGGCCGAGGACCTCCCCGCCCACGGCCAGGCCGTGACGGCGCGGTTCGGCGGCGGCCTGCCCGGGACGGGGGAGCGGGCATGAGCGCGACGGCGGCGGGCGCCTCGGCGGCCGAGGTCCTGGCGCGGTTGCCGCTGCGCGAGGACCTGCGCGGTCGCACCCCCTACGGCGCGCCGCAGATCGACGTCCCCGTGCGGCTGAACACCAACGAGAACTCCTACCCCCTGCCCGCCGACGTCGTCGCCGCCGTGATGGACGCCGTGCGCCAGCAGGTGCCCAGCCTCAACCGCTACCCCGACCGTGAGTTCGTCCCGCTGCGCGAGGACCTCGCCGCCTACCTGGGGCACGACCTCGGGCCCGAGCACGTGTGGGCCGCCAACGGGAGCAACGAGGTCCTGCAGCACCTGCTCCAGGCGTTCGGCGGCCCGGGGCGGCGGGCCCTGGGCTTCACCCCGTCGTACTCGATGTACCCGATCATCACGGCGGGGACGGGCACCGCCTGGGTCGACGGCCGGCGCGGCACCGACGCCGACCCGTTCGACCTGTCCGTCGAGCACGCCGTCGAGCAGGTGCGCCTGCACGACCCCGACGTCGTGTTCCTGTGTTCGCCGAACAACCCCACGGGCACGGCCCTGGGCCTCGACGTCGTCGAGGCCGTCGCGCAGGCCGCCCGCGGCATCGTGGTGGTGGACGAGGCGTACGCCGAGTTCGCCCGTGCGGGCACCGCCAGCGCGCTGACGCTGCTGCCGCGCTACGAGCGGCTCGTCGTCAGCCGCACGATGAGCAAGGCGTTCGCCCTGGCCGGGGCGCGGGTGGGCTACCTCGCCGCGCACCCGGGGCTCACCGACGCCCTGCGCCTGGTGCGGCTGCCCTACCACCTGTCGTCGCTGACGCAGGCCACCGCCCGGGCGGCCCTCTGGTACGCCGACGAGCTGCTCGACACCGTCGCCGAGCTGAAGCGCCAGCGCGACAGGATCGTCACGACGCTGCCCGCGTTCGGGCTGCGCCCGGCCGCCAGCGACGCCAACTTCGTGCTCTTCGGCGACCTGCCCGACCCCGACGCGGTGTGGCGCGGCCTGCTGGAGCACGGCGTCCTCATCCGCGACGTCGGGATCCGCCACCACCTGCGCGTCTCCTCGGGCACGCCCGAGGAGGTCACCGCGTTCCTCGACGCCCTCGAGGCCACCGTCGAGCGGCTCGGGCTGCGCGGCACCCCCACCCCCCAGGAGTCCTCCCGATGAGCCGGGTCGCCACCGTCGAGCGAGCCACGTCCGAGTCCAGTGTCAGGGTCCGCGTGGACCTCGACGGCACCGGCCGGGCGAGCGTGTCCACCGGGGTCGGGTTCTACGACCACATGCTCACCAGCCTCGCCAAGCACAGCCTGCTCGACCTCGAGGTCCAGGCCACGGGCGACACCCACGTCGACGCCCACCACACCGTCGAGGACGTCGCCATCGTCCTGGGCCAGGCGCTGCGGGAGGCGCTGGGCGGCAAGGCCGGCATCCGCCGGTTCGGGGACGCCCTGGTCCCCCTCGACGAGTGCCTCGTGCAGGCCGCCGTCGACGTCTCGGGGCGGCCCTACTGCGTGCACGACGGCGAACCCGAGGGCCAGCAGTACGTGCTCATCGGCGGCACCTACGTCGGGTCGCTGACCCGGCACGTGTTCGAGACGCTTGCGCTGACCGCGGGGATCGCGCTGCACGTCCGGGTGCTGTCGGGTCGCGACCCCCATCACATCGTCGAGGCGCAGTTCAAGGCCGTCGCCCGCGCGCTGCGGGCGGCCGTCGAGCCCGACCCCCGGGTCAGCGGCGTCCCCAGCACCAAGGGCGCACTCTGAACCGGGGCCGCGCCCGGCGGTCGCGGTGAGCAAGGAGCGGGCGCGCCGTCGCGCCGAGCGCGAGGCGGCTGCGGCCCTGGACCGGCGGCGTCGCGAGCGGCGTCGTCGGCGCAGGGACCGACTCGTCACCGTCAGCGGGCTCGCAGCGTGGCGTCGTTGGCGCCGACGCAGGCCCCGACCCGCCGACGCCGTGCTGCTGCGACGCCGTCGGCGCGAGGACGGCCTGCTCCTGGCGGTGCTGCTGTCCGGCCACGTCGCGCTGTGGTTGTGGCAGCCGTCCTGGACGTGGCGGGTCAGCGCACTGGTCCTGACCGCGCTGTGTTGGCCAGTCCTGACGGTCATGCTCTTCGACCGGCGGCCTGCGCGCTGAGGACGCGGCGGGCACGCTAGGTTGCTGCCCGCCCGCGGCGCCCGTCGCCGCACCCGTGACATCCCCGGAGGACGTTCGTGAGCGATCTGCCACGCCTGGAACTGCTGCCCGCCGTCGACGTCGCCGACGGGCAGGCGGTGCGACTGGTGCAGGGGGAGGCCGGGTCGGAGACCTCCTACGGCGACCCGATGGACGCGGCGCTCGCCTGGCAGGCCGCCGGCGCCGAGTGGATCCACCTCGTCGACCTCGACGCCGCGTTCGGGCGTGGGTCCAACCGCGACCTGCTGGCCACGGTCGTCGCCGCCGTGGACGTCAAGGTGGAGCTGTCCGGCGGGATCCGTGACGACGAGAGCCTGGCCGCCGCCCTGGCCACCGGTTGCCGCCGGGTGAACCTGGGCACCGCGGCCCTGGAGGACCCCGAGTGGACGCGGCGCGTCATCGGGGAGCACGGCGACCGGATCGCCGTCGGCCTCGACGTGCGGGGCACGACGCTCGCGGCGCGAGGGTGGACGCGCGAGGGCGGCGACCTCTGGGAGACCCTGGCCCGCCTCGACGCCGACGGCTGCGCCCGGTACGTGGTGACCGACGTCACCAAGGACGGCACGCTGCGCGGCCCGAACCTCGACCTGCTCCGCGAGGTGTGTTCGCGCACCGACCGGCCCGTCGTCGCCTCCGGCGGCATCTCGGCGCTGGCCGACCTCGAGGCCCTGCGCACCCTGGTCGCCGACGGGGTCGAGGGCGCCATCGTGGGCAAGGCCCTCTACGCGGGCGCCTTCACCCTCCCGCAGGCGCTCGACGTGGCAGGTCGGGCGTGAACGGGGCGGTCCCGGTGCGGGACGGCGTGAGCCTGCTGCCCAGCGGCGGCCCCTGGGAGGAGCGCTTCGGCTACTCCCGCGCGGTCGCGATCGAGCCCGACCGCCTCCCGGCGGGCACCGTCCGGGTGCTCGTGTCGGGCAGCACCGCCACCGTGGACGGCGTCGTGCAGCACCCCGGTGACGCCTACCGGCAGACCCACGTGGCGCTCGACGTCATCGAGGCCGCGCTGGCCAAGGCGGGTGGGACGCCTCGCGGACGTCGTCCGCACGCGGATGTACTCTGACCCGCGTCGAGGACGCCGACGAGGTGGGCCGCGCGCACGGCGAGCGGTTCGCGACCAACCGGCCCGCGTCGACCATGGTGACGATCGCAGCCCTCGTGGACCCGGCCATGGCGGTGGAGATCGAGGCCGAGGCACTCGTTCCGCCCCGCGCGGCGGCGGGGGAGTCCGAGCAGGCGTGACGGGCTGGGGCAGCGAGGCGGCCGACTCGGCGGGCCTGCCGTGGGCGGGTCGCACGCTGCCCTCCGGTGCGCCCGCCGACGACGGCCGCGCCGACCCGGCGGTGCGGCAGGCCCTGGCCGCGTGCGGGTCGCCGGCGCGCCCTGCCGAGTCGGGCGACCTCCTGGCCGCCGCGGTGGAGCTGCTGCTCGCGGCGCGGCTGCTCGTCCCCGTCGTCGCCGTGGTGGCGGGGGACGCCGTGCCCTCGCACCGGCCCGACCGCGCCGCGGGGGACTCCGGCGCCGAGATGTCGGTGCCGTTGCTGGGGATGCCGGGGGCTGGCAGGGCGCTGCCCGCGTTCACCGGCGTCGACGCGCTGGCCGCCTGGGACACCGCGGCGCGCCCGGTGCCGGCGGCGGCTCCGCTCGTGGCCAGGACCGCCCTCGAGGAGGGCTGCGCCGCGCTGGCCCTCGACCCGGCCGGCCCCGCCCCGCTGCACGTCCCGCACCCGGTCCTGGTGGCCTTGGCGCAGGGGCGGGCGTGGGTGCCGGCCTGGCGGGACGACGCCGTGGCCGCCGCGCTCGCGTCGGCCTGCACGCGCCTGGGAGCGGGGGTCCCGGCGCTGCGGGGGCTCGCCGCAGCCGCGGCCGCGGATCCGTGCGGGCTCGCGGTGCGGGTGCTGCTGGAGCCCGGCCTGCCCGCCCTTGCGGTGGACGACGCGGTGTCCTCGGTGACGGGGGAGCTGGCGCAGGACGAGACCGTGGTGGCCGCGGTGACGTCCCTGGCCGTGGTGGTCGAGGCCGCGCCCGGGGGTTGAGGGAACCGGGATGAGATTCGTCCGATGAATCTGGCATCCTCTCGTGGTGACCCTTCAGCCCTACCGTGAGGTGCTGCGCCTTCCGGGCGTGCGCCGTCTCGTCCTCTTCGCCGTGCTCGCCCGCGTCCCCCACGCCACCGCCGGTCTGGTCCTGACCCTGCACGTGGTGACCACGCTGGGCCTGGGGTACGGCGCTGCGGGGGTCGTGGCGACGGCGTCGACGGTGGGCATGGCGATCGGGTCGGTGTGGCGCGGGCGCGCGGTGGACCGGCTGGGTCTTCGCCGGGCCGTCCTGCCGTCCGTCCTCGCCGAGTTCGTCATCTGGGGGTGAGCCCCTGGCTGCCCTACCCGGCGCTGGTCGTCGCCGCCTTCGTCGGCGGCGTCCTCGGACTGCCCACGTTCACGATCATGCGGCAGTCCATGTCGGTACTCGTGCCGGCCGACCGGCGGCGGACCGCGTTCGCGATGGACTCCATCGGCGTCGAGATCTCGTTCGTGCTCGGGCCGACGCTCGGCGTCCTCCTCGCCACCCAGGTGTCCACGCGGGCGGCGGTGCTGGCCGTGGGGGCGGCCCTCGTGGCCGCCGGGATCGGCCTCATGGTGATCAACCCTCCGACCCGCACGCCCGGGCTGGAGCACCGCCACGAACAGCCCGCCCTCGCGCCCACGGGCTCGAGGCTGTCCCGCCTGGTGCCCCCGTGGTTCAGCCCCGCTCTGGGCGGGGTCCTGGCGGCGACCCTGGCGGCGACGATCGTCCTGTCGGGCAGCGAGGTGTCGATGGTCGCGGTCCTGCGCGAGCACGACGCCGTTGACCTCACCGGTGTGGTGATGGCGGTCTGGAGCGTGGCGTCCCTGGCGGGCGGCCTCGTCTACGGGGCGGTGCACCGTGCGCTGTCCCCGAACGTCCTCCTGTTGTGGCTGTCGCTGCTGTGCATCCCGGTCGGGCTGGCCGGTGGGCCGTGGTGGTTGGCGCTGCTGATCATCCCCACCGGTGCCCTGTGCGCGCCCGTCATGAGCGCCACGGGTGAGGCCGTGGCCGCGCTGGTGCCCGAGCGGGTGCGGGGCGAGGCGATGGGCTGGCACGGCTCGGCCCTCACGGTGGGCGTCGCCCTCGGTTCCCCCCTGGCTGGGAGCATGATCGACCTCGTGGGTCCGGTGGGGGGCTTCGCCGCGGCGGGCAGTGCCGGGGTGGTGCTCGCCCTCGTGGGCCTGGTGCTCCACCGCCGTAGGCCGGCGGAGGTCGAGGCGGCGTCCGCCGTTCCCCGGCCGGACGACGTGCTGGTCCAGGCGGGGGAGGGCGCGCACGTCGGCGGCTGAACGCGCGCCGTGTCGAGGCAGCGGTGCGAAGCTGATACCCTGCTGGGGACCGACTTGGGTCCGGTTGCGGTAGGCCGACATCGGCTTCCGTTCCCGGGTTCGAGTGCGCCAAGAGGAGTCTCTCCCACCTGCGGTCCGATCAGCCCCGGTGTCCCACCGGGCAAGGGCTCGTAGGTCACGGTCCACCCCCGCGATGCGGGGGCAGCGTGCTGCTCATGGAGCGGCGCGCTGATGGTCCGTTGTCGAGGCTCCCTTGCGCCCGTCGCACGGGAGCCTTTTCCGTGCTCGGCGGCGACACGACGTCGTGAAGAGGAGCACCACATCAGCGAGCCCCGGATCAACGACCGCATTCGCGTCCCCGAGGTGCGGCTGGTCGGCCCCAACGGGGAGCAGGTCGGCATCGTCCGCATCGAGCAGGCGCTGCAGCTGGCCCAGGAGGCCGACCTCGACCTCGTCGAGGTCGCCCCGACAGCGCGCCCGCCGGTCTGCAAGCTCATGGACTTCGGCAAGTTCAAGTACGAGTCGGACATGAAGGCTCGTGAGGCCCGGCGCAACCAGGCCAACACGGTCCTGAAGGAGATCCGACTGCGGCTGAAGATCGACCCGCACGACTACGGCACGAAGAAGGGCCATGTCGAGCGGTTCCTGAAGGCCGGTGACAAGGTCAAGGTCATGATCATGTTCCGTGGTCGTGAGCAGTCCCGGCCCGAGATGGGGTACCGCCTGCTGCAGCGCATGGCGGCCGACGTGGCCGAGCTCGGCTACATCGAGTCCAACCCCAAGGTGGACGGCCGGAACATGATCATGGTGATCGGCCCGCACAAGAAGAAGGCCGAGGCCAAGGCCGAGGCGAAGGCCGAGCGTCGTCGTCGTGACGACGAGGCCGCCCCCGAGGGCGAGACGGCGACGGAGATCGCCCTCGAGCCCGCGACGGTCGACGAGGGCGTGCAGCCCGAGGTCGTCGGGGAGGAGTCCACCACGGCAGGTGCGTGAGCACCGAGTCGTCCGGACGGCCGGCACCCGGTCGTCCCGGCAGCGAGGCCTCGGCTCACTGCTGTCACCAGCCAGCGCGGCGAAGCGCGGCCGGTGGCTCGCCCTTGCGGTGAGCCACGGCCGGGCGTCGGCGCGAACCGATGAGGAGACACGGCGAGATGCCGAAGAACAAGACGCACAGCGGTGCGAAGAAGCGCTTCCGGATCAGCGGCGGCGGCAAGGTCCTGCGCGAGCAGGCCAACCGTCTCTGATCACCTGTTCGAGAGCAAGCCGACCACCCGCACCCGTCGGCTCGCCCTCGACGTCGAGGCGGCTCCCACGGACGTGAAGCGGATCAAGCGCCTGCTCGCCAGTGAGCACCGGCCCCACGTCCCCCTCAGCACCGCATCCTCAAGGAGATCTCACGTGGCACGCGTGAAGCGGGCGGTCAACGCCCAGAAGAAGCGTCGGGAAGTCCTCGACATCGCCAGTGGCTACCGTGGTCAGCGTTCGCGCCTGTACCGCAAGGCCAAGGAGCAGGTCACCCACTCCCTCGGTTACGCCTACCGTGACCGCCGCGCCCGCAAGGGCGACTTCCGTCGCCTCTGGATCCAGCGCATCAACGCCGCCGCTCGCGCGAACGGCATGACGTACAACCGCTTCATCCAGGGCCTCAAGGCCGCGGGTGTCGAGGTCGACCGCCGCACCTCGCCGAGCTCGCCGTCAACGACGCCGCCGCCTTCGCCGCGCTCGTCGAGGGTCTCGCGCGCCGCGGTTCCGGCCGTCGGCGAGTCGGCTGCCTCGAGGTCGTCGCTCTGAACCACAGCATCGCCACCGGGCGCCGGACGGCGCCGTGCTGGCCAACCCGCGCTCCGAGCGTGTCAAGGCCGTACGGCGACTGTCCGGGCGCTCTGCGCGTGCTCCGGGAGGGCCTCTTCCTCGCCGAGGGTCCCCAGGCGGTGCGCGAGGCGGTCCGTGCCCACGCGGACGCCGTGCGCGCCGGTGGGTCCGGGCCGGTGAAGGACCTGTACGTCACGGGTGAGGCGGCGGCCCGCTACGCGGCGGAGGTCGCCCTCGCCGCAGACGCCCGGGTGCGCGTGTCGGAGGTCACCGACGAGGTCCTCGCGGCCATGACGGACACCGTCTCGCCCCAGGGCCTCCTCGCGGTGTGCCGGCCGGTGGACGTTCCGCTCGACGAGTTCGTCCTGGCCGCACCCCGTCTGGTGGCCGTCGCCGCGCACGTCCGCGACCCCGGCAACGCCGGCACGCTCGTGCGCGCCGCCGACGCGGCCGGCGCCGACGGGGTGGTCGTCAGTTCCGCCAGCGTGGACGTCTACAACCCCAAGTGCGTCCGCTCGACGGCGGGCAGCCTGTTCCACCTCGACCTGACCATCGACGCCGATCTCGTCGAGGCCGTGGGGCGCCTGCGGGAGGCGGGCCTGCGGGTCCTGGCGGCCGACGGGGACGGCGACGTCGATCTCGACGATCTGCTCGACGAGGCGGAGGTCGCCGGTGCCGCGTCGGTGCTCGCCCAGCCGGTGGCGTGGCTCTTCGGCAACGAGGCGTGGGGCCTTCCGCCCGAGCTGCTGGACCTGGCCGACGCCGTCGTCCGCGTGCCGGTGCACGGCCGCGCCGAGAGCCTGAACCTCGCGACCGCGGCCACGGTCTGCCTCTACGCCTCCGCTCGCGGCCAGCGGCGAGCGCGCCGTTCGGAGGCGGGCTGAGTCGCTCGACTTTCGGCGACCTCTCGAAAGTTCCGCCCGCGCGGCCCTCGCTCATGAGCCCTTATGGCGATGGTCACTCGGTGAAGCGCCGGACCGCGGGAAAGTGTCACTCTGTTGCCTTCTGTGACGAGCGTGACCGGATCTGGTGATCTGTCCTTCGCGCCGTGACACATGGTGACGGAGCCCATCCCCCAAACGGATGATGCCGCGGGAACGGTCCATGATTTTTGCCGCGGCTGCCGGTCGTGGATGGAATGATGCGGGCCATGCAGTTCAGCGAAAAGTCGTCGGGGCCGGCGGGGGGACGCGCCGGTGAGGGGGGAACCTCGACCACGCGGTGGGGGTGGCTGCGCGATCGTGCGCTGCGGCGCCGCAGCGTCCTGGGAATGATCGGTGCGGGCTCGGTGGGGGTCGCCGCGGCGGGCACCGCCGGGCGCGCGATCGCCGGCGCCACCAAGCCGCCCGGGCCCTCGCCGTCCTTCACCTCCACCAAGGGGGCGCCGAAGGTCGTCGCGGCCCACGCCGCGGTCCTGGGGCTGACGACGGCGGATCCGGTGCCCCGCCAGCAGCGGCTGCAGGTGGTGGTCCACACGACCGAGCCCTGTGCCGTGAAGATCCAGGCCTCGGGCGGTGATCCCGTGGCCCAGTTCGAGAGTCCGTGGGTGGCCACGAGGGTGGGCCTCGACGAGACCAACCCGGTGAACAGCGCCAAGATCCTCATGCCGGCCGGTTGCGGCGAGGCGGGTTCCGCCTGGATCTGGCGCGTCCTGCTGGCCCCCCGCGACACCGAGCCCGTGGCGGGTCCGGAGGCGGCCACGGTCACCGATCCTGCGCCCCGCATCGTCCCGGTGCGTCCGGCACCCGGCGTGCCCAGCGCGTTCCGCGTCGCCACGGGCAGCTGCAGCCAGGTCGCGCACGCGGGCCAGCGCCACCGCGGGGTCCCGGCCGCGGCAACCATGGCGGCCAGTGGCCTGACGGAGTTCGTCCACATGGGCGACACGAGCTACGTGGACACGTGGAAGGAGTTCCTGGAGTCCACGCCGCAGCAGAAGTACACCAAGTTCGCGTGGGGAACGCGGATGCACGTCAGCCAGCCCGACTTCGCCGGGCTGTACGCGAAGACGCCGATGCGCGTCGTCATGGACGACCACGAGGCCGGCCCCGGCAACTGCTACGGCCTCAACGTCTACCCGGAGGCGCGGCAGGTGTTCGAGGACACCTTCGCCGGCACCAGCTTCGTGGAGGCGGGCTTCGACTTCGACGCCCCTGCGAGCGTCTCCTACGACCACTGGTCCATCGGCGAGGCCGACTTCTTCCTGCTCGACAACCGGATGTGGCGCGACGGCGGCACCCGCAAGACCGGGGTGTACCGGGGGCAGAAGTACGTGACGCAACTGGGGCAGACCCAGCAGCGGTGGTTGATCCGCCAGCTGCGGGCCTCCAAGGCGCCCGTGAAGATCATCTACTGCCCGCGGTCGTTCCGGCACTTCTACGCCCGGCAGGAGCAGATCCACCTGCTCGACGTGATCACCGGCAGGGACGGCGGCCCCGCGGTGAGCGGCCTGGTCATCTTCGCCACCGGTGACATGCACGCGGCGGCGATCTCCAAGCTCGACGGCAAGGCCGCCGTCTACGAGGTCCAGTGCGCACCGCTGCTCAACAGCACCCTGCACACGATGAAGCCGCTGCTGGATTGGCAGATCGCGCGTGGCTACCAGCTCATCTTCATGAACACGATCGACGGCAAGACGGGCCAGGCGGTCTCGAACGCGTGGGGGGAGTTCGAGATCGACACGCGGGACCCCGCCGCCAAGGCGGTCACCGTCCGGCTCCACCGCGACACCGGGGAAGTGATCAAGGAGCTGCGGATCCCCGTCCCCTCGGCGACCACGCCCAGCCCCACGACGACCAGCCCGTCGCCGACGACGACGAGCCCGTCGCCCACCCCGACGAACCCTTCGCCGTCGACGACCAGCCCGTCGCCGACCCCCACGAGCGCGAGCCCCACTCCGACCGTCACGGGCACCCCGACCTCCTCGCCCACCGCCACGCCTAGCCCCGGCCCGTCGCCTTCTCCCGCGGTCTCCGGCGGCGCTAACCTCTCGCCCGCGCCACAGGTGTGACCCCCCGTCCCGCGGGGTGGCGGAGGCGGCGCCGGGGTGGACGACGGCGTCCACGGAGAGAGGTGCGCTGGTGTCGCAACGGCAGTCGTCCTCGGCGGCAGGGCCCGAACCCGCCGGGCCGCCCGCCCGCGTGGGTGCCGTGGTCGGCGGCGCGGTCCTCGCGCGGCGCGCGGTGGTCCGCGTCGGCGCGGTGATCGCCGGCGTCGCAGCCGGGGTGGTGGCCTGGCGCCGCCCCAGCACGGCGGGGACGACCCCGACGCCGCATCGCCCGCCGTCGTTCACCACCACCAGTGGCGCGCCGGTCGTGATCGCGGCCCACGCGGGGATCCTGCGCCCGGCGGGCGCCACCCCGGTGCCCGGCGCCCAGCGGCTCCAGGTGGTCGTCCACGCGAGCGAACCCTGCACGGTGAAGGTCCAGGTCAGGTCCGTCACCGCCGCCCGCGCGTTCGAGAGCACCTGGACCCCGACCACGGTGGGTCTCGACCGCACCAATCCCGTCAACGCCGTCAAGATCCTCATGCCCGAGGGCTGCGGCGCGCCGGGTCAGGTGTGGACGTGGTCGGTCCTGCTCGCACCGCCCGCCACCGCTCCCGCGGCCCCACCCTCGGCCGCCACGTTCACCGATCCCCGCGTGCGGACCCTGCCGATGCGCCCGGCGCCGGGGCAGCCGTCGTCGTTCAAGGTCGCGACCGGCAGCTGCAGCCAGGTCGCCCACGTCGGCCAGCCGTTGCGGAGGGTCCCGGCGGCCGCGGCGATGGCCACCGCCGGACTGACGGAGTTCGTCCACCTCGGTGACACCAGCTACGTGGACACCTGGACCGAGCTCGACGAGTCCACCGCCGCCAACCGGTACACGAAGTTCGCCTGGGGCGCACGGATGCACGTGAGCCAGTCCGATTTCGCCGCGCTCTACGCCAAGGTCCCCACCCGTACGATCATCGACGACCACGACGCGGGGCCGGACGACTGCTACGCCCTCAACACCTACCCCGAGGCTCGGCAGGTCCTGACGGACTGCTTCGCCGGCAGCTGGTTCGACGAGGCGGGCTTCGACCTGGACCACCCGAGCAGCGTGAGCTACGACCACTGGTCGATCGGGGAGGCCGACTTCTTCCTGCTCGACAACCGCTTCTGGCGCGACGGGGGCGGCCGGCGGACCGGCGTCTACGGCGTCGCGACGTACCCCTCCCAGCTGGGGGACACCCAGCAGCGCTGGCTCATCTCCGCCCTGCGGTCCTCCTCGGCCCCCATCAAGATCATCTACTGTCCGCGGACCTTTCGGCACTTCTACGCCAAGGGTGAGCAGGACCGCCTGCTGGACGTCATCACGGGTAAGGACGGCGGTCCGGCGGTCGGCGGCGTGGTGGTGTTCGCCAGCGGCGACATGCACGCAGCCGCGATCACGCGGCTCGACCGCACCGCCGCCGTCTACGAGGTCCAGTGCGCGCCGATCGCCAACACGACCCTGCACACCCTCAAGCCACTCTTCGACTGGCAGGTCGCCCGCGGCTATTCGCTGCTGTGGCTGAACACGGCCGACGGCAAGCCCGGGCAGGCGGCATCCAACGCCTGGGGCGAGTTCGAGATCAACACCCTCGACCCGAGCAAGCGCACTCTCACGGTCCGGCTGCGCGGCGAGACCGGAGCCGTGCTGAAGGAGCTCGTCATCCCCGTGCCGTCGGGGACGCCCTCGCCGTCGCCCACGACCACGAGGCCGACGTCGAGCACGACGACCACGAGGCCGACGTCGAGCACGACCACGGCGAGGCCGACGTCGAGCACGACCACGGCGAGGCCGACGTCGAGCACGACCGCGCCGAAGCCGACATCGGGCACGTCGACGGCGGGGTAATGGGGCGGTGGGCGGGCAAGCGCGCGTGAGAGACTGCGGGCCGTGTCTGGACCGAACACCAACTTCGACCCGGTCGAGGTCGCCGCACTCGGTGAGGCGCAGCTCGCGTCGGCCGTGACCGCGGCCCTCGACGCCATCGCGGCAGCCACGGACCTCGCCGCGCTCAAGCAGGCGCGGCTGGACCACCAGGGGGACCGCAGCGCCCTGGCCCTCGCCAACCGCGAGATCGGCGCCCTGCCCCCGGCCGCCCGGGCCGAGGCGGGCAAGCGCATCGGCGCGGCCCGTGGTCAGGTGGCCCAGGCGCTCGCCGCCCGCCAGGCCGAGCTGGAGGCCGAACGCGACGAGCGGGTCCTGGTCGAGGAGGCCGTCGACGTCACGCTGCCGGTCGAGCGCCGCGCCCCGGGTGCGCGTCACCCGCTGTCGACCATCGCCGAGCGCATCGCCGACGTCTTCGTCGGCATGGGCTGGGAGGTGGCGGAGGGCCCCGAGGTCGAGGCGGAGTGGTTCAACTTCGACGCGCTGAACTTCGATCCCGACCATCCTGCCCGGCAGATGCAGGACACCTTCTTCGTCGACCCGCCGGCGTCGGGTCTCGTCCTGCGCACGCACACGTCCCCGGTCCAGGCCCGGGCGCTGCTCGAACGCGGCGTCCCCGTCTACGTGATCGCACCCGGGCGGGTCTTCCGCACCGACGAGCTCGACGCGACCCACACCCCGGTCTTCCACCAGGTGGAGGGGATCGCCGTCGACAAGGGCCTGACCATGGCCAACCTCAAGGGCACGTTGGATCACATGGCGACGTCGCTGTTCGGCCACGGAGTGGTGACGCGGTTGCGCCCCTCGTTCTTCCCCTTCACCGAGCCCAGCGCCGAACTCGACCTGCGCTGCTTCGTCTGCGCGGCGGTCACCGGGACCGTCGACCCCCAGTGCCGCACGTGCCGTGGGACGGGCTGGATCGAATGGGGTGGCTGCGGCATGGTCAACCCCAACGTCCTGCGGGCCTGCGGCGTCGACCCGGACGAGTACACGGGCTTCGCCTTCGGGATGGGTCTGGAGCGCACGCTGATGTTCCGCCACGGCGTGGAGGACATGCACGACATGGTCGAGGCGGACGTCCGCTTCTCGCTGCAGTACGGGATGGAGATCTGATGCGGGCCCCCCTGAGCTGGCTGGGCGAGTACGTCGCCCTGCCCGACGGCGTGACCGGCGAGCAGGTCGCGGCCGCCCTCGTGCGGGTCGGTCTGGAGGAGGAGGCGATCCACGGCAGCGCGGTCACCGGGCCGCTGGTGGTGGGGCGCGTCCTCGCCTTCGACGAGGAACCCCAGAAGAACGGCAAGACGATCCGCTGGTGCCAGGTCGACGTCGGCGCCCACGGCGTGCCCCTGGAGGGTGGCGGGTTCGGGCCGCGGGGCATCGTGTGCGGCGCGCACAACTTCCTCGTCGACGACCTCGTCGTGGTCGCCCTGCCGGGCGCCGTCCTGCCGGGCGGGTTCGCGATCGCCTCGCGCAAGACCTACGGGCACGTCTCCGACGGCATGATCTGCTCGGCACGAGAGCTCGGGCTGGGGGAGGACCACTCCGGGATCATCCGGCTGGGCGAGTGGGGCGTCGACGCCCCCGTCGGGACCGATGCGCTGGAGCTGCTGGGGCTGGGGGAGCAGACCGTCGAGGTCAACGTCACCCCCGACCGCGGCTACGCGTTCAGCCTGCGGGGCGTGGCCCGCGAGTACGCGCACGCCACCGGGGCGACGTTCACCGATCCGGCCGCCGTCGATGCCCCCGCGGCCGACCGCGACGGCTTCGCTGTCCGGTTGGAGGACGAGAGCCCCGTCCGGGGACGTGAGGGGTGCGACCACTACGTCGCGCGCATCGTGCGGGGGGTGGCCGCCTCGGCGCCGAGCCCGCGGTGGATGCAGCGCCGGCTGGAGCAGGCGGGCATGCGCCCGATCAGCCTGGCCGTCGACGTCACCAACTACGTCATGCTCGCGGTCGGGCAACCCCTGCACGCCTTCGACCTGCAGGCGATGCGCGGTGCCGTGGTCGTGCGGCGGGCCCGCGCAGGGGAGCGTCTGCGGACCCTCGACGACGTCGATCGCACGCTCGATCCCGAGGACCTCCTGATCACCGACGACGACGGTCGGCGCGTGCTCGCGCTCGCGGGCGTCATGGGCGGGGCCTCGACGGAGGTCGGCCCGCAGACGACGGACGTCCTGCTGGAGGCCGCGCACTTCGACCCCGTGTCGGTGGCGCGCACGGCGCGCCGACACAAGCTGTCGACCGAGGCGTCGCGCCGCTTCGAGCGCGGGGTCGACGTCGACCTCGCGGCCCGGGCGGCGGAACTCGCCGTGCGGCTGCTGCTGGAGCACGGCGGGGGCAGCGCGGGCCCGGTGACGGACGTCGACCACAGGGACGAACCGGCGACGGTCACGATGCCGGTGCGGACGCCGTCGCGGCTGGTCGGGGCGAAATACTCCGACGAGGAGGTCGTCGCCACCCTGCGCGAGATCGGCTGCGACGTCGAGCAGGACGGTGATCTGCTGCACGTCCGGCCGCCGTCGTGGCGGCCCGACCTTACCGCGCCGGAGGACCTCGTCGAGGAGGTCGCGCGGTTGCGCGGGTACGACCGGATCCCCTCCGTGCTCCCGGTGGCGCCGCCCGGCCGGGGGCTCACCCGTGAGCAGCGGGCGCGCCGCAGCGTGGCCCGGGCCCTGGCCGAGCACGGGCTGGTCGAGGTGCTGACCTACCCGTTCGTGGCGTCGTCGCTGCACGACGCGCTCGGCCTGCCGGCCGACGACGCCCGCCGCCGTGCGGTGCGCCTGGCCAACCCGCTCTCCGACGAGCAGCCCGAGCTGCGCACCTGGCTGCTGCCCGGCCTGCTGGAGGCGGTGCGCCGCAACGTGGGTCGCGGTCAGGTCGACCTCGCGCTCTTCGAGGTGGGTCTCGTCGCGCGCCCGGCGCCCGAGCCGACCACAGCCGCGCGCCTGCCCGTGGGGCAGCGCCCGAGCGACGAGGCGCTGCAGGCGCTGCGCGACGCCGTTCCCGCGCAGCCGCGACGGGTGGCGATCGCCTTCACCGGTCAGCGGGAGCTGCCGGGCTGGGCGGGCCATGGCCGTGCCGCGGACTGGGCCGACGCCGTCGACGCCGCGCTGCACGTGGCCCGGACCCTCGGGGTCGAGCCCCAGGTCTCCGCCGACGATCACGCCCCCTGGCACCCCGGGCGCTGCGCGCGCCTCGAGGTCGACGGCGTGCTCGTGGGACACGCGGGTGAGCTCCACCCCAAGGTCCTGGCCGCGCTCGGGCTCCCGCCCCGCACGTCGGGAGCGGAGCTCGACCTCGACGCGCTGATCGCCGCCGCACCCGATCGCGTCGTCGCGACGCCGGTGCGCACCTTCCCGGTGGCCAAGGAGGACGTGGCCCTGGTCGTGGACGCCGCCACCCCCGCCGGGGTGGTCGCCGACGCGCTGCGGGCCGGTGGTGGGCAGCTGCTGGAGGACGTGCGGCTGTTCGACGTCTACCAGGGCAGCCAGGTCGGTGAGGGGCGCAAGTCCCTGGCCTTCGCGCTGCGGCTGCGCGCCGAGGACCGCACGCTGACGGCCGCGGAGTCGGCGCAGGTGCGCGACGCCGCGGTCGCCGAGGCCGGCCGCCGGGTCGCGGCGGTGTTGCGGGGCCCCGCGTCGTGACGGCGTCGCTCCCCGCCCCGCCGCCCGCCCGCACCGCCCTGGTGACCGGTGCGGGGCGGGGGATCGGCCTGCTGGTGGTCGGCGGCCTCGCCCGTGCCGTGGGCTCGACGTGGCGGTACTGGGCCGCTCGCGCGAGGGCCTGCACCCCGCGGTCGCAGCGATCGAGGGGGCCGGGCGGCGCGCCGTCGCCGTCGTGGCCGACGTCCGCGACGAGGAGGCCGTCGCGGCCGCGGTGGCCCGGGCCGCGGCGGCGCTCGGCGGCGTCGACCTGCTCGTGAACAACGCGGGCGTGATCGAGTCCGACGAGGTGCCGGTCTGGGAGGCCGACGCTCGCGAGTGGTGGGACGTCGTCGAGACCGACCTGCGCGGCCCCTTCCACCTCGTGCGGCACGTCGTCCCGGGGATGCTGGTCCGCGGCGGCGGTCGCGTCGTGGACCTCAGCTCCGGTGCCGGCGCGAACGATCGCGACGTCTATTCGGCCTACTGCGCGGCGAAGGCCGGGCTGATCCGGCTGGGGGCGCACCTGCACCTCGCCGGGTACGCACGCGGGTTGCGCTCCTTCGAGATCGCTCCCGGCGTGGTGAGCACCGACATGACCCGATCGATGGCCATGCACGACGGGCGCGAGGACTGGACGGACCCCGAGGAGTTCGTCTCGCTCGTGGTCGCCGCCGCCCAGGGGCGTCTCGATGCCTGGTCCGGGTGCTTCATGCGCGCGGGCCTCGACTCGGTGGACGAGCTCGTCGCGCGGGCCGCGGCCCTGGCCGACGAGACCGGCGCCGTGCCCTACCCCTCCCGTCGGCTCCTGGTGCACCCCTTCGCGCCCGAGGACCCGCTGAGTCCGCTCCGGCAGGTGTGACTCACAGCCCGTGCATAAGCTTCGGTTGCAGTGTATGGTCATGCACCATGACGATCAGCGTGGCCGTCGCCGGAGCGAGTGGGTATGCAGGTGGTGAGCTGTTACGCCTGCTCTCCAGTCGCGAGGACGTCACCATCGGGGCGCTCACCGCGGCCTCCAGCGCGGGCAGCCTCCTGGGCGAGCACCAACCCCATCTGCCCGGCCTCGCCGACCGCGTGCTCCAGCCGACGGAGGCCGACGTGCTCGCCGGGCACGACGTCGTCTTCCTCGCCCTGCCGCACGGTGCCAGCGGCGCCGTCGCCGCGGCCCTCCCGCCCGACGTGGTCGTCGTCGATTGCGGGGCCGACCACCGGCTGACCGACGCGACGGCCTGGCGCGAGTTCTACGGCAGCGACCACGCGGGCTCGTGGCCCTACGGCCTGCCCGAGCTGCCCCTCGCCGGTGGCGCCCGCCAGCGCGACAACCTGCGCGGCGTCCGCCGGATCGCCGTCCCCGGCTGCTACCCCACGGTGACCAGCCTCGCGATCGCCCCCGGTTTCCTGGCCGGCCTGCTCGAACCGGACGTCGTCGTGGTCGCCGCCAGCGGCACCTCCGGCGCGGGCAAGGCGGCCAAGGCGAACCTGCTGGGCAGCGAGGTGATGGGCTCCATGAGCCCCTACGGGGTGGGCGGTGTGCACCGGCACACGCCCGAGATGGAGCAGAACCTCTCGGCTGCGGCGGGAGGGCCGGTCAGCGTCTCGTTCACTCCCACCCTGGCGCCCATGTCGCGGGGCATCCTGGCCACCGTCACCGCCAAGCTGCGCCCCGGTGCCGACCCCGACGCCGTCCGCCAGGCCTGGGTCGATGCCTACGCGGGGGAGCCGTTCGTCCGGGTCCTGCCCGAGGGGCGTTGGCCCCGCACCGCGGACACGCTCGGAGCGAACACCTGCCACGTCCAGGTGGCCGTGGACCGCCGTGTGGGCCGGGTCGTCGCGGTCGCCGCACTGGACAACCTCACGAAGGGCACGGCCGGGGCGGCGGTCCAGTCGACGAACCTCGCCCTCGACCTGCCCGAGGCGCTGGGCCTGCCGACGGCAGGACTGGCGCCGTGACCGGCCTCAGCCGTCCCCGACCCGCCGCCGTCCCCCGGCGCGACCCCGACCCCCTGGAGGTGCTGTGAGCGTCACCGCACCGGCCGGCTTCCGCGCCGCCGGAGCCACGGCCGGATTGAAGGCCAGCGGGCGCCCCGACGTCGCCCTCGTCGTCAACGACGGGCCGCTCGACGTCGCCGCCGCCGTCTACACGAGCAACCGCTGCAAGGCCAACCCCGTGCTGTGGAGCGAGCGCGTCACCGCCGACGGCAGCGCCCGCGCGGTGTTCCTCAACAGCGGCGGGGCCAACTGCTACACGGGGGCGCAGGGCTTCCAGACGACCCACGACACGGCCGAGCAGGTGGCCGAGGCGCTGGGGATCGGCGCCGGTGACGTCGTCATCTGCTCCACCGGCCTGATCGGGGAGCAGCTCGACCGGGCGAAGCTCGCCGCCGGGGTCGGCCTCACCGTCTCAGGGCTGTCCGCCCACGCCGGCCAGGCCGCCGCCGAGGCGATCATGACCACCGACACCCGGGCCAAGCAGGTCCACGTGAGCGGCGAGGGCTGGAGCCTCGGCGGCATGGCCAAGGGCGCCGGGATGCTGGCCCCCGCGCTGGCGACCATGCTCGTCGTGCTCACCACCGACGCCGTCCTCGACGCCGACCAGGCCCAACGGGCGCTGCGGGCGGCCACGGCCGTCACGTTCGACCGGCTCGACACCGACGGGTGCATGTCGACGAACGACACCGTCCTGCTGATGGCCAGCGGCGCCTCCGGCGTGCGACCCGACGAGCAGGAGTTCGCCGCGGCGCTGCGCGAGGCATGCGCCGACCTCGCCCGGCAGCTCATGGCAGATGCCGAGGGCGCCCATCACGAGATCACCATCGAGGTGCGGCACGCGGCCACCGAGGACGACGCCGTCGAGGTCGGGCGGGCGGTCGCCCGCAGCGCCCTGTTCAAGTGCGCCGTCTTCGGCAACGACCCGAACTGGGGCCGGATACTCGCCGCCGCCGGCACCACCCGGGCGGCGTTCGAGCCGCACTCCGTCGACGTCGCCATGAACGGCGTCTGGATCTGCCGCAACGGCGAGCCGGGCGAGTCGCGCTCGCTGGTCGACCTCACCCCGCGCGAGGTCTCCGTCGTCGTCGACCTGCACGCGGGCGACGCCACGGCGACGATCCTCACCACCGACCTCACCCACGACTACGTCCACGAGAACAGCGCGTACTCGACATGAGCGAACCCATCCCGCTGGAGCGGCTGTCCGCCCAGAACAAGGCCACCGTCCTGGTCGAGGCGCTGCCGTGGCTGCAGCGCTTCGCCGGCGCCGTCGTCGTCGTCAAGTACGGCGGCAACGCCATGGTCGACGACACCCTCAAGGACGCCTTCGCCCGCGACATGGTGTTCCTGCGCGCCGCGGGCATCAAGCCCGTCGTCGTCCACGGGGGAGGCCCGCAGATCTCCTCGATGCTCGGTCGCCTGGGCATCGCGAGTGAGTTCCGCGGCGGCCTGCGGGTCACCACCCCCGAGGCGATGGACGTCGTGCGGATGGTGCTCGTCGGCCAGGTCGGGCGCGAGCTCGTCGGGCTGATCAACGGTCACGGCGGGCGCGGGGTCGGCCTGTCCGGGGAGGACGCGGGTCTGTTCCGGGCGGAGCGGCGCAGTGCCGTCGTGGACGGCGAGGAGGTCGACGTCGGCCTGGTCGGCGACGTCGTCGAGGTCGACCCCGCCGCGGTCGTCGACCTGATCGAGGCCGGCCGCATCCCCGTCGTGTCCACGGTCGCCCCCGACGAGGACGGCCAGGTCCTCAACGTCAACGCCGACACCGCGGCGGCCGCACTCGCGGTCGCGCTCGGCGCGGCGAAGCTCGTCGTCCTCACCGACGTCGAGGGCGTCTACGCGAACTGGCCGGACCGCTCCTCGCTGCTCGCCGAGATCCGCGAGGCCGACCTCGAGGCGATGCTGCCCGGCCTGCAGTCGGGCATGGTGCCGAAGATGGAGGCGTGCCTGCGGGCCGTGCGCGGCGGCGTCCCCCAGGCGACCGTCATCGACGGCCGGGTGCCCCACAGCGTCCTGCTCGAGGTGTTCACGCCCGAGGGCGTGGGGACCATGGTGCTGCCCGACGAGGCGGTGTCCTCGTGAGCGCCGTGCAGCGCGACCCCTCCGCGGAGGTCGTGGGCGGGCAGGCGTGGACGCGCCGCTACCAGGACAGCCTGATGACGACGTTCGGGACGCCCCAGCGCGTCCTCGTGCGCGGTGAGGGCTGCTACGTCTGGGACGCCGACGGCAAGCGCTACCTCGACCTGCTGGCGGGGATCGCCGTCAACGCGCTCGGGCACGCCCACCCCTTCCTCGTCTCCGCGATCACCGGCCAGCTCGCGACCCTCGGGCACGTGTCGAACTTCTTCGCCACCACCCCGCAGATCCGCCTCGCCGAGGTGCTGCTCGAACTGCTCGAGGCCCCCGCCGGCTCGCGGGTGTTCTTCACCAACTCGGGCACCGAGGCCAACGAGGCGGCTTTCAAGCTCGCCCGCCGCACCGGCCGCACGGGGATGGTCGCCGCGGAGGGTGCCTTCCACGGCCGCACCATGGGGGCGCTCGCCCTCACGGCCAAGGAGCAGTACCGGGCCCCCTTCGAGCCGCTGCCCGGCGACGTCGTCCACGTGCCCTTCGGGGACGTCGCCGCGCTGGCCGCCGCGGTCGCGGTCGAGCCCCCGCCCGCCGCCGTCGTCCTCGAACCCGTGCAGGGCGAGGCGGGCGTGCGCGTCCCGGGTCCCGACTACCTCCCGGCCGCCCGCGAGCTGACCAGGGCGCGCGGCGTCCTGCTCGTGCTCGACGAGGTGCAGACCGGCATCGGCCGCACGGGCCGCTGGTTCGCGCACCAGCATCCTCACCTGGGGGGCTCGCCGGCGATCGTCCCCGACGTCGTCACCCTCGCCAAGGGGCTCGGCGGCGGCTTTCCCGTGGGGGCTGTCGTCGGCCTGGGGGAGGAGGCCGGTCTGCTCCTCGGGCCCGGCCAGCACGGGACGACGTTCGGCGGCAATCCCGTCGCGGCGGCCGCGGCCCTCGCGACGCTGCACGTGATCACGCGGGACGGCCTGCTCGACCAGGTCCGGGAGGTGGGCGAGAGCCTGCGTCAGGGCATCCTGGCGGCCGGCGGCGAGCACGTGCGCGAGGTGCGCGGCGAGGGACTGCTCCTCGCGGTGGTCCTGCGCGAGGCCGTCGCCGCGGCGGTCGCGTCCGCGCTGCTCGAGGCCGGCTTCATCGTCAACGCGGTGGCCCCCGACGCCCTCCGGCTGGCTCCGCCGCTGATCCTCACGGCGGAGCAGGCGGCGTCCTTCGTCGACGCGCTCGGGCAGGCGCTGCGTGGCATGGGCGGGGCGCAGGGGTGAACGGGGCCGGCCCCGTGGAGGAGGCGCAGGTGCGCCCCCGCGGCGCCTCGCCGACGAAGGCGGCCCGGCACGCGCGGATCGCGGACATCCTCATGCGCGCGCCCGTGCGCTCGCAGGTCGAGCTCGCCGCCCACCTGGCCGACGAAGGGCTGGCGGTGGCCCAGGCGACGCTGTCCCGGGACCTCGTGGAGCTCGGGGCCGTGAAGGTGCGCCACGGGGACGGGAGCCTCATCTACGCGGTCCCCGGCCAGGGCGGGGACCGTACCCCGCACCCGGCGGTGCGCCAGGACGTCCTCGACGCCCGCCTGGCCCGGCTGTGCGAGGAGGTCCTCGTGACGGCGGAGGCGTCGGCCAACCTCGTCGTCCTGCGGACCCCGCCCGGGGCCGCGCACTTCCTCGCCTCGGCGATCGACCGGTCCAGCCTCGGGGCGGTGCTCGGCACCATCGCCGGGGACGACACGATCCTCGTGGTCACGCGCCGGCCGGACGGGGGTGCCGAGGTGGCGGAGTGGTTCCTGGCCCTGACCTCGGGCGAGGGACGGTAACGTTCCCGCGCTGCCGCCGCCCGCGGCGGGCAGGTGTCGGTGTGTGCGGCGCGGCCGCAGGAAGGGATGCACTCACGTGAGCGAGCAGGTGCCCTCGGCCCCCTTGAAGCTGTGGGGCGGGCGTTTCGCCTCCGGTCCGGCCCAGGCGCTGGAGGCGCTGTCGGCGTCGGTCCACTTCGACTGGGTGCTGGCGCCCTACGACCTCGCGGGCTCCCGGGCGCACGCACGAGTGCTGCGCGGCGCGGGCCTGCTCACCGACGACGAGCTCGCCACCATGATCGCGGGGCTCGACGCCCTGGAGGCCGACGTGGCCTCGGGCGCCTTCGTCGGCACCCCCGCCGACGAGGACGTCCACACGGCCCTGGAGCGCGGGCTGATCGAGCGGGTCGGCCCCGAGATCGGCGGCAAGCTGCGCGCCGGGCGCTCCCGCAACGACCAGGTCGCGACGCTGTACCGGATGTACCTGCGCGACAGGGCGCGGGCGGTGGCCGATCAGCTGCTCGCGCTCGTCGACGCGCTGCTCGCCCAGGCGCAGTCCCACCCCCTCGCGCCGATGCCCGGCCGCACCCACTTCCAGCACGCCCAGCCGGTCCTGCTGGCCCACCACCTGCAGGCGCACGCGCACGCCCTCGTCCGCGACGTGCACCGCCTGGCCGACTGGGACCGCCGCGCCGACGAGTCGCCGTACGGCTCTGGCGCCCTGGCCGGGTCCTCGCTGGGGTTGGACCCGCAGGCGGTGGCCCGCGACCTCGGGTTCTCCACCTCCAGCGACAACTCGATCGACGGCACAGCCGCGCGGGACGTCGTCGCGGAGTTCGCCTTCGTCCTGGCGATGTCGGCGGTCGACGTGTCGCGGATCGCCGAGGAGGTGATCGTCTGGACGACGGCCGAGTTCGGGTTCGCGCGCCTGGACGACGCCTTCGCCACCGGGTCCTCGATCATGCCGCAGAAGAAGAACCCCGACGTCGCCGAGCTCGCTCGCGGCAAGGCGGGGCGGCTCATCGGCAACCTCGCGGGCCTGCTGGGCACGCTCAAGGCGCTGCCGTTGGCGTACAACCGCGACCTGCAGGAGGACAAGGAGCCGGTGATGGACTCCGTCGACCAGCTCCTGCTCGTCCTGCCCGCGTTCACCGGCATGATCGCCACCATCACCTTCGACACCGACCGGATGGCCGCGTTGGCGCCGGCCGGCTTCTCGCTCGCCACCGACATCGCGGAGTGGCTGGTCCGGCGCGGCGTCCCGTTCCGCGTGGCCCACGAGGTGGCGGGGGCATGCGTGCGCGAGTGCGAGGCGGGCGGCAAGGAGCTGCACGAGCTGACCGACGACGAGCTGGCGGCGATCAGCGAGCACCTCACGCCCGAGGTCCGCGACGTCCTCGACGTCGGGGGGTCCCTCGCCTCCCGCGACGGTCGTGGTGGCACCGCCCCCGTGCGGGTCGGCGAACAGCGGGCCCGGCTGGTGGAGCGGGTCGAGGCACTGCGCGGGTGGACGCGGCGTCCGGTCACGCCGGTGGCCCGGCGCCTGGCCGGCGCCTGACCCCCGTGCCGCACTGGGCGCCCGACCCGGCGCAGCACGTGCTCGACGTCGCCCGGGAGCTCCTGGGTGCGCGGGTCGTGTCGACCCTCGGCGAGGGCGCGCAACGGGTGGTGGTGCGGCTGACGGAGGTCGAGGCGTACGGGGGGCAGGAGGATCCCGGCTCGCACGCCGCGCGGGGCCAGACGCGGCGCAACGCGGTCATGTTCGGACCCCCGGGACGCCTGTACGTGTACTTCACCTACGGCATGCACTGGTGCGCCAACGTCGTGTGCGGCCCGGAGGGGACGGCGTCCGCCGTGCTGCTCCGGGCGGGGGAGGTCGTCGAGGGTGCCCACCTGGCGGCCTCGCGGCGCCCGGCCTGTCGGCGGCCCGTGGACCTTGCGCGGGGCCCGGCGCGACTCGCCACGGCCCTCGGCCTCAGCGGCGCGCAGGACGGCCTCGACCTCACGTCGCAGGCGTCACCGGTGTGGCTCGAGCCCGGGCCCGGGGTGCCCGTGTCGACGGTGCGCACCGGGCCGCGGGTCGGCGTCGCGGGCCCCGGAGGCGACGGCGTGCGCTTCCCCTGGCGGCTGTGGTCGCAGGGGGAGGCCACGGTGTCGCCCTACCGTGCGGCGGTCGCGCGTCGGCGGACCTGAGGGCCGCTCGCTACGTTTGGCGCGGGCGCCGGCGCACCGATGCCGCCGGCGGGTCGAGGGCCGTCATGGTGGCGGCCGTGGAGAGGACGACAGCGGTGAGCGAGACGGTCGACGTCCTGGACGAGCTTCAGTGGCGGGGCCTCGTGGCGGTGTCCACGGACCTCGAGGCGCTGGGCGAGGCGTTCCGCGCCGGGCCGGTGACCTACTACTGCGGGTTCGATCCCACGGCGCCCAGCCTTCACATGGGCAACCTCGTGCAGTTGCTGACGATGCGTCGCCTCCAGAACGCCGGGCACCGGCCGCTGGCCCTCGTCGGTGGCGCGACCGGCCTGATCGGTGATCCGCGGATGTCGGGGGAGCGCGTCCTCAACGACCGCGAGACCGTCGCGGCCTGGGTGGACAAGCTGCGGGACCAGGTGAGCCGATTCCTCGACGTCGAGGGCCCCGCCGCGGCGCGGTTGGTCAACAACCTGGACTGGACGGCGCCGATGTCGGCCATCGACTTCCTGCGGGACGTCGGCAAGCACTTCCGGGTGAACCGGATGCTCGCCAAGGAGGCCGTCAGCGCCCGCCTCAACTCCGAGGCGGGGATCAGCTTCACCGAGTTCAGCTACCAGATCCTGCAGGGGATGGACTTCCTGGAGCTGCACCGCCGCTACGGCTGCACCCTCCAGACCGGTGGGTCCGACCAGTGGGGCAACCTCACCTCGGGCACCGACCTCATCCACCGGGTGACGGGGGCCAGCGTGCACGCGCTGGCCACGCCGATCGTCACCAAGGCCGACGGGACGAAGTTCGGCAAGACGGAGGGCGGGGCGATCTGGCTCGACGCCGAGATGACCAGCCCGTACGCCTTCTACCAGTTCTGGCTGAACGCCGAGGACGCCAAGGTCGTCGACTACCTCAAGACGTTCACGTTCCTGGACCGGGGGCAGATCGACGAGCTGGCTGCGGCGACGGCGGATCGGCCCCAGGCCAGGGCGGCCCAGCAGGCCCTCGCGGCGGAGGTCACGACGCTGGTCCACGGAACCGAGGCGACGGCTCGCGTCCGGGACGCGTCGGCGGCCCTGTTCGGTCGGGGGGAGCTGGCGGCCCTGGACGCCGCCACCCTCGCCGACGCCCTCGCAGAGATCCCCGGCGTCAGTGCCCCTCGGTCGGCACTGCCCGTCGCGCAGCTGCTCGCCGAGACGGGTCTCGTGGCGAGCAGGTCCGCGGGCAGGCGCACGATCAAGGAGGGCGGGGCGTACGTGAACAACGTCAAGGTCCTCGACGAGGACGCCGTGGTGTCCCCGGAGGATGCGCTGGCCGGCCGCTGGCTGGTGCTGCGGCGTGGGCGCCGCTCGCTCGCCGCGGTAGATCTCGCTCAGTGACGGAGGGGACGTCCGCGGTGTCGCGCACCGGTGGGGCGACTGTCGTCGGTGACGCCGCAGGTGCCTGAGATGCCCGTTTGGCCCCGATGCCTCACCTGGATTTGACCTCGCGGACGCCTGTCTTTAATGTTCTTCCTGTCGCCCGGTGAGGGAGGACGCGGACAGCGAGTCGGAGTGATCCGGCCAAGCTGATCGAGGCCCAAGGTCTTGGATCACCACGTTGGCCGTTCCCTGCGGGTTCGTGGATCATGTTCTGCCTTCGGGTGGGTGTGGTGTGCGGTCTTCTGGTTCCGGATGGGTTGGTCTGGTTCGCTTCGGCGGGTGGGTTGACCTGGTGGGGTTGGGAGAGTAAGGTAGAAGGGTTGCCCCGGAGCTGGTTGAGAGACTGGTGATGGTGGGTGTGTGTGGCTTGAGAACTCAACAGCGTGCCGATTGTCGATGCCAAAGTTTTACCTCGTTGGCATTGCTGGGCTTGTTGCCTCGTTGTGGGGCGTGGGTCTGGTGGTGTCACGATTCCTTTGGGAACGACGGTGGATGACTCTTTATGGGTTGTCCGGACAACTGTCGAGCCAGCCTGATCATCCTTCGCGGGGTGGTTGGGGTTCTCTGTTTCCTCGCGCATCTTTCGGGGTGTGTGGGGGTTGTTCATTGACGGAGAGTTTGATCCTGGCTCAGGACGAACGCTGGCGGCGTGCTTAACACATGCAAGTCGAACGGTGAACCAGCTTGCTCTGGGGATCAGTGGCGAACGGGTGAGTAACACGTGAGCAACCTGCCCCTGACTCTGGGATAACTCCGGGAAACCGGGGCTAATACCGGATATGACGCTCCATCGCATGGTGGGGTGTGGAAAGTTTTTCGGCTGGGGATGGGCTCGCGGCCTATCAGCTTGTTGGTGGGGTAATGGCCTACCAAGGCGACGACGGGTAGCCGGCCTGAGAGGGCGACCGGCCACACTGGGACTGAGACACGGCCCAGACTCCTACGGGAGGCAGCAGTGGGGAATATTGCGCAATGGGCGAAAGCCTGACGCAGCGACGCAGCGTGAGGGACGACGGCCTTCGGGTTGTAAACCTCTTTCAGCGGGGACGAAGCGAAAGTGACGGTACCTGCAGAAGAAGCACCGGCTAACTACGTGCCAGCAGCCGCGGTAATACGTAGGGTGCAAGCATTGTCCGGATTTATTGGGCGTAAAGAGCTCGTAGGCGGCTTGTCACGTCGGGTGTGAAAACTCGGGGCTTAACCCCGAGCCTGCACTCGATACGGGCTAGCTAGAGTGTTGCAGGGGAGACTGGAATTCCTGGTGTAGCGGTGAAATGCGCAGATATCAGGAGGAACACCGGTGGCGAAGGCGGGTCTCTGGGCAGTAACTGACGCTGAGGAGCGAAAGCGTGGGGAGCGAACAGGATTAGATACCCTGGTAGTCCACGCCGTAAACGGTGGGTACTAGGTGTGGGTTTCCTTCCTTGGGATCCGTGCCGTAGCTAACGCATTAAGTACCCCGCCTGGGGAGTACGGCCGCAAGGCTAAAACTCAAAGGAATTGACGGGGGCCCGCACAAGCGGCGGAGCATGTGGATTAATTCGATGCAACGCGAAGAACCTTACCTGGGTTTGACATGCACAGGACGCCGGCAGAGATGTCGGTTCCCTTGTGGCCTGTGTGCAGGTGGTGCATGGCTGTCGTCAGCTCGTGTCGTGAGATGTTGGGTTAAGTCCCGCAACGAGCGCAACCCTTGTCCCATGTTGCCAGCACGTTATGGTGGGGACTCGTGGGAGACTGCCGGGGTCAACTCGGAGGAAGGTGGGGATGACGTCAAGTCATCATGCCCCTTATGTCCAGGGCTTCACACATGCTACAATGGCCGGTACAAAGGGCTGCGATGCCGTGAGGTGGAGCGAATCCTTTAAAGCCGGTCTCAGTTCGGATCGGGGTCTGCAACTCGACCCCGTGAAGTCGGAGTCGCTAGTAATCGCAGATCAGCAACGCTGCGGTGAATACGTTCCCGGGCCTTGTACACACCGCCCGTCACGTCATGAAAGTCGGTAACACCCGAAGCCGGTGGCCTAACCCCTTGTGGGAGGAGCCGTCGAAGGTGGGATCGGCGATTGGGACGAAGTCGTAACAAGGTAGCCGTACCGGAAGGTGCGGCTGGATCACCTCCTTTCTAAGGAGCGTTCTGGCCGGCTCGTTCGCGGGTTGGTCCAGGGGCCATGCCTCCACCGAGTGTGTGGGGGGTGGTTGCTCAAGGGTGGAACATCGACATGGATGCTGGCTGGTGCTGGTGTCCGTGGTACCCGCGCCGCCGCGCGCGCGGCGCGCGCGCGCGCCTGCCTGCCGCTGCCTGCGTAGCGCGCGCGCGCGCGCGCGCGCGCCGCGCCTGCCTGCCCCCCGCGCGCGCGCGCGCGCGCGCGCGCGCGCGCGCGCGCCTCCTTTGTGGGGGTGTGTGGGTGGGAAAGCGGTGCTGGTGGGGTTGGTGTCTGGGGCACGCTGTTGGGTCCTGAGGTCACACACGGTGTGTGTGGTCTGGTCAGGGCTGGCCTGTTTCGTGGACTGCCTGCTGGTGTGGGTGTGCGCGATGGTGTGGGCTGGTGGTCTGGTTGTGGCTTGAGAACTGCATAGTGGACGCGAGCATCTTTCTTCTGTTATCTGTGGTTGATTTTTGATGTGTAAGTTGGTAAGGGCACAGGGTGGATGCCTTGGCACCAGGAGCCGATGAAGGACGTTGTAGCCTGCGATAAGCCTCGAGGAGCTGGCAAACGAGCTGTGATCCGAGGGTGTCCGAATGGGGAAACCCGGCTGGAGTCATGTCCAGTCACCCACGTCTGAACACATAGGGCGTGTGGAGGGAACGCGGGGAAGTGAAACATCTCAGTACCCGCAGGAAGAGAAAACAAGAGTGATTCCGTGAGTAGTGGCGAGCGAAAGCGGATGAGGCTAAACCGGTCGCGTGTTCAAGCGGACAGGCGTTGCGTGGTCGGGGTTGTGGGACCCTTCTGATCCAACTGTTCTTGGGTCGGGGAGTCAGAAAATCATGTCATAGTCGAAGGGCCTTGAATGGCCTGGCATAGAGGGTGGTACCCCCGTAGACGAAATGGCGTGGTCTCCTGAGGGTGTTCCCGAGTAGCACGGGGCCCGTGAAATCTCGTGTGAATCTGGCAGGACCACCTGCTAAGCCTAAATACTCCCTGGTGACCGATAGCGGACTAGTACCGTGAGGGAAAGGTGAAAAGTACCCCGGGAGGGGAGTGAAATAGTACCTGAAACCGTGTGCCTACAATCCGTCGGAGCCTTTAGGGGTGACGGCGTGCCTTTTGAAGAATGAGCCTGCGAGTTAGTGGTGCGTGGCGAGGTTAACCCGTGTGGGGTAGCCGTAGCGAAAGCGAGTCCGAATAGGGCGAAGTAGTCGCGTGCTCTAGACCCGAAGCGGAGTGATCTACCCATGGCCAGGTTGAAGCGCGGGTAAGACCGTGTGGAGGACCGAACCCACCAGGGTTGAAAACCTGGGGGATGAGCTGTGGGTAGGGGTGAAAGGCCAATCAAACTCCGTGATAGCTGGTTCTCCCCGAAATGCATTTAGGTGCAGCGTCACGTGTTTCTTGCCGGAGGTAGAGCTACTGGATGGCCGATGGGCCCCACAAGGTTACTGACGTCAGCCAAACTCCGAATGCCGGTAAGTGAGAGCGTGGCAGTGAGACTGCGGGGGATAAGCTCCGTAGTCGAGAGGGAAACAGCCCAGAACACCAGCTAAGGCCCCTAAGCGTGTGCTAAGTGGGAAAGGATGTGGAGTTGCACAGACAACCAGGAGGTTGGCTTAGAAGCAGCCACCCTTTAAAGAGTGCGTAATAGCTCACTGGTCAAGTGATTCCGCGCCGACAATGTAGCGGGGCTCAAGCACACCGCCGAAGCTGTGTCATTCATGCGTGAGCCAGGTCTGCCTTTCGGGGTGGGTCCAGGTGTGTGGATGGGTAGGGGAGCGTCGTGTGGCGGGTGAAGCGGCGGGGTGACCCAGTCGTGGACGCCACACGAGTGAGAATGCAGGCATGAGTAGCGAATGACGGGTGAGAAACCCGTCCGCCGAATGACCAAGGGTTCCAGGGCCAGGCTAATCCGCCCTGGGTAAGTCGGGACCTAAGGCGAGGCCGACAGGCGTAGTCGATGGACAACGGGTTGATATTCCCGTACCGGCGAAGAACCGCCCATATCGAACCCGGTGATGCTAAGACGGTGAAGCCATTCTGACTTTCGGGTCGGGGTGGTGGAGGTGTCGATCCGATCTGGTAGTAGGTAAGCGATGGGGTGACGCAGGAGGGTAGCCACCGCGTGGCGATGGTAGTCCACGTCCAAGGGTGTAGGGCGAGTTGTAGGTAAATCCGCAGCTCATATGGCCTGAGACCTGATGGTGACCGCGTATGCGGGAAGCAGGGTGATCCCATGCTGCCTAGAAAAGCCTCTAGCGAGGTTCGAGCCGCCCGTACCCCAAACCGACTCAGGTGGTCAGGTAGAGAATACCAAGGCGATCGAGTGAATCGTGGTTAAGGAACTCGGCAAAATGCCCCCGTAACTTCGGGAGAAGGGGGGCCTGAGGGGTGAAGCCACTTGCTGGCTAGCTCTTGAGGGCCGCAGAGACCAGGGAGAAGCGACTGTTTACTAAAAACACAGGTCCGTGCGAAGTCGCAAGACGATGTATACGGACTGACGCCTGCCCGGTGCTGGAACGTTAAGGGGACGGGTTAGCCTCACGGCGAAGCTCAGAACTTAAGCGCCAGTAAACGGCGGTGGTAACTATAACCATCCTAAGGTAGCGAAATTCCTTGTCGGGTAAGTTCCGACCTGCACGAATGGCGTAACGACTTCTCCGCTGTCTCAACCGCGAACTCGGCGAAATTGCATTACGAGTAAAGATGCTCGTTACGCGCAGCAGGACGGAAAGACCCCGGGACCTTTACTATAGCTTGGTATTGGTGTTCGGTACGGCTTGTGTAGGATAGGTGGGAGACTGTGAAGCCGGCACGCCAGTGTCGGTGGAGTCATCGTTGAAATACCACTCTGGTCGTTCTGGATGTCTAACCTCGGTCCGTGATCCGGATCAGGGACAGTGCCTGGTGGGTAGTTTAACTGGGGCGGTTGCCTCCTAAAATGTAACGGAGGCGCCCAAAGGTTCCCTCAGCCTGGTTGGCAATCAGGTGTCGAGTGTAAGTGCACAAGGGAGCTTGACTGCGAGACAGACATGTCGAGCAGGGACGAAAGTCGGGACTAGTGATCCGGCCGTCGGCTTGTGGAAGCGCCGTCGCTCAACGGATAAAAGGTACCCCGGGGATAACAGGCTGATCTTGCCCAAGAGTCCATATCGACGGCATGGTTTGGCACCTCGATGTCGGCTCGTCGCATCCTGGGGCTGGAGTAGGTCCCAAGGGTTGGGCTGTTCGCCCATTAAAGCGGTACGCGAGCTGGGTTTAGAACGTCGTGAGACAGTTCGGTCCCTATCCGCTGCGCGCGTAGGAGACTTGAGAAGGGCTGTCCCTAGTACGAGAGGACCGGGACGGACGAACCTCTGGTGTGTCAGTTGTCCTGCCAAGGGCACGGCTGGTTGGCTACGTTCGGAAGGATAACCGCTGAAAGCATCTAAGCGGGAAGCACGCTTCAAGATGAGGTCTCCATGGGGTGTTCCCCGAGAGGCTCCCAGTAGACTACTGGGTTGATAGGCCGGATGTGGACGCGAGGACTAGCGACTCGTGTAGCTGACCGGTACTAATAAGCCGATAACTTACTCATCTTTCTTCCATGCTTGTTGCGGGAGAAGAGTGTTCGCGTCCACTGTGCGGTTCTGGAGTGATAACCAGACGGCATCCACATGAGGTTGGTGTGGGTGGTGTGGTTGACAACTCGATAGGGTTACGGCGGTCATAGCGGTAGGGAAACGCCCGGTCTCATTCCGAACCCGGTAGCTAAGCCTTCCAGCGCCGATGGTACTGCACGGGGTACTGTGTGGGAGAGTAGGACGCCGCCGGACATCTTTTTAGTGGTTCAGGGTCTTTTCGTGCCTTCGGGTGCGGGGAGGCCCTGAACCCATTTTGGCACCCCGAACGCTCGCCAGGGGTTGGGCAAGTCCTGACGCTCACCCTCGACTGTTCGCCTAAGCCATACGTCGATGGCGTCCATGAGGGGGACGAACCCGAGGTGCGCCGCACCCGGTATCGGACATGCCGGTGGGGCGGCCTGTCGGGGGAGCCCGGCGTCCTGTCGCCCCGCGGTCGTGGGACGCCGCCGAGAGCCGGGGGTGACGGGTCCGGGTCGGCCCGCGCGGCGTTGGGGCACCGTCACCAGTCGGTCGGTGGTTCGCCGGCGTCCAACTACAGTGGAAGACCTGCGCGGGCCTTGAGCCGGCGTGATCGTTGAGGAACATGCCACGTCTGCGCACGCCGCCGGCCGTGGGCCGACAGGAGTGAGGGTTTCGTGGTGGAGAGCAACAGGGCGCGCGGTGGTACGGGCTCCGGCGGGGGCGGTGGTCGCTCCGGGTGGAGTGGCTCGAGCCGCGCATCCGGTGGCCGACCCGCCAACGGCGACCGTGGGCCCCGATCCGGCTCGGCAGGAGCTGCGGGGCGAGGCGGGGCTCCCCGAGGTTCCGGCGGTGCCCCCCGCTCCGGTGGCTCCCGCCCCTGGGGTGCGGGCGCCAACGGTGGTGACCGCGCTCAGGGCGGGTCGCGCTACCCCTCGCGAGACGACTCCAACGCGTCGTACCGCCCCAACCGTGACGGTGGTTCCGCCGAGCGCCGTGACTTCTCCGGGCGTGACGGATCCCCCAGCTCGGGGGAGGGTCGCGGCGGGTACGCCGGGCGCACCCCGCGTGCCGGCGGGTCTGGGCAGGACGGGGCATCGCGCGGCGGCTACGACCGGCGTCCTCCTCGCACGGATGCGCGCCCGCCTCGCGACGACGACCGCAGGGGCGGCTACGCCCAGGGTGATCGCCGACCCCGGCCGGCGGGCGACCGTGATCCCCGTGGTGGGGGTTACGCGCCGAGTGGGCAGGGTCCTCGTCGTGGACCGGGCGGCGCCGGAAGCGGCGCGCCCGCCCGGGGTGGCTGGCAGGACCGGGACGACCGGGGCAGGGGAGGTCGTCCCTCCGACGCTCGCGACCGCGGGCCTCGCGAGGACCGTCCGCAGCGCCCCGGCGAGCGTCCCGCGCGCTTCGACGATCGGGCCGGGCGTCCCCGCGACGCCGGCCCCTCAGGCCCTCGCAGTTTCCGCCCTCGGGAGGGCGGGAGCGGGTTCGATCGCCGTCCCTCCGCCTCCGACGGCGGTCCTCGGCGTGACGGCTTCCCTCGCGCCGCGGACCGTCCGGTGCGTGCGTCTGGGCCGCAGCAGCGCGGCGGCACGTGGTCGCGTGAGGACTCCCGCACCGATCGCCCGCGTGGCGGGGACCGGCAGTTCCCGTCTCGGGGCGCTCGTGCCGACGGCGACCGTCGTCCGGGGTGGGGCGATGACCGTCCCCGCACGGACGCGGCGCGTGGCGGAGACCGGCAGTTCCCGTCTCGGGGCGCTCGTCCCGACGGCGACCGTCGCCCGCCCCGTGGCGAGGACCGTCCCCGGCGCGATGGGTTCTCCCGCTCCGAGGACCGCCGTCCCGACGCGGGCGGACGGCCTGATCGTCCCGGTCGCCCGGCTGGTGCGGGCGCGCCCTCCGGAGGCCGACCCACGTACGGTCGCGACAGCGCCCGAGGCGCCGACCGCCGCTTCGGGGACGACCGGCCGCGTCGTGATGCGCGCGGACGGGGCGACGACCGCGCTGCGGGCAGGCGGGAGGGCGGCGACGTCGCTCGTCGCCCGGACAGCGCCCGGCTCGTCGAGCCCGTGGTCCGGCGCACGCCGCCGCCGCGCCGGGACGAGGTCCCCATCCCCGACGACGTCACGTCGGAGGAGCTCGATCGTGACGTGCGCCGCGAGCTGTCCTCGTTGGGGACGCTCGCGACGATCGTCGGCAGGCACCTCGTCATGGTCGCCCGGCTGCTCGACGAGGACCCCGAGCTCGCGTTGAAGCACGCCCACGCCGCCCGGCGCCTCGGTTCACGCCTGGCGAGCGTGCGGGAGGCCGTGGGTCTGGCGGCCTACCGGGCCGGTGACTACGCGCAGGCGCTCGCCGAGCTGCGGACCGTCCGGCGGATGACCGGCTCGCAGGCGTACCTGCCGATCCTCGCCGACTGCGAGCGGGGCCTCGGCCGCCCCGAGCGGGCGCTGGAGTACCTGCAGTCGCCCGAGGCTCGTGAGCTCGACGACGACGGGCGCATCGAGCTGCTCATCGTGGCCAGCGGCGCGCGCAAGGATCTCGGTGACCCGCATGCTGCCTTGATCACGCTGCAGACGCACTACCTCACGCGCAAGGCGCCCGTCGAAGGCGTCGCCCGGCTCCAGGTGGCCTACGCCACCGCGCTGGAGGAGCTCGGGCGCGAGGACGAGGCGCGGGTGTGGCTCGAGCGCGCCGCCGCGATCGATCCCACCGGTGCGAGCGGCGCTCAGGACCTCCTCGACGATCTCGACGGGCTGGTCTTCGTCGACCTGGAGGACGAGGACGACGACCTGGACGACGACGGCGCGACTGCCGCCGCCGAGGACGTCGCGGGTGACGACGGCGTGCCGAGCGACGACGAGGACGACGACGACGACGAGGACGACGAGGACGAGGACGACGAGGACGACGACGACGACGACGAGGACGAGGACGAGGACGACGAGGACGACGACGAGGACGACGACGAGGACGAGGACGAGGACGAGGACGACGACGACGAGGACGAGGACGACGAGGACGACGACGAGGTGAGCGTCCCTGGCGCGACCAGCGCCCGGGGCTCGGCGGCGCCGGGCTCGCTGTTCCTCGCGCCTCCCGCGGAGGAGTCGCAGGAGTGACGTCCCACCCGCCCGCCGCACTCGAGGCGCGGGACGTGCTCCAGGAGGAGTTCGACCTCGCCCTGCTGGACCTGGACGGGGTGGTCTACGTCGGCCCCGACCCGGTGCCCGGGGCGCCGGCCGCACTGCAGCAGGCGCGGGCGGCGGGCATGGCGATGTCGTTCGTGACGAACAACGCATCGCGTCCCGCGTCGACCGTCGCCGCCCACCTGCGCGAGCTGGGGGTGGACGCGGCCGACGACGAGGTCGTGACGTCTGCGATGGCGGCCGCGTCGCTGCTGGCCCGCCGCCATCCGCCGGGCGCACCCATCCTGGTGGTGGGCGGCGAAGGGCTCTTCTGGGCCCTGCGCAACGTCGGGCTGCGCCCGGTGTCCAGCGTGGCGGAGGCCGAGGGTGCACCGGCTGCCGTCGTCCAGGGCTTCCATCCCGACATCGGTTGGCGGTTGCTCGCGGAGGGGACCCGGGCGATCCGTGGCGGCGCTCCGTGGCTGGCCACGAACACCGACCTGACCGTCCCGACGCCGTTCGGCCCGGCGCCGGGCAACGGGACGCTGGTCGCGGCGGTGTCGACGGCGGTGGGGATCACCCCCGAGGTGGCAGGCAAGCCGCGGCCCACGCTGTTCCAGGAGGCGGTCGCGCGGGTGGGGTCGGCCCGGCCGCTGGTGGTGGGGGACAGGCTCGACACCGACCTCGAAGGCGCCCGCGCCGCCGGGATCCCGGGATTGCTGGTCCTCACCGGGGTCACCGACCTGGCCACGCTCCTGTCCTGCCCGCCCCAGCGTCGGCCCGACCTCGTCGTCGCCGACCTGCACGGGCTGGCGGCCCCGCACCCGTCGGCGACGGCCGAGGCGGGGGAGGCCGGCCGCGTGAGCGGGCTGTGCCGCGATGCCCGCGTCGACCTCGTCGAGGACGGGTCCGGCTATGCCGTGCGGATCGTCTCGGAGGGTGAGGACCGGCTGGACCTCGTGCGCGCGGCGTCCGTCGCGGCCTGGACGGTCGCGGACGCCACGCAGGCCGCACCCCGCTGCGACCTCGCCGAACTCCTCGGGGCGCTCCGTGCTCTCCCGGGGCCAGCGACGACGGCCTGGTAGCCCCGAGCGCGGGCCGGGCGATGCCTGTGGCCGGCTGCGGGTAGCGTGGCGACGACGAGATCGGGGCCGACCGCCCCGCACGGCGCGGGGACCGGGCCGGGGATGCCCCCGCCGTCGTCCCTGCCGAGGACCGGAGGAGGAATCGTGGACGTGCCGGGCGGCCCCGTTGCCCCGACCCCGCCGGGGGACGCGCGCGCGGACGACCCCGTCGAGGAGGTCCTGCGTCTGCTGCCCTCCGTGGCTGCGCTCCCCTCGACGACCGGGTCGAGGCCTACGAGCACGCCGCCAGGGTGCTGGCGGCGCGCCTCGACGACGTCGGGGCCTGAGCGTGGCCCGGCTACGCCGCCTCGACGCCGAACTGGTGCGCCGCGGCCTCGCGCGATCGCGGGAGCAGGCCGCCGACCTGGTCCACTCGGGCGCGGTGCTCGTCTCAGGGCGGGCTGCCGCGAAGCCGGCCACGCAGGTCGACCCCGCCGCGCCGATCGAGGTGCAGCGCCGTGAGGACGGCCCGGACTGGGTGAGCCGCGGGGCGCACAAGCTGCTCGGGGCGCTCGCCGTGTTCGGGCCCGCGGGGCTCGTCGTCGCAGGTCGGCGCTGCCTCGACGCCGGTGCCTCCACCGGGGGGTTCACGCACGTCCTCCTGGAGCACGGCGCCGCGCACGTCGTCGCCGTCGATGTCGGGTACGGGCAGCTCGCCTGGAGCCTGCAGACCGACGAGCGGGTGAGCGTGCTCGACCGCACGAACGTCCGGGAGCTCTCGCCCGAGCAGGTGGCCCCTGCACCGCACCTGGTCGTCGGCGACCTGTCGTTCATCTCCCTGGAGGTGGTCCTGCCCGCCCTGCGTGCGGCCGCGGCACCCGACGCCGACCACGTCCTCATGGTGAAGCCCCAGTTCGAGGTGGGCAGGGAGCGGCTGGGTTCCGGCGGGGTCGTCCGGGACCCGGCACTGCGGGGCGAGGCGGTCCTCGGGGTGGCCCGCGCCGCCGCGCGCCACGGCCTCGGCGTCGCCGGCGTCACCGCGAGCCCTTTGCCGGGCCCGTCCGGCAACGTGGAGTACTTCCTGTGGATGCGCGAGGACGCGCCGGAGGTCGACCCGGCGGACGTCGAGAAGGCCGTCGCGGAGGGCCCCCGATGAGCCGCCCCGTCCTCGTGTTCACCCACACTGGTCGGCCCCAGGCGCTGGCCGCGGCCACCGAGCTCGCGACCCGCCTGCTCGCCACCGGGATCACCCCCACGTTCCTGCCCGAGGAGGCGGCGGCGCTCGATGCCGACCTGCAGTCCCGGGTGGGGCTCGCCGACCCCGTCGCGCCCCTGGACGGCGCGGAGCTGGTGGTGGTCCTCGGCGGCGACGGGACGATCCTGCGCGCCGCCGAGGTGGTGCGCGGCCACGACGTCGCGCTGCTCGGGGTCAACCTCGGCCACGTCGGGTTCCTCGCCGAGGCCGAGCGCGACGACCTGGCCGAGACGGTCGAGCGGATCGCCGCGCACCACTACGACGTGGAGCGGCGGATGACCCTCGACGTCACGGTGCTGCGGGAAGGGCGGCCCGTCGCCCGCACGTGGGCCATGAACGAGGCAAGCGTCGAGAAGGCCAGCCGCGAGCGGATGATCGAACTGGCCCTGGAGGTCGACGGACGGCCGCTGACGGAGTTCGGCTGCGACGGCGTCGTCCTTGCCACGCCCACCGGGTCCACCGCCTACGGGTTCTCCGCCGGTGGGCCGGTCGTGTGGCCCGAGGTGGAGGCGCTGCTGGTGGTGCCGATCTCGGCACACGCCCTGTTCGCCCGGCCGCTGGTCGTCGCGCCGACGACGCCGCTCGCGGTCGAGGTCGTCACCCGTGGCGCGGACCGCGGCGGCGTCCTGTGGTGCGACGGGCGCCGCACGGTCGAGCTGCAGCCGGGCGACCGGGTCGAGGTCGCTCGTGCCGCCGAAACCGTGCTGCTGGCCCGCCTGGCACCGGCCGCGTTCACCGATCGCCTGGTCGCGAAGTTCGGCCTGCCCACCAAGGGGTGGCGGGGCCGCACGACCTGACTCCGCGAGGCGTCCACCGCCGGGGGCGGGGCTCGCGTGTCCACAGGGGCCAGCCCGTCGGCCCGCCGCCGTCCGTGTCGCCGCCTAGAGTGCCCTCGTGCTGCTGGAGATGCGACTGCGCTGCCTGGGGGTGATCACCGAGTCGGTGCTCGAGTTCGGGCCCGGGCTCACCGTGGTCACCGGCGAGACGGGCGCCGGCAAGACGATGGTCGTCAGCGGCCTCGGTCTGCTCCTGGGTGGTCGTGCGGACGCCGGCGTCGTGCGCACGGGCAGCCGTGCGGCCGTCGTCGAGGGGCGGGTGTCGGTCGATCCCGAGGGGTCGGTGGCGCGGCGCGCCGTCGACGCGGGCGGCGAGCTCGACGGCGAGGAGTTGCTGCTGTCGCGGTCGGTCTCGGCCGAGGGACGCAGCCGCGCGGTGATCGGGGGCAGAGGGGCGCCCGTGGGCCTCCTGGCCGAGCTCGGCAGCGACCTCGTCGTCGTCCACGGCCAGACGGACCAGATCCGCCTGCGCTCCTCGGCGCGGCAGCGGCAAGCCCTCGACCGGTTCGCGGCCGAGGAGGTGGGGGCGCCGCTGGAGCGCTACCGCGACCGCTACCAGCGCTGGCTGCGCGTGCGGCGCGAGCTCGAGGAGGTGACCTCGCGCGCCCGGGAACGGGCGCACGAGGCCGAGTTGCTCCGGTTGGGGCGGGCCGAGGTGGCGCGGGTCGACCCCCGCCCCGGGGAGGACCACGAGCTGAAGGCCGAGGCCCAGCGGCTGGCCCACGCCGAGGACCTGCGCCTGGCGGCCGGGTCGGCGCACGCGTGCCTCACCGGCGACCCGTCCGGGGACTCCGCCGGGGACGTCGTCACGGCGGTGGCGGCGGCTCGCCGCGCGCTGGACGCGGTGCGCAGCCACGACGAGACCCTCGCGCGCCTGGCCGACCGCTTCGCCGAGCTGGGCTACCTGGTCAACGACCTCGCGGCCGACTGCGCGGCCTACGCGGCCTCGGTTGAGGCCGACCCGGCGCGGTTGGCGGCCGTCGAGGACCGCCGGGCCACGCTGGCGGCGATGACCCGCGCCCACGGCACGGACGTCGACGGCGTGCTGGCGTGGGCGCAGGGGGCGTCCGCACGTCTGGCGGACCTCGACGACTCCGGTGACCGTACGGCGCGGCTCGCTCAGGAGGTGGCCTCGCTGCGGGAGGCGCTCGCCGTGGACGCGGTCGAGGTGGGTCGCGCTCGGCGGGGAGCGGCCGTCCGGCTGGGCGAGGCGGTCAGCGCCGAGCTGCAGGCGCTGTCCATGCCCGACGCGCGGCTGGTGGTCGAGGTGAGCGCGCTGCCCGCCGAGGGCGCCGACGACGAGGCGAGCGTCACCGTGACGGGAGCCTCGGGCGAGCCGAGCACGCTGCGGTTGGGCCCCGACGGGGCCGACGTCGTCACCTTCCAGCTGGTCCCGCATCCGGGGGCACCCGCCCGACCCTTGGCGAAGGGTGCCTCGGGGGGTGAGCTGTCCCGCGTCATGCTCGCCCTCGAGATCGTGCTCGGCGGCGTGGATCCGGTACCCACGTTCGTCTTCGACGAGGTCGACGCCGGGGTCGGCGGACGCGCCGCCCTCAACATCGGACGCCGGCTGGCGATGCTCGCGCGCAGCTGCCAGGTGCTCGTCGTCACGCACCTGCCGCAGGTGGCCGCCTTCGCCGACCGCCACCTGCTCGTGAGCAAGAGCGCCGACGGCGCGGTCACGACGAGCGGGGTGCAGCGGCTCGACGACGACGGGCGGGTGCGCGAGCTGGCGCGGATGCTGGCGGGGTTGGAGGACTCGGGTACCGCCCAGGCCCACGCCCGGGAGCTGCTGGCCGACGCCGAGGCCTGGCGTAGCGCCGCGACGGCGGGCGAGGGCGGCGGCGTGGGAGGATCCTCGGCGTGAAGGTGCGGCTGGGGCGACGAGGGACGCAACCGGACGCCGCCCCGGGCGTGACGGGGCCGGCCCGGGTGGACCGTCGCACCAAGAACCTCACCAAGCGCCTGCGTCCCGGCGACATCGCGGTGATCGACCACCTCGACATCGACAGGGTCTCCGCCGAGGCGCTCGTGGCCTGCCGTCCCGCCGCGGTCCTCAACGCCGCGGCGAGCATCTCGGGCAGGTACCCCACCCTCGGGCCGGAGATCCTCGTGCGTGCGGGGATCCCGCTCGTGGACCGTCTCGGGGACGAGCTGATGGCGGTCGCCGAGCACGCCCCGCTGCGCGTCCACGAGGGGCAGGTGTGGCAGCGGGACACCCTGCTGGCCACGGGCAGCGTCATGGACGACGAGGCCGTCGCCGAGGCGATGAACGAGGCGCGAGCCGGGCTGTCGGAGCAGCTGGAGGCGTTCGCGGCCAACACGATGGAGTACCTGCGGCGCGAGCGGGAGCTGCTCCTCGACGGCGTCGGGGTCCCCGACATCGCGACGCGGCTCGAGGGCCGCCAGGCGCTGATCGTCGTCCGCGGGTACCACTACAAGGACGACCTGGCCACGCTGCGTCCCTACATCCGGGAGTACCGCCCCGTCCTGATCGGCGTCGACGGTGGCGCCGACGCGATCCTCGAGGCCGGCTGGACCCCCCACCTCATCGTCGGCGACATGGACTCCGTCTCGGACCGGGCGCTCACGTGCGGGGCCGAGATCGTCGTGCACGCCTACCGCGACGGCCGCGCGCCCGGACTGGCGCGGGTCGAGGCCGTCGGCGTGACCCCCGTCGTCTTCCCCGCCACGGGCACCAGCGAGGACGTCGCGATGCTCCTGGCCGACGAGAAGGGCGCCTCGTTGATCGTCGCCGTCGGGACCCACGCGACGCTCGTCGAGTTCCTCGACAAGGGCCGGCCCGGCATGGCCAGCACCTTCCTTACCCGGCTGCGCGTGGGCGGCAAGCTCGTCGACGCCAAGGGCGTCTCCCGGCTCTACCGGCAGCGCATCAGCACCTGGCAGCTCGCGATCCTCGCCCTGTCGGGGCTGGTCGCCCTCGGCGTCGCGATGGCCGTGACCCCCGGCGGCCAGACGATCTACTCCCTCATCGGGGCGCGGATGGACGACGTCGTGTCGTGGGTCCGCGGCCTGGTCACCGACAGCCCGCCCGAGGCCCTGGGGCGGATCCTCCTCCGGACGGCACCGTGATCGACTTCCGCTACCACCTCGTCTCCCTCGTGTCGGTGTTCCTGGCCCTCGCCGTCGGCATCGTGCTGGGCGCGGGACCGCTCAAGGAGTCCTTGGGGGACAGCCTCAACCGCCAGGTGCAGGCGCTGCGGGAGGACCGCGAGAGCCTGCGCGGCGACCTGGGCCGCGTCGAGATCTCCCTGGAGCACCGCGACGAGTTCCTTACCGCCGTCACCCCGAAGCTCGTCGCCGACTCCCTCGCCGGCCGCAAGGTGGCCGTCGTGTCCGTGCCGGGGGCGGACAAGGACACGGTGGAGGCGACCGAGGCGACGCTGCGCTCCGCGGGCGCGACCCTGACCGGACGGATCGAACTCACCGACGGCTGGACGGACGCCGACCGCACCGACGACCGGCTGGCGCTCGCTCGCAGCCTGGCCCCCTCGCTCCTTCCGGCCGAGAGCGCGTCGTCGGCCGACCTCGCCCAGGTCCTGGGCGCCAGCGTGCTGGCGGCCGAACCCACCGGGACGCTCACCATGCCCCCGCAGGCGGCGGCCGCGCTGTCCCGACTGCGCGAGGACCGGTTCGTGCGGGGCGACCGTCTGCCCACCGCCCGGGCGTCGGTCGCCGTGGTCGTGGCGCCACCCGTCGCCACCGACCTGTCGGGGACCGACCTCGATCGCCGCAAGGCCGACGCGACCGCCTGGCGGGGCGTCGCCGTGGCGCTCGACGCCGCGGGGGAGGGTGCCGTCGTCGAGGGGCCGGCCTCGGCCGCCGGGCCCGGCGGGGTGGTGGAGGCCGTGCGCGCGGGGGACGCCCGCCGCAGCGTCTCGACCGTCGACACGGGGACCACCCCCATGGGTCCGGTGACCGCGGCGCTCGCACTCGCCGAGCAGATCCGCGGCCAGGTGGGGCACTACGGCTTCGGCGACGGGGCCGCCGCCGTCCTGCCTGCCGGGGGGGCGTCGTGACCGGCGTCCGGGCCTCGGCGCGGACCGTGATCGCCGGGGGATGCGCGGCGCTGGTCGCTGCGGCGGGCATGCGTGCGGCACTGAACGCCGGTGCGGTCCCCGGTGGCCGGCAGCGGTGGGAGCGTCCCAACCACGCGGGCCACACCCTGACCCTGCTCGAGGGGCCCGTGGTCGCGGCCGCGCTCGCAGCCGGCTTCGTCGTGGCGCCGATGCCCGTCCGGGCTCGCGTGGCGGCGCTCGTCGCCGTCGCGGGGGCCGGTGCCGCGGGCGCCTGGGACGACCTCGCGGAGAAGGGCACGAGCAAGGGGCTGCGTGGCCACCTCGGGGAGCTCGCCCGGGGCAGGGTGACCACGGGGACGGTCAAGATCGGGGTCCTGGCGGCCTCGGGGGCGGTGGCCGCGTCGCTCCTGCCGCCCCGCGGCGCCGATGCCGGCGCGGCGGAGGGCCGCCGTGGCACGCGCACGGCCGACGTCCTGGTGGGCGCAGCGGTCGTCGCCGGATGGGCGAACCTCGTCAACCTCTTCGACCTGCGCCCCGGCCGCAGCCTCAAGGTCGGCCTGCTCCAGGTGCCGGCGCTCGCGACGGGCCCGGCAGCGCCCCTGGCCGTCGTCGTGGCCGGTGCCGCCGCCGCGGCCCTCCCGGCCGATCTGCGGGAGCGGAGCATGCTCGGTGACACCGGGGCCAACGCGCTGGGCGCCGCGGTGGGCTGCGCGGTCCTCGCCGCAGGCGGCAGGCGCGCGCGGCTGGCCGCGCTCGCGGGGCTCACCGCGCTCACCCTCGCCAGCGAGAAGGTCAGCTTCTCGCGGGTCATCGCGGCCACGCCGGTGCTGCGCGACCTCGACGCCTGGGGGCGGCTTCCCCGGTGAGCCGCCCCTGGACGACCACGGCCCGCGGCCTGCTCGCCGGGGCCGCGGGTGCGGCCGTCGTCGTCTCGGTGGCCACCTCGCCTCCCGTGTCGCGGGTTTTCGGCCGCACCCTCGTGTTCTCCGCGGCGGTGGGCAACACCGCCACCGGGGCGGCCTACACGCGGACCAACCTCGTGCCGAACGTGCTGTTCGAGGTCGTCGCGACGGGGTGCTCGCCGCGGTCGTCGTGCCGTTGCTCGCCTCGGGACTGTCCCGGGGCGACGACGACGGGCGCCGCCGCGCCGACCAGGTCGCCTCGGCGCTGCTGACCTGGGTGCTCGCCGTCCTCGTGCCCCTGGCCCTCGTCGTCGGCCTCGCCGCGCGCCCGCTGGCGGCACTGCTCATCGGCACGGGGCAGGCGGTCCCGGGCTCGGTCGACCTGGGCGCCGACCTCCTGCGCCTGTTCGCGGCGCAGCTGCCCCTGTACGGGGTCGGGGCGGTGCTGGGCGGGGTGCTGCAGGCCCACCGGCGCTTCCTCGGCCCCGCCCTGGCGCCCCTGGCCTCGAGCCTCGTGATGATCGCGGCGTACGGGGCGTTCGCCGCCTCGCTGCGGGGCGGCGCGGACGGGCTCGTGGACCCGCTCCGCCTGGAGACCGGCCCGCGGCGTCTGCTGGGGCGCGGGACGACCCTGGGGGTGGCCGCGCTCACCCTGCCGCTGTTCGTGCCGGTCCGGCGTGCCGGGGTCCGGCTTCGCCCCACGTTCGCGCTCCCCGCGGACCTCCTGCGCCCGGCCCTGTCCCTGGCCGGCGCAGGGGTGGCCGGCGTCCTCGCCCAGCAGGCGAGCGTCCTGGCCGTGGCCCTCGTGACCCGTGGCGTCGACGAGGGACGCGTGGTGACGCTGCTGAGTTACGCGCAGGCCGTGACGATGCTCCCGTTCGCCGTCCTCGTCGTCCCGGTGATCACGACGACGTTCCCGCGCTTGGCGCACGTGGCCGCACTGGGCCGCGAGGACGACTTCGCCCGGCTGACCGCGCGGGCCCTGCGCGGCGTCACGGTCGTCTCCGTCGTGGGGGCCGCCGTCCTGGTGGCCGTTGCCGGAAGCGTCGAGCACTTCTTCACGGCACTCGACCGGTCCCACGTCACGGGCCTGGCGGTCGGGCTGGTCGCGGGTGCACCGGGCGTCGTCGGCCTCGCCGTGACCACCGCCTGCTCGCGCGCGCTCGCGGCCGCTCATCGGGCTCGTGACGTCGCCTCGGGGGTGGTGGTCGGCTGGCTGCTGACCGCCTGCGGGTCGGCGGCGGTGCTGGTGCCCGGGGTCGACGCCGTCGCGGGGATGCTCCTCCTGGGGCTCGCCTCCAGCCTCGGGATGCTCACCTCGGCCTGGTTGCTCCTGCTCGCCGTGCGCCGGCACTGCGGTGCCACCGGGGTCCGTGGCGTGCCGGGAGCCGGCCTGGCCTCCGTCCTCGCAGCCCTCCCCGCAGCCGCCGCCGGTGCCGCCGCAGGCGCGGGAGTGCATGCGCTCGCCGATCCCGGCGGGAGGGGCGGGACGGCCGCGTGGGCGCTGGCGTCGGGGGCCGCCGCCGCGCTCGTGTGCGGCGCGCTCGGCCTGGGCCTCGTCGCGCTCCTGCTGCCGGAGGTCCGCCGGGACCTGACCGCGCAGCTGGGCCGCCGCCGTCGCCGCGCCGTCGTCGAGGAGGAGACGTGAGGATCCTGCACCTGCTGGCCACCAGCGGCGGGGGTGTCGTCCGGCACGTCGCCGACGTCGCGGGGGGTCAGGGGCCCGACGTGCGGGTCGCCGGTCCGCCGGCCACGCTGCGAGCCCTGGCGGAGGTGGTGGGCCCGGGCGGGCCCGACACCGAGGTCGTGGATCTGGGCGCCCGGCCCGGGGCGACGGACGCGCGTGCGCTGTGGCGGCTGGCGGCCCTGGTCCGCCGCCACGACGTCGTGCACGCCCACGGCGTGCGCGCGGGAGCTGCGGCCGTCCTGGCCAGGAGGCTCGACGCCGTCCTCCACCCCCGCCGGGCGCGGGCGGGCATCGTCGTGACCGTCCACAACGGACCGCCCGACGGGCGCGGGGCGGCGCGGGTGTTCGCGCTGCTCGAGGCCGTGTGCGCGCGGGGGTGCGACGACGTGCTGGTGGTCTCGGGCGACCTGGGGGAGCGGATGCTGCGCGCCGGGGCGCGTCGGGTGGAGCGCGCGCTCGTGCCCGCGCCGGCCCCCCGCGCGCAGGTGCCACCCTCGGGCGGCGCTCCCGTTGGTGACGCCGCCGTGCCCCAGGAGGCGGGGGGTGTGGATCCCGCGGTCCCGGCGGAGGTGCCCGGCCGGTCCGAGGGGCCGCGCGTCCTCGCCTCCGCGGTGCGCCTGGCGCCGCAGAAGGCACCGCACCTGCTCGTCGACGTGGTCGCGGGCCTGCACGCGCAGGGTCGGGCCGTCCGCGGCGTGGTGGCGGGGGAGGGGCCGCTGCTGGCCGACCTCGGCGCGAGGGCCCGGGCCCTGCGGGCCCCGGTGGACTTCCTCGGGCTCGTCAGCGACGTCCCGGCGCTGTTCGCCGCAGCCGACGTCGTGCTCCTCACGAGCCGGTGGGAGGGCCAGCCGCTGGTGCTGCAGGAGGCGCTGCGGGCGGGTGCGGCGATCGTCGCGACCGACGTGGGAGGCGTGGGGGAGGTCTGCGGTGACGCCGCGGTGCTGGTGCCGTGGCCGCCGGGGACGAGTGACGCCCGGCTCGTGCCGGAGCTGGTGGCCGCCGTCGGTCGGGTCCTCGACGACGCGGACCTGCGCGGTCGGCTGCGCGCCGCCGCCCTGGGCCGCGCGGCGTTGCTGCCCACCCGGGCCGACGCCCTCGCCCAACTCGCCCGCGTCTACGCCGACGTCACCGCGCGCGGCCAGATCGGTGGGCGTGGCCGGTCCCGCGACCTGCCCGCTGCTGATAGCCTCGAAGCCCGTGGCCAGTCGCATCCCTGAGCGGACCAAGCACATCTTCGTGACCGGCGGCGTGGCGTCGTCGCTCGGCAAGGGCCTGACGGCCTCCAGCCTCGGTCATCTCCTTCGTGGACGCGGTCTGCGCGTCGTGATGCAGAAGCTCGACCCCTACATCAACGTCGACCCGGGCACCATGAACCCGTTCCAGCACGGGGAGGTGTTCGTCACCGACGACGGGACCGAGACCGACCTCGACATCGGGCACTACGAGCGCTTCCTCGACGTCGAGCTCGACGGCTCCGCGAACGTGACGACGGGCCAGGTCTACTCCTCGGTCATCGCCAAGGAGCGGCGCGGGGAGTACCTCGGCGACACCGTCCAGGTCATCCCGCACATCACGAACGAGATCAAGGCGCGGATGCGGGCGCAGGCGACCGGCGCCGGTCCCGAGGGCGCCCCCGACGTCATCATCACCGAGATCGGCGGGACGGTCGGCGACATCGAGTCGCTGCCCTTCCTCGAGGCCGCGCGGCAGGTCCGCCAGGACGTCGGCCGCGACAACGTGTTCTTCGTCCACGTCTCGCTGGTGCCCTACCTGGCGCCCAGCGGCGAGCTCAAGACCAAGCCCACGCAGCACTCGGTGGCGGCCCTGCGCAGCATCGGCATCTCGCCCGACGCGATCGTGTGCCGCTCCGACCGCGACATCCCCGACGGCGTCAAGCGCAAGATCGCGCTGATGTGCGACGTCGACGAGGAGGCCGTGGTCGCGGCCGTCGACGCGCCGTCGATCTACGACATCCCCAAGGTCCTGCACGCGGAGCGCCTCGACGCCTACGTGGTCCGCCGCCTCGGGCTGTCGTTCCGGGACGTCCCGTGGGCGTCGTGGGACGAGCTGCTGCGCCGCGTCCACCGCCCCGCGCACCGCGTGGTGGTCGCCCTGGTCGGCAAGTACATCGACCTGCCCGACGCCTACCTGTCGGTGACGGAGGCGCTGCGGGCGGGCGGGTTCGCCAACGACGCGAAGGTCGAGATCCGCTGGGTCGCCTCCGACACCTGCGAGACCCCGGACGGCGCGCGCCAGATGCTCGGCGGCGCCGACGCGATCTGCGTGCCCGGCGGGTTCGGGGTGCGCGGCATCGAGGGCAAGCTGGGCGCGCTGCGCTGGGCCCGCGAGAACCAGGTGCCCGCACTCGGCTTGTGCCTCGGCCTGCAGTGCATGGTCATCGAGTACGCGCGGAACGTGGCCGGCATGGACTCCGCGAGCAGCTCCGAGTTCGACCCGGGCTGCGAGTTCCCCGTGATCGCGACCATGGAGGAGCAGAAGGAGATCGTCTCGGGCGAGGGCGACCTCGGCGGGACGATGCGGCTCGGCGCCTACGACGCCGTGCTGGCCGAGGGCTCCGTGGTGGCCTCCGCCTACCAGACCACGCAGGTCAGCGAGCGGCACCGGCACCGCTACGAGGTGAACAACGCCTACCGCAAGCGGCTGGAGAAGGCGGGCCTGGTGTTCTCGGGGGTCAGCCCTGACCGCTCCCTGGTCGAGTTCGTCGAGCTGCCCTCCAGCGTGCACCCGTACTACGTCGGCACCCAGGCGCACCCCGAGTTCAAGTCGCGCCCGCACCGGGCGCACCCGCTGTTCGCAGGGCTGGTCGCGGCGGCACTGCGCCGCCAGGAGTCCCAGCAGTTGCTGCAGCTGGAGTCGGCCGTCGAGGGCACGCCCGCGGCGTCCTCCGACGTCCCGGTGGCCACGTCGTGACCCCTGCCGGGCCCGACGGTCCCGCCGAGGAGCAGGCGGGCGGTTTCGGTGACGTCAGCGCCCCCCGGCCGGTCCTGTCCAGCGAGAAGCTGCACGTGGGGATGGTCTGGGACGTCGTCGCCGACACCGTCGACCTCGGTGCCGGCGGCCAGGTCCGGCGCGAGTACGTGCGCCACCCCGGCGCGGTGGGGGTGCTCGCCCTCGACGACGACGACCGCGTGCTGCTGATCCGCCAGTACCGCCACCCGGTGCGCATGGAGCTGTGGGAGCTGCCCGCGGGGTTGCTCGACCAGCCCGACGAACCCCCGTTGCTGGCCGCGCAGCGCGAGCTGGCCGAGGAGGCCGACCTGCGCGCCTCGCGGTGGCACGTGCTGGTGGACTGGTTCAACTCCCCGGGGGGCATGGACGAGGCGTTGCGCCTCTACCTCGCGCGGGACGTCTCGGTGATCCCCGAGCACGAGCGGTTCACCCGCACCGCCGAGGAGCTCGACATGCCGACGCGGTGGGTCCCCCTGGAGGAGGCGCGCGACGCCGTGCTGTCGGGCCGGATCCACAACCCGGGAGCGGTCGTGGGCATCCTGGCGGCGTGGGCGGCCCGCTCGCGCAGCTGGACCACGCTGCGACCGGCGGACAGCGACTGGCCCGAGCACCCCGCGAGCCGGGGGCGCCGCGCCGTCCGTTGAGCCCGGCGGCGCGGGTCAGCGCACGGCGTCGAGGACGGCGTCCGCGTCGAGCTCGCCGCGTCCGCCGGGCTCGGCGGCCAGGCGGGCGACCTGCTCGGCGACGGCGTCGGCAAGGGCCTGCTTCTGCCGCTCGCGCACCGCGTCGTCCGGCTCCGCGCGGACGCTGCCGAGGTGCACGACGAGGTCGCTGATCTGCAGGAACAGGGGCCGGCGGCGCCGGTCCATCTCGACGAGCATGTGGGTGACGTCGCTCTCGTAGCGGGGCCGGTGCGAGCCGGTGCCCTGCCGGGCGGCCAGCCGTCGCGGGTCGGCCTCGAGCCAGATCACGAAGGGTGCCGCCAACGCCTGCAGGCAGGCCGGCCGCTCCACGGTGCTCGCGGCGGCGGCCACCACGCTGAGCGTCCCCTGCAGGCTCGTCAGCAGGTGCTCGGCCTCCCTGGCGTGCAGTCCGTCCTTGCCCTCGCGCTCGGCCAGCTCGGCGGCGGTGGCGCCGGTCTGGGCGCGCAGGTCGGCGTCGCTGTCGCGCAGGGGGCGCCCCCATCGCTGCGCCAGCCGCGAGGCCAGCGTGGTCTTGCCGGCCCCCATCAGGCCGAGCACCACCACCGGGACCCCGGGCAGGGGGTCGTGGGGCGCGACGTCCGCGGGCGAGGGGGACGCTGCGGGGTCGGGGGCGGGGAACAGGGCGGCCTCCGGGATCGAGGGGGCAGGGGGCGCGTCCGGCCGCCCGAGGCGGGCCGGTGCTGGCGATCGTAGGCCCGCTCCGGCGCGAGCGCGGGCGCTGCCGCACGCCGACCCGCACCGAGCCGCACGGCGACCTCGCGCCGAGCCGCGCCGGCCATCAGGCTCGGCGAGGCGCTCGGGCACGGACGCCACCCCTCGCCGTAGACTCCGCAGGAGCCCGACGGCGCGTCGCACGAGCAGCGTCGCAGGGCCGACGCCCGCGTACGTGCGCCGTCGCCACAGGCCTGTGAAGGGTGCTGGTCGTCGTGAAGGTCGGAGTTCCCCGCGAGATCAAGGTCCACGAGTACCGCGTGGCGATCACCCCCTCCGGGGTGCACGAGCTCGCAAGGGCGGGCCACGAGGTGCTGATCGAGGCGGGGGCCGGTGAGGGGTCCTCGATCACCGACGCCGACTTCGTCGCGGCCGGCGCCCGGATCGTGCCCGACGCCGCGTCGGTGTGGGGGGAGGCCGACCTCGTCCTGAAGGTCAAGGAGCCGATCGAGGCCGAGTACGCGCTGATGCGCGAGGAGCAGATGCTGTTCACCTACCTGCACGTGGCGGCCGACCGGCCGCTGACGCAGGAGCTGCTCGCGCGCCGGGTCACCTCGATCGCCTACGAGACCGTCGAACTGGCCGACGGGTCCCTGCCGCTGCTCGCGCCGATGAGCGAGGTCGCGGGCAGGCTGGCGCCGCAGGTGGGCGCGCACGCGCTGATGCGGGCCCAGGGCGGGCGCGGCGTGCTGCTCGGCGGGGTGTCGGGGGTGTGGCCGGCGAAGGTCGTGGTGCTCGGTGCCGGGGTCGCCGGGTTCAACGCGGCCGTCATCGCCGCCGGGATGCAGGCCGACGTCCTCCTGCTCGACCGCAACGTCGAGCGGCTGCGGCAGGTGGGGCGCACGCACGGGGATCGGATCCGGACCGTGGCGAGCAACGCGCTCGAGGTGGAGCGCGCCGTCCTGGAGGCCGACCTGGTCATCGGCGCGGTACTGGTCCCGGGCGCGCGGGCCCCGCGGCTGGTGAGCAACGAGCAGGTCGCGCGCATGAAGCCCGGCAGCGTGCTCGTCGACGTCAGCATCGACCAGGGCGGGTGCTTCGAGGACTCGCGCCCCACCACCCACGCCGATCCCACCTACCCGGTGCACGGCAGCGTCTTCTACTGCGTGGCGAACATGCCGGGTGCGGTGGCCCACACCTCGACGTACGCGTTGACGAACGTCACGCTGCCCTACGTCGTCGAGCTGGCCGAGCACGGGTGGCGGGGGGCGCTGAGGCGTGACCCGGCGCTCGCGCGCGGGCTGACCACCGTCGACGGCCTGCTGACCAGCGCCCCGGTCGGGGCCGCGCACGGGCTGGCGTCCGTCCCCCTCGCCGAGGTGTTGTCCTGACCACCCTGGAGGCGCTCCCCGGCCCCGCGACGGCGTCGCCCCCCTCGCCGGCGGCGACCGCGGCCCGCGACTACCTCCTCCACCTGGAGGTCGAGCGGGGCCTGTCGGGCAACACCCTCAGCGCCTACCGGCGGGATCTGCGCCGGTACCTGGACTTCCTGGACGCGCGGGGCGTGCGCAGCGTGGAGGGGGTGCGCGAGCAGGACGTCAGCGACTTCCTCGCGGTGATCCGGGCCGGTGAGGACGGCGGCGGCAAGCTGGGGGCGAGCTCGGCCGCCCGCACCGTGGTGGCCGTGCGGGGTTGGCACCGGTTCCTCGTCGCGGAGGGGCGCTGCCTCACCGATCCCGCCGCCGCGGTCCGCCCGCCCACCCCGCCCCGCCGGCTGCCGCGGGCCATCGCCCTCGCCGAGGTCGAGCGGCTGCTGGAGGCCGCCTCGGCGCCGGACACGCCGATGGCGGTCCGCGACCGCGCGCTGCTGGAGCTGCTCTACGGCTGCGGCGCCCGCATCTCCGAGGCTGTTGGCCTGGACGTCGACGACGTGCTGACCGGTGGCGAGCGGCCCGAGGACGACGCCGTGGGCGTGGCGACCCTGATCCGAGTGGTGGGCAAGGGCAGCAAGCAACGCGTCGTCCCCGTGGGCAGCTATGCGCGCCAGGCCCTCGACGCCTACCTGGTGCGCGCACGGCCGGCGCTGTCGGCCCGCGGCCCGGGCACGCCCGCGCTGTTCCTCAACTCCCGCGGCGGCCGCCTGTCCCGTCAGAGCGCCTGGGCGGCCCTGACAGCGGCCGCGGGACGGGCGGGTCTCGCCGAGCGGATCTCCCCGCACACCCTGCGCCACTCCTTCGCCACCCACCTGCTCGAGGGCGGGGCCGACGTCCGCGTCGTGCAGGAGCTGCTCGGGCACGCGTCGGTGACCACGACCCAGGTCTACACGCGGGTGACGGCCGAGACGCTGCGCGAGGTGTACGCCGCCAGCCACCCGCGGGCGTTGCGCCGCTGATCCCTTCTGTCGTTCGCCTGCACGCACCGGGTGAGCTCCAGCTCCCGGGCGCGCAAGAACGGCGAGGAACCGCCACCACCGAAAGGTGACGTGTAGCGTACGGTCGATCACCAACTGTGAGGCTGCAGGGGAGCGGACGTGGCGACCAGGTGGGGCGCGAGGTCGGGTCCCGCGGCGGCGAGCGCCGTCGGCGTGGCGCTGACGGCCGTCCTCACCCTGGTCACGGGCACCGGCCGGACGCTCGCGGACGCGGCCGCGGTGGACGGCAGGCGCGAATCGGCTGGCCCGGTGGTGCGCGTCCTCACCGTGGACAACCCGCAGATGGTCGACCTCCGGCGGCTCACCGAGCGCGAGTTCACGCCGCGGACGGGCATCCGCGTCGTGTTCGACACCAGGCCCGAGAACGAGCTCCGCCGCGCTGCCGCCGCCGAGCTGCGCGAGCACGCCGACGCCCACGACGTGATCAGCCTCGGCAGCTACGACCTGCAGGTCTTCGCGGCCGACGGGTGGCTGCAGGACCTCGACGACGTCTACGGGGATCCCGCCTTCGCCTCCGCCGACCTGCTGGCGTCGGTGCGGGCCTCCGTCACGGGCGCGGACGGCCGGCCCTACGGCGTCCCGTTCTACGGCGAGTCCTCGATGCTCATGTACAACCGCGAGGCGGCGCGCGCCGCGGGGGTCACCGTGCCGGACGCGCCGACCTGGGACGACGTGGCCGCGCTCGCCGCCCGGATGGACGGTGCGCTGCCGGGCATGCGGGGCATCTGCCTGCGGGGACTGCCCGGATGGGGGCAGATGATGGCGCCCCTGATGACCGTCGTGAACACCTTCGGCGGGACGCTCTTCGACGCCGCGTGGCGCCCACGCCTGACCGACCCGGCATTCGTCGACGCCGTGTCCTTCTACGTCGACCTGATCCGCAGGCACGGGGACCCGGGGTCGCCGCAGGCGGGGTACACCGAGTGCCTGCGGGCGATGGCCGAGGGCCGGGTGGCGCTCTGGTACGACTCGACGGCGGGCGCCGGCATCCTCGAGGACCCCGACGTCAGCCGGGTCGCCGGGGAGGTCGGCTACGCCGCGGCGCCGGTCCGGCGCACCGCCTCCTCCGGGTGGTTGTGGACGTGGGCCTGGTCCCTGCCGCGCGCCTCCACCCCGGACGCCGATGCGTTGCGGTTCGTCTCCTGGGCGGGCAGCGCCGAGTACGAGTCGCTCGCCGGACAGCGGTTGGGGTGGAGCCGCGTCCCCGCCGGCAAGCGCGCCAGCACCTACGCACGCCCCGAGTACGCGGCGCAGCCGTTCGCCGCCCGCACCCTGCGGGCGATCACCGCCGCGGACCCGCGGCGCGCCGGGGTGCAGGAGCGTCCCTACGCCGGCATCCAGTTCGTCCCCGTGCCCGAGTTCGCCGACCTCGCGACCGACATCTCCCAGCACGTCAGCGCCGTCCTCGTCGGCACCGCCGGGCTGCGCGAGTCGCTGGCCTCCGTCCAGCCCGTCGCCGAGCGGGTCGGGCAACGCCACCGCGACACCGTGGAGGCCGGCCGGTGACCGCGCCTGCCGAGGGCCGCCGGATGGGGGCGGCCCCTGCGCTCGCGTCCGTGGGCCTGCTCGCCGTGCTGCTCACCCTCGCGGTCAGCGCGGCCGTCGCCCGCCGCGACCGCGCCGCCGTCACCACGCAGCTCGACGACTGGGCGGCGGTCACCTCCGCCGTCGTCCAGCGCCGCCTGGACACCGAGACCGAGCGCCTGGAGTCGCTCCTGCCCCCCGGCCCCGCCCGCGCCGGCATCGACTCCACCCAGTGGTGGGACGGCGTCGACCGGGTCGCCGACCGGGCGAGGGCAGGGCAGTGGCGCGCGGCGCTCCTGCTCCGGCCCGGCGAGGCCGCCACCTGGTACCGCGTCGAGGTGCCCGGCAGGGCGCACGCCCGGGCCCCGGCGTCCCTGTCGCACCTCGTCGTCTGGGACTCCACGCCGCTGCTGCGCGAGCGTGACCTGCCCCCCGAACTCGCGCTCGCGCTGGCCCGGGCGAGGGACACCGGCCGCCGCAGCCTCAGCGCGCCCATCGCGGGGCCACGGGGGCCCGTGGCCGACGCCGCCCGTCCCGGCACCGCGCTGGTCGTCCCCCTCTACGACGACACCCTGCCCGACGCGGCCGTCACCGAGGACCGCCGGGCCCACGTGGCGGGGTGGATCGTGGCCGACCTCGTGCTCGCGGACTTCCTCGGCGACGGCCTGCCCACCGTCCCCGAGGGGGCCAGCGCCGCCGTCGTCGATCCCTCCGGGACGGTCCTGGCGGGCCGGGCACCCGCTGCCGGCTCCGCGGTGCGGGTCCGCAGGCCCCTGCCGCTCGACGGGCTCGACGCGACCCTCGTCGTCACCCGCCCGCAGCCGGGGCCGCCGCTGGCGCCGGCCCCGCTCGCCTCCGGGCTCGGGGTCATCGCCGTGCTGCTGCTCCTGGCCTTCCTCCGGGTGCGGGCCGAGGGGCGCGCGCAACGTCTCGTGCGGGAGCGCACCGCCGCCCTGTCGGAACGCACGCGGGAGCTGGAGCTCGTCACCGACGGCTCGCCCGACGTCATGTTGCGGCTGGCCGCCGACGGGACCGTCCGCTTCGCCAACCCCGCAGCCCGAGCCGCCACGGGCATGTCCGACGACGGGACCGGGCGCGACCTCGTGGGGTCGGGGGTCGACGCCGCCCTGGCGGCGCGCCTGCTCGACGCGGTCGCGGCCGTGCACCGCGAAGGTACGTCGCAACGCCTCGACCTCACCACCGGCGCCACCACGGCCACCGCTCGCGAGTACGAGGTGAGCGTCGTCCCCGTGCACCCGGGGGAGGACCGCGACACGGCGGAGGTCCTGCTCGTGGGCCGCGACGTCACCGAACGGCGCCAGGCCGAGCGCCTCCTGGCCCACCGGGCGCTCTACGACCCCCTGACAGGGCTGGCCAACCGCGCGCTCGTCGAGGAGCGCCTCGCCGCCGCTCTGGCCCCCCGCGACGGCTGCCCCGTCGCCGTCCTCATGCTCGACGTCGACCGCTTCACCCTCGTCAACGACTCCCTCGGCCACGCCGTCGGCGACGACCTGCTGGTGCAGGTGGGGCAACGGCTGCGGGAGCTCGCCACCCGGGAGCAGGACGCGGTGGGCCGCCTGGGCGGGGACGAGTTCGTCGTGGTGGCCGCCCTGGACCACCCGCACCAGGTGCACACCCTCGCCCGCCGCATGCTCGCCGCCTTCGACGAACCGTTCCTGCTGCAGCGCGCGCCGTTCACGTTCACGGCGAGCCTGGGCGTGGCCGTGGGGGAGAGCACCGCCGCGACGGGCGAGGAGCTGCTCAGCCGCGCCGACGCCGCGCTCTACCGGGCCAAGGCCGCCGGCGGCAACGGCCTCGCCGTCTACGAGCCCACCCTCGCCGACACGGCCCTGGGCCGCCTCATGCGCGCCGAGGAACTGCGCGGCGCCCTCGGGGCCGACGAGCTGTTCCTCGCCTATCAGCCCGAGGTCGACCTGCGCCGCAACGAAGTGGTCGATCTCGAGGCCCTGGTCCGCTGGCGGCACCCGCGCCTGGGGGTCGTGGGCCCCGGCGGGTTCGTGCCCGTGGCCGAGGAGACGGGGCTGATCGTCCAGCTGGGCCATTGGGTGCTCGACCAGGCGGTGGCCGACGCCGCGGCGCACAACCGCGACGCGCGGCGGCCCGTGCGGGTGTGGGTCAACGTCTCCGCGCGGCAGCTCGCCCTCAGCGACCTCGGGGAGACGGTCAAGGCCGCCCTGCAGCGCCACCACGCCAAGGGCAGCTGGCTGGGGGTGGAGGTGACCGAGTCGGCGTTCGTCGCCGACGACGTCCGGATCGAGAACGTCCTGCAGGAGCTGCGCGCCGACGGCGTCGCCGTCGCGGTCGACGACTTCGGGACGGGCTGGTCCTCACTCAGCCGCCTGCAGGGGTTCCCCGTCGACGTCCTCAAGGTCGACCAGGCGTTCGTCCGGGCCCTGGCCGGCCCCTCGGGGGAGCGCGCCGAGCACATCGTGCGGGCGATCGTCGCCATGGGGCAGGCGCTGTCGGCGACGGTCGTCGCGGAGGGCATCGAGACCGACGACGAGTTGCGGCTGGTCGCCGAGCTCGGCTGCGACCTCGGCCAGGGGTACCTCCTGGCGCGCCCCACCACCTGGGACGAGGCGGTGACGGCCGTCACCGTGCGCCCGGCGGACGGCCGGCCGTCTTGAGCGGTGGGCGACGCGCCGACTAGCCTCGCGCGCTGCGGGCGTCGCAGGCATCACCATCGACAGTGCCGCACATCGGCGCGCGGGACCACGGGGCGGGACGACGGGCACAGGGCCCGCTCCTGGCCGCGCGGACAGGAGGAGTGAGCAGCGGTGACCGAACAGACCCAGCACGCCCCCCTGACGATCCAGGTGACCAGGGACGCCGGCGACGCCGACCCGGGGCTGTCGCTGCTGACCGCGACGGTCCCCGACGGCGCCCTCGGCCCCACCGGTCGCCCCATGCCGAACTTCCCCCTGCCGGCGCCCCTGACCGGCCACGGGCCCGCCCGCGTGGTGGCGATGTGCAACCAGAAGGGCGGCGTCGGCAAGACCACGTCGACGATCAACCTGGGTGCGGCGCTCGCCGAGTACGGCCGCAAGGTGCTGCTGGTGGACTTCGACCCGCAGGGCGCGCTGTCGGTGGGGCTCGGGGTCAACCCCCACGAGCTCGACCGCTCGGTCTACAACCTGCTGATGCAGCGGGGCGTGTCCGTGCACGAGGTGCTGCGGCCCACCGCCGTCCCCGGCCTCGACCTGCTGCCCGCCAACATCGACCTCTCGGCGGCGGAGGTCCAGCTCGTCGGGGAGGTCGCGCGCGAGCAGGTGCTCTCCCGCGTCCTGCGTCCGGTGATGGACGACTACGACATCGTCCTCATCGACTGCCAGCCGTCGCTGGGCCTGCTCACCGTGAACGCGCTCACAGCCGCGCACGGGGTGATCATCCCGCTGGAGTGCGAGTTCTTCGCGCTGCGCGGCGTGGCCCTGCTGGTCGAGACGATCGAGAAGGTCCGCGACCGGCTCAACCCCGGGCTGGAGATCGACGGCATCCTCGCCACGATGTTCGACCCGCGCACGCTGCACAGCCGCGAGGTGGTGGCGCGCGTCGTCGAGGCGTTCGGCGACCAGGTGTTCCACACCGTCATCGGCCGCACGGTGAAGTTCCCCGACGCGTCCGTGGCCGCCGAGCCCATCACCACCTACGCCGCCTCGCACGCGGGTGCCTACGCCTACCGACTGCTCGCCCGGGAACTCATCGCCCGCGGCGACGCGGCCTGACCGCGCGGACGGTGACGCAGGAGGAGGGCCGCAAGGGGTTCCAGGTCCGGCTCGACGTCTTCGAGGGGCCTTTCGACCTGCTGCTCGGCCTGATCTCCAAGCACCGGCTCGACGTCACCGAGATCGCCCTGGCCACGGTCACCGACGAGTTCGTCGCCCACGTGAAGGCGCGCGGGGGCGACTGGGACCTCGAGGAGACCAGCGAGTTCCTGCTGATCGCCGCGACGCTGCTCGACCTCAAGGCGGCCCGCCTGCTGCCCAGCGCCGAGGTGGAGGACGACGAGGACCTGGCCCTGCTGGAGGCCCGCGACCTCCTCTTCGCGCGGCTGCTGCAGTACCGGGCCTTCAAGCTCGTCGCGGGCTCGTTCGCCCAGCGCATGGCCGAGCAGTCGCGGGTGGCCCCGCGCAGCGTCGCCGTGGAACCGCAGTTCGCCTCGCTGCTGCCCGAGCTCGTCCTGGGCCTGAGCCCGGAGCAGTTCGCCGCCATCGCCGCCAGGGCGTTGACCCCCAAGGCCGTGCCCACCGTGGGGCTGGAGCACCTGCACGCCCCCGCCGTCAGCGTGCGCGAGCAGGCGGCCGTCCTGGTCGGACGCCTGCGCCGCCTGCGCGCGGCGAGCTTCCGCACCCTGGTCGCCGATGCCGACGCCACCGTCGTGGTCGTCGCGCGCTTCCTCGCGGTCCTGGAGCTGTTCCGCGAGGGCGCGGTGGCGTTCGAACAGGCCGACCCGCTGGGCGACCTCACCGTGCGGTGGACCGGCAGCGAGGACGGCGACGTCAGCGTCGAAGACTCCTTCGCCGAGGAGGACGCCGTCATCGACCTGACCGCGGCACCCGAGGACGCCCGACCCGGCGAGGGCGGGGCCGGCGAGCCTGACGGTCCGGGACCAGCCGAGGAGGACGCATGAGCGAGCCCGACGACGTCCGGCCCGACCCGGACTGGCCCGGTGGCCTGCCCGCCGCCCTGGAGGCGGTGCTGATGGTCGTCGAGGAACCGGTGGACGAGGAGTCGCTGGCCGCGGCGACCGGAGTGCCCGTGCCGGCCGTGCACGCAGCCCTGGAGGACCTCGCCGCCTCCTACCGGGAGCAGCGTCGCGGGTTCGACCTGCGCCGGATCGGCGGCGGCTGGCGCTTCTACAGCGGCGCCGACTACGCCGACGTCGTCGCGAGGTTCGTCCTCGACGGGCAGACCGCCAAGCTCACCCAGGCCGCGCTGGAGACCCTGGCGATCGTCGCCTACCGCCAACCGGTGTCGCGGGCCCGCGTTTCGGCGATCCGCGGCGTCAACGTCGACGCCGTCATGCGCACCCTGCTCACCCGCGGCCTGGTGACTGAGGCGGGCACGGATCCGGAGTCCGGTGCGATCCTGTACCGGACCACGTCATACTTCCTGGAGCGCATGGGCATGGAGTCGCTCGACGACCTCGCCCCGCTGGCGCCCCTGCTGCCGGACGTTGATGCGCTCGACGACATCTCGCCGTCCCAGGCCTGAGGACGACCTCGGGCCCGGCGGCGGAACCGCGCCCCGGTGCGGATGATCACGGCACGCCCTGCGCGTGCCGACACGGAAGGGTTGTGCGGTGAACGCCAGGAACGGACGCGGCTCGGGCAGTGGTCGCGGCAACGGCGCAGGATCGGGACGCGGCGAGGGCGGCGGGGCCGCCTCGGGCCGCAACCGCGCCGGGCAGGGCCGCACCGGTGCGTCCGCCGGTCGTACCGGTGCGAAGCCCGCCCGCCCGGCCGGTGCGGGCAAGCCGAAGTCCGGTGGGGCCGCCAAGGCCAAGCCGACCAAGCCGGCCCTGACCCAGCTGCCCGGCAGGCTGCAGGACCGCCGCCCGCGCGGCGAGGCCGCCCCGCCGATGCCGGCCGACCTGCACGTCCCTGACGGCGTGCGCCTGCAGAAGGTGCTCGCCCAGGCCGGGTACGGCTCGCGGCGGGCCTGCGAGGAGCTGATCGACGCCGGGCGCGTCACGGTCGACGGCTACCGGGTGACCGAGCTGGGGCTGCGGGTCGACCCGCAGCGTGCGGTCATCCACGTCGACGGCATGCGGGTCCAGCTCGACGAGACGCTGGTCTACCTCGCGCTGAACAAGCCGCGCGGCGTCGTCAGCACGATGGACGACCCTCAGGGCCGGCCCAACCTCGGCGACTACGTGGCCGACCGCACCGAGCGCCTGTTCCACGTGGGCCGGCTCGACGCCGAGACCGAAGGGCTGATCCTGCTCACGAACGACGGTGAGCTCTCCCATCGCCTCGCCCACCCGAGCTACTCCGTGCCCAAGACCTACCTCGCCGAGATCCAGGGTCAGCCGGCCCGCGACCTCGGCAAGCAGCTGCGGGCGGGGGTGCAGCTGGAGGACGGCCCCGCGCGGGTGGACTCGTTCAAGATGATCGACGCCCGCCCGGGCAAGGCCCTGGTGGAGCTCGTCCTGCACGAGGGCCGCAACCACATCGTCCGGCGCCTGCTCGCGGAGGTGGGTCACCCGGTGCTGCAGCTCGTGCGCGTCCAGGTCGGCCCGGTCCGGCTCGGCGACCTCAAGACCGGGCGCCTGCGCGCCCTCAGCCGTGAGGAGCTGGGGACGCTGCTGGCCGAGGTCGGCATGTGACCTCGCCCGACGGGCGAGGTCCGGCGGGTCGCCCACGCCCCGGGGCGTGAGGCGCCGCCGGGACGTTCCACTACGGTGTGGGCGCCGCCCGGCCGGGCGGTCGGGAGCGGTCGAGGAGGAGGCGCGGCGGTGGCACTGCGGGCGGTGCGAGGAGCGACGACGGTCGAGCGCGACGAGCGCGAGCACGTCCTGGAGCGCACGCGCGAGCTGGTCGAGGAGCTGGTGGCCGCCAACGGCCTGCGCACCGACGACGTCGTCAGCGTGGTGTTCTCGGCGACCCCCGACGTCCGCAGCGTGGCGCCGGCGCTGGCGGCCCGGCAGCTGGGCTGGCACGACGTGGCCCTGCTGTGCGTGACCGAGATGCCCGTGGACGGGTCGATGCCGCTGGTGGTCCGGCTGCTGGCCCACCTCGACGTCGACACCCCCCGCGCCGACCTGCGCAACGTCTACCTGCACGGCACCGCGACGCTGCGCGCGGACGTCCCCCCGATCCCGGCGGTCTGAGGTGTCGGCGTCCGACGTCGCGCCGGTGGTGGACCTGCCGGCGCCGGTCCTCGTCGTCGGCACGGGGTTGCTGGGCACGAGCATCGCGCTCGGCCTGCGACACCTGGGCGTGCCCGTCCTCCTCGACGACCCCTCGCCGACCGCCGTGGCGGTGGCCCGCGACCTCGGTGGGGGGCAGCCGTTGCGGGAGGGGGACCGGCCCGGGCTCGTCGTCGTCGCCGCGCCGCCCGACGTCACCGCCGACGTCGTCGTGGCCGCCCTGCGCCGCCACCGCGGGGCGACCGTCACGGACGTCGCGAGCGTGAAGTCCGCGATCGCCGAGCGCGTGGCCGCCGACCTGGCCGACGACCCCGACGCCGCCGCCCGCTACGTGGGCGGCCACCCGATGGCGGGGCGGGAGCGCAGCGGGGCCGTCGCCGCCCGGGCCGACCTGTTCGTCGGCCGCCCCTGGGTGGTCTGCCAGGGCGAGGCCCCCAGCCACCGGGTGCGGCAGGTGCTCACCCTCGCCCAGGCCCTCGGGGCGCAGCCGGTGACGCTCGACCCCGCCACCCACGACGCCGCCGTCGCCATCGTCTCCCACGTCCCCCAGGTCGCGGCCAGCCTCGTCGCCGCACGATTGCGGGAGGCGCCCGAGCAGGCGGTGGCCCTGGCCGGGCAGGGGCTGAGGGACGTCACGAGGATCGCGGGCAGCGACCCCCTCCTGTGGGCGCAGATCCTGGCCGGCAACGCCGCGGAGGTCGCGCGCGTGCTGTCGGCGCTGCGCGCCGACCTCGACGGGGTGATCGAGGCGCTGTCGGCGCTCGGCCGCGACGGCGAGCCGGTCGGGGCGCGGGGGACGATCGCGCGTGCCATCGCCGACGGCAACGCCGGACGCGACCGCATCCCCGGCAAGCACGGCAGCGCCCCCACCGCCTACGCCCTCGTCGTCGTGCTGCTGCCGGACCGGCCGGGGCAGCTCGGGCGCCTCTTCGCCGACATCGGCGCGGCCGACGTCAACGTCGAGGAGTTCACCCTCGAGCACTCGCCCGGGCAGCCGGTGGGTCTCGCCCACGTGTGGGTCCTGCCCGCGGCAAGGGACTCCGCCGAGAAGGCCCTCACCGAGGCCGGGTGGCGCGTCGTCGGCTGAGCGGCGGGTAGGCTCGCCAGGGGCCGGTCGCGCCCGTCGGCGCCCCCCGGCCCGACGGCGCCCCTCCGGTGCCCCGTCCCGAGCAGTCCAGTTGGAGGTCCCCCCGTGTCCGGCCCGCAGCTGTCCTCGGACGCCGCCCTCGCCCGCCGCCCGCTGCTCGTGGCCGTCGACGGCCCCTCGGGTTCCGGCAAGTCCTCGGTCTCCCGCGAGGTGGCGCGTCGGCTCGGCGTCGCCTACCTCGACACGGGCGCGATGTACCGGGCCGTCACGTGGTCCGCGCTGGAGGCCGGGCTGGACCTCGCGGACACCGCCGCCGTGGCCGCCCACGCCCGGGCCCTCGACCTCCGGATGACGACCGATCCGCAGGCGCCGGGCGTCGCCGTGGGTGGGGTCGACGTCGCCGCCGCGATCCGCGAGACCCGGATCTCCTCCGTCGTCAGCGCCGTCGCCGTCAACCTCGAGGTGCGTGCCGAGCTGCACCGCCGCCAGCGCGAGCTGATCGGCGCGGCGCTGGCGGGCCCGCGCGGCGGCATGGTCGCGGAGGGCCGGGACCTCACGACGGTGGTCGCCCCCCACGCCGACGTCCGGCTGCTGCTCACCGCCTCGGAACAGGCGCGGGTCGCCCGCCGTGCCCGCGAGCTGCACGGCCACGCCGGGGCCGAGGCGCTCGCCGCGACCGTCGACCAGGTGGTCCGCCGGGACGCCGTCGACTCCACGGTGGCGCGCTTCCTCACCGCCGAGGACGGCGTCACCCACCTCGACTCCTCCGACCTCGACTTCGAGCAGACGGTCGCCGCGGTGCTCGACCTCGTCGCACGCGCGAGCGGCCCCGCGCCGCTGCTCGACCCGGCCCGGTGAACACCCCGCAGCTCGCCCCGGCCCCGCCGCCGCCCCGCCGACCCTGGTGGGTGACGCCCGCCTCGGTGGCGCTCTTCCGCCTGGTGTGGCCCGCCCGCGTGCACGGCGTCGACCTCGTCCCGTCCTCCGGGCCGGTGGTCCTCGCCGGCAACCACCTCGGCGTGCTCGATGGCCCGCTGCTGGTCGCCACCTGCCCCCGCTGGACGAGCTGCCTGGTCAAGGCCGAGATGTTCGACGGGCCGCTGGGCGCCGTCCTGCGCGCCGCCGGGCAGATCCCGATCGTGCGGGAGGGCGCGGACCGCACCGCCATGGCCACGGCCCTGCACCGGCTGCGGGGCGGGGGAGTCGTGGGGGTGTTCCCCGAGGGGACGCGCGGGCGCGGCGACGTCTCGCAGGCCCGCGCCGGTGCCGCGTGGCTGGCGCTGCGCAGCGGCGCGCCCGTCGTGCCCGTGGCGGTCCTGGGCACACGGCGCACGGGGGAGTCGACCTCGCGGCCACCGCGCCCGCGCCCCGTGCACATCGTCTTCGGTGACCCCGTGGCCCTGACCCCCGCGGTCGGGACGGGGGCCGCCACCGGTCGCACCGCCCTCGCGGCCGCCACCGACCAGGTGCGGGCGGCCCTCGCCGCCCACGTGACCCGAGCCGTCGCCCTCACCGGGCAACGGCTGCCCGACGACGCGCCCCCGGCCCCGGCCGGCGCCCCGCGCGTCACGACAGAAGGAGGAGCCGCGTGACCCCGGACGAAAGGGTTCCCGACGACGACCTCGACCCCGCCGAGGACACCTGGAGCGGCCGCGACCTGCGCGAGGTCGCCGAGTCCGAGGAGGGCCCGGACGTCGCCCGCGCCCTCCTGGCAGGCCTCGACGACTACGACCTGTCGGAGGAGGACCGCGCGCTCCTGTTCGGCGGCGACGACGGCGGCGACGACGGCGACGAGGCGGGACCGCTGCCCGTGCTGGCCGTCGTCGGGCGGCCCAACGTCGGCAAGTCGACCCTGGTCAACCGGGTGCTGGGCCGTCGCGAGGCCGTCGTCCAGGACGTTCCCGGGGTGACCCGCGACCGCGTGACCTACCAGGCGCAGTGGGCGGGCCGCGACTTCAAGGTCGTCGACACCGGCGGCTGGGAGAAGGACGTCAAGGGGCTCAACGCGCGGGTGGCCGAGCAGGCCGAGATCGCCGTCGAGCTGGCCGACGCCGTCCTGTTCGTCGTCGACGCGACGGTGGGGGCGACCGACACCGACGAGGACCTCGTGCGCGTCCTACGCCGCTCCGGCAAGCCGGTCGTGCTCGCCGCGAACAAGGTCGACGACGAACGCGGCGAGGCCGACGCCGCCATGCTCTGGAGCATGGGGCTGGGCGAGCCGTACGCCGTCTCCGCCCTGCACGGTCGGGGCAGCGGCGACCTGCTCGACGCCTGCCTGGCGGTGCTGCCGCCCGTCTCGGCCGTGGGCGGGCCGTCCGAGCCCGGGTTGCGCCGCGTGGCGCTGGTCGGGCGGCCCAACGTGGGCAAGTCCAGCCTGCTCAACGGCCTGGCCGGCAGCGAGCGCGTGGTCGTGGACTCCGTGGCCGGCACCACCCGCGACCCCGTCGACGAGGTGATCGAGCTGGGGGGCAAGCGGTGGCGGTTCGTCGACACCGCGGGCATCCGGCGCCGGGTGCACCAGACCGCGGGCGCCGACTTCTACGCCTCCCTGCGCACGCAGGCGGCGCTGGAGAAGGCCGAGGTGGCCCTCGTCCTGCTCGACGCGGGGGAGCCCCTCACGGAGCAGGACACGCGCGTGGTGCAGATGGCCGTGGACGCCGGTCGCGCCGTCGTCCTCGTCTACAACAAGTGGGACCTCGTGGACGAGGAGCGTCGTCGCTACCTGGAGCGCGAGTTCGAGCTCGACCTCAACCAGGTGACGTGGGCGCCCCGGGTCAACCTGTCGGCGCGGACCACCTGGCACGTCAACCGGCTGGTGCCCGCGCTGGAGACGTCCCTGGAGTCCTGGGAGACGCGGGTGCCCACCTCGCGGCTGAACGCCGTCCTCGCCGAGATCGTCTCGGCCCATCCGCACCCGGTGCGCGGGGGCCGCCAGCCGCGGATCCTCTTCGGCACCCAGGCGGCCACCCGGCCCCCGCGGTTCGTCCTGTTCGCCACGGGCTTCCTGGAGGCGGGGTACCGCCGCTTCGTCGAGCGCCGCCTGCGCGAGACGTTCGGGTTCCAGGGCACGCCGATCGAGGTGGCCGTGCGGGTGCGGGAGAAGCGCAAGCGCTGAGCCGACCCGCCGGACTGCCCCCGGGCAACCGGTTCGGAACCTACCCCTCGGGTGGGGTAACATCGTCGAGGCGAACGGGGCTCCCCGAAAGGGTGGCAACGGTTCGTCGCGACTCGGGACGTGGCGCAGCTTGGTAGCGCACTTGACTGGGGGTCAAGGGGTCGCAGGTTCAAATCCTGTCGTCCCGACGGTGAGTCACGAAGAGGTCGTCTCCTTGCAGGAGGCGGCCTCTTCGGCGTTCCGGGGCTCTCGGGTCTGCTCCCGCACGACGGCGCTCGCTAGGCTTGGCGCCGACCGCACCGACCGGTGGCGGGCCCCAGTTCCACGGTTTCGCCCGGGACGACGCAGGGAGGTACCCCGACGGTGTCACGCCGCGGAACGCGGGTCCGACGCCTCAGCGGCCGTCACGCCCGCAGGCCCCGGCGGGGCATCGCCGGCGCCGCGCTGCCGCTGTCGCTGTGCCTGCTGGCCGTGATGGGTCTGCTCACCGCCGCGACGGCGTCGTTCCTTCGACACCCCCAGCGGGTGATCGCGCAGACGCCACCCGACACCGACGCCCTCGCCCGGCTGGGCACGGACGTGGCCGCGGCGAACCCGCCTCGCGCCTCGGCGTCGCCCACCAGCTCCTCGCCGTCGCCCTCGGCCACGGTGATCACGGCCAGCCGCGCGGCGATCCCCTCCGACCAGCGCCGCGCCGTCAAGCAGCGGTCCGTGGAGACCGACGGCAGCCCCAAGGCGCTCGCCGTGGCCCCGGACGGCTCGGTGGCCGTGCTCTCCATGACCTCCCGGGAGATCCTCGTCGTCGGCCCCGACGGGTCCCGCCGCGCCTCGGTCCCCACGACCGTCACGCCCTCCCGCCTCGGGGAGCCCCGGTGGTCCCAGGCGGTGAAGGGGGCGCCCGTCGACGGCGCCTTCACCCCCGACGGCGGGCACCTGTGGGTGTCGAACTACGCGATGAGCGGCCCCGGCTTCACTCGCCCCGGCACCGACGAGTGCCGCAGCGGCTCCGGCCTCGACGGCAGCTTCCTCTACCGCGTCTCCACCCGGACCTGGACGGTCGACGCGGTCGTCGCCGTCGGGGCGGTGCCCAAGGACGTGCGGGTCAGCCCCGACGGCGCCAGCGTTCTCGTCACCACGTGGTGCTCCGGCGAGCTGACGGTCGTGGACGCGGCCACGGCCGAGGTCCGGGGGTCGCTGCCCCTCGGCTCGCACCCCCGGGGTATCGCCGTCAGTCCCGACTCCCGCACCGCCTACGTGACCCTCACGGGTGGTCGCGACGTCGTCGTCGTCGACCTCGCCGGCGTCGCCGAGTGGAAGGGGGTCCGCGGGCGCTGGTCCGGGCTGGGGGAGGGCCCCCGCCAGGTGGTGCTCACCCGCGACGGGCGCCGCGCCTACGTGACCTGCCTGGGCGCGGGAACGGTGCTCACCGTCGACGTCGCGACGGGGCGGGTCCTCGCCACCGCACGCCCGGGCCGCGAGCCGCGCACCGCCGTGCTGAGCGGGGACGGCAGCGCCCTCTTCGTCGTCAACTACGAGTCCTCGACGATCACCCGGCTGCGCGCCTCCGACCTGGAGGTGGTGGAGACCGTCGCGACGCAGCGGCACACGATCGCGCTCGGGTACGCGGCGGCCGCCTCGCAGCTGTGGGTGGGACAGGTCGACGGCACCCTCGACGTCTACGGCGACGAGGTCCGCCGCTGACCCCCGCGCACGCCCCGCGGGCTGCAGGAGCGCCGCGGGCCTCGGCGCTACGCTGCACGCGTGTCGCAGCCCACCCCGGCCCCCCGCGCCGACGCGAGCGGTGCCGCCCCGGTCGACCGGGTGTGGACGGTGCCCAACCTGCTGAGCCTGAGCCGGCTCCTGCTGGTCCCCGTCTTCGCGTGGGCGATCCTCACCCGCCACGACGCCCTCGCGTGGGCGGTCCTGGCCGTCTCCGGCGCCACCGACTGGCTCGACGGCTGGCTGGCCCGCCGTCTGGACCAGACCTCGCGGCTGGGGCAGCTGCTCGACCCGGCGGCCGACCGGCTCTACATCGTCACGACGCTGCTGGGCCTGGCCTATCGCGACATCGTCCCCTGGTGGCTGGTCGTGGCCATCCTGGCCCGTGACGTGATCCTGGCCGCGACCCTGCCGGTGCTCGCGGGCGCCGGCTACGGGCCGCTCCCGGTGCACTTCCTCGGCAAGGCCGCGACGGCGAGCCTGCTCTACGCCTTCCCCCTGCTCCTGTGGGGGGACGGGGGGTCCGTCGCGGCCACGGTGGCCCGCGTGGTGGGCTGGGCGTTCGCCCTGTGGGGGACGGGGATGTACTGGTGGGCGGGCCTGCTGTACCTGCGTCAGGTGCGCCTGCTCACCCGGTCGGAAGCCGTGACCACGCCGTGACGCCCAGGCCGCCGTCGCCGTGTCAGGATGACCCGCGATGAACCCCTCGGTCCTGGTCCGCGCGTTGCGTCCCCTCGGCGCGCGCGCCGTCGACGCGGTCCGGCCCGACGTCTCCCGGCCGCCCTCGGTCCGGGCGCTGGACGCCTCGATGAGCCTGCTGCGCGACATCGAGGCCCACCCCCTGGACCCGGGGTACGCCGAGGCTGCGGCACGTGGCCGGTCGAGGACCACCTCGGCCCGCAGCCGTGCGGTGACGCTCGTCCTCACCGCAGCCGTCGCGGGGATCAGCGTCGCCGCGATCCTCGCGTTGCGGGCGCCGGATCCGGGCAGCGAGGAGGCTCGGCGCCAACTGGTCAGCCGGATCGAGCGGCTGTCGGCGAAGGTGGCCCAGGCCGAACGCGACAACGCCGCGCTGCGCGCCCGCCTCGCCGACGCCGAGGCGGCCGTGCTCGGCCCCACGGGGGCGGGAGACCTGCGCCGGTGGGAGCTGCTGGCCGGGCAACGGCCCGTCGCCGGCCCCGGGCTCACCCTCACCGTCGACGACGCTCCCGGGGCTCGCGACGCGCTGCCCGACGGCGGTGGCGAAGGGCCGGCGGAAGGTCTCGTCCAGGACCGCGACCTCCAAACCGTCGTCAACGCCCTGTGGGCGAGCGGCGCCGAGGCCGTCGCCGTCAACGGACAGCGGTTGACCGCGACGTCGGCGATCAGGTCGGCGGGCAGCGCGGTGATGGTCGACTACCGACCCGTCTCCCCGCCCTACCGGGTCGACGCCATCGGCGAGGCCGCCACCCTGCAGTCGCGCTTCGCCGCGGGCGACGGCGGCACCTACGTCCAGTACCTGCAGAACAACTTCGGGATCCTCGTGACGCTCCAGGCAGACCAGACCGTGCGACTCCCCGCAGCGCGCGCGGTCGTCCTCCACTACGCCCGCTCGGTCCCGGCCCGCACCGAGGAGGCGCGCTCGTGATCCCCGTCCTCGGTCTCATCGTCGGCGTCGTCGCCGGGCTCGTCTTCGAGCCGTCGGTGCCGTTGTGGATGCAGCCCTACCTCCCGATCGCCGTCGTGGCCGCGCTCGACGCCCTGTTCGGTGGCCTGAGGGCGGTGCTCGACGGGCTGTTCAACGAGCGGGTCTTCACCGTCTCGTTCATCGCCAACGTGCTGGTCGCCGCCCTCATCGTCTACCTCGGGGACCAGCTCGGCGTGGGCTCGCAGCTGTCGACCGGGGTCGTCGTCGTCCTCGGCATCCGGATCTTCTCCAACGCCGCCGCGATCCGGCGGCGACTGTTCCGGGCATGAGCGCCTCCCACGACCCCACGGCGCCCGGCGACGACGACGCGCAGGCCGCGCAGACGAGCGGCTGGACGGTGGACGACGCACGTCCCGGTGCGCTCGCCGTCGAGGTCGACGCCGCCGGTGTCGGCGCCGTGCCCGAGGAGGCGCGGCCCGGCAGAGACCTGGAACCCGGCGCGGACGAAGCCGCAGAGGGGCCCGAGGCCTCGGAGGCCGATGCTGCTGGGCCCGATGCTGCTGGGCCCGATGCTGCTGGGCCCGATGCTGCTGGGCCCGATGCTGCGGGCCCTGCAGTCGGCGAGCAGGAGGGGCCCAGCCCGGACGCCGCTGAAGCGGACGACCTCGACGAGGCCGCCGCGCCTGCCGACGTCGGTGGTGCGCGTGGCGGCACCGAGGACGCCGCGCAGGAGGACGCCGCGGCGCAGCACGCCGACCTCCCCTCCCGTCCCGTGCCTGTCGCGGAGCCGGTCGCCGAGTCCGTCCCGGAACCGCAGCCCGGTCCCGCGCTCGAGGCCGTTCCCGCCTCGGACGCCGCTGTCGCGTCCGAGTCCCTGCCCGAGGCCCCTCCTGGCTCCCTGCCCGCGCCCCTGAGTGGGCCGGAGGAGGCGGGGGAGGCCGAGGAGCGGGTCGGGACGCGAGGATCGGCCGATGCGTCGGTCGGCGGGGTCGCAGAGCCGGGGCCCGCGGCATCGGCCTCGGACGACGACGTACCGCCCGGCCCCGCGGACGAGGACGCCGGAGGACTGCCCCCCGCCGACGACGTCGAGGACGCCCCGGCGCAGCCGCAGGGGTGGGCCGCCGTGACCGCCGCGTTCAGGCCGCATCCGGCCACGCGTGGCCAGGTGTTGGCGGGCGTCCTGTGCGCGGTCCTCGGGTTCGCCCTGGTGGTGCAGGTGCACCAGACGAACGTCTCGGGCCTGGCGTCCCTGCGACAGGCCGACCTCGGCCAGGTGTGGGCGCGGGTGTCGGGGGAGTACACCCGGCTGGAGGAGGAGGCGCAGAGCCTCCAGGAGGCGAGGGAGAAGCTCGCCGACCGTGACTCCTCCCGGGCGGCGGCCGAGGAGTCCGCCCGTTCCCGGATCGAGGTGCTCGCCATCCTGGCCGGCCTGGCGCCCGCACGCGGGCCGGGCCTGGAGATCCGGATCGAGGACCCCAAGGCCCGGGTGGGAGCGGCCGAGATCCTCGACGCCGTGCAGGAGCTGCGCGACGCGGGGGCCGAGGCCCTCCAGATCTCCGGCGGCGGCTACGACGTCCGGATCACCGCCGCGACGTCGTTCGTGGACGCCGACGGTGGCATCCGCAGTGCGGGAGTGGTGCTGACCGCGCCGCTGACCCTGCGCGTCATCGGGGACCCCGACACGTTGTCGGCCGCGCTCGACATCCCGGGCGGGGTGAACGACGTCCTGACCGACGCCGGGGCCCGGATGACGCTCACGCCCCGCCCCGAGGTGCTCGTGGACGCGCTCGCACGGACACCCACCTATCGGTACTCCACCCCTGCGTCCTCCGGCTGAGGACCTGCCGCGGCGTGCTCCGCGCGCGCCCGGCACCATGGACCCCGGTCGAGGAGCGCCCCCGGACCGGAGGCACGACCGACAGCACGGCCGGCACGACCCGACGAGACACGATGACGCGGCGGTCGCCGCGAGCGACGAGGAGGCAGACGGTGGCGGAGTTCGAGGTTCCCGAGGAGCTGGCCTACACCGCGGAGCACGAGTGGGTCGCGGTCAGCGACGGCGTCGCCCGGATCGGGATCACCGCCTTCGCCCAGGACGCCCTCGGCGACATCGTGTTCGTCACCCTGCCCGAGCCCGGCACGACCGTCACCGAGGGCTCCGCGGTGGGGGAGGTCGAGTCGACGAAGAGCGTGTCCGACGTCTACGCACCGGTGAGCGGGGAGGTCGTGGAGCGCAACGAGGCGCTGGAGGCCACCCCCGAGCTCGTCAACTCCGACCCGTACGGGCAGGGCTGGATGTTCTCCGTCCGGCTGGACGGCGGGGCCCCCGCGCTGCTGTCCGCACAGGAGTACCGCGGCCTGCTGGGCTGAGCACGCCACGCGCCCGGTTGCCGAACGCAGGCGCACGACCACCCCTCGTGACGCGCCACGTGTCACGACGCGGGGACGTCCGGCGTCCTCCCGGCTACGCTTCCCCCGACAGGGGCGGGCTCGCCGTCCTGTCCGTTCCGTCCCGTTTGCTTCCTGGAGGGCCTCGATGACGCACCCCGCTGGCGAGACGGCGGACGGCCAACGGCGCGGTCCCGCGCCGGCCGACACCACGCTCACCTTCGGAGCCGTCGCCGGAGCCGAGGAGGGGACCGAGCCGCGGCTGAGCAGCGCGGAGGAGGCTGCGGTCAACGCCCTCCCGCCGGGCAACGCCCTGCTCATCGTGCAGCGCGGGCCGAACGCGGGTGCGCGGTTCCTCCTCGAGGGCGAGCGCACCACCGCGGGACGGCGTCCCGACAGCGACATCTTCCTCGACGACGTCACGGTCTCCCGCCGTCATGCGGAGTTCGTCCGGCGCGAGGGGCGCTTCGCCGTGCGTGACGTGGGCAGCCTCAACGGCACCTACGTCCAGCGGGACCGGATCGACGAGGCCGTGCTGCGGCTGGGCGACGAGGTCCAGATCGGCAAGTACCGGTTGATCTTCTACCCCAGCCCGCACGACGCGGCCGGTCCCCGGTGAGGTCGCGCGAATGACGCCGGCGGCCGACCGTGCCGGGGAGCCCCAGGGTGGGTGGCTGAGCATCGGGGAGGTGCTGCGCCGCCTGCGCGCCGAGTTCCCCGAGGTCACGATCTCCAAGATCCGTTTCCTGGAGGACCAGGGGCTCGTGGAGCCCGCGCGCTCGCCGTCCGGCTACCGCAAGTTCGGGCCCGAGCACCTGGCCCGCCTTCGCTACGTCCTCCAGCGCCAGCGCGAGGACTACCTGCCCCTGCGGGTGATCCGCGCGCAGTTGGAGGCCCTCGACAGCGGGGACGCCCCGCAGGCATCCGCCGCGCTGCGCATCGGTCCCACGGGGGTCGTGGGCGACGGCCCGCGCCGGCACACCCGCGAGGACGTGCGGCGGCTGAGCGGCGCCGACGAGGAGGGCCTTGCCGCCCTCGACGAGTTCGGCCTGCTGGGGCGCCCCGGGCCCGACGGTTGTTACGGCGAGGAGGCCGTCGTGATCGCGGCGGCGGCCACGACCCTCGCGGCTCACGGGATCGAGCCGCGCCACCTGCGCGCCTTCAAGGGGGCGGCCGACCGTGAGGCCGGCCTCGTGGAGCAGGTGGTGGCGCCCCGCCGGCGCCCCGAGGAGGCGGCCGACGCCGACCGCGCCGACGTCGTCATGGCGGAGGTTCTCAACGCGTGCCTGCGCTTGCACGCCGCCCTCGTGAGCGCCGCCCTGCGCCGTTCCCCCTGACGGCGCTGCGGGCGTGATCGACGCCGGATGAGGCCGTGCCGCGGGTCAGCCGTCGCGTGCCGGGCGCGGCCGGGGTAGCGTTGCGGCGTGCGCGAGCTGGACGTGGTCGGGGTCCGGGTGGAGATGCCCTCCAACAATCCGATCGTTTTGCTGCGGGAGCGCGGCGGCGATCGGTATCTGCCCATCTGGGTGGGTGCCCCCGAGGCGAGCGCGATCGCGTTCGCCCAGCAGGGGGTGGTGCCGCCCCGGCCGATGACCCACGACCTGTTGAAGGACGTCATCTCGGCTCTGGGCCGTTCCGTGACCGAGGTCCGGATCACCGCGATCAAGGACAGCATCTTCTTCGCCGAGCTGGTGCTCGACAACGGGGTCACGGTCAGCTCCCGGTCCTCCGACGCCATCGCCCTCGCGCTGCGCGTGGGGTGCCGCATCGTCGGGGCGGAGGAGGTCCTGGAGTCCGGCGGGGTGGCCGTCCCCGAGGAACAGGACGCCGAGGACGAGGTGGAGCGGTTCCGCGAGTTCCTCGACCAGATCAGCCCCGAGGACTTCGAGGCCCCCGAGACGGGGTCCTGACGCTCCCGCGCGCGGCGACGGAGCGCGCGCAGGGCCGCGTGGGCACGACACGCGCGTGACTCGGCGTCGCTGTCGTTGACGCTCCTCGACCCAGTCCCTACCGTCGAGGAGGAGACCGGCCCCCGCCACGCCAGACCCGGGGTCGAAGGGCCGGCAGCGACCATCCGCCCGGGGGCGGAGCTGCCTGCGGGCCCACCGCAGTCCGGGGTCTGGGCCCGTGTGACGACGATCGGGAGGGGTCCGCTGTGAACAGGAGCGGCGACGCTTCGGGGTGGACGGCGACCACGGTGCCCGAGGGCGCCCAGGGGCTGCTGTTCACCGAGGACCTCCCCGACCTCGACGAGCACGTCGGCTACCGCGGGCCCATCGCCTGCCGCGCCGCCGGCATCACCTACCGCCAGCTGGACTACTGGGCGCGCACCGGCCTGGTCGAACCTGGCATCCGATCGGCGTCGGGTTCGGGCACGCAGCGGCTGTACAGCTTCCGCGACATCCTCGTGCTCAAGGTGGTCAAGCGGCTCCTGGACACCGGCGTGTCGCTGCAGCAGATCAGGGTGGCCGTCGGGCACCTGCGCGAGCGCGGCGTCGAGGACCTGGCGCACCTGACCCTGATGAGCGACGGCGCGAGCGTCTACGAGTGCCGCTCCGCCGACGAACTCATCGACCTGGTGCAGGGCGGGCAGGGCGTCTTCGGGATCGCCGTCGGGCGGGTATGGCGCGAGGTCGAGGGAAGTCTCGCCTCGCTGCCGAGCGAACGCGCCGACGGTGCCCCCGAGGCGGACGAGCAGGGCGACGCCGCCCACACGGACGCCTCGGCCGACGAACTCTCCGCCCGGCGCCGTCAGCGCGCGACGGGCTGACCCTCGCCGGAGTCCGCCTCTGCGGGGCCGGAGCCGGACTCGGCCGTCGTTGACGACTGCGAGGCCCGGGCGCCGTTCGACGGAGGGGCCGCCTGGGCCGGCGGCTGGCCGGAGGGCTGGTCGCGAAGCGCCGCGGGACCGGTGTCGGCCTGTGCAGGGGTGTCGGCGCGCCGTGCCGGGCGAGGCGCGCGCAGGATCCGTGCCAGGTGCTGGTCGAACAGGTGCGACAGCTCCTGGGCGGCAGGGCCGGGCCACTCGTGCAGCGGCCGGCTGGCGCCCTGCGCCTGCTGGAGGGCGCTGCGCTCGGGGATGGCGGGCGTGAGCACCAGCGGTCCGAACATCTCCGACAGCTCCTGCACGCGGTAGCGGTGCTCGGGGGAGCGCTCGCGGTAGCGGTTGACGACCACCCCGAGCGGCTGGAGGTCGGGTGCGACGTCCTGGCGGACCTCCTCGATCGCGCGCAGCGCACGGTCGGCGGCCGACACCGAGAACAGCGCGGGCTCCGTCACGATCACCGCGCGCGTGCTCGCCACGAGGGCGGTGCGGGTCAGCGCCCCGAGTGAGGGCGGGCAGTCGATCAGCACGAGGCGGTAGTCGTCGGCGCGCGCGAGCGCCGCGGCCAGCCGGCCGTGGGCGCGCTGCGCGGTCGCCGGACCGTCGAGGGCGGCGGTGTCGGGGGAGCCGACGACGACGTCGAGCTGGCCGGGCTGGTCCTGCGCCCACCCGCTGGGCGCCGTGGCCGCGTCGAGGACCCGGCGGCGTGTGCCGCGCAGGACATCGGCCACGCTCGCATCGCGCAGCGCGGTGACGTCGAGGCCGGTCGTCGCATCGGCCTGCGGGTCCATGTCCACCACCAGCGTGCGGATCCCGCGCGCGAGCGCGGCGGAGGCCAGGCCGAGCGTGACCGACGTCTTGCCGACCCCGCCCTTGAGGCTGCAGATGCTGATGACGAGCACGGGACGACCGTACCGTCAGGGCCTTCGCCCGTGGCGGCGACCGCCGCTTGCGGGGTGTCGCACCCCTCGACCGGCGGCCGTCACGCACGCGCCGTTCGCTGCGGTGACCAGGGCGTGACGACGGCGGGCGGCCGGGCCGCCCGGGAGGGTCGTGCGCCGCCCGGCTGGTACCGTGGGGGAGCCGTTGACACCCGCGCGGGAGAGCCCGCGCGTCCAGCGGGCGCCGAAGGGGCAACCACTCCCCGGAACCTCTCAGGCGCCAGGACTGCGCGGGTAGGCGACTCTGAAGACCACCGGCGGTCGACAGAGGGGGAGGACGCCAGCACCGCCCGTCGGGCGGTGGCCGCCGCCGTCCCTCCGGAGCCCTCGCGTGACCTCCCTCGCCTCCGCCTCCCTCGGATCCACCTCCCTCACCGCCCCGGCGACGTCGTTCGCCGACCGGCACATCGGCCCCGGCCCGGACGACGTGGCCCGGATGCTCGACACGATCGGCTTCCGCGGCGACCTCGACGCGTTCGTCCGCGCCGTCGTCCCCGACGCCGTGCGCGACACCGCCGACCTCGCCGTCCCGCCCGCCCAGGGCGAGGCTGAGGTCCTCCAGGCCCTCCGGGAGCTCGCCGACCGCAACACCCTGGCGGTCCCGATGATCGGACTGGGGTACCACGGCACCCACACCCCCGGGGTCATCCTCCGCAACGTGCTGGAGAACCCCTCCTGGTACACCGCGTACACGCCGTACCAGCCCGAGATCTCCCAGGGCCGGCTCGAGGCGCTGCTCAACTTCCAGACGATGGTCGCCGACCTCACCGGCCTGCCCGTGGCCAACGCGTCCCTGCTCGACGAGGGCACCGCCGTGGCCGAGGCGATGACCCTCATGCGGCGCAGCACGAAGGTGGCGGCCGACGCCGTCCTCGTCGTCGACTCCGACGTGCTCCCCGCCAGCCGGGCCGTCGTGGCCACGCGCGCCGAACCGCTGGGAATCGACGTCGTCGAGGCCGACCTCTCCGCCGTCGCCGCCGGCGAGGACCTGCTGGCCCTGACCGGCGGGCGCGCCGTCTTCGGCGTCGTCGTCCAGTACCCCGGCACGTCGGGCCTGGTCCGTGACGACGCGGCGCTCGTCCGCGCCGCCCACGAGGCCGGCGCCCTCGTCACGGTCGCGGCGGACCTGCTGGCGTTGACCCTGCTGCGCCCGCCGGGGGAGGCGGGCGCCGACGTGGCCGTGGGCACCACGCAGCGCTTCGGCGTCCCGCTGGGCTACGGCGGGCCGCACGCCGCCTACATGGCCGTGCGGCCGGGGCTGGAGCGCTCGCTGCCCGGCCGGCTCGTGGGGGTCTCGCGCGACGCGGACGGGGCACGTGCCTACCGGTTGTCCCTGCAGACCCGCGAGCAGCACATCCGTCGCGAGCGGGCGACCAGCAACATCTGCACCGCCCAGGTCCTGCTGGCCGTGATGGCCTCCATGTACGCGGTGCACCACGGCCCGCAGGGGCTGCGGGCCATCGCCGACCGGGTCGCGGGTCGCGCCGCGAGCCTCGCCGACGCCCTCACGGCCGGGGGCGTCGACGTCGTCCACGCGCGCTTCTTCGACACCGTGCTCGCACGGGTGCCGGGGCACGCGGCCCGGGTGGTGGCCGACGCCGAGGCGCAAGGGGTCCTGCTGCGCCTGGTGGACGCCGACCACGTCGGCGTCACCTGCGACGAGACGACGACGCAGGCGCACCTGGACGTCGTCACGAACGCCTTCGCCGTCGCACCCTGCGTCGCGGCCGTCGGTGACGCCCTCCCGGAGGACCTGCGCCGCACCAGCCCCTACCTCACCCACCCGGTCTTCACCGGGCACCGCAGCGAGACGGCGATGCTGCGTTACCTCAAGCGCCTCGCCGACGCCGACTACGCCCTCGACCGCGGGATGATCCCGCTCGGGTCGTGCACGATGAAGCTCAACGCGACCACCGAGATGGAGCCGGTCACCTGGCCGGAGTTCGCCGGCCTGCACCCCTTCGCGCCGCCGGCGCACGCGGCCGGCACCCGCCAGATGATCGCCCAGCTGGAGCGCGCGCTGGCCACGGTCACCGGCTACGACAGGGTCAGCCTGCAGCCCAACGCCGGGTCGCAGGGGGAGTTCGCGGGCCTGCTCGCCATCCGCGCCTACCACCGCTCGCGCGGCGAGGCGCACCGCGACGTCTGCCTCATCCCCTCCAGCGCGCACGGCACCAACGCGGCGTCGGCCGTGATGGCGGGCCTGCGGGTCGTCGTCGTGGCGTGCGACGCCGAGGGCAACGTGGACCTCGACGACCTCGCCGCCAAGATCGCCGCTCACGGCCCCTCGCTGGCCGCGGTGATGATCACCTACCCCTCGACCCACGGGGTGTTCGAGGAGGGCGTCGTGACCCTCTGCGGGATGGTCCACGACGCCGGGGGGCAGGTCTACGTCGACGGAGCGAACCTCAACGCGCTGGTCGGGCTGTCCCGGCCCGGCCGGTTCGGCGCCGACGTCTCCCACCTCAACCTGCACAAGACGTTCTGCATCCCTCACGGCGGTGGCGGCCCGGGCGTCGGCCCGGTGGCCGTGCGCGCCCACCTCGCGCCGTTCCTGCCCGGGCACCCGGCCGACCGTGGTGCCGGTCCCGACGGCGGGGTGGGCCCCGTCTCCTCGGCACCGTTCGGCTCCGCCGGCATCCTGCAGATCCCGTGGGTCTACCTGCGGCTCATGGGACCCGACGGGCTGCGCCGCGCCACCGCCACGGCGATCCTCGCGGCCAACTACGTGGCCGCGCGGCTGCGGGAGCACTACCCCGTGCTGTACACCGGCGGCTCGGGGCACGTCGCCCACGAGTGCATCCTCGACCTCCGGCCGCTCACCCGGGACACGGGGATCACCGTCGACGACGTCGCCAAGCGGCTCATCGACTACGGGTTCCACGCCCCGACCATGTCGTTCCCCGTGGCGGGGACCCTCATGGTCGAGCCCACCGAGAGCGAGGACCTGGCCGAGCTCGACCGCTTCTGCGACGCGATGATCGCCATCCGGGGCGAGATCGAGCAGGTGGCGGCGGGTCGCTGGCCCGCCGGGGACAACCCGCTGGTGAACGCGCCGCACACCGCCCAGGCGCTGGCGGGGGAGTGGGAGCACCCCTACACCCGCGCGGAGGCCGCCTTCCCGCCCGGGGTGGACCCGCGCGCCAAGTACTGGCCGCCCGTGCGCCGTATCGACGGTGCCTTCGGCGACCGCAACCTCGTCTGCTCGTGCCCGCCGGTGGAGTCCTTCGCCGAGGAGCGCCCCTCCCGCGACGAGGGATGAGCCTGCCGGCCGCGTCGTGGCCCGCGGCGTCCCTGACCCCTCAGGCGATGCTGCGGGCGCCTGCGTCCACGAGCCGGCTGCCGTGGCGGCCCTTGCGCACCTCCAGCCGCCGGGGGATGCGCTCGTGGAGGTCCGCCAAGTGGCTGACGATGCCCACGACCCGGCCCCCGCTGCGCAGGTCGTCGATCGTGTCGAGGACCTCCTCGAGGGTGTCGGCGTCGAGGGAGCCGAAGCCCTCGTCGATGAACAGCGTGTCGAACACGGCGCCGCCGGCTTCGGCCCGCACGACGTCGGCCAGGCCCAGGGCCAGCGCCAGGGAGGCGTAGAAGGCCTCGCCGCCGGACAGCGTCGACGTCTCGCGCTCGGTGCCGGTCCACGTGTCCACGACGCGCAGCGTCAGCCCGGCCCTGCGCCGCGACCCCCCGGAGGGCCCGTCGTGGTGGACGAGGCCGTAGCGGCCCCCGGACATGGCCTGCAGCCGTAGGGTCGCCGCCTGCGCGACCTGCTCCAGCCGCGCGGCGAGCACGAACGCGGCGAGGCTCATCCGCAGCCGGTTGTCCCCGCCCGTGCCGTCGGCGCACCGGGTCAGCGCGTCGAGGTGGGCGAAGACCTGCAGGTCGGGGCCGGCCCGGCGCACCGGGGCGGTCACCTCGCGCCCCAATCGGGCCAGCTCCTCCACCGCGCGGGCCGCCCCGGCGACCCGGGCGACGGCCTCGTCGTCGGCGACCGCCGCGTCGTGGGCGGCGTGCTGGGCGGCGATCACAGCCTCGTGGTCCGGTGCCGGCCCCGGCTCGGCGTCGACGTCCGTGCCGAGCTCGGCCAGGGCGGCGTCCACCGCCGTTCGCTCCTCGTCGTGGGCGGCGCACGCCCGCTCGAGCTCGAGCCGGCGCTGCGGCTCGACGCCGTGCGGCGACCGCGTCGGCCTCCCGCGTGAACCCTGCCGCGGTGACCTCTTCCGCCAGCCTCGCCTCCGCGTCCCGGCAGCGCGCCTGCGCCTCGGCCCGGCGCGCCCGCGCCTCCTGCAAGGCCCGAGCGGCGTCGACCCGTGCGTCCTGCACCTGCAGGACGGCCTGCAGCAGGCGGCGACATCCCGCAGCCACGCGCACGTCCTCGGCCGCGGACTGGTGCGGGTCGCCGGCATCCGCGACCGCCCGCTCTTCCGCCCGGGAGTTCTCGGCCGCGGTGACGCCGACGCCGGCCGACCCGCTCCCGCCGGGGGCCTCCACCGCGAACAGCTCGCCCTGACCACTCTCGCCCCACAGTGGCGGGGCCGTCGCAGGCTCGGGCAGGAGCGCCATGACCGGCGCCACGCCCTCGACCGTCGTCAGCCCGGCCAGCGCGGCCCGTACCGGGACCCACCCGGCGGTCAGCTCCTGCAGTCCCTGGGCGTGTGCGGCGCGCAACGCCTCCAGCTGCCCGCGGGCATGAGCCGATGCGGCAGCCGCCCGAGCCTCCTCCGCCTCGGCCGCGGCGCGGTCCGCGCCGAGCCGTCGTGACTCGGCCAGGGCGTGCTCGACCTCCGCGCGTGCCCCCTCGGCCTGGGCTCGCACGGCGACGGCTTCCTCGACGGACACGCTCCCCGACGCCTCTTCGGCGGCGGCCAGGGTGGCGCTCAGTGTCGTGACGCCCCCGCGGGCGCGCTCCGCCTCGGCCACGAGGGCCTCCGCGCGCTGGCGGCAGCCGTCCTCGTGGTCGGGGTCCACCCGGTCCTGGGCGGGCCGAGCAGGAAGGGGGTGGGCCGTGGCCCCGCACACCGGGCAGGGGCAGCCGTCGTCGAGTCCTTCGGCCAGCTCCGAGGCCATCTGCCGGAGCCTTCGTTCCCGTAGGTCCAGCCATTCCTGGCGGGCCTGCAGCGCGGCCGCGTGGACCACCTGCGCCGCTGCCTGTGCGGCCTCCAGGGCGCTGCGGGTCTGCGCGGCCCGCCGGGCCTCGGCCTCGATCCGTGCCGCCGCCTCCACCGCGGCCATGGCGGTCGGCGCCTTCGCCGCGAGCGGCTCCATCGCCGTCAGAGCGGCCTCGAGGGCCTGGCGACGGTCGCGGGCCGCCGTCTGGTGCTCCCGGGCCTGCTCCAGCCTGCGCCGGGCGTCCTCGAAGGCCGAGCGGGCCGCTGCGGCCGATTCCTCGCGCTCCGCCTGGCGGTCCAGCAGCGTCAGCACCGCCGTCAGCGTGTGGGCCGCGGCTCGCGCTCGCTCGCAGGCGTCGGCCGGTTGCTGGAGGTCGGCGGCGCCGAGCCCGCAGGCGAGGGCGGCCGCCGAGGCGCGGGACGCCGCCGCCTCCGCCTCCTCGCGTGCTGCACGGGCCCGCTCAGCCGCGTCGAGCGCGAGCCCCAGACCCGCCGCCCGGGCGGCGGCGTCCAGAGCCGCCTGCCAGCCCTGCCGCTGCGCTTCCCGCTCACGCACGGCGACGCGCCGCGCGAGCAGTTCCCGCCGCCGTCGGGCCCGCCCGTGCTCCTGCGTCAGCCGGACGTGCTCTGCGGCGGCGCGCTCGGCTCGCGCCCTCGTGCCCTCCCTGCCGGCGACCGCCAACTCCCAGGCGAGCAGCACGCGCGCACGCAGCCACGCCACCTCGTCGACGGCCCCCGAGAGGAGGGTGTCCGGCTCGCAGGCGGGCACGTCGTCGTCGGCTGCGAACGCCGACGCCGCCTGGTCCCACCCTGAGGTGGAGGTCGAGGGTTGACCGGGTGGGGAGAAGTCCGACCCTCGACCTGAGGTCGAGACTCCGGCGTCGACCCCCGAGGACCGGGCGGCCTGCTGGGCGCGGGAGACGAGGTGGCGCACCCGGTCCGCCGCCGCCACCGCCTCGCGGCGCGCCTGGGAGCGCTGCTCCCGCAGCTGGGTGATGACGTCGCTGAAGCGGTCGGTGCGGAACAGCCGCTCGAGGACCTTGCGTCGCGTGTCGGCGTCGGCCCGCAAGAACGCGGCGAACTCGCCCTGGGGCAGCATCACCAGCGTCGTGAACTGCTCGGCGCGCAGGCCGATCAGGTCGTCGATCAGCGCTCCGGCCTCGTCCAGGCGGGTGGCGCGCGGCACCCAGTCCCCGCCGAGGAGTTCCTCGACGAGGACGCTCGCCTGCACGGTGGTGGTGCCCTGGCCGCGCCGCTTGGGCCGCTCCCACTGCGGTGAGCGGGCCACCCGCAGCCGACGCGCCCCCACGGAGAACTCGAGCTCCACGAGCGGTGCGAGGTCGGCGGCAGCGTGGTCGCTGCGCAAGCGTGCGCCGCTGCCGCGCACCCCCGGCACCCTGCCGTACAGGGCGAAGCAGACGGCGTCGAGGACCGAGGTCTTGCCGGCACCAGTGGGGCCGTGCAGGAGGAACACCCCGTCCGCGGCGAGCTCGTCGAGGTCGACCTCCTCGGTGCCCGCGAACGGGCCGAAGGCACGGACCCGCAGCCGGTGCAGCCTCACCCCGCCACCGCCGGGCGCTGTGCCGGCGCGGACGGTGCGGATGCTGCAGACCCGGCAGACGGAGCCGGGCGGGCAGGGCGGACACGGCCGAGGTCGACCACGCCGGCGGCCTCGGCCTCCCGGCGGCGCAACGCCTCCAGCGCCTGCCGCAGCGCCTCGCGGTCGTCGGCCTGGGCCGGGCGCCCCCGCACGTGGTCGAGGAACGCGCAGCAGACGTCGAGGTCGTCGCGGCCCTCCACGGCGCGGGGGTAGGCCGACGACGGACCGGAGGACGACGCGGGCGCGAACCGCAGGTCGACGGCGTGGGGGAAGCGCGCCTGGAGCCTGCGCATCGCCTCCGCCGGGCGGGCCGCATCGGTCAGCGTCACCTGGCACCACGCGGCCTCATGGACCGCCAGCCCCGGGTCGGTCAGCAGATGCTCCAGCTCGCCCGCGAGCAGCGCCAGAGGGCGGGGAGCGGGCAGGGGCACCTCCGTCACCGATTCCAGGCCGGCCTCCCCGAGCTCCACCAGCCAGGCCCCCTTGCGGTGGGAGTGCTCGGAGAACGAGTAGGCGAGAGGGGAGCCGCTGTAGCGCGCGTTCGGGGCGACGGCCTGGCGGCCGTGCAGGTGGCCCAGCGCGACGTAGTCGATGCCGGCGAACGCCTCGACCGAGACCGCCGCCACACCCCCCACCGTCAGGGCCCGCTCGCTGTCGCAGGGGGCGGCGCCCGTGACGAACGCGTGTGCGGACACGACGCTACGTAGGCCCCCCCGCGCGGCGAGGTCGGCGCGCACGGCGTCCATCGCCGCGGTCAGCACCACCTCGTGGGACGGCGTGGGCTCGCGGGGCAGGCCCAGCGCGGGCGCCGCCACGGCGGGCTCGAGGAACGGCAGGGGGTAGACGGCGACCGGACCGACGCGGGGAGAGTGCGCGTCCTGGAGCAGCAGCGGGACGGCGACCTGCCGCGGGTCGGTGCGCACGTGGACGCCCGCGGCGCCGAGCAGTCGGGACCCGAAGCCGAGGCGGGTCGCCGAGTCGTGATTGCCCGAGGACACCACGACGGTGGCGCCCGTGCCCCGCAGCGCCGCCAGGGCGTCGTCGAGGACGGTCACGGCCTCCACGGACGGCAGGGCGCGGTCGTAGACGTCCCCCGCCACGACGACGACGTCGACCTCGGCGTCGCGCGCCACCTCGGTCAGGTGCGCGAGCACCTGGGCCTGGTGGTCGACGAGACCCACCTTGTGGAAGCTGCGACCGAGGTGCCAGTCGGAGGTGTGGAGGATCCGCACACCGGCAGCGTAGGCACGGCCACCGACACCGCCCCCGCGCCACTCCGCGCGGGCGCCCCCGGGCACGCGCGGCTGCGGGTGCCGATCACCGGACGCCGTGCTTGTCTGCAGGCGTGGGCGACGAACTGACCGCCAGCACCTTCACCCGCGAGCAGCGCCAGCGCTACCGCGAGAAGGTCAAGCTGGACCTCGACGTGCTCGACCGGATCCTCGCGACGGCCGAGTTCGACACCGACGACTCGATGACCGGCCTCGAGGTCGAGCTCAACCTGGCCGACGCCGCGGGCGGGCCGATGCTGAACAACGCCGACGTGCTCGACGAGATCGCCGACCCCGACTTCCAGACCGAGCTCGGCGCCTACAACATCGAGCTGAACGTGGCCCCCCGCGCGTTCACCGGCGACGAGCCCCGCCGGCTGGAGGACGCGCTGCGGGAGCGGCTCAACGAGGCCGAGACCCGCGCGCACCGCGCGGGCTCCCGCATCGTCATGGTCGGGATCCTGCCCACGCTGATGTTCGAGCACGTCGACCACGACGCGTGGATGAGTGCCTCGGCGCGCTACACCGCCCTCAACGACAGCATCCTCGCCGCGCGCGGGGAGAACCTGCACATCGACATCGAGGGTGTGGAGCGGCTGTCCCTCTACACCGGCTCCCTCGCGCCCGAATCGGCGTGCACCAGCCTGCAACTGCACCAGCAGGTGCCCCCGCGGGCGTTCGCCCGGTACTGGAACGCCTCGCAGGCCCTCGCCGGCCCCCAGCTGGCCCTGGGCGCGAACTCCCCCTTCTTCTACGGGCGCCGGCTGTGGGACGAGACGCGCATCGAGCTGTTCGCGCAGGGCACCGACACCCGCCCGCCCGAGCTGCGCGACCAGGGGGTCCGTCCCCGGGTCTGGTTCGGCGACCGCTGGGTGACCTCGATCTTCGACCTGTTCGAGGAGAACGTCCGCTACTTCCCCGCGCTGCTGCCGCAGCTGTCGGAGGAGGACCCGGTGGCCGTCCTCGACGGCGGCGGGATGCCGCGGCTGGACGAGCTGCGGCTGCACAACGGCACGGTCTACCGATGGAACCGCCCCGTCTACGACGTAGTGGAGGGCCGCCCACACGTGCGGGTCGAGAACCGCGTCCTGCCGGCGGGGCCGACCGTCGCCGACATGGTCGCCAACGCGGCGTTCTACTACGGGGCCGTGACGATGCTCGCCGACGCCGAGCGGCCGGTCTGGACGAGCATGAGCTTCGCGACCGCGGCCGAGAACTTCCGGGCGTGCTCGCGCTGGGGCATGGACGCGACCGTCTTCTGGCCCGGCATGGGGGAGGTGCCCGCCCCCGAGCTGCTGCTGCGCCGCCTGCTCCCGCTGGCCCACGAGGGTCTGCGGCGGCGCGGGGTGGACACCGACGTCGCCGAGCACTACCTGGGCATCGTCACCGAGCGGGCCAAGCGCCACCGCAACGGCGCGACCTGGCAGGTGAGCGCCGTGGAGCACCTGGAGCGGCAGGGCCTGACCAGGGGCGAGGCGCTCAGCGCCATGGTCGTGGCCTACGCCGAGCGGATGCACACCAACCAGCCGGTGCACGAGTGGTCCCTGCCCTGAGCCGCCGTCGTACCGTCCGGTGAGAAGTCGCACACGCCTCCCGCGGGCCGGGTGAGGGTGCCACTGCCACTCTTGGTGTCGCGCGTCACGCCGAGGGGCGCGCCCCGCGCCGGCCGCAGCGGCACGGGTCCGAGTGCAGTCGTCGTCGAAGGAGACCGCGGTGCCCGACCTGCCCGTCCACAAGGTCCTGCTGGACGAGTCCGAGATGCCCACGCAGTGGTACAACCTCGTCCCGGACCTGCCCTCGGCGCCTCCTCCCGCCCTGCACCCGGGGACGCTTCAGCCGGCCGGCCCGGAGGACTTCGCGCCGCTGTTCCCGATGGCTCTCATCGAGCAGGAGGTGAGCACCGAGCGCTTCATCGACATCCCGGGGGAGGTGCTCGACGTCTACCGGCTGTGGCGCCCCTCGCCCCTGTACCGGGCCCACCGCCTGGAGAAGGCGCTCGGCACCCCCGCGAAGATCTTCTACAAGTACGAGGGCGTGTCCCCGGCGGGCTCGCACAAGCCCAACACCGCGGTGCCTCAGGCCTACTACAACGCCGCCGAGGGCATCACCCGGCTCACCACCGAGACCGGTGCGGGGCAGTGGGGCACCGCGCTCGCGTTCGCCGGGGCGGTGTTCGGCCTCGACGTCGAGGTCTGGCAGGTCGGCGCGAGCTACGACCAGAAGCCGTACCGGCGGCTCATGATGCAGACGTTCGGGGCGCGGGTGCACCGCTCGCCGTCCGACCTCACCGCCGCGGGCCGGGCGCTGCTCGCCGAGAACGCCGAGCACCCCGGTTCCCTCGGGATCGCGATCTCCGAGGCCGTCGAGGTGGCCGCCGCCGACCCCGGGGTCCGCTACGCCCTGGGCAGCGTGCTCAACCACGTGCTGCTGCACCAGACGATCATCGGCGAGGAGGCCCTGCTGCAGTTCGCGAAGCTCGGCATCACCCCCGACGTGATCGTGGGGTGCACCGGCGGCGGGTCGAACTTCGGCGGCCTCACGTTCCCGTTCCTGCGCGAGAAGCTTGCCGGGCGGATGTCCCCGGTGATCCGCGCCGTCGAGCCCGCCTCCTGCCCGTCGCTGACCAAGGGCACCTACGCCTACGACTTCGGCGACACGGCGGGCATGACCCCCCTGATGAAGATGCACACGCTGGGGCACGGCTTCATCCCCGACCCCATCCACGCCGGTGGCCTGCGCTACCACGGCATGTCCCCGTTGATCAGCCACGTGTACGAGCTCGGCCTGATCGAGGCGCTCGCCCTGCCCCAGACCGAGTGCTTCGCGGCGGCCGTGCAGTTCGCCCGGACCGAGGGCATCGTGCCCGCCCCCGAGCCCACCCACGCCCTCGCGGCGTGCGTCCGCGAGGCGCTCGCGGCGAAGGAGACGGGGGAGGAGAAGGTCATCCTCACCGCCCTGTGCGGGCACGGGCACCTCGACCTGCCCGCCTACGACGCCTACCTGTCCGGCCGCATGGTCGACGAGGTGTTCGACGACGAGCGCCTGGCCCAGGGCCTCGCCGGACTGCCCGCCGTCCCCTGACGGGTCGGTGCGGGGACGGCGGGCGGCGCCCGTCCCCGCACCGGGGCAGGGTTGGATGGCCGAGTCCGGAGGCCGGGCTCAGGTGGCCGGGCTCAGGTGGCGAGGGTCCGCGGGGGCGAGAGCACCACGACCGGGCTGTCCTGCTGACCGGGTCGCTGCTCGGGGTCGGTCACGACGGGGGCGTCGACGCCCGCGTGCACCGCTTCCAACTGCGCGGCGAAGGCCACCCCCAGGAGCAGGGCCACCGAGGTGAGGTTGGCCCACAGCAGCAGCGCGATGATGCCCGTCAGCGGTCCGTACACCTGGCCGAACGACGACGACGTCTTCACGTACAGCGCGAGGGCGCCCGACAGCAGCAGCCACAGTCCCAGCGCCGTCCCGGCACCGATCACGAGCCAGGTGGGGCCGGGCTGGCGCCGGCGGGGGGCCAGCCGGAACAGCGCGGTGATCGCCACGAGGTCCAGCGCAGCACCCACCGGCCAGCGAAGGACCTGCAGCGTCGTGGTCGTGCCGTCGCCGAGTCCGTACACCTGGGCCGCGGCGTCGATGGCGGCACCACCCGCCACGAGCACGAGGAACCCGATCATCGAGGGCACGCCCGCGGCGAGCGCCAGGACGGCGGCACGCCCGTAGCGCTGCTTGGCGGGGCGGTCGCGCTGCACCCCGTAGATCCGGTTCGCGCCTCGCTCGACCTGCGCCATCGACAGCGTCATGGCGACGAGGGCGCTGACGAGGCCCGCCACGAGCGCCAGCAGGCCGCCCGAACCGCCGGCCCCCGAGGACAGCGCCTGCTCCACGGCGTCGGAGCTGCTGCCCGGCGTGAGCGAGAGCAGCGTGCGGCGCAGCGTCTCGGCGACCCGGTCGGCGTGCACGACCGACGACAGCCCTACGAACGCGATGACCAGCGGGACGAACGAGAGCACGAACTGGTAGCCGAGGGCCCGGGAGCTGCTGTAGCCGTCGCCGTAGCGGAACCGGGCGTAGGAGTCCTTCACCAGGCGCACGCGCCCGACCCGACGCAGGACGGCAGCGGCGTCGTCGGCGGTGAGGTCGTCGCTGTTCGCGCAGGCGGTCTCGGGGACACGGGTCGCGGTGCTCACGCCCGGCCTCCCGCGCTCGCCGTCACGGAGGCGTCGACTGCCACGGGGTTCTCCTCGTCGTGGGACGCGTCGTCGTGGGACGCGTCGGGGTGGGGGGCGACGACGACCAGTCCGCTGGCGCGGACCGACAGGTCCAGCCGGGAGCCGTCGTCGATCGGGTCGCCGTCGACCTGACGCGCCTGCGGGTGGGCCGCGCGCACCGACACGTCGGCCGCCCGCCACCGGTCCAGGCGCCGGTCGTGCGGGCGCGGGGGCCGGTGGGTGAGGAGGCGGGTGAGCACCGCCGCCCATTGCAGGGGGGTGTCCGGGGCGACGACGCAGACGTCGAGCAACCCGTCGTCCGGCCGGGCCTCCGGCAGCAGGGCGAGGCCGCCCTGGAGCGTGCCGACGTTGCCGACCACCACGGTGCTCACGCGGCGCCGAAGCGCGGGGCCACCGTCGAGGCTGATCTCGACCCGGAACCGGCCGCGCCGCAGCCCGCGCACGCCGCCCACGAGGTAGGCGGGCCACCCGATCTTCGCCTTCAGGGCGTCGGGCGCCTCCTGCATCATCGCGGCGTCCAGGCCCATGCCGGCCATCACCACGAACGCGGCGCCGTCGGCCACCTGACCCGCGTCGATGGTCCTCGTGGGCCCCGACAGGGCCAGCTCGAGGGCCTGCGCCAGGTCCAGCGGCAGGTCCAGGTTGCGGGCGAGCAGGTTGCCGGTGCCCGCGGGCAGGATTCCCAGGGCGACGCCCGACCCGAGGAGTTCCTCCGCGACGGTGCGGACCGTGCCGTCACCACCGGCGACGAGGACCCGCTCGACCCCGGCGTCCAGCGCCTGCCGGGCCATGCCGGCGCCCGGGTCCTCGGCGGTGGTCTCCAGGATCAGGGGGGCGTCCCAGCCGGACTGCTCGCAGCGCTCGCGCAGCAGTGCCTGGAGGGCCTCGGCGTCGTCGACGCCGACGGGGTTGACGACGAGCGCGATGCGGGTCACGGGGCCACCGTCTCCTTCTCGTGGGGGGCGGGGGAGTCGTGGGGATCGGCGGCGGTCACGGGCGCGGCGGCGGGCCCCTCGGGCAGCGCGGCACGCAGGACGACGAGGGTGGTGAGGGTCACCACGAGGCCGGAGTTGAGCAGCGCCCCGACCAGGTCGGAGGGGTGGTGCATGCCCCGGTAGAGGCGGCCGGTGCCCACCAGCACCGGCAGGAGGAGCAGGAGCGTCAGCAGGCTGCGACGCAACCAGGCGGGCCGGACGGTGCGGGCGACCACGACGGCCAGCCCCCCGTACAGCGCCAGGGACGCACTCGTGTGACCGCTGGGGAAGCTGGACGTGGGGATGGAGTGGTCGATCTGCTCCACCTCCGGCCGGCTGCGGCCCACGATCCGGCTGGACCCCAGGAAGGCGAGGAACTGCCCCAGCACGCACCCCGCGACGAGCAGCGACTCCCGCCAACGGCGCAGCACCCGGTGCAGGACGACGACGAGCAGCAGCCCCACGACGATCACCGTGGAGGTGTTGCCGAAGCCGCTGCCCACCGTCGACAGGACGGTCCACCCCGGCGTCCGGCGTTCGGCGAACCACCGGTTGACGCCGTCCTCGGCGGTCAGCGGCCACGTGCCGTCGAGCACCCGGGTGAGGAGCAAGCCGAGGCCGGCGACGGCGAGGAGGGTGAGGGCCCACACGCCGAGCAGGCGCAGGAACAGCCCGCGCAGCGCCGCAGGCCATGACGGCGGTGACGGCGGGCGATCGACGACGGCGGGGACGGTGGTGCTCATGGCCGCGTGGGCTCCTGCCTGGCGGGGACGGACGCGCCCACCGAGCGGCCCAGTACCCGATCACCGTGCTGTTGATCCGCGTCCGGCCGTTGTTCCGGCGCGAGACCCTCGCTCGCGGTCGCGGGAGCCAAGCCCTCCTGGCGCCGCCACAGCTGGAATCCGGCGACGGTCGCGCACAGCAGCGCCATCGCGACCACCCACCCCGCGACGACGTCGCTGACGAAGTGCACGCCCAGCGCCACCCTGTCCAGGCCGACGACGACGACCACGACCACGGCCGTCACCCACGCCGCGGCGCGCCTGCCGCCACGCAGCACCGGGTGGGCCGCCACCATGAGGCACCCCACGAAGAGGAACGAGTTCAGCGCGTGCCCGGAGGGGAAGCTGTAGCCCCCTGCATGGGAGACGGGGTCGTCCAGCGCCGGCCGGGCGCGCGCCACGAGCAGCTTGATCGTGCCACCGAGCACCCCGCCCGCCGCCATCGTGACGCCGAGCCACACCGCGAGCCGGGTGCGGCCCCGCCGCCACAGCACCAGGCAGATCACGGCGGTCGCCACCCTCAGGTTCCACGGCTGGCTCGCGACCTCGAGGACCTTCAGTGCACGGACCGCGCCCGGCCTGTCCACCACGACCGCATGCAGGGCGTCGGCCGCGCCGTCGTCGATCCGCGCCAGACCGTCCCACGTGCCGAGCACGGCCAGGAGCAGGAACAGGAACGGGACGGCGACCAGGAACGCGGCTACGGCGGCCCAGACCAGGCGGGCGCCGAGACGGACGTCGCGGGAGTCGACAGCGGGTGCGGTCATCCGTTGATCGTGACCGTCTCCGCCCCGCGCACGAGTCGATCACGACACCGGGCGCTACGCGGGCGCACGCCGGGACTGGGGCGCAGACGCAGGGCGTCGTACAGTGAGGTCGACACCGGACGACGAGCCGACCCGGGAGCGCGGATGGACATCGAGGCCATGGCCCTGCGCTCGTTCACCGTGCACGACCTGCCGACGGACTCCCACGTCCGCTACGAGCTCATCGACGGAAGCCTGCACGTGACGCCGAACCCCACCAGTGACCATCAGCGCGCCGCGAAGCTCATCGACATGGCGCTCACGGCCGCGCTGCAGCCGGGGCACGAGGCGCTGCAGGGGATCAACATCATCCCGCACGACCTGACGCTCGCGATCCCCGACGTCGCCGTCGTCGAGGAGGGGGTCAGCGCCCTCGGGTACACCCCGGCGCAGGTCGTCCTCGTGGTCGAGGTGCTCAGCCCGTCGACGCGGCTGCACGACCTCAGCCTCAAGCGCGAGCTGTACGCCTCCTGGGGGCTGACCTACTGGGTGGTCGACCCCGTCGCCCGCACCATCACCCGCCACGGCGCCGCCTACGCCGAGGTCGCCGTCCCGGGGTTCGTCCTCGCCTGAACGCCCCGCCCGCGTGTGCGGCGGGCACGACCGGCCCCCGACCACCCGCCTCGGTACGGTAGCCACCACGAGCGCCGGTGCCGGGCGCGGGACGACGGGAGTGCCGGTGTTCTCCAAGATCCTGGTGGCCAACCGAGGCGAGATCGCCGTGCGCGCCTTCCGGGCCGCCTACGAGCTCGGCGCACGCAGCGTGGCCGTCTTCCCGTGGGAGGACCGCAACGCCGTCCACCGGATCAAGGCCGACGAGTCCTACCTGATCGGCGAGCGCGGCCACCCGGTGCGCGCCTACCTCGACGTCGAGGAGATCATCCGCGTCGCCCGGGAGTCCGGGGCGGACGCGGTCTACCCCGGCTACGGCTTCCTGTCCGAGAACCCCGACCTCGCCGCCGCCTGCGCCCGTGCCGGGGTGACCTTCATCGGGCCTCCCGCCTACGTGCTGGAGATGGCCGGCAACAAGGTGCGCGCCGTCGCGGCGGCCCGCTCGGCCGGCGTGCCGGTGCTGAAGTCCTCGGCGCCCTCGGCCGACGTCGAGGAGCTGCTGGCCGCCGCCGACGACATCGGCTTCCCCATCTTCGTCAAGGCCGTCGCGGGCGGCGGTGGCCGAGGGATGCGCCGCGTCGACACCCCCGCGGGCCTGCCCGACGCCCTCGCCGCCGCCATGCGCGAGGCCGACAGCGCCTTCGGCAACCCCACCGTCTTCCTCGAGCAGGCCGTCCTGCGCCCCCGCCACATCGAGGTGCAGGTCCTCGCCGACGGACACGGGGAGGTCGTGCACCTCTTCGAGCGTGACTGCTCGGTGCAGCGCCGTCACCAGAAGGTCGTCGAGATCGCCCCCGCGCCGGCGCTGGACCCGGCCGTGCGGGACCGGCTGTGCGCCGACGCCGTCGCGTTCGCCCGCGCCATCGGCTACAGCAACGCCGGCACCGTCGAGTTCCTCCTCGACACCGCCGGCGACAACGCGGGCAGCCACGTGTTCATCGAGATGAACCCGCGCATCCAGGTCGAGCACACGGTCACCGAGGAGGTCACCGACGTCGACCTCGTCCAGGCCCAGATCCGCATCGCGGCGGGGGAGACCCTGGCCGACCTCGGCCTGCGCCAGGACCAGATCCAGGTGCGCGGCGCCGCCCTGCAGTGCCGGATCACCACCGAGGATCCCGCCAACGGGTTCCGTCCCGACACAGGCATGGTCAACACCTACCGGTCCCCGGGCGGGGCGGGGGTGCGCCTGGACGGCGGCACCGTGCACGCCGGCGCCTCCGTCTCCCCGCACTTCGACTCCATGCTCGTGAAGCTGATCTGCCGGGGCCGCGACTTCCCGACCGCCGTCGCCCGCGCCCAGCGCGCACTCGCGGAGTTCCGCATCCGCGGAGTGTCCACGAACATCCCCTTCCTGCAGGCCCTGCTCGCCGAGCCCGAGTTCGTCGCAGGGGCGGCGGCCACCAACTTCATCGACGAGCGCCCCTACCTCACCGCGGCGCGCGGCAGCAGCGACCGCGGCACCAAGCTGCTGACCTACCTCGCCGACGTCACCGTGAACCGGCCCCACGGCCAGGCCACGGTGCACGTCCACCCGCGCGAGAAGCTGCCCCCGCTGGGCGGGCGGTCCGCGGCCCCCGACGGCAGCCGCGCCCTCCTGGCGGCCGTCGGGCCGGAGGAGTTCGCGCGCCGGCTGCGGGCCCAGGTGCCCGTGGCGGTCACCGACACCACCTTCCGCGACGCCCACCAGTCCCTGCTCGCCACCCGGGTGCGCACCCGCGACCTGCTCGACGTCGCCCCCCACGTCGCCCGCGCCACGCCCCAGCTGCTGTCGGTGGAGTGCTGGGGCGGGGCCACCTACGACGTCGCCCTGCGCTTCCTCGGCGAGGACCCGTGGGAGCGGCTGGCCGCCCTGCGCGAGGCGATCCCCAACCTGTGCCTGCAGATGCTGCTGCGCGGGCGCAACACCGTGGGCTACACCCCCTACCCGACGGAGGTGACCGACGCGTTCGTCGCCGAGGCCGCCGCCACCGGCCTGGACGTCTTCCGCATCTTCGACGCGCTCAACGACGTCGAGCAGATGCGCCCGGCCGTCGACGCCGTCCGCGCCACCGGGACGGCGCTCGCCGAGGTCGCGCTGTGCTACACGGGCAACCTCCTGGACCCGGCGGAGAACCTCTACACCCTCGACTACTACCTCGGGCTCGCCGAACAGATCGTCGAGGCCGGCGCCCACGTGCTCGCGATCAAGGACATGGCCGGGCTGCTGCGTCCGGCCGCCGCCGCCCGCCTCGTCACGGCGCTGCGGCAGCGGTTCGACCTGCCGGTCCACCTGCACACCCACGACACCGCGGGCGGCCAGCTCGCCACCCTGCTCGCGGCCGTCGACGCGGGCGTGGACGCCGTGGACGTCGCCAGCGCCGCGATGGCCGGCACGACCAGCCAGCCACCGATGTCCGCCCTCGTCGCCGCGCTGCAGCACACCGAGCGCGACCCCGGCATCGACCTACGGGCGGTGCTCGACCTCGAACCGTTCTGGGAGGCGGTGCGTCGCGTCTACGCACCCTTCGAGTCCGGCCTTCCCTCTCCGACCGGGCGCGTCTACGACCACGAGATCCCCGGTGGCCAGCTGTCCAACCTGCGCCAGCAGGCGATCGCCCTGGGGCTGGGGGAGAAGTTCGAGCAGATCGAGGAGATGTACGCCGCCGCCGACCGCATCCTCGGCCGGCTGGTCAAGGTCACGCCGTCCTCGAAGGTCGTCGGCGACCTCGCCCTGCACCTGGTGGCCGTCGGTGCCGACCCGTCGGAGTTCGCCGACAACCCTCAGGCCTTCGACATCCCCGACTCCGTCATCGGGTTCCTCGGGGGCGAGCTCGGGGACCCGCCCGGCGGCTGGCCCGAGCCGTTCCGGACGAAGGCGCTCGCCGGGCGCACCGTGCGCACCCGTGAGGCCGAGCTGAGCGAGTCCGACCGCGGCGACCTGGCCGCCGACCGCCGTCGCACCCTGAACCGCCTGCTGTTCCCCGCGCCCACGGCCTCCTTCGAGTCCGTGCGGGCCAGTTACGGCGACGTCTCGGTGTTGGACACCGTGGACTACCTGTACGGGCTGCGTCCCGGCGTGGAGCACGTCGTCGAGCTGGAGCGCGGGGTGCGCCTCATCGCAGGGCTGGAGGCGGTCGGGGAGGTCGACGCCCGCGGCATGCGCACCGTGATGTGCACCCTCAACGGCCAGCTGCGCCCGATCCAGGTGCGCGACCGTTCGGTGCAGGTGGAGGTCAAGGTCGCCGAGAAGGCCGACCCCGCCGTGCCGGGTCAGGTGGCGGCGCCCTTCGCCGGGGTGGTCACCGTGTCGGTGACCGAGGGCGACGTCGTCGAGGCCGGGCAGGTCGTGGCGACCATCGAGGCGATGAAGATGGAGGCCTCGATCACCACGCCCGTGGGCGGGACGGTCGCGCGGCTGGCACTGTCCGCCGTCCAGCAGGTCGAAGGCGGCGACCTGCTGCTCGTCGTCTCCTGACCCGGCACGGCGGGGCGGCCGGGCCGTCAGTCGGTCGTGCCGAGGGCGGCGGCGAGGTCGCGCACGACGGCGGCCGGGTCGGTGCCCGACACGAGCGTGCCGCCGGGCGTCGCGGTCGTCAGTGCGGTGAGCGCAGGCACGTCGGCACCAGCCAGCGCCACCGCCACGACGCGCACGGGGCGGCCGGCGGCGGCGGTCGTCCGCAGGCGCGCCGCGACCGCCGCGGCTGACGTCCGTGACCCCTCGTCCGGCCCGTCCGTCACGAGGACGACCAGGTTGACGGCCAGGGGATCGAAGCGGGCGGCGATCTGGTCGACGGCGGCCTGGGTGGTCTCGACGGCGGGCGTGCCCCCCTGCCGGAGCAGGCCGGGCAGAGCAGCGAACTGGCGCTGGAGCTGCTGGCGGTGGGTGCCGCCGGCCTCCGCCGCACCGAGAGTGGTGAGGTCCGACAGCACGAGCCGGCCGGGGCCCTTGCCCGCGCCCAGGTCGGAGCCGAACGCCCACAGCCCCACGAGGTCGCCGTCGTGCCACGAGCCCAGTGCCTGGGTGAGAGCGGTGCCGACGGTGTCGAGGCGCGATCCCGAGCCGAACGGCTTGCCCATCGACTCGGAGACGTCGACGAGCACCAGCACGTGGCGGGGCACCGACACCGAGGTCATCCGCAGGGCGAGGGACGTCAACACGTCCTCGCCCGGCAGCGGGAGGGCCTTGACCCCGGCGGTCCCGTCGGCGCGGCCCTGGGCGTCACGGAAGCCTGCCTGCCGGAGCAACCGGCGGGCGGCGGGGTCGGTCAGCGCCTGCTCGACCGTGCGCATGCCCTCCCGCTCGGGCACGCTGCGCTGCACGGGGTCGATCTCGGCGAGCGGGTAGTCCAGGACGGGCGTCCCCTCGGCGGGCACGACCGCCAGGAGCCCCGACGCCGAACTGCCCCGGTTGCGTGCGAACACGATCTGCTCCGTCGTCGCCACCACGGGCGCGGTGGCCGCCCCGGTGCCCGCGGCGTCCAGCGCCGCGTCGGCGTCGCGCAGACCGCTGCGCGCTCCCGCGAGGGCGAGCCGGGACACCCGGGCGTCGCCCGCGGCGCCGCCCCCGGCCGCGACGGCGGCGGCTGCGAGCAGCGTCTTCGTGTCGGTGTCGGGGGCGGGCAGGGACAGGCCCTCGGTGACGCCGAGCGCCGCGGGCCAGGAGGGTCGCCGTGTCGCCCAGCCGAGCGCGGCAGCGCGCGCGGAGCCGGTGGCGACGACCATCGGCGTGGTCGCCAGCACCGAGACCGGGGCCGGTTCCAGCCTCGTCGCACGCTTCAGCCACAGCGAGGAGTCGGGCACCCACAGGTGGGGCCACCGGTCGCGCGGCAGGACTCCGGCGCCCGCCAGGGTCGCGGCGGGTTCCTGAGGGGTCACGGACACGCGCAGGCAGGACCCGTCCTCACGGAGCGGGGTGCGCTGCACGCCTTCCAAGGCGCCGGCGAGGGTGGGGCTGATGTCGGGGGAAGCGACGAGGTCGATCTGCGTGAAGCTCCGGCAGGGCGGGTGACGCCAGCCGAGGTCGCGCAGCACCTGGCGGGGCCCCGTGCGGGCCACCGCGATCGACGCTCCCATCAGGGCGATCATGACGATGCCGACGACGGTGCGCCGCCACCACAGTCGCTCCTCGGACCGGCGCCTGCCCCCGCGCCGCGGCCGCCGCGCGCGCCCGGGGGACGGTGCGTTCGGCCCGACGCGGGGCTGATCGTCGGAACCCGCGAGATGCCCGAGGAACAGCGAGCCCGTGAGCGGGGCAGGCTGCAGCCCCGGGCCCTTCGACGGCGGAAGGGGCTCGGGGCCGGATGCGTCGTCGACACCCATGGCGCGGCTTCTCCTGGTCCTCAGCGATCAGGCCGCCCAAGGGCTGGGCGGAATCTCGGCGTGGGACCCCGGCCACGACCTAGGCGCCAGAGTAACGGATCGTGATGAGCCGGGAGGGGATTCGACGACTCCTGTCGGAACCTATGACGCAGCGTGCGCGAAGGTTGGGGTAGATCGTCCGCTCCTGAGCGATGTGACAGAGTGTGACATCACTCTTCGTGTCCGGCGGGCTCCCCGAGCGTCGATGCCGCCTGCTTGGCGATCGCCTCCTCGGCGTCGCGCAGGCAGTCGCCGTACCAGGGCTGAGGGTCCAGCGCCGTCGCGATCCGCAGGTGTGCGGACGCCTCGGTGAGACGGCGGCGCCGGAACAGGGTGCGGCCCAGCGCGGCGTGGGCGTAGTGGTCGGCCGGATCGGCCTCGACCAGCGTCCGGAACACCTGCTCGGCCTTCTCCAGCTGCGCCGTGTCGAAGTACGCGCGCGCGGCGAGGAGAAGCACGCTCGTGTCGCCGGGCAGGGTGCTCAGCAGTGGCTGCAGCACCTGCAGGGCGGAATGCGGGTCACCGGAGGTCAGCAGGCGCTGGGCAGTGCGGTAGCGCTCGACGTCGTCCATGCCCGTCCAACGATCGAGGACGTCTGGTGTCTTCCCGCGCCGTCAGGCCGGCGGCGCCGCTGCTCGCCGAGCGGCCGCCTGGCTGCGGCGCACCCACGTCAGCGACGTCGGCAGCGGGAACCCCGGCTCGCCCACGTGCTGCAGGTTGGCGGCCCGGGCCACCCGCGAGAACGACCGCTGCAGCCCTCGCGGGTGCAGGGGCAGCCCGGCGGGGCGGGTGCGCCGGGTCCGCGGGTCGTGATTGGGGCGGACGGCGACCAGCAGTGCCGCGCTGCTGCCCTCCAGGCGAGCGACCAGGGCGTCACGCTCCTCCACCCAGGCGCGCAGCGTCGTGCGGGCCCAGCCGGGCAGGGGAGTCGGGGTGACGCCCCCGGGCGTGAGCGTGCCCTGCGCCAGGTCGACGTCGTCCCGGCGCAGGCCGCACAGCCCGAGCCCGTTGAGCCCGGTCAGCGCGCAGAGGGCGATGACGGCGGCTGCCCGCACCCGGTCCTCGCGCAGCACCCCGCGCAGGGGGGTCGTGGCCAGCACGGCGACGGCGCGCAGCTCGGCCGGGCCAAGCGGGGAGCGCAGCGGGACGGCGGGCAGCCGCGGCCGCTCGCCGACCTCGACCCCCGCGAACGCCGAGAAGGCGCTGACCGTCGCCTCCAGCGCCCGGCGGGTGGCCAGGGAGGCGCCGGCGCCCTCGAGCTCGGAGTGCACGGCGGGTGCCGCTTGGACCAGGGCGAGGGGGTCGGCCCCCGTCCCTGCCTGCTGGGCTGCCGCCGCCAGGCGCCGCAGGGCCCAGGCCCGCTGGCGCACCGTGGCGCGGGACCGGCCGGACCCCTCCAGGTGGGACAGGTAGGCGGCGGCCACGGGGTGGAAGTCGATCACCACTCCAAGGTAGCCCGATAACAGGCCCAGGCATCAGCGACCCGCCAGGAACCGAACAACGGCAGGGGAGGGGAGGGGCGGGACCTAGGATCCAGCGGTGACCCTGCGACTGATCGGAGCCGGCCTCCCGCGCACGGGGACGTCGTCCCTGCGTGACGCCCTACAGCATCTGCTGGGTGCGCCGGTCTACCACATGAGCGAGGCGCTCGCGCATCCCGAGCATGCCCAGGGCTGGGTCGCGGCGATCGCGGGGGAGCAGCCCGTGTGGGAGGACTTCCTGGCGGGGTACGTGGCGGGCGTCGACGCCCCCTTCTCGACGTGCTGGCGACAGCTCGCCGCGGCAGCGCCCGACGCTCCCATCGTCCTGTCCCACCGAGGGGATGCCGAGGTGTGGCTGCGCAGCATGGAGGCGACCGTCCTGCCGAGGGCGCGCCGCGTGCTGGCCGGGGACGCCGGCGAGCCGATGCGCCAGCTGTTCCGCGCGGTCTTCGAGGAGCACTTCGACGACCTCGACGACCGTCGCCACCTGATGAGCCGGTACGAGGGCTGGCTGGAGGACGTACGGCGCGACGTCGAGCCCCATCGCCTCGTGGAGTGGCAGCCGGGCGACGGCTGGGCCCCGCTGTGCCGGGCGCTCGACCTGCCCGTGCCCGACCTGCCGTTCCCGCACGCCAACAGCACCGCCGACTACCGCGCCCGGGCCGCGGAACGCGCGCGCCGGGACCGTACCCGCAGGGAGCCCGCTGAGACCGAGTCGTCGACGCCGACCGGTGCCGAGCAGATTCCGTCCCCCAGAGTGCGCTGATAACAGGCCCAGGCGCGCCTGCTCCAGGGGCAGAACCCCTCTAGCCGGGAGGAGGGGGCGGGGCACCAGGTCGCGGCCTCGGCAGGTCGACGTCGGGCGTGGGCGTAGCGCGAGGCCCTCGCCTGCGGCCGACGCGCGCGCCAGCACGTCCGGGAGGGCGACGCAGCAGCCGTCCGTCGCGACGTGCGCGGACGGGCTCGAGGTGTGGTGGGGCTCGAGAACCCGGCATGACAGCCCGGATCCCTAGGTGGGGGGCCGGGCTGGTTAAGGGGAGGTCCGCTCCCGCCATAATGACATAATGTGCATTATCGGCGCGGTGCTGACGTGCGGGCGGGGCGCCAGAGGCGTCAGTTCGCGCCCGCGACGACGTCGTGTCGGGTCAACAGGCCCAGCGCGGCCTCGACGGCGTCGTGGAACGGCTTCTCGTCCTGCGCGGCCCGGGCGAGCACGTACCCGCCCTGGATGACCGTGAGGACGAGCGCCGCGATCTGGTCGGCGTCGACGTCGTCGCGCGTCTGGCCCGCGGCCTGGGCCTCGCGGACCACGGCGGCGACGGCGGCAGCCGCGCTGGAGAACACGACGGCGATGGGCTCGCGGAGTCGGTCCTCGGCCACGACCTCCTGATCCTGCACGAGCCGCCCGACGCGGCAGCCCCGCAGGACCTCGCGTTCGGCGGTGAGGTAGGCGCGCAAGCGCTCCAGCGGCGTCCCCGGTCCGGCCAACCGAGCCCGGGACCGCGGCACCATCTCCTCGGCCGTGCGACGGATCGCGGCCTCGGCGAGGTCGGCCTTGCCCTCGAAGTGGTGGTACATGCTGCCCTGGCCGGCCCCGGCGCGTTCCTGGATCGCCTTGGGGCTGGTCGCGCTGTAGCCGCGCTCCCACAGCAGGTCCTGCGTGCTGCTGATCAGTCGGTCCCGGGTGTCGCTCACCCCCGAAGAATACGCGTGACGGGTGTACGTACCAGTAGGTACAGTAGGGGGACCACGACAGAGAGGAAACGGACGATGCGTATCGCCGTCAACGGGTTCGGACGGATCGGTAGGGGTCTGCTGCGGGCCTGGCTCGAGGCGCCCGAGGGCGTGGAGGTCGTCGCAGTGAACGACCTGGCTCCCCCGGACACCCTGGCCCACCTCCTGACCTACGACTCGGCACTCGGCCGTCTGCCGGTGCCCGTCTCCAGCGACGGCGCGGAGCTCGTCGTCGGCGACCACCGGATCGCCGTCCTCGGGCAGCGCTCCCCCGCCGCACTGCCCTGGGGCGACCTCGGCGTCGACGTGGTGGTCGAGGCGACAGGCGTCTTCACGGACGCGGTGCGGGCCCGGGAGCACCTGGACGCCGGGGCCCGGAAGGTCCTGATCTCGGCCCCCGCCTCCGGGGAGGACCTGACGATCGCCATCGGCGTGAACTCCGACCGGTACGACCCCGAGCGCCACCACGTCGTCTCCAACGCCTCCTGCACCACGAACTCCCTGGCGCCGATGGCGCAGGTGCTGCACGAAGCCGTCGGGATCGACAGCGGCCTCATGACGACGGTGCACGCCTACACCCAGGACCAGAACCTGCAGGACGGGCCGCACCGCGACCTGCGTCGGGCCAGGGCGGCAGCGGCCAACATCGTCCCCACCAGCAGCGGCGCGGCGAAGGCCATCGGGCGCGTGCTGCCGGAGCTCGACGGCCGGCTGCACGGCTTCGCGCTGAGGGTGCCGGTGCTCACCGGATCGATCACCGACCTCACGGTGACGGTCGCGCGGGACACCTCCGTGGCGGAGGTCAACGCCGCCTTCGCCGCGGCCGCCGCCGGACCGCTCGCGGGCATCCTCGCCTACAACGAGGCGCCCCTGGTCTCCTCGGACATCGTCGGAAACCCCGCGTCGGTGATCCTCGACGCGCCGCTGACGGCCGTGAACGGCCGCACCGTCAAGGTCCTCGGGTGGTACGACAACGAGACCGGGTTCTCCCACCGGCTCCTCGACACGGCTCGGCTGCTCGGCCGGGCCTGATCTTCCGCCCTGAACCAGGCCGTCAAGATCGGTCGTCGTGCTGCCGAGGCAACGTAGGCATGCCTTTCTGCGGGCCCTGCGTGCGCCACGTCCGCGGCTCGGGCGCGGCGGAGCATCGGGAGGATCTTGTGCGGTTCACCATCCGGCAACGGCTCGGGGTCCTGTCCCTGACCGGGCTCGCCGCCGTGGGGGGCGTCGCGACGGCGGGCCTGGTCGTCAGTCACGGCCAGGCCGGGTCGGCGGCCCGGCAGGCCGAGACCAGCAACGCCATGTCGTCGATGTGGAACGCGGACATGATGCACGACGCCCTGCGCGCCGACGTCACTGCGGCGCTCGTCGCGGGCTCCCCCGCCGACCTGGAGGCGCTGGCGGGAACGGAGGTGGCCGAGCACGCGCAGACGTTGCTCACCACCTTCGACGCGGCGGCCGCGGGAGCGCCGGAGGACCTTCGTGGCAGGTTCGCGCAGGTGCGTCCCGCGGTCGTCGCGTACGCCGCCCAGGCCCAGTCCGTCGCGGCAGCCGGTCGGCCTCCGATCGACAGCGAGCAGGTCCGCAGCTTCTTCACCACCTACTCCACCCTCGAGACCGCCCTCGGCGACCTCGACCAGGCCCTCGAGGACGCCGTGGTGGCGACCGAGACCGCGTCGCAGGCCGAGGCGCGCACCGGATGGTGGTGGCTCGTCGGCGTCGCGGTCCTCGCAGCAGTCGCCTTCCTCGTCCAGTCCCTGGCGACGTCCCGAGCCGTCACCAGGCCGGTCCTCGCGATGCGGGCCGCCCTGCGCCGGGTCGCGGCGGGGGACTTCTCCTTCACCCTTGGCGGCCACGGCCGCGACGAGATCGGCGACCTGGCGGAGGCCCTCGACGAGACGATCACCGCCACGAGGGAGAGCCTCGCGGTGGTCGCCTCCTGCGCCGGCATCGTCGACCACGCCGTCACCCGGCTCGACCGCTCCAGCCAGGACCTCTCCTCCGCCGCCGCGCAGACCGCCGCCCAGGCGGAGGACGCCGTCATCCTCGCCGTCGAGGTGCACTCCGCCTCCGTGGCCGCCTCCGGCGGGGTGGGTCAGGTGTACGACCAGGCCCGCGGGATCGCGGGGAGCGCCTCGACGGCCTCCGACGTGGGACGCCGCGCCGTCGGCGACGCCGAGGCGGCGGCTCGCAGCGTGGCCGCGCTGGGCGAGGCGGGCACGCAGATCTCCGGGGTGGCGGCCATGATCCGCGCGATCTCCGACCAGACGCGCCTCCTGGCCCTCAACGCGACGATCGAGGCCGCGCGGGCGGGCGAGGCGGGCCGCGGGTTCGCCGTCGTCGCGAACGAGGTCAAGACGCTGGCCCAGGAGGTGAGCGAGGCCACCGAGGACATCACCACGCGGATCGAGGCCATCCGCTCAGGGGTGGACGACGCCGTCAACGGCATCGCGGCCGTCACCGAGGTCATCGCGGAGATGAACCGGCACCAGGTGGACATCTCGACCTCCGTGGACCACCAGGCGACCTCCAGCGACGAGGTGGTCACCCTCATCCGGCAGGCGACGCAGGAGGCCCAGCAGATCACCGAGGCCATCGGACACATCGCGGCGGCCGCCACGCAGACCGAGGGCAGCGCGGGCACCACCCAGCAGGCCGCCGTCGAGCTGTCCGAGGCGTCCGCGCGGATGCAGCAGGTGCTCACCTCCTACACCCTGTGAGGGAACCCGCGCGGTGTCCCGTGCGTGTGACAGGTACAGGCTCAAGTCCTGGCCGGGGGGTGCCGTTGTGGCAAGCGTGAGGCGTGAGGGACGGCGCGGGCGTGCCCGGATGGGGCTCGTCCGCGCTGCCGCATGCCTCGCCCTCGTCGCAGGCTCCGTCGCGTTCGGGCACGCGGGCCCCCTCGGCGGCGCCGAGGCCGCGAGCGCGGTCGAGGACGAGTCGCGCACGGGCTCGACGGCGGCCGACCTGGAGGCGCAACGGCGACTGCTGGAGACGCTCACGGACACGGCCCGGACCGCCGGTGACGAGCTGGCGGCCGCGCAGGCGCAGCTGGACGCCGCCTCGGTAGCCGCTTCGGCCGCGTTGGAGGCCTACGCCACCGCGTCGCAGCAGGCGGTGGCGGCCGATCTCGCCGAGGAACGGGCGCGGGAGGAGCTGCTGCGCGCCCGACTCGAAGCCGATTCCGCCCGGCGGGAACTGGGCGAGTGGGCGCGCGAGTCCTACCGCAGCGCCCTCACCGGGCCGCAGTCCTCGGCGACGCTGCTCGCGATCCTCAAGGGCGTGCCGACCGACGAGGTGGCCTCCGCGGTCCAACTCGCCCGTGCCGTCGGCCAGGCCCAGACCCACGAGCTCGACCGGCTCGCCGCCGTCGAGGACGCGCAGACCGCCGCCGCACAGGCGGCCCGGACGACGGCCGACACGGCCGCGCGGGCGGCCGCCGTGGCCCAGCGGGCTCGCGAGGATCGCGACGACGCCGTCCAGCAGCGCGCGGCCGTCGTCGCGGACCTGCGGGAGCGGCTGTCACGGACCCAGGCCGACGGCGAGCAGGTGCGGCAGCGCATCACCGCGCTCACGGCCGAGCTCGCCACGGTGGCGCAGGCCACGCAGCCCGGTGCCGCCGACCCCTCCTGCCCGGGTGGGGATCTCGCGGGCTACGCCAACGGGCAGTTGCCGACCACCGCGCTGTGCCCCCTGTACTCGGCGTCCGGGCAGCTGCTGCGGGCCGACGCGGCCGCCGCCTTCAACCGGATGAGCCAGGCCTACGAGGCCGCGCTGGGCTCCCCCATCTGCGTCACCGACTCCTACCGGACCTATCCCGAGCAGGTGACCCTGTACGCGCAGAAGCCGGCCCTGGCCGCCGTCCCGGGGACGAGCAACCACGGCTGGGGCACGGCGACGGACCTGTGCGGGGGGATCCAGAACTTCGGCACGCCGCAGCACGACTGGCTGGTCGCCCATGCGCCCGCGTTCGGCTGGTTCCACCCGGCGTGGGCGCGCTCGGGCGGCTCCAAGCCGGAGCCCTGGCACTTCGAGTTCGGCGGCTGAGCGGACGGACGCGCGGTGAGCACCCCTGCTCTCCCCCGCTCCCGCTCGCGCCCCCCATGATGGCTGCGGATCCGCCGTCGGCGGACCCGCCGACGGCCGGCAGGGCCGCCACGACCGGGAGCCCATCGGCCATGCCCGCCCCCACCGACACCCGGCCCGACCCCGGCCTGTCCCCCGCCGCCGCGCAGCGGGTGCGGCGCCGCCGTCAACGGGCCTGGTACTGGTACGACTGGGCCAACTCCGCCTACTTCACGACCACCACCACGGTGCTGCTCGGCCCGTACCTGACGGTGATCGCCAAGCGGGCCGCGTGCCCCGGGCAGGACACCGACCTGGCGTGCGGGAACGATCTGCGGGTCCTCGGCCTGGCGGTCTCCCCAGGATCCCTTTTCTTCTACGCCATCACCGCCACGACGTTGCTGTCGGCGCTCGTCCTGCCCGTCGTGGGGTCGCTCGCCGACCGGACCCGTGACAAGCGGCGCCTCCTCGGCCTCCTGGCATGGGTGGGTGCTGCCGCGGCGATGGCCATGGTGACGCTCGGCGGGCAACGATGGCAGTGGGGGGTCGCGCTCCTGGCCGTCGCCGGACTCGCGATGGGGTCATCCCTCGTGGTGTACGACGCGATCCTGTGCGACGTCGCCGACCCCGACGAGCGCGACCGGGTGTCGAGTCGCGGCTGGGCCCTGGGCTACATCGGCGGCGGGCTGCTCCTGGCCCTGAACCTGGGCCTGGTGGCCGGCGCCGACCGCTGGGGGATCACGACCGAGGCCGCCGTGCGGATCAGCCTGCTCTCCGCCGGGGTGTGGTGGGCCGGGTTCACGCTGGTGCCGTTCCTGGGCCTGCGGGGTCTGGTCGCGAGCGCCCCCGGGCCGCGCGAGGAGGGCAGACCCGGCGCCTTCCAGCAGCTGGCGGCGACCCTGCGGCACGCGCGGCTCTACCCGCACGCGCTGCGGTTCCTCGTCGCCTACCTGTTCTTCAACGACGGCATCCAGACCGTCATCGTCGCGGCGAGCACCTTCGGCGCGGAGGAGCTGCGGCTGGGCGAGGGGGCGCTCATGGCGACGATCCTCGTGGTGCAGTTCGTCGGGGCGCTCGGCGCCCTCGGCTTCGGCCGGCTGGCCCGCGTCTGGGGCGCCCAGCGCACCATCGCCCTCACCCTCGCCCTGTGGATCGTCGTCGTGCTGGCAGGCGTGGCGCTGCCCGAGCGGCAGTTCGTGCCCTTCCTGGCCCTCGGCGTCGCGATCGGTCTCGTGCTCGGTGGGAGCCAGGCGCTGTCCCGTTCGGCCTTCAGCCGGCTCATCCCCCGCGGTCGCGAGGCGGAGTACTTCTCGCTCTACCAGGCTGCCGAGCGAGGCACGAGCTGGCTCGGAACCCTCGTCTTCGGGCTCGTGCACCAGTTCAGCGGCAGTTACCGGGCGGGCATCGCCACCCTCGTGCTGTTCTTCGTCACCGGGCTGGTCCTGCTGCGCCGGGTGGATGTGGCCGCGGGCGAGGCCGCCGCCTGCCGCCCTCAGCCGAACGGGTGATCCTCCGCGGGGCCGAGAAGGCCGAAACGTAGGGATGGCTCGCCTCGGTGGCCCGGTTCAGGAACAGCGCCGCGCGTGCGGTCGTTGACCAGCCGTGACGAACCATCCGGCCTCCGGCGAAGGGATCGACGATGAGTGATCGCAGCATGCGGGGCACCCGGCTGGGCGCCTCGAGCCTCGAGAGCGAGAGCGGCGTCCAGCCCGCGGCGCGCCTCGACGTCCGCTTCCACTGCCCGCACGGACACACCATGGTGGTGCCGATGTCGGCCGAGGCCGACCTGCCCGCCGTCTGGGAGTGCCGGTGCGGCGCGGAGGCGCTGCGCGAGGACGCCGAGGTACCCGAGCAGAAGAACGTCAAGCCTGCTCGCACGCACTGGGACATGTTGATGGAGCGGCGCACGACGGCCGAGCTGGAGGAGCTGCTCGCCGAGCGGCTCACCCTCCTGCGCTCGGGTCGCATCGCGGCTCGCCGCAGCGCCTGACCGCTGCACCATCCCGTCCTCGGGGGCGGGATGGGGTCGGGACAGGGGTGATCAGAGCCGGGGATCAGCGATCGTCGGAGACGACCTCGCCCGGCACCACCCTCGTGTCGCGGGGGGCCGAGCCTGCGGCTGCGGAGGGGAAGAAGGCCCCGGCCGAGGGGGTGGAGGCGAGCAGCTTTCGCGACAGGGCCCGCCCCAGGGCAGGGCGCACGAGCCGCCGGGTCGGGGGCAGGACGAGGAAGAACCCCGCGGCGTCGGTGAGGAAACCGGGCGTGAGGAGCAGGACCCCGCCCACGAGGACGAGCGCCGCGTCGGCCAGTTCGGCTCCCGGCACCCGCCGGGCGGCGAGCGCCTCCCGGAGCGCTCCCCACGTATGCCGCCCCTGACGCCGGACGATCCAGGCCCCGAACGCCGACTCGGCGAGCAGCAGTGCGAACGTCGGCCAGGCTCCTAGCCACGAACCGACCCGCACGATGAGGGCGATCTCGAGGGTCGGAACCACCAGGAGCGCCACGGCGATCCACGCGAAGACCCGGCGTCCACCGCGGGCTCGCGTGGCGCTTGCGGCGGTACGCGTCATGCTCGCTCCCGGAATCGCTCCTGGCACCCTGCCGTCGCACGTTCCAACGAACCCCCGACGGGCGGGTTCCCGGCCCGAGGGCCGTCGGCCCCGATCAGCCCTTGGGCTTCAGACGCAGCAGGCGACGCAGCTGGGCGGTCCGGTACTCGGCGGCCCAGACCGTGACCCGCCACAGCGCCTCGCGCACGATCGCGCTGCTCATCTTGCTCGTCCCGAGCTCACGCTCGGCGAAGACGATCGGGATCTCGGTGACCTTCAGCCCTGCCCGGACGACCCGCCAACCGAGGTCCACCTGGAAGCAGTAGCCCTGGGAGGTGACGCCTGCCAAGTCGATCTTGTCGAGCGTCGTCCGCCGAAACGCACGGAAACCGGCGGTCGCGTCGTGGATCGGGATGCCGAGCACGAGGCGGGTGTAGAAGTTGCCCCCGCGGGAGAGGACCTCACGGCTCTTCGGCCAGTTGACGACCTCGCCCCCGCGGACCCAGCGCGAGCCGATGGCGAGGTCGGCACCGTCACGGACCGCGGCGATCAGGGCGGGCAGACGATCGGCGGGGTGCGACCCGTCGGCGTCCATCTCGATGAGGATGTCGTAGCCCTCGGCCATCCCCCACGCGAAGCCGGCGAGGTAGGCGGCGCCCAGACCCTGCTTGCCCGGGCGGTGCAGCACCCGGATCTGCGAGTCGGCGGCGGCGAGGGAGTCGGCGAACTCGCCCGTACCGTCGGGGCTGTTGTCGTCGGCCACGAGGATGTCCGCCTCGGGTGCGGCCGCACGGATCTTCGCCGTGATCACCGGGAGGTTCTCGCGCTCGTTGTACGTCGGGACGATCACGAGAACCCGAGGCAGGAGGCTGGGGGCGTCACTCACGCCGAGGCACTGTACCGGCATCGGGGCGGGACGTGCACCGAGCCCTCCCGCGGCAGTGCCTCAGGACGCGGAGGCCACGGCGACCGGCGTCCCGGAACCCTCCGCGGAGGCGTCCCGGCGCGAGGCCGTGAGGACCCGCCGCCGAGGTAGGGCCGCGAGACCGAGCAGGGCGAGCAGGGCGACCTCGACCCACGCGCCCATCCGCACGGCGGGGGTCAGGTCACGTCGCAGTTCCAGGTCGGCCTCGAGGACCGCGGGCTCGAAGAGGCCCGAGGTGACCACCGTGCTGCCGTCCGGACGCACCAGTGCGCTCACCCCGACGGTGGACACGTGGACCACCGAGCGTCCGGTCTCGACGGCCCTCAACCGCGACATGGCGAGCTGCTGCACGCTCTCGTCCGTGAACCCGAACGTCGCGTTGTTGGTCTGGACCACCACGAGGTCCGCGCCGGCCCGGACCGGGTCCTGGACCAGGCCGTCGTAGGCCACCTCGAAGCAGATGACGTCGCCCAGCGTCAGCCCACCGGCGCGGGTGGCCACGGGCAGGGCCCCGACGGTGCGGCCCGCCGTGAAGTCCCGTGAGACGAGGTCCACCTTGTCGCTGAACTGGCGGAAGAAGGCCCGGGCGGGGATGTACTCGGCGAAGGGGGCCGGGTGGCGCTTGACGTAGCGGGCGCCGGGGCCGGGCTCGGGTCCGTCCGAGGGGCCCCACAGGACGGCGGTGTTGGACAGGTAGCGCCCCGGGCCGTCGACGACCGCACCCACGAGCACCGGCACGCCCACGGCGTCGGCCGCGCGGGTGATGACGGCGGCGGCGTCCGGGTTGCTCAGCGGGTCGATGTCGGAGCTGTTCTCGGGCCACAGGACGACGTCGGGTCGGGGGGTCGTCCCGGCGTCCACGCGACGGGCGAGGTCGAGGGTGGCGCGGACGTGGTTGTCCAGCACCGCGCGGCGCTCCGCGTTGAAGTCGAGGCCGGGCTCGGGGACGTTGCCCTGCACCGCGGCGACCCGCGTCTGCCCGGCTGATTCGGCGGTGGCGGCGGAGGCCGCCGCGCAGGCAGGTCCCCCGGCCAGGAGCGCCAGGGCGGCCACGGCGCCGCCCAGCGCGCCGGCTCGCCCGACGTGCCGGTTCACCGCGCCTCGGGCGCCGAGCAGCACGAGCGCGCCAAGCGCGGCCGTCGCGGCCGAGACGAGGGGTGCACCGCCGAGCCAGGCCCAGCCGAGGAGGGGGGAATCGGCCTGGCTGAACGCGAGTCGACCCCAGGGGAACCCGCCGAAGGGGATGCGGGCACGCAGCGCCTCCTCCAGGGTCCACGAGGCGACGGTGAGCGCCGCCCACCGGCCCGGCCCCCGACGCCAGGCCCAGGCCGACACCGCTCCCGGCACCACGAAGAAGAGGGCCTGGAGGGCCGTGAGCGCCAGCCACGGGAGCGCGCCGACGTAGATGCCGGTCCAGTGCAGGTGCACGAGGAAGAAGGTGATCCCCGTCAGCAGCCCCAGGAGGGCCCCGGCGCGGGGCCCGCGACCGATGGTCGCCGCCGCGGCGCCGGCGAGCCCGAGGGGGGCCAACGCCCAGCCGAGCCAGGCGGGGGCGATGCCGGGGAAGGCGCAGGCGAGCACGGCGCCGGCCGACGACGCACCGACGGCACGGACGAGGAGGTCGGTCTGCCGCGAGGTCACGGACGCAGCGTACGTGGCGAGGTGCGCGCGGGCAGGATCGACGACGGAGTCCGGCTGCGGCGTGCGCGTGAGGGGCCCGGTCGCCCGCGGTCGGGCCCGCAGCCCTTCGGTCCGACACGGGCAGCGCTGGCGGCGGTGTCGCGTGCGTTGTCTACGGGGCTGCGGGCCCGATCCGGTGCGTCCCGCCGTCGCGACGACGACGTGCTTGCGGCACCGGACGCGTGCGCAGACGACGTTAGCCCGCCGTCACCTGCTGTCAACCACCCCGCTACCGGAGGTCACGTCCGCCGTTGGCAGGCCTCGCAGGTCAACCGAGCCCTGGGGGGCCGCACCACGGAATCCGTCGTCCTCGAGCCCCGCGTGTCGGCCGGTGTGTCGTAGCCCGGCGACGTCGGGTGGTGAGGGCCGGGGACGGGTCGGGGTCGGGTCGGGCGTGGGGAGGTGGCCGTCGTCACGGTAGGGTCGCGGCCCGGAGGTGGTGCAGGTGATCTACCGCCTGGCCAGGGTGGTCTTGGTGACGGCGTTCCGGGTGATCTGGAGGCCGGAGGTCGTGGGGCTGCAGCACGTCCCCGCCGACGGGCCCGTGATCATCGCGAGCAACCACCTGTCCTTCTCCGACAGCGTCGTGGTGCCGATGCTCGTGCGGCGCCGCGTGACGTTCCTCGCCAAGAGCGAGTACTTCACGACCCCGGGGCTGCGGGGGCGGCTCATGGCCGGGTTCTTCACGGCGATCGGCGCCGTCCCCATCCGCCGCACGGGGCGGCGCGACGACTCGATGGACGCGCTGACCACGGCCGAGGAGGTCCTCAACGCGGGCCAGGCGTTCGCCCTCTACCCCGAAGGGACGCGGTCGCGCGACGGTCGGCTGTACCGCGGCCGCACGGGCGTCGCCTGGCTGAGCCTCGCGACGTCGGCGCCGGTCGTACCGGTCGCCCTGCGCGGGACCGAGAAGCTGCAGCCGATCGGCAGCAAGCTCCCCCGGCTGTGCCGGGTGCGGGTCTCCTTCGCCCCGCCGGTCGATCCGCAGCCTTACCAGGCGCGCCTCGACGCGGGCGAGGGGGCCGGACGGATCCGGCGTGAGCTCACCGACGCGGTGATGGACGCCATCGCCGGCATGTCCGGGCAGGAGCGGGCCCGGTCCTACAACTCCTCCTCCAGCGACGACGCGGAGCCGGGGGTCTGAGGGGGTTCCCTCAGCTCCACTCCTCGCGCCACAGCCAGCGCCCGCGCCGGATCGTCGCCAGGCACCGGGGGCGGACGACGCCGACGTCGAGGTCGGCCGGCACCGTGCCCTCCCAGACGGCGAGCGTCGCCTCGAGGCCGGGGCGGAGCAGGCCGGCGTCGCGGACCCCTGCCGCCGCCCATCCCCCGCGCAGGTGGCTGCGCAGCGCCGCCCGCAACGGGAGGCGATGGCTGCGGACGTGCGGATGCGTCGCGGCGTGGACGGCCCCCCACGGGTCCAGGGGGGTCACCGGCGCGTCGGACCCGAACGCCAGCGCGACGCCGGCGGCCTCGAGCTGGGCGAAGGGGTTCGTGGCTGCGGCCCGCTCCCGCCCCAGGCGCCGCTCGTACATCCCTGCGGGCCCCGCCCAGGCCGCGTCGAAGGCAGGCTGCACGGAGGCCGTGACGCCCATGGCGGCCATCCTCGCTACGCCCACGGCGTCGACCGCCTCCGCGTGCTCCAGCCGCAACGTCGGCGCTCCTCGGCCGACGCTGCGGGGAGCGCCGCCGGCCGCGGCGAGCGAGAACCCGTCCAGGGCCTCGGTGACAGCCGCGTCGCCGATGGCGTGGAACGAGGCCTGGAGTCCGGCCGCGGTGGTCGCGCCGACGTGCCGGGCGATGGTCGTGGCGTCGCGGTAGAGCCGCCCGCGGGTGCCGGGCGCGTCGGCGTAGTCCTGCGCGAGCGCCGCGGTGCGGGAGCCGAAGGAGCCGTCGACGTTGAGGTCACCGCCGAGACCGATCAAGCCCGGGCCGAGGCGCTCCCGCCAGGCGCGGGCCTCGTCGGCGTCGCCGACCTCCTGGCCCCACGCGGCCAGGACGAGCGGGAGGCCGCCCTCGCCCTGCGGCCCGGCGAGGGCGAGCAGGGCGATCAGGTCCTCCTCGCCGCTGATGTCGGGGGCTGCCATCTCCTGCACGCAGGCGATGCCCGAGCGGGCGGCGTGCTCGAGGGCCCGGCGCTGCACCTGCAGCCGCTGACGGCGCTCGAGCAGCCGGACCCCGTGCCGGGCCGCGTGGTGGGCGTCGCGTTCCACGCGGGCCGTGCCGTCCGAGCCGGGCAGGGTGTCGGCGCCCGTGCGGCGGGCGAGGGCGGTGCTGACCAGGGCGGAGTGGACGTCGATGCGGGAGAGGTAGACGTCGCGACCGCGGGCGGCGGTGTCCAGCTCGTCCCGCCGGGGCAGTCGCGGGTCGGGCCAGGTCGACTCGTCCCAGCCGTGCCCCAGGACGGGCGTGGCCGTGCTGGTGGCCACGGCGTCGAGGAGCTCGCGGGCGGAGCGGACGGCGGTGAGGTCGAGCCCCGACAGGGCCAGGCCGGTCTCGGTGACATGGACGTGGGCGTCGACGAACGCCGGCGTCACGAGGCGTCCGTCGAGGTCGAGCACGACGTCCGCGCCTCGGGCGTGCTCCCGCGCACCCTCGTCGTCGCCGATCCAGGCCAGCCGCCCGTCCCGGATCAGCAGGGCCGTGCCCGCCACGGGGGCCTCGTCGTGCAGCACGCCACCGCGCAGGAGGACGCTGCCGGGGCCGGCCGCGGACGGGTCGGGGATCACAGGGGAAGCGGTCGCGCCTCGTAGGGCGTGGACAGGACGACCGTCGTGCGCGTCGACACGGAGGCGAGGGCCCGGATCCGCGCGAGCAGGGCCTCGAGGTCGCCGGGCTTGTTCACCCGCACCTTGAGGATGTAGTTCTCGACCCCCGCCACGGAGTGGCAGGCCTCGATCTCGGGGACGCCGAGCAGCCGGTCGGGGATGTCGTCGGGTGCGGCCGGGTCCAGCGGGGTCACGGAGATGAACGCGGTGAGGGGCAGCCCGACCGCCTCGGCGTCGACCACGGCGGTGTAGCCCCGGATGACGCCCCGCTGCTCCAGACGCTTGACGCGCTGGTGCACCGCGGACGTCGACAGTCCGGTGGCCTTGCCCAGGTCGGTGAAGCTCATCCTGCCGTCGCTGGCGAGCAGGGTGACGATCTGCCGGTCGAGGTCCTCCACCGGATCAGGGTAGTGGTGCCCGGCGTCCCCGCCGCGGACCTCCGGGCCGATAGCGTGCCCGCGTGAGCGAGCACCCCGGCGGCCTGATGCTGGTCGACACCCCGTCGCTGTACTTCCGAGCCTTCCACGGCCTGCCGCAGACCCTGGTGGGCGCCGACGGCGCGCCGGTCAACGCCGTGCGGGGGCTGCTGGACATGCTGGCGTTCCTGGTGGAGCTGAGGCGCCCTGAGCGGCTCGTCTGCTGTTTCGACGCCGACTGGCGGCCGGCTTTCCGGGTGGCGCTCGTCCCCTCGTACAAGGCCCACCGGCTCGCCCACCCCGGAGCGGCCGAGGAGGCGGTCCCGGATGCGCTCTCGCCGCAGGTGCCGGTGATCCTCGACGTCCTCGACGCGTTCGGCCTCGCCCGGGCCGAGCACGAGGGGTTCGAGGCCGACGACGTCATCGGCACCCTCGCCACGGCCTCGGCGGACGGCACCGGGGTCGATGTCGTGACCGGCGACCGCGACCTCATGCAGCTGGTCGACGACGCCACGGCGGTCCGGGTGCTGTACGTGGGGCGCGGCGTCCGCCGGCTCGAGGTGATCGACCAGGCAGCCCTCGCCGCGAAGTACGGCGTGTCCACCGGGCCCCGCTACGCCGACGTCGCCCTGCTGCGCGGTGACGCCAGTGACGGCCTGCCCGGGGTGGCCGGGATCGGGGAGAAGACGGCGGCGGCGGTCGTCGAGCGGTTCGGGTCGGCCCAGGCGGCGCGGGAGGCGGCCGCGGCGCAGGACCCCGGCCTCGGCGCGGCCGTGGCCCGGCGACTGCGCGACGCCGAGCACTACCTCGACGCGGCGGCCCCCGTGGTGAAGGTGGTCACCGACATCCCGGGGCTGACGCCCACCCGCCCTGACGCCGTGCCCGAGGCGCCCGCCGACGCGGAGGCGCTCATGGCGCTGCTGCAGGCGCACAACCTCGCGGCCCCCGCCACGCGCCTGGCGCGCGCCCTCGGGTGGGACCTCCTGCGGGAGTGAGAGCCCCCCCAGGCTCAGCCCACCGACGAGTAGGCGACGACGCCGCGCCGGACCCGGGCGACGGCGTCGGCGGCCGTCGCGGCGAGCTGCGGCCGGCCCGACCGGGCGGCCACGAGCTCGACCTGCCCGAGCAGGTCGACGACCTGCTTGCACCAGCGGACGAAGTCGCCCGCCGCCAGGTCGCCGTCGTCGAGCACCGTCTGCAGCCGCGCCCCGTTGGCCCAGCGGTACATGGCGAGCGCGATCCCGAGGTCGGGTTCGGCGGTCGGGTCGAGGCGGTGGGCGCGCTCGGCGTCCTCCAGCTCCGACCAGATCCGCACGGTCTCGCCGAGCGCGACCCTGGTGGGCCCTGCGGGCAGCCGGGGCGCCACGCCCTCCTCCCGGCGCGACTGGTACACCAGCGCGCTGACGCAGGAGGCGAGGCCGGCGGCGTCGAGGTCGGTCCAGACGTTGCCCCGCAGGCACTCGGCCACCACGAGGTCGGTCTCGGCGTAGATCCCGCGCAGCAGCGCCCCGGCGGGCGTCACCGCGTCCCCGCCCTCGGCGGTGGCGAGGTACCCGCGCTCGCGCAGCAGGTCGCAGACGCGGTCGAAGACGCGAGCGATGGTGTTGGTCCGGCCCTCGATGCGGCGGCTGAGCGCGTCGGTCTCCTTGGACAGCCGCAGCCACCGCTCCGCCCACCGGGCGTGGTTCTCCCTGTCGGGGCAGCCGTGGCAGGGGTGGCTGCGCAGCTGCTTGCGCCAGGCGGCGAGCTGCGAGTCGTCGGCAGCGGAGGAGCGGGAGCGGTCGGGGCGGGTGAGGATCTCCCCGGTCGAGCCCAGGGCGGCGCGCAGGCTCGCCGCGAGGTCGCGGCGTGACTGCGGGTTGCGGGCGGTGAACGACTTCGGCACGGTGACCCGGGCCAGGGCTGCGGCGCCGTTGGGCAGGTCCTGCAGCGACAGGCGGCGCAGCTGCCTGTCCTCGGTGACGACCACGGGTCGGGGGCCGTCGGCGCTGCCGGGCGGTCCCGGGTCGACGACGACGGCGTAGCCGCTGCGCCGGCCCGCGGGGACGTGGATGACGTCGCCGCGGCGCAGCGCCTCCAGGGACGCGATGGCCTCGGTGCGGCGGCTGCTGCCGGCGGCCCGGGACAGCTCCGTCTCGCGTTCGCCGATGCGGCGGCGCAGCCGCGCGTACTCGCCGAAGTCGCCGAGGTGACAGGTCATCGACTCGGCGTAGCCGGCGAGAGCCTCCTCCTGGCGGCGGACCTGACGCGCGAGGCCGACCACCGCGCGGTCGGCCTGGAACTGCGCGAACGACGTCTCGAGGATCTCCCGTGCGCGCGCCGTGCCGACCTGGTGGACGAGGTTGACGGCCATGTTGTACGTGGGTCGGAAGCTGGAGCGCAGGGGGTAGGTGCGGGTGGAGGCGAGGCCGGCGACGGCCTCGGGGTCCAGGCCGGACTGCCAGACGACGACGGCGTGGCCCTCGACGTCGATGCCGCGGCGGCCGGCCCGGCCGGTGAGCTGGGTGTACTCCCCCGGGGTCACGTCGGCGTGGGTCTCGCCGTTCCACTTGACCAGCTTCTCCAGCACCACGCTGCGGGCGGGCATGTTGACGCCGAGGGCGAGGGTCTCGGTGGCGAAGACCGCCTTGACCAGGCCTCGGCTGAAGAGGTCCTCGACCACCTCCTTGAAGGTGGGCAGCAGCCCGGCGTGGTGGGCGGCGACCCCGCGCTGCAGGGCCTCGGACCAGTCGTGGAAGCCGAGGACGGCGAGGTCCTCGTCGGGCAGGTCGGCGCACCGCTCCTCGACGACGCGCCGGATCTCGGCCTGCTCCTGCGAGGTGGTCAGGCGCACGCCCCACGCCAGGCACTGCTGGACGGCGGCGTCGCAGCCCGCGCGGCTGAAGATGAACGTGATCGCGGGCAGGAGGTCCGCGGACTCCAGGGTCGCGATCACCTCGGCCCGCGAGGGCGTGTTCGCCGAGCGTGTCGGCCGGCGGCGTTGCCCCTGCCGGGCGCGCCCCGACGCCCGGGCGCTGCGCTCCTCCATCCGGGTCAGGCCGCGCAGCTCGGGGTTGACCCGGGCCTGCCCGGCGCCGGGGGTGGGGCCGACCTCCTCGGCGAAGAGGTCGTAGAGCCGTCGGCCCGCGATGACGTGCTGCCACAGCGGCACCGGGCGGTGCTCGGAGACGACGACGTCGGTGTCGCCGCGCACGGTGTCGAGCCACGCGCCGAACTCCTCGGCGTTGCTCACCGTGGCCGAGAGGCTGACCAGCCGGACCTGCTCGGGGAGGTGGATGATCACTTCCTCCCAGACCGCGCCGCGGTAACGGTCGGCGAGGTAGTGCACCTCGTCCATCACCACGTAGCCGAGGCCGTCGAGCGTCGCCGACCCCGCGTAGAGCATGTTCCGCAGCACCTCGGTGGTCATCACGACCACGGGCGCCTCCCCGTTGATCGTGTTGTCGCCGGTGAGCAGGCCGACGGACGCGGCGCCGTAGCGGCGGGCGAGGTCGGCGTACTTCTGGTTGCTCAAGGCCTTGATCGGGGTGGTGTAGAACGCCTTGCGGCCTTCGGCGAGCGCCAGCGCGACGGCGAACTCGCCGACGACCGTCTTGCCCGACCCGGTGGGGGCCGCGACGAGCACGCCCTTACCGGACTCCACGGCCTGGCAGGCGCGGATCTGGAAGTCGTCGAGGGCGAACGGGTAGGAGTCACGGAACTGCCCCAGCACCGTCGTCGCCTCCTGGGCGCGACGCCGGGCCGCCGCGAAACGTTGGGCGGGGCTGGCGGTGGTCATGGCCGCACAGTACCCAGGGGGACCGACTCCCCGCGTGGTGGAATCGCCCGACTCAGGCGAGCACGCTCAGCGCGCCCGGGACCCCCCCCACCTCGAGGGGGAGGGGACCGAGCCGCTCGCCGTCGCCGTAGGCCACGACACCGCCACGCCCGCCCGCGGCGGAGACCCGCACGTGCCGGAACGGCTCGACCGTCACCGCGGGGTGGGACAGGTGCCGCCCGCGGTAGGCCCGCGGGATGAACCGCAGGAGCTCCAGGGGCCGCATGCCGCCGATCGTCACGACCTCGGCGGTGCCGTCCCCGGGGTCGGATCCAGGGCTGATCGGGACGCCACCGCCGTAGGTGGAGACGTTCGCGACGGCCAGCAGCAGGGCGGAGCGGATCTGCGGCGGCTGGTCGGGCAGCTCCAGCAGGTAGGCGCGGGTGCGCAGGCCCGGCAGCTCCGCGAGCAGCGCGAGGTCGTAGCGGCGGCGACCGGGCGGCCAGCGCCAGCCGTTGGCGCGCTCGTTGACGACGGCGTCGAACCCTGCGGCGATGACGCCGACCACCCAGCGGCGGCCCCAGCCGCCCTCGACGGCCAGGGCATCGACGTCACGGGGCGGTCTTGCCGCCGCCAGGAGGTGCAGGACGCGGGCGATCGCCGCGTCGGGGTCGGCGGGGAAGCCCAGGCAGGCGGCGACGTCGTTGCCGGTGCCCGCTGGCACGACGGCCAGCGGCGGTACCTGCAGCCCGTCCTCGCGCGCGTCGCACAGGACGTTGGCGGCGGCGTGGGCGGTGCCGTCACCCCCGACCGCGACGACGGCGCAGGCGGGGGTGGAGACGAGGTCGCGCAGTGTCTGCGCGGCGGCGACCGCGGACGCCCCGGAGACGACCTCCACGTTCAGGCCGGCTCGGCGGCACCGGGCGACCACCCGCTCCCCCACGGCGGCCGCCCGGCCCTTGCCGGCACGCGGGTTCACCGCCAGGACGAGCCGGCGTGGACCACCGTCGTCGCCTCGCGAGCCGTTCGCGTTCAGAGCGGACTCGCCTCGTCGTCGCCCACCTGCGCGAGCGGGTCCGCGGCGCGGGTCTTCTCGCGGCGCCGGTCCACGAGGACGGCGACGCCGATGGCGCCGAGGTACAGCGCGACCATGGGGAAGGCGAGCATCAGCATCGTCCCGGCGTCGGGCGTCGGCGAGGCGATCGCAGCGAACAGGAAGCAGAGGAAGACGGCCACGCGCCAGCCGCGCACGAGGGTGCGGGAGGGCAGGACGTGCGCCAGGTTCAGGGCCACGAGCAGGAGCGGGACGACGAAGGCCACGGCGAAGGACAGCATCAGCCGGGTCACGAAGGTGAAGTACGTGTCCGCGCTGGTGAAGATGGACGAGCCCTCGGGCACGAAGTCGGCGAAGAACGTGACGGCGTTCGGCAGGATCAGCCAGGCCAGGGCGATGCCCGACAGGAACAGCGGCACCGCGGCGGCGACGAAGCCGAGGGCGTAGCGCTTCTCGCGCCGGGTCAGGCCAGGCACCACGAACGCCCACAGCTGGTACAGCCACACGGGGCTGGCGATGACCAGCCCGAGGTAGACCGACAGCTTGAGCTGGAGGTTGAACGCGCTCGACAGCTCGCTGAAGTTGATGTTCGCGTTGATCCCGCGGTCGCGGCCGACGTCGAGCAGGGGGCGCTGGAGGGCGTCGAACAGGCGGCCGTAGGCGAACCAGCCGCCGACCGATCCCGCGAGGATCGCCAGGCCGCACACGAACAACCGGCGGCGCAGCTCGGCGAGGTGTTCCCGCAGAGGCATGCGACCCTGCGGGTCCCGGGGGCGGCGCCTGGGGACGGTCAGCGCCACGGATCAGGCGTCGCGGCGCGGCTCGGTCGACGAGGTGCGCGGCGTCTGCTCGTCGTCGACGACCCGACCCTCGAGGGCCTCCGGCGGGGTCGGCTTGGGTGCCGGCGTCGAGGAGGACTTGTCCTCCTGCATGGCGCTGATCTCCGACTTGAAGATGCGCATCGAGCGCCCCAGACCGCGAGCGGCGTCGGGCAGTCGCTTGCCGCCGAACAGCACCAGGACGACCACCAGGAGGAGCAACAGGTGCGCGGGCTCAAGGCCGTTGCGGAACATGGTCCGAACCTCTCTGTCGGTGGTGCTCAGCCCATCCTAGGCGGGTCGTGCGGGACCGGCGGGGCCGGTCACCGGCCCGTGGACGTGGCGGGTGGGGCGGGACGGGGAGGCCGGGTGCCGCGGGCTCCCTGCCCGGCGGCGATGGCCGCCCTCGTGCGGCGTGCGGCGCGGGTGCGGGCGATCCGCAGCCGCGGCTCGTGCGCGCGCCGCAGGGATCGCGGGTCGGCGAACGGAGCCGGCTGGGGCGTCTGCGCGCGCGGGTACCGGCTCTCGAAGGACTCCCGGACGGCTTCGGCGGTGGTCCCGAAGCGGCGTGAGGCCTCCGACACCTCCCGCAGTGCGCCGCGGGCCTGGCGCCACACGGCGCGGGCGAGCAGGGCGTGCAGGAGCAGACCTGCCAGCACCATGCCCGTCCACACCATCGCCCAGACCATGCGGGCAAGGCTAACCGCCCGGGCGGTGGTGCGGGGGTCGAGGTGGGCGGTGCGCCGCATCCGTCGTCGATCCGACGTCGTGACGTCGCCACCTCGCCGCCTCCGGTTCGCCGTCCTGACACGCGTCGTCCCCGTGCCGGATGCGGCACGGGGACGGGAGTGGTGCCGGCGCGCCGGGGGTTCGCCGACGCCCCCGGCGCGCCGGAGCTCAGTAGGCGGACTCCTGTGCGGTCCCGGCGTGGCGCACCGTCGACGCCGCGGCGGCGGCCACGAGGTCGGCGGAGTTGAGCCACAGCGCGAAGTCGAGGACGTCGTCGTAGTCCAGCGCGGGCCCCGTGTGCTCCTCCAGGGCCTCGGCCGGGATGGTCCAGGGCTCGGCCACGACACCGCCGGAGATGAGCAGCGCGACGACGTCGCGCCCGGCGGGCTTGCGGACCTCCTCCAGGCACGTCGTGCAGGTGAAGGCGTAGTAGGACCAGGTCTTCACCGAGCAGACGACGAGACGAACCTGGACCGGGGTGAGCTCGACGTCACCGCAGCTGGGGCACGACGCCTTGATGGTCGTCATCGTCGATGCACCTCCCGTTTCTGGTATCCGGCGTGATGCCTAACCCATCGGTAGCGGTGCGTGGATCCTTAAGAACGGCCAGTGACGAGTCGGCCGTCCGTGGGCACTGTGACCCGGTTGGGTGCAGGCCGGGGCAGGGGGGTGGCCCGACGGCTGCGAGCGGGTGAGTCCGGCGGGATCAGGGGTAGCGCTCGGCAGCGGACGGCCCTCGTGCCGTGGGCCGAGATCAGACCTCGGCAGAGGCCGCGCCGCCGGTGCCGAGACCGGTCAGCGCGTCGGTCACGGCGGCCCGGACGGCGTCCACGACCGTCGCGGGCGCGACGACGCGCACGGCGCCGCAGCTGCGCAGGGCCAACCGCACCACCCACTCCGGGCCGGCGGCCCGCAAGCGCACACGCAGCGAGCCGCGCCCGGCCTCGCCCAGCTCCTCGACGTGGGTGGCGTCGTAGTACTCGGCGACCCAGCGCGCCGACGGCGCGAGGTCGAGGGTCACCTCGAGGTCGTCGGGTCCGGGCCGGAACAGCTGCTCGAGGTCCTCCCTCCCCCGCGCCTGGGGCGGGGGTGTGCCGTCGACGTCGCTCACCTCGAGGGCCACGATCCGGTCGGTGCGGAACAGGCGCACCGCCTCGGCCCGGTGGCACCACCCCTCCAGGTACCAGCGGCCCGAGACGGAGGCGAGGCGGATCGGGTCGACGTCGCGCGAGGTCAACTCGTCCCGGCTGGGCACCAGGTAGTCCAGGTGCAGCCGGCGCCTGCCGGACAGCGCCCGCCGGATGCCGGCGAGGACCGTCTCCTGCCCGTCCGCGCCGCCGAGGTCGACGGTCACGGCCGCCGCGGCCCGGGCCGCCTCGCCGGCCGCCGCCGTGAGCTTGTCGAGCGCCGACTCCACCGCCTCGCGTTCGTGCAGCCCGGGCACCTCGGCGAGGGTCCGCAGGCCCGCGATCAGGGCCACGGCCTCGTCGAGGTCGAACCGCCGCGGGCGGGCGAGGGTGTCGGCGTTGTCGAGGTAGACGTGCCCCGACTCCCAGTCGGCCTCGATCAGGTCGTCGGGCATGTGCCCGGGCGTGCCGCACACGAACAGCAGCTGCAGGTCCTTCACCAACTGCGCCTCGGTGATGCCGAAGTGGGCGGCGGCCTCCGGCAGGGCGATGCCCTGCCGTTGCAGCAGCCACGGCACCATCGACAGCAGCCGGGACAGGCGCTCGGTCGCCGCGACGCTCACGACGCCACCTCCGCTGCGGGGTCGGCGAGGCCGTGGCTGCGGGCGACGGCCCGCAGGTGGGTGGCGACGAGCGCCGCGACGTCGGGTGGCCACAGCAGGCGGACGTCGGGCCCGTGCCCGACGACCTCCACGGCGAGCCCGTGGGGGTCGGCGACGGGGACGCGCACCTCGTCCCACCCGGCATTGGGACCGGCCGTGGCGGGGGCTGCGTCGACGCCGGCCGCCGCCGGCTCCACGGGGACCGCCCTGCGGCGCAGGAACCCGCCGCGCCCGGCGCGCACGTGCAACAGCGCCACCCGCGGGTCGTTGCGCCTCGGCCCCGCCCCCACGAGGGAGGCCGGGTCGAGGTCGGCGGGAGGCTCGAAGGAACCCGCGGGCCCCAGGCGCCGCACGTCGCCCTGGATGCGCGAGAGCCGGAACGCCCGCGGCGCCCCACGGTCGAGGTCGTGCCCGACGAGGTACCAGTGACCGCCCCGGCTGGTCAGTGCCCAGGGCTGCACCCGGCGCGCACCGGCGTCGCCCTCCGGCTTGCGGTAGCCGAACCCGACGGGCGCGCGGTCGCGCGTGGCCGCGTACAGCGGGTCGAACGCCGGCTCGGGGGTCAGCACGTGCGGCTCGACTCCTGCCACCGACTCCTCGTCGAGATCGACCCCCGCCGCCCGCAACTTCGCCAGCCCTGCGGCCGCGGGCCCCGCCAGGCCTGCCTGCTGCCAGACGCGCGCGGCGAGCCCGAGGACGGCCGACTCCTCGGCGGTGAGGTCGATCGGCGGCAGCGCGTAGGCGTGCGGGTCGATCCGGTACCCGGGCTCGTCGTCGAACCAGGCGCTGTCGCTGCCGGTGCTCACGGGGATGCCGAGCTCGCGCAGGTCCTCCTTGTCGCGCTCGAACATCCGGTCGAACGCCTCCGTGGAGGCGCAGTCGGCGTACTGCGGCACGGCGGAGCGGATCTGCTCCTTGCTCAGCCACCGTCGGGTGGCGAGCAGGCAGATGACCAGATTGAGCAATCGCTCGGTGCGCCGGGAGGACATCGGGGGGCACGTTACCCGAGTAGCCTGCCCGGGTTCGGGAGGTGTCGGTGATCAGGTGGCGCGAGGCACGCGTGACGCGCGTGCGGCGGCAGTGGCAGGGGGCGACCGAGCTCGAGGTCGACGTCGCGGGCGTCGACGGCGGGTGGCGGGCGCTGGCCTACCCGCAGCTGGTGGGCGAGGCGCTCGTGGGCGACACGGTGCTGCTCAACACGACCGCCCTCGAACGTGGCCTCGGCACCGGCGGGTACGCGCTCGTCGTGGCCGTCGTGTCGCGCCTGCCGGAGCCGGAGCCCCAGCCGGCGGCGGGTCACATGGTCAAGGCCCGCTACACGCCGCTGCAGGCCATGGTGCTGGGCGTCGACGAGCAGGAGTCCCCCCACCACGAGGTGTTGCGCGACGCCGACGACCTCGCGGGCCTGCCGGTCGTCGTCGCCGACCTGCACAGCGCCGTCCCCGCGATCGTGGCGGGGGTGCGCGCCCGTCGTCCGCAGGCGCGGGTGGTTTACGTGATGACCGACGGCGGGGCGCTGCCGGCCTGGTTCTCCCGCACCGTGGCGGGCCTGCGCGAGGCCGGGTGGCTCGCGGCCTGCGTGAGCGCCGGGCAGGCATTCGGCGGCGACACCGAGGCCGTGACCGTGCACTCGGCGCTGCTCGCCGCGAGGCTGGTGCACCGCGCCGACGTCGTCGTGGTCGCGCAGGGGCCCGGCAACCTCGGCACGGGGACCCGCTGGGGCTTCTCGGGGGTCGCCGTGGGCGAGGCGCTGAACGCCGCGGGCGTGCTGGGGGGGCGCCCCGTCGCAGCCCTGCGCGTCTCGCAGGCCGACGAGCGTGAGCGCCATCGCGGGGTCAGCCACCACAGCCTCACCGCCGTCGGTCGCGTGGCGCTGACCCCGTGCGACGTCGTCCTGCCCGCGTTCGAGGGCGCCTTCGGCGAGCTGGTGGCCGGGCAGGCACGCGCCCTGGTCGCCCCCCACACCCCGCACCGCCTGGTGCCGGTCGCCCTCGACGGGCTCCTTGAGGCGTTGCGCGGCAGCCCCGTCACGCTGTCGACGATGGGCCGGGGCCTGGCCGACGACGAGGCCGCCTTCCTGGCCGCCGCGGCCGCCGGGGCCCACGCGGCGACGCCGGCCGCGACCGGCTGAGGCCGCCTCAGCTCACCCGAGGCCGGGCCGACACGCCGATGGCCGCCGCCCCGCAGGGACGACGGCCACCGGTGGGTGTGGCGCGGCGGATCAGCGCACGCCGACGAGGTCCACCACGAAGATGAGGGTCTCGTTCGGCTTGATCGCCCCTCCGGCGCCCCGGCTGCCGTAGCCCAGGTGCGGCGGGATGACCAGCTTGCGCCGCCCGCCGACCTTCATGCCCGCGATCCCCTGGTCCCAGCCCGCGATGACCTGGCCCACACCGAGCTTGAACTGCAGGGCCGAGCCGCGGTTCCAGCTCGCGTCGAACTCCTCCCCCGTGGAGAACGCCACGCCCACGTAGTGCGCGGACACGGTGCTGCCGGGAGTGGCCTCGGCCCCGTCACCCACGATCTCGTCGGTGATCTGGAGCTCGGCCGGCGGCTCGCCGCCGGGGAAGTCGATCTCGGGCTTGGTGCGGTCCATGGACGACCTTTCGTGACGGAGGACGAGGGAGGAGATCAGGCGGCGTCGAGGATGTCGACGACGAACACCAGGGTGTCCGTGCCCTTGATGCCCGCCTGGGGCTGGCCGGCGGCGCCGTAGCCGTCGTTCGGCGGGATGGACAGGAGCACCTGGCTGCCGATGGTCTGGCCGACCAGGCCGGTGTCCCACCCCTTGATGACCTTGCCCGTGCCGATCTCGAACTGGACCGGGTCCTTGCCCCACGAGGAGTCGAAGGTCTTGCCGGTCGACCAGATGACGCCGGTGTAGTGGACCGTGATCGTCTGGCCCGACTTCACGACCGCGCCGCCACCCTTGATCAGGGGCTGGACGACGAGGGAGGCCGGCGGGGAGGACTTGGGGATGGTGATGCTGGGAGCACCGACCGGCGAGAGCTTGACGGTGGGCAGCCCCGCCTTCGGGGGCACCGCCTCACCGGTGGCGCGCTTGAGCACCTTCGACGCCGACTTCACCTGGAAGTAGAAGATCAGGGTGTCGGTGGGGCCGATGCCCGCGGCGGCGACGCCCTGGCTGCCGTAGCCCTCGGCGGGCGGGATCGCGGCGAGCAGCGTGCTGCCGACCTTGGCGCCGGTCAGCGCCTTGAGCACGCCCTGGGGGACCTGGCTCTGGCTCATCACCAGCGAGACGGGCTTCTTGCCGAACGAGGTGTCGAACTCCTTGCCGTCGGTGGCGTTCACCCCGACGTACTCGACGACGAGGCGGTCACCGCTCTCGACGGTGGCGCCGTCGCCCTCCTTGAGCACGCGGGTCGACGTCGCCTTGACCGAGAACGGCGTGCAGGGGGTGATCGTGGGCTTGTCCTTGCTCGCGTCGACGCCCACCGCGGCGAGGTCGGACTTCGAGGCCGCGGCCGAGCAGTCGCCCACGGCCGAGGACGAGCCGTCGTCCGAGCGCTCCTTCGCGCAGCCGGCGAGCACGGTGGTGGCGGCCAGCAGCGGGATCAGCAGCCGGGCGAGCTTGGAGGAGGTCACGGATTACCTTCAATCGAAGCGGACGGGCAGCGGTGGCCGACGGCCGTGGCCGCGATTGCCCGACGAACCGGACAGCGGCCGGCGGCCACGATAACGCGCGCTGCTGTCCGCGCCCGCCACGCACCCACCCCGCGAGCCCCTGCCGCAGCCGCCGTCGGCGCCTGCGACGGGGTGACGCCGCGGGCTCACATGCTCTGGATGAGGCGCTCCACCCGCTCGTCGACGGAGCGGAACGGGTCCTTGCACAGCACGGTCCGCTGCGCCTGGTCGTTGAGCTTGAGGTGCACCCAGTCGACCGTGAAGTCGCGCCGCTTCTCCTGCGCGCGGCGCACGAAGTCACCGCGCAGCTTGGCCCGCGTCGTCTGCGGCGGCACGGACGTCGCCTCGAACACCTCGATGTCGGAACTGACCCGCTCCACGAGCCCGCGGCGCTGCAGCAGGTAGTGCAGGCCGCGCTGGCGGTGGATGTCGTGGTAGGCGAGGTCGAGCCGGGCGATCCGCGGGGAGGACAGCGGGAGGTCGTGCTTGGCGCGGTACCGCTCGACGAGCCGGTGCTTGATCACCCAGTCGAGCTCGCGGTCGACCAGGCCCAGGTCGCCGGTGGCGACCGCGCGCAGTCCGCGCTCCCAGAGGTCGAGGACGCGCTTGACCGCGTCGGTGTGCAGGCCGCGCGCGTCCACGAAGTCCTTGGCGCGGCTGAGGTACTCCTCCTGGATCTCGAGGGCGCTGGCCTCACGTCCGCTGGCCAGGCGCACCCGGCGCCGTCCGGTGAGGTCGTGGCTGATCTCGCGGATGGCCCGGATCGGGTTCTCCAGGGTGTGGTCGCGCAGCACCACCCCCGCCTCGATCATGCGCAGCACGAGGTCCGTCGCGCCGACCTTGAGCAGCGTGGTGGTCTCGGACATGTTCGAGTCGCCCACGATCACGTGCAGGCGCCGGTAGCGCTCGGCGTCGGCGTGCGGCTCGTCCCGCGTGTTGATGATCGGCCGCGAGCGCGTCGTCGCGCTGGAGACGCCCTCCCAGATGTGGTCGGCGCGCTGGGAGAGGCAGAAGACCGCCCCGCGCGGCGTCTGCAGGACCTTGCCGGCCCCGACGACGAGCTGCCGGGTGACCAGGAACGGGATCAGCACGTCCGAGAGCCGGCCGAACTCGCCGTGCCTGCTCACGAGGTAGTTCTCGTGGCAGCCGTAGGAGTTGCCGGCGGAGTCGGTGTTGTTCTTGAACAGGAACACCTCCCCCGCGATGCCCTCCTCGTGCAGCCGGCGCTCGGCGTCGGTCAGGAGGCCCTCGAGGATGCGCTCCCCGGCCCGGTCGTGGACGACGAGCTGGCGGACGTCGTCGCACTCCGGCGTCGCGTATTCGGGGTGCGACCCGACGTCGAGGTAGAGGCGCGCCCCGTTGCGCAGGAAGACGTTGCTCGAACGCCCCCACGAGACGACCTTGCGGAACAGGTACCGGGCCACCTCGTCGGGGGACAGCTTGCGCTGCCCCTCGAACGCACAGGTGACCCCGTACTCCGTCTCCAACCCGACGATGCGGCGGTCCATGTCGGCCACTCTAGGTCGCCCTCCCCTTCCCGGCAGCCGACTAGGGCTGCGGCGGGGTGTCGGGTTCGGTCCGGGCCTCGGGCTCGGCGGCCGCTTCGCCCGTCACGGCGCGGTCACCGGGCGGGACGTCGTCGGGGACGTCGCTGGTCGGGTCGGTCGGGTTGAGCAGCCGCTCGAGCAGCGAACCGGTGAGGCGGCGGAAGGCCCGGCGCGGGCGGTGCCGCTCCAGGACCGCGACCTCCAGGTGGCGCGGCTCGATGGCGCGCGTGGCGCCGGCGGCGTCGCGTCCGAGCAGCTCGACGGCGAGGGCGAGAGTCTCGGGGAGGCTGAGGCCCTCGCGCCAGCGCTCCGACAGTGCGGTGGCGATCTGCTCGGCCTGGCCGCCCATCACGACGAACCCGTGCTCCTCGGCGACGGAGCCGTCGTAGGTGAGCCGGTAGATCTGGTCGGCCTCGGCGTTGCCGCCGACCTCGGCGACGACGATCTCGACCTCGAACGGCTTGGACTCGGTGGTGAACACCGACCCCAGCGTCTGGGCGTAGGCGTTGGCCAGCCCACGGGCCGTCACGTCCGTGCGGTCGTAGGAGTACCCGCGCAGGTCGGCGTACCGGATGCCCGCGACGCGCAGGTTCTCGAACTCGTTGTACTTGCCGACGGCGGCGAAGGCGATCCGGTCGTAGATCTCGCTGACCTTGTGCAGGGCCCGGGAGGGGTTCTCCCCCACGAAGGCGATGCCGCCGTCGTAGGCGAGCACCACCACGGAACGGCCGCGGGCGATGCCCTTGCGCGCGTAGTCCGCCCGGTCCTTCATCAGCTGCTCGGGCGAGACGTAGAACGGCATGGACATCAGGTGTCAGACCTCCGCAGATCGGTGGTGCCGGGGCGGGCCGTCCCGCCGGGGGAACCCTGCGAGAACGCTTCTGGGGCGCCGAGGCCCTCGACCACGCCGGCCAGTTCGTCGTCGCCGACGCGGTGGTAGCCGTCGGCGGTGACGGTGGCGACGACGGGGTAGATGGCGCGGGCGCTGTCCGGGCCGCCGGTCGCCGAGTCGTCGTCGGCGGCGTCGCGCAGCGCCTCGACGACGACGGCCACGGCCTGTGAGGCGCTCAAGCCGGGTCGCCAGCGCTTCTTCAGGGAGCCTCGTGCGAACAGCGAGCCCGAGCCGACGCTGTGGTGATCGCGTTCCTCGTAGCGGCCGCCGGTGACGTCGTAGCTGAAGATGCGCCCCGCGCGGCGGTCGAGGTCGTAGCCGGCGAACAGCGGGACCACGGCGAGGCCCTGGATGGCCATCCCGAGGTTGCCGCGGATCATCGTCGCGAGCCGGTTCGCCTTGCCGTCGAGGGAGAGCAGGGCGCCCTCGATCTTCTCGTAGTGCTCCAGCTCCACCTGGAACAGGCGGACGAGCTCGATCGCGAGGCCTGCCGTGCCGGCGATCCCCACGCACGAGTAGTCGTCGGCGGGGAAGACCTTCTCGATCTCCCGGTGCGCAATGAGGTTGCCCATGGTGGCGCGGCGGTCGCCGCCCATCACGACGCCGCCGTCGAAGGTCGCGGCCACGATGGTCGTGGCATGCGGCACCTCGGGGGCGGCGCCCGGCAGGGTTCGGCGGCCGGGCAGCAGGTGCTCCGCGTGACCGCCGAGGAACTCGGTGAACGAACTACCGCCCACGGTCAGGTACGCGGCCGGCAGCCGCCCGGACGAGGACGGATCGGGGAACGCGGTCACTGCCCACCCTTCTGCACGAAGCCCTTCACGAACTCCTCGGCGTTCGACTCCAGGACGTCGTCGATCTCGTCGAGGATCGCGTCCACGTCGTCGTCGCGGGTCTGGCTCACCGGCGCCGTGGGCACCGGCACCTCGTCGGGCTCGTCGTCACGGTCGGCCGGGCGCTGGTGTTCCTGTCCGGACATGCCTACCTCCTGCGGTGGGAAGTCGTCGGGGTCTCGGACCTGCGGCGGGGCCGACGACGGTCTCGCGCCGGTCGGGCCGTGCTCGTGATCCTAGGCGTGGCCTCGCCGCGGGCGCGCGCCGGACTCGCCGGGCGCCGCGCACGCCCGCGCCCGCGCGTCAGCGCCGGCGGTGGTCTCACCGGCGTCCGGCGGGGTCCTCGCCCGCGGACAGGGCGGCCATCAGGTCCGCGGCGGTCGGGCAGCGGTCCAGCAGCGCGCCGACGTGCTCGCGGGTGCCGCGCAGCGGGTCCAGCGTGGGCACCCGCTGCAGGGAGCCCTTGCCGGGGACGTCGAAGATGATCGAGTCCCAGGACGCCGCGGCGACGGCGGCGCCGTACTGGTCCAGGCACCGTCCGCGGAAGTAGGCGCGGGTGTCCTCGGGGGGTGCGGTGACTGCGGCCTCGATCTCGGCGTCGGTCACCAGCCGCTCCACCTGGCCGCGGGCCGCGAGCCGATGGTAGAGGCCCTTCTCGGGCCGCACGTCGGCCCACTGCAGGTCGATCAGCTGGAGGCGGGCGGCGTCCCAGGACAGGCCCTCGCGGTCACGGAACCCCTCGAGCAGGCGCAGCTTGGCCACCCAGTCCAGCTCGCGGGACAGCTGCATCGGGTCGGCCTCCAGGCGTGACAGCACGCTCTCCCACAGCCGCATGACCTCGGCCGTGTCGGGGTCGAAGGTGCTGCCGTGGCGGTCGGTGAGGAACCGGTGCACCTGCTCGAGGTACATCCACTGCACCTGGACGGCGGTGGCGCGGCGGCCGTCGCGCATCGTCAGCTTCGTGGTGAGGGCGGGGTCGTGGGAGACGGTGTGCAGGGCCGAGACCGGGCGCTCGACGCCGAGGTCGGCGGTGAACGCCTCGTTCTCGATCAACGCCAGCACGAGGCTGGTGGTGCCCGTCTTCAGCAGGCCCGCGACCTCGCAGTGGTTGGCGTCGCCGATGATGACGTGCAGCCGCCGGTAGCGGTCGGCGCTGGCGTGGGGCTCGTCACGGGTGTTGATGATGGGGCGCTTGAGCGTGGTCTCCAGCCCGACCTCGACCTCGAAGAAGTCTGCGCGCTGGCTGACCTGGAAACCCGTACCCGTGCCGTCCTGGCCCCGGCCCACCCGCCCGGCGCCGGTGATCACCTGCCGGGTGACGAAGAACGGCGTCAGGTGGCGCACGATGTCGGAGAACGGCGTCCTCCGCGGCATGAGGTAGTTCTCGTGGGTGCCGTAGGAGGCGCCCTTGTTGTCGGTGTTGTTCTTGTACAGGTTGATCGGGCGCAGCCCGGGCGTCGTCGCGAGCCGCCGCACCGCCGCCAGCATGATGCGCTCCCCCGCCTTGTCCCAGATCAGGGCCTGGCGCGGGGTCACCACCTCCGGCGAGCTGTACTCGGGGTGGGCGTGGTCCACGTACAGCCGGGCACCGTTGGTGAGGATCACGTTCGCCAGGGCCGGGTCGTCCGCGACGTCGGTGAGCTGCGTCGGGTCGGCACGTTCCCGGCTGATCTCCCATCCGCGCGCGTCGCGCAGGGGCGCCTCGTCCTCGTAGTCCCAGCGGGCGCGCCCCGCTCGCGAGCCGAGCGGCGCGGCATAGGCGTTGACGACCTGGCTCGACAGCACCATGGAGTTCGCGGTGGGGTCGGAGGGACAGGAGATGCCGAACTCGGTCTCGAGGCCCATCACGCGGCGAACACTCATGGGTGCAGCCTACGAGCAGGCCGTGACGATGCCGCGACGACCTTGCTCCCCGTCGCGCAGGGCGGGCAGGGTCGCCTCCCGACGCGCGGCCGCCTTCGCATCGGCGAGGATGCCGGGGTGACCCGCCTCGCCGCCGTCTCCTGGCTCGCCGACCTGCTCGTCGTCGTCGTGTTCGCGACCCTGGGCCGGCTCTCCCATGCGGAGGCGCTCGACCCCGCGGGTTGGCTGCACACCGCCTGGCCCTTCTTCGCCGGCCTCGCCCTGGGCCGCGCCGCCGCCGCCGCGCTGCGCCTGCACCCGCTGGGCCGTCGCTGCGGCACGCTGGCCTGGCTGACCACCGTCTCGTGCGGCATGGTCCTGCGCCACGTCGCCGAGGGCGAGGGGACGCCCGTCTCCTTCGTGATCGTGGCCTCGTGCTTCCTCGGGCTGGGCCTGCTCGGGTGGCGGCAGGTGCTGATCGCGGTGCGCCGCGCGGGCTCGGCCCGCCCGGCCTGATCGCTGCCCCGTGTCCCGCTCGCGAGTCGCCCCTCGGATGTGGTCGCGACGCTCACGTGCGTCGTGCCCGGCCCCCGCGAGTGCGGGGCCCGGGCACGACGGGTGCCGCAGGCGTCAGAGGTACTGACCGGTGTTGGCGACGGTGTCGACCGTGCGCCCGGACTCGTTGCCCTGCTTGCCCTGGATGATCGTGCGGATGTAGACGATCCGCTCGCCCTTCTTGCCCGAGATCCGCGCCCAGTCGTCGGGGTTGGTCGTGTTCGGGAGGTCCTCGTTCTCCTTGAACTCGTCGATGCACGCGCGCAGGAGGTGGTCGATGCGGATGCCCCGCTGTCCGGTCTCCAGGAGGTCCTTGATCGCCGACTTCTTCGCCCGGTCCACGATGTTCTGGATCATCGCGCCGGAGTTGAAGTCCTTGAAGTAGAGGATCTCCTTGTCGCCGTTGGCGTAGGTGACCTCGAGGAACTGGTTCTCCTCGGTCTCGGCGTACATGCGCTCGACCGTCGCCTGGACCATCGCCGCGACGGCCACCTCGGGCGAGTTGCCGTTCTCGTGCAGGTCGTCCGCATGCAGGGGCAGGTCGGGGGTCAGGTACTTGCTGAAGATGTCCCGGGCCGACTCGGCGTCGGGCCGCTGGATCTTGATCTTCACGTCGAGGCGGCCGGGCCGCAGGATCGCCGGGTCGATCATGTCCTCGCGGTTGGAGGCGCCGATGACGATGACGTTCTCCAGCCGCTCCACGCCGTCGATCTCGCTGAGCAGCTGCGGGACGATCGTGGTCTCGACGTCGCTGGAGACGCCGGATCCGCGGGTGCGGAACAGCGAGTCCATCTCGTCGAAGAAGACGACGACGGGGGTGCCCTGGCCGGCCTTCTCGCGTGCCCGGGCGAAGATCAGCCGGATGTGCCGCTCGGTCTCCCCCACGTACTTGTTGAGCAGCTCGGGGCCCTTGACGTTGAGGAAGTAGCTCTTCGACTCCTTCAGGCCCCGCTTCTCGGCGACCTTCTTCGCCAGGGAACTGGCGACGGCCTTGGCGATGAGCGTCTTGCCGCAGCCGGGAGGGCCGTACAACAGGACGCCCTTGGGCGGCTTGAGGCCGTGCTCTCGGTACAGCTCGGGGTGCAGGAACGGCAGCTCGACCGCGTCCCGGATCTGCTCGATCTGGGGGCCCAGACCACCGATGTCGGTGTAGTCGATGTCGGGCACCTCTTCGAGCACCAGCTGCTCGACCTCCGCCCGGGCGATCTTCTCGAACGCGAAACCGGAGCGCGCGTCCATGGTGATCGCGTCTCCGACGCGCAGGGGGCCGTCCCGCAGGGGCGAGGCCAGCTGGATCACGCGTTCCTCGTCGGAGTGCCCCACGACCAGAGCCCGCTCGCCGTCGATGACGTCCTTCACGATGACGATCTCGCCGGTGCGCTCGTACTCCCGTGCGGCCACCACGTTGAAGGCCTCGTTGAGCATGACCTCCTGGCCGGCGCGCAGGGAGGCGAGGTCGACCGACGGGGAGACGACGACGCGCATCTTGCGCCCGGAGGCGATGATCTCGGCCGTGGAGTCGGGGCCGCGGCCCAGGAAGAGCCCGAAGGTGTTGGGCGGCTGGCCCAGCCGGTCGACCTCCGCCTTCAAGGCGATGATCTGGTCGCGGGCATCGCGCAGCGTCGTGCTGAGCCTCTCGTTCTGCGAGGCCAACTGGCCCAGCTGCTGGCGCAACCGGGCCGGGTCCTCCTCGGGCTCGCGCCGGTCCGGCGGAAATCCCTCGTGGGCGGTCATGGCGAACACCTCCCGTCAGGCGGGGTGGAACGTCCCCCGACCCTAACCGGCTCGGCGTCGCCGCGCGTTACCAGCGTGGTACGTCACGTCGGGGTGTCGCGCCCGAGCCCGGCGATCGCCCTCAGATCGGGTCGGCCGGGGGCACGACGTCCATCGCCCCGGTGAGCGGGCCCGCCGGCTCGGCGGGGGTGCCTGCGACGCTGCGCCGCACGCGCCGGATCTTCTTCTCGGAGACCGGCCGCTCCCCCAGGTCCTCGGCGGTCCACTCGCCCCAGGCCTCCTCGAAGCCCTCGGCGCCGTCGGTGGACCCCTTGGCGGGACGGCGACGCCGCAGGGGCGGCTCGACGCCGTCGGCCAGGCGCCGGCTCGTGACGAGGAACCCCGTGTGCCCGACCATGCGGTGCTGGGGACGCACGGCGAGGCCCTCGAGGTGCCAGCCGCGGACCATCGACTCCCACGCCTGCGGCTCGGTGTAGCGGCCGTCCTCGCGCATCGCCTCGGCCGTGCGGGACAGCTGGGTGGCGGTGGCCACGTAGCAGATCACCAGGCCGCCGGGCACGAGCGCCTGCGCCGCGGCGTCCAGGCACTCCCAGGGGGCGAGCATGTCGAGGACGATCCGGTCGACGTCGGTCTCGTCGAGGCTGTCCACCAGGTCGCCCACCGTGAGCCGCCAGGCGGGGTGCGGACCGCCGAAGAACGTCTCGACGTTGGCCCGGGCGATGTCGGCGAAGTCGCCGCGGCGCTCGTAGCTGTGCACGAGGCCCTCGTCGCCGACGGCCCGCAGCAGCGACATGGTCAGGGCGCCGGAGCCGACGCCCGCCTCCACCACCCGGGCCCCGGGGAAGATGTCGGCCATCGCGACGATCTGGCCGGCGTCCTTGGGGTAGACGACGGCCGCGCCGCGGGGCATCGACAGCACGTAGTCGGCGAGCAGGGGGCGCAGAGCGAGGTACTCCACGCCGGCGGTGTTGCGGACGACGAACCCCTCCGGCTGCCCGATCAGGTCCTCGTGGCGGAAGTACCCGCGGTGGGTGTGGAACTGCTGGCCCGGGGTCAGCGTGATGGTGTGCAACCGGCCCTTGGGGTCGGTCAGCTGGACCCTGTCGCCCACGCGGAAGGGCCCGCGGCGCGCCTGGGCGCCGGTGGGCCCCGCGGACGGCGCGATCTCGCCCTCGACGGCCGGGTTCGGCGCGGGTGCGGGATCGGCGTCGGCGCCGGCGGTGGTCAGGGCCTCGGAGGACGTCACGGGCGTCGAGTCTAGGCACCCCCGGGGGGTGGTCGTGCCCGCACGCACACCTGCGCGGGCGGGCGGGCACACACCTCGGGCGGCACCGGAGCCTGTGGACGGCGCAGCGGCGTGTCGGAGCGGGGCCCTAGCGTGGGGGCATGCAGCCGGGGATCGAGACCGTGACGAGTGACACCGAGCCGGGCGCGGACGCCTCCGCGCCCGCCGCGGTGCCGGTGCAGGGCCCACGGGCGCTGCCGCACGCCCTGCCGTCCCGGGCGCTGTCGCCCTCCCGCGCCGGCGACTTCATGCAGTGCCCCCTGCTCTACCGGTTCCGGGTCGTCGACCGCATCCCCGAGGCGCCCAGCCCTGCGGCGGTGCGCGGCACCGTCGTGCATGCCGTCCTGGAACGGCTCTTCGACCTCCCCGCACCCCAGCGCACCGTCGAGGCCGCCGAATCACTGCTGCCCTCCCAGTGGGAGCGCGTGCGGGAGGAGCGGCCCGAGCTGGCGGAGCTGTTCGCCGGCGAGGGCGAACGCCCTGCGGCCGGGGCGGAGGAGGAGTGGCTGACTGGCGCCCGGGCGCTGCTGCGCCGCTGGTTCGAGCTCGAGGACCCGACGCGCCTCGAACCCGCCGAGCGGGAGCTCTACGTGGAGACGGCCCTGGAGGACGGGCTCGTCCTGCGCGGGTACGTCGACAGGCTCGACGTCGCGCCCGACGGGCGCACCCGCGTCGTCGACTACAAGACCGGCCGGGCCCCGCGCGAGGCGTTCGAGGCCAAGGCGCTGTTCCAGATGCGGTTCTACGCCCTGGTGCTCTGGCGCCTGCGCGGCCGGGTGCCCGACCTGCTGCAGCTGGTGTACCTCGGCAGCGGCGAGGTCCTGCGCTACGTGCCCGAGGAGCACGAGCTGCTCGCCACGCAGCGCAAGGTCCAGGCCGTGTGGGCGGCCATCGAACGGGCTGCCCAGACCGGCGACTGGCGTCCGTCGCCGGGGCGCCTGTGCGACTGGTGCGACCACCACGCCCGCTGCCCCGCCCAGGGCGGCGTGCTGCCCCCGCTGCCCGAGGCGGCCGTGCCCGTCGCGGCGGCGCTGCCTGCCCCGGGCCTGGACGAGGACGCCTGATCCGGCCCTGCCGGCGCCCGTGGTGGGTCCACCTCCCGGTGGACCCTGACCCGCAGCCCCCCCTGCGAGGATTCCGGTTGGCACCAGTGCCGCGCCGTCCCCGGTGCGGCCAGGCTGTGCTCAGCGGACGACGTCCGCGAAGTCAGGTCCCGTGCAGGCTGCCAGTGCGCCGCGGGGACGTCGAGGGGCGCGTATCGCGCCGTTGAGGAGAGGGGCCGACGGTGACCGAGGGTCACGTCGCAGCAGATCCACACACGAGCTCCGGGACGCCGCTGTCCCCCGTGGTCGCCAGGGCGACCGAGCTCTCCAAGATCTACGGCAAGGGGGACGCGCAGGTGCGCGCGCTCGACGGAGTCACCGTCGACTTCCACCGCGGCCAGATGACCGCGATCATGGGGCCGTCGGGGTCGGGCAAGTCCACGCTGATGCACTGCATGGCCGCGCTGGACACGCCCACGGCGGGCGAGGTCGTCATCGACGGCGTCAGCGTCCTGGGGCTGGGCGACGGGCCGCTCACCCGGCTGCGCCGGGACAAGCTCGGCTTCGTCTTCCAGTCGTTCAACCTGGTGCCGACGCTGTCGGCGCGCGAGAACATCACGCTCCCGCTCGACATCGCCGGTCGCAAGGTCGACCAGGCGTGGTTCGACCAGGTCATCGACACGGTGGGCCTGCGCGAGCGGCTGACCCACCGACCCAGCCAGCTCTCCGGCGGGCAGCAGCAGCGCGTGGCCTGTGCGCGGGCCCTGGTGGCACGGCCGGCGATCGTCTTCGCAGACGAGCCCACCGGCAACCTCGACTCGACGGCGTCCGCCGAGATCCTCGGCTTCCTGCGGCGCTCGGTCGACGAGTACGGCCAGACCATCGTGATGGTCACGCACGAACCGAGCGCCGCCGCCTACGCCGACCGCGTGCTCTTCCTCGCCGACGGCCGGATCGTCGACGAGCTGCTCGCGCCGACCGCCGACACCGTGCTGGAGAAGATGCGCGGCTTCGAGGCCCGGGGACGGGCGAGCTGATGCTGAGGGTCACGCTCAAGAGCGTCCGCGGCCACCTGGTCCGGTTCCTGCTCACCGCGATCGCCGTGACCCTCGGGGTCGCGTTCGTCGCCGGCACCTTCGTCCTGCGCGACAGCATCGACGCCACCCTCGACGACCTGCTCGGGGGCGCGACGAAGGGTGTCGACGTCCAGGTGCGAGGCAAGGAGTCCGTCGAGGACGGCGGCTTCTCCACCCGGGCGTCCATGCCCGTCGCGCTGGCCGACACCCTGGCGAAGGTCGACGGCGTGCAGCGCGCCGTCCCCGACCTGCAGGGTTCGATCATGCTGGTCGGCAAGGACGGCAAGGTCGTGCGCAGCGGTGGGGCCCCCACGCTGGGCTTCGCCTTCCGCGACGACGACCCGTCGTTCCGCCTCGTCGAGGGGCGAGGGCCCACCGGACCGACCGAGGTCGCCGTCGAGAGCAGCACGCTGGAGCGGTCCGAGCTGAAGGTCGGCGACTCCACCCAGGCGGTCGTCGGGTCCCAGCCCACCACGGTCACGATCGTGGGGCGGGTCGACTTCGGCTCCCTGTTCGGCGCGACGGCCGTCCTGACCGACGCGCAGACCGCGACCAAGCAGTTCGCCCCCGACGGCCTCATCGGCTCGTTCTCCGTGACGGCGACACCCGGCGTGACCCAGGCCGCGCTGGCCGAGCGGGTCCGGACCGTGCTCCCCGGCGACGCCGAGGCGATCACCGGCGCGGCGTTGAAGAAGGAGAACGAGGACGCGATCAACAAGGGCCTGACGGTCTTCACGTCGATCCTGCTGATCTTCGCCGCCGTCTCCCTGTTCGTCGGCATCTTCATCATCTTCAACACGTTCTCGATGCTGATCACCCAGCGGACCCGCGAACTGGCCTTGCTGCGCGCGGTCGGCGCGGCCCGGGGCCAGGTGCTGCGCATGGTCCTCGGCGAGGCCGTCGTCGTCGGGATCGTCGGCAGCGGGCTCGGCCTGGCCGCGGGCGTCGGCCTGGCCGCCGGCCTCCAGGCGCTGATGCGCACCGTCTTCGGGGCCGACATCAGTTCGGGTGTGCCCGTCCACGTCGTGACCGTCGTGACGAGCCTCGTCGTCGGCACCGTGGTGACCCTGCTCTCGGCGCTGCTGCCGGCTCTCCGGGCCTCGCGCATCCCGCCCGTCGCCGCCATGCGGGAGGACGCGATCGTCCCGAAGACGGCGATCCTCCTGCGCGGTCTCATCGGCAGCGCGGTGCTCGCCTTCGGCGCCGGCGCCGTCGTCCTGGGGGTCACCCGGGCCGACGTGCCCTGGCCGCTCGTGGGGGTGGGCTCGGCGATGGCGTTGATCGGCGCCCTCATGGCGGCGCCGCTGGTGGCACGCCCGGTCGTGCGGGTCGTGTCCGCCCCGATCGTCCTCGTCACCGGGCTCGTCGGCCGGCTGGCTCGCGAGAACGCCCTGCGGGTTCCGCGCCGCACGGCGACCACCGCCAGCGCCCTGATGATCGGCCTCGCGCTGATCGCGGCCGTGTCCGTCATCGCGGACTCGGCGAAGGCCAGCGTCCGCGACGTCGTGGTGCGCGAGTTGCGCGGCGACTTCGTGGTCACCAGCGGCTTCTCGCCCGTCCCCCCGGGCACGGCCGACGCGCTGGCGAAGGCCGACGGCGTGAGGTCCGCGACGGCCTACACGTCCGTCCCCCTGGCCGTGGACGGCGAGACGGCGCCCGCCACGGCACTGTCCGGTGCGGCCGTCAGCGACGTCCTCAACCTGCGCATGGACTCGGGGGCGGTGTCCGACCTGGGTGTGGCCACGGTCCTCGTGGACTCCGAGCGCTCGGCCGAGGAGGGCTGGCGGACCGGGGACACGATCACGGCCACGGTGGGGGCGCTGAAGGACCAGCGCCTGAAGGTGGCGGGGATCTACGAGCCCAGTGCCATCCTCGCCACCGACTTCATCGTCGACCGATCGCTGTTCGAGAAGGCGGTGCCCGCGGCGCTGCGCTTCGACCAGGCGGTCATCGTGGCCGCCGACGAGGGCGCCGACCTGTCCCAGGTCCGGGCGGCGCTGGACGCGGTCGCCAAGCCCTACGTCGCCTTGACGGTGCAGAGCGCCCAGGAGTTCACCGACGGCCAGGTGAAGCAGATCGACACGCTGCTGAACTTCCTCTATGCGCTGCTGCTGCTGAGCGTCGTCATCGCCGTCCTCGGCATCATCAACACCCTCGCCCTGTCGGTGTTCGAGCGCACCCGCGAGATCGGCCTGCTGCGGGCGGTCGGCCTGAGCCGCCGCCAACTCGCCTCGATGATCACCGTGGAGTCCGTCACCACGGCCGCCTTCGGTGCTGCGCTGGGGCTGGCGCTGGGGCTGGGTGCCGGCATCGCCCTCCAGCACGGCCTGCGGGGAGACATCGACACGCTGTCGATCCCGTGGGGCAGGATCCTCGTGGTCCTGGCGGCCTCGGCGGTGACCGGTGTCGTCGCCGCCCTGTGGCCGGCGATCCGCGCGGTGCGGCTCAACGTGCTGAGGGCCATCGCGACCGACTAGAAGGACAGTCGAACGAGCCCGGGCACCAGCAGGCGGTTCGCCTGCGGGTGCCCGGGCTCGTCGGCGTCAGGCGGCCGGACGCGCCAGGATCTCGGCCCGCAGCCTCGGCAGGTCGGCGAGGCCGACGCCCTGCAGCGTGTCGAGCTTCAGCTGCCCCGGGGTGAGGGGCAGCGGCTGCAGGTACTCCACGGCGAGCGTGGGGACGCCCGCGGCCTCCGCCGAGGCGGCGCCGGTGGCGCTGTCCTCGATCGCGACGCAGTCACGGGGGTCGACCCCGAGCCGGGTGGCGGCCGTGAGGTAGGCCTCCGGGTGTGGCTTGCCGTGGGTGACCTCGTCACCGGCCACGAGCACCGAGAACGCGCCTGAGGGCGTCTGCTCCAGCACCACCTGGGCCAGGCTGCGATAGGACATGGTGACCAGGGCACAGGGGATGCCCGCGGCGGCGACCTCCTCCAGCAGCTCCCTGGCCCCCGGCCGCCAGGGCAGGCGTTCCCGAGCGGCGGCGATCACCCGGCGCAGGAGTTCGTCGACGATCGCCTCGGGCGACATCGGCACGCCCCGCCGGGCGAGGTTCTCGGCCGTGGCAAGGAGCGGATTGCCGATCTGCGCGTGGGAGTCCGCCTCCGTCCACTCGACACCGGCATCAGCGGCGAGGGCGACCTCGCCTGCGATCCAGTACGGCTCGGTGTCGACCAGGGTGCCGTCCATGTCCCACAGCACGGCTGCGGGCGGGGGAAGGGTCACGTGCTCAGTCCTCGGAGAGGTTGGGGCCGATCCAGCGGCGCAGGTCCTCGACGGTGGTGTGGCGTCGACGCGCGTAGTCCTCGGCCTGGTCGGAGCCCACGCGGCCGACCGTGAAGTAGCGGGACCCCGGGTGGGCGAAGATCAGGCCGCTGACGGCGGACGGCGGGGTCATGGCGTAGGAGTCGGTCAGGCCCATCCCGATCGAGGGGGCGTCGAGCAGGTCGAACAGCTCGCCCTTGAGGCTGTGGTCGGGGCTGGCCGGGTAGCCGAGGGCGGGGCGGATCCCGCGGAAGCGTTCGGCGTGCAGGTCGGCGATGTCGGGGTCCGAGTCGGGCTCGAACCACTCGCGGCGGACCTTGAGGTGGGCGTACTCGGCGAACGCCTCGGCGAGGCGGTCGGCGATCGCCTTCACCATGATTGCCCGGTAGTCGTCGCCGGCGTCCTCGTGATGCTTGGCGAGCTCCTCGGCGCCGTGGACGGCGACCGCGAAGCCGCCGAGGTGGTCGCCCGCGGGGGCGATGTAGTCGGCGAGGCACCGGTTGGCGCGGCCCGCGGGCTTGGTGGTCTGCTGACGCAGCATCGGCAGCACGACCTCGCCGCCATCGGTGCTCAGGACGATGTCGTCGCCCTGGGCGTGCGCGGGCCAGAACCCGTACACCCCGCGCGCCTGCAGGGTGCCGGCAGCGGTGATCTCGTCGAGCATCTGCTGGGCGTCGTCGTACAGCTCCCGGGCCCGCGGGTCCTCGAGCAGGGCGGGGAACCTGCCCTTGAGCTCCCAGGCGAGGAAGAAGAACTGCCAGTCGATCATCGCGCGCAGCTCGCCGAGGGAGGGTTCCACGCGCCGCAGACCGGTGAACGCCGGCACGGGCAGGTCGGAGAAGTCGACAACCTCACGGTTGGCCCGCGCCTGCTCCAGGGGCAGCAGGGCGAGCTGGCGGCGTCCCTCGTGCTGTTCGCGCAGCCGCTGCTGGTCGGCGGCGTTGTCGACCTGCAGGCGCTCGGCCCGTTCGGGGTCGAGCAGGTCGGACACGACCCCGACGACGCGCGAGGCGTCGAGGACATGCACCGTCGTCCCGTCGTAGACCGGCGCGATCTTCACGGCCGTGTGTTGGCGCGAGGTGGTGGCACCGCCGATCAGCAGGGGCAGCTTGAGACCTCGCCGCTGCATCTCGGCGGCCACGGCGACCATCTCGTCGAGCGACGGCGTGATCAGGCCGGACAGCCCGACGGCGTCCGCGCCCTCGGCCACGGCCGTGTCGAGGATGACCGAGGCCGGCACCATGACGCCGAGGTCGACCACCTTGTAGTTGTTGCAGCCGAGCACCACGCCGACGATGTTCTTGCCGATGTCGTGGACGTCGCCCTTGACGGTCGCCAGCACGATCTTGCCGGCGCCGCGGTCCTCGACGACGGGGCCGCCCTCCGGTGCGGCGGCCTTGTCGGCCTCCAGGAACGGCTCGAGGTAGGCCACGGCGCGCTTCATCACGCGGGCGCTCTTGACCACCTGGGGCAGGAACATCTTGCCGCTGCCGAAGAGGTCCCCGACGATCTTCATCCCGTCCATCAACGGGCCCTCGATCACCTGCAGGGGCCGGGCGAAGCCGTGCCGGGCCTCCTCGGTGTCCTCGACGATGAAGTCGACGATGCCGTGCACCAGTGCGTGGGCGAGCCGCTCCCCCACGGGCGCCTCACGCCAGCTGAGGTCGACGACCCGCTTGACGCCCGCCCGATTGACCGTCTCGGCGAAGGTCACGAGCCGGTCGGTGGCGTCGGGGCGCCGGTCGAACAGGACGTCCTCGACCAGCTCGAGGAGGTCGGCGGGGATGTCGGTGTACACCGCGAGCTGACCGGCGTTGACGATCCCCATGTCCAGCCCGAGCTGCACCGCGTGGAACAGGAACGCCGAGTGCATGGCCTGGCGGACGGTCTCGTTGCCCCGGAAGGAGAAGGACAGGTTGGAGATGCCGCCCGAGATGTGCACCCCCGGGCAGCGCTGCTTGATCCGGGGAAGGGCGTCGAGGAACGCCTTCGCGTAGCCGTCGTGCTCGGCGATCCCCGTGGCCACGGCCAGCACGTTCGGGTCGAAGATGATGTCCTCGGGCGGGAACCCGGCCTGCTGGGTGAGCAGGTCGTAGGCGCGGGCGCAGATCTCGACCTTGCGGTCGGCGGTGTCGGCCTGGCCCTGCTCGTCGAAGGCCATGACGACGACGCCGGCGCCGAACTCGCGGATCCGGCGAGCCTGGGCGAGGAAGGGCTCCTCCCCCTCCTTCAGGCTGATCGAGTTGACGACGCCCTTGCCCTGCACGCACTTGAGGCCCGCCTCGAGCACGCTCCACCGCGAGCTGTCGATCATGACGGGGATCCGGGCCACCTCGGGCTCGGTCGCGATGAGGTTGAGGAACGTCGTCATGGCCTCGACGCTGTCGAGCAGGTCGGCGTCCATGTTGACGTCGAGCAGGTTGGCCCCGCCGCGGACCTGGTCGAGCGCGACGTCCACCGCACCCTGGTAGTCGCCGCCCTCGATGAGACGGCGGAACTTGGCGGAGCCGGTGACGTTCGTGCGCTCCCCGACCATCACGAAGCCCGTGTCGGGACCGATGGTGAAGGTCTCGAGGCCGCTGAAGTGGGTGCGGCCGTCCTCGGCCACCACCTCGCGCGGGCGGACGTCGCGCACGGCCTCGGCGATGGCGGAGATGTGACCGGGCGTCGTGCCGCAGCACCCGCCGACCAGGTTGAGCAGGCCCTCGGCCGCGAACTCCCGCAGCAGCCCAGCGGTCTCGGCCGGGGTCTGGTCGTAACCGCCGAAGGCGTTGGGCAGCCCCGCGTTGGGGTGGCACGCGACGTAGCTGGTGCTCAGCTTGGCGAGCTGCTCGACGTGCGGGCGCATCTCGGCCGCGCCGAGGGAGCAGTTGACGCCGACGGCCAGCGGGCGGGCGTGGGAGACCGACGTCCAGAACGCGTCGACCGTCTGCCCGGTCAGGGTGCGGCCGGACAGGTCGACGATCGTCACCGAGATCCACAGTGGGAGGTCGGGGGCGACCTCCTGCGCGGCGGCGATGGCGGCCTTCGCGTTGAGGGTGTCGAAGATCGTCTCGAGCAGGAGGAGGTCCACCCCGCCCTCGGCGAGCGCGGCGATCTGCTCGGCGTAGGCCGCCTTCACCTCGTCGAAGGTGACCGACCGGAACGCCGGGTCCTCCACCTTCGGCGACAGGCTGAGCGTCACGTTGAGGGGCCCGACCGAGCCGGCCACGAACCGGCCGCCGACCTCGTCGGCAGCCTGCCTGGCCAGGCGCGCCGCCTCCACGTTCATCTCGCGCACGAGGTGCTCCAGGCCGTAGTCGGCCTGCCCGATGCTCGTGGCGGTGAACGTGTTGGTCGTCGTGATGTCGGCGCCCGCGGCGAGGTACTGACGGTGGACGTCGAGGACGACGTCGGGCCGCGTGAGGTTCAGCAGGTCGGGGTCGCCCGTGAGGTCGAAGGGGTGGTCGGCGAAGCGCGGCGTCCGGTAGTCACCGGGGGTCAGGCCGACCGTCTGGAGCATCGTGCCCCAGGCGCCGTCGAGGATCGCGATCCGCGACCCGAGCAGTGCCTTGAGGTCCGCCACCCGCGTCGGGTCCACGTCGCGTTCCGCCCTTTCCCTCGCTGCGTTCGCGCCGCCGGCGGCGGCCGTCCACCGGGAACGCCCCGGCGGCCGGGACGCTTCCCCGGCCGTTCGAGACTACCGGTGCCCGGGGAGGGCTCCGGCGAACGCGACATCCCCCGCCGGGGCTCCTGCGACCCTCGGCGACCGGTCCGCGTGGGCCGGGCGGGCCGTCGACCGTAGGCTGAGACCGGCACCGGACCGCTGCGGGAGTACTCTCCGGCAAGCCGTGCGAGCGCCCGGTGACGAGGAGGACATGTGAGCGAGCAGCCGGCGACGCCGTCGCTGCGCACCCCGGTGATGGTCGCGGCGTTCGAGGGGTGGAACGACGCCGGTGAGGCGGCCAGCGGTGCCATCGACCACCTGGAGAAGGTGTGGGGGGCGCAGCCGCTGGTGGAACTCGACCCGGAGGAGTACCACGACTTCCAGGTGACCCGGCCGATGGTCAGCCTCGACGAGGACGACCGGCGCCGGATCGTCTGGCCCGCCACGCGCCTGTCCTGGGCACGCCCGGCCGGGTCCGAGCGTGACGTCGTGCTCGTGCGCGGCATCGAGCCGTCGATGCGCTGGCGGACGTTCACGACGGAGCTCCTGGGGCACGCCCGTCGTTACGGCTGCACGACCCTGGTGACGCTCGGCGCGCTGCTGGCCGACGTCCCCCACACCCGTCCCATCCCGGTGACGACGACGAGCGAGGACGCCGAGCTGGTCAAGCGGCTCGCGCTGGAGGAGTCCCGGTACGAGGGACCCGTGGGCATCGTCGGGGTCCTGCAGGAGGCGGCTGCCCGGTCGGGGCTGCCGGGGATGTCGCTGTGGGCCGCCGTCCCGCACTACGTGGGGCAGTCGCCGTCGCCGAAGGCCACGCTCGCGTTGCTGCGGCGCGTGGAGGAGCTGCTCGACGTCACCGTCCCCCTCGGCGACCTGCCCGAGGACTCCCGGGCCTGGGAGCGCGGCGTGGACGAGCTGGCCGAGGAGGACTCGGAGATCGGCGAGTACGTCCGCCAGCTCGAGGAGGCCAAGGACACCGCCGACCTGCCCGAGGCCACTGGTGAGGCGATCGCCCGGGAGTTCGAGCGCTACCTGCGCCGGCGCGACGACGGGCCCGCGACCGGCCGCTGAGCCGCGCGGGGCCGCGGCGGTGGGACCGCTACGGCCCGAGGATCACAGCCGGACGCCGAGCAGCGCGTCGATCGCGCGTGCCACCAGGCCGGGGGCCGAGGCGACGTCGGGCTGGTCGCGTTCGGTGCGCGCGCGCACCTGGGCGGCGGCCCAGGCGTCGACGACGGCCAGCGCGGCGGGAGCGTCGAGGTCGTCGGCCAGCGCGGCGCGGACGCCCTGCAGCACCGGGAGCGGGTCGGGCCCGTCCTGGCGGGACAGGGCCTCCCGCCACAGCGCGACCCGCTGCTGCGCCTGCGCGAGGCCTTCGGGGGTCCACTCCCAGTCCTGGCGGTAGTGGTGGGCCAGGATGGCCAGGCGGATCGCGGCGGGGTCCACACCCTCGGCGCGCAGGCGCGAGACGAACACGAGGTTCCCGCGCGACTTGCTCATCTTCTCGCCGTCGAGGCCCACCATGCCCGTGTGGGCGTAGACGCGGGCGTAGGGCGTCCGCCCGGTCAGCACATGCGCCTCGGCTGCGCCCATCTCGTGGTGGGGGAAGCGCAGGTCGGCGCCCCCGCCCTGGACGTCGAAGCCCATCCCCAGGTGCCGCAGCGCGATCGTCGTGCACTCGATGTGCCAGCCGGGGCGGCCCCGGCCGAGGCTGCGACCGTCCCACGCGGGTTCGCCGTCGCGCTCGACGCGCCACAGCAGGCAGTCCAGCGGGTGCTTCTTGCCCGCGCGGTCGGGGTCGCCCCCGCGCTCGGCGAAGATCTCGCGCATCCGCTCGACGGGGAGCCCGGAGACGGAGCCGAAGGTGGCGTCGGCGTGGACGTCGAAGTAGACGTCGCCGTCGGGGTGCTCACCGTCGCCGGGCACGCGGTAGGCGGCGCCGGCGGCCAGCAGCGCCTCGACGGCGTCGACGACGAGGTCCACGGCCTCGACGGCGCCCAGGTACACGTCGGGCGGGATCACCCCGAGGGCGGTCATGTCCTCGGTGAACAGGGCGGTCTGGGCGAGGGCCAGTTCCTGCCAGTCCACCCCGGTGGCGGCGGCGCGCTCCAGCAGCGGGTCGTCGACGTCGGTGACGTTCTGCACGTACCGGACGCTCTGGCCGTGGTCGCGCCAGGCGCGTTGCAGCAGGTCGAACGCGACGTAGGTGCTCGCGTGGCCCAGGTGGGTGGCGTCGTAGGGGGTGATCCCGCAGACGTACATGCGGGCCTGCTCACCGGGGGCGGCGACGACACGACGCCCGGACGCCGCGTCGTGGAGCTCGACGGGCAGGCCGCGACCGGGCAGGGCGGGCAGGGCGGGGGCGGGCCAGGACTTCACGTGCGGAGCCTAACCGGGACGGCTCAGAACGGCGGCCACGGGATCGGCGGCATGCCCGGCAGGGGGCGCGGGAAGCGCCCGGCCCGGCGCAGGCGCGTCAGGCGCGTGCGCAACGCCGAGACGTCCTCGGCGGACAGGAGGTCCACCAGCGGCGCGAGCGGCCCCGCCGCCCCGGCCTCGAGCTGCTCGGCCAGGTCGCCCAGGGTGGCGGCCTCGGTGTCGTCGAAGCGGCGGCCGGCCCAGCCCCACAGCACGGTGCGCAGCTTCGGGTCGGGGTGGAAGGTCAGGCCGTGGTCGATCCCCCGCACGCTCACGGGCCCCTCGGCCGCCTCGGACCGCGCCGCCGCCGGTGCCACCAGCCGCCCCGCGAGGACGTGCCCCCCCTTGCGGTCGGCGTTGTTGGCGACGGCGTCGAAGAGGGCCAGGCTGCGCAGGACGGGGTCGTCGGCGTGGGTGAGCACGACCGGACGCCCGCGCCCGTCCTCGGCGTCCAGGACGCGCAGCCATCCGGGGGGCACTTGCGAGGGCGGCACGATGTCGATCAGTTCCGCGCCCGGCTCGGGGACGAGGGGGTCGCCGTCGGCGTCGTCTCCCGCGTCCAGCCACCACTGCAGGCTGCCGGGGCCGAAGGGCGCGTCGTCGCGGACCAGCGTCGGGGGCACGACGTCCCAGCCCGCGGCGCGGGACAGGGCATAGGCGGCGGCTTCGCGTGCCCCGAGGGTGCCGGTCGGGAAGTCCCACAGGGGGCGCTCCCCCGCCGTCGGCTTGTAGACGGCGAGGTGGTCCACGCCGTCGAGGGACACCGAGGCGAGCAGGGTGGCGTTGCTGGCGTCGTCCAGGCGCCCGAGCACCTCGATCGTGCCCTGGGCGAGGACGGCGAGCGCGGCGTCCTCGTCGAGGCCGCCGCCGGCTGCGGGGGTGGGCGGGTTCAGCGCCGGTACCCGTTCGCCCGGGGGCAGACGTGGCCCTCGGTGTCGAGGGGGTTGCCGCAGAACGGGCACGGCGGCCGGCCCGCGGCGACGACGGCGAGGGCGCGCTTGGCGAAGCCGCGGGCGGCGGCGCCGGTGAGGGCGACCCGCAGGAGGCTGCCGTCGGTGGGCGGGACCTCCTCCTCGGCGTCCTCGGGGGTCTCGGAGTCGTCGATCTCGAAGCACTCGATGACGACCCGCTCGGCGTCGCTGTCCCAGGCCAGGCTCATGGTGCCGACGCGGAACTCCTCCTCGATCGGCGTCGACAGCGGTTCGTTGTCGATGCTGTCGGCCGGGGCGAGTGCGGGCACCGGTGCGTTGCCTGCGCTGCGGCGGACCACCTCGTCGAGGAGGTCCTCGACCCGTTCGGCGAGGACGGCGACCTGGGCCTTCTCCAGGGCGACGGTGGTCGTGCGCACGCCGGCGGTGGCCTGGAGGAAGAACGCGCGCTGGCCGGGTTGACCGACCGTCCCGGCCACGAACCGGTCCGGCGGGTCGTAGTCGAAGACCTGACGGGGCATGTCCACGACCCTAGGGGGTCCGGCGCGCGCCCGCGCGGCCCGGGGCCTCGGGTCGGGTCAGGGGTGCGCGCCGGCCCCGCCGCCCACAGGGGCGTCGGAGGACGCGGCGGAGCTGTGGGTGGGGCGGCGGCGCGGCTTGCGCGGGGGCGGGGCGAGGGCGGCGAGGTCACCGCCGGTGTCGTTGACGCGCAGCACGAACGGGCGCAACGGCTGGTAGCGGACTGCGGAGACGGAGGCCGGGTCGACGACGACGCGCTGGAACGCGTCGAGGTGCATGCCGAGGGCGTCGGCGAGCACGGACTTGATGGGGTCGCCGTGGCTGACGAGCGCCCACACGGCGTCGTCCCCGTGGCTGCGGCGCACCTGCGCGTCGTGGTCGCGGACGGCGGCCAGCATCCGGGCCTGCATGTCGGGCAGGGACTCCCCGCCGGGGAAGGTGACCGCCGAGGGGTGCGCCTGGACGACGGCCCACAGCGGCTCCCGGGCGAGGTCCTTGAGGGGCCGCCCGGTCCAGTCGCCGTAGCGGCACTCCCCGACCCGTTCGTCGACGACGGGCTCGGGCCTGGGGGCCGCGCGGACGCGTTCGCGACCGGAGGGGGTGCGGGTGACGATGCGCGCCGGCTCGGCGAGCACGGGGGCGAGGGTCTCCTGGCAGCGCTGCAAGGGGCTGACGACGATGCGGGCGAGCTCCACCGCGGCCAGGCGGTGGGCGAGCGTCGCCGCCTGGGCCCGGCCGGTGTCGTCGAGCCCGACGCCGGGGCTCCACCCTGCGAGCACGCCGGAGGTGTTGGCGGTGGTGCGGCCGTGGCGGATGAGCAGCAGGGTGGGCACGGGCCCAGGCTAGGCGGCGCGCAACCGCGCAGCCCGGCGAGGCGGTCAGGTGGCGGTGATCACCGACGTGGACAGCAGCCCGAGCAGGACGACGCCGAGGGCGACGCGGTAGCCGACGAAGGCGTTGAGGCTGTTGCCGGCCACGAACTTCAGCAGCCAGGCGATGCTCGCGTAGGCGACCACGAACGACACGACGCAGCCCACGATCATCGGGCCCACCGGGAGCACGGCGGTGTCCACCTCGGTCAGCCCGTACAGCCCCGCACCGGTGAGCACGGGCACGGCGAGGAAGAAGGACAGGCGGGTGGCCGTCACGCGGTTGATGTCCTGGAGGAGGCCGGCGCTGATGGTGGCACCCGAGCGGGACACGCCGGGGACGAGGGCGACGCACTGCATCAGGCCGATGACGAGCACGTGCCGCAGGGTCAGCCCGTCCTGGTCGATGCGCTGGCGGCTGCGCCCCTCGGCGACGTACATGACCCCGCTCCAGACGATCAGGGCGACGGCCACCACCCACAGGCTGCGCAGGGGGCCCTCGATGAGGTCCTTCGCGACCAGGGCCACGAGGATGATCGGCATCGCGCCGGCCACGACGTACCAGGCGAACCGGAAGTCGGGGTGGCGGCGGCGTTCGGCCGAGACGAGACCGCCGAGCCCGTAGGAGATCATGCGCGCGAAGTCGCGCCGGAAGTACAGGAACGTGGCGAGGATCGCCGGGAGCTGGATGACGGCGGTGTAGCCCGTCACCGACGGGTCGTCGACCGTGAGCCCGAGCAGCTTCTCGGCGATCGTGAGGTGGCCGGTGCTGGAGACCGGCAGGAACTCCGTGAGCCCTTCGACGACGCCCAGCACCACCGCGTCGAGCATCGACAGCGTGGTGCTCATCGTGCGCACCCCCGCAGGGACGGGGCGTGGGGGTGGGACACGGGTCCTCCTGGTCTCGTCGCGGTGCGGGCAACCGCCGCCGGGGCCGGCGCCACGGCGGTGCGCTCGGAGCCTAGCCGTCGCCGTGCTCGCGGCCGACGGCGAGGCGGCTCGGGCGGCTTCGTGCGGTCACCGCGCGTGCGCCGACGCGGCTCGCGGGCGCGACGCTACGGTGCAGGGGTGGAACGCAGGGCGATCGGGCGCAGCGGCCTCGGCACCGGCCGGCTCGGGCTGGGCACGCTGGCGTGGGGTCTCGACGTCGACGAGGACGGCGCGGGCGCGATGGTCCGGGCGCTGCTCGATCTGGGCGGCGGCCTGCTCGACACCGCCCCCTGGTACGCGGCGGGCGCCTCGGAGGCCATCCTCGCGTCGGTGCTGGGCACCGTCGTGGACCGCGAGGACGTCGTGGTGTGCGGCAAGGGCGGGCTGGACCCACGCACGGGGCCCGCGGCGTCGCGGCGCGCGATGCTGCGCCAGCTGGACGCCTGCCTGTCCCGGCTCGGCACCGACCACCTCGACCTGTGGCTGTGGCAGGGCGTGGACCACGACGTGCCGATGGAGGAGACCCTCGCCGCGCTGGAGCACGCCGTCGTCTCCGGGCGCGTGGCGTACGTGGGCGTCGCCAACCAGGCCGCCTGGCGGGTGGCGCTGGCCTCGTCGCGGCTGTCCTGGCCTGCGCCCCTGGTGGCGGCCCAGGCCGAGTACTCGTTGGTGTCCCGGCAGGCGGAGGCGGAGCTCGTGCCCGCGTGCACGGAGGTGGGCGCCGCGCTGATCGGGTGGTCGGCGCTCGGCCGCGGCGTGCTCGCCGGCGGCTACCGCGCGGGCCTGCGGTCCTCGTCCCGAGCGGCGGGGGGCCATCTCGCCGACTTCGTGCGGCCGCGGCTGGACCCGCGTTCGCGCAGGATCGCCGAGGCGGTGGCGACGGCGGCGCAGGGCCTGGACCGCTCCCCCGCCGAGGTGGCCGTGTCGTGGGCCCTGGCCCGCCCCGGGGTGACGGCGGTCCTCGTCGGTCCGCGGACGGTGGACCAGCTGGTCCAGTGCGCGGGCGGCGCCGAGCTCCACCTGCCCGCGCCCATCACGGCGGCGCTCGACGAGGTCAGCTCGGCGCCCTGACGCCGGGAGGGATCAGCTCGGGCGGGGTGCCTGGAGGGGCTCGAGGGCCTCCTCCTCGTCGAGGTCGTCGTCGAGGGCCTCCAGCGGGTCCTCGTCGTCCTCGTCCTCTTCGTCGTCCTCGTCCTCGTCGTCCTCGAGGTCGTCCTCGTCGTCCGCGGCGTCGTCGTAGAGGACGAAGGGCGTGACCTCGTCGTAGGCGGTGTACAGCGCCTCGTCGTAGGCCTCGAACGCATCGGCGAGGCCCTGGTAGGCCGCGACGACCGCCGGGTCCGTCTCGCCACGACGGCCGGCTGCGGCCTCCAGGTGCCGCTCCAGCGCGGCGATCAGGTGGTCCAGTGCACCCCGAGGGTCGGTCGTCATGGCACGACCATACGGGTTCGTGGTCACATGGGGGGGATGAGTAAGCCGTCGAGCGGCCGACGAGCCGCGACCGAGTACGAGTGGCGCGTGCTGACCCTGCCCCGTGAGGTGTCCCGTTCCGACGCCACGCGCCTGCTGACCGAGCACGCGGAGTACGGGCAGTGGGAGCTGGACCGGGTGCGGTTGTTCGTCGGCGGGACGCGGCGGGTCTGGCTGCGCCGCAAGATCATCCGGGTCGCCCGCTCCGTGTGACGTCCCCGTGGCCCGGCCCTCGACCGGGCCCATGGGGAGCGGTCCCCACTTCGCCCCGCAGCACCCGCCGTCGGCCCTAGGCTGCCGCCACCGACGAGCACACGGGGAGGTGCCATGGGGCTGATCGGAGCCGACGTCGACGAACTGCGGCGGCTGGCGCGCGAGCTGTCCACGGGCGCGCAGCAGCTCGACGCCGCGACTCAGGGCCTGACCGCGGCACTGTTCGCCGCGCCCTGGATCGGTGACGGCGCCGACCGCTACCGCCACGACTGGACGACCACCCACCGGCAGCGCCTCGCGGCGGCCACGGCGGCCCTCACGCAGGCGGCGTCGCTGCTCGACCGCGAGGCGGGCGAGCACCAGGACGCGAGCGCCCCCGGGGCCGGGCTCGGTGGTGGCGGCATCGCCGCGGGCCCGGTCACCCCCGCACCCGCGCCTCCCCGCCGCGGGACCCCGGCGGACAACGCCGACTGGTGGCGGTCCCTGTCCCCCGCGCAGCAGCGCCAGGTCATCGCCGACCATCCCGAGTGGGTGGGCAATCGCGACGGCGTGCCCGCCTGGGCCCGTGACGAGGCCAACCGTTCCCGGATCGAGGGCGAGCGGGCCCGGCTGCTCGCCGAGCGCGACCGGCTCAAGGAGCAGCTCGCCGGCCAGCGCAGTCGGCAGTGGTTCGGCGACCTCGTCGGCGACGCGATGACCGACGACGACGAGAAGCTCGCGTCCGTCGAGGACAAGCTGGCCTCGCTGGACGCCGTGGACGAGGTCCTGGGCCGCGGCGACCGTCAGCTGCTCGTGCTCGACCTCGACGGCAAGCGGGCGAAGGCCGCGGTCGCGGTGGGCGACGTCGACACCGCGCAGAACGTCGCCGTCTTCACCCCCGGCCTGACCACGACGGTGCCGAGCAAGCTGCGCGGGTACGACAACGACATGGACGCCCTGGTCGAGCTGGCCGAGCAGCGTTCGCAGGCCGAGGGCAGCGACGACCGCACCGCGGCCGTCACGTGGATCGGGTACGAGGCGCCGCAGTGGAGCGAGACGCTCGACCCCCGCCGGTCGGTGATCTCCTCCCACCAGGCGCAGGTCGGTGGTGACGCCCTGGCCTCCTTCTTCACCGGCATCAACGCCTCGCGCAGCGACGACGTCCACCTGACCGCGCTGGGTCACTCCTACGGGTCGACCACGACCGGCATGGCCCTGCAGCACGACGGGACGGGCGTGGACGACGCCGTCTTCTTCGGCTCCCCCGGCCTGGGCACCTCCGACGTCGACGACCTGCACCTGGCACCCGGGCACGCCTTCGTCATCGAGGCGCGCCGCGACCCCGTCGCCGACCTCGCCCGCTTCGGGGGCGACCCGAACCTGCTGCCCGGCGTCACGCACCTGTCGGCGACTGCCGGGACGGCACCCGACGGCACCCAGCTCAAGGAGTCGACGGGGCACAGCGACTACCTGGCCGGCAGCTCGACCAGCCAGTACAACATGGCCGCGGTCGTCACCGGCCACCCCGAGACCGGGATCGGCGGGGTCGGGCTCGGCCTCGGCGACGCGCTGCGCTTCGAGCTCGATCCGGTCGGCGGCGTGCGCCCGTGGGTGCTCCCGTGAGCCGCCGGGCGGGCCGGGTGCGCCCCCGGGCCCCACGCCTGAGCCTCGCGACCGTCCTGGTGGCCCTGTCGGTGATCACTGCATGCGGAAAGGACTCCCCCGTGTCCGAGAACTCGGCCGAGACGCTCAAGAGCAGACCCACCATCGAGCAGGCGATGAGCGGCTACGACGCCCTCGCCGCCCGGGTGCGCTCGGCGGCCAGCGCCGCGGGCGCCCCCGGAGGGTGGGAGGAGTACCGCTCCCCCACCCGCACGGGCTGCGAGGACCTCCCCGACGACGTCGCGCAGGTGGGCACCGTCGGCGGCTGGCGCACTGGCAAGGTGCCCCCCGCGCAGTGGCCGGCGGTGTTCGACGCCATGAAGGCCGCGGCCGCGACCGGCGGGTTCGCCACGGTCGAGGTGTTGCAGGACACGGAGTCGCTGCACTCCTTCGCCGTGCAGGGCCCCGACGGCGCGATCCTCACCGTGATGGCCGGGGAACGGCTCACCCTGACGCTGCGCTCGGGGTGCCACCCCGTCGCCTGAGGCGCGGGGGCGCCCCGCGCGTCAGGCGGAGGTGACGAACCGCCGCAGCACCCGCTCGCCGAAGCGGAGCGCGTCCAGCGGGACCCGCTCGTCGACGCCGTGGAACATGCCCGCGAAGTCGAGGTCGGCGGGCAGCCGCAGCGGCGCGAAGCCGTACCCGACGATGCCCAGTTCGCTGAAGGACTTGTTGTCGGTGCCGGCCGAGAGGCAGTAGGGCAGGACGACGGCGTCGGGATCCTCGGCGAGCAGGCTGTCGGTCATCGCCGCGACGAGCGGAGTGTCGAAGGGCGCCTCCACCGAGACCCCGTGCTGGTCGACGTCGACGCTCACGCCCTCGCCGGCGAGCTCGCGGACGGTGTCCATCAGCGCCTCCTCGCGGCCGGGCAGGAAGCGGGCGTCGAGCAGAGCGGTCGCCGAGCCGGGGACGACGTTGTGCTTGTACCCGGCGTCGAGGGCGGTGGGGTTGACCGTCGTGCGCAGGGTGGCCCCGACGAAGCGCGCCACCGACCCCAGGACGTCGACGAGCTGGTCGGGGTCGGCGGGGTCGAGCCGGATGCCGGTGATCTCCTCGACGCCGTCGAGGAAGGCCCGCACGGTCGGGGTGATCTCCAGCGGCCACGGGTGGGTGCCGATCCGGGCCACGGCCTGCGCGAGCCGCGTCACGGCGTTGTCGTCGTTGACCTGCGACCCGTGCCCCGCACGGCCCGTGGCGGTCAGCCGCAGCCACGCCATGCCCTTCTCGGCCGTCTGCACGAGGTAGGCCCGCCGCCCGCGCAGGTCGACGGAGAACCCGCCGACCTCGCTCACCGCCTCGGTGACGCCCGCGAAGAGGTGGGGGTGCTGGCGGACGAGGAAGCGCGCGCCGTAGTCGCCGCCGGCCTCCTCGTCGGCCATCAGGGCCACCACGACGTCGCGTTCGGGCTGCCTGCCTGTGGAGACCAGGTGCCGGACCGACGCCAGGATCATGGCGTCCATGTCCTTCATGTCGACGGCACCACGGCCCCACAGGCAGCCGTCGCGCTCCTCGCCGCCGAAGGGGTCGGCGCTCCAGTCGGGAGCGTGCGCCGGGACGACATCGAGATGGCCGTGCAGGAGCAGCGCCCCCCGGGAGGGGTCGCGCCCGGGGATGCGCGTGACGACGCTGGCCCGGCCGGGGGCGGCCTCCAGCAGCGTCGTGGCGAGGCCGACCTCCTGCAGCAGTCCCTCGACGTACTCGGCCGCGGCGCGTTCCCCCTTGCCCTGATTGCCGCCGAGATTGGTGGTGTCGATACGCAGGAGCTCGCGGCAGATGTCGACGACCTCGCGCTGGGGGTCGGTGGGCGTCTGGGGCACGGCAGTCCCTCCGGTCGGGGGTGGCCCCGCCACCGTAGCCCGGCCGCAACCCGTGCGAGGAAGGGGTCGCCACCGTGCTAATCTCTTCTCCGCCCGGCCACGGTCGGGACCATCCAAGTCCGGGTGGCGGAATTGGCAGACGCGCTAGCTTGAGGTGCTAGTGCCCTTAGGGGCATGGGGGTTCAAGTCCCCCCTCGGACACGACGAACACCCCGCTCGACTCCGGTCGGGCGGGGTGTTCTGCTGTGCGGGCCCTGTAGCCGGTGCGAGCCGCGCCTCGCAAAGAGAAGGCGCCCGGCGCGGGAGGGACCCGTGCCGGGCGCACTGCCTCACGCCAGGGGCCTCACGGCACCCGGACGCTCTGCGGCGGGCCGAAGTAGCTCGGCTTCTCGCCTCCCGTGTCCACGACGACCTTCTGGACGATGACGGTCGGGTCCACCGCCCAGATCTGGACCGTGTGCTGCCCCGGCTCGGCGATCGTGTGCACGGTGACGGTCCGCGTGACGTTGTCGGAGGTGTTCCGGGCCCACTGCGGGTTCATGGAGGTGTCGTCCGCGCCCGTCGTCGCGGTGACGTTGACGATCTGCGGCTGTGCGCCGTCGATCGACACGGCGTAGCTGAGCCCGTCGGTGTAGAGGACGTTGTTGCGAGGCGAAAGGTAGGTGGTCACCTTCACCTCACCCACGGTCCGCAGCACCGTGTCGAACTCCAGCCGGGCGCCGTCCCCACCCGGCGTCTGGCGTTGCGCGGTGCCCGGGGTGACGGCCATGCCGTCCTCCTGGCGACCGATGTCGGGGATGCGCTGGAAGCCGACCCCGCCGGCCTTGACGACGCGCGTGGCGTTCGCGGCCTCCATGGACACGTACCCGTTGGCCTCGACGAAGCCCTTGGCCCCTGCCGGCAGCGGCCGGTTGTCGACGACGGCCGTGACGGTGACGCTCGTCCCCTCCGTGCCCGTGACGGTCAGCGGGACCCGGGTGATGCCCGCCGGAGCCTTCGACCAGTTCACCCTGACGGCGATCCGCTCCTGCTCGGTGACGGTGCCCGCGGGCTTGTCGACGCTCACCCACGGCTGCGCGGAACGCACCGTGTAGTCGAAGCGCTGCTTGCCCCGGTTGAACACCTCGAGGTACTGCCCCGGCTGTGACTGGTACTTGCTGAACGTCGGCAGGACCGCCTCGCCGCTCGCATTCGGCCACCACTGCGCCGAGCCGTCGATGCCGACGCCCAGCTGCGCGGCGTCGGGGAGGTCGAGGGTCCGCACCGCCGGGAACACCTCGTCCGGCAGGGCCTCGTTGTCCTTCTCCGGCTGCTGCCAGGGCGCGTTCGGCCCGTACCGGTCGACGTCCCCGTAGCCGATCTTGGGCTGGGTCTGGAACCCGTCCCACTTCCCGCCCGACAGGGTCGTGTTGTAGTACTCCGACAGCGCCTGGTCCTCGGCGAAGCGGGCGGCCGTGGCCGCCGCGAGCGAGTTCGTGGCCGCGCGTCCCTGCTCGGCGTAGAGCAGGTTCGTGAACTCGGCCTGCCGCAGCTCGTAGAGGTTCGCCGTCGCCGTCGCCGCGTACCCGACGAGCTGGAAGAAGGCGTCCTGGCTGCGCTGCGGCACCTGGCGGCGGACCCGCTCGACGTCGGCTGCGAGCGCCGTCCACTGGGCGGTGATCCGCTCGATCTCGCGGTAGTCGGTGAGGCTGAAGGGCGTCGCCTTGTCGTCGTAGACGACGGCGGTGGAGTCGGTGCGCGGGTCCTTGGTCGGGTCGAGGGTGATCCTGCGGTTCAGGAGCTCGGGCTTGCGCACCGACTGCAGCTGCCCGTAGCGGTGCAGGACGTCGGCGACGTCGTCGGCCAGGCCCGGCCCGAAGTGCTCGGCGGCGTAGCGGCGCTCCCAGTCGTCGAGCTGCGACAGCGGCCACCGCGAGGGGTCCCACGCGTAGTCGAGCAGGAACTGCGTGGGCAGCTCGTTGCCCTTGAGGTCGCCGACGTTGACCACCCAGAGGCTGCGGACGCCGAAGGTGGAGGCGGTGTGCAGCTGCTCCCAGAGGTTGGCGAGGTTCGTGGTGTCGACCCACTTGTAGTTGCGTCCGACGCCCACGTAGTCGAAGTGGTAGTAGATCCCGTAGCCGCCGGGGTGCGCGGCGAGCGACTGGTCGGGGAGCTTGCGCATGTTCCCCCAGTTGTCGTCGGCGAAGTTCACGATGACGTCGTCGGGGGCGCGCAGGCCCTTGTCCCAGTAGCGCTGGACCTCCTTGTAGAGGGTCCACACCTGCGGGACGGCGTCCTCGGCGCCGAAGACCTCCTTGATCAGGCCGCGCTGCGTGGCGATGATCTCGCGCATCAGCTCGATGCCGTCGCCGTCGGGCAGGCCCACGTCGCCGGCGCCGCGCATGCCGAGGGTGACGACGCCCTCGAAGCCCTGGGCCTTCATCCGCTCCAGGCCGTCGCGCCAGTACGCGACGATCGCGTCGCGGTTGCGGCGGAAGCTCCACTCGCCGGTACCGCCGTAGGGGTCGCTGCCCGGGGTGGTGACGGCCCCGGAGGAGTCGCGCACGGCGGCCTTGGCGTGGCGGTTCCACTCCTCGATGCCGCGCATCATGGGCGCCTCGTGGGAGGTGCCCATGACCACGCCGTACCGCTTGGCGGTCTCGTGGTTGGCGGGGTCGTCCTCCGCGAAGGCGCGGCCCCACACCGCCGGCCACAGGTAGTTGGCCTTGAGCCGGAGCATGGTCTCGAAGACCTGGCCGAAGAAGGCGGAGTTGAACCCGCCGGGGTAGCCCTCGGCCTTGCCGGGGCCGAAGAACTTGGGCGCCCACCGGCCCAGCTGCGGGTTCTCGTCGTTGATGAAGAAGCCGCGGTACTTGACCGACGGCGTGCCCTGGGTGTGACGGCCCGGCAGGACCCACAGCTGCGAGCGGTAGGTGGGCACCTCGTCGTTCCAGAAGGCCCAGGGCGAGACGCCGATGCCGCGCGAGACGTCGTAGACGCCGTAGATGGTGCCGCGCTGGTCGCTGCCGGCGATCACGAGCGCGCTGGTGACGCCGGGGAACGGGTTCTCGACGACCTGCTGGATGGACGTCTCCCACTTTCCGCGCAGGTAACCGGCGTCGATCTTCCCCGCCGACGCCAGGGAGTCCACGAGCGGGCTGTGGCCGAGCGTCCCGACGACGACCACGGCCGGCGCCTTCGCGGGTGGCGCGTCGGCGTGGACGATCCGGGGGGCGCGCCTGGTGACGGACGCGATGTCCTTGCCCAGGTCACCGGTCGCGCGGAGGACGCCGGGGTGGTCGGCGTCGCTGACGTAGATCGGTGCCGCGGACGCCGAGACGAGCGGGAACGCGCCGCCGCTGGGTGCGAAGGAGACGTAGGCGCCCGGGTCGGTGGGGAGCGTGGCCACGGGGGGTCCCTGGGCCGCCTTCGCCGCTGCCGTGGGGGCGAGTCCGGTGAGGGCGAGCGCCGCCATCACGGCGGCGGCCACTCCCCGGCGGCTGAAACTTCCGCCCACCTTGATCGGTTCATGGGGGGCCGTGTGAAGCGGTTTTGTCCGCCTCTGCGCGGCATGAGGAGCGGCAATGGGAGGCGAGGGGCGCATCGAGACCGTGCTTCCTGTCGCAAAACTTCCGGAAATTGGGCAGCAGGCACGCTACGCATACCGGAAATCGGGCGTCAATCGGTTCAGGTCGGTCATCGAAGGACCGATCGGTCACCGGTCGTCGGTCGTAGGTCCCCGGTCGGAACGGGGTGCCGGGCTCAGGATGAGCCCGTGCCGCCCGACGTCGCCGATCACCATCACGCGGATCCCGACGCCGTCCTCGCCGCGGCCTGGGAGCCGGACGCCGAAACGGGTCCGCTCCTCGAGACGGCCCTCGCCGGCGCCGGCGTCGCCGCCCTCACCCTCGACCCCGCCACCGGGTCGGTCGACCTCCTGCTGCACGCCCCCGTCGCCGGTTCTCGGGACGCGCGGTGCATCCTGCGCCTCGTCGCGAGCACGCGGGTCGTCGTCCGGCTCGCACCCTCCCCCGCCCCCACGGCGTCGGGCGACGGCGCCGTCCCGGCCCTCCCCTTCGGTGGGCTGCCCGACGTCGCGGCGCTGATGTCCCGCCTGTCCTGGGCGGGGGCGTGCGCGGGAACGCGCTTCCTCGACGTCGACCCTCCGGCGCGGGCCGGTGCCGCCGTCGTCGAGGTCGCGTTGGCGGCCGAGCCGGGCGCGCACCGGTGGTGGTGGTTCGCGGAGTGCCTGCTGGAGGAGGGCGACGGCGAGGACTGGTGGCTCCTGGACGGCACGGTCGACTTCGGCGGGTGCGTGCTCCTCGACGCCCGCGGCGCACCCCTGGACCTCGCGACCTTCGCCGCCCGGCGGCTGGCCCGCGACCCTCGTGCCCTCACCCGGGGGTGGCGGCACTGGTGGACGGGCGAGGCACCGTGACAGGCGGGCAGGGGCGGGCGGCACCGGTGTCCCGGCATCGCCCGCCCCTGCTGTGCGCCGTGGTCAGCGGCAGGCCTTGACGCTCGGCGTCTGGCCGTAGGAGTTCACCGCGAGGACGCGGTAGCAGACCGGCTGCGAGAAGGTCGAGTAGTCGACCGCCGTGACCCTGCTCCCGGCGCCGGTCGTGGCCCCGCCGGAGGTGACCTGCACCCACGTGCCGCCGTCGTCCGTGCTGCGCTGCAGGGTACCAGCCGGTCTCGTCGTCGGCGCGGTCGGTGAAGACCACCTCCGTCGTGTACGCCTTCGGGGTGATCGTCAGGTCGGTGGGTGCCGACGGGGCGCCGGGGCTGGTGTAGGTGACGCAGCCCAGCTGCTTGTCGGCCCCGCCGCCCACGCTGACCCCGATCGCGCAGACCGTGTGCGGGCCCTTGACCGTGGACAGCGGCAACCACGAGTAGGTGAAGCCGTGGTTGTCCCCGTAGCCCGGGTACTTCGCGGCGAGGCCCAGCCCGGACGCCGCCGAGGCCGTCGTCGTCGCCAGCACCGTCCCGCCGTCCTGGACGAACCGGACGTCGATCGTGCCCGCCCGGTCGAAGTCGAGGGCCCAGCCGGTGAAGCTCACGTAGGAGTACTTCGTGCCGTACCAGTTCGTCCCCGAGTACACCCCGCCCGAGGCGGACCCGATGACGTCGGCCGGCTGCTCGTGGGTCCGGACGTCGACGCTGAGACCGCCCGAATCACCCACCGCGTTGTAGGCCCGCACCGTGTAGCGGTAAGGGGTGTTCGCGGCGGCCGTGGAATCGCCGTAGGAGGTCGCCCCGGCGGGTGCGGTGAAGGTGGAGATCGCGTGCGTGGCGAGGTTCTCGCGGATGACGCGGAAACCCGTCTCGTCGCCCGAGTTGTCCTTCCACGCCACGGTCACCCAGGTCTGCAGGACCGAGGGTGCGGTGACGTTCGTGGGCATGAACGGGGGTTCCGGCTGGGGGTCCTCACCCGGGTCGTTGGGGTCGACGCACGTGGGCGGCGGGGAGGGCAGGTCCCAGCAGGGCATCGCCTGAGCGGGCGTCCCGGTGAGGACGCCGGCCACGGACGCACCGAGGGTGAGCGCGAGCGCGGCGGCGGCGATTCGGTTGCGGTGCATGACAGGACTCCTGATCGTGATTCGTGGGAAGGTCGCCGGGATCCTTTCCGGCGTTCGGTGACAAGGACCCTCGGCGGCGCCCGGAAATACCTTTCCCGCGTTGTTTCTCGGTGGTGAGAATCACGTCGGAAATGCGCAGGGATACTCATGCCGGGAATGCGGCCGCCCGCTGCGACGGGCGGGGCGCGGACGGCTCTCCCCGATTCGAGCAGGGATGCTCATGACCGCGGAGGGCACGTCCCTCCGCCGGGCGCACCGGAGGTCCCGTATGCCTGGTCCGCGGTGATCCGTGGCGATAGCGTCACGATGTGCGATCGCAGCGGCGTGTCCCCCACCGTTCCCCCCTTCGCCTCGTCCTCGCCTCCGGTGTCGCGGCTGCGCTCGTCACCGCTGTCGCCACAGCCACGACGGGCGCCGCGGCCGTGGGCGTCCCCCGCGAGGAAGGGCTCCTCGCGACGTCGGGCTCGGGCGCGGCGCCCGTCGTCCAGCGACTGTCCCGGTCCCTCGCACTGACCGTCGGGGGGACCAGCCTCACCGTCCACGGCCGCGGCTTCGGCGCCCACCCGACCGCGTGGCTCACCTACGACGAGCCCCGGCCACGCGACGTCCAGCTGCGTGTCCTGGCCGCCTCGGACGCCCTCGTCGCCGTCCGCCTCCCGCAGCTGCCGACCGGGACGGGACACGTGACCATCCGCAACGGCACCGTCCGAAGCGCGCCCACCCCCTCCACCCGGATCACGGTCACGGCCCCGGCCGCCGGTGAGGGGTGGTCCGTCGCCCAGGCGCCCGCGCGCGGCCCGGAACTGCCCCCCACGACGGGCGCCGCGGCGGGGTGGGCTGTACCTGCCGCTGCACGACGGACGCACCCTCGTGCTGGGCGGTTACCTCGTCGTGGCCCCCTACACGGTCACCACGGCGGAGGTCTACTACCCGGCCACCCGTGAATGGTCCGTGGCAGGTGAGGCAGGCGAGCGCAGGGCCTCCATGAGGGCCATCGAGCTGGTCACCGGTGAGGTCCTCGTCCTCGGCGGGCGGGTCGACGTCACCAACGCCTCGGGGCTCAGTGACGCCACCGAGATCTGGAGCCCCACCACGCGAAGCTTCCGCCGGGTGGGGCCCCTGCCGGGGCGCGCGGACGGCCTGTCGCTGCAGCTGCTCTGGGACGGCCGCGTCCTGGCCTTGGGCGGGAGGGTCGGCGAGTGCGGCAGCTGCGGGGCCTCCCCGGCCGGGCTCGCGTGGGTGTTCGACCCCTCCACCGAGGCCTGGCACTCGGTGGCGCCGCCCGCGGACGTGCGCATCGGGCGCGCCGGCGCGCGGCTGCTCACCCTGCCCAGCGGGCGGATCCTCGTCGCCGGAGGGGTGATCGCCGACGTGCAGGCGCCGGAGGGATACGTCGTCGCCGTCCCCTGGACGGCGGTGTTCGACCCGTTCGACGAGTCGTGGCGCCAGGGGCCGCCGCTGCCCGGCACCGACCTGGCCGACCCCGGCGCGCTGGAGGCGTCGGCTCTGCTCGACGGGCGTGGCCTGCTCACGGGGCTGCTCACCGTCCGCGAGGACGACGGTGGCAGCCGGACGGTGAGCTGGGCGAGGTACGTGCTCGAGGACGGGCGGCGCCTGGCCCCCGCTCCCGCGCCGCCGATCGTCACGGGCCCGTCCTCGTCGGGCCCGCCCATGCGTGGGACGTGGCTGCCCGACGGGCGGCTGGCCTTCGACGTCGGGACCGTCCGGCACGTCTTCACCCCCGGCAAGCGGCCGCGGGTAGGTCGTCTCCGTCGAGGTGGGGCTGTCGGCGCCGGGTCGGCAGGGGATCGGCGGCGCCGGGGCAGCCTTACCGGTCGCCGGACAGGTTTCACACGACGGGAACACCGCCGACCCCTCGACGTCACGGCGCCGCCCTTGACTCCTTCCCGACCCGCCGAGCGGCGGGGCGTCCCTAGGGTTCCGTCGGTGGACACGCCGGGTCTGGTCCGAGAGGGACAGGCGCACCACGCGCTCCACGGCGGGAGAAAAGCCCGGGAGACCGATGCCGCCCCTGCGGGCGGCCCCGGGAGGTCTCCGTGCGCTGGTCCGACGTCCCCTGGCCCGACCTGACCCGGCTCGCCGATCCGCCCGCCGGCATTCACCAGGTCGGGCTCGTCCCGGTGGGAGCCATCGAGCAGCACGGCCCCCACCTGCCCACCGGGACCGACACGATGATCGCCGAGGCGGTGTGCCTCGAGGCCGGCCGACGCTGCGGGGCGCCCGTGCTGCCCGCGATCCCGGTGGGGTGCAGCTACGGGCACGGCACGGTGCTGCCCGGCACGCTGTCACTGTCCCCCGAGCTGCTCGCGGCCGTGGTGCGCTCCTACGCCGAGTGGGCCGCCTACAGCGGGCTGCGGCGGCTGCTGTTCGTCAACGCGCACCTGGGCAACGCCGCCGCCCTCGGCGTCGCCACCGACTCGCTGCGGCTGTACCGGCCCGACCTGCGCGTCGGCGTCGTCTCCTGGTTCGACATCACCGCCGAGGTGCTCGGTGAGTGCACCGCCGACGGCGAGGACATCCACGCCAACCGCGCCGAGACGTCGCTGATGCTCGCCGTCGCCCCCCACCTCGTGCACCTCGAGCACGTCGCCGACAGCGACGACGAGGACCGCACGGGCGACCTCGTGTTCCGCTACACGGCCCCGGCCCTGTCCCGCAACGGGGTGACGGGCCGCCCGTCCGAGGCCACCCCCGAGCTGGGGCACCGGCTCCTCGACCTCATCGTCACCGCACTGGTCGACCGCGTGGAGCGCGGGCGTCGCGAGGAGCCGCCGCTGGGCGTCGCGCCCGTGCCCGCGCCCCCCGCGCCGACGCCGGGGCCTGCGCCCCTCGCCTGAACCCCGCCCGACCCGGTCGCGGCAGGTCCCTGCGCTCGATCACGCCCTGCGCGGCCTCGCTCCCCCTCACCCCCGCCCTCCCGTACCCCCGCCCCTTCGCTGCACGGAGGTCCCCGTGGACACGTCCCGCCCCATCGACCCCGCCCACCACGAGCTCGCGTCCCGGCTGGCCGCCGACGGCGTCAAGTACGCCCTCGCGTCCTGGATCGACGTGCTCGGCCGTGCCAAGAGCAAGGTCGTTCCCGTCGACCACCTGCCCAACCTGCTGGCGGGCTCGGAGCGCTACACCCCGCGGGGGATCACGGGGCTCGGGGAGATGACCCCGAACGAGCCCGAGTCGCTGGCCATGCCCGACCCGGCGACGCTGCAGGTGCTGCCCTGGGACCGCCGGTTCGCGTGGATGGCCGCCGACCTGCTCGTGGAGGGCGCCGACCCGTTCGCGCACTGCACGCGCTCGATCCTCAAGCGCCAGCTCGACGCCGCGGCCGAGGCCGGGTTCGTGTTCCACCTGGGCATCGAGACCGAGTTCTTCGTCTTCGACCCCGCCGCGCTCGAGCGCGGCGACGACTACCTGACGCCGCTGGCGCGCTCCGGCGGGCTGACCCCCACGCCCGCCTACGACGTCGAGGCCACCCTCGACGCGGCGAACTTCCTCGACGCCATGGTCGACGCCATGCAGGAGTGCGGCTTCGGCGTGTTCAGCTTCGACCACGAGGGCGGGGACGGGCAGTTCGAGTTCGACTTCGGCCACGCCCCGGCCCTGGAGACCGCCGACCGGATCACCCTGTTCCGGCTGCTCGCCCGCCAGGTCGCCAAGCAGCAGGGGCTCCTCGCCACCTTCATGCCCAAGCCCTACACGTCGGCGTGGGGCTCGGGCCACCACTACAACATGAGCCTCACCGACCTGGACGGCACCAACCTCATGCGCGACGCCGCCGACCCGCGCGGGCGCGGCTGGAGTGCCACCGCCTACGCGTTCACCGCCGGCATCATGCGCCACGCCGCCGCGCTGGCCGCCGTCTGCACGCCCACCGTCAACAGCTACAAGCGGATGACCCCGCGCCTGGCCGACGGGTCGGCGTCGTGGGCGCCGGTGTACTCCGCCTACGGGTACCAGAACCGGTCCTGCATGCTGCGCCTGCCCGAGAACCGCCCCGCCGTCGAGGACCGCGCCGTCGACAGCACCGCCAACACCTACCTGGCGGCCGCGTTCCTGCTCGCCGCAGGGCTCGAAGGGGTCCGTGAGGGCGCCGACCCGGGAACGCCGGTCGACGTCGCGTTGACCGACGACCGCTCCCCCGCCGGGACCAACTCCGTGCGGCTGCCCCGCACCCTCCTGGAAGCGGTCGAGGCGTTCGCGGCGGACCCGCTCGCCGTCGAGGTGTTCGGCGCCGAGTTCGTGGCCGACTACGTGCAGGCGAAGACCGCCGAGTGGGACGAGTTCCACGCCCAGGTCACCCCCTGGGAGCGCAAGCGCTACCTGCTCGACTACTGACGCAGCCCGCTGGCGCGGCGGACGCTGCGGGACACGGCGGCGGCGACGGCCGCGTCGTCGCCGACCACCCGCACCGTCCGCCGGGCCCGCGTCACCGCCGTGTACAGCAGCTCGCGGGTCAGCAGCGGCGAGTGCGCCGGCGGCAGCACCACGCTCACGCCGTCGTACTGGCTGCCCTGGCTGCGGTGGATCGTCAGCGCCAGCAGGGGGTCGACGTCGGCGAGGCGGTGCAGCGGCAGCTCCAGCGGTCGCGGCCCCGACCCGAACACCGCCACGGCGCCACCGGTGCCGCCCGGCAGGACGACGCCGGTGTCACCGTTGGCGAGGCCCGTCGCCGGGTCGTTGCTGCGCGCGATGACGGCCCGGCCCACGGCGTGGGAGGCCGGGGCGAGGCCCGCCCGTGTCTCCCACTCCAGGACGCGCGCCGACCATCCGGTCAGGCCCCACCGGCCTCGGCGGTGGCCCACCAGCACGCGGTGCCCGGCGAGCGCCGCCAACGCGGCGGTGGCGTCCCCCGCTCGCGCGGCGGCCAGCCGAGCCGTCGCGGACGCCACCACGTCGTCCCTGATCCCCCTGAGGGACGGGTCGTCGTCGGCGACGAGCGTCACCGCCTCGTCGTCGCCGTGCAGGACCGCCAGCGCCGCCTCGCCGTCCCCGCGCCGGATGGCGTCGGCGAGGGCCGCCACGGCCCCGCCGAAGCGGTGGACGCGCTCGAGCCGGACGACGGCGCGTGCCGTGTGCGGGCGGGCCCCCAACCGGGCCACGACGTCGGCGAACACCGCGCCGGCCTCGACGGAGGTGAGCTGGTCGGGGTCGCCGACGAGCACGAGCCGGGCATCGGGGCGCAGGGCGTCCAACAGCCGCGCCATCAGGGGCAGGGAGACCATCGACGTCTCGTCCACGACGACGACGTCGTGCGGCAGGTGGTGGTCCCGGTCGTGTCGGCCCCTGCCCGCGGCCGAGCCGGAGCGACCGAGGCCGAGCAGCCGGTGCAGGGTGGTCGGAGCGGGCGGGGTGGTCATGCGCGGGGGCAGGAGACCGTTCGATGCGAGCTGGGCCGTCTCCTCCGCCACGGCCTCCCCGAGACGGGCGGCGGCCTTGCCGGTCGGTGCGGCGAGGGCCACGCGTAGCGGTGCGGGGTCGATCTCGTGGAGCACGGCGATCAGCCGGGTGATCGCGGTGGTCTTGCCGGTCCCGGGGCCACCGGTGACGACCGCCAGCAGCCCGCTCGCCGCGGCCTCGCAGGCGTCGCGCTGGAGCGAGTCCTCGGGTGCGGGCAGGACGCGTCGCACGGCAGCGCCCAGCCGGGACGGATCCCCCGGGGGCGTGGCCGTGGCCGCGCGCCGGTCGATCTCGTCGCGGACCCGCTGCTCGTCGCGCCAGTACCGGTCGAGGTAGAGGCGGCCGTCGACCAGGCGCAGCGGCCGAGGGCTTTCGGGTTCGGCCTCCCCGCGCCCCACCATGGGGCTGGCCGCGAGCGCGTCGAGCCAGGCGGGCGGGTCGGGCCAGGCCAGGGAGGGCCGGTCCTCGGCGGCGTCCTCGGCGTCGGGGACCGCGAGATCGGCGAGGTCGTCCGGCCGGACGCACACGGACCCGGAGCGCAGGGCGCGCACGGCGAGGGCGGCGGCGAGCAGGACGCGCGGATCCTCCTCGGCGCACAGTCGGCCGAGGCGCCGTGCCACCTGGAGGTCGCCCGCGCGGACGACCCCCGCCTCATTGGCCTCGGCCAGCAGTCCGGTGGCGGAGACGGCGCGCCGCGCATCCCCGGGATCGGTGTCTCGTGCGGAGGTGGGTGCGGGTGCCCGGCCGACCCCGGGCGTCCGGGCGGTCACCGGCCACGCCCCTCGAGCAGGGCCGAGAGGTCCTCGATCAGGCCTGCCGGGGGGCGCCAGCCGAAGACACCTGCCGGCACGCCGTCCTGGCGCACGGTGTCAGGCCCGCACATCCCGCGGACGAACAGGTAGAGACCTCCGCCGAGGTGCCGCTGCGGGTCGTAGCCGGGCAGGCGCCAGCGCAGGTAGCGGTGCAGGGCGGTCAGGTACAGCAACAGCTGCAGCGGGTAGTCGGCGTCCATCATGGCCGCGGCCAGGGGCCCCGGGAGGTAGTGCTCCGTCGTCAGGGGGGCCTCCAGCGGCGCCAGCCGGTTGGTCTTGTAGTCGACGACGACGAACCGCGGGCCGGGCAGCCGCAGGACGGCGTCGATGCTGCCCGTGAGGTATCCGCGCAGCCGGGACGTCGCGAAGGGCGCGTCCGCCAGCCGGCGCGCGTACGGCGCGAGGGGGTCCTCCGGCTGCAGCCGCGCGGTGAGCAGGGCCGCGACGTCGGCGAGCGTCGCGGCGTGCGCCCCGTCCACGGCGACGTCGACGGCGTCACCGCCGGCCAGGGGCAGCTCGAACTCCAGCTCGGTCAACCGGTCCCTCGGTGCGAGGTCGGCGAGGGACGCGTCGTCGGCCAGCGGGCCCATGGGTGTGCGCAGCACGGGCAGGAGTACCTCGGCGAGGTGGAGGGCACCTACGCCGGGCATGCGGTCGGCCCCGGCGCGGCGGCACGCCTCGTGCAGCCGCGCGAGCAGATCGGGGGCGCCGGTGTCCACCGTCTCCAGCACCTCGTGGACGAGGGTGCCGAAGCCGGTGCCCCCGGGGAGGTCCGCCATCGGCGGCACCTGGACGCGCCTGGGTTCCTCCTCGGACGCCGAGCCGGCGTGGGCCTCGGCGACGGTGGAGGTGCCGGGCTCTCCTGCCGGGCCCACCTGGGCCTCGTCGGTCTCGGGGGCGCCCTCGGGTTCCGACCCCACCCCGACCAGGGGCCCCTCGCCGCCGGATCCGTACGTGCCCTCGTGCGCGGCGGCGGTCAGCGACGAGTACGACAGGCGACGCCAGCCCGTGTCGAGGCCGATCCGTGGCCGCCCGAGGACCAGCGGTGGCACGGACCGCTCGGGCGCCTCCCAGCGCACGCGGGCGGCCACCTCGTCCACGACCTCGCAGCCGAGCAGATCCCCGGCGGCCCGGGTCGATGCCTGCAGACCCCGCTCGAGGTCGGCGTCGGAGCCCAGCCGCACCCGCGCGGGCAACCCGCCGGTGGGGGAACGCTCCCCCCACAGCAGCCGGGTGAGGGCGCCCGCAGCGGCGTTGCCCGTCGGGGCCCACCACACGACCACCTGGCTGCACGCCCGGGTGAGGGCGACGTAGAGCAACCGCAGGTCCTCGCCGCGCTCCTCCGCGAGATGCACGGCGCGCGCCTCGTCGGCGCCCGGCGACCCCGGACCGCCCACGTGCAGCTGGCGCACGCCCTGCGCGTCGTGCAGCCGCAGCACGGCCTGCTTGTCCCCCTCGTAGCGGTCCCAGGCGAAGGGCACCAGCACGACGGGGAACTCCAGGCCCTTCGCCGCGTGCACGGTCACGACCTGCACCGCTGCGCTGTCGGTGTCGAGGCGCCGGCTGCGCTCCTCGGTGTAGTCCTCGGCCGCGTCCCGGATGCGCCGCTGCAGCCAGTCGCGCAGTGCGGCCGTGCCGAGCCCGGCCCGGGACGCCGCGGCGTGGAGCTCCTGCCCGACGTGGCGCAGGTCGGTCAGGGTGCGCTCCCCCGTCGTCGTGCGCAGCAACCGCTGCGCGAGACCCGCCCCCGTCACGGCCTCGGCGAGCGCGGCCACGCCGTGCGTCGACAGCACCGACGCCCAGTCCGCGACGGTCCTGGCCAGCTCCTCGCGTTCGGTGCCGGTGGCAGTGGCCAGCCGGTGGGCGTCCCAGCCGACGAAGGCGGTGAGCGCGAGCGCGGCCGTCGGCCCGGGCCGGCCGGGGCTGATCATGGCGTCGAGCAGGGTGAGCCACGAGGTCGCCGACGGCGACGCGAACACGCTGGACAGGCCGGACACCACCGCCGGGATCCCGACGGCGACCAGCGAGTCGCGGACGGCGAGCGCGTCGGTGTTGCGCCGGGTGAGCACCGCGATGTCGGCGGGTTCGACAGCCCGGTGCGCGCCGTCGGGCGCGATCAGCCGGCGCGACGTCAGCAGGTCGACGGTCACCGACGTGACGTCGGCGACGACCGCCTCGCGGACGCGTCCGACCAGCGGCAGCCGGGAGCCCGCCGTGCCGAGGGCGGCACGGCTCAGGCGCCGCAGGCGCACGGGCGGGCCGTCGCTGACGCGGGGTCGCGGCCGGGCGGCTTCGACGGGGGTGACGACGATGCGCTCGTCGCCGAGGGCCGCGCCCCGCCACAGCGCGCCGAGGGCCCGCACGAGCCCGGCGTCGCTGCGCCAGTTGGACGACAGCGTGGCCACCGCGTCGGCCTGCTCCCTTGCGGCGAGGTACGCGCTCACGTCGCCGCCCCTGAAGGCGTAGATCGCCTGCTTGGGGTCGCCGATGAGGACGAGGGGGACGTGGCCGTGGAAGGCGCGGCGCAGGACCTCCCACTGGAGCGGATCGGTGTCCTGGAACTCGTCGACGAGCACGACCCCGACGCGCTCGCGGAGCCGGGCGGAGGCTGCCGGGCCGGTGCGCGGGTCGGCGAGGGCGTCCCGCAGGAGCAGCACGAGGTCGTCGTAGTCGAGGAGCCGCCGCTCACGCTTGCGCCGGGTCACCTCCTGGCGCACGGCCCGCGCGAACTCGACCAGGACTCCGGCGGGGTGGCCCGCCGCGGTGGCCGTCGCCGGCAGCAGCTCGGCCGTAGGGTCACCCGCCGCGGCCCGGGCCACCGTCCGCGCCACGGTGGGCGACGGGCGCGGCGGCTCCCCCGCACGGGGGCGGTGGTCGGCGAACCGCTGCACGTAGAGGTCGTCGACCACCTCCTCCACGAGGTCGGCGGCGTCGCCGACGAGGACGGCCTCCGGGTCGAGGTCGGCGGCGATGCCCAGCCAGGCCAGGGCGCGCTGGCAGAACCCGTGCGTGGTGGCGATCGTCGCCGTGTCGAACCTCGCCACGGCCGCCAGCAGCCGCTGCCGGCGCCGCTCGAGCTCGGCGTCGTCGACGCAGGCGAGGAAGCGCACCAGCGGGTCAGCGGCATCGCGGGCGTCGGGGCGCAGCAGCTGCGTCGTGCATGCCGAGAGGCGTTCGCGCACGCGCTCCCGCAGCTCCGACGTTGCGGCCCTGCCGAACGTGATCAGCGCGAGACGGCCGAGGTCGGTCGTGCCCTCGGCGAGGTGGCGGACGGCGAGCGCCGCGATGGTCCAGGTCTTGCCCGTGCCGGCGCTCGCCTCGAGGACGGTCGTGCCGCCGGGCAGGGGCCCGAACGGGTCGAAGGGGACGGGCGGGCTCAGGCGGTCCATCGGCGCTCCGCGGCGAGGAGGGGCTCCCACACACGGCGAGCGAGGACGCCGAAGCGGGTCGTCTCGCCCCAGCGGGCAGCCCAGGCGGCTTCGGCGCGCCCGGGCGGCTCCAGGAGCGCCGAGAACCGGACGTCGGGTGCCAGGCACAGCTGCCAGGCGGGATCGGCGTCCTCCCGTGCCTCCTGCCAGGCGCGGGAGGCGTCCTCCAGCGCGGCCGGTTCGGGCGTGCCCCCGCTTCTGGCGGCGGCGTAGGCGGAGGCGGCGGCGACGGGCAGGGGCAGCGGGGCCCGCTGGGCGTGGTCGCGCAGCACGAGGAGGTCCTGCAGGCGCTGGGCCGCCTGCGCCGAGGGCGGCGCGGTCAAAACGCTCACGGCGGCGAGGTCGCGGCGGCCCGGGGCCCGCCCGACGACGACGGCCTGCCAGGGGCGGTCCGGTCGTGCTACGGCGAGGGCGAGCAGCTGCACCCAGGCACGCAACCGGTGCTTGCCCGCGAGCCGGGAGAACACGGCCCGCACGAGCGTGGGTTCGGCCAGCTCGCGGACACCCGTGACGGTGCCCACGACCGGGATCCCCTGCGGGAGGTCGGCGACGACGTCCAGCGTGAGCGCGGCGGCGCCCTGCCACGGGCGGACGGCCTCGGCGATCGGCTCCACCTGGGCGCAGACCCTTTCGAGGACCGCGTGTCCGAGCCAGCGCGGCGGCAGCTGCCCCCGCCGCCACTCGGCCTGCCGGGCCACGGCGAGGTCGTCGCCCGCGAGCCGGGCCGCGAGCAGGCGATCGCCGACCTCCCACCGGGTCAGCCCGTCGACCTCGAGCTCCAGGCGGTCCTGCACGTCGTCGTGGCGGTCGTCCGCGACGGGCACGTGGACGCGCGTGCGGAGGAACCACCGCGCGGGATGTTCCAGGCAGGCGACGAGATCGTCGAGGGCGACGGTGTCGGCGCGTTCGACGGGAAGGTGGCGACCGAGCACCGGCGGCGGGGGCGTGCGGTCGGTGAGACCGGCCCTGGCCGCCGCGTGCGCGGCCGGATCGAAGCCGAACGGGCCCGGGCGGCCGAGGGCGCCGGGTACGAAGGTGCGCGGGTCGGTGGGCTGCAGGGGATGAGGGACGACCACGGCGCTGCCCGCACCCGGGTGCAGGGTGTCGAGCGCGTCGAGGAGTTCGGCGACGGGCACCGCGGGAGGTCGGGCTGCGCCGGTGCGCTCGTCCGCTCCGGAGTGGACCACGACCAGGACCTCCTGGGCCGAGGTGACGGCGTCCAGGAAGAGCTGGCGGTCCTGCAGGCGGGGGTCGCGTTCGCCCGGGCAGGGGTCGCGCCGCAGGAGGTCGTCGCCGTCGTCGACGACCGTGCGCGGGAAGGCGCCGTCGTCCATCCCCAGCAGGCACACGACCCGGTGCGGGACCGCTCGCATGGGCTCCAGGGAGCACACGGTGAGGGCACCCGTGCGGAAGCCGGCGCGGGTGGGCCGCCCCCGCAGCCGCTCCGCGAGCAGCGCCCGCACCTCCGGCAGGGTCAGCCCGGTGTCGGTGGCCTGCGAGTCCTCGCCCGCTGCCGACCGGACGTCGTGCAGGACGGCGCGGGCCTGGACCAGTTGCCAGGCATCCGGCGCCGGGACGTCGGCGAGCAGGGTGAGGGCGTCGTCGAGGGTCTGCAGCCACGCCTGCAGCGGGGCGAGGCCGTCGAGGCCGGCGAGCACCGTCGTGAGGCGCTCGAGGAACTCCGCGAGCCGCCCGGCGAGGTCGACGTCGCTCGCGGGAACGTCGTCCAGCGGCAGCGCCGACCCCACGAACCGGTGGTCCTCCTCGGCCATCGCCACGCCGAGCAGGAGGCGGTCGACAGCTGCGTCCCACGTGCCCTGACGCACGTGGCCGAGGCCGAAGCGGGCCCGCCGGGCGGCGTCCTCACCCCAGCGGGCGCCGGCCTCCACGGCCCACCCCCGCACGCGCTCCAGATCCTCCGCGTCCAGCCCGAAGCGCTGCCGCACCGGCGCCTGGGCGAGCAGGTCGAGGACGTCGGGCGCGCTCACCCGCGAGTCGGCCAGGTCGAGAAGCCGGGCAAGGAGGTCGAGGCAGGGGTTGGTCCGGCGCAGCGACCGGTCGGCGACCTGGACCCTCAGGTCCCGGCCGGGGTGGTGGGCCGCCGAGCCGGGGACGGGGACGAACGCGGCCGTGACGAGCGGGGCGAACTCCTCGACGTCGGGGCACATGACCACGACGTCGCGGGGCTGCAGCGTCGGGTCGTCGGCGAACAGCCCGACGAGCACGTCGCGGAGCACCTCGACCTGCCGGGCCCTGCCGTGGCAGGCGTGCACCTGCACGCTGCCGTCGGCCACATCTGTGGGGTGGCTCGCCGCTGCGGGACCCGGCCCGGCCGGGTCGGCGGCGGCGATCGCGGCCTGCAGGCGGCCGAGGAGCGTGGGCACCGGGGCGGGTACGGGGGCGGGCACGGGATGCTCGTGGTCGCCGAAAGGACCGGCGTGCTGCAGCAACTGCACCTGCAGCTCGACGGAGTCGCCGGCCATCGATGCCAGGAGCCGGTGCCGCGCCAGCACCGGCAGCTGCCGGCGCCGCAGCGCAGGACGCAGGGACGCCGCCGCGGCGGAGGTCCTCGCCCACAGCGCGGGCGAGGGTGCACCAGCCACAGGTGCACCTCGCGGTGTCGGGCCAGCGCGGCGAGAACGCGCACGGTGGTGTGCGGGAGCCGGGTGGCCCCGAAGACGCCGAGGCGGGCGGGCAGGTCGACGGCCGCGGGGTCGGCCGCCAGCAGCTCGAGGTCGTCGGGCAGGCGCAGGGCGGGGTGCGCCTGCCCGACGGCCGCCTCGACGGCGCGCCACAGGTGCGGCTGCCAGGCCAGGTCCTCCGGCAGCGGCAGGCCGGCGCCGTCGGTGTCCGGGGGTCCAGCGGCGGGGCCGAACCCTGAGCGCCCCTCGGACGTGGCCGACCACGCGAGCACGAGATCGGGCCTGGCCGCCCCGTAGGCGGCGAACAGGTCGGCGAGGCGCCGGGCGAGGGTGAGCCGTCGACCCCGCGGGTCCTCCCCGCCGGAGAGGTAGCGGTGCAGCGGCGCCGCCCAGGGGCGCTCCAGGACGTCGCCGAGGACGGCCGCCAGCGACCAGGCGAGCGCCTCGGGCCGCCACGGGTCCTCCTCGCCCGCGCCGGACCCGGCGCGCAGCTGGGTGAGCGCCCCGCGCACGATCGCACCCGGGCTGTCGAAGCGGACGTTGGCGCAGACGCCCGCCTCCGTACCCGAGGCGCCGAGATGGTGGGACAGACGTTGGGCGAGCCAGCGTTCGACGCCCTTGGTGGGGACGGCGAGCACCTCCGCGGCGAACGGGTCGGGCGCGGGCGTGGCCAGCACCGCGGCGAGCGGGGACGAGCGCGTCCGCGCGCACGGCACGGTGGACGTGCAGCACACCCCACCCCCTCGTCCCGGGCCTCGTACGGCTCTGATCGGAAGCCGACCCTACGTGCCCTCCGGCGCGGTGCGGCGGTTCGTCCACATCCGCGCGTCGCGATCGGTGCGGCGTCGGGCCTGGGGAGGGCGCGGCCTGCTCAGGCGTACTCGGGCGGGATGCCGCCGGTGGCGACCGGCCCCCACCGCACGGGCGTGACGGCGAGGCACACCTTGTCGCGCTCCCGCATCGCGCGCCGGTAGTCCTCCCAGTCCGGGTGCTCCCCGCCGCTGCCCGGTAGTACTCGACGAGGGCCTCGACCCTTCCTCGCCCCCGATCACCTCGCCGGTCCCGTCGATCTGGACCCAGGCGTCACCGAAGTCCTCGCCGAGCGCCAGGAGGCTGCAGCGCGGGTCGCGGGCGAGGTTCACGGACTTCGCGCGCCGCGGGTAGCTGGCCACGAGGATGCGACCGTCGGGTGCCTGAGCACCGGTGACGGGCGAGAGCTGGGGCCCGCCGTCGGCGCGATAGGTGAGCAGGACGAGGTTGCGGCGCGTCGCGAGGAACTCCCGCAACCCCTCGGCGTCCACCCTGCGCGTCGTCGCGATCGCCATGACCTGCCTCCTGCCTGCTCGACCCTGCCCGGCTGCCGACCGCCGCCTCGAGAGCGTGCGGTGGGGACGCGGTGGCAGACTTCGCGGGTGCCCGAGCAGCCCGCCACCTCCCCGCAGCCTCGCACGCCGCTCCTGGACCCCGACGCGGGGCCCGTGCGCGACGCCTACCTCGCCGTCGTGGGACGCGCCCGCTCGGCACTGGAGGGCACCGCCATGCTGCGGGCGTGGGACCGCCGCGCCCAGGCCGCACCCCGCGGCACGGCCGCGCACCTGCGCACCCTGCTCGCCGTCCACCAGGCGGAGGACCTCGTCGTCCTCGACCTGCCGTGGTGGACCTACGAGGCCGCCGACCGCGTCGCGGGGTTCCTGCAGGGCCTCGGCGACGCGGCACGGGTCTTCGAGTACGGTTCGGGCGCCTCGACGATCTGGCTCGCCCGCCGCTGCGCCACCCTCGACTCCGTGGAGCACCACGCGGGCTGGGCCCAGCGGGTCCGCGAGCTGCTGGCCGCCGCGCCGGGCTGCGCGCGCAGGTGAACCTGCACGTCCCGCAGGTGCCGGAGAGCTCCGCGCCGGTGGTCGGCTCGGGTGCCCCCAGCGGAGCGGGCCTCGACTTCGCCGCCTACGTCGCGACGATCGAGGACGAGGACGCCGTCGGCGCGCGGCCGTTCGACCTCGTGCTGGTCGACGGCCGCGCGCGCGAGGAGGCGCTGCGGCGGGCCCTGCGCCGGACCCGCCCCGGCGGGATGGTGCTGCTGGACGACGCGCAGCGGGAGCGGTACCAGCCGGTGCTGGCCGAGGCGGTCGCGCTCGGGCACCGGGTCGAGGTGACCCGCGGCCGCACCCCCTGCCAGCCGCTGCCGCGGCGCACCGCCCTGGTCACGGTGCGGGGCTGACCTCCACGCCCTCGGGCCGGGGCCGCAGCGCGCGGGGCAACCAGGCGGGCACCTGCCATGCCCGCTCGCCCAGCAGGACCAGCACCGCCGGCAGCAGGACGCCCCGGATGAGCGTCGCGTCCAGCGCGACGGCGACGGCCATGCCGATGCCGAACATCGCCATGGGGGCGAAGTCGAGCAGGGCGAAGATCGAGAACACCGAGACCATGATCACCGCTGCGCTGGTGACCACCCCGGCGCTGCGGCCGATGCCGGTCACCACGGCCTCCCGCACGGGTCGACCGTCACGCGCCTCGCGGATCCTGCTGATCAGGAACACCTGGTAGTCCATGGTCAGGCCGAACAGCAGCACGAACATGAACAGCGGCAGCCAGGACACGACGGCCCCGTAGGACGGCACCCCCCACGCCTGCAGCAGCCCGTGCTCGAAGACGAGGGACAGCACCCCGTAGGAGGCGGCCACCGAGGCACCGGTGAGCCCGATCGCGGCGAGGGCCAGCAGCGGCGAGCCGAACGCGCGCACCAGGAGCACCAGCGCCAGGAGCCCGACGAAGCCCACCACCCACCACTGGCTGCGCTGCAGCGTGCGGTCGAAGTCGACGTCCGAGGCGGTCTGCCCGCCCACGTCGGCGCGCAGGGAGGTACCGGCCAGCGCCGCGGGCAGGACCGCCGTCCGCAGGGTGTCCAGGGCCGCCACGGAGGTGGCGTCGCTGCCCGACCCGGCCAGCGGGACGTCGACGACGAGCAGGCCGCCACCGGTCCCGGGGCGTGCGGAGGGCGCCGCGGGGAAGGTCGACGGGCGGCCTGAGACGGCGGTGCGGAGGCGGTCCAGGGCGGCGGTGCCGGCGGCGCCGGTGGCACCCTCCCCGTGGACGACGACGGTGGCCGAGGCCGCCTGCCCCGGGAACGCCCGAGCGAGCTCGCTCACCCCGGGCGCGACGGGCGTGCCCTCGGCCAGCAGCGACAGCGGCGGAGCTCCGGTGGGCAGCCCCACCCCGACGGCGGCCAGCGCGCCGAGCAGGGTCGCGGCCAGGAGCGCCGCGATCCGAGGGCGTCGCACCACCCGGCGGACGACGGCGCCCCAGAAGCGTGAGCGGGAGGCGGTCCTGCGGCGCGAGCCCCACCAGGGCACGCGCAGCGCCTCGACCCGGTCGCCCAGCAGGGACAGCGCCGCCGGCAGGGCGGTCACCGCGGCCAGGACCGACAGCCCGACGACCGTCATCGTGCCGAGGGCCATCACGGCGAAGATGTCGATGCCGGTGAGCAGCAGCCCGGCCAGGGATCCGGCCACGGTGAGGCCCGCCGTCACCACGGCCCGGCCCGACGTGGCGGTGGCCACCCGCAGCGCGTCCGGGCCGCTGCGGCCCAGGGCCCGCTCCTCCCGCTCGCGGCGCAGGTAGAACAGGCAGTAGTCGACGCCGACGGCCATGCCGACGAGGACGACGACCGACGTCGTCGAGTCGTCCAGCGGCAGCCAGCGCCCCGGCACGGACAGCAGCGACACGGCCGCGGCCACGCAGCCGGCGGCCAGCAGCACGGGCAGGCCGGCCGCGACGAGGGACCCGAAGACGAGCACGAGGATCGCGAGCGTCAACGGCAGGCTGGTCCGCTCCGCCCGGGACAGGTCGGCCCCGACCTGGTCCCCGATCGCCTTGTCGACGGACGCGTCCCCCGCCTGCACGACGACGAGGTCGGGGTGCGCGCGCGCCACCTTCGCCACCGCCGCCTGGGCGGGGACGACCGCCTCGTCGGGGTCGTCGCCGACGACCTCGAACGTGGCGAGGGCGGCGTGCCCGTCCGGGCTGAGCAGGCCGGGGTCCTCCAGCGCCGTGCGCACCGACGTGGCCGAGCCCGGCAGCGCCCGCAGGGCGGTCGCGAGCTCGCCCAGGGCCTGCCGCACCTGCGCGTCGCGCACGGCGTCGCCGGTGCCGGCGGCCCGGCGCACGAGCACCTGCTCCCGGGCGGGTGCTTCGCGGCCCGCGTCGGCGAGGGCCTGCTCGGCCCGCCCTGCCTCGCCGGGGCTGCGCGCGGGTGCGGTCGTGCCCGAGGCGAACCCGCCCACCGCGACGGCGAGCACGACCAGGGCGATCCACCCGAGGAGCACGACGCGGCGGTGGCGGATGCTCCAGGCGGCGATGCGCTCCACGAGCGGGCCGGAGGGGCGGCGGGAGGGCGGCGGCGCGTGCGGGTCCGGCGGTTGGTCGAGCGCGGGACGGGCGGCGGTCGGTGAGGAGAGGTTCATGATCGCTCCGTTTGGGGCGTGCGGCATCGGCACTGCGGCGACAGCCCAGCGCGATGGCTCGGGGGGAGATGAGGGGGTGAGACGACGGGAGGTGAGGCGGGAGGGGGCTCAGGGGATCCGACGAGAGCTCGGGCGCACGCCTCCAACGGCGCAGACGGAGCCGCCCGTCGAACGGGCGACGTCAGGCGGTGAGCCCGTCCGCCTCGGCGGTGGTCGGCGAGCCGTGGCTGCCGGCGACGAGGGTGGGCGTGAGGGCGGGAAGCGGGCCGGGCGTGGCCAGGACCTCCCGGGCGGCGGCCATGGGGTCGCGAGGCGTGCCGACCACGGCCGCCACGGTGCGGGCGTGCAGGCGGGCGGCCGCACGCACCAGGAGGCCCGCACCGGCGAGCAGGACGAGCCCTGCCGCGGCGACCATCAGGGCCGTGCCGAGGTCCCCGATGAAGACGCCGATCGCCCCGCGCCCGTCGGGTCCGTGCGGGAACCAGCCCAGGGCGATGCCGTGGGCGCGGGAGCCGTCGGGGAAGTCCTGCGGGATGGCCCAGTACCAGGCGGGGCAGGTGAGGAGGCCGAGGACGGCCAGCCACACGATCAGGGCGGCCAGGTCGAGGGCGTAGAGGGGGGCGAACAGCAGGACGAGGAGGGCGAGCTCGCGCCACGTGAGGCCCGCCGACCACTGCGCGCGCAGCCGGGCGAGCAGGCCGGAGGCGGCGGCCGGTGGGGTTGCCGTCACCGGGCGTTCGAGGACGGCGGCGGCGCGGTGCCGTTCGAGGGCGGCGCAGCCGTGCACGAGCAGGGCCGCACCCAGCAGCAGGGGCAGCCCCACCACCGTGACGGCGAGCCCCACGGCCACGGACAGGGCGGTCACGACCACGCTGAACAGCAGGACCGGCAGGACGAGGCCGACCGCCAGGTACGCCAGGGCCCGCCAGGTGCGGGGGCCGGCCAGGGCGTCGACCGGTGCGGGCAGCCCGCGGCCCGGGGCGGGGCTCACTCGACGCTCCTCAGCAGCGTCTCGACGGCCTCCAGCCGCGAGCTGATCACGGACAGTTCCTGCTGCAGGGCCTGCTGGTTGGCCACGGCCTGCTCGGCGAGCTGGCGGAAGGCGGCGTGCGCGACGGCGTCGGCGCGGTGGCGCTGCAGGCGGAAGTAGCTGATGACGACGGCCCCGGTGATGCCGACGACGCCGAGGACGATGGCGATGGAGATGAGCGCCCCGGTCATGGGAACTCCTTCGAGGACGGCGGGTGACGGGCCCGCACGGAATGGACGGTCGGGGGGCGACGAGGACGGGCCCGGTCAGGGATCGCGGTCGTCCTCCGGGGGCGGCACCTCGGCGTCGGCCCCAGGGGCCGCGCTGGAGGCCATCGCTTCGAGCACCGCTTCGGGGGTGAGCCGCACGTCGAAGGGGACGAGGCGGAAGAACTTCATCGCCTTGCCGTCGGCCGAGAGCTCGAGATCGCCCTCGACGAGGCCTGCGGCCTGGAGCTTCTCCAGGTGCATGTACAGCAGCGGCCGCGACAGCCCCAGTCGCCGCGCCAGCTCGCTCACGTGCACCCTCTCCCCCGTGAGGGCGGCGAGGACGTTGAGCCGCTGGCGGTGCCCGAGGGCGGCGAGGAGCGCGAGCAGCTCGTCGGCGTCCACGGCATCTCCTCTATCGATCCATCACGTGTAAGAAGAGACTGACAGGTGAAGGAACGGGCTGTCAATCAGATCGAGAACCCCCGTTCGGCGGGCGCGGGACGAGCCGCCCCGAGCGCAGACTTGAGGGGATTTCTCCCGGAGGCGCCCCGCGAGGGCGCGACGACGCGGCGCACGGAGGAGCACGTGGACGACGCCTCGCCCGCGCGGACCAGGCCGACCAGGACGGCCGGGCCGACGAGATCGACCAGATCGACCAGTCGGGCCCGATGGGTCGGTGCAGCCCTCGCCCTGGCGGCCTGCGCGTCCCTCGTGGCGGTTCCCGCCTCGCCCTCCCTGGCCGCCTCCGCCCCTGCACCCGGCTACCGGCTCAGCCGCAACGCCGACGGCAGCGTGGTGCGCTGGAACTCCTGCGCCGCCGTCCACTACCGGGTCAACACCTCCTCGGCGCCCCCTGGTGCGCTGGGAGACGTGAAGGCGGCCGTCACGCGCCTGTCACGGGCCACGGGGATGGTCTTCGTCTACGACGGCACGACCCGCACGGTGCCGGGGCGTACCTACGGCGGTGACGCCCAGCCCTGGAACGGTCGCGTCCCGCCCGTGGTCATCGCCTGGGCCTCCCCCGGCAAGGGCAAGGGCCGCAGCGACGCCCTGTCGGGCGCGCGCAGCCAGGTCGGCGTCGCCGGGTGGCGCACCGCCTGGTGGTCCGACGGCCGCCGCTCGCACGCGCCGCGGATCGTCACCGGCTACGTCGTGATCAACAAGTCGTCCAGCGCCAGACTGAGCCCCGGCTTCGGCGCCGGCGGCCGCGGGCCGGTGCTGATGCACGAGCTGGGGCACGTCGTCGGTCTGGAGCACGTCGACGACAGCCGGCAGCTCATGTACCCCACCATGACGTCCGTCCACTCCTACTCCCCAGGCGACCTGTCGGGCCTGCGGCAGGTCGGTCGGCGCACCCGCACCGCGGCCGACTGCCTGCCCTGATCCAGCCGTTCCGGCACCCCCGTCCCCCACGCCGAAGGGCCCGACCGCAGCTGCGGTCGGGCCCTTCGGGCGTCTCGGATCGATGCCCGGCCTCAGCGTCCGTGGAGACGCCGTGCCTGGGCACCGGTGCTGCTCGTGGAGGTCAGCGACCCTGGGCGGGCTGTGCGGGGCCCTGGGCGCGGTAGGGACCGCCATGAGCGCGGCCCTCGCGGGCGTCGCGACCGGCCGGGGCCGGACGGCTGCCGCTGCGCGCGGGGCGGCCGGGACCCTCGCGCCGGGGCGACCAGGCGCCCGACTCGCCACCTCGCCGGGGCGGGCCCTGGCGACGCGGACGGCGGGGCTCCTCCTCGACGACGACGACGGGCTCCCCCGACGTGCCGAGCTCGACGACCTCGGGGTGCTCGGGGTCGACCGGGACGATCGCGTGGCCGGTACGGCCGAGCGTGCGCAGCATCCGGTCGTGGTCGCGCATCTCGCCGGGCTGGACCAGCGACAGCACGGTCCCGGAGCGGCCCGCGCGCGCGGTCCGGCCGCTGCGGTGGAGGTAGTCCTTGTGGTCGTTCGGCGGGTCGTAGTGCACCACGAGGTCGACGTCGTCGACGTGGATGCCACGAGCGGCGACGTCCGTGGCCACCAGGACGCGGCGGCGACCGCTGGCGAAGTTCTCCAGCGCCTTGCGGCGCTGCCCCTGGGTGCGGTCGCCGTGGATCGCCTCGCTGGGGATGCCGCATCGGTCGAGGTGGTCGGCCAGACGCTGGGCGCCGATCTTCGTACGGACGAACAGGAGGGTGCGGCCGGGGCGGGCGGCGACGGCGGCGGCCACCGCGTTCTTGGTCTCCTTGCGCACCCCGAAGGAGCGCAGCTCCATCGTGTCGACGGTCGCGACGGCCCCGGTGACGGCGTGCAGCGCGGGCTCGGTGAGGTGCCCCTCGACGAGCGCGGCGGCGGCGCGGTCCATGGTGGCCGAGAACAGCAGCCGCTGGGCGGTGGCCGGCACCGAGTCGAGGATGCGGGTCACCGAGGGCAGGAAGCCGAGGTCGGCCATGTGGTCGGCCTCGTCGAGGACGGCGACCTGGACGTCGTCGAGCTGGCAGGTGCCCCGGCGCTGGTGGTCCTCGAGGCGGCCGGGGGTGGCGATCACGACGTCGCAGGCGCGTCGCAGCTTCATCACCTGCGCCTGGATCGAGGCGCCGCCGTACACGGCGGCGACCCGCAGGTTCAGTGCCGCGGCGAGCGGGGCGAGCGCGTCGTTGACCTGCTGGGCGAGCTCGCGCGTGGGGACGACCACGAGCCCGCGGGGGCGGCCGGGGGCACTGGTGGCACCGGCGAGCCGGGCCAGCAGGGGGAGGCCGAAGGCGAGGGTCTTGCCCGACCCCGTACCCGCGCGGCCGACGACGTCGCGGCCGCCGAGGGCGTCCGGGATCGCGCGCGACTGGAGCGGGGTGGGGGCGGTGATGCCGGCGCGGGCGAGCCCGGACACGAGCGTGCGGGGCAGGCCGAGCTCGGCGAAGTCGGCGGCCGTGGGGGCCGCGTCCTCCTGGGAGGCGGTCAGGGCCACCTCCAGGGCGGAGGGCTGGCGGGGCGGACGCGCGGCGCGCGGGGCGCTGCCGGAGTCACGGCGGTTCTGGGTGGGGCGACGACGGGGACGGTGGGTGGTCGCGTCGGTCACGCGGGTCCTTCCGGGGCAGGGGCGCGCACCGGCAGCGGCGTGGACGCAGGGTCCACACCGCAGCAGCACGCGACCGGGGGTGTGCGCAGCGAGGCGCCGATCGGTGGGGTCGGCCTGGGCCGACGACCACCCCGGGCGCGTGCGTCGCGACGCGCAGGGCCCGCGGTGACGCGGGCCGTGCCTCGACGAAAGGAACCGCCAGGGTGGACAGGTCGTGAGGGCCTTCGCCGGCGAGCGGCGATCGACCCCGCGACGCCGTGAAGGCGCCGGATCCGCGTGCTCACGGCGTGGGCGCGCGGACGACCTGCGTCAAGGGTAGCGGGCCGACGGGGGTGCCGCGTACCGCTCAGCCCGCGGGGGGCGTCTGCGACAGCCCGCTGCACCGCTGCGCGGCCGCTCGACGGGCGTCGAGATCGGCCTGCTCCTTGTCGTCCCGGGCGGCCCGGGGCACGCCGTCGGAGCGCACGCGCAGCGGCGTCCAGGACTGCTCGCTCACCCGTGCGGCCTTCCCCCGGCCCTGGGGGCGCACCGTGAGCGTGAGGACGCCGGTGGTCGTGTCCGCCGGGTCGCGCCAGCGCCACCAGACGAAGTTGCCCAACCCCCAGGCCACGTAGCTGCCCTGCCGCCACCCCGACCCCTGCACCCGGTGGGCGTGCGCCCCGACGACGACGTCCGCACCGGCCGCGGCGAGGGCGTCGGCCGTGCGCTTCTGGGCGGCGTCCGGGCAGCTGGTGTAGTCGGTGCCCCAGTGCAGGTAGACGAGGACGACGTCGGCGTCGGCCCGGGCGCGGCGCACGGCGGTGGCCAGGCGGCGCAGGCCGGCCCCGGAACTGGAGGCGACGCCGGGCCGGGAGCCCTTCGCCGGCCACGTCCGCAGCGTCCAGTCGGGCACCTGGGTGGCGCCGAGCACGGCGACCCGCACCCCCCGCACGTCGAGCATCGCCGCCCCGTAGGCGTCGTCCTCGTCCTTGCCGAACCCGACCACGGGGATGGGCGAGGACGCGCGGGCGGCGAGGGAGTCCTTCAGGCCGTCGGGCCCGTAGTCGACGGCGTGGTTGTTCGCCATGGTCACGACGTCCACCCCCGTCTCGGCGAGGGCGTCGAGCGCGGCCGGGGTGGTGCGGAAGTGGAACTGCTTGGGCTGCGGCGTGCCGCGCGTGGTGATCGCGGTCTCGAGGTTCACCATCGCGAGGTCGGCCCCGGCGAGCAGCGGACGCAGGTCCGCCAGCCCGGAGGTCGACGGGTCCTGCAGCAACTGCGCCACGTGCTCGGCGAAGTGCACGTCCCCGGCCAGGGCGATCGTCATCGTGTCCGTCCCGGCCGTGGTGGGCGGCGCCGACGTCGGGGTGTCGGTCGGCGGCGGTGCGGACGTGGCCGTCTCCCGGCCGGCGTCCGAGGACGGCGCGGGTGCGGCCGCCCTCGGTGCGGGCTCCTCGGCGGAGCAGGCCGCGCACAGCGCGGCCGTGGCGACGAGGGCGCACAGGAAGGTGTGGAGCGGTCGACGCGCGGGCACGGCCGGAGTCTAGGCCGATCGGTGCGGCCCTCGGCCGTTCGACCGGTCGGGTGTCGCGACGCGATAATTGTACGCTCAACGAGTAGGATGGCCGAGTGACCCGATGGCTGGACGAACGCGAACAGCGGGCCTGGCGCGCCTACCTCGCCGGGTCCCGCCTCCTGGCCGCGCAGCTCGAGCGTGAGCTGCAGCGCGACGCCGGGATGCCGCACGCCTACTACGAGATCCTCGTCCGGCTGTCGGAGTCCCCCGACCGGCGGCTGCGGATGAGCGAGCTGGCCGACGCCTCCGAGTCCTCCCGGAGCAGGCTCTCGCACGCGGTGGCCCGCCTGGAGGAGCTCGGCTGGGTCCGCCGCGCCAGCTGTCCCACGGACCGCCGCGGCGCCTTCGCGGAGCTGACCGACCCCGGCTTCGCGGCCCTGGAGGCGGCGGCCCCCACCCACGTCGAGGGCGTCCGCAACCACCTCTTCGACCGCCTGCGTCCCGACCAGGTCGACCAGCTGCGCGACATCTTCGACTCGGTGCTCGGCGGCCTGCGCGAGCAGGACGTCGCGGCGCAGGCCGCTCACCCGTCCGAGTGACCCCGCCACCACCAGCGGTCACTTCCGCCCGTCCACCGGCCTTCACTCCCTGGCCCCACCGGTCGAGAATCGACGCGTGGACGGACCTTCCCCGCAGCAGGCGTCGGCGCTGACGGCGCCCTCGGGGGTGCCGCCCGTGCCCGCCCCCTCCCCGCCGGGCTCGGGCGCCCCTGGACGTCGTCGAGGCGCCGGGCCGCCGCGAGGACGACTGGGAGGACCAGGTCGAGCGCCTGCTGCGCCGCCCGGAGAACCTGCGCACCGTCTACCAGCCGATCATCGACCTGCGGACCGGGGCGTGCGTGGGGTACGAGGCGCTGACCCGCGTCGCCGAATGGCCCGCCCGCTCGCCGCAGCCCTGGTTCGCCGCCGCCGTCCGCAGCGGCAAGGGCACCGAGCTGGAGGCCGCCGCGCTCCTGTCGGCCCTGCGCGGACGCGTGGGGCTGCCGGCCGACCGGTTCCTGGCCGTCAACCTCGGCTCCCAGGCCATCGGCGAGGCCGCGGTCCTCGACCTCCTCCTCGCCCAGGACGACCTGCACGGGCTGGTCACCGAGCTGACCGACGTCCTCGGCGTCGTCGGCGAGGGCCGCCACGGGCACGCCCTCGCGGCCCTGCGCGCCCGTGGGCTCGCCCTCGCCGTCGATGTGGCCGACGGTGGTCTCCTCGAACTGGAGCAGGTGGCGGCCGTCGCGCCCGACCTCGTGAAGCTCGAACGCGGGCTGGTCAAGGGCATCCACGCCGACCCCGTGCGGGAGCGCGTCGTCCGCAGCGCGTCGTGGGGCTCGCGGAGGGACTGCGCGCGGTCGTCCTCGCCGAGGGGGTCGAGACCCTCGAGGACGCCCGGCTGCTGCAGTACCTCGGCGTCCGGATGGGGCAGGGCTGGTTGTTCGGGCGGGCCCGCCCCGGGTTCCTGCCGCCCTCCGCCGAGGTGACCGCCTGGCTGCAGGCCACCTGGGAGGAGAGCGCGATGCTCGGCCGGGTGGGGCACCTGGCCGTGCCGGTCGCCCGGGCCGGGGACCCGCTGCCCAGCGGGTACTGGCTGTCGGAGGTGGACGGCGAGGGACGCCTGCGTCGGCTGCGGTCGGCGGACGGGGCGGTGCTGGTCGAGGCCACCGAGGTGATCCGTCTGCGCGCCACGCAGGACGTGCGGTCCGCCGCCGCGCGGGTCCTCGCCGCGGGCGCCCACCGCCGCCCCCACGGGCTCGTGGCCGTGGTGGACGACGCCTCGCGCTTCATCGGCGTCCTCGACCCCGACACGCTGTTCCTCGCGCACGCGCTCGCCCCGGCGGCACCCGGTGCCTCCGCCGAGCCCACCTCGCGCTGACCTGCGCTCGTCTCCACGGGCACGGCCCGGCGCCCGCGCGTCCTGAGATCCGGGACCGAAGGCCCGTCCGCGACCCTCCGGTGACGTGGTGAGGTCATCCTCGCCTGTGCTCTCGGGACCTTGTACCCCAACCCGGCACGCGTGCTGCTGCCTACGGTGCTGGGGTCAGGCGAGGGAGGGGCACCACATGAGCGGACCGATCGGCCGCCGCGACCTGCGCAGCCCGGTCCTCGTCGGCACGGGCGAGGCACGGGCCGGCGGCGCGGCGCCCTGCGTGCACCCCGTGGACGAGGCCACCTTCGCAGCCGTCGCCGAGGCCGCCCGCTGGGCGCCCTCCATCCACAACTCCCAGCCGTGGCGCCTGCGCCGGCTGCCCGACGGGATCGGTGTCGTCGAGGACCCCTCCCGCAGCCTCCCCGTGATCGATCCGCAGGGCCGCGACCGCACCATCTCCTGCGGGGCAGCCCTGCTGGACGCCCGGCTGGCCCTGCGGGCGCTCGGCCACCTGCCCGAGGTCGAGGTCCTGCCCGATCCCGCGGAGCCCACCCTGATCGGGACCGTGCGCGCCGTCGCCGAGCAGGACCCCACGCCCGCCGACCGGATCCTGCACCGGATGATCCCGCTGCGACGCACCCACCGGCGCGTCTACCGCAGCCACGTGGTCGCCGAGGAGGACCTCCAGGACCTGCGCGGCGCGGTCGCCGCCGAGGGCGCGCGGCTCACCGTCGCCGACCCGGCGCTGCGCCGACACCTCGCCCACCTGTTGCGCCGGGCGGCCCGCGTGCAGGCCGAGGACGCCGAACTGCGCCGTGAGGCCGAACGCTGGGTGCGGCGCGACCCCGAGGACGCGACGCCCGTCGACGGCGTGCCCGTGGCGTCCCTCGGCGGGTCCCCGTTCGCGCTGGACTCGCTCGTGTCGGGGCCGCGTCCGACCGTGCCGGGTACCGACGAGGTGGAGGAGGAGCTGGCCCGCAGCACGGTGCTGGCCATCTCCACCCAGGACGACACGAGGGCCGACTGGGTGCTGGCCGGGATGGCCCTGCAGCGGCTGCTCCTGGCGGCCACCGCCAAGGGGCTCGTCGTGGGGTTCGCCGACCAGGCGCTGCAGGACCCCGGCATCCGCGACGACGTCGCGTCCGTCCTCGACCTCTGGGGTCGCCCCCAGGTGCTGCTGCGGGTCGGCCGCGCCCTCGTGGAGGCTCCTGCCACCCCGCGTCGCCCGCTCGCCCAGCTCGTGGAGTAACGCTCAGCGCACCCGCAGCGCCCAGGCCGCGACGGCGGCAGCCGCCGCGACGTTGAGGGAGTCCACTCCCCCGGCCATCGGGATCCGCACGGTCAGGTCCGCCGCCTGAAGGGCGTGCGGGCTCAGGCCGTCGCCCTCCGTGCCGAGCACCAGCGCGAGCCGCTCGGGCGGGTCGGCGGCCAGCTCGTCCAGGCTCACCGCGTCCGCCGTGAGGGCCAGCGCGGCGATGACGAAGCCGGCGTCGTGCAGGCGCTGGGCTCCCGCCGGCCACTCGTCCAGGCGGGTCCACGGCACCTGGAACACCGTGCCCATCGACACCCGCACGGAGCGGCGGTAGAGGGGGTCCGCGCAGCGCGGCGACACCAGGACGGCGTCCATCGCCAGCGCGGCCGCCGACCGGATCACCGCACCGACATTGGTGTGGTCGACGACGTCCTCCAGCACCAGCACCCGTCGCGCGTCGCGCAGAACGTCGGCGACGTCGGGCAGGACCGGGCGCTGCATCGAGGCGAGGGCGCCGCGGTGGACGTGGAAGCCGGTGATCTCGCGCAGCAGCTCCTCGCTGCCCACGAACACCGGTGCGCCGCAGGCGCCGACGTCGGCGACGAGCTGCGCCATCGGTTCCAGCCACTTCTGCGACAGCAGCAACGAGCGGGGACGGTGGCCCGCGTCCAGGGCGCGCCGGATCACCTTGTCGCTCTCGGCCACGTACAGGCCGCCGGCGGGCTCGATGCGCCGCCGCAGCGCCACGTCGGTGAGGCCGACGTAATCGGTCAGGCGGGGGTCGTCGGCCTCCGTGACCGGCAGCCACGTCGTGCCGGTCACGAGGTCAACACCCGCACCAGCGCGGCGACGCCGACGACCAGCACCACCGCCCTCAACGCCACCGGCGACAGGGCACGCCCCACTCGTCCTCCGATCACTCCACCGATCACCGAACCGACGGCGATCAGCGCGACCACCGACCAGTGCACCCGATCGTGGGCCAGCACCAGGAACACCGCGGCGGCCACGAGGTTCACCCCCGTCGCGAGGATGTTCTTCACCGCGTTGACGTGCTGCAGCGGGCGGTCCAGCGTCACGCCCAGGAGCCCGACGAGCACCACACCCTGCGCCGCGCCGAAGTAGCCCCCGTACACGCCCGTGAGCCCCACGGCACCGGTCGTGACCGGCCCCGGCAGGCGGGCCCCCGCCGGCTGCCCGTCCCCACCGCGCTGCTCCCTCGCCGCCGCGAGCCGGCGCGCGAGGAAGGGCTGGCCCGCGACCAGCAGCAACGCCACCACGATCAGGACCGGCACGATGACGCCGAACGCCGCATCGGGCAGCAGCAGCAGGAGCAGGGCGCCCAGCACCGCCCCGGCCAGCGAGGCGGGTGCGAGCCGTGCGACGACGTCACGGTTGCCGGCCAGCTCGCGCCGGTAGGCCCACGTGGAGCTGAAGCCGCCGCACACCAACCCGATCGTGTTCGACACGTTGGCGGGAACGGCGGGAACGCCCAGCGCCAGCAGCGTCGGGAAGGTGATCAGGCTGCCCGACCCGACGACGGTGTTGATGGTCCCCGCTCCCACCCCCGCCGCGAGGATCGCCACGGCCTGCCAGATCTGCACCCGCCGAGGGTAGCCGGGTCAAGGCGAGCCCCCGCGCTGCCGATCCCGCGAGGGTGGCCTCGCCCTCTCCCCTCCTGCGTGTCCTCGCCGTCGTCGTGACGGCGAGCGCGCTCGCCGGTCCCGCCGCGGCCGCTCCTGGACGTGACGCGGCCGGCGCCGACGACCTCGACGTCCGATGGCAGGCCGCCGCCGCCGGGGTCGAGCAGGCCGAGGCGGAGTACGAGCGTTCCGAGGCGGTCTGGCCGTGGCGCTGCAGGCCCTCGGTCGGTCGTGCTCTTCGCCACCGCCACCGGCGCCGACCGGGACGCGGAGGCCGCCCAGGCACGGTGGCAGGCCGACCGGGCCGCGCGGGGACGCCTCGTGCGCAGCCTGTACGCCTCCGGGGGGCACCGCACTGCTGACCGCGACCGTCATCTCGGCGCCGGACGCCGAGGCCGCCCTGGCGGGCCAGCAGCGATCGCCGGCTGATCGGCGTCGTCCTGGCCGCCGACGCCGACGGCGTGGACGCAGCGCCGCCGTCGCGGTCCAGCGGCGCCGAGCCCAGGACAGGCCCAGGCGGCGGCCGACGACGCCGCCGCACAGCTGTCCCGCGCCCGGTCTCCGGGGACGCCGCGCAGGCGTCCCTGGAGCGGCGCGCTGGCTGCTCGCACAGCTCACCGAGTCCAGCGCGCGCGGAGCGCTCGAGCAGGCCCGCGATGCCGCTGCGCAGCTGGCCGCGACGCAGGCGCGCGCCGAGGCGGCGCGGCGGGCGGCGGTGACCAGTGTGGCCGCGGCCGGGATCCCCCCGGCGTACGCCCTCGACTACCGCGCGGCGGCGGCCACCTGCCCGGGGATGGACTGGACGTTGCTGGCCGCGGTGGGGCAGATCGAGAGCGGCCACGGGCGCAACAACGGGCCCTCCTCGGCGGGCGCCATCGGCCCCATGCAGTTCATGCCGCGGACCTTCGCCTCCTACGCGGTGGACGGCGACGGCGACGGCACGACCGACGCCTGGAACCCCACCGACGCCATCTACACCGCAGCTCACTACCTGTGCGCCACGGGCGGCGGGCAGGGCCCGGACGGCGAACACCGGGCCCTGCTCGCCTACAACCACGCCGAGTGGTACGTCCAGCTCGTGCTCGCCGCGCGCTCGTCCATCGCCGCCGCGGCGTCCTGAGCCGGCGGTTCGACCGCGGGCCTCAGCTCACGGCTGGGAGTCCCCGCCCATGGCCTGACCGATGCCCTTGAGGGCCGCGGTGAGCTCGGTGGGGACGATCCAGACCTTGTTCGACGGACCCTGCGCGAGCTGCGGGAGGACCTGCAGGTACTGGTAGGCCAGCAGCTTGGGGTCGGGGTCGCCGGCGTGGATCGCCTGGAACACCGAGGTGATGGCCTGCGACTCACCCTGCGCCTTGAGCACGGCGGCCTGCGCCTGGCCCTCGGCCCGCAGGATCGCCGACTGCTTGTCGCCCTCGGCGGTGAGGATCTGGGACTGCTTGACGCCCTCCGCCGTGAGGATGGCCGCCCGACGGTCCCGCTCGGCGCGCATCTGCTTCTCCATCGAGTCCTGCACGCTCGCCGGCGGGTCGATCGCCTTGAGCTCCACGCGGTTGACGCGGATCCCCCAGCGGCCGGTCGCCTCGTCGAGCACGCCGCGCAGCTGGGCGTTGATCTCGTCGCGGCTGGTGAGGGTCTGCTCGAGGTCGAGGGAGCCGATCACGTTGCGCAGCGTCGTCACGGTGAGCTGCTCGATGCCGAGGATGTAGTCGGCGATCTCGTAGACCGCGGCCCGGGGGTCGGTGGGCTGGAAGTAGATGACGGTGTCGATGCTCACCACCAGGTTGTCGCTGGTGATCACCGGCTGCGGGTCGAAGGTGACCACCTGCTCGCGGAGGTCGACCGTGGCGCGGGGGCGGTCCAGGAACGGCACGAGGAAGTGCAGGCCGGCGTCGAGGGTGCGCGAGTAGCGGCCCAGCCGCTCCACGATCACGGCGCTGGCCTGGGGCACCACCCGGATGGTCCGGGCGATGGTGATCAGCACGAACAGCACGAGCAGGCCGAGGACGGCGAAGACGAGTCCGGGTGGCACGGGAGGCTCCTCAGGGGGCGCGGGTGGACGAGGGCGGAGGGATCAGGACGAGATCGCCGGTGCAGACGTGCCGGCGGCGCCCGGGGTTGCAGGCGTGGCCGCACAGACCGCGACGGCACCGTCGATGGCCACCACGACGACCTCGGACTCCGAGGGAGGACGGCGCCCGGCTGGTCGGCGCGCGCCGACCAGACCTCACCGGCGAGCTTGACCCGCCCGCCCCGCTCGGTGACGTCGGAGAGCACGAACGCAGTGCGTCCCACGAGGGCGGCGACGCCGGTCAGGTTCGCGGGGGCGGAGCGTTCGAGGCGGCGCTTCAGCGGTGGGCGGACCCCGACGAGGAGGACCACCGCGGACGCGGCGAACACGACGAGCTGGAGCCCGGGCGAGGCACCCGCCCCGGCCGCACCCGCCGTCACCAGGGCGGCACCGGCCACGGTGGCGAAGAGCAGATCGAGGCTGAGCACCTCGGCGATGCCCGCCCCCAGGGCGATGGCGAGCCACGCGAGCAGCCAGGCGGTGTCGGCGTCCACGGCGTCCTCCGTCGATCGGTGACGATCACGGTCCGGCGCAGTGTGTCACGCCGGCCCACCCATGGCGCCGCAGGGCGCTTGCGGTGGTGTCAGCCCTGACGAAGGCGGGCCACCCAACGGTTCCCGACGCGCTCGACGTCCAGCGGCACGTCGAACACCGCCGTGAGGTTGTCGGGGGTCAGCGTCTCCTCGACGGGCCCGGCCGCCACGATGCGCCCGGCCCGCAGCAGCAGCGCGTGGGTGAAGCCGGGCGGGATCTCCTCGACGTGATGGGTCACGAGGATCAGCACCGGCGATCGCTTGTCGCCGGCCAGTTCGGCGAGGTCGCGCACCAGCGTCTCGCGCCCGCCCAGGTCGAGGCCCGCCGCGGGCTCGTCGAGCAGCACGATCTCGGGGTCGGTCATCAGGGACCGGGCCAGCTGCACGCGCTTGCGCTCGCCCTCGCTGAGCGTGCCGAACGTGCGCTGGGCCAGGTGGTCGACGCCGAAGGCGGTCATGAGGTCGCGGGCGCGCTGCTCGTCCTGCTCCTCGTAGGACTCCCGCCAGCGCCCCGCCACCGCATAGGCGGCCGTCACCACGACGTCGACGACGCGCTCGCCGGCCGGAAGGGTCTCGGCGAACGCGGCGCTGGACAGGCCGATCCGGGGGCGCAGCTCGAAGACGTCGACGGCGCCGAGCGTCTCGTCGAGGACGTGCGCGGTGCCCCGCGTGGGGTGCAGGCGTGCGGCGGCGATCTGCAGCAGGGTGGTCTTGCCGGCGCCGTTGGGGCCCAGGATCACCCACCGCTCGCCCTCGCGGACGGTCCACGCGATGTCGTCGAGGAGCGTGTGCTCGTCGCGGACCACGCTGACGCCGATGAGGTCGAGGACATCACGCATGCAGCCGACCCTAGGGCACACCGGACACCCTCCCGCCGACGGGGTGGGCGCTGCGGGCCCGGCCTACAGTGGCGCCCATGCGTGATGCCGACCCCGCCGAGACACGGTGACGACGTGAGCGCGGCGCCCTCCTCGCTGCTGCCCCGCGCCGCCCGGTTGGCCGTGTGGGGCCGTGCCGCGCTGCAGGGGCGGGCCTCGTGGTCCCAGGCGTCGGCGGCCGCCTCCCGCGACGACGAGCCCCATGACGCCGTCGCCGTCGCCCCGGTGCTCGAGGGCGTCCCCGCGGACGGGGCGGTGCCCGGCGGGCTGGACGGCGTCCTGAGCCTGCTGCGCGTCCGCGGCCTCGCGTCGGTCCAGGTGGTGCTGCCCGCCCCGGGAGACCTGGTCGGGCTGCCGGGACCTCCCGCCACGAACCTGGCTGCCACCGACGCCGGGGAGTGTCTCCTGGCCGACCTGACCGACGGCGTGCGCGTGGCGCTCGTCCCCGACGTCCGGCGCTTCGGCTCGCCGCTGGAGCCCGGCCATCTCGTGACCTGGCGCGTCCTCGAGGCCGACCCGCGGCCGATCCCCAACGTCACGGGTCTGGCCGACGCCGACCGCGAGCTGCGGACGGGGCTGCTGGAGGCGATCGAGGAGCTCTCGCGGCTGGACGTCGCGAGCTGGCGCGAGGAGGCCGCGGCCGACCTGGAATTCGTGCGGACCGGTGCCCTGCCGGGCTGGCTGCTGCCGCCGGGGACGAGGGCGAGGCAGGTCGCCGTCCTCGCCTCGGCGCTCAAGGTGCGGGTGATCGTGAGGCTGGCCCGCCGTGACGCCGGGGGCAGCCTCGGCGCGTGGGACGCCGGGCGGCGGGAGGAGGTCCTGCGCCGGCTGGACGGCGTCGCCCGCAGGGCCATGGTCGCCGCCTGCAACGATCCCGGGGACGCCTGAGGGTCAGTCCTCGCCGCCGTCGGGCTCGGGGCCGGACGCGAGCTGGGCGGCCATGTCGTCGTAGAAGGCCAGCAGGTCGGGGAACGCGACGGTGCGCCGGGCGACGCAGGAGGGGTCCTGCCCGTCGCGGGTGAACGGCGGCGGGTAGAGGGCCAGCCCCTGGCCGGGCGTCAGGGCGCTGACGTCGTCCTGCCAGCCGGGCCAGCGGTAGGGCTCGTAGAGGTCGGCCAGGGCGCCGTCGACGGCGGCGAGCACGAACGCCCGGTGGCCGACGCCGAGGGAGTCCCACCGCAGGGTGTCCGGCCCCCAGTAGCAGACCTCGCCGACCGGTGCCGGGGCCCCCTGGCCCGCGATCGCGAACCGGCCGCCGACGACGTCGTACCCGACGACCAGCCACGGCGGTGCCGCGCCGGGCTGGAGCAGCCCGGAGGCGCCGGCGACGCCCGGCAGCCCCTGCGCCCCACCGCCGAGGACGCGGACCCAGCCGTGGTCGACCAGAAGCCCGCCGGTGTGCAACACGAGCGCGCCCAGCACGGTGCCGGCGTCGACCTGCAGCAGGTGGAGCTCGGACTCCGCGGCCCCCGGATCGACGTCGAGCACCCGTACCGGGACGCGGGCGCCGGTCAGGGCGACCCACAGTGACGGCCATGCCGGTGCGTCGACGGCGGCCAGCTCGGCCGGGGTCCGCAGCGGCGGTCTCGCCTCGTTCACCCGCGGCCGTGGCGGGCGGCCTCGTACACCGCGAGGGTCTGCTCGGCGATCGCCGACCAGGCGAAGTGCTGCTCCGCGCGGCGCCTGCCCGCCTCCCCCATCGCCCGTGCCCGCGCGGGGTCGCCCACGACCTCGGTGAGCGCTGCGGCGAGGTCGGCCACGAAGGTCTCGGGGTGCAGGGGGGTGCCGGTGCCGTCGTCGACCTGCTCGATCGGGACCAGGCGCCCGGTGACGCCGTCCTCGACGACCTCGGGGATGCCGCCGGTGGCGGTTCCCACGACCGCCGCGCCGCACGCCATCGCCTCGAGGTTGACGATGCCCAGCGGCTCGTAGACCGACGGGCACACGAACGTCGTCGCCGCCGAGAGGACGCGGCGCAGCGCGGGGCGCGGCAGCATCCGCTCGATCCACACCACGCCCGAACGCCGCTCCTGCAGGCGGGCCACCAGGCCCGACACCTCGGCGAGGATCTCCGGGGTGTCCGGTGCGCCCGCGCACAGCACGAGCTGGACGTCCTCGGGGAGCCGCTCGGCGGCCCGGAGCAGGAACGGCAGGCCCTTCTGGCGGGTGATCCGCCCCACGAACACCACGCTGGGGCGCGCTGGGTCGATGCCCAGCTCGCGCAGTTCTGCGGTGTGCTCCTCGCCCTCCTCGCGGAACCAGCCCTCGAGGTCGATGCCGTTGTGGACGACGTGGACGCGCGAAGGGTCCATGAACGGGTAGCAGCGCAGGATGTCCTCGCGCATGCCCGCGCTGACGGCGATGACGGCCGCGGCGCCCGCGTAGGCGCTGCGCTCCACCCAGGACGAGACCGCGTAACCGCCGCCGAGCTGCTCCGCCTTCCACGGCCGCAGCGGCTCGAGGCTGTGGGCCGTGAGCACGTGCGGGACGCCGTGCAGCAGGCCGCCGAGGTGGCCGGCGAGGTTGGCGTACCAGGTGTGGGAGTGCACGACGTCGGCACCGGCGAGGTCGGCGGCCATCGTGAGGTCCACCCCGAGGGTGGACAGGGCGGCGTTGGCGTCCTTCAGCGAGGGCAGCTCGTCGTAACCCGTGACGCCCTCGGTGGCCGCGGATCCCTCACGGGGACCGTCGAAACACCGGACGCGGACGTCGGCGCGTTCGCGCAGCACCTCGGCGAGATGCTGCACGTGCACCCCCGCCCCGCCGTAGACGTTGGGGGGGTACTCCCGGGTCAGCAGGTCGACACGCACACGTCACACCGTAGTCCGCCGTCGCGTGCGACACCTGCACCCCCTAGGGTCTTGAGCCATGGCGACGTCCAAGGTGATGGCGATCGTGCTGGCCGGTGGCGAGGGCAAGCGGCTGATGCCGCTGACAGCCGACCGGGCCAAGCCGGCGGTTCCGTACGGAGGCGTCTACCGCCTCGTCGACTTCGCCCTGAGCAACTTGGTGAACAGTCGTTATCTGCGCATCATCGTGCTCACCCAGTACAAGTCGCACAGCCTCGACCGCCACATCTCGCAGGCGTGGCGGATGTCCGACCTGTTCGGCAACTACATCGCGCCGGTCCCCGCCCAGCAGCGCCTGGGCAAGCGGTGGTACCTGGGCTCGGCCGACGCGATCTTCCAGAGCCTCAACCTGGTGCGCGACGAGCGGCCCGACTACATCTGCGTGGTCGGCGCCGACCACGTCTACCGCATGGACTTCGGGCAGATGGTCCGCTCGCACGTGGAGTCGGGGGCGGCCTGCACCGTCGCCGCCATCCGGCAGCCGATCTCGCTGGCCGACCAGTTCGGCGTCATCCAGTCCGACCCCTACGACCCCCGGCGGATCCAGGCGTTCCTGGAGAAGCCGACCGATCCGGTGGGCCTGCCGGACTCCCCCGGCGAGGTCCTCGCGTCGATGGGCAACTACGTCTTCAGCGCCGACGCGCTGATCGACGCGGTGACCCGCGACGCCGACCGTGAGGGCTCCAAGCACGACATGGGCGGCGACATCGTCCCCGACTTCGTGGAGCGCGGCGAGGCCGCCGTCTACGACTTCAAGAACAACCGGGTGCTCGGGTCCACCGACCGCGACCGCGACTACTGGCGCGACGTCGGGACGCTCGACGCGTACTTCGAGGCCCAGATGGACCTCGTCTCCGTGCACCCCGTCTTCAACCTCTACAACTACGAGTGGCCCCTGTACACCCGCATCGGCCCCTGGCCGCCGGCCAAGTTCGTCCACGGCTGGCACGGTCGCATCGGCCACGCCGTGAACTCCATCGTCTCCCCGGGGTGCGTCGTGTCGGGGGCCCTGGTCGAGAACGCGGTGCTGTCGCCGAACGTCAACGTCCACTCGTGGGCGACGGTGAGCGACAGCGTCCTCATGGACAACGTCGACATCGGCCGGCACGCGGTCGTGCGGCGCGCGATCCTCGACAAGAACGTCCTCGTCCCCGAGGGCGCGCGGATCGGCATCGACCCCGACGAGGACCGCGAGCGCGGGTTCACCGTGACCGAGAGCGGCATCACGGTGGTCGGCAAGGGCCAGGTCGTCCCCGTCTGAGATCCCCCGTTGCGACCGAACGATCCCCGAGAGGAATCCCGGTGACCTACCCGATCAGGATCGGCGTCCAGATCCAGCCGCAGCACGCCGACTACGCCGACATCCGCCGCGCCGTCGCCGCGGTCGAGGAGGCCGGTGCCGACATCGTGTTCAACTGGGACCACTTCTTCCCGCTCTACGGCGAGCCCGACGGCCAGCACTTCGAGTGCTGGACGATGCTCGGCGCCTGGGCCGAGGCCACCGAGCGCGTCGAGATCGGTGCCCTCGTCACCTGCAACAGCTACCGCAATCCCGAGCTGCTGGCCGACATGGCCCGCACGGTGGACCACATCAGCAACGGTCGGCTGATCCTCGGGATCGGGGCGGGCTGGTTCGAGCGCGACTACACCGAGTACGGCTACGAGTTCGGGACCGCCGGTTCACGCCTGGCCGATCTCGAGCAGGCCCTGCCCCGGATCGAGGCGCGGTGGGCGAAGCTGAACCCTGCGCCCACCCGCCAGATCCCGATCCTCATCGGCGGCGGCGGGGAGAAGAAGACCCTGCGCTACACCGCCCGTCACGCCGACATCTGGCACGGCTTCGGTGACGTCGAGGCGGTGACCCGCAAGACGGCGATCCTCGACGAGTGGTGCGCCACCGAGGGCCGCCCGGCCCAGGCCGTCGAGCGGTCCGTGGGGGTCGACGCCTCGGCCGACCCCGCTGACCTGGGCGAGACCCTGCGCGGGCTCGGCGTCACCCTGTTCACGGTCGGGCTGAACGGGCCCGACTACGACCTCGCCCCGGTCCGCGACTGGCTGGCCTGGCGCGACGAGGTCGACGCCCGCTGATCCCCCAGCGTGCCCGGCGTCCACCGCACCGCGGTCGGCACCGGGCACGCCGCAGGTTTGGCTCGCCTCGGGTCGTGACCCTCGCCCCGCCTCCCGTCCCGTCCCCCGCCGATCCCCTGCCCGAGCCCGACCCGACCCGACCGACCGTCCTGGTGACCGTCGCCGGGGCCGACCGGCCCGGGGTCAGCCTCGCCGTCTTCGAGGCCGTCTCCCTGCCGGGGGTGGAGGTGCTCGACGTCGAGCAGGTCGTCGTCCGCGGCCGGCTCACGTTGGCGGTCCTGCTCGCGGTCGACGTCGACCCCGGCCCGTTGATGGCCGCCGCGCACCGCGCGGGCACCGAGCTCGGGATGACCGTCACCTGTGTGGCCGGGACGGGCGACAACGCCCGTCGCCCCCGCCACCGCCTGCACGTGACGCTGCTCGGGTCGCCGCTGCTCCCGGCCGTGGTCACCGCCATGACCCAGCACATCGCGGCACGGGGCGCGAACATCGACAAGATCCGGCGCTTGTCCCGCTACCCCGTCACCAGCCTCGAGTTCGAGATCTCCGGCCAGTCCGACGTGGCGGGTCTGCGCCACGACCTGGCGGCGGAGGCCAGCGCCCGGGGAGTCGACGTCGCGGTCAGCCCCGCGGGCCTGAGCCGGCGGGGCCGGCGACTGGTCGTCATGGACGTCGACTCCACGCTCATCCAGGATGAGGTGATCGAGTTGCTCGCCGCCCACGCGGGGCGCGAGGCCGAGGTCGCTGCCGTGACGGAGCGGGCGATGCGCGGCGAGCTGGACTTCGCGGCGAGCCTGCACGAGCGCGTCGCGTGCCTGGCCGGGCTTCCCGCGACGGTGATCGAGGACGTCCGCGCCGCCGTCCGGCTCACGCCCGGCGCGCGCACCCTGTGCCGCACCCTGCGCCGCCTGGGCTTCACCCTGGCCGTGGTGTCCGGCGGCTTCATCGAGGTGGTCGGGCCGCTGGCCGAGGAGCTGGGGATCCACCACGCGCACGCCAACCGCCTCGAGGTGGTCGACGGCGTCCTCACCGGGCGGGTCGTCGGCGAGGTCGTCGACCGCGCGGGCAAGGCCGCGGCCCTGCGCCGGTTCGCCGACGCCGAAGGGCTGCCGCTGTCGCGCACGGTGGCGATCGGCGACGGCGCCAACGACCTCGACATGCTCGACGCCGCCGGCCTCGGGGTGGCGTTCAACGCCAAGCCCATCGTGCGGGCGCAGGCCGACACCTCGGTGAGCGTCCCGTACCTGGACGCCGTCCTCTACCTGCTGGGCATCCCCCGCGCGGAGATCGAGGACGCGGACGAGGCGGCGGCGCAGGCGTGAGGGTCGGGGCGGGGTCCGCTCCCGCCCTGGCCGCGGTGGTGGTGGTCAACCTCCTCGCCGCGGCCCAGGCGCGGGTCAACGCCGATCTCGGTGCCCACCTGCACGACCCTCTGGCAGCCGCGCTCGTGTCCACGGGCGTCGGGTTCCTCGTGGTGTCGGCGGTGGTGTCCGCGCGCCCCGGCCTGCGGGCCGGGTTGGGCAGGCTCAGTGCGGCAGTCCGCGAGGGGCGGCTGCCGCGGCGGACGTGCCTCGGCGGCGTCTGCGGCGGCTTCTTCGTCGCGGGGCAGGCCGCCACCGTGCCGCGGCTGGGGGTCGCCACGTTCACCGTGGCGGTCGTCGCCGGCACCAGCGCCGGCAGCCTCGTCGGCGACGCCCGCGGCTGGGGTGGGGTGCCTCGCCGTTCCGTGACCGCCCGGCGGGTGCTGGGCGCGGCGCTGGTCCTCGCCGCCGTCGTGCTCGCGGGCCGCGACCATCTCGACGGGGCGCGCGGCGCCTGGTACGTGGTGGTGCCGGTGCTCGGCGGGATCGCCATCGCCTGGCAGACCGCGGCGAACGGCGTGGTCCGGGCGCGGTCGCAGTCCGCCGCGGCCGCGACGTGGCTGAACTTCGCGCTCGCCGCGGGCAGCCTGTTGCCGGTGGTCGTCCTCGAGCGGGCCGTGCGCGCCGACGGGGCGGACGCCCTGCTGCCGTCGGGCTGGCCGACCACCGCCTGGTCCTACGCCGGGGGCGTGCTCGGGCTCGCGCTGATCCTGGCCGCGACCCGCCTCGTGGCCCGCACCGGCGTCCTGCTGTTCGGGCTCGCCGCCGTCGCGGGGCAGGTCTGCGGCGCGCTCGTCCTCGACGCCGCGACCGCACCCCAGGCACTCGACGTCGCCGGGGTGGTGGCCGCAGTCGTGACCCTCGCGGGGGTCGCCGTCGCGGCGGGAACCCCGCGCCGCCGCGCGGACGTTGATCCGCCGGGTCCGCGCCACGAGGGCGAGGCACGCCCGCCGTTCGGGCCCCGCGACGACGCGGCGGCGGGTCCGCAGAGGAGATGACGTGCCCTTCAAGAAGCTGCTCACCGCCATGGGAGTCGGCGGGCCGACGGTCGACACCGTGCTCACGCAGCCGCACACGCGCCCGGGGTTGACCCTCGACGGCAGCGTGGAGCTGGTGGGCGGGCAGCAGCCGGCGCAGGTCGAGCGGGTCGTCCTGGGGCTGGAGACCAGGGTCGAGGTCGAGTCCGGCGACCACGAGTACGCGACGTCCAGCGTGTTCCATCGCCTGCCGCTGACGGGCGCCTTCGTGCTGGAGCCGGGGCAGCGCCACCGCCTGCCCTTCCGCTTCCCCGTGCCGTGGGAGACGCCGCTGACGCACGTGTTCGGCCAGCCCCTGCACGGCATGGTGATGGGGCTGTCCACCGAGCTGGCGATCGCGCGGGCGGTCGACAAGGGCGACCTCGATCCCGTGGCGGTGCACCCGCTGCCCGCGCAGGAGGTCTTCCTGCAGGCCGTGGCCTCGCTGGGCTTCCGGTTCGTACGGGCCGACGTCGAGCGCGGGACCTTGCGCGGGCTGCGCCAGACCCTGCCGTTCTACCAGGAGATCGAGTTCCGTCCCGGCCCTGCCCACGCCGGGCGGATCGGCGAACTCGAGGTGACGTTCGTGGCCGGGCCCGACGGGATCGACGTCGTCCTCGAGGCCGACAAGCGTGGCGGCTTCCTCAGTGCCGGTGGCGACCGCTACCACCACCTGCGCCTGCCCCACCACGGAGCCGAGACCACCGACTGGGCCGGCGTCGTCGACGGCTGGCTGCGGTCGGTCACCGCCTCCCGCTGGTGACGCAGCGCTGAGCTACCGGGCGGCGCGGGGCACGACCAGCGTCTCGAGCACCGCGCCGCCCGGGCGGCACGCCCGCCAGGAACCGGGGGTGCGCAGGACGGCCACGGCACTCGTGGGGAACTTCTCCGCCGCCTGGGCGAGCGCCCCCGGGTCGGAGGCGGGGCCGGACAGCTTGGCGACCAGGCCCGACAGGGACGGCTCGTGACCGATGACCAGGACGCCCGCGAACAGGTCGGGCAAGCCCCGCAGGACCTCCAACACCTCGCCCGCCTCGGCCTCGTACAGGCGGGGCTCGTCGCGCCACGGCAGGGGCGGCAGCCACTGCCGGACGATCTCCCCGGTCTGCCGCGCCCGCACCGCCGGGCTGCACAGGACGAGATCCAGCGCCGGCCCCTCGTCGGCCAGCCACTGCCCCGCCGACTGCGCGTTGCGCCGGCCCTTGCCCGCCAGCGGCCGCTCGAGGTCGGGAACCCCGAACGGCCAGGCCGACTTGGCGTGGCGGACCAGCACCACGCGTCGCCCCGCCACCACGTGCGGTCCTCCTCCGGCCGACCCCTGGGGGTCAGCCCATCGCGTGGAACCCGCCGTCGACGTGCACGATCTCGGCGGTGGTCGCCGGGAACCAGTCCGACAGCAGCGCGACGCAGGCCTTCGCCGTCGGCTCGGCGTCCTTGATGTCCCAGCCCAGCGGCGAGCGGCCCGACCAGTTCTCCTCGAAGACCTGGAACCCGGGGATGCTCTTGGCCGCGGTGGTGCGGATGGGGCCCGCGGCGACCAGGTTGACCCGCACGCCGTGC
>JAXLRU010000006.1:0-447890 GCA_046330935.1 Kineosporiaceae bacterium
TCCCTCACCGGGCGACAGGAAGAACAGTACGCAGCGCCCGGCGGGAGGGTCAAATCCGCCGGTCAGCGCGAGGATGCGGGCCTAGCGGCGCGGGGACGGCAGATGCGTGGGCAGGGACCTCCGCGGCCCACGCCGCGGCGGGGCGATGCCGGCCAGTTCCACCAGTCGCTGCACCCGGTAGCGGTGTCCGCGGTACTCCTCGATGAGCTCGGCGCAGCGCGCGTCGTCACCCACCTCCCCGGTCAGCGCCCAGCAGACGTGGGTGGCGACGTGGTAGTCCTGCCAGGAGAAGGCGTCGGGGTCACCGTGGGCGCGGTGCCGGATCTCGGCCGCGGTCCACACCCCCACGCCGACGACGCTGCGCAGGGCCGTGGCCGCCTCCTCGTGCGAGAGCTCCAGCGTGCGCTCCAACGCCACGGCCCGGTGCACGGCATCGACGAGGGGGCGGCGCCGGTGCAGGTCGACGCCCCACTGCAACCACTGCCACGAGGGCACCCGGGCCACCGCCTCCGGCGCCGGTGCCGTGCGCATCCCCGTCACCTGGTTGCCCGGGAGCCGGGCGGGACCCGGCGCCGGCTCGCCGTACTGCAGCACCAGGCCGCGCCAGGCACGGTGGGCCTCGACGCCGGTGACGCGCTGCTCCAGGGCGGCCCCCAGCAGCGCCTCCCACACCCCCCGGCTGCGCGGCACCCGCCACCCGGGATGCGCGGTGAGGGAGCGGGCGAGGACGGCGTGGTTGGGCGCGAACCCGGTGTCGTCGTCGCCGTCGCCGAGCAGTTCGGGCACCTGCTCCAGGGCCCACTGCGCACCCGGGCCCCAGGCCGTGGCGTGCACCTCGCCGTCTCGCGCACGCGGGGACAGGTGCAGCAGCACGGCACCCTGCGGCGTCCGCGCGGCCCGCCACAGCCCGCCCGCACCGTCCCTGCGATGCGTCGGGTCCCCGTTGCCACGCACGAGCGGGCCGAGGGTCCGCAGGACGTCGACCGGGCGGCCGGGCCGCCAGCGTCGCACCTGAGCCTGCGCAGAGGCGTCCGTCGTGTCCGGCACCCCCGCATCGTCGCAGCCTCGCGCCGGGGACGCCCGGGCATGCCGGGAACTGCTCCGCCGGACTGAACGTGAAACGTGACGGCGCGCACGGTGAGGGCAGGCACACCTACACTGCGCCGCAGGCGCGCGCCGGGCACCGGCGCGGGAACCGTCGAGGTGACAGGAGTAGGTCGTTGGCCAAGAAGTCCGAGCAGGTCGAGCGCAAGGCACGGGTGGAGGAGCTGCGCCGGGCCCAGCAGGCCAAGGAGCGCCGACGCACCCTGCTCGTCGTCGCCACCGCCGGGGTCCTGGTGCTGGCCCTCGTGGGCGTCGTGGTCGTCGTCCTGCGCGACCATGTGTCCAAGCAGGACCCGGCCACCGTCGGCGTCGCGGCTGCGGCCGCCGGATGCGACGCGGTGATCACCGACCCCGCGGACGGCGGCCAGGTGCACGTGGGTCCGGGCACGGACAAGCCGGAGGAGACGACGGTCAAGTACGCGCAGGTGCCGCCCAGCTCGGGTGCCCACTACGCGTCGCCGCAGTACCCCTCGGTCGGCTTCTACTCCGACAAGGACAAGCCTCGCGTGGAGTCCCTGGTCCACAACCTGGAGCACGGCTACACGATCGTCTGGTTCGACCCCACGCTGGCGAAGGCCCAGCAGGACGAGCTGCGCGGGATCTCCGAGCGGATCCGCGACGACAAGACCTCGGCGAGCAAGTTCATCGTCACCGCGTGGGACCCGGCCTACGGGGCCTTCCCCTCGGGCAAGAAGGTCGCCATCAGCCACTGGGGCGCCAAGAACGGCTACCGGCAGCTGTGCGCCACGGTGTCGGGCGAGGCGATCAAGGAGTTCATGAGCGCCCACCCCTGGACCGACGCGCCCGAGCCGAACGCCGCCTGACGCTCAGAGCGTCACCCGGGCGTCGATCGACCCGAGAGCACACCGGACCCCCCGCCCGGCCGCTGGACGAAGCGGCCGACGCGGGGGGTCCGTCGTGTGCGGGGGTGGTGGGTGCGGCCCTGCCTGGCGCCCTGCCGTGCGACGACGGAAGGCGCCTTCAGGCGCGACGCCGCCTGGCGGCGAGCACGGCCGCCCCGGCCGTCATCAGGTCGGCGAGCGTGAAGAGCACCCGCGAGGCGAGGACCAGCACGAGCAGCCCACCCCGGTCCAGGACCGGCGAGAGGACGGCGAGCAGCGCGGCCTCACGCGGCCCGGCGCCTGCGGGCGCGACCACGACGACGAACCCGACAGCCCAGGCCAGGGTGTAGCCGCCGATCGCCAGCAGGACGGTGTCGGCATCGGCCGGGGCACCCAGCGCCACCGCCAGGACGGCGACCTGACCGCCCGCCCCCACCCACGAGGCCACCGCCCACGCGAGAGCGCGCACCGTTCCCGCCACCGTGGTGGGACGGCCCAGCGGCTCGCGCCCCAGCACGCCCAGCACCCGGTCGATCCCCGGCACCAACACCCGCGGATGCAGGACGACCAGCACCGGCACCACCAGGAGCACCGCGAGCTCGAACCCGTCGGGCACGACGTCGACCAGGGGCAGGCAGCCCACGACGACCAGCAGCGCACTCGCCAACGCCACCAGCATGAACACCACCGTCGCGCTCGCCGTCCGCCGGCGCGGGAGGCCTGCGTCGGCGCCGAGCTCGGCCTGCATCACCACGGGCCAGACGCTGCCGGGCAGGTACTTGCCCAGCTGCCCGATGAAGAAGATCCGTGCGGCGACGCGCACGCTGATCCACGAACCCAGGTCGCCGAGGACGGCACGCCAGACCATGCCCGCCGCGCCCACGCTGGCCAGGGTCACCGCCAGCGCGGCGACCAGCGCCAGCGGCGAGACCCGTGACGCGGCGGCGCGGACGCCGTCCCATTCGGCCACCAGCGCCCAGACCGCCAGACCGGCGGCCACCAGCACGACGGCCACCCGCGCCGCGGGTGAGCCCGAGACCTTGAGGGCGGCGCCGGCCAGCCCGGTCAGGCGCGCCACCGCGCCACCGGTGCGCGGGCCGGGAGCACCGGCCGCCGGCTCAGTCACCGCCCGGCCCGCCGCTCGGCAGCGGGTCGGCGTGCACGAACACCGTCACCGGGGCGTCCCCCCGCGAGCGCACCACGAGGTCGGCCAGCAGCGCCATGACCGCGATGATCAGCCCGCTGAGGAACGTGAGGACCGTCACCGCCGGGAAGTAGAACGGCTGGCGCACCATGTCGACGCAGCCCTTGGCGAAACCCGCCAGGAGCAGCCACAGGGCGGGCGGCATGAGGACCTTCAGCGGATCGAAGTACATGACCATCCGCAGGACCTGGAGGATGTAGCGGTAGGCGTCGCGCGTGAAGTGGAACTTCGAGGTCCCCGCGCGCTTGCTGTACGTGATCGGCACGTAGAGGACGTCGTGCTGGTTCGACAGGAACGCCAGGGTGATCGTCGTGACGCACGAGAACCCCGCCGGCAGCAGCCGCAGGTACGGCAACGCCACCTCCCGGCGGAACGCCCGCAGGCCCGAGTTGAGGTCGGGGATGCGCTGGTTGGTCAGCCGCTCCGCGATCTTTCGGATGAACCACTTCGCGGGCGTGCGCGCCCACTTGTGGGTGCCCTCCTCCGACGTCCGCGCCCCCACGACCTGGTCGTAGGTGGGGTCGTCGAGGAGGATCCGGACCAGCTCCGGGATCCGCTCGTTCGGGTAGGACATGTCGGCGTCGGTCCACACGACGATGTCACCGCGCGCCCGCTGCGTCCCGATCCGGCGCACGGTGCCCGATCCCCCGTTGCGCCGGAACGCCACCACGCGCACGTGGGGCAGGTCCCGCTCGGCCTCGCGCAGCACGGCGAGCGTGCCGTCGGTGCTCGCGTCGTCGATCGCGAGCACCTCGTAGGTCAGGCCCGAGGCGTCGAGGGCGGCGGTGATCCGCTCCAGCTCCGCGCGCACGTGGTCCTGCTCGTTGTAGCAGGGCAGGACCACCGAGGCGACGGGGCGGGGCTCGCCACCGGAGGAGGTGGGGGCGAGGGGATCGGACGGCGAAGGAGGGCTGCTGATGGCGTCCATGGCGCCTGGCAGAGTACCCGCCCGCGCGGCGCTACCCGGTCCAGACCGCCAGCCTGACGTCGATCCGCAACCCCACCCACCCGACGGGCCTGCGCTCCAGCAGCCGCTCGTCCTCCCGGGTCCTCACCTGCACCCGGGTCAGCTCGCGGGCGGGCAGGGCCGCGACGTCCGTCTCGGGCTCGGCGGCGAGCAGCACCACCCGGCCACCGGTGGCCGCGGCGGCAGGCGCGATCCTCGCGAGCGCCCGCTCGAGCGAGTCGCCCTCGGGCGGGCGCACCGCTGCCGAGGGCACCCCGCACACCCCCCGCACCACCTGGACCCACTCGTGGTAGCCGCGCGGGTCGACGGCGAGGACCACGTCGCCGTCGCGCAGCTGAGCGCACACCCGCGACACCGCCGCCGGCTCCCCCCGCTCGGTGCGCAGCAGCGCCACCGGCACGGTCGCCGACAGCGTCCAGGCCAGGACGAACCCCAGCCCGGCGGCCGTGCCCCAGCGCAGGCGGGTGCGCGCGGCGGCGGACGCCTCCGGGGAGACCCGCCGGGCCGCGGCGGCGGGCAGCACGAGGGCCGCGGCGACGAGGAAGGGCAGCACGCCGGGCACGAGGCGCCGGTCGGCCCACGGGTGATCAGGGGTGATCCCCGGCCGCCACAGGGTCAGGACGGTCGACCCGAGGCCGACCACGGTCACCGGCAGCCACGCCGGCACCGGCCGTCGCGAGACCCACCAGCGGCCCGCCGCGGCGGCCAGGCCCACGCAGCCGAGCGCGGCCGACGCCACCACGAGCGGGCTCAACCACCACGAGACCCACACCAGCGAGTCCTCGGCGTAGGTGCGCCCCGGGACGACGGCGAGCCCCTGCTGGCGCTGGAACCCGTCGACCATGCGCGAGACCGGGGAGTCGGGGTCGTCGACGACGGTCAGCCACCAGGGGCGCGTCACCAGCACCACCCACACCGCGGCCGTCGCGAGGGCGAGGGCCCGCGGCAGCCAGGCCGACGACGTCGGCGCCGGGGCGCCATCCGTCGGTGCACGGGGCCCCGACGCCGCGGGGGCGGCCCACCGGCGACCGGCCACCGCGAGGACGCCGGAGGCGAGGGCGAGCGCACCGGTCAGCGCGAGCAGCGGCACCAGCGAGTCGGAGATGTCGCGCAGGTAGGGCCGCGACAGCCCGACCGCCACGGCCGCGGAGGCCAGCGTGCCCACGGCCAGGCCGAGGGTCAGCGCAGCCGTCCCCCGCTGGCGGCGCACCGCCATCACCGCGAGCACCGGCAGCATCAGCGCCACCTCGCGCAGGGCGTCCACCCGCACCAGACCGGCGCCGCCGAGGACCCCTCCGGCCAGCAACGCGAGGGCGGTGCCCGCGCGGGAGGAGGCCTGCGCACGGACGTCGGGGCTGAGGACGTCGACGGTGAGGGCCGCCGCGACCAGGACCAGCAGCAGCGCGGCGGGCTCCGAGTACGTCGAGCGCGCGGCGTGCAGCACCGGCTGGGACGCCGCGAGCACCCCAGCACCCACTGCCGCCCACCGCGCGTCGAGGACCCGCGCGAGCAGCCCGGCGAAGGCGAGCACGGCCGCCGCCGAGGTCAGCGCGGGCATGACGAACAGGCCGGACCACCCACCCACCCACCAGCCGAGGCTGAACCAGGCCGGGGCGCCCACGAAGAACTGCGGGACGACGTGCGCGCCGCCGTCCCCCACCACCTGGTAGTACGCGGGGCTGTCCAGGGTGAAGGCCCGGTCGGCGAGGGTCGCGAGGCCGCCGAAGGCCGACAGGTGGGCGTCGACGGGAAGCCGGTGCCGGGTCGCGATCCACTGGGCGTACAGGGCGTAGGAACCCGCGTCCCGCCGCAGGACGACGTGCTCGGCGTGGGTCAGCGCCGCCCACGACCCGTGCGCCGCCGCCACGCCCACGCACGCCCACGCGGCGCCCGCCGGCACGGGACGCAGCGGCACCAGGGACGCCCCGCGCCAGGCGAGGGCGGCCACCACGGCCAGCACCGGCCAGACCACCGCGCCCCGCCAGAGTCCGGCCGGGACCAGGGCGCCGGCGACCAGCGCCGTCCCCGCCAGGAGCAGGCCGAGGAACGGCGCGAGGCGCCACATCGCGATCCCCGCGGGGGTGGCGACGGCGGGCGTGGTGGGGGTCACGCCGGGACGCTACCGAACCGCCGCCGTCGCGCGTGGCAGGTCGGCGAAAGCGCGCAGCGGGCGCGCGAAGCCCGGCGCCGCCGTCCCCGGCAGGGGGACGGCGGCGCCGGGCGCGAGGGACGCGCGGTCAGCCGCAGAACCCCCGGACGCCGTCGACCTTGGTCAGGCTCGACGCCACGAAGGAGAAGGTGCACCCCCGCACGATGACGATGGAGTCCCGCCGCTGGCCCGGCCACCGGCCGACCGCCGCCGCGTCGGAGGGGCGGCCGAAGCTGCGGCTCTGCACCACCCGAGGCGAGCGCCCACCTGCGAGCGCGAACCTCCACGTCGACCCGTAGCGCTGCCCGGGCTGCGCCGGACCGCCGCCGTTCCAGTCCCCGGCCACGGCGCGAGCCGTCGAGGGGCCCCAGGAGAACGATCGCTGTGGGCGACCGGGAGTCGCGCTGTCGCGGAGGAACCACGCCCCCTTGCGGACGACGCCGATGCCCGAGACCCTCCCCCGGCCGGACCAGTTGCCCACGACGGGGACGTCCCCGGTGAGCCCGTACTGGACCACCCTCGCCGTGCCGGTGGTCAGCGCGTCACGCAGGTACCAGTGACCGCCCGCGGCGAACACGGCGACGCTGTCCTTGCCGTCCCCGTTGAAGTCGCCGACCACCGCGGTGCCCGCGGGGGCGTTGGTGATCCGGTACTTGAGGACCCGCCCGCCGTCGGTGCGGACCGCGACGCTGCCCGACTTGTACCAGCCGATGTCGTCCCGGCCGTTGCCGTCGAAGTCACCCACGATCGCCTGCCCACCGGAGGCCAGCTGCCCGGACGGGGCCGGGCTGGGCGAGGAAGGCGCGGGGCTCGGCGTGTGCGGGATCGCCCTGACCACGAACCCTGGGGACTTCAGCCCGAGCTTGCTGCGCAGCGACGACCCGCTCAGGTGCAGCGTGACCGGCTTGCCGGACTTCACGCCCGTCACCGTGACCCCGCCGAGCCGGGAGGAGCTGCCACGGGCCGCGACGCTCACGCCCGTCACGCTGGACAGGCCCAGCTTCGAGGCCAGCGTGGCCTTGCTCACGCCGACCGCCCACGAGCGGTAGGGGTTGTCCGAGGCGAGGTCCCAGCGGCTGTCGTCGACGGCCTTGAGGTAGCTGATCCCGTAGGAGCCGTACACGTAGCTGCGGTCCTCCGTGTACCCGCCCATGGAGGAGGAGTACATGGTGGTGACGAGCTGGTTGGCCGAGGTGAGCACCACCTGGCCCCGCGTCGCGTCCACCGCCTTGTGCCAGGGCAGCCCCATCGCGGAGTCGGTGGACTCACGCTTGTACCCGCCGTACACCTGGTCGCTGGTCGTGACGCTGACGACGTATGCCTTCGCCGTCGAGCTGTACTTCGACGCGAGGTAGCTGCGCGCGGCCACGGCCTGCGCCCGCAGGGCCGCGGCGGGCCAGGACGCCGGGATCTCGGCGAGGCCCCACAGGTACTTCTCGACGCCGCTGACGCCGCCGCTGGCGACGATCGCCTCCGTCACCGTGGTCGACGAGGCCCCGACGGCGAACCGCGCCTGGTCGAAGCGGGTCGACAGGTCGCTCGACGCCGACGTGCGGCTGCCGGTGAACGACCGCAACCGGACCACGTTGTTCGTGTGGGCCGCCACCAGGGTGCCCCCCACCGGCACCCGCAGCCGCTGCCTGCCGCGCTCGTCGAGGAGCGCGACGCCGGCCGGGCCGTGCGCGTCCTTCGCGACGCGCTTGACCTGCCAGGTGACACCCTTGGGCTGGGCCACCCGAGCGCTGCCGTACCCCCAGGTCGCGGTGCCGCTGACGGTCTGCAGGGTCGAGCGCGAGCTCGACTTGAGCAGGGCCAGCACCACGGGTGCGGTCATCGACCGGCCCGCCACGTGGCTGCCCCGGTAGTAGGTGGACAGGATGGTCTGGTACGAGCACCCCAGGCGCGCCGCGCCCTGGGCCCCGTACTGGCTCATCCCCATGCCGTGGCCCCAGCCGTGCCCCATGAAGGCGAAGTCCCCGGCCTTGGGCAGTGCCACGTCGGGGATGCGGGCCCCCCCGGGGGCGGGGCAGGTGGAGGCGACCGACTCGAGTCCGGGCAGGGCTTCCCCACCCTGCTCGGACGCGGTCAGCAGCGTGGTGGCCAGTCCCGCGGCCGCGGCCGCCGCGAGCAGCGTGCTGCCACGGCGGTGCCTGCGCGGAGGGTCCTGCGGACCCTGTCCGCGCTGGTGGCGCTCGGACGCACTCATGAGCTGTGCTCCCTCGGTCTGCGGTGCGCGCCGCGACAACTCCACGACGCCGGTCGAGGGGCCCCGGCGGTCTTCAGCCCCTGCGAGAGATCGGGTCGGCCAGGGCTGGGAGCCGCTTGAGACATACCCGTTCGGGTCCGCCCAATGGCGGCACACGATCGGCGTAACACGTGAGAGCCGATCACCCGCCGTGCGGGTGACCGGCTCTCGGCGCGGTGCGGGGACGAGGGGTCAGGCGCGGAAGTCCGTCTCGGCCATGGCCGCGGCCAGGGCGTCGTCCCAGGCGCGCAGCGGCGCCATGCCGGCCGCGGCCCAGGCGTCGTGGCCGAGGACCGAGAAGGGCGGGCGAGGCGCCGGACGCGCGAACTCGGCGGCCGTCGTCGGCTCCACGCGCTGCGGGTCGGCACCCAGCAGCTCGAAGATCCGGCGGGCGAACCCGAACCAGGTGGTCCGGCCCGACGACGTCGCGTGGTAGGTCCCCGCGGGCGGGCGCTGCACCAGGACCTCGGCGATCCGCGCGGCGAGGTCGCGGGTCCACGTCGGCTGGCCGTGCTCGTCCTCGACGACCTTCAGCGTGGGCCGCGAGGCCTCCAGCCGGGCCATCGTGCGCACGAAGCTGGGCCCGTTGGACCCGTAGAGCCAGGCCGTGCGCAGGATCCAGTGGTCGGTGGGCAGGTGCGCCCGCACCGCCCACTCCCCTGCGGCCTTCGTCCGGCCGTAGGCGAGCTTGGGGGCGATCGGCGCGTCCTCCGCGTAGGGCTGCGTGGCGTCGCCGGCGAACACGTAGTCGGTGGAGATGTGCACCAGCGGGATCCCCGCGGCCGCGCACGCGGTCGCGAGGTTCGCCGGGGCTACCGCGTTGACCATGAAGGCCGCGGCCTCCTTCGTCTCGGCGTCGTCCACCGCCGTCCACGCGGCGCAGTTGACCACGGCGTCGAAGCCGGTGACGGACGCCGAGACGGCGGCGGCGTCCGTGAGGTCGAGCTCCTCGCGGTCCCAGGCCGTCACCTCGAACGGCTCACGCCCCGCGTCCGTGCGGGTGAGCTCGGCCACGACGTCGGTGCCCAGCATGCCCTTGGCGCCGGCGACGAGGACGCGACGGATGGGACGGGGAGGCTGCCCCGTCGGCACGGTCATCGCGGGCCCCGCGTCAGTGCGCCAGCGCGGCGCGGGCCTTGAGCGGCTCCCACCACGAGCGGTTGTCGCGGTACCAGGCCACCGTGTCGGCCAGGCCCTGATCGAACGGCACGCGGGGGGCGTACCCGAGCTCGGCGCCGATCTTGGAGATGTCGACGGAGTAGCGCAGGTCGTGACCCTTGCGGTCCGCGACGCGCTCCACGCGCGACCAGTCCGTGCCGGTGGCCTCGAGCAGGCGCTCGGTCAGCTCGCGGTTGGTGAGCTCGGTGCCGCCGCCGATGTTGTAGACCTCGCCGGTGCGGCCCTTGGCCAGCACCAGGGAGATGCCGTAGCAGTGGTCGTCGACGTGCAGCCAGTCGCGCACGTTGAGGCCCTCGCCGTACAGCGGCACGTTCTTGCCGTCGATGAGGTTGGTGACGAACAGCGGGACGACCTTCTCGGGGAACTGGTACGGCCCGTAGTTGTTCGAGCAGCGCGTGATCACGACGTCGAGGCCGTGGGTGCGGGCGTAGGACCGCGCGATCAGGTCGGAGCCGGCCTTGCTGGCGCTGTAGGGGCTGTTCGGCTCCAGCGGGTGCGTCTCGGGCCAGGACCCCTCGGGGATCGAGCCGTACACCTCGTCGGTGGAGACGTGCAGGAACCGGCCGACCTTGAGCTCGAGCGCGGCGTCGAGGAGGGTCTGCGTGCCGACAACGTTCGTCATCACGAACTCGGTGGAGCCCATGATGGAGCGGTCGACGTGCGATTCCGCGGCGAAGTGGACGACGGCGTCGGCCCCCGCGAGGACGTCGCGCACGAGGCCCTGGTCGAGGATGTCACCGTGCACGAACCGCAGCCCGGGGCTGTCCTTCACCGGGTCGAGGTTGGCCAGGTTGCCCGCGTAGGTGAGCTTGTCGAGGACGGTGACCTCGGCGCCCACGAACTCCGGATACCCGCCACTGAGCAGAGTGCGGACGAAGTGCGAGCCGATGAAACCGGCTCCTCCCGTCACCACGAGCTTCACGCCGGTCGACCCTCTCGTCATCTGTCATGAAAGTCGACGCCGGCACGGATGCGCGGCGTCGTCGATCGGCACCCTACCCGAGCGCCCTCGCAGGCCGGAGGCGTCTTCGGGGAATCAGGGGCTGCGCCTAGGCTGACCGGGTGGTGCTGCAGCCCGGGCGCGAGGCCCCCGCCGATCCCCGCGACCAGGTCGCGACCGTCCTGTCCGGAACGGGCCGGCGCGGCCGCCCGCTGATCGTGAGCCTGGCCCCGACGCCGACCGGCGTCGACCGCGACCCCATGTCGGCCCGGGCGATCTCGCTGTGGACCGCCAAGACCGCCAACTACGTCGTGGACGAGCTCGGCCTCGCCCCCGGCGACACCCTGGCCCTGGCGTTGCCCTGCCACTGGCAGGCGTGGGTGTGGCTGCTGGCGGGGGTGTGGAGCGGGGTCACCGTGGTGCCGCTGCGTCCCGGCGATCCCCTGCCCGCCGACGCCTCGGTCCTCGTCACCACCGCGGCGCAGGCCGCCGCTGCGCCGGCGGGGGACGCCGGCGCCGCGGGCGTGGACGTCGTCGCGATGTCGCTGCTGCCGCTCGCCGTCCCTGGCCCCGTGCCCGCCGGGACGCTCGACTACGACACCGACGTCCGGGCCCACGGCGACCGCTTCTCGCCGTCGGCGCCGGCGGGGCGCGTGGCGTTGCCCCCGGCGGCCGACGCCGGCCTGCGCGACGCCGAGCTGCGGGACGCGGCGGGCGCCGTCCGAGCGGCCACGGCGCAGGACGCCGTCCTGCTCACCCGCCTGCCCTCCGACGCCGCCACGTTCGGCGCGGTCTGGTCCGCGCTCGTCGCCGGGGCCGGTCTCGTCCTCGCTCCCGGCCTGTCCGAGACGTTGGCGACGGCCACCCTCCCGGCGTCCGTGGCGTCCGCCCTGGTCGCCGAGGGGTGCACCCTGGCGGGCGACGACGACGCCGCGGCCGCGCTGGCCCGGGCGGGCGCCACGGGAAGCGGGACGGCTCAGGACCCGCCGGCCTGACGCCGGGCGTGTGCCTGCGCCGCCGCCTCCAGCAGCGTCGCGGCGCGGGCCCCGAAGGAGTGCTCGGCGCGGACCCGCTCGGCCAGCTGCGTCCGCTGGGGCTCCTCGGGCCACCCGTGAGGGGCCTGCGCCACCAGCGCGAGCAGCTCCCCGGTGCTGTCGAAGGTGCGCACCAGCCCGCCGAAGAGCTCTTCCACCCCCGCCACGCGGTCGCTGATCACGCGGGCGCCGCACGCCGCGGCGTCGAACAGCCGGTTGGACACGAACCCCAGCTCACGCATGTCGGGCCAGTGGTCGTTGAGCACCACCCCCGCCCCCGCGTAGGCGGCGGGCACCTGGTCGTTGGGCAGGAACCGCGCCCGGACCAGCCGAGGGTCGACCAGGCCGTCCCACCTGCCGTAGAGGGCGACGTCGACGCCGGCCGCCAGCAGGTCGTGGACCACCGGGCGCCGCTGGGACCGCGAGTTGCCCACGAACAGCACCTGCTCGCCGCTGTCCCGCGGGGCCGCATCGGGACGGAACCGGGCGGCGTCGGTGGCCTGCAGCAGGGCCCGGACCCCGCGGCCGGCCGGGCCCCAGCCCCTGGCCGTGGCCGCCTCCGCCCACGTCAGGCTCGCCGCGAACACGTCGTCGTAGGCGGCCAGCTCCTCGGCGTCGACCTGTTCGGGGTGGCTGATCAGCCACAGCAGGGCCACCGCGTCCTCCGGCGGCACCACACGCTCCAGGCCGCGCAGGACGAGCACGACGTCGTCGTGCACCTCGCCCGGACGCCGCGGCGTCGCCCTGGAGTCGACCACGACGTCCTGCCCGAGCGCCTCCAACGCCGCGGCGAGGGCGCGGGCGAAGTGCGTGTCGCCCCAGTGCCACCCGGCGGGCCCCACGGGCGTCGCCGTCTTGATCGCCCAGCGCAGCGAGGGCGGGGACTGCTGCACGCGGGCGCGCAGCCGCCGCACCCCCCACCCGCCGTCCTCGAGCGCGACCGGCTCGAACCCCGCGGCCGCCCACGCGTCCGTCCCGGCCGACCCGCCCGCAGGCCCAGGCTCGGGCTGCGGCGAGGCGGCGCCGGGCACCAGCGGCACGGGGGTGATCCGGGAGCGCCGCGCGACGGGGTCGGCGGCCGCAGCGCGCGGCTTGGGCCCCACCACCGGCCAGGGCGGCCCGACGACCGCGCCCGTGACGGCGACGACGAGAGGGCCCTCGGCCCGCTCGCCCCGGTGCCGTGCGATCCGTCCGGTGAGATCGGCCTCGACCGCCTCGGCGGCCAGCGGGTCGGGGCCCCCGACGGCGACGACGTCGGCAGCCCACCACAGGCAGGCCCCCGGAGCCACGCCGTCGACGGGCAGGACGGCGCCCGCGCGGGCGGCGTCCTCGGGCGCCAGCCCGCTGAACAGCGCCAGCCGGCCGGCCCCGGACGGCGCCGAGACCGTGCCCGCGCTCACGACCGTCCCCGTCGCGTCGAGGACGACGGGCACGGCGGCCACGGCGCCACCGACCCCGCCGTCCTGCGGGGCGTCCCCGAGGGCCGCGGCCAGCAGGCCGGGGGTGCCGGGCCACGGCGCCAACCCCTCGGCGACAGCGAGGACGTGGCGGGAGTGCGAGGCCGCCAGCGCCCGGGCGAGGCCCAGCGGCACCCCCTCGGCGCGGGGGGCGCGCAGCACGCGCACCCGCGGGTGCAGGGCGAGCGCGGCGAGCACGGAGGCGGTGGCGCGGTCCTGGGCGTCGTCGACGACGACGACCTCCTCGGCCGCCCGCCCGGAGCCGCCGGTCGCGGGGAGGGTGAGCGCGCCGAGGGCCGTGCTCAGGGCCGGGCGCCATCCCCCGGTGGCGACGACCAGGACGGCGACGCCGTCGGGCCGCGACGGCGCCTCCCGGGTCAGCCGCGCCCAGTCGAGGTCGCGGCGCGCCTTCACCACCTCCCGCCACGCCGGGTCCTCGGCCGTGGTGATCCGGGAGGGGTCGGGGACGTCGCGGTAGCGCACCCCAACGAAGGGCACGAGCGCGATCTGGGTGCGTTCGGCCATCCGCCAGACGAGGTCGTAGTCGACGGTGCGACGCAGCGTCTCGTCGAACCCCCCGACCTCCTCCAGCAGGGCCACCTCGACGACCAGGGCGTTGAGGTCGACGTGGTTGGCGACCCGCAGCAGGGCCAGCGTCGCCTCCCGGTCGGGCGCGCCGAGGGCCCGGTAGCGGACCGAGCCGCCGGCGCCGTGTGCCTCCACCACGCTGTAGGCCGCGCGCAGGCCCCGCGCGTGCATGGTGGCGACGAGCGTGCGCAGGTGGTCGGGGGTCCAGGCGTTGTCCGAGTCGAGCCACGCCACGTACCGGCCGCGGGCGTGGGCCGCGGCGAGGTTGCGCGCCCGGCTCACCCCCTCGCCCCGCCCCTGGACGAGGCGGACGCGCGGATCGGCGGCGGCGGCCGCGGCGACCACGGCGGCGCTGTCGTCGTGCGAGCCGTCGTCGACGACGACGAGCTCCCAGTCGGTGAGGGTCTGCGCCTGAACCGAGGCGATGGCGGCCCCGATCAGGTGCTGCCGGTCGCGCACGGGCGTCACGACGCTCACGAGGGGGCGCGCAGGGTCGGGCGCGGGCAGGTCCCACCCGGCCGCCTCGGCGACGGTGCGGCGCGAGCCCGCCTGGTCGAAGGACGGCTGCCAGCGGGGGGCGCGGCGAAGTACCTCAGCGGCGGTGCGCGCCGTGAGCGCCGCGCGGGCGGCGGCCAGCACCTCGGCGAGGGTGGGGGCGGGCATCCCCGTGGCCAGGAGGTCGGCCGGCAGGGGCAGCGGGGTGTCGGGCGACGCCGTCGCGACGAAGTGCCCCAGGGCACCACCGGGGTGGGTGCGGGAGGAGGGGTGGCGCGCCGCCCACGCCGCCGGGTCGAACAGCGGGTGCCCCGGGCGTTCCCTGGCCGTCCCCAGCAGCCGGACGAAGATGAGCAAGGGGGCCAGGGCGGGGGCGCCACGCCGGGCGCGGCCGTGGTCGACCCACGACGGCTCGACGAGCGGGTGCGGGCTGACGTCGCGCGTGGCGGCCCGCAGGAGGAAGTGCGCCAGCGCCGCCACCCGCCACCGGGGCGCGGAGGGCTCCTGCAGCCGGTACCAGGCGGGGTCGAACAGCCCGGCGCGGTGCAGGCGCAGCACGGCGCGCAGGCCGCGGGGCACCCTCCGGGCGGACCTCGCGACCTTCGTCAGGGACAGGCTCGTCACGGCGGACCAATCTAGGTGGGCGGGTGGCGGCGGTGACGCCGGCGTGACGACGCCGTCATCGGGGCAGCGACGTCAATCGGGGCCCGCCTGCCCTATCGTGTCGGAGGATCGGCGCCGGACCGGCACGCGACGGCATCGCCGCTCGCCGGTCGCCCGCGGGGGGCCGGACCGGATCGGGATCGGGATCGGACGTCGCCGTCCGCGCAGCTCGCGGACGGCGAGACCGGCGTCACGTGCGTCCGCCACGGCGGACGAGGAGGAGTGCACGAGCGTGCTCGAGGTCCACAGCCAGGCCGCGCCGCGGCCAGGGGTCCGGCGTCCCGCCCCGCGAGCGGCGCGATGAGCGCCCCCACCACCGACCAGCCGTCGCCCGAGGTCACCGCCCTCGCCCGCCGCTGGAACCTCGAGCCGCTGCGCGGCCGGCCCCGCTTCGGCGCCTACCTGGCGCAGATGTGGCAGCGCCGCGCGTTCATGCTCGAGCTGGCGCGCTCGCGCTTCCGCGCGCAGAACGAGGCCGACCGGCTGGGCAGCGCCTGGATCATCCTGCTGCCGCTGCTCAACGCCCTGGTCTACGGGACGATCTTCCGGTACCTCATCCCCAGCAAGCTCCCGAACTTCGTGCCGTACCTCGTCATCGGCGTCTTCATGTTCCAGTTCTTCGGGTCCTCGTTCCAGAACGGCGCCCGGGTGATCCACGCGAACAAGGGCCTCGTGACGAGCCTGCACTTCCCCCGCGCCGTGCTGCCGCTGGCGGCCGTCCTGCAGGAGATGTTCGCGCTGCTGTGGAGCGTGGCGGCGATGCTGGGCATCCTCCTGCTCCTGGGCGAGTGGCCGCAGGTCAGCTGGCTGCTGCTGCCCCCGATCGTCGCCGTCTACGCGGTGTTCAACGCGGGGATCGCCCTCATCGCGGCGCGGGCCACCGCGAAGCTGCGCGACATCGCCCAGCTGGTGCCCTTCATCACGCGCGTCTTCTTCTACATCAGCGGGATCTTCTACCACCACACCTCCACCAGCGGCAGCCGCAACCCGATGGGCCTGCTGATGGAGTACAACCCCGTGGCGAACTTCCTCACGCTGTGCCGCGTGTCGCTGCTCGGCCGCGCGCACATCGTGTCCAACGACTGGAACCTGCTGCACCAGTTCGGCATCGCCGCGCTGTGGGCGGTCGTCCTGTTCGTCGCGGGCTTCGTGTGGTTCTGGCGGGCCGAGGAAGAGTACGGCCGCGACTGACATGGGTGAGACTGTGAGCGTGAGCGACCCGCAGACTACGACGGACCAGGAGCCCGGGCCCCGTCCGACACCGGTCCGCACCGAGGACAGCAGACCGACGGTGATCGTCGACGGCCTGCACGTGATCTACCACGTCTTCGCGACCGGGCGACCGGTCAAGGGCGAGGCCGGCAAGCGGCTGCTCAAGCGCGCCCCCGCGCTGCGGCGGATGCACCAGGTGCACGCGCTCAAGGGCGTCTCGTTCACCGCCTACGAGGGCGACGCGATCGGCGTCATCGGCCACAACGGCTCGGGCAAGTCGACGATGCTGCGCGCCCTGTGCGGGCTGACGCCCGCCGCCAGGGGCACCATCTACGCCGACGGCAAGCCGACGCTGCTGGGCGTCAACGCCGCCATGATCAACGAGATGTCGGGCGAGCGGAACATCGTCCTCGGCGGGCTCGCCCTGGGCATGACCCGCGAGGAGGTGGCCGAGCGCTACACGGACATCGCGTCCTTCGCGGGGATCGACGACTTCCTCGACCTGCCCATGCGCACGTACTCCTCCGGCATGCAGGCACGGCTGAGGTTCGCCATCGCCGCGTCGGTCTCCCACCGCGTGCTGATGATCGACGAGGCGCTGGCCGTGGGCGACAAGCAGTTCCAGCTGCGCTCGGAGGCCCGGATCGCGCAGCTGCGCGAGCAGGCGGGCACGGTGTTCCTGGTCAGCCACTCGATGCAGTCGATCCTCGACACCTGCAACCGCACGATCTGGATCCACAAGGGCGAGCTGCGCATGGACGGCCCCACCGCCGAGGTCGTGGCCGCCTACGAGGAGTCGGTGAAGAAGTGAAGGTCCTCGTCGTCACGGTCGTGCACGACCCGAGCGACGCCCGGATCCGGTTCCGCCAGATCCCCGCGCTGCTGCGGGCCGGCGCCGAGGTCACTTACGCCGCGCCGTTCACCGCCTACGGCCGCACGGCACCCGAGGGCGTCCGCGCGCTCGACGTGCCCCGCGCCCGCGGACGCCGGCGCGGTCGCGCGGTGCGGGCCGCGCGGGCCCTGGTGCGGGCCGAGGGTCCCCGCCACGACGTCGTCCTGGTCCACGACCCCGAGCTGCTGCTCGCCCTCGCGCCGCTGACCCGCGGCCGCGCCCGTCGCCGGGACGGCGGGGTGCCCGCCGGGCGTCCCGTGCTCGTGTGGGACGTGCACGAGGACACCGCCGCCGCGCTGGGCATGCGCGGCTGGCTGCCCGCCCCGCTGCGCCCGCTGGCCGCGCGGGCGGTCGTCCTGGCCGAGCGCTGGGCCGAGCGCCACGTGCAGCTGCTGCTCGCGGAGTACTCCTACCAGGAGCGCTTCTCCCGCACGATCCCCGTGGTGCCCAACAGCACGCTCGTCCCGCAGGCCCAGCCGTCCCCGCCCGGAACCGATCGGGTCGTCTACCTGGGCCGGATCACGGGTGCCCGCGGCGGGGAGGACCTCGCCGAGCTCGGCCGCGCGCTGGCCGGCAGCGGCATCCGGGTCGAGCTGATCGGCAACGCCGACGCCGAGGTGGCGGGCGCGATCGCGGCCGCGCACGAGGCCGGCTGGGTGCACCACCACGGTTTCGTGCCCAACGACGAGGCCCTCGCGCTGCTCGACGGCGCGTGCGCGGGCATCTCGCTGCTGCACGACGAGCCGAACTACGCGTGGTCGCGGGTCACGAAGCTGATGGAGTACATGGCCTACGGCCTGCCGGTGGTGTCCACCGCCAACCCCGCCTCGGTGGAGCTCCTGCAGAAGTACGACGCCGGCGTCGTCGTCCCGTTCGGCACCCCCGCCGAGGTGGGCGCGGCCGCGGCCGAGCAGGTCCGGCGCCTGGCCGCCGACGACGAGCTGCGGCAGCGGCTGGCCGCCAACGGCCGCCGGGCCGCGGTGGAGGACCTCGACTGGACCCGCGACGGCGAGGCGTTCGCCGCCACCCTTCAGGGCTGGGTCGACGGCGCCGTCTGAGCGGCCGGCACCGACCGGTCCGCGGCACCGCGGGCGAGCCTGCGCGGGCTGGTGAGGAAGCCCCAGCCCCAGCTGAGGTGCATGGTCACGAGGACGCCCGGCACAGCCGCGCGGGAGCGCCAGGACAGGCCGCGCCCGACCAGCACGCTCGCCCCGAGGACGCCGGCCAGGTAGCCGGCCGGGAGCACCAGGGCGGGCCACCAGAACAGGCCGGCGACGGCTCCCCCGGCGACGGCGATCACCACGGCCGGGGGGGTGAGGTAGCGCAGGTTGGCCGTGCCCGGATGGGTGCGCATGACCACGCGCCGCCAGCGCCCGTAGTGGCGGTACTGCCGGGCGAGCGCGGCGAGCGTGCGGCGGGGGCGGTAGGAGACGCGCATGGCGGGCTGGAACCAGACCAGCCCCCCGGTGCGCCGGATCCGCAGGTTCATCTCCCAGTCCTGCGCGCGCAGGAAGTGGTCGTCGTACCCGCCGACCCGCTCCAGCGCGCTGCGCCGGAACGCGCCGAGGTACACGGTGTCGGCGGGGCCCTCCTCACCACCGGTGTGGAACGAGGCGCCGCCCACGCCGAACGGGCTGGTCATGGCGGCGGCGACGGCCTTCTCGAACGCCGTGACGCCCTCGGCCGCCATGATCCCGCCGACGTTGTCGGCGCCCGTGCGCGACAGGGTCTCCACCGCGGTGCGGACGTAGTCGCGCGGCAGGTGGGCGTGCCCGTCGACCCGCACCACGACGGGGAAGCGCGACGCGGCGACGGCGGCGTTGAGGCCCGACGGGGTCGCGCCGGTCGGCGAGGGGTTGCGCACCGAGCGCACCCGCGGATCGCCCGCGGCGAGCTCGGCGACGATCGTGTCGGTGCGGTCCGTCGAGGGCCCGAGCGCGACGACGAGCTCCAGCTGCCCGGCATGGTCCTGGTCGAGGGCGTCGGCGATCGCGGACGCGACGTGGCGCTCCTCGTTCAGCACGCACAGGACGATGCTCACGGGGACGTCGGCGGCCAGCGGCGCGGCGGGCGCGGGGACGGCCGGCGGGGTGGGGTCGGTCATGACCCGGCCAGGGTAGCCGTGCGCGGATCCGCCCGAGGAGCAGGTGGGGGTGGCACTACCCTGAGGCCCGTGCAGATCCGTGAACTCGCCGTCCCCGACGCCTACGCCCTCGTCCCCCGCCAGTTCGGCGACGACCGCGGGGTGTTCCTGGAGTGGTACCGCCACGAGGCCCTGGCCGAGGCCGTGGGGCACAAGCTCGACCTGGCGCAGGCGAACTGCTCGGTGTCGAAGGCCGGCACGGTCCGCGGCATCCACTACGCCGACGTCCCGCCCAGCCAGGCGAAGTACGTGACGTGCGTGCGCGGGGCGGTCCTCGACGTCATCGTCGACATCCGGGTCGGCTCGCCCACCTTCGGCACCTGGGACGCCGTGCGCCTGGACGAGACCGAGCGGGCGGCGGTGTACCTGTCCGAGGGCCTCGGCCACGCCTTCATGGCGCTCACGGACGACGCCACCGTCGTCTACCTGTGCAGCTCGGTGTACAACCCGACCGGGGAGCACGGGATCACCCCGCTGGACCCGCAGGTGGGCGTGGAGTGGCCGGAGGGGCACACCCCGCTGCTGTCCCCCAAGGACGAGGCGGCGCCGACGCTCGCCGAGGCCGCCGCCGCAGGCGCACTGCCCGACTACGCCGCGTGCCAGGCCTACTACGCGAGCCTCCGTCAGGGGTGACCCTTCGCGAACGGCCGCAGCGCAGCGTGCCGCCGGTGTAGCGTCGGCCGTCATGCGTGGGATCATTCTCGCCGGCGGGACCGGCACTCGTCTGCACCCGATCACCAAGGGCATCAGCAAGCAGCTGATGCCGGTGTACGACAAGCCGATGATCTACTACCCGCTGTCGACCCTGATGATGGCGGGCATCCGCGAGATCCTCGTCATCACCACCCCCGAGGACTCCCCCCAGTTCCAGCGCCTGCTCGGCGACGGCAAGGAGCTGGGGATGCGGATCGAGTACGCGGTGCAGCCGCGCCCCGAGGGGCTGGCGCAGGCGTTCCTGATCGGCGAGGAGTTCATCGACGGCGACTCCTGCGCCCTGGCACTCGGGGACAACATCTTCTACGGCTCCGGCCTGGGCACCGCCCTCAAGCGCAACACCGACCTCGTGGGCGGGCAGGTCTTCGCCTACCAGGTCAGCGACCCCACGGCTTACGGCGTCGTCGAGTTCGGTGCCGACGGCAGGGTGCTGTCCATCGAGGAGAAGCCCGCGCAGCCGCGCAGCGACTTCGCCGTCCCGGGCCTGTACTTCTACGACAACGACGTGGTCGAGATCGCCAAGGCGATCACCCCCAGCGCCCGCGGCGAGCTGGAGATCACGGCGGTCAACGAGGAGTACCTGCGGCGCGGCACCCTGCACGTGACGGTCCTCGACCGTGGCACCGCGTGGCTCGACACCGGCACGTTCGAGTCGATGATGGACGCCGCGGTGTTCGTGCAGGCGATCGAGGCCCGCCAGGGCCTCAAGATCGGTTGCATCGAGGAGGTCGCCTGGCGTGAGGGCTGGATCGACGACGACCAGCTCCTGGAGCTCGGCTCCGGCCTGGCCAAGAGCGGCTACGGCGACTACCTGACCCGCCTCGTCACCCGCAAGCGCGCCCTCGCCGCGCGCTGACCCGCCTCGTGAGCCCGGCACCCGACGGGTGCCGGGCTCACCCGCGCGCTGGGGCGTCCAGCTTGCGTTCGGCCCAGCCGACGACGCGGCGGCGCCACCGGGAGGGGGCGCTGAGCGGCGGCACCCGCAGGCCCTCCCGCAGCGCCTCCTCGCCGAGCTCGGCGATCCCCCCGGGCGGCACGCGCAGCACGGTCGACGTCGCGTACTGGCGGCACAGCAGCGCCAGGCGCGCCCCGACGTGGTCCTGCCACGGCCCCCGCCCCCCGTGGGCGGGCCAGTCCTGCTCCGGCACGACGTGGTCGAACGGCAACCCGGCCTGCCTCGCCGGCGCGAAGTGCGGCCGGTCCAGCAGCAGCAGCGGGCGCACCGCGGGCACCCCGGGGCGACGCCCCGCGACGACGTCGGCGAGGACCTCGACGGTGGCGGCCACGGCCTCGGGCTGCGCACCGAGCAGGACGACGACGACGACGGGCAGCTCGTCGGCCGGCGCGGGCGTCGGCAGGCGCCCGGCGCGCAGACCCGGCGGCGGCACGTGGGCGGCCGCGAAGACCCGCCCCACGCCCTGCCCGATCGCCGCACGCAGCCCCAGCGCCGTGGTGACCCTGGCCAGCCCGCGGCGGACGCTCGACACCGCGCTCATCGCGACCCCCCGGTGGCCGCCGAGGGCAGCAGCCCTTCGACCGCGGCCATCGCCGCCGCGGCGCCGTTGGGCTGGGCGATCTCGGCGCAGCGTCGCCGCAGCGCGGCCCGCGCGCCTGCGTCCAGCAGGACGTCGAGCGCCTCGGCCACCCCGTCGGCGTCGGTCCTGCGCAGGTGCACGGCGGCCCCCTCCCGCGCCGCCCACGCCGCGCGGGCCCCCTGGTCGTCGAGCTGGCGCGGCTTGGCGACGAACGCCGTCGGCACCCCCGACTGCAGGAACTCGTGGAAGGTGTTGTAGCCGGCGGCCGAGACCGCGAGGTCGACGGCGCGCAGGTAGCGGGCGAGCGGGTAGAGCGCCACGGAGCGCACGCGGCCACCGAAGGCGTCGACCTGTGCCGAGATCATCGGACGGGTGAGCAGCACCTGGAGATCGGGGTCGGCCAGCAGCCGGTTCAGGACGAGGCCCACGGCGGAGTCCCGGTCGTCGATCGCACCGCCCCCGAACGTGACGAGCGCGGTGGGCCGGGTGGGATCGACGCCGAGCGCTGCGGCGGCCTCCTCGCGGGACACCTGCTCGGCGGGGTCGAGCAGCGTGATCGGGCCCACCGGCACGGCGTCCCCCCGGCCGCGGGTGAGCCCGGGGTCGGCCTCGGCGGCCAGGTCGCCCGGCTCGATGATCAGGTCGAACCGGCGCGCACGCGACAGCTGCACCCGACCCTTGCCCGCGAGCCACATGCCGCGGCGCGACCACACCAGCCGCAGGTCGCGCCGCTGCCGACGGGCGTCGAGGACGGCGTCGTAGGGGAACGTGCCGTCGAAGACCAGGACGTCGGGGCGCAGGCGGTCCAGGACGTCACCGAGCCGGTCGCGCAGCTGCAGGTTCCACCGCCGCGGGCCGATGCCGAGGTCGTCCCGCGAGGGGATGTACTCCCACCGGAAGCCCTCGCCGCCCACGACGGGCACCGCGGAGGACATGGAGGCGAAGCTGACGTCGACGCCGGGGCTGCGCCGTCGCGCCATCGCCATCAGCCGGGTGAGGTGCCCCATGCCCGCGCCGTTGGAGCTGACCAGCAGCACCCGCCCCTGCGGGGGCACGGTCGGGCTCACGCTTCTCCTCGGGGCAGGGCGGCGGGGTCTGGGACGCCGCGGCGGGCAGGGCGGCGCAGGGCGTCACCGTACCGGACGGCTCAGGCCGAGCAGATGCCGCTGATGTCGTCGGTGCTCGCCGCGGGCCCGGTGCTCGTGGCCCCCGCCGACCCGCTCGCCGCGGCCCGGGGCTCGGGGGCACCGGCCGAGGGCTTCGCGACGCCCTGGGTGCGCGACGGCGTCCCGGCGTCGCCCGCCTTCGGGCTCGCCGCCTTCGGGCCCTTCCCCGCGCTGCCGTCGCCGCCGGCCGCCTTGCGCAGCGCGTCGGTGACGGCCGCCCGGACGACGGCCTGGTCGGGGCGGGCGGGCTGGATCAGCGGCGGGACGAACTGCACGCTGGACACCTTCTGCGAGCGCGCCCTGCCGGCCAGGGAGAGGAACCGCGACAGCTGGGACGCCGGGATGTCGGTGCTCACGACCTGCTTGCCCGCCGAGGCGATCGACTGGAAGTTCGCGAGCACCGTCGCGGGGTCGAGCTGCTGCAGCATCGCCGACATGACGCAGCGCTGCCGGGCCATGCGGGCGTAGTCGCTGGCCCCGTGCCGGGACCGGGCGAACCACAGCGCGTGGTACCCGTCGAGCGTGCGCGTGCCGGGTTCGATCCATCCCGTGACCCGAGACGTCCCGCCGCCGATCGGCACGCGCTGGCCGACGGTCAGCCTGACCCCGCCCACGGCGTCGATCAGGGAGCGGAAGCCGCGCAGGTCGATCAGCACGTAGTAGTTGACCTTGAGGCCGAGGACCCCCTCGACGGCTTCCTTCATCAGCTCCGCGCCCGGGTCCGCGACGCCGGGGAACTGCGAGCGGTGCTCGCTGCCCCACGTGTAGAGGGCGTTGAGCAGGCAGGTGTCGCCGCAGTTCCAGCCCTTCGGCAGGGCCGCCGCGGCCCGGCTGCCCGCGGGGAAGTTCACGTTCTCGAGGTTGCGGGGCAGGCTGAACAGCACGGTGCGGCCGCTGCGCGCGTCGATGCTCGCGAGCGTGATGGAGTCGGGTCGCAGGCCGATCCGGTCGGGCCCCGCGTCGCCGCCGAGCAGGAGCACGTTGAGCCGCCCGTCGGTGGCCGCGGCGGAGCCACCGCCCGCGAAGACGTCGGAGATGAGGCTGCCGGCGGCCCACGCCCGGCGGCCGACGGCGGCCGTCGGGAGCGCGGTGACCAGCACCAGCAGCGCGGCGAGGGCAGCGACGCCGCGCCGCGATCGCATCGGCAGCGAACGCACCTGGGCGAGCCGCCAGGCGTCGACGACGAGCACGGGCCAGGCGACGGCGAGCGCGAAGCACACCAGCGCTGCCAGCCACAGCACGGTCGGACGGGCGAGCAGCCAGACGGCCGCGGGCCGCGCGACGAGCGCGAGCACTCCCGCCAGCAGTAGCAGGGCGAGCACCCCCGCCCACACCCGCAGGGCCCACCGACCCACGCCCCGGCGCCCCGCCACGAGCTGCGCGGACCCCGGCGCCACGAGCGTCAGGGCCAGCAGCGAGTAGGCGCGGCGCACCCGCATGGCGGGTCCGAGCGGGCGGGCGTCGGCCAGGGGCCGCAGGCGGGAGGGGGCCGGCTGCGCGGACACGGTCGGCGCGGCGGGTGCGGCGAGCAGCCGCGTCCCGGCCCCGCCGTCGTCGATCGTGCTCGGCATGGGGGCCATCCTGCCGCCGTGGTCGTCGCGGACCTCGGACGCCGCCGCTGTACAGGCGTGTCGCGCCCCGCCGCGGTCGGCGTCGGCGTCGGTACGATTCCCGCTGCGCCCGTCGAGCGGGCCCGGCCTCAAGGGCCGCCGGTGGGTGGAGACGGGACATTGCGCGTACTGACGGTGATGGCGCACTACGACGCGCTCGGCGAGCTCGCCCCGCATGCCCGGCGCCAGGTGGAGGCGCTCGCCGAGGTGTCCGACCGCCTGCTCGTCGTCTCGACGGCCGACCTGCGCGACCCGGCCGACGTCGCCTTCCTCACCTCGCACGGCGAGCTGGTGCAGCGGGCCAACGAGGGCTACGACTTCTTCTCCTACAAGGTGGGCCTGGACGCCGTCCCGGACGCCGCCGACTACGACCTCGTCGTCGTCTGCAACGACAGCTACGTGGGGCCGCTGCGCCCCTACCGCCGGATCGTCGAGGAGATGCGCGAGCGTCCGGTCGACTTCTGGGGCCTGACGACGACCCGCCGGCGCGGCGAGCACGTCCAGAGCTACTTCGTCGCCTTCCGCCCGTGGGTGGTGCGCTCGGCCGCCTTCACGGGGTTCTGGTCGGCGATGACGCCCATCTCCGACCGTCGCGAGGTGATCACCCGCTACGAGCTGGGGCTGTCGGCGACCCTGCGGGCCGCGGGTTTCCGGGCGGGCGGCTACTTCGAGGAGACCGGGGCCGACCGCCGGCTCGCCCGGGCGCGGATGGCCTGGTGGGCGTGGCACGCCGCGTCGGCCCGCCCGGACATGCCGCGGCTGGCCACGTGGCGGCGGATGCGCAGGGAACCGTGGAACCCGGTCGCGGCGCTCGCCGACCGCGCGCTCGACGGCGGTCGCCTGCCGCTCGCGAAGATCGACACGTTCCGCTACGACCCGTTCCGGCTCGGTTCCGACGCGCTGCTGCGCGCCTGCGAGCGCGCGTTCCCGGAGGCGTTCGACGGCGTGCGCGACCACCTGGAGCGCACCGCCGCCCTGTACCCGCCGCGGCCGAAGGAGAGCGACGGCCCGACCGTCCCGCCGTGGCCGGTCCGCGCGACGATCGGGTACCCGCGGTGACCCGCCGCCTGCCCCCAGGGGTGAAGCGGGCGGCTCGGGCGCTGGGCGGCGCTCGGGTCGCCGGTGCCGCCGCGCGCTCCCTCGACGTCCGCCGCGTCCAGGGCAGCGGGCTGTTCGACGCGCAGTGGTACGGGGACCAGGTGGGCCGCCCGTTCTCCGACGTCGACGACGCCGTCCGCCACTACCTGGACCAGGGCCGCCGCGCGGAGCTCAGCCCGCACCCGCTGTTCGAGTCGCGCTGGTACCTGCCGGCGGCCGAGCAGCGGCGCACGGGCACGGACCCGCTGCTGCGCTACGTCGGCTCCCCCGCCGACCGCCGGGGCGTGGCCCCGCACCTCGCGCTCGAGCCCGCGACCTACCTGCAGGAGCACCCGGACGCCGCGCGCCACCCCTCCGGCGTGCTCGGCCACCTCGCCGGGCGCGCGTCGCGGGGCGCGCAGCAGGCCGGCGAGGCCCTGCTCGAGGTGGACCTCGGCCACGTGCTCGGCCGCCCCGCCTCCGCCGCCCTCCCCCGCGTGCGCGAGGCGCTGCTCGAGGGGGTGCGCCAGTGGCGGGCCGGGGAGCGGCTGCGCACCGCCGCGCGTCGCAGCGCCACCCGCGACGTCGCGGCCGAGGAGGCGCTGAGCGCCCGGGTCGCGACCCTGCCCGACCCCGCCCCCGCCGAGGACGGCGCGCCCGTCGTCAGCGTCGTCGTCCCGGTCTGGAACCGCGCCGCCGCCGTGGGGGCGGCGGTCGCGTCCGTCCAGGCCCAGACCTGGCCGGACTGGGAGCTGATCGCCGTCGACGACGGCTCCGACGACGACTCCCCGCACGTCCTGGAGGGCCTGGCCGCCTTCGAACCGCGGCTGCGGGTCCTCACCGCGCCGCGCGGCGGGTCAGCCGCGCCCGCAACCTGGGCATCGCGGCGGCCCGGGGCCGCTACGTGGCGTTCCTGGACTCCGACAACACCTGGCAGCCGGAGTACCTCGCCACGATGCTGCGGGTGATGGCCGCCGACGGCCTGCAGGCGGCGTACGCGACGCTGGAGATGCACCGGGGCGGCAGGGTCACCTACCGGGCGTTCGACGGTGGCGTGGAGTTCCTGGAGGTGGACAACCACGTCGACCTCAACGTCCTCGTCGTCGAGGCGGCCCTGCTGCGCGAGGTCGGTGGCTTCGCCGAGGACCTCCGCCGCGCCGTCGACTACGACCTCGTGCTGCGCCTGGCCCGGCGCGTGCCCTGCGTGCACGTGCCCGTCGTCGGAGCCGTGTACCGCGACGACAGCGACGAGGCAGCCGACGCCGACCGGATCAGCGTGCGCGAGCCCGTGGCCTGGAACAGCGTGGTCCGGGCCCGGCACGCCATCGACTGGGACGCACAGGTGCGGCGCCCGCGCGTGGCGGGCCGCGTCTCGGTGGTGGTGCCGTTCACCGGCGCGCCCGGGCAGGTGCGGGCCTGTGTGGCCTCGCTGCTCGACGACGCCCCGGTGGGGCCTGGCGCCCCCGACCTCGAGGTCCTGCTCGTGGACCGCGGCAGCGCCCGCGCGGACGGCCTCGCGGCCCGGGTGCTGACGCTGGCCGATCCCCGGGTGCGCGTGCACCGGGTGCCCGCCGACCACGGCGTCGCGGTCGCCCTGGCCCATGCCCTGCCCGTGACCACCGGCGAGGTGGTGGCGCTCGTCGACCCGGCCGTGCGCTGGCGCGAGGGCGGGCTGGCGCCCCTGCTGGCCGCGCTCGGCGAGGAGGTCACGGCGGCCGTCCAGCCGGCCGCGTGCGCCCCCGACGGCACGGTCGCCGCCGCCGGGCTGACCAGCGCCCCGGGCGCGGGCCTGCCGGTGCCGGTGCTGCCCGGCCACCACCTCGACGACCTGCGCGCGGCGGGCGAGCGGGTCGACGTCGCCGCACTGGACGGCCCCGTCTGGCTCGCCCGCGCCGCCGACCTGCTCGCCGTCCGGGGTCTCGACGCGCTCCTGGAACGGTCGTGGGGCGCCGCCGAGCTGTCCCTGCGCCTGGCGGGGCTGCGCGGGGGGCGCCTGGTCGTCGTCCCGACCGCCGTCGTGGACGCCGGTCCCGAGCTCGCGGGCGAGCCCTCCGACGCGACGGCGGCGCCGGGCTCCGGGCGGCACGACGACCGGGTGTTCGCGCAGCGATGGGCGGCGGCCGGCGCCGAGGGTCCGCCGGTGTGGGAGGCGGCCGGTTACCGCCTCGCCCACGTGGAGGCCGACATCGACGAGGGCGCCGGCAGGCACCGCCTGCGCGCGGTGCTCGTCCGGCGCTCCGCCGACCCCGGGACGCTGCGCTGGGCCGTGAAGCTCACCGACCGTGACGAGGGGCGCGCGGATCTCGCGGACCGCGTCGTCCGTGCCCTGCGCGCGGCCGGTCACGTCGCCGTCGTCGACCAGCCCGAGGCCATGTACCGCGCCACCAGCCGCTTCGACGACGTCGAGCTCGTGCTGGGGGGGAACCGTCCCGTCCTTGCCTCGCTGGCCCGCCCCGCACTCCTCTGGCTGTCCGAGGGCGCCGGCGCGGGTGCCGGGGAGGAGGCCGGCTACCGGGGCGTCCTGGCCGGTCAGGAGTGGTGGGACGACGGTCCGGTCGGGGTCTCGACGCTCGTCGACGCCGCGCTCGGGCGGAGATGACGCGGGGGCGCAGCGAGGTTCGTCACATCGTCACTGCGGGTGATTCCTGGTTCTCGTAGGCGGATCCCCTCAGGCGGGCGACCACGGCGCGCTAGGCTCGGCGGGTGCGAATCTCGGTCCTTGGATGCGGATACCTGGGTGCGGTTCACGCGGCGTGCATGGCCGACTTCGGCCATGACGTCGTCGGCGTGGACGTCGACGAGCGAAAGGTGGCGGACCTGGCAGCGGCCAAGGCGCCGTTCTTCGAGCCGGGGCTACCCGAGCTCCTCGAACGGGCCAGTGCCACCGGCCGCCTGCGCTTCACCACCGATGTGGCGACCGTGCGGGAGTCCGCCTCGACCGAGGTGACCTCCGATCAGCGCGACCAGCCCATGGTGCACTTCATCTGCGTGGGTACCCCCCAGCGCAAGGGCGAGTTCGCGGCCGACACCTCCTACGTCGACGCCGCCGTCACCGCCCTGCTGCCGCACCTGCGCCCCGGCGACGTCGTCGTCGGCAAGTCCACCGTGCCCGTGGGCACGGCGGCCCGCCTGGCCGCCCTGGTCAAGCAGGCCCAGCCCGGCGCCGTCCTCGCCTGGAACCCCGAGTTCCTCCGCGAGGGCTTCGCGGTGCAGGACACCCAGCGTCCGGACCGCCTCGTCTACGGCCTGCCCGGCGAGCCCGAGGACGCCGCGCACGTCAAGGCGATGCTCGACGAGGTCTACGCCGACCCGCTGGCCCACGGCGTCCCCCTGATCACGGCCGACTACCCGACGGCCGAGCTGGTCAAGACGGCCGCCAACTCCTTCCTCGCCACCAAGATCTCGTTCATCAACGCGATGGCCGAGGTCTGCGAGGCCGCGGGCGCCGACGTGAAGGCCCTGGCGCACGCCATCGGCTACGACGAGCGGATCGGCCCCAAGTTCCTCGGTGCCGGCCTCGGCTTCGGCGGCGGCTGCCTGCCCAAGGACATCCGCGCGTTCATGGCCCGCGCCGGCGAGCTGGGCGCCGACCAGGCGCTGACGTTCCTGCGCGAGGTCGACGCCATCAACATGCGCCGCCGCACCCGCATGGTCGACCTCGCCCGCGAGGCCGTCGGCGGCTCCTTCATCGGCCGCCGGATCGCCGTGCTGGGCGCCGCCTTCAAGCCCGACAGCGACGACATCCGCGACAGCCCCGCCCTCAACGTGGCCGCGCAGATCCGCCTGCAGGGCGGCGACGTCGTCGTGACCGACCCCGCGGCGATCGCCAACGCGCGCCGGGCCTGGCCCGACCTCAACTTCGAGGAGAAGGTCGACGTCGCCGTCACCGGCGCCGACGTCGTCCTGCTGCTCACGGAGTGGAAGCAGTTCAAGGAGCTCGACCCGGCCGTCGTCGCCGAGCTGGTTCGCGCCAAGAACGTGCTCGACGGCCGCAACGCGCTCGACCCGGTGGCGTGGAAGGCCGCAGGCTGGAGCTACCGCGCGCTGGGCCGCCCCCGCGTCTGACGTCCCCGCAACCACGGCCGAGGGCCGGTCACCCCCACGGGAGCGGCCGCCCTCGGCCGTCGGCCAGGCGCGGATCAGGACGGCTGCGAGACCTGCCAGGCCCGCCACGCCGAGGCGACCATGTCGTGGAGGTCGTGGCGCATCGCCCAGCCGAGGTCGCGCGCCGCCCGCTCCCCCGAGGCGACGATCCGAGCGGGGTCGCCCGGCCGGCGCTCACGGATCACCGGGTCGAACGCGATGCCCGTGACGTCCCGGATCGCACCCATGATCTCCAGCACCGAGACCCCCTCGCCGCTGCCCAGGTTGTAGACGGGCTCGAGCTCGACACCGTCCTCCAGCGCCTGCGCGGCCCCCACGTGGGCCTCGGCGAGGTCCTGGACGTGCACGTAGTCGCGCACGCACGACCCGTCGGGCGTGGGGTAGTCGACGCCGAAGACCATCGGCACGTCCCCGCCCGTCAGCGCCTTGAGCACCCGGGGGAACAGGTTGTGAGGGCTGGTGTCGTACAGGTCCGGGTACCCGGAGCCCACCACGTTGAAGTACCGCAGGGACGTCGCCCGCAGCGGCGTGACCCGCACCAGGTCGCGCAGCAGCCACTCGCCGATCAGCTTGGTCTCGCCGTAGGGCGACTCGGGCCGGGTGGGGAGGTCCTCGGTGACGAGGTCGACGTCGGGCGTGCCGTAGCAGGCGGCGGAGGAGGAGAAGACGCAGCGGTGGACGCCGTGCTCCAGCATCCGCGCCAGGAGCAGGTGCATCCCGAGCACGTTCTGCTCGTAGGTGTGCAGGGGGCGGTCGACGGACACGCCCGCGTACTTGTAGCCGGCGAGGTGGACGACGCCGTCGACGGCGCCACCGCCGTGGGTGAGCGCGGCGTCCGCGGCCGCGACGTCGGTGACCGAGCCCTCGACGAACGTGGCCGCGGGGTCGACGAAGGCGCGGTGCCCGCTGGAGAGGTCGTCGAGGACGACGACCCGCCGGCCGGTGGCGAGCAGGGTGCGGACGACGTGGGAGCCGATGTACCCGGCCCCTCCGGTGACGAGCCAGGTGGTCTCGGGCATACGGGGCAGCCTAGCCACGGGTGCGTCCTGCCGGGCGAGGAGGACCCCGCCCCGACACACTGGCAGTCATGAGCGCTGCCCCTCACGTGAACGACCCGGCGGTGATCCGCCGGCTGCTGACCACTCCCGGCCGCTGGGCGATCGTGGGACTGTCCGACAACCCCACCCGCACCGCCTGGCGGATCGCCCGGTACGTGCAGGCGCTGGGCATGCCCATCGTCGCGGTGCACCCCAAGGCCGAGCCGGTGCACGGCGCGCAGGGCTACGCGAGCCTCGCCGACGTGCCCGGGCCCATCGACGTCGTCGACGTCTTCGTGCGCAGCGAGAAGGCGGGCGCGATCGTCGACGAGGCGATCGCCGTGGGCGCCAAGGCCGTCTGGCTGCAGCTCGGGGTGGTCGACGAGGAGGCGGCGCAGCGTGCCCTCGCGGCGGGGCTCGACGTCGTGATGGACACCTGCCCGCAGATCGAGGTCAACCGCTGGGCCTCCCGGGCGTGAGCCCCACCCGATCCGGGCCCCGCGTGCGTCCTGGATCGTCGAGGGGCGTTCGCCCCGCACCGCCGCGACGAGGGGGACCATGACCGAGCAGCCGCGACCCGCCGAAGGCGGCGGCCCCGACCCGACGCGCCCCGGCACCGTGTACCGGGCGCAGCCGGGCTGGCGGCGTGCGGTCGGGCGGCGACGCACGCGCCCCGCCGCGCAGGACCGCGCTGGCTGGGCGCCCGACCCGGTGGCACCGCCGGTCGCCCGCCCCGCGTCACGATCGGCCGTCCCGCCGGCACCCGCCGGGGCGCCGCCGTCGTCCCCCTCGGGTCGATCCGCGCCCAGCGCACCCGCGGCGTCCCGACCCGCGGCGTCCCGACCCGCGTCGTCCCTGCCGGCACCGGCCCTGCCCGCCTCTCCCGCGCCACCGGCACCGGGCTCGCCGTCGGCGCCCTCGTCGGGACCGCGGCCGGCGCCGCCCCGCCGCCGCCGCCGGCCGTGGCGGCTCGTCGTGGCCCTGCTGGTCCTGCTGCTCGTCGGCTACCCGCTGGCGCTGGGCGCGACGGCGTGGTCGGGCCTGAACCGGGTGGCGGTGGCGGCGTCCGCGCTGCCGGACACGCCCGGGCGCACCTGGCTGGTCGTGGGCAGCGACGCGCGCGCGGAGCTGACCCCCGAGGAGCGGCGCCGCCTGCACACGGGGAAGGCCGCCGGACGGCGCACGGACACGATCATGCTCATGCACGTACCCGCGGGCGGCGGGCCGGTCGCCCTGGTGAGCATCCCGCGCGACTCCTACGTCGCCATCCCGGGCCACGGGAAGAACAAGATCAACGCGGCGTTCGCGTTCGGCGGACCCACGCTGCTCGCGCGCACCGTCGAGCGCACCACGGGGGTGCGCGTCGAAGGCTACCCCGAGACGGGCCTCGGCGGCTTCGCCACGCTCGTCGACGCGCTCGGCGGCGTGGACGTCTGCGTGGCCAAGGGGTTCAGCGACGCGGAGGCGCACGTCACGGTCCGGGCGGGCTGCCAGACGATGGACGGCCCCACCGCCCTGGGCTACGCCCGCGCCCGGCACTCCCAGGCCAGGGGGGACCTCGACCGGGTCGAGCACCAGCGGCAGGTCCTCGCCGCCATCGCCCACCGCACGCTGTCGCCGTCGGTGCTGGCCGACCCGTTCACCGCCTTCCCCGTGGCCCGGGCCGCGGCCGGCGCGCTCACGGTGGACGAGGACGCGTCCGCGACCGACCTCGTGGGCTTCGCCCGCGGCATGCGCGCGGTGGCCGGCTCGGGCAAGGGCGGGGTCGAACTCACCGTCCCGGTGGCGTCGGCGAACCTGCGGACGCCGTCCGGCCTCGCCGTCTCGTGGGACACGGCGCGCTCACGCGCCGTCTTCGACGCCCTTCGCGCCGACGACACGGCGGCGTTGCAGCAGGAGGCCGCCCGGCAGCGGACGCTCACGCGGTGACGGGCCCCCGACGGCGCGCTGGCGTCGCCACCTCGCGGACGTCAGCCGGCCGAACCGGCCGTCCGGGCGCGTAGGGCCTCGCCCTTGGCGTGAGCCTGGGCCCGCAGCGACTCCTGGAACGCCACCATCGCCGCGCCCAGGCGCCCGGCGCGCTCGCCCTCACCGGCCGCGAGGATCCGGACGGCGAGCAGGCCCGCGTTGCGCGCACCGCCGACGGACACGGTGGCGACGGGGATGCCCGCCGGCATCTGCACGATCGACAGCAGCGAATCCATGCCGTCGAGGTGCTTGAGCGGCACCGGCACGCCGATCACCGGCAGCGGGGAGACGCTCGCGAGCATCCCCGGAAGGTGCGCCGCGCCCCCCGCTCCCGCGATGATCACGCGCAGCCCGCGCCCCTGCGCCGCGTCACCGTAGGCGATCATCTCGTGCGGCATCCGGTGCGCGGAGACGACGTCGGCCTCGTAGGGCACGCCGAACTCCTCCAGCACCTCCGCCGCCGCCGACATCGTCGGCCAGTCGGAGTCGCTGCCCATGACCAGGCCCACCAGGGGCGCCTGCGGGCCGGTCGAGGTGCTCATCGAGGTCCTCCGGTGATGTAGTCGGCGGCGTGGCGGGCACGCTCGCGCAGGTCGTCGAGGTCGTCCCCGCACACGGTCACGTGCCCGAGCTTGCGCCCCGGGCGCACCCCCTTGCCGTACAGGTGCACCTTCAGCGCGGGGTCGCGGGCCATCACGTGCAGGTAGGCGCGGTAGAGGTCGGGCTCCTGACCGCCCAGCACGTTGACCATCACCGACCACGGCGCCCGGGGGCGGGGGTCGCCCAGCGGGAGGTCGAGCACGGCGCGCAGGTGCTGCTCGAACTGGCTGGTGACCGAGCCGTCGATCGTCCAGTGCCCGCTGTTGTGGGGGCGCATCGCCAGCTCGTTGACCAGCAGCCCCGCCCCCGCGTCGTCGGGCCCCGGGACGGTCTGGAACATCTCGACGGCGAGGACCCCGACCACGCCGAGGGCGCCGGCGATGCGCAGGCCGATCTCGGTGGCCCGCGCCGCGAAGTCGCGGTCCAGCCCGGGGGCGGGGGCGATCACCTCACTGCACACCCCGTCGACCTGCACGGTCTCGGCCACCGGCCACGCCGCGGCCTGGCCCATGGCGCTGCGCGCGACGAGCACGGCCAGCTCCCGCGAGAACGACACGGCCTCCTCGGCGAGCAGGGCGGGGCGCTGCCCGCCGGGGCCCGCGGGGGCCGACGCCAGGCGGTCGAGCCAGGGGCGGGCGTCCTCCCGCGAGCGGGCGAGCAGGACGCCCTTGCCGTCGTACCCCCCGCGCGGGGTCTTGAGCACGAGCGGCCAGCCCACCTGCTCGGCGAACGCGTCGAGTTCCGCGGCGTCGTGCACGACGTCACAGCGCGGGCACGGCACGCCCAGCTGGGTGAGCCGGCGGCGCATCGCCACCTTGTCCTGGGCGTGGACCAGGGCCGCCGGACCGGGCCGCACCAGCACCCCGCCCGCCTCGAGGGACTCCAGCAGCGCGGTCGGCACGTGCTCGTGGTCGAAGGTCAGGACGTCGACGTCGCGGGCGAACGCGGTGACGGCGTCGGCGTCGGTGTGCTCACCGACGGGCGCCGAGGCGACGACGAGGGCGGCGCTCGCGTCGGGGGCCTCCGCGAGCACCCGCAGCTGGACGCCGAGGGCCACCGCGGGCGGCTGCATCATCCGGGCGAGCTGCCCGCCCCCCACGACGCCGACGACAGGGAACCCACCGGGGGGACGGAGCGCGGCAACCACGCGGGCCACGATAACGGGAGTGGGGCCCCGCCTCCCGAGGCGCTGACACCCTCAGGTTCGCCCGCTACCCTTCTCAGGCCGGTCCCCGGGTCGGCGCGGGTGGCACGCGGCCACCGGATCTCGGTCGACGGATGGGAACAGCAGGATGAGCGCGGGCACAGGGCTGATCGGCAAGCTCCAGGGGGCGCTCAGCCTGGTCTATCGCGAGGCCCTGAAGTTCGGCGCCGTGGGCGGGATCGCCTACGTCGTCGACACCTACGTCTTCAACGTGCTGCTCAGCGGCTGGTTCCCCGCGGGTGACGCCCCCCTCGGGCACAAGCCCCTCACCTGCAAGGTGATCTCGGCGACCGTCGCGACCATCGTGGCCTGGTTGGGCAACCGGTACTGGACCTTCCGGCACCGCCGCCGCCTCGACATGCGGCGCGAGTTCGTCCTGTTCGCCCTGATGAACGTGGCCGGCATCGTCATCGCGCTGTCCTGCCTGGGCCTCTCGCACTACGCGTTCGGGCTGGACTCCAAGCTCGCCGACAACATCTCCGGCAACGTGGTGGGCCTCGCGCTGGGCACCCTGTTCCGGTTCTGGGCCTACCGCACCTTCGTCTTCCGGCAGGAGCTGGAGGCCGAGGAGGGGACGCAGGAGCCCGCCGCGCAGGCCTCGCCGGCCGCGGCGCGTCCCGTGGCGCGCCAGGACGTCGCGTAGTCCCCCTCGCCCGTCACCACCGGTTCCGCGGGACACGACCCCGCAGAACGGGTGAAGGTTTCCCTCACGATCACCGATGAATGCGGTTGCGGCCTCATCCGGGCCCTGAGTACGCGAGACTGAAGCCCCCAGGGCCAGCAAGGGCGCGGCCGACCACCAGCGACTGTTGTGGAGTACACCGACCGTGACCGAACGGGACACCCTTGCGGCTGCCGTCAGCCGGGAAGCCCGCACCCGCGGCAACCCCAGCGTCATCGCCGCTCTCCTGTACTACCGGCTCGCCGTCATCCTGATCGTGGCCGGCTCCCTCACGATCGGCGCGCTCGGCTCGTTCTTCCTGATCGGCAGCCCCGCGGCGGAGGCCCAGTTCGGCGTCACCGACCCGCGTGGCAACTCGGTCCTGCGCTCCGGCGTCACCTCGGAATCCAGCTTCCAGACGTACGCGCAGCAGCGCGCCGTCCAGGTGGGGTCCGACCCGGTGCTGCGCCGCGCGGTCGAGGAACTCGCCGCCAAGGGCATCACGATGACGATCGACTCCCTGCGCAGCGCCACGACCACCGACGTCGACAAGGACAGCGCGGTGATCAGCGTCCACGTCACCGCGACGACGGCCGACAGCGCCGTCGCCGCCGTGAACGCCGTGGTCAGCAGCTTCAAGGCCGAGTCGATCTCGCAGCTGCGCGCCCGCGCCGACCGCGAGCTCGACGCCATCAAGCAGGCACGCACCCGGCTGGCCACGAGCGGCAAGGACGTCGCCTCCACGCAGGCCTCCGCCGAGGCCCTCACCCAGCTGGAGCTGCGCGCGACCGACGTCGAGGTCGACGTCCAGTCCTTCGGCGACGGCATCAACTTCGTCGACGACGCCCGCGCGATCCCCGTCTCGAAGCCCCGCACCATCGCCCGGGGCGCCCTCATGGGTGCGGCCGCGGGCCTGCTGCTGTCCCTGATCCTCGCGTTCGCCTTGGCCGACCAGGTCCCGACGCAGCGGCGCAACCGGCTGCAGCCGCAGTTCCTGCCCATCTGATCGACCCTCGCCCCGCCGCCGTCCCGGCGGGGCGTGGCAGGCCGAGGGCCGGCTCCCCCCGCGGGGAGCCGGCCCTTCGCCATGTCGGCAGGCGGCCGCTCGCCCCCTGACCCGCCCCGGGCAGCCTTGGGGCCCTACCCCCGCCACCGTCGGTCCTGCCCAGGCGCTCCCCACCGCGCGGGAGAGCTGCGGGAGGAGCGGCAGTCCTTCACGGAAACGACGACGGGCCCGGCACCCCGAGGTGGGGTGCCGGGCCCGGTGCTCGCCTGGGCGAGGGATCAGACGTCGAGCGGCGCCTTCGTGCGGATCGGCTCCCGGGGTGCACCGCGGGAGGCCAGCGAGAGGGCGAGCTCCTCGTACTGCAGGGCGACGTCGTCCCAGCGGTACCGGGTGCTGGCCTGCTCCTGAGCGGCCAGGCCGCGCTTGCGGGCGGACTCGGGGTCGGTCTCGACCTGCTCCAGGGCCACGGCCACGGAGGCCGGGTCGGTGAAGTGCAGGCCGGTACCGCCGAGGACCTCACGGTTGAAGTCGACGTCGAGGGCGGTCACCGCGGTGCCCGCACCCATGGCGCGCAGCAGCGAGGGGTTCGTGCCCCCCACCGAGTGCCCGTGCAGGTAGGACGCGGAGCCGGCGTAGAGCGCGTCGAGGAGCTCCTGGTCCCACAGGCTGCCGATCATCCGGACCCGGGGGTCGGAGGCGGCGAGCGCCTTGACGGCCTCGGAGTGCTCCGAGGCGTAGGGCACGGACCCGACGACGACGAGGGGCAGGGTCGCCTTCGACTGCACGTAGCCCTGGACGATGACGTCGACGTGGTTCTCGGGCTCCAGCCGGGCGACCACCACGTGGTAGCCCTGCGGCGTGAGGTCGAGGTCGGCGAGCCGCTCGAGGTGCGGCTCGCGCAGGATCGGCGCGCCGTAGGGGATGAACACCGTCTCCGCGTCGTAGCGGCGACGGTAGTAGTCCTGGATGCCCACGGCGTCGGCGATCAGCGCCGAGCTCCACTTCACGGCCATCCGCTCGCACGCGAGGTAGTAGCGGCGCCCGGTGGGGCCCCACTTGGCGCGCTTCCACTCCAGACCGTCCATGTGCACGGCGTAGGGAATGCGGGCGGCGCGCAGCAGCGGCAGGAAGGGCGCGTTGGCCGCGTTGAAGACGATCGCCGCGTCGGCGCGCCGCTTGGCCAGGTGCGCCACGGACAGGGCGGTGTGGGAGAGCGTCTCGGCGCTCTTGGACGGCAGCGCGGGCAGCCGCACGCGGTCCATCCCCAGGTAGCTCGACGAGGTGTCCTCGCCGCGGCAGTAGACGAGGACCTCGTGGCCGCGCTCCGCCAGACGAGAGCCGACTTCCTCCACGGCCGTCTCGAACCCGCCATACCTGGCGGGGACCCCGCGAGTGCCGACCATCGCGATGCGCATGACTCCACCTACTCCGCGTCATCAGATTGCTGAGCGAACGTTGCCCGGACTCCGGCGCGTTCTCGGCGTCGAGACCACCGGCACACACGTCGGGAGAACCCGAGGCTAGCGAAGTTCACCGGGGCGTACCCCGCACTCCACCAAAGTGCCGCTCCCAGGATCACGCCTTCGTCGGGCGAGGGCGGGAGTGACCGGTCAAGTACCCCCACTCGGCGCAGCCCGCCCGAGGAAGTGTTTTCGCGACGGCCGGAGCGTAACGTTTTCGGAATGCCCTCTCGGGCGTCCTCCCTGCTCGGATCAGGTGACGGAAGGCAGTCGAGGCCCCCGCACGCAGCGTCGCGGCTGGCAAACGGGTGACGGCCGAAGGGATGAAAACCCCCCGGATCGTGCAAGTTCGCCGTATCGAGTCTTCATCGCCCCGATCCCCTCACCGATCCACGGACCGACACAAGCGGGCCCCGCTCACCGGCGGATCCGCTTCAACCGAGCCAGCCGTGGTGAGGAACCCCCATGAAGAGGATCACCCCGCTTCCCGTCCGGGTCGTGGCCAGTTCGCGAGGTGCGCTCGCCCGCACGGTCGCCAGCGCGCTGGTGGCGGTCGTCCCGCCCGTGGCCGCCAGCCAGGTGACGCCCGCGTCGACCACGGTCTCGACGACGACCAGCACGACGTCGTCCTCCACCACCTCCGGCACGACGGGGTCCCCGACCGTGACGTCGAGCGCCGCGAGCGCCACCACCGCCGCCCGTACCGGCACCGCGACCACGCTGGGCTCGCTGGCCCTGCCCGTGCCGAGCAACGCGATCGTCGTCTCGCCCAGCGGCGACGACACCGATCCGGGCACCGCCGCCGCGCCGCTGCGCACCGTCACCCGCGCCGTCGCCGTCGCCCCCTCGGGCGCGACCATCGTGCTGCGCGCCGGGGAGTACCACGAGGACGTCGACGTCCCCTCGGGCAAGAAGGTCCTGCTGCAGAACTGGCCGGGCGAGGTCGTGTGGTTCGACGGCTCGCGCCGCACCACGGCCTGGGTGGCCGACGGGTCGCGCTGGCGCCTGGACGGCTGGACGGCCAGCTACGACACTCGCGACACCACCGGCGGCCTGATCACCTCGGCCTCGCCGATGGCCGCCTACCCGGCGCAGCTGTGGATCGACGGGGCCCGCCAGAGCGAGGTGAAGTCACTCGCGGAGGTCGTGGCCGGCACCTTCTACGTGGACCAGACCAACGACAAGGTGTGGCTCGGCTCCAGCCCCTCGGGCAAGGAGGTCCGCGTGGCCGACCTGCCCGAGGCCCTCTACATCAACAAGGGCAACGGCTCGGCGATCCGCGGGATCGGCTTCCGCCGCTACGCCACCCCCATCGCCCGGATGGGCATGGTCAAGGCCTACGCCGACGACGTCACCGTCAGCGACTCGGTGTTCAGCGACTCCTCGCTGTCCGGCCTGTCGCTGAACGGGGCGCGCGCCACGATCACCCGCAGCCTGTTCGAGCGCAACGGCCAGCTCGGCCTGCAGGGCAACCACACCGACGACCTGCAGGTCACCAACTCGGTCGCCCGGACGAACAACGTGTACAACTTCGCGACCAACCACGCCGCGGGCGGCATGAAGTTCACGCAGGCGCGCCGGCTCACCCTCACCGACAACTCCTTCGAGACCAACACCGGCCACGGCCTGTGGCTCGACGAGTCGGTCCTGCACGCCGTCGTCGCCCGCAACACCTTCAAGGCGAACACCCGCCACGCGATGGACTTCGAGATCAGCGCCGACCTGCTGTTCGTCGGCAACACCGCCACGGACAACGGCGAGTCCGCCCTGCGGATCCTCGAATCCGGCCACGTGCGGGCCTGGAACAACACGATGGTGTCCAACGTCAAGGGCGTGGACATGTTCGACGGCGACCGCATGGCCGCCGACCCCACGACCCGCGGCGCCGACAGCCGCTACCCGACGCCCGACCCGCTCATGACGTGGGAGGTCAGCGACGTCGAGATCCGCAACAACGTCCTGAACACCAAGAGCGGCTCGAAGTTCGCCTTCGGCTATGACGACGCCCGCAAGACCGGCAACGCCTCGGCCCTGCGGATCGCCACCAACGACAACGCCTACTGGCGCCTGTCGGCCACCAGCCCCACCTGGACCGCGGCCTGGGGCATGTACCCCTCCCCCGGCATGGTGGCCAGCAAGACCCTCTCCGCCTTCGCCCAGAGCTCCGGCCAGGAGACCCGCTCCGTCGAGGTCACCCAGACCTCGAACCCGTGGCCGACCGGCGGCCCCACCGGCGCGGCCGTCCCCTCGGACGTCGCGGCCCTGCTCGGTACCGCCAGCGGCACCAAGGTCCGTGCGGGCGCGCCCGCCGCGCCGATCGCCTCACTCAAGGTGACGTGCACCGGCCGCACCTGCGCCGCCGACGGCTCCGCCTCCTCCGACCCGGGCGGGAGCATCGTCTCCTGGGCGTGGTCCTTCGGTGACGGCTCCACCGCCAGCGGCAAGACCGCCTCGCACACCTACGCCACCACGGGTACGTACACGGTGACCCTCAAGGTCACCGACGACTCGGGACTGACCGCGACGGCCAGCACCACCGTGGCGACCAGCGGCAACGCGGCCCCGGTGGCGGCCTTCACGAGCCAGTGCACGCAGCGCACCTGCACGCTGGACGCGACGTCGTCGACCGACTCGGACGGCACGATCACTGCCTGGGCGTGGACGGGGGGTGGCGCCCCCGTCTCCGGCGCCACCTCCGCCAAGGCCAGCATCACTTTTGGCGCCGCCGGCAGCTACCCCGTCGCCCTCACCGTCACCGACGACGACGGGGCCACCTCCAGCACCACCCGCACCCTCACGATCACCAACACGGCGCCGGTGGCGTCCTTCACCAGCACCTGCGGCCAGCGCACCTGCACCCTGGACGCCTCGGGCTCCAGCGACCCCGATGGCACCGTGACCGCCTGGGCCTGGTCGGCCTCGGGCGCCACGGTCACCGGTGGCTCGACCGCCACGCCCACCCTGACCTACTCCGCGGCCGGCACGTACACAGTCTGGCTGAGGGTCACCGACGACGACGGCGCCACGAACGCCGTCTCGCGCACCGTGACCGTCACGAACCTCGCGCCCGTGGCGTCCTTCACCACCAGCTGCACCCTGCGCACCTGCACCTTCGACGCCTCCGGGTCGCGCGACGCCGACGGCCGCATCACCGGGTTCGCCTGGACCTTCGGTGACGGGTCGCAGGCCACGGGTGCCACGGCGACGCGCACCTACGCCGAGGACGGCACGTACACCGTGCGCCTGGTGGCCACCGACGACGACGGCGGCACCGACGCCGCGACCGACGCGGTCGCGGTGAGCTCGACGATCGCGCAGGACACGTTCGCCCGTACCGAGACCGCCTCGTGGGGGTCGACCCCGGCGGGCGCCGCGTGGTCGCTGCTCTACAGCGCCAGCTCCTACGACGTGGAGTCGGGCCGGGCCGACATGGTGCTGCCCACCAAGGGCCTCACCCGCATGGCGTGGCTGGACGACGTGGCCGTCGCCGACACCGACGCTGCAGTGACCACCCGCATCTCCACGCTGCCCACCGGCAGCAACGGGCAGGTGTGGACCTACCTGGTGGCCCGCCGGGCCGACGAGACGACGTCCTACCGGCTGCGCAGCCGGGTGCTGGGCGACGGCAGCCTGCGCGTCGCGCTGGTGCGCCGGGCGGGGAGCGGCTCGGACACCGTGATCGGCACCGAGATCCTCGTCGACGGCGTCAAGGTCGCCGCCGACCAGCCGCTGCGGATGCGGCTGAGCGTCACCGGCTCCTCCCCCACCACCCTGGCCGGCAAGGTCTGGGCCGCGGGGACCGCCGAGCCCGACTGGCAGGTGCAGGGCAGCGACTCCTCGACCGCGCTGCAGGGCAAGGGCACCCCCGCCCTGGGCGCCTACCAGAACTCGGGGAACACGGCCGGTCTCACCGTGGTGTCGTTCGACGACTTCTCGGTGACCGACCTGTCCTGACCCACCCCTGAACCAGTCCCCACTCCCGCACGGACGACGGGCGGCGGCGCGACCAGCGCCGCCGCCCGTCGCGCGTCGTCGGTCAGGCGCGCGGTGCGGGTGCGACCTCGCGCGCGGGCGAGCCGCCCCGGGCGATCGCCCGCACGGCGGCGCGCACGGACGAGCGGTAGGCCTCCATCGAGAACCGCCGCTCCGCCTCCTCGCGGCCGGCGCGGGCGATCCTCATCGCCTGGGACCAGTCGTCCACGAGCAACCGGACGCCGTCGGCGAGGGCGCGCGCGTCGTCGGCCGCCACGAGCACGCCCGTGCGGCCGTGAGTGACGATCTCGGGCAGCCCCTGCACGGCGGCGGCGACCAGCGGGCGCCCGGCGAGCATGGCCTCGACCGCGGCGTTGCCGAACGGTTCCGCGCGCGAGGGCATGAGCACGACGTCGGCCTCGGCGTGGCTGGACCACACGTCGTCCACGAACCCGAGGAAGCGGACCCGCTCGGCCAGCCCCTCGCGCTCGACGGTCTCGCGGACCTGGGCCTCGAACCACTCGTAGCCCTCGAACACGTCGCCCGCGAGATCCAGACGGGCATCGACGCCGTCGGCGACCAGCCGCGCGAGCGCGTCGACGGCCAGGTCGGTGCCCTTGCGGGCCGAGATGCGACCGACGAGGAGCAGGCGCACCGGCTTGTCGAGCGGGTCGCTCGGCCCCGGCAGCGGCGAGGGCGGCTCCTCGATGCCGTTGTAGATGACGCTCGTGCGCGACGCGATCGACGGCAGCGCGCGCACCAGAGCCGCGTAGGCGGCCCGGCTGTTGACGACGACGGAGCGGGCCAGGCGCGCCGGGACGCTCAGCGCCCAGCCCACCGCGCGCCCCACGTCGGGCTCGGCCTCGTGCACGTGACACAGCGCCGGTACCCGGGCCAGCCGCGCGGCGGCCAGCCAGATCGGGATGGTCAGGGTGTTGACGTACACGACGTCGGCGCGCGACTGGCGCAGCAGCCGCACGAGCCGGGGCAGCGCGCGGAGGGTGCGCAGGCCGAGGCGCAGGATGCCCACCGGCGTCGCGTACATGCGGCGCAGGACCGGCACGTCGGCGATCACGACCTCGAGGCCGTGCTCACGACACGCCTGGGTGAAGGGGCCCTCACGGGGGACGACGACCGTGACCTCGCCCTCGGCGCGTAGGGCGAGTGCCGACTGCAGGGCCATCCGGTCGGAGCCGTACAACTCGGCCGACGGGTGTGCCAGGAACACGCGCAAGGAACGCGCTCGCCCCTGGTCGTCGCCGTCCGCCCTCATCGTGGCGCCCCTCTCCCCATGCTCGGTTGCCGACAAGTGTGCACCCCCACCTCGCCCTCGCGGGGGCAGTTCGCCAACTCGGCACCGCGCAACGGCCCCGATCGGCGAGAATCCCCCTTCCGGACCACCCTGCGTGATCGATGACCACGCAGCGACGACCGGGAGGCATCCCGTGGAACTCCTGGCTGCCCGACGGTGACGTGCCCTATCCTGCCGGAGCCTCACACCGTAGTGGGACCAGCCACGCACAGCCGGAACGGATAGCCTCGCCCGGCGCGCGATCGCCGGCGTGACGGTGTGCCCCGCCCCCCAGGGCGAGCACGGCGCGCCCGGTTCGCGGTCGGACCGCGAGGGTTCGGCGGAATGCCTGTTGAGCCGTGCGGGTGGAGTCCGGTCGAGACGGCCGGCCCGCGCCCGCACCTCGACGACGCTGGGAAGGTCGATGTCCCGACGCTGTGTGCCCACCGCCGGGCCGCGGTACCCCACCGCGCCGTCCCCGACGGTGCCCGACCGAGGAGAAGCCTCCGAGTGTTCCGGCCGGTGACCCCGTACGAGGCGGTGAGCGGCGAGTGCCTGTCGCGCCGCAAGCTCGCCGCCCTCACCTACGCGCCGCTGGTGCTCATGGTCGCCAGCGACTTCAAGCTGCGCAGCCGCGACATCGACAGCTCCGTCTCCGGTGCACCCGACATCTTCGTGCTGCTCGAGCTCGCCGTGTACGGGCTCCTCGCGTTCTCGCTGCTGGCCTTCTACCCCGTGCCGCAGCGGGCACCGCGCCTGGCCCGCGCCATGTCGGTGCCGGGCCTGATCGGCACCTTCTTCTTCGGCACCCTCATCCTCAGCGCTGCGATCTCGCCGTTCCGGACCATGGCCATGGTCCGGGCGGCCCAGACGGTGATCTGGCTGGCGCTGGCCCTTGCGATGACCCAGCACCTGCGCCGGGAGCACCTGCACAAGCTGGCGCACGGCTTCATCATCGTGATCACGGCCGCGGTCGTGATCGGGCGGGTCGACCCGCAGCCGCCCCTGCGGTTGCAGGAGGGCCGCTTCACCTGGCTCTACGTGCACCCCGTGGTCGCCGGGATCTACCTCGGGCTGAGCACGCTCCTGGTGACGGCCTACCTGATCACCCGCGGCCGGCCGCGGCCCGGGCCCCAGTGGTCGCCCGCCGTGTACGCGGGGCTGCTGGGCCTGCACGCGGTGTCCCTGATCACTACGCGCACGCGCGGGGCGCTGCTGGGCTACGTCGTGGCGGCGGTGGTCCTCATGCTCACCGCACTGCGCCGCCGTCGAGGTGCCGCGGCGTTCCTCGTCGCCAGCATCGCCGGGTTCCTCCTGCTGCTGTTCAGCAGCACCGTGGCCACGTTCCTCGAACGCGGGGAGTCCGCCGAGAAGTTGGCCACCCTCAACTCGCGCACCGAGCTGTGGACGCTGGCCTGGAAGGCGATCCAGGAGGAACCCTGGTTCGGCCACGGGCTGTCCGCCTCCCGCGGACTGTTCCTCGACGAGATCGGCCTCGGCGGCGGACACAACATCATCGTGAACCTGCTCGTCGACCAGGGCGGCCTCGGCATCGTCGCCTTCGTCCTGCTGGTCTCGACGCTGTTCGTCACCTTCCGGACGCTGATCGTGCGCGAGCGCAACCTCGTGTCGGACTACCGGATCGACATCGCGATGCTGTTCAGCATCCTCGTCTACCTGCTGGTGGACGGCATGACGACCGAGTACCTGGCCGCCCCCGCCAACGGCGCTTCGGGCTGGCTGATCATCATCATCGTCTGGTCGAGCCGCTTGCTCTCCGACGTCCGGCAGGAGCGGCGGTGGTTGAGCAGGCTCCGCGCCGCCACGCCCGTCGTTCCGGCGCAGTTCATGTCCGTCGGAGCGGACCAGCGGCTGGGCTGAGGCGCCCGCTCGCACCGCAGGACTACGATCCGCAACGGTCCACACGGAGCGTGCTCACGCACGCGTCGGCGTGGGCGCCAGAGAGGAGCGCACGATGCATGCAGGCGGGCCAGGCGCGCGCGTCCCGGGTGGACTCGTGGGCAAGCTTGGTCGCGTCCGCAACGCCGCTGGGGCCCTCGCCGCGCAGTTCTCCCAGGCCGCCGGCAGCCTCCTGATCGGCATCGTCGCCGGGCACCAGCTGCCCCTCGACGGCTTCGCCACGGTCCAGCTCGTGCTCGGCGTCGTCGTGGTGACCACGGCGATCAGCACCGGCCTGGTGGGCGACTCCCTCACGGTGCTCAACCGCAGCGACCCCGCGCTGCGTGCCGCCCTCGGCGTCGTCCTGGCCGTCATCGTCGCGCTCGTCGCCACCCTCTCCGCGCTCATCTCCCTCGTCACGCACGTGATGTCCACCGGGGGCAGCCTCGCCTTCGGCATCCTCATCGCCGTGTGGCTGGCCGAGGACACCCTGCGCCGGCTGCTCATGGCGAGCGGGCGGTTCTGGTCCATCGTGGCCGTCGACAGCACGCACCTGCTGGTCTCGGGCACCCTCGTGATCGGATGGCGGCCCGTGACCGGCCGGGACATCGAGGTCCCGATGGTGTTGCTGGCGCTGGCCGCCGGTCAGGTCGCCGCCACGGTGGTCGCGATCGCCCGGTTGCCGCGGCACGAGCGCCATCTCGGCCACCGCCCCACGCGTGCCGCCGTCTCCGAGGTCGTGCGCTTCGGCACCCAGCGCGCGGTGCAGGCCGCGCTGCGCCCCGTCGTGCTGCTGGCCCTGCGGTTGATCGTGGTCGCCGCCGTCGGCAAGACCCTCTACGGCCAGCTCGAACTCGCGCGCCTGTGGGCGGCGCCGGCCCTGCTCGTCGTCAACGGCGCCGGCTCGTTCCTGCTCGCCTCCTTCGCCAAGCAGCGCGAGCACCGCCGCTCCAGCCTGCGCAAGAGCGATGCTGCCGCGGTGCTGCTGACCGTGAGCAGCCTCGCCGCCACGGGCGCCGCGCTGCTCGGGTCTCACCTGTTCCCGACCTTGATGGCCAAGCATCCGGCCGAGCCCGTGGCGATCCTCGCGTGGGGGCTGTACACGGCGTCCGTGGGGCTCGTGATGCCCTACGGCAGCCTCGGGGCGGTCAGCGGCCGCCAGCGCAACGTGCTCCACGTGCGCCTGGCCGAGACCGTGGCGTCCTTGGGCTTCCTGGTCCTCCTCGTGCCGACGGGGATCTGGGGCCCGCAGCTGTCCCCGGTCGCCATCGCCTTCGGCTCGATCGTCGGCGCGATGCTCATGCGGCCCGTCGCGGCGCGCGCCGTCGTGCGTCCCTCACGGCACCGCGAGGACGCAGAATCGAAGGACGAATCCCCCGAACCCGATCGTCCTCGCCGCCCCAGGACCGCCCCCTTGAGCCACCGCGCATGAGCACCACCCGCCGAGACCTGCGTGCCTCCGCCGCCCGCGCCTCCCGCCGTGCCCGGGGGCGCCTGCTTCGCGTGCTCGCGGCCGGCGTGGCCGTCCTGGTCGCCGCCGCCGTCGCGATCGGCGTGCACCTCTCCCGCGACTCCGAGGTCGTCTCCGAGCAGGAGGAGGACGAATCGGCGGCGACGCTGGTCACACCGCCGCCGCCCCCGCCCACGCTCACCACCTCGGCGGGCCCGAAGGGGCAGGCCCCCCTGCCCACCACGATCGAGGCGCGGCGGCTGGCATGGGCCACCCGGCCGGGGCTGACGGGCAGAGTCACCATCGTGGCGGCGCCGTCGCTGCGGCTCGGCTCGGGCTCGGTGCGCACCGACGGCGGCGGGTGCACCGTCGACGTCACGGGTGAGGGCCTGCGCATCGGATCAACCCCCGGTGGCTCGGTGCGCGCGGTGGTCGGCACGAGCAGCTGGGACGGGCGGGCGGGGCAGGACGTGCGCGACGGCGCGGCGAATGCGCCGTCCTCGCTGGTGCGCCGCCGCATCGCCGAGGTGGTCAACGTCGCCGACCCCTGCCGCCTGCGCACCGTGATGACCATGCCCCAGGCCCAGGTCAGCCAGGTCGAGCTCGGCCGCTACGTCGTGGTCATCCCCCCGCGGGCGCCGTCGGCGACGCCGCTGCCCGACGTCGCCCTGCAGTCACTCGTCGACACGGTGCCGGAGGGTCGCGGGCTGACGGTCGAGGCCGACCTCGACGCCCAGGGGCGCCTGACCCGGATGCGGGTGTTCGTCGACGAGGCCCTCGACGCCGAGGCCACGTTCTCCGGTTGGACGGCGACGAACTGACGACGACATGACGACGACGGCGTGGCCCGCAGATGACGGGCGGGGGTACCGGCTGCCTGCGCGTCCCCGCGCTCCGGGGCCCCAACCGTCTCGATGCGGACGATCCTCGCCTCCCGCCCCGCGCCGCAGCGAGATTCGAATCGGTGTGGTGCTCGGACGATCACTGCCGGCGTCCCTGGCGTGCCATCGGACGTGGCAAACTTCTGGTCGCCGGGAGCCCGACGTCCCGGCTCCGACGCTTCCCGGTCGCTCCTGACCGGTCCATGATCGGACAGGAACCTGCACGACCGCCCGACACGGACCGACCCGCGTCCGTGACCGACCCCCACCCTCACCGCCCGCCGCAGCGCGGTGAACCCGACGTCGCACTGGAGGCCCGCTCGTGCGTGTGTTGGCAGTTCATCCCAGTGGCGACCTCTACGGCGCCGACCGCATGCTGGTCAAGAGCCTGATCGCCCTGGCGTCGGCCGGGCACCAGGTGCGCGTGCTGGTCGCGGAGGACGGGCCGCTGCTGGGTGTCATGCGCGAGCAGGGCCTCGACGCCGAGGTGATGGACGTGCCGATCCTGCGCAAGTCCCTCCTCACGCCGAAGGGCGCGCTCTCCCTCCTGGTCCAGACCGGCCCCGCCCTGGCCCGCATCCGCGGCGAGCTGACGCGCTTCAAGCCCGACGTCGTCTACGTGAACACCGTCACGCTGCCGCACTGGCTGCTCGGCGCCCGCGTGCTCGGCCGGGTGAAGGTGGCCTGCCACGTCCGCGAGCTGGAGGACCGGTCCTCGGCGATCACCGCCAAGGCACTGCTGGCCCCGCTGCTGGCCGCCCACGCCGTCATCGCGAACTCGCGGGCCACGCGGGACTTCACGGCCGGGGTGTGGGGGCGCCTTCGCTCGCGCACGGCCGTCGTCTACAACGGCTTCGACATCCCCGACGCCCCGCCGGTGCGCACTCCCCAGACGCCGCCCCGGGTGGTCGTGGTGGGGCGGTTGAGCCCCCGCAAGGGGCAGGACACCCTCCTGGACGCCTTCGCGGAGGTGGTCCACCGCGGGCGCGACGCCGAACTCCACCTCATCGGGTCGACGTTCCGCGGGTACGAGTGGTTCGAGGACCAGCTGCGCGAGCGCGCGCGGGCCCTCGGCATCGCCGAGCGGGTCCGCTTCCGCGGGTACTGCGACGGCGTGGTCGAGGAGTTCGCCGCCGCAGCCGTGGCCGTCGTCCCCTCGCGGATCGAGCCCTTCGGGAGCGTCGCGGTCGAGGCTCAGCTGGCCGGCAGCGCCGTCGTGGTGAGCGCGGTCGGCGGGCTGCCCGAGATCGTCTCCTCCGGCCGGACCGGGCTGGTGGTGCCGCCCGATTCGGTGCCGGCCCTGACCGAGGCCCTCGACGAGCTGCTCGCCCATCCCGACCGTGCCGCCGAGCTGGGCCGCGCGGGGCAGGAGGAGGCCCGCCGCCGGTTCACCCGCGACCGCTACGACCGCGAGCTGATCGGCGTCCTCGCCGGGCTCGTCACGCCCCGCACGGCTGCCGCGCCCCTGCCGGGTGCGGCCCGCTGAGCGCGGGCCGCACCACGCATCAAGACGGCGTCACTTCGCCTGGAGGGTGAGCAGGACCCGCCCGTCGAGCCGGACGGGGTAGCTGCCGGCGCGCGCGGGGACGAGGTCCATCGAGGCCACACCCCGGGGCTGCACCTTGACGGCGTTCGCCAGCCCCCGTGCGTCGACGGTTCCGCCGACGTCGGAGACGACGATGAGGCGCAGGGTCTGCCCGACGGGGATGGTCCGCGCCTGGTCGCCCACCCGCACCTTGTCGGTCGTGACCTGCACGACGAGGCTCGGTGCGCCCGCCGACTCGGCGAGGTCCTTGGCCCGGGCGGCCAGGCTCGGTGCGAGCGTGACGCCCTGCACGGGGCTGGGCGTGGCCTCGGGCGCCTTCGGCCCGACCTTCGCCGTCGCCGCGCCCTTGCTCGCCGACGGCGCGGCAGGGTCGGTCGGGTCGGCCTCGCCCGTGGTGGCCCCCGGCGAGGACGAAGCGTCCCCGCCTGCCGTCACGTCGGGCAGCGGGGGCACCGAGGGGTCGGACGAGCAGCCCGCGAGCAGCCCCGCGGCGGCGAGGGCCGCCGCGAGGAGGATGCGGCTGCGAACGGATGGGGCGGCAGATGCCGCGAGGGCGGCCCGGGCCGTGGTGGCCCGGTCCGCCCTCGCGAGGTCGCTTCTCGTCAACTCAGCTCCGTGGCAGAGAAGTTGTCGAACGACACCGTGAGCGGGGTCGCCGTGTTGGTCGACGCCGTGTAGGCCGTCAGACCGATTCCGGCAGGAATCTGCAGGGCCGACGCGGAGTCGGTGCCCTGCACCTGCCAGGAGGCGGGTTCCGTCGTGGTGCGGTCCCAGACCTTCGCCCGCACGGTGGTGGGCGAGGTGCCCGCCGCCACCGCCCGCAGCCGCAGCCACGTGCCGGTGGTGACGGTCAGGCCGGGGACGGTCACTTCGGATCCGATGAGAACGTCGGTCCCGGAGGACTCGCGCTTGACGTTCGCGAGCCGGACGGATCCGTCGGGCATGATCCGGACCCGCGCCCGGTAGTTGAGGTTCTCGTCGACCCGGCGGGCGCCGATGTAGGCGAAGATCCCGCTGGTCCCGGCCGAGGGCAGCGCCGAGACCTTGAAGTCGACGTCGACCTCGGTGGCGGTCGAGGCGATCGACGACAGCCAGGCGTTGCGGGTGGCACCCGCCGGGACCGTCATCGTCGCGCCGTCCGGCGTCACGGCGTAGTTGGACGCCGTGTACAGGACCGACCAGGGGCCGCCGACCTCGGCGGTGCCCCACCCGTTGGTGCCGGTGCGCTCGAACGTGTCCTTGCCGAGCGTGGCCGACTTGGTCACCACCACGTCCTGCGTGATCGGCGTGGAGGCCCCGCTGGGGTCGGTCACCGTGAGGGTCACCGAGTAGGTGCCCGCGGCGGCGTAGGCCAGCGTCGTCGTCCTGCCGGTGCCCGTGCGGCCGTCACCGAACGTCCAGGCGTAGGACGCGATGCCGTCGTCGGGGTCGCTCGACCCGCTGGCGTCGAACGTGCACGCCAGCGAGACGCAGTTGACGGTGTAGGCCGCCACCGGGGGCAGGTTGTCCTCCGCCGGCGTGTTCGGCAGCGAGACGGTGTAGCCGGAGAACCGGGCCGCCGTCGGCGAGGCCGTGTTGGCGCTGGGGTTGTAGGAGCCCAGGCCCACCGCACCGGCCACCTGCAGCTCGGCCGTCGCGTCGGTGGTGTTCGTCGCCCAGGTCGACGGCTGGGTCGCCGTCGACTTCCAGACCCGCGACTGCAGGGTCGTCGGGGCGGTGCCGCTCACCACGAGGCGGGCGGAGATCTCGTCACCGGCCGCGACCGTCAGACCGCTGACCACGGTCTCGGAGCCGATCGCGGTGTCGGTGCCGCCGTTGCGGCGGACGATCGCCTGCCGGACGCTGCCGTCGGGGAAGACCCGCAGCCGCAGCCGGTAGGACACCGTGTCGTTGGGACGGCGACCGATGACGTAGGCCCACACCGCCGCGTTGGTGCCCTGCGGCAGCGCCGCGACGGAGACCTTCACGGTGGAGTCGGTGTCGGTGGCGCTGACCCCGCCGAGCCATGTGGAGCGCGTGCCGCCGCTGGGCAGGTTCATCACACCCTTGCCGCCGGTGACCGAGTAGTTGGTCGCCGCGAACTCCTGCGACCAGGTCCCGCCGAGGTCGGCCGACCCGAAGCCGGAGCTCAGGGTGCGGGCGAAGGTGTCCTTCGCGATCCGGGCGGTCGGGGTGACCGCACGGGTCGTCGTGGCGGTCTGCGCCAGGGAGTCGGTCACCACCAGGGAGATGGTGCGGTTGGCGCCGGCCGCGTACGTCTTCACGGCCGTGGGCCCGGTGGCGGTGGTGCCGTCACCGAAGTCCCAGGCGTAGCCGGTCAGCGTGGCGGGCGAGGCGGCCGTGGAGGCCGACGCGTCCACCGTGCAGGTGAGCAGCGTGCAGGTGGCCGTGAAGGACGCCGACGGCGGGGTCACCGCGACGGTGACGTCCTTCGTGGTGCTGTCGCTGGCGCCCTCGGCGTCGGTCACCGTGAGCTTGATCGTGTAGGTACCGGCCGTCGCGTAGGTCTTCGTGGTGCTCGCGTCGGTGACCAGCGGGCTGCCGTCACCGAAGTCCCAGCTGTAGCCGGCGATGGTGCCGTCGGGGTCGGAGGACCCCGTGCCGTCGACGGCGCAGGTCAGGCCGTTGCAGCTGACGGTCGCGACCGGCAGCGGCTTGGCGTTGGCCACGGTGACGTCCTTCGTGACGAAGGAGGTCGCACCGTTGTTGTCGGTGACCGTGAGCTTGATCGTGTACGTGCCCGGCGCGGCGTACTTCACGGACGCCGTCGCCCCCGTGCCGGTGGTGGTGTCACCGAAGTCCCAGGCGTAGGACGCGATCGTCCCGTCGGGGTCGGTGGAGGCGGTGCCGTCGACGGCGCAGGTCAGCGAGGTGCAGGTGACCCAGAAGGCCGCCGTCGGCGACTGGTTGGCGGGGGTGACCACCTTGGTGGTCGTGCCCACGCCGCCCTCGTTGTCCGTCACCGTCAGCGTGACCGTGTAGGAGCCCGAGGTCGCGTACGTCTTGGTGGTGCTCGCGCCGGTGCCGGTGGTGCCGTCGCCGAAGTCCCAGGCGTAGGAGGCGATGGTGCCGTCGGTGTCGGCCGAGCCGGTGCTGTCGAACGCACAGGTCAGCGCGGTGCAGGTGACGTTGGCGACCGCGGTGGGCACCGCGTTGGCCGGGGCGACCTGACGCGTGGTCTGGGCCGTGGCGCCCTCGTTGTCGGTGACGGTGAGGGTGATCGTCTGCGGCGTCGAGGCCGTGTAGGTGCGGCTGGCGGTCTTGCCGGTGGCGGTCGAGCCGTCACCGAAGTTCCAGCTGTAGCTGACGATCGAGCCGTCGGGGTCGGCCGACGCCGAGGCGTCGACGGCGCAGGTGCGGCCGGTGCAGGTGGTGGTGAACGACGCCGTGGGCGCGCGGTTGGCGCGGCGGGCGTAGTGGTCGGCCACCTGGGCGGCGGTCAGGACGTTCGGGTAGATGGCGACCTGGTCGAGGAAGCCGTTGATGTACCCGCTGGAGGAGGCGTTCGGCCACCCGGAGATGGTGTCGCCACCGATCCGCCAGTAGCCCTCCATCAGCTGGCCCTGGGTGACCGTCGGGTCGGCAGCCACCTGCACGCCGTCGACGTAGAGGACCATGCCGTTGGACCCGAGGGTGCCGACGACGTGGTGCCACTGGTTGTCGTTGTAGCGCGCCGGCGAGGTGATCGCCTTGGTCGCACCCGGCGGGGGGTAGACGCCGAAGTTGATCCGGCCGTCGTTGGAGACGTACAGCTTGCGGTCGTGCGAGCCGGAGCTGCCCGACGGGTTGTTGCCGAAGTTCACCATCGTGCCGCCGGTCGTCGCCGCGTACTTCATCCACAGCTCGACGGAGAAGGTGTTCGGCGCCTGCTGGCCGGGCTTGAGGACCAGGGCGTTGGACGACGAGCCGTTGAAGCGGGCGGCGGTGCCGGGCAGACCGGCAGGGCCGGGCTGGTTGAGCGTGACGCCACCAGGGAGGTCGATCGGCGCGATGGTGGAGAGGATGTCCTTGACCGGGCCGGTCGGCTCGTCGAACGTGAACAGGTGCCGCGCACCGTCGGCCGCGACGCCGGCGACGTACCGGCCGACGGCCGGCGAGGCGAGCGCGGTCACCGGGTCGCTCTGCGGGGAGCCCACGGCGTTGCCGTCGGGGTCGACCGCCCGGACCCGGTACCGGTAGGCCACGCCCGGGGTCACGGTGGTGTCGGTAAAGCTGAGCTCGGGCATGTCCCAGAACGTGGAGTCGGCGTCGATCACCGCGACCGGGTCGACGACGTCGTTGCGCAGGACCTGGTAGCTGATCCGGCTGTGCTCGCGGTCGTAGGTGGCCCGCCAGGACACGCGCAGCGCACCGGCGGTCTGGGCACGCACGACGGGGTTCGGGAACGGCGTGATCGGCCCGTACTTCTTCGGCGCCTTGGAGCGCAGGGTCATCACGGCGAGGCTCGCCTGGTTGACCCCGTTGATCGTGAGGAACTCGCCACCGACGACCAGGTAGTCCCCGGCGGCCTCGACGGCCCAGGGGCCGTTCTTCCAGTAGCTGGTGGTGGGCCCCCCGTCCGTGGTGTTCCAGGGCGCGACGATGCTCGGGATCGGCTCACCGGTGAGCGGGTTGTTGCTGGTGGCGTTGACGGTCTCGGCGACCAGGCGCTGGTAGTAGCGCGGGTTGCGCTCGGGGAACGACACGACGCTGGTGCAGTCGTGGGCGTGCGAGGCGCTGTAGACCAGCCCCGCGAGCACGGTAATGGACTGCGTCGCACCCAGGCAGCGGTCGATCCACAGCAGCTGGCCCGTGGTCACGTCGGCCGAGAAGCGGCCGTCGAAGATGCCGGAGCCCTCGCCGTCGTTGGCGACGTAGATCGTGTTGCCGACGACGTGGAAGTCGGTGACCCAGGAGCGGTTGGAGGTGGCCCCGGGGGCGCCGGGGATCACCGTGGCCGCGGGGAACAGCAGGCTCGCGGAGGTGGCGGTGTCGATGGCGGCCATACCGTGCTGCTGGGCGCCGTTGACGAAGTCGAACTGGCCACCGAGGAAGAGCCGGTCACCCGTCTGGGACAGGGCGACCGCCCACACCTCGCGGTCCACGCTGGGGTTCAGCGGGAGCAGCGTGCTGGTGTAGGTGGTCGCGGCCACCCGGTTGCGGGCGACGCCGCCGACGGAGGTGAAGGAGCCGCCGAAGTACACCGTGGTGGCGGTGACCGCCAGGCCCCGCACGCGCGAGGACGCGGCGGGCTTGAACGCGGTGTCGAGGTCCCCGGTGGCGGTGGAGAACGCGGCGAGGCGGAAGCGGCCCTGGCCGTTCACGTTCGTGAAGTCGCCGCCGATGAAGATCTTCGAGCCGTCGGGCGAGCGCTCGACGCGGAACACGGCGTCGCAGACCCAGTTGTTGCTGCCGAGGGAGTCGCAGAACGGCCCGGGGTTCGTGGTGCTGGTGAACGTCGAGCCGGTGATCACGGGCGCGAAGGGCAGCAGGGCGCCGGTCGTGATGTCGAAGGCGAGGAGGTTGGTGCGGTTGACCTCCTCGGGTCCGCCGAGGGCGGTGCCGGCCGGGCGCGCCTTGGTGAAGTTGCCACCTGCGTACGCCACGTTGCCGACGACGGCGATCGAGAAGATGATGCCGTTGGTCTGCGGCGCCGGCAGGACGTCGCCGGTCACCGGCTCGTAGGGCGCGGGGTCTGCGGCCTGTGCAGCCTGCGGGAGGACGGCAGCTTGCAGGGTGGCGGCGATGACGGCCGACGCGAGCAATCCGGCCCAGCGCCTCAGGCGCGGGCTGCGGCGTTCACGGGAGTCGTTCACACCTGTTCCTTCCGAGGACTGTACGAGGGCATGCAGGAAGTCGTGGCGACAGCAAGAGAGGTACGTCCCCGAGTGGACCAGCGCCCGCGGTGACGACGACGGCGTCCTCACCAGCGGATCGTGCGGGGCGGTGCGCCGCGGCGGCCCGCCTGTCGGCTGACCGGGGCACCGGCGCCCTGCTCGATCGATCAAGCACCTCTGCGCGAAGGTACTCGATCTCCAATGACAGTAATGCGGGGCCCGACGCAGCGTCCGGAGAACCTTGAAACTCTCAGCAGGACCGCCCCACTTCTCACCCGGCGCGCTCAGCTAGGCACTCACTGCAACACGCACTGCACGGAGAGTAGCCGGCGCCCGCGCGGCGAGCATCGCCCCACGGCTCGGGGCGCAGCCCCTCCCCCACGACGCAGCAGGGGCCAGGACCGAAGCGGTCCTGGCCCCTGCTGCGTGAGGAGGCGGATCAGGGCAGGGCGCGCGGCAGGCCCGCGCGCAGCGAGGCCCCGGTGGAGACCCCGACGGCGGAGGCGACGTCGGAGGGCAGACCGGGCGACCACGGCGAGACCGACGTGCCCACCCCGTCGGAGCCGATGTAGGGGTTGGAGTTCGCGTCGGCGGCCGTGCCGGCCGACTCCTGCCCCGCCAGGGAGCGGAACTGGCTCAGCGTGCTCGCGGCGAGCATCTTGGTGGGCCAGTCACCCCAGGCGGCGAAGTACGTGGACGCCCCCGACGACGTGCGGTGGTAGGCGTTGTAGTTGGCCGCGACGTTGCGGCTGCGCGCCGAGTTCGCCTTGCGGGCGTCGTCGTAGCCGATGAGGAACCGCTCCGCGCCGTCGGCGGAGACCACGTTGCCCTGCACCGCGACGTCGCGGACCTCCCACGTCACCAGCGGGTCGGGCAGCGGGTAGCGGTCGTCGAGCTCGGGGGCCGAGAGGTTGCGGGTGGCGAGGCGGTCGCCGTCCAGCACGTTGATGCCCTTGTAGTTGCTGATGAAGACGTTGTTGAAGATCTTCACCGTGCCACTCTCGAGCACGTTGATCCCCGCGTCGCCGTTGCGCTCGGCGCGGTTGCCCGCGAACACCAGGCCGGCGCTGATCTCGAAGACCATGCCGTGGCGGGTGTTCTCGGTCAGCCGGTTGCCGACCACGACCGCGCCCTTGGACGACTGGTCGATCCACAGCCCGGACCCGATGTTCTTGGTGATCAGCGAGTTCCGGATCGTCACCGTGCGCGAATGGGTGATCTTGACCCCGCCGGCGGCCTGGTCCACCCGGAAGCCCTGCACGTTGTTGCGCTGGACGAACAGTTCCGAGAGCACGAGGTTGTCGGAGCGGTCGGCCTGGACGCCGAGCTGGCCGTTGCCCGCGAAGCCCGAGTCGCTCACGGTGATCCGCGTGCCGCGCAGGGACAGCCCCGCGAAGGCGTTGTCGACGAACGCGCACCCGCGCACCACGCCCTCGTCGGCGTAGAGCTTGACGGCACCCATCCGCGAGATCGAGGTGGCGAAGCGGCGGAAGCCGATCCCGAGGATCTGCGAGCCCTTGCCGTAGTTCACGAACAGGGCGTCGGACAGGGTGGCCAACCGCACCTCGCCGGAGGACGGGTCGGTGCCCATGAGGATCTTCTTCGCCGAGGAGTCGACGTAGAACGTCCCGGCCTTCACCGCGGACGCGGAGCCCACCTGGGTGAGCGCGACGCCGCCCACCCAGACCTGCTCGGGATAGGCCGCGAGCGGGTAGTTCCTCGTGTCCACGAGCGCGTGGGTCGGGTCGCTGTGGTCGAAGGCCGTGGTCCAGGGGGTCGACCAGACGTTGCCGCTGCGGGTCCAGCTGGTCACCACGCTCGAACCGTCGAACCAGACCTGCTCGTCGGGGTACGCCTGGATGCGCAGGGGCTTGTAGATCGGGACCTCGACGTCCTCGTGGTAGGAGCCCGAGCGCAGCACGACGGTCCCGCCGGACGGCACGGTCTTGACCGCCTTGGTCACGGTCTTCCAGGGCCGCTCCTGCGAGCCGTCGTTCGCGTCGTTGCCCCACGTGGCCACGAACTTGGCCCCGGAGGGCACCGTCAGGCCCGAGGAGTCGGGCGTCGCCGCGCTCGGGGGGGTCGAGTCGCCCGGGACCGGGTCGGGGGTGGTCGTGCCGCCCGTCGACGGCGGCACCACGAGCACGTTGTCGATCTTCATGAGACGGGGGCCCTGCGAGGACTCCCCCGCGAAGGCGTGGACGCCGACGGCGCCGGCGCCGGTCGGCACCGACGAGGACGTCACCGACAGCGGCCAGGTGGACGGCGGGGTGGCCGAGGGGCGTAGAGGCGCGCCTTGAGCGTCGTGGTCGGCGCTCCGGTGACGACCACCTCCAGCCGCAGCACGGCCCCGGCGGTGAAGGTCTGCCCGGAGAGGGTCACCGGCGAGGCCACGAGCCGCTCCACGGTCCCCTCGCGGGCGGCGGCGGACACCGTCAGGGCACCCCCGGGGGCCATGCCCACCCGGACCCGGACGTCGGAGGCGGCGGTGCGCCGGGCGATGAACGAGACGAAGACGCTGCCCTGTGAGGCCTTCGACAGCGCGAAGTCGAACGTGCCGGAGACGTCGCGCACGGCCGCGCCGGTCGCGATCGCCTCGACCCCGGTGTCCGCGCCCCGCAGGCGCAGCGCCGCCACCCCGTCGGTGATCTCGGCGAACTTCTTGCGGGGGTAGATCTTCCAGTCACCGCCGACGTTGGCGCTGCCCCAGCCGGTCTTCATCGCGTGGGAGAAGCCGTCGGAGACGATCGGCGCGGCCGCGGCCGTGGCGACCGGGGCCAGGGCCACCGAGGAGACGGCGGCTCCCACGACGCCGAGGACGGCGAGGGCACGACGGACACGCGGGCGATGACGCTCGGACAGCACGATCGGGCACCTCAATGCGGTATCGGGGCGGGGCGTCCCGGCTCGGATGATCGTCCTTCGATCGGCCCGTGATCAGCGCCCGCACGACAACATGCCCACGGAGAGTATGCCAAGGCACAGATCGCGACAAGGATGACCACGCAGCGTGCACGTCGGTGACGTTCGCGTCCCGGTTCACCCGTTTCGGTCACCCAGGGGCGTCGGCACCCGCAATACTCCTCGACCGTGACCTCCGCCCTGTCCGCCGTGCGTGTCGCGCTGGGGACATCGGCCCTGGCCGCGGCGCTGATCGTCGACGTCGCGGCGATCCTGGGCGGGCACCCCCCCAACCCTCTCCCGCAGCTGGTCGCCTTCAGCGCTCCGGCCGCGGCGCTCGCCCTGTCGGTGGCAGCCGTGGCGGTCCTGCTGCGCCGAACGGCGACGGCGCTGCTGGCCGCCGTGCTCGCCCTGCCGACGCTGGCCGTCTCGGCCCCCCGGTGTGGCGGGCCCGGGCGCGCGCCTCCTCGGCGTGCACGGCGACGGCCTGGGACCGCGGCCCGCTCGTCGTGATGACCGTGAACACGTTCGTCGGGTCGGCCTCCGCGGAGGAGATCGTCGCCGCGGTCCGCGACCGCCGGGTCGACGTCCTCGCCGTCGAGGAACTCACCCCCATGATGCTGACCCGGCTGAACGTGGCGGGCCTGTTCCGGATCCTGCCGTTCTCGCAGCGCACCGCTGCCCGGGGCCAGCGGGACCGGGATCTGGACGCGCTTCCCGATCACCGCGGCCACCCGGCTGCGCGCCACGGAGTTCCAGGGCCCCCGGGTGCGCCTCGACGTCGACGGTCGGCCCTGTGGGTGATCGCCGCACACCCGCGCAGCCCCACGCCCGCCCTGGTGCAGGGCTGGGCCACCGAGCAGCGGCGCCTCGGCAAGGAGCTGGCGGGCGACGACGACGGTTCGCCACGGATCGTCATGGGCGACTTCAACGCCGGCGGCGCCCACGCCGTCTTCCGGCACCTGCGTGCGCGGGCGGGCCTCGACGACGCCGCCGACCTGGCGGGCCTGAGCTCGTGGCCCCGGATGACGTGGCCGGCGGACCATCCGGTGCTGCCGCCGCTGACCCGGATCGACCACGTCCTGGTGTCCTCGGCGTTCACGGCGCACAGCGTCGACACCGTCGCCGTCACGGGAACCGACCACAAGGCGGTGGTGGCGACCCTCACCGCCGCCCCGACGGCACCGTGCGTCCCGCGACGGCGCAGCTCCGCCGCGCCGGGCATCGTGGCGGGTGGCAGCCTCCTCCCGCCCGGATCGGGGCGGCCCCGGACCGTGTGGAGGGCCCTGCCGCACCACGCCGGCGACCCGTTCTGGCTGCCCCGCCTGGCCTGAGCCCGCAGAACACGACGGTGCCCGCGTCGGGCGACGCGGGGCACCGGGGACCGTGCCGAACAGGTGGTCAGCTGGTCAGCTGATCAGCTGGTCAGCGCGGACGGACGGGCGAGATCGGGCGGTAGACGACGACGTCCTCGGCCCGGGCGGCAGGTGCGGCACCGCGGGGGCTCGACGCGAGCACCGAGGCACCCGCGGCGGTGGCGCTGCGGGCGAAGGTGGCCGTCGTGGCCGAGGTGCTGCCGTCCTGCCACAGCACCCTCGCCGTCAGCGTGTGCGTCCCCACCTTGAGTGAGCCCAGCTTCCACGCGGCCGCGGCCTTCACGGTGCCGCCCTTGATGTCGAAGGGCGCGTCGTTCTCCACCGCGTAGGGCTTGGACTTCATCGTGGTGTCGTCGAGCCAGAAGTGCACCGCCGTGGCGGGCGCGGTGGGCACGGCCGTCACGTAGACCGTGTCCCCCAGCTTGGCGCCGTTGAGCGTCGTCGACGGCGCGCGGTCGGCGTCGGAGCTCACCTGCAGCTTGAGCTGGCGCGGCGCCGTGGCCGTGACCGAGGAGGACTTGGTGAACGTCGCCGACGTCACCGTCCCGATGCCGTCGGGCCAGATCGTGCGGGTGGTGAGCGTGTGCGTGCCCGAGCTCAGCGCCGACCAGTCCACGGGCGCCGCGTTGGTGACGCTGCCGCCCATGAGGTCGTAGGGCCCGACCCGCTCGACCCACAGGGGGTTCCCCCGCATCGCCGTGTCGTCCAGCCAGAAGTAGACGGCGTTGACGGTGTTGTTCGGCACCGCCGTGACGTAGGCGGTGTTGCCCACGGTCGCGCCGGCCAGCGGCGAGTACGGGGTCCGGGTCGGGGAGGAACTGAGCCGCAGCTCCGTGAGCCGCTGCACCGTGGCCACCCGCGGCGGGATGCTGCTCACCGAACCGGCGGTGAAGGAGGCCCGGGAGACCTCCATGTTGCCCTCGGAGTCGATGGTGCGCACGTAGAGGGTGTGCACGCCCGGGGTGAGGTCGGAGACGTTCCAGGGCTTGGCCTCGAGCTGGTCACCGCCGGCGAGGTCGTACGGCGTGTACAGCTCGGCGCCCACCAGGTGGGTCTGCATGTTCGGGTCGTCGAGGTAGAAGGTCACCTCCTCGACGGGCGACTTCGGCAGCGCCTGCACGTAGACCTGGCCCGTGAGCTGCGTGCCCTGCAAGGCGACCGAGTTCACCCGTGACGCCGAGGCGCTGACCACCAGGTTGGGGCCGTTGGCCGTCGGGGTGCCGGGCTCGGGCCCGGTGTCCGTGGGCGTGGGGCTCGGCGTCGACGTCGTGGGGCTCGGGGACGTCGACTCGCTGTCCAGCGGGGACACGCCCGTCGACGTCGTCGTCGGCGGGTTGCTGGTGGTGCTGGTCGAGGGCGCCGCGGACGTCGTGGTCGTGGTGGGCGTCGGAGCGGTCGTCGGGTCGTAGGCGTAGCGGACGACCCAGTCGATCTCCATGTTCGCCTGCGTGGGCATGGAACCGTAGTTGCAGTTGTCCCACTCGTTGCAGCGCTTGTACTGCGTCTGCATTCCGAGCCACATCGGCTCGGACGGGACCATCGCACTGTTGGTCACGCCGTAGCGGGCGCCGTCCAGATAATATTCGAGGCGATTCTGCTTCCAGATCACCGAAACCGTGTGCCACTGCGAGAAATCCGCTTGTTTCCGCACCTGGATCTGGAAGTCCTCGCTGCCGTAGTGCAGCGTCGAGGACGTCTGGGCGCGGTTGCCGCCGCCGTCCTCGGCGATGTCGATCTCGGGTGGCCACTTGCCGCTGGAGGGGTAGAGCAGGATGGCGTACCCGATGTGGTCGGCCTTGTCGACGCGGAAGCGGATGTCGTAGCGGCCGTAGGTCTGGCCGCCGCCTCGCGCCCGGGAGACGCCACCGGAGACCCAGGTGCCGTTCTCCATGTAGTTCTGGAGCACGAGCTTGCCGCCCTGCACGGCGACGTGGTTCTTGCTCCACCGCGCGGGTTCGTTGCCGCCGGGGACGCCGTCGTAGACGCCCCAGTTGGTGAGGTCGAGGGCCGCCGCGGTGAAGTCGTCGGAGGCCGTGACCTTCCACCCGGGCAGGTTGCCCGGCATCGACACCCCGGAGGGCGAGGACGCGGAGGCCGACGTGGTCGGGAGGAAGGGGACTGCGCTGACGCCGAGGAACAGAATGCCCGCCGTCAGGGCACGCGTGTGTTTTCGAGGGAGGGCATCATGCCTGGACATGGTGGTCGTATCGCCGCGTCGCGCTCGGGGCTCAACGACAAGGGGGACACATGCCCCACAAGGGCTAGGCGTCACGAAGCGACGGCGACGCCCAGTAGTCGATCGGGCCCGTAACAGCTGAGCCGGCAGAGGAAAAGTTGCCGGACCCGAACGGATTTCCTCCTCCCTGCGGCCAAGATCCTTCACCGATCGTGCCCACCGGCCCACGACATCACGTACCCGAATGATCGACACCCGTCTCGAAGCCGCGCAACAGGCGCGCGGGTACTCCACCCCAGACCCCCGGGGTGGGGCAGTCCTTGGTCACGACCGCCCCCGCCGCCACCACCACGCCGTCCGCGAGCGTGACGCCCGGCAGCAGCGTGGCGCCCGCACCGATCCAGCAGTCGTCGCCCACCGAGATGGGCTCGGGCCGGGCGTGCACGGCGAACCCGCGCGGCCCGACGGGGTGGGCGCTGGTCACGAAGGTCACCCGCATGCCCACGTGGCAGCGCCGCCCGATCCGGATCGGCGCGTTGCCCTCGAAGTAGCACTCCCGGTTGACGAAGGTCGCCTCACCGATGTGCACCGGCACCTTGCCATGAAAGCGCGAGCCGGGGAAGAGGTTGGGGGTGCGGGTCGCCACCCCCGCCAGGCGCAGGATCGGGTAGCGCACCACCCGCGGCAGGAACGGCGACCCCCCGACGGTGTTGCGCCAGAAGTGCCGCCACGACATCACGACGTCCTGGCCGAGGGAGGCGAGCACCAGGCTCACGCCCGCTCCCCCGCCGTCGTCGGGGCGCCGCGCCGCCTCGACAGGCGCCTCCACGGTGGTCTCACCCATGCGTGTTCCCCTTCGAGCGGATCAGCCGGCGGACGACGACGGGCGCGACGACCAGCGCGCACGCGACCTGCGCGGCGACGTACCCCAGCGGGGCGCCGATCAGCCCGTAGCGGCCCGAGAGCACGTGCACCCCGGCGACCATCGCGACGCCGGTGGTGAGCTGGACGACGGCCAGCCGCACCGTGGCCTGCTCGACCCGGCAGATCGAGGCGAACAGCACGGTGACGACGTTCATGGGGACGCCCGCGGCGAGCACCCACAGCACCACGCGGCCCTCGCGGGCGTACTCGGGGCCGAGCATGCCGAGCAGGAACGGGCCGATCAGGGCCTCCCCCGCCGCGCCGGCCAGGCCGACGGCCACGGCGAGCCGCGCGGCCCGGCGGAGCAGGGCGTCCGCGCGGTCGCGGAAGGTCGTCGCCTCCACGATGAACGAGGTGGCCACGTTGACGGTGATGGTGATCAGCGCCGAGTTGAGGATCAGGGGCAGGTAGAAGCGCGCGTTCGCCTCGGCGCCCAGCTGGTGCAGCACCAGCAGGGGCAGCAGCAGCGGGACGAGGTTGGCCACGAGCCCGTTCACGGTCTCGGACGCCGCGTGGCGCGCGAGTGCCGCCGGGGCGGGGATCTCCCCCGCCTCGCCGTGCCGGGCCACGTGCGCGGGCAGGAGCACCCGGAACAGGTAGGTGTTGACCACCACGCTCGCGACGATCATCGGCACGAGCCAGGCCGCCACCATCGCCCGGACGTGCTCGGCGGGCGTGAGCGTCACCATGCCCACCCCGGCGACGAACGCCAGGCGCAGCGCGGAGGCCCCGACGTTCTCCACCGGCAGGTAGACCGCCCGGCGCAGGCCGGTAAGGACGGCGTCCTGCACGACGAACAGCGTGGTCGCGACGACCGCGACGACGAACAGCGCGCGCGAGGCCGCACCCGAGAGGTAGGCGTCGGGCAGCGGCGTGGCGACGAACCCCAGCGCGGCGATCAGCGACGCCGACAGCGTGGCCGCGTAGCCGCGCACCACGACCGTGCGCGCATGGCGGCCGGCCTTGGGCAGCATCGCCGCGAACAGGTTGGCGAGGTTGAACTGGCACAGCGCCGAGACCAGCATGATCGCCGAGACCTCGGCGGAGGCCAGGCCGACGATCGTCGCATCGGCGCTGCGGGCGGCGACCGCCCAGTAGAGCAGGCCCACGGCCGCCGTGAGCACGGTGGTGGCCATGAGCGCCGCGGCGTTGAGCTCCAGCCGCCGCCCCTCCCACAGCCGCGCCCGGGCCGAGGCGGGCGGCTGCTGCGCGCCCGCCCCGCCCGGAGGCGGAGGGGTCTGGGTGGTGGGGGCGCTCATCGGCGCCACCGGGCGCGCAGGTAGGTGAGCGTGCCCTGGCCCAGGCCCTTGAGCTCGGCGCGCTTCATGCTCGTGGGGTACTCGGTGCTGCGCGCGCGGTTCTTGCCGGAGCGCGGGCTGAGCAGGTAGACGGCGGCCAGCGGCAGCCGGACGGCGATCTGCAGCGCGGTGCGCGGGTTGTCGAGGGCGGCCTTGAGCATCACGGCCGCCAGCCCGCGCCCGTAGTTGAGGATCTGCCGCTCCAGCTCGGGCATGGTGCGCCGGTGCTCGTGGCGCACGACCGCGGCCGGGGTGTAGCGGATGGTGGCGCCGGAGAACAGCACCCGGAGGAAGAGGTCGAGGTCCTGCCCCGCGCGCACGACGCTGCCCGGCCCGAGCAGCGGGTCGTACCCGCCGAGCGCCCGCACCACCTCGGTGCGGTAGGCGACGTTGTTCCCCGAACCGAGGGACCCGGTGGTGAACGGGTAGAGCAGGCCGTCCCCGCGGTGGCGGTCGAGGTCGAAGGTGCGGGCGGCGAAGCCCTTGCCGAACCCGCCGTACTCCTCGAACAGCTCCTGCGCGCGGGTGTCGTGCCCCGTGGGCACGACCAGCCCGGTGACGAGCGCGACGTCGGGGGCGTCGAACTGCTCCACGAGAGCGCTCACCCACCGGGGGTGGGCGATGACGTCGTCGTCGGTCTGGGCGATGATCTCGCCGGTCGCGGCGGCCAGGCCCGCGTTGCGCGCCTCGGAGCTGCCACCGTCGGGCTCGTGCACGAGGCGGATGCGCCCCGCGGCGAGGTGCTCGGCGAGGACCCGGCGGGAGTCGGAGCTGTCGGCGTTGTTGTCGACGATCACGACCTCGAGGTGCGGGTAGTCCTGGGCCACGAGGCTGTCGACGCAGCGGCTCAGCTGCTCGGCGCGCCCCGCCGTGGGGACGACGATGCTCACGGTCGGCAGCACGGCCGCGGTCGGCCTGTCGGCCGGGGTCGGCGCGGGTGCCTGCGCCACGGGCAGCCCGGCCGCCTGTGCCAGGGCGAGGAGGTCGGCGCGGTCGTGCTCACCCGGGGGGACGGTCACGATGCCCCGCGGCACGCCACCGGTGAAGGCCAGCATCTGCACCCGCATCGCGTCGTCCACCGACAGCGTCGTCGCCGGGTCGTCGAGGTCGACGTCGTCGATCCGCATCGGCACCCAGCCCTCGGGCTGCGCTCCCCCGGCCACGGCGGCCGGCCCGTCGCCGTCCGGCTCGTGGTCGGAGACCGAGGCGGTGCCGCGGGCGGAGAGGAACCCGAGCGCGGTGGCGCCCGAACCGATCACCAGCAGCGCGGCCTGAGCCGCGCGCGCCGGCCGCCGGGGCGAGCCCGCGAGCAGGACGGCGATGCGTCGCGCCATGAAGAGCAGGTGCTTGCGCTCGGCGGAGAGGCCGTCCCCGCTGCCGACGCGCGAGGTGAGCACCGCCTTCGAGCGGCCCTCGTGCCAGCAGCGGCGCACGAAGTAGCGCAGCGTCTGGCGCTGCTGCGGCACGCTGTGGTCGACCACCGCGCCCGTCTCCCGCAGCACCCGCGAGCTCGGCTCGGCCTGGCGCAGGCGGATGAACAGGTCGGTCTCCTCGCAGCCCACCGGCTTGTCGCCGATGCGGCCGACGACCTCGGCGAACCCGCCCACCTCGAGCAGCTCCTCCCGGCGCACGCCCATGCTCGCGCCGATGGGGTTGCGGATCTCCTCGCCGTCCCCGGGCATCCCGGCGTAGTCGCAGCCGACCACCCACCCGAACTCCTCGGGGAACCAGGCGGGGGCGTGTCCGCCCTCCCAGGCGGGCGTGATCGCCCCGCCGACGCCCACCACGCCCGGTTCGGCGAAGCGGTGACGGAACGCCGCGAGCCACTTCGGCTGCGGCACCGCGTCGTCGTCGAGGAAGATCACGACCGGGCAGGACGCCGCCGCGACGCCGCTGTTGCGGGCGCCCGACAGGCCGCGGGCGAACTGGTTGGGCACGACCAGCTGGTCGGGCCAGCGCAGCTCGCAGCGCTGCACCAGCTCGTCGTTGTGGTCCACGACCACGACCAGCTCGTCGCCGTCCTCGAGCTGGTGCCGGACCTCGTCGACGGCGGCCTCGAAGAGGTCCCAGCGCTTCGCCGTGTAGGTGCAGATCACCACAGTGATCGCAGGAGAACCGTCACGATCGGGTCGTGACTGCCCGCGCAGCGAAACGGATTCGGCGGGGCTCACCATGGTCAGTCCTTTCCGGGGGATGCAGCGGGGCACCGACGGCGACGGCGGGGCTTCGTGCGGTCGTGCGGGTGGTGCCTCAGATCAGGGCCAGGAAGCGCAGCACGAGCCCGAGCGCGCCCAGGAACAGGGCGGCGACGAGGCCGACCACCCAGCCCACGTTGCGCTCGCGGTGCCGGGCGCGCGCGGTTCCCGTCGCGAGGCGTGGCTGCGCGCGCAGGTCGGCCGTGACGGCCATGACCAGGGCGGTGCTCAGCCCGAGCACGGTGACGACGTTGATCAGGACGTAGATCACGACAGGGCTCCCGTCCGGCGGAGGATCTCCGAGTCCCAGTTCTCGAAGACGCGTTCGTAGAGGCCGGCGTCGACCACCTGCTGGGTGGCCCTGCGGGTCCAGCCGGGCTCGAGGTCCTCCTTGAGCACCCCCAGGCCGTCCTGCGAGCCGGTGACGATGATGTAGTCGGGCCGCTTGGACTGCACGCAGCTGACGATCCCCGCGGGGCATTCCGCGGGCGCCAGGCTCACGGCGTCCCACTCCTTGATCCGGCCGACGCCCAGGGGCCCGACCTCCTCCAGCACCGCGATGGTGGAGTCGGTGGGCATCTGCGCGAACAGCGCGTCGGCGGCGTCGACCTGCGCCTGGCTGACCCGCTCGAAGGCGAGGTTCGCCCCGCGGGTGCCGGTGAGCAGCACGCCGCCGACGGCGACCAGTGCCCACAGCGCGACGCCGGCGAGCAGCGCGCGGGGGGCGGGCGGGCGCACGCCGCCGGAGGCCCGAGCGGCCGTGACCGCGGGGCGCACGAGCGCGGCGAGGAACGTGGCCGCGAGCGGGGCGAGGAACGGCCCTGCGAAGACGAAGCAGCGCATGGCCACCTCGCCGCCGTAGCTCTGCACGCCGAGCAGGGCGAACGGGCCGAAGGCGAGGACGGCGATCAGCGGCGCGTCGGTCCGCCGCCAGATCCGCAACCAGCCGAGGGCGCCGAGCGCCAGGAAGCAGAACGACCAGGCGAGCCGCACCTTCTGCAGCTGCTCGTGCAGAGGGTCGCCCTGCAGGCGCGCGCCGACGGCCACGTTGACGTTGCCGCCGAGGTTGCCGATGTCGCCGAGGATCGTGGCGAGGTTGCCCTTCCAGAACTCCACCCCGCCGAAGCTGAACCACAGCGTGAAGACCAGCCCGACCGACAGCCACAGGTAGCGGTAGGGGGTCTGTCCGAGCACCGCGAACCCGGCCAGCGCGATGATCAGGTTCAGGGGCGTGAGCTGGTGGGCCACGATCAGGGCGGTCGAGATGAACATCAGCGCCGCGTAGCTGGCCACCGCCCGGCGCGGGCCGTGGTCGGCCGCACCGCCGCGGGCCTGCAGGAACGCGCCGAAGAGGCCGCGCACCTGGGCGCGCAGCGTGGTCAGGGCCACGGTCGGGGTGCGCTGCAGCAGGACGGCGAGGATCACCAGGCTCATCAGCAGCGCGGTGGCCTGCGGTGAGAAGTAGTCCTGCGAGAACCAGTTGAAGAGGAAGTAGATGACGACGCCGAACCAGGCGAGGCGGTCGTCGCCGCTGACCCGGCGGCCCACGACCCACAGGGGGCCCAGGCCCACGAGGTGGTAGAAGAGGGGCGCCAGGGCCAGGAAGGCGGTGGCGTTCTGCAGCCCGGCGACCTGGGTGAGGTAGGCCGAGACTGCGAAGAAGCCGGGCCAGCTGAACCGGGCGTCGAAGTGGTGGGCGACGTCGCCGTGGTCGGAGATGTAGCTGATGAACCCGACGTGCAGCCACGAGGTCGACAGCGAGGCCGCGGAGCTCGCCGTGTTGACGTAGGCGTAGAGCACGACGATGAGCGCCAGGACGGCCACCGTGATCCGCGCGTGGCGGATCACCGGGCGCGTGAGCTGCCAGGCGATGACGCCGGCGACGAGCGCCAGGGCCGACCAGTAGCGCCAGCTCACGACGCCGAGGACGCCCCAGCCGCGGGCGGTGGACAGGTCGGCCACGCGGGTGTCGGCGTACCAGAGGCCGAGCGCGCCGGCGAGGACGGCGAGCTGCAGGAACCACCCGCGGCGCGCCGAGAGCCAGCCGCCGACGCTGCGCGGCTGCGGGGTGCGGGTGACGACGGGGGCGTCGGTACCGAGGTCGAGGGTCACGGCAGCACCACCTCCGTGCGGCGGTTGCGCAGCAGGCCGGGCACGACCAGCGCGAGGGTGACCACCGACAGCACCACCTGCACCGCGATCGGGTACCAGGCGCCCGCCAGCAGGAAGGCCGTCGAGGCGAGGATCGCCGCGCTGAGGCTGAGCACGATGCCGGCGGGGATCGCCAGCGCCATGGGCTGCCAGCGCAGCATGGCCACGAGCGGGATGCCCGGGCACAGCAGCAGGTGCAGCAGCGCGGCGGGCAGGCGCAGCGGGACCGGCGCGTGCAGCACCGCCGCCACGGGAGCGAGGACGGCGACCGCACCCGCGACGGGTACGAGCCGTTCCACCCACGTCGGACCCTGGGGGTCGGCCAGGGTGATGGTGGCGTTGAGGGGTTGAACGCTGCTGTCGATCACGGCGCCACTTTCGCGGAGAGGGGGGACGGGACGGCGGGCGGGGGGTCGGCGGGCAGGGGGTCGAGCACGGCGGGGTCGAGCACGGCGGGGTCGAGCACGGCGCGGTCGAGTCCGGCGCCGTGACGCCAGGCACGCACGAGGGCGGGGGCGACGACGACGGCGGCGAGCGCGGCGGGGGCGACGTGCGCGACGGCGACGCCGGTCAGGCCCCACGGCCGCACGGCGGCACCCGAGAGGACGACGACGACGACGGCCTGCCCGACGGCGAGGAGGACCGCGGGCGCCAGGCGTCGGCGCAGGCGGGACACCGCCGTCCAGAGGCTGACGGCCCCGGCGAAGGGCACGGACAGGCCGAGCACCCGCATCGCCGGCGCGGCTGCCTCGGCGTAGTCGGGGCCGAGCAGCGCCATGATCGGGCCGGAGGCGGCGAGGAAGCAGGCCAGCCCGAGCCCGCACAGCGCGCCGGTCATGGCGGTGGCACGGCGGATCAGGGCCACGGATCGCTCGGGGTGGCGGGCCGCCTCGACGATCAGCGACATCGAGACGCCCCACACGGCCATCATCGTGCTGGAGTGAATCAGCAGCGGGACCGTGAACCAGCCGTTGACCTCCGCGCCCGCGCGATGCACGAGCACGAGCGGCACGAGCAGGCCGCTGAGCCCCGCGCCCAGGCCGAGCAGGTACTCCCCGCCGGCGAAGGCGGCCAGCGAGCGGACGGGGGGCAGCCCGGCAGCCGGCGCGGGGACCGCCGCGGCCCGCTCGCGCCGAGCGGTCACCGCGAGGACGACCGCGACGACGCCGACGGCGAGCGCGGCGGGCAGGACGGCCGCGAGGACGACGCCCGTGGCCGAGTCGAGGTGCACCGCCCACCAGAGCCCGGCGAGCTTCGCGCCCGAGAACACGGCGTTCTCCAGCGGCAGCCAGCGCGCGGCACCGAGGCCGGTGATCACGTAGTCCTGCAGGCTGAACAGGGACCAGGCGGCCACGAGGAACGGGAAGCCCACGCGGACGGGCCCGTGCAGCACGTCGTCCCCGAGGCCGCTGAGCACGAACGCGGTGCCCAGCAGGAGCGAGGCGCCGGCCACGAGCAGGTAGCCGCCCAGGACGAACCGGGGCGAGCCCCAGCGGACGACGGGCAGGAAGCGCACGTAGACCATGCCGAGGTTGAGCTGGGCGAACCCGGCGACCAGCGTGGCCGATCCGATCACGGCGGAGGTGCGCCCGACGACGTCGGCCGGGAACCAGCGGGCCGCCAGGACCCAGAAGACGAGGCCGAGCCCGGCCATGATCCCGGTGGTAAGAATGAGCGCGGCCGCGTTGGCCTCGAGGGCGCGCGGCTGCGTGCCCGAGCCCGCCCGCGTCGCAGAGGTGGTGGTCACGGCCGCCACCACCCGTCGTCCCCCGCGACCGGCAGCCGGCCGGGCACCGCACCCGGTGCCCCGCCCCACACCCTGGAGGGTGCATGCCCCGACCGAACCGCCCGGGCGCACTCGCGCCCCTGCGGGCGCTGGCGACGAGCCTCGGGCAGGACGTCCGCTGGGGTTGGCTGAGCTGGCCCGTCAACGCGGTGGCCGCCTCGCCGCTGTGCCCGCGCGTGCTGCGCTGGGCCCTGCTGCGGGCGGGCGGCATCCGCACCAGCACGCCGAACATCGCGCCGCGGTGCAGCTTCACGGGCGGCGCGGGCACGACGATCGGCGCGGGCACCTTCGTCAACGTGGGCTGCTACTTCGAGGCGACGGCGCCCATCGTGATCGGCGCGGACTGCCAGTTCGGCCCCGAGGTGATGTTCGTGACCAGCCACCACCCGAGCGACGAGCAGGGCCGCGTCTCCCGCGTCCCGCAGCCGAGGGGCATCGTGGTGGGCGACCGCTGCTGGTTCGGTGCGCGCGTGACGGTGCTGCCGGGCGTGCGGATCGGCGACGACGTCGTGGTGGCGGCGGGCGCCGTGGTCACGCGCGACCTCGCGGGGCCCGGGCGGTACGGCGGGGTGCCCGCGGTGCCCCTGGGCGGCGGCCGCGGCTGAGCGGGCGCCGGCCAGCGCGGCGCGGGGGGCGCTCATGCGCGCACCTGAGCCCGGGGGTGCACCGGCGCGGAGCCGCGGGCGCGCAGCCGGGCCGCGAGCGCCCCGGCGGCGTACCGCCAGGGTCCGCTGAGCAGGCCCGCCCACTCGTGCCAGCGCAGGTGCGAGGGGTAACCCTGCGCGCGGCCGGCGTTCTTGGCCGAGCGGGGGGCGACGAGGTAGTGCAGGCCGGCCGGGACGCGCAGGAGCAGCTTGGAGCGGGCCCCGGCCGAGGTCACGAGGTGCTTGGTGATCAGTGCGGACAGGCCCGAGCCGTACAGGTACATCTGCCGCCGCAGCGCCTGCGGTGAGGACCGGTGGTGGTGGCGCACGTAGGCGGCCGGTTCGTGGACGATGACGCCGTCGCTGAGCAGCACGGCCAGGAAGGCGTCGAGGTCCTCCCCGCCGCCTGCGATGCTCCCGGCGCCGAGCGCGGGGTCGAACCCGCCGATGAGCTCCAGCGACTTGCGGCGGAAGGCCATGTTGTTGCCCGAGCCGATCCGGCCGGGGGTGAAGGGGAACGCGGGCCCGCCCTCCCCTCGCACGCCCAGACCGGCGAGGCTCTCGTGGCCCTCGGCGGTGTCGGGCCGCTGCGTCCAGACCGTCGTGGTGTAGACGCGGCGCAGGGCGCCGTAGCTGTCGAACCACACCTGCTCGGGGGTGCGCAGCTCGGCGGGCAGCACCAGCCCGGTCACGCAGTCGACCTCGCTGCTGCGCTGGAACGTGGCGGCGAGGCGGGCCACCCACGAGGGGTCGGCGATGGCGTCGTCGTCGGTGAAGGCGATGACGTCGCCCTGGGCCTGCGCGACACCGCAGTTGCGGGCGTGGGACAGGCCGATCCGCGGCTCGGCCACGATCCGCAGCCGCGGGTCGCTGATGCCGCCCAGCCGGGCGCGGACCTCGCCGGTGGCGGGGCGGTTGTCGACGACGACGACCTCGAGCGGGCGGTAGGTCTGCGCCAGGGCGGAGGCGACGGCCAGCGGCAGCTGCTCGCACCTACCGGTGGTGGGGATCACGACCGAGACGAGCGGGCCGCCCTCGGCGTCGGCCGGGGCGCAGGGGCGCGGCGCGGCCTCGTCGAGGGCCAGGGCGGCCAGGGCCTTGGCGTCGGCGTCGGGGGCGAGCAGTCCGTCGGCGAGGAGGTGGGCGCGCACCCCCGGCGCGAACTGGCCGAGCAGCCAGCGCCGCCGCTGCTCGTCGTCGCGGGCGAGGTAGTCCTCGGTGAGGGTGCGGACCTGCCCCATCGGCACCCCGTGCAGGGTGACGACGAACAGCACCGACGAGCGCGGCGGCAGGAGCTCCTCGGCCGGCAGCGGTCCCGCGATCTCGACCGCGAGCACCGGGATCGGCGTGAAGGAGCGTGTCGCCTCAGACATGGGCTTCCCCCGCAACGACGACGATGCCGTCCCCCGTCGGGACGATCAGCTCGGTGAGGTGACCGGCGGCGCGGTCCGCCACCCGCTGCAGCGCCGCGCGGGAGATCCCGCCCCCGCTGCAGACGGTGACGTGCAGGCGCCCGCCCAGTTCGCTGGTGAGCACGGTGATACCCCCGTCGCCGCTGACGCTGGCGGCCTCGAGGGAGACCGTGGTGGCCGCACCGGCGCCGTCGCGCCAGTCGAAGGCCCCGTAGAGGCTGTTGCGGCCGAGGTGGGTGATCGTGACGGCGAGGGGAGCCGCGGGCCGCGCGCCCGTCGTCGCTTCGGGCCGGCTGCTCCCCCCTCCACGGAGGCGGCGCACGGCGGCGCCGGCGGTCGCGGCCAGCGCCGACAGCAGGGGCAGGCCGTCGGCGGCGGTGTCGGCGAGCGCCTTGTCGAGAGCGCGCGGATCGCGCACGACGGGGCCGGGCAGCCGCAGGGCTGCGGTGAGGCTGCCACGGACCAGGGCGCCGCGGCCCAGGTGCCGACGCAGGTCGAACAGGACGGCGCTGGGCTCGTGCGGGGCGAGGAACCCCTCGTCCTCCAGGGCGAGCCGGACGCCGGCGGTGATCAGGGCGGCGGGGCCGACGCCGGGCAGGTGGGAGGCCCGCCACGGCTTGAGCGCGGGGAGGAAGCCCGCCGGCGAGGCGGCGTGGACGGCGCAGGGCGGTTCCGCGGCGTCGAGCAGGTGGGCGGGCGGCGCGGGGGCCGGGGCGGCCGCGCCGCGCGAGGCGCGCAGGTGGGCGGCGGCGGCCCGGAGGCGGCGCGGCGAGCGGAGCAGGCCGCTGCGGCGCAGGGCGGTGACGAGCGGTCGGGGCTCGACGGTGCCCGCCGGATCGGTGCGCCCGGAGGCGAGGGCGGGGACCAGGCCCCGCACCATGAAGGCGCCGTCGCCGAGCTGGTGGGGCACGCAGACGAGGAGGCAGTCGGCGCCGACGACGACGGTCGGCCGGTCCCGGGGGGCCTGGAGCATCAACCGGGAGACCGCTTGGGGCATCTCCCCGGTGGTCAGGTGCGCCTCCTCGACGACGACGCCGTCGACGGGGGGCAGGCCGGCGCCCATGGGGGTGGCGGCGAAGGCGGCCCAGCGCTCGCGGACGACGGCGGGGTCGGGGCGGTGCAGCGGGCCGAGTCCTTGGATCATCAGCAGGCCCGACCACACCGTGTCGCGCAACGCCGGCGCGGCGGGACCGCTCCGGGCGGGGCGAGGGCGGGCGCGCACGCTCCAGGACAAGGACGCTGCTCCTCTCCTGTCGGTTGTCGGCGACGCGGATGTCGGCATCTGCGGTGGAGTGCCGATCGCGGCACCGGCGAACTGGACCGGGAGGAATGCCCGGGCGGGTCCGTGGCCGCGCGGCCTCGAGGGCGGCGGCGCTGCGGCCTCGTTGCTCGCGGCGCTCCCGGTGACGGATTCACGATCCGCGGCCGGGGAGATGGTGTATCGGTATCGAACGAGTCGACTCAGCGCGGTGATTCCGGGCCATTCCTACCATAAGGAACAGTGGTCCGGGCAATCCCTGCGGACATCTGGTGCGACGAACGTTCGGTGGCAATCAAGGGCATCGAACGGGTCGTGGCGGGAAGGGGCGAGATGCCCCTCCCCGCGACGGTCACGGCGTTTCAGCTGGCGATGACCTCGGTGTCGACATCGAGGACGACACGGGCGGCCGGCTTCGACTCGGCCGCACGGACCGGCTCGGCGGCGGGCTCGTGGACGGCCGCGGGGACGTCGAGCGGCAGCGGCGTCGCCACCAGGGTGCGCTCCCGGGCCCGGCGGTTGCGGCGCTCGAGGGAGATGGCGCGCAGGACGCGGGCGCCGTCCTTGAACGTGTTGAGGTTGGAGGTGCCGTGCAGGCGCTCGTGCTCGAAGCTGCCGACCTCGGCGATGGCCAGGCCGGCGCGGGCGACGCGCGTGTTGATGATGGTCTCGATCTCGAAACCGTCACCCCACAACATCTCGCTCCCCTTCTCGCCGGGGGCGAGTTCGAGGATGTCCAGGCACGTCACCCAGAAGGCGTTGTAGCCGTAGCAGAGGTCGGTGTACCGGGTGCGGTACAGCACGTTGACCAGGGCGTTCAGGCCCCAGTTGCCCGCGCGGCGCAGCCGCGTGATGTCGGTGGACCCGCCGCCGCGGGCGAAGCGGGTGCCCTTGGCGAAGTCTGCGCCGGACATCAACGCGTCGACGAAGGCGGGGATCTCGCCCGGGTCGGCCGAGCCGTCGGCGTCGAGCATCACGACGATGTCGCCGGTGACGGCGGCGAAGCCGCACGCGAGGGCGTTGCCCTTGCCCTTGCGGGTCTGGCGCACGACGACGATGTCGGGGCGCAGGCGCTGGGCGACCTCGATCGTGTCGTCGACGGAACGGCCGTCGACGAGGATGACCTCGTGGATGTCCGCGGGCAGCTTCGCGAACACGTGCGGGAGGTTCTTCGCCTCGTTGAGCGTCGGCACCACGACCGAGACTCGAGGCTTTCCGCTACGTAGCGCGGACTCGCGGCGGGTTCGAGCTTGGGTGCGGGTGATCAACACACTCTCCCAGATTCAATCGGGCCAGATCGTGACTGACTGCCCCGGACCCTCACTCGGCACGGACGCGGATCCGCCCCCCGAAGCCGCTGTGACGAGGTCGTGGTCATGGGACACAAGGACGGTCGCCGTCGACCGCGGAGGGGTGCCCGTTAGGGCCGATATCCCTCCCTTTGCGTGTCTGGACGCTAGCAGAGAGTGTCCGGTCTTGGGCACGGAACTCGGTCAGAGTTCACATGACAGTCATCCGATCATGAAGAATCGTGACTCGCCCGTAACCCCCCTTCTCGCTCGTCGGCGGTGACTCGATCATGAACATAGGGCTACGCTGCGTCACATTCCGGAAGGCATTTTCCGGTCGGAAGGTTCGCTAACGGACGAACCGCACGACCGGTCAAGTGCCGTCCAGCCACGAACGATGCGGCGGACGAAGCGGATGCGGAGCGGAGCAGGGGGCGCGGGCGCGAACCGGGGGGACGCTCACGATCCGTCGCCCCCCTGGACGGGCCCTGCGACACTGACGAGGTGGGCGACCTGAGATGGCCTTGGCGCGTCGTCCGCTCGGCGACCTGCCGGTGCGGACACGACCGTTCGGCGCACCGGCACTACCGCAGGGGCTCCGACTGCGCGATCTGCCCTGCCGGTGCCTGTCCGCGCTTCCGTCCCGGCCGGCTCCAGCTTCCGCCCCGTTGACCGACCAGCCGACCACGCGGCGTCGTGCCGGTGCTCTTCGGGCGGCCGGGAGGGTCCTGCTCGCGGTCGGTCTCCTGCCCACAGCCGCGGTCGACGCGGCGCTGCTCGCCGGGGGCAGGTCACCCGCGCTGCTCGCGGCACTCGCGGCCATGGCGGTTCCGGCGGTCATGGCAGGGGGCGCGGTCTCGGCGCTGGCCCTCCTCGCTCGGCGACCTCGCGCCCTCGCGCTGGCCCTCGCCGTCACCGCACCGGCGGGTGTGCACGGCCTGCCGCCGGTGTGGCACGCCCGTGAACGTGCCCGCCCGGTGGCGCCCTGCCGCTCGGCGCCGGCGCAGCCGCTGCGGGTGATGACGGTGAACGTGGAACTGGGCGGCGCCCCGGCGCGGGACCTGGTCGACCTCGTGCGCCACGAACACCCCGACCTCCTGGCCGTCCAGGAGCTGACCCCGCAGCTCGTGTCCGACCTGGAGCGGGCCGGGCTCGACCGGGAGCTGCCGTACCGCCACCTGCTCCCGAGACCCTCAGCAGGGGGCAGCGGGCTGTGGTCGATCGGGCCGATCCGAAGGCAGCCCGCGCTGACCTCGACCCGTTTCGCCGGGCCCCGGGCACGGCTGGACGTCGGAGGTGTCCCGGTGGAGGTCGTGGTGGCCCACCCCGCCTCCCCAGGGCCGCTCAGCTACGCCGTCTGGGACTCCGAGCAGCGCGGCCTCGCGGCGGAACTGGCCCGGCTCGACGACGGGACGCCCCGGATCGTCTTGGGCGACTTCAATGGCACCACGGGCCACGCCGCCTTCCGCGCACTCCTGCAGCGCTCCCGCCTGGACGACGCGGCCGACCTCGACGGGCTCTCCGCGTGGCCCGGCCTCACGTGGCCGGCCGACCGGTCGCCCATGCCACCGTTCGCGCGCATCGACCACGTGCTCGTGTCAGCGCAGTGGCAGGCGGACGACGTCCGCACCGCCCGCGTCCGCGGTACCGACCACCGGGCCCTGCTGGCCGTCGTGTCCCGAGGGCGGGTGCCGGGGTGCGTCAGTCCACCTGGATGAGGGCACGGTGGGGACCGGCCCGGGCGACGAGCAAGGGCTGCAGCGACCCGAACCCGCGGACCTGCCTGCGGCGCTGGGGGACGAGCACGAGCCCGTCGTCGTCGGCGAGCAACGCGGCGGTGTGGGGGTCGGTGATGACGGTGCCGGGCTGGGCGAGGCGGGTCAGCCGGCTGGCCAGGTTGACGGTGACCCCGTAGACGTCGCCGAGGCTGCGCAGCACCTCCCCGTGGGCCAGGCCCACCCTCACGTCGGGCACGACGTCGTCGGTGGCCAGCCGCTGCGACAGCGACAGGGCGATGACGGCTCCGGCGACGGGGTCGTCGGCGGTGAACAGCACCTCGTCGCCGACGGTCTTGACCACCCTCCCGCCCCCGGCGGTGACGACGTCGGCCGCGAGGCCCTCGAACCGGTGCACGAGGACGCCGAGGGCGCGCTGGTCGAGGCGGTGGCTGAGGCGCGTGTAGGAGACGAGGTCGGCGAACCCGACGGTGACGACTGCGCGCACCGGGTCCTCGGGCTGGCCGGAGTCGTCGCTGACCCGCGCCACGGCCTCGGCGAGCTGGCGCCGCCACGTGTACACGAGCAGGGCCTCGAGGTCGTCGGCGAGCGCGTCGATCATGGCCACGAGCTCGTGGCGCCCCTGCTCGCCGTGCAGCCGCACGAGGTGCTCGACGAGCGCCTCGGTCTGCCACGAGACGAGCCGGTCGGTGCTCTGCCCGATCGCGCGGGCGAGCGCCGTGAGTGTCTCGACGTCGAGCGGCCCCTCCCCGAGCAGCGCCGCGGCCCGGCGCAGGGCCGCGCTGTCGGCGTCGGTGAACGCCTTGTGCTCCGGTGCCGCGACGGGGAAGCCCAGGGCCCGCCACAGCCCTCGCGCGGCGTCCTCGGAGACGCCGGCCGCCCCCGCCGCCTCCCCCCGCACCAGGTGCCTGGTCCCGCCGCGCAGGCGTCGCTGCAGGTCACGGGCCGGGCTGTGCTCGAGGCCGTCGGGCCCCAGCGGAAGGGTCGGCTCGGAGCCGGGTGGAGGGCTCACCGGCCCTGGTGCCCGCCGGGGCGGTGCGGGCGCCGGTCGGCGTCCTCGGTCTCGTACGCCGCCTCGTCGTCGGCCGCTTCCTCGGCGTAGCCCGCCTCGTCGGACTCGACGTCGCCGGCGTCGGGATCGCGCTCGTCGTCGAGGAGGTCGTCGAGGTCTCGCGGGCGAGGCGTGCGCCCGGCCACCTCGAGGGCGCGGGCGTCGTCGGACAGCTCGTACAGGGTGCGCTGCACCAGCTCGACCTTAGGGATGTCGGTGAAGGTCAGCTGCCCCCGCTCCCCCGCCGACTCCACCACGAGCGTGCCGCAGCCGATCATGCGCTCGATCAGGCTGTGCTCGAAGCTGACGTCGTTGAGCCGGGTCAGCGGCATGTCGTGACCGCTGCGCGAGAACACCCCCCGGCGGGTGACGAGCCGCCGCGTGGTGATCGCGTAGGTGGTCGTGCGCCACACGACGAACGGCCACAGCACCCAGCGCAGCGCGACGACGACGGCCAGCCCCACGACGATCCAGGTCAGCCACGGCCGCACCGACCCGTCGGGGATCAACCCCAGTAGCACCCCCGTGACGGCGGCCAGCAGCACCAGGGTCGCCGTCGGCACCACGAGCACCTTCACGTGCGGGCGCAGCAGGAGCACGAGCTCCTCGTCGTCACCGAGGTTCTTGCGGCCGAAGACCATGCGGGTCATCTTGCCCGAGCAGGCCCCGCGGGCAGCTCAGGCGCGACGGGCCGGGATCACCCGTACGCGCCGCCCACGCCCCGCACCCGCACGACGTCCCCGGCGGCGAGGACCCGGCGCGTCCCCTCGACGTCGACCAGCAGCCGGCCCTCCTCGTCGACGTCGACGGCCACGCCCTCAAGCGCCGTCACCGACGCCCCGGACGGGGTCTCCACCCGCACCTGCGCGCCGAGCGTCACGCACGCCGCGCGGTAGTCGTCGAGCGTCCCCGACGCGACGACGTCCCCGCCGGCCCGCCGCCAGACGGAGTAGCGCTCGCGCAGGGCGCGCAGCACGGCGCGGGCGACGGTGTCGCGGTCGCTGACGGCGGCCCCGGCGATCGCGAGGGACGTCGCCGTCGGCACCGGCAGCTCCGCCTCCGTCTGGCTGACGTTGAGCCCGATGCCCACGACCACCGCCCCCGACGACGCCTCCGCGCCCGCCTCGACGACGGCCTCGGCGAGGAGCCCGCAGACCTTGCGCAGCTGCGGCACGTCCCGCTCGCGCGAGGCCGGGGAGCCCACCGGCGCCGCCAGCGCTCCGCCGTCGGGCACGAGCACGTCGTTCGGCCACTTCAGCACCGCCTGCACCCCGCACGTACGGCGCAGCGCGTCCGTCACCGCCAGCCCGGCCAGCAGCCCGACCCAGCCCCAGCGCTCCCCCGGCACCGGCGTCCCGCCGTCGCCCGCGCCGGGGCGCAGCAGCACCGAGACCGCCAGGGACGACCGCGGCGGCGCGACCCACGTGCGGGCCATCCGGCCGCGGCCGGCGTCCTGGTGGTCGGCGAGCAGCACGTAGCCCTCGGGCTCACCGGCGCGCGCCCGCGCGGCGACATCGGCGTTCGTGGACCCCGTCGACGCCACGACGTCGAGGGCCCGCCAGGCGGCGCCGTCGCGGCCGGGCTGCGCCGTGGTCAGCGCCCGCCTCAGGTCGGCGGCGCGCAGGGGCGGGCGGGACAGGTCGCTGAAGGCGCCGCGGTCGTCGTGGTCCACTACGTCACCCTAGGGGGGAGTTCCGCCCGAGGGCAGACCCGTCGCCGAGGAGGCCGCCGGTGCCGACACCGACCCCCCACCCCGCCACGCCCGAGCTGCCCGACGCTCCGGACCTGCGCGACCTGCGCGACCTGCGCGACCTGCTCGACGCGGGCGCGCCCCTGTCGCGGCCCACCGTGGCCGGGCACGCCGTCGCCGTCTACCGCGACCAGGGCGGCATCGCCGACGCCGTGGCCCGGGCCACCACCTGGGGCCTGCCGCTGATCGGGCTGCTGCGGGGCGGGGACGACGACGATCACGCCTGGGTGCGCCCGCTGGCGAGGGCCAGCGGCGTCGTCCCGCACGTGGCGGTGGTCACCGGCGATGCGGGCGCCTGGCCGACGGCGGCTCGCTTCGCCGACGCCGTGCTCGCCGTCGGCCGCCCGACGGACGGCGGCGCGCCCACCGCCGCCGCGCAGCCGGCCGACCTGCACGCCGCGACCCCCGCGGAGGCGGCCGCGCTGCTGGGGGACGTCCTCGACCACCTGCCCGCCACGTGCCTCGCGGACCCGCCGACCGTTGCGCCCGCGCCGCCCCGCCTCGCGCCCGACACGCTGCGCACCCTGGTGCCCGACGTGCCGGACCTTCCCTACGACGTCGGTGCGCTGCTGGATGCCGTCCTCGACCCGGGCGGGGTGCGGCTGGGCGGGCGGAGCGCTCTGGTGCGGGTGCTGGCCCGGGTCGAGGGGCACCCCGTGGGCGTCGTGGCGACCGACCCGTCCCACCGCCAGGGCGTCCCCGCGGCCGCCGACGCGCGGGCGGCGGCCCGGTTCGTGTCGTGGTGCGACGCGTTCGGCCTGCCCGTGCTCACGCTGCTGGACTCCCCCGCCGCCCTGGTGCCCCTGCACGTCGACCACCCCGACGCGGCCTGCGCGCTCGCCCGCGCCTTCGGCGACGCGACGAGCGGGCTCGTCACGGTGCTCGTGCGGCGCGCGCAGCCCGCCCCCGGCGGGCCCGCCGGACTTCCCGGCGCCGGGGCGGACGTCACGCTCGCCTGGCCGCAGGTGGGGCCGGGCGCCCCGGCGGCGGCGCTGGTGGTGCCCCCCGAGCGCACGCGGGCCGAGGTGGCCGCCGCCCTGGCCCTGGCGCGCTCGCGCCGCGACCTGCCCGGGCCCCGGCGCCATCCGGTGCTGCCCCGGTGAGCGGCGACGTGGAGGTCCGCGGCGGGCCCGACGACGTCGAGCTCGCCGCGGTCCTGGCCGTCCTCGCCCTGCGGCCCGCGGCGACGGCGGCGGCGGCGACGACGGCGACGGCGGCGACGGCGGCGACGGCACGCTCCGTCCCCAGCTCCGGCGCGGCTCCTGCCGAAGCCCCGGCCCCGGACGCGCTCGCGCCGCGGTCCCGCTGGCGGCACGCCCCCGCTCCCCACGCACCCGAGGACCGCTGGCGGCCCTCGCCCGGTGCGTGATCGCTCAGGGCCGCACCGACGCCGGGGAACTCGACCGGAGCTGCCCGACGAAGTGCCAGGCGAGGTCCGCTGGTCACCGGTCGCTGACCTCGCCACCCCCGAGCAGGGCCGCGAGCTGCACCGACGAGCGGGGACGCGCGTCCGAGGTGTCGATCCGCCAGTGCGGCACGGGCGGGGGCTCCTCGGGGCGCATCCGCGCGGCGAACTCCTCGAACGCCGCGACCTTGCCGGCGTCACGCCCACGCCCCCGGCGCAGCAGCCGCTGGTACAGCTCCGCGGCGGGGCAGCTCACCCACACCAGCCGCACCGGGTCGCCGCCGAGCCGGCCCACCCAGGCCGCCCACCGGTCGGGGTCGCGGATCTCCTGCGTGAACGGGGCCACCAGCACCGGCGGGCACCCCGCACGGCGGATCTCGGCGGCGGCCGCCGTCAGCCCCGCGTACTCGTGCCGCTTCGCATGCTCGTCGTACCAGGAGCCCTCGCGCTCCCCCTGCCCGCGACCGTGGGCGTCGATCACCTCGGCGACCAGGCCGCTGAACAGGGTGTCCTTGTCGAGGACGGCGCCGGGCGGACTGAGCAGGCGGGCCAGGGCGCGCGCGGCCGTGGACTTGCCGGCGCCCGGAGGGCCGGCCACCACCCACACCACCGCGGGCACGGACGCGCCCGACGGCACCGGGGCCGGGGGGCCGGGCACGGGACGCGGGGCGCTCACGCCCGCATCCTGGCAGGTAGCCTCGGCGTCCGTGACCGTGCCTGAGCCCGCTGTGCCGCCCGTGCCGCCCGTCCCGCTCGTCCTCGCCTCGGCCTCGCCCGCCCGCAGGGCCACGCTCGCCTCGGCCGGCGTCGACGCCGTCGTCCAGGTGTCCTCGGTCGACGAGGACGCCGTCGTCGCCCGCTACGGCGTGACCGACGCCGAGGACGTCGCGCTCGTGCTCGCCAAGGCGAAGGCCGAGGACGTCGCGGGCGCGCTGCCGGAGGACGACCTGCCCGACGGCGCGCTCGTGCTGGGCTGCGACTCGGTGCTGGAGTTCGACGGGCAGGTGCTGGGCAAGCCCGGCACGGCCGAGGTCGCCCGGCAGCGCTGGCTCGCGATGCGGGGGCGGTCGGGCACCCTGCACACCGGTCACTGGCTCGTCGACGCCCGCGAGGACGGGTCGGGCGCCACCTTGGGAGCCGTGGCTTCGACGGTCGTGCACTTCGCCGACCTGAGCGACGCCGAGGTCGACGCCTACGTGGCCACCGGCGAGCCGCTGGCCGTGGCGGGCGCCTTCACCGTCGACGGGCTGGGCGGGGCCTTCGTCACCCGGATCGAGGGCGACCACCACAACGTCGTCGGGGTGTCGCTGCCGCTGCTGCGCGAGCTGGTCGCCGAGACCGGCGTCGCCTGGCACGAGCTGTGGCGGGCGTGACCCCGCCCCTCCCGGCGGTGCGGCGGCTCGCTCCCGGCGAGGAGGCCGCCGTCGTCGCCCTGTGGCAGCGCTGTGGGCTCACCCGCCCCTGGAACGATCCCGACGCCGACCTGCGCCGGGCGCTGGACGGGCCGTCGTCCGCGGTGCTCGTCGCGTGCTCCGACGCAGGCGACGTCGTCGGTTCGGTGATGGTCGGCGTCGACGGGCACCGCGCGTGGGTCTACTACCTGGGCGTCGACCCCGACCGGCGCGAGGCGGGGCTCGGGCGCGTGCTCATGGCCGCCGCCGAGGAGTGGGCGGCCGAGCGCGGGGCGCCGAAGCTGCTGCTGATGGTCCGGTCGTCGAACACGGCCGTGCGCGGGTTCTACGAGGCCCTCGACTACGCCGAGCAGGACACGATCGTCCTCGGGCGCCGGCTCGACGGCGTCCCCGACGGCGGCGCGCGCCGCTGACGTCTCCGGGACCCCCCGAAACGTCGCCGACACACCCCCGTCGCCTGCGACGTGACGCAGACCACTGATCGTTACTTCGTGCGTCCGTGATCGACACACGTCGTTCCTAGGTTCGCCGCATGCCCCACCAGCCGGACACACCTCTGCATCCGCCGCTGTATACAACTGCGGATGCAGAGTCGTCGCCGGCTCCCGGCCCCACCTCGCGGCCCGCCAGGGCCGGTCGCGACAGGAGGGCCAACAACGCCTCCCGGCGCGAGCAGGTCTACGGCGAACTGCGGCGGCGGATCCTCGTCGCCGAGTTCCCGGCCCGCACCCGCCTCGCCGAGGAACGCCTCGCCGCCCTCCTCGAGGTCAGCCGCACGCCCGTCCGCGAGGCGCTCGTCCGCCTCCACGCCGATCGCCTCCTGCGCCGCCACCCCGACGGCGGCTACGAGGTCGCCGAACCCGACCTGGCCGACCTGCGCGACCTCTACGAGCTGCGGGTCACCCTCGAGGTGCGAGGGCTCACCCGGGCGCTGGAGGGCCGCAAGCACGACCTCTCCCAGCTCGAGCCGCTGCGCGACCACTGGCGGCGGCTGCGCGCCGACACCCCCGACCCCGACTCCCGCTTCGTCGAGGAGGACGAGGCCTTCCACACCACCCTCAACCGCGCCTCCGGCAACCTCGCGCTCACCGAGACCCTGACCGGAGTCAACGCCCGCATCCGCCCCGTGCGCATGTACGACTTCCTCACCTCCGACCGGATCGAGGAGACGATCAGCCAGCACCTGGAGATCGTCGAAGCCGTCCTGGCCGAGGACATCCCCGAGGCTTTGCAGGCCCTGCGCCGCCACGTCGGGGTGTCCCTGGAGGTCGTCGAGCGCCGCGCCGAGCACGCGATCACCCAGATGGCACTCATGCGAGGACGCCGGTCATGACCACGATCGATCCGCCCGCCAGCACCCCCGCCACGGACGACGCGCCCGTCGTCGTCCCCGACCCCTCCGTCGTCGCGGCCGTCCCCGAACCGGGCGGTGCACCCGTCGTCGAGACCGGTGCACCGCAGGCCGATCCCGACCTCGACGCCGCGGCCGGCCTCGGCCGCCAGCGCCCCCTCCTCGAGGTGCTCTCCTACTCGATCAGCTTCGGGGAGGTGAAGGCCAACCAGGACGTCAGCTTCGACATCGCCTCCGGCGAGATCCACGCCCTGGTCGGGGAGAACGGCGCGGGCAAGTCCACGCTGCTCAAGCTCATCTACGGCGTCTACCAGCCCGACTCCGGCCAGCTGATCTTCGACGGCAAGGAAGAGCAGATCACCAGCCCGTCGGTGGCCCGCTCGCTCGGCATCGGCATGGTCTTCCAGGACCTGCGCCTGGTGCCCGCCCTCACCGTCGCCGAGAACATCGCCCTCGCCCTGCCCGGGTCGTTCCGGCTCAAGCTCGACGACCTCGCCGCGCGGATCACCGAGGCGAGCGAGAAGCACGGGCTGGCGGTGGACCCCAAGGCCCTGGTGCGGCACCTGTCGATCGGCGAGCGCCAGCGCGTGGAGATCCTCAAGGTGCTCATGACGGGCGCCCGCCTGGTGATCCTCGACGAGCCGACGAGCGTGCTCGCCCCGCAGGAGGCCGAGGCGCTGTTCGAGGTCATGCGCGGGATGAAGGCGAAGGGCTACGCGGTCGTCATCGTCACGCACAAGCTCAACGAGGTGCGTGCCGTCGCCGACCGCGTGACCGTCCTGCGCGGCGGCCGGGTCGTCCTGGCCGGGGCCGCCCCCGCCGACCACGACGACCCCGCCCTGATCGAGGCGATGGTCGGCCGCAAGGTCGCCCCCCTCGCCCGGGTCCGCGAACCCGTCCCCGACACCGACACCCCCGCGCTCGTGCTGCGCGGCGTCAGCGCGCTGGGCGACCGCGGCCACGAGGCCCTGCACGACGTCACCCTCGACGTGCGGCCCGGCGAGCTCGTCGGCGTCGCCGGCGTGGCCGGCTCGGGGCAGCGCGAGCTGTGCGAGGTCGCGCTCGGGCTGCGCGCGATCACCGGCGGCAGCGTGAGCATCGGCGGGACGGCGCTGGGCAGCCGCACCGTCACCACCGCGCTCAAGGCGGGCGCCGTCGGCGTCCCCGAGGACCCGGTCGACGACTCGGTCGTGCACGGCCTCACCGTCCTGGAGCACATGGTGCTCGACGGGCGGCCGATCCCCCGCAAGCGCCTGGGCATCGACTGGGCAGCGGTGCGGCGGCGCACCACCGACGCCGACAGCCGCGCCGGACTGCGGATCGCAGGCCTGCACCGCAAGGTCGCCGAGCTGTCCGGCGGCAACATCCAGCGCGTCATCCTCACCCGCACCCTCGCCGACGACTCCACCCTCGTCGTCGCCGCCTACCCCAGCCGCGGCCTCGACATCGCCAACACCCGGCGCACCCAGGAGCTGCTGCTGCAGCGCAAGGACGCCGGCGCGGGCGTGCTCGTCGTCAGCGAGGACCTCGAGGAACTCATGTCGATCAGCGATCGGATCGCCGTCATGCACGCCGGGCACATCGCCGGCGTCGTGGACGCCGCCTCGGCCGACCGGTTCCTGCTCGGCCGGCTCATGCTCGGAGGTGCCGAATGACCACCCCGTCCCCGTCGCCAGCACAGACCGACGCCTCCGGGGGGCTCGCGGTCCAGGCCCCGGCCCCGACCCCCACTCCCCCCGACGGCGAGGCCGGCAACGCCCGGCTGCGCGCCGTCGGCGAGGTGGCCGGCCGTTGGGCCGCCGCGCTCGTCGGCGCCGTCGCGATCTTCAGCGTGATCCTGCTGACCCGCGGCGCCAACCCGCTCACCACGTTCCAGTACGCGTGGGAGAACACCCTGCTCAACGGCCTGTCGGTGCAGGAGATCCTGATCAAGATGGGCCCGATCGCCCTCGCGGCGCTCGCCGTCGTCGTGCCCGCCAAGGCCGGCCTGGTCAACGTCGGCGGCGAGGGGCAGCTGCTCGTCGGCGCCGTCGCCGCCGCGGGCGTGGCCCTCGCGACCGACCAGAGCCTGCCCGGCGGCCTCGTGCTCGTCCTGATGATGGTCGCCGCCGCCGTGGCGGGCGCCCTGTGGGCGGGCATCGCCGCCGCGCTGCGCGTCTTCGTCAAGGTCAACGAGGCCGTGAGCACGCTGCTGCTCAACTACGTGGCGCTCGACCTCCTGCTGTTCCTCATCTACCAGCCGTGGAAGGACCCCAACGGCTCCGGCCAGCCCGCCACGCGTCCCCTGGCCGACGTCGCGAAGATGCCCGTCTTCACCGGCAGCAAGGTGCACGTGGGCCTGGCGATCGTCGTCATCGCCGCGATCGGCGTCTGGGCGGCGCTGCGGTTCACCACCTGGGGGTTCCGCCTGGCCACGGTCGGCGGCAACCCCGAGGCCGCCCGCCGGGCCGGGTTCCCCGTGACGATGCTGCTGCTGTCGGGGATGCTCGTCGGCGGCGCGCTCGCCGGGCTCGGCGGCATGATCCACTTCGCCGGCGTCGAGTACCAGCTGCGCCCCGGCATCCTCTCCCAGATCGGCTACACGGCCTTCCTGGCCAGCTGGCTCGCCCGGCACAAGCCGCTGCCCGTGCTCGTGGCCTCGCTCGTGCTCTCGGCCCTGATCGTGGCCGGCGACAGCTTCCAGATCGACTCCGGCCTCCCGGCCGCCACCGTCAACATCCTCATCGGCCTGCTGCTGATCGCCGTCCTGGGCTGGACCGGCACGCGCACGAAGAGCGGAGCGTGAGGTCATGAGCCTCGTCGTCGACGTCCTGTCCAGCGGGGTGCGCTCCGGCACCTCGATCATGTTCGCCGCCCAGGGCGAGACCGTCTCCGAGCGGGCCGGCGTGATCAACCTCGGCACCGAGGGCTGCATGCTGCTCGGGGCCCTCACCGGCCTCGCCGTCACGAAGGAGACCGGCAATCCCTGGATCGGCATCCTCGCCGCCGCCGTGGCCGGGGCCGCCCTGGCCGCCGTCCACGCCGTGCTGGTGATCAGCCGCAAGGCCAACCAGTTCGCCAGCGGCCTCACCCTGCTCTTCCTCGCCCTCGGCCTGACCTCGCTGTACGGGCCCGGCTTCGTCGGGGAGAAGGGAAAGATCGACGGGCTGGACCCGGTGGCCGTCCCGGGGCTGTCGAGCATCCCGTTCCTCGGCGAGATCCTCTTCCACCAGGACCCGCTCACCTATGTGAGTTACGCCGTCGCGCCCCTGCTGTTCTGGGTCGTCTTCCGCACCCGCGCGGGTCTGCTCCTGCGCAGCGCCGGCGAGCGCTCGGAGGTGCTCACCGTGCACGGGTACAGCGTGGCCGCCGTCCGCTATGTCGCCGTCATCGCCGGCGGCGCGCTCGCCGGGATCGGCGGCGCGCACCTGTCGGTGTCCTACTCCCAGTCCTGGTTCGAGAACATGATCGTCGGCCGCGGGTTCATCGCCGTCGCCCTCGTCGTGTTCGCCTCCTGGCAGCCCTGGCGGATCCTCGCCGGCGCCTACCTGTTCGGCGCCGCCCTCGCGCTCTCGCCGCAGCTGCAGGCCCGCGGCATCGGCGTCAACCAGTTCGCCCTCGAGGCCCTGCCGTTCGTCGCCACCCTCCTGTTCCTGACGTTCCTCGGCAGGCGGACCCTGCTCGCCGCGCCCCAGGAGCTACGGCGGGTCTTCGACAACACCGCCACCTAGCCCCCCGACCCCCGGACGCCGCCGCCGTCGTCCGGACGCCGCCCGCCCGCCGTCCCGGCGAGCGGGCGGGCACCACCCCCGTCCCCCGGCCCGTTGCCGCTCCCGTCCCCGGGGCGGACGAAAGGACCTCTCGCATGCGCAGCACCCGACCGTCCCGGCGGCACCTGGTCGCCGTGTCCGCCCTGGCCGTGGCCGCCCTCGGCCTCACCGCCTGCTCCAGCGCCACCAGCACCTCCACCGGTGGCGGCAGCGGTGCTCCCGGCCAGGGGAGCACCGCGGTGGGCTTCATCTTCGTGGGGCCCAAGACCGACTTCGGCTACAACCAGGCCGCCTACGAGGGCAGCCAGGAGGTCGGCAAGAAGTTCCCCAACCTCAAGATCCTCACCCAGGAGAACGTGCCCGAGGACGACTCGGCCGCCCGCGTCATGGAGGGCATGATCTCCCGCGGCGCGAAGATCCTGTTCGCGACCAGCTACGGCCACCTCCAGGCCGCCGAGAAGGTCGCCGCCGCCCACCCCGGCGTCGCCGTCGTGCAGCAGGGCAACGTGATCAACGGGGCCGTCGGCAAGAACATCGGCACCTACTTCGGCACCGTGTTCGAGCCCGTCTACCTCGCCGGCATCGCCGCAGGTCGAGCCACCAAGAGCAACAAGCTCGGCTACATCTACGCCTTCGGCATCCCCCAGACCGTCAACAACATCAACGCCTTCGAGCTGGGCGCCAAGAGCGTCAACCCCGCCGCGCAGACGTACGCGATCAACACGTCGTCGTGGTGCGACCCGGGCAAGCAGAAGTCGGCCGTGGACGCCCTCCTCAAGCAGGGCGTCGACGTCATCACCCAGCACCAGGACTGCACCGACACGATCATCAAGGCCACCGAGGCCGCCGGCGCCTCCACCGTCGGCTACCACGCCGACGCCTCGTCGCTGGCGCCCAAGGGCTGGCTGACCGGCTCGCAGTGGGCGTGGGCCCCGCTGTACGAGGACATCGTGCAGACCGCGCTGGACGGCAAGTTCACCGGCAGCCAGTACAACGCGAACTACCGCGTCGGGCTGCAGACCGGCACCAACCCGTTCGTCCAGTCGCCGTTCGGCCCGTCGGTCACCGACCAGACGAAGACCGACATCGCCGCGGCGCTGGAGAAGCTCAAGGTCAAGGGCGCCTCGGTGTTCACCGGCCCGCTCAAGGACCAGAAGGGCACCGTCCAGGTGCCCGCCGGCACCGCCCTGCAGTACGGCGACCCCGGCATCGAGGGCATGAACTGGTTCGTCGAGGGCGTCGTCGGCGACCTGCCCAAGTGACCTGATCCGCCCGGGGTGGGTGGGGGGGGGGCGCGCCACCCCACCCCCTCACCCGCACGCCCCGTACAGGAGGAACCCGCGATGACCTACCCCCAGGTGGACGCGCAGCCCTACGCCTGGCCCTACGACGGGGCCATCGACCCCGCGAAGACCGCCGTCCTGTGCATCGACTGGCAGACCGACTTCTGCGGCCCCGGCGGGTACGTCGACCGCATGGGGTACGACCTCTCGCTCACCCGCACCCCGCTGGGCCCCACGAAGGCGCTGCTCGACGTCGTCCGGCCCCTCGGGTTCACGATCATCCACACCCGCGAGGGCCACCGGCCCGACCTGTCCGACTGCCCGCCCAACAAGCTGTGGCGGTCCAAGCAGATCGGCGCCGGGATCGGCGACCCAGGGCCCGCGGGGCGCATCCTCGTGCGCGGCGAGGTCGGCTGGGACATCGTCCCCGAGGTCGCGCCGCTGCCCGGCGAGATCGTCATCGACAAGCCCGGCAAGGGCTCCTTCTACGCCACCGACCTCGACCTGATCCTGCACAACCGCGGCATCACCCACCTGATCATCACGGGCATCACCACCGACGTGTGCGTGCACACGACCATGCGCGACGCCAACGACCGCGGCTACGAGTGCCTGCTCGTCACCGACTGCACCGGTGCCACCGACCACGGCAACCACCTCGCCGCGATCAAGATGGTGACGATGCAGGGCGGGGTCTTCGGCGCCGTCGCCGACAGCGCGGCGATCATCGCGGCGCTCACGGGCACCGCTCCCGCGAGCGCCGACGTCGACCTCTCCGAGCCCGCCACCGTCGGATCGTGATCGCCGGTCTCGACGACCTCGGGGTCGCGTCCCTGCGCCACGCCTACGACGCGGGGCTGCCCGCCGCAACGCTCGCCGACGCCGTCCTCGACCGCCTGCGGGCCCTCGAGGACGGCGTCCGGCAGACCGTCTTCCTCGACCTCGTGCCCGACGACGTCCTGCTCGCCGAGGCCGAGCGGCTCGACGCCCTCGCCGCCGACCACCGGAGGCGGGGGCTCGCACTGCCGCCCCTGTTCGGCGTCCCCGTCGGGGTGAAGGGCAACATCGACGTCGCAGGGCTGGCGACGACGGCCGCGTGCCCCGCGTTCGCGCCGTGCCCTGCGGCCCGGGACGCCGAGGCCGTGCACCGCCTGCGGGCGGCCGGTGCGCTCGTGGTCGCCACCACGAACCTCGACCAGTTCGCCACCGGGCTCGTGGGGCACCGCTCCCCCTACGGCACCCCGCCCAACCCGTGGCACCCCGACACGATCCCCGGCGGGTCCAGCTCCGGCTCGGGTGCCGCCGTCGCGCTCGGGCTCGTGTCCGTGGCGCTGGGCACCGACACCGCCGGGTCGGGCCGCGTGCCGGGGGCGCTGACGGCGACGGTGGGGGTCAAGCCCAGCCGGGGGCTGGTCTCCACCCGCGGGGTGCTGCCTGCCTGCCGGTCGCTGGACTGCGTGTCGGTGCACGCCTCCTCGGTGGCCGACGGGGCCGCGGTGCTCGCGGCGATCGCCGGGTTCGACGACGACGACCCCTGGTCCCGCGACCTGCCCCTGCCGCCCCCCCGCCCCGGCGCCTGGCACCCGCGCGGCCTGCGGATCGCCGTCCCCACCGCCGCGTCCGTCGAGCGCCTGTGCGATTCGTTCGTCGCGGCCGGGTTCGCCGCCGCGGTCGACGCCCTCGCCCGGCTCGGCGTCGTGATCGTGCCGCACGACCCCGCGCCCCTGCTGGACGCCGGTGACCTGCTCTACGACGGCCCCTGGGTGGCCGAGCGGTGGGCGGGGCTCGAGGGGTTCGTCAGCGCGCAGCCCGACGCCGTGCACCCCGTCACGCTGCGCGTGCTCAGCAGCGGGGCCGGGCCGTCGGCGGCCGAGGCGTTCCGCGGCCGGCACCGCCTGCAGGAGCTGCGCGCCCAGGTGCGGCGCTGGTGGCGCGACGCCGACCTGCTGCTCACGCCGACCGTGCCCACCACCTTCACGCGCGCCGAGGTCGACGCCGACCCCCTGGCGACCAACGCCCGCATGGGCCGGTGGACGACGTTCACCAACCTCCTCGACCTCGCCGCCGTCGCCGTGCCCGCCGGGGTGCTCGCCGCGCCCGGGTGGCCGAACGGGCGTCCCCTCGGCGTCCAGGTGATCGGGCCCGCCGGGTCCGACGCCGCCCTCGCCGCCGCCGCGTCCGGGCTCGAGGGGATCCTGGGCTCCCCCACCGCCTTCCCCTTGGAGCTGCCGTGAGCGCCGCGTCCTCGCCCGAGACCACCCTCCTCGTCGTCGCCGGAGCTCACATGCGCGGGCTGCCGCTCAACCCCGCGCTCGTGGGCTTCGGGGGTGAGTTCGTCGCCGACGCACTGACCGCCCCCGCGTACCGGATGGTCGCCGTCGGCGGGGCTCCGGTGCCCCGGCCAGGGTTGATCCGGGTGCGCTCGGGTGGGGCGTCGCTGGCCGTCGAGGTGTGGCGGCTGCCGCTGGCCGGGCTCGGCGCGCTGATGGTCACCGTCACCCCGCCGCTGGCGATCGGGTCCACCGAGCTCGACGACGGTCGGGTGCTGCCCGGGTTCGTGTGCGAGGGCTACGTGGCCGACACCGCGACCGACGTCACGAGCTTCGGCGGGTGGCGCGGGTACGTCGCCTCGCTGGCCTGAGCGGCGTTCCGCGCCAGATGCCCCGACATCACGGCGACACGCCGGGGTCCTTACGGCGTGTCGTGATGAAGAAGGGGCATCTGGAGCCGTGGGACCAGCGCCTACGCCTGTTCGGGAGTGCGGCACGCGGGGACGACCGCCCTGACAGTGACGTCGACCTGCTCGTCGACCTGCCCGACGGCATGGGCATCGTGGGGTTCGGTCGCCTCGTCGAGGACTTCGAGCGGGTGCTCGGGGGGATCGACGTGGATCTCGTTCCGGCGAGCGACCTCAAGCCGGGCCTCCGGGAGCAGATCGAGCGCGAGGCCATCGACCTGTGATCTGTGATCTGTGATCTGTGATCTGTGGAGACCGTGTCGCCCGCCGTCAGAGACTGAGCACCGCGTCCGCCGCCTCGGCGAGCTGACGAAGCTGCTCACCAGCTTCCAGGTGGAAAGGGACGCGCAGCGACCACGCCTCGCCCTCCCAGCCGCGCCACTGCGACGCCAGCCCCCCGAGGAAGTCGCGCAGCGTCTCGGGCGAGTCTCCCTCGAACGTCACCCACGAGCGAAGTCCCGGATCACCGATCGAGAGCATCACGGGGAGCGTGTGGACGTACCCGTCTCCGTGAAGATCGCTCGGGCGGCCGACGGCCCAGGCCCTGTCGCCGTCGCGGACGAGGACGAGGACGTCAGTGTCTGCTGGATCGTCCACTTCACCCTCCCGGAACCGGCCGCCCGACCAAGCGACTCGTTGTCCTGGCACCGCCACATCCTGTCTGAACCCCTTCGCGTCGGGGAGCACCACAGCGGCGAAGCCGCGGCCCTGCTCCCCAACGGGGGCTGCTGCCAGGTCCAGCGCCTACCCTGACGCCGTGGCGAACAGCTCCCCCGATCCCAGCACCAGCGACGCGCTGGCCAGGCGCATGTCGCGCCGCGCGACGGCCCTGCGCAAGCGCTGGGTGGACGAGCGCGTCCGCCAGGCTGCGGCGATGGTCGGCCAGGGCCAGGGCCGGGGCTGGGTGGAGGTCGAGGACCCGGGCGAGGCGGAGGCACCGGGCCGGGCCGCAGCCGCGAAGGCGAAGGGCGCGATCGTGGACTGCGCCGTCTACACCGCCGCGGGACGCCTGCCCGATGAGCAGTGCGACCACCGCGAGGGCCTGGACGCCGTGCGCGCCGCCGCCCGCACCCACGGCGGCTTCACCTGGATCAGCCTCCTGCACCCCACCGCAGCCGAGTTCGCCGCGGTCACCGAGGCGTTCGGCCTGCACGCCCTGGCGGCGGAGGACGCCGTGCGCGCCCACCAGCGGCCCAAGCTGGAGACGTACGACGACCAGCTGTTCGCCGTCCTCAAGCCCGTGCACTACGTGGACCACGAGGACGTCGTCGACGTCAGCGAGGTGGCCGTGTTCCTCGGCCCCGACTTCGTGGTCACCGTCAAGCACGGGCCGACGACGGTCGTGGCCAGCGCCCGCGACGCGCTGGCGAGGGCCCCCGAGACGGTCCGCGGGCACGGGCCCGTCGCCGCGCTGTACCTCATCGCCGACGCCGTGGTCGACGAGTACGAGGAGGCGGTGGCCCGGTTCAGCGACGACGTGGACGACGTCGAGGGCCTCGTCTTCGGCGGGGACCGGCACGACCACGCCCAACGGATCTACACGCTCAAGCGCGAGCTGATCGAGTTCCGGCGGGCCGTGGCCCCGCTGGTCACGCCCATGCAGCACCTCGCGGAGGGGCAGGTGCCGTGCGTGGGGCAGGACGCCTCGCCCTACTTCCGCGACATCCACGACCACGTGCTGCGTTCGGCCGAGGCGCTCGACGGGTTCGACAAGCTGCTCTCCGACGTGCTGTCGGCCGACCTCGCCCAGGTGAGCGTGCGGCAGAACGACACCGCGGTCCGGCAGAACGAGGACATGCGCAAGATCTCGGCGTGGGCGGCGATCGCGCTCGTGCCCACGGCCGTCGCCGGCATCTACGGCATGAACTTCCAGAACATGCCCGAGCTGAGCTGGCACTACGGCTACTTCTACGCCCTGGCCGTGATCGCGACGCTGTGCGCGGGGCTGTACTGGCGGTTCCGCAGGAACGGCTGGTTGTAGCGCGTGCACGTCGAGGACGTCGTGACCAGGCTGCGCGCGGCGGGGTGCGTGTGGGCCGAGGACGAGGCGGCGCTGCTGCTCGCCGAGGCCGCCGCCCGCGGTACGGAGGTCGAACCGCTGCTGCGCCGTCGCGTCGACGGTGAACCCCTGGAGCACGTGCTGGGTTGGGCCGAGTTCGCGGGCGTGCGCGTGGCCGTCCGCCCGGGGGTGTTCGTGCCCCGGCACCGCAGCGAGGCGATCGTCGACGCCGCGGTGCCGCTGGTCCGGGCGGCGGCCGCCCGGCGCGCGCCGCACCCGCCCGTCGTCGTCGACCTGTGCTGCGGCACCGGCGCGCTCGGCCTGGCCACCGTCCGCCGCGCCGGCGTGGCGGTGCAGCTGCACGCGGCCGACCTCGACCCCGACGCGGTGGCCGCCGCCCGAGACACCCTGACCGGGCCGAACGGCGTCCCGGGCGCGGTCGTCCACGAGGGTGACCTGCTCGACGCCCTGCCGGCCGGCCTGCGGGGGCGGATCGACGTCCTGATCGCCAACGTCCCCTACGTGCCGACGGCGGCGATCGCGACGCTGCCCCCGGAGTTCCGCGACCACGAGCACCGGATGGCATTGGACGGCGGTGACGACGGCCTCGACGTCGCCCGCCGGCTGCTCGCCGACCTGCCCGACTGGCTGGCCGTCGGCGGCAGCGCGATCGGCGAGGCGAGCGAGGCCCAGGCGGTGCTCCTCGTCGAGGCCGCCCGAGCGTCGGGCCTGGACGCGCGGGCGGTCGCCGACGAGGAGCGGGAGACGACCGTCGTCGTCACCGCCCGGCGCTGACGGCGCTCAGGAGGCGCGGGTCCGCGGCACGACGCCGCGGGCCAGCCACGCGGGCTGGCCGGGCGCGACGTCGACGCCGAGCCACTGGATGCCGGTGAGCGGGCAGGACCCCAGCCACGCCCCCGACCCGACCCCCCGCAGCACCGAGACGGCGTCGGCACCCAGCTCCGCCGGGCGCAGGTGGTGCTGGGCGTAGGCGACGGCGTCGTCGTCGACGAGGACGTGCGAGCGCAGGCAGACGCAGCGCGACAGCTGATCCGCCCGGTCCAGCGCGGCGACGGACTCCTGACCCCGGGAACGCCGGGACGCGAGCAGGCCGGGCAGGGCATGGCCCCGGGACGCCGTGCCCCGGCGCAGCCGCCGCGCCACCCGGGCGTCGACGACCCCGAGGCCGGGCAGCCGCCGCCACCACGGCAGGGCGGCCCCCAGGTGCGCGGTGAGCGGCAGCTCCGGGTGGCGGCGGTGGACGGCCAGGGCGAGCAGGCGCGCACCCGGGTGATCGCCCCGGGCCGTGAGGGCCTCCAGCGCGGCGAGCACGGGCGCGGGATGGCGCAGCGGGTCGTGCGCCAGGGACGCGACGCCGCGGGCCGCCGCGAGCACGGCCGCGGCGGCCGCCTCCGGGTCGACGCGGCTGCGGTGCGCGACGACGGCCGCGGCCCAGGGCGGGAAGGAGTGGTCGGTGAGCGGCGCGCCCTGCTCGACGACGCGCTCCCATGCCTGGTCGGCGACGTCGAGGTCCCCCCGGACGGCGGCGGCCGCGGCCTGCAGGTAGCCGGTGAGGACGGGACTCCCGGCGTCGCCGGTGAGCAGGCGGGCGTACGCGTCGGCATCGCCGCAGGCGGCACGGCAGGCCGCGAGGACCATCCGTGCCCGCGAGCCGGAGGCGCGGGCGTCGAGGCTGCCCGGCTGCCAGAGGCCGGCGAGGCGCAGCACGTTGACGGCGTCAGGGAGCCGGCCGGTGAGGAGCAGCGCCGCCGCGATGTCGACGGCGGTGCGGGCACCGCCGGGCCCGCGCAGGGAGCCGAACAGGTCGTCGAGGCCGAGGGGGTGGGCGGGGTCGTCGTCGCGGGTCACCGTGAGCTCGCGCTCGAGGGCCACGAGGTCGAGTGAGCCCGCCACCGCCGCCGTCACCCGGGGGCGGGCACGAAGCCGCAGGGCCAGGTCGAAGCGGTCGAAGGCCTCGGCGGCGTCGATCCACGCCGCGACGACGTCCTCGTCGGTCCCGCCCGCACGCGCGGGGGCGTGCGCCGCCGTCACGGGCAGCTCACCCGCTGGAAGCACGCCGTCCGCTCCGCCGTCCCACACCCGGACCACATCGTCACCGAGTGCGTCCGCCTTGACCGGTGCCGACACATCCGCCCTGAGCGGAATGCGGCGGCGCCCCGTGGTGCTGTGGCCGTCGGCGGACGCGTCCTCCCCGACGTCCTCGCCGCAGGCTTCCCCGACCGCTCCGCGAAAGGTTCACCCGTGTCCCAGACCAGCAGCGCCGCCGTCCCGCGCGTCGACTTCTACTTCGACCCCGTGTGCCCGTTCGCGTGGATCACCTCGCGCTGGATCCTGGAGGTGGCCGCGCACCGCGAGCTCGACCTCCACTTCGGCGTGATGAGCCTCGCCGTGCTCAACGAGGGCCGCGACCTGCCCGAGCGCTACCGCGAGCTGATGACGAAGGCGTGGGGCCCGGTGCGCGTGGTGATCGCGGCGCAGCAGGCGCACGGCGACGACGTCGTCCTGCCGCTGTACACGGCGATCGGCACCCGGGTGCACGTGGACAAGGTCGAGGACTACGGCCAGGCGGTGCGCGAGGCGCTCGCCGAGGTGGGCCTGCCCGCCGAGCTGGCCGCGGCCGCGGACTCCACCGACTACGACGAGGCGCTGAAGGCCAGCCACCACCGCGGGATGGACCCGGTGGGCGAGGACGTCGGCACGCCGACGATCCACATCGACGGCGTCGCGTTCTTCGGCCCGGTCTTCACCGAGATCCCGCGGGGCGAGGACGCCGCCGAGCTGTTCGACGCCGCCCGGCGCCTGGCCGCGTTCCCCAAGTTCTTCGAGCTCAAGCGCACCCGCACGGGCGACCTCAAGACCAGCTGACCCCCGCCACGGTGACGGCCGCGGTGATCTCGGTCACCGCGGCCGTCGGCGTCTCAGCCCTCGAGCAGCGCCTGGCCCCAGTACTGGCCGGGCTTGACGCCAGGCGGCACCGCGAACAGCCCGGACCCGGTGTGCTGCAGGTACTCCTGCAGGGCGTCGTTGGCCGACAGCTTCGTCTGCAGCGGCACGTACTGGCTGCGGGGGTCGCGGCAGAAGGCCACGAAGAACAGCCCGGCGTCGAGCCGCCCGAGGCCGTCGGAGCCGTCGACGTAGGAGTAGCCCCGGCGCAGGATGCGGTGCCCGCCGTTGGCGTCGGGGTGGGCCAGGGCGACGTGCGAGCGGGCGGGCAGGGCCTTGACGTCGACGGCGTCGTGCTCGCGGGCGGCACCCAGGGGCGCGCCGACCCGCTTGGTGCGGCCGGTGACCTGCTCCTGCTCGGTGAGGGAGGTGCGGTCCCACGTCTCGATCCGCATCGCGATCCGGCGCGCGACGAGGTAGGTGCCCCCGTCGATCCAGGACGGCGCGGAGTCGGCGGCGGCGTCCACCCAGACGTGGCGGGCCAGGCCCTCGGCGTCGTCGCCCGCGATGTTGTTCGTGCCGTCCTTGAACCCGAACAGGTTGCGGGGGGTCTGCGCCGACGGCGTGGTGGAGGAGGTCTTGCCGAAGCCGAGCTGGCTCCAGCGCACCGACGTCGCCCCGAAGCCGAGGCGGACGAGGTTGCGCACGGCGTGGACGGCGACCTGCGGGTCGTCGGCGCAGGCCTGGATCACCAGGTCGCCGCCGGTGCGCTCGGGGTCGAGCTTGTCGCCGGGGAAGTGTGGCAGGTCGACGAGCGCCTGGGGACGCTTGCCCCGCAGCCCGAACCGGTCGGCGCCGTCGCGCTCGAACACCCCGGCCCCGAAGCCGAGGGTGAGGGTCAGCCGCGACGGCGGCAGGCCCTCGGCCTCGCCGGTGTCGTCCGGCGGGGCCTCGGCGACGCTCGGCTCCGCGCCGGTGCCGACCCCGCGGCCCGCGGTCATCGCCTCCGCCGCGTCCGTCCACCGCTGCAGCAGCCGGACCAGCTCGCGCCGGTCGGACGTCGTGAGGTCGAGCGCCACGGTGTGCATGCGGTCCTGCACGGCGGTCGCGATGCCGGCCTGGTGGTCGCCGTGGAAGGGGATGACGCTGCCGAGCGCGGCGGCGTCCTCGCCGTGACCGGAGCGCACGGCCACGCCCGCGGCGGCCCCGGCGGCGCCCGCCCCCGCGACACCCGCGGCGACGGCGCCCCAGCGCAGCAGCCCGCGGCGGCTCAGCCCGGCGCTCACGCCTTCACCACCGTGGCGGCGACGCGGGACAGCGGCTCGGCGAGGGCGTCGACGGCGTCGGCCAGCTCCTGCCGCTGCGCAGGGGTGACCTTGTCGTAGGAGACGAAGTCGGCGTTCTGGCCGTAGCGGGCGAGCAGCGTCTGCAACGCCTCGAAGCGGGAGACGAGGTCGGAGTGCAGCGAGGCGTCCTTCTCGGTGAGCACCGGACCGAGCAGGTCGACGACCATCCGCGCGCCGTCGACGTTGGCCTGGAAGTCGACGAGGTCGGTGTGACTGAACGCCTCCTCCTCACCGGTGACCTTGCCGGTGGCGACCTCGTCGAGCAGTTCCTTGGCGCCGTTGGCCATGGAGGTGGGGGTGATCTCGGCGGTGCCGATGCGGCCCACGAGGTCGGTGAGGTCGGTGACCAGCTGCGCGGCGACGGGCGCGGTGCCCTGCGCGGAGTTCGTCGTCCACAGCGTCTTCTCGATGACGTGCCAGCCGGTCCACTGCTGGCCGGCCTCGAGGTCGGCCTCGCGCAGGTCGACCTTGGGGTCGACGTCGCCGAACGCCTCGGCGACCGGCTCCATCCGCTCCCACCCGATGCGGCTGGAGGCGTAGAGCTTCTTGGCCTTCGCGACGTCGCCCGCGGCTAGCGCGGCCTGCAGGTCCTTCGCGCCCGACAGCGACTGCCGGGCCTGCGCCTCGACGTAGGTGCGGTACTTCGCGACGGCCTGGGCGTGGCGCGGGGCGGCGGATGCGGCGGGCGCGGCCCCGCCCGTGACGGTGAGCGAGGAGTTGATCCCGTCGCCCTTCATGCCGGGCTTGCAGCGCAGCGTGTAGGTACCCGCGGCCAGCTCGACGGTGAGGTCGACGGAGGTGCTGGGCCCGATGTTCTCGCGCTCGGCGACGATCTAACCGTCGGGGCGCAGCACGTAGAGCTCGTTGACGTCGGAGCCGGAGTTGGCCACCGAGAACTTGGTGACCCCCGCGGGGACGCTGGCCCGGTCGGCGGCGCACTCGGTGTTCGTCGCCTTCACGGCCACCGTGGCATCGGCCGGCTCGCCACCGCAGGCGGCGAGGCCACCGGTGAGCGCGAGCGCCCCGAGCACGGCGAGCGACGCTCGGTGGCGACGCGGCGGGGCGGGGACGGCGTGGGGCACGGCGGGGCGGCGCGGGGACACGCGGGGTACTCCTCGGGCTGGTCAGCGTTTTAGGTAAGCCTAACCTATGCCGAGTGGCGATCACGGCCGCGGTCGCGTACCCGGCGGTCGCCCGGAACCCGCAGGTGGACGCGGAGACGCCCGCACAGGGACACTGGTGGTATGCCGGTGCCGTACGACGCGACACCCAGCGCGTCCCCGAGCACCCAGGTGCCGCTCGAGGCCCACGCGCCGCCTCGCACACCCTCCCACCCCATCACTTTCCGTGACGGTTCCGCCACCGCCCGGGAGACGAAGGCCCTGATGCGGCGCCGCCCCCGGCGCGCGCTTCCCTACTCGGCGGAGGGGCGGCTCCGGCTCGTCCAGGCCGCCCTCGTCGTGATCGCGGCGACCACCGCCGCCCTGCCCGACGGCCCCCTGTCGCTGCTGCGCCGCGCGGTGCTGCTGCCCGCCGTCCCCGCACTCACGACGGTCCTGTGCCTGGGCGCGGCCCGCCGCCACGGCGGCCCCGTCGCCCGGGACGCGCGCGCCGGTTGGACGCTGCTGGCCGCCGCGAGCGCCGTCGCCACGACCGCCGCCGTGCTCGCGGCCGCCACCGGCGCCCGTGGCCGCGACCTGCCGCCGTGGGACCTGGTGGACGGGCTGCAACTGCTCTTCTACCCCCTCACCGCGGTGGGCGTGTGGATCCTCCTGCGCTCCCGCACGCCCCGCTGGCTGCCCACCATGTGGTGGGACGGCGCGGCCGTGGCGCTCGCCGTCCTCGCCCTCGGCCTCGGCGCCGTCAGCGTGCTCGCCGTCACCCCGTCGGGGCTGCCGTGGGTGGCAGGCGTCGACGGCCACCCCGGCCACCTCGCGCTCGGCCTCGGGTACCCCCTGGCCGACGTCCTGGGCCTGGCGGCGGTCCTCGGTGCCGCCGCGGTCATCCGCACCCGGGCGTCGGCGATCCTGTGGTGGCTGGCCGCCGGGGTGGCCCTGCTGCTGCTGTCCGACATCGCCGCGTGCGCGCTGGCACAGCGCGAGGCCGGCGCGGCCGCCTCCGCCGGCAGCCTCGGCCTCGTCGAGGTGGGCTGGGCGCTGGCGTCGGTCGCCGTCGGGCTGGCCGTGCCCACCCCTGCCCGCGACCGCCGCCGTGCGCCCCGCGCGGGGCAGGCGTTCAACACCGCGCTCACCGACACCCCGGCCATGGGCCTGCGCCCGCTGGTGGTGGAGGACGGCGCCGGCGCCCGGCGCGCCCGCCTCGCCGAGCGCGCTCGGACCGGCGCGCTGCCCACCGCCGCCGTCCTGTCGTGCCTGCTGATCGTGGCCGTCGCCCTGATCGCGCGGCCCGTCACCCCGTGGGTGACGCTGCCCGCGCTGACGTGCGTGGCCGTCGGCCTGTTCCGGCTCGGCACCACGCTGTGGACCGAGCGCGGCGGCGCCCAGGCGCATCTGCAGGGCCTCACCGACGACGTCACCGGCCTGGCCAACCGCCGCGCCGTGACCGAGGTGCTCACCGCCGAGGCCCTCGGCACCGATCCCCTGCCGTGGGACGCCGACGGCGAGCTGCTGGTGCCCGACGGCGACGACCGCGTCGCGCTGCTCCTGGCCGACCTCGACCGGTTCAAGGACGTCAACGACGCCCTCGGCCACGAGGCCGGCGACCAGCTCCTCGCCGCGGTAGGCGAGCGGCTGTCGACCGTGCTCCGCCGCAACCAGATGCTCGCCCGGCTGGGCGGCGACGAGTTCGCCGTCGTCCTGCCCGGGGCGGGGGCCGATTCGGCGGTGCGCATCGCGCAGGCACTGCGGCAGTCGCTGGGCGCGCCGTTCGTCATCGGCGGCAACCGGCTGCACGTGCAGGCGAGCATCGGCGTGGCCGCCGCGCGGCTGACCCGCGACGAGCCCGCCGACCTGCTGCGCCAGGCCGACGTCGCCATGTACGCGGCCAAGCGGACCATCGGCGGGATCGCCACCTACGACGCCGACGGCGACCACCACGGGCCCGACCGCCTGCGCCGCATCGACGAGCTGCGCAAGGCCCTCGACCACGGCGACCTCGAGGTCCACGTGCAGCCGCAGGTCGACCTCCGCACCGGCCGGATCGTCGGCGTCGAGGCGCTGGCCCGCTGGCGCCACCCCGTCGACGGCGTGCTCCTCCCCCAGGCGTTCCTGCCGCTGGCCGCCCAGACCGGCCTCGTGCGGCCCGTCGCCCGCCTGATGCTCGACTCCGCCCTGGCCGCCTGCGGCACGTGGTGGTGGGCCGGGCACCACATCCCCGTCGCCGTGAACCTCACCGCCGACGACCTCGCCGACGGCGGGGCCGGCACCCGCGTCGAGGAGGCACTCGCCCGCCACGGGCTGCCCGGCAAGGCCCTGCACCTGGAGATCACCGAGGAGGCGATGCTCGCCGACCGCACGCGCACCGCCGCGCTCCTGCAGCGCTGGCGGGCCCTCGGCGTCCGCGTGGCGATGGACGACTACGGCACCGGCTACTCCTCCCTGGCGTACCTGCGCGAGCTGCCCCTCGACGTCCTCAAGATCGACCAGGTCTTCGTGCGCGACCTGCATCGCCGCACCACCACCACGATCGTCCGCCACACCGTCGCGATGGCCCACGGCCTCGGCCTGCGCGTCGTCGCCGAGGGGATCGAGGACGAGACCACCGTGCGGGCGCTCGCCGACCTGCAGGTCGACGTCGGGCAGGGGCTGTTCTTCGGCGGCGCCGTCACGCCCCAGGAGTTCCTCGCCCGCCTGCCCGCCGCGCAGGTCTGAGGCCGCGCCCGCTCCTAGGCTGGCGGGCATGTACCTGGAGAACCTCGTCGTCGACGCCGTCGACCCGCGCTCGCTCGGGCGGTTCTGGGAGGCGGCGCTGGGCACGCAACAGCTCACGGACGACGCCGGCGGCTACGAGACGCGGCTGGCCGTCCAGGGCGGCCCCGTGCTCGACCTGTGCTTCCAGCCGGCCGCCGGGCCGCCGCCCGCCTCGCCGCGGCTGCACCTGGACCTGCTCGGCGGCGAGCAGCAGGGCGAGATCGTGGCGCGGCTGCTCGACCTCGGCGCCCGCCACCTCGACATCGGCCAGGGATCGGTGCCGTGGGTCGTGCTCGCCGACCCCGAGGGCAACCCGTTCTGCGTGATGGAGGCCCGGCCCGCCTACTCCGGCACCGGGCCGATCGCCGCCCTGCCGCTGGACTCCGCCGATCCGGCGCGCGACCACGCCTTCTGGGCGTGGCTGACGGGCTGGACGCCGACCGAGGGCGTCGGGCTGCACTCGCTGCGCCACCCCACGGGCCGCGGGCCGCTGCTCGAGCTGTGCCCCGAGCCCGTCGCGAAGGGTGCCGACAAGAACCGGGTGCACCTCGACGTCCGGCTCGAGAGCGACGACGACGCGGACGCCGTCGCGGCCGGGATTCTGGAGCGGGGGGGCCGTGAGCTGCACCCCGACTGGGGCACGCTGCCCTGGCGGGTGTTCACCGACCCCTCCGGCAACGAGTTCTGCGTGCTGCCCGCCTCGACGCACTGATCGGGAGCCACGGCGTCCGGGAGTTCGCGTCCGAGGGGCCTCAGCCGAGCGTGCCGTCGACGTAGAACCAACTCCCGCCGCGCCGGACGAACCGGCTGTCCTCGCGGAGCACCCCCGGCTGCCCGGCCTCGGTCCACCGGGCGACGAACTGGACGCGGCCGACGTCGCCGTCCTCGCTGCTCGCGACGACCTCGAGCCCGGCCCACTCCAGGGCCGGGTCGATCTCCACGCGCCGAGGGCGGGTCGAGACGTCCCAGGTGGCCAGCAGCCAGTCGGCCCGGCCCGTGGCGTACGCCGTGTACCGCGAGCGCATCAGGCTCTCGGGATCGGGCGGGGGCGTCGCCGGGTCGTCGAGGTAGCGGCCGCAGCAACGGTCGTAGGTGAGCACGCCGAGGGCTCCGGGGCGCCCGCACGGGCAGGGGGTCGTCACGGGGGCGAGCCTAGTCAGGTGTGGTAGGCGTCCCGGCGATGGCGGACCGTCTCCACGACGACGATCTGACGGTCGTCGTCGATCCGGTAGAGGACGCGGTACTCACCCCTGCGCGCCGAATGCAGATGGTCCTGCGGAGCCAGCAGGCGCTTGCCCACGCGGTGAGGTGCTTCGCTCAGGGCACCGGCGAGAAACTCCAGCGCGGCCGCGGCCACAGCTTCGGGCAGGGTCTCGGTGAGGGCGCGCCGGGCTGCCGGGCGCAGGACGATGCCGTAGCTCATGTGCGGCGGCGAGCCTCGAACTCCGCACGCACCTGGTCCAGCGAGAACGACTCGTTGGTGGCCGCGTTCTCGGCCAGGTCGGCGAGCACGGCAGGGTCGGACAGGACGGCCAGGGTCTCCTCGAGCCGCTCCCAGTCCTCCACCGACACCAGGAGGGCCGCGGGGCGACCGTTGCGGGTGATGACGACCCGCTCATGGGTGGACTCCACGCTGTCGACGAAGCGCGACAGGTTGGCTTTCACATGCGCCAGACTCTCGATCGTCATGACCAGGATTGTAGTTCGCCCGACGCGGAAAGCACTAGGCCGGGACGGGGCGGACACGTCAGGGTGGGCGGCGTGATCCTCGAACACGCGCGGCTGTCGGTGCGCCCGGGCCGGGCCGACGAGTTCGAAACGGCCTTCGCCGAGGCGACAACGATCATCGCCGGGATGCGCGGCTTCCGGACGCTGCGCTTGTCGCGCTGCCTGGAACGGCCCGACACCTACCTTCTGCTCGTGGAGTGGGACACCCTCGCCGACCACACCGAGGGCTTCCGCGGCTCGCCCGAGTACCAGCGCTGGCGTGCGCTGCTGCACCACTTCTACGACCCGTTCCCGACGGTCGAGCACTACGCCGACGTGCTCACCCAGCAGCCGCCGACCCCCTGAGCCCGGATCCACCGTTGATCATGGGTGCCGATCCGGCTGTGGACGCACGAATGCCCTTCTGAGCTGGGATCATGGGACTTGTCGAAGGTTCCAGATCCACCAGCAGAAGGGCACCCGTGAGATGCAACTGTCTCATGACCCGTTCCGGGTCTCCGCGGTCTTTGACGACCCGAATCTCGTGTCCTGCGCCGGGCTGGCCCCGGTGGTCGCCCTGGCCGACCGGGCGGGTCTGCGCCGCCTGGTCGCCGAGACGGTGACGGTGTCCGGGGACGGCGCCGCGAACGCCCCGGCGAAGGTCGCCGCGCTGGTCGCGGGGATGGTCGCCGGCGCGGACTCCATCGACGACATGGGCCTGCTGCGCCACGGCGGGATGGCCAGGTTGTTCACCGGGATCCGCGCCCCGTCCACGTTGGGCACCTTCCTGCGCACGTTCGCGTTCGGGCACGTACGCCAGCTCGACGCGGTCGCCGCCCGGGTCCTGGCGGGCCTGGCTCGGTGCACGCCGCTGCTGCCCGGCGCCGACCAGGTCGCCTACGTCGACATCGATGACACGGTCCGGGCCACCCACGGGTATGCCAAGCAGGGCGCCGGCTACGGCTACTCCAAGGTCAAAGGCCTGAACGTGCTGCTGGCGACCATCTCCACCCCACTGGCCGCACCCGTGATCGCGGCCACGCGGTTGCGGAAGGGATCGGTGAACTCGGTCCGCGGAGCGGCCCGGCTGGTCGCCGACGCCCTGGTCACCGCCCGCTCGGCGGGCGCCGATCCGCGCAAGGGGACGCTGGTCATCCTGCGCGCGGACAGCGCCTACTACGGCGCCGACGTCATCGCCGCCGCCCGCCGGCACGGGGCGAAGTTCTCCGTCACCGCGCGGATGAACCCGACCGTGAAGGCCGCGATCGCCGCGATCCCCGAAACCTCCTGGACCGCCATCCACTACCCCAACGCGTTCACCGACCCCGGCACCGGCGACCTCGTCTCCGATGCCGAGGTCGCCGAGGTTCCGGTGTTCACCGCGTTCACCTCCCGCCCGAAACGCCAGCAGGTCACTGCCCGGCTGATCGTGCGGCGGGTCAAGCGCCTCAACCCCGAAGCCGCTGCAGGACAGGACGAACTGTTCGCCGTCCACCGTCATCACGCGGTGTTCACCGACTCACCCGCCTCGATGCTCGAGGCCGAGGCCGCCCACCGCGCGCACGCGATCGTCGAGCAGGTCATCGCCGACCTCAAGAACGGACCCCTGGCGCACCTGCCGTCGGGGAAGTTCACCGCGAACGCGGCCTGGCTGGTGCTCGCCGCGATCGCGCACAACCTGCTACGCGCCGCCGGCGCGGTGGCCGGCAGCCTGCACGCCAAGACCACGACCGCGACCCTGCGGGCCAGGCTCGTCGCCGTCCCGGCCCGGATCGCCCGCTCCGCACGACGCCTGACCCTGCACCTTCCCACCAGTTGGCCCTGGCGCACCGGCTGGCAGCGCCTGGCCACCGCCGTCATGATCACTTGACCCGTGGTTGTGACCCGTCCACCGCCCGGCAGGGCCCGACACCGATTTCACAGTGGAAAACCGGCGCAGAGCCGGGAAACCCGCACGCCCGCCGGCACGAAGAAGATCAGCGAACCGACGCGAAGGGCCTACCGAATCACGTCGGTGGATCCGGGCTGAGGGGACGCCGCCGACGCCGGGTGCGGCCGACGTCCCGGGAGTCCTCGGCCGGGGGCGGTTAGCCTGGCTCCGTGGCCCAGTCCCTCTTCGTCGCCGCAGCAGGCCCGGAAACGGGTAAGTCCGCCGTCGTCCTCGGTGTCATGGAGGCGATGTCGCGCCGAGTGGGCCGCGTGGGGGTGTTCCGGCCCGTGGTCCGCGCGGGCGTGCCCGACCCCCTGGTCGAGACGCTGCGCCGCCGCTACCGCGCGAGCATCCCCGACGAGGTGGCCGCGCAGGCGGCGCTGGGCGTCACCTACGACGAGGTGCACGCCGACCCCCAGGGTGCGATCGAGAAGATCATCGACCGGTACCACCGGATGGAGTCGGAGTACGACGTCGTCCTCGTCGTCGGTACCGACTTCACCGACGTCGGGGCGCTGACGGAGCTGAGCTTCAACGGCGCCGTCGCCCTGAACCTGGGCGCTCCGGTGCTGCTCGTGGTCAACGGTCGCGACCGCGCGCCCGCCGACGTCGTCGCGGCCGTCGAGATCGCCCAGACGTCGCTGGCGGCGCAGTCCTGCGAGGTCGTCGGGGTGATCGCCAACCGGGTCGCGGCGGGCGACCTCGCGACCGTGCGCGACCTGCTGGGCACGGCCGTGGGTGGCGAGCTGACGGTCGACGTCATGCCCGAGCTGCCCCTGCTGTCGGCGCCGCGCGTGGGGCAGATCTTCTCGGCGTGCGAGGCAGAGCTGCTGCTGGGCAGCGCCCGCAACCTCGACGACGAGGTGCCGAGCTTCCTCATCGGCGCGATGACCCTGCCGCGAGTGCTCAACGCGCTCCCGCAGGCGGGCCTCGTGATCATTCCGGGGGACCGCTCGGACATGCTCGTCGGCGTCCTCTCCGCGCACGCCTCGCAGACGTTCCCGCGGCTGTCGGGGCTGCTGCTCACCGGCGGGGTGCGCCCCGAGCCGATCGTGCAGCGGCTCATCGACGGCCTCGACCTCAGCCTCCCCGTCGGCTACACGAAGCTCAACACCTTCAACGCGGCGCTGCGGGTCAACGCCACCCGCGGCGCGCTCGTCGACGGCTCCAGCCGCAAGGTGCTCGCCGCGCTGGACCTGTTCAGCACCCACGTCGACGGCGAGCGGCTGCTCGACCGGCTGTCGCTGGCCCGTTCCAACGCCGTCACGCCGCTGATGTTCGAGCACGACCTCGTCGAGAAGGCCCGCGCCCGGCGCACCCGGATCGTCCTGCCCGAGGGCACCGAGCCGCGGGTGCTGCGCGCCGCCGGGCACGTCCTGCGCCGCGGGATCGCCGACGTGATCCTGCTCGGCGAACCCGGCGAGGTGAGCCGGGCCGCCGACCGCGCCGGCGCCGACATCACCGGGGCCACCGTGCTCGACCCGCACGAGGAGGGCCTGCGCGCCCGGCTCGCTGCGGAGTACCTGCGCCAGCGCGCCCACAAGGGCGTCACCGAGGAGATCGCCCGCGACCGCGTCGTCGACGTGTCCTACGCCGGGACGCTGATGGTGGCCCTCGGCGAGGCCGACGGCATGGTGTCTGGCGCGGTGCACACGACGGCCCACACCATCCGCCCGTCCTTCGAGGTGATCCGCACGGTGCCGGGCGTCTCGGTCGTGAGCAGCGTCTTCTTCATGTGCCTCGCCGACCGCGTGCTCGTCTACGGCGACTGCGCCGTCAACCCCGACCCGACCGCGGAGCAGCTCGCCGACATCGCGATCTCCTCGGCGGCTACGGCCGCCGCGTTCGGGATCGAGCCGCGGGTGGCGATGCTGTCGTACTCCACGGGCAGCTCCGGGGCCGGCGCCGACGTCGACAAGGTCCGCCAGGCCACCGACCTCGTGCGCACCCGGGCGCCGCACCTGGCCGTCGAGGGCCCGATCCAGTACGACGCCGCGATCGACGTGGGCGTCGCCAGCACGAAGCTGCCCGACTCGGCCGTCGCCGGGCACGCCACCGTGTTCGTGTTCCCCGACCTCAACACGGGCAACAACACCTACAAGGCCGTGCAGCGCAGCGCGAACGCCCTCGCCGTCGGGCCCGTCCTGCAGGGCCTGAACCGTCCCGTGAACGACCTCTCCCGCGGTGCGACCGTGCGTGACATCATCACGACCATCGCCATCACGGCCGTACAGGCCCAGATGGCCGAGGCCGCCCGTGGGGGCGAGCAGGCCGCGCAGGGCAGACGAGATGCCGAGGAGGGCGAGGCGGTGGTCCGCGCGTGAGCACCGCCCCCACCGTCCTGGTGCTCAACTGCGGCTCCAGCTCCGTCAAGTACCGCCTCCTCGAGCCGGCCACGGGCCGCGTGCTCGCCGGTGGCCTCGTCGAGCGGATCGGCGCCGACGACGCCGAGGTGCGCCACCGGCGTCCGGCCGGCTCCGACGGCGAGGGTTCGGCCGAGGTCGACGACCGCTGGACCGGCCCCGTCGCCGACCACACCGCCGCCCTCGACGCCGTCCTCGACCGGTTCGCCCGCTTGGGCCCGAGCCTCGCCGACGCCGGGCTGGTCGCCGTCGGGCATCGCGTGGTCCAGGGCGGGGACCGCTTCCTCGACCCCGTGGTCCTCGACGACGACGCCGTGAAGGCGATCGACGACCTCGCCGTCCTCGCGCCCCTGCACAACGGCGCCCACGCCGAGGGGATCCGCGTGGCTCGGGCGGTGCTGCCCGACGTCCCGCACGTCGCCGTCTTCGACACCGCCTTCCACGCGACGATCCCGGCGCACGCCCACACCTACGCCGTCCCACAGCGGTGGCGCACCGAGTACGCCGTGCGCCGCTACGGGTTCCACGGCAGCTCCCACGCCTACGTCTCGCGCGAGACGGCGCGATTCCTGGGCCGCGAGCTCGCCGACACCAAGACGGTCGTGCTGCACCTCGGCAACGGGGCCAGCGCGTGCGCGGTCGACGGCGGGCGCAGCGTCGACACCTCGATGGGGCTCACGCCCCTTCAGGGCCTGGTCATGGGCACCCGCTCGGGCGACATCGACCCGGCGATCAGCGGCCACCTCGCGCGCGTGGCGGGCATGGACGCGGGCGCCGTCGACGCCGCGCTCAACAAGCAGTCGGGCATGCTCGCGCTGGCGGGGGTCTCCGACATGCGCGAGGTCGTCGAGCGCGCGGAGGCCGGGGACGTCGACGCCGAGCTGGCCCTCGACGTGTACTGCTACCGGGTGCGCACCTACGTGGGCGCCTACCTCGCGGCCATGGGCGGCCTCGACGCGATCGCGTTCACCGCCGGCGTCGGCGAGAACAGCGTGCCCGTGCGCGCCCGCAGCCTCGCCGGGCTGGAGCGCCTCGGCATCGCCGTCGACCCCGCCCGCAACGCCGCCCGCGGCAGCGGGACCCGGCTGATCAGCCCCGACGGCGCGCCCGTCGCCGTCCTCGTGGTGCCCACCGACGAGGAACGCGAGATCGCCACGCGGGCCCTCGCCGTCGTCCAGCCCTCCGGAGCGGCCCAGCCGTGAGCCAGACCGACCCGTTCGCCCCGCTGCAGCGCGGGCCCTCCCGGCGACGCCCCGACGGCGAGGCGCCCCGGGTGGGAGTCCCGCGCCCGTCGGCGGTACCGCCCGAGAGCTCCGACGACGTGTTCGGGCGGCTGCCGCGCGCGAGCGTCCCCACGGTCGCCGACGCCGAGCTGGTCGTGCCCTCGCGGCGTGCCCGGCGCGAGGCCGAGCGGCGCGGGACGGCCGAGCAGCCGGTGGTGGCCGCCTCTGTGTCCGGCGGGGCGGTGCCCGGCGGGGCCGTGCCCGAGGGGGACGGCGACGTGCCCGACGGGGGCGCGCCCCTGCCCGTGCCGAGCGTCCCCAGGCCCCGCAACCGCTGGGTGTCCGTGGCGCTCGTCGTCGTGTCGATGCTGATGGCCGCGGTGAGCGTGGCGACGGTGCTGCCGGTGGCCTCGGGGCTCGTGGCTGCCGCCGCCGGGCTCGCGCCGCTGCTGCTCGTGCCCGGGCTGGTCGTGGTGGCGTGGGCGGTGCACACGCGGCGCCACGTCAGCTGCGTGCTCGCATGCGTGGCGGCCCTGCTGCCGTGGCTGCTGGTCGGCGGGTACGTGACGGCCGCGCCCCCGCCGCCGACGGGGGCGCCGGGGCTGCGGGTGATGCTCGTCAACGGCGCGGGCGGCGAGGCGGACGCCGCCGACATCGTCGCGCAGGCCCAGGGGCAGGGTGCGTCGCTGCTCGTCGTCACCGAGCTCACGGACCTGCTGGCGCACGATCTCACGACGGCCGGGATCGGCCGCACGATGACCCCGCGGGGGGTGGGCGACGCAGCGTCGGGCCGGGGCGGACCGGCCTGTGGAGCCGCGACCCGGTGGAGCAGATCCTGCCCGTGCCCGGCACGCGCGCAGCGCTGACCGCGACGGTGATCACCGAGCAGGGGCCGGTGGGCCTGGTGCTGGCGCACGCGAGCCGGCCCGCTCGCCCCGGGCTGTCGCTGTCGGACAGCGAGGACTGGGCGGACGACCTGCACGACATCGCCGTGGCCGCCGCCGCCGTGCGCGGGCCGAAGCTGCTGGTAGGGGACCTGCAGGCGGGGCCCTGGCACGCCGACTACCGGCGCCTGGAGGCCACCTCGGGCATGGACGACGCCGCCGACGCCCTCGGCCGGGGGCTGCGGCCCACGTGGCCGTCGTGGAACGGGCTGGCGATCAACCCGCTCGACCACGTCCTGATCGGCGGGGGCGTGCGCGTGCGTTACGTGGGCACCGCCTCCGTAGGCGGCTCGGCCCACCTCGCACTCGTCACCGAAGTGACGGTGCCCGCCGCCCCCCGAGGCTGAGCCGGGGAGCGACGGGCACGTCGGGCGGTCACTCGCTGAGCGCGGCCTCGGCCTGCTGCTGGGCGTAGCGGGCGCGGACGTCGTCCATGTCGAGGTCGCGGACCTGCGAGATCAGGGACTCCAGCATCGGCTCGGGCAGCGCCCCAGCCTCGGAGTAGACCGGGATGCCGTCCCGGTAGATCACGAGGGTCGGGATGGCGCTGACGTCGTAGCGCTGCGCCAGCTCCTGCTCCTCCTCGGTGTTGACCTTCGCGAACGTGATGTCGGCGTGCCGCTCGCTGGCCCGCTCGAACACCGGCGCGAAGCGCAGGCAGGGCTGGCACCACGACGCCCAGAAGTCGAGGACGACGATGCCGTCGCCCACCGTCTCGTCGTGGGTGTCGATCGTGAGTGCGCGGGTGGCCACGGCTCCTCCGAGAGGTCGGGTGCGCCTCCCCGGTACGGTCGGCGCTGCGGGGCACAACGACGACGGCTCCCGGTTCATGCCCGCAGACGCTGGGCCCGCTTCGCGCGAGAGGCGGCGCGGTCAGCGGCCCTCGACGAGGGCGACTCGTCGCGGCTGCTCGCGCACGTCAGGGCTGTAGACGGTCACGTAGGCCTCGGACAGCGGCCACTCGCCGTCCGCAGCCAGGGCGCGCAGCACCTGCAGGACGGCGTCGACGTCGCCCTCGAGCGGCATGACCCACTCGTCGCCCTCCTCCTCGAAGTCGTCGACCTCGCCGACCTCCTCGAGCGCCTCCTCCAGCGCTTCGAGGAGCTCGTCCGCCACCTCACCGGGCATGGCGTGCAGCGGGAGCCTCAGCTCGAGGCCGCCCGCCTCGTCGTCCGGGACATCGTCGACGACCCAGGCGGGGTCGGCCTGATGCCCGGCCGGCAGGGGCACCCCGAACCGGGTCGCCACGACGAGGAGCCCGGACATGACGTCCGTCTCGGCGAGGCGCGCGCACTCGGAGGACTCCTTCGGCATGCCTCCAGGCTCGCGGGTCAACGTCAGGTGGATGCCGTCCTTGCGTCGCCTGACCGAAGGCCGGCCCTGGGGCTCGTCGAAGAACACCATCACGACCAGGGGGGGCTCCTCCCCCGCGCACCGCCGCCACCAGTCCACCCACTCGGGGGAATCGGCGATGCTCTCGACGACCTTCTCGAACTCCTCGACGTACGGGCGCACCTTCCGGCTGTCGGGCCCGTAGCCGGCGAACACGATCGAGGGACCCGACACGCTCATCTGGACCTTCCCTTCGAGAACGGATTCTGCGTACCGAACGTGTCAGGCGGCACGCCGGCACCCTTCGGCGAACCGCGCCCGCCAGGCGGGCAGCGCCGAGTCGTCACTGGCGACGTCGGAGCCGTCCTCGACGAAGGTGCCCGGGCCCACCCGCGACGCAGGGGTCACGAGGTCCAGGACACCCCCCGTCGTCGTCTGCACGGCGAGATGCCACGTCTGTACCGTCCCGACGTCGCGCAGCAACGCCGTGACGTCGACGGTCCTCAGCGATCGGCCCGCGACGTCGGCCGCCGACACCACCCGTCCCGCCTCGTCGAGGAGCTCCAACCGTCCGAAGGACGAGCCCAGGCACGAGTACAGCTCCGCGCTGTACCTCCCGTCGGCACCACGGACGAGCACCATCCGCGTCTGGCCGTCGTCCGGCGTCGTGACGATGAGCCACCACCCCGTGGCCGCGAGGCACACCAACGACGCGACCAGCACCCCTGTCACGACCTTCTTCACTCCCCCGCCTCCCGCACTCCGCCGCTGCGGAGTCAGCATCCCATCGTCACTCCTCGCCCCGCAGGTCCGCGTCGAGCGCCGCGCTCGCCCTTAGGCTCGCACCCATGCCGCGCCCCCTCCGACGCTTACTCGTCGCGAACCGCGGCGAGATCGCCGTCCGGATCGTGCGCGCCTGCCGTGACCTCGGCATCGCGAGCATCGCCGTCTACGCCGAGGACGACGCGGACGCCGCGCACGTCCACCTCGCCGACGAGGCGTTCCGGCTCGACCCGGGGCCGGGCGTGCGCAGCGCCTACCTCGACGCCGCGGCGCTGCTGCGGGTGGCCACGCGGGCGGGGGCGGACGCCGTCCACCCCGGCTACGGCTTCCTGTCGGAGGACGCCTCCTTCGCGTCCGCGGTCACCGACGCGGGGCTGGTCTGGGTCGGGCCTTCCCCCGCCGCCATCGCCGCCCTCGGCGACAAGGCCCGCGCGCGGGAGCTCGCCGAGCGCGTCGGCGCCCCCCTGGCGGGCGGGACGGGCGTGATCGACGGGCCCGACGACGTCCGCGCGGCAGGGCAGCGCTGGGGGTACCCGCTGGTCGTCAAGGCCGTCCACGGCGGCGGCGGGCGCGGGATGCGCGTGGTGCGCGGCCCCGACGAGGTGGACGGCGCGTGGCAGGCCGCGACGAGCGAGGCGCAGGCGGCGTTCGCGGACGACGCGTGCCTGGTGGAGCGCTACCTCGACCGCGCGCGGCACCTGGAGACGCAGTGCCTGGCCGACGCCCACGGCGACGTCGCGGTCGTCGGAACCCGCGACTGCTCCCTGCAGCGCCGGCACCAGAAGCTCCTCGAGGAGGCGCCCGCGCCCGGACTGGACCCCGCCGTGCAACGGCGGCTGGTCGAGGCGTCGACGGCCCTGCTCACCGCTGCCGGGTACCGGGGTGCGGGCACGTGCGAGTTCCTCCTTGGTGACGACGGGACGCTCACGTTCTGCGAGGTCAACACCCGGATCCAGGTCGAGCACCCGGTCACCGAGGAGGTCGCGGGCCTCGACCTCGTCGCCGCCCAGCTGCGCCTGGCCGCGGGAGCGGCGCTGCGCGACGTCCTCGCCGACGCCGGTCCGGCGCGGGGGCATGCGGTCGAGCTGCGGATCGTCGCGGAGGACCCGGGCCGGGGTTTCGCGCCCAGCCCCGGCACCATCACCGGCTGGCGGATGCCGTCGGGGCCCGGGGTGCGGGTGGACGCATGGGCGCAGGCCGGGACGGTCGTCAGCGCCCGGTACGACGCGCTGCTCGCCAAGATCGTCGTCACCGGTGCGACGCGGCCGCAGGCCCTCGCCCGGGCCCGACGCGCGCTGGCCGAGACCGAGGTCGAGGGCGTCGCGACGACCGTGGGGTTCCACCGGGCGCTGCTGGAGCACCCCGACGTCGTCGCCGACCCTCCCGCCGTCCACACCCGCTGGGTCGAGGAGGGCCACGTGCGCGTCGACGCCGCGCCCCGCACGTCCCGGGCGGCTGCCGAGCGGGCGTCCGGCGACGTCCCTAGGCGGCTCGTCGTCGAGGTCGACGGGCGCCGCCTCGAGGTCACCGTGCCCGGCTGGTGGGCGGACGGCGTCCACCCGGACGCGCGTCCGGCGGCAGCGTCGGACGGCGGCGCGGACAGCGGGACGCTGCGGGCCGACCTCCCGGGCGTGGTCACGCGCGTGGACGTGCGGGCGGGGCAACACGTGGAGCAGGGGCAGGAACTGCTGGCTCTGGAGGCGATGAAGCTGGAGCAGCCCGTCCTCGCACCGGGCGCCGCGACCGTCATCGTTGTCCACGTCGGGGCCGGTGACGCAGTGTCGACCGACCAGCAACTGGTGACCCTGCGCTACGAATCCGCCTGACCACGGGGCGAAGTAGTCGCGGGCGACAATCGGCCGGATCCGCCGGAAGTCCGGCCAACTGGGCCGCCTCCCCGCCCGACCTGACGCTAATCTCCGCTTGCGCGGCGCCCCCGGCGCGCCGCCGGCTTGGAGACTCCACGTGACCGACGCGCACTGGGCGCCCGACCCCACAGGGCGCCACGAGACGCGCCTGTGGGACGGGCAGCGGTGGAGCGACCAGGTCGCCGACGGCGGGTTCGCCCGCCTCGACTCCGGGCCCCTGCCCCTGTTTGCGCCCGCCCCGGCGACCCCCGCCGGTCTGCCGCTGCCCGCCCGCGTCCGGCCCGCCGGCCTCGCCGCGGACCCCGACGACGCTGCGTCCCCCCGAGCGGGCCGGCACGTCCTCCTCGGCCTGCTCACCGCGGGCCTGTGGTGGGTGTTCGCGCCCGCCGTGCACTGGATCCGTCGCCGCTCCTGGCTGACCGCCGTCGCGTGGGTCACCGCCTGGGCCTGCGTGGCGGGCGCGGGGATCGTCCTGCTGCGCCTCGGCGCGCCGCCCGAGCAGGCATCCCCGGCGCGAACCGTCGAGGCGTTCCCGGCGCTCATCCCGTCCTCGGGCGCCCCGCAGGGCACGGACGGCCCCACCCCTGCAGCCGCGTCCCCGACCGCCACGTCGGCCTCGCCGACCGTGACCGCCTCCGCCACCAGCCCCAGCGCCACCGGGGACGATCGAGCCGCGCGCACCCCCGCGACGTCGCGACCCGCCGGCCGTGCCGTCCCGGCGGCCTCGCCCACGAAGGCCGTGCGCCCGCCCGCGACGTCCGCGCAGCCGCGCCCCCGGGCGACCAGGCCGCGGCCCTCCCCCAGCGTGTCCGTGCCGCCGGTGGTCGTGCCGGGGCTGGACCCCCGGTTCCCCTCCTGCCCCGCCGCGAAGGCCCACGGGTACGGCCCGTACTACGCGGGCGTCGACCCCGAGTACCTGTGGTACCCCGACAAGGACGGGGACGGCGTCGCCTGCGAACGCGAGCGGGAGCGGCCGCAGCGCTGAGACCGAGCGCCCGTCAGTCCTGCAGGTGCAGGCGCCGGGCCGCCTCGGCCACCGACCCCGACATCGACGGGTAGACGGTGAACGCCGTCGCCACCTGGTCGACCGTCAGCCGCTGCTGGACGGCGAGGGTGATGGGGAAGACCAGCTCGCTCGCCCGCGGCGCGACGACGACCCCGCCCAGCACCTGCTGGGAGCGCGCCCCGCAGAACAGCTTCACGAACCCGTCGGTGACGCCCTGCATCTTGGCGCGCGCGTTCGTCGACAGCGGCAGCTTCACGACGCGGGCGCGCACCTCCCCGGCCTCCACCTGGTCCTGCGACCACCCGACCGTCGCGATCTCGGGTGCCGTGAACACGTTCGAGCTGACCGTGCGGAGGTCCAGCGGGGCGACGGCGTCGCCGAGGCTGTGCCACATCGCGATCCGCCCCTGCATCGCCGCGACCGAGGCGAGCATGAGGACGCCCGTGCAGTCACCCGCCGCGTACACGCCGCGGGCCGTCGTGCGGCTCACCCTGTCGACGGTGACGTGGCCCGACGCCGTCGTCGCGACGCCCGCGCTCTCCAGGCCGATGCCGGCCGTGTTCGGGATGGACCCCACGGCGACGAGGCAGTGCGACCCCTCGACGGTGCGGCCGTCGCCGAGGGTGACCACGACGCCGTCGCCCACCCGCTGCACCTTGTCGGCCCGAGCGCGGGAGTAGATCTTGAGGCCGCGGCGCTCGAAGACCGCCTCGAGCACGGCCGCCGCGTCGGCGTCCTGGCTCGGCAGGACCCTGTCCCGGCTGCTGATCAGCACGACCTCGGCGCCCAGGGCGTCGTAGGCCGAGGCGAACTCCGCGCCCGTCACGCCCGAGCCGACGACGATGAGCCGCTCCGGCAGCTCCGCCAGGTCGTACAGCTGCGTCCACGTGAGGATGCGCTCGCCGTCGGGCATCGCATCGGGCAGCCGCCGCGGGTGCGCGCCCACACTGACCAGCACCGTGTCGGCGTCGAACGCCGCGCTGCCCCCGTCGGCGAGGTCGGCGACGACCCGCCCCGGGCCCTCCAGGCGACCGGTGCCCTGCACCAGCCGCACACCCTCGGCCTCCAGCCGCGCCGCGATGTCGGCCGACTGCGCCTTCGCGAGCGCCCGCACGCGGGCGTTGACCGCGCCAAGGTCGACGACGGGCGCCGCGTCGCTGCCGAAACGCACCCCGAGCTTGCCGGAGGAGTCGACCTGCGTCATCAGCTCGGCCGTCGCGATGAGCGTCTTGCTCGGCACGACGTCGGTGAGGACCGCCGACCCGCCGAGGCCGTCCCGCTCGACCACCGTCACCTCGGCGCCCAGCTGGGCGGCGACCAGCGCCGCCTCGTAACCACCGGGGCCGCCGCCGATGACGACGACGCTGTGGCGGCCCGCGATCGGGCCGGGTGCGACCCGGACGTCGGGCGCGGGCGCAGGGGGGACGGCGGGGACGGGGCTGGCAGGCTCGTCGCTCACCCGGGCATTCTTCCCGATCCGTCGCTCGGCCGCCGGGCGGGCTCACCGGGGACGGGCGGCAGCCGGGCGGCAGCCGGGCGGCAGCCGGGCGGCGAGGGGCGTTCCCGGGTGGCCCCGGCGGTCTCTAGGCTGCGTCCATGGCTTTGTACGCGGCGTACGGCAGCAACCTCGACCCCGAGCGGATGGCCGCGCGCGCCCCGCACTCACCGCTGTTCGGCACCGGGTGGCTCACCGGCTGGCGGCTGACGTTCGGCGCCGAGGAGCTGAGCTGGGACGGCGCGCTCGCGACCGTCGTCGAGGACTCCGACTCCCCCGACCAGCAGGTCTACGTCGCGCTGTACGACCTCACCCCCGCCGACGAGAAGGCCCTCGACGAGTGGGAGGGCGTCCCGATCGCGCTGCGCCGCAAGATCCGGGTGCGCGTGCACACCCTCGAGGGTGAGGTGACGGCGTGGATCTACGTGCTCGACGCCTACGAGGGAGGCCTGCCCTCGGCCCGCTACCTCGCGCTGCTGTCCGACGCCGCCGAGGCGGGCGGCGCCCCGCCGGATTATGTGACCGATCTGCGCTCGCGGCCGTGCACGCCCGTCGACGACCCGCTGCCCCCGCTGTGACCCACGGCCCCCGGTGAGCCCGTACGAGCTGGGCCGCGACGGGCCCTCCGCGATCCTCGTCGCCGTCGACGGGTCGCCCACCTCGCTGCGCGCCGCCGCGTTCGCCGTCGGTCACGCGCGCCGCCAGGGCGGGCGGCTGGTCTGCCTGTTCGTGCGCCGTGCCGCGCCGCCCGTCGGTGCGCTCAGTCCGCTTGCCGGTCCGCACGCCTCGCTGGCCCTGCGCGAGCACGAGGACGACGTCGAGCGTGAGCTTCGTGAAGGGCTCACTCTGGTGCCCTCGCACGTCGAGGCCGTGCTCGAGGTGCGCCGTGGTGACCCCTACCACGAGATCACCGTGGTCGCGGACCAGTACCGGGCCGACCTCGTGGTCGTTGGGGCGTCCCAGAGCCTCGGGCACAAGATCGCCGGGTCGTTGGCCGCCCGGCTGATCCGCGCCGGGCGCTGGCCGGTCACCGTCGTGCCCTGAGGCTGGGTCCTCCCCGCGCCGGGCTGGCGCCGCCCGGGCCCACCCTTCCCTGCGCCGCCTCGCCGCCCTGCCCCACGGGCAGATGCCCCTTCTTCACGCGACACGCCGTGGTGCCGGACGGCGTGTCGCAAAGAAGTAGGGGCATCTGCACGAGCTGGCCGGGTCTGCACGAGACGGTCGGCGGGGCCGCCACGGACCGGATCAGAAGATCTGCGCGTCAGGGACCAGCCGAGCGGGGGTGTCCCCCAGCTCGGCCAGACGTCGGCGCAGGTCCGCGATCAGTCGTCGACACCGCACCTCGTCCAGAAGGTCCCGCGCGGACCACCGGATCACGTGCAGATGGCAGTCCCGCAACTGCGACTCTCGCTGCCGCTCGTCCTCCAGCACGCGCCCGACGCCGTCCACCGACCAGCCCTTTCGGGTCGCCCGGTGCAACCTCGCCTTCGCCCGCCCGTCCGCCTCCCCGACGAGCCCGACGTCCCAGAAGCAGTCGACCCTGGCGACGAACCCCTGCGAGGCCCGGAGGATGGTGACCTGCCAGCGGGGCGCGGGCAGTCCCGCAACGTCGAACTCCCAGGCCGACCACGACTCCAGCGGGCTCTCCCGCCTGCCGTCCGCCAACTGCAGGACCCGCCGCGCCCTCGCGGTGCCCGAGCGGCGCCCCAGGCTCGTGACCACGCGCGCGAGGTCCTCCCGGCGGATGAGCCCTGCGCGGAGAGCGGCATCGGCGATGGCGAGCGCATCGCGCCCGGGCAGCAGATGCGCGCAGTCGACGACGGTCGTGAGCGGGCCGGTGATCGTCGCGGCCCCTTGGCCCAGGGGAACGGGCACGTCCCAGGAACGGCGGACGGCGGTCCGCACGCCGCCGCGCCGGTGCGTGGTTCCGGACCCGCGGACGAACTCCACACAGGGTGGGTCCGCGAGCGGACTCGGCAGACCCCAGGCGAGAGCCGCGTCGACCCCGGCCAGCGCCGCTGGGGCTCGGCGTGTCTGCAGCGCAGCCAAGGCCCGAGGGCGCACGAGGGTGACATCGGGTGGCCGAACCCGCGCGGGCGGGACGGCGAGCAGCGACTGCGGCGAGGCAGTCACGTAGGCGCCCCGCGCCAGCGCACGCCACGCCCCTTGACGGAGGAGCCGGCAGATGTCGGCGTCCCGCAGCCCTTGAGAGAAGGCCTCGGAGCGGGTGATGAGGGCGGCCGTGTCGTCGGATGAAGGAGTCATGCGATCCACACGGAGAGGGTGCGTCTACGCCACGAGGAGTCGCGTGGCCCTCCGGCACGACCTGTGGATGTCGCCCTCCCCGAGTGCCCGGTGGAGAACCGACCCTGGGACTCAGAGACCCTCGGGGGTCAACCGCACCCCGATCCGCTCGCGCAGCCCGGCGAGCTCGCCGAGGCCGTACTCGGCCTTGACGGCGTGCAGCCGCTCCATGTCCATGCCGAGGCGCCCGGCGATCGAGCCGAGCGTGACCTGGAAGAACGGCCCGACGTCGGCCAGGCAGAAGTGCAGGTGGTCGAAGACCTCCATGGCGACGAGCCCGTAGAGCTGGACCCAGCACTCGAGGAACGTGTGGATCGCGCCGAGGGGCAGCCGGCCGGCCCCGGGGAGGATGACGTCGAGGGACGCGCGGTAGCCCGTGAGCTGGTCGCGGAGGCCTTCGGGCAGCTCGTCGTCGGGGCGGACGCCGAACGGGGCGGCGTTCCACAGGTCGAGGAACGCGACGGTGAAGACCATCCCGAAGCGCATCCCGGCGAGGTGCTCGGGCCGGTCGTCGTGGTCGGCGCCCATGGTGACGAGCGCGGGCAGGGGCGTGCCGAAGACGAGCCCGAACTCGTGCGGGTTGGCCACCGACCAGTCGCGGAAGGTGAACGCGATGGCGATGAGCCGCACCTGCGGCTGGTCGGCGGGCAGGGTGTCGCGGACGGCGGCCATGACGTCCGCGAGCTCCTCGTAGAGGTCGCAGACCAGCGCGGATGCGAGGTCCTCGTGGCTGGGGAAGTACCGGTAGAGCGCAGGCGCGGTCATGCCCATCTCACGGGCGATCGCGCGCAGGCTCATCGCCGCTGGCCCCTGCCCGCGCAGGAGGGCGCGCGCCGTCCGCTTGATCTCGTCGACGGTCGAGGCACGGACGCGGTCCCGCCGGGACGCAGCCTGGGCAACGTTCACTGATGCAACTCCTGTTGACACGCGCATACGGTCATCGCAATAGTAAACACCGTTCGCTAAAGCTGTTCACTGCTTCTGCGCCCAGCGTACGCCGGGCGCCCCACTCATCCCATGACCGAAGCGCACGTCCCCTGAGGAGCACGTCATGCTCTTGGCACGCTGGGGCCATCTCGTGGCCCGCCGCCGCCTCACCGTCCTCGCCCTGGCCCTGATCGCGACCGCCGTCACGGTCGTCATCGGCCCCACGGCGATGTCCCGCCTCAGCAACGGCGGCTGGGCCGACCCGGCCGCCGAGTCCACCGTCATGCCCGAGCGCCTCGCGCAGACCGTCGGCCGCTCGGCGACCGACGCGATCGTGCTCTACACCGCGCGCCCCGGCACACCCGCCGTCGCCGACCCGGCCTTCGAGGCCGCCGTCACCGGTTCCCTGGCCGCCCTGCCCACCGACGACGTCGCCTCGTCCGTCACCTACTGGAACAGCGGCAAGGCCCCCGCGCTCGTCTCGGCCGACGGCCGCAGCACGTACGCGCTGCTGCAGCTGGCGGGCAGCACCAGCGAGGCCCGCATGGAGGCGTTCCGCGACGTCGAGGAGCGGCTGCGCGACGCCGGTCCGGGCATCGAGGTGCGCATCGGCGGCGAGGCCGGGCTCAACGACGAGATCAACACGCAGGTCAAGGAGGACCTCGCGCGTGCCGAGTCGCTGTCGGCGCCCCTGCTGCTCGTGCTGCTCGTCCTCGTCTTCGGCAGCCTCGTCGCGGCCGGGCTCCCCCTGCTCGTGGGCCTGGTGACGGTCGTCGGCTCGTTCACCGTGCTGCGGGTGCTCACCGAGGTCACCGACGTGAGCGTCTTCGCCGTCAACATCATCACGCTGCTCGGGCTGGGCCTGGCGATCGACTACTCGCTCTTCCTCGTCAACCGGTTCCGCGAGGAGCTGCGCCGGGGCCGCACCGTCCCCGACGCGCTGTCGGTGACCATGGCCACCGCCGGGCGCACCGTCGCCTTCTCGGCGATCACCGTCGCGGTGTCGCTGTCGAGCCTGCTGCTGTTCGCGCAGCCGTTCCTCAAGTCGATGGCCTACGGCGGGGTCGCCGCCGTCCTCGTCGCGATGCTCACCTCGCTCACCCTGCTGCCCGCGTTGCTGGCGCTGCTCGGCCGCCGCGTCGACGCCGTCGCCGTCCGCCTGCCCGGTGCCCGCCGTCGCGCAGCCGCCGCCGGCCGGCGCGCGGCCGCCGGTCTCGCTACCGCCCGCCCGGCGGCTGGGAGCGGTTCAGCCTCGCCGTCGTACGCCGCCCCGTCGCGCTGTCGCTGGCCATCGTCGCCGTCCTCGGCGTCGTCGCGCTACTACAGCCGAACGCCCGCTTCGGCGGCATCGACTCCCGCGCGCTGCCCGCCGACGGCGAAGCCGAGGCGTCGAGGCCACCCTCTCCGCGAGTTCCCCGCCGTCGACAGCTACGTCCAGGTGCTCGTGGACGGCGGCGGCAAGGCCGCGGCGGAGCGGTGGCGGCCGGCCGTCGCGCGCTGGACGGCGTCAGCGGCGTCCCGGGTGAGCAGGGCGGCCGCCCAGGGCAGACCTGCTGCTCGTCGACCACCGGGGCGGCCGATGGACGACGCGACGCTCGACCTGGTCCGCGAGGTGCGCGCCCTGCCCGATCCGGCAGGCGGCGACGTCGCCGTCGGCAGGTCCAGCGCGCGGCGCAGGTGGACCTCCGTCACGGCATCGCCCAGCGACTGCCGTGGATGGCCGGCTTCATGGCCCTGACCACGTTCGTCCTGCTCTTCCTCGCCTTCGGGTCGGTCGTGCTGCCGTTGAAGGCGATCGCCACGAACCTGCTGTCGCTGGCCGCGTCGTTCGGCGTCGTCGTCTGGATCTTCGGCGAGGGCCACCTGTCGAGCCTGCTGGACTTCACCCCCACCGGCAGCATCGAGACCACGCAGCCGATCCTCATGCTCGCGATCGTGTTCGGGCTGTCCATGGACTACGAGGTGTTGCTGTTCCTGCTCAGCCGCGTCCGCGAGCAGTGGGACGCCACGGGCGACCCCACCCGCGCCGTCGCCACGGGCCTGCAGCGCACCGGCCGGATCATCACGAGCGCGGCCCTGCTGCTCGTCGTCGTCATCGCCGCGTTCTCCACCAGCGGCATCTCGTTCATCAAGATGCTCGGGGTGGGCATGGCCGTGGCCATCCTCATCGACGCGACGATCGTGCGGGCCGTCCTCGTGCCCGCCACGATGCGGCTGCTGGGTCGCGCCGCGTGGTGGGCGCCCGCGCCGCTGGCCCGCTGGCACGCCCGCTACGGGTTCGCCGAGCGCGACGAGGTGAGCCTGCCCGCCCAGGCGAGCTCCCCCGAAGCCTCGGGCGACGCCGAACCGCAGCTCACCCCCGCGGGCAGCCGCGGCTGACGATCAGTCGGGCAGGGACGCCGCCACCGCGCACGATCTCGGCGGAGCACCGGGCCGAGGCGGTCGGCGGCGTCCCTGCCCGCCTGCAGGACCTCCTCGTGCGACAGCGGCTCGCCGAAGACGCCCGCGGCGGCGTTGGTGACCAGGGACAGCCCGAGCACCTCCATCCCTGCGTGACGTGCGGCGATGGCCTCCAGCGCCGTCGACATGCCCACCAGCCCGGCCCCGAGCACCCCGCCAGCGCACCTCGGCGGGGTCTCTGCGGGCCGCGGAACTGGGCGTACACCGCCTCCAGGCCGGCGATCGCCGTGCGCGGCCGCCACGCCTGCAGCGATCGCCCGCAGCCGGGCGGCGTAGAGGTCGGTGAGGTCGACGAACGTGGCGCCCTCCAGGGGCGAGTGCCCGGTGAGGTTGAGATGGTCGCTGATCAGGACGGCCTGCCCGGGCCGCTGCAGGCGGAGTCGAGCCCGCCCGGCCGCGTTGGTGAGGACGAGGGCGCGGCACCCGGCGGCGGCGGCCGTGCGGACGCCGTGGGCCACCGGCCGCACGCCGTGCCCTCGTAGAGGTGGGTGCGGGAGCCGAACGCGAGGCACGCGGCGTCCGCCGTCGACCTCGACCGGCCGCGACACCGCGGTGCCGGGGACGCCCGCCTCGAAGCCGGGCAGCTCGCGGACGTCGAACGTGGCGGTGGTCGTGCCCAGCAGGTCGAGGGCGCCCAGCCGGAGCCGAGGACGACCGCGACGTCGTAGCGCTCGACCCCGGTGCGGGCGCGCAGGGCCGCTTATAGCCTCGGCCGCGTGCAGGAATTGGCTCGGTGCTCGTCATGGCCGCACCCTACGAGGTGGCGGTGACGCGCGCCCGCGCGGCGCGGTTAGGGTCGCCCGATGGACCTCGACGTGGACGAGCGGTGAGCGGCGACCTGGTCGCCGCGGGCGCGCGCGTGGGCGGACGCCGACCCGACCCGGCCGACGCCGCCCGGCTGCGCGCCCTGATCGACGCGGCCGTGGTGACGAGGAGGCAGCGGCGGATCTCGCCCGCCCGGATGGACGGCGACCTGCAGTTCGGCACCGCCGGGCTGCGCGCGCGATGGGAGCCGGGTCGGCCCGGATGAACACCGCGGTGGTCGCCCAGGCGCGGCTGGGCGCGCTGGCCTGGAAGTGGCTCCATGAGCGCACGGGCTCGACGGGATGCGACGCGCGTGGTGGTGGGCTTCGATGCGCGACACCGGTCGGCAGCTTTCGCGCGCCAACGACTGCCGACGTTCTCGCCAGCGCCGGTTGCTGGCCGGATCTGGTGGACCGTCCGCTGCCCACTTCCGGTTCTGGCCCATGCGGTACGAGCCGGCAACCTCGATGCTGGAGTCGTGGTGACAGCCAGCCACAATCCTGCTGGCGACAACGGGTTCAAGGTCTACCTCGGCGGCCTCGCGGACCCGGGTGACGGGCGCGGGGCGCAACTCGTGCCGCCCGCCGACACGGAGATCGCTTCCCGGATCGCTCACGCGCCCGCCGCAAAGGACGTACCAGTCGGGCGGGGGCGGTGGCGGCTGGTGACGGACGGGGACCGCGACGACCCCGTGACGGCGTACCTCGCCAGCGTTTCCGAGCTCGCACATCGTGTGGGCAAAACCGATCATGCACGTCGACTGCGCATCGTCCTCACCGCGATGCACGGGGTGGGCGGTGCCGTGGCCGTGCGCGCCTTCGCGGCGGCGGGGCTCGCCGAGCCGGTCCTCGTGGCCGAGCAGGCCGACCCCGACCCCGACTTCCCCACCGTGGCCTTCCCCAACCCGGAGGAGCCCGGGGCGCTCGACCTCGCCGTGGCGCAGGCCCGCTCCCAGGACGCCGACCTGCTCGTCGCGCTCGACCCCGACGCCGACCGGTGCTGCGTGGCCGTGCCGGACGCGGGCGCGGACGGCGGGTGGCGGGTGCTCACCGGCGACCAGCTCGGCGCGCTGCTCGGCAGCGCCGTCCTGGACGCGGTCGGCGGCGACGACGCAGGCGCGGGCAGCGCGGGCAGCGCCGTCGTCGCCTCCTCGATCGTCTCGGGCGACCTGCTCTCGGCCGTGGCGACGGCCCGCGGCGCGACCGCCGTCCGGACCCTCACCGGCTTCAAGTGGCTCGCCCGCGTGCCCGGCCTGACCTTCGCCTACGAGGAGGCGCTGGGCTACTGCTGCGACCCGGGCGCGGTGCACGACAAGGACGGCATCTCGGCCGCGGTCGTCGCCGCCCTGGCGGCCACCCGCCTCGCCGCGCAGGGCCGCACCCTGCTCGACGCCCTCGACGACCTGGAGCGCGCCCACGGCGTCCATCTCACCGCGCCCGTCACGCTCCGGCTGAGCTCGCCCGCCGAGGCTGCCGCGCGCCTTGCCGCCCTGCGCGCAGACCCCCCGCGGCGGCTCGGGGACGCCGAGGTCGTCGCCGTCGAGGACCTCAGCGAGGGGACCGCCGACCTGCCCTCGACCGACGCCCTGGTCTGGCGCACCGCCGACGGCGACCGCGTCGTCGTCCGCCCGTCGGGCACCGAACCCAAGCTCAAGTGCTACCTGCAGGTCGTGGAGCAGTGCGGCGGGGGCGCGGGCGACCCCCTGGCCGCTGCCCGGGCGCGAGCGAGCGCACGCATGGCCGACCTGGCCGCCGCCGTGAGGCTCGTGGTCGGGGGCTGAGGGCTAGCGGGGGCAGGACCCGTCGTTGAGCAGGACCCGGGTGCCCTGGACGGCCGGCGGCGGGGGCGCGATCGCGGCCGGGACGAGCGTCCAGCTCAGCGCGGGCCGCTGGACGAACCGCTCGAGGTCCACGGTCAGCCTCGTCACGCCCGCGCCCAGCCGCAACGGCACCTGGGTGAGGTGCCGGGCGTTCGACACGGCGTCCCCGTCGCAGCGGCGCCGGCCCTCGCGCCAGGGTTGCCCGGTGTCGCCGAGCCCCGCCACCAGCTGCCCGTCCTGGCGGACGTCGACATGGCCGTCGACGAGGACGGTCAGCACGTAGTCCCCCGCCTGCCCCGGCGAGACCATGAGCGCCTGCTCGGCGCGGGCGGCGGACTCGCCGAACTGGGCGCCGTAGGGGTTGATCCCCACCTCCGGCGCGCCGATCGAGGCCCGCGAGCCGTGCGTGCACAGCCCCGCCGCGTCCGCCGCCGTACAGCCCTCGTCCCAGACCGGCCAGTCCGCGAGGGACCCGTGCGCGAGCTCCTGCACGAGGGGGTCGGCGGGCTGCGACGTCAGCACCAGCGCCCCCGGTGCTGCCACGATCACGTCGACGTCGGCCTGCGCCGTCCGCCCGGCGGCGTCGCGCACCTGCACCCTCACCGTCGACGGCCCGACCTCGCGGGCCACCCCGCGGACCCGGCCCTCGACGAGCCGCAGCCCTTCGGGCAGACCGGACGCCGTCCACGTGTAGGGGGCCGTGCCGCCGTGGGCCAGCAGCGGGGCGTCCACGGCGGACCCGGCCCGGACGGGGGGCAGCTGCAGGGTGCGCACGCGCAGCGGCTCGGCGGTGCAGCGGGAGGCCGGCAAGGTCAGCGGCCAGCGGTAGCTCTCCTCCTGCTCGACCCCCAGCAAGGCGTCCCAGCCGGGCGCCGCCGTGCGGGCCCAGCGCTCCCCCACGAGCAGGGCCGCGGGGGCGGGGCAGGGGCCCTCCACGATCACGCCGGCGACGGTGCCGATACTGCTGGTGGGCCCCGGCGACCCGTCGGTGGAGACGGTCAGGGCCGAGGAGACCGTGACGTCCACCCCGATCGGGTAGCCTCCGGCCGACGACGGCGCCGCAGTCGCGGCGAAGGACGACAGCTGACCGTAGGCGATCTGGCTGCGACCCGAGGTGTCGGGCTTCGACCAGTCACGCAGCGCCCCCACGAGGCTCGCCTCGCCGTTCACCTGCCCCTCGACCCCGACCTCGACGCGGCCCGTCGCGGCCAGCCAGACCGGCACGGCGTGGCTCAGCTTCACCGCGGGCAGGCGGATCGCGGCCGCGCCGTCGGGCACGACACGCCCCGAGAGGGGGCCGCTGCCGGCCAGCCGCAGCGTCAGCGGTGCGTCGACCACCGCGATGGCGTCGAAGCGGGACACCCGGCGGGTGGTCAACGGCCGCGGGCCCCACCCCCACGTCGCGGCGACGTCGACGGCGAGGTCGAGGCTCCAGCGCGCCTCGTAGTCGAGGGTCGCCTCGAGCGAGGCGGCCCCGCCCACCACGCGCACGGGCCCGGACCAGCGCAGCGGGGCCAGTGGCGCCACCCTGCCCACCCTGCCCTGCCAGACGGCGTCGTCGAGGCGGCCGGGCAACGTCGACAGCACCGTGCTGGAGCCCACGAAGCGCCGGCCCGTCACGCGGCGGAACACCCCCTCGGGCGCGAGGTCCGACGGCGGTGCGGTGACCACCGCCCCCACCGGCACCGAGCTGTACCCCGAGAACGTGAGCTCCGCCGGGGTCACCCTCGTCAGCGCCGCCCGCTCCGCCGGCGTCAGCTCGCGCAACGCGGGGGACACGACGGTGGCCGACGCGGGCGGGGCCAGCACCGTCAGCGTGACCGGCGTCCCCGGGACGCCGCCGCTCGCCGTCCGCGCGCACGTCGTGAGCGTGTGGACGCCGGGCGGCGCGCTCGTCGTCCAGCTCCAGGTACGCAGCCCCGGCACCGCGGAGCGGGGGGCCACGGAGGCGATGCGGACGCCGTCGGCGAGCAGGTCGACGGTGGTCACGGCGTTGCCGGCGTCCCCCGTGACCACGCCCGTGAGCGTGAACCGGGGGGTCCGGGCGAGGTCGATCACGTCCTTGCCGCCCGGGAGGCCGATCGTGGAGCGCACCGCGGGCGTCGAGGACCCGGCACACGCGGCCGGCGCCGCCGGGCCAGCGTGAGCGGGAGTGTCCGCGAGCCCTGCCGTCAGCCCAGCCAGCACTGCCAGCACCGCCGTGTGCGACCGCCGCCGAGGCGTCATGGCCGGTCCCCTCGTGTCCCGCGACAGGCCCGTGCCCGCGCGCCGTGATCCGACACTGGCGGGATCACCTCCGGAAATCAAGACATTCCGTTCATTCTCGGCACTCGTCCGGCGCGTCGGGGTCGGCGCCCCGGCCTTCGGCGTCAGAACCCCCAGCAGCTCCCCGACCAGTGCAGGTCCGCCGTGCCCTGGACGGCGGGCGGCGGCGGCGCGAGGGCCGCCGGGACGAGCGTCCAGCTCAGGCCGGAGTCCATCCGCCGGGCGTTGTCGCCGTACCTCAGCTGCCGGAACGCCGGCTCGTGGTCCCCCGGCGCCACCGTGAGCGGGATCTGGGTGAGCACCTGGGTGCCTGCGCTTGCGCCCCAGCTCGACGGCCGCGAGAACGACGACCGGTTGTCGACCGACCGACATCAGGAGGTCGGCGGAGCAGTCGTGGGGCACGGCGAGCCCGACCGGGGCCGCGACCCACGAGACCGGGCCGGGCGAACCGTCCGTGGTGACGGCCAACCGCGAGGTGAAGGTGAGGGTCAGGTCGGTCCGGTGGTCATCGCAGCCACCAGCACGACCGCCAGCACGGTGGCACGGGTCCGCGGCTTCGCCCTCATCGGTAGCACCCCAGGGTCGAGAAGAGGTCGGCGGTGCCCTGCACGGGCGGGGGCGGCGGGGCGATCGCGGCCGGCACGAGGGTCCAGCTCAGCCCCGAGTTCCCGTACCACCGCAGCTGGTACAGGGACAGCCGGTGCCGCCCCGCGCCCAGCCGCAGGTGCACCTGGGTGGGCACCAGCGCGTTGTCGACGTCGTCGCCGTCGCAGCTCGGGTACAGCCCGTCGTGGGTGCTGAGTCCGGTGCTGCCGAGGTGGCCCAGGAGCGTGTCGTCGAGCCGGACGTCGAGGTAGCCGCGGACGAGCGCGGTGAGCACGTAGTCGCCCGCCTGGGCGGCACTCACGTCGAGCGTCTCCTCCGTGCTCCCCGAGGACGACCACATCGGGTGGGGATTGGGGCCGATCCAGGGCGCACCGATGCTCGACCACGAGCCGCTGAGGCACAGGCCGGTGGCCGGGTCCTCGGCCAGGCAGCCCTCGTCCCAGACCTCCCACTCGTTGCGCTGGTCGAGCACCAGATCGCGCGAGGCGATGTCGACCGACCGCGGCGAGGTGACGGTGAGGGTGCCGGGCGCCGCCACGATCAGGTCGACGTCGGCCGCGACGGTCGTCCCGGTCGCATCACGCACCGCCAGGCGCACCGTGGACGTCCCCGCGCGGCCGGGCGTCCCCGTCACCCGTCCGTCGCTGCTGACGTGCAGCCCGGCCGGCAGCTCCGTCGCCTGCCACGTGTAGGGCGGCGTCCCCCCGTGGGCGAGCAGAGGTGCCGACAACGCCTCACCGACCTCGGTGATCGGCAGCTGGAGCGTGCCGACGGTGAGCGGACCGTGTGCGCACGGCTGCGGGAAGACCACCGCGGCGCGGATGTGGTGGTAGGCGTAGGGCACCTCAGGGCTGCGCCCCCACCCCGACGTCGGCGTGATCGCCCTGTCGTTCGCCACGCGCAGGAGCAGGCCCCCTGCGCACACGTCCTGGGCGCCCCCCAGCTGCAGGGGCATCGACAGCGAGGCCACGGGCCCGGGCGAGCCGTCCGTGGACACGGCGAGATCGGCGGCGAGCTCGAGGTCGAGGCTCGTGCCCCCGGTGGCGGGCACGGACACCGAGGCCTTGACGATGCTGCCGGCGTCCGCAGTGCGGGGGCCCCAGCGACCGGCCGCGGAGTAGTGCCGCACGTCGCCCGTCAGGGAGAGGTCGCCGCCCACGGCACCCCGGGCGCCCACCCGGACGCTGCCGCGCAGGCCGAGCCAGACGGGCACGGCGTCACTGAGCCGCACCGGGGCCAGCCGGATCCGCTCCGCACCGCTCGCCGTCGTCACCGCGTCGAGGGTTCCCGAGCCGCGCAGCTGCAGCGAGTAGGGGGCCGCGACGCGCCCCGTGACGTACAGGGTGGTCAGCCGCCGGGTCGTGGCGGGCTTGGGCCCCCAACCCCAGACCGCGGTGACGCCGAAGCCCACCTCGAGCCTCAGGCGTGCCTCGTAGTCCAGGGACCCCTCCAGCGAGACCCCGGCGCCCGGCAGCCGCACCGGCCCGGACCAGCGCAAGGGTTCCACGGGGAGCGACCCGTCCACCGTCCCCTGCCACAGCGCGTCGTCGATCGTGGCCGGCAGGGTCGACAGGACGGTGCTGTCCCCGGCGAAACTGCGCCCGGTGACCCGGCGGAACAGCCCGTCGGGCGCGGCGGCCGAGGGGGGCGCCGTGACGACCGCGCCCACGGGGAGGGCGCTGTACCCGGCGAAGGCCAGCGAGGACGCCGTCACCTGCGACAGCGAGGTCCGTTCGGCGCCGGTGAGCTCGTGCAGGGCCGGCGAGGTGACGACGGCGTCGGCCGGCGGGGCGGTGACGGTCACCGTCCTCGGGGTGCCGGGGACGTCCCCGGCCGCGGTGTGCGCGCAGGTGGTCAGGGTGTGGACGCCGGGCGGGGCCGACGTCGTCCAGCTCCAGCTCCGCACGCCCAGCACGGACTGACCGGGGGTGACGGTCGCGACCCGTACCCCGTCGGCCAGCACGTCCACGGAGGTGACGCGCTGCCCGGCGTCGCCCGTGAGGGCCCCCGTCACGGTGAACCGCGGCGTCGCCGCGAGGTCGATCGTCGTGCGCCCTCCGGGCAGGCCGAGGGTGGACCGGATGGTCGTCCCCGGCGCGCCGGCGCAGGGGCTCGACGGCGAGGGCGCCGCGGTGGCGCCCGCCACGGGCGGCAGGCCGAGGGCTGCCGTCAGCAACACGACCACGGCGGATCCGCGGGACCGGGGCGTCGTCAGCACGGCGGGACCTCCTCCGACGGCCCCGCCGCAGCCGATCCGCGGTGAAGGGCTCGTCGTCGACCCTTGCCGTCGTGCAAGGTGCAGATCAAGAGGTTCCGGGCGAATGGGACGCATGCCATATGCCGGCCACGGACGACGACGCCCGCCCCGGAGGAGTCCGGGACGGGCGTCGACGTTCGGCGGGAGGGGTCAGCGACCCCTCACCAGGGCGCGGCGCAGATCGGTGTTCAGCTGGCTGATCACGTCGAGCGGGATGCCCTTGGGGCAGGCCGTGGCGCACGCGCCGACGTTGGTGCAGCCGCCGAAGCCCTCGGCGTCGTGCTGGTTGAGCATGTTCACCACACGGGCGTCACGCTCGGGCTGACCCTGCGGCAGCTCACCGAGGTGGGTCACCTTGGCACCGAGGAACAGCATGCCCGAGGCGTTCGGGCAGGCGGCCACACAGGCGCCGCAGCCGATGCAGGTGGCCGCGTCGAACGCCCGGTCGGCGTTCTTCTTCGGCACCGGCGTCGCGTGGGCGTCGGGGGCCGAACCGGTGTTCACCGAGATGTAGCCCCCGGCCGCGATGATGCGGTCGAGCGGGCCGCGGTCGACCACGAGGTCGCGCAGCACGGGGAACGCGTTCGCCCGCAGCGGCTCGATCGTGATCGTGTCGCCGTCCTTGAACGTGCGCATGTGCAGCTGGCACGTCGTGGTGCGCTTCGGGCCGTGCGGCTCGCCGTTGATGACGAGGCCGCACATCCCGCAGATGCCCTCGCGGCAGTCGCTGTCGAACTCGACGGGCTCCTGGCCGCTGTTGATGAGCTGCTCGTTGAGGACGTCGAGCATCTCCAGGAACGACATGTCCGGGGAGACGTCGTCCAGCGGGTAGGCGACCAGCTTGCCGGCCGCGTTCGGGCCGGCCTGGCGCCAGACCTTGACAGTGATCTTCACTTGTAGCTCCGCTGCTTCATCTCGACGAACTCGTAGACAAGCGCTTCCTTGTGCAGGACGGGCGGGGCGTCCTCGCCGCCGAACTCCCAGGCCGCGACGTAGGCGTACTCGTCGTCGTGACGCAGCGCCTCGCCGTCCTCGGTCTGGGATTCCGCGCGGAAGTGACCACCGCACGACTCGTTGCGGTGCAGCGCGTCGATGCACATGAGCTCGCCCAGCTCGAAGAAGTCGGCGACGCGGCCGGCCTTCTCCAGGGAGCTGTTGACCTGCTCGTTGGCACCCAGCACCCGGACCTCGGACCAGAACTGCTTCTTCAGGTCGCGGATCATCCCGATGGCCTTGGTGAGGCCCTCCTCGGTGCGTTCCATCCCGCAGTAGTCCCACATGATCTTGCCGAGCTCCTTGTGGAAGGAGTCGACGCTGCGGGTGCCGTTGAGGGACAGGAAGTGCTGCACGCGCGACTTGACGCCGTTGACCGTCTCGACGACCTCGGAGGCCTGCTCGCTCACCGCGGGGAACGGGCCGGCGGCCAGGTAGTCGCGGATGGTGTTCGGCAGGACGAAGTAGCCGTCGGCGAGGCCCTGCATGAGCGCCGAGGCGCCCAGGCGGTTCGCGCCGTGGTCGGAGAAGTTCGCCTCACCGGCCACGAAGAGGCCGGGGATGCTCGACTGCAGGTCGTAGTCCACCCACAGCCCGCCCATCGTGTAGTGCACGGCGGGGTAGATGCGCATCGGCGTCTCGTAGGGGTTCTCCCCCGTGATCTGCTGATACATGTCGAAGAGGTTGCCGTAGCGGGCCTCGACGGTCTTCTTGCCGAGCCGGTTGATGACGTCGGCGAAGTCGAGGTAGACGCCCAGCCCACCGGGGCCGACACCCTTGCCGGCGTCGCACTGGTTCTTCGCGGCGCGCGAGGCGATGTCGCGAGGGACCAGGTTGCCGAACGCGGGGTAGATCCGCTCCAGGTAGTAGTCGCGGTCCTCCTCGGCGATCTGGCGCGGGTCCTTCTCGCGGTCGGCGGGGTTCTTCGGCACCCAGATCCGGCCGTCGTTGCGCAGCGACTCCGACATGAGCGTGAGCTTGCTCTGGTGGTCGCCCGAGACGGGGATGCAGGTGGGGTGGATCTGCGTGAAGCAGGGGTTGCCGAAGTAGGCGCCCTTGCGGTGGGCCCGCCAGGTGGCGGTGACGTTGCAACCCATCGCGTTGGTCGACAGGAAGAACACGTTGCCGTACCCGCCGGTGGCGAGGACGACGGCGTCGGCGAGGTGGGTCTCGATCTCGCCGGAGACCATGTCGCGCACGACGATCCCGCGGGCGCGACCCTCGACGACGATCAGGTCGAGCATCTCGTGCCGCGAGTACATCGCCACGCTGCCGGCCGCGATCTGCCGCTGCAGGGCCTGGTAGGCGCCGATCAGCAGCTGCTGGCCCGTCTGGCCGCGCGCGTAGAAGGTGCGCGAGACCTGCACGCCGCCGAAGGAGCGGTTGTCGAGCAGGCCGCCGTACTCGCGGGCGAAGGGCACGCCCTGCGCCACGCACTGGTCGATGATGTTCGCGCTGACCTCGGCCAGGCGGTACACGTTCGACTCGCGGGCGCGGTAGTCGCCGCCCTTGACGGTGTCGTAGAACAGGCGGAAGACGGAGTCGCCGTCGCCCTTGTAGTTCTTGGCCGCGTTCATGCCGCCCTGGGCGGCGATGGAGTGGGCCCGGCGCGGGGAGTCCTGGTAGCAGAACGCCTTCACGTTGTAGCCGGCCTCGCCGAGCGTGGCGGCGGCGGCGCCACCGGCCAGGCCGGTGCCGACGACGATCACCGACAGCTTGCGGCGGTTGGCGGGGTTGACCAGCTTGGCCTCGAACTTGCGCTTCTCCCAGCGCTTCTCGATCGGCCCGCTGGGGACCTTCTCGTCCTTGATCGGGGCGCCCTCGCGGTAGAGGCCCTTGATGAGATCACTCATGGGTGTCGATCCCTCTACTAGTCCACGACGCCGAACAGGATGAACAGCGGCGGCAGGGCGAACCCGACGGCGACGACGAAGGCGATCGCGTGGGCGACGGCCTTCGAGTTGCGACGGGCGGCGGGGGTGCTCGTCCAGCCGAGCGTCTGAGCGGCGCTCCACACACCGTGCTGCAGGTGGAACCAGAGCGCAACCAGAGCAAGGAGGTAGATCACGACGACCCACCACACCTGGAAGCTCGCGACGACGAGGCGGTAGGGGCTGTCGCCGATGCTCGCGTCGCTGACGTCACCGTTCACGTTGATCTTGTTGGTCGTGAACTGGATCAGGTGCCAGATCAGGAACAGGATGAGGGCGACGCCACCCCAGCGCATCGTCTGCGAGCGCCAGGCGGCGCGCGAGGCTGCGGGGACCGCGTACCTCGTGGAGCGGGCCCCGTTGGCCTTGTTCCACAGGTAGAAGGCGGAGTAGGCGTGCCCGATCACACTGAGGATCAGGACGACGCGGAAGATCCACAGGAAACCCTCGTAGGGGAGGATCGGCTGCAGGATGGTCCGGAGATGGTGGGCGTACTCGTCGAATGCTTCCTGCCCGGCGAAGACCTTCAGGTTGCCGTACATGTGCATCAGCACATAGAAGACGAACAACAAGCCGGTCAGGGCCATGAGCAGCTTCATGGCGACGGTCGTACGGCGGGCGCCGGTCGCGCGGGGGCTCAAGGTCTGTGTGGCCACAACGGGAGAGTAGCCCCCCGTCGCGACGCCTTCCGGGACCGTTGGCCCGGCCGGGTGGGACGGCCTGTGCTGGCCCGCCAAAGCGGGACGATTCAGGCGCGCCGCAGGCCAGTGAGCCCCTCTCGAAGGCCTTCGGCGCCCTGGCCGCGCATCCCGCCAGCGGATGTGGCGCAGATCACTGCGGGCGCTGCTCCTCGGTGTGCAGGACGAGCGAGCCGCCTCCCCGCTCCAGGGCGGCGAGGGCGCGCAGCCGCGCCAGCGAGGGGTTCGCGTCCAGCAGCTTCGCGGCGTTGGCGAGGCTGCGCAGCGTCGCCGTCTCCCCCCGCGCCCGCTCCAGGGCGGCGAGCGCCTCCTGGCGCGCGGCGGCCACCTGGGCGAACACCCGCTTGAGGTCGCCCGGCAGCGTCAGGTCGCGGACCGCCACCTCCAGCAGCTGCGCACCGACCTCGGCCGCGACGGCCGCGACGGCCTCGGCCAGCGCAGCGGTGGCCTCCCCGCGCAACGCGGGCAGGTCGGCGGCGGCGGTGGCCCCGACGACGTCGCGGACCGCCAGCTGCGCCGCGAGGTACAGCCGCGGCGCGCCGGTGTCGTCGTCGGCGGCGCTGGCCATCCATGCCAGGGGGTCGAGGATCCGGTAACGCAGCACCACCGACAGCCGCACGCCCACGCCGTCGGCGGTCAGGACCTCTTGCCCGCTCACCCTCAGCAGGGACGGACGCAGGTCGACCACCCGCACCCGGCACCCGCGGCGCCAGAACCGGTGACGGCCCGGACCGAGCAGCCGCGGCGGCGCCCCGGCGGCCGACAGGACGCCCCGCTCGTGGTCGGCGACGACGACGCGCATTCCTCACCCCGATCGCTGTCGGCCGGCCGAGGGGCGGCCGGCACGGGTCCTGTCGCGGCCTGCGCGGGCCCCGGACCGAGCCGTCGCGGCGGGGGCACGGACCGTGCCGTGCCCGCAGGGCCGCCGACGCGCGTGAGGGTCCGGCGCCCGCGCAGGGTGCGGATTCGCACCGCCGCCCCGGTCTCCCGGGGCGTTGCTGTGACAGGCGGTGCCGCACGACTGGTCGACGCCGGCCCCTACGGGGCCTGCGCACCGGAGACGGCACCGCCGACCAGGCTAGATGCGGGCTGCCCGCCCGTCACCGCGTTTACGGTCGGACGGCGCGCCGCTCAGCCGAGCGCGACGGCGGCCGCCCCCAGCACCAGGGCGAGCGCGAGGGCGAGGATCCCGGGCCACGCCGGCCCGACGGCGGCATGCTCGGGACCGCCCGGGCGCGGGGCCGCGGGCGCCGCGCGGAACCCCTCCAGCAGGAAGGCCACGGCACCGGAATCGGCCTCGAGCAGGCGGCTGGACGCCGTCGACGTGACCTCGGGCGGGGTGCCGGGTGGCCGGCGGGCGGGGCTCGGCCGCAGCGCCCGGGAACCACCGCGCGCAGGAGCGGCCCACGCCGCGTAGGAGCGGCCGCCGCTCACGACCGTCAGGGCGAACCGGGTGCGCACCTCCTCGACGGCCGGCCACGGCACGGCCACGTCGCGCACGACGTTCGCGAGCAGGACGCCGTGGGCGTCGGCCCGCACGTGCGGCCGCCACAGCAGCGCGAAGACGAGGCACCCGCCGGCGCCCAGGCCCGCGGCCACCTGCGGCAACGACGACCAGGCACCCCTGACGACGAGCGCGACCAGCCACCACCCGGCCAGCACCCCGTACGCCCCCGCGTACAGCGGGGCGCTGCCGGGGCGGTAGGCGCGCCCCCCGGGGCCCGCCCCGGGGCGCGGGGAACGCGGCGGGCGCTGCGAGGGCGGCGGGGCCGGGTCGGCGGGGTCGGGCACGGGGTCATCCTCGCCCATGCCGAGCGGACCTCCGCTGCCTAGACTCCCCCCGTGCCCCTCCCCGACGGACCACCGGCCCGCCCCCACGACGTCGCGGTGCTGGCCGAGCCACGGCTGGCGGCGGCGCTGGACGACGACGGCCTCGCGGAGCTCCTGGACGCCCTCGACGCCGCACTGCCCGACCCCGGCGAGCAGGTCGCCCGGATCCTCGCGGCCGGCGGCCCCGAGCCCTCCCCCCGACTGGCCGACGTCGAGACCCTGATCTCCGCCATCGACCTCACCACGCTGGAGGCCACCGACCCCCCCTCCCGGGTGCTGGCCCTGGCCGAGCAGGCCCTGCAGCCCGACCCCGACGGCGACCCGATCACCTCGGGCACCTGCCCGCGGGTGGCGGCCGTCTGCGTCTACCCCGACCTCGTCGAGGTCGCCGCTCGCCGGCTGGCGGGCACGGGGGTGGCCGTGGCGTCCGTCGCCGGCGCCTTCCCCAGCGGGCGGGCCACCCTGGCGACCCGGCTCGCCGACGTCGCCGACGCGCTGCAGGCGGGGGCCGACGAGATCGACATGGTCATCGACCGGGGGGCCTTCCTCGACGCCAGGTACGCCAAGGTGCTCGACGACGTCGCGCAGGTCCGCCGGGTGTGCGACGAGCACCGCCGCGGCGTGCACCTCAAGGTGATCCTGGAGACCGGCGAGCTGGGCACGGCCAGGGCGGTCCGCGACGCCGGGTGGTTGGCGTTGCTGGGCGGGGCGGACGTGGTCAAGACCAGCACCGGCAAGGCCGCCCCCGCGGCGACGCCCGAGTCGGCGGCCGCCGTCGCGCTCACCGTGCGCACCTGGAGCGACGCGACAGGGGCGCGTGCCGGCGTCAAGGTCGCCGGCGGGGTCCGGACGGCGCAGGACGCCCTCGGCTACCTCGCGCTGCTGCGCGCCGCGGGCCTGCCCGTGACCCCCGACCGCTTCCGGATCGGGGCGTCGTCCCTGCTCGCCGCCCTGGTCGGGGTGCGCCGCGAGCTGCTGGGCGGCTGATCGGCCACCGCGCAAGCCTCGCGATCAGGGGCTCGCGGTCAAGGGCCCGCGGTCAGGGGCTCGCGCAGAGCAGCGCCCCGACGACGGCCAGCGCCAGGACCACCCCGGCCGTGGCCGTCAGCAGCGACCAGCGGCGCTCGGTGCGGGCGCCCTCCTCGGCGCTGACCGCGTCGCGGATCAGCACGCTGAGGACGGCCGCGCCCCCGGCGGCCAGGCAGGCGGCGCCCAGCAGCCACCAGCGCCCGGCGTGCGCGGCCCCCAGCAGGCAGACCCCGCCGACGGCGGTCGCCGCGACGCCGGTGCGGTGCCAGGCCATCGCCGTTCGCTCGGGCTGCAGCCCGGGCCGGCCCGTGGCGCCGCTCACCCCACCACCGCGACGAGCACCGCGAGCACCACCGCCACGAGCAGGACGGCGGCGGCCACCCAGGGCAGCGCGACCGGCGGCGGCAGCGGCTCCTGCCTGCGCAGCGCGCGCTCCCGGCGCCGCCACCCCAGCAGCGCGGAGGCCGCGAGGACCCCGCCGAGCAGGCACATCAACGCGCCGACGGGTCGCAGCAGCCCGGTGAGGTCGGCCACCCTGGCCAGGGAGTCCAGGCCCACGCCACCCGCGACGGTGGCGAGGGCCGTGCGCAGCCACGCCAGGGCGGTGCGCTCGTTGGCCATGGAGAACCGGGGGTCGGGTTCGGTGCCCTCGTCGTACACCGACCGCGGCCGCCGGGCAGCGCTCACGCGAGGCGCTCCAGCACGCGGCCCGGCGAGCCCGGGGTGCCCCCGGCGCCGCCCGGGACGACCGTGGCGGCGTCCCGCAGCGCCTGCACGGCGGCGGGGATCAACGCGTCGTCGTCGGTGTGCAGGGTCAGCAGCGGATGCCCCGCGCGCACCACGTCACCCGGGGCCGCGTGGGCGACGACACCGGCGGCCGCCTGCACGGCGTCCTCCTTGCGGGCCCGGCCGGCCCCGAGGCGCCACGCGGCGACGCCGACCGCGCGGGCGTCGAGCCGGAGCAGGACGCCGTCGGCCGGCGCCAGGACGTCGTGGGTGTGCCGCGCCCGGGGCAGGGGGGCGCCAGGGTCGCCGCCCTGGGCCGCGATCATCGCCCGCCAGGCGTCCATGGCCCGGCCCGAGGCGAGCGCGGCGCGCGGGTCCGCGCCCGGCAGCCCCACGGCCGCCAGCATCTCCTCCGCGAGGGCCAGGGTCAGCGCCTGGACGTCGGGCGGGCCGCCCCCGGCGAGTACCTCCACGGCCTCGGCGACCTCCAGGGCGTTGCCCGCGGTGCGGCCCAGCAGCGAGTCCATCTCGGTGAGCAGCGCGCTGGTGCGCACCCCCGCGTCCCGGCCGAGATCGACCATGGTGGCGGCCAGCGTGCGCGCGGGGTCGACGTCGGGCAGGAACGCGCCCGAGCCGACCTTCACGTCGAGCACCAGGGCCGACGTCCCCTCGGCGATCTTCTTGCTCATGATCGAGGAGGCGATCAGGGGGACGGACTCGACGGTGGCGGTGACGTCGCGCAGCGCGTACAGCGCGCGGTCGGCGGGGGCCAGCCCGTCCCCGGCGGCGCAGATCACCGCACCCACCTCGGCCAGCTGGCGCCGCATCTCGGCCGTACTCAGCCGCGCGCGCCAGCCGGGGATCGACTCCAGCTTGTCGAGGGTGCCGCCGGTGTGGCCGAGACCCCGGCCCGACAGTTGCGGGACCGCCGCACCGCAGGCCGCGACCAGGGGCGTGAGGGCGAGGGTGATCTTGTCCCCCACGCCCCCCGTGGAGTGCTTGTCGACCGTGGGACGGTCCAGGCCGGAGAAGTCCAGCCGCTCCCCCGAGGCGATCATCGCCGCCGTCCAGGTGGCCACCTCGCGGCGCGACATGCCGCGCAGCAGCACCGCCATGAGCAGGGCCGCCATCTGCTCGTCGGCCACGACACCGCGGCCGTGGGCGCCGATCACCCAGCGGATCCGGTCGTCGTCGAGCTCGTGCCCGTCGCGCTTGGCGGCGATCACCTCGACCGCCGCGAACGGCTCGCTCATCGGCCCTCCTGCCCGTGCCCGCGGGCGAGGTCGCCCGGCCCGAACGACCACGGCAGCAGCTCCGCCAGGGGCAGCGGCCCCGATTCGGCGTCGACCAGCAGCTGCGGCCCGCCGTGCTCCAGCAACAGCTGCCGGCACCGCCCGCAGGGGGCCAGCACCGCGCCGTCGGGGCCCACGCACGTCACGGCCACCAGCCGCCCGCCGCCGCCCGCGTGCAGCGCCGACACGAGGCCGCACTCCGCGCACAGGGTGAGCCCGTAGGAGGCGTTCTCGACGTTCACGCCCACCACGGTCCGGCCGTCCTCGGTGAGGCCGGCGGCCGCGACGGGGAAGGCGCTGTAGGGGGCGTAGGCGCGCGGGAGCGCGGCTCGCGCCGCAGCGCGCAGGCCCTCCCAGGGCGTGCCGGCGGTCATCGGCGGCCCGCGTGGCGTCGGGCGGCCTCCTGGGCGCGGTCGGCGAGCGCGGCGTCCTGCGCCTGGGGCGTGGGGTCGGGCACCAGCAGCGCCACCTGCACCTCGTGCGCGGGCAGCGGCCGCCGGGAGGGCACCGGGCGCCGCCTGTCACCGGCGCCCGCGCCCCGGCCGGGGGCGCCCACGGCGGCCGGCTCCTCCGCCGTCCCGTCGTCGGTCGCTCGCCCCGGCGGCACCGTGCGCACGGCCCGGCCGATCGGGGCGGGGTGGGCCAGCCCCGCCGCACCCTCGACCGCGAGGTCGAGCACCGGGATGCCGGGCGCGGCGTCGGTGGCGCCCGTGAGCAGCAGGAGTTCGCCGATCAGGGGCGCGATCGGGGACGACGCGCCCGCGCTGACGCCGGCGAGCACGACGGCGACCCCCGCGTCACCGCCCTCGGCGAGCACCCGCTGCCAGCGCTGCGACAGCCCGGCGGGTGAGCCGAAGGCCTGCTCCCAGTCGTCGACGACCACCAGCAGGTAGGGCCAGGTGGGCGTCTCCGTGCCCCGACCGCGGCGCTCCCGCGCGTCGGCCAGCGTGGTGGTGCCGAGCACGGCTCGTCGCTCGGCGATCTCCCGCAGCAGCTGCGCCGCGAGCTCCTCGCGCTCGTCGGCGGCGTGGCCGGCACCGAGGTGGCGTTCGAGGTGCGGCAGCGCCGTCATGCCCGTGAGCCGGCCCCGGGGGTCGACGACCCACACCCGCACCTGCTCGGGGGCGACGTCGCGGGCCAGCGCCGCCGCCAGCGCCCGCAGGACCGTGGTGCGCCCGCTTCCCGGAGCACCGGCGACCAGCAGGTGCCCGGCGCGCGCGACGTCGAAGACGGCGACGTCCTGGTGCTGCCACGCGGGGACGTCGGCCAGGCCGAACCGCAGCGGGGGGACGGTGCCGGGGCGGGTCCGCCGCTCGGCCCCGATCCGCCGCGCGGTGCGGGGGCGCGGGTGCGGCGTGCCGGCCAGCGGGCGGTCGGGCAGGTCGTCGACGAGGACGACGTCGGGCAGCGCCGGGGTCCACGGAGCCTTCGCGCCTCGCAGGGCCGCCGCCGAGGCCGCGTCACGCACGGCGTCCACCAGCAGCGCGAGGTCGCTGCGCCCGGCGGTGCCGGGTGCGGTGCCGGGCCCAGTGCCAGGCGTGGCGCCGGGTGCGGTACCGGCGACTCGCGCCGCCTGGAAGCCGACGAGGGGGCCGTCGCAGGCGCGGGCGTAGGCGCGCCCCGGCAGCGAGCGGGGGATGCGGGCGGCGTCGGGGGCCTGCACCAGGGCGAGGCTGTCCTCGGCGGAGGCCACTCGAAGGGCGATCCGCAGCCGCGCTCCGCCCGCGACCTCCTCGCTCAGCACGCCGGAGGGCCGTTCCGTGGCCAGCACCAGGTGGATGCCCCGGGCCCGGCCGACCTGGGCGATCTCGACGAGGCCCGCGAGGAACCCGGGCAGGTCGGCCGCGAGCGCGGCGAACTCGTCGATCACCAGGACCAGCCGGGGGATCGTCTCGGCGAGGCGGTGCCCGGGGGCCAGGCGCCCGGCGCGGCCCTCGGTGAGCAGGGCGGCGTCGCGTGCCGCGTGGTACTCGTCGAGGTCCTTCACCGCCGCACCGGCGAGCAGCGTCTGGCGCCGCTGCAGCTCGGCGGCGAGGCTCTCCAGCACGCGGGCGGTCTCGTGGGTGTCGAGGTCGGTGACGACGCCGACGGTGTGGGGCAGCCGGGCGCAGTCGGCGAAGGCGCCCGCGCCGGCGTCGCCCTGGTAGTCCACGAGCACGAACGCCAGCTCGTCGGGCCGGTTGCCCACCGCCAGCGACGCGATCAGCGTCTGCAGCAGCTCGGACTTGCCCGCGCCCCACTCCCCCGCCACGAGCACGTGGGGTCCGTCACGGCGCAGGTCCACGCGGAAGGGCCCGTCGGGCCCCTCGCCGATCGTGGCGGTGGTCGTGCGGCCCCCGGCGGCCACCCAGCGGTGCAGGACGGCCTGGCCGGTGGGCGCGGTCATCCCGATCAGCTCGAGCAGCCGCGCCTGGGTCGGCAGGACCAGCTCGTCGTCGGCGGCGGCCTCGCGCAGGCCCTCCATCGCGTCGGCCAGGCCGGAGAACCACGCGGCCACGGGCAGGTCGGGCCGCACCAGCTCGGCCACGGGCGCCCCCGCGATGCGGACCTGCAGGACCGGCGGGGCGAGCACGACCGTCGTCCCGCACTCCCGCGGCAGCGCCGAGGCCTCGGCGTCGAGCCACAGGAACCGGAACCCGACGGCCGGACCCTCCTTGATCAGGGACAGGGTGGGCGGCAGGGGGGTCAGCAGCGCCGGGGCGTCGATGACCACGAGCACCGGGTCGAAGGTCAGCTCGTCGGGGACCGCCCGGGCCTGGGCCTGGCGGGCCCGCATCAGCTCGACCAGCCGGCCCAGCTCTGCCTCCGGCCCGCCGGCGTCCGGTGGGCCCTCCCCACCGGCGGCCTCGCGCACGTGGGGCAGGCGGCGCGCCCACGCCCACGCGTCGTCGCCGGGATCGGAGAGCAGGCTCAGCCGCACCTCACCGGGGCTGTGGTGGACGGCGACCTGCGCGAGCAGCCACGCCGCCAGCCTGCGGCGCTGGGGTGCGGGGCCGGCGAGCCCGACCACCCCCGCACGGTCGAGGTCGAGGGCCACCGGGACGTCGGGCACCGACCAGCGCCGCACCACGCGCCCGCGGTCGGGCGCCATCATGCTGACGTCGCTGGTGACGTCGGCGGTGCCCACGCGCAGCACGAGCCAGTCGTCGTCCCCGCGCCGCCGCTGCCACAGCCGGGCGTCGCGGCTCGTCACCGACGCGAGCAGCCGCACCGGGTCGGGCAGGTCGTCGGTGCGCTGCGCCGCCTCGGCCCCCAGCGCCAGGCGCGCCCGGGCCTCGACCTCGCGCACCGCCTCGCGGTAGCGGGCGGTCTCCCCGCGGCCCTGCCGGGACCAGCGCGACCCGAGCGGGGAGGCCGGCAGCACGAAGCGGGCGGCTCGCGGCGCCGGCGCCTCCCGCGTGACGCGGACGACCTCCGGGCTGCCCTCGGCGGGTGGGGGCGGCGCGGCCGGCGCGAGTTCGAGCAGGACGTCGCCGACGGCGAGCTGCTGCCCCGGCTCCCAGGCCCCGCGCCGGCGCAGTTCGCGCCGGGCGAGGTGGACGAGCGGGGGCGGGCCGTCGAGATCGACCTCGCGGCCCTGCGCACCGCCGAGCAGCGCCGGGCCGGGCAGCCGGCGCAGGCGGGCGGGCAGGTCGGTGCGGGCGGCGTGCGCCGCGGGTGCGGGCTCCACCAGGACGCGGCCCGACGCGTCGACGACGAGGGTCACGGCCAGGGCGGGCAGCACCGGGTCGTCGAGCTGCAACCAGGACGACGGCGCCGCGCCGACCGTGTGCCGGCCGGGGGTGAGGGGACGCTCCTGCCCGGCACCCGGACCGGAGACGATGCGCAGCACGGCCCGTGGCCGGGGCGCCGAGCCCTCCGCCGCGCCGGGCGCGGCCCCGCCCGCGCGACCGCGGGGCACCTCGCCGGGGGCGACGGTGGGACCGGGGGCGGGCGGCTGGGCGGGCACGGCTCAGTTCACCGTGCCCGGGCGGCGATGGTGGCGACAGACGCCGGCAGACCCCACGCGCCCTACCGTAGCGAGTGGTCGAGCCCGTCCGGGACCGGACGTCCACACCCGGGTCACGGCGTTGCGCCGCGGGCGGGGCGGCCGGGGGCGAGGTCGCGCAACGCGACGGCCACGAGCATCCGCGCCCCCACGGCCACCGCCCGCTCGTCGGGCACGAAGTCCCCCTGGTGCAGGTCGTAGGTGCGCCCGCCGGGGGTGCGGGTGCCGAGCCGGAACATGGCCCCGGGCACGCGCTCCAGCACCCAGCCGAAGTCCTCCCCGCCGAGGCTCTGCTCGGCCAGGACGACGGTGCCGGGGCCGAGCTCGGCGTGCGCGGCGTCCTCGACGACGGCGACGGCGTCGGGATGGTTGACGGTGGGGGGCACGCCCCGCACGTGGGTGATGCTGGCGCGGACGTCGTAAGGGCGCACCAGGTCGTGCACCACCTCCTCGAGGATCGCGCCCACCTGCTGCCAGGCGGCGAGGTCGAGGCAGCGCAGGGTGCCTTGGGCCAGGCCCGTGCGCGGGATCGCGTTATAGGCGGCGCCCGCCTGCACCCGCCCCCACACCAGGGCCAGCCCGGCCCGCGGGTCGATCCGGCGGCTGAGGACGGCGGGCAGCTGGGTGATCACCTGGCTGAGCGCGAAGACCACGTCGCCGGTCAGGTGGGGGCGCGAGGTGTGCCCGCCCTTGCCGGACAGCTCCACGGAGACGAGGTCGGCGGCCGACGTGATCGCCCCGATCCGGCAGCCGATCGAGCCGACGTCGGTGCGCGGGTCGCAGTGCATCGCGTACGCCGCGTCCACCCCCTCGACCCGCCCGGCGGCGATCACCTCCAGGGCCCCGCCCGGCTGCACCTCCTCCGCGGGCTGGAACACCAGCCGCACCCGCCCGCCGAGGTGCCCGGCGGCGTCGAGGTCGGCCAGCACCCGGGCCGCACCGGCCAGGGCCGCGGTGTGGACGTCGTGCCCGCAGGCGTGCGCGACGCCGTCGGTGCGCGAGCGCCACGGCAGGTCGGTGTCCTCCTGCACGGGCAGCGCGTCGATGTCGGCCCGCAGCAGGACCCTCCGCGAGGGCGTGCCGTCGCCCCGCAGGGCGGGCCCGAGGTCGCACGTCAGCCCGGTTCCGGGCAGGGGCTGCGGCTGCAGGCCCGCGCGGCGGAGGAACTCGACCAGGACGCCGGTCGTGCGCGTCTCGTGGTGGCCCGTCTCGGGGTGGGCGTGCAGGTCGCGGCGCAGCGTGAGGACGTCGTCGAGGTGCGGCGCGAGCAGCGCCTCGACGCGGGACAGGGACTCGGCGGCTTCGATGTTCACGGCGTCGCCCACCGTAGCGCCACCCGCTGCGGCGCTCAGGTCAGGTCGGCCCGGCCCTGCGCCTTCAGCCGGTCGACGAGGCCCTTCACCTGCTGGGCCTTGGCCCGGGTGGTGACGAGAAGGGCGTCGGGGGTGTCGACGACGACCACGTCGGACAGGCCCAGGACGGCGACCAGCCGGCCCGATCCGGGCGCCACCAGCACGGTGGCCTCCGACTCGGCGGCGAGCACGTGCGCCGCGTCGCCGAGCACCCGCACGCCCGCGTCGTCGGCCACCGGCAGCAGGCCCGCGAGGGAGTCGACGTCGCCGATGTCGTCCCAGCCCAGGTCGGCGGGGACGACGGCGACCTTGCCCGCGGCGGCGGCGGGCTCGGCGATCGCGTAGTCGATCGCGACCTTCTCCAGGCCCGGCCACACGCGGTGCAGGACCTCCTCGCGGTCGGGGGTGTCCCAGGCCGCCGCGATCTCCAGCAGCCCCGCGTGCAGGGCGGGCCGGGAGGCCGCCAGCTGCTCCAGCAGGACGTCGGCGCGGGCGATGAACATGCCCGCGTTCCAGCGGTAGGTGCCGGAGGCGAGGTAGGCCGTGGCGGTGTCGGCGTCGGGCTTCTCCACGAACTCCACGACCCGGCGGCCGTCGGGAGCGCCTTCGACGCCGACGTCCTCGCCGCAGGCGATGTAGCCGAAGGCGGTGGAGGCGAAGGTGGGCTCGATGCCGATGGTGACGACGTACCCGGCGCGGGCGACGGCGACGGCCTGCGCGACGGCGTCGGCGAACGCGTCGACCTCGGCGATCACCTGGTCGGCGGCGAAGGACCCGACGACGGCCTCGGGGTCGCGGGCGGCGACGACCGCGGCGGCCAGGCAGATCGCCGCGGTGGAGTCGCGGGGCGCGGGTTCGGCGAGCAGGTTGGCGGCCGGTAGCGCGGGCAGCTGCTGCGCGACGGCCGGGGCGTGGGCGGTGCCGGTGACCACGAGCGTGCCCTCGGCACCCGTCAGCGGCAGCAGGCGGTCCACGGTGCCCTGCAGCAGGGACCGGCCGGAGCCGGTGAGGTCGAGCAGGAACTTGGGCCGCCCCTGCCGCGACAGCGGCCACAGCCGCGTGCCGGCACCGCCGGCGGGGACGATCGCGTGGAAACCGGGGATCCGCTCAGTCACGGGCACACACCGTAGTGGTCGCGCGCGGCCGCGGGGCAGTCGCCACCGAAGCGCCATCCCCCGATCACCTGCGCAGCGCCGGGCGGGCGGCCGCCGTCCACCTGCGCGCGCGAGCGTGAGGGTCATGCGTGTGGCGATCGTCACGGAGTCGTTCCTGCCCGCGGCCAACGGTGTCACCACCAGCGTGCTGCGCGTCCTCGACCACCTGCAGCGGCACGGCCACGAGGCGGTCGTGGTCTGCCCGCAACTGCCCGGCGCCCCCGCCCCCGCGGGCTACGCCGGGGCCGCCGTCGTCCCCGTCCCCGCCTGGGCCTTCCGGGAGTTCGGGGTGGGGGTGCCCACCGCCGCGGTGCAGCGCCGGGTCCAGGCGGCGCTCGCCGCCTTCGCCCCCGACGTCGTGCACGTCGCGTCCCCGTTCGCCCTCGGCTACGCGGGGCTGGCCGCGGCCCGGCGGCTCGACGTCCCGTCCGTGGCGATCTACCAGACCGACGTCGCCGGCTTCGCCCGCCACCACGGGCCGCCCGCCGCCACGGCCCTGTTCGCCCGGGCCGCGTGGCGCTGGATCCGGCGGCTGCACGACCTCGCCGACCTCACCCTGGCGCCGTCGAGCGCGGCCCTTGCCGACCTGCGCGCCCACGGCGTCGCGCGCACCGCGCTGTGGGGCCGGGGCGTCGACGTCGAGCGGTTCCACCCGGGGCGCAGGGGCACCGCCGCGGTGACGGCGCTGCGCCGCGCCCTCGCCGCCCGGGCCGCGCTGGTGCCGGCCGGCGCGCCGCCCGGGGTGGTCGAGGACGTCGTGCTCGTCGGCTACGTCGGGCGGCTGGCGCCCGAGAAGCGGGTCGAGCGGCTCGCCGCCCTGGCCCCGCTGACCGGCACCGCGCCGGCGACGGGCCTGGTGGTCGTGGGCGAGGGCCCGTGCCGGGCGGCGGTCGCCCGCGCCCTCGACGGGCTGCCCGCCGTGCTCACCGGGCGACTGGACGGCGAGGAGCTGGCCGACGCCTACGGCGCCCTCGACGTCTTCGTCCACACGGGCACGCAGGAGACGTTCGGGCAGACGCTGCAGGAGGCCATGGCCTCGGGCGTCCCCGTCGTGGCGCCCGCCAGCGGCGGCCCCCTCGACCTCGTCGCGCACGGCTCGACCGGCCTGCTCTACGCCCCCGACGACGACGCGGCGCTGGCCGACGCCGTGCGCCTCCTGAGCGGCGACGCGCCGCTGCGCCGCCGGATGGGCGGGCAGGCGGCGGCCGGGGTTCGGGGGCGCGGCTGGGCGCCCGTCGTCGAGGAGCTGATCGGGCGCTACGAGCAGGTCCGCCACCGCGGGCGGGTGGCCGCCTGACCGCGGGTCGCACGGCGTCGTAGGCTCTGCCCCCATGAGCCGGGGGCGCGCCGTCGTGTCGGCGGTCGCGGCCGCCGCCCTGATCGCGCTGCCGTGCGCGCCCCAGGCCGCTGCGCCCGCCTCCGCCACTCCCCCGCCGAAGCGGCTGTCGGCACCCTGCCTGCCCGCGCGGCCCGACGCCGTCGGTGGTGAGCGCCTGCGGCTGCCCGGCGTCCAGGTGCGGCGCCCGGCCGCCGTCCCCCCGCCGCCCGCCGTCAAGGCGGCCGCCTGGATCGTCACCGACCTCGACTCCGGTGCGGTGCTCGCCTCCGCCGACGGCCACAAGCGCTGCGCCCCCGCGAGCACCCTCAAGATCCTCACCGCGATCACGCTGGCCCCGCGCCTGGACCCGGGCACGGTCTACATTGCCACGGCGACCGACCAGAACATCGACGGCAGCAAGGTCGGCGTCGTCGCGGGCTCGCAGTACACCGTCCGCGACCTGCTGCACGGCCTGCTGCTCGGCAGCGGCAACGACACGGCCAGCGGGCTGGCCGCCCTCGCCGGCGGGCTGCCCGAGGCGTCGCGGCTGATGCAGGCGGAGGCCGCCCGCCTGGGCGGGGACGACACCGTGGTCGCCAACACCAGCGGGCTCGACGCCGAGGGCCAGGTGACCAGCCCCTACGACCTCGCGCTGTTCGGCCGCCAGGCGCTGCGCACGCCCTCGGTCGCCTCGATCGTCGCGACCAAGCGCTACCGCTTCCCCGCCGCCGGCCGGGTCGGCGACCCGCGCCGCGCGACGTTCGAGGTGGGCAACCACAACAAGCTGCTCTACGGCTACGCGGGCGCCACCGGCGTGAAGAACGGGTACACGGTGGCGGCAGGCGGCTCCTTCGTGGGCAGCGCCCGCCGCTCGGGCCGCGGCTACCTCGTGGCCCTCATCCACGCCGACGGGCAGACCGCGCAGATGGCCCGCCAGCTGCTGGACTGGGCGTTCACCTACGGCAGCGAGGTCACGCCCGTCGGGCGCCTCGTGGAGCCCGGGGAGCGCCCCGCGCCCACGCCGACGCCGTCCCCCAGCGCCTCCCCCGCACTCGTCGGGGGCACCACCGCCGCGGGCGTCACGGCCGCCCCCGCGGCCCGCCCCCACCGCGTCCCGTGGCCGTGGGTGGCGCTCACCCTCGTCGTCGCGACGGGCCTCGGAGGGGCCCTCGGCTGGTGGCGGTACCGACCAGCCTGGCCGCCGTCCATCCGGCGACGGCCCCCAGGACGGCCCCGGCACTGACGGCCACCGCGTCGGCGGCGGCCACCGGCACCGCCGGTCCGGGCGGAGGGCAGGGTGGCGCCGGGAGCAGCGCGCCGGCCTGCGCCGGGGTGTCGCGATGGCGCTCGGCCGGCGTGAGCAGCGAGACGGGCAGCACCCCGCGCTGGGAACGGTCGGCCGCCCACGCCGCCGTCAGCAGGACGATCCGCCCCGCGACGTTCATCCAGATCAGCAGACCGACGACCACGGCGAAGGCGGTGACGAACCGCGAGGACGCCGTCCGCCCCAGCAGCAGGCCCCCGAACAGCTTGAGCAGGCCCAGCGCGGTGGCGCCGAGCAGGCACGCGGGCCACAGGTCGCGCCAGCGGGGGGAGGTCGCCGCCATGATCCGCACGAGCACCGCCAGCACCAGGGCGTCCACGCCCAGCACCAGGACGGCCGCCCCGACCTGCAGGCCCGTCGCGCCCGCCTGGGTCTGCTCCACGCCCAGCCACGCCTGGGCGGCGTCGGCCAGGGTGGTCACCGACAGCGACAGCGCCACCGAGGCGAGCACCGCCACCCCGAGGGCGGCCATGAGCAGGACGTCGCGCAGCCGGTCCACGACCACGTTGGTGCCGCCGGGGACGCCGAAGACCCCCCGCACGCCGGCCCGGATCGCCCCCGCCCAGCCGAGGCCGGTGAGCAGCAGGCCGACCACCCCGAAGACGCCGGTCGCGCTCAGCGCGCCCGAACCGGTGAGGTCGTCGAGGGTCACCAGCGCGCCCTGGCCCTCGTGCACCGAGACCAGGGTGGTGCCGAGGTTGTCGTTGAGGTAGGACACGACGTCGGCCTGGAGGTCGGCGCGCCCGCCCAGGACGATCCCAAGGATGGTGAACCCGACGGCCAACGCCGGGACGAGGGAGAAGAACGCGTAGTAGGCCACGCCCGCCGCGAGGACCCCGCCCCGCGCCCTGCCGTACCTGGTCCACACCCGGCCGGCGTGCGTACGGCCCCACCACTCGCCCACGGCGCCGAGCCGCTGCACGAGGGAGGCCGGGGTGGGACGGGCGGGCCTCAGCCGGCCGTCGTGAACCGGAACTGCTCCTGCGGCCGCCACACGCCGTCCGCGCCGTGCTCGTACAGCCACAGTTCCTCCACGCCGAACCCGGCCTCGAAGTCCCGCAGGGACTCCTCGGCCAGGGTCAGGCTGTCCTCGACGACGTCGTGCGCGACCGTGACGTGCGGGTGGTACGGGAAGGCGAGCTCGCGGGCCAGGGGCCCCGAGCGCACGGCCCGCTGCAGCCGGTCGCAGCTGCCGGCGCCGGCCGCGACGGCGACGTAGACGACGGGCGAGACCGGCCGGAAGGTGCCGGTCCCCCGCAGCCCGATCCGGAACGGCCGGGTGGTCGCCGCGACGGCGGCGAGGTGCGCGCGCACCTGCGCCAGGGAGCGCCGCGGCAGCGAGGTGGGCGGCAGCAGTGTGATGTGGGTGGGGATGGCCCCGGCCTGCGGGTCGCCGAAGGACGCGCGGCACTCCTGCAGGTGCGAGCCCCAGGGCTCGGGCACCATCACGGCGACCCCGATCGTCACCGTGTCGAGGGCCAGGAGCGCGGAGACCGGCATGGTCATCGTGGGCGGGTCCTCGAAGACCGGGCCGGGGGCGGCGTGGCGCCCGGGGCGCGCGGCCGGCTCCCCGCTCATCACCGCCAGCTGGTCGGCCACGGGCCCGGTCCGGGCGCTCATGTGCGCGACCGCCGCGGGCGCTCGGGCAGGAGGCCGACCTTCTCGTAGATGCGCTGGAGCACGCCGTCGCTGATCTCGCGGGCGCGGCGCGCACCGTCGGCGAGGATGTCGTCCAGCGTGCCGGTGTCGGACAGGAGCTCCTGCACCCGGTCGCGGAACGGCTCGGCGAAGTCGACGTACACCTGGGCGACCTCCTTCTTGAGGTCACCGTAGCCCGCGCCCGCGAAGCGTTCGGTCAGTTCGGGGATCCCCGTGCCCGACAGCGCCGAGAGGAGGGTCAGGAGGTTGGAGACCCCGGGCTTGCCCTCGGGGTCGAAGACGACCTCGCGCCCCGTGTCGGTGACCGCCGAGCGGATCTTCTTGGCCGACACCTTGGGGTCGTCGAGCAGGAACAGGCACCCGGCCCCGCCGAGGCTCTTGCTCATCTGCTTGTCGGGGTTCTGCAGGTCGAGGATCTTGGCGGTGGCCTTGACGATGTAGGGCTCGGGGACGACGAGCGTGCGCCCGTAGCGGGAGTTGAACCGCTGGGCGAGGTCTCGGGTGAGCTCGAGGTGCTGGCGCTGGTCCTCGCCCACGGGCACGGCGTGGGCGTTGTAGAGCACGATGTCGGCGGCCTGGAGCACCGGGTAGGTGAACAGGCCCACGGACGCGGCGTCGGCGCCCTGGCGGGTCGACTTGTCCTTGAACTGGGTCATCCGGCTCGCCTCGCCGAAGCCCGTGAGGCACTGCAGCACCCAGGCGGCCTGCGCGTGCGCGGGGGCGTGGCTCTGCACGAACACGACCGAGCGCTGCGGGTCGATCCCGGCGGCCAGGAACTGCGCGGCCGTCACGCGGACGCGGCTGCGCAGGACGGCGGGCTCGGGGGCCACGGTGAGCGCGTGCTGGTCGACCACGCAGTAGACCGCGTCGTGCGTCTCCTGCAGCGCGACCCAGTTGACGAGCGCCCCGAGGTAGTTGCCCAGGTGCAGGGAGTCGGCGGTGGGCTGCATCCCGGAGAACAGGCGCGGGCGTCGGAGCTGGTCGGCCGCAGGGGCGGCCGGGGCCGGCTGGTCGGCACCCGACGGCGTCGTCGCTGGCGTCGTGGACATGCGCGCCATTCTGGCACTGCCCGGCGGCGCGCAGGCGTCACCTCCCGCGGCCCGTGGTGTGGCCACGGCCGGTCACCGCTGGGCGACTGCGCGCGAGCGATCCGCCACCCAGGGTGGTCATCTGGTCCGCTATGTTGCCCCTGAAACGGTCAAAGACCGCTTTTCGTCGCCTTCGTCGACCCTCCGGCGAGATCCGCCCACCCTCCGTGGTGACACTTCCGCGTGCCACGGCGCTCACCAACCGGTCGGTACGCAGACCCCTGACCCGGGGCCGGCGGGCACGACCACGACGACGGCGTCGGGCCGAGGGCCCACGAGATCCGCGGACGCGGGCGAGTTCGCCCGGGAAGGAGCTGGGGTGCTGGCGCGGCAACGACAGGAGCGCATCCTCGAGCAGGTTCGGCGCCACGGCGGTGCCCGGGTGGGGGACCTGGTCTCCCTGCTCGGCGTCTCCGACATGACGATCCGCCGGGACATCGCCGCCCTGGCCCGCCGCGGCCTCGTGGAGCGCGTCCACGGGGGCGCCACCGCACCCGAGGGCGGCAACCGCTCCGCGGGTTCGACGCCCCTGGCCCCCGGCACCCCGCTGCCGGGCCACTACGCGCCCGAGTCCGGCACCGCGGCGCCCGAGACCACCATCCGCGTGGACGACAGCCTCGACCCCCTGGGCCGCGCCGCCGCGGCCCTGGTGCGCCCCGGGCAGCGGATCGCCCTCGGCGGACCCACCAGTCCCGCCGTCGCGCGGCACCTGCGCGGCGTCCCCGGGCTCACGGTGATCACCAACTCGGTCACGGCGGCGGCCCTGCTGCCCGCCGCCGAGGTGCTGCTCACCGGCGGGAGGCTGACGGCGTCCGGTCGCCTGGTCGGGCCCCTGGCCACGCACACCCTCGCCGGGCTGCACGCCGACCTCGCCCTCCTCGGCGTCGAGGGCGTCCACCCCAGCGCCGGCGCCACCGTCTCCGACGTCGCCGAGGCCGAGGTGGCCCACGCGCTCGCCGCGGACGGCACCGCCGTCGTGCTGCTCGCCGCCGCCTCCGCGTGGGGGCGGCTGGCGCTGGCGTCGGTGGCCTCCTGGGCGCAGGTGTCCGCCTGGGTCACCGACGTCGAGCCGTCAGGGCAGGCCCGGGCGCACCTCGACGGCCTGGGCATCGACCTCGTCGTCGCCCAGCACACCGCGGGCGGCTCCGACCTCGACCAGGTGGGCGCGCACAGCCCCGTCCGGGCCGGCGCCCTGCGCTGAGCGCGCGCCGGTCCCACGGGCGCCGCTCAGCCGGTGACGATCTCCCAGCCCGCCGCGCGCATGTCCTCGACGCCCCCGCCGCTGGCGGCGCGCAGTCCCGCGGCGGTCATCCGCTCGACGGCGATGCCGGCGCGCCTGCCGCTGTGGCAGTAGACGAGATAGGTCGCGTCCTTCGGCAGCGCCGCGACGGCGGTGTCGAAGTCGGGGGCCTCGACGTCGAGGTTGCGGGCGCCGCGGACGTGCCCGGTGGCGAACTCCGCCGGCGTACGGACGTCGACGACCGTCCGGTCCGCGGCCGGCGCCGCCTCGTCGGTCCCCCCGCAGGCCGAGGTCACCCCGGCGAGGAGGACGGCGGACAGGAGCAGGGCGCGGCGCGTGACAGTCATGATCCCACGCTACTCCCATACCCCCTGGGGGTAGCTGCCGGCCGACACCCGCGGCGCCGGCCGGCAGCTCACGACGTCAGGACCGGCACAGCACCCCGTTGACGTACCAGCGGCTGGGCACCTTGGACGTGCCGTCGAGGACGAGCCCCACCCTCGCCTGCGAGCGCGCCGCCAGCGGGTTGGCGTAGTCCCCGTCGAACACCACGCTCGCCTGGCCGCCGGACTGGCTCCACCGGCCCGGCCACCCCGCCGCCAGCGTGGCACCGTCGGGCAGGACCGCCGACAGCGTCCAGTTCGACAGCGCGGCCTTCTGGTTCGTCACCGCGACGGCGAGCTGCACGCCGCCCTTCCAGGTCAGCGGCGTCGTGACCTTGACCTTGCAGGCACCGGTCGAGGGCGGCGGCGACGTCGTGGTCGTGGGCAGCTGGGTGCACAGCGGGCGCACGACGCCCTTCGCCTGCGTCGAGGCGCTCGGCGTCACGTCGGTGCCGTCGTAGCGCAGGGACGCGTCGTCGACGTCGAGCCGGGAGACCACGCCGGTGCCGCACGGCACCGGCAGGGTGCGCAGCTTCACCAGCAGGGGGACGGCGTAGCTACCGCTGGGGACGCACGTGCCGCTGGCGGGCCGCACGGGCGGGGTCACCGCGAACGTCACGACCGTCCAGGACGTGGTGACGTAGGCCGTGCGCTCCAGCACCGTCGCGCCCGTGCCCGGATCGACGACGCTCAACCCGACGACGCCGGAGGACGTCGACGGCGAGGGGGTGCGGGTCGGGGACACCTCCCACGGAGAGACCCGCACGGCCAGGGACACCGTGTAGGTGCCCGGCGTGCGGATGGCCCCCAGGGACCACACGGCGCGGTCGCTCATGCCGACCGGTGCGGCGCGCAGGCCCCCGCGGCCCGTGCGCGCGGCGGCGTTCGTCACCTGCAGCTGGGTGGCCCCCTCGGGGGACCAGTCCCAGGCGGGCTCGGTCTCGAAGCCCTGCGACTGCACCACCGTCCCGGGCGCGTACGTGGGCCACGGGGTGACGGTGCAGCGCGTCGTCGGCGTTCCCGGCGTCGTGGCGGGGGCGGCCGCGGGGCGCACCACGGCAGGAGTGACCGCACCGGTGGACAGGGGCGCGGAGGCGACCTGGACGTCGGCGGCGGAGGCGGCCTGCGCACCCGTGGAGCCGGAGGGGGCCGCGGCCTCCGTGGCGGCGACGGCGGCGATGCCGGTGGCCGCGAGCGCGGCGAGGACGGTGGCGGTGACGGCCAGGGTGGCCGCCGCTCTCCGGGAGCGGGAGAGCGCGGTCTCGGACAGGGGGGACATCGGCGTCCTTTCCGACCGGCGCCGGCGCGGGCACCCCGGGCCTCGCACTGTCCGGCGCGGGTCGGGCGTGATCCTGCTCACCCCGGGCGCCGGGCGTCCAGAGCTGGGGCGCACCAGCGCGCCGGGCGGCCCCCGTCGCGACCGGTCCGGGGTCGTCGGTGAGGATGGGGGGCATGACGACGATGTCCGGCTCCCCCGTGCGGTTCGGCTTCCTCGGCGCGGGCGGGATCGCCCACTCCGCCCTCGCCCCCGCCGTCCACGCCGCCGACGGCGCGGTCCTGCACGCCGGCGCCGCGCGCGACCCGCAGCGCGTGCACTCCCTCGAACCGGCGGGCCCCGCCTACGGCGACTACAACGCCCTCCTCGCCGACGACGACGTCGAGGTCGTCTACATCTCGCTGTCCAACGACCTGCACGCACCCTGGACCCTCGCGGCGCTCGAGGCCGGCAAGCACGTGCTGTGCGAGAAGCCGCTCGGCCTCGACGCGGCGCAGACGCGGGCGATGGTCGACGCCGCCGCCGCGGCGGGCCGGATGCTCGTGGAGGCGTTCTGGTACCGCTGGCACCCGCGCACCCGCCGGCTGGAGTCCCTGCTCGCCGCGGGTGACCTCGGCGAGCTCGTCGGGGTCGACACCGAGTTCTCCTTCCGCTCCGACTGGACCGGCACCGCAGCCACCAACTACCGGCTCGACCCGACCAAGGGCGGCGGCGGGCTGTACGACGTCGGGTGCTACGCCGTCTCCCTGGTGCACACGGCCCTCGACGCCGCGGGCAGGGGCGGCCCCCTCGACGTCGTCGCCGCCGAGGCGGTGCTGGGGCCCACCGGCGTGGACGTCGACGCCACGGCCACCCTGCGCCCGTCCGGCGCGGGCGAGCAGGCCCCGGCCGCGCGCCTGCGCTGCGGGATCTCGGTGCACGACCTGCAGGCGATCGCCGTGACGGGCACGCAGGGACGCGCCGTCTTCGGCGCCGCCGGGGTCGCAGAGCGCGAGGACCCGGCCTTCACCAGCTGGCACATGCCGGCGTTCCTCACGGTGCACCCGGCGGGCGGGGGCGAGGCGGTCGTCGAGCGCTTCGAGCCCGTCGACCCCTACCGGCTGATGGTCGAGCAGCTCGCCCGCGCGGTGCGCGGGCAGGACGCGTGGCTGGTCCCCGGCTCGCACAGCGTGGCCGTGGCGCAGACCCTGGACGACGTGCGGGCCGAGGCCGTCGGCAGCGACGGCTAGGGTGCCGTGCATGCTCGGGTCTCAGGGGCGGTGAGGCCGCGGTGACGCAGGAACCTGCGCCGCGGCTTGCCGCGACGGCCGGTCAGACCTCGCCCGAGAACCCGTGGCCCGTGCGCATGCTCACGGCCAAGCTCGGCGACTACCTGTCCAAGGCGCCCGCGCTGTGGGTCGAGGGCCAGGTCGTCGAGCTGACCCGGCGCCCCGGGCAGCCCACGTGTTTCCTCACGCTGCGCGACGCCGACGTCGACATGTCCTTCCCGGTCACCGTGCACGCGCGGGTGCTGGACTCCCTGCCCGTCCCGCTGGTCGAGGGCGCGCGGGTCGTCGCGCACGTGCGCGCCCAGCTGTGGCCCAAGCGGGGCAGCCTCCACCTCTCCGCCGACCAGCTGCGGCCGGTCGGCGTCGGGGAGCTGCTGGCCCGGCTGGAGCACCTGCGCCGGGTGCTCGCCTCGGAGGGGCTGTTCGCCGCCGACCGCAAGCGGCCGTTGCCGTTCCTGCCGCGTGTCGTCGGGCTGGTCTGCGGGCGGGCGAGCGCGGCGGAGCGGGACGTCGTCGACAACGCCCGCCGCCGCTGGCCCGCCGTCCGGTTCGAGATCCGGCAGGTGGCCGTCCAGGGGGTCAGCGCCGTGCCCGAGGTGAGCGCCGCGATCGCGGAGCTGGACGCGCACCCGGAGGTCGACGTCATCGTCGTCGCCCGCGGCGGCGGCTCGCTGGAGGACCTCCTGCCGTTCAGCAACGAGGCGCTGGTCCGGGCCGCGGCGGCCTGCCGCACGCCGCTGGTCAGCGCCATCGGGCACGAGGTGGACACCCCCCTGCTCGACCTCGTCGCCGACCTGCGCGCCTCCACGCCCACCGACGCCGGCAAGCGGGTGGTGCCCGACCTCGGCGAGGAGGCCGCGGCCCTCGCGGTGACCCGCGGGCGGCTGCGGCAGGCGCTCACCCACCGCCTCGACGTCGAGGCCCGCCGCCTCGCCGAGCTGCGCGCGAGGCCCGGCCTGCGCCGGCGGGCCGAGGCCCTGCAGGAGCACGGCGCGGCCGTGGCGGACCTGCAGCAGCGGGCGCGGCGCTGCACGCAGGCGCGGCTCAGCCGCGCGGGCGACGACGTCGAGCACCTGCTCCAGCGCGTGCGGGCCCTGTCGCCGGCCGCGACCCTCGCCCGCGGCTACGCCGTGGTGTCCCTGCCCGACGGCACGCTCCTGCGCGAGCCCGCGCAGGCGGCCCCCGGGGACGTCCTCGACGTGCGCGTCGCCGCAGGACGGGTGGCGGCCAGGGTGGAGGCGGCCGAGGGCCCTCCCGCCGCCGCCGAGCCGGCGGACACCCCGACCACCAGCACCCCGACCAGCACGAAGCGGACGACGAAGGGCCGGCGATGAGCGAGCAGACCCCGGTGGACTCCCTGGGTTACGAAGCGGCGCGCGAGGAGCTCGTCGAGGTCGTGCGCCGCCTCGAGAGCGGCACCGCGACCCTCGAGGAGTCCCTGTCCCTGTGGGAGCGCGGGGAGGCGCTGGCCGCCCGCTGCGAGCAGTGGCTGACCGACGCCCGGGCGCGCCTGGACGCCGCCTCCGCCGGATGATCCACGGGGCTTGACCACGCGCGGGGTGCCGGGCACAGTGCGGATCAGCGCGCACCAGGGCGCCCCCCGTCCGCGGCAAGCACCGAGTGCACCTGGAACCGGGCCCGACGGGCCCGCCCTCGCCAGTCGACCCGCCTTCGCGGTCCCGGCGCCAGCGGACACGGGATCAGCCGCAGGAGGCCCACGTGAACGACGCCGCCGACCCCACCGCCGCCCGCGCCCTGCCCGCTGGCGCCGACCTCGCCCAGGTGCGCACCCAGGCCAAGGAGCTGCGCCGCGGGGTGCACCGCGGCATCGGGGACGCCCTCGCGCTGCTGCGCCGCCACCACCCGCGCGGCGCCCGCCTCACCGCCGACCCCGCGGCCCGCGCGGAGGTCACGCTCCGCGACGCGCAGCTCGCCCTCGCCCGGCGCTACGGCTTCGACGGCTGGCACGGCCTGATCCAGGCGCTGGGCGAGCGGCAGGTGGCCGAGCGCGACCTGCACCGCTGGTTCGGGGTGGAGTTCAACAACGAGGTGTGGGACCTGCTCGACGCGGGCGTCGACGAGACCTCCCCGCGCGCCGACCGCGACCTGGTCCTGTACGGCGCCTACGCCGCCGCGCGGCACTGGTCGGAGTGCGGCGGGCCGGCCCAGGCCGCACGCGCCGAACACCTCATCGCCCGCGCGGCGCTCGCCGTCGGCGAGTCGGGCACGGGGCTGGCCCATGCGCGGCGCTGCCTGGAGCTGGTGCGCGCCCACCAGCAGGCGATGGCCGACTGGGACGAGCCGTTCGCGCAGGAGGCGCTGGCCCGGGCCCTGGCCGCGACCGGCGACCGGTCGGCGGCGCTGGAGCACCTGGCGGCCGCCCGCGCCCTCACCGCGAGCGTGGCCGACCCCCAGGACCGCGAGGTGCTGGAGGGGCAGCTGGCGCGGGGGCCCTGGTTCGGCCTCGACACCGCGACGGCCGCCGGCGCCGGGCTCAGCGGCCCGGGGCGGGGCGCAGGCTCGTGAGCAGGGTGCGCAGCTCCGCCTCCGGGCAGGCGCACGTGACGATGGTGGTCACCGGCTCGCCGGCCGCGCGGTGCACCAGGGTGAGCCGGGATCGTTCGGCGAGGTCGCGCCTCGTCCAGCTCACGCCGTCGATGTCCACGGTGCCTGTGGCGCGTCCGTAGGAGACCTCGCGGTTCTCCCACCCCGGGGAGTACTCCGAGGCCTGGACGACGCTCGCCCAGCCCTGCGTGGGGGTCAGGAACGTGGCCCGCCAGGTGGTGATGCCCTTGCCCTGGCCCTCGCGCACCTCGGCCTGGGTGGCGCGCCACCCCTGCGGCAGGCCCTGCGGCGCGGACACGGCGAAGCCGAGGGCGGCCCCGGCGCGGGCGGCGGCCGCCGCGACGTCGACGGGCGGCTGGGTCACCGACTGCGGGCGAGGTACGAGGAGCACCAGCCCCACCACGAGCGCGACGATCGCCGCGAGCGACCCCCGCAGGTCGCGCAGGGTGCCGCGGCGGCGCGCGGGGGGCACCGGGGCTGCCGCCTCGCCGGGTGTCGCGGCGGGGGCGTCGGTCTCGTGCGGGGGTGCGGTGGGCTCGACGGGCACCCCCCCATGGTGGCAGCGCCGGGGACATCCGGCCCGACGCGGGTCCATGGCCGCCGCCCGAGGCCGTCCGGAGCGTCCCGCCTGCGGGTCCGCCCGCTACGGTGAGGCCACGGACGCGATCGCGCGGCGACGAGCGGAGGCACGGTGGACGACGTCCTGGTGGTGGGCGAGGCGCTCGTGGACATCGTGGTGCGGCGCACCGGTGACGGGACGACGTCCGCGCCGGTCGAGATCCCGGGCGGCAGCCCGGCGAACGTCGCGCTGGGCCTGGCCCGCCTGGGCCGGCCCACCCAGCTGGTGACCCGGCTGGGCGACGACGAGCGCGGACGCCGCGTGCGCACCCACCTCGAATCGGCCGGGGTGCGGTTGTGGCCCGGCAGCGTGGTGCCCGGCCCGACGTCGACGGCCACCGCGACGGTCGACCCGGCGGGGGTCGCCTCCTACGACTTCGCGCTCGACTGGCGGCTGCCGCCCGTGGCGGCCGACCCGCTGCACCACGCGGCCCTGCACACCGGGTCGATCGCAGCGTTCCTGCAGCCGGGCGGGGACGAGGTGCTGGCCCTCGTGGAGGCGGCCTCCGGGCGCCTCACCGTGACCTACGACCCCAACGCCAGGCCGGTGCTCATGGGCGATCCCGTCGCCGCGCGCGCCCGGGTGGAGCACCTCGTGGCGCTCAGCGACGTCGTGAAGGTCAGCGACGAGGACCTCGCCTGGCTCGCCCCCGGCGAGGACCCCCTCGACGTCGCCCGCGCCTGGCTGGACTCCGGGCCCGCCGTCGTCGTCGTGACGCGGGGCGGGCAGGGCGCCGACGCGCTCAACCGGGCGGGGACGGTGCACGTGGACCCGCGGCCGATCCGCGTGGCCGACACGGTGGGGGCCGGCGACTCCTTCATGGCGGGGCTGCTGGACCACCTCGCCTCGGTGGGGCTGCTCGGTGCGGGCAACCGGCCCGGGCTGCGGGCGCTGCGCGAGGCCGACCTGGAGGCCATGCTGCGCCACGCGGCCGCCATCGCCGACATCACGTGCAGCCGTGCCGGGGCCAACCCGCCCACGCGGGCCGAGCTCCAGGCGTGGTCCCCGCCCGGCGCCGGCTGAGCGACGGCGGCCGCACCGTCCCGCCCCCGCAGCCGCTCGCGTCCTCTACCCTGCGTCGAGCCCGGCGCGAGCGAAGGGGGTCCGGTGAGCACGACGGCGGAGGAACCCGCCCCCGGCGGGGGCACGGCCACGGCGGACGGATCCGCCCCGGCAGACGCGGCGGCAGCCCTCGAGCCGGGTGTCGCAGGCGGCGACGGCCAGAGTGTCGCCGCCGAGCCCGACCCGCCCGTCGAGGCGTCGGCACGGCCGTCCCGGCGCCACCGCCTGGTGCCGTGGGCGATCGCCGCCGCCCTGCTGCCGGTCTACCTCGTGATCTCGATCAGCCGCTACGGGCGGCTGCTCACCGCATCACCCGACCTCGCGATCTTCGAGCAGGCGATCCAGGGCTACTCGCGCTTCGGCGCGCCGATCGTCGACGTCAAGTCACCCGGGTACAACCTGCTCGGGGACCACTTCCACCCGCTGCTCGCGCTGATGGGCCCGTTCTACCGGGTCTTCCCCTCCCCCGTGACCCTGCTGGTGCTGCAGGCGCTGCTCGTGGCGGTGTCGATCGTGCCGGTGACCAGGGCCGCGCAGCGGCGGCTGGGCACCGGGCCCGCCGTGTGCCTCGGCCTGGCCTACGGCTGGTCGTGGGGGCTGCAGTCGGCGATCGACTTCGACTTCCACGAGATCTGCATGGCCGTGCCGATCCTCGCCTTCGCCCTGGAGGCCCTGCTCGAGCGTCGCTGGTGGCTCGCGGCGTCCCTCAGCCTGCTGCTGCTCGGCGTGAAGGAGGACCTGCCGATCACGGTCGCCGCGGTCGGCCTCGTCCTGGTCCTGCGCCGCCAGTGGTGGCTGGGCCTGGGCCTAGGCGCGGTGGGGCTCGGCTCGTTCTGGCTGATCGTGTGGAAGATCATCCCCGCGTTCAACCCCGACGGGGTCTACGCCTACGGCTTCGCGATCGAAGGCGGCAGCGACCACGCCTGGTGGCAGCTGCCCGTCGAGCTGGTCTGGCCCGGCACGAAACTCGCCACCCTCGCCTACCTGCTGGGCATCGTCGGCTTCGTGGCGCTGCGCTCGCCCGTGCTGCTCGTGGCGCTGCCCACCATCGCCTGGCGGTTCCACTCCGACCCGGCCTACTGGGGCACGAACTACCAGTACAGCGCCGTCCTGATGCCGGTGGTCTTCCTCGCCTGCATCGAGGTGCTGCACGCCTGGCGCGAGCGGGGGCGCCCGTGGCAGCGCGCCTACGGCGCCCATGTGCCGGCCGTGGCGCTGGCCGTGGCGATCGCGCTCACGCCGTCGTTCCCGTTCGCCAACCTGGTGCGCGCGAGCTTCTGGCAGGACGGCGCCCACGTCGCCGGCGCCCGCGCGGCGATGTCGCTGATCCCGGACGGCGCGACGGTGCAGGCCAACGTCGGGATCCAGCCGCAGCTGGTGCACCGCACCCGGCTCACGTTCCCCGGCGAGACCCCCGACGGCGCCGACTTCATCGTCATCGACAAGGACTGGGACTCCCTCGACGCGCAGGGAGCGCAGGAGTGGGTGGAGCAGACCTACCCGGAGGAGACCTACACGCTGGCCTACTCCGACGGCCGGTTCACGGTGCTGCGCCGCGAGGACGCCCCCGCGGACTGACCGGCGCCGCGGCACCCGCCGCCCGGCACCTGGCACCCGGCACCTGGCACCCGGCACGGCCTGGGACCACCGTCACCCGGGACGTGACGGACGCCGGGCTACGCTGCCTGCCGGGCCGGTGGCCGCACCGGCACCCTCCGTACCGGGTCCGAGGAGCACGTGATGCCGTCCGCCGCACAGTTCGCCTACACCGACCTGCTGCCGCTGGGGGCCGACCCCACGCCGTACCGCCTGCTCACCACCGAGGGCGTGTCGACCGTGGAGGCCGGTGGGCGCACCTTCCTGCAGGTCGCCCCCGAGGCGCTGCAGCTGCTCGCCTCGACGGCGATGCACGACATCTCGCACTACCTGCGCCCGGCGCACCTGGCGCAGGTGGCGCGCATCCTCGACGACCCCGAGGCGTCCCCGAACGACAAGTTCGTCGCCCTCGACCTGCTGAAGAACGCCAACGTCGCCGCGGGCGGCGTCCTGCCGATGTGCCAGGACACCGGCACGGCGATCGTCATGGGCAAGCGCGGCACGCAGGTGCTCTCGGCGCCGTCGGCGCAGGGCGGACCCTTCGGCGGGTTGCGGGTCAGCGATGAGGAGGCGCTGTCGCGGGGCATCTTCGACGCCTACACGAAGCTCAACCTGCGCTACTCGCAGATGGCCCCGCTGACGATGTGGGACGAGCGCAACACCGGCACCAACCTGCCCGCGCAGGTCGAGCTCTACGCCGACACCGCGCCGGGCCACGAGGCGTCGTACAAGTTCCTGTTCATGGCCAAGGGCGGCGGCTCAGCGAACAAGTCCTACCTGTATCAGGAGACGAAGGCGCTGCTGAACCCGACGCGGCTGCGGGCGTTCCTCGACGAGAAGCTGCGCGGCCTGGGCACCGCCGCCTGCCCCCCGTACCACCTGGCCATCGTCATCGGCGGCACGAGCGCCGAGTTCGCGCTCAAGACGGCCAAGTACGCCAGCGCCCACTACCTCGACACTTTGCCCACCGGCGGCTCGCCGTCCGGGCACGCCTTCCGCGACCTCGACCTGGAGCTGGAGGTGCTCCAGCTGACCCAGGACTTCGGCATCGGCGCGCAGTTCGGCGGCAAGTACTTCTGCCACGACGTCCGCGTGGTCCGCCTCCCCCGCCACGGCGCGAGCTGCCCCGTCGCCATCGCCGTCTCCTGCTCGGCCGACCGCCAGGCGCTCGGCAAGATCACCGCCGAGGGCGTGTTCCTGGAGCAGCTGGAGTTCGAGCCCGGGCAGTACCTGCCCGACGTCACGCACGAGACGCTCGGCAAGGCCATGGAGCCCGGCGCCGTCGACGTCGGCGCCGTGAAGATCGACCTCAACCGGCCGATGGCCGAGATCCGCGCCGAGCTGACCAAGTACCCCGTGAAGACGCGGCTGTCGCTGTCGGGGCCGCTCGTCGTCGCCCGTGACATCGCCCACGCGAAGATCAAGGAGCGACTCGACGCGGGCGAGGAGATGCCGCAGTACCTGCGCGACCACGCCGTCTACTACGCGGGCCCCGCCAAGACCCCCGAGGGCTACGCCTCCGGCTCCTTCGGCCCCACGACGGCCGGGCGCATGGACTCCTACGTCGGAGAGTTCATGGCCGCCGGCGGGTCGTTCGTGATGCTCGCCAAGGGCAACCGCTCGCAGGCCGTCACCGACGCGTGCCAGACCTACGGCGGCTTCTACCTGGGCTCGATCGGTGGCCCCGCCGCCCGCCTCGCCCAGGACTGCATCACCAAGGTCGAGGTCCTGGAGTACGCGGAACTCGGCATGGAGGCGGTCTGGAAGATCGAGGTCAAGGACTTCCCGGCCTTCGTGGTCGTCGACGACAAGGGCAACGACTTCTTCGCCGAGGTCTCGCGGCCCGTGGCGCTGACCATCGGCCGGCGCCAGGACTGACGTAGGCGCTGCCAGGATGGGCGGGTGCCCGGCACCGAACCCGCGCGCGGCCCGGCCCGGGCCCTGCCCCTCCTGTTGGCCTGCATCAGCGCCCTCGCGAACCTGAGCTTCCTCGCCGAGGGGCTGGTGGGCAGTCGCCTGCCGTGGGGGACGTCCCTGGTCAGCGAGCTGTCCGCCGTCGGGCAGCCCGGCGCGTGGGTCTTCCGCGCCGGCGACATCACGCAAGGGCTGACCGGCCTGCTGCTCGTGGTGCCCCTGGCCCGGCGCTGGGGGTGGCGGGGGGTCGCGGGCTGGACGCTGGTCACCGCCGCCCTCCTCTACGCGGCCGGAACGCTGGTGCAGGCCCTCGTCCCGGAACCCTGCTCGCCGACGCTCGACCCCTCCTGCCATCCCGACACCGGGATCCTCGACCTGCTCGGGCACGGGGCCACCAGCGTGATCGCGGCGGCCGCCGCGATCGGTTCCCTCGTCGGTCTGACCGTGATCCACCTGCGCCCGGGCCTGCTGCCCGCCTGGCGGCCGCCCCGGCACCGCCTCCTGCTCGCGGCGCTCGCCGCCACCCTCGCCGTCGTCGTCCTCGGCTCAGGGCTCACCGAGATCGTGTGGAGCCTGTTCCCGGTGGAGATCCCCGCCCTGGGCACCCTGCAGCGGTTGCAGCTCGCGTGCCTGTCGGGGTGGACGCTCTGGTTGGGCGTCCTCGCCGTGGCGCCGCGGCAGCCGGGCGCCGCGCACGCGTCCTCCCCGGGCGACGAGCGCCTGTGAGGCTCGGCCGGGTGGACCGCCACCGACCACCGACCGTTACTCTCGTCGGGCGCGCGCCGCACCGTCCGGAGCCGGGCGCGCACGGTCAGGATCCGGAGGAGATCTGCGCGTGACCTCGCCCGATCCGGCGCCCGCCGGCGTCACGGAGCTCGACGAGTCGCACGCAGCATCGCCTGCGGACAGTGACGACGCGGCCACGTCCGGCGATCCCGACCCGTCGCCCTCCGCGGACCGCCCGGCGGAGGCGGCGCCCACGGCTACCGACGCCGACACCGACGCTGACGAGGCCACTGACGCCGACGACACCGAGGAGCACCGCGACGACGTGGCGGAGGCTCCCGAGGACGCGGCGGGGCCCGAGGCCGGAGCGCAGGAGACGTCGGATCCCGACGCCGAGCCCGAACCCGACGCCGATCCCGACGCCGACGTCCGGCCCGAAACAGAGGCCGCCCCAGAGCCCCCGGCGCAGTCGGATCCCGAGCCCCAGGCGCAGCCCGACCCCGCACCCGAGCCGCCAGCTGACTTCGAGTCCGAGGCGCTGGCCGAGCGCGAGCCGACGGCCGACGCCGAGCCGACGGCTGAAGCCGAGCCGACGGCCGAAGCCGAGCCGACGGCCGACGCCGAGCCGACGGCTGAAGCCGAGCCGACGGCCGAAGCCGAGCCGACGGCCGACGCCGAGCCGACGGCTGCGCCCGATGCCCCGCTCGCTCAGGACTCCGCGGCAACCCCCGAACCCGAGGCGCACCAGGACAGCCCCGTCCTCGACGTCGAACCCGACGCGGGGCGCGAGCAGCCCTCGGTTCCCGACGAGACGCCGGGGACGAGCACGGCCGCGACCACCGCAGCCGAGGCGAGCGCACCCGTGCCCGCCCTCCCGGTGGCGCCGGCCGGCCCACCGGCGCCGGCACCGTGGGTCACGAGCTTCACCGCCGACCTCTTCCAGCCCGCGGCCGCTCGCGAACCGCAGGAGCCCGCGCCCGCCGCCACCGAGGAGACGCGCTCCTCACCCGCGCCGGAGCGGGCCGCGCCCGCCGAGCCCTCTCCCCCGGCTGCCCCAGCCGCCTCCCTTCCCCCCACGGCACCTGCTGCCCCCACGCCCCTGCCCGCAGCCGTCACCCCCCCGGCGCCCGCACCCGTCGTCGCGGCACCCGCACCCGTCGTCGCGGCACCCGCACCCGTGGTCCCGGCACCCGCACCCGTCGTCGCGACGCCCCCGCCCGTGGTCCCGGCACCCGCCACGCCCCGTGCCACGACGCCGGTGTCGACCCGCCCGTCCCCGGTGTCGCCGTCGCGCACGGCGCCGGCGCACCCGGCGCCGTCGCGACCGGCCGGCCCGACCCGTTCCCCGGGGGACGGTCTCCCGCGCCCGCATGCGCGGCACTCCCGCTACTCACGGCTGGGTTCGGCAGGGCAGCGCGCGTTCCTCGCGGCGGTCACGTCGGTGGCGACGATCCTGGCGACACTGACGGTGGTCCTGCTCGCCCCGGCGGGCGGCGCGGGGGACGTCACGCTCGCGGCCCCGACACCCACGCCGACCACGACGGTCTCGACGGTCACCCGCAGCCTGCTCGCGCCGTCGGCGACCCTGCCGGGAACGACGCGGCTGACCTGGCCCGAGCAGGGGCAGGCCGCCGTCGCGGTCCTCGACGCCGACGGGAACGCGCGCAGTCTCGGGAGCTCGGGCGCCGACGAGCCGGTGCCGATCGCGAGCGTGGCGAAGGTGATGACCGCCTACCTCGTGCTGCGCGACCACCCGTTGGCCGCGGGCGAGGACGGTCCCACGATGGTGGTGACGGCGGAAGAGGCCCGTGCCTACGGCCGACAGCGGGCGCAGCTGCTGTCGGTGGTGCGCCTGCGGGCCGGCCAGGCACTCAGCCAGCGCGACGCGCTGAAGGCGCTCCTGATCGCCAGCGCCGACAACGTGGCCCACATCCTGGCCCGGTGGGACGCGGGCAGCAGCGAGGCGTTCGTGCGCAAGATGAACGCGGAGGCGGCGGCGCTGGGCATGCGCAAGACGCGGTTCACGGACCCGTCGGGGCTGGAGAGCAGCACCGTCAGCACCGCGTCGGATCTCCTGCTCCTCGCGCGCGAGGCCCTGCAGCTGCCCGATCTGGTGTCGATCGCGGGCATCGAGCGCACCACCCTCCCGGTGGAGGGCAGGATCGACAACTACAACACCCTTCTGGGCCGCAGCGGCGTCTTCGGGATCAAGACCGGTTCGACGACGGCGGCGGGTGGCTGCCTGATGTGGGCGGCGAAGCGGCGCCCCGCGGGCGCCCGGCCCGGCGACCCCGACGTCGTCGTCATCGGCGCCGTGCTCGGTCAGCCCGGCAACCTCTCCACGATGCTCGTGAAGGTGACGTCGGTCAGCGACCGCCTGGTGCGCGACGCGGGAGCGGCGCTGCGGCGGTGGACGGTCCTCCCGGCGGGCACCCCCGTCGCCACGCTGACGGACACGCTGTCCACGGGCGCGACGGGCTCGCGGACGCTGGTCACCGCGGCCGACCTGGACGTCCTCGCGTGGCCGGGCACCCGGCTGGAGCTGGAGGTGACGGTGGGCGAGGACGGCACGGGCACGGTGGCGGCCACCGGTGAGGGCGTGCAGGGCGGCGTGGCGCTCGTCCCCGCCCCCTCCCCCGAGGCGTCGCCGACGCTCAGCGCGCCAACCAGCGCAACCGCGGGCGGGTGAGGAACGCCTCCGCCTCCAGCGCCGCGACGGCGACACGGGGCAGGTCGGAGGCGCGCTCGAAGCACAGGAACCGCGGCTGCCACTGGGGTTCGTACTTGGCGTTGGCCCGGTACAGCGACTCGATCTGCCACCACCGCGAGGCGAACAGCAGCGCCTGGCGCCACACCCGCAGGACGGGCCCGGCGCCCACCTTCGACCCGCGCTCGAAGGCCGAGCGGAACACGGCGAAGTTCAGCGAGACCCGCGTGACCCCCCAGGGCTTGACGGCCTCCACCAGGGCGGCGACCGCGAATTCGACGGTGCCGTTCTCGCTGCCCCGGCTGCGCCGCATGACGTCGAGGGACAGGCCGTCACGCCCCCACGGCACGTAGGTGAGGACGGCGACCAGGGCGCCCGAGTCGTCGCGCACCCGGGTGACGACGAGGTCGGGGTCCACGGCCTCGCCGATGCGACCCAGGGCCATCGAGAAGCCGCGCTCGACGTCCCCGCCGCGCAGCGCCTCGGCGGCGGTCGCGAGCTCGGCCCGCGCCGCGTCGTCGAGGTCGCGCTGGCGGGTGACCTCGGCGGTGTACCCGGCGCGGCGCACGCGGTTGACGGCCTGGCGCACCCCGCGCATGCTGCGGCCCTCGAGGCTGAACTCGGTGAGGTCGAGCACCGCCTCGTCGCCCAGCTCGAACGCGTCGAAGCCCATGCGGGTGTAGGCCAGCGCCGCCGCCTCGGAGCAGCCGATGACGCCGGGCGTCCAGGCGTGGGCCTTGGCCTCGGCCAACCACTCGGCGATCGCCTGGGGCCACGCCTCGGGGTCGCCCAGGGGGTCACCCGAGGCGAGGGTGACCCCGCCGACGACCCGGTAGACGACCGCCGCCTTGCCGGACCTGCTGAACACGGCGGCCTTGTCGTCGCGGAGGGCGAAGTAGCCGAGGGAGTCGCGCTCCCCGTGCCGCTCGAGCAGCTCGCGCAGGCGCTCCTGGTCGGCCGCGAGCGCCCGCTGCCGGTGCCGGGGCGGGGCGAGGAACGCCAGCAGCGTGAGCAGCGCGACGGCGGAGCCCAGCCCGGCCAGCACCAGTTGCGTGACCTGCGACCAGCCGGGGTGGGGGTAGGTGAGCACGGGGGCGAAGCCGACGAGGCCCGAGAGCACCTCGACGAGCCTGTCGCCCCAGGCGGCCTCGGGGGCGGTGCGCGTGCTGAGCAGCAGCCCGACGCCGACGGCCACGGCGAGGCTGACCAGGAACACCCGCAGGACGACGAAGCGGGAGGACGGGTCGGACAGGGCGGTGAAGTCGCGTCGGGCCCAGACGAGCACCGCCAGGAGCACGAGGTAGAGCGCGGCGACGGAGTACCGCTCGGTCCGCACGTGCGCGAGGGTGCCGATGCCGACGGCGACGACGAGCAGGCGCCACGCGCGCCGCTTGCGGCGGGTCAGCGCGGTCGCCAGCACGAGCATCGCGGCGGCGCCTGCGGCCGCGACGACGTAGGCGAGCGCGTCGAACACCACCTCGCCGGTGCGGGAGCGGGCCAGGCGCGACTCCGGGGAGAGCAGCCCGAGCACCGAGTACAGGGCGGCGAGGCGGACCATCCACGCGACGACGCGGGGGATGCGCGGGCGCCAGGCCCGGGTCAGCTTGTCGGCGCGTTCGAGGAGCGGCGAGCGCTCCAGGTCCTCCGCGGGACCCTCAGGGGTCCCTGCCTGCGCGCCCACCGCGGGCTGCCCCGTGCTCACCCGGCCAGTCTAGGGACGCACCGGCCGCGCCCCGTCCGCGCGCGGTCCCGCCGCTGCCACGCAGGCGCGGGGCCGGACGCCGAGGAGGGCCGCACCCGGTGACGGGTGCGGCCCTCCGGACGTCGACGACGGGGGTCAGTACCGACCGTTGCCGTAGCGGCCGTAGGCGAACCACGCCGGGGTCTTGTACGCGGCGCAGCTACCGACACCCGACAGCGAGGGGAAGCCGCTCAGCTTGCTGCCGGTCCCGAGCACGAGCGACTTGTCCAGGTCGAAGACGCTCATGCTCGCGCGGAACATGTAGTTCTTCTCCATGCGGTTGCTCTTGGTCGTGACCTTGTTCACGTAGACGATCGTGGTCTGGGGGCTCTTGCTGAAGCCGGCGCGCGAGGAGCCCAGCAGGTTGCCCTTGATCGTGTTGTTGCGCACGTTGCCGTGGAGCAGGATCTGGCGCCCGCCCTCGATGATCGTGTTGTTCTCGACCTTGACGCCCCAGGGACCGAGCGCGCCGATCTGGCCACCGTTGCCGAGCTTCACGCCCACCCCGTTGGGGTGGTCGAAGATCAGGTTGTGATCGAGCATGCCGCCGGTGGAGGAGTTGCCCGCGAAGTTCACGTAGATGTTGTGGTCCTGGTTGGGACGCGTCGTCTTGCCCGCATTGTGGACGCAGTTGTAGGCGAAGCGGAATCCGCGCGGGGAGGACTTCGTGCTGCTGGCGATGGTGACGTTGGAGTACCCGCCGGTGACTCGGGAGTCGAAGAACTCGTTGTCCGAGACGATCCAGCCGGTCCCGCCGGCGATCCACAGCGCCTCGGCTCCCATGACGCCGGCCTTCACCCGCAGCTTGGACACGCGCCAGTAGTCGGCGTCCAGCAGCCGGATCGTCCCCACGATCAGGGGTCGGTTGGAGGGGTCGGCGGCGGTCACCGTGATGGGGGCGCCGGAGGTCCCGCGGTGCTCGGCCACCCGGATCGTGCCCACGTTGTAGGTGCCGGGAGCCAGCTTCAGCACATCGCCCGGACGCAGCGCGAACATGAGGTCCTGCAGGTTGTCGCCCGGGTGGGCGGTGGTGACGGTGCCTGCGTACGCCGGTGCGGCGCCGACAGTTCCGGGCAGGGCCGCGGCGAGCCCGCAGGAGGCCGCGGCAAGCGTGACAGCGAGAAGACGGCGAACAGACATGGGCAAGATTTCGGGGCCGAACAAGATGGCCTTGAGGGCCTTGTCGGCGCATCACCCGCGGGGCTGCGCCGTCCGGGTGCCGCTTTGACGAAGGGTGAGCCCGGTCACTCCGCCGACGACGACACCGACACCTCGACGGCCGCCGACTCGGCGGGGCCGCCGTGCTGCTGGCGCAGGCGACCGTCGGAGAAGATCGCCACGAGGTCGTCGACGACGCGGCCGGACTCGGCGGGGTGGCGGAACGGTCGGCCCTGGGCGAGCTGGTAGGAGTTGCGCCGCCCGACCCGCGTGTGGGTGAGGTACCCGGCGGCCTCGAGGTCGGCCACGATGAGCTGCGCGGCGCGCTCGGTGATCCCGACCCGCGCCGCGATGTCACGCATGCGGACGTCGGGGTCCTCGGCGATGGCCAGCAGCACGTGACCGTGATTGCTGAGGAACGTCCAGGATCGTTCGCCGGATGCCATGACCGCAGGGTAGCCCGACGTCCGGACGGCAGCAGGCCAACCCGCCGGGCAGGGACGGGGTCTACGACACGACACGGAATTCCGGAATACTGTCCCGCCGGTGGGCGACGCGGCCCGCAGGTACGCCGCGGCCGGCGCACCGACCGGGACCAGTGGCACCGGTCGAGGGCGGCTCCGGCTGCGACGATCGTCCTCGGAGGAGGAGGCCCGATGTCCAACCACGATTCCTCGCCGTCCCCCGCACAGGCGTGGGACGCCCTGATCGAGGGCAACGCCCGGTTCGTCGAGGGGCGCACCCGCCACCCGCACCAGGACGCCGACCGGCGTTCCACGGTCGCCACCGGCCAGACCCCGTTCGCGGTGGTGCTCGGCTGCATGGACTCCCGCGTGCCCGTCGAGATCGTCTTCGACCAGGGCCTGGGCGACCTCGCGGTCGTGCGTTCGGCCGGGCACGCCGTCGGCAACTCGGTGCTCGGCTCGGTCGAGTTCGGCGTCAGCGCCCTGGGCGCCTCCCTCGTGGTGGTCCTGGGCCACGAGTCGTGCGGCGCCGTGAAGGCCACGCTCGCAGCGCACCACAGCGGCACCCTGCCCGGCGGCTTCGTCCGCGACGTCGTCGAGCACGTTCACGCGAGCATGGTGGGCGCGCTGGCGAAGGCCGACGGCGAGCTCACCGCCGACGCCCTCGGCGTCGAGCACGCCCGGCGCACGGCCAGCCTCCTCGTGGAGCGCAGCCCGATGATCCACGCTGCGGTCGAGTCCGGCGCCTGCGCCGTCGTCGGTGCCGTCTACGGCCTCAGCGACGGGCGCGTGCGCCTGGTGGAGGCCATCGGCGCGCTCTCCGAGGGGCGCGTCCCCGCGCGGGCCTGAGCGCGGGGCCGCCGCTGGGCGGACCGCTACCAGGGCACCACGATCGCGTCGGCCCGGTCCCGGGACTCCTGGACGAGCACGGCGTTCGGGTCGTCCACGGCGGCCACCCACGAGGCCGCGGCCTGCGGTGAGCGCCCGTGCTCCACGTGCCGGGCGAGGAGCTGCACGCGCCGGCGAACGTCGTCGGGGGCGAGGAACCACACGACGTCGAGCAGGTCGCGCACCGGCGCCCACGCCCCGCCCAGCAGCAGGTAGTTGCCCTCGACGACGACCAGCCCCACGCCGTCGGGCACCGTGACGGCGTCATCCACGGGCTCCTCGAGGTGCCGGTCGAAGGCCGGCGCGGACACGTCCCCGCCCGCCCGCACCCGCTTCAGCAGTGCGACGAACGCCTCGGCGTCGAACGTCTCCGGCGCGCCCTTGCGGTCGGCGAGACCGCGGCGGGCCAGCTCGGCCTGGCGGAGGTGGAAGCCGTCCATCGGCACCGCCCGCGCGGCACCGGGCCCGACCTCGCGCTCGACGTCGGCCACGAGAGCGGCCGCCAGGGTGGACTTGCCCGCCCCCGGGGGGCCAACCAGGCCCAGCAGCACCCGGCGCCCGCCGTCCCGCGCCCCCGCGGCGAGGTCCCGGGCGGCCGAGCCGGCCTGCGCCCGCGAGAGGACCGGCGGGTTCATCGGCGCCCGCCGCGCCGGCGCATCCCCACCAGCCGCGGCGTCCGGCAGGCGTAGGCGGCCCACGCCGGGCCGAACCGGTCGGCGAGGCGACGCTCCTCCACCGACGCCTTGACGTGCAGGACCCCGCTCAGCACGGCCAGCCCTACCAGCGGCTCGGGGCGGCGCCGCAGCACGGCCGCTCCCCCGCCGGCCATCAACATCCCCAGGTAGAGGGGGTGGCGGGTGAACCGGTAGGCGCTGTGCGTGCGCAGCTCCGCACCCGGACGCGGGTCGACGAACGGGGTGAGGTCGCGGCCGAGCACCGCCCCGCCCGAGGCGGCCAGCGCACCACCGGCACCCAGGGCGGCCACCGCGCCCGCCAGCACCGGTCGGGGCAGGCGCCACCGCGCCCGCCCCGGCCACGCCAGCCCCGCCAGGGCCAGCCCCTGGGCGCGGACGAGGGCGTCGGCGCGCCGCGGCGCGCGCAGGCGGCGGAGCGCGGGTGGCCGGGAAGGGGCGGGGGACGGTGCGGGGACGCTCACCGGATCAGGTTGCCACCGGCCCGGCGCGCCTGCCCTCCCGACGCGCGTCGACGGCGGCACGCGCCGAGCATGGGGCGGGAGCAGCGCGGAGAGGAGGTCCACCATGACGCAGCCGGTGCGCGTGGAGCGGGACACGATGGGCGAGGTACTGGTGCCGGCCGACGCCCTGTTCGGGGCCCAGACCCAGCGAGCGGTGGAGAACTTCCCGATCAGCGGCGTGCGGGTCGACGCGGCCGTCGTCCACGCCCTCGCGCTGGTCAAGGCCGAGGCCGCGCGCGTCAACGCGCGGCTGGGCGTGCTGCCCGGTGACGTCGCCGACGCCGTGGCCGGCGCTGCCCTGGCCGTCGCCGAGGGCGGCCACGACGAGCACTTCCCCGTCGACGTGTTCCAGACGGGGTCGGGCACCTCGACCAACATGAACGTCAACGAGGTCGTGGCCACGCTGGCGAGCCGGTCGCTGGGCCGCCCCGTGCACCCCAACGACGACGTGAACGCCTCGCAGTCCAGCAACGACACGTTCCCCACCGCCGTCCACCTCGCGGCCGCGACCGTCCTGACCGGGCAGACCCTGCCGGCGCTGGAGCACCTCGCGGGCGTCCTGGAGGCGGCCGCCGCTCGGTTCGCCGACGTCGTCAAGGTGGGCCGCACGCACCTGATGGACGCGACGCCGGTGACGCTGGGGCAGGAGTTCGGCGGGTACGCCGCGCAGGTGCGCCACGCCGTCGAGGACCTGCGTGCCGTCCTCCCCCGCGTCGCGGAGGTGCCCCTGGGCGGGACCGCCGTGGGCACGGGGATCAACACCCCGCCCGGGTTCGCGGCGGCGGTCGTCGCGGGGCTGGCCGAGCGCACGGGCCTGCCGCTGACGCAGGCTCGCGACCACTTCGAGGCGCAGGGCGCGCGCGACGGGCTCGTGCGGCTGTCCGCTGGGCTGCGCGGGGCCGCCGTCAGCCTCACCAAGATCTGCAACGACCTGCGCTGGATGGGTTCCGGCCCCACCGGCGGCCTCGGCGAGATCCGCCTGCCCGACCTGCAGCCGGGGTCCTCGATCATGCCGGGCAAGGTGAACCCCGTGGTCCCCGAGGCCGTGCTGCAGGTGTGCGCGCAGGTCGTCGGGCACGACGCCACGATCGCCTGGGCCGGCGCGTCCGGCCTGTTCGAGCTCAACGTCATGGTGCCGGTGATGTCCCGCGCCGTGCTGGAGCAGCTGCGCCTGCTCGCCACGGCGTCCCGCCTGCTGGCCGACCGGTGCGTCGCCGGGATCGAGGCCGACCGCGAGCGGGCCCGGGCCATGGCCGAGTCCTCGCCGTCGATCGTGACGCCGCTGGCCCGCGTCGTCGGCTACGACGCCGCGGCCGCGATCGCCAAGCACGCCGTGGCCCACCGCACGACCATCCGCGAGGCCGTCGCCGCCCTCGGATACCTGGAGCGGGGTGAGGTGGCGGAGGGCGACCTCGCCGGCCTCCTCGATGTCGAGGCCATGACGAGGCCGCCCTCCGCGGACTGAGCCGCCGGGTCGGGCGCCCTCAGGCGCCCACCGGCTCGGGCGCCCTCAGGCGCCCACCGGGGCGGAGTCCCCGGCCAGCCGCACCCAGCCCCCGCCGGCCCGCCGCTCGCACGCGGTCCCGGTGGCCGGGTCGAGGGCGACCAGCCGGATCCAGGCGTTGTCGACGAGCCGCCCCGCGCCGGGTGCCCGGCCGAGGGCCCGGTCCACCAGCCCGGGGGCGCCCTCGACCAGGCACAGCAGCCGCTGCGGGGTGTGCACGCCGTCGGCGGGGGCGCCGGGCACCGGCTCCTGCCGGAACAGCGCCTGCCAGGGCAGGCCGATCCGCAGGTCGCCCCGCGGGCCGGTGAGGACGCCGACGACGCCCGTCCCGAGGAAGCCCACCGCGTTGTGCAGGGCCTTGTCGCCGGCCCCGAACCGCTGCGGGTCCAGGGTCGAGAAGGAGTACTGCGCGGTGATCCACTGCGCCACGACGACCGGGCCGCCGAGGATCGCCCCCAGCACCGCCCCGTCGGGGTCGGTGTCCGGGGCGTAGGACTGCAGGAACGCCCGGGCCCCGAGGTCGAGACCGGTGGTCAGCTCACGCCCGCCGACGACGATCGCGGCGGCACCCGCCAGGCCCCACTCGGGCCGGATCTCGGCCCAGTCCCGGCTGCGTCGGGCCAGCTGGGCGCTGGCGGCGGCGTGGCCCTGCCGGGCCAGGGTCGCTCCCCGCTCGTGGGCGGTGGCCGCCGCGGCGTGCTCCAGCATCGGCAGCACCGATGCCACGACCTCGGCGGCCGCCTGCGGCACCGGGGTGAGGAGGGTGATCTCGTCCCGGGTGGTGTCGTGCACCGCCGCGAGGACCACGCAGGCCTCCGGCAGGACGAGCCCCCGCCGGGCGAGCTCGGCCCGCACCGCGACGTCGTCGAGGACGTCCGCGACCAGCCGGGCGTTGGCCCCTCCGGACACCCCGCCGCAGGCGCCGCAGTCGTAGGCGGCTGCGAACGGGTTGTTGGCGGTGGTCCCGCCGTGCCCGGCGATCACGAGCACCTGCGGGAACTCCTCGACCAGGGCGATGGTGCGCAGCGCGCCCTCGGCGAGGTCCACCTGCTCGGCGAAGGACAGGTCGTGCCGCAGCGAGCCCTCGGCGGGGGCGAGCCGGACCCTGCGGCCCCGCTCGTTCCCGCCCCGCAGCGAGCGCCAGGACCGGGCGGCGCTGACCAGGCCGAAGCCCCACCCGCCGAGCTCGGCGAGGGCGAGGGCCGAGGAGGTCCCCGACTGGGCGCCGAGCAGCAGCCGCGCACCGAGGTCGCCGGCACCCTGCGGGGCCACCTCGCACGAGGTCCGGGCGGGGCTGAGCAGGGCCGGGCAGCGGTCGCTGGTGCGTCCTTGGGCGTCGACGTGGCGCACCGCGGCCCCGAAGAACCCGGCGGTGCCCCAGGTGCGCCACCCGCCCGCGGCCTCCAGGTGCCGCCGCAACCGCTCGGACCGGACGTCGATGCAGGTGATCAGGCCCGCGGGGGCCGGAGGCGCGGGCCGCCGGGTGGCACCCGGCCGGCCGAGCACGCCTCCCACGAGCTGGTCGCGGTGGCTGCGCTCGAGGGCGTCCTGCCAGATCAGGGCCCGCTCGGGTGCGGACAGGGCGACGGCGACGGCGTCCTGCTCGGGTGCGGCGTCGACCTGGGGCACCGAGGCGAGGACCGCCGCGGCGAGGTCGGGCCAGGTCAGCGCCGCGGAGCCCGCCTCCGATGCGTCGGCCTGGGCGACGACGGCACGGCCGAGGAGCACCTCCAGGGAGAGCCGGACGGCGATCAGGTCCATCACGTCGGTCGCGGGCAGCGGCAGCCCGGCGGCGCCGGAACGCTGCCGCCAGGCGACGTGCGCGGCCCACCCGGGGGTCCGGGCCAGCAGCCGGGCGAGGTAGGCCCGCCGCAGCGGGGCGGGGACGTCGAGCTCGCGCAGGAGCAGCGCGACCGCGGCGTCGGGCGCCGCGGGCAGCCCCCGGACGGCGTCGGCGAGGCCGCGCACCCGCACGCCCCGGTGGACGGCCGGGGCGCTCGCCCACTGCTGCCACGCCGGGTAGAGGCGGTCGTGCCCCGCCGAGGGCAGGCCCGCGACGAGCAGCGCCGCGCACCAGGTGTTGGCGAGCTCGTCGGCGACGGCGGCCACCTCGCTGCCGTGCAGGTGGTCGACCTGCTCGCCGAAGGTGAGCCGGCGCCAGTGCCCGGCGGAGGACAGCGCGTCCTCGTCCTGCGGTTGCTCGCCGGCGGCGAGCAACCGCTCGACGACGGCGTCGGCGGCGTCCAGTGCCCCGCTGCCGGCCCACGCGGCCGGCTGGCCCGCCACCCAGTCGGCGGCGGCGGCGCGCAGGGCGGCGCGGGTGATGAGCCCGTCGTCGAACCGCGAGCGCTGGACGGCCTCGTCGTCGGCGAGGCGTGCCTGCCACGCCGGGCCGGCCAGGCGCAGGGCCTGCTCGTAGGGGTAGCGGGTGAGCCCGTCGAGCGGGTTGACGGCCACGGCGGTGCCCAGCGGCCACACCGGCCCGACCATGCCGGCGGCGGCCTGCCCGCAGGTGTGGGCGGCGTCGGCCTCCTCCGCGGTGACGGGGGCGGCGTCGAGCGGGGTGAGCACGGGGCGGCCCGCGGGCGCGGGGCGGTGCCCGGCCAGGGGGTGCAGCCCGGCGACGAGGACAGCGGTCAGCGCCCGCAGCCGGCCCTGCGCCATGGCCCGACCGGCGGCCCAGGTGAGCAGGAGGGTGAGGGCCGCGACGGCCAGGCCGATCCACTGCGCGGTCACGGACCAGACGTCGCCACCCCCGGCGAGGCCGTGCCACCCGGCAGCGGCGAGCACTGCGGCGGCGGGGACGGTCACGAGCAGGGCGGCGGCCACGAGCTGCGCCCGGCGCGGCAGGGGCCCGGCGGCGAGCCCCGGGGCGGGAGCGGCGACGGCCGACCACGCGGCCGCCGCGGCCGCCGCCGCCACGAGCGCGCCGAGCGCCTCGGCGGGGGTGTCGCCCCAGCCGTAGCCGACCGCGGCGGCGACGGCCGCGGCCAGGGCGAGCCCGCCGAGGACGAGGCCCGCGCCGGTGGGCAGCGCCCGGTTGCGCAGGAGGGAGGTGCCCGCGGGGGTGCCGGAGCCGTCGGCCAGCGGCAGCCGGGGCAGCCCGCCGCCCTGGCCGAGGAACAGCGTGGCCTTGTACAGGCCGTGCCCGCACAGGTGGGCCAGCGCCCCGCCGGGCAGCCCCAGCGCGAGCTGCAGCGCGGTGTAGCCGAGCTGGGTGGTGGTCGAGCAGGCGAGGCGGCCCTTGACGTCGGGCCGGACCCGCGCGGCGAGCGACCCGGCGGCGATCGAGGCGAGGCCCAGGACGCCGAGGACGACGAGGGCGGGCCGGCAGGCGGCGAACAGGGGCCAGGCGAGCACGGCCGCGGCGAGGCCGCCGTTGACGACCCCGGCGTGCAGGAGGGCCGAGACGGGCGTGGGCGCCCAGGAGGTCTCCGGCAGCCACCGGGAGAACGGCACGAGGGCGGCCTGGACGGCGATGCCGGCGACGGCGAGCAGCACCCCGGCCAGCAGCAGCCCCCCGTTGCCCGGGTCGGCCGCGGCGGCGGCGAGGGCGGCGCGGTCGGCGGTGCCGGTGCCCGCGGCGGCCAGGGCGAGGCCGACCAGGACGACGGCATTGGCGGGCAGCAGCCGGGCGGCGACGGCGCGGGCGGCCCGCACGGCGGCCGGTTGCCCGCTGTGGGCCACCAGCGCGCTCACGGCGGTGCAGGCCAGCGCCCAGGCGAGCGGGATCACCAGCGTGGCGGCCGAGGTGACCGAGATCCCCAGGGCGACCAGCGCGGCGGCGAGGGCGAGGTCGAAGCGGCGGGCCGCCCGCTGCCCCTCCAGCTGGCGCCGTGCGAACACGGCGACGCACACGCCGACCACGGCGACCAGGAGGAGCAGCACCAGGGAGACGACGTCGACGTGGACGCCGATGGGCACCTCGACGCCGCCGACGGTCAGCCCGAGCGTGGCGCGGAGGTCGCCGGCGACGGCCAGGTGCACGGCCGCCCCGGCGGCCGCGACGAGGCCGGCGCCGGCCACGCCGAGGCTGGCCGGGAGCACCAGCGCGGAGCGCACGCGCTGGGCCACCGCGAGGGAGGACGACGACGGGACGGAGGACGCCGCGGAGGCCACGCCGACGGCGGACGACCGGAGCGCAGGAGCGGAGTCGGGCGAGGCGGACGCCGGACGGGAGCTGGTCATGGCGGGAACAATAGACGAACTCCAGTTCGTGAATCAAGCCTCGCGAATCAGAGTTGGTCTTACCTCTGTCGCGAGCCGCCGGGGACCTGGCAGGATCTGCGCCGAGGAGGTGCCGTGTCCGACCAGCACCAGATGCCATCGCCGTCCCCCGCTGCGGCCTGGACCAGGCTCATCGAGGGCAACGCCCGGTTCGTCGGGGGCGACACCCGCCGCCCGCACCAGGACCCGTCCCGCCGCACGTCGGTCTCGCAGGGACAGGCCCCCTTCGCCGTCGTCCTCGGCTGCATGGACTCCCGCGTGCCCGTCGAGATCGTCTTCGACCAGGGCCTGGGTGATCTCGCCGTCGTGCGCACCGCCGGGCACGCGGTCGACAACGGCGTCCTCGGCAGCCTCGAGTTCGGTGTCAGCGCGCTGGGCGCGGCCCTGGTCGTCGTGCTCGGCCACGACGCGTGCGGGGCGGTGCGCGCGACCGTGAACGCCCACCGCACCGGCGTCCTGCCCCCCGGGTTCGTCCGGTCCGTCGTGGAGCACGTCAACACGAGCATCGTGGGGGCCCTCACGGGCGGGGCCAGCGTCGACGAGGCCGACCCCGACGCCCTCGGCGAGATCCACGTGCAGCGCACGGTCCACCTCATCGCGGAGCGCAGCCCGATGATCGGGGCCGCCCTCGCCGCGGGCACCTGCGCGGTCGTCGGAGCCGTCTACAACCTCACCACCGGCGAGGTCCGCGTGGTCGAGGCCGTCGGCCCCGTCGCGCCCGCCGTCACCGGGACCGCCGGCTGACCCACCGCTCCCCCGACCTGGCGGATGTGCGCATCCGCACTCGCGAAAGGTCGCGATGCCGCTAGCTTGCCCCCTGACAACGGTGCGGCTGTGGAGGTCGGCGATGCGGGCGAAGACGAGGGCCGCACTCGCGGCCGTGGCGATCGTGGCGGCGGCGGGGGTACCCCTCGGTGCGGCGGAGCCGGCGCAGGCCGCGACCTCCCTGGTGCGGGGGGTGCACGCGGGCGGCCCCGCGCGGCAGTTCAGCCTCGGCGCCGGGGACGACCTCACCGTGCTGTTCACGGCCCTGCCGGGCCAGACGGTGACGGCCGCGGTCACGGCAGGCACCTACCCCGCCTCGTGTGACGCGAAGGTCTGGCTGGTCAGCCCCTCCGGCACCGCGCTGACGCCGCAGGTCTGCGGCGGTCGCGGGGTCACGCTCCCCGCCACCGTGGTGTCGGGGAGCGGGCTGTTCGGGGTGCGCGTGGCCGGTCAGGGCTCGGCCACCGGCGCCGTCACGGTCGCCGTCAGCTCCACGGGCGCCCGCACGATCACCCCCAACATCGGGGCGCTCAGCGTCACCGTGCCCGCCGGGGGGTCGACGGACCTCGCCTTCCGCCTCGAGCAGGGCGAGTTCGCCCACGTCGAGCTCGGCGCCGCGAGCCCCTCGGGCGGCAGCCTGCCCCGGGCGCAGCTGCTCGGCCCCACCGGCGCCGCGCTGCCCGGCGACCTCGACCACGCGACCACCACGACGTCCGGGGTGCACCGCATCCGCGTGACGAACCCGGCGTCCTTCGCCCGAACCGTTCCCGTCGACCTCACCAAGGGCCGCGACCAGGTCGCCTGGATCACCCCCGGCGCCTCCGGCGTCCGCGTGCAGCTGCCTCTGAAGGGTCAGCAGGCCCGCGTGTCCTTCAGCTCCCCGGCCGGGTACCGCGTCGTCGTCACCCCCAGCGACTACCGGTTCAACGGTGACCAGACCTGGAGCGCCGACGGCACGTTCGTCGGACCCGACGGCAAGGCCTGGGGCGCCCTGACCACCCTGCGCAGCCCCGCCGACAGCGGCGACACCGTGCCGGTCGGCGGCAGTCAGACCCTCGTGATCGACCCGCCGATCTGGCTCACGGGGTCGCTCACCGTGGCGGTCGCGCTGGTCAAGGACCCCGCGCCGGTCGCCCTCACGGTCGGCACGCCGCTCACGCTGGCGGCACCCGAGCCGTGGACCAACCCCTCGGCCACCTTCTCGGCCACCCGCGGGGAGCTGCTCGACCTGTCGTTCACGTCCTCCGCCGCTGCCTTCGTGGCCTTGACCGGCCCCGACGGCGGCGACGCCGCCTACGGCACGCTCGATGCGACCCACCCGTTCCGGCAGACGCTGCGGGTACCCCAGACGGGCACCTACCGGCTCGTGCTGAACCCGACGGGCGCCGCGTCGGCCCCCATCCAGGTCAGCGTGACCAAGGCCGGCGACGCCGGGATCACCCTGGGGACGCCGCGTCGGGTGACGCTGGGCGCCGATGCCGAGGCCGCCATCGTCCTCGACATCGACCCGGCCCTGGCGGCGGGGCGCGCCCTGACCTTCTCGATCACCGACAGCACCGTCGGCGAGCTCGACCTGCAGGTGGTCTCCAGCTCCTACATCCTCACGCCGGTGCACGTGGCCGCGGGTGACGCGTCGGGCACCCTGACCGCCGTCCCCACCGCCGGGCAGTACCAGATCCTGATCCTCAACAACGGCCCCGCCGGGCAGTTCACGCTCCGGCTGAGCTGAGGACCGCACGCTGCGCCGCGCGCAGCAGCCGTCGCGTTCGTCACGTTCGCCGTGATCGCCCTCGGGCGCCACGCCCGCTCGCCTACCGTGCGAGCGAGCGTGGCGCGCGAGGCCGGAGGCGACGGTGCACGGACACAGCATGCTGCTCGTGGCGGCGACCATGGCGGCGGCGGCCCTGGGAGGGCCCCCCGCCCTGGCGGACGTGGGGCCCCCCGCCACCGGCGCCACCGCACAGGTGCGGGGAGTGCACGCGGGCGGGCCGGCACGGCGGTTCACCGTCGCCCCCGGCGCTGATCTGACGGTCCTCTTCACCGCGGTGCCGGGCCAGACCGTACGAGCCACCGTGAGCGAGGGGACCTACCCCGGCGCCTGCGCCGCCAGGGTGTGGCTCGTCTCCCCCTCGGGCACGGCTCTCACCGAGGCCGTCTGCGGCGGCCGCGGCGCGGCCCTGCCTGCGGTGACGGTGCGGGGCAGCGGCCTGCACGGGGTCCGCGTGGACAGCCAGGGGCGCGCCGGCGGATCGGTCACCGTCGCCGTCACGAGCACCGGTCCGACCACGATCACCCCGAACATCGGCGCCCGCGAGGTCGTCGTCGCGGCGGGGTCCTCCGCCGACCTGGCCTTCCGTTTCGAGGAGGGCGAGTTCGCCCACGTCGACCTGCTCGACCCCTCGCCGTGGGGCGCCGACGCCGCGCGCGCCGAGGTGATCGGGCCCGACGGCGTGGGCCTCGCCTGGGCCCTCGACCACACCGTCCCCCGTCGCTCGGGCGTCCACCGCGTGCACGTCGTCAACCCCGGGTCGGCACCCCGGCGGCTCGGCGTCGCCCTCGTCAAGGGGCGCGACGCGGCGGCGGCGCTCCAGCCGGGCGGCGCGGCGGTGCGGCTCGACCTCGACCTGCCCGGGCGGCAGGGGCGGCTGACGTTCCCCGCCACCGCGGGGGACCGCGTCCTGCTCGCGCCCTCCTGGCCCGGTGCCGCGCCGCCGGTGGCGAGCGCCCAGGTCCTCGGCCCCGACGGCGAGCCCTGGGCGTCGGTGTCACGCCTGGACACGACGGTCGACGTCGGCCCCACCGTGGCGACGTCGGGGGTCCAGACGCTCGTCGTGGACCTGCCGGGGACGGCGACCGGCACGCTCGAGCTCGCCGTTCGGCTGCTGCGCGACCCCGAGCCCGTGTCCGCCACGCTCGGGGTGCCCGTCACCCTGGAGGCCGCGCAGCCCTGGGCGGTGCCGTCCCTGACCCTCGACGTCACCCGCGGCGCGGGCTACGTCATGGCCTTCGAGTCGTCCCTGGACCTCGACGTCCGCGTCCTCGGGCCCCACGGCGAGCAGGTCGTCACGAACTGGCACTCCCCCCGGCAGCCCCTGCGGATGCCCGTGAGCGCCCACGTGACGGGGCGCCACCGGATCCTGGTCGACCCTGCCGGGGGCACCACCGGCCCCGTCACCGTCACCCTCACCGCCATCCCCGACCGGGGCATCCGCCTCGGCGTGCCACGCAGCGTCGCGATCGGCGACGGCGACGAGTCGACGGTCGTCCTCGAGGTGGACCCGGAGCTGTCCGGCGCGCCACTCGCCGTGCACGTCACCGGAAGCGACGCGGGGCCGCTCGCCGTCGGCCTCAACGCGGCAGGACGCCCGTGGGTGCGGCCAACGCTGCTGCTGCCCGCCGGGGACGCGACCGGCGTGCTGCCCGGGGTACCGTCACCAGGCCTGTACGAGCTGTGGGTGGTCAATCACGGCGCGGCCGGGACGTTCACGTTGACGCTGGAGGAGGAACGCCCGTGACGAGGATCGACGTCTGGTCGGACGTGGTGTGCCCCTGGTGCTACATCGGCAAGCGGCACCTGGAGCAGGCCCTGGCCGGCCTGCCCGACGCCGACGACGTCGAGGTGGTGTGGCACAGCTACCAGCTGGACCCGTCGGCACCGGTCGGGGGCGGCGGCTCGGTGGTGGCGTCGCTGGCCGAGAAGTACGGCGTCGGCACCGCCCAGGTCCTCGTGATGCAGCAGCGGGTGACCGACGCCGCGGCCGCCGCCGGCCTGGAGTACCACCTGGAGCACACCCGCGACGGCAACAGCCTCGACGCCCACCGCGTCCTGCACCTCGCCGCGTCCCGCGGCCTCCAGGCCGAGGTCAAGGAGCGCCTGTTCCGGGCGCACTTCACCGAGGGCGCCTCCGTCTTCGACCACGAGGAGCTCACCCGGCTCGCCGTCGAGGCGGGCCTGGACGCCGAGGAGGTGCGCGGCGTCCTCGCGGGCGACGCCTACGCCGACGGCGTCGCGGCCGACCTCGCGCAGGCGCGCGCCTACGGCATCTCCTCGGTCCCGTTCTTCGTCGTCGACGCCCGCCTGGGCGTGGCCGGCGCCCAGCCTCCCGCGGTCCTGCGGCAGGCCATCGAGCAGGCGCGCGCCCAGGGCTGACGTCGGTACGGCGGCGGGGCGCCCCGGCGTGACCGGGGCGCCCGCCGACCTCTCAGGGCTCCAGACCCTCGAGCATCTCCGTCACCAGCGCCGCCACGGGCGAGCGCTCCGAGCGGGTCAGCGTGACGTGGGCGAACAGCGGGTGGCCCTTCAACGCCTCGATCACGGCCGCGACGCCGTCGTGGCGCCCCACCCGCAGGTTGTCGCGCTGGGCGACGTCGTGGGTGAGCACGACGCGGCTGTTCTGGCCGATCCGCGACAACACCGTGAGCAGCACGTTGCGCTCCAGCGACTGCGCCTCGTCGACGATCACGAACGCGTCGTGCAGCGAGCGGCCGCGGATGTGGGTCAGGGGCAGGACCTCCAGCATCCCGCGGTCCATGACCTCCTCCACGACCTCCTGGGACACCAGCGCCCCGAGGGTGTCGAAGACGGCCTGCGCCCAGGGGTTCATCTTCTCGGCCTCGGAACCGGGCAGGTAGCCCAGCTCCTGGCCGCCGACGGCGTACAGGGGCCGGAAGACCATGATCTTGCGGTGCTGGTTGCGCTCCAGGACCGCCTCGAGCCCCGCGCACAGCGCGAGCGCCGACTTGCCCGTGCCGGCGCGGCCGCCCATCGACAGGATCCCGATCTCGGGGTCGAGGAGGAGGTCGATCGCGATCCGCTGCTCGGCGGAGCGGCCGTGGACGCCGAACACGTCGCGGTCGCCGCGCACGAGGCGGATCTGCTTGTCGGGGGTCACGCGGCCCAGCGCCGAGCCCCGCGGGCTGGAGATCACCAGCCCGGTGTGGCAGGGCAGCTCCCGGGCGAGGTCGTGGTCGAGGACGCCGTCGCCGTACAGCTCGGACATCGTCGCGGCGTCGACGTCGAGGCTGGTCAGGCCAGTCCAGCCGGAGTCGGCGACCTGGCCCGCGCGGTACTCCTCGGCGTCCAGGCCCACGGCCGAGGCCTTGACCCGCATGGGGAGGTCCTTGCTGACGAGCGTCACCTGGCGGCCCTCGTCGGCGAGGTTCTTCGCGACGGCGAGGATCCGGGTGTCCTCGTCTGCCAGCCGGAACCCGGCGGGCAGCACCGACAGGTCCACGTGGTTGAGCTCCACCCGCAGGCTGCCGCCCGCCTCGCCCAGGGGCAGCGGGGCGTCGAGGCGGCCGTGCTCCAGGCGCATGTCGTCGAGCAGGCGCAGGGCCTCGCGGGCGAAGTAGCCCAGCTCGGGGTGGTTGCGCTTGGCCTCCAGCTCGGTGATCACCACGAGCGGGAGGACGACCTCGTGTTCGGCGAAGCGCTGCACCGCCCGCGGATCGGCGAGCAGGACGGAGGTGTCGAGGACGTAGGTGCGCCGGGAGAGGTCCGGGCCGGGTGGCGCCTGCCCCTCGGTCGGCGCCGCCAGGCCCGGGTCGGGGCTGGTGGCGGCGGCGTGCGGGGACCGATCGGGGCGGAGCTCACTGGGCACGGGGGGCCTCCCTCCGCCGGGACGCGCCGCGCCCCGGCTTGCTCGGTGACGGCTACCGGAACCGGGCCCGCGACGGGCCGGACCGGCCCGTAACCCGCACTGTCGTGCGGTCTGCGTCGCGCATCGCGGGCCTCCCGGACGCCGGGGGTGGGCCCGGCGCCGTCGCCGACGCTACCTGCCCACCCCCGGCCCCGCACAGCCTTGACACGCGGGTCGTTCAGTCCCGAGCGGCATCCAGCGAGCGCCGGCTGACGACCGAGGCGCCACTCTTCGTGATCGCCGTCTTGGCGCCGGCGACCCCCGCCTGAGCGCCTGCGGCGGTGAACGCCAACCACAGCCGCTCGGCCGTGGCCTGCCAGAACACGGTGCCCGAGCCGACCCCTCCGGCGATGGTGAAACCCGTCTCGGTGATGGTGGCGACGTAGAGGTTGGGCATCGAGGCGCCCACGGGGGTGAGCTGGACCATCAGGGTGTCGGCCTGCGGCGGGGTGGCCGTCGCGTCGGCGCGCTGGATGGCGGCCAGGTAGTCGGCGGGCAGGGTCACGGTGGCCGTGCCGCCACTCAGCGTCACCTTGCCGTTGACCGTGTGCGCGCCGTTCTGCGACGACGAGACGGGGGCGTAGCCGAGCTCGTCGTCCACCGTGGGCACGCCGACCCAGCTGCGCAGGGCCATGGCGTTGCCGTCGAGGTAGGCGTCGCCGGTGGCCTGGATCGCGAGCCCGGCACCGGAGTTGCCCGCCACGGCCAGCAGCGCGGGCAGGCTCGCGTTCCACGTGTCGCACTTGATCGCGGTGTTGCGCACGCCCATCGCCCACAGGGCACCACCGGTGCCGGCGGTCGACCCCCAGTTGGTCACCTGCGCGCCCCAGCTGTCCTTGGTCATCGTCCGCGCGAGCAGTCCCATGGCCCCGCCGTCGCCGGTGAGCAGCATGGCGCGGCCGCTGGCCGCCTTGACCGAGATGTCGAAGGCACCGGAGGTGCACGTGGAGACGAGGGCGGTCCGGGCGTTGCCGCCGTTGTTGAGCTCTCCGACCCGCAGGGTCGTCGCGGCGGCCTCGGCGGGTCCCGCCTTCGCCACCCCGAGGACACCGGCCCCGGCGATCGCCCCGAGGGTCAGCAGGGCGCGGCGGCGGGCGGTGGTGTCACCCGTGACGACGTCGTCGGCGTGGGTGGCAGCGGCGTGGGTGGTGTCGGTCACGGGGGTCCTCCCGGATGTCCGTGGGCGAGGGCAGGACGCGTACGACGGGCGTGCGCGCGCGTGGGGACGATGCGGTATCGGCCGCGACGCGCGGTCCTTGAGCCGTTCACGGGTCCGTTCGGGTGGGCCGGGCACGCCGGGTGACCCGAAGGGGCCGAACGGGTGACCCGAACGGCCGACGGGGAGGTGCCGGGGAGTCTCAGCCGCCGAAGCGGCGCTCCCGATCGGCGTAGGAGCGCAGGGCGCGCAGGAAGTCGGTGCGGCGGAAGTCGGGCCACAGCGCTTCGCAGAAGTAGAACTCGCTGTGCGCGCTCTGCCACATGAGGAAGCCCGACAGCCGCTGCTCCCCCGAGGTGCGGATGACGAGCTCGGGGTCGGGCTGCCCGCGGGTGTAGAGGTGTTCGGCGATGTGCTCGACGTCGAGGATCTCGGCCAGTTCCTCGATGGACGTCCCGGACGCCGCGGCCTCCAGCAGCAGCGAGCGCACGGCGTCGGCGATCTCGCGCCGCCCTCCGTAGCCGATGGCCACGTTCACGTGCAGACCCTCGACGTCGCGCGTGGCCGCCTCGTACTCCTTGAGCCGGGCGGGCAGCGGGTCGGGCAGCAGGTCGAGCGCGCCGACGGGGTGCACCTTCCAGCGCCGGGGCGCGGCGATCGAGGCGACGGCGTCGTCGATGATCGTGAGCAGGGCGTCGAGTTCGGGCTTGGGCCTGGCGAAGTTGTCGGTGGACAGCAGCCACAGGGTGACCACTTCGACGCCGACGTCCTCGCACCAGCCGAGGAAGTCGAGGATCCGCGCCGCTCCCGCCCGGTGCCCGGTGGCCGTGTCGGTGCGGGACAGCTTGGCCCAGCGCCGGTTGCCGTCGAGGATCACCCCGACGTGACGCGGGACGGCCGAGGGACCGAGGCGCCGCGACAGCCGCCGCTCGTAGGCGGCGTACATGGCCTCGCGGATGCGCACCCGACCTCCTTCGACAGGCTCGGTGCGGCCCCGCGGCGCGCGGGCGGGCGCGGGGACGATTCGGACGCGGACGGCGACCCGGGCGTGCCGGGCCGCGCCCACGGTACCTGCCGCGTCGGCCGCGCGGGAGCCGCCCGCCGTGGTGAGGGCGTGAGGATTCCCACCGTGCCGCGCCCCGTCGGCGCGCACCCGCGGAGCTGAACCTACGTGGCAGTAGGTTCGGCGGCGGCGGCGGCTAGGCTGCGCCCATGCTGGACGAGCGCAGGGACGACCTGGAAGCCGCGCTGGAGCAGCGGCTGGAGTCGGTGCCGGCCGCGGTGCGGCCGAGGCTGCGCGGGTGGCTGCACGCGGGCGCCTTCCCGCTCAGCCTGGCCTCGGGGATCGCGCTGGTGATCCTCGCCTCGGGCCGGCGCGAGGTGATCGCCTCGGCCGTGTTCGCCGTGACGGCGATCTTCCTGTTCGGGACCAGCGCCGTCTACCACCGGGGCGACTGGTCGCCGCGGGTGAAGTCGATCCTCAAGCGCTGGGACCACGCGAACATCTTCCTGATCATCGCGGGCACCTACACCCCGTTCACCGAGCTCCTGCTCCCCCGGGGGCAGGCCCGGACGCTGTTGTGGATCATCTGGTCGGGGGCGGTGGCCGGGGCCGCCTTCCGGGTGCTGTGGCTGCAGGCGCCCCGCTGGCTGTACGTGCCCGTCTACGTGGCCATGGGGTGGGTGGCCGTGGCGTACCTGCCGGGGTTCCTGAACGGCGGCGGCGTGGCCGTCCTCGTCCTGATCGTCGTCGGCGGCCTGCTGTACACCCTCGGCGGGATCGTCTACGGCACGAAGTGGCCCGATCCCAGCCCGGCCTGGTTCGGCTTCCACGAGATCTTCCACGCGTTCACGATCGCCGCGTTCGCCACGCACACCGTGGCGGTGTGGCTGGCGGTGCTGCAGCACTGACGTGCCGCGGGGCCCGCGCCCCGCGGCACGCCGGTGCCGCCCGTGCTCACGCGCCGTCGGCGGGCGTCGCGGCGGTGCCGCCCGGACCGGCCGCGCGAACCCGTTCCACCTGGTCCATCGCCTGGCGCAGGTCGGCCAGCCACGATCCGGCGTTGTCGCCGACGAGCCGCACGCACCAGGCGAGCGCGTGCGCCCGGGAGCGGGCCACACCCGCCTCGACGAGGGTGTCGAGCACCAGCCGCTCGGGCTGGCGCAGCCGGGTCATGACGGGGACGGCGAGGTGGGTGAACAGCTCCTCCGAGCCGCCCACCCGCGCACCCCAGGCGACCTTGCGGCCGTAGCGGTGCTCGGCCTCGCGGGCGACGCCGATCCGCGCGCTCCGGGTCTCCTCGCGCCAACGGGCGAGCGCCCCCGCCTCGGCCTGGGCCTGGAGGGCTGCCCGGGCGTCGTCCCCGGCGTCGGAGGTCGGCGCGGTCTCGTCCTGGAGGGCGGGGGCGGGGAGGGTGACGAGGACGACGATCTCCTCGCGGTCGACCCGCACGTCGGCGGGGGCGACCTCGGTCCACGCCTGCGGCAGGCGGGTGGAGAACCACGCCGCCACGGCGTCCTGACTGATCTCTGATTTACTCATGCAACGATGATTACTCGCTTACACGAGCAAGGCGAGGCCGCGAGCCGTCGTTCCGCCCAGGGCGTACCGCTAGGCGTTCCAGGCCCCGACGGAGGCGGCGAGCACGGCCGGATCGGACGTCGGGGCGTCGCAGACGAACCCCCGGCACACGAAGGCGCGGGTGGGCGCGTCACCTCGCCCGGCCAGCAACGGGACGCCCTCGGCGTCGGGCGCACCGACGCTCACCACGAGCCCGGGCGCGGTCGCGAGCACGGCCACCCGGTGCAGGTCCGCTACGTCAGGCCCCGCCACCGCCAGCTCCCGGGGACCGTCCAGCCACGCCTCGGCCACGGCCAGCCCCCACCCGAAGCCCTCGGGCGCGCGCGTGCCGACCTTCGCGGTGAGCGCGAGGCCGGCCTCCGCGGCGTCCCGATACCGCTCCTGCCCCGTGAGCGCGGCCTGGGCGAGCAGCGCGCCCGTGGCCGAGGTCCACCCCGAGGGCTGCGCGCCGTCCGTGGGGTCGCCGGGCCGCCCCAGCACGGCCAGTGCGGCGTCCGTCGCGTCGTCGGCGGTGTCGTGGAAGCCGATCACCGCGCCGTCGCCGTCGCGGCGCAGGAAGCGGTCGAGGACGCCGTCCAGCAGCACCCCCGCCACCTCCAGCCACGCCGCCTCGCCCGTCACCGCGTGGAGTGCCTGCAACCCCTCGGCGAGCTGGCCGTGGTCGGCCAGGACGGCCGCGGCCTCCCCCACCCGGCCCTCGCGCGAGGCGCGGCGCAGGCGCCCGTGCTCGTCGAGGTGCCGGGCCAGCAGCAGGTCGGCACACGCCACCGCCGCCTCTACGAACTCGGGCCGGCCGAGCGCCGCGCCCGTGCGCGCGAGCGCGGCCACCGCCAGCCCGTTCCATCCCGTGACGACCTTGTCGTCGCGCGCCGGCTGCGGACGCGAGGCCCGCAACGCGGCCAGCCGGGCCCGCAGCCGCGCCCACCGCGCCGCGTCCTCCTCGCTGCCCGGCGCCTCCACCGGCCGCAGGAGCTGCAGCGTCGACGTCCCGTGCTCGAAGGTCCCCTCCGCGGTGACGCCGCACAGCTGCGCGACCCAGGCGCCGTCGTCCTCCCCCAGCGCCTGCGCCAGCTGCGCGGGCGTCCACACGTACGTCGCGCCCTCGACGCCGTGGACGGCGCCCGACGCGTCCGGCACGGGGGTGTCCGCGTCGAGGGACGCCGCGAAGCCGCCCTCGGCGGTGCGCAGCTCGGCGAGCATCCACTCGCACGTCTGCGCCGCCACCCGAGCGCCGAGCGGGTCGCCGGTGAGCAGGTGCCAGCCGAGGTAGACGGAGGCGAGCTGCGCGTTGTCGTCGAGCATCTTCTCGAAGTGCGGCACCACCCACACGCGGTCCACCGCGTAGCGGGCGAAGCCGCCCGCGAGCTGGTCGTACATGCCCGACCCCGCCATCGCGTGCAGGGCCCGGCCCAGCACGCCCAGCGCCTGGGCGCCCGAGTCGTGCGGCTCCAGCACCTGCGGCCCGCCCGCCACGAGCGTGCGCCGCGCCGCGTGGCGCAGCAGGAAGCCGAGCACCGGCGACTGCGGGAACTTCATCGACGTCCCGAACCCGCCGTGCGCGCGGTCCTCCGCGGCGACGAGGGCCCGGACGGCGGCCGCCTGGCCCGCCTCGTCGGGCAGGGGGCGCGCCGCCTGCTCCCCCACCGGGCCGAGCACGCCGGCGTCGGCGAGCAGGTCGCGCCCGGCGAGCTGCTCCGAGATCCGCTCCGCGGCCTCCAGCACCTCCGCGCGGCGCTCCCGCCAGGTGACCGTGACGGCGTCCAGGAGCTGCCCGAAGGACGGCATGCCGTGCGCCGGCCGCGGCGGGTAGTAGGTGCCCGCGTGGAAGGGCCGCCCCTGCGGCGTGAGGAACACCGTCATCGGCCAGCCGCCGCGGCCCGTGAGGCCCACCGTCGCCGCCATGTAGACGCTGTCGACGTCGGGCCGCTCCTCGCGGTCGACCTTGACGTTGACCAAGCCCTCGTTCATCCGCGCCGCGGCCAGCGGGTCCTCGAACGACTCGTGCGCCATCACGTGGCACCAGTGGCAGGCCGCGTAGCCCACGGACAGCAGGACCGGGACGTCGCGCCGCGCCGCCTCGGCGAACGCCTCCTCGCCCCACTCGAACCAGTCGACGGGGTTGTCCGCGTGCTGCTGGAGGTAGGGGCTCAGGGCGTGGGCGAGTCGGTTCGGCACGGTTTCAGCCTCGCACGGCCACCCGGCCGCGCGAGCGCGCGGCGCCACCTGAGGAGACCGCGCCGGCCGGGCTACCGACGCAGCGCCCGCCGGCTCAGAGCAGCTCGACCCGGTCGGCCTGGGGGCCGCGGTCGCTCTGCCGCACGGTGTAGCGCACCCGGTCGCCGGGCTGCAGCGGCTCACCGTCGGCGACGACCGAGACGTGCACGAACAGGTCGTCCCCGCCGGCGTCGGGGGTGATGAAGCCGAACCCGCGGTCGCCGTCGAAGCGGGCCACGACGCCCTCGCCGCCGCGCGCCGGGGGGCCGCTGCGTCCGCGTCCGGCGGAGGAGCCGGGCCGCTGCCCGGCGGAGGAGCCGGGCCGCTGCGCGCCGTGCGAGCCCGGACGCTGACCGCCCTGCGGGCGCGAGCCCGCCGACCGTCGGGCGCCCCCGACCAGGTGCACCTCGCGCGCCTGCGGCCCGCGGTCGCCGTCGACGGTCTCGAAGGCCACGCGGTCGCCCTCCTCGAGGAAGGTCAGGCCGTCGCGCAGCGCCCGCGCGTGCACGAACACGTCGTCCCCGCCCGCGTCGGGGGTGACGAAGCCGAAGCCCTTGTCCTCGTCGTACCAGGTCACCGTGCCGTCGGCGCCGTCGGAGGAGGCGGGCCGGGCGGCGTCGGCCGACAGCGGCAGCAGGTGCTCGGCCTGCGGGCCGCGCTCGCCCTCGACCACGAGGAAGGCCACGCGCTGCCCCTCGGTGACCACTCCGCCGGTGACGATCGCGGAGCTGTGCACGAAGATCTGCGGGCCGCCCGCGTCGGCGGTGACGAAGCCGTAGCCCTTGCTCGGCTCGTACCACGCGACGGTCCCGAGCACGCCCAGCTGCGAGTCGGGCGCGGAGTCGCCGGTGACGCGCACGCGCTTGGCCTGCGGGCCGCGGTCGCCCTCGCCGAGCTCGAACTCCACCGTCTGGCCCTCACGCAGCAGCTTCACACCGGAGGTGAGGATCTCGGAGGCGTGGACGAACAGGTCCTCGCCGCCGTCCTCGGGAGCGAGGAACCCGAAGCCCCGGTCGGGGTCGAACCAGCGGACGACTGCAGAAGACACGGAAGGGCTCCAGGGAAGCGTTCGGGGTGAGGCAGCTGCCGCGCGTCGACACGCTGCGGCACCTCGGACGATGTTACCGGGCCGGGCCGCACGGGATGGTCGTGGACGTCACGCTCGCCCCCGCACCGGGTGCCCCCTGCAGGCGGACGCAGCGCGTCGCCTCGGCCGTCTGCGCGCTCAGCCCACCCCCCGAGTCGACGTGACCGGTGACGCTCACCTCGACGGTGAGCGCCCCGGCGTCGGCGCGGGCGTCGGTGACCAGGACGCGCGCCGTGGCGGGCACGTCGAGGCTGGTCGCGACGAGGCCGGGGTCGGCGAGAACTGGCCGGCCCCTGCGGGGAGCGCAGCAGCTCCTGCACCTGGCGGGTCACCTCGGCGACCCCCGACTCCATGCGGCGGGTCGCCTCGGCCTTCGTGTCCTGCTCGCTCGGCGCGCAGGAGGCAAGCGCCAGGGCGAGCACGGCGCACCCGGCTGCGGTCGCCCACGGCCGGGTGCGTGCGGTGCCAGGGGTCACAGGCCCATCCCCCGCAGGGTGTCGTTCATCGAGTTCGCGTACAGCAGCTGCCCCGACTTCTTGGGGTGGAACGACTGCTGCGACGTACCGAGCTTCGGGTCCTTGCCCGGCCACAGGATCGTCTTGAGCGGGGTGTCGCCCTCGGTCATCGTCGTGACGATGCCGTGGACCCGCTCGTCCTCGCCGCAGACGGCGTACCCGTCGACGTCCAGGCCCTTCGGCCGGAAGTCGTTGCGGGGGTCGGAGAACCAGAACTTCGACGTCGCCCCGCCGACCCGCTGGACGGCCTCGTCCATGTGCTGGGCGAGGACGTCCGCCACCTCGTTCAGCCACGGCGCCTCCGCGGTGCCGATGCCCGGCACGCAGAAGCCGCTGCGCTCCAGCAGCTTCGGGTACCCCATGAGCATCACCTTGGCGTTGGGGGCCTTCTTGCGGATCTCCTGCAGGACGATGACGAGCGAGTCCTCGACCTTGGTGGCGATCAGGTCAGGCTCGGCCACCGACAGTTTCGCCGAGTCGCCGTCGAGCGTCGCGTCCTGGCAGACGTCGGTGAGCAGCAGCACGCACTTCTGCACGATCGGCGAGAACCGCGAGTCGTTGCCGCCGATCGAGATGGTGACGAGCGTGGTGTCACCGTCGAGGAACCCGCGGTCGAGCTGGGACAGCTCGCGGTACTGGCCCACCGGCGCCTCGCCGAACGCGTTCGTCGCGGCGTTGGTGCCCGACGGGATCGTGTACCTCGGCAGGATGTTCTCGGTCTGCGCGCCCGAGCAGGCGAGCATCGTGTAGTCCAGCGTCGGGTCCCACGAGTCGGCGCGGGAGCCGATCGTCGCGCTGTTGCCCGCGAGCACGCCCTGCCGCGACCACGCGAACGGCGAGCGGTGGCAGGAGTTGCGCAGCGGGTCCTCCTTGCCGTTCTCGGTGTCGTATCCGTGGTTGTTCGTCTCGGGGTAGTAGTCGCGGCCGTCGGTCTCCGACGCCCCCTCCCCCGAGGAGTAGGAGTCGCCGAGGGACACCATCACCGTCTTCGGCTTGGCGGTCAGCGGCTGGAAGGCCACGGCGTCCCACGCGACGTCCTCGCTGCCGTCACCGTCCTTGGTCACGTTCGACAGCGACACGCTCGGGGTGCCCGCGAACTGCGCCACGCCGAGGTTCACCCAGCGGTTGGACATCGTCCGCTGCAGGACGACGCGGGTCTTCTTCTTCCCGTTGCCCAGGTTGATCGTGTACGAGGCCTGCTGGGTGTGGGCGCCGTGGTCGGGCATGTGCACGAGTACCCGGGCCCACCCGGTGATCGAGCGGTCCAGCGTCCACGTGCCGGTGACCCTCAGCCGCGGGGCGTCGGACTTGCGGGTGTGGGCGAAGGAGAAGTGCCCGCCGAAGCCCGCCCCGATCTGGTGGAAGTCGACCTTCGAGGGGTACCGGCCGGTGGAGTCGGCCCCGAAGGACAGCGAGAACGTGCCGTTGCTCGCCCGGGTCGTGCAGCCCGGACGCACGGACGGGACGCTCGTCGCGACGTCGTCGATCACGAGGGCCCCGCTGGGCAGCCCCGTCAGGGAGCAGTTCGGCGGGTAGCTCGTGGCGTCGTCCTGATAGGCGTAGCCGGGGCTGAACCGCAGCAGCTCGTTGCCGCAGGAGTACGAGCAGTCGGACTTCCACGTGGCGGGCTGGTTGTACCAGCACTGCAGGTCGTACAGGCCCGCCGCGTTCTTGTGGGCGCAGGGCCCCGCCTTCTCGCCGATCACCTCGGGGTCGTTGGGCGTGTACAGCTTGCCCGGCTCGCAGGTGTTCGAGGCGTTGCAGAACAGGTTGACCGGCGGCTTGACGGTGGCGCGGTTGATCGGGCCGGTGCTGACGTCGCCGTTCCACCACGCGGCGCGGTAGCCGGACACGTAGGTCCCCGGGCTCTCCAGCCCCTCCAGCGGGTGCCCCGCCCAGCCCATCACCTTCTCGGGGTAGGGCCAGTTCTGCGGCTTGGCCGCGTCGGCGTAGCTGACGTCGAGGAACGGCGCCCGGTTGGCGGGGTACTTGGGGTTGGCCGGGTTGTTCAGCCAGCCCAGGCCCCAGGGGCCCGTCGTCGTCTTGGCGTGGAAGCCCGTGTTGTAGGCCCAGATGGCCGCGAACCAGTTCTCGATCTTCGCCGGGTCGCCGTTGTTGATGACGATCCCGGCCGAGCGGGTCTCGTTCCACTTGTCCTGCAGGATCTGCAGGCCGCGGGCGATGTTGGCGGCGAAGTCCAGGGCGATCGCGCGCTGCTGCAGCGTGGGCTCGGTGCCGGACAGCCGCATGCCGTCGGTCACCTGCCCCACGCCGTAGCCGCAGTCGGACTTCGACCAGTCGATGTCCCAGTCGTCGACCGAGGTGTCGTTGTAGTAGTCGATCCCGTAGAAGTTGCCGATCAGCGGGTTCGCGGTGACACCCGGGACGGCGAAGCGGGCCGCCTGCCACAGGTTGGACTCCTGGGCGAGGACGCCGAGCATCACCTGGGCGGGCACGCGGCCGCCACCCACGAGCGTGCGCGGCGGGAACAGGCCCTGCGGGGTGTACGCCGACATCCCGAGGTTCTTCCAGTTCGCGGGTCGGCTGACGGTCAACGACCCGGTGATCGCCTGGTCGACCGCCCACTCCACCTGTCGGGGCTTGGGCTGCATCGCCTGGTTGCGCGGGTCGTTGCGCGGCACCGAGCAGGTGCGCTCGGACTCGATCGGGCTGCTCGGCGAGCCCGTCGCGGCGGGGGTCACGCGGCGCTTGCCCGTCGCCGCCGCGCCCTTGGCCGGCGCCGAGGCGGGCGCGGCCAGGGCGGGGCTGACGGCGGTGGCGTCGCCGGCGACGGAGGCCGCGACGCCGGAGACGCCGAACTCGACCGCCCGACCGCTGCGGGCGGCGGTGCCGCGCAGGCGCACCGGTGCGGCCACGTCGGGCTCCGCGGCGACGACCCGCGTCGCACCCTCGGCCAGCGGCGTGTCCACGACCGGCGTCACGAGCAGCTCGCCACGGGTGGAGCTGGTGGCGCCGACGGCGACGGGCGAGACCCGCACGGAGGCGGGCAGGGCCTTGCTCACCCAGTCCGGGCTGCCGAGCACCGACACCGCACCCGAGGCGGCCGCGGCCAGCCCGAGCTGCGAGACAGGCGCGGTGGCCAGCGTGGTCGTCGGGGCCAGGCCGCCCGCCGAGCGGGTCAGGTCGGCGCGCTTGACCGCGCCGCGCCCGTCCTGGTGGTCCATGAAGACCAGGCCGCCCGCGGCGTCGGGGTGCAGCTCGAAGGGCACGCCGGTGGCGGCGGCGAGGACGCGGCGGCTGCCGTCGGCGGCGACGCTGACGACGGCACCCGAGTCGGCGCCCGCCAGGCCGCCGTCGCGCACCGGGACCGCCGACGTCAGCTCACCGGGCACGGTCACCGTGCGGGAGACCTTCGCCGCCGCGGCGTCGAGCTCGACGAGGCGGGTCCGTCCCGCGATCGCCGCAGGGGCCGCGCCTGGGGTGTCGGAGGCGAACTGCGAGACGACCGCCCGCTCGCCGGCGCCGCAGCCGGGGCTGAACCACGCCAGCGACGACGTGGCCGCCAGCTTCTTCACGGAACCGGTGGCGAGGGTGACGACGGCGACGAAACCGCCGCGGTCGAACAGCGCCTCACGGTTGGTGAACGCCCGGGGCGCGTAGGTGACGACGAGGCGCTTGCCCGACGCGGTCGCGCAGGCGTTGCCGATCCAGCGGTCGGTGTCGAAGCCGGGCTCGACGAGCGTGGCGACGGTGCGCCAGGAGTAGCCCGACGACGCCGGGGCCGCCAGGACGTGCAGGCCGGTCGCGTCGCCGGCCAGCGACCACGCGACGTCCTGCGAGGTGCGCCACCCCGAGCCGAGGACGCTCGCCCGCTGCTCGTCGGGGACGGCGTCCCGGGCCGCCGAGGGTGGCGGCACGGACGCCGCCGTCCGCAGGCCCGCCGATGCCGGGTTCGCCGCCACGGCGGCCCCCGCGGTCGAGCCCGTCACCACCGTCGCCGCCATGCCCGCGAGCAGGCAGACCACCACACCCGTGCCCCGTCGACGCCTCACGTCGTCCCCTTCGTCCCGCCCGTCCGGATCCGCTCCGGACTGTCCTTGCCATCGAGCAAGCGTCGAGGGCGGCACACGGTACCAAGGGCCGACGGCGCCTCGGACGCACCCCGGGAGGCACCGCTGGCGAGGCCGGTGGGCGGTCCGCGGCGGCGCCGGACGGGCGGCGCCGCGGCGTCTCACTCGCCGTCGGCGAGGTGCTCCGTGGCTTCGGCGTAACCGGCCGGCGCGGGGGCCGCGGACGGCGCGTAGATCACCCGGATCACCCCGGTCGGGAACGCCTCGCTGGTGAGGACGCGCAGGTGGTAGGGGGCAGCGCCGTCGTCGAACAGCCGGCGGCCCGACCGCGCCGCGACGGGGTGGACGAGCAGCCGGAGCTCGTCCAGCAGCCCCGCGGCGAGCAGCTGCTGCACGATCGTGATCGACCCGGGGATGAGCACCCCCCGCACGTCGGGGTCGGCACGCAGGCCCGCGACGACGTCGAGCAGGTCGCCGCCGAGCGGCTCGCTGTTGCGCCAGGTGAACTCCAGCGGCTGCCGGGAGGCGACGATCTTGCGCAGGTCGCCGAGCTGCCGGGCGAAGTCCGCGTCCTCGCCGCCCGCCGCCTCGCGGTCGGGCCACGCCCCCGCGAAGCTGTCGTAGGTGCCGTGCCCCAGCAGCAGCACGTCGGCCGCCGCGTAGTCCTCGGTGACGGCGCGCCCCATGTTCTCGTCGAAGTAGGGGAAGTGCCAGGTCGGGTCGATCTCGGCCACGCCGTCGGCGGAGATGAACAGCGTGGAGATGACGGTGGCCACGAGGGCTTCCTCTCGGTCGGTGATGCGCTGGTCGATGGTGTCCCCCCAAGGGACCCGGCGCGAGCGCTGAAGTCATCGCTTCCCGGCGCCGATGTCGCGTCCAGGCAGGACGGACGCCACCTGGATGAGGCGGCGGCGCCCCCGCACGCTTACCATGGCAGCGGCAGGGCGTGTCCGATCCGCCCCGCCACAGGTCGACGGCGCGTCCCCGCGCCGCGACCGCGCGCCGGATCGTCCGGCGCCCCGCGCCGTCCACGGCGCTGCCGACGCGAAAGATCCACGTGCCCACGACATCCCGCACCACCCGCCGTACCCGCCCCGCCGTGCCCGCCCAGGGCGCCGCGACGACCCCCGACCCCACCCGCGCCCCCCGGGCTGCGCAGCCCGCCGCGGCCGCGCCGCGGACGTTCGCCGACCTCGGCGTCCCGCAGCCCCTCGTCGCGGCCCTCGCCGCCGAGGGCATCACCGAGCCCTTCGCCATCCAGGCCGCCACGGTGGCCAGCGGCCTCGCGGGCCGCGACGTGCTCGGGCGTGCCCGCACCGGCGCCGGCAAGACCCTGGCGTTCTCCCTCCCGCTCGTCGCGCGCCTGTCGCGCCCCGGAGCGCCCCGCGCCGCCGCCAGGCGCCCGCGGGCCCTGGTGCTCGCCCCCACCCGCGAGCTGGCCACGCAGATCGCGGCCGTCCTGGCCCCGCTCACCAAGGCCGTCGGCCTCACCCAGGCGACCGTCTTCGGCGGCGTCGGGCAGGGCCCCCAGGTCGCCAAGCTCGCCGCGGGGGTCGACGTCGTCGTCGCCTGCCCCGGCCGGCTGGAGGACCTCGTGGGCCAGCGCCACGTCGACCTCTCGGCCGTCGAGATCACCGTCCTGGACGAGGCCGACCACATGGCCGACCTCGGCTTCCTGCCCGGCGTGAAGCGGCTGCTCGACCGCACCCCCGCCACCGCCCAGCGCCTGCTGTTCTCCGCGACGCTCGACGCCGCCGTCGACGTCCTCGTCAAGCGCTACCTGCGAGACCCCGAGCGGATCAGCATCGACGCGGCAGCCGCGGCTCCCGTGACGATGGATCACCACGTGCTCGACGTGGCCCAGGCCGACAAGCAGGCCGTGGTCCGCGAGCTCGCCGCCGGCCAGGCCCGCACCCTGCTCTTCACCCGCACCAAGCACCAGGCCCGGCGCCTGGCGCGGGTGCTCACCGCAGCCGGGACCCCCGCCGTCGACCTGCACGGCGACCTCACCCAGGGCGCCCGCGAGCGCAACCTGGCGGCGTTCAGCGAGGGCCGGGCGACCGTGCTCGTCGCCACCGACATCGCGGCGCGGGGCATCCACGTCGACGACGTCGCGCTGGTCGTCCACGTCGACCCGCCCGCCGACCACAAGGCCTACCTGCACCGCTCGGGCCGCACCGCCCGCGCCGGCTCGGCCGGGCTTGTCGTCACCGTCGCCACCCACGACCAGCGCAGCGACGTCACCGCCCTGGCCAAGGCCGCCGCGATCGCGCCGACCCGCACGTCCGTGACGCCCGGGCACCCCCTGCTGCTGGACCTCACCGGCCCCCGCGCCGCCTACGTGGCGCCCCCCGAGCCGGCCGTGAAGACGCAGGCGGCACCGGCCCGCGCCAAGCTGGGCGGGCGGGCCAAGCAGGGTCGGCCCACGCAGGGCCTGGCCGGGCAGGGGCAGGCCGCGACGGCGACCACCGGCGGCGGGCGCTCCCGCTCGCGGGGCCGGGCCAAGGCCGCCGCACCGGCGCACGCCCCGGCCGCACCATCGGGCCAGCGCGCGGCCGGCGGCTCCTCGTCGACCCACGCGGGCGCCGGCAGCCACTCCGCGGCGACGTTCTCCAGCCGCGGCTCGGGCGGGCGCCGCCGCCGGGGCTGAGCCCCTGGCCGAGTGCCGGCCCGAGCCCCGAGCCGGGCCGGCACGCGGACCCATGCCGAAGATCACCCGCGCCGCCCCCGCGACGTCGACGCCGTCCTGGCCCTCAGCGCGCAGTTCTGCGCGTGGACGGGCACGAGTTCGACGCCGAGCGGGTGCGGCGCGCCCTGCTGCCGCTGCTCGCCGACGACGCCCTCGGGCAGGTGTGGCTCGTCCACGACGACGAGCACCCGGCGCAGGACGCGGCGGACGGCGCCGCCGGGTACGCCGTGATCACCTGGGGCTGGTCCCTGGAGTCGGGCGGGCGCGAGTGCCTGCTCGACGAGATCTACGTGCGCTCCCCCGGGCGCGGGCTGGGCGGCCTGCTCCTCGACGCGGTGATCACCGCGGCCGCGCAGGCCGGCGCCCTGGCGATGTTCCTGGAGACCGAGGCCCCCAACGACGCGGCCCGCCGCCTCTACGCCCGGCACGGCTTCGTGGCCGAGGACTCCACCTGGATGGCCCGAGACCTCGCGACGGCGCCTGCGGGGCCGGTCAGCTCACGCTGAACGTGGCCCGCAGCTGCGTCGCGGGCCGTGACGACGGGCCGACCCGCAGCTCGAACTCCCCGGGCTCGACGACGCGGCGCCCGGCGGCGTCGACGATCGTGCACTCGGCCACGGGGACGCTCAGCCGCACGGTCGCCGACTCCCCCGGCGCCAGCTCGACCTGCGCGAAGCCCTTGAGCTCCTGCTCGGCCCAGCTGGCCGACGTCACGAGGTCGCTGACGTAGGCCTGCACCGTCTCCAGCACGGGCCGGGAGCCGGTGTTGGCGACCACGACGTCGGCCTCGACGACGTCGCCGACGCTCAGCCGGGACGCCGCGAGGGTCAGCGAGGAGTAGGCGACGCTCGTGTAGGACAGCCCCTCGCCGAAGGCGAAGGCAGGGTCCTGGGTGAGGTCGGCGTAGCGCGACCCGTGCTGGCCGCGGACCTGGTTGTAGACGACCGGCTGCTGCCCGACGTGCCGGGCGAACGTGATCGGCAGCCGCCCCGAGGGCTCGATCCGCCCCAGCAGCAGCTCGGCGAGGGCCTGGCCGCCGCGCATCCCGGGGTTGGCCGCCCACACCAGCGCCGATGCCTGGAGCGCGGAGGCCGGCAGGACGAGCGGCTTGGAGGCGAGCAGGACGACGATCAGCGGGGTGCCCGTGGCGGCGAGCGCGTCGAGCAGGGCGATCTGGCCGCCGAGCAGGGCCAGCGTGGCCGTGGAGCGGGTCTCGCCGACCAGTTCGATCCGGTCGCCGACGACCGCGACGACATAGTCGGCGTCCCGCGCAGCCGCCACCGCCTCGTCGATCATCTCCTGGTCGGGGGCACAGGAGATGCCGATCGGCGGGCGCGGCTGCCCGTCGGGGTAGAAGGGCCCCTCGGGGTCGGGCACGAGGTCGAGGATCTCGGCACCCCGGGCGTGGGTGACCGACCAGGTGCCCGGGACGTGGGCACGCAGCCCGTCGAGCACGGTGGTGGTCATGCCCCGGGGGTGCCCGTCGGGAAGCCAGTCGGCCTGACCGGAGTTGCCCGCCCAGTCCCCGAGCTGGGTGAGCGGGTCGTCGGCGAGCGGACCGACGACGGCGACGCGCCGCCCGGTGGGCTCGCCCTCGGGCAGCGGGAGCACGCCGTCGTTGCGCAGCAGGACGAGGCTGCGCCGCGCCATCTCGAGGTTGAGCTCGGCGTGGGCGGTGCAGCCGATCACCTCGCGCTGGCGGTCCGCGTCGGGGCGCCGCGGGTCGTCGAACAGGCCCAGCTCGGCCTTCAGCCGCAGGATCCGCGAGACCGGTGCGTCGAGGTCGGACTCCTCCAGGAGCCCCGTGGCGATCGCCTCGAGGGCACCCTCGAAGAACTGCGGGGTGGTCATCACGAGGTCGTTGCCGGCCTTGACGGCGGCCGCCGCGGCGTGGGCGTGGTCGGGCATGACCTTCTGCTCCCACACCATCCGGCCGACGTTGTCCCAGTCGGTCACGAGGGTGCCGGTGAAGCCCCACTCGCCGCGCAGCACCTCGTCGAGGAGCCAGGAGTTGATCGTGATCGGCACGCCGTCGGTGGTCTGGTAGCCGAGCATGAACGTGCGGCAGCCGGCGCGCGCGACCCGCTCGAACGGCGGCAGGAACCACGAGCGCAGCTTGCGCCGCGAGAGGTCCGCCTCGCTGGCGTCGCGCCCGCCCTGGGTCTCGGAGTAGCCCGCGAAGTGCTTGGCGGTGGCGAGGATCGCGCTCGGGTCGGTGAGCCCCTCGCCCTGGTAGCCCTTCACCATGGCCTCGGCGAGGACGCCGATCAGGTGCGGGTCCTCCCCGAACGTCTCCCCGACGCGTCCCCAGCGCAGGTCGCGGGCGATGCACAGGACGGGCGAGAAGGTCCAGTGGATGCCGGTGGGGGCGACCTCCTCGGCGGTGGCCCGGGCCACGCGCTCCAGCAGGTCGGGGCTCCACGAGGCCGCCATGCCCAGCTGGGTCGGGAAGATCGTGGCGCCGCGGAAGAACGAGTGCCCGTGGATGCAGTCCTCCCCGACCAGCAGGGGGATGCGCAGCCTGCTGCGCTGCACGAGGTCGTGCGCCTCGGCCAGCCGCTGCGGCGAGGCGTGCAGGATCGAGCCGACGTGCTTGGCGAGGACCGTGTCCTCCAGCCGCTCGAGGTCGCCCCGCGCGTCCAGCTGCATCATCTGACCGACCTTCTCCTCGACCGTCATGCGGGCGAGGAGGTCGTCGACCCGCTCGTCGATTCCGGGGGCGGTGATCGAGGTGGTGGGCACGGGGGCGTCCTCCCTGGCGTGACGGTCGGGTGATGGGCGGCTCCGCTGGTGGGGCCACCAGGCGGGGCGCGGGGCGGCTGCGGACCGCTCGGAGCATCCTACGTCGAATCGATTCGCCTCCCGCGACCCCCGGAGCCGGGTCCACGAACGGCGCACTCCCTCCGCGCGCCGCTCGGCGCGGCCTCGGCCGATCGGGGGATGGACCTGGCGCGGGCAGGGCTCAAGGACCTTGCGCCGCCACCCGATCAGTGCAGAAGGACACCGGTCGGCGCAGCCGGCGCGCGTCCCCACCGACCCGCTGCCAGCTGCGCAGCACACGAAGGAGCCACAGGTGAGCGCACCGACCGCCGACACCGCTGCCGGCCCCCGCTTCTCCCTCGGGGTCCGGGCACGGATCCTCACGACGGTCGCCGTCCTGGCCGTGGTGTCCGTCATCGTGACCCTGTTCGCGACGACCAGGATCACGGCGTTGCGGCAGGGTGAGGACACGCTCTACAGCGATCACACCAAGCCCCTCGTCGAGTTGTACGGCCTGCAGCGGCACTTCCAGAGCATCCGGGCGCGCGTGATGCTCTACCCCAGCGTCGACGCGAAGACCCGCGCCGACCTGCGCGGCCAGATCGAGGAGTTCCACGGCAACGAGGTCAAGGCCATCGAGACCTACCGCGAGCACGCCGCCGACCCGAAGATCTTCGCCGACTACGAGGCCAAGTTCACCGCCCTGTACGCGGTGATGACCGACAAGCTCCTGGCCGCCGCGGACAAGAACGACCTGGCCGCCTTCCAGCAGGTGTACAAGGACGAGGTGAAGGGCCCTCTCCGACCTCCTCGACACCCTGCAGGCGGTCGCCGACGCCGAGGCTGCCGAGGCCAAGGCGCAGACCGAGTCCGACGCCGCGAGCGCCGGCCGAGCCCTGTGGATGCTGTGGGTGCTGCTGGTCGTCGGCCTCGGCGCCGCGATCGGGCTCGGCCTGTTCTTCGCCGGCCGTATCGCCCGGCCGATCGCGCAGGTCCGCGACGCCGTGACGGCCATGGCCCGCGGTGACCTCACCTCCGAGGTCACCTACCGCGGTGGCGACGAGGTCGGGCAGATGGCCGTCGCGCTCCGCGAGGCACAGGCCTCCATCCGCACGGTCATGTCCCAGATCGCGGAGTCCTCGCGCAGCATGACCGGCCAGTCCGGACAGCTCGACCACGTCGCCGGTGAGCTCGGGGCCAGCGCCCACGAGACGACCGGCAAGGCCGAGGCGGTGTCGGACTCCGCCGGGCAGATGGCGGCGCTCGTGCAGGCCATGTCGGCTGCCACCGAGCAGATGTCCGCGTCCATCGGCGAGATCGCCCACCAGGCAACCAGCGCGTCGGAGGTCGCCTCCGAGGCGGTCAAGGCCGCGGGCGCGACGTCGGAGGCCGTCGCCGAGCTCGACACCTCCAGCAACGAGATCGGTGAGATCGTCCGCACGATCACGTCGATCGCCGAGCAGACCAACCTGCTCGCCCTCAACGCCACCATCGAGGCGGCCCGGGCCGGCGAGGCGGGCAAGGGGTTCGCGGTCGTCGCCACCGAGGTGAAGGACCTCGCACAGGGCACCGCGAAGGCGACCGACGACATCACCGCGAAGATCCAGGCGATCCAGTCGACGACGTCCCGCGCGATCGAGGCGATCGGCCGGATCTCGGGGATCATCGACATGATCCACGAGAAGCAGACCACGATCGCCGCGGCGGTCGAGGAGCAGTCCGCCACGACCAACGAGATCTCGCGCACCGTCAGCGACGTCAGCGGGCAGTCGGAGGCGATCGCGCAGAACATCCAGGGCATCGCGACCAGCGCGGCGCAGACCTCGCAGGGCGTCCAGGTGACCTCGACGTCGGCCGCCGAGCTCGCCGCCCTCGCCGGCAAGCTCGACCAGGCGGTGGCGCACTTCCGCTTCTGACCTGCGCCCCGCCCGTCAGTGCTCAGCCGACGGCGCCTGCCACGGGCAGCGCGCCGTCGGCGCACGCCTGCTTCAGCACATGCCAATCGGACTCCGTCTGGTCGGCGTAGGCCTCCGCGAACATCGCCACCGCGCGCTCGAACCGAGGGCTGCCGCCGAGGTAGGCCGCCAGCGCCACGCGGTCGCCGCTGCGGGCGTGGGCCCTCGCCAGCGTCCAGGCGCACAGCCGGCCGTAGCGCTCCAACCCCGCCGGCCTCGCGCCCGACATGAGGTCGAACCCGCTGCGCGCGTCCCACAGCTGGCGCACGTAGTAGTCGCGGTCGGTGCCGGCCTCGTCGCGGGCCCGTGCCCAGCCGAGGAAGCCGTCGGGGTGGGCCTGCATCAGCCGCTGCCCCGAGACCACCCGCTGCCCGGCGTTGCCGAACCCGCTGCGCCCGGCCACCGGTTCCAGCACGGACGTCGTGGCCTCCTTCACCTGCAGGAACAGGGCGTCGGCGTCGTCGCGACCGAGCAGCAGGAGCACCCAGCAGCGGGTGCCGACACTCCCCACCCCGACCACCTTGCGGGCGGCCTGGACGAGGTGGAACTGGTCGATCAGGAACGCGCGGTCGGGCCCGAGGCTGCGGCGGTACCCGCGCAGGAGCGCACGCAGGGCCGCGGTGCCGTCGGCGGCGTCGACGTCGTCACCCAGGTCGTCCAGCGGTACCAGGACCGGGGGGTCGGCGACGAACCGGCGCTGCCCGTCGGCGAGGGTGGTCAGCCGGGCCATGGCCTTCAGCGAGTCCTTCACCGCGGCCCGGCCCAGGCGGACCGCCGACTCCCCCTCGCGGCGCGAGCGGCGGTCGGCGTCGAGCTCGGCCAGCGCCGTCGCGACGTCGACCTGGGCGTTCCACACGGTCAGCGTGTCCTGCTCGGCGAGGCGGCGCAGGGACTCGCGGTACTCGGCCACGACCGCCGTCACCACCGCCCGCCGTTCCTTCGTGCTGAAACCGCGCTCGCGGCCGACGACGGCGAGGCTGGCGGCGAGGCGCTTCACGTCCCACTCGAAGGGCGCGGGCAGCGACTCGTCGAAGTCGTTGACGTCGACCGTCAGGTCCCCACGGGGCGTGCGCTGCACGCCGAAGTTCGCGGCGTGGGCGTCCCCGCAGGCCTGCACCACGATCCCGGACGCCGCCGTGTGGGCGAGGTCGTCCGCCATCACGGCGGCCGCTCCGCGCAGGAACGCGAAGGGCGACTCGACCATGCGGGCGTGGCGCAGGGGCACGAGGTCGGGCAGGCGGCCGACCTCCTGCGCGAGCAGGGTGTCGACCGGGGACGGCCGCTCGGCGGGCAGGTCGAGCACCGCGTGCGCGTCGAGGGGCACCTCGCGGCGGGCTGCCTTGCCCCGCTGCACGCGGTCGGCCACCGACGAGCCCCCGGCGGGATCCAGCTGGGCCCGGCCCGAGGGCGCCACCCAGCCGCCGGCCTCGACCGACTCGATCGCCACGGAGGCCTCCCGTCCAGCCCACGCCCCGGCGGCCGCCTGCGGGCCGCGCCATGACGTGTGCTGCGTCACGTCGGGTGAACGAGAGGGTAGCGCGTGGCGACCGGGCCCCGATCAGGCGGGCGAGGGGTCCGGCAGCGGCGGGATGTCGGGCCCGGGGGTGGGCGGGTCGACGTCGGGCCCCGGCTCCCAGGGCGGGCCGCCGGGCGGGGACAGCGGCGGCTGAGGGCCGCCCGGCGAGGGCGGTTCCAGGGGCGGGCCGGGCGGCACGGGTTGCGTCATGGCCCTGCCGTACCCGTTCGCGGCCGGCTTCACCGGCTCGACGTCGGGCAGCAGCAGGCCGAGGAGGTCCTCGTACGGGCCGATCAGGTAGGCGAGGTCACCCGCGGCCAGGCGCGTGCCCCGGCGCGGCGGGTGCTCCAGGCGACCCTGCCCGGACGCCCGGGCGATCGCCACCACCCGCACCCGTCCCGGCAGGTCCTGCATCGCCACCCCGTCCAGCCGCCCCTGCGCCCCCACGCGCAGGCTCGCCACCAGCATCGGCACCCCGGCGCCGTAGAAGGTGCCCTGCACGTCCAGCCCGAACGCGGCCCCGACGAACCAGGGGGCGGCCAGCGCCGCCGTCGAGCGGACGTGCGCGAAGCCGAAGCTCGCCCGCACCGTGTCGGCGAGGTCGCGGTCGAACAACCGCAGCACCACGGGGACGTCCGCCCAGCGCGGCCCCAGCTGGTCGCGCACGGCGAGGCCGATCTCCACGTTGGTCAGGTCGTCGCTGGTGAGGACGGCGACCGCCCCCGCGCGCGACAGGCCCACGCCGTCGAGGACGCTGGCGGCGGTCGCATCGCCCGCCACGAGCGTGACGCCCGCGTCGCGCACCTGCCCCGCGTAGCGCCCGCCGGGGTCGCGGTCGAGGACCACCACCTCCGCCCCGGCCGCGCGCAGGCCCTGCACGACGCGCGCCCCGATCGAGCCGAGCCCGACGACGATCACGTGCCCGGCCGCCGTCGTCGCCCGCCGCCGGCCCATCGACTCCGCGATCCGCCTGCTCACGACCAGGTTGGTCATCATCGCGAAGAACACGGTCGCGAGGGCCGCGCCGAGGATCATCAGCGCGATCGCGAACAGTCGCAGGCCCGTGCTCTGCTCGCGGAAGCTGAAGTCGCCGTAGCCGATGGTGCCGATCGTCTCGACGGTGAAGTAGACGGCGTCGACCACCGACATGCGCCGGCCGTCCGGTTCGCGGTAGTTCAGCCGCAGGACGAGCGTCGACCCGGCGACGAGCAGCGCCAGGCACCCCAACGCGGCCCACATCCGCGCGTCCACGGCCTGCACGAGGCTCCCCACGAGATGGCGCAGCCGCGCCTCGAGCGTCCCCTCGGCCGGGCCCTCGCGGTGGCCTCGGTAGCGGGCGCCTGCGGCGACGGCGTCCGCCGCCACGGCGCGGCGGACGGTGGCGGTGGACAGGCCGTGCCGGGCCACCTCCTCGGGGGTCCCGAGCACCGTGACGACGTCGCCGGGCCGCACGGCGAGGTCACGCCCGGGGCACACGGTGACGCTCTGGTCGCGACCGTCGACCACGGTGACCGGTGCCAGGGCGCCGAACCCCTGCCGCAACGTCGTCGCCTCGGCCACCTGCAACCGGCCGACGACGAACCGCTCGCCGCCCAGCTCGAGCACGTGCACCCCGGTGCCCAGGCACGCCTCGACGACGGCGGGGGCGGCCAGACGGGCGACGTCCACGACCGCGATGTCGACGGCAGCCAGCGCCCGGCCGACCGCCGGGTTGCGCATCTGCGCGACCACCCGGACGTCGGGGCGGCACTCGCGGGCCCGCAGCGCGACGCCCAGGGTGTGCAGGTCGTCGGCCTCCGCGACGATGACCGCGACCGCCTCGTCCAGCCCCGCCTCGATCAGGGCCGCAGCGACGTCGGGGCCGCTGCGGTGCACGTCCGCGCCCAGCCGCCGCACCTGCTCCAGACCGACACCGGCGCCGGACTCCCCCGCCTCCGCCCACAGCACCACGACCCGCACCGAGGCGGCCAGCAACTGCTCGACGACCCGCACCCCCACGCCGTGCAGGCCGTGCACGAGCACCAGCGGCGCCACCACCGCTTCCTCAGCCACGCCCACATCGTGAAGGGTCATGGGCGCGTGTGTCCGCGGGATGTCGGCGTCGTGTCGCGGCCGCTGTCGCGCCCGCGCCCTCGGGTGAACGGATGCCGCCGAACGGGTGGTCCTTGAGCCGAAGGGGGAGAGATCGGCCCCGGAGGCCGCAGACCGGGCGCGAGGGGGTCAAGGTGTATCGATCTCGCGACGAGGACCACAACGGGCGCGGGTGGGGACCCGGGGGCGCCTGCCGTGGTGAACCCGCGGCGCACCACCGCCGTCACCACCGCGCGCCGACCCGCGTTCTCGTAGAGGAGCCCTCCGTGTCCCTTGGTCTGCTGCCCAGTTCCCGCCGCCGCGCGGTCGTGCAGGCCGACCTGGCCGCCATGCTCGCCGACGCGGACAACCCGCTGACGGCCGTGCTGGCCAGCCTGCACGGCAACTGCTTCATCGCCGACAACGACCTGCGCCTGATCTGGATGAACGACGGCGCCCGGGAGACGATGGCGAAGGTGTCGGGCGACGTCCACAAGGCGTTCGGCGTCTCGATGCACGACATGCTCGGCGAGTCGATCCACCGCTTCCACAAGGACCCGCGCCGCATCGACGCGCTCCTGGCCGATCCGGCGTCGCTGCCCCGCACGGCGCGGTTCGCCTTCGGCAAGGTCACGCTCGACACGAAGATCAACGCGATCGTCGACGGTGCCGGTCGCCGCCTGGGCTTCGTGGTGCTGTGGCAGAACGTCTCCTCGCAGGTCGCCGACTACCAGCACTTCAGCGACACCATGGAGCGCCTGTCGATGGCGACGGCGGAGATCGCCGGCGGGATCGGCGACAGCCGCGACCAGGCCGACGCCGCGAGCTCGGCCACCCAGGAACTGCGCTCGGCCGTCTCGGAGATCGCGCGGTCGTCGTCGGAGGCCACCCAGCGGGTACGCGAGGCCGTCGACGCCACCCACCTGGGCGTGGAGCGGCTGCGCGACCTCCAGCGCAGCAGCAACGAGATCGGCGACTTCCTCCGCCTGATCACGGGCGTGGCCGAGCAGACCAAGATGCTCGCGCTGAACGCGACCATCGCGGCCGCCCGCGCGGGCGCGGCCGGCAAGGGCTTCGCCGTCGTGGCCGACGAGGTCAAGCAGCTGGCCGGGACGACGAGCGCGTCGATCTCCGACATCGAGTCGCGGATCGAGGCGATCCAGACCGCCGCGCAGGCGGGCGTCGCCGCGCTCGCCGAGATCGAGGCGCTCGTGTCGCGGATCAGCGAGTCCCAGGAGACCGTCGCCGCCGCGATCGAGGAGCAGTCGGCCGTCACCAGCGAACTGGCCGCCGCGATCGCCAGCATCGCCGACGGGACCCGCGACACCTCCGACCGCACGATGGTCATCGCCGAGTCGGTCGACGACGTGCTCTCGCGCGCCTCCGCCCTGCTCGGGCAGACGGGCGCCTCCCAGTAGGCGCCGCTCAGTCCTGCGGCAGCACGGGCTGGGCACCCGCCGAGCCCTGCTCGGCGGACCCCGGCTCGGGGCTGTAGCGGATCTTGCGCAGGTGGCCCACCATGCTGCGCACGAGCAGCACCGTGGCCACGGCAAGGGCGAACACCACGATGAACCCGAGCGTGCCCGGGGTGACCTTGTCCTTGTCGGGCTCGGCGACCGACGTGTCGGCCATCAGTGCCGCGAACCCGAGGACGCTGCTGGCGATCACTGCTCCTCCTTGCCGGCCTGGGCGGCCAGGTGCTCGCGGACCCCGGCGAACAGGTCGTCCTCGGGGGTGCGGACGTCGATCGCGTGCCGGGCGAGCTCGTAGTCCTCGGTGGGCCAGATCCGAGCCTGCACCTCGCGCGGGATCCGGAACCACCAGCCCTCGGGGTCGATCTGCGTGGCGTGGGCGAGCAGCGCCGCGTCACGGACCTCGAAGTACTCCGAACACGGTACCCGGGTGGTCACCGGACGGAGGTGGGCCCGGCCCGAGCCCTCCTCGTTGTCCCAGTTGGCGAGCCAGTCGCCGAAGGGCGACTCCTCCCCCATCGCGATCAGCGCGTCGTGGAACGCCTGCACCTTCTCGCGGGAGAAGCCCCTGTCGTAGTACAGCTTCAGCGGCTGCCAGGCCGGACCGGCCTCGGGGTAGCGCGAGGCGTCGGGGGCCGCCTCGAAGGCCTCCATCGACACCCGGTGGCACATGATGTGGTCGGGGTGCGGGTAGCCACCGTTCTCGTCGTACGTCGTGATCACGTGCGGGCGGAACTCGCGGACCAGGCGCACCAGCGGCGCCGTCGCGGCCTCCAGCGGCTGCAGGGCGAAGCACCCTTCGGGCAGCGGGGGCAGAGGGTCCCCCTCGGGCAGGCCCGAGTCGACGAACCCCAGCCACTCGTGGCGCACGCCCAGGATCTCCACCGCCTTCGCCATCTCGCGGCGACGGAACTCGGCGATGTCGCGCAGCACCTCCGGATCGTGCTGCAGCTTCGGGTTGAGCACGTCACCGCGCTCACCTCCCGTGCAGCTGACCACCATCACCTCCACCCCCTCGGCCACGTACCGGGCGGTGGTGGCGGCACCCTTGCTGGACTCGTCGTCCGGGTGGGCGTGGACCGCCATCAGGCGCAACGGCTCGGGCACGCGGGACCTCCGGGTGATGGGATGGGCGTCGACGGGCGTGGGCGGGGCGGGTGCCCCGGGGAAGTCTGCCCCAGGCCCCCGACACCGGCGCCCGACGGCACAATGGTGGCCGCCGGGCACCTTGTTCCCGCCACCCGAGGAGGAGCCGTGACCACCGGGGCACCGTCAGGGACCGAACGCGGCTGGGAACCCGACGTCGAGGAGCCCGAGGGCCCCGGCGCCCGGGCCACCCTCGGCCTGTGGTGGCGGCGGCGCCCCCGCAGCGTCGTCGCGGCACTCGTCGGCCTCACCTGCGGGGTGGCCTGGGCGGCGTGGATGGCGGTCAGGCTGGGGGATCCCGACGTCACCTGGCAGGTCTACGGCTACCGCGTCGTCTCGGAGTCGAGCACCCGGGTGACCCTGCTCGTCAGCAGGGACCCCGGCACCCCCGAGGCGGTCTGCCGGGTGCGGGCGCTGGACGCCTCCTTCGGCGAGGTCGGCTCGCTGGAGGTGCGCGTGCCGCCCGCCACCACGCGCACGGTGCGGCTGACGGTCGACGTGCCCACCACCCGGCTCGCCGTCACGGGCACGGTGGAGGACTGCGTCGTCCCGCAGCGCTGACCGTGCTGTGACGACGACGGTGGGCTACTCTCGGTCTTTCGGGCCGATCCGGTCGCGACGGTGAGCTGCCGTCACGTCCACGACGAGCCCAGTGCCCGGATCGCCGGGCACCCCCACCACAGCGGCGGCGCCGAAGGCGCCGCCGCGACGTCATCGCGGACCAGCTCGCGGAACAGGAGTGCGGCGTGAGCGAGAGCAGCACCAGTGTCACCTGGCTCACCCAGGAGGCCCACGACCGGCTGAAGGCCGAGTTCGACTACCTGTCCGGTGAGGGGCGCGTCGAGATCGCCAAGAAGATCGAGGCGGCGCGCGAGGAGGGTGACCTCCGCGAGAACGGCGGCTACCACGCCGCCAAGGAGGAGCAGGGCAAGCGCGAGGCGCGCATCCGCCAGCTCCGCCAGCTCCTGGAGTCCGCCCAGGTCGGGGAGGCGCCCGTCTCCAGCGACGGCAGCATCGCCCCCGGCATGGTGGTCACCGCCGAGGTCGCGGGCGAGGAGATGGTGTTCCTGCTCGGCAGCCGCGAGGTGGCCGGGGACACCGACCTCGACGTCTACAGCGAGAAGAGCCCGCTGGGCTCGGCGATCCTCGGCCTGCGCGCCGGCGCCGAGACCAGCTACACGGCCCCCAACGGGCGCGCCATCCCCGTCAAGGTGGTCGACGCGAAGCCGTTCGTCGGCTGACCCACCCCGAACGCCACGGGCCCGGGCCCCCTCCGCCGTCGGAGGGGGCCCGGGCCCGTTCGTTCACGCCCTGGGGGCGGGGTCGACGGCGGCGTCCGCGGTCGCGGCTGCCGGCGAGGATCAGCGGCTGGCCGCCCGGGAGTACATGCGCACGGCCAGCGGCACGAAGATCACGAGGATCAGGACCGCCCACAGCACCGTGTAGGCCGCCGGGTGGGCCAGTGACCAGGGCGCGCCGGCGGGGGCGTCGGGCCCGTTGCCGAACAGCGTGCGCGCCGCCTGCGTGACCGAGGACAGCGGGTTCCACTCGGCGAACGCCTTCAGCGGCCCGGGCAGGTTGTCCAGGGGCACGAAGGTGTTGGCGATGAACGTGATGGGGAAGATCACCACGAAGCTCGCGTTGTTGACGATCTCGGGGGTGCGGACGGTGAGGCCGACCACGGCCATCACCCACGAGATGGCGAACGCGAACAGCAGGAGCAGCGCGAACGCCGCCGCCGCCTCGGCCACCGACGAGCGGATCCGCCAGCCGATCAGCAGGCCCGTCAGCGACATCACGACGATGACGATGACGTTGTTGACGACGTCGGCGAAGGTCCGCCCCACCAGCACCGCCGTGTTGGACATGGGCAGGGACCGGAAGCGGTCGATCACGCCCTTCTGGAGGTCCTCGGCGAGGCTCGCGCCGGTGGTCGTCGACCCGAAGACGACGGTCTGGGCGAAGATCCCGGCCATGAGGAACTCGCGGTAGCCGCCGGCGACGTCGATCGCGCTGCCGAACACGAAGCCGAAGAGCAGCACGAACATGATCGGCGAGAGCGTCGTGAAGACGAGCAGGTCGGGAACGCGCTTGATCTTGATCAGGTTGCGCTTGGCGACGACGACGCCGTCGCCGAGGCTGCGGGTCAGGGCGCTCACGGCTGCTCCTCGGTCTGCTCGGCGGCGTGCCCGGTGAGGGCCAGGAAGACGTCGTCCAGCGTGGGGCGGCGCACCGCGAGGTCCTGGACGACGAGGCCGCGGGTGTCGAGCTCGCGCAGCGCGTCGACCAGCAGGGACGCCGCGGGCGCCTCGCCGGTCACGGACACCGACACCTTGCGGGTGTGGGAGTCGATCGACGGCGTGGCCCGGGACAGGCCGCCGAGCAGGGTGGCCACCTCGTCGAGCCGGGCGGGGTCGCTGACGACGAGCTCGATCACCTCGCCGCCCACCTGCGCCTTCAGCTGGTCGCTGGTGCCCTCGGCGATGACCCGGCCGCGGTCGACGACGACGATCGAGTCGGCCAGGCGGTCGGCCTCCTCCAGGTACTGCGTGGTGAGCACGAGCGTCGCGCCCTGCTGCACCAGCTCGGCCAGGACCCCCCACATCTCGGTGCGGCTGCGCGGGTCGAGACCCGTCGTGGGCTCGTCGAGGAACAGCACCTGCGGGCGCGCCACCAGCGCGGCGGCGAGGTCGAGCCGGCGCCGCATCCCGCCCGAGTACGTCTTGGCGGGCCGCGAGGCCGCGTCCTCCAACCGGAACTGCGCGAGCAGCTCGCGCGCCCGCTGCTTCGACTGGGCCGCGGGCAGGTGGTAGAGCCGGCCCACCATGTCGAGGTTCTCGAACCCGGTGAGGTACTCGTCGACCGCCGCGTACTGGCCGGACAGGCCGATCAGGCTCTTCACGCGCGAGGGGTCCTTGAGCACGTCGACCCCGGCCACCTCGGCGGTGCCGGAGTCGGGCCGCAGCAGCGTGGTGAGGACCCGGACGCAGGTGGTCTTGCCGGCCCCGTTGGGGCCCAGGACGCCGAGCACGGAACCGGTGGGGACCTCGAGGTCGAGCCCGTCGAGGGCCCGCACCGATCCGTAGGTCTTGACCAGTCCCCGGGCCCGGACGGCGAGGGGTGACGTCATGGTCGCCGAGCCTAGGGCGATCCACCGACACCGCGCGCCCGGAATTCCGTGTGGTCAGCGGCCCCGGGCGGCGCGGGAGGCGTCCGTCGACTCGTCCGCCAGGGGGCCGGCCTCTTCCGCGGCGTCCTCTGCCTGCGCACGGGCCGCGACCTCGCTGCCCGCCCGCACGTCCACGACGTCGTCGGCGTCCTGCACCGCGCCGGGCACCGCGGCGGCCGCCCCGGAGCCCGCACCCGAGGCGGGCACCCACGGGTCCGGCTCGTTCAGGTACCGCACCACGACGTTGATCACCGCGACCAGCGGGACGGCGAACAGGCCGCCGACGATCCCGGCGAGCAGCACGCCCGCGCCGATCGCCAGGATCACCGCGAGCGGGTGCACCCGCACGGCGTGGCCCATGAGGAACGGCTGCAGCACGTGCGCCTCGATCTGCTGCACGGCGATGACGCCGAGCAGCATCAGCCCGGCCACGACCGGTCCGGCCGCGACGAGCGCGACGAGCACCGCCACGATGCCGGTGACGAGGGCGCCGACGACCGGCACGAACGCGCCGAGGAACACCAGCACGCCCAGCGGCACCGCCAGCGGCACCCGCAGGATCGCCGCGACCGCGCCGACCCCGACGCCGTCCACCACGGCCACGATCACCGTCGCGCGGACGTAGGCGGTGAGGCTCGCCCAGGCCCTCAGGCCCGCGCCGTTGACCCGCGGGCGCGCGTCCCGGGGGAAGAGCCCGACCAGCCAGCCCCAGATCCGGTCGCCGCCGGAGAGGAAGAAGAAGGTGCTGAGCAGCACGAGGAAGAAGCCGGTGGCGATGTCGGCGGCCGTGGAGCCCACCTGCATCGCCCCCGTGACCAGCCGGTCCCGGTTGGCGCCGACCGCTGTCTGCACCTGGTCGGTGGCGTCGGCGATCTGGCTGCCCGTCAGGTGCAGCGGACCGTCGCGCAGCTGAGTGCGCAGCTGGTCGACGCCCTCCAGCGACTGCCGGCGCAGGTCGGGGAAGCCGGTGGAGACCTGCTGCCCGATCAGCCCGATCAGCGCGCCGATCAGGATCAGGGTGAGCAGGATCCCGACGAGGGCGGCGGCCGACCGGGGCAGCCCGGCCCGGCCCGGACGGGCGGTGAGGCCGTCGACGGCCGGCTTGAGCAGGGCCACGACGAGCAGCGCCAACAGCACCGGCACCACGAGCACCTGGAACCGCGACATCAGCTTGAGCAGCGCCACCACGCCCAGGGCGAGCACGAGGATGCGCCACGTCCAGCCCGCACTCGCACGCAGGGTGAGGGGGACGCCGTCGCGTGGCTCGCGCTCGGCTCTCCATGTCGAAGCGGTCACGGCGTCCTCCCGGCTGCGGCTGCGGGGCGTGCGCCCCTGCAGACCGGTACCCGGATTCGGTCGGAGGAACCTCGATGCGGGTGGGCGGAGTCCGCTGCGCCCCGGTCTGCGCCGTGCCGGGCGGGGGCGCGCTTAGGAGGCCGTGCTCGACGTCGGGGCCGGGCTCGCCGCGGGCTGCATCCGGTGGCCGGGCGCCTTGGCCTTGCGCCCCTTGGGCTCCTGCTCCCGCCCGGGCGGGGTCTTCTTCGAGCGGCCCGCGGCGCTGGGCGTGGGCGTGGCCGAGACGGAGGGGGACGCCGTGGGCGTGGGCGTGGCCGAGACCGCCGGGGTGGTCGTCACGGGGACCACCGTCACGGGCGCCGCCGACGCCGTGGGCGAGGCGGCCACCGTGCCGCTCGGCTCGCAGCCGCCGTCCGCCCCGCCCTTGGCGCCCTTGCCCGCGCCCCTGCCGCCCTTGCCCTGGGCCGACGCGCCGTCGCCCGCCTGGGCGGTCTCCGAGGGCGGCGCACCCTTGCCGCGCCCGTGGGCGGCCGCCTTGCCGTGCGCCTCGTCGGAGGCGCCGTGGTCGGTGTGCTCGGCCCGGCCGTGGGGTGTCTTCGACGCCTTGGTCGGGCGGGGCTGCGCGGCGGGCCGACGGGCGGCGACGACGACCGTGCCGTAGGCGGCGGTGGTTGCCGACGGCGAGGGCAGCCCGCGGCGGCCAGTACCGCGGGGGCGGTCCGGCCCTGGCCGTCGGAGGCGCCGACGGCACCGCCCCGGGACCGGGGGCCGCCCGCCGTCCGGCCCGGCGGGGCGGAGCTGGCCGCGACGGCGGCGGCGCGCGGCGGGGTGGACTGGCCCTGGTGGTCGGGGATGCCCCCGACGGCGAGCACGCCGCCGGTGATCGTGGTGGCGACGCCGATACCGGCGACCACGCGGACGGCGACCTCCGCGCCGGCCGAGGTGGCGGAGCCGTCGACCGCCGGGTGGCGGGTGAACCAGGCGGGCATGCGACCGGCGAGCGCGGCGGCGAAGCCCGACAGCAGGTGGGTCCCGCTGGCGTGCCGGTCGGCGTCGGCGGCACACGTCTCGCAGCGGCGCAGGTGCCGGGTGACGGTGGCGGCGACGTCGGGGGTGAACTCGGACCGGCCCGCGGCGTCGCCGTCGAGCAGGCCCGCGAGCTGCTCGCAGCGGGGCCGGCCCTGGCGCCAGACGAGGGCGGCCCTGAGGCCGGACTGCACGCGGCCGCGCAGCCGGAAGAGGATCTGGTAGGCGTGGTTGTCGGAGACGCCGAGCGCGTCGGCCACCTCGGCGGGCGTCAGCCCGGCGTCGACCACGTGCTCGAACACCTCGGCGTCGCGCGGCGCGAGCCCGGCGGCGGCCTGGCGCACCAGGCGGTCGCGCTCGATCCCGGTGACGAGGCGGCCCGGGTCGGCCGTGTCCTCCACGAGGGCCTCGTGGTCGTCGGCCAGGTCGTGCAGGGGCTGCTGGTCCAGCCGGCGGCGCTTGGCGTGGTCGAGCGCGAGGTTGCGCGAGATGCGGCAGGCCCAGGCGCCGAAGGACGCGGTGTCGCGCAGTTGGTCGAGTCGGGTCCAGGCGACGGTGAGGGCCTCCTGGGCGATGTCGTCGGCCTCGGCCGAGCCCGGGCCCAGGATGCGGGCGGCGGCGGAGCGGCAGCGCGGGAACCAGCGCCGGTACAGCGCCGCGTAGGCGTCGGCCTGGCCTCGACGGCACCGCTCGACGTCGAGGGCATCCTCGCGCGCGGCGGGGGCGAGCGCGGCATCGGCCTCCGCCGCGTCGGCAGGGTCGAGGACGCCGACCTCGGGGGCCTGCGGCGGGGCTCCCGGGAGCAGGCGGTGGAACGGACCCGACCGCTGCGGGGGCGTGGCGGCGCGCCGCCCCGCACGGCTGCCGGGCCGGGGGGCTTCGCCACTGAACGCCACACTCACGCGCGCATCATTTTCCGTGCCGGGCTCCAGGTCAAGCCGCTTCACGAAATCGGTCCGGACCGTCACACGTTCGGCAGCGGACGATCATGTCGGAGGGAGCGCTCGGGCCTCGCCGCCCCACGCGCGGCAGGTGTGGTGATTCTCACCGGCACTGCCCTGTAAGGGAATTCGGAGGGGCTCGTCGCGCCGTCATCCTCACTGTGACCGACGGTGACGAGCAGCAGTGTTTCGTGACGGATCGTCGATATCGAGGGGTCCCGACGTGCCCATCATGGCAACCGCCGACAGACGCGCGGAAGCTAGAGGGGCACCCCCGGGCGGCCCTTACAGGTCTTGCAACGCTCATTCGGTGAATCACTCTCCCGCCGTCGGGAGCCATTCTCGCCCGTTGCGCCGAAAGCATTCGACTCTTGCCGAGTCGATGGACGCCGGGCGCTTTCCGGTGCACGATGAGCGCCGTTCGCGAACATCCCCCATTCCCCTCGACTCGGAGGACGAACTCCATGTCCGAGACCACCGTCGGCTCCCGCCGCGCCCGCTCCGTCGCCACCTTCGGGCTGGCCCTGGCCGTCGTCACGGGTGCCGGCTTCGCCGCGCAGGCCGTCGCCGGCGCCTCCGCCACCCCCGAGAACGGCAAGCCCACCGGCCGTCCCACCATCTCCGGCGTGCCCTCGGCCACCCCGAGCCACACCAAGAGCGAGAAGCCGTCGAAGTCGAAGCCGGCCAAGCCCTCGAAGTCGGCCAAGCCCTCGAAGTCGAAGCCGCCGAAGCCGACCAAGTCCGAGGCCCCCAAGCCCACCAAGACGAAGTCGCCGAAGCCGAAGCCGACCCACCCCACGCACCCGACCCACCCGACCCACCCCACGCACCCGACGGCGTCGCCGTCGGTCACCGTGACGGTCTCGGACTCGCCGTCGGTCTCCCCGACCGCCAGCTGACCTGGTCGGCTGCCACACCACGTCACGGGATTCGGCACCCGTGACCGGGGGCGACGCGGCCCCGCCGCGGCGCCCCCGCTTCGTCGTCGGGCCCGCCCGTCCCCCGGGCTCACCCGTCGGCGGCGCCGCCCCGCGAGGGCTGCCCGGACCTCGCCCGCTGCCCGCCCGTCCCGCCCCGGCTCCCACGTTCGGGCAGGGACAGGCGGCGCAGCAGGGGCTGCACCAGCGGTCCCACCCCGAGCGCGTAGAGCACCGTGCCCACCCCGAGGGTGCCGCCGAGCAGCCAGCCGAGCGTCACGACCGTGACCTCGATGCCGGTGCGGACCAGGCGCACCGATCCCCCCGTGCGGGCCACGATGCCGGTCATCAGCCCGTCCCGCGGGCCGGGCCCGAGCCGCGCCCCGATGTAGCACGCGGTCGCCAGCGCGTTGACCCCGATGCCCGCGAGCAGCATGGCCGCCCGCAGGGGCAGCTCACGCGGCTGCGGCACCACGGCCAGCAGCGGGTCGACCAGCGCCGAGATGACCACGACGTTGGCCACCGTGCCGATGCCCGGCCGCTGCCGCAGCGGCACCCAGCCGAGCAGGACGACCAGGCCCACGAGCAGGGTCACGGTGCCGAAGGTGAGGCCCGTGCGCCGCGCGATGCCCTGCTGCAGGACGTCCCAGGGCATGGCTCCGAGATCGGCGTGCAGGAGCAGGGTCATGCTCAACGCGTACAACCCCAACCCCACCAGCAACTGCCCCGGACGCCGCCAGCGCGGCACGACGGTCGGCTCGCCTTCCCCGCGGGCCGGGGCCGGCTGCGTCCCGACGGGCTCCGGGGCAGGGGACCCGCCCGGGGCAGGGCACTCGCCCAGGGCGGAGGACTCGCACGGGGCGCCCGTGGCACTCGTCGTCATGGTGACCACCCTCCCCCATGATTGGCATTGCCATCCATAGCCAATTCCGCTTGGCTGGCCTCGTGCCCGCCCGCCCCGTCGTCCCTCCCGGAACCCCCCGCGTCGGTGCCGCCCGGCTCGCGGCGCTGCTGCACCCGTCGACGGCCTCGCGGGCCTCGGGCGTCCCCGGCTACGCCGCCCTCGCCGACGGCGTCCGCACGCTCGTCCTCGACGGTCGCCTGCCCGTCGGCACGCTGCTGCCCTCCGAGCGCGACCTCGCCGCGGCGACGGGCACGTCCCGCACGACGACCGCCGCGGCCTACCGCACCTTGCGCGAGGCCGGGTTCGCCTGCGGTCGTCAGGGCGCCGGTACGTGGATCACGCTGCCGGGCGACGCCCCCGACGACGGCGTCCCGCAGGCGCGGGCGTGGGGTGTGGCCGGGCCCGAGGGGAGCGCCGCGGGTGACCTCGCGATGGCCGCGCCCGCCGCGCCGTCCGCGCTCTACCCCGCCTACACCACTGCCCTGGCCGACCTCCCCCGCTACCTGCGCACCGGCGGCTGCAGCGAGGGCTGGGCAGCCTGCGCGAGCGGATCGCCGCGCGCTGCACCGTCCGCGGGCAGGCCACCGTGCCCGAGCAGGTGCTCGTCACCGCCGGCGCCGCGCAGGGCCTGCGCCTGGCCATCGCCGCCGTCGTCACCCCGGGGGCCCCCGTGCTGGTCGAGCACCCCACCTGGCCGCCCCTGCTCGACGCCGTGCGCGCCGCGGGCGGGCGCCCCGTGGCGTTGCCGGTGGAGGACGGCTGGGACGTCGACGCCGCGGCGTCCCTCGTGCGCCGCACCGGCGCCACGGCCGCCGCGCTGATGGTCGACGGGCAGAACCCGACCGGTCGCCTGCTCACCGGAGCTCCGCGCGTCGCCCTCGCGCAGGTGCTCGCTCGGGCCGGGGTGTCCGTGGTCGTCAACGAGACGCTCGCCGACCTCGACCTGCGGGCCCACCTCGGGCTCCCCTGCACGGAGTCCGCCCCCGCCTTCGCCGGGCTCACTCCGCCGGGCAGCGGCGAGGTGATCAGCGTCGGCTCGGCGAGCAAGACGTTCTGGGGCGGGCTGCGCGTGGGATGGGTGCGGGCGAGCACCCCCACCGTCCGCCGGCTCACCCTCGCCCGCGTGGCCGAGGACCTCGGCGGTTCCGTGCTCGAGCAGCTGACCCTGGTGCACCTGCTCGACCGCGCGCCCGAGGTGATCGAGGAACGCCGCGCCCACCTGGCCGCCCAGTGCCGCGGGCTCCAGGAGCTGCTGGCCCAGCACCTGCCGTCCTGGTCGGCCCCCGCCCCCCAGGCCGGGCTCGTGCTGTGGTGCCGGCTGCCCGCGCCGATCTCGACGGCCGTCGCGAGCGCCGCCCGCCGCGAGGGGCTGATCGTCACCGCGGGCTCGCGCTTCGCCGTCGGCGGCGGCATCGAGACCCGGCTGCGCCTTCCGTTCGCGCGGCCGGCCGAGGACCTCGCCGGCGACGTCGCCCGCCTGGCCCGCGCCGTCGCCGATCTCGGGGACTTCGCCGCCGCGCCCCTGGAGGAGTCCGAACCCGCCGCGGTCGTGTGAGCCCGCGGCCGCCTCAGGAGATGGGGCGCGGGTCCGGGTAGAGGACGAGGGCTGCCGCCGCCCCCAGCGCCGCGCCGATCACCTGGCCGAGCAGGTAGCCGGGCACCGAGTGCGGCGCGATGCCCGTGAACGTGTCGGTGAGGCTGCGCGCCAGCGTCAGCGCGGGGTTGATGAAGCACGCCGACGAGGTGAACCAGATGGCCGCGGCGATGTAGCCCGGCACCGCGAGCGCGGCCGTCCCCAGCGACTGGCCGGTGCGGTTCAACCCCAGGACGACGAGCAGCAGCCCTCCCGTGGCGATCACCTCGCCGACGACGAGCGGGACGCCGTCGCGCGCATGCGTCGAGGCCTGCCACACGGCCAGCCCGAACGTCGCGTGGGTGACCCAGGTGCCCGCGAGCCCTCCGGCCACCTGTGCGAGGACGTAGGCGCCGAGGTCGCGGCCGGTGAGCCCGAACGTCCCGCGCGCCGGGCCTTGTCCGGCCCAGCGGGTCAGCGCCCAGTCGGCGAGGCTGATCAGCGGGTTGAAGTGGGCACCCGACACCCCGGCGAGCGCCACGATGAGGGCGCCGATGCCCGTGGCCACCGCGAGGGTGTGCTCCAGGAGCTGCAGGCCCACGTCGCCCGGCGACAGGCGCTGCGCCACGATCCCCGAGCCCACGACCACGGCCGCCACCGCCGCCGTCCCCAGGAACTCCGCGAACACCCGGCGCGCCAGCGGCTGGATGCCGGGCGGGTCTGGCCACGGTGCTGGGACGTCGCTCACGGCGTCCACGCTACGCACCGTGCGGGGCCGATCATCGGGACCGTCGGCACCCCCCACGGTGGGCTCGGCCCCGCCTCACCCGGACGGCCGACGCCGGCCTCGGCCGATCCCGGCCGGCGGGAACCAGACGGCGTCCCGCGGTGTTGCAGGAGTCGCACGCGCAGGCGGCGCCCGAGACCCGGGACCGGCCGCGGCGCGCGGAGGAGGAGACCGTGAAGCTGTTCGGCACCCAGACGACCATGGTGACCCCCGAGCAGGCCCTGCCCGGACGCCCCACCCAGGCGTACGACGTCCCCGACACCCACGCCGTCCTCGGCACGCCCCTGGCCGGGCCGTGGCCCGAGGGCACGCAGGTGCTCTACGTCGCGATGGGCTGTTTCTGGGGCGCGGAGAAGGCGTTCTGGCAGGTGCCCGGGGTTGTGACCACCGCCGTCGGCTACCAGGGCGGGTTCACGCCGCACCCCACGTACGAGGAGACCTGCACCGGCCGGACCGGGCACACCGAGACGGTGCTCGTCGCCTACGACCCTGCCGTGATTCCCACCGAGCAGGTACTGCAGCGGTTCTGGGAGCACCACGACCCCACGCAGGGGTTCCGGCAGGGCAACGACCGCGGCACCCAGTACCGCTCCGCCGTGTTCTGGACGACGCCCGAGCAGGAGGCCGCGTTCCGCTCCACGCGTGAGGCGTACCAGAAGGCCCTCGACGCGCGCGGCTTCGGCGCGATCACCACCGAGGGGCGCTCCGCCGCCGACGCCGGCGAGTTCTACTACGCCGAGGAGTACCACCAGCAGTACCTGAAGAAGGTCCCGTGGGGGTACTGCCCCGACCACGGCACCGGGGTCTCGTGCCCCGTCGGCGTGGGCGTTAGCGCGACCGAGGAGTGAGCGTGAGCGGCCGCCGGGCTGGTGCCCAGCGGCCGGCTGCTCCGCGGACGATCTGCGGCGCTATTCGTCGCAGATCGTCCCTGAGAGAACGCTGATTGGCGCATCGAGCGCTGCCCGGACGGTTTGCGGCCCTATTCGCCGCGAACCGTCCGCTGAGGGCGCCGCCCCTCCGACGGGGGCTTCGCTCGCACGCATCGTGCCGAGGTGGCCGGTGGAGACGACGTTCGAACGCTTCGCAGGGGATGTCACGTCTGGCTGGACGACGTGCCGGGCGGCTGCGCGGTGGCAGCGGTCGGCGAGGCGGTGACCTCTTGCCGATGGCTGGATCCGCCCGCCTCCGCAGCGACACGTTCCGCCCTATGGGGGTACAAGCTGGGATTCGCGGCCATTGCGAGTACGGCGTCCTGGCTACTCGGCCTACCCGCCGGCGTGCGCGTTCCCCGATGCGCGGCTTTGGGGAGCATCCGCGCGGTATGGCCGCGGTGAGCGTCCCCTAAGGCGCCCGGAGTCGCGAAGAAGTGGCCCTCACCCCTCGTCGGGCCGGTCCTCGACCGCGAATCCCGCGGCAGGCAGGTCGATCGACGCGTAGTCGCCGCCTCCGAATCGCCACACCGACCGCGCCTCGGGATCGACGATCCAGTAGGGCACCCCCCATCGCAGCCGGTACAGCGCCCGCTTGGCGTGCAGGTCGGTGATGCGGGTGGACGGGCTCAGCACCTCGACGAGCAGGATGACGTCCTGGGGGGAAGGGCCGAGGTGGTAGTCCCCGGCGCGGGCGACCACGACGTCGGGGATCGCGAGCGTGTGCGGGCCGTCCTGGACGTTGGCGGGGGCCGCCAGCTCGTGCCCAGCCGACAGCGCCGGTCGTAGCAGCGAGACGATCTCGTCGACGACGCGCTGGTGCCGCCACGAGGCGAGGGGGGTCACGTGCAGGCTCCCGTCGATCAGTTCGTGGCGCGGGCCGTTCTCGTCATCGGGCAGGTCGGACACGCTCCACAGCTGCACGGCGAGCCCGGTGTCCACCTCCTGATCGTACGTCGCAGCCCGCGCCCCGCCCAGCGCCGTCCACACGTGCCCGATCGCTGATCACCCGCCACGATGAGCCCATGGCCGACGAGACCCGCGACGGCGTCGCGCTCACCCACCTCGACGCCCCGCTGACCGGCGACGGCCCCGAGACCAAGCGCCACCTGATCGACTACCTCGAGGCGATGGCCGACCGGATCGTCCCGGTGCTCGCGGGGCGCGCCCTCAGCGTCATCCGCGTGCGCGCCGGCCAGGCGCCGTTCATGCAGAAGAACCTCCCGGCCTCGGCGCCGGAGTGGATCAACACGGTGACGATGTGGTCGGCGGGCAGCCGTCGCGACATCCGCTACCCGACCGTCGACGACGCCCGCACCCTGCTGTGGCTGGGCAACCAGCGGGCCGTCGAGTACCACCCGGCCCTGTTCCTCGCCTCGGCGTGGAACGAGCCCACGCACCTCGTCGTCGACGTCGACCCGCCCGAGGAGCGCGACCCGTTCGACGCCGCGGTCGCGACGGCGCACCTGGTCCGGCAGGTCCTCGACGACGCGGGCATGGCGAGCGTGGTGAAGACCAGCGGGTCCAAGGGCGTGCACGTGATGGTGCCGCTGGACGGCGTCCCGCCGGTCGAGGACGTCGCGGCGGCCACCCGCGCGGTCGCCGTCCGTGCCGCGGCACTCGACCCGAGCTTGGCGACGACGGAGTTCGTCGTCGCCGACCGCGGCGGGCGCGTGTTCGTCGACGCGACCCGGGTGGGCGGCGGCACCGTCGCCGCCGCCTACAGCCCTCGCCTGCGCCCGGGCGTCCCCGTCTCGATGCCCGTGGCGTGGGAGGCGATCGACGACGTGCGGCCGCAGGACTTCACGATCCGCACCGTCCCCGACCTGCTCGGCACCGCCGACCCGTGGCGCCACCTCATGCCCGCCCCGCAGACCCTCGACGCCGGGCTCGTCGAGCAGGGCCGGACCATCCCCGTCGCGCGGGTCGCGGCGATGCACGCCGGAAAACGCCGCGCGAAGGCGATACGGGACGCCGCGAACGGGTAGGAGGAGCAGGAGGGCGGCGTCCGCGCCGCCACCCACCCGCCCAGGCAGCACCGGCCAGCGAAGGAGCCCACGTGTCGACCCTGCCGCCCACGCCCGGGACCCCGTTCGGGGACACCACCGGATCCACCACCGGCTACGACGACGACCTCCCCGTGATCTCCAGCACCGACCCGGTCGCCGACGCGACCGCGGCGGGCGAGCGCGACGTCGTCGACGTCCTCACCGAGGACCACGCCGAGATGCTCGCGCTGATCGCGACGATCCGCACCGAGGACGACCCCCAGGTGCGCCGCGACATCGCCGACATCGTGATCACCGAGATCGTGCGGCACGCCGTGGCCGAGGAGATGCACGTCTACCCGGCCGTGCGCGAGCACGTGGCCGACGGGGACGCGGCCGTGCAGCACGACATCGAGGAGCACAAGGAGATCGAGCGCACCCTCAAGGACCTCGAGGGCACCGAGCCGACGGACCCCCGGTTCGAGGAGCTCGTCGCCAACCTCGAGGCCACCCTGCGCGACCACGCCGCCGACGAGGAGCTGGAGCAGTTCCCCCAGCTGCGCGCGGCGATCCCCCGCGAGGAGCTCGTCGCGATCGCCGGCAAGGTGGAGACCGCCAAGAAGATGGCCCCCACCCGCCCGCACCCCGCCGCGCCGAACAACAAGCTGTTCCACCAGCTCGTCGGCCCCGGCGTCGGCCTGGTCGACCGCCTGCACGACAAGCTGACGGGCAAGGCCACCGCCTGACCGCAGCACTCACCGAGGACGCCGCCGTGCCCCGCCAGGGGGCCCGGCGGCGTCCTCGTGTGGTTGGCTGACCATGTGGACGCCGTGACGCTGCCCGCCGACGCCCCCGCGCCGTGTTCCGTGTCGGCGCTGGTGGAGCCCCTGCCGGGCACCGCCCCCGCCCGAGCGGTGTGGGCGCTCATCGAGCACGCGGGACCGTGGGGGCGCGACGCCGTCCTCGACGCCCCCTGGCCCGCGCAGCCGGAGGGCTTCGCCGCCCGCCTCGCGCAGGCCACCGACGACGCGGGCGTGCGCGTCGTGCTCGCCCGCCGGTTCAGGTCCCGCCACGACGGCGTCCCGGCGCGCCCGCTCGTAGTCCTCAGCAGGGTCGGCCCGGGGGGCTGGACGGCCGCCCGCCGCCTGCGCGAACCCGCCGAGCTGCTCGACCTCGACTGGGCGGGCCTCACCGAGGCCGCCTTCGCCCCTGGCGGCTGGGACGACGCGGGCCCGCTGTGGGGCGTGTGCACCCACGGCACCCGCGACGCGTGCTGCGCCCGCCTCGGCCGGCCCCTGGCCGAGGCGCTGTCGGCGCTCGACCCCGACCACACCTGGGAGATCAGCCACTCGGGCGGCCACCGCTTCGCGGGCACGGTGACGACGTGGCCCGAGGGCATGGCCTACGGCCGGGTCACGCCTGACCACGTCGACAGGCTCGTGGCCACCCGCCGCCGCGGCGAGGTCGCGATCGACCTGGCGCGGGGCCGCTGCGACCTCTCCCCCGCCGACCAGGCCGGCGAGCTGGCCGTGAGGGCGGCGCTGGGCGAGGCGCGGCTGTCCGCGCTGGTCGCCGAGCCGGCACTGGACGCGATCGTCCGCGACGGCGCGACCGTCCTCAGCCGCTGGCGGCACCGCCCGGGCGACGGCTCGGCCGAGACCGTCTGGCAGGTCGAGCTGACCCGCACGGAGCTGCCCGAGCACCCCGCCTCCTGCGGCAAGGGGCCCGAGCCGGCGTGGGCCTGGCTGCCGGGGCCGGTCCTGCGCGTGCACTGACGCGCCGCCCGCGTGCGGCCCTCAGGCGGAGACGGCGACCACGGGCGTCGTGGTCGGAGCCTGCGACCCGGCGGCGGGCTCCACGGTCAGCGCGACGGCGTCCCCCTCGCGCACGCCCTCCACGACGCGCGCCCACCCCGACGCCGCCGACGACCCGCCCGGCCCGAGCCCGGCGGGGATCGGCGCGGCCTTCCCGCGCACGACCCACAGCTGGTAGACGCGGTCCGACGGCAGCGGGGCGAGGCGGTCGGCGAGCAGCACGGTGCCCGCGGTGCCGACGACGAGCGTCGCGGTGCCCCCGCCCTCGACGGCCGCCCGGGACGTGCGTGCCTTCGGGTCGGCGAGCACGGCGAGCACCTGCCGCGACCGCTGGGCCTCGGCGAGGCGGGCCTGGGCGGCGACGGTGCGGGCGCGTTCGGCGTCGCGGTGCCCGTTCCAGCCGACGACGGCGCCCGACACCCCCACGAGCAGGGACGCGGCGACGGCGGCGGCCGACAGCGAGCGCTTCCAGCCGGCCGTGCGCTTCCAGCCCGCGGCGCGACCGGAGGCGACGACCGTGCCGGAAGCGCCGGAAGCGCCGGAGGAGCCCGGGGTACCCGCGAGGGGCGGAAGCTGAGGGGTGCGGGCGACCTGGGCGAGGACGGCTCCGCGCAGACCGGGCGGCGGCGCCGCGGCCACGCCGAGGGCGAGCCGGGCGGCGGTCTCGCGCAGCCCGGTGACCTCCTCGGCGCAGTCGGCGCAGGTCGTGAGGTGCCGCTCGAAGGCGGCGCGGGTGACGTCGTCCAGGGCGTCGACGGCGTACGCACCGGCAAGGGCGTGCGGGTCGCCGGACAGGCCGTCGGGCGGGGTGGTGGTCATGCCGTCACCCCCAGGCAGTCGCGCAGCCGGATCAGGCCGTCGCGCAGGCGGGTCTTCACGGTGGGCAGGGGCACCCCGAGCAGGTCGGCGACCTCGGTCTGGGTGAGGCCGCGGTAGTAGGCCAGCGACACCGACTCGCGCTGCAGCTCGGTGAGCCCGCCCAGGCAGCGGCGCACGGCCTGCTGCTCCAGCCGGTGCTCGACGGCCTCGGCGACCTCGTCGTACGCGACGTCGCCCGTGGTGGCGGCATGCCGCGCGTCCCGGTCGGCCCCCGCCTGGGCGGAGCGGACCCTGTCGACGGCACGGCGGCGGGCCAGCGTGGTCACCCAGGCCAGGACGGACCCGCGCGCCGCGTCGTAGCGGGCCGCCGTGCGCCACACCTCCACGAGCACCTCCTGGGTCACCTCCTCCGACTGCGCGGGGTCGCGGACCACCTGCACGACAAGCCCGAACACCGGCCCGACGAGCCGGTCGAACAGGGCGGCGAAGGCCGCCTCGTCGCCCAGGGCCACCCGGCGCATCAACGCTTCGGGGGTCGCCTCGGCCGGGCCGGCGGCCGGGGCCGCCCCGGCGACCACGCGGAGGTGGTCGCCGGGACGCCCGGCTGGGGTTGCCCCGGTCATGGTGTCGTTCAGCCCTTCGGGGTCAGGACGCCGTCGATCAGGTACACGGTGGCGTTCGCGGTGGACACGCCGCCGCAGATCACGTTGGCGCCGTTCACGGTGAGCATGTCGGGGGTGCCCGAGACGGTCACGGCCTCACCCTCCACCGTGTCGTGGCTGCCCACCACCTGCGAGGGCGACAGGCGCCCGGCCACCACGTGGTAGGTCAGGATCTTGGTGAGCAGCGCGTCGTCGGTCTTCAGGGTCTCGATCGTCTTGGGGTCGACCTTGCCGAAGGCCGCGTCCACCGGCGCGAACACCGTGAACTGGCCGCCGTTGAGCGTGTCGACGAGGTTCACCTTGGGGTTGAGCTTGCCCGACACGGCGGCGACGAGGGTCTTCAGCAGCGGGTTGTTCGAGGCGGCGACGGCCACCGGGTCCTGGGCCATGCCGTCGACCGAGCCGGCGCCGCTGGGGACGGCCTTCGCGTAGTCGGCGCAGCCGGGGCCGACGGGCCCGTCCATGGCGGCGGCGCTGGTCATCGGCATGGAGCTGGTCGGCATGCTCGAGCCCATCGTGGACGCGGCACCGGTCGTCTCGTCGTCGCCGCCGCAGGCCGTGGCCGAGACGAGGACGCCGAGCAGGACGCCGCCGGCGGCCAGGGCGCGGGTGGTGCGAGGGCGGGGAGCGGTGGAGCTGCGCATGGTCGTGCCTCTCGTTCGATGAGGGGGTGGAGCGCTACCCGCCGGGCGGCGGGCAGGGGTCTGAGGGGGTGATCAGCGCACGCGGACCGACACGGAGTGCCAGCCGGTCGCGCCGTCGGGTTTCGGCGGACGCCGCTGCTCGGGTTGGGTGCCGCCCGTCGCGTCCGTCGCGCGGACCTGGAGGGTGTGGGTGCCGGGGGTGGCGTCGGGCCACGTCCACGACCACTGCGCCCAGGTGTCGAGGCCGCCGCCGGAGGTGACCCGGGCGGGCTGCCAGGTGCCGCCGTCCACGCGGACCTCGACGCCCCGCAGCCCGCGGTGCTGGGCCCAGGCGACGCCGCCGACGCGGACCTCGCCGGGCGCGACGGTGGCGAAGGCCCGGGGGACGTCGATCCGGCTGAACGTCTTGATCGGCGCCTGCGGCGACCAGCCGCGGCGGGTCCAGTAGGCCTGGGCGCGGTCGAAGCGGGTGACCTCGAGGTCGACGAGCCACTTCGTCGCCGAGACGAACCCGTAGAGGCCGGGCACGACCATCCGCACGGGGAAGCCGTGCTCGAAGGGCAGCGCGGCGCCGTCCATGCCGACGGCGAGCAGCGCGTCGCGGCCGTCGGTCAGCGCCGCCAGGGGCGTGGACGCCGTCCAGCCGTCGGCGCTGGTGGACAGCACCATGTCGGCGCCGGGGCGGGGGCGGGCCGTGGCCAGCAGGTCGGCCAGGCGGGCGCCGAGCCAGCGCTGGTTGCCCGCGAGCGTGCCGCCGACCTCGTTGGAGACGCAGGTGAGGGTGATCCAGCGTTCGACGAGCGGCAGGGCGAGGACGTCGTCGATGTCGAGGTCCAGCTCGCGCTCCACGTCGCCGTGCACCCGCAGCCGCCAACCGGCGGCGTCGATGCGGGGCACCACGAGGGCGGTGTCGACGCGGTAGAAGTCGGCGACGGGGGTCGCGAAGGGGGTGAGGCCGCCGGCGGTGAGCGCGGCGTCGCCATCCAGGGTCGCGCCGGCCGGAACGGCCGCCGCGGGCGAGGCCGGCGGGGGCAGCGTCAGGTCGGCGGGGCCGCGGGTGAGGCGGCGGGTGGCGGCCAGGACGCGTCCCGCGCCACCGGTGAGGACGGCGAGCGCGCTCACGCCCGCGACGGCCAGCACGGACCGGCGTCGGGTGGGCGCGCTCTCGTCCCTGCCGTCCTCACCGGCGGGGGCCGCTGCCGCCGGGTGCCGCCTCCCCTCCCCGCGGCGTCCCGGCAGCAGCAGTCTCAGGGCGGCGCAGCCGGCGAGGGTGCCGGTCGCCGCGGGCAACGCCCAGGCGGGGGTGGCGCCGGGGCGGGACAGGGCGGCCCCGGCCGCGACGGCCCCCAGCAGGACGGCGGCGGCCTGGCCGAGGGCGGCGCGACGGCGGGCGAGCAGGCCCGTCGCGGCGGTGAGGGCGAGCAGGACGGCGGCCATGCCTAGCAGCAGCGCCTGCTTGTCGTGGCTGCCGAAGGTGCGGATCGCGACGTCCTTGAGGGCGCCGGGGGTGCGGTCGATGAACGCCTCCCCGACGGCGACGACCGGGGACGCCGACGGTGCGACGGCCTGGGCGAGGAGGTCGGCCACGCCGAGCACGACCGAGCCGGCCGCGACGCCGGCGGCGGCAGCGAGGCCGCGACCGGTGACGGGTCGCCGCATGCTGCCGGGCTGCGCGCTCGGGAGGCTCGTCGGGTGGCTCATGCCCGGGATTCGGAGCCGCCCGCCGGAGGGTTTGGTGACAAGCGCAAGAAAGTTCGTACGTTCGCGTTCGCTGGTGGCCGCTCCCCGGCCGGGTCGCGCTCCGGTCAGGCGCCCGGGAACAACCCTGCCCCTGCTAGCATTTAGTTGAGCACTTAACTACCACGGAGGTGGTACTGATGCAGTTCGGGATCTTCAGCGTCGGCGACGTGACGACCGACCCCACGAACGGCACGACCCCGACCGAGGCCGAGCGGATCCAGGCCATGACGGCGATCGCGCTCAAGGCCGAGGAGGTCGGCCTCGACGTCTTCGCCACCGGCGAGCACCACAACCCGCCGTTCGTGCCGTCCTCGCCCACCACGATGCTCGGCTGGATCGCCGCCCGCACGCAGCACCTGAAGCTGTCCACCGCGACCACGCTGATCACCACCAACGACCCGGTGAAGATCGCCGAGGACTACGCGATGCTCCAGCACCTGTCGGGCGGCCGCGTCGACCTCATGATGGGCCGCGGCAACACCGGCCCCGTCTACCCGTGGTTCGGCAAGGACATCCGCGACGGGATCAACCTCGCGGTCGAGAACTACCACCTGCTGCGCCGGCTGTGGCGCGAGAAGGTCGTCGACTGGTCGGGCCAGTTCCGCACCCCCCTGCGCGGCTACACCTCCACGCCCGCCCCGCTGGACGGCGTCGCGCCCTTCGTCTGGCACGCCAGCATCCGCAGCCCCGAGATCCCCGAGCAGGCCGCGTTCTACGGCGACGGGTTCTTCCACAACAACATCTTCTGGAACCCCGAGCACGTGCGGGACATGGTCACCCTCTACCGCCGCCGCTACGAGTTCTACGGCCACGGCGGCGCCGACCAGGCGATCGTCGGGCTCGGCGGGCAGGCGTTCATGGCCGAGACGGAGAAGGAGGCCAAGCGTCGCTTCCGCCCCTACTTCGACGAGGCCCCCGTCTACGGGCACGGGCCCTCGCTGGAGGACTTCACCCGCATGACGCCGCTCACCGTCGGCACCCCGGAGATGGTGATCGAGCGCACGCTCGGCTTCGCCGACACCGTCGGGGACTACCAGCGCCAGCTGTTCCTGATGGACCACGCCGGGCTGCCCCTGCCCGTCGTCCTGGAGCAGATCGAGATCCTCGGCAAGGAGGTCGTGCCCGTGCTGCGCACCGAGTTCGAGCGGCGCCGCCCCGCGCACGTGCCCAGCGAGCCCCCGACGCACGCGTCGCTGCTGCTCACCGGCCCCGACGCCCCGCACCGCCAGGTCGTGCCCGCCACCGCGGCGGCCGCCGCGCAGCGCGAGCAGGAACAGGCCGGACAGGCCCGCACCACCGCCACCGCGGGCAGCACCCGATGACCCGCCGGATCGTCGTCCTCAGCGCCGGGGTGTCCGTGCCGTCCTCCACCCGGCTGCTGGCCGACCGGATCGGGGACGCCGTGCGCAGCGCCGTCGGCGCCCGCGGCGAGCGTGCCGAGGTGGAGGTGATCGAGCTGCGCGAGCTGGCCGTCGACCTCGCCACCGCGCTGACGACGGGCGGCCTCGCCTCGCCCGCGCTCCAGGCCGCCCGCGACGCCGTGGACGCGGCCGACGGGATCGTCGCCGTCACGCCCGTGTTCAGCGCGAGCTACTCGGGGCTGTTCAAGCTGTTCGTCGACCTGCTCGACCCCGATGCGCTGGACGGCGTGCCCGTCCTGATCGCGGCGACGGCCGGCACGGCCCGGCACAGCCTCGTCCTCGAGCACGCGATGCGGCCGCTGTTCAGCTACCTGCGCGCCGTCGTCGTCCCGACCGGGGTGTTCGCGGCCACCGAGGACTTCGGTGCCGAGGGGCCGCTGACCGAGCGGATCGGGCGCGCCGCCTCGCAGCTGGCCGGGCTCGTCGTGGCCGAGCGGGCCTCGGTCGCGGGGTTCGTGCCCGAGGCCGGGCGCCCCCGGGCCGCCGCCGCACCGCTCACCCCGTTCGCGACCCTGCTGCAGGGTCACACCGGCTGATCCGGGTGCAGGGGGCCGGAGGCTCGGGCGGTCCGGCCGCGGCAGGCGGGCGGGTCAGGCGCTGCGGTGCGGCGTCCAGGCCCGCCCGTCCCAGTACTGGCGGCCCTGCCCGTCCGGCGCGGCGTACCAACCCGCCGGCGGCAGGGCCGTGGGCTGCGGCTGGTAGGCGGGCTGGTAGACGGGCTGCGGCTGGTACTGGGGCTGGTAGGGCTGGCCGGCATACGCCACGGCGACGCTGTGCCCGCCCACCTGATGCGCACCGCAGGCCATCACGAGGGCCACGATCCAGCCGATGAACGACCACCCGAGCAGGACGTTCACGAGCCCGATCGCGGCGTGGTTGGCCTTGCCGCGGCTGACCGCGATCGCCCACGGGAGCAGGTACAGCAGCGTGCCGATCGCGAGCAGCCACGCGACGACGACCAGGGCGGTGTCGGGCGAGCGCTGGTCGGTCACCAGGCCCTGCGCGTACCCGCCGTAGGGGGCTGCGACCGGGCGGGCGGGCACCGGCGCGACGACCGCCTGGTAGGGCTGGACGGCGTGCGACGGCGCAGGCGGGGTGTCGGTGGGGGGCGGGACGGCGAGCGCCGGCAGCGGCTCGGTCGGGCGCAGGGGCGGCGCCTCGGTGACGGGCGCTGGGGCCCCTCCGGGCGCAGGCGCCGCAGCGGGCGCGGGAGCCATGGTCGGGACCGGCTCGGTCGGCTCGCCGTCGACGCCGGGCCCGTTCCAGGACGGACCGTCGTTGCTCATCTGCACCCCTCGCCTCCCACCCCCCGCGGGGCTCACGCGGAGTATGGCACCGCCGCCCGGCGCCGCCGTCGTTTCGTCGTCGGCGTCACGGGTACTGCCTGCGGGTGACCCCATCCCACGCCGCCGTGGCTCCCGCGACCCCGCCCGCCGACGTCCCGGTGCCCTCGGCGGCGCCGGGCCTCACGCCCGCCCCCGAGGGGCCGGCGCCAGCGGCCTCGCCGCAGGAGACCGAGCAGGGGGAGGTGCAGGTGGTGGTGTGCCCGAACGGTCCGCTGCTGCTGCGCGGCGACGTGCGCCTGGTCGACGCCGACGGCAAGGACATCCCGCGGCGACGGCGCACCGTCGCGTTGTGCCGGTGCGGCGCCACGGGCATGGCCCCCTTCTGCGACGGCAGCCACAAGCTGGTGCACGGTGCGCGCTGACCTGCGGCTGGTCGCCGCCCCCGGCCCGGCCGAACCCCGCGACCGCAGCGCCCGGCTCCCGCAGGCGCGCGGCCCCCTCGGCGAGGCGGTCCTGGAGGCCCTGCGGGCGAGCCGGGACGGCAACCTCGACTCCCTCGCCCGCCGCGCGGCGGCCCTCGCCCACGGTGCGGCGCAGCGCTGGCAGGTGCTGGACGGCGAGACCGCGACCGCGGTCCTCGACGACGACGACCTGCATCTGGCCCTGGTGGTCCTGCAGGAACTGCACTACCGCGGCTACGACGGCGTGGACGACCGGGTGGAGTGGCACCCGCAGCTCGTCGGCGCGCGGACGGCGTTGGAGGGGGTGCAGGAGTCGGCCCTGCGCGTGCTGACCGGCCCGACGGTCGAGGCGAGCCTGCGGCGCATCAGGGCGCGCGCGGGCTCCACGCCGAGCGCACAGGACGTCGCCGCGGAGCTGTTCGACCTCGTCGACGCCGACACCTCCCCCTCGGTCTCGGCGCACCTCGACCACCTGCGCGACCACGGGCAGCTCGCGCGACGCGTGCCGGAGTTCCTCGTGCACCGCTCGATCTACCAGCTCAAGGAGGCCGACCCGCACAGCTGGGCGATCCCCCGCCTGGCCGGACGGGCGAAGGCCGCGCTGGTGGAGGTGCAGTCCGACGAGTACGGAGGGGGCCTGCCGGAGCGCATGCACAGCGCCCTGTTCGCGCAGGTGATGCGCGACCTCGGCCTCGACGACCACTACGGGCGTTACGTGGACGCCGTCCCCGCCGCCACGCTCGCGAGCGTGGCGTCCCTGTCGATGTTCGGCCTGCACCGCCGGCTTCGCGGCGCGGTCGCCGGGCACCTCGCCGTCTTCGAGATGACGAGTTCGATCCCGCACCGCCGCTACGGCAACGCCCTGCGGCGCCTGGGCGCGCCCGACTCGGCGCTGGTGTTCTTCGACGAGCACGTCGAGGCCGACGCCGTGCACGAGCAGATCGCGGCGCGCGACCTCGCGGGCGGCCTGGTCGAGGACGAGCCGCAGCGGCTGACCGACGTGCTCTTCGGCGCCGCCGCCTGCCTGCTGCTCGACGGCCGGTGGGCCGAGCACGTGCTGGAGGCCTGGGGCCGCGGGCGCAGCTCCCTGCGGCTTCCCCTGCGCAGGGATTGGTGAGCGGAAAAGCAACAGATCGGTTCAGCACCGCGCAGATCCCCGCGTCGCCGACGTTCCCTTCCGCATTCGCGGAAACACGGAGAGCACGGCTGCGCACTGGGGGGTGACAACGTGAGAAAAGTACGAGCAGAATCACCCCCCGACGACGCCGTGGTCGCTCCTCCCCTGCCCGGAGGGGAACGGCCCGGACGACCCGGCGGCGTCCCCTGCGCGTGCCTCGCGCGGGTGCCGTGACCGCGCCTGCCCGGTGTGCGGTCCGATCCTGGAAGGCATCAGTCAGCCATGAGCAACCCGATGCGTCGACGTCGACGCGCCACCGCCCTGGGGGCCTGCGCGGCCCTCGCGCTGGGCGGCCTGTCCCTCCTGCCCGCCGCAGCCGCCACCGCCGCCACCGCCGCGCCCGCCGCTCCCGCCCCCGCGTGCTCCGCCGTCGTCTCGACCCAGAGCTGGTCGGGCGGCTTCACCAGCACCGTCACGGTGTCGGCACCCACCTCGGGCGCGCACGCCGTCGGCGTCACGCTCAAGGACACCAGCCAGCGCGTGACGCAGGCCTGGGGCGGCACCGCCGTGCAGCAGGGCAGCCTGGTCGCGGCGTCCGTCACCGGTGTGCGCGCCGTCCTCGGCCTCGCGGGCAGCTTCGCCGGCACCGCCGGCGCCGCGCCGACCGCCGTGACCGTCGACGGCAGCACCTGCGCGCTGGAGACCGACGCCTCCGTCGAGGCGGCCGCCAAGAAGTGCACGGTGAAGAACACCAAGAAGTGCAAGACCACCAAGAAGAAGACGACCAAGAAGAAGACGACGAAGCCCCGCAGCACCAAGCCCGTCACGTCGAAGACCACCGACCCGACGACGAGCACCACCTCGCCCACGACGTCGACCACCACCCCGCGCCCCACGGGCACGACGCCCGTCGCGGTCAACGGCCTGCTCCACGTCTGCGGCGTCAACCTCTGCAACCAGTACGACCAGCCGATCCAGCTGCGCGGCATGAGCACCCACGGCCTGCAGTGGTTCTGGCAGTGCTACACCGACGCCTCGCTGAACGCTCTGGCCAACGACTGGAAGGCCGACGTCCTGCGGATCGCGATGTACGTGCAGGAGAAGGGCTACGAGACCAACCCGCAGATGTTCACCGACCGGGTGAACCAGCTGGTCGACGCCGCCGAGGCCCGCGGCATGTACGCGATCATCGACTTCCACACCCTCACCCCCGGTGACCCGAACTACAACACCGAGCGGGCCAAGACGTTCTTCCAGCAGGTGGCCAGCCGCAACAAGGACAAGAAGAACGTCATCTACGAGATCGCCAACGAGCCCAACGGCGTCGGCTGGACCCAGATCAAGAACTACGCCGACCAGGTCATCCCCGTGATCCGCGCGAACGACCCCGACGCCGTCGTCATCGTCGGGACGATGGGGTGGTCCTCGCTGGGCATGTCCGGCGGTGGCAGCGCCCAGGACATCATCAGCAACCCCCTGAGCTACCCGAACCTCATGTACACGTTCCACTTCTACGCGGCCTCGCACGGTGACAGCTACCGCTCGGCACTGTCCGGCGCGGCGTCCCGCCTGCCGATGTTCGTCACCGAGTTCGGCACGGTTACCTACACCGGTGGTGGAAACGTCGACCTCAACGCGTCGGCGGCGTGGCTGAACATGCTCGACCAGCTGAAGATCAGCTACGCGAACTGGACGTACTCCGACGCCGACGAGTCGAGCGCGGCGTTCACCTCGGGTACCTGCTGGGGCAGCGACTACAGCTCCTCGGGCGTGCTCAGCCAGTCGGGTGCGTTCATGAAGTCGCGGATCAGCACGCCCGACGCCTGGGCGGTGCAGTGACCTCGGCGGTCACCGGGTGATCGCGAGAGGGGCCGAGGGGCCGGAGGGGACGTCGTCCCGCCGGCCCCTCGGCGCGTCCGCCGCGGCCGGCTCGTGGCCCTGCGGTCCTGGGGCCACGCGGACGACGAGCAGCGCGACGTCGTCCTCGGCGTCGTCGACCATGCGCTCCAGCAGGGCGTCGCACACCTCGTCGGCACTCAGCCCGCCCAGCTCGCCCAGGTGGCGCAGCAGCGTGTCGAGGCCGTCCTGCAGGTCCAGCCCGCGCCGCTCGACGAGGCCGTCGGTGTACAGCACGAGCAGGGCCCCGGGCGCGAGCGCCACCTCGTGGTCGTGGCGGGGCCGGGCGGGATCGATGCCGAGGACGACGTCGGGCTCGGTCTCCAGCAGCCGCGCGACGCCGTCGGCCAGCAGGGCGGGCGGCGGGTGGCCGGCGTTCGACCAGCGCCACGTCCAGCAGCCGTCGCCGCCGGGCGGCGGGGGCGTCGCGGTCGCGACGACCGTGGTGACGATGACGTTCAGGGACAGCTGCTCGAGCACGCCGTCGAGCGCCTGCAGCACCCCGGAGGCCGGCCGCCGCCCGGTGAGCGCGACCCCGCGCAGCAGGCTGCGCACCTGCGCCATCTGGACGGCGGCCTGCCGGTCGTGCCCGGCGACGTCCCCGATCACCAGGGCGACGTCCCCGCCGCCGTAGGCGAAGGAGTCGTACCAGTCGCCGCCGATCTGGGCCTGGCGGGCCGCCGCACGGTAGCGGACGGCCACGTCGAGGCCGGCCACGGCCGGCGGCGGCGTCAGCAGGCTGAGCTGGACGGCCTCGGCCAGCCCGCGCTGGGCCTCCGTCACGCGCCGTTCCCCCTGCTCGGCCGCGATCCGGTCGAAGGCCTGGCCGATGCTGGAGCCGATCAGACTGACGAACCCGAGGTAGGCGTCGTCGGGCACCAGGTGCGGGCTGAGGACGACGTGCAGCCGCCACCGCTGGTCCTCGCCCGCCTCGGCATGCGGCCCGAGCTCCACGTGCAGCGTGCGCGGGGCGAGGACGGTCAGCTCGCCGACGTCGGCGACGGGCAGGGCGGCGGACACCGCGTCCCAGCGGACGTCGGGCAGGTCGTCGGCGGCTCTGGCCAGCACCCGGCCGGCCGCGGCCCGGATCGCCTCGGCACCGTGGGCGCTGCCCAGCTCGGCACGGAGGTCCGCGAGCGTGCTCAGCCGGCGCCGGTCGAGCACCTCCCGGGTGGTCTCCGCCGCGACGTCCATCACACCCTCGACACGCTCGCGCCCGTCCGGGCCGACCCCCCGAACAGCGCTGTAGGAGTAGGTGAAGTAGCAGTCCTCGAGGAAGCCCGAGCGGCGCAGCGGGACGTGCGCGTCGCGCACCCAGGTGGCGGGGCCGCCGTCGAGCACGCCCCGCAGCAGGGGCCCGATCAGCTCCCACGCCTCGGGGAAGACCTCCTCCGCACGGGAGCCGAGCGCCGCCGGGTGCTTGTCGGCGATCAGCGGCACGTAGGCCTCGTTGTAGACGAGGACGGACTCGGGACCCCACAGCAGCGTCACGGGGAAGCGGGTGTCGAGGATGAGCGAGACGGCCGACCGCAACGCGGTCGACCAGCCCGTGACGGGCCCCAGCGGGGTCGAGGCCCAGTCGGTGCCGTCGTAGGCGCTGCGCAGCGTCCCTGCACCGTCGAACAGCGATCTCGGCACAGGCGCAAGGTACCGGTACGGCCCCGCTCGCGCCGTGCGACGCCGCCTCCCGCCCCGGTCTCCGGATGCGACCCGTGGCACGACCTGCCTAGGTTTGCGCGGTGAGCGCCATGCCTGCCTCCGCCTCCCCGTCCCCCGCCGCCTCCCCCGCACCGCCGCCCACCACGCTGGGCGGGCTGCGGGAGTCCGGCCACGTGCAGCGCAGCGTCAAGGACGAGATCCGCGTCAACCTCCTGGCGGCCATCCGCGAGGGCCGCACGCGGTTCCCCGGTGTCGTGGGGTTCGACGAGACGGTCCTGCCCGATCTCGAGCGCGCCCTGCTCGCCGGCCACGACGTCGTCCTGCTCGGCGAGCGCGGGCAGGGCAAGACCCGCCTCATCCGCACCCTCGCCGGGCTGCTCGACGAGTGGACCCCGGTGATCGCCGGCGCCGAGCTGCACGAGCACCCCTACGAGCCGATCACCCCCGCCTCGATCCGGCGCGCGGCGGAGCTGGGCGACGACCTGCCCGTCGCGTGGGTGCACCGTAGCGAGCGCTACGCCGAGAAGCTCGCGACGCCCGACACGTCCGTGGGCGACCTGATCGGCGACGTCGATCCCATGAAGGTGGCCGAGGGTCGCTCGCTGGGCGACCCCGAGACGATCCACTTCGGCCTGGTGCCGCGCATGCACCGGGGGATCGTGGCCGTCAACGAGCTGCCCGACCTGGCGGAGCGGATCCAGGTGTCGCTGCTCAACGTGCTGGAGGAGCGCGACGTGCAGGTCCGCGGCTACGTGCTGCGCCTGCCGCTGGACCTGCTGCTCCTGGCCAGCGCCAACCCCGAGGACTACACCAACCGCGGCCGGATCATCACCCCGCTCAAGGACCGCTTCGGCGCCGAGATCCGCACCCACTACCCGCTCGACGTCGATCTCGAGATGGATCTCGTCGCGGCCGAGGCGCAGCTGGTGGCCGAGCTCCCCGCGCACCTGCTGGAGGTGCTCGCCCGCTTCACTCGCGCGGTGCGCGAGTCCCCCGCCGTCGACGCGCGATCGGGGGTGTCGGCGCGGTTCGCGATCGCCGCGGCCGAGACGGTCGCCTCGGCCGCGCTGCGGCGCGCGGCGGTGCTCGGCGAGCCCGACGCCGTCGCCCGGGTCGGGGACACCGCGGTGATCACCGGGACGCTGCGCGGCAAGGTCGAGTTCGAGGCCGACGGCGAGGGCCGCGAGATCGAGGTCCTCGACCACCTGCTGCGGCGGGCCGTCGCGGAGACCTGGCGGCGCAGGCTCGGCGGCGCCGACCTGAGCGGCCTGGTGACGGCCGCCTCGGAGGCCGCCGAGGGTCGGGCGTGCGCACCGGCGACGAGGTGACGTCCGAGGAACTGCTCGGCCAGCTCGGTACGGTCCCCGGGCTGTCCGAGCTGCTCAAGCGCCTCGACGTCGAGGTGGACGACCGCGGGCCGGTGCCGGCACGCGTGGCCTCGGCCGTCGAGTTCGCCCTCGAGGGTCTGCACCTGACCCGGCGGCTGGCCAAGGACGTCGACGCCTACGGGCGCACGGTCTACGGCTCGCGCGACGACGGCGGCTCGCCCGAGCGTGGCGGGCGGGGCTGACGTGCCCGGCGAGGACCCCGGGACGCCGCGGTCGGGGCGCGGGCGCCGCTACCGCTACGGCGCGTGGCGGGGCGGTCCGGACCCCCTGGCGCCCCCCGTCGACCTGGGCCGGGCGCTGGACGCCCTCGGCGAGGACGTGCTCAACGGCTCGGGCCTGCGCGAGGCGCTGCGCGACCTGCTGCGCCGGGGCCTGGACGGCGAGGACGGGCGGCGCCGCGCGGGCCTGGACGAGCTGCGCGCCCGGGCTCAGCGGATGCGCCGGGAGGCCGCGCGGCGGGGGCGGCTCGACGGCACGTTGACCCGTGCCCGCGGGCTGCTCGACCAGGCGGTCGCCGCCGAGCGGGAGGCGCTGGCCGCCGACGAGGGGTTGGAGGCCGACTTCGCCCGGGCGCGCCTGGACGGGCTGCCCCGCTCGGTGGCCTCCGCCGTCCAGGAGTTGTCCGACTACTCCTGGCGCTCCCCCGAGGCGGCGGCGATGTACCGGGCGATCCTCGACGACCTGCGCGGCGACGTCCTCGACCGGCAGTTCGCCGGGCTGCGGCAGGCGCTGCAGGGCATGGGCCCGAACGCCGACCCGCAGCAGCGCGACGCGGCCACGGCGGCGATGAAGGAGATGCTCGGCGACCTCAACGACCTGCTCGCCAGGCAGGCTCGGGGCGAGGACACCGACGCCGCCTTCGAGCAGTTCATGCAGCGCCACGGCGAGCTGTTCCCCGAGAACCCCGAGTCGGTGGAGGAGCTCGTGGACGCCCTGGCCCGCCGCGCCGCGGCAGGGCAGCGGCTGATGGCCTCGCTCACGCCCCAGCAGCGCGAGGAGCTGGCGCAGCTGATGGACCAGGCGCTGGGCGATCCCGACCTGGCCCGCGAGATGGCCGCCCTCAACGACACCCTGCGCGCCCTGCGCCCCGACCTCACCTGGGACCGCGGCGAGCGGGTCAGGGGCGATCAGCCGCTCGGCTACGGCGAGGCCACGCAGGTTCTCGGCGAGCTGTCCGACCTCGACGACCTGCTGGACTCCCTGGCCCAGGACAGCCCCGGCGCCACGCTGGACGACGTCGATGTCGACGCCGTCTCGCGCACCCTCGGCACGCGGGCGGCCGAGGACGTCCGGGCGCTGCAGGAGCTCGAACGCGAGCTGCAGCGCCAGGGCTGGCTCACCCGCACCGACGCCGGGCTGCAGCTGTCCCCCAAGGCGCTGCGCCGGCTCGGGCAGTCGGCCCTGCGCCAGGTGTTCGCGCACCTGTCGGCGCGGGGGCGGGGCGAGCACGACGTGCGGCAGGCGGGTGCGGCGGGCGAGGTGACGGGCGCGAGCCGCCCCTGGCAGTTCGGCGACGAGCAGCCGATCGACGTCGTCGCGTCCTTGGGCAACGCCCTGCGCCGACAGGCGGGTGAGCGGGCGGCGGTGGGTGTCGTCGGTGGGTCCGTGGCGTCCCTGCTGCCCCTGCGGCTGCGCGGCGAGGACGTCGAGGTGGTCGAGACGCAGCGGCGCTCCGGGGCGTCGGTGGCGCTGTGCGTGGACCTGTCCTACTCGATGATCAGCGAGGGGCGCTGGGGGCCGATGAAGCAGACCGCCCTGGCCCTGGCCCACCTCGTGGCGACGAGGTTTCCGCAGGACGCGCTGCAGATCATCGGCTTCGGCCGGCACGCGGCGGCGCTCACCGTGGAGCAGCTCGCGGGCATCGAACCCGACTACGTGCAGGGCACCAACCTCCAGCACGCGCTGAAGCTGGCCCAGCGGCACCTGCGCCGTCACCCCGACGGCGAGCCCGTCGTCCTCGTCGTCACCGACGGCGAGCCGACGGCGCACCTCACCGCGGGCGGGCAGGCGCGGTTCTCGTGGCCGCCGACGCCGGAGACCGTCGAGCTGACCGTCGCCGAGGTCGACGCCCTCACCCGCTTCGGTGCGGCGATCAACGTGTTCATGCTCGGCGACGACCCCGGCCTGCAGCGGTTCATGGACGCCGTCGCCCGGCGCAACGGCGGCTGCGTGTTCACCCCCTCCCCCGATCGGCTCGGGCAGTTCGTCGTCAGCGACTACCTGCGCGCACGGCAGGGCCGCCGGCGCGGCTGAGCCCCGCCGAGCCCGCGGAGCCCGGCGGAGCCCGGCCTCGACCCTGCGTCACGCTCGCCGGGCGCCCCCTCCGATCGGGTGACCGCCACCGCCGATGTCATGGTTGCCCTGCGTCACATTCGGTCCCGCTCGTACTCTGAATCACACGGAGCGTCACGCTCCTCAGGCTCGGGGATGGGTCTGTCGAAGGGCGATCGGCACATGAGCGAGCAGGACCAGCAGCCCGGCGTGGTGCCCTCCGAGACCGCCGGTACGGGGTCCGTCGCGGCGCTCACCCCGCCCGACGGGCTCGAGGTGCTGACCGCCGCGACCGACGACGTCCCCCGCCAGCGCGAGGGCCTCGAGCTGCTCGTCGTGCCCGACGAGGCGGCCGCCGACGGCGAGACGCCCCCGCAGGCGCCGGGCCCGCTGCGCCACGCCCGTGGTCGCCGCGCGCGGCGCGCCCTGGTGGTGCTGGCCGTGCTCGCGGGGCTGCTCGTGGTCGGCCTGGGCGCCGGCGCCTGGTGGGTGCGCGACTTCACGCAGGAGCTGGACCGCAACATCGAGCGCTTCGGTGACCCCTTCGCCCCCCTGCCCGAGGCGCAGCGCCCCGCCAAGCCGGCAGCGGCGGCCAAGGCGATGAACATCCTGCTGCTCGGCTCCGACTCGCGGACCTCGGCGGGCGACCCGGACCAGTGGGTGGCGGGCGCCCAGCGCACCGACGCGATCATGGTCCTGCACGTGGACCAGGCCCGGAAGAACGTGTCGGTGGTCTCGATCCCCCGCGACAGCTGGGTGCGGATCCCGGGCCACGGCACCGCGAAGATCAACGCCGCGTTCTCGTGGGGCGGGCCGAGCCTCATGGTCCGCACCGTCGAGGCGTACACGAACGTCCGCATCGACCACGTGGTGATCGTGGATTTCGAGGGCTTCCAGCAGCTCACCGACTCCCTCGGCGGCGTCACGATCACCGTGCCGAAGGACACCCACGACGAGCGCGGCAGCTTCGCCGCGGGTACGCAGCGGATGGACGGCGCGACGGCCCTGCGCTACGTCCGGCAGCGGCACAACCTGCCGGGCGGCGACTTCGACCGCATCCACCGGCAGCAGAACTGGATCCGCGCGATCATGACCGAGGCGATGGCGCACCGCCGCCCGAGCGACGTGGGCACCGTGACCGAGGCGCTGCAGGACGTCACCTCGGCGGTCGCCACCGACGACGGCTTCAGCTTCGACGTCATGCGCGACCTCGCGTGGTCGCTGCGCTCGGTGCGCGCCGGCGACGTCCGCTTCCTCACCGCGCCGGTCGCCGGCACGGGGTGGAGCCCCGACCGCAGGCAGGCGATCGTGAAGCTCGACGACGACGCCAACCGGGAGCTGTGGCGCAGCGTGAAGGACGACGCCCTGGGCGACTGGATCGCGACGCACGAGCCCGCCCTGCTGGGGACCACCGTCCGCTGACGGGCCGCACAGGTTCGGACCCGTACGCGATCACTCAGCGCTGCGCGCGATCGATCCTGGTTGGTCCGCTTTGGGCCTGACCTGCACGGATGCTCGACCGTGGTGTGTCATCACGGTGCGTGAAAGTTTCTCGTTCGAAGGTGGAACGTTCTGACGATCCGCGTTCCAGCGCTTAGGCTGTGCGCGGCGATCGGGTCCGGACTGTCCTGCCTTCGAGGAGGCGGGGGGGAAACGGCGGTCCCCGCTGCCGCCCGCCCCCTCACGGGAGACCCGATGGAAGACCTGTTCAGACCCGCCAATCAACCCGTCGACGAGACGGTGATCGACGACATCGTCGTCATCTCCGCCCCGCCGCCCCCTCCGCGCGCGTCGCGGCGGGGCAAGGTGCTGCTCGCCGTCGCGTCCGGGCTGATCGGCGCCATGGTGCTCGTCACGCTGTCCGGGTACCTCTACGTCCGCCACGTCGAGGGCGTCGTCGCCGCCAGCGTGCGCACCGCCGCCAACCCGTTCCAGGCACTGGACCAGCAGGCCCGCCCCGCGCCGTCCGGGCGCGCCGTCAACCTCCTCGTCCTCGCCGCCGACACCGAGCTCGACCTGACGGACACCGGCGCGTGGGAGGGCGACGCCCAGCGGCTCGACACCGTGCTGCTCGTCCACATCGGCGCCACCCGCAAGACGGTCGACGTCGTGACGCTGCCCCGCCAGACGGAGGCCCCCGTCAGCGGCTACGGCCGGCGCACGCTCGCCGACGCCCTCCGCCTCGGCGGCCCGTCCCTGCTGATCGGCTCGGTCGAGTCGCTGACCGACCTGCGCGTCGACCACCTCGTGGCCGTCGACTTCGCCGGGTTCACCAAGCTGACCGACGCCCTCGGCGGCGTCGACGTCACCGTCCCCTCCGGCACCCCGGCGGAAGGCACCAGCTACCCCCCGGGCACCCGGCACATGTCGGGCAGCACGGCGCTGGACTACATCCGCGAGGGTGACGGCGACCGCCCCGGCGACGCGATGATCCGCGCCAAGCGGCAGCAGTCGTGGCTGCGGGCGATCGGCAACCAGGCCCTGTCCAAGGGCCTCCTCACCCGCCCCGACAAGGTCGGCGACATCCTCGGCGCTGCGGCGTCCAGCCTCACCGTCGACGCCACGCTCACGACGCAGCGGATGCGCTCGCTGGCGATCTCGCTGCGGTCGGTGCGCTCCTCCGACATCCGCTACGTCACCGCCCCCGGGTCCGCGGGCCGCTCCGACGGCGCCCGCTACGTCCTCGACGAGCGCGCCGCCCGGCTGTGGGCGGGCCTCAAGGCCGACGACCACGACGGAGTGGCCGCGGCGTTGCGCTGAGCGCGCAGCCACGGCCACTCCGGGGGGGAACCGCAGGGGTCAGACCGGCACGACCGCCCGGCCGATGACGCGGATGCCCGCCGCCACCGTGGCCTTGACCGACGCCGAGCTGGTCAGCGTCCCGGCGCCGTTGCGGGCGCGCACCACGATCGAGACCGAGGTGGCCGTGCGGGCCGAGACGGTCACCGTGGCGCTGGTCTCCGACGGCCCGGCGGTCGCCGCGACCCGCCCGTTGACCAGGACGTCGTAGCCGGTCACGCCGCTCTCGTCGTCGCTGGCCGCCGCCCAGGAGACCGTGAAGGTCGTGCCGGAGACGCTGGCCGAGGACGCCGGGCTGGTCACGCTGGGGGCCGAGGCGCCCGAGGTGTCCACGAGCAGGTCCACCGAGGACACGGCGCTCTCCACCCCGGCCAGGTTGACCGCCGCGACCGAGACGGTGTTGTCGCCCGTGCCCAGCAGCACCGAGGCCGACACGGCGCTGGCCGCGGTCAGCCGGCCGGCGACGCCGTTGATCCGGACGCGGTAGCCGAGGATGCCGCTCTCGGCGTCGGCCGCAGGGCTCCACTTGAGCGTGACCTGCTTCTTCGCCGTCACCGCGCCGTCGGCGGGCGACAGGATCGCGGGGGTGGACGGCGCGCTCGGGTCACGCCACACCGCCGGGGCGCTGCCCGCGACCGAGGTGTTGCCCGCGGCGTCGATCGCCTTCACCGACCACACGTGGCGGCCCAGCGGCGTCGTCACCGTCGCGCTCGTCGCGGACGCCGAGGCGGTTCCCGCGGCGTCGCCGTCGAGGAACAGCGCGTAGGACGCGACGCCCGTGACCCGGTCGGTCGAGGACTTCCAGCTCAGCGTCGTCCCCTCCAGGCCCACCTTGGTGGGCGTCGACGGGGCGGTGACGTCGACCGTCACCTGGACCGGCTCCGACGCCGTGACCAGGCCGGCGCCGTTGACCGCTGCCACGACCAGCTTGTGGACGCCGTCACGCAGGGTCGGGGTGACGCTGGTGGCGTCCGCAGCGAGCAGCGTCTTGGCGGGCGCGCCGTCGATCAGCACGCGGTACCCCGTGATGCCGGTGTCCGCGTCGGTGGAGCCGGTGAACGTCACCGTCGGGGTCGTCGTCGTGAGGACGGCGCCCCCGGCGGGGCTGGTGATCACGGGGGCACCGGCGGCCGTCGCGTCCGTCACCGTCGCGACCGTCGCCGCGGCCGAGGTGTTGCCGACCTTGTCGACGGCCGTCACCGACCACGTGTGGGACCCCGAGGGCAGGGCGGCCTTGTAGGTGGTCGTCGCCGAACGGCCCAGGAGGGTGCCGTCCAGGCGCACGTCGTACCCGGCCACGCCCACGGCATCCTTGGCCGCTGACCAGCTCAGCGTGGCGGTGCTCGCGGTGAACTTGACCCCGGTCGGCGCCGTGGGGGCCGTGCCGTCGACCTTCACCGTGACCGGCGTGCTCGTGGCCAGGGTGAGCCCGTCGTTGGCGAGGGTGCGCACGGCGATCGTGTGGACGCCGTCGGCCAGGCCCGACAGGGTGGCCGAGGTGCCCGAGGTGCGGGTGGCCTCGACGTCGTCGACGAGGACGACCGAGGTGGGCGCCGCGGTGTCGAGCACCCAGGAGACGCTGGGGGACGCCGTCACGAGGGTCATCGTGGCCGGGCTCGTGATCCGGGGCGGGCTGTTCTGCACGGAGGAGTCCACCGTGACGCTCGCGGCGGTGCCTGTGGTGACGTTGCCCGCGTTGTCGTAGGCGTCGACCCGCACCGTGTGCGTGCCGGCGGCCACGCCCGGGACGCTCGCCGAGGTGGCCTCGCCGGCCACGCGGGCCACGACCGACCCGTCGACGACGACGGCGTAGGCACCCAGGCCCGCACCGCCGGGGTCGGTCGCCGCGGTCCAGGTGACGGTGCTCAGCGAGGGCACCTTCGAGTTGGCGCCCGGCGAGGTGAGCACGGCCGCGGACGGCTTGGTGGTGTCACCCTTCGTCGGGACGACGGCGACCGTGGCGGTGGAACCGACCTGCGTGACCTTCACCGCGACGGACGTGTCCGGCACCGGCCACACGTAGTAGGGCTGCATCGCGACGGCGGAGCCGCTGGTCGCGAACGCCGAGGCGTCCCAGGGCTGCAGGTCCAGCAGCCGCGAGGACGGCGCCCCGCCGCTGGTGATCATGCGGACCTGGACACCGGCCCAGTTCGACTGCCGGACGTCGCGGCCCGAGGCCGGGCGGAACTCCACGTAGACGGTGCCGCCGGTGACGGGGATCTTGACGCCGCGGGTGCCGGTGTAGCCGTTGAGCGGCGCGAGGTTGACGGTCGTCGCGCTGCCCGCCGTCGCGGAGATCGAGGTGACCGTGGCCAGGCCGAGGAAGTCGGCGAAGCCCACGTTGAGGCTGCCGGTGTCGGCGTAGGTGGCGAAGCCCATCACGTCGGCGGAGTCGTAGTACTCCTTGATCGTGCAGGAGGTCGACAGGGGCACCCGGGTCCCGCTGGAGGTGCAGGCGTAGGTGTTGGCGTGGCCGAGGCCGAGGTTGTGGCCGAACTCGTGCGCGGTGACGTCCAGCAGCTGGTAGCCGTTGACCCAGATCACGTTGCCGCCGACGTAGGCCAGGCCCGCCCAGGCGCAGTCGCTGCGCTGCGGGAAGTAGACCAGCACGTGGTCGGTCCCGCCGGGGGCCGAGACGCCGTGGGCGGCGATCGCCGCGTTGTACAGGGCCGTGTAGTCGCACGAGCCGGGGTTGGTGATCAGCTTCCAGTCGCGCACGGCCACGGTGGTCGTCACCTTGCCCGCCGACTGCTGCCTCCAGTAGTCCGCGGTGTTCTGCGCCAGCGTGGTGAGGCTCGCGACGGTCGCGGAGTCCTTGCTCCCCCAGTAGACGGGCAGCACGGTGATCGTGTGGGCCCCCGCGACGGTCGTGCCCGCCACGAGCGAGGCGGCGGGGCCGGAGGCAGAGCGCACCGGGGCCAGGGACGCGACGGCGCCCGCGGACGTGGGGCGGCCCGCGGCCCACGCCAGGGCGGCGGAGCGCTGCAGGCCCCGCGGCGTGCGCAGCGTCAGCGTCACCCGACGGTTGGCGGCGACGCCGGCCGCGAGGGAGTCGGGCACGCGCAGCAACGTGCCGCCGACCTCCACCACCGCCACCGTCCGCATCGGCTCCGCCGCGCGGTGGGCGCCGGAGAACTCGCCCTCGGCGTCGACGACCACGCGGCGGAGGGTGCCCTCGACGGTCGTCGAGGCGGCCGAGGACAGGCCCGCCCTGGGATCGGCGGGGGCCGCGGAGGCCGCCGGGACGGCGGCTGCCGTGGCCAGCACCGTGGCGGCGACCGCCAGGGCGGCCGGCAACGTGCGGGACCTGGACATGGGGGACCCTCCGGGACGGCAGAGGACGGCGACGACGTGTCCATGCTGCCGAGGCGGGGCCGCTCCGGACGGTCCCGAACGGTCACCCGGGCGGGTGCCGACGGCGACCCGACAGTGACCGCCACGGACCGCTCACCGGCCGCGTTGCGCCGTCCGTGCCCGAGCAGGGGTGACGCCGGGTCGCCGGGGGCGGCTCCCGGTCACCGACGGCGAAAGGCGACGTCCGTGCGGGTGATGTGTCCGAGCGTGGCGGATTTCATCCTGCCGCGTACCCCAGGAGGTCGTGCCGGGTGAGGACCCCCACGGGCTGTCCGTCCTCCGTCACCAGGACGGCGTCCGCGGACTGGAGGGCCGTGCGTGCCGCCTCCACGGGCTCTCCCGCCCCCACGAGCGGCAGAGGGGGGCCCATGTGCCGACCCACCGGGTCCGACAGCGCCGCCCGGCCGGCGAACACGGCGTCGAGCAGGGCCTTCTCGCTCACCGCACCCGTCACCTCCCCCGCCGTCACCGGCGGCTCGGCCGTCACGACCGGCATCGTCGAGACGCCGTACTCGCGCAGGATCTGCACCGCGTCCCTCACCGTCTCGGCCGGATGCGTGTGCACCAGCGGCGGCAGCGCGCCCGTCTTGGCCAGCAGCACGTCCCCGACCACCGAGGTGCCCTCGGCGCGCAGGAAGCCGTAGCTCGACATCCACCGGTCGTCGAAGATCTTGCCGAGGTACCCGCGACCGCCGTCGGGCAGGACCACGACCACCACCGCCCGGGCCGCCTCCTGCGGGCTCAGCCGCCGCACGACGTCGATGGCCGCCACCACGGCCAGGCCGCTGGAGCCGCCCACGAGCAGGCCCTCCTCGCGGGCCAGCCGCCGCGTCATCGCGAACGAGTCGGCGTCACGGACGGCGATCACCTCGTCGGCGACGTCGCGCTCGTAGGCCTCCGGCCAGAAGTCCTCGCCCACGCCCTCCACCAGGTAGGGCCTGCCCGCCCCGCCCGAGAAGACCGAGCCCACCGGGTCGGCCCCGATCACCCGCACCGGGCCCTGCTCCCGCCCGGCGGAGACCTCCTTGAGGTAACGCCCCGCGCCGGTGATCGTGGCGCCCGTGCCGATCCCGACGACGAGGTGGGTGACCGTGCCCGCCGTGTCCGCCCAGATCTCGGGACCGGTCGTCTCGCGGTGCGCTGCGGGCCCCTGCGGGTTGGAGTACTGGTCGGGCTTCCACGCCCCCGGGATCTCGCGGACGAGCCGGTCGGAGACGGAGTAGTAGCTGTCGGGGTGGGAGGGCTCGACGGCGGAGGGGCAGACGACGACGTCGGCGCCGTGCGCGCGCAGCACCGCCCGCTTGTCCTCGCTGACCTTGTCGGGGCACACGAACACGCAGCGGTACCCGCGCCGCTGCGCCACGATCGCCAGGCCGATGCCGGTGTTGCCCGTGGTCGGCTCGACGATCGTCCCGCCCGGGCCCAGCGCGCCGGCGGCCTCCGCCGCCTCGACCATTCGCAGGGCGATCCGGTCCTTGGCCGACCCGCCCGGGTTGAGGAACTCGGCCTTCCCCAGCAGCAGCGGTCCCGGCCCGTCGCCCCGGCCGCGCCGCTCGAGGACGGCGTCCAGGCGCACCAGCGGCGTCCCGCCCACGAGGTCCAGCACCGAGTCGACGTAGCGCAGGCCGTCGGTGCGCGGGGGGACGTCGGCCGGAGGGGAGGGGGGCGGGGTCGAGGTCACGGCACCATCCTGCCCCCGCTCCGTGACGTGACGGGCCGTGCTCGCGCATGACACCGGCGTTGTCATGGTCACGTGGAACAGGTCACAACCCGGCGATCAGGACCTCCGCACCCTTCAGTGCCGGATCGTCCGCCCCGAGAGCGGTCCTTGACGGTGGCGAGCGCCTCCGCACGGGAAGGAGCACGGGGATGAGCAAGGCAGAGGCGAGGACGCCGGCCGATCTGTCGGCGGCGTCCGTGCGCAGCGGGATCGTCGACAGGGTCCTGGGCAGGCTCCGGGTCCGCACGAAGATCCTGGGATCGCTGGTGGTGGTCGCGGGGATCGCGCTCGTCGTCGGGCTCCTCGCGATCGGGCGCATGAGCACGATGAACTCCTCGGCGAGCGACCTGTACCACCGCGGCCTCCTGCCGCTCAAGCAGATCATGACCGTGCAGATCGACCTGGAGCAGACGCGGCGCGACCTGCTCAACCAGGCGGTCAGCATGGACCCGGCGGTGCAGACGAAGTACGAGCAGGCCGTCCAGGCCGACTTCTCGAAGTTCGCCGCCGACCTCTCGGCCTACGAGGCCTTCGGGAGCAACGGCGAGGAGGTCGCCAAGCTGCGCGACGCCTACGCCGAGTACGAGAAGTTCGCGACCGACGAGATGATGCCCGCCGGGCGCCGCCACGACTTCGCCGCCATCGCGACCGTGCGCGACACGAAGGCGGGCCCCGCGGGCCGCGCGGCGGCCGCCGCCGCCGACGCGATCGTCAAGGCCGAGGTCGCCGACGCCGACGCCCGCCGCAAGGCGGTCGCCGACACCGCCGCCGCGGCAAGGCGCACCATCATCGTGACGCTGCTGGTGGGCCTGGCCTTCGCCCTCGCGCTCGGCCTCGCCGTGAGCGGCTCGATCCTCGCCGCGGTGCGCCGGGTCGCCCAGACCGCCAAGGCCCTGGGCGACTGCGACCTCACCAGCGTCTCCGGCATCACCAGCACCGACGAGTTCGGTGACATGGGTCGCGGCCTCGACCGCGCCATCACCGTCCTGCGGGGCACCGTCACCGAGGTCGTCGGCACCGCCGGCGCCCTCACCGGGGCGTCCCAACGGCTGTCGAGCGTCTCCACCGAGCTCAACACCGGCGCGGGCCGGGCGAGCGCGCAGGCCGCGGGGGCGGCTGCCGCCGCCGACGAGGTCAACGCGGGCGTGCAGTCGGTGACCGCCGGGGCCGAGGAGATGACCGCCTCGATCAGCGAGATCGCCTCCAGCGCGGGCAAGGCCGCGGCCGTGGCCCAGGAGAGCCTCGCGGTGGCGCGCGCCACCACCGAGCACATCGCGCAGCTGCGCGAGGCCAGCGGCGAGATCGGCTCCGTCGTCGCCCTGATCACCTCGATCGCCGAGCAGACGAACCTGCTGGCGCTCAACGCGACCATCGAGGCCGCGCGCGCCGGCGAGGCCGGCAAGGGGTTCGCGGTCGTCGCCACCGAGGTCAAGGAGCTCGCGCAGGAGACGGCGAAGGCGACGCAGGACATCACCCAGCGGATCGAGGCGATCCAGTCCACCAGCGCGGGGGCCGCGGCCGCCGTTCAGGAGATCCAGCAGGTGATCAACCAGATCAGCGAGTTCACGGTGTCGATCGCCTCCGCCGTCGAGGAGCAGTCCGCGACGACGACCGACATGTCCCGGGCGCTCAACGAGGCCGCGACGAGCAGCCAGGAGGTCTCCCGGGCCTTCAGTGCCGTCGCGGAGGTCACGTCGGCCACGTCCGACAGCGCCGCCGCCAGCGAGGAGGCCGCCGACGACCTGTCGAGCCTCGCCTCGCGCCTCAACGAGCTGGTCGGCGTCTTCAAGAGCTGACCCTCGGGCTACCCTGCCCGTGTGCCGAGCCCGACGCCCTCCCGCCAGCTCGCCCCCGCCCGGGGCGTGGTGCGGTGAGCCGGGCCTCGCGCGCCCGCCGCCTGGCCGCCGCCGCCGCTTACGGTGGGGGCGGCCTCGGCGCGGCCGGCGCCGCCGGGTTCGCCCTGCTCGCCGCCCAGGCCCGCCTCGCCCGGCGCTGGATCGGCGCCCCCTTCGGCGACGGGCCGCGCGCCGAGGGCCGCTACGGTCACGGCCCGGGTGAGCAGTGGCGGATGGCCGTGCTCGGCGACTCCACCGCGGTCGGGCTGGGTGTCGACCACCCCGACCAGACGCCCGGCGCGACCATCGCCACCGGTCTCGCCGCCCTGACGGGCCGCCCCGTGCAGCTGCGCGTCGTCGCCGTCGTCGGCGCCGAGTCCGCCGACCTCGCCGCGCAGGTCGACACCCTGCTGGACACCGACGCCCCACCCCACGTCGCGGTGATCATGGTCGGCGCCAACGACGTCACCCACCGGGTGCGGCCCGCCGACGCCGTCGCCCATCTCGCCGACGCCGTCCGCCGGCTGCGCGGGGCCGGCTGCCAGGTGGTCGTCGGCACCTGCCCCGACCTCGGCACGATCGAGCCGATCGCGCAGCCCCTACGGTGGGTCGCCCGGCGCTGGAGCCGTCAGCTCGCGGCCGCGCAGACCGTGGCCGTGGTGGAGGCGGGCGGCCGCACCGTCTCCCTCGGCGACCTGCTCGGGCCCCAGTTCTCGGCCCAGCCCGCCGAGATGTTCTCCGCCGACCGCTTCCACCCCTCCCCCGCCGGTTACGCCCGTGCGGCCGCGGTGCTCCTGCCCAGCGTCGCCGACGCCGTGGGTGCCTGGCCCGAGGGCGCGGCACCCGCGCGTCCCGACGTGCGGGCCGGGGAGGGGCTGGACGACGTCGCGCACGCCGCGGCCCGCGCCGCCGCCGCCTCGGGTACCGAGGTGGTGGGTGCGAGCGTCGACGGGCGCTCCCGCGGCCCGCGCGGGCGCTGGGCCGTGCTGCGCCGGCTGAGGCTGCCGCAGGCCCGGCCACGGGTCGTGCTCGACCTCGACGACGAGGCCGTCCGCGCGGGGAGCTGACCGCTCAGAGCGCGCGGCGCACCTCGTCGACGCGATCGGTGAGGGCGGGCAGCCCCGCCACGGCTGCCTCGCTCGTCACCTCGAGCAGCTCGTGGGCGAGCACCGCCAGCACGTCCGCCAGGGCGTGCTCGCCCAGCTCGGGCACCGGGTGGGCGGCCTCCCCGCGGGCCGACGCGGCGGCGCCTTCCAACTCCGCCAGCAGGGCCCGCACGTGCGAGACCTCGGCCGCGCTCGCCTCCGGGTCGCGACGACGGGCCGCGGCCCAGCGGGGGCCGAGCACCCGCAGCCGGGCCTCCAGGCGCCCCACCGCCGTCGCGAAGGCGTCCACGGCGGCGCGATCCGTCCCGATCTCGCTCACGGGCGGGTCGTCACCGGGCGTGGGCCGCCACGCCGGCGGGCGCGGGGATGCGCCCCGTCGAGCCGCCCGTCGAGCCGCCCGTCGGGCGCGCGGCCGCACGCCGACCGCCGGGCGCCCTGCCCCCGGCGCGGCGTCCGGGCGTCGGCGCCGCACCGAAGGACCGCAGCTCGCGCGCGGCCTCGACCAGCCCGGTGAAGAGTGCGGGATCGTCCCCGGCCTCGGGGTGCCACTGCACGCCGAGGCAGAACGGCAGGGACGGGTCCTCCAGCGCCTCCACGGTGCCGTCGTGCGTCCACGCCGTCGCCACCAGGCCCTCGCCGAGCTCGTCGATCGCCTGGTGGTGGTACGTCGGGACGCCCGTGACCTCTGGCGACCGAGCACCTGCGCGAGCCGGCTGTGCGGGTGGACACGCACCGGGTGGGTGCCGTAGATGCCCGGCTCGGGTGCGTGAGCGGTGTGCCCCACGACGTCGGGCAGGTGCTGCAGCAGGCTCCCGCCGCGGGAGACGTTGAGCAGCTGCATGCCCCGGCACACGCCCAGCAGGGGCATGCCCCGGCGCTGGGCGGCCTCGAGCAGTTCGAGCTCGGCCGTGTCCCGGTGCGGCGCGGCGACGACCACGCGCTCGTGCGGCTCCTGCCCGTATCGGGCCGGATCGACGTCGGCGCCCCCGGCCAGCACCAGCGCGTCGAGGCGCGGCAGCACGGCGGCGACCACCCCCGGCACGGGCGGCAGGAGCACCGGGACGCCGCCGGCCGCGGTGATCGCGCGCGGGTACGTCTCCTGCAGGAGGGCGGCCTCGGTGTCCCACACACCCCACCGCGCACGCACGGCGTGGGTGGTGATGCCCACGACCACCGGTTCGAGCTCCGACACCGTCCTCACCTCCGAGCGCCCCAGTGTGCCGGGCGCGCCCGAGGGCCGTGGAGGCGGCCCACCCCTCGGACCGGTCCGTCGATCAGTTCGCCGTGACCCCGCCGGTCGTGCCGGCCGGCTCGTCGGCCGACCCGTCGGCAGACGCGGCCTCGGCCGGCACCTCGTGGGGGGCGACCGGCTCGTCGTCGGCGAGGTAGCCCCGCTCGGCGAGCAACGCCCACACCCGCTCGACGGCATCGGCCACCGGCAGGTCGGTCGTGTCGAGCACGAGGTCGGCGTCGGTGGGCTCCTCGTACGGCGAGGAGATGCCCGTGAACTCGGGGATCAGCCCCTGGCGCGCCTTCGCGTACAGGCCCTTGCGGTCGCGGCGCTCGCACTCGGCCAGCGGCGTCGAGACGTGCACGAGCACGAAGTCCCCGCTCTCGCGGACCATCTCGCGGACCTCGGCGCGGACCTGCGCGAACGGAGCGATCGGCGCGCAGATCGCGAGGCCGCCGTGCCGGGTCACCTCGGCGGCCACGAAGCCGATCCGGCGGATGTTGAGGTCCCGGTCGGCGCGGCTGAAGCCCAGGCCCGAGGACAGCAGGCGCCGCACCTCGTCGCCGTCGAGCATGCTGACGCTGCGCTGGCCGTCGTCGAGCAGCCGCTCGGCCAGGGCCTTGGCCACCGTCGACTTGCCCGAGCCCGACAGCCCCGTGAAGAAGACCGTGACGCCGCGGCGCGACGGCGGCGGCAGCGTCCGCTCGATCTCGCGGACGCTGGCCGAGTGCAGGGAGCCCGGCAGCCCCTTCTCGGGCCGCACGCGGATCGGCAGCACGGCACTGGCACCGAACGAGCGGGCGATCTCGTCGATCATCCGGGGTTCCGCGTGAGGGTCGACGAGGTTGCCCGCCCCGGCCACGGCCTGCGCCGACGGCGCGGGGACGGCGACCACGAGCGACGGCGTGCCCGTCGCCTCGACGTCGGCTGCCGCGGCCCGAACGGCCCGCACCAGCGGTTCGGGGGCGAGGTCCTTGCGGCGGCCCGCGCCCACGAGCACCAGCCACAGCAGGACGGCGTCGGCGTGGCGGGCGAGGGTGGCGGCGTCCTCGACCCCGAAGGTGCTCAGGGCGGCGTCGACCGGGACGGCGAGCACGCGGGCCGTGCCGGTGGCCTCCCGCGTGGCGTCCAGCGCCGCGCGCACCTGCTCGGCGGTGCGGCGGTGGCGGCGGACCGGACCCGCGGTGAAGGGGCGCAGTGCGGCGAGCGGCCCGACCAGGCCGCCGTGCTCGTCGACGGACAGCGGGGCCGCGAGGGCCACGGGCGTGCCCTCGGCGTCCTCCAGGACGAGGCCGCCCCTGGCCTCGGCGCGGGCCCGCACCTCCTCAGGCGGGGTGAGGCCCCGCGGCATGGCCGCCAGCGCCCCGCTCACCACGAGTTCGGCGAGGTCGAGCACCGCCGCCGGCGGGTGCCAGGCGGGGTGGGCGGCGAGCACGCTGTCGAGATCGGCCCCAGTCACGCTGCTCATGGTCACACATCGGGCACCAGGGGTCGCCGCAGGACACCCGGGTGGACGAACGACATGTCCGGACACGCCGACGGGCGGCACGGTGTCCCGTACCGCCCGTCGCCGCGAAGCGCGGCTGCTCAGTCGTTGCCGCGCAGGATGGCCAGCAGGCGCAGCATCTCCAGGTACAGCCAGACCAGCGTGACGACCAGGCCGAACGCCGCCGTCCACGCGTAGCGCTGCGGGATGCCGTTGCGGATGCCGCTCTCGACGAAGTCGAAGTCGAGCACCAGGAACAGCGAGGCGAGCACGACGCCGACGGCGCTGAGCAGGAGCCCGAGGCCGCCGGTGCTGTAGACGCTGGACCAGGCGCCGAACATCACGCCGAGCAGGTGGACCAGCGCAAACACCATGTAGCCCACGCCTGCGATCAACAGCATGCGCCGGAACTTGGGCGTCGCGCGCACCGCACCGATCTTGTACAGGCCCAGCATGGCGGCGAACGCGCTCAGGGTGCCGAGCACCGCCTGGGCGACGATGCCGTCGAAGCGCGTCTCGTAGGCCAGGCTGATCCCGCCGACGAAGACGCCCTCGACCGCGGCGTAGGCGAGGATCAGCGGCGGACTCGGCTCACGCTTGAAGCTGTTCACCATCGCCAGCCCGAAGCCCACGAGGGCGGCGATCAGCGCGATCCCCAGCTGGTCGGGCTCGAGCAGCGTGTAGGTGGCGCCGGCGGCGAGCACGAGCACGCCGAAGACGAGCGCCGTGCGGACGACGACGTCGTCGAGGGTCATCCGGCCGGTGCGCGCCGGGCCCGCCGACTCGGCGGCGTACATGTCGCGCAGCTGGTCGGGGCTGAGGTCCTGCGGCGTGCCGCCGTAGCCGTACGGCGACGGCCCGGACGACGCGCCGCGGCCGCGGGGCGCGGCGTCGAAGGTCGCGTACCCCCCGCGCTTGAACTCCTCGGTGCGGTTGAAGACGGGGTTGCGGCTTTCCATCGGTCCCTCCGGGATCGATCCTGCGGTGCTGGTGACCCGGTCGCGAGCGGTTCGCCCGCGGTGCCGGGAGGGTCTGCGCCCCACGTGTGAGCGGCAGCCTACGTCGAGGACGATCCGCGATCGCGTCGAGTTCCCGGCGTGGCCGACCGGTTCCGGGCGCGTCAGGGGGCCGAGGTCAGCAGCAGCGTGATGGTGCCGCCGACACCACGGTTGGAGACCGTGAGCGTCTCGACGCCGGTGCGGACGATCGGGGGCAGCGTCCCCGAGGAGCTGTTGCGGGGCACCTCGATCGACGGGTAGTCCTCCACGTCCCCCAGGCGTAGCAGCAGCGGGCCCATGAGGTTGTCGGTGACCCGGTAGGTGAGCACCTGGCCCTGGCTGACCTCGGGGTCGATGAACAGCGTCACCGTCTCCTCCGTCTCCAACTTCACGGTGCGCGCCTGCCCGAGCACGATCCCGTCGTCCCGGTCGAGGTTGACGTGGGCCTGGGCGCTGCCCGTGCCCGCGCCGATCGGGTCGAGGATCACCGTCTGCGTTCCCGTGTGCTCGACGATGAGGGTGTTGCCGAACCCGTACCGCGGGCTGACCGTGCCGAGCACCTCCTCCGCGCCCGAGGCGTCGCGCCAGCGGACCACGGCGTCGACGTCCGACGTCATCTGCAGCAGGTAGCGCTGGTGGTGCCTGGCCTTGAACTTCAGCGTGGGGTTCGTCCAGGGGGTCGACGCGGTCAGCGTCGTCGCCGGGCCGGGCCGGGCGAGCGTCCCGGGCGTGGCCGGCACCGGTTCGGGGTCGGCGACGAGGTGCAGCGCGATGCGCAGGCTGCCGGTCGTCCATGCGACCGGGTCGACGACGAGCGTCTGGGTGCCCGTCGTCGCGACCAGCGCGCTCGACTCCCCCTCGCCGCGCAGGTCGAGCGTCCCCCAGGTGCGCCCGTCGGGGCCTATCAGCCGCCCGGCCGGGGCGATCGCCGGGTCGCCGTTGAACCGGCGGTCCGTGACCGTGGCGACGACGCGCTGCCCGGCCGTCGCGGCGAACGTGAGGCGCGCCTGCTGGCCCTTCAACGGCAGGGCGACGTCGACGGGCGTCCCGTCCGCGGGCACGGCCCGCACGACGTCGCGACCCTTCGACAGGTGGACGGGCACGGTCAGCGCCGCCGTCCCGGGGTTGGTCAGGCGCACCTGGTGCACGCCCGACATGCTCGTCGTCACGTGGTCGGTGGCCTGTCCCAGGGCGGTGCCGTCGGGGCGCACCACCGCGGCCGTGTCGCGGCCCCCGGGCGACCTCCGGCCGATCTCCACCAAGCCGAACACCGAGCACTCCATGCGGTAGGCGAGGTCGAGGACGCCGCGGGCGGGCACCGTGACGGTCCTCGGGCCGATGTTCGGCGTGATCGTGGCCGGGCCGGTCGCGCGGACGCCGACGCTCACCGTGGCGGAGGTGCCGGGGGCGGGGCGCAGGACGACACGGTGCAGGCCCGTGCCGCGGATGATCGCCGTGGGGAAGGTGATCGTGCCCGACACGCACTGCCGGGCGGCGATCCGCTGCCCTGCGGGGTCGAGGACGTCACCCACCAGCGGGCACCCCTGTACCGAGGACCCGTCCGTCGAGGCCGTCACCGACGCGGTCACCGCCTGCCCGGGGACCGCCGTGAACAGCACCTGGATGCCCTGACCCGAGGCCAGGGCGAATGAGCGCGCCACGTCGTTCACGTGCACGCCGCGGATCAGGCTCGGCAGGGCGAAGGGGGTCGTGGCGTCGGCGGCGCCGCTCGGTGCCGCAGTGACAGCGGCGCCGGCGAGCATCGCGACGGCGACGACCGAACGGGCCGCTCGGGCGACAGGGAGGCGGGACCGGCGCATGGCGTGCCCTTTCGCTGGAGCTCGACCCGCCCGACGGTACGCGCGCCGCCGCCGTCACCGTGCCGTTTCGGGCGGATCGACGGCGGCGAACTCCCGAACCGGGCTTCGTCTCAGCCGAGCAGGAACGCGGTGAGGATCGCGGCGACGGGTCGGCCACCCTGCCCGGGGACGCCGTCGGGCAGCATGTCCGTGCCGTGCTCGGCGGTGGGCACGGGCACGAGCGTGACCTTGGCGTCTTTGGCGGCGGCGGCGATCGTGCGAGCGGCGGGCAGGAAGTCGGCGTCCTCGGTGCCCGCCATCAGCAGCAGGGGCGCCCGCAGCGCCCGCGCGCCCGCCACGGCGTCGGCGTTGTACTCGGTGGGGGCCGACAGCGCGGCGACCTTGCGGGCTCCGGCGGGGGTGCCGGCCACCAGCGCGCCCACGCCGCCCATCGAGGCGCCGGCCAGCACGACCTCGGTCGCGCCGTGGTCGCGGACGTAGCTCGCCATGCGGACGAGGTCTTGACTCGGGTCGACGGAACCGTTCTCCCCCATGGACAGGGACTTCGAGGACGCGGCCGAGTCGACCGACCAGACCTGGACGCCGCCGCGCGCCGCTAGCGCACGGGCGAACGGCATCCAGCGGCAGTGGTTCTGCTGAGCCTCGTGCAGCAGCAGGACGGCCCGAGGCCCCGTCCCCACGCCGACCGCGAAGGTGCTCGCCCCGCCCTTGCCGGGCACCGTGACCTCGCGGTCGCCGCCCTCGTGACAGGTCGACTTGATCTCGCCAGCGGCCTGAGTGCCCGACGCCGTCGCCGTCCCGGCCGGGGCGCCCGTCGTGCCTGCGGCGGGGGACGCCGAGCCCGTCCCGTCGTCGCTGCAGGCCGCCAGGCCCAGCACGAGCACCGCCCCGGACAGCGCGGCCGCCGCGCGCCGCACCCTTCTCGCCGTCGAGATCGCCATGGGCCGAGCCTGCCGAGAGCATCCGCACCCGCGCGACCCCGAACGGGTTGCGATGCGGTTGCGGGTGGGTCACGCCAGGAGGAACTCGGCGAGGATCTCCGACACCTTCCTGCCGTCGAGCTCGTAGTGCAGCATCGACGTGCCGTGACCGCCGGTCGGCACCTCGACCAGCGTCACGTGCGCGGGGTTCGCGGCCTTCATCGCCTGAGCCGGACCGGTGAAGTCGGTGTCGGCGACGCCGACCAGCACCAGCCCGGGCACCGTCAGCGCCTTCGCTCCCCCGACGCCGTCCACGCCCTGCCAGATGTCGGGCGCCGAGAGCGCCGCCACGCGGGCGGCACCCACCTGCCCGGCCACCGACAGCGCCGTCGCACCGCCCATGGACGCCCCCGCGAGCACGACCTCCCGCGCGCCGTGCGCCCGCACGTACTCCGCGGTGCGGACGAGGTCGGGGCGGGGGTCGCTGCCCCCCACCGACCGCGAGTTCGGCGTCGACGACGAGTCGATCGCCCACGCCTGGACGCCTCTACCTGCGACGAGCCGCGCGAAGTCGATCCACGCGCAGTGGTCGGACTCGGCCTCGTGCAACAGGAGCACCGCCCGCGGGCCGCTGCCGACCGTCACCGCGAACGTCGACTGGCCGTCGGGGCCGGGGATGACCACCTCGCGGTCACCGTCCGCGTGGCACGCCGAGCGGTAGTGAGGCTCCGCCGCCCGCCCGTCGCCGTCACCATCGCCGCTTCCGCAGGCCACCAGCCCCAGCGCGAGAGCTGCCGCAAGAGCCGCCGTCATGCGCCTTCTTCCACCCGTGATCGTCACGTCAGTCAGCCTGTCCCCTCCTTGGTGATCCGGCCAGGGCCGCTGGCCGCTCACCGCGTCCGCGGGGCGGGCGAGGGGGAGGGACGGTCTGGGTCACAATGGAGCCCGCGCCAGGGAGGTGGTCATGGTCGACAGGTTCGAGACGCCGATCTACACGGTGGCCGAGGCGGCTCGGTACCTCCGCGTCCCCGATTCCACCTTCCGCGCGTGGGCGGCTGGGTACCGGCGCCGCAGCCAGGGCAGACCCGAGGTGTTCGGTGAGCCGGTGATCGCGACGGTAGCGCCGGCGCAAGGCCGCGGGCCAGTCGTCCCGTTCGTCGGGCTCGCCGAAGGCTTGGTGCTCGCCGCGTTGAGGAACAGCGGAGTCCCCCTGCAGCGCATCCGCCCCGCGCTGGCCCGCTTGGCCTCCGAGTTCGGGGTCGCCCATGCCCTCGCCTCCCGCCGCTTGTACAGCGACGGAGCCGAGGTGCTCTTCGACTACGCGGATGCGAGCGACCCGGACGAGGCGCGAGCTCTTCGCAGCCTCGTGGTGGTGCGCAACGGACAGCGTGTCTTCAACGACGTCGTCGCTGCCTACCTGCGCCGGGTCGAGTTCGGGGACGACGGCTACCCCACGCTGATCGAACTGCCCGGCTACGCGGTGGCGAAGGTCGTCGTGGATCCGGCGCGAGGCTTCGGGCAGCCGATCTTCCGTCGCGGTGGGGCTCGCGTCGAGGACGCCCTCTCGATGTTCCGCGCCGGCGAGTCGCTGGAGACGGTCGCGGAGGAGTACCGCATCTCCGTCCCGGAGCTTGAGGACGTCGTCCGCATCGCGACGTTGCTCGCCGCCTGAGATGCGCGCGGCGACCCCCGAGCAGCTGCGGTTCTTCCTCGACCGCAGCCTCGGCGGTCGCCAGGTACCCGCCCTCCTCAAGGCGGCGGGGCTCGACGTGCTGACGCTGGCAGACGTCTACGGAGTCCCTGCCGATGAGGACGTGGCCGACGCAGAGTGGCTGGAGAAGGCCGGGCGTTCCGGGTGGGTGGTGTTGATGAAGGACGAGCGGATCCGCTACCGCACGGCGGAACGTGCGGCGCTGGTCGATGGCGACGTTCGCGCGTTTTGCCTGACGAGCGGGAACCTGAGGGCCGCGCAGATGGCGGAGGCGTTCCTCGACAACCTGGCCGGGATCAGGAAGGCGTGCCAGGAATCGGGACCTTTCCTCTACGCGGTCTCGGCGCGCGGGCTGCGGCGCCTGGACCTGTCGTAGGGCCGGCGGGCGGCGCGACCCGGATGCCCACGACCTCGACCGTGGCGCGGCCACGGAGATGTTCGATCGCTTCCAGCAGGGCCACCTGCGTGAACGGGAAAAGGGTGTCGGCCGTGAGCTCCTCCCCCTCCTTGAGCAGGATCCCGTAGACGATCTTCCCCGGGACGAAGTCCTCCGGAAGTGAACGGCGCTGATCCTTGCCCGCCAAGGCGGCGAACCGCTTCCTCGCCTCACCGTGGAGCCGCAACACCTGCTCGGACACCGCAGCCTGCGTGAAGAGATGACTCAGTTCCGCTGATCCCTTGGCGCGCTTGATGTGAATCAGCTCGTTGTCCGGCCCCAGGAGGTCGCAGATCTCGATGCCCGAGGAGCGCCCGGGCATGAGCTGCACGAGACGACAGTCCATGTGGACGAAGCGACGATCGCCGAACGCGACGCGGTGGTTGTAGTCCTTCTCGGCTTCGTAGGTCCCGTCCGCGTGGCGACGCCAGTCAGGCAGCGTGACCGTGCCGCCACGCGCAAGAACAGCGGTGACGTCGGCGCGCAGCTTGGAGAGGTAGTCCGCGCCGAGCTCGAACCACTGATCCTCCGAGCGGACGAAACGTCGGGCACCGAGCGAGACGTGCGCCTGGAGCCAGCGGCTGGCCGCAGAGCGACCCAGCGAGTGCTGGCCGCGGCGGTCCTCGAACAGTTCGACCCGTCCGTCCCGGAGCGCGGCGACCCTCCGGCCGGCGGGCTGCAGGCCGGCGCGGCGAACGATCTGGTCGAGGGAGAGCTCGGGCAGCGTGGGGGAGGCGACGCTGCCCACCTTCAGCCCGACACTCTCCTTGCGCCCCCAGTCGGTCAGGCACGATTCCGGGACGGCGAGGCTGAGCGCGTCAGCCACGGGGGCAGGCCAGGCCAGCAGCGTCTCGAGCTCGGCGTCGAGTTCGGAGACGAGGTCGGGCGAGCACACCGGGACGACGTGCTCCACGAAGGCGAGTTCGGGGCGGACGGGCGTGGCGAGTACCGCGGCGACGGCGCGGATATCGGCGATCAAATCGCGCGCTTCGATGCCGAACCGCATCCGCAGCCCGGCGGACCCGTGGACGGTGACGGAGCCCCCGCTGTCGCTGAACGTGGTGGGCAGGTCGGCGCTCTTGCCGGCGAGCCTCCGGATCAGTTCGGCCTGCTTGTCGAGTCGCAGCATGGTCACGGGGATGCCGTCGGGGACGAGAGTGGAGTCGGTCCGCCCCTTCCCCCCGAGCGAGGAGCGAACGATGTCGACGATCTCCTCGGAGTCGAGGCAGCGGATCACGACGGACAGACCGAAGCGCTCGTCCTTCACGGAACCGTCGAGCCATGTGTGTCCGCTGCCGTACGTGAGCGCGTAGACGACGCCGTCGACGCTGAGGAAGAGCACGGCACCAGCGCGGACCCTGTCGTGCCGGATCTCGACTCCGCAGGTCAGCGACAGATCGAAGGACCAGTCGGTCGGCTCGGGAGCCCGCTCTCCGTGGAAGAGGACCCCGAGCACGTCCTGAGCGAGAGTGAGCTCCAGAGGATTCTCGCTCAGGTCCTGCGCTGCCTCGGTCAGGTAGCTGGTCGACTCCTGGAGATCGGCCCACTCCCCCAGCCGGTACAGCGTGCACAGCCTCGTCTGCTTCCGTCTCGTGCCGCGTGTCGTGACCGCCGTGCCCGTCATGCTGAGTCCCCGCTCTGCCGTGCCTCCCGGTCGGAGGGCCCCGCCGAACCCGGGCAGGACGCCCGGATCAGTCATACCCCTCCACCGTAAGAAGTCGTGTGAACGTTAGGCAAGGGTTCACAAGTGCGAGCGCCAGGAAGTAGGGTCACGGTGTGAACGATGAACGCGTTGTCACGGCGGCTGCCATCGCCCGCGAGTTGGGGGTAGGTCGTGCGGCGGTAGCGAACTGGCGCAAACGGCACGAGGACTTCCCCCGACCCGTGGACGATGGGTCGGCGACACCGCGCTTCTTCTGGTCAGCCGTGCAGCAGTGGCTTGAGGACACGGGGCGCGCGGAGCAACTGACAGCGACGGGCCGGACCGCGACAGGCACGCACATGCTCACCTCGCCGACGGCTCCGCCGTCCGAGCCTGAGCGCGACCTGACGTCCCTGCCCCCCGCGGAGGTCTTCGCCGCGGTGATCGTGTCGTTGCTCCCCGAACTCGGCACCGACGATCAGGACGACGCCGACCACGACCAGCCAGCCGTTCTCGATCCAGCGTGCAGCGACTCGGCGCTCCTCGCCGCCGCGTTCGAACGGTTCGGTCGTCGCGTGCGTCTGACCGGGCAACTCGTGGACGCAAAGCCATTACCGGCCTTGCAACTGGCCGGGGCGGAGGTCGACCTGCGCCAAGGAAATGCGCTGGTCCAGGACGAGTTTCGCGGCCTTCGCGCCCCAGCGGTGGTGTGCGTGCCCCCGGCGTCGATGAGGCAGTGGGACGCGGGGGCGGTCGCGGACGACCCGCGCTGGGTTTACGGCCTGCCGGACGCCGGCGACCCGGAGCTGGCGTGGGTGCAGCATTGCCTCGCCCACCTGCGACCCCGAGGGGTGGCTGTGGTGGCGATGTCGCCGGTGACGGCGGTTCGGTCGTCGGGCCGACACATGCGCGCCTCGCTCCTCCGGGCAGGCGTACTGAAGGCGGTGATCGCGCTCCCGACAGGCCTGACGCTGAGCGGGGAGGGCATCACCCACCTCTGGCTCCTCGAAACCCCCGGCGTCGAGGCGGTCACCCGGATGGTGGATCTCACCGGCGTGGCCGATCCCCTCGACGTGCCCACTTCGCCGTCGGGTTGGGATGCGGTGTTCGCCGATCCGGCGGTGTCGCGGCTGGTGGCGGCCGTGGAGCTGCTCGATGACGACGTGGCGCTCGTGCCCGCCCGTCACCTCCTTCCGCGGTCGGGCGGTGCGGGCACCGAGCTCGCAGACGTCGCGGACCGGCTGGCGAGTCTCTATGCCAAGGTGAGCAGGGCACTGGTGGTGCCACCCGCGGCGGGGCCGCAGCGGTTCTCGGAGGTGACGGTGGCGGAGCTGGAGCGGTCGCAGGCGGTGCGAATCCTCTCGCGGGACGCGACTCCGAGGGCCGGGGACGTGCTGTTCCGGACGATGCGCCGCGAGCCGGTGGTGGCGACAGGCACGGCCGCGGACGACGGCGGCGTGGCTCAGGTGGTGGCGGTGGACGCCGAGCGGATCGACCCTTGGTTCCTCGCCCTCTTCTTACGCCGGGACGCGCTGGCGGGGCCGGTCGCGAACACGCTGAGCGCGGCGACCCGCGAGGACGTGCGCCGCTGCCGGGTGCCTCGGCTGCCGGTGACGGAGCAGCGCCGCTACGGCGACGCCCACCGTCGCCTGCACGAGCTGGACGACGTGGCGCGGCGACTCGCGCAGGCGACGTCCGCGCTTATCGAGCAGACGCGGCACGGCCTGACGACGGGATCGTTGAGCCCGCGGCCGCGCCCGAGTGATCGCGCAACCAAGTGACTGTGTAGACCGACTTGGCTTCAGCCACATTGACGGAGAGAAGAACCGACGTGACGACGAGTGCAGGCCCCAGCCATGAGAAGATGGCGGGCGAAATCTGGAAAATCGCGGACCTCCTGCGCGGTGACTACAAGCGCCACGAGTACGGGCAGGTGATCCTCCCGTTCACCCTGCTGCGCCGTCTGGACGCCGTACTGGCGCCGACGCGGAAGGCGGTGTGGGAGCGCAACGAGCGGCTGGGTGAGATCCAGAACCGCGACGTGCTGCTACAAAAGGCGGCGAAGCTGCCGTTCTACAACGTGTCGAAGCAGAGCTTCGCGACCATCGCCGCGGACCCGTCGGCGGTGGCGAAGAACCTGCGGGACTACGTCAACGGCTTCGCCCCCACCGTCCGGGAGATCCTCGCCCGGTTTGCCCTCGACGAGCAGATCACCCGGCTCGTCGCCTCGAAGCTGCTGTACCAGGTGGCGGGGCGCTTCGCGGAGATACGCGACCTCGACAAGATGAGCAACCACGACATGGGCTACGTGTTCGAGCACCTCATCCGCGAGTTCGCGGAGGCCTCGAACGAGACGGCCGGTGAGCACTTCACCCCACGTGAGGTGATCAAACTCATGGTGAACCTGTTGATCGCGCCGGACGCCGATGCGATCGCCGCGCCGGGCCAGGTCATCAACATCCTCGACCCGGCGTGCGGGACGGGCGGCATGCTGAGCGTCGCCGCCGACCGCATCAAAGCGATGAACCCTTCGGCCAAGGTCTACCTGTTCGGGCAGGAGTTGAACGCCGAGTCCTGGGCGATCTGCCGTGCGGACATGCTCATGGGCGAGCACGGCAGCGACATAGCATTCGGCAACTCGTTCACCTACGCGCCGCCCACGCACCGGGGGAAGACCTTCGACTACCTGCTCGCGAACCCCCCGTTCGGGGTGGAGTGGAAGAAGGTCAAAGACGAGATCGAGGAAGAGGCCGAGCTCGGCTACGCGGGCCGGTTCGGCGCTGGGCTGCCCCGGATCAACGACGGGTCGTTCCTGTTCCTCCAGCACATGATCTCGAAGATGGAGCCGGTCGAGGGCAAGGGTGCCCGGCTCGCGATCGTCTTCAACGGGTCGCCCCTGTTCACGGGAGCCGCTGGCTCCGGCGAGTCGCGGATCCGGCAGTGGATCCTTGAGAACGACCTGCTCGAAGGCATCGTCGCGCTGCCCGACCAGCTCTTCTACAACACCGGCATCTCGACGTACTTCTGGATTCTGTCCAACCGAAAGGACGAGTCCCTGCGCGACAAGGTGATCCTGCTGGACGCCCGCGACCAGTGGGAGAAGATGCGCAAGTCGCTCGGCGACAAGCGCAAGCAGATCAGCGACGCCCAGATCGAACACATCACGAAGGTCTACACGGATGCCCTGCGGGTCGCAGCCGACCCCGACCACGTGGACCACGCACGCGTTAAGGTGTTCCGCACCCGCGACTTTGGCTACCACCGGATCACCGTCGAGCGCCCGCTGAAGCAGCGGTTCGAGGTCACCGACGACACACTCGAGCTGCTGGCAGCGTCGAAGCCCCTGGGGAAGTGGCAGCACCGCGAGGCGTTCGTCGAGGCGCTCCGGCCGCTGCTGGGCCAGGTGTGGTGGACGAAGGCCGAAGCGGGGAAGGCCCTGCGAGAGCAGGCCAACGCTGCGGGGATCCTCTGGCCCTCGAATCAGGCGCCACTCGTCAAGGCCATCTACGCCTCAGTCGCCGTGTCGGACCCCGACGGCGAGGTGCAGATGTCGAAGGACGAGGTGCTGCCGGACCCCGACCTGCGTGACTACGAGAACATCCCCCTCGACGAGGACATCGACGAGTACTTCCAGCGCGAGGTCATCCCGCACGTCCCCGACGCCTGGATTGACCACACCAAGACCAAGGTCGGCTACGAGATCCCCTTCACGCGGCACTTCTACGTCTACACCCCGCCCCGTCCTTTGGCCGAGATCGATGCCGAACTGCGTGACCTCGAGGCTCAGATCCAGAAGCTCCTCGGCGAGGTGACGAAATGAGCTTGCGAGGGGCAATATCCCGCCACGGGAATCCTGCAGGGTGGGAAGCTGCAGCCCTGAGGTCCCTCCTCGTTCAGGTGGACAACGTAGGCTCACCCGATCAGCCGTTGCTTGGCGTAAGCGTAGCCGAGGGAGTTCGCCCCCGCTATGAAGGAACGGAAGACCGGCCCCGAGCGAGGATCTCTCCAGCTAAGCAGGATAGGGGATATCGTCATGAACCGACTCGGTAAACCCACGGGTCGGTGGGCATGTCCACGCTTCAGGGAATCACGAGTCCCGCCTACTGGGTCCTCAGGGTGAACCCGAGATGGCATACCCACGGTTCGCCTCACTTGCTGCTCACAGCACATGATCCGCGAGTATGAACGACTCGGCAAATACATGCCTCCGAACCAGTTCGACATCTCGTGGGATGCGTTCAGGTCAATCAGAGTGCCGCTCCGGCACCCTCGGCGGGCGCGACGCGTCGCCGACTTCCTCGACAGCGAAAGTGCAAGAGTGGAGGAAGTATTGAATCTTCTTCGGTCGCTTGCCGGGAGCGATCGAGGAGAGGTTCGTGGCGCGCCTAGATGAGCTTCTCGGTGGCATCGATGCCTTGACTCCACTGAAGCACCTGGTGCGCTTCAGAGAAGAGCCAGGAATTATGGCGTCCGAATTTAGGGACGAGGGCGTGCCGCTGATTCGCATTTCGGCCTCGTCAACGGCGAAGTCCTCTTCAGGGCGCCAATCATCTTGATGCCGAAATGGTGGAGTCACGCTGGTCACAGTTCAATGGGCTCGGCGATTACGTCATTAGCGGAGCGCGACCATGGTGGCGTTTCCGTCGTTCAGATGTGGAAGTGATCGGAGCGATTCCGACACTGGTCTGATCATTCTTCGCCCCAAACAAAGACGTGTCGATGGAGTTCATTTCGGCTACATTGCGGTCGTCACAATTCTTGCGTCAGATCGACATGCTCAAACGAGCGCAATGATGCAGCACTTCGGCCCTACTCATCTTTCGCGAACGTCGGTTCCCGTTCCGTCCTCGCTCGGCAACAGCAAGTCGTGGGCGCCGTGAGAACACTCGACGAGTCTCGCGGCCTCCTTGACGGTATTGCTCGCCAGAGGCTCTTCTCGCCGAGCGGCGGCAGGCCCTCATCTCCGCGGCTGTCACCGGCCACATCGACGTCACCACCGCGAGAGGAATCAGCGCATGAGCCCGGGGGCCTACACCGAACTCGCGTTCGAGGACGCGATCGAACAGGAACTCCTCGCCCACGGCTGGTCGAAGGGCGGCGTCACCTACCGTGCCGACCTGGCGCTCGACACGGGTGACCTGTTCACGTTCATCGGGGCGACCCAGCAGACGCGGTGGGAGAAGCTCGTCGACCTTTACGGCGGCGACCCGAACGAGGCGCAGAAGAAGTTTGCACACCGGGTCGCCTCCGAGATAGACCGGCGCGGGGTACTCGACGTCCTGCGGCAGGGCATCAAGGACCGCGGCATCCTCATCGACCTCGCCTACTTCCGCCCCGGGCACACCCTGGCCGCCGACGCCCTCGTCGAGTACCGGCAGAACGTGCTCACCGTCGCCCGGCAGCTCCACTTCAGCGAGAAGGACAAGCAGCAGTCCGTCGACCTCGCCCTGTTCGTCAACGGCCTGCCCGTCGCCACCATTGAGCCCGGATCCACCGACGTGATTCGGTAGGCCCTTCGCGTCGGTTCGCTGATCTTCTTCGTGCCGGCGGGCGTGCGGGTTTCCCGGCTCTGCGCCGGTTTTCCACTGTGAAATCGGTGTCGGGCCCTGCCGGGCGGTGGACGGGTCACAACCACGGGTCAAGTGATCATGACGGCGGTGGCCAGGCGCTGCCAGCCGGTGCGCCAGGGCCAACTGGTGGGAAGGTGCAGGGTCAGGCGTCGTGCGGAGCGGGCGATCCGGGCCGGGACGGCGACGAGCCTGGCCCGCAGGGTCGCGGTCGTGGTCTTGGCGTGCAGGCTGCCGGCCACCGCGCCGGCGGCAGCCAGCAGGTTGTGCGCGATCGCGGCGAGCACCAGCCAGGCCGCGTTCGCGGTGAACTTCCCCGACAGCAGGTGCGCCAGGGTCCGTTCTTGAGGTCGGCGATGACCTGCTCGACGATCGCGTGCGCGCGGTGGGCGGCCTCGGCCTCGAGCATCGAGGCGGAGCGGGTCGGTGAACACCGCGTGATGACGGTGGACGGCGAACAGTTCGTCCTGTCCTGCAACGGCTTCGGGGTTGAGGCGCTTGACCCGCCACGATCAGCAGCGGTGACCTGCTGGCGTTTCAGGCGGGAGGTGAACGCGGTGCGGAACCTCGGCGACCTCGGCATCGAGACGAGGTCGCCGGTGCGGGTCGGTGAACGCGTTGGGGTAGTGGATGGCGGTCAGGAGGTTTCGGGGATCGCGGCGATCGCGGCCTTCACGGTCAGGTTCATCCGCGCGGTGACGGAGAACTTCGCCCCGTGCCGGCGGGCGGCGATGACGTCGGCGCCGTAGTAGGCGCTGTCCGCGCGCAGGATGACCAGCGTCCCCTTGCCGGATCGGCGCCCGCCGAGCGGGCGGTGACCAGGGCGTCGGCGACCAGGCCGCTCCGCGGACCGAGTTCACCGATCCCTTCCGCAACCGCGTGGCCGCGATCACGGGTGCGGCCAGTGGGGTGGAGATGGTCGCCAGCAGCACGTTCAGGCCTTTGACCTTGGAGTAGCCGTAGCCGGCGCCCTGTTGCGACCCGTGGGTGGCCCGGACCGTGTCATCGATGTCGACGTAGGCGACCTGCGCCGGGCAGCAGCGGCGTGCACCGAGCCAGGCCCGCCAGGACCCGGGCGGCGACCGCGTCGAGCTGGCGTACGTGCCCGAACGCAACGTGCGCAGGAAGGTCAACGTGGACAGGGCGCGGATCCCGGTGGCAACCTCGGCCATCCGCCGTGGCGCAGCAGGCCCATGTCGTCGATGGAGTCCGCGCCGGCGACCATCCCCGCGACCAGCGCGGCGACCTTCGCCGGGGCGTTCGCGGCGCCGTCCCGGACACCGTCACCGTCTCGGCGACCAGGCGGCGCAGACCCGCCCGGTCGGCCGGGCGACCACCGGGGCCAGCCCGGCGCAGGACACGAGATTCGGGTCGTCGAAGACCGCGGAGACCCGGAACGGGTCATGAGACAGTTGCATCTCACGGGTGCCCTTCTGCTGGTGGATCTGGAACCTTCGACAAGTCCCATGATCAGCTCAGAGCCGTGCGTCCACAGCCGGATCGGCACCCATGATCAACGGTGGATCCGGGTTGAGCTGAAGAACCCGAACACCGGCCAGGATGTCGACGACGCCATCGCCCAGTACCGCGCCCGGAACCCTCACGAACCGATCTTCGCCCGGCGCGCGGTCGTCCACTTCGCCGTCGACCCCGACAAGGCGTTCCTCACCACGCGCCTGCAGGGCGCCGACACTCGGTTCCTGCCGTTCAACGTCGGCACGAACGGCCCCGGCGTCAGCGGCGGCGCCGGCAACCCGCCCGCCGAGCCCGGCAGCTACGCCGTCGCCTACCTGTGGGAGCAGATCCTCCAGCGCGACGCCTGGCTCGAGATCCTCCAGCGGTTCGTGCACGTTCAGGGCTCGCACAAGCGGGGCACCAGGACCGACCCCCACACCGCGCCCCGGATCTTCCCCCGCTACCACCAATGGCACGCCGTCCAGACGATGGTCGCCCACGCCCGCACCCACGGGGCCGGCAACTCCTACCTGATCCAGCACTCCGCCGGGTCGGGTAAGTCCAACACCATCGCCTGGCTCGCCCACCGCCTCTCCACCCTGTTCGACGAGGCCAATCAGCCGGTCTTCCACAAGATCGTGGTCATCACCGACCGCACCGCCCTCGACCAGCAGCTGCAGCGGACGATCTCGCAGTTCGACCACGAGCCGGGCGTCGTCAAGAAGATCGACGAGGACTCCGATCAGCTCGCCAAGGCCCTCGACGACTCCACCTCGAAGATCGTCATCAGCACGCTGCAGAAGTACCCGTACGTGCTCGGCAAGATCGCGGGCATGGGCCTCGGCGGCCGACGCTACGCCGTCATCATCGACGAGGCCCACACCTCCCAGGGCGGCGACGCCGCCGCCAAGCTCAAGCAGGCCCTCGGCGCCGACGCCGCCCCCCAGGACGACGAGGCCGAAGACCTCGCCACCTACCTCACCCGGGTCCGCGGCAAGCAGCCGAACCTCTCCTACTTCGCGTTCACCGCCACCCCGAAATCCGCCACGCTCAAGCTGTTCGGCACCTGGGACCCCGACCGCGTCAACCCGCACAACGGCACCGTCGGCATGCACGTGCCGTTCCACGTCTACTCGATGCGGCAGGCGATCGACGAGGGCTACATCCTCGACGTCCTCGCCAACTACCTCACCTACGAGACGAAGTGGCGACTCCGCAACGCCGCCGTCGATGCCCTCGACTCCAAGCTCACCGACCCCGAGGTCGACGAGGCCAAGGCGAAGGCGAAACTCGTCCGGCTCGCCCTGCGCCACCCCACCTCCGTCGCGCAGAAGGCCAAGCTGATCGTCGACGACTTCCAGGAGTCGATCGCGCCGCGCCTCGGCGGCCGGGCTAAGGCCATGGTCGTCACCGACGGCCGGGAGGACGCGCTCAAGCTCTACCAGGCGATCAGCCGGTACATCGACGACCTCGGCATCGGCATCGGCGTCCTCGTCGCCTTCTCCGGCTCCCTGCCCGACAAGGCGACCGGCGTCGAGTACACCGAGGCGCAGCTCAATGGCTTCGGGGAGAAGCAGCTCCCCGACCACTTCGCCTACACGAAGGCCGACGACCCGCAGGCCAAGGCCCGCGACCAGCAGGAATACCGGATCCTCGTCGCCGCCGACAAGTACCAGACCGGCTTCGACCAGCCCCTCCTGTGCGGCATGTACGTCGACAAGACGCTCACCGGCGTCAGCGCCGTCCAGACCCTCTCGCGGCTCAACCGCACCCACCCGCTCAAGACGCAGGACGACGTCCGCATCCTCGACTTCGTCAACAAGGCCGACGACCTCCAGGCCGCGTTCAAGGACTGGTTCGAGACAACCATCACCGAACCCGCCGACCCCAACCTGCTCTACGACAGGCAGCGCGAGGTCATGGACTACCACGTGCTCGCCGACTCCGAGATGAAGGCGTTCCTCGTGGCCCTCGCCGCCGCAGGCCCCGACAAGCGCTCCGACGCCGCAGAGAAGCGCCTGCACGCGCAACTCCACCAGCACCTGACGCCGGCGCTCGACCGGTTCGCGGCGCTGGACACCGAGGACGAACGCGACGGCTTCCGGGGTGCCCTGCAGACCTACGTCCGCGCTTACAGTCTGCTCGCGCAGATCACCGACTGGGGCGATCCCGACCTCGAACGCCTCTACCAGTACGGGCGGTTCCTGCTCCTGCGCCTGCCCGGGCGGCCCGCCACCGCCGTCGACGTCGGCGACGCCGACCTCACCCATTTCCGGCTCCAGTTCACGGGCGCCCACGACGTCTCCCTGAGCCCTGCAGGCGACCGGGACGTCCGCGGGCACGCCGCCGACGGCGGGGGCCGCCGCGAACCCACGATGACGCCGCTGTCGGAGGTCATCGCCGAGCTCAACGACCGGTTCGGGCTCGACCTCGGCACCTCCGACCAGATCCTGATCTACCAGCAGGTCGTCGGCCTGATCGAAGACCCCACCATGCAGCAGATCGCCCTGCAGAACGACGAGGACCGGTTCGGTCAGGTCGCCGACGACAAGCTCGACGAGCTCATGGCCGACAACGCCGAACGCAACGCGGACTTCGCCCAGAAGTACTTCGACAACGACGACTTCTCGGCCAGGATCAAGGAGGCGGCACGCAAGCGCGCCTACCGCATCATCCGCGACCCGATGCGCGACGAGGTGATGGCGAAGCTGCGCGAGGAAATGGGCCGGGAGACAGGGGTCTGGTGACGGAGACGGGGATGGGGGGCGGGCAGCGCGTCGTCGGCGGTCGGTACCGCATCGACGCGCTGCTCGGGCGCGGCGGCATGAGCGAGGTGTACGTCGGTCACGACGAGCGTCTCGACCGGCCTGTCGCCGTCAAGGTGCTGCGCCAGGCTCCCCTTGACGGGCGCGCCGAAGGGCCCGAGGCGCTGGAACTGCTGGACGCCCAGGACCGCGACCGGCTCCGCTTCCTTCGCGAGATCCGGATGGCCGCCCGCCTGGAACACCCCGGCACGCCCGCCGTCTACGACACGGGCGTCGACGAGGACCGCGACGGGACGCGGATCTGGCTCGTCATGCAACTGCTGCGTGGCCGCACCCTCGAAGGCCTGCTCGATGAGGCCGACTTCGAGCACGCGCCTCCGCCGGTGACGTGGGCCGCCGCGCTCGCCGCCCAGATCGCCGCCGTCCTCGCCGACGTCCACCGCGTCGACATCGTCCACCGCGACATCAAGCCCGCGAACATCATGGTCGTCGACGGCGGGCTGGTGAAGGTCCTCGACTTCGGTATCGCGATCCTGCGGGGCGCCGGCTCCCTGCCCCGGCTCACCCAGGTCGACCGGACCGTCGGGACGCCCACGTACATGTCGCCCGAACAGCATCTCGGCCGACCCGTCACCGCCGCCTCCGACGTCTACTCGCTCGGCTGCCTTCTCTTCGAGCTGCTCACCGGCGACCCTCCCTACCTCGCCACCGAGAGCGTCCCCCTGCGCGCACACCACCTGCAGTCGCCCGTCCCGTCCGTGCGCGCCGCGAGATCCGACGTCCCCACCGACCTCGACGCCCTCGTGGCCGCGATGATGGCGAAGGAGCCCGAGCGCCGTCCCTCCGCCACCGACGTCTACGCCGCGCTCGTCCCCCACCTGCATGCAGCGCCGGGCGAGCCGTCGGGCGACCCACGCGACCCGACTCGCCCGTTCCACCTGCCGCTACTCGCTCAGCGCCCCGAACGCGACGCCGACGGTGTCAGCAAGCCACTCGACCAGCGCGATTTCGAGGACGCCGTAGAACACGCCTCACAGCTCCTGGAGGAGGGCGAGGCCCCTGCCGCAGTCAGGTTGTTGCAGGACGCCCACGAGCGCGCCACCGGCGACCCACTCCATCGCCTCGAACTGACCCGCATGCTCGGACTCGCCCTCTACCTGACCGGCGAAAGTCGCCGCGCCGCGGGCCTCTTGGCCGAGGCAGGGCGGCGCTACCGCTCGAGCCTCGCGGCGTCCCACCCGCGGGTGCTCGAGTGTGCCTACCACGCCGGACACGCCTACGCCGAGGTCGGCGAGGGCGCTGCTGCACTCGCGCAACTCCGGTTCTTCGTTCAGAACGCGCCCACCAACGGCGACGACGCCGCCGAGCAGCACGTCGAGAGTCGCTTCGTGATCGCTCAGTTGCTCGGCGCCGACGGTCGGCTCGAGGAGGCGCTGGCGGAACTTCGAGCGATCGTCCCGCTGCTTCAGCACCTGCATGGCGACGAGTCGATCCAGCTGCGCAACGTTCTCAGGCAGATCGAGCGCTTGGAGAAGCCGTGACCCGGTCGTCGGCAAGAGTTGACGGGCGCCCAGCAGCACGTCGCCCGATAGGTCCGTGAGCGGACTGATTCTGCGACGTCACCCGTGATGGACATCGCCGACGCCGCCCGGCAACTCGGCCTGCCGGAGCGGGTCGCGAGACACCTGGCCGCCAGCGGCGATCTGTAAGGCTGTCGGACGCCGCTGACCCCGATGGTGGCCCTGCCCACGCCGCCGTGCGCTCGGCGCTGGACTGTCGGACTGCTCATGGCCTGCGGCTCCGCCAGGTGCATGAACCTAGGGGATCGTGGGCAACTGCCGCGGCCCCCTGCGGGCTGCCGCCGTCGACCTCCTCGACGCCCAGGATGCCAGGGCGCAAGCGGCCACAACCTCTTGGCTCTCGTCGCTCGTGGGCGCGATCCTCGAGCCGACAGTACCCCCGGCGGGACTCGAACCCGCACTCGAGCGCTTTTAAGGCGCCTGCCTCTGCCGTTGGGCTACGGGGGCGACACGGCGAACCGGACGCCGAACCCGAGGGCTTCGGGATCGACGTCCGGTTCAGGGTAGTCAGCCGGTGGGGGCGGTCAGGCGCGCACCTCGTGCGAGCCCTCCTTGGCGCCCGCGGCGGCCTCGAACTCGTGGAAGGGGACGGCCAGCGAGCCGAGGCTGACGATCTCGCGCCGGAACAGCAGCGCGAGCGTCCACTCCGAGACCACGCGCATCTTGCGGTTGAGGGTGGGGACCCGCGAGAGGTGGTAGGTGCGGTGCATGAACCACGCCGGCCAGCCCTTGAGCTTGATCCCGTAGACCTGCGCGACGCCCTTGTGCAGCCCGAGGCTGGCCACCGAGCCCGCGTACTTGTGCCGGTACTCCTTCGGCTCCTTGCCCGCCAGGCGCGCCACGATGTTGTCGGCGAGCACCTTCGCCTGGCGCACGGCGTGCTGGGCGCTGGGGCCGCAGAACGCGCCGGGGTTGCTGAGGTCGGGCACGGCCGCGTTGTCGCCCGCACCCCAGGCGCCCTCGACGCCGTCAACCTCGAGCGTGGCCTTGCAGCGCAGGCGGCCCTTGTCGTCGGTGGGCAGGTGCAGGTACTCCACGGCGGGGTTGGCCTTGACGCCGGCGGTCCAGACAAGCGTGTCGGTGTCGAACTCGGTGCCGTCGCTGAGGACGACGTGCCCGTCGACGCAGCTGTCCAGCCGGGTGCCGAGCTTGACGTCGATCGCCCGCGAGCGCAGCTCCTCGACGGTGTAGCGGCCCATGTCGGCGCCGACCTCGGGCAGGATCCGGTCGGTCGCCTCGACGAGGACGAAGCGCAGGTCGGCCGCGGTGATCCGCTTGTAGTAGGCGGTGGCCGCGCGGGCGAGGTCCTCCAGCTCGGCGAGGGCCTCGACGCCTGCGTAGCCGCCGCCGACGAACACGAACGTCAGGGCGCGACGCCGGCGCTCGACGTCCACGGTCGACTCGGCGACGTCGAGGCTGTGCAGGATCTGGTTGCGCAAGTAGATGGCCTCCTCGACGGTCTTGAAGCCGACGCCGACATCGGCCAGACCGGGGATCGGCAGGGTGCGCGCGACCGAGCCGAGGGCCACCACGACGCTGTCGTAGGGAAGGTCGTACTCCTCCCCCTGGAGCGGGTCGATCCGGGCCGTGTGCTGCTCGGGGTCGAGGCTGACGACCCGGGCGTTGAGCACCTCGCAGCGCTTGAGCACGCGCCGCAGGGGTACGACCACGTGGCGGGGCGAGAGCGCCCCGGCCGATGCCTCGGGCAGGAACGGCTGGTAGGTCATGTAGGCCCGCGGGTCGACGACGGTGATCGTGACTTCGCCCCGCGCGAGCTTGCCGCGCAGGCGGGACTGCAGTCGCAGGGCCGTGTACAGCCCGACGTAGCCGCCGCCGAGGACGAGGATCCGGTGAGGGGCCTTCTGCGTGATCGCCATGAGGCAAGCCTAAGCGCTTGTGAACGCTTTCACAATCGAGAATGCCCCTGCCTGGCGGTTGTCCACAGGCCTGCCGCGGCGAGCCTGTGGTTGTGGCTACGCTGCCGCGCATGCTCGGGGACGACAAGACGCACCAGACCAGCGCTCGGCGAGCCCTCTCCTTCGGCCGCACAGCGATGGCCCTCGCGGCGGTGGGCGTCTGCCTCGCCCTCACCGGGTGTCAGGGCGAGCAGCCGCCGACCGCCGGAGCTCCGACTCTCGCCACGCCGTCCACGTCATCGTCCGCACCCTCCCCCACGCAGCTGCCCGAGCCCACTCCGCCACCGGCCGTGCGCGTGAAGAACCAGGCGGGCGCCGAGGCCGCGTTCCGGTACTTCCTCGACACCTACACCTACGGGTATGCCACGGGGAACGCCATCCCCCTGCGCGGCGCCGTCACCGACCGGTGCGAGTTCTGCCTCGGGATCGTGGAGTCCATCGGGAAGCTGGCGTCGAGCGGCGAGCACTACGAGCACGGCGGTCAGGAGGTCACATCCCTGGTCTCCGTGCGGGCGAACGACGATGCCGCGTACCTCTTGCGCGTGGTCGTGGACCAGAGCCGCGCCGTCCTCGTGGCCGAAGACGGAGCGACGAAGCGCACGGAGTCGGCAACCCGCGCTCAAGCTCTCGACAGTCTGGTGGTCTGGGACGGAGACCGATGGCGGGTGGACAAGCTCGGCGTCGTCGGCGGGAAGGCGTCGTGAAGTCCGCCATTGCGGTGCTCGCGGTGGTGGTTGCCGTCATCTCGTCGCCGCCTGAAGAAGGCGGCGAGCAGAGATGGGGGGTGCAACCGCAGGGAGGTAACTATGACGTCAGCACCTGGCTGCGGGACCTCAAGGAACGGCAGACCACGCCTCGCACCACCAAGCGCCCTTCGCCGCGCCCCACGCCGCAGCCGCGCCTCGTCAAGCTCGTGCCCGCCTGCGCATCCAACAACCCCTGGCACGGGGGCAACGCCGACGCGATGTGCCCTGCGGCTCAACGATCCTGTCCGCAGGGGGGATACCTCGTCTGGGTGTTCACCACTACGACCATCACCAACCCGAGCTCCGACGCCTGGGAGATGATCAACACGCGGTGCGTGACGGCTCGCGAGCCGGGGCGGCGCGCGGAGCGTGAAGCACCGGCGCTGGACGAGGCCGCGTTCCGCCGACTGAAGCTGCCGGCGGCGGGCTTGCACCTGCAGCCCATGGGACGACCCGTCCTGATCAACGTCGAGACCAACAGTTGCGCCAGCGCGGACGCCGTCACCCTGACCACCACCCTGCTCGGCACGGCGATCGAGGTACAGGCCACTCCCGCGCGATTCACCTGGGACTACGGGGACGGCACGGTACGCACGACGTCCGATCCAGGGCACCCCTACCCAAACATGACGGTCGCCCACGTGTACACCCGACCCGGCCGTTACCAGGTGACCCTCACCACCACCTACACCGGCCGCTACCGCGTCCAGGGAAGCCCCGACTGGTTGCCGGTCGACGGCACCGCGGAGGTGGCCAGCCAGCCCGTGATGCTGGAGGCGATCGAGACACGCGCCGTCCTCGTCCCCTGACGCCCCCAAATCACCCGCGCAGCGACCCGCACCGCTGCAGGACGGCGTCGAGCATCGACTCGGTGAGCCGTCCGGTGAAGGTGTTCTGCTGGCTCACGTGGTAGCTGCCGACCAGCCACCACCCGCGCCCGTCGGCGGCCTCCAGCCGCACGGCGGCGCCGTGCCCGAACCGCGGCGAGGGCACGGGCACGCCCAGCCCGCAGCGGCGCGCGGCGGCCAGGCCGGCCGCCCATGCGAACGCCCCCAGCGCGAGCACGACCCGTACCGAGGTCAGCAGCGCCAGCTCGGCGTCCAGCCAGGGCGCGCACGCGTCGCGCTCGGCGGGCGTCGGCTTGTTGTCGGGCGGCGCGCACCGCACGGCGGGCACCATCCGCGCCCCCACGAGCCGTTGCCCGTCACCGGCGTGCACGCTCGTCTCCTGCACCGCCAGCCCTGCCCGGTGCAGCGCCGCGAAGATCCAGTCCCCGGAACGGTCCCCGGTGAAGATCCGCCCCGTCCGGTTGCCGCCGTTCGCCGCCGGAGCGAGCCCCAGCACGAGCAGCCACGGCTGCGGATCGCCCCAGCCCGGGATCGGGCGGCCCCAGTACGGCTCGCCGGCGAACGACCGCCGCTTCACCGCAGCCACCGACTCCCGCCAGTCCACCAGCCGGGGGCAGGCGCGGCAGACGCTGCTCGCCGCCTCGACGTCCGACAGCGACGCGCATCCCGCGGCCAGCCGGGCCACGTCGCCGACGTCGGCAGCCACCGGCGTGGCCGGGGACGCCGGATCCCCGGGCCAGCCCGTCCCCGGCGGCACCGGGCTGGCGAACGGCACTCCGGTCAGCGGATGCGGGAGCCGGCTCATCGCCGCATCATCGCGCGGGCGCTGCGGCGCGCAGCTCCGGGCGGGTCTGGGGAGCATCCTCGCGGCCAAACCGCGCGGATGCTCCCCAAAGCCCGCAGTCCCCCGCTACTGACCGTAGGAGAACCGCAGATCGGCGTTCAGCACCCGGTTGACCCGCAGCCGCAGGTGTCCGACGAGCCCCGCCTCGGGCTCGGGCTCCTCGACGAGCAGCCGCCAGGCCAGCCGCGTCCCGCTGTCCTCGGCCGCGAGCTCGAAACGCACCGCGGCGTCGGGGCGGCGCAGCCACATGCCCGTCCAGGCCAGCGAGGACGGCGCGACGGCGTCGATCACCGTCGGCAGCCGCTCGTCGTCCAGGGGCCGCCACCAGGCCCGCGGCCCGTCGGTCGCCGGGGCGGCGAGATCGGCGTGGACGACGCGCGGCGGCGCGGGCAGCCGCAGCGTCCGCGCGCCGATCTCGATCACTCCCGCTCCAGCACCAGGCTCCACGCGACGCCGTCGAGGATGTCGTGCTCCGAGGACACCACCTCGGTGATCCCCGCCTCGGCCGCGACCCGCTCCACGATCCGCCGCCACACCAGCGCCCCCGCACCGATCACGTCGACCCGCCCGGGGTGCATGTACGGCAGCGCGGCGCGGTCCTCGCGCGACATCGAGATCAACTCGTCGCAGGCGGCGAGCACCGCGTCGACCGGCGCGCTCGCCCCGTGCAGCACGCCGGGGTCGTACTGCTCCAACCCGAGCACGCGGGCCATCACGGTGGTGACGGTGCCGGCCACGCCGACCAGCGTCGCGGTCCGGGCCAGGGGCACGTCCCGGGCCGCGAGGGCGACCGCGGCGTCGATGTCGGCGACGGCGGCCAGCACCTGGTCGTGCGACGGCGGGTCGGCGGTGAGGTGCCGCTCGGCCATCCGCACGCAGCCGATGTCGACCGACCGGGCGGCCTCGGCGTGGTCGTCCCCGAGCACGAACTCGGTGGACCCGCCGCCGAGGTCGACCACGAGATAGGGCGCGGGATGCGCGGCCGCGAGGTCGGCGGTGGCACCGACGAACGACAGGGCCGCCTCCTCGGAGCCGGGCACGACCTCGGGCGTCACCCCCAGCACGGACGCGACCCCGGCCGTGAAGTCGTCGCGGTTCGAGGCGTCCCGCGAGGCCGACGTCGCGACGAAGCGTGCGCGCTCCACCCCCGCGTCGCGGCACAGCGCCGCGTAGAACTCGCACACCCGCAGCGCCCGCTCCAGCGCCTCGGCGGAGATGACGCCCGTGCGGTCCACGCCCTCCCCCAGCCGCACGACCTCCATCCGCCGGTCGACGTCGACGAGCGTCCCGGCCTCGGGATCGACGTCGGCGATGAGCAGGCGCAGGGAGTTGGTCCCGCAGTCGAACGCGGCGACGCGCGGCATGGTGGTCCTCTCAGGGACGCGAGGTGTCAGGGGTGCGCAGAGGGTCTCAGGACTCGGTGGGCGAGCCCACGCAGGGCCCGGCCTCCCACCACGGCCCCAGGAGGGCGAGCGCTTCGTCCCCCAGCGGGTTGACGCCCGGCCCGGCGGCGAGGGCGTGGCCGACCAGCACGTGCAGGCACTTCACGCGGTCGGGCATGCCACCGGCGGACACCCCCGCGATCTCGGGGACGTCCCCGAGCTCCGCCCGGCGGGCCAGGTAGTGCTCGTGCGCGGCGCGGTAGCCGGCGGCGAGCTCGGGGTCGCCGGCCAGCCGCTCGGTCATCGCGCGCATGGTGCCGTCGGCCTCGAGGGTGCCGATGGCCGAGGCCGCGCGCGGGCAGGTGAGGTACCAGCTGGTGGGGAAGGGCGTGCCGTCGGGCAGGCGCGGGGCGGTGCGGACGACGTCGGGGTTGCCGCAAGGGCAGCGGTGGGCCACCTCCACCACCCCGCGGGCGGGGCGGCCCAGCTGCGCGGACACCGCGGCGAGGTCGGCCTCCGACGGCGGCACCGGGGCCGGTGCGGACGCCGCGGACGGGCTCGGTTCGGTGGCGCTCACGCCCCCAGGATGGCTCACCGCCGCGACGGCGACACCGCCGGGGCGCTCCCCGTGGCACTCGGCGTCGGCGAGGCGGCACGCGAGCCCGCCCCCGAGGCCGACGCCGACGGGCTGGGCGAAGGGCTGGGTGACGCGCTGGACGTCGGGCTGGGCGTGATGGTGGGGACGCTGGTCGGCGACGGGACACCGGCGGCGACCACGGACGACCACAGGTCGGAGAACCACGGCTTGTCGCCGCGCGCGGCCTCGCGGGCCGCATGGGGCAGGTCCTGCACGGGCTTCGGCTTCGGCCGGTCGTCGACCGTCACGTAGACGGTCTCGCCGGGGCGGGCGAAGTTGAGCCGGCTGCGGGCCTGCGCGGCCACGAAGGCGGGGTCGTCCCACCGGGCGCGCTGGCGGGTGAGCTCCTGGACGGTGCGCTCCGACTGCGCGACCTCCCGGCGCAGCTCGTTGATCTGACCTCGCTGGTCGAGCCATTCCTTGAGGTAGGGCGCGAGGAGCAGCACGAGCACGACGCCCGTCCCGGCCAGTGCCGTGACGGGCCGGACGACGGCGATCCGCCGCCGGACCGCCGCGACCGTGGGCGCGGCGACGGCCGCCGCCTGCGACCGCCCGGCGGGAGTGGAGGGGCGTGAGGTGCGGCCGGCGGGGCGGGAGGCCGGGCGGGAGGCGGCCGATCGCGCGGGAGCGGCCGACCGTGACGGCGCGGTCGAGCGACCGGGGGCCCCGGACCTGGCAGGCGTCGCCGCACGGCCGGGCGTGGCGGACCGGGCGGGAGGTGAGGCGGTCCGCGCCGAGGAGACCGGCCGCGCCTGACTCTCGGACCGGGCGGCGGCCGGGGGACGCGCGAGCCTCGCCGACTCCCCGGCGCGCGCCTGCGCCGCGTCGCCGCCCGTGGCGGGCGAGGGACGGCGACCGGTGGCGGCGTCGGGGTTCAGCGTGGGGCGGCGCGGCGGCACGGCGTCCTCTCGACGGCGGTTCGGGCGGAGGTGACGTCGCGATTGTCGCCCGCGCGGGCGAGGAGCCCGGGACGCCGCGCCGGGGCGCGGCCTGTGGGTGCCCCGCGAAGCGCCTGCGTCCCGCGAACCCCGGCGCGGCCGCCCGGGCGGGTGCCCGGACGGCCGCGAAGGGTGCAGCGCCCCGCCGCTGCGGGGATGGTGCGCAGGTCAGGCGCCGAACCGCGGGAAGGCGGTGGCCCCGGCGTAGACGGCGGCGTCGCCCAGCTCACCCTCGATGCGCAGCAGCTGGTTGTACTTGGCGACGCGCTCGGAGCGGGCGGGGGCACCGGTCTTGATCTGGCCGGAGCCGCAGGCGACGGCGAGGTCGGCGATGGTGACGTCCTCGGTCTCCCCGGAACGGTGGCTCATCATCGTCTTGTAGCCGGCGCGGTGGGCGAGGTCGACGGCGTCGAGGGTCTCGGTCAGCGAGCCGATCTGGTTCACCTTGACGAGCAGGGCGTTGGCGGTGCCCTCCTTGATGCCGCGGGCCAGGCGGACCGGGTTGGTGACGAACAGGTCGTCACCGACGAGCTGCAGCTTGCCGCCGAGGGCGGAGGTGATGTTCTTCCAGCCCTCCCAGTCGTCCTCGGACAGCGGGTCCTCGATCGAGACCAGGGGGAACGCGGCCGCGAGCTCGGTGTAGTACGCGATCATCTCGTCGGCCGACTTCTTCGACCCCTCGAAGGAGTACTGGCCGTCGGCGTGGAACTCGGTGGCGGCGACGTCGAGCGCGAGCGCGATGTCGGTGCCGAGGGTGAAGCCGGCCTGGCCGATCGCCGTGGCGATGAGGTCGAGCGCCTCACGGTTGGTGGGCAGGGACGGCGCGAAGCCGCCCTCGTCGCCGAGGCCGGTGGCCAGGCCCTTGCCCTTCAGGACGCTCTTGAGCGTGTGGTAGACCTCCGCGCCCCAGCGCAGCGCCTCCTTGAACGTCGGCGCGCCGATCGGGGCGATCATGAACTCCTGGATGTCGACGCCGCCGACCGCGTGCGCGCCACCGTTGAGGATGTTCATCATCGGCACGGGCAGGACGTGCGCGTTGGGCCCGCCCACGTACTTGTACAGCGGCAGGCCGGCCGACTCGGCGGCGGCCTTGGCCACCGCGAGGGAGATGCCGAGGATCGCGTTGGCGCCCGCGTTGGCCTTGTTGTCGGTGCCGTCGAGCTCGATCATCGTCTGGTCGACGAGACGCTGGTCGGTGGCGTCCAGGCCCAGCAGCTCGGGGGCCAGCGTGTCGAGCACGGCGTTGACGGCCTGCTCCACGCCCTTGCCCAGGTAGCGGCCCTTGTCGCCGTCGCGCTTCTCGACCGCCTCGAAGGCGCCGGTCGACGCGCCCGACGGGACGGCGGCGCGACCCACCGCGCCGTCCTCCAGCAGGACCTCGACCTCGACCGTCGGGTTGCCGCGCGAGTCCAGGATCTCGCGGGCCACAACCGCCTCGATGCTTGCCACTTCTGCTCCCAAAGCGTCCGGTGACGATACGGCGGGAAGCCTACCGAGCCGCAGGTGGAGGCCCTGACGCCGATGGTCCCGCGCGACCGCCGTCACGACGTGTCCGCGGCCCCGCCCGGGCGTGCGTCCGGGGCTCCACCGCCGGGGGTGGACTCGACCAGCGGCGGCGCGACGCCGCCGCACCGCCGCCAGGCACCGTCGCCGCACCGCCGCCGAGCGCCGTCGCCCCACCTTTCGGCGGCGACGCCGACCGGAAAGCGTCATTCACCGGAGATCTTTTCCACGCGATTTCCCGCGACCGTCGATAAAGGGGTGCGGATAACAGAAAACTAAGGCGGCGAAAGGTCTTGCGGTGACCTGACGCGATCCACCAGTGTCGACCGCAACGCCTCAGCGCGCTCCTTCGGGGACCACCGCCTGTCCCCTCCTTCGGCGCGCGCCCAGGCTCCCGTCCGGCGCGTCAAGGAGGACGACGTCATGCACTTCCCCAGCCCGTCGCGCCCGTCCCGGCGCACCCACCGGCGCCATTTCGCCCGCCTCGTCCCGGCCGCGATCGTCGTCGCCGCGCTGCAGGCGTCGCCCGCCGCCACCCCCGCCCAGGCGGCCACCACGGTCGCTGTCAACGGCGCCTCGGCGGGGCGCACCTTCGACGGCGTGGGGGCGATCAGCGGCGGCGGCGGCAACAGCAGGCTGCTGCTCGACTACCCCGAGCCGCAGCGCAGCCAACTGCTGGACTACCTGTTCAAGCCCGGATACGGGGCGGCGATGCAGATCCTCAAGGTCGAGATCGGGGGTGACACCAACTCCACCTCCGGCGCCGAGCCGAGCCACGAGCACGTCCGCGGCACCGTCAACTGCAACGCGGGCTACGAGTGGTGGCTGGCCGGTCAGGCCCGCGCCCGCAACCCGAAGATCCAGATCGTCGGACTCTCCTGGGGCGCCCCCGGCTGGATCGGCAACGGCACCTTCTGGTCGCAGGACTCGATCGACTACCTGCTCGCGTGGCTCGGCTGCGCCACCCAGCACCACCTCACCATCGACTACCTGGGCGGCTGGAACGAACGGGGCAGCAATGCCACCTGGTACAAGAATCTTCGCGCAGCGCTCAATTCGCACGGCTATTCGAATGTGAAGATCGTCGCCTCCGACAACTTCGGCTGGGCCGATGCCGACACGGCCCAGCGCGACCCCGCCTTCGCCGCGGCCGTCTCCGTCCTCGGCGCCCACTACGTGTGCGGTTACCGCGGCCCGCAGAGCACCTGCCCCAGCTCGGCCAACGCGATCGCCAGCGGCAAGCAGCTGTGGGCGAGCGAGAACGGCTCCGACGACGCGGACGACGGGTCCGCCGCCATGGCGCGCGGGATCAACCGCGGCTACCTCGACGGCAAGATGACCGGCTACATCAACTGGCCCGTGATCGCCGCGATCACCCCGAACGTCCCCTGGGCCACCATGGGCGTGGCCGTCGCCCAGCAGCCGTGGTCCGGCAACTACCGCATCCGCAAGAGCGCGTGGGTGATGGCCCACACCACCCAGTTCACCGCGCCAGGGTGGCGCTACGTCGACTCCGGCAGCGGCTCGTCAACGGCGACCGCGCCACCGGCAGCTACGTGACGCTGCGAGCCCCCAGCGGCGGCGACTGGAGCTCGGTGATCGAGACGGTCGACGCATCCTCACCGCAGACGCTGACGTTCACCGTCGGCGGGGGCCTGTCCACCGGCACCGTGCACGTGTGGTGGACCGACCTGCGCTCCTCCGACCCCTCGCAGCGGTTCGTGAAGGGGGCCGACATCACCCCGAGCGGCGGCTCCTTCAGCCTGACCGTGCAGCCCGGCTCGGTGTACTCGGTGACGACGACGACCGGCCAGGGCAAGGGCGACGCCGTCAGCCCGCCGTCCGGCAGTCTCGCCCTGCCCTACAAGGACAACTTCAACAGCTACCTGCTCGCCCCCAAGAAGAAGCAGCCGAACGCCGTGATCACGGGGCAGGCGAAGTACCTCATGTCCCACCAGGGGGCCTTCGAGCTGGTCAAGTGCGGGGGCGGCCGGTCGGGCAAGTGCATCCGGCAGATGAGCGAGCAGGCTCCGATCTTCTGGACGACGGGGCACGCCGAGCCGTACGCGCTGCTCGGGGACACCGGCTGGCGCAACTACACGGTCTCCTCCGACGTGATGTTCGAGAAGTCCGGCTACGCGCAACTGTTCGGTCGCGCCGGCTCCTACCCCCACGACGGCCCGCAGAGCCTCAGCTCGTACTACCTGCGGGTCAGCGACTCGGGCGCCTGGTCCCTCGTGAGCAACTCCCGCGGCACACCCCGCGCCCTCGCCTCCGGTACGGTCGCCGCGCTGGGCACGATGACGTGGCACAAGCTGTCGCTGGCGCTCGCCGGGACGAAGCTGACGGCCACCCTGGACGGCGCGACGCTCGCCACGGTCACCGACGCCTCCTTCGCCTCGGGCCAGGTCGGGTACGGCACCGGCCAGGGCGTGACCGCCCAGTTCGACAACCTCGTGGTCACGCCGGTCGAAGGCGGGCCCGCCCCGACGAGCTTCCGGCTGCAGGGCACCGGCTCGGGCCGGTGCGTGGAGGTGCCGGGCGCCTCGCGGACCAACGGGACGCAGGTCGCCCTGGGCGACTGCGGCACCGGGGAGCAGCAGAAGTTCTCCGCCGACGGCGGGCAGCTGGTGGTCTACGGGTCCAAGTGCCTCGACGCGAGCGGCCAGGGCACGACCAACGGCACCAAGGTCGTGATCTGGGACTGCAACGGCGGGGCGAACCAGCAGTGGGACGTCAACGCCGACGGCAGCGTCCGCGGCGTCCAGTCGGGCCTGTGCCTCGACGTGAACGGCCAGGCCACCGCTGCCGGCAGCCCGATCCAGCTGTGGACCTGCAACGGCGGCACGAACCAGAGCTGGTCGAGGAACTGAGCCTCGCTGACGGCGCCCGTCCCCGCGAGGGCGCGGGGACGGGCGCCCTCACCGCGCAGGCCGGTGGTGGAGGGCGGGGTAGCCGCCACCAGTTCGCCGGCGGCGGCTTGGCGGACGCAGGGTCACGACGGGCGCGGCCGTCATCGGCCAGACTCCGTGGGTCACGGCAGGGCGGACCCGTGGGGGCGCTACGGGATGCAACACGATGCGCCTGAATTGCTGCACAGCGTGAGCATTTCCGGCAGGCTTGTGCTGAGATCAACACGTTGGCTAGCCTGCCAGCGCACGGCGCCTCGTTACTTGATTGCCCACTGCGCAGTGCAGATTCCACGGAGGAACTTATGAAGCGATCCATCGTGAGGGCTGTCGCGGTAGCCACCACCCTCACTGCCCTCAGCGTCGGAGGCCTCACTCAGGCCTCGCCTGCCAACGCAGCGAGTCTGTCCTGCACGAAGACGTACTCGTCCAACCCCAAGACCAAGGGGTACATGACCTGCACCACGAGTGGTGGCGCGGTCTACGTCAAGAAGGCCTACGCCGACTGCAACCTCCAGAGCGACCCGGAAGTCAAGGACTTCACCATCAACGGCACCTGGTCGCACACCTTCGAATGCCGCTACCGAATCGACGGGATGTACATCGTCTGGTGACCCTGACGTCCGCGTAGCGCATGGTCGGCCGGCGAGAGGACTTCGCCGGCCGACCCCACTATTTGGAGATTGTTCTGCATGTTGGTGGTCAAGAACGTGTTTCAGGGGTACTCGGGGCGTGACGTCATCGCAGGACTGACCCACGAATTCGGCACGGGGGTCAACGGGCTGCTGGGTCCTAACGGAGCGGGAAAGACCACACTACTGCTCACCCTGGCCGGACTCCTGCCGGCGAAGAAGGGCGAAATCCTGGTAGGCGGGCAGCCTCTCTACCCGCGAAGACTGGCCGCTCTGCGACGGAAAATCAGCATGCTTCCCCAGAATTTTCGCTACCCTCCACGCTTCACGGTGTCCGAATACATCCAGTACGGTGCGTGGGTGCGTGGCATTGGACGTTCTGCTCTTGAGGCAGACCTGCCGAGATTGCTCAGTCTGCTCGACCTGAACCGCGTGACCGACACTCCTCTCGTCAAGTTGTCGGGCGGAACGCTCCAGCGTGTAGGGATCGCGCAGTCCATGGCAGGATCCCCGCCCATTCTCATTCTGGACGAACCCACGGTGGGCCTGGACCCCCAGCAGCGGTTGGTGTTGAGAGACGCAGTGAAAGAATACGGTGACCAGAACTGCGTCATCGTCAGTACTCATATTGTTGAAGACTTGCGCCATATCTGTGATGAAGTGTTGATTCTCAACGAAGGTCGCACCGCTTTTTCTGGCCCGATTTCAAGCCTCGAGGAATGGGGGCGACCCCGTCCCGGAATGTCCCTCTTGGAGTCGGGATACCTCTCCGTCGTCGACGGCATCGCGGGGAATTTCTGATGACAACACGATTACTGATCACGCTTTTCCGGCGCTCCGCTGCATTTCCGCTTCTGCCCCTCACGAGCGTCACCCTTGCGTTGTCCTTGGCAGCCGCCCGTGGCACATGGTTTGGCTCCTACCACATGACCGGCGCTGCCCTCCTGGACGCGTCAAGCGCCTTTGCCGTTCCATTGATCGCCGCGCTGTCCGCGTCTTCTTTCGTGGCACGCGGACGTCGTCTCCCTGTAGCCATCGAGGAGACCGTGGCACTCTCGCCAGCCTCGACTCTGGCGTTGCGCTGGACGATCATGGCAGCCTCCGCCTCGATTGCTTACGTCGTGGTGGCGGCAGCCGCCTACGTTATGTCGAGCATGAGCTCACCGGGTAGTCGAACGGGGCTGCCTGAGACTACTTGGGGGCTTGTCTCGGTAGTGCTGGCGGTGACCCTGGGTTTTTCTTCGGGTTTCCTCGTGCGTCACATCATGGGCCTCGTTCTCATTCCCCTGATCTTGCTGTTCGTGGTTGGCTCCGGCACCTTCTCGATTGGCCCTTGGAAGAACATCGGGTGGCCGACCGCTAGAATCTTGACACATCAGGGCGTGACCAACTCCGTCGCTGCCGCGAACGCAATTCTCATCATAGCTCTGTGCTGCCTGTTGTGGATCATCGGCAGTGGTCTCCGACGACGTTCCGACAAGCGTGGCCGCACAGTGATCTCGGGCCCGCTTCCGCGCTGGCCGATTGCTGGCTGCGTACTTCTGCTGCTTCTTTCGCTCACTTTCCCCGGAAGAAGCCAAAGTGCGGGCCAGACGTACAGCATGAGCCCTCAAGGACACCAGTACTGCGTCATTAGTACCTCCCGATCCCTAGAGGTCTGCCTTTGGGATGACAATGCTGAAGTGGCGAAGGACATCGCAGCCCGCCTCGATTTCACTCACGACGTACTTGGCAGCTGGCCCCGCGGTATCACCCCTGGACCAAGAGAACCCTACGTGACATTCAGCGAGTTCGGCATTGTGCGGTTGCCTGACAGCTCATTATTAGCCGACGCCAGGACGTTGGACTTCGCCGACAACCGGAGTTCCGTGCGGTACGTTCCGGAAGCCCTGCAGGGGATAGCCCTCGCCTGGCAAGATGCCACCGACGCGTGCGGAAGAAGGGCGGCGGTCGATCCCGGGGTAGTGAAAGAACTTTTGTTCTCGAACCCTCCGCTCGACAGCTCCGATCACAGGTACGCACAGCGTTGGAAGTCGCGCCTTGGCCTGACCTGCGTCGCGAGGACGCCATGATCCTTTGGTTCCGCGTCCATCAGCTCCGCTCCTACATCACCGTGTTGGGGGCAGTAGCACTCTCGGGGGTGCTGCGCCGCCTCGCGGACGCGCCGTTGTTTCACATTTTCGATCCATCGATCATCCCGGGCATCGTCGCCGCTGCCGTCATCGTATCTGTCGAGCCTGTCGCACCTAGCCTTGAATGTCGTCAACCGAGATTGCGCGCCGCTCGCGCCAGCTTGGTCATCACTCTCGGCGTAAGCGGAGCGATCGCCCTTGCCCTTGCGACACCTGTGGACGGAGACCCCTTCATCTTGTGGGTCGCACTTCGCAGCTTCGCGCTCAGCTTGGGGCTGGGTCTTATGCTTCGCTCATGGTGGGGCCGCACATGGTTGGCCATGGTGCCTCTCATCAGAGTGGTTCCGGCCAGTGTCCTGGTTCCCGGCAGCGACAGCGCGTGGGCCAGGGTCTTGTGGGAATTTGCTGAGGTGACCTCCCTGAGAACCCTCGGAGTCCTCGCAGTGCTTCTGAGCGGGATCTTCGTCTGGGTATGGCTGGGACCCCGCTTCGGCGGGGAGTAGCCGCCGAGGGCGCCGTCAGCGCGCGGGCAGGTCGAGCAGGGCGCGAAGGTGGCGGGGAGCTGGCGACCCGTGGGCGAGGACGGCGTCGTGCAGCTCCCGTTCGCTCGCCCCGGCACGCTCCCGGCGCAGGTCGGCGACGATGTCGCGCACGGCCTGGTGGCCCACGTAGTAGGTGCTCAGCTGCGCCGAGGTGAGCAGGGCGCGGCGCCACTTACCCGCCGCCTCGCCCTCCTCCTGGTGCCCGCGCACGGTCATCAGGTGCATCGCCTCGGCCTCGGTCATGCCGTGGGCGTGGACACGCACGTCGAGGATCGCGTTGATCGTGGTGCGCAGGAGCATCTTCAGCCGGTGCAGCCGGTACCCGTCGTCGACGTCGTCGCCGAGGCCTAGCCCCGTACGGGCCAACAGCTCCTCGGTGTAGACCGCCCAGCCCTCGGTGAACGCGCCGCTCCAGAACGCCGCCCGCACGCGCGCCCCTCCGCCGCGGCCGCCCGCGGCGGCGATCCGCTCCCGGGAGAACCGGGCGGCGTGGGCGAGCTGCAGCAGGTGGCCGGGGACGCCCTCGTGCACCGACAGGCAGCGCAGCTGGTGCCCGTTGTACTCGCGGTAGAACGACGCGACGCGCTCGGGCGACCACCCGGCGGGCGTCGGCGAGACGGCGAAGAACGTGGGCTCGGGCCCGTCGGGGCCCAGGGGCTCCAGCGGGCCGGGCGGGTCGCAGTAGGCGACGGCGACGCCGCGGTGCGCCTCGGGCATCACGATGATCCGGACCGGGTCGTCGGGGATGGTCACGAGGTCCAGCGCGCGGGTGCGTGCCGTCACCTCCGCCAGCGCCGTCTCGCACGTCGGCAGGATCGTCGCGTCGTCGATCGGGGCCGAGGCCGCGAACCGGGCGAGGACGTCGCCCACCTGGCCCGGGCGCGGCGGGGCGCCGTCCAGCCGCGAGGCCAGTTCGGCCAGCTCCTCCTCGACCGCCTGCAGGTCGCTCTCGGCGCGGGTCAGCACCTGGTCGGGGGTGGTCTCGGAGTCGAGGGCGTACCAGAGCCGGGCGGCGTAGCGCTGCTCCCCGAGCCTCGGATCGGCGTCGGCGTGCGGGAGCTGGTCGGTGAGCCAGGACGCGTACTCCTCGAGGGCCTCGGCCGCCGCGCGGCGCGGCTCCGCCAGCTCGCCCGCGAGGTCCCCCGCGGAGGCGGGCGCGGCTTCGAGGCGCTCGGTGAGCGGCGCGTCGAGCAGGGCGGCGGTGCCACGGGCCTGTCCGATCGCCGTCTCGACGTGCACGCGCGGCATGACGCCCAGCACCTCGCGCGCCCGGGCCAGGTGCGCCGGGACCGCCGCCAGCCGCGACCCCAGGGCGCGCAGCGTCGCGACGGGGTCGGCGCCGGGGCGGGCGATCAGCGAGTACAGCGCGCCCGAAGGCAGGTGGACCAGCGGGTCGCTCTCGTGCCCGCGGAACTCGGTGAGCTGCCAGTGCGCCGAGGCGACCGTGGAGCGCAGCATCTCGAGGTCCACCCGGTCCTCGGGCTCGAGGAGGGTGTCGTCGACCTGGTCGAGGGCGGACAGGGCGTCGTGCAGGCGCCCCGCCCTCGCCTCGACCCCTTCGGGGCCGAGATCGGGCAGGCGGTCGTCGAAGCGGTGGTCCCCGAGCGAGGTGGCGACGTCGGGGACGTCGGCCAGCACCGCGTCGAGGACCCGGTCGGCCAGGTCATGCCAGCGCTCGTCGGAGGACACGCCGTCATCCTGCCCGATCGGCCAGCCTCGCAAGCGCCCGGCGCAACGATCCCTCGGCGTCGACGTCACCGGCGTCGGCCAGGGCGACGGCGGCCAGCAGCGCCTCGGCCGCCTGGTCCCCGTCGGCGGCCTCCGCCACCAGGGCGGTGCGGTCGAGGTCGGGGCGCAGGCTGGCGAGGCGGTGCAGCATCTTCTGCGCCCGGGCGAGCGCCGGCAGGGTGGCGGGGATGCCCTCGAACGGCCCCTCGCGCCGCTTCTCGGCGGCCTTGCGCTGCTCCCACCCCGCGACGACGTCGGACGCCGTGAGGTCCCCGCCGTCGGCGGAGCCGGCATCCGACCCGGCCGCCGCCGCGCCGTCCGTGCTCCCGGTGCCGTCTGCGTCGTCCGCGCCGAACACGTGCGGATGGCGGCGGACCATCTTCGCCACGATGCCGGCGGCCACCTCGTCGATCCCGAACGGCGCCCGCTCGTCCTCCTGGGCGAGGCGGGCGTGGAAGACGACCTGGAGCAGGAGGTCCCCCAGCTCCTCGCGGAGGTGCTCGCGGTCGCCGGCCTCGACGGCCTCGATCACCTCGTGCGTCTCCTCCAGCAGGTAGCGCAGGAGCGACTCGTGCGTCTGCTCGGCGTCCCAGGGGCAGCCGCCGGGCGAGCGCAGGCGGTCCATGACCGCCACGAGATCGAGCACCCGGGCGCCGGGGGCGTCCCAGTTGCCGCTGACCACCTCGATCACCGGCGGCACGCCCGCCACGGCGAGCCGGGAGACGTGCTCGGCGATGAGGTCGGTCAGCCCGGGGTCACCGTCGGGCGACCCGAGCCAGGCGACGTCCTGCCCTGCAGCGGCGGCCTCGACGAGCCGACCCGCCCGTACCGAGAGGCTCTCCTCCGCGAGGTCGACCACCGGCATAGTGGGGTCGCGGGCGTCGTCCACGACCTGCAGCCACCGCGGGTCGGCATCAGCCGCGAACACGACGTCGGCCTCGGTGAACGCCTCCCAGCCCGCCTTGGTGAGCATCCCCGCGGGCACCCGCGGGGAGACCACGACGAGACGGATCCGACCCTCGGACCCGGCCTGCGGCGACGGCACGGAGGTCACGGGTCAGGGCGCCTGCGTCGCCTGCGGGCTCGGGGACGCCGACGGGCTCGCGCTGGGCTTGGGGGTGCTGATCCAGTTGTCGGACTTCACGCTGACGAGGTCGAGCAGCTCGGAGACCTGCGCGGCGTTGTCGACCTCGGGCGAGGCGAAGGTGCCGTAGCGGGGGTTGATCTGCGGCTTCTCGGAGGCGATCGCCGCGACGACCTCCTTCCACCACGACTTGATCATCTTCTCGGCCGCGGTGCCGTCGGGGTCCTGACCCTGGACGGCCTCGCCCATGCTGCGCAGGACCGGGTCGAGCCCCAGGTAGCCGCGCCAGGCCTCGCGGCCGATCGACGTCAGCTCGTAGGACTCCTTCTTCTTGTCCTCCGGCGCCACCTGCATCCGCAGCTGGCCGACCCGCTCGTCGAGCGCGCTGTCGGTCAGCGTCACCTTCAGCTCGTCGGCCTTCTTGACCACCTCGGGCTCGATGAGCAGCCACGACAGGACGGTCTTCTGCGGGATGCCGTTGGGGTCGCCCACCGTCAGGCCGACGGAGTGGTTCACGTCCTTGGTGGCCTGCTGAAGGTCGGACTCGCTGATCCGCCGGTCACCGACGACCGCCGCCGCGCCGGGCAGGGGCGCCGAGCCCTCGCCGCACGCGCTCAGGCCGAGACCGAGCAGCATCGTGACGCCGGCCACCGCCGCGAGCGATCGCGGGCGGCGACGGCGCGGGACGGACGGACCGGCCAGCGGGGTACGGGACGCGGTCTGCGCGGCGCGGGTCACGGGGATCCCTCCGGGGACGTTCTGCGGTCGGCGCCCGCCCGGACCGGCGGGGTCACGGGCGGGGATGCGGGCTCGATCGTAGTCGCACCCCCGCGCCTCATCGGGCACCGGCTCCACCGGCGACGCCCGCGGCGGCGGCGACGGAGTCGAGGACGACGGACTCGATCAGCTGGCGGGCCCAGTCGAGGACGGCCCGGTCGCGCAGCGGCTGCCCGGCCACGCGTGCGGTCATCGGCCGCGGGACGAGCACCGAGCGCGTCGACTCCTTGATCGTGGCCCCGGGGTAGAGCCGCTGCAGGCGCAGCTGCTTGGAGCCGGGCAGCTCCATCGGCGTGAACCGCACCTGGGTGCCCTGCACGGTGATCTCGGTGAGGCCCGCCTGGCGGGCCAGCAGCCGCAGCCGCGCCACCTCCAGCAGCGTGACCACCGGGTCGGGCATCGGCCCGTAGCGGTCGAGCAGCTCCTCGCGCACGGCCTCCAGCTGCTCGGAGGACCCCACCTCGGCGATCTTCCGGTAGGCCTCCAGGCGCAGCCGCTCGCCGGGGACGTACTCGTGCGGCAGGTGGGCGTCGACCGGCAGCTCGACCTTGACGTCGAGGATCTCCTCGGGGGCGTCCCCGCGGAAGTTCGCCACGGCCTCCCCGACCATCCGCACGTAGAGGTCGAACCCGACGCCGGCGATGTGGCCGGACTGCTCCCCGCCCAGCAGGTTGCCCGCCCCGCGGATCTCGAGGTCCTTCATGGCCACCTGCATGCCCGCGCCGAGGTCGGTGTGCTGGGCGATGGTCTGGAGGCGGTCGTGGGCGGTCTCGGTGAGCGGGCGCTCCGGCGGGTAGAGGAAGTAGGCGTAGGCCCGCTCCCGCCCGCGGCCCACGCGCCCCCGCAGCTGGTGCAGCTGGGACAGGCCGAGGACGTCGGCCCGCTCGAGGATCAGCGTGTTGGCGTTGGAGATGTCCAGGCCCGTCTCGACGATCGTCGTGCAGACCAGCACGTCGAACTCCTTGTTCCAGAAGTCGACGATCACCTCTTCGAGCTTGTGCTCGCCGAGCTTGCCGTGGGCCGTGGCGATCCGGGCCTCGGGCACGAGCTCCCGCAGCCGGGCGGCCGCGCGCTCGATCGACTCGACCCGGTTGTGCACGTAGAAGACCTGCCCCTCGCGCAGCAGCTCCCGCCGGATCGCCGCGCCGATCTGCCGCTCGTCGTAGGGACCGACGAACGTGAGCACCGGGTGGCGCTCCTCGGGCGGGGTGGTCAGCGTCGACATCTCGCGGATGCCGGTGACGGCCATCTCCAGCGTGCGCGGGATCGGCGTCGCGCTCATCGCGAGCACGTCGACGTTGGTGCGCAGCTGCTTCAGCTTCTCCTTGTGCTCGACCCCGAAGCGCTGCTCCTCGTCGACCACGATCAGCCCGAGGTCCTTGAACCGCACCTCGCCCGACAGCAGGCGATGGGTGCCGATCACGACGTCGACGCTGCCGTCGGCGAGCCCGTCGAGGGTGGCCCTGGAGTCGGCGTCGGACTGGAAGCGCGACAGCGGCTTCACCGTGACGGGGAAGTTGCGGTAGCGCTCGGTGAACGTCTCGAAGTGCTGCTGCACCAGCAGGGTGGTCGGCACGAGCACCGCCACCTGCTTGCCGTCCTGCACCGCCTTGAACGCGGCGCGGACGGCGATCTCGGTCTTGCCGTAGCCGACGTCCCCGCACAGCAGGCGGTCCATGGGGAGGGCCTTCTCCATGTCGGCCTTGACCTCGTCGATGCAGGCCAGCTGGTCGGGCGTCTCCACGTAGGCGAAGGCGTCCTCCAGCTCGCGCTGCCACGGACTGTCGGGGCCGAAGGCGTGACCCGTGGAGGCCATCCGCGCGGAGTACAGCCGGATGAGCTCCCCGGCGATCTCCCGGACCGCCTTGCGGGCGCGGCCCTTGGTCTTGGCCCAGTCCGCCCCGCCCATCTTGTTCAGGGCGGGCGCCTCGCCGCCCACGTAGCGGGTGACCTGGTCGAGGCTGTCGCTGGGGACGAACAGTCGGTCGCCGGGCTGGCCCCGCTTGCTCGCGGCGTACTCGATGACGAGGTACTCGCGGGTGGCACCCTGGACGGTGCGCTGCACCATCTCGACGTAGCGGCCCACGCCGTGCTGCTCGTGGACGACGAAGTCGCCGGGCTTGAGCTGCAGCGGGTCGACGACGTTGCGGCGCCGGCTGGGCATGCGCCGCATGTCCTTGGTGCCGCCGGACCCGCGCCTGCCGGACAGGTCGGTCTCGGTGACCAGCGCCAGGCGCTGGTCCTCCAGCACGAACCCGGACTCCCCCGAGGCGGGGACGACGTGGACGACGCCCGGCTCCACCTCGCCGCCGAGGGCGGGCAGCACCCGCGCGGGCACCTGCGCGGCGGAGAGCACCTCGCCGGTGCGGCGGGCCGAGCCCGACCCCTCCGTCGTGACGACCACCCGCCAGCCCGCGCCCGCGAGCATGCGCAGGTCGGCGAGAGCCTTCTCGGTCTCGCCACGGTAGGCGTCGACCTCCCGGGCGCCGATCCGCACGACGTCGTCCTCGTCCGCGGCCAGCGATCCGATCGTCCACCACGGCAGGCCGAGATCGCTCGCCCGGGCACGCAGCTGGGCGAGGGTGCGGTAGGCGGAGTCACCGAGGGTGGCGCCGAGGTCGACCGGGACGGCGTTGCCGGCGGAGGCGTTCGCCCAGGACGCCGCGAGGAACTCCTCGGAGGTCGCGAGCAGGTCGTGGGAGCGGGTGCGGATGCGCTCGGGGTCGATCAGGACGGTGACGGTGCCCTCGGGCAGGACGTCGAGCAGCAGCTCCATGCGGTCGACGAGGGCGGGGGTCAGCGACTCCATGCCCTCGACGGCCATGCCCTCGGAGATCCGCGTGAGCATGTCGGCGACACCGGGCAGGGCCTCCACCAGCTCGGCGGCCCGCGCGCGCACGGCGTCGGTCAGCAGGAGCTCGCGGCACGGCGGGGCCCACAACCCCTGCTCGGCGATCTCCAACGAGCGCTGGTCGGCGACGGCGAACCAGCGGATCTCCTCGACGGTGTCGCCCCAGAACTCGACCCGCAGCGGGTGGTCCTCGGTGGGCGGGAAGACGTCGAGGATCCCGCCCCGCACGGCGAACTCCCCGCGCCGCTCCACCATGTCGACCCGCACGTAGGCGGCGTCGACCAGGCCCTGGACGACGGCGTCCAGCTCGACGCCGTCACCCGCGCGCAGGCGCACCGGCTCGAGGTCGCCGAGACCGGCGACGATCGGCTGCAGCACCGCGCGGATGGCGGCCACGACCACGCGCACCTGGCCAGCACCGGCGCCGGCTCCCGGGGCGGTACCGGGGCCGGCCGTCGTGTCGGCGGCCTCGGGGTGGGCCAGACGCCGCAGGACGGCCAGGCGCCGCCCGACGGTGTCGGCCCGGGGCGAGAGGCGCTCGTGCGGCAGCGTCTCCCAGGCGGGGAACTCGACCACCGTCTCCGGCGGCAGGTAGCAGCGCAGGGCGGAGGCGAGGTCCTCGGCCTCGCGGCCCGTGGCGGTGACGGCCAGGACGGTGCGTCCGGCGCCGTGGGGGCCGGGTGCGGCGAGGCTCGCGAGGGCCAGGGGGCGGACCCCGGGGACGGCGACGACGTCGAGGTCGCCGGTCGCCGCGGCCGCGGCCGCCTCCTGCATCCGGGTCAGGCCCCGATCGGCGAGCGCGGCGTCCACGAGCGGCAGCAGGTTCATGGTCGGCAGGGTCCTCGTCGCTACGTCAGGGTCGTGCGGGCACGACGGCAGGCGGGCGTCTACGCGCGGCGCCCGTGGGGGGCCACGCCGTCGTGGCCACGGATCGAGGGTACGCACGGCCTCCGACAAGTGCGCGGTCGCCGGGGCGCTCCGCCATGCGGTGGACCGCTCTGCGATGGGGACTACGCGGGTCGGCGTCCGTCCTTTACTGTGGTCGGCGCTCGACCGGAATAATCGACTAATCCAGTCGACATAATGCCCACGGGGTCACGCCGCGCTCGCCGCGGAGCCCCGGACGTCAATTCCCGACAAGAATCATCGGGAATGTGGAATGGGTGGGAGCACGCGATCCCGCCCGTGAGGAAAGGGTCGGCATGACGATCGACTGGTGGATGGCGGTCGGCGGCCTCGTCGTCGGTTTCGTCGTCGGACTGACCGGCATGGGCGGCGGCGCCTTGATGACGCCGATGCTCGTCCTGCTGTTCAACGTCAATCCGCTCACCGCGGTCTCCAGCGACCTCGTCACCTCGGCGGTGATGAAGCCCGTCGGCAGCATCGTCCACATCCGGCGGCGGACCGTCTCGTGGTCGGTGGTCGGCTGGCTCATGGCCGGCTCCGTGCCCAGCGCCTTCTGCGGCGTCTTCGTGCTCAACTGGCTGGGCGGCGACGACCCCGAGGCGGTGCAGCACGCCGTCAAGAAGTCCCTCGGCATCGCACTGATCATCGCCACCTGCGGCCTCATCGCGAAGGCGTGGACGGAGATGAACGCGCGGGCCACCCGGCGGTCGACGCCCGGCTCCGCGCCCGCACCCGCCGACGACGAGCCCGTCGTCGCCCGTCGCCTGCCCACCGTGCTCATCGGCCTGATCGGCGGGCTGGTCGTCGGGATGACGTCGGTCGGCAGCGGCTCCCTGATCATCGTGGCCCTCATGGCCGTCTACCCCCGGCTGTCCATGAAGCGCCTGGTGGGGACCGACCTGGTCCAGGCGGTGCCGCTGGTGGCGGCAGCGGCGCTCGGCCACGTGCTCTACGGCGACTTCGAGCTCGACATCACCACCTCCCTGCTGCTCGGCAGCATCCCCGGCGTCTGGCTCGGCGCCCGCTGGTCCTCCGTGGCCCCCACCGGTCTGCTGCGCCGCGCCCTCAGCCTGGTGCTGCTCGCCTCGGCGCTGAAGCTGCTGGAGGTGCCGACCGCCACCACCGGCGTCGTCCTCATCGCCCTCGTGCTGCTCGCACCCCCGCTGTGGGTGCTCCTGCGCCGCTCGCGGGGCCTGCGCGACGGCAGCTTCGGCCACGAACTGGTGTCCTTCCTGACCTCCGGCGGCCGGGGGCGCACGCAGGCGCAGCCGCAGGCGGACAGCGCTGATTTCGTGGCGTCGCGGGAGCAGGTCTAGACTTCCCTGGTTGCCTCGGCGAGGGCCCGCACCGCGGAGCCGTCATCGACGTGGCGTGCCGGTCGCCGGTACCCGCGTCAGCGGCGTCCGCACCGGCCGCTCCCCCCGAGGCCCACCCCGATCGTTCGGGCCAGGCACCTGCCGGGTCCGGCTCGAAGACCGACCAGACACCACACCGCCGGGCACGCTCCGGCCGCAGCACGGCGTCCCCGAAGACGCCCCCGACGAGGAGACATCGTGTCCGAGGTGAAGCTCACCGCCGAGTCCCGCAGCGAGTTCGGCAAGGGTGCGTCCCGCCGCCTGCGCCGCGCGGGCAAGGTTCCCGCCGTGCTCTACGGCCACGGCACCGCACCCGTCCACGTGGCGCTCGACGGCCACGCGACGATGATGGCGCTGAAGCAGGCCAACGTCCTGCTGGCCCTCGACCTGGGGGACAAGGTCGAGCTCGCCCTGCCGAAGTCGGTGCAGCGTGACGCCGTCCGCGGCCACATCGAGCACGTCGACCTGATCCTGGTCCGCCGCGGCGAGAAGGTCTCGGTCGACGTCCCGCTCCAGGTCACCGGTTCGCCCCTGGGCAACGCCTACGTGGTCTCCGACGTCTCGTCGCTGGCCGTCGAGGCCGAGGCGACGACGATCCCCGACTCGCTGGAGATCAGCATCGACGGCGCCGAGCCCGGCTTCCAGATCCACGCCAAGGACATCGCACTGCCGGCCGGCGTCTCCCTCGCGGTCGACCCCGACCTGCTGATCGTCACCGTCGCCGAGCAGGGCGGCGGCGCCGCGGAGGAGTCCGAGGCCGCCGAGGCCTGATCCGCCCGGCTGGTCCGGCTCCACGGATCCACTGACGCCGGCCCTCGCGGGAACCTCCGCGGGGGCCGGCGCTTCGTTCGTCCCGGGTACGCGCCACTCCTGGCGGGCCCTGCCGCCCCTCGATCTTGCGCAATCCTCAGGAGGACGCCGTGGCCGACGCCGGCGACTGGCTGGTGGTGGGCCTCGGCAACCCCGGCCCCTCCTACGCGCGCAACCGGCACAACGTCGGCGCGATGGTCGTCGACGCGCTCGCCGCGCAGTGGGGCGTGCGCCTCGGGCGCGGCAAGCAGCAGGCCACCGAGGGCATGGCCCGGCGCGGGGACATCACGGTGCGCCTGGCCTGCCCCACCACCTACATGAACCTGTCCGGCGGGCCGGTCGCCGGCCTCGCTCGGTACTACAAGGTCAGCCCCGAGCAGGTCCTCGTGGTGCACGACGAGCTCGACCTGCCGTTCGCGACCCTGCGCCTCAAGCAGGGCGGCGGCGAGGGCGGCCACAACGGCCTGCGGTCGATCTCGGCGAGCCTGGGCACCAAGGAGTACCGCCGCCTGCGCGTGGGCATCGGACGCCCCCCGGGCCGGATGGACGCTGCCGACTTCGTCCTTCGGGACTTTTCCAGCACGGAGCGGAAAGAGTTGGATTTCCTCCTCCCCGACGCGTGCGACGTGGTATCGGAGATCCTCGCCCTCGGCTGGGAACGCGCACAGACGGCGACGAACACCCGCTGAAGCCGCCCGGCCCGCCTCCGCGGACCCCTCGCCGACATCTGCCCGCAATCGGGGCCTGAGGTCAGGAAATCCTCAGTTCACCAGCGAAGCGACCTTCCGCGGGATCACACTGGCTGCACGGCGCCCGGGGGCCTTCACGACCCCGTCCTGTCGCGCTGCGTGACGTTGCGTTCACGATGCCCACAAAGGCCGGGGTCTTTTTCCCAGACTTCACTCACGGATACCGCCGGACCCTCTACATTCGATCCTGTCGGTAGCACAGAGCGACGGCGCTCCGTCGTCAGCATCAGGCTTGAACAGGCAGGAGAGTCCATGTCTCTCGCTCACACCTCCGGAGAGGCGGCGCCCCTCGGGCGTCTCGCCGACACCGAGACCCTGGGCGACGCCACGACTCGCACTCGAGGGCGTCACTCCCTGTCCACGTCCGGTGTCCAGCTCACGCGCCTGCCGCGACCGGATGTGACCGACGAGGACCCGCGCGTACTGCTCGGCAAGTACCAGAGCCTCGCCGTCGCCTCCGACGCGGTGGCCGCCACCGTGGCCGCCATCAGTGGGCACCTCATCCGCTTCGGCCTCACCTCCCCCGCGCACTACGTGCTCATCAGCGCCGCCATCCCCTTCGTGTGGGTGCTCGTGGTCGCCGCGCGTCGCGGGTACGACCTGCGCTTCCTGGGCACCGGGCCCGAGGAGTACAAGCGCGTGCTCGACGCGGGCCTCGCGCTGTTCACCCTCATCGCCGTCCTGTCCTACGCCGCCCGCGGTGACCTCTCCCGCGGCTACGTGCTCGTCGCCGTCCCGCTGACCGTGGTCCTGACCCTGATCGCGCGCCACGCGCTGCGCGACTGGCTGTTCCGCCTGCGTGCTGCCGGGCGCGGCCTGCAGCGGGTCCTGGTCGTCGGGCGCGCCGACGCGGTGGTGTCTGTGATCGAGAAGCTCGACCACGAGCCGCAGCACGGCCTCGTCGCCGTCGGCGCGTGCCTGCCCCGCGGCGACATCGAGGTCTCGCACGTCAGCGGCGTCCCGGTGGTGGGCGACCCCTCCGAGATCATCGACGCGGTCGACGAGACCGGCGCCCACGTCGTCGCCGTCGCCAACCACCCCGACCTCACCGGTCAGGCGCTGCGCCGCCTGTCGTGGGCGCTGGAGGAGCGCGGCGTCGAGCTCGTCGTCTCTCCCGGCATCATCGAGGTCGCCGGCCCGCGCCTGTCGATCCGCCCGGTCGCGGGCATGTCGCTGCTGCACCTGGAGCGCCCGGGCGCCTCCGGCAGCAAGCTGCTCATGAAGACGATCTTCGACCGGGTGCTCGGCTCGCTGCTGCTCCTGGTCGCGCTGCCCGTGATGGCCGTCCTGGCCCTGGCGATCAAGCTCGACGACCGCGGCCCGGTGCTCTTCCGCCAGACCCGCATCGGCATCGGCGGCGAGCGGTTCACGATGCTGAAGTTCCGCTCGATGTGCGTGGACGCCGAGGCCCGCCTGGCGGCCCTGCGGGCCCAGAGCGAGGGCAACGAGGTCCTCTTCAAGATGAGGAACGACCCGCGGATCACCCGGATCGGCGCGATCCTGCGCAAGCTGTCGCTCGACGAGCTGCCCCAGCTGATCAACGTGATCCGTGGGGACATGAGTCTCGTCGGCCCCCGGCCCCCGCTGCCCGAGGAGGTCGCCGTCTACGGCGAGGACGCCCTGCGCCGCCTGCGGGTCCTGCCGGGCCTGACCGGACTGTGGCAGGTCAGTGGCCGCAGCGACCTGTCGTGGGAGGAGTCGCTGAGGCTCGACCTGCGCTACGTCGACAACTGGTCGATCGCCCTCGACCTGTCGATCCTGTGGCGCACCGGCACCGCGGTCCTGAAGAAGTCCGGCGCCTACTGACCTCCCTGCGGCGCCACGGCGTCGCCGGCCGAAGGCGCGGGCAGCACCCCGCTGTCCGCGCCTTCTGATTTGCCCGTCAGATAGGGCAGACTGGGTGACCGTGCGTTGTCGGGACACGGAAAACGGCAGGAAGCCGATAGCTCATCGTCACCTCTGCGCACCGTGGGTCGCCCTGAGTCGAGCACGCCGGCGGGGGCACTCGTTGATCGTGCGAGGTGCGGGCACGACGTCCCCGCCCCGCCCGGACGCCCGTCACAATGGAGGGCGGCACGGGAGTACCGTCAGCCGCTGCACCGCACGACGCGATCGACGGCCGTGACTCCGCGAGGCACCTGTCGCTCCCGGCCCCCCCGGCCCCGTTCAGGAAGACACCGATGACCTCCTACCGCGATGACGCCGCCCTGGCCCGGCAGCTGGCCGACGAGGCCGGCCACGCCTTGCTGGGCATCCGTGGCACCGCCACGGGCAGTGCCCTCAAGGACGCGGGTGACGCCGGTGCCCAGAAGGTGCTCGCGGCGCGCCTGGCCGAGTTCCGCCCGGGCGACGCGGTGCTCAGCGAGGAGGCGGCCGACTCCGCCGCCCGGCTCAGCGCCGAGCGGGTCTGGATCATCGACCCCCTGGACGGCACGCGCGAGTACGGCGAGCCCCCGCGCTGGGACTGGGCGGTGCACGTGGCCCTGTGGGTCTCGGGCGAGCTCGTCGCCGGGGCCGTGGCCCTGCCCGCTGCCGGCGTCACCTACGCCACCGACACCCCTCCCGCCCTCCCGGCCCGTCCCGAGGGGCCGCTGCGCCTCGCGGTCAGCCGCAGCCGTCCCCCGGCGTTCGTCACGGCCATGGCCGCCGAGCTCGGCGCCGAGCTGGTGCCCATGGGGTCGGCCGGCGTGAAGTGCGCCAGCGTGTGGCGCGGTGAGGCCGACGCGTACGTGCACGCGGGCGGCCAGTTCGAATGGGATTCCGCGGCCCCCGTGGCCGTGGCGCGGGCCGCGGGGCTGTTCACCAGCCGCATCGACGGCAGCCCGCTGCAGTACAACCAGCCCGACCCCAAGCTGCCCGACCTCGTGGTGGCCCGTCCGGAGTTCGCCGAGGCCATCCTCGAGCAGACCGGACGGTTCCTCGTCCAGGAGCCGACCCGATGACCGACCAGACCGTCCTGCCCACGGCCGGACCTCAGGAGTACCGGCTGTCCCAGCTGGACACCCTCGAGGCCGAGGCCATCCACATCTTCCGGGAGGTGGCGGCCGAGTTCGAGCGACCCGTGCTGCTGTTCTCCGGGGGCAAGGACTCGATCGTCATGCTGCGGCTGGCCGAGAAGGCCTTCGCCCCGGCGCGCATCCCCTTCCCCGTGATGCACGTGGACACCGGCCACAACTTCCCCGAGGTGCTGGAGTACCGCGACCGCCGCGTCGCCGAGCTCGGCGTCCAGCTCGTCGTCGCCAGCGTGCCCGACGCCATCGCCCGCGGGCTCGTCGCCGAGCTGCCCGACGGCACCCGCAACCGCATCCAGACGCCCGTGCTGCTCGACGCGATCGAGAAGCACCGGTTCACGGCCGCGTTCGGCGGTGCCCGTCGCGACGAGGACAAGGCCCGCGCCAAGGAGCGCGTCTTCTCCTTCCGCGACGAGTTCGGCCAGTGGGACCCGAAGAACCAGCGTCCCGAGCTGTGGAGCCTGTACAACAGCAAGATCCACCTGGGCGAGAGCATCCGGGTGTTCCCGCTGTCCAACTGGACCGAGCTGGACATCTGGCACTACGTGCAGCGCGAGGAGATCCCGCTGCCCTCGATCTACTACTCCCACGACCGCGAGGTGTTCGACCGCGGCGGCATGCTCTACGCCAACAACGAGTTCTGCCGGCCCCGTGAGGGTGAGCAGACCTTCATCGCCCGCGTGCGCTACCGCACGGTGGGCGACGCGAGCCTCACGGCCGCCGTCCTGAGCGACGCGGACACCGTGGAGAAGATCATCGACGAGGTCGCCTCGACCCGGATCACCGAGCGGGGAGCAACCCGCGGTGACGACAAGTTCAGCGAGGCGGCCATGGAGGACCGGAAGCGGGAAGGGTACTTCTGACAGTGGACATGCTTCGGTTCGCCACCGCAGGCTCCGTCGACGACGGCAAGAGCACGCTCATCGGGCGACTGCTCTACGACTCGAAGTCGATCTTCGAAGACCAGCTGGACGCCGTCGAGGCGGCCTCGAAGGCGCACGGCGACGACTACGTGAACCTCGCACTGCTCACCGACGGCCTGCGGGCCGAGCGCGAGCAGGGGATCACGATCGACGTCGCCTACCGCTACTTCGCGACGCCCAAGCGGAAGTTCATCATCGCCGACACCCCCGGGCACATCCAGTACACCCGGAACATGGTCACGGGTGCCTCCACGGCCGACCTCGCGATCATCCTGGTGGACGCCCGCAAGGGGCTCGTGGAGCAGTCGCGCCGGCACGCGTTCATCGCGACCCTGCTGCGCGTGCCGCACCTGGTGCTCGCCGTCAACAAGATGGACCTCGTCGGCTACGACCGGGCCACCTACGAGGCGATCGCCGACGAGTTCGAGAAGTTCGCGGCGAAGCTCGAGGTGCACGACCTCACGGTGATCCCGATGTCGGCGCTCAAGGGCGACAACATCGTCACCCGCAGCGAGAACATGCCCTGGTACGAGGGCCCCTCGCTGCTGCACCACCTCGAGCACGTGCACGTGGCCAGCGACCGCAACCTGATCGACGTCCGGTTCCCCGTGCAGTACGTGATCCGGCCGATGTCGGACAAGCTGCACGACTACCGCGGCTACGCGGGCACGGTGGCCGGCGGGGTCATGAAGGTCGGCGACGAGGTCATGGCCCTGCCGTCGGGCTTCACCAGCAAGATCGCGGCGATCGACGTCGCGGGTGAGTCGGTGGACGCCGCCTTCCCGCCCATGGCCGTGACCGTGCGGCTGGAGGACGAGATCGACATCTCGCGCGGCGACATGCTCTGCCGCGTCAACAACGCGCCGACGGTCACCCAGGACCTCGACGCGATGGTCTGCTGGATGAGCGACAAGCCGCTCGTGCCGGGGCAGAAGCTGGCGATCAAGCACACCACCCGCACGGCGCGCACGATGGTCAAGGAGCTGCACTACCGGCTCGACATCAACACGCTGCACCGCGACGAGAACAGCGGGCAGCTGGGGCTCAACGACATCGGCCGGATCCGCCTGCGCACCACGGGCCCGCTGTTCGTCGACGAGTACCGGCGCAACCGCACCACCGGCGGGTTCATCCTCATCGACGAGGCGACCAACGCCACCGTCGGTGCCGGCATGGTGCTCTGACCCTCGCCGCACGACCTCCCGCACGACGACGAAGGCCGCCACCCCCGAGGGGGTGGCGGCCTTCGCGGTGTCGCGGGGGGACGCTCAGCTGTTGCCGTCGAACAGGCTCGTGACCGAGCCGTCGTCGAACACCTCGCGGATCGCGCGGGCGACCATGGGGGCGATCGAGAGCACGGTCAGCTTGGGGAAGAGGCGGTCCTCGGCCAGGGGCAGCGTGTCGGTGACGATGACCTCGCTGATCGAGCTGTTCTTCAGCCGGTCGACGGCGGGGCCCGACAGGAGCGCGTGGGTGGCGGCCACGATGACGTCGGCGGCGCCGTTCTCCTTCAGCGCCTCGGCGGCCTGGCAGATGGTGCCGGCGGTGTCGATCATGTCGTCGACGAGGACGCAGGTGCGGCCCTTGACGTCACCGACGACCTCGTGGACGCGCACCTGGTTGGGCACGTTCGGGTCGCGGCGCTTGTGGATGATCGCCAGGGGGGCGCCGAGGCGGTCGGACCACAGGTCGGCCACCCGCACCCGGCCCGCGTCGGGGGAGACGACGGTGAGCTTGGTGCGGTCCACGCGCTTGCGCACGTAGTCGGCGAGCAGCGGCAGCGCCCAGAGGTGGTCGACCGGGCCGTCGAAGAAGCCCTGGATCTGCGCGGTGTGCAGGTCGACCGCCATCAGCCGGTCGGCGCCGGCGGTCTTGAACAGGTCGCTGACCAGGCGGGCCGAGATCGGCTCGCGGCCGCGGTGCTTCTTGTCCTGGCGGGCGTAGGCGTAGCACGGGGCGATGACGGTGATCCGCTTGGCGGAGGCCCGCTTCAGCGCGTCCACCATGATCAGCTGCTCCATGACCCACTGGTTGATGGGGGCGCAGTGGCTCTGGATGACGAAGGCGTCGCAGCCGCGGACGCTCTCGCCGAACCGGACGTAGATCTCGCCGTTGGCGAAGTCGTAGGCGGTGGTGGGGACGAGGTCGACCCCCAGCTCCTTGGCCACCTCGTTCGCGAGCTCGGGGTGAGCCCGGCCGGTCACCAGGACCATGCGCTTCTCACTGGTGGACGTGATGCCGGTCATGCTGTGGGTGCTCCCTCACCTGCGGCAGCCCGCTGTGGGCTGCTCGGTCCCAAACTGCTCGGGTCGGCCACGGAGTCCGTGGCTGCTTGCCCGCCGGGTGCCCCCGCGCCCGTCGCTCCCGGCGCCGATGCGCCGGAACCCTCGTGGACGCCGTCCGCGCCCTGGGCGTCGCCGCCCTGCCCCGCCGTCCCCGACTCGTGGCCCGCGACCGCCGCGAGGGCGGCCTGCGCGGCGAGCGCTGCGGGGGTGTCGGGGCGACGACGCAGCGTCCAGCCCTCGACCACGCGCTGACGGGCTCGGCCCACGCCCAGCGCTCCGGGAGGCACGTCGTCGGTGATCACCGAACCGGCGGCCGTGTAGGCGCCGTCCCCGATGCTGACGGGCGCGACGAGCATGGTGTCGCTGCCGATCCGCACCTGGTCGCCCACCGTGATCCGGTGCTTGGCGACGCCGTCGTAGTTGACGAAGACGCTGGCCGCCCCCACGTTCGAGCCCGCGCCGATCTCGGCGTCGCCCACGTAGGACAGGTGCGGCACCTTGGAGCCGTCGCCGATCACCGCGTTCTTCGTCTCGACGAAACCGCCGATCTTGCCCTTGACGCCCAGCCGCGTGCCGGGGCGCAGGTAGGCGAACGGGCCCACGGTCGCCCGCTCGCCGATCACGGCGCCCAGCGCGTGGCTGCGGACCACGTCGGCGCCGGCCCCGACCTGCGTGTCGCGCAGCGTGGTGTCGGGCCCCACCGTGGCGCCGGTGGCGACCGTGGTGGTGCCGTGCAGCTGGACACCGGGCAGCAGCGTGGCGTCGGGTTCGAGGCTCACCTGGACGTCGACCCACGTGGTCGAGGGGTCGACCACCGTGACGCCGGCGAGCATCCACGCGCGCAGGACGCGCCGGTTCAGCTCGGCCCCGAGGGCGGCCAGCTGGGCCTTGTCGTTGACGCCCTCGACCTGCCAGAGGTCGCCGGTGACGAGCGCGCGGACCCGCCCGCCGTCGGCGCGGGCGATGCCGAGGACGTCGGTGAGGTACTGCTCGCCCTGTGCGTTGTCGGTGGACAGCCGCCCCAGCGCCGAGGCGAGGACGGCGGCGTCGAAGGCGTAGATCCCGGAGTTGATCTCGGTGAGCGCCCGCTGCGCGGCGTCGGCGTCCTTGTGCTCGACGATGCCCAGGACGTCCCCGGCGTCGTCGCGCAGGATGCGGCCGTAGCCGCTGGGGTCGGGCACGACGGCGGTGAGGACGACGGCGGCGGCCTGCTCGGCCTCGCGCAGCTCGACCAGCTCGCGCAGGGTGTCGGGGGCCAGCAGCGGGACGTCCCCGTAGGTGACGACGACCGTGCGGCCCGGGTGCTCGCCGGCGTCGACCCCGGCGGTGGCGAGCAGGCCGGCGAGCCCGCACCCGACGGCGCGGCCGGTGCCCTTGACGTCGTCCTGGTCGGCGACGACGAGCCGGGTGCCGAGCTCGGTCGCCACCTGCTCGGCGTGGGGGGCGACGAGGTCGCGACGGTGGCGCACGACGGCGACGAGATGGTCGGGCTCGAGGGCGGCGGCCGCGGCGAGGGCGTGCCCGAGCAGGGAGCGGCCACCGATCTCGTGCAGCACCTTGGGGGTCTGCGAGCGCATCCTCGTTCCCTCACCGGCGGCGAGGACGACGACGGCGAGGGGGCGGACGGGGCTCACGAGTGCAAGCCTCCTCGGCCTGGTCGGTGGCACGACGCTGCCGATCCTACCGCTGCGAACCGGGACCGCCGGCCGCCCGCGGGCTCCCCCGCCGGGGCGTCCACGCCCCCGGCCGGGGCCGACCAGTGCTCCGCCCACCCGATTCGAACAGGTACCTCAAGGCTCCAAAGGCCTGTGTGCTGCCGTTACACCAGGGCGGATCGGCGGGGGCCGTCCTCCGGTTCCCGCCGCGGGCAAGTCTGCCATCGCCGCATGGACGGCCGCCGTGCGGGCACAGGGTGAGCAGTCCCCCGGACGAAATCATGAGGACGGAGTCTTGGCGACTACGCGACCGTAGCTTACGGTGGCGTAGCCGGGCTCGTCCGGTTTCACCCGCCGTCGGGGTCACCCCGGCACACCCCTTCGGAGCGTTCGCATGACCCCACCCCCGCCCACGGCCGTCGAGACCGCCCCCGCCCCGCGGCGCGAAGCGGAACCCATGATCGACGCCGCGCGCAAGTCGCGGGGGGAGAACGTCGTCCTGCTGCTGTTCATCGTGGTGCCGTTCCTCGCCGTCCTCGCGGCCGCACCGGTGGCCTGGGGCGGCTGGCTCGGCTGGTCCGACGTCGCGATCGCCCTGGTCATGTACGTCGTGTCGGGCCTGGGCATCACGGTGGGCTTCCACCGCTACTTCACCCACGGGTCGTTCAAGGCCAACCGCCCGCTGCGGATCGCGCTGGCCGTCGCCGGGTCGCTGGCGATCGAGGGGCCGGTCATCCGCTGGGTGGCCGACCACCGCCGCCACCACGCCTTCAGCGACCGCGAGGGTGACCCCCACTCGCCGTGGCGCTACGGCGAGACCGTGCCGGCGCTCGTCAAGGGCCTGTGGTTCGCCCACACCGGCTGGCTGTTCGACGTCGAGCTCACCAACCAGCGCAAGTACACCCCCGACCTGCTCCGCGACCGCGACATCGCGCTGGTCTCCAAGCTGTTCATGCCGCTCGTGGCCGTCTCGCTGCTGCTGCCCGCCGTGGTCGGCGGCCTGGTCACCTGGTCCTGGCAGGGCGCCCTGACGGCGTTCTTCTGGGGATCCCTGGTGCGGGTGTGCCTCCTCCACCACGTGACGTGGTCGATCAACTCGATCTGCCACGCCCTCGGCGAGCGTCCGTTCGCCAGCCGGGACCGCTCCGGCAACGTGTGGTGGCTGGCCGTGCTGTCCTTCGGGGAGTCCTGGCACAACCTGCACCACGCCGACCCCACCTGCGCCCGGCACGGGGTGCTGCGCGGCCAGGTCGACATCAGCGCCCGCGTGATCTGGGCGTTCGAGAAGCTCGGCTGGGCCCGCGAGGTGCGCTGGCCGGTGGCCGAGCGGGTCGCCTCGCGCCGCGTGTGACCGGCCGGGGCACGAACCCCGGCGACCGTCGCCGGTTCGCGGCATGATGGCCGCCGTGACCGGCGAACCCCCTGATCCCGACGTGCGACCCGTCAAGACCGCGACCCGCTCGCGGATGACGGGCAAGCAGCGCCGGGAGCAACTGATCGAGATCGGGCGGCGGCTGTTCGCCGAGAAGGGCTTCGAGGCGACGACGGTCGAGGAGATCGCCGCGACCGCCGAGGTGTCCAAGCCGGTCGTCTACGAGCACTTCGGGGGCAAGGAAGGCCTGTACGCGGTCGTCGTCGACCGCGAGATCCGCACCCTGCTGGACGCGATCACCGGCTCCCTGGCCACCCCGTCGCACCCTCGGGTGATGGCGGAGACGGCCGCCTTCGCCCTGCTGGACTACATCGAGTCGCACACCGACGGCTTCCGGATCCTCGTGCGCGACTCCCCCGTCGCGCAGTCCACGGGCACGTTCGCCAGCCTGATCAGCGACGTCGCGAGCCAGGTGGAGCACCTGCTCGGCTCCGAGTTCTCCCGCCGCGGGCTCGACGCCGACTCGGCGCCCCTGTACGCCCAGATGCTCGTGGGCATGGTGGCGCTGACCGGCCAGTACTGGCTCGATCACCGCGACAAGGACAAGACCGAGGTGGCCGCGCACCTGGTCAACCTCGCCTGGAACGGGCTCGTCGGGATGGTGCCCAGCCCGGGTCTGTCCGGGCCGCGCGCGGCCCGACCAGGCTGGACGACCGGCGAGCCCGCCGAGTCCGACTCCCCCGCGCCCGTGGAGGCTGCACCGTGACCCCCATGCCCCCCGGCCAGGACGAGGTCGACCGGATCGTCTCCGCGTGGCGCCGCGAGCGTCCCGACCTCGACGTCGCGCCCCTCGAAGTGCTGTCGCGGGTCACCCGCCTGGCCAAGCACCTCGACCGCGACCGTGCCGCGGCGTTCGCCGAACACGGCCTGGAGACGTGGGAGTTCGACGTCCTGGCCGTGCTGCGCCGCTCGGGCGCGCCCTACCAGCTGTCCCCGTCGGCGCTGGTCAACGCGACTCTCGTCAGCTCGGGCACGATGACCAACCGGATCGACCGGCTCGCCGAGCGCGGGCTCGTCGTCCGCAAGCCCGACCCGGCCGACGGCCGCGGGGTGATGGTGAAGATCACCGCAGCCGGGCGCGAGCTGGTGGACCTCGCGCTCGCCGACCTCCTCGCCCGCGAGCGGGTGCTGCTGGAGGTGCTCGACCCGGCCCGCCGGCGCGAGCTGTCGATGCTGCTCAAGCGGCTCGTGATGCCCTTCGACGGCGAGGGCTGAGACCTCAGTCCACCAGCTCCGCGGCGGCGAGCCACTCCTCCTCGAGCGCCTCGCGCTCGGCGACCAGCGCCCGTAGCTTGGCGTCGAGGGAGAGGATCGCGGCGTGGTCGGTGGCCTGCTCGGCCATCTGCGCGTGCAGCTTCTCCTCCTGAGCGGTGATCTTCTGCATCTGCCGCTCGATCCGGGTCAGCTCCTTGCGGGCGGCCCGGACGTCGGCACCGGAAGGCCCGGCAGGTGCGGACGCCACCGACGAGGCGGCCGAGGGCTGCGCGGCGGCGGCACCGAGCTGCGCCAGGCGCAGCTCGAGGTACTGCTCGACCCCGCCGGGCAGGTCTCGGATGCGCCCGTCGCCGAGCACGGCGACCATCCGGTCGCAGACGCGCTCCAGCAGGTAACGGTCGTGCGAGACCACCAGCAGGGTGCCGGGCCAGCCGTCGAGGGTGTCTTCGACCGCGGCGAGGGTGTCGGTGTCGAGGTCGTTGGTCGGCTCGTCGAGGATCAGCACGTTCGGCTCGGCCATCAGCAGGCGCAGCAGCTGCAGCCGCCGCCGCTCCCCGCCCGACAGGTCGGCGACGGGCGTCCAGATCCGGCCCTTGGTGAAGCCGAGCTTCTCCAGCAGCTGCCCGGGGCCGACCTCCTTGCCATCGATCATCACGCTTCCGCGGACCTTCTCGACGGCCTCCTGCACGCGCAGGTCGGCGACCTCGTCGAGCTCGCTCACGTCCTGGGACAGCACCGCGGTGCGCACTGTCGACCCGCGCCGGACCCGCCCGGACGTCGGCACCAGCTCGCCCGTGACCAGCCGCATCAGCGTCGACTTGCCGGCACCGTTGACCCCGACGACGCCGATCCGGTCCCCCGGCCCCAGCCGCCACGTGACGTCGTCGAACAGCACCTTCTCGCCGAACCCGAACGTCACGTCCTCGAGGTCGACGACGTCCTTGCCCAGGCGCGCGGTGGCCATCCGGTTGAGGGCGACGCCGTCGCGCGGGGGCGGCTCGTCGGCGATCAGCGCGGCGGCGGCGTCGAGGCGGAACCGGGGCTTCGACGTCCGCGCGGGCGCCCCGCGCCGCAGCCACGCCAGCTCCTTGCGGAGCAGGTTCTGCCGCCGCTCCTCCGTCACCGCCGCCACCCGCGAGCGCTCGGCGCGGGTCAGCACGTACGCCGCGTACCCGCCGTCGTAGGCGTCGACGACGCCGTCGTGCACCTCCCAGGTGCGGGTGCAGACGGCGTCCAGGAACCACCGGTCGTGCGTGACGACGACCAGGCCGCCGCGGTTGGCGGGCCACCGGCCGCGCAGGTACTCGGCGAGCCAGGCCACCCCCTCGACGTCGAGGTGGTTCGTCGGCTCGTCGAGGAGCAGGACGTCGTAGGGCTGGGCGAGCAGAGCCGCGAGGGCGACGCGGCGGCGCTGCCCGCCGGACAGGTCGCCGACCTTCGCCTCCAGGCCGCCCACCGCGGGGGCGTCCAGGCCGCCGAGCAGGCCGACGAGGACGGCGCGCACGGCGGCGTCGGAGGCCCACGAGTGGTCGGGCACCCGGCCCACCACGGCGTGCAGGACCGGCGCGGCGGGGTCGAGGTCGTCGACCTGGCTGAGCATCCCCACCCGGACGCCGCCGGTGTGGGTCACCCGGCCGCCGTCGGGCGCCTGGCTGCGGCCCATGACGCGCAGCAGCGTCGACTTGCCGTCGCCGTTGCGGCCGACGATGCCGATGCGGTCGCCGTCGTCGATCCCGAGGGAGACGCCGTCGAGGACGTTGCGGGCCGCGAACGTGACCGTCGCGGACTCGACGTTGAGGAGATGGGCCACGGTCTACCTGCCACCACGCGCGGGGTCGATGATCCGGGCGCCGGGCACCGGCCCGTGCACGCGCCGCACGTCGCGCACCGCACCGGAGGCCGTGAGGCCGATGGACAGGTCCAGCGCCATGTCGGCACCGGAGACGAGGAAGGCCACGGTCGGCCCGGAGCCGGACACGAGAGCGCCGAGGACGCCGCAGTCGCGGCCCACCGCCAGGGTGCGCTCCAGCTTCGGCGCCAGTGACAGCGCGGCGGGCTGCAGGTCGTTGTGCAGGGCCTCGCCGAGCGCCTGCGCGTCCCCGCTGCGCAGCGCGTGCATGAGCTGGTCGGCCACGCGAGGCTCGGGCAGCACGCGCCCGGCCCGCAGGCGGTCCAGCTCGCCGAACACCCGAGGGGTGGACAGCCCGAACGGCGCGAACGCGAGCACCCACTGGAACTCGCCGCGCGCCAGGGCCGGGGTCAGGACGTCGCCGTGCCCCGTGCCGATCGCAGTGCCGCCCATGAGCGGGAACGGGACGTCGGCGCCCAGCTCGGCGGCGAGCTCGATCAGGTCGGCGCGGGTGAGGCCGAGGTCCCACAGCGCCTCGCAGGCCAGCAGCGCCCCGGCCGCGTCGGCGCTGCCACCGGCCATGCCGCCGGCCACGGGGATCTGCTTGTGCAGGTGGAGGTGGACGCCCGCGTCGATGCCGGAGCGGCGCGCGAGCAGCCTCGCCGCCCGGATGGCCAGGTTGGACGGGTCGAGGGGGACCTCCTCGGCCTGCACGCCGTCGACGGTGATCGAGACGTCCTCCGCGAGGGTGGCCGTCACCTCGTCGTACAGCGACACGGCCTGGAACACCGTGGCGAGGTCGTGGTAGCCGTCGGCGCCGGGCCCGCCCGCCGCCAGACCAAGGTTGATCTTCGCGGGCACCCGCACCGACACGCCCGGTTCGGAGGTCACGCCGTCGTTCCACCCTCCCACTGCCCGAGCCTTCCGCCCCCACCCTAGCCGCGCTCGCCGGGCGGCTCAGCGCAGCGCCGCCTCCACCTCGGCGACGCGCGCGGCCAGCAGCGCCACGACCGCGTCGTCGGGCATGCCCTCGCCGAGGGGCAGGCGGACGGATCCCTTGGTGACGTCGAGCCCCGCCAGGGGCGCCCCCGCCGCCGCGATCGCCGTGCCGCTGAACGGCGCCACGCTCACGTGCGAGCCGCGCACCCCGAAGCCGAGCACGGCCTTGCCCCGGTGGGTGAGGGCCGGCATGCCGTAGCTGCGGCCCTGACCGAGTCCGGGCACCGTGGCACGGGCCACCTCGACGATCCGCCGCAGCGGTGCCGCCACGCTCGGTTCGAGGGCGGCGAGGAACGCGTCGACCTCGCCGGGGGCGTCAGTCACGGGGCAGCCCCGCGGCCCGGGCCAGCGCGACGTACGCGGCGACGTCGAGGGTCTCCCCTCGTGCGCCCGGGTCGACGCCCGCGCTGCGGCAGATCCGCTCCGCATCGGCCGGCGAGCCGGCCCAGCGGGCCAGGGCCGAGCGCAGGGTCTTGCGCCGCTGGGCGAAGGCGGCGTCGACGCAGGCGAACACCTGTTCACGGGACACCTCGGCGCCGACGCCGTCGGGCAGCGCGTGCGCGCGCCTGGTCCAGGCCACCAGCCCCGACTCGACATTGGGCACGGGCCAGAACACCTGGCGGGGCACGTGCCCGGCGCGGCGCACGTCGGCGTACCAGGAGGCCTTCACCGACGGGACGCCGTACGCCTGTTCACCCGGGCGGGCCGCCAGCCGGTCGGCGACCTCGGCCTGCACCATGACCAGCCCACCGGCGAGGCCGGGGAAGCGCTCGAGGAAGGTGAGCAGGACCGGGACGGCCACGTTGTACGGCAGGTTGGCGACCATCACCTGGCGGCGGCCCGGATCGAGCGGTAGTTCGGTGACGCGCAGGGCGTCGGCGTGCACGACCGTCAGCCGTGCGCCGGCCTCGGGGGCGCGGGCGGCGACGGTGGGGGCCAGGGCCGCGGCGAGCGCCGGGTCGATCTCGACGGCCACGACGTCGGCGCCGGTCTCCAGCAGCGCGAGGGTGAGCGAGCCCAGGCCGGGGCCGACCTCGACCACCTGGTCCCCGGGGCCGACCTCCGCGAGGCGGGCGATGCGCCGGACCGTGTTGGCATCGTGCACGAAGTTCTGCCCGAGGGTCTTCGTGGGGCGCACGCCGAGGGCCTCCGCCAGCTCCCGCACCTCGGCCGCGCCGAGCAGCGGGAGCGGGACGGCTGGCTGCGGGGGCGCGGCGTCGCTCACCCCTCCAGCTTGCCACGCCGCGGGGGCCGCCCCGGCGACGGCGGGCGGGCGCGGGCATCGTCGCCCGCGCCCGCCGTCCGGGTGCGTGCCGGTCGTCGTCGACCGGCGTGCCGGGATGCTCGCACCTCACGGCGCTCGCGTCCTGTCGGCCGTCACGACTGACGGCCGTTGTCTTACAGGCGTGAACCCTCGATCGTCAGAGACGACGGCCGCAGACCGGCCACGAGCCACGACCCGCGCGCTGGTACAGCATCTTCGCGCGCATCGTCTGCTCCGAGGCCGACGCCCGCGAGGGCAGGCCGCTGCCGCCCACCGAACGCCACGTGGCGACGCTGAACTGGTAGAGGCCGTGGTAGCGGCCGCTGGGGTTCACCGCGCGGGGGTTGCCGCCCGACTCGCAGGCGGCCAGGGCCGCCCAGTTGAGGCCGTCTGCGCTGCCCGTGGAGCCACCGGAGCTCGAGCCCGAACTGCGGCTGGAGGACGACGACCGCGACGACGAGGAGGCGGACTCCCGCTCCTCGACCTTGGTACCGACCCGGACCACCCGCGGCTGCGGGGCGGAGACGGTGGTGGCGCCGACGACGGTGCGCGAGGTCACCTTGCCGTCGAGCACCTCAACCCGGTACTCGACCCGGCGCGAACCGTCACGCCCGGCCGACTCGACCACGGTGCGGCCCTTGGCCAGCCCCGAGTCACGCTTGGTGGTCGTGGGAGCCGCGATCTTCTCGGTCACCGATTCGGTGCGCTGGTCCACGCGGGTCAGCTGGATCCGCATGCCCGAGCGCAGCGCCTGCCCGGTCGCCGTCGAGAGCCGGTCGGCCGGCCGGACCGTGAGGTCGCGCTCGTCGAGGAGCTGCCCGACGGTGATCGCCGTGGTGTTCACGGGCTGCGCCTGCCCACCCACCACGAGGGTCAGGGACTTCGGCGTGGCCAGGCTCAGCGACAGGCCGCGGCGCTCGATGGGAGCCGAACGCGAGGCGGACAGCCGGGCGCCGTCCGCGCGCAGGCCCATGCTGCGCAGGGCCGAGTCGACGGTGAGCTCGGTGGTCCAGTAGGTGCGCGGGCGGCCGTCGGTGACGACGGTCAGGGGGCGCGCGTAGCGGACGACCACCTGGGCGCCGTCGGCGATGGGGGCCGAAGCGGCGGGGACCACGAGGTCGCGGGCTCCGACCTCGATGCCCTGGTCGTCGAGGAGTTCCCCGACGGTCCCGGCGAACGCGGAGACCTCGCGGGTCTGGCCGTCGACGCTCAGGGAGACGTGCTTGTCGAGATTCGTGTAGAGGACGCTGCCACCGACGACGGCGGTGAGGACCGCCGCCTGGGCCGCGATGCGCCCGGTCCGGGAAAGACCGGAAAGGCGAACTGGGGTGAGGGGCACGATGCTCCAGACCTGGCACTGCCCGGGCACGGCATCCCGGCGCCGGCGCCCCCGCACCTGGCGCCGGAACGGGTATCTCCGATCCCGGCTGTCGGTCAGCCACCGTAACCAGCCCGAGACCAATGACCAAACGTGACCGGCGATCACGGGCCGTTGTGGCCTTGATCGGTCTCCTCCGATGCTCCGGCGACGCAGCGTGGTCGGCGCAGGTCAGACCCGAAACGCTTCGGGTCCCCTTGCGCCAGGGCCGACCGGGTGACACCCCATTTTGTGATCTGGCTCACATATGCCGCGACACGCCGTGTCGCGGGCCCGGACACGCCGGTAAGAAGGGCCCGACACGCCAGGCGAGACCGGGTCGTGACCCGTCCCGCGGCGTCGCAACCGTCTCGTCACCAGGGGCCGTACACGGCCTGCGAGGTGGCGTCGATGCGCTCGCACCACTCCGCGAGGTCCACTCCCCGCACCTCGGCGGTGGCACGAACCGTCCAGGGCAGCAGGGCGCTGGAGTTCGACCGCCCGCGGTGGGGCACGGGCGCGAGGTAGGGGGCGTCGGTCTCCAGGAGCACGGCGTCGGCCGGCGCCAGTCGCAGCGCCTCGCGCAGCGGCTCGGCGTTCTTGAAGGTGACGGTGCCGGCGAAGGACAGGAACCAGCCCCGATCGAGGCAGTGCCGGGCCATCTCGGCGTCCCCGGAGAAGCAGTGGAAGACGGTGCGCTCGGGCGCCCCCTCCTCCTCCAGGATCCGCAGCACGCTGGCATGGGCGTCGCGGTCGTGGATCTGCAGCACCTTGCCCAGCCGCTTCGCCAGGTCGATGTGGCGCCGGAAGGACTCCTCCTGGATCGCCCTGCCCGCCTCGTCGTCCTCGCCCACCCAGTAGTGGTCGATCCCCGTCTCCCCCACGACGACGACCCTGGGGTGCTCGGCGAGGCGGGCGATCTCGCTCCACGCCGCCTCGTACGCGGCGCGCCCCTCCTCCTGCAGCAGGCGAGTCGCCTCGGTGGGGTGCAGGGCCACGCCTGCGAGCACCGCCGGCGAGGACTGCGCGGCCTCGACGGACCAGCGCGACGTCGGCACGTCGTCCCCGATCTGCACCACGCGCGTCACGCCGACGCCCGCCGCCGCAGCCAGCGCGACGTCGAGGGGGACGGGCACCTCCTCGCCCCGCGCGTGCTCGAGGTGGGTGTGGTTGTCGACGACGGGGTGCGGGAGGGGTTCCGGCGGCAGCGCGGGGGCGGAGGGCACCCGCCGATCCTAGGCAGCCATGACTGTGGCGTAGATCACAGGCATGACTGACCCGTTAAAGCCGCAGGTCATCCAGTGGTAGGACCTTCACAGCCGCAGTCAGGGCTCCGTGAACATTGCATTACTGGTCGGTAGCCAGGTACGTTCGTTCCCGGTGAGACGCCGGGGCTTTCCCCCGTGGCCCTGGCTCCGCCTCTGCGAGACCCCGAGCTTTCCCCCGTGGCTCGGGGTCTCGCCCTTTTTGCGTCCGGACACGACGAACGAGTTCGGCTGCGGGGCGTCCGGCCCTAGAGCCGGCAGATGCGCGGGTTCCGTGAGGACCCGCCGCGCCACGTCCGGCACAGCTCACGGAACCCGCGCATCAGGACCGGCGTGCGCCGGCCCGCGCCACTACGCCTCGCCAGGCGTCACCCTGGTCAGGCGCCGTCCTCCAGCCGCGCGAGCTCCTCGGCCACCACGGAGTCGTCGAGCTTGCGGAACACCGGTGTCGGCTGCGCCACCGGCGTGCCGGCAGCGATCGGGCGCGGAGCCCACGCGGCGAGGGTCTCCCCGCGGCGGTAGTCGCCGGTGAGGATCGGGTACCCCGGGCCGCCGTCGAGGTCGTCGACCTCGTCGATGCGCGGCTGCGGCGCGATCGTGCCGGTGCCGCCGAAGGTCTCGTGCACGGCCTGGGCGCTGTGCGGCAGGAACGGCGACAGCAGGGTGTTGAGGTCGGTGACCGCCTGGGCGGCCACGTGCAGCACGCTCGCCATCCGCGCCGGGTCGGTGTTCTTCAGCTTCCACGGCGCCTGGTCGGACAGGTACTTGTTGGCCTCGCCGACGGCCCGCATCGCCTCGGTGACCGCCTGCTTCTGGCGGTGGGTGGCCAGCAGAGAGCCGACGGTGTCGAACGCCGTTCCGATCGTGGCGAGCAGCTCGTGGTCGGCAGGGGTGAGCTCGCCCGCCTCGGGGATCGCCCCGAGGTTCTTGTGGATCATCGACGCGGTGCGGTTGACGAGGTTGCCCCAGCCGGCCACCAGCTCGTCGTTGGTGCGGCGCACGAACTCCGACCAGGTGAAGTCGGTGTCCTGGTTCTCGGGGCCCGCGACGGAGATGAAGTAGCGCAGTGCATCGGGCTGGTAGCGGGCCAGCACGTCACGCACGTAGATGACGACGCCGCGGCTGGAGGAGAACTGCTTGCCCTCCATGGTGAGGAACTCGCTGCTGACCACCTCGGTGGGCAGGTTCAGCTCGCCGTAGACCCCCGGCTGCCCGCCCTTGGCGCCCTTGCCGTTGTGCGCGAGCAGCTCCCCGGGCCAGATCTGGGAGTGGAACGTGATGTTGTCCTTGCCCATGAAGTAGAAGGAGCGCGCGGTGTCGTCGTTCCACCACTTCCGCCACGCGTCGGCGTCGCCCGTGCGCCGCGCCCACTCGATCGAGGCAGACAGGTACCCGATGACGGCGTCGAACCAGACGTAGAGGCGCTTGGTCGGGTTGTCCTCCCACCCGGCCAGCGGGACGGGGATGCCCCAGTCGATGTCGCGGGTCATGGCCCGGGGGCGGATGTCCTCGAGCAGGTTCAGGCTGAACTTGATGACGTTGGGCCGCCACTCCCCCGACGCGGCGCGCCCGGCCAGCCACTCCCCGAGCGCAGCGGAGAGCGCGGGCAGGTCGAGGAAGAAGTGCTCGGTCTCGATGAACTTCGGGACCTCGCCGTTGATCTTGCTGCGCGGGTTCTTCAGGTCCACCGCGTCGAGCTGGTTGCCGCAGTTGTCGCACTGGTCGCCGCGGGCGCCGTCGTAGCCGCAGATCGGGCAGGTGCCCTCGATGTAGCGGTCGGGCAGGGTGCGGCCGGTGGACGGCGAGATCGCGCCCTTGGTCGTCTGCTCGATCATGTAGCCGTTCTTGTGAACCGTGCGGAACAGCTCCTGCGCCACCGCGTAGTGGTTGCGCGTCGTCGTGCGCGTGAAGAGGTCGTAGGACAGGCCCAGGGCGTGCAGGTCCTCGACGATGACCCGGTTGTACCGGTCGGCCAGCGCCTTGGGCGTCACGCCCTCCTTCTCGGCCTGGACGAGGATCGGCGTCCCGTGCTCGTCGGTGCCCGACACCATGAGGACGTCGTGCCCGGCCATGCGCATGTAGCGGCTGAAGACGTCGGAGGGGACGCCGAAGCCGGCGACGTGGCCGATGTGCCGCGGGCCGTTGGCGTAGGGCCAGGCCACTGCGGAGAGCACGGAAGTCATGCCGCTGATCCTAGGCGGGTGCCGCGCGCCGCCCGCACCCCCCGAGGGCCGCGGGTCGGCCGGTGCCGCCCTGCGCCGAACGGGTGACCCGCGTGCTGCGCGGCTGTGCCGGGGCTGCAGTGGGGACCTGCCCCTCCCGACGACACCTGAGGGTCGCCTCACCGCAGCCGCACCCCGTGCGTCCAGCGACGGGCGCGACCGCCCGGCCGCCCCGACGCGAGGAACCTGTCCGTGAGCCGCGAGACCCGCGAACCCGCCACCGCCGCCGCTGCCCCGCAGCCGGCCGTGGCCGTGCCCGCACCCCGCCCGGCGCCGTCGCCGCCGTCCGTGCCGGTGGCACCCGGCCCCGGGAGCCAGGCCGGGAGCCAGGCCGCGGACACTGCCGACCTGGGCGTCGAGGGCGCCCGGATCCTCGTCGTGGACGACGACGAGATGGTCCGCGAGCTGCTGCGGGCGATCCTCGAGGAGCACGGGATGACCGTCGTGACGGCGGCCGACGGCGCTGCCGGCATCGAGGCGCTGCGGGCCGTGCATCCCGACCTGGTGGTCAGCGACATCACCATGCCCGGCGTCGACGGGTTCGACTTCGTCCGGGCCGTGCGGGCCCAGGCGCACGGGCACGACGTCCCGTTCCTGTTCCTCACCTCCCGCACCGACCCCGCCGACGCGGCCGAGGGCCTGCGGCTGGGCGCCGACGACTACGTCCGCAAGCCCGTCGACCTCGACGAGCTCGTCGCCCGCGTCACCGCCAAGCTGCTGCGCCGGCCGGTCTCCGCGCAGGCGCTGCCCACCGACAGCCGCACCGGCCTGCTGCGGGGCGCCCGCTTCGTCGAGGAACTGGCCCGCGAGTCCGCGCGCGCCGAGCGGGCCGGGCGCGGGGGCGCCGTCGCCGTCGTCGACCTCGACGAGCGCGCCTTCGTGCGCCGCCGCCTCGGTGCCCGCGCCGAGGCCGACCTGGTGACCGCACTGTCCCCCCTGGTCGGGACCGGACTGGGCGCCCTGGAGCTGCTAGGGATCGACGACGACGGCCGCTTCCTCGTGCTCCTGCCCGAAGTGGACGCCGACGACGTCGCGCCCGCCCTGCACGCCCTCGCCCGCCGCCTCGCGTCCACGACGGCGGAGGTCTCCGGGGAGCGGATCGACGTCACGCCCGTCGTGGGCTGGACGACGTTCGGCGCGGGCAGCACCGGCCAGGGACTGGGCGCGCGCGACCTGCTGCGCCGCGCCACCGCGGCCGCCCACGCGGCGTCCGGCCACCTCGACCTGCAGCCGGTGCGCTGGAGCGCCGAGCTGGAGGCGGAGACCGACGTGCCCGCACCGGGTGAGCGGGCGGGTCGCCTGCGTCGCCGACTGGAGGCGCTGCGGCTGCCCACGCAGATCCTCGGCACCGTGGTGATCGGCGTCGTGGCGCCGTTCGTGCTCTACGTGGCCTGCTACAACGCCGGGTTCGACATCTCCACGGGGGTCTACGTCGCCGTGGTCGTCGCGCTGGCCATCACCGCGGGCAGCATCTGGACCGAGGGCTTCCTCGCGCTGGACCCGCTGCGCCCGCCGGACGAGCCCGCCTCCGACTGGCCGCGCGCCAGCGCCGTCATCGCCGCGTACCTGCCCAACGAGGCCGCGACCGTCGTGGAGACCGTGCACAGCTTCCTGCGCGTGGACTACCCCGACCTGCAGGTGGTGCTCGCCTACAACTGCCCGCGACCGATGCCCGTGGAGGCCACGCTGGCGCGCATCGCCGCGGCCGACCCCCGCTTCGTGCCGCTGCGGGTGGAGGGATCGACGTCGAAGGCGCAGAACGTCAACGCCGCCCTGGCCCACGTGGACGGTGAGTTCGTGGGCGTGTTCGACGCCGACCACCACCCCGCGCCCGACGCGTTCCGCCGCGCGTGGCGGTGGCTGTCGAACGGCTGGGACGTCGTGCAGGGGCACTGCGTGGTCCGCAACGGCGACGCCTCGTGGGTGGCACGCACCGTCGCCGTCGAGTTCGAGGCGATCTACGCCGTCAGCCACCCGGGCCGGGCCAAGCTGCACGGGTTCGGCGTCTTCGGCGGCTCCAACGGCTACTGGCGCACCGACCGGCTGCGCGGCACCCGCATGCACGGCTTCATGCTCACCGAGGACATCGACTCCAGCCTGCGCGTCGTCCAGGACGGCGGCCGGATCGCCAACGACCCGGGGCTGATCAGCCGCGAGCTGGCACCCACGACCGTCCGGCAGCTGTGGAACCAGCGGATGCGCTGGGCGCAGGGCTGGTTCCAGGTCTCCCGCAAGCACCTGATCCCCGCGTGGCGCTCACCGCACCTGCGGCTGCGGCAGCGGCTGGGCATGACCTTCCTGCTCGGCTGGCGCGAGCTGTACCCGTGGGTGTCGATGCAGTCCCTGCCCCTGCTGGCCTTCCTCGGCTGGCGCGAGGGCGGCGTGGCCAACCTCGACTGGTTCATCGCCCTGTTCGTGCTCACCACCCTGTTCACCGCGAGCGTCGGCCCCGGCCAGGTGCTGTTCGCGCGCCGCCTGGCCGTGCCCGAGATCCGCCGGCGCACCCGGTGGTTCTGGTCCTACCTGGCCGCGACGACCGTGGCGTACACCGAGCTGAAGAACGTGATCGCCCGCGTGGCGCAGATCAAGGAGTTCTCCGGCGAGCGGGTGTGGAAGGTGACCCCGCGCGCCACCCCCACCGGCGACGAGCCTCCCGGCGGTCGCGCATGAGCGTCTCCGAGGTGGGGCGCGACGCCGCGCTGCGCGCCCTGGACCTCCTGGAGGCCGCACCCGACGCGCGCTTCGACCGGATCGCGCGCCTGGCCGCGCGCCTGCTCGACGTCCCGGCGGCGGTGGTCAGCGACATCGACGACGACCGGCACGTCACGAAGGCCTCGCACGGGCGAGCGGGCCCCGCCGTGGGCACGCGCAGCCCGCTCGGGGAGACCCCGTGCCGCGCCGTCGTCGACGAGGACGGGCCCGTCGTCGTCGACGACGCCCCGCTGGACCCGCGGGTGGCGGACCTGCCGTGCGTGCGCGAGGGGTTCCTGCGCGCCTACGCCGGCCACCCCATCCGGGTGGCGGGACGCATCGTCGGCACCGTCTGCGTCATGGACACGCGCCCCCGCAGCTTCGGCGCGGAGGACGTCGCCGTGCTCGCCGATCTCGCGGGCATCGCCGAGGCGGAGCTGCGGGCCGAGGGCACCGGTGCCGTGGCCCGCCGCCTGGACGACCTGCACCGCCAGACCGAGCTCGTGCTCGGCGCGGTGGCCGAGGGCGTGCTCGGCGTCGACACCGACGGCGCGGTGACCTTCGTCAACGACGCCGCGTGCGAGCTGCTCGGCTGGAGCCCGCAGGAGCTGATCGGCGAGAACCTGCACCAGCGGCTGCGGCCCCGTGAGGCCGACGGCTCGGAGTACCCCAACGGGCTGACCCCGGTGCGGTGGGTGCTGCAGACCGGGGAGGCCCGCCGGCAGCTGCACGGCCAGTTCCGCCGCCGGGACGGCGTCGCGGTGCCCGTGGACTGGTCCGTCGGGCCCGTGCTGGCCGATCCGGACGGCGACGCCGGGCCTGCCGGCGCCGTCCTCGTGTTCGAGGACGCCACCCGCCGGGTGCAGGTGGAGCAGATGAAGGCGCAGTTCATCGCCGTCGCCAGCCACGAGCTGCGCACGCCGCTGACGTCGCTGAAGGGGGCCCTGGAGCTCATCGACGCCACCTGCGCCGGGCAGTTGCCGCCCGCGGCCGTGCCGTTGCTCGACATCGCCCGTCGCAACGCGACCCGGCTGGCCCAGCTGGTCGACGACATCGTCGACGTCGAGCGCCTGGCCCGCGGCAGCCTGCCGATCCTGCGCAAGCCCGTGCAGGTCTCCGACCTCATGCGGACGGCGGCCGCCACGGTCGCCGGCGCGGCGATCGGGTACGGCGTGGAGGTCGAGGTCGAGCCGCTGGAGTGCACCGTCTGGGGCGACGAGCACCGCCTCGTGCAGGTGCTCACCAACCTGCTGGGCAACGCGCTGCGGTTCAGCGAGGCCGGAGGCGTCGTCCGCCTGCACGCCGACAAGGACGCCTGGGCCGTGCGGATCAGCGTGACCGACACCGGTGTCGGCATCCCCGGTCACGTGCTCAGCCGCGTCTTCGACCGGTTCTGGCAGGTGGACGCGAGCGACACCCGCTCCCGCAGCGGCAGCGGCCTCGGGCTGACCATCGCCAAGGACCTCGTGGAGGCCCACGGCGGGTTCGTGCTCGTCGAGAGCGAGGTGGGCCACGGCAGCACGTTCACCGTGTGCCTGCCCGTGCGCTCCCGGCCGCGCGGCATCCCCGGGCAGCGCAGCGCGCCGTCGGCCCCCGGGTCCACGCCGTCGCCGGCCCCCGTCGGCACTGCGCCTTCGCCTGCCACCGGCGCCGCGCCGGCCACCACCCCCGACGCCGAGCGCGGGACGTGGCAGTCCCAGCACCGACCGCCGGCCCCGGAACCCGAGCCGGAACCGGCCGCCCCGCCCACGCCCGAGGAGGCGTCGTGACCCCGCGGATCCTCGTCGTCGACGACGAGCCCGACATCCGCGCGATCGTGCGGATCGCCCTGGAGACCCTGGCCGGCTGGACCGTGCTGGAGGCACCCGGCGGCGAGGCCGGCCTCGACCTCGCCCGCCAGGAGCGGCCCGACGCCGTCCTGCTCGACGTGATGATGCCGGGCCTCGACGGCCCGGCCACGGCCAGGCGGCTGGCCGCCGACCCCGCGACCGCCGACATCCCCGTGGTGATGCTCACGGCGAAGGTGCTCAGCTCGGAACGGGCCGCGCTCGCCCAGGGCCCGGTGGCGGCCGTCCTCAGCAAGCCGTTCGACCCGCTGACCCTCGCCGCCGACGTCCGCGCCGCGCTGGGCTGGACCGAGGGGAGCACCCCGTGAGCGAGCAGGCCCAACGCGTGATCGAGCGCATGTGGGAGAGGTTCAAGCCGTTGGCCGCCGAGCGGGTCGGCGTGCTCGCGGACTGCGCCGAGGCGGCCGCACAGGGCCGCCTCGACGACGCGCTGCGGGAGCAGGCGGCGCTGGCGGCGCACTCCCTCGCGGGCAGCCTCGGCAGCTACGGCCTGCCCGAGGGGTCGCGGCTGGCCCGCGCCGTCGAGGCCGACCTGCTGGCGGGCGTGCCCGACTGGGCCCGGCTCACCGCGACGGTGGCCGAGCTGCGCGCGGAGGTCTCCCGATGAGCCGGCCCACCGGGGACGCCTCGGTACCCGGCCCTCGCGAGGGCACCGCGGGGCTGGTCACTCGACCCCGGGGCACGGGCGCTGACCGGCCCGAACGCGCCGTCGGCTCGCGGTTCGCCCAGCTGGAGGGCTACCGCGGCTTCGCGGCGCTGCTCGTCGTGGTCTACCACGCCTACCAGCACGCGGAGGCCCTCGGCTCGGGCGACGTGCCCGCCGTCGGCGGCGCCGCCTACCGCCTCCTGCACGGCCTCGACGCGTTCGTCGACCTCTTCTTCGTGCTCTCGGCGTTCCTGCTCGCCCTGCCGTGGGTCCGCGCGGCGCTCGCCGGCGGCGACTCCCCCAGCGGCAAGGCGTTCCTCGTCCGCCGCGCGGCGCGGCTCCTGCCGCTGTACGTCGTCGCCGTCGCCGTGGTGTGGGCGCTGCGCAACCCGGTGCTGCCGGGGGACCTGCGCGACCTCGCCGAACACCTCACGTTCGTGCAGGTCTACGACGACCGCCGGATCTTCTGGACGATCGGCCCCGCGTGGTCACTCGCCGTCGAGGTCCAGTTCTACGTGCTGCTGTGGCTGACAGGGACGGGCCTGTGCCGGCTGGCGGCGCGCGTGCCGGCGTCCTGGCGCGCGGCCGTCCTCGTGGTGCCGGCCGTCGCCGTGGCCGCGGCGTCCCTGGCGGGCAAGCTCGTCGCCTGGCAGGTGCTCGACGTCCGTGGTGACCGGTGGTCGGTGTGGTTCGGCCTGCCGGCCAAGCTCGACGTCTTCGCGCTCGGGTTCCTGCTCGCCGTCGTCGTGGCCACGGGCCGGGTGCGTCTGTCCCGCGCCGGCGCCGTGTCGCTGGCGCTGGCCGGATGGGGCGTCGTCGTCGCCACGCTCCTGCTGCGTCCCGGCGGCAACGGCGAGCACGCGTGGTTCCACACCGCGGCCGCGGTCGGGTTCACGCTCGTCCTCGCGGGCTCCGTGCTGGCCCCCGCGCACGAGGCGGCGCCGTCGCGGTGGGCGCCGCTGTCGGGGCCCGCCCCCGCGTTCCTCGCGACGGTCAGCTACAGCGTGTACCTGTGGCACGAGCCCCTGCTGCTCGCGCTCGTGGCGCACCGTCTCGTGCCCGACGCTGCCGGTGCCCACGGCTTCGCGTGGACGACCGCCGTCCTCGTGCCCGTGTCGGTCCTCGCCGGGTGGGTGAGTTGGCTCATGATCGAGAAGCCGACGGCGTCGCTGCGCACCCTCGTGGACTCCCGCGGGCGGTCCCGCCAGTACTACGCCGAGGTCACCCGCTCGGGGCGCTGAGGGCCTCTCAGTCGAGGACCTCCAGGCGCAGCCCGGCGCAGACCGCGCTCCGCAGCGCCGCGAGCAGGGGGGCGCGGCAGCCCGGTCTTGCCGGGGACGCCGCAGATCTTCCGTAGAGGTAACGGTTGCACGGCGGGGTGGTAGATGTTGTGCACCCAGCGGGTCGTCAGTGATTCGCCCTGCGAGAACCACTCGCTCGCGTCGGGAGTGAAGGCCACCAGGTCGGCCAGCTGCTGCCCCTCGACGTCGATCACCCGCAGCCGCTGTCCCGCGCTGAGCCGCACCGCGCGGCCTGACATCGGGGGGACGTCGATGGTGAGCATGGGCCTGCCTCCGCGCCGGGATCGTGTGGTCGCGGACGAGTCTCGCGCCCCTGCGATTCGATCGAATGACAGGCGGTTACCGGTTCCTCGGGCTACCACGGCCGCGCGAGCAGCCTCTCCCTGTGCCGCATGATGAGCAGCAGCCGTTCCCATGAACCGCGGGCGGCACGTGTTTCTGCTCACTGATCGCGTGTTGACAACGGCCAGTCGAACCTGATCTAGTTCGCCAAGTCGTAATATACCTAGCATGGGGGGTATCGTGCATCACCGCCGTCGAATCATCAGTCTTGCAACGTCCGGGGTACTGGCAGGTAGCCTAGTGGCCCTGCCGTCGGAAGGTCACGCAGAGAGCAGTAGCACCGCCGCGCCGATCACGCTGCAGGTGACGGACTCGGCCGGGGCGCCCTTGGGGAAAGCCCCTGTTCGGCTCGTGGCCAGCATTCCTGGGGGCAAGGAGCTGCGCCTACCCGATTCAATCACGACACCGACGGGAAGCGCGGCGATCAATCCCCCCGTCAACGAAAACCTGCGCAGGATGGCGGCTCAGAATGACGACTGGGTCAACTTCGAGACCCAGGTCATGACTGAGGACGGGCCCCATTTTTCCACTTTCCCCCGCCGATTGCACCAGGGCAAGTGGGACGTTCGATCCGATGACAAGCAGGCATTGAAGACCGTGACGGTCGTCGCTCGCCGCCGCTCGACCCCGGTCGATCCGGCCGCCCGCGCAGTGAAGCCTATGGCGGGAGCCCCACACGCCACCTGCGTCTGGTGGGGCCCCATCTCCTCCGCTGCGGGAATCACCGTCATTGGGGAGCTGCACGTGGGGGGCGACGCCAAGGGGAACTTCAACTATGGATCGACTGCAGATTCGGATATCGGGGTCTCCTACAACTACGGCTCCGGATGGAAGGTCTCTGGCGCGGCACACGTGGGGACGGGGACCCAGACGGTGTCTGGATGGGCCGACAGGGGCCCGATCTGGCGATACCCGCTGAAGACCCAGTTCACCTACCACAAGTACGAGTACATCACGGATGCCAACTGTGGTGGCGCGAGTGGTTCCAAGACGTACTACAAGGCCCAGGTGGCGCGCTGGGACGGTGGCGCCACGGTCGGAGCGAGCCTGACCAACCAGTACGCATACTGCACGACGAGCACCAACCGGGTGGATTACTCGCCAGGTACTCGGCTCGCCCGATCCTCCTACCGCGCCTACACCTATGACGGCGCAGTCGCCGTCTTCGGGGCGTCACTCACGGCCAAGAGCGGCTATTCCACCAACGTGGACTTCGAGCTGAAATTCGGTTCGAACCCCTCACACCTGGTCTGCGGGAACGACGGCCCTCCGACTTCGTCCTCGAAGGTATGGTCGAGATGACGCGCCTCTCATGGCGTGCACGATGGGTAGTTCTCGGGATTCTCCTGGCGTGCGCAATGGTGGCAGCCTGGCTGCTTCTCGGCCGTGCTTCTCGTGAAGAATCGGGGCCGTTAGGCAATGACTACAACGGACGGAACGTCGTCGGCGTCGTTCAAGTCAAGCGCGGGGAATACCTGACCTTTGGTCAGATCTGGGTGATCAACAACGGAGAGAAGCCAGTCACGCTTCGTTCCGCTGAGCTCCTCGGTGATACGAGCGGGTTGGATGTTGGACCGGTGCTGACAGCCGCGGGAGACCGGCAGCTCTACGGTGTCGGCCTTCTTCGCACCTTCCCACCGTCCGCCAAGAGCGGCCACAGCGAGCTCGGAACGCTACGACCCATCGATGGAACCGTTGTGCCTCCCCAGCGGTCGGGATCACCTTCTCTACTGCCCGTCGAGGTGCTGGTGGGCATCAAGGTGATCGAACCAAAGGAAAAGTACTTCACCGGAACCCGCATCCGCTACGAAGTCGACGGCAAGGAGTACTCCTACGTCGACCCCTCGGGATTGACGATCTGCCCCAAGGACGAGTGTCCCGAACTCGACAAGAAGGCCAAGTGACGTCCACCAGATGCCGGACCGGTGAAGGTGGTGCGTTGCGTGCGGTGATTCCGTACGCAACGCACCACCAAGCCAGCGGCTCCGCGCTCGCGATGGCCCGTCGCACCCACTTCTCCGGGACCGGGTGAGCGGTGCGCGGGCCCTGCGCGAACAGGCTGACCCGCAGCTCCTCCAGCATTCAGCGGCTCTCGCGGCCAGCCCCAGCTTCACATGACCGGGCTTGATCGAGAAGCCGACGGCGTCGCTGCGCACCCTCGTCGACTCGCGGGGGCGGGCTCGGGAGTACTACCCCGAGGTCACCCGCTCGGGGCGGTAAGGGCCCCTCAGTCGAGCACCTCCAGGCGCAGCCCGGTGCAGACGCCGCCGTTGCAGTCGCCGATGTCGGCCGCGCACGCCGAGACGGCCACGATGAGGTCGACCAGCGCCGTCACCTCGAAGTGGTCGCCCGCCACCGACGTCGGCACCTTGATCACCGGCTTGCCGTCGACGGCGTCGGTGTTCATGAACACGTTGAACGGGTCGGTGATCAGGTCGTAGGGGACGCCGTGCTCCTCCAGGGCCGCGAACAGGTGGTCGCGGCAGCCCGTCTTGCCTGCGAGCCCGTGGATCTCCTCGTAGTAGTAGCGGTTGCACGGCGGGTAGTACATGTCGTGCACGCCCACCGGGTCGTCGGTGATCTGCAGGAGCTTCGTGTTGTTCTGGGAGATCAGGTACTGCCCGAGCGCCGGGACCATCGTGTCCTGGTTCATCCGCGTGAACCCCTGCGAGAACCACTCCCTCGCGTCGGGGGTGAAGGCCACCAGGTCGGCCACCTGCTGCCCCTCGACGTCGGTCACCCGCAGTCGCTGTCCCGCGCTCATCCGCACCGCGCGGCCGGACTTCGGGGGGACGTCGATGGTGAGCATGGGCCTGCCTCCGCGCCTGGATCGTGTGGTCGCGGACGAGTCTGGCCGCGCTGCGATTCGATCGAATGACAGGCGGGTTACCGGTGTGCGGCGCCGACCGCCGCGCCGTGAGGGAGCATCTGCGACGAACTGTGTCGCACACCGTCCGCGGAGCATCTGCGGCCCCGGTCCCCGCCCCACGTGGAGCATCCGCGGCGAACTGTGTCGCACACCGCCCGTCGAGCATCTGCGGCGCCGCCGGCGCGCGTCAGACGACCACGGGGCTGCGGCGCTCGAGCATGACGACGTCGCGCCAGCGGCCGTCGCGGCGCCCGATCCGCTCGCGGACGCCGACCTCGCGGAACCCGCACACCCGGTGCAGGGCGAGACTCGCGACGTTCTCGGGGAACACCCCGGACTGGATCGTCCAGATCCCCGCGGCCTCGGTCGACGCGATCAACGCCTCGAGCAGGACGCGCCCGACGCCACGGCCCCGCGCGCCCGCCGCGACGTAGACAGAATGCTCGACCACGCCCGCGTACACGCACCGGTCCGACACCGCCGACGCGGCCACCCAGGCGAGCAGGCGGCCGTCGCCGTCGAGGGCCACCCACCGGTGCTCGGGCAGCTTGGCGGCGTCGAACGCGGCCCACGACGGAGGAGCCGTCTCGAACGTCGCATCGCCCGTGGCGATGCCCTCGGCGTACACCGCCAGGACGGCGTCGGCGTGCTCCTGAGCCATCGCGACCACGCGGAAGGCACCCACTGCCGCTCCCCTCTCCACACTCTCAGCCGAGCGCGCTCGCGATCGCCTGCCGCACCCGCTTCTCCGAGATCGGGTAGGCGGTGCGCAGCGTCTGCGCGAACAGGCTGACCCGCAGCTCCTCCAGCATCCAGCGGATCTCGCGGACGTCGGCGTCGCGGCGCCGGCCGGGGGGCGCGGCGTCGAGGGCCGCGTCGTAGTCGGCGCGCAGGCGCTGCACCTGCCCGAGCAGGTCACGGTCGCGGACGGCGCGCTCGGGCAGCTTCTCCAGCCGCACCTGGGCGGCCTTGAGGTAGCGGACGACGTCGGGCAGCTTCGCCAGGCCCGTCGCCGTCACGAACCCGGGGTAGACCAGCGCCCCCACCTGCTGCTTCACGTCGGCGACGGAGGCGAGCAGCGGCAAGCTCGTGACGCCGTTGAGCTGGCGGTTGACGGTGACGAACGCCGAAAGGACGGCGGAGGTGCCCTTGAGCGCCTCGGTCACCGCGTCGTGCAGGTCGGCGCGGACGGCCTCGCGCAGCGCGGCGAACCAGGCGGCGTCCCAGCGCGCCGTGGCCACCGCCCCGTGCCGGGCGACGAGGTCGTCGACCGCGGCGTCGATGGCGTCGGCGAACACGGCCTGCGCCGTCGGGTGCGGGGCCGCACCCAGCCCCAGCTTCACCGGTCCGGGCAGCCCCGCCACCACCGACCGCACCGGCGAGGGCAGGGTCGAGACGAGCAGGCGGCGCACCCCGAGCGGCATCGCGCGGCGCTGCTCCTCGGCCGTGGCCAGCACCCGTAGAGCCACGTGGTCGCCCTCGTCGACGAGCGCCGGGTAGCCCTTCACGCCGTCGCCGAGCTCGCGCGGCAGCTCGGGCAGGTCGGCGGCGGTCCAGTCGTCGAGACGGTCGCGCTCGATCGCCGGCCGCGCCCTCGTCGGGGCCGCCGCCCCCAGGCGCGCCACGATCGCCGTCCGCGCTTTCGGTGCCAGCTGGCGGCGCAGCACCTCCAGGTCGCGGCCTTTGCCCGCGATCCGGGGGCCCTTGCCGCGCGCCCCGGCGTCGGTGATCACGAACACCGGCCGCAGGTGCTCGGGGATCCTCTCGGCGTCGAAATCGGCCAGGGCCAGGACGGGCCCGCCCATCGCCGTCAGCTCGCGGCGCACCGCCTCGGTGATCGACTCCCGCTCCGGCAGGGTCGGGTCGGCTGCGAGCTGCTCCGCCAGGCGCGAGGCCACCCGCGCCGCGTGGTCGGGCGCGGGCACGAAGCTGCGCCGCAGCACCTTCGGCAGGCTGCGGATCAACGCCGTCACGACCTCCTCGCGCAGCCCCGGCACCTGCCAGCCGAACGGCGTCCCCGAGATGCGCGGCAGCAGCGCCAGGGGCACGTGCACGCTCACGCCGTCGTCGGGCTGCCCCGGCTCGAAGAGGTACGTGACCTGCAGTTCGTGCCCGTCGACCGTCCAGGTGTCGGGGAACAGGTCGGCCTGGGGGACGCCGGTGTCACCGGCGAGCAGCTGCTCGCGGGTCAGCGTCAGCAGGTCGGGGGTGTCGTGGCGAGCCTTCTTCCACCACGCGTCGAAGTGCCGGCCCGAGACGACGTCGGCGGGCACCCGGGCGTCGTAGAACGCGAACAGCGTCTCGTCGTCGACCAGCAGGTCGCGGCGGCGGGCGCGGTCCTCCAGCTCCTGGACCTCCGCGATCAGGGCGCGGTTGTCGCGGAAGAAGTGGTGCCGCGTGTCCCACTCGCCCTCGACCAGCGCGTGGCGCAGGAACAGCTCCCGCGACAGCGGCGCGTCGACCGACCCGTAGGTCACCGACCGCGCCGCGACGATCGGGATCCCGTACAGCGTCACGCGCTCGGTGGCGAGGACGGCGGCGCGGCGGCGGTCCCAGCGCGGCTCGGAGTAGGTGCGCTGCACGAGGTGGCCCGCGACCGGCTCGATCCAGTCGGGGTCGATCCGGGCGACGGTCCGGGCGAACAGGCGCGAGGTCTCGACGAGCTCGGCGGCCATCACCCACCGCGGCGCGCCCTGCCGGGCCGCCTGCTCGCCGTCCGCGTCGTCGTCACGCCCCGCCTGGCCCGGGCGCAGCAGCGCCGACCCGGGAGCGATCTGGAACCGCGCGCCCCGGGCGCCGATGTAGTCGGGACGCCGATCGGCCCGCGAGCGCCGCCCGCCCGGCTGCCCGCTGCCCTGCCCGGAGCCCGCGATCTCGACGTCGCGCATCCCGACGTGGGAGAGCAGGCCCGCGAGCAGGCTGACGGCGATCCGGTCGCGGACGCCGCCGTCGAGGTCCAGCGGCTCGTTCCAGGTGACGTCCTGCTGCTTGAGCACCTGCCGCAGCTGCGAGACGAGGTCCTGCCACTCGCGCACGCGCAGGTAGTTGAGGTACTCGGTGCGGCACAGCTTGCGGAACTGGTTGGACGAGCGGGCCTCCTGCTCCTCGCGCAGGTAGCGCCACAGCCGCAGGAACGACAGGAAGTCCGAGTCGCCGTCGGCGAACCGCGCGTGCAGGGCGTCGGCCTTCTCGCGGTCGTCGGCGGGCCGCTCGCGGGGATCCTGGATGGACAGGGCCGCGGCGATGACGGCGACCTCGCGCACGCAGCCGTTCTTCTCGGCCTCCAGCAGCATCCGGGCCAGGCGCGGGTCGATCGGGATCTGCGCGAGGCGCCGGCCGAGGGGGGTCAGCCGCGGCAGGCCCTCACCAGAGGTGTCGAGCGCGCCCAGCTCCTCCAGCAGGCCGACGCCGTCGCGGACGCTGCGCTTGTCGGGCGGCTCGACGAACGGGAACGCCTCGACGTCGCCCAGCCCGAGGGCGGCCATCTGCAGGATGACGCTGGCGAGGTTGGTGCGCAGGATCTCGGGGTCGGTGAACGCGGGGCGCGACTCGAAGTCCGACGGCGAGTACAGCCGGATGCAGATGCCCTCGGCGACGCGCCCGCAGCGACCCGCGCGCTGGTTCGCCGAGGCCTGGCTGACCGGCTCGATCGGGAGCCGCTGCACCTTCGTGCGGTGGGAGTACCGGCTGATCCGGGCCGTGCCGGGGTCGACGACGTAGCGGATGCCCGGCACGGTGAGGCTGGTCTCGGCCACGTTCGTGGCGAGCACGATCCGCCGGCCCGGGTGCTGGGCGAAGACGCGGTGCTGCTCGGCGGCGCTCAACCGCGCGTAGAGGGGCACCACCTCGACCGGCTGCGGGCCGGGCAGGTCGATCCCCGCCAGCGCGTCGGCGGCGTCGCGGATCTCCCGCTCGCCCGAGCAGAACACGAGGATGTCGCCGGGGCCCTCGAGGCTGAGCTCCTCGACCGCCTCGACGATGCCGCTGACCTGGTCCTTCGGCTCCTGCTCGGCGCTGCGGGCCTGCGCTGCCCCCTGGGGCCGGTTGGTGATCCCCCGGGCTGCGCGGGCGCGGTCGGCGGCGCGTTCCTGGCGGCCCGCGCGCCCCGGCGTCCGCGCGTCGGACGGCTGCTCGTCGTCCGCGTCGTCCGCCTCGTCGTCGAGCCCGTCCAGCTCGTCGTCCTCGACCGTGGACAGGTCGTCGACGAGCGGCCGGTAGCGCACCTCCACCGGGTACGTGCGGCCCGAGACCTCGATGATCGGGGCGTCGTCGAAGTGGGCGCTGAACCGCTGCGGGTCGATGGTGGCCGAGGTGATGACGAGCGTGAGATCGGGACGGCGCGGCAGGAGCTGCTTGAGGTAGCCGAGCAGGAAGTCGATGTTGAGGCTGCGCTCGTGCGCCTCGTCGATGATCACCGTGTCGTAGCGGGTGAGCAGCGGGTCGCTGCCGATCTCCGCCAGCAGCACGCCGTCGGTCATCAGCCGGACGAGCGTGTCGCGGCTGGACTGGTCGTGGAAGCGCACCGTGTAGCCGACGGCCGTGCCCAGCTCGGTGCCGAGCTCCTCGGCGATCCGCTCGGCCACGCTGCGCGCGGCGATCCTGCGCGGCTGGGTGTGCGCGATCGCGCCGCGGACCCCGCGCCCCGCCTCCAGGCACACCTTGGGCAGCTGCGTGGTCTTGCCCGAGCCCGTCTCGCCCGCGACGATCACGACCTGGTTCGCGCGGATCGCCTCGAGCAGGTCATCGCGCCGGGCGCTGACGGGCAGGTCGGGCGGGTAGGTGACGCGCGGGAGCGAGCCGGCGCGCGCCGTCAGCCGCTGCCGTGCCTGGTCGAGGGAGTCGGCGAGCCGGGCGGCGTCGGCCCCGGCGCGCTGCGGATCGGCCTGCCGGAGCAGGTGCTGGACGCGACGACGCAGGCGGGCCTCGTCGGCGATCGTCACCTCGTGCGCGGCCAGTGCCGCCTCGACGTCCCCGACCACCGCGACGACGTCGGCCGCCGGTGCGGGCCGCGTACGCGGTGAGGAGTGCTGGACGCCCCGCGCGGCGCCGTCGCGACCCCCGGCACCGTCGCGCCCCCCGCCGCCGGATCGGCGTCCTCCGCCACCCGATCGCCGGCCACGGCGCGGGCCGCGCTCACCGACGGGGGTGGACGGGCCGCCCGTGGTCGGGTCCGGGGTCTGCGCGTCCATGTCCGGCCCAGGATAGGCAGACCCGGCGCCGCGGACCGAACGAGTAAACCCGTGGACCGGGACGGCGCCCCGTGGCTACCGTGCGAGCGACCGGACCGGACGCGAGGAGGTGGTACCCGTGCACGCAGGATCGACGTGGGTGCTCCCCTGTGGCGTCACGGTCGGGCGATAGGTCGTCCGGGAGCGCCGTTTCCGAGCCTCCCGAAAGGCACGACCCCCATGGACGTCACCGCTTCCCACCGTCACGACGACGGCGTCCTCGAGCGCAGCTTCGCGCTCGGGGAGATCCCCGGCACGCTGTGGACCCCCGCCGAGGCGGGCCCCGCGCCGCTCGTCCTCCTGTCCCATAACAACGGCCTGCCCCGCACGGACGCGCGTCTCGTGGCGCGCGCCCGCTTCCACGCCGCCCGGTACGGCTTCGCCGTGGTGACGATCGACGCCCCCGAGTGCGGCGACCGCCCCCGCAGCCCTGACACGGACCGGGTCCGGGCCGAGCTGATGCGCGCCCGCCAGGCCGGGGAGCCGCTCGAGGACCACCTCGAGGCGCTCGTGGCCCCGCTCGTCGCCGGTGCCGTGCCCGACTGGAGGGCGACGCTCGACGCCGTCCTCGACCTGCCCGGCATCGGGCCCGCCGTCGGCTACACGGGCTGGGCCGCGCTCGGCCTCGCCCTCGCGCTCGCCGAACCGCGGGTCGCCGCGATCGGGCTGTTCCTCGGCGGCTACGTGCCCGCCGGGCTGCGCGCGCGGGCGTCCGAGGTCGGCGTCCCCGCCCTGTTCCTGCTGCAGTGGGACGACGAGGGCAACCCTCGCGAGCGCGCGCTGGACCTGTTCGACGCCCTCGGCAGCCGCGAGAAGACGCTGCACGCGAACCCGGGCGGCCACCTCGGCACGCCGGCGTTCGAACTGGACGACAGCTGCCGCTTCCTCGCCCGCCACCTGCGGGGGTGATGTCGGATCTTTCACACTGGTCCCCGCGGACCCTGCGTCCGCGGGGACCGGCTGCGATGCTGATCGGGTGACAGACACGCACAGCCCGCCCGTGCTGCCGGCCGCCGCGCCGTCGCTGGTGCGCTTCGCGTGGCTGTCGATCGCCGCCGCCGTCGCGACGATCGCGTTGAAGTCGGGCGCCTACCTGCTCACCGGCTCGGTGGGGCTGCTCTCGGACGCCGCGGAGTCGCTGGTCAACCTCGTCGCCGCCCTCGTGGCGCTGGCCGCGTTGATCGTGGCGCGGCGCCCCGCCGACGCCGACCACCACTACGGCCACGGCAAGGCCGAGTACTTCAGCGCCGGCATCGAAGGCGTGATGATCTTCGTGGCCGCCGCGGTGATCCTGTACACGAGCGTCGATCGCTTCCTGCACCCCGCGCCGCTGGAGAACCTGGGCGTCGGGCTGCTCGTGTCCACGGTCGCCGCGGTGCTCAACGGCGCCGTCGGCGGCGCGCTTCTGCGGGCCGGGCGGGCCCACCGGTCGGCGACGCTGGTCGCCGACGGCAAGCACCTGCTGACCGACGTGTGGACCTCGATCGGCGTCATCGTCGGCGTCCTGCTCGTCGGCCTCACCGGCTGGGAGCGGCTCGACCCGGTCGTCGCGGCCGCCGTCGGCCTCAACATCCTCGTCACCGGCTGGCGCCTCGTGGCCCAGTCCGGGCGCTCCCTGCTGGACGCCGCCCTGCCGCACGAGGACCTCGACGTCGTCCGGCGCGTCCTCGACGGGTTCCGCTCCCCCTACGTCGACTTCCACGGCCTGCAGACCCGCGAGGCCGGGCGGTACCGGTTCGTCGCCGTGCACGTGCTCGTCCCCGGGGAGTGGACGGTGCAGCAGGGACACGACGTCGTCGAGAAGGTCGAGCAGGCGATCCGGGCCGCGCTGCCCGACACCACCGTGCAGACCCACCTCGAACCTCGCGAGGACGAGCGCGCCTACGGCGACCATGCCTGGGACGGCAGCCGCGATGGCCTCGGCTAGTCCGCCCGAGCCGCCGTTCGTCCAGGGGGAGTCGGTGTACGTGGCGCACCCGCCGCGAGCCCTGACCCCGGCAGAGCGGGCCGTCGTCGAGCATCTCGCGCGCGCCCTGCCCGCCGGGGCGCTGGAGCAGGTCACCCAGCTCGGAGTGATCGGCACCTGCCGCTGTCCGTGCGGGTCGTTGCAGCTGGACCCCGGGGCCGCCGCGCCGGTGAGTGACGTGGCGATCGCCGCCGTCGGTGGAGCGAATCCCGACGCCCTGACCGCGTCCGCGCGGATCAGGCGGCGCGGGGGGAACCCGTTCCGCGCGGGCATCAGGCGCCGCGGGGGGATCGCGGCGCTGCACCTGGTGCTGGGGCGGCTGCTGGAGCTCGAGCTGTACGCCGGCGACGGCGTGCCGGTGGGCGTGCCCGACACCCGCTCGCTCGGCGCCGTCGACGTGTCCTGAGGTGGTTGCGGCTCAGCCGCCCGGGCAGTCCCCGCTCCCGCTGTAGCAGGGTTCGTAGAACCGCTGCGGTGTCGGGCTCGGCGCGGGTTCGGGGGTGTCCCAGCGGCCGGCGGGGACGGCGAACACCGACGCCGCAAGGGCGATCACGGCGAGAGCCCCCAGCGCCGCGGCGATCGCAGCGGTGCGACGGCGGACGACGGCTGCGACCAGCGCCACGCCTCCCGCGACCAGGGAGAGCGTCAGCGCGGCCTCGTAGGTGCCGATCTCCTGCGGCGTCGGCGGACGGGGGTCGCCCATCAGCCGGAAGGACGCCGCGAACCGCGCGTAGGCCATGCCCAGCACCCCGAACCCCGCCAGCACGCAGCCGAGCGAGACGACGACCAGTGCTACGGCGTCGACGTACAGGCGCCGCGGCATGACCGTGTCGGCCGGCAGGCGGACGGCGTCCGGCGCGGGCCCCGTCACCCTCGCGCTCTCGCCCCCGCGGCCCGGCGCCGCGCGCATGGCCTGCGGGTCACGGGGCGTGAGCTCGGGTGAGGAGAAGACCATGTGGCAACCGTGACCGACGGCCACCCCGCGTGCCAGGGCAGGCCTACTCATGCGGCGCGGATGCCCCCCGGACCGTTGACGGCGCCATGAGCCGCAGACCGTCCCGCAGCCCCCGGCCCGGCCCGCCGCAGATGCTCCGCGGACCGTTGACGGCGCCATGAGCCGCAGACCGTCCCGCAGCCCCCGGCCCGGCCCGCCACAGATGCTCCGCGGACCGTTGACGGCGCTATGTGCCGCAGACCGTCCCGCAGCGCCCGGCCCGGCCCGCCGCAGATGGTCCACGGACGGTTGACGGCGCTATCTGCCGCAGACCGTCCCGCAGCCCTTACGCGACACGCCCTCGGGGCGAGTGGTGCGATCGAACACCTGTTCGACATACTGTCCCCGCGTCACCGAACCACGCCGAACTTCCCCGTCGGCGTCCGGCTCGCGAAAGGCCGTCGCATGTCCACCACCCCGCCGCCCGGCGTCCCGCTGTCGCCGACGGTCGCGCCCTTCGTGGCCGGCTCCCCCGTCGAGGAGGAGGCCGAGACGCGCGCGGCGCGGCTGCTGCGCGCGTGGGCGATCGTCGTCCTCGTGCCCGTGGCGCTTGTGGGCGCCGCGCTGTCGTTCGACGGCCTTCACTCCCGTGCCCGCGAGGTCTTCACCGACCCCCTCGCCTACGCGTTCCCCCTGCTGGTCGACGCCCTCATCCTCGGGTGCACGCTCGCCTACCTCGCGGGCGCCAAGATCGGCCGCCCGCGCGGCGGGTGGCGCCTGGCCGCCCACGCCGGCATCGCGGGCACCATCGGCCTCAACGCCACGGCCGCACACACCTGGGCCGAGGTGCCGTGGCACGTCACCGCGCCGATCGTGTGGTCGGTGCTCGTCGAGCTCACCGGCAAGGAGCTGCTGGGCGAGTGGCGCGCGCGGCACCGCCCCGCCCAGGCGAGCATCCCGGTCCGGCTCTGGCTGACGGCGCCCGCCGAGTCCGCGCGGACCTGGCTGCGGATCGCCCGGCGCCTCGACGGCGAGCAGACCGAGGCCCGGCTCGACGTGGGTGTGCACGCCGCCGCCATGCACGCGCTCGAGCTGGCCGTGCCCGGGTGGCGCAACCGCAAGGTGCGGCGCATCCTCCGGCGGCAACTGCGCGCCGGGAGTCTCTCCCCCGCTGCGATCCTCGGGCCCCTGGGCTGGACGGACGACGCCTCCGCCACGCTCACCAGGATCGACGGGCCCTCCGTGCTCAAGGCCGCGCTGCGCGAGGCGATCAACCGTGGGTTGCCTCCCGTCGCGGCCCCGCCGGCCGCCGCCGCTACCCGGCCGGCCGCAGCCGCCACCCCGCCTGCCCCGCCCCCGTCCGCACCCGCCTCCGCGCCCGCACCGCCACCCCCCGCGCCCGCGCCTCAGGCCGTCGCGCCCCAGGCCGTCGCGCCCCAGGCCGTCGCGCCCCAGGCCGTCGCGCCCCAGGCCATCGCGCCCCAGGCCGTCGCGGTGGCACCCGTCGTCCCGCTGATCACCCCCGCACCCACACCCTCACCCGGGCCCAGCCCTGCAGCGACCACCACCACGGACGACCGCTGGGGCGAGCGCCACCTCGCGGCCATGGAGGTCCTGCGTCGGCACGGCCCCGAGCTCCCGCTGCCGGAGTTCGTCGCCCACATGAAGGCCCAGGGCTGGGACGACCTGCTCCCCGGCGCCTGGGAATCCCACCTGGTGACCGCGCGTAAGGACGTGGCGGCGCAGCTGCAGGTGGAGCGCGTTGCCACGCCGCGACTCACCGTGGCCCGCTGAGCAGGAATCGAGAAGTGGATGTCGGGCGACGCCCGTAGGGTCGACGGCGGAGACGACGACGCAGGCGCCGACCGGACGGAGCGTTCATGACCACCGCCGCCCCCCTCGACCACTCGACGGGCGCCACGCACGCCGCCGACGCCCACGACCTGATCCGGGTCATCGGGGCGCGGGAGAACAACCTCAAGGACGTCAGCGTCGAGCTGCCCAAGCGGCGGCTCACCGTCTTCACCGGCGTCTCGGGCTCGGGCAAGAGCTCGCTGGTCTTCGCGACGATCGCCGCCGAGTCCCAGCGGATGATCAACGAGACCTACAGCGCGTTCGTCCAGGGCTTCATGCCCACGCTGGCCCGTCCCGACGTCGACCTCCTCGAGGGCCTCACCACGGCGATCATCGTCGACCAGGAGCGCATGGGCGCCAATCCGCGCTCCACGGTCGGCACCGCCACCGATGCCAACGCCATGCTGCGCATCCTGTTCAGCCGTCTCGCCACCCCCCACCTCGGTTCCCCGAACGCCTACTCCTTCAACGTGCCCTCGGTACGGGCCAGCGGGGCGATCACGGTCGACAAGGGCGAGGGCAAGACCAAGGCGGAGAAGGTCACCTTCAACCGGCTCGGCGGCATGTGCCCGCGATGCGAGGGCATGGGCGCGATCAACGACATCGACCTCACCGCCCTCTACGACGACACGAAGTCGCTCGACGATGGCCCCTTCACGGTGCCGGGCTACACGATGGACGGCTGGTACGGGCGGATCTTCAAGGGCAGCGGCTTCTTCGACCCCGCCAAGCCGATCCGCGAGTACACGAAGAAGGAGATGCACGACCTCCTCTACAAGGAACCGACGAAGATCAAGGTCGACGGCATCAACCTCACCTACGAGGGGCTGATCCCGAAGATCCAGAAGTCCATGCTGTCGAAGGACGTCGACTCGCTGCAGCCGCACGTGAAGGCGTTCGTCGAGCGCGCGGTCACGTTCACCACCTGCCCCGAGTGCGACGGGACGCGCCTCGCGGCCGAGGCCCGATCCTCGACGATCAAGGGCAAGAGCATCGCCGACGTGTGCGCCATGCAGCTCAGCGACCTGCGGCAGTGGATCCGCGAGCTCGAGGAGCCGTCCGTCGGCCCGCTGCTGGCGGGCCTGCAGCACCTGCTCGACTCCTTCGACGAGATCGGTCTCGGCTACCTCAGCCTCGACCGCCCCACCGGCACCCTCTCGGGCGGCGAGGCCCAGCGGACCAAGATGATCCGCCACCTCGGCTCGTCCCTCACCGACGTCACCTACGTCTTCGACGAGCCCACGACGGGCCTGCACCCCCACGACATCCAGCGCATGAACGGCTTGCTGCTGCGCCTGCGCGACAAGGGCAACACCGTGCTCGTGGTCGAGCACAAGCCCGAGGCGATCGTCATCGCCGACCACGTCGTCGACCTCGGCCCGGGAGCCGGTTCCGAGGGCGGCCAGGTCTGTTACGAGGGCACCGTGGAAGGCCTGCGGGCGGAGGGCACCCTCACCGGCCGCCACCTCGACGACCGCGCGCACCTGAAGGACGTCGTCCGCACCCCCACCGGCACCCTCCAGGTGCGGGGGGCGACGTCCCACAACCTTCGGAACGTCGACGTCGACATCCCGCTCGGCGTGCTCGTCGCCGTCACCGGTGTGGCGGGCTCGGGCAAGAGCTCGCTCATCCACGGCTCCGTCTCCCCCCGCGAGGGCGTGGTCGCGATCGACCAGGGCGCCATCCGCGGCTCGCGGCGCAGCAACCCCGCCACGTACACGGGCCTGCTCGAGCCGATCCGCAAGGCCTTCGCCAAGGCCAACGGCGTCAAGCCGTCGCTGTTCAGCGCCAACTCCGAGGGCGCGTGTCCCACTTGCAACGGCGCAGGGGTGATCTTCACCGACCTCGGGATGATGGCCGGGGTCAGCAGCACCTGCGAGGACTGCGAGGGCAAGCGGTTCGAGGCCTCGGTGCTCGAGCACAAGCTGGGCGGCCTCGACATCAGCCAGGTCCTCGCGCTGCCGGTGGCGCAGGCCCGCGAGTTCTTCTCCGCCGGCCCGGCGCGCACCCCCGCAGCGGGGGCGATCCTTACCCGGCTCGCCGACGTCGGGCTCGGCTACCTCACCCTCGGCCAGCCGCTGACCACGCTGTCGGGCGGCGAACGGCAGCGGCTCAAGCTCGCCACGCACATGGGCACCGACGGCGGGGTCTACGTGCTCGACGAGCCGACCACCGGCCTGCACCTCGCCGACGTCGAGCAGCTGCTCGGCCTGCTCGACCGGCTCGTCGACTCCGGCAAGTCCGTGATCGTCGTCGAGCACCACCAGGCGGTCATGGCCCACGCCGACTGGATCATCGACCTCGGGCCGGGGGCCGGCCACGACGGCGGCACGGTCGTCTTCGAGGGCACTCCCGCCCAGCTGGTCGCCGCCCGGTCCACGCTCACCGGGCAGCACCTCGCCGACTACGTCGGGGCCTGACCGCCCGCGCGCCGGGGTGGCCGCCCGAGGTGTGGCCACCCCGCCGCGGGGAACGGGACAGGTATGACCACTCAGACCCAGCCCGAACTCACCCCCCGCCCCCTCGCCCTCGTCACCGGCGCCTCCAGCGGGATCGGCCTGGAGCTGGCGAAACAGTTCGCCGAGCGCGGGTTCGACCTTCTCATCGCCGCCGAGACCTCCGACATCACCCTCGCCGCCGAGGAGCTGCGCGCCCTCGGCGCCCAGGTGGAGACGTCCGTCGTCGACCTGCGGACGTTCGACGGCGTCGAGCGCCTCGTCGACGACGTGCGCGGCGCCCAGACCGGCGGGCGCACCCTCGAGGCCGTCGCGATCAACGCAGGCGTGGGCGCCGGCGGGTCCTTCGCCGGCACCGGCCGCGGCGACGCCACGGAGAAGACCACGGCCCTGCGCGACGAGCTCGACATCATCGACCTCAACATCACGTCCTCGGTGCACCTCGCCAAGCGGGTCGTCCCCCAGCTCGTCGAGCAGGGCCACGGCCGGGTGCTCTTCACCTCGTCGATCGCCGCCACGATGCCCGGCCCCTACGAGGCGGTCTACGCGGCGTCGAAGGCGTTCGTGCAGTCGTTCTCGCAGGCCCTGCGCTACGAGCTCAAGGACAGCGGCGTCACCGTCACCACCGTCCTGCCCGGCCCCACCGACACCGACTTCTTCGAGCGCGGCGACCTGATGGACACCAAGGTCGGCCAGGGCCACAAGGACGACCCGGCCGAGGTGGCCCAGCAGGCCGTCGAGGCGCTGCTGGACGGCAAGGACCAGGTCGTCGGCGGCGCCACCAAGAACAAGGTGCAGGCCGCGGGGGCGCGCCTCATGAGCGACCAGAAGAAGGCGGCCATGCACGCTCGGCTGGCCGAGCCGAAGGCGTGACCCGCGGCGGGTGGGCCGGCCCGGCCCACCCGTCGCCTCAGCCCTGCTCCCCCAGCAACGGCAGGCCCCGGCGGATCCCGCGGATCGCCTGGCCGATGCGCTGCTCGTTCTCGATCAGCGCGAACCGGACGAAGCCGTCCCCGCCCGGCCCGAACCCCACCCCGGGCGAGACGGCGACGTCGGCCTCGGTGACCAGCATCTTCGCGAAGTCGATCGACCCGAGGTGGCGGTAGGCGGCCGGGATCGGCGCCCACGCGAACATCGTGCCGCGCGGCCGGGGGACGTCCCAGCCGATCCGGGCGAGCCCGTCGCACAGCGCGTTGCGGCGCGACTCGTAGACGGCGTTGACCTCGGACGGGTACTCGGCCGCCTCGTTGAGCGTGACCGTCGCCGCGATCTGGATCGGCTGGAACGTGCCGTAGTCGAGGTAGCTCTTCAGCTTGGTCAGCGCCTGCACGACCGTCGGGTTGCCGACGAGGAACGCCACGCGCCACCCGGCCATCGAGAAGGACTTGGTCATCGAGTACAGCTCGACGGCCACCTCCTCGGCGCCGTCGCACTGCAGGATCGACGGCGGCTGCCACCCGTCGAAGGAGACGTCGGCGTAGGCGAAGTCGTGCACGAGCACCACCTCGCGCTCGCGCGCCCAGTCGACGAGCCGCTGCAGGTCGGACAGCTCGACCGTCGCGCACGTGGGGTTGTGCGGGAAGGAGCAGACGACGACGCGCGGCTTCGGCCAGCCGTAGTCGTAGGCCTCCATCACGTTCGTCACGTAGTCCTCGGCGCTGCCGCCGGGCACCTGCCGCCCGTCGGGGCCGGTGACGAGCTTCGGGCCGATCGCCACCTGGCGGACGTCGGCGCCGGCGAAGTACGGGCCCCAGATGTGGATCGGGTAGGACGGCGACGGCACGAGCGCGGCGTCCCCGGGCTGCAGCAGCACCCACATGAGGTGGCTGAACCCCTCCTTGGCGCCGATCGTCGCGAGCACCTGCGTGTCGGGGTTCAGGGTGACCTTGAACTTGCGCTCGTACAGCGCCGCGACCGCCTCGCGCAGCTTGGGGATGCCCCGCGACGCCGAGTAGCGGTGGTTGCGGGAGTTCCGGGCCGCCTCGGCCAGCTTCTCGACGGCGATCTCGGGGCTTGCGATGTCGGGGTTGCCGAAGCCGAGGTCGACGATGTCGCGGCCCGCTCGCCGCGCCTCGACCTTGAGGCCGTCGATGATCGTGAAGACGTAGGGGGGCAACCCGGGGATACGGCGGAATTCCACCCGGCGAGCCTAGCCGCGCAGGTGGCCGCGCGTCGTGGCCAATCCGAGGTGAGTGGCCCCGGGGCCCGCGGTGCCCGCTCGCGGGCGAAGGGCGCTCAGCCCCGAGCGACGGCGTCGTAGAGGGCGCGCTTGGGCACCCCGGCATCGGCGGCCACCGCGGCGGCGGCGTCCTTCATCCGCTCCCCGCCCGCCACCCGCTCGCGGACCCGCGCGACCAGCGCCGGCATGGCCGCGCCCGCCTCCTCCTCGGTGAGCGCGCGCCGCTCCCGGCCCGCGACCACGAGGCAGATCTCCCCGCGTGGCGGGTCGTCGACGGCGCCCCGCGCCAGTTCGCCCAGCGTCGCCCGGCGCACCTGTTCGTACGTCTTCGTCAGCTCCCGGCACAGGGCGGCGGGCCGGTCGGCGCCGAGCACCTCGGCCATCGCCGCGAGCGTCGCGGCCACCCGGTGCGGGGCCTCGAAGAACACCATCGTGCGCGGCTCGTCGGCCAGGTCGGCGAGCACCCGGCGCAGCGGCCCGTCCTTGCGCGGCGGGAACCCCTCGAAGCAGAACCGGTCGGTCGGCAGCCCCGACAGGGCCAGCGCGGTGAGCACCGCCGACGGGCCGGGGGCGGCCGTCACGGTCAACCCGGCGTCGACGACGGCGCGCACGGCCCGCAGGCCCGGGTCGGACACCGACGGCATGCCCGCGTCGGTGACGACGACCACGAGCAGCCCCGACGCGACGGCGTCCACGAGCTCGGCGGCGCGCGCCGTCTCGTTGTGCTCGTGGAAGCTGAGCACCCGCCCGCGGGGGACGACGCCGAGCGCGGCCGCGAGCTGGCGGAGCCGGCGCGTGTCCTCGGCGGCGACGACGTCGGCCTGCGCCAACAGCTCGATCAGGCGGGGCGAGGCGTCGCGGTGGTCACCGATCGGGGTGGCGGCGAGCACGAGGCGTCCGGGCGTGGTGTCGGGCACGCCACCATCCTCCCCCGCTCGGGTCGCCAGACTGGACGCGACGGCGTCCGGCCCCGACGATGTGCCGGTGACCGTCGCGACACCGCCGCTCGACGCCGAGCAGCAGCCCGCTCCCCCGCCGCCACCGGGCCCCTCCCTGGGCCTGCGGCTGCTCTCGCTGTACTCCCGTGGCTACGCGTGGGCCGCGACGTCGCGACTGTCGGGCTGGTGGGGCCCCCTGCTGGTCACGGCCATCGGCGGGTTCCTGCGCTTCTACCGGCTGACCGTGCCGCGGGAGCTGAACTTCGACGAGTCCTACTACGTGAAGTACGGCGCCTCGATGCTGTTCTGGGGCATCGTCCGGGCCGAGCGCGAGGACTTCGGCGAGGACACCCCCGTCGACGACGTCTTCAACGCGGGCACGCCGAACGTCTTCCAGGACGCCCCCGACATGATCGTCCACCCGCCCGGCGGGCCCTCGATGATCGCGATCGGGATGAAGATCTTCGGGATCAGCAACCCCTTCGGCTGGCGGTTCACGGCGGCGCTGGTGGGCACCCTGTCGATCCTGATCGTCGCCCGGGTCGGCCGCCGCCTGTTCCACTCCACGCTGCTGGGCTCCACCGCGGGCCTGCTGCTCGCCGTCGACGGCAACCACCTCGTGCTCTCGCGCGTGGGCATCCTCGACGTGTTCGTCATGTTCTGGGCCCTGGTGGCCTTCGCGTGCATCCTGATCGACCGCGACCAGACCCTCGCGCGATTGCGGACGAAGGTCGCCGGGGGGGCCGACCTGTCGGGGATCGGCCCCGGTCTGGGCCGATGGCGGCCCTGGCGACTGGCGGCGGCGGTCGCGCTGGGGTTGTGCATCAGCGTGAAGTGGTCGGGCGTGCCGTTCTTCGCCGCGTTCGGCCTCGCCACGGTGCTGTGGGACGCGGGGGCGCGGCGCAGCGTCGGCCAGCCGCACTGGCTGCGCGTCGGGCTCATCCGCGACGGCTGGGCCGGACTGTGGCAGATGGGCCCGTTGCTGTTCGCCACCTACATGGCGACGTGGGCGGGCTGGTTCGCCAGCGCCCGCTTCGGCCGCGGGGCCGACGGAAAGGGCCTCCTCGCCGGCTACGACCGGTTCTGGGGCGCCCAGCACCCGACGTCGAACCTCATGGTCCTCAAGTGGATGAACTGGGCGCCGGACTGGCTGCGCAGCTGGCTGGCCTACCACCGCGAGACCTGGCTCTACCACATCGACCTCACCGAACCCCACGAGTCGCAGGCCAACCCGTGGACGTGGATCATCGGTGCCCGGCCGACGTCCATGTGGTACGAGGAGATGGGCAAGGGCGACCGCGGCTGCAAGGTCGACGCGTGCGTCTCGGGCATCACCTCCATCGCCAACCCGGTGGTGTGGTGGGGCGCGACGCTGTCCCTCGGCGTCCTGATCTTCTGCTGGCTGCTGCGCCGCGACTGGCGCGCCGGCGCGATCCTGTGCGGGCTGGCCGGGTCGTGGCTCTACTGGTTCCTCTACCAGGAACGCACGATCTTCCAGTTCTACGCGGTCGCGATGACGCCGTGGGTGGTGCTGACCCTCACGTACACGCTGGGGATGATGCTGGGGAAGCCCGACGCCCCCCTGCGCCGTCGGCGCCGAGGGGCGCTGGCCGCCGGGTCGATCGTGGCGCTCGCGTGCGCGGCCCTGCTCTTCTTCTACCCGGTGCTGACGAACGTGCCGCTGCCGACGAACCAGTACCAGTGGCGGCTGTGGTTGCCGTCCTGGCGGTTCTGACTCCTCGACGGCGCTCGGCGCAGCCCCGCCACGGGGGTCTGGACGTGGCGGGCTGCGCCCCTACGATGTGCCGGTGACTCTCGCTCCGAGCCAGCCCGACGCTGGGCTCCCGGACGGCGCCGTCGACGTCGCCGAGTCCGGTTCGCCGTCCGCGACCCCGACGCCCGGGCGTTCCCGCCTGGAGGAGCTGCAGCTGCGGCTGCTCGGGTTGCGGGCCTCCGACCGGTTCTGGGGGTGGGTCGGGCCGCTCGTCGTCACCCTCATCGGCGGGGCGCTGCGCTTCTACCGGCTCGGGTTCCCGACCAAGCTCAACTTCGACGAGACGTACTACGTCAAGTACGCGGCGTCGCTGCTGTTCTGGGGCATCCCCCGCGCCTGGCGCGACGACTGGCCCAACGGCGCCAAGCCCGACGACATCTTCAACGCGGGCACCCCGAACGTCTTCCAGCAGAAGCCCGACTTCATCGTCCACCCGCCACTGGGCTCGTGGATGATCGCCATCGGCGAGAAGCTGTTCGGGATCACCGACTCCTTCGGCTGGCGGTTCATGCCGGCCGTGTGCGGCACCCTGTCGATCCTCATGCTGGCGCGGATCACCCGCCGGATGCTCGGCTCGACCCTGCTGGGCACCACGGCCGGGCTGCTGCTGGCCGTCGAGGGCAACCACTACGTCATGTCGCGCACGGCGATCCTCGACGTGTTCGTCATGTTCTGGGCGCTGGCCGGGTTCGGCTTCATCATCATCGACCGCGACCGCGCCCGTGCGGCCCTGGCCCGAAGGATCGCCGAGGGCAAGGGCACCGCGAGCCTGCTCGGCCCGAGCCTCGGCTGGTGGCGCCCCTGGCGGTTGCTGGCAGCCGTGAGCCTCGGGCTGTGCTGCGGCGTGAAGTGGTCGGGGGTGCCGTTCTTCGCCGCCTTCGCCCTGGCCACCGTCCTGTGGGACATCGGGGCGCGGCGCGCGATCGGGCAGCGGCACTGGTTCTCCGTCGGGCTCCTGCGCGACGGCTGGGGCGCGTTCTGGCAGATGGTGCCGACCGCCGTCCTCGCCTACGCCGCCACGTGGTCGGGCTGGTTCGCGAGCGCCCGCTTCGGCCAGGCCGAGCCGGGCGGGCCGGAGCTCGCCGGGTACAAGCGGTTCTGGGGCACGAACAACCCCACGACGACCGAGGACGTCGTCAAGCACTTCAACTGGGCACCGGACTGGTTCCGCAGCTGGCTGAGCTACCACCACGAGGCGTGGACGTTCCACGTCGGCCTCACCGACAACCACCCCTACCAGTCCAACCCGTGGAGCTGGATCATCACCAGCCGCCCCACGGCGTTCTTCTACGAGGACCGCGCCAAGGGCGTGCAGGGGTGCAAGGTCGAGCAGTGCGCCTCGGCGATCACGCCGATCGGCAACCCCGTCATCTGGTGGGGCGGCACCATCGCGATCGCCGTCCTGATCTTCTGCTGGCTGCTGCGCCGCGACTGGCGCGCCGGGGCCATCCTGTGCGGACTCGCCGGGTCGTGGCTGTTCTGGTTCCGGGAGCAGGAGCGCACGGTCTTCCAGTTCTACGCCGTGGCGATGACCCCCTGGGTGGTGCTGGGCCTCACCTACGCGATCGGGTTGCTGCTCGGCAAATCCGGGGACGACCCGGTCCGGCGGCGCCGCGGCATCATCGCGGCGGGCACCATCGTCGCGCTGGCGTGCCTCGCGTTCGCGTTCTTCTTCCCGGTGCTGTCCGGCCTCGCGATCCCCAAGAGTCAGTGGCAGTGGCGCATGTGGCTGCCGTCGTGGATCTGATCGCGTGAGCGACGGCGCTGACTGGCAGTCCCGGCGCCGCGAGGCGGCCGCAGCCCTCGCCGCCGCCGCCTCGCGGGCGGCCGCGGCCGACTCCGCCCGGGCGCGGGACATGCTCGTGGAGTTCGTCGCCGAGGCCGGCCGCCGGGGTCTGGCACCGACCAGGTTGCGCGCGCGCGGTCACTCGGGCTCGCGCTCCTACCGCACGGGCGTCACCGGCTGGTACCTCAACCGGCAGGCGACCCTCGCCGTCGACGCCGAGGCGAACTGGTACGTGCTGAACGTGCCCGGCGGCCTGCTCGCGGGCCTGACCGGGGTGACGCTCGAGCCGTCGGACCCCCCGCTGGCCGTGGGCGTCGGCGCTCGGGACGGCGAGAGCATGTCGCTGGCCGAACTCCTGCAACGGCGGCTGGCCGCCGGCGACGACTGGGCCCGCTGACCTCACGAACCGGACGAAGCTGCCGACAGGGAGCATGGCGGGCACCAGCCCGCACATTGCCGTGCCTGGAGGAGCCGTGGGGCTGCACCCGTCCGTCCGCCGCGGGAGGCCGCTGCGCGCCGCACGCGCGAACCGTCGCGCCGGCGTCCCCGGGATCGGCACGCCCGCGGTGCCCTCCACCGACGCCCTCGTGCCCGTACCGGCCGCGGCCGCCCCGGCCCTCACAACCTCCGACGTGCTCGTCCCGACCGGTCCGGCGGCGACACCGCAGCGCCCCGACCACGCCGATGCCTCGGCGGAGGGTCGCGCGCCCGAACGGGTGCAGCTCGCCATGGATGCCGTGGAGGCCCTCGACACGCTGCGGGCCTGCCCCGACGTGAGCGCCACGGTGAGCGCCCTGCGGGCCCTCGCCGCCGACGCGACCGGCTGCGAGCAGGCCCGCGTCTGGCTGCTCGACCCCACCGGGGCATGGCTCGGTGAGGCGCCCGGCGCGGCCGGGACCGCGGAGGCGGGCCCGCCCCGCCTGCCCCTCGGCACCGGCCCCGTGGGCCGCTGCGCCGCGCAGGCGCGGCCCGTCCACGCCCGCACCACGGCGACCAGAGACGGCGACCACCGACCCGCGGACGCGGACCCCGTGACGCTGGTGCACGTCTGCCTCCCGCTGCCGGCGCCGGGCCGCGTGGTGGGGGTCCTCGAACTCGGATGGCGGGCGGGGGCCGCCGCGCCCGGGCAGGACTGGCAACCGCCCGGCGTCCTGGCGGTCGTCGCCGCCGCAGCGGGCACCCAGCTGGACCTGCTCCGGCTGCGGGAGCACGGCGCGTGGGCGCTGGACCGCGATCCGGAGACCGGGCTGCTGCACCGGTCACGGCTGCACCGCGACGTGTCGCAGGAGTGCGCGCGGACGGTCCGGTACGGGCAGGCGTTCTCCGTCGTCGTCGTCCGGGTCACGGGCGGGGACGGCTGGCCCGGCCAGGACAGCCCGTTCGCCGCCGCGGCGGACCTCGTGCACGCCCACGTCCGCGGCGCCGACGCCGTCTACCGCTTCGACGACGACGCGGTCGCGGTCCTGGCGCCCGCCACCGGGCCGGAGGGCGCTGCGGCCCTCGCGGCGCGGTTGGCGGAGGTGGTGCAGCGGCGCTTCACCCCGGCGCCGGACGCGCCGGCGCCGGTAGCGCCGCCCGCCGTCACCGTGGTCACCGCGGGAGTGCCGGCCGACGGGGATACCGCCGACGCCGTCCTGCTCGACCTCCGACTGCGATTGGCCGCCGCCCGCCCGTGGTCGTGAGAGGCGGGCGGTCCGCCTCGGCGAGCGACCGCCCGGCGCACGAGCGCGGCGTCCCACGGCAGCGGCGACGGAGGGCCGGGAGCATGACGCGCGCATTCCCGACTGCCTTAGTCTAGTTTGTGGAGTGCGGCCGGCTCGGAGAGGGCGGCCGCGCCTCTCGCGCCGCGGCCACCACGGCTGCAGCGCCCCCCGGCGGGGACTCAGGGACGGGATCCCCACCGGCCCGGCCGGTCGCCCGTAGCGGTTCGGACCCGCAGCGGGCGACCGGCTCGTGCCGGAGGGTCGACGGCGCTCACGTGAGACAGGTCACGCCCCGAGGGGGCGAGGCGTCGCCACCATGTCCGGATGATGGACGGCGCACCCCGCGCAGCTCCCGGGGCGCCGACGGCGACCCGCGCGCTGCGCAGCGCCGATAGCCGCTGTCGATCGCAGCGGCAGGCACAAACGATTGATGCAGTACAAGGATTGACACCATCTCCATCTACGGTGGCTATCGCCAGGCGGGTTCGCGCCCGTCACGTCCGGAACCACACAGAGGTGCTCGCACGCATGTCGATCATCAATTCCGAGATCCTGCCCTTCGCCGCGACCGCCTTCCGCAACGGCGCGTTCGTCGACGTCAGCGACGCCGACCTGCGGGGCGGCTGGTCCGTGGTCTTCTTCTACCCCGCCGACTTCACCTTCGTCTGCCCCACCGAGCTCGGTGACCTGGCCGACCACTACGCGACCTTCCAGCAGCTCGGCGTCGAGATCTACTCGGTGTCCACCGACACCCACTTCACGCACAAGGCGTGGCACGACACGTCCGAGACCATCAAGAAGATCCAGTACACGATGGTCGGCGACCCCACCGCCCAGATCAGCAAGAACTTCGGCGTCTACAACGACGAGTCCGGCCTGGCCGCCCGCGGCACCTTCGTGATCGACCCGCAGGGCCGCGTCCAGATCGTGGAGATCACCGCCGACGGCGTCGGCCGCAACGCCGAGGAGCTCCTCCGCAAGATCAAGGCCGCCCAGTACGTGGCCGCCCACCCGGGCGAGGTCTGCCCGGCCAAGTGGGAGGAGGGCGAGGCCGTGCTGGCCCCCTCGCTCGACCTCGTCGGCAAGATCTGACGCTTCTCCACCCGCACGTCCCGCACCACCAGCACTGCCCGCCCGCGGCGCCGTCGCCCGACAGCGCCGCGGGCGCACGCCTGTAAGGAGATCCCGATGCTCGACCGCGCCCTCGCCACGCAGCTCGCCGCCTACCTCGAGAAGGTCACCCTCCCCGTCGAGCTGGTCGCCGCCCTCGACGACGGCCCGAAGTCGGCCGAACTCCGTGAGCTGCTCGAGGAGATCGTCGGCATGTCGCCGCGGATCACCTTGCGCACCGACGGGGACGCCGTGAGCGCGGGCGGGCGGCGTCCGTCCTTCGTGATCCGACGCGCGGACACCGCCGTCGCGGTGACGTTCGCGGGGATCCCCCTCGGCCACGAGTTCACCTCTCTCGTGCTCGCGCTGCTGCACGTGGGCGGCCACCCCTCCCGCGCCGCGCAGGAGGTCATCGAGCAGATCCGCGGACTGCGCGGTGAGCACCGGTTCGAGACCTTCTTCTCGCTGTCGTGCCAGAACTGCCCCGACGTCGTCCAGGCGCTGAACCTGATGAGCGTCCTCAACCCCGACATCACGCACGTGGCGATCGACGGCGGGGTGTTCCCCGAGGAGGCCGAGCAGCGCCAGGTGCTCGCCGTCCCGGCCGTCTTCCGCAACGGCGAGCCGTTCGCGCAGGGCCGGATGACGCTGGAGGAGATCGTCGCGAAGATCGACGACTCCGCCGCCGACCGCGAGGCCGCGCAGCTCGCCGACCTGGCCCCCTTCGACGTCCTCGTCGTCGGCGGCGGTCCCGCCGGTGCCACGGCCGCCGTCTACGCCGCGCGCAAGGGCATCCGCACCGGCGTCGTCGCCCACCGCTTCGGCGGCCAGGTGCTCGACACCATGGCGATCGAGAACTTCATCTCCGTGCCCTCGACCGAGGGGCCGCGCCTGGCCGCCCAGTTGGAGGAGCACGTGCGCTCCTACGGCGTCCCGGTGATCGCAGGCCGCCAGGCGACGGCCCTGCGCCCCGCCGAGGTGGGCGGCCTCGCCCGCGTCGAGCTCGACAACGGATCGGTGCTGCGCGCACGGACGGTCGTCGTCTCGACCGGCGCCTCCTGGCGGCTGATGGGCGTCCCCGGCGAGGAGGAGTACCGCAACAGGGGGGTGACGTTCTGCCCCCACTGCGACGGCCCGCTGTTCAAGGGCAGGCGCGTGGCCGTGATCGGCGGCGGCAACTCGGGGATCGAGGCCGCGATCGACCTCGCCGGCGTCGTCTCGCACGTGACCGTGATCGAGTTCGACACGGCGCTGCGGGCCGACGAGGTGCTGCAGCGCCGCCTGCGCTCCCTGCCGAACGTCGACGTCCTGCTCCACGCCCGGACCACCGAGGTGCTCGGTGACGGCGCCCGCGTGACCGGCCTGCGCTGGGAGGACCGTGGCACGGGTGCGGTCTCCGAGCTCGCGCTGGAAGGGGTCTTCGTGCAGATCGGCCTGGTGCCGAGCACGCAGTGGCTGCGCGGGGCGCTCGAGCTCACCGACCGCGGCGAGGTGGTCGTGGACGCCCGCGGCGCGACGTCGGCGCCGGGCGTGTTCGCCGCCGGCGACTGCACGACGACGCCGTTCAAGCAGATCGTCATCGCGCTCGGTGCCGGGGCCACCGCCGCCCTCAGCGCCTTCGACCACCTGATCCGCACGGCTCCCGACGCGGCCAGCGCGGACGCGAGCGACGAGGCCGCCGACGAGGCCGCCCACGAGCCGAGCGACCAGGCCGCCGTCGAGGCCGTGGCAGGCTGACGGAGTGAACCTGCGCGACCTGGAGTACCTGGTGGCGGTCGCCGACCACCGGCACTTCGGGCGTGCGGCGGCGGCCTGCTTCGTCAGCCAGCCCACGCTCTCGACCCAGCTGAAGAAGCTCGAGGCCGAACTCGGCGTCGCGCTCGTGGAGCGCCGGCCCCGCGGTGTGATCCTGACCCGCGCGGGCGAGGAGATCCTCGCCCGCGCGCGGCGCATCCTGCGCGAGGCCGACGCGGTCCGGACGATCGCCCGGCGCGCCCGCAGCCCCCGCACCGGCAGCCTGCGCCTGGGCATCTTCCCCACGATCGCGCCCTACCTGCTGCCGCACGTCGTCCGACGGCTGCACGACGAGCTGCCCGACCTGGAGCTCCTGCTCACCGAGGACAAGTCCGGCCCGCTGCTGGCGCAGCTCCAGGCCGGGGCGCTGGACGCCGTCGTCCTGGCGCTGCCGGTGGACCAGCCCGGGCTGGAGGTCGTCCCCCTGTTCCGCGAGGACTTCGTGCTCGCGGTGCCCGCCGACCTCCCCGAGGGCTCTCCTCTGCTCCGGCTCAGCGAACCCGTCTCCGCCGCCGCGGTCGCCGGGCAGCCCCTGCTGGTGCTCGAGGAGGGCCACTGCCTGCGCGAGCAGGTCCTGGCGTGGTGCCGCCTCGACGGCGACGACCGGCTCGACGGGTTCCGCGCCACCAGCCTGGAGACCCTGCGGCACATGGTCGCGGCGGGGGTGGGGGCAACGCTGCTGCCGCTTCTCGCGGTCTGCCCACCGGTCCCGGCCTCCCCCGACGTCCGGCTGCTGCGCTTCGCCGATCCCGCGCCCTACCGCGACCTCGTCCTGGTCTCGCGGCCCACCGGCGTCCACGCCGAGCTGCTGCCCGAGCTCGCGGGCATCCTGCGGTCCGGACCCGGCACGCTCGTGCGCCCGTTGGGGCCGACGGCAGCGCCGGCGCGCTGACGGCCCGGGCACGGCGAGCGGGCGGGCAGGTCAGTCGGGGTAGCCGACCTCGGCGACGACCCCGCGGTGGTCGCTGACCGGCAGGAGCACGGCACGGCCCACGGCGCGAGCCCCGGGAGGCAGCCTGGTGGCGAGGACGTTGTCGAGCTGCACCAGGGGGCGGGCCGCCGGGAACGTCGCCTCGCGGACCAGCGGCGTCCAGTTGGTCAGCCTCCGGGCGGCCCGTCGCGGCAGGTTGAGGTCACCGAGCAGCACGGCAGGGCCTGTGCCCAGCCAGCGCGCCACCTGGACCAGCTGGCGGGAGCTCATCCACGGCAGGACGGACAGGTGCGTGCAGGCGATCGTCAACGCCGGCTCGGCCAGGGTGACGCGCACGGCAGCCCGCGGCTCGTCGGCCACCCGGACCAGCCGCGGTGGCGGGCCGGGGATCAGCGCCGGGTAGCGATGTCGCGACCGCGGCAGCGCGAGGACGTCCGAGCTGAGAACGGGCAGCCGCGACAGCAGGGCGATGCCGTAGCCGGAGCGCGCGCCGGCACCCTCCGGGAGCGGCGGCCCGCCGCCCGAGGGCACTGGCCACCGATGGCCGGCCGGGGTGCCCACGACCGTGTCGACGTGGCGGTACCAGACGGCGCCGAAGCGCTCGGCGACGAACGCGGCCTGGTCGAGCGTCCCTGAGCGTTCCTGGAACCGGTCGACCTCCTGGACGGCGAGGACGTCGACGTCGAGCGCGTCGATCGCCTCGGCCAGCGCCTCGTGGTCGACGCGCCCGTCCTCGCGACGCCGGCCCGACCAGAGGTTGAGGGTCCCCACCGTGATCCGCATGAAGCCACCCCCACCGAGCCCGCGCCCGCCGTCGTCCGGCGCCTGCGGGCGACGCTACCCGTCCAGCGGCGAGGGCAGCAGGAAGGCCGTGACCAGCAACGCGCCGAGCAGGCCCACGGGGGGGCCGGCGCAGACGCCGACGGCGACCGCCACCACCAGCGCGGGGACCGCGAACCGGCCGCGGTGGGACTGCCTGCGCGCGGCGACGACGAACGCCACGGCGAGCACGAGCCCGCCGATCGCCAGGGCGAGCAGGAGCGCGTCGCGCCCCTCCCAGACCGTGCGCTGCGCCGTGACGGTGCCCGCGGTCGTCGACGTGACGCGCTGCGGCCCCCAGGTCGAGACGGCCGACGCCGCGGCCCAGAGCCCGACCAGTACCGACGCGGACGCGGAGATCCTCTGCCCGGGTGTCACGCCTGTCTCCGATCAGTCGAGGCCGGCCCACGTCACGACCTGGAACGCGACGAAGGCCGTGGCGATCGCCACGGCCTTCGATGCGTGCCCTCTGGTGGAGCTGAGGGGATTCGAACCCCTGACCCCCTCGATGCGAACGAGGTGCGCTACCAACTGCGCTACAGCCCCGAGGCGTCGCCAAGGTTAGCACTGCGCGAGCACCGCTTCCGAATCGGTACCGGCCCGTGTCCACTCCCCGGGACGGCTCAGCCGTTCACGGCGCGCCGCCGGGCCAGCACCGCATCGAGGTCGAACGCGACCTCGGCCTCGGCGTGCGCGGCCGGGTCGACGTCGTCGGCCTGAGGGGCCGCGGCGGCGGGGGCCGACCCACCCAGGCGGACCCCGGCGTCGGCGGCGGGAAGGGCCTCGATGGGCTCGATCACCAGCGGCTCGGGGCGCCGGACGACCGGCTTCATCGTGTACGTGGGGCGAGGGACGGGCACGGGCACCCAGGTTCCGTCGTCGGGCTGGCGCACCTCGGCGGTCGTGGGCTCGCGCCCGGTCTCGGCCTCGGTGATCGGTTCGGCGTCACGCACGTCGTAGACGACGCCCGCGCGTCGCCGCGCCGTCGCAGCGACCGCCACCTCGACCTCGTCGTGCTGGACGGCGTCCAGGGAGACGTGCGTGCCACCCCCGGCGGCCGGACGGGCGTGGACGCGGGCGGCGCGACGGGAGCGGGCACGAGCGGGGGCGGTGGCCACGAGCAGGACGACGTCGGCGCCCAGCAGGCCGCTGGGCACGGCACCGGCGGCCGCGGGGGCGTTGCCGAGGGTGACCGCACCCCAGCCGACGCCGCAGGAGGCGAGCAGGCCGAGCAGGATGCGGGCGCGACGGCGGGCGGCACGAGCTGCGGCGGACGGCGCCTCGGCGACGGGGCGGGGCGCTGCCGGGCGGGGCGCTGCCGGACGGGGCTCGCGGCGCCGCGGGGGACGCGCAGGCGCCTCGGGGGTCGGCGACTCCAGCAGGGGGCGGCGGGCGGGTGCGACCTCGGGCGAGCCCTGGTCGGGGGGCAGCTCGGCGCGGGCGCGGCGCAGGATGCGGGCGCTGCGCTCGGGGGGCAGGACGCCCTCCTCCACGGCGCGCACCTCGGCGTCGTCGTCGAGGGCACGCGTCGGGTCACCGAGCAGCTCGGCGAGGCGCACCCCTTCGGCGCGGGCGTCCTCCGCAGGTGCGGCGCCCTCGGCGTTCACCGTCACGTCGTCGACGCGGGCGTCGACGTGGGGGTGCTCGCGGCGCAGGAGGGGTGCGGTCGAGGGGCCTTCGGGGTCCCCTGCGGCACGGGGCTCGAGGACGCGGGCGTCCTCGGCGATCCGGTCGGCCCGGCGGCGCGCGAGGTGGTGCTCGCTGCGGCGGATCCAGCTGGGCACGAGGTAGGCAGCCCACATCCCCACGATCGCCACGAGGACGAGGCTGCTCGGCTGCACGAAACCACCGTAGGTCGGTGGCGAGCACCCCGGCCGGACATTCTCCGGTGTGTCGCCTGCTGAAACGGATGAGCACTTCTGTGACTCATGTGACTCGAGAGGCCAGAGCGACCACTGACAGTGATCGCTCGATGGCTCCCCGTCGGTACACGGTCACGATCAGGAGACGGGACCCCACCCGGTGATACCCGCTGGGGCCGATGTCACACCTGCGATTGACCGACCGTGACGCATCAGGCGCCGGCGACGATCCAGCCCTTGGTCCGCAACCGGCCGAGCAGGCCGCCGGGCGGCCACTCCTCGAGGGTGAGCGCGAAGGACAGGTGGTCGCGCCAGGCCCCGTCGATGTGCAGGAACCGCCGGCGCAGGCCCTCGGAGCGGAAGTCGAGCTTCTCGACGACCCTCAGGCTCGCCCGGTTCTCGGGGCGGATGTTGACCTCGAGGCGGTGCAGGCCCACGACCCCGAAGCAGTGGTCGGCGGCCATGGCCACGGCGGTGGGCGTCACACCACGCCCCGCCACCCGCTCGTCGACCCAGTACCCCACGTGCCCCGACCGCAATGACCCCCACTGGATGCCGCCCACGGTGAGCTGCCCGCGCAGCCGCCCGTCGACGTCGATCGCGAAGGGGAACATCCGGCCCTGCGCGGCCGCCCGGTTGCCCGCGCGCACCATCTCGCCGAACGTCGTGGCGGGGCCCGCGCCCTCGGGCTGGGTCGCCTCCCACGGCCCGAGCCAGTGCGCGTTGACGCTGCGCACGGACTGCCAGTCGCGGGCGTCCCGGCGCCGCAGGGGGCGCAGCGTCACGGGGCCGCAGGAGAGGATCACCGGCCAGGGCACGCGCCCCTCATCCATGGTCACCGCCGCGCACCTGGTCCACCACGTGGGGCAGCACGGGGCCGAGCACCGTGAGGGCGTCACGGCAGGCACCGGTGGAGCCGGCGACGTTCACCAGCAGCGTGCCGCCCGACAGCCCGGCGACCCCGCGCGAGAGCACGGCCGCGGCCACGCCCGCGGCGATCCCGGCAGCACGAAGCGCCTCGGCGATCCCCGGTACCGGACGGTCGAGGAACTCGGCGGTGATGTCGGGCGTGAGGTCGGACGGCGACAGCCCGGTGCCGCCCGTGGTGAGGACGACGGCGGGACGAGGGCTGTCGGCGAGCAGTGCGGCGAGCGCCTCGCGCAGCGGCGGCCCGTCGGCGACCACCACGGCGTCGGGGACGGCGAAGCCCAGCTCGCGCAGGCCCTCGACGAGGACGGGACCGCTGCGGTCGGCGTAGACCCCGGCGGCGGCGCGGGTGGAGACCGTGACGACGACGGCGCGCGGCTCAGCGCTCACGCCAGTCCCCCGAGCGGCCCCCGCTCTTGGCGGTGACGCGCACGTCGGTGACGACCGTGTGCTTGTCGACGGCCTTGACCATGTCGACGAGCGTGAGGGCCGCGACCATGACGCACGTCAGCGCCTCCATCTCGACGCCGGTGCGGTCGGCGGTGCGCACGGTGGCGGACACGGCGACCCCCTCGTCGACGACGTCGAGCTCCACGGTGACGCCGTGGACGGCGACGGGGTGGCACAGGGGCACGAGGTCGGGGGTGCGCTTGGCCGCCTGCAACCCGGCGATCCGGGCGACGGCGAGGGCGTCGCCCTTGGGCACGCCGGCGCCCCGCAGCAGGGCGACGACCTCGGGCGAGCACCGCACGACGCCTGCAGCGGAGGCCTCCCGCGCGGACACGGGCTTGCCGCTGACGTCGACCATGCGGGCCTGGCCGCGGGCGTCGACGTGGGTCAGGGCGGGCGCGTCGGGCCGGGTGGGGCCGGACGAGGGCTCCCCGGGGCTCACCGGGGCACCGAACCCGGCTGGGCGGCGCCGCCTCGGCGGCGGAGGGCGATGCGCGGGACGGCCCTGCCCGAAGTCTGTCAGCCGCGGGCGCAGCACCGCCGCCCAGCGGTGCGGCGGGCGACCGCCCGCGCCCGTCGTCGTGCGCCCACCGCACCCGGCATCACACTTTTCCGGCCTCTTCGCAGTTGTTTCTCGCCGAGAGGGAGCCGCATTGACCGGCCACTTGCGGCTGACTATGTTCACGCTCACATCGCCTGTCGTCATTTTCAGCACGACGATCTCTGACCCGGTTCACCCGTGGGCACCGCCGATCTTTCGAGAAGAGTTGAACGCCATGCGCCCTCGCGCCGTGCGACTGGCCGCGGTAATCGCCGCGGCCGCGACCGTCACGCTCGCCTGGAGCCCCGGGGCCCAGGCGCAGCCGGAGGCCACCGCCCGCTCGAACGGGGTGCCCGCGGGGTGCCGCGTCACCTGGTCCGGCGGCGACTCGTGGCCGGGCGGGCAGCGCGCCGCCGTCACCGTCGCGGCCCCGCTAGCCGCCGGCACCCCCTGGCAGCTGAGCTGGACGGCTCCCGCGGGGACCGTCGTCACCCAGGCGTGGGGCGCCGACGTCGTCCAGGCCGGGACGGCGACCGCCGCCGCCGGTACGGCCGACGGCTCCGGTACCGCCACCTTCGGGCTGACGGCCTCGACCCCCGGCGAGACGCGACCGGCCGGCGTCATGCTCGACGGGTCGCCCTGCGCGCTGGCCGTGGCGCCCGCCGCCGTCAAGGTGACGAAGAAGTGCAGGACCGCGAAGAACGGCAAGAAGACCTGCCGCACGGTCACCAAGACCGTGAAGGGGACCAAGACCGGCAAGCCGTCGACCGGCCCCACGACGACGTCCGGCATCCCCACGTCGACGTCCCCCCAGCCCGACGTCGTCCTGTCCTCGACGTTCGAGGACGCCACCACCCAGGGGTGGACCGCCCGCGGCCCCGAGACGCTGGCCGCGACCACGTCCGCGGCCCACTCCGGCACGCGGTCGCTGCAGGTCAGCGGCCGGACGGCGGCGTGGAACGGGCCGACCCGCGACGTCGCGTCCGTGCTCCAGGCCGGCCGCACCTACCAGCTCGCGGCCTACGTGCGGTTGCTCCCCGGCGAGGCGACCACCACGCTGAACCTCACCGTCGAGCGCGGTGCCGACGGCACGACGTCCTACGACCACGTGAGCGAGGCCGTCACGACGACGGCGTCCGGGTGGTCCCGCCTCAGCGGCAGCTACACGGTCCCGGCGGGGGCGACCACCCTGCGGCTGTACGCCGAGAGCGCGTCGGACACCGCCGGGTTCCTCCTCGACGACGTCGTCGTCTCGACCGGGAGCATCCCCGTGACCCCCGAACCCACGCCCAGTACGACGTCGCCCACGACGACCACCCCCGACCCGACGACGAGCGGCCCCTGGCCGCCGTCCTCGACCTTCACCAACCCGGTGCTGTGGGAGGACCTCGCCGACCTCGACATCGTGCGGGTGGGCGACACCTACTACTACTCCGCCTCGAACATGCACTACTCCCCCGGCGCCCCGATCCTGCGCTCCTACGACCTGGTCAACTGGGAGTACGCCGGGCACTCGCTGCCCACGCTCGACTTCGGCTCCAAGTACGACATGTCGGGTGGGCGCGCCTACGTGAAGGGCAGCTGGGCGTCGTTCCTGAACTACCGGCCCAGCAATCGCACGTTCTACTGGGGCGGATGCATCGAGTTCGGGCGCACGTACCTCTACACGGCCACGTCGGTCGAAGGGCCCTGGAACCGGCTCACCACGATCAACAAGTGCTATTACGACGCCGGAATGATGGTCGACGACGACGACACGATGTACGTCGCCTACGGCAACACCACGCTCAGCGTCGCCCAGCTCTCCGCCGACGGCCGCACCGAGGTGCGCTCGCAGCAGGTGTTCCAGACGCCGTCCAACCCCGGCACGCTCGAGGGGTCGCGGATGTTCAAGCGCAACGGCGCCTACTACATCTTCGTGACCAAGCCGGCGAACGGTCAGTACATCCTGAAGTCCACCAACGGCCCGTTCGGCCCCTACACGATGCGCCAGGTCCTGCTGAACCTGCGCGGCCCGATCAACGGCGGCGGCGTCCCCCACCAGGGCACGCTCGTCCAGACCGCGGCGGGCCAGTGGTACTACATGGGCTTCATCGACGCCTTCCCCGGCGGGCGCGTGCCCACCCTGGCGCCGGTGACGTGGACGGCGGACGGCTGGCCCGAGCTGCAGACCGTCAACGGCGCCTGGGGCACCTCCTACCCCTACCCGGCGGTGCCGCGGCCCCCGCGCGCCGTCGCCTCGACCCTGGGCACCGACCGGTTCACCTCCACCACCCTCGGCCCGCAGTGGGAGTGGAACCACAACCCCGACACCACGAAGTGGTCGGCCGGGAACGGTCTGCGCCTGCAGACGGCCACCGTCACCGACGACCTCTACAACGCCCGCAACACCCTCACCCACCGCATCCGCGGGCCCGTCTCGACCGCGACGATCGAACTGGACTACGCCGCGCTGCGCGACGGCGACCGGGCGGGCCTGGCGATGCTGCGGGACGTGTCGGCGTGGATCGGGGTGGTCAACGACGGCGGCAGCACCCGCTTGGCGATGACCACCGGGCTGACGATGGACTCCAACTGGAACACCACCAGCAAGGGGACGGTGGCCGCGTCGGTGCCCGTCTCGGGCGGCAAGGTCTGGTTGCGGGCCACCGCGGACGTCGCTCCGGGCGGCAGCAAGCAGGCGACGTTCTGGTACAGCGTCGACGGCGTGAGCTTCCAGCGACTCGGGCCCGCCTTCACGATGAACAGCAACTGGACGTTCTTCATGGGCTACCGGTTCGCGATGTTCGCCTACGCCACCAAGGCGCTCGGCGGCGCCGCCACCGTCCGGTCGTTCACGATCGCGGCTCCCTGACGGACTCCGCAGCAGGCCCGCCCGTGCGCACCCGCGCACGGGCGGGCCTGCTCGTGCGTCGGCAGGGCCGGTCCCGACGCCGTGGGCGTCCTCGAGCCACTCCCCCGGGGGCCCAGCGCCAGGCGACGGGTCACCCCGCCGGCTCGGATCAGTCGGCGCTGCGAGGGTCATCCTGATCGGTCTCTTTCCTGTGACGTCGGCGCGTCACCCAGGAACGGAGGTCCAACCCGCATCCATACAGAGCGGCGAGCACGACTGCTACCCCGAACAGTCGATCCGATACACTCGGAGACTTGCGATACGCGAGTTAGAGTGCCAGGACCTCAGCAAATCTATGATCCAACGCACCGTGGCCGCCGATCCACTTCTGCGCTCCGAACAAGTCGATCCCCCTGAGCAGACGAGCGTGCGAAGGAAGTGAGACGGCGCACCGATCGATCAGCCGGTAGATCATCTCGCCATGCTGAAGCTCAGGGAGCTTGTCGCCGTTGGTCAGATACCGCGTCAGTTCGTGAATCACGAACCCCACCCGCCATGACGCGGCGCCCTCACGCGGAAGGAACAGCTGTCGATCCTCGGCGCTCATGGCGACTCGAAAAAGAATCCCCCCCTGAGATGCCGTGCTCGTAGAACATCGGGCCGTAGGTCGAGAAGGCGCGATTCCACCAGAATCGAGCGCGACCCATCGTCGGCACCGCGATGCTGAGGCCCTTGATCTCCCGCCATGGCAAGACCTCGGCAGCGCCGACATCGCAGATGATCCCCTGAGCCCCGAATTCGATCCGGTCCGACTCCTGATCACCGAGCCACACCAACGATGTCGGCGTCGCCCGGATGAGCTCGGACAGCGCGAGGTCCGCAATCACTGCCGCCTCCTCCCTGAAGGCCGCGACCGTACGCAGGCCATCAGCCTCGCGGGGACGCTGGACCCTGACATTCGCAGTATGCCGCGTGTGCGCGACGGCGAGAGCACAGCGAGTGACGAGAACACGTGGATTACGGCGCCGCTGTAGGACAACCCGGCAGGATTGCCAGCAGCATCGGTGGCTCAGGACCGGGGCGGGGCCACGCTCTCTCGCTCGACGAGGGAAGCGGTGACGGTGCGGCGCTCGACGATCCGGGAACCGCTCTCGACCTGCTCCAGCAGCAGCCGCAGCCCGGCCCGGGCGGCGGCGGAGAAGTCGGGACGCACCGTGGTCAGGCCGGGCAGGACGTACCCGGCCTCGGGGATGTCGTCGAACCCGACGACGCTGAGGTCCTCGGGCAGGCGCCGACCGGCGTCGTGCATGGCGCGCAGGATGCCCAGGGCCATGTGGTCGTTGGCGGCGAACACGGCCGTGACGTCGGGCCGCTGCGCCAGCGCCGTCCCGATCCGGTAACCGGAGCGCAGGGACCAGTCGCCGGCCATGGGCTCCATCGGCGTCACCCCCGCCTCGTCGAGGGCCCGCTGCCAGCCCTCCATGCGGCCGCGGCTGTCGAACCAGTCCAGGGGGCCGTGGACGTGCATGACGTTGGCGTGGCCGGCGTCCAGCAGGTGCCGGGTGGCGAGATAAGCGCCGTGGGCCTGGTCGACGGTCGCCAGCGGATCCTCGCGGGTGAGGTCGCCGTCGATGACGACGTAGGGAACGCCCGGGGGGATCTCGTCGAGAGCGCCCTGCGCGTTGGCCACGGGGACGATCAGCACGAGGCCGGCCACCGACTGGTCGAGCAACCGTTCCACGGCCCGCGCCACCTCGGCGGGGTCGTCGCGGTGGACGCTCGCCACGGACACGACGAAGCCGTTCTGGTCGGCGAGCTGCTCGACCGCCGACAGCATCGACCCGGGACCGAACAGCAACGACCCGAGGACGACGACGCCGAGCTGCTCCGACCGGCCCGTGACCAGGGCCCGCGCGGCGTGGTTGCGGCGGTAGCCGAGGTCGGCGATCGCGTCGAGGACCCGCGAGCGCGTCTCGGGGCGCACGCTGGGGTGCTGGTTGAGCACCCGCGAGACGGTCTGGTGCGAGACGCCCGCCGCCCTCGCGACGTCGGTGATCGCCGGGGGTCGGCTGGGCCGGTCCTGGGCCACCCTGTCCACGCATCCTCCTGCCACCACGGGTGCCGGGGCGGCAACCGATAACAGTTTTCCGCACCCTAGGGGGTGCAGGGGCCTCACGGCGCCACGGTCCGCGCGCGCGTCCACCCGCCGGGCTCAGGTCGTGCCCGCGCCGCCCTCGAGCATGACGCAGGCCACGAGCTCGCCTGCGCGCACGACGTCGACGTCCTCGGGCACCACCGCCAGGCACGTGGCGCCGGCGAGCCCCGCGACCAGGTGCGATCCCGTCCCGCCCGCCTGCACCACCACGGTGGTGCCGTCGGCCGCGGGCGCCAGGCGCGCCCGCAGGAAACGACGGCGCCCCGGCGAGGCCGTCCAGTCCTCCCCGGCGGGCAGGTGCACGGGGACCGCCACGGGATCGGGCTCGCCGTGCAGGGCCCGGACCACCGGCCGGCCGAAGACCTCGAAGGACACCAGGGCGCTGACGGGGTTGCCCGGGAAGGTCAGCACCGGCACGTCCCGCCCGTCGGGCGCCCGCAGCGTGCCGCATCCCTGCGGCGCCCCGGGCTGCATCGCCACCTTGCCGAACGCGACGGTGCCGGAGGCGGTGAGCACCTCCTTGACGACGTCGTAGGCGCCGGCGCTGACCCCGCCGCTGGTGATCACCAGGTCGGCGTCGGCGGCCGCGGCGGCCAGGGCCTGCGCGACCGGCTGCGCGTCGTCGGCGACGTTGCCGCCGTACCGTGCCTGCGCGCCGGCGGCGGTCGCGGCCACGGCGAGCGCGTACCCGTTGCTGTCGTGCAGCTCCCCGAACGCCAGGGGCGTGCCCGGGGGCCGTAACTCGCTGCCCGTCGAGATCACCACCACCCGGGGACGCCGCCGCACCGCCACGGTGGGCGACCCGACCGCGGCGAGCAGGGCCACGTGGCGCGCGGACAGGCGGGTGCCGGCCCGCAGCACGACGTCGCCCGCGTGCACGTCGTCGCCCGCCCGGCGCACGTTGCGGCCCTGCGGCACCCCGCGGTCGATACGGACGCGGTCCGTCCCCGCGTCGGTCCACTCCACCTGCACGACGGCGTCGGCGCCCTCGGGCAGCGGCGCGCCCGTCATGATCCGGGCCGCGGCCCCCGGGGGCAGGGGCTGCGGCCGGCCGGAGCCCGCCGGGAGGTCGGCGACCACGGGCAGGACCACCGGCGCGGACTCCCCCGCCCCGGCGACGTCCGCGGCGCGCACGGCGTACCCGTCCATCGCCGAATTGTCGAAACCGGGCAGGTCGGCGCCCGCGGCGACGTCGGCGGCCAGGACCCGGCCGGCCGCGGAGACGAGGTCGACCGACTCGACCCCGCCCGCGGGACGGGCCAGGGCCAGGCATGCCTGGAGGTGCTCCTCGACGGTGCGCAGGCCCCAGCGAGGGTTCAGCGGGAGCCGCCGGCGAGGAGCTGGGCGAGGTCGGCGTCGGGCTCGAGGTGGTCCACGGGCTGCGGGGGCAGCGCGTCGACGTACTCGCGCAGCCAGGCGCGCAGCTCGGGGCCGAGGTCTGGCCGGTCGCAGGCGATCCGGACGACGGCCTTGAGGTAGTCGAGGCGGTCGCCGGTGTCGTAGCGGCGGCCGCGGAACACGACGCCGTACACGCCGCCGCCCTCCTCGCCGTCGGGCAGGGTCGCGAGGGTCTGCAGCGCGTCGGTCAGCTGGATCTCCCCGCCCCGGCCGGGCGGGGTGTCGCGCAGGACGTCGAAGACGCGGGGGTGCAGGACGTAGCGGCCGATCACGATGAGCGTCGACGGCGCGTCCTCGGTGCGGGGCTTCTCGACCAGCTTCGTGATCTTGACGATGTCGTCGGTGTCCGTGGGCTCCACCGCGACGCACCCGTACAGGTGCACCTGGTCGCGCGGCACCTCCATCAGCGCGATCACCGACCCGCGGGTGCGCCGCTGCAGGTCGACCATCGTCGTGAGCAGCTCGTCGCGCTCGTCGATGAGGTCGTCGCCCAGAAGCACCGCGAACGGGTTGGGGCCCACGTGCGAGGCCGCGCACAGCACCGCGTGGCCCAGGCCCTTCGGGTCTCCCTGGCGGGTGTAGTGCACGTCGGCGAGCACGTTCGACTTCTGCACGCGCGCCAGGCGGAAGGCGTCGCCCTTGTTCTCCAGCGCCGCCTCGAGCTCCCAGGCGCGGTCGAAGTGGTTCTCCAGGCTCGACTTGTTGCGGCCGGTGACGAGCAGCACGTCGGACAGGCCCGCGGAGACGGCCTCCTCGACGACGTACTGGATCGCCGGCTTGTCGACGACCGGCAGCATCTCCTTCGGCGTCGCCTTCGTCGCCGGCAGGAACCGGGTGCCCAGCCCTGCGGCGGGGATCACGGCCTTCGTCACGGCCGGGCCGAGCTCGCCCGACCCCTCACCACTCGGCTGCGGAGGGCGTGCGGAGGCGGGGGTCACCGGGGATTCAGACATAGCGGAAGGCTACCGAGCGACCACGCCCCGCCGAAGGCGTGTTCACCAGATCGACACGACCGGACGCACGGTGTCCACCGTTCGTCTCATGCCTGCTCGACGCGCGCCCCGCCGCTGGCGCCGGCCACCACCCAGCGGTCGCGCCCCGTGCGCTTGGCCGCGTAGAGCGCCACGTCCGCGGCGCCCATCAGCTCGGCCGCGCCCGTCCCGTGGTCGGGGAACACCGCGACGCCGACCGAGACGGTCACCGGGCGCGAACGGCGGCCCACGGTGAAGGGCTCGGCGCGCACCACCTGGACGATCCGGTCGGCCACCCGGCGCGCGCCCGCGAGGTCGGTCTCGGGAGCGATGACGCAGAACTCCTCCCCGCCGTAGCGGGCCACCGTGTCCACCTCGCGCAGGCACTCCTGCAGCCGGCGGGCGAACTCCCGCAGCACGCCGTCCCCGAAGGCGTGGCCCATGGTGTCGTTGACGTCCTTGAACTTGTCGAGGTCCAGCATCAGGACGGCGAGCGGGTGCCCGAAGCGGGAGGCCCGCTCCACCTCCCGCGCCAGCGTCGCCGACAGGTGGCGGAAGTTGCCCGCCCCCGTCAGCGGGTCGGTGACCGACTGCCGCCGGGTCTCCTCGTGCTGGCGGACGTTCGCCACGGCCGTCCCGGCCTGGCTGGACAGCACGCGGATGGCACTGACCGTCTCGGCGTCGAAGTCCTGCGCGCCGTCCTCGCGCGCGATGGCCAGGGCACCGAAGACGCGGTCGCCCTTCATCAGCGGCAGGGCCAGCGCGGCCTGCAGACCCTCGGGGACGGCGTCCGCCTCGGCCGCCCCCTCCGGCCCGCCCTCGCGCCGGCCCCGGACCAGCTCGCGCCGCTCCACCGACCGGCCGGCCAGCACCCCGAGGGCCTCCGCGACGGCGGGTGCCTGGTCGGGCCGGCCCGCCGCGGAGTGGCACGCCTGCACCTGCAGCCCGCCGACGTCACCGAGCAGGACCAGGCCCACCGACGCGTCGGCCCCGAGCATCGCCGAGTCGAGGACCGTGGCGACCAGGCCGTCGAGGTCGTGGCTGCGGCCCAGCGCCTCGCCCACGTTGTCGAACATCTCCGCGACCGCCCGGGAGCGATCCCGCAGCGCGCCGACGGTGCGTTCCAGCTCGTCGGCCATCGCGTCGAAGGAGGTGGCCAGGCGTCCCACCTCGTCGCGTCCCCGCAGGCCCGTGCGGGCCGACAGGTCGCCGCGGCGCAGCCTGTCCGCCACGGCCGCGACGTGCTCCAGCGGCGCGGTGAGCCGCCCGGCCAGCAGCGACACGAGCACGACGGCGCCGACCGCGGTGACCGTGACGACGGCGAGCAGGGTCAGCTGCAGCCGGGCCAGGTCGCGCGCGCGGGACAGCCCGACGACGTCGAACGGGACGCCGTTGTAGGCCGGGCGCACCTGGTAGTGGCGGCCGTCGATCTCGCCCGAGAGGCTGCCGTGCGGCATCGCCGCACGGACCGCGATCGTGAGCTCCTCGGACATGGTGGTCGCGAGGACCCCGCCGCCGCCCGCCTCAGGCGCGCTCGCGGTGCTCGCGTGCGGCGCGGTGACCAGCACGTCGTCGGCCGCGGGCAGTCCCAGGGCCGCCACCACCCGGTCCAGGGAGCCGTCGTCGACGGGGTACCAGACGACGACGCGCGCGAGGACCGTCGAGGCGTCCCCCGCGGCGCCGGTGAGCTCCACGGGCACCGACTGGCTCAGCGCCGGGTCGGAGCTGACGCCGCGACCCTGCGAGCACGACGCCCCCAGCTGCACCCGCGCCGCACGCCCGGCGGCCTCGGGCGCCACCGGTCCGGCGCTGGCCAGTGCCTGACCGTCCGGCCCGAGCACGACGACCTGGAACCCCTCGCGACGCGCGGCCGCGGCCTCGACGGCCTCCCTCGCGGCCCGCTGGGTGATCGTCTGCGAGACCACCGCCCCCGCCAGCAGCCGGTTGGAGACGGCCGTCAGGGTGTCGCCGACGCCCAGGCACGCCTGGGTCAGCTCCTGCTTCACGGCGTCGGCGGCCTGGCCAGCCGCCTGGTCGGTCGACGCGCTGACCTGGCGCGGCGCCAGGACGCCGATGACCAGCCACGCGGCGAACAGCGGGCCGAACATCCCCCCCGCCAGCACGAGGGCCAGGCGCGCCCGTAGCGACATGCGTCTCCTCGCGGTCCCGGTTTCCCTGTCAACCGACCACCAGATCGTGACACGATGAGAGCACGGAGTGAACGAGGCGGCACGACGTACCGTGCTCGGCGCGCCGAGCACGCGACGAAGGAGTTGCCCCGTGACCGGCTTCCTCGACCTCCCTGCCACCGCCGACGCGGCCCTGGCGGACAAGCACGCCATGCGCCGCCGCATCCGGGCCGAACGCGCCGCACGTCCTGCGGCCGAACGGCTGCGGCTGGCCGAGCATCTGGTGGACGTCGCGGCCGAGACCCCGCAGCTGCACCGCGTCGAGTGCGTGGCCCTCTACGCCTCGATGCCCGGCGAGCCCGGCACGGCACCCCTGCGCGCCTGGCTGCGCGAGCGCGGGGTCCGGGTGCTGCTGCCCGTGGTGAGCAGCGAAGGGCTGCGCTGGGCGGTCGACGACGGCGACCTCGCCGCCGCCCCGGCCGGGACGCCCGGCGGCGCGACCCCCCGCACGCCCGCGGGCCCGCCGGAGGACCTCCGCCTCGCCCAGGTGGTGCTCGTGCCGGCCCTCGCGGTCGACACCCTCGGCAGGCGGCTCGGGCAGGGCGGGGGCTTCTACGACCGGTCCCTGCGCCACGCCCACCCCGCGGCGCTGGTCGCCGCCGTCGTCCACGACGCCGAACTGCTCGACGCGGCCGTCGAGCCGGTGCCCACCCAGCCGCACGACCACCTCGTCTCGGCCGCGCTCACGCCTAGCCGGTGGCGGCTCCTCGACGCGGTCGTCGACCTGCCCTGACGCTCACTCGCCGGGGGCGAGGGTCTGCTCCTCCTCGGCGGCGGCCGTCACCGCCTGCGTGCTCGTGGGCCACGGGAAGCTCTCGCCGTCCAGCCACGCCTGCCACTGGTCGCCGTAGTGCGCGTCGAAGGGGTGCCCCGACTGCCCCGACTGGTTGACCCAGCGCGAGCCGTCGTCGCGGCCCAGATCGGCCACCATCCGCATCGCCGGGGCAACCGTCACGGCGTACCCGCTGGTGGAGGCGTCCCAGGCGAAGGAGTTCACCGTGGCGCTGCCGCCGGGGGCCGCCTGCGGGCCCCGGTCGAGCCACCGCCCGAGCACGCCACCCGCGCTGCCCGCGGTGTCGTCCAGCGTCACGCTGTGCAGCTTGCCCCAGCGCCACCGGCTCGGGTCCTTGCCGAGGGTGCTGGTCAGGCGCAACCGGGCGGCCTGCAACGCCCGGGCGAGGATCGCGTCGCGGGTCTCGACGACGCCGGGGGTCCGCTTGTCGTCCCACCAGGGGTCGTTGGGGCGCTGCAGCAGCTGCCGCACGACCTCGACCCAGCGGCCGCCGCCGTCGGGCCTGGCGCCGGCCGGCAGCTCGTCGGCGAAGGCGAGGTCGAGCAGCGTCGCCCAGACGGCGTTGAAATAGGCCGCAGCCGCCGAGTCGGTGCCCTGCGTGTAGTCCCAGCCGCGCAGCAGGTCCTGCGCCTCCTCGGTGAAGGCGTCGACGCCGGTCAGCAGCAGCCGCGGGACGAGGATCGCCGCCACGGGGCTGCGCGTGTCGCCCTGGATCCGCTCGACGTCGGCGACCGTCAGCGGGCGCCCCGTGGCCTTGGCGCGGTCGACGAGGTCACGGATGCGCTGCGCCCGGTAGCCCGGGTCGCCGTCGCGGGTGAGGCCGGAGGAGTCGGCCGTCAGCGGCTGGTTGGCCGCCACGACGAGACCGTCGCCCGGATCGAGCACCCGGGGGAGCCGGTCGGCGGGCACGGTGCCCGTCCAGGTCGAGGACGCCGTCCACCCGGGCAGCGGCCACGAGCCGTCGAGCGCGAAGGCCCCGAGGCGACCGCCCCGACGCGTCGGCACCGCGCCCGCGGCGACCATGCCGATGTGGCTGCCCTGGGCGTAGACGATCGCCTCGGCCGGGGCCGAGAACAGCGCCGCGGCCGTCTCGACCTGCTCCGGGGTGGCCGCGCGGGCCAGCGCGAGCAGGCCGTCCATCGTGCGGCCCGGCTTGAGGCCCGTCCAGGCCAGGCTGACGGCGTAGACCTGGCCGCCCTCCTCGGCCGCGTCGGCCGCCTGCGCCGGGACGCCGCCCAGCGCGATGGCCGGATCGGAGACGATCGGCCCCACCGCCGTCGAGCGCACCGTGACGGTGCGGGAGGAGGCCCCCGCGACGGCCACGGTCTCCTCGCGCGTGCTCAGCGCCACGGTCTCGCCGTCGCGGTCGTAGCCCCGGCCGTCGGCGCTGAGCCGCTCCAGGTAGAGGTCGGAGGTGTCCGCGGCCAGGCTGGAGGTGCCCCAGGCCAGGACGGCGTTGCGGCCCGCGGCCACGCCCGGCAGTCCCGCGAAGCCGAACCCGCTGACGTCGTAGGGGCAGGCCGCGGAGACCTCGGTGCAGTGCAGGCCGATCTGGTAGGTGGCGCCGGGCACGGACGTGCCGAGGTGGAGGTCGTCGGCGAGCAGCGGCGCCCCTGACGCCGTGCGCGACCCGGCGACCGCCCAGGCGTTCGAGCCCGCGGCCTCGCCGCCGCCGACCCCGCCGGGGTGGTCCGCGAGGGCCTGCGTCACCGCCTGGAACGCCGTCGTCGCCGAGGGGGCCGCCAGCGCGGCCGCCAGGTCGTCGTCCGCGTCGTCCTCGGCCGGGGTGGCCGCGACCGGCAGCCGGGAGGGCGACGTCTGCCCGCCGCCGTCGCCGTCGGTGCCCGCCTCCCCCGGCGTCGTGCCGTCGGGCACCGGGGCCGCGCCGTCGACGTCCGCGACGACCGCCGTGTTGAGGTCGTCGGGGAAGGTGGGGTGGAGCTGGTCGACCCGGCGCGCGTCGCGGACCGTGGCGAAGGCGCGGGCGCGGCCCAGCTGCGCGCGGTCGACGCCCTGGAGGTCCCACGCCATCGCCTTGAGCCAGGCCAGGCTGTCGACGGGCGTCCACTCGTGGATCGCGGGCAGCTCGTGGCGGCGCGCGAGCAGCGTGTAGGACAGCGAGATCTCCCCCGGCGCCCGGCCCCGCAGGTAGTCGTTGACACCGTCGGCGTAGGACTGCAGCGCCGCCCTCGTCGAGGGGTCCAGGCTCGCGAGTTCGGACTCGGCGACCCGGCGCAGCCCCAGGGTCCGCATCAGGACGTCGGTGCGCACCGCGCCGTCGGCGTCCCCCAACAGCTCGGCGAGGCGGCCAGAGGCGGCACGCCGGCGCAGGTCCATCTCGAAGAACCGGTCGGACGCCGTGACGAAGCCCTGGGCGCGGAAGAGGTCGGCCTGGTCGGAGGCGTACAGCTGCGCGACGCCGCGCTCGTCACGGATCACCCGGACCGACGCGGTGAGGCCCGGCACTGTCACCGTGCCGTCGCGCTGCGGGAACGGCCGCCGGGTGGCCACCACCGCCGTCGTCGTGCCCGCCACCAGCGCCAGGACCACCAGCCCCAGGACGGCCACGAGGGACAGGCGCAGCGCACGGCGTCGGTTCACGACCGGAAGCCTAGCCAGCACCTAGGCTGAGGGCGGGTACCCCGGTCCCGCGCGAGGGCGTGCGGCGCACCTCGGCGCGCTCGCGTGCGACGGCGGCGCTGCGGGGTGAGCGGCCCGGGAAGGACCACCGCGTGACGATCGACCGCCTCGGCGTCGTCCTGCTCGTCGCCTCGGTGGTCCTGCTCGTCTGCGTGGTGGCCGTGCGGCTGTCCGTGCGCTCCGGCCTGCCCTCGCTGCTGCTCTACCTCGGGCTCGGTCTGCTCCTCGGCGAGGACGGCATCGGCCGGATCGGGTTCGACGACACCCGGCTCACCGCCGTCCTCGGCTATGCGGCGCTCGTGGTGATCCTCGCCGAGGGCGGCCTGACCACGCGCTGGGAGTCGATCAAGCCGAGCGTTGCCCCCGCGGCCCTGCTGGCCACCGTGGGCACGAGCGTGTCGATCGTGGTCACGGGCGTCGCCGCCGCGTGGCTGCTCAACACCGACCTCGTGTTCGGCCTGCTCGTGGGCGCCGTGCTGTCCTCCACCGACGCGGCGGCCGTGTTCTCCGTGCTGCGCCGCGTGCCCCTGCCCCCTCGGGTCACCGCGCTGCTGGAGGCCGAGTCGGGGTTCAACGACGCCCCCGTGGTGATCGCCGTCGTCGCCCTGACCTCCGTGGCCGGGGGCCACAGCGAGCACGGGCTGCTCTTCTACGCCGGCGAGGCGGTCCTCGAACTCGCCGTCGGCGGCGTCGTCGGCGTGGCGGTGGGCTGGGGCGGCGGCTGGGCGATCAAGCGGGTCGCGCTGCCCGCCTCCGGCCTGTACCCGATCGCCGTCCTCAGCCTCGCCGTCGGGGCCTACGGTGCCGCCGCCGTCCTGCACGGGTCCGGCTTCCTCGCCACGTACCTCGCCTCCCTCGTGCTCGGCAACCTGCGGCTGCCGCACCGGGCGGCCGTGCGCGGCTTCGCCGAGGGCCTCGGGTGGCTGGCGCAGATCGGGCTGTTCGTGCTGCTCGGCCTGCTGGCCACGCCGTCGCGGATGGGCGGGCAGGTGCTCGCCGCCGTCGCCATCGGACTGGTGCTCCTGCTGCTCGCCCGGCCCCTGTCGGTGGTGGCCTCGACGGTGTGGTTCCGGGTGCCGTGGCGCCAGCAGGTCTTCCTGTCGTGGGCAGGGCTGCGCGGGGCCGTGCCCGTCGTGCTCACCACGATCCCCGTCTCCGCCGGGCTGCCCGGCAGCGGGGACATCTTCGACCTCGTGTTCGTGCTCGTCGTCCTCTACACGCTCGTGCAGGGCCCCACGCTGCCCCTCGTGGCCCGCGTGCTCGGCCTCGCCGAGGACGACCGTGCCGTCGACCTCGACGTCGAGGCGTCGCCGCTGGGCGCGCTGCACGCCGACGTACTGCAGGTGAAGGTGGGGCCCGCCTCGCGCATGCACGGCGTCGAGGTGTTCGAGCTGCGGATGCCCGCGGGCGCCAACGTCACGCTGGTCGTGCGCGACGGCAAGTCGTTCGTGCCCACGCCGCGCACGATGCTGCGCCACGGCGACGACCTCATCATCGTCGTGCCCTCGGCCGTGCGGCGGGCCACCGAGGAGCGGCTGCGGGAGATCTCCGCCGCCGGCAAGCTCGCCATGTGGCGGCGGGAGCGTCCCGCCGGGCCTCCCCTGCGCATCCGCGGGCGCGGGCTCGGGCGCGGGCTCGACGACGCCCGGGCGGCCACCGTGCTCGGCGGCGATCCGGGTGCGCCCCGCGACGCCGTCCCGCCGGTCTGAGCCCCCTCACCTCACGCTCGCCTCGGCGTGTCCCTGCCGGCGCCCTCCCCCGGGTGACGGCTGTGCCGCCGCGCGGTTGTGGCCTAGTCTTGGCACTCGAGGGGGCGGAGTGCCAAGAACGCGGGCGGTGCGGCCCGCGACGGCGTCCCCGCCCCGCACGCACCGACGACCGACCGCTCCGCCCGGAGGATCCGTGCCCACGTACGCCTACACCTGCACCGCGTGCGACCACTCGTTCGAGGTGCAGCAGTCGTTCAGCGACGCCTCGCTGACCGAGTGCCCCGAGTGCTCCGGGCGCCTGCGCAAGCTGTACAACGCCGTCGGGATCGTCTTCAAGGGGTCCGGCTTCTACCGCACCGACTCCCGCGGCGGCACCGGCAAGAACGGCTCGTCCACGCTTCCCGCCAAGGGCGGCAGCTCTTCCGAGTCGTCGTCCTCCGGCACCTCCTCGTCGAGCACCTCCGGTTCGTCGTCGGGTTCGTCGTCGGCTGCCTCGTCGTCCTCGTCGTCGTCGTCGAGCAGCTCGTCGCCGAGCTCCAGCGGTTCCGCCGCCTGAGCTGCGTCGGCGCGGGCCGACCCTCGCTCGGACTCGGTCCGGGCTCGCAGGTGATGCTGCGGCGTCCGTGCAGGGGCCGTCCTCCACAGGGGTGCTGGGGGGCCGCCTTCGTGGTCGCCCTGTGAGGTCGTTTTCTGGCGGACGGCGACTGCCGACCTAGCGTGCGGCGCATGATGCGTCGGATCCTCAGGCGTGGCCGGCCCTCGCGGGCCACGCCCGCCGGAGCACGTGCACGGGTGGACGAGCCGGCGCCCGCAGCCTGGGCGCTGGCGGGGCCGGCCGAGATCGCCGTCGCCCTGCGCCGCAGAAGGAGGCGGTTGATCCGCGCGCGCCTTCGCCGGCCCGCCGCCGTCGCCGCCGCGCTCGGGCTGATCGCCGCCGGCAGGCTCAGCGCTCCGCCCGCGCCCGTGCCGCTCGTCCCCGTGTGGGTGGCGGCCACCGACCTGCCCGCCGGCGCCCGGATCGACCCCGGCGACCTGCGCCCCGCGCGGTGGCCGGCCGGCCTGGTCCCCGAGGACGCCTGGCGCGGCCGGGCGCCGGGCTGCTCGACGGTCCCCTCGGCGAGGGAGAGGTCCTCACCGCGCACCGGGTGCGTGCCGCGCCGTCCCGGGTAAGGCCCGGGTGGGTGGCGCTCAGCTTCCCCGTGCCCGCCGTCCTCGCCGCCACCCTGCGGCCAGGCGACCGGCTTCAGCTTCTGGCGGGCGGGCAGGGGCCCGACGGCGCGTCGTCCTGGCCGCCAGGCGACCCCGCCGGGACGCCTGGCATCGAGCCGGCGGAGGCCGGTGGTGTGTCTCCCACCCCGGCCCCTCAGCCTCGGCCGTGGCATCCGACCGACGCTCGTCTGCCACCCTCCGCTGCCGCGCCCGCCCCCGACTCCCCCACCGCCGCGGCGGGCGGGGTCACCGGCGAGGTGGTGCAGGTCGCCGGGCCTGCCCCGGCACCCGCAGACGGAGGCTTGCTCGACCCCGGGGCCTCGTCCGCGACGCCCGGCAGCGTCACCGTGCTGATCGCGGTGCGCGCGGACGATGCGGCTCGCCTGGCTGGGTGGGCGCCCGACCAGGTCCTGGTGGCCCTGGTGGCTGCGGGATGACACGGCGCCAGCCCTGGCAACCTCGCACCGCGAACGGCCGACGGCGGTCGTCGTCACCTTCCGTCATGCCCGGTAGCGCGTGGTGGGCTCTGTGAGCCGGATCGGTCACCCTCTGATCACCGGAGTGATTCGATCTTCATCCTCCGACGTGATCGACGCTACATTGCGTCGAGTTCGGGGACCACGCCCTGCCGCCTGCGCGGCGACCACGAGATCAAGGACCGCACCGACATGATCAAGGGCTTCAAGGACTTCCTCATGCGCGGCAACGTCGTCGACCTGGCCATCGCCGTGGTCGTCGGCGCCGCGTTCGGCAAGATCACCACCGCGATCGTCGAGGGTGTCATCACCCCGCTCATCGCCGCGCTCTTCGGCGAGCCCAACCTCGACTCTGTCGGGTACTTCAAGCTGAACGACGCCGAGTTCTTCCCGGGCACGGTGCTGACCGCCGTGGTGAACTTCGTGCTCATCGCCGCGGCGATCTACTTCCTCGTGGTCGTGCCGATGAACCACCTGGCCGCCCGCCGCAAGGCCGGCGAGGAGCCCGCGCCCGCCGCTCCGGCCGAGGACATCCTGCTGCTCACCGAGATCCGCGACCTGCTGGCCCAGCGCCGCGACGCCTGATCCGCCTCGCTGAGGGGGTGCCGCCGATCCGGTGGCACCCCCTCACGCATGTGCGAAGTCCTGTGAGAAAGGCTCCTGTACCTGAAGGACGTTGGGTACCTGCGGGACGTCCTGGGGCACCTCTGGGACGTCCTGGGTCGTCTGCGGGAGCAAAGAGGTCGCCTCAGCCGCTCCCGCGGCGGTTCAGGTCATATGCCGCCCCAAACCGCCGCTGGAACCCTAGGAACGCCCCCCACCGCCGCTGGAACCTGCGCCCACGACTGACTGCCACGCCACCGCCGGGCCACGCCACCGTGAAGCCAGGTGACCGCCCCTCCGAGCCGCGGCCGGACCGCCTGCAGCATCAGCGCAGGGACTCGAACGGCGGCGTGCACCAGGGCGGGGAGTCAGCCGTTGCCCCAGTGCGGGGGCTTGTCGCGCAGGAACCGCTCGTCGTCGCGGGACCCGCCGCCCGCAGGGCGCTCGCCCCAGCCGGCATCGGTGTCGTCACTGGTCTGCTCGCCCCACTGGGGCTGGGCATCGCCGTCGGCAGGTCGCACGGCCCGACGGGGGCCGCGACGCCGAGCGACCGGGGCGGACCCGGCGGCACCGCCACCAGCGCCCCCCGGACCGGCAGCACCGGAGCCGGGCGCGGACCGGGGCAGCTCCTCGCTCACCGGTGATCGAGCAGCGCGGCGCCGCCGACCCGCTCGACGGCGCGGCGAGCGGCGTTGCCGACGGCGAGATCGACCCGCGCACCGCGGTGGCGCAGCCCGAGCGCGGAGCGGACCTCGGCCGCGACGTCCTGCTCGGTGCGGGCCACGCCGTCGGAGAGCACCCACGCGGCGACGGCGTCGAGGTCGTCGTCGGAGTAGGCGGCGACGGGACGCCCGGGGACGACGTCGGGCCAGGCCCGGCGCGCGTAGGACCCTCCGCCATCGGTGACGGCCAGCGGGTCGGGCCCCTCGCCGAGGGCGGTCTGCCAGACGGCGAGGATGCGGGCGACCTCGCCGTCGGGGTCGAGGAACAGGTCCATCGCGGCGACGCGGCAGTGCGTCCACCCGGCGCGCTCGAGCTCGTCGCGGCGCTGCCGCTCCCGCTCGCGCAGGCTGGCCCGGGCAGCGTGCCGGGGGCCGTCGAGTTCGAGCGCGACGAGCAGTCGGCCGGGGACGCGGGGGTCGCCGAGGGCGAGGTCGGGCGGCCACTCCCCGCCGTGCGTGCGCGTGGTGACGGGGACGCCGCAGCGAGCCAGGCGCCGGGCGAGGTCGACGACGAGGCCGTCGGCACGCTCGTCGAGGTCGGCCTCGGCGGCCACGGGGACGCCGGCGTCGAACCAGCCTCGCGCGTCGGGGACGCTCACGGCCCCGGTGTCGAGGACGTCGACGGTCCCGGCGGGGGTGCGCAGGCGCGCCGAGGCGTCGCCGGCCGCGCCGAGCACCCGGTGCAGCAGCTGGGCGCCGGGCGAGCGCAGGCGGTCGACGTCGAGGTCGGCGGCCTCGAAGCACGACACGACGGTGGTGCGGCGGCGGGCGCGGGTCAGGGCGGTGAGCAGCTGCGCGGCACCCAGCGGGCCGTCGATCGTGCCGAACCGGTGCAGCACGCGCCCGTGGGGGGTGCGCCCGAGGCCCACCGACACGATGACGTCGTCGCGTTCGACCCCGAGGACGCGCGCGACGGGACGCACCATGAACGGCTCGCGGCAGGGGCTGGTCCACCACTCCTCGAGCCAGGCGCGAAGGTGCTTGCGGTCGTGCACCTCGGCGCGCAACGCCTCCTTGATCCGCTCGGCGTGCCGCTCGCCGAGGGTCACCACCATGAGCGACTCCTCGGGACGCCGCCGGGCGTGGTCGGCGATCAGCCCCACCACCCGGGCGACCTCGGCGTCGGTGCTGACCACGACCTCCTCGCCGGGGCCGGGCACGCCCACGCCGTCGCGGACGTGCTCCAGCCGCAGCCGCGGCGTCACGCCGGTGCCGGGCACCGTGCGCCACCCCTCGGGGTAGAGGTGTTGCAGGGGCTGCAGCATGCGCCCGTCGCAGGTGCGGTGGTCGCGGTCCAGCCGCACCGCGGGGACCGCCGCGGCGACGGCGTCGAGCACCGACGGCGCCCCCGAGGGGGCGGGCAGGCGGCGGCTGTCGCCCGCGACGACGAGCTGGCGGCCGCGCACGAGCGTGGCGGCGACCTCGGGCAGAGGCACCTGCCCGGCGTCGTCGACGACGACCGTGTCGACGACGGGACGCACCGCGCCGGAGGGTCGACGGAGGCCGGCGGCAGCAGGCGCGCCACGGCGTCGGGGCTCATCAACCACACCGGGCGCAGGGCGGCGACGACGTCGGGCGCGCGCCGGAACAGGTCCAGCGGCCACTGCGAGCGGTGGGCGCGCTGCACCTCGTCGGCGAGCCAGCGGGCCTGCTGCGGGTGTGCGGCGACGGCCCGGGCCGACTCCTGCGCCACGGCGAGGAGCACGCGGCGGGCGCCGTCGCGCAGGTGCGCGCATTCGGCCAGGCGCAGGTCGGCGGCCGCGCGGCGCAGCTCGTGGCCGTCGTGGCGGGCGAGGCGGAGGTCGCTGCGCACGATCGCCTCGAGCACGGAGGCCCACCAGGCGAGGTCGAGCTCGGCGTCGGTGTCGACGTGGGCGCCGGGCACGGACCCACCGGCGCGCAGGCCGTCGACCAGGGGTGCCAGGCCCTCGGCGGCGATCCGGCGCGCGAGGTCGGAGCGCTGGGGCTGCTCGCGCGCCCCCTCGGGATCCGCGGCGAGAGCGCTGAGGCGGGCCTGCAGGTCGGGCAGCGGCAGGGTCGAGACGGGCTCGCCGAAGCAGGCGTCGAGCACCTCCAGCGCGGCCAGGACCGGTGCGACCGCAGCCTCGGCCTCACCCAGCCCGGGCGGCACGCACGGCCGCCCGCCGCCCGGGCACAGCGTCGTCCAGGTCCGCGCCTGGGCCTGGGCGGCCACCAGCAGCGGGTGCACGTCCTTCACGTAGACGCCGGGGCGCACGAGTTCCTTGGCGCGCTTGCGCAGCGTCCGGCGGGTCCAGTACCCCGCCTGGTCGGCGACGGAGCCGGCGGAGGCCGCCTCCGACGTCGCCGACCCCTCGGCGTCCTCGGCCGCGCCCGGACCGGTGACGGCGATCAGCTCGGCGAGCGTGCGCTCGAAGACGGTCGGCGTGAGCCGGTCGAGCGTCTCCCGCACCCCGAGCAGCAGCTCCAGGTGGGGGCGCCACCCGGCCGCCGTCCCCGCGGGGTCGAGCCCGGCGGCGGCACTGACGGCGTCCATCAGCGCGTGCGCACGGGGCAGGGCGGCGAGCGCGGCCTGCGCCGCCGACCACGCGGCGTCGGCTTCGGCGGCGTCGAGCAGCGTGGCACCGGTCCAGGGGCCGCGGTCGCCGTCGGGGGCGAGCAGCCCCGCCCGTTCGGCGTCGCGCATCAGCGCGCGCACGGCCTCGCGGCGCTCGCCGACGAGCCGCTCGCAGACGGCGGGCGACAGGCGCACGGTCGTCGACGGCGGGGACGGGCGCGCCATGAGGTCGGCCAGCTCCACCATCGCCTCGTAGGCGGACACGCCCCACGGCCGCCGCTTGCGGTGCAGGGCCGACGTCGCCGCGGCGAGCGTGGCCCGGCTCTCCCGGATCGTGCGGTGCAGGGTGTCGGTGAAGCCCTCCGGGGCGGTCCTGGCCGCCACCCCGCGGCCGTCGCCGGCGGCGTCGAGGTCGGCCCACAGCCCCGCCTGCAGCCGGGAGCGGTCGCCGACGCCGTCGTGCAGGTCGAGGACCACGTCGCGCAGCCCCGCGGCCTCCAGCCGGGACAGGAACGCGTCGGCCGTGGCCCTGCGCGGGGTCACGACGAGCACGCGCCGGCCCTGCGCGGCGAGCGCGGCGACCGTCGCGGCGAGGGTGTGCGTGAGCCCGCTGCCGGGCGGGCCCTCGAGGGCGACGTGGCCGCCCGTGAGCGCCCTGTCCACGGCGTGGTGCTGGGCCGGGTCGAGGTCGAGGACGAGGAGCTCCTCGGCGGGGTCACGGTCGCGACCGGAGTCGGGGACGCCGTCCCGCCCGGCCGAGGGGGCGGGGTCGGCGGAGGGGTCGCGGCCGAGGACGGGCGCGACCAGGTCGTGGCGCAGCAGCACCTCGGTGGCGTCCTCGAGGTCGGCGAGCAGCGCGCGGCTGCCGCCGGTGAAGGTGCCGACGACGAGCAGCGGGTCGACCCGGAAGTCGGGGACGTCGGCGCACAGCTCCTCGAGCGCGTCGAACACCCGGCGCGGGTCGAAGCCGTCGCGGCCGAACGCGAGCCCGGCGAGGGCCCCGCCGTCGGGCCGGACGGCGTGGTCGGCGGCCAGGCGGCGCAGGAGCTGCGGGTTGACCATCGCGTCGTCGTCGAGGTCGAGGTCGTAGTCCTCGTGGCCCGGGCCGACGGGGCGCAGGGTGCAGCCGCGCAGCAGGACCGGCGCGAAGACCGGTCCGGCGCCGGCCTCGACGTCGAGCACGCGCAGGGGGCCGGGCAGCCAGGTGGCCAGGCCCGCGGCGAGGTAACCGGCCCTGATCCCCCGCTCGGCCACCAGCTCCTCGGCCGCGTCGCGCAGCTGGCGCGCGCGGCGCCGGGCGGCGGCGTGGGCGGCGGGCTCGCGGACGAGGGAGGACAGGCGCGTGGGCCGGCCCGCCATGAGCTGGGCCAGGCCCGAGGGGTGGGCGTGGGTGAGGTCGAGCCAGCCCGCGGCGGCGTCACCCGTGACGAGCAGGGTGTCGGTGGTGCCGCCCGCGGCGAGCGAGGCCTGCCAGCCCTGGACGACGTCGCGCGGGGTGAGCGGCGCGGCGGCCGCGGACGGCTCGGCGACGTCCGGGGCCACGGCGGCGCCGGGCGACCCGGCCGCGGCGGCGGGCTGCTCGGCTGCCGGCTCCTGGGCCGCCGGCTCCTGGGCCTCGACCTGCCGGGCCTCGACCTGCCGGGCCTCGACCTGCCGGGTCGAGGCCGGCTCGCGTGCGGGCTGCCGGCCCGCGGGCGGCTCGGCCGCCTCGGGCGCAGCGCCGGCAGGGGCCTGTCGCTCCCGAAGGCCGGCGAAGAAGGGCCGCCTGGCCGAGGCTGGCTGCGCGGCCGCCTGCTCCGACGCGAGGTCGGAGGGGGCGCGGAGCTCGGGCGGGGCGTCGTCGGAGACGTCACGCTGCCGGGAGGCGGACTCGGGCATGTGTTCCACGCTAACGCGCCGGGGCGCGCCTCCCGCCCGGCCACGCCGACCCGGGCGGCGTAACTGGAGCAAGCGCCGTTCGTGCCCGGCCGGCCCGCGGGAAGGCGCATCGCCGCCCGGGCGTCACCCGATCGGAGTAACACCCACTCACCGTGATTGACGTGCAGCGATGCGTGATTGACCCCCGGTCGGATCTTGACGCCCTCAAGCCTTCGTGCCTGCGGGCCGACCACCATGCTGATCCGCCCCTCGATCGAGAGGTACTCGGGATGACCACGTCCGCGCACCCCGCGCACTCCCCCGCCGACGGCCGCCGCCCGCGCGCCGCCACCGCGTCCGACGCGACCCGACGGGCCCAGGCCCCGCAGGGCCCACGCCGTCGCGGCGGGGCGAGCGCCGGCGTCGCCGGCAGCGTCACCGTCACCCTGGGCCTCACCCTCGGGCTGGCACTCGCCGCACCGAGCGGGGCCGCCCAGGCGAGCCCGTCCGCGGGGCGGTCGGCCACGCAGGCCACCGCCACGGCGTCGCGCGCCGCTGCGCGGTCGGCCGCCACGTCGGCCCGGGCGAGCGTCAAGGCCGGGCCCGTCCTCGATCCGGCGGAACTCGCGCGGCGCGCCGTCCGCGCCCCCCACGTTCCCGCGGGCACGACGACCGCGAGCGGCGTCGTCACCCGGATCTGGCTGGACCCCGCGCAGGGCGAGACGTCGGCGTCCGGCGAGGAGTCGGCCACGTGGGTCGTCGGCGACGCCGGGCGGGTGCAGGTGCCGAGCGCCGCCCTGCAGGGCGTGCCCGACGGGTCGACGGTCGAGGTCGACCTCGCCGCGACGACGGCCCAGCGGGCGCCGCGCGTGCGCAAGGTCGTCCGCGCGAAGGTCCTGCGCCGCGCCGCCGCGGCGTCCCGCGCGGGCGTCGAGGCGGGGACGACCGCGCTCTCCCCGGCCGCCACGGGGGTGGCCACGCAGGCCGCCACGACGGCGGCCCCCGCCCCGATCGCCCACACCACGACGCTCGTGCTCGTGCGGGCTGCCGGCGCGGCCGCCGACACCATGACGCTGTCGACCCTCAAGACCCGCATGAACGAGGCCGCCGCCTACTGGTCGGCGCAGTCGCGGGGCAAGGTCGCCATCACGACGTCGAAGACCTACACCAACGCCTCCACCGGCGACTGGCTGACCACCCGCGCCGGTTGCGCCGACTACTACGGGTTGTGGAACGAGGTGGCCGCCAAGGTCGGCTTCACCGCCGCCGACCGCAACCACCTCGTCCTCTACGTCACCACGGCGGCCACCGGCTGCTCGGCGGGCCTGGGCACCGTGGGCAGCTCGCTCGGCTCGGGCGGCTACCTGTACGTCCAGGGCAACCTGACCGGGCTCGTCGCGCACGAGCTGGGCCACAACTTCAGCCTCGGCCACTCCAACGGCCTGCAGTGCAACGGGACCGCCGACGGCGTCGCGACGACGACGGGCACCGGCACGAGCGCGACGACGACGTGGACGAACGGGTGCGCGACCAAGGGCTACCGCGACTACTACGACGTCATGGGCGTCAGCTGGGCCAACCTCGGGACGCTGAGCACCTTCCACGCCCGCCGCCTCGGCGTCCTGCCCGCCTCGCAGCTCGGCAGCGTCACCTCCCCCTCATGGGTGACCCTGGCCCCCGTGGGCGCCACCAGCGGGATCGTCTCCACGGAGGTCCGCGACCCCTCGGGGACCGTCTACACGATGGAGTACCGCGCGGCCGTGGGAGCCGACGCGTGGCTGGCGAGCAACGCGCGCGGCCTGCGCCCCGGCGTCGTCCTGCGCCGCGCCAACCCCGCCGCGACCACGCAGACCCTCCTGCTCGACGCGTCGCCGTCGGCGACCACCGCCTGGGCCTCCGACTGGGACGAGCCCCTCGGCGTCGGCGCGCCGATCACCTCGGCGTCGGGCCGGCTCCGGGTGGAGGTGACGTCGGCGACGGCGACCCAGGCGGTCGTCTCGGTGACCATGGACGGCGTCGCGCCGGCGGCACGGACCACGACCTCCTCGACGCCGGCCGTGACCACGGTCGTGCGCAGCGGCGTCGCACGCGTCGGTACCGCCCCCGGGGTGGCCCTGGCGCCGGCGGGAAGCGCGGTGCGCGGGCAGGCCGAGGCCGCGGTGGCGGTCGTCCCGGCGCCCAGCGCGCAGCTCGCGCTGCGCTGAACTGGCACTCGAGGGTGCTTGTGTGCCAGCGGGGGTGCACCGCACTCTGACCTGCTAACCACCGGTCGACGGGGATCGGACCAGCATCCGTCGGAGGGAGGCGTCCATGTCCGAGCGCAGGGTCGAAGTCAGCGCGTTCTCAGGGTCAGGCGGGCTGCGCGGGTTCATGGTCGGCGGCCGTTGGCCCGAGTCGACGCGGGAGTGGGCGCAGTTCCTCGCCCTCGCCGTGCGGGTGGCTGCCGTTCCCGGGCTGCTGAGCACCACGACCGTCTTCACCGCGGTCGAGGAGACCCCCGACGACCCGCCGCCCGGCACCGTGGGCCTGGTCACCTCGGCGGGGCCCGTGCTCGGCACCGGCGCGCCGGCCCCCGGGCAGTTCGCCGAGTCGTCCCCGCCCGCGCTGATGCTGCTGCACCCGCCCGCGGAGAGCCAGCCCTCGACCCCCGAGGTGGTCGGCGCGGCGTCCGGGTGCGTGTTCCTGCCCGGCCTGCCCCACCTGGGGCTGGAGCACCGGGCGGCCTGGGTGGAGGCCGAGGCGGACGGCACCGTGACGCGCCTGGTCAGCCGGGTCGGCGTCGACCCGCAGCAGGACCCCGACATCGCCGTCCTCGCGATGCTGCTGGCCGCCTGAGCGGCACCCACCCACGACCGGCACGACAGCGGCGCCCGACCCCTGCGAGGGGGTCGGGCGCCGCTGTCGTGCGCGCTCAGCCGAGGAGTTCTCCCGGCAGGAACGTGGTGCGCAGACCGGCACCGAGGTGGGCGCGGGCCGTCCCCGACAGACCCGCCGCCGCGGCGGCGGCCGCCCGGGCGGGGGCGCAGGTGTGCTCCCGCAACTCCTCCACCCGGGTGCGGCACCGGTCGAGGGCCGCCCTGACGTGGGCGTGCCACGGCGGGGCGGCGGGCCGTTCCGCTGGCGCGCCGGACGCCGTTCCCGACGACGCCGGGCCTCGGGCGGCGGTGGCGGCGCCGGAGAGGTCGACGGTCGTGTCGACGCCGGACCGACGCGGGCCGCCCTCAGCGTCGAGGAGATCCTCCAGCAGCCGGCACATGGACTCGTAGCGCGCGAGGAGGTCGGCGTTGACCCCCTCGGCGTCGTCCTCGGACAGGGCCGTCCCGAGCGTGGCGGGCAGGGCCGCGTGGGCGGTGCGGGCGGTCGCGGTCAGCTCCCAGGCGAGCTCGACGTCCTCGTCGAGCCACCGCCGCCAGGGGATGCCGGAGCCGTCCTGACCTGACGCGGAGGCGCCGAGGACGAGGAGCAGCGCGTCGAGCTGGAGGTCGAGGGAGAGCCGGAGCAGGTAGGCGTCCCGGCTCTCGGCGCGCCGGTGGGAGGGGGCAGCGTGAGCCGTGGCGGGTGTGCCGGTGGCACCGCCTGTGGCGGCGCCCGATGGCTGCACCGCCGGTCGCACGGCTTGATCGATGACTGTCACGGGCCGGTCCTCCTATCGACGTTGACGGAGACCGTGTCCGGGCACAGTGAGTGACACTGCCCCGGCGAGAGGGACCGAACGGGCAGCGGTGCTCACGCGCAGCTTTCGCCTGGCAAGCACCCCCGAGGGACTCTCACGACGGCCGAACATCACTTGAGGTGATGACAAGACACCCTAAAGTAACGATCACTAGGGGGACAAGAGTTACTCTCGGTGGTCTTTGGGTTGATTTGTGTAGGTAAACCGTTCTCGAGGCGCGGCGGCCCTCGCCGGGCTCAGCTCACCCTTGGTGAACGCATCGTCGCGTGCATCGATGTCGCGGCCCCTGCGTCACCCGAGAAGCTCACCCGGCAGATACGCGGGGAGCGTCGCGAGTCGCCTCGGGGACTCACCGTGACCGGGCTCCTGCTCGGGGTCCGCCGGACGATCTTGTGTGGGGAATCCCACATCGTGAACACTTGCGGCGGGCTGGGCCCGTTCCATCACGGCGAGCAGCGACGCCCGGGCCGAGCACCGGTCCAGCACGCGCCGCACGCTGGCGGCTCCGTCGCCGGCCGCCTCGCCGCCCTCCCCCGGCGCGGACAGGGCGGCGCGCAGCACGCGGGCGCTCTCCGCATACCTGCGGCGCAGCCGGGCCACCGACGCCGCCGCCTCGGCCGCAGCGTCCCCGTCCCCCTCGCCCCGCTCCCCGAGCGCGGCGGGTAGGGCCACCGACATCCCCGCTGCGACGGCCGCGAGGTCGTGCGCGGTCTCGACGTCCTCGACGAGCCAGCGCCGCCACGGGCGCGCCCCCCGACCCTCCCAGGCGCCCCCGCTGCGCGCCGCCGCCGCGAGCACCCGCCAGGTGGCGTCGAGGTGGACGTCCAGCGCCACCCGGGTCAGCGCCGCCGCGCCCAGGCCCGACGGGCCGTCGTCACCCGCCCGCGCCCCCGGGTCCGGCCCCGGGTCCGGCCTCGCCTCCCGTCCCGCCGTCGCGGCCGTGCCGTCGGGCACGTCGTCGCGGAGGTCGGCGTCGGCGTCCTGCTCCGCCGTCAGATCGATCAGTACGTCTCCGGTGCCGTCCACGAGCTGCCTCCCCGGCCTGGCCGAACGCGCGTCCGGATCGATCGTGACGCCGGGCCCGCCATGTTCAACCCCTCACGAGCTCACGTTCGGCGAACGGTCCATCACGCTGCGCACGCCCGGCGCCGAGTGGCGGGCGTGGGCCGCGCTCCCCCGGGTACCGGGTGAGGACGAGCGACCCACCCCGCGGGGTGGCCGACCGCCCGCCCAGGGCGTACCCGACCGGAGGCCGACGATGACCAGCCGAGACCAGCACCGCTCCTGGCACCACCTGCTGCAGCACCCCGGACCGTTCGCGACCGTCAGCCTGGACGCGGGACGTGCCGACGAGTCGGGAGCACGCGAGGTGGACCTGCGCTGGGCCGAGCACGAACGCACCCTCGGCCGCCTCGGTGCCCCCGGCGCGGTGCTCGACCTGCTGCGCGCGGCGGCCGCGTCCCGCAGCTCCGCCTCGGGCGAGGTGGGGCGGCTGGTCGTCGTCGGCGGCGCCGGGCCCGGCGAGCCCGAGGTGCTGCTCGACCTCGTCCTGCCCGTGCGGCCCGTCCGCGAGGAGGCGCTGTGGGGGCCCGCACCCCACCTCATGCCCGCCCTGCGGGCCGCCGCCGGGGTCACCCCCTACCTCCTCGTGCGGCTCGACCGCGCCGGGGCCGACCTCGAACTGCACGGCGACCTCGGCGAGGAGGTCCGCACCGAGCAGGTCGACGGTGACCACGACGTCCTGCACAAGGTGCCCGGCGGCGGCTGGTCGCACCTGCGGATGCAGCACCGGGTCGAGGACTCCTGGGACCACAACGCCGGCGAGGTCGCCGCGCGCGTCGACCGGCTCGCCGTCGCGCACCGGCCCGCCGCCGTCCTCGTGGCCGGTGACGACAAGGCGACCGCGCGGTTCGTCGCCCGACTCGGCGCGGCCACGGCGCCGCTGGTCACGCGGCTGTCCTCGGGCGGGCGGGCCGACGGCGTCGACGAGGCGGCGATGGCGCGCGAGGTCGCGGAGGTGCTGGACGGCGTGCGGCGGCGGCGCCGGGCCGACGTGATCGACCGGTTCGCCCGGGAGGAGGGCCGCGGCGAGGCGGCCGTCACGGGGGTCGCGGCCGTCGCCGACGCCCTGCGCAAGGGGCAGGTCGACGAGATCGTGCTCCTCGACGACCCGTCCTCGACCTCCACGCTGTGGGTGGGCGACGCGCCGACCGACGTCGCGACGTCGCGGGAGGACCTCGTCGCCACCGGTTCGGCGCGCGCCGAGCAGACGCGGGCGGACGCCGCGCTCGTGTGGGCCGCCGTCGCCTCCGACGCCGGGGTGCGGCTGGTCGAGGACGGCGAGGTGGCGCTGCACGAGGGGATCGGGGCGGTGCTGCGCTGGGCGGATCTCTCCACGCCGCGCGACGCGGTGCCCAGCATGCCCGGGCACGGGCGCTGAGTGACCCCCGCCAGCTTCAAGGTATAGCCGAGGTGGGGCCTTGCGGCAAGGCCCCACCTCGGCTCCAGACTGTCCCGGCCAAGGCGCTGACCTGCGCAGATGTCTGCCGCGGGCCTTCCCGTGCCGCGCCTGGCGGGGAGGGGACCCACCCGTGGGGACGACCTGGTTCGCGTTGGACGGCGCCGCTGCGGCCAAGGCCGCGCCCGAGCTGATCGACGACGACGACCGGCACCTGGCCGGCGTCGCGGCGACCCTCGACAGTGCGGTCGCGGGGCTGACGGAGCGGCTGGAGGAGGTGCGCCGCGCCCCGGCCCGCGGGGGGCAGCAGGCGCTGGACCGCGACCAGGAGGTGCACCGGCTGACCGGCCGGTTGCGGGTGCTGCAGCGGTTCGGCGTCGAGGCGTGCCTGGGCCGGATGGTGCCCGAGGGCGGGGAGCCCGTCTACGTGGGCCGGTTCGGGCTCGGCGACTCCTCGGGCCGCCGCCTGCTCGTGGACTGGCGCTCCCCCGCCGCGGAGCCGTTCTTCGCGGCCACCCGGGCCCGGCCCGCCGGGCTGGAGTCGCGGCGCCGCTACCGGTGGACGCGGGGCCGGGTCGCGAACTACTGGGACGAGGCGTTCCGGCCCTCCGGCAGGCTCGCCGTCGCGCTCGACGAGGACTCGGCGCTGCTCGACGGGCTCGGCGAGGCCCGCACGGGCCGGATGCGCGACGTCCTCGCCACCCTCCAGGCCGACCAGGACGCCGCGGTCCGCGCCCCGTCGGCCGGCGCCCTCGTCGTCGACGGCGGGCCGGGCACCGGCAAGACCGTCGTCGCGCTGCACCGGGCCGCCTACCTGCTCCACGCGGACCCGCGGCTGGGGCCGGGGCGCGGGTCGGTGCTCGTCGTGGGGCCGCACCAGCCTTACCTCGCCTACGTCGCCGACGTGCTGCCGAGTCTCGGCGAGGAGGGGGTGCTCGCCTGCACCGTGCGTGACCTCGTGGCCGAAGGCGCGTGGGCGCCCGAGGAGGCGGACCCGACCGTGGCGGCACTGAAGGCGTCCTCGGTGCTCGTGGACGCCGTCGGGCCGGCCGTCGCCCTGTACGAGGAGCCGCCGACGTCGACGCTCGTGGTGCCCACGCCCTGGGCGGACATCGCGATCACGGCTGAGGACTGGGCCGACGCGTTCGCCGTTCCCGCGCCCGCCACCCCTCATCACGAGGCGCGCGACGACGTCTGGGACGCCCTGGTGGAGATCGTCGCCGACCGCGTCGAGGCCCCGACGGAGGAGGTCGCGCGGGCGCTGCGCGCCGACCGCACGTTGGTGCGTTCCCTCGACCGGGCGTGGCCCGTGCTGGACGCGGCCGAGCTGGTCGGGGACCTGTTCACGGTGCCCGCCTACCTGCGCCGCTGCGCGCCGTCGCTGACACCCGCCGAGGTGGCGGCGCTGCAGCGCGCCGATCCCACCGCTTGGACCGCCGCCGACCTGCCGCTGCTCGACGCCGCCCGGCGGCGGTTGGGCTCGGCGTCGGACGCGGCCCGGCGCCGCCGCCACGAGATCGAGGCGGCCGCACGGCGGGAGCGGATGGCCGACGTCGTCGAGGACCTCGTGGCCGCCGACGACTCCGAGCTGCTGGTGATGTCGATGCTGAAGGTGTCGGACGTGCGGGGCGTCCTCGACGACGACTCCGCCGACGATGCCCCCACCCCCGACCGGCTGGCCGGGCCGTTCGCGCACGTCGTCGTCGACGAGGCGCAGGAGCTGACCGACGCGCAGTGGCGGATGCTGCTGGCCCGCTGCCCCTCGCGGAGCTTCACGATCGTCGGGGACCGCGCGCAGGCCCGCGCCGGGTTCGCCGAGTCGTGGCGCTCGCGGCTGGAGCGGGTGGGGTTCGACCAGGTGGCGGTCGCGCCGTTGACGGTGAACTACCGGACCCCGTCGGAGGTGATGGACGAGGCCGCGCCCGCCATTCTTGCCGCCGTGCCCGACGCCAACGTGCCGACGTCGATCCGCTCCACCGGGGTGCCGGTGCGGCACCTGCCCGCCGAATGCCTGGAGGCGGTACTGACCGGGTGGCTCGCGTCGTCGGCCGCCGGCACCGCCTGCGTGATCTCCGCCGTCCCGCTGCCCGGCGTCGGGGCCTTCGGCCCCCGGGTGCGGGCGCTGACGCCGTCGTCGTGCAAGGGGCTCGAGTTCGACCTCGTGGTGCTCGTGGAGCCTGCGTCGTTCGGCGAGGGCGTCACCGGCGCCGTCGACCGCTACGTCGCGATGACCCGCGCCACGCGTGAGCTGGTCGTGCTCTCGGGATGAACGGTGAGGGCATTGCTTATCCCCCGCAGAGGGCTATCGTGCCGCCCGACGGGGCGCGGATGTCGCCGGCGCAGCCGGCACCGCCTCGACGGGGAGGACCATCCATGCGACCCATCACCCTCCGGCGTGCCCGCTCGGGCGGGGCACGGGCGGCCGCCGCAACCGCCGCACTGGCGGTGCTGCTGACGGCCGCCGCCCTTCCGGCGTCCGCCGAGCCGACCCCGAACCCCACGAACCCCAAGCCGGTCGCGGTGAAGGTCGGAGGATCGACGGCGTCGACCCTCGACGTCGTCGTGCCCGGCCGGGCCGTGACCGCCACGTTCCTCGGGACGGCGGGCCGACTGCTCACCCTGAGCACGTACGGGTCGAGCCTGCCCGGCAGCGAGTTCACGCTGATCGGCCCCGACCGCAAGGCGCGGATGACCCTGCCCGCGATCGGCGACTCGTTCCGGCAGCTGCGCGCGCTCGACGCGACCGGCCGGTGGACGCTGCGGCTCACCCCGCCCTCCGGGGCCACCGGGAGCCTGTCGTTCACCCTCGCCTACGCGGCGTCCGAGGCGCTGCGGCTGCAGACCGGCGCCGAGACCCTGCTGTCCCTGCCCCGCGGCGGCGAGGTGCAGGCGTACACGTTCACCGGGCGCAAGGGACGCCGCCCGACCCTCACCGTGACCCGCGCGCACTGGACCTCGGACACCTCCGACTACTCCGGTATGTGGGCCGGGCTCTACGGGCCCGACGGCCGCATGTGGGGCGACTTCGAGGCCGTCAGCGGTGCCTTCCCCGACGGCTACCAGCAGTGGCGGGAGCCCCGCGACGGGCTGGGAGCCGCATCGCAGTTGCCCGAGAACGGCACGTGGACGCTCCTGTTCGGCGGCACCAACGGCTCCTACGGGTCGCAGGCGTTCCGGCTCAATCAGATCAGCAACCAGCGGCGCGAGCTGGCGTTCGACGCCGTCACCCGCGTCGCCGTCTCCTCACGGGGCCAAGACGTCGCCTACCGCTTCGCCGGGGAGGTCGGCAAGCGGGTCGTCGTCGACCTGCTGTCGGCGACCTGGCGCAACCGTGGCGTCGCGAGCATGGCCCTGCTGCGTCCCGACGGCACGCAGTTCGAGCGCTTCGACCGGATGACCGAGCCGATGCCCGTGCCCGACCTGTTCGAGTCGGCGCCGCTCGACGTCCCCGGCACCTGGACGCTGCTGGTCGACCCGTATGGGGACACCATCGGCGGCCAGGTCATGAGCGTCGGCCTGATCGACGACCCCGCTCCCGTCGCGGCCGCCTGGGGGACGCCCGTGACCGCCACCGTCGCCCACCCCGGGCAGGTGGCCTCCTTGACGGTTCCCGCCCGGCCCGGTCGCCGGCTCGTCCTGCACGTGAGCGGGTCGTCCTGGTCGTCGGCGTCCGCCGGCGGCGCACCCGCGAAGCCCGTGCGGGTGGTCGCAAGGTCGTTCGACGGCGCCCAGTTCGCGTGGGCCGACCTCGACGCCGCGGGGTCGTCGGTGCTGGACGTCGACGGCACCACCTCGGTGCCCGGCGACTGGACGATCCTCGTCGATCCCCAGGACGACGCCGTCGGGTCGGCGACGTTCACCCTGGACAGCGTCGAGGACGTCGTCGGGAACACGGGCTACGACGAGCCCCTCGACGTGACCGTCGCGAAGCCGTACCAGCAGGGCCGGTACGCGTTCTCGGGGTCCTCCGACGACTGGGTCGTCTACGCCCGTTACTCGGGGTCCACGTTCGCCCCCGGTCAGGTGGCGCTGCGCCTGCTCGACGCCGACGGCCACGACCTGGGCCGTACCGAGCTGACGGACAGCCCCGACGGCGTGGTCATGGTCGGCTCCGGGCCGCCCGGGACGCGGGTGCTCGTCGTCGACCCCGTCGGCGAGGCCACCGGCAGCATCCGGGTCACGCTCACCCGGCGGCCCTGACCCCGTCCGCACCGCACGTCGGCGCTGCGGCCGGGGCATCCGGTAGCCTGCCTCGTGCCGGTCGCAGCGCCGGCGACGCCCTCGTAGCTCAGTGGATAGAGCATCGGTTTCCTAAACCGTGTGTCGGAGGTTCGAGTCCTCTCGGGGGCACCTGTCTGGCCCGCACGACCATCCTCGGTGTAGGGCCGCCTGGCCATTCCGTGCACGCGCCGCGTGCATCGACCCGCACAGCATCGTCGTTCGGTCCCGTGGAAAGACTTCTCATGCCGCTGCGGGGCTTACATCATGACGTACGTGAACGCCGAGACCAGGAGCGCCGCAGAAGCGCGCACGAAGTGGAGGGCGCTCCTCGACGCCGTCGGACGACCCACCCGCGCTACGTCGTCACCCGCAACGGCCTCTCTGGCGTCGTGGTGATGTCCGTGGAGGACCTGGAAGCGCTGGAGTAGACCCTCGACATCCTGAGTCAGCCTGGCGAGGTGGCAGCGCGAAGTGACGGGGCAATCCCTGCCCGACGAGGGGTGTAACGGATCATCTACCGCATCCACGGGGACGTCGTGCAGGTGCAGGTCGATCACCATCGTCACAGATCGACGGCCTATCACTCGTGACCTGCGCGCTGCGCTCCTATCGCCAGCTCATGACGCAATGGCGATTCACACCCCTTGCGTCCGGGCGAAGGAGGCGATGCGCTCGTTCCTGCTGCGAATGAAATCCATCGACCGCGACATGTACGCTCGGTACTTGTGGGCATCCGCGATCGGAAAGGGGTCACCGTCAAATCCCGAGTGTTCGGCGAGGAATTTCACCGAGGTCGTCGCGTCATCGACGAGGTCTTCGAGCAGGAAGTGACGTACGTACCCGCTAAATGAACCGAAGAGAGCGAAGAAGTCCTGGTATACGCTGAGACAGCGGGCCAGCGGGCTGTCGATGCCACTGTAATGAAGACGGATGCACTCGAGGGTCAGGTCAAATCGGTCGCGGATCCTCGGGTGCACGCCCCGCTGCTGATTGATCGACATACGCCACACGCCGTCAACCTGCTTCCTGGTGGGGAACACTAGGTAAGCCCCCACGGTACAGCCGAGGTCGTAGAAGGCAGTCAGCTCGGCCTCCGGGATCTCCGAGATAGCCCGAACCAGGGGGGCGGGACGCGTCCAGTTAAGGTACGTGTGCGTGATAGCGTCACTGGCAAGCCAGAACTCGCCCAGGCGTGAGGAATGGTGCAGCCGCGAATCGAGGGCGAAGTGCTCGCCACCCGGCAACGGCTTGCTCCACAGGAGCTGGTGGTACCGACGCAACGTCGAGCTATGGCTGTCGGGATCACGGCCCCTCGCATCGGTCCGAACGTCGAAAGTAGTGTCGATCACGCCGCCTCGCCTCCGTTAGCTGCTACCGAGTGCACGTGCGCATCCATCGTGCGACGTTCTCCTGCGCAGCCCCAACTTCGATCTTGCCGCGCATGCGGCGGCGGTGTCAAGTGGTGGGTGCACCAGTTGATGCCTGGAGTAGGCGGTTGAGTTCTTCGGTGGGTTTCATCCAGTTGAGGGTGGCGCGGGGGCGGTCGTTGAGTTCGTCGGCGACGGCGTCGAGTTCGGCTTGGGTGTAGCCGGAGAGGTCGGTGCCCTTGGGGAAGTATTGGCGGAGGAGGCCGTTGGTGTTCTCGTTGGTGCCGCGCTGCCAGGGCTTGTGGGGGTCGCAGAAGAACACGGGGACGCCGGAGACAATGGTGAACTTCGCGTGAGCGGCCATCTCCTTGCCCTGGTCCCAGGTGATGGACTTGCGGAGGAACTCGGGCAGGGTGGCGATCTTCGCGGCGAGCAGGATCGCGCACCGTTCGGCTGTGCGGTCGTAGGGGACCCGTACGAGCATCGCGTACCGGGTGGTCCGCTCGACGAGCGTCATGATCTGCGACTTCCCGCCGGCGCCGATGATCAGGTCGCCTTCCCAGTGTCCGGGCACGGCCCGGTCAGCGGCCTCCGCGGGCCGCTCACTGATGTTGACCATGCCGACGATCTGGCCCTTGACCTGGGCGATCCTCGACGACGGTACGCGCCGGGTCCGGCCCTGACGCAGGCTGATCTTCAGTTGGGTCCGCAGTTCCCCGCGAGCCTGCAGGTACAGGCACTGGTAGATCGTCTCGTGGGACACCCGCATAGTCTCGTCGTCGGGATGGTCCACCCGCAGCCGGCGGCTGATCTCGGCCGGGGACCACTTCCTGCCCAGGCCGGCGTTGACCGCGTCGTGCAGCCGCTGCGACGCCACGAGGACCCGCTCCTTCGGCCGTCCCCGTTGGGCATCAGCGCGCTTCTGCGCCACGACCGCCCGGTAGGCCTCACGGCCACCGTTACGCGCGACCTCCCGACAAACCACCCCGTGATTGCGGCCCAGCACCACCGCTATCCCACGGAAACTGGACCCCGCCGCGATCCCCCGAGAAATCATTTCCCGATCGGCAACGGTCAATTCCACGCCACGCATCCCGATCGCACCAATTCTCGTATCCGACGATCCCGAAACCTGCGCTATCCTACCGCCAGGCCGGAATCCCGTGCGGTGCACTCACCCTATGACGCCAAGGGCTTTCGCCTACCTCGTCGCGATGCGGCCATCGATCAATCGGTGGGTGGAGCAACCAGCAGATCATCGGCTAGCTGAGGGCAGTGCCAGCGTCGCTGAACAGTCGGTCCTTGTCGCATGAGGGCGAGGATGAGACTGCGCGCCGCACGTGCGACGTGTACCTGCTCTCGATCTGTCAGCAGATGGATCAGGACCGACGGCTCCCGGAACTCCAGAGCGACGCCGTCTTTCGCCGCTGCGCGGTGCGGCACCTCCACCGTGGTGATTCCAGCCCGCCTGCGAGCCCTCGACACGGCAATAGGCTCATCTTTGAGCACGGACCGACGAACCACCAGGAACCCCCATGGATCTCTCGGACGCCCGACATGATGCCCGAGCACCAGAACCTCCATGGCATTGACCGAGAGCGCGCCGAGTCGTGGCCAGGTGGCGTGATTCGTGGACGGCGCTGCTGTCGCCACCCAGAACGCCCCTTCGGTGCGGTCCGGGAAGGGAACACAAGTTGCCACGAAGGCCCGCATGGCAGCGACGACGTCATCCGCGAGCGGGGAGGAACAAAGGCGGGCGTAAGCCCGGACGGTACGGTCTCGCTGCCCGGGAACCTCCGATCGGCGCCCCGGGCTCATGATCTCGGATGAGCCGTCGCGTTCCCATCCTCGCCAGCCCTGGTCTTCCGGGCCGCCCGCGAGCCAGTCGGCCTGCTCGTCCGTGGTGACGACGAGTGCTAAATCGGTCCCCGCCGACGGAGAGTCGAGTACATGTATCACGTTACGAAGAACAGCGCCAGCATCTCGGCGAGCGGCGATGACGGCCTGTTCGACCTCGTCCAGCCGCTCGGGCGGGCATCGATGCAAGCCCATCGTCACCAGATCGGCCCAACGCCGGCGATGCGCGGTGAAGCGTCGGACCACATCGACCGCTTGGCCCACGTACTCCTGGCCGTCAGCGAAAATCAGACGGTAGATGCCGCAACGACCGCTGGCCCTCGGAAACAGATGGGCGACCGACTCCAGCCCTCGCACGTCGTGCTGCGCGACAGAGAGCTGCACGCGAGGACGCTTCGGATCCGGGTACGGACTGTCGCGATGACTCATGGCCTCAGCGACCCTGCGGCGCCCGACGGGCCACTGCGCCAGCGATCGGGCGACGCACGCCACCCCTGGCAACCCATCCACGGATCGTTCGTCTCGTCTGCATCATCATCCACGTCGTCCCATCGCCCGCCCTGCCGCCTCCGCGTCGACCAATAGCACGAGCGCCCACCTAGGCACCAGCAGCGACGTGAGCCCGCGCGTGCGGTGACCGGGAAAGGCTCAGGGAACCAGGACGGCGCGGGCCTCCTCGGCCTCGACGGGCACGCTCGGGCTGTCCACGGTCGCGGTGCCCTCGACCGGCCACCACTCGTCGGTTCCGACGACGCGGAAGCGCCCCTCGTACGTCGTCGACAGCGACACCTGGTACCGCCCCGGCTTCACATACACGTGGGAGGTCGAGAGATCGGGGTAGGGGCCGCCGGGATTGCCGGTGACCAGCGTCTGCCCGTCCCCGTACGCCCAGGAGTAGGACACCGGCGTCGCCTCGACCTCCACCCGCACCCCCAGCACCGTCGTGCGCAGCACGACGGTGTTCGCCTCCACGTAGGCGTTCATCGGATAGTTGATCAACACCGGGCGGCCCTGCGGCTGCAGGCGCAATCCACCAGGCGGCAGCGGGAGGCGCTGGAAGTCCCGGACCGCGAACGCGGGCACCGCAGGCTCATCGTCAGGTTCCGGCAGAGCCCTCACGCACCTCTGGCCGACGAGATCCCAGTCGTCTCCGCCGGGGTTCGCCAGCGTCGTCGTGGCGAAGGTCCACATCAGGAAGAGACCACTCTCGGTCGCACACAGTCGGTACGCCCTTTCGCAGATCTCGTTGCCCCTCTCACCCATCGCTCGGTTGTTCCCAGGACACGCGGGAGTGTGCTCGATCCGCCGTGGCTGCGTGACGTGTGCGACCTGGGCTGATGACGCCGACGGCGTCGCGGAACGTTGCTGCTTCTCCGCCCCGACCCCAATGGTTCCGTCACCGGCGCGCGCCTGGGGAGCCCACACATCGTCGCCAGGGTCGGTCGGTGCGGGCGAGGCAGCGGCGGCGACCAGGAGCGCCGCCACGACGATGCTCTTCACTTCGTCTTCTCTGGATCGACCGTGAGCTTCACGATCACCCAGCGGAAGCCGTCCCAGGAGAGGCGGGAATCCATGCCCGCCCCCTTGACAGCTTTCTCCGTCTTGAGCGTCGCCCCGTCAGGGTAGGAGACGAGCACGGCCTGGGTCTGATCGAACGCTGCGCGGATAACGACCTGATCCGGGTCCCCCGTCGGCGTCCCTACCACGAGTCGGTTAGTGAACCCTGCGCCTTTGAACCGGCGGTCCCGACCTCGCAGGCCTTCCACCGCCGAGATCGTGCTCTTGCAGAACTCGGACTCGGCAGAGCACACATTGCGCAGCGGATCAGGGTCGGCTGCGGCGAAGGCATACGCGTAGAGGTCGAGGAAGTGCCGGAACGCGGCCTCGGCGCCGGCCACCGTGTGCTCGGACGCTGCGGGCGGCAGCGTCGGCGGCAACAGCACCCCCGCCGTACCCCCGGAGTACGTCTCGGTCGGACTGGCCACCGTCACCGACCCCGAGGGCCGTTCACCGCCGTCCGAGCACCCCGACACCCCCATCGCCACCAGCACGAGCCCGACCAACACCCCACGACGGACCCCACGACGGACCCCATGCCTGACACCCCACACCCCGACCATGCGCCGCACCCTAGCCAGAATCCGACCCACCCCGTCGCCCACCCGCGATCACCTGTGGACAACCGGCCCCAGCACCCGGTGCGCCCCCGGCTACCGCGACGACGCCGTCCAGGCGAGCACCGTCCGCGCGACAGACGGGGCGAACCGGGCTGCGGTTGCAGGAACGCCGTCAGTCTTGCAGCGAGAGAGGCGTGGATAAGAACGTTGACATGGATGGTTGTCCTGCCTACTTTTCTATCCATGCCGCAGTTGCAGGCGCTCCCCGCGACATTCACGACCAAGCAGGCACGCGCCCAGGGCGTCCATCCTCGCGACCTGTACCGGTGGCGGGACAGCGGCGACGTGATCGAACTGTCCCGAGGGGTCTTCCGGCAGGCAGACGCCCCCGAGCCCACCTACCCCGAGTTGCTGGCCGTCCACCACCGCAGCCCTGCCGCGGTCGTGTGCCTCATCTCCGCCGCCGCCGTCCACGACCTCACGGATGAGATCCCCCGAGCCGTTCAGGTCGCCGTACCCCGGGGCACGAGGGCGCCGCGCATCACCTACCCGCCCACGGGGGTGCACCACTTCGAGATCGCGACCTTCGGGCTGGACCGGACCTCGGTGGAGGCGGCCCCCGGCGAGCCCGTTCCCGTGTACTCACCCGCTCGGACGGTCGTCGATCTGATGCGTCTCCGACACCGCATCGGCGAGCCCGTCGCCGGGACTGCTGCAGGTTTCGTTGACACGGGTGGTGTTGGGTGGTCAGGCCGCTGAGGCGGTGGCGTAGATGGTCTCGTACTCGATGGGGGTGAGGCGGCCGAGGCGGGCTTGGCGGCGTCGGTGGTGGTAGGTCCGTTCGATCCAGCCAACGATCGCGGCGCGGAGCTGGTCGCGGGTGTCCCAGTGTCGGCGGTCGAGGACGTTCTTCTGCAGGAGGGCGAAGAACGACTCCATCGCAGCGTTGTCGCCGGCTGCGCCGACGCGGCCCATCGACCCGCGCAGCCCGTGCTTGGTGATCGCGGCCACGTACTTCCGGGACCGGAACTGACTGCCCCGATCCGAGTGGATCACGCAGCCCGTCACAGCCGGGCTGCCGCCTCGGCGGCGCACTGCGGTCTCGAGGGCTGCCACGGCCAGGCGGGACTTCATCCGGTCACTGATCGAGTACCCGACGATCTTGTTGGAGTACACGTCCTTGACCGCGCACAGGTACAGCTTCCCCTCACCAGTGCGGTGTTCGGTGATGTCGGTGAGCCAGATCCGGTTCGGCGCCGGCGCGGTGAACTCCCGCCGGACCAGGTCGTCGTGGACCGGCGGCCCGGGCCGCTTGCCCTTACCCCGACGCCGAGCGTGGGCCGACCACAAGCCCTGCTGGGAGCACAAGCGCCACACCCTGCGGTCCCCCACATGGTGGCCGTCGCCGCGCAGTTCGTCGGCGAGGAGCCGGTACCCGAACTCCGGGTCGCTGGCGTGGGCGTCGATCGCGGCGTTGGTCAAGTACGCATCGTCGAGGTCGCGGGCGGTGACCGGCGCGGCGCACCAGGCGTAGTAGGCCTGGCGGGAGAACCCCAACACCCGGCAGGTCACCGTGACGGGGATCCCGTCGACGGCCAACTCACGGACCAGCGGGTAGATCATTTTGGGGAGATCTCCTTGGCGAAGTACGCCGCTGCCCGCCGCAGGATCTCGTTCTCCTGCTCCAGCAGACGGTTCCGCTTGCGAAGCTCGCGCAACTCGGCGGACTCCGTGACGGGCACGCCCTGGCGGGTGCCGTCGGCGGCGTCGGCGGCCTTCATCCAGTTCCGCAGACACGACTCCGAGATCCCGAGCTCCTTCGCGATCTTCGCGACCGGGGCATCACCACGACGGGCCAACGCGACCGCGTCAGCCCGGAACTCCTTCGGATGGGGTGCAGGCACGAGGCACATCCTTCCAGCGAGGACACTCGTCCTCACAGGTCAGGTGTCAACCAAACCTGCAGCAGTCCCGCCCTCATCGCCTTGCGTCGACATCTGTCCCGGCCGGGGGCGCGGCCCGGGCACCTCCTGGAACTGGCGTGGGCGCTGGACGTCCACGGACCCCTCCGCAAAGCCCTCGACGTCCTCGAGGCATCGTGACGCGCCCCGATCGCGCCACTCCCGCAGGGAGGGCCTACCTGAACCTTCAGAACCGGGGCCGTCGTGAGGGTCGCCTCACGCAGGAGCTGCTGGTCTTGTACGTCCTGGAACGCTTCCTCGCCCGCCTTGCTGTCAGCCGATACACGGAGTCTTTCGTCCTCAAGGGCGGCATGCTCCTGGCTGCGATGGACGCACGACGACCCACGCTGGACGCCGACCTGCTCGCCGATCACCTGGCGAACGACGAAGCCAGCGTTGTGGCTCGAGTCGTGGAGATCGCGTCGCTCCCCGTCGATGTCGATGACGGTGTCGAGTACCTGACGGACACCACGGCAGGACGCACCATTCGCGAGGACAGTCTCTACGCGGGAATTCGCGTCACCATGGCCACGAGAGTCTCGTCCGCCGAGGTGAAACTCCAGCTCGACATCAACTTCGGCAACCCGGTCACCCCCGCGCCCACCCGCATCGACTACCCCACGCTGCGACCGGACACCCCGGCGATCCGGCTACTGGGCTACCCCCTCGCGACGGTCCTCGCCGAAAAACTGGTCACGGCCGTCGATCTGGGCGCCGCGAACAGCAGGGTGCGCGACTTCGCGGACATCTGGACACGCATCGGACGTCACCGAGTGGACGCCGCCGAATTGCGCGCGGCATTGGAGGCCACAGCAGGCCACCGTGGCTTGCCGCTGCGTCCTCTGTCAGGGGCGGTGGCGGCGCTGGCCGCGACCAGGGAAGGCACGTACACCGCTTTTCGACGGCGCCTCGACAAGGACGGGAGCGCGCTCCCGCTGCACCTGGCCGCCGTCCTGCACGACGTCGTTGCGTTCGCGGATCCCGTGCTGTCCGATCCGCCGCTCGTCCGCCACCGCTGGGACCCGGTCGACGGACGTTGGCACGCCCTCGGGTGAGCGGCCCTCACGACCCGAACGGCACCTGCTCGACGACGGCGCCGGGAGCCCCGACGGCGACCCGCACGACGGTCTTCGTCCCGTGGCGGGTCCCGTCCGACGTCCAGGACTTGCCGACGTCGACGGTCGTCGTCACCGACCAGGGGCCCTGTGCAGCAGTGACCTCCCACGTGCCGGGCACGAGCACCTCGCTCGTGTAGTGGCGGGCCTGCTCCTGAGCGTGCCAGCCGAACTTCCCGGACAGGGTCTCCTGTGGCGGCCTGGGGGTGATGCCGAAGCGCTTCGGCGCCCGGACCAGGCGTGCCGTCACCTGCGTGGACGCGCCGCCGGGCCCTTCCCCCGACACGACGACGGCGAGCCGGCCGACCGCGACGACGTTGAACTCGTTCTGGCACGTGAAGCACCCGTTGAACCCGAGCTGCACCGCCCGCTGCCACGTCGGGAAGCGCCGCGGATGCTTCACGAGGGCGCCGAAGGGGCAGCCCGTCGTGTGGAACTCGCGGGTCCCCTCGTGGCCGCGGAGGTACGTGGGCGGAGGGAACGACGACGTCACGTCGACGGGCACGAGCCGCGCCGGCACGCCCAGACCGTCGGGCCAGATGTCGATCGAGCCGTTCACGCTCACCGTCGCGAAGGCCGCCTGTTGCGGCAGGGCGTCCGTCGCGAAAGCGCCCAAGCCGCCGAACGCGCCGCCGCCGATGCCACCGACGGCCCGGGGCAGCACCTCCTCGAGGGTGCGGGTGATCACGCCGCCGGTGAACAGGTCGGCCACGTCGGCGAGGAAGCCCGTGTCGGCGCGGGTCCGCACGACGTTCACCGTCACCTTTCCGTTGACCACGATCAGCCGCACCCACGCCTCGAAGTCGACGTCACCGGACCAGTGATCGACCGTCCCCGAGATGTAGAAGTGGCCGCCGCCCTGGCCGAACTCGCGCCATTCGATCCTGAACGCCGTGATGGTGAGGTCCTGCACGTCGACGGGGAGGTCCTTGAGACCGTTGGCGGCCAGCCCTGCCTGGATGGCGGCGTCCACGCGGTCCCGGGGGACGAGCGCGACGGCCCGGTCGGCCCGGACGTTGCGGGGCGCCAGGCTGCGGGGCGGGTCGGGCGGCTGCCCGCCGTCGGACCACACGTGGACGGCCAGGACGCCGTTGCCCGCGCCGTAGGGGGTGGCGGGGTCGGTGGTGAGGAAGTACTCGGCGCCGCCGGCCTCCGGCAGCAGCGGTCCCGCTGTCAGCGGTGAGATCGCCGCCAGGTTGGCGACCACCGCCGCGCGCAGGACCGGTTCCCAGATCGGCGTCTGATCGGCGTTCAGCCCGCCCACCTCGAAACCGTCGGGCGCGGCCGTCCGGAAGTCGATCATCGGCGCGACGAACGCTGCGTCACCCGAGCCGACGCGCACCTGCGTGACATGGGTGCGCACCACGATCGTGCACACCACCTCGTCCCACTGCCCGGTCATCCGGGCCAGCACGCCCAGCTGGGCGACGACCGGGTTGACCAGCGGGAACGGCTTGGGCGCGAGGTCCAGCGAGGCGCTCGTGAACCACACGGTGAGGGTCCGACCCTGGCCGGCGTCCACCGTCATGCCCGGCAACCGTTGGAGGAACGTACGTGAGAAGACCTGGGAGAGCATCGCCTCGGGCACGAGTGCCGCGATGCTGAACCCGTCGGTCAGCGGGGAGGCCATGACGACGGTCAGGTCGCAGTGGAGTCGACGGCGCGCAACGCCGCGACGAGCTCGCCGACCGGTTGCCCGACCCGCTCCTGAAGGAAGTCGACCAGGCGCTGCAGCGCTGCCCGGACCTCCTCGTCGTCCGTGCGCTGGGCGACCCCGTCGGCCATGCCCACCACCCACCGGTGCAGGTCCTCCCCGTAGGTGGCCATCGCCAGCGTCGGGGATTCCGGGTCGACGAGCGCCAGCAGGGAGAGCTGGCTGGCCATCCCCACGACGTCCCCGGCCTGCGCGTGCAGCTCCGGGTCCTCCTCCAGCAGGCGCAGCACCGCCGGCGAGTAGTTGATCGTGGCGAGGTCGCGCAGGACAGCCGAGTCTGGAAGGCGGTCGCGCAGGGCTCGGATCGGGCCGACGGCGGCCTCCGCCAGCGGCGACTCCTCCCGGACCACCTCTCCTGCCGGGCCGTAGCCGTCCGCGCCGTCGTCCTCGGGGGCCTCGAAACTGCCCGACAGCGGCCGAGCCGACTGCGTCGACCCGCAGCCTCCACCACCGCGCTCCTCGACGTGGCCGCCGCTGTTCATGCACTCGCGGTCGGCGTTGGGATAGGTCCCCATGATGTATTCGCCCTGCCCAGGGATCACGCAGTACTTCGGCATCGCGCACCTCACCGTCGTCGGGTTCCGTCGGCAGGAGGAGGGAGGGCTGGGGTGCGAGATACCGGGGAGGCCCGACGGCGATCAATTGCCCAACGGCACGGGCACCGGTGTGGGGCGTGGTTCAGGGCACCAGGACGGCGCGAGCCTCCTCGGCCCCGACGAGCACCGCGAGGCTGTCGATGGTTGCAGCTTCCGCACGTCCGGCAGACCCGCCCACCCGCCAACGCCTCACTTGTCGCCCTACGGGTTCACCGTGAGGCTCACGATGACCCAGCGAGAGCCGTCCCACGACAAGCGTGAGTCCATACCGGCGCCCTTGACCGCCTTCTCGGTCTTGATCGTGGCGCCGTCTGGATGCGAAACCAGCAGCGCCTGCGCCTGGTCGAAGACCGCCCGGATGACCACCTGGTCCGTGTTGCCAGTGGGCTTCCCCACGATGCGCCGATTCGTGAAGGCGGCGCCTTTGAAACGACGGTCGCGGGACCGAATGCCCTCCACGGCGTCGATCGTGCTCTTGCAGAACTCCGACTCCCCGGAGCATATGTTGCGCAGCGGATCGGGGTCAGCGGCGGCGAACGCGTAGGCGTACAGGTCGAGGAAGTGCTTGAACGCGGCCTCGGCACCGGCGACGGTGTGCTCGGAGGCGGCCGGCGGCAGCGTGGGCGGCAACACCACGTCGGTCGAAGGACCCGAGGCCGTGGCCGTGGGGCTGGCCACCGTCACCGACCCCGACGGGCGCTCACCCCCACCCGAACACGCACTCAGCGCCACGACGGCCACCGCCGACACGAGCGCCGCGATCAGCCGGACCCGCACCCCCGCCACTGCCCACGCACCCGTCCCGGAGCCCGAGCGATGCGTTTCGTCTCGTCGCCGTGAGGCGCAGCGCCCACCACCCCTGCCAGCGGCAGGTCCCGACTTGTCCAGCTCGGAAGGGAATTCGGCGTTGTCGACCATCAAGGCACCAGGACGGCGCGAGTTTCCTCTGCCTCGACCAGCACCGCGGGGCTGCCGACGGTGGCGGTCCCGTCGACGGGCAGCCAGTCCTCGCTGCCGACGACCCGGAACCGACCCTCGTAGGTCGTCGCCAGCGACACCCGGTAGCGGCCCGGTCTCCGGTACTCGTGGCTGGTCGTCATGTCGGGGTAGGGGCCACCCGCGTCCTCGGTGACGAGCACTCCCCCGTCGCCGAAGGACCAGGAGTACGACACGGGCGACGCCTCCACCTCGACACGCACGCCCAGCACCGTGGTGCGCAGGACGACGGGCTTGGCCTCCACATACGCGTTCATCGGGTAGTTGATGAGCACCGGGCGCCCTTGGGGCTGCAGGCGTGCCACGCCCGGGGGCAGCGGCAACCGCTGGAAGTCGTACGCTGTGAAGGCCGGGAGGCCGTCGACCTCAGCCGCTTCGGGAAGAACCCTCACACAGCGCTGCCCTATAAGTTCCCAGTCTTCCGCACCCGGGTTGGCCAAGGTCGTCGTTGCGAAGATCCACATCATGAAGAACTGGTCCTGCCCGCGGCACAAGGCATAGGCGGCCTGGCAAAGCTCTACCGCGCGATAACCCAACGCCAGATTGTTGCTCGGACACGCCGGGACACGTTCCACTCGCCGAGGTTGGGCCTGGGGCCGCCTCGCGGCCGTTGGTGTTGTGACCGGCGACGCCGGAGCCCCTTCCTGCTCGGCCACCCGATCCACCGTCACCGCGGCGTCTCCGCCACGACCCCGAAGGCCATCGCCCGCGTCAGGAGCAGTCGTCGCCGTTCCGGCAAGCAGCACGGCGACGAGCCACACCGTCAACTTCATGACTTGCTCGGCACGGGGTCGACGTTGGCTTGGCCGATGTGCCAGCGGTAGCCGTCCCAGTCCATACGGGCGTTCATCCCCACATCGCGAGCTGCACCTCGAGTCCTCAGCGTCCTAGAAGTCACCTTGGAAACGAGCACAGAGCTGTTCTGATCGACGACCGCGCGGATCACGATCTGGTCGGGATTTCCCATATCCGTCCCTTTGACCATCACACGCTCGAAGCCACCGTTGAGGACCTTGCTGTCAGCACCGCGGATCTCCTCGACATCCGCGATCAGCTGGCGGCAGAACTCCGACTCCCCGGAGCACACGTTGCGCAGCGGATCGGGGTCTGCGGCGGCGAAGGCATAGGCGTACAGGTCGAGGAAGTGCCGGAAGGTTGCCTCGGCCCCGGCCACGGTGTGCTCGGACGCAGCCGGCGGCAGCGTGGGCGGCAACAACACATCGGTCGAAGGACCCGAGGCCGAGGCCGCCGCCGTAGGGCTGGCCACCGTCACCGACCCCAACGGGCGCTCACCCCCGCCCGAACACGCACTCAACGCCACGACGGCCACCGCCGACAAGAGCGCCGCGACCACGCGCACCCGCACCCCGTCCGCCGCCGACCCTGCCGTCCAACCAGCCGCCGACCAGCCCGTCCCCGGGCCCCGTCCCTCACGCATGCTCGGAACCCTAACCACCGGCGGGCACCCGCAGCTGCGACCCTGTGGACAACCCGGCAAAGCAAGGAGCCGGGGACGCCGCACGGCGTCCCCGGCCCCTGGCCGACGAGGAGCGATCAGGCGCAGGTCGCCGTCGGCACGGTGCTGTTGCCGTTCTTGTACAGCGTCACCCCGAAGCTGTTGCCGGAGCCGTTCGGCTTGGCGGTCAACGTGCCGGTGGTGCCGGTGACGCTGGCGTTCCAGCTGCTCTGGAGGCTCTGCCCGCTGCCGAGCCGGATGGTCACCGTCCACGCGCTCTTGCCGCTGACGGTGAAGGTGGTGTTGAACCGGTCGCTCCAGTCCTCGGCCTTGGTGACCGTGACCGAGCAGGTGCCCGACGTCGAGCCGCCGGTGCTGGTGGCGGTGGACGTCGACCCGCCGCCGGTCTGCCCGTTACCCGGCGCGACGGCCCGGCCGGTGCTGGGCGAGATCTGACCGGTGCACAGGCCCCGCGAGCGCAGGTCCTGCAGGATGCCCGGCAGCGCCTGCTGGGTGGCCGCCGGCCAGTCGTGCATGAGGATGATCTGGCCGTTGGTCAGGCGCGCGGCGGCGGAGCGGATCGCGCTGGCCGTGGCGTTGTTCCAGTCCTGCGAGTCGACGTCCCAGATGATCTCGCGCAGCCCGAGCGAGGACTCCACCGACTTCAGCGTCGCGTTGGACTCGCCGTAGGGCGGGCGGAACAGGGTGGGCGTGACCCCGGCGGTCTGCTGGATCACCGTCTGGCTGCGCGACAGCTGCGACTGGATCTCCGACTGGCTCAGGTTCACCAGGTGCGGGTGGTCCCAGCTGTGGTTGCCGATCTGCAGGCCGGCGTTCTTGTACGCCTGCATCAGCGACGGGTTCGCCGAGGCGTTGGAGCCGGTCGGGAAGACCGTGCCCGTGGCACCGTACTGCTTCAGGGTGCTGATCAGCTGGTTGCTGGTGGCGGGGGTCGGACCGTCGTCCCAGGTGAGGCCCACGTAACCGTTGGGGCAGCTCGTCGCGGTGCTCGTGGGCTGGCTCGACGACGTGGACGTCGACGAGGAGCTCGACGACGACGTCGCGGTGGACGTCGTGCCGCCGGCGCTGCAGGTGGCCGTCGGCAGCGCCGTGTTGCCATTGGCGTAGAGCGTCAGCCCGAAGCTGTTGCCCGACCCGTTCGGCTTGGCCGTAAGCGTGCCGGACGTGCCGGTGACCGCGGCGTTCCAGCTGCTCTGCAGCGTCTGCCCGCTGCCCAGCCGGACCCCGACGGTCCAGTTGCTGGAGCCCGTCACGTCGAGCTTCACGTTGAACCGGTCGGTCCACGACTCCGCGCGGGTGACCGCGACGGAGCAGCCGCCGGTACCGCCCGTCGAGGTGGGGGTGGACGACGTCGACGTCGGGGTGGACGTCGTGCCGCCGCCGGAGCCCTCGCTCACGGTGATGTTCGAGGAGACCGAGCTCTGGTAACCCTCGGTGGCCATGATCTGGTAGTAGTGGTTGCCCAGGTTCAGGCCCGCGTTCTTCCAGGCGTTGAAGTGGTTGGCGACGGTGATCGTGCCGCCCGTGCGCTTCTGCTGACGCACGCTCCAGTACTGGTAGAACGTCTGCGTCCCGTCGATCGACGGCTGGTTCACCCGCTGGCTGCGCAGGATGTCGTAGGTCCCGCCGTCGGTGGTCACAGTGCCGAGCTTCGTGGCCCCGGAGCTGGGGTTGTAGTTCCCGAAGTTCTCGACGACGTAGTACTCGACGAGCGGGCTACGGGTCCAGCCGTACAGCGCGAGGTAGCAGTTGCCACCGCAGTTGAACGTGCCGGAGTAGTTCACCGTGTGCGCCGAGCCCGGGTTCCAGCCCTTGCCGACCACCGAGTTGTTGATGTTGGACATCGAGACGCTGTAGTTGCCCGCGTCACCCAACGTCATCGTGACGTTGCCGTTGTCCTTCCAGAACGAGTAGAAGAACCCGTTGTGGGTGCTCTCCTGGTTGGTGGTCACCGTGACGGCCGCCTGCGCGGACTGGGGCACGAGGGCCGAGGCCGCCACGGCGCCGGCGGCGGCCAGGGCGAGCGCGAGGCGACGGCGCCGGCTGCCACCGGCCACGCCGAGGATGTTTCTCATGAAGGGCTTCCTCCTCGTTGAGGTCGCGTTCCAGCGCCACAGCCGATCCGGTTCAGCGGCTGCGGTGCGAGGTCCGGGCCAGAGACGGAAAAGCTTTCGCAACGAATCCATCTGACCAGGGGACGCCAGTGTTCGTGTGAGCTACGGCACTGTCAACGCCGCACGTCACCCGAGCGGGCGACCGGCGGCCCGCCGAACGGCGCAACCCCCACTGAGCTGCACTAACGCGAGGGCACGCGAACGATCGTTCGGAAGTTTCGGAACCGTTCGTCGCAACCGGACGATCAATCGGTTCAGGCGGCACTGATCGAAAAAGGCCCCTCCCCCGCGGTCGCCACCGCGCGGGAAGGGCCCTGCAAACCTCGCGAGGATCAGCTCCCCGACACCCAGGTGATCTTCTCGCACGTCACCTTGTCGCCGACGTCCGCGCGGCAGGTGTCCGATCCCCCGCCACCCTCGACGACGTCGTTGCCCGCGATCCCGTCGACGGCGTCGATCACGTCGTCCCCGCCTCCGCCGCGCAGCACGTTGGCCACCGCGCTGCCTGTCAACCGGTCGGGACCGCGGTCGCCCTGCGCCTGCTCCACGTTCGGGAACCGGCCCGAGGACAGGTCGATCGTGGCGCCCTCCCCCTTGGGCGAGGACACGCGCAGGCGGTCGGAACCGGGACCACCGTCGAAGGGCCCGGACGCGCGGGCCTGCGACGGGTCGACCCAGATGACGTCGTTGCCCGCACCCGCGTCGAGACCCGCCCACGTCGGGCCGAACGTGTCCGCCTTGGCGCTGCCCACGATCCGCGACAGCGGGGAGACCGACCAGGGGTTGCGCAGCTGGTCGGTGCCCCAGCCCACGATCTGGGCGCCGTCGGCCGTCCGCGTCGTCCTGATCCCCTTCGGCGAGCCGCTGTAGTCGAGCAGCGCCGCGCCTGCGATGACGTCGTCGCCCGCGCCCGGCACCATCCGGCGCAGCGGGCCCAGCTCGAGAGCGGGCCCGCACAGGACGTCGTCACGGGGAGTCCCGTTCACGACGTCGGCGTCCGACGTCCCCGTGACCGTGCACGCGTCGCCGTCGACGGTGCCCGCGTCGCTTCCCGACTGGTCCCACGCCGTGCCGGCGACGCCGTCGGCGAGGATCCGGTACTCGAAGGCCGCCGCGCCCGGCACCGTCGTGCCCCAGTACAGGGCCACCGCCCCCTGGGCGCCCGCCGGGACCGAGCCGATCGTGCAGGTGAACGTGGTGTCCCGGTCGGCCTTGCCGGGCGTCACGGTGCACGGCGACGTCGACGTGAACCGCAGCCAGCCCCGGGGTGCGCTCACCTTGCCGACGATCCGCACGTTCGTCGCCGCAGCGGTGCCCCGGTTGGCCCACATCAGCGAGTCGCCGCGGGCGGTGCCGGCCAGCGGCAGTGTGGCTGCCCCCGGGAGCAGGCGGTTGTCGTCGACGAGGGTCAGGACCGGCGCCGCCGCGTCGTCCTCCTCGACCGTGCCGGTGAACACGGCGGGCAGCAGCATCGGCGGCGTGCCGGCCTCGGGCCGCAGGTTCCAGGCGTAGGTGCGGTCGCGACCGGGCGCGGTGTTTCCCTCCGAGATCGCGCTGAAGGCGCGGCTGGTCTCCCCGGCGGGGATCGTCACCGACCACTCCGGCCACGTCGGCGACAGGTGCAGGGCGACGTCGCGGTCCACGGGCCGGTCCAGAGTGATCACCGACGACAGAGGACGCGTCCAGTCACCCTCGTCGACCGTCCAGTCGGCGATGCTGACCCGGTAAGGCCGCGCCGCCGCGGACCCCCAGACGGTCGCCGTCAGCACCGGTTCCGCCCCGGGGATCGAGAAGGCGACGTCGACGTCGTGGGCCGCGGCGTCCGTGAAGGCACCGGCGGGCACCGGGATCGTGCCGCGGGCGATGGTCGACCCCGCCGGGACGGCCAGCGTGACGGGCGCCGCGTCACCGCCCGGCCAGTGCGCCACGGCGCTCACCGTCGTCGCCACCTCGCTCGCACCCGACAGCGCGACCGCGACGGGCAGGCCCGCCCCCGCCCCCACGACCGCGGTGCCCACGAACGGCGTGACAGTGGGCGCCGGCGTGAACGAGTGGGACGCCGTCGGCCCGGCCTTGCCCTGGGCGACGAACCGGGCGGTCACGGTGTAGCGGTGGCCGAGGCGCAGCTGCTCCAGGGGGATCTCGCCGGTGAGCCACGGGTCGCGGACCACGCGCCGGACCGGGCCCTCGCCGTCGGAGATGTCGACGACGATCTCGTCGGCGCCGTCGAAGGGCGCATCCGCCGGCCACGACCAGAACAGGATCCCGCGCGAGCCCTCGACCCCGCTCGTGATCACCGGCGCGAACGCGGGCGCCGCACCCGGACCGGTCGGGGACGGCGTGGGCGTGCTCGAGCGGGACGGCGTGGGCGTGGCCGAGCGGGACGGCGACGGCGTGCCCGCCGTGGCGGCACCGGCCGGCGCACCCGCCGATGCCAGGATCAGGGCCACGAGGGCCCCGGCCACCTGCACGGCGACCTTCGAGCGAGCAGGCATGACCGACTCCTTCCCCCGTGGCCGCGGCGGCGTTCGCCCCGACCTCGGCGTGCACATTACGACTGCGGCCGCCACCGACACGCCCGGCGTGGCGGACGTGCGCCGAACGGCCCAGCCCCTCGGCGGCCTCGTCCCGCCGCTTGACACCCCGGTCGCACCCGGCGAACGTGGCCGCCGCAGAGCAGGACGCGGATCAAGGGAGCCCACGTGGACCGCCGACGCCCCCCAGCCCCCCTCCGAGCCGCCTCCGCGCGCCGAGGACGTGGCACCTCGCGCCGAGTCAACCTTGCCGTCATCGCCGTCACCGGCGTCGCCGCCATGCTCGCGACCTCGTTGCCGCCCGCGGCGACCACGGGCAAGCTGACCTGGCGCAGCGCCGACGTGTCCTCCCGCAGCGCAGCCTCGACCTCGGCGTCACGTACTACGACGCCAAGGGCAAGGCGAAGGACCCGCTCGCCATCCTCAAGCAGCGCGGCGTCAACTACGCCCGCCTGCGCGTCTGGCACACGACGCCGTCCGGCGACAACACCAAGGCCGCCGTGCTGAAGCAGGCCAAGGCGGTCAAGGCCCGCGGCATGAAGCTCATGATCGACTTCCACTACTCCGACACGTGGGCCGATCCCGGGCACCAGAGCCCGCCCGCCGCATGGGCGGGCCACAGCCTCGCCCAGCTGCAGCAGGACGTCTACGCCCACACCTACGACGTCTGCACCGCGCTGAAGCAGCAGGGCACCACGCCCGACTCGGTGCAGATCGGCAACGAGATCAACGTGGGCATGATGTGGGACCGCGGCAAGGTCGTGAACAACGACTTCGCCCCCCTGGCCTCCCTGCTCAAGCAGGGGTACGCGGCCGTGAAGGCGTGCAACAAGACCACCAAGGTGATCATCCACACGGCCAACGCCGACAACCTCGACCACGCCCGCTGGTTCTACGACGGCATCCGCGCCCAGGGCGTGACCTGGGACGTCACCGGGCTGTCCTATTACTGCACCTGGCACGGCCCGCTGTCGTCCCTGTGGAACGTGATCACCGACGCCAAGGCGCGCTACGGCAAGCCCGTCGTCGTCGTCGAGACCGCCTACCCCTTCACCTCCGCGAACGCCGACTCCGAGCCCAACGCGATCGACGGCAGCGCCGCGACCCTCTGCGACGGGATCCCCGCCACCTGGGAGGGGCAGGCGCAGAACTTCGAGTGGGTGCAGAACACCGCGCGCGACGCGGGCGCGCTCGGCGTCTTCTACTGGGAGCCGACCTGGATCGCGACCAAGGGCAACGGCTGGGACCCGGCGAACCGCGAGGGCACCGGCGACGGCTGGGACAACATGGCCGTGTTCGACTGGTCCGGCCACCTCAACCCGTCGATCCGGTGGAAGCCCTGACGCGCCAGGGCCGCGCGCTCAGCGGGCGGACCACACCGCCAGCTCGACCTCGCCGGGACCGTCGTCCCAGGCCCCGAGCAACCGAACGGGCGCCTCGACCGAGGCGCCGGCAAGCACCCGGTGCAGCCGCAGCTCGCCGAGATCGGTGACCACCACGGTGTCGGGGGCGTGCTCGCGCACCCCGACCAGGGCCGCGGCGGGCGCGGACCCCGAACCGGTGCCGCGGACCGTCGCCGTCGGGGTCCGCGGCACACGCCCCTCGCCCGTGTCGACCACCTCCTCGGCGCCCGTGCCCCCGCCACAGGCCGTGGCCACGGCCACGGCGACCCATGCCGGGTCGGTGCAGGCGTCGTAGACCCAGCGGTGCCCCAGAACCGAGTGCTCCATCGTGCCCACGAGCGCCGCGCCCGACAGGGCCTCGGCGCGGTAGGTCAGCGGCACCTGGAGCACGACGCCGTCGCCGGGAGTGACCAGCAGAGTCTCCATGCCGACCTCCCCGTCCGGGTCGTCGAACCGGAACGACCCCACCTGCTGCAGGGAGCCGACCGTCCCCGCCCAGGGGCGCGTCGGCAGCCACTGCTGGAGGAGGTCGAGCTTGGTGGGGGTCAGCGTCGCGCGGTGGAGGAGTGCCATGACGGCACCCTAGGACCCCGACGTGACGGCGAGCGTGGACGGCGCGGCCGCCCAGCGATCGTCGAGACGGACGCCGACGGTGCGCTCGATCAGCCCTGCCGCGGGGACGTCCAGGTTGCCCTCGTGCTGGGCGGCGATCGTGAGTTCGCCCAGCGCGTCGGCGTCGAGCGCTCCGGGGCGGGCGCCGCGGCGGTCGGAAGTGTCGGGCAGGATCCCCGGATCGAGGTTGACGAGGACGACGCCGTCCCGGGCCAGGGCCAGCCGCGCCTGGTCGTCGACGTCTCGCGTGTAGGCCATGGCCGTCCCCCCGCCCCTGGTCAACGCCACCAGGGTCGCGTCGGCGATGCAGCGGCGGCCCGCTGCCTGCCACACCGTCCACGCCCCCGACTGCTCGGCCACGCGGTAGCGGGCGGGCCCCCGGTCGTCGACCCCCGGGGTCGCCGCCGGCAGCTCCTCGGCGCCGGCGCGGAACGCCTCGCCGTCGCGGGCCTCGTCGTAGGAGCGCGCTGCGGCGGCGTCGGCGCCCAGGCGCGACAGCACCTCGGCGAGACCGTAGGCGGGGCGAGGCCGGACGGCGACCACGCAGTAGGCGGGCCCCAGCGCCGCGCGCCCGCCCGGCCCCAGCGCAAAGGGGCTGGTGGGTGTGGGTGGCGGCGTGCGCGGCCCCGACGGCGAGGCCGAGGACCCGCCGGCCCCCGATCCGCCGGCCCCCGGTCCGCTGGCCCCCGGGCCGGCCGCGACGGGCGGGGTCGACGCGTCCGGTGCGGGGCCGGGCGAGGAGCACGCGGCCAGGCCCGCGCAGACGCACGCCAGGACCAGCAGGCGCAGCCGGACCAGGGGGGCGGGGCGGGGCTCGATCACGGCGACATGCCTACCATCCGCCGCGACCGCTCACGCCTGTGCGCGGCGACGGACGATCTCCTCGGCCAGGGCGGGCAGGACGGTGAACAGGTCCCCCACGACGCCGATGTCGGCGAGCTCGAAGATCGGCGCCTCCGGATCGGTGTTGACCGCGACGATCGTTCGGGACGCCTGCATGCCCGACCGGTGCTGGACCGCCCCCGAGATCCCCGCCGCCAGGTACAGGCGCGGCGCGACCTGCCGACCGGTCTGGCCGACCTGCTGGTCCCGCGGGGCCCACCCGGCCTCGACGACCGCCCGGGACACCCCGACCGCGCCGCCGAGCAGGTCGGCCAGGTGCTCGACGTGCGCGAGGTCGCCGTCGGTGCCGCGCCCCGCCGCCACCACCACGGCCGCCTCGCCGAGATCGGGCCGCTCGGAGACGGGCTTCGGCGAGCTGGCGACGACCCGGGCGCGGGCCGGCCCGGCCACGACCTTCGCGGGAACGGCCGTCACGGCGACGGTCACGCCCTCTGCCCGGGGGGCGGACAGCGGCGGCCCTTCGACCACCGAGGTGGCCGCCACGAGGACGGCGGGCCCCGCCGCGACGGCGACCTCCACCTCCCAGGAGCCACCGAGGGCCAGGGTGCGGGCCACCACCGGCCACGACGGGTCCTCCCCCGGCAGGGCGGTCACGACGTCGGTCACGACGCCCGCCCCGGTACGAGCGGCGAGCCGTGCCGCGACCTCGCGCCCGTCGGCGTCCCCGGGGACGACCACCATCGGGTCGGCGCCACCGCGCGCGGCGATCGCCCCCTCGAGGGCCGCGAGCTCGACGGCGGCGAGGGGCACGCCCTCGGCCGCGTCCTGCGGCCCGACCGCGACCACCTCGTGGACGGCGGGCGGCCAGGTGAGCGCCGCGCAGGCGTCGGGACCGGCGACGACGACCGGCACGGGCCGCCCCACACCCGCCGCGAGCGCGATCGAGGCGAGCGCCTGGGCCGACAGGGCACCGGAGACCGGGTGGACGAGGACCAGGACGTCGCTCACAGCAGCTCCAACTCGTGCAGCAGGTCGGCGATGGCCGCGGGCGCCTCGGCCGGGGCGACCATGCGCCGCGACGCCGCGCGTGCCGGGAGCGGGCGGGCGCTGAGCACCCGGGTGCGCGCCCCCGCCTGGCCCACCAGGTCGGGGCTCACGAGGCCTCCCGCGCCCGTGACCTCCTCGGGGCCCCACCGCTGCACCCGCTTCTTCTTCGCGGCCATGATCGTGCGGAACGACGGGTAGCGGGGCTCACCGCTGCGGTCGGTGACGCTGAGCACGACCGGGGCGCTCGCCTCCAGCGTCGCGACGGCGCCTCCGGCGTCGCGCTCGATGCGCAGCGTCCACGCCCCGTCGTGCCCCTCGGCCTCCACCTGGTCGGCCTGGGCGAGCAGCGCCCACCCCGACAGCTCCGCCACGGCGGCGGGCACCAGGCCGGTCGCCGCGTCGGTGGAGCTCATACCCGTCACGACGAGATCGGGCCGCAGCCGCTCCAGGGCCGCCGCGAGCAGGCGCGCCGTCGCGAGGGCGTCGCCACCGGCGAGCGCGGGGTCGCACACGTGCAGGGCCTCGTCGGCGCCCATCTGCAGCGCGGTGCGCAGCGCCTGGGCGGCCTCCTCGGGCCCCACCGTCAGGGCGCGGACGCTCCCGCCGTGCTCCTCGACGAGGCGCAGCGCCACCTCCACCGCGTACTCGTCGAGCTCGCTGAGCCGCCCCGTCTCGCCCGTGCGGTCCAGGCGCCACGCCTGTCCGCCGAGCGAACGCGGTTCCTGCGCATCGGGTACGTACTTCACGAGCACCACGACGTCCATGACCACCTCCGCTGCCCCTGTGTCGCGTCCCATGGTGCCCGCCCCCGCCGGGCCTGCGGCTGGCTACCCTGGCCGACGTGCCTCCCGCCGACCGTCACGACGACCCGACCGACAGTGAGGACGCCGACGGCGCCGGCCCGGACGGTGCGCTGTCGCCCCTCGAATCGGTCACCGTGGCTCACCTCGAGACCGTGATCGCGGCGCGACTGCGGGAGTTCCGCTCGGCCAAGGACCTCTCGCTCGCCGACCTCGCCCGCGTGACCGGGCTGTCGAAGGGCATGCTGTCGAAGATCGAGAACGGGCAGACGTCGTGCAGCCTCTCGACGCTCGCGCGGCTCGCCGACGCGTTGCGGGTGCCGGTGACCGCGCTGTTCCGCGGCGTCGACGCCGAGCGCGAGGCGGTGTTCGTGCCGGCCGGTCACGGCGCCCGCATCGTGCGCCGCGGCAGCGACGTGGGGCACCTCTACCAGTTGCTCGGCTCGCTGCGGGGGGAGCACAAGCGGCTCGAGCCGTTGCTCGTCACCCTCACCGAGGCCAGTGAGGTGTTCCCCCTGTTCCAGCACCCCGGCACCGAGTTCCTCTACATGCTCGACGGCGTCATGGTCTACGGGCACGGCGAGGCGCGCTACGAGATGCACCCGGGTGACTCCCTGCAGTTCGACGGCGAGGGCCCGCACGGGCCCGCCCAGTTGGTGGAGCTGCCGATCAGGTTCCTGTCCATCACGGCCTTCGGCGAGACGCACCGGCCCGCCTGACCGGCCTCATCGCAGGCGCCCGGCCGTGGCGTAGCTGCGCGCCGCCACCAGGGGGTCGCCCTCGGCGAACCGGGACAGCCGGAAGTCGGACTCGGGGATCTCAGGCACGCTGCTGACCCCCTCCAGCACGAGGTCGGCGACCAGGTGCGCGACCGCCGGTGCGATCTTGAAGCCGTGGCCGGAGAAGCCCGCGGCGATGGTGAGCCCCTCCACCTCGGTCCGGCTGATCACGGGGTTCCAGTCGGGGGTGACGTCGTAGCAGCCCGCATACCCCGAGGCGAACGACGCGTCGGGCAGCCCGGGCAGCCGGTGGGCGAGCTTCTCGACCGCGCGTTCGAGGCCGGTGTCGCTGACGGCATTGCGGTACCCGTCGGGATCGGCGGGTTCGGGATCGCTCAGGTCGCTGTTGCCGACGAGGATCTCCCCGCCCGGCTCGGGCCGCAGGTACTGCAGGGTGACGAGGTCGCTGAGGACGGGCATGGGGGCGATCTGGCGGCCCGGCGAGACGAGCACGATCTCCTCGCGGATCGCGCGGACCGGCAAATCGACGCCCACACCCGCCACCAGCTCGGGCGACCACGGCCCTGCGGCGACGACCACCTGGGGAGCGCGCACGTGCTCGCCGTCGGCGAGCAGCACCCCCGCGACGGCGCCCTCGGCGGTGCGCAGCAGCCGGACGACCGTGGCGTTCTGGCGCACCTGGACCCCCAGCCCCCGAGCCGCGGCGGCGAACGCCGTCGCGGTGCGGTAGCCGTCCCCGTACCCGCCGCGCGGCTCCTGGGCGAACCCCGCGATGTCGTCGAGCCTCGCCACCGGCCACATCGCCGCCACCGCGCCCGCGTCGACGAGGTCGACCTCGACGCCCAGCGACTGCTGCATGGCGACGTTGGCGGCCAGCACCTCGACGTCGGCCTCACCCACCCCGACCACGTAGCCGGTCTGGTGGAACCCGATGTCCTGCCCCAGCAGCTCGCCCGCGCGCTCGAGGAAGCCGACGCCGGCCCAGGCCATCGCCGCGAGCGAGGGCACCGAGTAGTGGCAGCGCACGATCCCGCTGGACTTGGCCGTCATGCCGGAGGCGACCGTGGAACGCTCCAGGACGACGATCCGCCCCGCACCGCGGCGGGCCAGCTCCCACGCGGCGGCGCACCCCTCGAGACCACCGCCGACGACGACGACGTCGGCATCCGTCACGCTGCCCGACAGCCGCGTCATGACCCGGCTCCGGGGATCCACGACGTCCCGGCCAGGGGGACGCGCGCCATGGCGGCCGCCTCGATCGTCAGCGCCACGAGGTCCTCGGGCTCCAACCGGTGCACGTCCGACTTGCCGCACGCGCGAGCGAGCATCGTCAGCTCCATCACCATCGATCGCAGGTAGTTGGCGATCCGCGACGCCGCGAGGTCGGGGTCGAGCCGTTCCTCCAGGTGCGCCTCCTGGGTGGCGATGCCCACGGGGCACAGGCCGGTGTGGCAGTGCCGGCAGTCGCCGGGCCTCGTGCGCATGGCCGCGTAGTCGGTGCTGACGTCGACGGTCGTGCCGTCGCCCGCGACGTAGCTGCTCGAGTTGCATCCCATCGCGATGAGCGAGGCCACCCCGAGGGACACGGCGTCGGCACCCAGGGCGAGTGCCTTCGCCACGTCGGCGCCGCTGCGGATGCCCCCCGAGACGATCAGCCCGACCTCACCGCGGGCCCCCACCTCCGCGAGCGCGTCGGAGGCCTGGCGCACCGCGGCCAGGGTGGGGATGCCGGTGTGCTCGATGAACGCCTCCTGCGTGGCGGCGGTGCCGCCCTGCATGCCGTCGACGACCACCACGTCGGCACCGGAGGCGACGGCCAGCTTCACGTCGTGGTTGGTCCGCGTCGCGCCGATCTTCACGTACACCGGGACCCGGTGGCCGGTGGCCTCGCGCAGCTCCTCGATCTTGATCCGCAGGTCGTCGGGCCCGGTCCAGTCGGGGTGACGGCTCGCGGAGCGCTGGTCGATGCCCTCGGGCAGGGTGCGCATCTGCGCCACCCGCGCGCCGACCTTCTGCCCCAGCAGCATGCCCCCGCCGCCCGGCTTGGCGCCCTGCCCGAGCACGACCTCGATCGCGTCGGCCTGGCGCAGGTGGGCGGGGTTGAAGCCGTACCGCGACGGCAGGCACTGGTAGACGAGGGTCCGCGAGGACGCCCGCTCCTCCCGCGTCATCCCGCCGTCCCCCGTGGTGGTCGAGGTCCCCACCTCCGTGGCGGCACGGCCCAGCGCGTCCTTCGCTCGCGCCGACAGCGCCCCGAAGGACATCCCCGCGATCGTGATGGGGATGTCGAGCACCACCGGGTTCTCGGCCCGCCCCGCGCCGAACACGGTGCGCGTCTCGCAGCGCTCCCGGTAGCCCTCCAGGGGGTAGCGGGAGGCGCTCGCCGTCAGCAGGAGGAGGTCGTCGAAGTTCGGCACCGGACGCCGCGCACCCATGCCCCGGATCACGTAGCGCCCCTCGTCGGCGCGCTCCTGGATGTCGGCGATGACCCCGGGGTTGAAGGTGTGGTTGGTGTCGTACACGGGCTGCCTCTCCAGACGGTGGCGGCGGGACGCGGAACGTGGGTCAGTACGCGTCGGCGTGGTGGGTCGCGAAGTGGTACAGCTGCCGTGCCGAGGCGACGCGGGTCACCGAGGTGGGGTCGACGTGGTCGAAACCGGCCGTCGCGCACAGGGCGCGGACCGTCTCGACGTCGGCGGCGGTCAGCTCCTCGACCTGCGCGTCGGTGCCCAGGGAACGGATCCGACCGGCCACGTAGATCACGGCCTCGTACAGGGAGTCGCCCAGGCCGTCCCCCGCGTCGCCGCCGACGAGGATCGTCCCCGCCTGGGCCATGAAGCCGCAGAACGCCCCGACGTCACCGGCCACGGCCAGGGTCGCGCCCTTGAGCGAGATGCCGGCGCGCAGGGAGGCGCGGCCCTCGACCACCACGAGACCCCCGTGGGCGCTGGCGGCGACGGCCTGGCTGGCATCGCCCCGCACGCGCAGCGTCCCTGACATGAGGTTCTCGCCCGCGCCCCAGCCGGTCATCCCCTCGACGGTGACGCTCGCCTGCTCCCCCAGGCCGGAGCAGTAGTAGCCGGCCGGGCCCGCGATCGTCACCGAGACAGCGCGGGTCAGACCGACGGCGAGGTTGTGCCGCCCGGCGGGGTGGTGCAGGCGCACGCGGGCACCCTCGGGCAGCGCGCGCAGGCGCCGGTTGGCCTCGCGCACGCCGAGCTCCTCGACGTCCCACTCCAGCTCCTCGGCGATCCCCACGGCGGGGTCGACACCCGCGCTCACCGGCGTTCCCACAGGTGCACCTCCTCGGGCTCGGGTTCGAAGATCTCGGCCTCCTCGATGCCGGGCAGCTGGGCCAGCGCCCGGTACTCCGAGGCCATCGCGACCCACCCCGGCGTCGTCGCGATCACCGCCGGCTTGCAGGCGATGGCGTCCCGGACGACCGCGAACTCGTTCGCCGTCGTCACGAGCAGGGTGAAGAAGCCCTCGAACGTCTCGCACAGCCGCCGCAGCGCCTTGTCGAGGTCGTCCCCGCAGTCCAGGCGCCATCCGAGGAAGCGCGCGCCCACCTCGGAGTCGTTGTCGGTGTCGCAGGTGATGCCCTCGGCCGCCAGCCGGCGCCGCACCGAGTCGTGGTTGGCGAACGAGCCGTTGTGCACGAGACAGAGGTCCTCGCGCACCGAGAAGGGGTGACCGTGGGCGAGGGTGACCGCGGACTCGGTGGCCATGCGGGTGTGCCCCACGGCCTGGTACCCCCGGCGGGCGGGCAGGTCGAACATGTCGCTGATCTCCCGGGCGCCGCCCACCCCCTTGAGCACGGCCAGCCCACGCCCCGTCCCGATCACCGAGGCCTTCGGACCCAGCTCCTCGCGCACGGTCCGCAGGACGGCGGGCCCCTCGGCGGCGACGGAGAGCAGGCGCACGGGGCCGACCTCCAGCACGCGTGCCCCCGGCAGCCGCGGGGCGAGCGCCTCCTCCAGGGCAGCGGCCGGCGCCTCGCTCAGCAGGCTGACCGTCACCTCGCCCGGAGGGCTGAGGGTGTCGTCGCCGTACACGCCGACTCCGGCGGAGTCGGGGCCCCGCTCGCCCAGCTGGACGAGCATGGCCGACAGCAGCTCCCCGAGCCGCGGTTGCAGGTCGGCGTCCCTCAGGTGAAGCCCGGCGATGCCGCACACGCGGTCGCTCCCTTCCGCCGGAGCTCGCCCGGCGCCTGTCGCGGCTCAGAAGGCCGTGAGGTACTGATCCACCTCGGCCGCACTCACCTGGCTGTGCCAGGCGAGGAACTCCTGCCGCTTGGCCTCCACGTAGTAGCCGGAGACGTCGTGCTCGGAGGCGGCGGCGTCGAGCGCCCCGCGGACGACCGGATCGGCGGCGAGGGCATCGGCGGCGTGGTGCAGCGTCGGCGGCACCGGAGGCCCCTCGCCCGAGCCCGGCTCCCCCGGGTCGAGCTCGCGGTCGATGCCGTCGAGCCCGGCCGTCAGCAGCGCGGCGAGCGCGAGGTAGGGGTTGGCGGCGCCGTCGCAGGCGCGCACCTCGACGCGGTCGCCGTCGGGCACCCGGATCAGGTGGGTGCGGTCGTTGCCGCCGTAGGTCGCGGCCGTGGGCGCCCAGGTGGCGCCGGAGGAGGTCATGGGCGCCGACGTGCGCTTGTAGGAGTTCACCGTCGGCCCGAGCACGGCCTGCAACCCCGCGGCGTGCTCGAGCAGGCCGCCGACGAACCGGTAGGCCAGCGGCGAGAGCCCGAGACCGCGAGGGTCCGCCGCCGCCGGGAACAGCGGGCCGCCCTCGCCCCACAGCGACAGGTGCAGGTGCAACCCGCTGCCGGTGCGCCCGGAGAACGGCTTGGGCATGAAGGTCGCGATCATGTCCCGCCGCTCGGCGAGCACGTGCACGAGGTACCGGAAGGTGATCAGGCGGTCGGCCGTCACCAGGGGGTCGGCATGCAGGAAGTTCTGCTCGAACTGGCCGTTGCCGTCCTCGTGGTCGTTGGCGTAGTTCGACCAGCCCAGGGCGTTGAGCGCCACGGACACCTCGGCGAGGTGGTCGAACATGCGGGTGAGGTCGCGCGCGTCGTAACAGGGCCGGGGCGAGGTGTCGCGGGAGTCGGCGGTCACCAACCCGCCGTCGGCGCCGCGGCGGACGAGGAAGTACTCGGCCTCACCCCCCGCCTGGGCGCTCAGGCCGCGGGCCCGCAGGCGCTCCAGCACCCGCCGCAGGACCACGCGCGGGGCGTACGGCCACGGCTCGCCCTCCACGTGGGGGTCGCAGTGCACCATGGCGAGCCCTTCGCGGATCCAGGGCAGCGGGGTGAAGGACGAGGCGTCGGGCATCGCCATGACGTCGGGGTCGCACGGGCGTTGCCCGAGGAGGCCGGCGGCGTAGCCGGCGAAGCCCACGCCCTGGTCCTGCAGCATCTGCACGGCCTCGACCGGCACCAGCTTGGCGCAGGGCTTGCCCGAGAGGTCGACGAACGTGGCGAGCAGGAAGCGCACCCCGGCGCGTTCTGCCAGCTCAGCTAGCGAGGAGCCTCCGGAGGGTGCGGCTGACGGCGAGGGCGAGCGCTGGAGGCCGACCTCCAGCACGGACGGCGCCACGTCCACCATCGGGGCCTCGCCCACGGGACCTCCCTCGTCTGCCACGACCACTCCAGGCCGGATCGCCGTCCACTGGAGTGAATCGGCGTGGCATGAGAGTAAACAGGAAGGGCGGCGCGGGCCAAGGGGTCGCGGGTAACGAACTCGTGTCCACACACGACGGCGGCGGCGGGCACCCGCCCGCCGCCGCCGTCGGACACTCCGAGGGGACTACCCCTGCTGCTCCGCCCAGCGACGCAGCTCCTCGGGGGTGAGCTCCCCGTCACCCAGACCCTCGAGGTCTTCCAGACCCTCCAGACCCTTGAGGGCGGACAGCCCGGACACCGCTCCCGAGACGGCGCCGTCGGCGGCGTCCACCTGCGCGGCCGGCGGCGCGACCACGGCGTCGGCGGTGTCGTCCACGTCCACCACCAGCGCGGCACCCGCCGTCCGCGAGGCACCGCCGGTGAGCGCGCCCAGACCGGCGAGGTCCACGCGCACGCGGCGCAGGTGATCCTCGGCCACGAAGGCGCTGGCCCGCAGCGTCACGTCGGGCATGCGGTCCAGCCCTTCGCGGGCCTCCTTGAGGGCGGCCGCCGGGTCCCGCCCGGCCTCACCAGCGGAGGACAGCAGCGAGCGGTAGGCGGGACGGTCGAGGACCTCCAGCAGCACGCGCGCGGCGTCCCGGGCCTTGACGGCGAGATCGACGCGGACCTCGTCGCCGTCGATCCGCTCGACGGAGCTGACCTTGCCGCTCAGGGCCGATCGCAGGTCCGTGGCCAGCCGGGCGAGCAGCGCGGGATCCACGTCGGAGGGCAGCGCCTCCTGCCCCTCCCCCGCACCCTTCAGGGCCTCCGACACCCCGGGATCCGCGGCGAGCCGGGCGAGGTCGGCGCTGATCCAGCGCCCCTTCTCCAGCGACGTCGCGGGACCTTCGAGACCCGGAAGCCCCTTCGCGGCGGACCCGAGGTCGGTCGGGGTGCCGGTGAGGGAGGACAGCACCTTCTGGTCCACGCGGGCGTAGAGGACGCCGTCGACGAGGCGCAGGACCAGGGCGTCCCCCTCCCGGGTGCTCACCGCGAGCTCGACGCTGCCCGCCTCCTTGAGGGCCTTCAGGGCGCCCGCGGCGTCGGTGGGCCGCGACGACGGCGAGGGCGTGGCGCCGAGGGACTGGGTCCCGGGCGGATCGACGGTCAGGCGGACGGACGCGCCGCGCAGGCGGGCGGCGTCCACGCCGGCACCGGGAAGCTCGGAGAGGCTGCCGGAGGGATCGTCGAGACTCACGGTGAACGAGGCGACCTGGGCGCGGCGGAGGTTCTCGAGGCCGTTGCGGGCACCGGCCCGCGCGTCCACCTCTCCACAGGCGGCCACTCCCCCGCCGACGACGCCGAGGGCGAGGAGGGCGGCGAGGCCGCGCGTGACGGGACGGGACATGGCTGATCTCCTCGACGTCGGCGAACCGTCGGGTCGCAGCCCGGCGGCAGGCGGTGGTGCGCAAGGCAGGACGCGCGGGGCTCGGCGTGCGTTCCCCCCGATCACCCGGGGAGACCGGTCACCGTGCGCACCCAATGGTCACCTATTGTCACGATACCGTGGATCGCCCGCGACGGCCCCGGTCGTCACCCTTCCGGCGGGCACCCCCGGCCGCTCCACCGCATCGCAACCGAGGCCACGCCCCGGCCGTTGACCGCGCACGGGGGGCCGCTCGGCTGATGTCGCGTGACGCCGCTCACGACGGCCACGAGGACGCAGCGTGTCCGCCGCGAGCGAGAGGGACGACACAGCGTCACGACAACGTGCCTCGAGGCAGAGAAGACCGCCCAGAAGGTACACCTGCGCAACCGATCAAGCGAAGGACCTTCGTTCCCTCGTCATTGCACTGTGACCTACCTCATGGTTGCATGGCCCGCGCTCGGACGGTCAGGGCTGGACCGTCGCTCGATCGCCGCGTGCACGGGAGCCGCACGCAGGGTGACCGAGGACAGCCGCGCGACACATCGCGCGGCCATTCGTGCGCGGCCATGCCCTCCGCGCCGACCGCAGTGCCGAGCGCACTCGCGAGACCCACTTCCGCGTCGGTCCGTCCTGCCCGGGGACCGCCGCACCGAAAGGACACGATGGCGAACATCCGACGCCGCCTGGCGGTCTCCACGGCCGCGGCGATGCTGCTGGGAACAGGGGTCGTCCTGTTCTCGACCGAACCCGCGCTCGCCCACGGCGCGAACATCGCTCCCGGCTCGCGCACCTACCTGTGCTTCCAGAACGGCGGCGGGGCCGGCGACATCAAGCCCACGAACCCCGCCTGCGCGGCCGCGGTGGCCAGCAGCACCACCCAGCCCCTGTGGGACTGGTACGGCGTGCTGCGCTCCGACGGCGCGGGTCGGATGGCCGGCTTCATCGACGACGGCTCCCTGTGCTCCGGCGGCAACCCCAAGTACGCCGACTACGACGCACCGCGCGCGGACTGGCCGCTCACCCGCCTCACCGGCGGCGCCAAGTGGACCTTCCGCTACAACGCGTGGGCCCCGCACCCCGGCCAGTTCCGCCTCTTCGTCACCAAGGACGGCTTCGACCCCACGCAGCCGCTGAAGTGGTCGGACCTGGAGTCCGCGCCGTTCAGCACCTGGGACGAGACGGTCCCCAACGCGGCCGGCGAGTACTTCTGGGACGTCACCCTGCCGAACAAGACCGGCCGCCACATCATCTACTCGGTGTGGGCGCGCACGGACAGCAAGGAGACGTTCTACAACTGCTCCGACGTCGTGTTCGACGGCGGCAAGGGTGAGGTCGACTACAACCCGAAGGTCGACACCACCTCGCCCACGAAGACCACGAGCACGACGAAGACCTCGAGCACGACCACGACCAGCACCACCACCAGCTCCTCGGGTGGCGCCACCAGCTGCGCGGCGACCTACACGGTCAGCGACGAGTGGAACAAGGGCTTCCAGGCCAAGCTCACGGTGAAGAACACCGGCTCGGCCGAGCTGAGCTCCTGGAAGGCCGCCTGGACCTACGCCGACGGGCAGAAGGTGACGCAGTTCACCGGCGCGAAGGTCGTGCAGTCGAACAAGAACGTCGTCGTCACCCCCACGAAGAGCAGCGGGGCCCTGGCCGCCGGCGCCAGCCTGACGGCGTCGATCACCGGCACCTGGAAGGGCACCAACAGCGTCCCGTCCGTCACCTGCACGCCCGCCGGCGTCAAGACGACGAAGACCAAGACGACCAAGGTCAAGACCACCAAGACCAAGTCGACCAAGTGCAAGAACGCCAAGAAGTGCACGACGACGACGAAGCCGCCGACGACGAGCACCGGGCCGACGACGACGACCACCACCACCACGACCAAGCCCACCCCGACCGTCACGGGCGCCCTGCTCAACGACGGCTTCGAGAGCCAGGCCGGTGGCGCCCTGGGCGGCGGCTGGACGTCCTTCGCCCGCAGCTGCCCCGGCCAGGGCACGGCGACGATCGACACGACCACGGCCCACTCGGGCAGCAAGTCGCTGAAGATCACCGGCGTGGCCGGCTACTGCAACCACATCATGGCCAAGGCTCCGGTGAACCCCAGCTCGGCCGGGAGCACGTTCTTCGTGCGCGCCTACATCAAGCACACGACGGCCCTGCCCCCCTCGCACACGACGTTCATCGACATGACCGACGCCAACGACAACGGCAAGTCGCTGCGCATCGGCGGCCAGAACTCGGCCCTGCAGTGGAACCGCGAGTCCGACGATGCCACGCTGCCCGCGCAGAGCCCGACCGGCGTCGCCCTGAGCAAGCCCCTGCCCACCGGTGACTGGCAGTGCTTCGAGTTCTCGGTGGACAGCTCCGGCAAGGCCATGACCTGGCTGAACGGCACCGAGGTCGCCGGTCTCACCGCCGACGGCGTGAAGACCAGCAACGTCGACGACCAGTGGTTCAACAAGTCCTGGTCGCCGAAGATCACCGAGATCGGCTTCGGCTGGGAGAGCTACGGCGACGGTGCCGACACTCTCTGGTACGACGACATCGCGATCGGCAGCAGCCGGATCGGCTGCTGATCCACCACGGCCGGTGACCAACCGGCCACCCGCCGTCGGCCGCGCACGGGAGCTCCCCGGGCGCGGCCGACCGTGGTTCCCCACCGCGACGGCCGACGACGTCCGCCGCGGACGAACCGCGAATCCTCGACCAGCGGGGCGCGCCCGGCGCCCCGCCTGGCGGCGACGACGCCGCCGGAGGCCGAAAGGAGAACTGCTGTGAAGCTCACCCGCAGACTGCTGGGGCTCGGCGCCGCCGCCGCGCTCACCGCAGGTGCCCTCTCCGCGCTGCAGACCTCACCGGCGCAGGCGCACGGGGCCATGATGATCCCCGGCAACCGGACCTACCTGTGCTGGGAGGACGGCCTGCTCCCCCAGGGCGGGATCAGCAACACCAACCCCGCCTGCGCGGCCGCCGTCGCCAAGAGCGGTCCGAACTCCCTCTACAACTGGTTCGCGCAGCTGCGCTCCGACGGAGCCGGCCGCACCGTCGGCTTCATCCCCGACGGCAAGCTGTGCTCGGCCGACGCCAAGGTCTACGACTTCTCGGGCTTCGACCTCGCCCGCGACGACTGGCCGGTCACCCACCTGACCTCGGGGGCCAACCTCGACTTCAACTACAGCAACTGGGCCGCCCACCCCGGCACGTTCTACCTGTACGTGACGAAGGACGGGTTCGACCCGACGAAGCCGCTGGGTTGGGGCGACCTGGAGTCCGAGCCGTTCGCGGCGATCACCAACCCGCCGCAGAAGGGCAGCGTCGGCAGCCAGGACGGCCACTACTACTGGACGACCAAGCTGCCCAGCAACAAGAGCGGGCGCCACATCATCTACTCGGTGTGGTCGCGCTCGGACAGCACGGAGACCTTCTACAACTGCTCCGACGTCGTGTTCGACGGCGGCAAGGGTGAGGTCACGGGCATCCGCGGCAGCTCGCCGGCGCCCACCACCACCTCCCCCAAGCCCACCACCTCCTCGCCGGTGCCGACGACGAGCTCGCCCGTGCCCACGACGTCCTCGCCGGTCCCGACCACCTCGAAGCCCGTCACCACGAAGAAGGGCAACGTGAAGACGGTCAAGAAGTGCAAGACCGGCAAGAACGGCAAGAAGACCTGCAAGACGATCACGAAGACGGTGAAGAAGAACGCCGCGCTGCCCGCCCGGGTGGCCGGTGCGGCCTGCGTGGCGGACGTCTCCGTGGTCAACGCGTGGCCCGGCGGCTACCAGGCCGTCGTCCGCGTGACGAACAACGGCACCACCGACCTCACGTCGTGGACGGCGTCCGGCGGCAGCTCCGCCGGAGTCACCCAGGTCTGGGGCGGGCCGACCGCGACGGCGACCTCCTCGTCGTCGGGCCTGAGCGTGACGGCGACCCGCGGCACCACGCTGGCCGCCGGCACGTCCGTCAGCACCGGTGTCGTCGCCTCGGGCGCCCCCTCGGTGGGCGCGCTCACCTGCTCGGCAGGCTGATCAGAGGGTCGTCTCGTCCCCTCGGCGGGCCCGGTCGGACCATCCGGCCGGGCCCGCACCGTCTCCTCCTTGCCAAGACTGTTGAAGTTTGCGAAAGTCCCGTGCGAGAGCGCGGCGACCGACGGTGGCGCCGTGCGCGACCGGCCTGCGTCGAGGCGGCCGGGCGAGAGGAGAGCCCCGTGAGAGTCGTCCGTCGCGGAATCGGGGTCGGCGTCGCCGCCGCCCTCGCCGCCGCCGCCCTGGCAGCAACCGGCGCTTCCCCCGCCCAGGCCCACGGCGCGGCCATGGTCCCCGGCGCGCGCACGTGGATGTGTTGGAAGGACGGGGTCTCGCCCACGGGGGAGCTCACGTTCACCAACGCCGCGTGCGCCGCCGCGGTCGCGAAGAGCGGGACCTCCGCCATCTACAACTGGTTCGGGGTGCTCCGCGCCGACGGCGGCGGCCGCACCACGGGCTTCATCCCCGACGGCAGCCTCTGCTCCGGCGCGGCGAAGAACTTCGACTTCTCCGGATTCGACCTGCCCCGCGACGACTGGCCGCTGACGCACCTGACGGCGGGCGCGAACCTGGACATCCAGTACAACAACTGGGCGGCGCACCCCGGCACGTTCAAGCTCTTCGTGACCAAGGACGGGTTCGACCCGACCAAGCCCCTGGCGTGGAGCGATCTCGAGGAGACGCCGTTCTCCGAGGTGAAGGACCCGCCCCAGGAGGGCCGCGTCGCCACCGAGGACGGGCACTACTACTGGACGGCCAAGCTGCCGGCCAACAAGACCGGCCGCCACATCATCTACTCGCTGTGGGTGCGCTCCGACAGCACCGAGAACTTCTACGGCTGCTCCGACGTCGTGTTCGACGGCGGCAAGGGCGAGATCACGGGCATCCGGGGCACCTCCCCCAACCCGACGACGTCGCCGACCCCCACGACGAGCTCCCCCGAGCCGACCACGAGCGACCCCGCGCCGACGACGAGCGACCCCACGCCGACGAAGAAGACCACCAAGGTGCGCTCGACCAAGAAGGCGTCGGTCAAGAAGGTCACCAAGACCGTCAAGACCTGCAAGACGGGCAAGAACGGCAAGCCCACCTGCAAGACGGTCACCAAGGTCGTCAAGACCACCGTCAAGGGCAAGGGCGCTGTCGCGGGGGCGGCCTGCACGACCGACCTGGCCGTGACCAATGCCTGGGGCAGCGGCTACGAGGGCGTCGTGACCGTGACGAACACCGGCACGCAGGCCCTGAAGGGCTGGTCGGCGACCGTCGGTGGCCTCTCGCGCGGCCTGACCCAGACGTGGGGCGCCGACGTCCGCGCGTCGGCGTCGGGGCTGCTCGTCGACGCCGGCACCGCCGACCTCGCACCCGGCGCCTCGGTGCGCGCAGGGTTCGTCGCCTCCGGCGCGCCCGCGGTGGGCGCGCTGACCTGCTCGGCGGGCTGAACGGCCCGCCCTGCCCCGGACGACACGAGGCCCCGGCACCCTTGACGGGTGCCGGGGCCTCGCTCGTGCAGCTCGTGCGCCGCGCGTGCGGCGGGGGTGGCGGAGGAGGAACCTCGCGGGCGGTCAGTCGGCGTCGAGCCCGTGGCAGACGGTGCCGTCGCAGCCCTCCCCGCTGCAGTGGCAGACGTCGCACATCGCTTCGCAGGTGACCTGTTCGGCTTCGACGGTGGGCATGACCGCGTTCCCTTCCTCGTGGCGTCCGGCACGCGCGGCGGCCTTTCCGGGCTCTTCGGATTTGAGCGTGATCGGGCCCGTGTGAGGGGGCTCGTGGTCCTGCGCTGAGATGGGTGTTGCTGAGGCACTCATCGAGATCGAAGGACCACGAGCCGTGGACAACCTATGGGCTCGCCGCGGGATGCGGCGAGTGTGCTGTTCGACCTGCCCGGGTACCGCGTGGTGAGCGCGGTCGACCTGCCCGGAGGCGGCCGGGAGGTGGTGATCGCCTCCGTCGAGGGCGAGGCGGGCTGCCCGACCTGTGGGGTGCTCTCGGGGCGGGTCCATCAACGGACCCGACAACGGCTGCGCGACGTTCCGGTCGCCGGCCACGTACGGGTGGTCCTGATCCGGCGGCGCTTCGCCTGTGTGGAGCAACGCTGTCCGAGGCGGACGTTCGCGGAGGTCACCGGGCAGGTCCCGGCCCGGGCCAGGACCACCGCCCGCCTGCGGGAGCAGCTGCTCACCGCGGTCCTGGCCGGGCGGTCCGTCGCCGAGGTCGCCGCCTCGTACGGGGTGTCGTGGTGGACGGTCCAGGCCGTCCTCAACGCCGCCGCCCTGCTCGGCATCGACCCCGACGCGGCCAGCCCGCGGCGACTGGGCATCGACGAGCACCGCTACCGGTCGGTGCGGTACTGGCGCGACGAGCACGGCACCTGGCGCCGGTACGAGCCCTGGATGTCGACGATCGTCGACGTCGACACCGGGGGCGTCCTCGGCGTGGTCGACGGACGCGGCGCCGCCGGGGTCGCTGCGTGGCTGGCGGCCAGGCCGCAGGAGTGGCGGGACCGGATCGAGGTCGTCGCGATCGACCCCTCTGCGGCGTTCCGCGCCGCACTACGTGACCAGCTCCCGCAGGCGGCGGTCAGTGTCGACGCGTTCCACCTGGTCAAACTCGCCAACGACACCCTGACCCGGGTCCGGCAGCGCCTCACCCGCCAGACCAAGGGCCGCCGCGGCCGCGGGATCGACCCGGTCTGGACCAACCGGCGACTCCTGCTTCGCGCTGGGGACACCCTCAGCCCAGCCGGCCTGGCCCGGCTCCGGGCGACGTTCACCGCCGACGACCCCACCCAGGAGATCGCCGCCGCGTGGGCGGTGAAGGAACGCCTCCGCCACCTCCTCCACGCCACCACCCTCACCGACCTCGACCACCGTCGGGACCTGTTCACCGACGCCGTCACCGCGGCCGCGATGCCCGAAACGGACCGGCTCGCCGCGACCATCACCACCTGGTGGCCCGCCATCGAAGTCCTCGTCATCACCGGCGTCACCAACGCCCGCACCGAAGCCGCCAACACCACCATCAAGCAGATCAAGCGCACCGGCCGCGGCTACCGCAACCCCCACCACTACAAGACCCGTATCCTCCTCGCCAACGCCGCCCCGACGGCAGCGTGAACACCCAGATCAACACAGACATCACGCTGAAATCCGAAGAGCCCCTTTCCGCCGGTGGAGCGGCCCGTGGACGTGCCTCCACCTTGCCCCGCGACAGGGCGGCACCGCCGGGATTTTCGTCCGGGCCACCGCGATGAGGCGCGGGTCACACCGCGCCAGGCGCGCCCGTCCCGCCCGCGCGACGACGAACGTCCCGCTCTCGACGACCGGCGGATCAGGAGCCCAGCAGGATCAGGAGCCCGGCCGGATCAGTAGCCCGGCCGGAGGCCCTCGAGGAGGGCCTCCGACTTGCGCGCGATCCGATCGATCATCACCGGCAGGTCGTCGCGGGTCAGGCGGCCCTCGGCCAACCAGGGCAGCTCGGGGTCGTCCAGCAGCGCGTCGGGGGTACCGGCGAGGAGGAACCCGCTGACCCGACGGGCGGCGTGCAGCACCCGCTCCAGCGGCGCGGCGTCGGGCAGCGGCGCCTCGTGGTGGCGCCCGATCAACGCGCACATCTGGGGCGGGAACCGCCAGGCGGACAGGACGCGGGCGCCGGCGCGGGCGTGGTCGATGCCGTACTCCGCCTCCTCCTGCGCGCACAGTGCGGCCCCGTCCCCGTCGTCCGGCAGGCAGATCCGGGGCAGGGGTGACGCCTGGTGCAGGAACGCCGCGCCGAGCATGTGCAGCAGCCCCACGGAGAAGCTGTCCCCCGGGTGGGCGGCCATCAGCGGCGCGAGCATCTCCGCCGCCGTCGCCACCCCGACGGCGGCCTCCCAGAAGCCCGCCGGGGCGGCCCCGGCGTCGTCCAGCCCTGCGGCGGCCGCCACGGCCAGGCTGCGCACGGTCTGGAAGCCGAGCACCGAGACGGCGAAGGGCAGGGTGCCGACGCGCCCGCCCAGGCCGTAGTAGGCCGAGTTGGCGACCCGGAGGATCTTGGCCGCGAAGATCGGGTCGGGGGAGATCGCCTGGGCGATCTGCTGCACGCTCGCGTCGGGGTCGTCGACCAGGTGCATCACCTTCGCGGCTGCACTGGCACGCGGGGGCAGTTGCTCGTGCCGGGACAGCAGCAACGCTGCGGAGTCGCCGCTCATCGGGGGCCCGCCTCCGGGTCGTGGGTTCGTGGGGTGGTCGTGGCGTCGGCGGATCCGGGTGGTCCCGGGTCGTCCGCCCGCCCGGGCACGCTCGGCGGTGGCTCGCTCAGCAGGTAGCCGCCGCTGCCCGCCTGCTTGGCCAGGTACATGAGCCGGTCGGCGGTGCGCAGCAACGACTCGGGGGTGTCACCGGGCGAGGGCAGGGCGACGCCGAGGCTCGCGGACAGGCGCACACGCTCCCCCGCGACGCTCACCTCGCCGGACAACCCGTGCAGGTGGCGCCGGGCCGCACTCTCGGCGCCCGCCACTCCCTCCACCTGGCGAAGCACGACGACGAACTCGTCCCCCGCCAGCCGCGCCACGAGGTCCTGGTCGCGCGCGGTGCGCGAGATCATCCGGGCGACGTCGATGAGGACGCGGTCGCCCGCGTCGTGCCCCCAGCGGTCGTTGACCTGCTTGAAGCCGTCGAGGTCGCAGAACAGCACGGCGAAGTCACGGTCGCGCAGCCGGCGGCTGTCCAGCAGGGTGGCGATCTCCTCGACGAGCCGGCGCCGGTTGGCGAGGCCGGTCAGCGGGTCGTGCCCGGCCTGGTAGGCCAGCTGCTCCTCCCACGCCCGGCGGCTCGTGATGTCCTCGACCGTGGCGATGAACCCCGCGGCACGGCGCACGGTCGTCACCGGCGCGAGCCGCAACCGCACCCAGCGCTGGGTGTCACCGACCGGCGTCAGGCGCACGGTCCGCTCGCCCTGCTCGCCCGCCAGCACGGCCTGGACCAGTTCGTAGACGGAGGGCAGGTCCTCGCTGTGCACCATGTCCAGCCAGCCGGTGCCGAGCAGGCGGTCGGCGCTGCGCCCGGCGAGGGAGGTGAGGAACCGGTTGACGTAGCCGAGCCGCAGCCCGGCCCGGCTCATCATGATCCCGATCGGGGCGTAGTCGGCCAGTGCGGTGAACCGGTGCTCGGCCTCCGCCAGCGCCTCCTGCAACCGCACCCTGGGCTCGGGCAGCGGCGTCAGGACGGCGACCCAGAGGTTGCCGGGGCCGATGGGCCGGGCGTGCACGGTGACGGTGACGCAACTGTCGTCGGGGGCCTGGACGACGGCGGTGGCGACCCCCGCCTCGCCGCCCGCCACGAGGTGGCGCAGGGCCACCCGCCAGTCGGGTCGGGGCTGGTCCTCGAGGGTGATGCCGGGGGTGGTCGGGGAGGTGGGGAACAGGGCCGGCCCCACGTGGGCGAGCTCCTGGTCCAGCACGTCGACCGGGTCCAGGACGAGGAGGTCGCACAGGCCCGGACCGACCCAGACGACCCGCGCCGACCCAGGCCCCGCGCGCACCGCCAGTGCGGGCGGCGCGTGCTGGGCGCAGGCACGCAGGATCGCAGCCTCGTCCAGTTCGTGCGGCGGCGCCGTGGCCGGCATGCGCGTCACCCTTCACTCCCGGTCAACCCCTCCCCCTATCGGACGCGGAGGTGATCGGCTGAAGCCGCGACGGCGGGTGCGCTCGGTGAACCGCGCCGGACGGGCGCTACGGCATCACTGCCCGGCGACGGTGTCGGCAGCGTAGGCGTCGCGCTTGCCCAACGCCCGCTCGGACCCCACGGTGGTGTCCTTGGCGGTCTGCCGCTCGGCCTCGGCGTTGACGGTCGCGCCCAGCAGCACCGCGATGCTGGACAGCCACATCCACAACAGGATGACGACGACGCCGGCCATCGGCCCGTAGGTCTTGTCGTAGCTGGAGAACTGCGCGACGTACAGCGAGAAGCCGAGGGTCGCGAGGATCCAGATCACCGTGGCCACCACGGCGCCGACGGACAGCCACTGCAGGCGGGGGGCGTCGCGGTCGGGGGCGACGCGGTAGACGACGGCCAGCGCGAGCGCGACGGCACCGAGCAGCAGGAGCCAGCGGGCCCCCTGCAGGCCCCATTCCGCGGGGGCGGGGAGGTCGCGCGAGCCCAGGACGGCGGGGAGCACCGCGATCAGGGCCACGCTGAGGCAGAAGAACAGGATCGCGCCCACGGTCAGCGCAAGCGCGAGGGCCTTCTTGCGGACGAAGCCGCGGTCGTCGTCCTCGCCGTAGGCGTCGTTCACGGCTGTCATCAGGGCGCTGACGCCGCCGCTGGCGCTCCACAGGGCCACCAGCAGCGAGACGACGAGACCGATGCCGAGCCCGCCCGAGGACGTGGACGACAGCGCGGTGAGCCGCTCGGTGACCAGGCCCTTGGCCTGGTCGGGCAGGGCGCTGGACAGGGAGTCCACCTGCTGCTGCACCTGGGCGGGGTCGCTGATCAGCCCGTAGAGCAGGACGACGGCGATGAGGGTGGGGACCAGCGCCATGAAGCCGTAGTAGGCGACGCCGGCGGCGATGAGCGTCCCCTGCTCGTCACTGAACCGGCGCAGGGCGCGGCGGACGATCTGCCACCAGCCGCGGGGCGGGACCTCGGTGGGGTCGTCGGCCTGACCGCCGCCGCCCGGCGGGCGGGGCGAGCGTTCCTCGACGGAGAGTCGGTCGACGCCGACCTGGGAGTCGGCCTGTCCGGCCGGGCGCTGGGAGGACATGCCCTTCCCGTACCCGGCCGGACCGCCGCCATCCGTGTCTGCGCCACCCGAGCGTCCCGGTGGCGTCGCAGCACTCGTCCGGCTCCGCTCCGACACGCTGCGCGTCTTGGCAGCAGCGCTGCGGATATGGCAATGTCTGCCTCGCACCGGTCAGCTTTCGAGCGCCGGTGCACCATTCTTTTGCCCCCCGCCCTCAGGCGGCCTCGCCGAGGTAGGCCTCCCACGTGGGGTCGCGGACGTCGGCACCGCGTACCGCCCAGGCCGCGCCGCGGGGCGCCACGGGCCGTACCCGCAGCACCCACCCCATCTCCTCGGGGGTCCGGTCGCCCTTGACGTTGTTGCAGCGCATGCAGCACGCCACCAGGTTCTCCCAGCTGTCCCGGCCGCCGCGGCTGCGGGGCAGGACGTGGTCGACGGTGCTGGCGTGCCCGGCGCAGTACGCGCACCGGTGGGCGTCGCGCCGCAGGACGCCCCGGCGACTGACGGGCACCGCCCGGCCCGTGGGCACGCGGACGTAGCGGCCCAGCAGGATGACGGAGGGTCGGGGCAGGGTCAGGGAGCCGCCGATGACGGGCGCGCCCGTGTCGGCGACGACAGTGGCCTTCCCTGCGAGGACGAGGACCAGCGCGCGGCGGAAGGAGACCACCGCGAGCGGTTCGTACCCGGCGTTGAGGACGAGTGTGCGCACTGCGAACTCCTCTCGGTCGCGGCCGACACCTGGCTGGTGTCGCCGCACGTGCCGACCCACCCGATCCGCGGAGGGCCAGGAACGGCAGAAGGCGTCGTCCCCGACGGGACGACGCCTTCCGACGCACACGCGGCAGCGACCGCTGGGACCGCTCGCACTGCTGAGCGCTCCCGCGACGCTGCGTACCGCGTCGTGCACTGTGACCCCCTCTGCGGTGCTCCCACCCCCCGGATGTGGCGGGTGGAGGGAGCGGGCCGCATCGCTGCCATGCCGTCCTGACCGCAAGAGTAGGCACGACGGGCCGCGCAGGCACGACCTTTCTCGCCCGCAACCTTGCGGACGGGGCGCGGGCGCGCCCAAAACGACGGCCCCCCTGCTCCGCGGGGGAGGCAGGGGGGCCGTCGGGAGGCTCATCTCACTCAGCCGAGCACTCGGCCGAAGACCACGCGACTGGAGTAGACGGCTCGCAAGGAGATCCGCTTACCGGTGCGTGGGGAGTCGTACATCATGCCGTCGCCGGCGTAGATGCCGACGTGCGTGGCGCGACCGCCGTTGACGAAGAACACGAGGTCCCCGGCGACGGCCTCGGAGCGGGAGATCCGACGCGAGGCGTCCATGATCCCGTCGGCCGTGCGCGGGAGCGAGACCCCGAGCTGGTTGTAGACGTAGTCGACGTACCCGGAGCAGTCGAACCCGCGGGGGTCGTCGCCACCGTGGCGGTAGGCGATACCGACGTAACGAGCGGCGATGCCCAGGACGGCCGAGCCGCGGACGGAGCCGGTCGCGGTGCGGGTGACCTTGCGCTTGGTGACGACGCGGTCGGCATCGTCGTCCGCCTGACGGGTGGGAGCGACGCGCTGGGTAGCGCGGGCGGCCCGCTCGACGTGGCGGGTGGTCTCGACCTTGCGGGAGACCTTGGCGGCCGCCTTGGTGACGGCGACCCCGCCCTCGTCACCGAAGTCCACCACCGCACCGGCAGGGGCCGTCACCGCGGCGCCGCTGCGCAGCGAGAGCGGGACGGAGGAGCTGTCGACGCCCACGGAGGGCAGCGTCGCGGTCTCGACCACGGGGGCAGGAGCCGCACCCGCGGGGGACGCCATGGTGGCGACCAGACCCGAGGACATCGCGATGACGACACCGCCACGGCCCAGGGACGTGACGTGCTCGGCCACGGACGTCCCGAGAGAGGACGCCCAGGCGGATACCGGAGTGGAAGCTCGATGGGCAGCGCGGTGGCGCCCGGTGTCGCGTTCAGTCACGGTTCTGCCTCTCCGACGCCTACGAGGTGAGCTGTCGGGTTCGGATGGAGAGCATCCGGCCGACGCCTCCGACCTTCTGGGCCGGGGACGACGACTTCACCCCAAGGTTCTGCGCGAGAGGGGTGACGCGCAGAACCGCGTTGGTTCCCCCGCCTCTGCCATGCGGTGTCCGTGCTTCCCCGTGGGCGGTGGCAGAGCTCGGCGTCCACCCTGGGGGCTTCCTGGAGGGGGAGGAAGCGATGCGAACGTACCTGACCCTCCGCCCCGGTGTCACATCTCTGTGACCTTTCCCCGCCAAGAACTTCGTCACGTGAGCTTTCGAGCACCCAACGTGATCACGACAGGTACGCAGCGCGAATCTCGAGTGCACACCGCGACCGGACGTCCCCCGATCGGCGGAGCGAACACGCGTTCGCTACCCGTCCGGAGCCGACACGCCGGGCCCGTGGGGCCCCTGCCGACGGGGGCCGGCGGGGGTGGGCGGAGCAGTCCTCAGCCGAGCGCGACGAAGACGTGGGAGGCGGACAGGAGGTCGAGCACGAGCTGCGGCCGGGAGGGGTCGGCGAGGCTGCTGAGCACGAGGTTGTCCCCCTGGCGCTCCACGCTCACCTCGGCCCCGGGCACGACCCCGGCCGCCGAGAACTCCGCCAGCAGCGCCGGATCGGTCTGCAGCGGCTCGCCGAGGCGGCGCACCACCAGCCGCCCCCGGCCGGTCTCGACCGGCACGTCGGGCAGGCTCAGCACGCCGTCGCGGAACTGCTCGGGACCGACCGTCGGGCCGCCCAGCTCCTCCAGCCCCGGGATCGGGTTGCCGTAGGGCGAGTGCACGGGGTCGGGCAGCAGGGCCATCAGCTTGCGCTCGACCGTCTCCGAGATCACGTGCTCCCAGCGGCAGGCCTCGTCGTGGACGAGCTCCCACTCCAGGCCGATGACGTCGGTGAGGAGCCGCTCGGCCAGGCGGTGCTTGCGCATCACCCGCATCGCACGCAGGCGGCCGGTCTCGGTCAGCTCCAGGTGACGGTCGCCGGAGACGTGCACGAGCCCGTCGCGTTCCATGCGCGCGACCGTCTGGGAGACGGTGGGGCCGGAGTGTCCCAGCCGCTCCGCGATCCGGGCCCGCAGCGGGACGATCCCCTCCTCCACCAGCTCGTAGACCGTGCGCAGGTACATCTCGGTGGTGTCGATGAGGTCGCTCACGCCCAGATTGTCGGCGCGCGGACGTCCTGAGGTCCAACTAATGTCCCCGGTTGATGTCCGCGTCGCGTCGTCAGCACCCAGACGATCCCCCTTCCGAGGCCTCCGAGCAGGACCAAGGGCCGGGGGATGCAACGGTGTCGGCCCAGCGCAGCGCCCCAGCCGAGGCCGTCGCGGTGGTCTGGTTCCGGCGCGATCTGCGGCTGCGCGACCACCCCGCGCTGGCCCGCGCCGTGGCGGCGGCCTCCGCCTCGGCGCAGGGCGGTCACGTCGTGACGGCGTTCGTCGTCGACCCGGCCCTGTGGGAGCCCGCCGGCCCGGCCCGGCGCGCCTGGCTCGTCGACTCGCTGACCGCCCTCGACGCCGACCTGCGCGCGGCCGGGGGACGCCTCGTCGTCCGCCACGGCGACCCGCGCGAGGTCCTCCCGCGGCTGTGCGCCGACGCGGCGCGCGCGGCGGGGACGGTCCCGGACGCCGTCGGCGTCCACGTCAGCGCGGACGCCGGCCCCTACGGCCGCGAGCGCGACGCCGACGTCCGCACGGCGCTGGCCGAGCGGGGCATTCGGTTCACGGCGACGGGCACCCCCTACGCCGTGGGCCCCGGGACGCTGCTCAGCGGCGCAGGGACGCCGTTCCAGGTGTTCAGCGCGTTCCGCCGGGCCTGGACCGCGCACGGCTGGCCCGGCCCGGCCCACCTGCACCTGCCCGACGGCGCCTCCGCCCGGTTCCTCGACCTGCCCGACGACGGCGGCGGCATCCCCACCCGGCCGCGCCGCGACGTCCCCGATCTGCCGCCCGCGGGCGAGGACGCCGCACGCCAGGCGTGGCACCGCTTCGTCGACCACGGCCTGCACGGGTACGCGCAGGGCCGCGACCGGCCCGATCTCAGCGGCACCTCGCAGCTGTCCGCCCACCTCAAGTACGGCGAGATCCACCCCCGCACCCTCCTCGCGGGGCTGGCCCGCGCCGGTGCCCCCGCGGACGACGTCGACTCCTACCGCAGCGAGCTGTGCTGGCGGGAGTTCTACGCCGACGTGCTGTGGCACCGCCCCGCCAGCGCCCGCGAGTACCTGCGGGGCGAGTACGCGCGGATGCGCTACGACTCCCCCGGCGAGCGGCTGGCGGCCTGGCAGCAGGGACGCACGGGCTACCCCTTCGTGGACGCCGGGATGCGCCAGATGCTCGCCGAGGGCTGGATGCACAACCGGGTGCGTATGGTCGTGGCGAGCTTCCTCGTCAAGGACCTGCACCTGGAGTGGCAGCACGGGGCGCGGTGGTTCATGGGCCACCTGCGCGACGGCGACCTCGCGAGCAACTCCCACGGCTGGCAGTGGGTGGCCGGCAGCGGCACCGACGCCGCGCCCTACTTCCGCGTCTTCAACCCCGTCTCGCAGGGGCAGAAGTTCGACCCCGACGGGGCGTACGTGCGCCGCTACGTCCCCGAGCTGCGCCACCTCGCGGGGCGCGTCGCCCACGAGCCGTGGTCGGCCCCCGACGGGTACCGGCACGGGTACCCCCAGCGCATCGTGGACCACGCGGCCGAGCGCGCCGAGGCCCTCGCCCGCTTGGCCGCGAACAAGTCCCCGCACGGGGCCTGAGCTGCGGCTGATCCACTCCGGCCGCCCACCGAATTACCTGTTGCCCCGCGGCGCGAGCCGACGTACGGTCGGGCTACACGGGAAAGGAGGTGGTCCGAACAGTGAGTTCTCATCGGACGCGTGAGGTGGCTGCAAGCTAGCCGTCGCCCTTCGGACGGACTGTCCTGACCCGTGTGGTCGGGAAGGCCGACCGGCCCGATGGCCGGCCAGTCCTGCGCAGTCGCCGGAGCCCGTGGGGCCGTGCATCGTCCGGCACGGCCGTGCCCCCGCCACGAGGGGGCCGAACCCACGGGCTCTTCTTCTTTTTGTCTCGTTCTCCCGGCGTCGCGGCCTTCCGCGTCCTGCGGGTCAGCCGATCAGCCAGGCCTTCAGCTTGCCCCATCGTCCCTGGGCGGCCGCTACCTTGGCCCTGCGCGCGATCGCGGCCTCGGCGTCGTCCGCCACGGCCTGCGCCCACTGGCGCGCCCCGGTGCCCGCGACGACGGCGTCGGCCGTGCTCCCGCCCGAGGCGAGGGACCCGCCCGCCGCGGCGAGCGCCACGTGCTGCTCCCAGCAGGCCGGGCACAGCACCCGGCCGGTCGCCGTCCGGAACGTCCGCACCCCCGACAGCCCGCGGCCGCACCCCGCACACCCCTGCGCCATCGCGTCCCCCTCCCGTCTGCCGTGCTCGAAGTGTGCCACGGCGGCTGCACGCTGCGGCATGATGCGGGGCGACGACCGACGGTGGAGGGACGATGACGACGCCGCGCCCCGCCGGGGAGTGCTACCAGGCCCTGGCGGTCGCCGAGGACCTCCCCTACGGCCCGGCCCGCACCGCGCTGGTGGAGGACGTCGTGGCCGAGGCCGACGTGGTGGGTGACCTCCCCCTCGCCGTCGAGGCGCGGCTGGACCTCGTGACGGCCTACACCTTCGGCGGCGAACCGCTCAAGCGCCTGCCGGTGTTCGCCTGGCTGCTCGCCCGCCACGACGAGCGCCCGTTCGAGGGCGCCCACCGCCACCGCCTCCTCTGGCAGTACAAGTGGCTGACCACCGGCGCCACCGACCACCCCGACGTCCCGCTGGAGGTCGTGCTCGCGACGCTGGAGGACATGGAGCGCCGCTACCGCGACGCCGGTGAGCCGCCCGGCCCGGTACTGGGCTGCCGCTACCGGGTGCACGCCCACCTGCGGGGGGCGGCGGCCGCGCAGGCCGAGTACGACGCGTGGGTGCGTGCCGCCCGCAGCCGGCTGTCGGACTGCCGGGCCTGCGAGCCGACGCAGCGGGTACGGCACCTCGCGGAGCTGGGCCGTCACGACGAGGCCGTCGCCGAGGCGCTGCCGGTGCTGTCCGGCCAGGTCGCCTGCGCCGAGCAGCCGGCGTCGATGATCGCCCACAGCCTGCCGTCGCTGCTGCTCGGCGGGCACGCCGCCCGCGCTGCCACCGAACACCTGCGCGGGGCGCGGCAGACCCGCCACGACCCCAGCGGGCTCGACCTGTGGGCCGCGCACGTGAGCGCACTGACCCGGGCGGGTCGCCTGCAGCGCGCCGTCGACCTGCTCGTCGAGCGGCTGCACGAGATCGACGCGCCGCCGACGCCCCGCGCGGGCATGACCCTCGCCGCTGCCGCGGCCGCCCTGTGCGCGCGCCTGGTCGAGCAGGGGTGGGGCGAGCAGGTGCTCACCCCCCGCCAGGCGGGCACCACGGTCCCGGCCGCGGCCACGGCCGCCGCCCTCGTCGACCCCCTCACCCGGCTCGCCCGGGCCATCGCCGACCGGTTCGACGCCCGCAACGGCACCCGGGCCGTGGGCGAGGCCGTCGACCGGCTGCTCCAGGCCGCCCCGCTGCCCGACCTGCCGCTGGACCTGCTCCCCGACGCCACGCTGGCCGTGCGGGCAGGGCGCCGCGCCGCCCCCGAACCGCCGCCCGCGCGTCCCGCGCCCGCCGCGGCCCTCACGCTGCCCGCCCCCGGATCGCTCGCGGCGCTCGCCGCGGGGCTCGAGGCCGCCCGGCAGTCGGGCGACCGCGCCCAGCGCGAGCGGGCCCTGGTGGAGTGGCGCGCGCGCCGCGACCAGCTGCTGCAGCACGAGCCCGCGCCCTCGCCGTCGCCCGCCTGGGACCCGGCCGACGCCGACCGGCAGCGGGCCCTCGACGTCGCCCGGCTCGACTGCGCGGCCGCCCTCGACGACCTGGAGCACGACCCGAGCCTGCTGCACGCCACCCGGGCCCTCGGCGCGCGGCTGCACGACGCCGGGGACGAGGCGGGCGCCTACCGGTTCGAGCTGTGGTGGCTGCGGGAGGCGGTGACGGCGGGACTGCTCGAACCCGACGACGCCGTGCGCGCCGCCGACGACGTCGTCGCCGAGATGCGCACCGGGGTCAGCGGCCCCGACCGGGCGACCGCCCACCTGGCCCTGCTCGCGCTGCTGCACGTCGTCGCCGAGCTGCGCGGCAGCGCTCCCGACATGCAGGCGCGGCACGGCCGCGTGCTGCAGGCCGCGCTGCAGGCGATGGCGGCGGCCGATCCCGGCACCCTCGACGGCTACCAGCGGGGCTGCTACGCGCTCCTGCTGCGCCTGGACGCCGCCTCCTCCGCACCGCCGCAGCGCGCCGAGCGCCTCGTGCAGGCCCTGTCGCTGCTGCCGCCCGGGGTCCGCCGCGGCGAGCGGGCGTTGATCGCCGCCGACCTCGCCGCCCTGCACGCCGAGCACGGCGAGCCGGCGCAGGCCCTCCAGCTGCTCGCCGAGGCCGAACCCGACGCCCAGGCGGCGGGCGACACCGGGCTGGCCACCTACGTCGCCTCCCTCGCCTGCCGGCTGCTGTCGGGGGTGGGCGAGAGCGTCGAGGCGGTGGACGCGGCGCGGCGCGCCGTCCGGCACGCCGAGCAGGGCAGCGACCCGCTGGCGCTGGACCAGGCCCGCCAGTCGCTCGTGCACGCCCTGCGCCAGGCCGGGCGCGAGCTCGAGGCCGCCGAGATCGCCGAGCTCGCCCTCGGCGAGGCCCGCCAGCGCCTGCAGGGCGACGCCCCCGGCGAGGAGGACCTCTCCCCCGCGCGCGTCGCCTCCCACCTGGGCCACCCGCACGGCCCCGCGCGGCCCGACGTCCACCTCGTGGGCACGCTGGCGTGGGCGGCCGCGGTCTGCGCGGAGGCCCTCGACGAGCAGGCCCTCGCGCACCGTCACGCCCGGACGAGCGCCGTCTGGCACCTGCGCAACGGCTCGGCAGCCGCCGTGGCCGAGGCGTGCGAGGTGGCGGCGCGCACCGCCCCCGACCCGGGCGACGCCGCCGACCTGCTGGCGTGCGCCGCGCTCGCCTACGACGCCGCGGGGCTGCCCTGGCAGGCCGCCGTCTGCCGGCGCAACCGCGCCTTCCCGCTGGCCGAGGCGCACGGGGTGGACGCGGCGCTGGACGCGCTCGACGAGGCAGACGAGGCCGTCGACCGGATCCGCCCCGACGCCCCCGACCGGGCCCGGCCGGACGCCGAGCCGGCCGATCACGAGGACCGCGTCGACTGGGAGCGGCTGGCCCTGACGGAGCAGTCCGCGCGGGTCCTGGCCCAGCACGACCGCTACGCCGACGCGCTTGCCCGGACCGAGGAGCTGCCGGAGGCGTACCGGCTGCTCGGTGACGTCGGATCCGCCTGGGACGTCGTGGCCCTGCAGGCCCGGCTGTGCGACGCCCTCGGCCGGCCCGAGGTGGGCGTGGACGCCCTGGGCGAGGCGGTCGAGGAGGCACACGGCCTCGACCCCGAGCGGGCCGCGGACCTCGCCGACCTGCTCGCACAGCTGTGGCGGCGCTGCGGGGACGCGCAGGCCGCGGCTGCGGTGCTCGAGCGGTACGGCAGGGGCGCCCCGTGAGCGCCGCGACCGTCGCCGCCGTAGGGCATGATTCCCGCCGATGACGGAGAAGGCGTTCCAGGTCGACCTGCGCGGGGTGGTCGACCTCCTGAGCCACCACTTGTACTCCAGCCCCCGCGTGTACGTGCGCGAGCTCGTGCAGAACGCGGTCGACGCCGTGACGGCGCGGGCGCGGCTGGGGCAACCGGCCGAGGCCGCGGCGGCGCCGATCGTGCTGGTGCCGGCCGACGTCTCCCCCGACGGCCGGCTGCACTGCCTCGATCCCGGGGTGGGGCTCACCGAGGAGGAGGTCGGGCGGTTCCTGGCCACCATCGGCTCGTCGTCCAAGCGTGACGAGCTGGGGCTGCCGGACGCCGACTTCATCGGCCGGTTCGGCATCGGCCTGCTGTCGTGCTTCCTCGTCGCCGACGAGATCGCCCTGGTGACCCGCTCGGCCTCGGCGCCGCAGGCCGGCTGCGTGCGCTGGACCGGCTCGGCGAACGGCTCCTACACGGTGGCCCCCGTCCCGGCCGGGCAGCCCGTGGCGCCCGTCGCCGACGCGCGCCTGGCCGCAGGGCTCGGGCCGCTGCCCGCCGTCGACGTCCCCGGATCCTGGGTGAGCCTTCGCCCGCGCCGCGGCGCCTCGGACTGGACCTCGACCGCCCAGGTGCTGGCCCTGGCCCGGGAGTTCGGCGAGATGCTGCCCGTCCCGCTGGCGGTGCTCGGGGCCGACGGCGTGCTGCAGCAGGTCACGGGTGGGGTGCGGCCGTGGGAGGACGCCCCCGAACCGGAGCGGGTGCAGCGCGCGGCCCAGCTGCTCGGCGTCCGCCCGCTGGCCGCCTTCGACGTCCGCGTCGACGCCGCGGGCCTGCGCGGGGTGGCGATCGTGCCCGACCGGGCCGGCAGCCCGACCGCACCCCAGGCGCACCGCGCGTACGCGCACGGCATGCTCGTGGGCGAGGGCATCGACGGCCTGCTGCCGCCGTGGGCGTTCTTCGTCCGCTGCGTGGTCGACGGCCGGCTGCGGCTGACCGCGGCGCGCGAGGGTCTCTACGAGGACGATCTGCTGCTGGAGGTGCGCGAGGAGCTCGGCGCGCAGGTGCGCGGGTGGATCACGCGGACCCTGGACGCCGACCCGGCCACCTTCGAGCGCTTCCTGCGGGTGCACGCGAGCGCGATCAAGGCGGTGGCCGCCCACGACGACGACCTGCTGCGGCTGCTGCTGCCGTGGCTGGCGTTCGAGACGACGGCGGGGCCCCTGACCCTGCCCGAGGTGGCGCAGCGCTTCGGCGTCGTGCGCTGGACCCACACCGTGGAGGAGTTCCGCCAGGTGGCGCCGGTGGCCGCCGCGCAGGGCCTGGGCGTCGTCGATGCCGGGTACAGCCACGACGCCGACCTGATCGAGCGCTACGCGGCGCTGCACCCCGACGTCGTCGTCGCGACCCTGCGGCCCGGTGACCTCGACGCCCACGTGCGCAGCCCCGACGCCGCGGCGCTGGCCGCGCTCGCCGGGTTCCTCACCGCCGCCCGCGCCACCCTCGCGCCGCTCGACGTCGCGGTGGAGCTGCGCGAGTTCGACCCGATCACGCTGCCCGCCCTCGTCCTCGACGACCGCGAGGCCCGGCACCGCCGCACGGCGCGGGCCGAGGCCGCCGCGGCCGTCGACGACGTGTGGGCGTCCCTGATCAAGGCGGTCGACGACGGCGGGGACGACCGCCGGCGGCTGCTGCTGAACCACGCGAACGCCCTGGTCCGCAAGGTCGCGGGGATCACCGACGAGCGGCTGCGGGCACTGGCCGTGGAGAGCCTGTACTGCCAGGCGCTGCTGGCGGGCCGGCACCCGATGCGTCCCGCGGAGAACGCGACGCTCACCCGGTCGTTCGCGGGACTGCTCGACAAGGCGATGGAGGAGCGATGAACCGCACGGTCGAGGACTGCTACGAGGCACTCGAGGCGGCCGAGGAGCTGCCCTGGGGGGCGGCGCGCACGGCGGTCGTCGAGGAGGTCGTGGCGGCGGCGGAGACCCTCGACGACCGCGACCTCGCGATCGACGCGCGGCTGGCGCTCGTGGCCGACTACCAGCACGGCGGGGAGCCGCTGAAGCAGCTGCCGGTCTTCTCGTGGCTGCTGGCCCGGCACGACGAGGAGCCGTTCGACGAGGAGCAGCTGTTCTCGCTGCTGTGGCAGTACAAGGCGGTGGCCTACGACGTCGTCCTGCACCCCGGCATCCCCCTGCCGGTGGTGATGTCGACGCTGGACGACATGGCGCGGCGCTTCGCCGACGCGGGCGAGGGCCAGGCGCCGGTGCTCGGCGTCCGCTACGAGGTGCTGGCGTTCGTGCACGGCGCCGCCGCGGCCGAGGACGCCTACCTGGCGTGGGTCCGCGCGCCGCGGACGGAGCTGTCGGACTGCGCCGGCTGCGAGCCGACGTCCCGCGTGGACCACCTCGTGGCCACCGGGCGTTACGAGGACGCCGTCCGCGAGGCGTTCGCCGTCCTGGACGCCGACGACGGCTGCGAGAACCAGCCCATGTCCATGATCGCGTCGTCGCTGGAGGCGATGCTGCGCACCGGGCATGCCGCCCGCGCCGCCACCGAGCACCTGCGCGGGGTGCGCGGGACCCGCCGCGACGTCGACGGTGCCTATCCGTGGGCGCTGCACCTGGACGTGCTGACGCGGGCGGGGCGCCTGCAGCGCGCGGCCGACCTGATGGCCGAGCGGGTGCACGACCTCGACTCCCCGCCCACGCCGTACGCGGAGATGGTGCTCGCCGCCACGTGCGCCGCCGTCGTCTCCCGCCTGCGCGACGCTGGCCTGGGCGACCGGCTGATCGTCCCCCGGCGCCCGAGCACGCTCGTGCCCGGGCCGACCCCCGCCGCCGAACTCGTGGCTCCCCTGCGCGAGCACGCCCTGGCCCTCGCCGCGCGCTTCGACGAGCGCAACGGCACGGAGGCGATCGGGACCCGGGTCGCCGCGTTGCTCGACCCCGAGCCGCTGCCCGACCTCCCGCTGGACTTCCTGCCCGACGCGGCCGTCGCCCCCCGCAGCGGGCGCCGGGCCGCCGCCCCCGCCGAGACGGCGCCGGGTGGCACCGCGCCGTTGGGCGACGCCTCCACGCTGGCCGAGTTCGCCGAGGCCCTGGAGGCGGCCCGCGCGTCCGGGGACCGGGCCGCTCGGCGCCGCGTCCTGGAGGTGTGGGCACGCCGGCGCGACACGTTCGTCGAGCAGGACGACGCCGACCAACTGGCGATCGCCCGCCTCGACGCCGCTCAGGCGATCGACCAGGCCGAGACCGACCCCGGCGTGCTGCCGGCGACCGTCCAGCTGCCCGCGTGGTTGCGGGCCGCCGGCGACCCCGCCGCCGCCACCCGGTTCGAGTTCTGGCAGGTCAACGAGGCCGTGCAGCGGGGAGCCGTGACCCCGCAGGACGGCCTGAGCACGGCCGAGGCCCTGCTGGAGCGGGCCGCCACCGAGCTCGGGCCCGCCGGGTACGCCGCCGCGTGCTTCCTGTTCCTGGCCACGGGGCAGACGGTCGCCGTCGCCGACGGCGGCGAGCCCATGGCGCAGGCCGTGCGGGAGCGTGCCCCCGAGGTGGTCGCCGCCGGCCTGTCCTGCCTGGACCGCGTGGCCCTGGACGACCTCGACGCCTTCGAGCGCGGCTGCTGCGCCTCGCTGCTGCGCATCCGTGCCCAGATGACCGCCGACCCCACCGAGGAGCGGGCCTGCCTGCGGCGGGGCCTCGACCTCCTGCCCCCGGGCACCCGCGCCGGGGAGCGGGCGCTGCTGGCCCTCGACCTGGCCGCCGCCCTCGACGCCGACGGGGACGTGCACGCCGCGCTCGCCCTGCTGGCCGGCGCCGAGGCCGACGCCGTGACCGCCGGGGACGCCACCCTGGCCTCGCGGGCCGCCGGATCGACGGCGTCCCTGCTGATGCGCCTGCTCCAGGAGGCCGCCGAGGCCGAGGAGACCGACGGCGTGACCTCGCCGCTGGACTCGGCGGCGGCCGCCGTGTCCGCGGCGACCCGCGCGGTGCGCCACGCCGAGGCCACGGGCGAGCCCGTCGCCCTCGACCAGGCTCGGCGCACCCTGATCCACGCCCTGCGCGCGGCCGACCGGCTCGACGAGGCGTCGGAGACCGCCGAGCTGGCCGTCTACGAGGCGTCCCGCCGGCTCACCGACGAAGGGCTCGCGCCCGCCACCGACCTCGACGAGTGGCCCGAGGGCGAGGTGGCCCGGCGCCTCGACGTCCACCTCGCCGGTGCGCTCGCCTGGGCCGCGGCGATCTGCGCGGAGCAGCTGGAGGAGGAGCCGCTGGCTCACGCCCACGCGCGCGCGAGCGCCGGGTGGCACGTCCGCAACGCCAACCCCGGCGCGGCGTCGGAGGCCCTCGAGGTCGCGGCCCGCACCGCCGACGAGGCGCAGGCCGCCGCCGACCTGTGGGCCTCGACCGCGCGGGCGAACCGGCTGGCGGGCGACCTGTGGGGGGCGGCGTCGGCGCTGCGCTCCCGCGTGGGTGCCGCGGCGGGGGCGGGGGGCACCCAGGGCGGGCTGCTCGCCGTCCAGGAGGCGCACGAGGCGATCGACGCCGCGCTGGCCGAGACCCCCGACGACGCCGATGCCGCGGCCCGCGCCGAGTGGGAGCACTGCGTCGTCGCCGAACGCGCCGCCCAGATTCTCGCCCGCGGCGAGGAGTTCGACGACGCCCTGGCGATGACCGACGGCCTGGCCGAGCGCTACCGGCGCCTCGGCGACCTCGGTTCCGTGTGGGACGTCGCCACGCTGCGCTGCCGCATCCTCGACGCCCAGGGCCGCCTCGCCGACGGCGAGGGCGAGCTGAGGGACGCCATCGAGGAGGCGGGCGAGCACGCCCCCGACCGGGCGGCCGACATGGCCGACCTGCTCTCGGCGCTGCTGCGCGAGGCCGGACGCTTCGCCGACGCGAAGGCGCTGCGCGACCGCTTCGGGCTCGACTGACGCCCGGCGGTCAGGGCCGGGGGTCGCGCGCGTCGTAGCGCGCGAACCCCGGCCAGCACGCCGCCAGCACGACGACGGCGACGATGCACGCCGCGCCGCCGAGCACCGCCGTCCAGGGTTCACCCGCGAGGCCCGCGGCGCCGCCGGCCGCGACGTCGCCCAGGCGCGGCCCGCCGGCGACGACCACGAAGAACACCCCCTGCAACCGCCCGCGCAGCTGCTCGGGCGTCGCGGCCTGGAGGATCGTCGTCCGGAAGGTCGCGCTCACGGCGTCGGCCGCCCCCGCCACGAGCAGGGCCGCGCAGGCGGGCCACACCATCCACCCCATGCCAGGGACGCCGTCCACGACCGGGCGCAATCCGCCCACCCCGCCCGCCGCCCCGACAGCGGTGAGGCCGAACACCGCGACGGCGCCCCCCCAGGCCACCACGCACACCAGCACCGCGAGGCCCTGACGCCGCACGTGCCCGAGCGGCCCGGACAGCAGGCTGGCGCCCACGGACCCGATGGCGATCGCCGCGCTGAGCAGGCCCACCGTGGCCGCGCCGCCGCCGAACGCGAGCATCCCTAGGGCCGGGAACAGCGCCTTGGGCATCGCGAGCACCATCGCGCACAGGTCGACCATGAACGTCATCCGCACGTTGGGCCGCGTGCGCAGGAAGGCAAGCCCGGTCAGGACGCTGCGCAGGCCGGCGGGCCCGGCCCCCGGCGCCGGCGGCATGGGCGGGAGCCGGACGACGCCGTAGACGGCGGCGGCGTAGGTCACCGCGTCGAGGGTGTAGGCGGCCTCGAACCCGAAGGCGTGCACCAGCCAGCCGCACAGCATGGGGCCGGCGGCGAAACCGATCATCCAGGACAGGTTGGTCAGGGCGTTCGCCGCGGGCAGCAGCTCGCGGCTGACCAGCGACGGCACGATCGCCTGCCGGGCCGGGTTGTTCACCGCGTAGGCCGCGGACTGCAACGCGACCAGGGCGTAGAGCAGCAGCACCGAGTTCGCCCCGAGCCACGCCTGCGCGGCGGTCGCCATGGACAGCACCCACAGGGCCGTCGAGGCCACCACGGCGACCGTGCGGCGGTCGTGCGCGTCGACCACGGAGCCGCCGTACAGGCCCAGGGCGAGCAGCGGGACCAGCCCGACGAGCCCGACCAGGCCCACCGACCACGTCGAACCGGTGATGTCGTAGACCTGCAGGCCGATCGCGGTGACGGCGACGCTCTGGCCGATCGTGGCCAGGGTCAGCCCGGCCCACAGGCGGCGGAAGTCGCGGTTGGCCCTCAGGGGGGTGACGTCGGCCACCCACCGGCGCCACCCCTGGCGCGTGGTGGTGGAGGTCACGGCTGACGGCGCTCCACGCGCCAGGCCGACGCGTCGTCCAGGACCGGCGGCGGGCCGGCCTCGCCCCTCGGCACGAACGCGAGCCGGTCGTGCAGCCGCGAGGAACGGCCCTGCCACAGCTCGACCTCGACGGGCCGGACGAGGTAGCCGCCCCAGTGCGGCGGCACCGGGACGTCGTCGGGGCGGCCGCGATCGGGCCAGCGGGCCGCCAGCTGGGCCACCCGCGCGTCCAGCTCCGCCCGCTCCGCCAGGGGCCGCGACTGCGCGCTCGCCCAGGCGCCGATCCGGCTGCCCCACGGCCGGGAGACGAAGTAGTCGTGCGTGACCTGGGCGGACACCCGTTCGGCGACGCCACGGACGATCAGCTGCCGCTGCAGCGGGTACCAGCCGAAGAGCAGGCTGACCCACGGCGTCCCCGCGATGTCGCGGCCCTTGGCCGAGTCGTGGTTGGTGAAGAACGTGAAGCCCGACGGCGAGGCGTTGCGCAGCAGGACCGTCCGTGAGCGGGGGCGGCCGTCGGCGGCGACGGTGCCCAGCACCATCGCCAACGGCTCGGGCAGGGCTGCCGAGGTGAGGGGATCGGCCCCCGCCGCGAGCGCGGCGTCGAGCCAGGCGCGCACGTTCGCCCACGGGGTCGGCGCCTGCGGCGAGGGCAGGAGATCGGACTCGCTCAGGGATGCCAGCCGATAGTCGATCCGGGGCGAGCGGTACCCTCCGGTCGCGGGTGGATCAGACACCTCGTCCCGCGAGGGCGACCGGCCGGCCCGATCGGCCACCGGGAGCTGCTCGCGGTCGTCGTTGCCGGCCGGCGGGTTCGTCACCCGGACAGTCTGCCGCCGCTGCGCTTGGAACGCTGCCGGGGCGAATCCCCGCGCACAGGAGGAGGAGCCAGATGTCGGACTTCGTCCCAGGCCTCGAGGGTGTCGTCGCCTTCGAGACCGAGATCGCCGAACCCGACCGTGAGGGCAGCGCGCTTCGCTACCGCGGGGTCGAGATCAACGACCTGGTGGGCCACGTGAGCTACGGCAACGTGTGGGGCCTGCTGGTCGACAACAAGTTCAACCCCGGCCTGCCGCCGGCCGAGCCGTTCCCGCTGCCGGTCAACACCGGCGACGTGCGCGTCGACGTCCAGTCGGCCCTCGCGCAGCTCGCGCCCATCTGGGGCTTCCGGCCGCTGCTGGACATCGACACCGACCAGGTCCGCGAGGACCTCGCCCGCGCCTCCGTGATGGCGCTGTCGTTCGTCGCGCAGTCCGCGCGCGGGCGCGACAAGCCGATGGTCCCCCAGCGTGAGGTCGACAAGGCCAACACCATCGTCGAGCGCTTCATGATCCGCTGGCGCGGCGAGCCCGACCCCAAGCACGTCGAGGCCGTCGACGCGTACTGGATCTCCGCGGCCGAGCACGGCATGAACGCCTCGACGTTCACGGCGCGGGTCATCGCCTCCACCGGCGCCGACGTCGCCGCCTGCCTGTCCGGTGCCGTCGGCGCGATGAGCGGCCCCCTCCACGGCGGCGCGCCCTCGCGCGTGCTGCACATGCTGGAGGACGTCGAGCGCACCGGTGACGCGAGCGCCTACGTCAAGGGCATCCTCGACCGCGGCGAGCGGCTGATGGGCTTCGGCCACCGCGTCTACCGCGCCGAGGACCCGCGCGCCCGCGTGCTGCGGGCCGCAGCCCAGCGCCTGGGCGCCCCCCGCTACGAGGTGGCCGTCGCGCTGGAGAACGCGGCGCTGGAGGAGCTGCACGCCCGGCGCCCCGACCGCGTGCTCGCGACGAACGTGGAGTTCTGGGCGGCGGTCATGCTCGACTTCGCCGGCGTCCCCGCCTCGATGTTCACGCCCATGTTCACCTGCGCCCGCGTCGCCGGCTGGTCGGCGCACATCATGGAGCAGAAGCGCACGGGCCGCCTCGTGCGGCCCTCGGCGCGCTACATCGGCGAGGGGTCCCGCACCCCGCAGGACGTCGCCGGCTGGGGCGAGTCCCTGGCCAAGGGCTGGGTCGCCTGATCCTTCCGCCTTCCGGCACGAGGGCCCGGCACCGTCACGGTGCCGGGCCCTCGCCGTCGCGTCACCCGCCGCAGCGGACGTCCTGGACGTCGGGCGGGCCGTCGACGGCGGTGGCCGTCAGGTCGTCGAGGGTGAAGGACGCCGGCATCCGCCCCGAGCAACGATTGGCGAGCTGGACGTCGAGCTGCACGGGCGTGCCCGTGGCCCGGAACCAGGTACTGACCTGGACCCAGTGTTCGCCCCCGACGCTGCGGACGCTGCGCTGCTGCGAGGCGCCCAGTCGGGCACGCATCCGGATGTCGGTCGGGCCGTTGTCGGCGGCGTCGAGCACCCACGCCGCCACCTGGTACCACTGCCCCTTGCGTCCGGCCGGGAGCGTCACCGTCGCGCCCGGCTTCGCCTTCTCCCCGCGGCCCCGGGCGACCTCCAACGACCTCGACCCCCGGTAGGGGTGCAGCGCCCACACCGCCAGGCTGCTCTTCGCGAGCCCGGCCCAGCCGGAGAGGCTGCCGTCCTCGAAGTCGAGGTGGAGGCCGTCGAGCCGGTCGGCCGTCGGGGTGGGAGTGGGGGTGGGGGTCGGGGTGGGGGTCGGGGTGGGAGTGGGAGTAGGCGTAGGCACCCAGCAGGGGTCCAGCGACGGGCGCAGGGAGTACCAGCCCTGATAGAAGGCCGAGACGTCGTCGACGAGAAGCTCGGCGGAACGAGCCTGGCCGGTGCAGTCGACCCCCTGCACCGAGACGGTCAGCGGCGTCCCGTCGCCCTGCCATTCCAGCGAGGCCAGCGCCCACCCGGCCGAATCCGCGCGGGCGGGGAACTCGTGCGCCGCCGCGGCGCCCGTGACGGCGCGCAACCGGACACCGGAGGACGGTGCGCCGTCGGGCACCCGCACCCAGGCGTCCATCCGGTACCAGCCATTGCTGGCAGGGACAGTGACGACGCGCGAGGCGGAGGGCACCGCCCCCGCCGACGGTTCGGCCTGGGGGCGCGCCACGAGCAGGCTTCGGCTCCCGGTGCGGGCGGCGCGGGCGGTGACGGACGCGACGGAGCCGGACTGCGGTGTCCAGGGTTGCGCCTGGCCCTCCTCGAAGGTGTCCGACACCAGCGGCGCCGCGCCGGTGGCGGTGGGGCTCGGGCTCGGCGCCGGTGAGGTCGTGGCACCCAGCGCCGGAGCCGCGGCACTGGACAGGGCGACGGCCCCGGCGGCCAGGACCGCGAGGGTGGGACGGATGGAAGGCATGGAGACTCCCCGTTGAGTGATGGGGGTGGCCCGCGGAGCGGGCCACCCCCGTGGATCAGAGCCCGCCGATGCAGGCGGTGCCGTTGAGGGTCAGCTCGACCGGCATCGAGTCGCCGGCCGTGCCCGAGGCGGAGAACGGCAGGACGAGCGGGACGCCCGCCTGGATCACCGGGTAGATGCCCGCCCCGTTGAGGGTCACGACGTCGCCCTTCTGCTGGACGTAGACGGCCGTGGCCTGGCGGAACTGCTGCCCGTTGGGCCAGCGCCAGGACAGCACCCAGTAGGGCACCCGGACGTTGGAGGTGACGGTCAGCTCGCCGGTGAACCCGCCGTCCCACGCCTCGACCACCCGGTAGGTGGCCAGGCACGAGGGCTTCGGGCTCGTGGTGGCGCTGCCCGTCGGGCTGGTGGACGAGGGCGTGCCGGACGTCGTCGTCGGCGGGGTCTTCGTCGGCTTGGGCGACTTCGTGGGCTTCGTCTTCGTCGGCTTGGGCGACTTCGTGGGCTTCGTCCTGGTCGGCTTCGGCGTCGTCGTGGGGCATGGCTTCACGGTCGTCGCCGGCACCGGGCCGGCCGCGGGGACGACGCTGACGTCGTCCAGCACGAACGTGGTCACGACCGGCGGGAACACCGACCCGCAGAAGGTGGACTGGTCGAACGTGAGGCTGCCGTCCTCGCCGGTGGCGACCCGCCAGCTGAACTTGGTCCACTCGTCCCCGCCGGGGATCCGGGTGGCCGCGAGCGGGCTCATCGACTCCTCGACCAGCCCCATCGCCATGTTCGACCGGATCCAGCCGGTGACGTCGTAGACGCCGACCGCCAGGCCGCGCAGCCGCACGCCCGAGCCGGGCACGGCGACGTCGGCGCGCAGCGACGCACCGGCCCCCTCGCGGGAGGTCTTCAGCAGGCTCAGCTGGACGTGGCGGGAGTCGGTCGACCACGCGTCGACGTCCTCGACCGTGTCGAACGTGTAGGTGTGCGCGACCGGTTCGTAGGGCAGCGGGTAGCGGCACTTCACCGCCGGCACCGGGTACTCGAACTGGTCCTTGGAGCGCACGAGGCTGACGTCGTCGACCCGGAAGCCCCACGGCTGGGGGACGGTCAGCAGGCAGCGGGTCTCGAAGCTCAGCGTGACCTTGCCGCCGACGGCGAGGGCGTGGCCGGTGACCTGCGTCCACTCGCCGTCGGTGACGACGTTGCCGAGCCCGCCGTCCCACGTCATGCGGGTGTCGGGCTGGCTGGCGGGCAGCTTGACCCAGGCCGTGACGTCGTACCAGGCCTTGGGCAGGCCGCCGATCGACAGCGAGTCCTCGGCGAGCACCGAGACCTTGCCGGTGCGGGCGTCGTCGCCGGTGTAGGCCAGCCAGGGGCCGACCACCGCACCCTCGGCGCCCTCCTCGAACGACGTGGCGAACGGCACGGGGGTGGACTTCGGGGGCGGCGACGTGCGCGGGGGCGCCACGGCGTGGGCGGGGGCCACGAGCCCCGCGCCGACCAGGGCGCCGGCGACACCGCACGCGAGCAGGGCGGCGATCCTCGCCGCGCCCGTCCTCGGGCGGCGGGGGCGGCGCGGCTGCGGTGCTGCTTCTCGACCTGCGTCCAGCATCGATCCTCCTCGATCATGTCGGGCTGCCCGGCGAACCTAGGGAGGCGGCCGGTGCGGGGTCAACGGGGACGAACGGGTCACGCGCCGAAGGACCCTCCGAGGGCTGTCACACTGGGAGGCGGCCCGGCCTACCGACACCGGGCCCGCCCCGACCGCGACCCCTGGCGGCACCTCGCCGGATGCGTGGCGAGCCCCTGGAGGGGGCCCGGTGGGGCGACCACCGAAGGTGAAGGCAGGACCGTGAGCACCGCCACCGACGCTGCGACGACCGATTCGATCATCATCCCCGCCGACCTGCTCCCCTCCGACGGCCGGTTCGGCTGCGGGCCGAGCAAGGTCCGCCCCGAGCAGGTCGACTACCTCGCGTCCTTCGGCCGCACCGTGCTGGGCACCTCTCACCGGCAGAAGCCGGTCAAGGACCTCGTGCGGCGCGTCCGCGAGGGCCTGTCCTCCCTGTTCAGCCTGCCCGAGGGCTACGAGGTGGTGCTCGGCAACGGCGGCGCCACCGCGTTCTGGGACGCCGCGGCGTTCAACCTCGTGCGCGAGCGCAGCCAGCACCTCGCCTTCGGCGAGTTCTCCTCGAAGTTCGCCTCCGTGACGACGAAGGCCCCCTTCCTTGGCCAGCCGACCGTCGTCAAGGGCGAGCCGGGCACCGTGCCCGCGCCGAGCGCCGAGGCCGGCGTCGACGTGTACGCCTGGGCCCACAACGAGACCTCCACGGGCGCGATGGCGCCGGTGCAGCGGGTCGCCGGGGCCGACGCCGACGCGCTCGTCCTCGTCGACGCCACCTCGGGCGCGGGCGGCCTGCCGCTGGACGCCTCGCAGGTCGACGCCTACTACTTCGCGCCGCAGAAGTGCTTCGCGGCCGACGGCGGCCTGTGGCTCGCGCTGATGTCGCCGGCGGCGCTGGCCCGCGTGGCCGAGATCAAGGCGTCGGGCCGCTGGATCCCCGACTTCCTCGACCTCACCACCGCGATCGACAACTCGGTCAAGGACCAGACGTACAACACCCCCGCGGTGGCGACGCTGGTGCTGCTGGCCGACCAGGTGGAGTGGCTCAACACCAACGGCGGCCTGT
>JAXLRU010000007.1:0-357886 GCA_046330935.1 Kineosporiaceae bacterium
CGCGCGGGTGATCGCCTGGCGGATCCACCACGTCGCGTACGTCGAGAACTTGTAGCCCTTGGTGTAGTCGAACTTCTCGACGGCGCGGATCAGACCGAGGTTGCCCTCCTGGATCAGGTCCAGGAACAGCATGCCGCGGCCGGTGTAGCGCTTCGCGAGCGAGACGACGAGGCGGAGGTTCGCCTCGAGCAGGTGGTTCTTGGCGCGGCGGCCGTCCTCGGCGATCCACTCGAGGTCGCCGCGGATCTCCTTGGACAGCTTCATCCCGGAGTTGAGCTTCTCCTCCGCGAACAGGCCGGCCTCGATGCGCTTGGCGAGCTCGACCTCCTGCTCGGCGTTGAGCAGCGGGACCTTGCCGATCTGCTTGAGGTAGTCCTTGACCGGGTCGGCCGTGGCGCCGGCGGTCGCGACCTGCTGGGCCGGGGCGTCGTCGTCGTCGTCGGAGAGGACGAACGCGCCCTCCGCCTCCGGCGCGGGGGCCGCCACGGCGGCCACGGGCTCCGCGGCTGCGGGCTCGGCCTCCTCGGTCTCGCCCTCCTCCGTCTCCTCGGTCTCCTCGACCTCGACGAGCTCTTCGACGAGCTCCTCGACGTCCTCGACCTCGACGTCCTCGGTGCCGATCTCCTCGGGATCCGCCGCATCGTCGCCGTCGGCCTCCGCCGCCTTGGGGGCCTTCGTCGCGACCTTGGCGGTGGCCTTGGTGGCCGCCTTCTTGGCGGGCTTGGCCGGGGCCGCGGGGGCGGCCTCGGCGACGGCCGTGGCGGCGGGGGCCTCTGCCGCGGGCTCGGGGCGACGCGTGGTCGACGCGGTCGAGGACGCCGAGGGGCGGCTCGAGGCCGCCGCCACCGCGCGCCGCCGCGTCGGGGCCGCCGCCACCGGCACCTCCACCGCCACACCGGCGTCGTCGAGGGCGCGCAGGACGGCCTTGATCCGCGGCATGGGGACCTCGGCCTCCTCGCAGGCCCGGCGCACGGCGTCGGCCGTGACGGAGCCACGCGTGGTCCCCTGCCGCATCAGCTCCTGCAAGGCGGGGTTGGAGAACTCGGCGGGCAAGGGCCGGGAGGTCGGAACCGACGACACGGACAACCTTTCGACGACACGTGCGCGGGGCCTCGGTCAGGGACCAGGACACCACAAGGGCTGGGGGACTGGATCGGCAGGGACTGCCCGGCGGCTCGGGCGAGGCCCACCGCGGTCAATCAACTGCTCATTGTTGCACGAGCGGCAGCGCCCGGCGCCGTCACGCACCGCCGTGGAGGCGTCGTGACGCGTCGGTCCTGCGCTCGGTGCCGTCCCCCGTGTCCGCGTCGGCCCTTGGCGGGTCGGTTCGGAGGTCAGGACGGCGAACGTTTCGTGGGCCGTGCGGTGGTGCGTGGGGGCAGGACGTTCAGTTGCCTGCCCGGGCTGCCGCCTTGGCCGCCTTCTTGAACTCCCGGACCCGGGTCAAGGATTCCCGGTCCACGACATCGGCCACGGAGCGGAAGGTCCCGGGTTCGGAGTAGGGCGCCGAGGCCTCCTGCCACCCCTGCGGGGTGATGCCGCACTGCTTGCCCAGGAGTGCGAGGAAGATCTTCGACTTCTGGGTGCCGAAGCCGGGGAGCTCGGTGATGCGTCGCAGCGCGGTGGCGCCGTCGACGTCGGTCCACAACCCGGTGACGTCCCCACCGTAGTCGCGCACGAGCATCGCGCAGAGGTCGTGCAGCCGGGTCGCGAACGCGCCCGGGAAGCGGTGGACGGCGGGCGGGCCGGTCATGATCTCCAGCAGGCGCTGCTCGTCGAGCTCGGCGATCACGGCGGGATCCAGGCGCGTCACACCGAGGCGGGATGCGATGAGCGCAGGCCCGGCGAAGGCCTTCTCCATCGGGATCTGCTGGTCCAGCAGCATGCCGACGAGCAGGGCGAACGGGTCGGCCGCGAGGAAGGCGTCGGCCTCGGCGTCGCCGACGATCGACAGCTGCAGCTGCCCGGCCACGTCAGCCCTCGGCCTTCACGGCGAGGACCGGGCAAGGCGCGTCGAGGAGGATCCGCTGCGCGTTCGACCCGAGGATGAGCTTGCCCACGGGGCTGCGCCGGCGAAGGCCGATGACGATCAGGTCGGCGCCCGCCTCCTCGGCGGCGGAGATCAGGTCGTCGGCCGGTTCTCCCGAGGCGGGGAAGCGCCGCACCTCGTAGGGCACTCCGGCTCCGGCGAGGTCCTTCTCGACCTCGAGGAGGTCCCCGGCCGTCTCGCTCGCGTCGTGGTCACGGCGGGAGGAGCTGACGACCAGCAGGGACGTCTCGCGCAGCAGGGTCTCCTGCGCGGCCCGTCGGAGCGCTGCCCTTCCCTCGGGGGTGGCGACGTACCCGACGACGACCGACATCCCTGCCTCCTGTAGTGCGTGGGCGGCACCGACCCGGCCCCAGCCGACCAGCAGCGTCATCGGCACCGGCGCGAGGCACGTCGGCTTGTCCGGTGAAACCTACCCGATCCTGTCGTGTCACAAGCACCGGCGCATCTCGCCCGGGATCTCCCTGCCGGAGCCGGCACACCCCCGGCTCCTCGCTCGGCCTTCGCCGTTCACGATCCCGGTCTACGGTGGTGCGGTGGGTGACGGAGACGGCTGGGTCGAGTGCTCCTGCGGGCAGCGTCACTGGGGGCGCCACGGCGCGGTCGGGCTGCTCCTGGTGTGGGCGGACGGCGCGCAGGCGCGCGTCCTCGTCCAGCACCGCGCGGCGTGGACGCACGGCGGAGGGCTGTGGGGCCTGCCCGGCGGGGCGCGCGACAGCCACGAGTCGCTGGTTCAGGCGGCGCTGCGCGAGGCCGGGGAGGAGGCGGGCCCCGTGTGCGCCGACGCGGAGGTGACCGCCACGCTCGAGGGCACCGACCACGGGGACTGGCGCTACGACTACGTCGTGGCGCGCGTCCCCGCCCCCCTGGCGCCGGTGGCCAACGACGAGAGCGAGGCCCTCACGTGGGTCGACCTCCGCGACGTCCCCGACCTGCCGCTGCTGCCTGCGCTCGCCGCCGACTGGCCGCGGCTGAGGGAGGCGGCCCTGCCTGCCCCGACGACGGCGGACCCGAACCGTCCGTGACCGCAGACGCCGGGGCCGCCGACACGGGGCTCAGCGCGCCGCGTCGTCCAGCAGCTCACCCACGAGCTTCGCGACCGCGTCGGATTCGATCAGGAACCCGTCGTGACCGTAGGGGCTGTCGATGACCCGCACGGGCCCGCACCGCGGGACGCCCTCGGCGATCTCGGCGTTGAGGGCCACCGGGAACAGCCGGTCCGAGGACACCGCCGCCACGATCGTGCGGGCCGTGATCCGGCCGAGTGCGGCGGCCACACCGCCCCGCCCCCTGCCCACGTCGTGGCTGTTCATGGCCTCGGTGAGCACGAGGTAGCTGTTCGCGTCGAACCGAGACACCAGCTTGGCCGCGTGGTGGTCCAGATAGGACTCGACCGCGTATCGCCCGAACCCGCCCAGCGGCTGCTCCCCCGGCTGCGCCTGCCGCCCGAACCGCGCGTTGATCTCGTCGGCGGCGCGGTAGGTGGTGTGGGCGATCTGCCGGGCGATGCCCAGGCCCTGGTGCGGGCCCGTCCCGGGAGCGGCGTCGTAGTAGTCGCCGTCGCGGAAGCCCGCGTCGTGACGGATCGCGGCCAGCTGGGGGGCGCACCAGGCGATCTGGTCGCCCGTGGCGTAGGCCGTGGAGGCGAGCACCAGCAGGCGCTCCACCCGGTCGGGGTGCGTACAGGCCCACTCCAGGGCCCGCATCCCGCCCATGGAGCCACCCACCACGAGCGCCCAGCGGTCGATGCCGAGGGCATCGGCCAGGCGAGCCTCGACCTCGACCTGGTCGCGGACCGTCACGAACGGGAACCGCGAGCCCCAGGGGCGGTCGTCGTCGGGGTGCTCGGAGGCGGGGCCGGTCGTGCCCTGGCATCCGCCGAGGACGTTGGCGGCCACGACGAACCAGCGATCGGTGTCGAGGGGGCGGCCGGGCCCGACGAGGCCCTCCCACCACCCGCCGGTCGCGTGACCGTCACCGGCGTGGCCGACGACGTGGGAGTCGCCGGTCAGCGCGTGCAGGATCAGCACCGCGTTGTCCGCCTGCGGCGACAGGGTGCCCCACGTCTCGTAGGCCACCTCGACGTCGGGCAGCACTCCCCCGACCTCGAGCCGGACGTCGCCGACCGACAGGAAGCGACGGTGACCCGGGTGGTCGCCGCGGCGCCAGGCACCCGTCACCGGGTGCAGGTCGGCTCCGCGCAGCCCTTGCGGCGGGTTCACCTGCCGCCCTCCCTTCGCGGCGACGTCGTCGTGGGCGCGACCGTGCCCCGCACCCGCGTGCTCCGAACGAGCCGCACCGGGCCGGCCCGCCGGGCCGAGCTGTTCAGGGGCACCACCACCGCTGCCCCACCCCGCCGCCGACCGGCCGTCGCGTCCTCGGGACGCTGGCCTCCGGCCGAAGCCAGGCTCACGGCTCAGTCCTGCTTCGCGGCGCGGAAGCCCGCGTCGAGGTCGGCGAGGATGTCGTCGAGGTGCTCCAGCCCCACGGACAACCGCACCAGGCCCGGGGTGACCCCCGCGGCGCGCTGCTCCTGCTCGGTGAGCTGGCTGTGGGTGGTGGAGGCCGGGTGGATCACGAGGCTGCGGACGTCGCCGATGTTGGCCACGTGCGAGTGCAGCTCCAGCGCGGAGACGAACCGCCGACCGGCCTCGACCCCTCCGGCGATCTCGAAGGCCAGCACGCCGCCGCTGCCGCGCGGGGCGTACTTGCGCCCGCGCTCGTACCAGGGGCTGGACGGCAGGCCGAGGTAGGACACCGAGAGCACCTCGTCGCGCTGCTCCAGCCACTGCGCCACCGCGAGGGCGTTGGCGCAGTGCCGCTCCACCCGCAACGACAGCGTCTCCAGGCCCTGGGCGAGGAGGAAGGCGTTGAAGGGGGCGATGGCCGGGCCGAGGTCGCGCAGCAGCTGCACGCGGGCCTTGAGGATGTAGGCCAGGTTGGCGCCCAGCGCACTGCCGACCCCGAGGTCCCGGGCGTAGACGAGCCCGTGGTAGCTCGGGTCGGGCTCGTTGTAGTTGGGGTAGCGGGCCGCGTCGGCGGCGAAGTCGAAGCGGCCGCCGTCGACGATGACCCCGCCCAGCGCCGTGCCGTGCCCGCCGAGGTACTTGGTGGTCGAGTGGACGACGACGTCGGCGCCCCACTCCAGCGGGCGCACCAGGTACGGGGTCGCGACCGTGTTGTCGATGACCAGGGGCACGCCCACCTCGTGGGCGACGGCCGCGACGGCCTCGATGTCGAGGATGTCCTGCTTGGGGTTGGAGATGCTCTCGCCGAAGAACGCCTTCGTGTTGGGGCGCACGGCGGCCCGCCAGGACTCGACGTCGTCGGGGTCCTCCACGAAGGAGACCTCGATGCCGAACTTGGGCAGCGTGTAGTGGAGCAGGTTGTACGTGCCGCCGTAGAGGCTGGGGCTGGCCACGATGTGGTCGCCGTTCTCGGCGAGGTTGAGCAGCGCCAGCGTCTCGGCGGCCTGGCCGGAGGAGACGAGCAGCGCCCCCACGCCACCCTCGAGGCTGGCGATGCGCTGCTCGACGACGTCCTGCGTCGGGTTCATGATCCGCGTGTAGATGTTGCCGAACTCCTTGAGGCCGAACAGGTTGGCCGCGTGGTCGGCGTCACGGAACACGTACGACGTCGTCTGGTAGATCGGCAGCGCCCGGGCCCCGGTGGTGGGGTCCGGGGTCTGGCCGGCGTGGATCTGGCGGGTCTCGAACGACCATCCGTTGCTCATGGGTGTCTCCGAATGACGGGGGCGCGCGGGCGCCTCAGGGCGAAGGGAAGGGCCCCGTCAGCCCCGCACAGCGGGACCGACCGGGCTGGGTGCTACCGACAGCACTGCTCACGCAACGGCGCGAGCGCCTTCACCGACACATTCGCTGGTTCACTTCGGGCCTCCTGTCAGGGCCCTACGGGCCCGCGCTTGCCTCCGTCACCTCGACGGACAGCCGGGTCATCACCCGGGGCACCCCACCGCGGAGGAGGGTTGCCGCCCAGCAAGCCGGGGCTCGATGCTGGGACTCATGACCTGATCCGAGGTTACGACACGATCCGGCCCCTGTGCAGTCGCGGTCTCACATCCCGAGAAGCAGCATGTCGCGACCGCTGCCCGGCCTGCGCAGGGCGCCGGCGCGAGGACGAGGCCGTCCGGGCCCACGGCGGTGGGGTCAGGGACTCCAGGAGCGCGGCGGTGATCGAGGACAGCCGGTGGCGGGGGTCCAGGCGCAACGCCTCCCCGACGATGACCTCGGCGCGGGCGCCGCGGCCGCTGAACCAGGCCCACCACGCCAGCAGCCCCAGGGCATGGACGGGATCGTGGCGCTGCGGCCCTGCCAGCAGCTCCTCCAGGATGCCCTCGGCGGCACGCACCCGGGCGTCGTCCAGCGGGGTGGACTCGACGAGCTCCAGCTCGCCGTGGATGCCCGCCCCCCGCGCCGCCAACGCTCGCACCGCGTCGCCGCCCAGAGCCGACACCGCCACGGCGTCCCGCAGGGCCGGACGTGCCAGCAGCGCCGGCAGGCAGCGAAGATCGTCACCCACGGGCGTGCGCGGATCGGCCAGCCGGCCCTCGAGGGCGCGCTGCCAGCGCCGCGCCCAGTCACGGGAGGCACCGGCCGGCCGACAGCCGCACGTCGGCCGCCCGGGATCGCCCAGATCGGGCAGCAACTGCTCCCGGGTGCCCACCGGGGCGTCCCCACGGCGGATCATCGCGGTGGCGACCGGTGAGCAGGAGAGGTCACCCACCGGCGTCCACTCCCCGACGATCCCTACGGGTGCTGCCCCCGGCAGGGGCCTCACCTCGACGTCGGCCCACTGCCCGGCGCAGACGAGCAGCACGCGCCGGGAGTCGATCCCCTCGGCAGCGAGGTCGAGGTCGAACCACGCCAGGGCGTCGGCGGCGGCGGTGCAGTCCTCGCAGCCGGCGGCGCCGAGGACGGCGTGTCCGGCCCCGCAGTACCCGACGAGCACGACCTCGCGGACCGCGTGCTCCCGGTAGGCACCCAGTACGTCACCCCAGGCCTGGCGGGCCGCGGCCGACTCCGTGGCGGCGGGCGAGGCCCCGGCGAGCCAGGCCGGGAGCGGATCGACGCCGGCCAGTGCGGCCAGGCCGAGGTCGAGCCGCACGATGGGGCCGCTCACCCTTCCGGTCGGGGTGATCACCAGGCTGTCGGAGGGTGGGAAGCCGAGCTCGTACTCGATCAGGGCCAGCAGGTCGCGGACGTCGCGCACGGGAGGGAGATCCATGCCCCGATCGTCATCGCGGCGGGGCGGCCCAGCGGAGCACGCCTGTGGACGGGTCGGCGACGAACCGCCTGCCGACCACCTGTGGGGGACGGCGCCTGCGTTCCTGTCACGGAAGGGCGGGCCTGCTCGCACGACCCCTACCCGCACGGCGTCATCGCGAGGCGAGCACGTCCCCCTCGACGACGCGGCTGCCGAGGACGGCGTCGACGTCCCGCAGCAGGTTCCCGACCAGCCACACGAGGACCGCCGCGTCGTCGGCGAGGCCGACCACGGGCAGGATCACCTCGGGCGCGAGGTCCACCGGGCTGAGCACGTACAGCGCCGCCAGGAGGTAGCTCATCGCCCGCCAGCGCGACAGCTGGGGGTCACCACCGCGCAGGGCGGTGGACACGACCGCGGGCACGGCCCGCAGACGCTGCCCCCAGCCGGGACCGCCCCGCCCGGAGCGCGCGGCCTCCCGCGCGATCAGTCGTGCCGCAGCGAACCAGCCCAGCCGGCGTCGTGATCCCATGTCCGTGTCCTTCCCCTCGACGGCGGCGACAACGGCCGGCGGGCGTCGTGGTGTTCCCGCGGCGCCGACACCGTCGCCGGACGGTCAGGGTGCGCGCACGCACGGACCCTGGCTGAGTGCGACGAGCCCGCGGGTGTCCCCCTCGCCCAGGTCGAAGGACGTGGTACCCGGGGTGGGGGCCATCAGTGCGGAGGCGTCCTGGACGTGGTCGAGCCCCAGCAGGTGGCCGAACTCGTGCAGCACGACGGCCCGGATCCGGTCGCGTCCCTGCGGCCAGTGCTGCACCTCACCCAGGTGGTCGGCGTTGAGCAGCACGGAACCGCTGACGTAGTACTCGGGCGGGCGTTCCCACGGCAGGTGCCACCGCCCGGCCCTCGTCCCCACCGGCCCGCCCAGACCCGCGTGACCGGTCATCGCCGGGTACTCCCGGGGGTCGGTCCAGGCGACCAGGACGGGCGACCAGCGGTCGCCGTAGCGTGGCCTGTCCATCGCAGGACGCCGAGGAGAGGGCGCCTCGTCGGTGTCCGGGTCCCGGACGAACCGCAACCCGGTCACCGTCGACAGCCGCCACAGGGCCCACGAGACGGCGTCCTCCCCGACCTCCGGCTCCCCGGCCCTGCGGACCACGACGTGGATCGGACGGCAGGGGTCCCAGCGCACCGGGCCACCGGCCACGCCCCCCCTGGGGTGGAGCAGGACGTAGCCGCCGTGCCCGACGGGCGCGGGCACGGGACGTCCCAGCGGCGCGTCCGCCGCGTCGGCCGGGGCGAGGCTCGGCACCGAGGCCGTCCAGCCCCACGCCCCCCTACCGCTGCCGGCGAGCACCACCAGCACCGCGAGGGCCACGAGCACCAGCAGCATCCGCCCACGACGGCGCCGGCGCGCGGGGGCGCGGTGGGCGACGTCGACCTCGACGTGCGACAGGCTCACGTCTGAAGTCCTCGGCCCGACCGGGCCGCGACTTCAGCCCTGCGTCACCTCCGCCCGTGCCCGGCGCGGACTGCCGAGGTCAGGCCAGGGACAGGAACAGCCGCTCCAGCCGCGCGCGCTTGGCCGCGCCCTCCGCGCCGGCCTCCAGGGTCTGCGCCAACGAACAGCAGATCAGCGAGAAGCCCGCACGGTCCAGGGCCCGCGACACCGCGGCCAGCTGGGTCAGGACCTCCTCGCAGTCGCGGTCGTCCTCGATCATCCGCAGGACGCCCGCCAGCTGGCCCTGCGCGCGACGCAGACGTCGCACCGCCTCCGCGGTTCGTTCCGGCTCCACCTGCACGCGATCCTCCTCGGCGCCGACACGGCGCTCACCGTCGCGCCCGCGGGCGCACGGCAGGGTGGGCGAGGTTCCGGCCGGGATCTCGACCGCCACGCCGGCGACGGCAGCAAGGCCGCGCCGCGGCCAGGGTAGTTGGCCGCTCCCCCGGTCCCTACCAACCACGACCGAAGCAGACGAACGGCGCGACGAGCGACTCGTGCGCCAAGGCGTCCGCCAGTGCCTCCGCGGGTGGTGCCCCCTGGCTGAGCCGTCGGTGGTGGGCGACCATCGCCTCGCGCGCGACGTCGTCGCCCACCCGCGCGACGCTGGCGACCACCGAGCGCACGCCCTGGTGCAGGAGCGCCGCCGACATCCCCAGCCCCTCCCCCTGGCCGGACGGCGTGGCGAGCCCGAGGTCGCAGGCCGACAGCACGACGTCGTGGGGAAGCGCCGGACTGCGCGCGAGGTCGTACCCGAACAGCGGGCCGTCGGCCAGGCGCAGCGCCGAGAACAGCGGGTTCGCGGACTCGTGCACGCCGTGGGCGGCGCAGTGCACCAGCGAGTGGGCCGCGAGCTCGCCCAGGGTGCGCTCGCCGGTGGCCTGCGCGCCAATCAGCACGGTGGACCCGGGCCACAGTCCCGCCACCTCGAGAATCTCCTCCTCGGCCCGCTCCAGGTCCGGCCCGCACACGAGCAGCGGCGGTGCGGCGCCCGCGAGATCGGCCGGACGCCGCCGCGCGTGCACCCACGCCGTCGCCGAGCGGGCCACCGACGTCGGCCGTCCCCGCAGCGTCGGCAGGAGCGGCCACGGGACGGCGAGCAGCTCGTCGGAGGGCAGCAGCACCAACCGCCCCCGGTGGGCCGCCGCCGGCAACCCGGCCAGGAGGCGCTCGTCCAGCTCCCGCAGCCCTCGGTGCAGGCTGGTCGTGACGCTGTCGCGCAGGCGCTGCGGGATCCCCCGCAGGGCCAGGGCGTCGAGGTCGGCACGCACGCGACGGCTCACCTCGAGGACGTCGCGCGTGGCGCCCAGCGGCACCACCTGCGCCCCTCGCGCGTGCACGACGAGCGCCGAGCAGGTGCCGGCGCAGACCACGTGGGCGACGAGCACGTCGTCCCCGAGTTCGGCGCGCACCTCGGCGAGCGTGACGGGGCGCAGCACGCGGGCCGCGCCGTCCCGCCGCCAGGCCCGCTCGCGGACCGTCCGTTCCAGGTCGGCCACGCGCTGGCGCAGGGAGCGGTCCTCGCGGCCCTCCAGCGACGCCGAGCGCAGCTGGCGGCGGGCCAGGCGCAGCGCCGACAGGCTGGCGGCGGCGTCCGGGTCCGACGGCGCCGTCACGGGCGACAACCGGGACGCGAGGGCACGCGCCTGCTCGGCCCATGCGAACACCGTCGCCGCGCGCCCGCCCCGCAGGGCCTCGGCCAGGCCGAGTTCGGCCAGCCGACGGCCGTGGCCAGCGACGGCGGCCTGCAGGTCGAGGCTGCCCACCCCGGCCTGGTAGTGCTGCAGCTCCCCCAGCCCCCGACGGGCCCGCCGCAGGGCCGCTGCCGGGTCGCCGGCCGTCCTCGCCCGCTCGGCGGCCACCTCGTGCAGGAACAGCCGGGTGAGCAGGCCGTCCCGGGCGGAGGCCGCGGGGAGGGGTTGTGCGGCGTCGAGGGCGGCCATGAGGCCGCGGGCGAGGCGGGCCTCCTCCGCCAGGCCCTGGCGGGACAGCCGCTGCGCCAGCGTCGCGACCTCGCCGACGCCCACCCGGGCACCCGTCGTGGCCGCGGCCCGCAGCTGGGCCAGCCGCGCGAGATCGGCCCAGGTACCGGCGCCGCGGGCGCGGAAGCGGCGGACGGCCCGCGCGCACAGCCGCCGCGCCTCCGGTGCCCGACCGAGGTGAATGAGCACGTGCGCCAGCAGTAGCTCGGCCTCGGCGAGGTCCTGCGCCTGGGCCCGCGGGTCCAACAGCTCGCACACGCGTAGGAGCGTCGCCTCGGCGTCGGCGAACATCCCGCAGGCGTGCAGCACCCGGGCCCGGTCGGTGAGGATCACGTGCTCGCCGTCGTCGCGGTGCGGCATCGCTGCGGCGGCGGCGTCCATCTCGCGCAGGGCACGGGGCAGGTCACCCGACAGCAGTGCCAGGTAGCCGAGGTTGTGCCGGGCGAGGGCGGCCAGGTCGGCGATCCCCAGCTCGTCCCCGAGCCGGGCGCACCGGTCGAAGTCGGCCGTGGCCTCGGCCGTCAACCCGAGGGTGAGCAGGAGCAGCCCGCGGTTGAGCCGTGCGGTGGCCTCCTGCTCGGGATCCCCCGTGAGCCGTTCGAGGGCGTCGTCGAACGCGCGGCGGGCGTCGTGGTGGCGCCCGGCGCGCAGGAGCAGCAACCCCCGCTGGCTGGAGGCCAGACCCGCGATCGGGGAATCCTCCCCCGCCTCGCGCCGGGCGCGGTCGAGCAGGTCCAGCCCTTGGGCCAGGCGGCCCGACTCCGCCTCGACGTAGGCCAGCGTGATCATCACACGCGACGCGCTCACCTCGGCGGGGACGCCCGCGTGGATCGAGGACAGCGCCGCGCGCAGCAGCGGCTCGGCCGCGGTCGGGCGGAACCGTCGGACCAGGTCGAGCCCTCGGGCGAAGAGCAGGTCGGGCTGGTCCACGCCGCCCATCCTGCCCGACCCGCCCGCGCCGCCGTGCACCTGAGCGGCCGCCGCGCGAGGGGGATCCTCAGACCCGCAGCGCGGGTGTCGCGACCGCCTTCGGCAACGTCAGCGCGGCGTTGTCGGACGGATGGAAGAACAGCTGCACCAGGCCGTGGGGCACCCGCTCGAACGCGAACCGCCCGTCACGGTCGGCCGCCAGCGTCGAGGCGCCGTCGGCGTGGTGGAGTTCGACGTCGAGGTGCCCGCCGTCGCTGATCCAGCCGTCGATGCGCACGCCGCCGGCCGCCGCGGGCGACAGCGACACCATCACCGACAGGGACTCCCCCGAGAAGGTGACCGTCTGCAGCGTGTCCTCGCCTCGGGCGCCGATCGGCTCGGCGAGCTCGACCTGCAGTCGCAGCAGCTCGAACTCGAAGTCCACGTCGTCCAGCGCCAGCGCGAACGTCACCCGCTCGGCCAGGTCGGAGGGCACCGGATCGGCCGCGGTCCAGGCCTGCCGGAGCCGCTCCATCAGCTCGGCGTCGTGGACCGCACCGGCGCTCGCCGTCTCGTCCCAGGTCATCTCCCCCACTCCTCGTCCGCGCCCAAGGCGCTGCGCAGCTTCGCCAGGCAGCGACCCCGGGTAGGGCCGATGCTTCCCACTGGCATGTCCAGTTCCCGCGACAGGCGGGTGTAATCCGGGCGCTCGGAGAACGCCACCACGCGCAGCAGGCGCCGGCACCGCTCCGAGAGCGTGTCGACAGCCCCCCACAGCGCGGCGTCCCGGGCGTCGCGCACCACCACCGCCTCGGCGGCCTCTCCCGCGGGGCTGCGCAGGTCGAGCACCGAGTCCTCGACGAGGTCCTCGCGGCCCACGCTGCGGCACGCGCGCCAGGCCTCGCGCCGGGCGGTGACGGTGAGCCACCGCACCACGGCCTGCGGGTCCTCGATGCGCTCACCGTGGCGGACCAGGGCGAACCAGGTCGTCTGGACGACGTCCTCCGCGGAGGCGGTGTCGAGCCGGTAGGCCCTCACCACCTGCCACAGCAGCGGCGTCATCCGGTGGACCAGCCGGTCCAGTGCCCCGGCCTCGCCCCGGCGCCATGCGGCGAAGTCGGCGGCGGCCAGGTCGAACGTGTGCGGCACCGCCGCGGGCACGGGGGCTGCGGCGGGCTCGGGCGGACGCGCGGTAGGCACCCCGGTGCCCGTCACCGCGACACCCGCCGGTTGCATGCGTGGAACGTGGGGCTCATGACGACCTCCGTGCTGGGTCCTGCCGGTCCGACGCCCTGGCGCGTCGGCGGCCAACCTGCCCGTCACCGGCCGCTCAGACGGGACGGTGGAACGGGTCCTTCTTCTTCTCGTCGCCCGACTTGGCGGGCGGCGGCGCAGCAGCGGTCACGGCGGCGATGCTCGCGGCGACGGTCCCCTCGGGGGTCTCGGTGGTCTTCTCGCTCATGACTGCTCCTCGTGGATGCCTGCCCGCCCCGCAGGACGGGGCGCAGCGTCGATGTCGAAGGGCAGGAGCGCGGCTGCCTCGTCACGATACCGATCGACAGATGTGACGTACACCACATCCCGGGGCGACCTGGGCGACGTCAGCGGTCGAAGTGCTGGTAGTCGGGGCTGCTGAAGGCCGCACCCCACCGAAATCCCTGGTCCGTGAACGCGCGGACGGCGGCGTCCCCGCGCCGGAACAGACCGGGACGGGCCTTGGCCCGGGACCGGTAGGCCGCACCAGCGGGCGGCAGGACGTCCCCTTGGAAGAGGTAGGGGTTCTCGACTGGGTTGACGTCGATCGCCTTGCCGTAGGCATGCCGCGACCAGCTCGGCGGGCCCGCCGCCACGGCCCGCCTGCAGTTGAAGGCCGAGGTGTTGTCGGCGGCCATCGACGCGTCGTCCGATGCTCCGTACGCGCTCACCGGTCGCATGCTGCGGATCGGGAAGCCGAGGTCGTACAGCCGCCGGAACGCGGCGACGACGGAGCCCACGACGTCCTCGTGCACGACCAGCACGCCGACGTGCCGCGCGCCGTCGAAGCCGCGGTAGGCGAGGGTCACCGCCCGCAGGTCCGCGGGGCCGACCGGGCAACCCTTGCGCCACGACGCGCCCAGATCGCCCGCGTCGACCCGGGCGACGCTGCTGGTGAAGCCCGCCACTCGCGCAGCCTGCGTGCTGCGGGGGCGCGCCGTCGTCACCCTCCGCTTCGTCGTCGACGTCCGCGCCCTCGTGCGGGTCGGCGACGCCGAGGTCAGCGCCGGAGCGGCGCTGGTGACCGTCGCCGACGGTGAGGCGGAGGTCGAGGGCGATGCCGAGGGGCTCGTCCCGGTCGTCTCGGCCGCCCCTGCGGGCGATGCCGCGCGCAGGTCAGAGGCGTCGCCGCCGCCGCACGAGGCCGTCACCAGACACACCCCCGCGGCCACGAGGACGGCGAGCGCCCGGCCTGCGGGGGTCAGCTGATCGCGATGACCGCGCCGGGACGCTCCCACCGCAGCACCTCCTTGAGCGCGTCGGTCGGCAGGGAGACGCAACCGGCGGTCGGGCCGCCGGTCGAGACGTGCAGGAAGATCGCGCTGCCACGGCCCGCCCGCCGCGACTCGTTCCAGCCGATCACCTGGGCGTAACGGTAGGCGGCGATCTGCAACCGCTCCGCGCTGGCCCACCGGCCGGCGGCGGGGTCGCGCTGGTGGGTGTTGTAGAGCGCGGACTCGGGGTCGTCCACCCACACGTCGGAGGCGCCCACCCGCAGCCAGCCCGCGGCCAGGCCCGGGTTCGCGGCGGTGCCGAAGCCCGTGCGCAGGGGGAACACCCCCCGGGGGGTGTGCCCGTCACCCTCGCGCTTCGACGACGCCGAAACCGTTCCCGACCGTCCCACCCAACCGGAGAACGGACCCAGGTCGGCGACGTAACGGGACCCCGAGCGGCGGCAGGCGGTGACGGTGGCGCGGGTCCCGCGCGAGGACACCACCACCACGCGCGTCGACCGCACCCCCGCCGGGACCGAGCAGCCTCGCTCGGAAGCCGCGGCAGCAGCGTCGGCGGTAACGGCGACGCGCGGGCGAGGCGTGGTGCGTCGCCGCGGCTGCGTCGTGCGGGCCGGCCGTCGCGACGTCGTCGTGGGCGGCCTCGTGGCCCTCGCCGAGGACGTGACGAGGCTCGGGGTCGCCGTGACCGCGGCCGAGGTGGGGGGCGCACTGGGCGACGACTCCGGGACGAGGGGCCGCGCCGCGACCACGCGCTGCGCGGCCGGGCCCTGACCGCAGGCCGAGGCGCCCATCAGGGCGGCGACCGCCAGGGCCACCCGGATGATGCGCCCCGTGCGGGCACCGTCGTCGGTCACGAGGGCCGACCGTAGCGCTCCGTTTGCCCCCTGCCACCCCATCTGTCCTGCTGGAGCGGACGTGTCGGGGACGGTCCGCGCCGGGCGGCGGCCGGGCAGGAGTCGGGCAGGAGTCGGGGCCAGCGGTCGGGTGCAGCCGCGGGGGGACGGGAGGATGTCGCCATGAGCAGCCGCCGGCGGTCGCCGTCCCCACGCCGCGCCCAGGCCCCGGACGCCGCCGCGGACGCCCGGGTGCGCCTGGTCCCCGACGGGGACGGACGAGGCGGGGTGACCGTGCTCATCGACGGCGTGGCCAGCAGCCACCTCGACCCGGACGATCCGCTGCGCCTCGATTTCGAGTACATGCGGTGGATGGGCGACGCCCTCGACCTGCTCCTGCCCGACGGCCCGGTCTCGGCGGTCCACCTGGGCGCCGCGGGATGCACGCTGGCCCGGTACGTGGAGGCGACGCGCCCCGGGTCGCGGCAGGTCGCCGTCGAGTCCGACGGCGAGGTCATCGCCGCGGTTCGCGAAGGGCTCGGGCTGCGCTCGACGGCGCGCCTGCGCATCCGTGAGGGCGACGGGCGGGCCGTCCTGGCCGACCTCGCCGGGACCCGACCCCACGGGTACGACGTGGTGATCCGCGACGCCTTCCTCGACGCCGTCGTGCCCGCCCATCTCACCACGGTGGAGTACGTCGACCTCGTGGCGGCGGCCCTGTCACCGCGCGGGCTCTACCTCGCCAACGTCGGCGACGTGGCCGGGCTGCCCCGCACGCGGCAGGAGGCGGCCGCCGCCGCCGCGCTCGGCCCCGTGGCCGTCGTCGCCGAGCCGGCGCAGTTCAAGGGCGGCAGTCGCCACGGCAACGCGGTCCTCCTCGCCGGCCCCGCCCTGCAGGACGCCGACGCCGTCGCCACCCTCACCCGGCGACTGGTCTCGGGGGCCGTCCGCGCGCGGCTGCTGGGGCCCGACGCGATCGGCGCGTTCGCCGCCGGTGCCCGCGCACCGCGGGACGCGAGTGTCGATCACGATGCGACCCACTGAACCGCAAACGACCGGTTTGCGACGACTCGCCGACATCAGCCCGGCGCGTCACGCGCGACGGGCGGTATCGCCTCTAGCCTCGCGACGATCCCGCGGGGCTCCCTCCCCGCAGCGCCGCCGAGGACGCCGGCCGCCACCGCTCGCCGACACCTGCGGAGCCGTCGTTGCGTCCTCGGAGAACCTCAGCCGCGCCCCCTCACGCCTCGTCCCCGGGAGTCGCCCTCGCGCTCCTGACCCTCGCCGCCGTGCTCCTCACCCTCGCCGCCACGCTGACGCCGGCCGCGGCCGGGGCCGTACCGACAACGACGCCGTCGCGCGCGGCGAGCCGGGCCGCCGCGTCGACCACGCCCTCCCCGCGGCGTCGTCCCCCGGTGCCACGCCCTCGAGCGTGACCGGCACCAGCCGGCCCACCGCGGCGTCGCCCACCCCGAGCCCCACCGGATCGCCGGCACCGCCGCGGCTCATGGTCTCGGCGGCCGCCGACCGCTCCCAGCCCGTCCCGCTCGAGGGCGCCACCGTCAGCGGCGCAGCCCACGTGTTCGTCGCCGTCGCGGCGGCCACGACCGTCGAGTTCTGGATCGACACCCCCGCCCCCACGTCGTCGCCGTACACGGTGGAGCGGAGTGCGCCGTGGGACCTCGCCGGAGGTAGCGCGGCGGCGGCGACCCCCTTCGACACCCGCGTCCTCGCCAACGGCACGCACACCCTGCTCACCCGGGTGACGACGTCGACGGCGACGCGCACGCTCGCCGCCTCCTTCACGGTCGCGAACGCCCTGCCCGTGCCGCCGAGCACGAGCCCCGCGCCGACGCCGAAGGCCACGGTCTCGTGCACGGTGCGCCCCACGGTGTGGCAGGGCGGGTACGTGCTGAACCTGGACGTCCGCAACGAGGGGCCCGCGGCCGTGTCCCGGTGGGCGGTGCGGCTCAGCTACACGCAGCGCCCGGCCATCACGAACTCGTGGAACGCCACGTTCACCAGCAGCGACCTCGTGGTCACCGGGACGAACCTCGCGGGCAACGGGTCGCTGGAGGCAGGGCAGGCGGTGGGCATCGGCGTCCAGGGGACGTGGGCCGGCACCTGGACCGCGCCCGGCTGCACCGCTAGCGCAACGCCGGCCTCCGCCGACACCGGCACCCGCACGACCTGCGACAACGGCGGGAGCATCAAGGTCGGCACGTACTGGGCCTACGACAACCAGTGGGGTGCCGGGACCGGCACGGGCAAGCAGTGCGTGAGCGCCCGCGCGTGGGGCCCGGACGGCCTGGCCTGGTCGACGGACTGGCAGTGGTCGGGCGAGCAGAACAAGGTGAAGTCCTATGCCGCCGCCGTGACGGGCTGGCACTGGGGCTGGCCCGTGGCCGGCTCCGGCCTACCCCTGCGCGTCGCGGACGTGACGGCGATCCCCGCCCGCTGGCAGTACGACCTCGACCTGGACCTGTCCTCGCTCAACCAGCTGAACGTCGCCTACGACATCTGGACGAGCACCGAGGCCTCCGCTCCGGGCGGCCCCGCCGACGAGATCATGGTGTGGAACTACCGCACGGGAGGCATCCGGCCGGTGGGCAGCCGACAGACGACCGTCCGGATCGACGGTGCCGACTGGGAGGTCTGGCGCGGGGCCCACACGTGGAACGTGCTGTCATTCGTGCGTCTGGACCCGAAGCCGGACGACGACCTCCAGCTCGACCTCAAGCACTTCCTCGACGACCTCGTGCGGCGGGGCTGGCTGCCCTCGTCGCGCTACGTCGTCGGGATCGAGGCCGGGTCGGAGGTGTTCCTCGGCAAGGGCGACCTCACGACGTCCTTCTACTCCGTGTCCCCGCGCTGAGCTGCCGGGCGCCTCAGCTCGAGGCCAGCTCGTCGACCAGGTCGTCGAGGCCGAGGGATCCGGCCGACAGCGCGGCGTCGTGCCACGCCACCGCGTCGAACGCACGGCCCTCGGCCGCGGCGCGATCGGCCGCCCGCTGCCGGCCCTCCACCCAGGCCCGCTCGCCGAGCTTGTAGCTGATGGCCTGTCCGGGCATCCCCAGGTAGCGGATGATCTCGCTGTCGAGGAAGTCGGCCGGGCGGCCCGAGTTGAGGCCGAAGAACTCCCTGGCCGTCTCGGGCGTCCAGCGCTGCCCCGGCCGGAACGGCTCGGCGACGCCCTGCTCGACGGGGATGGGCAGCTCCAGGTGCATCCCGATATCGATGATCACGCGGACGGCGCGCATCTGCTGCGCGTCGAGGTAGCCGAGGCGGTGTCCCGGGTCGCTGAGGAAGCCGAGCTCGTCCATGAGGCGCTCGGCGTACAGAGCCCAACCCTCGACGTTGGCCCCGACCGACCCCAGGGACACCTGGTAGCGGGAGAGGTCCTCGGCGCACAGCACCCACTGCGCCAGCTGCAGGTGGTGACCCGGCACGCCCTCGTGGTACCAGGTGCTGATGAGGTCCCACTCGGGGAAGCGGGTGCGGCCCAGCGTCGGCAACCAGGTGCGCCCCGGGCGCGAGAAGTCCAGCGAGGGGCGCGTGTAGTACGGCGCCGCCGCGCTGCCCTCGGGGGCGATCATCGCCTCGACCTGGCGGATGGGACCGGCGATGCGCAGGTGGGTGCCGTCCAGCGCCGTGATGGTGTCGTCCATCAGCCGCTGCAGCCAGGCGCGGACCTCCTCGACGCCCTCGACCGCCGGACCGTCGGTGTCGAGCCAGGTCATCGCCTCGCGGACGCTCGCCCCGGGGCGCACGCGCCCGGCCTCGGCCCGCAGCTGCTCGTCCAGCCGCGCGTACTCCTGCCAGCCCCACGCGTAGACCTCGTGCAGGTCCAGCTCGGCACCGGTCCAGTAGCGGGCCCAGCGGCGGTAGCGCGCCTCGCCCGCGACGTCGCTGCCGTGGGAACGCGCCGCGGGCAGATACGCCTCGCCGAGCCAGGACCGGAAGCCGGCGACGGCTGCGGTCGCCGCGGTCGCGGCCTCGGCCAGCCCGGACTGCAGGGCGGCGCTCACGCCGTCGACCTGCGCACTGCCCTGGACGAACCCCGAGAACCAGCCCCCGGGCTCGGGGGCCAGCCACTGGGCGACCTGCTCCAGCACGGCCTCGACCTGACGCGGGCCCGCGAGCACGTCCTGGGCCAGCCCTTCCGCCAGGGACCGGCGGTAGGAGTCGACGGCCTCGGGCAGGGCCTGCAGCCGTCGCTGGACCGTCTCCCAGTCCGACACCGACGCGAGGGGCATCAGCAGGAACACCGACCGCAGGGACTGCAGCGGCGAGAACAGCGTCCCGACCGAGCGCAGGTCCTCCCCCGCCTCGTGCAGGGCACCCGCCGCCTCCAGCCGCTCGCGCAGCAGGCGCGCGCACCGGCGCTGCCCCGCCTCCAGCCCGTCCAGGCCGCTCGCCTGCTCGATCGTGGCGTCCAGCCGCGCGAGCGTCTCGCGGCGCAGCCGGTGCTCGGCCGCCGCCCCCTCGGGGGACAGGTCGGGCATGCGGTCGGCCCCACCCGGGATGCCGAGCGAGGTGGCGACGATCGGGTTGTGGGCCGCGACGGCGTCGACGTAGGCGTCGGCGAGGGTGGTCACCGCTCGCGGGTCGACGCCGGCGGGAGCCGGGATTCCGGACGCATCGGTCATGGCCCCATCCTCGTCCACCCGCCGCACCCCACGCGCGGCGACGGGCCGTCCCGCACCCGCCGCCGCGCCAGTCGCCGCCGCAGCGTCAGCCCACTCCGCAGCGTCCGTCTCCGCCGCCGCGTCAGTCCAGGCCGGGGACCGCGACGCCCGCCCGGCGGCACGACGCGTCGATCGCCGCCAGCTCGTCGTCGGTGAAGGCCGGGCCGTTCAACGCCTTCACGTTCGTCTCCAGCTGCGCCACGCTGCTCGCCCCGATCAGCACCGAGGTCATCTGCTCGTGGCGCAGGATCCAGGCGAGGGCCATCTCGGCGAGCTTCTGACCGCGGTCGGCAGCGATGCCGGTGAGCTCGCGCACGTGGGTCATCGTGACGTCGTCCAGGGCGGCGCTGGTCAGGAAGTGGCCCTGGGCGGCGCGGGAGTCGGCGGGGACGCCGTCGAGGTAGCGGTCGGTCAACACGCCCTGGGCCAGCGGCGAGAAGGCGATGCAGCCCATGCCCTCCTCGGCGAGGACGTCGAGCAGCCCGTCCTCGACCCAGCGGTCGCGGATGTTGTAGCGGGGCTGGTGGATCAGCAGCGGCGTCCCGAGCGCGCGGGCGATCGCCGCGGCCTGCCGGGTCTGCTCCGCGCTGTAGTTGGAGACGCCCGCGTAGAGGGCCTTACCGGACCGGACGGCCGCGTCCAGCGCGCCGATGGTCTCCTCCATCGGGGTGTCGGGGTCGGGCCGGTGGCTGTAGAAGACGTCGACGAAGTCCACGCCCATCCGCTGCAGCGAGCGGTCGAGGCTCGACAGCAGGTACTTGCGCGAACCCCACTCGCCGTAGGGGCCGTTCCACATCCAGTACCCGGCCTTGGTCGAGATGACGAGCTCGTCGCGGTAGCCGGAGAAGTCCTCGCGCAGGATGCGCCCGAAGTTCGTCTCCGCCTCGCCGGCCGGCGGGCCGTAGTTGTTGGCCAGGTCGATGTGCGTGATGCCGAGGTCGAAGGCCCGGCGCAGCACGGCCCTCTGGGTGGCCAGGGGCTTGTCGTCCCCGAAGTTGTGCCACAGCCCCAGGCTCACCTCGGGCAGCTTCAGGCCCGAGCGCCCGCTGCGGCGGTAGCGCATCGTGTCGTACCGGGTGTCGTCGGCGACGTAGGTCATGGCGCCATGCTGCCAGCCGCCCCGCCGGGCTCTCGGCCTGGGTGGCATCGTTGTCAGCAGGGGGGCGACGGCCCGCGCCGATCCCTGTCGTCCCCTCCCCGAGCGGCAGGGCCCTCCGGCCTGATCGGGGCCGCCCCGACGCCCGTTAGGGTTGGGCGGCACGACGGCGTGCCCCGGACGTCGGCCCGGTCGCCCTCACGGGTGGTCCACCGGTGCACCACGGCGCCGCCCTCCGTTTCCCGTCATCCCGGAGAACTCCATGACCGTTCGCCGCGTCGCCCTGCTCACCGCGGGTGGACTCGCCCCCTGCCTCTCCTCGGCCGTCGGTGGCCTGATCGAGCGCTACTCGCAGGTCGCCCCCGAGGTCGAGATCATCGGCTACCTCGACGGCTACGCCGGCCTGCTCGCCGGGCGCTACGTCGAGGTCACGCCCGAGGTGCGCGAGAAGGCCCACCTGCTGCACAGCTTCGGCGGCAGCCCCATCGGCAACAGCCGGGTCAAGCTCACCAACGTGGCCGACTGCGTCAAGCGCGGTCTGGTCGCCGAGGGGCAGAACCCGCTGCACGTCGCGGCGGAGCAGCTGACCCGGGACGGCGTCGACGTCCTGCACACCATCGGTGGCGACGACACCAACACGACGGCCGCCGACCTCGCCGCCTACCTGCACGAGAACAACTACGAGCTGACGGTCGTGGGCCTGCCCAAGACGATCGACAACGACGTGGTGCCGATCAAGCAGAGCCTCGGGGCGTGGACCGCCGCCGAGCAGGGCGCGATCTACGCCCGGAACATCATCTCGGAGCACTCCTCCAACCCGCGGATGCTGATCATCCACGAGGTCATGGGCCGCCACTGCGGCTGGCTCACCGCCGCCACGGCGCTGAAGTACCGCGACCTGCTCGGCGCCACCGAGTACTCGGGCTTCGGGTACAACAACGCCGGCTGCTGGGGTGTGGACGCCGTCTACGTGCCCGAGCTGGCCATCGACCTCGAGGCCGAGGCGGCTCGCCTGCGGGCCAAGATGGACGCCGAGGGCTGCGTCAACATCTTCCTGTCCGAGGGTGCGGGCGTCGACACGATCGTCGCCGAGATGATCGCCCGCGGCGAGGAGCCCTCCCGCGACGCGTTCGGCCACGTGCAGCTCGACAAGATCAACCCCGGGGCCTGGTTCGCCAAGCAGTTCGCCTCGCTCGTGGGTGCCGAGAAGACCATGGTGCAGAAGTCGGGGTACTTCTCCCGTTCCGCCGCGGCCAACGCCGAGGACCTCGCGCTGATCAAGCAGTGCACCGACCTCGCCGTCGACGCCGCCCTGCGCGGCGAGCCCGGCGTCATCGGGCAGGACGAGGAGGCGGGTGACCAGCTGCGCGTCTGCGAGTTCCCCCGGATCAAGGGCGGGAAGGCGTTCGACGCCTCGGCGCCGTGGTTCACCGACCTGCTGGCCTCCATCGGGCAGCCCGTCGGCGAGAAGGTCGACACCTCGCACTGACGCAGATCGACGGCGGGCCGCGGCGAACGACTCGCCGCGGCCCGCCGTCGTCCCAGGCGGCGCTCGTCCACACCCCCATGCGGGGGGGTCTGCCCTGGGGACGACGCGCGGGCGGTGTCCGCCGCTGCGGGTAGCGTGCCCGTCATGTCCGCCACGCTCGTCGCCCGCGACCTGTCCGCCGCCCACGGGAGCCGGACGCTGTTCAGCGGCCTCGACCTCGTCGTCGCGCCGGGGGACGTCGTGGGCCTCGTCGGCGCCAACGGCGCGGGCAAGTCCACCCTGCTCCGGTTGCTCGCCCGGGCCGACACCACCGCGGCAGTCGCGGACCCGGGTGACGCCGCCACCGACGGCACGGTCCGCCTGGCGCCCGCCACCGCGTCCATCGGACTGCTCCCGCAGGAACCCCAGCGGCGTCCCGGCGAGTCCGTGCGCGCCTACCTCGCGCGGCGCACGGGGGTGGCGGAGGCGGATGCTGCCCTGCAAGCCGCCACCGCGGCGCTGAGCGAGGAGGCCACCGGCGCCTCCGACACCGCCCAGGAGTACTCCGACGCGCTCGAGCGGTGGCTCGCCCTCGGCGGCGCCGATCTCGACGAGCGGGTGCCGGCGGTCGCTGCCGCGCTCGGTCTCACGGTCGACCTCGACGCCGAGATGGTCACGCTCTCGGGCGGGGAGGCGGCCCGGACGGGGCTGGCCGCCCTCCTGCTCTCGCGCTACGACCTCTTCCTGCTCGACGAGCCCACCAACGACCTCGACCTGGACGGCCTGGCCCGCCTGGAGGACTTCGTCACCGCCCAACGCGCGGGGATCGTCGTCGTCAGCCACGACCGGGAGTTCCTCGCCCGCACGGTGACCCGGGTCGTCGAGCTCGACCTCGCCCAGCAGCAGGTGAACGTCTACAACGGCGGGTACGCGGCCTACCTGGAGGAGCGCGAGATCGCGCGCCGCCACGCCCGCGAGGCCTTCGACGAGTACGCCACCACCCGGGCGGGGCTGGAGGAGCGGGCGCGCACGCAGCGGGCGTGGATGGAGAAGGGCGTCCGCAACGCCCGCCGCAAGGCCAGCGACTCCGACAAGTTCGTGAAGAACTTCCGCGCCGAGTCCTCCGAGAAGCAGGCGGCTAAGGCCCGTCAGACCGAGCGTCTCATCGAGCGGCTCGACGTCGTCGAGGAGCCGCGCAAGGAATGGCAGCTGCAGATGCAGATCGCCGTCGCCCCCCGGGCGGGCGCGGTCGTGGCAGCCGCGCGCGGCGTCGTCGTCCGGCGCGGGGCCTTCACGCTCGGGCCGGTGGACCTCCAGGTGGACTGGGCCGACAGGATCGCCGTGACCGGCCCCAACGGCGCGGGCAAGTCCACGCTCCTGCGGGTGCTGCTGGGCCGGCTCACCCCCGACGAGGGCAGCGCCACGCTCGGCCCCGGCGTCGTCGTCGGCGAGATCGACCAGGCCCGCGCGCGCTTCACCGCGGCCACCCAACCCTCCGGGGCGCCCCTCACCCTGCTGCGCGCCTTCGGCGACTGCGTGCCCGAGTGGCCCGAGGCGCAGGTGCGCACGCTGCTGGCGAAGTTCGGGCTCGGCGGGGAGCACGTGCTGCGCGACCTCGCCGGGTTGTCGCCGGGCGAGCGCACGCGGGCGGGCCTCGCCCTGCTGCAGGCGCGGGGGGTCAACCTGCTCGTCCTGGACGAGCCGACCAACCACCTCGACCTCCCCGCGATCGAGCAGCTCGAGGAGGCGCTGGACTCCTTCCCGGGCACCGTGCTCCTGGTGAGCCACGACCGGCGCCTGCTGGACCAGGTGCGCGTGACGCGCCGGTGGGAGGTCGAGGGCGGCCGCGTGCGTGAGGGCGCCGTGCACGCGCCGGTCCGGCCCGAGACGGGCTCGGCGCGATGACCCTCGACCTCGCGGGGCCGGGCTCCGCGCCGACGCCGGGGTCCGTGCCCGGCGGGCCGCTGCACTCCGAAGCGCTGGTGGCGCTGCGGGAGCTGGTGGGCCGCCCCGACGCCGCCTTCCACGACGGGCAGTGGGAGGCCGTCGCGAGCCTGGTCGGCGAGCGGCGGCGGGTGCTCGTCGTGCAGCGCACCGGCTGGGGGAAGTCGGCGGTCTACTTCGTGGCGACCCGATTGCTGCGCGAGCGCGGTGCGGGGCCCACCCTGATCGTGTCGCCACTGCTCGCGCTCATGCGCGACCAGATCGCCGCAGCCGAGCGCGCCGGGATCCGGGCGGTCTCCATGAACTCCGCCAACGCCCACGAGTGGGACGTCGTGGCGGCGCGGCTGGCCGCCGACGACGTCGACGTCCTGCTCGTCAGCCCGGAGCGCCTCAACCACCCGGTGTTCCGCACGGAGCAGCTGCCGGCGCTGGCCGCCCGCACGGGTCTGCTGGTCGTCGACGAGGCCCACTGCGTCAGCGACTGGGGCCACGACTTCCGGCCCGACTACCGTCGCATCGCCGCGGTCCTGGCCACGCTGCCGCCCGACACGCCGGTCCTCGCCACGACGGCGACGGCGAACGCGCGGGTGGTCGAGGACGTCGCGGCCCAGCTCGCCGTCCCCTCGCCCGGGCAGGCCCGGGCGACCGAGCGGGCCGACGCCGAAGCGGCCCACTCCGAGCGGCCCTCCCCCGTGCTCACGCTCCGGGGGCCCCTGGCGCGCGACAGCCTGCGGCTCGGCGTGCTGCGGTTGGCCACCACCGAGCAGCGCCTCGCGTGGCTGACCTCGCACCTGGGGGACCTGCCGGGCAGCGGGATCGTCTACGCGCTCACCGTCTCCGCCGCGGAGGATCTCGCCGAGGCCCTGCGGGCGGTGGGGCACGAGGTGCGGGCCTACACCGGACGCACCGACACCGCCGAACGGGAGCAGGCCGAGGACGACCTCCGCCACAACCGGGTCAAGGCGCTGGTGGCCACCAGCGCGCTGGGCATGGGCTTCGACCAGCCCGACCTCGGCTTCGTGGTGCACCTCGGTGCGCCGTCCTCGCCCGTGGCCTACTACCAGCAGGTGGGCCGCGCGGGCCGGGCCACGGCCTCGGCCGACGTCCTGCTCCTGCCCGGCCCCGAGGACCGCGACATCTGGGCGTACTTCGCCTCGGCGTCGATGCCGCGCCCCGACCAGGCCGCGGCCGTCCTGGCCGCCCTCGCCGACGCCGGGCGACCCGTGTCCACCGCGGTCCTGGAGACGGTGACCGACATCCGGCGCACCCGGCTGGAGCTGCTGCTGAAGGTGCTCGACGTCGACGGCGCGGTCGCCCGGGTGCAGGGCGGATGGAGCGCGACGGGGAGGCCCTGGGCCTATGACGAGCCCCGCTACCGGCGGGTGGCCCAGGCGCGCGACGCCGAGGCCCGGGCGATGCTGGACTACCAGCGCGGTGACGTCTGCCGCATGAGGTTCCTGGCCGAGGCGCTGGACGACCCGGCCGCCGCCGATTGCGGGCGGTGCGACGTGTGCGCCGGGCCGTGGTACCCCGTCGAGGTCGACGCGGCCGCCACCCAGCAGGCCCGTCAGCGGCTGCAGGCCGTGGGCGTGCCGGTGGCCGCACGGTCCCAGTGGCCGGCGGGGATGGACCGCCTCGGCATCAGCCTCAAGGGGCGCATCCCCGCGAGTGAGCAGGTGGAGGAGGGGCGCGCGCTGGCCCGCCTCAGCGATCTCGGCTGGGGCACCCGGCTCCGGGAGCTGCTGCGGGCGCCCGACGCACCCGCCGATCCCGCCCTGCTCGCCGCGTGCGTGGAGGTGTTGCGGCAGTGGCCCTGGCAGGAGCGGCCGCAAGGCGTCGCCGCGGTCGGGACCCGCACCCACCCCCTCCTGCTCGCCTCCGTGGCGCACCACCTGTGCGCCGTCGGGCGGCTGGCGTGGCTGGGCCCGCTGGAGTCGGGGCCCGCCGGGCCGCCGCCTCCGCGCACCGACTCGGGTGGCAACAGCGCCTTCTCCCTGGCCCGCGTGCACGACGCGTTCGCCGTCGGCGCCGCCATGCGCGACCAGCTGGCGAGCCTGGGGGGCGGGCCGGTCCTGCTCGTCGACGACCTCGTCGACTCGCGCTGGACCATCACCGTCGCCGGGCGGGCCCTGCGTTTGGCGGGCGCACGCGCGGTGCTCCCCTTCGCCCTGGCCACGGCCGGATGACCGGCGAGCCCCCCGCACCGCCCGAGGCCGACCTTCGGTTCGCGGCCGTGGCCGACACGGTGGCCGCCGTCACGGCCGCCCCGGGCCGATCGGCGAAGGTCGCCGCGCTCGCCGAGTGCCTGCGCGCCACGCCCGACGACCTCGTCCCCGCGGTCCTGGCATGGCTGTCGGGCACGACGCGTCAGCGCCGCACCGGCCTCGGCTGGGCCGCCGTCCGGGACCTGCTCCCCGCGGCGGAGGCCCGGCCCGACGCCGACCGTCCCGTGCTCGCCCGCGAGGTCGACGCCGCCCTCAGTGCCGCCGAGGCCACCCAGGGGGGCGCCGCGGCCCGGGCGACGCACCTGAGGGAGGTGCTGGCCCGGGCGAGCGGCGCGGAGCGGGACCTCCTCGTCTCGGTCCTCACCGGTGGGGCGCGGTCCGGGGCGGGCGCAGGCGTGGTGCTCGACGCCGTCGTCGTCGCCACCGAGGCTCCCGCCGGCCCCGTCCGGCGCGCCGCGATGCTGCTCGGCGACCCGGCCGCGGCTCTGCTGCGGGCCCGTCACGGCGGGGTCGAGGCGCTGGCGGCCGTGGGCCTGCAGGTCGGCGTCCCGGTCTCGCCGATGCTCGCCGCCTCGGCACCCTCGGTCGAGGCCGCCCTCGAGGTGACCGGGGCCGCGGGGGTCGAGTGGAAGCTCGACGGCATCCGGGTCCAGGTGCACCGCGCCGGCGAGGAGGTGCGGTTCTTCACCCGCACCCTCGACGACATCTCGCCCCGCCTGCCCGACCTCGCGCAGGCCGTGCGGGCCCTCGACGCCGATCCGGTCGTCCTCGACGGCGAGGTACTGGCCCTCTCCGACGACGGCTCGCCCCTGCCGTTCCAGGTGAGCAGCGCGAGGGCGGCCCGGCACGCTCGAGACCCGCAGGCGGAGCCGCTGACCCTGGTCGTCTTCGACCTGCTGCACCTGGCCGGTCGCGACCTCTTCGACGCCGACGGGCCGACGAGGCGCCGGGAGCTCGAGCGCGTCGTGCCCGGGGGCGGCGGGCCCGTGCAGCTCGTGCCACGGCTCGACGTCGACCCGAGCGGGCCTGACTGGCGGGACGCCGCCCGCGCGTTCACGGCCGGCGCCTCGACCGCAGGACACGAGGGCGTGGTGGTCAAGTCGCACGCCGCCGCCTACGCCATGGGCAGGCGCGGGGTGGGCTGGGTCAAGGTGAAGCCCCGGCTCACGCTCGACCTCCTGGTCGTCGCCGCCGAGTGGGGTCACGGCCGCCGCACCGGATTGCTGTCCAACCTCCACCTCGCCGCGCGCGGCCCGCCGGGCGGTTCGGCCCTCCCGGCGGCACCGTGATGCTCGGCAAGACGTTCAAGGGCCTCACGGACGCGACCCTGCGGTGGCAGACCGAGCAGTTGCTGGAGCGCGCCGTGGCCCGCACGACCTGGCAGGTCGACGTCCGGCCCGAGCTGGTCGCGGAGATCGCCCTCGACGGCCTGCAGGTCTCCCGCCGGTACCCGGCGGGCGTGGCCCTTCGGTTCGCGCGCGTCCTGCGCTACCGCGAGGACAAGACCGCCGACGAGGCCGACACCGTCGAGACGGTGCTGTCGCTCACCGCCGGCGCGGTGTCGGACGACGGCGCGGTGCCCGATGACGGCGCGGACGGCACACCGGACGACGTTCCCGGGGATGCGCGCGTCGAGGCAAGCACGGCCGCGATCGGTACGACGGACCCCGGGCGAACGGACGACCTGTGAGGAATCTGGCATCACGATCCCTCGACACGCACTGTCAGTGATCTAAGGTGTGCCTGTCGTGACCGTTTTGGTGTTGCACCGAGCGTTCCCGGCGCCCGGCGCGGGTACGGAGGGGGTACGCGTCGGGTGCCCGCCCTCCCCCGCCCTGACCGGTCACCACCCGCGCAGCCGCCACAGGCCGCCCCCGGAAGGAGCGCCCCGATGAGTCACGTCGTCCTCATCGCCAACCCGATCTCCGCGAGCGTCCTCGGGATCGGAGCCGACGCCCTCGCGGTCGAGCTCACCCACCAGCTCCAGGCCCGCGGCGACCACACGGTGGACGTGTTCGAGACCGAGTCCCGTGACGGCGGGGCCGCCGCGGCCAGGGACGCGGTGGTCGCGCAGGCCGACCTCGTGGTCGTCGCCGGCGGGGACGCGACGGTGCGGACCGTCGCCGAGGGCCTGGCCGGATCCGGCATCCCGATGGCGGTGGTGCCGATGGGCGCGGGCAACCTGCTCGCGCGCAACCTCGGGATCCCGCTGGACCCCGTCACGGCCATCACCGCGGGGCTCGACGGGGACGACGTGCGCCTCGACCTCGGCCGGCTCGACGACGGCGCCGGGTCGTTCGCGGTGATGGCCGGCATCGGTGCTGACGCCGCGGTCGTGCAGTCGCTGCAGCCCTCCACCCGGTCGGGCACCGGCTGGCCCGGCTACACCCTCGCCCGCGCCGCCAGCGTCCGAAGCCGCGGGTTCGGCGTCGAGGTCAGCCTCGACGGTCGCCCCGCGCTGCGGCGACGGGCGGTCAGCGTGCTCATCGGCAACGTCGGCAGGCTGCGCAGCGAGGCGCTGCTGCCCGCGGCCGACCCGGCGCCGGGCGCGCTCGACGTCTGCGTCCTCGCCCCGCGCACGACGGGCCAGCGCGTGCGCGCCGCCGCGCGGTTCCTGCTGCGCCGGCCCGCCGCCGTCGAGGACGACCGGTGGGAGCGCTGGCAGGCACGGTCCGTCCTGGTCCGCGCAGCCGAGCGACAGCCACGCCAGCTGGACGGCGAGCCCATCGCCTCCTCCAGCGCCCTCGACGCGTCGGTGGTCCCGGGCGCCGTCCTGGTGCGGGTGCCGGCGGGCACCGCCCGCCAGCCCTACGACGTCGTCGACCTCACTCACGGCCTGCCCGCAGCCGTGGACGCCGGACAGCGGGTCGGCGGGCAGACCGCGACCGACGGCGGGACACTCGGGGCATGATCTCGCTGCCGATGGCCGAGCGTCTGCGGGCCGCGGGCCTGCGGTGGCAACCCCGCCCCGGCGACAGGTTCGTCCTGCCGGGCAGGGGCATGGACGAGGAGAGCTTCGTCCTCAGCGACATGACCATCGAGGTGCACCAGTTCCCCACCGGCCCGGTCATCGGGTTCAACGGGGTCGCCGAATGGGCGCTGGACTCCGTCGGCGCCGAGGAAGCCCTCTGGCTGCCCGCGGAGCACCAGCTGCGCGGGATGCTCGGCGGACTGTTCGCAGCCCTGCGGCACGTGCCCGAGGGGTTCCTCGTCGAGCTCGCCCTGCCTGCTGGGCCCTGGTCGGCCACCGCGGCCGAGGCCGCCGACGCCTACGCCCTCGCCCTGGAGCACGTGCTGCTCGACCTCTCGATCGACCAGCACACGGGCGCAGGGATCGCCCTCGGCTGAACCGGCGGGGCGTCAGCCGTCGGAGCGGCCCCGCCGCTCGTTCTCCTCGGCGAGGAAGCGCTCCAGCTCCGCCCCGAGCTCGTCGGCCGTCGGCAGGGGGGCGTCGGGCGTGGGCGGATCGGCCAGCAGCGAGCGCCCCTCTCCCCCGACGAACGCGTCGTACTGGGCCTCGAGGGAGGCGACCACCTCGCGGATCTCGGCGTTGTCGGCGATCTGCTCGTCGACGGCGGCCCGCGTGCGCGCCGCGGCCTCGTGGAGGTCCGCGACGGGCAGGCGCAGGCCGGTCAGCGAGGAGACCGCCTCCAGCAGCTGCGCGGCGGCCTGGGGGTACTCGGCCTGGGCGAGGTAGTGCGGGACGTGCACGGCGTACCCGCCCGCATCGAGCCCTTCCTCGCCGAGGCGCAGCTCCATCAGGGCGGCCACGTTGCCGGGCACCTGGACGGTCCCGACCCAGCTGCGGTGCTCGCCGAGGAGCTCGGGCCGGGTGGCGTGGGCGGTGACGCCGCCGGGGCGGGTGTGGGGCACGGCCATCGGGATCGCGTGCACGCCGAGGGTCAGGCGCACCCCGAGGCGACGTACGAGGTCGACGACGGCGGCACTGAACCGCTCCCACTGGACGTCGGGTTCGGGTCCGGTGAGCAGCAGGAACCGCTGGTCGTCGGCGTCACGCAGCTCCTCCACGACCAGGCGCGGACGCTCGTAGGCGGTCCAGCGGTCCTCGGTGAACGTCATGGGAGGGCGCCGCGCGCGGTAGTCCAGCACCTGGTCGACGTCGAACGTGGCGACGACGCGGGTCTGCAGGTGCTCGCGCAGGTGCTCGGCGGCCAGCCGACCGGCGGACCCGGCGTCGATGAACCCGGTCAACGCGTGGATCAGCACGGCCCCGCGACCGTCGAGGGGGTACTCCGATGCGGCGTCGGTGACGTCGTACAGCTGGCGCGGATCGAGCACGGGCCGGCGTCCTCTCGGGTCGTCGTGCGGGTCGAGGGCGGACGCGATCGTCCGCCGTCGCGACGTCAACGCCGCGGCGGACGCAGGAAATCCCGCTCCGGCGGCCAGGATGTCACGGACGCCGGGGACGAAGCCGCGCGGCGGGGGCGGCGGCCCCGCCGCGCGGACTCAGCCGAGCATCGAGCAGAGCTCGTCGAGGCCCGCCCGGAAGCGCTCGGCGACGTCACCGGCGTCGGCGCCGTCGGCAGCGTCGGCACCCGTGACGGCCAGCTCGAGGGTGGTCCCGGAGCCCGCGGGCTCCAGCTCGACCTCGACCATGACGGCGGGCGCGTCGGGGCTGCGGTGCCAGGAGACGCGCAGCTGTTCGAGGGGGTGGATGCTGCGGGTGACGCCGCGCGAGCCGTCGTCGGCGAGGTAGGCCTGCCCCTTGGCGCCGATGCTGGCCCCCGGGCCGAACAGGGACTGGGCGCCGGCGGGGGCGACGAGGACCTCCCAGGCGCGGGCGGGTGGAGCGGGGACGGTGCGGCTCACGCGCAGACGGGTCGCCACGGGCGACCCGTCGACGTCGGGCGTGGATGCGGCGTCGGTTCCTGCTGTCATCGCGCCTCCTCGGCGGCTGAGGCGGCCTCGGGCGAGGCCGTGCCCTCAGGACATCCGCCCGTGACGGCGTCCACAAGGCCGACGCTCGGAACGATCGCCGGACGGAGGGTACTCGCGCGGTCGCTCTGTGTTCATGCGCCGGGTGGTGCGCGGCCCCCTCAGCCCTGCAGCCTGCCGGAGCGGATCACGTCGCGGTACCACAGGGCGCTCTTCTTGGGAGTGCGCTTCTGACTGTCGAAGTCGACGTGGACGATGCCGAAACGCTGGCTGTAACCCGTGGCCCACTCGAAGTTGTCCAGCAACGACCACAGCTGGTAGCCCGACAGTCGCACCCCCGCGCGCACGGCGCGTTCCGCCGCCGCCAGGTGGTCGCGCACGTAGGAGATGCGCGCGTCGTCGGCGGGCGGCGAGCCGGCGGTGCCGGGGGCATCGGGGCGGCCGTTCTCAGTGATCATGAGTTCGGGCCCGCCGTAGTCGCGGTGCACGCGCAGGAGGATGTCGAACAGGCCCTGCGGATAGATCTCCAGCCACTCCGCGGGGGTGGCGACGGGGTGGCGGTGCACCTGCGACCCGTCGCCCTGCACGTAGACGGGGTTGTAGTAGTTGACCGCGACGAGGTCGACGGGCGCCGCGATGGCGCGCAGGTCGCCGTCGCGCACCACCGACTCCAGCGCCCCCCGGCCCAGCGCCAGCTCCGCCTCGGCCGGGTAGCGGCCGCGCAGCACCGGGTCGAGGAACAGGGTGTTCTCGCGGGTGTCCGCGACGATCGCGGCGCCGGCTGCCTCGTCGGAGTCGTCGGCGGTGTAGACGGGGGCGAGGTTGAAGCAGGGCCCCACCCGCAGGCCGGAGCGGGAGGCGCGGGCGGCCGCCACCGCGAGCCCGTGGCCGAGGTGGAGGTGGTGCAGCGCCGACACCGCCGCGACGGGGTCACGCCGGCCAGGGGCGTGCACGCCGGAGACGTACCCGAGCTGCACGACGGTCTTGGGCTCGTTGAGCGTGAGCAGCGTGTGCAGCCTGTCCCCCACCGCATCGACCACGACCCCGGCGTAGTCGGCGAACCGGTAGGCCGTCGCCCGCGAGGCCCAGCCGCCGCGCTGCTCCAGCGCCTCGGGGGTGTCCCAGTGCCACAGGGTCAGCACGGGGGCGATGTCGGCGGCGCGCAACGCGTCGACGAGCCGGCGGTAGTAGTCCAGGCCCTTCTGGTTGACCTTCCCCTCCCCGGAGGGCAGCACACGCGACCACGACACCGAGAACCGGTAGCTGCGCAGCCCGAGCTCGCGCATGATCGCGATGTCGTCGGCGTAGCGGTGGTACTGGTCGGCGGCGACGGCGCCGGTGGACCCGTCCTGGATCGTCCCGGGCCTCGCCGCGAAGGTGTCCCACACGCTCGGGCCGCGCCCGTCGACGTCGGCGGCGCCCTCGACCTGGTACGCCGAGGTCGCGGCGCCCCACAGGAAGTCGCGCGGGAACGCGAGGGGCTGCGCGGCGCCGGTGCCGACGCCGGACGGCGAGGGGCCGGGGGGCGTCGGCGTCGGCCCGGACGTGCACCCGGCCACCCCTCCGGCGACGCCCACGAGGGCGCCCCAGCGCAACACCTGACGGCGGGACGGCAGCGGGGTGGGCTGCGGGGCCACGGGCGACCTCCGGATCGCGACGGCGTCGGCGACGAACGCGGGCGAGCCTAGGCCCGGTCGTGGCACCCGGGCCCGCTCGCGGTGCGGGTGGTACCGGATCGCAACAAGGCCGACACCCAACCGCCGCTCAGGCGGGTCACGACAGGCTCAGCTGGCGGCGGGTGAGGCAAGGGAGCCTCGCTGCACCCCGGGGCCCGCGGATCCGGGGGCCGGAGCCAGCAGGTCCCGGCAGGCGCCGGGACTGGCCAGGGCGCCGTCGAGGAAGGCGGGGACGGCGTCGGGCGGCAGGGGACGGCTGAGCAGATAGCCCTGCACCTGGTCGCAGCCGATCCGGTGCAGGACGTCGAGCTGGTCCAGCGTCTCCACCCCCTCCGCGACCGTGATCGCGCCGAGGGTGTGGGCGAGCTCGACGATCACGGCGACCATGGACTCGTCGTCCGGGAGCCGGTTGACGAAGGACCGGTCGATCTTGAGTACGTCCACGGGGAGGTCCCGCAGGTAGGCCAGGGACGAGTAGCCGGTCCCGAAGTCGTCGATGCTGATCCTCGCCCCGAGCGCACGCAGGTCGGCCAACCTCGCGGCGCTGAGGTCGACATCGTCGACGAGCACGCTCTCGGTGATCTCCAGGGTGAGCGCGGACGGCGACAGGCCGCTGCCGGCGAGCGCCTCCCCCACCTGGTCGGCGAGGTCCGCCTGCCCGAGCTGACGGGCGGAGAGGTTGACGGCGACGCGCAGGTCCAGCCCGCTGGCGCAGCGCCAGTCCGCGACGTCGGCGCACGCCCGGCGCAGCACGCGCCGTCCGAGGTCGTGGATGAGGCCGAGGTCCTCCGCGAGCGGGATGAACACCGAGGGCGGCACGTCCTGGCCGTCGCGGCACCAGCGCGCCAGCGCCTCCACCGACAGGTCGGCGTGACCGGGCCGCAGGTCGAGGACCGGCTGGTAGGCCAGGCGCACCTCGTCGCGGTCCAGGGCCCCGCGCAGCGCGTGCTCGACGTCCAGGCGGGCCTGGGCGCGCCGGCGCAGCCGGGCGTCGAAGACCTCGGTGCGGTCGCGCCCGGCGTCTTTGGCCTGGTACATCGCCACGTCGGCGTCGCGCAGCAGGTCGCTGGCATCGCTGCCGCCGGGTTCGGCCAGGCACACCCCGACCGAGACCGACATCGTGACGGTGCGGGTGTCGAGTTCGATGGGGGCGCGGACGACGGCCCGCACCCGCTCGGCGATGGCCTGCGCCTCGCCCGCCTCCCGCAGCCCCGTGCACAGCACCGCGAACTCGTCCCCGCCGAAGCGGGCGACGGTGTCCTGCGGGCGGACCGCCGCGACGATCCGCGCCGCGACCACCCGGAGCAGGTCGTCGCCCGCGGTGTGGCCGAGGCTGTCGTTGACGAGCTTGAACCGGTCGACGTCGCAGAACAGGACGGCCGCGTGCCCGCCGTCGGGGGTGGCCCGCAGCTGTTCGGCCAGGCGCTGGACGAACAGGGCGCGATTGGCCAGCCGCGTCAGCTCGTCGTGGGACGCCGACCACGCCATCCGTTCGGCGTCGGCCCGGGCCTGGGTGACCTCCTCGACGACGACGCCCACGCCCGTCACCTGCTCACCGGCCTGCACCCGGTGGAAGCTGGCCTTCCAGTGCCGCAGCACGCCCGGCCGTGCCGGGGTGGAGCCGCTGAACTCGAGGTCGCGCACCGGTCGTCCGGTGCGCAGCACCTGCTCCAGCACGGCTTCGGTGAAGCGCAGCTCGGGCACCACCTCCCCCACCCGGCGGCCGAGGTGGGCCGCCACCGGGAGGCCGTTCATCTCGGCGAGCGCGGCGTTGAGCCGGCGGAAGCGCAGGGAGGTGTCCCAGAACGCCAGGCCCACGGGGACGCCGTCCAGGTAGGTCTCCAGTAGGGCCAGGGACTCGTCGCGGGCGGTGACGGCCTCGGCGTAGGCGTGGGCGGCGCGTAGCGCGAACAGGCCGATGAAGCCGAGCACGCAGCAGCGCAGCAGGCGCACCTGCGGGGGGCCGTCGTCGGCGGGCGCCAGCGGGATGAGCGCGAAGTAGCCGAGGGGGACCGCGGCGACGACGACCCTCGCGGCGGCGCGCGGCAGCACCAGGGGGTAGAGGCTCGCGATCACGAAGAACCAGAGCAGGAAGAACCCGCTCACCGGGTCGTCGACGGCCTGCAGGGCCAGCCCGAAGCCGAACGCGGCGGCCGCACGCACGTAGCTGGTCCACCGGGGCGAGCGGGGCAGCAGCCCCAGGCACCCGCTGCCGCCGACGACCACGACGGCGGCGGCGATGACGGCGCGCATCGTCGTCCCGGCGCCCGGCCGGAAGGCGCCGACGGCGACCGCGTGCAGGGCGAGGAACACCCCCGCGAGCGGCTCGAGGATCCGCAGCGAGGGTGGCGGCGTGGAGGCGGCAGGGCGCACCGAGACCCTGGGCGGCGGGAGGGCCGGTCCCGGGCCCGGAGCACGGCGCCGGTCGGACGACGTTGGCGTGAGCGCCACCTCCTGGAGCGGCAGGGATGTCAGGGGAGGCCACCCCCCGGGACGCACATCACAATAGGTGAACGCTTGAGCGCAAAGAGCGACTAGAGCTACCGTGCACGCAAGTGCCTCCATCGTCAATGCCCTGGGGGACGAACCGTCCCGGTCACGGTACGAAAGGGAGCCACTCGTCCCGGTCGTCCGCCTTCGGGCCCGACTAGGGTGACCGCGATCACCTCATGATCGTCAAGCGGAGGGCGGCCCATGAGCGACGACGGAGAGCCGGCCACCGGCCTCGCCACCCCACCGGTGCCCGGCGGCGATACGGAACGGGTGGCCGCCTCCTCCCACGTCCCGCTCGTCGCGATCGGTGCGAGCGCCGGCGGCCTCGAGGCCCTCGAGGCCTTCTTCCGCGCCTGCCCCGAGGACGCCGGGGTCGCCTACGTGGTGATCCAGCACCTCTCCCCCGACCACGCCACGCTGATGCCCGACCTGCTCAGCCGCTGCACGGGGATGCCGGTCACCCTCATCCACGACGGGGAACCCGTCCGTGCCGACGCCGTCCACCTCATCCCGCCCGGTCGCCTGCTCCACCTCGACGGCAACGTCCTGCGGCTGACCGCCCGCGAGCCCGACGTCGTCTCGCTCCCGATCGACGCGTTCTTCGCCTCCGCCGCCCGCCAGCGCGAGGGCGGGGACCTCGTCGGGGTGGTGCTGTCCGGGACCGGCTCCGACGGAACGCGCGGGGCGGCGCGGATCCGGGCCGCGGGGGGCCTGGTCCTCGCGCAGGACCCCGCCTCGGCGCGCTTCGACGGGATGCCCCGCAGCGCCGTGTCCTCGGGTGCCGTCCACGTCCTGGCCGACGCCGAACGGCTGCCCGCGGCGGCGATCGACTTCCTCACCCGCAGCATCACCCTCGGCTCCGACACCTACCCGGACCCCGCGCCCGCCCCGGCCGCGGAAGGGGCCATCGCCCGGATCCTCGGCCTGCTGCGCGAGGACGCGGAGATCGACTTCACCGACTACAAGCCCGCCACGGTGCGGCGGCGGGTGGCCCGCCGCATGCAGACCCGGCTGACGACCGACCTCGACTCCTACCTCGCGCTGCTGGAACACGACCGCGACGAGCGCGTGGCCCTCGGCCAGGACCTCCTGATCGGCGTCACCCGCTTCTTCCGCGACCAGGAGGCGTTCGAGTCGCTGCGCGAGCACGCCCTGCAGGGGCTGGTCGAGGCCGCTGCCGACACCGACTGCCTGCGCGTGTGGCTCGCCGGCGTCGCCACGGGCGAGGAGGCCTACACCGTCACCATGCTGCTGCTGGAGGAGATCGCCCGGCAGCAGCGCTGGTGCCAGCTGAAGGTCTTCGCGACCGACGTCGACGAGACCGCCCTCGCCCAGGCCCGCCGGGGCGTCTACCCCGACAGCATCGCCTCCGAGATCGACCCCGAACGCCTCGCCCGCTTCTTCGACCCCACCGACGGCAGCTACACGGTGAAGCGGCTGCTCAGCCAGCACGTGATGTTCGCCCGGCACAACCTGCTCACCGACGCGCCCTTCACGCAGATGGACCTCGTCGTCTGCCGCAACACGCTCATCTACTTCACGCCCACCGCGCAGGACCGGGCCCTGGCGCGGATGGAGTTCGCCCTGCGCCAGGGCGGGGTGCTCTTCCTCGGCCCCAGCGAGTCCCTCGCCACGGCGCGGCACGGGTTCAGCGCCGTCGACGCCAAGCACAAGATCTTCCGCCGGGTCGATTCCGGACGCCCGAGCTCCACCAGGCTCGCGCTCGGCCTGCGCCAGCCGCCGGAACGGTCGCTACCGGCGCGGCGGACGGGCGAGGACCCCGGCGGGCAGCGCCGCGACGACAGCCCCGAGGTGGCCGCCGCGAGCGCCCTGCTCGACGCCTACACCCCTGCGAGCCTCCTGATCGACACCCGGGGCGAGGTGACGCACGTCTTCGGCGACACCCGCGGCCTGCTCACCGTGCGCCCGGGCCCCGTCTCGGCCGCACTCGCCCACGTCCTGCCGGCGAGCCTGGCCGCCACGGCCTCCGCCCTGGTCGCGCGGGTGGTCCGCGAGGCACGGCCGCTGAGCACGCTCACCCCGGGCGACGTCACGCCGGAGCAGGCGGCCGAGGTGGGCGTGCGGGCGCGGTGGCGACTGGTGGGGCGCCCGATCAACCCGCTCGGGGACAGCGCCGCCACCCTGCTCACGTTCGAACCGGCCCAGGGCACCGAGATGGCGGCGAGCGCGCAGGACGTGCAGGACCTCGACGTCGTGGGGGTCCTCGAACAGGAGCTCGCCGCCACGCGCGAGAGCCTGCAGACGACGATCGAGGAGCTCGAGACGTCCAACGAGGAGCTGCAGGCCACCAACGAGGAACTCATCTCCGCCAACGAGGAGCTGCAGAGCTCCAACGAGGAGCTGCAGTCCCTGAACGAGGAACTCAACAGCGTCAACGCCGAGTACCAGGCGAAGGGCGAGCTCCTGCAGCGCACCGCCGCGGACCTGGAGGCGATGGCCCGCGCCGCCGGCGTCGCCATGGTCTTCGTCGACGACGACATGCGCCTGACCAGGTTCAGCCCGGCCGCGGCCGACGTCTTCCGGCTCCGCACCGGCGACCTCGGGCGTCCCCTGGAGGACATCACCCACGTGCTGGACTACCAGGCGCTGCTCAGCGACCTCGCCGGCGTCGTCAGCGGGGGGACGCCCACCGAGCACCAGGTCGGATCACTGGACAGCTCCCGCACCTACGTCGTGCGGATGCTGCAGTGCGGCGCGGACGCCGGGGGCGCCGCCGGCGCTGTGGCGACGTTCGTCGACATCACCGCCTACCTCGACGCGCGCCGGATGCAGGCGGTCATCGACGCCCTGCCCGAACACGTGGCGGTGCTGGAGGAGGACGGCACCATCGCCCTGGTGAACCGCGCCTGGTCGGTGTTCGCCCGGGACAACGGTGCCCCGCCGACGGGCGCCTGCGGGCCCGGCGGCAACTACCTCGCCGCCTGCCGCCCGAGCGAGCGGGCCGACGAGGCGCAACGCCTCATCGCGGCCGAGGCGGCGCGGGGGGTGCAGGGTGTCCTCGACGGCTCCCTGCCGCGGTTCACCCTGCGCTACCCCTGCCACGGCCCCGCCTCCCGGCGGTGGTTCGTGATGAACGTGGCGCCGGTCGACGACGGGCCGCTGCGCGCGGTGGTCAGCCACGTCGACATCACCGACTGGTACCTGGAGGACGCGCCCTGGGCCACGACCGGTCCCGCCGCCACGTCCGGTCCCGCCGCCACGTCCGGTCCTGCCCCCGACGAGGGCGCGTCCGGTGAGTGACCCCGACGCTCGGCTGCGCCGGTTGCAGGAGCAGGCGGCCCTCGTGCTCGCGGGCGACGGGTTCGACGCCGACCCGACCGCCGCCGCCACGATCGCCGAGCTCATCGAGCAGCTCGTCATCCACCAGACGGAGCTGCGGATCCAGAACGCGGAACTCGAGGCGGCCCAGGCGACCGCCTCCGCCGCGCTGGCCCGCTACGCCGCGCTGTTCGACTCCCTGCCGCTGCCCGCCGTCGTCCTCGATCGGGAGGCGGTGGTCCGGATCGCCAACCCGGCGGCCGCGGACCTCTTCGACCGCCCCGGCCCTTCCGACGTCGAAGGGCTGGCACTGCTCGGGCGGCTCGACGCGGCAGCGCGCCCGCGGTTCCTCGCCACGCTCGCCTCCAGCGGGCAGGGCCCCGCACGCGTGTCCGACGTCGGCCTCCTCGTCGACCACGTCCCGACCGCGGCGGGCCTCGGCGACCCGGTCCCGCACGACGTGTACCTCCTCGCCCTGCGCGGCGAGGCGGTGGACCACCGCAGCCTCGCGCTGTTCGTCGACCGCGCCTCCGATGCCGAGGCCGCCCGCCTGGCCGAGGTCGACGCCGCCCTGCTGGAACTGCGCCGCGCCGCCCACGACGCCTCTCCCTCGGCGCTGCGGGTGGCCGCCGTCCGGCAGCTGGAACGGCTCAGCGGCTGCGAGCGCTGCGCCTGGTTCCTGGTCCAGGACGACGCCCCCGAACCCGAGCTGCTGGCCTGGTCCCCCACCGTCTCCCGAAGTGTGATGACGGCACCCGCCGTGCTCGACGCCGTCGGGCGGGCGCTGGCAGCCGCGACGGCGTCCCCCGTGCCTGCGCCCGCGCGCGGGCGGCGCCTCCGGTGACGGTTCGTCGAGCGCGCCCGGCGCCTCCTGCGTCGTCGTCGGGGCCCCGGGCCGCCAGCTGGTCGCCGTCGTCGCGGGCGGCCCCCCCGCCGCCTGCGCGGCGACCACCGCCGCCGCCGTCACCGCCCCTCGGCGAGGAACTGTCCCCTGCTGCTGCACCTGCGGCAGGACAACGCGACCTCGCCCGGCTCTCGCAGGCCTCGAGCAGAGCAGCGACGCCGTCGTGCTCACCGACGCCCGCGGCCTCGTCACCTACGTCAACGCGAACTTCGCCCGGTTGTGCGGCGTGCCCGCGGCCGCCGCGCTGTCGACCTCGTCGAGGTCTTCGGCGGCGCCACGACCGCATGGCGCACGGGGTGCGCACCCTGGAGTCGTCGGACTCCTGGCAGGGCGAGGTGACCGCCCCGCACGCCCACGACAGCGACGGGCCCCTGCACGCGACGATCTCCGCGCTGCGCGACGCCAGGGGTCGCGTCGAGCAGTACGTCGTGTGGCTGGTCGACCTCAGCGAACGGCGCCAGGCCCAGCAGCAGATCCACCAGCTGGCCTACTTCGACGCCCTCACCGGGCTGCCCAACCGGCGCTACCTGGGCTACCGCGTCCAGCAGGCCGTCGCCGCCTTCGGCCGGACGAAGGTGCGCAGCGTCGTCCTGTTCATCGACCTCGACGGGTTCAAGGACGTCAACGACTCCCTCGGCCACGACCTCGGGGACCTGCTGCTGTGCGCCGTCGCCGAGCGGATCGGGCACTGCGTGCGCGACGTCGACACCGTCGCGCGGCTCGGCGGCGACGAGTTCGTCGTGCTCCTGCCCGACATCAGCCCGACGTCGGCCGGCGCCTGCGCGGCAGCCGAGGCGGTCGCCGCCCGGATCGCCGAGGAGGTCGCCCGCCCGCTGGAGATCGAGGGCAACAGGCTCTCGACGACGCCGAGCATCGGCATCGCCGTCGTGGACGCCTCGACCCCCTCCGCCGATCACCTGCTCCGCCATGCCGACCTGGCCATGTACCAGGCCAAGGCGGCGGGGCGGAACACCGTGCGGTTCTTCGACCCGTCCATGCAGGCCCAGGCCGAGGCGCGCACGACCCTGACGACCGCGCTGCGGCGTGCCGTCGACGACGGCGACCTGCAGCTGTACCTGCAGCCCCAGATCGACGTCGACCGGCGCGTGGTCGGCATGGAGGCGCTGCTGCGCTGGCCGCACCCCGTGCGCGGGCTCGTCCCGCCGAGCACGTTCATCCCCCTCGCCGAGGAGACGGGGCTCATCGCCGCCGTCGGCGACTGGGTGCTCACGCAGGCGTGCACCACGTTGGCGCAGTGGGCGTCAGTGCCCGAGCGCAGCCAGCTGACGCTGGCGGTCAACGTCAGCGCGCGCCAGCTGCGCGGTGTGGACCTCGCCGAGCGGGTGTGCCAGGTGCTGACCGAGACCGGGGCACCCCCCGAGCGGCTGGAGCTGGAACTCACCGAGTCGGTGTTCCTCCACGACGTCGACGAGGCGGTCGAGGTGCTCACCCGGCTGCGTGACCTCGGCGTGAGGATCGCCCTCGACGACTTCGGCACCGGCTACTCGTGCCTGGCCTACCTTCGCCGGCTGCCGCTGAGCAAGCTCAAGATCGATCAACGGTTCGTGGCAGGCGTCCCCACCAGCGCGCCCGACGGCGAGATCATCCGGGCGATCATCGCGATGGTCCACTCCCTGGGACTTCCGGTGCTCGCCGAGGGCGTCGAGACCGAGGAGCAGCAGGCCTTCCTCGCCGAGGGCGGGTGCGACTACTTCCAGGGCTACCTGCACGGGCGCCCGGCCCCCCTGGCCTGACTCAGGACCGCAGCGGCAGCTGCGCGGGCAGGCCGCCCGCGCACAGCGCGAGCGCGTCGGCGGCGCCGCGCAGGACCTCGATCACCTCGGGTGCCGCGTCGACCAGGACGTCGCGGTAGTCGGCCTCGCCCAGCTCCGGACGCGCAGTCCACGCCACCCGCTCGACGTCCAGGTCGAAGCGGGCGTCCAGGCCGGGCCGGTTGCCCCGCGCGTCGAGGCGGTGCCAGCCGTCGCGCAGGTGGACGGCGACCAGCCCGTGGACGAGGTGGCCGCCGACGTCGTCGGCGAGGCGCTGGTAGCACAGGCCCGCGGGGACGCCGCCCGCCCGCAGCAGGGCGGCCAGCAGGTGCGACTTCGCGAAGCACACGCCCACCCCCTCCGCCAGCACCTGCGACGCCGTCACGGTCACGCGGGTGTCGCGCACGTCGACGTTGTGCGCGATCTCGTCGCGGACCCACGTGAAGGCCCGCTCCGCGTACGCCTCCCGCTGGGGTTCCGTTGCTCTCGCGCCGGGGGCGCCCAGGGCGCGCGAGCGCTCGATCACCTCGGGGTGGTCGGCGTCCACGATGCTCGTGGGAACCAGGTATCCGGTCACGGGACCGGCGATCAGCGTGGGCACGGAGCTCCGTTCCTCGGGACCGTTGTGGTCACGCACGCGCAGGGCGCCCCCGGTCGAGGGCGCCCTGCGCGTACTGAGCCCGCCGTGTCGGCGGGCGGGCTGGGTCAGCTGCAGCCCGAGGTGCTGCCGCAGCCCTCGCAGACGTAGCAGGACCCGGCCGGACGCATCTTCGTGCCGCAAGTGAAGCACATGGGGGCGTCGGAGGCGCGGCCCTGGATCCGCTCGATCAGCTCGGCCGAGGAGTGCACCTCGACGGGAGCCTGCTTCGTCGCCGTCGTCTCGGTGCTGATCACCACCGGCACCGCCTTGGGCGCCTCGGGCTTCGCCTCGACCTTGGGCGCCTTGACCGCCGACGCGGACTGGGCCAGCGACTCCAGGTCCTCCTCGTCATCCTCAGACGGCGTCGGGAGGTAGGAGCCGGTCTCGACCTGGCGGCGGCGCTCCTCGGCCGTGTGGATCGACAGCGCGGAACGGGTGTCGAAGTCGAGGTAGTCCAGGGCGAGGCGGCGGAAGACGTAGTCCATGATCGACTGCGCCATGCGGATGTCAGGGTCGTCGGTCATGCCCGCGGGCTCGAAGCGCAGGTTGGTGAACTTCTCGATGAAGGTCTCCAGCGGCACGCCGTACTGCAGGCCGATCGAGACGGCGATCGAGAACGCGTCCATGACGCCGGCCAGCGTGGAGCCCTGCTTGCCGAACTTCAGGAAGATCTCGCCCAGGCCGTCGTCGGGGTAGGACCCGGCCGTGAGGTACCCCTCGGCGCCGCCCACGGCGAAGGAGATGGTCTGGCTCGGGCGGCGCTTGGGCAGGCGCTTGCGGACCGGGCGGTACTCGACCCGCACGACCTCCTTGACCGCCTCCTCGGCGGGCGCGGGCGTGTCGGCCTTCTTGGCCTTCGCATCCGACAGCGGCTGCCCGACCTTGCAGTTGTCGCGGTAGACCGCGAGCGCCTTCAGGCCCAGCTTCCAGCCCTGCAGGTAGACGTCGGCGATCTCCTCGATCGTCGCCGTCTCGGGCAGGTTGACCGTCTTCGAGATGGCGCCGGAGAGGAAGGGCTGGCAGGCGGCCATCATCCGCACGTGGCCCATCGGCTTGATGGCGCGCTCGCCGACCGCGCAGTCGAACACCTCGTAGTGCTCCGGGCGCAGGCCGGGGGCGTCGACGACGTGGCCGTGCTCGGCGATGAACTCCACGACGGCCTCGACGGTCTCCTCGGCGTAGCCGAGCTTGCGCAGGGCCTCAGGGACGGTCTGGTTGACGACCTGCATCGACCCGCCGCCGACGAGCTTCTTGAACTTCACCAGCGAGAAGTCGGGCTCGATGCCGGTGGTGTCGCAGTCCATCATGAAGCCGATGGTGCCGGTGGGGGCGAGCACCGAGGCCTGGGCGTTGCGCCAGCCGTTCTGCTCGCCGATCTGCAGGCCCGACTCCCACTCCCGCGTCGCGACGCGGTGCACCTCGCGGTCGATCTCGTTGACCGTGCGCACGGCGTCGTTGGCCGCGGCGTGCTTGCGCATCACCCGACGGTGGGACGTGGCGTTGCGGGCGTAGCCGTCGTAGGCCCCGACGATGCCCGCGAGCTCGGCGGAGCGGCGGTAGGCGGTCCCGGTCATCGCGGAGGTGATCGCCGCGGCCAGGGCGCGACCGCCGTCGGAGTCGTAGCCGAGGCCGGAGGCCATGAGCAGCGCGCCGAGGTTGGCATAGCCGATGCCGAGCTGGCGGAACGTGCGTGTGGTCTCGCCGATCGGCTCGGTCGGGAAGTCCGCGAAGCAGATCGAGATGTCCATGGCGGTGATGACCAGCTCGACGGCCTTCACGAACAGCTCGGCGTCGAAGGCGCCCTCGGGGGTGAGGAACTTCATCAGGTTCAGCGACGCCAGGTTGCAGCTGGAGTTGTCGAGGTGCATGTACTCCGAGCAGGGGTTCGACGCGGTGATCCGCCCCGACTCCGGCGTGGTGTGCCAGTCGTTGATGGTGTCGTCGTACTGGATGCCGGGGTCGGCGCACTCCCACGCCGCCTTGGCCATCTTGCCGAACAGCTCCTTGGCGTCGATGCTCTCGATCACCCGGTTGTCGGTGCGGGCGCGCAGTCCGAAGGACTCCCCGGCCTCGACGGCGCGCATGAAGTCGTCGCTCACCCGCACCGAGTTGTTGGCGTTCTGGTACTGGACGCTCGTGATGTCCTTGCCGCCGAGGTCCATGTCGAACCCGGCGTCACGCAGCGCACGGATCTTGTCCTCCTCGCGCGCCTTCGTCTCGATGAACTCCACGATGTCCGGGTGGTCGACGTCGAGGACGACCATCTTGGCCGCGCGGCGGGTGGCGCCGCCCGACTTGATGGTGCCCGCCGAGGCGTCGGCACCACGCATGAAGGAGACGGGCCCGCTGGCGGTGCCACCGCTGGAGAGCAGCTCCTTGGAGGAGCGGATGCGGGAGAGGTTCAGGCCCGCACCGGAACCGCCCTTGAAGATGAACCCTTCCTCGCGGTACCAGTTCAGGATCGAGTCCATCGAGTCGTCGACGGAGAGGATGAAGCAGGCCGAGACCTGCTGCGGGGCCGGGGTGCCGACGTTGAACCACACCGGGGAGTTGAAGCTGAACACCTGGTGCAGCAGCATCCACGTCAGCTCGTGCTCGAAGACCTCCGCGTCGGCCTCCGTGGCGAAGTACCCGTACTGCCGGCCCGCGCGCCCGTAGGTGAGCACCACCCGGTCGATGAGCTGCTTCAGGCTCCACTCGCGCACGTCCGTGCCCAGCGCGCCACGGAAGTACTTCGTCGTGACGATCGTGGAGGCGTTCACGCTCCAGAAGTCGGGGAACTCCACGCCCTTCTGCTCGAAGATCGTGGCTCCCGTCCTCCAGTTGGTCTGGACGACGTCGCGCCGCTCCCAGGTGACCTCGTCGTAGGGGTGCACGCCCTGCGTGGTGTACACGCGCCCCACGGTCAGGCCCTTGCGCTGCACGCGCGGAGCATCGGACTTGCCACGGCGCCCGGCGGCGCTCTGGGAGGTGGAGGCGGTCTCGGTCATGGGTGGTGGATCCCCTCGGGAGGCGACCGCCCGCGACGGCGGGTCGGGCGCGGCACGGGCTGGGCTGATGGTGGACGGCGGCGGCGGGGACGGGCCCGCCGGCGAGCGCCCGGTGTCGGTGGGCGCGAACGGTCGACGATGCTGCGTGGTGACCGCCGGCGGCGGGAGCCTTCCCAGCCCCGCCGCCGGCGGCGGCTCAGGGTCGGGCGGGTGGGACGGTCTCGGGTCGTCCTGGTTCGACGCCCGTCGCGGGACGCTCGGCGCGCAGGAGGGCGATCGCGGCCTCGAAGTCGTCGAGGGTGTCGAACCCCTGGTACACGCTGGCGAAGCGCAGGTAGGCGACCTCGTCGAGGTCGCGCAGCGGGGGCAGGATGGCGAGACCGACCTCGTGCGCGTCGATCTCTGCGGCACCGGTCGCGCGGATCTGCTCCTCCACGCGCTGGGCGAGCAGGGCGAGGTCGTCCTCCCCCACCGGCCGCCCCTGACACGCCTTGCGCACGCCGGAGATGATCTTGTGCCGGCTGAACGCCTCGGTCGCCCCCGAGCGCTTGACCACTGTCAGGCTGGCCGTCTCCAACGTCGAGAAGCGCCGCCCGCACGCGGGGCACTGGCGCCGACGCCGAATGGCGGCGCCGTCGTCGGTGCTGCGCGAGTCGACCACGCGCGAGTCGCCGTGGCGGCAGAACGGGCAATGCACTGCGGTCCCCACCCTCCGGCCACCCACAGCCCCTGTGGACCCGCTCCCGGGATCCTGTGGACAAGGCCACGAGATCTGGGGATGGACCTGGGGACTACATGTGGATGGCTTACATCGGTGTAACTACTAGATGTAGGGCCACCGTAGGCGCGTCGGGACGAGGACGCAAGCGACGTGCTCAGACCGGCTTCATCGCCGCTGGTCACGCGGCGTGTCGCACCCATTACTCACCGCTGAACAATCAGGAGGGGTCGGACAAAGGGTGCGACAGCGCGCCGTCACGCATCCCGGACCTGCGATCGTCGGCCAGGCGGGGATCAGTATCCGAGCGGGACCAGGAGCCGCTGTCCCACCTGCAGGGACGTGCCGTCGAGGCGGTTCACCTCGGCCAGTCGCAGCGCGACCTCCTGGGGATCCCTGCCGGGGGCCTCCTGCCGGGCGATCGCCCACAACGTCTCCCCCGGCATCACCACGTGCACGCGCGAGGCGGCCGGACGCGCCTCGTCGTCGGCCTGAGCACCCAGGGACCCCACCACGAGGAGCATCGCCGCGAGCACGGCCACGACGACCGCGCCCGCCACCCGCACCACGACCCTCCCGCGGCGGGTCAGCACCAACGGCCCCGCGGGCTTCGACCCGCGTGGCCGGCCCTCGCCCGTGTCGGGGACGCGCACGCGAACCTGCGCCGACTCCTGGTCGGCGAGCCCGGCCGCCACTCGCCGGGCACGCCGCTGCGCCGCCAGATCGACCACGACGCCGGACGCTGGGAACGAGGACCGCCGCGCCACGACATCGCCCGCCCCACCGCGGACCTCGGCCCGAGCCACTCCCACCATGACCGCCACCCCTCTCCACCCCGAGCCGTACACCTGTTCGATCGAACGTCTGTACGAATGTCTACCACGGGGCCCCGACAACGTCGAGACGCGATCGAACAGGTGTTTGAACACCGCCCGTGCGGCCTCTACGGTGGGCGTGCGGCGCGATCTCGGTGACGGGGCCGGCTGCAGGCATCCAGCCGACGACGAACGGAGCACGGGCGACATGAGCGGGCACGAGGGCAGCGGCGAAGAGACCTCGGGGGCGAGAGTCGGCTCGCCCGTCACCGTGCTGGCCCCGGTCGCTCCCGGCGAACCCGCCCGGCTCACCCCCCGGCAGCGCCTGGTGCTGGAGACCATCCGGTCCAGCGTCGACAGCCGTGGCTACCCGCCCAGCCTGCGCGAGATCGGCGAGGCCGTCGGGCTCACGAGCCCGAGCAGTGTGGCGCACCAACTGCTGTCGTTGGAGCGCAAGGGCTACCTGCGCCGCGACCCGAACCGCCCCCGGGCGATCGAGGTGATCCTCCCCGGCGAGGGCCCCGCGGCCCTGGCCGTGGAGGAGGACGCCGACCCCACCGACAGCGGGGAGGCGCTGCCGCGCCCGTCGTACGTGCCCGTCGTCGGGCGGATCGCAGCAGGTGGGCCGATCCTCGCCGAGCAGGCCGTCGAGGAGGTGTTCCCCCTCCCCCGCACCCTCGTGGGCGAGGGCACGCTCTTCCTGCTCAAGGTGGTGGGCGACTCGATGATCGACGCCGCCATCTGCGACGGCGACTGGGTGGTGGTCCGGCAACAGCCCACCGCCGACAACGGCGAGATCGTCGCGGCGATGCTCGACGGCGAGGCCACGGTCAAGACCTACAAGCGCCGCGACGGCCACGTGTGGCTGATGCCGCACAACCCCGCCTACGAGCCGATCCCCGGAGACGAGGCCTCCATCCTCGGACGCGTCGTGGCGGTGCTCCGGCGGCTGTGAGCCGTCGGGGTGAGGGTTCACCCCACCCCGTCGCGGTGGGTGACGGATCGGCTACAGGCCCGTAGGCTGGCCGCAACGACGTCCCGGTGTGCCGTCCCCCCGGAGGAGACCCCATGCCTGTCATCGACCTCGGTCAGACGATGGCCGACACCGCCGCGGCGGTGCTCGCGATCCCCCCGGCGCGCCTGCACACCGCACCCGACCTCGCCCTCGGCGAGGACGACGCGCTCGCCCTGCTGCTCGCCGTCGAGGCCGCGCTCGACTGCCGGTTCCCGGACGACTTCCTCGACGGGATCAGCACCTACGGCGAGTTCACCCGCGCGGTCCGGCTGGCCGTCGGCCCCTGACCCTCGTCGGGTTCCCCGTCCAGGCCCAGCGCCTCCAGCCGGGCCAGCAGCTGTTCCTCGGTGCACTCGTACCGCTCGGCGAGGACGTCGACCCCTCGCCCGGCGGCGACGGCGGCACGCAGGCCGGCGTCCTCCTCGCGGGTCCACCCACGCCCGGCCGTGACGGCGCTGCGGGAGCCCTCGGCACTCGGCGCGCCCGACACGCCGTGGCCGCCGCGCCGCTGTAGCGCCTCGACCGCCGCACCGCCCGGCACGGGAGTGATCCCCACCACCCCCGCCTCGCCCACGCTGCGGTCCGCGGGTGCCGCCACAGGGCGCACCTCGGCGGCGGTGGCATCGATACGCCGCAGCGCCTCGAGGACCGTGGAGCGCTCGGAGGTCGGCCAGAACGGCGGCAGGCAGGCGCGCAGGAACCCGCCGTAGCGCGCGTTCGCCAGCCGTGAATCGAGCACCGCCACCACACCGCGGTCCTGTCCGTTGCGGATCAGACGCCCTGCCCCCTGGGCCAGGAGCAGCCCCGCGGCGGTGGCCGCCACCGACATGAAGCCGTTGCCCCCCGCACGGGCCACGGCCTGCTGCCGGGCCGACGCCAGCGGGTCGTCGGGGCGCGGGAACGGGATCCTGTCGATCACGACGAGCTGACACGCCGAGCCCGGGACGTCGACCCCCTGCCACAGCGACAACGTGCCGAACAGGCAGGTCCGCGCCTGCTCCGCGAACCGCCGCACCAGCGTGGGCGTCGCGTCCTCCCCCTGGCACAGCACCGGAACGTCGGGCAGGGCGGCGCGCAGGTGCTCGGTGGCCGCCTGAGCGGCCCTGCGGGAGGAGAACAGTCCGAGGGTGCGCCCTCCGGCCGCGCGCACCAGCTCGACGAGCTCCTCCAGCATCGCCTCCGACATGCCGTCGCGGCCCGGCGGCGGCAGGTGCCGGGCCAGGTAGAGGATCCCCTGCCGGGGGTAGTCGAACGGGCTGCCGACGTCGAGGCCGGTCCAGCGGGGCGCATCGGCCCCCTTGAGCCCTACGGCGCCGGCGGCCGAGTCGAAGGACCCGCCGAGGGTCAGCGTGGCCGAGGTCAGCACGACCGTCCGCTCGGCGAACAGGCGCTCCCGCAACAGTCCGGCGACCGACAGGGGCGCCACGTGCAGCGAGCGCCGCACGACGCCGTCGGAGCGGGTCCACGCCGAGGCCCAGACCACGTCGTGGCTGTCGGGCGTCCCGGCCCCCTCCGCGGCCAGCCGCTCGGCCACCTCCCCCACCTCCGACACCGCTGCGCGCGCGAGCTGCACGGACGGCGCCGAGGCTCCCCCGCCGTCGGCGGTCGGCTTGAGCTTCGAGAGGAGGTCCCGCGCCGCGTCACGCAGCAGGGCCATCGTCAACACACCGGACTCGCCCAGGCCCCGCTCCAGTCGGCCGGGCGGCAGATCCTCCAGCAGGCGCTCGAGATCGGCGGCGGCGGTGTCCATCCGCTCCGTCTCGGCGACCCCCGCGCGCCGCGCACGCCGCGAGGCCACCTCCACCATCGCGACCGTCAGCTCGTCGGAGATGACCGAGGTGACCCGGTCCGCCAGTTCGTGCGCCTCGTCGACGATCAGCACGTCGTGCTCGGGCAGCATGTGCCGGCCCTCGAAGCTGTCGATCGCGACGAAGGCGTGGTTGCTCACGACGACGTCGACCTCGCGGGCGCGTTCGCGGGCCAGTTCGCTGAAGCACGCGGACGCCACCGGGCAACGCTGGCCGCCGAGGCACTCGTGCGCGGCCACGGACACCTGCCGCCACGCTCGTTCGCTGACCCCCGGCACGAGCTCGTCGCGGTCGCCGGTGCGCGTCGTCTCGGCCCACTCGCGCACCCGCACGACCTCGCGGCCCAGCGCCGTCGAGGCCCCGCCGGGCGTCGTCACCTGGCCGGCCGCGGCGTCCGGCACCGCGAAGAGGGCGTCCTCGTCCTCGGGGAACGCCCCGTCGACCTTGTGCCGGCAGACGTAGTTGCGCCGGCCCTTCACGAGTTGCCAGCTGATCGGGCGGCCCAGGGCCGGCGCCAGGGCCTGCGCCACCCGAGGGAGGTCGCGGTCGACGATCTGCGCCTGCAGCGCGAGCGTCGCCGTCGAGATCACGACCGGTGTCGAGGAGGCGACGGCGTGGGCGACCGCCGGGACGAGGTACCCGACCGACTTGCCGGTGCCGGTGCCCGCCTGCACGAGCACGTGCTCGCCCGTGACCAGCGCGGAGGCGATGGCGCGGGTCATCAGGCGCTGACCCTCGCGGGGGCTGCCGCCCACCGCCTCGACGGCGGCGGCGAGCAGGGTCTCGATGCCGTCGGCCGCCTCGAGGGCGCGACGCCGGGTGCGCTCCTGCTCGGCGGCGTCGACCGCCGCGGACAGCTCGTCCCCCTGGCGCCCGGGGACGGGTTCGGCCGAGGGCGGGACGGTCGAGGCGCTCACCCGGCGAGCCTAACCGCCCTCACCCCTGCGCCCCCGCCGTCGTCCACGGCTCAGGCCGGGGCGCTGAGGACCGCGAACGGCTGCAGCTCCGCGGCGAGCGCCGGGAGCACCCGGGCCCGCACCGCCGTGCCGTCGGCCGTGTGCTCCTCGCTGATCACCTCGGCGTCGCGGTGCAGCCGGTTGACGAGGTCACCCCGCGAGTACGGCAGGAGCACCTCCACCTCGACGTCGGGTCGGGGCAGGGCGTCGGCGACGGCCGCCACGAGCTCCGCGAGACCGTCCCCGGTGTGCGCGGAGACGGCCACCGCGTCCTTCTCCCGGCGCAGCAGGCGGGCGACGACCTCGGGGTCGGCGGCGTCCACCTTGTTGACGACGACCAGCTCCCGCACCTGGGTGCCCGTGTCGGTGAGCACGTCGGCGAGCACCTGACGCACGGCCGACAGCTGGCCCTCGGGGTCGGGATGGCTGCCGTCGACGACGTGGAGCAGGAGGTCGGCCTCGCCGACCTCCTCCAGCGTCGACCGGAACGCCTCCACCAGCTGCTGCGGGAGGTGCCGCACGAACCCCACCGTGTCGGCGATCGTGTACGGCCGCCCGTCCGGCGTCATCGCCCTGCGCACGGTCGGGTCCAGGGTCGCGAACAGGGCGTTCTCGACCAGGACCCCGGCACCCGTGAGCCGGTTGAGCAGGCTCGACTTGCCCGCGTTGGTGTAGCCGGCGATGACGACGCTCGGCACCGCGTTGCGGCGCCTGCTGTCGCGCTTGGTGACCCGGGCGGTCTTCATCCCGGCGATCTCGCGACGGAGCTTGGCCATCTTCTGCCGGATCCGGCGCCGGTCCAGTTCGATCTTCGTCTCACCGGGGCCGCGGGAGCCGATCCCGGCACCGCCGGCCACCCGACCACCCGCCTGTCGGGACATCGACTCACCCCACCCGCGCAGGCGCGGGAGGAGGTACTCGTACTGCGCCAGCTCGACCTGCGCCTTGCCCTCCCGCGACTTCGCGTGCTGGGCGAAGATGTCGAGGATCAAGGCGGTGCGGTCGATGACCTTGACCTTGACGACGTCCTCCAGGCCGCGCCGCTGTGAAGGCGTCAGCTCGTCGTCGCAGATCACGGTGTCGGCGCCCGTGGCCGCCACGACCCCGCGCAGCTCCTCGGCCTTGCCGGAGCCGAGGTAGGTCCCGGGGTCGGGGTTCTCGCGGCGCTGCAGCACGCCGTCCAGCACCTCGGAACCGGCGGTCTCGGCGAGCGCCGCCAGCTCCCGGAGGGAGTTCTCCGCATCGGCACTGCTGCCCTGCGTCCACAGGCCCGCGAGGACGACGCGCTCCAGGCGGAGCTGGCGGTACTCGACCTCGGTGACGTCCTCGAGCTCGGTGGACAGGCCGCCCACCCGGCGCAGCGCCTGGCGGTCGGCGAGGTCGAACTGGTCGCCGTCGGCGTCGGAGTGCTGCGCGGCACCGTCGCTCATCAGGGAGGAGGCGGCACGCGCGAGGACGCGGTCGACGGCCGCACGGGCCGCGGACCGACCCGCCTCGTCGGTGAGGTCGGGACGCTCGTCGGGCTGCTCGGAGGTGTTCGTGATGACGACCTTCCCTGACGTGGAGATGGGGGGCGCCCTCTGCGAGGGGCCGTGGGGCCGCGGCATTCGCCGCCGATGCTCAAGGCTGCCACCGCCGCACCACGGCGGTCGAGTCAATAGCGGCGCGGGACGGTCCACGCGTGCACCCGTCCTAGTCTTGCCGGGTGAACACCGAGGCGCCCGACCACTATTTCCGCACCCCCACCGGCCCGGACGACGCGCGGCGCCTGATCGGCGTCCGGTTGGACGGGCGTGAGGTCGAGGTGGAGACCGCCGGTGGGGTGTTCTCCGCCGACCGCCTCGATCTCGGAACGCGCGTCCTGCTGCGGGAAGTTCCCCCGCCCCCTGCAGCCGGCGACGTGCTCGACCTCGGCTGCGGGTGGGGGCCGCTGGCCCTGACCATGGCCATGCAGGCGCCCGAGGCGCGGGTGTGGGCGGTCGACGTCAACGAAAGGGCACTGGCCCTCACTCGCGACAACGCGCGCCGCCTCGGCCTTCCCCGGGTGCGCACCGCCACCCCGGACGCCGTCGACGCGCAGGTGCGGTTCGCGACCATCTGGTCCAACCCGCCGATCCGGGTGGGCAAGGATGCGCTGCACGAGCTCCTGCTGCGATGGCTGCCCCGGCTCGCCGACGACGCCACCGCCTGGCTGGTCGTGCAGCGCAACCTCGGTGCCGACTCGCTGCACCGCTGGCTGGCCGAGACCCTGCCGACCGACTCGTGCACGTGGGAGGTCGAGCGCGCAGGGAGCGCCAAGGGCTACCGGGTCCTGACCGTCACGCGGCGCCCGGCGGCACAGGGCTGAACCCGCCCTGGGCGGGCACCGCCCAGGCGGAGGCCACCCAGGACGGCGGGACGATCAGCCGCCCGCCCTGCACGGCGGCCGGTCCGGGGACCCGCCCGTCGACGGCCGCCCCCGACCGTCGACGGGCGAGCTCCAGGCTGACGAGCACGCCCTCGCGGCGCGGTGACCGGCTCGGCACGGGCCAGACGGTGGCCGGCTCCCCTCGTGCAGGGTCCCGACCGTCCCTCTCACCCATGTCCCCTCCTGCGTCCCGGTGTCGCGCCGGACGGCGTGTCCGGGGTGACCACGTCGGATCACCGGCCACAGGAGGAGCGCCGAGCGGCCGCTGATACCGCGAGGACACCCCAGGAGATCACGATCAGGTCACGACGTGACGGCGCCCCACCAGTCGGGGGCGGGCAGCACGTCGGCGAGCAGCACAGCGGGGCCGGCCAGCTCGACGTCCTCGCCCGACACGACACCCGACCCCGGCGGCAGGGCCACCCGCAGCCGGCCGCCGGGCACCTCCACCGACCACACCGTCGGGGCCCCCTCGCCCAGCCACGCCCTCGCCGCGAGGACGGTCGCCACCGCGCCCGTGCCGCAGCTGCGCGTCTCCCCGCTGCCCCGCTCGTGCACGCGCATCCGCAGCCGGCCCTCCAGCGCGTTGACCGCGAGCATCCGGACCAGCTCGACGTTGACGCCGTTGTCGGGGCGCGGCTCCACGACGGGCTCGTGGGTGAGGTCGAGGGACGCGAGGTCGACGTCCTCGGGCAGCGCCACGACGACATGGGGGTTGCCGACGTCGACCCGCAAACCCGGCATCGCCACGCCGGACTGTCGGACGTGGACCAGCGCGTCGTGCCCCGCCTGCGCCGCCTGCGCGCCGGAGACGAGGGCCCAGCGCCCCATCCCGACGGCGAACCACGCGGCGCCCTCGTGCGAGGGCAGCAGCCGGACGGTCTTGACCCCCGCCCTGGTGGCCACGGACAGCACTTCGCCCTCGGCGAGGGTCACCAGGCCCTCGCGGAGCAGGAACGCGACGAAGACGCGGACGCCGTTGCCGCACATCTCGGCCAGCGACCCGTCGCCGTTGCGGTAGTCCATGAACCACTCGGCCTGCTCGGCCATGGCGGCCGCCTCGGGCACCAGCGCCGTGGGGACGGCGCGGATGAGGCCGTCGGCCCCCAGCCCCCCACGGCGGTCGCACAGCTGCGCGACCGCCCCGGCGTCGAGGTGCAGGGCGGCGCCAGGGTCGGCGACCAGGACGAAGTCGTTCTCGGTGCCGTGCCCCTTGGTCAGCCGCGGCACGCCGTCGGACATCGTCGGGACGGCAGTCTCGGGGAGGGTGACGGGCACGGCTTCGGGTGCGGCGGCGGGTGCGGCCTCGGGGACGACGGCGGGCACGGCGTCGGGCAGGGGGGTCACGGCTCCAGGGTAGGCACCTGCGAGCGGAGCGCCGTCCCGCTGCCACCGACCGGCGCCCGGGGTGTGCCGACGCGCGCTGCCGATACGGCCTCGAGGGCGCGCTCGAGCAGGTCGTCGGCGCCCGAGGGCAGCCACGTCACGCGGCTGTCCCGGCGTAGCCACGACAGCTGGCGCCTGGCGTAGCGCCTCGTCCCCGAGACCGTGAGCTCCCGCGCCTGCGCCATGTCGATCCTCCCGGCGAGGGCGTCGACCACCTGCTGGTAGCCCAGGGCTCGGGACGCGGTGCGGCCCTCGGCGAGGCCCTCCTCCAGCAGCCGCTGGACCTCGGCGACGAGCCCGGCCTCCCACATGGCGTCCACGCGGGCGGCGATGCGCTCGTCGAGGCGCTCCCGGTCGACGGACAGCCCGAGGACCACCGTCGGCACCCGGTGCACCGGTTCGGGCAGGGTCGCGGGGAAGCCGGCGCCCGTCAGCTCCCCCACCTCCAGGGCCCGCACGATCCGGCGCCCGTTGCCCGGCAGGATCGCGGCCGCGGCCGCGGGGTCGCGGCGGGCGAGCTCGGCGTGCAGCGCAGGAGCGCCGACCTCGGCCAGGCGTTGCTCCCAGCGGCGCCGCACGCCGGCGTCGGTCGGAGGGATCTCCATGAGGTCCAGGGCCGCGCGGACGTAGAGGCCCGACCCCCCGACCAGGACGGGCGTCGCCCCCCTGGCGCGGAGGGCGTCGATCACCGCCGTGGCGTCCCGCTGGTAGGCCGCGACCGACGCCTCCTCGACGACGTCGAGCACGTCGAGCAGGTGGTGCACCACGCCCCGGCGCTGCGACACGGGCACCTTGGCCGTGCCGATGTCCATGCCCCGGTACAGCTGCATCGCATCGGCGTTGACCGCCTCGCCGGACAGTTCGAGCGCGAGGCTCACCGCGAGATCGGACTTTCCGGACGCCGTGGGGCCGACGACCGCGACGACCGGGGGACGCTCGTCGGGCACGGCTCCTGCTGGGGTCTCGGGCACGGCACCATGGTGCCGTGCCCCGCCCGGGGTGCGTCACCGCCGCCGTCCACCGGCGGCACCGTCGAGCAGGAAGGCACGGCCATGAGCATGTTCGATCAGCTGAAGCAGGCGGCTGAGGCGAAGCTGTCCGAGAACCCCGAGCTGGTCGAGAAGGTCAGCGACACGGTGATCGAGAAGGCCGGCGACCTCGTCGACGACAGGACCGGCGGCAAGTACGCCGACAAGATCGACCTCGCGCAGGGCAAGGCCGACGAGGCGATCGGCTCCTGAGCGAGGGCGTCCTGTCCCGGCCGTACGGTCGGGGCAGGACCCCCGTCGGCAGCCGCGGCGACCGCGCGGCGGGGTCAGCGACGGACGGTGGGCAGGCCGAGGACCACGGGACCGGACGGCGCCGACGACGTCCCGCAGCCACTCTCGCCGGCCGGCTCCGTGACCGCGCCGGCCCGCGCCGCCCAGGCGTCCCCGGCGCGGGTTGAACGGACCGCGAAGGGACCGCCGTGCAGGGCCGCATCGGCGATCAGGTGGTGCGGCGCCCCGTAGGTGACTCCGACGGTGGCGACGTCGCCGGGTCGGGGCGCCTGCGCGCCCTCGGGCACGGCGAAGTGCACGAGCCGGTTGTCCTCCGCGCGGCCCGACAGGCGCAGCGTCTCCCCGTCCTTGCGCCCCTCACCCTCGGCCACGAGGACCTCCAGCGTGCGCCCCTCCTGGGCACGGTTCTCCTCCCAGGAGATCTGCTCCTGGAGGGCCACCAGCCGCTCGTAGCGCTCCTGGACGACGGCCTTGGGCACCTGCTCGTCGTAGGTCGCGGCGGGAGTCCCCGGGCGCGGGGAGTACTGGAACGTGAACGCCTGCGCGAACCTGGCCGCAGCGACGACGTCGAGGGTGGCCTGGAAGTCGGCCTCCGTCTCGCCGGGGAAGCCCACGATGATGTCGGTGCTGATCGCGGCGTGCGGGATCTGCTCGCGCACGCCGTCGAGGATCGCCAGGAAGCGGTCGCTGCGGTAGGAGCGGCGCATGCGGCGGAGCACCTCGTCGGAGCCCGACTGCAGCGGCATGTGCAGCTGGGGCATCACGGAGGGGGTCGCCGCCATGGCCTCGACCACGTCGTCGGTGAACGCGGCCGGGTGCGGGCTGGTGAACCGCACCCGCTCCAGGCCCTCCACCGCGCCCACGGTGCGCAGCAGCTTGGCGAAGGCCCCACGGTCGCCGAACTCCACGCCGTAGGTGTTGACGTTCTGCCCGAGCAGGGTGACCTCGATGGCACCCTGCGCGACCAGCGCCTCGACCTCGGCGAGCACGTCGCCGGGGCGGCGGTCGCGCTCCTTGCCGCGCAGGCTCGGGACGATGCAGAAGGTGCACGTGTTGTTGCACCCCACGCTGATCGACACCCACGCGGCGTAGGCGGTCTCGCGGCGGGTGGGCAGGGTGGAGGGGAACACCTCGAGCGAGTCGAGGATCTCGACCTGTGCCTCCTCGTTGTGCCGCGCCCGCTCCAGCAGCGCCGGCAGCGACCCGAGGTTGTGCGTGCCGAACACGACGTCGACCCAGGGAGCCTTACGGACGATGACGTCGCGGTCCTTCTGCGCGAGGCAGCCGCCGACGGCGATCTGCATCCCCGGCCGGGCCGCCTTGACCGGCGCCAGGTGCCCGAGGTTGCCGTACAGCTTGTTGTCGGCGTTCTCACGCACCGCGCAGGTGTTGAAGACGACGACGTCGGCTTCGTCACCGACGGCGCGCACGTAACCGGCGGCCTCCAGCAGACCCGACAGCCGCTCGGAGTCGTGGACGTTCATCTGGCAGCCGAAGGTGCGCACCTGGTAGGTGCGGCGGGGCGTGTCGAGAGCAGTCATGGCCCGTCCAGGGTACGGCGCGGGACGCGGTGCTCGGGCCGCCCGGTGCGCCCCGCGGCGGCCCCGAGGGAATGATCAGTCGTCGACGTCCCAGGACTCGTCCTCGGACGACGCCGCTCGCTCCCGGATGGCACGCATCGCGACCGAGGCGGAGTACCCGCGCCGGGCGAGCATCGCCGTGAGGCGGCGCACCTGGCGCTGCTCGTCCTCGCCCTCCACCCAGCGGCGCTCGACGAGACGGGTCGCGGCCGCCACCTCGTCCTCGGGACGGACCACGGACACGGCGTCGCGCACCAGCTCGTCCGCGACCCCCCGCCGGCGCAGTTCCTGCGCCAGCGCTCGCGGGGCGAGCCCCTTGACCTGCTGGCGAGATGTCACCCACTGGCGCGCGTACTCGGCGTCGTCCACGAGACCCAGCTCGGTGAACCGGTCGAGTACCCGCTCCGCGACGTCCTCGGGAACGGCACGCCGCGCCATGGCCTGCGCGAGCTGCGACCGGGTGCGGGCGGCCATCGCCAGCTGCCGGAGCACGATGGCCCGCGCCAGGGACTCCGGATCGCCCGGCTCGTCGGCCTCGGCCGGCGGGCTCGGGGTGGACGTGTCACCGGCCACCCCGCAGCGCCGACCGCGTCGAGCTGCCATGGATCAGAAGTCCGCCGGGGCTGCCGCCGGCGCGTCGATGCGCGGCCCGACTCCCAGCTTCTCCTTGATCTTCTTCTCCAGCTCGTCGGCCAGGTCGGGGTTGTCGCGCAGGAACGACCGCGCGTTCTCCTTGCCCTGCCCGAGCTGGTCGCCCTCGTAGGTGTACCAGGCGCCCGACTTGCGCACGAAGCCCTGCTCCACGCCCATGTCGATGAGGCCACCCTCTCGGGAGATCCCGACCCCGTAGATGATGTCGAACTCGGCCTGCTTGAAGGGCGGGCTCATCTTGTTCTTGACGACCTTGACGCGGGTGCGCGACCCGACGGCGTCGGTGCCGTCCTTGAGGGTCTCGATCCTGCGGACGTCCAGACGCACGGAGGAGTAGAACTTCAGCGCCCGGCCGCCCGTGGTGGTCTCGGGGGAGCCGAACATGACGCCGATCTTCTCGCGCAGCTGGTTGATGAAGATGGCCGTCGTGCCGGAGGCGTTGAGGGCACCCGTGATCTTCCGCAGCGCCTGCGACATGAGGCGCGCCTGGAGCCCGACGTGGCTGTCGCCCATCTCGCCCTCGATCTCGGCCCGCGGCACGAGTGCGGCCACCGAGTCGATGACGATGATGTCGAGCGCGCCGGAACGGATCAGCATGTCGGCGATCTCGAGCGCCTGCTCCCCCGTGTCGGGCTGGGAGACGAGCAGCGCGTCGGTGTCGACGCCCAGCTTCTTGGCGTACTCGGGGTCGAGCGCGTGCTCGGCGTCGATGAAGGCGGCGATGCCGCCCTGGCGCTGGGCGCTGGCCACCGCGTGCAGGGCGACCGTCGTCTTGCCCGAGGACTCCGGGCCGTAGATCTCGATGACGCGACCACGGGGAAGGCCACCGATGCCCAGGGCGACGTCGAGGGCGATGGATCCGGTCGGGATGACCTCGACCGGTGGGCGGGTGTCGTCGCCCAGACGCATGACCGACCCCTTGCCGAACTGGCGGTCGATCTGGGCGAGGGCGGTCTCGAGCGCCTTGTCGCGGTCTGCGGGGGCGGGGGGCATGGACTCACCTCGAGGAGGTCGGTGCTGGCCACCGGCGGCGGCAGCGGCTCTGCGGGACGCGGTCTGTGCTGATCTCGTGGACATCGCCGCTGACGCTAGGCGCCGGGTGCGACAGTCGCGCCGGACGCCTGCCGCCCCTGTGGACGACGAGGCGCCGCGGTACCTCTGTGGAGGAGAGTAGTCCGAACAGGTGTTCGATCGGCACCCCGACACGCCGAGCCACGACCACCGGGAAGGTCCTGCGCCTCAGCCGCGCGCGTCGGGCGGGACGTAGCCGCGCTGCCCGGGCTGCAACGGCACTCCCCAGCGCCGCGCCGGGGGCACCTCCAACTCCTCGCAGAGCGCGAGCCACACCTCGCGGACCGGTACGCCGTCGGCGATCGCCTGCTCGGCGGTCCGCCCACTCAGGCCGCGCAGCACGTGCTCGCGCACCAGCATCCGCCCGTAGGCCCCGCCGAACTCCTCCTCGACCAGGGTCCAGAACTGCGTGTGACGCATCGCCCGAGCATGTCACGGGTGGGGGGGACACCGCGGGTCGTGCCCGGCGGCGGCAGCGTCGCAGCGCGGTTGTCGGTGGGTCGCACCACAATGCCTTCGTGGCCGAGGACCCCGCCGCCGACGGCGCGCCGAGCACCCCCGAGGCGGATGCGGCCGTCCTGGAGCGCTTCTCGCCGTTGACCAGGGCGTGGTTCCGTGGCGCCTTCGAGCGGCCCACACCCGCCCAGACCGGGGCGTGGCGGGCCATCAGCGAGGGGCGCGACGCGCTCGTCGTCGCTCCCACCGGCTCCGGCAAGACCCTCGCGGCGTTCCTGTGGGCGCTGGACGGGCTGGTCCGCGAGCCCGACGTCGAGCCGGCCCAGGCCTGCCGCGTCCTCTACGTCTCGCCGCTGAAGGCGCTGGCCGTCGACGTCGAGCGCAACCTGCGCGGCCCCCTGGCCGGCATCCGGCAGGCGGCCGCGCGCGCCGGTGCGAGACCACCGGAGATCCGCGTCGGCGTCCGCTCGGGCGACACCACCCAGGCCGAACGCCGCGAGCTCGCGCGCACCCCTCCCGACATCCTCATCACCACCCCCGAGTCCCTCTACCTGCTCATGACGTCGGCCGCCCGGGAATCCCTGCGGGGGGTCCGCTCGGTGATCCTCGACGAGGTCCACGCGCTCGCCGGCACCAAGCGCGGGGCCCACCTGGCGCTGACGCTGGAACGCCTCGACGCGCGGCTCGAGCGCCCGGCCCAGCGCGTGGGCCTGTCCGCCACGGTGCGGCCCCTCGACGAGGTCGCGCGGTGGCTGTCGGGCTCGGCCCGCTCGGCCGTCGAGATCGTCGCCCCCGCCTCCCCCAAGCAGTTCGACCTTCGAGTGGTCGTGCCGGTCCCCGACATGACCGAACTCGACTCCCCCGTCGAGTCGGCCACCGAGCCCGGCTTCGCCCCGGGCGAGGACCTCTCCGGGCTGGCGGCCGGGGCGCCGCGGCGTCCCTCGATCTGGCCCCATGTCGAGGAACGAGTCGTCGACCTCGTCGCCGAGCACCGCTCGACCCTGGTCTTCGCCAACTCGCGCCGCCTGGCGGAGCGGCTCACAGCGCGCCTGAACGAGATCTGGACCGAACGCCACCTCCCCGCCGAGGACGACGACGGCGAGGACGACGACGGCATCGGCGCGCCGGCGGCGGCCACGGGGTTGCCCGACCAGGGGGCGGTCGTGCCGGCCGAGGTGATGGCCGCTTCCGGAGCCTCCCGGGGCGCCCCGGCCGTCCTGGCCCGCGCCCACCACGGCAGCGTGAGCAAGGAGCAGCGGGCCCTCATCGAGGGAGAACTGAAAGCGGGCCGGCTACCCGCCGTCGTTGCGACGTCGAGCCTGGAGCTGGGGATCGACATGGGCGCCGTGGACCTGGTGGTCCAGGTCGAGTCGCCGCCCAGCGTCGCCTCGGGGCTGCAGCGCGTGGGCCGCGCCGGACACCAGGTGGGCGCGGTCTCCCGGGGCGTGCTCTTCCCCAAGTTCCGCAGCGACCTCGTGCAGACGGCGGTCGTGGTGGAACGCATGCGCCAGGGGAGGATCGAGGCCCTCAAGGTGCCGTCGGTGCCCCTCGACGTCCTCGCGCAGCAGGTCGTCGCCATGGTCGCGATGGACACCTGGGACGTCGAGGAGCTCTTCGAGACCGTCCGCCGGGCCGCGCCGTTCCACGGGCTGACCAGGCCGCTCCTGGAGGCCGTGCTCGACATGCTGTCGGGCCGCTACCCCAGCGACGAGTTCGCCTCCCTGCGGCCGCGCCTGGTCTGGGACCGGCACGCCGCGACCCTGACGGCGCGCCCGGGCTCGGCGTCGCTGGCCGTGACCAGTGGCGGCACCATCCCCGACCGCGGACTGTTCGGCGTCTTCCTCGCCGGCGAGCAGGCCCGCGGCGGTCGGCGCGTCGGCGAGCTCGACGAGGAGATGGTCTACGAGTCCCGGGTGGGCGACGTCTTCACCCTGGGCTCCTCGACCTGGCGGATCGAGGAGATCACCCACGACCGGGTGCTGGTCACCCCCGCGCCCGGGCAGCCGGGCCGGCTGCCGTTCTGGAAGGGCGAGTCGCAGGGGCGGCCCGCCGAACTCGGCGAGGCCGTCGGGGGGTTCGTCCGCGAGCTCGTCCAGCTCGACCGCGACGCCGCCCGGGCCCGCGTGCGCGCGGCCGGCCTCGACGAGTGGGCGGCCGACAACCTGCTCACCTACCTCGAGGACCAGCGCGCGGCGACGGGCACGGTCCCCGACGACCGGCGGCTGCTCGTCGAGCGCTTCCGCGACGAGCTCGGCGACTGGCGGGTCGTCGTCCACTCCCCCTACGGGGCGCAGGTGCACGCCCCCTGGGCGCTCGCCCTGGCGGCGCGGGCACGGGAGCGGTTCGGGGTCGAGGTCCAGGCCGTCCACCACGACGACGGGATCGTGCTGCGCCTGCCCGACCTCGCGACCGAGGACGGGTCCGCACCCGAGGTGGCCGACCTCCTGGTGATCCCCCCCGAGGACGTCGAGGACCTCGTCACCGCGAACCTCGGCGCGTCGGCGCTGTTCGCGGCCCGGTTCCGTGAGTGCGCGGGCCGGGCGCTGCTGCTGCCGCGGCGGCGCCCCGGCACCCGCCAGCCCCTGTGGCAGCAGCGGCAGCGCGCGGCCCAGCTGCTGGACGTGGCCTCGCGTTACCCCGGGTTCCCGATCGTGCTGGAGACGGTGCGCGAGTGCCTGCAGGACGTGTTCGACGTCCCGGCCCTGGTGCAGCTGATGCGCGACGTCGAGCGGCGCCGGATCACGGTGAGCGAGGTGGAGACGGCGACGGCCTCGCCGTTCGCCCGCGGGCTGCTGTTCGGCTACGTCGCCCAGTTCCTCTACGAGGGCGACTCCCCGCTCGCGGAGCGGCGGGCGGCGGCCCTCAGCCTCGACCCGGCGCTGCTGGCGGAGCTGCTGGGCCGCTCCGACGGCGTCTCCCTGTCGGACCTGCTCGACCCCGACCAGCTGCGCCGCACCGAGGCCGGCCTGCAGTGGCTCGATCCCGAGCGTCACGCCCGAGACGCCGAGGGCGTGGCCGACATGCTGCGGGTCCTCGGACCGCTGGGCGAGGCGGAGGTGGCCGCTCGGTGCACCCGCCCGGAGGAGGCGGCCGCGTGGCTCGCCGACCTGCGCGGCGCCCGGCGGGTGATCGAGGTCCGGATCGCGGGCACCGCCCAGTGGGCGGCCATCGAGGACGCTGGAAGGCTGCGCGACGCCCTGGGCACCCCGCTGCCGGTGGGCATCCCCGAGGCGTTCACCGAGCCGGTCACCGACCCGCTGGCCGACCTCCTGTCGCGCTACGCGCGTCGGCGCGGCCCCTTCAGCGCCGCGAGGGCGGCGGCGCGCTTCGGCATCGGGCCCGCCGTCGCGACCGCGACGCTGCGCCGGCTGGTGCAGCTGGGGCGCCTCGTCGAGGGCGACCTCCGCCCGAGCGGGGTGGCGCCGGTCGACTCGGCCGACGGCCCGGGCGATGCTGGCCCGCAGGAGGACGAAGGGCTCGCCGGGTCACCGCACTTCTGCGACGCCGAGGTGTTGCGGGTGCTCCGCCGGCGATCGCTGGCGGCCCTGCGCGCCGAGGTCGAACCCGTCGAGCCACGCGACCTCGCGCGCTTCCTCCCGCGCTGGCATGGCGTGAGCGCCCCGGGCGTGCGCTCGGTGGACCCCGACGCGCTCGTGCGGGCGGTCGAGCAGCTCGCGGGCCTGCCCCTGCCCGCCAGCGCATGGGAGACGCTCGTCCTGCCCACCCGGGTGCCCGGGTACAGCCCGGCGTTGCTCGACGAGCTGACCGCCGCGGGTGAGCTGGTGTGGGCGGGGCACGGTGCCCTGCCGGGCGACGACGGGTGGGTGAGCCTGCAACCCGCCGACCTCGCCCACGTGACCCTGCCTCCCGCCGACGCGACGTTCGTGCCGGGACCCGTGCACGAGGCGGTGCTCACGCTGCTCGCCCAGGGCGGCGGCTGGTTCTTCCGGGCGCTGGTCGACGGCGTCGGCGGTTCCGGCACCACCGACGCCCAGGTCGCCGACGCCCTGTGGGACCTCGTCTGGGCCGGGCTCGTCACCAACGACACCCTGGCGGCGCTGAGGGTGCGGCTGTCGGCGGGGCGCACGGCGCACCGCCCGCGCGCGGCGGCCGCTCCCCGCAGCCGCCCCGGCCGGCCGGGCGCCTCGGGCTTCGGGGGCCTGCGGCAGTCGTTGCGCACGGGCCGACCCGCGATGCCCACACGCGCGGGGCCCCCGGTCGTGGCCGGCCGCTGGTCCCTCGTGCCCGCCCGCGACCAGGACCCGACCGTGCGCGGTCACGCCGCGGCCGAGTTGCTGCTCGAGCGCTACGGGGTGGTGACCCGCGGCGGGGTCGAAGCCGAAGGACTGCCCGGTGGCTTCGGCTCCGTGTACCGGGTGCTGTCGGCCATGGAGGAGGCCGGGCGGGTGCGCCGGGGCTACTTCGTCGAAGGGCTCGGGGCCAGCCAGTTCGCCACGGTGGGGGCGGTCGACAGGCTGCGCGCGGTGGGCAAGGAGTCCTCCGGCTCCGCCCTCGTCCTCGCGGCGACCGACCCGGCCAACCCCTTCGGTGCCGCCCTGCCCTGGCCCGAGCGTCCGGGCGAGGACGGCGCGTCCCGCGGCCACCGTCCGGGCCGGAAGGCGGGCGCGGTGGTCGTGCTCGACGACGGGCGGCTGGTCCTGTACGTGGAACGGGGCGGACGCACCTTCCTGTCCTGGAGCGAGGACCCGGAGCTCCTTCGCGGGGCCGCCGCGGCCCTGGCACAGGCGGTGCGGGCAGGCGTGATCGGCCGGCTCAGCGTGGAACGCGCCGACGGTGAGGGACTCCTCGGCAGCGGCCACCCGCTCGCGGACGCACTCGCGGCCGCGGGTTTCCACGTGACGCCCCGAGGACTGCGCCTGCGCGCCTGAGGCGACCCATCGGTCCGGCCTGGGCGCGCGCCCAGCCCGCCGGGCGGCGAGACTGTCGCGGTGCCCGAAGGCGACGTGGTGTGGCGGACGGCCCGGCGGTTGCATCAGGCGCTCGCCGGCGCAGAGATCACCGGCTGGGACATGCGCTGGCCGTCCCTGGCCTCGACGGACCTGCGCGGAGACGTGGTGACGGAGGTGGCCAGCAGGGGCAAGCACCTGCTGTTGCGGACGCGCGGCGGGTGGACGCTCCACTCCCACCTGCGGATGGAGGGGTCCTGGCGGCTGCGGCGCACCGGCGCCGGCCCCGTCCGCGAACGGGACGTGCGGGCGGTCGTCGCCAGCCGGACGTGGACCGCCGTGGGCGTTCGCCTCGGGATGCTCGACCTCGTACCCACCGACCGGGAGGGGACGCTCGTGGGGCACCTCGGGCCCGACGTCCTCGGGCCCGGCTGGGACCCCGACGCGGTCCGGGAGCGGATCGCCGCGGATCCCCGCACGATCGGCGAGACCCTGCTCGACCAGCGGGTCCTCGCCGGGGTGGGCACCTTCTACCTGTGCGAGGCGTGTTTCCTGCTCGGCCTCACGCCTTGGACGCCCGCGGCCACGGTCGACGCGGGGCGCGTGGTGTCCCTCGTCCACCGGCTGCTCACGACGAACCGGGAACGGGCCGTCCAGGTGACCACGGGCAGCTCCCGCCCGGGCGAGAACGCCTTCGTCCACGCCCGCTCGGGGCTGCCCTGCCGCCGCTGCTCCTCGACGATCCGCGTGGCCGCCCTGGGTGAGGCCCCCCAGCAGCGTGTGGCGTTCTGGTGCCCGACGTGCCAGAAGGGCCCGACGCCCACCGATCACGGCCTGCCCATGCGTCCGCTCGGCTCGGCGCCGCGGCGCTCGGCGGGCGGCCCGCGCTACCGCAGCCGGACATGACGACGGGGCCGCTCCCTGCGAAAGGGAACGGCCCCGGATGTCGTCGTGAGGCGCGGGGAGACCGGACAGGCTCAGGCCGCAGAGACCAGACCGTCCCGCAGGGCGACGCCGTCGGCGAGGTCGTCGGGCACGGTGTCGGGGACGACGCCGGAGAGGATGCTCTCGGCGAGGGCCACCCGCTCGCTCACCTCGCGCAGGACGGAGGAGAGGGGAACCTCCAGCGCGCCGCAGATCGAGGCCAGGAGCTCCGAGGAGGCCTCCTTCTGGCCACGCTCGACCTCGCTGAGGTAGCCGAGGGAGACCCGGGCGAGCGTCGACACCTCGCGGAGCGTGCGGCCCTGCTGACGGCGGGCATCCCGAAGGACGTCACCTATTTCCTGCCTCAGGATCACCACGGTGCGCCCTCCTCCCGCCTGGACCTTCTTCCCGTCCTTCTCGGCCGACGCCGTCGCCGGCTGAAGCCGCTGGGGCAAGCCCGCTGCGGGCCTGATCACCAGCGCCGACGGAATGTCCGGGGACGAGCCCGGCTCCGATCGGAGCCCCACCGTACCGCGCACGATCGTGCCTTGCCCGGTTTGACGCTCAGCATTCACACCCGGGTAACTTGCCGCGAGCGGGCATTGTTCCGGCCCCACCGGTGCAGCGCCGAACGGCATCCCTCCGCCGTGAGCCCGGGCGCCGGGTTCAGCTCGCGCCGAGATCGGCGAGCGAGGCGGCGGCCAGCGCCAGCACCGCGTCCACGCAGGCCAGCCGCACCTGGTCGCGGTCGCCCGGCAGGTGCAGTCCGCGGGCGACCACGGGCGCCCCGGGGATCGCACACGCGATCTTGACGGTGCCTGCGGGCACGCCGTCGCTGGGGCCGGGCCCCGCGACGCCGGTCGTGGCGAGGCCGACGTCGGCGCCCAGCACCCGGCGCACGCCGTCGGCCATCTGGCGTGCGACCTCCTCGTCGACCGGCCCGCACCGCTCCAGGAGCCCGCGGTCGACCCCGAGGACGTCGGCCTTCAGCTGTGTGGCGTAGGCGACCACTCCCCCGCGCAGCACCGCCGAGGCTCCCGGCACGGTCACCACGGCGGCGGTGACCAGCCCGCCGGTGAGCGACTCCGCGACGGCGAGGGTCCATCCCCTGTCCGCGAGGGTGCGGACCAGGTCGTGCGCGCTCACGCCGCCTGCGCCTGGTCCCCGCCCGGGCGACGCGATCGTGCCCGGGAGCGCAGCCGGACGGCCGAGACGACGTAGTCGACGCCGGTGACGACCGTGACGACGACCGCGGCCGCCATGACGACGACCGCGACGGCGTGACCGGCGGCCGGCAGCGGCAGCAGGTAGCCGACGACGGCGAGGGCCTGCAGGGCGGTCTTCGCCTTGCCGCCGCGGCCTGCGGGCATCACCCCGTAGCGGAGGACGACGAGCCGCAGGACGGTGATGCCAAGCTCGCGGGCGAGGACCACGACGGTGACCCACCACGGCAGCTCCCCGAGCACGGACAGGCCGACGAGGGCCGTGCCCATGAGGGCCTTGTCCGCGATGGGGTCGACGATCTTCCCCACGTCGGTGATCAGGTGACGCCGGCGGGCGATCTCGCCGTCCAACCGGTCCGTCGCCACGGCGAGGGCGAACACCCCGGCGGCGGCCGCGCGAAGCCCGTCACCCCCCTCGTGCAGGAGCAACCAGCCGAACACGGGGACGAGGACGAGCCGCAGCAGCGTCAGCGCGTTGGCGGCGTTGAGCACGCTCGGCGGCGGCGGGGCGGCAGGGGCCGGTGCCCCGACGGGCGCCGCGGCCTGGCCCTCGCCCAGGGGCGCGGCCGGGTGCTCGCCCGGCGGGGCGGGCGCGGCCTCGCTCACGGCACCACCCTGGCGCGAAGGTCGACCCCCTCGGCCGCCACCACGCGGGCGCGCACCATGGTCCCCACCGCCGGCAGGTCGCCGTCGTGCTCGAGCACCGTCACGCCGTCGACGTCGGGGCCCTGGTGCTCGGCGCGGCCCCAGGCGGCGCCGTCCTCGTCGTGCTCCTCGACCAGGACGAGCACCTCCTCGCCCACCCGGTCCTCGGCGCGCTGCGCGGTGAGCTGCTCCACCAGCCAGGTCACGCGCTCGACGCGCGCGGCGACCTCGTCGGCGTCGAGCTTGCCGTCGAGGTCCTGTGCGGCCGTGCCGTCCTCGTCGGAGTACCCGAACACGCCGACCACGTCGAGCCGGGCACCGGTGAGGAACTCCTCCAGCTCGGCGACGTCGGCCTCGGTCTCCCCGGGAAAGCCCACGATGACGTTGGACCGGACGCCGGCGGCGGGCGCGAGCGCGCGGACGCGCTCGAGCAGGGCGAGGAAGTCGGTGGTGGAGCCGAAGCGGCGCATCCGGCGCAGCACCGCGGCGGAACTGTGCTGGAAGGAGAGGTCGAAGTACGAGGCGACACCCGGCGTCTCGGCGATCACCTCGAGCAGCCCGGGGCGGATCTCCGCCGGCTGGAGGTAGGAGACCCGGACCCGCTCGATGCCCTCCACCGCGGCGATCGCCGGCACGACGGACTCCAGCAGCCGCAGGTCGCCGAGGTCCTTGCCGTAGGAGGTCGTGTTCTCGCTGACGAGGAAGACCTCCTTCACCCCCTGACCGGCCAGCCACCTCGCCTCGTCCAGGATCTCCGACGGCGGTCGGGAGACGAACGAGCCGCGGAAGGCGGGGATCGCGCAGAAGGTGCAGTGACGGTCGCAGCCCGACGCGATCTTGAGCGGCGCCCACGGACGCGAGTCGAGGCGCTTGCGGAGCACCGGGGGGCCCGACCTGGGGCCGGGAGGGGCCGACGTCGCGGGGACGTCGGCGGCGACGCCGGCCCGCGCACCGTGGCCGGGCACGCTGAGCGCGCCCGCGGCACCCTGACGCGCGACGGGGGTGACGGGCAGGAGGGTGCGGCGGTCGCGCGGCCGGTGCGAGGCGGGGGCGTGGCCGGAGAGCACGGCGCCGAGGTGCGCGGCGAGGTCGGGGTAGCTGTCGAAGCCGAGGACGGCGTCGGCCTCCGGGAGGGAGTCGGCGAGCTCCTGGCCGTAGCGCTCGGCGAGGCACCCGACGGCGACGACGGCGGCCGTGCGGGCCGTCCCCCGCAGGGACGCGGCCTCCAGAAGCGCGTCGATCGAGTCCTTCTTCGCCTGCTCGACGAACCCGCAGGTGTTGACCACCGCGACGTCGGCCTCGGCCGCGTCGTCGACCAGTTCCCACCCGGCGGACTCCAGGCGCCCCGCCAGCTCTTCGGAGTCGACCTCGTTGCGGGAACAGCCCAGCGTCACCAGCGCGACGCGGCGCACCGGGGTGTCCTCACCCCCGTCCCGCGGGGAGGCGGCGGGGACGGGCGGGGCGAGAGGAGCGTCGGGCACCGAGCCAGCGTACGGCGTCGGCAGGGCCTACCATGCCGCGCATGCCCGCACCCGCTTCGTCCTTGCGCCGCGCCCGCACGAGCGCAGGCTCCGTCACCCCGCTCATCGCCGAGCAGGTCCCCGGCGCACCGCGCACGTCGCCCACGCTGCGCCGCGGATCCGCGATCGTGCTGGCCGCCGGGCTCGTCGCAGGCCTCGCCGGCTGCGCGGGTGAGCGCACCACGCCCTCCCCGACCTCCTCGACGGCGGCCTCGGCCACCCCGGGCGCATCGCCGTCGGCCGGTTGGGTCCGCGCCGAGACGCCCACGATCCGGGCCGACTTCCCCGAGAACTGGATGCGGATCAACGACGAGAAGCTCGGGGACGGCATCGCCGCCCGGTCCCCCGCCGCCGCCGACGGCTCCCGCGCTGTGGTCACCGTGCGCATCCTCGGCGTGGGCGTCGGCGACGCCCAGCAGGTGGGCGCCTCGCCGGCCACCGCGGCGGCCGATCAGACGATCTCGCAGCTCGGCGAGCGCGGGGTCAAGGGCGTCAAGGCCGTGTCGGGCAGCGTGGCGGGTCGCCCGGGCTGGGTGCTGCGCTGGGACCAGGTCAACGACCGCGACCCGAGCAAGCAGGTCTACCGCCACGTCTGGGGCGTCTCCGACCTCGGCACCCGGCAGTTCGTCCTCGTCACCGCCCAGGCGCCCGCCTCCACGTTCGCGCAGTCGAAGGTCGACGACGTGCTCGCCGGTGTGCGCCTGCCGCTGGCCGTGGCCCCCACCGGCACGCCCACGCGCACCCCGGACGGCTCGGGCGACGTCGTGATCGACCAGCAGAAGCAGGGCGGCCCCGGCCTGCCCGACCTGCCCAGCCAGCCCTGACCGCAGCGGTCATCGACGTCTGACGACCAGGGACCGACGCGAGCCGGGCCGGGGACCACCACCCCGGCCCGGCTCGCTCGCGTCAGGCGTCGGCTTCGAGCAGCGCCCGCATGGGCCGCGTGGGGGGCAGCCAGGCGCCGCCCTCGGGGAGGTTGTCCAGGCGGACCCGCGGCAGGGGGGCGGTGAACGCGCCCGGGACGTCCTCGAGGTCGAGGAACGTGAGCAGCTCCGACTCCTGGGCGTAGCCGGCCACCTCGGAGAACGACAGGACGACGACCTCGACGCCCTCGCGGGCGAGGTCCTCCAGCGGCCCGAGGAAGTTGCGCCCGTCCCCACTCGCGACCACCAGGCGCCGCAGCCGACGGCTGCGGTGGCGCAGCTCGATGTGGGCGAGCATGTCGAGGTCGACGTCGTCGTCCGAGGCCAGCTTCGGCCGGGCGAACACGGCGTACCCGAAGGACCGGATCGCCTCGACCCAGCCGCGCATCGTCACCGCACCGCCCTGGGGAACGTTGGCGAACACGCAGCCCTCGACGTCGCGCTCCCCCGCTGCCAGCAGCAGCCACCGCGCGACGGCGTCGAAGCGCGGCCGTGAGGCCGGGGTCGGGCGACCACCGATGACCGTCGCGAGCGTCATGTCGATGTTCGGTGCGTCCCACACCAGCAGGTCGAGCTCGGGGGCGTCGGCCTGCTGGGGCTCGTCCTCAGTCGTCGTCATGTCCGGGCTCCCAGAGGTCCTCGATCCGCCCGGCGTCGTCGTCGGCGGGTTCCGGCGGCGCCTCGCCGCGCAGCAGCGCGAGCGTGGCGGGCAGGTCGTCGGGTGTGACCAGCACGTCGCGTGCCTTCGATCCCTCGCTGGGACCCACGATCTCGCGCGACTCCAGCAGGTCCATCAGCCGGCCCGCCTTGGCGAAGCCGACGCGGAGCTTGCGCTGCAGCATCGACGTCGATCCGAACTGCGTCGTCACCACGAGCTCCGCCGCGGCGACGAGCAGGTCGAGGTCGTCCCCGATGTCGTCGTCCACCTGCTTCTTGGCGACCGGTGCGGCGACGTCCTCGCGGTACTCCGGCTGCAACTGCTGCTTGACGTGGTCCACGACGGCGTGGATCTCGGACTCGGTGACCCAGGCCCCCTGCACGCGCATCGGCTTGCTCGCGCCCATGGGCAGGAACAGCCCGTCGCCCTGCCCGATCAGCTTCTCGGCGCCGGGCTGGTCGAGGACGACGCGGGAGTCGGTCACCGAGGACGTGGCGAAGGCCATGCGGCTCGGCACGTTGGCCTTGATCAGCCCGGTGACGACGTCGACGCTCGGTCGCTGCGTGGCCAGCACCAGGTGGATCCCCGCCGCCCGCGCGAGCTGGGTGATCCGGACGATCGAGTCCTCGACGTCGCGGGGCGCCACCATCATGAGGTCGGCGAGCTCGTCGACGATCACCAGCAGGTACGGATAGGGGTGCAGCACCCGCTCACTGCCGGGGGGCGGGGTGAGGGTCTGGGTGCGCACCGCGCGGTTGAAGTCGTCGATGTGCTTGAACCCGAAGGCGGCGAGGTCGTCGTAGCGGGTGTCCATCTCCTTCACCACCCACTGCAGGGCCTCGGCGGCCTTCTTGGGGTTGGTGATGATGGGCGTAATGAGGTGCGGGATGCCCTCGTAGGCGGTGAGCTCGACCCGCTTGGGGTCGACCAGCACCATGCGCACCTCGTCGGGCGTCGACCGCATGAGGACCGACGTGATCATCGAGTTCACGAAGCTCGACTTGCCCGCGCCGGTGGCACCGGCGACGAGCAGGTGCGGCATCTTGGCGAGGTTCGCGACGACGAACCCGCCCTCGACGTCCTTGCCCACGCCCATGACCATGGGGTGCTCGTTGCGGCGGGCCACCTGCGAGCGCAGCACGTCGCCCAGGGAGACGGTCTCGCGGTCGCTGTTGGGGATCTCGATCCCGATCGCCGACTTGCCGGGGATGGGCGACAGGATGCGGACGTCGGCGCTCGCCACGGCGTAGGCGATGTTCTTGCTGAGCGCCGTGACCCGCTCGACCTTCACGCCGGGGCCGAGCTCCACCTCGTAACGGGTGACGGTCGGCCCGCGCGAGAACCCGGTGACCCGTGCGTCGATGTCGAACTGCGTGAGCACGGTGGTGAGGGCGTCGACCACCCGGTCGTTGGCCTCGCTGCGCGCCTTCGGGGCGGAACCGGGAGCCAGCAGCTCCGGGGTCGGCAGCGTGTAGGTGACGTCGCCGGACAGCTGCAGCTGCTCGATCCGCGCGGGGAGGGGGGCCGTGGGCGGGGCGACCAGAGGCGCAGGGGCGACGACGCGCGCGACCTCGGCGACCGTGATCTCGGCGGTCACCGAGTCCTCGGGGTCGATGCCGGAGGGGGCTGGAGCTGCTGCGAGGGCGGCGGCCCTGGCTGCGGCTCCCGCGGCCCGCCCGCCCGGCTTGGGCAGCAGGGGGGCGACGTCGTCCTGCCCCTCGACCGCCGCCGCCTTGGTGTAGGCCTCGTCCCCGGCGTAGCCCTCCTCGCCGGCGGAGTTCGCGTGCGACCCACGACGACGGCCGCGCCGACGCCGTCCCTCGCCCTCGGTGTCGCCCTCGCCGTCCTCGTCGCCGGCGTCCTCGCCGCGGTGGGTGAGGCGGTCGTGCAGGGCGCGCACGCGCTCGGGGATGGCGTGCACCGGCGTGGCGGTGATCACGAGCAGGCCGAAGAATCCGAGCAGGAGCAGGAGGGGAACGGCCACGTACACGGTGACGCCGGAGCTCAGCGGGGACGACGCGAGGAACCCGATCATGCCGCCGGCGCCCTGCATCTGGGTGCGCCCGGCCGAGGGGTCCGGCAGGCCCTCGGCGATGTGCGTGAGGCCCGTGGCGGCCACCCCGAGGGTGGCCAGCCCGATGGCGACGCGATTGGTGGCCTGGACGCGGTCGGGGTGGCGCAGCATCCGCAGGCCGAGCCCGAGCAGCACCAGAGGCAGTGCCAGACCCACCCGGCCGAGGGTGCCGGCCACGACGGTGTGCACGTTGTCGCCCACCGGCCCGGGCAGGCCCCACCATTCCCGGGCCGCGACGACGAGGCTGAGGCCGATCAGGAACAGGCCGACGCCGTCCCGGCGGTGCGCCGGGTCGAGGTCGCGCGCGCCCCGTCCGAGGGTGCGCACGGAACCTCCGACGACGTGGGCGACCCCATCCAGGTGCCGACCACCACGGCCCGCACGGCCCGCAGCGGCCACGGCGGGCCGGTGGGGACGGGCGGACGGGGGGCGGGACGCGGCGCAGGGGCGGGTGCCGCCCGGCCGCGGCCGCTGCCCGTCCGCGACGCGGGGGCCCGCCCCTTGGCCGGGGCGCGGCCCCGTCCGCGCGAGACGGGCAGGACCTCGGTGGGGTCGTCGTCGACGGCGAGGTCGACATCGGCGCGGGCCCCGCGCCCACGCCCAGGCCGCGACCGCCACGCGTGGCGGTTCCCGCGGAGGACGGACGAGTGGCCATGGTGGCGAGGCTACGCGCGCGACGCTCCGATCGGCGGGAGCGCCACGCGGCGAGCGGCGCCTCAGGCCTCGACGACCACCGGAATGATCATGGGGCGACGGCGGTAGTTCTCGTTCACCCAGCGCCCGACGACGCGACGCACGACCTGCTGCAGCTGGTGGGTGTCCACCAGCCCCTTGTTCGCGGCGTCCCGCAGCGCCTCGTTGATCCGCGGCTTGACGTTGTCGAAGACCGCCTCGTCCTCGGCGAAGCCGCGGGCGTGCAGTTCGGGCCCGGCGACGACCTTGCCGCTGCCGGAGTCGACGACCACGACGATGGAGATGAACCCCTCCTCGCCGAGGATGCGACGGTCTTTGAGGTCGGCCTCGGTGATCTCGCCGACCGAGGCGCCGTCCACGTAGACGTACCCGCACTCCACGGCGCCGGCGATCCTGGCCACGCCGTCGACGAGGTCGACGACGACGCCGTCCTCGGCGATGACGACGCGCTCGGGGGGCACGCCGGTGCGCACGGCGAGCTGGGCGTTGGCGACGAGGTGACGGACCTCCCCGTGCACGGGCATCACGTTGCGCGGGCGCACGATGTTGTAGCAGTACAGCAGCTCACCGGCGCTCGCGTGCCCGGAGACGTGGACCCGCGCGTTGCCCTGGTGGACCACGCGGGCCCCCAGCCGGGTCAGCCCGTTGATGACCCGGTAAACCGCGTTCTCGTTGCCGGGGATGAGGGAGCTGGCGAGCACCACGGTGTCGCCGGCACTGATCGTGACCCGGTGGTCGCGGTTGGCCATGCGCGACAGCGCTGCCATGGGCTCGCCCTGCGACCCCGTGCACATGAGGACGACCTCGTCGGCGGGCAGGTCGTCGACCGCCTTGATGTCGACGAGCACGCCCTCGGGGATGGTCAGGTAGCCGAGGTCGCGGGCGACCGTCATGTTGCGGACCATCGAGCGGCCGACGAGGGCGACGCGACGGCCGTGGGCGTGGGCGGCGTCGAGCACCTGCTGCACCCGGTGCACGTGCGAGGCGAACGAGGCGACGATGATCCGTCGGTCGGCGCCGGCGAAGACGCGGTCGAGGACGGGGGTGATCTCGCGCTCGGCGACGGTGAACCCGGGGACCTCGGCGTTGGTGGAGTCGACCATGAAGAGGTCGACCCCGGCCTCGCCGAGGCGGGCGAAGGCGCGCAGGTCGGTGATCCGCCCGTCCAGCGGCAGCTGGTCCATCTTGAAGTCGCCCGTGTGCAGCACGGTTCCCGCGGCCGTGCGCACGGCGACGGCCAGCGCGTCGGGGATGGAGTGGTTGACCGCGACGAACTCGCACTCGAACGGGCCGAGCTTCTCGGTCTGCCCCTCGCGCACCGTGAGCGTGTAGGGGGTGATCCGGTGCTCGCGCAGCTTGGCCTCGACGAAGGCGAGGGTGAGCTGGGAGCCGATCAGCGGGACGTCGGGCTTCAGGCGCAGCAGGTAGGGCACCGCGCCGATGTGGTCCTCGTGCCCGTGGGTCAGCACCACGGCGACGACGTCGTCGAGCCGGTCGGCGATCGGGGTGAAGTCGGGGAGGATCAGGTCGACGCCGGGCTGGTGGTCCTCGGGGAACAGCACGCCGCAGTCGATGATCAGGAGCTTGCCCGCGTGCTCGAGGACGGTCATGTTGCGGCCGACCTCACCGAGCCCGCCCAGGGGGATCACCCGCAGCCCCCCGTCGGGCAGGGGCGGCGGCGGACCGAGCTCGGGGTGCGGGTGGCTCACAGCAGGCCTGCCTCCTTCAGCGCCGCACGAACGGCGGACACCTCGTCGTCGGACGCCGCGCACAGCGGCGGTCGCAGGCCCCGCTCGGGAAGGATCCCTTGCAGCTGCATCGCGGCCTTGGCCGTGATGGCGCCCTGCGTCCGGTTCATGATGGCATCCACCACCGGCAGCAGCCGCACGTTGGCCGCCCGCGCCGCCGCGACGTCGCCCTCCTCGAGCGCCGCCACCATGCGCGAGTACTCCCCCGCCGCGACGTGGCCGACCACGCTGACGACGCCGGCCGCGCCCTGGGCGAGCCAGGCCAGGTTCAACGCGTCGTCACCCGAGTAGTAGGCGAGACCGGTCGTGGCCATCAGCGTGGCGCCGGCGAACAGGTCGCCCGTCGCATCCTTCACCGCCACGATCCGCTCGTGCTGGGCGAGCTCGCGCAGGACCGGGCTGCCGAGCCGGATGCCCGCGCGCCCGGGGATGTCGTAGAGCATCACGGGCAGCGCCGTCGCGTCGGCCACCGCGCGGAAGTGCGCGACGAGCCCCGCGGCCGGGGGCTTGTTGTAGTAGGGCGTCACGGCCAGCAGGCCGTGCGCTCCCGCCTTGGCGGCGGCCTCCGCGAGCTCCACCGAGTGGCGCGTGTCGTTGGTGCCGACCCCGGCGACGACGACCGCCCTGTCCCCCACCGCTTCCAGGACCGCGCGCAGCAGGGCGTCCTTCTCGGCGTCGCTGGTGGTGGGTGACTCCCCGGTGGTGCCGGACACCACCAGACCGTCGTTGCCGAGGTCGACGAGGTGCGCGGCCAGCCTCGCGGCGGCGGCGACGTCGAGGGCACCGTCGGCGGTGAACGGCGTGACCATCGCGGTGAGCACGGCGCCGAACGGCCGGTGGACGGCGGGCGCGGGCGTGGCGGTGACGGCGTCGGGCATGGGGCCCAAGGTACCGCGCGGTCGCCGTCGGGTCCCCGGCCGCGCAGGTGCGGCCCACCCTCCCCGGAGGCCGTCACCGACGGCCGGCGGGTCGGCGAGCGGGTGTCGGGCGAGGCTCCCGGCCGGTGGCGGGCGGTGCACCTCCCGCACCGACCCTCACGCGCGCTGGCTCCCGTGGGACGAGGGCGGTCGCGGGAGGGCCTGCCTGGTCGGCCGCAAGGTCGAGCGCCGACGGGCGGGTCCGCCGCAAACCCGATCGCGAGCCCCGACGCCCTCCGCAAGGTCTGCGGTCCGGCCCTGCGATGGAGGCGTCCGCCGCACGCCCCGGGACGACGGAGGCACCGACGACAGGGCCCGGAGGCGGGCATGGGAGAGCCCCGGTGCTGTCCGCTCGGGGGTTCGAACAGCACCGGGGCTCAGGGGTTCCATCGGCTGTCGACTGGCGGGTGTTACGTGCCGATCGTTCCCTGGGGTGTGACATACCTCACACCCATGGTCAGGGCGCCACCCGGCCGTTGCGCTCGAAGGCCGCGTGGGTCAACGGCATCAACGCCGCCCACTCCTCCTCCATCCGCTCCGCGCACATCTCGATCTCGCGCTGGGGGAAGGAGGGGAAGCGGGCATCGGGACGAGCCGTGCGCAGGGACAGGAAGTTCATCAGCGAGCGCGCGTTCATCGTCACGTACATGGAGCTGTAGATCGTCAGCGGCAGCACGATGCGCGCCACCTCGCGCGCCACCCCGGCCTCGAGCATCCGCTGGTAGGACGCGTACGCCTCCGTGCACACCCGCCGCGTCTCCTGCTCGACCAGCGCATGCTGCTCCGGGGTGCCCTCGACGAACTCGTAGTGGCCCGGCTTGCCCACCTGCCCCAGCCGCCGCTGCGGGCCGGGGACGTAGAAGACCGGGCGCAGCTCGCGGTAGCGCCCGGACTCCTCGTTGTAGCTCGCGATGCGGTGCCGCATGAACTCGCGGAACACGAAGATCGGCGCCTGGACGTAGAAGGTCATGGAGTTGTGCTCGAACGGGCTGCCGTGCCGGTCGCGCATCAGGTAGTTGATCAGTCCCTGGGAACGGCTCGGATCGGAGTCGAGCTGGTCCAGGCTCTGCTCCCCCTGCGTGGAGACCCGCGCGGCGAACAGCACGTCGGCGTCCCGGGCGCCTGCACGCACCAGTTCGACGGTCACGTCGGAGCGGAAGGTGACGCCGTCCGCGGCCTCGTCGGACGGCGGCGCGGCGGGTGCGGTGGCGGGGGCGGTCTCGGTCACCGCGCCACCCTAACGCGGCCTCCCGGCGCCCCGGCATCCTCCGGCGACGACGGCTCCGGCCGCCGGCCGCGGCGAGAGCCCCTGGCAGGATGGCGCCATGGGATCTGGCCACGTCGACGTCCTGGGCACCCTCCTCGGCGGCGCGGGCGACTCCGGGGTCCGGCGGGCGCACCCGCGCGACGCCGCCACCGCCGCCGCCGTCCAGGTGCGTGCGTGGCAGGCCGCGCCCGGCCTGGTCAGCCCTCCCGACGTCGCCGACGTCACCGACCAGTGGCGCACCGCCCTCGACCTGCCCACCACCCTCGCCTGGGTCGCCGTCACCGGTGAGGGGACCGTGGTCGGGGCAGCGGTCGCCGACCTGCACGAGGGCGAGGGCGAGCTGCTCGCCCTCGACGTCGACCCCGCCGCCCGAAGGCGCGGTCACGGGTCGCGCCTGCTGGCCGCCGTCGCCGAGCACCTCGCGGACGCAGGGGCGAGCACGCTGACGACCTGGATCCTCCTCGACGACGAGGCCCGCGCCCGCTTCTTCCGCTCGGCCGGGTTCGCCCCCGACGGCGCCCGCACGACCCTCGCCGACGAGGGCGGCCGCCAGGTGCGCCTGACCCGGCTCGCCACCCGGCTCGCCGGCCCCGCCTCGGAGAGCACCGACGACGGCGCGGCCTCCTCGCCCGCTGCGCCGCGCCCGTGACCGCTCGCGACCCCGCGCGCGCCGAGATCACCCGGCAGGGCCTGTCCGTCGGCGTCGCGACAGGCCTGTACGGGATCAGCTTCGGCGCGCTCGCCGCGGACGGAGGCCTCGACCTCGCCCAGATCTGCGTGCTCAGCCTCGTGATGTTCTCGGGCGGCTCCCAGTTCGCGCTCGTCGGCGTGCTCTCCGCCGGCGGGGGCACCGGCCCCGCGGTCGCCGGCGCCGGGCTCCTGGGCCTGCGCAACGGCCTGTACGCCGTGCAGCTTTCTCCGTTGCTCGCGGCGGGCGCGCGGCGCGTCCCGCTGGCCGCCCAGCTGACCATCGACGAGTCCACGGCGGTCGCCCTCGGCGCGCAGGCGCGCCATCCCGACCGCCCCCAGCTGTGGCGACGCGGATTCTGGGTGACGGGCGCGAGCGTCTACGTGTGCTGGAACGCGGCGACCGTGCTCGGCGCCCTGGCAGGGGCGCGGCTCGCGGACCCGCGCACGGCGGGCCTCGACGGAGCGGCGGCCGCGGCCTTCCTCGCGCTCGTGTGGCCCCGCGTCGACACCCCCGCCGCGCGCCTGGCCGCCGGCGTGGCGGTCCTGGCCGCCGTCGCGCTGGTCCCGCTCACCCCGGCCGGCGTGCCCGTGCTCGGGGCGGCTGTCCTGGCCACCGCGGCGGGAGTGCTGCACGACCGTCGACAGGGACCGACCACGTGAGCCCCACCTGGACGGCCGTATTGCTGGCCAGCGCCGCCGTTTTCGGGATCAAGCTCGCCGGCCACCTGGCCCCCCGCGGCCTGCTGGACCGGCCGGTCGTGGCCCGCGCGTTCGCCCTGACGACCGTCGCACTGCTCGCGTCGCTCGTCGCCGTCCAGACGCTGGCCGGAGGTGAGGGCGGGCGTCACGTCGTCCTGGACGCCCGCGTGGCGGGCCTGGCCGTCGCGGCCGTCGCGGTCGCTCGCCGCGCCCCGTTCCTGCTCGTCGTGCTGCTCGCGGCGGCCGTGACCGCCGGGGTGCGCCTGCTCGTCCCCGGGAGCTGACGGGGTCGCGCCCGGGATCAGCAGGTCAGAGGTCGAGGTAGTGCTCGAGCCCGACGGTCAGGCCCGGGCGCGACCCCACCTCGCGGACGGCGAGGACCACGCCGGGCATGAACGAGGAGCGGTGGTAGGAGTCGTGCCGGAGCGTCAGCTGCTCCCCGGGCCCACCGAGGAGGACCTCCTCGTGGGCGACGAGCCCGCGCAACCGGACGGCATGCACGCGGACGCCGTCGACGTCGGCACCGCGCGCGCCGTCCAGGCCGGTGGTCGTGGCGTCGGGGACGGGGCCGAGCCCCGCCTCACGCCGCGCCGCCGCGATCAGCTCGGCCGTGTGCCGGGCCGTGCCCGAGGGGGCGTCCACCTTGTCGGGGTGATGCAGCTCGACGACCTCGACGGACTCGAAGTGGCGAGCCGCGACCGTCGCGAAACGCATGAGCAGGACCGCACCGAGGGCGAAGTTCGGCGCGATCAGCACCCCCACCCCGGGGGCATCGGCCAGTGCCGCGCGGACCTGGTCGAGCCGGTCCTGCGACCAGCCGGTCGTGCCGACGACGGCGTGCACCCCGTGCCGCACGCAGGCGAGCACGTGCTCGACGGCGACGTCGGGGACCGAGAAGACCACCGCGACGTCCGACGACGCCAGGGCGTCGAGATCGTCACCCGCGTCGATCCGGGGGCCCAGGGTCAGGCCCTCGGCAGCCTCCACCGCCGCGCAGACCTCCTGGCCCATGCGGCCCTTGGCCCCGATGACGGCCACGGTGATGCTCATCGTCGCGTTCCCATGCCCTTCTACTCCCCCGACTCGTCGTCGTCCTCGTACGGGTCGGGCGTGGGCGTCACGCCCTCGAACCCCGGAAAGCTGCGCTGCTGGTCGAACGGGCCCACCACGGTCAGGCAGCGAGGCCCGGCGGCGAGCTCGCCCGCGAGGTCCGTGACGTCCTGGGCCGTGACCGACCGCACTCGTGCCAGCGCCTCGTCGAGACCCACGTACTCGCCGTGCACCAGCTCGGCCTTGCCCAACCGGCTCATGCGCGAGCCCGTGTCCTCCAGACCCAGGACCAGGCCACCGCACAGCTGCCCGTGCGCCCGGGCCAGCTCGTCGGCGTCCAGGCCCTCCGCGGCCAGGCGCTCCAGCTCGGCCTCGAACAACCGCAGCACCTCGTCGACCTTGCCGGGCAGGCACCCCGCGTAGAGCCCGAAGTACCCGGCGTCGGCGTAGGCGGAGGAGAACGAGTAGACCGAGTAGGCCAGGCCCCGCTTCTCGCGGACCTCCTGGAACAACCGGCTGCTCATGCCCCCACCGAGCACCGCGTTGAGCACGGTCATGGTGTACCGGCGCGGATCGGTCGCGGTGATGGCGGTCGTGCCCAGCACGACGTTCGCCTGCTCCGTGGGGCGACGCACCACGAGCAGGCGGCGCTGGTCGCCCGTCGCGGGTGCGGCCACCGCTTCCTCGACGGACCGGCGAGGCAGCGGAGAGGCCTCCCCCTGCAGCCGCCAGCCGCCCCCGGACAGCGCCTCGTCCACGAGCCGGCACACCTCGTCGTGGTCGATCCCGCCCGCGGCGGTGACGACCAGACCCTCCGGCACGTAGTGGCGGCGGTAGTGCGCCTCGATGTCGTCGCGGCCCACCGCCTCGATGCTCTCGGGCGTGCCCCCGATGGGACGACCCAGGGGGGTGTCACCGAGGACGAGCTGGGCGAAGCGCTCGTGGGCGACGTCGGAGGGGTCGTCGTCGTTCATCGCGAGCTCTTCGAGGATGACCCCCCGCTCGCTCTCGACGTCCGCCGGGGTGAGCGTCGCCGAGGTGACCATGTCGCTGATCACGTCGACGGCCAGCGGCAGGTCGTCGTCGAGGACCCGGGCGTAGTAGCAGGTGTGCTCCTTGCCCGTGACGGCGTTGGCCTCCCCGCCGACGGCGTCGAAGGCCGAGGCGATGTCCATCGCCGAGCGCCGCGCCGTCCCCTTGAACAGCAGGTGTTCGAGGAAGTGGGTGGAGCCGAGCTGCCGGTCCACCTCGTCCCGGGAGCCCACGCCCACCCAGGCGCCGAAGGTCACCGACCGCAGACCGGGCATCTGCTCGGTCAGCACCCGCACACCGCCGGGCAGGACGGTGCGGCGCACCTGCGCCGCACCGTCCTGTGCCACGATCGACCCGCGTCGGTCCCCGTCGGGGGCCGACAGGGGCAGGGGAACTCCGCCCACGTGTCAGGCCGACGCGTCGGCGGTCTCGGGCGCCGCAGCGGCCTCGGCGTCCGACTCGGCCAGGACCGGGACGAGCGACAGCTTGCCGCGCGGGTCGATCGCCGAGATCTCGACCTGGACCTTCTGGCCCACCCCGAGGACGTCCTCGACGTTCTCCACGCGCTTGCCGCCGACCATCTTGCGGATCTCGGAGATGTGCAGCAGACCGTCCTTGCCGGGGACGAGGGAGACGAAGGCACCGAAGGTCGTCGTCTTCACGACGGTGCCCAGGTACCGCTCGCCGATCTCCGGCATGGTCGGGTTGGCGATCGCGTTGATCGCCGCGCGCGCCGCCTCGGCGGAGGGGCCGTCGGTCGCGCCGATGTACACCGTGCCGTCGTCCTCGATCGAGATCTCGGCGCCGGTGTCCTCCTGGATCTGGTTGATCATCTTGCCCTTGGGGCCGATGACCTCGCCGATCTTGTCGACCGGCACCTTCACCGAGATGACGCGCGGGGCGTACGGGGACATCTCGTCGGGCCCGTCGATCGCCTCGGCCATGACCTCGAGGATCGCCAGGCGGGCCTCCTTGGCCTGGGTCAGGGCCGAGGCCAGGACCGAGGCGGGGATGCCGTCGAGCTTCGTGTCGAGCTGGATCGCCGTCACGAACTCCTTGGTGCCGGCGACCTTGAAGTCCATGTCACCGAACGCGTCCTCGGCGCCGAGGATGTCGGTCAGGGCGGCGTAGGAGGTCTCGCCATCGATGGTGTCGCTGACGAGGCCCATCGCGATGCCCGCCACCGGAGCCTTGAGCGGCACACCGGCGTTGAGCAGCGACAGCGTCGAGGCGCAGACGGAACCCATCGACGTCGAGCCGTTGGAGCCCAGCGCCTCGGAGACCTGCCGGATCGCGTAGGGGAAGTCCTCGCGGCTGGGCAGGACCGGGATCAGGGCGCGCTCGGCGAGCGCGCCGTGCCCGATCTCGCGGCGCTTGGGCGAGCCCACGCGGCCGGTCTCGCCGGTGCTGTACGGCGGGAAGTTGTAGTTGTGCATGTAGCGCTTGCGGGTGGTCGGGCTCAGGGTGTCGAGCTGCTGCTCCATGCGCAGCATGTTCAGCGTGGTGACCCCCAGGATCTGGGTCTCGCCGCGCTCGAACAGCGCCGAGCCGTGCACCCGCGGGAGCACCTCGACCTCGGCCGAGAGCTGGCGGATGTCGCGCAGGCCACGGCCGTCGATGCGCACCTTGTCACGCAGGATCCGCTGGCGCACCAGCTTCTTCGTCAGCGCGCGGTAGGCGGCCGACAGCTCCTTCTCACGGCCGGAGAACTGCTCGCCGAGCTGGGCCAGCACCGAGGCCTTGATCTCGTCCAGGCGCGACTCGCGCTCCTGCTTGCCCGCGATCGTCAGGGCCTGGGCCAGCTGGTCCGCGACGGCACCCGAGACCGCGTCGAACGCGTCGGCCTGGTAGTCGGGGAACAGCGGGAACTCGCCGGTCGGCTTCGCGGCGGCGGCGGCCACCTGCTGCTGCGCCTTGCACAGGGCGGCGATGAACGGCTTGGCGGCCTCGAGGCCCTGCGCCACGACCTCCTCGGTCGGGGCGGCGACACCCTCGCTGGTGACCTTGACCCACGCGGAGTCGGTCGCCTCGGCCTCGACCATCATGATCGCGACGTCCTCGCTGCCGTCGGCGGCGGTGACGACCCGACCCGCGACGACCATGTCGAAGACGGCCCGCTCGACCTCGGAGAAGCGCGGGAACGCCACCCACTGGCCGTCGATCAGGGCCACGCGCACGCCGCCGATGGGGCCGCTGAAGGGCAGGCCCGCGAGCTGCGTGGACATCGAGGCGCCGTTGATGGCCACGACGTCGTACTGGTCGTCGGGGTGCAGCGCGAGCACGGTGACGACGACCTGGATCTCGTTGCGCAGGCCCTTGACGAACGAGGGGCGCAGCGGGCGGTCGATCAGGCGGCAGGTGAGGATCGCGTCGGTGCTGGGGCGACCCTCGCGGCGGAAGAACGAGCCGGGGATGCGGCCCGCGGCGTACATCCGCTCCTCGACGTCGACCGTCAGGGGGAAGAAGTCGAACTGGTCCTTCGGGCTGCGCCCGGCGGTCGTCGTCGACAGCAGCATGGACTCGCCGTCGAGGTAGACCGTGGCGGAGCCGCCGGCCTGGCGGGCCAGGCGGCCCGTCTCGAAGCGGATGGTGCGGGTGCCGAAGCTGCCGTTGTCGATGACGGCCTCGGCGAAGGTGATCTCGGGTCCCTCCAAGGGGTACCCCTCCGTTCGCGTCTTTTCCGTCCCGCCTGGTGCGGGCACGGTGCGCAGGACGGCGGAAGGCGGAGACCGGTCTTCGAAAGAGGCGTGCGGGGCGCGATGACCCGAGCGCCACTACCGAGGACCGGCGCCGGCCGGCCTGCAGGTGGCTGGTGTTCGATGGGCCGGGGCGACGTCGCCGCCCGGGCGGGTGTTCCTCGTGCAGTCTGTCCCCTCAAGGGACGGATCGTCGTCGCGCTGGGCGACGACACGCCGCGATGCAGAACGCCGCGGCCCCCTGTGCGAGGGAGCCGCGGCGTCTCGTCATCGGCGCAGGCCGAGCCGCTCGATCAGGGTGCGGTAGCGGGTGATGTCCGTCCGCTGCAGGTACTGCAGCAGGCGGCGGCGCTGACCGACCAGGATGAGCAGGCCCCGGCGGCTGTGGTGGTCGTGCTTGTGGGCCTTCAGGTGCTCCGTCAGGTCCTTGATGCGGTGCGTGAGCATCGCCACCTGGACCTCGGGAGAACCCGTGTCGTTGGTGCCGGTGCCGTACTCGGCGAAGATCTGCTGCTTCGTCGCGGCGTCGAGTGCCACTGTTCTCCTCGTGAGGTCGTTGCGCGGCGCACCGGGGCACGTTCACCCGGGCACTGTGGATCCGCGGCCGTTCCGACGGCCTGCCCACGTTAGCAGGCGAGCGCCGCAGGTCACGAATCACGACGCAGCGTCCCCGGTCACTTGAGGTGGACGTCGACCCCGAGCAGCACCAGGGGCCACAGCAGCACGGCGAGGAGAGCCGACACGACCGACTTCACCCAGCCGACGGTGATGTAGGAGTGAGCCACCGCGATCCAGATCCCGACGAGGATCCACGCGGTGAAGAGAAGGCTGCCGAGCCTGGTCCGGCTCCGGATCATCGTGACCTCCGCACGTCGCGCCGGACGGCCGCCCGGCTCCTGCGCTGGAAGGTGCCACGCGAGGCCGGGGTTCAAACCGATCAGTCGGCGGCGAGGATCTCCCGGCAGCGGCGGACGTCGTCGGCCATCTGCACCAGCAACGCCTCGACGCCGTCGAAGCGCACGGTCGGCCGCAGCCTCCGGACGAACTCGACGACGACCGTCTGCCCGTAGAGGTCGAGATCGTCCCGGTCGAGCACGTAGGACTCCACGCGGCGCTGCGTGCCCTCGAACGTCGGGTTGGTGCCGATCGAGATCGCCGCGGGCAGCCGCCGATCGGGGTCCTCCGGGGCCAGCTGCGGGCGCGTGAGCCAGCCCGCGTACACGCCGTCGGCCGGCACGGCGACGGCCCGGCCCTCGTCGGGCAACCCGAGGTTCGCCGTGGGGTAGCCGAGCTCGCGCCCGCGGTGGTCTCCGTGCACGACGGGGCCGACGAGGTGGTGGGGGCGGCCGAGCACCTGCGCCGCACGCTCGACGTCGCCCTCGGCCACCAGGGTGCGCACCCAGGAGGAGGACCAGCGCGGCTTGTCCCCCTCCGCGGACGCGATCGGCCCGGCGATCCCCGTGTCGGGTACGACCTCGACGTGGAACCCGCGCGAGGCGCCGAGGTCCTGCAGCGTCTGGAGGGTGCCGGCGTTGCGATGCCCGAAGCGCATGTCGCGGCCCGCCACCACGCGGGCGGCCCCCAGCGCCGCGACCAGGACGCGGTCGACGAACTCCTCCGGCGACCACGACGCCAGCGCGGGTGTGAACGGGAGGACGAGGACGGCGTCGACCCCGGCCTCCTCGATCAACCGCAGCCGCTCGTCGAGATCGCACAGGGCCACGGGCGCGATGGTGGGGCCTCAGCACCTGCCGGGGGTGGGGGTCGATGGTGCGGGCCAGGGACGGCCGCCCGCGCGCGCGGGCGGCCGCGACGACCGTCGCGAGGACCGCGCGGTGCCCGAGGTGGACGCCGTCGAAGTTGCCGATCGTGACGACGCAACCCTCCCCCGGCGGGGGGACCTGATCGAGCCCGAACCAGCGCAGCACGGCGCTCACTCTGCCAGTCCGGCCGCGACCGCGGACGCCGGGGGTTGCCCGAACGCGCTCACGCCGGGGCCACCACGAGCAGCGGTCGCGCCACGGGCCCGGTGACGGCCGTGATCGCGACCAGCCGCCCGTCGGGGGCGAACGCCGCCACCGGGACCGACTCGGGGTGGTCCCCCGCGGGCAGCCGCATCCCGTGGGACAGCCGTCGCGCCTGGTCCTCGTCGAGCTCCCACACGGGGAACAGGTGCCGGGCCACCACCGGCATCGGCACGACCGAGAAGTCGGCCTCCAGCTCGGACAGGGACCGGGCCGCGTCGAGCCCGAACCGCCCGACCCTCGTGCGGCGCAGCGCCGTCAGGTGGCCGCCGACGCCGAGGTCGACCCCGAGGTCGCGGGCCAGCGCCCGGACGTAGGTGCCCGACGAGCAGGCCACCCGCACGTCGACGTCGACCACCGGGACGCCGTCGAGGTCGCCGGGCCGACGCGCGAGCACCTCGAAGCGGCGGACGGTCACCCGTCGGGGGTCCAGGACGACGTCCTCGCCCTCGCGCACCCGGGCGTAGGCACGCTTGCCGTCGATCTTGACCGCGCTGACCGAGCTCGGGACCTGCTGGAGCACGCCCGTCAGCCGCTGCACCGCATGGGAGAGCTCGACGTCGTCCAGCTCGGGCACCGGGGTGGCCGAGGTGACCTCGCCCTCGCGATCGTCGGTGACGGTGGCAGCGCCGAGGCGGATCGTCGCCTCGTACTCCTTGTCGGCGCCCACGAGGAACGTGAGCATCCGCGTGGCACGCTCCACACCCACGACGAGCACGCCGGTCGCCATCGGGTCCAGCGTCCCCGCGTGCCCGACCCGCCGGGTGCCGGCCAGGCGGCGGACCCGCGCGACGACGTCGTGCGAGGTCAGGCCCTCCGGCTTGTCGACGACGACGAGGCCGTCCTCCGCGGTCATTCAGGCGTCCTCGTCGAGGCCGCCGGCCGCGTCGTCGTCACCCGGCTCCTCGTCGTCCTCGTCGTCGTCCTCGTCGTGCTTGTACGGGTCGGCCTCGCCGGCGTACTCGGCCCCCGAGGCGAGGGCGGCGACCTCCGCGTCCCGTGCCGCGGCGGCCTTGAGCAGGTCGTCGAGGTGCGCCGCGTTCTCGGGCACGGCGTCGGCGACGAATTCCAGGGTCGGCGTGAGCCGGATCCCTGTGCGCTTGCCGACCTCGGATCGCAGCACGCCCCGCGCGCTGTCGAGGGCGGCCTTGGTCGAGGCCTTCTCGTCCTCGTCGCCGTAGACCGTGTAGAAGACCGTCGCGTGCTGGAGGTCGTTGGTGACCCTCGTGTCGGTGACGGTGACGAACCCGAGGCGGGGATCCTTGATCCTCCGCTCGAGCGTCTCGGCCACGATCACGCGGATGTGGTCGGCGAGCTTGCGAGCACGCGCGCTGTCGGTCATGACTTCGGTCCTGTCTGTGTGGTCCCGGGTCGGGCGGGAAGGCGCAACGGCTCAGTCGTCCTCGGGGCCCCACCACCGTCGTCGTGCCGACAGCAGTTCGAGCTCGGGCCGCGCCGCGACGAGGCGCTCGCACGAGTCGAGAACCTCCTGGCAGTGGGCGACCTCGGAGGACACCACCGCGACGCCGATCTCGGCGCGACGGTGCAGGTCGTGAGCGCCGGTCTCCGCGACCGACACGGGGAAGCGCCGCGCCAGCTCGGCCACGAGGGGCCGGACCAGCGAGCGCTTGCCCTTGAGCGAATGGACGTCCCCGAGCAGGACGTCGAGGGTGAGGCTGGCCACGTACATGTCAGCGGGGCCGTCCGCGTACCGGCCGGGGCGGCCCGCTCAGGTTCGAGCGGGCCGCCGTCGACCGTGCACCGGAGGCGTGCTCAGGCGCGAGGCTTCTCGCGCATCTCGAAGGTCTCGATCGTGTCGCCGACCTTGATGTCGTTGAACGAGCCGAGGCCGATACCGCACTCGTACCCGTCGCGGACCTCGGTGGCGTCGTCCTTGAACCGCTTGAGCGAGTCGATCGACAGGTTGTCCCCCACCACGACCCCGTCGCGGATGACGCGGGCCTTGGCGTTGCGGCGGATCTCGCCGCTGCGGACGAGGGAGCCGGCGATGTTGCCGAACTTGCTGGAGCGGAAGACCTCGCGGACCTCCGCCGTGCCCAGCTGGGCTTCCTCGAACTCGGGCTTGAGCATGCCCTTGAGGGCCGCCTCGATCTCGTCGATCGCCTGGTAGATGACCGAGTAGTGACGGATGTCGACACCCTCGCGCTCGGCCATCTCGCCGACCTTCTCGGCGGGGCGGACGTTGAAGCCGACGATGATCGCATTCGACGCCACGGCCAGGTTCACGTTGTTCATCGTGATGGCACCGACGCCGCGGTCGATCACCTGCAGCTCGACGAGCTCGCCCACGTCGATCTGGAGCAGGGCGTCCTCGAGGGCTTCGACCGAACCCGCCACGTCACCCTTGAGGATGAGGTTGAGGGTCTCGACCTTGCCCTGCTCGAGGGCCTTGGTGAAGTCCTCCAGGCTGATCCGCTTGCGACGCTTGGCGAGGATCGCCGCACGCTCGACGGCCTCGCGCTTCTCGGCGATCTGGCGGGCGGTGCGCTCGTCGGGCGCCACGAGGAACGTGTCACCGGCGCGCGGCACCGACTGCAGACCGAGCACCTGGACGGGACGCGACGGCGGGGCCTCTGAGAGGGTGTCGCCGTTCTCGTCGAGCAGCGCCCGGACACGACCATGGGCGGTACCGGCCACGATCGCGTCCCCGACCTCGAGCGTGCCGGACTGCACCAGCACGGTCGCGACGGGACCACGGCCCTTGTCGAGGTTGGCCTCGATGGCGACGCCGCGGGCGTCCTTGTCGGGGTTGGCCGTGAGCTCCAGCGCGGCGTCCGCCGTGAGGAGGATCGCCTCGAGCAGCCCGTCGATGTTCATCCGCTGCTTCGCGGAGACGTCGACGAACATCGTCTCGCCGCCGTACTCCTCGGCCACGAGGTTGTACTCGGTGAGCTGCTGGCGGATCTTGTCGGGGTTGGCCCCCTCCTTGTCCACCTTGTTCACGGCCACGACCACCGGCACACCGGCGGCCTGGGCGTGGTTGAGCGCCTCGATCGTCTGGGGCATGACGCCGTCGTCGGCGGCCACCACCAGCACGGCGATGTCGGTCACCTTGGCGCCACGGGCACGCATGGCGGTGAACGCCTCGTGACCCGGGGTGTCGATGAAGGTGATCGCGCGGTCGATGCCCTCGTGCTCGAAGTGCACCTGGTAGGCACCGATGTGCTGGGTGATGCCACCCGCCTCACCGGCGACGACGTTCGCGTGCCGGATCGCGTCGAGCAGCTTGGTCTTGCCGTGGTCGACGTGACCCATGACGGTGACGACCGGCGGGCGGGCCTGGAGGAACTCCTCGTCGCCCTCGGCCTCGCCCTCGATGTCGATCGAGAACGACTCCAGCAGCTCGCGGTCCTCGTCCTCGGGCGAGACGATCTGGATCTCGTAACCGAGCTCGCCGCCGAGCAGGCGGAACGTGTCCTCGTCGAGCGACTGGGTCGCCGTGGCCATCTCACCGAGATGGAACAGCACCGTCACCAGGCTCGCGGGGTTGCCGTTGATCTTCTCGGCGAAGTCGGTGAGCGAGGAACCGCGACGCAGGCGCACGACGCTGCCGTCACCACGCGGGAAGCTGACGCCACCCGCCATGGGCACCTGCATGTTGTCGAACTCTTGACGCCGCTGCTTCTTGGACTTGCGCCCGCGGACCGGACGGCCACCGGCGCGCCCGAAGGCACCCTGCGTGCCACCGCGACCGCCGCCGCCCTTGCCGAAGCCGCGACCGCCGACGGGACCGCCGCCGCCCGCACCGGGAGCGCCGCCACCAGGACGGCCGCCGAAGCCGCCGCCGCCGGGACGACCGGCGCCACCACGGCCCGGAGCACCGGGACGACCGGCGCCACCACCGGCACCGGCACCCGCACCGGGACGACCCACGCCGGAACGACCCGGCATCATCCCCGGGTTCGGCCGCGGCGGCATGCCCGACGGGCTGGGACGCGGACCGGCCGGGCGGGGGCCGCCGGGACGGTCGGAGGACGCCGGAGCACCACCGGGACCGGGGCGGGGACCGCCCTGGGGACGCGGCATGCCCTGCGCGGAGGCGAAGGGGTTGTTGCCCGGACGCGGGGACCCGCCGCCGGGACGCGGCATGCCCTGCGCGGAGGCGAAGGGGTTGTTGCCCGGACGCGGGGACCCGCCGCCGGCGCCACCGGGACGGGGAGCTCCCCCACCGGGACGCGGGCCACGGTCGCCCGGACGCTCACCACGGGCCTCGCCCCGCGCGCCGCCCTCGGGGCGGGGTTCGCGGGGGCCGGGGCCGCCGTCGCGACCGGCAGGAGCGCCGGGACGGGCCGGACCGCCGGGGCGGCCGGGAGCGGCGGGGGCGCCGGGGCGAGCCGGGGCGCCTGCAGCACCGGGACGCGGGCCGGGGCGGGTCGGGGACGCGGGAGCGGCCGAGGCGGCCGCCGGAGCGGCGGGCGAGGCGGGGCGCGCCGGCGCCGGCGCTGCGGGCGCAGCGGCGGCGGGGGCCGGCGCGGACGCCGCGGGGGGCCGGGCGCTCCACCGGCGGGGCCGCCGGAGCGGCAGGGGCCGCGGCGGCCGGGCCGGGACGAGGCCCGGGCCGCATGGGGGCGACGGGCTTGGCCGTCACCGAGGGGGCGGGACGGCCGGCGGCCGCCGCCAGTTCGGCGGGGAGGTTCTCCCGCAGGCGCCGCACGACGGGCGGCTCCACGGTCGACGACGCCGACCGGACGAATTCACCGAGTTCCTGGAGCTTGGCCATGACGACCTTGCTCTCGACTCCGAGCTCCTTGGCGAGCTCGTAGACCCGGACCTTTGCCACGATTCTCCTGTCTCGGTCCATGCCGGACAGGCGTGGACCGTGGTTACTGCTGGGGGGCGTTCATCGCTGCGCGCTCATCGGGTGCTCATCAGCTTCTGACCCGCTTCCTGATGGACGGTTCTGGTCGGACGTCTCACGACGACCCCGGAGGGATCGCCGTCGTGCGGTCTGCCTCGGAAAGGTAACCCCTCACCGCAGCGAGCACGAGCGCCGGGCCCACGTGCCGCAAGGCGCGGGGGAAGGCGCGACGCCGCTCGGCGAGCTCGAGACACCTCGGGCGTGGGTGCAGTGAGGCACCACGCCCCGGGAGCCTTCGCCGGGGATCGGGGAGGACGGACCAGACACCGTCGACCTCGGCCGCGACGACCCGCAGCAGATCCGACCGACTCGCCCGCTCACGGCACCCGACGCACGTCCGCACCGGGCCGGGACGGGCGGCGATCGCAGGACCGGGGGAATCCGGCACAGCTCGCCCACCTACCACGACGACGGAGGAACCCGAAGGGATGACCAGACCGGGCGACCGGTCGCGGACAGTCTACCCCCGTCCGGCCAAAGGACGTTCGCGACCGTCGATCCTGCGCCTGCCGCGGTGCCCGCAGCCGGCGGCTACCGGGGGGTCTGGGCGGCGCGAGGGCTCCCCTGCGGCGCCTCGACGTCGGGGCGGATGTCGATCCGGCACCCGGTGAGCTTGGCGGCCAGGCGGGCGTTCTGGCCCTCCTTGCCGATGGCGAGGGAGAGCTGGTAGTCGGGCACGATCACCCGCACGGCCCGGGTCTGGGGGTCGACCAGCTCCGCCGAGACCACCTTCGCGGGGCTCAGGGCGTTCGCCACGAACGTGGCGGGGTCGTCGCTGTGGTCGATCACGTCGATCTTCTCGCCGCGCAGTTCGGTGACCACCGACCGCACCCGCTGACCCATCGGGCCGATGCAGGCGCCCTTGGCGTTGAGGCCCGCGACGGACGTCCGCACGGCGATCTTGGACCGGTGGCCCGCCTCCCGGGCCACCGCCACGATCTCGACGCTGCCGTCGGCGATCTCGGGGACCTCGAGGGCGAACAGCTTGCGGACCAGGTTCGGGTGGGTGCGCGAGACCGTGACCGACGGCCCCTTCGGGCCCTTGCGGGCACCCACGACGTAGCAGCGCAGGCGCATGCCGTGGGCGTAGTCCTCGCCTGCGACCTGCTCGGGCGGGGGCAGGAGGGCCTCGACCGTGCCGAGGTCGACGTGGATCATCCGCGGGTCGGGACCCTGCTGCACGACACCCGAGACGATGTCGCCCTCACGCTCCCGGAACTCCCCGAGGACCTGCTCGTCCTCGACGTCGCGCAGCCGCTGGAGGATGGTCTGGCGGGCGGTGCTCGCAGCGATCCGCCCGAACCCCGCAGGGGTGTCCTCCCACTCGCGCAGCAGGGCACCGGTGTCGTCGCGCTCCTGCGCCCACACCACGACGTGCCCACTGGCGCGGTCGAGCTCGACCCGGGCCATCGGCTGGGCACCCTCGGTGCGCTGGTAGGCCAGGAGCAGCGCCTGCTCGATGGTGCGGACGAGGAGGTCGAACGGGACGTCCTTCTCCCGCTCCAGGGTCCGCAGCGCGGCCATGTCGATGTCCATCACTCCTCCTCCTCGTCGTCGATCTCGTCGATCTCGTCGTCCTCGTCGCTGCCGTGGTCGTCCCCGTCGTCCCCGTCGTCGGCCTCGAGGTCGACGAGCTCGACGTCCTCCCAGACCCGCGAGAACTCCACCAGCACCTTGCCGCTGCGCACGGACTCGGCCGCCACGACGGTGATCACGGAGTCGGGCCGCTCCCCCCGCGGGTCGACCGAGGGCTCCAGCAGGACCATGGCGTCGTCGCGGACCTCGATCAGCCGCCCCTGCACCTCGCGCCCGTCCGTCAGCGACAGCCGGACCAGGCGGGTGCGGGCTCGGCGGAAGTGCCGGGGCAGGGTCAGCGGGCGGTCGACGCCGGGGCTGGTGACCTCGAGCAGGTACGGCGTCCGGCCGAGCAGCTCGGTCTCGTCCAGCCGCGCGGAGAGGTTCTGGCTGGCCTCGGCGACGGCGTCCAGCGGCACCGAGCCGATGGCGTCGTCGGGGAGGTCCACGACCACCCGAACCACCCGCCGCTTGCCGGCGGCGGTGACCCGCACGTCCTCGAGGACGAGACCCGCCGCGCGGGCCGCCTCGTCGGCGTGGGATCGCAGCGCCTCGTCCAGGGCCTGCCCGCCCGTGGGGCCTGTCACGCCGTCCTCCTTCTCGATGTCGCACTCCCGGTGACGACGGCGTCACCCCTGTCGGGCCGCCGCACGCCTCGCGAGCCGACCGCCCAGCCTACCGACCCTCACGGGCACCCGCCGACCACGAGGCCGACCGGGCCGCGCCGGTCGCCGGTCCCGGCGCGTGCGAGGATGCCGCCGATGGTGACCGCCCGGCCCGCTCCCGCCGCCGCCCCGCCCAGCCGGCGGGCCGTCGTCGCGGGGCTCGCGATCGGCGCGGCGGCCGGCCTGGCGGGCTGCTCGTCCCCGGGGGCCACGCTCGTGCGGCAGCCCCGCCCCGCCACCTCCCTGCCGCCCGACGAGCTGGCCAGGGCTCGCGCGATCACCCGCGGGCGCTACCTCGCGGACGCCGCTGTGCGGGCGGGGCGACAGGATCGGGCGCAGCGGGCGGTGCTCTCCCTCGTCGCCGCACACCACCTGCGCCACCTCGCGGCGCTCGGCGACGTCCGCGACCCGGCTCGGCCGGTGAGCACGCCCCCTCCCCCGCTGGTCCCCCCGCGCACGACCCCCGCCGTGACGGTCGGGCCCGTGGACGACGTCGCGCAGCTGGCCGTCCAGGAAGCCGCTGCGGCACAGGAGGCGGCGGCCGGCGCCGCCGCGACCTCCTCCGGCCTCGCGGTCCTGCTGGCGCGGATCGCCGCTGCGCGGGCCGTGCACGCCCGCCTGCTGGGTGGGCGCCGCCCGGCGCTACCGACTGCGGTGGGGTGCACCGGGGCCGGCTGCTCCGTCGAGGCCCTGCAGGCGCTGCTCGCCGGCCAGCACGCGGCGGTGTGGGGGTACGGCCTGGTCGTCGCGCGGGCCACACCCGCCGGGCGCCGGCTCGCGCAGCCGTTGTGGGCCGAGCACGAGGACGTCCGTGACCTCCTGCGAGCGGCCCTGGAGACGTCGGGGGCCGAGCCGGTGCCGGCCGCCCCTGCCTACGCCGTGCCGGCCGGGGCGTCCCCTCGCGACCTCGCGCGCAGGATCGAGGCGGGCACGGCCCGGTTGGCGGCGGCCGCTGCCGGCGACGGTGGGTCGGGCACGCGTGCCCTGGGGGCGGGCCTGCTCGTCGCCGCCGCGGTGCGCCAGCAGGCGTGGGGCGACACCCCGGCCCTGCCCGGCGGGTGAACCGGCCTCGCACCGCAGGGCGCGAGGCCGGACCGAGGCCCTCAGCCCTTGAGTGCGACGAGCGCCTGCACCGCGGCGTCGGGTGCCAGGTCGGCGCGCTCACCGGTGCGCCGGTCGCGCAGCTCGACGACGCCCGTCTCCAGGCCCTTGCCCACGACGAGGACGCTCGGGACGCCGATCAGCTCGGCGTCCTTGAACTTGGCGCCGGGAGCGACCTTGCGGCGGTCGTCGAAGAGCACGCGCACGCCCTTGGCCACCAGCTGCGCCGCGATGTCCTCGGCGGCGGCGAAGACGGCGTCGTCCTTGCCCGTCGCCATCAGGTGGACGTCGGCGGGGGCCACCTCGCGCGGCCAGCACAGACCGGCGTCGTCGGCACCGGCCTCGGCGATCGCCGCCACGGCCCGGGAGACGCCGATGCCGTAGGAGCCCATGGTCACGGTGACGAGCTTGCCGAACTCGTCGAGCACCTTCAGCCCCAGCGCCTCGGCGTACTTGCGGCCGAGCTGGAAGATGTGCCCGATCTCGATGCCGCGGGCCATCGTGAGGACCCCGCCGCAGACGGGGCAGGCGTCGCCCTCGCGGACCTCGGCGGCCTCGACCGTGCCGTCCGCGGTGAAGTCGCGGCCGGCGACCAGCCCGACGACGTGCCGGTCGGTCTCGTTGGCGCCGGTCGCCCACACGGTGCCGTCGGCGACGCGGGGGTCGAGGAGGTAGCGGATGCCGCTGGGCGAGTCGGCGCCGAGCACCTGCGGCCCGATGTAGCCGCGCACCAGCTGGGGGTGCTTGGCGAAGTCGGCCTCGGTGAACGCCTCGACCTCGGCCGGGGACACCGCGGCCTCCAGCCGCTTCGGGTCGACCTCACGGTCGCCGGGGACGCCGACGACGAGGGGCTCCCGGGTGCCGTCGGGGTGCACGAGCGTGACGACGACGTTCTTCAGCGTGTCACCCGCGCTCCACGGCGCCCCCTCCCGGGGGTGGTCGCGGTTGAGCAGCTCGACGAGCGCGTCGATCGTCGGGGTCCCGGGCGTGTCCACGACCCTCGCCGCCGGCGCACCGGAGGCGTCCACGGCGGCGGGCGCCGGCGTCGTCACGGCCTCGGTGTTGGCTGCGTAGTCGCAGGTGGAGCAGCGGACGAAGGTGTCCTCGCCGATCGCGGTCGGGTGCAGGAACTCCTCGGACTTGCTGCCCCCCATGGCGCCCGCCATCGCCGAGACGATGACGTACTCCAGGCCCAGCCGGTCGAACGTGCGCACGTAGGCGTCGCGGTGCTTGGCGTAGGAGACCGCGAGCCCGTCGTCGTCGACGTCGAAGGAGTAGGAGTCCTTCATCACGAACTCGCGCCCGCGCAGCAGCCCGGCGCGGGGGCGCGCCTCGTCGCGGTACTTGTTCTGGATCTGGTAGATCGAGAGCGGCAGGTCCTTGTAGGAGGAGTAGAGATCCTTCACCAGGAGCGTGAACATCTCCTCGTGCGTGGGGCCGAGGAGCATGTCGGCGCCCTTGCGGTCCTTCACACGGAAGACGTTGTCGCCGTACTCCGTCCAGCGGTTGGTGGCCTCGTAGGGCTCCCGCGGCAGGAGGGCGGGGAACTGCACCTCCTGGAACCCGGCGGCGTCCATCTCCTCGCGCACCACCTGAGCGACGTTGCGCAGCACCTGGACCCCCAGCGGCAGCCAGGTGTAGATGCCCGGGGCGGCACGGCGGATGTAGCCCGCCCGCACGAGGAGCTTGTGGCTGGGCACCTCCGCGTCGGCCGGGTCCTCACGCAGGGTGCGCAGGAACAGCGTGGACATGCGAAGGAGCACCGTGGGCCTCCGGGGTGGTGACGAACCGGGCCGCCAGCGTACCGGCGCTCAGAACAGCACGGTCGCGTAGGTGCCGACGCGGGCGAAGCCCACCCGCTCGTACACCCGCACCGCCCGGTGGTTGAAGTCGTTGACGTACAGCGACACGGTGGGCGCCACGCTCGCCCGGACCTGCTCGACCAGCGCGGCCATCGCCGGCGCCGCCAGTCCGCGGCCGCGGTGAGCCGGGTTGACCCACACGCCCTGCACCTGGACCGCCTCCGGGGTGACCGACCCCAGCTCGGCCTTGAACACGATCTCGGGGCCGTGCTCCCCCTGCTCGACCCGCACGAACGAGCGCTGCTGGGTGACCAGCCCCGTCACCTGGGCCACGTAGGCGGCGCCCCCGTCGACCGCCACCGGGGAGTAGCCCACCTCCTCGGTGAACATCGACACGCAGGCGGGCACGATGAGGTCGAGTTCCTCGGGACGCCCCCGGCGCACGGCGGGGTCGGCCGGGACCGCCGGCGGCCCCGACAGGGCCATCAGCGGCTGGACGGAGCGGACCTCCCGCGGCCGGGCCCAGGTGCCGGACAGCTGCCGCCACAGGGCGAGCACCGGCTCCGCGGGGCCCACGATCGAGGAGCAGCGCCGCCCGATCCTGCGGGCCCGCGCGGCGAAGGCGTCCACCGCGGCGGGGGTGGCCTCCACCGGCACCAGGTTCGCACCCCACCAGCACAGCGAGGTCAGCTGCGACCCCTCGTAGAAGCCCCACAGCTGTCCGCCGCCGTCCACGCCCGTCTCCCTGAGCCGGGCGGCCACGAAGAGGTTCGCGACGACGTCGCGGGCGCACAGGACCAGCGCCTCCTCGAGGTCGCGAGGGTCCAGGACTCTCAGGGACGGACGCAGCACACGCGAATCCTGGCCCAGGAGGCGCCCGCCCGCACCCACCGCCGCGCCGCGCAGCCCCGGGTGGGGGTCATCGGTGCCCGCAGGCTTCAGATGAGCTGGGTCACAACCGACAAGGCAGGGAGTTGCCGACATCGGAAGGTTCCCCATGTCCTGGTCCATCCGGCGCCTGTTCGTCGCCGTCCTCGTCACCCTCAACGTCGTGAGCGCCGTGCTGGTGGCCGCCGCGCTGAACCTGGCCCGGGACGTGCACTCGGCCCAGGACGCCCTCGACGACCAGGTGGCCGTCGCGGCGGCCCTCGCGCGCACCGAGGTCGCCCAGCAGTCGGCCGCAGGCGTGACCACCATGATCCTCTTCGTCAACGTGGACTCGATGACCTCGGCGCAGAAGGCCAGCGTCGCGGCGCTGCGGTCGGCGATGAACGACCTGTCGAAGGCCCCCCTGGACGGGCAGGAGCGGCAGGCCGCGAAGACCTACCTCGACGCCCTCGGCGTCATCGCGGGCATGTTCGAGCAGACGCAGCCGCCCACGGCCGCTGCGGGCACGGACGTCGCCGCGCTCATGTCCGGGCTCGGCGAGTACCAGAAGAAGGTCGACGCCGTCAGCGCCGCGGGCAAGGCCCTGCGCGAGCAGGTCGACCGCAACCTCGCCATGCAGCGCGACCGGACCTCCTCGTCGTCCTCGCGGCTGGCCCTCCTGATGATCGCCGTCGTGCTCCTGCTCGGCACGGGCTCGTCCCTGGCCTTCGCCGTGTTCGGCCGCAACCTCATCCGCCGCCTCGACACCGTCAGCGGCGTGCTGAGCAAGGCGCAGGCGGGCGACCTCACCGCCCGCACCGGGCTGACCGGCGGGGACGAGATCTCGAAGGCCGGGCGCGCCGCGGACGCCGTCCTGGAGCGCCTGGCGCAGGTCTTCGGTCGCCTGCAGGCGATGAGCACCCACCTCGGGACCTCCGCCGACCAGCTGCGCGACGTCGCCGCTGTCGTCGACCGCACCGCCGGCGAGGCATCGGCCCAGGCCGAGGTGGTCGCCCGTTCCGCCGACGAGGTCTCGCGCAGCGTCGACAGCGTCGCCTCCGGCACCGAGAGCATGAGCGCCGCGATCTCCGAGATCGCGGGCAACGCGCAGGAGGCGGCCCAGACCGCCGGCGGGGCCGTGTCGGCGGTGGAGACGACGACGGCGAGCATGGCCCAGCTGTCGGAGTCCTCGCGCGAGATCGGCGACGTCGTGCGCCTGATCACCTCGATCGCCGAGCAGACCAACCTCCTGGCCCTCAACGCGACGATCGAGGCCGCTCGCGCCGGGGAGGCGGGCAAGGGCTTCGCCGTCGTCGCCGACGAGGTCAAGCAGCTCGCGCAGGAGACCGCCCGCGCCACCGAGGACATCTCGCGCCGCGTGGAGGCGATCCAGGCCGACGCGAACGAGGCCGGCCTCTCGATCGCGGCCGTGGCCAGCGTCATCGAGCGGATCGCGCAGTACCAGACCACCATCGCGGGCGCGGTCGAGGAGCAGACGGCGACGACGATGGAGATGAACCGCGGCGTCGGCGACGCGGCCGAGGGCACGCGCGCCATCGCCGACAGCGTCTCGGGCCTGGCCGCCACGGCCGGCCACACCCGTGCGGCCGTCGGCGACACGCTGGACAGCGCCTCGCGGATGCAGGACATCTCCAGCGAGCTCGCCGGGCTCGTCGGGGGCTTCACGTACTGATCCCCGGCGCAGACGCACGAAGGCCCCCGCCGCGGCGGGGGCCTTCGTGCGTTGTGGGGCGATGCTCAACCGGAGACGCTCACGACGGGAGCCCCGCCGTCGGCCTCCTCGCCCATCTCGGCCGCGAGCTTCATGGCCTCCTCGATGAGCGTCTCGACGATCATCGCCTCGGGCACGGTCTTGACGACCTCGCCGCGCACGAAGATCTGGCCCTTGCCGTTGCCCGAGGCGACGCCGAGGTCGGCCTCGCGGGCCTCACCCGGGCCGTTGACGACGCAGCCCATCACGGCCACGCGCAGGGGCACGGACATGCCCTCGAGGCCCTTGGTCACCCGCTCGGCGAGGGTGTAGACGTCGACCTGCGCGCGCCCGCACGACGGGCACGACACGATCTCGAGCTTGCGGGGGCGCAGGTTCAGCGACTGCAGGATCGCGACGCCGACCTTGACCTCCTCCACCGGCGGGGCCGACAGCGACACGCGGATGGTGTCGCCGATGCCCTTGGCCAGGAGCGCGCCGAACGCGACGGAGGACTTGATCGTGCCCTGGAAGGCGGGCCCGGCCTCGGTCACCCCGAGGTGCAGGGGCCAGTCACCCCGCTCGGCGAGCATCTCGTAGGCGCGGACCATGACGACCGGGTCGTTGTGCTTGACCGAGATCTTGAAGTCGTGGAAGCCGTGCTCCTCGAACAGCGAGGCCTCCCACACCGCCGACTCCACCAGCGCCTCAGGTGTCGCCTTGCCGTACTTCGCCAGCAGGCGCGGGTCGAGCGACCCGGCGTTGACGCCGATCCGGATCGAGACGCCGGCGTCGGAGGCCGCCTTGGCGATCTCCTTCACCTTGTCGTCGAACTGGCGGATGTTGCCCGGGTTGACGCGGACCGCGGCGCACCCGGCGTCGATGGCCGCGAAGACGTACTTGGGCTGGAAGTGGATGTCGGCGATCACCGGGATCTGCGACTTCTTGGCGATGATCGGCAACGCCTCGGCGTCGTCCTGGCTGGGGCAGGCGACGCGGACGATGTCGCAGCCCGCGGCCGTCAGCTCCGCGATCTGCTGGAGGGTGGAGTTGATGTCCGTCGTGGGGGTGGTCGTCATCGACTGCACCGAGACGGGGGCGTCGCCACCGACCAGCACCTTGCCGACCCGGATCTGGCGCGAGCGGCGACGCGGCGCGATCACGGGCGGGGGCAGCGCGGGCAGTCCGAGGTTGACGGGCATGGGGGGAATCGCCTCCGGCGGGACGGAACACGGTCGGGCCGCGCACGGCGTCGGCCGCGCGCAGGCCCAGTATCGCCTGACCGGCGTGCCGAGGCCCGCCGGACTCCGAAGCGGGCGCGCGCGTCAGCCGTTGAGCCGGATCGGGTCCACCACGTCGGCGTAGACGAGCACCAGCGACATGCCCACGAGCAGGACGGCGACCGTGTAGGCCAGCGGCAGGGCCCGCGCGACGTCGACCGGGCCCGGGTCGGGGCGGCGGAACAGCCGCGCGGCAGTGCGCCGCAGGCCCTCCCAGATCGCGCCGGCCGCGTGACCGCCGTCCAGGGGCAGCAGGGGCACCAGGTTGAAGAGGAATAGGGCCAGGTTGAGGGCGGCGAGCAGGACGAGCCAGGACGCCACCTTGTCGCGGACGGGGACGTCCATCGAACCGACCTCGCCGCCGATGCGACCCACCCCGACGATGCTGATGGGGGACTCGGGGTCGCGCTCGGCACCGGTGGTGACCGTCTTGACGACGCCCGCGAACTTCTCCGGGACGTGCGCCAGGGACGACAGGACCGGCGACAGGGTCTGGACGAGTGCGCCGGGAACGTCGGCCACGCCGACGCGCACGTAGTCGCCGGTGTTGTTGATGCCGAGGAACCCGACGGTCACCATCTCGGCCTTGCCGTCGGGACCGATCACGGGGTTGTCGTCGGCGTCGAGGCGCTCGCGCTGGGCGGGGATGATCGGCGCCTGCACGACGGTGCGGCGTCCCTCACGCTCGATCTCGATGGCGACCGTGCGCCCGGGCGCGCCGCGGATGGCCTTGAGCAGGTCGCGCCAGTCGTCGGAGCGGACGCCGTCGACGGCGAGCAGGCGGTCGCCCGGCAGCAGGCCGGCCTTGGCCGCGGGCGAGGGCTGGTCCCCTGGCCGGCAGTCGGTGAGCTTGGCGCCGACGGGCAGCACGCACTGGCTCACGGAGCCCACGAACGTCTCGCGCACGACGCCGAACACCATGAACGTCGTGGTGAACAGGGCCAGGGCGAGGATGAGGTTCATCACCGGGCCGCCGAGCATGATCACCAGCCGCTTGGGGACCGAGCGCTGGTAGAACTGCCGGTCGGCGTCCTCCGGCCCGATCTCACGCCGGGCGTCCGAGCGGGCCTGCTCGATCATCTCGGCGAACCGGCCGCGGCGGTCGGCCCCCCGCGCGGGCGGGAACATGCCGATCATCCGGACGTAGCCGCCCAGGGGGACGGCCTTCACGCCGTACTCGGTCTCCCCCACGCGCCGCGACCACACGGTCGGGCCGAACCCGATCATGTACTGGGTGCACTTGACCCCGAACGCCTTGGCCGGGACCAGGTGACCGATCTCGTGCCAGGCGATCGAGAAGACGACGCCCAGGAGGACGACCAGCCAACCGAGCAGCCCCATCAGCGTGCGCCTGCCTTTCCCTCGCCTGCGGTGGTCCCACCATCGGCGCCGTCACCGCCCCGGCTTGAGCCCGGACGTCTCTGCACCTGCCTCAGAGACCGAGCAGTCGCCTCGCGGTGGCTCGCCCCCATGCGTCGGCGGCCCGGACGTCGTCGAGCGACAGCACCTCCGCCGGGGCCACGTGCTCGGCCACCACGCGGGAGACGGTGTCGACGATGTCCAGGAAACCGATCCGGCCGTCGAGGAAGGCGGCGACGCCCTCCTCGTTCGACGCGTTGTACACGGCAGGATACGTCGCGCCGAGCTGCGCGCACCGGCGTGCCAGGGTGACGGCGCCGAACGCGTCCTCGTCCAGCGGCAGGAACTGCCATTCCTGGGCCTTGGTCCAGTCGCACGCCGGCGCCACCGAGGGCAGGCGCTGCGGCCACGACAGGCCGAGGGCGATCGGCAGCCGCATGTCGGGCGGCGAGCACTGGGCGATCACGGCGCCGTCGACGAACTCGACCATCGAGTGCACCACCGACTGCGGGTGGACGACGACGTCGATCCGGTCCAGGGGGACGTCGAAGAGCAGGTGGGCCTCGATCAGCTCCAGACCCTTGTTCACGAGGCTGGCCGAGTTCACCGTGATCACCGGGCCCATGGACCAGGTGGGGTGGGCCAGCGCGTCGGCCGCGGTGACGCCTGCGAGGTCGGCGCGCGTGCGCCCGCGGAAGGGCCCACCCGAGGCGGTGAGGATCAGCCTCGCGACCTCCTGGGCGTCCCCCGCGCGCAGGCACTGGGCGAGCGCGGAGTGCTCGGAGTCCACCGGCACGATCTGTCCCGGTGACGCCGCCGCCTTCACCAGCGGGCCACCGATGATCAGCGACTCCTTGTTGGCCAGGGCGAGGGTGCTGCCCGCCCGCAGGGCGGCCAGGGTGGGCTCAAGCCCGCGCGCGCCGGTGATCCCGTTCAGCACGACGTCGCAGGGCAGCCCCGCCACCTGCTCGACGGCCTCCTCGCCGGCCAGCACCTCCGCGTCGAGCCCGCGATCGGCCAGTGCCGCGCGGACGAGCGGCGCGGCGTCCTCGCTCGCCACCGCGACGGTCGCCACGCCGAGGTCGGCCGCCTGCTGGGCGAGCAGCTCGGGGCGGCTGCCCGAGGCGGCCAGGGCGCGCACCCTGAAGCGGTCGCGGTGGCGGGCCAGGACGTCGGCCGCCTGGGTGCCGATGCTGCCGGTGGCACCGAGGACGACGATCTCGCGGGGGCGGGTCACGCGGGGATTCTCCCCGGCGCGGGCCCGACGTCGCACGGCGGTGCCCGCGCGGCGGCGGGGGTAGGGGTAGCCCCACCGTCGATCCGGCGGCCAACCCCCGGGCGTTCGACCGGGAAACCCCCGCGCGGCGCGATCACCGCGGTCACTAGTGTGATCGGCGTCACTCCCCCGCCGCGATCAGTCCTGCCCCCGGTGGCGGTCGGAGTAGGCGTCCAGAGTGGTCCCGTGCGCATGACGGCGTGCCGCGGCCGGCCCCTCCTCCGTCGCGCGCGCCCGTCCCCCGCGCGCCGCCCGTTCAGGAGCACGCGCATGGATCGTCTGGCAGATCTCTCCCTCCGACACCGGCGATGGGTCTTCGCCGTATGGCTCGTCATCACGCTCGTCGCGATGGGCTCGGCCGGCAAGCTCGGCGAGCGCCTCTCGTTCGACTTCTCCCTGCCGGGCCAGGAGGGGTACGAGACGGAGAAGGAGCTCATCGCCAGCTACGGGACGCCGGCGGCCGCACTCGCCGTCCCCGTGCTCACGATGCCCGAGGGCAGCACGGTGACCCAGCGCACCGACGACGTGAAGGCCGTGTTCGACGCGGTCCGTGCCGTGCCGGGCGTCCGTGTCGTCGACGTCTCCGGCACGAAGGACCCCGCCTTCGTCACCGAGGACGGGCGGAGCACCTTCGGCATCGTCTACGGTCCCGAGCAGAGCGGGTTCGAGGCCCCTGTCGTGCCCCAGATCGAACAGGCCTTCACCGAGGCGGCGAAGGCGAAGGGGCTCTCCCCGTCCCTCACCGGCTACTACCAGTTGCAGTCCAGCAGCGGCGAGGACTCCGAGGGCCCGAGCGTGCTCCTGGAGACCCTCGTCGGGGCCGGGCTGGCACTGGTCGTGCTGCTCTTCGTGTTCGCCTCGCTGCTGGCGTTCCTGCCGCTGCTCATCGCCGCCGTCTCCGTGCTCAGCACGTTCCTCATCGTGCTGCTGCTCACGCTCGTGGCCGATGTCAGCTTCGTCGTCCAGTTCCTCATCTCCCTCGTCGGGCTCGGCGTCGCCATCGACTACTCCCTGCTCGTCGTGTCGCGCTGGCGCGAGGAGCGGGCCCAGGGCGCCGACAACGACACGGCCGTGCGCACAGCCGTGCGCACGGCGGGCCACGCGGTCATCGCGAGCGGCGTGACGGTCGCGATCAGCCTGCTGGCCCTCGTCGTCGTGCCCGTGCCGCTGCTGCGCAGCATGGGCTTCGGCGGCATGCTCATCCCGCTCGTCAGCGTGGCCGTCGTGCTCACCCTGCTGCCCGCGTTCCTGAAGGCGGTGGGCCCGCGGGTGGACTGGCCGAGGATCCGCCACGAGGAGAACGCCTCCCGCGGGTGGACGGCGTGGACGCGGCTGACGGTGCGCTGGCGCTGGGCCGCCTTCGCCGTGGCCGCCGGGTTGCTGGCCCTGCTCATCGCCCCCGTCGCGAGCATCCAGTTCGGCGTCAGCGGCACCGAATCGCAGGCATCGGCCGGTCCGGCCGTGACCACGCTGCACGAGCTGCGCGAGGCAGGGGTGGGCACGGGGGTCGTGACGCCGATCGTCGTGCTCTACGACAAGGGCAGCGACGCCGCCGCGGCCGCGACGGCCATCGCCGGCGTCTCCGGGGTGCGCAGCGCGACCGCGGCGCCGCCCGGAACGGACGGCCGGATCGCCGTCGACGTCGTGCCGGACGGTGAGACGGTGAACTCCGACAGCATCACGGTGGTCGACCGGGTCCGCGACGCCGCGCGAGGCGTGCCCGGATTCCTCGGCGCTACCGGCACAGGGGCGACGATCACCGACTACCGCAAGGCCGTCTACGACCGGTTCCCGCTGGTCGTCGGCGTCATCGCCCTGATCACGTTCATCCTGCTGGCACGCACGTTCCGGTCGCTGCTGCTGCCGCTGAAGGCCGTCGCTCTGAACCTGCTGAGCCTGGGCGCCGTGATGGGCGCGGTGACGTTCTTCTGGCAGGAGGGCCACGGTTCGGGCGCGATCTTCGACGTCCAGCCCACCGGTGCCCTGACGTTCTGGATCCCGCCGCTGATCTTCGCGTTCCTGTTCGGGCTGTCGATGGACTACGAGGTCTTCATCCTCGCCCGCATGCGGGAGGAGTACGACGAGGTCGGCTCGACCGACGAGGCCGTCGTGCGGGGCCTGGCCCGCACCGGCCGCCTGGTCACCTCGGCCGCGCTGATCCTGTTCTTCTCCTTCGCGGCCCTCGCATCGGCGCCGGGCACCGACATCAAGGTGTTCGCCACCGCCCTGGGGGTGGGCATCCTCATCGACGCCACGATCGTCCGGGCGCTGCTGGTGCCGGCCCTGGTGAGCCTGCTCGGGTCCTGGAACTGGTGGCTGCCGGCGTGGGCCGCCACGGTCCTGCGGGTCGAGCCCTCCCCGAGGCGCACCGAGCCCACTCGGTCCAGGGCGTCCCTGGCGGCCCTGGGCGCGGTGCCGCCTGGACCGCGCGGTCCCTCTGCCGACGTCCAGGTCGCCGACGCCCTGCCCCCGGTCGAGGCGCACTGACCAGACCGGAAGGGGCGGACGTGGTCATGCGACCGGGTCCGCCCCTTCCGGCTTCCGCGGCGGGGCTCGATGCCTAGAGGGCGATGCCCACGTACTTGGTCTCCAGGTACTCCTCGATCCCCTCGGCGCCGCCCTCGCGGCCGGTGCCCGACTGCTTCACCCCGCCGAAGGGCGCGGCGGGGTTGGAGACGATGCCCTGGTTGATCCCGACCATCCCCGTCTCCAGCCCTTCGGCCACCCGCAGCGCCCGTGACAGGTCGCGGGTGAACGCGTAGGCCACGAGCCCGTACTCGGTGGCGTTGGCCTTCGCGAGGGCCTCCTCGTCGGAGGCGAAGGTCGTGACAGGGGCGACGGGGCCGAAGATCTCCTCCCCCAGGACGCGCGCATCCTGCGGGACGTCGGCCAGCACGGTCGGGGCGTAGAAGTACCCCGCCCCCGTGAGGACCTGCCCGCCGGCGAGCACCCGCGCACCGCGGTCGACGGCGTCGGCGACCAGCTCGTCGACCTTCTGCCGGGACGGCCCGTCGATCAGGGGTCCCACCTGGGTGTCGGGTTCGGTGCCCCGGCCCACCCGCAGCGCCGCCATGCGTTCGGCGAGGCCGGCGGAGAAGTCGGCGGCGACGGACTCGTGCACGAGGAAGCGGTTGGCCGCCGTGCAGGCCTCCCCCATGTTGCGGGTCTTGGCCAGCATGGCGCCGGTGAGCGCGGCGTCGAGGTCGGCGTCGGCGAACACGAGGAACGGCGCATTGCCGCCGAGCTCCATCGACACCCGCAGCAGCTGGTCGGCCGCCTGGGCGACGAGCGCCTTGCCCACGGGGGTCGACCCCGTGAAGGAGAGCTTGCGCAGCCGGGGGTCGGCGATCAGGGGCGCCATCACCTCCCGGGTGCGGCGCGTCGTCACGACGTTGAGCACTCCCTCGGGCAGGCCGCACTCCTGCAGGATCGCCGCGAGCGCGAGCATCGACAGTGGCGTCTGCTGGGCGGGCTTGACCACCATGGTGCAGCCCGCCGCGATCGCCGGACCGATCTTGCGGGTGCCCATGGCCATGGGGAAGTTCCACGGGGTGATCAGCAGGCACGGGCCGACCGGCTGCTTCATCGTCATCAGGCGGGTCGCCCCGTTGGGGGCCGTCGACCACCGCCCGCTGATCCGCACCGCCTCCTCGGAGAACCAGCGGAAGAACTCGGCGGCGTAGGCGATCTCGGCGCGCGACTCCGCGAGCGACTTGCCCATCTCCAGTGTCATGAGCAGTGCGAGGTCGTCCGTGCGCGCGGTGATGGTCTCGAAGGCGCGCCGCAGGATCTCCCCCCGCTCCCGGGGCGCAGTGGCGGCCCAGGACGCCTGCGCCGCCACGGCGGCGTCCAGGGCCTGGGCGGCGTCCTCGACGCCCGCGTCGGCGACCTCGGCGAAGACCACCCCCGTGGAGGGGTCCTCGACCCCGAAGGTGTGTCCCCCGGCGGCTTCACGCCACCCTCCCGAGACGAGCAGGCCCGTCGGAACGGTCGCGACGAGCGCGGCCTCGCGGTCCTCGAGCAGCCCTGACGCCATTGCCGACCCTCTTCCTGCCGGACGCGTCCGGCGTTCACATGCACGAAATCAGCGTTCCCACGGGGTCACATCTTCGGTATCCGTCGCCGAGAGCCTGTTGCACGGCTGCACTCGTCGCTATGTTTCCATCATGTCGGACGCCAGCACCAGCGCGACGGTCGTCACCGGAGCCGAACTCGCCGCCCTGCACGCCGAGCAGCTCGCCGTCTTCGAGCGGGCCCGCCCGCGCTCGAAGGCACTCTCCGAGCGGGCCCGTACCCACCTGCCCGGCGGCGTCCCCATGTCGTGGATGGTCAAGTGGCCGGGCAGCTTCCCCGTCTTCGTCGAGCGCGCCGAGGGCGCCCACTTCACCTGCGTGGACGGCATCGACCACGTCGACCTGTGCCTCGGGGACACGGGGGCGATGTCGGGGCACTCCCCGGCCGCCGCGGTCGAGGCCGTCCGGCGTCAGGCGTCGCGGGGCATCACGACGATGCTCCCCTGCGAGGACGCGATCGTCGCCGCCGAGGAGCTGAGCCGTCGCTTCGGGGTCAGCCACTGGCAGTTCACCCTGACAGCCACCGACGCCAACCGCCACGTCCTGCGCTACGCCAGGCACCTCACCGGTCGCCGCAAGGTCGTCGTGATCGACTACTGCTACCACGGGACGGTCGACGAGACGTTCGCCGTGCTGGGCCCCGACGGGACGACGATCGCGCGCCGGGGGTCGATCGGCCCCGCCGTGGACGTCGCGGAGACGACGGTCGTCGTGCCGTTCAACGACCTCGCCGCGATGGAGCGTGCGCTGGCCGGAGGTGACGTCGCGGCCGTGCTCATGGAGCCGGCCATGACCAACATCGGGATCGTGCTCCCGGAGGACGGCTACCACGCCGGCGTGCGCGAGCTCACCCGCCGGCACGGCGCGCTGCTCGTCATGGACGAGACCCACACGCTGTGCGCCGGCCCCGGGGGCTGCACGCGGGCGTGGGGCCTGGACCCGGACGTCGTCGTCGTGGGCAAGACGATCGGCAGCGGGGTGCCCGCGGCCGCCTTCGGCCTGGGGGCCGACCTGGCCGCCCGCATCGGCGCCGAGATCGACCTGGAGGACGTCGACCTCGGCGGGGTGGGCGGCACCCTCGCCGGCAACGCGCTGTCGATGGCCGCCGTGCGCGCGACCCTCACCGAGGTCCTCACCGACGACGTCTTCGTCCACACCGCGGCACTGGCGCAGCGCTGGGCCGAGGGAGTCGCCTCCGTCGTCGCCGAGCGCGGCCTGCCGTGGCACGTCACGGTGCTCGGCTCCCGCGCGGAGTACGCCTTCTCCCCGCTGCCGCCGCGCACCGGGGCGCAGGCGGCGGCGGCGGACGACTTCGCCCTCCAGCAGTACCTGCACCTGCAGGCCCTCAACGAGTCGGTCCTGCTGACGCCCTTCCACAACATGGCGCTGTTCTGCCCGGACGCCCGGGTCGAGGACGTCGACCAGCACACCCGCGCCTTCGCCGCTGCGGCCGCCGCCCTCACCTGACGTCGGGCGTCGCGCCCGGCCTGATCCGCTCGGCACCGCCCGCCATCCGCTGCCGCCCCACGCGCCGTGTCTCGGCCACGGGTCCAACGCGTAACAGCTGGCCCGCACCCCTTCTCGCCCGCCTGCGGGCGTCCCTATCTTTCGTCGCATCGATCGTCCCCGAACCGCTCGAGTCACGCCCTCCCCGACGTTCAGGAGCCGGAATGAGCCAGGCCAGCGAGGCCGCCCCCTTGGGATACCCCGACGCGTCGGCCGACAAGGGCCTCAAGACGGGGGCGCTGGGGCTGGTCTCCTCCGTCGTCGTCGGCATGGTCTCGACCGCGCCCGCCTACAGCCTCGCCGCGAGCCTCGGGTTCGTCGTGGCCACCGCGGACGGCGACGGGATCGTGGGCTCGAAGGCGCCCGCGATCATGCTCCTGGCCTTCATCCCGATGCTGCTCATCGCCATCGCCTACCAGGAGCTCAACCGCGCCGAGCCCGACTGCGGCACCACGTTCACGTGGGCGGCGCGGGCCTTCGGCCCGTGGGCGGGCTGGCTCGGAGGGTGGGGCATCATCGCCGCCGACGTCATCGTCATGGCCAACCTCGCCCAGATCGCGGGCTCCTACAGCTTCCAGCTCGTGGGCCTGGACTCCCTCGCCGACTCCACCACCTGGAGCACGGTCGCGGGGGTCGTCTGGATCATGGTGATGACCTACATCTGCTACCGCGGCATCGAGGTGTCGGCCAGGCTGCAGTACGCCCTGCTGGGCATCGAGGTCCTCGTGCTCGTCGTCTTCTCGGTCGTCGCCCTCGTCAAGGTGTACGCGGGCAGCGCTCCCGAGGGGTCCGCCCGGCCCTCCCTGAGCTGGCTCCTGCCCACCGGGCTGGGGCCCAACGCCCTGGTCACCGCCACGCTGATCGCCGTGTTCATCTACTGGGGCTGGGACACGGCCGTCGCCGTCAACGAGGAGACGAAGGACCCCGCGACCACGCCCGGGCGCGCGGCGATCCTCTCGACGGTCCTCCTGCTGGCCACCTACGCCGTGGTCAGCGTCGCCACCGTGGCCTTCGCCGGGACCGGCTCCGACGGCGTCGGCCTGGGCAATCCGGACAACGCCGACGACGTGTTCCACGCGATCGGCCCGTCGGTGTTCGGCGACAGCGTGCTCGGTCACCTGATGGAGGGCCTGCTCGTCATCTCGGTCCTCACCAGCGCCGCCGCGAGCACCCAGACCACGATCCTGCCGACGGCCCGCACCGCGCTGTCGATGGGCGCCTACCGGGCCATCCCGCCGGTCTTCGCCCGCGTCCACTCCCGCTACCTCACCCCCACCTGGTCGACGGTGTGGATGGGCATCGTGTCCATCGTGTTCTACGTGGGCCTGACCATCGTCAGCGACAACATCCTCGCCGACTCCATCGCCGCCGTCGGCCTGATGATCGCCTTCTACTACGGCCTCACCGGCTTCGCCTGCGTGTGGTTCTACCGCAAGCGGCTCACCTCCTCGGGCCGCGATCTGGTGATGAAGGGCGTCCTGCCCGGACTCGGCGGCCTGATGCTGCTGGGCGCCTTCGTGGTCGCGTGCCGCAGCTACGCCGACCCCGAGTACGGCGAGACGACGCTGCTCGGCATCGGCGGGGTGTTCGTGCTCGGCATCGGCAGCCTGCTCTTCGGCGCGCTGCTGATGGGCCTGGCCTACCTCGCCGCCCCGGGCTACTTCCGCGGCGAGACCCTGCCCCGACGGGGCGCGCACGACCTCGTCCTGATCGGCGCGCCCCACGGCTCCGACGGCTTCCGCCTGCCCGACTCGGGCCTGCCCGCCATCGTCGTCGCCCCCGACCTGTCGAACCTGCCGCCCGGCGAGCAGGCGGCCCCTCTGGAGGACGGCGGTCCGCAGACCTGAGCCGCCCTCCAGCCGGCCGGGCCGGTCAGCGGACCCGGTCGCGAAGCCCGCGCCGGACGAGGACGTCCCAGGTCGCGGCGTCGACCACGCCGGTGGCGCGCAGCCCGACGCGCCGCTGCAGCGCCCCCACGGCATCGCGCGTCGCGGTGCCGTAGCGGCCGTCCTGGGGCACCCGGTACCCCGAGGCCACCAGGCGACGCTGGACGGCGAGCACCGGCCCGCCGCTGTCGGCGGGCGTGATCGGCAGCAGCTGGCTGAGGGCGCCCGCGGGCACCCGTGCGGCCTGGGGCAGCAGCCCCTGGGTGTACACGGGCTTGATCTGCACCGTGGTCCCCGTCCGGGGGGCGGTGAGGATCATGCCCGAGCCCAGGTACATCGCGACGTGCGTCACCTGCCGCGGGCGGTGCGGGTCACCCGCCCAGAACAGCAGGTCGCCGGGCCTGGCCCCCGCGCGGGGCACGTGCGGCAACCGGCGGTACTGCTCCGCCGCCGTGCGCGGCAGTCCCAGCCCGGCGGCGCGGTACCCGGCACCGACGAGGCCCGAGCAGTCGTAGGCCGACGGCCCGGTGCCGCCACGGCGGTAGGGCTTGCCGAGCTGGGCGAGGCCGTAGCCCAGGGCCGAGCCGCGGGCGGCCCGATCGGCGCGAGGGGCACGCGCCGCCGAGGCGATCCTGGCGGCGGAGGCCAGGGCCTGGGGCCCTCCGGCGGCGGAGGGGCGGCCGGCAGGAGCGAGGCGGACGGCGGCGACGGGCTGCAGGCCGGCACGGGCCGAGGCGGCAGGCGACGAGGCGGCCTGGGCCGGGCCGGACGCGAGGGTGAGCACCCCGGTGGCGCAGCAGAGGAGGCTCGCCAGGGCGGCCGGAAGTGCCCGCACGGGGCGGGGTCGAGGCGTGGGCATGCAGGGTCCTCCGGCACGCCTGCGAAGTGAGCTGTCGGGTTCGGGCGGGAGGTGTGCCCGGCCGCTGGCGCGGCTTCACCCCAAGGACATCGGCGTCCGTGGAACTCGCGAATCCCCCGCTCCCGCTGCCGGCCGATCGTGGATCGGGACCGACGCGCAGCGGGACTCGGCGTCCGTCGGTCCGGTTCCGCGGTGGCGGAACCCTCGCCCATCGGCGGCGGACCGGCGCTCCTTGACCGCCCGGATCCCTACCAGGCGGTCGGTTTGCGGGCGGTTCCCCCGATCAGTCGAACCGTTCCCGCCCCACCGACGCGCCGGCACGCCCTCCGTCGGGACGGCCGCCGACCCCTACTTCAGCGTCGCCAGCACCTGCGCGGCCGCCCGCTGGCCGGTCTCGACCGCGCCGTTGAGGTAGCCCTGGAAGTCCTGCGACGTGTGCTCCCCCGCGAAGAAGCAGGTGCCGACCGGCTCGCCCTCGGCCCCGGAAAAGGCGGTGTAGTCGCCCACGCCCCAGTAGGAGTAGGCGCCCTTCGTCCACGGGTAGGCCGACCAGTCGTCGAGGCTGACGCGCCCGTTCCACTGGGCACTGAGGCCGGGCAGCACCGGCTCGATCTGCCCCAGGAACCGCTGCGCGAGCGCGGCCGGCGTGGCCCCCTTGAAGCCGAGCGCCGGGGTGCCGCCGGTGTAGTCGACGAGGATGCCGGAGGCGCCCGACTGCGCCCGGGAGACCTCCCACGTGGACTGGTAGCCGGTGTCGGCGTAGGTGTCGCCGGTGCCGCCGAGGGCGTTCCAGTGCCGGCTGCGGAACTGCAACTGGAGCTTCGTGTTCGCGCCCATCTTCGACTGGGCGATCGCCGTCGCCTTGACGCCCGTGAACCCCGCCTTCGACAGGTCGACGTCGCGCAGCAGCGAGAACGGCAGGGCGAGGACGACGTGGTCGTACGTCGCGGTGGTGGAGCGGGAGCCGGAGGACGTGGTGACCTGCCAGGTCGTGCCCGCGCCGCGGGCCAGCGCCACGAGCCGCGTGCCGAGCTTGATCTGCCCGGTCAGGCGCGCCGCGAGCGCGGAGACGATCTGGTCGTTGCCGCCGCGGACGTGGAACTTCTCGTTCGACGGGCCGAAGATGCGCAGCTGCCCCGGGCCGGAGTAGCCGAGCAGGTAGAGCATGTTGAGGCTGCTCTGCTTGCCGCAGTCGGCGCCGTACTCGATGGCGTAGGCGACGTCGAGCAGCTGGCCGAGCTTCGAGCTGCGCCCCCCGGGCACGTAGAGGTCGATCCACTCCAGGATCGACATGCGGTCCAGCTCGCGGCCGCGGGGGGTCGAGACCTTGTAGGTCGTGGGGTAGCTGGCCGCCTGCACGTCGCTCTTGAGCTGCTGCCAGATCGCCTTGAGGTCGTTGGTCGCCTGGTCGTAGGTGTAGGGCGCGCCGTCGAACCAGTACAGCGGCAGGCTGCCCTGGGGCTCGGCCGCGAGCAGGTTGTCGGTGTCCAGGCGGAGGTCCTGGACGAGCTGGCGGATCGCGGTGTGCCCGGTGTCGATCAGCTCGCCCCCGCGCTCGGCGATCTGGCCGTCGGCGAAGTACCCGCGCAGCGTCCAGCACCGCCCGCCCACGCGGTCGGCGGCCTCCACCACGGTGGCCGTGATCCCGTTGCGCTTGAGCACGTCGGCGGCGCACAGGCCCGCCAGCCCAGCGCCGACGACGAGCACGCGCGGCTGCGCGGCGGCACCGGCGCGGGCGGCGGTCGCCGGGTCCGCGGCCAGCGCCGACCCCGCGGCGCCGGCCGCACCCACGAGCAGCCCGGCGCGCAGGACGCCGCGGCGGCTCGGACCCTCGGGCGTGCGACGGCGCTGCGCGTCGTGGGCGGCGTCCTCGGCGGCGAGTCGGCCGCAGGCGGCGCGCAGGGCGGTCGTGAGGGGCGAACGGGACACGCGGGGACCTCCGGGCTGGTTCGGACGACGGTGCGGGGCGTCGGGCGGAAGCCTGACGGGTGTGAGGCGGTGATCGCCACCACTTCCGCCCAGGCGGTCACTGGTGCTGCGGGAACCCGAGGTTGATGCCGCCGTGGCTGGGGTCGAGCCAGCGCGAGGTGACGACCTTGCCACGGGTGAAGAAGTGCACGCCCTCGGCACCGTGCGCGTGGCTGTCACCGAACAGCGACGCCTTCCAGCCACCGAAGGAGTAGTAGGCCATGGGCACCGGGATCGGCACGTTGATCCCGACCATGCCGACCTCGACGTCGTACTGGAACCGCCGGGCGGCACCCCCGTCGTTGGTGAAGATCGCGGTGCCGTTGCCGTAGGGACTGGCGTTGACGAGGTCCAGGGCCGCGTCGTAGCCGGGCACCCGCACCACGCTCAGCACCGGGCCGAAGATCTCGTCCGTGTAGACGGACATCTCTGGCGTGACGTGGTCGAGCAGCGTGGGCCCGAGCCAGAAGCCCTCCGGGTCCCCGTCGGGGGTGACCTCCCGCCCGTCGACCACGACCCGCGCCCCGGCCTGCGCGCCCGCGGCGACGTACCCCGCGACCTTGTCGCGGTGCTCGCGGGTGACCAGCGGCCCCATGTCGCAGCCCCGCCGCCCGTCGCCCGTGCGCAGGCCGGCGATGCGCTCGGCGATCTTCGCCACGAGCTCGTCGCCGATCGGGTCCACCGCGACCAGCGCCGAGATCGCCATGCAGCGCTCCCCGGCGGAGCCGAACCCGGCGTTCACCGCGGCGTCGGCGGCGAGGTCGAGGTCGGCGTCGGGCAGGACCACCATGTGGTTCTTCGCCCCGCCGAGGGCCTGCACACGCTTGCCGTGCCTCGTGCCCGTCTCGTACACGTACCGGGCGATCGGGGTCGACCCCACGAACGAGACGGCCTTGACGTCCGGGTGCTCCAGGAGGCGGTCGACGGCCACCTTGTCGCCGTGCACGACGTTGAGGACGCCGTCGGGCAGCCCGGCGTCGCGGAAGACCTCGGCCAGCGCCACGGCCGCGCTCGGGTCCTTCTCGCTCGGCTTCAGGACGACGGCGTTGCCCGCCGCGATGGCCACGGGCACGAACCACAGCGGGACCATCGCCGGGAAGTTGAAGGGGGAGATCACCGCGACGACGCCGAGCGGCTGGCGGATCGAGTAGACGTCGTGGCCGGTCGAGACGCCCTCGCTGTAGCCGCCCTTGAGCAGGTGGCCGACGCCGCAGGCGAACTCCACGACCTCCAGCCCGCGCTGCACCTCCCCCGCGGCGTCCGAGAGCACCTTGCCGTGCTCGGCGGTGATCAGGGCGGCGATCTCGTCGCGGCGTGCCGACAGCAGCTCGCGCACCCCGAACAGCACCTTCGTGCGCGCCGCCAGCGACGACGCCCGCCACGCCCGCGCCGCGGCCGCCGACGAGGCGACCACCGCGTCGACGTCGGCGGCGTCGGCCAGGCGCACCTGCGCCGCGACCCGCCCCGTCGCCGGGTCGTAGACGTCGCCCAGGCGCGTGGAGCCGCCCGCGAACGGCTTGCCGTCACTGACGTGCTCGACGACGCGGAGCTGAGGGTCGGATGCTGCGGTGCTCATGCCAGGTGCCCTTCGGGAGAGGTTCAGCTGTCGAAGCCGAGGCCGGCGCGGTCGAGCAGGCGCAGCCAGGGGCCGCGCCGGCCCGCCCTGGCCTCGGATCGTGCGATGGCCCGCCGGGTGACCTCGATGGCACCCCAGCGCAGGGGTTCGGGCGGGAACGGCACGGGGCCGCGACGCACCATCGCGAGGTCGGTGCGTTCGGTGGAGCGGCCGTCGAGGAGGTCCAGGCACACCGCCGCGGCGAACCGCGACGAGCCCACGCCGAGCCCCGTGAAGCCCTGCACGGCGACGAGCCGCCCGCCCATGGCCCGGCGCCAGAACGGCGTGAACCGCGTCGAGGTGTCGATGGCCCCGGCCCAGACGTGGCTGATGCCGATCCCCGCCAGCGCCGGGAAGGTGGTCTCCAGGTGCTGCAGCAGCATCGCCTCGGTGACGGGCCGGCGCTCCCGGACGGCCGACAGGTCGCCCCCGAAGTAGTAGAGGGCGTCGTAGCCGCCCCACAGCAACCGCCCGTCGGGGGTCAGCCGGTAGTAGTGGAACATCCCGCCCGCATCTGACAGCCCCTCCTCCCCCGCCCAGCGCAGCGCCTCCCGCTGCTGCGGGGACAACGGCTGCGTCACGAGCACGTGGTCCCACACCGGGACGACGTAGGGCCGCACCCGGTGCAGCGGCGAGGGGAAGGCGTTGGTCGCCAGGACCACCTGCCGTGCGTGCACGCCACCGTGGGGGGTGTCCAGCCGCACGCGGTCGCCCTCGTCGCGCAGGCCCGTGACGCGGGTGCCCTCGTGCACGCGGACCCCGAGGGACTCCGCCGCCGCGGTCAGCCCCCACACCAGCCGGGCCGGGTCGACGAGGGCGGTCCCCGAGGGATCGCGCAGGGCCGCGCGGTAGGTGGGCGAGGCCACCACGGCGTCGAGGTCGGCGCCCTCCAGCCACTGCAGGTCGACCCCGTAGCGGGACGCCGTCGCGCGGATCTCGCGCAGGCCCTCCACCTGCCAGTCCGCGACGGCGACCGTCAGCTCGCCGCTGATCCGGAAGTCGCAGTCGATCGCGAACTCCTCGACCGTCGCGGCGATCCCGTCGAGGTTGCGGGCCGCGAGGTCGACGAGGCGGGGCATGTCCTGCGGCCAGCGGGAGTGGCCGTTGGCCCACCCGTGGGTGAGGCTGGAGGAGCAGAACCCCCCGTTGCGTCCGCTCGCCGCCCAGGCCAGCCGGCCGCCGTCGAGGAGCACGACGTCACGCCCGGGATTCGCCTGGACCGCCTGCAGGGCCGTCCACACGCCGCTCAGGCCGCCTCCGACCACGGCGAGGTCGGCCACCTGGTCGCCGTCCAGCGGCGGACGCGCCGCCGGGCGCACGCCGTCGGCCTCCCCCCGGTCGATCCAGAACGGGGTGTGCCTGGCGGCCGACAGCCGCCGCGCGGCGTCGTCGGGGTCGAGGTCGCGGCGGTCCCAGGGCGCCGCCGCGCGGGTCATGACGAGCGCTCGCGCCGCAACCGCGGCAGCTGCGCGGCGAGCGCGATCAGCAGGGCGAGGAAGAACATCGCGGACCCGACGACGTAGGCCTGGGCGGGGATGCCGCGCTGGGCGGAGACGTAGACGAACTTGGGGAAGGTCGTGACGTCGCCCGAGGTGAAGTTGGTGATGATGTAGTCGTCGAAACTGAGGCTGAAGGCCAGCAGCGCGGCGCCGGCGATGCCGGGGGCGACGAGCGGGAACGTCACCTTCCAGAACGTCTGGAACTCGGTGGCGTAGAGGTCCATGGCCGCCTGTTCCAGGCGCGGGTCGAGGCTGAGGATGCGCGCCTTGACCGCGACCACCACGAAACTGAGGCAGAACATCACGTGGGCGATGACGATCGTGGTGTAGCCGAACTGCCAGCGCCAGTTGAGGAACAGCGCCGCCAGCGAGGCGCCCATGACGACCTCGGGCGTGGCCATCGGCAGGAAGATCAGCAGGTTGGTGGCACCCCGGCCGCGGAAGCGATGGCGGGCCAGCGCGAACGCCACGAAGGTGCCCAGCACCGTCGCGACGAGCGTGGCGACGAGGCCGATCTTGAGGCTGTTGCCGACCGCAGGGCACACCTCCGGTGCGCCGCACGGGTTCGACCAGTTCTTGAGGGTGAACCCCTGCCAGACGATGTTCGACTTCCCCGAGTCGTTGAAGGAGAAGACGAAGATGTAGGCGATGGGGGTGAACAGGTAGGCGAAGGCGAGCGTCGTGTAGATGGCGAGCCCGCGCTTGCGCACCGGCCGCAGCAACGTGGCGAGGGCGTTCACAGGAGTTCCTCCGTCCCGGCCTTGCGGACGTAGAGCAGCACGAGGACGAGGATCGCGGCCATCAGCAGGAACGACAGGACGGCGGCGGTCGGGTAGTCGACGATCTTGAAGAACCGGGACTGGACCACATTGCCGATCATCGTCGTCGCGGGCGGCCGGCCCAGCAGGTCGGCGTTGACGTAATCACCCGCCGCCGGGATGAACGTCAGCAGCGTGCCCGCCACCACCCCCGGCATGGACAGCGGGAACGTCACCTTGCGGAACGTCGTGAAAGGGCTGGCGTAGAGGTCGCCGCCCGCCTCGATCAGCCGGGGGTCGATCCGCTCCAGGCTGGAGTACAGCGGCAGCGTCATGAACGGCAGGAAGTTGTAGGTGATGCCGGCCACCACCGCGAGCGGGCTGTTGGTGACGGCGAACCCGTCGGGGATCAGGTGCACCGCGTGCATCGCCCGGACGAGGATCGAGTCCTCACCGAGGATCTGCCGCCAGGCGATGGTGCGGAGGATGAAGCTCGCGAAGAACGGCGCGACCACCAGCACCAGCAGGACGTTGCGCATCCTGCCCGCCTTGTGGGCGATGAAGTACGCCATCGGATAGGCGATGGCCAGGGCGAGCACGGTGGCGATGGCCGCGTACTCGAAGGAGCGCAGGAACTGGGGCCAGTACGTCCGCAGCGCCTCGCCGTAGTTCGACCAGGAGAACGTCTGCTCGAACTCGCCGATGTCGCCGTCGGGCACCCGCGTCTGCAGGGACGTCCCGAACAGGAAGAACAGCGGGGTGGCGAAGAACAGCACGAGCCACGCCAGCCCGGGGGTGAGCAGCAGCCAGGCCGCCCGCGAGCGCGCAGCCGGCGGGCCGTCGGCGTCCCGCCCCTTTCCCGGGGCCCGGCCGGACCCCACGGTTGCCACCGCCACGGCTCAGCCCTGCCTGCGGGAACGACGGGTGGTCGCCACGTCGGGCTCGCCGTCCCGGCTGGGCGCGGGCGCCGGCACCGAGGCGACGGGGGCGCCCGCCGCGGGCAGGACGAACGTGTGCGAGGGCTCCCAGGCGAGCGTCGCCCGCCGGCCGGGGCGCCACCGCACGTTGGCGCCCATGTTCTGGGCGAACACCGTGAGGTCCTGACCCCAGGGCATGCGCACCTGGTACTGGGTGGACATGCCGGTGAAGCTGGCGTCCACGATCACCCCGCCGTGGAGGGCGTTCATGGATCCCGCCACCTCGCGGCCCTCGTCGACGAGGTGGAGCTTCTCGGGCCGGACGCCGACGAGCACGTCGTCGTCCTCGCACGAGACCCGCCCCAGGGGCACCCGCAGCGCCTGCTCGTGACAGATCACCGGCACGCCCTGGTCGTCCAGCGGCTTGCGCCTGCCCTGGATGAGGTTGGACTGGCCGAGGAAGTTGGCGACGAAGGACGTGCGCGGCGACTCGTACAGCGCCACCGGGTCGCCCAGCTGCTCGACCTTGCCGTGGTTCATCACCGCGACGGTGTCGGCCATCGTCATGGCCTCCTCCTGGTCGTGGGTGACGTGGACGAACGTGATGCCCACCTCGGTCTGGATCCGCTTGAGCTCCAGCTGCATCTGCCGGCGCAGCTTGAGGTCGAGGGCACCCAAAGGCTCGTCGAGCAGCAGCACCTGGGGCCGGTTGACCACCGCGCGCGCCAGGGCGATGCGCTGTTGCTGGCCGCCGGACAGCTGCGGCGGCTTGCGCTTGGCGACGTGGGCCAGTTCGACGAGGTCGAGGGCCGCCATGACCTCCGCCTTGACGCTCTTGATCCCCCGCCGGCGCAGGCCGAACGCCACGTTCTCGAAGATGTCGAGGTGGGGGAACAGGGCGTAGTTCTGGAACACCGTGTTCACCGGACGCTTGTAAGGCTTGGTGTGGGAGATGTCCGTGTCGCCGAGCAGGATGGCGCCCTCGGTGGGCGTCTCCAGACCCGCGATCATTCGCAGCGTCGTGGTCTTCCCGCAGCCCGAGGGGCCAAGGAGCGCGAAGAACGATCCCTGAGGGATCGTGAGGTCGACACCGTCGACGGCGGCGAAGGTGCCGAACCGCTTCACGAGGCCCGTCAGACGAAGGTCGCCCGAGCCGGCAGGAGTGTTCTGCGACATCAGGCGCCCAGCACCTTCTGGAACTCCTCGTTGAACTCGGTCTCCTCCTGCGGGCTGAGGTCGCGGAAGACCTTGACCCGCTTCAGGGTCGCCTCGTCGGGGAAGATGAACGGGCTGTCGACGAGCGAGGCGTCGACCTTCGTCATCGCCTCGCGCGCGCCCTGGACGGGGCAGATGTACTGCACCCAGGCGGCGACCTCGGCGGCGACCGCCGGGTCGTAGTAGTAGTTCATGAGGATCTCGGCGTTCTTGCGGTGCGGGGACCCGATCGGGATGAGCATGTTGTCGCTCCAGATCGTGCCGCCGCTGTCGGGGATGACGAACTCGTAGGGGTCCTCGATGTCCTTGTCCCCGACGGCCTCGCCGTTGGCGGCGAAGATGTCGCCCGACCACGCGATCACCGCCAGCGCGGCGCCCGACTTCAGGTCCTCGAGGTAGGAGTTGCCCTTGACCTGACGGACCTGCCCGTTGTCGAGCTGCTTGCGCAGCACCTCCACCGCGGCCTTCCACTGGTCGCCCGAGAAGTCCTCGGAGACGTCGACCCCCTGCTCCAGCAGGATCAGCCCGATCGTGTCGCGCATCTCCGTGAGCACCTCGACCCGGCCCTTGAGCTTCGGGTTCCAGAGGTCGCTCACGGTCTCGATCTTCACGCCGAGCTTGTTCAGCTCGGCCTTGTTGTAGGCGAGCCCCGCGAAACCCGACTGCCAGGTGAGGGAGTTCTTGCGCCCCCGGTCGAAGCTGACGTCGCTGAGTTCGGGGAGCAGGTTCTTCGCGTTCGGGACGACGCTGCGGTCGATCTCCTGGCTGTACCCGAGCCGGATCATCCGGGCCGCCATGTAGTCGGTGAAGACGACGATGTCCTTGCCGATGTCCTGGCCGTTGCGCAGCTGACCCTGGATCTTGCCCCAGTACTGGTCGTTGTCCTCGATGTCCTCGGCATAGGTCGCCTTGATGCCGGTCTGCTTCTGGAACCTCTCCAGGGTCGGGTAGACCTTGGTCTCCTCGTCGTAGTCGAGGTAGGAGGTCCAGTTCGCCCAGCGCACGTACTTCTCGGAGTCCGAGACGTCCTGGGCGGCCGTGAGGGTGCGCTTGCCCGACGACGAACCGCCGGTGCCGCAGGCCGTCAGCAGGGCGCCCGCGCCCAGGGCGGCACCCGAGGCCAGCACACCCCTCCGGCTGGGGCGCAGCGCGGAGACCACCGCGGCGGCCTCGGGCGAGAGGGGACGACGCGCAGACCTGCTCATGGGATCCGTGGTCCTTCCGGGTCGGACCTCGCCTCGGGCGAGGGGGGTGCGGTGGTGGCCGGAGCCACCGGTGGGGCGGCGAGCTGGACGGCCGGGTCGAGCCCGGCCGGCCCTCACCCGGCAGCGGTGAAGACCGTCCGGTGCCACGGTTTACGGGCCGTGGCGCTGAGGTCGGACATCACGTGTTTCACGACCGTGTACTCCTCCATGGAGTAGACGCTCATGTCCTTGCCGAATCCGGATCGCCGCAGACCCCCGTGCGGCATCTCACTCACGATCGGGATGTGGTCGTTGACCCACACGCACCCGGCGCGGATCTCCCTGGTCGCCCTCTGCGCCCGGAAGACGTCGCGGGTCCAGACCGAGGCGGCCAGCCCGTAGACCGTGTCGTTGGCCAGCCGCAGCGCCTCGTCGTCGTCGTCGAAGGCGAGGACCGCGAGGACGGGCCCGAACAGCTCCTCGCGCATCAGCTCGGCGTCGGCCGGCAGGCCGTCGACCAGGGTGGGCAGGTAGTAGGCGCCGGCCGCGAGCGCGCCGCCGGGCGCGGCCCCACCGGTGACGACGGTGCCGCCGTCGCGCCGTGCGCGCTCGACGAAGGCCGCGACGCGGTCGCGGTGGGCGTGGGAGACGAGCGTGCCCAGGTCGGTGGCCGGGTCGGTGGGATCCCCCACCACGACCGCGGCCATCAGCTCGGCGACCGCCTCGACGAACGCGGGGCGCAGGGACGCGTGGACGATCGCGCGGGTGGCGGCGGTGCAGTCCTGCCCGCCGTTGATGAGCGCCGCGGCGACGGCGCCGTGCGCGGCCGCCTCGAGGTCGGCGTCGTCGAAGACCACGAACGGCGCCTTGCCGCCGAGTTCGAGGTGGACGCGCTTGGTGGTGGCCGCCGCGGCCGCCATCACCTGCCGGCCCACGGCCGTCGAGCCGGTGAAGGACACCATGTCGACGTCGGGGTGGGCCACCAGCGCCGCACCGGCCTGCGGGCCCGTGCCGGCGACCACGTTGACGACGCCGTCGGGGATGCCGGCCGCCGCGCACGCCTGCGCGAACATCACGGCCGTCCCGGGCGTCAGCTCGCTCGGCTTGAGCACGATGGTGTTGCCCGCGGCGATCGCCGGCAGGACCTTCCACCCGGCCATCTGCAGGGGGTAGTTCCAGGGCGCCACGGACCCGACGACGCCGACCGGTTCGCGGCGGATCGAGGAGGTGTGGGAGCCGGAGTACTCGGCGCTGGCCTTGCCCTCCAGCATGCGGGCGGCGCCCGCGAAGAACGCGGCGTTGTCGACCGTGCCGGGGACGTCGAACTCGCGGGCCAGGCGGATCGGCTTGCCGGTCTGGGCGGTCTCCGTCCGGGCCAGGTCCTCGGACGCCTGCTCCAGCTGCGCGGCGAGGCGGTGCATCGCGGCACTGCGCGCGCCGGGGGTGGCACCGGCCCACTCCGGCAGGGCGCGACGGGCGGCGGCGACCGCGGCGTCGACGTCGGCGGGGCCGGCGAGGGTCATCCGGTGCGAGGGCTGACCGGTGGTCGGGGACGTGGCCACCCACGTCTCGCCGGAGCTGCCGTCACAGCGCCGACCGGCGATCCACGACCACGGGCCGTCCGCCTGCTCGGGCATCTCGGCTCCTCTCCTGGTCGTCGATCAGGTCCGGACAGCGATGTCACGGGTGGTGACGGCGCGACGGACGGACACTCCGAGCGTCGGCACCGATGAACTCAGCGTCACCGGGCGTGATGCTCGCACGGTTCCGGGTGCAACTCAAGATTGCCGGCTCTTCGGATTTGAGCGTGATCGGGCCCGTGGAGGGGGCTCGTGGTCCTGCGCTGAGATGGGTGTTGCTGAGGCACTCATCGAGATCGAAGGACCACGAGCCGTGGACAACGCTACGGGCTCGCCGCGGGATGCGGCGAGTGTGCTGTTCGACCTGCCCGGGTACCGCGTGGTGAGCGCGGTCGACCTGCCCGGAGGCGGCCGGGAGGTGGTGATCGCCTCCGTCGAGGGCGAGGCGGGCTGCCCGACCTGTGGGGTGCTCGGGGCGGGTCCATCAACGGACCCCGACAACGGCTGCGCGACGTTCCGGCCGCCGGCCACGTACGGGTGGTCCTGATCCGGCGGCGCTTCGCCTGTGTGGAGCAACGCTGTCCGAGGCGGACGTTCGCGGAGGTCACCGGGCAGGTCCCGGCCCGGGCCAGGACCACCGCCCGCCTGCGGGAGCAGCTGCTCACCGCGGTCCTGGCCGGGCGGTCCGTCGCCGAGGTCGCCGCCTCGTACGGGGTGTCGTGGTGGACGGTCCAGGCCGTCCTCAACGCCGCCGCCCTGCTCGGCATCGACCCCGACGCGGCCAGCCCGCGGCGATCTGGGTATCGACGAGCACCGCTACCGGTCGGTGCGGTACTGGCGCGACGAACACGGCACCTGGCGCCGGTACGAGCCCTGGATGTCGACGATCGTCGACGTCGACACCGGGGCGTCCTCGGCGTGGTCGACGGACTGCGGCGCCGCCGGGGTCGCTGCGTGGCTGGCGGCCAGGCCGCAGGAGTGGCGGGACCGGATCGAGGTCGTCGCGATCGACCCCTCTGCGGCGTTCCGCGCCGCACTACGTGACCAGCTCCCGCAGGCGGCGGTCAGTGTCGACGCGTTCCACCTGGTCAAACTCGCCAACGACACCCTGACCCGGGTCCGGCAGCGCCTCACCCGCCAGACCAAGGGCCGCCGCGGCCGCGGGATCGACCCGGTCTGGACCAACCGGCGACTCCTGCTTCGCGCTGGGGACACCCTCAGCCCAGCCGGCCTGGCCCGGCTCCGGGCGACGTTCACCGCCGACGACCCCACCCAGGAGATCGCCGCCGCGTGGGCGGTGAAGGAACGCCTCCGCCACCTCCTCCACGCCACCACCCTCACCGACCTCGACCACCGTCGGGACCTGTTCACCGACGCCGCCGCTGCCGCGATGCCCGAAACCGACCGGCTCGCCGCGACCATCACCACCTGGTGGCCCGCCATCGAAGTCCTCGTCATCACCGGCGTCACCAACGCCCGCACCGAAGCCGCCAACACCACCATCAAGCAGATCAAGCGCACCGGCCGCGGCTACCGCAACCCCCACCACTACAAGACCCGTATCCTCCTCGCCAGCGCCGCCCGGACGGCAGCGTGAACACCCAGGTCAACACCAGGCATCACGCTGAAATCCGAAGAGCCAGATTGCCTGCTGCAATTCGCGTAGGTTGCCGGAATCGGCAACGGAATCTTTACACGAAGGGGCCCTCCCGAACGGAAACCGTTCCGGAGGGCCCCTGGCACTGCGGGATCCGTCATCGCTCAGCGCCCCAGTGTGACGATTCGGACGCCGGTCGGTCGATCGACCGGGCCGCGCGGGCGGACCCGGAGGCCGCCGGGCGGACGTGCGGCGGCTGCGAGCGGCGCCGCCCCGGAGCCGCCTACTCGAACGCGGCCATGACGTGCTTGATCCGCGTGTAGTCCTCGAGCCCGTACATCGAGAGGTCCTTGCCGTACCCCGAGCGCTTGAAGCCGCCGTGGGGCATCTCCGCCACCAGCGGGATGTGGGTGTTGATCCACACGCACCCGAAGTCGAGACTGCGCGAGACCCGTAGGGCGCGGCCGACGTCGCGGGTCCACACCGAGGAGGCCAACCCGTACTCGACGCCGTTGGCCCAGCGCAGCGCCTCGGCCTCGTCGGAGAACCGCTGGACGGTGATCACAGGCCCGAAGATCTCGTTCTGGACCGCCTCGTCGTCCTGCCGCAGCCCCGACACCACCGCGGGGCTGAGGTAGTACCCCCGTCCGAGCTCGGCCAGGCGCTGGCCGCCGGCGTCGAGGCTCGCGTGGTCGGGCAGGCGCTGGAGGAAGCCGCTGACCCGCTCCAGCTGGGTGGCGTTGTTCACGGGGCCGAGCAGGGCGTCCTCGTCGTCCGGCAGCCCCACCTTGGCCTGACGTGCCTGCTCGGCGAGCGCGGCGACGAAGTCGTCGTGGATCGCGGGCGCGGCCAGCACCCGCGTGGCGGCGGTGCAGTCCTGGCCCGCGTTGAAGTAGCCCGCGACGGCGATCGCCTCGGCCGCCGCCTCGATGTCGGCGTCGTCGAAGACGAGGACGGGCGCCTTGCCGCCCAGCTCCAGGTGTACGCGCTTGAGGCCGGCGGCCGCCGCGGCGGCGACCTGCTCGCCCGCCCGCACCGACCCGGTGATGGCCACCAGCTGGGGGGTGGGGTGGGAGACGAGGGCGGCGCCCGTCTCGCGGTCGCCCGTCACGACGTTGAGGACGCCCGGCGGCAGGAACTCGGCCGCGATCTCGGCCAGCAGCAGCGTCGTCTCGGGCGTGGTGTCGCTCGGCTTGAGCACGACGGTGTTGCCGGCCGCGAGCGCCGGCGCGATCTTCCAGATCGCCATCATCAGCGGGTAGTTCCACGGCGCCACCTGGCCGACGACACCGAGGGGCTCCCGCCGGATCCAGGACGTGTGCCCGGCGAGGTACTCCCCCGCCGACTTGCCCTCGAGGACCCGCGCGGCACCGGCGAAGAAGCGCAGGTGATCGACCAGCGGCGGCAGCTCCTCGCTGGCCGTCAGGGCCCACGGCTTGCCCGTGTTCTCGGCCTCGAGCCGGACGAACTCCTCGGCGCGCGACTCGATCGCGTCGGCGATGCGCAGCAGGGCCAGCTGGCGCTGGGACGGCGTCGTGTCCCGCCAGCCCTCGAAGGCGCGCGAGGCGGCCCCGTAGGCGTAGTCGATGTCCTCGGGCCCCGACACGACGGCCGACGCGACCACGTCACCCGTTGCCGGACTGACCACATCGCTGCGACGATCCGTGCGCGGATCGACGTAGTCGCCGTCGACGAAGTTGCGGAGCACGCGTGGCTGGCTCAAGGGTCCTCCCGGTCTCGGCCGGACGCGGGCCACCACGACGATCGGCGGTCGGCGCCGGACAGCGTGGCCTGCACTGTAGTGCCGTAGTGCGGATCTCGGCATCCCAGGATTGAAATTCTCACGATTCCCGCAGCGAAACCCGTTGGAAACAACGGAATCCCTTGCCAAGCCATTCGGGCGCGCCCCAGGATGGCGGGGTGAGCAGACCCCCGCGCACCTCCCAGGCGCTCGACGAGACGTCCAAGCGGATCATCGAACAACTCCAGGAGGACGGCCGCCGGCCCTACGCGGCGATCGGCAAGGCCGTCGGCCTCAGCGAGGCCGCGGTGCGCCAGCGCGTGCAACGCCTGCTCGAGTCCGGCGTGATGCAGATCGTGGCGGTCACCGACCCCCTCCAGGTGGGCTTCACCCGTCAGGCGATGATCGGCGTCCGGGTCGACGGTGACATCACCGCCGCGGCCGACGCCCTCGCCGCGCTGTCCGCCGTCGACTACGTCGTCGTCACCGCGGGGTCGTTCGACCTGCTGGCCGAGGTGGTCTGCGAGGACGACGAGCACCTCCTCGACCTGCTGACCAGCCAGATCCGTTCGATCCCCGGGGTCCGCGGCACCGAGACGTTCGTCTACCTCAAGCTGCGCAAGCAGCTCTACAACTGGGGCACCAGATGACCACCACGCCCGTCTCCGGTCCGCACGGCGCTCGCGAGCTCGGCGACCCCACGCTTCACGCGAAGGCGCGCGACCACCTCTGGCTGCACTTCACGCGCCACTCCACCTTCGGGGAGGAGGGCCTGGGCGTCCCCCTGATCACCCGGGGCGAGGGCGCCTACGTCTACGACGACGCCGGCCGGCGCTACCTCGACGGCCTTGCCGGCCTGTTCGTCGTGCAGGTCGGGCACGGCCGGGAGGAGCTGGCCGAGGCCGCCGCCCGCCAGGCGCGCGAGCTCGCGTTCTTCCCGCTGTGGTCCTACGCCCACCCCCGAGCGGTGGAACTGGCCGACCGGCTCGCCGACTACGCCCCGGGCGACCTCAACCGCGTCTTCTTCACCACCGGCGGCGGCGAGGCGGTCGAGTCGGCGTGGAAGCTGGCCAAGCAGTACTGGCGCCTGCGCGGGCGCCCCGGCAAGCACAAGGTCGTCTCCCGGGCCGTCGCCTACCACGGCACCCCCCAGGGAGCGCTGTCGATCACCGGGATCCCCGCCGCCAAGGAGATGTTCGAGCCGCTGGTCCCCGGCGCCTTCAAGGTGCCCAACACCAACCTCTACCGGGCGCCGGAACACCTGCGCAGCGATCCCGAGGCGTTCGGGGTGTGGGCGGCCGATCGCATCGCCGAGGCGATCGAGTTCGAGGGGCCCGACACCGTGGCCGCCGTGTTCCTCGAACCGGTGCAGAACTCCGGCGGGTGCTTCCCTCCCCCGCCCGGCTACTTCGCCCGCGTCCGAGAGATCTGCGACCGCTACGACGTCCTGCTCGTCTCCGACGAGGTGATCTGCGCCTTCGGCCGGATCGGTGGCATGTTCGCCTGCACCGAGCTCGGCTACGAGCCCGACATCATCACCTGCGCCAAGGGCATGACCTCGGGCTACTCACCCATCGGGGCGATGGTCGTCAGCGACCGCGTCTTCGAGCCCTTCCGCGAGGGCGAGACGTCGTTCCCGCACGGCTACACCTTCGGGGGGCACCCCGTTTCCGCGGCCGTGGCCATGGCCAACCTCGACATCTTCGAGCGCGAAGGACTCAACGAGCACGTCCGCACCCACGCTCCGGCCTTCCGCGCCACGCTGGAGAAGCTGCTCGACCTGCCCATCGTCGGGGACGTGCGCGGCGAGGGGTTCTTCTACGGGATCGAACTGGTCAAGGACAAGGCGACGAGGGAGACCTTCGACGCCCAGGAGTGCGAGCGGCTCCTGCGCGGCTTCCTGTCGCGAGCCCTGTTCGAGGCGGGCCTGTACTGCCGCGCCGACGACCGCGGCGATCCCGTGATCCAGTTGGCACCCCCGCTGATTGTCGGGCAGCCCGAGTTCGACCTCATCGAGTCGGTGCTGCGCGACGTCCTGACCCGGGCATGGGCCCTGCTGTGAGCACCGCTGCGAACGCCGGCCCACCGGGCGGCTACCGCAGCCTGTCGCTGTGGCACGACCAGCTCGCCGACGCCGGCGTCGACGAGTTCGCCCCCCGCGAACCCTTGGACTCCTCCCCCGCCGAGGTCGACGTCTGCATCGTCGGGGCGGGGTACACGGGGCTGTGGACCGCCTACCACCTGCTCCGTGCCCAGCCCGACCTGTCGGTCCTCGTCCTCGAGGCCCAGATCGCGGGCTTCGGCGCCAGCGGCCGCAACGGCGGCTGGTGCTCGGCCCTGTTCCCCGCCTCCGTGTCCGCACTCGCCTCCGCCCACGGGCGCAGCGCCGCACTGGCGATGCGCCGGGCCATGAACGCGACGGTCGCCGAGGTCGGGCGGACGGCGCAGGCCGAGGGGATCGACTGCGACTTCCGGCAGGGCGGCAGTCTGACGCTGCTGCGGACCGCCCCCCAGGTGGCCCGCGGGCACGCCGAGGTGGCCGAGGACCGGCACTTCGACTCCGTCGACGGCTACGAGTTCCTCGACCGCGCGCAGGCGCAGCGACGCGTCGGGGCCGACGGCGTGCTCGGCGCCACGTACACGCCGCACTGCGCACGGCTGCAGCCGGCCGCGCTCGCGCGGGGGCTCGCCCGCGCCGTGGAGCGCCTCGGCGGTCGGATCGCCGAACTCACCCCCGCCCGGATGATCCTCCCGGGCCGAGCGGCGGCGCCCGGTCGTCCGGCCCAGAGGCCTCGCGTCCTCACCGACCGCGGGATCGTCCGCGCCGGCCACGTCGTCCGCGCGACCGAGGCCTGGACGCCGACCCTGCCGGGCCACCGTCGCGACGTCGCCCCGGTGTACTCGCTCATGGTCGCGACCGAGCCGCTGCCGGCCTCGTTCTGGGCCGGCGCGGGGCTCGCCTCTGGCGAGACCTTCGCCGACGGCCGCCACCTCATCGTCTACGGCCAGCGCACCGCCGACGACCGCTTCGCCTTCGGGGGGCGGGGCGCGCCCTACCACGCCGGATCCCGCGTCGACACCGCCTTCGATCGCGACCCGGCCGTCTTCGCCGCCCTGAGGTCCACCCTCAGCGACCTGTTCCCCGCGCTCAAGGCGCACGCGTTCACGCACGCCTGGGGCGGCCCACTGGGGATCCCCCGTGACTGGCACGCCGGCGTCGGGCTCGATGCCGAGACGTCGCTCGCCTGGGCGGGCGGGTACGTCGGCGACGGCGTCGGCACCGCGAACCTGGCCGGGCGCACCCTCGCCGACCTCGTCCTCCGGCGGGACACCGATCTCACGCGGCTGCCGTGGGTCGGCCACCGCAGCCGGCCCTGGGAGCCCGAACCGCTGCGCTGGCTCGGCGTGAACGCCGGCCTGCGCGTGATGGCGCTCGCCGACGTCGAGGAACGCCTCACCCGCCGGCCCAGCGTGATCGCGAAGGCCATGGCTCCGCTGCTCGGCGGCTGACCGCCGCGGAAGCAGTGGCCGTCGCCGCCCGGCGCCACCGATTCCGTACCGACACGCGCGGATCGGTGCGAACTCCTGGTCATGTCCGGCCGCCGACGACATGATGGGTGACACGCCGGGGCTGCACGGCGCGCAGACCAGGGCGGCGCGCAGCCCCGGCGCACACCCGTCCGCGCTCCATCCCGGCCGACGGTGTGTCCCGCTGCCGGACGTGCCGTGCGCGGGCCGTCCCCGGCGACGACGATGACGGCGTGATGAGCACCCCCGTCCCTCCGCCCGAGCTCAGCGAGGCGGCCCTGGCCTTCCTCACCCGCCGCGGCCTCGCCACGCTGACCACCCTGCGCTCCGACGGGACCCCCCACGTCGTGCCCGTGGGGTTCACCTACGACGCCCCCACCGGGACCGCCCGCGTGATCACCAACGGGGCGAGCGTGAAGGTCGCCAACGCCAGGAGGGTGCCCCGCGTCGCCCTGTGCCAGCTCGACGGACGGGACTGGATCACGCTGGAGGGAGCGGCGACGGTCTCCGAGGAGCCGGAGGACGTCGCGGACGCGGTGCAGCGGTACGCGCAGCGCTACCGCGTCCCCCGGGAGTCTCCCGAGCGCGTCGCGCTGATCGTGGTGGTCGACCGGGTGATGGCGAGCTCGTCGCTGCGCTGAGCCCGACCGGGGCAGGTGCCCGCAGGTCAGACGGTCTGGACGACCAGCAGCTCGACCACGCGGTCGAGGAAGGCGTCGACTGCCGCCTCGCGGTACCCCCGCGACCCGCGACGGCTGCGGAAGACCGCCAGCCGGACGGCGTCGGGCGGCAGGGGGCGGCCGGACACGAACGAGTCCTCGATCTCGTGGCACAGCTCGTCGACCTCGTCGACGTCGTAGGTCAGCTCCATGCCGCTCCCCCGCGGGAAACGCTGGCCGTCGGGCCGGGAGAGCTGGCTGCGCAGGGACTGCTCCTGAGTGCGCAGCTGGCTCTGCCACCCCGCCGACCCCGAGCGCTCCTCGCCCCGCACCTTCTCGCGGCGCGCGAACGCGTCCTCGATGCGATCGAGGGCGGCGTCCACCTCGTCGACGTCGTACCCCCGCCGGACCAGGTCGAAGCCGACGGTCCGCACGTGCCACGAGGTCATCGACGGGCCACGCCCGCTCTCCTCGTAGGCGGAGCGCGCACGCTGCAGGAACGTCTCGACCTGCTCCACGTCGTAGCCCTTGGTCATCAGACCCACGCGGCTGAAGGTGTCGGTCACGGCGGCCATTCTGCACGATCGACGGCCGCCGCGGACCCTCGCCCGCGCTGCGGGCGCCGCTCAGCCGTGATGGACGGCCTCGACGTTGTGCCCGTCGAGGTCGCGGAGGAAGACGCCGTAGTAGCCGGGGTGGTACTCGGGCCACTCGCGCGGAGCGTGCAGGACCTCCACCCCGGCGGCGACGGCGGCGGCGTGGACGGCGTCCACGGCGGCGCGGTCGGGCGCGCGCAGGGCCAGGTGCAGCTCGCGGGCCTCCTGGCCCTCGGCCGGCGACAGCCACAGGTCGGGCGAGCCCTCGGCGCCCGCGAACCCGACGACCGGGCCGGCGGGCGTGGGGATCCGCACCGCCTCCCGCAGCCCCAGGGGAGCGAAGACGGTGGTGTAGAAGCGCACGGACGCGTCGACGTCGGCGACCTGGACGCCCAGATGATCGATCATGCCGCGAACGCTAGCCCCCGGCGGCGACAGTCCCCGCCGCGAGCTGGCCGCAGGCACCGTCGATCTCGCGGCCCCGCGTGTCGCGCACCGTCGTCGGCACCCCGTGGGCGCGCAACGTGTCCACGAACGCGTCCTGCACCTGCGGCAGGCTGGCCGTCCAGCGCGAGCCCGGCGTCGGGTTCAGCGGGATCGGGTTGACGTGCACCCACCCGCGGCCCCTGCGGGTCAGCAGCCGGCCGAGCAGGTCGGCGCGCCACGCCTGGTCGTTCACGTCCTTGATCAACGCGTACTCGATGCTCACCCGGCGGCCCGTGGCCTCGGCGTAGGCCCGCGCGGCGTCGAGCGCCTCGGCCACCTTCCAGCGGGTGTTGACCGGCACGAGCTCGTCACGGGCCTCGTCGTCGGGGGCGTGCAGCGACAGGGCCAGCGTCACCGGCAGACCTTCACCCGCGAGCCGCTGCATGGCGGGGACGAGCCCGACCGTGGAGATCGTGATGCCGCGCGCGGACATGCCGGCGCCCTCCGGGGAGGGCGCGAGCAGCCGGCGCACCGCGCCCAGGACAGCGGCGTAGTTGGCCAGCGGCTCCCCCATCCCCATGAAGACGACGTTGTTCACGCGACGCCCCGGCGCACCCTCCGCGGCGGATGCGCCGGCCCCCTGCTCGTCGTCGGCCTCGGCCCCCAGCTCCGTCGCGCCTGCCAGGCCGGGCAACACCCCCGGATCGGCCATGGGCGCGCCCGCACCCGTGGCCCCGCCCGCGCCGAGGGCACGGGAGGCCGCGAGCACCTGCTCCACGATCTCGGCCGTCGACAGGTTGCGGGTCAGCCCCGCCTGACCCGTCGCGCAGAACGGGCAGTTCATCCCGCAGCCCGCCTGGCTGGACACGCAGACGGTCGACCGCCGCGCGTAGCGCATCAGCACGCTCTCGACGACGGCCCCGTCGAACAGCCGCCAGACCGTCTTCACCGTGGCACCGCCGTCGCACTCCAACCGGGCCGCAGGCGCCAGGAGCCGGGGCAGCAGGGCCTCGCCCAGGGACGGTCGGGCCGCCAGCGGAAGGTCGCTCATCTGCGCGGCGTCGTCGACCAGTCGGTCGAAGTACTGCACGGACACCTGCTTGGCCCGGAACGCCGGCAGCCCCAGCTCGGTCACCACCGCGGCTCGGTCCGACAGGTCGAGGTCGGCGAGGTGCCGAGGGGGTCGCGGACGCCGTGGCGAGGCGAGGCTGATGGTGCCCGGAGGCGGGACCACCGGTCCCTGCGCGACGGGCAGGGCTGCGCGGCCGTCGGCATCGGGCGTGAGTGCGTCCGACGACGGGGGCGAGGCGGGCGAGGACGAGGGCTGCGATGGCGTGCTCATGTCGGGTCCAGGGTCGCACGTCGCGGCGCCCGCGGACACGCGGGCGACCCGCGGGTGGCGGCTGTCCTCGCCCCGACGCCTGCAGGAGGTCAGGATGGCGGCAGGCCGAGCGACGCCCCGCAACCCCCGAGGTGACCGTCATGAGCACCGACTCACTCACGCCGTCGACGACCGATCAGGGCCCGGGCGCCTCGCGCAGGGTCGACCCCTCCCCCTACCTCAGCGACGCCGACCTCGCCGGGCTCGACGCCTGGTGGCGCGCCGCCAACTACCTGTCGGTGGGGCAGATCTACCTGATGGACAACCCGCTGCTGACCGAGCCGCTGCAGCCCGAGCACGTGAAGCCGCGACTGCTCGGCCACTGGGGCACCACGCCGGGGCTGACCTTCGTGCACGCCCACGCCAACCGGGCCATCCTGCAGCGCGACCTCGACATGATCTACGTGTTCGGCCCCGGCCACGGCGGCCCCGGCGCGGTCGCGGCCGCGTGGCTGGACGGCCGCTACAGCGAGGTCTACCCCGAGGTCGGGCAGGACGCGGCCGGCATGCGTCGACTGTTCACGCAGTTCTCGTTCCCGGGGGGCATCCCCTCCCACGTCGCGCCCGAGACGCCGGGCTCCATCCATGAGGGCGGTGAGCTCGGGTACGCCCTGTCCCACGCCTTCGGCGCCGCCTTCGACAACCCCGATCTCGTCGTCGCCTGCGTGGTGGGCGACGGCGAGGCGGAGACGGGGCCGCTGGCCACGAGCTGGCACTCCACGAAGTTCCTCGACCCCGTCAACGACGGCGCCGTGCTCCCCGTCCTGCACCTCAACGGGTACAAGATCGCGAACCCGACCGTCCTGGCGCGCATCCCCGAGGAGGAACTGGTCAGCCTCCTCGTCGGCTACGGGTGGGAGCCGGTCGTCGTGGCCGGTGACGACCCCGCGACCATGCACCACGCCTTCGCCCGCGCCCTCGACGGCTGCCTGGACTCCATCCGCGCCATCCAGGGGGACGCACGGCGCAACGGCGTCCGCGAGCGGCCCCGCTGGCCGATGATCGTCCTCCGGACCCCGAAGGGGTGGACCGGCCCGCGCACCGTCGACGGGCTCGCGTCCGAGGGATCCTGGCGCGCCCACCAGGTGCCCTTCGCCGACACCCGCACCAACGGCGACCACCTCCGGCTGCTGGAGGAGTGGATGCACTCCTACCGGCCGCAGGAGCTGTTCGACGCCGACGGCGTCCCGGTGCCGCTCGTGCGGTCGTTGTCCCCCGACGGCGAGCGACGGATGAGCGCCAACCCGCACGCCAACGGCGGGGAACTGCTGCGCGACCTGCGCATCCCCGACTTCCGCGGTTACGCCGTCGACGTCGCCGCTCCCGGCACGGGCGCGGTGGAGGCCACGCGGGTGCTCGGAGAGTTCCTGCGTGACGTCATGCGGGACAACGACGACCAACGCAACTTCCGCGTGTTCGCCCCCGACGAGAACAACTCCAACCGCCTCCAGGCCGTCCTGGAGGCGAGCCCGCGGGCCTGGACGGCGCAGACCCTCCCCGGCGACGAGGGCCTCGCCGTCGGCGGCAGGGTGATGGAGATCCTCTCCGAACACACCTGCCAGGGATGGCTGGAGGGCTACCTGCTGACCGGCCGCCACGGCCTGTTCAGCTGCTACGAGGCCTTCATCCACATCGTCGACTCCATGGTCAACCAGCACGCCAAGTGGCTCAAGACCAGCAAGCAGCTGCCCTGGCGGCGGCCCGTGGCGTCGCTGAACTACCTGCTGACCTCCCACGTCTGGCGGCAGGACCACAACGGCTTCAGCCACCAGGACCCCGGCTTCATCGACCACGTGGTGAACAAGAAGGCCGAGGTCATCCGCGTCTACCTGCCGCCGGACGCCAACACCCTGCTCTCGGTGGCCGACCACTGCCTGCGCAGCCGCAACTACGTCAACGTCATCGTCGCCGGCAAGCAACCCGCGCTGCAGTACCTCACGATGGACGAGGCGGTCGTCCACTGCACCAAGGGCATCGGGATCTGGGAATGGGCGAGCACCGACGCCGGGCAGGAACCCGACGTCGTGATGGCGTGCGCGGGCGACGTCCCCACGCAGGAGACGCTGGCCGCCGTCGACATCCTGCTCGGCTACTTCCCCGAGCTGCGCGTGCGCGTGGTCAACGTCGTCGACCTCATGCGGCTGCAGGACGAGCGCGAACACCCGCACGGGCTGTCCGACACGGGTTTCGACGCCCTCTTCACCAGGGACAAGCCGGTGATCTTCGCCTACCACGGCTACCCCTGGCTGATCCACCGGCTCACCTACCGCCGCACCAACCACCGCAACCTGCACGTGCGCGGCTACAAGGAGGAGGGCACGACGACGACGCCCTTCGACATGTGCGTGATGAACCAGATCGACCGGTACCACCTGGCCATCGACGCCATCGACCGGATGCCGCACCTCGGCGACCGGGCGGCCCACTACCGCCAGCAGCTGGAGGACGCCCTGATCCGGCACCGCATCCACACCCGCCGCACCGGCGAGGACCTGCCCGAGATCCGACAGTGGCAGTGGTCGCGGACCACGTGAGCTGAGGGCTAGCCCGACACCCACCAGCTGAGCAGCAGGTACACCACCGGGGCGGTCGGGAGGAGGGAGTCGAGGCGGTCCATGATCCCGCCGTGCCCCGGCAGGATGCTGCTCATGTCCTTGATCCCGAGGTCGCGCTTGAGCAGCGACTCCGAGAGGTCGCCGAGGGTCGCGGTGAGGACGGCGCACGCGCCGATCGCTGCGCCGGCCCACCACGGGCCCGACAGCAGGAGCGTCACCGCGGCCGTCCCGACGCCGACACAGGCGATCGCCGACCCTGCGAAGCCCTCCCACGACTTCTTGGGGCTCACCGTGGGAGCCATGGGGTGCTTGCCGAACAGCACGCCCGCGACGTAACCGCCGATGTCGCTGGCGATCGTGACGGCGATGAACGTGACGACGCGCAGCGGACCGTCGTCGGCGGCCAGCATCAGCGCGGCGAACCCCGCCAGCAGCGGCAGGTAGGCCGCGGCGAAGATGCCCGCCGCGACGTCGCGCGCCGCTCCCTGCAGGCCGTCGAGCAGCCGCCACAGGAGCACGCCGAAGGCCGTCAACGCGAATGCCACGAGCAGGCCCTGCGGCCCCGCCACGAACGCCGAGACGAGCATGCCCACGGATCCCACGGCGAGCGGCACCACGGGGATCTGCAGCGACTTGGCCTTCAGGGCCTGGCCCAACTCCCACATTCCGAGGACGACGGCCAGCGCCGCCACCCCCACGAACGCCTCCTTGCGGGCGAACAGCGACGCCGCGACCGCCCCACCGAGGACGACGCCCACGGCGGTGGCCAGCGGGAGGTTGCGGCCGGCCCGCCCCGTACGCGCCGGTGCGGCCGACGGCGCGGCGTCGGCCACGACCGGGAGCTCGCCCGTGCGGCCGGTGCGCACCTGGCGGCGCGTGAGCGAAGGCAGGCCCCCTGCGGGCGTCCCGGACGGCACGGCCTCGACCGGCGTGGGGTCCACGGGCGGCGACGCCGGTACCGGACCCACGCCTGTCGGCGGGGTCGGCGGGACCGAGGCGAGGACGGGCGGCAGGGGCGAGCTGCCGGTGACCGGGTCGACGGGCAGGCCGGGCCGCAGCACGGGGATCGTCGACGTCGGCGGGTTCTGCGCGCCTCGTACCCGTGCCCGCCGCGCGGGGACCGGCACCTCGACGTCGTCCGGCTCCTCCGCTACGACGCTCGTGTCCGGCTCAGGCGCTGCCATCGAGTCCGGGGGCGGCGCGGAGACGGGTGGGCTCCAGGCCGGCGCCGGCTCGAGGGACGCAGGCACGGCCGACGCGGCAGCGTGCGGCTGCCCCTCCGGAGCGGGCCGCTCGTCGAGCGGGTCCGACCGGCGATCCGCGACGACCGGGGCGGGAGCGGGTGCTGCGGGAGCAGGTGCGGACATCGGCGCGGGCGAGGGAGCGGACACCGGCCCCGGCGAGGGCTCGAACGGGGCGAACGGGTCGAAGATCCGCGAGGACGGCTCGGTGTGCTGCGGCGCCGCCGAGGGGTCGGGCGACCACCCGGCCGCGGGCGTCGCCGGCCCCAGGGGAAAGGACGGACCGGCCGACGTGACGCCGGGTACCCGAGGACCGTCGGCCGTCGTGGCGGGTCCGGTGGCCGGGGCCCAGGCCGCCGGAGCGGGCTCGGCGGGAGCCCAGGCTGCGGGGGCGGGCTCCGCGGGAGCCCAGGCTGACGCGGCGGGCTCTTCTGCCGGGCTCGGGTGCGGGGAGGCGGCAGCCGGTGATGCAGGTGATGCCGGTGCGGCGCCGGCCGCTCCGAACAGGTCTGCACCCGGGCCGGGTTCGACCGCGCCTCGGGAGGTACGCGCCCACCACGGCAGGGCACCCGCCTCGCCCGCGGGTGTGCCCGGGGCGGCGGCAGGGGGCTGCTCGGCCGCTGCGGGCGAGCCGGTCTCGGCCGCCCAGCCGCTCGTGGCGGCTGCGGGAGCGGCCGCTCGCCCCGCGCGGCGTCCTACAGGTGCCGGCTCGCCGGGCGGCACCGCGGGTGCACTCGGGGCCGGGGCGCTCGGGGCCGAAGCACTCAGCGCGGGAGAACTCGCGGCCGGGGCACCGGCGGAGGGGCTCGGCGCGGGCAGGGGGGTGGCCGCGGGGGCCGTCACGTCACCCTGATTCGGGGCCGCGCGGCGGCCACTACGGGATGCGGCGGGGCTCGCCACGGCGGGCAGTGCCACCGGTGGCGCGGCCGCATCCTCGGCGAGGTAGTCGGCCCAGGACAGGTCGGCGTACTCCGACCACCCCGCAGCACCCTGTGCCGCCTGGGCGTGTCGCCGGCGGCGCAGGGGCTCCTGATGGTCGGAGGACGTCATGGGTGTCAGACCTCGAGCAGCTCGGACTCCTTGTGACGGAGCAGGTCGTCGATGCTGTCGACGTACCGCTTCGTCACACTCTCCAGTTCCTTCTCCGCGCGCGTGACCTCGTCCTCGCCCGCCTCGCCGTCCTTGACGATGCGGTCGAGCTCTTCCTTGGCGCGGCGGCGGATGTTGCGGACGGACACCTTCGCGTCCTCCGCCTTGTTCCGAGCCATCTTGATGTACTCGCGACGGCGCTCCTCGGTGAGCGCAGGCAGGACCACCCGGATGACGGAACCGTCGTTGCTCGGGTTGACCCCCAGGTCGGAGTCGCGCAGGGCCTTCTCGACCAGGCCCAGGGACCCGCGGTCGTACGGGTTGATCACGATCATGCGCGGCTCGGGCGTCGCGAACGAGGCGAGCTGGAGCAGCGGTGTCGGCGAGCCGTAGTAGTCCACCAGGACCTTCGTGAACAGGGCGGGGTTGGCGCGCCCCGTCCGGATCGTCGCGAAGTCGTCCTTGGCGACCTCGACGGCCTTGGTCATCTTCTCCTCGGCCTCGAAGAGGGTCTCGTCGATCACCGTCGCTCCTTCGTACGGCCTCGGGGGCCGGAGGTTGTCGTGCCGGGACGCCGCCCCGGGAGTCCGAGCGGCAACGGTCGGCCTGTCTCAGCCCGCGGTGACGAGCGTGCCGATCCTCTCACCTCGTACCGCGCGCGCCACGTTCCCGTCGCCCTCCATGCCGAAGACGATCATCGGGAGCTTGTTGTCCATGCAGAGGCTGAACGCCGTCGCGTCGACGACCTTGAGCCGCTGACGCAGCGCCTCACCATAGGTGACCTCGTCGAGCTTGACGGCCTCGGGGTCGGTGCGCGGGTCGGCGGTGTACACGCCGTCCACGCCGTTCTTGCTCATCAGCACGACGTCGGCCTTGATCTCCAGCGCGCGCTGGGCGGCGGTCGTGTCGGTGGAGAAGTACGGCGAGCCCAGCCCTGCCCCGAAGATCACGACGCGGCCCTTCTCCAGGTGCCGGATCGCGCGGCGAGGGATGTAGGGCTCGGCGACCTGGCCCATGGTGATGGCGGTCTGCACCCGGGTGTCCACCCGCCGCTGCTCCAGGAAGTCCTGCAGGGCCAGGCAGTTCATGACCGTGCCCAACATGCCCATGTAGTCGGCGCGTGCACGGTCGAAGCCGCGCTGGGACAGCTGGGCGCCCCGGAAGAAGTTGCCGCCGCCGACGACGACCGAGACCTGGGCGCCCTCGCGCACGACCGAGGCGATCTCGTCGGCCAGACGGGCCAGCACGTCGGGGTCGACGCCCAGGGAGCCGTTGCCGAACACCTCGCCGGACAGCTTCAGGAGGACCCTGCCGTAGCGCGGCGCGGGAACGTCCGCACCCGCCTCGTCCACGTGTCGTTCCGGCTCCACCGCGCGGTCCTCCCTGAGCGTCACCACATGTCCTTCCGCGCCGCCCGGTCGACACCGCGAGCGGCCGGCGGGCAGCGGACCGGCCTGTCGCAGTCTGCCGCACCGAGGCGTCCACGGCGGGCAGGTGGCGAACATGCGTCAGGGACGTGCCGCACGAGGCGGCACGTCCCTGACGTCGAACTCAGGCCCCGACCCGGTAGCGGGCGAAGCCGGTGAGGGTGATCCCGGCGTCCTTGACGACCGCGGCCACCGTCTTCTTGCTGTCCTTGGCGAACGCCTGCTCCAGCAGCACGTTCTCCTTGAAGAAGCCGTTGACGCGCCCCTCGACGATCTTGGGCAGGGCCGCCTCGGGCTTGCCCTCCTCGCGGGCGGTCGCCTCGGCCACGCGACGCTCGGTCGCGATGACCTCCTCGGCGATCTCGGAGCGGTCGAGGTAGGTCGGCGCCATGGCCGCCACGTGCAGGGCGACGTCGTGGACCGTCTGGGACTCGGTCTCCGCACCCACGAGGACGCCGATCTGCGGGGGCAGGTCGGGGCTCGTGCGGTGCAGGTAGCTGACCACCACCGGGGCCTCGACGCGCGCGACCCGGCGGACGACGATCTTCTCGCCGATCGTCGCGTTCGCGTCGTCGATCACCTGCTGGACGGTGCGACCGCCCTCGAGCTCGCTCTTGAGCAGCGAGTCGGCGTCGGTGGCGGCGATCGCCACGGCCTGGGCGAGGACCTGGTCGGCCAGCGCCTTGAAGGCCTCGCCCTTGGCGACGAAGTCGGTCTCGCAGTTGACCTCGACCATGGTGCCGACGCCGGAGGCGACGTCGACGGCCACGAGGCCGTTGGAGGCGTTGCGGCCCTCGCGCTTGGCGACGCCCTTCTGCCCCTTGACCCGCAGGTACTCGACGGCCTTGTCGAACTCGCCGTCGTTCTCCTCGAGGGCCTTCTTGCAGTCCATCATCCCGGCGCCGGTCGCCTCACGCAGGCGCTTGACGTCGGCGGCGCTGATGTTCGCCATGACTCTGACTTCTCCTGTCCGTCTTTCCCGCGGGCGCTCGGCGCCCGCCGCCGTCGGGCCGGTGGGCCCGCTGTCAGGCCTGCTCGGCCGGCGCGGCGTCCGCAGCGTCCTCGGCGGGCGCGGCCTCGGCGGGCGCGGCCTCGGCGGGCGCGTCCTCCACGGGCGCAGCCTCGGCGACGACCTCGACCGGGGCAGCCTCGGCGGCGACCTCGACCGGAGCCTCGACGGGGGCGCTGTCCGTCGCGAGGAGCTCGCGCTCCCACTCCGCCAGCGGCTCCTCGACGGCGCCGCCCTCGGGCTTGGAGTCGCCACCGCGCGAGCGCGACATGAGGCCGTCGGCCACGGCGTCGGCCACCACGCGGGTCAGCAGCGTGACCGAGCGGATCGCGTCGTCGTTACCGGGGATCTTGAAGTCGACCTCGTCGGGGTCGCAGTTCGTGTCGAGGATCGCCACGATCGGGATGTTGAGCTTGCGCGCCTCGTCGACCGCGAGGTGCTCCTTCTTGGTGTCCACGATCCACACGGCGCTGGGCACCTTGCTCATGTCGCGGATACCGCCGAGGGTGCGCTCCAGCTTCTCCTTCTCGCGACGGAGGACGAGCAGCTCCTTCTTCGTCATGCCGCTGCCGGCGACGTCGTCGAAGTCGATGAGCTCGAGCTCCTTGAGGCGCTGCAGGCGCTTGTGCACGGTGGTGAAGTTGGTGAGCATGCCGCCCAGCCAGCGCTGGTTGACGTAGGGCATGCCCACGCGCGCGGCCTGCTCGGCGATGGGCTCCTGGGCCTGCTTCTTGGTCCCGACGAAGAGGACCGTGCCGCCGTGGGCGACGGTCTCCTTGACGAACTCGTAGGCGCGGTCGATGAACGACAGCGACTGCTGCAGGTCGATGATGTAGATGCCGTTGCGCTCGGTGAAGATGAAGCGCTTCATCTTCGGGTTCCACCGACGGGTCTGGTGGCCGAAGTGGACGCCGCTCTCGAGCAGCTGGCGCATGGTGACGACAGCCATGTCTGGACACTCCTGTATGGCAGGCGCGTGCGCGCCCGCCGTTCGGTTGGCCGCCCCGACCGGTCGGTGGGGCGCGTGCGCCCCGACGCGTCGCACCTCGACCACCCGGAGACGGGCGGGAGAGGACCGAGCGGCGCGTCCCCGTCAGCCGGGGAAGGGCGCGTGAAGTCGACCGGCCAGGCCGGTCGCCGAAGCCGATGGTACGCCGCCGCCCGGCAACGTCCAAAACCACCCTCGCCGCAGGCCGCGCCCTCCACACCGCCCTCGCAGAGACGGCTCTCCCCAGGGCCGCACCGGTCGCGGCTCCTCCGGACGGACCTGCCGCGCAGAGTGGCCCCGCTTGCGGACACCCGGTCCGTCGGGCGCCCGGTGCCGCACGGACCGGGTTCACCGGGAGGAGGGCCGTCCACGATGACTGTCGCTGCGGCCGCAGGTGCCGTCGCCGTCGGCGCCCTCGCGCTCCTCGGCTGGAGCGTGACCGCGCACCCTGACGCCCCGCCGGCTGCCGGCACCGGCACCGGCACCGCCACCGTCACCGTCCGGAGTACAGGCCCTGAGCCCGGGCTGCCGGCGGTCGAGAGCGCCCGGGACCGCCGCGCGGGCGGCCGGCCCCGTTGGACGCCACCTCTGCCAGGGGCCCGGCCGGTGCGGCGGTTCGACGTGGGCCCCCTGCCGTGGTCCCCCGGTCACCGCGGGGTCGACCTGGAGGCCGCCTCGCCCGGGCCTGGGAGCGCCGTCGTGTCACCGGCCGCCGGGCGCGTCTCGTTCGCAGGGCCCGTGGGAGGCGTCGACGTCGTCGTCATCACGCATGCGGGAGGCCTGCGCTCCACGGTGATGCCCGTCCGCGCACGGGTGCCAGTGGGGACGACGGTCTCCAGCGGTCAGGTCGTGGGGGTGGTCTCGGCGGGGCGTCCACCGGGGCATCTCGCGTGCCCCACCGGACTGGCCTGTCTCCACTGGGGCGTGCTGCGAGGCGAGGTCTACCTGGACCCGTGGTCCCTGCTCGTCCCGCGGGTGGTGCGGCTGGTGCCCTACGGCTGAGCCCTCGGGAGCGTCAGCTCACCTCGGCGAGCTTGGCCCGCAGCTGGAGCACGGCCTTGGTGTGCATCTGGCAGATGCGCGACTCGGTCACCCCGAGGACCCGCCCGATCTCGGCCAGGGTCAGACCCTCGTAGTAGTAGAGGGTCACCACGATCTTCTCGCGCTCGGGGAGCTGGTTGATCGCCCTGGCGAGGATGAACTTGGTCTCCTCGGTCTCGAACGCGGAGACGGGGTCCTCGGCCTTGGTGTCCTCGAGCGTGTCGACGAGGGAGAGCTTGTCGCCCTTCTCGCCGCCGACCGTGAGCAACTCGTCGAGGGCGACGACGTTCACGTAGGAGACCTGGCTGAAGATGGCGTGCAGCTCCTCCAGCGAGATGCCCAGCCGGGCGGCGACCTCGGGTTCGCTGGGCGTGCGGTGCAGCTCACCCTCCAGGGCGGCGTAGGCGCGCTCCACCTCGCGGGCCTTGTACCGCACGGAGCGGGGGATCCAGTCGATCGCGCGGAGCTCGTCGATGATCGCGCCGCGGATCCGGGAGATCGCGTAGGTCTCGAACTTGATCGCGCGCTCGATGTCGAACTTCTCGATGGCGTCGATCAGGCCGAAGATGCCGTAGGACACCAGGTCGGCCTGCTCGATGTTGGGCGGCAGCCCGACCCCGACCCTGCCCGCCACGTACTTGACCAGCGGCGAGTAGTGCAGGATCAGCCGTTCTCGGATGGCGGGATCGCCGCTGGCCTTGAACTTCTCCCACAGGTCGCGCAGCGCGGCCTCGTTCGCGGCGACCTCGTCGGCAGTCATGTCGGCACGACGGCTGTCGCTCACCACGGCGGCCCCTCCCCTGCTCCGGACGAATAGTCCGCGTCGACCCCACACACCGACCCCTCGTCGGCGTGCTCGACCCTCGACCGGCGTCCGGTCAGGCGCGCGGGTGCGCCTGCTCGTACCCCGCCCGGAGGCGTTCCACGGACACGTGCGTGTAAATCTGAGTCGTTGCGAGCGTAGCGTGACCGAGCAACTCCTGGACGCTACGAAGGTCGGCACCGCCGTCCAACATGTGAGTCGCCGCGGTGTGGCGCAACGCATGTGGACCCAAACGGGTGATCCCACCCAGCTGGGCACAAGCCCGGTGCACGACGTCGCGCGCCTGCCTCGCTCCCAGCCGGCGTCCCTTGGCCCCGACGAACAGGGCGTGCTCGCCGTCGACGGCGAGCAGCCCACGCTCCCCCAGCCACCGGGCGAGGGCGTCGCGAGCGGGCACGCCGAACGGCACCACCCGCTCCTTGCTCCCCTTGCCCAGGACCCGCACGGTGCGCCGGTCGGCGTCGACGTCCGTGAGGTCGAGCCCGGTCAGCTCCGAGACCCGCATACCCGTCGCGTACAGCAGCTCCAGGACGGCCGCGTCCCGGGTCGCCAAGGCGTGCGCACGAGGCTCGCCGCTCCCCGGAGCCGGCTCGTCGCCGTCCGCGACCTCCGCCTGCGCCGCCTTCGCGTGGAGGGGCACCTGCACGAGCCTGCGGGCGACCGACGGGGACAGCACCGTGGGGAGGCTGCGCGCGGGCGTCGGCGCGCGCAGGCGCACGCCCACGTCGACGCTCGCCCGCCCCGTGCGTGTCGCCCACGCGGTGAAGGCGCGGGCCGAGGCCGCCCTGCGGGCCAGGCTCGCCCTGGACTGCCCCTGCTCCAGGAGGTGGGCCATCCACCCGCGCAGGTCCCCCACCTCGAGGCGACCGACGAGCGAGGCGGCCGTGTCCGCATCGTCCGCGCGTCGGCTCAGCACGAAGGCGAGCAGGGCGCGGACGTCGGCGAGGTAGGCGCGCCGCGTGTGAGCGGACCGGGCCGCCTCCAGCGTGAGGTGACGGTCGAAGGCCGCCACGGCGTCCTCCAGCTCGGGGGGAAGTCCCGCTGCTGGGGTCGGCGACGACCTCGGAGGAGCCACCCACCCACCGTCACCCGAGGACGGCCGCCGGCTCAAGTGACACGCCGCGCCCTTCCCGTCCTCATGCCTGCCGCCGACGCCACAGACCACCCTCGTAGCCGGCGTGTCCGGACAGTTCCAGGCGCGCCAGGAGCGCACGGACCGTGCTCGTGTCCAGCCCGCTCGTCCGCGCGAGCGCCTCGGCCGGAACCCCGCGCCGCAACGGAAGGGCGTCGAAGACGCGCAGCGCGGCGGCGTCGAGGCCGTCGTGCACCATGGCCCGCGCCACCCGAACCCCGGTGGCAGGGGCGGGGTCGGCCGGTGCGGACAGGGGTGCGACGAGCTCGAGGACCTCGTCGACGTCGGTGACGCAGGTGGCCCCGTCGCGGATCAGCGCGTGGGGACCGGCGGAGGTCGCCGACGTCACCGGCCCCGGGACGGCCGCGACGAGACGCCCGAGATCGGCCGCTCGCCGTGCCGTGGACAGCGCACCCGACCGCCAGGCCGCCTCGACGACGACCGTGACCGGAGTCAGGGCCGCGATGAGCCGGTTGCGTTCGAGGAAGCGCCAGCGGGTCGGCGCACTCCCCGGCGGGAGCTCGGACACCAGCGCGTACCGGGCGGCCACCTCCCTCAACAGGGAGTCGTTGCCGCGCGGGTAGATCCGGTCCACGCCGCAGGCCAGCACGGCCAGGGTCGCGCCGCCGGCGGCCAGGGCCACCCGGTGGGCGCACGCGTCGATGCCGTACGCACCGCCCGACACGACGGCGACCCCCCGCAGCGCGAACCCGGAGCCGAGCTCGGTGGTGACGTGCTCGCCGTAGGAGGAGCAGGCCCGGCACCCGACGACCGACACGCTCCGCGCCACCAACTCGTCCACCCGGGCGGGCCCCCGCACCCACAGGCACACGGGCGCCGCGGGCCCCAGGTCGTCCAGACACGCGGGCCACTCCTCGTCGCCCGGGACGAGGACCCGGGCGCCCAAGCGGTGCGTGACCTCGAGATCCCGCTCGGGCACGACGTCGGCCAGCCGCGCCCGCCACCTGGCCGGGCCCGCCCCTGCGCGGACCTCGTGCCACGCCTGCTCCGCGCCCACCTGGGCAAGGAAGGCCGCCGCCTCGGCGTCCCCGGGCTCGACCAGGCGGGCCCAGGCCAGGCGCGCGAGGCGCTGCTCGTGGGAGACCGGCATCACGACGCCACCTCGCGACCCCGCAACGTCAGGGCCTCGCCCACCTGCTTGCGCCCGGGCGCCTCGAGCCCGGCCAGATCGGCGATGGTCCAGGCCACCCGCAGCACGCGGTCGTAGCCGCGCAGGCTGATGAGCGTGGACTGCAGAGCCGTGTCGAGGTCCCGCGTCGCCCCCCGGGGCAGGTCGAGGGCGCGGATCACCGCGCCCGGCGCCTCGCCGTTCGTGCCCCACCCCTGTCGTCTCCAGCGGCGGCGCTGCCGCTCCCGGGCCTGCGCGACCCGTGCCCGGACGACGGCGCTGGCCTCGGGCGGCTCGCCCGTCGCAGCGGTGACCGTGCCGACCGGCAGGAGCTCGACGCGCAGGTCCACGCGGTCCAGCAGTGGCCCGGACAGCCGCGCCAGGTACCGGCGGCGGATGAGTGGGCTGCACTCGCAGTCCTTGCGCCCGCCGGAGTACCGGCCGCACGGGCAGGGGTTGGCTGCCAGCACGAGCTGGAACCGCGCCGGGTAGTGGGCCACGCCCTTGGCCCGGTGGATCGAGAGCCGCCCCTGCTCCAGGGGCTGCCGCAGCGCGTCGAGGGCTCGCGCGCCGAACTCGGGGGCCTCGTCCAGGAAGAGGACGCCGCGGTGGGCGCGCGAGGCCGCACCCGGCCTGGCGATGCCGGTCCCGCCTCCGACGAGCGCGGTCATGGAGCTCGTGTGATGGGGGTCCTCGAACGGAGGACGCGTGATCAGGGAGGTCGCCTCGCCCAAGGTCCCGGACACCGAGTGGACGGCGGTCACCTCCAGGGACTCCGAGGGGACCAGGTCGGGCAGGAGCCCGGGCAACCGCGCGGCGAGCATGGTCTTGCCCGCTCCCGGGGGCCCGAGCAGGAACAGGTGATGACCTCCGGCGGCCGCGATCTCGAGCGCCCTGCGCCCGTCGGCCTGACCGATGACGTCGCGCAGGTCCGGGTCCGCCGGAGCAGGAACACGCGCCGGCGCCTGCGGAGCCGTCGCGGTCCCGGGCGTCAGCCCGCGGTGCAGGCGGACCAGCTCCTCCAGGCTGCTCACGGCCACGACCGCGACCTCGGGCACCAGCGTCGCCTCGGCGAGGTTCGCGGGGGCGACGACCGCGCGGCGCACGCCTGCCCTCGCCGCGGCGAGCACCGCCGGGAGGACGCCGGTGACCGGGCGCAGCGAACCGTCCAGCCCGAGCTCGCCGAGGTGCAGGCAGCCCTCCACGGCGTCGGCGGGGACGGCTCCGGCGGCGGCGAGAAGGGCCGCGGCGACGGCCAGGTCGAAGGCCGTCCCCGCCTTGGGCAGCGCCGCCGGCGAGAGGTTGACCGTGATCCGACGAGGCGGCACCGGGCAACCACTGTTGGCCGAGGCGGCCCGCACCCGATCGCGGGACTCGACGACGGCGGTGTCGGGAAGGCCGACCAGGGTGAACGACGGCAGCCCGGGGGCGATGTCGGCCTCCACCTGCACGAGGTGGCCCTCGACGCCGATCAGGGAGACGGCGAGGCAGCGCCCGAGGCTCATGCTCCGACCGCCCGCACGTGCTCGACGACCGCGGCGCCGCGCGGCTGGGGCCGCACGCCCACGACGTCGATCCGCACCTGCGACCAGGCGCGGGACCCGGCCGGCTGCGCCTGCAGCCAGGCGCCCGCCAGCCGCCGCAACCGGGCCACCTTGCGCGGGGTCACGGCGTCCAGAGGCCCACCGCAACCACTGCCACGGCGGGTCTTGACCTCGCACACCACCAGGCAGTCGCCGTCGGCGGCCACGATGTCCACCTCCCCCAACCGGCCGGAACGCCAGTTGCGGGCGAGGATCGTCATGCCCTGCTCCTGCAGGTGCCTGACCGCCACCGACTCTCCGTAGCGGCCCACCGCCACACCCATCGCCATCGCGACCACCTCCACGGCGATCGTGGGGTGGTGGGCGTGAGGAGGGCCGACGGCGGCGCCGCGGCTGTGGACGAGAGCCGCCCTCGACGGGGCTGTGGAAGCGGCGGGCTGCGAGGTTGCCGCCTCAGCTACCGAAGGCCCCCGACTTGGGCAGCTCGAGGTCGCTCTTCGCGAGCTCCTCGATGTTGACGTCCTTGAACGTCACGACGCGGACGGACTTCACGAAGCGGGCCGGACGGTAGACGTCCCAGACCCACGCGTCGCCCATCACGACCTCGAAGAAGATCTCACCGTCGGCGGCCCGCACCTGCAGGTCGACCTGGTTGGCGAGGTAGAACCGTCGCTCGGTCTCGACCACGTAGCTGAACAGCCCGACCACGTCGCGGTACTCGCGGTAGAGCTGCAGCTCCATCTCGGTCTCGTAGTTCTCGAGATCCTCGGCGCTCATGGTGTCCGCTGCTCCGCCTCGTCAGGCGCGACCCGCGCGCCAACCCGTCAGGACCGTCCTGGTCGTGCGGCGGCCCGCCACCCGACGAGGACCCATCATGCCGCTCCCAAGGCCCTCGATCCGTACGCCGCGGCGCTCACCGGGTGCCCTCGAGCTCCACCAGGGGCTCGGGCAGGGACACGACCTCGGCCGAGGGCGAGGGCACCCGACCGGCTGCGACCACCCCCGGCAGGGACCACGAGCGACGGTGCTGGACGCACGGGCCCAGGCGGGAGAGCGCCTCCACGTGGTCGGGCGCGCTGTAGCCCTTGTTCGCCTCCCACCCGTACCCCGGGTGCGCGCGGGCCAGTTCGACCATCATCCGGTCGCGCTCGACCTTCGCCAGGACGCTGGCCGCGGCGACGGCAGCGCAGGACCGATCGGCCTTCACCTTCGTCACGACCGTGGGCCCCGTCGGGGGCGGTGACGGCTCCGGCCCGACCGCGTCGAGGAGGTCGAGGAGATCGGGTTCGGCCGGACGCGGCGGGGTGAACCAGTCGTGGGATCCGTCGAGCAGCAGGCACGCAGGCATCACCGCCAGCGCCTGCAGGGCCCGGTTCGCCGCCAGTCGCAGCGCGCCGAGGATGCCGCAGGCGTCGATCTCGTCGGGCCCGGCGTGGCCGACGGCGCGCGCCACCCCCCAGCGGGCGAGCGCCGGCACGAGGGACTCACGCGCGGCGGGCGTCAACAGCTTCGAGTCCCGGACGCCGGCCGGAGCGGTGCGCGTGTCGAGGTCGACGACCACGATGCCGACGCTGACGGGGCCCGCGAGGGCACCCCTGCCCACCTCGTCCATGCCGGCGACGAGGTGGTGCCCCGAGCGCAGGAGCCGACGCTCCTCGCGCAGGGTGGGCGGCGCGCTCACGACGCGTCGGGCACCCGGTCGAACACGTGCGGGGTGCGCAACAGGTGCGAGCGGTCCAGCGGCCACACCAGGACGAACGCCTTGCCCACCACGTTGTCCTGCGGGATCGGGCCGCGGAAGCGCGAGTCACCGGAGTCGTTGCGGTTGTCGCCCATGACCCACAGGTGCCCCTCGGGGACGACGACCTTGCGGTCGGTCCACACGTCGCAGGTGCGGGAGCCGGGCTTCAGGTACGTCTCGTCGATGGCCACCCCGTTGACCGTCACCCGGTCCTGGGTGTCACAGGCCACCGTGTCCCCGGGCAGGCCGATCACGCGCTTGATCACGTGTTCCTTGCTGTCGTTGGGCAGCAGCCCCACGAAGATCAGGCCCTCGCGCAGCTTCGTCCGCACCGGCCCCGCGGGCTGGCGGACCTTGTGCTGCACCCAGCCACCCGGGTCCTCGAACACGACGACGTCGCCGCGGTGCAGGTCGAACGGGCCGGGCGTCAGCTTGCTGACGACCACGCGGTCGTCCTTGACCAGCGTGTTCTCCATCGACTCCGACGGGATGTAGAACGTCTGGATCAGGAACGTCTTGAGCAGCAGCGACAACGTGAGGGCGATCGCGATCACGAGGACCGTCTCGCGGAGCACCGACAGGAAGGCGCGGGACCGGTTCGGGACGACGTCGTCGGAGCCGGCACGGTCCGCGACCGCCGCCGTGGTGGGCGCGGAGCCCCCCGAGGACGACGTGAGGTCGGCGAACGGGTCGGCCCCGGGGCCGTCGGAGGCAGGGGTGGTCCCGGAGGGTTCGGTCACGGCGTCGTGCTCCTGAAGGCGGCTGGTCGGGGACGGAGAGGATCCGCGGGGGCCGAGACGGCCCCCGGAGGACGGGGGTCGCCCCAACGCGACGGCGGCCAGACGACGCCGACCACCGGTCCGACGATACGGCCTCGCGGCACCATGCCCCCTCCCGGGGATCCCAGATGCGCCCGCGAGTCCGCGGACACGTCGCGGTTGTCGCCCATCATCCAGTAGCGCCCGGGCGGGACCCGCACGTCGAACGGGAGACGGCTGGGCATCGTTCCCGCGGGCAGCCACGGTTCGTCGAGGACGCGCCCGTCGACCGTCAGGCGGCCGTCGTCGGTGCAGCAGACGAGGTGCTCCCCCGGCAGACCGATCACTCGCTTCACGAACATGGTGCGGCTGGAGCGCCCCACGACGGCCCCCGCGGCGTCGGTCAGCCGCTGTCCGAGGGAGTCGTCGGGCACGTCGTCGGTGAACAGACCGGTGCCGTCGAAGACGACGATCTCGCCGCGATGCGGGGCCGCATCACCCCACCGCGACACGGCGACACGGTCCCCGATCCGCAGCGTCGGCTCCATCGAGGTGCTGGGGATCACGAACACCTGGACGAGGAAGGCGCGCACCGCCCATGCGCACACGGCGACCACGAGCACGATCCGGACGAACCGACGGGCCCGACTCCGGCCGGTGACGGCGGAGCGGGCCCATCGGCGCGCGCGAGGGTCGTGCTGGTCGGCCGGGCGCATGTCGTCGGCCGACGGGCCGGACTCAGCGGGCAGGGATGCTGTCCCGCTTCTCCTTGATCTTCGCGGCCTTGCCGCGCAGGTTGCGCAGGTAGTACAGCTTGGCGCGACGGACGTCACCGCGCGTCACGACCTCGATCTTGTCGATGATCGGGGTGTGCACCGGGAAGGTGCGCTCGACGCCGACGCCGAAGCTGACCTTGCGGACCGTGAAGGTCTCGCGCACGCCGTCGCCCTGGCGGCGGATGACGACGCCCTGGAAGACCTGGATGCGGGAGCGGTTGCCCTCGACGACCTTGACGTGGACCTTGAGGCTGTCACCGGTGCGGAAGTCGGGGATGTTGTCGCGCAGCGAACCGGCGTCGACGGGGTCGAGGATCTGCATCGTTCGTTCACTCTCCCGGCAGGTGCCACAGGTCACCCGCGCAAGTCGTGGTGACGACGGCGCCTGGGGCGTGGTCGTCACCGCATCGTCATGATGTGCTGCTCGTGGTGCGCGGCCCGGGTCGCGGCACCCCCTGTGGCAGGGCGCGACCGACCGACGGCACGACGTCCTAGTCTGCCACAGGCGCGAGGGGCTCCCGCACCAGCCGGCGATCACCACCGTCGCCGGCCACCTGCCAGCCGAGCTCGGCCAGGACGACCAGGTCGTGCCGGTCGAGGGTGGCGACGTCCAGGGCGGCGAGGAGGTCCGGGCGACGCTGCGCGGTGCGGCGGAGGCGCTCGTCGCGCCGCCACCGCGAGATCTGCGCGTGATGCCCCGACAGCAGCACGGCGGGCACCTCGTGCCCCCGCCACACGGCGGGCTTGGTGTAGACGGGGTACTCCAGCAGGCCGTCCTCGTGGGACTCCTCGACCAGGCTCTCCGAGTTGCCCACGACTCCGGGCACCAGGCGGCCGACGGCCTCGATCAGCGCGAGCGCGGCCACCTCTCCCCCGTTGAGCACGTAGTCGCCCAGGCTGAACAGCTCGACCCGGCCGAGCGTCGCGGCCTCGGTGAAGACCCGCTCGTCGATGCCCTCGTAGCGACCGCAGGCGACGACCAGCCACGGTTGCGCCGCGAGCTCGCGCGCCCACTCCTGCGTGAGGGGCCGCCCGGACGGCGTGGGGACGAGGATGACCGGCCGCGCGTCGGCGGACGGGGCGGCGGCCACGACGGCCTCGAGCGCCTCCAGCCACGGCTGCGGCTGCATCACCATGCCCGCACCGCCGCCGGTGGGGGTGTCGTCGACGGTGCGGTGCCTGTCGTGGGTGTGCTCGCGCAGGTCGTGGACGGCGACCTCGAGCAGGCCCGCGTCCCTCGCCTTGCCGATCAGCGACAGCTGCACCGGGGCGAGGTACTCGGGGAAGATCGTGACGACGTCGACGCGCATCTCAGGACTCCCGCTCGCCCGCCTCGTCGGGGTCGTGCATGAGCCCACCCGGGTCCTGCAGCACCAGGCGGCCACCGGCGACGTCGACCGTGGGGACGATCGCCGTCACGAACGGCACGTAGCGGCGCACGCCGTCGGGACGGCGCACGACCAACAGGTCCTGGGCCGGAGAGTGCTCGACGTCGACCACCTCGCCCAGCACGGCGCCCTCGGGGTCGACCACGGACAGCCCGGTGAGCTCGTGGTCGTACCAGGCGTCGTCCTCGTCACTGACGTCCGGCAGCTCCGCCTCGAGCAGGAGGTCCCGCAGCGCCTCCGCCGCGGTGCGGTCGGCGACGCCCTCGAACTTCAGCAGGAAGACGCCGTTGTGATCGCGGACCGTCTCGAGTTCGAGGCGACGCTCGGCGACCACGGGCGAGGGCCGGCGGCGCCCGGCGGGGGGCACCGCCCAGAAGGTCGCGCCGGGCAGGAACCGATCCTCGGGGGCGTCGGTGCGCACCTCGACGGTCAGCTCTCCGCGGATGCCGTGCGCACGCCCGAGTCGGGCGACGACGAGACGCATCGGTGGTCCTCTCGGGCGACTCCCCGCAGGGATGCCAGGAATGGGGATGGCACGCGGACGGCCGAGGACCCCGCTCCCGGTGGGGTGCGGGGTCCTCGGGCGGAACGGATCAGCGGCCTCGATCGACGTCGACGACGTCGACGCGGACGGATCGACCGTCCGACAGCGCCTTGAGCACGGTGCGCAGCGCGTTGGCGGTGCGACCGGAGCGACCGATCACCCGACCGAGGTCCTCGGGGTGCACGCGCACCTCGAGAAGGTTGCCGTTGCGCAGGTTCTTGCTGCGCACGCGGACGTCGTCCGGGTGCTCGACGATGCCCCGGACCAGGTGCTCCAGCGCGTCGACCAGCACGATCAGGCCTCGCCGCCCTCGGCGGGGGCGACCTCGTCGGCCCCGGCGACCTGGGCGGAGGTCTCGCTGCCACCGGGGGCGCCCTCGTCAGCGGCGTCGGCCGGCTGCTCGGTCGCCTTCGGGGCCTTCTTCGCCTTGGGGGTGGTGGCGGGCTTGTCCTCGAGGGTCTCCTTGGCGGCGGCCTCGAAGACGGCCTTCTTGTCGGCCTTGGGGGCGGCCACCTTCAGCGTGCCCTCGGCGCCGGGCTCGCCCTTGAACTTCTGCCAGTCACCGGTGATCTTGAGGATCGCCGTGACCTGCTCGGTCGGCTGGGCGCCGACGGACAGCCAGTACTGCGCCCGCTCGGAGTCGACCTCGATGTACGAGGGCTCGTGGGTCGGGTGGTACTTGCCGATCTCCTCGATCGCGCGACCGTCGCGCTTGGTGCGCGAGTCGGCGACGACGATGCGGTAGTACGGCGCGCGGATCTTGCCCATGCGCTTCAGACGAATCTTGACAGCCACGGCTGTGGTCACTCCTGCTTCTGATGGGGGTGACCGGCAGCGGCGCCTCGGGTGGGGTCCGAGGCTCCGCACTGGTCGGAGGACTCGACGCGAGAGGGAGAGAGGGGCCCGCTGCGCCGGGTACGGTCGTCCATTCTGCCAGACGGCGACGGCGGCGCCGTCCACCGTGACGGGCGGGACGCGCCGACCTCCCGGGCGAGCTCACCGGAGGTCGTAGACGACCCCCTCCTCGACCTCGCGCCGGGTGACGCCGAGCCCGTCCAGCGGCTTGTTCAGCGCCTGCGCCTGTGGCGTGCCCTCGACCTCGTAGCTCGGCACGATCACCGTCTTCACGCCCTTGGCCCGCAGGTAGGCGATGCTGTCGGCGTCGGGGAAGCTGGCGGTCTTCGCCTGCAGCTCCACCTGGAACTCGGGGTAGAACCCGCTGTCGCCGTTGGCCAGCGACTGCCAGCCGTCGGCACCCCAGAGCATGAAGTCGTAGTCGCCGACCTGGCTGGTGGGGAACACGAAGATCGGTGCGGGGACGGACGCGTACGACACGGGCGGCCCGTACAGCTCCCACTGCTGCACCTTGCTGACGCCCTCGACGACGACGACCGCCGCGATCACGGAGCCCAGCAGGGACGCCAGCACCGTGGTCAGCGGGAAGCCGAACGCCGACGATCCGCCGGAGCGGCCGGCGCGGCCCGAGCCGTACGCAGCCTCGAGCCGCTCACCGTAGACGTCGGCGCGGGCCTCCTCGACCGCGGCGACGGCCGCCTCCTCCGCCCGCCACGGCGGGGCCACCGGCACCGGGGAGTCGGCGAGCACGCCCCGGGCAGGCAGCGGCGCGAACCGGTCGACCAGGGCGCTCACCAGGCCCGCCGCGAGGATGCCCATGCCGAGGGTGACCCAGATGACGAGGCGTCCCGGCGTACGCATCGAGTCCCAACCCGGCAGCAGGTTGTAGGCGATCATGAAGGTGTACTTGCCCTCCCAGAAGGGGAAGGCCGTGCCCATCGAGAGCACCCCCATCACGAAGGTGAGGGCGAGGACGCCGAGCCGGCGCCGCAGCGGCCACGCCGAGAACAGCACGGCGAGTGCCGCCAGGACCATCAGGGCCAGGCCGGGGAACACGACCATCTCGTGCTCCCAGCCGAGCGTGGCGCGCCAGTCCGTCTGCCGTGCACCCCACCAGACGTTGGTGTCCGGCGCGATCAGGTAGCCCTTCCACGGCGGGGAGAACAGGGGCAGCCAGCTCGCGTCGCGCTTGGCCTCGGGGTGGGACTCGATGACGCGCAGGTACGGGATGGTGAGGAACGCCGCGACCCCGAGGAACGCGACGGCGCCGAGGACGTCGGCGATCACGAACCGGCGGGTCAGCCACCGCCGGTAGCGGGCACGCGAGATCCACGCCAGCGCCAGCACCGCCACCGTGCCGCCCAGGACGTAGCCGAAGACGACGCCGATGCCGAACCCGAGGGTGATCTGCCACGTGGCCACCGCCCACCCGGCGATCAGGTACCCCGTGCTGCGCGTGTGCGGGCGCAGGCCGTACCGCAGGGACCAGCCGTGCCCGCGCACGAGGAACGCCAGCGCGAGGGCCATGCCCCCGGTGGACAGGATGTTCAGGTGGATGATCTGTTCCATCCGCCACGGCGCGTACGCGAACGCCGCGCCCGCGACCAGGGCGCCCGCCGCCCGCGCGCCGAGCGCCCGGGCCAGGGCGTAGGCGCCCGCGAAGGCCAGCGCGAACGAGAGCATCGTCGCGACGTTGAGGATGCGGATGCCGCCGACCCGGTCGGTGCCCAGGAACATGCCGAGGGGGGCGTAGCCGAGCATCGTGTCGGTGAACGCCAGGTTGTTGGGCGCACCGAGGAAGGCGGGCGTGGTCCACAGGTGCAGGGGCTGGTGCCTCAGCGCGTGGGGCACCCAGGCGAGCTGCCAGGCGAAGTAGATGGGGTCGCTCGGCTCGTCGGGCACGGTCGAGCTGATCGTCTTGGCCATCGGCCAGGTCATGAGGACGGCGAGCGCCCACGACAGTGCCGTGATCGCCAGCCCTTCCACCAGCCGCGGCCGCCAGCCCCTCGCCGTCCCGTCCGGCGCCACGACGGAAGCTGCGACCGGGGTCGGATCCGCGCCCGACCCCCCACCGTCGGGTGCGGACGGCGCGGGGGCGCCGTCCGGTTCCGCCATCGCGCCCGAGGTTGGCTGGTGCCGGTCTGCCGCCGCCTCGAGCGGCACGGCCTGGACCGGCCGGTCGTCGGCGGTGTCGGGGATCGGCGCGTCGTCGGGGCCGGTCGTCTCCGTGCTCACCGCGCGACCGTATCTCGCCGCACTGTGTGGGAGGTAGCTCCCCGTGCGCGCCGCGCCGTCCGGAGCACGTGGACGTGACGCAGCGTCAAGCACCGTCAGCGGTGGGTGTCATCCCCTCGGCCGGTGCACCCGCCCGCGCAGGACCACGGCGCGCGGATCGCGCAGCGTCCGCAGGTCCTGGCGCGGGTCGGCGGCGAGGACGACGAGGTCGGCGGGCGCCCCCTCGACGAGTCCGGGCGCGCCGAGCCACGCCCTGGCCCCCCACGTGGCGGCGTCCAGGGCTGCTGTGGGCGGCAGGCCCGCGGCGGCGAGCGCCTGCACCTCCTCGGCCACGAGGCCGTGGGCGAGCGCGCCGCCGGCGTCGGTTCCGCAGCGGATCGGTACCCCCGCCTCCCACGCCTGGACGACGACGCGCTCCCGCCGCGTCGCGAGGTCCCGCATGCGCGCGGCGTAGGCGGGGAAGCGCGCCTGCCCGGCATCGGCGAACTCTCCGAAGCGCGCGGTGTTGACCAGGGTCGGGACGATGCTCACACCTGCCGACGCGGCGGCCGTGATCGTGTCGTCGTCGAGGCCGGTGGCGTGCTCGATCCCGTCGATCCCGGCGGCGAGGAGGTCGGGGAGGCAGTCGGGGCCGAAGCAGTGCGCCGTCACCCGTGCCCCGGCCGCGTGCGCCGCCGCCACGGCCTCCACGAGGACGTCGGCAGGCCAGCAGGGAGCGAGGTCGCCCAGATCGCGGTCGATCCAGTCTCCCACCAGCGTGACCCAGCCGTCACCGCGGCGGGCCTCCTCGACGACCGCGTCGACCAGCTCGCGCGGGTCGATCTCACGGCCGTACCCGCGCAGGTACCGCGTGGGGCGCGCGAGGTGTCGCCCGGCACGGATCAGCCGCGGCAGGTCCTCGCGGTCGTCGATCCAGCGGGTGTCCGCGGGCGATCCGGCGTCGCGCAGGAGCAGCGCCCCGGCGTCACGCTCGGTGATCGCCTGCGCGAGCGTCGTCTCGCGGTCGACGGCGCCCTGTGGTCCGAGACCCACGTGGCAGTGGGCGTCGACGAGCCCGGGCAGGACCCAGCCGGGGAGGGTGATCGTCTCGACGCCGCGCGGCGTCCGCGGGCGTTGCCAGGTGAGGACGCCGTCCACCACCCACGCGCCTGTGCGCTCCTCCTGCGGACCGACCAGGAGGGGTCCGGGCAGGTGGAGCACGGCGCCCGCCGTCAGCGGCCGAGGAAGGCGTCGAAGCCCGGAGGCAGGTCGAGCGAGGACGGGTCGGCGGAGCCGCCCTGCACGCCGAAGGAGCTGCCCGCCGCGGGCGCTGCGGCCGTGCCGCGCTGGGCGGCCTGGCGCTCCTGCTCCGCCCGCTTGGCCGGGTTGCCCGACTTCGCCTTGCCCTTGCGTGCGGGAGCCTGGGCGCGGCCCTTGGCCTTCTTCCCGCCGCCCATCCCGGGCAGGCCCGGCATCCCCGGCATCCCGGGGATCCCGCCGCCGTTGCGCATCTGGCGCATCAGCTTCTGGGCGTCGGTGAAGCGCTCGATGAGCGTGTTGACGTCGGAGACCTGGGTGCCCGAGCCCTTGGCGATGCGCAGCCGGCGGGAGCCGTTGAGGATGCGCGGCTGGCGTCGCTCCTGCGGCGTCATCGAGGAGATGATCGCCTCGACGCGGTCCATCTCGCGCTCGTCGAAGTTCTCGAGCTGGTCGCGCAGCTCGCCCATGCCGGGCAGCATGCCCAGCATCTTCTTGAGCGAGCCCATCTTCTTGAGCATGGCCATCTGCTGGAGGAAGTCCTCCAGCGTGAAGTCCTCGTCACCCGCGAGCTTGGCGGCCATCTGCTCGGCCTGCTTCGCGTCGAACGCGCGCTCGGCCTGCTCGATGAGCGTCATGACGTCGCCCATGTCGAGGATGCGCGAGGCCATGCGGTCGGGGTGGAAGAGCTCGAAGTCCTCGAGCTTCTCCCCCGTCGAGGCGAACAGCACCGGGCGGCCGGTCACGCCGACCACGGACAGCGCGGCACCACCGCGGGCGTCGCCGTCCAGCTTGGACAGGACGACGCCGGTGAAGTCGACGCCCTCGGCGAACGCCTGGGCGGTCGTCACCGCGTCCTGGCCGATCATGGCGTCGACGACGAACAGCACCTCGTCGGGCGAGACCGCGGCGCGGATGTCGGCGGCCTGCTGCATGAGCTCGGCGTCGACACCGAGGCGGCCCGCCGTGTCGACGATGACGACGTCGTGCAGCTTCGTGCGGGCGTACTCGACGCCGGCGCGCGCCACGGCCACCGGGTCGGCGGGGCCGGCGCCCGGCTGCGCGAGCACCCCCGACGAGGAGGTGCCCGGATGCGGCGCGAACGATGCGACGCCGGCGCGCTCGGCGACCACCTTCAGCTGGTCGACCGCGTTGGGACGCTGCAGGTCGCACGCCACGAGCAGCGGGGCGTGACCCTGGTCGCGCAGCCACCGGCCGAGCTTTCCGGCCAGCGTGGTCTTGCCCGCGCCCTGCAGGCCCGCGAGCATGATCACGGTCGGGGGGTTCTTGGCGAAGCGCAGGCGGCGGGTCTCGCCCCCGAGGATGCCGATGAGCTCCTCATTGACGATCTTGACGACCTGCTGACCCGGGTTCAGCGCCTGAGAGACCTCCGACCCCAGGGCCCGCTCGCGCACCGCGGCCGCGAACTGCCGGACCACCGGGAGGGCGACGTCGGCGTCGAGCAGCGCGCGACGGATCTCACGGATCGTCGCGTCGACGTCCGCCTCGGACAGGCGCCCCTTGCCCCGGAGGGACTTGAAGGTGGCGGTGAGGCGGTCCGACAGGGTCGCGAACACGGGCGGTCCTCTGCTTGGCGGGTCGTCGTCTGCCGGGTCAGCCTATCCGGCGTCCCCGGTGCCGGCCCGGCCCGCCGCCCTCACGCCGTGGGCAGCGTCCCGGCGTCGACGAGGGCGGAGATGGTCTGAGCGACCCTCGGCGGGGACAGCGGCCCCCCGCCGGACTCGCTGACGTAGAGGACGTCGACCGCCTGGCCGGCGTGGGTGGCGACGTGCGCGGAGCGCAGGTCGACCCCGATCGAGGCCAGCGCGGTGCCGACGGCGTGCAGCAGGCCCGGCCGGTCGGCCGCCCGCACCTCCAGCACCGTCGACTCGGCGGAGGCGCCGGGCAGCAGCACCACCCGGGGCCGCGACGGCGCGCCCGTGGGCGCCCGGTAGCCGGCGTCGCGGCGGGCCAGGCGCTCCAGGACCGTGCGGTCGCCGTCGGCGAGACGCCGCAGGCTGGTCTCCAGGGTGGCCGAGCTGGGCAGGTCTCCGGCGTTCGCGTCGACCCACCAGGTGTCGACGGCGATCCCCCGGGAGTCCTCGACCACCGTGCGCACGAGCGCCGACTTCACCGTCAGCCGGAAGGCGGCGAGCACACCCGCGATGTCGGCGAAGAGCCCGGCGCGGTCGGCGGCGACCACCGTGACGGCGTGCATCTCGTCCACGGTGCTGATGGCCACGCGGGGGCGGCCGTCGATCCGGACCGCCGCCACGAGGCCCGCCTCCTGCGGGCTGATCGGGGCCGGACCGGGCGGGTCGTCGCCCTGCATCGCGCTCGTCGCGCGGGTCACGAGGTCGTCGACCAGGCGGCGTCGCCACGGCGACCACGCCACCGGGCCGGCGGCGACGGCGTCGGCCTCGGTGAGGGCCCGCAGCATCCGCAGCACGTCCTGCTTGCCCGACACCGCGGCGACGAGCGCCTCGACGGTGCGGGGGTCGTCGGGGTCGCGGCGGGTGGCGAGCTCGACGAGCGTGAGGTGCTCGCGCACCAGCCGCTCGACGATCTCGGAGTCCTCCACCGACAGCCCCATCCGCCGGACCGCCCGGAAGGCCAGGGGCGCGCCCACGCTGGAGTGGTCCAGGGCGCCCGGCAGCTTGCCGACGTCGTGCAGCAGCGCCGCGAGCAGCAGCAGGTCGGGACGGTGCACGTCGCGGACGAAGCCGGTCGCGGCGACGACCGTCTCGATGCTGTGCCGGTCGACGGTGTGGCGGTGGACGGCGTTGCGCTGGGGCCGGTTGCGGATGCCCACCCACTCGGGCAGCCAGCGGGTCACCAGCCCGGACAGGTCGAGGGACTCCCAGACGCCGACCAGGTTCGGGCCGCCCGCGAGCATCTCCACGAGCGCCTCGCGGGCCTGCGTGGGCCACGGTTCGGGCAGCGGCGGGCACTCCTGCCCGAGGTGGGCGACGGTCACCGGGGACAGCGGCAGCCCGGCCTTGACGGCGGTCGCCGCCGCCCGCAGCGGGAGGACAGGGTCCTCCTGGGGCTCGACGCCCACCCCGAGGACGACCTCGCCGTCGTGCTCCACGAGGCTGTGCCCGAGGGGGCGCAGCCGGGGACGGCGCGGGCCGGGCCGCAGCCGGCGCGAGGGCACCGCCTGGCGCGCCCGGCGGACGGTGGTGTCGAGGGCGTAGGCGATGGTGCGCGCGGCCTGGGACACCTCGGCGAGCAGCTCGTCGGCGTCGGTGAGGCCGCACGTGACGGCGACGGCGTCCTGGTCCGGCAGGAGCAGCCGGTCGACCGGCCGGCCGGTCACGGCCTGCAGGGCGTCGCGGATGTCGAGCAGCCGCAGGTGCGCCTCGTCGACGGCGCCGTGCGGGCGGTCGGTGACCCAGCTGGCGACGAGGGCGCGCAGGACGGTGACGTCGCGCAAGCCGCCGCGGGACTCCTTGAGGTCGGGTTCGAGCAGGTAGGCGGCCTCGCCGAAACGCGACGCGCGTTCGGTGAGGGATTCGAAGATCTGCGGCAGGCGGCGGCGGATGCCGGAGCGCCAGTCACCCAGGAGCGTGGCCCGGGCCCGGACGACGAGCGAGGCGTCCCCCGCGAGGGGACGCAGGTCGAGCAGCCCGACGGCGGCGGAGAGGTCGCCCGCCGCGACCTCGCGGCACTGGCTGGGCGTGCGCACCGAGTGGTCCAGTCGGAGCCCGGCGTCCCAAAGCGGGTACCAGAGCCGGTCGGCGACCTCGGCGACGTCGTCGGCGGGCAACGCCCGGCCGTCGTGCAGGAGCACCAGGTCGAGGTCCCCGGCGGGTCCGGCGTCGGCGCGGGCGATCCCCCCGACCGCCGCCAGCGCGATCCCCTCGACGGACTCGGGGAGCCCGGTGGGGGCCATCGCGGCCGTCCACGCCTGGCGCAGTGCGTCCTCGACCATGGAGGTCAACGCCCGGCGCCGGTCGGGCCCGGAGGCGCCGGACCGTACCGCCAGGGCGAGTCGCTCTCGTCTCAGGTCCCTCCCTCCGGCAGCAGTGGCTGCGGAGGGCACCCCGGAGTCGGTCATTCGCTCCCGCCTCGTCCTTCCCCCGACGTCGCGAGGGAGGGTGGTCGTCGCCGGACGATCGCTCGGCCTGCCCGGGGCGACGTCCGGGGGTCGAGTGGCTGCTCGTCGAGGGGTGGTCCGGTCGGGCGGTGGGCCCGGACAGCGGTCGGGCGGCGCCGTGGCTCCGGCGCCGCCCGACCCTGGGACCTCACCCTCGTCGAGGGCCGCGAGATCAGAGCGCGTCCACGCCCCGCTCGCCGGTGCGGACCCGGACCACGTCCTCGACCGGGATGACCCACACCTTGCCGTCGCCGATGCGACCGGTCTGCGCCGACTTCACGACGACCTCGACCACGTCGGCCGAGTCGGCGTCGTCGACCAGCACCTCGACGCGCACCTTCGGCACGAGGTCGACGGTGTACTCCGCGCCCCGGTAGACCTCGGTGTGACCGCGCTGGCGGCCGTAGCCGTTGGCCTCGCTGACGGTCAGGCCCTGGACGCCGAACGCCTCCAGTGCGGCCTTCACCTCGTCGAGCTTGTGCGGCTTGATCACCGCGGTGACGAGCTTCACGCCTTGACCTCCTCATCGCTGGTGATCGTGACGGGGCCGGTGCTCGGACGGAACGCGCTCGGGCTGGCCGGAGCCATGTCGTACGCGGACTCCGCGTGCTCCGCGAGGTCGACACCCGCGACCTCCTCGTCCTCCGAGATCCGGAAGCCGATGGTCTTGTGGATGGCGAAGCCCAGCGCGAAGCTGATCACGAAGGAGTAGGCCAGGACGGAGAAGGCACCGATGGCCTGGGTACCCAGGACGCCGAACCCGCCGCCGTAGAAGAGGCCGTCCTTGCCGAGGGAGTTCGCCGAGGTGGTGCTGAAGAACCCGATGGCGAGGGAGCCCCAGAGGCCGCCCACGAGGTGGACACCGACGACGTCGAGCGAGTCGTCGTAGCCGAGCTTGTACTTCAGGCCGACGGCGACGGCGCACAGCGCACCGGCGATGAGGCCGAGGACGACAGCGCCCCAGGGGGCGACGAACGCACAGGCCGGCGTGATGGCGACCAGGCCCGCGACGGCGCCGGAGGCGGCACCGAGGGACGTGGCGTGACCGTCACGGATCTTCTCGACCACGAGCCAGCCGAGCAGCGCCGCGGCGGTGGCGACCTGCGTGTTGGTGAAGGCCAGCGCCGCCGTGCCGTTGGCGCCGAGGGCCGAGCCGGCGTTGAACCCGAACCAGCCGAACCACAGCAGGCCGGCGCCGAGCAGCACGAGCGGGAGGCTGTGCGGCTTGAAGGGGCTCTTCGGCCAGCCCTTGCGCTTGCCGAGGACGAGGGCCAGCGCGAGCGCCGCAGCACCGGCGTTGATGTGGACCGCGGTACCGCCGGCGAAGTCGAGGACGCCCTTGGCGGCCAGCCACCCGGGGTTGTCGTCAGTGGTCTCGCCGCCGAAGTCGAAGACCCAGTGCGCGACGGGGAAGTAGACGACCGTCGCCCACACCGTCACGAAGATGCCCCAGGCCAAGAACTTCGTGCGGTCGGCGATCGCACCCGAGATCAGGGCGGGCGTGATCACGGCGAACATGAGCTGGAACATGTCGAACACCAGCGGCGGGATCAGGTACGCCCCACCGTTGTAGGTGATCGTGTCGTTGACGAGCTCCCCGATGCCGACCAGCTTCAGGCCGCCCCAGAAGCCGTTGCCGCTGTCGCCGAAGGCGACCGAGTAGCCGTACAGCACCCACAGGACGCTGACGATGCCGATCGTGACGAACGACATCATCATCATGTTCAGCACGGCCTTGGCCCGGACCATGCCGCCGTAGAAGAACGCCAGTCCGGGCGTCATCAGCAGAACGAGAGCCGCGCTGGTGAGGATCCACGCGGTGTCCCCCGCGCTCATCACGGGTTCGTCGCTGAGGAGGAGCATGGCGCTTGCCATCCGCACCCCTTCGAGGTCTGGTGACCAACCCTGGCCGGTCACCGGTGAGTGGAGTTTCGACGTCGTCGACGTCGGAGCCCGCCACGGTCATCGGGGCGTTCGCTCGGCAGAAAGGTGACGGCCCGGCGTTTCGTCAGATCGCGCCGACAGTTACGAGCGTGTGACGTAGGAGGCCCCCATGTGAAACCTGGGTGTCCGAACGTTCTCGGTGCAGGGCCCTCACCCGACCGCCGCACACCCGCGCACCGCCCGTGACGACGTGGTCACCTCGGGTACGGGCGCGGCCGCGAAGGCCTCACGCGAGCAGGGCGTCGACGAACCCTTCGGGATCGAACGGGGCGAGGTCGTCGGGGCCCTCACCGAGCCCCACGAGCTTCACCGGAACGCCCAGAGACCGCTGCACCGCCACGACGATCCCGCCCTTCGCGGTGCCGTCGAGCTTGGTCAGGACGATGCCGGTGACGTCGGCCACCTCGGCGAACACCTTCGCCTGCTGCAGCCCGTTCTGGCCCGTCGTGGCGTCGAGCACGAGCAGCGTCTCCGTGACCGGCGCCTGCCGCTCGATCACGCGCTTCACCTTGCCCAGCTCGTCCATGAGCCCGACCTTGTTCTGCAGGCGCCCCGCAGTGTCGATGACCACCGTGTCGACCTCGGCCTCGATCCCCGCCTTGACCGCGTCGAAAGCCACGGCCGCAGGGTCGGCACCGTCGCGGTCGCTGCGCACCACAGGCACGCCCACGCGCTCGCCCCACGTCTGCAACTGGTCCGCCGCGGCGGCGCGGAAGGTGTCCGCCGCCCCGAGCAGGACGTCCTTGTCCTCGGCCACGAGCACCCGGGCGAGCTTGCCCGCCGTCGTGGTCTTGCCCGTGCCGTTGACGCCCACCATCAGGACGACGGCCGGCAGGTCGCCCACCCGCTCGACGGCGAGGCTGCGGTCGAGCGTGGGGTCCACGAGCTCCAGCAGCTCCTCGCGCAGCAGCGCGCGGACGTGGTCGACGTCCCGGGTGCCCAGCACCGACACCCGGTCCCGGAGCCGGTCGAGCAGCTGGGTGGTCGGCTCGACGCCGAGGTCGGCGACCAGCAGCGTCTCCTCGACCTCGTCCCAGGTGTCCGCGTCGACCGTGTCGCGCGCCAGCAGGGTCAGCAGGCCCTGGCCGAGCGCGCTGTTGGAGCGGGCGAGGCGGGCCCGCAACCGCACCATGCGGCCTTCGGCGGGGGCGGGCCGCTCCAGCAGCGCCACGGGCGAGGGCGCGACCTCGGAGTCGATCGAGGGCGTCCCGGGGTCACCGTCGGGGGCGCCGGCCGGCGCGATCTCCTCCTCGGTGTCCTCGGCCTCCGCCGCGCCCCGGCGCGGCAGGACGACGGGAGGCTGGGGGCCGCGCTCACGCAGCCGCCGGCGGCCCCGGGAGGCCAGCAACCCCAGGCCGCCTCCGACGGCGACCAGCAGGGCGACGGTGACGACGACGAGCAAGACCAGCGGGTCCACAACCCTGCCTTCCGACGGTGAGCGGGGGCGCAGGCCTGCGCCTGCGGGTCACAGTCTGGTGCACGAACTCCCGGGCGCCGCGAACGGCGTCCGCCGCGTCGTGGACCGGGGCGATCAGCGACCGGCGGGGGCCGGCGGCTCGGGGTCCGCCTGGCCGGTGGGCCCGGCGGACCGCTCCGCGGGAGGAAGGGCGGCAGCCGAGCGGGCGGCCGCACCCTCGTCGGCGGGGCGGAGGTTGACCACCCGGGCGGCCGCGCGCACGGCAGGGTCGCTGGACTCGGCGAGCTCCTGCCAGGCCGCCGACCGCGAGCTGACGACGCCACCCCCGCCGGTGGCGCGGTAGGTGGTGCTGCGGGACCCCGTCATCCCGGAGGGGCGGCGGCCCGGGCGGGCACGTTCGCGACGGGAACGGGTGCCGGGACCGGCCGGGCCGAGGCGCCGCCGTCACCGGACACAGGGCCGGGAGCGGGCCGCACCGGCACGGGAGCGGGCCGCACCGGCACGGGAGTGGGCCGCACCGGCACGGCCGCGGGAAGCGGCGCGGCAGCCTCCGTCGGGGGCTGGTCCTGCCCACCGGCAACGGCCGCGGGCCGGGACGCACGCGCCCGGACGGCGTCGCTCACGTCGGCGAGGGCCCCGCGGGCCCGCTGGGCCTGCTCCCGCACGCGCTCGCGCCCCGAATCGCTGAGCAGGTCCTCCCCCTCGCGCAGGTGGGGCAGCGCCACCACCACGAGGACGATCACCGCCAGCAACGAACACAGGGCCACGCCGATCACGAGGGGGGTCACGCCCCTACCGTGCCCCGGAAGCGGCACGCGCGCCAAACGTGCTGGCAGGCCCGGCCGCAGGGAGGCGAGGGCGGGGATCACGCGGGGGCGGCGGACTCCTCGCGCAGCCGCTGCGAGATGACGGTCGTGACGCCGTCGCCACGCATCGTGACGCCGTAGAGCGCGTCGGCGACCTCCATCGTCCGCTTCTGGTGCGTGATGACGATGAGCTGGCTGGACTCCCGCAGCTCCTCGAAGATCGAGATCAGCCGACCCAGGTTGGTGTCGTCGAGGGCGGCCTCGACCTCGTCCATGACGTAGAACGGGCTGGGTCGCGCCTTGAAGATCGCGACGAGCAGCGCGACGGCGGTCAGCGAGCGCTCCCCACCGGACAGCAGCGACAGTCGCTTGACCTTCTTGCCGGGCGGGCGGGCCTCGACGTCCAGCCCCGTGGTGAGCATGTTGTCGGGGTCGGTGAGGATCAGGCGCCCCTCCCCGCCCGGGAACAGTCGCGCGAACACCCCTTCGAACTGGGCCGCCGTGTCGTGGAACGCCTCGGTGAACACCTGCTCGACCTTGGCGTCGACCTCCTTGACGATGTCCATCAGGTCGCGCCGCGTGGAGCGCAGGTCGTCGAGCTGGTCGTTGAGGAAGCGGTGGCGCTCCTCCAGCGCCGCGAACTCCTCCAGCGCCAGCGGGTTCACGGTGCCCAGCTGGGCCAGGCCCCGCTCGGCCGCGCGCAGCCGCTTCTCCTGCTCGGCGCGCACGTAGGGGCGGGTGATCGCCTCGCCGTCCGGGTCGGTCTCCCCCACGACCGGGACCATCCGGTCCGGGCCGTACTCGTCGACGAGCACCTCCGGGTCCATCCCGAGCTCGTCGGCGCTGCGCTGGCGCAGGGTCTCGATCCGGGCCCGCTGCTGCGCCCGGGCCAGCTCGTCGCGGTGCACGCTGTCGACGAGGCGCGCCTGCTCCTCCGCCAGGGCCTGGGCCTGGGTCCGCGCGGCGACGACCACCCGGTCGGCCGCCTGGCGCTGCTGCTCGGCGTCGGCGCGGGCGGCGGCCGCCTCGGCGAGGGCCTGCTCGACGCCGGCGACCACCTGCTCGACGGCCGACAGCACCGACGTCGCCGCCTCCGCCTGGTGGCGCCGCCGACGCGCCCGGGCCGCTGCCGCCTCCCGCGCCTGCAGCTCGGCCTCGGCGGCGCGCTCCAGGGAATCGGCCCGGCCGGCGAGGGCGCGAGCGCGCTCCTCCGCGGTGCGCAGCGCGAGCCGCGCCTCCATCTCGGCGGCGCGGGCGGCGGTGGCCCGGGCGGCCAGCTCGTCGCGGCGCGCCGTGGACGGCTCCTCCTCGGCGGTCTCCTCCGCGGCCTCCAGCCGGGCCTCCAGCTCCCCGAGGGCCAGCTGCGCCTCGGAGACCTGCCGCTGGGACGCCTCCAACGCCGACTCCTGGCGGGCGGCCTCGGCTGCGGCGGCGCGCGCCGTCTGGCCCAGCTGGCCCAGCTGCTCGGCGACCGCGGACATCCGGGCGTCGGAGTCGTGCAGGCGTTCGAGCGCGGCCTCCGCGTCCTCCGTGGCCGCGGTGAGGGCGGTGCGTGCGGCGGCGAGGGCGAAACGGGCCCGCTCGGCGCGGTGCCCGGCCTCCCGCACCTTCTCGGCCGCCTCGTCGACGGCGGCCTGGACCTCCAGCAGCGACGGGGCGGTGGCCGAACCCCCCAGCACGAGACCGTCGCCGACGACGTCGCCGGTCAGCGTGACGGCGCGGACGGGAGTTCCCGGACCCACCGCGGCGGTGACGAACCCGACGGCGTCGGCCAGGCTCGCCACGACGGCGACGCCGTCCAGCGCGGCGACCAGCGCCGGGAGGACGGCGTCGTCGGCACGGACGAGGTCGGCGGCCCAGCGGGCGCCCGCGGGCAGTGGGGGCCGCGGGCCGGAGGGCCCGCCGGCCGACGAGCGGGTCACGAGCAGGGCGGCGCGCCCGGCGTCGGCCTCGCGCAGGTGCTCGACGGCGGCCAGGGCGCTGCCGTGGTCCTCCACGAGGACGGCGTCGGCCGCCAGTCCCAACGCCGCCGCCACCGCGTTCTCGTAGCCGGCCTCCACCTGCACCAGCGCCGCGACGGAGCCGAGGACGCCGGACAGCCGGGTCGCGGCCGCGAGGACCGCCCCGCCGCCGTCCTTGCGGCGCAGCCCCAGCTCCAGCGCCTCCCTGCGGGCGGTCCAGGTGTCACGGTCGCGTTCGGCTTCACGCTCGGCGCGCTCGTGCGCGGCCGCCTCCTCACGGGCGGCCTCGACGCGCGCGTCGGCGCGCTCGTAGGCCTCGTCGAGGTCCTCCTCCCCCGCCTCGACGCCGGCGATCTGCGCCTCGAGGGCCACGAACTCCGCCTGCGCGGCGCCCGCCCTGGCCCGTGCCTCCGCGATGGAGGTGCTCATCCGCTGCGCCTGTTCGGTCAGCGCCTCGATCCGGCTGCGGGCGGCGGCGACCTGCCCGGCGAGCCGGGCCAGGCCCTCGCGACGGTCGGCGGCGGCGCGCAGGAGGGCCGCGACCCGCTGCTGCTCGGCCTGCTCGGCCTGCTCGGCCTCGAACCTGGTGTCGCTGGCGGCGTCGAGCGTCTCCTGCGCGATCTCGACCTGCTCGGCGAGGGCCGCCTCCTGTTCGCGCACCGCCCGGGCCTGCGCCTGCAGCTCCGCGGGATCGCGCCCGGGGGCGCGTTCCGGTTCGGCGTCGGCGAGCAGGCGCAGGCGGTCGGCGGCGAGCGCTCCGGTCCCCCGGAGGCGGTCGCGCAGCGAGGTGAGCCGGTAGTAACGCTCCTGGGCCGCCTGCACCTGCGGGGACGCCGCCACGACGTCGTCCTCGGCGGCCGCCAGCCGCTCCCGGGCCGAAGCCAGCTGCTCGTCGACCTCCGCCCGCCGGGCGCGCACGGCGGCCTCGTCGGCGAGGTCGGCCTCGAGCGCGGCGGTGAGCTGGACCAGGTCGTCGGCGAGCAGCCGGGCCTTGGCATCGCGGAGGTCGGCCTGGACCACCTGGGCGCGCCGCGCCAGCTCGGCCTGACGGCCCAGCGGCTTGAGCTGGCGGCGGATCTCGGCGGTGAGGTCGGCGAGGCGGGTGAGGTTCGCCTCCATCGCCTCCAGCTTGCGCAGCGCCTTCTCCTTGCGCTTGCGGTGCTTGAGGACGCCGGCGGCCTCCTCGATGAAGGCGCGGCGGTCCTCGGGCGAGGCGTGCAGGACGGCGTCGAGCTGGCCCTGCCCGACGATGACGTGCATCTCGCGGCCGATGCCGGAGTCGGAGAGCAGCTCCTGGATGTCCAGCAGCCGGCAGGCGGTGCCGTTGATCGCGTACTCGCTGCCGCCGGAGCGGAACATCGTGCGCGAGATGGTGACCTCGGTGTAGTCGATCGGCAGCGCGCCGTCGGTGTTGTCGATGGTCAGCGCGACCTCGGCGCGGCCCAGCGGGGGCCGGCCCGAGGTGCCGGCGAAGATGACGTCCTCCATCTTGCCGCCGCGCAGGCTCTTGGCGCCCTGCTCGCCCATCACCCAGGCGAGGGCGTCGACGACGTTGGACTTGCCCGAGCCGTTGGGGCCCACGACGCACGTGATCCCGGGCTCCAGCCGCAGCGTCGTGGCCGACGCGAACGACTTGAAGCCGCGCAGGGTCAGGGTCTTCAGGTGCACGGGGGCGCACTCCGGCTGCGGGTGGGGCGGGCGAGGGACGTCGGTGCACGCGTGCGTGCTGCGTCACGGTAGCGCGGGCCGCGCCCGCGCAGGGCCGCAGCGTCACCGCGACACGACGCAGCGCGAGCGGACGGACGCGGTCGGTGCCGGGCCCCTTGACCCGATGGAGCATCATCGGTGGCGATCAGCGCCGCGGGACGGTGGCGCGAGCACGCGGGAGCGGAGGCCGGGATGGGCACGGCAGGGGCACGGCGTCGCCGGGGCGGTGCGGTCGCGGTGCTCGCGGTCGTGAGCTGCCTTGCCGCGGGGGTGGGCGGGGCATCGCCCTCAAGGCGGTGCTGGTCCGCGACCGCGCGCCCGTGCGCACGGCCGCGGGCGGACCCGGGGCGTCCCTCGTGCCGAGCCCGTCGGCGTCGGCGTCGGCGACCCCCACGCCCTCCCCGACGACGCCCCCCAGCTTCGACATCGCCGTCTCGGGAGACCTGCTGATCCACTCGCCGGTCGCCGCCCAGGGGCGGCGAGACGCGGGCGGCTCGGGATACGACTTCCGCGCCATGCTCGCGCCCGTCGCGCCCGAGATCCGGGGGGCCGATCTGGCCCTGTGCCACGACGAGACGCCGATCTCGGCCGACAACAAGCGCCTGTCGGGCTACCCCATGTTCTGGGTCCCGCGCGAGCTCGCCACCGCGATCGAGGCGACCGGTTACGACGGCTGCTCGACGGCGTCCAACCACACCCTCGACCAGGGGGTCCCGGGGATCAAGGCGACCCTCGACACCCTCGACAAGGTCGGCGTGGGGCACACGGGCTCGGCCCGCATGCCCGAGGAGGCGCGCCAGGTCAAGATCTACGACGTCGGCGGCGTCAAAGTGGCTCACCTCTCCTACGCCTACGGGTTCAACGGCTTCAAGCCGCCGGCGGGCAAGGAATGGCTGGTCAACAAGATCGCCGTGCCCGCGATCCTGGAGCAGGCCCACCGGGCCCGCGAGCTCGGTGCCCAGCTCGTCGTCGTCTCGCTGCACTGGGGGGTCGAGTACCACGCGGCGCCCACGCCCGAGCAGCTCGAGGTGGCCGACCAGCTGACGGCCTCCGACGACGTCGACGTCATCGTGGGCCACCACGCCCACGTGCTCCAGCCCATCCGCACCGTCAACGGCAAGCTCGTCGTGTTCGGTCTGGGCAACCTCCTGTCCGGGCAGTCCGGGCGGGCGGGCCTGCCGGCCGCGACCCAGGACGGCGCGGTCGTGCTGCTGCGCGCCGAGCCGGTTGCGGGCGACGGCGGGCAGGGGCCCCGGTACCGGGTGTCGCAGTACCGGGCGGTGCTCACGGTGGTGGAGCCGCGGACGTTCCGCGTGCGCCCGGTCCTGGCCGCGCTGGCCGACTCCTCGACCCCGGCGACCCTGCGGCGCGACGCGAAGGCGGCCCTGGCACGCCAGACCAAGGTGGACCCCGCCTACGGGAGCGGGCGATGGCTGAAGGTCGGTTCCTGAATCCCGAACCGCTCGCCCTCGGGTGCGCCACGGTCAAGGCCCGCCCGCGTGGCCGCCGTCACGTGATCTCCGTCTCACCCCTACGTGACCTGCGGCGACGCGCGTTCGCCGCCGAACGGCCGACGGGACCTGAGTCCCAATCTTGAGGCAAGTCTCACCAACAGACTGCACTGTGACGGCGAGCACGCCGGACGTCGACCGACCCCCGCGGGAGAGCGCGTGTCCACCCTTGACCTGTCCCGGTGGCAGTTCGGGATCACCACCGTGTACCACTTCCTGTTCGTCCCGCTGACGATCGGCCTGGCCCCGCTCGTCGCGATCATGCAGACGGTCTGGTACCGGACGGGTGACGTCCGCTGGCTGCGCATGACCAAGTTCTTCGGCAAGCTCTTCCTGATCAACTTCGCGATCGGCGTCGTCACCGGCATCGTGCAGGAGTTCCAGTTCGGCATGAACTGGAGCGAGTACTCGCGCTTCGTGGGCGACATCTTCGGCGCACCGCTGGCGATGGAGGGCCTCGCGGCCTTCTTCGTCGAGTCCACGTTCCTGGGGCTGTGGATCTTCGGGTGGGATCGCCTGCCCCGGCGGGTGCACCTGGCGACGATCTGGATCGCGGCCTTCGGCGTGAACCTCTCCGCCTACTTCATCATCGCCGCGAACTCCTTCATGCAGCACCCGGTCGGGGTGCGGTTCAACCCCGAGTCCGGGCGCGCGGAGCTGCAGTCGATCAGCAAGGTGCTCACGAACTCGACGACGCTGGCCGCGTTCCCCCACACCGTCACCGCCTCCTTCCTCACGGCCGCGACGTTCGTCGCCGGCATCGCGGGCTGGTGGCTGGTGCGTGCCGGGCGCACGGGCCGCACCGAGGACGTCGCGGCGTTCCGTCCGGTGTTCCGCCTCGCCCTGCTCGTCGTGCTGATCGCCGGCATCGGCGTGGCGGTCTCCGGTGACGCGCAGGCCAAGCTGATGTTCAAGCAGCAGCCGATGAAGATGGCCGCCGCAGAGGCGCTGTGCTCCACCGAGAGCTCCGCGGGCTTCAGCGTCTTCGCCGTCGGCGACGTCTCCAACAGCTGCGACGTGCGCACCCTGAACATCCCCGGCCTCACGTCGTGGCTGGCCACGGGCGACGCCGACGCCACGGTCAAGGGCGTCAACGACCTTCAGGAGGAGTACGTCCAGAAGTACGGCGAGGGCGAGTACAAGCCGATCCTCGCGGCCACGTACTGGAACTTCCGGCTGATGATCGGGTTCGGGGTGGGCAGCGCCCTCCTCGCCCTGCTGGGCCTGTGGTTCACCCGCAAGGGCGCCGCCCCGACGTCCGCACGCTTCGGCACCTTCGCGCTGATCGCCGTCGTCACGCCGTTCCTCGCCAACAGCGCCGGCTGGATCTTCACGGAGATGGGCCGCCAGCCGTGGATCGTCGCGCCCAACCCGACGGGCCTGGCCGACGTCCGCCTGCTGGTCTCCCAGGGCGTGTCCCAGCTGGATGCGTGGGAGGTGCTCGTCTCGCTGATCACCTTCACGGCGGTCTACGGCGTCCTCGCCGTCGTCTGGTTCGTGCTGATGCGCCGCTACACCGTCGAGGGTGCGCCACAGCTCGACGAGGCCGCTGCCGCCGAGGACGCGGTCGAGGACAAGCCGCTCACCTTCGCCTACTGACGATCCCGCACCGACGAATCGCTTCTGGAGAGACCCGTGGAACTCCACACCTTCTGGTTCATCCTCATCGCGGTGCTCTGGATCGGATACCTGGTCCTGGAGGGCTTCGACTTCGGCGTCGGCATGCTCCTGCCGGTCCTCGGCCGCACCGACACCGAACGCCGCGTCCTGATCAACACCATCGGGCCGGTCTGGGACGGCAACGAGGTCTGGCTGCTCGTCGCAGGCGGCGCCACGTTCGCCGCCTTCCCCGAGTGGTACGCGACGCTGTTCTCCGGCTTCTACCTGCCCCTGCTGCTCATCCTCGTCGCCCTGATCATCCGCGGCGTCGCGTTCGAGTACCGCGGCAAGATCGACGACCCGGCCTGGCGGGCACGGTGGGACCTCGCGATCATCGTGGGTTCCTTCCTGCCGAGCCTGCTGTGGGGCGTCGCGTTCGCCAACATCGTCCGCGGGGTGCCCATCAACGCCGACAAGCAGTTCACCGGCACCCTGTTCACGCTGCTCAACCCGTTCGGGCTGCTGGGCGGCGTGGTGACCCTGCTGCTGTTCGCGCTGCACGGGGCCGTGTTCCTCGCCCTCAAGACGAGCGGCGACGTGCGGGAACGGGCCGGTGCCCTGGCCGCCCGCCTCGCCCTGCCCGCCACCGTGGCCGCCGCCGTCTGGGCCGTCTGGCTGCAGCTGGCCTACAGCGACAACGGCTGGACGTGGGCCGCCGTCGCCGTGGCCGCGGTGGCGCTGCTCGGCGCCATCCAGGCCACGCGGCTGCGCAAGGAGGGCCTGGCGTTCCTCCTCACCAGCCTCGTGCTGGTCTCCGCGGTCGTGCTGATCTTCGGCGCGCTGTTCCCGAACGTCATGCCGTCCACCACCGACCCGGCGTTCTCGCTCACGGTGTCCAACGCGTCCTCGACCGACTACACCCTCAAGGTGATGAGCTGGGTGGCCGTGATCCTCACGCCGTTCGTGCTGCTCTACCAGAGCTGGACGTACTGGGTGTTCCGGCGCCGGATCGGCGTCGGCGACATCCCCGCCTTCGCCGGGCTGCCCAAGCTCGTGACTCCCAGCGGCGGCCTCGTGCCGACGCAGGGCGACGCGAAGGAGTGACCCCGCGGGCACGGAGGTGCCCGCAGCGAGGGGGCGGTGACCACGCGGTCGCCGCCCCCTCGCGCGTGCGGGACGGCGTCCTCCCCCGGTCCGGCGCAGGTTCCCCGAGGGGGCATCATCGAAGGGTGTCCTCTCCCCCAGCGACGGCACCCGGCACCCGGGTCCGCCCGCTCGACCCGCGCCTGCTCGCCCACGCCCGCGCCGCCCGCGGCTACGTCGTCCTCACGGCCGCCGTCGGGCTGCTCACCGCGGTCGTGGTCGTCGCCTCCGCCCTGCTGACCGCGCGGGTGGTGGCCGCGGTCGCCATGGACGGCGCCGGGTGGGACGACGTGCGCGACGACATCGTGGCGCTGGCCGCGCTCGTGGCCGCCCGCGTCGGTCTGACCTGGGTGCAGGAGCGGTGGGCGCACCGTGCCGCCACGAGGGTGATCGCCCAGCTGCGCCACGCCGTTCTGGCGCGGGTGGCGAGCGTCGGCCCGGCCGCCACCGACGGCGACCGCGGCCCCGCGCTGGCCACGCTCACCACCCGCGGTCTCGATGCGCTCGAGGGCTACCTCGTGCGCTACCTGCCCCAGCTCCTGCTCGTCTCGACCGTCACCCCGCTGGTGCTCGGCGTCATCGTGTGGCACGACCGGATCGCCGCCGTCACGATCCTGATCACGCTGCCGCTGGTGCCGCTGTTCATGGCGCTCATCGGGATGGCCACCCAGGCCCAGGCACAGCGGCGGCTGCGCAGCATGCAGCGGCTCGGCGCCCAGGTGCTCGACCTCGTGGCCGGACTGCCGACGCTGCGGGCGCTGGGCCGCGAGCGCGGCCAGGCGGTGCGCGTGCGCGAGGCCGGCGAGCAGTACCGGCGCGCGACGATGCGCACGCTGCGCACGGCGTTCCTGTCGGCCCTCGTCCTGGAGACCCTCACCACGATCGCGGTGGCGATGGTGGCCGTGGGGATCGGGCTGCGGCTGCTCGGTGGCGGCCTCGACCTTCGCACCGGACTCGCCGTGCTGATCCTGACTCCCGAGGTGTACCTGCCGCTGCGCATGGTGGGCCTGCACTTCCACGCCAGCGCCGACGGGCTGGCGGCCGCGAGCCAGGCCTTCGAGGTGCTCGACGCCCCGGCTCCGCAGCGGGGGGCGAGGCCCGCGCCGGACCTCGCGGGGTGCGACGTCCTCCTGGACGGGGTGGGCGTCGTGCACAGCGGCAGGGCGCGACGCACGCCCGACGCCTTGACCGCCCGGATCACGCCGGGACGGGTCCTGGCACTGGCGGGCCCCAGCGGGTGCGGCAAGACGACCGCGGTGTCGGTGCTGCTCGGGCTGCGCTCCTCACAGGAGGGGCGCGTGCTCGCCGTGCCTCGCGGCGGGACGGCGGAGGACCCCGCCGCCGTCGACCTGCGCGAGGTGGATCCGGCCACCTGGTGGCCGCAGTTCGCTTGGGTGCCCCAGCGACCCGTCCTGGTGCCCGGCACCCTGCTGGACAACGTCCTCCTGGGGCGGTCCTCCCCCGAGGCGTCGGTGCTCGCGCAGGTGGCGACCGACAGCGGGCTCGGTGAGGTGCTCGCCGGCGCCCCCCAGGGCTGGGCCACGCGCATCGGGACCGGTGGGATGGGCCTGTCGGCGGGGCAGCGCCAGCGGCTCGGGCTGGCCCGGGCGCTGCTGCACCCCGCCGCCGTGGTGGTGCTCGACGAACCGACCGCCCACCTCGATGCCGCCACCCAGGAGCTGGTGCACACCACCGTCACAGGCCTCGCCGCGCGGGGAGCCGCCGTCGTTCTCGTCGCCCACCGCCCCGAGCTGCTGGCCCTCGCCGACGAGGTCGTCCACGTCCACGCCGCCCGGCTGCCCGCGGCCCTTGAAGCTCGGGCCGCCACGGTGGGGGTGCTCGCGTGAGCGCCACCGGGGTCGTGCTCGCCGAGGCCGAGCAGCGCCACGCCGGCCCGTCGCCCGCCGCGCCCGCGGGGGCGCTGCGCCGCGGGGTCGCGGCGCTGGAGCTGTCCCCCTGGCGGTTGGTGGTCTGCGTCCTGGCCGGGATCGGTGCCCTGGGCTCGGCGATCGGGCTCATGGCCGTGTCCGCCTGGCTGATCTCGCGAGCGGCGCAGCAGCCTCCTGTGGTCGCGCTGTCGGTGGCCGTCGTGGCCACCCGCGCCCTCGGCGTCGGGCGGGGCGTCCTGCGCTACGCCGAGCGGCTGGCCTCCCACGACGTGGCCCTGCGCGCGGTCGTCGGCCTACGCGAACGCCTCTACCTGCGGCTGGCCGCCGCGGACCCGGCGCACGCGGCGAGCCTGCGGCGGGGGGACCTGCTGGCCCGCGTGGGTGCTGACATCGACACCCTCGCCGACGTCGTCGTGCGCAGCCTCATCCCGTTCGCCGTGGCCGCCACCACCGGCCTCGCCTCCGCGCTCCTGCTCGCACTCGTGCTCCCCGTGGCCGGCGCGGTGCTCGCGGCGGCGCTGGTGGTCGCGGGCGTCGGCGCGCCGGTCCTGGCCGCCGTGGCCGCCCGCCGGTCCGAAGCGGCGGCCGCTGCGGCCCGGACGGAGATCAGCGCCGAGGTCCTCGCCCTGGTCGACGGTCTCGGGGAGCTGACCGTCAACGGCGCGGCGCCCGCTCGCGCCGTTGCCGTGCGGGACCTCGACGCCCGGCTCGCCGGCCGGCTCGACGACGCCGCGGCCCCCGCCGCCCTCGCCTCCGCGTTGTCCACGGCGGCCACGGCGCTGGCGTCCGTCGCCTGCCTGGCGCTGGGCGTCGTCGCCGTCGCCGACGGTCGCCTCGCGCCCGTCATGCTCGCGGTCGTCGCCCTCGTCCCCGCCGCGGCCGCCGAGGCCGTCACCGGCCTGCCCGCGGCGGCCACGCAGCTGGTGCGCTCCCGCGCCGCCGCAGCCCGCGTCATCGACCTGCTCGACGTCCCGGCCGCCGACGGTGCCGGTCCCGGGGACGCCGCCCCGCCCGCGGGCGCCGTGCGCGCCCTGGTCGCCGAGGGCCTGACCACCGGGTGGCCCGGCCGCGAGCCGGTGCTGCACGACCTCGACCTCCGCGTGCGCGCGGGCGCCCGGATCGCCGTGGTCGGGCCGAGCGGGGCGGGCAAGTCGACGCTGCTGGTCACCCTCGCGGGCCTTCTGCCGCCCGCGGCGGGACGCGTGGGCCTGGAGACGGCCGACGGCCTCCTGCCGCTGTCCCGGCTCGACCCCACGGGGGTGCGTCACCTCGTCTCCTCCACCGCGGAGGACGCGCACGTCTTCACGACGTCGGTGCGCGAGAACCTGCGCCTGGCCGACCCGCACGCCGGTGACGACCAGCTCCTCGCGGCCCTCGGGGCGGCGGGACTCGGCGAGTGGATCCAGGGGCTGCCCCACGGCCTGGACACGATCCTCGGCGAGGGCGGGCGGGACGTCTCCGGGGGCGAGCGCCGGCGGCTGCTGCTCGCTCGCGCCGGGCTGTCCGGCGCGCCGTTCCTGCTGCTCGACGAGCCGGGTGAGCACCTCGACCCCGACACCGCCGACGCCCTGCTCGGCGAGGTGTTCGGCACCGGTCGCGCGGTCGTCGTCGTCACCCACCGGCTGGTGCCGCTGCACCTTGCCGACGAGGTGCTCGTCGTCGAGGGCGGCCGGGTGACCGGCCGCGGCAGCCACGACGTCCTGGCCCGCGAGCACCCCTGGTATGCGGCGGCACTGGCGGTTCAGGCCGATCCCGGCCCGGGTACGGTGTCGGACGTGACGACCGCTCCTGGCAACGCCGATGACTGACCGCGACGACGTCGAGCGCGACGTCGAGGAGGCGGTGGAGAACGCGGCGCGCCTGGTGTCGGGTCGCCCGGCGCAGGCGCGGACGGCGGGGTCCGTCGTCGACCGCCTGCTCCTCGACGCGGTCGTGGCCGTCGCCGACGGGCTGGAGCTGGAGTCGACCCTGCGCCGCATCGTGCGGGCGGCGGCCGACCTCACCAACGCCCGGTACGCCGCCCTGGGCGTGCTCGGCGAGGACGGCCTGCACCGCGCCTTCGTGCACACGGGCATCGAGCCCAAGCTGGCCGGGAAGATCGGTCACCTCCCGGCCGGTCACGGCGTCCTCGGCCACATCACCCGGGTGGGCCGGGCGGTGCGCGTCAACGACCTCGGGGAGCACCCGGCGTCCGTCGGCTTCCCCGCCCACCACCCGCCGATGACCACGTTCCTCGGCGTCCCGGTGGGCATCGGCGACCGTGTCGTCGGCAACCTCTACCTGGCGGAGAAGCCCGGCGGGTTCACCGCCGAGGACGAGGACGTCGTCGTCGCCCTCGCGGCCGCCGCCGCCGTCGCCGTCGACAACGCGCAGCTGTACGAGGCGGCGCGCCGGCGCGAGGCGTGGGTCTCGGCGTCTCGCGAGGTGGCCACCTCGATGCTGTCGGGGGCTGACGAGGACGAGGCCCTGGAACTCGTGGCCCGCCGCGCCCGCGAGGTCGCCGAAGCGCAGGTCGCCGCCCTGGTCCTGCAGGGCTGGGACGACGAGTGGGTGCTGGAGGTCGCCGACGGCGAGCACGCCGACGCCCTGATCGGCACGGTCATGCCGAAGGACGGCCGCGCGGTGTCCGTGATCGAATCGGGCGTCGGGCTGCTCGTGGACGACCTGTCCCTCCAGCGCACCCTCCGCGTGCCCGCGATGCGGCACTTCGGGCCGGCGATGTACGCGCCGCTGGTGGCGGGTGACGAGAAGACCGGCGTCCTGGTGCTCATGCGCGAGCGGGGCGAGCGCCCCTTCACCACCGAGGACCTGCAGACCGCGCAGACCTTCGCCGAGCAGGCGGCCCTGGCGCTGCAGCTGGCCGAGTCCAACCGCCGCGCCGAGGACGCCGAGATCCTCGAGGAGCGGGCCCGGATCGCCCGCGACCTGCACGACCTCGTCGTGCAGGAACTCTTCGCCATGGGCATGCGGCTCAACCGGCTCAAGGCGAGTGGCACGTCCCCGCGCACCGCGGCCGCGATCGACTCGTCCCTGGAGTCCCTCGACCGGGTCGTCCGCCAGATCCGCTCCACGATCCGCGCGCTGCGCGACCCCGACGAGACGACGTCCCTCGTCGACCGCCTGTACGGGGAGTGCACGCGCTCGCGGTCCCTGCTCGGCTTCGAGCCCGAGGTCGAGATCGCCTACGACGGCGACCTCGAGGAGCTGGTGCCCGCCGACGTCGCCGACGACATGGTCGCCGTCGTCCGCGAGGGGCTGTCGAACGCCGCCCGCCACGCCCGCCCCGCCCACGTGCGGGTGCGGGTGGCCGCGACGACGTCCAAGGTCACGGTGGAGGTCGCCGACGACGGCAAGGGTCTGCCACCCGAGGCCGCGCGCCGGTCCGGGCTGGACAACCTCGCGGAGCGCGCACGCCGTCACGGCGGCACCTGCGCCGCCTCCACGCTGCCGTTGGGGGGGACGGCGCTGCGCTGGCAGGTCCCCCTGCACGGGGCGCCCGCCTCCCGCGACGTCAGCCGTGGGCCGGTCGTGGAGCCGACGTCCGGCGCCGACGACGGTCCGATCGTCCTGGGCTGACAGTGGCAGCAGCCGTCCGGGTCGGGGGTTCTACGAGAGGCTCGGCTGGCAGGTCTGGCAGGGTCCGACGTCCGTCCTGGGGCAGGACGGGACGGTGGTCGCCACCCCCGACGACGACGGCGTCATGGTGCTGCTCACCGCCGCCTCGCGAGCCCTCGACCTGTCCGCGCCCTTGAGGTGCGAGGACCGCCCAGGCGACCCCTGGTGATGCTGTCGGCGGGCGTTCCCGTGTCTTGGGTCAGGCGTTCGACTCGCCGTTCCAGGCCGCACCGGAGCGGTGGGCCGCGACCCAGGCAGCCGCCTGGGTGCGCCGACGGAAGCCCATCTTGGCGAGCAGGCCGGTGACGTGGTTCTTGACCGTCTTCTCGGCCAGGCCGAGCTGGTCGCCGATCTCGCGGTTGCTCAGGCCGTCCCCGATGAGGTCGAGGACCTTGCGCTCGGTGGGCGTGAGCGCGTCGGTCGGGTCGGGGTGGGCGGCCTTGCGCCGGGCCACCGCCCGCTCGTCGAGCAGGTTCCGCCCGGCCGCGACCGCCTTGACGATGTCGGCGATCTCGGTGCCGCGCACCGTCTTCAGCAGGAACGCCGAGGCTCCCGCGGCGAGCGCGGCGGCGAGCGCCTCGTCGTCGTCGAAGCTGGTCAGGACGACGCACTTGACGTCGGGCAGGTCGGCCTTGAGCTTCTTCACGAGCTCGATGCCGTTGCCGTCGGGCAGCTTGAGGTCGACCACGGCGACGTCGGGCCGCACGGCAGCGGCACGGCGGACGGCGTCGAGCACCGTCCCGGCCTCGGCGACCACGGTGAGCATCGGGTCGGCGTCCACGACGTCGACCACACCGCGACGGACGATCTCGTGGTCGTCGACCACCAGCACACGCACAGGCTGTTGCACGAGGTCAGGCTACCCATCCCCGCGCCCCGAACGGACATCGCCCGCCGATCGCGCCACCCGGGCGTGTCCGGCACCACACGTGATCATCCCGCGCGTCGCCCGCGAGCCACGGCCGGCGCTGCCAACCTGTCGCCGCGATCCCACCCTCCGACGCAGCAGGGAGGTCCCCCATGCGCGCGCGACGGCCGCTGGCGCTGCTGTCCGCGGCCCTCGTGACGGCAGGTGCCGTCGCGGGTGTCGGCTGGTGGCGACGACCGCCCCGGCTCGACCTGGACGACGTCGGCGCGCAGCTGGGCCTCATCCGGCCCGTCGCCCCGCTGTCCTTCGATGCCGCGTGGGCTCAGCAGGCGTCGTTCGGCGACAGGGTGGGCGACGTCGCCGGCCTGCGCGTCGGGGTGAGCGGGGCTCACCGGTCCCGCTCCGGCATGGTGGCCGCGGCCTGGTCGGTCGCGGTGGCGGAGGGCGACCGGGCCGCCCTGGAACGCGGCTGCTCCGCGCTCACCGACACGGCCGGGGCGACAAGCGCCGCCCTGCAGGGGCGCGCCGCAGTCGACACCGCCGCGCTGCGACGGGCCTGCCTGGAGGCACCGTGCCCCGCGGACTACGTGATCCCGCAGACCCTCGGTGAGGGCTCCTCGCCCACGCGCACGCTCGCCCACGACGTCGTCGCGGTCACGCGCTGGCAGGCGGGTGTCGTGCGCGCCGACGAGAGCTCACGGCGCCTGCTGCTGACCGTGACGGTCATCCAGCTCGAAGCCCACCCGCCGCGCGGGGGCGCGCCTGGCACCGCGGACACGAGAACGACGACCGGTTCATGAACTGCTCCCGACGCACCGGCGTGCCGCAGCGCGGGCACGGCCGGCCCTCCTGCCCGTACACGGCCAGCGACCGGTCGAAGTAGCCGCTCTCACCGTTGACGTTCACGTACAGCGCGTCGAAGCTCGTGCCGCCCGCCTCCAGGGCCTCGCCCATGACCTCGCGGACGGCCCCGAGCAGCCGCAGGGCACCCGGGCGGGTCAGCGCGTCGGCGGGGCGCTCACCGTGCACGCGCACCCGCCACAGCGACTCGTCGGCGTAGATGTTGCCCACCCCCGACAGCAGCGTCTGGTCGAGCAGCGCCCGCTTGACCCCGGTACGACGCGACCGCAGGCGGGCCGCGAACGCGCCCTCGTCGAGGAAGGGGTCGAAAGGGTCCCGCGCGATGTGGACGACGCTGGGCGGGATCAGCGGGGACGACGGGACGCGAGCGCCGCCGGTGCCCGCGGGCAGCCCGTCGGGAGTGGGGACCAGCTCGCTGACGTGCATGCCGCCGAACATCCGCTGGTCGACGAACCGCAGCTCGCGGCCCTCCAGCGCGGGGCCCTCGACCGCGAACCGGATCCGCAGGTGCCGCTCGTCGGGGGCGTCGGCCTCGGGCAGCACGAGCTGCCCGCTCATGCCCAGGTGGCCCTGCAGCGCCTGCCCGGAGTCGAGTTCGAGCCAGAGGAACTTGCCGCGACGCACGACGTCGACGACGCGGGCGCCGCTCAGCCGCGCGGCGAAATCCTCGGGCCCGGCCAGGTGGCCGCGCACGGGCCGGGGGTGCAGCACCTGCACGGCCCCGAGGCGGGCACCGATCAGCCAGCGGGCCAGACCGGCACGGACGACCTCGACCTCGGGCAGCTCGGGCACGGCTCAGGCGCCGGGCCGGGCGGCGGCGTCGAGGGACGCCGTGATGCCCTGGTGCGCTGCGGCGGCCGCCTGCTGCTCGGCCTCCTTCTTGCTCCGCCCGCTGCCCGTCCCGCGCCCCTCGCCTGCGATCACTGCGGTGGCGTGGAAGATCTTGGCGTGGTCCGGGCCCTCCTCGTCGACCCGGTACTCCGGGACGCCGAGGCCCTGCTGGGCGGTGAGCTCCTGCAGGCTCGTCTTCCAGTCCAGGCCTGCGCCGAGGGCGGCGGAGGACTCCAGGAGCGGGTCGACGACAGAGTGCACGGTCGCCCGTGCGACGTCGATGCCGTGCTCCAGGTAGACGGCGCCGAAGAGCGCCTCGAGGGTGTCGGCCAGGATGGAGGACTTGTCGCGGCCGCCGCTGCCCTCCTCCCCGCGACCCAGACGCAGGTATGCGCCGAGGTCGAGGGTGCGGGCGATCTCGGCGAGCGCGCGCATGTTGACCACGGCGGCACGGAGCTTGGCCAGCTGCCCCTCGGGGAGATCGGGGTGGCGGCGGTACAGGGCGTCGGTCACGACCAGACCCAGTACGGCATCACCCAGGAACTCCAGCCGCTCGTTGGTGGGCAACCCACCGTTCTCGTAGGCGAAGGACCGGTGGGTCAACGCCATCTCGAGCAGCTCGGGATCCAGGGCGACGCCGAGAGCGGCGGCCAGTTCGGCCACCGTCTCGGGCGTGGCGGAGCGACGGGTCGTTCGTGCAGTCACTGCATCGACCCCGTCGCCGGTCAGAGGTCCTTGACCTTGCGGCCCTTGTACTCCAGGTACAGCGGGGTACCCGCGGAGTCGGTCACCACGCGCGCCGTGTGCGGGCGAGCGTAGGAGGTCTGGCCGTTCTCGACCGTCGCGGTCAGCGTGACGGGGACGGCCTTCCACTGGGAGCGGCGGGACCGCGTGTTGCTGCGCGACATCTTCCGCTTCGGGACAGCCACGGTCAGCTCTCTTTCTCGTCGTGCGGCAGGTGTTCCTGCCCGTCCTTGGTGGACCCACCGGCTTGTCCGGTGAGCCCTTGCAACGCCGCCCAGCGCGGGTCGACGTCGACGTGCTGATGGCCGGGATCCTCCGCCAGCCGCACTCCGCACTCGGAGCACAGGCCGGGGCAGTCCTCGGCACACACGGGCTGGAACGGCAGTGCGAGCACCACCGCGTCCCGCAGCGCGGGTTCGAGGTCGATCAGGTCGTCCTCGATCTCACGCAGGTCGTCCTCGTCCTCCTCGTGCGCGCGCCCGGGGTAGACGAACAGTTCCTGCAGGTCGACGAACAGATCCTGTTCGACGGCCTCCAGGCACCGCACGCATTCCCCGACCGCCGTCCCGGTCGCCGTTCCCGACACCAGGACGCCCTCCATCACCGACTCCAACCTCAGATCGAGGTCGAGGTCGCTGCCCTCGGGGACGCCGATCACCTCGGTACCGAGGTCCGCAGGCGCGTTCACGGTGCGCGCGACCGTCCGCATGCTCCCTGGGCGGCGACCCAGCTCCCGGATGTCGAGAACCAACGGCGCCCGCGGATCGAGACGGATGGTGCACTCCTCGTGACGTAACCCGGCCACCTCCGTCGCGACGAGCGCTCGGGGAGGCAGCGTGGAACCCGGCCCGACGCAGACACGACGAGGCCAAGGAAAGAGAGTACGGCAGCAACGGGGCCCCGCCCAAACCGACGGGGTCAGGCCCGGGACGCCAGGGCCGCGGCGACGGGCGCCGGGACGAGGTCGGCGTAGGGCCCGCCCAGCGCCGCCAGCTCGGCGACGAGGCTGCTGGACACGTGCGAGAGCTCCGGCGCGCACGGCAGGAACAGCGTCTCGACACCCGTCATCTGGCGGTTGCGCACCGCCATGGGGGTCTCGTAGCCGAGGTCCAGCGGCCCCCGCACGCCCTTCACGACGACGCCCGCCCCCAGCTCGCGGCAGTGGTCGACGAGCAGCCCCCCGGCGGCGCCGACGACGCGCGCGCCGGACACGCCCGCCGCGGCGAGGGACTCCTCGATCAGGCGGACCCGCTCGGCCAGCGCGAACCGGCCGGGCTTGGCGGGGTTGGCCAGGACCAGGACCACGAGCTCGGCGAAGACCGCGGCGGCGCGGCGGACGACGTCGAGGTGGCCGAGGTGGAACGGGTCGAAGCTGCCCGGGCACACGGCCCGGACCGTGCTCAGCGGTGACGCGCTGGTCATGCCGCGAACGTAGCAGCCGCACCGCGGCGCCCCGCCGTGCCACCGGGCGCCACGAAGGGTCGCCCCGAGGCGGGCCGGCCGCGGGCGGAGGGCTCAGCGGCGGCGCCGCGCCAGGGCCAGTCCCCCGGCGAGCGCGCCGACGGCGCCGGCGACGACGGCGTGGTGCTGGGAGGCCCACACCTGGACGCTGCGGCTCTTGGCGACGTCGTCGAAGTCGCCGTGCGCGCCGGCGTCGCTGCCCGCCGCCTCGTCGAGGGGACGCCAGAGGTTCGCGGGCTGCCCGCCCACGGCCGGCTCGCCATCGTGGTCGGTGTCGCGCTGCTGCGCGGAGAAGCCGGTCCGCGCGAGGTAGCGGTCGAGCAGGCCGGGGGCGACGGCGTTGGCGACGAGCGTGGCGGCCGTGGACCCGCCCACCCAGTACTCGCGGCGGCGCGGGTGCTCGGCGGCGTGCACGATCGCGCGGGCCACCAGCTCGGGTTGGTAGATCGGCGCCACGGGCTGCGGGCGGCGCGGCAGGCGCGAGAGCACCCACGAGAACTGCGGGGTGTTGACGGCGGGCAGGTGAACCTGCGTCACGCGCACCCCGCTGTCCTCGTGCAGCAGCTCGCAGCGCAGGGACTCGGTGAAGCCCTGGATCGCGTGCTTGGCCCCGCAGTAGGCGGTCTGCAGCGGGATCCCGCGGTAGGCCAGCGCCGAGCCGACCTGCACGATCGTGCCGCGACCGCGCTCGCCGCGGGTGCGCATCCGGCGCAGGGCGCTCATCGTGCCGTGGACGTAGCCGAGGTAGGTGACGCGCGTGGTGCGCTCGAACTCCTCGGCGCTGATCTCGGCGAACGGGGCGAAGACCGAGCTGAAGGCGACGTTCACCCACACCTCGATGGGGCCCAGCTCGTCCTCCACGAGCGCGGCGGCTGCCTCGACGTCGTCGGCGACGGCGACGTCGCACGGGACGGCGAGCACGCGGCGTCCGAGCTCGCGGATCTCGGCGGCGGCCGCCTCCAGTCCGCCCTCGCCGCGGGCGATGAGCGCGACGTCGGCGCCGCGGGAGGCGAGTTCACGGGCCACGGCCCTCCCGACGCCGGCGCTCGCCCCGGTGACGACGGCCACCCGGCCCGTCCAGTCCTCGCCGGCGCCACGCGCCCTCACCGTGCGAATGGCTTCGGCAACGGAACCCACGGCGTCCACGCGCGACCTCCCTCGTAGCGGCGGGGCGCGATCGCGCCCCGCCGGAGGAGTACCCCGCGGGTCAGGCCCCGACGCGCGGGCGCAGGACGTCGAGCAGCGACGGCTCGCGCAGCGCCTCCCCCGCCGCGAGCGCGGCCGCCCACTGCGCGACGGGCGCCACGCGCGCGAACTCGCTGCCGAGGACGGCGAGCACGGTCGCGGTGACCTGCTCGGCGGGCACGACCTCACCGTCGGGGCCGGTGAGGTCGAGGGTGCCGGTGGCGTCGGCGAGGAGCTCGACGGTGAAGCCGAGGTGGTAGGCCTGGCGGGTCGTCGAGTCCACGCAGTGCTGGACCATGTAGCCGCAGATCGCGACCGTGTCGACGCCGCCCTCGCGCAGCCACGACTCCAGCTCGGTGCCGGTGAAGGCGCCCGGCCACTGCTTGGCCACGACCACGGCGTGCGGGCGTGAGGCGACGACCTCGTGCAGCTGCCAGCCGGGGCCGCCTGTCGCGAACACCGGCGCCGAGGGGTCCTCGCCGTGCTGGACGAGGACCACGGGCACCCCGGCCGCGTGCGCCGCGTCGATGGCGGCGCCGATCGCCGCGAGCGACTCCCGGCGGGCGACGACGCTGAGGACGGCATCGGGGTGGGCGTCGGCGTCGTACTCGTTCTGGACGTCGATGACGACGAGGGCGCGGGTCACGGGGAACCTCCGGGACGGGAAGCGTGGCACGGGTCAGCGGCACGAGCACCGACGGCGGGTGGCCGGCCGCGGCACCATCGTGATCGTGGCGAGGGCGCCGGCGTCAGCCCCGCCCCGGCCAGCCGACGTCGTGATCCGGCCAGGAACCGGGCGCCACGCGGGCCCGGCTGCCGCAGGGCCCGCGCCACGAGCAGACTGGGCGACGCCCTGCAGTGGAGTCCCTCGGAGGTGAAGATGGCCCGCGACCCGCGGACGGTCGCCGTCCTGCTCGGGCGGGGGGTGGCGGTCCTGGAGGCCGCGGTGCCCGCCCGCGTGTTCACGGCCGTGACGTCGTCGCGGCACGGGTACGAGGTGCTCCCGATCGCCGCGGAACCGCGCCCGATCGTGAGCACGGCGGGGCTGGTGCTCGACCCGCCGCACGACCTCGACGCGGCAGCGCGTGCGGGCACCCTGGTGGTGCCGGGCTGGCGCGAGGGAGGCGACCCGCCGGCGCCCGACCTGCTGGAGGCCCTGCGCGCGGCCCACGCGGAGGGGGCGACGGTGGCGGGCCTGTGCCTGGGCGCGTTCGTCCTCGCCGAGGCGGGCCTGCTGGACGGCCTGTCGGCGACGACGCACTGGTCGGCCGCCGCGGCGCTGGCCGCGCGCTACCCGAGGGTGAGCGTGCTGCCCGACACGCTGTACGTCGACGAGGGGCGGGTGCTGACGAGCGCCGGTTCGGCGGCGTCGATCGATGCATGCCTGCACCTGGTCCGCCGCCGTCACGGCGCGGCCGTCGCCTCCGCCGTCGCCCGCGAGCTCGTCGTCGGCGCCCACCGCCCCGGCGGGGACCCGCAGGCCCTCGACGCCCCCGTCGCCGACGACAGCCCCGGAGGGGCGGGATCGGGCATCCCCGCCGCGGTGGCACACGCCCTGGCGCACCTGGACGACCCCGGCCTGGACGTCGACGCCCTCGCGGCGGTCGCGTGCGTGTCGCGGCGCAGCTTCGACCGGCACTTCCGGCGCACCACGGGCGTGTCGGCCACGCGCTGGCTGCTGCGCCAGCGGGTGCACCGCGCGGCCCGGCTGCTGGAGGAGACGGACCTGCCCGTCGACGCCGTCGCCCGGCGGGTCGGCATGGCCTCGGCGGCGGTGCTGCGGCCGCACTTCCGCGCGGAGCTTGACGCCGCCCCGGCGCAGTGGCGGGAGCGGCACCGGGCCGGGGGGCCGCAGGCCCCCGAGGATCAGTGGGGCAGCGAGCCGGACCGCTCGGGTGAGGCGATCCAGACCGCGGTCTCGCCGTAGCGGCGCACCTCGCGGCGATGCAGCCCCTCGGGCCAGCGCGGTTCGAGGCTGCGGGTGGACCGCTCGACCAGCACCAGGGCGTGCTCGTGCAGCCAGCCCTGCCCGGTGAGGCCGGTGAGGACGGCGCCCACGACGTCCTCGCCCATCGCGTAGGGCGGGTCGAGGAAGACGAGGTCGGCGGCGAAGGGCGGTCGCCCGTTGAGGTAGCGCTCCACCGAGGACACGATGACCGCGACCCGAGGGGTGCCGACGAGCGACACGTTCTCGCGGGCGGCGGCGGCGGCCTGGCGGGAGGAGTCGACGAGCACGGCCTCGGCGGCGCCGCGGCTGACCGCCTCCAGCCCGAGGGCACCGGAGCCGGCGCACAGGTCCAGCACCTTGGCCCCGCCCAGCCGGTTGCGGGCCTCGAGCACGTTGAACAGCGCCTCGCGGACGATCTCGCTGGTGGGGCGGGTGAGATCGCCCTTCGGGACGACGAGGCGCCGCCCCCTCGCGCTGCCGGCCACGATCCGTGTCATGCGGGCATTCTCCCCTGCCCGCAGCCCCCGCCGGAGCCGGCCTCAGCCCCGGTCGAGGAACTGCTCGCGTTCGGGGTCGAGGAGCTGGGCGATGGCGGCGGCCAGATCGGGGTGCCCGGTGAGGTCGGGGTCCTCGGCGACGACCTCCGCGGCGGCAGCCCTCGCCTCCTCGATCACTTCCTCGTGCTGCAGCACGCGCAGCAGCCGCAGCGAGGACCGCCCGCCGGACTGCGCGGCACCCAGGACGTCGCCCTCGCGCCGCTGCTCGAGGTCGACCCTGGCCAGTTCGAACCCGTCCAGGGTGGCGGCCACCGCCTCCAGCCGGTCGCGGGCGGGGGTGCCCACCTCGGCCTCGCTGAGCAGCAGGCACAGCCCCGGGTGGCTGCCTCGGCCGACCCGGCCGCGCAACTGGTGCAGCTGCGAGACGCCGAACCGGTCGGCATCCACCACCACCATCGCCGTGGCGTTGGCCACGTCGACGCCGACCTCGATCACGGTCGTCGCCACGAGCACCCCCACCTCGCCGCGGGCGAAGGCGGCCATGACGGCGTCACGGTCGTCGGCGGGCATCCGCCCGTGCAGGGTCTCGATCCGCACGCCCTGCAGCGCGGGGTGGGCGCGCAGCTCCTCGACGACGTCGAGCACCGCGGCGGCCGGGCGCCGGCCGCCGCCCTCGCCCGCGGTCGGGGACGGCGCGTCACCCCCGTCGTCGCCGATCCGCGGGCAGACGACGTACACCTGGTGCCCGCCGTCGACCTCCTCGCGCACCCGCTGCCACGTGCGCTCGCGCCAGGCGGGCTTCTCGGCCACGGGCACCACGTGCGAGGCGATCGGGCTGCGCCCCGGGGGCAGCTCGTCGAGCACGGACGTCTCCAGGTCGCCGAACACGGTCATCGCGACCGTGCGCGGGATCGGCGTCGCGGTCATCACCAGCAGGTGCGGGCTGGTGCGCCCCTTGCCGCGCAGGGCGTCGCGCTGCTCCACCCCGAAGCGGTGCTGCTCGTCGACCACCACGAGGCCGAGGTCGAAGAACTCCACCTTGTCGGAGAGCAGCGCGTGGGTGCCGACGACGATCCCCGCCTCGCCGCTGGCGGCGTCGAGCATGGCGGCCCGGCGGACGGCGGTGGGCTGGCTGCCGGTCAGCAGGCGCACGCGCGTGCCGCGGTCGTCGCCCCCGAGCAGGCCGCCCTCGGCGAGGTCGCCGAGCATCGCCGTGATCGAGCGGTGGTGCTGGGCGGCGAGGACCTCGGTGGGGGCGAGCAGCGCAGCCTGCCCCCCGGCGTCCACGACGGCGAGCATCGCCCGCAGGGCCACCAGCGTCTTGCCCGACCCGACCTCACCCTGCAGCAGCCGGTGCATGGGGTGCTCGCCGGCCAGCTCGACCTCGAGCTCCGCACCCACCCTCGCCTGCCCCGCGGTGAGCGTGAACGGCAGCCGCTCGTCGAAGGCGTCGAGCAGCCCCCCGGGCACCCGACGCCGCGGCGTCGCAGGGGCGCGGGTCTCGTCGGCGCGGCGCCGGGCGAGTGCCGCCTGCAGGACGAACGCCTCCTCGAACCGCAGCCGGTGCCGGGCCGGGTAGGGCTCGTCCTTGGTCGCGGGCCGGTGCACCGCGCGCAGCGCGGCGTCCAGGGGCATGAGGTGGCGGACGGCGCGCACCTGGGCGGGCAGCGGGTCGGGCAGGGGCGCGAGGGTGTCCAGGACGTGGCGGACGCAGCGGCGGATGGTCTCGGAGTCCACCCCCGCCCCCGCGGGGTAGATGGGGATCGGCGAGGCGAGCAGGTCCGACGCCGAGTCCGCAGCCGAGGCGGGATCCGGGCGGGCGGCAGGGTCGGCGGGATCGGCGGCGGGGTCGGCCTCGACCACCGGGTCGTCGTCCAGGAACGAGACCTTGGGGTGGGTGAGCTGCAGCGTCCCGCGGTAGCGCTCGACGGTGCCCGAGAACAGGGCGCGCCGGCCCGGCTTGAGCACGTGCCTGAGCCGGCCGGCGTTGAAGAAGGTGAGCGCGAGGTGGTCGGTGCCGTCGGTGACGGTCACCTGCAGGAGCTCCCCGCGCCGGGCGCGCATGGGCCGCGCGGACGCCGAGACGACCTCCGCGACGATCGTCGCCTCCTCGCCCTCGGTGAGGGCGTGGATCGGGGACAGCTCGGCCCACGACTCGTAGCGGCGCGGGTAGTGCCGCAGCAGGTCGCCGACCGTCTCGACGCCGAGCTTCGCGAGCCCGGTGACGGCGGCCTTGCGTCCGAACACCTTCGCCAGCGGCGTGTCGGTGCGCAACGACGTCATGCCCTCACTCGACCCCGATCAGCAGCGGCCACCGCGGCTGGCCCCCGTCGTGCAGGGACACCTCGACGTCGGGGTGGCGCTGCCCGAGGTGGGCGCACACGGCGGCCACGAGGTCCTCGGGCACCTCGGCGCCGCTGACGAGGGTGACCAGCTCGCCCCCGGCGGCCAGGAGGCGGTCGAGGACGGCGACGGCGACCCGCGCGGCACCCGCGCCGCCCTCGTCCACGGCGGCGGAGGTGAGGACGTCGCCACCGACGACGCCGAACCAGCCGTCCTGACCCACCGGACCGGGTGCCCGGGTCAGCGCCCCCTCCCGGGTGGCGCCCGCGGCGGAGGACATCAGCACGACGTCGTCGTCGAAGCGCCGGGCCGGGTCGTGCACCGCCGCCGCCGCCAGGCCCTGGACCTGCGCGCGGGTGGGGACGACGCTCACGCGCACGCCCTCCTCGCGGGCCATGGCTGCGGCCGCCTGCGCGGCGGCGAGGACGTCGGGATCGTTGGGCAGCAGCGCGACGGCCTCGGCGCGGGCCGCGCGGACCGCGTCGAGCAGGCGCGCGGCGGTGACGCCGCGGCCGGGGCCGACCTCGACGACCTGGGCCCCGGCGCCCACGAACAGCGTCGCGAGCCCGGGCCCGGTGGCGCAGGCGAGCAGGGCGGAGGTGGCCCGCCGGGCCCCGGCGGCGGGAACCCCCGGCGGGGGGAGCAGGCCCAGCCCGAGCTCGGGCATGGCCTCGGGTGACGGCGGCTCCACCCCCGCCGCGAGCGCCGCGTCGAGCCGGGCGGCGCCACGGGCGTGGGCGGGAGGGGCCTCGTGGGGGTGGCCGACGAGGCTGGTGATCCGGATCTGGGACGGCCGGCCCACCTCGACGGCGGCCTCGACGGCCTCGCCCGGCCGGTCGACGTGCACGTGGACGTGCCAGAGCCCCGCGCCGCCGACGACCACCAGCGACTCGCCGAGCTCGGCGAGCCGCGCGCGCAGCGCCGCGACGGCGTCGTCGGCGGCGTGCAGGAGGTACATCACCTCGTACGCGGGGCCGGTCGGGTCGGCGTCGTCGCACCACGAGAGGTCGACCGGGGGCAGCGTGGCGGCCCGGGCGGGACGGCGCCGCCCCGGTGCCGTCCCCTCGAGGGTCTGCTCGCCGCGGACGACGTCGACCAGGGCGCGCAACGCGAGCAGCACGCCCTTGCCGCCGGCATCGACGACGCCGGCCCGGCGCAGGACGTCGAGCTGGCGGGGCGTGCGCGACAGCGCGTGGCGGGCGGCCTCCGTCGCCCCGACCACCACCTCGACGAGCGGGGCGTCGGCGGGCAGGGCCAGCGCGGCCTCGGCCGCCGCACGGCTGAGGGAGAGCATCGTGCCGTGGACGGGCCGGTCGACGGCCCCCCACGCCTGTTCGTCGGCGAGGACCAGGGCGCGCCGGGCCGTGGGACCGTCGAGCACGCCCGACTCGCCCACCGCCTGCGACCAGGCGCGGATCATCTGGGCGAAGATCGCGCCCGAGTTGCCCCGCGCCCCCAGCAGGACCCCGCCGGCGAACGCCTCGGTCACCTCGACCAGGCCCGCCTCGGGCGCCAGGTCGGCGGCTGCGGCGTACCCGGCCTCGACCGTCATGTACAGGTTGGTCCCCGTGTCGCCGTCGGGCACGGGGTAGACGTTGAGCGCGTCGATCTCCTCACGCGCCCCGGCGAGGGCGGCCAGCAGCGTCCCCGCCCAGCGGCGCGCGGCCGTCGCGTCGAGTGCCTGCAGCACCATGGACGCGACCTCCTCGTGACCTCACCGCCCCGGCTGCCGGGTACCCGTCCGCGGCGCCGCACACACGGCCCCAGGGATGCTGGCAGGCTAGTCCACGTGCTCCGGTTTGGGGCCACGCGGCGCCGTCGGCTACCCTTGCCGGGTTGCCCGTTCGACCGCCGGGGTCATCCCGGCTGTTCGGCACGGGCACAGCGCGTCCGGACTGCCCGTGAGGGTGCCGGTGAGCACCCTTACGAGTAACCCTCCGATCCGTCAGGAGTACCACCGTGGCTGCCAACTGCGACGTCTGCGGCAAGGGGCCGGGCTTCGGGTACAGCGTCTCCCACTCGCACCGCCGCACCAAGCGCCGCTGGAACCCCAACATCCAGCGCGTGCGGACCACGGTCGCGGGGACGCCGAAGCGCCTCAACGTCTGCACCTCCTGCCTGAAGGCCGGCAAGGTCACCCGCTGACCTCGCCGCCCACGCAGGGCGTCTGAACGAGCTCCGAGGGGCCGGACCGCATCGCGGTCCGGCCCTCCGCTGTCCCCGCGCCCGCTGCGGCGGTCTCAGCTCCAATGGACCCAGCCCTGCGTGCCGCGCCACGTCTCGCCGTCGAGCACCACTGCCGATCCGCCCTGCGGCACGACCCGGCCGATCCCGCGGAAGCCCGGTGGGAGGGCGCTCCCCGGCGGGAAGCAGGCGAGCATGGCGTGGTCCTCCCCGCCCGAGAGCACCCACTCCCACGCCTGGGCGTCGTCACGCGCCACCGGGCGCAGTCCGGCGACATCGGCGGCCAGCCCTTCGCGGGACAGGTCGAGGGTGACCCCCGAGGCGCGCGCGCTCCGGGCGGCGTCGCGCAGCAGCCCGTCGCTGGTGTCGATCATCGCGGTCGCCCCGGCCGCCGCGGCCGCCGCACCGGCGGCGTAGGGGGGCCTCGGCCGCACCTGGGCCGTCACCGCCTCCCGCACCGCCGCTTCGTCGAGCCCCGGCGCGCGCCGCCCGTCCCGCGCGTCGAAGAGCAGCTGCAGGCCGGCCGCCGCCGGACCCAGCCGCCCCGCGACGGCGACGACGTCACCCGGCCGCGCGCCGTCACGGCGCACCGCGGGCCCGTCGAGGACCCCCAGGGCCGTCGCGGTGAGCATCGCCACGGGTCCGGCCGACAGATCGCCCCCGATGACGGCCGCGCCTGCTCGGGCGCACTCCTCCGCGAGGCCGTGGGAGACCGCGACCGCCCAGCCCACCTCCCGGTCCGCAGGAGCGGCGAGGGTGACGACGAGCCCCAGCGGGCGCGCTCCCATCGCCGCGACGTCGGCGAGGTTCTGCGCCGCGAGCTTCACCCCCACGTCGTGGCCGCCGGACCACTCCGGCAGGAAGTCCTCCCCCTCGACGAGCGCGTCGGTGCTCACCACCAGGCGCCCGGCCAGGGGTGCGAGCACCGCCGCGTCGTCACCGGGGCCCAGCTCCAGCCATGGGGGCGGCGGCGGGTAGACGGCCGTGACCGCCGCGATCACCGCGTCCTCGCCCACGTCGCGCAAGGTGGGTGCAGGACTGCCCTCTGTCACGACCGTGGCCTCCCTGTCCGCTGCGAACCGGCCACCCACGGTGACCAGGCACGGTACGCGATCGTCGTCACGCGGACGGGGTGCACGGCGGGCAGCCCGGACACGGTAGCGTGGCCCGGCCAGATCGAACGGCGACGGTCTCCGTCGCGCGACTGCCGACGACGATCACTCCGTCGGCGCCTCTGGCGGCACAGGACGTCCGCGGGGCAGGCAGCCCCGCGGTGAGCATGCGGGCCGGGGGCCCGTGACGGCGGTGAAGGAGTCGAGGTGGTCCAGGCGTACATCCTGATCCAGGCGGAGGCCGGGCGCGCCTCGTCGGTGGCTGACGAGATCGCGACGATTCAGGGCGTCACGCATGCCGATCACGTCACCGGCCCGTACGACGTGATCGCGCGCCTCGAGGCCGCCAGCGTCGACGAGCTCGGCCGCCTCGTCGTGGCCCGGGTGCAGGAGATCCCCGGCATCACCCGCACCGTGACGTGCACCGTCGTCAACCTCTGATCCCTGCCACGTCGTGAGCGCGAGCGGGTGGCGTCCGGCGGCCCTCGCCCCGGCCCTGGCGCTCCTGCTCGTCACCGGCTGCAGCGAGGGCGAGGCCGGCCTCGCCGCCGGACCTCGACGTGACGACCCGGCCTGCACGCGGCTGAGCGCCGCCCTGCCCCCCACCGTCCTCGGGGGGTCGAGGGTCGGCGACGACGACCGTGGCGACGCCCGCTGGGGCTCACCCGCCGTCGTCCTCGGCTGCGGGCACACTCCCCCGGGCCCGAGCACCAGGGCGTGCCTGGGGGTCGACGGCGTCGACTGGCTGGTCGACGATCCCGAGGCCGACCCGATCCGGTTCACCAGTTACGGGCGGGACCCGGCCGTCGTCGTCCTCGTGCCCGCCCGCTACGGGCGCGAGCGCGCGAGCGAGGCCCTGGCCGACCTCGCGGGCGCCGTCGCCGGCCTGCCCCGCGAGGGCCCCGGCTGCAGCTGATCCTCACGCGGCGACATCGGGTGCGCGGGGCGAGGCGGGCGGACAGGCTGGGCCGGTGACCGCCGAATCCGCCCTCGCCGACGCCTGGCCCCTGTTCGGCCTGCGCCTCGCCCACGGGGACCTGCTCCTGCGCGTCGTCCGCGACGCCGACGCTCTGGCACTCGGGCGCATCCTGCACCGGGTGCTTGCCGAGGACGAGGCGCACTTCATGCCGAACGTGAGCCGCCAGGCCGTCGCGGACACGGAGGCCGAGACCGTCCGGCGCTCGGTCCAGTACCACTGGGGGCTGCGCGCGGGACTGCGTGTCTCGTCGTGGGCCCTGCCCTTCGCGGTGGTCCACGAGGGGCAGGTCGTGGGCTGCCAGGACCTGCGCGCCGACGACTTCGCGGTGCTCCGCCAGGTGGACACCGGGTCCTACCTCGCCCCCGACCGCCGGGGGCACGGCCTGGGCACGCGGGTGCGGGCGATGGTGCTCGACCTCGCGTTCACGCACCTGGGCGCGAGCACGGCGTCGAGCTCCTACATCGAGGGCAACGAGGCCTCGCGCCGGGTCTCGCAGCGGCTCGGGTACGAGCCCGACGGGCTGAGCCTGATGGAGTTCCGCGGCCGCCGCCTGCGCGACCACCGCATGCGCGTCGACGCGCAGCGCTGGGCTGAGGTGCGCCCTGAGTGGCTGGACGACGTGACCGTCGCCGGCGTCGAGGCGGTGCGCCCGCTGCTGGGGGCGCCGTGAGCGCGCGTGCGGGCGGCGCTCAGCGCAGCCCGACGGGCCGCTGCAGGGCGAGCCGGATCAGCCGGTCCACCAGCTCGGGGTAGCCGATGCCCGACTCCTGCCACATGCGGGGGTACATCGACAGCGGGGTGAACCCCGGCATCGTGTTCAGCTCGTTCACCGTGACGGTGCCGTCCTGCGCCACGAAGAAGTCGACCCGGGCCAGGCCCTCGCAGCCCATGACCTCGAACACCTCGGCCGACAACGCCCGCACGCGGGCGACGACCTCCTCGGGGAGGTCGGCCGGGCAGGACAGGCGCACGGACTCCTCGTCGAGGTACTTGGCCTCGAAGTCGTAGAACGCGTGGCCGGACACCACCTCGATCTCGCCGGGCAGGCTCGTCAGCGGGGCCCCGCCGTCGAGGGACTCCAGCACCGCGCACTCGATCTCGCGCCCGTACAGGGCGGCCTCGACCACGACCTTCGGATCGTGTCGGCGGGCCTGCGCCATGGCGGCGGCGAGTCCCTCGGGCCCGTCGACCTTGCTGATCCCGAGGCTCGAGCCCGCCCGGGCGGGCTTGACGAAGACCGGCCATCCCAGCCCGGCGACTCGCTCCGCCACGGCGTCGGGGTCGCGCTCCCACTGGCGGGCGGTCACCAGCTCCCACGGCCCCACCGGTACGCCCGCGCCGGCGAGCATGACCTTCATCACGTGCTTGTCCATGCTCGCGGCGCTGGCCAGCACGCCCGAGCCGACGTAGCGGACGTCGGCGAGCTCCAGCAGGCCCTGCAGCGTGCCGTCCTCCCCGAACGGGCCGTGCAGCAGCGGGAAGACGACGTCGACCTCGCCGAGCGTCTGCGGCACCCGCGCCGGCTCCAGCACGGTGAGGTTGCGGTCCCCCACGCGCGTGGGCAGCAGCACCTGCGGCCCCTCGCCGTCCTTCACCTGGGGCAGCGCGCCCGCGGTGAGCTCCCACCGCGACGGGTCGTCCTCGGCGAGGACCCAGGAGCCCTCGGGCGTGATGCCGATCGGGACGACCTCGTAGCGTTCGCGGTCCAGCGCGCGCAGCACGCCCGCCGCCGTCACGCAGCTGATCGGGTGCTCCCCCGAGCGACCGCCGAAGACGAGGGCCACGCGGGGGCGCGGGGCGCCGGTCCCGGTGGCGGCGGTGAGGGGGACGTCGTGCGGCTGGCTCACCCGCGGGAGCGTACCGGTGCCGTGTGTCGGCCCTGTTCCGTCCCCGGCGGGGCCGGTCGGGATCGTGGCGCCGGTCGGGCCGGGCGAGCCGGGCGAACCGGGCGCGCCCGGGGACGACGCGGGCACCCCGCCGCCGCTCGAGGCGGCGACGGGGTGCCCGGGGTGCATCGTCGTCAGCAGGCGGAGGCGAGCGCCGCGGGGTCGCCGGTGCCGCGGACGGTGCTCACCCCACCGGCCGTGCTCACCTGGGTCACTCCGGCCGAAGCCGGGACACCCGCCACGGACGACCGCGCGACGACGGCGAGGTAGCCGCCCGGCCACGCCGCGGGGACGCTGACGCAGCTCGCGCCGGTGCTCGCGCCGGCGGCCTTGCGCGTGATCGTCTTGCAGGTCTTCTTGCCGTTCTTGCCGGTCTTGCACTTCTTGACCGTCTTCACCTTCGTCGACTTGCTGCTCTTCGTCGGCTTGGTGGTGGTCGCCGACGTAGTCGGGCGGGTGGTCGTCGGCGTGGTGGTGGCGATCGGGTCGGTCGAGACCAGCACGTCGTCGAGCAGGAACGACGCGGTCGTGTCGCCCTCGACGTAGAGCTGGGTGCTCGTGGCGTCGGCCGGGACCGTGTACTGGCCCGACAGGCGCGTCCACGAGCCGGTGGAGGCCGCGGCGGCGTCCCCCACGTGGTCGTAGGCCGTCGTCCCGCCCGAGACGCGCTCCACGCTGAGGTTCAGCGACGACGCCGGGGCGCCGTCGGCGAGCTTCACCCAGGCCGCCACGTAGTAGGTGCTGCCGGGGCGCAGGATCGACGTCACGTCGCGGATCGCACCGTTCCAGACGTCGGTCCGCCCGGTGACGCTCAGCGCGGAGCCGGTGCGCCCGCCGGCGGCCACGGCCACGGCCGCGGCGCCGCGCCCGGTCCAGCCCTGCGCGCCGTCGTCGAACGTCGAGGTGAGGACCGCGCCCTGCTGGGGCGGGGCGCTCGTCGTGGGCGACGTCGTGGTGGGCGTGGGCGAGGACGTCGAGGCGAACTGCGAGAAGAACTCCCAGGTCTCGGCGGGGACCCACGTGTTGCCGCTGATGCCGCCCACGCCGTCGGCGGGAGCGGGGATGTGATCGCCGTCGAAGGAGTACCACTTCACGGGGTAGCCGGCCTTGCAGCCGCTGTACTCGAACTCGGAGTGCCTGCCGGACCCTCGCGAGACCTCGGTGGGGCTGGCCGCCGTACACCCGTTGGCTCTCACGAAGGTGTCGCGGATGGACCGGCCCATCGAGATGTTCACGACGGAGTCGAAGACGCCGTGGACGCCCATGTAGGCCACCGGATCGGTCCCGCCGGCGCAGCCGCTGAGCTGCCCGCCGGAGAGCACCGCCACCGCGCGGAACACCTTCGGCCGCGCGCAGGCCAGCGCGAAGCTGAACGCACCGCCGTAGCTCCAGCCGGTGGAGAACACCTGGCTGGTGTCGACGCACAGCCCGTTCTCGATCTCGGCGATGATGGCGTCGACGAGCGCGACGTCCTCACCGCCGGTGTTCGCCCAGCCGGCGTTGAGCCCCTGCGGGGCCACGAAGATGGCGGTGTTGTTCGACAGCCGCTTGAGCCCGAAGTAGGCCCAGGAGTCGCGCTGCACCGTCTGCCCGGTGGCGACGTCGACGGCCGACCCGTTGAGCCAGTGCATCCCGAAGATCAGCTTGTACTGCTTGCGGGAGTCGTAGCCGTCGGGCACGGAGAGGATGTAGCTGCGCTGCTTGCCGTTGTTCATGATCGTGCGGGTGCCGCTGGACAGCGTGGGGGCCTTCCCGCAGCCCGCCGTCCCGCCCGCGGCCTGCGCGCCGCTCGCGCCCACGAGGGCGCCGGCGGTCATCCCGGCACACGACAGGGCCAGGGCGGCGAGGGCCGCAGGCAGTCTCCGTCGGCGGCGCTTCATTGCCTCTCGCACGACGCACTCCTTCAAGGTGGGGGCAGGTTGTCGAGTCCTCGGGCCGCGCGGTCGTACGCAGGCGAACCCAAGGGGTGTGAACGCTAACACCGGCATCGCGGCCCCGGGAGTGGCAGGAACGATGACAACCTTGACGTGCAACGACGGGCGCCGGGCGGGGCGAGGACTGCGGCGGGCGGCGGGCGTGCGCAGCCGGTTCTAGGGTGGAGCCGTGAGCGACCAGACCGACCTGTCCCCCGCCACCGTCGCCGTCACCGCGGGACGCCCCCCGCGCACGCCCGACCAGCCCGTCAACCCGTCGGTGGAGCTGTCCTCCACCTACCAGGCGAGCCCCATGAGCGGGGACGGCGACCGCGTCTACGCCCGCTGGGGCAACGCCACGTGGCCGGCGTTCGAGGAGGTCCTCGGCCGCCTCGAGGGCGGGCAGGCCCTGCTGTTCTCCTCCGGCATGGCCGCCATCGCCGCCACCCTGTCGCTGGTGCCCGCGGGCGGCCGGGTCGTCGCGCCCCGGCACGCCTACTCGGGCACCTTGGGCTTGCTCGGCGACCTCGCCGCCGCGGGGCGGCTGGAGGTCGAGCAGGTCGACGTGGCCGACACCGACGCCGTGCTCGACGCCGTCCGCGGCACGCAGGGGCAGGCGCCCGCGGCGCTGCTGTGGGTGGAGACGCCCACGAACCCGATGCTGGAGGTCGCCGACCTTCCCGCGCTCGTCGCGGGGGCCCGGGCGGCCGGGGCCCTCGTCGCGGCGGACAACACCTTCGCCACGCCGCTCGGTCTGCGCCCGCTCGAGCACGGCGTCGACGTCGTCGTGCACTCGGTGACGAAGTACCTGTCCGGGCACAGCGACGTCGTCCTGGGCGCGACCGTCGCGGCCGACGCCGCGGTGCACGCCAGGCTCGCCCGCTACCGCACGATGCACGGCGCGATCGCGGGGCCTTTCGAGGCGTGGCTGGCGCTGCGGGGCCTGCGCACGCTCGCGCTGCGCGTGGAGCGGGCGGGCGCCAACGCCGCCGAGCTGGCACGCAGGTTGAGCGAGCACCCGGCCGTCGCGCGCGTCCGCCACCCCTCGCTGCCCGAGGACCCGGGCCACGCCCGCGCCGCCGCCCAGATGCGGGGGTTCGGGGCGATCGTGGCGATCGAGGTCGCCGGCGGGGCGGACGCCGCCGAACGCCTGTGCGCCGCCACGCAGGTCTGGGCCCACGCGACGAGCCTGGGCGGCGTCGAGAGCTCACTCGAGCGGCGCCGGCGCCAGCCGGCCGAGAGCCGCACCGTGCCCGAGTCCCTCGTGCGCCTGTCGGTGGGGATCGAGGACGTCGAGGACCTCTGGCGCGACCTGGAACAGGCGCTCGCCGCGAGCAGCGGGCCCGGAGCCTAGGCGGTCTCGACCTTGCGGGGCCGCCCGAGCAGCCGCGGGGTCATCTCCCAGACGGGCAGGCCCTCGTGGACGACGGCGACCACCTGTTCGGTGATCGGCATCTCGATCCCGTGCCGGGACGCCAGCTCGAGGATCGGCCGGCACGACTTGACGGCCTCGGCGGTCTGGCGGGTCATGCCCACGACCTCCTCGACGCTGAGCCCGCGGCCCAGATGCACCCCGAACGTCCGGTTGCGGGACAGCGGCGACGCGCAGGTGGCCACCAGGTCGCCCAGGCCCGCCAGCCCGGCCATCGTCGCCGGCTCCGCGCCCAGCGCGAGCCCGAGCCGCGTCGTCTCGGTGAGCCCCCGGGTGATGATCGAGGCCTTGCTGTTGTCGCCGTAGCCCATGCCCTCGGCGATGCCCACGGCCAGCGCGATGACGTTCTTCACCGCGCCGCCGAGCTCGACGCCCACGACGTCGGTCTGCGTGTACAGGCGCAGGTAGGGGGCCGAGGCGAGGTGCGCGACCCGCTCGGCGGCGGCGAGGTCCTCGCACGCCACCACCGTGGCGGTGGGCTGCCGCTGGGCGATCTCGAGGGCCAGGTTGGGGCCCGAGATGACGGCGATCCGCTCCGGCCCGGCGCCCGTCGCCTCGGAGATCACCTCGGACATGCGGCGCAGCGTCCCGAGCTCCACGCCCTTCATCAGCGAGACGAGGACGGCGTCGGGCGGGATCAGGTCGCGCCACTGCGCCAGGTTCTCGCGCAGCGTCTGCGACGGCACGGCCAGGACCACGACGCCGGCCCCGCCCAGCGCCGCAGCCGCGTCGGTCGTGGCCTTCAGCGCTGCGGGCAGGGCGAGCGACCCCAGGTAGGCGGAGTTGCGGTGGCGGGTCGAGATGTCGTCGCAGACCTCGGGGCGGCGCCCCCAGATCGTGACGTCGCGCCCGGCGTCGGCGAGGACCAGCCCGAAGGTGGTGCCCCACGAGCCGGCCCCCATGACGGCCACCCGCTCCTGCGTCGGTGCCGCCTCGTTCACGCGGGGACGTCCCCGCCCTCGGCCGCGGCGTCGGCGCCACTGCCGGCGTCGGCGCCACTGCCGGCGTCCCGCGCCGGTTCGCCGGACCGGGCGGTACGGCCGTCGATGCGGGAGCCGGGCGCCTTCTCCCCGCGCAGCTTCTCCAGCAGCACGGTGATCTCGTCGAGGATCGTGTCGGTCGCCGCCCGCAGGGTGGGGCCGTCGAGGCGGCCCTGGAAGGCGGACAGGTCCACCGGCGGCCCCGCGAGGATCCGGATCGTGCGGCGCGGGAACAGCTTGGGGCGCTTGGCGTAGGGCGGCAGGATCTCCTGCACGCCCCACTGCGCCATCGGGATCACGGGGCAGCCGGTGGTCAGCGCCACCCGGGCCGCACCCGTCTTGCCCGACATCGGCCACAGGCCGCGGTCGCGGGTGAGCGTGGCCTCGGGGTAGATGACGACGCCCTCCCCCGCCTCGACCGCGGCGACCGCCGCCGAGAACGCCCGGCCGGCGTCGGCCGTGTCCCGGTAGACGGGGATCTGGCCCGCCCCCCGCAGGACCGGCCCGACGACGCGCCCCTTGAACAGGGACGCCTTGGCCAGGAACCGCGGCGGGATGCCCTGGTCGTGCATGAAGTGCGCCACCACCAGCGGGTCCAGGTGCGACATGTGGTTGGCGCAGACGACGAAGCCGCCCGAACGCGGCAGGTGCTCGGCCCCGGCCCAGTCCTGCTTCGTCAGGGTGGCCAGCGGCGGGCGGAGCACGCCGGCCGCGAGGCGGTAGGCGGCGCCGGAATGGCGAGTCGTCACGCACGTCCTCCGGGACGGGATCAGCCGGGGTGGTCGGCCACGGCGCGCCGCGGACCGCCCGGCGCCGGGGACGGCGCGGGGCCCGACGGGCGGTCCATAGTCTCCCGCACCCCCGATCGTGTCGAGTCGCCCGCGAGCCGTGTCGGGCGGGGCCCCGCCCGCGGTGGTGGGGCGCGTCCCGGCTTGGAAGGATCGCGTCGTGCGCAGAGGTTCCCCCGCCCGCGGTGCCTGGACGGTCGTCATGCCCGTCAAGGGCGGGCCGACGGCCAAGTCCCGCCTGGGCGCCGAGCCGCGGCTGGCCACGGCGATCGCCCTGGACTCGGTCGCCGCCGCCCTGGGCTGCCCCGCCGTGGGGGCCGTCCTCACCGTCACCGGCGACGACGAGGTGGCCGCGGCCTGCGCGGCGCTCGGGGCGCGGGTCGTGCGCGAGGCCCGCGCCCAGGGCGGGCTCGACGCCGCCGTCACCCTCGGCGTCGCACGGGCCCGCGGGTCCGGGGCCGGACCGCTCGCGGTGCTGCTGGCCGACGTCCCCGCGCTGACCCCCGCCGACCTCGCAGCGGCTCTCGACGCCGTCGCCGTCGCCGTCCCCGAGGGCTGTGCCGTCGTGCCCGACGCCGAGGGCACCGGAACCGTCCTGCTCGCCGCCCCACGCGGGCGCCTGGTACGCCCCTCGTTCGGGGTCGGATCCGCCGCCGCGCACGAGGCCGCGGGCGCCGTCAGGCTCGAGCTCGACGTGCCCCGCCTGCGCGGTGACGTCGACGACGCCGACGGCCTGGAGCGCGCCCTGGCCCTGGGCGTCGGTCCCCGAACGGCGGCCGCGCTCGCCGCACGCAGCGCCGCGCCTGTAGGCCGGCGGACCGCCTGCGGCCTAGGCTGAGCCCGTGCAGGCGACCGTTCTCGCGTTCGATCCCACGACCTCCAGCGGCACCCTGGTGCGCGACGACGGAGTGACGCTGCCGTTCGCCGCCGACGCGTTCGTCGCCTCGCGGCTGCTGCACCTGCGGCCCGGCCAGCGCCTCACCTACGCCCTCGACGAGGACGGGCGGGTCGGCGCCCTCGCGCTGGAGACCGCGGGTCAGGCGGGGCGGCGGCTACCCTCGGGCAGGTGAGCGGTCTCGACGTGGTGGTGCGGTACCGCAAGGGCTACACCTACGGCCACCACACCATCCTCGCCGCGTTGGAGGTCGAACCCCCGCCGGTGCCGCACGACGTCCACCTCTGCCGGTCGTGGGAGGACGTCGTCACCCGGATCGAGGCGGGCGTCGAGGTCGGACGCCGCGTCCTGGTCGCCTGGTCGTTCTACTCCCCCGACGCCGCCGCGATGGCCGCCGAGCTCGCCGCCGTCCGCGCCGCCCTCTGCGAGCGGGGCCACGGCCCCGACGTCGCGGGCGGCCCGGCCCCCGCCGACCCCCATGAGCGCCCCGAGGACCTGCGCGTCCTGCACGTCGCCGGCGGCGTCCACGCCACCGCCGAACCCCTGGTCACCCTCCGCGCCGGCTGGGACGCCGTCGCCGTCGGCGAGGGGGAGCACACCTTCACCGCCCTGTGCGCCGCCCTCGCGTCCGGGCAGGACTGGCGCCGCGTCCCCGGCACCACCCACCTCGGCGCCGGCGCGGACCTCCTCGCGGGCGACCATCCCGGCCACGGCCGCCTGGTCAAGGCCGGGCCCGCGGTGCGCCGCGACCTCGACGCCTACCCCGCCTTCCCCGTGACCCGCAACCTCACCAACCCCATCGAGATCACCCGCGGCTGCGTGTACGCGTGCAAGTTCTGCCAGACGCCGTTCATGTTCTCGGCACGGTTCCGGCACCGGTCGGTGGCCTCGGTGCGCGAGGCGGTGCGGGTGATGCGCGGGCGCGGACTGCGCGACGTCCGGTTCATCACCCCGACGTCCCTGTCCTACGGCACCCAGGGCGGCGACCCCGACCTGGACGCCGTGGAGGAACTCCTCGCCGTGACGAAGGAGGAGATCGGACCCACCGGCCGGGTGTTCTTCGGCAGCTTCCCCAGCGAGCTGCGGCCCGAGCACGTCAGCGCCGAGGCGCTGCGGATGATCGCCCGCTACGCCCACAACCGCGACGTCATCATCGGTGCGCAGTCGGGCTCCGAGGACGTCCTCGCAGGTTCCGGGCGCGGGCACGGCGCCGCGATCGTCGAGGACGCCGTCCGGCTGGCCGTGCAGGAGGGGTTCCGGCCCAACGTCGACCTCATCTTCGGGATGCCCGGCGAGGGGCCCGAGGAGGCCCTCGCGACGGTCGCGATGATGAAGCGGCTGACCGCCCTCGGTGCCCGCATGCACGCCCACACGTTCATGCCGCTGCCCGGCACGCCCTGGCGCAACGAGCCCGCCGGCGTGATCGCCCCCGAGGCCCGCCGCGAGCTGGCGGCGATGACGACGTCGGGCCGCGTCTACGGGTCCTGGGAGAAGCAGGAGGGCATCGCCGCCGAGATGGCCGCGGTGCGGGCCACCGACCCCGGGTATCGGGCGGGGCGTCCGCGGCGGCTGCGCGAGGCTGCAGGCGACGCTGTCGGCGGCGGCGACTAGCGTGCCACGGAAGCGGCGGCCGAGGGGCCGCCTGCAGCCACGGGAGGCCACGATGACGACGCTGCCCGGCCGCGAGGCCACCGCCCTGCTGGTGATCGACGTGCAGAACGGCGTCGTCGCCTCCGCCGCGCGCCGGGACGAGGTGGTCGCCACGATCGCCGGTCTCGTGCAGCGTGCCCGCGGCGAGGGCGTCCCCGTGGTGTGGGTGCAGCACTCCGCCGACGACCTGCCGCAGGGCTCCCCCGAGTGGCAGTACGTGCCCGAGCTGGTGCCCGCCGAGGGCGAGCCGGTCGTGCACAAGCGCTACGGGGACTCCTTCGAGGCCACCGACCTCGAGGAGCGGCTCGCCGAGCGCGCCGTCGGGCATCTCGTCGTCTCCGGCGCCCAGACCGACGCCTGCATCCGCTCCACCCTGCACGGCGGCCTGGTGCGCGGGTACGACGTCACGCTCGTGACCGACGCGCACACCACGGAGGACCTCTCCCGGTGGGGCGCCCCCGCCCCCGAGCAGGTCATCGCCCACACCAACCTGTACTGGAGCTTCCAGGAGGCGCCGGGCCGCATCGCGCGCGCCGTGCCCGCCGCCGAGCTGGAGCTCACGACGGCCTGAGCCGCGGGGCGCCCGCCTCCGCCCCGGGGGCGGAGGCGGGGCCGGCCTATCAGCTGCGGTCGTAGTTGGCGCCGAGCGCGTCCAGCTTGTCCTGGAAGTGCTCGTAGCCACGGTCGATCAGGTTGATGCCGCGCACCCGCGAGGTGCCCTCGGCCGCCAGCGCGGCGATGAGGTGGCTGAAGCCACCGCGGAGGTCGGGCACCTCGATGTCAGTGCCGTGCAGCTTCGACGGGCCCGAGATGACGGCCGAGTGCTTGAAGTTGCGCGAGCCGAACCGGCACGCGCGCCCGCCGAGGCACTCGCGGTACAGCTGGATCTGGGCGCCCATCTCGCGCAGGGCATGGGTGAAGCCGAAGCGGTTCTCGTAGACCGTCTCGTGCACGATCGACAGGCCGCTGGCCTGGGTCAGCGCCACGACGAGCGGCTGCTGCCAGTCGGTCATGAAGCCGGGGTGCACGTCGGTCTCCAGCACCAGCGAGTTCAGCTCGCCGCCGGGGTGGCCGAACGTGATGCCGTCGTCGTCGATCTCCAGGACGCCGCCGACCTTCCGGAACACGTTGAGGAAGGTCATCATCTCGGGCTGGCGCGCGCCCTGGACGCGGATGCGGCCCTTCGTCGCCAGGGCCGCACACGCCCACGACGCCGCCTCGATCCGGTCGGGCAGCGCGCGGTGGGTGTAGCCGCCGAGCTTCTCGACGCCCTCGACCGTGATCACGCGGTCGGTGTCGACGCTGATGATCGCGCCCATCTTCTGCAGGACGGCGATGAGATCCATGATCTCGGGCTCGATCGCGGCGTTGCGCAGCTCGGTGACGCCCTCGGCGCGCACCGCGGTCAGCAGCACCTGCTCGGTGGTGCCGACGCTCGGATAGGGCAGCGACAACTTGGTGCCCTGCAGCCGCTGCGGCGCCGTCAGGGCGATGCCGTGCGGCTTCTTCTCGACCTGGGCGCCGAACTGGCGCAGGACGTCGAGGTGGTAGTTGATCGGCCGGTCACCGATGCGGCACCCGCCGAGGTCGGGGATGAACGCCTCGCCGAGGCGGTGCAGCAGCGGCCCGCAGAAGAGGATCGGGATGCGGCTCGACCCGGCGTGCGCGTCGATGTCGGCCACGTGGGCCAGCTCGACCTCGCTGGGGTCGAGCACGAGCTCGCCCTCCCCCTCCTCGGAGGAGGTGACGCCGACGCCGTGCAACTCCAGGAGTTCGGTGACGACCTGCACGTCCCGGATCCGCGGGACGTTGCGCAGCCGGCTCGGTTCCTCACCCAGCAGGGCGGCGACCATCGCCTTGGAGACGAAGTTCTTGGCTCCCCGGACGGTGATGCTTCCCTGCAGCGGCGTGCCGCCGTAGACGGTGAGGACGTCGGTCATGCCCCCATCGTGACGCACGCCCCGCCCGTTGTCCCAACCGCCCACGCCGGAGCGTCGCGAGGCCCTCCGAGCGCGTGCTCAGTCCGTCGTCGGCGGGGCCGCGCGCCGCCGGGACGGGGCGGGCGCGGCGCCCCCCGCAGCGGTGCGGCCGGCCGCCGTCCGCGGCGTCCGGGTACCCGTGGACGAGCGGGTCGGGGCGGCCGTGACCGCCTTGCGCGCCGACGGCCGCCGGGTCGTGGCCGCCTCCGACGGCACCGCAGCGGCAGCAGGAGTCGTCTTCACGGGGGTCGCCTTCGCGGGGGTCGTCTTCGCCGCCGTGGTCCGCTTCGCAGGGGTCGCCTTGGCCGGCGTCGCCTTCACCGGCGTCGCCTTCGCGGGCGTCGCCTTCGCCGCCGTGGTCCGCTTCGCGGGCGTCGTCTTGGCGGGCGCCGTCGTCACGGGTGTCGCCTTCGCGGCGGTGGTCTTCTTCGTCGGCGTCGGCGTCGGCGTCGACCTCGACGCAGCGGTCCTCTTGGCAACCGCGGCAGGGGCTGCCACCTTCGCGGCCGGAGCCTTCACCGCAGCGGTCCTCGTCGCGGCCGGCTTGCTGGTCGACGTCGCGGCGGTCGCCTCGCCGGGAGCACCCTCGGCGGCGGCGGTGGCGGACCGGGTGCGCTTGACCGCGGGCCTGCGGGTGGTGGGCGCCTTGCGGGCCGTCGCGGGGGCCGCGGTCGGCTCCGCCGTCGCCACGAGGGGGGCCTCCTCGACGGCGGTCTCGACGACGGGCGTCGGCCCCACCTCAGGCGCAGCGGCGGGTGCGGGTGCGGCGTCGGCGACGGGCTTCGCGGCAGGACGGCCGGCCATCACGCGCTCCGCCTGCGCCGTGACCGCCGCGACGGCGTCCTCGGCCCGTGACACCGCTCCGCGGGCCGAGGCGACGGCGAGCTTCGGCAGCCGTTTGGGGTCGGCCACCACGTCACGGAACTGCTTGCCGGGTGTGAAGGACGGGACGCCGACCTTGCGGGTCTTCCCCTTCGCCTTGGCCTTCTCCAGCACGCGATCGAAGGAGCCGAACCCGGCGATCGCCACCTTCTCCCCGCGCGCGACGGCTCGGGTGACGGTCTCGAGCATCGCCTCGACCGCCTCCACGGCGGCGGCTCGGTTGCCCAGCCGCGCCTCCACGGCAGCCACGAGATCTGCCTTCTTCATCCGGCGCCTCCCCTGAGTTCGTCGGCGCGGTCACCCGGCACCCACGCCGACCGTAGGACGCATCACGGTCCGTAGTCCACCGTTGGACGCTGCGCAGCACGGCGTGTCGACCCACCGATTCCACGCCCAACAGCCGTGAGCCCACCGGCCCGCGGGGGCCGGCGGGCCCACGGCACGGGCGACGGGTCAGACGCGCGCGGGCAGCGTCGCGGGCTTCCACGACGGCCGCGTCGCCTCGTAGGCGCCGATCTCCTCGACGTGCTGCAGCGTGAGGCCGATGTCGTCCAGGCCCTCCAGCAGGCGCCAGCGGGTGTAGTCGTCGACGTCGAACGAGACGGTCAGCTCGCCCAGCGTCGCGGTCCGCTCGACGAGGTCGACCGTGATCTGCGCCCCGGGGTCCTCCTCCAGTGCGGCCCACAGCGCCTCGACGTCCTTCTGCTCGACGACGCCGGTGAGCAGCCCCTGCTTGCCGGAGTTGCCGCGGAAGATGTCGGCGAAGCGCGAGGACAGGACCACCTTGAAGCCGTAGTCCTTCAGGGCCCAGACGGCGTGCTCACGGGAGGAGCCGGTGCCGAAGTCGGGGCCGGCGACGAGCACGGACCCGGCCCGGTAGGGCTCCTGGTTGAGCACGAACGTGGGGTCGCTGCGCCAGGCCGCGAACAGGCCGTCCTCGAAGCCGGTGCGGGTGACCCGCTTGAGGTACACCGCGGGGATGATCTGGTCGGTGTCGACGTTCGAACGCCGCAGCGGGACGCCGACGCCGGTGTGCGTGGTGAACTTCTCCATCGTCGTTCTCCTCCTCGGGCGTGGCGCTCAGGCCTGCGCGGCGTCGACGAGCGCGGGCAGGTCGGACGGGCTGGACAGCGTGCCGCGCACGGCGGTGGCCGCCGCGACCAGCGGCGAGACGAGGTGCGTGCGCCCGCCCTTGCCCTGGCGACCCTCGAAGTTGCGGTTGGAGGTCGACGCGCTGCGCTCGCCCGCCTCCAGCTTGTCGGGGTTCATCGCCAGGCACATGGAGCAGCCGGCGAAGCGCCACTCGGCACCGAACTCGGTGAACACCTTGTCCAGGCCCTCGGCCTCGGCCTCCAGGCGCACCTTGGCCGAGCCGGGCACGACCAGGACGCGCACCGAGTCGGCCTTGCGCCGCCCGCGCACGACCTCGGCGGCCGCGCGCAGGTCCTCGATCCGGCCGTTGGTGCAGGACCCGATGAACACCGTGTCGACGGCGATCTCGCGCAGCGGGGTGCCTGCGGTGAGTCCCATGTACTCCAGGGCCCGCTCCGCCGCGACGCGGTCGACCTCGTCGGCGAAGGACGCTGGGTCGGGGACGGACGCCGACAGCGGCAGCCCCTGGCCGGGGTTGGTGCCCCAGGTGACGAACGGCTCGAGGTCGCCCGCGCTGAGCACGATCTCGGCGTCGAAGACGGCGTCCTCGTCGGTGACGAGGGTGCGCCAGTACTCGACGGCGGCGTCCCAGTCGGCCCCCTCGGGGGCGTGGGGACGCCCGGCGAGGTAGGCGAAGGTGGTGTCGTCGGGGGCGATCATGCCCGCGCGGGCACCCGCCTCGATCGACATGTTGCAGATGGTCATGCGGGCTTCCATCGACAGCGCGCGGATCGCCTCGCCGCGGTACTCCAGGACGTAGCCCTGGCCGCCGCCGGTACCGATCTTGGCGATGACGGCCAGGATGATGTCCTTGGCCGTCGTGCCCTCGGGCAGCGCGCCCTCGACGGTGATCGCCATGGTCTTGAACGGCTTCAGCGGCAGCGTCTGCGTGGCGAGGACGTGCTCGACCTCGCTCGTGCCGATGCCGAAGGCCAGCGCACCGAAGGCGCCGTGGGTGGAGGTGTGCGAGTCGCCGCACACGACGGTCAGGCCCGGCTGGGTCAGCCCCAGCTGCGGACCGACCACGTGCACGATGCCCTGGTCGGCGTCCCCCAGACTGTGCAGCCGCACACCGAACTCGGCGCAGTTGCGCCGCAGCGTCTCGATCTGGGTGCGGCTGACCGGGTCGGCGATCGGCTGGTCGATGTCCAGCGTGGGGGTGTTGTGGTCCTCCGTCGCCAGCGTGAGGTCGGGACGGCGCACCTGCCGCCCGGCCAGCCGCAGGCCGTCGAAGGCCTGCGGGCTGGTGACCTCGTGGACGAGGTGCAGGTCGATGTAGAGGAGGTCCGGCTCACCGTTCGTCCCCTGGCGCACCACGTGCGCGTCCCAGACCTTCTCGGCCAGTGTGCGTCCCACCAGTCCTCCTCGACAGATCCACCTGATCGCCTGCGCGGCCAGGAGGTCGACACCCGCCGTACGCTGACCGCCGGCCGCACCAGTGTCCCCCCTGGCGGGGCCTCCCCGTCACCGGGGCGCCTCGCCGCGGGAGCCTGGCGGCCGCGTCGCTTGCGTCTCACTGACCGAGACGGCAGTATCGACCCATGGACAAGAGTAGCGGAGTCGGCGTCCTGGACAAGGCCGCGGTCGTCCTGGGCGCCCTCGAGGCCGGCCCGGCGACGCTGGCGCAATTGGTCGCGGCCACCGGACTGGCCCGCCCGACGGCCCACCGGCTCGCCGTCGCACTGGAGCACCACCGCCTCGTGGGCCGGGACATGCAGGGCCGCTTCGTGCTCGGTCCGCGCCTGGCCGAGCTCGCCTCCGCCGCGGGCGAGGACCGCCTGCTCGCCGCCGCAGGCCCCGTCCTGACCGCGCTGCGCGACCACACGGGCGAGTCCGCACAGCTGTACCGCCGCCAGGGCGACCAGCGCGTGTGTGTCGCCGCCGCCGAGAAGCCCATGGGCCTGCGTGACTCGATCCCGGTCGGCAGCGCGCTGACCATGCTCGCCGGATCCGCCGCTCAGGTCCTGCTCGCCTGGGAGGAGCCCGACCGGTTGCACCGGGGGCTGCAGGGCGCGCGGTTCACCGCTACCACGCTGTCGGCGGTGCGCCGTCGCGGGTGGGCCCAGAGCATCGGCGAGCGCGAGCCCGGCGTCGCCTCGGTCTCCGCACCCGTGCGCGGCCCCTCCGGTCGCGTCGTGGCCGCCGTGTCGGTCTCCGGACCGGTGGAGAGGTTCACCCGCCAGCCGGGGCGGCAGCACGCGGCGGCCGTGGTGGGCGCGGCGGCCAAGCTCACCGAGGTGCTGCGCCGGTCGAACGGCGCCTGACGCACACCACACGACAGCCAGGAGGGGCCGAGCACCGGTAGGTGCTCGGCCCCTCCTGCGTCAGTGCGGGCGCACGGACGACCCGACCGCAAACAGGCGAGAGGCCCGAACTCCGCGGAGTTCGGGCCTCTCGCCTCTCTGTAGCCCCGACGGGCTTCGAACCCGCGCTACCGCCTTGAGAGGGCGGCGTGCTAGGCCACTACACAACGGGGCCATACTGACCGGCTCTCGCCGATCGTGCCGCTCGATCCTAGCCGGTGACCCGACCGAGGAGCGAACTGCGCTGGGGTACCAGGACTCGAACCTAGACTGACGGAACCAGAATCCGGCGTGCTGCCAATTACACCATACCCCACCGGGGTATCCCCTCCGCCGTAGCGGCCGGGCGACCCGAGGGGAAACTATACGGTGCCGCCCTCCCCGCTCCCAAATCCGTTCTCGCACCCCGCCCCGGCCCCGCCGCGCAGGCCCGGCAGCGTCAGGATCTGCTCCAGCGACGACACCCGGTGCAGGCGCTGCGGGTGCACCCCCGCGGCGGCCGCGGCCCCGAGCGCCGCCCGCCACACGCGGGCCGCCGCCTCCTCCTCGAGCAGGGCGTCCAGCCACACCCCCGTCAGGCCGCACCTGGCCGCCCCCAGGGCGTCGACGTCGGCCTCGTCCCCCACGTACAGGGCGGCCGACGGCTCGCAGCCCAGCGCCTCGCACGCCACCAGGAACATCCGCGGGTCGGGCTTGCCGACGCCCCGGTCGTCCACGGCCGACAGCACCGGCACGCGTGCGGCGAGCCCCAGCCGCCCCAGCTTGTCCTCCGACAGTGCCCGCGACGCGTTCGTCACCGCGCCGACGGGAAGCCCCGCCTCGGCGAGCCGGTCGAGCACGGCGAGGACCCCGGGACGCAGCCGCCAGGCGGCGGAGAACGCCGCGAGGTAGCCGTCCTGCCACGCCGCCCACGCCTCGTCGTCGAGCGCCCGCCCCCCGAACGCCACGTGCAGGTCCGCCACCCGCGCCCGGCGCTGCTGCTCCATCGTCAGCTCGCCCCGCGTGTAGGCCCGGAAGGCCCCCTGCCGGTCGGCCACCCAGTGGGCCGTGGCGGCCACCCGGCCCGCCGCGTCCAGGTGCGGCAGCCACGCCGTGGCCATCGCGTCGATCGCGGCCGCGAACGCCGCGCGGGTGTCCACGAGCGTGTCGTCGATGTCGAGCAGGACGGCGCGCACCCGGCCCGCGCCCGGCGTCCCGCTCACGCCTGAACCCCGCCCGAAGCGCCGGTGCCGACCCGCCGTGAGGCGGGCACGAGCGGTCCCGGCGGCACGAACCGCTCCAGCCCGCGCCGTTGCGCGAGCACCGCCACGACCAGGGCCGGGAGCAGGGTGAACACCTGCAGCACCAGCAGGTCGGAGGCGGGCACGGACGTGGCGGTCAGCCCTTCGAGGAGCTGCCCCGCGAGGACCGCCGATCCGAGCCCGGCCACGTTGAGGACGGCGTGCAGGGCGATCGCGGCCTCCAGTCCTCCGGTCCACCACACGAGCACCGCGGCGATCACCCCGAACAGGAACCGGTCGGCGAACAGCCAGACGTTCTGGGACCCGTGGGCGAGGGCGAACAGCGTGCTCGTGACGGCGGCCGACGCCATCGCCCCCAGCAGCGGGGCCGCGAACCAGCTGCCGACGGTCTGCCCCAGCCACCCGCGGAACAGGTACTCCTCCCCCGCCGCCTGCAGCGGCGTCGTGGCGACGATCACCAGCAGCAGGAGCCCCCACCGCGGTTCGGGGGCCCATGCCTCGCTCGGCCCCGAGACCACCAGCTGGAGCCCCACCAGCGGCAGGACGCCGACCACGACGGCGACGGCCACGCACGTCAGCAGCCACCTCCAGCGCAGCCGCCCGACCACGGAGGACACGTACCCGGGCGGGACGCGCCATCCCCACGCCGCCGCCAGGCCCGCGACGATCCCGCCCGCCAGCGACAGGTTCGTGACGAGCAGCCCGTCCCACGTCGCCAGCAGCTCGTCGATCTCGGCGGACGGCGCGTCGAGCAGGTCGACCCCCGCCGCCCGCGCCTGCACCAGCTGCGCGAGGACGGTCAGGCCGCCCCACACCAGGACGACGCCGACGACCACGGCGGCCCCGACGAGCCAGCGCCACCACCGCCACCCGGGCGCCCTCACGGCGCCGGGATGCGCCCGAGGGCGCCAGGCGTCGACAGGATCGCGGGGGTCGCGGGGGTCAACGGGATCGCGGGGGTGCGCGACCTCCGAGAGACCCCCGTACGGCGGCTCGTCGGCCACCGCTCAGCGCACCACGGCCGTGTTGCCCAGGACCCCGATGCCCTCGATCTCGACCTCGACCCGCTGGCCACGCCGCATCGGACCCACGCCCTCGGGCGTGCCGGTGAGCAGGACGTCACCCGGCAGCAGGGTCATGACCGAGGACACGTAGGAGACCAGCGCGGCCACGGAGTGGACCATCTGCGACGTCCGGCCCCGCTGCACCTCCACGCCGTCGAGGCGGGTGACGATGGCGAGGTCCGACGGGTCGAGGTCGGTCACCACGTAGGGCCCGAGGGGGCAGAACGTGTCGAACCCCTTGGCCCGCCACCACTGCCCGTCCTCACGCTGCAGGTCGCGGGCCGTGACGTCGTTGGCGCACGTGTAGCCGAAGATCACCTCGGGGACCCGCTCGACGGGGACGTCCCGGCAGATCCTGCCGATCACCACGGCCAGCTCCCCCTCGTAGTGCACCTCGGAGGACTGCGGCGGCAGCACGATCGGGTCACCGGGCCCCACGACGGCGGTGTTCGGCTTGAGGAAGGCCAGAGGCTCGGCCGGCACCTCGTTGCCCATCTCCGCGGCATGGGCGGCGTAGTTGCGGCCGATCCCCACCACCTTGCTGCGGGGGATGACCGGGGCGAGCACGCGGACGTCCGCGAGGGGGATCCGCTCCCCCGTCGGGTGCACCGGCGTGTAGAGGGGGTCGCCCGCGAGCGCGACGACGATCTCCTCGCCCGGCTCGCCCTCCACGAGCCCGTACCGCGGATCCTGTCCCAGGGTGTAACGAGCGATGCGCACGGACGTCACCCTAGCCAGCGGCCGCCGGCGTTCGGCCCCGCACCCGGCGTGCAGCACACGAGCGACCAGGACGGACGAGCATGACGCGCGGCAGACGGGGGCACCGGTGAGCCGCGTGCCCGGCCGGACGACGTTGGGCGGGATCGCGGCGGAGGCGGGGGTGTCCCTCGCGACCGTCTCGAAGGTGATCAACGGGCGGCCCGACGTCTCCCCCGCCACCCGCCGCAGGATCGAGCAGCTCCTGCTGGAGCGCCGGTACGTGCCCGTCGGCGCCCGCCGCGGGCCGGCAGGCACGCTGGTGGACGTCGTGTTCCCGACGCTGGACAGCCCCTGGGCGGTGGAGATCCTGCGCGGCGTCAGCGAGACCACGGCCGAGTACGGCGTCCACACCACGGTGTCGACGGCGCCGCGGGACGACGACGCGAGCTGGCCCCACCGGCTCGTCGCCGCCGGGCGTGCGGGCGTCGTCGTCGTGGCTGCCGCGCTCGGCGACCACCGCTTCGAGGAGCTGGCGGGCTCCGGCGTCCCGCTCGTCGTCGTCGACCCCCCGCAGCTGCCCCGGCGCGACCTCGCCAGCGTCGGCGCCACGAACTGGGCGGGAGGCCGGGTCGCCACCCAGCATCTGATCGCCCTGGGGCACCGGCGCATCGCCACGATCACCGGACGACCGGCACTGCTGTGCTCCCGGGCCCGCCTGGACGGCTACCGCAGCGCCCTGGAGGAGGCGGGCCTGCCCTTCGACGCGTCGCTGGTCCGCGAGGGCACCTTCCGGCACGACGCCGGGTTCACCCAGGCCGGGGTGCTCCTGGACCTCCCCGACCCGCCGACGGCGGTCGTCGCGGGCAGCGACCAGCAGGCCTTCGGCGTGATCGAGGCGGCACGGGTACGCGGCCTGCGCGTGCCCGAGGACGTGAGCGTCGTGGGTTTCGACGACCTGCCGGTGGCCCGGTGGGCCTCACCGCCCCTGACGACGGTCCGCCAGCCCCTCGCCGACATGGGGCGCATGGCGGCCCGGATCGTCATGCAGCAGGCGCGGGGCGAGGACGCCGTCACGACGCAGGTCGAGCTGTCCACGGAACTGATCGTGCGCCACTCCACGGCACCGCCCCGGCCGTAGGGCGGCGGCGTCGCTCAGGCGCCCAGGGCGGCGTCGCACACGGCGACCAGGCGGGCGCGCAGCTCTTGCGCGGCCTCGGTCAGCTCGGCCTGCCGGGCCGCGTACTCGCGGCGTCCCTCGGGCGTCTCGACCGCCACCGGCTCCAGGCCGAGGCCGCTGCAGTCGTAGGGGGACGCCTGCATGTCGAGCGCGCGGGCGCGGAACGCGAACGCGAAGCAGTCCAGGGCCAGGTCCCCGGGCACCAGGGGGCCGAGCTTGACCGCGTACTTGTGGCAGTCCATCCCGGCGTGCAGGCACCCCGGCTGGTCCAGCTCCAGCTGGGACTCGCGGGTCGGCTGCAGGCGGTTGCGCGGGGCTGCCTCCGGGGTGAAGAACCGGAACGCGTCGAAGTGCGAGCAGCGGATCGTCGACGCCTCGACGACGGCGTCGGTGCCCGCAGCCCCCAGCCGCAGCGGCAAGGCGTGGCGCCGCTCGCCCGCCCGGTACACCATGGCCCACTCGTGCAGGCCGAAGCAGCCCGTGAAGGCGGGCCGGCCGGCCGTCGCGCGCAGCAGATCGCGGACGAAGCGCACGGCGCCGGCCCGGTCGGCGAGGTAGGCGTCGAGGTCGAGGGCGACGGCGGCGTCGTGCGCCTGGCGGTACCACCGCCACGCGGCGTGCGGCATCACCCCGCCGTCCGGCTCCAGGACCGTGCCCGCCCCCGGGTGCCACCGCCGCAGCTGCCCCGGCCTCGTGGCGTAGTACTCGTAGAGGAAGTCCTCGATCGGGTGGCGTTCCCCGCGCTCGCGCCTGCCCCGGTGCGCCGCGGTCATGGCGTCGGCGCGCCGCTCGTGCTCGCCCATCAACGCCCGCCAGCTGCCGGCGGGCACCCGGACGGCCTCCCCCGCGGAGGGTCCCGAAGCCCCCGGGGACGCCCCAGCGACGTGCCCCGGGACCGTCGCCGCGCCCATCGCCGTCCGCATCCCTCCATGGTGGACCACCCGCCGCGGTGCTCGTGACGACCGGCCGGCGACGCCTCGCCCCGAACGATCCGGCCCCGCGGCGGCATCGGGCGTTCGGAGGAGGATGATGCGCTCATGCCAGGAGCAAGAGCCACGAATCAGACCGAGGGTCACCGGGTGACGATCGCGGACGTCGCGGCCCTGGCCGGGGTGTCCGTGGCGGCCGTCTCGAAGGTCGTGAACAACCGCACCGGCATCTCCGAGGCCACCGCGCGGCGGGTGCGGGACGCGGCCGCGCAGCTGCGGTGGGCGCCCAGTTCGGCCGCGGTGGCGCTGCGCGGGGCGCGCAGCCGCACCGTGGGGCTCGTGGCGGCACGCGACCCCGACCTCCTGCTCGCGGACCCCCACTTCACCGTGCTCGTGAGCGGCATCGAGGCCGAGCTGGCCCCGCGCGGGTACGGGCTGCTCCTGCACCTGGTCAGCGAGTCGGGTGAGCGGCCCGAGGCGGCCGAGGACGAGGAGCAGGTCTACCGGCGGCTCGGGCAGCAACGCCGGGTGGACGGCGTGCTGCTCACCGAGAGCCGGGTCGAGGACCCTCGCCCTCGCCTGCTGCGCGAGCTGGGCGTCCCGGCCGTGATGATCGGGCGGCCCTGGGGTGACGACCCCGTCGTCCAGGTCAGCGGGCGCGACGAGTTCGCGGGCGTGCGGGAGGCCGCCGTCCACCTCCTGCGTCTGGGGCACCGGCGGATCGCCTACGTGCACGGCCCGCAGGACCGCGTGCACACCCGGCTGCGGCTCGCCGCCTTCGCGGAGGCGCTCGCGGCCGCCGGCGGCGGGTCCCCGACGGTCGTCGGGACGTCCGGCTTCGGCGGCGACTCGGGCGCCAGGGCCGCCACCGAGCTGCTCTCCCAGCCACCCGGCCGCAGGCCGACCGCGCTGGTGCTGGCCAACGACTCCATGGCCGTGGCCGCCATGAGTGCCGCCGCGCGGCTGGGCCTGCGCGTGCCCGACGACGTGAGCGTCGTCGGGCACGACGACCTGCCCCTCGCCCAGTGGGTGCACCCCCGGCTCACCACGGTGAGCCAGGACCTCGCCGGGCTCGGGCGCGCCGGGGCACGCCGCCTGCTGCACCTGCTCGGCGAGCCCGACCCCGACCTGCCGCAGGTGCAGGGCACCCGCCTGGTGGTCCGGGAGTCCAGCGGGCCCGCGTCGGCCTGAGCCGACGCGGACCCTGGGCCGCTCGACCGGTGAGCCGGTCGGCGGTCAGCGGCGGGGCACCCGGTGGCGGAGCAGCCCGTAGACGAGGCCGTCGCACAGCGCCTGCCACGACGCCTCGACGATGTTGCCGCCGACGCCCACGGTCTCCCAGGAGGACGACGCGTCGGAGGTCTCCACGAGGACCCTGGTCACGGCGTCGGTGCCGGCCGCGGCGTCGAGGATGCGCACCTTGAAGTCGATGAGCTGCATCTTCTCCAGCTCGGGGTAGACCGGGAGCAGGGCGCCGCGCAGCGCGTGGTCGAGGGCGTTGACGGGGCCGTTGCCCTCGCCGGTCGCCAGCTGCCGGCAGCCGCCGGCCCACAGCTTCACCGTCGCCTCGGACACCGCGTCCCCGCCCGGGCGCGACTCGGTGATCACGCGCCAGCTCTCGACGTCGAAGAAGGACGGCCGCTCGCCCGAGACCTCCTCGCGCAGCAGCAGCTCGAAGCTCGCGTCCGCGGCCTCGAACGTGTAGCCCCTCGCCTCCAGCGTCTTCACCCTGTCGGTGATCCGGGTGAGCAGGTCGCGGTCGCCCGCCAGGTCGAACCCGAGCTCGCGGCCCTTCAGCTCGATTGAGGCGCGCCCGGCCATGTCGGACACCAACATCCGCATGTCGTTACCGACGGTCGTGGGGTCGGCGTGCTGGTAGAGGTCGGGATCGATCTTGATGGCGCTGGCGTGCAGGCCCGCCTTGTGCGCGAACGCGCTGGCACCCACGTAGGGCTGGCGGCCGTAGGGCGGCACGTTCGTGATCTCGCTGACGGCGTAGGAGATGCGGGTGGCCTCCGCCAGGCGGCCGGTCGGCAGCACCTGCTGGCCCCGCTTGAGCTCGAGGTTGGCCACCACGGTGAGCAGGTTCGCGTTGCCGGTCCGCTCGCCGTAACCGTTGAGCGTCCCCTGCACCTGGACGGCGCCCGCGTCGACCGCGGCCAGGGTGTTGGCGACCGCGCAGCCGGTGTCGTTGTGGCAGTGGATCCCCAGGGTGGCGCTCGTGCGCTCCCCCACCGCGCCGACGATGTCGGCGATCTCGCTCGGCAGCATCCCGCCGTTGGTGTCGCACAGGGCCACCACTTCGGCACCGGCCTCCATGGCGGCGCGGACGGCCTCGACGGCGTACGCGGCGTCGTGGCGGTACCCGTCGAAGAAGTGCTCGGCGTCGACGAACACCCGCCGCCCTTCACCGCGCAAGTGGCGCACGGTGTCGGCGATCATGGCCAGGTTCTCCTCGGGCGTGGTGCGCAGTGCCTTCGTCACGTGCCGGAGGTCGCTCTTGGCGACCAGCGTGACGACCGGCGCGAGGGAGTCCACGAGCGCGCGCACCTGCGGGTCGTCGGCGGCGGCGATGCCGGCGCGGCGGGTCGACCCGAACGCCGCCAGCACGGCGTTGCGCAGCTGCAGCTCGGCCGCCGCACGGCGGAAGAACTCGGTGTCCTTGGGGATCGCGCCGGGCCAGCCGCCCTCGATGAAGCCCACGCCGAGTTCGTCGATGTGGACGGCGATCGCGAGCTTGTCCTGGACCGTCAGGGACAAGCCCTCCTGCTGCGCCCCGTCGCGCAGCGTCGTGTCGTAGACCTGGAACTGGCTCATCGCGTTCTTCTCTCCTCGCGGGGCGGTTCGATGCCCCGACAGCGCCGCTGCGGCGTCGGGCGACCGCCCGACACGAAAAAGACCCCTCGCGGGTGCGAAGGGTCTGCGCGTCGACGGTGCCGGGACGCCTGGGCGTCTCTCAGACGGTGCCGACGCGCCCGCCAATAATGATCACGGTGCGGCGCATGACCCGGCCAGTGTGCCACACGACGATCGTCAGGGTCACCCGCCTCTCGCCGGAGCCGGATCGCGGTGCCGCAGGAGGCGCGCGGCACCGCGATCCGCGGGTGTCAGAGCAGGCGGCGCAGCCAGCCGTGGCGGTCCTCGGCGCGGCCGTACTGGATGTCCACGAGCGCCTTGCGCAGCGCGAAGGTCACCTCGCGCTCGCCCTCGCCCGAGCCGACCTGGCCACCGTCCCACTTCAGGGTGCCGACGGGGGTGATCACGGCGGCCGTCCCGCAGGCGAAGACCTCGGTGATGTCGCCGGACTCGACGCCGCGGCGCCACTCGTCGATGTCGACGCGGCGCTCCTCGACGTGCAGGCCCTGCTCCTTGGCGAGGGTGAGGATCGAGGAACGGGTGACGCCCTCGAGGATGGTGCCGGACACCTCGGGGGTGACCAGGCGACCGTCGCGGTGGACGAAGTAGATGTTCATCCCGCCGAGCTCCTCCACCCAGCGGCCCTCGACCGCGTCGAGGAAGCACACCTGGTCGCACCCGTGCTCGCCGGCCTCGATCATCGCGGCGAGGCTCGCGGCGTAGTTGCCGCCGCACTTGGCCGCACCCGTCCCGCCGCGGGCGGCGCGGGTGTAGGTGGTCGACAGCCACAGGTCGACCGGCTTGATCCCACCGTGGAAGTAGGCGCCGACCGGGCAGGCGATGAGCGAGTACGTGACCTCGGCCGCGGGGCGGACCCCGAGGAACGCCTCGGAGGCGAACATGAACGGCCGCAGGTACAGCGACTGCTCCTCCTCGCCGCCGGGAACCCAGGCGGCGTCGGCCCGCACGAGCGCGTCGATCGACCCGAGGAAGTCCTCGACCGGGAGGGCGGGCAGGGCCAGGCGGGCCGCGGAGCGGTTCAGCCGCTCGCCGTTGGCCTCGGGCCGGAACGACCAGATCGAGCCGTCGGGGTGCCGGTAGGCCTTGAGGCCCTCGAAGATCTCCTGGGCGTAGTGCAGCACCGCCGCGGCGGGGCTGATCTGGATCGGCCCGTACGGCTGGACCACGGCGTCGCCCCACCCGTCGGCCTTGGTCCACACCGCCGTGACCATGTGGTCGGTGAAGAACTTGCCGAAGCCCGGGGCGGCCAGGATCTCGGCGCGGCGCTCGGGGGTCGTCGGCGTCGTGCTGAGCTGTTCGACGAACTGCATGTCCTGCTCCTCAGCGCTGTCCGGCGGCGGGACGCCGCCGGGGTGCCGCGGGGTGAGGCACGGCACACGGGTTCTCGGGCGAACGTACCAGCGGTTCCCGCAGCGGTCAGCCCTCACCCCGGACGCCGCCGCCCGCACCTCCTTCGGCGCGGTCGGACCCGCTCGACGGCTGGACGGCGGCGTCAACGCACCGTCGCCGCCCCGCGGCTGCGGGACGGCGACGGCGAGAGGTTGTCGAGGGTGTGGATCAGCCAGCCACGAGCTGGGCGATCGCGTCCCCGACCTCCGCCGTCCGGCGGACTACTCGGGTGCCGTCGGCGTTCACGCGCGCGGCGAGGTCGGCGGCGACGGCCTGCTCGACGCGGGCGGCGGCCTTGTCGAGGCCCAGGTGCTCCAGGAGCATCGCGACGGACATGATCGTCGCCGTGGGGTCGGCCTTCTGCTGCCCGGCGATGTCGGGGGCCGACCCGTGGACCGGCTCGAACATGCTCGGCGCGGTGCGGTCGGGGTTGATGTTGCCCGACGCGGCGAGCCCGATGCCGCCGGCGATCGCCGCGGCGAGGTCGGTGACGATGTCACCGAAGAGGTTGTCGGTGACGATGACGTCGAACCGCGAGGGGTTGGTGACCATGAAGATGGTCGCGGCGTCGACGTGCAGGTAGTCGGTGGTGACCTCGGGGAACTCGGCCCCGACGCGCTCGACCGTGCGCCGCCACAGGTGCCCGGCGAACGTCAGCACGTTGTGCTTGTGCACGAGGGTGAGCTGCTGACGGGGGCGCGCCTGGGCGCGGGCGAACGCGTCGCGGACCACCCGCTCGATGCCGAACGCCGTGTTGACGCTGACCTCGGTGGCGACCTCGGCGGGCGTGCCCACCCGCAGCGCGCCGCCGTTGCCGGTGTAGGGACCCTCGGTGCCCTCGCGGACGACGACGAAGTCGAGCTCTCCGGGGGCGGCGAGCGGGGACACCACGCCCGGGTACAGCTTGGCCGGGCGCAGGTTGACGTAGTGGTCGAGCTCGAAGCGCAGCTTCAGCAGCAGGCCGCGCTCCAGGACCCCGGAGGGGACGGTCGGGTCGCCGATGGCGCCGAGCAGGATGGCGTCGTGCCCGCGGATCTCGGACAGGACGGCGTCGGGCAGCGTCTCGCCGGTCGCGTGCCAGCGGGCGGCACCGAGGTCGTACTCGGTGGTCTCGACCGCGGCCTCGCCGACGACGGCGGCGCGCAGGACCTTCAGGCCCTCGGCGACCACCTCGGGACCGATGCCGTCGCCGGCGACGACGGCAAGCTTGATCGACTGGGGCGCTGACTGCTCGGACATGGGCTCACCGTACTCTCGCGCGTCCGCATGGCGGAATGGGGTTCCAGGATCCGGACGATGCCGGCAAAGACCGGTGCCCGGCCCCGCGGGGTCGCGGGAGCCGGGCACCGAACGGTCCGCCACGCCCGGGAGTCCCCGGGCACGCCGCGGGCCCTCGTGAGGCCGGACGGCGGGCGGGCCGGCGACCGCCGGAGGCCGGCGGTCGGGCTCGATCGGCGGGGGATGCCCCCGCCGGAACTCACTCGGCCAGGTCGACCGGGGTGGCGGAGGTGGCGGCGATCTCGGCCTTGACCGCCTCGACGACCTCGGCGGGAGCCGTGGAGTCGAGGGTGAGGACGCACAGCGCCTCCTGGCCCTCGGCCGCGCGCGTCACCTGCATGGCCGCGATGTTGACGTCGGCGCCGCCGAGCAGCTTGCCCACGGTGCCGATCGCACCGGGACGGTCGGCGTAGCGGATGACCAGCAGGTGCTCGGAGATCGGCACCTCCAGGTCGAACCCGTCGATGCCCACGATCTTCTCGACCTGCTTGGGCCCGGTCAGCGTGCCCGCGACCGACAGCGCGGTGCCGTCGCCCAGGGTGCCCCGCAGCGTCACGACGTTGCGGAACTCCTCGCTCTCGGGCTCGGTGATCAGGCGGACGTCGATCCCCCGCTCGGTGGCCAGCACCGGGGCGTTGACGTAGGTCACCTGGTCGGCGACGACGTCGAGGAAGAGGCCCTTGAGGGCCGCGACCTGCAGGACCGAGACGTCGTGCTGGGTGATCTCGCCGCGCACCTCGACGTCGAACTGCACCGGCACACCGCCCGCGAGGGCGGTGAACACGCGGCCGAGCTTCTCCACCAGCGCGATGCCGGGGCGGACGTCCTCGGCCACCACGCCACCGGGGGCGTTGACGGCGTCGGGCACGAGCTCGCCGTTGAGGGCGAGGCGCACCGACTTGGCGACGGCGATGCCGGCCTTCTCCTGCGCCTCGTCGGTGGAGGCACCCAGGTGCGGGGTGACCACCACGTTGTCGAGGGTGAACAGCGGGGAGTCCGTGCAGGGCTCCTTGGCGTAGACATCGAGGCCGGCACCGGCCACGCGACCCTCGGACAGGGCCGTGAACAGCGCGGCCTCGTCCACGATGCCGCCGCGGGCGGCGTTGATGATGCGCACGCTCGGCTTGACCTTGCGCAGCGCCTCCTCGCCGATGAGGCCCACGGTCTCGGGCGTCTTGGGCAGGTGCACCGTGATGAAGTCGGACTCGGCGAGCAGCTCGTCGAGGCTGACCAGCTTGACGCCCATCTGCGCGGCGCGGGCGCTGGAGACGTAGGGGTCGTACGCGATCACCTTGGTGCCGAAGGCCGACAGGCGCTGCGCCACGAGGACGCCGATGCGCCCCAGACCGACGACGCCCACGGTCTTCTCGTAGATCTCGACGCCGGAGTACTTCGACCGCTTCCACTGCGCGTCCTTGAGGGCGGCGTGGGCCTGCGGGATGTTGCGAGCCGAGGCCACGAGCAGGCCGACGGCGAGCTCCGCGGCACTGACGATGTTCGACGTCGGCGCGTTGACGACCATGACGCCGTGCTGCGTGGCGGCCTTCACGTCGACGTTGTCGAGGCCGACCCCGGCGCGGGCGACGATGCGCAGCTTCTTGGCGGCGCCCAGGGCCTCGGCGTCGACCTTGGTGGCCGAGCGGATGAGGATGGCGTCGACGTCGGCGATCGCGGTCAGCAGCTGGGACCGGTCGGAACCGTCGCAGGAGCGGATCTCGAAGTCGGGCCCCAGGGCCGCGACGGTGGCGGGCGAGAGCTCCTCGGCGATCAGCACGACGGGCTTGGTCACGACGGGTCCTCCGACTCGGGATGGGATGGATCAAAACCCGGTTCGAGTCTAGGGGGCCTTGTGAACGCCTTCACGAGCGTCCGTGATGTGGGACGAGCAGTCTCACCTCCCCCCGGTGAGCTGGACGGACGCCGGACGGGAAACGCGCGGGGAACAGCGCCGACACTCCCACGCCGACCCCGCGCGCCCTGCCCCTCAGCGCCGCGTCAGTGCCCCGAGGACCGCTTGGCGGCCGCCGAGGTGCCCTCGGTGCGCAGCGGGCGCCAGCGCACCCACCCGAGGAACCCCACCCCGAGCAGCAGCATCGACAGGCCCAACCACAGGTTCATGTCGAGCCCGTCGGCCTTGCTGTCGTCGATGAACGGACTGGCGACGATCAGCACCACCCCATACAGGGTGAACAGCCCTCCGATCAGCGTCCGCAGGTCGAACAGCGCCGGGACGCGCCCGTCGTCGCCGTCGCCCCCGGTCCCCTTCGACGCCTCGTGTTCGGTCATGACGGCCCCTCCTCAGCGGAAGATCACGGACAGGACGACGGTGAGCGAGATCGCCACGGCGCCGACGACGACGGGGCGCTCCCACCACGCGCGCACGGCGGTGGCCTCGGCCAGGTCGGGGCTGTCGGGATCGGGCTCGCCCCAGACCAGGCCGCGCAGCTCCTCCCGCGGGCGCGGCGGGGTGACGGTGGTGACGAGCGCCATCACGATCCACGCGACGACGACCGCGGCGATGGCGCCGTAGAAGTTGACCATCTGCGCGTTCACCTGGTCCGCGGCGAGGACCCGCCCGCCCGGGTAGAAGTACCCCAGCTTCGGGCCGACCTCGTGGAACACCAGGGCGGCGGCGATCCCGGCGAGCAGTCCCGCGAAGCCCGACCACGGCGAGGCGCGCTTCCAGAACAGGGCGAGGATGAACACCGCGAACAGGGGCGCGTTGAAGTACGAGAACAGCGACTGGATGTAATCCATGATGTTGTCGAACCCGGCGGCGATGAACGCCGTCCCGATCCCGATCAGCACCCCGGCCACGGTGGCGAGCCGGCCCACCCGCAGGTAGTAGCGGTCGTCGCGGTTGCGCACCACGTAGGGCCGCCACAGGTCGTAGGTGAGGACCGTGTTGAAGCCGCTGACGTTGGCGGCCATGCCCGCCATGAACGCCGCGAGCAGGCCCGTGAGCGCCACCCCGAGGACGCCGTTGGGCAGCAGCTCGCGCATCAGGTACGGGATCGCCTGGTTGTAGTCGGCGTCCTCGCCGCGCATCTGCGGCACGATCGCGACGGCGATCAGGCCGGGGATGACGACCAGACCCGGGATGAACACCTTGGGGATGGCCCCGATCAGCGGCGTGCGTCGCGCGGCGGAGAGGTCCTTGGCCGACAGCGCGCGCTGGACCTCGGCGAAGTTCGTCGTCCAGTAGCCGAAGGACAGCGCGAACCCGAGCCCGAAGACGATGCCGATCCAGTCCCCCAGGGGGTTGGACCAGCCCGGCGCCTGGGTGCCGTGCCAGGTATGGAAGAACGACGGGTCGTCCAGCTTGTCCTGCAGGCCGCCCCAGCCGCCGGTGCGGTGCAGGCCGATCACCACCAGCGGGATCAGGCCGGCGAGGATGACGAAGAACTGCAGCACCTCGTTGTAGACCGCACCCGAGAGCCCGCCGAGGGTGATGTAGGCGAGCACGAAGGCGGCGGAGACGACGATCGCCACCCACTGCGGCCAGCCGAGCAGGCTGCGGATCACCAGGGCCAGGGCGTAGAGGTTGACCCCGGCGGTGAGCAGCTGCGCCACGGCGAAGCTCAGGGCGTTGACCACGTGGGTCGGCGCGTTGAAGCGGCGCCGCATGTACTCGGGGACGCTGTGCACCCGCGAGGAGTAGTAGAAGGGCATCATGAACAGCCCCAGGAACACCATCGCGGGGACGGCGCCGATCCAGTAGAAGTGCACCGTCGCGAGCCCGTACTTGGCGCCGTTGGCGGCCATCCCCAGGATCTCCAGCGCACCGAGGTTCGCGGAGATGAAGGCGAGACCGGTCACCCAGGCGGGCAGCGCGCGGCCCGAGAGGAAGAAGTCCTCGCTGGTCGCGATGGACCGGCGGGCCAGCAGGCCGATCGCCACCACCACCGCGAAGTAGACCGCGAGGATCCCGTAGTCCAGAGCGTTCACGTCGAGGCGCAGGTCCTCGGCGGCCGTCATGAGGTGCACGGCTCCACCTTCCCGCCGGCGGTCGTCCTCGACCGCGACGCCGGGCCCGTCGCCGGGCCGGACGCCGTACGGCGTCCCGATGGCGCCGTTCCCCGAAACGATCTCGTCATGCACGAGGGGCCGTGAACGTGCCCAGGACGTGACGGTGCGTAGCATGCGCGCCATGAAGCTGCTCTTCGTCGGCGGGACCGGTCTCATCAGCACGGCGTGCGCGCAGGCGGCGCTGGCCGCAGGCCACGAGCTGTGGCTGCTCAACCGCGGCCGCACGGCACCCCCGCTCGACCTCGCCGGCGCGGGGACCATCACGGCGGACGCGCAGGACCCGGCCTCGATCCGCGCCGCGCTGGCCGGCCCCCACGCCGTGGACACCTTCGACGCGGTGGTCCAGTGGATCGGCTTCTCCCCCGACCACGTGGCCGACGACGTCGAGACGTTCGCGGGCGCCGGGCAGTACGTGTACATCTCCTCGGCCAGCGCCTACCAGAAGCCGCCCGCGCACTACCTCGTGCGCGAGGGCTCGACGCCGCTGGACAACCCGTACTGGCAGTACTCCCGCGACAAGATCGCGAGCGAGCGGATCCTGGCCGACGCCCACGAGGGCGGCTTCCCGGCCACGATCGTGCGGCCGTCGTTCACCTACGGGCTGACCCAGATCCCGATCCCGATCAACAGCTGGACGAAGCCGTTCACGATCGTGGCGCGGATGCGCCGCGGGGCCCCCGTCCTGATCCCGGGCGACGGCACGAGCCTGTGGGTGAACACCCACAACAGCGACTTCGCCGCCGGCCTGCTCGGGCTGCTCGGCAACCCGGCCGCCCTCGGCCGTGCCGTTCACATCACCTCCGACGAGGTGCTGACCTGGAACCAGTTCCACGACCAGCTGGCGGCCGCGGCCGGCGTCGACCTCTCGGGCCAGGTGCTGCACGTGCCCAGTGACGGTCTCGTCGCCGCCGATCCCGACCTGCTGGGCGGCCTGTGGGGTGACAAGTCGCACTCGGTGGTGTTCGACAACGCGCTGCTCAAGGAGCTCGTGCCCGGGTTCGAGGCACGGGTGTCGTTCGCCGAGGGGATCCGGCGCACCGTCGAGTGGTTCGACGCCGACCCCGCCCGGCAGCTGGTGGACGACGCCGCCGAGCGGCAGTGGGACGCCGTCGCCGCCATCTACCGGCGCGCCCTCGACGAGGCCGCGGCCCTGGCGGCGGGCTGACACCGCGTCGCTTGCTCGTGTCCGCCGGCCGGAAACTCCGGACGGGGCCGCATGAATCCGGTCTGCGCGGGGAACCCCCGGGGCGTGGCCCCCGACCCGACCGCGGACGCCGTCCTCCTGGACGGGCGCTACCTGGCCCCCCGTGGCGAGGTGGCGCCCGGCGGTGAGCACCCCGCGCGGGACACGCGCTTCGCCCGAGACGTCGTGCTGCGGCTGTGGCCCGACGATGTCTCAGGTCGCGACGCCTGGGCGGAGCACGTGGCGCTGCTCAGCCGTGGCGACCGTTCCCTGCCGCACCTGCTCGACGCGGGCGTGGACACCGGCTGCTGCTGGATCGCCCTTCCTCCTGCGGCTCCCCCGCCGGCACGGACCTCCTCCGGTGGCGTCGCAGGGGCCGCTTCCTCGCCTCGGGTGGCGGTTGCCTCGCGACGGCGCCGTCCTGCCCTAGCCACCTCCCCGGCGGTGGCGACGGGGCGCGCTGCGGGAATGCGCTCGCACGCCCCTCACGCCCTCGCTGCGGGAGCCGGCGTGGCCGGCCTGGTGAGCGGCCTACTCCTGGGCGGGCAGTTCCAGGCCGAGGCGCAGCGTCCCGAACCGGGCGTCGCCCAGCTCGCCGAGCCCGCGCCCACCCCGACCGGCACCACGACGAGCGAGGCGGCCCTCCGCCCGGGCGCGGTCGTCGTCCAACCCGCCGCGGTGACCAGCACGAAGCCCGCCCCCACCACGACCAAGGCGACGTCCGGGGGCGACCACGAGGTCGGGCGCGCGGCACGCCGGCCCGTCGCACCGGCGCCCGGAGACGAGGGGCCCGCTCGGGAGGCGTCCCGCCCGGGTCGGGGCAAACCTGATCACGCCTCCGGGCCACGAGGCCCCCGGGCGGAGCGCCCGGGCCGCGAGCACCCGCGCCACCCCTGAACAACGTCGGGCCCGGCACCACCGCGAAGGAGGTGCCGGGCCCCGGCGGTGGACCGGCGGCTCAGCGGGCCGCGGTGCCCTCGACGTAGTCGGAGTCAGTCGTCTTGACCCAGCTCATCAGCTTGCGCAGCTCGCGGCCGGTGCCCTCGATCGGGTGCACCTCGCCCTTGGCGCGCAGCTCCTTGAACTCCGGCGCGCCGGCGTCCTGGTCGTCGATGAAGCGCTTGGCGAACGCGCCGTTCTGGATGTCGGCGAGGACGGCCTTCATGTTCTCCTTCACCCGCGGGTCGATGACGCGCGGGCCGGAGACGTAGTCGCCGTACTCGGCGGTGTCGGAGACGCTCCAGCGCTGCTTGGCGATGCCGCCCTCGTACATGAGGTCGACGATCAGCTTCAGCTCGTGCAGGCACTCGAAGTAGGCGACCTCGGGCTGGTAGCCGGCCTCGATCAGGGTCTCGAAGCCGTACTGGACCAGCTGGGAGGCGCCACCGCAGAGGACGGCCTGCTCGCCGAAGAGGTCGGTCTCGGTCTCCTCGGTGAAGGTGGTCTTGATGCCGCCCGCGCGCAGGCCGCCGATGCCCTTGGCGTAGGAGAGCGCGAGGTCCCAGGCGGAACCGGTCGCGTCCTTCTCGACGGCGACGAGCACCGGGACGCCGCGGCCGTCGGCGTACTCGCGGCGCACGAGGTGGCCCGGGCCCTTGGGGGCGACCATGGCGATGTCGACGCCCTCGGGCGGGGTGATGTAGCCGAAGCGGATGTTGAAGCCGTGCCCGAAGAACAGGGCGTCGCCCTCGGAGAGGTTGGGGGCGATGGCCTCGGCGTAGAGGTGGCGCTGCACCGGGTCCGGAGCGAGGACCATGATCACGTCGGACTCGGCGACCGCCTCGGCGGGGGTCACGACGCGCAGGCCCTCGGCCTCGGCCTTGGCGCGGGACTTGCTGGTCTCGGGCAGACCGACGCGGACGTCGACGCCGGAGTCGCGCAGGTTCAGCGAGTGGGCGTGGCCCTGGCTGCCGTAGCCGAGGACGGCAACGGAACGGTTCTGGATGATCGACAGGTCGGCGTCGTCGTCGTAGTACATCTCGGCCACGAGGGCTCGTCTCCTTGGTCGTCGGCGTCGGGCGCCGTGCTGTCGCGGGAATCGTTCGTGGGGGCCGGGGACCGGCGGCACCGGGGCCACAGCCTAGGCCGTGGGCGTTGCCGCCCGTGACGCCGTCCCGGGCCGCGCGCGGCGGTCCGGGACGGCCTTGCCCGGGAGGGTGGGTCAGGCGCTGCGCAGGGCGCGGTCGCCGATGGCGCGGCTGCCGCGGCCGATGCCGACCAGCCCCGACTGCACGAGCTCGCGGATCCCGTAGGGCTCGAGCACCTTGCGGAACGCGTCGAGCTTGTCGGGGTTGCCCGTGACCTCGATGGTCATCGTGTCGGGTGCGACGTCGACGACCCGGGCCTTGAACATCTGCGCGGTCTCGAAGATCGTGCTGCGGCTGGCCGCGTCGGCGCGCACCTTGACCAGCAGCAGCTCGCGCTGGACCGACTGCGTCGGCTCCAGCTCGACGATCTTGATGACGTTGATCAGCTTGTTGAGCTGCTTCGTCACCTGTTCCAGGGGCAGGGCGTCGACGTCGACGACCACGGTCATCCGCGACACGTCGGGGTTCTCGGTGGGCCCGACTGCCAGGGAGTGGATGTTGAAGCCGCGGCGGGCGAACAGCCCGGCGACACGGGTGAGGACGCCGGGCCGGTTCTCGACCAGGACCGACAGGGTGTGGGTGCTCATCGGGTTCGTCCTCACTCCTCGCGGTCCCACGTGGGGCTCATGCCGCGTGCAATCTGGATGTCGTCGTTGCTGACGCCGGCGGGGACCATCGGCCACACCATGGCGTCGCGGTGGACGACGAAGTCGACGACGACGGGGACGTCGTTGATCGACATGGCCTTCTCGATCGTCGCGTCGACGTCCTCGGGCCGCTCGCAGCGCAGACCCACGCAGCCGTACGCGTCGGCCATCTTCACGAAGTCGGGGATCCGCCGGCCGACCGAGGTGTGCAGGTCGGTGTTGGAGTAGCGCTCGTTGTAGAACAGCGTCTGCCACTGGCGGACCATGCCGAGGCTGCTGTTGTTGATGACGGCGACCTTGATCGGGATGTCGTTGATGACGCAGGTGGCCAGTTCCTGGTTGGTCATCTGGAAGCAGCCGTCGCCGTCGATCGCCCACACCGTCGAGTCGGGCATGCCGGCCTTGGCGCCCATGGCCGCCGGGACGCTGAAGCCCATGGTGCCGAGGCCGCCCGAGTTGATCCAGGTGTTGGGCTTCTCGTAGGAGATGAACTGCGCGCCCCACATCTGGTGCTGGCCGACGCCGGACACGAAGATCGTGTCGGGCCCGGAGATCTGACCGAGGCGCTGGATGACGCGCTGGGGCGAGACCTCCCCCGCCGGCGGCTCGGAGTAGCCGAGCGGGTAGGTGGAGCGCCAGTCGTTGAGCTGGACCCACCAGCCCTCGAGGTCGGCGCGGTGACCGGCCGCGTGCTCGGCCGCGACGGCCGAGGTCAGCTCGGTGATCACCTCGCGCGCGTCGCCGACGATCGGGACGTCGGTGCGGCGGTTCTTGCCGATCTCGGCCGGGTCGATGTCGGCGTGGACGATCGCCGCGTGCGGGGCGAAGGAGTCGAGCTTGCCGGTCACCCGGTCGTCGAAGCGCGCGCCCAGGCTGACGATGAGGTCGGCCTTCTGCAGCGCCGTCACGGCGGCGACGGTGCCGTGCATGCCGGGCATGCCGAGGTTGGCGGGGTGGCTGTCGGGCAGCGCCCCGCGGGCCATCAGCGTGGTGACGACGGGCGCGCCGGTCAGCTCGACCAGCTCGCGCAGCGCGGCCGAGGCGCCGGAGCGGATGACCCCGCCGCCGACGTAGAGGACCGGCCGGCGGGACTCGACGAGCAGGCGGGCGGCCTCGCGGACCTGCTTGCCGTGCGGCTTGGTGACCGGGCGGTAGCCGGGCAGGTCGATCCGGTCGGGCCAGGCGAAGCGCGTCTGCGCCTGCAGGGCGTCCTTGGACACGTCGACGAGGACGGGGCCGGGACGGCCGGTGCTGGCCAGGTGGAAGGCCTCGGCGATCGTCTGCGGGATCTGCGCCGCGTCGGTGACGAGGAAGTTGTGCTTGGTGATCGGCAGCGTGATCCCCGAGATGTCCGCCTCCTGGAAGGCGTCGGTACCGATCAGCGGGCTGGAGACCTGCCCGGTGATGGCCACCATGGGGATCGAGTCCATGTACGCGTCGGCGATCGGCGTCACCAGGTTCGTGGCGCCCGGCCCCGAGGTGGCCATGCAGACGCCGACCTTGCCGGTGGCGTGCGCGTACCCCTCGGCCGCGTGCCCGGCGCCCTGCTCGTGACGCACGAGGACGTGGCGCACCGTCGGGGAGTCCATCAGCGGGTCGTAGAGCGGGAGGATCGCGCCGCCCGGGATGCCGAAGACGGTCTCCACGCCCTGGGTCTCCAGCGACCGGACGAGGCTCTGGGCCCCGGTCATCGGTTCACCCACGGGCGGAGCGGGTCGGGCTGAGTCGCTGCTGCGGTGGCCTGACATCGGGCCTCTCCTCCGGTCTGCGATCACCGGCTGGTCCTCGCCGGCTGGTTCGTCTCACAAGGGCTTCGGGGACGAAAAGACCCCTCGGCCCAATGGGCATACGAGGGGTCGCGCGCTCGGCGGGGTCATGGGGTGACCCTCAGCCGGCGCGCCGTCCGAGTACGAGCACGAGACGCATGGTGTCAACGTGCCCTGCGGACCCGGGCCGTGTCAAACCCGAACCGGGGTGTCTCGACATCCGGTGCGTGTCACGGCGCCCGTCCCCTGCGGCCCGAGCCGGTCGATCCTCGCGCACCGCCCTCGCCGGCACCGGGACCATCGTCGACCACCGCGCCGGAGGACGGCCCCAGCCCCGCTGGAGCCGAGGGCACACCGCTCGGGTTCGAGCTCGGGATGCGACGCCGGGAGCGCGCTCAGGGCGCCGCGACGACCTGGCCGGCGTAGGTGAGCCCGCCGCCGAAACCGAACAGCAGCACGGGGGCGCCGGAGGGCACCCCGCCGCCGGCGGCCAGCTTCGAGAACGCCAGGGGGACGCTGCCGGCGGAGGTGTTGCCCGACTCGACGATGTCCTTGGCGACGACCGTCGACTCCCCCAGCCCGAGCTTGGCGGCCAGCGGGTCGATGATCCGCACGTTGGCCTGGTGCGGGACGAACGCAGCGAGGTCCTCGGGCTTCACCCCCGCCTTCTCGCAGGCCTGGCGGGCGAGCGGGGCGAGCTGGGTGGTGGCCCAGCGGAAGACGCTGCGCCCCTCCTGGGAGAAGACCGGGGGCGTGCCGTCGATGCGCACGGCGTCGGACAGCTCGGGCACCGAGCCCCAGACCACGGGCCCGATCCCGGGCGCCCCGTCGCCGTCGACCGCGCGCACGACCGCCGCGCCGGCGCCGTCCCCCACGAGGATGCACGTGGTGCGGTCGGTCCAGTCGGTGACCCGGGTGAGGACGTCGACGCCGATCACGAGCGCCGTGCGCGCGGCGCCCGCGCGCAGCGCGTGGTCGACCGTCGCGAGGCCGTAGCAGAAGCCGCTGCAGGCGGTGTTGATGTCGTAGGTGGCGGGCCCGGCGATGCCCAGCCGGTGGGCGACGCGCGCGGAGACGTTCGGGGAGCGCGTCTCGTCGGTGCAGGTCGCCACGACGACGAGGTCCACCTCGGCGGCGTCGATGCCGGCCTTGGCCAGGGCGTCGGCACCCGCCTTGGTCGCGAGCTCGGGCACGCCCTCGGTGTCGTCGACCACGTGCCGGGTCTCGATGCCCACGCGCGAGCGGATCCACTCGTCGTTCGTGTCCACCCGCTGGGAGAGGTCGTCGTTGGTGAGGATGCCCGGCGGCTGGTAGTGCCCGAGACCGACGATGCGTGACCCTGCCACGACTACCTCCACTGGGACGCGAGTGCGATCCCCCCACTGTGCGCCCTCCCCCGGTGATCACGCTTCGCGGGTCCCTCCAACCTCGCGCGTGCAGGTCTGGAGGGTTGGTACGGAATCGGAGGGGGTGCGGCGGGCGTCCGCGGACCTGCTCGCGACCGCCCGCCGTCGATCACGCCGTCACGGCCGGTAGACGATGGAGTCGGTGGTCGAGCCCTCCATCGCGCTCACGTTGCCCGCGGCGTCGCGGAACTGCACGTACACCGTCGCCGTCCCGGGGGTCGCCGGCAGCGTCCAGGGGAGACTCCGCGCGAACGCCTGCCACGAGGCGCCGGAGAAGTCGGGACGGTTGCTGACCCGCAGCTGCAAGCTCGCCGTCGGCGTCCCCATGAAGCGGGCGGCACCGCCGACGTCGCCCTCGCCCTCGGCGTCCTCGGCGATCAGCGACAGCGTGACGGCGGTGCTCGCCGTCGTCGCCGCGCCGTTGTTGACGATCACCGAGCCGTACGGCGCGTACGGGTCGTTGCGTGCCGTCACCGGGGCGGTGAGCAACGCGCGGCCGACCCGGTTGGCGCCCGAGGCGTCGCGCACGAGCGGCACCACCCGGTACTGGTAGGTGCTCCCGGACGTGACGCCGCTGTCCGTCCACCCCTTGCCGGTGCGCCCGGTGGCCAGGGTGGTGAAGGCGCCGGTCGTGCCGGCGCGCCGCTGGACGCTGACCGAGACGAGCGTGCCCTTGGTCGGGCTGGTCCAGCGCACCTGCACCTTGGCGACCCCACGCACGGCCGTGGCGTCGGCGCCGACGGCGAGCAGCCCGCCGATGCGGTCGTCGGTGCCGTTGGCCGGATCCGTGGTGGCCACGCACCGCCGGCCGTCCCACGTCGCCTCGCTGCCGTCGACCTCGCCGCCGTTGTCGGAGTCGTCGACGTCCGGGTCGGTCCCCAGCCGGTACTCGCAGACCTGCGGGAGGCCGTCGCCGTCGGGGTCGTCGAGGGCGTCCTTGTTGTTCCGCGGGTCCATCCCGTGCAGCTTCTCCCAGGTGTCGGACACGCTGTCCTGGTCGAGGTCGGTGCTGCGGGTGAGGGCGAAGGACCCCGAGTCCTCGCGGCGGTCCTTGCCCGAGACGCCCACGACGCTCACCGAGTACGAGCCGGCCACCGCCGGCGACGACTCGCCCTCGCGGGGGGACTCCCCCGGGCCGAGATCGCCGTCCCCGGTGGTGGTGTACGCACCGCCGTAGACGCCGTCGTTGGCCTCGCCGTCGCCGTGCGCGCCGTCGTCGAGGAGGCGGATCAGGCGCGAGCGGCGCTGCGGGTCGGTCACGGTGGCCCAGACGGGCGCCCACTTCACGGCGCCGTTCGGGCCGGAGAAGAACGCCGCGATCGGCACCGAGGCACCCACCGTGGCGTCACCCTTCGGGGCACCCACGACGAGCCGCAGCGCGACGTCCGTGATCGCCGTCTCGGTGACGAAGAACGGCTGGTCGAGCCCCTCGACGAGGACCGTCCACTCCCCCGGCTTCGGGTCGTCCACGGTCCAGACCTCGTTGCGGTTCGTCGAGCCAGGACGCCGCGCCGAGGCCGGCACGACGGCACCGGTCGGGTCGACGAGGACGACGTCGCGGCTCGCGTCGGGAGTCTGCCAGCCGACGGTGGTGACGAGCCGGCGCGTCGTCGGGTCGACGACGAACGTGCGGCCCTTGCCCTCGGTGCGGTGCACGACCTCGTCGACGGCGAGGTCCTCGCCCCACACGCCGACCTCGCGCAGGTCGCCGGTGAGGACGACGGTCCCGGACGTACGCGCCTTCTGGCCGCCGTCGGGGTGCACCTGCACCCGGACGCCGTTGACCACCTGGCCGTCGAGCGCGACGAACAGGTCGGCCGAGACGCGCTCCCCGTTGACGTACAGGCCGACGACCCCGCCGCCCTGGGCGAAACGGAACTGCACCTGGCAGCCCGGCTTGAACCCGAACACCAGGCCCGCGGCCCGCAACCGGGCCTCGGTGCCGGCCCCGGAGGCGGCCCGGTCGGTGCCGAAGACGGCGGCCCCTCCCGCGGCGGTGCCGAGGTCCTCCACCTTGACCTTCACGCCGTTGTCGGCGAAGGCGTCGCCGCCCGCGACGCTCGAGCCGGGGCGCTGGCCCTCGAACCCGACGGTCGCGTCGACGGTGCGGCACCCCTCGTCGCCCTCGCCCACGAACGTCGCCAACCGCTGCCGCCCTGCCAGTCGTGCGGCCTTGCCGTCGTAGAGGCGCGAGAGGTTGTTCGCCCAGTCGAGGGTCTCGACGGCCCCGGGCGAACCGCCCGTGCCGCCACCGCCGGAGCCCGACGACGCGCCGGTGCCGGTGCCCGACGTCCCGACCGGGACGGAGCCGCCGACGTCGGCGTAGTCGTAGCTGCCGCCCGGCACGGCCGCGGAGATCTGCTGCAGCAGCGGCTCGTTGGCCTCGGGACCCAGCGCGATGGCATGCACCGGGCAGCCGTTGTCGGCCACCGACGCCTGCACCGACGACCAGTAGGCCGGGGTGTTCTCGTAGCCGTCGGACAGCAGGGTGAACCCGCACGCGTGGGTGGGGTCGCGGTGGGCGTCGTGATCGGAGGCGGCGGCTTGCATGCCGTCACCGATCGACGTGCTGCCCGACGCGACGGCGCTGTTGACGCTGCCTGCGATGGCCGCACGTTGCGCCGCACTCATCGGCGCGAGCGAGCGGTCGAGGGTGGCGTCGGTGCTGAACGACACGTAGCCGCCCTGGTCGTTCGTCGCGAGGGCGTCGTTGAGCAGGGTCGCCGCGTTCTTCGCCGCGGAGATCTTGTCGCTGTCGAGCATCGAGCCCGACCGGTCGAGGACGGTGAGCGAGTCCACGGAGCGGTCGGCGTACAGCAGCGAGTCGGGCTTGGTGTCGCTGATCGTGCCCAGGCCGACCCTGAGGTCGTGGAACCCGCCCGCCACGGCTCCTGCGGCCGCGTTGGGTGCCTGGACGAGCAGCCAGTACGTGTCCTGGACGTAGGCGCCCTGGACGACGGTGGCGGGCATCGGCGTCCCGCCCGTCGGCTTGATCACGCCGACCGAGAAGGCGCTGGGCTGCAGGCCGGCGATCGCCTCGCCGGACGGGCCGGTGACCTTCACCTGCGCGATGAACCGGCGCGGCGCCGAGGGCAGGCCGACGATCTCGAACGCGGCCGTCGTGGGGCGGGTGATGGTGACGGTCGGCTGCACGCAGCCCCAGCCCACCGCGACGGGACCGGTCTGGTCCAGCCCCGTGACGGCGACGACGATCCTGCCCAGCCCCGAGGTGCGCACCGTGCGCGTCCAGGACGAGGAGATCGACGACCACCGGTTCACGAGCACGCCCGAGGCGTTCGCGGTGAGCACCGAGAAGCCGAAGGTGCGGCCGTTGCCGTCGAACGAGAACGACGCGTAGTCGCACTGGTTGGCCGGGTTGAACTCGTAGAACTTCACCGAGCGCGAGTTGACGGTGGGCGTGGCCTGGGTGGCGCTGAAGGCGGGGCCGCCCGTGATCACCTGGTTGCCGCTGAGCTGCGCTCCCGCGGACTTGATCTCGGAGTCGACGTAGGTGAGGCGCGCGCTGGACGGGGAACGCTTGTACGACCACAGGCTGAGGGTGTAGTCCAGCCAGTCCTGGTCGAGGTTGCCGCCGCGGCCGATCACGAACGAGCGCACCGCCTGCAGCTGGTCGGTGCTCGCGCCGAGCTTGACGTAGAAGTCGCGGATCGCCGTCCAGCCGAGTGCAGGCTCGGTGTCGGCGGCGGCGCGGTACTGGTCGAACAGCCACGTCCACCACAGGAAGCTGCGGTAGCTGGTGTCCGTGGTCGTGGCGGTCCGGTCGGACTCGGTGGACATGAGGCCGTTGAGCTCGGGGATGAACAGGTGTCCGGTGTCGGCGTCCAGAGCCGTGTCGACCCGGTCCTCGATCGCCCGGGCGATGCCCTCACCGAACCAGCCCTGCCAGCCCGTGCCGTTGTCCCACACGTCCTGGACCAGGTGCATCATCTCGTGGAACGCCAGCAGCCGCTTGGCCAGGACGTCGTTCTGGTCCACCTGCTCGTCGTCGACGTAGATCTGGCGCGGCCAGTTGACCCCGCCCAGGCGCGGGTCCTCGCCGACCAGGACGCTGAGGTCGGTGGCACCGCCGGCGGGGAAGCCGAGCCCGCGGTCGAGGTAGAAGCCCAGCGCCGTCGCCATCTCGGTGGCCACGCCCACGGCGTTGACGTTGTCGCCGTTGGCGTCGTCGGCGTTCGCGAGCGCGTGCTCGCAGCGGTTGACCGAGTTCTCGGCGGCCGTGCACTGGGCGAGGTTCGTCGCCGAGTTCGCCTCGGTGTACCAGACGGTGATCGTGTAAGTCGTGCCGCTGCGCGTGACCGTCGACCGCACGCACTGGTCGTACACCACGGACTTGCCGCGGACGTTGCCCGTCGTGCTGCCCGTGCACGTGGCCGCCTGTGCGGGTGCCGCGATCGCGACCACCCCGGCCGCCACGAGCACCGCCGTCACGAGGCCCGCCAGCCGCCTGCGCAGGCGGCCGTTCCGTTTACCTTGGCTGTTCATGTCGCTCCGGTCCCCTCCCGGTGACCCCCTGGTCGTCCCCCTCTCCCCCGAGGCTCAGGAGGGGCCGACGGGGATCACGGATACGGGATCGGCGACCTGTGGACGACGCGTCGGGCGGCCGTGATCGGTCGGTTAGGGTCGCGGCCATGCGGACTCGTGGGGCGGCGCTGCTGGCACTGGTGGCAGCGGGACTGACGGCGGCGTGCTCCGGAGAACAGCCCGGGCCCGGCCCGTCGCCGACGGTCTCCGACTCGTCCGAGTCGGTGTCGCCCACCCCGACTCCCACGTGGACTCCTCCGCCCACGCGCCCTGCGGCGGCGTTGGAGGGCACTCCCGCCGGCGCCGAGGCGTTCGTGCGGTACTTCCTCGAGGTCTACGTCTACGCCTTTGCATCGAACAATCCCAGTCCTCTCGACGACGTCACCCTCAAGGGCTGCGGATTCTGCGTGAGCCTGACGGACGAGATTCGAGCCCACGCCGCCAAGGGGCACCGAGTCGTCGGTGAGACGCTCCAGGTCACCAGCGTCGTCGCGGCACCGAACGGCTCCCAAGACCGCACAGTGGTCAGCGCCTTGTTCCACCAGTCCGCCAGCAAGCTCGTCGATTCGGCCGGCAAGACCGTGGACTCGTTCGATTCGGCCCCCTCTCAGGAACTGGCCATCGCAGTCCGCTGGAACGTCGTGACAGGCTGGCGCGTCATCGCGGGTCGATTCGAGGATCACGACAAGTGACGCACCGCTCCCGGCTGACAGGCGTAGTCGTCTCGGTCGCCGTCACCCTCATGGTCCTCGCAGCACCAGGCGAGGCTTCGGCGTCGCCTGTCTCAGGTTTCTCCGCCGCCGAAAAGCACTCCACGAAAACCTCGCCGAAGAAACATCGAAGGGCGGACACGACCTTCGACGACGGCATGGCGGACGTACTCGGCGAAGAAAGCAGCGAAGATTCCACCGAAAATGACAGGATTGCCGACCCCCACGCTCCGGGCCACTTCCGCCGACGGGCGACGCTCCCCAAGTGCCCCGGAAACACCATGCTCAGGCAGGGGGCCGACGCGATGTGCGCAGACGCATCAGAGCAGTGCCGGTCTGTCGGGCAACAGGGCATGTACGCGGTGTGGACTTTCGTCGGGCCTCGGGACGTCGCTGAGCCGGCGCCGGACAAGTGGACCGTCACCGGCTGGCGCTGCGTGCGCGAGCGAGAGCAGAACGAGGCCGCTCCGGTTCCCGTCCTAGACGAGAGGCAGTTCCGCCGTCTCCCCATCCCGGCCGGCGTCGCGCACGTCCAGCCCTCGGGGCGCCCGGTGCTCGTGAACATGGACACCAACGTCTACGTCGACGCCGACGACGTGCTGCTGCGGACGACGGTGCTCGGCCGCGCGGTCGAGGTGGCGGCCAAGCCCACCCGGTTCGTCTGGACCTTCGGCGACGGCCAGTCGCTCACCACGACCGACCCCGGTGGCCCGTACCCCCGTATGACGACCACCCACGTCTACACCCGGACAGGCCGACAAGTGATCAGCCTGACGACCGTGTACACCGGCCGCTTCCGCGTCGTCGGCGAGACGGAATGGCTCCCCGTGGAGGGCACCGCGGAGGTCGCCAGTCCTGGTATCGGCATCGAGGTCATCGAAGCGCGCGCCGTGCTCGTTCCCTGACCGGCCGCCACGAGCACAGGCGAGCCTCTCCTCACAACGGGCCTTGGTCGGTGTGCGGAAAGAGTTGCGGCTGTGTAACGGCGAGGGCGGAAGCGAGAAACACCCCGTTCATAGCGTCTCGGACATCGCACCGCCGGACGCTCACCCCGGCGGACTCCCCTCCCGTCCGAGGAGCCCCCATGACCACCACCCCCGTTCGCGGCCCGGAGGCCGCAGCGACCACCGGCACCACGCCGTCGGCGTCGCGCGCCTCCCGCAAGCACTGGATCGACGACTGGCGCCCCGAGGACCCGGCGTTCTGGTCGGGCACGGGCAAGAAGGTCGCCCGCAAGAACCTGATCTTCTCGATCTTCGCCGAGCACATCGGCTTCTCGGTGTGGCTGCTGTGGAGCATCGTCGTGGTCAAGCTCAACGACGCGGGCTTCTCCCTGTCGGTCGAGCAGATGCTGTGGCTGACGGCGGTGCCCAGCGGCGTCGGGGCGCTCCTGCGCCTGCCCTACACCTTCGCCGTCCCGATCTTCGGCGGGCGCAACTGGACGGTCGTCTCCGCGCTGCTCCTGCTCATCCCCTGCGTGGGCCTGATGTACGCGGTGTCGCACCCCGAGCTGTCCTACGGCGCGCTGCTCGCGATCGCGGCGACCGCGGGCCTCGGCGGCGGCAACTTCGCCTCGTCCATGGCCAACATCTCCTTCTTCTACCCCGAGAAGGAGAAGGGCTGGGCGCTCGGGCTCAACGCGGCGGGCGGCAACCTCGGCGTCGCGGTCGTGCAGAAGGTCGTCCCCCTGCTCATCGTCGCGGGCGGTGGCCTGGCCCTGGCCCGCGCCGGCCTCATGTACATCCCGCTCGCGGTGATCGCGGCCGTCCTCGCGTTCCTGTTCATGGACAACCTCAGCGACGCCAAGGCCGACCCGGGCGCCACCGGCGCCGCGGCCAAGAGCGGTCAGACCTGGCTGATGGCCTTCCTCTACATCGGCACCTTCGGCTCGTTCATCGGGTACTCCGCGGCGTTCCCCACCCTCCTCAAGACGGTCTTCGCCCGCCCCGACATCGCCCTGAGCTGGGGCTTCCTCGGTGCCCTCGTCGGCTCCGTCGCCCGCCCCCTCGGCGGCAAGATCTCCGACCGCTTCGGCGGCGCCAAGGTGACGCTGTTCTCCTTCGCCCTGCTGATCCTCGGCTCCCTCGGCGCTCTGCGGGCGGTCGACACCAAGAGCCTGGGCCTGTTCTTCGCAAGCTTCATGACGCTGTTCATCGCCACCGGCATCGGCAACGGCTCCACCTACCGCATGATCCCCGCCATCTTCCGCGCGATCGGCACCGAGCGCGGCGGCAGCGACGTCGAGCTGCTGCGCGCCAAGCGTGAGGCCGCGGGTGCCATCGGCATCATCTCGGCCGTCGGCGCCTTCGGCGGGTTCCTCGTGCCGATCGCCTACGCCCAGGCCAAGGAGCACACCGGCTCGATCACCCCCGCCCTGCAGTTCTACGTCGGCCTCTTCGTGGTGATGTTCGCCGTCACCTGGGCCGCCTACCTGCGCAAGGGCAGCCGCTACGCCGGGATCGGGGCCTGACCGCATGACGGCGACGACGGCCGGGACCGCCTCGCGGACCGACGCCCCCGGGAGCATCCGGGAGGTGGACACGCACTGCCCGTACTGCGCCCTGCAGTGCGCGACCACCCTCCGGGTCACCCCGGCGGCGCCCGCGGACGGCGCGTCCCGGCCGTCGGGCCGCCCCCGGGTCGAGGTGCTGGGACGCGACTTCCCCACCAACCGCGGGGGCCTGTGCCAGAAGGGCTGGACGGCCGCCGCCGTCCTCGACGTCCCCGACCGGCTCACCACCCCCCTGGTCCGCGGCGAGGACGGCGAGCTGACGCCGGCGTCCTGGGACGACGCGCTCGACCTCGTCGTCCGCCGGGTGAACGAGATCCAGGCCGAGCACGGCCACGACGCCGTCGCCGTCTTCGGCGGCGGAGGCCTCACCAACGAGAAGGCCTACGCGCTCGGCGCCTTCGCCCGGGTGGCCCTGCGCACCTCGCAGATCGACTACAACGGCCGGTTCTGCATGTCCTCGGCCGCCGCCGCCGGCAACAAGGCGTTCGGCCTCGACCGCGGCCTGCCGTTCCCCGTCACCGACCTGGGCGGCGCCGGCGCCATCCTGCTCGCGGGCAGCAACCCCGCCGAGACGATGCCGCCGCTCATGGCCCACCTCGCCGGTCCCGCCGCCCGCGGCGGCCTGATCGTGATCGACCCCCGGCGGCCGGCGACCGCGGCGGTCGCGGAGGACGGCGGCGGCCTGCACCTGCAGAACGTGCCCGGCACCGACCTGGCGCTGGTGCTCGGGATCCTCCACGTCGTCGTCCAGGAGGGCCTGCTCGACCGCGACTACGTCCGCGACCGCACCGCCGGGTACGAGGCCGTCGCCTCGGCGGTGACCGCGTGGTGGCCCGAGCGCGTCGAGCAGGTCAGCGGCGTCCCGGCGACGCTCGTCCGCGCCGCCGCCCACCGCCTCGCCACCGCCGCGCCCCGCGGCGGCGGCCCCGGGGCGTACGTGATCACCGGTCGCGGTGCCGAGCAGCACGCCAAGGGCACCGTCACCGTCTCCGCCTGCATCGACCTCGCGCTCGCCCTCGGCCTGCCCGGCCGCACCGGCAGCGGCTACGGCTGCCTCACCGGGCAGGGCAACGGCCAGGGCGGCCGCGAGCACGGCCAGAAGGCTGACCAGCTACCCGGCTACCGCATGCTGGTCGACCCCGCCGCGCGCGCCCACGTCGCCGCCGTCTGGGGCGTGCACCCCGACGACCTGCCCGGCCCCGGCCTCTCCGCGGTCGAACTGCTCCAGGCCCTCGGTACCGACGGTGGCCCGAAGGCCCTCTTCGTCCACGGCAGCAACGTCGTGGTCTCGGCGCCGCGCGCCCTCGCCGTCACCGAGCGCCTCCAGGCCCTCGACCTGCTCGTCGTCTGCGACGTCGTGCCGTCGGAGACCGCGATGCTCGCCGACGTCGTCCTGCCCGTGACGCAGTGGGCCGAGGAGGACGGCACGATGACCTCCCTCGAGGGCCGGGTGCTGCGCCGCCGCCGCGCCCTGGACCCGCCGGCCGGCGTCCGCGACGAGCTGGCCGTCATCGCCGACCTCGCCGCGCGGCTCGGCCGCCCGGGACTCGTCCCCGACGTCGCCGAACAGGCGTTCGCCGACCTGCGGCGCGCGAGCGCCGGCGGCAAGGCCGACTACGCGGGCGTCAGCTACGCCCGTCTCGACGCGGGCGAGGCGCTGCACTGGCCCTGCCCCGAGGACACCCACGCCGGGACGCCGAGGCTGTTCCTCGAGCGCTTCGCCACCCCGGACGGGCGGGCGCGCTTCGTGCGGGTCGACCACCGCCCGCCCGTGGACGACGTGCGGCGCGAGCGCCCGGTGTACCTGACCACCGGGCGGGTGCTGCAGCAGTACCAGTCCGGGGCGCAGACCCGGCGCGTGGCCGAGCTGGCCGGCGCCGCCCCCGGGCCGTACGTGGAGCTGCACCCCGACCTCGCCGCCGTCGTCGGGGTCGAGGAGGGCGAGCGGGTGGAGCTCACCGGCGAGCGGGGCACGCTCACGGCCCCCGCTCGGATCACCGACAGCATCCGGCCCGACACCGTCTTCGTGCCGTTCCACTGGGCCGGAGCGGGCAGCGCCAACCGCCTGACCAGCGACGCCCTGGACCCGACGTCGCGGATGCCCGAGTTCAAGGTGTGCGCCGTCAGCGTGCGCCGCGCCCCGGAGGGGGAGGGATGAGCACCAACCGTCACCTCGTGCGGATCGTCGTCGTCGGCTTCGGCATGGCCGGCAGCCGCCTGGTCGAGGACCTGCTCGCCCGCGCGTCCCGGGACGGCGCCCCGGCGCTGTCGATCACGGTGGTCGGCGCCGAGCCGTACCCCGCCTACAACCGGGTGCTGCTGTCGGAGGTCGTCGCCGGCCGCGCGGACATCGCGTCCCTGGCCACCGCCGACGTGCCCGACCTCGAGGCCCGCGGGGTGCGCGTGCTGACGGGGGTCGCCGCGGCGTCCCTCGACCGCGATCGCCGCCTGCTCGCCTGCACCGACGGGACGCTGCTGCCGTACGACCACCTGGTGCTCGCCACCGGTGCCCGCCCCACGCGGCCGGCCGTCGACGGCGTGCCCCCGCTGGCGGCGCTGCCCGGCGGCGTCCACGAGCTGCGCACCGTCGACGACGCCCGCGAGCTGGTCGCCGCGGCCACCAACGCCACCCGGGCGGTCGTCGTCGGCGGCGGGCTCCTGGGGTTGGAGGTCGCCCGGGGCCTCGCCCGCCGCGGACCGGCCGTGACCGTCCTGCACCACGGGCCCTCGCTGCTCGACCGGCAGCTCGACGCCACCGGCGGCGCCGTCCTCGCCCGCGCGTTCCGCCGCCTGGGCGTCGACGTGCGCACCGGCGCCCGCACCACGGCCGTCCGGCTCGGCCCCACCGGACGCGCCCACGGCGTGGACGTCGAGGTCGACGGGCAGGCGCAGACCCTGGACGCCGACCTCGTCGTGCTCAGCTGCGGCATCCGCCCCGACACCGACCTCGCGGCCGCCGCCGGGCTGCCCGTGGGCCGCGGCGTCCTCGTCGACGACCTGATGCGCACCGCCGACCCCGCCGTCAGCGCGATCGGCGACTGCGCCGAGTTCGACGGCGCCGTGCCGGGGCTGGTCGCGACCGCGTGGGCGCAGGCACGCGTCGTCGCCGACCTCCTCACCGCCGCCGACCCCGGCGCCCGCTACCGGCACGCGGACCCCGTGGTGCGGCTCAAGGCGGCCGACGTCGAGGTCGCCGCCGCGGGCGCCTGCCGCCCCGACCCGTGGGACGAGACCCCGGGCCAGGAGGTCGTGCAGCTGCTCGACCCGGTCGGCGGCCGCTACGTCAAGGCCGTGGTGCGCGAGGGGCGGGTGGCCGGCGCCGTCGTCGTCGGCGACGCCCGCGCCGCCGCCGAGCTGTGCCGCCAGGTGGACGCCGGCGCCCTCGCTCCCCCGGACCGCACCGCGCTGCTCACCCCCGGGCGTCGGGCCGCCGGGCCCGCGGGCGGCAGCGACGACCCCACGCTCATCCCCGACCGCGCCACCGTGTGCCGCTGTAACGGGGTGACGAAGAAGGCGCTGGTCCAGGCCTGGTCCGACGGTGCCCGCGACGTCGACGCCCTGGGCCGCCGGACCCGGGCCGGCACCGGCTGCGGCACCTGCAAGGACGCCCTGACCGGCCTCCTCGGCTGGCTGCAGCGCTCCGATCCCGGCACCGAGGCGGTGCCGGAACCGGCCGGCCCCGCCGCGGCGGCGCGTGACGGCGTCCCCGGGCGCCGCAGCGCCCCCCTCGCGACCGACCCCACTCAGCCCGACCCCACCCCCGCAGGAGGAACCCGATGAGCGCACACGCGCAGACCCCGACCGGCGCCGCGCGCCTGGTCGTCGTGGGCGGGGGCATGGTCGCCCACCGGCTCGTCGAGGCGCTCGTGCAGCGCCAGGACGCGGGCGAGGGGGCGAGCCCGTGGCAGGTCACCCTGCTCGCCGAGGAGCCCCGGGCCCCCTACGACCGGGTGGCGCTCACCTCGTACTTCTCCGGCCGCGACCCCGAGGAGCTCTCCCTCGGCGACCCGGCGCTGTGGCAGGACCCCCGGGTCAGCCTGCGCCGCGGCGAGCAGGTCGTCGCCGTCGACCGGCAGGCGCGCGTCGTCACGTGCGCGTCGGGGCGGACCTACCCCTACGACGCGCTGGTGCTCGCCACCGGCTCGTCGCCGTTCGTCCCTCCGGTGCCGGGCAAGGACCTTTCCGGCTGTTTCGTCTACCGGACCCTCGACGACGTCGCGTCCCTGCGGCAGTACGTCGAGGACCTGCAGCGCGCCCGCGCCGAGGCGTCGTCGGATTCCCGAGGTGGCACTCGCGGCGTCGTCACGGGGGCCGTCGTCGGCGGCGGCCTGCTCGGTCTGGAGGCCGCGGGCGCCCTGCAGGCACTGGGCGTGGACTCCCACGTCGTGGAGTTCGCGCCGCGGTTGATGCCCGTGCAGGTCGACGAGGGCGGCGGCGAGGCCCTGCGCCGCCTCATCGAGGGCCTGGGCGTCACCGTGCACACGGGCACCGCCACCGCGAAGGTGCACGAGCACACCCGCGGTGAGCGGACCGGTCACGTGAAGGCGATGGAGTTCGCCGACGGCGGGCGCCTGGACGTCGACGTCGTCGTGTTCGCCGCGGGCATCCGCCCCCGCGACGAGCTGGCGCGGGCCTGCGGGCTGCCCGTGGGCGAGCGCGGCGGGGTCGTCGTCGACGACGCGTGCCGCACCGAGGACCCGCGGGTCTGGGCGATCGGCGAGGTGGCGTGCATCCAGGGCCGCGCGCTGGGCCTCGTGGCGCCCGGGTACGCGATGGCCGAGATCGTCGTCGACCGCCTGCTCGGCGGCACGGCCACCTTCCCCGGCGCCGACCTGTCGACGAAGCTGAAGCTGCTCGGCGTCGACGTCGCGAGCTTCGGGGACGCCTTCGCCACCACCGAGGGCGCGCTGCCGGTCGTCTACGCCGACCCGGTCGCCGGGGTCTACAAGAAGCTCGTGCTCTCCGACGACGCTCGCACGCTGCTCGGCGGCATCCTCGTCGGCGACGCCTCGGCGTACGCGTCGTTGCGGCCGATGCTGGGCCGCGAGCTGGGCGCCGACCCCGCCGCGTTCCTGCTGCCGGAGGGTCTGGAGGGGGCCTCCGTCGGCGGGGACCTGCCGGACGACGCCTCCGTGTGCTCCTGCAACAACGTCACCGCCGGGCGGATCCGCGACGCGGTTCGCTGCGACGGCTGCACCGACCTGGGCGCGGTGAAGGCGTGCACGAAGGCCGGTACGTCGTGCGGGTCCTGCCTGCCGCTGGTGAAGAAGCTCGTCACGAAGGAGCTGGAGGCGACCGGCGTCACCGTCAGCAAGGCCCTGTGCGAGCACTTCGACGTCTCCCGGGCCCAGCTGTTCGACATCGTCCGGGTCTCGGGCATCCGGTCCTTCAGCGAGCTGGTCGCCAAGCACGGGCGCGGTCGCGGCTGCGACATCTGCAAGCCCGTCGTGGCCTCGATCCTCGCGAGCCTGTTCAACGAGCACGTGCTGGGCGGCGAGCGCGCCGCGCTGCAGGACACCAACGACCACGTCATGGCGAACATCCAGAAGGATGGCACGTACTCGGTCGTCCCCCGCATCCCCGGCGGGGAGGTCACCCCCGAGGGACTGATCGTGATCGGCGAGGTCGCCAAGGAGTTCGGCCTCTACACGAAGATCACCGGCGGTCAGCGGATCGACCTGTTCGGTGCCCGGATCGAGCAGCTGCCCGCGATCTGGCAGCGGCTGGTCGACGCGGGCTTCGAGTCGGGCCACGCCTACGGGAAGTCGCTGCGCACCGTGAAGTCGTGCGTGGGGCAGACCTGGTGCCGGTTCGGCGTCCAGGACTCGGTGACCATGGCGATCAACCTGGAGCTGCGCTACCGGGGGCTGCGCTCGCCGCACAAGCTCAAGCTCGGCGTCTCGGGCTGCGCGCGGGAGTGCGCGGAGGCGCGGGGCAAGGACGTCGGCGTCATCGCCACGGAGAACGGCTGGAACGTCTACGTCGGCGGCAACGGCGGGTTCACGCCCAAGCACGCCCAGCTGCTGGCCGAGGACCTCGACACCGCCACGCTGATCCGCACCATCGACCGGTTCCTCATGTACTACATCCGCACCGCCGACCGGCTGCAGCGCACCGCGAGCTGGCTGGAGGAGATCGAGGGCGGCCTCGAGCACGTCCGGGCCGTGGTCCTGGAGGACAGCCTCGGCATCGCCGCCGACCTCGACGCGGCGATGGCCTCGCACGTCGACACCTACGTCGACGAGTGGCGGGCGACGCTGGAGGACCCGGAGAAGCTGCGCCGCTTCTCCGCCTTCGTCAACGCCCCCGACCAGGGCGACCCCGACCTCGCCTACGTGGCCGAGCGGGGTCAGCGCCGACCGGCACGACCGGAGGAACGGGACGGATCGGTGGGCCCGGATGAGGCGCGAACCGCACCGGCGGCCCTACCATCGCCTCAGAGCAGTCGCCTTCCGGACGCCGGTGTCCCCTCCCCCGCGACCGCACCCGTGCGGATCGCCGGTACCCGTCTGGAGGTCGTGACCCGATGAGCACCTGGACGAGCATCTGCCGCTTCGACGAGCTGCTGCCGGAACGCGGGGTCGCGGCCCTCGTCGAGGGCACCCAGATCGCGATCTTCCGGCTCCACGACGACTCCCTGCACGCCGTCGACCACCACGACCCCCTCAGCGGCGCCAACGTGATCGCGCGCGGGCTCGTGGGGACGCGCGGGGACGTCCCCGTGGTGGTGTCCCCCATGTACAAGCAGGCGTTCGACCTCCGTACCGGACGCTGCCTCGACGAGGACGCCGCGCTGGCCGTGCACGAGGTGCGGGTCGTCGACGGCGTGGTCGAGGTGCGCGCGGCCGCGACCGACACCGCCGCCGATGCAGGTGCAGCTGTGAGCGCTGGCACGGTGACCACGTGACGCTCAGCCTCGACGTCGACGTGCGCGGCCGCCGCGTGGTGGTCGTGGGCGGCGGGGACGCCGCGGCCACGGCAGCCGCGCGGGCGGTCGAGGCCGGCGCCGAGGTGCTCGTCGTGGCCCCAGACCTGGGCGACGAGCTGGCCGCCCTCGCGCTCGACGGCGCGCTGACCTGGCGCCCCCGGCCCTGGGCGGTCGACGACCTGGTGGCCGCGTGGCTCGTGCACGCGGCGACCGACGAGCCCCGGGCCGACGCCGAGGTGGCCGCCGCCGCCGCACGGGCACGCGTGTGGTGCGTCGTCGCCTCCGCCGGGGCGGCGGCGCCGGCCGTGACCCAGGCGCCGCTCGCCTCGACCACCGCCGCCGGGACGTCCGCGGCACCCGGCCGCCGGGGCAGCGTCGCGCTGGTCGGCGGCGGCCCCGGGGACGCGGAACTGCTGACGGTGCGGGCGCGGCGGTTGCTGGCCGAGGCCGACGTCGTCGTCGTCGACCGGCTGGCCCCCCGCGAGGTGCTCGCCGACCTCGACCCCCACGTCCAGGTGATCGACGTCGGCAAGACGCCCGACCACCACCCCGTGCCGCAGCACGAGATCAACCGCCTCCTCGTCGAGCACGCCCGCGCGGGCGCCCGGGTGGTGCGGCTGAAGGGCGGCGACCCGTTCCTGCTCGGCCGCGGGGGCGAGGAGTGGCTGGCGTGCACGGAGGCGGGGGTGGAGGTGTCCGTCGTCCCGGGCGTCACCAGCGCGTTCTCCGTGCCCGCGGCCGCGGGGATCCCCGTGACCCACCGGGGCCTGTCCCGCAGCGTCACCGTCGTCACCGGCCACGAGGACCTCACCCCCGAGCGCGCGGGCGCCCTCGTGGCCCTCGGCGGGACGCTGGTCGTGCTCATGGGCGTGGCCACCCTCGACCAGCTCGTCGACCGCCTGCTCGCGGCGGGCGCCGACCCGTCCACCCCCGTCGCCGCCGTCGAGCGCGGCTGGACCCCCCGGCAGCGCACGGTGCGCGCGCGCCTGGCGGACGCGGTTGCGACGATGGGTGCGGCAGGGGTCCGCTCCCCCGCCGTGATCGTGGTCGGGGCCGTCGCCGGGCTCGACCTGCTGGCCGCCGCACACGTCTCGGAGCCGCCCGGGTGAGCGTCCCGTCGTCGTCCACGCCCGGCCCGCCCGCGCCCTCCGCGTCGGCGGGCATCGCTGCGCCTGCCTCCCCGCTGTCCTCGCCCGAGCAGCTCGCGGGGTTCTCGATCGTCCTGACGTCGGACCGCCGCGCGGAGGAGTTCGCCTCCAGCTTCGCCCGCCGCGGCGCGAGCGTCCTGCAGGCGCCGATCCTGCGGATCGTGCCCCTGACCGAGGACGCCGAGCTGTTCCGCGCCACGCGCGAGGTCATCGCCAGCCCGCCCGACGACGTCGTCGTCACGACGGCGATCGGGTTCCGCGGCTGGATCGAGGCCGCCGACGCCGCGGGCCTCGCGCCCGACCTGCTGGAGGTCCTCGGCTCCGCCCGGCTCCTGGCACGCGGCCCCAAGGCGAAGGGCGCGATCCGCGCGGCCGGCCTCGTCGAGGCGTGGGCGGCGGAGTCCGAGACCACGGCGGAGGTCGTCGACCGGATGCTCGCCGAGGGCGTGGTGGGCAAGCGCGTCACGGTGCAGCTGCACGGCCTGCCCGACCCCGACACGCTGCTCCGGCTCGCCGACGGCGGCGCCGACGTCCACACCGTGCCGGTCTACCGGTGGGGTCCTTCACCCGACCCGGCCGGCGTGCAGCGCGCCGTCGAGGCGATCGTCAACCGGACCGTCGACGCCGTGGTGTTCACCTCCGCGCCGGGCAGCCAGGCGTTCCTCGACGCGGCGCGAGAGGCCGACAAGCTCGACGACGTCCTCGCCGCGCTGGCCGAGGACGTCGTCCCGGCCGCGGTGGGGCCGGTGACGGCGGGCCCGCTGGTGTCGGCAGGGCTCGACCCCCTGGTGCCCGACCGGTTCCGCCTCGGCGCGCTGGTCCGCGCGGTCGCCGACCACCTCGCCACCCAGCGCGTCCAGCGCGTCGCCACCGCGGCCGGGATGCTCGAGCTGCGCGGGCAGGCCGCGAGCCTCGACGGGCGGCCGCTGTCGCTGTCCCCCGCCCCGCTGGCGATGCTGCGCGCCCTCATGCGCCGCCCGGGCGAGGTGGTCTCGCGCGACCGCCTGCTGACCCACCTGCCGGGTGCGGCCGACAGCCACGCCGTCGAGGTCGCCGTCGCCCGGCTCCGGCAGGGCATCGGCGGCCCCGGACTGGTCCAGACGGTGGTCAAGCGCGGCTACCGGATCGCGCTCGCCGACGAGACGACGTCGTGACCCGCTTCCCCGAAGCCGCACCGCCGTGGGATGCGGCGGCCCCGGTGCTGGTGGCGGCGGCCCACGGCACGCGCCTGGCCTCGGGTCGGCGGCGCATGGCCGAGCTGCGGCTGGCCGTCGCGGCGGCCCGGCCCGACGTGCGGGTGCTCGCGGCGAACGTCGACGAGCAGGTCCAGCGGCCGGGCCTGGAGCGGGTGCTCGCGGCCGAGGCCGCCCAGGGGCGTCCGAGCGTGATCGTCCCCCTGCTGCTGTCGGCCGGCTACCACATGGCGCACGACGTGGCCGGTGCCGTCGTCGCCGCGCAGGGGTGGGCGGCGGGTGCCGCGTCCCTGGGGCCCCACCCCGACCTCGTCACCGTGCTGTCGGACCACCTCGCCGGCGCCTGCACGGCCCGCGGGGGGACGCCCTCGGGCCTGGACGCCGTCGTGCTCGCCGCGGCGGGTTCCAGCGACCCCCGGGCCGTCGCCGACGTCGAGGAGACGGCCCGGATGCTCGCCGACGCCGTCGGCGTCTCCGTGACCGCCGCGTACCTGTCGGCCGCTGCACCGAAGGTCGAGGACGCCGTCGCGTCCCTGCGGGGGCGGGGCGCCGCCCGGATCGGCCTGGCCACCTACCTCATCGCCCCCGGGGTCTTCGCCGACCGGCTGGAGCGCTGCGGCGCCGACGTCGTGTCGGCCACCCTGGCACCCCACCCGCTGCTGACCCGCCTGATCCTGCGCCGCTACGACGAGGCTGCGGCCGACGCCCGGCAGGTGGCGGCCCTGGCGTGACGCACGGTGGCGCGGTCGGCGTCGCCGACCTGTTCCGCGGTACCCGCGGTCGCCTGCTCGCCGGGCTGCTGCTGGCCGAGCTCGCCACCGCCGTGGACGGCCTCGCCTACGCGGCCGTCCTGCCCCTGGCCTCGCGCGACCTCGACGGCGGCGCGTGGTACGCCGCGGTCCTCGCCGCGGACGGCCTCGCGACGCTGCTCGTCCTGGGCGTCGCCGGGCCCCACGTCAGGCGCGTGCCGGCGCCACGGCTGCTCGCCGCCGGGACGCTCACCTACGTGGCGGGGTCGTTCACCTGCGCGCTCGCGGGGACGATGCCCGTCGTCCTCCTCGGGACCCTGCTGCGCGGCGCGGCGGGAGGCCTGATCGCCGGACTGGGGCTGGCGGCCGTGGGCGCGCTGTTCCCCGACGACGACCGCCCCCGGGTGATGGGCCTGTTCGCCGTGGTGTGGCTCCTGCCCTCGGTGGTGGGGCCCGTTCTCAACTCCCTGATCACGGGAGTGGCCGGGTGGCGCCCGACCATGGCATGGCCGTGCCTGCTCCTCGCCGCCGCACGCCTGATCGTGGGCCGGCACCTGGGGATGGTGCCCTGGCAACGGACCGAGAGCAGGTCGCGCACCGGCGCGGCGCTCGTCGTGGTCGCCGGGCTCGCGGTCTGCGCGGCCGCCGTGCCGGTGCTGGGTGCCGCGCGAGCCGGTGCCGCGCTCGGCGTCCTGACAGCCGCCGTCGTGGCCTGCGTCCTGGCCGGGCGGGCACTCCTCGCGGGCTTCACGCCCGAGCGCCGGCGGCCCTCGCGGATGCGCGTCGTCACCGGCCTCACCGCCGCCTGCCTGGCCTGGTACACGGCGAGTGCGGTGCTGCCCTGGGCCCTCGTCTCGGGTGCCGGGCACGGCCCGCTCGTCACCAACGTCGTGTTCTGCCTGGGCGCGGCGGCCTGGGCGCTGACGGGACTGCGGCCCCCGCACCGGGAGGTCCCGCGCGGCTGGTGGGACCTGCCCGCCCGGCCCCGGGCCGCCGCCGTCCTCCTGCCGGCAGGGCTGTCGGGGCTGGGGATCGCGCTCGTGGGCGACGTGCGGGCCGGCCACGGCCCCGGCTGGCTGGTGGGGGCGTCGACGGCGTGGTTCGCGGCCGGCATCGGCATGGGCCTGACCTACAGCCGCCTGTCGGCAGCCACCTTCGACGACGCCGAGCCCGAGGACGTCGCGGCGCTGGGGCAGGCCGTCGCGTTCGCCGACCTGCTGTCGCTGAGCCTGGGCGGCGTCATCGGCGGCGCCGGCTACGCCGTGCGGCCCGCCGAGGGCGCGCCGCTGGCCGTGGGGGCGGCCGCCGGGATGGCGGTCGCGGTGCTCGCGGGCGTCCTTGCTCCGGCGCTGTCCCCACGGTCGGCAGGGCCGGAGGAGTCGGCGGCGGCGTCACCGCCCGGAAGGTCCGAGCTGCCCGGGGATGCGGCGGGGGCGCGGCCCGCCTAACGTTCGAGGATGGCACGACGATCAGCCCGCGCCGCCGCGGTCGCGCTCGCCGTGACCGGCTCCTGCCTGCTGTCCTCCTGCAGCGACGACCCCGCGCCCGGCGCCGCCGACACGGTCGCACCTTCCCCGCCGTCGCCGTCCCCGTCCGCCCCGACCAGCAACGCACCCGCCACGGCGACGACCACGCGGCCCTCGCGCGGCGTCCCACCCGCGGTCGGGCAGGTGACCACCGTGGCGTCGGGCCTCGCAGTCCCCTGGGGGTTGGCGTTCCTGCCCGACGGCAGCGCCTTGGTCGCCGAGCGCGACAGCGGCCGCATCCTGCGGCTCTCGGGCGGCAGTCGGCAGGTGGTGGCCACGCCGCCGGGGGTCGCCCACGGCGGTGAGGGCGGCCTGCTCGGGCTGGCGGTCCTCGCGCGCGGTGCGTCCACGCAGGTCTTCGCCTACCTGACGTCGGTGGACGGCGACAACCGTGTGGTCACGATGGACTGGGACGGACAGCGGTTGGCGCCGCCGAGAGTGGTCCTGAAGGGCATCCCGTCGGCGGGCAACCACAACGGCGGCCGGCTCGCCGTCGGTCCCGACGGGATGGTGTACGTGGCCACCGGGGACGCGGGCCTGCGCAGCGCCTCGCAGGACCGCGGCTCCCTGGCCGGAAAGATCCTGCGGATGACCCCCGGGGGCGGGATCCCCTCGGACAATCCGTTCCCCGGGTCGCTGGTGTGGTCGTGGGGTCACCGCAACGTGCAGGGCCTGGCCTTCGACTCCGCGGGCCGGCTGTGGGCCACCGAGTTCGGCCAGAACACCTGGGACGAGCTGAACCTGATCCGGCGCGGCGGCAACTACGGCTGGCCGCTGGTCGAGGGCGACGACGACGACCCGCGCTACGTGCGGCCGCAGGCGTCGTGGCGCACCTCGGAGGCGTCCCCCAGCGGCGTGGCGATCGTCGACGACGTCGCCTACGTCGCCGCCCTGCGCGGGCGCCGCGTGTGGCAGGTACCTGTGGCCGGAGGCTCCGCGGGGCGGCCCGTGCCGCTGTTCGTGGAGCGGTACGGGCGGCTGCGGGCGGCGGCCGTCGCTCCCGACGGGTCGCTGTGGTTGACCACCTCGAACCGCGACGGCCGCGGCCGCGCCGCCGAGGGCGACGACCGGATCCTGCGGGTCGCCCTCGGCTGACGGGCGGGGCTCAGCCGAGCACGCGCACGTCGGTCAGCTTCTGGCGGACGTCGGGCAGGCTCACCCGCACGCCGTCCCCGGCGAAGAACTCCAGCTCGTGCAGCAGCCCGTCCACGACGTGCAGGCGGACGGCGAGGCGTCCCTCGGGGTCGCGCCCCGCACCCGTGACCTGCAGGTGGGAGGGGCGCACGGCGCCCCGGTCGAGGAGGATCTCCGACGGGACGGCGGGGCCGTCCGTGGTGAGCCGCACCGAGCCGCAGCCGCACCGGCAGGTGCCCCGCACGCGCACGTCGTCGAGCTGGCCCTCCGCCTCGCGGCTGTCGATGACGGCCACGAGCACCTCCAGGACGGCCCGCTCGTCGGCGGTGAGCTCGCGGGCGGGGTCGATCGCGGCCCAGGCCGGTTCCGTCAGATCAACACGCTGTGTCATGGGGTGAGGCTATTCCCGTGACCGCCCCGAAGGCGAGGATGACGTGACCTTGTGCTGAGAAGTCCTCACCCAGCGCAAGGCTTCGGTGGACTCGGCCGCGTCACGCGCCCCACCTAGGCTGGGCGGGTGCCCGCCTCCCGCCTCGCCGTCAGCGTGCCCTTCGACGACCTCCTGCCCCTGTGGCCCGACGGCGGGCAGCCGGCCGGGGTCGAGGTCCACCGCTGGGACCTCACCGGCCCGCCGCCCGGCCCCCTCGACGTCGTCGTCCCCGGCTACGACTCCCACGGCCGCCGCGAGGCGCTCGCGGCGGTCCCCGGGTTGCGGTGGGTGCAGCTCCTCAGCGCGGGTTACGACGGGGTGCCCGAGGACCTGCCGCCGGGCGTCGGCCTGCTCAACGGCGCGGGCATCCACGACGCCGTCACCGCCGAACTCGCCCTCGCGCTGACCCTCGCGTCCCTGCGGGACCTGCCGACGGCCGTCCGCGAGGCCGACCACGGGCGCTGGACGCCGCTGGCCTCACCGGGCCTGGCCGGCCGCCGCGTCCTCATCCTGGGCGCGGGCCGGATCGGGACGGCGATCTGCGCCCGGCTGGCTCCGTTCGAGCCGGCGTCGGTGACGCGCGTCGGCACCCGGGCGCGCGAGGACACCCTCGGCCGGGTGCACGCGGCCGCCGAGCTGCCGCAGCTGCTGCCCCATCACGACGTGGTGATCGTCATCGTCCCGCTGTCCGAGCAGACCAGGGGCATGGTCGACGCCGCCTTCCTCGCCGCGATGCCCGACGGCGCCCTGGTGGTCAACGTGGCGCGCGGACCCGTGGTGGACACGCCCGCGCTGCTCGCCGAGCTGGAGTCGGGCCGGCTGCGCGCCGCGCTCGACGTGACCGACCCCGAGCCCCTGCCCGCCGACCACCCGCTGTGGCGGGCACCCGGGCTCCCGCTCACCCCGCACGTGGGCGGCAACACCGCCGACCTCGTCCCCCGGATGAGGGCGTTCCTCGCCGCCCAGGTGGAGCGTCTCGCCGCGGGCGAGCCCCCGCACAACGTCGTGGTGGAGCGGGCCGAGGGCTGACGGCCGTTCACGGACGGGCCCGGTCGTTCCCTTCCAAACGACCTGGCACCGTGCCTACGATGCGGGCCCGCCGACCGGAGGAGTGCGATGGCCCGCTCGTCCCGCCGCCGCGCGTCCGCGCCCGCCCGCACCCGCAGGCGTGGCGGCCCGGCACTGCGTCAGGACCGGGGGTTCTGGTTCTTCGTCGCGATGTCGCTGCTGACCGCCGTGCCCGCCTCGACCGGCCGCCTCACGCAGCTGGTACCGCTCACCTCGGTGCGCGTCGCGGCGTGGCTGCTCGGCAACTACCTGCTCTTCCGGCTCGCGCCGCGCCTGCTGGCCCGCGCCTGGCGCGCGGTGCACCCGGCACGGCAGGCCCGCGCAGGCACGAGCGGGACGGCCGAGGCCCGCGGGTCGCGCACGGGACGGCGGCCCACCGCCGCGTCGCCAGCGGCCCCCTCGCCGCCGGCGGTCCTGCCGGCTGCCGTCCACCACACTCCGGCACCGGCGACGCAGCCACCGCAGCGGCCACGCGGCATGTTCGAACCGGAGGCGCCGTGGGTGGGGGCGGCGCACGGGCTGACCGAGGGGTGCCTGCGCCTGGTCCACCCCGACCTGCGCGAGAGCGTGCGAGAGGCGGTGGCGGCGGCGGTGCTGCAGGGCATGAGCCGCGCCGTCCTCGAAGGCGGCGTGCTCACGGCGATGCCGACGCCGCCCGGAGGCGTCCGCCGCGTCCCGCCACCGCCCGCGGACGGGCGGCTCACCGACGTCGCGACGATCCTGGCCACGGCCGCCGACGGTGCTCAGCGCTGGATGCGGCAGCGCTACCTCGACCCCTACGAGGTGTTCGCGCTGCCGCACCCGACGACGGCGGGGTAGGGCCGCTCACTCCTGCGGCGCGAGCCTCGCGATGATCAGCTCGCGCACCTTGGCGGCGTCCGCCTGTCCGCGCATGTCCTTCATCACGACGCCGATCAGCGCCCCGGCCGCGGCAACCTTGCCCGAGCGGATCTTCTCGGCGACGTCGGGGCTGGCCGCGATCGCACGGTCGACGGCCTCGCCCAGCGCCGCGTCGTCGCTGACCACCGCGAGGCCGAGGGCGTCGACGACCGCAGCCGGGTCGGCACCGCGGCCCTGCTCGCCGAGCAGGTGCTCCAGCACCTGGCGGCCGAGCTTGTCGTTGATCCGCCCCTCGTCGATGAGGGACTGCAGGGCGGCGACCTGGGTGGGGGTCACGGGCAGCGCGGCGAGCTCGACGCCCTCGGTGTTGGCCCGGCGAGCGAGCTCGCCCGACCACCACTTGCGGGCGGCGGCCGCCGTCGTGCCGGCCTCGATCGTCGCGGCGATGACGTCGACGGCGCCGGCGTTGAGGACGTCGCGCATCTCGAGGTCGGTGAAGCCCCACTCGGCCTGCAGCCGCCGGCGGCGCAGGGCCGGGTTCTCGGGCAGCGTCGCCCGCAGCTCCTCGATCCAGGTGGCGTCGGGCGCGATCGGCACGAGGTCGGGCTCGGGGAAGTACCGGTAGTCCTCGGCGTCGGACTTCTCGCGGCCCGACGTCGTGATCCCGGTGTCCTCGTGCCAGTGCCGCGTCTCCTGCACGACCCTCTGCCCCGCCTGCAGCCGGGCGGCGTGGCGGCCGATCTCGTACCGCACGGCGCGCTCGATACTGCGCAGGGAGTTGACGTTCTTCGTCTCGCTGCGGATGCCGTAGGGGGCCTCGGGGGACGGGCGCAGCGAGAGGTTGACGTCGCAGCGCAGGGACCCCTGCTCCATGCGGACGTCGGAGACGCCGAGCGCGCGCAGCAGGTCGCGCAACGCCGAGACGTAGGCGCGGGCCACCTCGGGGGCGCGCGCCCCCGCACCCTCGATGGGCTTGGTCACGATCTCGATCAGCGGCACGCCCGCCCGGTTGTAGTCGAGCAGCGAGTAGTCGGCCCCGTGGATGCGGCCCGTGCTGCCGCCCATGTGGGTCGACTTGCCGGTGTCCTCCTCCATGTGGGCGCGCTCGATCAGCACCCGGAAGGTCTCGCCGTCCTCCAGCTCGACGTCGAGGTAGCCGTCGTAGGCGATCGGCTCGTCGTACTGCGACGTCTGGAAGTTCTTCGGCATGTCCGGGTAGAAGTAGTTCTTCCGGGCGAACCGGCACCAGCTCGCGATCGAGCAGTTCAGCGCCAGCCCGATCCGGATCGCCGACTCCAGGCCCTTCTCGTTGAGCACCGGCAGCGCCCCGGGCAGGCCCAGGCACACCGGGCAGACCTGCGTGTTGGGCTCGGCGCCGAACTCCGTGGAGCAGCCGCAGAACATCTTCGTGCGCGTGTTGAGCTCGACGTGCACCTCCAGCCCCATCACGGGGTCGAAGGCGGCGATCGCCTCGTCGTAGTCGACGACCGCGTCGACGGTGGTGGCGCTCATCGGGCGACCTCCGCGGCAGCGCCCAGCTGTGCGAGCTGGGGTTCGAGGGCCGGGACGCCGTCGAGCAGCGGGGCGCCCCAGCGGGTCAGCAACTGCGACTCCAGCGCCGCGCCCACCCGGTACAACCGGTCGTCGGCGCGGGCGGGAGCGATGATCTGGAAACCGACGGGCAGGCCGTCCTCGGCGGCCAGGCCCGCCGGCAGCGACATGCCGGGCAGCCCCGCGAGGTTCACGGGGATGGTGGCGATGTCGTTGAGGTACATGGCGACCGGGTCGTCGAGCTTCTCCCCCAGCGCGAACGCCGTGGTCGGGCACGTCGGGGAGACGAGGACGTCGACGTCGGCGAACGCGGCGGCCACGTCGCGCTGGATCAGCGTGCGGACCTTCTGCGCGCTGCCGTAGTAGGCGTCGTAGTAGCCCGAGGACAGCGCGTAGGTGCCGAGGATGATCCGGCGCTTGACCTCGGGGCCGAACCCGGCGTCGCGGGTGCGCGACATGACCTGCTCGGCGGTGGGGGCGGCCACGCCCTCCGGCAGGACCCGCAGGCCGTAACGCATGGCGTCGAACTTCGCGAGGTTCGAGCTCGCCTCGCTCGGCAGGATCAGGTAGTAGGCGCCCAGCGCCACCGTGAAGCTGGGGCAGGACACCTCGACGATCTCGGCCCCTGCCGCCTCCAGCAGCGCCAGCGACTCCTCGAACCGCGCCAGGACGCCGGGCTGGTACCCGCCCGATCCGTCGGTGCCGCGCAGCTCTGCGATCACGCCGATCCGGACGCCGGCCAGGCCGTCGGCGGCCCCCGCGCGGGCGGCGGCGACGACGTCGGGGTAGGCGTCGGTCAGCGAGGTCGAGTCCTGCGGGTCGTGCCCGGCCATCACCTCGTGCAGGAGCGCGGCGTCGAGCACCGTCCGCGCGCAGGGCCCGGCCTGGTCCAGGCTCGAGGCGAGCGCGACGAGACCGAACCGGGAGACGGCGCCGTAGGTCGGCTTCACCCCGACGGTGCCGGTGACGGCGGCGGGCTGCCGGATCGAGCCGCCGGTGTCCGTGCCGGTGGCCAGGGGCGCCTCGAAGGCCGCGAGTGCGGCGGCCGAACCGCCGCCGGAGCCGCCGGGGATGCGGGTGAGGTCCCACGGGTTGCGGGTGGGCCCGTACGCCGAGTGCTCCGTGCTCGACCCCATGGCGAACTCGTCCATGTTGGTCTTGCCCAGCACCACCATGCGGGCGTCGTGGATGCGCTTGACGACGGTCGCGTCGTACGGGGGCACCCAGCCCTGGAGGATCTTGGAGCCGCACGTCGTCGGCATGCCGACGGTGGTCATCACGTCCTTGACCGCGATCGGGACGCCGGCCAGCGGCGGCAGCGCCTCCCCGGCGGCGCGGGCGTCGTCGACGGCCCTCGCCGAGGCGAGTGCGGCGTCGGCGGCCACGTGCAGGTACGCGTGAACCCCATCGTGGGGCCCGGTGCCGTCGACGGCGGCGATGCGGTCGAGGTGCGCCTGCGCGACCTCGACGGCGCTGACGTCACCGGCGGACAGGCGCGCGGCGAGGTCGGCGGCGGTGGCGCGGATGAGCTCGCTCACGGTCAGTCCTCCTCCAGGATGCGGGGCACGCGGAACCGCTGGTCCTGCGCCTCGGGGGCGCCCGACAGCGCCTGCTGCGCGCTGAGGGACGGGCGCGGGGTGTCGGGGCGGGTCACGTTGCTGAGCGGGATGGGATGCGACGTCGGGGGGACGTCGTCGCCGGCCACCTGCTGGACCTGGGCCACGGCCTCGAGGATCTGGCCGAGCTCACCCGCGAGGCGGTCGAGTTCGGCGGGTTCGAGGTCGATGCGGGCCAACGTCGCGAGGTGGGCGACCTCCTCGCGCGAGATGCCGGACATGAGTCTCCCGGGGAAGGACGAGACCTCCCGCGCAGCGGGCAGGTCGGCGGAGGACGGGGGCCGGGGCGGCGTGAGCGCCACCGATGACCACCCGTCCGGAGTCTAGGCCACGGCGTCCCGGGCCCCGGTGCGGGCCGCGACCGGCACGCCGGGCACCGAGGCCGCCCCCACGGGACGAGCCGTGCGCACGGCCGAAGGGCCGTCGTCGTGACGCCCTGTGACGGCGATCACTCCTGCTGGCCTGACGGCGACGCGGCCGTTCGGGTCGGGCGTCCCCTCGGCCCTGCTCGGCCGTGTCCTCGCGTGGGGCCGGGTGGGTACCTCTCCGACGGCGTCAAGCCCTCCCCGTGGGAGACCGATCAATCATTCGTGACCGAATCGGGGAAACCGGCTGCCGCGGGTGCATCGCGGGACTGATCCGTCGCTTCGTCTCCTCACCCCCACGCCGCGCCCCGACCGGGGCGTCACCGGGCGTGCCCACACGTCGACCCAGGAGCTGTCCGTGTCACCACTGCGCCCGCTGACGCGCCGCCGCCTCGCGGCGGCCGTCTCCGGCATCGCCGGATCCGCGCTGGTCCTGTCGGGCCTCGCGGTCACCGCGAGCCCCGCCTCCGCGACCCGGCCACCCCTGTTCTCCGTGGCGGATCAGTCCTCCGGACGCTCCGGCAGGGCCTCGCGGCCACGGGCGAGGAGGTCGCGGAAGCCGGCCTCGTCGAGCACCGGGACGCCGAGCTGCACGGCCTTGTCGTGCTTGGAGCCGGGGTTCTCCCCCACGACCACCGCGTCGGTCTTCTTCGACACGCTGCCCGACGCCTTGCCGCCGCGGCTCAGGATCGCCTCCTTGGCGGCGTCCCGGCTGAATCCTTCGAGCGTGCCCGTGACGACGATGGTGAGGCCCTCGAGCGTGCGCGGCACCGACTCGTCGCGCTCGTCGACCATCCGGACGCCCGCGGCCGCCCACGCGTCGACGATCCGTACGTGCCAGTCGACGGCGAACCACTCCTTGACCGACTCGGCGATCACGGGGCCGACGCCGTCCACGGCGGCGAGGTCGGCCGGGTCGGCGTCGCGGATCGCCTGCAGGGATCCGAACGCGGTGGCCAGGGCTCGCGCGGCGGTGGGCCCGACGTGCCGGATCGACAGCGCCACCAGCACGCGCCACAGCGGGCGCTCCTTCGCCACCCGCAGGTTGTCGAGCAGCTTGAGCCCGTTGGCCGACAGCCCGCCGTCCTGGCGCGTGTAGAGCGGCACGCGCAGCAGCTTCGCCTCGTCGAGGTCGAAGACGTCGCCCTCGTCGACGATCACCTCGGGGCCGGCGGCCAGCAGTCCGATCGCGCCCTCCCAGCCCAGCGCCTCGATGTCGAACGCGCCGCGACCGGCCAGGTGGAAGATCCGCTCGCGCAGCTGGGCGGGGCAGCTGCGGGCGTTGGGGCAGCGGATGTCGGCGTCCCCCTCCTTCTCGTACGCCAGCGGGGTGCCGCACTCGGGGCAGTCGGTGGGCATGACGAACGCGCGCTCGGTGCCGTCCCGCACGTCGACGACCGGCCCCACGATCTCGGGGATGACGTCGCCCGCCTTGCGCAGGACCACGAGGTCGCCGATGAGCACGCCCTTGCGGACCACCTCCTGCGCGTTGTGCAGGGTGGCCATGGCGACCGTCGACCCCGACACGAGCACCGGCTCCATCACCCCGTAGGGCGTGACCCGCCCGGTGCGGCCCACGTTGACGCGGATGTCGAGCAGCCGGGTGTTCACCTCCTCGGGCGGGTACTTGAACGCGATCGCCCAGCGCGGCGCCCGGCTGGTGGCCCCCAGGCGCCGTTGGAGGTCGATCCGGTCGACCTTGACGACGACGCCGTCGATCTCGTGCACCTGGTCGTGGCGGTGCTCGCCCGTGACGCGGACGTACTCGACGACGTCGGCGATGCTCGTCACCACCCGATACGTCGTGCTCACCGGCAGGCCCCACGCCTTCAGCAGCTCGTAGGCCTGCGACTGACGCTCGATCTCGAACCCCTCGCGCAGACCGAGCCCGTGGACGAGCAGCTGCAGGGGCCGCGAGGCCGTGACCCGCGGGTCCTTCTGGCGCAGGCTGCCCGCCGCCGCGTTGCGCGGGTTGGCGAAGGGGGCCTTGCCCGCCTCGACGAGGGCCGCGTTGAGGTCGGCGAAGGCGGCGACGGGGAAGAAGACCTCGCCCCGGACCTCCACCCGGCGGGGTACGGCGACGCCGTCGTTCGGCACGAGCACGTGCGGGACGCCCTGGATGGTGCGGACGTTGAGCGTGACGTCCTCGCCCGTGCGACCGTCGCCGCGCGTGGCCGCACGGACCAGGCGTCCCTCCTCGTAGAGGAGGTTGATCGCCAGACCGTCGATCTTCAGCTCGCACAGGAAATCCAGCGGCTGCCCCTCGGCGAGCCCGGCGTCGCGGTGCGCGCGCTCGGCCCAGGTGGCGAGCTCCTCGGCGCTGAAGGCGTTGTCGAGGCTGAGCATGCGCTCGAGGTGGTCGACGGGGGTGAACTCCGTGGACCACGTCCCCCCGACCTTCTGCGTCGGCGAGTCGGGGGTGCGCAGGCCGGGGTAGGCCTCCTCCAACGCCTCGAGCTCGCGCAGCAGCGCGTCGTACTCGGCGTCGGAGGCGGTGGGCGCGTCGCGCACGTAGTAGGCGAACTGGTGGGCGCGGACCTGCTCGGCGAGGTCGGTCCAGCGGTGGCGCGCCTCGTCGGGCGGGGCCTGCTGATCGGCGACGGGCTGGGCCTCGCCGCCCGACCTGAGACCGGCGGCGGATTCGGGGAGGACGCTCACGGCGTCCATCCTGCCCCAGCCCGGCGACAGCGCCGCCGGGCCGAGCCGGGGGCGGACCTGTGCGCCGTGATCAGCACGTCCGGCGGTACCCGCACCCCCGCTACGGCGTTACCTTTCACTCATGGTCGACGATGCATCACCCTCCGCGATCCCTCGCGCCCTGCGCGAGTTCGCCCTGCTCGCCCTCGCGCAGGCGCAGCGGGGAGTGGTCTCGGGAGGGCCGCTCGTCCCGTTCTCGATGATCGACACCGGCGCGCAGCGGGACCTCACCCGGTTCCCCGGCGACGCCGAGGCAGGGCTGGACGCCGCCCGCAGCCTGGTCCGGGACGCCCCCTCCTGGCAGTACGCCGCCGTTGCCTGGGACGCCCCCTTCGAGGGTGGCGACACCCCGCGCGCCGTCTACGTCGAGGCCGCCGAGCGCGGCTTCGCCCGCAGCGTCGTCCTCGCGCAGGGCTACGGTCGCCGGTTGTTGCACCGGCACGGCGCCATCGGGTCGGTCACCTTCGTCGGGTTCGGCGCTCCCCTGCCCTGACCCTCACCCGAACGCGACCGTGACGGCGTGGGGCTTCTTCGCGCCCACCGCCACCGGCGTCGCACTCGCCGGGGACGTCCCCCCGAACCACGCCTGATGCACCTGCCCCGACGCGTCCGTCCACCGCGCACGCAACCGCACCGTGCCGGCAGGGAAGCCACTCAGGGTCACCGACACACCTGCGGCCGTCACCGTCGCCCCCCACCCGATCGGCGTCCCCAGAGATCCCACGGGATCCACCGTCACCCCGCCCACCGCCCCCGCGGGCAGGGACGACAGCGTCACCGCCAACGACACCGACGGCCTCAGCACCGCGTTGAAGGTGACCGCCTTGCCGTCGGTGAACGTGAACGGCTTCCCGGACAGGGCGTCGGGATCCGACCCGCGCCCCCGCCAGGCCAACCCGGTGCCGGTGCCCGCGCGCGGCGGGACCACCTGCAGGACCGCGCTGCCCTCGGGCACGGCCATCACCCGGTACCGCCCGGAGACGTCGGTGGTGGCGGTCACGACCGGAGCCAGGCCACCCCCGGACAGGGGCCGGGCGACGGTCACCACCGCACCCGACACCGGCGCACCCGCCTGGTCGGTGATCCGTCCCTGCAGGACCGCGACCGCGGGCAGGGGGGCGGGAGCGAACGTCCAGCCGGCGGGGACCGCGTCGACGGTCAGCAGGCGCGCATCCGCTATCGACACCTCGGAGGGCCAGTAGCGCGTCGCGTACACCCCCGTCCCGAGGAGTTCGACCGTGTAGTCGCCCTTGGGCAGGCCGCGCAGGGACCACTGGCCCTTCGCGTCGCTGCACCAGGACTCGACGGCGACGACGAGCGTCTGGGTGCGCCCGACGTGCAGCCGCGGGCAGACGCCCGCGATCGGCCGGCCCCCCTTGCCCAGGACCGCCCCGGCGACGGTCGCGACCGCCTGCAACGGCAGGTCCAGGGTTCGCACCTCGCCGGCCACGAGGGCCGACTGCACGGACGACGCGGCTCGTCCGTTGCCGAAGGCGACGACGGTCGCGCTCGACGTGTCGCGCAGGGGCACCGTCAGCCGGTAGTGGCTGTCTGCGTCCGTCAGGGCACCGCCGTAGCGCAGGCAGTCCCACGCCGACGCCGTGGGCGTCCAGCCGCCCGTGGCCGGAGCGGAGGCCGGCTGCACGACGACGCACGCCTGCGGCTGCGACTGGTAGCCGGGAATGAGCGACGTGCCGTACAGGGTCGCCGTGGGGACGGCCGTGCCGATGCGCGAGAGCGTCTCGGGGACGAGGGCGGGGTGGCCGTAGGCCAGCGTCACCGTGGAGGCGAGGGCCTCGGTGGCGGCGCCGCCGGACCACTGGGTCACGGCGGTCGACCCGGCCATCGCCTCGTACTTCAGCCGGTAGTGGCCCTCGGGCAGGGTGGTGAACGAGAAGCTGCCGTCGGCGGCACTGACGGTGCGCCCCGACTGCCCCTGCGGGTCCGTCGGGACGGCGGTGACGGACACGGCCCCGGCCGGTCGGAGGTCCGCGCCGCGCACGACCCCCAGGAGGTCCCCGGCGTGGACGGCGTGGAAGGACACCTGCACCGGAGTCGTCAGCGGGACGGCGTCGGACCGGCGGGCGGAGCCGCCCGGGTAGGACGAGCCCGTGTAGTAGGTCGTCGCGAAGTCTCCCTGAGCCTCCGACCGCAGGGTGTACGCGACGCCCGGCCGGACCTTCAAGCGGACCAGCGACGCCAGGCCGCTCGGCACGCCCGGGACTCCTCGCCGCCGGCGACGGGGGTCGCGACGTAGCAGGTGTCGTACAGCTGGCCCCCCGAGGGGTCCATCGCGAAGGTCCAGATCTCGTCCTCGGGCGGGCCCGACGCCGCCTGCGAGGCGGCGGGCACGAGCAGCCCCACCACTACGAGCAGGGCGGTCGACAGAGCCGTCAACAGTCGCTTCGTCATGGATGATCCCCCTCGACCGAGCCCGGCGCCTCGCCGTGCGCCCGCAGACTAGAACGAAGCGCAGCTCGCCGACGCCGTCGCCGGTCCTGGTAGCGCCAGGAGGGCGCGGAACGAGTTCCGCGCCCTCCTGCGACCGCAGCCCCGAGCCTCAGCCGAACGAGACCCGGACGGCGTTGGGCTTCGTCGCGCTCACGAGCACGGGGGTCGCCGTCCCCGCCGACGTCCCGCCGAACCAGGCCTCACGCCCCTGGCCCGAGGCGGCGTCCGTCCACCGCGCCCGCAACCGCACCGTGCCCGCGGGGAAACCGGTCACCGCCACCGGCACACCCGCCGTCGTCACCGTCGCCCCCCACCCGATCGGCGTCCCGAGGGCGCCGACGGGGTCGAGGACGAGCCCGGCGCCGGACACGCCCGCGGGAAGCGAGGCAAGGGTCACCGAGAGGACCACCGCCGGGCGCAGCGCGAGATCGAGGGTGGTCACCCGGCCCGCCACGAAGGCGAGGGGGGTGGCCGACGCCGGGTCCGCCGCGCGCCCACGCCCCCGCCATGCCAGGCCCGCCGCGCCAGCGGAGGGGTGCGGGGGGACGACCTGGACGACGGCGTCGCCCTCGGGCACGCCCGCGATCCGGTAGGCGCCGGTGGCGTCACTCGTCGCACTCCCCAGCGCGCGCAGGGCTCCCCCCGCCTCGGGCACCGCGACCGTCACCGCCGCGCCGGGCACCGCCTGGCCGTGGGTGTCGGTGATCCGGCCCCACAGCACCGTGATCGCCGGCAGGGTGCGGGTACCGAACCACCAGCCGGCCGAGCCGGGATCCACGGTGTAGAGGTCGGCGTCGTCCACGGAGGTGACGCCGGGGAAGAACCGGCCCTCGTACGCCCCCACCCCCGCGAGTTCGACGGAGTAGTCGCCGGGCAGCACCCCCTCGATCGCCCAGTCGCCCTCGCCGTCGCTGCATCTCGGCTCGACGCCGGCGACGAGCTCGGCCGTGCGCCCCTGGTGCAGGCGGGGGCAGACTCCGGGCAGCGGACGGTGGAACCTGTCCACCACGCGCCCCGTGAAGGAGATGGCCTCCTCGGCCGCGACCCCGCCGGGTCGGACGCCTGCCGCGTGGGCCGTCCCCGCAGACAGGGCCCCCGCCAGCGCGAGGACGGTGCTGAGCACTACGAACTGACGTCGCTTCATCATCGGATCCCGCCACCCTCGTCAAGGGCTCGGGCCCTGCGAGAGCCCCGAGCACGACCTGCCCCCTGACAGCCCACCGTGCCCTATCGGGACGAAGCCGTCAGGCAGTTCGCCGGAGTTCACCTCTTTGGCGACGAACGTCACCACCGCCCGCGGCGGCTCGGTCCCCGGACGTGGCGCAGGGCGCGGAACGAGTTCCGCGCCCTGCGCCACGTGCTCGGGCCGGTCAGGACACGGCGGCCGTCACCGTCGCGGTCCGACCCGCGGTGACCGGGATGGGCGTCGCCTCCGCGAGGGAGCGGCCGCCGAACCAGACCTTGGTGGCCTTGCCCGTGGCTTCGTCGAACCAGGTGAAGGAGAGCACGACCGACTGCGTCGAGAAGCCGGTCAGGGTCACCGGCTTCGGCGCCGCCACGTTGACGTCGGCCCCGAATCCGATCGGCGAACCGCTGAGGCTGTAGGCGTCGACGCTCACCCAGCTCACCCCCTTCGGCAGGGAGGTGGTGGTCACGGTGAGACTCGCTGCAGGCTTCACCACCGCGTTGAACGTGAGCTTCTTGTCGTAGTCGAAGGAGTACCGGCGCGCTCGGGCGGGGTCGTTGACGTTGCCGCTCCACAGCCACGCGTAGGGCAGGTCGTCACGGAACTCGCGGTGGGGCGCCACCTGGATCACGTCGTCCCGCTGCTCGATGTTCGTGATCGTGTAGCGGCCGTCGGAGTCGGTCACGGCCGCCTCACGCACCGGCCCGCCGGCCCGCTCGGGCCACGCGCCCACGCCGACGTCGAGGCCGGCCACCGGCTTGCCCGACGTGTCGGTGATCCGCCCCCGCAGCACCGCGCCGCGAGGCAGCGTCGTGAGGGGGGCGGAGGTGGTGACCCCCGCAGCCACGGTCACCAGGGCGGCTGAGTCGATGGTCTTCGCTCCGGGCAGGAACTGCCCCTGGTGCACCCCGTCGGAGGGCATCAGCTGGATGCTGAACTGGCCTGCGGGCAGTCCGGCCAGGCGCCAGTGGCCGCGGCCGTCGCTGCAGGTCTCCACCAGGTCGCGCACCCACGGCCCCTGCCTGCGTTCGAAGGCGCTCGGGCAGGCACCCTTCAGCGGCTTGCCCGTGCGCCGGTCCACGACGGTCCCGGTCACGGCGCCCGCGGGCTGCAGCGCGAGATCGACGGTGGCCTCCTGGCCCTCGCGCAGGACCAGACCGGCCGAGCGGGCCGTGACGAAACGCCCGTCCGTGGCCCTGGCCGTCACGACGTACGGGGAGTCGAGGTATCCGACCAGCAGCTCGTAGGTGCCGTCCGCAGCGGTCAGAGTCCCTCCTGCATTCGCGCAGTCGGACGCCGCACTGGAGGGCTGCACGCGACGCTGGCCCGAGGCCAGGGCCGCCGGCTCCCCCGCGAACTCGAGGGCGACGCAGGCATCGGCGACGGGCGCCCCGCCGGCCGCCGCCGTGACCGTGCCGCGCACCACGGCGTTCGCGGTGGGCTCGAGCGACAGGAGCGTGTCGTCCACCGTGACGTCGTCGCCCGGCGCGAGGTCGTACGTGGCCGCACCCTCACGGTCGCGGGACCCGATCGCCCACTGACCGGCGGCACCGAAGGCGAAGTGCAGCTGGTAGTGGGTGGGGAACACCTTCATCCAGTACGTGCCGACCTCGTCGGTGTACGTGTGCAGCTCCTCCCCCAGCGGGTCCACGGGGACGGCGGCGACATCGGCCCAGTCGGCCACGGCGCCGTTCGGCTGCCGGACCATACCGCGCACGTAGGCGGCACGGGGGTTGCGCAGCACGACCGAGGCCGGAGCCGTGACGGTCTCCGCCAGGGCGTAGCTGGCCGCGCTCGGGTACCAGCCGTTCGCGTACAGCGCCCCGCCGTCGGCGGCGACCTTGTAGGACCCGCCGGACGGCAGGCCGTCGAACGTGACGACGTTGGCGCCGGGTTCCGGGCAGCGGGCCTCGTGCAGCTGGTAGCCGTCGATGGTCACCTCGTACAGGCGGAGGCAGACGTCGTTCTCGGCGCTGCCGACCTCGTCGACGACCTGCACCGTCAGCGTGGACGACGGCGTCTCGTCGGCGGCCGCCGCGCCCGCGGGCAGCAGCAGGCCCGCGACGACGACGACCGTGAGCAGGGGCGGGCGAAATCTCATCTCGGGAAGGTCCCCCTCATCGCAGATGCGGCCCCCATCGGGCCGGGAGCAGCTTAGGGACGCCGTCCGACACGGGGGACCGAACGCGGTGACCCGTCGGAGGAACGCGGCGAGCGGCGGGGGGCGGTCTGCTCCCGGTGACGGACGCAGGCGGAATCCTCGGCGGTCAGGACTGCGCCCGCTCGGCGAGGACGGCGGCGGCCTCCCGCAGCCGCGTGAGCACGGCCCGAGCCCAGACCGGGGTGGCGCCGGCGAGCCCGCAGGCGGGGGTCAGCACCACCGAGTCCAGCCCGGTCGCCGGCAACCCGAGCGCCCGCCACCGGCTCCAGACGAGGTCGGCGACGGCCGCGGGTGCGGGTGGCGCGTAGGGCGGCGCGGGCCTCGGCGTCCCCGACGTCGCCACCACCCCGGCCCACAGGCCGATCCCCCGCTCGTGCAGCTCGGCCACCGCCTCCCAGCCGGGGACGCCCAGCAGCCCCACGTCCACGCTCACGGCCTGCGTGCCCGTCCGGGCCAGCAGGCCGAGCGGGACGTCGGGCGCGCAGCAGTGCCCGACGGTGGTGACGGCACCCGCCGCGCGCGCGGCGTCGAGCACGTCGCGCAACGCCTGTTCGGCGATCCCGCGGTCGACGGCCCGCAACCGGCCGAACCCGCTGGCCGTGGGCAGCGCACCGGCGAGCACACCCGGCAGGGAGGGCTCGTCGAGCTGCACCACCACCTGCGCCCCGGGCACGAGCCGCCGCACGTCGGCGACGTGCCGGGACACCCCCTCGGCCAGGGACGCCGCGAGGTCGCGGCAGGCGCCCGGGTCGACGACGGCGCGCTCCAACCGGGGCAACCACAGCGAGGAGGCCAGCGTCCACGGCCCCGGCGCCTGCACCTTGAGCGGACCCCGGTAGCCGTCGGCCACCTCGGCCAGGACGTCGAGGTCCTGCCGCAGCCAGGAGGTGGCGCGCTCGTGGTCGCGCCCGGGCCGGTCGACCAGGCGCCACCCGGAGGGCTGCAGGTCGACCGGCAGGTCGACGAGCAGGCCCGCGCCGCGCCCGATCATGTCGGCGCCCGGCCCGCGTGCGGGCAGTTCCGGCAGGTACGGGATGTGCGGCTCCGGCAGCTCGCCGAAGGCGACCCGTGCGGCCTCGAGCGGGTCGGTCCCCGGCCACGACCCCAGGGACGTCGCGCGCCCGGGCAGGGCGGACCAGGCGGAAGCGTGAGGCGGCACGGCGGCATCGGGCACCCCGCGAGCCTACGTGGGGCGGCGGCCCCACCCGGCTCCCGGACCCCCGTGATCGAATCGATACCAAAGATCATGTCCGGGGGACGTAACCGGATTCCTCCTCGCAGCGTTTCACCAGGGGCGGCCACCACGCCGCCGGCAACCGGACCACCTCAGGGGGGAACCACCATGAGCACCAGCGGAACGACCACCACCCTCGCCCGGCGCACCACGAGCGGCGTCGTCGCCGTCACGGGCGGCGCCACGGCCGTCACGATCTGGCCGCACCGCGTCGACGGCGGCGCGGTGGCGTCGGCCACCCGCAAGCGGGGCCGGGCCGTGCGGGTCTCCCCCGCCCTGGTCCTGGCCAGCGTGAACGACCCGTCGCGGCTGGCCGACACCGCCGCGCTGCCGCTGTCCGCCTGAGCCGGGTCGCGCCTCACCCCGCCAGGTAGTCGACCAGCGCGGGCGGCAGGTCCTGCAGTGCGGCGGGAGACCCACCGCCCACCCGCTCGGCGTCGGCCGCCGACAGCCCGGGGACGAGACCGAGCACCTCGCGCAGGTGGCCGACCGGCAGCGTCGCCAGCCACCGGCGTCCGAGCTCGGTGCGCGCAGCGGCGTCGACCTCGCCGAACAGCCGCACCCGGCCCACCCCGCCGTCGGGGTAGACGTCGAGCCGGGCATGCGTGACCGACGGTCCCCACGCGCCCCCGGGCTGGTGGTCGCAGAGCCGGAAGCGGTGCAGGGTGTCGGGCTGCAGGCGGGTCCGGGGCAGGAGGTCGACCCAGGCCGCCTCGTCGTCCAGGGACGACACCCGCGCGTCGATGCCCCGCAGCCGCGCCTCCCCGGGCGCGTTGCCCGTGTAGAGGCTCGTGTCGATCTCCAGCAGCCGCGGCGCCCCGGCGAGCCCGAGCCGGAACAGCACCCAGTCGTTGCCGCCGTCCCGCCGCCGCGCCGTCTCCCAGCCCTCGGCGATGGTGGCGTGCGCGCCCGGCCGGATGAGGTTGGCCGGTGAGGAGAAGAACATGTTGGAGCAGCCGACGACCTGGCCGGCGAGCTGCAGCGCGAGCAGGTCGACGGTGCCGACGACGAGCCGCGGGTCGGGGACGACCTCGCCGAGCACCCGCAGCCGCGCGACACCGCCGTCGGGGTAGATGGTCAGGCGCACGTGCGTCCACCGGCGGGGACTGTCGACGTCGAAGCCGTTGGCGGTGTCGCCCTTGAGCGGCGAGCGCGGGACGAGCGTCGTCCAGGTCGCCTCGCGCAGTTCCTCCGGTGACGGGTAGCCCTCGACCGACAACCCCTCCACGGACGCCGTCGCCGGGTAGTTGCCCTTGAAGTGCGCGGTGTCGACGACGACGTGCCGCACGACGCCGGGGGCACCCAGCCGCACGATCGCGGTGTCGCACGCCGACGCCGGGTCCTCCCCCGGCTTGAGCCGCCGCCGCCGCGTCTCCCACCCGTCGTAGATCTTTCCGTCGCGCCCGTAGCCCGGCTGCCACTGGGAGGGCCTGGGGTCGATCAGGTGGCGGCGGTCGGCGAACAGCTCGTCGTCGGCGTGCACGACCGTCGCGCCGATGGCCGCGGAGGCCAGGTCGGTCAGCGTCTGGGTGAGTTCCCCCGGCCCGGGCCGGGCACCCGGCACCGAGCCCACGGCGAGGGCGCCGCCCGTCGTCGTCGCGGCGCTCACGCGGCGTCCCCGCGGGTGAGCAGGCGGCCGGACGGCGTGGCGCCGTCCCACTCCCGGCCGTGCAGCCAGGTGGAGCGCACCACCCCCGCGAGGGCGCGGAACGCGTACGGCGTCACCCGGTTGTTGCGGTGGTGCAGCCGGCGGGGATCGACGATCGCCGCCTCGTCGGGGGCGAACACCGCGAAGTCGGCGTCGCAGCCGAGCGCGATGCGGCCCTTGTGGTTCAGGCCGGCCAGGCGCGCCGGCGCGGTCGCCATCCACTCCACGACGTCGGTGAGCTGGTGGCCGTGGATGCGGGCCTGCGTCCACACCGCCGGCAGGGTGATCTGCAGCGAGGAGATGCCGCCCCAGGCCACCCCGAAGTCGCCGATGTCGAAGCGCTTGAGGTCGGCCGTGCACGGCGAGTGGTCGGAGACGATGCAGTCGATCGTCCCCGCCGCCAGGCCCTCCCACAGCAGTTCCTGGTTGTCGGCCTCCCGGATCGGCGGGCAGCACTTGTACTGCGTCGCGCCGTCGGGGACGGACTCGGCGACGAACGTCAGGTAGTGCGGGCAGGTCTCCACGGACAGCCGGACGCCGTCCCGGCGCGCGGTGGCGATCATCGGCAGGGCGTCGGAGCTCGACAGGTGGAGGATGTGCACCCGCGCACCCGTCCACCGGGCCAGCTCGATCACCTGCGCGATGGCGACGTTCTCGGCGCCACGCGGGCGCGAGGCGAGGAAGTCGCGGTACACCTCGCCCTTGGCGGTCGGCGCGCGGTCGATCGCGTCGGAGTCCTCGGCGTGGACGATGAGCAGGCCGTCCATCGCCTTGAGCTCGTGCAGGACGGCCTCGAGCTCCTTCGGCGTCAGGTGCGGGAACTCGTCGACCCCGGAGTGCAGCAGGAATGACTTGAACCCGAACACGCCCGCGTCGTGCAGGGGCCGCAACTGGTCGAGGTTGCCGGGCACGGCGCCGCCCCAGAACCCGACGTCGCAGTGCACCTTGCCGCGGGCCGCGGCCTTCTTGATCTCCAGCGCCTCGACGGTCGTGGTGGGCGGGATCGAGTTCAGCGGCATGTCGAGGATGGTCGTGATGCCGCCGGCAGCCGCCGCCTTCGTGGCCGAGGCGAACCCCTCCCACTCGGTGCGGCCGGGCTCGTTGACGTGCACGTGGGTGTCGACGAGCCCCGGGATCAGGACGACGTCGCTGTCGAGGACGACCGTGCGCGTGGCCTCGAGGTCGGCGTCGAGTTCCTCGATCGCCACGATCCGGCCGTCCCGGACGCCGATCGAGCGGGCCACCTCCCCGGCCGTGGTGATCGCCCGCGGCGCGCGGATCACGAGGTCGAGCGCGGCCGAGGACGGCCCCCGCTGCACCCCGACGCCGTCGGTACCGGTGGTGGTCGTGCCGGCGCTCATCCCTGGACCCTTCGATAGGCGATCGTGGTGAGGAACTCGGGCAGGTCCTCGCCGAGCATGGCCTCGGTGAGCACCTCGCGGGCGGTCTCCAGCGAGGCCAGGCGCGTGGCGTCGGAGGCGGCCGACAGCCGCTCCCGCAGCGCGGCCACCTCCGCGTCCAGCACGGCGCCGACCAGCTCGGGCGTCACCGCCTCGCCGGTGTCCAGCACCACCCCGTACCGCAGCCACTGCCACACCTGCGAGCGCGAGATCTCGGCCGTCGCCGCGTCCTCCATCAGCGAGTGGATCGCCACCGCACCGAGGCCGCCCAGCCAGGCGACGAGGTACTCCAGCGCCACGGACACGTTCGTCGCGACCCCGGCCGCGGTCACCGAGCCCGGCGTCGAGGCGAGGTCGAGGAGGTCCTGCGCGCTGACGTGGACGTCGTCGCGGAGGCGGTCGAGCTGGTTCGGGCGGTCCGCCAGCGCCTCGTCGAACACCTCCCGGCAGACGGGCACGAGGTCGGGGTGGGCGACCCAGGAGCCGTCGAACCCGTCCCCCGCCTCGCGCTGCTTGTCGGCCCGCACCTGGGTGAACGCGCGTTCGTTGACGGCGGCGTCCCGGCGCGAGGGGATGAAGGCGCTCATCCCGCCGATGGCGTGCGCGCCCCGCCGGTGGCAGGTGCTCACCAGCAGGTCGGTGTAGGCGCGCAGGAACGGTGCGGTCATCGCGACGGCGGAGCGGTCGGGCAGCACGAACGCCTCGCCGCTGCGGCCGAGGGTCTTGATGGCGGAGAAGAGGTAGTCCCAGCGACCCGCGTTGAGGCCGGTGGCGTAGGGGCCCAGGGCCCAGAGGATCTCCTCCATCTCGAAGACCGCGGGCAGCGTCTCGATCAGGACCGTGGCCCGGACGGTTCCGGCGGCCAGCCCGACCTCCTCCTCGCAGGTGGCGAACACCTCGGCCCACAGTGCGGCCTCGTGGTGGGACTCCAGCTTCGGCAGGTAGAGGAAGGGCCCTCGCCCGCCCGCCGCGAACGCCGCCCAGCTGTGCGTGGCCAGGAGCGCGACGTCGACCAGCGCCCCCACCGCCTCCCGCTCGCCGTCCGGTCCGCTCACGGCCACGTGCCGCTCGTCGAGGTGCCACCCGCGGGGGCGGACGACGGGGACGGCGAGGGGGGCGTCCTCGCGCAGCCGGTAGGTCCGCCCGTTTGCCGCCGTGTGCGCGAGGGTGCCGAGGGCGACGTCGCGGACGACGAGCTGGCCGGTGATCACGTTGCGCCAGTGCGGGGTGTTGGCGTCCTCGAGGTCGGCCAGCCACACCTTGGCACCGGAGTTCAGCGCGTTGATCGCCATCTTCGGGTCGGTCGGACCCGTGATCTCGACGCGGCGATCCGCGAGGGCCGCTGGTGCCGGGGGCACGCGCCAGGAGGGGTCGGCGCGCACCCGGGAGGTCTCGGGCAGGAAGTCCGGCAGCCGCCCCGCGGCGATCTCGGCCCGGCGGGACGCGCGGGCCCCGAGCAGGTCGTCCCGCCGCCCCGCGAAGCGTTCGTGCAGCAACGCGACGAGCCGCAGAGCGGCGGGTGTGAGCACCTCCTGCGCCCCGGGGACGGCGGGGGCGGCGTCCACGACGCGGGCGACGGTGCCGGCGGTGGTCCCGGTGGCGGGCATGGGGGTCCTCTCGGGCGTGGCGGTGCCGGCGGGCGCCGTCACGCGGTGGCGGCGATCGACGGGTGGGCGGGGCGCAGGGCGAACGGGGACAGCAGGCCGGTGTAGGGCTTGGGGGGCGGGGCGGCGAACTCGCCGGTGGCGGTGGACGTGCGCAGGCCCAGGCGCACCAGCGACTCGGCGAAGACGGTGGCGGCGGCCACCCCGTCGATCACCGGCGCCTGCACGGCATCGCTGATCCAGGCGCACAGGTCGGCCATGCCCGCGCAGCCCAGGACGATCGCGTCGCTGCCGTCCTCGGCCAACGCCCGGCGGCACTCGTCGGTGATCCGGGCGCGGGCGTCGGGGTCGGTCTCGAGGGCGAGGACGGGGATCTCGACGGCGCGGATGCCTCGGCACCGTTCCGCGAAGCCGTAGTGGACGGCGAGGTCACGCGCCCGGCCGATGGTGCGCCCGAGGGTGGTGACCACCGAGAAGCCCCGGCCGACGAAACTCGCCGCGTGGTAGGCGGCCTCGGCGATCCCGATCACGGGTCCGGTCGCGAGCTCACGAGCGGCGTCCAGGCCGGGGTCGCCGAAGCAGGCGACGACGTACGCGTCGCTGCCGGACGCCTCCCCCTCGGCCACGGCCTGCATGAGCCCGGGGACGGCGAGCGCCTCGTCGTAGTGGCTCTCGATGGAGACCGGCCCGGTCGGGGACGTCACCGCCCGCACGACGGTGCCGGGGGCGACGACGGCGCGCGCAGCCTCGGCGGCGGTCGCCGTCATCGACGCCGTGGTGTTCGGGTTGATCAGGGTGATGATCACGGGGTCTCCCGGGGAGGGGCCGGAGGGGGCACCGGGCGCGGGTGCCCCCTCCGGCGGTGGTGGTCAGCGGACGTCGAGCACGCGCTCCTTGGCGGCGGCCGAGGCCATCGCCGTGCGGGTCGCCGACCCGGCACGGCCGGCGATCTGCCAGTAGGCGAGCATCGCCACGCCGCAGCCGATGAACCAGGACCAGTCGCTGATCCACAGCGCCTCGCCGATCACCTTGGGCAGGATCACCGACGCGATCGAGACCGCGCCGGCCACCGCCGTGGCGATGACCGCGTCGGGGTTGTAGCCCTTGCGGTACCAGTAGGCGCCCTCGGCGGACAGGGTGAACATGTCGTCGACCCTGACGACCTGCTTGCGCACGAGGTAGTAGTCGGCGATCAGGACGCCGAACAGGGGACCGATCAGGGCGCCGAGGACGCCGAGGGTGTAGTGGATCGCGTCGGCGTTGTCGTACCAGTTCCACGGGGTGAGGAAGACCGATCCGCCAGCCGCGATCATCCCGCCCATCCGCCAGCTGATCTTCTGCGGGTTGACGTTGGAGAAGTCGAACGCCGGGGAGATGAAGTTGGCCACGATGTTGATGCCGACGGTGGCGGTGGTGAAGGTGAGGGCACCGAGCACGATCGCGAAGGTGCTGTCGATCTTGGAGACCGTCGTGACGGGGTCGGTGATGAGCTCGCCGAACACCGGCACCGTCGCAGCGGCCGTGACGACGGTGAGCAGCGAGAAGACGAGGAAGTTCACCGGCAGCCCGAGCAGGTTCCCCCGCTTGACGGCGTCGAACGACTTCGCGTACCGCGAGAAGTCACCGAAGTTGAGCATGGGGCCCGAGAAGTAGGACACCACGAGGGCGATCGCGGTCAGCATCGTGGCCCAGGTCTGCCACCCCGACAGCTCCTTGGTGGAAATGTCCAGCGACACGTGCCAGTCGGACTTCCACAGCAGGTAACCGCACAGGAGGAACATGACGACGTAGACGGCGGGCCCGCAGAAGTCGATGAACTTGCGGATCGTCTCCATGCCCTTCCAGAACACCGCCGCCTGGGCCACCCAGAGCAGCGCGAACGTGGCGTACCCGAGCAACGACAGGCCTAGGAACCCGTGCTGATCGACGTCGGCCCACGGGGCCAGGCCGGGGAAGAGGCGGATCAGGACGACGTCGAGGGCGGCCGAGGCCAGGTAGGTCTGGATGCCGTACCAGGCCACGGCGATGGCGCCGCGGATGATCGCCGGGATGTTGGCGCCGAGGACGCCGAAGGGCGCGCGACAGGCGACCGGGTAGGGGACGCCGGCGACCTGGCTGGGCTTGGCGACGAGGTTGCAGAAGACCTGCACGATGACGATGCCGACCAGCAGCGCGATCAGGACCTGCCAGCTGGTCAGCCCCAGCATGAACAGGCTGCCCGCGGTGACGTAGCCGCCGACGCTGTGCACGTCCGACATCCAGAACGCGAAGATGTTGTAGGAGCCCCAGGTCTGCTTGCGCAGGGGGGCGAGGTCCTCGTTGGTCAGCCGCGGGTCGTACCCGGGCTTGATCAGGACGGCGCCGGGGCGCTCGTCCGCGGCAGTGCTGCCACCCTGCGTGGGCAGGGTGGGGGAAACCGTGGGCGCGGCCTCGTGTCGGCCTGTCGCGGTGCTCTCACTCATCGACGGTCCTCTCGCGCAAGGGTGGACGGCAAGGGCACAGGAGCCCTCGATGCGCCGTGGACGGAAGGTTCTTCATTGGGATGCGCTCGGGTTCGGCGACCGCGCTCGAAGGCGACAGGAATACCGGTCGGTCGAACCGAGGGGAGCAGCTCCGCGGCGGCCGACCGCGGGAGATGTCGTGGGTCTTTCCTCGCCCGGTCCGCGGGTCTCGCGTCCGGTGCGCCGGAAACGAATCTAGGAGTCCCAGATTGCGCGGCGATTGCGCCGGTCGTATATCTTCAGCCGCCTTGCGAGGGATCGCTGCGCTGCTGCACGACGTCGGCGAGGCGGTGCTGGTGGCGGCCCGCCACCGCGACGACGGCGTCGGCGTCCCTCGCGGCGAACGCGTCGAGCATCTGCTCGTGGTCGGAGTCGAGCTCCCACCGGTGGTCCGGGTCCACGTCACGCATCGGCTGCGCCGGCTCGGTGAGGTTCCACACCGACTCGATCATGTGCAGGAGCCGCTGCATGCCGCACGGACGCATCAGCGCGAGGTGGAAGCGCCGCGACTCGCGGTGGTACCCCCGCGCGTCGCCCACGGCGATGCAGGAGCGCAGGGCGGTCAGGGCCGCCGTCGCCTCCTCCACGTCCGCCGGGCCGGCCAGCGGGGTCGCGGCCCGCAGCGCCGCGGCCTCCGGCACGCCGCGCACGAGGCAGAGCTCCGTCAGCTCGGCGGCGGACAGCCGGGCGACCTCGTACCCGGCGTGCGGCCGGTGCGTCACCAGCCCCTCGCCCACGAGCGTCTTCAGCGCCTCCCGGACGGGGATCGGGCTCACCCCGAACAGCTCGGCGACCTCCGCGAGCGGGATCGCCGTCCCCGGCGGGGCGTCGCCCGAGAGGATCACGCGGCGCAGCTCGTCGGGCATCAGCTGGAGATCGTCCACCCCGTCGGCCTCCAGGGCCGCGGCGAACGCCGAACGCCGTCGCATCGAGGTCGCCATCACGGCCTGCCCGGCGGGCAGGGGTGGCGCTCGACGACGACTGTCACGGTCGCACCCTAGGAACGCCCTCGCCCACGGGCATGACGGGGATGTGAACGTCGCGTGACGCGCCAGGGCCGCACCGTCAGTCGGGCGAGGCGTCCCAGAGCAGCCGGTACCAGGCGGTGCGCGCGGGATCGGGCTCGACGCCGTAGGCCTCCAGCAGCGGCCGTTCCCAGCCGGGCCCGTAGTTCCACTCCGTGCTCCAGGTGGCCACGGCGAGGTCCGCCCACCGGTCGCCGACGCCGAGGCGGCCGAGGTCGACGTGGCCGGCCCAGCCGCCGTCGGTGTCGACCAGCGTGTTCGGGGCGCAGGCGTCGCCGTGGCAGACGACGGTGAGGTCGTCGTCCGGCACGTCGGCGAGGCGGGCCAGGGCCTCGGAGAGGCTGAGCCGGTCCGGCCCGACGGGCAGCTCGCGCCGGGGGTGCACGCCCCGCTCCGCCGCCTCCCGCACGCGGGCCAACCGCGAGCCGGCCGACCACCGCCACGGGCAGGCGGCCACGGGGAGCGCGTCGTGCAGGGCGCGCAGGCCGCGGCCCACGGCGCGCACCGCGTCCGCCGGACGCGCGCGCCAGGGGTCCTCGACCGCGCTGCGGCCGGGCAGCGCGGCGGTGAGCAGCCACTCCCCGTCGGCGTCGCCGCCCTCCCCCAGCACCCGCGGGACAGGCGTGAAGGCCGCCGCCCACCGCAGGCGCTCGGCCTCCGCCCGCAGCGGCAGGGACGCCGCCGTGCCGGCGGGGGCCCACTTCAGGTACCGGCGCGGCGGCCCCCCCGCGGGGGCGAGCGCGAAGGTGAGGCCGCCCGCCTCGTTGCGCCACACGCACGTCGGGTCGTCTCCCGCCAGCAGCTGCTCGAGACCGCCGGGGAGGGCGACGGGAACCGACGGCGGCCCGCTCAGGTGGGAGCCGCCCACGTCAGGAGGCGGTGCCCAGGGTGGCCGAGCCCACCACCCGGGTGCCCTCGTAGAGCACGAGGGACTGCCCCGGCGCCACTCCCAGCAGCGGCCGCGACAGCTCGACCTCGACCGTCTCGTCGTCGGCCCGGCGCACGAGCGCCTCGACCTCCTCGCCGTGCGCGCGCACCTGCGCGCCCACGGCGGCGCCGGCCACGGGAGCGGGGCCGCACCAGACGGGCCGCTCCGCCGTCAACCGGGTGACCTCCAACGCCTCGCGGGGCCCGACGACGACCGTGTCGCGCGCGGGGTCGACGGCGACGACGTAGCGCGGCTGCCCGTCGGGGGCCGGGCGCGACAGGTGCAGGCCGCGGCGCTGCCCCACGGTGAACGCGAAGGCGCCCTCGTGCTCGCCGACCGCCCGCCCTTCGAGATCGACGATCGCCCCGGGCCGACGCCCGAGCGTGGCGCCCAGCCAGGTCCGCGTGTCGCCGTCGGGGATGAAGCAGATGTCGTGGCTGTCGGGCTTGGCGGCCACCTGCAGCCCGCGCGCCGCGGCCTCGGCCCGCACGTCGTCCTTCGAGGCGACGTCGCCGAGCGGGAACAGCGCGTGCCGCAGGCGCTGCGGGGGCAGGACGGCCAGCACGTAGGACTGGTCCTTGGCGGGGTCGGCGGCGCGGTGCAGCGCGGGCGAGCCGTCGGCGCCGGCCTCCAGCCGCGCGTAGTGACCGGTGGCGACGGCGTCGAAGTCCAGCGCCAGCGCACGGTCCAGCAGCGCCGAGAACTTGATCTTCTCGTTGCAGCGCACGCAGGGGTTCGGGGTCCGTCCGGCCGCGTACTCCGCGACGAAGTCGTCGATGACGTCGGCGCGGAACCGCTCGGAGAGGTCCCACACGTAGAAGGGGATGCCGAGGGCGTCGGCGGCGCGGCGGGCGTCGTGGGCGTCCTCCAGCGAGCAGCAGCCGCGGGCGCCCGTGCGCTGGGCGGCGGGGTCGCGCGAGAGCGCGAGGTGCACCCCGACCACGTCGTGACCGGCGTCGACCGCCCTCGCCGCCGCGACGGCCGAGTCCACGCCCCCGCTGAGGGCTGCGAGCACCTTCACGACGCCACCAACCCGGCCCGCCGCGCCCGCTCGACGACCGGCCCGATCGCGGCCGCGAGCGCCTCGACGTCGGCGGCCGTCGAGGACCAGCCGAGGGAGAACCGCAGCGCGCCCCGGGCGCTCGCTTCGTCGACCCCCATCGCCAGCAGCACGTGGCTGGCGCGCGGTACGCCTGCCTGGCACGCCGAGCCCGTCGACGCCTCCACTCCCCTGGCGTCGAGCAGATAGAGCAGCGAGTCGCCCTCGCAGCCGGGGAACGTGAGGTGCGCGTTGCCGGGCAGGCGGCCCGACGGGTCGGGGTCGCCCCTCAGCACGGCGTCGGGGACGGCGCGCAGCACCGCGGCGACGAGGTCGTCGCGCAACCCCGCCAGCCGCCGCGACTCCTCGGGCTGCGCGGCCACGGCCAGCTCGACGGCGGTCGCGAGCGCACGCGCACCGACGGCGTCGAGGGTGCCGGAGCGCAAGTTGCGCTCCTGCCCGCCCCCGTGCAGGACGGGCTGGAGGGCCACCCCGCGGCGGACGACGAGCGCTCCGGTCGAGACGGGGGCGCCGACCTTGTGCCCACTCACGGCGAGGACGTCGGCTCCGCACGCCGAGACGTCGACGGGGACCTGCCCGAGGGCCTGGACCGCGTCGCAGTGCCAGGGCACGCCCGCCTCCCGGCACGCATGAGCGATCTGCTCCACCGGCTGGAGCGTGCCGACCTCGTTGTTCGCCCACATGAGGCTGACCAGCGCGACGTCGTCGGACTCCGCGAGCGCCTCCCGCAGCGCCTCCAGGCGCACCCGGCCGTGGGCGTCCACCGGCACCCAGGTCACCTCGGCGTCCTGCTCGCGGACCAGCCACTCGACGGGGTCGAGGACGGCGTGGTGCTCCGTGGCCCCCACGACCAGCCGGCGGCGCCGGGCGTCGGCGGCGCGGCGGGCCCAGAAGAGCCCCTTGACGGCGAGGTTGTCGGCCTCCGTGCCCCCGGCCGTGAAGACGACCTCCGAGGGGCGGCAGCCCAGGGACGCCGCCAGCTGCTCGCGCGACTCCTCGACCACCCGCCGGGCGGCCCGGCCCGACCCGTGCAGCGAGGAGGGGTTGCCGACCTCGACCAGCTCGCGCGCGACCGCGGCCGCGACCTGCGGGCGGACCGGGGTCGACGCCGCGTGGTCGAGGTAGGCGGGAGCCGGGACGGACACGTCGCGAGTCTAGGCGGGACGCGGCGCACCCGCGGGCTACGGTTCCCGGGTGAGCATGGACGAGACGCCGCGCCTGCGGGCCTGCTGGGACCTCATGCAGGCGAGCGTGCGTGAAGGGGTCGGGCTGCACCGCTACGACGGCCGGATCCAGGACCTCTCCGACGCCGGGGTGGCCGCGGGGCTGGCTCGCCTGGCGGACCCGGCCGACCCCGGGCCGACCGACCCGCACGACCGGGCGCACCTGCAGGTCGTCGAGGAGGCGCTGCGCTGGACCTTCGCCACGGCCCGCGAGCACCACCGCAACCCGCTCGTGCACCTGGACGCCCTCGACCTGTCCTGCTACGACCGCGAGTACGCCCCGGAGCCGGAGCGGGCCGCAGCGGCCTGGGCGCAACTGGCGGCGTGGCCCGACGCCGTCGACGTCGCCGTGGCCACCCTCGACGCCGTGCCCGCCCCCGTCGCGACGGCCCTGCTGCCCGCGGCCCGCGGCCTGGGCGACGGGCTGCCGCAGCCGTCCACCCCCGGCCAGGAGGCGGTGCGGGAGGCGGCGCTCGCCGCCCAGGCGCGCCTGGTGGCCCACCTGGACCACCTCGCCGCGACCGGGGACCCCGACTGCGCCGTCGGCGAGGCGGGCCTCGCCCGGGAGCTGGGCGTCTGGGAGGGCCTGCAACTCGACGTCGAGGAGCTCGCGACGCGAGCCGACGCCGAGCGCGACCGCCTCTGGGAGCTGCTGCGCGAGGCGTGCCGGCAGCTGGACGCCCACGCCGGCCCGGTGGCGGTGGTCGAGCGGCTGCGCGCGGACCACCCCGACGCCGAGGGCGTGCTGGAGGAGGCACGTGCCGTGACTGAGGAGGTGCTCGCGTTCACGGCCGAGCACGACCTGGTGCCCTGGACCGACGGCACCTGCCTGGTGGGCCCCGCCCCCGCGTCGCGGCGCTGGGCGATGGCGATGATGGCGTGGGCCGGGCCGGAGGAGCCCGACGCGCCGAGCTGGTACTACGTCACGCCGCCCGAGCCCGACTGGCCCGCCGAGGAGGTCGAGGAGTGGCTGGGCGTCTTCAGCCGCACCACGCTGCCGGCGATCACCGTGCACGAGGTCTCCCCCGGTCACTACGCGCACGGGCGCGCGCTGCGGCACGCCCCCGGGGCGGTGCGGCGCACCCTCGTGGGGGCCACCTTCGCCGAGGGCTGGGCCCACTACACCGAGGAGATGGTGATCGAGGCCGGCTTCCGGGACGGCGACCCGCGCTACACGATCGGGATGTGCCTGGAGGCGCTGGTCCGCACGGCGCGGCTGCGCTGCTCCGTCGGCCTGCACCGCGGCGAGATGACCGTCGAGGACGCCACCGCGCGGTTCGAGGCCGACGCCCTGCTCGGGACGGCGGCGGCGCGGTCGGAGGCGCGGCGCGGCACCTTCGACGTCGGCTACGGCCGCTACACCCTGGGCAAGCTGGCGCTGCTCGACCTGCGGGAGCAGGCGCGGGCCGCCTGGGGCGCGGGCTTCTCCCTGCCCCGCTTCCACCGCGCCGTGCTCGACCTCGGCGGCCCTCCCCTCGGCCTGCTCGGCACCGCCGTCGAGCGGGGCTGACCCCTCAGGCCAGGTCGGCCAGGGGCTCGCCGAGGATCTCGCCGATCGTGGCGTACCAGGTGCGCGCGGCCCCCAGCACCGCGTCGACCGCGCCGCGCACGAGCGGGCCGAGCGGGCTGGCCTCGTTGACGATCAGCTCGGCGGCGACGATCAGCAGGTCCTCGGCCAGGGTGAGCTTGATCAGCGTGATGGCCCCCGTGACGGCGTTGGCGGCGCGCAGGTGCACCAGCTCGCCGCCGGGCACGTCCCCCACCTGCCAGCAACCGAACACCCGCACCAGCGGGGGCAGGCTGTCGACGCAGCGGACGAAGACCACCTGGTCCTCGACCGGGAGCAGGACGTCGCCGTCCTCGTCGATCGTGGGCTGCACCCCGTCGGCGCGCAGGGCCCGCATCACCTCACCGCGCAGCAGTTCCTCGGGCGTGGGGGCCGGGACGAACGGCAGGGAGGTGGGGTCGCTCACGTCCCTCACGCTAGCTCGCGGCGCGGCACCGGGTGGGCGTACCCCGTCGGCGCTCCCCCGTACGGCAGACTTGCGGCCGTGCCGACCCGACACCGCCCGCACCCGCTCGGCGTCCGCCCCCGCGAGGACGGCGTGGACGTCGCCGTGCTGGCCAGCCAGGCCGACCACGTCGACTTCTGCGTGCTGCGGCCGGGCCGTGGCGGGCAGTTCGTCGAGGAGCGGGTGGCGTTGCCGTCGCAGACCCACGGCGTGTGGCACGGGTTCGTCCCCGGGGTGGGCGTCGGAGACCGTTACGGCCTGCGGGTGCACGGGCGCTGGGAGCCGCACCGCGGGCTGCGGCACAACCCCGCCAAACTGCTGCTCGACCCCTACGCCCGGGCGGTCGAGGGCCCCGTGGTGCTGCGGCCGGAGCTGTTCGGCCACACGGTCGGCGCCGACCTGATCGGCGACACCACCACCATCGACCACCGCGACTCGGCGCCCTACGCCCCCCACGGCGTCGTCGTCGCGCCCGGCCGCCCGCGCACCGCGCGGCCCCGCATCCCCTGGGCCGACACCATCGTCTACGAGGCGCACGTGCGTGGCCTCACGATGAACCTCCCCGGGGTGCCGCAAGAGCTGCGCGGCACGTACGCCGGCCTGGCCCACCCCGCCACCGTCGAGTACCTGGTGAACCTCGGCGTCACCACGCTGGAGCTCCTGCCGGTCCACGCGATCAGCGACGAGCCGAGCCTGGCCCGGCGGGGGCTGCCCAACTACTGGGGCTACTCGACGTTGGGGTACTTCGCCCCGCACGCCGGCTACGCGGCGTCGCGCACCGCCCTGGGCACCGTCGCCGAGTTCCGCGAGATGGTCGACACCCTGCACGACGCGGGCCTCGAGGTGATCCTCGACGTCGTCTACAACCACACCTGTGAGGCGGGCGTCGACGGCCCGACGCTGTCCTTCCGGGGCCTGGACGCCGCCACCTACTACCGGCTGGACGCCTACGGCCGCGACGTCGACAGCACCGGCTGCGGCAACTCCCTGGACTTCTCCCACGCGCGCGTCGTGCAGCTCACCCTCGACTCGTTGCGGTACTGGGTGGAGGACCTCGGCGTCGACGGCTTCCGCTTCGACCTCGCGACCACGCTGGCCCGCGGCCGGGACGGGTTCGACCCCGACCACCCGTTCCTCGTCGCCGCCCGCGCCGACCCGGTGCTGGCCGACGTCAAGCTCGTCGCCGAGCCGTGGGACGTGGGCCCGCACGGGTGGCGCACCGGGCAGTTCCCCCCGCCGTTCTCCGAGTGGAACGACCGCTTCCGCGACAGCGTCCGCGAGTTCTGGCTGGCGGGCGCGGCGCGCGCGGCCGCGGGGTGGGCCACCGGCGGCGTCCGCGACCTCGCCACCCGGCTCGCGGGCTCCGCCGACGTGTTCGCGGCGCTGCGGGGCCCCACGGCGTCGGTGAACTTCATCACCGCCCACGACGGCTTCACCGCCCACGACCTCACCGCCTACGACGTCAAGCACAACGAGGACAACGGCGAGGACAACCGGGACGGCTCCGGCGACAACCGGTCGTGGAACCACGGCGTGGAGGGGCAGACCTCCGACGAGGCGATCACCGCGGCCCGGCACCGCTCGCTGCGCAACCTGCTCGGCACGCTGCTGCTGTCGACCGGGGTGCCGATGCTGGTCGCGGGTGACGAGTTCGGCCGCACCCAGGGCGGCAACAACAACCCCTACTGCCAGGACAACGAGATCTCCTGGGTGGACTGGCAGTGGCAGCCCTGGCAGGCCGACCTGCTGGAGAGCGTGCGCTTCCTCGTGCACCTGCGGCGCACCCACCCGGTGCTGCGCCAGGAGCGGTTCTTCGCCGGGCGTCCCGTGCACCCCGACGGCACGAAGGACCTCGCGTGGTTCGGGCCCGACGGCGCCGAGATGGACCACGCCCGCTGGCACGACGCCGGCCTGCGGACCCTGCAGATGTACCTGCACGCCGTCGAGGGCGGCTACCGCGCCACGCCCTCGGGGCCGGCCGCGCCGCCGTCCCACCACGCCGACGAGTCCCTGCTGATGATCCTGCACGGCGCCGGGGAGGCGGCGGAGGTCGCGCTCCCCTCCGGCCCCTGGGGCCGGGGGTACCGGCTGCTGTGGGACAGCGCCCTGCCCCTGCCTCCCGCAGGCCGCAGCCCCGTGCTGCCCGCCGGCGCCGGCGTGCAGGTCGAGCCGTTGAGCATGCGCGTGTACGCCGTGATCCCGGTGCACGACCACGGGCGCAAGCCGCCCGCCTGATCGGGTCCGGTCCCTGCCGACGCGACGCGGCCCCGGTGCCCCTCCTGAGAGGGGGCGCCGGGGCCGCGTCGTGGTTCGACTGACGGGTGTCAGGCGTTGCTGATCAGGCCGAACTCCGCCGGGGTGAGGGCCAGGGGGTGGTTCGGCAGGACCCGCACCGTGTACCCGAACGGGCCGGTGCGGCGCAGCCGCAGCGACCCCTCGAACAGGTACCGGCCGCCCTCGTAGGTCTCGCTGAGCGTCAGCGGCACCGTGGCGACGTCGGTGAGCACGTCGCTGGGCGAGACCCTGCCGTGCACGAGCTGGACGGCGACCTCGGTGGGCGCCACGGTGTCGAGGCTGACGAACGCGCGCACGTGCAGCTCGTCACCGACCTGCGGGGAGTCGCTGATGCCGCCGGACTCCACGTGGTCGACCTTCACGGCGGGCCACGCCGTCACGATCCGCGCCTTGAACTCCGCGAGCGCCTTCGCCTCGGCGGGGCCGACCTGCGCGCTGGCGCGGGAGGCGGGGATGTACAGCTGCTGCACGTAGTCGGCCACCATGCGGCTGGCCAGCACCTTCGGCCCGAGCGAGGTCAGGGTGTGCTTGACCATCTCGAGCCAGCGCACGGGCAGGCCGTCGGCGTCGACGTCGTAGAACCGCGGCGCCACCGACCCCTCGATCAGGTCGTAGAGCGCGGCGGCCTCGAGGTCGTCCCGGTGGTCGGGGTCCTCCACGCCGTCGGCGGTGGGGATGGCCCAGCCGTTCTCGCCGTCGTACCACTCGTCCCACCACCCGTCGAGGATCGACAGGTTGAGGCCGCCGTTGAGCGCCGCCTTCATGCCGGACGTGCCGCACGCCTCGAACGGACGCAGCGGGTTGTTCAGCCAGACGTCGCAGCCGGGGTACAGCGACAGGGCCATGCCGATGTCGTAGTTCGGCAGGATGACGATCCGGTGCCGGACGGCCGGGTCGTCGGCGAAGCGCACCATCTGCTGGATGAGGCGCTTGCCGTTGTCGTCGGCGGGGTGGGACTTGCCCGCGATGATCAGCTGGATCGGGTGCGTGGGGTGCAGCAGCAGCGCGCGCAGCCGCTCGGGGTCGCGCAGCATCAGCGTGAGGCGCTTGTACGTCGGGACGCGCCGGGCGAAGCCGATGGTGAGGACGTCGGGGTCGAGGCAGGAGTCGACCCACTTGAGCTCGGCCGGGCTGGCGCCGCGCTCCAGCCACGAGGCGCGCACGCGCCGCCGGGCCTCGTCCACGAGCGCCGAGCGCATGGCCCGGCGGGTGGCCCACACCTCGGCGTCGGGGATCTGGTCGATCCGCTCCCAGCCCTTGGCGTCGTGGGTGATCTCGGCCCCGATGTGCTTGTCGCCGAGCTCGATCACGCGGCGGTCCACCCAGGTGGGGGCGTGGACGCCGTTGGTGATGGAGGCAATCGGCACTTCGGTGGCGTCGAAGCCCGGCCACAGGCCGTTGAACATGTCGCGGCTGACGACGCCGTGCAGCTGCGAGACGCCGTTGGCGCGCTGGGCCAGGCGCAGGCCCATGACCGCCATGTTGAAGACGGTGGGGTCGCCCCCGGGGTAGTCCTCGGCGCCGAGGGCGAGGATCTTCGAGACGGGGACGCCCGCCTTGTCCTTCTCGCCGCCGAAGTACTGCTCGATCATGTCGCGACCGAAGCGGTCGATGCCCGCGGGCACCGGGGTGTGGGTGGTGAAGACCGTACCGGCGCGCACCGCCTGGATGGCCGCCTCGAAGCTGAGGCCCTCGGCCTCGACCAGCTCGCGGATGCGCTCCAGCCCGAGGAAGCCGGCGTGGCCCTCGTTGGTGTGGAACACCGACGGCGCGGGGGCGCCGGTCAGCCGCGACCACGCGCGCAGGGCGCGCACGCCGCCGATGCCGAGCAGCATCTCCTGCTGCAGCCGGTGCTCGCCGCCGCCGCCGTAGAGGCGGTCGGTGACCTGGCGGGCGGCCTCGTCGTTGGTGTCCACCTGTGAGTCGAGCAGCAGCAGCGGCACGCGTCCGACCTGCGCGACCCACACGTGGGCCGCGAGGGTGCGCCCGCCCGGCAGGCCCACGCTGACGACCGCGGCGCTGCCGTCGGCCTCGCGCAGCAGCGACAGCGGCAGCTCGTCGGGGTCGAGGACCGGGTAGGTCTCCTGCTGCCAGCCCTCGCGCGACAGCGACTGGCGGAAGTATCCGACCTGGTAGAGCAGGCCGACGCCGATGATCGGCACGCCGAGGTCGCTGGCGGACTTCAGGTGGTCGCCGGCGAGGATGCCGAGGCCACCGGAGTACTGGGGCAGGACCGCGGTGATGCCGAACTCGGGCGAGAAGTAGGCGATGGACGGGGGGACGTCACCGTCGAGGTGCTGGTACCAGCGCGGCTCGGTGAGGTAGGCCGACAGGTCCGCGGCCGCCGCGTCCACCTTGGCGACGAACGCCGGGTCCGCCGCCAGGGACTCCAGCTCCTCGGGACTGAGGCTGCCGAGCAGGGCGATGGGATCGTGCCCGGTGGACTGCCACCGGGCCGGGTCCATCGACGCGAACAGGTCCCGGGTGGCCGGGTGCCAGGACCAGCGGAGGTTGGTGGCCAGCGTCCCCAGTGGCGCGAGCGGGGCCGGCAGAACGGTGCGGACCGTAAAACGGCGGATAGCTCTCACGCCAGGCAGAGTACGCGAGCCGCCCCTCCTGTCGAGGGTGACGAACGGCGTTTCTCGTGCTCGTCCCCTCCCGCCAGCAGGGTCTACACGACGATCGCCGGTTCGTCCCGTGACCTTTCGATGCGACGAGCGGGCGTTTCGCTCGGTGAGCAGACGGACACGATGGGTGCATGATCGGGTGGTGCGGCAGGGGCATGTGCCTCGAGCGGCCGCGCGTGTCGCGGTCACCGCGAGCACGGGGCGGTGAGGCGATAGGTTCAGTGGCACAGGCAGGTGAACGACGTCCGGTTCCGGGTACGACCCCTGCGTGCCCCAGTCCCCGGTGGTGAGGTTGACCCATGAGTGAGGCCCGCACGATGCCCCACCCGCCCGCGGCGGACGCGCCGGTGCCCCCCGGCGAGGCCGCGGCCGTGCACGCCGGGCGTCGAGGGATCGGGTGGGCGGCCGGCGAGTCGACCGCCTGGTCGCGCGGCCCCGCCGCCGGAGCCTGGGCGGGGGTCGGCCGGATCCCCGTGCTCGACGTCCGTCCCGCCCCCGACGGCGGTCGCTTCCCCGCCAAGGCGGTCGTCGGCGAGCAGGTGCCGATCACCGCGACGGTCATCCGCGAGGGGCACGACGCCCTGGCCGCGACCGCCGTCCTGATCGACCCCGACGGCGCGGAGCGTCGCCTGCCGATGCGGCTGCTGGCCCCCGGCACCGACCGCTACGGCGCGACCGCCGTCCCCGACCGCACCGGCAGGTGGCGGTTCCGGGTCGAGGGCTGGTCCGACCCGTACGGCACGTGGGTGCACGCCGCGTCCGTCAAGATCGCCGCCGGCGTCGACGTCGACCTCATGCTCGAGGAGGGCGCGCGCCTGCTCGAACGGGCCCTCGCCCAGGGCACCTTCGGCGTCGAGGACGCCACCGCCATCACCGACGGCGTGCGCGGCCTGCGCGACACCTCCCGCCCCGCCCGGGCGCGGCTGGCCGCCGGCACCGGGTACGCCGTCGAACGGGCGTTCACCCGGACGCCGCTGCGCGACATGGTGACCGTCTCCGAGGAGCTGCCGCTGCTCGTCGAGCGCGAGCGCGCCCTGTTCAGTTCCTGGTACGAGCTGTTCCCCCGCTCCGAGGGTGCGCACGTGGGCCCCGACGGCATCTGGGTGTCGGGCACCTTCGCAGAGGCCGCCAAGCGCCTGCCGGCCATCGCGGGGCTGGGCTTCGACATCGTCTACCTGCCCCCGATCCACCCGGTCGGGCGGATCAACCGCAAGGGCCCCAACAACACCCTCACCCCCGGTCCCGGGGACCCGGGCAGCCCGTGGGCCATCGGCTCCGACGAGGGCGGGCACGACGCGGTCCACCCCGACCTCGGCACCCTCGAGGACTTCGACGCCTTCGTCGCCGCGGCACGCGCCAACGGGTTGGAGGTCGCCCTCGACCTCGCCCTGCAGGCCGCCCCCGACCACCCCTGGGCCAAGGACCACCCCGAGTGGTTCACCACCCGCGCCGACGGCACGATCGCCTACGCCGAGAACCCGCCGAAGAAGTACCAGGACATCTACCCGATCAACTTCGACAACGACCCCGAGGGGATCTACGCCGAGGTGCTCCGGGTGGTCGAGCACTGGATCGGCCACGGTGTCACGGTCTTCCGCGTGGACAACCCCCACACCAAGCCGGTGGCGTTCTGGCAGCGCCTCATCGCCGAGGTGAACGCGCGCCACCCCGAGATCCTCTTCCTCGCCGAGGCCTTCACCCGGCCCGCGATGATGCACACGCTCGGCAAGGTGGGCTTCCAGCAGTCCTACACGTACTTCACCTGGCGGACGACGAAGGCCGACTTCGTCGAGTACCTCACCGAGCTGTCGGGCGAGGCGGCGGCCTACATGCGGCCGAACTTCTGGCCGAACACCCCCGACATCCTGCACGAGTTCCTGCAGCACGGCGGGCAGGCCGCCTTCCGGCTGCGGGCCGTGCTCGCGGCCACCCTCAGCCCCAGCTGGGGCGTCTACAGCGGCTACGAGCTGTGCGAGCACCAGGCGGTGCGCCCGGGCAGCGAGGAGTACCTCGACAGCGAGAAGTACCAGTACCGCCCCCGGGACTGGGCGGCCTTCGAGCCCGGTGGCCCGCGCGAGCACGAGAGCATCGCCGGGCTGATCGGCGCCCTGAACCGGATCCGCCGCGAGCACCCCGCATTGCAGCGCCTGCGCAACGTCACCTTCCACGCCACCGACTCCGACGACGTCCTCGCCTACTCGCGACGGCTCACCCCCCAGGAGACCCCGGACGGCCGCGACGACACCCTGATCGTCGTCGTCACCCTCGATCCCCACGCGGTGCGCGAGACGACCGTCCACCTCGACCTGCCGGCCCTGGGCCTGAGCTGGGGCGAGGAGTTCACGGTCCACGACCTGTTGAGCGACGAGACGTACCGGTGGGGCGCCTCGGCCTACGCGCGGTTCGACCCGGCACAGCGCGTCGCCCACGTCCTTCACCTGCGGAGGTCGTGAATGCAGAGCTTCTCCTCCGGCGCCCCCGGACTGCGCAACGACCCCAACTGGTACCGCTCGGCGGTGTTCTACGAGGTGATGGTCCGGGCGTTCGCCGACTCCAACGCCTCCGGGTCGGGTGACTTCCAGGGCCTGATCGGCAAGCTCGACTACCTGCAGTGGCTCGGGGTCGACTGCCTCTGGCTGCCGCCGTTCTACGCCTCGCCCCTGCGCGACGGCGGCTACGACATCAGCGACTACCTGTCGGTCCTGCCCGAGTTCGGCACCCTGCACGACTTCGCCGAGCTGGTCGCCCAGGCCCATGCGCGGGGCCTGCGGGTGATCACCGACCTCGTGCTCAACCACACCAGCGACGCCCACCCCTGGTTCCAGGCGAGCCGGTCCGACCCCCAGGGCCCCTACGGCGACTTCTACGTCTGGGGCGAGGACCCGGAGCGCTACTCCGACGCGCGCATCATCTTCGTCGACACCGAGTCCTCCAACTGGACGTTCGACCCGGTGCGCCGGCAGTACTTCTGGCACCGCTTCTTCTCCCACCAGCCCGACCTCAACTTCGACAACCCGGCCGTCCAGGACGCGATGCTCGACGTCGTCCGGTTCTGGATGGACCTCGGGATCGACGGGTTCCGCCTCGACGCCGTCCCCTACCTGTTCGAGGAGGAGGGCACCAACTGCGAGAACCTGCCCGCCACCCACGCGTTCCTGGCGCGGCTGCGGGAACTGGTCGACCAGGAGTACCCGGGGCGGATCCTGCTCGCCGAGGCCAACCAGTGGCCCGCCGACGTCGTCGAGTACTTCGGCACCCCCGAGGCACCCGAGTGCCACATGTGCTTCCACTTCCCCGTGATGCCGCGGCTGTTCTACGCGCTCCGGGAGGAGAAGGCGGCCCCCATCGTCGACATCCTCGAGCAGACGCCGGCCGTTCCCGCCGGCGGGCAATGGGGCACCTTCCTGCGCAACCACGACGAGCTGACCCTGGAGATGGTCACCGTCGAGGAGCGCGCGGCCATGTACGGCTGGTACGCCCCCGACGCGCGGATGCGCGCCAACATCGGCATCCGGCGGCGGCTGGCCAGCCTGCTCGACAACTCCCGCGCCGAGATCGAACTGATCCACGCGCTGCTGCTGAGCCTCCCCGGCAGCCCGTGCCTGTACTACGGCGACGAGATCGGCATGGGCGACAACATCTGGCTGCCCGACCGCGACGCCGTGCGCACCCCCATGCAGTGGACGCCCGACCGCAACGCCGGCTTCAGCAGCGCCGACCCCGGCAAGCTGTACCTGCCCGTCGTCCAGTCGCTGGTGTACCACCACGTGGCGGTCAACGTGGAGGCGCAGCGCGCCACCGGGTCCTCGCTGCTGAACTGGGTGCGCTCGATGCTGCAGGTGCGCCGCCAGCACCCCGCCTTCGGCCTGGGCACCTACGTCCCGCTGAGCACCGACAACCCGGCCGTGCTGGCCTTCCTGCGGGTCCTCGGCGACGACGCACCCGACGGCGTCGAACCCGAGACCGTGCTCTGCGTCAACAACCTGTCCAGCCGCCCGCAGGCCGCCTGCGTGTCGCTGCCCGGGCGGGGCGGCGCGCGGCTCGTGGATTGCTTCGGCGGCGGCGGGTTCCCCGTCGTCGACCCCGACGGCGAGGCGGTCACCGTCTCCCTCGGCTCCCGTGACTTCTTCTGGCTGCGGCTGGTCGAGGAGCCTCGCGCCGTCGCCGCCCTGGAGAGGGGGAAGGCGTGAGCACCGCCGCCCTGCCCACCACGCCGCGGGCCGGCAGCCTGCCGGAACTGCTCGCCGTCTGGCTGCCGAAACGGCGCTGGTTCCTCGGCGGCTCCGACCCCTCCCTGCGGTTGACCCGCGCCGGCGGACTCCTCCTGCGCGACGACGCCGACGGCGTGGGGGTGGAGACGTTCCTCGTCACCGCGCACGTGGGCGGCACCGCGACCACCTACCAGGTGCCGCTGACCTATCGCGACGTCCCGGTGCCCGAGCTCGACCACGCGCTGATCGGCGTCCTCGACGACGACCGCCGTGGGCCCCGCTGGATCTACGACGCCCCGCACGACCCGGCGTTCGTCCACGAGTGGGTGCAGCTGCTGGTGGACGAGGCCGAGGCAGAGGCACCCGAGGGGGCGCACCTGGGCCGGGTGCTCGGCACGCGGCAGCCCAACAGTGCCGAGCCCGACCCGCTGGCGGCCTCGCAGGTGTTGCGCGGCGAGCAGTCCAACACCTCGATCATCCTCGCCCGCGGCACCGGGACCCCCGCGATCGTCAAGCTCTTCCGCGTCCTGCAGCCCGGGGACAACCCCGAGGTGATGATCGCCTCCGCTCTGGCCGGCGCCGGCTGCGAGCGGGTGCCGCAGACCATGGGCTGGTGGCAGGCCACGTGGCCCGGCCCCTCCGACACCACCGTCTCGGGCCAGCTCGGGGTCGTCGCCGAGTTCGTCGGCGACGCCGAGGACGCCTGGCGCGTGGCGTGCCGGGCCGTCGACGAGGGCCGGTCCTTCGCCGAGGAGGCACGCGCCCTCGGCCGCGCCACCGCCGAGGTGCACGCCGCCCTGGCCCGCAGCCTGCCCACCGTGCCGGCGGACGCGGGGCAGATGCGCCGCATCGCGTCGTCCCTGCAGGGGCGCGTCACCTGGGCGGCCGGGCAGGCGCCCGTCCTGGCCGCCGTCGCCGACGCCGCCGAGGCGGTCGTCACGCAGGTCCGCGAGGTGCGCACCGCGGGCATGCTGCAGCAGATCCACGGCGACTACCACCTCGGGCAGGTGCTGCACTCCCCCTCCCGCGGCTGGTTGCTGCTCGACTTCGAGGGCGAGCCCTTACGGCCGTTGCCCGAGCGGACCGCCCCCGACCTCCCCCTGCGCGACGTCGCGGGCATGCTGCGCTCCTTCGACTACGCCGCCGTCCACGCCCTGGCGAGGGGCCGCGGCTCCGCGGACGCGCCGTCCACCGCCTCGGATCCCGCCACCGGTCAAGCCGCCACCGTCCAGGCCGACCAGGCCCGCGGGTGGGCCGAGGAGGCCCGCGCGGCGTTCCTGTCCGGCTACAGCGCCGCCTCCGGCGAGGACCCCCTGGCCGACGACCGCCTTCTGCAGGCGCTCGAGCTCGACAAGGCCCTCTACGAGGTGGTCTACGAGACGCGACACCGGCCCGACTGGGTCGAGGTGCCGCTGGCCGCCCTGCACCGCCTGCTCCCGCACGCCCCCTGGCCCGGCACGGTCGCCGGCGCCCCGCCCCCCGGTGACGGCCCGCCCCCCGGGCCCACCGACCCCGTACCCCCACGCGCGGAGGACGTCCCGATGACCGACCAGAGCACCACCGTGACCAGCGACGTCGCTGTCACGCAGACCCCCTCCCCCGCGGGCACCAGCTCCGACACCCTCGCCGGACCCGCCACCCCCGTCGACCCGGCCTCGCTCGTCGCCGCCTCCGGCGTCGATCCCGCCGAGGTCCTGCCGGTCGACCCCGACGTCTTCGCCAAGCTGTCGGGCGGGGCGTGGCACGACCCGCACTCCGTCCTGGGCGCCCACCGCTACGACGGCGGGGTGGTCGTGCGCGTGCTGCGCCCGTTCGCGACCCGCGTCGCCGTCCAGCTCGAGGACGGGTCGGAGCACGAGGCCGCCCACGAGTACGACGGCATCTTCACGGCCGTGCTGCCCGGGCGGACCGTCGGCGACTACCGCCTGCGCGTGTCCTACGAGGGGGTGGGCGAGGTCGTCGTCGACGACCCCTACCGGTTCCTGCCCACCCTCGGCGAGCTCGACATCCACCTGATCCGTGAGGGCCGCCACGAGGAGCTGTGGACGGTCCTCGGGGCGCACGTGCGTCACTTCGGGGGCGTCATCTCCCCCGTCAGCGGGGTCAGCTTCGCCGTGTGGGCGCCCAACGCCCAGGCAGTGCGCCTCGTGGGCGACTTCAACCACTGGAACGGGCGCGAGCACGCCATGCGCTCGCTGGGGTCCTCCGGCGTCTGGGAGCTGTTCGTCCCCGGGCTCGGCGCCGGCGCGCGGTACAAGTTCGAGATCCTCGGCCGCGACGGGCACTGGCGGCAGAAGGCCGACCCCATGGCCTTCGGCACCGAGGTGCCGCCCGCGACGGCGTCGGTCGTCGTCGAGTCCGACTACACCTGGGGCGACGACGCGTGGCTCGCCACGCGCGCGGGCAGCGACCCGCACCACTCGCCGATGAGCGTCTACGAGGTCCACCTCGGGTCGTGGCGGCAGGGGCTGTCCTACCGCGACCTCGCCGACCAGCTCGTGGGCTACGTGAAGGACATGGGCTTCACCCACGTCGAGCTCATGCCGGTCGCCGAACACCCGTTCGGCGGGTCGTGGGGCTACCAGGTCACCTCCTACTACGCCCCCACCTCGCGCTTCGGGCACCCCGACGACTTCCGGCACCTGGTGGACACCCTCCACCAGGCGGGCATCGGCGTCATCGTCGACTGGGTGCCCGCGCACTTCCCCAAGGACGAGTGGGCCCTGGCGAAGTTCGACGGCCAGCCCCTCTACGAGTACGCCGACCCGCGCAAGGGCGAGCACCCCGACTGGGGGACCCTCGTCTTCGACTACGGCCGCACCGAGGTGCGCAACTTCCTCGTCGCGAACGCGCTGTACTGGCTGGAGGAGTTCCACATCGACGGCCTGCGCGTCGACGCCGTCGCCTCCATGCTCTACCTCGACTACTCCCGCAAGGACGGGCAGTGGGCGCCGAACATCTACGGCGGCCGCGAGCACCTGGAGGCCATCGGCTTCCTCCAGGAGATGAACGCCACCGCCTACCGGCGCGTCCCCGGGGTGGTCACCATCGCCGAGGAGTCGACCGCGTGGCCGGGCGTCACCCGTCCGACCCACCTGGGCGGCCTCGGCTTCGGCCTGAAGTGGAACATGGGCTGGATGCACGACTCCCTGCTCTACATGAGCAAGGAGCCCGTGTACCGCCAGTACCACCACCACCAGCTCACGTTCTCGATGGTCTACGCCTACAGCGAGAACTTCGTGCTGCCCATCAGCCACGACGAGGTCGTGCACGGCAAGGGCTCGCTGCTGCGCAAGATGCCGGGCGACCGCTGGCAGCAGCTGGCCAACATGCGCGCCTACCTGGCCTTCATGTGGGCCCACCCCGGCAAGCAGCTGCTGTTCATGGGACAGGAGCTCGGCCAGGAGGCCGAGTGGAACGAGTCCACGAGCCTCGACTGGTGGCTGGAGGAGACCCCGTGGCACGCCGGGCTGCAGCAGCTCGTGCGCGACCTCAACCGGATCTACCGCGACGACAGCGCGCTGTGGTCGCTGGACTCCGACCCGGCGGGCTTCCAGTGGATCGATGCCAACGACGCCGGGCACAACACGTTCTCGTTCGTGCGCCTGGACCGCGACGGGCGCGAGCTGCTGTGCGTGTCGAACTTCGCCGCGGTGCCCCACGAGGGGTACCGGATCGGCCTGCCCCGGCCCGGGCGCTGGCGCGAGCTGCTCAACACCGACGCGGAGGCCTACGCCGGTTCGGGCGTCGGCAACGCGGGCGAGGTCAGCTCCGAGCCCGTTCCCTGGCACGGTCGGGAGCACTCCGCCGTCCTGCGCGTGCCGCCGCTGGCGACCGTCTGGCTCGAGCCGGCCGACTGACGCCCGGGTCCACGCGAACGGCGGGCCGCCCCCGGACTGCCGGGGGGGGGGCCCCGCCGCGTCGTGCAGGGGGTGGGAGCGGGCTCAGAACAGCGCGTTGGCGAGCGCTAGGCGCGCCTTGGGGACGCGCGGGTCCTCGGCCCCGACGACGTCGAAGAGCTCGACGAGGTGCTTGCGGACCGTCTCGCGGTCGGCGCCGCCGGTCAGGCGCACCGTGTCGATGAGCCGGGCGAACGCGTCCTCGACGTGGCCGCCCAGGAGGTCGAGGTCGGCCACGACCATCGCGGCCGCGATGTCGGCGGGGGCGCTCGCCGCGGCCTGGCGGGCCTGGGCCGGGTCGACGTCGCGGGTGCGCAGCAGCAGCCGCACCTGGGCGAGCCCCAGCCTGGCCATCTCGTCGGCCGGGGACTCGCGCAGCGCCTGCTCGTACGCCGCCACCGCGGCGTCGAGGTCGTCCCGCTCGATGGCGTCGTAGGCCGCCTGGTGCAGCGGCGGCAACGGCGGCTCCTCGGGCTCCTCCGCGGCGTCGGCGACCGGGCCGTCACCCTCGGGCGGGGCCAGGCGGCCGGTGACCCCGTTGGCCTCCGCCACGCGCAGCAACTCGTCGAGGTACTGGCGCACGTGCGCCTCGGGGAGCGCGCCCTGGAACAGCGGGATCGGCTGCTGCTTGATCACCGCGTAGACGGCCGGGATCGACTGCACCTGGAACGCCGCCTGCAGCTGCGGGTTGGCGTCGAGGTCCACCTTGGCGAGCAGGAAGCGGCCGTCGTACTCCGCGGCCAGCCGCTCCAGCACCGGTGAGAGCTGCTTGCAGGGCTGGCACCACTCGGCCCAGAAGTCGAGGACGACGGGCACCTGCACCGACAGGGGGACGACGTCGCTGACGAACGAGGCGTCGGTGACGTCGAGCACGTAGGGTGCCGGCCCGCCCGTCGGGGCGCCGCCGGCCTCCGCCTGTCGGGCCGGTGCCCCCGCGGAGGCGGGGGGCGCGCTCGCGCGGCGCGCGAGACCCGACAGGTCGACGGCACCGCGCAGGTTCAGCGCGGGCCCCGCGCCCCGGGTGGGCTGGTTGCTCATCAGGTCGTTCCTCTCCAGCGGATCGGTCTCGATCCTCGTCGTCACCTGGCCGCGTGCCGTGCTCCCCCGGGCGCCTCAGGCGCCCGCGACCCCCACGTCCGCCCTGTCCGCAGCGATCAGGGAGACCGCCGATGTTCCCGTGCCCGCCTTGGGAACGCGCAGCACGACGATCTCCACCGTCGTGCGCACCAGGCGCTGGGCGAATTCGGGGCGCGGCGCGAGTGCCGCCGCGTCGCCGGTCAGCCGCAGCGTGCCCGCACCCGGCTTCACCGTGAGGACGGTCTGCTGGCGGATCTCCCCCACCACGATGGCGCCGCCGTCGCTCGTGCGCCAGGCCAGCGTCGAGGCCGGCACCGGCGTGTGCGCCGTCCCGAACCCCGCCACCGCCGCGACGGCCTTGCGCTCCGCCGCGCTGGCCGCGGCGGTCTGGGTCCGCAGCGGGTCGGCCGAGAAGCGGCCCGCGTCGGCTGCCGGGCGCCCGGACCCCTCGGCGGTCAGGACCGCGGCGTAGCGGGCGAGCGCGTCCTGGGGCGAGAGCACCAGTCCCCCGGCAGTCGGCGGCAACGCCGGGGCGCCCGAGTCGGCACCGGCCGTGGCCGGCACCGTGGCTCCCGGAACCATCTGCGGCTCGCCCCACAGGGCGTAGGGCTGGCGGGCGTCCGCCGAGCGGAGCACGCGGACCACCGGAGTGGACACCCCGGCCACCTCGCTGACGGCGAGCACGGCGCGCGGCCACCCGCTGCCCGCGGGCACGATCAGCCGGGTCGTGCGCGCCGGGGCCGCCTGCGGCAGCGGACGGCGCAGCGCCGTGTCCTTGCGGGCCCGGGCCGCGAACACGTCGGCGGCGGGGCCGGTCAGCCGCTTGCCGGCCAGGCGCACGTCGCGCTTGGTCGTGGCGGCCACGACGGCCTCGTCGACGGCCTCCACGACGTCGCTGGCCTGGTCGACCGTGACGGCGGGGAAGCTCGCGGGGTCCTGCCGGGCGGCGGGCCGCGCGGCCTGGTCACCGCACGCGGTCAGGCCGAGCAGCAGTGCGGGGACGGCGAGCAGCGCCGCCAGCCGGGGGACTCTCACGCGTCCTCCCCTCGGCCGTGCTCGGCGGGGCCGGCGGGACCGGCCTGCGCCGCCGGGGGCGGGTCGGCCGGGCCGAACCGGAACGCCGGCGACGCCGCGGGCTCCTCGCCCTCCGCGGAGGGCTCTGCGGGGGCGTCGGCCGAGCGGGCGCCGCGGCGGCCGGGCAGCGGCTGCGACGTGAAGAGGTCCGCCGTCCGGTGGCGGCCCAGGGACAGCACGGTGGTGGCCGGATCCGCGGGGCGCTCGGCGTCGGCGTCCTCCTCACCCGCGCCCTGCGCGGGCGCGGGTGCGGGCGGCGCCACGTCGGGAGCGGCCGGCGCGGGGCCCACACCGGCGGCCTGGGACGCCTCCCGCGCGGCGCGCGCGGCACGGCGCGAGGACACCACGGCGCCCGCGGGCACGACGGGCAGCTCGGAGGTCAGCGGGCCCGTGGGCAGGGTGTCCCTGGCGGGGACCCGGGACGCGACGGGCGTGGGCTCGTCCTCGTCGGGCTCGTCGACGGGCGAGCGGCGTTGCATGACGATCACCCCTGCGGCGACCGCTCCGGCCACGAGCAGGAGCAGCCCCACCGAGATCAGCGGGACTGCCGGGGAGGACCCGTGGACGGGACGCCACCGCAGCGAGACCTCGGCGGGGGCGACCGCGCCCGCGTCCGAGACCGCCACCGCGACCAGGGACCAGCGGCCGGGGCGGGGCGCTCCAGCCGAGCACGGCGGGCGCGGCCGTGCTGCGCGCCCACAGGTCGACGGTGGTGGGGTCGGGCAGGCCGTCGGCCCCCGAGCCGCTCGTCGTCGTGGTCGCCCGGCCCTGCGCGTCCCGACCGGTCAGGGTGATCGTGGCGGCCTTGCCCAGGAACGCCGTCGCGTCGTCGGTGCGCGCCACGCCCAGGACGACGCGCCGCCCGGCCGGCGCCACGGCGGACGCCTCGACCCGGTCCGCGCGCAGTTCGAGCACGCCCGGCGCCGTGACCACGGCGGTGGAGCCGGGGGCGGGGCGCAGCGTGAGGGTCTCGATCTCCTCGGGCGCCCCGACGGTGGCCACGAGCAGGCCCACCACCAGGACCACGAGTCCGACCACGGCGGCCGCGGCAGCGGCGACCAGTGGCCACGCGCGTGCAGGCACGAAGGCGGTCCTTCCGTCGGGGAGGGGCACGGACCTGCGTGAGGTCGGCCCCGGGCCGGGCCAGTCTACGAAGCCCGGGCGGCACCGACGCGCCGCCGCCCACCCGGGTGACGCACCGTGCGCGCCGCTCACGCCGGGCTCGCCCCGGCCGACGGGGTCTGCGTCGCCCACGGAGGGGCACGCGGCAAGCCATGGAAGGCGGACACACCATGCGCGCAGGCAGGCGCCGGCGGCTCCCAGGTCGGGGGGCCGCCCCGGGCGTGCCCGTGCCGTTCGCGCCGCGGCTGCGCCCGGGCGTCCGGCTGGCTGCCGCCGTCGCGCTGGCGGGCGCCCTCGTCGCCGTCGGGGAGGCTGCCGTCGCCGCTCACGTCGCGGCCCGGGCCGCCCTCGACGAGGCCGTCCGGTCGGTGGCCGACCATGCCCGTCACCTGCCCGCCCCGCCGCCCGGCGGCGTCCTCGCCCCCGCGCAGGTACGGGGTGTCGCCGCCCACGAGGGGTACCGGTGGGCGGCGGTCCTCGGCGCCGACGGATCGTGGACGGCCGCCGCGTCGCCGCACGCGGGCCCGGCCCCCGGCGTCGCCGTCCCGCAGGCGTCGACCTGGACGCTGCACACCCCACCCGGCCGGGCCGCGGCGCACGCCACGCCGTCCGGGATCCTCGTTGCCGCGCCCCTGCCTGGCGGCGGCGAGCTCGTGGTCGCCCTCGACCAGGCCGCCCTGGGCGAGCGGGCGGCCGCCACCCGCGACCCGCTCGTCGCGGTGATCGTGCTCGGAGGTCTCCTCTGCCTCCCGCTGACCTGGCTCGCCGGCGGTCGCTCGCTGGTGGTGCGGATGCGCGCGGCCGTGCACGCCAGCCGCACCGACGCGACGACGGGCTTCCCCGACGGACGCGCCCTCGCCGAGGACCTCGCCGCCCGCATCGCCCGTCCTGCCGGGCCCGCACCGGTTCCCGCGTCGAGCCGGTGGTCGAGCCCGGAATCGGGTGAGCGGTCCGGGGGGCACGGGACTGCCCTGGTCCTCGTGGCCCTGCGTGGGCTGGCGGAGGTGGCGGACACCGACGGCCCGGCCGCCCGCGCCGACCTCGCCCGTCGCGCGGCTGCGGCCGCCGCGGCCGAGGTGGCCGACGCCGACTGCGGCCCCTGGCGCGTCTACACGCTGGACGGGGACCGGCTGGCCGTCCTGGTCGGGCTCGACTCCGACGCCGCGGGCGTCCTGGCCGACCGCGTCCGGTCCGCGATCGGCGGCGTCGCCGAGCCCCTCTCGGCGGACGTCGCCCACGCCTGCCTCGACGACGCCCGGCCCGACGCCGAGTCGGTGGTCATCGCCGCCGAGCAGGCGCTGGCCTCGGCGCGGGAGCGGCGCGCCCTCGTCGAGCTGTTCGCCGCGGTCGCCCGCCAGCGGGAGGCCGCCCGCCGCGTCCCCCGCTCGTTGCGGCTTCCGGAGACCACCCCCGGAGGCCCGGACGAGCGCCCAGGCGGGGGGCCGGATGGCGAACCGGACATCTGGGACCTCGACTGGCTCGACGGCGGAGCCTGAGACACCACGGAACGGAACACGCGACCCGGTCATCACGCCGCGGCGCGCAGCGGTAACCTCTGGCCACGAGAGCGGGCCGGAAGTGATCGCGGGTCCGATGACGCCGACGAGCTCCACCAGGTCGAGGAGGTCCCCGTGGCGGCCGACAGCAGCCAGCACGTGTTCCAGCGGGTCATGCGCGGGTACGACCCCCTCCAGGTCGACGAGAAGCTCGCCGCGCTCGAGCAGTCCCTCACCAACGCGCGCAAGCGCGGTGAGGAGCTGGAGCAGCGCACCGACAAGCTGAGCCGCGACCTGGACGACGCCCACCGTCAGCTGCGCGAGGTCGAGCGCCCCTCCTACGCCGGCCTCGGCGCACGGATCGAGCAGCTGCTGCGCCTGGCCGAGGAGCAGGCCAGCGACGTCATCGCCGCCGCGACGAAGGAGGGCGAGGAGACCCTCGCCAAGGCGCAGGCGACCGCCGCCCACATCCGTGCCGTCGCCCAGACCGAGTCCTCCGACCTGCTGGCGAGCGCCAAGCGCGAGTCCGACCAGCTCCGCCAGGCCTCCACGACCGAGGCGCAGGACATCGTCTCCAGCGCCACGCGCAAGGCCGAGGAGCTGGTCTCGGCCGCCGAGCGCGAGGCCGAGAAGCTCAAGTCCACGACCGAGCACGAGACGTCCGAGAAGCGCGCCACCGCCGAGCGCGAGGTCTCGCGGCTGCGGGCCACCGCCGAGCGCGAGGTCACCGAGCTGCGGGCGGCCGCCAAGCGCGACGCCGACGACCTGCGCGCCGGGGCCAAGCGCGAGGCCGACGAGATGCGCGCCTCCGCCACGAAGGCGCTCGAGGACGCGCGCCTGCGGGCCGAGGAGATGAACACCGAGCTCGACCTCCAGCTCGCGGCCCGCCGCGAGGAGGCCGAGCGCCAGGACGCCGAGCGGCACGAGCAGGCCGTGGCGCAGGCCACGCAGCTGGTGGCCGAGGCCGAGCAGCGCGCCGCCGCCACCGAGCAGCGCGCGAAGAAGGCCCTGGAGCAGGCCGAGGCCGTGCGGCGCGACGCCGACGAGCACGCGAAGTCGCTCGTGGGCAACGCCCGGCGCAACGCCGAGCGGACGCTGACCGAGGCCCGTACCGCCGCCGACTCCATGATCGCCACGGCGCAGTCCGAGGTGGACCAGACGCGGCGCACCGCCCAGCGCCAGGTGGACGAGCTCAACCGTCAGCGCGACAGCATCACCGCCCACCTCGACCAGCTGCGGGCCCTGCTGGGCGGCGGCATGCCCAACCTCTCGGTCGGGACCGCCCTGGCCGGGGCCCCCACGCCCGAGGCGCTGCCCGCGGCCCCCGCCGCGGCTGCGGCGACGCCGACCTCCGTCGTCCTCGAGGACGACGCGGTCAGCGCGGGCGCCGAGAAGGCCTGACCGGCCGAGCTCCTCAGGCGCCGACCCGGGCGAGCAGGTCGCGCAGGGCCGCCGCCACGGCGTCGGGGTCCTCCAGGGGGCTGAGATGCCCGCACGCGGGCACGGTCACCAGCACGGCGTCCGCGAGGGTCTCGGCCATCGACGCGGCGGCGGCGGGCGGGGTCGGCACGTCCTCCTCCCCCACCACCACGGTGGCGGGCACCGACAGCGCCGCGAGCACGCCGCGGGAGTCGGGCCTGCCCGCCATCGCACGCTGCGACCAGGCCAGCCCGGCGGGATCCGCGGCGCGCACCCACTCCGCGACCTCGGCCACGAGCTCGCCGCGCTCGCGCACGGTGGTGGCGCCCAGCAGCGTCGTCGGCAGGGCTGCGAGCGCGCGCGTCCCCTCGGGCCCCTCCAGCGCCTGCGCCGTCCGCAGCCGGTTCGCCCGCGCGTCCTCCGCATCGGCCTCGGCCTTGGTGTCCACGAGGGCAAGCCCCGCCAGGGTCGGCCCTCCCGGCACCGGCCCGGCCTCGGCCTGCGTCCGGGCCAACGCCATCGCCACGTACCCGCCCATGGAGACCCCGGCGACCACGAACGGTCCCGTCCCGAGCCCGCGGAGGACCTCCAGGACGCCCTCGGCGGAGAAGGAGACGTCGGGCTCGGCGTCGGGGACCGCGCTCCGCCCGCAGCCGGGCAGGTCCACGAGCACGCAGCGGACGGCGGGCAGCCTGTCGGCCACCCCCTGCCACATCCGGCGGTCGAGGGGGAAGGCGTGCAGCAGGACGAGCGTGGGCCCGGTCGCGTCGGCGGGGCCCGTGAGGTGGTGGGCGAGCACGGCGTCCTCCACGAGGAGTGGGGTCAGCGGCGGGTGGGGCGCCGCCCGCCGTTCCAGCACGCGGTGTGCCAGTGCCGCCGATCCTCCACCCCGCCGAAGCCGATCGGGTCGGCGGGCCACACCACGACGTGCGGGACGCGCGGCGGGATCTCCTGGTCGCAGCCGGGGCAGCGGTAGGCCTTCGTGGCCGCCGCACCGCTGACCGAACGCACCCGCCACTGCCGCCCGTCGCGTTCCACGCCGCGTTCGAGCCCCGCCAGCACGCGGTCGGCGTCCAGGCCCTCGTCGTCGTCCGCCGCCGGCGACGCCCACGGCCGCCCGCGCCTGCCAGGGGGCGGCGTGGCGGCGCGACGGGGACGGTTGCTGCGGGGCACCGCTCCAGTCTCGCCCACGCGGGGTGCACCATGGGAGGCACCCGTGCCGTCACCGACCCGACCGGAGGACCGCGTGCCCCGCTACGACGTCCGCTGCCGCACCTGCGCGACGACGTTCGAGATCTCCCGACCCATGGACCGCGCCGACGAGCCCGCGCCCTGCCCGCACGGCCACGAGGACACGGTGCGCCTCCTGGGCACCGTCGCCCTCACGGGCGCGCGCGGGGGCACGTCGGGACGCGCGTCGGCGCCGGCTGCGGGCGGTGGCGGCTGCTGCGGCGGGGGCTGCTGCGGAGCCGGTTAGGCTGCACGCGTGCGTCTGGTCATCGCCCGGTGCTCGGTGGACTACGCCGGCCGGCTCACCGCCCACCTCCCCCTCGCCACGCGGCTGATCCTGCTCAAGGCCGACGGGAGCGTGCTCGTCCACTCCGACGGCGGCTCCTACAAGCCCTTGAACTGGATGAGCCCGCCCTGCACCGTCGCCGTCGCCGCGGCGGACGGGGCAGCCGCCGCTGCGGGCGCGGAGCAGACGTGGACGGTTCAGCACGGCAAGTCCGACGACCGGCTGATGATCCACGTGCACGAGGTGCTGCACGACTCCAGCCACGACCTGGGCATGGACCCGGGCCTGGTGAAGGACGGTGTGGAGGCGCACCTGCAGGCCCTCCTCGCCGAGCACGTCGCCACGTTCGGCGAGGGGTACAGCCTGGTCCGGCGCGAGTACATGACGGCGATCGGCCCCGTCGACCTGCTGCTCAAGGACCCTCGCGGGCGCACCGTGGCCGTCGAGGTGAAGCGGCGCGGCGAGATCGACGGCGTCGAGCAGCTGACCCGCTACCTCGACCTCCTCAACCGCGACCCGCTGCTCGCCCCCGTCGAGGGCGTCTTCGCGGCCCAGGAGATCAAGCCGCAGGCGCGGGTCCTCGCCAACGACCGCGGCATCCGGTGCCTCACGGTCGACTACGACCGCCTGCGCGGCGTCGACGACACCGAGCACAAGCTCTTCTGAGGCCGCCACCCGCGCGTCGTCCCCGCCGACCTCGCCGCGACCGCCACCGTGGGTGATGATCGGGGGATGACGCAGCGGGTCACGGTCGTCGGGGCAGGGGTCGTCGGGTTGTCGTGCGCGGTCCGGCTGGCCGAGGCCGGGAGGGACGTGGCCGTCCTCGCCCGCGACCTGCCCGGGGAGACGACGTCGTCGATGGCCGGGGCGCTGTGGCTGCCCGGCCCGCCGCCCGCCGATCCCCGCTGGACGGCGTGGGCGTGGGACACCTGGGACGAGCTGGCCCGCCTGGCCCGCGCCGACGACGCGGCCACCGGCGTCCGCCTGCTGCCCGGCACGATCACCCACCGCCGCCGTCCCCCCGCTCCCCCCTGGCCCTTCCGCCCGCGCACGGTGGACCTCGACTCCCCCACCGCCGTAGCCGCCGCCCGGCCGCTGCCCGCGGTGGACGAGGTCCTCGACCCCGCCCCCGGCTTCGGCTACGGCCTGCGCACCGACCCCGTCCCCGTCGTCGACATGCCCGTCCACCTCCTCCACCTGCGGCGCCGCCTCGAGGCGGCGGGCGGCAGCCTCACCCGGATGCCCCTGCCCGCCCTGCCCACCCGCGGGCTCGTCGTCAACGCGACCGGCCTGGCCGCCCGCGTGCTGACCCCCGACCCGGCGGTGCGCCCGTTGACCGGCCAGTCGGTGGTGCTCGAGGACCCGGGGCTGGAGGGGTGGTGGTACGACGGGGACGACGCCGGCAGCGTCCGCACCTACGCCGTGCCGCACGGAGGGCGGGTGGTGGTCGGGGGCACGGCCGTCCTCGACCAGTGGTCGACCGATCCCGACCCCGCCACCGGCGAGCAGATCCTGGCCCGGGCGCGGGCGATGGTGCCGCAGCTGGCGGATGCCCGCGTGCTGGCGCACCGGATCGGGATGCGTCCGTGGCGGCCGTCGGTGCGCCTGGAGGCCGAGCGGCGCCCGAACCGCGACGACGCCGCCCACGTCGTCGTCCACTGCTACGGGCACGGCAGCGACGGCGTGGCCCTGGCGTGGGGTTGCGCGGGCGAGGTGCTGGCGCTGGCGGAACAGGTCGCGGCCGGCCCCTCCGGGCCGCCCACGTCACCGGCGGCTGCCAGACTTCCGGCGTGAGCTCCCTGCCCCCCGACCTCGCGGCCCTGCCCGACTTCGACCTCGACGACGACGAGCTGCGTGCCGCGGGCACCGCGAAGTGGGGCGCGGCGCCGGCCGGGGTGCTGCCCGCGTGGGTCGCCGAGATGGACGTGCGCGGCTGTCCGCCCGTGGTCGAGGCCGTGCTCGCGGCCGTGCGGGCCGGGCGCACCGGCTACGCCGATCTCTCCGCCGCCAACGGCCTCGCCGAGGCCACCACGGCCTTCCTGCTCGCCGAGTTCGGCTGGCAGGTGGACCCGGCCGAGGTGACCGCCACCGCCGACGTCATGGCGGGGATCCGCCTCGTCCTGGAGACCTGCTGCGAGCCCGGGCCGGTCGTCGTCCCGGTGCCGACGTACCCGCCGTTCCTCGCGGTCGCGCCGCTCACCGGTCGCGACGCCGTGCGCGTCCCCCTGACGGCCACCGGCGGGGGCGTCCCCGCCCTCGACCTGTCCGCGATCGGTGCGGCCCTGGCGGCAGGCGCCCGCACCGTGCTGCTGTCCTCGCCCCACAACCCCAGCGGCAGGGCGTTCACCCGTGCGGAGCTGGAGGGCCTGCGCGACGTCGTTTTGGCACGGGGTGCGCGCGTCATCAGCGACGAGATCCACGCCCCGCTGGTGCTCGCCCCCGGGCGGTCGCACGTGCCCTTCGCCTCCCTCGACGGCGCCGGCGGGTGCACCGTGACCGTCCTGGCGGCCTCCAAGGCCTGGAACGTGGCGGGGCTCAAGTGCGCGCAGATCGTCACGAGCAACCCTGCCGACCGGGCGCGCCTGCGGGCCGTGGCGCACGTGGCGAACGGCGGCACGTCCCCGCTGGGCGTCGTCGCGACGGTGGCCGCCTACCGCGAGGGAGGCGCCTGGCTCGCGGCCCTGAGGGAGCAGCTGTCCGCGCGCCTCGACCAGCTCATGGCCACGGCCGCTCGCGACCTGCCGGGGGTGAGGGTGGTGCGGCCCGAGGCCACGTACCTGGCGTGGCTGGACGCCTCCGCCTACGCCACGGGCGAGAGCTGGGACGCCGCGGCCTCGGCCCTGCGCGGGGGCGTCATGCTCAGCCGCGGCCCCGACTTCGCCGCGCCGGCGACGCATGCCCGGCTCAACGTGGCCACGTCCGCGGAGCGCCTGGAGCGCATCCTCGCGCGCCTGGCCGAGGCATGGGCGGGCTGAGGCCGACTGAGGCCGAGCGAGCCTGCGTTCAGGCAGGCGGGTAGGCCTCGAGCAGGCGGTCCACCTCGGCGGGAGGGCCGCTGCGGGGCGGCAGCACGAGCACCCGGTGCAGGCGGGCGGCCCGGACCAGCCGGCGTTCCCGCTCGGCCATGTCCGCGATCACGAGGCGCCGCTGCAGCCCTCTCGCGCGTCGATGGGCTCCCACGAGCACCCCCAGCCCGGAGGCGTCCCAGATCTCCAGGTCGGCGAGGTGCACGGTGAGGTCCCCCCACCCCGCCTCGATCTCGCGGTGCAGGGCGCTGCGCACGGGGGCGGAGCTGTGCGTGTCGAGCCGCCCCACGAGGGACAGCTCGACACCGGCCGCGACGACCGTGATGTCCACCCCGTACACGACCCCTCCCCGGACCCGCAGCTCTGCGAACTGGTTACTGATTGCGCTCATGCAATCACAGATCGACACCTTGCGCACGCAACCCGCCCGGTCGCATCGCCCGTCGGGCACCGCGGCGCCCCGGCGCCGCGCGGGCCGACCGTTGGCACGGCATCCTGGGCGGGTGACCGCCTGGGGCAGCTTCTCCTACGCCTTCGGCCCCGTCGTCGCCCTGGCCGCCCTCGCCGTGCTCGTCCTGCTGCTGCGCTGGGCCTTCGGTCACGGCCGTTCCCTCGTGGAGCGACGGCCCCGGACCGGCGGCGAGGGCGAGTACGGCCTGCTGGTCGTGGCCGCGGAGGTGCCCACGCTGATCGAGGCCGAGGTGGTCCGGCGTCGCCTGCAGGCCCAGAACATCCGCGCCACGGTGGCGGCCACCACCGACGGCCCGCGCGTGATGGTCTTCTCGGGCGACCTGCGCGCCGCTCGGGCCGTCCTGCGCTCGTGAGCCCCGCACCCTAGGCTTGCCCCCCGTGGTCAACCTCACGCGCATCTATACCCGAACCGGCGACGACGGCTCCACCGCGCTCGGTGACGGGTCCCGCACCTCCAAGACCGACCCCCGCCTGGTCGCGTTCGCCGACGTCGACGAGACGAACGCCGCGCTGGGGGTGGCGCTGACGACGCAGCTCCCCGACGACCTGCGCGCCTGCCTGCTCCAGGTGCAGAACGACCTGTTCGACGTCGGCGCCGACCTGTGCACGCCGCTGGACCCGGAGCCCGCCTATCCGCCGTTGCGCGTCACGCAGGACTACGTCGACAGCCTCGAAGAGGCGTGCGACCGCTTCAATGCCGACCTGCCGGCCCTCCGGTCGTTCATCCTGCCCGGCGGGACGCCCGCGGCCGCCGCGCTGCACGTGGCACGTACCGTCGCCCGGCGCGCCGAGCGCTCGGTCTGGGCGGCCCTGGAGACCTACGGCGAGGAGCCCCGCGGGGGCGTCAACCGGTTGACGGCCACGTACCTCAACCGGCTGTCCGACCTGTTGTTCATCGCCTCTCGCGTGGCCAACGGCCCGGAGGGCGACGTCCTGTGGCGCCCGGGCGGCTCGCGCCAGTCCGAGCCCGCGCACTGATCGATCGGCAGGGGGCACGGCCCGGTCTCACGTGACCGGGCTGTGCTCCCCGGGCGGGGCCGACTCCAGCCAGGTCGCGAAGCCGTCGTAGGCGGACCGGTCCATGGCCAGTTCGAGGGTGCTCGCGCCGTAGGCGCAACGCACGATGACGGCGCCCGGGACGACCGCGTAGGACTCCGCCCCCTCGGGGCGCCGCCGGTCGAGGATCACCAGGCGGGAACGGGCGAGGCTGCGGCCGGGGCGCGGGCTCATGGTGAACACGCGGAACCAGTCGAGCCGGTCGGACTCGTACCGCGCGACGCCGAGCGTCCAGCGCCCGGCGGAGCCGCCCATGTCGCGACGCATGGAGCAGTCGAAGGTGCCGACCTGCCGGTTGAGGAACAGGCGCCGACCGATGAACAGCCCCAGGGCGAGCACCAGGGCGAGGAAGAGCACGCCGACGACGGCCAGCGGGACGATCAGCTCCCCCACGCGCGGTGCTCCGCGTCAGTTGGTGGCGTCGGAGACGGCGGCCGTGTCCGAGACGACCGTCACGCGGTCGGAGTCGACGGAGACGAACCCTCCGCGCAGGCGGGCCACGACGTCGCGGTCCCCGGCGGTGGGCGTGACCCGTACCTCGCCCTCGGCGAGGATCGCCAGCAGCGGCGTGTGCCCCGGCAGGATGCCGATCTCGCCGTCGACGGTGCGGGCGAGCAGGCGCGCCGCCTCACCCGTCCAGACGACACGGTCCGCGGCCACGACCTCGACCGTGAGGGGCACGACTACCTCCATCGACTGAGGGGGCGACGTGGTTCGTCGCACCCCGTCCTCGGCCCCTGGACGCACGGCGCCACGACGGCGATGCGGGCGAGCCAGGAGGTGCTTGAAGACTAGCGGACCGCCGGCGGCGGCCCGGGTGGTGACCGGCGCGTCGGCCCGGTCGCGCCGGGTGCCGGGCCTACGGGCCCGTCACGCGGCGGCAGATCAGGAACCGAGCTGCTTCTTGATCTCGGCGGCCTTGCGCTCGACGTCGTCCAGGCCACCGCACATGAAGAAGGCCTGCTCGGGGACGTCGTCGTAGTCGCCGTCGGCGATCTTCGTGAAGGCCTCGATGGTGTCGGCCAGCGGGACGAAGGAGCCCTCGATGCCGGTGAACGTCTTCGCCACGAAGGTGTTCTGCGACAGGAAGCGCTCGATCCGGCGGGCGCGGTTGACGAGGATGCGGTCCTCCTCGGACAGCTCCTCGACGCCGAGGATGGCGATGATGTCCTGCAGCTCCTTGTTGCGCTGCAGGATCGACTTCACGCGCACCGCGGTGTTGTAGTGGTCGGCCGCGATGTAGCGCGGGTCGAGGATCCGCGACGTCGAGGTCAGCGGGTCCACGGCCGGGTAGATGCCGAGCGACGCGACGGTGCGCGACAGCTCGGTGGTGGCGTCGAGGTGCGCGAACGTCGTGGCCGGCGCGGGGTCGGTGTAGTCGTCGGCGGGCACGTAGACGGCCTGCATCGAGGTGATCGAGTGACCGCGGGTCGAGGTGATGCGCTCCTGCAGGAGGCCCATCTCGTCGGCCAGGGTCGGCTGGTAGCCGACCGCGCTGGGCATGCGGCCCAGCAGGGTCGAGACCTCGGAACCGGCCTGGGTGAACCGGAAGATGTTGTCGATGAACAGCAGGACGTCCTGGCCCTGCACGTCGCGGAAGTACTCCGCCATCGTCAGCGCCGACAGTGCCACGCGGAGGCGCGTGCCCGGCGGCTCGTCCATCTGGCCGAAGACCAGCGCGGTCTTCTCGATGACGCCGGTCTCGGTCATCTCGGCGATGAGGTCGTTGCCCTCACGGGTGCGCTCGCCGACACCGGCGAACACCGACACACCACCGAAGTTCTCGGCGACGCGGTAGATCATCTCCTGGATGAGCACCGTCTTGCCGACGCCCGCACCACCGAACAGGCCGATCTTGCCGCCCAGCACGTAGGGGGTGAGCAGGTCGATGACCTTGATGCCGGTCTCGAACATCTCGGTCTTGGACTCGAGCTGGTCGAATGCGGGGGCGGTGCGGTGGATCGGCCAGCGCTCGGTGACCTGCAGCGTCTCACCCGGGGGGAGGTTCAGGCACTCACCGGTGGCGTTGAACACCTTGCCCTTGGTGATGTCGCCGACGGGCACCGAGATCGGGGCGCCGGTGTCGGTCACGGCGGAGCCGCGCACCATGCCGTCGGTGGGCTGCATCGAGATGGCGCGCACCATGTTGTCGCCGATGTGCTGCGACACCTCGAGGGTCAGCGTGCGGGTCTGGCCCGCCAGCGTCACGTCGACGGTGAGGGCGTTGTACATCTCGGGCATCGCGTCGGCCGGGAACTCGATGTCCACGACCGGGCCGATGACGCGCGACACACGGCCCTGGCCGGTCGCGCCGGCCTCGGCCGGGGTCTCAACGGCAGTGGCAGTCATCTCTCTCACTCACTCTCGGCACGGTCGGACGGGTGGAGCGCTGCGGCGGACGTCCCGCCGACGGGGCATGGGGCGAGGCGGTTCACGACGCCGCCGAGTTGGCCTCGGCCAACGCGTTCGCGCCGCCGACGATCTCGCTGATCTCCTGCGTGATCTCGGCCTGGCGGGCGGTGTTCGCGAGGCGCGTGTAGCGGCGGATGAGCTCCTCGGCGTTGTCCGTCGCCGACTTCATCGCGCGCTGGCGGGCGGCAAGCTCGCTGGCGGCCGCCTGCAGCAGCGCCGTGAAGATCCGGGCCTCGACGTAGCTGGGCAGCAACGCGTCGAGCACCGCCGACGGGGAGGGCTCGAACTCGTACAGCGGAAGGACGTCGTGGGGGTCGGTCGGGGCCTCCCCCTCGACGACCTCCAGCGGCAGCAGGCGCAGGACCTCGGGGGTCTGGGTGACCATGTTCACGAACCGCGTGGACACGACGTAGATCTCGTCGACGCCGCCCTCCGCCTCGTCCGTGAGGAAGGCCTGGATCAGCGTGCCCGCGATCTCCTGCGCCACCTCGATGGTCGGGGAGTCGCTGAACCCGCCCCACTCGCGGGCCGCCTCGCGGCCGCGGAAGCGGTAGTACGCCGACGCCTTGCGACCGACGAGGTAGGGCACGACCTCCTTGCCGTCCTCGCGCAGCAGCGAGGTGAGGCTCTCGGCCGCCTTGAGCACGTTGCTGGAGTACGCGCCGGCGAGGCCGCGGTCGGCGGTGACGACGAGCACCGCCGAGCGGCGGATCGTGTCCTTCTCGCTGGTCAGCGGGTGGTCCTCGCGGGAGTGCGTGGCCACGGCGGCGACTGCCCGCGTGATCGCCCGGGCATAGGGGGCCGGCCCGGGCGGAGGTCGGTCAGCGCCGGGTGACGATCTGCTCCTGGGAGACGTCGTCGTCGTCCAGGGCCTCGGCGGGCTCCTCGTGGGCCAGCGGCGACTGCTTGCCCAGGCGCTCCGGAACTGGCTCTTGAACTCGGCCACGCCGAGGTCGAGGGCCGACAGGGTGTCGTCGGACATCGCCTTGGTCTCGCGGATGGTGTCCAGGATGGGCGTCGTGCGGCGCAGGAAGTCGAGGAACTCCTGCTCGAAGCGCAGGACGGCGACCTCGATCGAGTCGAGGTGACCGCGGGTGCCTGCCCAGATGGCGATCGCCTGCTCCTCCACCGAGTACGGCGCGTACTGGGGCTGCTTGAGCAGCTCCACCGCGCTGACCGCGCGAGAGCCAGGCCCGGCTGGCGGCGTCGAGGTCGTGGAGGCGAACATCGCGAATCGCCTCCAGCGCGCGGTACTGCGCGAGGTCGACACGCAGCGAACCGGACACCTGCTTCATGGCCTTGATCTGCGCGGCACCACCGACACGGGAGACCGAGACACCCACGTCGATCGCCGGGCGGACGTTGGAGTTGAACAGGTCGGCCTGGAGGTAGATCTGGCCGTCGGTGATCGAGATGACGTTGGTCGGGATGTAGGCCGAGACGTCGTCGGCCTTGGTCTCGATGATCGGCAGGCCGGTCATGGAGCCGGCACCCATCTCGTCGGAGAGCTTCGCGCAGCGCTCGAGGAACCGGCTGTGCAGGTAGAAGACGTCGCCGGGGTAGGCCTCGCGGCCCGGCGGGCGGCGCAGCAGCAGCGAGACGGCGCGGTAGGCCTCGGCCTGCTTGGACAGGTCGTCGAAGACGATCAGGACGTGCTTGCCGGCGTACATCCAGTGCTGGCCGATGGCCGAGCCGGAGTAGGGCGCCAGGTACTTGAAGCCCGCGGGGTCGGAGGCGGGAGCGGCGACGATCGTCGTGTACTCCAGTGCCTCGCCTCCTCCAGCAGCGCGCACGCCGGCGATGGTGGAGCTCCTTCGGGTCGTCGTAGATGCAGCGCACCTGCTGCGTCGGGTCGCCGGAGGCCCAGTTGGCCTTCTGGTTGATGATCGTGTCGATGGCCACCGCGGTCTTGCCCGTCTGGCGGTCACTGATGATCAGCTGGCGCTGGCCACGGCCGATCGGGGTCATGGCGTCGATGGCCTTGATGCCGGTCATCAGCGGCTCGTGCACGCCCTTGCGCTGCACGACCGTGGGGGCCTGCAGCTCGAGGGCGCGCAGCGTCTCGGCGGCGATGTCCCCGAGGCCGTCGATGGGGCGGCCCAGCGGGTCGACGACGCGCCCGAGGAACGCGTCACCCACCGGGACGGAGAGGATCTCGCCGGTGCGGCGCACCTCCTGGCCCTCTTCGATGCCGGTGAACTCGCCGAGGACGACGACGCCGACCTCGCGCACGTCGAGGTTCAGCGCGAGGCCCAGCGTGCCGTCCTGGAACTCCAGCAGCTCGTTGGCCATGACGCTCGGCAGGCCTTCGACCCGCGCGATCCCGTCCATCGCCTCGGTGACGCGGCCGACCTCCTCGCGGGCGGCCGTGCCGGGCTCGTAGGACTGGACGAACGCGTCCAGCGCCTGCCGGATCTCCTCCGGACGGATCGTCAGCTCCGCCATGTGACGTCCCTGCCTTCTTCGCCTTCGGTGTTGCGTCGCTGCTGGAATGCGGTGCCGCGGCCGAGTGGGGTCGTTAGCCGGCCAGCCGGCGGCGGGCAGCCGCGAGCCGGGTCAGCAGGGTGCCGTCGAGGACCTCGCCCGCGAGTTGCACCCGCAGCCCACCGACGACCTCCGGGTCGAGTTGTACGTTGAGGCGCACGGACTGGCCGTAGACGCGCTCCAGTGCCGCGGCCAGCCGCTGCCGCTGCGCCTGGGTCAGCGGAACGGCGGTGGTGATGTCGGCGACGTGACGGCTGCGCCGGGCCGCTGCGACCGCCAGGAAGCCGTCGAGCACCCGCTCGAGCCGACGGCCGCGGGCAGCGGCGACGGCCCTCGTGGCCAGGACCTGGGTCTGCGGCTTCACCTTGCCCGCCACCAGGGTGGCGAGGAGGTCGACCTTGCGTGCCTGCCCGACGGTGCGGGGCGACAGCGCGTCCCGCAGGCCCGGGTCGCTCCCGACGGTGCGGGAGAGGCGGAACAGCTCGTCCTCGACCTCGTCGAGCGACCCGGCAGCCTCTGCCGAGAACAGCACGGCGGTGACGGCGAGGTGCTCGACCCCGACCGTGAGGTCGCCCGGCTCGGACCAGCGGGCCCGGACCAGGCCGGACAGCAGATCGAGGGTGACCCCGCCGACCTGGCCGCCGAACAGCCGCTGGACGAGCTCGGCGCGGGCCTGGGGCTGCCGGGAGGTGTCGGTCAGGGCGCGGCGGAGGCCGGCGTTGTCGGCCAGCACGTCGGTGACGGCGAACAGCTCCTCACCGACCCCCTGGGCCGTCGACGCCGACAGCGCCGAGTCCAGCACCTCCTCGGCCGCGACCAGGGACTCCTTGCTGACCCCGCGCAGCGTGGAGGCGTAGGAGACCGCCATCAGGCGTTCCCCGCCGGCACGCCGTCGAGCTCGTCGAGGAAGCGGTCGATCACCCGCTGCTGGCGCGCGTCGTCGGCCAGCGCCTCACCGACGATGCGCTCGGCCAGGTCGGTCGCGAGGCGACCCACCTCGGTGCGCAGCGCCGCCACCGCCTGCTGGCGCTCGGCGGCGATCTGCGCGTGAGCGGCCGATGTGATCCGCTCGGACTCCTCCTGCGCGCGGGCGCGCAGCTCGGCGATGATCTGCGCCCCCTCGGCACGCGCCTCCTCGCGGATGCGGGAGGCCTCCTCGCGCGCCGAGGCCAGCTGGGCCTGGTACTCCTGCAGCGCGGCGGTGGCGTCCGCCTGGGCCTGCTCGGCCTTGGCGATGCCGCCCTCGATGAGGGCGGCCCGTTCGGCCAGCGCCGCCTCGAGCCGCGGCACGACGACCTTCGCGATGACCACGTAGAGGATCGAGAAGGCGATCAACCCGACGATCAGTTCTGCCGGGTGGGGGATGATCGGGTAGGCCTTCTCCCAGAACGACTCCTCGCCTCCTTCCTCGGGCGCGGCGAGGATCGCGATTGCGGACATCATGCGGACTCCTCAGGCAAGCCGTGGGGCGGGGGTCACTGAATGAACGCGAGGACCAGACCGAACAGCGCGAGGGCCTCGGCGAGCGCGAACCCGAGGATCGCGATCGGCTGGAGCAGGCCACGGGCCTCGGGCTGGCGGGCGACGCCGTTGATGTAGGCGGCGAAGATCAGACCGACGGCGATGGCCGGGCCGATCGCAGCGAGGCCGTAACCGACGACGTTGAGGCTGCCATCCATGGTTGCTGTCCTGTTCCTTTCTCGTCGGACACCGACGGATCGGCGACCGAAGGGGCTGGACTGGCGGGACGTCCCCGCCAGGCAGAGCGGGAAACTCAGTGCTCGTCGGCGAGGTTCCCGGCGATGTACATCGCGCTCAGCAGCACGAAGACGTACGCCTGGAGGAACTGGACGAACATCTCGAAGAACGTCATGACGATGCCCAGCAGGAAGGCGGCGATGCTGCCCGCCTGGATGCCCGGGTTCGAGCCGTGCAGCAGCATGTACTCGCCGCCGAGGATGAACACCAGCAGGAGCATGTGCCCCGCGAACATGTTCGCGAACAGACGCATGGAGAGCGTGAGCGGACGCGTGATGAAGAACGTCATCACCTCGAGCAGCCACACGAACCAGACGATCCACCAGGGCAGGCCCTTGGGGACGAGCCCCGTGAAGTAGCCGACCGGGCCGTGCTTGCGGAATCCGACCGCGTGGTAGACCACGAACGTCACGAGCGTGACGGCGACGGCGAAACCGTAACGGCTGAAGGTGGGGAACTGGATCGGCGGGATGACGCCGAACAGGTTGTTCACGAGGATCAGCAGGAACTGCGTGAACAGCAGCGGCACGAACTTCAGGAAGTCGTGCGAGCCGATGACGTCCTTGGCCAGCCCGTTGCGGACCAGCCCGTAAACCCCCTCGACGAGGAACTGGCGGCGCCCGGGGACGACGCTCAGGTTGCGCGTGGCGACGAGGAGGAACCCGCCGACGAGGACGACCGACAGCAGGATGACGAACATCGGCCGGGTGATGGCCCAGGCGCCGTCGCCGATCAAGGGCTGCCAGAAGTCGGACGAACCAGGGGCTTCGAAGCCGTCGGACGATTCGGCGGCGAGCACGAAGCTCACGAGGTCTCCTCACTGCCAGGAACGACCCGCGCCAGGGGCGCAGGAGGGGCTACGGGATCAGCGGACACGGTACCTGACCATGACCGCGTACACGGCGAGGGCCATCCCCCCGACCATGCCGACCACGGTGAACACCGTGATGCCGAGCCAACGATCGAGGAGCCAGCCCAGGCCGCCGTACAGCGCGGGCCCGGTCACGAGCGTGGCGAGAGCGTTGTACCCGGCCATCTCAGCCCGCGGCCCATCACCCACCGTGGCGGGAGCGGCTGCGGGCGGAGGTGCCTCGGCCAGCGTCACCTCGTCTGCCACGCACGGATCCTAGCAGGGGCTAGCCGACCCGACGCGGCAGGGTATGGACGAAGGTCCTGTTCCTTGAGGCGAACCGGACAAGGCCGTTCGGCGACCTCGGCGATGTGATGCGCCTCACAGAATCAGTCACCGTACGTGAGCACACGGCTGCGCTGAAAGCCCCGAACGACACCCACCGTGCCGGTCAGAGAGCCCACCGCCACCCCGGCGCCGACGGCGCCGTGCGGCAGCTCCTGCCACCGCAGCAGCCACACCGCCGCGGCCGCCACGATCGTGAGCAGCAGCCCGTACAGCCCCAGCGCCGCGACGGGTGCCAGCGCATCCGGCGAGCCCCCCACGAGACGCCCGAGCAGCCACGGGCCAGCCGCCAGAACCAGCAGCGCCAGCGTGCCGCCGATCAGCACGGCCCCGCCCACGGCGGGCCCACGACCGTCGCGCGAGGCCACCACCAGAGCCGCCACCAGCGCCGTCACGCCGGCCCCGGCACTCCCCCACGTCAGCGCCCCCCGGGCCATGGCCGCTCCCGCCGCCGCGGTGCTCGACGTCGTCACGCTCACGCCCCACCCGCCCGGACCGCGTCGGCGGCGGCGGGCCCGGCGGGCCCTGCCTGCGACGCCGGCTGCAGCGCGGAAGCTTCGGCGACGGCGACCGGCGCACCGACCGCGCCGTGCCGGCGGGCGCGCAGCGGCCCGAGGGTCAGCACGGTCGCCACCACGACGGCGACCAGCCCCAGCGCCAGCGACGTCACGACCGGGACGAACGCGACCGACGCGACGCCGAACGCGGCCGTCGCCGCCCACACGTACATGATCAGGACGGCGCGGCCGTGGCTGTGCCCCAGCTCGAGCATCCGGTGGTGCAGGTGGTGCTTGTCGGGGGCGAAGGGCGACCGCCCGGCCCTGGTGCGGCGCAGCACCGCGAGCACGAGGTCGATCAGGGGCAGCGCGAGGACGGCCAGCGGCAGCGCGACCGGCACGAACGCGGGCACGATCTGCGCCTGCGACACGACGTTGGGGTCCACCTGCCCGGTGATCGCGATCGTGGAGCTGGCCAGGAGCAGTCCGATCAGCATGGACCCGCTGTCGCCCATGAAGACGCGGGCGGGGTGGAGGTTGTGCGGCAGGAACCCCACGCACGAGCCCACGAGCGCGGCGGTCACGAGCGTGGCCAGCGAGGAGTAGTCGTTGGGGCTGGCGTCGCGGGAGAGCAGGTAGGAGTAGACGAAGAACGCCGACGCCGCGATGCCGACGATCCCCGCCGCGAGCCCGTCGAGCCCGTCGACGAAGTTCACCGCGTTGATCGTCACCAGCACCGTGAGGACCGTGAGGGAGATCAGGGTCGTCGACGACGGGATGGTCACCCCGGCGATCGGCAGGGAGACCAGCTGGATGCCCTGCCACGCCATCATGCCCGCGATCAACGCCTGGCCGGCGACCTTGGTCAGCGGGTCGAGACTCCACAGGTCGTCGGCGACGCCCAGCAGGCAGACCGCGGCGGCTCCGGCCATCACTGCCCACGAGGCGGGGTTGTCGCGGAACAGCGGGGCGAGGAACGGGATGCGGCTCGCCGTCAGCAGCGCGACGAGGAAGCCCGCGAGCATCGCCGTGCCCCCCATGCGCGGCGTCGGCACCGTGTGGACGTCGCGGTCGCGCACCGGGGTGAAGGCCCCGATGCGGCGGGCCAGACGCCGGGCGAGCGGCGTGGTGAGGAAGGTGACGGCGGCCGCCACCAGCAGCACGTACAGGTAGCCCCTCACGCGCTCACCTCCGGGGATGGGTCGGCCGGCACCCAGGCGGCGAGCTCCTCGGCCGGCACCGCGCCCTCGCGCAGCACCCGCAGCGGCTCGACGCGGGCGTCCACGACCGTCGAGGGAGGCTGCTCGGGCGCCGTCCCGGCGTCGAGGTACACCAGCACCGACTCCCCCAGCAGCTCCTGCGCCCGCGTCGCCGTCCGCACCTGCTCGCCGACCCCGACGCCGACGGCGAGCAGGGGCCCGCTGCGGGAGAGGACCTCCAGCGCCACGGGATGCAGCGGGACCCGCACGGTGATCGCCGAGCCGACGTTCCAGTCGAGGGTGGGCTGGGCGTGCGTGACGAGGCTGATCGGCCCCGGCCACCACGCCCTCACGAGGTCGCGCGCCGCGTCCCCGACCCGCGAGGCGACGCCGTCCAGCATCCGCAGGTCGGCCACGAACAGGGGCGGGGAGGCCACCTCTCGGCCCTTGGCCCGGGACAGGGCGGCGGTCGCGTCGGGCCGGAACGCGTCGACGGTCAGCGCGTACCCGGTGTCGGTGGGCAGGACCACGAGCTCGCCGTCACCCAACGCGCGGACCGCCTGGTCCAGCCCGCGGCGTCGCCAGGCGGGGTCGCTGCAGTCGTACCGCACGCTCACGACGGCCAGTCTCCCACCCGCGTCGGCGCGGCGGGCGCCGCCGTGCGGTGCGCGAGGAGCATCCGTGGCCGCCCGGTGAGGTCCTCGCGCGTGTGCACGTCCTCCCACGGACCGCGAACCGTGAGGGCGCGTGCCGCGCTCGCCTGCACGTCCGCGTGCTCCATCACCAGGCGCCCCCCGGCCGTGAGCAGCACCGCAGCTGCGGCCACGACCGCGGCGGGCACCTCCAGCCCGTCGTCGCCGCCGCCGTACAGCGCGAGGACGGGGTCGTGGTCGCGCACCTCGGGATCGACGGGCGTCGCGTTCGGCGGGATGTACGGGGGGTTGCTCACGACGACGTCGACATCCCCGGCGAGGTCGGCGAGCAGCACCTGCTCGCACCGGCGCACGTCGCCCACCCGCAGCTCCACCCGGGCGCCGGCGGCCGTGGCCGCGATGTTGCGGCGCGCCCACTCCACGGCGGGCGGGTCCAGCTCGACGGCGACGACGCGGGCGTCGGGCACCTCGTCGGCGACGGCGAGGGCGATCGCCGCGGACCCGGTACAGAGGTCGACGACGAGCGGCTGGCGGCCGGTGGCGCCGACCGCGCGCGCACACGCGATCGCGACGGCGGCGACCTCCTCGGTCTCGGGGCGAGGGACGAACACCCCGGGCCCGACCGCGAGTTCCAGGCCGCGGAATCCCGCGCGCCCCGTGAGGTGCTGCAGGGGCTCGCGGGCGCTGCGCCTGGTCACCAGCGCGTCGAACACCTCCACCGCCGGCCGGGCGGGACGGTGCCCGAGCAGGTCCAGCCGGGCCAGCTCGCCGAGGCCGACCCCCAGGGCATGGGCGAGCAGGGCCCGCGCGTCGGCCTCGGGGGACGCCACCCCGGCGGAGGCCAGCCGGGCCGCGGCGTCGCGCAGGAGCGCGCGGACACCGTCCGTACCGGGCACGTCGAGGGCCGGCCGGGTCACTGGGGGGCCCCGGCGGAGGCGGCGGCGAGGCGCTGGGCCTCGTCGGCCGCCACACAGGAGCCGATGACGGCGTCGAGGTCGCCGGCCAGCACCTGGTCGAGGTTGTAGGCCTTGAAGCCGGTGCGGTGGTCGGCGATGCGGTTCTCGGGGAAGTTGTAGGTGCGGATGCGCTCCGAGCGGTCGACGGTGCGCACCTGGGAGCGCCGCGCGGCCGACGCCTGGGCCGCAGCCTCCTCCTGCGCGATCGCGCGCAGCCGGGCGCGCAGGATCCGCAGGGCCTGCTCCTTGTTCTGCAGCTGCGACTTCTCGTTCTGGCAGGACACGACGAGGCCCGTGGGCAGGTGCGTGATGCGCACGGCGGAGTCGGTGGTGTTGACCGACTGGCCGCCCGGCCCCGAGGAGCGGAAGACGTCGATGCGCAGGTCGGCGGGCTCGATCGGCGCCTCGTCGACCTCCTCGACCTCGGCGAGCACGAGCACCCCCGCCGCCGAGGTGTGGATGCGCCCCTGCGACTCGGTGACGGGCACCCGCTGGACCCGGTGGACCCCGCCCTCGAACTTCAGGCTCTGCCAGACCCCGGCGCCGGGCTCGTGCCCGCGCGCCTTGACGGCGAGGGCGACGTCCTTGAAGCCGCCGAGATCACTGTCGGTGGAGGAGAGCACCTCGGTGCTCCAGCCGCGCCGCTCGGCGTAGCGCACGTACATGCGCAAGAGGTCCCCGGCGAACAGGGCCGACTCCTCGCCGCCCTCCCCCGCCTTGATCTCGAGGATGACGTCGCGGTCGTCGTCGGGGTCGCGCGGTACGAGGGCCAGACGCAGCCGGTCGCGGGCCGCCTCGGCGACCTCGGTCAGGGCGGGCAGCTCGGCCGCGAAGCCCGCGTCGTCGACGGCGAGCTCGGCCGCCGCGGCGAGGTCGTCGACCGCCGCACGCCACGCCGTCGCGGCCTCGACCACCGCGCCCAGCTCCGCGTAGCGACGGCCCACCCGGCGGGCCGAGGCCGCGTCGCTGTGCAGGTCGGGGTCGGCGAGGCGGCGCTCCAGCTCGGCGTGCTCGGCGAGCAGGGGACCGACGGCCTCGCCCAGGGCGGCGTCGGCGGACGGGGTGGTCAACGGGGGCTCCTCGGGCGGACTACGGGCGAACGGCACGTCCGGCCCGCGCGGCGCGGCACCGGGGCAAAAGCACGGCGCCGGTGGCCCCGCGAGTGCGGGCCACCGGCGCCGGGACGATCTACTTGCCGGCCTTCTTGCCGTAGCGCTGCTGGAACTTGGCGACGCGACCGCCGGTGTCCAGGATCTTCTGCTTGCCGGTGTAGAAGGGGTGGCACTGGCTGCAGACGTCGGCGCTGATGGCGCCGTTCTTCGCCGTGCTGCGCGTGGTGAAGGTGCTCCCGCAGGTGCACGTCACCGTGGTCTCGTGGTAGTCCGGGTGGATCCCGCTCTTCATGACGCTCCTCAGGTGTGCACGGTCGCCGGGTCGCCGCGCCCGGTGGCGCAGATCGTGAACCGGAACCGCCGTCCATAGTGCCAGAGGTGGCACCGGCCTCCCAAACGGCGCCGGATCCGCAAACCTTCCCGTGGCGGGTCACCTGGCAGGTCACGTGCCCGGGTGCGCGAAGGGCCCGCCGGAACGTCGCCGGATTCTCGTGGTGCTCGCAACACCGGATGGGTCAGGCGCTCGGTAGTAGATCACGCAGGCGCTCGGCTGGGGTTTCCCAGTCGAGCGTCTTGCGTGGGCGGCGGTTGAGGAGGGCGGCGACTCGGGCGAGGTCCTCGGGGGTGTGGGTGGACAGGTCGGTGCCCTTGGGGAAGTACTGGCGTAGGAGCCCGTTGGTGTTCTCGTTGGTTCCTCGCTGCCAGGGCGAGTGTGGGTCGCAGAAGTAGACGTCGACGCCGGTGGCGATGCTGATCTGGCGGTGCGCGGCCATCTCGCAGCCCTGGTCCCAGGTCAGGGTGCGGCGCAGTTGTTCGGGCAGGGAGCCGATCAGCGGGACCAGGGTGTCGCGGACTTCCTCGGCGGAGTGCCCGCCAGGTAAGTGACCGAGCATCACGAAACGGCTGGAGCGTTCGACCAGGGTCACGATCGCCGACGCCGACCCGGTCCCGACGATCAGGTCTCCCTCCCAATGTCCGGGGACAGCCCGGTCGGCGACCTCTGCAGGTCGGTCCGAGATCATGACCATGGGCTCGGTGAACCGTGGTGTTCGCTGGTCGGGGCTGCGGTGGGGCTTGCGGCGGGTCCTCCCGGTGCGCAGAGCCTGTGCGATCTCGCGGCGTAGGCCGCCGCGGGCCTGGACGTAGATCGCCTGGTAGATCGTTTCCACGCCTGCCCGCATGTCCTGGTCGTCGGGAAACTGCCTGATCAGAGCGTGGCAGATCTGCTCGGGAGACCACTGCTCGGCGAGCCGGGCCATCACATAGTCCCGTAGCCGGCCGGGCTGGGCGAGCTTGGCGGGCTTGGGTCGGGACCTGGAGGACGCCCAGGCCCGCTGCGCCCGGTGCGGGCGGTACTCGCCCTCGACCGAGCGGGCGTCGACCTCACGTTTGACGGTGGAGGCCGGACGGCCCAGTGCCCGCCCGATCGCGCGCAGGGAACGCCCGGCCCTGCGCATGTCGGCGATCGTCTCCCGCTCGGCGACCGTCAAGAACCTGGGGTGAAGCACCGCCTCGACCGCCGCCCCAGGCGCGCTGAACGACTTGACCATGGTGACCACACCGGTCTTGTAGTCCACCAGCCGACCATCGGGGTACAGGCGCGTGCTACAGGTCTTGCGCACACCCCGGTCCCAGTCCCTGGCGGTGCGCTCGTTCACCCCGACCTCGGCCGCAGCCCGCCTCTGCCCGACCCCAGTAGCGCGCAGTTCCTGATAGCGGGATCGCCCTGGATGGGGCCTCACCCCCGACGTCCCCCGACCCCGCACCCCCGCCGCGCGCGCCCACCCGAACGCCGTGTTCCGGTTCACCCCCACAGCCCGTGCCGCCCTCGAGATGCTGCCGTCCTCACGGTCCAACGCCTCGAAGAACCTCCGCTTCGCATCACCAAAAGCCATGGTCCTCGCAACTCCCTCAACTGAGGGTGTTGCGAGGACCATGAGAACCCGGCGTCGTCCGGCGGGCCCTGTCGTCGTCGCTGGTCAGTCCTCGTCGCCGCGTCCGGGGATCGGCGTCGTCTTCTGCACCTGCATGAGGAACTCGACGTTGCTGCGGGTCTGCTTCAGGCGGTCCAGGAGCAGCTCGATCGCCTGCTCGGAGGCCAGCGCGCTCATCACGCGGCGCAGCTTCCAGATGACGTTCGTCTCCTCCTTCGACATGAGGATCTCCTCACGCCGGGTGCCCGAGGGGTTGACGTCCACGGCCGGGAAGATGCGCTTGTCGGCCAGCTGGCGCGACAGCCGCAGCTCCATGTTTCCGGTGCCCTTGAACTCCTCGAAGATCACCTCGTCCATCTTCGAGCCCGTCTCCACCAGAGCGGTGGCGAGGATCGTCAACGAGCCGCCGTCCTCGATGTTGCGGGCCGCGCCGAAGAACCGCTTGGGCGGGTACAGCGCCGAGGAGTCGACACCACCGGAGAGGATGCGCCCGCTGGCGGGGGCCGCCAGGTTGTAGGCGCGGCCCAGGCGGGTGATCGAGTCGAGCAGGACGACGACGTCGTGCCCCAGCTCGACGAGGCGCTTGGCCCGCTCGATCGCCAGCTCGGCGACCGTGGTGTGGTCGTCGGCGGGGCGGTCGAAGGTCGAGGCGATGACCTCGCCCTTGACCGTGCGCTGCATGTCGGTGACCTCTTCAGGGCGCTCGTCGACGAGCACGACCATGAGGTGGACCTCGGGGTTGTTGCGGGCGATCGCGTTGGCGATGGCCTGCAGGATCAGCGTCTTACCCGCCTTGGGCGGGGAGACGATGAGCCCGCGCTGGCCCTTGCCGATCGGCGCGACGAGGTCGATGATGCGCGTCCCGAGCACGCCCGGCTCGGTCTCCAGGCGCAGCCGCTCCTGCGGGTACAGGGGCGTGAGCTTGGAGAAGTCGGGCCGGTTGCGCGACTCCTCGGGAGCGGCACCGTTGATCTCGTCGATGCGCACCAGGGCGTTGAACTTCTGCCGCTGGCCCTGCTGCTCGCCCTCGCGGGGCTGGCGGACGGCGCCGCGGACGGCGTCGCCCTTGCGCAGGCCGTGCTTCTTCACCTGGCCCAGGGAGACGTAGACGTCGTTGGGGCCGGGCAGGTAGCCGGACGTGCGCAGGAACGCGTAGTTGTCGAGGACGTCGAGGATGCCGGCGACGGGGATCAGGACCTCGTCCTCGCCGACCTCGACGTCGTCGGCGCCCGCGGGGGCACCGTCGGGGCGCGTGCGGCGCTTGCGGTCGCGGTAGCGGCCACGACGGCGCCGGCCGCGGCCGTCGCCGTCCTCGTCGTCGTCGTCCATGGGGCTGCCGCCCTGCGGACCCTGGTGCGACGGAGCCTGACCGCGGTTGTCCTCGCGGGCGGCGGCGGGGCGCTCGCCCTGATCGCCCTCGCCGCGGGGCTGGCGGTTGTCGCGGTCGCGGCGGTTGCGGTCGTTGCGGTCACGGCGCTGGTTGCCCTCGCGCTCGCCGCGCTCGGGGCGCTGCTCGCGCGGGGCCTCCGCCGCGGGCTCGGCGGTGGTGGCGGCCGCGGCCGCGTCGCCGTTGTCGCGCTGGGTGGGGGCCGGTGCCTCGGCGGGAGCCTCGGCCTGCTCGGCGCGGGGGGCGCCGCCGGCGGAGGTGGCGCGGCGGGACCGACCGCGGCGCGGGGCCTGGGCGCCCGCGTCGCCGGAGGAGTCCGACGCCGACGCGGGGGCGGGCTGCTCGGGCTGGTCGGACGATGCGGACGGCGCCTGCGCCGCAGCCGGGGTGCTGGGAGCGCCGGTGGTCTCGGGCGCCTGCGCGGCGGCCTCGGACCGGGACGCGCGCCGGGCGGGAGCCTGCCCGCCGGCCGTGCGCTCCTGGATCGCCGCCAGGAGGTCGGACTTGCGCATCCGAGTGGTGCCACCGATGCCGAGCTGGGAGGCGAGGGCCTGCAGCTCGGGCAGTCGGAGGGCGGAGAGGCTGCCGCGGGCGCCGTCCGCTGATGCGGACCGGCCGGCTGCGGCGACCTCGGTGGTTTCTGTCACGAAGGATCCTTCCCTCGTCGGCCGTCGCGGAATGCGCGGCTGAACGGGTGTCGTGCCCGGGGTGGACCGGACGGCTTGCAGCACGCGGGCACAGCACCTGACCGATCGACGGATCGATCGAGGAGGGCGATGGAAGGTACTCCTGGCCGAGCCGGAAACGGCCTCACACTCAGGGGGCCGGACCGTCACAGCGGGCCCACGACGACAGGCCACGACAGCGAGAATCCCCAGCGACTGCTCGGTCATGCTAACACCACGCTCACCGCGGGGCGAAGAACCGGCCCGCCGTTTCGCTGAGGGCGTGCCGTCAGGAGCGGACGGCGAGCGTCCCCGAAGCGTCGACGTCGAGGGTGAGCACGCGCCACGCCGCGCCCGCGACCCCCGCCACGGACTCCGCCTGAGCCCGCCCGGCCGCGAACACCAGGGCGGTCGGGCCCGCACCCGACACCACGGCCGCGAGCCCCTCGGCGCGCAGCCGGTGCACGAGGTCGAGCGTGGCGGGCATGGCCGAGGTGCGCTGGAACTGGTGCAGGCGGTCCTCGGTGGCGGCCAGCAGCAAGGACGGGTCGCGGGTCAGCGCGTGGACGAGCAGGGCCGAGCGCCCCGCGTTGAACGCGGCGTCGGCGTGCGGCACGGTCGGGGGCAGCATGGCGCGCGCCTTCGACGTCGCCAGCACCTCCGAGGGGACGCAGGCGACGGCGACGACGTCGGGGTGGACCTCGAGCGAGACGGCGCGCGCCGGGCCGCCACCGGAGTCGACCCACGAGATGGTGAAGCCGCCGTAGACGGAGGCGGCGACGTTGTCGGGGTGCCCTTCGAAGCGGTCGGCGAGCTCGAGCACGGCCTGGCGGTCCAGCCGGGCGGGGTCGGCGAGCATGCCCTGCGCCGCCACCAGCCCGCCGACGGCGGCCGACGCCGACGAGCCGAGCCCTCGCCCGTGCGGGATGACGTTGCGGCACTGCAGCCGCAGGCCGCAGGGGCCCACCCCGGCGTGCGTCAGCCCGGCACGCAGGGCGCGCACGACCAGGTGGTCCTCGTCGAGCGGCACCTCGGCGGCACCCTCGCCCTCCACCTCGACGACGAGGCCCGCCGCCGGCGGCAGCGGCTCGGCGACGATCTCGTCGTAGAGGCCGAGCGCCAGCCCGAGGCTGTCGAAGCCCGGGCCGAGGTTGGCCGACGACGCCGGAACCCGCACGGTGACGGGCCCGGGGCGCAGCCCGGCGGGCAGATGGTCGTCGCCGGCGCCCACCTCAGGCGTCCAGGCCGATGGCGCGGGCGGTGCTGACGGCGTCCACCGGCACGCGGACCGGCTGCACCTCGGTGCCGTCGGCGGTGCGCAGCGCCCACTGCGGGTCCTTGAGCCCGTGCCCGGTCACCGTGCACACGATCACCTGGCCGGGATCGACCTGCCCGGCCTCGTACCGCTTGACCAGGCCGGCCACGCTGGCGGCGGAGGCGGGCTCGACGAACACGCCCTCCTGGGCCGAGAGCAACCGGTGCGCGGCGAGGATCTCCTCGTCGGTGACGGCCTCGATGACGCCCCCGGACTCCTCGCGCGCGGCGATCGCCTGCTGCCAGGAGGCGGGGTTGCCGATCCGGATCGCCGTGGCGATCGTCTCGGGGTGGTCCACCGGGTGGCCCTCGACGATCGGGGCGGACCCGGCGGCCTGGAACCCCCACATCCGCGGACGGTGCGAGGCGGGGCCGAAGGAGCCGTCGGCGGAGGCGACCCGACCCTCGCCGGTCGCCTGGTACTCGGTGTAGCCCTTCCAGTACGCCGTGATGTTGCCGGCGTTACCCACGGGCAGGCAGTGGATGTCGGGGGCGTCGCCGAGCATGTCCACGACCTCGAAGGACGCCGTCTTCTGGCCCTCGATGCGCGCCGGGTTCACCGAGTTGACCAGCTCGACCGGGTAGGACTCGGCGAGCTTTCGCGCCAGGGTGAGGCAGTCGTCGAAGTTGCCGTCGACCTGCAGCAGGGTGGCCCCGTGGGCGATGGCCTGGCTGAGCTTGCCCATCGCGATCTTGCCGTCGGGCACGAGCACGGCGCAGGACATGCCCGCCGCCGTCGCGTAGGCGGCGGCCGCGGCCGAGGTGTTGCCGGTGCTCGCGCAGATGACCGCCTTGGCGCCGTTCTGGGCCGCGATCGAGATGGCCATGGTCATCCCGCGGTCCTTGAACGACCCGGTCGGGTTGGCGCCCTCGAACTTCAGCCACACCTCGCAGCCGAGCCGCTGCGACAGCGTGTGCGCGGCGATCAGCGGCGTGCCGCCCTCGCGCAGGGTGACCACGGGCGTGCGGTCGGAGACCGCCAGCCGGTCGCGGTACTCCTCGATGACACCCCGCCACTGGTGGGCCATCAGTTCTCACCTTCCACGCGCATGACGCTGGCCACCGAGTCGACCACGCCGAGTTCCGCCAGATCCTCCACCGTCGCCGCGAGTGCGGCGTCGGGAGCCGTGTGCGTGACGATCACCAGGGCGGCACGGCCCGCGCCGTGGGCGTCGCCCGCCCGGGACCCGTCGATCTGCTGCTGGCGCACCGTGTCGATCGAGACGTCGTGCGCCGCGAACACCGCCGCCACCTGGGCGAGCACGCCCGGCCGGTCGGCCACGTCGAGGCTGACGTGGTAGCGCGTCGCGACCTCGGCCATCGTCCGGACCGGCAGGTCGGCGTAGGCCGACTCCCCCGGCCCGCGCCCGCCGGCGACCCGGTGCCGCGCCACGGTGACGACGTCGCCGAGGACGGCGCTGGCCGTCGCCTGACCGCCCGCACCACGCCCGTAGAACATCAGCTCGCCCGCGGCCTCGGCCTCGACGAATACCGCGTTGTACGCCTCGCGGACACCCGCCAGCGGGTGCGAGGTGGGGATCATCGCGGGGTGCACCCGCACGGAGACGCCCTCGGCGCCCCGGGCGTCGATCGTGCGCTCGCAGATCGCGAGCAGCTTCACGACGGCGTTCATCGCCTTCGCGGAGGCCACGTCGGCGGCGGTCACGCCCGTGATCCCCTCACGGTGGACGTCGGCGGCGCTGACCCGGGTGTGGAACGCCAGGGAGGCGAGGATCGCGGCCTTGGCCGCGGCGTCGAACCCCTCGACGTCGGCGGTGGGGTCGGCCTCGGCGTAGCCGAGCGCCTGCGCCTGCGCGACGGCCTCGGCGAAGGACTGGCCGGTGGTGTCCATCTTGTCGAGGACGTAGTTCGTGGTGCCGTTGACGATGCCGAGCACGCGGCGCACGCGGTCACCGACCAGCGACTCGCGCAGCGGGCGCAGCAGCGGGATCGCCCCGGCGACGGCGGCCTCGTAGTAGAGGTCGACGCCGTGCTGGGCGGCGGCCGCGTAGAGGGTCGGGCCGTCCTCGGCGAGCAGCGCCTTGTTGGCGGTGACGACGGCCGCACCCGCGGACATCGCCTCGAGGATCAGCGTGCGGGCGGGCTCGATCCCGCCGATCACCTCGATCACGACGTCGGCGCGCTTGACCAGCTCGACGGCGTCGGTCGTGAACAACGACTCGGGCAGGTCGAGGTCGCGCTCGCGCCCCAGGCGCCGCACGGCGATGCCGACGAGCTCCAGGGGCGCGCCCACGCGGTGCGCCAGCTCGCTGGCGTGCGTCGTGAGCAGGCGCGCCACCTCGGTCCCGACGACGCCGCATCCGAGCAGCGCCACCTTCAGCGGCTCCACGTCCACTCCTCTCCGCACCCGGCCACGTGCCGGCTGCACCACGACTCCCCCGCGCCCACCCGTCCCGGGCGGCACGCATCCTGCCCCATCGCAGGGCCTCGGCGTCCGGCCGTCCGCCCTTCAGCGTCCGGAGCGGACGATTCGACCGCTCACCCCATGTCGAGGGCGAGCAGGTCCTCCTCCGTCTCGCGCCGCACGAGCACTCGCGCACCGCCGTCGCGCACCGCGATCACGGGCGGTCGGGGCACGTGGTTGTACTGGCTGGCCATGCTGCGGCAGTACGCGCCGGTGGCCGGGACGGCGAGCAGGTCGCCGGGCGCGACGTCCCCGGGGAGGAACTCGTCGCGCACGACGACGTCGCCGCTCTCACAGTGCTTGCCGACCACCCGCGCGAGCACCGGCGGCGCTTCGGAGGCGCGGGAGGCGAGCGTGCAGGAGTAGTCGGCGTCGTACAGGGCCGTGCGGATGTTGTCGCTCATGCCGCCGTCGACCGCGACGTAGGTGCGCACCGCGCCCGACGCGTCGACCTGGACCGGCTTGACCGTGCCCACCGTGTACAGCGTGAACGTGCTCGGCCCGGCGATCGCGCGGCCCGGCTCGATCGAGACGTGCGGGACGGCGATGCCCAGCGTCGCGCACTCGCGGGCGACGATCCCGGCGAGCTGCTCGGCGAGCGCCTTGGGCTCCAGCGGGTCGTGCTCGCTGGTGTAGGCGATACCGAACCCGCCGCCGAGGTCGATCTCGGGCATCTCGTAGCCGTGCTCGCGCGCGACCTGAGCGTGCAGGCTCAGGAGTCGGCGGGCCGAGACCTCGAACCCCGAGGTGTCGAAGATCTGCGAGCCCACGTGGCTGTGCAGGCCCAGCAGGCGCACGCGGTCGCCGGCCTCGAGGAGCATCCGCACGGCCTGCGCGGCCTGGCCGCCGGCCAGCGACAGCCCGAACTTCTGGTCCTCGTGGGACGTCGCGATGTACTCGTGGGTGTGGGCCTCGACGCCCACGGTGACGCGGATCATCACCGGGGCCACGACGCCGAGCCGCTCGGCGATCTCGACGACGCGGGCGATCTCGGTGAACGAGTCGACGACGATCCGCCCGACGCCCGCCGTCAGCGCCCGCTCGAGCTCGGCGACGGACTTGTTGTTGCCGTGCAGGGCCAGCCGGGCGGCGGGCATGCCCCCGGCCAGGGCGACGGCGAGCTCACCGCCCGAGCAGACGTCGAGGCACAGGCCGTCCTCGGCCAGCCAGCCCGCGACGGCGCGGCAGAGGAACGCCTTGCCCGCGTAGTACACGTCGGCACCCGCGAGGCCGTCGAAGGCCAGGGCGAACGCGTCGCGGAACGCCGCGGCGCGGGCGCGGAAGTCGACCTCGTCGAGGACGTAGGCCGGCGTGCCGTACTCGGCGGCCAGCGCGTCGACCGACCAGCCGCCGACGGCCAGGACGCCGTCCCCGCGCCGCCGGACGCCGGACGCCCACACCGTGGGCAGCAAACCGTTGACGTCGGCCGGGGGGCGCAGCCACGCGGGGACCGTGGCGACGCCGCCGTACCCGGGGGCGTGCAGCGCCCCCGCCTCGTGTGCGGACACCGATCCGCTCCTCACATGCTCTCGGGCGCGCTGACGCCCAGCAGGGACAGTCCGTTGGCGAACGTGGTGCGCGCGGCCTCGTTGAGCCACAGGCGCGTGTGGTGGACGCTGCTCACCGGGTCCTCGCCCTGGGGCGTGACGCGGCAGGCGTCGTACCACTTGTGGAAGTGGCCGGCCAGCTCCTCGAGGTAGCGGGCCACCCGGTGCGGCTCGCGCAGCTCGGCGGCCTGAGCCACGACGCGCGGGAACTCCCCCAGCGCCGCCAGCAGGACGGCGTCGGCGTCCTGGTCCAGCAGCGCGGGCTCGAAGCCGCCCTCGCGCGTCACCCCGTGCGCCGCCGCGTTGCGGCCGACCCCGCAGGTGCGGGCGTGCGCGTACTGCACGTAGTAGACGGGGTTGTCGTTGGTGCGCTTGGTCAGCAGGTCGAGGTCGATGTCGATCGAGGAATCGGCCGAGGACCGGGCCAGCGCGTACCGCGCCGCGTCGACCCCGACGGCCTCGACCAGGTCCTCCAGCGTGACGACGGTGCCCGCCCGCTTGGACATCCGCACCGGCTCGCCGTCCTTGAGCAGGTTGACCAGCTGCCCGATGAGCAGCTCGAGGTTCACCCCGGGGGTGTCCCCGAACGCGGCGCACATGGCCATCATCCGGCCGATGTAGCCGTGGTGGTCGGCACCCAGCATGATGATCACGCGGTCGAAGCCGCGCTCGCGCTTGTCGAGGTAGTAGGCGACGTCGCCGGCGAAGTACGCGGCCTCGCCGTCGGACTTGATCAGGACGCGGTCCTTGTCGTCCCCGAACTGCGTCGAGGTCAGCCAGACGGCGCCGTCGCGGTCCTCGATGTGCCCCAGCGCGCGCAGCCGCTCGATCGCCTGCGCCACCCGCCCGGAGGAGTGCAACGAGTTCTCGTGGAAGTACACGTCGAAGTCGACGCCGAAGTCGTGCAGCGTCTGCTTGATCTCGCCGAACATCAGCTCGACGCCGCGGGCCCGGAACGCCTCCTGCGCCTGCTCGTCGGGCAGGGACGCCGGATCGGGCTCCCCCGCGGCGAGCGCGTCGGCCTTCACCCGGGCGGCGATGTCCTCGATGTACTGGCCGCCGTAGCCGTCCTCGGGCACCTCCAGGCCGCGGCCGCGCGCCAGCAGCGAACGGGCGAACCTGTCGATCTGCGCGCCGTGGTCGTTGAAGTAGTACTCGCGCGTCACCTCCGCGCCGCAGGCGGCGAGGATGCGGGCGAGGCTGTCGCCGACGGCGGCCCAGCGGGTGCCGCCGAGATGCATGGGGCCGGTCGGGTTGGCGGAGACGAACTCGAGGTTCACCTTCTGGCCAGCGGCCGACGACGACGTCCCGTACACCGGCCCGGCCTCGACGATGGTGCGCGCCAGCTCTCCGGCGGCGGCGGCGTCCAGCACGATGTTGAGGAAGCCGGGGCCGGCGATGTCGACGCTCTTCACCCCGGGCACCGCGGACAGGCGCGCCGCGAGGACCCCGGCCACCTCACGCGGCGGGCGCCCGGCGGCCTTCGCCAGCTGCAGGGCGACGTTGGTGCTCCAGTCGCCGTGCTCGCGCTGCCTGGGTCGCTCCACCCGCACCTCGCCCGGCACGGCGACCGTGAGGTCACCGGCGTCGACGGCGTCGGCCAGGCAGGCCAGGATGGCGGCGGACAGTTCGGCGGGGGTCACCCGAGAAGGGTATCGGCCCCGAGCAGGCGCCCGACGCGCAGTTTCCCGCCGTCCACAGGCGCGCCCGCGCCGTCGCGGACCTCCCCGCGCCGGGCCCGACGTACCATTCCCGCGTGAGCGAGGCGGGGACGACCGACGTCGACGAGGTCATCGAGGGCAGTGCCGGGTCACCGCACGTGGGTGCGGCCCCCGCGGCACGCCCCGAGGGCCCCCTTCGCACCGCCCGCCGCGCCGGTCTGATCGACCAGGTGATCGCCCAGCTGCGTGAGCAGATCTCCAGCGGCCGGTGGCAGGTGGGCGACCGCATCCCCACCGAGGCCGAGCTCGCCGCCAGCACCGGCACGAGCCGCAACACGGTCCGCGAGGCCGTCCAGTCGCTCGTCCACGCAGGGCTGCTGGACCGCCGCCAGGGGTCGGGCACCTACGTGACGGCCTCCAGCGAGCTGCAGGCCGCCGTCAGCCGCTCCGCCGACGGCGTCGGGCGCCGGCACGTGCTCGAGGTGCGCCGCGCGCTCGAGGTCGCGGCTGCGCGGATCGCCGCCACCCGCAGGACCCCCGAGGACGTCGCCCTGCTGCGCGACCTCCTCGCCCGCCGCTCGGAGCTGTTCGCCGCGGGCGACCTCGAGGCCGCGGTGTCCGTGGAGGTGCGGCTGCACCAGGCCGTCGGCTCGGCCACCCACAACCCGCTGCTCGCCGAGCTGTACGAGAACGTCCTGCACACCCTCCGCGACAACATCGCCGCCAACATGGCGGCCTGGGGGCTCGACACCGACGAGCACGTCGCGCTGGTCGACGCGATCGAGGCCGGCGACCCCGACGCCGCCGCGCGAGAGATGGCCTGCTTCATCGACGAGCTGCTCGACGACGCAGGCTGAGCACCCGGCCCGAGCACGCCGGTCGATCACCACAGTCCAGCCCGACGGAGGCCCAACGGTTTCGCGGAGCGCGGGCAACGCCTGCTAGGGTTTCGTCGTTCCCGAGCCCCCGTAGCTCAGGGGATAGAGCACCGCCCTCCGGAGGCGGGGGCGCAGGTTCGAATCCTGCCGGGGGCACACCGAGCATCACCTCAGGGCCAGGCTTTCGAGCCTGGCCCTTCGTGCATTCCGGGGCACCCGGGCCTCCCGCGGCCGCGCGAGGGATCGCTACCATCGCGGCGTGACCGAGCCGCTACCGAGGGCCCGCTGAATGCCGGGACGACGAGCCGCAGGCTCCCCCGGCCCGGACCGACGCCGTCGTGGTGAGGCCTCCGCGAGCCGCCCGGTAGTCCCTGGGTGGGAGCGCGAGCGCCGGCACGCGTTCGCCGGTGCCGTGCTCGCCGACGGCAGCCGGCCGGCCCCCGACGTCGACACCCTCGACGACGGTGCGGGCCCCTGGGACCCGCGCTGGGCGGTCCTCGCGGCCTGTCCCGCAGCCGAGGCCGACCTCTCCCGGGCCCGCGCCCGTGGCGCCGCGGTGGGTGGTCACGGCCTGCCCTCGCAGCGCCGCCGCCCGGGACCGGTCGCGGTGTCGTGGGTCGAGGAGCTGCCGTGGACCGCGGTCGGCCGGGTCGACGTCCCCGGCGGGTGGGCCAGCGGCGTTCTCGTGGGGCCCCGGCACCTGCTGACGGCCAGCCACGTCGTGGCGTGGGAGGCGGCCTCGGCCGGCGAGGGCGACCCGCTGCGGCGCGTCGACGCCGGCTGGTTGCGCTTCGCCCCCGCCGCCTCCGGCGCGCTCACCCCCTACGGGTCCGCCTCGGGGCTGCGCGCCCTGGCGCCGCTGGCCGTCGTCCCGCCGACCATCGAGGCGCACGAGGAGCGCTACGACTACGCCGTCGTCGTCCTCGACTCTCGCATCGGTGAGGTCGCCGGGTGGCTGGCGGTCCGCCCCTACGAGGAGCGCTGGGACCGCGAGTCGCTGTGGACGCTGGCCGGCTACCGGGGCGAGGACGCGCTGTCGGCGCGGCCGGTGGCCGTCCCGCGGTTGGCGCTCCTGGGCCACGAGGGGCACAGCGACGACAGCCAGACGATCTACCACGACGCGCTGGCCGACGTCGGGTTGTCAGGTGGGCCGCTGCTGGGCCGCTGGCCGGGCGACGAGCATCCGAGCGTGGTGGCGGTGCAGAGCTGGTCCAACCAGTTCCTGTCCGGCGCGTGCGGCGGCCACAAGCTGGTGGAGCTGGTCGAGCGGGCGCGCGCCGAACACCCCTAGCGCGATCGTCAGCCCCGACCCACCTTGCGCAGCACCTTGTCCTCACGGGCGGCCTGGTCGGCCAGCCACGCGGCGTGGTGCACCGAGGTGGCGGGCGGGAACGTCGAGACCCCGATCGAGATCGACAGGGGCGTGCCGTGCACGCCGGGGTGCAGGGCCAGGTGCGAGCGGATCCGCGCGGGCAGGCCGTCACCGACGCGCTTGACGTCGGGGGCCACGATGAGGACGCCGAACTCGTCGCCGCCGAGCCGGGCGACGACGGCCTCGTGCCCCACCGCGCGCAGCAGCACCTCGGCGACGCTGCGGATGAGCTCGTCGCCCGCGTCGTGCCCGAAGGAGTCGTTGACGCCCTTGAGGCCGTCGACGTCGGCGGCGAGCACGAGTGTGCCCAGGTCGGGCGAGTCGTGGGTGCGCTCCTGGGCGTCGTCGAGCGCCTCCTGCCACGCGCGCCGGTTCGCGATGCCGGTGAGGACGTCGACCCGCGCCTCCTCCTTGACCTGGGTCAGGGCGCTGCCGAGCACGACGGCGGTCTCCAGCTGCTCGGAGCGGTCACGGGCGAGCAGGCGCATCAGCAGGATCGGCAGGCCGAGCAGGAGCAGGGCGTCGGGGGCGCGATCGGCGGCGATGACCACGCACAACCCGAGCGGGGCGAGCAGCGCGTCGATCGTGAAGGTCCAGCGCAGCGGGCCCACGAGACGCCGTGGCGCGACGCCGAGGGCCGCCGAACGCAGCAACGCGGATCCGGCGTCGGCGACGAACTGGGCGGCCAGGGCCAACACGTACACGGGCCAGTGGGCCATAGCCGGCGGGCCTGGGTCGAGCAGCCACAGCACGAGCACGGGCCCCAGGCAGTGCCACCCCGAGATCATGCTGGACAGCACCCGCTGCATCCCCTGCCCGGAGTCCTCGCCGCCGAGGTTGGCCAGTTGCAGGGCGACGAGGATCGCGAGGGGCACCAGGGTCGGCGGGGTGAGCAGGAGCAGGCCCACGAGGACCGGCTCGGTGGGCACGGTGGCCCCGCCCGGAGCGGCGAACTCGGTGCGGAAGGCCAGCACGTACAGCAGGATCAGGACGACGAGGCGGACCCCCTCGGCGAGGGTGGGCACGGTGTGCCCGAGCACCGCGATGACGACCGACGCCACCAGGTAGCCGACGCCGAGACCGATGACGGAGGAACGGTCGGCCCACGTGGTGGCCTTCGCCGCCCGCTCCCGGACGTCGCTGATCTCCTGCACCGACGAGAGCGCGGACAGCACGCGCTCGTCGCCCGGCGGCGACTGCGCGTTGTCCTCGATCTCGCCGTTGCTCCCCATGCTCCTCATCCGTCCGAGAACTGCGGCCCCGTACCCCGCACGGGACTGTCAGTGGATCGTCATCGTGTGGTGGCGGGTTGAGCGGGCCGACCCGTGTGGAGCAGGCCGGCCCGCCTCGCCGCGTCCGCCTAGAGCGACTTCCACGGGTCGACGGACAGGTCATCGACCAGCCAGACCGCCGTCGCGGAGTTGACCGCCTCGAACTTCACGCTCACGGTGGAGGTGGTCGAGGAGTCCGCGACGTTCGGGATGTTGACCGCCGGGCTGACCTGCCAGGCCGTCGAGGCGCCATTGGCCCAGAACTGGACGGTGTTCGTGTAGGACCCCCGCCACACGGTCACCGACACCTTGAGGTTGGCGGTGGAGACCCCCGGACCCTTGTAGAAGAACCGGACGAACGGCTCCTTCGGGTCCACGCAGAAGCTGGGCGAGACCGCCGTGGCGCTGGGGCCCACCCGCAGCGAGCCGGATCCGCCACCCCAGACCTTCCACGGCTCGTTACCGCTGGTCACGGCCGTGTTGCCGTAGAGGCTCCAGCCCGGGGCGCCACCCTCGAAGGTGCCGCCCTGCAGGGGGTAGTAGTTGCGGGTGTCGCCCCAGGCCCGAAACGGGGTGGCCGTGCTGCGGGCGCCGCAGGGGATGATCGTCCCTGCGGAGGCCGTGGACGCGGGCCCGACCGCGGCCAGCGCCGGCAGCGCCAGCGCCGCCGCGGTCAGGGCCGCGGCACGACGCCAACGACGGGTGCGGCTGGTGATGAACATGCGGGATGTCCTCTGTCGTCGTGGGAGGGGGCGTGCGGGCCTGGCGTGCTCAGAGGGACTTCCACGGGTCGACCGAGAAGTCGTCGATCTGCCAGACGGCCGTGGAGGAGGTCAGCGGCTGGAAGGTCACGCTGACCGTGGTCTGGGTGCCGCTGCCGGCGACGGGGAGGTCGATGGCGGGGCTCGCCTGCCAGGTGCCGGACCCGCCCCACGCCCAGTAACTGAGGCTGGTCGTGTAGCTGCCCCGCCAGATGGTGATGTTCACCTTGAGCGACGCACCGGACTCCTTCGGCGCCTTGTAGACGAAGCGCACGAAGGGCTCGGTCGGGTCGACGCAGAACGTCGGCGACACCGCGGTGGCGTTGGGGCCGAGCTTGAGCGAGGACGCGCCGTAGCCCCAGACGTTGAAGGGGTTGTTGCCCGCGGTCACCGCGGCGTTGCCGTAGAGGTTCCACCCGGAGGCGCCACCCTCGAAGGTGCCGCCCTGCAGGGCGAAGTAGTTGCGCGAGTCGCCGAACTGCTGGAAGGGCTTCGCCGTCGTGCGCGCGCCGCAGGGGATGACCGTGGCAGCGGAGGCGGTGGTGGCGGGGCCGGCGGTCAGCGCCAGCGTCGTGGCCGCGGCGGCCAGGCCGGTGAAGGCGGCCAGGCGGCGCCAGATGCGGCGGGTCGGCTTGATCAACGTGAACTCCCAGGACGCGGAGGGGGAACGCCGGGTGTGCTGCGTTCGCCTTCTCAGTGTCGTCGCTGAGGGTGATGGAACTGCACTGCTGAGTGACGACGTCCCCCCACGGGAGGGCACACGACCCCGCCGAGGGTGGGGGCTCACCCGAACGGGCTCACGCAGGTGGGCGGGGGCGCCCGGGATGACCGATCTGAGTCCGGCCGCATGCCGCCGGACGGGTGAGGGGGTGGTCACTCCCCCGCGACGAACTCCCAGTGCCAGGGCTCGTACGGACCACTGCCGCCGGGCAGGGCCCAGTCGGGGTTGGCCCAGCCGTAGGCGCCGGCGTTGGCCCGCAGCCACCGGTACTGCACGCTGCCGCCGCGCTCGACGTTGTCGCACAGGTCGACGGCGAGGCCCCACCCGTGCTCGCTGGTGCCGGGCGTGGCCGCGAGGCCGGGCTTGATCGCCTTGAGTCGACGCTGCTCCGACAGGGTGCGGTAGGAGTCGGTCATGCACACCGAGTGCCCGAACCGGCGCTGGTAGGCGATGTTCAGCTTGGCCAGCGCCACGGCGGCATCGGCACGCAGCCGGTGCTTGCCGTTCCACAGGGTGCACAGGTCGGCCGAGTCCAGCTGACCGTTGGCCGCGTTGGTGCGGCGCACCGCGCCGTCGCACCCGGGCAGGACGCTGCGCTCGTTGCCTCGGGAGGCGCGGTCGACGAGCATCACCCGGGGGCGGGCCAGGCTCTGCGGGATCGGCTGCAGCGAGGTGTCCGTGGCCGGGATGACCGTCAGGACGTCGACGGCGCGGACCTCGCGCGGCAGGCGGGGGAACTGCGGGGCACCCGGCATGCTCAGCGATGCGGGCGCCACGTCGGCGGGCGGCGGCGGCGGGGCGAGCAGTCCGCTCATCGGCACGGCGATCGTGGCGATCCCCAGGGTGCCCACGATCGCGACGTGCGACGCACGGGCGGCACCCGGACGGTGGGCCGCCGGGGCGCCGGCCGCCGCCGGGGCGGGCGCGGGCACCGCGCGCGGCAGGCGCTGGGCCGAGGTACGCCGCGAGGCCCGCTTGGGCGCCGCCACGGCCGCGGCGCGGAGCTCCCGGCGGCTGGGCAGCACCGGCTGGGCGCCCGTGGGCACGTTGGCCTCGAACACCTCGGGGTCGATCGACAGCCCTGCAGCCGCGGAGACGGAGGGAAGCAGGTGATGGCTTCCGGTCACGGGTCCCTGGGCGCGGCCGACGACCGGAGCGGCCGGGGCGTCGACAGGACGCCACGGCGCCGGTGCCGGGACGACGGGCTCGACGGCGGCAGGGGCCTCGGCCAGGGCCGGGATGCCCCACGGCGGGGTGGCGCCGGTGCGCTCGGCGGCCCGGCGCTCGGCCCGCGTGCGGTAGGGAGCCGCGGCGACGGCCGCCTCGCCCGCCGGTGCCGGAACGGTCACGGGGAACGGCGCGGGAGCGGGAGCCTCGACGGCGACGGGCCGCTCGAGGACGGCGGCGGCCGCCCGGCCACCCGCGGCGGGACGGGCCGCGAAGAGGTCGGTGAACGCGGGACCGTCGGACGCGTGTGCCACGGGCGCGGACGGGGTACGGAAGATGTCGAGGAGATCGGCGGAGCCGACCGGACCGGCAGGGGCCGCGCCACGCCGAGAGCGGGGGGCGGCCGTCTCGGGGAGGACCTGCGCACGGTGCGTGGGCACTGCGGTCGGGCCTCCTCGTGCGTCAGGGCGGGGCGCCTCAGCGGAGGCGCCACCGCGATCGTGCGCGGTCGGACGCGGGCCCCGAGCCCACGTGGTCGTCCGGCGCGGGGGGCCGCGCAGGACAGGGACTATTAAGGCGGTCACCGGCCCGGTCTGCAAGGTGCTGTGGACCTCTTCGTGCACTCACCGTTCACCCGGCGGACACCACGGCGACGTTTGGTGATCTCCTGCATTCCCACAGTGACTTTAGTGCACTCCGGGGGGCCCGCCGACGCCGCCCCTGACGCAGCGTGTCGGCGCTGCCGGGAGCCGGGGGGCCCGGCGCGCCCTCACCAGCTGGTGGGCAGGGGCCGCCCCTCCTCGAATCCCGCGTGCGACTGCACCCCCACGACGGCGCGCTCGTGCAGCTGCGCGAGGTCCTGCGCGCCGACGTAGGTGCACGCGCTGCGCACGCCGCTGGTGATGTGGTCGATCAGGTCCTCCACGCCCGGGCGCGCGGGGTCGAGGTACATCCGCGAGCTGGAGATCCCCTCCTCGAACAGCGCCTTGCGGGCGCGGTCGAACGGGCTGTCCGTGCGGGTCCGCGCCCGCACGGCCCGCGCCGACGCCATGCCGAAGCTCTCCTTGTACGCCCGCCCCTGCGCGTCGTGCTGGAGGTCGCCGGGGGACTCGTAGGTCCCCGCGAACCACGAGCCGATCATCACCTGGCTGGCGCCGGCGGCGAGGGCGAGCGCGACGTCGCGGGGGTGGCGCACGCCGCCGTCGGCCCACACCCGGCGGCCCAGGGCACGAGCGGCCGCCGCACACTCGAGGACGGCCGAGAACTGCGGCCGCCCGACCGCCGTCATCATCCGGGTCGTGCACATGGCGCCGGGGCCGACACCGACCTTGAGGATGTCCGCACCCGCGTCGACGAGGTCCTTCACCCCGGCCGCGCTGATCACGTTGCCGGCCACCACGGGCACGGCGTCGGCCACCTCCCGCACCGCACGCAGGGCCTCCAGCATCTTCTCCTGGTGGCCGTGCGCGGTGTCGACCACGAGGACGTCCGCACCGGCCTCCAGCAGCTCGGCGGCGCGCGCCCGCACGTCACCGTTGATGCCCACGGCGGCGGCGATGCGCAGGCGCCCCTGCGCGTCCAGGGCGGGGGTGTAGATCGTCGAGCGGAGTGCGCCGGTGCGGGTGAGCACGCCCGCGAGCAGGCCGGCGTCGTCCACCACCGGCGCGAAGCGCCGCCGCCCCCGGTAGAGCACGTCGAAGGCGGCCCGCAGACCGTCGGGTGCCTCCACGGTGGCGAGGTCGAGGGTGAGCGGGTCGGCGCTCATCACGTCGCGCAGCTGACTGAACCTGTCGACGCCGCGGCAGTCGTCCTCGCTCACGACGCCCACCGGCCGCCCGTCGGCCACCACGACGACCGCGCCGTGGGCGCGCTTGGGGATCCGGTGCAGGGCGTCGATCACCGTGTCGTCGGGCGCGAGGGTGAGGGCCGTCTCCAGGACGGGGTGACTCGCCTTGACCTCGGCCACCATCCGCGCGACGACGTCGGTGGGGACGTCCTGCGGCACCACCGTGAGGCCGCCGCGACGGGCCACGGTCTCGGCCATCCGCCGCCCCGCCACGGCCGTCATGTTCGCCACGACGACGGGGATGGTGCTGCCGGTGCCGTCGTCGGTGGTGAGGTCGACGTCGAGCCGGCTGACGACCGCCGAGCGCGAGGGCACGAGGAAGACGTCGGAGTAGGTGAGGTCGGGCCGCCCCGCGGGCGCGGGGACCTCGCCGACGACGGGCTCGATGGTGTCGAGGAACTGCACCGGACCTCCAGCGGACGGCGACGGGACGGACGGCGCGACGCTGCGGCCTGGGTGAGGATGTCACGCCGTCCGCGCGCGGTCACCCGACGGCGGATACCTCCCGCCCCCGACGATCGGCCGCGCGCCCCCCCGGGGACGCCCGGACGGCGGGGCTAGGGTGGCGCGGTGCTGCCATCGCCGGTACCCGTCAGCATCGACCGACTGTCCAAGCGCTTCGGCTCCGTCCAGGCGGTGGACTCCCTGAGCTTCGACGTCTCCCCCGGCCGCGTCACGGGGTTCCTCGGTCTCAACGGCTCGGGCAAGACCACCACCCTGCGGATGCTGCTCGGCCTCGTGCGGCCCGACGCCGGCACGGCGCGGATCGGCGGGCGCGCGTACGCCGAGCTGCCCGACCCGCTGCGCACCGTGGGGGCGTCCCTCGAGGCGAGCAGCTTCCACGCCGGACGCACCGCACGCGACCACCTGCGCGTGCTGGCGGCGGCGGCCGGCATCCCCGACTCCCGCATCGACGCCGTGCTCGCCCAGGTGGGCCTCGGGGACGCCGCGCGGCGCCGGGTCGGCGGTTTCTCCCTGGGCATGCGGCAGCGGCTCAACCTCGCCTCCGCCCTGCTGGGCGACCCGGCGGTCCTGCTGCTGGACGAGCCGACGAACGGCCTCGACCCTCAGGGCATCGCCTGGCTGCGGGGGTTCCTGCGCCACCTCGCCTCCGAGGGGCGCACCGTCCTGGTCTCCAGCCACCTGCTGCGCGAGGTGGAGCAGACCGTGGACGACGTCGTGATCATCCACCGCGGGCGCCTCGTCTGGCGGGGCGATCTCGCCGCCGCCTCGGGCGACGCCACGGTCACCGTGACCACGCCCTCCCCCGAGGCCCTCCTGCAGGTGCTCACCTCCGCGGGCCTGGACGCACGCCCGTCCGGTGCGGACCGCCCGCACGAGCTGCTCGTCGCCGCGGCCGGCGCGCCCCAGGTGGGGCACCTCGCCTTCACCGCGGGCGTCGAACTGCACGGGCTCGTGGGCAGCGGAGGTCTGGAGTGCCTGTTCCTGCGTCTGGTGAAGGAGGAGTCGTGACCGTGGACACCCCGGCCCAGGCACGAAGCTCGGCGGGCGGCGGTCTGCGCCGGGCGCTGGCCTGCGAGCTGATGAAGCTGCGCACCACCCGCACCACCGCCGGCCTGCTCGTGACCGGCGTCGCGCTCGCCGCCCTCAACGCGGGCCTCATCGCCACGCTGGCCGGCCTCGAACTGGGCGGCCAGCCCGCCTCCTACCCCAGTCCCGACCAGCCGCAGGTGCTGCGCCAGATCTACGGGTCCGGCGCCGGGTTCGGCTACCTCGTCACGCTCAGCCTCGGCATCCTCGCGATGGCCGGGGAGTACCGGCACCAGACCATCACGCCGTCGCTGCTGGCCGTCCCCCGCCGCGGGCGCCTGGTCCTGGCCAAGCTCGGCGCGTCCTTCCTCGTGGCAGCCGCCCTGGGGGCCTGCTTCGTGCTGGCGGGTGCCGTCGTGGGGGCGGGCGTTCTGGCCGTGCGCGGATACCCCCTGGGGCTGGGGGCCGACGGCGTCGTGCGGGCGATGCTGCTCGCCGTCCTCGCCTGCGCGGTGTGGGCCGTCTTCGGGTTCGGCCTGGCCACGCTGATCCGCAACCAGATCACGGCCCTGCTCACGGCGATCGGCGCGGGGTGGCTGCTGATGCCTCTGCTCGGCCTGCTGCTGCAGACGTTCGAGGCCGGCAAGGCCGTCGCCCCGTATCTGCCGAGCTACGCCAGCGAGGCGATGGTCTCCGGGTCCTCCGGCTCCACGACCGTCTCCAGCGGCGGCCTGGAGTTCCACTACCTGCCCTGGTGGGGCGGCGCCCTGGTGCTCGCGGCCTACGGCGCCGTCCTCGCCGCCGCCGGGGTCTCGCTGACCATGCGCCGCGACGTCAGTTGAGCCCCGTTCCGCCCTCACCCCCGCTCATGGCGACGGTGAGGTCTGCAACGAATCGACCCACCGCGCTCCCCGGCGCGGCCGGGGTGGGTCCGCCGCCGGTCATGACCCCTTGGTTGCAGTTAAGGTGGGACTGAGGTCCTCCGACGATCGTTCGGAGATCACTTCGTGCCGCCGCAGTCGAGGTCGCCCCACCCTCGCGAACCAGCCCCGTGCCCCGCCACCCGCGGGGCAGCGCCTGCGCAGCGCAGCGCAGTGCCGACAGACGAAGAAGGCGAGTCAGGTCGTGTCCCAGTCCTCCTCCCCGGAGCACCCCGTCGCCGAGTTCGGCCCCAACGAGTGGCTGGTCGACGAGCTCTACCAGCAGTACCTGGAGGACCGGACCAAGGTCGATCCGGCCTGGTGGGACTTCTTCGCCGACTACTCCCCCGGGGACGTCCCCGGTCTGCCGTCCTCCCGCGTGGTCGAGGCCGCCCCCGAGGACGAGCCCGCCCCGCCCGCCGCCGCCGCGCCGGCCCCCCTCGCCCCCGCCCCCACTGCCACCCCGGCCCCCGCTGCCACCCCGGCCCCCGCGCAGCCGGCCCCGCCCGCGCCCCCGCGCCCCGCGGTCCCCGCCACCGCCGCCCCCACGACGCCGGCGCCTGCAGCCACCGCGCCCGCTCCCGCCACGGCGCCGCAGCGCCACCCGCGCGAGATGCCCGCCACCCGCGCCGAGCAGGGGCCGACCAACGAGTCCGAGCTGGTCCGCCTCAAGGGCCCGGCCGCACGCGTGGTCGCCAACATGGAGGCCAGCCTCGAGGTCCCGACCGCGACGAGCGTGCGCGCCGTCCCCGCGAAGCTGCTGGTGGACAACCGGATCGTCATCAACAACCACCTCGCGCGCGCCCGGGGCGGCAAGGTCTCCTTCACCCACCTCATCGGGTTCGCGCTGGTCGAGGCGCTGGCCGTCATGCCCGACATCAACGTGGGCTACGCCACCGACGCCGAGGGCAAGCCCTCGCTGGTGCGGCCCGGTCACGTCAACCTCGGCATCGCCATCGACCTCGCCAAGGAGGACGGCACCCGCCAGCTGCTCGTCCCCAGCATCAAGCAGTGCGAGGGGCTCGACTTCGCGGGCTTCTGGGCCGCCTACGAGGACGTCGTCCGCCGCGCGCGGCAGGGCAAGCTCGGTGCCGACGACTTCGCCGGGACGACCCTGACGCTGACCAACCCCGGCACGATCGGGACGGTGCACTCGGTGCCCCGGCTGATGAAGGGGCAGGGCGCGATCATCGGCGTGGGCGCCATGGAGTACCCGGCGGAGTACCAGGGCGCCTCCGAGGAGACGCTCGCCCGGATGGCCGTGAGCAAGACGCTGACGCTGACCTCCACCTACGACCACCGGGTGATCCAGGGCGCGCAGTCCGGCGACTTCCTGCGCGTGGTCCACCAGAAGCTGCTCGGCCAGGACGGCTTCTACGACCGGATCTTCCACGCGCTGCGGATCCCCTACGAGCCGATCCGCTGGGTGCAGGACATCTCCATCTCGCACGAGGACCAGATCAACAAGACCTCGCGCGTGCAGGAGCTGATCCACGCCTACCGCGTGCGCGGCCACCTGATGGCCGACACCGACCCGCTGGAGTACAAGCAGCGCCGTCACCCCGACCTCGACGTCACCAGCCACGGCCTCACGCTGTGGGACCTCGACCGCGAGTTCCCCACCGGCGGCTTCGGCGGCAAGCCGGTGATGAAGCTGCGGCACATCCTGGGCGTCCTGCGCGACTCCTACTGCCGCACCATCGGCGTCGAGTACATGCACATCCAGGACCCGGAGCAGCGGGCCTGGCTGCAGGAGCGGATCGAACGCCCCTACGCCAAGCCCACCCCCACCGAGCAGCTGCGCATCCTGCGCCGGCTCAACGCCGCCGAGGCGTTCGAGACGTTTCTGCAGACCAAGTACGTCGGGCAGCGCCGGTTCAGCCTCGAGGGCGGGGAGTCGGCGATCGCGCTGCTCGACGCGATCCTCACCAAGGCTGCCGAGGAGAAGCTCGACGAGGTCTGCATCGGCATGCCGCACCGCGGGCGCCTCAACGTGCTCGCGAACATCGCGGGCAAGAGCTACGGGCAGATCTTCCGCGAGTTCGAGGGCACCGTGGACCCGAAGTCGGTCCAGGGCTCCGGCGACGTCAAGTACCACCTGGGCACGGAGGGCACCTACACCGCCGACTCCGGTGCCGCCACGAAGGTGTACCTGGCCGCCAACCCCTCCCACCTGGAGGCGGTCAACCCGGTGCTCGAGGGCGTCGTGCGCGCCAAGCAGGACAAGCTCAACAAGGGCGGCGCGTTCTTCTCGGTGCTGCCGATCCTGATGCACGGTGACGCGGCGTTCGCCGGCCAGGGCGTCGTCGCCGAGACGCTGAACCTCTCGCAGCTGCGGGGCTACCGCACCGGCGGCACCATCCACGTGATCATCAACAACCAGGTCGGCTTCACCACCGCCCCCGCGTCGTCGCGCTCGTCGGTGTACTCCACCGACGTCGCGCGGATGATCCAGGCGCCGATCTTCCACGTCAACGGCGACGACCCCGAGGCCTGCGTGCGGGTGGCCCGGCTCGCCTACGAGTTCCGGATGGCGTTCGACAAGGACGTCGTCATCGACATGCTCTGCTACCGGCGCCGCGGTCACAACGAGGGCGACGACCCCTCGATGACCCAGCCGCTCATGTACAACCTGATCGAGGCCAAGCGCAGCGTCCGCAAGCTCTACACGGAGGCGTTGATCGGCCGCAGCGACATCACGGTCGAGGACGCCGAACAGGCGTTGCGCGACTACCAGGAGCACCTCGAACGGGTGTTCGCCGAGTCCCGCGCCGCCTCGGCGGCGCAGCCGACGAACACCATCACGGCCGGGCTCGACCTGCCCGCGGCCCAGCAGGGGACCGCCGACGTCGAGGCGCCCCGGGCCACGCTGGTCGCCCCCGAGGTGCTCAAGCGGATCGGGGACGCCCACGTCAGCCCGCCCGAGGGCTTCACCGTCCACCCCAAGCTGCAGCCGCTGCTGGAGCGCCGCGCGGCGATGTCCAGCGAGGGCGGGATCGACTGGGGCTACGGCGAGATCCTCGCGTTCGGCTCCCTGCTCATCGAGGGCGTCTCGGTGCGCATGGCCGGGCAGGACTCCCGCCGCGGCACGTTCGTCCAGCGCCACGCCGTCCTCACCGACAAGCTCAACGGCGGGGAATGGACGCCGCTGGCGAACCTCTCGCCCGACCAGGGCCGGTTCTGGATCTACGACTCGCTGCTGAGCGAGTTCGCGGCGATGGGCTTCGAGTACGGCTACTCCGTGGAGCGGCCGGACGCTTTGGTGCTGTGGGAGGCGCAGTTCGGCGACTTCGCCAACGGGGCGCAGACGATCGTCGACGAGTTCATCTCCTCCTCCGAGCAGAAGTGGGGCCAGCGCTCCTCCGTCGTGCTGCTGCTGCCGCACGGGTACGAGGGCCAGGGGCCCGACCACTCCTCCGGTCGCCCGGAGCGCTTCCTTCAGATGTGTGCCGAGAACAACATGACCGTGGCGATGCCCTCGACCCCGGCCTCGCACTTCCACCTGCTGCGTCGCCAGGCCTACGCCAAGCCGCGCCGTCCCCTGATCGTCTTCTCGCCCAAGTCGATGCTGCGCAACAAGGCCGCCACCTCCGAGGTCTCCGACTTCACCTCGGGCAGCTTCCGTCCGGTGATCGGTGAGCACGAGCCGCTGGCGCCGGAGGCCGTGGACCGCGTCCTGCTCTGCAGCGGCAAGGTCTACTGGGACCTCGTGGCCGAGCGCACCAAGCGGCAGGACCGCTCCACCGCGATCGTCCGGGTCGAGCAGTGGTACCCGGTCGACGGCGAGGGGCTCGCCGAGGCCGTCTCGTCGTTCCCCAACGCCGAGCTCGTCTGGGTGCAGGAGGAGCCGGCCAACCAGGGTGCCTGGACGTTCATGGCGATGAACGCGGTGCAGCACCTCGGCGGGCGGACCCTGCGCCCCGTCAGCCGCCCCGCCTCGGCCTCCCCCGCCGTCGGCTCGCAGAAGAAGCACCAGGCCGAGCAGGCCGCCGTCGTCGCCGCCGCCTTCGACCGCTGAGAACCGGCGCCCGCCCGACGCAGTCCCTGCCGCACCCCCTCCCCCGACGCGCGCGGGGCGAGGGGGTGCGCGCCGGGGCCGCCGGGGCGCGAGACAATCGCCGCATGTACTTCACCGACCGCGGGATCGAGGAGCTCGACCAGCGGCGCGGCGACGAGGAGGTCACCCTCGCGTGGCTGGCCGAGCGGCTGCGCCTGTTCGTCGACCTGAACCCCGAGTTCGAGGTGCCCGTGGAACGACTCGCCACGTGGCTCGCCCGGCTCGACGACGAGGACGAGTGATGACGACCGACACCGCCGCGACCGCCGGGGTGCGCCTGGAGCGCGCCGCCGCGGCCGCCGCGCGTCGCCCCCGCGACCCCGGGCTGACCGGCGTCCGGGTGGTCGTGATCGGCGACGGTCTCGTCGCCGGGGCGGGCGACCCGCGGGCGATGGGCTGGGTCGGCCGCGTCTCGGCCCGCACGTCCCGCGAGCAGGGTCCCGTCACGCTGTTCCCCCTCGGGGTGCCCGGGGAGTCGACCGCCGACCTGCTGACCCGGTGGCGCGAGGAGACCACCCGTCGCTTCGGGCCGCAGGCCAACTCCTCCCGCCTGGTGCTCGGCCTCGGGTGGGAGGACCTGCGCCAGCAGATCACCCTCGCCCGTTCCAGGCTCAACCTTGCCAACGTCATCGACGAGGCGGCCTCGGGCAACCTGCCGGTGTTCGTCGTCGGCCCGCCGCCCTCGCTCGGCGAGGAGTTCAACGCCCGGCTGCGCGAACTGTCCGTCGCCTACGCCGACGTGTGCGAGCGGCGCGGGGTGCCCTACGTCGACACGTTCACGCCGTTGGAGACCCACGAGGACTGGCTCACCGACCTCGCCGCCGGCGACGGCATGCACCCCAGCCAGGCCGGCTACGGGTTGATGGCGTGGCTGGTCCTGCACGGCGGCTGGCACCCGTGGCTCGGGCTGCAGGCCGCCTGAGCCTCGTCCGGGTGCGCGGCCGCTCGATGCTGCCGACCCTGCGCGACGGCGACCTCCTGCTCGTGCGTCGCCGCCGCGGGGACGACCTCGTGGGCCGGCTCGCCGTCGTCACGCTCCCCGACCGCCCGCTCGCCGTGAAGCGGATCACCGCCCGTGAGCCGGGTGGATGGTGGGTGGAGCGGGACAACCCCGCCGAGGGGGTCGACTCCTGGACGGTCGGTGCCGTGCCCGACCCTGACGTGCACGCCGTCGTCGTCGCCCGGTTGTGGCCCGCCCCGGCGCTCCTGCGCCGCTGACGGCGCCGGGCCCGCTGCTAGGCGGAGCCGGAACCGTCCGCGCGAGCGGCCCCGCCCGCGGAGCCCTGCCGGCCCTGGGTGGCCGCGGCGCGTGACACCACGGCCGCGGGACGCACCGACTGGCACCCCCACGACGGGCACCGCCACCACGGCTGCGGGCACTCGCCACGGGTGGAGCACCGCTGCGTCGCGACCCCCGTCACGGCCTGGCACCAGTCGGCGTAGAGCGGCACCTGCCGCCACGCGGAGCGGCCCGCCCGCAGGGCCGCCGGGTCGATGCTGCCGTCGGCGCGACAGCGCGGCGGGTCCTGACCCACGAGCCCCTTGCAGAGATGGTCCACGGCCGCGACATCGGGCGCGTGGCCCTTGCGGGGCCGCGTGCTCAACGCGTCCAGAAGTCGCTCACCCTGGGCGGTGCCCGGGCGGACCAGCAGCCACGTGCGGCACTGCATGCCCCGGTCGGCCTCGGCCTGCCCCGGCTCGGCCGACGAGGACGGGGACGTGCTCACGGCCCCCGGCGGGCGCCCCTCCCCTGCCTGGGGGGCGGGCGGGACGACCACCGAACCCCGACCGTCGTAGCCGCCACGGGCTCCCGCGGTGGAGGAGGGGGAGGGCGTCGAGGTCGGGGACGTCGTGGGCGAGGGGCCCGGGACGGTCGGGGCCGGGGCGGTCGCCGACGGCTGCACGGGAGCGACGGCGGCGGTCGCCACCGGTTCCACCGTGGCCGAAGGATGGCCGCTGTCGTCGAACAGGCCCGTGAGCATGGGCACGGCGAGGGCGGCGGCGACCACGGCCGCGGCGGCCGTGAGCGGCCCGGCCGCCCCGAGCAACCGGGCGCGCAGGCGCCGGGACGCGCCCCGGCCGGAGGCGGCGGAGCGCGGGTCGGGGAAGGGGGCGACGTCCGCCCAGGGCCCGGCGGCGGCCGCGGCTCGGCGCTGCTCCACGGCCTCCCGGAAGGCGGCGACGGCGGCGTCCTGGCCCCGCAGCTCGGCGCGCGAGGGCGGCCCCTGCAACGCGCGTACCACCTCGTCCGTGCGCCCCCCACGAGCTGTGTTCATGACCGCCCCGGCATTCCGGCCATGTGGATGCCGCCCACCGGGGTGTCGCCGATGTGCCCGAGCGTGGACGGTTGCGCCCGGCGCGCCGGCGCCGTGCGGGGCGGGACGGCGCGGGGTGGGACGGCACGGGGCGGGACAGCGCGGGGGGCCGCGGCGCGCACCGAGACGGGCCTGGCCGGCGCCGGCACGGGCGGGATGGGCGAGCGCGAGGCGTCCATGCGCGCCTGCAGGGCCTTGAGGCCCCGGTGCGTGGCCATGCGCACGGCACCCGGGCGCTTGCCGAGCACGCGGGCCGCGGTGACGGCGTCCAGGCCCATGACCGTGCGCAACATGACCGCCTCGGCCTGGTCCTGGGGCAGGGAGGTCACCAGGTGCAGGGCCCAGCGGGTGCCGAGGTGCTCCACGGCCTCCTCGCCCGCGTCGGGCCACGGCGATGGCTCGGGCAGGTCCTCGGGCGCGAGGGGGTTGGCGGGCCGGCGTCGCTGGGCCCGCAGGTGGTCGAGGGCCCGGTGCCGGGCGATGGTGGTGACCCATGCACGGAACCCCTCGACGGGCCCGCGGAAGCGGTGGAGGTCGCGGCACGCCTGGGTCCACGCCTCGGCCGCGACGTCCTCGGCGTCCCCGCCGACCAGGACGCCCAGGTAGCGCAGGAGCGCGGGCTGCACGTGGCGGTACAGCACGGCGAACGCGTCCTCGTCACCCGCCTGGGCCGCGAGGAGGTGCCGCGTGGAGGCGACGCCGGCCAGCACCGGGGGGCGCCCGGTCAGCGCCTCGCGCTCGGCCACGTCGGGCTCCTGTCGGTCGTCGGGGCATCCGGGGAATTGCGGTGCCGCCCCGCAACCACGCTGTCGGGGCCAGGGTGACCGTACAGAACCAAACGGGTCCGGCACAGTCCCCGGCCGCCCGGACCCTCGCGCGGATGTCGCGGGAAGCCGGGACGAGTGCTGATCAGTCTGGCGAACCGGCCCGCCCGATGCCACCTCGGGGGTAACGGTGACGCCCGGCGATGCGCCGCAGGTGCCCGGAAGGTAGCGTGATCGCGGGTGGCGGGCACGGGCGCGTCAAGGACCGTAGGTCCGCCGCTCCCCCGCTCGTCCCCCGGCGGTCCACGCCGTCGAACACGTCCGTCGAAAGGGAGTTACCGATGCTCTCGCGTCTCCTCGCCGCCCTCCGCCCCACCGAGGTCAGTGCCCACTGCGACCTGCCGTGCGGCGTCTACGACCCGGCGCAGGCGAAGATCGAGGCGGAGTCGGTCAAGGCCACGATCCAGAAGTACCTGGCCTCCGACGACGAGGTCTTCAAGCAGCGCGCGCTGCTGATCAAGGAGCAGCGCAGCGACCTGGTCAAGCACCACCTGTGGGTGCTGTGGACCGACTACTTCAAGGCCCCGCACTTCGAGAAGTACCCCCAGCTGCACCAGCTGTTCAACGAGGCCACCAAGCTGGCCGGCGCGGGCGGCACCAAGGCGTCCCTCGACGTCGCGGTCGCCGACCAGCTGCTCGCGAAGATCGACGAGATCGCCGCGATCTTCTGGGAGACCAAGCAGGCGTGACCCACGCCGCAGTGCGGCCCCGGTCCGACGGCATCCGTGCCGGCGGCCGGGGCCGTACCTTTGCCGCGTGGTCACCGTGCGGGTCGCCCGCGACGAGGAGCTGGACGGCGCCGGGCGCGTCGTCGTCGAGGCGTACCGGGCCGACGGGATCGGCAACGCCGAGTACCTCGCGACGGTCGCCGATGCCCGCTCCCGCGCGTCGTCGGCCGACGTGGCGGTCGCGGTCAACGAGGGGGGCGAGGTCCTCGGCAGCGTGACCTTCTGCCTGCCGGGCTCACCGTGGGCGGAGCTGTCCCGGCCCGGCGAGGCCGAGTTCCGGATGCTCGGGGTCTCGCCGGCCGCGCGCGGGCAGGGCGTCGGGGAGGCGCTCGTCCGCTGGTGCCTCGACCGGGGCCGAGCCGAGGGCGTCTCGACCGTGGTGATCTCCAGCCAGGACGTCATGGCCGCCGCCCACCGGCTCTACGACCGGCTCGGGTTCACCCGCCGTCCCGACCTCGACTGGTCCCCCGTGCCAGGCGTGCACCTGCTCGGCTTCGAGCGTCCCCTCGGATGAGCGCCGTGATGAGCTTCCTCGTCGAGGTGAAGGACTGGCTGGTCGAGAACGGGCCGTCGTCCCTGCTCTACGCCGCGCTCTGGTCCTTCCTCGGGCTCGCCGCGATCGGGACCGGGATGGCGAACATGGCAGACACGACCAGGCACGTCCTCGCGAGCACGCAGACGGCACCGCTGCGCGGATGCGTCACCTCGGTGCTCTCCACCAGCCGCACCGGCGACCCCCTCGACGTCCGCATCCAGGTCAGCGGCCCCACCGCCTTCCAGGCGGAGGTGCAGACCCCGGACGCCGCCCGAACCACGGTGGGGACGTGCTTTCCCGTCTTCCGCGACGCCGAAGGTCGGGTCTACGCGGGCCGCGCCGACTGGGACGCCGTGGCCGGCGACTCCCTCGCCTGCTTCTTCGGCCTCGGCATGCTCCTCATGGCCGGGTTCCCCGTCGCCGCATGGAGGCGGAAGAGACGGCCGCCGCCCGTGCCTCCCCCCGCCTCAGCGTGAGCCTTCGCCAGGCCCCTGATCAGGCGACGACGCCCAGGCGGCGCAGCTCGACGCCGAGGTCGTGGGGACGGCTGGAGGCGGCCATCGCGTCGTCCACCGTCACGACGCCGTCGCGGACCAGCGCGATCAGGTGCTGGTCGAACGTCTGCATGCCGTAGAAGCTGCCCTCGGCGATGAGGTCGGTGAGCTGTGACGTCTTCTCCTCGTCGACGATCGCGTCGTAGACGCGGCCGGTGTTGACGCAGACCTCCATCGCGACGCAGCGGCCCAGGCCGTCGGCTCGGGGGACCAGCCGCTGGCAGATGATGCCGCGCAGGGCGCCGCCCAGCGACAGGCGCACCTGGTGCTGCTCGTGCGGGGGGAAGAAGTCGATCACACGGGCGATCGTCTCCTTCGCGTCGGTCGTGTGCAGCGTCGACATGACGAAGTGGCCGGTCTCCGCGGCCGCGAGCGCCGCGCGCACCGTCTCCTGGTCGCGCATCTCACCGACGAGGATGACGTCGGGGTCCTGCCGCATCGCCGCCCGCAGCGCGGTCGCGAAGTCGCTGGTGTCGACCCGCACCTCGCGCTGGTTCACCATGGCGAGCTTGTCGTGGTGGAGGATCTCGATCGGGTCCTCGATGGTGACGACGTGCACCTCGCGCGAGGAGTTGATCAGGTCGACCATGCCCGCGAGGGTCGTCGACTTGCCCGAGCCGGTGGGGCCCGTGACGAGGACGAGCCCGCGGGGCTCCAGGGCGAGCTTGCCGATGACCGGCGGCAGCCCCAGGTCCTCCAGGGGGATCGCGCCGATCGAGACGCGTCGGAAGACCAGCCCGCACGTGCCGCGCGCCCGGAAGGCGTTCACGCGGAACCGGCCGACGCCGGGCAGGGAGTAGGCGAAGTCGGCCTCGTGGGTGCGCGCGAACTCCTCGCGGAGGTCCTCGCGCAGCACCTCGTCGACGAACCGCTCGGTGTCCTCCGGGGTCAGCGTCGGCGCCTGCAGCTTGCGCAGCCGGCCGTCGATGCGCACCCGGGGCGGCGATCCGACCTTGAGGTGCAGGTCGGAGCCGAACAGCTCGGAGAGCGCGCGCAGGTAGGGGTGCACGGTGGGCTGGGGCTCGGTCACCTTCAGCGGATCGGCCTCGCACTGATCGCCCTTGAGCACCTCGCGCGTACGAGCCCCGGCCGGTCCTGTGGGACGATGGCCCGTGACCGTCGGCAGTCGCCGGCACGGCCGCCCCTTCCGGTGCGGTCGGACGTTCAGGAGGAGACGCGATGAGCAAGCGCGCGCGCAAGCGTCGGTCCCGCAAGGGCAACGGCGCCAACCACGGCAACCGCCCCAACGCCTGAGTTCTCAGCGCAGGGCATGCCGTCGCCACCCCACGGTGGCCACACAGCGATCAGGCCGGTCACCCGCAGGGTGATCGGCCTGACGTGCATGAGGGGGCGGCTCAGCCGAGGTCGACCTCGACCTGCGTGATCCGCACCAGGATCCGGGCGCGCAGCTCCTCGGGGGCCGAGTCGCAGCCGCAGCTGCGCTTGAGCAGCAGCTTCATCAGCTGATCGGCCTCGTACTCGGTGAGGCAGGGGCCGCACTCGCCGAGGTGCTGCTTGATCTTCGCGCAGTCGTCGGCGGTCAGCTCGCCGTCGAGGTACTCGAACAGGCGGTCCAGGACGGCGCCGCAGTCGGTCTCGTGGGGGTTGCCGCAGCTCATCGGGCACCCCCGTCGCTGTTCGCCGCCGCCAGGCCACGCTCGCGGGCGTAGTCGGAGAGCAGGTCGCGAAGCTGGCGCCGCCCGCGGTGCAGGCGCGACATCACCGTCCCGATCGGCGTCCCCATGATCTCGGCGATCTCCTTGTACGCGAATCCCTCGACGTCGGCGAGGTAGACGGCGATCCGGAACTCCTCGGGGATGCGCGCCAGCGCGTCCTTCACGTCGGAGTCGGGCAGGCGGTCCAGCGCCTCCGCCTCCGCGGACCGCAGGCCGGCCGAGGTGTGCGACTCGGCCCGGGCGAGCTGCCAGTCCTCGATGTCCTCCGACGCCGACTGCTGGGGCTCGCGCTGCTTCTTGCGGTAGGAGTTGATGTAGGCGTTGGTGAGGATGCGGTACAGCCACGCCTTGAGGTTGGTGCCGGGCTCGTACTGGTGGAACGAGGCGAACGCCTTGGCGAACGCCTCCTGCACGAGGTCTTCGGCGTCGGAGGGGTTGCGGGTCATCCGCAACGCCGCCGAGTACAGCTGGTCGAGGAACGGCAGCGCCTCGCGCTCGAACCGGGCGGCGCGCTCGGGCGCCGACTCCGCGCGGGGTGCCCGGGTACCCGCCTCGTCCGGGTCGACCACGACGGGCCGCGCGGGCACGCCAAGGTCGGAACTCTGCTCAGCCATCGCGCGAGAGCCTAGCCGTCGCAGCGGCAGGTCACCCCCCGACGGCATCCGCACCCGCAGGGCGTCGCCGCCCGAGGACAGCGGCGGCGGGCAATGATCGCCCTGGTCCTGGACGGAGGGGGGACACAAGCTGAGCACGAACACTCCCTGCAGGCCGAGGGCTTCACCCGGGTTCGGCACGGTCGTCGGCCTCAACGCGCGCCCCGCTCGGGTGCATTCCCCGTCCCCGTCGCGGCGCGGGCGTGGACGCGGGACCTTGGCCGGGCGGGCACGGCGGGGACTCGGCTACCGTGACGACCATGGCGTCGCACTTCGTGGAACTCCTGCAGAAGCAGGTCCGCAACGAGTTCACGGCCAGCCAGCAGTACCTGGCGGTGGCCGTGTGGTTCGACGGGCAGGACCTGCCCCAGCTGGCCGGGCACTTCTACCGGCAGGCGCTCGAGGAGCGCAATCACGCGTTGATGCTGGTCAAGTACCTGCTCGACCGCAATCTCCCCGTCGAGGTCACGGGCGTGGACGACGTCCGCAACACGTTCTCGACGCCGGTCGAGCCCGTGGCGCTGGCCCTGGAGCAGGAGAAGGCCGTCACCGCGCAGATCGAGGGGCTGTTCAAGGCCGCGCGCGAGGAGTTCGACGCGATGGGCGAGCAGTTCATGCTCTGGTTCCTCAAGGAGCAGGTCGAGGAGGTCGCTTCCATGTCGACCCTGCTCACCATCTGCCAGCGCGCCGGCAACGACTGGTTCCACATCGAGGACTACCTCGCGCGTGAGGCCGTGGGCGACAGCGGCGCCGACACCTCCGCACCCGAGGTCGCCGGCGGGCCGCTGTAGGACCGCACGGCGGCGGCGCCCGCGCGAGCTAGACCCCGGGCGTCCCCGGCAGGGACGCGACGACGGCGGCGGCGACGGCGGACGGGTCGGCCTTCAGCGCGTGGTCGCCGGGGACGGCGTGCACGCGCACGTCCTCGACTCCGCGGACCGCCTCGACGACCTCGTCCGGGCGGCCGAACGCGTCGCGCTCCCCCTGGACGACGGTCACCGGCACCCCGGCCCCACGCAGTTCCTCGGCGCGCGAGCGTTCGGGACGGCCCGGCGGGTGTAGCGGGAACGCGAGGCACATCACGGCGTCGGCGCCCACGGCCCCCGCGGTGCGGCAGGCCACCCGCGCCCCGGCGCTGCGCCCGCCGACCACCAGCGGCGTCCGGGGCTCGTGAAGGCCGGGCAGCACCGCCTCCAGCACCTCCAGCCAGTACCGGTCCAGGTGCGCCGGGGGCGGGGCCACCTTGCGGCCGGCTACGCGCCACGGCTGCTCGACGAGGAGCGCGCGCCACCCGCGCTCGGCCGCGGCGGAGGCGACCGCGCGCAGGTCGACGGCGTCGATCCCGCCGCCCGCGCCGTGGCCCAGCACCAGCAGCCCGCCACCGGCCTCGCCCTGCACGAGGACGCGCGCCGGCCCCGCGCTCGTCGTCACCGCCTGCTCAGAAGAGGGCATCGGGACGCTCCAGTACCTCGCCGGTCGCCACGTCGATCTCGGGCTGCCGTTCGAGCAGTTGCGGCCCGTTGTTGGCGACGCTGTTGACCTCGGTGGAGACGGGGTAGGCCGTGAAGGAGCCCGCCGGCAGCGGCGTCAGCAGCGGCGCGACCGCTGCGGGGTCGCCGACGTCGGGGTCGAGCCACGCCTGCCACCGCTCGCGCGGCAGGACCAGGGGCATCCGGTCGTGGATGTGGGCGAGCTCGGGGGCGGCGGCGGTGGTGAGGATCGTGAAGGTGCTCAACCAGGCGCGGGCGTCGTGCGGGTCGGGCACGGAGGCGTCGCGCCAGAACTCGTACAGGCCCGCGAAGGCGACGCCGGGCGCCCCGCTCGCCTCGGGCGTGGCGGTGATGAAGTGCGGGCGCTTCACCGGCTTCGGCTTGCCCCTACCCGAGGCCGGCGCCACCGGCGGCAGCACCTGCCACTCGTACCAGCCGTCCGCGGGCACCAGGCACCTCCGGGCGGCGGCCGCCCGGCGGAACGACCCCTTCTCGAGGACCCCCTCGGACCGCGCGTTGATCATGCGCGCCCCCACCGACGGGTCCTTCGCCCACGAGGGCACCAGCCCCCAGCGCAACAGGCGCAACCAGCGGACGGCCTCGGGGGGCGGCGCGGGAGCCTCGCCGTCGGACCCGGCGGTGTCGGACGACGCGCGCGGGCGCCGCTGCAGCACCACCAGGGCGGGCTTGGTGGGCGCGACGTTCCAGTCCGGCTGGGCTGCCGCCGGCGCCTCCCCCGGGCCGGGCCCGTCGGTGGCCTCGACCTCGAACTCCTCCACGAGGTCGTCGGGGTTGCTGCTGGCCGCATAGCGTCCGCACATGCGCCCAGCCTCCCACCGCAGCCCGCGCCGCGCCCCGGATCGACGCCCGTGAGTTGCCCGCCGGATCGGCGGGACGATCCGGTGCGGTGACCGCGACCGGGAGATCGACGAATTCCGGGACGCCGCGCCACGACGTGCGGCGGCGGCGGGAATGGGTGCGGACGGCAATCCGCGGGCCCGGCGGCGAGCAGGCGCCACCGGGCGCAGCGACGCAGAAAGAGCGGGTTTTTCTGTCATCGACGACGCCCTTCCACCACCGTCCCTCCAGCGGCAGGATCGATGGTTGACACCGGCCGCGCGCGGTGCCAACGTCGACCCCCGCTCCCCTTTCGCTGAATTCCCTGCCGAGCAATTGGTCGGACAGGTGATCAGCGCCGATGACCGTCCTGATCCCCGGAAAGGACCACCGATGTCGGACCCCGTCAAGGCGCGAGGGCGCGCCGCGATGTCTGCTCGCCTGGCCTGTCTCGTCGCTCCGCTCGGCGTGGCCCTCATCGGTGCGGCGTTGATCGTCCCCACGTCGGCGGACGCCGCGGGCACCACACTGGCCGAGGCCGCGCGCCAGAGCGGTCGGTACTTCGGCACCGCCATGACCACGGGGGACACGAACGACCCGAGCCAGGAGCCGACGGTCCGGCGTGAGTTCGACATGATGACGGCCGTCAACGAGATGAAGCCGGACGCCACCGAGCCCAATGCCGGGCAGTTCGACTTCTCCCGCGGCGACCAGGTCTACAACTGGGCGGTCGCCCGGGGCATGCGCGTGCGCGGCCACACGCTGGCCTGGCACGCCCAGCAGCCGCGGTGGTGGGGAGGGCTGTCGGGGACGTCTCTTCGGCAGGCGATGATCAGCCACATCAACGGGGTGATGGCCCATTACAAGGGCAAGCTCTACGCCTGGGACGTGGTGAACGAGGCCTATTCCGATTCCGGTGGCGGGCGCCGCGCCTCGAACCTCCAGGCCACCGGGAACGACTGGATCGAGGTGGCATTCCGGACGGCCCGGGAGGCCGACCCGTCCGTGAAGCTCTGTTACAACGACTACAACACCGACGACTGGAACTCGCCCAAGACGCAGGGCGTGTACAGCATGGTCAAGGACTTCAAGGCCCGCGGAGTGCCGATCGACTGCGTGGGGTTCCAGACCCACTTCACCGGCGGCAGCTCGCTCCCGAGCACCTTCCAGACCACGCTGTCGAGCTTCGCCGCCCTCGGGGTCGACGTGCAGCTCACCGAGGTCGACGTCACCAACGCCTCCCCCACCCAGTACGCGGGCCTCACCCAGGCCTGCATGAACGTGCCGCGCTGCGCCGGCATCACCCTGTGGGGCTTCCGCGACAGCAACTCCTGGCGCGGCAGTGAGCGCCCGCTGCCCTTCGACGGCAACAACGCGAAGAAGCCCGCGTACTTCTCGATCCTCGACGCGCTGAACAACGCCGCCACCACCTACGGCGGCGGGCCGACCGTGACGCCGACGACCACCACGTCCTCGCCGACGACCACCACGACGCCGCCCCCGACCACCACGACCAAGCCGCCGGCGACGGGCAAGGTCAAGACCGTGAAGAAGTGCCGGACGGGCAAGAACGGCAAGAAGACCTGCAGGACGATCACGCGCACCCTCAAGAAGCCCGCCGCGTGCGGCGCGGTCGAGGTCACGGCCGCCTGGCCGGGCGGCTTCGTGGCGGTCGTCGGCGGCGACGCCCGGCGTCTGGTCGCTCCCGCCGGCGCCCGGGTCACGGAGGTGGTGGCCGCGGGTCCCTCGGTCGTCGTCCGGGGCACCGGGGACCCCACGGCGTTGTCGATGGCCTGCTCGGGAGTCTGAGCGGCACCGCGGTGACGGCGGACGGGACGCACGCACGCGCGTCCCGTCCGCCACGCGCGGCCCCACGACGACGGCACGATCGGCGGCCGGTGCGCCCCGTTGCCGCGCGTGTGCGTGCGAGATCGTCCCGGATTGGGTAGTCAAGACCCATGACTCTCGTGCGCAGGCTGGCCCGCCCCCTCATCGCCGCCCCCGTGATCGCCGCGGGCCTGGACGCCCTGCGCCACCCGGGCCCGAAGGTCGACGCCGTCCGGCCGCTCGTCGGCAAGGTCAGTTCGACCCTCAACGTGCCCGACCGGCCCGAGACCTACCTGCGTGCCAGCGGGGCGGGGCAGGTCGGCGCGGGGCTGCTGTTCGCCACCGGCAAGCTGCCGCGGCTCAGCGCGCTCGTGATGGCGCTGACGATGGTGCCCACCGGCCCGACGCAGCACGCGTTCTGGACCGAGCAGGACCCGGAGGCCAAGCGCGCGTCGAAGGCGGCGTTCCTCACCTGGCTCGGCCTGCTGGGGGCGGCCCTGCTCGCGGCCGTGGACACCCAGGGCCGCCCCGGGCTCGCATGGCGCTCCAAGCACGCCGCCCAGCACCTCGGCGCCGGCGCCCACCGGGCCCGCAAGGACGCCGACGCGGCGCTGTCCCACGCCGGCCGCGGCGCCCGCCGCAAGGCGGCGAAGGCACGCGCCAAGGCCGAGGACCTGCTGCCCGGCTGATCCGGCCCCGATCCCCCCACGCACTACCCTCGACCCATGACCTCTGCGCCGACGTCGGCGGCCTGGCCTGCCCCCGAAGCCCTCCGCCCCGTGACGGCGACGGTGACCCTGCCCGGGTCGAAGTCGTTGACGAACCGCTACCTGGTGCTGGCCGCGCTGGCGGAGGAGCCGTCGCGGCTGCGGGCACCCCTGCGCTCGCGCGACACGCTGCTGATGGCCGCCGCCCTGCGCGCGATGGGCGTCGACGTCGCCGACGTGCCCGGCACCGGCTCGTTCGGGGAGGACTGGCTGATCACTCCCACGGCCACCCCGGGACCGGCCCAGGTGGACTGCGGCCTGGCCGGGACCATCATGCGGTTCCTGCCGCCGGCCGCCGCGCTGGCCGACGGCGACGTGCGCTTCGACGGCGACCCCCGCGCCCGGCAGCGCCCCATGGGTCCGGTGCTGTCCGCGCTGCGTGACCTCGGTGTCGACATCGACGACGACGGCCGCGGCGCCCTGCCGTTCACGGTCCGCGGCCGCGGTCACGTGCCGGGCGGTCACGTGCGGATCGACGCGTCGGCGTCCTCGCAGTTCGTCTCGGGCCTGCTGCTGTCGGGCGCGCGCTTCGACGACGGCGTCACCATCGACCACGTCGGACCGCCCATCCCCAGCGAGCCGCACGTCGTCATGACCGTCGAGGCGCTGCGCGACGTGGGCGTCGTCGTCGACGAGCCCGGGCCCACCACCTGGCGGGTGCACCCCGGCCCCGTGGGGGCCCTCGACGTGCAGGTCGAGCCCGACCTCTCCAACGCCGCTCCGTTCCTCGCCGCCGCGGCCGTCTCGGGCGGCAGCGTGACGGTGCCCGGCTGGCCGCAGCACACCACGCAGGCCGGTGACCTGCTGCGCGACCTGCTCGACAGCATGGGCGCCGACGTCGCGCTCGACCGTGACGGTCTCACCGTCAGCGGGACCGGCGAGCTGTACGGGATCGACGCCGACCTGCGCGCCGCCGGGGAGCTCACGCCGGTCGTCGCGGCGCTGGCCGCCCTCGCCGACTCCCCCTCGCAGTTGCGCGGCGTCGCGCACCTCCGCGGCCACGAGACCGACCGGCTGGCCGCGCTCGCCGCCGAACTCAGCGCCCTGGGCGCCGAGGCGACCGAGACCGAGGACGGCCTGATCATCAAGCCGCGCCCGATGACCGGCACGGTCTTCCACACCTACGACGACCACCGGATGGCCCATGCCGCCGCCGTGATCGGCCTGCGCGTGCCCGGGGTCCTGGTGGAGAACGTCGAGACCACCGCGAAGACGCTGCCCGGGTTCACCGGGCTCTGGGAGTCGATGCTGGCGGGCGAACCGGCCTCCGGGAGCGCGCGCCGGTGAGGCGGGCGACGAGCGCGGGAGGTCCCCGCCCGTGGTGACCCGGCGGACGGCACGCCTGGACGAGTCCGACGTCCGGGTCCGGGCCAACCCCAAGGGCAACCGGCCCCGCTCGAAGGACCGCCCCAAGCACGACGACGCCGCCACCGCCCAGGTGGTCGCCGTCGACCGCGGCCGCTACACGTGCCTTCCCGGCGGGTTCGACGCTCCTGCCGACGGCGGCCTCGTCACCGCGATGAAGGCCCGCGAACTCGGCCGCTCCGGCGTCGTCGTCGGCGATCGCGTCGCCCTCGTGGGCGACACCAGCGGGCAGCCGGGCACCCTCGCCCGGATCGTGCGGGTGGAGGAGCGCGCGACGATGCTGCGCCGCTCCGCCGACGACGTGGACCCCGTCGAGCGGCCCATCGTCGCCAACGCCGACCAGCTGGCCATCGTCGCGGCCCTCGCTGACCCGGTGCCCCGCCCCCGCATGATCGACCGCTGCCTCGTCGCCGCCTACGACGCGGGCCTCGGCGCCCTGCTCGTGCTCACCAAGGCCGACCTGCTCCGGGCCGACGCCGCCGAACCCTTCCTCGCCGCCTACCGTGAGATGGGCGTACGGACCGTCGTCCTGGGGCTCGACGACGCCGACGCCGGGCGGATCGACGGGGTGGAGGCGGCGGTGGACGCTCTCGACGGCCGCGTCACCGTCCTCGTCGGCCACTCCGGCGTGGGCAAGTCGACCCTGGTCAACGCGCTGGTGCCCGGCGCGCACCGGGCCACCGGCCGGGTCAACGACGTCACCGGCCGGGGCCGGCACACCTCCACCTCGGCGATCGCGCTGGCCCTGCCCGGCGGCGGCTGGGTGATCGACACCCCGGGGGTGCGCAGCTTCGGCCTCGCCCACGTCGACCCCGACCGCCTCGTGGGGCACTTCGGCGACCTCACCCCCGCCCTGGCCGACTGCCCCCGCGGCTGCACCCATGACGAACCCGAGTGCGGCCTCGACCCGTACGTGGCCTCCGGCGCGGCCGGGCCAGCCGGGCCGGCCCGGCTGGACTCGCTGAGGCGGCTCCTGCGCTCCCGCCGCGGAGCCGACGAGGACGACGCCCGCGCGGCGGCGTCCGCGCCGGTCAGCGCCTCCCCCGACCGCGGTCACGGCCAGGGGTAGCCCGCAGCGCACGGTCCCAGTTGCGCAACATTGTCGACGCACCGCCGGTGCGGCCCTTGGGAACGGCGCGGGATTGGGACAGCATCGGCCCTCGTGTCGAGGAGGATGCGCTGAGGGGGTGGGCCCTGCGGGCCGTCCGTCGGCGTGCCCGCAGCCAGTGGGGGGTCCTCGCGGTCGTCGCGATCATGGCGCTGTTCGCGTGCACCCTCACCTCCGCCCTGGCGCTGACCTCGAGCACGACGCGCGGCCTGGGGCTGGCGCGCACCCTCGACCGTCTCGCGCCGCCCGACACCGCCGTCGTCGCCTCGGTGTTCCAGGGCAGCGGCCGCCCCCTCGAACCGGCGCTGGGCACCGTCACCGCCGCGATCGACGACACCCTCGCCGTGCCCGTCGCCGCACGCGGGGAGGCGACCGCCTCCGAGTGGGCCTACGCCGACGGCGTCCCGCTGCCCACCTCGATGGTCTTCTTCGGGCACATGGACGATGTCGGCTCCCACGTCCGCGTCCTGGCCGGGCACCTGCCCCGCGCCGACGAGCGCGTCCCCGACGGAGCGCTCGCCGTCGCCGTCCCGCGCTCGCTCGCCGAAGCAGCGCAGTTGCGGGTCGGGTCACGCCTGTCGACGGTCGAGGTCACGACGAACGCGCGCGTCGCCACGCTCGTCGTCGGCGTGTACGAGATCACGCCCGTGCAGGCGCTCGACCCGTTCTGGGCGACCGACCTCCTCGCCGGAGCCACCTTCGCCCCCGCCGTCGCTGCACCGCGCTCCTACGGCATGTACTCCCTGCCCGCGTACGGGCCCCTGCTCACGCCGCGGGCGAGCTTCACCGACGGGCCGGTGCACCCGTCCCGAAGCGTCGTGACGACCCTGCCGGACCTGTCCGGGACCACCCCCGCCCATCTGGCCGCCCTGCAGGGACGCGTCGCCGGCCTCCGCGGGTCCGTCTCCGCGCGGGTCGGCCGCGGCAGCGTCCGGGACCTGCGCCTGTCGACCCCGCTCGCGGGCACGCTCGACGTCGTCAACCGGGCGCTCGTGGTCACCACCGCCGGGCTGCTGATCAGCGGGCTGCTGGTGGTCGTGCTCACCGTCGCCGCCCTGCTGCTGGCCACGCGCCTGCTCGCCGAACGACGCTCGACGGAACAGACGCTGATGCGGGCGCGCGGGGCGTCGGGCAGCCAGCTGGCCGCGCTCGCCGTCCTCGAGGCCGCGGTGCTCGCCCTCACCGTGGCCGCCGCGTCCCCCCTGCTCGCACGCCCGCTGTACCTGGCGCTGGCCCGTACCCAGCTGTTCCGCGACGCCGGGCTCGACCGCGACCCCGGGACCCCGCCGCTGGCGTGGGGCGTCTCCACCGTCACCGCGATGATCCTCGTCACCGTGCTGCTCACCCCGCTGCTGCGGCGGGCGGGCACGTTCGTCGAGCAGGAGCAGGCCGCCGCCCGGCAGGACCGTCGCTCGCTGCTGCAACGCTCGGGCCTCGACCTCGCCCTGCTCGCGCTCGCCGCCCTCGGCTACTGGCAGCTGCTGCGCTACGCGTCGCCGCTGGCCGAGGGCGAGCGCGGACCGTCCGTGGACCCGCTGCTCGTGGCCGGTCCCGCGCTCGTCCTGCTCGCCGGCGGCATGCTGTCGGTGCGCGCGGTGCCCGCCCTGGCCCGCCACCTCGAACGGCTCGCGGCCGGGCGGTCCCTGGTCCGGCCGCTGGCGGCGTGGGAGGTCGGGCGACGCACGCGGCGCTCCACGGGTGCCGTGCTCCTGCTGGCGCTCACCGTGGCCGCCGGCACGTTCTCGCTCGCCGACCTCGCCACGTGGCGCGCCTCGCAGGTCGACCAGGCCGATGCGCGGGTGGGTGCCGACGCCGTCGTCGACCTGTCGGGCGCACCGGGCCTCGCCGCCGCCCCGCCGGTGCGGCTGGGCGCCGTCGCCGACCACGTGGACGCCCGGGTGAAGGCCCTCATGCCCGCCCTCGCCGAGGAGGTCGGCCTCAGCGTGGCGACGGACCCCAGCGCCTACGGCCGGGGGACGACCGTCTCCGACGGGGTGGCGCTGCAGCTGCTCGGCGTGGACTCCCGCCGCGCCGCCGGGATGCTGCGGGGGCGCCCGGCCTCGCCCGACGGCCCCGCCGCGGGCCTGCTCCGGGCGCTGCCCGGGCTGGCACCGGCCCCCGCGGGAGGCACTTCGGTGCCCTCGGGTACCACCCTGCTGGGGCTGGAGGCCGGGCTGCGCACGGAGAACCTGCCCCCCGGGTCGCTGAGCGCCCGCCTGACCGCCGTCGTCGACGACGCGTTCGGCGTCCGGCACCGCGTCGAGCTCGGCGACCTCACCGCCGACGGCCGCGCGCACCGGCTGCTGGGCGACCTCAGCGGCCTCCCGCCGGGTCCGCCCGCGCAGCTGCGCGGGGTGCAGGTCGAGTGGGCGCAGGAGGACGTCCCCCTGCTCGACGACCAGGAGCTGCCGCGCGGCCTGCTCACCCTCGCGCGGGTCACCGCTCGCACGGCCGCGGGCGACCGTCCGCTGTCGTGGGCGGGCTTCGAGCGGGCGGGCATCGCGACGGCGGGCGTCAGCGGCGGCTCGGTGACCACCGGTCCCGTCCGGCTGCCG
>JAXLRU010000008.1:0-147070 GCA_046330935.1 Kineosporiaceae bacterium
CTTTTTAGTGGTTCAGGGTCTTTTCGTGCCTTCGGGTGCGGGGAGGCCCTGAACCCATTTTGGCACCCCGAACGCTCGCCAGGGGTTGAGGCGCCCACCCCTATCGCGAGGGTGATCCTGTCTGCGTCGAGCCCATGCCGTGCCGGCAATGCTTTTCGCCCACTGCCGGCACAGATGGGTGGGCGGGCAACGTCGGGGTTGCGCCTCGTCCCGGGACGTCAGTCCGCTGCGGGCGCCACCCGGACGACCGCTGCGCCGTCGGCGCCGACGTCATGAACCGCTTCGGCGCGATGTCCGTGTGCCTGCAGGGCCGTGAGGAGTCGTTCCGTCGCCACGGCGAGGCGCGCCTCCCGATGCCGCTCGTCGAGCAAGCCACCCTGGTGTCGCAGGAGCGCCGCGCCGTCGCCTGCGACCTCGGCGGCGATGCCCTCCAGAGACAGCCCTGCCTGTCGCGCGGGGCCCAGGGCCAAGTGCACGGACCGTTCGAGCGCGACGAGCCACGGAACCGGACCGGCGGGCGCGGCCGGCACCGACCCCGGTGCTGCTCCGAGCGCCTCCTCGACCGCCTCCAAAGTTCCGAGCCGGAACCAGTCGTGACGGTCCTCCCTCGTGAGCACGGCCGCCCCCGGGCCGTCTTCGGCCCCCACGATCTCGGGACGTCCCCGCACCACGGCGACGGGCAAGCCCTCCACCTTGCCCTTCACCAGGTCCGCCGCGGCCGCCAGCTCGTCGGCCAGGGCCCGGACGGTGACGTCGAGCACCCGCCCTTCGCGGTCGGTCCGCCCCCGCAGGTCGTCGAGCACGTGGATCCCGGCGGCCCCCACCGCGGCGTCGGTCTGCCCCTCGCGCCAGGGACGGCCCAGGGTGTCGCTGAGCACCACGCCGAGGGGCACGCCCACGAGAGCCATGAGCCCTGAGCGCAGGCGTCGTGCCGAGGCGTCGGGATCGAGGGGGAGCGGCAGCACCTGCCCGTCGGGCACGTTGGACGCATCGACCCCTGCGGCCGCCAGCACGGGGCCGCTGCGCGAGCGGGAGATCACCGTCAGCCCTCGCGGGGTCCTCCGGTGGGCCACGACGCGGACGGTCTCGCCGGCCACCGCCGACTCCCGGTCGGGGTAGTCGCCCAGGCGCCCCTCGGCCTTGGCCACGATCTTGCTGGAGACGACGACGACGTCGCCGGCCAGGAGGGGACGGTCGTAGGCCTGCGCGGCGTCGACGACGGCCTTGGCCAGATCATGTCCCGCGCGGATCTCGGGCAGGCCGGGCAGCGCCCAGATCCGAAGGTCGTTCACCGGGGTCCGCCGCTGTCGCGGGTCTCCGTGGCGGACGCGTCGGCGGCGGGGATTCCTCCGAGCTCCAGGGCGAGATCGAGGGCGGCACCTGCGATCGACGCTGCGGCGTCGGCGTCGTGCATCACCAGGGGCCGCGACCGGACGGCGAGACCGGTGGCGCGGGGGCGGGGGCGGCTCCAGGGCCCGCTGTAGGCGCCGGGGGCCGGCGCGTCCTCCGCGGCGACCAGCCAGCCGTCCAAGAGGTCGCTGTAGAGCCGTGCCACCGCCTCAGCGGTGCTGGGGACGCCGATCGCACGCAGGCAGGCGTCGGCCATTCCGCGCACCGGCGCGCCGGCGATGATCGGCGAGACGCCCACGACGGGGACGGGGACGTCCCTCAGGGCCTCGCGCAGCCCGGGCACCGCGAGGATCGCGCCGATGGACACCACGGGATTGCTCGGGGGCAGGAGGACGACGTCGGCCGCGGCCAGCGCGTCGAGGACGCCGGGGGCGGGGCGGGCATCTGCCGCTCCCTCGACGACGAAACCCGTGGCGGGCAGGGCGGCGTGATGGCGCACCCACCATTCCTGGAAGTGCAGGCGCGTGACGTCGGGTGCCTCGACGTCGACGTGCGTCTCGACCGGCTCGTCGCTCATGGGCAGCAGCCGCACGCCGGTGCGCCACCGCTGGCACAGCCTCTCCGTGACCTGGCTGAGGGTGTGGCCCTCCCGGAGGAGCTGCGTGCGCAGGAGGTGGGTCGCGAGGTCGCGGTCCCCGAGGGTGAACCACGCGACGTCGGCGCCGTGGGCCCGCAGCTCGTCGGTCACGGTGAACGTCTCGTCGGGGCGTCCCCAGCCCTGCTGCTCGTGGACGCCGCCGGCGAGGGTGTACATCACCGTGTCGAGGTCGGGACACACGCGCAGCCCGTGCAGCGTGATGTCGTCGGCGGTGTTCGCCACCACCGTCACGTCGTGGGCGGTGTCAGTGACGGCGAGGTGACGCAGCAGGCCGCGCAGGAACCGGGCGCCGCCGACGCCGCCGGACAGCGCGACGATGCGCAGGGGCCGGGCGCTCGACCCGGGAGCGGGCGCGGCGGGGCCGCCGGCAACGGTGGAGGGCATGGTGCCGATCCTGTCAGGCGCCCCGGCCCGGCCGCGCGGCGCCCGCTCGTCGCCTGCGGCGACCTCATCGCTGCGCTGCTGCGCGGGTCACGCGGTGTGAGCCGACCGCGGGTGCCGCAGCTCACCATCACGTCCTGTCACCTCTTGCCCGGGAACTCGCGGGAATTCCCAGGAGATGTGGTTTCGGAGCGCGACGGGGAGCACGGAATTCCTCCAGATGTCGGCGTCGGAGGGGTTGGGGATAACACACCTCCGCTTGACGCCCCCTGTACGACACACGTGTAATTCCACTAGTGTCAGCGACGGCAACACGGAACGTGGTTCCACGGACACGCACGGTGCACCTGGCGAGCGGAGACGCGAGCCGCACTCCGCCCGCGACGGTGGTGGTGCGCCGGCGAGGCGCCGGATCGGACGGCCGACGAGGTGCCGTCGCAGGCAGGGTGGGGAAACGCTCCCAGAGGGAGCCCGGGTCGAGGAGGCGCCAGGTGCACGAGCTCATGGCGATCGTGGGTGGCAACGACGAGCTGGACGAGCTGTCCGAGCGGCTGCTCTGGCAGGAACGCGCCCTGTGCGCGCAGACGGATCCGGAGGCCTTCTTCCCGGAGAAGGGCGGCTCGACCCGCGAGGCCAAGCGCGTCTGCCTCGGCTGCGACGTCCGGTCCGAGTGCCTGGAGTACGCACTCGAGAACGACGAGCGTTTCGGCATCTGGGGCGGGCTGTCCGAGCGTGAGCGCCGCCGCCTCAAGCGGCACGCGGGCTGAACCCGCCTGCCGGAGGGTCCTCGCCCCCAGGGTGAGCGGATGTCCGGCGCGCCGGGCCGCTTGCGGGCCGCACCGCCGCCCGTCGTGCAGGATCGATGGGTGCACGTCACCGCCATCCTCCTGATCAGGGGCGGAGCCGACCGGGTGGCGAGGGTCGTGTCCTCGCTGCAGGACCAGACCCGCCGGCCCGACCGCGTCGTCGTCGTCGACACGACGCACGACCCCGAGGTGGGCGAGGGGCTGCGCGACCTGATCGGTCCCGAGGCGCACCTCACGTGGGCCGAACCCACCGCCAGCACTCATGCGGCCGTGCGCGCGGCCCTGGGCGCCTGCGGGTCCGCGCCGTCAGGGGGGGACGTCGACGGCGCGGGCGACGCCGAGGCGTCGCAGCGCGAGGACGAGTGGCTGTGGCTGCTCACCGACACCGGTGCCCCCTCCGCCACCGCGCTGGAGAGCCTCCTCGCCGAGGTCGAGACCTCCCCCTCCGTCTCCGTCGCCGGCTGCGCATCGGTCGCCTGGGACGACGACCAGCAACTGCTCGACGTCGGTACCTGCGCCACCCGGGGCGGGGCGCGCATCCGCGGGGTCGACCTGCGCGAGGTGCCCCAGGGCCAGTACGACGAGCGCCGCGACGTCTACGCCGTCCCCCTGCCCGGCATGCTCGTGCGGCGCAGCACCTACGAGGCCCTCGAGGGGTTCGACCCGGCCCTGCGCGGGGCCCGGGAGGACCTCGACCTCTGCCGCAGGGTGCACCTCGCCGGCGAGCGCGTCGTCGTGCTGCCGCAGGCCACCACCGCCCGGTTCCTCGCCCCGCCGCGCCAGCGCGCCCGGGCCGACCGGCACGACGCCGTCCACCTGCGCCTCGTCGAGCCCGCGCTGGTGTGGTGGCTGCCGGTCCTCCTGTGGACGCTGCTGGCCGTCCCGCTGCGCGCGGCCTGGCGCATGATCCTCAAGCAGCCCGGCCTCGCCGCCGAGGAGGCGCTCGGCGCGCTCGGCGCGCTCGCCTCGCCCGTCGACGTCGCCCGGGCGCGCCGCCGCCAACGCCGCGGGCGCCGCATGCGGCGGCGCCTGCTGGCCCCGCTGCGTCCGCGCGCCCGCCAGATCTGGTGGCAGCGCCGCGAGGACGTCACGGCCTACCGTTTCTGGTCCCAGGCGCTCGCCGACGTCGACGACCTGCCCCGGCTGCCCAGCCGGCGCGAGCCCGGGCTGCCCGTCACGTCGCTGACCGACGCCGAGGCCGAGGCCGACGTGGGCCTCGTCCCGGTGCGCATCCGGTCCCACCCGCCGCGGCTGGCGGGTCTGGCGGCCGTCGCCCTCGCCGCCGTGGCCGGCGTCCTGGCCACCCGCGACCTGCTGGCCCACCCCCGGGCGGCGCTCGCCGGTCCGGCGCTGCTGCCCGCCCCCGAGCGGCTCAGTGCCCTGTGGTCCTCCGCCGTCACCACGTGGCGGCCGGTCGGGCTCGGCCGCGCGGCCGCGGCGGACCCCTGGTCCCAGGTGCTCGCCCTGCTCAGCGTGCCTTTCGACGGCTCGCCGCGGCTGGCCGTCCTCGCCGTCCTCGTCCTGGCCGTGCCCGTGAGCGCCGCCACCGCGTGGGTGGCGTCCGGGGCGATCACCCGCTCCCGCCTCCTGCGGCCGTGGGCCGCCCTCGTCTGGGCCTCCTGCCCCGTCCTGCTCGCAGGGACGCGGCAGGGGCGGATCTCCCTGCTGGTCGCGCACGCCCTGCTGCCCCTGTTCGCGCTCAGCCTGGCCCGCGCCGTCGGCGTCCCCCGGTGGCGCGCCCCCCTGCAGGTCCCCTCGACCGGGGTGTCCACCGCACTGCTGGCCGCGGCCGCCGCACGGGACGCGCAGGCGCGCCGGCCCCGCGCCGACCTGACCGCCGCCTCCGCCGCGGCGCTGCTGTTCGTCGTCGTCGTGGCCTGCGCCCCCTGGAGCGCGGCCCCGCTCCTGGCCACCTCGGTGCTCGTGACGCTGGTCGGTCCCGTCGCGCTGCGGATGAACCGCCGCGGGCGCACCCGGGCCCGCTGGGTGATGGCCTGGGGTGGGGCGGTCGTCCTCGCCGCAGGCGCGCCCTGGTGGTGGCAGGTGGTCGCCCGGCCGCGCCTGCTCCTCGCCGATCCCGCCCAGGCGGACGCCGCGGCCACCGGCGCCGACGGTGGCGACCTCCCCGTGCCGGGCCTGCTCGACCGGGTCACCGGGGGGCAGGGTCGGCTCGTCGACCTGCTCGGCGGTCCCGACGGTGCCCCCGCACGCCGGCTCGCCGCGGTCCTCCCGGACGGCTGGGCCCCCCACGTGCCCGCGGTGCTGACCGGCGTCGTCGCCGCGTCGCTGGCCGTCACGCTCCTGCTGGCGCTCGCGGCCGTGGCCGTCGCCGGGCGTCGCCGGCCCGTCGCCGTCCTCGCGGGCGTGACGACGCTGCTCGGTGCCGCCACGTGGGTGGTCTCCCCGCACGTCGTCCTCGACCGCAGCGGCGCCGCCCCCGCCGGTGGCTGGGCCGGGGCCGGCCTGTCGCTGGTGCTCCTCGGTCTGCTCGTCGCCGCCCTGGTCGCCGCCGACGGTGTGCGCCTGCGGGTCCGCCGCCGCCGCGCCCGCTGGTTGCGGGGCGCCCTCGCGGTGGCGGCCTCCGGCGCGCTGCTCGCCGGGCCCGTGCTCACCCTCGCCGGCTGGGGCTGGACGGCCTCGGGTGAGGGCGTGCACGCGGTGCAGCCCGACGTCATGACCGTCGTCGGTGCCGCCGAGTCCGAAGGGCCGGCGGCCACGCGCACGCTGGTCCTGCAGGTGGACCGGGAGGTCCACTGGACGATCCTGCGCGCGCCGGGGCCGCGCCTCGCGCAACGCTCGAGCACCTGGGCACTGGAGGGCGGGGACCGGCGCGACGCCGGGGTGGTCACCCCGCTGCTGGGCAGACTGCTGTCCGACAACGGCGCCGACGCCCGGGACGACCTCGCGGCGCTGGCCGTCGGGACCGTCATGCTCCTGCCCCCGCTCGACCTCGCCGCCGCTGCCTCGCTGGACTCCACCCCGGGGCTGGTGCGGGTGGGGACCGAGGACGACCAGGTGCTGAGCTGGCGGGTCGACCTCGACGCGATGAAGGGCCCGACCCGGCCCACCCGCGCCTGGCTGCGCAGCGGAGCCGACGTCGTCGCCCTCACCCCCGGCTCGCGTCCCGACCGCTTCCGCGCCCGGCTCGATCCCGGCCCCGCCGGGCGCCGGCTCGTGCTCGCCGAGCACGCCGACCCGCAGTGGCGGGCATGGGTGGACGGACGCCGCCTGCCCGCGGGCACGTGGGACGGCTGGGCCCAGTCCTTCGAGGTGCCCGCGCAGGGCGGGAGCCTCGTGGTGCGCCACGGCGACCCGCTCGCGCGGCGGCTGCACCAGCTGTCGTGGGCCGCACTCGTGCTCGCCGCGCTGGTCGCGGTGCCGATGCCCCGCCGTCGCCGCCCGCCCGCGCCCCCGCGCCCGTCGCGCCCCGTCGACCGCGCTCCCGACGAGCCGGGTCCGCGCATCCGCGCCGTGAGCGGGGTGGCCGAGGAGGAGGCGCTGGAGCGGTGGGCGACGGGCAGCTGGCCGGTCGTCGCCGAGGCCCCTCAGGCGCCGGACCCGGGCGAGGCGGGTGCACCCCCTGAGCGCGCGGACGTCGACGAGCAGGCGGTGCCCGCCGGGGCGCCCGTTCCCCTGTCCGAGGACGGCCTGGACCTCCGCCCCGGCCACAGCGACCACGAGAGGAGCGTGCGGTGAGCGCCCCCACCCACGCCCCCGACGCCGCGGGGGAGGACCAGCCCGGCGACGTCGCTCCTGCCGAGGTCGCCCTGCCCGCCGCGGCCCGGCGGCCGCAGCGTCGGCGCCGAGGGCGGCGCCTGCGCGGCCTCCTGTCGCTGGCCGGCCTGCTCCTGGGTGCGGCCGCGATCGTCGCGGGTGCCGTCGTGACCACGCCGCTGCCGCCTTCCCAGGGCCCGGCGGCGGCGTCCATGCCGCACCAGCGGGCAGGGGCGGCGCTGGTCTGCCCCGGCCCTTTGCGGGTGCCGTCGGCCGACGGTGCCACCCCGGTCTCCGGCGGCACGGTCCGGCTGAGCGCGCTCGCCTCCGCGTCGGTGGGCGCCGCCCAGCAGGACCCGCCCACGGTCACCGTCGGCCCCCTCGACGCCGAGAGCAGCGAGACGACCCCGGCCTGGGCCCGCGGCGAGCGGACGCTGCGGGCCGCCGCCGCCTCTTCCGCGCCCACGGGGCCTTCCCGCGTGCAGGCGGCGGGAGCGGCAGGAGCCACGCCGGCGGCGCTGCAGACCTCGGTGGGGGGCACGGGGCTCGCCCGCGGACTCTCCGCCCACGCCTGCCAGCCCGCGGTCAGCCGCGCCTGGCTCGTCGGCGGTGCGACCGTCGCCGGCCACGCCACCTACGTCGTGTTGAGCAACCCCGCCGCACGGCCCGCGCAGGTCCGCCTCCGCGTCCTCGGACCCGGCGGGGCGACCACCCTGCCCGACAGCGACATCGTCACGGTCGCCGCCGGGTCGCAGGAGGTGCGCAGCCTCGAGGCGCTCGCACCCGCCCTGGCCGCCACGGCCGTCGAGGTGACGGCGCTGACGGGCCGGGTCGGCGCCGTCGTGCACGACTCGGTGGTCCGTGGGGTGACCGCGGGCGGCGGCGACGACATCGGCCCCGGCGCCACGCCCCGGCGCACCCAGGTGGTGCCCGGCGTCGTCGTGTCCACCGCCGACCGCAGCAGCTCGGACGACGACGGCGAAGGCGACGACGGTGACTCCGGCGACTCCGATGGCTCCGGTGGCTCGTCCGACGACCGGGGGACGCCGGACGCCGAAACGCCCGGGGCCACCGTGATCCGGGTCGGGGTCGTGGGGTCGCGACCCGCCGCCGTCCGGATCCGGCTGCTCGGGCCGGAAGGCCCGCAGACCCTGCCCGGTGGCGCCGTCGCGGTGCCGGCGGGAGCCGTCCGCGACGTCGTCGTCCAGGGCGTGCCCGACGGCACCTACGCGGCTGTCGTCGAGGCCGACGTTCCCGTGATCGCAGGGGCCCTCTCCGGCCGCACCGCCGCAGGCGGGGCCCTCGCGGGGGAGTCCGCCGGCTACGGCAGCGACGTCGCACCCTCGGAGCTGTCCTGGTCCGCGGCCGCGACCGACCTGCCCGGCGGCTGGACGCCGATCCCCGTCCCGCGCCAGGGCAGCGCCCGGTTGTCGGTGACCGCCCCCGCCCGCGGGGCGACCCTGCTGTACCGGGTCGTCGCCGAGGACGGTTCGCTGGGCCCCGAGCGCTCCGTCACGGTCCCCGCCGGGTCCACCGTCGACGTCGCGCAGGAGGAGGCCGTCGCGGGGCTGCTCGTGCGGGCCCAGGGGCGGCTCACCTCGGCGCTGGTGATCACCGACCGCGACGCCCGGGGACCGCTGCAGGCGGTCGTCCCCTACGTCGCCCAGCCCGCCGGGGGAGTGGCCGCCGACCGGGCGCGGCCCGACCCCCTGGTGGGGCTGCTCGCCGCGCCGGGTTCGGACTAGTCGGCGTCGTAGCCCGGGTCGACCTGCTCGGGGGCGAGGCCGAGCAGGTGGGCCACCTGCTCGACGACGACCTCGTGGATCAGCTCGGCGCGCTCGCGAGGCCCCGTCGCACGGGCCTCCACGGGACGGCGGTAGACGACGATGCGCGCGGGGTGCCGCCCGTCGCCGCCGAACAGACGTCCCAGGGGGACGACCTCGTCCTCCCACGGCGCCGGATCGCCGCCGGGCACGTCCTCGACCGCGAACTCCACCTCGTCCAGGGCGCGCCCCAGCCGCTGCTCGACGTCCTCGACCGTGTCCAGCACCTGCTCGTCGAAGCGGGCCGAGCGGGAGCGCCACGCCGGCGCCTCGGGCGGGAGCAGGCTGCCCCGCAGGTCGCGCCCGTGCCGCTCACGGCGCCGGCCCCGGGGTCGGGGCGCGTCGGGTCCGGGCAGGGAGGCGGTCACGACCGTCAGGGTACGCGCGCCGCGACGGCCTCCCCGGCGACGCCTGCGGCGCGGCGCGCAGCGATCACCGCCGTTCTCGCGCTACCTTTCGGCGCGTGACTGGTGTGCGTCGATGCTCGCGGACCGCGTGCACCCGTGCCGCGGTCGCGACCCTGACGTACGTCTACGCCGACTCCACGGTCGTCCTCGGCCCGTTGGCGACGTACGCCGAGCCCCACTGCTACGACCTGTGCGCCGAGCACGCGGAGCGGCTCACCGCCCCGCGCGGGTGGGAGGTCGTGCGGTTGGCTGGCGAGCGCGTCCCGCCGCCGCCCAGCCACGACGACCTGGTCGCCCTCGCCGAGGCCGTGCGCGAGGCCGCCCGCCCCGTGCCGCAGGTCGAGGTCGCCGAAGGCGACCAGCCCCGCCGGGGTCACCTGCGGATGGTCCGCGAACCGCGCGGCTGATCCGCCGGGTGCGCACCCGTCGTCCCCGGCGCGGGTCCCGTCGCGACGTTCGCCGGGAGGGGGAGTCGCCTCCCCGCCGCCCCGGACGGACCCGTCCCCCTGCGCCGTGAGGATCACCCTCGAATCGGGCCCTCAAGGTTTCCCCTCGCCCTGCCGATACCTCCGGCGGGCCGCCTCGTCGCCTTCATCGCACTCCTCGCCGCGGTGGCCGCTCGCATCGCCCACGCCCGCCAGCCCGCTGCAGGGTCGCCGTGGCCGGGACCCGTGTCCCGTGCGCCGCCGCCGCCCGCCCGCTTCCCGGAGGCCCACCAGCATGAGCTTCGCCCCGCGTGTCCCCTCGCCCCGCCCCGCCTCGCCCCTGCCGTTCGCCTCCGGCGGCCTCGACGCCCCCTTCGCCACCCCCGTGCTGGCCCCGCCGACCCTCGAGCCCACCCCGCGCGCCCGCCGTGGCCGTGGCCGCGCCGGCGTCGACCCGGTGCCCCTGGGCTCGCTGACCCAGCGCGAGCACCGTCCCGACGGCGACTGCCGCGAGTGCGGCAGCCACCACGTGACCCGCCTGTCGCTGTGCCTGACCGACGGCACGCCGGTGGAGTTCACCTCCTGCCACCGCTGCGAGCACCGCACCTGGGAGCACGCGGGCATCGAGCTGAGCGTCGACGCCGTCCTGAACCGCAGCCGGAAGGCCTGAGACGGCGGTTCGTCCGCACTTCGATAGCCTCGGGGCCGTGTCGAACGAGCAGAACGCGCCCACCGCCCCCGACTACCCGTCGATCTTCGCGTCGATCTTCAAGGCCAACGACGTCCGGGGACTGGTGGACGGCCAGCTCGACGACGACGTGGTCGCCGCCGTGGCCGCCGCGTACGCGGCCTTCGTGCGCGAGGCCGACGGGGCGAGCAGCATCGTGGTCGGCCACGACATGCGCGAGTCGAGCCCCGTCCTGGCGCGCACCTTCGCCCAGGCCGCGGCCGCCCAGGGCAGCGACGTCGTCCTCGTCGGGTTCTGCAGCACCGACGCCCTCTACTACGCCAGCGGCAGCCTCGACCTGCCTGGCGTGATGTTCACCGCCAGCCACAACCCGGCGGGCTGGAACGGGATGAAGCTGTGCCGCAGCGGCGCCCGCCCGGTCGGCATGGACTCCGGCCTTGCGGCGGTGCGCGACGACGCGCTGGCCCGGCTGCAGGCCGGTGCCCCCGCACCCTCGGCGACGCCGGGCACGATCGTCGAGCGCGACATCCTCGCCGACTACGCCGCCCACCTGCGCGGCCTGGTGCCGCTGTCCGGGCGTCGCCTGAAGGTGGTCGTCGACGCGGGCAACGGGATGGCGGGAATGACCACCCCGGCGGTCCTCGGCGGCGCGGCCGGCCTGCCCGAGCTGCCGCTGGACGTCGTCCCGCTGTACTTCGAGCTCGACGGCACGTTCCCCAACCACGAGGCCAACCCGCTGGACCCCAAGAACCTCCTCGACCTGCAGGCCGCGGTGCCCGCGCACGGCGCCGACCTCGGGCTTGCCTTCGACGGCGACGCCGACCGGTGCTTCGTGGTCGACGAGCGCGGCGCCGTGGTGACCCCCAGCGCCGTCACCGCCCTCGTGGCCTCCCGCGAGATCGCCAAGGAGCAGGCCGCCGGCCGCCCCGGCACCGTGATCCACAACTGCATCACCTCGCGCGTGGTGCCCGAGGTGATCGCCGAGGCGGGCGGGCAGGCCGTGCGCACCCGGGTCGGGCACGCGTTCATCAAGGTCGAGATGGCCGCAAGGGATGCCGTCTTCGGCGGCGAGCACTCCGCCCACTACTACTTCCGCGACTTCTGGTTCGCCGACACCGGCATGCTCGCGGCGCTGCACGTGCTGGCCGCACTGAGCGAGCAGGACCAGCCGCTCTCGCAGCTCGCCTCGTCGTTCGAGCGCTACGTCGCCAGCGGCGAGATCAACTCCAGGGTCGCCGACGTCGAGGCGTCGGTGACGGGCGTCGAGGCGGTCTACGCCGGGCGTCCCGGCATCGAGATCGACCGGCTGGACGGGCTGACCGTCTCCCACGCGGCCGCCGAGGACGGGCCGATGTGGTGGTTCAACCTGCGGGCCAGCCAGACCGAGCCGCTGCTGCGCCTGAACGCCGAGGCCGCCGACGAGGCGACGATGGCCCGGGTGCGCGACGAGGTCCTGGCACTCGTGCGCGGCTGAGCCGATCCGCTCGTCCACACCAGCGCGGGGCGGGTCGGCGGGGGCCCGGCCGATAGGCCAGGATGGGCGCATGAGTGCGATCGAGCCATGGGTCCGCGAGATCCTTCGCTGCCCCTCCTGCCGCGCCACCCTCGCCGACGGTTCCGGGCCCTCCGGCCCCGAGCTGCAGTGCACCGGGTGCGAGCTGGCCTTCCGCGTGGACGACGGCATCCCGGTGCTGCTCGTCGACGAGGCCCGCCGCCGCGAACTCCCGGCGGGCTGAGTCCGATGTCGCTCGACGAGCAGCTCCTCGACGACGCCGACGGCCTCGCCGCCGCCGACCCGTCCGGCAGCCTGCCGGCCGTGGCCCTGGCCGGCGCGCAGATCCGCCAGGCCGTGACGGCGTCCTCCGACGCGGGCATCGCCGCCGTGGCCGGCGAGGGGCGTCCCCGCGCGGTGCTCGTGGCGTCCCTGGGCGGGTCCGCCGTGGTGGGCGACGTCCTGACCATGCTGGCCGGCAGCGGGTCGCCCGTCCCGGTCTCCGTGCGGCGTGGCATGCCGCTGCCCGGGTGGGTGGGGTCCCTCGACCTGGTCGTGGCCGTGTCCATGTCGGGCCGCGCCCCGGGGCCGCTGGGCCTGGCGGCCGAGGCGGCCCGTCGGGGGTGTCGGCTGCTGACCGTCGGCGCGGCGGGCTCCCCGCTGGCCGACGTCGCCCAGCGCACCGGGGGCGTGCACGTCAGCGTCCCGCCCGCCGCCACCGCCGCGGCGCGGTCCTCCCGCTTCGCCCTGTGGTCCCTGCTCACCCCGGTGATCCTCGGCGCCTACGAGATCGGTCTCACCGACGCCGGCCCCGCCGTGATGGCCCGGGTGGCCGACCGCCTGGACGCCGCCGCCCAGACCTACCGGCCCGGGTCCGAGGCGTTCGTGAACCCCGCGAAGGCGCTCGCGCTCGAGCTCGCCGACGCGGTCCCCGTGGTGCTCGCCGACGGTGACGTCACGGCCGTGGCCGCCAGCCGGGCCGTGTCGATGCTCGCCCGCACCGCCCGGGTGCCCGCGATGCGCGGCGCGCTGCCCGACGACGCGGGCGACGTCGTGGCCACCTTCGGCGGGCCCTTCGCCGCGCTGCCCACCGACGTCTTCGCCGACCCCTTCCTCGACGGGCCCACCGGCGCCCGGCTGCGGCTGGTCATGCTGCGCGACGCGCCGCCCTCACCGGAGCGCCCGGACGGCGCGTGGCTGGAGACCAGCCGCACCGCCGACGCCCTGCGCCTGACCGCCGAGGAGGCGGGCGTGCGGGTCAGCGAGGTCGACGCCGACCCCGGGCACCCGCTGGAGCGCTTCGCCGATCTCGTCTCCCGGCTGGACTTCGCGGCGGTCTACCTCGCGCTGGCCGCCGGGGTCGACCCGCTGACCAGCCCGCACGTCGCCGACCTTCGCGACCGCACCCGCTGACCCAGGCGTCCCGGCCGCGCGCCGGCGCCCACCAGACACACGACGACAGGAGTCCCATGTCCACCGAGGGTGGCACCCGCGCGATCATCGCCGCGTTGAGCGCGAACCTCGGGATCGCGGCGACCAAGCTCGTGGCGTTCCTCCTCACCCGCAGCAGCAGCATGCTCGCCGAGTCGATCCACTCCTTCGCCGACTCGGGCAACCAGGTGCTGCTGCTGCTCGGGGGCAAGCGGGCCAACCGGGAGGCCACGCCCGAGCACCCCTTCGGTTACGGCCGTGAGCGCTACGTCTACGCGTTCATCGTCTCGATCGTCCTGTTCAGCGTCGGCGGCCTGTTCGCCCTCTACGAGGCGTGGCACAAGTGGGAGCACCCCGAGCCCATCGAGGGCTGGGCCTGGGTCCCGGTGGCCGTGCTCCTGGTCGCGATCGCGCTGGAGGGGTACTCCTTCCGGACCGCGATCAAGGAGAGCAACCACAACCGGGGTCGCCGGTCGTGGGTGCAGTTCGTGCGCACCTCGAAGTCCCCGGAGCTGCCGGTCGTCCTCCTCGAGGACAGCGCCGCGCTGCTCGGCCTCGTCTTCGCCCTCTTCGGCGTCTCCATGACCATCGCCACCGACGAGGGCCGGTGGGACGCCGTCGGTACCGCCATGATCGGCGTCCTGCTCGTGGGCGTCGCAGCGGTGCTGGCCGTCGAGATGAACTCGCTGCTGATCGGGGAGTCCGCGACCGTCGAGCACGTTCGCCTGATCGAGGCCGCGCTGGTCGGTGAGGGGGTCGACCGGGTGATCCACATGAAGACGATGCACCTCGGCCCGGAGGAGCTGCTCGTCGCGGCGAAGATCGCCGTCCCTGCCGCCACCCATGCCGACGAGGTGGCCGAGGCGATCGACGCCGCCGAGCGCCGGGTGCGCGCCGCCGTGCCCATCGCCCGGGTGATCTATCTGGAGCCCGACATCGACCGCAGCTCCGTCGCGCGCGGCTGAGTCGCCGTGCACCCGTTCCACTGGCTGCACCAGCTGCTCGAGCGGGTCCTCGACCTGCCACCCCTGCCGGCCTACCTCGTGGTGGGCGTGCTCGTCTTCGGCGAGGCCGCGGTCTTCCTCGGCTTCGTGCTCCCCGGGGAGACGGCCGTGGTGCTCGGCGGGGTGCTGGCCAGCCGCGGCACCCTCGACATCCGCGTGCTCGTCGTGCTGGTCGTCGTCGCGGCGGTGGTCGGCGACTCGGTCGGCTACGAGGTCGGGCGCCACTACGGCGAGCGGGTGCTCGACTGGCCCTGGCTGCGCCGCCACCGCCCCCGGCTCGACTCCGCTCGCTCGTGGCTGCGCCGCAGGGGGGCGCCCGCGGTGTTCCTCGGCCGGTGGACGGCCTTCCTGCGGGCCGTCACGCCCGGGCTCGCGGGCCTCAGCCGCATGCCCTACCGGCGCTTCCTGCTGTGGAACGCCGTCGGCGGCCTCGTCTGGGGCGTCACCTTCTGCCTGGTCGGGTACCTCGCCGGCAACTCCTACGCGGCCGTCGAGCGCAAGGTCGGCGGGGTGGGCGCAGGCCTCACCGCCGTCGTCGTGGTCACCGCCCTCGTCGTCTGGATACGCCGCCGGCACCGCGGCGAGCGGGGCGGGACGGGTGACGGCGGCCCCACCGCCTGATCTCGGCTTGACGCCCGCCGTGCACGGGTTGTTACCTTGGAAGAGTCCGGCGTCCGGTGATGCCGCAGGCCCAGAGGGGCCGCGCCGGGAGGACCCGACCGATGTGCCGCCGGTGCTGATCACCGTGTGACCGCGGGGCGGGCCCGTCCCGATGCCCTCCACCGATCCGTGAAGGATGCCCCATGCCTGTCTCCACCCTCGACTTCAAGGTGGCCGACCTCGCCCTCGCGCAGGCCGGCCGCCACGAGATCCGCCTCGCCGAGCACGAGATGCCCGGCCTGATGTCCCTGCGCGCCGAGTACGGCGCGACCAAGCCGCTGGCCGGCGCCCGGATCACCGGCTCGCTGCACATGACGGTGCAGACCGCCGTCCTGATCGAGACGCTCGTCGCGCTGGGCGCCGAGGTCCGCTGGGCCTCCTGCAACATCTTCTCCACCCAGGACGCCGCGGCCGCGGCCGTCGTCGTGGGCCCGAACGGGACCCCCGAGGACCCGCAGGGCGTGCCCGTGTACGCCTGGAAGGGCGAGACGCTGGAGGAGTACTGGTGGTGCACCCTCCAGGTGCTCCTGTGGCCGGACGGTGCGGGCCCGAACATGATCCTCGACGACGGCGGCGACGCGACGCTGCTCGTGCACAAGGGCGTGGAGTTCGAGGCCGCGGGTGCCGTGCCCGGCGCCGCCGAGAACGACTCCGAGGAGTGGAAGGTCATCCTCGACGTGCTCCGCGCGTCGGTGGCGGAGGCGCCCACCCGGTGGACCGAGATCGCCAAGGGGATCAAGGGCGTCACCGAGGAGACGACGACCGGCGTCCACCGGCTCTACGAGATGGAGCGCGCGGGCAGCCTGCTGTTCCCCGCGATCAACGTCAACGACTCGGTCACCAAGTCCAAGTTCGACAACAAGTACGGGTGCCGGCACTCGCTGATCGACGGCATCAACCGCGCCACCGACGTCCTCATCGGCGGCAAGGTCGCCCTGGTCGCCGGCTACGGCGACGTGGGCAAGGGGTGCGCGGAGTCGCTGCGCGGGCAGGGTGCCCGCGTCATCGTCACCGAGGTCGACCCGATCTGCGCCCTGCAGGCTGCGATGGACGGCTACCAGGTGGCGCGCATCGAGGACGTCCTCGACATCGTCGACATCTTCGTCACCGCCACCGGGTGCTTCAACGTCATCACCGCCGAGCACATCGCGGGGATGAAGGACAAGGCGATCGTCGGCAACATCGGCCACTTCGACAACGAGATCGACATGGCCGGCCTCGCCCGCATCCCGGGGATCGAGAAGGTCGAGATCAAGCCCCAGGTGCACGAGTGGCGCTTCCCGGCCACCGACGGGCGTCCGGCGCACTCGGTGCTGGTGCTCAGCGAGGGTCGCCTGCTCAACCTCGGCAACGCGACCGGCCACCCGAGCTTCGTGATGTCCAACTCGTTCTCGAACCAGACGATCGCCCAGGTCGAGCTGTTCACGAAGACCGAGGAGTACGAGCGCAAGGTCTACGTGCTGCCCAAGCACCTCGACGAGAAGGTGGCCCGGCTGCACGTCGACGCCCTGGGCGTCCGGCTCACCGAGCTGACCAAGGAGCAGGCCGAGTACCTCGGCGTCCACGTGGAGGGCCCCTACAAGCCCGACCACTACCGCTACTGAGCCCACCGCTGCGACCGGGCCCGGCCGCGCGCCTCACAGCGCGCGACCGGGCCCGCGGTCGTCAGGGGCGGCGTCAGGCGCGCCGCAGCGGCGTCGTCAGGAGCGGGGCAGGCCCGTGGGCGGCGCGGGGGTGGGGGAGACCAGCCGCGAGCTGGCGGGGGACAGCACCGCCGCCCCCGCCCGCCGCCAGCGGCGCAGGTGATCGGCTTCCGCACGCGAGCGCAGCCGCACCAGGTCGCGCCGGCGGCGCTCGGCCAGGACGGCGCAGACGACGTCGTGCGGTGCGGTCCCGGGCGGCGGAGGGGGCTGGACGAACCGCGCCAGGTCGACGGCCAGGCGACGGGACAGTTCTTGGAAGGCCTCGGGCTGCAGGTGCGGCGCGGCGTCGAGGTAGGTCCGGGCCGCCGCCACCACGGGCTCGGGGAGGTGTCCCACGTCGGCCGCGGCCGCCCACGAGGCCAGGTGCGGCGGCATCGGAGCGGGGGTCCACCGGGCGTCGGTCCGGTCGCGGATCACGTAGGTACCGGCGAGGAGGTCGCCGAGGCGCTTGCCGCGCGGGTTGGCCAGGGTCGAGATCAGCGCCAGGTAGGGCATCGAGTACACCTCGACCAGCACCAGCACGCCACGCACGAGCGACTGCCGGAAGCGCACCGGGCCGCCGTCGTCGCGCACCGTGCGCAGGCCGAGGGCGAGCTTGCCCAGGGTGCGCCCACGGGTCAGGGTCTCCATCGCCACGGGCAGCCCCACCAGGGCGAGGATGCTCGCGACGAGGGCCGCGGCGGCCTGCCACGCCTCGTCGAGGAGCAGCGTCGCGAAGCTGCCGAAGGTGGACAGCGCCCCGGCGAGGCCCACGATCGCCACCAGGTCGATCGCGAGCGCCAGACCGCGCGTCGCGAACGACGCCGGGCGCAGCTCCAGCACCACCGCCTCGCCGCTGACCACCCCTGCCGCGACGGGCGTCCCCACCGTCGTCCCCTCGTTGGCTGCCACGCTCCCAGGGTAGGGGCCCGGGCCGCCGGGGGACGGTTAGTCTGACGGCGTGGACCTCGACGCCTTCGTCACCGTGCACGCCTCGGAGTGGACGCGGCTGGACGAGCTGAGCCGCAGGCGCCGGCTCACCGCCGACGAGGCCGACGAGCTCGTCGAGCTGTACCGGCGGGCGACGACGCACCTGTCGGTGCTGCGTTCCAGCACCGCCGACGCCGCGGTGGCGGGGCGGCTGACGATGTCCGTGGCGCAGGCGCGCGCGGCGGTGACCGGGTCGGGCATGCCGATCAGGTCGGAGATCGCCCGCTTCGTCGCCGTCTCGTTCCCCGCCGCGGTGTGGCGCAGCCGGTGGTGGACGGCGTTCTCCGCGGCGTTGACCCTGCTGGTGGCCGCCGCGCTCGGCACGTGGATCGCCCACGACCCGGCGGCCTTCAACAGCCTGGGCAGCGATCGCATGCTGCGCGAGTTCGCCTACGTCGACTTCGAGAAGTACTACAGCGAGTTCTCCGCCTCCGGCTTCGCGGCGCAGGTGTGGACCAACAACGCGGTGGTCGCGGCGCTGTGCGTGGCGCTCGGGATCACCGGCGTCGGCACCCTCTCGACGCTGCTGGTGAACGCGCTCAACCTCGGCGTCGCCGCGGGGATCATGGCCCACTACGACCGGCTCGGGCTGTTCTTCGCGCTGATCACCCCGCACGGGCTGCTCGAGCTCACCGCCGTGTTCGTCGCGGCGGGGGCGGGGCTGCACCTGTTCTGGTCGTGGATCCGTCCCGGCCGCCGCCCGCGGGGCCGCGCGCTCGCCGAGGAGGGCCGCGCCATGATCACGGTGGCCCTGGGGCTCGTGGGCGTGCTGTTCGTGAGCGGGATCGTCGAGGCCTTCGTGACGCCCTCACCCCTGCCCACCTGGGCCCGGATCGGCATCGGCGCCCTCGTGTGGCTGGCGTTCCTCGGCTACGTCACGGTCCTGGGCCGGCGCGCCGTGCGGGCGGGGGAGACCGGCGACGTCACCGCCGACGTCGCGGGGGACGTCGGCCGCACGGCCTGAGCCGCCTCACAGCCGTCCTGCCGCCTTGAGGGCGAGGTAGCGGTCGACCAGGGCGGGCGGGAGCCCCTCGGGCGAGGCCTCCACCACCTCCACCCCGGCGCGGACCAGCTCGGCACGGACGGCGGCCCCGTCCATCACCGCCCGCTCGGCGGAGGCGGCCGCGTGCACCGCGAAGGCGTCGTCGCGGCCCCGGGTCAGCTCGGTGAGGGCTGGGTCGGCCACCGAGGCGACGAGCACCTGGTGCCGCTCGGTGAGGACGCCGAGCACCGGCAGCAGGCCCTCGTCCATCGCGGTGGGGTCGAGGGTGGTGAGCAGCACGACCAGCGCCCGGTGCGGCACCCGCTGCCGGATCGAGGCCGCGATCAGGGTCCAGTCGGCCTCCAGCAGCGTGGCGTCCAGCGGCGCCATCGCCTCGACCAGCGCGGGCAGCAGCCGGGAGCCGTCGGTGCGCTCGACCCTGGCCCGCACCTCCTGGTCCACGGCCAGCAGTTCGACACGGTCACCCGCGCGGGCCGCCAGCGCGGCCAGCAGCAGCGCGGCGTCCATGGCGGCGTCCAGTCGCGGCGCGTCGCCGATCCTCGCGGCCGAGGTGCGGGAGGTGTCGAGGACGAGCAGGACGCGCCGGTCCCGCTCGGGGCGCCACGTGCGCACGGCGACCCCGCGTCCGCGTGCCGACGCGCGCCAGTCGATCGCCCGCACGTCGTCCCCGATGACGTACTCGCGCAGGGAGTCGAACTCGGTGCCCTGGCCGCGGATGCGCAGGGCCGTCTGCCCCTCGATCTCCCGCAGCCGCGCCAGGGCCGAGGGCAGGTGCTTGCGGGAGGTGAACGGGGGCAGCACGCGCACGCTGCCGGGCGCGCGCCGCGTGCCCTGCCGGGCCGCGAGGCCCAGGGGCCCGAGGCAGCGGACGGTGACGTGCAACGCCAGGCGGTCGCCCCGACGGTCGGGCCGCAGCACCGTCGTCACGGCGGTCCGTGACCCGGGCGCGAGGTCGAGGCGGTGCCGGGCGGGCACGGCGCCCGCGGAGGGCTGCCAGCCGTCGACGAGGCGGCCGCGCACGCGACGTCGCCCGCCGTTCGTCACGTCGGTGACGGCGAGGGTCTCCCCGCCCAGACGCAGGCCGGGGACGTCGCGCCGCTGCACGTCGAGCGCGCGGGGACTGCCGGCGAGCGCGAGGTCGAGGGCCAGGAGCACCGCGACCACGCCGAGCGCGACCGCGGCCCCGCTCCACCCGGGGGTGAGGGCCGCCGGGACGATCCCCAGCAGCACGAGGAGCACCGCGCGTCCGGTGATCGCCATGGTCAGCCCCCCGTCCGCGGGCGGGTCCCGGCCGTGCCAGGGATCACCGCGGGACCGGGACGGCGGCCAGGACGGTGTCGAGCACGCCGTCGACCGAGACGCCCTCCAGCTCCGCCTCGGGGCGCAACTGGACCCGGTGCCGCAGGGTCGGGCGGGCCAGGGCCTTCACGTCGTCGGGCGTGACGAACGTGCGCCCGCTCAGCCATGCCCACGCGCGCGAGGTGGCCAGCAGGGCCGTGGCCCCGCGCGGGCTGACCCCGAGCTGCAGGGACGGGGAGGTCCGCGTGGCGCGGACGACGTCGACGATGTACCCCATCACCTCGGGGGACACGGCGACGGACCGGACGGCGGCGGTGGCGACGTCGAGGTCGGCGATCCCGGCGACCGGCCGCACGCCGGCGGCGGCGAGGTCACGGGGATCGAAGCCGCGCGCGTGCCGGTCGAGGACCTGCAGCTCGACGTCGCGCGGGGGCAGCGGGAGGGTCAGCTTGAGCAGGAAGCGGTCGAGCTGGGCCTCGGGCAGCGGGTAGGTGCCCTCGTACTCGACGGGGTTCTGCGTGGCGGCCACGACGAACGGGTCGGGCAGCGGGCGCGGGTGCCCGTCGATGCTGACCTGCCGCTCCTCCATGGCCTCCAGCAGCGACGCCTGGGTCTTGGGCGGGGTGCGGTTGATCTCGTCGGCCAGGAGCAGGTTGGTGAAGACGGGTCCCGGCCGGAAGCTGAACTCGGCGGTGCGGGCGTCGTAGACCAGGGACCCGGTGACGTCGCCCGGCATCAGGTCGGGGGTGAACTGCACGCGCGTCGTCGAGAGGTCCAGGGCGGCGGCGAGGCTGCGCACGAGCAATGTCTTCGCCACGCCCGGGACGCCCTCGAGCAGGACGTGGCCGCGGCACAGCAGGGCGATCACGAGCCCGGACACCGCGGCGTCCTGGCCCACGACCGCCTTGCCGACCTCGGCCCGCACGCGGGCGAGGGCCTCCCGGGCGGCGTCCGCGGCGTCGGGCGCGGGCGCCTGCGGCGTCGGGGACGCCGGGGCGGGCGCGGCCGCGGGGGCGCCCAGGGGGTCGGACACCTGCAGCGGTGCGGGCGCGAGGGGCTCGGGCTCGGGCTCGGGGAGGCCGAACGGGGGGTAGTCGGTCACGGCAACCTTCCGGACGTGGTGCGGGACGTCGTGGGGGCGGGAGCGCTCATCGCCGGCCCCCGACGTCGGCCTCGAGGCCGTCGAGGTCGCGGGCGAGGCGCACCAGGGCGGAGTCGTCGCCCGGTGCGGGGCCGAGGAGCAGGTCGTGGACGGACGCCGTCGGGCGGCCGCTGACCTGCGCCACCATGGAGACGACGAGGTCGGGCGAGGCCGTGGGGGGGACGTCGAGCCGGGCGGCCAGCCGGCGCAGCGCCGCGGTGCGCAGCAGGGCGGCACTGCGGTCGCGGGCGCCGGCGCGCACGTAGAGGCGGGCCCGGCCCAGCTCGGTCTCGCTGGCCCGGACGACGACGGGCAGGGGCTCGGTGACCAGGCGCGCGTCTCGCCGCCCGGCCCACAGCAGCAGGACGATCGCGATGACGGGAAGGTAGGCCAGGGCGCGGGCGACCGGCCCCGGGACGAGCCCGAACAGCGTGGTGTCGCCTGCGCCGCCGAGGTCGCCGCGTTGCGGCACGTACCAGGCGACCGAGGAGGTGCGTCCGGCCAGTCGCAGGGCGATCGCCGCGTTGCCCGACTCCTCGACGAGGTCGTTGGAGAAGACGTCCGACATGCCGACGACGTCGACGGGCCGCTGTCCGAGGCGGGTGCGCACGAGCAGCGCGGCGGGCGGCTCGTCGTCCGCGGCGGCGGCCTGGACCTCGGCGGCCTGACCCGTGGCCGCGACGAGGTCGTGCCGCCGCGCTCCGCCGGACGCGAGGGCCTCCTGGCGGGCGGGTCCGCCGTCGGGGTCGATCCGGTAGCACTGGCGGGTCCGGGAGTCGGCGGTGCCGGGCCCCGAGCCGGTCCTCGCCGTGTAGGCGAGGCCCTCGAAGGTCGTGACGGTGCCGGCGGCCTTCGCGTCGGGGTCGTCGCAGCGCGGGGAGACGAGGGGGCCCTCAGGGTCCTCGACGGGGTCGGCCTCCTCCACCCCGGGGGCGAGGCGGCGCAGCGCGGGCCCGTCGGGGACGAGCAGCACCAGCGGCCCGGCGCCGGAGGCCAGCCGGTCGAGCGCGGCGGGGGAGAGGGTGCGGGGTGCGGTGACCACGACCGTTGTCGACGCGTCGAGCGGCAGGTCGGCGGCGGAGTGCACCTCGCGCACGGTCAGGCCACGCGAGCGCAGGGTCTGGACGACGCCGAGGGCGCCCTGCGGGCCGGGGTCGGCGGGATCGAGGGCGGGGCGCACGGGGCGCGAGGCCTCGGCCAGCGCGACGAGCCCGGCGACGAGGACGAGGAGCACCGCGAGCAGGGCCAACCCCGCGCGCGAGCGGAGGCGGCTGCGGCGCGGCCGGCCACCCGGGGCGGGCGCGAGGCTCGTCGGCGGGGCCGCCAGGGTGGCGCTCATCGGGGCACCGCCAGACCGGGGGTGGCCGCGGTCGCCGGGGACGGCGTCGCGCGGGTCACGGCGTCGTCCAGCTCCCGCAACGCGGCGTCGTCGGCTCCGGTGGCGGGCTGGTCGCCGTAGCGGACGTCGTCGAACACGGCCGCCGCCCGCGACAACGCCGCGGCGAGGTCGGGCAGGCGGGCGGCCGCGGCGTCGGCCACCTCGTGGGCGGTGAGCCCGGGCAGCGCGGCGACGATGCCGCGGTCCTGCAGCTGCCGGGTGATCGCGCGGTAGCGCTCGACGACCGCCTCGCCCCAGTCGCCCAGCGCCGCGTGGGCGTCGGCGGCCCGGCGGTGGTCCTCGGCGGAGGAGTCGAGGTCGTCGAGCACGGCGTGCGCTCCCGAGGCGCCGGCGCGGCCGCGGTAGACGGCGCCCGCCCGCGCCGTGATGGCGATCAGCGCCGCCATCGCGCCGATCACCAGCAGCGCCCGCGTGATCTCCCACCACAGCGGGGCCTGACCGGTGGAGTCGTTGTCGGGCAGCAGGTCGCGCAGCCACTGGAGGAAGCGCGACAGGGCGCTGGTCGTGCCGTCGCCCGACCCGTGCAGCTGCTCGGCCACCCAGCGGCGCGCCTCGTCGCGGGAAGGAGTCAGCGGGGCGCTGCCGGCGATCACGACCGGCCTCCCGCCGCGGCGCGGGACAGGTCGTGCAGCAGGCGCACCGCGAGGCCCTCCGACCGCATCCGCAGATCGAGGTGGATCAGCCCGATGACGCAGGCGAGGAACGGCAGGACCGCCGCGGCGACGGCGAGGTCCCCGGCGGCGGAGACGGCGTCGGCCAGCAGGACCGCCCCGAAGCCCGCCTGGGGGTCCTCGGGGTCGGCGATGAGGGAGGCGACCAGCTCGGTGGGGAGGGTCATCACGAGTGCCGCGAGCGCTGCCGACACCCACGCGATCAGGGAGGTTCCCAGGGTCCGCCAGGCGTGACCGCGCGTGAGCCGCCACGCGCGGGAGACCGCGGCGCGGGCCGGGAGGTCCTCACCCAGGAGGACCGCCGCGGCCGGGGTCAGCCGGGAGGCCAGCAACGGCAACCAGACCAGGACCCACCCGATCACCCCCACCCACACGAGCACCGCACCGGCGAGGTCGGCGCCGCCCGCCCGCAGCACCCCGCCCGTCCACGCGGGCAGGAGCCCCAGGGCGAAGGACGCGGCGGCCACGAGGACCAGGGCGACGACGCGGCGCCACCGGGCCCGCCAGTGACGACGCCACTGCGTCGCGGCGGTGCGCCGGCCCAGCGCGGCCTCGGTCACCGCCGGGGTGAGCAGGACCGCCACGAGCACCACGAGCAGCAGCAGCAGGAGGGCCTCCAGGCTCCAGGCCAGCGCCGCCGACGTCGCACCGCTGTCGGGCGGCGGCTCGTCCGGCGAGCGCGTCGCTGCAGCCCACAACCCCGGCAGGGCGGCGACGAGCCGACCGAGGGCGGCGACCGCCAGCGAGGTGCCCATCATCAGGGCGGGGCGGCTGCGGATCGTCGCGAAGGCGCCGTCGAGCAGGTCGGTCATGCTCAGCGGGCGCAGGGGCACGGTGCCGCGCTGGCCCGCGACGCGCAACCACGCCTCGTCCAGCGCCAATCCGCCACCGGGCAGCTCGTCCCCTGGTCGCTCGCTCCGCATCGACCGGCCTTCCCCCTCCGACTGCGCGCGACGCCGAGGTCGCCGGCGCCACGATCCGGCATCCTCGCACGGACGTCGCCGTGCCGCCCGGACCGCCCCGCCCCACCACCCGGTCGCGCCCCGCTGCCGCCGGCCCCGGTGCTGCCGGACGCCGCGCAGGGCGGGGCCCGGGTCACGGCGCGGCCACGATCGCACGTCGATGCTCGGGGGGAGCCCCGGCAGTGCGACCATGGCCGCATGAAGGGACGAGTCCTGGTGGTCGACGACGACACCGCGCTGGCGGAGATGCTCGGCATCGTGCTGCGGGGGGAGGGCTTCGAGCCGTTCTTCTGCGCCGACGGCTCCTCCGCATTGGAGGCGTTCCGCAGCAGCCGGCCCGACGTCGTCCTGCTCGACGTCATGCTTCCCGGCCGGGACGGCATCGAGGTGTGCCGCCAGATCCGCGGCGAGTCCGGCGTCCCGATCGTGATGCTGACCGCGAAGAGCGACACCGTCGACGTCGTCCTCGGCCTGGAGTCGGGTGCCGACGACTACGTCGTCAAGCCGTTCAAGCCCAAGGAGCTCGTCGCCCGCGTGCGCGCGCGCCTGCGCCGCACCGACGACCCCTCCCCCCAGCAGCTGCAGATCGGCGACCTGTCCATCGACGTCGCCGGCCACGCGGTGCGCCGCGACGGCCTGCCCATCCAGCTCACGCCGCTGGAGTTCGACCTGCTCGTGGCGCTGGCCCGCAAGCCCTGGCAGGTGTTCAGCCGCGAGGTGCTGCTGGAGCAGGTGTGGGGCTACCGGCACGCCGCCGACACCCGGCTGGTCAACGTCCACGTGCAGCGGCTGCGGTCGAAGATCGAGCGTGACCCCGAGCACCCCGAGATCGTCGTGACGGTGCGGGGCGTCGGCTACAAGGCCGGCCCGGCCTGACGTCGCGGCACCCCCGGCGGGGGCGGTCCCCGCAGGTCCCGGCGCCCCACGGTGGGCGCGTCCCCGTGATGCAGGAGCGTTCGGCGATGACCAGGTCCACCCGCTCGCGGCGGCGGCGCCTGCTGGCGCGCGCCGCCCGCCCGGGCCGCCACCTGGTCCGCTCGTGGCGGCGCAATCTGCAGGTGCGCGTCGTGGCCGCCACCGGGGCGCTCGGGCTCGTCGTGGTCATGGTGCTCGGGCAGTTCCTCTACGACCGCATCCGCGACGGCCTGTTGGAGCGTGCCCAGCGCGAGTTCTCGGGCCAGGCCAAGCAGATGATCACGGGGGCGCAGAAGTCGCTGAACTCGCGCCGCGTGACAGGGGAGGCCGACGCGCGGCAGGCGGTCGACGACATGATCGCCACGCTCCAGGGCCCCCGGGACGACCAGAACCGCTCCGTGCTGGTCCTGCGGGCCCTCGGCGCCGAGGACACGGGGGACTGGCCCGCCGGGGGCCGGCTGTCCTACCTGCGGCCCGACGACATCACCCCCGAGCTGCGGCGTCAGGTCAACACCCCGCCCGCGGCCGTGGCCTTCGAGAAGATCACCCTGCAGGGGCCGCAGAGCGTCCCCGCGACGCGCGACGTCGTCGTCGTCGGCGGCCTCGTCGACGTGCCGCAGGCGGGTCCCTACGAGGTCTACATCGGCTTCCGGTTGTCCCGCGAACACGACGTCCTGCAGGTGGTGCAGCGCACCTTCGTCGCGGGCGGCTTCGCGCTGGTGGTCCTCGTGGCCGGGGTCGCGATGACGGTGACCCGCCAGGTCGTGGCGCCCGTGCGGCAGGCGGCGCGGACCGCGGAGGAGCTGGCATCGGGCCGGCTGGACCGGCGCATGGGCGTGCGGGGGGACGACGACCTCGCCCGCCTGGGCCGGGCCTTCAACGAGATGGCCGACAGCCTCGAGCGCCAGATTCACCGCCTGGAGGAGCTCTCGCGCGTCCAGCGCCGGTTCGTCTCCGACGTCTCCCACGAGCTGCGCACGCCCCTGACCACCATCCGCATGGCCGGTGAGGTGATCTACGAGGCGCGTGCCGACCTCGACCCGGCGGCCTCCCGCAGCGCCGAGCTGCTCCAGGACCAGCTCGACCGGTTCGAGGCGCTCCTCGCCGACCTGCTGGAGATCAGCCGGTTCGACGCGGGCGCCGCGGTCCTGGAGGTCGAGGAGACCGACCTGGCCGACGTCGTCGCCCGGGTCGCGGAGGGCCTGCGCCCCCTCGCCGAGCGCAAGGGCGGTCAGATCGTCGTCGCCGCCCTCGGCGAGCCCGCCGTCGCCGCGCTGGACCCCCGGCGCGTGGAGCGGATCCTGCGCAACCTGCTCGCCAACGCCCTCGACCACGGCGAGGGTCACCCGGTGCACGTGACCGTCGCCGCCGACGAGGACGCCGTGGCCGTGGGCGTGCGCGACCACGGGGTGGGCCTGCGCGCCGAGGAGCTCGGCATGGTGTTCAGCCGGTTCTGGCGGGCCGACCCCGCGCGGGCGCGCACCACCGGGGGCACCGGGCTCGGCCTGGCCATCTCCCAGGAGGACGCCCACCTGCACGGGGGGCGGCTCACGGTCTGGGGCGCCCCCGGCCGCGGCGCCTGGTTCGTCCTCACCCTGCCGCGCAACCGGGCGGCGCTGACCGGCGAGGGCCCCCTGGACGCCGTGCCCGACGACGCGTTCGACTTCGGCGTGGGTGACGACGAGCCGCGCGAGGCGGGGGACGACCAGGTGCTCGTCTCCGCCGACGCCGGGCCGGATGCGGCCGGCGGCGCCGGCGAGGACCGCGCCGGGAGTGCCCCGTGACGGGGCCGCGCCGGCGTCGCCCGGCACGGCAGGTGCTCCCGCTGGTCCTCCTGGTCCTGCTCACCGCCTGCGGCCAGATGCCGCGGACCGGACCCGTCGGCGTCGGCCCCCGCCTGGCCGAGGACCCCCTCGACGCCCCGCCCGTGCAGGTCCAGCGCGGGCCGCGCCCCGACGACGGTCCCGAGGACATCGTCCGCGGGTTCCTCCGCGCCGCCGGTGGCCTCGACGACGAGCACGAGGCCGCCCTGAGCTACCTCGACGCCGCCGCCAGACCGCGCTGGCGTCCCGACGCGCAGGTCGCGGTGCACGGTGACGAAGGGCTCACGATCACTCCGCTGCAGCCCCCCGCCGCCGGCGCCTGGCCCTCGTCGTCCTCCTCGCCTTCGTCCTCGTCGTCCCCGTCGTCGTCCGGGCCGTCGTCCTCGGCGCAGCTCTCGGCCTCGCCCTCGCCCCGGCCGTCCGGCGGCACGGCGCGCACGGCGCGTCCCTCGCCCCCGGGGCCGCCGGCGGTGCAGACGATCGTCGTGCGCGGCACCCAGATCGGCAGCGTCGACGAGCGCGGCCGCTACCGGGTGGCCGAGCGGGGCACGCGCCTGGAGCGCCGGTTCGTGCTCCGCCAGGTGCCCGGCCTCGGGTGGCGGATCACGACGCTGGCCCCGGGCATCCTCCTGGCCCGCTCGGCGTTCGTCTCGACCTTCCAGGACACCGCCCTGTACTTCCCGGACCGCACCAGCGACTACCTCGTCCCCGACGTGCGCTGGCTGCCGGCCACGGTTCGGGCCGGGATGGCCACGGCGATCGTGGAGGCCCTGCTCGCCGGCCCCTCCGACTGGCTGCAGGGAGCCGTGACCACCGCGGTGCCGCCCGGCACCCGGCTGACGGACGCCGTGGTGATCGGGGAGGACGGGACCGCGGCGATCGACCTCACCCCGGCGGCGCTGCTGGCCGACGAGCAGCAGCGCGACATCATGGTGGCCCAGCTCACGACCACCCTGACCCGCGCCAGCCCGTCCATCCAGGGCATCCGGCTGACCGTGGCGGGGGCCGAGTTCGAGGCCGACACCGTCCAGGTGGACGACCGGCCCGCCGACGCCTCGACGTCCGTCGTCGTGCCCTCGGTCGCCTCACCGCACCTGCGCGTCGACCCGGAGGTCGGCCAGCCGGTGCAGGTCCTCGCGCCCGACGGCCGCGTCGTCGAGCTCGCCGAGGGCGGGGCGTCCCCCGTGGAGGCGTGGGCGTCCGTGCGGGTCCCGGCCGCCACCGGCTTCGCGACGGCCCCCGGACGCCGTTCCGTGGCCTTCCTCGACGCCGCAGGAACGACGATCCTGCACCCGGCCACCGGCGGCACGGGCGTCCAGCCGCTGCTGCGGAGCACGACGCGGCTGCTGGCGCCGTCCTTCGACCCCCAGGGGTGGGTATGGACGGCGAGGGCCGGGCAGGCCGCGCTGGAGGCCGTCCGGGAGACCGACGGGCTGAAGGTCCAGCTGCCGCTGCCCGACCTCGCCGGGGCCCAGCTGGAGGCGGTACGGGTGAGCCGCGACGGCGCGCGGGTGGCCCTCGTGGTCTCGCGGGACGGTCGGCGCCAGGTGCGGTTCGCCTCCGTCCGCCGCACCGCGGAGGGCACTCCGGTGGACCCCGGGGTCACGGAGATCCTGGTGCCCGAGGTGAGCCAGGTCCCCGACCTGTGCTGGGGGAACGAGCGCACGCTGCTCGTCCTCGCCGGCTCCGGGCCCTCGACCCGGCTGTGGCAGGTCGAGGTGGGTGGACCCTCCGACGACCTCGGTGCCGTCTCGGGGGCCGTGGCCGTGGCGGCGCACTCGCCGCTGGTGGGCAGCAGCCTGACCGCCTACGTCGCCACCGCGCAGGGCGTGGTGCTGATGCGTCAGGGCGCCTCGTGGGCCCAGGTGGCGACGGGACGCTTCGTCCGGCTGCCCGGCTAGTCCTGCAGGAGACGTCCCCCACAGGCCCCGCTGCTGCGCGGTCGTCCCCAGGCGGGCGGGCTGTCTCCCGCGCGGCCGCCGGGCGCCGGGCACTCTCGACCCGTGCGCCGCAGCCGACCAGGGCCCCCGACCTGGTGGGCAGCGCTGGCCGGCCTGGCCCTGCCGGTCGCCTGCCCCGGCTGCGGCGCACCCGGGCAACGCTTGTGCCCCGCCTGCAGGAGCGCGCTCACCCCGACGGTCCTGCGCGTCAGCCTCACCGCCGCCGCCTGGTTGCCCGCCCACGCCGGCGGCCGCTACGAGGGCGTCCTCGCCTCCACGCTCCTCGCGTGGAAGGACCGGGGCCGCGCCGATCTGACGAGCGTGCTCGCCCCCGCGCTCGCCTGCGCCGTCGCCGCCCGCTGCCACGACCTGGCGGCCGCGTCCCGTCTGGAGCCGGCCGACGTGCTCGGCGCGGTGTCACTGGTCCCGGTGCCGTCCTCGCGCGCCGCCACGCGTGCCCGCGGGGAGGACGTCGTGCTGGGCCTCGCGCGCACCGCCGCGGGGCTCCTGAGCGCCCCGTCCGGGCCGCGGCCGCGCGTCGTCCCCGCCCTGCGCCAGCGCCGGGGCGTCGCCGACCAGGCGGGGCTGGGCCGGACGGCGCGCCAGCGCAACGTGGCGGGCGCCTTCGTCGTCCGGGGCCGGCCGCCGGCCCTCGCCCTCGTCGTCGACGACGTCCTCACCACCGGTGCGAGCGCCGCCGCCGCCGTGCACGCCCTGCACGCCGCGGGGACGGCCGTCCTCGGGGCCTGCGCCGTTTCAGCGACACCCCCGCCGGGTGGGCTGTCGGAACCGCCCGACCTCCGTTAGCGTTGACAGACCACAGCGCCCCGCGGGGCGCGGCAGTAGCAGTCCCTCTGCGCCGGGCACCGGCAGTGAGGAGGCCCTGCACCACGAGCCATCGATCGCGAGGCCGCGTCGATCAGCCGTGAGAGCTGCCGACGAGCCCGGACCTCGCGAGCACCATCCACTCACGTGCATCTGCACGCGACAGGAGGTCCCTGTGGACATTGTGATCACCGGCCGGCACACCGAGGTCTCGGACCGCTTCCGGCAGCAGGCGGAGGAGAAGCTCGCCAAGGTCGCCCAGCTCGCGCCGCGCGCGCAGCGGCTCGACGTCGAGGTCTCCCACGAGCCCAATCCTCGGCAGAGCCAGATCTGCAAGAAGGTGGAGATCACGGTCCGGGATCGCGGACCCGTGATCCGCGCGGAGGCGGTCGCCGACGAGCCGTACTCGGCCCTCGACCTCGCCGTGGGCAAGCTCCAGGAACGGCTGCGCAGGTCCCGGGATCGCCGCAAGGTCCACCACGGGCGGCAGACGCCCGCCTCGGTCCGCACCACGCCCCCGCCCGTGATCGAGCCCGCCCCGGCGGGCGAGGTCGACGCGCAGACGGAGGAGATCGAGGACACCAGCCCCGTGGTCATCCGGACCAAGGACCACGTGGCCTCGCCGATGACCGTCGACCAGGCCCTGTACGAGATGGAACTCGTCGGCCACGACTTCTTCCTGTTCGTCGACGTCGAGTCCGGCCTGCCCAGCGTCGTCTACCGGCGCCGCGGCTGGAACTACGGCGTGATCCGCCTGAAGGTGGCCGACGGCACCGCCGACGCCGCCCAGGTGGCGGCGCTGCTGACGTCCGTCTGAGCGTTCCGCCTCGACGAGGGGCCCGCCGCCGTGGGGAGCACCGTCCCGCGGCGGCGGGCCCCTCGCCTGTCGGTGGGCTGGAGGAGGCTGTGCGCGTGAGCCCCGCGTCCCCGGTCGCCCTGCCCCTGCCGTCGCCCGCGCGCGCCGAGGTGGTGCCCTCCGATGCGGCGGCCCGGATCGCCGTCGCCGCCCAGGGACTGGCCGGCTCGCGCCCGAGCGCGGGCGCCGCCGTGTCCCCGCGCCGACTGCTCGACGTCGCGAGCCGCCTGGGCGTCGTCCAGATCGACAGCGTCAACGTCTTCTCGCGCAGCCACTACCTGCCCTTCTTCTCCCGCGTGGGCGCCTACGACCGGTCCGCGCTCGACCGCCTCGCGGCCGGGCCCCGCCCCCGCCTCGTGGAGTACTGGGCCCACGAGGCCTCCTACGTCCCCGTCGCCACCCACGCCCTCCTGCGCTGGCGCATGGCCCGGGCGGCCGAGGAGGCGTGGGGCGGCATGCGCAGCGCGGCGCGGGACCTGCCCCACGTGCTGGAGTCGGTCGTGCGCGTGGTCGCCGACGCGGGCCCCTCGACGGCGGCCGAGGTGGAGCGGCACCTCACCGGGGCTCGCGGCCCCCGAGGGGAGCACTGGGGCTGGAACTGGAGCGAGGCGAAGCGGGCCCTGGAGTTCGCGTTCTGGTCGGGGCGGCTGACGAGTGCGGGGCGGACGGCGCAGTTCGAGCGCCGCTACGCCCTGCCCGAGGCCGTCCTGCCCGCGTCGGTGCTCACCGAGGTGCCCGAGCCCGCCGACGCCGTCCGCGCCCTCGTGGAGATCGCCGCCCGCGCCTGTGGCATCGCCACGGCGGCCACCCTGCGCGACTACTTCCGGTTGCGCAGCGACCAGACCGCGGCGGCCGTCGCCGAGCTGGTCGACGCCGGGGTCCTGGAGCCGGTCGTCCTGCGCTGCCACCCGGGGTGCGCCGCCGGGCCCGCGTCGGTGCCCGCCTACCTCCACGCGCAGGCCCGCCGACCGGCCCGCCTGTCCGGTCACGCCCTGCTCAGCCCGTTCGACAACCTGATCTGGCACCGGCCGCGCACCGAGCAGCTGTTCGGGATGCGCTACCGGCTGGAGATCTACACCCCCGCCCCGCGCCGGGTGCACGGCTACTACGTCCTGCCCTACCTGTACGGCGACCAGCTGCGGGCGAGGGTGGACCTCAAGGCCGATCGCGCCAAGGGGGGAGGTGGCGTGCTCGTGGTGCGTGCAGCCTGGCGCGAACCGGTCCTCGACGCGCGGCGCGGGGTTCGCGCCTCCCATGCCGAGATGGTCGCCTCGCTGGCCGACGATCTCCGCGCGGCGGCGGGGTGGTCGGGGTTGGCTCAGGTGCGGGTCGACCCCGTCGGTGACCTCGCCGGCGACCTCGGCGCCGTGCTCGCGGGCCGCGCCGCCGCCGCCGACCCGCCCTGGGTGGGGTGAGCCGCGGGGCCGCAGCCCGCTCCTGGGGCACGGCGGCGACACGAGCACCCCGAGAGGTGTCTACGATGACGAACGGGCACCTTCGGTGCCCGTCGTTCGTCGTGCGCCGGTGAAGGGCCACCGATGGTGGGGCCCGAGGACTGCTGGGAGACAACCGCGTGGTCAAGATCGTCGAAAAGCTGCTGCGCGCCGGCGAGGGTCGGACGGTCAAGCGTCTGCACGGGCTGGCCATGCAGGTCAACGCGCTGGAGGAGGACTTCCGCAAGCTCAGCGACGCCGAGCTGCGGGAGGAGACCGACCGGTTCCGTGCGCGCCACGCCGACGGCGAGTCGCTGGACGACCTGCTGCCCGAGGCCTTCGCCGCGGTCCGCGAGGCGGCGCGGCGCACCCTCGGCCAGCGTCACTTCGACGTGCAGCTGATGGGTGGTGCCGCGCTGCACCTGGGCAACATCGCCGAGATGAAGACCGGTGAGGGCAAGACCCTGGTCGCCACGGCGCCGGCCTACCTCAACGCGATCGCCGGCAAGGGCGTCCACGTCATCACGGTCAACGACTACCTCGCGTCCTACCAATCCGAGCTGATGGGCCGCGTGCACCGGTTCCTCGGCCTGTCGGTGGGCTGCATCCTGTCGCAGATGACGCCCGACCAGCGTCGCGCCGAGTACGCCTGCGACATCACCTACGGCACCAACAACGAGTTCGGCTTCGACTACCTGCGCGACAACATGGCCTGGTCGGTCGACGAGCTGGTCCAGCGCGGCCACAACTTCGCGATCGTCGACGAGGTGGACTCCATCCTCATCGACGAGGCGCGCACGCCCCTGATCATCTCCGGCCCCTCCGACCAGCCGCAGAAGTGGTACGCCGAGTTCGCGAAGATCGCCATGCGGCTCAAGCGCGACGTCGACTACGAGGTCGACGAGAAGAAGCGCACCGTCGGCGTCCTGGAGTCGGGCATCTCCCGCGTCGAGGACTACCTCGGCATCGAGAACCTCTACGAGTCGGTGAACACCCCGCTGGTGGGCTTCCTCAACAACGCGGTGAAGGCCAAGGAGCTGTTCAAGCTCGACAAGGACTACGTCGTCATGGACGGCGAGGTCCTCATCGTCGACGAGCACACCGGGCGCCTGCTCGCGGGTCGCCGCTACAACGAGGGCATGCACCAGGCGATCGAGGCCAAGGAGGGGGTGGAGATCCAGAACGAGAACCAGACGTTCGCCACCATCACCCTCCAGAACTACTTCCGGATGTACGCGAAGCTCTCGGGCATGACCGGTACCGCCCAGACCGAGGCGGCCGAGCTGATGTCCATCTACAAGCTCGGCGTCGTGCCGATCCCCACCAACCGGCCGATGGTCCGCAAGGACCAGTCCGACCTCATCTACAAGACCGAGGTCGCGAAGTTCGAGGCCGTCGTCGAGGACATCGCCGAGAAGCACGAGACCGGCCAGCCGGTGCTCGTCGGCACCACGAGCGTCGAGAAGAGCGAGTACCTGTCCGAGCTGCTGCGCGAGCGCGGGATCCGGCACGAGGTCCTCAACGCCAAGCAGCACGCGCGGGAGGCCTCCGTCGTCGCGCTCGCCGGCCGCAAGGGCGCCGTCACGGTGGCCACGAACATGGCCGGGCGCGGTACCGACATCATGCTGGGCGGCAACGCCGAGTTCCTGGCCGTCGAGGAGATGGAGCGCCGGGGCCTGGACCCGGAGGAGAACCAGGAGGAGTACGAGAAGGTCTGGCCCGACGTCCTGGCCCAGATGCAGGAGTCGGTGAAGGCCGAGCACGACGAGGTCCGCGAACTGGGTGGCCTGTACGTCCTGGGTACCGAGCGGCACGAGTCGCGCCGCATCGACAACCAGCTGCGCGGCCGTTCCGGGCGCCAGGGCGACCCGGGGGAGTCGCGGTTCTACCTGTCCCTCACCGACGACCTGATGCGCCTGTTCAACTCGGGCATGGTGGAGAGCTTCCTCACCGCCACCAAGGTGCCCGACGACATCCCGATCGAGTCGAAGATGGTCTCCCGCGCGATCCAGAGCGCGCAGAGCCAGGTGGAGTCCCGCAACTTCGAGATCCGCAAGAACGTCCTGAAGTACGACGACGTGCTCAACCGGCAGCGCGAGGTCATCTACGCCGAGCGCCGTCGCGTCCTGGAGGGCGCCGACCTGGCCGAGCAGATCCGTCACTTCATCGACGACGTGGTCCGCGGGTACGTCGTGGCCGAGACGTCCGAGGGCTTCTCGGGGGACTGGAACCTCACCCAGCTGTGGGCGGCGCTGAAGGCGCTGTACCCGGTGTCGGTCACCGTCGACGAGCTGCTCGAGGAGGCCGGCGGCGACCAGGGCCTCACGCAGGAGTTCCTCATCCGCGAGCTGGTCTCCGACGCGCAGGTGGCCTACGACGCCCGCGAGGAGCGGATCGGCGAGGCGGGGATGCGGGAGCTGGAGCGCCGGATCGTCCTGCAGGTGCTCGACCGCAAGTGGCGCGAGCACCTCTACGAGATGGACTACCTGCAGGAGGGCATCGGGCTGCGCTCGATGGCCCAGCGCGACCCGCTCGTCGAGTACCAGCGTGAGGGCTTCATGCTCTTCGAGGCCATGAAGGAGGGGATCAAGGAGGAGTCCCTCCAGTTCCTCTTCAACCTGCAGGTCGACGTCGCCGAGCCCGAGGACGGCGAGGACGGCGAGGCGCCGCGGCTGGTGGCCGAGGGCCTCGAGCGGCCGCAGGCCCCCCGCGAGCTGCACATGTCGGGCCCGTCGCTCGACGGCGAGGGCGAGGAGGTCGAGGACGACGAGTCGCCGTCGCCCCGCGCCTCCGGCTCCGGCGGCTCGAACCGGGCCGAGCGCCGCGCGGCCGCCAAGCGCCGCCGCCGCTGACTCCTGAGCTCCACCGCAGTGCCGACCGGCGGGCGGTGGTGCGTCATCACCCGATCTCCAGGGCGGTGACGCGCCACCGCCCGCCTGCTGCTTCCAGGCGCAGGGCGACGGCGCGCATCCGCCCCCGGTCGAGGACCACCGACGACGCCTCGCGCACCCGCTCGTCGACCTCGCACACGTGCACGGCGCGCACCAGCGCGGCGGCGCTGCGGGGCACGCGCATGCGGGTCGCCAGGGCGTGACGGCGGACCAGCGTGGCCAGCACCTCCGGGGTGGTCCATCGCTGCAGCTGCGAGGGGGGCCGGTGGCCGGCGCCGACCTCGCACGCCACCCGGACGAACGTCTCGATCCAGGCCCGCGGTTCGGGGAGGGCGCCGACCGGGGTGAGCTCCTCGTCGTCGTCCTCGTCGTCGACAAGCGCCAGGGCGCCCCAGACGGGGGCGATCCCCGGCCTCGCCGGGTGGGTGGGGCCGGCCCCGGGTGCCGCGCGCAGCACGGGCGCGGCGTGAAGGTCGGGTTCCGTCGCCGGCGACGCGAGCGAGGTGAGGGACGTCGAGGGCTGGGCGTCGGGCACGGTGGTCTCCGATCGGTGCGTGGATGCGAGGACGGGACGGGGGCGGGGGGTCACGACGGGGCCAGCAGCCGGGTGCCCGGCTGCAGGAGGTCGGGGTCGTCGCCGATGCGGTCGCGGTTGGCCGCGTACCAGGCGTGCCAGTGGGCGCTGATGTCGGCGTTGCTCGCCTCCGCGGGCAGGTGGTCGCGCGCGATGGCCCACAAGGTGTCCCCGGGCGCGACCACGACGCCGGCTGCCCGTGAGGGGGCCGTGGTGGGCGCCGCGGCGGGGGATGCCTCGGGGGATGCGGCCGGCGGCGAGGCGGGGCGCCTGGCGGGGGACGCGGGGGGACGCACCGTGGGATGTGCCGCGGGCTGAATGGCCGGCGTGCGGGCGGTTCGAGCGGTGGGCGACACGCGGGGGGACGCCGTCCGGTCCTGAGCCCGGGTGGTCGGGGCGCCGGTGGTCACGGTCCACCCCAGGTCGACGCGCGCCGCCGCGACGGGGGCCTGCGGCCCTCCCGCCGGGGCCGCCTGGGCCACGGCAGGCGCGAGGCCGCCGACGGCCGCCACGGTGAGCGCGGCCACGAGGACCCTGCGCACGCGCGCCGACAGGGTGGCCTCGGCCGGCGGGAGGGCCGGACGCCGGTGCGCGGGCTGCGGCGCCGGGGCCGACTCCGCGACCGAGGCTGCGGCCATCGCCTCGGCCCATGCCCCCGGCAGGCACGCCACGACGAGGACGAACAGGCGCAGGCAGGCCACGACCGCGGCCAGCGCACCGGCGACGGCGGCGGCCTGGTCGCAGGTGAGCGCGGCGGAGGCGGCGGCCGAGCGCCAGCACCCCACCGCAATGGCGATCGACCCCGCGACGGGGGATGCGGCCGCCATGAGCAGCGCCGTCGCCGCGGCGCCCGCTCGCACCCGCACCCCGATCCCGCTACCCGTCCCCACGGCCCCGCCCCTCGTTGATGTCATTTAATGTCGTTTGATGACGCTGAATCTCGCTGGGAGCAATTTGTAGCCCATGAGTGCCCTTGCTGTCACCTGGGCGCGCGAAGCTGTGGATGTCGTGCCTGGCGCGAACCGCACCCTCGCCGTCGACCCGTGCGGGGGGTCGCCTACCGTCGGGGGATGCGCTGGGAGGACCTGTTCGACGACCTGGAGGCCCAGCTGGCCGCGCAGCGGCGCGAGGGGGACGAGGCCGAGCTGGCCGACGTCATCCGCGCCGAGCGCGGCCGGCTGGAGTGGGCCGACCGCCTGCGCGCGCAGCCCGACCAGGTCGCGGTGATGGTGGAGGGCGGGCGGCTGGTCGGGCGCGTCGTCGACGGCGGGCCCGACTGGGTGCTGTTGCGCGACGGTCGGCGGGTACCGGGCGGGGCTGCGGACCCCTACGAGAGCTGGGGCACGGGGCCCGGTGAGGGCGCCCCCGGATCACGTGACGTCGTCGTCCCGCTGGGGGCCGTCATCGCCGTGTCCGGGCTGCGCGCGGGTGCGGCGCCGCTGCAGGGGGTCGCCCGCAGGCTCGGGCTCGCCGCGGTGCTGCGCGGTCTGTGCCGTGACCGGGTGGCGGTACGCCTGGGGCTGCGCGACGGCGCTCAGCTCGTGGGCACCCCGGCGTCGGTGGGCGCCGACCACGTGGACCTGCGCTGCCACGACGGGGACGATCCGCGCGCTCGCGGCATGTCGTGGACGGTGCCGTTCGATGCGCTGACGAGCGTGAGCCTGCTGGGGTGAGCGACGGGTGCCCCGCGCCGCGAGGGCGTCAGCCCAGGACGTCGATCTCGTCCTCGGCGTCCTGCGGCCGGGAGGCGACCATCTCGCGGGTCTCGGCGTACTTGCGCTGGATGTAGGCCTCGAGCTCGCTGATCTCGACCCGCCACTGCCCGCGGCCGCCGACGCGGATGGCCGGCAGCTCCCCGCTGTTCACGAGCGCGTAGGCCTGCCGGGCCGAGATGTTGAGGGTCTCGGCCACATCGGCGAGTTGCAGGAACCGGGGAGGCACGGCGCGCTCCTTCCTCGTCGGGACCGGCGGTCGCTCCAGTGTTCCACGCGACGGCGGCGCCGCCGCGGTTCGTCCACACCCGCCACGCGTGCGCCCCTGCGGCCCTGTGGACGGCCACCGGCGGGGCGGCCGTGATCTGCCAGGATGTGCCCGTTCGGCGAGCGGGGGGTCCGCGGCGTGCCCCGTCGTCCCCCGCCCGGCCACCGATCGTGCCGCATCAGCAGGGGAGATGCCTGTGCCTGTGTCGACGTCCCTCGGGTCCCCGCTGCGCGGGTCCTCGCCCGATGCGCTGCCCGGCCCGCCCGCGGCGCGCCTGCGCCGCCCCTCCTGGCGGGACACCCGCCTGATCGTGGGAGTCCTCCTCGTCCTCGGCTCGATGGTGACGGGCGCGCGGGTCATGGCCGCTGCCGACGACAGCATCGCGGTCTGGGCGGCCGCTCGGCCGCTGCCGGTGGGGGCCACGCTGACGGTCGACGACCTCGTGCAGCGCCGGGTGCGGATGTCCGCCGGGGAGGACCTCTACCTGCCCGCTGGCCCCCTGCCCGAGCGCGGTGCGGTGCTCCTGCGTGCCGTCGGCGAGGGGGAGCTCCTGCCGCGGGCGGCGCTCGGCGACGCCGCCCGGCTGCGGCTGCGGCCCGTCGTCGTCGTCGCCTCCGGGCCGGTCCCCTCGGGCCTCGGGCCGGGTGCGCGGGTGGACGTGTGGGTGGCCACCCGCAGCCCGTCCGGCCCCGGTGGCAGCGGGGACTTCGGCACCCCCGACCGGCTGGTCCGGTCCGCCGAGGTCACCGGTGTGCGCCAGGACAAGGGGGCGTTCTCCTCCGGGGAGCGCAGCGTCGAGATCCTCGTCGCGGAGGACGTCCTGCCCCGCCTGCTCGCCGCGCTCGCGAACGGGGCGTCGGTGACCCTCACCCCGCTGCCCGGCGGGGGTGGGTGAGCCGTGGGCCTGCCGACGCTGTTGGCCGTCTCCTCCCGCTGGGAGGCCGACCTGGCCGCGGGGCTCGACGCCGAGCCCGACGTCGCCGTCGTCCGGCGCTGCGCCGACCTCGCCGACCTGCTGGCGGCCGCGGGCGCCGGGCTCGCCCGCGGCGCGGTGGTGTCCAGCGACCTCGACGGCCTCGACGCGGAGGTGCTGCGCCGCCTTCGGCGCGGCGGGGTCGAGGCCCTGGTGCTGCTCGCCGATCCGACCCTGCCCGACCCGGGCTCGGCGGCTGCGGTGGCCGCCGCAGGCGGCGCCCACCTGCTCCCCGCGGGCTCCGGCTCCGAGCAGGTGGCCGAGGTCCTGCTGAGTGCTGCGGCGGTCGGCGGAGCGGCCGCGCCGTGGGGGAGCGGGCCGGCCGCGGCACCCGACGCCGCCGCGTCCTCGGCCACGTCGACGGCGATCTCCACCCGCCTCACCCACCTCGACCTCGACGTCCGCGCGGGCGACGCCGGCCTGCCGCCGTCCTCGTGGGAGCTCGACCTCACCGACGACGGCTGGGTGCCGCCCATCCCTCCGGCCCCGCCGGCACCCGCCTCGCCCGGGGCGGCGCCCACCCCGCCACCCGTGGTGGAGGGGCCCGTGGTGGTCGCGGTGTGGGGCCCCGCGGGTGCGCCGGGACGCACGACCGTGGCCATCACCCTGGCGACCGAGATGGCCCGCCTCGGCCGCTCGTCCCTGCTCGTGGACGCCGATTCCTACGCGTCCTCGGTGTCGGCCGCGCTCGGCCTGCTGGAGGAGGGCAGCGGCCTGGCCGCCGCCGTCCGCGCCGCCACGGCGGGGCGGCTCGACGACGTCCGGCTCGCCGAGCTCGCGCCGGTGCTCGCCCCCGGGCTGCGGGTGCTCACCGGTCTGCCGACGGCCGGTCGCTGGCACGAGCTGCGCCCCGCCGGTCTCGACGTCGTCTGGGCGACCGCCCGCGCCGTGGCGGAGTGGACCTTCGTCGACGTCGCGCCGGTGCTGGAGTCCGACGAGGACCTGATGTTCGACACGACGGCACCCCGGCGCAACCAGGCCACCCTGTCCGCCCTGCAGTCGGCCGACCTGGTGGTGGCGGTCGGTTCCGCCGACCCGATCGGCCTCCAGCGCCTCGTCCGTGGGCTGCAGGAGCTGGCCGACGTCGTCCCTGGGACGCCGGTGCGCGTCGTCGTCACGAAGGTGCGCCCCAGCGCCGTCGGCGGGTCACCGGCCCGCCGCATCGCCGAGGTACTGCAGCGGTTCACCTCGGCGCAGGGCCACGTGCTCGTCCCCGACGACCGCGACGCCTGCGACGCCGCCCTCCTGGCGGGCCTGTCGCTGACCGAGTCCGCGCCCTCCTCGCCGGCGCGGCTGGCCCTCGCCGACCTCGCCGCCTCCTGGGTGGGGGCGGCGCCGACCGGGCGGGGGCGCCGCGCCGCCGCGAGGGGTCCGCGGGGCCGGGCCCGGGGGCGCGGATGAGCCCGCAGGCACGCGAGCAGGCGCAGGCGCCGTTGGCGGGGCTGATCCTCGACTGGGGCGGGGTGCTCACCCCGGACCTCGACGCGAGCATGTCGGCGTGGGCCGACCGTGACGGTGTGCGCTACGGCGACTTCGTCGAGGTCCTCGACACCTGGCTCGGGCGCACCCCCGAGCCGGGCGAGGCCGAGCCGGTGCGCGTCACCGACGAGGCGTCGCCGCCCGCGCGGCACCCCTCGCCGGTGCACCTGTTGGAGGAGGGGCGGCTGGCCCCCGAGGCGTTCGAGGACGTCCTCGCCGCGGAGCTGGCGGCCAGGGGGTCCCGGGTGCCCGCACGGGGCCTGCTGTCCCGGATGCTCGCCGACCTCGCCGAGCTGGACGCGCGCATGCTCGGGCTGGTCCGCCGGGCGCGGGAGGCGGGCGTGCGCACCGCCGTCCTGTCGAACTCCTGGGGCGAGCACTACCCCGACGCCCTGTTCGACGAGCTCTTCGACACGGTCGTGATCAGCGGACGGGTGGGCATGCGCAAGCCCGAGCGCCGCATCTTCGACCACACGGCGGCGGCGCTGGGGCTGGCCGCCGGGCAGTGCGTGATGGTCGACGACCTGGCCGCGAACGTGCGGGCGGCCGTCGCGGCGGGCATGGTCGGCGTCCTGCACACCTCGGTGGCCACCACCGTCGCGGAGGTCGAGATCCTGTTCGACCTCGCCTGAGCGGTGGCGCGCGGCCCTCAGCTCGCGAAGAGCAGGAACAGTCCGGTGCAGGTCAGCGCCACCATGAGCACGAGCAGGGGGAGCTGCCCGACCACGGCGGCCCTGCGGGGGAACAGGGTGACCGCACGCTCGTGCGCGACGACCACACCGAGGACGTGCCCCGCCACGATCGCCAGCACCTGGACCACGACGACCAGCGACGGGTCCACGAGCGCGTAGGACGGCTGCAGGTCACCGGTGCCCAGGACGTCCCATCCCCGCCCCCACGGGTCGCTGAGCTTGATCACCGCGCGCTGCACCTCGACGACAAAGAACGAGTAGTAGTGCGCCACCACGTAGCCGAGGGCCACCGGCAGGATCGAGCCGGCGAACGCCCCGGGCAGGGCCCGGACCCCGCGGGTCCCCGCGATCCGGCCGGCCGCCGTCGTGCACACCACGTAGACCAGCCACAGGGCGGCGATGGTCCCGGCGAGGCCCGCGGTGCGCAGCAGCACCGAGGGCAGGGCCGACTCCTGCACGCGGACGGTCCACCAGGTGGACCCCGACAGGCCGTCGTAGGCGGTGGACCCGAGCATCACCATGACGGTCGCCACCAGGCCGGGCGAGGCGGGCAGGCGGTCCAGCCCGCGCAGGGGCGAACGCCACCCCCACCGGCCGTCGGCGTTACGGGTCCACGGCGACATCCGCGCGAACAGGCCCGACCACACCTCCAGCGCCTCGCCCCGGTCGTACCAGCGCGCCCCGAAGACCATCCCCGCGAGCACCTGGACGGCCACGTACAGGCCGATCGCCAGGCGCAGGGTCGACCGGGAGGCGTTGTCCTGCGCCACCAGCTCCAGCCAGGTGAAGCCGAACAGGCCGACGGCCGCGGGCCAGTAGCCGAGGCCGGCGGGCAGGGGGCGCAGGCCCTCGGCCGGGTCCAGCCGAAGGGCGCGGTGCAGGAGCAGGTGCGCCGCCCGGATCGGGTCGAGGCGGCGCCACACGGGGCCGAGCACGAGCGAGGCGGGCACGAGCCCCACCCATAGCAGGACGTAGACCACCCAGGGCAGGGGGTTGTCGGTGTCGTCGCTGCCGAACGCGAGCGCGCTCAGCACGTACAGGCCGAGCAGCAGCCCGGCGGCCTGGGCCACGATGCCGGCGGCGCGCGAGTCGGGCGCCGTGGCCAGCCTCGCGGGCAGCGGGCGCACGCCGTCGCCCCCGCCCCAGCGGGGAGTCCGCCAGAGGACGCCGAGGGCGACGAAGGACACCACGACCGCCACGGCCGCGCCCGTCACGGCCCACCCCAGGGGCAGGGGGAGGTCGTCCCTGCCGCCGATGCCGTGCGCCAGGACGGCGACCGCGGAGGACGTCACGTCAGCTCACGACCAGGCGGGTGAGGAGCAGGCTGGGACGGTGCAGCTCGACCTCGTAGGACCCCTTGCGGCTGCCGGTGAACTCGATCACGACGGGCTTGCCCGGAGTGGTCCGCACCTCGATCTCGGGGTCGGAGTGCACGTGCACGGCGGAAGCGGTGTCGGCGAGGACGACTAGGTCGATGCGCTCGCCGACCTTGACGGGGATGCGCCCCGGAGCGGGACGCACGGTCCGGCCCTGCACCCGGATGACGACCGTGCGCCGCGTGGGCGTCGCGGCGCCGGCCGTGGGCGTGGTCGCCGCCGACGAACCCGTCGCGCCGGTCGTGGGCGAGGCGGTGCCGTCCGTGCCGGGGGTGGACGACGCCGTGGCCGCCGCGCTCGTCGAGGTCGCCACCGGCGAGGAGGCGGGCGGCGAGGACGGGCCCGCCTGCGGTTGCGGGGCCTGGCCGCCGCAGGCCGCGAGCAGCGGGAGCAGCGCCAGGGCGGCGAGCGGGACGCGGTGCACGGACTTCTCCTCGGGTCGGGAACCACCTCGATGGTGACCCACGCACGCCACCACGCGCGCACCCGGGTCCCCGACTCGCGCTCGCGCGGACCCGGGTGCGCGGCAGGCGCAGGGCGTGGGCCAGCATGGGGAGCGGCCGCCTCCGCGGTCGCCCGCCCCGACGCTGGAGTGCCCATGCGCGTGTACCTGCCGACCACCGCGTCCCGGCTCGCCGCCGCCGTCGCCGCGGGCGAGGTGGACGCACCCGTGCACGCCGTCACGCCGGCCGTGCGCGAGTGGTACGTCGAGGGCGACCAGGAGGAACTGGAGTTCGCCGCGCTCACGGAGGCCGCGCAGGGCTCGCTGCGGCTGCTCGCCGAGGGCGGCCCGGAGCCCGACCCCGCGCGCCGGCTCGTCCTCGCCGCCGACGTCGACGACGCCTCGGTCGGCACGTGGCCCGACGCGCCCCACCGGTCGTTGGCACGGCTGCTGAGGCCGGTGCCGTGGCGGCGCGTCGTGAGCCTGCACGTGGACGAGGACGCCGCACAGGACGCCGTCCGGGCGGCGATCGCGGCGCTGCCGGCGGCGGACGCCGGCGACGACGACGCGCTGTTCCTCCTCGACGAGGCGGGCGCCTGCGACCTGCTCTGGTACGACGTCACGGAGGTGGACGAGGTCCTCCGGGACCTTCGTCACACGCGGTGACGCGAGATCGGGTCGTTCGTGGCCTTCGATCACGCAACGTGGCTCACATCAACCCCTGGGCCCTTGTGGAAAACGGCCCGGGGGAGGACTGTTGACACTGTGACGACGACTCGCAGAGCGGCGGCCCGTCCGCTGCCCACCAGCCCGTTCAGTTACCAGCGCGACGAGCGCCCCGTGCCCGACTACTGCGTCGGCGACCGGGTGACGCACGACCACTACGGCCTCGGTCGGGTCACCACTCTCCACGGTGACGCGTACGTGACCGTGAGTTTTGGCAGCGAGGTCATCCGTTTCGCCCGCGCCAGCCGGGCACTGATCAAGGTCTGACCATGTCCGGTGGCAGCCGGGGGCAGCGCCCCCGCCGCCGCGTGATCGCCCGCCCGCACCCGTCGACGACCTCCTCGTGGTGGCGTCCGCGGCCCTGGGCGGGGACGTCCCGCGTGCGATGCCGGGCCGCCACGCAGCGTCGCCCCTCATGTGACGCGGCGTGACGAACCGCCTCAGGTGAGCGCGCCCTCGTGACGGCCCAGCACGCCGGCCACGAGCGCCGTGACGATCTCGGGTGACTCCCGGCGCGGGCTGTGCCCGACGTCGAGGGTGGTCAGCTCGGCCCCCGCACGGCAGGCACGCGCGCAGGCCGACGCCGACCGCGCGGTGACGATGCCGCCGCGTTCGGTGCGCCCGACCACGAACGTCACGGGGCAGCGCGTCTCCGCCAGGGCGTCCAGCAGCGGCGGTCCCCAGGCGAGGGGCACCTCCAGCGTGGCGGGGTCGAACTCGCGCAGGCTCGCGGCCCAGACCGGGTGCTCGGCCTCCGGCCACCCGTGGTTCAGCTCGCGCGAGCGGCGGTCGAGCTCGGTCTGGGACAGCGCGTGCAGCGGCGGGATCCACGCGAGGCCCGAGGCCGAGGTGGGCGCGCGGCGTCCCGACGTCCCCGCGGGGTCCTCGAGGACCAGCTGCGCGGGAGCGTGCGGGGTGGCGGCGCAGGCCGCGGCCAGCCGCGCCGCGGTGAGGCCACCCATGGAGTGCCCGTACACGACGACGGGCGGCCGCGGGCGCGTTCCGAGGGTGAGCAACCGCGGGAGCGCCACGAGGGCCGCGCGCGCGAACCTCACGTGGTCGCTCACGTCGTAACGCCCGGTGTGCCGCCAGGGCGTGCCCCCGTGCCCGGGCGCGTCGGGGGCCACGACGTGCCAGCGCTGGGACACGGCGCTGGCCAGGGGGGCGAACACCTCCCCCGAGTCCGTCCAGCCGTGCAGCGCGAACAGGACCGGTCGCGCGGGGTCGGCCTGTCGGGCCCGCCACACCCGCACGTGCACCCGTTCCCCGCCCCCGACCGCCACGGTCGTGCTGCGCGGGCGTCCCGTCGTCGCGGTCATCGGCCGGCGAGCCAGGCCTGCCCCGTGCGCTCCTCGAGCGCGATCGCGGCGCGGATGGCCGGCTCGGCCGCCTGCTCGATCTTGCCGCCCACGAACGGCACGGACGCCTTGAGGTCGCCTTCGACGCGCTGCAGCGAGCCGCCGTCGACGGGCTGCAAGCGGGCGCGGGCACGCAGGACGACCGGCGCCCCGGCGATCTCGACGGTGATCGCGGCCTGCGCGGTCCCGTCGGCGCCCACGGGCTGCCACACGCTGGTCTCGACAACGGTGAGGGTCGCCCCCACGAAGCTCTTCACGAACGAGGGGAAGGTGTCGGTGCCCTGCTCCTGGCGCACGACGACCGTGACGCCGTCGGGTCCGGGCGTCACCGAGACCTGGTGGCTGAGCGCGTGGCCGTCCCGGCACTTGCGTTCCTGGAACGCGGGGTCGGTGAGCATGGCCAGCACCGCCGAGGGCTCGGCGGGGTAACGAAGTTCGGCGTCCAGCCGCACGGGGACCTCCTCCGACCGCGGGAGAGCAGCGGTGTGACCCTAGTACCAGCGCCGGGGGCGCCGCCGATCGCGTGGTCCTCGCGCCGCCTGATCAGGAAGCGCGCGGAGATCGCCGATAGCCTCACCACGAGGCGGGCGAGGATGCCCGCGGGCCGAAGGCGGTGGTCTGGCGTGCAGCGCGCGAGCCGATGGGACGAGATCCTCGAGCGGGCCCGGACCGCCGTGGCCGAGGTGGGGCAGGCGGACGGCACCCTGGAGCACCTGCTCCCGCTGTACTACCGCCACGTGCAGGCCGAGGACCTCGCCGGGCGCGATCCGGTCGACGTCGTCGCCGCGCTGGCCTCGCACCGCGACCTCGCGGCGTCCCGCGAGCCGGGGCAGGCCCTCGTGCGGTGCTGGACGCCGACGGTGGAGGCCCACGGCTGGAGCGCCGGGCACACGGTGCTCGAGATCGTCTGCGACGACATGCCCTTCCTCGTCGACTCGGTGATCGCGGCGCTGACCGGCGCCGACTGCGCGATCGGGCTGGTCGTCCACCCCGTGCTGCGGCTGCGCCGGGGCGCAGACGGCCGACTGATCGGGCCCGACGAGGGAGCCGACGAGGCCGGCCACGCGGTCGAGGAGTCCTGGATCCACGTCGAGTTCGACCGTGTGTCCGACCCGGCCCGCTCGGAGGACGTCGCGGCGCGCATCCGCGCGGTGCTCGACGACGTGCGCGTGGCCGTCGAGGACTGGCCGCGCATGCGCGAGCAGGCGATGACGATCGCCCTCGGCCTCACCCAGCGCCCGCCCGCGGGAGTGGCGAGCGAGGAGGTGCAGCAGGCACAGCGCCTGCTCCTGTGGCTGGTCGAGGAGCACTTCACGTTCGTCGGCTACCGCGAGTACCGGCTGGCCGAGGACGGGGAGGACCTGCTCCTGCAGCCCCAGGCGGCGTCCGGGCTGGGCGTGCTCCGGCCGGGCCGCGAGGGTTCGCGCACGGAGCCGGTGCGGTTGACCGCAGCGGTCCGCGAACGGGCACGAGACCCGCACCTGCTCGTGCTCACCAAGGCGAACACCCGTTCGACGGTGCACCGCCCGGCCAACCTCGACTACATCGGCGTCAAGCTGTTCGACGAGGACGGGCGCGTGGTGGGGGAGCGCCGCTTCCTCGGCCTGTTCAGCGCCTCGGCCTACACCGACAGCGTGCGGCGCATCCCCGTGCTCGCCGGCAAGTGCGCGGCGGTGCTCGACGCCGCGGGATTCGAGCCCGACAGCCACTCCGGCAAGGAGCTGCTGCAGATCCTCGAGACCTACCCCCGCGACGAGCTGTTCCAGATCGACGTCGAGCAGCTGACCGCGATCGCCACCGCCGTCCAGCACCTGCAGGAGCGGCGACGCACCCGGTTGTTCGTGCGGCACGACCCGTACGGCCGGTTCGTCTCCGCCCTGGTCTTCCTGCCCCGCGACCGCTACACGACGGCGATGCGGCTCGCCGTGGAGCAGCTGCTCCGCGAGACCTTCGGGGCCGTCCGCGTCGACTACACGACCCGGGTCAGCGAGTCCGTCCTGGCGCGGCTGCACTTCGTGTTGTGGTTACCGGCCGGCGGCGCGGGCGCGGCCGTGGCGGTGGACGCCGCCGCGCTGCAGGGCCGCCTCGTGGAGGTGACGCGGTCGTGGGACGACGACCTGGCGGAGGCCCTGCGGCTGGAGCTCGGCGAGGAGCGCGGCGACGCCCTCGTGCGGGCGTGGGGGCTCGGCGTCCCGCAGGCGTACAAGGACGAGGTGCCCGCCCGCGTGGCCGTGCGCGACGTCGTCCGGCTCGAACGGCTCCTCGGCGAGCACCCCACGGGCGACGACGAGGCGCTGGCGACGACGATGTACCGGCCGTTGGGTGCGGGTGCCGACCACCGCCGCTTCGTCGTCTACCGCTGCGCGCCGATGTCCCTGTCGGCGGCCCTGCCCTTCCTGGCCGACCTCGGCGTCGAGGTGGTCGACGAACGCCCGTTCGTCCTCGTCCGCACCGATCCGACGACGGGGCTGCGGCGCACGGCACACGTCTACGACTTCGGCGTGCGCCACCACGACCCGGCCGTGGACCTCGACGCCGCCCGCCTCGCCTTCTGCGACGCCTTCGCGGCCGCGTGGTTCGGCGCCGCGGAGTCCGACGGGTTCAGCCGGCTGGTGCTGACGGCGGAGATGACGTGGCGGCAGGTCTCGGTGCTGCGCGCCTACGCGCGGTACCTGCGCCAGGTGGGGCTGCCCTACAGCTTCGAGTACCTGCCCGCGGTGCTCGCAGGGCACGTGGGCCTGACCCGGCGGCTGGTGGCGCTCTTCGAGGCCCGGTTCGACCCGACCGCGGGCCGCGAGGCCCGCACCCGTGCGGCCGTCGTCGCCGAGCACGTGGCCGCGATCACCGCCGACCTCGACGCCGTCGCCAGCCTCGACCACGACCGGATCCTGCGGGCGTTCCTCGGGGTGATCACGGCGACGGTGCGGACGAACGCGTGGGTGGACCACGCGCGCCGTCCCGCGCAGGGCCCCCCGTACCTGTCGTTCAAGCTGAGCCCCGCGCAGGTGCCCGACGTGCCGGCGCCGGTGCCCGTGCACGAGATCTTCGTCTACTCGCCGCGGGTCGAGGGCGTGCACCTGCGCTTCGGGTCCGTCGCACGCGGGGGTCTGCGCTGGTCGGACCGGCGCGAGGACTTCCGGACCGAGATCCTCGGGCTGGTCAAGGCCCAGATCGTGAAGAACGCCGTGATCGTGCCGACGGGCGCCAAGGGCGGCTTCGTCGCCAAGCGCCTGCCCGACCCGGCAGTCGACCGCGACGCCTGGCTCGCCGAGGGCGTCGCCAGCTACACCACGTTCATCCGCGGCCTGCTGGACCTCACCGACAACCGGGTGGCCGACGCCTCCGGCAGCCACGTCGTCGCGCCGGCGCAGGTCGTCGTCCACGACGAGGAGGACCCCTACCTCGTCGTCGCCGCCGACAAGGGCACGGCGACGTTCTCCGACCTCGCCAACGGCGTGGCCGCCGAGTACGGCTTCTGGCTGGGCGACGCCTTCGCCTCCGGCGGGTCGGCGGGGTACGACCACAAGGCCATGGGCATCACCGCCCGCGGCGCGTGGGAGAGCGTGAAGCGGCACTTCCGTGAGCGCGGCGTCGATGTCGGCAGCGACCCGGTCACCGTGGTGGGCATCGGCGACATGTCGGGGGACGTGTTCGGCAACGGGATGCTGCTGAGCAGGTCGATCCGGTTGGTCGCGGCGTTCGACCACCGGCACGTCTTCCTCGACCCCGATCCCGATCCGCAGCGGTCCTGGACCGAGCGGGCGCGCCTGTTCGCGCTGCCCCGGTCGTCGTGGGCCGACTACGACCCGGCGCTGCTGTCCGAGGGCGGCGGGGTGTACCCGCGCTCGGCGAAGTCGGTGCCGATCAGCCCGCAGGTGGCGGCGGTCCTGGGCATCGCGGACGGGGTGACGGCGATGACGCCCGCAGACCTGCTGCGCGCCGTGCTCACCGCCCCGGTGGACCTGCTGTGGAACGGCGGGATCGGCACGTACGTGAAGGCGTCGGGGGAGTCCCACGCCGCCGTCGGCGACAAGGCCAACGACGCGATCCGGGTGGACGGGCGCGACCTGCGGGTCGGCGTGGTGGGCGAGGGCGGCAACCTCGGGCTGACCCAGGCGGGCAGGATCGAGGCCGCCCTGGCGGGGGTGCGCCTGAACACCGACGCGATCGACAACTCCGCGGGCGTGGACTGCTCCGACCACGAGGTCCTGATCAAGATCCTGCTCGACCGCGTGGTCGCCGCCGGGGACCTCACCGGCAAGCAGCGCAACGCCCTGCTCGCCGAGATGACCGACGACGTGGCGGCGCTGGTCCTGCGCGACAACGTCGAGCAGAACCAGTTGCTCGCGGCGTCCCTGGCGCAGGCCGCCGGGATGGCCGACGCCCACCGGCGGATGCTGCGTCGGCTGGAGGCCGACGGCCTGGACCGGGCCCTGGAGTGCCTGCCCACCGACAAGGAGCTGGCCGACCGGGCGGCCTCGGGCGGGGCGCTGACCTCGCCGGAGCTGTCCGTCCTCGTCGCCCACGCCAAGATCGAGCTCAAGCGGGCGCTGCTGGACGGCGTCACCGTGGACGACCCGTACCTGCAGGCCATGCTCGTGGGCTGCTTCCCGCGCGTCCTCGGCGAGCGCTTCCCCGACCAGCTCGCCCACCACCCGCTGCGCCGGGAGATCGTCGCGAACGTGCTGGCCAACGACATGGTCAACCGGGGCGGGGCCACCTTCGCCTTCCGCGCCGTGGAGGAGACCGGCGCGAGCGTGGACGAGGTCGCGCGCGCCTACGTCGCCTGCCGCGAGGTGTTCGGCGTGACGTCGTTCGCGGCCGACGTCGAGGCGCTGGAGGGGCCCCACGCGGCGAGCGCCCAGATCGCCCTGCACCTGGCGCTGCGCCGGCTGCTCGACCGCGGCACCCGCTGGTTCCTGCAGCACGCGCGGGTCGGGGACGCGAACGACGGGCGAGGGCTGCGCGACGTCGTCGAGAGGCTCGCTCCGGTCGTCGCCGAGCTCGGGCCGAGCGTGCCCGAGGCCCTCGTCGGGGCCGAGGCACGGGAGTTGGAGGCCCAGACCCGGCGGCTGGCCGACCGGGGCGCCCCCGACGACCTCGCGCAGCGGGCCGCGGCGCTGCTCAACGTCTACCAGCTGCTCGACGTCGTCCAGGTCGCGGGCGCCGCGGGGGTCCCGCCGCAGCGGGTGCTGCCCGTCTACTTCGCGATCTCCGACCGGTTCGGCGTCGACACCCTGCTGACGCGGATCACGCGCCTGGACCGCAGCGACAGGTGGAAGGCGCTCGCCCGGACGTCCCTGCGTTACGACGCCTACGGCGTCCTGGAGTCCCTCACCCTCGCCGTGATGACCGAGACCGCCGCCTCGGGCGGGGAGCCCGGGGCCGAGGACAAGGACGCGTCGCCGGAGCGCCTGCTCGACGCGTGGGAGTCGGCGCACCGCGCCACGGTGGCGGCGACCCGGGCGACCCTGCAGGAGGTCCTGCTGCTGGAGGAGGTCGACCTCGCGTCGCTGTCGGTGGCGCTGCGCACGCTGCGGGAGCTCGTCCGGGGCTGAGCCCGCGGCGCCGTAGGCTGGGCGCCGTGCCGACGATGGCGGACCTCATCCGTACCCGAACCGCGCTGGCGACTCCCGACATGGAGTGGCTGCACCTGCTGGTGGGGGACTGGCAGCTGCTCTCGGACCTCTCCTTCGCCGACCTCGTGCTGTGGGTGCGCGACAAGGACGCAGACGGCTGGGTGGCCGTCGCGCACTGCCGCCCCAGCACGGGCGCGACGGTGCACTACGACGACATCGTCGGGTCGACGGTGGTGCGGGGGCGCCGGCTGCAGATCGACCGCGCCTACGACCTGCAGCGGATCTGCCGCGAACGCGACCCCGAGTGGCGTGACGACGTGCCGATCCGCGAGGAGACCATCCCGGTCGTGCGCGCCGGGCAGGTCATCGCCGTCGTGGCCCGCCACACCAACCTCGCGGCCGCCCGCACGCCGTCGCGGCTGGAGCTGACCTACCTGCAGTGCGCCGACGAGCTGGCCCGGATGGTCGCCAGCGGCGAGTTCCCCGTGGCGGGCGCGCCCACCGGCTCGCGGCGCGGGGCGCCGCGCGTGGGAGACGGCATGCTGCGCCTGGACCGCGAGGGGAGCATCTCCTACGCCAGCCCCAACGCGATGTCGGCGCTGCACCGGCTCGGGTACGTCGGCGACTTCTCCGGTGCGTCCCTGGTCGAGATCGTCACGCCGCTGCTGGACCAGTCGGGCCAGGTCGACGAGTCGTTGCCGCTGGTGCTGCTAGGCCGCGCGCCCTGGCGCAGCGACATCGAGGCGCGCGGCACGACCCTGTCGTTGCGGGCGATCCCGCTGCGGGCAGACGGCGAGCGGGTGGGCGCGCTCCTGCTGGTCCGCGACGTCTCGGAGCTGCGCCGCCGCGAGCGGGAGCTGCTGAGCAAGGACGCGACGATCCGTGAGGTGCACCACCGGGTCAAGAACAACCTGCAGACCGTGGCGGCACTGCTGCGGCTGCAAGCGCGCCGGATCAAGTCCGACGAGGGGCGGGCCGCGCTGCAGGAGGCCATGCGCCGGGTCGCCACCATCGCGATGGTGCACGAGCAGCTGTCGACGGGGCTGGGGGAGACCGTCGACTTCGACCAGGTCGTGGAGCGGACCGCGGCGCTGGCGGTCGAGCTGGCGGGCCCCGCGCAGGCGGTGTCGATGAAGCGCGTGGGCCGCTTCGGCGAGCTGCGCGCCGAGAACGCCACCCCGCTGGCGTTGGTGCTCACGGAACTCGTGACGAACGCGGTGGAGCACGGGCTGGAGAACCGTTCGGGGACGGTCACCCTCATCGCCCGTCGCGACGGCGACCGCCTGACGGCGATCGTGCGCGACGACGGGAGCGGCTTGCCCGAGGGCTTCGCGGCCGGCAGCGACGGGCTCGGTACCCAGATCGTGCAGGCGCTGGTCTCCGGCGAGATGCGCGGCAGGATCACCTGGGGAGAGGCCGAGCCCGACGACGACGAGGGCGCCGACGCCGGTCAGGGCCTCGTCGACGACGTCACGACGCCGGGTCTGCGCGAGCAGCTCGGGCTGGGCGCCTCGTCGTCCGCCCTCTCGGCCGGGCCGGGCCGCGGCACGCAGGTGACCGTCGAGGTGACTGTCCGCCCCGTCCGCGGCTGAGACCGTCTCCGTCCGGATCCGGAGCCGGAGCGAGGCATCCCAGGGCCCGCGAGTGCTCCCGAATGGCACGCCGACAGCGCGAAGCCCCGCCGACCAGGGGTCGGCGGGGCTTCGCGACGTTCGTCAGCCGGCGGGCTCTGTTCAGCCGGCGCGGCGGGCGCGGGCGTTGCGACGCTTGAGCGCGCGACGCTCGTCCTCGGACAGGCCGCCCCAGACGCCGGCGTCCTGACCCGTGTCCAGCGCCCAGCGCAGGCAGGTCTCGACGACGTCGCAGCGGCGACAAACGGCCTTGGCCTCTTCGATCTGGAGCAGGGCGGGGCCGGTGTTCCCGATCGGGAAGAACAGCTCCGGGTCCTCCTCCAGGCAGGCAGCGGTGTGGCGCCAATCCATGGGGGTGTCACTCCTCCGGCCCCTCAGCGGGGCAATCCTGTGCCCCTGTCGGGGGCGTCCTGGGTGTCGACGGACGCAAGGCTGCGCGGTCGACCTGACGTACTGGCTCGCTCTGAACGTTGCAGTGCTCGTGGTGATGCCCGGCGCGACGTGCTTCGCGCCTCTCGCCTCCGGGTGTGAGAGTCCTCGCGCGGCCTTGGTCTTCTTCCCTAAGGCCATGCTGCCCTCACCCCGAGGTGCCTGAGAGAAAGCCTCACATCCTTGTGCCCGTCTTCACAAGGGTTTCCGGGTCTCAACTTGGCGACGGGTTGTGTCCGTGCTCACGCCGGGACGCCTGGCCGATCATTCGTCACCTTCCGTCACTGGCTTGAGCAGTTTCCTGAGACAAGCCTGTGAGCTGGGCCGATGACACGGACCGGTCACGCCGTGCAACCGAACCGGCGTCGGTGGTTCAGCCTTCATCCAGCCGTCGCGACGGAGGTGGCGGACCTCGGTGGCGGAAAGTAGTCACCGAGCCCGTTCGCCGCGACGCTGCGAGCCGTTTCCACTGTGCGATTGTTGCCCTGCCGGGAATGACGGATGCGAACGACATCCGCGGTGGTGCCCGGTGCCTCCCGGCAGGTCCTGGGGTGCCAACGGCGACCCACCCGTTCCCGTGCCCCGCTCCTGGAGTGACATGCATCACCGGAGCGGTATTCACGACGCCGAGTTCGCCCGTCGGTTGCGCCTGGCGCGACGGTCGGTCCTGCGCCTCAGCGCCCTCCGGTCGGCGCCGGTCGCGCCCGCCTGGGAGGATTCGCTTCGGGAACGAGCGAGCCGGACAGGCTCTGAAGAGGAGGAGGTCCGGTGGACCGGTGGCGTCTTGGCCTGGCCGCGTGCGTGTCGGTGCAGGCCGCGGCCGCGACGGCGGGGGCGGCCTACCTGCTGGTCGGCCTGGTGGACGGCGCGGCCGTCGACCGCGCCGGGGCGGCCTGGGAGTTCGTGTGTGCGCTCGGCCTGGCGATCCTGCTGTGGTCGACCGTGCGGGCGGTGGCGCGGGGGCGGCGCTGGGCGCGCGGACCCCTGCTCGCCTGGCAGCTCATCGCCCTGCCCGTCAGCGCGACGATGGCCAGCAGCCGGCTGTGGCCGCTGGGCGTGGTGCTGCTGGTGTCGGTGGTCGGCGGGCTCGTCGCCACCGGCCGCCCGGCAACCCTCGGCGGCCCGTCGGCGACCGAGGCCTGAGCCGGGCACGACCCGAGCGCCGGCCCCACGTCAGCCGGGCGGGTCCAGCCCCTCCCGGAGCGCGGCCATGCTGCGCGCGAGCAGCCGCGAGACGTGCATCTGCGACATACCGACCTCCGCCGCGATCTGCGCCTGCGACATCCCCCGCACGAACCTCAGCGCGACGATCCGGCGCTCCCGGGCCGGCAGCTTGGCGAGCAGGGGCCGCAGCGTCTCCCGCTGCTCGACCAGCTCCATGCCCTCGTCGACGAACCCCAGCTGGGCCTGGTCGCCGTCCTCGCCCGGCACCGGCAGCGGCACCGTGGCGTAGGCGCCCGCCGTCTCCAGCGCCTCGACGACCATGTCCGAGTCGACGCCGAGCCGGCCGGCGATCTCCTGCACCGTGGGGGAGTGGCCCAGCTCCTGGCTGAGCTCGTCGCGCGCCGCCGAGACCTGACGCCCGAGGTCCTGCAGCCGCCGGGGGACGCGCAGGGCCCAGGCCCGGTCGCGGAAGTGCCGCCGGATCTCACCGAGCACGGTGGGGACGGCGAAGGCGGTGAAGCTGCCGCGCTCGGGCTCGAAGCGGTCCACGGCGTGCAGCAGCCCGATCGTGCCGACCTGGACGAGGTCGTCGTACGGCTCGCCCCTGCCGCGGAAGCGCTGGGCGAGGTGGTGCACCAACGGCAGCTCGGCCTTCACGACGAGGTCGCGGATGGCGGCGCGGCGGGGATGCCCCTCGGGCAGGCTCGCCCGCAGCGCGAGGAGGGCCTCGGTGCCGGTGGGGGTCGCCTCGCCGGCGTGCTCCCGCGAGGCGGGCACGCCTCCCGTCTGCCACACCTCGGCGGGGCCCTGCTGCGCCTCGGTCGTGCCCGGGCCGGGTCCCGACGGGCTCACCCGGTTCTCCCCGGACTGTCGTGGACGAGTCGTACCCAGGAGCCGTTCGGCCCGGACCCGGTCTCGACCGAGCCGACCAGGGCGGCGAGCACCGACCACGCGAAGCTCGTGCGGTCGGGCAGCACCGAGGCCGGACCCGTGACGTGGACGTCGAGGGCCTCGTCGCGCACGACGAAGACGGCGAAGAGGTCCTCGCCGGGGTGCGCACGGTGGTCCAGCAGCAGGGCGCAGGCCTCGTCGACGGCGATCCGCAGGTCCTCGATCTCGTCGAGGGTGAGGTCCAGGCGCGCGGCCAGCCCCGCCGCCGCCGTCCGGATCACCGCCAGGTAGGCCGGATCGGCCGGGACCCGCAGCTCCACGCTGTCTCCGGCCAGGGTGCCCGGTTGTTCCATGGTGGTCACGACGTCCCCTTCTGCTGCGTGCGGTGACGTGGCGTTGCCGACTGCGACGTCGCCGCCCTCGTCGTCACCATAGCCGCGCCCGTGCACCGGTGCAGGGCTCCGTGCCCCCGTCGGGGGCCCGCGGGTGGACCCCACCGGCCCTGGTGCCCGGGTGCCCGAAGGGTGTGGACGACGGAGACGGCGGGACGCGCGACACCCGTAAGCTCCTCCCCGACCGGCCGGTACCGATCGGGGAGGAGACACCGGTGGACGGGGTGACCCTGGTCGCGGGCGAGGTCCGCGAGCTGATCCGCCGCCGCGGGCTCGACCCGGGGCGCGACCACGCCTCGGTGCACGCCCTCGTACGCGAGGCGGTGACCGACTACGACGAGCGCTCCCTCACCAGCAGGCTCCCGGCGCTGTCGGACGTCGACACCGCGGTGAAGCAGGTCCTCGACGTCGTGGTCGGCTTCGGCCCGCTGCAGCCCTACCTCGACGACCCCGAGATCGAGGAGATCTGGATCAACGAGCCGAGCCGCGTGTTCGTCGCGCGGGGCGGGATCTCGGAGCTGACCACCACGATCCTGCGCGAGGACGAGCTGCGCGACCTCGTCGAGCGGATGGTGCTCGCGGCCGGGCGCCGGGTCGACCTCTCGAGCCCGTTCGTCGACGCGACGCTCCCCGACGGCTCGCGCGTCCACGTCGTCATCCCCGACGTCACCCGCCGCCACATGGCCGTGAACATCCGCAAGTTCGTGGTCCGCGCGCACCGGTTGGACGACCTCGTCACCCTCGGCACGCTGACCCCGCCCGCCGCCGCCTTCCTGGGCGCGGCGGTGCAGGCCGGGCTGAACGTGCTCGTCAGCGGCGGCACCCAGGCCGGCAAGACGACCATGCTCAACTGCCTCACGGCGGCCGTGCCCGCCCGCGAGCGGGTGATCACCTGCGAGGAGGTCTTCGAGCTGCAAGTGCCCCGCCGCGACGTCGTGGGCCTGCAGTGCCGCCAACCGAACCTGGAGGGGGCGGGGGAGATCCCGCTGCGCCGGCTGGTCAAGGAGGCGCTGCGGATGCGCCCCGACCGGCTCGTGGTCGGCGAGGTGCGCCAGGCCGAGGCGCTGGACCTGCTGATCGCGCTCAACAGCGGCCTGCCGGGCATGTGCACCCTGCACGCGAACTCCGCCCGCGAGGCCGTGCTCAAGATGTGCACCCTGCCCCTGCTGGCGGGCACCAACGTGAGCAGCCGCTTCGTCGTGCCCACCGTGGCGGCCAGCGTCGACGTCGTCGTCCAGCTGCGCCTGGACGCCGACGGCCGCCGGCGCGTGCACGAGATCGTCGCGGTCCCCGGCCGGACGGAGGGCGACGTCGTCGAGACGGCCGACCTGTTCGTCCGGCGTGAGGGGCGGCTGGTGCGCGCCGAGGGGTTCCCGCCCCACCGTGACCGCTTCGAACGGATCGGCGTGGACGTGGCCGCGCTGCTGGGGGTCTGAGCGTGGGCGCGTTGCTGGGGTTGGTGCTCGGGTCCGGCCTGTTCCTGATCTGGTGGTCGTGCTGGCAGACGCCGCCGCGGCCCGCTCGTCCCTCGGCGCTGCGCCGCCGCTGGCAGGAGGACCTCGCCGCCAGCGGCCTGCCGCTGCCCGGCACCCGCGCGGTCGTCGGGCTCGCGCTCGGGGCCGGCCTCGTCGTCACCCTCGTGGGCCTGGTCGTCTCGCGCGTGCCGTCGATCGCCGCCTGCTTCGGGCTGATCGCGGCGTGGGCTCCCTTCGCCCTGGTCCGCTCCCGGGCGCGCAAGCGCCGCGTCCACCTGCGCGACGTCTGGCCCGAGGCCGTGGACAACCTCGTCTCCGGGGTGCGCGCGGGGCTGTCGCTGCCCGAGGCGCTCGCGCAGCTGGCCGACCGCGGCCCCGAGCCGCTGCGTCCCGCCTTCGCGCAGTTCTCCGCCGACTACCGCGGCGGCGGGGCCTTCGGTGACAGCCTCGACCGGCTCAAGGACCGCCTCGCCGACCCGGTCGCCGACCGGATCTGCGAGGCCCTGCGCGTGGCGCGCGAGGTCGGCGGCACCGACCTCGGCACGCTCCTGCGCTCGCTGTCGACGTTCCTGCGGGAGGACGCGCGCACCCGCGCCGAGCTGCAGGCCCGCCAGTCGTGGACGGTCAACGGCGCGAAGCTGGCCGTGGCCGCTCCCTGGCTGGTCCTCGCGATCATGGCCACCCGGCCCGAGGCGGTGGCCGCCTACCGCGGCCCCTCCGGGCTGCTCGTGCTGGTCACGGGTGGGGCGTGCAGCGCTGTCGCCTACCTGGCGATGCGGCGGATCGGGCGGCTGCCCGAGGACGAGCGGGTGCTGTCGTGATCGCCTCCGGCGGCGGCCCGTGGGCCCTGCCCGCGCTGGGCGCCCTCCTCGGCGGGGTGTTCGCCTGCGGCCTGCTCCTCGTCGTCCTGCGCCGCCCGAGTGCGCGGCGGGTCGACCTCGTGGACCGCGTCGCCCCCTACGTCCGCGGGGCCACGCCCTCGCGTCTGCTGCGCCGGCCCTCGCGCGAGGGCTGGCTGCCCGGGCTGGAGCGGGGGGTCGCCCCGCTGGCGTCGTCGCTGACGGGCGTCCTCGAGCGGTTGACGGGCAGCGCGGTCGCCGCGCAGCGCAGGCTCGACCAGCTCGGGTCGACGGCGTCCGTGGCCGACTTCCGCGCCCGCCAGGTGATCGCCGGCGCGGCGGGCGGGGTGGGCGGGGCGGCCCTGGGCCTGTTCCTCGTCACCGCCCGGGGTGCCGCGGTGGGGGTCTTCCTCGTCGCGTTGGTGCTCGGTGCCGTCGCCGCGGTCCTCGGCGTCGACCTCGAGCTGACCCGTCGGGTGCGCGCCCGGCAGCGCCGCATCCTCACCCAGCTGCCCGCCGTCGCCGAGCTGCTCGCCCTGTCGGTGGCCGCAGGGGAGGGGGCCGCCGGCGCGCTGGACCGGGTCTCCCGGGTCGGTCGGGGCGAGCTGTCCGGCGAGCTGCGCCGGGCGATGACCGAGGTGCGCGCGGGCGCGAGCCTCGTGCAGGCCCTCGACGGCCTGGCGCGCCGCGTGCCCGTGCCCGGCCTCGTCCGCTTCGTCGACGGCGTCGTGATCAGCGTCGAGCGCGGCACCCCCCTGGCCGAGGTGCTGCGGGCCCAGGCCATGGACGTGCAGCAGGCCGCCCGCCGCGACCTCATGGAGCTGGGCGGCAAGAAGGAAGTCCTGATGATGGTGCCGGTGGTCTTCCTGATCCTCCCCGTCACGGTGGCGTTCATCGTGTACCCGGGGCTGGCGGCACTGAGCTGGGGGCCCTGACGCGGATCGCGTCGGCGGTGACGGGAACGGGGAGCACGTCCGGGCGGTGCCCGGCGGGAGGGATGGCGACGGTGGGCCGAAGGGCTTCGGGGACCACGAGCGGGCGGACGAGCGCGGGGAGGTGGACCGGCACGCACCGGCGGGGCTGGGCGGCGGTCGGGCGCGCGCACGTCGGCGTGCTCGACGCCGCGCAGGACGCTGCCGCGCGGCTGGCGCGCGCGCGGGCCGGGCGTGAGGGCACCGGCGACGACGGCGACGTGCCGGGCTGGGTCCTCATCACCGTGATGACGGCGGGCCTGGTCCTCGCCATCTACACGACCGCCCGGGGCAGGATCGAGGCGCTCGTCGAGGGCGCGTTCACCGACATCCTGGGCGGCCAGTGATCCTCGACCGTCGGGCGGGTGCGGTGGCCCGCGGCCGCCGGCGCCGCCCTGCCGCGGACGCCGAGCAGGGGTCCGCGGTCGTCGAGTTCGTCCTCGTCGGGGCGCTGGTGTCGATGGTGTTCGTGGCCATCGTGCAGTTGGCGATCGCCCTGCACGTCCGCAACACCGTCATCGACGCCGCCACCGAGGGCGCGCGCTACGGGGCCCGGGCGGGGGCGAGCCCCGAGGACGGCGCCCGCCGCGCACGCGAGCTGATCGCCGCCGACCTGTCCGGGCGGTTCGCCCGCCGGGTCAGCGCCGTACGGACCACTCAGGACGGCCTGGAGGTCGTCGAGGTGCGGGTACGGGCGCCGCTACCGGTCGCGGGGTTGTGGGGGGTCGGGGACACCGTGGACGTCCGCGGTCACGCCTGGGTCGAGCAGCCGTGACAGGGCTCGGCCTGCGATCGCGCCGGTTGCGCGCCCGGGTGCGCGCCGCCCGGACGGGCGCGGGGGAGGACGGCACCGCGATCATCGAGTTCGTGCTCCTGGGCGGGCTGATGCTGCTGCCGCTGGTCTACGTGATCGTGGCGCTGTCGCGGGTCCAGGCGGCGGGGTACGCCGTCGAGGGCTCGGCGCGCGCCGCGGCGAGGGCGATGGTGGTCGCCCCGTCGGAGGAGCAGGGGCGCCGGGCGGCCGCCGTGGCCGTGCGGCTGGGCCTGGCCGACCAGGGCTTCCAGGCCGAGGACCCCGGCTCGTCGCTGACGATGTCCTGCTCCGCCTCCCCGTGCCTCACCCCTCAGGCGAGGGTCAGCGCGACCGTCAGCGTCGAGGTGGTCCTGCCCGGCATCCCCGGGTTCGTCGACAGGCTCGTCCCGTTGCGCTCGCGCATCACGGCGACCCAGGTGGCCGTGGTCGACCGCTTCCGTGCCACACAGCAGGCCGCGCCGTGACGGCCCCGACGCGGCCTGCACCCGGCGAGGAGGACGCGGGCCGGATCATGCTGCTCGTCCTGGTGTACTCGCTGGTGCTGTTCCTGCTGGTGACGGCCATCGCGACCGCGACGTCGGTGCACCTGCAGCGCACCCGCCTGGCCTCCCTCGCCGACGCCGCGGCCCTGGACGCGGCCGATGCACTGTCGCCCACCCGCTACTACGCGACGGACCGGCCCGCGCCGGTGGTCGGCCGGGGGCAGGTGCCGCTGGACGACGCCCGGGTCCGGGACTCCGCCGCCGCCTACCTGCGCACGGCTCCCGACGCCGCCCGGCTGGACGGCGTCGTGGTGGGCGCCCCCACCCGGGCTGTCGCCGCGGGCACGGCAGAGGTGACGCTGGTGGCCCGGGCCAGGGTGCCGATCGTCACGGTCGTGACGGCCGGGCTGGTCGACCGGATCGACCTGCGGGTGACCTCACGCGCCCAGGCGCGCCGGCCGGTGGAGGACCCTCAGGCCCTGCCGTAGTCGGTACCGGCGATCGCGGCCACCGTCTGGGCGTCGTCGAAGTCCTCCGAGCCCTCGATCCGCGGCACGAAGCCCACCAGGACGCCGTCCCGCATGATCTGCGCCTCGAGCCCGGCCGCGCCGTCGACGTCCCACAGGGCCTCGCGCCCGTCGCCCAAGGGGACCCTCACGCCGAACCGGAAGGTCGCGGGGCGGGCCACCGCCGCGATGATCCCGTGCGACCTCAGACCGGCGACCACGCGCTGTGCCTCGTTCTCGTCCACCGCCCCAGTGTGACCGATACGACGCCGCCGTCGACTACCCTGACTCGACGTGGCCGTCGTCGACTTCCCCGCAGAGCTGCGCGAGATCCGCCAGACCCTGACCAGCATCCTCAAGGTCAGCGACCTGGAAGGGCTCGAGCGGCAGATCGCCGAGCTGTCCGACCAGGCGGCCGCCCCCGACCTGTGGGACGACGTCGAGCGCGCGCAGGCCGTGACCAGCAAGCTCTCGCACCTGCAGGCCGAGCGCGAGCGGCTGACCCGGATGAGCGCCCGCGTCGACGACCTCGAGGTCCTCGTGGAGCTCGGCGAGGAGGACGCGGACACCCTCGCCGAGGCCGAGGTCGAGCTGGCCGCCGTGAAGAAGGCGCTCGGGGAGCTCGAGGTCCGCACCCTGCTGTCGGGGGAGTACGACGACCGCGAGGCCCTGGTGACCATCCGGTCCGAGGCGGGCGGCGTCGACGCGGCCGACTTCGCCGAGATGCTGATGCGTATGTACCTGCGCTGGGCCGAGCGGCACAGCTACAAGACGGAGGTCTACGACACCTCCTACGCCGAGGAGGCGGGCATCAAGTCCGCCACGTTCAAGATCTCCGCCCCGTACGCCTACGGCACGCTGTCCGTCGAGCAGGGCACCCACCGGCTCGTGCGGATCAGCCCCTTCGACAACCAGGGCCGCCGCCAGACGTCGTTCGCGGGCGTCGAGGTGCTGCCGGTGGTGGCCGAGACCGACCACATCGAGATCCCCGAGAACGACATACGAGTGGACGTCTACCGGTCCTCGGGGCCCGGTGGTCAGTCGGTCAACACCACCGACTCGGCCGTGCGCCTCACGCACCTGCCCACCGGCGTCGTCGTCACCTGCCAGAACGAGAAGTCCCAGCTGCAGAACAAGGCCTCGGCCCTGCGCGTGCTCCAGGCGAAGCTGCTGGAGCGCGCCCGCCAGGAGCGCCAGGCCGAGCTCGACGCGCTGAAGGGCGACGGTGGCTCCAGCTGGGGCAACCAGATGCGCTCCTACGTGCTGCACCCGTACCAGATGGTCAAGGACCTCCGGACGGAGTTCGAGACGGGCAACCCGAGCGCGGTGTTCGACGGCGAGATCGACGAGTTCCTCGAGTCGGGCATCCGCTGGCGTCGCCAGGAGGACAAGGCCGGCGCCTGACGCCGCAGGACGACGACGAAGGGGCGGGACGCCAGCGGCGTCCTGCCCCTTCATCGTCGGGCGCTGTTCGGGCAATCGTGATAGTTCTCGCATACCGACCCGAGGATGCGAGGAGCAGTCATGACCGACGTCGCAGCGCACCGTGCGGGCGAGGCCCCCGACCCCGATAACAGGCCCGTGCTCACCACCCGGCAGGGGCACCCGGTGGTCGACAACCAGAACTCCCGGACGGTCGGATCCCGCGGCCCCGCGACCCTGGAGAACTACCAGCTGCTGGAGAAGATCAGCCACTTCGATCGCGAGCGGATCCCCGAGCGGGTCGTCCACGCGCGCGGCGCGGTGGCCTACGGCTACTTCGAGGCCTACGGGAAGGTCGGCGACGAGCCCGTCTCCGCGTTCACCCGCGCGAAGCTGTTCGCGCCCGCCGGCAAGCGCACCGACGTCGCCGTCCGCTTCTCGACGGTGATCGGCGGGCGGGACTCCTCCGAGGCGGCACGCGACCCGCGCGGGTTCGCGGTGAAGTTCTACACGGAGGACGGCAACTGGGACCTCGTCGGCAACAACCTGGGCGTCTTCTTCATCCGCGACGCGATCAAGTTCCCCGATGTCATCCACGCGCTCAAGCCCGACCCGGTGACCTTCCGCCAGGAGTCCGCGCGGATCTTCGACTTCATGTCGCAGACCCCCGAGGCGACGCACATGCTCGTCAACCTGTTCAGCCCTCGGGGCATCCCCGCGAACTACCGCACCATGCAGGGATTCGGCGTCAACACCTACACGTGGGTCGACGCGCAGGGGCGCAGCCACCTCGTGAAGTACCACTGGATCCCGACGGCCGGGGTGAAGAGCCTCACGGAGGCGGACGCCGCGAACGTGCAGGCGGGCGACCTCGGCCACGCGAGCAAGGACCTGTTCGAGGCCATCGAGCGCGGCGAGTACCCCGAGTGGGAGCTGCAGGTGCAGCTCATGTCGGACGACGAACACCCCGAGCTCGACTTCGACCCCCTCGACGACACCAAGGTCTGGCCCGAGAACGAGTTCCCGCCCCGCGCGGTGGGCCGGATGGTGCTGACCGCGAACGTCCGCAACCACCACGCGGAGAACGAGCAGATCGCGTTCGGCACGGGCGTCCTCGTCGACGGTCTCGACTTCTCCGACGACAAGATGCTCGTGGGCCGCACGTTCAGCTACTCCGACACCCAGCGCTACCGCGTCGGCCCCAACTACCTGCAGCTGCCCGTGAACCAGCCGAAGAACGCCCACGTGGCCACGAACCAGCAGGGCGGCGCGATGGCCTACGCGGTGGACGCGGTGGGGGAGAACCCGCACGTCAACTACGAGCCCTCGATCACCGGCGGCCTCGCACAGGCCGCCGCGCGTGGGCCCGCGGCCGTCGGCGCCGACCACCACGGGCAGGTCACGCGCGCCCGGCTGGAGCGGACCAACGACTACGAGCAGGCCGGGCAGCGGTTCCTGCTGATGCAGGAGTGGGAGCGCGACGACCTCGTCGCCAACCTCGTGGCGAACATCTCGCAGGCCGCACGCCCGGTCCAGGAGCGCATGGTCTGGCACTTCCTCATGGCCGAGGACGAGCTGGGACGCCGGGTGGGCGAGGGGCTGGGGATCAGCGCCGACGACGTCCGGCACCTGCCGCCCCTGCCCACCCAGACCCTGACCGACCAGGAGCGGGCGCGGCTGGAGAACCTCGGCAAGAACGGCAGCCGCGACGTCGCCGGGCTGAGCATGACGCACTGCGTGCCGAACGAGCGCGTCGTCGTCGAACGGGGCTGACCCCTGGCGGCGGCGGGGTCGGCCCCCGCCGCCGCCACGGCTCACCCGACGGCCTCGCGCATCAGCGAGGCCAGCAGCCGCGGCACGTCCGCCTCCTCGTGGGGCAGGCCCCGTGCGAGGAACCAGTCGGCCACCACGCGGACGTCCCGCTCGAGGAAGCTCGGCCCCTGCGGGTTGACCACGAGGTCGACCACCTGCGGCAGGTCGATGACGATCAGGTCGTCGCCGTCCACGAGCAGGTTGTACGGCGAGAGGTCGCCGTGGGCGTAGCCGAGGGCGGCCAGCGCGTGCAGACCCTCGACCAACCGCCGCCAGAGGTGGTGCAGCTGCTCGGCCTCGAGGTCGCGACACTGCGCCAGGCGCGGGGCGGCCGTGCGTCGCTGCACGTCCCCCACGAACTCCACGAGCAGTTCGGTGCCGTCGAGGGCGACGGGGTAGGGCACCAGCCGCGTGCCGGCGGCGGTGGTCCATTCCCAGATCCGGCACAGCGCGGCGAACTCGGCGGCCGCCCACTGTCCGGCGAGCAGGTCGCGGCCGAACTCCGTGCGGCGTGCCATCGCCCGCATCTCGCGCGAGCGGCGCACGCGCCGCCCCTCGAGGTAGCCGGCGTCGCGGTGGAACATGCGGTGCTCCGCGGTGCGGTAGCGCTTGGCGGCGAGCAGGCACTCCGCGCCACCGGGCACCCACCGGCGGAGGAGGTGGACGTCGGCCTCCTTGCCGGTCTTGAGGACGCCGAGGTCGGCGTCGACGGCCGACAGGTCGGTGACCAGCCACGACGGGCGCGGTCGCGGCCCGTGGGTGCTGGTCTGCCAGGTGGTCGCCCGGGTCGCGCCGTCGGGCAGCGCGAGCAGGTCGGCCGGGTCGTCGTCGCGCAGGTGCGAGCCGTCGCCGTCGCGGACGGCGTCGGTGAGGTCGCGGACGTCGGCGGGGCGCAACCGACGGGAACCGTCGCGACGCGCGGCGGGCTCGTCGTCGTCCCAGCGGGCGCGGCGGGAGCGGGAGGTGACGCGGGAGGTCAGATCGTCCGGGGATCCGGAACGGGGGTACGGCGAGGACACGGGAGGGTCTCCTGAGGAAGTCGGGACGAGGGCAGGACGGAGCCCTGGGCGACGGTCATCGGGAACCTCCTCTCACTCCTCGGCGCGCTGCGGGGATCGCGGCGCTGCGCGGGCGGGGCGACGGCGTGGCCGCTCCGGCAGCCAGGGTGGGGCCCTCCGGGGCGACGGCGCAACGGATTTTCGGCGCGGAAGCGCAGGTCGGCGTCACCCGTCCGGGCGCGGCAGACGGACGCGGCGTGTCCACCTGCTTACACTCGAGCCGCTTTCGCCCCTGCCGTGAGGACAGCCCGTGATCCGCTTCCAGAACGTCTCCAAGGTCTACCCGGGCGGCACGCGACCCGCGCTGGACAACGTCAGCCTGGAGATCGAGAAGGGCGAGTTCGTCTTCCTCGTCGGCGCCTCCGGCTCCGGCAAGTCCACGTTCCTGCGCCTGGTGCTGCGGGAGGACCAGGCCACGCAGGGGCTCGTGCACGTGGCGGGCAAGGACGTCGCGCGGCTGTCGCGCTGGAAGGTCCCGCAGCTGCGCCGCCGGATCGGCGTCGTCTTCCAGGACTTCCGCCTGCTGCCGAACAAGACGGTCTTCGAGAACGTGGCCTTCGCCCTGCAGGTGATCGGCAAGTCCCGGGGCGACATCGCGAGCGCGGTGCCCGAGATGCTGGAACTGGTCGGCCTGACCGGCAAGGAGGGCCGCTTCCCGCACGAGTTGTCGGGTGGCGAGCAGCAGCGGGTGGCCCTGGCGCGGGCGATCGTCAACCGGCCCGCGATCCTGCTGGCCGACGAGCCCACCGGCAACCTCGACCCCGCCACCAGCGAGGACATCATGCGTCTGCTCGACCGGATCAACCGGATCGGGGGGTCGACGGTGGTCATGGCCACCCACGACGACGAGATCGTCGACCTCATGCGCAAGCGCGTCGTCGAACTGGACGAGGGCCGCCTCGTCCGTGACCAGGACCGCGGCGTCTACGGCTACACCAGCCGCTGACGACACCGTCGAGATCGAGGGGTTCCCTGTGCGGCTTCAGTTCATCATCGGCGAGATCCTCGTCGGGGTGCGGCGCAACATCGCGATGGTGCTGTCGCTGGTGCTGGTCACGTGCGTGTCGCTGTACCTGCTCTCGCTCGGCCTGGTGATGCGCGCCCAGGTCAACGACATGCGCACCTACTGGTACGACCGCGTCCAGACGTCGATCTTCATGTGCAGCGCCGACGACAGCGCCCCGAGCTGCTCCGGCGGCGCGGCCACGGAGGACCAGAAGCGCCAGGTCGAGGCCGCGCTGGAGTCGCCCCAGCTGAAGCCCTACGTCGAGAAGTGGGTCTTCGAGAGCCGCCAGGAGGCCTACGAGCGGTTCCAGGCGCAGTTCAAGGACAGCGCCCTCACCGACAACGTCAGCGTGGCCCAGATGCCCGAGTCCTACAGGATCAGGCTGAAGGATCCGAATCGTTACCAGGTGATCTCCGAGTACTTCAGCGGGCGCGACGGGGTGCAGTCCGTCCAGGACCAGAACGAGCTGGTGAAGCGGCTGTTCAGCCTCATCAACGGGATGAAGTGGAGCGCGCTCGTCCTCGCCGGATGGGTGCTGATCTGCAGCGTCCTGCTGGTGGGGGTGACCATCCGCCTGACCGCGTTCTCACGGCGCAGGGAGACGGCGATCATGCGGCTCGTGGGCGCCTCGGACTTCGTCATCCGTGCCCCGTTCCTGCTGGAAGGGGTGCTGGCCGCGACCGTCGGGGCGGCGCTCGCCTCGGCGGGCCTGTGGTTGACGCTGCAGTTCGGGGTCCACGGCTGGCTCGCCACGAACGTGAACTCGCTGCGGTGGGTGGAGCCTTCGGTCGCCTGGTCGATCATCCCCGTCCTGTTCATCGTCGGTGTCGTCTCCTCGGGCGTGTCCTCCACGCTCGTGCTGCAGCGATACCTCAAGGTGTAAGGGCGCGCGGATTGTGCGTAGCCGGACGGATCGACGATCGAGGGTGGACGGGTGCGGGAGGTGAGCGGCATGCGGGTGAGGACACGCGCCGTGCGGCGCGCGCTCGCCGTCCCGGTCGTCCTCGGACTGGCCGCCGCGGTGCTGACGGTCCCCACGGCCTCCGACGCCGCGCAGTACGTGCGCGGTCCGGTCCTGGCGGCGCCGTCGGCGCCTCTGGCCGACAGGGTGACCTCGCGCAAGCGCGCCGTCGACGCCGAGATCGCCGAGATGCGGGAGACGCTCGAGGGCACCCAGCAGGACCTCGTGGAGGCCGTCGTCGCGCTCAAGCGCCTCGAGGCCGACCTCGCCGACGCCCGCGACGACCTGGCCCGCGCCGAGGCCGAGGAGAAGGCCGCCGGCGAGCGTTACGCGATGATCGCCGGGCGCCTCGAAGCCGCCCAGGCCCGGGAGAGTGCCGCCGAGGAGCAGATCCGCGCCGGACAGCAGGCGATGCAGGAGGCCCGCTCCGACCTCGGCCGGATCGCCCGGGACGCCTACGTGAACAACGGCGGCACGAGCCAGCTCGCGCTGACTCTGGACGCGACGAGCCCCGAGGAGTTCGCCGCGTCGCTGGCCGCCAGCGCGACCGCGTTGAAGCTCAAGCAGCGTGCCCAGGAGCGGCTGACGTTGCAGCAGGTGACGAACCTCCACCAGGAGGACTACCTGTCGTCCCTGCGGTTGCAGACCCAGGCCTACCTGGACGAGGCCGAGCGTGTCCTCAAGGCCAAGCAGGCCGCCCAGGACCGGGCGGCGCAGGCGCAGCGGCGGATCGCCGCGCTCGTCGTCCGCCAGCAGGCGACCGTGAAGATGATCGAGGTGCGCAAGGCCTCCGAGCAGAAGCGCCTCGACGACCTGGCGGCCGAGCAGAAGCGGCTGCAGGACGTCCTGCGCGCGAGGGCGGCCGCCGCACTCGCCGCCGCGCGACGTCGCGGCCACGTCGTGGCCAGCTCCGGGTCGGGCTTCCTCGGGACGCCGGCGGCGGGCCCCATCACCTCGGGCTTCGGCTGGCGTACCCATCCGATCTTCCACGTGCGGCGCCTGCACACCGGCACCGACTTCGGCGTCCCCTGCGGGACGACCGTGAGGGCGGCCGCCGACGGCACCGTCGTCCTCGCCGGGTGGGCCGGCGGCTACGGCAACCGCGTGGTGATCGACCACGGTGTGGTCCGCGGCGTCAGCCTCGCGACCACGTACAACCACAACTCGCGGCTCCTGGTGTCCAACGGGCAGCGGGTGAGCCGTGGCCAGGCGGTCTCCATCTCGGGCACCACGGGCAGCTCGACCGGTTGCCACCTGCACTTCGAGGTCCTGGTCAACGGGTCCTACACCAACCCCATGGCCTGGCTGTAGCCGAAACCGGCTGGACGGGTCGGGGATACTGGGCGCATGCCCCGGGAAAGCGGCCGCAAGGTCATCGCCAGCAATCGCAAGGCCCGCCACGACTACGCCGTGATCGACGTCTACGAGGCGGGCGTGGTGCTGACGGGCACCGAGGTGAAGTCCCTGCGGGCCGGGCGCGCCTCGCTGGTCGACGCGTTCGCCTCCGTCGAGGGCGACGAGGTGTGGCTCGAGGCCCTGCACATCCCCGAGTACGCCCAGGGCACCTGGACGAACCACCCGCCGCGGCGCAAGCGCAAGCTGCTGCTGCACCGCGAGGAGATCGCCCGGCTGTCGCAGGTGGTGCGCGAGAAGGGGCTCACCCTCGTCCCGCTGTCCCTCTACTTCCACAACGGCCGCGCCAAGGTCGAACTGGCGGTGGCACGGGGCAAGCGCGAGTTCGACAAGCGCCAGGCCCTGCGGGAGCGGCAGGACAACCGCGAGGCCGACCGGGCGATCTCGGCGCGCACCTGGCGCTGAGTCCGGCCGGGCGCCCCCACCGCCCGTCCTGTCCGGCACGTCGTCCGGGACGCCCGTCGGGGCAGGAGCCCGCCCGCCGCGTCATGCCGTCCGCCAGACGTCGCCGGCGCCCGCCGCCTCGGCCACGGCCGCGGGGGTGGTGCCCGGCCGGGCGTCGAACAGCCAGCCCTGGGCGCGGTCGCACCCCACCCGCTGGAGCGCCTGCACCTGCTCGGCCGTCTCCACGCCCTCGGCGGTCACGACCATGCCGTAGCCGTGGGCCAGCGCGACGATCGCGGCGACCAGGGACTGCGCGGTCGGCGAGCCTCCCAGGCGCGCGACGAACGTGTGGTCGAGCTTGAGGACGTCGAGCGGGAACTGCTCCAGGTGCGCCAGGGCCGAGTAGCCGGTCCCGAAGTCGTCGAGCCCGAGCCGCACGCCCAGCCGGTGCAGCGCCTCGACGGTCCGCTCGGCGGGCGAGTCGCCCTCCCCGCCGAGCAGGGAGCGCTCGTCGAGCTCCACGAGCAGGCGGTGCGGGTCGACGTCGTGGCGGGCCAGCAGGTCGCGGACGACGTCGGCGTACCCGCCGCCGCACAGGGTGCGGGCGGCGACGTTGACCGCCGCGTAGCCGAGGTGGGGATCGGCGGCCAGGCGCTCGACGGCGAGTTCGGTGATCCGCCGGTCGAGGTCTCCGATGGAGTTGAGCTCCTCCGCGACGGGGAGGAAGGCCTCGGGCATCAGCCGGTTGCCGTCCTCGTCCTCCAGCCGGGCGAGGGCCTCGTGCCCGACGACCAGCCCGGTGGCGAGGTCCACCGCGGGCTGCCACTCGACGTGGATCCGCCCGCCGTCCAGCGCGGAGCGCACGATCCGCTCCATCTGCCGGCGGTGGTGCAGGCGTTCGCGCAGCCGCTCGTCGGCCACCACCACCGCGTTGCGACCGGCGGCCTTCGCCGCGTACAGGGCGAGGTCGGCCTCACGGTAGGCGTCGGCCGGTCGCGCATCGCCCGCGCCGAGGTCGACGGCGCCGATGGTGGCCGTACAGCTGACGTCCTCGACGTCGCCGAGCCGGTGCGGGGCGGCGAGGGCACCGCGCAGCGCCTCGGCGGCCTGGCGCAGTGCTCGCGGGTCGAGCCGGCGGGGCAGCAGGACGGCGAACTCGTCTCCACCCAGGCGCGCCACCAGCGCCTCGGCCGGTGCGGCCTGGCGCAGCCGGCGCGCGACCTCCACCAGCAGCTGGTCCCCGGCGGTGTGGCCGAGGGTGTCGTTGACCGCCTTGAACCGGTCGAGGTCCACGAGCATCAGCGCCGCACCGGCGTCTCCGTGTCCGGTGAGCGCCTCGTCCAGCCCGGCGGAGAACATGGTGCGGTTGGCCAGGCCCGTGAGCGGGTCGGTCATGGCGAGCTGGTGCAGGTCGCGCCGGTCGCGCTCGCGCTGGGTGACGTCGAGCACGTGGTAGAGCACCTGGGTGCGGCCCCCGGGGCGGGACGAGGTGGCCCGGGCGATGCCGGCGCGCACCCACAGGTGCCCCTCGCTGCCGTCGGGGCGGTGGAAGGCCACCTCGTAATCGGTCTCGTCCGCGGCGCCCGAGCACAGGTCGCGCAACGCGCGGGCGTGGGCGCGGCGGGCGCCGGCGGGGAAGCGCTCCACGAGCTGGGCGTCGGTGAGCTCACCGTCGGGCAGGCCGAGCAGCTCGCGCAGCTCGGGGTTGACCCGCCGCACGGTCCGCTCACCCGCGCCGTCGACGAGGAGGACGGCCATCCCGATGGGGGCGGCGTGGAAGGCGAGCCGGAACTCCTCGCGCTGGGCCTGCAGGGCCCGCATCGTGCGCGCCTGCTCGGTGACGTCGAGGACGGTCCCGAGGACTGTCTGCTGCAGGTCGTCGTCGACGGTCACGTCGATCCAGCACCGCAGGTGGCGCACCCCGGCGGCGGTGCGCACGCGCAGGTCGACCTCGTCGGGGATGCCCGAGGCGATCACCTGGTCGATGCAGCGCAGCAGCCGCGCGAGGTCCTCGGGGTGGGTGACCTCGAAGTGGTCGGCGGGCGTGGGCACGAACGTCGCCGGGTCGCGCCCGAACAGCGGGTACATCCCGTCCGACCACCACAGCTGCGAGCCGTCGACCCGCATGGACCACGACGCGAGGCCGGTCAGGCGCACCGCGGCCTGCAGTCGACGCCGGCTGGTGCGCAGCTCGTCGGCGGCGTCCCCGCCGTCGGTGACGTCGCGGACGTTGCCGACGAGGGCGAGGGGGCGGCCCGCCGCGTCGGCGCTGACGGTGCACCAGTGCCGCAGGTAGCGGGGGCGGCCGTCGGGCGGCGTGACCCGCAGGAGCAGGCGCCAGCTCGTGCGTCCCTCCAGGGCCTCCTGCACCAGCCGGGGGACGACGTCGCGGTCCTCCGGGTCCAGCCACGACGACCAGCGGTCGACGTCGACGTGGTCGTCCGCGCGCAGGCCGAGGGCGCGGCGCAGGTCGGGGGAGACGGTGAAGTCGCCGTCGGCGATCCGGCACTCCCACAGCGACAGGTCGCCGAGGGTGCGCGGGGTGGCGCGGGGACGCGCGGGCGCCTCGGCGTGGACGTCGGTGATGTCGACCAGGCTGAGCACGCGCCCGCCGGGCAGGTCCGTCGCCGTGATCAGGAGGCGGCGGGCCTCGCCGTCGGGCAGCGCCACCCGGTAGGTCCAGCGCTGCGCCCCGTCACCCGTGCCGCGCTCGACGGCGCGGGTGCCCGAGCGCGAGGGGGCCTCGCCGCGGACGGCGATCGGCTCGCGCACCGGGGGGATGCCGGTGGGGGAGGTGGAGGCGCGGGGGGAGGGAAGGTCCGCGATCCGGGACGCCGGGTCCTCGGCGGGGGTGAACCAGCCCGTTGCGCCGTCCGCGTGAGGTTGCTCCTGCGGGGTGACGCGGACGTCGCGGGTCGCGCCCAGCGGGCCGCGCGCGTGGGGCGGGACGAGCGGGCTCGGCCGCCCGACGAGGGCGTCGGCGGTGCTGGCGAGGAGGTCCGCGGCCGTGGAGGTGGCCTGCAGGACCGTCCCGGACTCGTCGAGGACCAGGAAGCCCTGGCCCAGCCCCGCGAACAGCTGCGAGGGCAGGACGACGTCGGTGGCGCCCTCCGGTCGGGGCGCCGGAGCGGTGCGGGGGACCGGAGGAGGAGTGGGCACGTTCCCAGCATCCGCGAGGGCGAGCCGTTCCGTCAGGCACCGAACGGGCGGTGACCGGGTTGCTCCGTTCGGGGACGCCGGCGGGTGACCGTGATCGAGGACGAACCGCCGGGCCGGGGATACCGCGTCGCGTCGGGGCGCCCGCAGCGCTAAAGTCGTACAGCCGCCCGGTGCGCCGGGCGCGCGGTCGTCCCCCGTCGCCCCGCCGTGGGCAGGGTGGCGGGTTGACAACTGCACAGGGGGTGATCGGTTTCGACGTCGGTCGTCGATCCAGGAGAAGCGAGTCGAGAAGGTGACGTGATCTCGTTAACCATCGTCGCAAACCATAGGTGCCGATTCTAAGAGCACCGACTTCGTCCTCGCCGCCTGAGCGAGCCACGAAGTCCGTGAGCCCGAGCTCGCCTGCGGCTCGGTTCCTCGCGTCATCTAGCTAGGCCACTGGTCAAGGGCCCGGTCACGGGGCCTGAGACGACAACCAACAGTGACTGAGCCCGGCTTGAGGACTCGTCCGTGTGATCCTCAGGGCTGAGAAATGCTGCTACGGACTGCGCTCGGAGAAGTCCTGGAACCACGCCGGCGGACCCGGGTTCGATTCCCGGCACCTCCACTCGAACGTCAGCAGGGCCCCGACATGCCTTTCGTCGGGGCCCTGCTGACGTTCGAATCGACCTGTCGGGATCCGGAGCCCGATCCCTTTGGGCGTTCAGGCGACGGATCCCGGCACCTCCAGGCGACCGATCCCGGCACCTCCAGCTCAGGGCGCGCAGGCGGCCCGTGCCCGCGTCGTCACCCCCGACCCCTCACCAAGCCCCCCAGAACGTGGGGACGCCGTGGGGCTGCGCGTGCCCGACGACCTCGCCGTCCAGCCACAGGCCGTGGCCGCGGGGGTCGGCGAGCACCACGGGCTCGAGCGCGACGTGGGCGAGCGGCATGCGGGCTCGGGCGGCGTCGATCTCGTGCTCGATGCGTCGCCACGCCTCGTCGGGGACGTACTGCTGCATCACCGAGTGCCAGACGACGGTGAGCACGCCCGCGGGCGCGGGTTCCGTGAGGCGCCGGGCCAGCCACGAGCCGGCTTCGGCGCGCTCGACCGCCGGCGGGCGGGCCGCGGCCTGGGCGAGGGCGGCTCGCAGCCGGGTGAAGCGTTCGACGTGGTCGGGCCACACGAAGGACAGCAGCCATTCCTGGCCCGTGGCCGAGGTGGCGTCCACGGGGTCGAGGTCGCAGCCCTGCGCGGAGGTGACCCGCACCCGTCCGGCGAGGGCGGCGACGTCGGCGGGCACGTCCCGGACGGCGCCGTCCATCCGCACCGGGGCATCGGCCGGTCCCCAGGTGAAGGAGTCCCCGGTGATCCGGAAGCCGGCCACCCCGAGGTTGAGCCCGGCGCTGGCGCCGATCTCCAGCAGCCGGACGTCGGGCAGCCCGGTCCGCGCGCAGGCGGCGGCGAGCAGGACGGCGAGCGCGCTGGCGCGGCCCACCTCGTTGGTCTGGGGCGGCAGCCGGATCTCGGTGCGCACCCAGTCCTCGTGCTCGGCGAGCAGGGCGGCCGCGACCTCCCACGCCCCGGCCGGCTCGCTGGTGCCGCCGACGCTGGGGCAGAACGGCGCGAGGTCGGGAGCCTGCCCGCGCAGGACGAGCCGGTGGAGGGCGCCGAGTACCCGCAGCTGGACGGCGTGCCCGGGGGAGGTGCCGTCGAAGGGGGCGCACAGGCGTCGGACCACGCCGCCGTCCCGCCAGCCGTCGGCCAGTCCGCGCATCAGCTCGCCGTACAGGGGCGCTCCGTGCTCGTCGCACCAGGCGGCGTGCTGGAGGAACTGCGCGTCGAGCGGGGTGATCGCCGAGGGCTGGGCGTGGGGTCCGAGCGGCATCGGGGCAGTCTGCCAGCGGTCCGCCGTCGCCGCGCCTGGCTAGGGTGCGGTGATGGACCTGACGTTCACGGGCGAGGTCATCGAGTGGCGGGGCCCGCCGCCGTACCTGTTCGTGCGACTGCCCGAGCCCCAGGCGGCGGCCGTCGCCGACGTCGCCCCGCTGGCCAGCTACGGCTGGGGGTGCATCACGGTGCGGGCACGCGTGGGCGAGGTCGCGTTCGGGACCGCGCTGTTGCCGAAGGACGGCGGGTACCTGCTGCCGTTGAAGCTGGCCGTGCGCCGTCAGCTGGGCATCGAGCTCGGGGACGAGGTCGAGGCGGTCGTCTCGATCGACCTGCGCGGCTGAGCCGCCGCCGGGCGGGGGGCGGGTCAGCCGGGGCGCCGGTCGAGGACCACCGAGGAGCCTGCCACGACCTCGGTGCGGCCCTCGCGGTCGAGCAGCCAGGCCGACTGCCGGCCGTGCACGTGCCAGGTGGTGCCGGGGGCGGCCGCCTCGCCGGGCCATCCGTCGAGCCCGCCCACGAGGGCGGTGTCCTCGTCGACGCCGATCAGCCGCACGCCGGGCGGCGTGCCCGCGACGCGGCGCAGCACGAGGTCGGGCATGCGGGCGGCGAACCGGTCGAAGTGGGGGATCACCTCGACCATGCCGACGACGCCGAGGCCCTCCAGCGCGGGGCGCCAGGGCCGGCGGACGTCGGGCAGGCTCGCCGACAGCGCCATCGCGCCGGCACTGCACCCGGCCAGGGCCGCCCCCGCGCGCCAGGCGTCGACGATGGCCGCCCACACCGGCGTGCCACGGAGGGTGTCGGCCAGGTAGGCGGGGTTGCCGCCGGACAGGTACACGAGGCCGGCGCAGGCCACGAGGTCGGCGAGGTCGGGCCGCTGCGCGTCGGCGCGGGTGCGGACGTCGACGACCACCTGCTCGACGCCGATCCGTTCGGCGGCGGCGCGCCCCAGGTCGTGCCAGCGTGCGAGCACCCGGTCCCCCTCGGGGGCGGCGGCCGTGGCGAGCTGGACGTAGCGGGGTGCGCGCCCGGCGATGAGGGCCCGCTCCAGGGGTTCGAGGACCGGCAGGTACTCCCCGGAGCCGACGAGGGCGACGGGGCCGGCGGGGGAGGCGGTCATGCGGGTCATCGTGCCGGGTGCCGTGATCCGCCGCTTGCCGAACCAGGGCCCGCGGGGGCGGTGAACCCGTCGATCAGGGCGGCCAGGCCGCGTTCGAAGACCTCCCGACCGGCGAAGGTGGCGAGCTCCTCGGCGTAGGCGGCGCTGAGCCCTCCGGCCGAGGCGGTCCGCTGCCTGCCGCGGGCCTGGCGCGCCTGCGGGTCGGGGTCGGTGGCCCGGCCGGTCTCGAACGCCGCGCACCCGACCGTCCAGACGAGCAGGGCCTGCGCGGCCGTGGCGGCGTCGGCGCCGGCCAGTCCCGCCTGCGTGAGGGCCTGCAGCAGGTGCTCGCCGAGGCGCAGGGCGTGCGGGCCGGTGCTCTGCCGGACGAGCAGGAGCGGGACGAGGTCGGGGTGGGCGAGCAGCGCAGTGCGGCTGTCGGTGAGGACGGCGACGGCGCGCTCCCGCCAGGGCAGCTGCGGGTCGGGGTCGGCGATCGCGCCGAGCATGGCCTCCACGAGCTCGTCGATCAGGGCCGACTTGTCGGGGACGTGGGCGTAGAGGGCGTTCGGTGCGACGCCGAGGCGTTCGGCGACCTTGCGCATGGAGACGGCGTCGATCCCGTCAGCGGCGAGGAGGTCGGCGGCCGCGGTGACCACCTGCTCGCGGGTGAGGCCGGCGCGTTGACCGGCGGTGCGTGGCATCCCTTTATTGTACGCCGGACATTAAGATTGTACGGTGTACATATGAACGTGATCCTCTTCCACCACGGCCAGGGCCTCACCCCTGGCGTCCTCGCCTTCGCCGACACGCTGCGCGCCGGGGGGCACGTCGTGCACACCCCCGACCTCTACGAGGGGCGCACCTTCGCCACCCTCGAGGAGGGCGTGGCGCACCGGGACGCCCTCGGCATCGCCGAGATCGCCGGGCGCGCCATGGCCGCCGTCGAGCACCTGCCCACCGACGCCGTCTACGCCGGGTTCTCCCTCGGTGCGGGCCCCGCCCAGCTGCTCGCCCAGACCCGGCCCGGTGCCCGGGGTGCCCTGCTCATGCACGGCTGCCTGCCGATCGAGGCGTTCGGGAGCTGGCCCGAGGGCGTGCCGCTGGCGGTCCACGGCGCCCAGGACGACCCCTGGTTCGAGCCCGAGCTGGCCGCCGCCGTCGCCGCCGAGGCCGGCGGAACCGTGCACCTCTACCCCGGCAAGGCGCACCTGTTCGCCGACCCCTCCACGGCCGATCACGACCCGCAGCTCGCCGCCGAGCTGACGGCGTCGGTGCTCGCCTGGCTCGCCGCGCTGTCCGACCACGCCGCTGCCGCTCAGGAGTAGTCGGCCTCGATCCGGCGGGCGGCGCCGTCCACGGTGATCAGACCGCCGTGGGGCAGGATCCACTGGGGGCGGGTGTGACCGAACGGCACCCCGACGCACACCACGGCGTCGGGGTGGTACCGCTCCACGAAGGCGAGGACGACGTCGCGCTGCTCCTGGCGCAGCCGCCGCCGTTCCTCGGCGCCCGGTCGCCGCGCGTGGTCCGAGACGGGCGGCCGGGCGAGCAGGACGGCCGCGGCGGCCTCGAGGAACCCCCGCTCGCCCAGCGACCGGACGATCCAGCCCACCTCCCGGGCGGGCAGCAGCTCCTCGGAGGTCTCCAGGAGCAGCACGTGCCCGGCCAGCTCCTGAGGATCGCGGGGGCCCCGCCCGGCTGTGAGCACCCATTGGAGGACCTCGAGGCAGCCGCCCCAGCCCGGTCCCTGGACGCGCCGGGCCGGACCGGCCCACGTCCACGGCTCGGTGGGTTCGCGCTCGCCGAAGGCGGTCAGGCTCGACGGCTCCTCCCACGGCACCCCGACGTCCTCGGACTCGCCCGGGTCGACCACCTCCACGGCCCCGCCGTCCAGCAGCGCCGCCCGCAGGGACCGGACGTGCACGGGGTCGGCGTGCGGACCGGGACCGAGGTGCACCTGCGTCGAGCCGCCGTAGAAGCTCGCCACCCCGTTCGACCACAGCCACTGGTGCAGGTTGGTGTTGTCGCTGGTCCCGAGGAAGGGTTTCGGGTCGGCTCGGACGGCGTCGGCGTCCAGGTGCGGGACGACCGTGATCTGGTCCTCGCCGCCGATCGTCGCCAGGACCGCCCGGATGTCGGGGTCGGCGAACGCCGCGTTGAGGTCGGCGGCGCGTGCCTGCGGGCTCGCGTCGAGCGTGCGGGTCGTGGGGTACTCCACCGGGACCAGGCCGGTCAGCTCCTGCAGCCGGGTCATCGCCTGCTCGTGCACCTGCGGGAACAGCGCCGGCGCGGCGAACGAGGGTGACAGGACGGCGACGCGGTCGCCGTGGGCCGCCTTGCGCGGGTGCACGAGAGGGCGCGGGACGCCGGGCGTCGGGCGTGCGGTCATCTCGCCACCCTGCCGTCTGCCGAGGATGCCGTCACCCGAGTTCCGGGCCGACCTCGAGGAAGTCGACGAGCGCCTCGCGGAAGGCCGGGGAGGCGACCACGCCCGGGTGGTCGCCGTCGAGCAGGAGCAGCTGCGCGCCGGGGATCGCCGCGGCGAGGACCTCGGGGCGCGCGGCGAGGGCGTCGTCGCGCCCCGCGACGACGAGCGTGGGGGCGGTGACGGCGTCCAGCGGCACCGGGGTGCGGTGGACGGCGGCTGCCTGGGCGGCCAGGGCCCGCCGGTCGGCGCCGGTGGCGTCGAACCCCGCGCGGAACCCTGCGGCGGTCGGGTCGGTCACGGTCGAGGGGTCGTCGGCGAGGAGCGCCTCGCGCAGGACGAGCGGGTCCAGGACCCGCCGGTCGACGCCTCCCAGCTCGACCACGCCTGCGCCGACCCCGCCGACGACCAGGCGTCGCACGCGGGGATCGGCCGCGGCCACCAGCAGGGCCACGACCGCCCCCATCGAGTAGCCGGCGAGGTCGACGACCTGCAGCCCTTCGGCGTCGAGGACGGCGCGCAGGTCAGCGGCCATCCGCGCCTCGCCGTAGGAGGCGGGGTCGTGCGGCTTGCCGGAGCGGCCGTGCCCGCGCGCGTCGACGGCCAGCACGCGTCGTCCGGCGGCGAGCAGGGCCGCCACGGTGCCGGTGTCCACCCACTCGCGGTGCGCGTCGGAGCTGAAGCCGTGGTGGAGGACGACCGGGGGGCGCCCGTCGTCGACGCCCCAGGTCTCGTGGACGATCTCGACGCCGTCGTCGGCGCGCAGCAGCGGCATCCGGACATCCTGCCCGGGTGGGTGTGCGGCGGGTCGGCCGGGGCGGGGGCGCTCGGCCTACGCTGGCCGGGTGAGCGAGGACGCGACGCGCAGCCGGGTGGCCGCCTCCCCGGTGCTCCGCGCGGTCTGGGTGGTCGCCGGGTTGGTGCTGGTCGGCGTCGGTGCCGTGGGCCTGGTCGTCCCGGGCCTGCCGTCCACCGTGTTCTTCCTCGGTGCCGCGTGGTGCTTCAGCCGTTCCCACCGCCGCCTGGAGCGATGGCTGCTCGGCCTGCCGCTGGTGGGTGGGCTGATCCGGGACTACCGCGCCGGGCTGGGGATGCCCCGGGCCGCCAAGGTGACCGCAGTGGCGGTGATGTGGACGGCGATCGCGGTCAGCGCCTTCCTCCTGCGGGGCCGGCCGTGGCTCGCAGCGTCCGTGGTGGCACTGGGCGTGGCGGGTACGGGGGCGATCGGCTGGTGGGTGCCCACCCGCGAGACGGTCCTCGCCGCCCGGGAGGCGCCCGCGGGGGCTCCCAAGGAAGCCACGGATTCCACTCGATAGTCCCCTCATGGCGAGGGAATCCGTCGTCGGGACCCTGTTTCGGTCACGTTTCACGTCGTCGAGGGTGGCTTCTCGAGGGGGTCATGGGTCAGACTGGGGGTGACGGAGGGCGCCCGTGCCCTCCCGGGTCGTCACCTGACGAGGAGTTCTGATCATGAGCACGCGCGAGGCCGTCGCCCTGGACCGTGCCCGCATCGCCGACCTCACCGCCCGCGAGGCCGCCCGCCTCGACGAGCGCACCGGAGGCTCGGGAGCGCTCTACGAGCGCGCCCGCCGCACGCTGTCGGCGGGCGTCGCGTCCTCCTACCAGGTGCGGGACCCGTGGCCCATCTACCTGGAGCGGGGCCAGGGCGCCCACGTGTGGGACGTCGACGGCAACCGGATGGTCGACTTCCACAACGGCTTCGGCTCGATGGTGCAGGGCCACGCGCACCCCGCGATCACCCGCGCCGTCACCGAGCGGATCGCGCTCGGCACCCACTTCGCCGCGCCCACCGAGGACGCGGTCGTCGTCGGCGAGGAGCTCAAGCGCCGGTGGGACCTTCCGCGCTGGCGCTACGTCAACTCCGGCTCCGAGGCGACGATGGACGCGATCCGCATCGCCCGGGCGCTGACCGGCAACGAGACGATCGTCAAGATCTTCGGGTCCTACCACGGCCACCACGACTACGTGATGGTCTCGATCGGCGTCCCGTACTCGAGCATCGGCGACCGCGAGAACCTCGCGTCCCTGCCCTACGGCGGCGGCATCCCGCAGGCCGTCGCCGACATGACGATCGCCGTCCCGTTCAACGACGCCGGCGCCATGGAGCGCCGCATCGAGCGCCTGATCGCCGAGGGCCGCAAGCCCGCCTGCGTGATCATGGAAGCCGCGATGATGAACCTCGGCATCGTGCTCCCCGAGCCCGGCTACCTCGAGGCCGTCCGCGAGATCACCCGCAAGCACGGCATCGTCCTGATCTTCGACGAGGTCAAGACGGGTCTGTGCATCGCGGCGGGCGGGGCCACCGAGCGGTTCGGGGTCAAGCCCGACATGGTCACCCTCGCCAAGGCCCTCGGCGGCGGCCTGCCCATGGGCGCGATCGGCGGCTCCGAGGAGGCGTTCTCGGTCGTCGAGGACGGCACCGTCTACCAGGTGGGCACCTACAACGGGAACCCGCTGGGCGTCGCCGCCGCCAAGGCCAACCTGTTCGAGGTGATGACGCCCGAGGCGTACGCGCACCTCGACGCCCTCAACGACTACATGGTGAGCGGCTGCCAGGCGGTCGTGGAGAAGTACCACCTGCCCGGGTACGCGGTGGGCGTGGCCTCGAAGGGCTGCGTGACCTTCGCCCCCGAGAAGATCACCGACTACGAGAGCTTCAAGCAGCACCAGGACGGCGAGCTCGCCGACCTCGCGTGGCTGTACAACCTCAACCGCGGCGTGTTCATGACGCCCGGGCGCGAGGAAGAGTGGACGCTGTCGGTGAGCCACACCTTCGCCGACTGCGACGTGTTCATCACCGCGTTCGAGGAGATGGCGCACGACCTGACCGCCTGAGCGCGCGACATCACGAGGGGTGCCGGACGACGTCCGGCACCCCTCGTGCGTGCGCGACGGGTCCGTGCTTCAGTTCGAGATCGCTGGGCTGGTTCCGCGGGCCATTCCCAGCCCCAGGTCGGCGGTGCCCTCCGAGCCCGCTGACCACAGGTTGCCCGTGTTCGCCTGGAACACCGCCTGGTAGCCCCCGGACGCCGCCGTGATGCTCGGGCTGGTGCCCGTCATCATGCCGAGGCCGAGGTCGCGGGTGCCGAGGGTGCCGGTCGTCCAGAGGTTGCCGGTGTTGGCCTGGAAGGCGATCTGGTAGCTGCTGCCGACGGTGGTGATGCTCGGGCTGGTGCCCGCCTTCATCCCCAGCCCCAGGTCACGGGTGCCCAGGCTGCCGGTCGTCCAGAGATTGCCGGTGTTGGCCTGGAATGCCGCCTGCCATCCGCCGCCCGGCAGCGAGACGACGCTCGGGCTCGTGCCGGCCATCATGCCCAGCCGCCTGTCGCCCGTCCCCGGGCGACCCGCCGTCCAGAGGTTCGTCGTGTTGGCCTGGAACGCGATGCTGTGCAGCAACCCCGCCGACGGAGCGGTCCTCAGGGTGAGCCCCAGTGCGGCGAGGGCGGGGTTGAGCGGCTGGAAGTAGCTTCGGCCGCCCGAAGTGCAGTCGCCGGACCCGCCGGACAACACGCCCTGCGCCTGATTGCCTGCCATGAACGAACCGCCCGAATCGCCCTTCTGAGAGCACGCGCTGGTCTGGGTCAGCCCGTTCACTGTGCCCTCGGCGTAGTTCACGGTGACGTTCTTGGCCTGCACGACCCCGCAGCGCACGCCCGTCGTCGAACCCGATCGGCAGATGGCGGCCCCCACGGCGGCCTCGGTCCCGCCGTACACCGGGCCGATGCCCGTGACCTCCGGCAGGGCGTTCCACGAGGAGGTGGTCGTGATCCAGGCGTAGTCCTTTCCGGGGAACGAATAGCCCGCCCCCCAGCTGCCGAGCGCGACGCTGTTGCTCCCGGTGAGGGCGCCGGGGCCGCCCAGCACGCGGCAATGGCCCGCGGTGAGGAAGCCACCGTTGACGGCGAAGCCCATGGAGCAGCGGCCGCCGCCGATGTAATAGGCGTCGCCACCCCGAATGTCGTAGTGAGGGCGCGGAGCCGCATCGGTCGTGACCACCTTCACCTGTGCCGGGGACAGTCCGGCCGCGCGGGTGAACGCGAACGCGTCGGCCCGCGAGCTCTGGGTGGTGGTGAGGGTGACGGTGTTGGCCGCCACATCGACGTACCACGAGGTGATGGACTTGGCCGCGCGCGTCCGCCTCGCGTCGAGGGCTGCTTTCAGGGTGTCGAGAGTTCCCTCGCTGCGGGTGACCCGCACCGGCCGGGCCCCTGCAGCCCGGACCGCCGCGTCGCCTGCGGCGTCTGTCGTGCCCACAGTGACGGTGCCGGAACCATCGATCCAGAGCCCCCCGAAGCGGGTTCCGAGACGGGTGCGTAGCGACGTCTCCGTTCCCGTCACCTCGACTGGCGTGCGAGGAGGGGGCCGATGGCCAGGTCGACGTCGAGGTCGCGGCGAAGCGCGGCCAAGGCCGTCGCCTCCAGGGGTGCGCCTGCGCCTGCCCTTCGAGCCGCTTCCGCCAGGGCTCACCGCGGCGGTGGATGTGGCGGCTGCCCGAGCAGTCCTGCGTTGTCGCAGCGGCGACTATGGCCGCCGCTGTGCTCCATCTCAGCGTTGCCGCCGCCGCCGCGGATCTCCTGTGCGGACATCACCCTCATTGCCCCTCCTCGTGTCGATTCTGGGCGATGCGCATAGTAATCGGATCATGACGGAGATCGAGACGCAGTGAGATGGAACGGTGGGTGACGCGGTGATCATCTGCGTGTCGCCTGGCGTGTCGGGCAAGGGTGCTTGCCCGAGGTGAAAGAACCCTCCCCGCGCGGGACGACGCGGGAGGGGCGGGGGCGGCAGGCGAGGACTTGGGTGTCCGCTGCCGTCAGGGCAGGACCTGCCGCCCCGGGTGGATCACTCCGAGGCGGACCCGACGTGGACACCGTCGGGGACACGCTCACCGTCGGGCTCGGGGGAGCCGGCGGGTGGGCTTGCCCGTGGGGGCGGGCGGGGTGGCTTGCTGGTCGGCGGGCCGGGTGGGTGGGCTTGCCCGGGCGGGGTCGGCTTGCCCGTCGGCGGGGCCGGCGGGTGGGCTTGCCCGTGGGCGGGGGTCGGCTTGCCCGTCGGCGCGGCACCGGCGGGGTCGGCTTGCCCGTGGGCGGGGCCGGGCGGTGGGCTTGCCCGTGGGCGGGGTCGGCTTGGGGTGCTCGCTGGGCGGCACGGGGGCCGAGGGCAGCGGGCTCGGCGACACCGTCACCGTCGGGGGCACCGGCGCGGGCGGGGTGGCCGACGCGCCAGCCACGGCCTGCGCGGCGAGACCCGCCCCGGTGACGACGGCAGCGGCCAGGCCCAGGGTGGCCATGGTGCGCATCCGGCGGCTGCCGGTCTCGTGGAGCTTGGACATGGATCGTCCTCCTCATGGAATGGCGATGGGATGTGCTCGTTTTCCGCAAGCGTCGGTCATCGTGCCCCGGAAATGCTGGCCTGTCCATGCCGTGGCGTTACTGGGAATGCCTTTCGCGACGGCCTCTCGGTGAGCGGCAGGAATCCATTCCTTGATTTCTTCCGGTGGCCGTAAGGGTGGGTGCTGCGTCCCTTTCTCTCCTTCTTCTTCCGCGCGTGTGGGCGAGACCCACCCCGCACGTCCCGAGATGCAGGCCTGAGCTGCGGAAGATGCTCCGCGTGGGCCCCCGGTCCCTCGCGTGAGATGCTGCGTCCCTGCAGGCCGCGACCCAGACGACGAATGGCGGGAAAGTCTTATGGTGTCGGCGGCGTGAGGATCCTCACCGCCGATCCGCCTTGGGCGAGCACCGTTCGGAGCGGCCTTCGCGCCTTTCCGGGGGCGGCTTCCAGCCCTTCGCGGGGCCGTCGTCGTGAGGGACTTGACCGCGGCCGCGGGTCGGGAAAATGATGCGCGCGTGAGCGTGGCGTTCAGTGACGACGCAGCCGCCCGGAGGCAGGCCTCCGGGCGGGACCCCGTCGTGCGCCGCGACGGCGTCCCGCACCTGGTGGTCCTCCCCCCGGCTGCGTCAGCGGCCGCCCCGGCCCTCGGCGAGCGGGTGGCCACCACCGCGCCGTCGCCGTCTCGCGCGGAGGACGCGGCGCTCGTCGCGCGCTGCCGCGAGGGTGACCCCGACGCCTACGCCGCCCTGTTCCGCCGCTGGTTCGGTTCCTGCCGCACCGCCGCCGCCGGGGTGCTCGGGCACGACGACCCCTCCCTGGAGCCCGACGACATCGCCCAGGAGGCCCTGGTCGCCGCCTGGGCGAGGCTGGAGCAGCTGCGGGAGCCGGCGGCGTTCGGGGCGTGGGCCTGCCAGATCGCGCGCAACCTCGCCCGCGACCACCTCAAGCGCCGCCGCCCCGCCGTCCAGCCCCTCGACGCGCTCGGCGAGGAGCACGCGGCGCTCGTGCAGGCAGGCGAGGACCCCCAGCGCATCCTCGACGGCCGCGAGCGCGACGGCCTCGTCCGGCAGGCGGGTCGCTCCCTGCGAGGGCGGGAGGGCGACGCGTTCGCGCAGGTCGTGGACCACGGGATGAACCCCGGGCAGGTCGCGCGCGCCCTCGGGGTCTCCGACAACAACGCCTACCAGATCCTCTTCCGGCTCCGGGGCCGCCTGCAGACCGCCGTCCGCGGCGCCCTCGTCTGGCGGCAGGGCCGGCCTCGCTGCGACGGGCTGGCCCGGGTCCTGCACGGCCGCGAGCAGGAGTTCACGCCCGAGACGGCCGCCGCCGTTGCCCGCCACGTCCGCCAGTGCATGGCGTGCACCCGCGAGGCCGACGTCCAGACCCACCCCACGCGGCTGCTGTCCGGCTGGTGCCTGGCCTGGTGGGCCAAGTGGGGTCACGTCCCGTGGCGGTGGCGGGCCGAGGACGCCGTGGGCGCGGGGCAGGGCGTCGACGCCGCCGTGCGGGTCGGGGCCGGGATCGGTGTCGTCACCACGATGACCGCCGGGATGCTCGCCGTCTCCGGGGTCCTGCCCACTCCCACCCCTGTCGAGGCGCACCCCAACGGGCGTCCGAACGCCGTCGTTGCCGCCGAACCGGGCACCCGCCCCGGCGCGCGCCGTCCCGGGGCTGCCGGTGCCGGGCCTGCTGCCGCGGCGCTGCTCGTGGACCCGCGGTGCGCGCAAGGCCTGACCGCCGCTGCGTCCGCGACGCCGATCGCCTCGCCGCTCGCCGCGCGGGCGCCCGGCCGACGCCGCCCGCCGCAACACGTCCCGTCGCCGCGGACACCCCGGCGCTTCCAGGTCCGGCGGGCGTGGCGGCCACCGGCCGCCCTCGCCTCGGGCCGCCCGCCGGTGCAGATCGCCGTCGCTCCCGGTTCCCCGGCCGGCGGCGCCCCCGCGGCCGTCCCGACCACGCCCCGGTCCGGCGCTGCGGCTCCTGGCGATGGGGTCGGGGGCGTGCCCGCCGACGCCGCGTGCTCCGCCCTCCACGCGCGCCCAGCCCGCCGTCGCCTCGCCGCTGCCTGCGGTCCACGGCCAGCGCCCGCCCGCCCGGCTCCGCCGGTGCCGTCGGGCGCCCCCGCCGTCCCCGCGCCCGGAGCGCTCCCGCCCAGCGCGGCCCCCACGGTGGGTGCCGCCTCACCGGGTCCGCGCCCCTCGGTCATCCCGACCGGCCCCTCGCCGGTGCCGACGGCCACCCGCCCGTCGCCCCCGCGCCCGACGCCGACGCACGCACCGGTGGCCGCCGCCGCGGTCCCTCCCTCCGGTCAGCCGGGGGGCGGGAAGGTGACGATGAAGCCCGACCCGGCGTCGCCGTAGACGCGCAGCTGCTCCGGCGTGCGCAACCATCGCCAGGCGACGTACCCGCACACGACGGCGTCGATCTCGTCCTCGACCCGGCGCAGGTCGACGGGGCGGGCGGCCGACTCGACGGCGGCGCGCAGCTCGCGCCACCGCGGCGAGGCACCGGGCCGCAGCGTGGGGCCCAGACGGTCCTCGACCAGCCCCACGAGGAGCGCGGCGGCGTCCCGGCGCACGGCCAGGGACCGCCCGGCGCGCGCCTTGTACGGCAGGACGCGCTCCAGCCCGAACAGGGAGACGGTGGCCGGATGCGGGAACACCTCCAGGCACACGGGCCTGCCCGGCCTCGGCGCCACGGCAGGGTCGGGGACCCAGCCCAGCCGGGCCGCGAGCGTGGCCGCCCGCGGAGGATCGAAGTGCGGCAGCGACGTGTTCGACGGGTAGGGGCCCGCGTGGAAGCGGGCGAAGTCGGCGGCCACCTGGGCCTCGCACGGACGGCGGCCCGAGGCGTTCCTGACGATCAGGGGAGCGTCCACCGCGACGACGGCCAGCCGCTCACGCCAGCCGGCGACGAACTGCGCGATCTCCTCGTCCGTGCGGACCGTCGCCGACGCCATCAGCGCCCCGTCCGCGCCGAGCACCGCCAGCCCCGTCCGCGCGCGCGGCCCCCACGCCAGATCGACCCCCAGCACCGCGGCGTCCGTGGTCTCCACCAGGGCATCGTGTCAGCGCGGACACCCACCGCTGCACCGGCGTCGGCGGCGCCGGGCCGCTACCCTCGGCCCTGGTGACCCACGACGACGCGACCCTTCACGCGCCCGCTCAGGGCGCCCCCGTCGGGCGCCCCCTCGGTGCCGGAGCCTCCCGGGGCGCGCTCGCGGCGTTCGGCGTCGCCCTCGCCGTCCACCTCGGCGTCCTCTACTGGCCCCACGCCGTCGCCGCGCCCACCGGTTTCGGGTGGGACAAGGTCGTCCACGCCCTGATCTTCGGCGCGGTCGCATGGACGGGCGCCCGCGCCGGGGTGCCGCTGCGACTGCTGCTGCCCGCGCTCCTCGCGCACGCCCTGGTCAGCGAGGGGGTCCAACACTGGCTCCTGCCCGGCCGCACCGGCGACCTCGGTGACAGCGCGGCGGACGCCTGCGGCACCCTCCTCGCCGCCGCCCTGCTCGCCCGCGACGCGCGGCGGCGGAGGGTGCGGTGAGCGGCCTCGCCGGGCGTCTGCTCGTGGCCGCGCCCACCCTGGAGGACCCGTCCTTCCGCCGCAGCGTCGTCCTGGTCCTCGACCACGGTGACACCGGCGCCCTGGGGGTGGTCGTCAACCGGCCGCTCGACGTCGACGTCGACGCCGTGCTGCCGGTGTGGCAGCCGCACGTGACGGCGCCCGGCCGGCTGTTCCAGGGCGGCCCCGTGCAGCTGGACTCGGCGCTGGGCCTCGTGGCCGTGCCGGGGGACGGGGAGGAACCCGCCGGGGTCAAGCGGATCCTCGGCTCGATCGGGCTGGTCGACCTCGACACCCCGCCCGAGCTGATCCGCGGAGGCGTCGCCGGGGTGCGCATCTTCGCCGGGTACGCGGGCTGGTCGCCGGGGCAGCTCGAGGGCGAGGTGGCCGAGGGTTCGTGGTTCGTCGTCGACTGCGAGCCGCGCGACCCCTTCTCGGCGACGCCGAGCCGGCTGTGGAGCGAGGTCCTGCGCCGCCAGCGCGGGCGGCTCGCGCTGCTGTCCACCTACCCCGACGACCCGGCACGCAATTGAGCGGCGCCGACGTCCCGCCGCCCACGGCGTCCCCGCCCGTCCGGTTGCGGCGGCGCGACCCGGCCTCGCCGGTCGCCGTCGCCCTCCTGGACACCTACCGGGCCGAGATCAGCGCGCTGTTCGGGTTCGACGCCACGACCGGCGTCTCCGCCGATCCCGAGGAGATGACCCCGCCGCGCGGGGACTTCCTCGTGGCCTACCTCGACGACGTGCCGCTGGGCTGCGGCGGGGTGAAGCTCGTGGGGCCGGGCCTCGCCGAGCTCAAGCGCATGTGGGTGGCCCCGCAGGCCCGGGGACGGGGTGTGGGCCGCGCGCTGCTGGCGGGGTTGGAGGCCGCCGCCCGCGACCTCGGTGCCACCCGGGCCGTGCTCGACACCCATGCCCGGCTGGAGCCGGCGCTGCGGCTGTACACGGGTGGCGGCTGGCAGGAAGTGCCGGCGTACAACGCCAACCCCCACGCCACGCACTGGTTCGCCAAGTCCCTGCAGTGAGCGGTCTCCCGCGACGAACGACCGCGAGGCGCACGTACAGTTGACGCCCATGACGACCCTGCCGCCCGATCCCGCCCCGCTGTCGTCGCCGGGCTCCTCCTCCGCCGCGCTCCTCGAGCGCGAGCTGGTCGAGCAGCCGGTCGAGCCGGGCGATCACGAGCGCTTCGCGCACTACGCGCACAAGGACAAGATCATGGAGTCGGCGATGACGGGGACGCCCGTCGTCGCGCTGTGCGGCAAGGTCTGGGTGCCCGGCCGCGACCCCAAGAAGTTCCCCGTCTGCCCCATGTGCAAGGAGATCATGGAGACGTGGCGGGGCATGGAGAGCGGCGGCGGGGACGACAAGTCCTCGGGTGACTGAGACCGCGCGGCCGACCGGCCCCACCGATCCCGCGGGCGTGCTCGCTCCCCCGCAGCGGGCGGCGCTGCGGCTGGCCACCGTCGGCGTGGTCAGCCTCGTCACCATGGTCGCGTTCGAGTCGATGGCGGTGGCCACGGCCATGCCCGATGCCGCCGCCGACCTCGGCGGCGTCCGCGGGTACGGCCTGGCGTTCTCGCTGTTCCTCACGACGTCGCTGTTCGGCACCGTCGTGTCGGGGCCGTGGGCCGACCGGGTCGGGCCGCGGCAGCCGCTGCTCGTGGGCATCGTCGCGTTCGTCGGCGGCCTGCTCGTGTGCACCACGGCCCTGTCGTTCGGGGCGCTGCTCGTGGGCCGCGCCGTCAGCGGAGCCGGCGGCGGGCTGATCGTCGTCGCCCTCTACGTGGTGGTCGCGCGGGTCTACCCGGCCGACGCCCAGCCGCGCGTCTTCAGCTGGATCTCGACTGCCTGGGTGCTGCCCGCCGTCGTCGGGCCGCCCGTGGCGGGCCTGCTGACCGAACACCTCACGTGGCGACTGGTCTTCGGACTCGTGCCGCTCGTCGTCGTCCTGCCCCTGGTCACGCTGTGGCCGCGGCTGCCGCACGGGCCCGCCCCCACGGCGTCCGGACCTGGCCCGGCGGACGCCGACGCCGCCCTCGTCGCCCGCCACGACGCCGACCGCGGCGCCGACCAGGGCGCCGACGACGTGCCGGGGATCGGCGCGCGCGAACGCCTGCTGCGGGGGGCCCTGCTCGCGACCTCGGCGGCCCTGCTGCAGGCCGGCCTGCAGGGCGCCACGCTGCTCGGCGTCCCGGCGGCCGTGACGGCCGTGCTGGGCGGCGCCGGGGTGCTGGCGTCCCTGCCCGGCCTCGTGCCGCCCGGGGTGCTGCGGGTGTCCCGCGGCGTCCCGTCGTTGGTCGTCGCGCGGCTCCTGCTCGCCGCGGCGTTCTTCGGCGCCGAGGCGTTCGTCCCGCTGATGCTCGTCGCCGAGCGGGGGTGGGGGGTCTCCCTGGCCGGTGCCTCGCTCACGTCGTCGGCCATCGGGTGGGCGGCCGGTTCCTGGTTGCAGGGCCACGCCCGCCTCCCGGTGCCGCGCCACCTCCTCGTCGGGGCCGGGGGAGGCGTGCTCGGGGTCGCCGTCGGGCTGCTCGCCCTCACCCCGTGGCCTCAGGCGCCCGGATGGTCCGTCGCCGCCGTGTGGACCCTGGGCGGGTTCGGGATGGGCGCCGCCATCTCCGCGATCTCCGTGCTCACCCTGCAGCTGTCCCGGGACGGCGAGGAGGGCAGGAACTCCGGCGCCGTGCAGCTGGGGGACGCGCTGGGCGGGGTCCTCGGCATCGGCGCCTCGGGCGCCGTCTTCGCCCACGGGCACACCCCCGGGGTCGCCGAACCGGGGCTGTACTCCCTGATCTGGCTCGTGCTCGCGCCGTTGGCACTGCTCGTAGGCGTCGTCGCGGTCAGGATGCGCGAGGACGATGCCCCGGAGGTTGTCCACAGGTTAGGCCGCCCCGGCGTCGGGTGAGCGTCCCGGGCGTCATGCTGAGCACGGGGCCCGGGATGTGGACCCGCCCTGCGCACGACGTGCGCGAGGGGTCGTAAGGACCGGACAGGGGGTACAGGGGTGGTCGGCAGCACGCGAGGTGGTTCCGAGGACCTCGAGCAGGCGCCGGAGGTGGGGCCGCCCGACCGCGGCACCTCGGGGTCCGACGGCGATGACCCGCCGCCGTACCAGTTGACCGACCTGCCGCTGGTCCTTCGTGACGAGGACATGTCCTCGGTGCGGTTGGGCATGGTGCTCGCCGTCCTCGCGGTGTCGCCCGTCGTCTTCGCGACCGTCCACGACATCGCCTGGTTCACCATCCTGTCCATCGTGTCGGTGCGGATCCTCATGGGCTCGGGGGAGAAGCGTTCGCGCCGGGTCAGCCTCACCGAGGACCGGCTGGAGCTCTCGACGGGCTGGTGGACCTCGAGGATCGCCTGGTCCGACGTGTCCGAGGTCAGCGCTGAGAACGACACGGTGACCGTGGTGCGTCGCAGCCGCGGGGCCGCCAGCGTCGCCCTGCCCGACTGCATACGCACCGACCGGGCCGCTGCCGCGCGGCGGGTCGTGGCGCTCGCCGTGCTCGTGCGGGAGCGTGCGGCAGGAGCGGTGGCGCCGCTGCCGTCGGAGCGACTACGGGGGTCAGCGGGCCCGATGGTGCTGTTCTTCCCCCTCTGGCTGGCGGAGTGGGCGCAGGGATTGGCCCGGCTCTGGTGACTTTCGATGGGCTGCGAGGACCAGCGGCTACCACGGCCCGGCCCGGCACGCCCGCAGCCGCCGGCGGCGCGTGTCCCCCTCCGGGCGGGTTAGCCTCTTGGCTCGTGACTGGACAGGGGTGGACGTGACGGCAGCTGGTGGACACGCCCTGCACCCGCACGGTGCCGCGGCGTCGATGTCGCCGTCGTACCCCAGCCGGGCGGCGTGGGGCACGGCGTCGAAGCTGCGGGCCTGGCAGCAGGAGGCCCTCACCCAGTACCTGGCCACCCAGCCCCAGGATTTCCTCGCAGTCGCCACGCCCGGCGCGGGCAAGACGACGTTCGCGCTGCGGCTGGCCGCCGAGCTGCTCGACCGCCGCGTCATCCAGCGGGTCACCGTCGTCTGCCCCACCGAGCACCTCAAGCGGCAGTGGGCCGACGCCGCGCACCGCGCGGGCATCCGGATCGACCCCGAGTTCTCCAACGCGCAGGGCCAGCACGCGCGGCACTTCGACGGCGTCGCCCTCACCTACGCGGGTGTGGCGAGCCGACCGATGCTGCACCGCGCGCGCACCGAGGCTGCCCGCACGCTCGTCATCCTCGACGAGATCCACCACGGTGGGGACGCGCTGAGCTGGGGGGACGCCGTCCGCGAGGCGTTCGAGCCGGCCGTGCGCCGCGTGGCCCTGACCGGGACGCCGTTCCGCTCCGACACCAGCCCCATCCCGTTCGTCACCTACGAGGAGAACGAGGCGGGGGCGCGCCAGTCGCGCGCCGACTACACCTACGGCTACGAGCACGCGCTGCGCGACGGCGTCGTCCGCCCCGTGCTGTTCCTGTCGTACTCCGGGCAGATGCGCTGGAAGACGCGGATGGGCGACGAGGTCGCCGCGCGCCTCGGGGAGCCCCTCACGAAGGACCTGATCAACCAGGCGTGGCGTACGGCGCTCGCGCCCGACGGCGGCTGGATCCCGCAGGTGCTCGCGGCCGCCGACCGGCGGCTCACCGAGGTGCGCCGGGGCATGCCCGACGCGGGCGGCTTGGTCATCGCCACCGACCAGCAGACGGCGCGGGCGTACGCGAAGACGCTGCGGGAGATCACGGGCGAGGCCGCGACCGTCGTCCTGTCCGACGACGCCGGGGCGTCGGACCGGATCGAGGAGTTCAGCGAGGGGCGCCAGCGGTGGATGGTCGCCGTCCGGATGGTGTCCGAGGGCGTCGACGTGCCGCGCCTGGCCGTCGGCGTCTACGCCACCTCGACGTCGACGCCCCTGTTCTTCGCCCAGGCCGTGGGGCGTTTCGTCCGCGCGCGACGGCGGGGCGAGACCGCGTCGATCTTCCTGCCCAGCGTGCCGATCCTGCTCGGGCTGGCCGGTGAGCTGGAGCGCCAGCGCGACCACGTGCTGGAGCGGCCCCACCGCGACGACGAGGACTGGAACCCCGAGGACGCGCTGCTGGCCGAGGCCAACCGCGAGGAGAAGGCCTCCGGCGAGCTGGAGCTGCAGAAGTTCGAGGCGCTGGAGGCCCAGGCCACCTTCGACCGGGTGCTGTTCGACAAGCAGGAGTTCGGCACCGAGGCGGAGGTGGGCTCCGAGGAGGAGCTCGACTTCCTCGGCATCCCCGGGCTGCTCGAGCCCGAGCAGGTCACCCAACTGCTCCGGCAGCGGCAGGCCGAGCAGGTGGCCGCCCGCAGCAAGGGGCACCGGCGCCGCTCCCAGGGCCCGCAGAGCGCAGCGGCCGGCGCGGCCGCCGTCGGGACCGGCCCTGCCGGGACGTCCGGCCCCGGGGGTGTGGTCGCGAGTGGCAGCGTGGTCGCGGGCGCCGGTGGCGACGCCGCTCCAGGGCGCGGCGGGAGCGGGATCGACGCCCTCGCCCTGCACCGCCAGGCCGGGGCCCTGCGCAAGGAGCTGCACTCCCTGGTCGGCGCCTGGTCGCGGCGCACGGGCCAGCCCCACGGGGTGGTGCACAACGAGCTGCGCCGCACCTGCGGCGGGCCCGAGGTGGCTCTCGCCAGCGTCGACCAGCTCCAGGAGCGCATCTCCACGCTGCGGAAGTGGTTCACGACCACCCGCTGAGCCCTCCCCGGCCAAGATCGACGTGCGGATCCCGTGAGGTTGCGGACAGTGGTCGTAGTGCACCGCGGGTGTTCGGGCGGATCCTCGCGGTGCCCACGACGTCCTGCTCCGGCTGCCCCTCACGGTGCCGACGTGGCGGGACGCGCGGCGCGGCGGCGGGCTGGGGACGGGTCCGCCGCCGCGCCAGCCGCTCGTCGTCCTCGCCGGCCGCCCGTCCTCCCCGACACCGTCGGCCTCCCCCGTGCTGTTTCAGGCTCCGGCGCGCCGCCGTACTGCTCGACCCGCCGAACCCCCGCCCGTGCGGCAGGCTGGCCGCAGTGGCGTGAGGGAGGTTCGCATGGGTGAGGTGGTCGACGCGGTCGTCGTCGGCGCGGGGCACAACGGCCTCGTCGCGGCGGCGGTGCTGGCCGACGCCGGGTGGGACGTCCTCGTCCTGGAGGCGGGGGACACGATCGGGGGAGCGGTGCGCTCGGCCCGGCCGTGGCCCGATCGCCCCGACGCGGTCGTCGACCTGTTCAGCGCGTTCTACCCCCTCGCCAAGGCCTCGCCCGTCCTCGCCCGCCTGGAGCTCGAACGGCACGGGCTGGAGTGGGTGACCCCGGCCCACGTCCTCGCGCACGTCGCGGACCCGGGCGAGGACGACGCCCCCGTGATCCACCTCGACCCCGAGGCCACCGCCGCGGGTTTCGAGGCCGCCCACCCCGGGGACGGCCAGACGTGGCTGGACCTGCTGGCCCAGTGGCGCACCCTGCGCGAGGACATGCTGTGGGCGTTGTTCACCGCCTTCCCCCCGGTGGCGCCGTTGACGCGGCTCCTGGCCCGCGCGGGGGTGGGCGACGCCCTGCGCCTGGCGCGCACGGCCGTCCTGCCCGTGACCCGGCTGGGCGAGGAGCTCTTCGGCGGCGACGGCCCGCGGCGGCTGCTCGCGGGCAACGCGATGCACGCCGACGTCCCGATGATCGCCCCCGGCAGCGGCCTGTTCGGCTGGTTGCTGTCGATGCTCGCGCAGGACGTCGGCTACCCCGTTCCTCGCGGTGGGGCAGGCATGCTCTCGCAGGCCATCGGCCGGCGCGCCGAGGCGGCCGGGGCCCGGATCGAGACCGGTGAGCGCGTGGAGCGGGTGCTGGTGGGCGGCGGTCGCGCCATGGGCGTGCGGACGGCGTCGGGCCGCCTGGTCCGCGCGCGCCGCGGGGTGTTCGCCGACGTCGCCGCGCCGGCCCTGTTCCACGACCTCGTCGGCGAGGAGCACCTGCCGGCGCGGCTGCGCTCCGACCTTCTCCGCTTCGAGTGGGACCTGCCCACCGTGAAGCTGAACTGGCTCGTCGAGGGCGGCATCGGCTGGCGGGCGCATTCGGCCCGCACCGCCGGGACCGTGCACGTGGGCACGGGCGTGCCCGGGCTGTGCCGGTGGTCCTCCGCGCTCGCCTCGGGCACCCACCCCGAGGAGACGTTCGCGCTGTTCGGCCAGATGACGACGTCCGACCCCACCCGCTCGGCGCCGGGGACGGAGAGCGCCTGGGCCTACACGCACCTGCCGCGAGGGGCGACGAAGGCCGACGCCGACCGCCTCGTCGAGCAGGTCGAGGCCACGATGGAGGCGTTCGCCCCCGGCTTCCACGGGCGCGTCGTCGACCGGCTCGTCCAGCTGCCCGGCGACCTGCAGGGCGCTGACGCGAACCTCGTCGGCGGCGCGATCAACGCGGGGACGGCGCAGCTGCACCAGCAGCTGGTCTTCCGTCCGGCGTCCGGGCTCGGTCGTCCCGAGACGCCGATCCAGGGGCTCTACCTCGCCGGGGCGTCCGCTCACCCGGGCGGCGGCGTGCACGGCGCGTGCGGGTGGATCGCCGCGCGCTCGGCCCTGCGCGCGGCGCAGCCCGTGATCGGTCCGGCGCGCCGGGCCGTGGTCCGTGGCGCGCAGGCGCTCGTCTACCGCGACGCCGCGGGGCCGGCCGGGGCGTCCCTGGGCGGCGTCGCGCCGAGCCCGATCCGCGAGGGCGAGGGAGCCCGGACGCTGGGCTGACACCCTCTGGCGCGGCCGGCGGTTCGGCTCACGCCTGTTCACGGAGGCGCCTGCGCTCCAGGCCGTCGAGGATCAGGTCGAGGGTGAACTCGAACTCGACCTGGGAGTCGCACCAGCCGAGCTCCGGATCGGCCTGGTCGTGGAGCTCCGCGGCGACCATGGCCGTCAGGTGCGGCAGCAGCTGCGCCATCGCGGCGAGCTCCTCCTCCGCCTGCTCGGTGTCCGTGGAGCCGCCCGCCGCTGCCGGGCTGAACAGCTCCTGCATGAAGCCGAGCACCATGCTGCCGAGGGAGTGCAGCGCCTGGTGGCCCAGGCGGGTGCCGACGCCTCCGTCGAGCATCACCCCGAGGGTCTCGTCGAACCAGACGTAGACGCCGGCGGGGATCGACGTGCGGGTCGTGAGCAGCGCCGGGGCCCAGGGGTGGGTGACCATCACGCTGCGGGCGGCGAGGCAGCGGTGGCGCACCTGCGCGCGCCAGTCGCCCGGCGCTGCCTTGCCCCCGGCCGCTTCGCGGATCCGCTCGACCAGTGTCTCCACGACGCCGTCGAGCACCGCGTCCTTGTTCGGCAGGTGGTGGTAGAGAGCCATGGCCTCGACGTCGAGGTGCGCGGCGATGCGGCGCATCGTGAGGCCGGGCAAGCCCTCGGCGTCGGCCACCTGGATCGCGGCCGCGAGGATGCGCTCCCTGGTCACTGGTCGGCGCGCTGATGCCATGTGGTGGTCGTTCCTCCCCGGTGCTTGCCGCGACCTTACAACGTATGGTCTCCTTTACGATGTAAAGCAATCGTCGGACGAGGAGCGTCATGAGCAGTCCCCAGCGCACCGCACGGCAGACCGGCGTCGCCTACCTGGGGTTGGCGGTGACGGGCCTGCTGAGCTTCGTCGTCGTCCGCTCGCAGCTCTTCGACGTCGACGACCCCGCCGCCACCGCCGGCCGGCTCGTCGAGCACGAAGGGCTTGCCCGGGTCGGGGTGTCCCTGGAGCTGCTCGTCGTGCTCACCCAGGCCGTCACCGCCCTGCTCCTCCTCCAGCTCTTCCGGCACGTCGACCCCGTCATGGCCGGCGGGATCGCGCTGTTCGGCACCGCCAACGCCGTGGCCCTCCTCGGCAGCGCCGCCGCGATGACCGCGGCCCTGCAGGTCGCGACCCACCCGTTCGGCGACGCCGCGGGCGCGGTCGGCTCGCTCTACCTGATCAGCGACGGCGTGTGGTCGGCCGGCGCGGTGTTCTTCGGGCTCTGGCTGATCCCCATGGGCCGTTGCGCCCTGCGGGCCGGGATGCCCCGCGCGCTGGGCTACGTCCTCGTCGCGGGCGGGATCGGCTACCTCCTCAGCCCCCTGCTGCGGGCCCTGCTGCCCGATCTCGGCGCCGCAGCCGACGTCGTGACGCTCCCCGCGTCCGTCGGGGAGTTCTGGATGATCGGCTACCTGCTGGTGCGCGGCCTGCCCTCCGCGGACGCCGTCACCCCGCCCGCCCGGTCTGCTCCGCTCGCGGATCTGGGGAGCGTCCCCGCGGTATGAGCGCGGTGAGCGTCCCCAAAGGCTGGGGGCGAGGGTTGGATCCCGTCGCCCCGCGGGCTCGGGTCGGCCGGGGTACAGGTTTGGGGAGCACCTGCGCGGTATGAGCGCGGTGAGCGTCCCCAAAGCTGCGGGGGCGAGCGTCAGATGCCCCGGAGCCGCCGCCAGCCCGCACAGCCGAAGCCGAGCGCGAGGAGCCCGAGGTTGCCCCAGGTCACCAGGGCGAGGTAGGTCGAGGAGCGGTGCAGGGGATCCGTGGTGACGTCGGTGCGAGGGCGGGCGTCGGCGCGGATCACGGCGACGAGGCCCCGCCCGTCGTGCGGGACGCATCCTCGACCCGTGAACCGGTTCGGGAACCCGGCACGCGGACGGGTGACCTCGTACGTCGTCCAGCCCGTGGTGCAGCGGCGGGTGCCTCCCTCGCGGACGACCTCGACGGCGACCACGCGCACCTGCTCGACCTCACCGGCACGGTCGCGCAGGAACAGGGCGGTGCTCAGCGAGGTCAGGACGAGCACCATCGGCGCCGCGTAGACCAGGGCGTGGACGACGATGCTGCGCCCCGACGCCCGCTCCACCGCACGTGCCGCTCGGGCCAGTGCCGAACCGAGACGGGCGGCCCGGCGTGTGAGGCGATCGACGACGCCCAGCAGCCCCGACTCCTGAGCCGCCCATCGCCCTGCGGCGCTGACTCGCTCGGGCGGGCCGCCGCGGGTCACGGCGCGGCGTCCACCTCTGCCTGCCCGGCCGACATCCGCGCGTACAAGCCTCCGGCCGCGAGCAGCTCGGCATGCGTCCCCTGCTCGACGACGGCGCCGCCGTCCATCACGAGGATCAGGTCGGCGTCGCGGATGGTGGACAGGCGGTGGGCGATGACGAAGCTGGTGCGCCCGTGCCGCAGCCGGGCCATCGCCCGCTGGATCAGCACCTCGGTGCGGGTGTCGACGGAGCTGGTCGCCTCGTCGAGGATGAGGATCGCGGGGTCGGCGAGGAAGGCACGCGCGATCGTCAGCAGCTGCCGCTCACCGGCGGAGATGTTGCCGGCGGCGTCGTCGAGCACCATGGCGTACCCGTCGGGCAGGGTCATCACCACGTGGTCGACGTGCGCGGCCGCCGCGGCGGCACGCACGTCCTCGGGGGTGGCGCCCTCGCGCCCGAAGGCGATGTTGTCCTCGATCGTGCCCTTGAACAGCCAGGCGTCCTGCAGCACCATGCCGAACTCGCGGCGCAGCGCGTCGCGGGTCATGTCGCGCACGTCGACGCCGTCCAGCCGGATCGCGCCGCCCTGCACGTCGTAGAAGCGCATCAGCAGGTTGACCAGGGTGGTCTTGCCGGCGCCGGTGGGCCCGACGATCGCGATCGTCTGGCCCGGCCGCGCCGTCACCGTGAGGTCGGTGATGAGAGGACGCTCGGGCGTGTACGAGAAGCGCACGTGGTCGAACTCCACCAGCCCGCGCACGGGCTCGACGGGCGCGACGGCGGGCTGCGGGTCGGGGGACTCCTCGGGCTCGTCGAGCACCTGGAAGACGCGCTCGGCCGAGGCGGCCGCCGACTGGATGAGGTTGGCCAGCCCGGCCAGCTGGGTCAGCGGCATCGTGTACGTGCGCGAGTACTGGATGAACGCCTGCACGGAGCCGAGGCTGAGCGAGCCGCTGGCCACCTGCAGCCCGCCGACGACGGCGACCGCCACGTAGTTGAGGTTGCCCACGACGTTCATCGCGGGCTGGATGATCCCCGACACGAACTGCGCCCGGAACCCGGCCTGGTAGACCCGCTCGTTGGCGTCGTCGAACTGGGCGCGGGCGGCGTCCTGGCGGCCGAAGAGCGTGACCACCTCGTGGCCGGAGTACGTCTCCTCGACGTGCCCGTTGAGGGTGCCCGTCCAACGCCACTGCGCGGCGAACTGCGGCTGGGAACGCTTCACGATGGCGCTGGTCAGGACCATCGACAGGGGGATCACCACGAGGGAGATCAGCGCCAGCAGCCACGACGTCCAGATCATCATCGCGAGCACGCCGACCACCGTCAGCAGCGAGGTGATCATCTGGGTGAGGCTCTGCTGCAGCGAGGTGTTGATGTTCTCGACGTCGTTGGTGACGCGGCTGAGCAGGTCCCCGCGGGCCTTCGCGTCGAACGTGGACAGCGGCAGCCGGCCCAGCTTCTGGTCGACCTCGCTGCGCAGGCGGGACACGACGCGCTGGGTGACCCCGGCCATGAGCCACCCCTGCGCCCAGCCGGCCAGCGAGCTGACGACGTAGAGCAGCAGGGTGACGAGGATGACGGTGCGCAGGGCGCCCATGTCGACGCCACGGCCGGGCACGACGTTCATCGAGGCGACCATGTCGGCCATGCGGCCCTGGCCACGGTCGCGCATCGCCTGGACCGCCTGGTCGAGGCTGACGCCCGAGGGCAGGCGCTTGCCCACGTAGCCCTCGACGATGATGTTGGTCGCATGCCCGAGCAGGCGGGGCCCGAGCACCGACAGCACGACGCTGACGACGGCCAGGCCGAGCACGGCCGAGAGCACGAGCCGCTCGGGTCGCAGGCGCCCCACGAGCCGGCGCAGCGCGGCGCCCGGGTCGTCGGCCTTGTCGCCGGGCACGCCCATGGGGCCGCCCATGAACCCGGGGCCGCCTCCGGGGCGGCGCATCGGCCCGCCGGGGCGGGGAACGGAGGCCCCCGGCGGGGGCCCTGCCTGGGTGGTGCGGGCGCTCACGCCGCCGCCTCCGCTCCGGTCTGCGATTCCACGATCTCGACGTAGGTGGGGCACGAGGCGAGAAGGTCCTCGTGGGTGCCCTGGCCGACCACGCGGCCGCCGTCGAGGACGACGATCCGGTCGGCGTCGCGGACGCTGCTGATCCGCTGCGCGATCACGATCACCGTGGCGCCCTGGGTGATACCCGCGAGGCGTTGCCGCACCCGGGCCTCGGTGGACTGGTCCAGGGCCGAGAAGCAGTCGTCGAACAGGTAGACCCGGGGACGCCGCACGACGGCCCGGGCGATCGCGAGCCGCTGCCGCTGCCCGCCCGAGAGGTTGGCGCCGCCCTGCTCGATCATGGCGTCGAGCCCGCCCATGGCCTCGACGGCATCGCGGACGCTCGCCACCTCCAGGGCCTCCCAGAGCTCCTCGTCGGTCGCGTCGGCGCGGCCCACGCGCAGGTTCGCGGCGACGGAGCCGGCGAACAGGAAGGCCTTCTGCGGGACGACGCCGAGCGCGGCGCGCACGTCGGCGACCCGAGCCGTGGCGACGTCGACGCCGCCCAGGCGCACGCTGCCCTCGGTGACGTCGTACAGGCGCGGCAGCAGGTTCACCAGCGTGGTCTTGCCCGAGCCGGTGCCGCCGACGATCGCGGTGACGCTGCCCGCGGGCAGGTCGAGGTCGATCCCGCGCAGGACGGGCTCGGCGGCCCCGGGGTAGCCGAACGTCACGGCGTCGAGGCGGACGTCGAGCCCGCGGCCCCCTGCGACCGGCCCCGGGTCGGTGGGAAGCGAGCGGGGAGCGGCAGGGTCGCCCACGGCGGGCACGGTGTCGAGGACGGCTCGATCCGCTCGGCCGAGGCGGCGGCGCGGGGGATCATCACGGCCATCATCGTCGCCATCATCACCGAGAACAGGATCTGCATGATGTAGCTGAGGAAGGCGGTGAGCTGGCCGATCTGCAGCTCGCCGCGGTCGACGAGCCCGGCGCCGAACCAGATGATGCCCACGGAGCTGGCGTTGAACACGAGCATCAGCGACGGCATCATCAGCGCGAACAGGCGGTTGACCCGCAGCAGCGTGCCGGTGAGGTCGGCGTTGGCCACCTCGAAGCGGCGCTCCATCTCGCGGGTGCGCACGAAGGCCCGGACCACCCGGACGCCGGTGAGGCTGTCGCGCAGCGTCCCGTTGACGGCGTCGATCTTGTCCTGCACGACGCGGAACAGCGGGACGGCGCGGCCGAGGACCGAGAACACCACGACGACCATCGCGGGGATGATCACCAGCAGCAGGCCGGACAGGCGGACGTTCTCGCGCAGCGCCATGACGACGCCGCCGACCGCCGTGATCGGGGCCAGGATCATCATCGACAGGCCCATGACGACGAGCATCTGGACCTGCTGGACGTCGTTGGTGTTGCGGGTGATCAGCGACGGCGCCCCGAACCGGCCGACCTCGTGCAGCGAGAACCCTGCGGCGTGGTGGAACAGGCGGGCGCGGACGTCCTTGCCGAACCGAGCGGCGATCTTGGCGCTGAGGTAGACGGCCAGCACCGAGGCGGCCCCGATCACGACGGCGACGGCGAGCATGATCCCGCCGCGGCTGATCACGTAACCGGTGTCTCCGTTGAGCACGCCCGTGTCGATGATGTCGGCGTTGAGGCTGGGCAGCCACAGGTTGCCCAGGGCGGTGCCGAGCATGAGGACCACCACGACGGCGATCAGGGGCGACGACGGGCGCAGCATCGCGCGCATCAGGCGGATCACGAGACGCTCCAGACTCCACGGCGTCGCCTCGGGCGGGGCCCGGACGGCGCGGATCGGCGGCCGAGGTGGCGGCCGGGGGGCGCGCACACCTCGGGACACGCTAGCCGTCGCGTCGGGCGCGGGCCCAGCGAGTATCGGTCAGCCGCCGGCGTCCTCGCTCGGCCGCCGCACGTTGCCCTCGTGGGGGGCCGTCTCGTGGTGCTGCAACCCGCCCAGCCGCATCAGGGGACCCACGAGCCGGTCGTAGACCCAGGGCGCGGCGGTGAACCCGAGCCGCATCAGCGGGTTGCCGGGCCCCGCACCGCGCTCGCCCCGCCCGCCCTCGGCGGCCTGCAGCACCCGCACCGCCACGTGCTCAGGGGAGGTCACAGGCCACGGCGGGCGACCCTGCCGCCCGCCGAACGCAGCGGCCAGACCGTAGATGGGGGTGTCCGTGGCACCCGGGTCCACCAGGGCGATCCTGATCCCGGGATGGGCGCGGTTCTCCTGCTGCAGGCACCGCACCAGCCCGCGCACGGCCCACTTGCCGGTCACGTAGGCACTCATGTAGGGCACGGTGACCTGCCCGAGGACCGACCCGACGACGACGAGCGTGCCGCGGGGGGCGACGTCACCGAACGCGGCGAGCGCCGCCCGCGCCACGACGGCCGTCCCGTGCACGGACGTGTCGACCGCCCGCTCCCAGATGTCGCGGGGCACCTGCGGGAGCGTCCCGTAGGCGACGACGGCGACGGAGTGGACGACGACGTCGACCGGCCCGTAGCGGGCGGCGGCCTCGAAGGCCGAGGCGACCGCGGCCTCGTCGAGCACGTCGCCGACGACGACGCTGGCGCGCCCCCCGGCGGCCTCGCACTCCTTCGCGACGTCACCGAGGCGTCCGCGGGAGCGGGCGAACAGCACCAGCGAGGCACCCTGGCCGGCGTAGGCCAGGGCCGTGGCCCTGCCGATGCCCGAACTCGCCCCGATCACGACCACGACTCCCGCACCTGTCATGCGCGGGAGATACCCGGTGGGGTGCCGCGGCGAACCCGTCACGAGGTCCCGGACGCCCGCGGGGACGACGTCGTGGGCCGGGGCGCGAGCAGGGCGGTGTAGTCGGCGCGGGTGACCGGCCGCGACACCAGGCGACCGTCCGGCAGCGGCACGTCCACCGGGGCGCCGGCCCGGACCACCTGCACCCGCTGGACCTCGGGCACCGACGTCAGCGACAGCACCAGCTGCGCCAGGGCCAGCGGCCAGCGTTCGGCCTGCCCACCGGGGGTGGCGCCGTCGGCCGGAGGGAGCAGGTCCACGCGCGCGAGGCCGCCGTCGAGCCCGTCCAGGCGCAGGCCGAGGCCAGGGGGCAGCGCGGAGGTGAGGCCGGCCTCGCGTTCGAGGCCGCCAGGGCCCTGTTGCAGCGCGGCCAGGACGGCGGTGGCGCGCGCGGCGGGGTCGCCCGGCTCGATCCGGCGCGGCCGCAGGACGACCCGCCCCGTCCTGTCGAGCAGAGCGACCCGGCCCCGGGCGGAGGCGGCGGGCGAGGTGGGGTCGGCAGGGGAGCGCGTGGAGAGCAGCCCGAACGGCACCGACTCGGCGGGGACCGGACGGCTCGTCCCCGGGCCGGGGACGCCGCACCCGGCGGCGAGCACCGCGACGGCGGCGAGGGCCAGCGCGCCGGACGGGCGACCGCGGGTGGTCACGACGCCTCCTCGACGGTGGGCAGGCGGACGACGAAGCGGGCCCCGCCGCCGGGGGAGTCCGTGCACCACGTGGTGCCGCCGTGCTGCTCGACGGCCTCCCGCACGAGGCTCAGCCCGAGCCCGGTGCCCGCGGTCGACCCGCGGGAGGCGGGCCCGCGGGCGAAGCGCGAGAAGATGCGCTCCCGTTCGGTCTCGGCGACACCGGGGCCCGCGTCGTCGACCCTCAGCTCGGCCCACCCGCCGACGTCCTCGACCTCCACTGCCGTCGCGCCGCCGCCGTAGCGGTCGGCGTTTTCCAGGAGGTTCTCCACGACCCGCTCCAGGTGCCGGCGGTCGACGAGCACCGTGGGCCGCGAGGAGCCGACCACCCCCACCGCCGGCCGGGACGGCGCGCGGTCGAGGACGTGCCCGACGAGCGTCGCGAGGTCGGTGGGGACGGTGTGCGGCGTCGCCCCCTGGTCGCGTTCGGCGTCGAGCCGGGCGAGGGCCAGCAGGTCGTCGAGGGTGCGCCGGAACCGGTCGAGTTCGGCGCGGACGAGGTCGAGGGCCTTGCGCGAGCGCTCGGGCAGCTCCTCGCGCCGGCGTTCGAGCAGGTCGACCCCGGCGACCAGCGTGGTCAGGGGGGAGCGCAGCTCGTGGCTGACGTCGGCGGTGAACCGGGCCTCCCGCTGCAGGCGCGCGGAGACGGCGTCGGCCATGGTGTTGAACGCGGCGACGATGGCGATCAGGTCGGGGTCGTCGGTCCGTGCGAGCCGGGTGTCGAGCCGCCCCGCAGCGATGCCGGCGGCGGCCGCGGCGACGTCGTCCAGGGGTTGCAGGACGCGGCGGGCCACGATCCGCCCGACGGCGGCCGCCGCGGCCGCGGTGAGCACCGCGCCGACGGCGAGTACGCGCCGCAGCTGGCGCAACGTCCGGTCGAGCTCGGTGACGGCCGAGACCTCGTAATAGCGGGCGCCCGCCTCGGGCAGGGGCGTGCCGACGACGACGAGGGGACCGTCGGGGCCGCGCCACCAGGCGAGCATCGCGCGGCCGGAGGCGGTCGCGGCGGTGGCCTCCGGCGGCAGGTCGCCCGAGGCGTCGGTGAGGTCGGTGCCGTACCAGGCGCCGTCGACCTCCAGCAGCGCCCGCGCACCCGTGCGGGGGACGACGTCGGCGACGACGTCGCGCGGGGCGGCGCGGGCCACGAGCCGGTCGCGCACGAAGCTCGCGTCCGCGAAGGCCTGGCGCAGCGCCGAGGCCTCCCGCTGGTGCACCAGGTAGGAGCGGCTGAGCAGGTAGGTGGACGCCGCGAGGACGGCCGCGACGATCACCGCGCCCGCGCCGAAAGCGAGCGCGGCCCGCCACCGCAGGCCCGGTCGGGAGATCACCGCGAGCGCCCCGGCCGCGGCGTCACCGCAGGTCCAGCCGGTACCCGAGGCCGCGGACCGTGGTGATCACCCGAGGGTCGCCGGGATCGGTCTCGATCTTGGTGCGTAACCGGCGGATGTGGACGTCGACGATCCGCTCGTCGCCGAAGAAGCCGTGGTCCCAGACGCGTTCCAGGAGCGCCTGCCGGCTGAGCACCCGGCCGGGCGAGGCGGCGAGCTCGCACAGCACCCGGAACTCGGTGAGGGTCAGGTGGACCTCCTGCCCGCCCTTGCGCACCTGGCCGGCGTCGGGCAGGAGGGCGAGGTCGGCCGAGGCGTCGAGCACGACCCGCCGGCCCGGGGCGTCCGACTCCGCGTCGGGGCCGTGCCCGCCCTGGGCACGGCGGCGCAGGGCCCGCAGGCGTGCGGCCACCACGGTGACGTCGAACGGCTTGGTCACGTAGTCGTCGGCCCCGGCCTCGAGGGCGGCGACGATGTCGTAGGCGTCACTGCGGGCGCTGACCACCACGATCGGCGCGGCGTGGGTGCGCCGCACCCGGTGCACGAACGTCAGGCCGTCCATGCCGCCGAGCATGAGGTCCACGAGCATCACTGCGGGATCGCCCTCGGGCACCCACGCCAGGGCGTCCTCGGCGCGGGCGAACTCCACCACGTCGTAGCCCTCGTCCTCCAGGGCCAGGCGCAGGAGGGTGCGGATCCCGTCGTCGTCCTCCAGCAGCATCAGGCGCACGGCCGCCCATGCTGCCACCGCTGTCGCACCCCCGCGCCCGAGCACGGCCCCCCGGCCGGCAACCGTCACGAGACCGCAAAGTGCTCGGCGTCGTCGCCGCAACGGCCGCGCGGGAGGGTCGGAGGATCAGGCTGTCGCCCACCCGAGCGCTGGAGGTGATCCCCGTGACGACGTCGGGTGCCGCCGGGGACGCGCCGCCCGAGGAGGGGCGCGAGCTGACGCCGGCGCAGGTCCGACGGGCGCTGGCGACCGCGGCGGGCGGCGTCGTCGTGGTGGATCTCTCGCGCGTGCCCAGCCCTTCGTCGGTCACCGTCGAGGCGCTGCTGGAGGCCCAGCGCGCGTGCGGGGACCGTGGCCTGAGGCTGGAGCTGCACGGGCTGTCCCGCCAGGGCCGCCGCCTGTTCCGTGACGCCGGGCTGGCGGCGGTGTTCGACCTGCAGGCCCCCCGCCAGGGGCGTGCCTGAGCCCGCCTGACGCCCGTCATCCGATCGCAAACGTTCGGTCGTGGTCGTCGCAAACCACGACGGTCAGGGTGTCCGTCGTGGCAGACACCGACGACCTGCAGGCGCGAGCCGGCGGGCGCCCCACGGCACGGCCGACCCCTGCGGCTCTCGTGCCCGTGCGCGTGCGCTTCGATCCCTCCGCCCCACCCGGCGGCGACGGGGGGAACGCAGGTGGTTGGTGGTGGCGCGGCGGGACGGACCCGGAACGTCCCGCCGCGCCGGGCCTGACCCTCAGCGGCCCGGACGACGGCGGCGAGGTGCTGCTGTGGCCGGACGGCTCGTTCGCCGTCGAGTGGGAAGAGACGGCCCCGGAACCCGTCGTCCTGCGCGGCCGTCGGCGTCCCCGTCCGTTGCGCCGGGGCGGGTGCGGGCACCGCGTGATCGACCGGCTGTGGCCCGACGAGAGCCTGGTGGTGTGGTTGGGGTCGGGTTGGCGTGTCGCATGACGTGGGCACCCGGGCCGCAGTGGTGCGACCGGATCCGACCGGCCCGGCGGCTTGGGCGGGGCGTGCCCTGTGCGCGCAGGCCGACGCCACCCTGTTCTTCGGCGACGCCTCCACCTGGCAGCGTGCGCGCAGGATCTGCCACGACTGCCCGGTGCGGCTGCCCTGCCTGGCGGAGGCGCTCGACGCGCGGATCGATCACGGGGTGTGGGGCGGGTTGACCGAGCGCGAACGCCGCGCCCTCCTGCGTGCCCGGCCGGGCGTGCGGTCGTGGCGCCGGCTGCTCGTGACCGCGAGGCCGGGCTCAGAGCACGACGACGCGTGAACCGACCGGCATGAACCCCTCGCGCCAGATCATGTCCATCGCCGCCATGGTGACCCGCACGCAGCCGTGGGAGGCGGGGGTGGGCGGCACGCTCGGGTAGCCGTGCACGGCGATGCCGCGGGGGTGGAAGTACTTGGGCCGGTAGAGCCGGCCGAGGTCGGAGGTGCGCCAGCCGTCGACCTGCCAGGCGACGCGGAAGCTGCCCTGGGGCGTAGTGGCGGTGGCGCGGTCACCGTCGGGCTGGGTGTAGGTGCGGCCCGAGCCGGTGGAGACGTCGAGGACCAGCGTGGTGCGGCCGTCGCGGACCACGGCGAGCAGCTGGCGCCGGAGGTCGATCACCATGGCGTCGCCGCGGACGTCGGGTGCCCACCGCACGCCCTGGTCGAGCGCGCGCCTGGTGGCCGGGCCCACGACGCCGTCGCGGCCCAGGCCGGAGGCCTTCTGCAGGGCGACGACGGCGTGGTGCGTGGCGTCGCCGAAGGCGCCGTCGGGGGTGCCGAGCCAGTACCCGAGATCGCGCAGGCGCTCCTGCAGCGCGCGCACCTGCGGGCCCTCGTCGCCCTGCCGCAGCCTGAGGTTCGGGGACGCCGTCGGCGTCGCGCCCGTGGTGGGAGGGGTCGTGAGCGTCGGTGAGGGCGCCGTGGTGGTGGGCTGCGGGGTCGCCGAGGTCGCCACCGGCTCGCTCGTGCCGACCCCCGCGCTGGTGCCCGCACTCGGAGTCGTGTCGGTCGGCAGGGGGTCGGTAGGCGAGGTGTCGGTCGGCTCGGTGTCGGAGGGTGAGGGTTGAACGGGCACCGAGGAGCGGCTGGGGCTGGGGGCCGACGTCGTCGTGCTGCCGCATCCGGCCAGGAGGACGGCCGCGGCGGCGAGGGGGACGGCCACCAGGGGCAGGCGCGGAGAACTCACAGCACCATCCGGAGCGGGTCGGGCGCGCGCGGCGCGAGCGTCTCCACCGCATTCTCGACGAGGTGGTTCAGGCGGGCCAGTGCGAGGTCGGCCGCGGGGACGTCACCGCGCGAGCGGGCCTGGGCGTAGGCCTCGCGCTGCTGGGCGATGCGGGCGCGGAGGTCCTCGACGTCGGGCTCGTGCAGCATCCCTGCCTCCAGGTCGTGGCTCGGTGCGGCGGGTGCCCCGATGCGGGGCCACCCGCCTGCGTCACGTGTCCGGTCCACTCTCGCCCGCGGTCATTGCACGGGGCGGGTCGAGCGCTTTGCGGTCCTGTGACGACTGTTCACCGAACGCGTCGGAGGTCAGGCCCAGGGGTCGAGGACGACCTTGATGCAGCCGTCCTCCTTCTTCTGGAACGTCTCGTACATGGCGGGCGCCTGGCTCATGCCCACCCGGTGGGTGACGAAGTCGGCGAGGCCCAGCGGGTCCCCCGACTGCGTGAGCAGCGGGATGATGTCGTCGGTCCAGCGGCGCACGTTGGCCTGGCCCATCCGCACCGTCACCTGGCGGTCGAAGAGCTCCATCATCGGCACCGGGTCGAGCTCGCCGCCGTAGACGCCGCTGATCGACAGGGTGCCGCCGCGGCGCACCGACTTCATCGCCGCGTGCAGGGCCGCCATCCGGTCGATCGCCGCCTTGTCGATGAACGGCTTGGAGACGACGTCGGGCAGCAGCCCGGCGGCGGTCTGGGCGAGCTTGGCCCGGGGCGAGCCGTGGGCCTCCATGCCCACGGCCTCGATCACCGAGTCGGGGCCGCGCCCCTGGGTGAGCTCGATCAGCGTGCCGGGGACGTCGTCGACCTCGCTGACGTCGAGGGTCTCGATGCCGTGCCGGTTGGCCATGGCGAGGCGCTCGGGCACGAGGTCGAGGCCGATGACGCGGTCGGCCCCGCGGTGCAGGGCGATGCGCGCGGCCATCTGACCGATCGGGCCGAGCCCGAAGACGGCGACGGTGCCGCCGGGCGGGACGTCGGCGTAGGACACGGCCTGCCAGGCGGTCGGCAGGACGTCGGAGAGGAAGAGGAACTGCTCGTCGGCGACGCCCTCGGGCACCGGGACCGGCCCGTAGTGGGCCTGGGGGACGCGCAGGTACTGCGCCTGGCCGCCGGGCACCGCCCCGTAGAGGGAGGTGTAGCCGAACAGCGCGGCGCCCTTGCCCTGGCTGCGCACCTGCGTGGTCTCGCACTGCGACTGGAAGCCCAGCGTGCACAGGTAGCAGCTGCCGCAGGAGATGTTGAACGGCACGACGACGCGGTCGCCGGGCTTGATGTGGGTGACGGCCTCGCCGACCTCCTCCACGACACCCATCGGCTCGTGGCCGAGGATGTCGCCCTCGGTCATGTACGGCGCCAGCACCTCGTACAGGTGCAGGTCGGAGCCGCACACTGCGGTCGACGTCACGCGGATGACGGCGTCGGTGGGCTCCTCGATCTTCGGGTCGGGGACCTCCTCGACGCGGACGTCGCGCTTGCCGTGCCAGGTCACTGCCTTCATGAAGGGGCCTCCGTCGAGAGATGGGTGTGGGGCCGGGCCGCGCCGCCCTCGGCGAGCATCGCGAGGCGGCGCAGGGTCTCCCGGTTGCGGACGACGAGGGCGGCCTTGCGCAGGGGCGGCGGGACGAGGCGTCCCGGGCCCTTGGTGGCGTCCTCGCCCAGCACGATCACGCAGCCGCCGGCACCGTTGGTGCCCTCGCCGATGCCCTCGCCGCCCGCGGCGTCCAGGGGCAGGAGGCGGATGTCGACGGTCGCCTCGCCGGCGGGCCAGCCGCGAGCCTGCAGCACGAGCCGCTGCCCGGGCACACTGCTGAGCACGTGCGTGCTGTCGTTGATCAGCGCGGGCCACAGCCCGAACGAGTGGTGCAGGCGGGCGCCCTGGGCGGGCCAGGTGTCGTCGACGGCGCGCACGCGCGAGGCGCCGACGACCCAGGAGGCGTAGAGCCATCCGTCGGTGAGCACGTCGAAGACGGCCTGCGGCGTGGCGCTGGTGGTGTGGCGTACCTCGATCACGCTGGGGAAGTACCCGGTTGCTCCAGGTTCAGACAGGCGGCCTCACGCGCGAGGGTTCAGACCCGGGCGCGCCACACGTCGTCGTCGTTGAGGTGGCCGGTGACGTGCTCGGGAAGCTTCTGCTGCGCGAGGTCGGCGAGCGAGACGGCCTCGAGGACCGAGCGCATCGTGGCCCGCAGCGCCACCCAGGTGTCGCGCAGGGAGGTCGCGGCGCCGCCGTACTCCATGTCCTCGGGCCGGGCGCCCGCGATGTTCGCCAAGGGGCCGTCGACGGCGCGGATGACGTCGGCGACCGTGATCTCGGTGGCGGGGCGGGCCAGGCGGTAGCCGCCGTCGACGCCGCGGCGCGACTGGACGAGCCCGGCGGTGCGCAGCTCGGCGAGGATGTTCAGCAGGAAGGCCAGCGGGATCTGCTGCGCGGTCGCCACGCTCTCCGTCTTGATCCACCCCTCCTCGCTGCGGGCGGCGAGCTCGGCGGCGGCGCGGACGGCGTAGTCGGTCTTCGCGGAGATGCGCACCCCGCCATGATGCCGCCTCCCGGGGCTACTGGGGTGCAGGCATGGGAAGCCGGCCGCCCCCGCGCGCCGCCCGCGGCCCGGAAGCGGGGGAGACGGCCTCCGTCCTGCTCGGTGCCGGTGCCGGCGCGGGCGCGGGTGTCGGTTCCGACGCCGCCGCCGGCGCGACGGCGTCCTGCAGCGGCCAGGGGACGCTCGTCACCATCACCCCGGGCATGAACAGCAGCCGCGTCTTCAGCCGCAGCGCGGTCTGGTTGTGCAGCAGGTGCTCCCACCAGCGCCCCACGACGTACTCGGGGACGAACACCGTGACGACGTCGCGCTCGCCCTTGCCGCGCAGGTCGCGCAGGTACTCCACGACGGGGCGGCCGATCTCGCGGTAGGGGGAGTCGACGACCACGAGGGGGACGTCGAGGTCGGCCCGCGCCCAGTCGTCCCAGAGCTGGTCGGTCTCGTCGGCGTCGACGCGGACGGTGAGGGCGCGCAGGCTCGTGGGGCGCGTCGCCTTGGCGTAGGCGACCGCGCGCAGCGTGGGCAGGTGGAGGCGGCTGACGAGAACGACGCCGTGGTTGCGGGTGGGCAGCAGGACGCGGGGGTCGCCGGTGCTCCAGCGGGTGTCGGCGTGGACACGGTCGTAGTGGCCGTGGATGCCCTTCATCACCAGGAAGAGCGCGATCATCGCGACGACGGCGATCCAGGCGCCGGTGAGCAGTTTCGTGGCGGCGACGATGACGAGCACGACGGCGGTGACGGACGCGCCGACGGCGTTGATGGCCTGCGAGCGGCGCATCCGCCTGCGCGCCCGCGGGGCCAGGACGGTGGTCGTGAGCTCCCGTTGCCAGTGCCGGACCATGCCGATCTGGCTGAGGGTGAACGAGACGAACACGCCGATGATGTAGAGCTGGATGAGGCGGGTGGTGTCGGCGCGGAACGCGACGACGAGCACGGCCGCCGCCCCCGACAGCGCGACGATCCCGTTGCTGAAGACGAGCCGGTCGCCGCGGTTGTGCAGCTGGCGCGGCAGGTAGGAGTCGCGGGCGAGGATCGAGGCGAGCACGGGGAAGCCGTTGTAGGCGGTGTTCGCGGCGAGGACGAGGATGCCCGCCGTCGCTGCCTGCAGCAGCGCGTAGAGCGGGCCGCCGCCGAACACGGCGTGGCCGATCTGGGCCAGCGCGGTGGGCTGCACCCAGCCCTCGGGTGCGCCGATGAGGTGTTCCGCCTTCTCGGGCCGGTGCACGTGCGTGGTCGCGGCCAGCACGGTGATCCCGGCGAACATCGTGACGGCGAGCACGCCCATCGCCACGAGCGTGGCGGCGGCGTTGCGCGACTTCGGCCGCCGGAACGCCGGGACGCCGTTGCTGATCGCCTCGACGCCGGTGAGGGCGGTGCAGCCGCTCGCGAAGGCGCGCAGCACGAGGACGGCCACCATCAGCCCGGCCGCATGGTGCACGGGCTGCACGCCGTACCCGGCGCTGACCGCGGTGAGCGTGTCCCCGCGCACCAGGCGCACCCCGGCCCAGCCGAACATCACCAGCACGATCCCGATGAACGTGTACGTGGGCACCGCGAAGCCCTTGCCCGACTCCTTCACCCCCCGCAGGTTGACGAGCGTGAGCAGCGCGACGAACAGAAGCGCCAGCAGCACCTTGTGGCGGTTGAGGGTGGGGAAGTAGGAGGTGATGGCCTCGGTGCCCGCCACGATCGACACGGCGACGGTGAGGACGTAGTCGACGAGCAGGGCGCTGGCCGCCACCAGGCCGGCGGTGGGGCCGATGTTGGTGCGGCTGACCACGTAGGCGCCGCCGCCCTCGGGGTAGGCGTGGCACGTCTGCCGGTAGGAGGCCACGACCACCACGAGCAGCAGCGCGATGGCTGCGGCGATGGGCAGGCTGAGGTGCATCAGCGCCAGGCCGCCGAGGGCCAGGACGCCGATGATCTCCTGCGTCGCGTAGGCGACGGAGGAGATGGGATCGCTGCAGAACACCGGCAGCGCGAGCGTCTTGGGCAGCAGCTGTTCGTCGAGGCTGTCGCTCGGCAGCGCCTCCCCGACGACGAGGCGCTTGGTGCTGACGCGGGTGCGGGGCATGGGGTGCTTCCTCAGGACGGCGGTCTCGTGCACTCCAGAGTGCATCGGTGCCCGGGGCGGAGCCGCCAGGGACCTTGACGCGTCCTTGACGCCGTCCGCGCGCTTCTTGACGGGTGACCGCACGTGGGACGCTCGGACGGGCCATGGGGGCGCGCGAAGGCGCCGGGATTCAGGCGTGAAGGGGGAGGACGACGATGTGGTGGCGCCGGTCCCTCGCATGGAGACTCGCGGGGGCTCTCAGGAGAGCGCTGCAATCGTGGAGGCAGCGGCCGCGCCCGCCACTTCGTGACAGCGCCGGGATCTCCGCCGGGTTGTTCGTGATCACACCCCTGGGCCTGCTCGGCGCCGGTGTCCAGGCGCTCCGTCTGCTCGATGCCCGGTCGTTGCTCGCGATCCCCGCGGTAGCGGCGCTCGCCGCAGTGGTCACCCTCGAGGCCTGGTACGTCCGGAGGCCCGTCCGGGAGTGACTCGTGCGAGCTGCGCCCAATCGCGGACCGCACCCTTCTCCGCAGCCCAGGGCATCGCTCGTCATGTACAACAACATTGACATCGTGTCCGGTGCGCTTTACCTTCGAGATGTCGAAGAAGTTTGACATCGCCGGGAGGGGCCGTGGGGTTCGAGCAGGCACAGAAGGCATGGGGACTGGCGCTGGCGGTGGTCGTGACCGCCGTCTACCTGGTCGTGGTCGCGGCTCGAGCGGTGACGGACGGCCTCCCGCTGGCCGAGGTGGCCTGGCAGGGGCCGATGCTGTGCACCGTCGTCGCGGGGGGTGTGCTCTACGGCGTCGCGCGGGCGGTGGCCGGCTGGCGGTTACGCGGACGGATCCTCGTGGACGAGCGTGACGTCGCGATCGGGCGCCGGGCCGAGGAGGTCGGGTCGGGGCTGACGGGGCTGGCCGTCCTCGTCGTCCTGGTGATGCTGGCCCTGGACGCCGAGCCGTTCTGGGTGGCGCACGTGCTGTTCCTCGGCTCGTTCCTGGGGTCGGTGGCGGGCACCGGCGCGGCCCTGGCCGCCTACCGCGACGGGCTGCCGTGACGCCCAAGCCGACCCGGGTCACCAACCGGATCCGGGTGCTGCGCTTCGAGGCCGGCGAGATGACGCAGGCCCAGCTCGCCGAGCAGGTGGGGGTGACCCGCCAGACGGTCATCGCCATCGAGTCCGGCCGCTACTCGCCGTCCCTGGAGACGGCGTTCCGGATCGCCCGGGTCTTCGGGCGACCCCTCGACGAGGTCTTCCAGTACGACGAGGCGTGACGCCGTCCGCCCGGCACTCCGAGATGAGGAGCGGTGCGCGCATGTCCACCGACGCCCCCACCACCATGGCCGCCGTCGTCCACTCGCGTTACGGCGAGGCCGGCTCACTGATCCCTGCGCGGCTGCCGGTGCCGGTTCCGGGCAAGGGCGAGGTGCTCGTCCGCGTGCGGGCCGTGGCCCTGAACCCGGCCGACGTGTTCTTCCTGCGCGGACGACCCGCGATGGTCCGCCTCGCGTGCGGGCTGACCCGGCCCCGCAACCCCGTCCGCGGCCAGGACGTCGCGGGTGTCGTCGAGGCGCTCGGCCCCGGGGTCGAGGGCGTCGCGGTGGGGGAGGAGGTGTTCGGTGGCGCCAGGGGCGGCTTGGCGGAGCTGGCCGTGGCGCGCGCCGACCACGTCGTGCCGCTTCCGCCGGGCGTGCCGTTCGACCTGGCCGCGGCCTCCGTCATGACAGGGCTGGCCGCCATCGCCGCCCTGCGCAGGGCGGGGGCGCAGGCTGGGGAGCGGATCCTCGTCGTCGGCGCCTCCGGCGGCATCGGCACCCTCGTCGTGCAGCTCGCGGTGGCTCAGGGGCTGGAGGTCACCGGCGTGTGCTCGTCGGCGAACGTCGAGCTGGTCCGCAGCCTGGGGGCGTCCCAGGTCGTCGACTACACGACGCAGGACGTGCTGGCGTGCGGCGGCGGGTTCGACGTCGTCCTCGACAACGTGGGCGCCCACCGGATGACCGACCTCGCCCGGCTGCTGCGGCCCGGCGGGCGGGTGTTGCCGAACTCCGGGATGCCGGGGCCCGATGGCGGAGCGCTGGCGAGGGTCCTCAAGGCGTCGGCCCTCGGCGTGCTCCACCGTGGGCGCTACCGGGTGTTCACCTCGGGCCCGAACCCCGACGACCTGGCCGCGCTCCGTGTGCACCTCGCCGACGGGACTCTTCGGCCCGTGATCGAGGGCCGGTACCCGCTGGACGCCGCCGCCGAGGCGATGGCGCGGGTGGCGACCGGGCACGTCGCGGGCAAGGTCGTGGTCACCCTCCCGTGAGGTCGGCCCCGCTGGCGTCCGGCTTGGCCGCACACCCGAGCCCGAGTACCGGGCTGGAACGCTTCTTGCCGACAACGCCGCCAGGTACGCGGCGGGCGGTCAGCCACGCTCGGTGGCAGAACACACACGCCGCGCCTCGGTTTATCCCCCGTTCGGCCGATGGTTGGCGATGGGGACGTCGGCCAGGGCTGCGGGGCCGCGAGTTTGGGGTATGCCGCGCTGACGGGGTGTGTGCCGAGCGGGTTCGCGGGCTGTGTCTTCTTTCGAGCGGGGAGCTCTCTTCGTGCCTGGGTTTGGGTCGTTGCTGTTTGCGCGCGTGTCTGATCGTCGTGTGTCGTTGCCGTGGGTGGTGCTCCTGGTCGGGGCGCTGCTGGTGGGAATGTTCGAGGCGTTGTCGTGGGTGCACGCACCGGCGGCAGCTGCGGCGACGGCGCCGGCGGCGGGGGAGTTCGTGCCGTTGACGTCGACGAGAATCGCGACCGGGACGGTCGGGTTGTCGAGCCCTGCGACGGTCCCGGTGGCGGGGCTTGGGGGTGTGCCGTCGTCGGTGTCGCAGGTCCAGGCGGTGTTGATCTCGGTGACGATGTCGAACGCCTCGGCGCCGACGTGGGTCGACGTCTGGCCCGAGGGGGCGCAGTCCCCATCCGCGGGCGCACCGTTCGTCAACCCCGGGACGACGATCTCGAACTCGTTGATCACGAAGCTGGGTGCGTCGGGGAATCTGACCTTGAAGGTGGGCGCGGGTACCGCGACGTATGCGGTCGACGTGCAGGGCTACTACACCTCGGCGGCGGCGACGACCGCCGCTGCCACCTTCGTGGCGATGAGTCACGCCCGGGCTTATGACACCCGTGCCGCGAGTTCGGTCGGCGGCCGCACGACGCCGTTGGCCGCGGGGGAGACGGTGAAGGTGCCCGTCCTCGGGGTGGCCGGGGTTCCGGCGACGGGAGTCGCTGCGGTGGCCGTCAACGTCTCGGGGGTGGGCGCGTCCCTCGATACCACGATGACGGCGTGGGCGTCGGGGACACGACCGAGCACCGCGAACATGACGGTCAAGTCCGGACTGTCCGCGGGTGCGTTCGTGCAGCTCTCGGTTGCGGCGGACGGCACGATCAGCGTCTACAACCAGTCGGGTTCGGTGAACCTGGTGGTCGACGTCGAGGGGTACTACAAGGACGTCGCAGGGGACGCGGAGGATTTCTTCGTGCCCGTCACTCAGGCCGGGATCTACGATTCGCGGACGGGTCAGGGCACGGGGGGTAAGACGACTCCGCTGCCTGCGTGGAGCACGGCGACGGTGACGGTGCGGGGCGCGGTGAGCAAGGACGTCACCGTTCCGGTTCCCGTGGACGCGAACATCGACGCGGTCGTGGTGACCCTGACGGCGACCCAGTCGCCGACTCCGGGGTTCGCGCGGGCTTTCGCTGAGGGCGATGAGCTTCCGACCGGCACGGCGATCAACTACACCGCCTCGACGACGGTGGCGACGGCGGTCGTCAAGCTGGGCAGTACCGGCCGCATGTCGATCTATGTGTCGACGCAGGTGCATCTGCTGGTGGCCGTGCAGGGGTACTTCCAGAAGACCGCGACCCCGGCAGCGCCCACCCCGGTCGTGTCGTCGGGCGTGTTCACGGCTGGAGGATGGAAGGCGTCGGGGAGCGCAGGGACGTTCTCGTTCGCCGCGGGCGGGACGCCGTCGCCGGCGGTGACGCAGTACCGCTACGCGTTCGACGACCCGTCGCTGGCGGCTCCGGGCGTGGTGAACGTGGCGGGCAACGCGACGGGGACGACGCCGTCGTTGACTCCGGGTGACGGCTGGCACACCTTGTATGTGCAGTCCGCCAACAGCGCGGGGAACACCTCCCCGGTGGTGTCGTACACGTTCGGCGTCGGGGTCGGGGTGACCAGCCCGAAGCCGAACACGAGCACGGGGCAGTCGGTAAGTCTGGGGGCGCGGGGAGCCTCCACGTACGGATCGGTGACGTGGCGGTGGCGCCGCGCGGCTTCTGATGCGTGGGGGAACATCCCGGTCGCGAACGTCAAGAACGGGTCGACGGCGATCACGGCGTGGCCGGTCACCGCGACCGTTTCCGGGTCCTCCACGATCGCCCCCACCCTTACCTGGGACGTCGCGGCGACGCTGGGCAACGTCGACACGACGGTGTGGGTGAGCGCGTGCTTCACCCCCATCGGTGGCGGGACCGCCGTGTGCAACACGGACGCGTCGGCGCCGTCGGTGGTCCTGGACCGGGTGAACGCCGGTGGCGCGAGCACCGATGTGGGGATCGGCTCTCTCAACCAGTTGACCGGCAACGTCACCTTGTCCGCCGGGGACGTGAATGTGCCGGTCGCCGGGTCGTCGTTGTCCCTGGCGCGCACGTTCAACACCCTCGCCCCGACCAAGACTGCCGACGCGGGGTCGGGGGTGGGGAGCATCTTCGGGCAGGGCTGGACCACAGGCCTGCCCGTGGACGAGGCCGGTTCCTCGTGGACGGGCCTTGCCCACCGCGGGTCCACGGTGCAGGTCACCGATGTCGACGGGTTCACCACGACGTTCGCGAAGACCTCGGGTGGGGCGTGGCGGCCGGCCGGTGAGGACGCCGACTCCGGCCTGAGCCTCACGTTCTCGGGTGGCACCACGGCGGCCCCGGCCCTGTTCACCGTCTCCGATCTGGACGGCAACGCGACCCGATTCAAGGCCGCGACGACGCTGGGGGCCTCGCCGTCGGCGACGGCGCCGAACCGGTACGTGGTCGACATCGTCACCCAGCCCGGCAGCGCGCAGACCACGACCTACTCCTACGACACGTCGGGCAAGCCGACGCAGATCCTCGCGCCGATCCCGACCGGATCCACATGCTCCTCGACGACCCCCGGGGCGGGGACGTGGTCGGGGGCGTGCCGGGCCCTGCTGCTGACCTACGGCACGACGGGTGGCGCAACGGGCAAGGTCACCGCCATCACCCTCCGCACCACGACCAGCGCCGGCACCGAGGTCGACGTCGACCAGGCCTGCTACGCCTACGACACCAACGGCCGCCTGTCCGCGGCCTGGGACCCCCGCGACGGCGGGACCGCGGGGACCGGGCTCAAGCCGGTGGCGTGCTCGGCCACGCAGTACCGGCCCACGACCTACACCTACGACGCGACCTCGGGCCGGCTGCTGACGGTCAAGCCGGCAGGGCTAGCCGCGTACTCGCTGACCTACGACACCAACGGGCGGGTCACTCGGGTCTCGCGGACCCACACCAACGCCGCGGTCCAGTTCACCGACATCGCCTACGGCGTGTCCGTCACAGGCGACAGCACGAATCCGCAGTACCGACCCGACCTGTCCTCGACGGCGGTCGCGACGTGGGGTCAGAACGCCGCCCCGGTCACGGCCACGGCGGTGTTCCGGCCGGGGCACGCGGCGTCGACCAGCGATCTGCGCTGGGCTGACGTGACCTACATGGACGCTGCAGGTCGCACGGTGAACACGGCGTCGTACTCCGGTACCGGGGGGTCGGGGTGGCATGTGGACACCACCGACTACGACGACCAGGGCAACGTGGTGCGGACGCTGTCGGCGGCCAACCGTGAAGAGGCCTTGAACGTGGCGACGGCGGCGAACCCGGCATTGAAGCTGCCCTCCGACACCCGCGCCGCGGCCGCTGCACTGTCGACGGTGAACGTCTACGCCTACGACCCGGCGACCGGGATCTCGGACCTGACCGACACGTTCGGTCCCTTCCACCTGGTCTCGGTGAACGCCTCCGACGCCTTCGTCGGGGTTCGCGCTCACACGAAGACCTATTACGACACCGGCTCCGAGCTGGGACACCCCGCAGGTGGGGTGCTGCACCTGCCGGTGAAGGTCACGGTCGGCGCGAGCCAGTCGCAGCTGCCGGTCGTCACGAACGAGACCGACATCCGGACGACGACCACCGACTACGCCCTGTCCAGCACCGACACCACCGGGTGGACGCTCAAGGCCCCGATGAAGGTCACCACCGACCCGAGCGGCCTGGCGATCAGCAAGGTCACCCGCTACGACACCGTCACCGGTGCCGTGGTCGAGTCGAGGCAGCCGAAGTCTGCGGCAAACGGGAACGACGCCGGTACGACGCTCACCGTCTACTACGGCTCCGCGGCGAACGCGACGGACCCGGAGTGTGGTGGGAAGGGGGCGTGGGCGACGTTGGTCTGCAAGACCAAGCCCGCCGCCCAGCCCGGGGTGGCCGGGATGCCGGGGCTGGTGTCGAAGACGTTCACCTACGACTACCTTTCCCGCGCGACGGTCGTGGCGGAGTCCGTCACCGACGCCGCCGGGGCGGCGAAGACGCGCACGACGACGACCACGTACAGCTTGTCCGGGTACGGTTCGGACGTGGTCACGGTCGCGCAGACGGGTGGGCTCGGCACGGCCCTGCCCACCGCTTCCACGGCCTACAACGCGACCACTGGCCTGCCCGAAACGGTCAACAACGGGACGGTGACGTCGCGGACGGGGTATGACGAGTTCGGTCGGGTGGTCTCCTACAAGGAGGACGACGCCGCGACCGGTGCCGCTGCGAACACAGTGACGACGGTCTATGACGACGTCACGGGCTTGGTGACGTCGACGACGGACGGCAAGGGGACGACGTCGAACACGTACAACTCCGCGACGGAGTACCGGAACCTGGTGACGTCGATGACGGTGTCGGGGATCACCGGGTCGTTCTCGGCGACGTACGACACCGATGGTGGCCTGGCCACCCAGACCTGGCCCAACGGGGTGACCCAGACCGTCGCCGATGACGAGGTCGGGGAGACCACGTCGCGCAACATCACCGGGTCGGGCGTGACGTGGCTGTCGGAGGTCTTGTCCTCGACGACTCACGGCCAGACGTTCCGGGTGACCTACGCGGGAGCCGACAAGTACAGCGGCCGCCGGAAGTACGAGTACGACGCGTCGGGACGTCTGAAGACCTCTTACCACCGCCTCCTCGGCGATGCCTACGGCGCGTCTGGGCAGTGCACGCTGCGCACCTACGTCTACGACGGGAACGGCAACCGCACCTTCCAGCGGATCTTCAACCCGCTGGCGGACGGCTCGTGCCAGGCCACCACTCCGGCCTCGACAATGCAGCACACCTACGACATCGCTGACCGACTGCAGTCGGCCACCAGCGACGTCGGGCTCGTCTACGACGCGTTCGGGCGGATCACCACCCTGCCGAGTGCGGACACCGCCGATGCCGGCGGGAACGTCACGATCGGGTACTACACCAACGACATGGTGCGGACCCAGACCCGCGGGACGACCACGACCACCCACACGCTCGACCCCGCAGGTCGGCTCGCGACGCGCGCCACCACCGGTGGGGCCACGCTGACTAACCACTACGACGACGCCTCCAGCGACTCCCCCGACTGGATCACCGAGGACGCCGCCGGGACCACCTGGACCCGCAACATCACCGGCATCGACGGCAACCTCGCCGCCACCATCAATCAGGCCGGCGCAATCACCTGGCAGGTCACCAACGAACACGGTGACGTCGTCGCCACCGCACCGGACGGCGCTACCGCACCGTCGAACTACTACCTGACCGACGAGTTCGGCCTCGCCGTCACCGGCTGGACCAGCCCCAGCCGCTACGGCTGGCTCGGCGGCAAGCAACGCCCCGGCGACACCCTCGGCGGCCTCGTCCTCATGGGCGTCCGCCTCTACACCCCCACCCTCGGACGATTCCTCTCCACCGACCCCGTCCCCGGCGGCAATGAGAACACCTACAACTACCCCAACGACCCGATCAACGCCTTCGACCTCGACGGTCGCCGCTGGGGAAAGAAGTGGTTCCACCGGATCGCCACCATTGCCAATTATGGTGGCTACATTCCTGGACCCATTGGGTTGGCCTTTAGTGCGGTCTCCGCTGCGTCCTATGCCGCCGCGGGCGAGTATCGCGCCGCCGCAGGGCAACTCGTAAATGCTGCCATCGGCTACGCGGGTGGGAAATGGCTGAAGCTCGCCAAAAACATCCCCACGGCCAGGGGCGGGCGAGCTGCTTGGAACGGGTCGCGGAGAGCTGTCGCGGCTCATGCGGCGCCGAGTGTTTACCGGAAATATGTGCCACGCGTTAGGTTCACCAGTCGACGGTTTCGCTACTACTGGGCGAACTATTCATTCCGCACCGCTTATGGCGGTTGGGCTTCAAGCTACATGTCCTGATGGGAGGGTGGCCTAGATGACGCGTTCTCCTTTTGAGCGGGGCGTGCGCTCCGTTGAGGATTTTTCCTGGGGTGGGCGCGCACATACCGTGCTGTTTGTCATGCTGTTAGTGGGCGCACTCGCCGGAGGGATCCTTGGGTGGATGATCGGCGACCTCGGTTATGGCCTAGCACTGGGTGTTGCCGCGGCGCTCCTGGTGTGGGGAAGCTTCGTGGTGACCGCGATGCGGCGCGGTCGGAAGTACGACAAGACGCACACTCCACGGCGTCGCCGCGAATGAAGGGCACCCCGTCCAGGTCTCATTGAAAGCATCCACTTGGTGCGCGACGACGGATGCTAAGGGCGCGACGTCGAACACGTACAACTCCACCACGGATTCCCGAAACCTGGTGGCGTCGATGACGGTGTCGGGGATCACCGGGTCGTTCTCGGCCACATATGATGCTGACGGTGGCCTGGACGCACGCCAGGTTCGTGGAAGAGACACGTCACATGAGTCGACCGTCACGACGGGGTTGGACCTCGGGGGGAGCTTCGGCTCACCTCCGGCGGTCCTGCATGGTGCTGACACTTGCGACCATCGCCCTCGGCGTCGTCGTCGGTGTCTTCCTGCCGCAAACGAGGCATGCTCGCACTGTCTGGCGCGAGGGTCGTCATGAGCAGGTCACCGTGGTCGCGCGGGAGACGAACCGTTGGGGCGGCGTCGAGCGTTTCACCGGGGTGCTTCCGTCTGGCCGCAGCGTCACTCTCTCGCCGTCGACGACGACGAAGTCCCCTCAGCTCGGGGAGGCAGTGCCAGTCATCGAGTGTCAGGGTGACGTCCTGCTCGCTTTCGAGATCCAGCAGGACGGGGCTCTCGGCACGTTGATCCCGGGAACCGTCTTCGGTGCCCTAGCGGCGGGAATGGGCGTGTGGCAAGGACTGCGATGGCGTCGGCTCAGGAGGTCACCATGAGCCTCCGCGCAGCCCAGGACCGCCGGTACCCGCTGGCCGCCGCGGCCCAAGCAACGGCGCGGGCGGCCACGGGGCATATCGCGGGCAAGGTAGTGGTCACCGTCCCATGAGGTGGCGGCTTCGGAAGCAGGAACTCACACCTCGAACCGGTACCCGACCCCGGGCACGGTGATGAGGTGCACAGGCGCGGACGGCTCGGCCTCGAGCTTGCGCCGCAACTGGGCCGCGTAGACCCGCAGGTAGTTCGTCTCGGTCCGGTACTGGGGGCCCCAGACCTCCTGCAGCAGCGTCACCTGGTCGACGAGACGCCCCCGGTGCCGCACGAGGACCTCCAGCAGGTGCCACTCGGTGGGGGTGAGGCGCACCGGTGCGCCGTCCCGCGTGACGACCTTGCGGGCCAGGTCGATGCGCAGCGCGCCCGCCTCCACGACCGCGCCCGAGGCGGGATCGGCGTCCTCGGCGTCCCCCGCCGGGACGGACGCGCCACGGCGGGCCGCCGCGCGCAGCCGGGCAAGCAGCTCGTCCATGCCGAACGGCTTGGTGACGTAGTCGTCCGCTCCGGCGTCGAGGGCCTGGACCTTCTCGGCGGAGTCGTGCCGGGCCGAGAGCACGATGATCGGCACGCGGGTCCAGCCGCGCAGGCCGGCGATGACCTCCTGGCCGTCGAGGTCGGGCAGGCCGAGGTCGAGCAGGACGACCTCGGGGACCTCCGCGGCCACGGCCTCCAGGGCGGCGGTGCCGGTCGCGGCCGTGCGCACCTGCCAGCCCCGGGCGCGCAGGTTGATCGCCAGCGCCTTGAGCAGGGGCGCCTCGTCCTCGACGATCAGCACCCGCGCCCCGCCGTCCGGCTCGGTGCCGCTCACGGCGTCGCCACTGGCAGCGTCACGACCATCGTCAGCCCTCCTCCAGGCGTGTTCTCAGCCTCCAGCGTGCCGCCGAGCGCCTCGGTGAGCCCGCGCGCCACGGCCAGGCCCAGCCCGACCCCCGCGCCGCGGGCGGGTGCGTCCCCGACCCGCTGGAACGCCTCGAACATGCGCCGCCGCTGCTCCACCGGAACCCCGCGCCCGCGGTCGACGACGCAGACGCGCATCCGGCCCGCTCCCGCCTCGGGCGCCGCAGCGGTGAGGACGACCGGGTGCGTCGTGCCCCCGTGCCGGACGGCGTTCTCCACCAGGTTGGCCAGGACCCGTTCGAGCAGCGCGGGGTCGGTGTGCAGGAGAGGCAGCGTCTCGTCGAGGTCGAGCCTCACGCGGCCGGCCGGCACGCCGTCCACCGCCTGCGGCGCCACCTCCCACAGCCCCACCGGCCGCAGCACCGGCTGCACCACCCCCGCCTGTAACCGCGAGACGTCGAGCAGGTTGTCCACGAGGCGCTGCAGCTTGTCGGCGCCGTCCTCGACCGTGCCGAGCAGCTCGGCGGTGTCCTCGGCGGTGAACGTGACGTCGGGCTGGCGGAGGCTGCTCACGGCCGCCTTGATCGACGCGAGCGGCGTGCGCAGGTCGTGCGAGACCGCCGAGAGCAGGGCCGCACGGACGGCGTTGCCGTGGGCGAGGTCGGCGGCCCGGCGCGCCTGCGACTCCAGCTCCTCTCGCCCGAGCAGCGCCGCGACGTGCGCGGCGAAGACCTCCAGCACCCGGCGGTCGTCGGGGCGCAGGCGTCGCCCCCGCAGCACGAGCAGCCGCCCCGGCCCCACCCAGACCGTCTCCTGACCGTCGCCGGGGGAACGCGGTGGCTGCGGGCCGCTGGAGGCGAGAGTGGCCCACGCCCCCGGGCCGCTGCGGCGTTCCACCAGGGCCACCGCGGGGACGTCGAAGGTGGCGGCAAGGCGCGCCAGGAGGTCGGGCAGGGTGCCGTCGCCGCCGAGGACCTCGCGCGCCAGCACCGTGGCCGTCTCGGCCTCCCGCGCCCAACGGCGTGCCACCGACGCCCGCCGGGCCGCGCCGTCCACCACCGTCGCGACCGCTGCCGTGACCAGGACGAACGCGATCAGCGCCAGCCAGTGCTCGGCCTGGGCGACGGCGAGCGTGCCGTAGGGCGGGGTGAAGTACCAGTTCAGCAGCAGCCCGCCCGCGACGGCCGCGACCACGGCGGGCCACAGCCCGCCCACGAGCGCCACGGCGACCGCGACGACCGTGACGGCGATGACGTCCGTCGACAGGTCGAGGTCGTCCCGCCACGGCAGCAGCACCGCGGTCACCGCCGGCGGGCCGGCGAGGGCGAGCAGCCACCCCGCCGCGAGCCGCAACGGCCCGAGCGGTCCGGCCACCGGGCCACGCCGCGGCCACGGGCGGCGGCGGGAGCGGCGCGCGGTGGCGACGAGGACGACGTCCGTGCCCGGCGACAGCGCCGCGACGGCGTCCACCACGCGCATGCCGGCACGGCGGCGGCGGGGGCGTCCCGCCGAGGGCCGCCCCAGCACGAGATGCGTGGCAGAGACGGCCTTGACGAACTGGGCGACGGCGACGGCGACGTCCTCGGCCGTCACCTCGTGGTAGCTGCCGCCGGCCGCCTCCACCTCGCGGCGCACGTCGTCGCGGCCCGCCTCGCCGTCCGGCCAGGCGGGGGAGCGCCGGGGCGGGACGACGTGCAGCACCAGCAGGTCGCCGTCCTCGCCCGACCAGCGGCGCGCCCGGGCCAGCAACTGCGACCCGGCGTCGTCGCCGCTCCTGGGGCCGACGGCCACGACGACCCGGGGGCGGGACGGCGCGGCGGGGGTCACGGGCACCAGTCTGCCGCTGCGCCGGAACCGGCGGCCGCGCCGACGCGTCGGGACTGCCCGGTACGGTTCGACCGAACCGCGCCACGCTCACCCCGCCGCGTCCACCACGGCCCGGCGACGGTCGTACGGAGGATCCATGCCGGCCTCGCCGGACCCCAGCAACGCCCTGCACGACGGCACCACTCACGCCGTCCCCGCGCGCATCGCCGCCCCCGCGGCACCCGCCCCCACGACGACGGCCGTGTCCCGGTGGCTGCTCCAGCACCGCGTCGCGCCGGTGGGGCCCGCGGCCGAGGAGGGGCACGCGACCCCCCAGGCATGGTGGAAGGTGATGTGCCTGACGGGCGTCGACTACTTCTCGACCCTGTCCTACCTGCCCGCCATCGCCGCCCTGGCCGCCGGGGCGCTCTCCCCGCTGGCGACGCTCCTGATCGTGGCGCTGACGCTGCTCGGCATGCTGCCGATGTACCGGCGCGTGGCGCAGGAGAGCCCTCACGGGCAGGGGTCGGTGGCGATGCTGGAGCACCTGCTGCCGTTCTGGCGGGGCAAGCTGTTCGTGCTCGCGCTGCTCGGGTTCGTGGCCACCAGCTGGATCGTCACCATCACGCTGTCCGCGGCCGACGCGAGCGTGCACCTGCTGGAGAACCCGCTGGCCCCGCACCTGCTCGAGGGCCACGCCGTCATGATCACGGTCCTGCTGCTGCTGATCCTCGGCGGCGTGTTCCTGATGGGCTTCTCCGAAGCCGTCGCGGTGGCGATCCCCCTGGTCGCGGCGTTCCTCGCGCTCAACGCGACGGTCGTCGTCGTCGGGGCCGTCGACATCGCCCGCGACCCCTCGACCCTGACCCGCTGGACCGACGCGCTGTCCGCGGGCACCACGGGGATCGGCGACGTCGTGTGGACGTCGGTGCTCGCCTTCCCGCTGCTCGTGCTCGGCCTGTCGGGGTTCGAGACCGGCGTCAGCATGATGCCGCTGGTCGCGGCGTCGGGGCAGACCCCCGCCGAGCGCCTGGCGAGCCGGGTGCGCAATACCCGCAAGCTGCTCACCACCGCCGCACTGATCATGTCGGTGTACCTGGTGTCGACCAGCCTGATCACCACCGTGCTGATCCCCGCGGCAGAGTTCGAGCCGGGCGGCGCTGCGAACGGCCGGGCCCTGGCCTACCTCGCCCACGAGCGGCTCGGCGGCGCCTTCGGGACCGTCTACGACGTCTCGTCGATCCTTATCCTGTGGTTCGCCGGGGCCTCGGCCATGGCCGGGCTCGTCAACATCGTGCCCCGCTACCTGCCCAGTTACGGGATGGCGCCGGAGTGGGGCCGGGCCGTGCGGCCCGTCGTGCTCGTCTACACCGGCATCAGCATCGCGCTGACCCTCGCGTTCAAGGCCGACGTCAACGCCCAGGCGGGCGCCTACGCCACGGGCATCCTCGCGATGATGGTGTCGGGCGCCATCGCCGTGACCGTCTCGGCGGTGCGCTCCCGCCGTCGCGTCGCCACGATCGGCTTCTCGGCGCTGACGGCCGTGCTCGCCTACGCGCTCGCCGAGAACGTCAAGGACAAGCCCGACGGCATCGCCATCTCCGCCCTGTTCATCGCCGGGATCGTGATCGTCTCGCTGATCTCGCGGGTGTCGCGGACCACCGAGCTGCGGGTCGACGCGATCGAGCTCGACGACGAGGCGCAGCGCTTCGTCACCGAGTCCCTCGCCCACGACGGCGCCCTCCACCTGATCGCCAACAAGCGTCAGGAGGGGGACGCCGCCGAGTACGCCGCCAAGGAGCGGGCGCAGCGCAGCCTCAACCCCGTGCCCCTGCCCGCCGACGTCCAGTTCCTCGAGATCGACGTCGTCGACCCTTCGACCTTCTCCGACGTCCTGCGCGTGCACGGGATCGACGTCGGCGGTCACCGGATCCTGAGGGCGCAGGCGCCCGCCGTGCCGAACGCGCTCGCGGCGCTGCTGCTCGGGCTGCGCGACGCGACCGGCGTGATCCCCCGTTGCCACTTCGAGTGGTCCGAGGGCAGCCCGCTCACGCACCTGCTGCGCTACCTGCTGCTCGGGCAGGGCGACACCGCCCCCGTGGTGCGCGAGATCATCCGCCAGCACGAGCCCGACCCCGCCCGCCGCCCCCGGATCCACGTGGGGGGCTGACGTCGGCCGGCTGGAGAACGGGATGTGACGTGGGATGTGGCGTGGGATGCAGAACGGGTCCCAGCCCGCTTATCATCCTGTGATGACCATCCAGATCGCCGTGCGGTTGCCTGACGAGCAGGTGCGCTTCCTCGATGCGCTCGTCGCGGAGGGGTCCGCAAGCAGCCGAGCAGAGGTGATCAGTCGAGCCCTGGCGCGCGAGACGCGTCGGCTCACCGCTCTGCGCGACGCCGAGATCCTCGCCGCTGTGCAGGCGCAGGAGCCCCACGGTGACCTCGACGATCTCGCCGCCCACGTCGCCGCCCACCCGGCTCCGCTCGACTGATCAGTCGTGCGGCCCATCCACCTCGTGCACCTGGACAAGGTCAGGCCTGCGGTCGTCCTGACCAACGAGTACGTGCTTCCGCGGCTGCGCAACGTCACCATCGCCCCGATCACCAGCACGATCCGGGGGCTGAGCACCGAGGTCCCCGTCGGCACGGAGAACGGGCTCGACCACGACAGTGTCGTCTCCTGCGACAACATCACCACGGTGCCCAAGTCGTGCCTCGGACGGCAGGTGGGCTCGCTGCTGCCCCAGCAGGAGGCCGCACTGGCTGCCGCGATCGTCCAGGCGTTCGATCTCGACGTTCCCTGAGCCGCGCTCGCCTCGAGAGTCCGCGTTCGCTGTCCAGATGAGCGGGTTCCGTGAGCCACGGGCCTTCCCGGGCCCGAGCTCCTCACGGACGCCGCGCATCTGGACCCCGGACCGCCCGGTGCCGGGGCGGCCGCGACGCGCGGGGGCGGCAGAGCCCGTGGCACCCTAGGCCGGTGACCCGCTCGCCCTCGACGACGCCCCGCGAGGGTGGTGCCGAGGGGCCTGCGGCCACCGAGCCCGTGGTGCCTGACGGCGGGACGTCGCAGGAGGTCGCCCCGGAGGCCCGCGCGCTGCGCTGGCGGCCCGAGGTGGTCGTCCCGATCTGGATCGTGGCCGTCCTCGTGCTCGACGCGTTGCCCTGGCCGGGCACGCCGGCGCGAGGGCTGAACGGGCCCGAGCTGGTCAAGCAGGGCGTGTTCGGGGCCGTCACGTGGTGGCTGCTCGTGGCGCTGCTGCGGCGGCAACCGTTGCTGATCCGGGTGCAGACCGGCGTCGTCGTGGCCCTGGCCACGCTGATCGAGTACACGTTCTCGCCGCTGCTGGAGGCCTATGTCTACCGGATCGGCACCGTCCCGCTGTTCGTGCCGCCCGGGCACGGGCTGGTCTACCTCGCCGCGGCCTGCCTGGGCAACGCGGCGTGGGTGCGACGGCACGCGCGCGCCGCGGTCGCCGTCACGGTCGCCGTCGGCGGCGCCTGGGCCGTCGCCGGCCTCGCGCTGGGCAGTCGGCGCGACGACCTCGGCGCGTTCTGGTTCGCCTGCCTGCTCGGGTTCCTGCTGTGGGGGCGCTCGCGCTTGCTCTACGTGGGCGCGTTCGCGGTCGTGAGCTGGCTGGAGATCTGGGGGACGGCGCTGGGCACGTGGGCGTGGGCGCCGCACGACCCCGTGCTCGGCGTGATCGGGCAGGGCAACCCGCCCTCGGGTGCTGCCGGCGGGTACGGGTGGTTCGACCTGTACGCGCTGCTGCTCGCGCCCGTGCTGATCCGGTGGTGGCGCCGCCTGCGGCGGAAGCCCTCAGGCGGAGCCGAGGCGGGCGAGGACGGCGTCGTGCAGGAGCCCGTTGGTGGCGGCGGCGTCGCCACCGCGGCACCCGTCGACACCCGACAGTGACGTGAACCGGCCGCCGGCCTCGACGACGATCGGCACCAGGGCCGCCATGTCGTACAGCTCCAGCTCGGGCTCGGCGCACGCGTCGATCCCGCCCTCGGCGAGCAGCATGTACTGCCAGAAGTCGCCGTAGGCCCGCACCCGCCACACGGCGCGCGTGAGGTCGAGGAACGCGTCGAGCTGCCCGCGCTCCTCCCACCCCGACAGGGACGCGAACGACAGCGACGCGTCGGCGAGGTCGCGCACGCCCGAGACGGAGATCCGGCGGGCGGAGGACAGCGAGCGCCCCGTCCACGCCCCGGTGCCGCGCGCGGCCCACCACCGCCGCCCCATCGCGGGCGCCGACACGACCCCCACCACCGGCTCGCCGTCGGCCAGCAACGCGATGAGCGTGGCCCAGACGGGGACGCCGCGGACGAAGTTCTTCGTCCCGTCGATCGGGTCCACCACCCACTCGCGGGTCGAGTGCCCCGTGGCGGGGAACTCCTCGCCGATCACCGCGTCGCGGGGCCGGGTGCGGCGCAGCTGCGAACGGATCAGCTCCTCGGCGGCGCGGTCGGCGTCGCTGACGGGCGTGAGGTCGGGCTTGGTCTCGACCCGCAGGTCCGCCGCCTGGAAGCGCGACATGGTCAGCGCGTCCACCTGGTCGGCGATGACGTGGGCGAGGCGGAGGTCGTCGTCGTAGCTGGCCACGGCGGCAAGCTACCCCAGCGGCCCCCGGCGGTGGGGGACGACCGCTCCGGTGATCACCGAGACCGCTCGGCGCGCCACACGGAGTTGCTTGAGCGCTTGATAGCGCTCGCTTGAGGGTGAGGGGCCTACCTTGTGCCCGTGTTCGACACCGTCAATGGCCTTCCGGTGCACGCGCTCGTCGTGCACGCCGTCGTCGTCCTCCTGCCCCTCATGGGCATCCTCACCCCGCTCGTCGCGTGGCGGCCCACGTGGCGCGCCTCGGGCGCCCTGCCGCTGCTGATCGCCGACGCCGCCGTCTTCGTGATGACGTTCGTGGCCAAGGAGTCGGGCGAGAAGCTGCAGTCGCGCCTGACCCAGGCCGCGGGCAAGGAGATCGCGGAGGAGCACGCCGAGCTCGGCGACCTCCTGCCGATCTTCGCGTTCGCGCTGCTCGTGGCGGCCGTCCTGATCTACCTCGCGCAGCGGCGCGGCGGCGTCCTCGTGCCGATCGCCCTGGTCGTGGCCATCGCGGCCGGCCTCGCCGCGGTGGGCTTCACGATCGCCGTCGGCCACAGCGGCGCCGAGGCCGTGTGGAAGGACGAGATCGCGAACACCCCGGCACCAGCCGGCGACTGACCCCTCCTCGCGTGACGACGGCCGGTACCGCGGAAAAGCCGCGGTGCCGGCCGTCGCCGTGCGGTTAGCGTGGCGCGGTGAGCCCGACATCCGACGACGCGGCCGCCGTCCTGAGGACCTTCCTCACCCCCGACGGCGCCCTGATCTCGATCCCGGCCAAGCACGGCAAGCGGCTGGTGATCCTCGACCACCTCGCGCAGCGGTTCGAGCCCGGCCACCGGTACACGGAGGTCGAGGTGAACGCGCTGCTGCGCCCCGCCCACTCCGACGTCGCCGCCCTGCGCCGCTACCTCGTCGAGAACGGCTTCCTCGACCGCGCGAACGGCGAGTACTGGCGCAGCGGCGGCACGGTCGACACCCAGCCCTGACTCAGCGCTGCTCGGGCTCCATCCGGATGGCGCCGCAGGGACACTCGGCCACGCACACGCCGCACCCCTTGCAGTAGTCGAGGTCGATCGCGTACATCCGGCCGTCGGGCGCGGGTTCGGTCAGCTTCTTCACGGCGTTGTCGGGGCAGACGCCGTAGCAGTTGTCGCACTGGAAGCAGTTGCCGCACGAGAAGCAGCGCCGCGCCTCGAACAGCGCTGTCGCCGCGTCCAGGCCCGCCGTGATCTCCTCGAACGTCTGGGAGCGCCGCGCCGCCGAGAGCACCGGCCGCACCGACTGCGGCGCGTCGTCGTAGTACCAGGTGTTGAGCACGGAGAACGGCGCCGGCTCCGGAGCGGGGGCCGGCTCAGGGTCCACGCCGCGCAGCCACGCGTCGACGGCGCGCGCGGCCTGCCGCCCGTGCCCGATCGCCACCGTGACGGTGCGCTCCGAGGGCACCATGTCGCCGCCGGCGAAGACCCCGGGGTGGCCGGTCATCAGGTCGGGCCCGACCTCGACGACCCCGCCGTCGACGCTCACGTCGGGCAGGGTGCGCAGCAGCGACAGGTCGGCGTCCTGCCCGAGGGCGAGGACGAGCGTGTCGGCCTCCAGCTCCTCGAACTCGCCGGTGGGCTGGGGGAAGCCGTTCTCGTCGAGCGTCATCGTCTCGACGACGAGCCGGCCCTCGTCGGCGCGGCTGATCGTCGACAGCCACCGGAACAGGACGCCCTCCTCCTCGGCCTCGCGGACCTCGACGTCGTGGGCGGGCATCCGGTCGCGGGTGCGGCGGTAGACGACCACGGCGTCGGTGGCGCCGAGGCGCTTGGCGGTGCGCGCGACGTCCATCGCCGTGTTGCCGCCGCCGTAGACGACGACGCGCCGGCCGAGCATCGTCTCGCCGCCCGCGGGCGCCCAGGGCGAGCCGCCGGTCTCGACGTCGCGCAGCACGTTCACGGCGTCGAGGATGCGGGCGGAGTCTCCCGCCGGGATCGAGGCCCGCTTGCCGAGGTGGGCGCCGACGGCGAGGAACACGGCGTCGAACCGCTCCAGCTCGAGCGCCAGATCGGTGACCTTCACGCCCAGGTCCAGGTGGACGCCGAGGTCGAGGATGCGCTGGATCTCGGCGTCGAGGACGTGGCGGGGCAGCCGGTAGGCGGGGATGCCGAAGCGCAGCATGCCGCCGGGCCGCGGGCCGGCCTCCTTGATCGTCACCTCGTGGCCGAGGCGGCGCAGGTGGTAGGCCGCCGACAGCCCCGAGGGCCCGGCCCCGACGACGAGCACGTGCTTGCCGGTCGGCGCGGCATCGACGCTCACGCGCCAGCCGCGGCGCAGGCCCTCGTCGCCGAGGAACCGCTCGACGGCGTTGATGCCGACCGCCTCGTCCATGCCGCCGCGGTTGCAGGCCGTCTCGCACGGGTGGTAGCAGACCCGGCCCATCACCGCGGGCATCGGGTTCGCCTCCATGATCGTGCGCCAGGCGCCCTCGTAGTTCCCCTCCTCGGCGAGGAACAGCCACTTCTGGCACTGCTCGCCTGCGGGGCACGCCGAGCCGCACGGCGGCTTGCGGTCGAGGTAGACCGGGCGCTCGGTGCGCCAGCTGCCGGTGCGGTTGTCGAGGCTCGACCCGACGCCGAGGGTGATCGCGAACGGACGTTCCATGTCAGTTGCCCTCCTCGAGCAGGCCGAACCGGGCCACGTTGCGGTCGGCGATCGCCTGCAGCGCCGCGACGACGTCGGGCCGCCCCACGCCGTCCGGGCCGCCCTTGAGCAGGTGGGCGTAGCGCTTCTGCCGCTGCAGGTACTCCAGCACCGGGCGGTGGTGGCGGATCCGCGACACCGACGTCACCTCGCCCTCCTCCGCCTCGAACACGGGGAACAGGCCCGTCTCCTTGGCCAGCCGGGCCACGGCCACCGTGTCGCAGGACGCCGTGCCCCAGCCGAGCGGGCACGGGACGAGCACGTGCAGGTAGCGGGCGCCGCGGATGGACATCGCCCGGGTCACCTTCGCCTCGAGGTCGCGCAGGTCGGCGACCGTGGCGGTGGCGACGTAGCGGATGCCGTGGGCGAGGGCGATCATCGGGACGTTCTTGCCGGTGCCGAACCGGTTGCCGGGGCGGTCGCCGACCACCTGCGTGGTCGCCGTCCGCGCCCCCGGCGGGGTCGCGCCCGAGCGCTGCACGCCCGTGTTCATGTACGCCTCGTTGTCGTAGCAGACGTAGAGGACGTCGTCGTCGCGCTCGAACATGCCCGACAGGCACCCGAAGCCGATGTCGACCGTGCCGCCGTCGCCGCCCTGGGCGAGCACCCGCACGTCGCCGGTGCCGTCACCCTTGGCGCCGCGCACCCGCATCGCCGCCGCGACGCCGCTCGCGACCGCCGGGGCGTTGCCGAACAGCGAGTGCAGCCACGGCAGCTGCCACGACGTCTGCGGGTACGGCGTCGAGAACACCTCGAGGCAGCCGGTCGCGTTGACCGCCACCAGCTGCTGGCCGCTCGCGCGCATCGCGGCGTCGACGACGTAGCGCGCACCCAGCGCCTCGCCGCACCCCTGGCAGGCGCGGTGGCCGCTGGTGAGGGCGTTGGAGCGGTCGGGTGCGGCTTGCACGCTGCGCTGGTCGGCGTCGAGCAGGCGGTTGCCGACCGCGTACGAACCGGTCTGGTAGAAGCGGATCTGCTGCACGGGCACGGGGACTCCAGCGTCGCGGCTCGGGATCGGCAGGGGGACGGTCAGGCGTTCTCGTCGGGCTGCTGCCCGCGCTCGCCGACGGCGCGCAGCAGGTTCGCCGCCTCGGGCCCGGAGCGCCGGGTCTGCGCCTGGCGCCGCAGCTCGCCGTCGACGAGGTCGTGGTCGAGGTCGAGGAAGGTCAGGTCGTCGAGCGCGTCGGCGACGGCGTCGGTGAACACCGCCCGCAGGGACGCCTTCGTGATCGGGCGCCCGCCCAGGCCGGCCACGACCGTCTGCACCCGCGGCGCCGGCGCGCCCGCCCCGCCCAGCGCCACCCGCAGCTCGGCCGAGACGATCCCGCCCACCCCGACGCTGAACGCCTTCTCGACGACGACGACCCGCCGCGCCCCGCGCAGGGCCTCGGCGAGCGCGGCCGCGGGGAACGGCCGGAAGGCGCCGAGCCCGAGCGCGCCGATCGCGACGCCGTCCGCGCGCAGCTCGTCGACGACGTCCTCGATCGTGCCGAGGACCGAGCCGAGGGCGACGACGACGGTCTCGGCCGGTGCGTCGTCGTGCTCGCCGCCCGCCGCGACCCGGTAGGGGTGCAGCAGGCCCCCGCTGTCGCGGCCGAAGTGGGCTGCGAAGTCGGCGGCGACCTCCTCGATCAGGTCGAGGGCCTGCAGCTGCTTGTGGTGGGCCAGGTAGCGGACCTCGGTGAACGCCTCCGGCCCGACCATCGCGCCGATCGAGACGGGGTCGGCGGGGTCGAGCACCTGCCGTGGGGAGAACCGGGGGAGGAACGCGTCGACGTCGTCCTGGCGCGGCAGGTCCACCCGCTCCACGGCGTGGGTGAGGACGAACCCGTCCATGCACACCATGACGGGCAGGCTCAGCTCCTCGGCGATCCGGTAGCCCTGCACGTGCAGGTCGACGGCCTCCTGGTTGCTGCGGGCGTACAGCTGCAGCCAGCCCGAGTCGCGCTGGCTCATCGCGTCGGAGTGGTCGTTCCAGATGTTGATCGGGGCGCCGATCGCGCGGTTGGCGACCGTCATGACGATCGGCAGGCCCAGGCCGGAGGCGTTGTAGACGGCCTCGACCATGTAGAGCAGGCCCTGGCTCGCCGTCGCCGTGTAGGTGCGGGCCCCGGCGGCGCTCGCGCCGATGCACACCGACATCGCCGCGAACTCGCTCTCGACGTTGAGGTACTCGCACGGCGTCAGCTCGCCCGAGTCCACCAGCTTCGACAGGCCCTCCACGATGTGCGTCTGCGGGCTGATCGGGTAGGCGCCGATCACCTCCGGTCGGCAGCGCGCCACGACGGCGGCCACCGCCGCCGACCCCTCGATCTGGCGGACGTCGGGGCGCGGGCGCTCGGGGTGCACGCAGCCGTTCACCTGCGGGTCGAGCACGGCCGCGTCGGCGGGGTCGGGCATGGTCGATCTCCTCGGAGGGTCCTGCGGGACGGGCGGGTGCCCTGGCCGGATGCGGGCGGGTCAGCCGCGGGTGGCGGGGACGCCGGTAGTCGCGGCGAGCAGCGCGTGGGCGGCCGTCGCGGCGGCGACGTTGCGCTCGCCGATCTCGCCCGCCCACGTGCGGCGCACGGCCGCCCGGACGGAGGGCAGCCCCACGATCCCGGTGAGCGCGGCCAGGGCGGCGACGAGGACGGCGTTGGGCAGCGGCCGCCCGACGTGCTCGCGGGCGATCGCCGAGGCGTGCAGGCAGGCCAGGTGCCCCGCCGGGAGCTGCGCGGCCAGGCCCTCCAGCCCCAGGTCGGCCGGCGCGTGCTCGCTGTTGACCAGGACGAAGCCGGTCGGCACGAGCCCGTCGAGGACGCCCGGCTGGGCCACGAGGGTGGGGTCGGCGATCACCACGGCGTCGGGGGTGTCGATGGGTTCCCGCACCCGGATGGGCCGATCGTCGATGCGGCAGAACGAGACGACGGGCGCGCCCGTCCGCTCGGAGCCGAAGCTCGGGAACGCCTGGGCGTGGCGCCCCTCCAGGAACGCCGCCATCGCCACCAGCTCGGCGGCCGTGACCACCCCTTGGCCTCCGCGGCCGTGAATGCGCAGCTGAAACACCATCGTCCCTTCCGCTGGGCGGCAGGAGGACCTGTCACCTGATCGCCGACCGTAGGGGCGGGGGGTCCGGCGGGCGTGGGCCGTTCGTCCCTCGCGCGGGGGCGCGGGCGCGTGGGCGTGCGGCTGTGCGGCGGCTCAGCGACGGCGCAGGCGGGCCAGCTCGGCGTCGAGCCCGTCGAGCAACAGTCGTAGCCCGAGCTCGAAGAGTGCGTCGAGATCCATGTCGGGCTCGTGCTCGGGGGAGGCGGCCCTGGTCAGCAGGGGGAACCGCAGGCCCGAGGCCCCGGCGGCCGCCGCGAACTCGGCCTCGTGCCGGCGCATCCACTCCTCGCTGGTCAGACCCGTGTGCTGCTGCTGCTCCAGCTCGCTCTCGAGCTTGACGCCCATCCCGTGCACGTAGCCGGCGACGACGACCGCCAGCTGCAGCTGGTCGGCGGGGCCCACTCCCTCGGCGTCCAGGGCCGACATCAGCCACTCCGTCCACGCCATCGCGCGCGGTGCCATGACGGGGCGGGTGAACGACATCGTCGCCGCGACCCAGGGGTGGCGGCGGTGCAGCTCCCACTGGCGGCGCGCGGCCAGCTCCATCGCCTCGCGCCAGCCGCGGGGCCGCGGCGGCAGCGGCATCCGGCCGAACACCTCGTCGGACATGAGCAGGACCAGCATGTCCTTGCTCGGCACGAACCGGTACACCGACATCGTGGGCAGGCCGAGCTCGGTGGCGATCCGCCGGATCGTGAGCGCCCCCATCCCCTCGGTGTCGGCGATCCGGACGGCGGTGGCCACGACGTCGGCGGTGCTCACCTCGCCGGTGGGGGCGGCCGCCGCGCCGCGTCGTGACGGCGTGGCGGTGCGGCGCGCCGCGACGACCGTGCCGATGCCCGGGCGGACGTCGGTGAGGCCGCGGGTGCGCAGGTCGGCGAGGACCTTCGTGGCCGTCGCCAGGGCGATGCCGTGCTGCCGGCACAGCGCGCGGGCCGAGGGCAGGGCGTCCCCGGGGAGCAGCTCGCCGCCGTCGATCCGCGCGGCGAGGTCGTCGGCGATGCGGCGGGAGACGGGCGGGGACGCGGGGGTCGGCACGGCGTCACCGTACTAGTACAGCTCGGCAGGGGGAAGCGGTCCCGATGGTGCTGCTCGGCATGGGGCCAGGGGAGGCGTCGCCGCTGGTCACCGACGAGGCGAGCGGCCAGGAACCCCTGGTGGCGGGGCCGCACCCGCACGCGTCCCGCCCAGGTGTATCGCGTCGAGCGCAGCACGTCCTTGCTGCCCGAGAGAGAAAACACCTAGCGTCCCCGTACGACGTAGCGATACACCTGAGGCCCGGCGATCAGGGCGCGGAGGAGAACCCATGACGACGACGGCACGCCTCGACCCGCCACCCGACCCGCACCCCCTGCCCGCCCGCACCGTCGCCGAGGACCGCGAGGGAGACGCTGTACGAGGCGCACCGGCGATCGAGGTGCGCGGCCTGCGCAAGAGCTACGGCACCACGCCGGTCCTCGACGGGCTCGACCTCACCGTCGCCCCCGGCAGGGTGACGGTGCTGCTCGGCCCCAACGGCGCGGGCAAGACCACCACGGTCCGGGTCCTCGCCACCCTCCTCGCACCCGACGCCGGCACCGCCCGGGTGTCCGGGTACGACGTCGTCCGCGAGCGCCGCGAGGTCCGCCGCAGGCTCAGCCTCACGGGCCAGGCCACGACGGTCGACGCCCAGCTCACGGGCGAGGAGAACCTGCGCGTCGTGGCCCGCCTCGCCGGCCTCGGCCGCCGCGACGCCCGCCGCCGCACGCGGGAGCTGCTCGCCCAGGTGGGGCTGGACGAGGCCGGCGGGCGCCGCGTGGCCGCCTACTCCGGCGGCATGCGGCGGCGGCTCGACCTGGCACTCGGCCTCGTCACCGTCCCGGAGGTGATGCTCCTCGACGAGCCGACGACCGGCCTGGACCCCCGCAGCCGGCACGAGCTGTGGCGGGCCGTGGAGGAGCTGGCCCGGGCGGGCACCACGGTCCTGCTCACCACGCAGTACCTGGAGGAGGCCGACCGCCTCGCCGGGCACGTCGCCGTCCTCGACCGCGGCCGGATCGTCGCCGAGGGCACGCCCGCCCAGCTCAAGCACCGGGTGGCCCCCCGACGCCTCGTCCTCACCCTGGCCGGGCCGCGCGCCCACGCCGACGCCGTCGCCGCGCTCGGCGACGCCGTCCTCGCCGCCGACCCCGCGGCCCTGACCGTCTCCGTCCCCGGCGGCCTCACCGCCCCCGAGCTGCGGGCGCTGCTCGACCGCGTCGACCCCGCGCGCACCGGCGTCACCGCCTTCGACGACCACGAGGCCAGCCTCGACGAGGTGTTCCTCGCCCTCACGAGCCCCACGGGAGCCCGCTCATGACCACCCTCGCCGTCCTCACCGGCCGCTCCGCGCGCCTGGGCCTGCGCAGCGTGGACGGGCTGATCACCGCCCTCGTCCTGCCCGTCGTCATCCTGCTCGTGTTCGTCGAGCTCTTCGGCGGGGCGCTCGACACGCGCTCGACGTCGTCCTACGCCACGTTCGTCGTGCCCGGCATCATCGCGATCACCGCCGGCTTCGGCGTCGGGACGTCGGCGGTGACCGTCTGCCAGGACGTCACGTCGGGGGTGATCGACCGGCTGCGGACCCTCGACGTCGGCGCAGGGGCGCTGCTCGCCTCGCACGTCGCCACGGCCGTCGCCCGCAACCTCGCCTCGACCGCCCTGGTGGTCCTCGCGGGGCTCGCCGTCGGGTTCCGGCCCCACGCGGGGATCGGCGCGTGGCTGCTGGCCGGGCTGGTCCTCACCGCCTACCTGCACGCCCTCACCTGGGTGGCGGCCTGCGCGGGTGCGGCGGCGCGGTCGGTGGAGGCGGCGGGCGGCGCGACGTTCGCGCTGATGTTCCTCGCCTACCCCTCCAGCGCGGTCGTGCCGGTCGAGACGATGCCGGGCTGGCTGCAGGGGTTCGCCGCCCACCAGCCCGTCACCCCGGTGGTGGACTCCGTGCGGGGGCTGCTCACCGGCGCCCCGATGGGGGAGGTGACGGGCACACTCGTCACCGCGCTGGCCTGGTGCGCCGCGATCGCCGTCGTGGCGGGGGGTGTCAGCCGCGTCGTCCTCGCCCGGCGGCTTGACGGGCCTGGCGCCTGACGCACGTCAGGCGCCCGTGTCCTCCACGAGCGCGCCGTCGGCGAGGCGGATCAGGCGGTCGGCGCGCTCCATCAGGGACGGGTCGTGGGTGGAGATGATCGCGGTCATCCCCTCGGAGCGGACGACGTGGTGCAGCAGGTCCATCACCGCTCGGCCGGTCTCGTGGTCGAGCTGGCCCGTCGGCTCGTCGGCGATGAGCAGGCGGGGGGAGTTGGCGAGTGCCCGGGCGATGGCCACCCGCTGCTGCTGGCCGCCCGACAGCTCGGCGGGGCGCTGCTGGGCGTGCCCCGACAGCCCCACCATGTCCAGCAGCTCCGCCACCCGGGCCTCGCGGGTGGCGGGGTCGGTGCGGCGCAGGCGCATCGGCAGGCCCACGTTCTCGGCGGCCGACAGCATCGGCACCAGCCCGAATGTCTGGAACACGAACGCGAGGGTGTCGCGGCGCAGGTCCGACAGGCCGTCGTCGTCGAGGTCCCCGACCACGGTGCCGTCGACGACGCAGCGGCCGGTGTCGGGCCGGTCCAGGCCGCCGATGCAGTTGAGCAGCGTGGTCTTGCCCGATCCCGAGCGGCCGACCAGCGCCACGAGCTGCCCCGAGGCGACGCTGAAGTAGATGTCGCGCAGGGCGTGCACGGCGGCGTCGCCGCTGCCGTAGGTGCGGCCCACGTCGCTGACCGAGACCATCGTCGCGACGGCGGCGGGGGAGGCATGGAGGTTCATCGCTCGTCTCCGGGGGGCGGGGCGAAGTCGGCGGGGTCGGACGCCGGGGCGGCGGCGGGGGGAGCCGGGGCCGCGGTGGGAGGGGGAGCAGCGGCGGGCGCCGCCCAGGGGTCGACGGGGTCGGGTTCGGCCGCGGGGGCGGGCAGGGGACGCCGCGGGGCGCCGTCGGGCCAGACCCCCACGTGGTCGGACTCCAGCTCCAACCGCACCCGGTCGCGCAGCGCGAGGGCCATCCGGTACTCGCGGGGCAGCTGGACGCGCCCGGCCCGGTCGAGGACGGCGTACTCCTCGGCGACCACGGAGGACTCGCCGTGCTCGTCGACCTCGGTGCGCCGCAGCGTCTCGGAGGACGTGCGCCCGTCGCGGATGGCGATGGTGCGCTGGACCTGCTCGGACACCGCGCCGTCGTGGGTGACGATGACGACCGTCGCGCCCAGCTCGGTGTTGGCGGCGCGCAGGGCGGCGAACACGTCGGCGCCGGTGGCGCTGTCGAGCTCACCGGTGGGCTCGTCGGCGAAGAGCACCTTCGGCTGGTTGGCCAGCGCCACGGCGATCGCCACGCGCTGCTGCTCACCACCCGACATCTGCGCGGGACGCCGGTGCGTGCAGTGCGCCACGCCGAGGGCCTCCAGCAGCTCGGCGACGCGCGCGGCGCGCTTCTTGCGGGGGGCGCCGGAGAAGGCCAGGGGCATCATCACGTTGTCGGCGGCGGTGAGGTACGGCAGCAGGTTGCGGCCGGTCTGCTGCCAGATGAAGCCGACGACGCTGCGCCGGTAGGTGAGGCGGTCGGCAGCGCTCATCCGCAGCAGGTCCCAGTCGGCCACGCGCGCCCGCCCGGCGGTCGGCACGTCGAGCCCCGACAGCACGTTGAGCAGGGTCGACTTGCCCGACCCCGAGGCGCCGACGATGGCGACCATCTCCCCGGGCATCACCAGCAGGTCCAGGCCCTGCAGGGCCTGCACCTCGATGGAGTCCACCTGGTAGATCCGGACCAGGTTGTCGCAGACGATCAGCGCCTCCGCGCCGTACTCGCCCCCACGCCGCGGCCCGCTCGGCGCGGGCACCGGCACAGGCGCGGGCACCGGCCCCGCGGGGGGTCGCTCACCCGCCGCTCGTGCCGCGGGCGCGTCCACGGGCCCCGGCGCCGCGCGCCGTCCCGACCGACGGCCCTGCCCGCCGTCGTCACCGCCCACGACGAACGTGCCGAGGTCGTTCTCGTCGTCGCCCATCAGGTCACCTCCTCGCCCAATCCCCCACGTCGCCCACCCTTAGGACCGACGCCAACCGCTGCCCCCGCTGCAGCAACGACTCCACCACCGCCGCGAGCACGACGACCACCAGTGCCGCCGCCGCCACCCCGGCCGCCCAGCCGGGCGCCAACCGCAGGGGCGGGACGTCGACGCCGCCCGTCACCACCTCCAGGCCCAGGCTGGGCCCGAGCACCGCCACCAGCGCGAACCCGGCCGCCGCACCCGCGACCACCCCCGTGGCCATCAGCGGCAGCAGCTCCGCCAGCGTCAGCAGGCGTCCCTCGCGCATCGTCAACCCCAGCGTGCGCAACAGCGACACGGCGCGCCCACGCTGGGCGGCGCCCGCCGCGACCGTCTGCACCATCGCGATCCCCGCCAGCAGGCCGAGCAGGACGACGGCGACGACGAGCAGGACGCCGACGTCGTGGATCACCCCGCCCGAGGCGAGCTCCGACAGCCACCCCCGGCGGTCGACGACGTCCCACCCGGCCAGCTGCGGCTGCCGCTGGACCGCGGTGAGCGCGCCCGGACCGGTGAGCAGGGCGAGGGTCGCCGGCGGGACGAGGCCGTAGTCGCGCGCGCGTCCCTCGTCGACGATCAGGGCGGGGCCGGGCAGCCAGCCCGTCACCGGCACGGAGACGTGCCCCGTCGCCACGGCCGAGACCGACACGTCCCCGAGCACGAGGTCGGCGCCGTCGGCGGGCCAGTCGGCGCCCGACAGCAGCACCGGCAACGCCTCACCGCCCTGGGCGGTGCGCACCGAGGCGGTCGCCAGGCCCGCGACGTCGGCCGCGGGGCTCGCCGCCGCGTCCGGGCCCTCGGTGGCGGCCCGGACGGTCCCGAGCAGTCGCGAGAAGCAGGCGGCGTCGACCACGAGCGCCTTCAGGGACTCGCGCGAGCTGCCGATGGCGGCGCGCGCGTCCAGCGTGGCGCCGGTGCAGGCGAGGTCGACGCCGGGCGCCTGCCGCAGGGCCTCCAGCTGGCCCGGCCGCAGCGGCGTGTCGCGCAGCGACACCCGCACGTCGGCACCGACGCGCTGCCAGGAGGCGCGGTCCTGCCCCTCCACGAGGGTGGTGCGGACGAGGCCCGTGCCCACCATGAGGCCGACGGCGAGGGTGAGGGCCAGCAGCGGCGACCAGCTGAGGGCGCTGCCGGCGCGCGCGGAGGCGACCAGCCCCATGGGCCCCGGGCGGCGGGCGGCGACGGCGCGGGCCAGCCGCACCGGCAGCGGGTACAGGCGCAGGACGACGACGGTGACGGCGCCCGTCAGCAGCAGCGGCGAGGCGGCCAGCAGGGGGTCGACGCCGTCGCCCACGCCCACCAGCCCGCGGGAGCGGACGGCGAGCACGGCGCCCGCGGCCGCGGCGAGGACCACGAGCTCGCCCACCACCCGGCGTCCCGCGCGTTCGGCGGCCTGGCGGGCCCTGGCCCGGCGGTTGGCGGGGGTCTTGCGCGAGGCCCACGCCGAGCGCGCCGCCGCGGCGCCGAGCACCGGCGCGAGCAGCACCGCGAGGACGACGACGAGCACGACGATCCCGGGCGAGGTGTCCCCGCCGGGGGTGGCGAGCACGCCGAGGACCACGCCGAGCAGGGCGGAGGGCACGACCACGGCGGCGGACTCCAGCAGCAGCCCCGCCGCGGTGGCCGTCAGGGACGCACCCCGGGCGTGCCCCAATGCGAGGTCCTGGCGCCGCCGCGAGATCAGCAGCTGCGCCGCCAGCAGCAGCGTCACGCCCGCGACGCCCACCAGCGACACCACCGCCATGGACAGCTGCGCGACGACCGCGCGGGCGCGGACGGCGTAGGTCTGGGCGACCTGCGGCAGGGTGCTGACGAAGTCGGCGCTCGGGTCCGAGGGCAGGGGGTCGGCCGCGTCGGAGGCGTAGGCGAGCAGCGTCGGCAGCGCGGCCTGGAGCCCGGACCCGGTGAGGGCCTGCAGGTCGACCTCGCGGCGCAACCGCGTCGTGAGCCCCGGGTCGCCGAGGGCGGACTCGGCGACCGGGAGCGCGGACTCGTCGACGAGGAAGGTGACGTCGTCGAACAGCGTCCCGTTGCGGGCGACGTCGGTGGGAACCGGCGTCAGGGCGGAGGGCAGCGACCGCCAGACGGCCGCCGTCGGGTCCTCGGCGGTGAAGACGCCCGTGACCAGCAGCGTCGTCCACCCGCCGCGCTCGGACTTGCCGGTCAGGCGGGCGCCGGGCATCAGCCCCCACGCCTGCGCCGCGGCCTCGGAGACGCCGACGGGCACGGTGGGGCGGTGCAGCGCCGTCACGGTCGGGGAGGTGGGGGCGGCGCCCTGCACCCAGCGCACGCCCCCGCCGGTGCGGGGGTCGGCCCAGCCCACGTGGGCGATCATCGCCACCGTGGGCCGCGGCTTGTCGGCGTCGGGGTCCACGAGCGCGGTGACGGTGAGGGTGTTGCTCAGCCCCGCGACCGTCATCGGCGCGAGGATCCGGGCCAGCTCGCGCGGCGTCGCCCGCACGGTGTCGGCGGCGGCGGTGCGGATCTCCTCGGCCGTCTCGGGATCGCCCGGCTGGGGCGGCGCGCTGGGGTCGAAGAAGTCGCGCTCGGGCTCCTGGTACCGGGCGACGTAGCGGACGTCGGCCGCGGCTGCGGTGCCTGCCTGGCGCACGGCGGCGCGCGCGCCGTCGTCCACGGTGCGGGCCATCTGCCGCGGCACCGCCACGGCGAGGCCGGTGGCGAGCACGACCAGCACGGCGAAGGCGATCAGCAGGCCCCGGTCCGCCGCGGCGCGGGCACGCGCCAGCGCGACCTGCCCCCGCGTGGTGCGGCGCCAGCCCCCCACGCTGGGCAGGTACGGCTGGACCCGGGCGAGCAGGCCCGCACCCCCGGGCGCGCCACCCGCCTCCTCGCCGGGGACCGGCTCCGCGCCGGCGCCCAGCACCTCGCCGGGCCCGGCCACACCGCTGCGGCTCATCGCTCGTCCCCCAGCCTCAGGACCGATCCGAGGACCGACCCGCGCAGCGTGCGCGCGACCCCGGCCACCACGAGGGCGAGCACCAGCGCCACCGTCCCCAGCAGCGCGAGCAGCTGCAGCCACGGCAGGTGGATCGCGACGTCGGGCACGGGCAGGCCGGACGGTGCGGCCATCGCGACCAGCGAGCGCAGCGGGAGCGTGAGGAACAGCCCCACGACGAGCCCGCACAGTGCCCCCACTCCCCACAGGAGCACGGTCTGCGCGGCGATCACCCGCTCGAGCTGGCGCCGGCGCACCCCGATCGCGAGCAGCTGCGCGAACTCGATCCGCCGCAGGCGGATCGCCACGGCGGTGTTGAGCGCGAAGCCGACGCCGGCCAGCAGGCCCGCCGCGAGCACCACGATCCACTGGGCGCTGCGCAGGCCCACGACGAGCGGCTCGCGGGCGGCCTCGCGGGCGGTGAGGTCGGCCGAGGCGAGCGTCCCCCGCGCGCGGCGACGGCGTCCCGCGGCCGCGGCGCGTCGGCGTCCGGGACCCGGACCCACCACCGGTTGGCGGCGGGCGGTGGCGCGCCGTACTCGACGAAGCGGCGCGACAGGGCGTCGAGGTCGACGACGACCGCGTCGCGCAGCCCGTCGGTGCCGGGGACGACGTCGCTGGTGCCGACGATCTCGACGGGCACGGCGACGTCCTCGATGACGAGGGCCGCCTCGGCGCCCACCTGGAGGCCGAGGCGGCGCAGCGCGGCGGGGGTGACGACGCCGCGCACCGCCGGCTGCGTCGCCCAGCCCACCACCGACGTGGTCATGGAGGCGAACCGGCTGTCGTCGCCGGGCACGAGCGTGGCGGAGACCTGCAGCCCGGGCACCCGGCCGGCTCCCAGCGAAGCGCCGGCGTCCTCGAGCACCGTCACGGACGTCTCCGCCAGACCCTGGCCGGTCGCCTCGGCGCCCTGCCAGGCACGCAGGTCGACGGGGGCGTTGCCGTCGGGGCCGGCGGCGAGGCCGCCGAGGGTGAGCCGGGCCTGGGGGAGGCCGTCCACGAACGTCTCGGGGCTGATGTCGTAGCTCCACGCCACGACGAGGGCCACGAGCGACAGGCGTCCGGCGGCGACGGCACCCGGCGGGCCGGAGCTGACGGCGGGCAGGCGCGCACCCAGCCGGTGAGGGGCGCCGTCGGAGGTGAGCGACCCCAGGTCGACGCTGCTGCGGGCGCCCGAGCTGTCCGTCAGCACCGCGCTGAGGCGGGCGGTGACGGGCCCGCTGGTCGTCTCGCCCGTGAGCCGAGCGCGCAGGGACAGTTGCCGGGTGGACGCGGGCAGGGCGAGGCCGCGCGCGGCGGCCGGGGCCAGGCCGGGCAGCTCGTCGAGGAGGTCGTCGGCGGGGCCGCCGACCTTGCCCGTGCGCCCGCGGAACATGCCGGCGGCGTCGGCGGAGCCCACCGCGAGCAACTGCACGGGGACGCCGTAGCCGAGGGAGGTGCGCCGCCCGTAGTCGGTGCCGTCGCTGGCCGCGCTGAACCCGGCGTCACGGGAGAGCACCGGCATCGTCGCGGTCGCGCCCGAGGGCGCGGCCGCGTGCAGGGCCGATCCGATCGCGTCGGGCTGCGCCAGCGGGTCCAGCTGGGAGAGGTCGGCGACGGCGTCGGCGCCGACCCGCGCGTCGGCCTGGTCGACCTGCGCCGTCCGCCAGGTCTCCAGGTAGGCGAGGGAGAACGTGCCCGAGGCGATGGCCAGGCTGAGCAGCAGGACGGCCCCGACGGAGCGGCGGACGCGGCGTCCGACCTCCCACGAGGCCAGCGGCCAGACGACGGCGGGGCCGCGGGCGGCGGCGGGTTCCAGGCGCCGGGCGAGCATCGGGATGGCCCGCACCGAGAGCATGCCCCCGGCGAGCAGCACGAGCCCCGGCCCGGCCACGAGGACCGGATCGACCCTGGCCTCGCGGCCGCTGCCGGAGGTGGGCGAGGAGTAGCGGACGAGCTGCCAGTACCCGACGGCCGCCAGGGCGACCAGCCCGAGGTCGACCCCGGTGCGCTGGATCAGCGAGCGGCGGTCCTGCCGGGCGGCCGCCTGCTCCTGCTCGACGAACGTGCCGGCCCGCCGCAGCAGGGGGGTGAGCAGGACGGCGACGAGCGCGGCGGCGGTGGCCGCGGCCACGCCCCACACCAGGGGCGGCAGGCCGGGGTCGCCGGACAGCCCCGCCGCGGCGAACCGGCCGCGACGGGCCACGACCCCGTAGAGCGCCCGGGCGGCGGGCGGGGCGAGGACGGCGGTGATCAGCGCCAGCGCGCCCGCCTCGATCGCGGCCAGGCGTGCGAGCTGCCCGCCGGAGGCGCCGCGGGCCCGCATCAGGGTCTGTTCGGTGGAGCGGCGCTCGGCGAGCAGCCGGGTCGCGAGCAGCAGCGCCGCGACGGCGAGGACGAGCACGAGGCTGCCGGTGATCACCAGCCCGGCCGTGGTGACGACGAGGGAGCGGTTCGCGCGGTCGAGGGCCGCCCCCAGCCGGGAGGAGACGCCCACCTGCTGCACGGCGTCGTTGCCGACGCGGCGCGGGACCTCGCGGGCGAGGGAGTCCACGCGGGCCTGGACCCGGGGGAGCGTCGCCGGGGTGACCCCCGACAGGTCGGGGACGGCGGTGATGTCGGCGTGCAGCGGGTGCAGCGGGCCGGCGGTGAAGCCCTCGCGGGAGGTCAGCAGCGGCCCGTAGGCGTCGACGGTGAACATGCCGCCGCTGCCCGGGGGCGCGAACTGCGGGTCGTGGGTGGTGCCCGACAGCGGGTCGGTGCCCCATGCCTTGCGGGACGCGGCGGGCACGTCGTAGACGCCGACGACGACCGCGACGGCCGTCGACGTCGTCGAGGTCTCGCTGGTGCGCACCCGCGCGCCGACCGCGATCCTCGCCCGGGTGGCGAAGGACGCCGGGACCGCCACGGCCACCTCGCCGGTGCCCACCCGGTCGGCCGCGGTGGGCAGGTGCCCGGCGGTGACCCGCAGGTGCTCGTCGATGCCGTCGAGGTGGGCGAAGTACAGCCAGGTGGAGGTGCCGAGCCCGTCGGGGTTGGCCCACTCGGAGCGGATCACCTCGGTGCGCGAGCGGACCGGCAGCGCGAGGACGGCGTCGACGGCGGCGTCGACGGCCTGCTGGGCGGGGCCGTACTCCTGGCCGCTGCCCTGCTCGATCGAGGCGAGCACCGTCGTCGTGGCCGGGTCGAGCCGCTGCAGCGTGCGGGGGAGCCCGACGTCGCGGGTCACCTGGTAGGTGAGGGCGAGGACGGACATCAGCGTGCAGGCCAGCAGCGACACCGCCGCGACCACCGTGAGCAGGCCCCACTGGCTGCGCCCACGACGGACGACAGCCCTCAGGCCCCAGCCGCTCAGCGCATCCTCCTCGACACGAGGGCTGACTCTGGCGCAGTCGCGCGCCGTTCCCAACCCCCGGTGCGAGTTCGCGACGCCTCCGTTGCCCAACCGCAACCTTGCGCCCGGACCGTCACCGGCCGCCGACCCGGAGAACGGAGGCCAGGTGGGCGCGCCGCTGCAGCAGCGACTCGACGCCCGCGGCCACCCCCACCACCGCGAGCGCGGCGGCCCCGACGGCCAGGGCCCAGCCCGGCGCCAGGCGCAGTGCGGGCGGGGTGACCCCGCCTGTGACCTGCTCCATCCCGAGCGCGGGGGCGACGAGCGACACCAGCGCGAAGCCCGCGAGCGCGCCCGCACCCACCCCCGCCACCGCCAGGGGCACGAGCTCGCCGACGGTCAGGCCGCGGCCGGCGCGCAGGGTGAGGCCGAGGGTGCGCACGAGCGAGACGGCCCGGCCGCGCTCGGCCGCCCCCGCCGCGACCGTCTGGACCATCGCGAGCGCGGCGAACACCGCCAGCAGCAGGAGCGCGACGACGAGCAGCGCGCCGAGGTCGGCCACCACGCCGGTGCCGGTGCGCTCGGCCAGCCACTGGCGGCGGTCGTGGACGTCCCACGCGGGCGCCTGCGGCTGCGCGGTCACCGCGGCGGAGGCGCCCGGACCCACCGCCCACAGCGTGGTGTCGACGCCCCGCCACCCGGCGGCGCGGACGCGGGCGGCGTCGAGCACGACGACCGGCCCGTCGTGCCAGCCCGTGGGCGGAACGGAGGCCCGGCCGACGGCGGTGACCCGCAGCCGCGTGCCCGCGCCCAGGGTGAGCTCGACCGGCCGTGCCGGCCAGGTCACGGGGCCTGCCAGCACGCCCGGGACGCTGCCGTCGGGCAGCGGCGCGGCCAACCGGTCCAGCTCCCGGGCGGTGCCGAGCCCCGAGGCGGCGAGCACCCGGCGGTAGCAGGCCGGGTCGACGACGATCGCGTCGATGGCCGCGTTGCCCACCCCGATCGCCGTCGTGCCACCTCCCACATGGCCGACGCACACGTCGTCCACCCCGGGCAGGGCGCGCAGCTGTGCCAGCTGGGCGTCCCCCGGGACCGCCTTGCGCAGGTCCACGCGGACGTCGGCGCCGACGCGCTCCCAGGACGCCGCCTCCTGACCCTCGACGAGGGTGGTGCGGATCAGGCCCGTGCCGACCATGAGCCCCACCGAGAGCGTCAGCGCGAGCAGGGGCGACCAGCTGAGGCCCCCGGCCGCCCGGGCGGCCATCACGAGCGCGAGGGCGCCGCGGCGGCGCCGGGCGAGCGCGACGACCAGCCGCATCGGCCAGGGGTAGGCGCGCAGCACCACCACGGTGAAGGCGGCGGTGACGAGCAGGGGTGTCGCGGCGAGCAGGGGGTCGACGGCGGCGGAGGAGGGGGTCAACCCCCGAGTCCGCAACGAGACCACCGCCGCGGCCGCCACCGCGAGCACCAGGAGCTCGGCGACGCCGCGGCGCAGCTGCCGTTCCAGCCGCAGCCTGCCCCGGGCGCGGCGGTTGGCGGGTGTGCTGCGCCCGGCCCAGGCGGCGCGCGCCGTCAGCATGCCGAGCACGGGCCCGAGCGTGACGGCGACGGCGGCGACCACCAGCAGCGGCCCGACATCCCCGGTGGCGTGCGGGGTCGCGACCACCCCCAGGGCGGCGCCGACGGCGAGGGCGGGCGCGGCGACGGCGGCCGATTCCAGGAGGAGCCCGACCCCGACGGCGGTGAGGGAGGCCCCGCGGGCGTGCTGCAGTGCGAGCTCGAGGCGGCGACGCCGGGTGAGCAGTTGCGCCGCGAGCAGCAGGAGTACCGACGCGACACCGATCACCGAGACGACCGCCACCGACAGCTGCGCGACGACGGCCCGCGCCTGGAGCCGGTAGGCGCGCACGACGGAGGGCAGCTCGGACACGAAGGACGCCGACGGGTCGGTGGAGATCGGGCTCAGCTGCCGCTGCTGGTAGCTGCGCAGCACGGGGTGCGCCGCGCGCAGGCGCGCGCCGGTGATCCGGTCGTAGGCGGGCAGGCGGTGCAGGTGCGCCTGCAGCCCGTCGCCGCCCAGGCCCGCCTCCGCCAGGGGCAGCGCGTCGGCGTCGACGAGGAAGGTGATCTCGTCGATGCGGGCGCCGACCCGGCCGGGGTCGCGGGGCACGGGGGCACTGGCGGAGTCCAGGGTCCGCCACACCGCGGCGCGGGGGTTGCCGAGGGAGAACACGCCGGTGACCAGGAGCGTCGAGCGGCCCGCGGGCCCGCGCCTGCCCTCGATCCGGGTGCCCGGTTCCAGCCCCCACGCGGTGGCCGCGGCCTCGGAGACGCCCACGGGGACGACGGGCCGCACGAGGTCGGGGTCCTCGCCCGGCAGCGGCGCGCGACCTCGGACCCAGGTCACCTGCCCGCCGGTGCCCGGGTCGGCCCACCCCACGCGGGCGATCAGCGGGGCGGTGCGGCGGGCGGCGGGCTGCACGGACGTCACGGTGATCGGCGGCCCGAGCGCGCTGATGGTGACGGGCTCGAGGATCCGGGCGAGCTCCGCGGGGGTCGACTCGCGGACGGCCTCGGCGGCCTCGCGCAGGTCCTTGGCCGTGACGGGCCGGCCCTGCCCCGGTCGGGCCGCGCTGACGCCGTCGGCCTCGACCCATCGCGCGAGCAGCTGGACGTCGACGGCCGCGGGTTCGCCCGCCGCGCGCACGGCCGCGCGGGCACCGCCGTCGACCGTGCGGGTCAGCTGCCGGGGGACGCCCACGGCGAGGGCTGCGGCCACGACGACGAGCACGGCGAACGCGGCGAGCAGCCCGCGGTCGGCGCCGGCCCTGGCCCGCGCGAGCCGCGCCTGGCCGCGGGTGCTGCGCCGCCAGCCCGCGACCGTGGGCAGGTAGGGGCGCAGCCGGCGCAGGCGGCCCTGGGCTCCGGGGCCGGGGGACCCGGCGGGCCGGGTCACCGCTCGTCCCCGAGCCGCAGGACCGCGCCGAGCACCGAGGCGCGCAGGCTGCGGGTGACCACGGCGAGGACCAGGCCGAGCATGCCCGCGACCACGCCGACGAGGACGAGCGTCGGCCACCAGGCCAGGTGCACCGCCACGGGCGGCACCGGACGCCCGAACGGCGCGGACATCGCCACCAGCGACGGCAGGGTCCGGGTGAGCAGGAGCCCGACGGCGAGCCCGCAGGCGGTGCCGAGGGCCCACAGCAGCAGCCCCTCCGTGGCGACGACCCGCTCGAGCTGCCGGCGGCGCACGCCCAGGGAGAGCAACTGCGCGAACTCGATCCGCCGCAGCCGGATCGCGACGGCGGTGTGCAGCGCGAACCCGACGCAGGCCAGGATGCCGGCCGCGAGGACGACCAGCCACCGCGCGCCCTGCCAGCCCACCGCGAGCGGCGCGCGCTGGGCCTGCCGCGCGGTGGCCGCGGCACCGACCGTCGTCCCGCCGAGAGGTGCCAGGGCGTCGGCGAGGCGCGCCGCCCCGGCGTCGTCGACGTCCAGCCACCACCGGTTCGCGGTGGGCCCGTCGAGGCCGTACTCGATCAGCCGGCGCGAGAACGCGTCGGCGTCCACGAGCACCGCGTCGCGGTGGCCGTCGGTGCCCGGCACGAACGGCGTGGCCGCGACGACGGTGGCGGGGACGGCCGTCCGGTCGACGACGAGGGCGACGTCGTCGCCGGGGCGCCTGCCCAGCTGCCGCAGGACCTCGGGGGTGGCCACGACGCGCACCGGCTCTCCCGTGGGCCACGCGACCACGGTGGCGCTCATGGCCGAGTCGAAGGACGAGCTGCCGAGGTCGGGCACGAGGAACACCGACGCCTCCAGCCCCGCCTCGTCCTGGGAACGCCCCGGCAGCCGGACGGGACCGGTGGTCACCGAGCCACCGCTGACGCCCGCCGTCGCGATGCCCGCCCGCTCGAAGCCCGCCCACGA
>JAXLRU010000009.1:0-113118 GCA_046330935.1 Kineosporiaceae bacterium
CGCGCGCCCGCAGGCTGTCCCCGACGGGCCTTTCACCCGCCGGTCGCGCGCCCTGCCGCAGGTCACCAGCGGTCGTGGACGTGCGGGCGCACCAAGCGGTCGTACACGTCGCGCACCGCTTCGTGCGCGGAGGGCGCCAGGGCCGGCACCTGGACGGCGGCTGCGTTGCCCCGCACCTGGTCGGCGTTGCGCGCGCCGGGGATGACGACGCTGACGCCGGGCTGGTCGATGATCCAGCGCAGGGCGAAGGCCGCGGTGGGGATGCCGTCGGGGGCCAGGGCGGCGATCTCGCGGGCGGCAGCGACGCCGACCTCGTAGGGCACGCCCGAGAACGTCTCCCCCACGTCGAACGCGTCGCCGTGCCGGTTGTAGGTGCGGTGGTCGTCGGCGCCGAACTGCGTGGACAGGTCGTAGCGGCCGGACAGGAGGCCGCTGGCCAGCGGGACGCGGGCGATGATGCCCACCCCCGCGGCCTGGGCGGCGGGCAGCACCTGCTCCAGCGGCTTGAGCCGGAACGCGTTGAGGATGATCTGGATCGTCGCGACGTGCGGCCGCGCGATGGCCGACAGCGCCTGGTCGCAGGTCTCCACCGACACCCCGTACGCCTCGACGGCGCCGGCCTCGACGAGGGAGTCCATGGCGTCGAACACCGCGTCGTCGGGGTAGACCTCCGCCGGCGGGCAGTGCAGCTGCACGAGGTCGAGGACGTCGGTGCCCAGGTTGGACCGGGAGCGGTCCACCCACTCCCGCAGGTTGGCCGCGGTGTAGGCGCCGGGCACGTGCGGGTCGGCGCGACGGCCGCACTTCGTGGCCACCGTGATGCCGAGATCGGCGTTGGCGGCGAGGAAGCGGCCGATGAGCTGCTCGCTGCGCCCGTCGCCGTAGACGTCGGCCGTGTCCAGGAACGTCACCCCGGACGCCACCGCCTCGGCCAGGAGATCGAGCGCGGCGCTCTCCTCGACGCGCCCCCAGTCGCCGCCGAGCTGCCAGCAACCGAGGCCGACCACGCCGACCTCACGCCCCGTCCGTCCCAACACTCGCGTCTGCACGCCCGAACCCTACGCACCCGCCCGGCGACCGTCGCGCCGGCCCGCCCCCTCCCCCACCGTGGCCACTCGCGCACCCGAAGGACGCCGCACGGTCGTGGCGCACGCCCGCACGGATCCGCTCGAGCCGGGCCACCCCGACGCCGATACCGGCAGGGACCGCACCGCCCCCGCGTCGCCCGGATCCGAGGACGTCGATGACCGCTCAGCCCGCCGCCGGCCTGCCCACGGCCCAGCCGCCCGTACCGGCCACGGCCGCTCGCGTGCCCGCTGCACCGACGCCCGTCTGGCAGCTGCCCTCGGCGTCGGCGCGCATGGTGCTGGCCGGGGCGCGGCAGTACGCGCTGCCGGAGCCCGACCGCGTCGTGTTCGAGGCACGCTGCCCGTCCTGCGGGGACGACGCCTCCTGGACCGAGGAGCGTGACGACACGCGGGTGCGGATCGGCGTCGACTGCGCCTGCGCCTGAGCTGCGCGCGAGCGCTCAGATCAGCGAGAGCTGCTCGGTCGGCTCCTGGGCGGTGGCCCGCCCCTGCGGGAGCGACCCCTCCGGGAACTCCCCGTCCTCGGCCGACCCGGTGGTGTCGGCACGGCTCCTGATCGCGGGCGCCGTCAAGCCGTGCCTGCGCAGCAGCGGCTCCACCTTGGCCTTGAGGTCCCGGGACCACCACGACGGCACGTAGGAGCCGTTGCCGTACAGGCTCCGGTAGCGCGGGACGAGCTCGGGACGCTCGCGCGCCAGCCATGCGAAGAACCATTCGCGTGCCCCGGGCCGAAGGTGCAGCGGGATCACGACCACGCCCGTCGCGCCCGCTGCCGCCAGCCTCGCCAGTGCGGCGTCGAGGGCCTCCTCCCCGTCGGTCAGCCACGGCAGGACCGGCGCGAGGAACACCCCGCAGGCAAGCCCCGCCTCCCGCACCGCGCGGACCGTCGCCAGGCGCGCCTCGACCGAGGCCACGCCTGGCTCCAGCCGTTCCCGCAGGTCGTCGTCCCACACCGCCAGGGACACGCCCACGCCGACCTGCACCTCGCGGGACACGGCCGCGAGCAGGGGCAGGTCGCGCCTCAGCAGCGGACCCTTGGTGAGGACGGACAGGGGCGTCCCCGAGGCGGCGAGGGTGCGCAGCAGGCCCGGCATCAGGCGGTAGCGGCCTTCGGGCCGCTGGTAGGGATCGGTGTTGGTGCCGAACGCGACGTGCTCACGCCCCCAGGAGGCCCGCGACACCTCGCGCCGGAGGACGTCGACGGCGTTCACCTTCACGACGATCTCGCGGTCGAAACCCTGACCGGGGTCGAGGTCAAGGTAGGAGTGCGTTCCCCGGGCGAAGCAGTAGACGCACGCGTGGACGCAGCCCCGATACGGGTTCACCGTCCACCGGAAGGGCATCGCCGAGGCGGCGGGCACGGCGTTGAGCACCGACCGCGCCCGCACCTCGTGCAGGCGCACGCCGGGGAAGTCGCGTACCTCGACCGTGCGGACCAGGCCCGCGATCCTGCCCATGCCCGGCAGCGCCGACTCGTCGACGGCGTCCAGGGTCTGCTCCGCCCATCGCATGACCCCATTCGAACACATGTTCGACACCCATGCACGCGATCGGCGCCAGGCCCACACCGGGGGCGCGACCGACGACGGCCTGGCCCCACCGCCGACCACGACGCGGCTCAGCCCGCGCCGGGCCCCGGCACGACGCGCACGTGCAGGTCCTCGGCCGGCGGCGTCCATGCCTGCGGGTCGGCGTCCACCTGCTCCCCGCTGCGGATGTCCTTCACCTGGTGGCCGTCGTCGGTCAGGAACCACACGAACGGGATGCCGCGACGATCGGCGTGGCGGATCTGCTTGCCGAACTTCGCCGCCGACGGAGCGACCTCCACGGGGATCCCCCGTGCGCGCAGGGCCCGGGCGACGCGATCGGAGTCGCGGCGGCGCTCCTCGTCGGTGACGGCGACGAGCACCGCGCTGGGGACGCTGCGCGTGGCCGTCACGAGCTTCCTGCCGACCAGACGCGAGACCAGCCGCGAGACCCCGATCGACAGGCCGACGCCCGGGTAGGTGTCCTTGCCGTCGCTGGCGAGGGTGTCGTAGCGGCCGCCGGAGCAGACCGAGCCGAGGTCCTCCTCGCCCACCAGCGTGCTCTCGTAGACGGTGCCCGTGTAGTAGTCGAGGCCCCGGGCGATCGACAGGTCGGCCGTGAGCGCACCCGGGGCGTGCTCACCCGCCGCCTCCAGCACGCGGACCAGCTCGGCGAGCCCCTGCTCCAGCAGCTCACCGCGCACCCCGAGGGCGAGGACCCGCTCGGCGACGGACGCGTCGTCGCCGGTGATGCCCGCGAGGGCGAGGCAGGCCTGCGCCTGGGCGGCGCTCGCGCCGGCGTCGCGGGCGAGGATCTCGGTGACGGCGTCGGGGCCGATCTTGTCGAGCTTGTCGACGCAGCGCAGGACGGCGGCGACGTCGGTGAGCCCGAGCGCCCGGTAGAAGCCCTCGGCGACCTTGCGGTTGTTCACGCGGATGCGCACCGGCGGCACCCCCACCTCGCGCAGCCGCGCGAGCCCGTCGGCCATCACCAGCGGCAGCTCCACCTCGTGGTGGAAGGGCAGCTCGCCCGCGCCGACGACGTCGACGTCGGCCTGGTAGAACTCGCGGTAGCGGCCGTCCTGCGGGCGCTCCCCCCGCCACACCTTCTGGATCTGGTACCGGCGGAACGGGAAGGCCAGCTTGCCCGCGTTCTCCAGCACGTACCGGGAGAACGGCACGGTGAGGTCGAAGTGCAGGCCCAGCTGCTTGCCGGCCTCGGCCGCCTCCTCCTCGGGGGTCGCGTGCAGCCGGCGCAGCACGTAGACCTCCTTGTCGATCTCGCCCTTGCGCAGGAGCTGGTCCATCGGCTCCACGGCGCGGGTCTCGACCGGGGCGAAGCCCCAGCTCTCGAAGGTCGCGCGCAGGGTGTCGAGCACGTGCTGCTCGACGATGCGGTCCGCGGGCAGCCACTCGGGGAAGCCGGACAGGGGGGTGGGACGGGCCATGACGGAACTCCAGGCGTATGGGCGGTGGCGCCGGCAGGCGCGCGAGATCGAGGGCGGCGAAGGCGGCCGGGGTCAGGAGACGCCGGCCTGCCGATGGGCCGCGATGAGGTAGGGGTTGCGGCGGCGCTCCACGCCCATGGTCGTGGCGGGGCCGTGGCCGGGGAGCACGAGGACGTCGTCGGGCAGCGGCCACACGACGTCGCGCAGGGTGGCGACCATCGCGGCGTCGTTCCCGCCGGGCAGGTCGGTGCGCCCGATGCCGCCGGCGAACAGGACGTCGCCGGACAGCAGGGTGCGCGTCGGCAGGGCCTCCCCCGGCCCCGCCGCGGACGACAGGGCCTCGGGCACGCCCTCGATCTCGAACATCACCGAGCCCTCGGTGTGGCCGGGGGCGTGGCGGACCAGGATCTCGAGGTCCGCGAGCTCGAGCCTCAGTTCCCCGCCCTCGAACGTGACCACGTCGGAGGGGGCGCTCCACGGTCCCGCCTGCTCGCGGACCAGGGCGGCCAGCTGCGGGTCGAGGCCGGCGTAGGCGTCGCGCAGCCGGTAGGCGTCCTGCGCATGGATGCGCACCGCGACGCCGTGGGCCTGGCTGAGCGGCGTGACCGCGAAGGTGTGGTCGAGGTGTCCGTGGGTGAGCAGGACCGCCGCCGGGGTCAGGCGGTGACGTTCGAGCAGGGCGGCCAGCCGCGGCACGACGCCGACGCCCGGGTCCACGATGAGGCAGCGCTCCCCCTCGGCGGGCGCCACGACGTAGCACTGGGTGCCGAACACGTCGGCGGTCACGGTGGACACGAACACCCCCGCAGCGTAGCGAGGGGCTGCGGCGGGGCGTCGTGGACCGACTCGGGCTCGACCAGTCGGCCGCTCACCCTAGACTTGCCCCGGCCCGAGGAGGGGTCACGAGCGAGGAGGCAGCTGAGGTGTCGCCGAACGAGCGCGAGCGGGCGTACGCGCGCAAGCGCTACAACGACTGGCAGGAGCGGCAGACCAAGAACGCGCAGAAGCGTCGCAAGCAGCGCAACGCGTTGCTCGCGGGCCTCGCGGGGGTCGCCGTCGTGGCACTGGTGGTGGGGATCGCGATCGTCGTCGGCAGGAACGACGACACCACGACCACCGCATCGCCGTCGAGTTCGGCCTCGCCGTCGGCCGCCGCCTGCCCCGCGCCGACCAAGACCGCCCCGGGCAAGCCCCAGCAGTGGTCGAAGGCGCCCGACCCGGCCACGGCCGCGGGCAAGACGTTCACCGTCACGTTCGAGACCAACTGCGGCGCGATCGTGGCCCAGCTCGACGGCGCGAAGGCGCCCAAGGCCGTGGCGTCCACCGTGTTCCTTGCCCGCAGCGGGTTCTACGACGGCGTCACCTGCCACCGGCTCACCACCCAGGGCATCTTCGTCCTGCAGTGCGGCGACCCGCTGGGCACCGGCATCGGCGGCCCCGGGTACACCTTCGGCCCGGTCGAGAACGCCCCCAAGGACAACGTGTACAAGGCGGGCACGATCGCCATGGCGCGTCAGGGCAACAACGGCAACTCCAACAGCAGCCAGTTCTTCCTGGTCTACAAGGACTCCCCCATCCCCAGCGACAACGCCGGCGGCTACACGGTCATGGGCACCATCAGCGAGGGCCTCGACGTCGTGCAGCGCATCGCCGACGGCGGGGTGGCCGGCGGAGGCGGCGACGGCGCGCCGTCGACCACCGTGGGGTTCAACGCGGTCACGGTCAAGGCAGACTGATCGGGTGCCCCGCGCGGGCGCCCGAGGCAACCGTCAGCAGAACGTCGCCGGCGGCGACGGACGAACAGGAAGCGTGAAGTCGTGACCGGACAGCAGTGGGGCCGCGTGGACGCCGACGGCACCGTCTGGGTGCGCACCGGCGACGCCGAGCGAGCCGTCGGGCAGTACCCGGGCGCCACCCCGGAGGAGGCCCTGGCCTACTTCTCGCGCAAGTACGACGACCTGGTCGCGCAGGTGGACCTCCTGGAGCAGCGGCTCAAGGCGGGACAGGTGTCGGCCGGGGACGCCGCCGCGACCGTGCGCAAGCTGTCCGCCGCGATCCCCGAGGCGAACGCCGTCGGTGACCTCGCCGGTCTCACCGCTCGCGTGAGCGGGCTCTCCGACCTCGCCGGGCGCAAGCGCGAGGAGGCCGAGGCCGCGCGGCAGCAGGCTCGGGTGCAGGCCGTCGCCGCCCGCACGGCGCTGGTGGAGGAGGCCGAGACGATCGCCGCCACCGACGCCGAGCGGATCAGCTGGAAGACCGCCGGCGACCGGCTGCGCGAGCTGTTCGACCAGTGGCGCACCCTGCAGCGCGAGTCCCGGCTGGACAAGCCGACCGAGGACGAGCTCTGGAAGCGCTTCAGCCACGCCCGCACCAGCTTCGACCGGCGCCGCCGCCAGTACTTCGGCGCCCTCGACGAGCAGCGGGGCCAGGCGCGCGCCGTCAAGGAGGCGATCGTCAAGGAGGCCGAGGCCCTGCAGGGCTCGACCGACTGGGGCCCGACCACCTCCGCCTACCGCGCCCTCATGGACCGCTGGCGTGCCGCGGGGCGCGCCGCGCGCCGCGACGACGACGCGCTGTGGGAGCGGTTCCGCACCGCGCAGGACGCGTTCTTCAGCGCCAAGTCGGCCGCCGCGGCCGCGAGCGACGCGGAGTTGCGCGGCAACCTCGAGGTGAAGGAGGCCCTGCTCGTCGAGGCGGAGGCCCTGCTGCCGATCGAGGACCTCGCGGCCGCCAAGAACGCCCTGCGCGACCTCCAGGAGCGGTGGGAGGCGGCCGGGCGGGTCCCGCGTGCCGACCTCGGTCGCGTCGAGGCGCGGCTGCGCCGCGTCGAGCAGGCCGTCCGCGAGGCCGAGGAGGAGCGCGGGGCGCGCACCAACCCCGAGGCGCGGGCCCGGGCACAGGCCGTCGTCGAGCAGCTCGAGAACGCGATCGCCGGTCTGGAGCGCGATCTGGAGAAGGCCCGGACCGCCGGCAAGGAGAAGGCCGTGCGCGATCTGGAGGTCTCCCTGCAGGCACGTCAGGAGTGGCTCGCCGAGGCCCGCAAGGCGCTCACCGACTTCAGCGGCTGACGCACGGCGCCTGCACGGCGTCCCCACAGCACCGCCTCGGCCCGCCGCTGTCCACAGCGGCGGGCCGAGCGCGTCCCGGGCCCCTGCCGGGCCGCGATGCTGACCGCCATGCACCAGCTTGCCGCCCCCGCACCCGTCCCCTCCGCCGGTCCCTGGTGCCTGCGCCCGGGGCCCGACGAGGTCGCGGAGTTCGCCCGGCTGTGCCGTGAGGGTCTCCTGCGCCACGCCCTGCGGGACGTGTACGTGCCGGCCTGCGATCGCGACACCCCGGCGCTGCGGGCGGCCGCGGCCGGCGCCGCGCTGCCGCCCTCCTGGCGGGAGCGGATCATCGTCCTGAGCCACGCCACCGCGCGGTGGATCCTCGTGAGGGACGCCCCCGCCCCCGTCTCCCTGGAGGCCTACCGGCCCGGGGGCCACGGGGGCACTCCCCCGCCACCCCTGGTGCTGCGTGGCGGGCGTCTCGACCCGGGCCACGTGACACGCCTGGGGCCGGTGTGGGTGACGACGCCGGCGCGCACCGTCGTCGACCTCCTGCGCCAACCGCACCCGCTATCGGAAGCGCAGGTGTGCGCCGAGCTCGACGTCGATCCTGCCCTCGCGCTCCGCTGCGCCCGTCAGGTCACGGGACTGCCGCGCCTGGGCGAGGTCCGGCGCCGGCTGCACGAGCTGAGCCACGGGCACCGGGCCGACACGACGGCGTCAGAGGTGGTGGGGGTCCATCCGATTGCCGGTGACGCGGTAGGCGTCGAAGACACCCTCGACCCGCCGCACGGCGGCGATGACGTTGTCGAGGTGGGTGGGGTCGGCCATCTCGAAGGTGAACCGGCTCAATGCCACGCGGTCGCGTGACGTGGAGACGTTCGCGGCCAGGATGTTGACGTGATGGTCCGACAGCACCCTCGTGACGTCGGACAGCAGGCGGCTGCGGTCGAGCGCCTCCACCTGGATCTGCACGAGGAACATGCTCGCCGCGGTCGGCGCCCACTCCACGTCGATCATGCGGTCGGGCTCGGCCTGGAGCTCGCTGAGGTTGCCGCAGTCAGCGCGGTGCACCGACACGCCGCTGCCGCGCGTCACGAACCCCACGATCGGATCCCCGGGCACGGGCGTGCAGCACCGGGCCAGCTTGACCCAGATGTCGTCGAGACCCCGGACCACGACGCCCGGGTCCCCCATGCGGGGCCGCTTGGCACGCGTCGGCGTGGTGGCCTCGGCGAGGTCCTCCTCGGCACCCTCCTCCCCGCCGAGGGACTGCACCAGGCGCTGGACGACGTTGGCGGCCGCCACGTGGCCCTCGCCCACCGCGGCGTAGAGGGAGCTGACGTCGCCGTAGCGCATCTCCTGGGCCAGTGCCACGAGGGCCTCGTGCGACATCAGGCGCTGGATCGGGAGGTGCTGCTTGCGCATCGCCTTGGCGATCGCGTCCTTGCCCGACTCGATGGCCTCCTCGCGCCGCCCCTTGGAGAACCACTGCCGGATCTTGTTGCGTGCACGAGGGCTGCGCACGAACCCGAGCCAGTCGCGGGAGGGGCCCGCGCCGTCGGCCTTCGAGGTGAAGATCTCGACGACGTCGCCGTTCTCGAGCGGGCTCTCCAGCGGCACGAGGCGCCCGTTCACCCGCGCGCCCATGCAGCGGTGACCCACCTCGGTGTGCACGGCGTAGGCGAAGTCGACGGGCGTCGCCCCCGCCGGCAACGCCATCACGTCACCCTTGGGGGTGAAGACGTAGACCTCCTGCGCGTTGATCTCGAAGCGCAGGGAGTCGAGGAACTCCCCCGGGTCCGCGGTCTCGCGCTGCCAGTCGAGCAGCTGGCGCAGCCAGGCCATGTCGCTGGCGTCGTCCTTGCCGGGCTCGACGGCGCCCTTCGCACGGTTCGGGTCGTCCTTGTACTTCCAGTGGGCGGCGACGCCGTACTCCGCGCGGCGGTGCATCGCGTGGGTACGGATCTGGATCTCGACCGGTTTGCCCTCGGGACCGATCACCGTGGTGTGCAGCGACTGGTACATGTTGAACTTGGGCATGGCGATGTAGTCCTTGAACCGCCCCGGGACCGGGTTCCACCGCGCGTGCAGGGCGCCCAGCACGGCGTAGCAGTCCCGGACCGAGTCGACGAGGACGCGCACGCCCACCAGGTCGTAGATGTCGGCGAAGTCGCGGCCCCGCACGATCATCTTCTGGTACACGGAGTAGTAGTGCTTCGGGCGCCCCGTGACCGTCGCCTTGATCTTGGCCGCGCGGAGGTCGGCGGTCACCACCTCGCGCACCTGCGCCAGGTAGTCCTCACGCGCCGGTGCACGCTCGGCCACGAGGCGCACGATCTCGTCGTACACCTTGGGGTACAGGGTGGCGAAGGAGAGGTCCTCGAGTTCCCACTTGATCGTGTTCATGCCCAGGCGGTGGGCGAGCGGCGCGTAGATCTCGAGGGTCTCGCGCGCCTTGCGCTCTGCGGACGCCTGCGGGACGTAGCGCCACGTGCGGGCGTTGTGCAGCCGGTCGGCGAGCTTGATCACCAGGACGCGGATGTCGCGCGACATCGCCACGACCATCTTGCGCACGGTCTCGGCCTGGGCCGCATCGCCGTAGGTGACCTTGTCGAGCTTGGTCACCCCGTCGACGAGCATGGCGATCTCCTCGCCGAACTCTCGACGCAACTGCTCCAGGCTGTAGTCGGTGTCCTCGACCGTGTCGTGCAGCAGCGCGGCGGCGAGGGTGGCGGGGGTCATGCCCAGCTCGGCCAGGATCGCCGAGACCGCCACCGGGTGCGTGATGTACGGGTCCCCGCTGCGGCGCTTCTGGCCCGAGTGCGCGCGGGAGGCCACCTCGAAGGCGCGCTCGACGATTCCGAGATCGGCCTTGGGGTGGGTGGTCCGCAGCGTGCGGAGCAGGGGCTCCAACAGCGGGGACGTCGTCGCCGTGCGGCCCGTCCCCAGCCGCGCGATGCGCGAGAGCACCCGGGTCGGGACGGGCATGACGTCGGGACCGGCAGGACGCGCGGGGCGCGTGCCCGCCGAAGGGGCCGGGCGCGCCTCGTCGGGCGAGGCCTCCGATGCCGGCGACGACGCCGTGCGGAGGTCACCCACCGTGGGGACCGCGTCCTCGGACATCCGCCTCCCTCACCGGTTCCCGGACTGCGCCGGCAACCCTGCTCCGATGCCGTGCAGGCGACCCGGGGGGACAGCAGCACAGCAGGTCACAGAAGTCTATGCGGGGCGGCCCTATTCCCGCCTCAGGGACCCACCCTTCGGCGCAGCCGTCGGTGATGGTCCGAGTCGTCCGGTTCCGCTCGGGCCCGACGCCGTGACTAGACCTGCAGGAGCGATCGCACACTGCGACCGGCGAGGCGTTCCCGCCCGCCGAGCTCGGCCAGTTCGATCAGCACGACCAGCTCCACGACGACGGCGCCGAGGCGCTCCAACAGGTCGATCGCCGCGGCGGCGGTGCCGCCCGTGGCGAGGACGTCGTCGACGACGAGCACGCGCTGACCGGGGCGGACGGCGTCCTCGTGCACCTCGATCTCGGCCTCCCCGTACTCCAGCGCGTACGTGGCCGACAGCGTGCGCCACGGGAGCTTGCCCGCCTTGCGCACCGGCACGAAGCCAGCGCCCAGGGCGGTCGCCACCGGGGCTGCGAGGATGAAACCGCGCGCCTCGATGCCGACCACGAGGTCGACACCCCCCGCCTCGCCGACACCCCCGGCCAGCGCCGCGACGGTGCGCGCGAGCCCGTCGGCGTCGGCCAGCAGGGGGGTGATGTCCTTGAACAGGATCCCCGGCTTGGGGTAGTCGGCGACGTCGCGGATGAGGTGGGCGGCGGCACCGAGGGCCGTCACGCCGTCTTCGGGGGCGGGCACCGCCCAAGCATCGCAGCCGGTGCCTCCCGAACTGACATCGGGAGGCACCGGCTGCGGCACGTGCGTGCTCAGCGCTTGCGCGCGCCTCGCTTGGGCTGGACCCGCTGCGGGCTCCCCGGGCGGACCGGGGTGCCGACCGCGACGGCCGCCGGTTCGGCGGTCACCGCGTCGTCGATGGGGCTGTCCTCGCCCTCGACCCCGGTCTCCTTGGCCGCCGTGGCCCGGCGCCGCCGGACCCGCTCCGCCTGGGTCAGCAGGGCGGGCTCGCTGCCCCGCAGCGTCGCGAGCAGCGGCGTCGCGATGAAGATGGACGAGTACGTGCCGACCGCGATACCCACGAACAGGGCCAGCGAGAGGTCCTTCAGCGTTCCCGCGCCGAGCAGCAGCGAGCCGATGAACAGGATGGCCGCGACCGGCAGCAGCGCGACGACCGAGGTGTTGATCGAGCGCACCAGGGTCTGGTTGACCGAGAGGTTCGCCGCCTCGGCGTAGGTGTAGCGGGTCGAAGTGGTGATGTGCTCGGTGTTCTCGCGCACCTTGTCGAACACGACGACGGTGTCGTAGAGCGAGTAACCGAGGATCGTGAGGAAGCCGATCACGGTCGCCGGGGTGACCTCGAACCCGACGATCGCGTAGATCCCGACGGTGAGCACCAGGTCGTGCAGCAGCGCCACGAGCGCCGACAGCGCCATCTTCCAGGTGCGGAAGTACAGGGCGATGACGAGCGCCACGAGGACCAGGAAGATGATCAGGGCGCGCAGCGCCTTGCCGCTGACGTCCTTGCCCCAACTGGGCCCGACGAACGAGCTGGCGATGTCGTCGGGTGCCACGTCGTAGGCGTCGGCGAGGGCCGCCACGACCTTGTTCTGCACGTCGTCGCTGGGCAGCGTGGCGGTGGTCACGCGGACCTTGTCGCCGTTGATGACGGTGACCCGCGGCTCGACGCCGCTGATCACGCTGTTGACGGCCTCTTCACCCTTGAGCGTGCTCGGGTCCTTGACGCCGACGATCTGGAAGTCGGCGCCGCCCTTGAACTCGACGCCCAGCTCCAGGCCGCGCACCACGAGGCCCAGCGAGGCGATCGCCACCGCGGCGGCGGCGATGAGGTACCACAGCTTGCGGCGGCCGACGAAGTCGAAGGAGCGGCGACCGCTGTAGAGGTCGTTGCCGAACTCGGCGAAGCTGAACATCAGCGGTCCTTCCCAGTGCCCGCAGTCTCGGCGGACCGGTCTGCATCGTCGGTGGAGTCCTGAACGCCCTTGGCAGCCCTGCGCTCGGCAGCCCGGCGCTGGGCCAGGGTCTGGCCCGTCCCCGAGCCCGCGGGCGCGGGCGCGGTGCGGACACGGCCGCGACCGGCATAGGACACTGCGCGCCCGAGGTGCTTGGCGTCGAAGCCCGACAGCTTGTGGCCGCCGCCGAAGAACCTGGTGCGGGCCAGCAGCGTCACGACGGGCTTGGTGAAGAGGAACACCACGACGACGTCGACGATCGTGGTGAGCCCCAGCGTGAACGCGAAGCCCCGGACGCCGCCGACGGCGAGCAGGTAGAGCACCGCCGCCGCGAGGAAGTTGACGGCGTCGGAGGCGAGGATGGTCCGCCGGGCACGCTGCCAGGCGACCTCGACCGCCGTCCGCAGCGGCTTCCCGTCGCGCACCTCGTCCCGGATGCGTTCGAAGTAGACGATGAACGAGTCGGCGGTGACACCGATCGACACGATCATGCCGGCGACGCCCGGGAGCGTGAGCCGGTACCCCTGGCGCCAGCCGAGGATGGTCACCAGCCCGTAGGTGATGACACCCACGACGACGAGGCTCGCGACGGTGACGAACCCGAGGGCCCGGTACTGGAACAGCGAGTAGACGACGACGAGCGCCAGGCCGATCAGACCGGCGAGCAGGCCCCGCTGGAGCTGCTCCTTGCCGAGCAGCGCCGAGACCGTCTCGGTCGTCTTGACCTCGAAGGACACGGGCAGGGCGCCGAACTTGATCTGCTGGGCCAGCTCCTGGGCCTCGCGCTGGGTGAACGTGCCGGTGATCTGCGCCTCACCGCCGCCGATCCGCTCGTTCGTGCCCGGGGCCGAGATGACCAGGCCGTCGAGGACGATCGCGAACCGGTTCCGCGTGACGTTGTTCGTGCCGTAGCTGACCAGGCGCTCGGTGATCTCGGCGAACTTCTTCGTGCCCTCGGAGGTGAACTTCAGCCGCACCTCCCACCGGCCGGTGGTCGCCCCCTGCGGGTTGACCTCCTGACCCCAGGACGCGTCGGCGATCGCGTTGCCGTCGAGCTCGCTCGGGCCGAGCAGGTACTTCTCGCCGCCCTTGCTGAGGTCGCGGTCGCAGGCCACCACGGGCTGACCCTTGGGAGGAGTGAAGCCCCCCGCGGCGATCTTGTCGGTCGTGCAGTCGAGGGTGTTGTAGCGCTCGTACAGCGGCCGCGTGATCTGGTTCATGTCGGAGGCGTCGCTGGGGGTGCCCGTGAACGTCTCGGGCAGGTTCGGCGTCTGCTCCACGGCCGCCGAGGCGGCGCCCGTCGGCGTTCCGGCGGCGCTCGGCGTGCCGGCCGCGCTCGGCGTGCCGGCCGCGCTCGGCGTGCCGGCCGCGCTCGGCGTCGGCGAGGCCGTGGCGGCCTTCTGCGGGTTGAGGGCGCGCTGGACGGCCTTCGGCAGCGCCATCCCGTTGTTGCTGGCCGACGCCGAGGGCGAGGAGCCCTTCAGCGTGGCCGACACGGAGGCCGACGGGGACGGCGACGGCTTCGCGGAGCCGCTGGGCGTGGCGGTGGAGGTGCCCGAAGGCGTCGGCTGCACCCGCGGCGCGACCGGCTCGGCGAGCAGCACCGGGCGGAACTGCATCTGCGACGAGGCCTTCACCCGGTCGACGATGGCCTTGTCGACCTTGCCGGGGATCGCGACGACGATGTTGCGCCCACCCTGCGTGGTCACCTCCGCCTCGGACGTGCCCGAGGCGTCGACCCGCTGGCGGATGATCTCGACAGCCTGGCGGAGCTGCTGCTCCGAGGGCTGCGCGCTGGTCCCGTCGGCACGCGGCTCGAGGATGATCTGGTAGCCACCCTCGAGGTCGAGGCCGAGCTTGGGGTGGAGGAGACCATCGGACCACTGCGCGCTGGCGAGGATTCCGCCGAACAGCAGGACCATGATGACGCCCAGCGAGGCCAGGTGCCGGCCCGGCCTGGACGTGGTTACGGATCGTGCCACGGGTGGTGTCTCTCTTCGTCGGACGGGGATGACCCGGTCATCCCCGGGAACCGGGTGGGGCGGCGCGTGTGGCCAGCGGCGCTGGCTCAGGGACGCGGCGACCCCACGCCCGGCGGATCGGGATCTGCGGCCGGCTCGGTGTCGGCCCGGACGGTGTCGGCGACCGGCGGCGCCGCCGCGGCCGGCTCCGGTGGGTGCTCGCTGCCCAGCGCCCGGACGATCGCCCGCCTGTCCCAGCGGGTCACGACCCCTGGAGCGACGAGCAGATCGGCGGTCTCCTCGCCGAGCTCGGTGATGACGCCGTGCAGCCCGCTGGAGGTCATGACGCGCTGGCCCACCGCGAGGGAGGCGCTGACGGCCGCCACCTCGCGCTGCTGACGCCTGGCGCGCGAGGACAGCCAGAAGAGCATCAGCAGGGGCAGCGCGAGGATGAGCAGCGGAGCGATGCGATCCACGCCCACGACCTCCCTTGCACCGGACACATGACAGACCACAGCGCGGCGGGGCCGTGGCGTCCTTGCACACGTTCGGCCACCGACCCGGCACGGGTTCCGCATGGCCGACGGCGAGTCTAGGCCGTCGTCGTCCGCGGACAAAGAAGCCCTCACCGCCTGGTCACCCAGGGTAGCCCTCGGTCGCTTCCCCCGTGTCGGCGCTTCCGAGATGTCCCTTGAGCGCCGCCGGACGGCATCGTCTCACGCCTGCTGGGCGTCCCCGTCCAGGGGCAACGGCAACGTGGCGTGTCCGAGGGCCGCGGCGGGCACGGGCATGCCGAGGTGCCGGTAGGCGTCGGCCGTCGCCATCCGCCCGCGGGGGGTCCGCACGATCAGCCCTTCGCGGACGAGGAACGGCTCGGCGACGGTCTCCACCGTCTCCGACTCCTCCCCGACCATCACGGCGAGAGTCGACAGGCCCACCGGCCCCCCGCCGAAGCGGCGGCACAGCGCTTCGAGGACCTCGCGGTCCAGCCGGTCCAACCCCAGCTCGTCGACCGCGTACACGCGCAGCGCCTCGCGGGCCGCGGTGCGGTCCAGCACGCCGTCCCCGCGCACCTGCGCCCAGTCGCGCACCCGCCGCAGCAGCCGGTTGGCGATCCGGGGCGTGCCGCGCGAGCGCCGGGCGATCTCGGAGGCGGCCGCGGGTTCGAGCGGGACGTCGAGGAGGGCGGCGGAGCGGACGAGCACCTGCTCCAGCTCCTGTGCGGAGTAGAAGTCGAGGTGCCCGGTGAACCCGAACCGGTCGCGCAGCGGTCCCGGCAGCATGCCGGCCCGCGTGGTGGCCCCCACGAGGGTGAAGGGCGGCAGGTCGAGCGGGATCGCCGTCGCACCGGGCCCCTTGCCCACGATGATGTCGACGCGGAAGTCCTCCATCGCGACGTACAGCATCTCCTCCGCCGGGCGCGCCATGCGGTGGATCTCGTCGAGGAACAGGACCTCCCCCTCCTCCAACGAGGACAGGACGGCGGCCAGATCGCCCGCGTGCTGGATGGCGGGACCGCTGGTCAAGCGCAGCGGCACCTCGAGCTCCGCGGCGACGATCATCGCCAGGGTGGTCTTGCCGAGGCCGGGGGGGCCGGACAGGAGGATGTGGTCGGGGGTGTGCCGCCGGTGCCTGGCGGCCTCCAGCACGAGGGACAGCTGGTCGCGCAGGACCGGTTGGCCCACGAACTCGGCGAGCCGCTTCGGCCGCAGGGCCGTCTCGGCGGCACGCTCCTCGGCGTCGGCGTCCACCCGCAGGATCGCGGGGGCGTCGAGGTTCCGCTCGGGCAGCTCTCCCCCGCTCACGCGCTGCCGCCCAGGTGTCGCAGGGCCGCCCTCAGCACCGCGGCCACCGGCGGTGCCGGCTCGCCCTCGGCGCGGCCCGCGAGCACCGCGCCCACGGCGTCGCCCGCCTGCTTCGCCGACCAGCCCAGGCCGACGAGCGCCTCGACGACCTGCGGCATGGCCTCCTCCGCCTCGGCCGACGGAGCGGGCGCGTCGGGCGACCCGAGGCCCTGCACGGGGGCGCCGAGCTTGTCGCCCAGTTCGAGGGCGAGCCGCTGAGCCCCCTTGCGCCCGATGCCGGGCACCTTCATCAGTGCGGTGAGGTCGGCCGCGGCGACCGCGCGCCGCAGGCCGTCGGGGCTGTGCACGGCGAGCATCGCCAGCGCCAGCCGCGGACCGACGCCGGTGACGGTCTGCAGCGTCTCGAAGGTGTCGCGCCCGTCGGCGTCGGCGAACCCGAACAGCGTCAGCGAGTCCTCGCGGACCACCAGGCTCGTGTGCAGAGCCGCCTCGTGCCCGGGGCGGAGGTCGGCGAGGACGTCGGGGGTCGTGAGGACGCGCATGCCGACCCCGCCCACCTCCACCACCACGGAGTCCAGGCGCACCGCCATGACGATGCCTCGCACGGACGCGATCACGCGCCACCCCTTCACCACGGCGCCCGACGGGCGGCAGATCCGAACGTGTGTACGAACGCCAGGCTAGCGGGGCGAGAGCGCCTGGCCGCCCCGGCGCGCCGCGCCCGACGCCCTGCCGGTGCGCGCCTGGGCCTGCGCCTCCACCCAGCGCCGTTGCGCGGCCGTCCGTGTGGCGGGCAGGGATGCCGAGACGGCGGCGTCCCCGCGCCAGGCGTGGCAGATCGCCAGCGCGAGGGCGTCGGCCGCATCGGCAGGCCGGGGAGCCTCGGGGAGCTTCAGCAGGCGCGTCACCATGGCGGTGACCTGCGCCTTGCCTGCGGTACCAGAGCCGGTGACGGCGGCCTTGACCTCGCTCGGGGTGTGCAGCGCCACGGGGATGCCCCGCCTCGCTCCCGCCAGCAGCGCCACGCCGGCCGCCTGGGCCGTGCCCATGACGGTGCGCACGTTGTGCTGGCTGAAGACGCGCTCGACGGCGACGACGTCGGGCGCGAGCTGATCCAGCCAGCCCTCCAGCGCCTCGGCGATCCCGAGGAGACGGTCACCGATCGAGGAATCGGCCGGGGTGCGGACGACATCGACGGCGACCATCTCGAGGCTGCGGCCGCGCCCCACCCGCACGGCGGCGAGGCCGCAGCGGGTCAGCCCGGGATCGACGCCCAGCACCAGCAACGTCGTGCCTCCTCGGGACGGACCTGCGCGACGACGTCCGCCGCCGGGGCCCAGTCTGCGCGGCCGGGCCCGGACCGAGGGGCCGCCGCGCCGCGCGCGCCCTCGTCGCGAGGGCCCGGCGGCAGGTGGATCAGTCCTCGAGCGCTGCCATCACGTCGTCGGAGACGTCGAAGTTGGCGTAGACGTTCTGCACGTCGTCGCTGTCCTCGAGCGCGTCGATGAGCTTGAAGATCTTGCGCGCGCCCTCGACCTCCAGCGGCACCTGGGTGCTCGGCACGAAGCTCGCCTCGGCCGAGTCGTAGTCGATGCCGGCCGACTGCAGGGCGGTGCGGACGGCGACCAGATCGCCCGGCTCGCTCACCACCTCGAACTCCTCGCCGAGGTCGTTGACCTCCTCGGCGCCGGCCTCGAGGACCGCCATGAGGACGTCGTCCTCGCTCAGACCGCTCTTGGCGAGCGTGATCACGCCCTTGCGGCTGAACAGGTACGAGACGCTGCCGGGATCGGCCATCGTCCCGCCGTTGCGGGTCATCGCCGTGCGGACCTCGGCAGCGGCGCGGTTGCGGTTGTCGGTGAGGCACTCGATCAGCACCGCGACGCCGTTGGGGCCGTAGCCCTCGTACATGATCGTCTGGTAGTCGGCCCCGCCGGTCTCGGCACCCGAGCCGCGCTTGACGGCGCGGTCGATGTTGTCGTTGGGGACCGAGGACTTCTTGGCCTTCTGGATGGCGTCGAAGAGGGTGGGGTTGCCCGCCGGGTCACCGCCGCCGGTGCGCGCCGCGACCTCGATGTTCTTGATCAGCTGGGCGAAGGACTTGCTCCGCTTGGCGTCGATCACGGCCTTCTTGTGCTTCGTGGTCGCCCACTTGGAGTGGCCGGACATCCCCTACTGCCTCCTGGTCGCGCCGGTGTTCCTCGGCGCATCCTACCTCAGCGTCACCTGCCCGCCCGGCTGCGCGACCAGCCACGACGCCCGCCGGGACCGTGCTCAGCCGGGCTCGCTCCCGCCCCGGCCGCCCGCCTCAACGGCCTCCCGCACCATCTCGACGAACAGCGCGTGGACGCGGTGGTCGCCGGTCAGTTCGGGGTGGAAGGACGTCGCGAGCAGGTTCTGCTGCCGCACGGCCACCACCATGCCCTCCCCGGGGCCGTCCTCCACCCGGGCCAGCACCTCGACGCCGGCACCGGTGTCCTCGACCCACGGAGCGCGGATGAACACGGCACGCACGGGCGACCCCGGGATCCCGGCGAAGGCGAGGTCCTCCTCGAAGGAGTCGACCTGACGCCCGAAGGCGTTGCGCCGCACCGTGATGTCGAGGCCGCCGATCGTCTGCTGGTCGCCGGTGGCGTCCCGCAGCCGGTCCGCCAACATGATCATCCCCGCGCACGACCCGTAGACGGGCAGCCCGCCCGCGATCGCCTCCCGCAGCGGCTCGGCGAGCCCGAAGGCGCGGGTGAGCTTGTCGATCGTGGTGGACTCCCCGCCGGGGATCACCAGACCGTCGACGGCGAGCAGCTCCTCGGGGCGGCGCACGCGCACCGCACGCGCCCCCGCCGCGGTGAGGGCCGCGAGGTGCTCGCGCACGTCCCCCTGGACGGCGAGGACGCCGACGAGCGGCGTCGAGGACTGCCCGGTCGTCGCGCGCGCGGCATCGGGGCTGTTCGGCTCGGGGGGCTCGACGGTGGTCACGGCCCTCGAGACTAGGCCGTGCCGGCGCGCGGGCTACCGTCGGGAGCATGGACGACGCCGACCGCCCCGCCCTCGCCCCGTGGCAGCAGCGCGCCGCCGACCTCGACGCGGCGTGCGCGGTCGGACGCCGCGAGCGGTTCGCCCTGCCCGACGGTGTGGTCTACCTCGACGGCAACTCCCTGGGGGCGCTCCCGCTGGGCGTCGCGGAGGCCGTGCAGGACGCCGTGCTCCGCCAGTGGGGGCAGGGGCTCGTGGGCTCCTGGAACGCCGAGGACTGGTGGTCGGCGCCGCAACGGGTCGGGGACCGGATCGGGCACCTGATCGGCGCCGCCCCCGGACAGCTGGTCGTGGGCGACTCGACGTCGGTCTGCCTGGCCAAGGCCGCCGGCGGCGCCCTGCGCGAGCGTGGTGGGCGCAGCGTCGTCGTCACGGACGCGGCGTCCTTCCCCACCGACCTCTACGTGCTCCAGCAGGTCTGCGACGACGCCGGGGCACGACTGGTGCCGGTGGCGCAGGACGAGGCGGAGGCGACGATCCGCGCGCACGGCCAGGACGTCGCGCTCGTCGCGTTCTCGCACGTCGACTACCGCACGGGCCGGCTGTGGGACCTTCCCGGCCTCACCGCGGCGGCCCACGACGTCGAGGCCCCGGTGCTGTGGGACCTGTGCCACTCCGCCGGTGTCGTCGCCGCCGACCTCGACGCCCACGGCGTCGACCTCGCCGTGGGCTGCACCTACAAGTACCTCAACGGGGGGCCGGGAGCGCCCGCGTTCCTCTACCTCAACGCCCGGCGGACGTCGTCGTGGCGCAACCCGCTGCCCGGGTGGAACGGGCACGCCGAACCGTTCGCCATGGGGCCCGCCTACCGGCCCCACCCCGGCGTGGCCCGGGCACGCACCGGCACCCCGACGATCCTGTCGTTGCTCGCGCTCGAGGCGGCGCTGGACGTCTACGACGGTCTCGACGTCGCCGATCTACGTCGGGCGTCGCTGAGCATCACCGGGCTGTTCCTCGAGACGCTCGACGCCCTCGCGCCCGGGCTCGACGTCGTCACGCCCCGCGAGCCCGATCTGCGCGGCTCGCAGGTGTCCGTGCGCCACCCACGCGCCTGGGGGCTCGTCCGGGCGCTGGCCGATCGCGGCGTGGTGACCGACTTCCGGACCCCGGACGTCGTCCGGTTCGGCTTCGCCCCGCTGTACGTCACCCACGCCGACGCCGTGGCGGCGGCGGAACAGGTACGGGCGGCCCTCGCCGCCGGGGAGCACGAGCTCCGCAACGACGAGGACCGCCCGCAGGTCACCTGAGGAGGGCGTGCGCCCCGGTCACCAGCCGCGTTCGGCCAGCCGGTGCGGCACCGGGATGCTGTCGACGTTGATGCCGACCATGGCCTCGCCCAGCCCGCGGGAGACCTTCGCGATCACGTCGGGGTCGTCGAAGAAGGTCGTGGCCTTGACGATGGCCTCGGCCCGGGCGGCGGGGTTGCCCGACTTGAAGATGCCCGACCCCACGAACACGCCGTCGGCACCGAGCTGCATCATCATCGCGGCGTCGGCCGGGGTCGCGATGCCCCCGGCGGTGAACAGCACGACGGGCAGCGAGCCCCTGGCTGCGACCTCCTTGACGAGGTCGTACGGCGCCTGCAGCTCCTTGGCGGCGACGTACAGCTCGTCCTCGGCCAGGGACGTCAGGCGGCGGATCTCGCCCAGGATCTTGCGCATGTGCGTGGTGGCGTTGGACACGTCACCCGTGCCCGCCTCGCCCTTGGAGCGGATCATGGCCGCGCCCTCGGCGATCCGGCGCAGGGCCTCGCCCAGGTTGGTCGCGCCGCACACGAAGGGCACCGTGAACTGCCACTTGTCGATGTGGTTGGCGTAGTCGGCGGGGGTGAGCACTTCGGACTCGTCGATGTAGTCGACGCCCAGGGACTGCAGCACCTGGGCCTCGACGAAGTGACCGATCCGGGCCTTGGCCATCACCGGGATCGAGACGGCGGAGATGATGCCGTCGATCATGTCGGGATCGCTCATCCGCACGACGCCGCCCTGGGCGCGGATGTCGGCGGGCACCCGCTCCAGCGCCATCACGGCCACGGCGCCGGCGTCCTCGGCGATCTTCGCCTGCTCGGGGGTGACCACGTCCATGATCACACCCCCCTTGAGCATGTCCGCCATGCCGCGCTTGACCCGCGACGTGCCGGTGACGGCCGCACCGCCAGACGGCGTCGCGGAGGCGTCGGAAGTGCTCGGGACCTGCGAGTCGGACACGTCTGACCTCACTGAACGGGGAGCTGGGAACCCCGCCATCGTACGCGCGCACCGTCACGCCCCGCGCCTCGGAAACCGGGCCGACCGCCCGCTCGGGCGCACCTGGACCCGGCTCAGGACGGCAGGTACTGCTGCAACCCCTCGGGCACGGCGTCGTCCATCTCGACCATGCGCGGCCACGGCGCACGCCCGGCCAGCCTGGCCCACCGCACCACCCACTTGCTGCGCATGCGCCGGGCGGTGTCGACGGCGGAGTTGTGGAACCGCCGCGCCAGCTGCACCTTGAGGCACGCGGCGTGCAGGGCCGCCGCCAGATCGTCCTCGTGCTCCTGCCCCGGCGGTCCGAAGACCTCGCGGGCGTCGTCCGGGTCGCCGAGGGCGAGGACCAGCGCGGCGGTGAGATCGCTGTGGGCCTGCTCCAGCTCGGCCAGCCGCTCCCCGCCCAGCCACGCGGCGTCCTCCAGCTCGGCCCCCAGGGCCGCCGCGGCGGCGTCGGCGAGGATCAGCGCCGTGGCGGGGTCGCAGCGGCCCGCCGACTCCAGGGCGAGGGCCGCCCGGCGGGTGAGGTGCACGGCCAGCGAGGCCCGCGCCGACTCCAGCCGGTGGTGCAGCCGGTCGATCCGCACCGCGCTGGCCCACAGGTACCAGCCCCCCACCACGACGGCCGTCGCGACGAGGACCTCGGCGAGCGGGACGTCGATCACGAGGACCACCGGCCCCGCAGCCGCAGGCGCGGGTCGGCCCCCACCCGGTCGGCTCCGGCGCGGACCGTCTCGTAGACCGCCATCACCTCGGCGGCCACGCGCTCCCAGTCGTAGCGACGCACGGCCAGGGCGGCCGCGGCCGCGGTCGGTGCCTGCCGGCGCGGCCCCCGCAGGTGCGCCACCAGCACGCGGGCGAGTGCGTCGGGGTCCCCCGTCGCGAAGTGCGCACCGTACCGGCCGTCCTCCAGCACCCGCCGGAAGGCCCCCAGCTCGGAGGCGATCACGGGGGCGCCGGCGGCCATGGCCTCGACCAGCACGATGCCGAAGCTCTCACCGCCCGTCTGCGGGGCGACGTAGGCGTCGACGCTGGCCAGCAGGGCGGCCTTCGCGGCGTCGTCCAGGAACCCGAGCATGGTCACGGCCTCGCGGACCCGCGGGGACGCCTGGGCGAGGGCCTCCTCGCCGTCCCCCCGCCCGAGCACCAGGAACCGCGCCCCGGGGAACGCGTCGAGCACGGCCGCCGCGGCGTCGACGAGCACGGCGAAGCCCTTGCGGGGCTCGTCGAGGCGACCGACGAAGGCGACGGTCGGGCGCTGGGGAGTGCCCGTCCACCGTGCCTGCGCGCTCGCACCGGCGAACGCCGCCACGGCGACGCCGTTCGGGATCACCACGGCGTCGCCGTCGAGGTGCTCGACGAGCGTGCGGCGCGCGTCCTCGGAGACGGCGATGCGCGCCGAGATCTTCTCCAGGCTCGGCCGCAGCAGGGGCCTCGCGACCTCCATCGCCCGCGAGCGGAGGTTCGCGGTGTGGAAGGTCGCCACGATCGGTCCGGAGGCCGACCACAGGGCCAGCAGCGACAGGGACGGCGTCACGGGCTCGTGGATGTGCAGGACGTCGAAGTCGGCGTCGTCGAGCCAGCGCCGCACCCTGGCTGCACTCACCGGGCCGAACGTCAGGCGGGCCACGGACCCGTTGTACTTGACCGGCACGGCCCGGCCCGCCGCCTCCAGGTAGTCGGGCACGGGGGTGTCCTCGTCGGCCGGGGCGAGCACCCGCACGTGGTGACCGGCACGCAGGAAGTGCTCGGCGAGGTCGCGCACGTGGTACTGGACGCCCCCGGGGACGTCGAAGGAGTAGGGGCAGACCAGCCCGATGCGCACGGCCCCTCCGATCAGGAGGACCCGGCGTCGGGCACCAGGTCGGCCACGAACACGCGCTGCAGCATGTGCCAGTCCTGCGGGTACTCGGCGAGGCCCTCGGCCAGTGCGTCGGCGCACGCCTGCGTCATCGCCGCCACCTTCACGGGGCGACCACCCTCGGCGGGAGGGCGCACCTCGTCGTGGAACCGCACCACGGTGCCCCAGCGTGCCGGCGACCCCGCGGGCAGGCGCTCGTAGTGGATCGTCACGGGGAACAGCGCCGCCCGGGTGACCAGGGCGAGGGCGGCGGGGCCCGCGGCCAGCTTCGCGGGCTGGCCGAACAGCGAGACGGTCACGCCGTTGGCGGTCAGGTCGCGGTCGGCGAGCAGCGGCACGAACCCGCCGGTGGACAGCCGGCGCACCAGGGTGGCGAAGACCTCGTTGCCGCCGGTCAGCGGGAGCACCTCCATGCCCAGGCCCTCGCGGAACGCGACGAAGCGCTGGAACAGCTCCTCGGGGCGCAGCCGCTCGGCGACCGTCGTCACCGGGGCGAGCTCCAGGCACGCCCAGGCGCCGGCGTGGTCCCAGTTGCCCTGGTGCGCCAGCGCCATGACCACGCCGCGGCCCTGCCGCAGGGCCTCCCGCACCGCCTCGTCGTTCTCGGCGCGGCAGGTCGCCCGGATGTGCTCCGGGGTCCAGTCGGGCAGGCGGAAGGCGTCGCACCAGTAGCGCAGGTAGGAGTGCATGGCCTTGCGCGAGAGGTGCTTGAGCCCCAGCGGGCTGAGGCCGGGCACCACGCGGGCGAGATTGGCCTCGAGCTGGCGGACCCCCCGGCCCTGCCGCAGCCACGCGAACTGCGCGAGCGCCGAGAAGATCAGGTAGGCCACGCGGGCGGGGAGCACCCGCACCAGCCGCCACCCGAGGCCGTACAGGGTGGCCGTCGCCCGCTCAGACACCGGTGGCGCCGCCGTCCCCGTCCGCAGCCGCCGTCGGGGCGGTGCCGGCGGCGGGCAGTGGTCGTCCCAGCGCCTGGGAGCGCACCGTGAGCATCCGCTGGACCACCGTGACGAAGCTGGCCGCCGTCAGCAGGACGAGCACGAGCAGGAGCACCACCTCGGGCAGTCCGAAGCCGGTCAGCTCGTACAGGCCCACCAGGCCGGTCGTCACCAGCACCGAGACCAGCCGGTCGGCCCGCTCGGCGATGCCGACGCTCGCGGTCATGCCCAGTCCCTCGGCACGGGCCCGCGCGTAGGGCACCACGCTGCCGAGCACGAGGCAGGCCAGCGCCAGCAGCTCCATGGCCCGGCCCCGGCCGTCCTCACGGCCCGCGTAGTAGAGGACCAGACCGCTGAAGACGGCCGCGTCACCCACCCGGTCGAGCGTCGAGTCGAGGAAGGCGCCCCACGAGCTGGAGCGCTGGGCGGTGCGGGCCATGATGCCGTCGACCATGTCGGAGAACACGAACAGCGTGATCACGACGGTGCCCCAGAAGAACTCGCCCCGGGGGTAGAACGCCAGCGCTCCCACGCTCACGCCGACGGTGCCCACCAGCGTCACGACGTCAGGACTCACACCCAGTCGCAGCAGGAGCCGGGCGACGGGGGTGAACAGCCCGGTGAAGAAGGCACGGGCGTACTTGTTGAGCATCGGCGTCCGGGGGCTGGTCCCGCCACTCGCTGCGGGCGCGGCGTCCGGGGGTCACGGTCGCGCCGCGAACTCTACCCAGCCCGCTCGACCGTTCGGCGACGCCCCCGGCGCCCTGTGGACGCACGAGCTGCGACGATCTTCGCCGTCCACAGTCGTGTCCCCTTGTCCGGCCGGAGCCGGTGGAGCAGGTTGGGAACGGTGGAGGACGACGCCGCGGCCGGCACCGGCGCGGCGTCACGCGGACGGCGGGCCTGGCGGCCGGTCGGGGACGAGGAGGTCTCATGGCGAGCACGGGTCGCGCGCGCACGGGCAGCGGGCAGGGCCCGACGGATCCCCTGTTGCTGCGCAACGTCGTCGTCGTCGGCCATGCCGGGTCGGGCAAGACCACGCTCGTCGAGGCCGCGCTGGTGGCCGCCGGGGCGCTGCCGAGGGCCGGGCGGGTGGAGGACGGGACCACCGTCTGCGACCACGAGGAGATCGAGCGCAAGGTGCACCGTTCGGTCGGCCTGTCCGTGGCCTCCCTGACCGTGGGCGACGTGCGCGTCAACCTCGTCGACACCCCGGGTCACCCCGACTTCGTCGGTGAGGTGCGCGCCGGGCTGCGCGCCGCCGACGCCGCGCTGTTCACGGTGAGCGCCGTGGACGGCGTCGACGGCGCCACGCGGATGCTGTGGGAGGAGTGCGCGGCGGTCGGCATGCCGCGCGCGGTCGTCGTCACGCACGTCGACCAGCAGCGGGGCGACTTCGACGAGTCCGAGGCCATCTGCCGTCGGGTCTTCGGCGACGGCGTGCACGCGCTGTGGCTGCCGCTGCTCGCCGACGACGAGCAGCCCGCCGGGCTCCTCGACCTGCTCACCCTCGCGGTGCGCGACCGCAGCAGCGGGCGGCTCGACGTCCGCGACGCCGACCCCGAGCACCGCGAGCTGGTCTCCGACCGCCGCGGCGCGCTGATCGAGGCGATCATCCAGGAGTCCGAGGACGACACGCTGCTCGAGCGGTGGCTGGCCGGTGAGGATGTCGAGGAGGCCACCCTCGTGCGCGACCTCGAACGCGCGATGGCGCGCGGCGCCTTCCACCCCGTCGTCCCCGTGGTCGCCACCACCGGTCTGGGCGTCCCCGAGCTGCTCGACCTCCTCGTCGCCGGGTTCCCCTCCCCCGCCGAGCACCCCCTGCCCGGGGTCGGCGACCCCGACGGCGCACCGGCCGAACCGCTGGAGTGCGACCCCTCCGGCCCCCTCGTCGCCGAGGTCGTGAAGACGACGTCCGACCCCTATGTGGGGCGGATCAGCATCGTCCGGGTGTTCTCGGGCACCCTGCAGCCCGACGTCCCCGTGCACGTCTCCGGCCACTTCGCGCGCTTCGCGGGCGTCGATGCGGGCCATCCCGACCACGACGTCGACGAGCGTGTGGGGTCCGTCGCGAGGGTGCTGGGCGCCCAGCTGCACCCCGTGACCGCTGCCGCCGCGGGCGACCTCGTCGCGGTCGCGCGGCTGTCCCACGCCGAGACCGGCGACACCCTCTCCGACCCCTCGGCCCCGCTGCTGATGGAGCCGTGGCTGATGCCCGAACCGCTGCTGCCGACCGCGATCGCTGCGCGTAGCAGCGCCGAGGAGGACAAGCTCGCCCAGGGGCTGGCCCGGCTCGTGGCCGAGGACCCGACCGTGCGGGTGGAGATCACCCCCGACACCCACCAACTCGTGCTGTGGACGATGGGCGAGGCGCACCGCGAGGTCCTGCTGGACCGGTTGCGCTCGCGCCACGGGGTCGACGTCGAGCAGCAGGCCGTGCGGGTCTCGCTGAGGGAGACCCTCTCCGCCCCCGGCAGCGGCCACGGGCGGCACGTGAAGCAGTCCGGGGGGCACGGCCAGTTCGCCGTCTGCGACCTCGAGCTCACCCCGCTCCCCCAGGGCAGCGGGGTCGAGTTCGTGGACCGGGTCGTCGGGGGCGTGGTCCCGCGGCACTTCGTCCCCAGCGTGGAGAAGGGGGCCCGGGCCCAGCTGGAGCGTGGGGTGGCCGCCGGTTACCCCCTGACGGACGTGCGGATCACCCTCGTCGGCGGCAAGGCGCACTCGGTCGACTCCTCCGACGCCGCGTTCCAGACGGCGGCCGCGCTCGCCGTGAAGGAGGCGGCCACGGCCGCGGGGGTCACCCTCCTCGAGCCCCTCGACGAGGTCGCGATCGAGGTGGACGACGAGTACGTGGGCACCGTGATGAGCGACCTCTCGGGGCGGCGCGGGAAGGTCCTCGGCACCGCTGCGGCCGCTGCCGGGCGGACCTCGATCACCGCCGAGGTTCCCGCCCTGGAGCTCACGAGGTACGCGATCGACCTGCGCTCCCTCGCCCACGGGACCGGCACCTTCAACCGGCACTACGCGCGGCACTCCCCCATGCCGGCCGCCCAGGCGCGGCCCCTGCTCGCCGGGACGAGCTGACCGGCCCGGCCCCGCGACGCCGGTCGCGCGAGGGTCAGCGCGGCCAGGCGGCGGCCAGCCGGGCCCTGGTGTCGGCGAGCAGCTCGGGCAGCGCCTTCGTCCGGCCCACGATGGGCAGGAAGTTGCTGTCGCCGCCCCAGCGCGGGACGACGTGCTGGTGCAGGTGCGCGGCGATCCCCGCTCCCGCCACCGCCCCCTGGTTCATCCCCAGGTTGAACCCGTGGCAGCCCGAGACGTCCTGGATGACGCGCATCGCCGTCTGGGTGAGCTGCGCCACCTCGACGGTCTCGTCCTCGGTCAGGTCGGGATAGGCCGACACGTGCCGGTAGGGGCACACCATCACGTGGCCGGTGTTGTACGGGTACAGGTTCATCAGGACGAAGGCGCGGACGCCACGCGCCACGACCAGCCCGTCCTCGTCGGCCCGGGTCGGGGCGCGGCAGAACGGGCACTGCTCCCCCGCCTCGGCCGTCGCGGGCTTGTCCTCGCCCTGCAGGTAGACCATGCGGTGCGGCGTCCAGAGCCGCTCGAATCCGTCCCGGGCGCCGGCCAGGCCGGCGGCGTCCTCCACCGCCGGCCCCGGCGTCTGCCCTTCCACCTCGGTCTCGTTCAGACCTGCGCGCGGGTGCGCACGGCCTCGACGATGCGGGCGACGGCGTCGGCCACGGGCACGCCGTTGTCCTGGCTGCCGTCGCGGAAGCGGAAGGACACCGCACCCGCGGCGGCGTCGTCCTGGCCCGCGATGAGCATGAACGGCACCTTGGCCTTGGTGTGCGTGCGGATCTTCTTCGGCATCCGGTCGTCGGAGGCGTCCACCTCGACGCGGATCCCCTCGGCCCGCAGCTTCGCGGCCACCTCGTCGAGGTAGTCGACGTTGTCGGCCGAGACCGGGATGCCGACGACCTGCACGGGCGCGAGCCACGGGGGGAAGGCGCCCGCGTAGTGCTCGGTGAGGACGGCGAAGAAGCGCTCGATCGAGCCGAACAGCGCGCGGTGGATCATCACGGGGCGCTGGCGGGTGCCGTCGGCGGCCTGGTACTCCAGCTCGAACCGCTCGGGCAGGTTGAAGTCGAGCTGGATCGTCGACATCTGCCAGGTGCGACCGATCGCGTCGCGCGCCTGCACCGAGATCTTGGGGCCGTAGAACGCGGCACCGCCCGGGTCGGGCACGAGCTCCAGGCCGGAGGCGGTCGCCACCTCCTCCAGGGTGCGGGTGGCCTCCTCCCACACCTCGTCGGAGCCCACCGACTTCTCGGGGTTGCGGGTGGAGAGCTCGAGGTAGAAGTCGTCGAGGCCGTAGTCGCGCAGCAGGTCGAGCACGAAGGTGAGCAGCGAGGTCAGCTCGCCGGCCATCTGCTCGCGGGTGCAGTAGATGTGCGCGTCGTCCTGGGTGAAGCCGCGGGCCCGGGTCAGACCGTGGATGACACCCGACTTCTCGTACCGGTACACCGTGCCGAACTCGAACAGCCGCATCGGCAGCTCGCGGTACGAACGGCCACGCGCGGCGAAGATCAGGTTGTGGAACGGGCAGTTCATCGGCTTGAGGTAGTAGTCCTGGCCCTGCTTGCGGACCTGGCCCTCGGCGTCGCGCTCCTCGTCCAGCTTCATCGCCGGGAACATGCCCTCGGCGTACCAGTCGAGGTGGCCCGAGGTCTGGAACAGCTGGCCCTTGGTGATGTGCGGGCTGTAGACGAACTCGTACCCGGCACGCTCGTGCTGCAGGCGCGAGTAGGTCTCCATCTCGCGGCGGACGACCCCGCCCTTGGGGTGGAACACCGCGAGGCCGGAACCCACCTCGTCGGGGAAGCTGAACAGGTCGAGCTCGGTGCCCAGCCGGCGGTGATCGCGCCGCTCGGCCTCGGCGATGCGGTCGAGGTAGGCCTTGAGGTCGTCCTTGGTCGGCCAGGCGGTCCCGTACAGGCGCTGCAGCTGGGGGTTCTTCTCGCTGCCGCGCCAGTACGCCGCGGCGGAGCGCTGCAGCTTCCAACCGTTGCCGAGCAGGCGGGTGCTCGGCACGTGCGGCCCGCGGCACAGGTCCTTCCAGGCCGTCGACCCGTCACGGCGGAGGTTGTCGTAGATGGTCAGCTCGCCGCCGCCGACCTCGACGGAGGCGCCCTCCGCGTCGGCCGCGCCGCCCTTGAGGCCGATCAGCTCGAGCTTGAACGGCTCGTCGGCGAGCTCCTCGCGGGCCTGCTCGTCGGTGACGACGCGGCGCCGGAAGGTCTGACCCTCCTTGACGATGCGGGTCATCACCTTCTCGATCGCGGCGAGGTCGTCGGGGGTGAAGGGCCGCTCGACGTCGAAGTCGTAGTAGAAGCCGTCCCGGACCGGCGGGCCGATGCCCAGCCGCGCCTGCCCGAACAGCTCCTGGACGGCCTGCGCCATCACGTGGGCGGTGGAGTGGCGCAGGACGGCGAGACCCTCGTCGCTGGTGACGTCCACGCCCTCGACGGCGTCGCCGTCGGCCAGCGCGTGGGTGAGGTCGCGCAGCTCGCCGTTGACCCGGGCCACGACCACGCTGCGCTGCCCCTCGAACAGCGAACCCGCCGTCGTCCCCGCGTCGACCTGACGCTCGTCGCCGGCGACGGTCACGGTGATCTGGGCGGACACGACGGTCTCCTCGCTCGTTCGGCGCCCCGCCGTCGTCGGCGGGACTGCCCGTGATGCTACCGAGCGTCGCCGCAGCGACCTCCGCCAGGCGGGCCGCGCGTCGCGCCGGGAGCCCGGAGGCCGACCTGTGGACGAGCAGCCGGCCGCCGGGTCGCAGCCCTCTAGGCTGCCCCTCACGTCCGGTGCAGCCGCCCGGGCGCCACGGGGTGTCGGGAGACACATGACCACGACGTCGTCGCGGCCGGGGATCGACGTTGCCGGCCAGGCGCGCCTGCTGTGCGAGGCCGTCGAGAGCGTGATCCAGGGCAAGCCGCAGGAGGTGCGGCTGGTCGTCACGTGCCTGCTCGCCGAGGGGCACCTGCTGCTGGAGGACGTTCCGGGCACCGGCAAGACGACCCTGGCGCGCGCCCTGGCCTCGGCGGTCGCCGTCGAGTCCACCCGGATCCAGTTCACCCCCGACCTGCTGCCCTCCGACGTCACCGGGGTGTCGATCTACTCCCAGGCCACGGGAGAGTTCGTGTTCCGGCCCGGGCCGGTCCTGTCCAACATCGTGCTGGCCGACGAGATCAATCGCGCATCCCCCAAGACCCAGTCGGCGCTCCTGGAGGTGATGGAGGAGGGCACGGTCAGCGTCGAGGGGCGGCAGCTGCCCGTCCCCCGCCCCTTCATGGTCGTCGCCACGCAGAACCCCGTGGACATGGAGGGCACGTACGTCCTGCCCGAAGCCCAGCTCGACCGCTTCCTGATGCGCCTGAGCCTCGGCTACCCCGAACCCGCCGCCGAGGCGCAGATGCTGCGGGCGCAGAAGCACGGCCCCACCGTCGCGCACCTCGCGCCGGTGCTCACGGGACTCGACGTGGGAGCGATGATCGAAACCGTCAAGCAGGTCGAGGTGGCTCCCGCCGCGGAGGACTACATCGTCGCGGTCTGCGCAGCCACGCGCGTCATGCCGGAGGTGCGCCTCGGCGTCTCCCCCCGTGGCAGCCTCGCCCTGCTGCGCGCCGCCCGTGCCCTCGCCGCCGTGCAGGGCCGCACCCACCTGCTGCCCGACGACGTCAAGGCCGTCGCCGGACCCGTGCTCACCCACCGCATCCTGCTGCGGCCGGAGGCCGAACTGGCGGGCTTCACCAGCGCCGACGCCGTCCGGCGCGCCCTGTCCGACGTTCCCGTGCCCCGGACCGCGGTGGGGGTCTGACCGCAGTGCTGACCACCACGGGCCGCGTGATCACCGGCGCCGGCGCGGGCTGCCTGCTCGGCGGCCTGGTCCTCGGGTGGCAGGCCGTGACCCTCACCGGCAGCGGGCTGCTCGGCGCGGTGGGGCTCGCCCTCGTGCTCGTCCTGCGGCCGGGCCAGGTCGAGATCGAGCGGCAGGTCCATCCCGACCGGGTGGCCAAGGGCAACCCCGCGATCCTGTTCGTGACCGCCACCAACCCCTTCCGCCGTCGTCGCGGCGCCTTCGTCGCCCTGCAACGCTTCGGGACGGCGACGGTGGAGGTCCCCGTGCCGGCCCTGGCGGGCCATGCCTCCGACAGCCGCGTCCACCACCTGCCCACGCTCCAGCGGGGCGTGCACGTGCTGCCCCCGCTGGAGGTGCACCGCCTGGACCCGTTCGGTCTCGTCCACCGCCGAAGCGTGCACGGGCGGGAAGCGTCGGTCCGGGTACGCCCACGCGTGCTCGCGCTGACCGGCTTCGGTGCCGGGACGAGCCGGATGCTGGACGGACCGACATCGGACACCTCACCGGTGGGCACCGTCACCTTCCACCGGCTGCGCGAGTACGAACCCGGCGACGACCTGCGCCTGATGCACTGGCCGACGACGGCGCGGCTGGGCCGACCGGTGGTGCGCCACCAGGTCGACACGTCCCAGCCCTCGACGGTCCTGGTCCTGGACGTGGACGTCACCGCCTACCCCGCGCAGGCGGACTTCGAGGAGGCCGTGGACGTCCTGTCCTCCGTGGTGGTGGCCGCCGGGACGGCGGGCGGTCCCGTCCAGGTCTGGACGGGCGGAGCGACCCCCACGTCCGTGAGGGGTCAGGCCGTCGACGGCCTCCTCGACCTACTCACCCAGGTGCGCACGCGTGAGGACGCACCCCTCGACGACGTGCTCTCCACCATCGGCAGGGGCCACCCCGGCAGCACGCTCGTGGTGGTCACCGCCCGGCCGGGCCCGGCCGTCATGGCGCGACTGGCCGCGCTGCGTCGGAGGTTCACCCGCGTCGTCCTCGCCTGCCTCGACGACGCGGCACCGCCCGCGGCCACCGGGGTCGTCGTCCTGGCCGGTCCCCGCGCGGACGACGTCGCCCAGGCGTGGAACACCGCCGCCCGCGCACGCACCCTCCACCCTCGGGCCCTGCGGTGACACCTCGCCGCGCGGCGGCCCTCCTGGCCTGCGTCGCCTGCGGGGCCGGTGCCACCGGCGTCTGGTCGCGCGGCGTCGGTGGGCACGTGGCACTGCCGGCGCTGGGCGGCGCGGTCACGCTGTCGGTGCTGGTGGGCTGGGTCGCGACCGGGGCTGCGCGCTCGGGCCGCCTCCGTGGTGTCCCGAGCGCCCTCCTCGATCTGGCGGCCTGTCTCGGCTTCTGCGCCGCGGTCCTGCGGGTAGCGCCGTGGGCGCTTCCCGAGGCCTGCTGGAGGGGGCCCGCTCGCCTGCTCAGCTCGACCCTGCCCCTCGTCGACGACCGCGCGGTGCTCGTGCTGCCCGCCGTCCTCGCGTGGTTGTCGACCGCGGGGGCGGTGCGGTCCGTGCTGGCGGGGCGGCCGCCTCTGGGCGCCTGCCTGGGGTGGCTGGCGCTCTTCGTCACCGGTTACGGCCTGACGCTGCGCGGCGCCGCCGGGGTGGACACCCGGCAGGAGCTGCTGCTCGCGGCCGGTGTGGTCATCGCGCTGCTGCTGCCCCTGGCGGCCGCGAGCCCTCGGGCGGGCGCGCCGTCCGGCGCCGCACCCACCGGCGCCGCTCGGCGCCCCCGAGGAAGGGGGCTGGCGGCGGTGGCCGCCGGGGCGCTGCTGGCGCCTGCGGTGATGCTGGCCGTGCCCGGCGACGGCGGGGCCGCGAAGGTGCCGGCACGCATGCCCGCCGCGATCGCCGTACGGACCGAGACGCCGGTGGCCGGGGTGGCCCGGCTGCGCACCGGGCCGGCCTCGCGCGACGTCGCCTTCACGGTGGACGTCGACGCCCCCTGGAGCGGGTACGTGGCGCTCGCCGACGTCGACCGCTACGACGGCGACGGGTGGGACTTCACGAAGGACTTCCGGCCCTCCGGCGGCGTCGTCCCCGCCGACCCCGACCTCCCCTCCACCGCCGCGCCCACCCGTCAGAACTACGTGATCGGGAGGGCCCTCGACGGGTCCTTCTGGCTGCCCCACGTCAGCCGCGCCCAGCGGGTGACAGGCGTGGACGTGGACGTCGACGGCGGGTCCGGGCTGCCGGTCCCCGAGCGACCCCTGCGCGAGGGGCAGTCCTACGTGGTGACGTCCCGCAGCGCGAGCCTCCGCCTGCAGGACCTGGGCCCGCAGGCCCGCCTCGCCGTGTGGCGCCCGCCGGCCGAGACCGCCGTCCCCGCGGCGTTGCGCGCCCGGTCGGCGGCCACGGTGCTGCCGGCCGGCGGCCCGTGCACCGAGGACCCCGACGCCGCGGTCGCGTGCCTGCAGGACGTCCGTCGCCGGTTGCTCGACGACCGCCGCGTCGTCCCCGGGGTCGCCGGGACGGCGTGGGCCGACGTGTCGGCCGCGCTGCTCGGGCCCTCGCGCAGTGGCACCCCGGAACAGTTCGCCACCCTGTTCGTGGTCACGGCACGGGCCCTGGGGATCCCGGCTCGTGTCGTCACCGGTTTCCGCGTGAGCGGGGCCGAGGTGCGCGCCCCCGCTGCGGGCCGACACCGGGTCGGGGCCGCTCAGGCGTGGACGTGGGCGGAGGTCCCCGTCGTCGGCCTCGGTTGGGTCGTCGCCGACGCCGCACCGGGCCGCACCGCCGCCCCGGTTGCGGCGCCGACCGTGGGGGTGCGGCCGTCCGCTTCCCCCTCGCCCACGCAGCGGGCCGCCGTCCTCGCCACCCCCAGCCCCGTGCAGCGCGCGGTGGCCGATCCCGCCGCGCCCCCGCGGGCTCGAGGTGCCGAGGGCCCCGCCCGTGCGGTCGTGGTCGGCGCGGTGATCGTCGTCGTGCTCACGGGTGCCGCGATCCTGGTCCTGCTGCTTCGCCGGCGGCGGCGACCGCCGCCCACGGCCGCCGCCGTGGTGGGCGCGGAGTGGACCCGGGCCCTGTCGGACCTGAGGCGCCACGGCCTCGCCGTGACACCATCGTGGACGGGTGCCGAGATCTGCGCGGCCGCGGCGGAGCGGTTCGACGCCGACGTCCAGGCGTGGCTGACCGACCTGGCCGCCGTCGCCGAAGGGGCGGTCTTCGATCCCCGCCGGCACGTGACCGACCGCGACGCCGAGCGGGCGCGGCGTCGGCGAAAGGCCATCCGGCGTCGGCTCCGCCGGCTCGCACCTCCCGCCGCGCGCCTGCGCGCGGCACTGCCGGCACGTCTGCTGTCGGCGGCGACAGCGCTGCCGACGCGTCGGCCCTTCGGCCGCTGACCGCTCCCTCGCGTTCCCGGCGTCGGCTCCCGGCCGTTCCGGGGAGGATCAGCCCGGCCGACCCCGCACCGCAGCCCATCGCACCAGCTGCGCAGCCAGCTCGGCCGCGGAGGGGCGCCGGCCAGGATCGGGATCCAGGCAGCGCGTGAGCACGGGCGCGAGGCCGCCCCACGAGGGGCGCGGCGAGGGGTCGACGCCGAGCAGGCGCAGCGCGAACCCCGCGTCGGCCTCCCCGGGCCACCGGTGCAGAAGGGGCTCGCCCGTGAGGGCGTGCACCAGCACGGCCGCGAGCGCGTAGACGTCCTCCGCCGCCGCCACATCAGCACCTCGCAGTGCCTCCGGCGCCGTGCAGGCGCTCAGCCTCAGCCGCGAGCGAGGTCCCGGTGGTCGACAGGCGTGCAGGCGGCCGAGCACCGGAGCCCCGTCCTCGTCGACGAACACGGCGTTCGGGTCGATCTCCCCGTGCACCAGCCCTGCGCCGTGCAACGCGACCAGGGCCGTGGCGAGCGCCGTGCCCCGGGCAGCGACCGCGGGGACGCCATGCGGGCCCGGCAACTCCGTCAGGGTCGCCGGGTACCAGGGGGTCACGAGGGCACAACCGCCACCACGTCCGCCGGCCAGGAGCACCGGGGCGAGCCGCGCATGACGACCCACGGACGCCTCGACCGTGACGGCCGCGGCCAGTCGTTGTGCCCCGAGCTCGGCTCCCGAGCGAGGAGTCCGGACGGCGACGGGGCGGCGCGTCCGTGGCTCGGTCCCTCGTGCCACCACCAAGCAGGTGCCCTCGTGCACGACGTCGAGCTGCCAGCGCGACAGGTCGAGCGCGGGCCCGAGGTCGACCACACCGCGACGCCATCGCGACCGATCGGAGGAGAAACGACTCAGCCCCACGCGAGCACGATCCCGGCGACGGCCAGCACCACGGCGGCCACCACCCCGGCGACGAGCGCCCGCCGCGCGACGCCGGACATCACCCCGGGGGCCGCCTCGAGCGAGACGTCCTCCCGCCATGCCGGTTCACCGTCCAACAGCAGCGGGCGATCCTGGGTGACGGCGTGGAGATCGATCCCCGTGGGCAGCATGACGCTCGCGCCAAGCCCGCTCGGGGCCGCGCCGCCCGCCCCGGGCTCCGCCGCGAGGGGCTCGTCCTCGGCCACCGTGGCCATGGGGACGGCCACCGGGGCCACGGGGACGGCCGAGGGGGGATCGCCCACGGCTGCGTCCGGCTGCGCCGGCGTGGCCGACCGCTGCGGGTCGGCGACGGGGGCCGCCACCGCCGCCTGCGAGCTCCCGGGCGTCGACGGCGCCCCGACCTCTGTTCGTCGGTCGTCCGTGGGACCGGGGGCCGACGGCACCACCGCGCCGTCCGGTTGCCGGGACGCAGGCGCCGGCGGGACGACCGGCAGTCGCCGTCGCGTCCCCTGCCGTTGCGGTGGTGCCGACGGCGGCGACGCCGGTGGCGCTTCGGGCGGCGAGGCGAGTGGCCCCGACGGCGCGAACGCCGGGGATTGCCGCGTGGGCGGAGGCTGCAGCCCGTCGGGTCGGGTCGGACGTGAGCCTTCGCGGCCGATCGCGATCGACCGGAGCGCGCGGATCAGCGCGGGACCGGACACGTCCCGCCTGCCCGGGTGCCGGTCGAGGTCCGAGGCGAGGCCACCTGCCAGCGGCGCGGGCAGGTGCCGGGCGAGCACCTCGGCCGGCCCTTCCCGCAGCGCCGTGGCCGCCACCTCGGCCCCGGCGAGCAGCGCCACGACGACGAGGGCGAACCCCCAGCGGTCCGCCCCGGGCCCGGCGGGACGGCCGGCGACGACCTCGGGAGCCGCCCAGCCCGGGGTCCAGCGCAGCCTCACGGTGCCCTCGGGCGTGGCCTCGTCGAGGTCGCACAGCAGCGCGGAGCCGTCGCGGCTCACGAGCAGATTGCCGGGCTTGACGTCGCCGTGGACGTACCCGAGGCGGTTCAGGCGTTCCAGCGCCGCGGCCACCGGCTCGAGGAGGTCGGCGACGGCACGGGGCGCCATGCCCACCCCCTGGTGGTGGACGAGGTCCGCGACGAGGTCGCTGACCACGGCGGGGTGCCAGGCGTGCACGAGGTAGCCGAACCCGTCGACCTCGCCGTGGGAGAGGACCGGGTTGGCACCGCCGAATCCCGCGAGGGCCGCGGCCAGCCGCACGGCCCGCTCGGCGGTCGAGGGGTGCACCAGCTTGATCATGAACTCGCCGCCCGCGGCGTCGAGGACCCGGTACCCCCTCCCGTGGGGGGACCGCGACACCTGCTCGGCCGAGGCGACCTCGGTGACGGCGTCCAGGAGGCGGCGGTCGGCCTCCACCTCGTCGCCCGACACCGCCGGATGCGTCCCGCTCATGCCTGCTCTCCGACCAGGGGTACCTGCACGGGCCGCCACTCGCCGGCCTGCAGGACCACAGCGCGCCCGGGGACCCCGCGGCCGAGCAGTTCCCGTGGGACGGGCGTGCCCCACGGCGTGCCCTCGTGGGGCGCCGAGGGCGACAGGAGCAGCGCAGCCCGCGAGCGCAGCAGCACCGCGACCAGTCCTCGGGGCGCGAGGACCGCCTCCGGTCCGACAGCGACGATCACCGGGACCCCGCGCCCGGCGAGGTCCACCAGCTCCGCCTCGAGCTCGCTGCCGAGCAGGCCCTCGGCGTCGTCGATCACGAACGCCATCGGACGCCCTGCGCCGCCGTCGTGGCCGCTGTGGGCGGACGTGCCGACGGCCTGGGTGCCAGCGCCCGCGCCCGACAGGGGCGTGCGGCCGGCCCGCACCTGGGTGACGGAGAAGCCCGCATCCGCGAGCTGCGCGGCGAGGGTGACCAGAGCGCTGCTGCGCCCCGTCCCCCGGCCACCGACCACCACGAGGCCGGCGCCGGCGTCGAGGTGATGCGCCGCCAGCTCGTCGCCGCCCACGCCGACGAGGACGACCGGCTCACCCGCACCCGGCGACGCCGAGCCGGCGGCGGCCGGCAGGCGGCGGGCGTCGGCCAGCGGGACGCGAACGGGAAGCGGATCGACCCGCCACGGGCGATGCCGTGCCTGCGCGTCGCCCACCACCGAGGCGTCCACCAGTTCGCGCAGGTGCTGCACCTGCGCCGCGGCCGAAGGGTCCCCACCGACGACGGCCACCTGGAGTTCCACGGCCGTGTCCCGGGCGTACGCCCGGCCGGGCGGGATCTCCAGGGGCAGCGCCCCGGGCCGGATGCCGGCCAGCCGGTAGTCCTCGCGGTCGGTCTGACGCAGGAGCAGCGTGTGCCGGAACAGGCCCGCCACCCTCTCGGTCAGCAGGCTGCGATCGCCGGTGACGACGAGCAGGTACCCCACCGCAGCCCCTTCCCGGAGCAGCCGGCCGAGGGCCTCGCGTGCCACCTGGGCGTCCTCGGGGCCCAGGGCCGCGACGAGCCCCTCCCACCGGTCCACGACGATCACGCACGCGGGCAGGTCGCCGCAGGGGGACCCCTCGCCCAGGGCGCAGGCCCTCAACTCGCCGAGGTCACCGTGCCCGTGGGCGGACAACGCCCGCTGGCGGCGTTCCAGGTCGGTGACCGCGCGCCTCAGCAGCCGGACGGCCCGACCCGCCTCGTGCCCCTCGACCACGGCCCCGCAGTGCGGCAGCCCGCGCGCGACGGCGAGACCGCCGCCGCCGGCGTCGATGACGTGCAGGTGGACGTCGTCGGCGGACTGCCGGGCGATCTCCGCCACCACGGTCCTCGCCAGCGTGCTGCGACCCGACCGCGACGACCCCACCACGGCGAGGTGCTCCCCCGCCGACCACGAGATCCCCCAGGCGCCCTGGTGCTGGGCCTCGGGCCGGTCGAGGAGTCCGATCCGCAGCAGGCGCGGGTCGTCGGCGGGGGGCACCTGGGTGAGGCCGAGCCGCTCCGGAAGGGGAGGAAGCCACGGTGCGGGCACCTTCACCAGACCCTGTCGCAGCGCCGCCTGCGAGCACGAGGCCACCCAGGCGGACAGATCGGTCGGCCCGAGGGCGCGCGCGGGCGCGACCGGCGCGAGCGGCTCGCCCAGCCCGGACCACTCCAGCCGGTGTACGCGGACCGGCGAACCGAGCCCCGCCGCCCCCGGGGCGGGCACCGCCACGCGGGCGGTCTGGAACGACCGCGGCGGGCCGCCCCCCGCCACCGCCACGAGCCCCCGGCCCGGCGTCCGAGGGCTGATCGACGCCGCGTCCGGCACGCCGAGCACCTCCAGGGAGTTCTCGCGATCCGCCGTCCGCAGCCCCACGCGCAGGGACACGTTCGCCTGCATCTCCGCGGAGATGACCCCGGTGGGGCGCTGCGTCGCCAGCACGAGGTGCACCCCGAGCGAACGGCCCACCCGCGCCACCCGGATCAGGCCGGTGACGAAGTCGGGCAGGTCGACGGCGAGCTCGGCGAACTCGTCGACGACGATCACGAGACGGGGCAGCGCTCCGGCCGCCGCGGCCGGATCCTGCGCCCAGGCCGTGGCGAGGTCCTTGGCACCCAGGCCGGCGAGGAACCGCTCCCGGCGCTCGATCTCGGCCTGGAGGCTGGCCAGGGCGCGCTCGGTACCGCGGTGGTCCAGGTTGGTCACGAGTCCGACGGTGTGCGGCAGGTCCGCGCACTCGGCGAACGCCGAGGCCCCCTTGTAGTCGACCAGGACGAAGGCGAGGGCGTCGGGGGGCGCCTGCAGGGCGAGGCTCGTCACCAGCGTCTGGAGGAACTCCGACTTGCCGGAACCGGTGGTCCCGGCCACGAGCACGTGCGGCCCCTCGGCCACGAGGTCGAGGGTCAGCGGTCCGTCGGCGCCCACGCCCACGGTGGCGCGCGCCCGGGGGCCCGCCGCCACCCACGCGGCCCGTACGGCGTCCACGTCGCAGGGGTCGATGCCGACGACGTCGGCCAGGCGCGCCGTCGCCGGCAGGCGCCTCGGGTCCCCGTCACCGCCGATGTGCTCGACCGGTGCCAGCGCCCGGGCGCACTCCAGCGCGACGTCCGCCCCCACCCCGTCGGGGACGACGTCCTCGACGTCCTCGTGCCCCCGGTGCTGCCAGTTCGCGCGCCCCGGACCCGTGAGGATGACCTGCGCTCCGGCCTCCTCCGGCAACCGCACGCGCTCGCTGTCCAGGCAGACCGCGTGCACCCCCACGGCGGGCCCGTCGCGCAGCACGAGGGCCATGCCGGGCAGGGCGCGCAGCTCCCGCGCGCCGTCCACGACGAGCACGAGTTCGGGACCGGACCAGGCGCGCCCCGAGCGCCCCAGTTCGGCGCGACGCCGCTCGACCTCGGCGGCGACCTCCCGCACGCGAGCGGCCCGCGTGCGGGGTGTCGTGCCGAGCGACACCGCCGGTCCGGCAGGGTCCTCGGGACGGACGTGCGGCGCCCACGACACCCAACCCCAGTCGGCGTCGGCGTCGTCGGGGCATACGACCACCAGGCGAAGGTCGCGGGGGCTGCGCAGCGCGAGCAGCTGCACCGCGACCCAGCGGCCGAGGTCCAGCACCTCCTCGCGCGGACCGGCCACGCCGAGGACGCCCGCCTCCCGGAGGTCGACGTGCAGCGGCACCGGAGCGGCCACGGGGGGCCGGACCGGCTGTTCGGGGCCGAGGAAGGTCGCCGACACTCCCCGCCGGCACACCCCCACCCGCACGTGGAGGGCGTCGGAGTCCTCCCCGCGCCGCTCCCAGAGCCGGGCCCGGCGGCGGGTGCAGACGTCGTGCAGCGTCGCCGGGTCGGGCAGCTGGCGGCGCGCCGCCTGACGCTCCTGCTCGGCCGCCGCCGCGACCTCGGCGTGAGCCTCGTCGCGGGAGCGCCGCCACTCCAGCCGGGCCCGGGCCAGGCGCCGCCGCGCGGCGCGGCGCTGCCCCAGGTGCCCCGCCGCCAGCACCACCGGCGACGTGAGCGCGGTGAGCAGCATGAGCGGGGCGTGCATGACGGAGGCGGAGACCACGGCGATGAGCGCAGGCCCGAGGGCCATCGCCCAGGGCAGGCCCGTCGGGTCGGCGGCCACCGGCGGCGCGGCGGGGGCGGCGATGCGGGGTTCACGACGGTGGGAACGGATGCGCGCGGGCCGGTTGAACTCGACCACGCCACCGTCCCGGACGCTGACGTCACCGTCGTCGGGACTCTGCTCGGCCAGGCCCACCAGCGTGGACCCGAGCTGGATCACGGCCTGCGACCCGACGACCGCGGCGCCGGCGGCCGGGACCGGGGCGCCCTCGAGGGCCACCGGCCGCCCGTCCACCGGTTGCACCCACAGGGTGCCGTCGGGCCGCCGGCCCAGCCGGGCGTGCCACCGGGACACGCTCGGGTCGGCGAGGACGACGTCGTTGCCGGGGTCGCGGCCGATGCCGATCGACCAGGACGGCGCCTCGGGCAGCGGCCAGCGCCGGCCCGCGAGTCGCCCGCCACGGCCCACCAGGACGGGGGCGTGCGAGGGGTCAGGCTCCTCCTCGACGGCCACGCTGCCGGATGCCGGCGCCGCGTGCGCCAACGGCGCCTCGCCGTCGATGGCGGCGAAGGGCGCGGGCAGCGGCCCGTGCACGGCCTCCAGCTCGTCGCGGACCCGCCACCACGGGGTGTCGGGCTCGGCCTCCACCAGCACGTCGGCGCCTGCCCCGGCAAGGCCCCACCACCACCGCATCGAGCCCCCGGACCCCTCGTGCCGACACCGGCTGCCTGTGGGCCGCCGTCGGCGTCCCCTCCTTGCGGGGCCTATCCTCCCAGCCGTGGCGCCCCGCGGGAGTCGCCCTGTGGGTAACCGCGGCGAGGGCGGCGCGGACGGCGAGGGGACGTCGGACGGGAGCTGTGGTGGAGGTCGGGCAGACGGCGCGGCAGCGTCCGGGTGGGCGCGACGGCGTCGTCCTGGCGGCCTCGGCCGTGCTGGTGCTGGTGGTCGCCCTGCTCGGGGCCGTCCACGCCCAGCCGCCCAGCGGCCGCACGTTCTCGCTCGTCACCGGGTCCGTCTACGTCGACGACGACCGCGCGCCCGTGGCGGTCGACCTCGCCCGGGGGCGGCCACCGTCCGGCTGGTCGAGGCGGACCGGCTGGTGGCGGCCACCTCCACGACGGACGTCGCGGTCGTCCCGCTCGAGGCGGGCACGCTGCTGCTCGACCGGCGCGGCGGGGCACTGAACCTGCTGGACCGCAGCGGGCTGCCGGTGCGCTCGGACGGCGGCGTCAAGCTCCCGGCCGCGCGGGGCGGGGCAGTCACCCGCGCGCTGGCGGCGGGCGACCTCGCCTACGTCCTGCGCTCCGCGGCCTCCTCCACCGACGTCTTCCTGGTCGGTCGGTCGACCTTCGCCTCCGGCGGCGCGCAGGCGCTCCCCCGCGGCGTCACGGCGCTGCCCTCAGCGGTCGCCGAAGGGCGGGGGGACGCCGCGGTGTCGGGCACCGACCTGTGGGTGCTGACCGGCACGGGCGCGCGGCGCGGCATCCGCGCAGTGCGCGCCCCCACGGGTTCCGGGCAGGCCGACCGGCGGCTGGAGGTGACCCCCTGGGGGGAGGTCCTCGCACCGGCCGCGGTGGTGGCGTCGGAGGGGGCGGGTCCGGTCGTGCTCAGTCGCACCGGGGTGTCCCTGCTCGGCGGCCGGGAGCGGCGCGACGTCCCGGCGGCGTGGTCGGGCGACGTCGACGCCGTGCTGCCCGCCTCGGGCGGGCAGGGCGCGGGGTTCCTCGTCCACCGTCGCGGCGGGGGCTGGTCGCTCGCCGTCGTGGACCCGGGGTCGGGGAGCGCGACGCTGTCACCACCCGTGAGCGCCTGGGGCGAGGCGGACCGTCCCGCGCCACCGGTGCGAGCCGGCGGGCACTGGTGGACCGTGACCACGCGGGCCGAGCGCCCCGGGACGGCACAGGTGTGGCGGGTGGAACCGGACGGGCGCGCCGTCGCCGCTCCGGGGGCCGCCGAGTACCCCCTCATCCGCCGCGACGGCCGTGCGGTCGAGGCGGGCGACCTGTCCGACGTCGTGCTCACCGCCCGTCAGGACCGCGTGCTGGTCAACAGCCGCAGCCACGTCAGGGCGCTCACCCTGTTCGCGGACGGCGGGCGCGCGCCGGCGGTGATCGAGAAGGCGAGCGCGGTGTCCCTGGACGCCGCCGGGCAGGCGGCGGCCCTGATCGCACCGTCGGCACCAGGCCCGGGCCCCTCGGCGCCGGCGGGGAAGCCGTCGACGGCCCCCACGAGGGCTCCTGTCTCCCCCGCTCCCGCGATGCAGGTGGTGGACTCCCGGCGGCGCTGCCGCGACTCGGCGCAGGTGCCGCACGTCCCCACGATCACTGCGGCGCGCACCACGTCCCGCACGCTCACCCTGCGGTGGGCCTACCCGGTGCTGGACCCCGCCGACTGCCTGCCCTCGAGCTACCTGGTGCAGGTGCGTCCCGAGGCCGGGCCCGCGGCGACCCCGGGCGACGTGAGGGTCCAGGGGCAGACCGGGGTGGTGGTGGCGGGGCTGTTCCCCGCCACGGGCTACCGGGTCGTAGTGACGGCTCTCCTCGGCGCCCGATCCACCGCCTCGGCGCCGGTGCGCGTCACCACCGGCCCCGAGGGCCCCGCGCGGCCCGCGACGGTGACCGTCCGCGCGGCCGGGCGTGAGGGGTGGCGTGTGGAGTGGACGTCGTGCGGAGGGCGGCCCGACTGCGTGCCCAGCGACGCGTGGACGGTGACCCCCAGCTGGTGTGACGGGGCCGGGGTCTCGGCGATGCCGGAACCCGTCGTGGTAGCGGGTGACCCGTCGTCGTCACGGTTCAGCACCGTCTACCCCGTGCCCGCGTCGATGCTGGGCCGTTCGCTGACGTTCTCCGTGTCCGGCGCGGCCCCGACGGGTGAGGCGGGTGACGCCGGGAGGTCCGCCTGCGTCGCCTCGTGGGCGGCGCCCGACGTGTCCGGCATGACGCTCACGGCGTCGGCCCCCGGCATCAGCGCCGACGCCTCCGGGACCTCGTCCACGACGCTGACCCTCGACCTGGGGCCGGGCGGGGAGTCCGCGGCCGGCGGTCGCGGGGCGATGGTCCGGTTCGAACTGCTGCGTCGTTCACGGGTCGTGGCCCGCAGTGCCTGGGGTCGCGACCTGCAGGTGAGCCTCGACGGCCTGCAGCCGGGGCTCGGCTACGAGGCACGTGCCCTGATCAGCCCGCCGGGGCACCCGGAGGTCGTGGCCACGCTCGGGCCGGTGCCGGTCGAGCGTGCCCGTGCCGCATGGCCGGCGCTGCAGCTGCAGGCGTGGACGACGCCCGAGGCGCCCGGCGTCGAGAGGCTGCGGCTGCGCTGGCAGGGGCTGTCCTCACGGCAGGCGCGAGGCCAGCGCTTCCGCCTGGTCGACAGCTCGCTGATCTGCGGCAACGCGGTGATGCCGCTGGTCGGGGAGGACGTCGATCCGGGGCAGGAGCTCTCCTTCCGGGTCGACACCACCACCTTCCACGGCACCTGTGCCGTCGAGGGCAGCCTCGGGCAGGTGGGTGGCGACGACGGGAACGTGTTCGGTCCCTCCCCGGTGTCCGCCCCCGCCCGCTCCGGGCCGGTGACCCTCGCGGTGCCGGACTTCCCGGGCCTGAGCGCCTCCGACCTCCTCGCCCGCTGGGCGCCCGTGACGTCACCGACCGCGCCGGAGCAGCCCTCGCTGTCGGTGGAGTACCGGGGGCAGGACCCCCTGCTGTCGGCCCATCCCGGGCAGTGGCGGGTCGAGGTGAGCAGGGACGGCGGCCGCTCCTACGACTGCGGGACGGTCACCGCCGCACCTGCCGTCGTCGTGCCGGTCCAGCCGCGCTGCCTGAGCGCCTCGGGGACGCCGGCGTGGCGGGTGCGGGTGGTCGTGGACTGGTTCGGGACGGCGCAGCCGGCGGTCGGGCCCGTCACGGTGGCGGGGACGCCGCCCTCGCCCTCCCCCTCACCGTCGCCGTCCGCCTCGTCGGGCTGACGAGCGGTTCAGCAGGCGTGCCCGGGTCCGCGAGGGCCGTGAGCAGGTCGGCGCGCGAAGGGGCGAGAACGCCGAAGGCCGGCCCCCCAGAGGGGGCCGGCCTTCGGCGATGGTGGGCGATACTGGGATCGAACCAGTGACCTCCTCGGTGTGAACGAGGCGCTCTCCCGCTGAGCCAATCGCCCGGGTGAAGCAATGCGCCGATCGTAGCGAACCAACCACCCCGGAGACCAATCCGGGGTCCTCGGCGTGCCCGGCCCCCTCCGCACGGGCGCCTCCCAGCCCGACGGCCGTGGCTGTCGTTCGGGAGGGTGGGCTCACAGACCAGGCACCCAGTCCAGCCATCCGTCGGGGACCCAGCCCGGCACCCCACTCACTCTGAGCAGCGTCCACCCGACCGCGAGGACGACGGCGGCGGTACCCGCAGCGAGCCCGACCCGCACCCACACGGGGCTCGCCTTCACCCACTCGGTCCACGCCGTGAGCGTCCTTCGGGTGAACCCGAGGACGTGTGCGGCCCAGACGAACTCCGACGCGAGCACGATGAGACCCAGGATGACGACCAGCCAACCGGGCCCCGGCAACGGGACCAGCGCCAGACCGCCGACGACGAAGACGCCGCCGACGAGGGCGACGGCGAGCCGGTAGAACGCGTAGGCCGTCCGTCGCTGACGGACACCGGCGCGCCAGCGGACGAACCGCTGGGTGACGGACTGCCAGCGTCCGGCGCTCTGGTCGGTGTCCGGTCCCGATGTCGGTGACGGCGAGTCGCCGTCGGGGCCGGAAACGGTGTCGCCCGCGGGGACGACAACGGCGGGGTCGGTCACGGCGTGGTGACCGGGAGCGCCCGCGGAAGCGGTCGCGGCAGGCGGGTTCGACTCGTCGTCCACGACTGGCAACTGTAGGACCACCCGGATGGCGGGTTTCGACTTGCGCCGGTGGGGGAAAGATGCGGTCAGGGCCACTCGGGTGCCCCCCGAACGAGTGAGGGAGTTCCATGCAGCCGCACGTGGACGTCGAGGCAGCAGTTCAGTTGCGCCTCGTGGTCGCCGACGCCGACGCCGTCCCGCTGCCGGTCACGTTGCGCTACAGCGCCCGGGACCCCTACGCGGTTCGAGCCGTCTTCTCCGGCGAGGGGATGGAGGTCGAATGGGTGTTCGCCCGCGAGTTGCTGCGGTCGGGCCTGACCGGGCCGGTGGGTGACGGCGACGTGCACGTCTGGCCGTCGTGGGGCACCGGCAGGGAGCTGCTGATGATCTCCCTGACGTCGCCGGACGGGCAGGCGGTGCTGGAGGCCAGCTCCACCGACGTGCGCAGCTTCCTCGACCGCACGACCGTCGTGGTGCCGGACGGGCGCGAGAGCGACCACCTCGACCTCGACGCCGAACTCGCGCGCCTGCTCAGCTGAGCGACACCGATCCGGCCCTGCGGGCCGGGCACGCCCACGGGCCCCACCGGCTGCCGGCCGGCGCGGGCCCGTTCGCGTGCATCACCCCTGATCACGGCGGCAGGCGGGGAGGCCCGAGGGGGCGGTGAGCGCTGCCCGGCGGGGTGGCGCGGGGATCCAGTTGGACTCCGCGCCCGGCCCTCGGCTAATGTTCATCACGCGCCGCAGGGCGGGAAACACCGGGGAAACACGGTGGAGCCCCTCGCAGCGCAGGCAGCACCATGAAGTACCATCGTTGCAGGTCGCAAGGCCTGCAGCATGCGGACGTGGCTCAGTTGGTAGAGCATCACCTTGCCAAGGTGAGGGTCGCGGGTTCGAATCCCGTCGTCCGCTCGGAGGTCACAGCCTCACGGTGGAGTGGCCGAGAGGCGAGGCAACGGCCTGCAAAGCCGTCTACACGGGTTCAAATCCCGTCTCCACCTCGCTCGGTACGTCTCGCGTCGGCTGATCGTCGATGCGCGCCGGGCCGAGGGCGATTAGCTCAGTGGGAGAGCGCTTCCTTGACACGGAAGAGGTCACTGGTTCAATCCCAGTATCGCCCACCAGTAGTCGTCCCGCCCGAACCTGATCACAGGTTCGGGCGGTTCTGTTTTGGTGCACGCGTAGCGGGGAGACCGACGGTGAGCAGGACGGCCGTGAAGCGGCTGAACGTCCTCGTGCAGGTGGTGTCCTGCCTCGGCGTCGGCTGGGCACTCTGGCAGCGGGCCCACGACCGGCTCTCCACGCCCACCCTGGCCGCGGCGCTGCTGCTCGTCCTCCTGAGCGTGGCCTCCCAGCTCGCCTTCACGCGCAGCGAGCCGCGCGATCGGTCCTGATCCCCGTGCGGCGTGCCGGCGCGGCTCAGTCGGGTGCGGACGCCGCGCCCTCGACGGCCGGGCGCGGATCGGCGGCGAGCACCGGCATCGGCGTCACGGGCAGGCTGCTCACCGTGGGGGCACGCCGGGCGAGGACCCGGGCCGGAGTCGGGAACATGTCGTCGATGGCCGCGTTGAGTGCCGCACCGATCAGCACGGCGATGGCCAGGAAGTACAGCCACGTGAGCACGATGATCGGCGTCGCCAGCGGGCCGTAGATCGACGTCCCGCCGACGGAGTGCGAGATCACCAGCCGCAGGGCGAAGCTGCTCAGGATCCAGATCACCAGGGCGAGCACGGCGCCGGGGGTGTCCCGCCAGAACGGCGACCTCACGGGCGTGGCCAGGTGGTAGAGCGTCGCCAGGCCGAGCACGGCCAGGGTGGAGACCACCGGCCAGTACAGGCCGCCGAGGGCCGTGGCGTCGACCGGCCAGCCCCAGGTGTCGAGCAGCGAGACGATCACGCTCGGCCCCACGAGCACGAGCGGGATCAGCACGACCCCCACGATCAGCGACGCGACGTAGAGCGAGAAGGACAGCGCACGCGTGGCGACGATCCCCCGGCGCCCGTTGAGCCCGTACATGATCGTCACGGTGTCGACGTAGACGTTGAGCGCGCGCGAGCCCGACCACAGCGAGAGCACGAAGCCGATGCTGATGACGTCGAAGCGGCCGCCCCTGGCGACGTCGTCGAAGGTCGGAAGGATGACGCTCTCGACGCTTTCCGGGGTGAGGAACGTGCCGGCGAGTTCCGAGACCCGCTCTCGCAGGCCGCTGACCACGTCGTTGCCGATCCACTCCCCCACGTACCCCAGGCTGCCGACGAGCCCGAGGACGAGCGGGGGCAGGGAGAGCAGGGCGAAGAACCCCGCCTCCGCGGCCAGGCCCGTCACCCGGTAGCGCAGGCAGATCCGCGTGGTGGACGCCGCCAACCTGGCCAGCAACCGCACGGCGGCGTCCAGCCGGCGCAGCGCTCGCAGCCCCACCCTGACCACTCCTTCGCCGACGACCTCCCACGGTAGGCGATGACCGGGCCGGTCCGGTCCTGACCCGCGGCCGACAGGCCCTCGCGGCGGACACGCCACGCCCCGGCGGTGGGCGACGACCCACGGGCGGCGCGCGCTCGCTACCGTGGCGCCGTGGCCGAACTGCAGCAGAGCGACGACCGGCTCAACCTCGTCCCACCGCCTGTCGACCACGACGTCTTCTCCTCCGACGTCGTCCTCGCCGAGGCCACCGAACGGTACGGGGGCGCCCAGGACGTCCCTCGACTGCGCGACCTCGGCCGGCTGGCCGGCACGCAGCGCAGCCAGCGCTGGGCCGAGTCCGTCGACCGCAACCCCCCGCGGCTGAAGACGCACGACCCCTTCGGACGCCGGGTCGACGAGGTCGAGTACCACCCGGCCTGGCACCGGCTCCTGCAGGCAGGGGTCCGCGCGGGCCTGACCGCGGCGGCGTGGGACGCACCGACCCCGGCCCCGCACGTGGCGCGCGCGGCGGGCCTCGTGGTGTGGTCGCAGGTCGAGTCGGGCCACGTCGGGCTCCTGTCCAGCACCTACGCGTCGGTCCCCGCGCTGCGCCACGAGGAGGTGCTGCGCGAGGCGTGGCAGCCGCGCCTGGCCTCCCGCGCCTACGAGTCGGGGCTGCGCGACCCCGAGGACAAGCTGGGCTGCCTGGCCGGGATCGCGATCGGCGAGCGGCAGAGCGGCAGCGACGTCCGCGCGATCACCACCGTCGCCTCGGCGGGCGACGGGCCCCTGGAGGGCGGGGACGCCTACAAGCTCACCGGACAGAAGTGGTTCTGCTCCCACCCGATGAGTGACGCCTTCCTCGTGCTCGCCCACGCCCAGGGCGGCCTGACGTGCTTCCTGGTCCCCCGGGTGCTCGCCGACGGCAGCCGCAACACCTGGCGGCTGCTGCGGCTGAAGGACAAGGCGGGCAACCGCAGCGTGGCGACGGCCGAGGTGGACCTCGACGGCACGTGGGGGGCCCGCGTGGGCGAGGAGGGGCGGGGCCAGCGGGTCATCGCCGCGGCGCTGTCGGCGCTGCGGCTGGACTCGGTGCTCACGGCGTCGGGAATGATCCGCCACGCCGTGGTGCGCGCGGTGCACCACGCCCGCCACCGGGAGGCGTTCGGCGGTCCCCTCGCCGACAAGCCCCTGATGCAGAACGTGCTCGCCGACCTCGCGCTGGAGAGCGAGGCCGCCACGACCCTGAGCATGCGGCTGGCCGCCGCCGTCGACGCGGGCGACACCGACCTCCTGCGCGCGGCCGTCCCCGTGGCGAAGTTCTGGGTGGGCAAGCGCGCACTCGGGGTGGTCGGCGAGGCCATGGAGTGCCTGGGGGGCAACGGCTACGTCGAGGAGCACGGCCTGGCCCGCGTGTTCCGGGACGTCCCGGTGACCGCTCTCGGCGAGGGGACGGGCAACGTCGCCGCGCTCGACGTCCTGCGGGCGATGAGCCTGCACCCCCGCTCGATGGAGGTCCTGCTCGAGGAGATCGATCGGGCGCGCGGCAGCGACTCTCGCCTGGACCGTGCCGTCGACGAGGTGGCGGGGTTCCTCCAGGCCGCCTCGCGGGAGGCGCGCAGGGACCCGGCCGCCGTGGAGGCGGGCGCGCGCTGGATGGTGGAGCGGCTCGCCGTCGTCCTGCAGGCGTCCCTGCTCGTCCGCCACGCCCCGCCGGCGGTCGTCACGGCGTTCCTGGCCACCCGCGTGGCGGGTGGGGGCGGGTCGATGTTCGGCACGCTGCCGGTCGGCCGCAAGACGACGACGGCGATCGTCGAGCGCAGCCTGCCGCTCTGAGGCGGCGACACACCGTGAGCAATCACCCGAAACGGACGTCCTGACCCGGACACGTCGAGTCGCCGGGTGGTTCTGCCCGGCAGGCACCAGAATGACCAGCACTGTTCCCGGAAATACGGATGGTCATGGAGATCTGGCCTGGCACGCCCTACCCGCTCGGCGCCACGTTCGACGGCGCTGGCACGAACTTCGCTCTCTTCTCGGAGGTGGCCCAGCGCGTCGAGCTGTGCCTGATCGACGAGCAGGGGCAGGAGGAGCGCGTCGAGCTCAGCGAGGTCGACGGCTTCGTGTGGCACGCCTACCTGCCCCGGGTCGGCCCGGGGCAGCGCTACGGCTTCCGGGTGCACGGCGCCTTCGAGCCGACCGCGGGCCACCGCTGCAACCCGGCGAAGCTGTTGCTGGACCCCTACGCGAAGGCGATCGAGGGGCAGATCGACGGCGACGAGTCGCTGTTCTCGTACCGGTTCGGGGCGCCCGAGGAGTTCAACGACGACGACTCCCTCGGCCACACGATGCTCTCGGTCGTGGTGAACCCCTACTTCGACTGGGGCAACGACCGCGCGCCGCGCCGCGAGTACCACGAGACCGTGATCTACGAGGCCCACGTCAAGGGCCTCACGATGACCCACCCGGGCATCCCCGACGACATCCGCGGCACCTACGCGGCGATCGGCCACCCGAGCCTGATCCAGCACCTGACCGACCTCGGCGTGACGGCGATCGAGCTGATGCCCGTGCACCAGTTCGTCCAGGACACGACGCTGCAGGCCAAGGGACTGTCGAACTACTGGGGCTACAACACGATCGGCTTCTTCGCCCCGCACAACTCCTACTCCTCGGCGGGCCAGCGCGGCCAGCAGGTCCAGGAGTTCAAGGCGATGGTGCGCGCGCTGCACGAGGCCGACATCGAGGTGATCCTCGACGTCGTCTACAACCACACGGCCGAGGGCAACCACATGGGCCCCACGCTGTGCTTCAAGGGCCTGGACAACGCGTCGTACTACCGGCTCGTCGACGGCGACAAGGCGCACTACTACGACACGACGGGCACGGGGAACTCCCTGCTCATGCGCAACCCGCACGTGCTGCAGCTGATCATGGACTCGCTGCGGTACTGGGTCCTCGACATGCACGTCGACGGCTTCCGGTTCGACCTCGCCGCCACCCTGGCCCGCCAGTTCCACGAGGTCGACCGCCTGTCGGCCTTCTTCGACATCGTGCAGCAGGACCCGGTCGTCTCCCAGGTCAAGCTCATCGCCGAGCCGTGGGACGTCGGTGACGGCGGCTACCAGGTCGGCAACTTCCCGCCGTTGTGGACGGAGTGGAACGGCAAGTACCGCGACACCGTCCGCGATTTCTGGCGGGGCGAGCCGGCCACCCTCGGCGAGTTCGCGTCGCGGTTGACCGGCTCCAGCGACCTGTACCAGGACGACGGCCGGCACCCGATGGCGAGCATCAACTTCGTCGTGGCCCACGACGGGTTCACGCTGCGGGACCTGGTGTCCTACAACGACAAGCACAACGACGCCAACGGCGAGGGCGGAGCCGACGGCGAGAGCCACAACCGCTCGTGGAACTGCGGCGTCGAGGGGGACAGCGACGACCCGACGGTGCTGAGCCTGCGCCGGCGTCAGGTGCGCAACTTCCTCACCACCCTGCTGCTCTCCCAGGGCGTGCCGATGATCGCCCACGGCGACGAGATGTGGCGCAGTCAGGGCGGCAACAACAACGTCTACTGCCAGGACAACGAGACGGCGTGGGTGGACTGGGAGCTCGACGACCAGGCCAAGGACCTCCTCTCCTTCACCCGCCAGCTGGTGACCCTGCGCCGCGACCACCCCGTCTTCCGCCGGCGCCGGTTCTTCTCGGGCGAGGCCTTCAAGGGCGGCGAGAGCGAGGTCGGCGACATCGCCTGGTTCACCCCGCAGGGCACGCACATGGAACCCGAGGACTGGTCCAACGGGTTCGCGCGCGCGGTCATGGTGTTCCTCAACGGCGAGCGCCTGCTCTCCCCCGACAAGCGGGGCCGGCGCGTCGTCGACGACTCGTTCCTGCTCGTGTTCAACGCGCACTACGAGTCGCTGGAGTTCACGATCCCGCCGGCCGACTACGGCCGCGCCTGGTACGTGGAGCTCGACACGGCCGAGGACGAGGACGCCGTGGCCAACGACGGCGACGCGTTCGCGCCGGGCGACATCATCACCATCGCTGCCCGGGCGGTGCTCGTGCTGCGCAGGCCCATGGACGTCAGCGAGCCCACCCGCAGCAGCGCGGCCGCCACCGGGACGCCCAACCTGCCCGCCAAGGCGCGTGCCGCCGACGCCGAGTCCACGCCCACCCCGCCGCAGGGCCGCCCGGCCGGGTCGGGCAAGACGCTGCCCCCGCCCACCCCCGCCCGCAAGCTCTCCCCGCCCAGGCCCGCCGTCTCCGCGACTCCGACACCGTCGTCGCCCCCACCGGCAGCGCCGGGTGCGGACGCAGCGGAACCCCAGCCGTCGGGCGAGGGGCAGGCGCCCGCGTGAGCGCGACGTCACGCCCCGACGTCGTGCCGGTCTCGACCTACCGGGTCCAGGTCCAACCCGGGTTCGGCTTCGACGACGTGGCGGGCATCGCGCCGTACCTGCGGGACCTGGGCGTCACCCACGTCTACCTCTCCCCCGTGCTGCAGCCCGTCCCGGGCTCGACCCACGGGTACGACGTCGTCGACCACACCCAGCTCAACGCGGAGGCCGGGGGCCTGGAGGCGTTCGAGCGGATGGCCGGGCGCCTGCGGGAGCTCGGGCTCGGCGCGGTCGCCGACGTCGTGCCCAACCACATGGCGGTCCCGACGCCGGTCCGCCGCAACCGCGCGCTGTGGTCGGTGCTGCGGGACGGCCCGGGGTCGCCGTACGCGCGCTGGTTCGACGTCGACTGGTCGGTGCCCTCGCGTGCGCTGCTCATGCCGATCCTGGGCGATCGCATCGGGCGGGTGGTCCGCGAGGGCCAGCTGACGTTGGACCGCACCGGCCCGGAGCCCGTGCTGCGCTACTTCGACCACGAGTTCCCGGTGCGGCCTGGGACGGAGGACCTGCCGCTGGAGGAGCTCGTCGAGCGGCAGTGGTACCGGCTGGCCTGGTGGCGCATCGGCGACGAGGAGCTCAACTACCGCCGGTTCTTCGACGTGGGCACGCTCGCGGCGATCCGGGTGGAGGACCCCGCCGTCTTCGACGCCACCCACGAGCTGCTCCTGCGGCTGATCGAACGGGGGGACCTGCAGGGCCTGCGGATCGACCACCCCGACGGCCTGGCCGACCCGCGCGGATACGTGCGGCGCCTCGACGAGGCCACCGGCGGCGCCTGGGTCGTCGTGGAGAAGATCCTCGAGGGCGAGGAGGACCTGCCCGAGGACTGGCCGTGTGCGGGGACGACCGGCTACGACGCCCTGTGGCGGATCGGCGGACTCTTCGTGGAGCCCGCCGGCGCGGGCCCCCTCACGTCCCTGCTGATCGAGCAGACCGGCCTGACCCCCGACCTCGACGAGGTGGTCGAGCAGGCCAAGCGCGACGTCGTCGCGCACGGGCTGCACGCCGAGGTGAACCGGCTCGTGGACCTCCTCGTCGACATCTGCAGCGAGGACCTCGACCTGCGCGACCACCCCCGCCGCCACCTCGAGCTCGCGGTCACCGAACTGCTGGTGGCCTTCGAGCGGTACCGGGCCTACGTCGTCCCCGGGGAGCCGGTGCCGCCGGAGTCCGTCGAGGTCGTGGACCGGGCGGTGGCGACCGCGAAGGAACGCGTGCCGGAGGAGGTGCGCGAGGCGGTCGACGTCGTCCGCGGGCTGGTCCTGGACCTTCCGACCGGGTCGGGCCCCGTGGGTGGGCGGGACGCGGCCTGGCGGCGGGAGCTGGTGGTGCGTTTCCAGCAGACCTGCGGACCGGTCATGGCCAAGGGCATCGAGGACACGGCCTTCTACCGCTGGCACCGGCTGATCTCGCTCAACGAGGTGGGCGCCGACCCGCGCGTCGTCGGGGTGGCACCGGAGGAGTTCCACGGCTACTGCTCCCACCGGCACCGCACCCGCCCGTTGACCATGACGACGCTGTCGACGCACGACACGAAGCGCTCCGAGGACGTGCGGGCGCGGATCGGCGCCATCAGTGAGCTGACGGAGCCGTGGGCGGAGGCCGTGCGCGGCTGGTCCGAGGCGGCCGCGAAGTACCGGTCGTCGCAGGGATGGCCGGACCCGCCCACGACCTACCTGCTCTGGCAGACGCTCGTGGGGCTGTGGCAGGGCGGGCCCCCCGACGAAGAACGCGTGCAGCGCTACCTGGAGAAGGCCACCCGCGAGGCCAAGCTCCACACGTCCTGGACCAGCCCCGATCCCGTGTTCGACGAAGCCACTCGATCGTTCGTGTCGCTGGTCCTGGCCAACACCGAGCTGGTGGAGTCGCTGGGCGCCTTCGCCGCGCGCCTCGATGGGCCGGGCGAGGTCACCCTCCTGGGTCAGAAGCTCGTCCAGCTCACGATGCCGGGCGTCCCCGACGTCTACCAGGGCACGGAGACGGTGTCGCTGACGCTGGTCGACCCCGACAACCGGGCGCCTGTCGACGTCGCTCGGGCCGCGGCGCTGCTGGCCGACCTCGACGCGGGCAAGGCGCCCGAGGACGTCGACGGGCGCAAGCTCCTCGTCACCTCCAGGGCGCTGCGGGTGCGCCGGGAGCATCCCGAGTGGTTCGTCGGTGCCGAGGCCACGTACAGCCCGCTGCCGACGTCCACCGGCAACGCCGTCGCCTTCGCCCGCGGTGACGCCTCGGGAGCGCAGGCGATCACGGTGGTGACGCGGCTGCCGGTCGCCCTGGAGCGGCGTGGCGGCTGGGCGGAGCACAGCGTGGCGCTGCCCGAGGGGCGCTGGCGCGACGTGTTGACCGGGCGCGCGGTGGACGGCGGCTCCTGCGCCCTGGCATCCCTGCTCCTCGACCTGCCCGTGGCCCTGCTCGTTCGGGACACCTCCTCCGATGCCGCAGGGGGCGAGCAGGAACAGGACGCGTCGGCCTCCGCGGGTGAGGACACGCGCGGATCCACGGGCTGGCCGGGCTGATCACGATCGGCGCCGACGCCACCGCTCACCCGGTGGCGTCGGCGCCGAACCGCCGCACGAAGCGGTGCTGCCAGGGCATCTCCACCGCTCGCGGGTGGTACCCCTGACGCACGAACCGCACGGCCTGATCGGGCGGGACGCCGTCGAGGATCGCGAGACAGGCCAGCGCGGTGCCGGTGCGGCCACGAGCCCCCATGCAGGCGATCTCGACGCGCTCCTCGCCGCACCGGCCCAGCGCCTCCTCCAGGGCCGCCCTCGCGTCGGACGGGTCGGTGGGCAGCCAGAAGTCGGGCCAGCGCACCCAGCGCAGCCGACTGCCGCCCTGCCATCGCGGCGGGCGACCCAGCAGCACCACCGACAGGTGCGCCTCCTGGCGCGGCACCGGCTCGGAGTGGAGGCTGCGGCCCCGCACCCGCCGCCCGCTGGGCAGCACCAGCACCCCGGGCAGGCCCGCCTGCCACTGTCCGTTCACCGCCGCCCCCTCCCCTGCCGCTTCGTCAGCTGTGCGCGAGGCGGGCCAGCTCGGCCTCGACATCGAAGTCGGCGGCCGGCCACTGCGGGTCGATCGCCTCCAGAGCAGCCAGGAGCAGGTGCTGCACGGCCCAGCGCGCGTACCACTTGTGGTCGGCGGGGACGACGTACCAAGGCGCGGCCTCCGTCGAGCACTTCGTCAGGGCCGCCTGATACGCCTCCTGGTAGGCGGGCCACAGCGCCCGCTCGTCGAGGTCGCGGGGGTTGTACTTCCAGTACTTGTCCGGGCGGTTCAGCCGCTCCTCCAGCCTCGCCTTCTGCTCCTGCGGGCTCACGTGCAGCATGACCTTCACCAGCGTGGTGCCCTTGGCCGCCAGCCCCGCTTCGAAACGGTTGATGGTGGCGTACCGGCGAGCCCACACCGCCCGCGGCACGAGATCGTGGACGCGCACCACGAGCACGTCCTCGTAGTGGGAACGGTCGAACACCCCGATCTCCCCCGCGCCCGGCAGCGCCTGCCGGATGCGCCAGAGGAAGTCGTGCGCGCGTTCGACGGGCGTGGGCGCCTTGAACGCGGTGTGGTTCACACCCTGAGGGTCCACGGCGCCGACGACATGGCGCACGATGCCGCCCTTGCCCGAGGTGTCCATGCCCTGCACGACCAGGAGCACCCGCCGCTGGTCGCCTCCCTTGGCCGCCGCGAAGAGCCGCTCCTGGAGGTCCGACAGGCGCTCGGCGCCTTCGGCCAAGGCCCGGTCGGCGTCGTCGTGGTCCCCCACGAAGCCGGGGGTGGAGCCGGGATCGACGGAGGCGAGGTCGAAGCCGGGGCCGACCCGCAGCAGGTCGGCCACCGTGGCGGGGGTCAGCGCGGGCGCGCCACGATGCGAGAGCTGCTCCACCGCAGCGGCCCGGTCGGGTGCGGTCGCGACCACGCGAGGCCCGGCAGCGGTGCCCCTGGCCTTCGCGCTGCCCTTCGGCTTCGCGCTGCTCTTCGGCTTCGCGCTGCCCTTCGGCTTCGCGTCGGCCTTCGGCTTCGCGCTGATCTTCCGCCCGGCGCTCCCCTTCGACGCCGCGCTGCGCTTCGGCTCGCCGCTGCTGCTCGCCTTCTGGCCCTTCGCGGGGGTCTTGCCGGACCTGCTGGCCTTGTCGCTCTTCTTCGCCATGCGGGAATGGTGGCGCATCTGCCGGGGACGCACCGCCCCGACGCGCCTCGAGATCGAAGCGCGCACGCAGGGTGACCTCCGCGCGACGCCTCGCTGTCTGTGTGGCACGTTGACGGTATGCACCGGTTCCGCGTCTGGGCGCCGTCCGCCTCCTCCGTCACCCTCGTCCTGTCCGGCGGTCCCGCCGCCGGTTGCGCCGCACCCATGGAGCGCGACGACGGCGGATGGTGGGGTCTGGACGTCGAGGACGCGGGGCCGGGAACCGACTACGCGTTCCGGCTCGGCGAGGACGAGCCCGCCCTGCCCGACCCGCGCAGCGCCTGGCAGCCCGAGGGGGTCCACGGGCCGAGCCGCGTGGTCGACCTCGCCGACTACGACTGGCGGGCCGACTGGCAGGGCCGCGGCGGGCTGGGGGCGGTCTTCTACGAGCTGCACGTGGGCACCTTCACCCCCGAGGGCACCCTCGACGCCGCGGTCGACCGGCTCGACCACCTCGTCGACCTCGGCGTCGACGTCGTCGAGCTGATGCCCGTGGCCGGCTTCGACGGGCGCTGGGGCTGGGGCTACGACGGTGTCGACCTGTACGCCGTCCACGACCCGTACGGCGGCCCCGAGGCCCTGCAACGGTTCGTCGACGAGGCCCACCTGCGCGGCCTGGCCGTCTGTCTCGACGTCGTCTACAACCACCTGGGCCCGAGCGGCAACTACCTGTCCCGCTTCGGGCCCTACTTCACCGACCGGCACGACACGCCCTGGGGCCCCGCGGTCAACCTCGACGACGAGGGCAGCCACGAGGTGCGCCGCTGGATCTGCGACAACGCGCTGCGCTGGCTGCGGGACTTCCGGATCGACGCCCTGCGCCTGGACGCCGTCCACGCCCTCGTCGACGACTCGCCCCGGCACCTGCTGCAGCAGCTGTCCGACGAGGTCGCCGAGGCGTCCCGAGAGCTCGGTCGGCCCCTGGCGCTGATCGCCGAGAGCGACCTGAACCAGCCGCGCATGATCGAGCCGGTGGCCGAGGGCGGCCTCGGCATGACCGCCCAGTGGAGCGACGACTTCCACCACGCGCTGCACTCGCTGCTGACCGGCGAGCAGGAGGGCTACTACTGCGACTTCGGCGGCACGGCGGTCCTCGCCCGCTGCCTGACGCGGGTGTTCCGGCACGCCGGGGACCTGTCGACGTTCCGCGGCCAGGTGTGGGGAGCTCCCGTCGATCCGGCGCGTCACCGGGGGCACCGCTTTCTCGGCTACAGCCAGGACCACGACCAGGTGGGCAACCGCGCCGTGGGCGACCGACTCAGCGCCTCGCTCGCGCCCGGCCGCCTCGCGGCCGCGGCTGCCCTGGTGCTCACGTCGCCGTTCACGCCGATGCTGTTCATGGGCGAGGAGTGGGGCGCGCGCACCCCCTGGCAGTTCTTCACCGACTTCCCCGACCCGCAGCTCGCGGCCGCGGTGCGCGACGGGCGTCGCAGCGAGTTCTCCCGCCACGGCTGGGACGCCGAGGACATCCCCGACCCGCAGGATCCTGCCACCCGCGAGCGCAGCGTCCTGGACTGGGCCGAGGTCGGCAAGCCCGAGCACGAACGTCTGCTGGGCTGGTACCGCGACCTGCTCACCCTGCGCCGAGCCGAGGCCGACCTGCGCGACGACGACCTCGCCGCCGTCCGCGTCGACGCCGGTGGGACGTGGGTCGTGGTGCACAGGGGTGGTTTCGCGGTCGCCGTGAACCTCGCCCCGGCCCCTGCGACGCTGCGGTGGCAGGTGGAGGGCGAGCCACCCGCGCCCGGCGCCGACGTGGTGCTCGCCTGGGACACCGCGACCGTGGTGCCCGACGGCGTGCTCCTGCCCGGCCAGTCGGTGGCCGTCCTGCGGCGCCACCGGGCCGCGACCGGTTCGGCCGACACGGCGGCGCCCCCGGTCGACGAGGGGTAATCGGAGGGAAACGCCGGGGCGCCCCGAGCCGTCACGAGCCCGTGGCAGGATCCGGGCGTCGAATCGCCGCGGGGCTCCCCCGCCTGACGGACCGATGAGGTGGACGTGTCGAGCGATCCCACGAGCGTTCCCGCCGTTGGGGGGCTCACCCCCGCGCTGGCCGAGATCGCCGAGGACTTCCTCGCCCTGGGGCCGGCGGACCGGCTCCAGCTGCTGCACGACCTCGCCTGGGACCTGCCGGCCCTACCAGAGGCCCTGGCCGCGGACTACGGGTCGCTGGAGCAGGTGTCGGAGTGCCAGTCGCCGATCTTCCTCCGCGTCGACGTGGAGCAGGCCGCCCCGCGCGCCGTCCACGTGCACGTCGACGCGCCCGCGCAGGCGCCCACCAGCCGCGGCTTCGCCGAGGTCGTGCGGGCGGGGCTCGAGGGTGTCCCCGCCGAGCAGGCGCTCGCGGTGCCCGACGACCTCGCGGTCCGCCTCGGGCTCGGCGAGGTGGTCAGCCCCCTGCGCCTGCACGGCATGGCCGGGCTGCTCACCCGTGTGAAGCGCCAGGTGTCGCGGGCGGTGACGGCGTGAGCGTGCTGCGGATGCTGCTGCCGGGGTCCACGGTCGTCGGTGACCTCACGGCGTCCGGCCCCGACGTCCTCGACGCCCTGGCGGACCTCTACGCCTACCCCGACCCTCTCCCCCGGGCCGGCTGGGTACGCGCGTCGATGGTGTCGACGCTGGACGGCGCCATCGCAGGCCCGGACGGCGTCTCGGCGTCCATCAGCGGGCCGGCGGACCGCGCGGTCCTTTCCGTGCTGCGCGCGCTCGCCGACGTCGTGCTCGTCGGCGCGGGGACGGCCCGGGCCGAGGGCTACCGGGTGCCCGTGCCCAAGCCGCAGTTCCAGGGCCGACGCCGCAAGCACCGCCAGGCGGCCGCGCCCGTCCTGGCCGTGGTCAGCGGCCGGGGCGACCTCGACGGGCTGGAGCAGGTCTTCGCCGACGGCGAGGACTCCCTGCTCGTCACCTGCGCGGCGGCCGACGTCGAAGGGTTGCGCAGCCGGCTCGGCGGGCATCGCGTGGTCGTGGCGGGCGAGTCGACCGTCGACCCGCTGATCGCCGTGGCCCAGCTCGCGGGGGCGGGGCTGCGCAGGGTGCTGCTCGAGGGCGGCCCGCGGCTGCTCGGCTCCCACGTCGAGGCGGGCCGGCTCGACGAGCTCTGCCTGACATGGTCACCCGTGCTGGTGGGTGGGCTGGAGGGACGCCTCGCACTCGGGGGCCCGGCGAAGCTGCCCGCCCGTCCGGCCCACCTCCTGGAGGCCGACGGGATGCTGCTGGGCCGCTGGGTGATCGCCGCCGGCCGCTGAGGCCGGCACCGACCCCGGCTCAGCGGTGCTCGAGCAGGAACCGCGCGACGGCGCCCTCCCACGCCTGAGGGTCCACGTTCCATTCGCGCGTGTGCGCCGCTCCGTGGAACGGCACGTAGGTGACCAGGTCGGGCCGTGCCTGCGCCAGCCGGCGAGAGGGCCCGGCGGGGACGAACGCGTCGTCCTCGGAGTGCAGGATGAGCGTCGGCAGGCGCAGCTCGGCGGCGCGGCTCACCCAGTCGAGGCGGTCCAGCGGCACGGGCTGCTCCAGACCCGCGAACCGCCGGGCGTGGGGGTGCTCCAGGAGCATCTGCGCGAGGGCACCGACGGGCGCCGGGACGCCGTGCACGCGCGCCTGGTGGACGAGGACGTCGCGCCAGTCGACGACGGGCGCGTCGAGCACGAGGGCGCGGATGCGCGGCGCGAGCCACGACCGGGCGACCGTCTGCAGGGCGATCGCCGCGCCCATCGACCAGCCGAGCAGCACGACGTCGCGGGCGCCCGCCTCCAGGGCGTGGACGATGGCGGCCTCGACGTCCACCCACTCGGCGTCGCCCAGCCGGTATCGGCCCCGCGGCGAGCGCGGGGCGCCGGCGTCGTTGCGGTAGCTGACGACGAGCGAGGTCAGGCCCAGGGTGTGCAGCAGCGGCAGCGCGCGCAGGCACTCCTCCCGCGTGGCGTTGCGCCCGTGCACGAGGACGGCCCACGTGCCGCCCGTCGCCTCGCCGCCGGCCGGGGGCACCCGCCACGCCGGCATCGCACCGAGCGGCGTGGCCACCTCGTCGTCCCCGACCTCGAGGCCGAGGTCGCGCGGCGTCCCCGCGTAGTAGTACTGGTTCCAGCGCCCGCTGCCCGCGTGCAGCCGCCCGCGGTCCACGCCGTCGAGCCGGCGCGTCACCGTGCGCGAGACGACGTCGACGTCGACGATCTCGCCGACGCGCACGTGCACCGACCCGCCGTCCTGCCACAGGCCGTAGCGTCCGGGCGCTCGCGTCTCCTCCGCGGCGCGCAGCGTGATCGTGCCCGCGCCCACGCCGAGCACCTCGACGTCGTCGGGCTGGTCCGGCACCGGCGTCACGATCCTGCGGGCCAGGTGGGCGGCCGTCCCGGTCACCGCGACACCGGCGACGGCGGCGGCCGCACCGGCGACGGCCCCCGAGACGGCGGCGCGGCGCAGCACGGTGCCGCGCGGGAGCGACGGGCGCTGCACCGGCGGCGGGGTCGTGGTGCGGGGCGAGGTCATGGCCCCGATTGTGCCCACCGCGGGCGACACCCACTCCTGCGGGCGCGCAGTGGCGCGCCCCGAGCGTGGCTCGCCCGCGGACACGGGCGCATGAGCGGGACGACGAGCGGCGCCGCGGGTACGTTGACGGGGTGCGCCCGACGATCGTGATCCTGACCGAGGAGAGCCTGACGGCCGGTGACGCCGCGGGCCTGCTCCAGCTGCACCCCGAGGAGCCCGCCGGGTACCTGGTGCTGGTCCCCGCAGACCCGCACCGCAACCTCCTCGCCGACGTGCTCGACCACCTCAGCCTGCTGGAACTGCGGGAGGCGCTGCAGGCCCTGCGCGGCCACGAGGAACCCGGCCGCGCCGAGGCCTCGGTGGTGCTCGACGCCAGTGTGGGAGCGCTCAAGGCGGCGGGCGCCGACGCGGCAGGGCGGATCAGCGACGGTGACCCGGTGAGCGCCCTGGAAGCTGCCGTGGCCGAGGTCGAGGCCCGGGAGGTGGTGGTCGTGACGCGACCCCACGCCGTCGAGGACACGTTCCACCGCGACTGGGCCTCCCAGGCGCGGGAGCGGCTCGGCGTCCCCGTGCTCCACCTCTACGGCGGCACCACGATGCTCGGCTGAGCACCTGCGGTACCCGCCGGTCAGGCGGGCGCGGACACCGTCAGGGTGCGCCAGCCGGACGTGAACAACCCGAACATCGCGAAGAACGACAGGACGCCGAGGGCGGACAGCTCGCGCTGGGCGAGCAGGGCCAGGCCGAGCCACGCCGCGAGCGACACCAGCAGCGCCGGGACGGCCACCCTCGTGCGGTCGGCCACGACGGGACTGGTCTGCGGGTAGCCGACGACGAGCGGGTCGGGTTCCGCGGCGGGCTCGAACGGCACGGGCGAACCGTCCTCACCGATCGGCAGCTCCTCGGGGCCGAGCACGTCGTCGAGCGTCGCGCCCGTCGCACCCGCCGGGACCGCGCGCACGGGCGTCCACGTCGCCGGGGACGACGCGCGGGCGACGAGGACGAGCGCCACGAACAGCGCGGGCACCCGCAGCCGCATGGTCGCGTCGGGCGAGGGAAGCACGCACACGATGCCCATGGCGACGCCGAGCACGAGGTGGAACGCCGTCACGACCTGTTGCAGGGCCTCCTGCCGACGCTTGGGCCCCGACTTCGGCAGCAGGTCGGCACCGTGGGCGACGACGAGCAGCGCGGCGATGAGGGTGAGCAGGCGGATCAGCAGGGGCACGTCGGAGGACGGGAAGACCGAGACGAGGCCGAGCACGGCCCCGAAGGTCATCTGCAGCACCCGCGTCACGTCCACCACGCGGCCAGACTAGCCGCGAGGGCACGCCGCGCCCCTCGGAACACGGCCGCCGTCGCGGCTGGAACACGCCCGCGGTCGCCGCCAGGAACAGCCGTCCCCCGTGGGGCGTTTCCGCGGCTGGGTCGCCCGCGACGGCGCCCGCCGTCGCCCGGCGACCCTGAGGAGGAACCGTGTCAGAGCCCACCCGCCGCTACCCCGTCGCCCTCACGTCGCAGGAGTGGCGCGAGCGGCTGTCCGCGGAGGAGTACCACGTCCTCCGCGAGGCCGGCACCGAGCGCGCGTTCAGCGGCGAGTACTGGGACAGCCACACCGAGGGCGTGTACTCCTGCCGGGCGTGCGGCGCCGAGCTGTTCCGCAGCACCGAGAAGTTCGACAGCCACTGCGGCTGGCCGTCGTTCTTCGCCCCCGCCGAGGACGGCACGGTGGAGTACGTCGAGGACCTCTCCCACGGCATGGCCCGCACCGAGGTGCGGTGCGCGAGCTGCGGTTCGCACCTCGGCCACGTCTTCGCCGGCGAGGGCTACCCGACCCCCACCGACCGCCGCTACTGCATCAACTCGGTGAGCCTGCGCCTGGAGACCACCGAGCACGCCTCACGGAAGTGACGCGACCAGCTCCGACAGCGGCACCCGCGGGCCGGTGAAGAAGGGGGTCTCCTCGCGCACGTGGCGCCGCGCCCCCGTGGCCCGCAGGTGGCGCATGAGGTCGACGATCCTGGCGAGGTCGTCGGCCTCGAAGGCCAGCAGCCACTCGTAGTCGCCCAGCGCGAACGAGGCGACGGTGTTGGCCCGGACGTCCTCGTACTCGCGGCCTGCGATGCCGTGCTCCACCAGCAGCGCGCGGCGCTCCGCCTCGGGCAGCAGGTACCACTCGTACGATCGGACGAACGGGTAGAGGCAGAGATAGGCGCGCGCCGCCTCGCCGGCCATGAACGCGGGGACGTGCCCGCGGTTGAACTCGGCGGGGCGGTGCAGCCCGACGTTGGACCACACCGGCGCGAGTGCGGCGCCGAGCGCGGTACGGCGCAGGCGCTGGTAGGCCTCCTGGACGGTCTCGACCGCGGGCGCGTGCCACCAGACCATGAGGTCGGCCTCCGCCCGCAGGCCGGCGAGGTCGTAGAACCCGCGGACCACGAGGTCCTTGCCGGCGAGGTCGGCGAGGACGTCCTCCACCTCCGCCACGGCCGCAGCCCTGGCCGCGGCGTCGCCCAGCGGTCCGCGCGAGGCGAACACGGACCACATCGTGTAGCGGATGGTCTCGTTCACCTGGCGGGCGGGAACCCGCGCTGCCTGTGCATCGGCCGTCTCGGCCTGCACCGGTGCGGCATCGGGGAGGGGCGTCGAGGGGTGGGACTCGCTCATGCCTCGATTGTCACCCATCCCGCGGCTCGCGCCTCCAGGCGGGCCGCTCCTCACGCAGGCGCGCCGTGACGTCGGCGGCGGCCGCCCCCGCCGTCGCCACGCAAGCGGCCACCCCGACACCGTCGAGCACCGATCCCGCAAGCGCCAGGGGGGCGGGCGCACCGGCGACCGCGGCCCGCACCTGCGCCACCCGGGTGAGATGGCCGACGTCGTACTGGGGCAGCGCCTGCGGCCAGCGGGTCACGACGGCGTCGCGGTCGGCGTTGAGGGCGCGCACCGGAGCCGGGTCGGCGCCCGCGTGCCCGAGCAGGCGTTGGAGGCCGCCCAACGCGGCGGCCAGCAGCGCGTCGTCGTCGCTGCCGGCGACCAGCCCGTCTCCCGCGCGTCCGAGGGACAGCCGGACGACGTCCCGACCGTCCGCGGCCTCCTGGACCCACCCCCACTTGCGGCTGCTCACGGTCGCCGCCTTCACCTCGCCGAGCCCGCCGTCGGCGACGAGGACGCCGCTGCCGAGGGCACCGGGCAGCGTGCCCGCGGGCAGCCGGACCGCCACCACGGCGACGTCGGCCGTCGCCACCTCCCCCAGGGCTCGGGCCGCTGCGGGGACCGGATCGCGCAGGAGGGCCGCGGCCACGGGCGAGGGGACGGCGAGGACGACCGCGTCGGCGCACCTGCTCGCGCCGTCGCCGGTCTCCACCTGCCAGCCACCGCCCGTACGGGGGCGCAGGGAGGCGGCGCGCACTCCCGTGCGGACGGTGACGCCGAGCCCGTGCAGGGTTCGGGCGAGGGCCGAGGCGAGCTGGTGGACGCCGCCCTCGAGGCCCGCGAACACCGCCTCGGGTGGCGACGCCGGGGTCGGCGGCGCCGGGGGTCGCAGCCGCCGCACGGTCTCCACGAGCGACATCCCCTCGCGCAGTGCCGGCCAGAGCGCGGGCATCACGGCCCGCACCCCCAGGCGCTCGACGCGCCCCGCGTACACCCCGCCCAGGAGCGGCTCCACGAGCCGCCGGAGCACGGCGGGGCCCAACCGGGTGCCGATCGCCTCCGCCAGCGACGCGTCCTCCCCCTCCCACGGGCGGTGGGACTCCCGCGGCTCCGCCTCCACCCGGGCGACCTCGACGTCGTCCAGCAGCGGCCGCAGCAGTGCCGGCTCGGCGGGCACCCCGAGCAGGGTGCGGCCGGGGACGGCGTGCAGCCGCCCGTCGTGCAGGATCAGCGGCGCGCTGGTGCGCGGGGTCACCAGCCTCCCGCCGAGGCCCACGGAACGCACCAGCTCCACCGCCTCGGGACGGCGGGCCAGCAGCGATTCGGCGCCGACGTCCAGGCCGGGCACGAGCCCCTCCGGCGCGGGGGCGAGCAGCCCGCCGACGCGGTCGGAGGCCTCCAGCACCTCCACGGCCGGCCCCCCGTGCTCCTGCGCGAGGCGCAACGCGGCCACGAGACCGGAGACGCCGGCGCCGACGACGACGAGCCGGGGCCCGGCCGGTGACGGGGGCGGTGCAGGCGCGGCGGTGCTCGGGGACGGGCCTGGGAGGGTCACGACGGCAGCCTCGCACGGAGGAACCGCCCCGCCGCCCGGCGCGTCGCACCGCCACGGCGGGACCGGAGATCGAGATCGCGCCGCGACCTGGGCGTGACCTCGTCCCGTCACGCTGAACCTCGACGAACCGCGTCGACGACGACCGGAGGCAACCATGGTCCCCACCACCGGGGCACGTCCCCCCAGGCGCAGCGGCGTGGCCGTCGCGGGCGCCGTCCTCCTGGCCGCGCTGCTCGCGGGGTGCGGAGCCGACTCGACGATGTCCGACCAGGCCGGCGGCGCGCCGGCGATGGCCGACCGAGCGACCGTCGACCAGGGCGCGCCCGACGGGTCCGGTGGAGATGACCAGGTGCGCGGGGCCGTGGCCTACGCGGTGGGCACCACCCGCGCCGACGCGGCACCCGCCGCACTGCCGCGACAGATCATCCGCACGGCGACGATCACCGTGGCCGTGGCGGACCTCGACGAGGCGGCGAGTGCCGTCCGCGCCCTCGGGCCGTCGGTCGGCGGCCTCGTCGCCACCGAGAAGAGCGACCGGCCGCCCGCCGAGGACGACGAGTCGTCCTCGGGCACCACCGTCATCGAACTCCGGGTGCCCGCCGACAAGCTGGACGCCGCGGTGGCCAGGCTCGCGGCGCTCGGCACCGTCCGCGCCCGCGCGCTGACCTCCGAGGACGTCACGAGCCAGGTGGCCGACCTCGACGGCCGCGTCGCCACCCAGCGCGCCGCGCTGGAGCGGGTCCGCCAGCTGCTCGCCAAGGCCACGAACGTCAAGGACGTGCTCGCCCTCGAGGCCGACCTGACCCAGCGGGAGTCCGACCTCGAGGGGATGATGCAGCGCCTTGCCGCCCTGCGGGGGCAGGTCGCGCTGTCGTCCCTGACGGTCACCCTCGTGGGCGAGGACTCCGCCGTCGACGAGGACCAGCCCCGCAAGGGCTTCCGCGGTGGCCTCTCGGCGGGGTGGTCGGCGCTCAGCGACACGTCGGTGGCCGCCTCCGCCGTCGCCGGTGCGCTGCTGCCGTGGTGCCTGCCGGGCGCGATCGTCGCCGCCGTGGTCGTGGCACTGCGTCGGCGCCGCCGCCGGTCGGTCCCGCCGCCGTCCGCGCCGCCGTCGTGGGCCGGCACCCCCGGACCCGTCGCGCCCTCGGCGCCGGCCGTGCCGGTCGCGCCGGCCGCGCCGGTGAAGGTGCCCGCCGCTCCCCCGGCGGCGCCCCCCGCCACCGCTCCGGCCGACCCCGACGCGAAGGCTCCGGACGCCTGAGGTCAGCGGGCCGAGTCCTCGCCCGACCAGGCGTGCACGCGGTCGACGACGCGGGCCAGCTGCCCCGGGTCGGCTTCCGGCGGCACGCCGTGCCCGAGGTTGAACACGTGTCCGGCGGCCGTCGCGCCCGCACGCAGCGTCGCGTCCACGGCCGCGTCCAGGGCCTCGTCACCCGCGAACAGCAGCGCGGGGTCGAGGTTGCCCTGCAGGACGGTCCCCGCGGGCACCCTCGAGGCGGCCACGTCGAGCGGGACGCGGAAGTCGACGCCGACGACCCCGGCACCGGCCTCGCCCATGGCGGCGAGCAGCTCGCCCGTGCCGGTGCCGAAGTGGATCCGCGGGACCTCGGGGAAGGCCTGGGCGACGGGGGCGAACGCGCGGGCCGAGTGCGGGAGGACGCGGCTGCGGTAGTCGGGCAGCGCCAGCGCCCCCACCCAGGAGTCGAACAGCTGGACGGCCCGGGCGCCGGCCGCCACCTGGATCCGCAGGAACTCCCCGCAGATCACGGCGAGGCGGTCGAGCAGATCGGCCCACAGCGCGGGGTCGGCGTGCATGAGCGCCTTGGTGCGGGTGAGGTCGCGGCTCGGGCCGCCCTCGACGAGGTAGCTGGCCAGCGTGAACGGGGCGCCCGCGAAGCCGATCAGCGGGGTGCCCCCGAGCTCGGCCACGAGCAGGGCGACGGCCTCGCTCACGTAGGGCACGTGCTCCGGCGTCAACGGCACGAGACGGTCGAGGTCGGCCCGGGTGCGGAACGGCTCGGCGACGACCGGCCCGCGGCCGGGCACGATGTCGAGGTCCACGCCGACGGCCTTGAGCGGGACGACGATGTCGGAGTAGAAGATCGCGGCGTCGACGCCGTAGCGGCGCACCGGCTGCAGGGTGATCTCGGTGATCAGCTCGGGCCGGCGGCACGACTCGAGCATCGGGATGCCCTCGCGCACGGCCCGGTACTCGGGCAGGGAACGCCCCGCCTGGCGCATGAACCACACCGGCGTGTGCTGCGGACGCCGCCCCGCACACGCCTCCAGGAACGCCGAGGGCTCCTGCTCGGGACCGCCGTCGAGCGGCGGGCCGGCGGGCGGGGAGGACACGGTGGAGGCAGCACTCACGCACGCGATCGTCCCACGCCCCGGCGCGGGACGCCGTCCCGCTGGCGCGTCGTGCTGCCCGGGGGGTAGGCGGTTGCCTACGCTGCGCTCGTGCCCACTCGGAGCAAGCCGGCGGAGCCGCCACCGGAGTTCCTCGACGCCGTCGAGCGGCTTCGCCACGCGCGACTGCGGCCCGAGGTGAGCGTGCAGGAGATCCCGGCCCCCGGCCGGATCGCGCCGCACTCCCTCGCCATGGCGGGCGATCTCGTGGTCCAGCAGGAGGAGCTCGCCTCCGGCAGGTTCGTCCTGCTGTGCGACCCCGACGGGCAGGAGGCATGGGAGGGCACGATGCGGGCGGTGACGTTCGTGCGCGCGGCGATGGAACCCGACCTCGCCGCCGACCCGTTGCTCTGGCGCATCGGCTGGACGTGGTGGGAGGAGGCCCTCACGGCCTCGGGCGTCTCGTGGCGCGCGGCTGGGGGAACCGTCACCCGGGTGGTCTCGGAGAGCTTCGGCGCCCTCGCCGACCGCCCTCCCACGGTCGAGCTGGAGATCCGCGTCTCGTGGACGCCCGTCGACGACGTCGCAGGCCACCTGCGGGCGTGGTCGGAGCTGCTGTGCACCGTGGGGGGCCTGCCGCCGCTGCCCGACGGCGTCGCCGCCCTTCCGCGCCGAAGGGTGTGACCGCGCCCGAAACCTCCCTTGATCGGTGCCGCACGACCTCAAGTACCCCCCCTCGGCTGCCGACCTGAACGGTGAACAAGGCTGCCTGCGGGTAGCCGTCCGCCACGCCGCCGCCACGAGCGGCGACTGCAGGAGGGGTCACCGTGACCGCACTGGTCGAACGAGCCGGCCTGGCCGTGCCTCGCCCCGGACGCTTCGCCGCCATGGTCGTCGTGGCCAACCCGGCGATCCGCGAGGCGGTGGCCCATACCCTGCGCGCCCTGGGCGCCCGGCACGTGCTCGAGGTGGGCAGCGTCGCCGAGGCCCGGCAGAAGGCGGGCGCGGGCATCGCCGACCTGTGCGTCGCCGAGGCGGGCCTCCCCGACGGTTCGGGCATCTCCCTCATCCGGGAGCTGCGCTCGGCCGGCTGGCAGCGTGGGCTCGTCCTCACCACCACCGACGACCCCTACAGCGTCCGCGCGGCGATCAGCGCGGGGGTGCGCTCCTACCTGGTCTCCGCGGCACCGAGCACGGCCCGCCCCACGGGCGAGCGCGGCGACGGCGTCGAGAGCCTGTCCGCACGTGAGATCCAGGTGCTGCAGCTGGTCGCCGACGGCAAGTCGAACAAGGACATCGGTGACGAGCTGGGCCTGTCGGCCCTCACCGTGAAGAGCCACCTGGCCCGCATCGCCCGCAAGCTGGGCACCGGTGACCGGGCCGAGATGGTCGCCACCGCGCTGCGCTCGGGCGCCATCGCCTGACCCCTCCCGCACCCCGGGTCACCGCTGCAGGGCGCGGGTGAGCCGGGCGCGGGCCGGGCAGGACTACGGTGTCTGCGTGGACGAAGGTGGGGCGCCGGTTGTGCCGGCAGCGCAGGAGGATCGAGCGGAGGATGCCCCGGCATCGACGTCGGAGGCCGTAGCGGCCGCCGTGCGGCGGCTGGACGCCCCGCGCGACGGCGTGCCGGCGGTGGCCGACACCCCCGAGGCGCTCGGGCAGGTCGTGGCGGCCTTCGCCGCCGGGAGCGGGCCCGTGGCCGTGGACGCCGAGCGGGCCAGCGGGCACCGCTACGGGCAGCGCGCCTTCCTGGTCCAGCTGCGCCGCCACGGCGCAGGCACGGCCCTGGTCGACCCCGAGGCCTTGCGTGACCTCTCCGCCCTCGGGGAGGCCCTGGCCGACGCCGAGTGGGTGCTGCACGCGGCGGGCCAGGACCTCCCGTGCCTGGCCGAGGTCGGCATGGTCCCGCGACGCGTCTTCGACACCGAGCTCGGCGGGCGGCTCGCCGGCTTCCCCCGGGTGGGGCTCGCGGCGATGACCGAGCAGCTGCTGGGGGTGAGCCTCGCCAAGGAGCACTCCGCGGTCGACTGGTCCACCCGTCCCCTGCCCGAGCCGTGGCTGCGCTACGCCGCCCTCGACGTCGAGGTCCTGGTGGACCTGCGCGACGCCGTGGAGGCGGAGCTGCTCCGCCAGGACAAGCTCGAGTGGGCGTTGGAGGAGTTCGCGGCCGTGGCGGCGGCACCCGCGCCGGCGGCTCGCCAGGACCCGTGGCGGCGCACCTCCGGGTTGCACCAGGTCCGCACGCGTCGTCAGCTGGCCGTGGTCCGCGAGCTGTGGCGGACGCGCGACGAGCTGGCTCGGGAGCGCGACGTCTCCCCCGGGCGGGTCCTTCCCGACGCCGCGATCGTCGCGGCCGCGCTCGCGCAGCCTGCCGATTCGGCGGCGCTGGCGGCCCTGCCGGCCTTCGCCGGCCGCGGCACGCGACGGTGGCTGCCCCGGTGGTCGGCGGCCCTCGCGAAGGCGGCGGCCCTGCCCGACGCCGCGCTGCCGCCCCAGCACCTGCCCGCCGACGGCCCGCCCCCGCCGCGCCTGTGGCCCGAGCGGGACCCCGCCGCCGCCGCCCGGCTGGCGGTGGCCCGCGAAGGGCTCGCGCGGATCAGTGAGGAGCGTGCCGTGCCGCTGGAGAACCTGCTCTCCCCCGACCTCGTGCGCCGCTTCACCTGGGCGCCGCCGGTGACGCACGACCAGGGGGCCGACGCCGTGGCCACCGCCCTGCGCACGGCGGGGGCGCGGGGGTGGCAGGTGGCGCTCGTGCGTGACCTGATGCTTCAGGCCCTCGCGGCCGGTGACGCCGCGGCCCCGGCCTGACGCCGCGTTTCGCTCCGACGCTCGTCACGGCTAAGGTAAGCCTTACCTACACCCGTGGTGGCGCCTGATCGCGCCCCGACCCAGGAGCCGTTGAGTTGGTCGCGAACTTCCTGATCGGTCTGCGCGAGGGCCTCGAGGCCTCGCTCGTCGTCGGCATCCTCGTCGCCTACCTCGTCCGGACCGGTCGCCGGGACCGGCTGTGGACCGTGAGCGTCGGCGTCGGCGTCGCGGTGGCGCTGAGCCTCGCCGTCGGCGCTGGCCTCACGTTCACGTCGGCCCACCTGGGGTTCAAGGCCCAGGAGGCGCTCGGCGGCGGACTGTCGATCGTGGCCGTGGGCTTCGTCACCTGGATGGTCTTCTGGATGCGGCGCACCGCCCGCTTCCTGCGTCGCGACCTCGACGCCAAGATGAGCCAGGCCGTCGCCATGGGCACCACGGCGCTCGTCCTCACCTCGTTCCTCGCCGTCGGGCGCGAGGGCCTGGAGACGACGCTGTTCGTGTGGTCGGCGGTGAAGTCGTCGGGGTCCTTCGGCGTCGCCCCCCTCGGCGGGGCCCTGCTCGGCATCGCGGTCGCCGTGGTCATCGGCTACCTGGTCTACCGGCAGTCGGTGCGGATCAACCTCGCCACCTTCTTCCGCTGGACGGGCGCGGCCCTCGTCGTCGTCGCCGCCGGCGTGCTCGCCTACGGCGTCCACGACCTGCAGGAGGCGGGCATCCTGCCCGGCCTCGACCGCCTCGCCTTCGACGTCTCCTCGGTGATCGCGCCCACCTCGGTCGCGGGCACCCTGATCAAGGGCGTGTTCAACCTCAGCCCCGCCATGACCGTGCTCGAGGTCGTCGTCTGGGCCGCCTACCTGATCCCCGTCATGATCGCGTTCCTCATGCCGGCGCGGAGGCCCTCGACCACCGGCCCCGCGACCGCGGCAGCGCAGCCGCAGGGCCAGGCCACCCCGGCGCAGGCCGCTGCCGGAGCCGTTCAGGGCTGACGCGCTACTGCAGGAGCGTGGCACTGCAGGCGGGCGTCACCCGGGCGGAGCAGGCGTCGGCCGCAGTCACCGCGCGGCCCGGCCACGCACCGATACCGTGCGACGGTGCCCCCGACGAGCGACCTCCTGACGCTGCGACGCAGCGTGCTGGCCGCGTGCGTCCTGCACGACATCGACACCACACCGGGTGAGGACGGCATCGTCCTCGACGTCGGGAGCCGTGCCGTCGCGCTGTCCTGGGACGCCGTCGCCGAGCTGGCGGCGCCGGCAGCCGGTGACGGCGAGCTCGTGGCGGCCCTGCTCGCCCGTCGCCTGCGCGCCCTGAGCCGCCTGGACCACCCCGACCGGCTCCAGGCGCGCCTGCTGGCGCTCCCGGCAGGCCACGCCGACCACGCCGGCCCGGACTGGGTCCGCGCCCGCGTGCCGGGCGGCGTCCTCGACATGGGGCTGGGCCTCGTGCTCGACGAGACCGACGAACCCCTGCCCCTGCCGCCCGTGGCAGTCCCGTCGGGCCTCGTGCCGCCGGCCACCGTCGCCGGATGGTGGGAGCAGGCGCTGGCCCACGGCACGCGGATGGGCGCCCTGCTCGTGGAAAGGCTGCGCTCGGGCAGGCCCACGGTGGCGGGCAGCAGTTCGGGCGCCGTGCTGCGGCCCTACGGCGGCACCGACGTGCTGGCCCTGCTGTCGCTGCGCGGGGTGCGCGAGTACCTGGCGCGCGAGGACGGCTCGGGCATGCGGGCGGTCGCGGCCCCCGCCCGCAGCCGGGGCTGGCTGGACCCCTCGCGGGTGGACCCGGCGTTCGTGGCGGCCGCCTGGACGGCCACCGACCCCCTCGCCAGGGGCGTGCCTGTCCCCCTGCTGGTGACCGCCGACGAGGTGGGGGCCGCGCGGGCACTCGGCGACGTCGTCGCGCAGTCCCTGGACCAGCCGCGCGCCTGGCGCGCCGGACCGTGGGGCGGCCCCCGGCGCTGACGCGCCGCTGCGTCACCCCCGGCGTGGGCCCGGGCGACCTCAGCCCTCGAGGCCCAGCGTCTCCAGCGCCGCCCTGTCCAGGCCGGCGACGGCCTCGACCACCTTCAGCGTCACCTGCTGGGCGCTGAGCCCGCAACGCTCCAGCACCGACTCTCGGGCGGCGTGCGCGAGGAACTCGGTCGGCGTGCCCAGGCACAGCAGCGGGACGTGGACGCCGGCGTCGGACAGGGCGAGCCCGACCAGGGAGCCGATCCCGCCGACCCGCACGCCGTCCTCGATCACGACGACGAGGCGGTGCCGGCGGGCCAAGTCGACGAGGGCGGCGTCGACGGGGACGACCCAGCGCGGGTCGACGACGGTCACTCCGATGCCCTGGGCGACGAGGCCGCGGCCGACCTCGAGGGCCAGCGCGGCCATCGCCCCCACCGCGACGACGAGCACGTCGGGCTCACCCTCGTCGGCGAGGACGTCCACCCCGCCCTCACGGCGCAGCGCGGGCAGGGCTGCGCTCACCTCGGCCTTGGGGAACCGGACGACCGTCGGCGCGTCGTCCACGTCGACCGCCTCGCCGAGCTCCTCGCGCAGGCTCTGCGCGTCGCGCGGCGCGGCCACGCGGATGCCGGGCACGGCCGAGAGCAGGCTGAGGTCCCACACCCCGTGGTGGCTCGCGCCGTCGTTGCCGGTGATCCCGGCCCGGTCGAGGACGAACGTGACGCCGGCACCGTGCAGCGCGACGTCCATGATCACCTGGTCGACGGCCCGGTTGAGGAAGGTGGAGTAGACCGCGACCACGGGGTGCAGGCCGGCGTAGGCCATGCCCGCCGCCGAGGTCACGGCGTGCTGCTCGGCGATGCCGACGTCGAACACGCGGTCGGGGTAGGCCTCGGCGAAGCGGTGCAGGCCCACCGGGATCAGCATCGCGGCGGTGATGCCGACGAGGTCGGGGCGCCGGGCCCCGAGGGCGACCATCTCGTCGGCGAACACCGACGTCCACGACCTGCCCCCGCTGCGCAGCGGGCGACCCGTCTCGGGGTCGATCACGCCGGTGGCGTGGAAGCGGTCGGCGTCGTCGTTCTCGGCCGGTGCGTAGCCGTGCCCCTTGCGGGTCAGGGCGTGCACGATCACGGGGCCGCCGTAGGCCTTGGCCCGCTGGAGGGCGTGCTCCATGGCCTCGCGGTCGTGGCCGTCCACCGGCCCCACGTACTTGATCCCGAGGTCCTCGAACATCCCCTGGGGGGCCACGATGTCCTTGAGGCCCTTCTTCATGCCGTGCAGCGTGTCGTAGGCCACGCGCCCCGGCAGGCCGCTGCGCTGCAGCCGGGACTTGCCCCAGTCGAGGAACCGCTCGTAGCCCCGCGTGGTGCGCAGGGTGGCCAGGTGATGGGCGAGACCGCCGATGGTGGGGGCGTAGGAGCGCTCGTTGTCGTTGACCACGATGACGAGGTTGCGCTCGGTGCCAGTGGCGATGTTGTTCAACGCCTCCCAGGCCATCCCGCCCGTCAGCGCTCCGTCCCCGACGATCGCCACGACGTGCCGGTCGGAGCGCCCGCGCACCTGGTGCGCCTTCGCGATGCCGTCGGCCCACGACAGGGCCGTGGAGGCGTGGGAGTTCTCGACGACGTCGTGCTCGGACTCCGAGCGCGCGGGGTAGCCCGACAGGCCGCCCTCCTGGCGCAGCGTCGAGAAGTCGTGCCGGCCCGTCAGCAGCTTGTGCACGTACGCCTGGTGGCCCGTGTCGAACACCACGAGGTCACGAGGGGAGTCGAAGACGCGGTGCACGGCCATGGTGAGCTCGACCACGCCCAGGTTGGGCCCGAGGTGGCCGCCGGTGCGGGACACCGCGTCCACCAGGAACCGCCGGATCTGCGCGGCGAGATCGTCCAGCTCCTCGCGGGAGAGGTGACGCAGGTCCGCGGGCTTCCGGATCTCCCGGAGATCCACCATCGACTGCTCCTCCTTCGCGCCCGGCGTCGCACGGAGCTCGACACCCGTGCCCGCAGTGTAGGTGGCCGGGCACCCGCCGGGCTCGCCGAGCTGCTCAACCGCCCGCCGTCCGGGCGGCCCGCGCGTCCGCCATGAGCGCCGTGGCCACCTCGGTCACCGAGGCCAGCTGCTCCCCCAGACGCGCCGTCTCTGCCTCCAGCACCGCGACGACGTCGTCGATCACGGCGGGCGGCACCACGCCGTGCAACTGCGCCCTGGCCTGGGCGAGTGCCTGCAGGGCGGCCTCGCGGGCCGCGTGGACGTGCCGCACGGCGAGCCACCCGAGCACCGCCGGTTGCCGGACGACGACCGGGTACCCCCGGTACTCCGGTGGGCAGGCGTCGAGCAGGTGGGCGGCCGCGCGGTGCCTCCACTGGGGGGCTCCGGGAGGCGGCAGCGACGGCGGCCAGCCGCGGCGAGTGGGCGAGGTCACCCCGCCATCGTGGCCGCGGCCACCGACAGTCCGGCTAGGCGCCGAGGAACGTCACGGGATCGGCCAGGACGTGGTCCCAGACCAGTTCGGCGGCTCCCGACAGCGCGCCGTCGCCCGCGGAGGCGGGCAGCAACCGCAGGTCGACCAGGGCCGGGGCGAGGGTGTGCCGGGCGACGACGGCCCGTACCAGCGGCTCCTCCACGACGAAGACCTCCCGCAGCAGGCCGCCGAAGACGACCGAGCGGGGGTTGAGGAGGGTCACCAGGGCGGCGACGCCGACCCCGAGCCACGTCGCCACCTCGTCGAGCCGGCCGGTGCGTCGCTCGCGCTCCGCGTCGAGGCCGGCCACGAGCGCCGCTGCCGCCGGCGACGTGCCCAGCGCTCGGGCGAGGGCCGCCGGGCCGACCTCGGTCTCCCAGCAGCCCCGCGCACCGCAGCGGCAGCGGCGCCCCCCGGGCCGCACCAGCACGTGGCCGACCTCCCCCGCGTACCCCGAGGCGCCCCGCACGCGTTGCCCCCCGCTGACCATGCCGCCGCCCACACCCGCTCCCGCGCTGAGGTAGACGACGTCCTGCCCGTCCCGCGCGGCCCCGTGGCGCAGCTCCGACAGCAGGCCGAGATCGGCGTCGTTGCCCAGCAGGACCGGCAGGTCGGGCCGGGCGTCGGCGAGCATCTCCCCCAGCGGCTCCCCCGACCAGCCGAGCGTCGGCGACAGGGCCACGACCCCGCTGTCGACGTCGACGACACCGGGTACCGCGACGCCCAGCCCCAGGGGGCGGTGGGCGAGCGGGTGCGCCTCGAGGGCCGTCACGGTGGCCACCACGAGGTCGGCCATCGTGCGTGCCCCCGCGGGCGTCGTCCACGGGTCGGGCAGGCTGATCCCGGTGCGGGCCAGGACGGCGCCGCCGAGACCGACGAGCGCGCCGGTCACGCCCTCACCGCTGACGTCGACGGCCATCACCTGGACGGCGTCGGACCGCGGACGGACGAGCAGCGACGGCCGCCCCGTCGCGCCGTCGGGCTCCCCCGGGGTCTCCTCGGCCGCACCGCACTCCACGAGCCGGCCCACCAGCGCGGCGATCGTGCTCCGGTTGCGTCCGGTCAGCGCGGCCAGCCGGGTCCGGGTCAGGGGGCCGTGGCGGTGCAGGTGGGTGAGGACCGCGCTGAGGGAGTCGGCCCGCGCCGCCGGCGGTGGCCCCGCGACGGCCGACCGGGGGCCGTCCGCCGGTGAGAGTTGCGACACGACGACACCCCTCTCTCGCGTCGGGGGACGACCGACCCGTCCTGCCACCGGTGGTGGTGGCAGGACGGACGGTCGGCGGCTTACGGGTCGGCCGGTGGGGCCTGGAGGCGGATCAGCGTCCGGTGGCGGACGTGGTGCGCCGGGTGATGGCGTCGACGCTGGCCGCGAGCAGGAGGACCAGCGCGGTCACCATGTACTGCACGCCCGAGCGCTGCGTGATGAACGGCAGCCCGTTGTTGATCACGCCGACGACGAGCCCGCCGAGGACGGCGTCGATGATGCGACCGCGGCCGCCGAACAGGGACGTGCCGCCGATGACGGCTGCCGCGACGGCGAGCAGCAGCGTCGTGCCGACACCGGTGGTCGGCGAGACGGAGTTGTCGCGCGAGGCGATGAGGATGCCGCCGATGGCGGCCATCGCCGAGCTGATCATGAAGCAGGCGATCCGGATGCTGGCGACGTTGATGCCCGCACGACGGGCGGCCTCGGCATTGCCGCCGACCGCGTAGACGTGCCGCCCGAACGCGGTGCGGCTGAGCAGGAACGTGAGGCCGACGACGAACACGATCGTAAACGGGATGACGACCGGGACGCCCTTGAGCGACTTCACCACCGCGTTCGGGGACCGCTCCTGGTTCAGGAAGGCAGTCACGAGGGACATCACGACCGCCAGCGACACGATCTTGGCGATCAGCACCGGCATCGGCGCGGCCGAGAGCCCGGCGCGGGCACGCCTGGCCGCTCCGGCGAAGGCGCTGGCGGCATACCCGATCACGACGACCGCGACCATGATCCAGCCGTAGACCGGCTTCATGTTGTCGTTGTTGACCGACCGGACGACGCCCTCGCCGATCCCGATCGTCCCGCCCTCACCGATCACCAGGAGCATGACGCCCTGCAGGCCGAGGAAGAACGCGAGCGTGACGACGAAGGACGGGATGCCGAGCCAGGCCACGAGCAGGCCGACGACGAGGCCGATGACGAGGCCGGTGGCGATGCACGCCGCCACCGTGAGCGGCCAGGAGACCTCGTGCTTGGTGAGCAGGACGGCGAGCACCGCGGCCGAGGTGCCGCCGGTGACGCCGGCACCCAGGTCGATCTCGCCGAGCAGCAGCACGAACACCAGGCCCATGGCGATGAACATGACGCCGGCGCTCTGGCCGGGCAGGTTCGCCAGGTTGCGTGCGGTCGGGAAGACGTCGCTCTGCATCGCGGAGAAGAAGACGAGGAGGGCCGCGAGGCCGAGCACCGCGGGGAGGCTGCCGGTGTCGCCGCCTCGGACCCGCTGCACGTACGAGCGCAGCGCACCGACGATCGGGTTGGTCGCCGCGTCGTCGACGGGCTCGGTCGGGGTCGACGTCGGGACGCTCATGCGGACACCTGCTTCGGCTCACGCGGCAGGCCGAGGTCACCGCTGCGACCCGCGGTGATCAGCTCGACGATCTGGGAATGGGTCACGTCGGATGCCTGGACCTGGGCGGCCATCTGCCCGAGGTACAGCGCCGCCACGTTGTCGGCGACGCGCAGGACGTCGTTCATGTTGTGCGAGATGAGGATGACGCCGAGTCCGGCGTCGGCCAGCCGGCGGACGAGGTTGAGCACCTGCTCGGTCTGCGCGACACCCAGGGCGGCAGTGGGCTCGTCGAGGATCACCAGCTTGCTGTTCCACAGCACGGAGCGCGCGATGGCGACCGTCTGGCGCTGGCCGCCGGAGAGGCTGGAGACCTTCATCCGCACCGACTTCAGGGTGCGCACCGACAGCCCGCGCAGCGTCTCCTCGGCCCGGCGCTCCATCGTCGTCTCGTCGAGGGTCCCCCGACGGCGCAGCTCACGGCCCAGGTAGAGGTTCTGGACGACGTCCAGGTTGTCGCAGAGCGCGAGGTCCTGGTAGACGACCTCGATCCCGAGCTGGTTGGCCTGCTTGGGGCTGTGGACGGCGGTCTCCTCACCTTCGAAGCGGTAGGAGCCGCTGTCGAAGCCGTGGATCCCGGCGATGCCCTTGATGAGCGTGGACTTGCCTGCCCCGTTGTCGCCGACCAGCGCGGTGACCTTGCCCGGCCACACGTCGAGGTCGACCCCGCGCAGCACGTGCACGGCGCCGAAGCTCTTGTTGATCCCGCGCAGGCTCAGCAACGGCGTGCCGGCGTCGGGGACGGGGACGACGGCGGGCTCGCCGTCGGCACCCGTGGGGGTCGTACTCATGGCACCTCGGTTGATCCTCGGGTCGGCGTCCTCGCCGACCGACCAGTACGACGAGGGCCCGCACCAATGCGGGCCCCTCGCGGTGCGCCGCCGGCCGTCCTCCGGCGGCGCACCGCATGGCATGCGACGGATCAGGAGACGCCGTTGTCCGTGCACGCCTTCTTGAGGGCGTCGGTGGTGCAGACCTTGTCGGCCGTGGTGTAGCCGTCGGCGATGACGTCCTTGACGTTGGCCTTGAAGATCGCCTGCGGCTCCAGCAGGACGGACTTCACGGAGGCGCTGGTCTTGGTGTCGGTGACCGACCCGGTGGCCAGGGCGTCGGCGGCGGCGGTGTCACCCTTGGCGAGGGCGATCGCCAGCGCGGCGGCCGCGTCGGCCTCCTTCTTCACGGCCTTGTAGACCGTCATGCACTGCGTGCCGAGCAGGACCCGCTGCAGGCCCTCGTCGGTGGCGTCCTGACCGGTGGTCGGGATCTGACCGGCGAGGCCGTTGCGCTCCAGGACCGAGACCACGGCGCCGCCGAGGCCGTCGTTCGCCGAGGCGACACCGACGAACTTGCCCTGCTGCTTGGTGAAGATCTGCTCGAAGATCTGGCCGGCCTTCGTGTTGTCCCAGTCCGGCACGGACTGGTCGTCCACGATCGAGTACCCGGCGTCCTTGACCGACTTCTCGTAGCCCTGCTTGAACAGCGTGGCGTTGTTGTCGGTGGGCGAGCCGTTGAGCAGGACGACCCCGCCGGAGGTCTTGCCCTTCTCCTTCAGGCAGGTCACCAGACCGTCGCCGATCGCGGCGCCGACCTTCACGTTGTCGAAGGACACGTAGTACGACGCGCCGCCGCCCAGCGTGAGCCGGTCGTAGTCGATGACCGGGATCGCGGCGTTCTTGGCCTTGGTGATGACGGCCGCGCCGGTCTCGGAGTCGAGGTTGACGATCATCAGGGCCTTGACGCCCTTGCTGATCATGCCCTCGGCGATCGTGGAGAACTTCGCCTTGTCGTTGCCGGCGTTCTGGATGTCGGGCGTGAACCCGGCCGCCGTGATCGCCTCGGTGAGGTACTTGCGGTCGGCGGTCTCCCAGCGGTTCGACGACGCCGAGTCGGGGAGGATCACGCCGATCGTGCCGCCGCCGGAGGCACCCGAGGACGAGGCCCCGGGGGTGGCCTCGTCGTCCCCACAGGCCGACAGGGTCAACGAGCTGGCGGCCACGAGGGCGAGGACGCCGAGGAAAGGCTTGCGCATGGTGCTCCGGTCCTTCCTGGAACCGGGACCGCCCGGTTCCGGACAGGCTCCCCACGACGTCGGGGGGCCGGCGCGCGCGGGCCGGCACGACAGTGCGGCGACCACGGCGCAACTCTTTGTTGTCCCACGCAACATAAGGGCTTCGGCGAGGGTCAGCGACCGGCGCGCCGAGAGTTTCGTCGACGATCGGCGAACGGTTCCTCACGGAACGCAACCCTCCGGCGGCGGATCGCGCCGAAGGTTCCGCTTTGCCCCCGGCCCCCAGCGCCGCCTGACCGACCTCGGTGACTCGGCGTAGGTTCGGGCCCTGGGTCCCTTGCGCCGAACGGTCGGGCCCGTTTCACCCGGTCGGACGACGGTGCCCCGCCACGCACTGCGTGACGGGGCACCGTGGTGCTGCGAGGGACGTCAGCCGCGGACGAGCTGGCGGAGGACGTACTGCAGGATGCCGCCGTTGCGGTAGTAGTCGGCCTCCCCGGGGGTGTCGATGCGCACCACCGCGTCGAACGTCGTCGCCGTGCCGTCGGCCTTCGTGGCCGTCACGGAGACCGTGCGGGGGGTCGTGCCGTCGTTCAGGGCGGTCACCCCGGAGACGGAGAAGGTCTCGGTGCCGTCGAGGCCGAGCGAGGCCGCGTTGGTGCCCGCGGGGAACTGCAGCGGCAGGACGCCCATCCCGATCAGGTTGGAGCGGTGGATGCGCTCGTAGCTCTCGGCGACGACGGCCCGCACGCCCAGCAGCGCCGTCCCCTTGGCGGCCCAGTCGCGGCTGGACCCGGAGCCGTACTCCTTGCCCGCGAGGATCACCAGGGGCACCCCGGCGGCCGCGTAGGACTGCGCCGCGTCGTAGATGGTGGTCTGCGGCGCGCCGTCGGCGAGGAAGTCGCGGGTGAACCCGCCCTCGACGCCGTCCAGCAGCAGGTTCTTCAGCCGGATGTTGGCGAACGTGCCGCGGATCATCACCTCGTGGTTGCCGCGGCGGGACCCGTAGGAGTTGAAGTCCTTGCGGTCCACCCCGTGCTCGGCGAGGTAGGCGCCCGCAGGGCTGTCGGGCTTGATCGAGCCGGCCGGGCTGATGTGGTCGGTCGTCACCGAGTCCCCGAGCAGGGCCAGGACGCGCGCGCCGTCGATGTCGGTGACGGGCGCCGGCTCCATGCCCATGCCCTCGAAGTACGGGGGCTTGCGGACGTAGGTGGACTGCGCGTCCCAGGCGAACGTCTTGCCCGTGGGCGTGGGCAGGGACTGCCAACGCTCGTCACCGGCGAAGACGTCGGCGTAGTCGCCCACGAACATCTCCTTGGTGATGGACTCCCCCACCACCCGCTCGACCTCGACCGGGCTCGGCCAGATGTCGGCGAGGAACACCGGGCTGCCGTCGGCGGCCGTGCCCAGGGGCTCGGTGTCGAGGTCGAGCTCCATGGTGCCGGCGAGGGCGTAGGCGATGACGAGCGGCGGGCTGGCGAGGTAGTTCATCTTGATGTCGGGGTTGATCCGGCCCTCGAAGTTGCGGTTGCCGGACAGCACCGAGACGACGGCGAGGTCGGCGTGCTGGACCGCGGCCGAGACCTCCTCGGGCAGCGGACCCGAGTTGCCGATGCAGGTCGTGCAGCCGTACCCGACGATGTGGAAGCCGAGCTTCTCCAGGTAGGGCGTGAGGCCCGCGCGCTCGTAGTAGTCGCGCACCACCTTGCTGCCGGGCGCCAGCGACGTCTTCACCCAGGGCTTGACGGTCAGGCCCTTCTCGACGGCGTTGCGAGCGAGCAGGGCCGCCGCCACCATCACCGACGGGTTGGACGTGTTGGTGCACGAGGTGATCGAGGCGATCGTCACCGCACCGTGGGTGAGCTCGTAGGAGCTGCCGTCGGGCGCCGTGACGGACGCCGACGCCGACGGGTCGGCGGTGTAGGTCGGCAGCGCGGCGGCGAAGGCCTCCTTGGCCTTGCTGAGCTCGATCCGGTCCTGCGGCCGCTTGGGGCCGGCGATGCTCGGGACGACCGTCGAGAGGTCGAGCTCGAGGTACTCGGAGTAGCGCACCTCGCGGGAGGGGTCGTGCCAGAGGCCCTGCTCCTTGGCGTAGGCCTCGACGAGGGCCACCTGCTGGTCGCTGCGGCCGGTCAGGCGCAGGTAGGCGAGCGTCTCGTCGTCGATCGGGAAGATCGCGCACGTCGAGCCGAACTCGGGGCTCATGTTGCCGATGGTGGCCCGGTTGGCCAGCGGCACCGAGGCCACGCCCTCGCCGTAGAACTCGACGAACTTGCCGACCACCCCGTGCTTGCGCAGCATCTGGGTGATCGTCAGGACGACGTCGGTCGCCGTCGCGCCCGCGGGGATCGCGCCGGTGAGCTTGAAGCCGACGACGCGCGGGATGAGCATCGAGACGGGCTGGCCGAGCATCGCCGCCTCGGCCTCGATCCCGCCGACGCCCCAGCCCAGCACGCCCAGGCCGTTGACCATCGTCGTGTGGGAGTCGGTGCCCACGCAGGTGTCGGGGTAGGCGCGCAGGACGGTGCCCTCCGCGGTAGACACCTCGCGGGTCATCACCGTGCGGGCCAGGTACTCGATGTTGACCTGGTGGACGATGCCGGTGCCGGGCGGGACGACCTTGAACTCGTCGAACGCCGTCTGGCCCCAACGCAGGAACTGGTAGCGCTCGCGGTTGCGCTCGTACTCGATCTCCATGTTGCGGGCCAGGGCGTCCTGGCGGCCGAACACGTCGATGATCACCGAGTGGTCGATGACCAGCTCGGCGGGGGCGAGCGGGTTGATCCGGGCGGGGTCGCCGCCGAGGTCGGCGACGGCCTCGCGCATCGTGGCGAGGTCGACGACGCACGGGACGCCGGTGAAGTCCTGCATGATCACGCGGGCGGGCGTGAACTGGATCTCGGTGTCGGGCTCGGCCTGCGGGTCCCACCCGGCGAGCGCGCGGATGTGGCCCTCGGTGATGTTGGCGCCGTCCTCCGTGCGCAGCAGGTTCTCCAGCAGCACCTTGAGGCTGAACGGCAGGCCCTCGGCCCCCTCCACCGCGCCGAGGCGGAAGATCTCGTACCCGGTTCCGCCGACCTCCAGGATGCCCCGGGAGGCGAAGGTGTCGACACTGTTCTGGCTCACGGCTGACGCTCCCTGGTGGTCGGTGACGGTCGTCGGGGCACGGCCGCCCGGCCGGGTGCGGGACCGGGCGGGGGCGGGCGCGGGGCGAGTGCGCTGCCCGCCATCCTGCACCACCGTGTGACCAAGGTCCCCGGCCGGGGCGGTATCTCGACGTCGAGACAGTTTAGGTCGCAAGGTATCTCGATGTCGAGATACCTCGAGGCAGGATCACGAGGACGCCGGCACCAGCTGCGCCACGGTCTCCAGGTGATGCGTCATGGGGAACAGGTCGAAGGCCTCCATCCGCTCCACCCGCCAGCCCGCCTCGACGGCGCGGCGCAGGTCACGGGCGAGCGCCGCGGGATCGCAGGCGACCAGCACGATCACGCGCGGGCGCGCGGCCAGCACCGCGTCGATCACCGCCGCGCCCGCACCCGAGCGCGGGGGGTCGAGGACGACGACGTCGGGGCGGGCCTGCTCGGTCGCGACCCAGCGCTCCACCCGCTCGCCCACCACCTCCACCCAGGGCAGGTCGTGCAGGTTGCGCCGGGCGTCGCGCACGGCCCGATCGCCGGACTCCACGGCCACGACGCCGCCGTCGCCGCCCACGGCCAGCGCCAGTGCGGCGCTGAACAGCCCCACCCCCGAGTACAGGTCCCACGCCCGCTCCCCCGCACGCGGCGCGGCGAAGTCGAGGACCGTGCGGGCCAGCGTCGCCGCCGCACCGGGGTGCACCTGCCAGAAGCCGGCTCCGCCGACCCGGAACGCGCGCGACACCGAACCCGCGGGCGAGGGCAGTTCCACGGTTTCCGACACCCAGGCCCGCCCGGCCAGGCGCACGGGACCCTCGCCTCCGTCCAGCGCAATCGACGCCTCGGCGGCCAGCGGCGGGAGGTCGGTCCGGCGCCGGGGTGCCCGCGCGCCGTCCCGGGGCTCGACGACGGCGAGCCGCTGCTCGCCGTCCGCGACCCCGACGACGTCCACCGCCGCCACCCCCGGCCACGGCCGCCCCGTCACGTCGAGGGCACTGACCTGCGGATGCGCGATGCGGCACCAGTCGATCGGCACCACCTCGTGGGAGCGGAACCCGCGCAGGCCCGCGCGGCCCGCGGCGTCGACGGCGAACCGCACCCGCGTGCGCCACCCGAGCCCGTCGTCGTCCCCCGGCACGGCGGCGACGGCGACCGGCCACCACGGCTGGGCGTCCAGGTCGAAGCCACCCAGACGCGTCAACTGCTCGGCGAGCACGCGCTGCTTGAGCTCCCGCTGCACGTCGAGGGTCGCGTGCTGCCAGTCGCAGCCCCCGCACGCGCCGGGCCGGGCCCACGGACAGGGCGGCTGCACGCGCCCGGGGTCGGCGCGCACGACCTCCACCGCGTCCCCACGCCAGAACCGCGCCCCCGGCTCGGCCTCCGTGAACCGGACGAGGACGCGCTCACCCGGCAGGGCGTGCCGGACGAACACCACCCGCCCGTCGTGGCGCGCCACGCAGTGGCCCCCGTGGGCGACCTCCCCGATCTCCAGCTCGACGGGATCGGGCAGTGCCGCGGGTGCCGCGGGTGCGCCGGCGGCCGCAGCCCTCGACCGGGGGGACCGGCGCCCGGTCAGGACGCCCCTCCCGAGCCGGCCGGGCCACCCGGATCGGGGGCCCCCGCGGCCTCGCGCTCGTCCTGCGCGACACCGATGCGACGGATCATGCCGGGCCCCGCGACGTCCTCACGGTCCTCCAGCCCTTCCGAGGACCGCAGCTGCCACGGGACGCTCGCGACCATCACGCCCGGCGTGAAGTGCAGGCGGCCCTTGAGTCGCAGCGCGGACTGGTTGTGCAGGATCTGCTCCCACCAATGCCCGACGACGTACTCGGGGATGAACACGACCACGAGATCGCGGGGGCTCTCCCGGCGGATCGACTTCACGTAGTCCACGACCGGCCGCGTGATCTCGCGGTAGGGGCTGTCGAGGGCCCGCAGGGGCACGGGGATCTGGCGGCGCTCCCAGTCCTCCTGCAGCTTGCGGGTCTCCTCGGGCTCCACCACGACGGTCAGGCCCTCCAGGACCGACGGCCGCGATGCCCGGGCGTAGGCCAGGGCCCGCAGTGCCGGCTTGTGCAGCTTCGACACCAGCACGATGGCGTGCACCCGCGAGGGCAGCACCCGCGCCTTGCTGCCGTCCTCGGCCGCGAGCTCACGGGCCACGCGCTCGTAGTGGCGCCGGATCGCCTGCATCAGCAGGAACAGCAGGGCCATCGCCAGCAGGGTCAGCCACGCGCCCCGCGTGAACTTCGTGATCAGGACGACGATCAGCACCGCACCGGTGATCGTGAGCCCGATGGCGTTGATCACCCGCGAGCGCTTCATGCGGGCCCGTGTCTTCGGGTCCACCTCGGTCCGCAACAGCCGCGTCCAGTGCCGCACCATGCCGGTCTGGCTCGTGGTGAACGAGATGAACACCCCGACGATGTAGAGCTGGATCAGGCGGGTCACCTCGGCGTCGAACGCGAGGATCAGCATGCTCGCCGCACCCGCCAGGAAGATGATCCCGTTGCTGAAGGCCAGGCGGTCCCCGCGCGTGTGCAGCTGGCGGGGCAGCAGGTCGTCCCGGGCGAGGATCGAGCCCAGCACGGGGAACCCGTTGAAGGCGGTGTTCGCGGCGAGCACGAGGATCAGCCCGGTGGTCGCCGCCACGAGGTAGAAGGCCGGCGGGAACCCGCCGAAGAGGGCCTTGGCGATCTGGCCGATCACCGGGTCCTGGACGTAGCTCGCACCCACCGGCGTGCCGTCGGGGCGCAGGAGCTGCTCGGCGGGCTTCTCGGCGTAGCGCAGGTGCATGAGGTTGGCCAGGCCGATGATCCCCAGCAGCATGCTCACGGCGATGGCGCCGAGCATGGCCAGCGTCGTCGCGGCGTTGCGGCTCTTGGGCGCCTTGAACGCCGGCACCCCGTTGCTGATGGCCTCGACCCCGGTGAGGGCGGCACAGCCCGAGGAGAACGCGCGCAGCAGGAGGAACCCGCCGGCGAGACCGGTCAGGCCCGCCTCGTACCCCGGCTCGGCGATGAGGTGCAGGTCGGCGCTCTCCACCTCGGGCAGCTTGCCGAGGAAGAACAGCAGGTACCCGAACAGGCACATCCCCAGGATCGTGCCCATGAACAGGTAGGTCGGGACGGCGAAGGCGGAGCCCGACTCGCGCACGCCGCGCAGGTTGATCGTCATCAGGATGAGGACGAGCGCCACCGCCAGCACGGCCTCGTGGCCCCGCAGGCCGGGCACGGCCGAGGCGATGTACTGGGCCCCCGAGGACACCGACACCGCGACGGTGAGCACGTAGTCGCACAGCAGGGCGCTGGCCACCGTGAGGCCCGCCTTGATGCCGAGGTTGGTCGTGGCCACCTCGTAGTCCCCACCACCGGAGGGGTAGGCGTGCACGTTCTGCCGGTAGGACGCCACGACGATCACCATGACGAAGACGACCGCGAGGCCGACCCACGGCGACAGCGTCAGCGACGCCGCGCCGGCGATGGCGAGGGTGAGGAACACCTCGTCGGGGGCGTAGGCGACCGACGACAGCGCGTCGCTGGCGAAGACCGGCAGGGCGATGCGCTTGGGCAGCAACGTCTCCGACAGGCGCTCGCTGCGCACGGGTCGGCCGACGAGCAGTCGCTTCACGGCATCTGTAAGGGGCAACACGAGCGCTCATCGTAGGCGCCGCGAGGGGGCCCGTGCCGCGGGCGTGTAGCGTCTGGCGCGACGGAGCCGACGTCGGCTGCCCCTGCGGGGCGCGCCGGGGGCCCGTCGCCCGCCGAGGACGACGAGGAATTGGACCTGCGGTGCACTTCGTGATCATGGGTTGTGGCCGGACCGGCGCCACGCTCGCCCAGCTCGTCGAGGAGCGCGGCCACACGGTCGCGGTCGTGGACCAGAACCCCGACGCGTTCCGGCGCCTGGGTGCCGGGTTCGAGGGGCGCCGCGTCACCGGGCTCGGCTTCGACCGCGACACCCTGCTCGAGGCGGGCATCCAGGACGCCTACGCGTTCGCGGCCGTCAGCAACGGCGACAACTCGAACATCCTCGCCGCCCGCGTGGCGCGGGAGACCTTCGGCGTCCAGCACGTCGTCGCGCGCATCTACGACCCCGGCCGCGCCGAGGTGTACGAGCGCCTGGGCATCCCCACGGTCGCCACGGTCCGGTGGACCGCCGACCAGATGGTGCGCCGCCTGCTGCCCAGCGGGGCCGTGCCCGAGTTCCGGGACGCCTCCGGCGTCCTCGCCCTCGCCGAGGTCCACGTGCACCTGGGGTGGGTCGGGCGGCGCATGGAGGCGCTGCAGGCCGCCACCGGCGCTCGCGTGGCCTACCTCACCCGGCTCGGTGACGGGCTCATCCCCCTCCCGGACACCGTGTACCAGGAGGGCGACATCGTGCACTTGATCATGCGTGAGACCGAGGCCGCGGCGGTCGAGTCCGTGCTCGCCGCGCCGCCCCAGCAGGAGGACTGATGCGGGTCGTCATCGTCGGCGCAGGCAGCGTGGGGCGCTCGATCGCCCGCGAGCTGCTGGTCAACGGGCACCAGGTGCTCCTGGTGGACAAGGACCCCTCCGCGATCCGCGTCGAGCGCGTGCCCGAGGCCGAATGGCTGCTGGCCGATGCGTGCGAGATCGCCGCGCTGTCCGAGGCGGGCGTCGCCGACTGCGACGTCGTCGTGGCCGCCAGCGGCGACGACAAGGTCAACCTCGTGGTGTCGCTGCTGGCCAAGACCGAGTACGGCGTGCCGCGCACGGTGGCCCGGGTCAACCACCCGAACAACGAGTGGCTGTTCGACGAGTCGTGGGGCGTCGACGTCGCCGTCTCGACCCCGCGCCTCATGACGGCCCTGATCGAGGAGGCGGTCGCCGTCGGCGACCTCGTCCGGATCTTCACGTTCCAGCAGGGCCAGGCGTCCATGGTCGAGCTGACCCTGCCCGACGACTCCTCGCTCGCCGGCACGCCCGTGGGCGAGGTGGCCTGGCCCGCCGACACGGTGCTCGTGGCGATCATCCGCAGCGAGCGGCCCCTGGCCCCCAGCGTCGACGACACCCTCGAGGCCGGGGACGAGCTGATGCTCATCACCGTGCCCGAGAGCGAGGACGCGCTCGCCAAGCTGCTCAGCCCGGCCAAGCACTCCGCCTGAACCCGCGTCGTCCCGGCCGGGCGGGGCGCTCACACGTCGCCCGACCGCCGGACGGTCAGGCGTCGCTCGCGCGCACGGCCGCGGCCGGCTCGTCGCCTTCGGGCTCGCCGCTCTCGGGTTCGTCACCCTCGGCCGGGGCCTGGCGCGTGGGCGGGACGGTGCGCACGACCACCCAGGTGGCCAGCAGGACGACGGCGAACAGCGGCAGCCCCAGCGGGATCGTCGCGATCCCCAGCCACGTCACCTTGCCCGGCAGGTACAGCGCGAGCTCGATCACCAGGCGCAGGCCGAACATGGCCGCCCAGATCCCCGTCGCGATCATGTACACCCGGCGCCGCGGGGGGTCCTTGCGCCACGCGAAACCCTCGCCGAACAGCTGCCCCAGGAAGATCCCGAGCAGGGGCCAGCGCACCAGCATGGACACCAGGTAGGCGGCCATCCAGGCGGCGTTCTTGAGGATCGTGAGCAGGAAGAAGTTCTCGGCCTTGCCGGTCCGGGTGGCCACCCACGCCGCGATCAGGACGCCGACGAACGCCGAGACGGCCGGCGTCAGCGGCTGTCGCTGCCCCAGCCGCACGGCCAGGATGATCAGAGCCACCGCGATCGCGGCGACGGCACAGGGACGGACCTGGTCGACGAACGGGTAGGACACGGAGAACACCAACGCGGGCAGCGCCGACTCGATGATCCCGCGCACCCCGCCCATGACCTCGAGCACCGAGAAGGGCTCGTCCTGGCTGACCCGCCCGAGACCACCCGGCACGCGACGCGGCGCGGCCTCAGTCACGGGCCCGGGGCACGAGCTCGTAGCGGGGGTTGAACATGACGCGCACCCCGTTGCTGTCGGTCACCATGCCCTCGACGCGCACGCGCCGGCCGGGCTCCACCCCGTTGATCTGACGCCGGCCCAGCCACACGACCGACAGCGACCCGCTGCCGTCGTAGAGCTCCGCCTCGAGCGCCGGCACCCCCGCGCGGGGGCGCAGTGTCACCGAGCGCAGGGTGCCGCACACTCGCGCCCTGCTCCGGTCGGGCAACTGCGCGATGGGCGCACCCCCGAGCTTGTGCGCGGTCTCGCGCTCCTGCTCGGCGTGCACCTGGTGCTGCGGGGCGACCAGCCGGGCCAGTCGCTCACGCCACCTGTTCTCCGCGGACATGCCACCAGCGTACGCACGGCGTCGCCCCGCGGCAGCCGTCGTCCGCCCGCCGGACGTGCGCCAGCGGTGGATCAGCGGATCTCGGTGATCTCCGGCCCGCGGGTGAACGGGTCCAGTGCCGGAGCCTGAGGCTCGGCGGGGGCGTCGGGCTCGGCGTCGGGCAGCCGCAGGGAGAGCAGGTCGCGCGGGGCCATGGCGTCGCCGCCGCGGCGCACCACGACCGAGCGGACCACGGCCTCCAGTACGGCTGCCGCCTCGGCCTCGTACGCCGCGACGCCGTGGAAGACGGCGCGCAGGAACCAGCGGGGGCCGTCGACGCCCGTGAAGCGCACCGCCTGGTGGGAGGTGCGGCCGTCGGGGGTGCGCACGGGGACCCGGGCGAGCAGCTCACGGCCGAAGACACCGGGCACGTCGTCGGCGACCCCGCCCTGGCGCACGATGCTGGCCGCGATCTCCTCGCGGATCTCGGTCCAGATGCCCTCGTGGCGGGGGGCGGCGAAGGCCTGGAGCTGCACGGCGGAGCCGCCCACCTGCACGGTGGCCGAGGTCACCCGGCCCGACGCCTCCTCCACCTCCAGGCGCAGCTCCATCCCGGGCTGCAGCCGCAGCGCGACGGCCCCGAGATCGATGTAGCCCTCGCCCTCGACCTCCGCCTCGGACTCGTCCCACGGCCCCTGCGAGCGATCGGCGGCCTCCTCGACGACGACCGGAGCCGACTCCTCGTCGTCGGCCTCGACCTCCTCGGGCTCGGTGTCGTCGATGCCCGCCGGACCCTCCTCCAGGGGGTCGGCGGCGGCACGGTTGCGGCGGAACAGGCTCACGTCGTCTCCTTCTGCCCGTGGCCGAGGGACGGCACGGCGTCGTTGCTCCTGGGGACGCTACCGCCAACGACCGGCGGCCCGCCCCGTGCCCCCTCCTCGTGGTCCTCGCGTTCGCCCAAGGCGTGACGAGCGCCACCGGTGGAGCCGAAACCGGCCTCGCCGCGGGCGCTGCCCGGCAGCGTCTGCGCCTCCAGGAAGCGCACGGTCTCGACCCGCTGCACGACCAGCTGGGCGATCCGGTCGCCGCGACGCAGGTGCACGGGGGTGTCGCGGTCGGTGTTGAGCAGGGTCACCGCGATCTCGCCGCGGTACCCCGCATCGACCGTTCCGGGGGCGTTGACCACGGTGAGCCCGCACCGCGCGGCCAGCCCCGACCGCGGGTGGACGAAGCCGGCGTAGCCGTCCGGGAGAGCGATGGCGATCCCGGTGGGGACCGTGCGGCGCTCCCCCGGCGCGAGGGTGACGTCGACCGTCGTCACGAGGTCGACGCCGGCGTCACCGGGGTGGGCCCTCTGCGGGAGGCCCACGTCGGGATCGAGCCGGCGCACCAGGACCGGGACGGCGCCGGGACCGGGACTGGGGGTGGACACGAGCGCCCATCGTAGTGTCGCCGGGCGGGGATCCCGAGCGTGCTGGAGCGTGACAGGCTGGGGGCGTGCGCTACCGCGAACGCCTCTGGCCCGCCCCGTCCCTGTGGTCCGCCGTCGCCGTCGCCGGGGTGTGCCTGGCCCTGGTGGCCCTCCCCCTGGGCCGCACGGCCGGAGTGGTGACGGGGGTGGTGGGCGCGGCGGCCCTCGCGGCGGCCCTGCTGGCCTGGAGCCCCGTCCTGGGGGTCGACGACGACGCCCTGCACCTGGGGCCCCACCACGTGCCGCTGGAGTCGGTGGCCGAGGTCGAGGTGCTCGACGCCTCCGCCATGCGCAGCCGCCGAGGTCCCGCGCTGGACACCCGGACGTCCACCCTGCTCCGGCCGGGCATCCCCGGCGGGATCGCCGTGCGGGCGGCGGACGGGCGCAGCTGGCTGGTCTCCTGCCGCAGGCCGCGGCAGCTCGCGGCCGCCACCCGCAAGCCCTCCACCGCCGCCTGATCCGCTCCCCCGCCCCGACCGGCTCCGGACACGCCGAAGGCCCCGCACACGGCGGGGCCCTCGGTCGGTCTCGATGCGCTCGCGAGGAACTCCTGCGCGGCGCCGTCCTCGCATCGGGCCCGGTACCGGTGCGATGACGGCGATGCGGTCAGGCAGCGCACTCCCGGCACACCGGCTGCCCGGCGACCTCCTTGTACAGCTGGCTGCGGTGGTGGACCAGGAAGCACTTCGAGCAGGTGAACTCGTCGGCCTGGCGCGGCAGCACGCGCACCGACAGTTCCTCGTTGGACAGGTCGGCGCCGGGCAGCTCGAAGCCCTCGGCCGCCTCGGTCTCGTCCTCGTCGACGACGCTGGTGACCTTGTCGACGCGCCGGGCCTTGAGCTCCTCGATGGAGTCCTCGCCCAGCTCGTCGTCGGTCTTGCGTGGCGCGTCGTAGTCGGTCGCCATGAAGGTCACGCTCCGGTGGTGTGGTGGGTCAGCGCTCGCGCGGGGACGCGACGGTCGGTCGCCGTGCCCGCGGATCCGGCTCAGGCGGCGTCGTCACCGCCTGGAGCAGGCCCCTCAACGCGCTCGGGACAGTTTTTGTGCCCCCTACGAGGCAGGGATTGTGCACCACGCGTGCAGTGTCGGCGAGCCCACCCTCCGTGACACGCGTTCATGTCCCTGTTCGTCCCGATCAGGAGGGGATCACGGCTGGTCGAGAGCACCCGCGGTGATGAGGATGTCACGCAGAGCTGCGACAGTCACGTGCGGACCCGCCACGACCATCGCCTCCCCCGCGGGAAGACCGCCCAGCCCGTCGACGACGCCGCCCGCCTCGGTCACCACCAGGCGCCCGGCCGCCATGTCCCAGGCGTGCACGCCCCGCTCGTAGTAGGCGTCGACCACGCCCTCGGCGACCAGGCACAGGTCGACGGCGCAGGCACCCAGGCGGCGGATGTCGCGCACCCGCGGGAGCACGGTCGTGAGCACCTGCGCCTGGCCGGCCCGCCGCTGCGCGTCGTAGCCGAAGCCGGTGGCCACCAGCGCGGCCTCCGGCGCCGGGCCCTCGCCCAGCGACAGGCGCCGCGGGCCCGCCCACGCCCCCTGCCCGAGGCCGGCCGTCCAGACCTGGCCCGTGGCGGGGTTGTGCACGCAGGCCGCCACCGGCGACCACGCCCCGTCGGTGCTCGGGTCCCCCGCCACCACCGCCACGCTCACCGCGTAGGCGGGCAGGCCGTAGAGGTAGTTCACGGTGCCGTCGATCGGGTCGACGATCCAGGTCAGGCCCGTCGCGGGCGCGCCGCCGTCGGTCCCGTACTCCTCGCCGAGCACCGCGTCGTCGGGCCGGTGCCGGCGCAGCACCTCGCGCAGCAGGCGCTCGCTCGCGCGGTCCATCGCCGTCACGACGTCGGTGGGGCTCGACTTCGTCGCGGCCACCGCGACGCGCTCGGGTCTCCCGTCGCGCACCAGCGCCGCCGCCTGCTCCGCCGCCTCCCGGGCCACCTCCATCAGTACCCGCACCGTGGCGGGCCCGGCCTCACCCCAGCCGTCCACGAGGGCCCGGGCGGGATCGACGGGGGCGGTGGGGACGGCGTTCACGGGAACTCCCGGGTCAGACGGGCAGGGTGCTGCCATCCTGCCCGCACGCCGCGGGCCGCTCCGCCCTGGGGTTGGGGCAGCACCCCACCGGGCACCGCGACCACGTGGGCCCGAGCTCCCCCCAGGCCGGGCGGTCGACGTCCTCGCCCCGGGCCTGCGCCGCCAGCTCCAGCAGCAGGTCGACCAGGCCCGCGACGAACCGAGGGTCGGTTCCCGGCGTGGCGGCACGTTCCAGGGCCAGCCCCAGCTCGTCGGCGGTCTGGCGGGCCTGGGTGTCCAGGTCGTAGACGACCTCCATGTGGTCGCTGACGAAGCCGATGGGCGAGGCGAGCACGCCCCCGGCCCCGTCCGCGGCCAGCCGGGCCAGGTGGTCGTTGACGTCGGGCTCCAGCCACGGCTGCTGCGGCGGGCCGCTGCGGGAGCAGAACACCAGGTCCCACGGCAGGGGCCGGTCGAGGCGGCGGGACACCTGCGCGGCCACGACCGCGGCGAGGTCACGGTGCTGCGCCGTGTAGGCGTCGCCGTCCGGGCCCGCGGTCCGGGCCAGCTCCAGCGGCAGGGAGTGCGTGACGAAGACCAGCCGCCAGTCCTGCACCCCCGCGGCGTCGAGGCGGCGCGCCGCGTCGGTCACGGCGTCGGTCGTCACCGCGACCAACCCCGGGTGGTTGAAGTAGTGCCGGATCTTGTCCACCTGGAGGTGGCGGCCCTCGGCCTCCAGCGCGGCGAGGGCACCGGCGAGGTCCTCCCGGTACTGGCGGCAGCCCGAGTAGCTGGAGAACGCGCTGGTGAGGATCACCGCGACCCGGCGGGCGCCCTGCTCGTGCAGCTCGCGCAGGGCGTCGGCGAGGAAAGGGGCCCAGTTGCGGTTGCCCCAGGCGATCGGCACGTCGATGCCCACCTCGCCCATCCGGTCCCGCAGGGCCTGCAGCAGGGCGCGGTTCTGGTCGTTGATCGGCGAGCGACCCCCGAACCCGAAGTAGTGCGCGCCCACCTCGACCAGGCGCTCCGGCGGGATCCCCCGGCCGCGCGTCACGTTCTGCAGGAAGGGCACGACGTCCTCCGGGGCCTCCGGTCCCCCGAAGCTGAGCAGCAGCACGGAGTCGTAGGGGGCCAGCGGGGCGGACGGTGCGGGGAGGTCGGCCGGTAGGGTCACGCCCCGATCGTGCCAAGCCCGCGTCGTCGGCGCGCGCGCAGGACCTCGCCGCCTCCGCCTCGCGGGCCCGCCACGCCCGCGAGGTGCTTCGGTTCCCGCCCGCGGGATGGCACCCTCGGACCTGGGACGAGACGAAGGGACGTGGCATGCAGGACCTGACTCTCGTCGGCGTCCACGACGACGGCGAGCACCTCGTGCTGGCCGCCGGTGACGGCACCCGACTGCGCCTGCCCATCGACGAGGCGTTGCGCGCCGCCGTGCGCCGCGACAGGGCCCGCCTGGGGCAGTTGCAGATCGCCATGGACGGCAGGCTCAGCCCGCGTGAGATCCAGGCGCGGATCCGCGGCGGGCAGACCGCCGAGGCGATCGCCGAGTCCTGCGGCCTGGCGCTGGAGCAGGTGCGCAGGTTCGAGGGGCCGGTGCTCGCCGAGCGCGAGCACGTCGCCGACCAGGCCCGCATGGTGCCCCTGCGCCGCAGCGCGCCGGCGGCCGCCCACCCGCCCACCCTCGACGCGGTCGTCACCGAGCGGCTGGAGCAGCGCGAGGTCGACACCGCGTCCGCACGATGGGACGCCTGGCGCCAGGAGGACGGCGCGTGGACGGTCCAGGTCGCCTTCACGGCGGCCGGGCGCGACCGCGTCGCGCACTGGACCTACCACCCGCAGCTGCGCCAGCTCACCCCCGCGGACGACGAGGCGCGCTGGCTCGTGGACGCCGACCCGGAGGAGGCCGCAGCACGCCGGCTCACCGCCGTGCGCGGACCCGTGTACGACGTCGTGGCCCAGGGCACGCTGCGGCCCGTCCCCGCCGAGGCGGAGCCCGACTCCGACGTCCCCCAGCCGCAGGCACCCTCCGACGGCCACGCCACGTCCGCCACCGTCGACCTGCTCGACACCCTCCGGGAACGGCGGGGACGGCGGATGCGCGCCCTGGCCGAGGGCGAGGAGGACGACGTCCCCGACGCCCTGCAGACCGCCCTCGACCCGTTGCGGGCGGAGGAGGAGCACGCCGACGCCGAGAACGACGCCCCGGCCACGCCGCCGACGCCCCGCCCCCGCCCGGTGCCCGCCCCGCCGGCCCCCGGTCACTCGGGGCGCGGTCAGCGCCGGGGCACGCAGGCACGGCGCAGCGTCCCGGAGCCGATTCGGGGGACGCACCCCGCCGGGCGGCGCATGCCGCCGGCGGAGGGCGTCGAGCGGGTCGTCGTGCTCCCCGACACGCAGGAGGCCTCGCGGTCGGCCGGCGAGGAACCCGCGCGCACCCCCGTGGACTCCGCTCCCGAGCGCACGGCGCCGGCGGATCGGCGGGCGGAGGAGTCGCGGCGCGGCACCCCCCCAGCGCCGGCTGCCGCGCCCGCGCCCGCCCCCGATCCCGCGGACCCGGCGGCCGCCCGCAAGGGCAGGCGGGCCGTGCCGAGCTGGGACGACATCATCTTCGGCGCCCGCCGGGAGTGAGCTGGACCCTGGCCCGGCGTTCCCGTCAGGCCAGGCGTGCCGCCGCCCCCGCGGTGACGGCGAGCAGCGGCACGAGGCGTTCGGCGTCGAGCCGGGCACCGTGCAGGCCCTGCAGCCGCAGCACCTCGGGGCGCGCGGTGCGGGAGTCCACGACGGTCAGCAGGTCCCGTGAGCTGGCGACGACGTCGCCGATCCTGGGCAGGACGCGCGGCTCGACGTCCCCGAACCACCCGGCGGCCACGATCTCCTCGCGGGTCAGGACGTCCATCCGGTCACCCAGCCGGGCCCGCCAGGTCGCCGCGACGTCGTCGGCCGCACCGGGCTCGCAGTACAGGTGCACGGCCCGTGGCTCGCCGCCCACGAGGTGCACGCCCTCGCGGAGCTCGGCGTCGTGGGCGAGGTCCACCCGATCCGTCGGCGGCGCGTCGACCATCCCGTGGTCGGCGCACACGACGATCAGGGTGTCGGCGGGCAGCCGTCGGGCGAGCTCGCGCACCGCGGCGTCGACCGCCGAGAGCTCCTCGCCCCACTGCCAGGACCCGGGGCCGTGCACGTGACCGGCCTTGTCGAGCTCGCCCCAGTACAGGAAGACGAGCGCGGGCTGCCCGGGCCCCGCGGAGCGCACGGCGCTGACGGCGGCGTCGACCCGCTGCGGCAGCGTCGTCGCCGCAGCGAACCGCCCCCCGCGCATGGTGGCGACGGTGAGCCCGGACCCGTCGAAGTGGGCCGGCCCCACGTGGACGGCCAGCGCGCCGGCCTCGACGAGCCGCTGGAAGACGGTGGGGTGCGGCTGCCACCGCTGGGCCGGCACCTGCGGGTCCCAGGCGAGCTGGGAGAAGAGGACGTCGCGGTCGGGGTCGCGCAGCTCCAGCCCCACCAGGCCGTGACGACCCGGCGGCAGCCCTGTGCCCAGCATGGCGAGGCTGGTCGCGGTGGTGGCCGGGAATCCGCTGGTCAGCACCTCGGCCACGACGTCGGCGCCGGGGCGCGTGGCGGCCGCCGAGCGCAGCCGCCGCAGCAGCGGCGCGTGCCCCCCTCGGGCGGCGAGCTGGACCTCGCCTAGACCGTCGACCAGGACGACCACGGCGCGCCGGGCCTCGGGCAGGGGCACCACCGGGCCGGGCGCGTCGGGCAGACCGACGCCGAGGGCCGCCGCGACCGAGGGCAGGACGGTGCCGAGGTCGGCGATCGGCTCCGGCACGGTCAGGAGTGACGGTCGCGCGGCAGGGCGGGCCCGCGCCGCCCGCGGGCACCGGCGCTGAGGGCCGCCGTCGCCGAGGACAGGCTGCGGGCGAACGCCACCGCCTGGCCCACCGAGGACTCGCCCTCGGCGTCGGCCGAGACGCGCACGGTGATGTCGTCGGCGGCCAGCGTCCCGGTGTAGCCGTGATCGGCCTCGCACTCGGGGTCGGCGCAGCCGGCGGGTTCGAGGTCGACCCGCGCCAGGGACCCCCACCCGATGGTCAGCGACAGCTCCCGCGGCGTGACGCCCGTGCGGTGCCGCTCGGGCTTGGTCACGGCGTGGGTCACGACGACCGACTGCACGCGCTCCAGCGGCACGGCCTCGGTGGAGGCCGAGGCGTAGGGCTCGGGGCTGAACTCGTCGGGGTCGTGGTCGTCGGCGTGGGCCACCACGAGCCGGGAGGGGGTCAGCGCGAAGACGGTGACGTGGCGGCGGATCTCGCGGTCGAACGTCGTCTCGGGGTGCACCAGCCAGGCCCGCACCTCCTCCCCCGCCACGGCGACGTCGATGGCGTCGAGCACGAGCGAGGGGTAGTAGCCGGCGCGCTCGACCTCGGCACGCAGGTCGGCCGGGAGGACGTGGACGGCCGGGACGTCGTGGCCGGCCTCGGACTCGCCGGGCACGTCGGTGGCCGGGTCGGATCGTCGTTCGCGCACCCCACCATCCTGTCACCGATGCCCGGCTGCCGACGACGCCGCGGCGAGGGTGCGCGTCAGCCGGTGGCGAGCTCCCGGCGGCCGGCGTCGGTGCGCACGGTGTGGCGGTCCACCCGCACCACCGCACCCAGGACCGCCGCGCCCTCCTCGGCGACCAGCACGGGGTTGAGCTCGATCCGCTCCAGTTCGGGCAGGTCGTCGGCCATGGCGCCGACCCGGGCGAGCACGTCCTCCAGCGCCGCGACGTCGACGGGCGCGGCGCCACGGTGGCCGAAGAGGCGGGGCGCGGCCCGGACGCCGAGGACGAGGTCGGCGACGTCGTCGGTGCTCAGCGGCGGGATCCGGTGGGCGACGTCCCCCAGCAGCTCGCTGGCGTCCCCGGCGAGGCCGAAGGAGACGACCGGCCCGAACAGCGGGTCCTCGACGGAGGTCACCACGCACGCGACGCCCGCGGGCGCCATCCGTTGCACCACGAGCTCGCCGGCGGCGTCACGGCCGAGGCGGGCCTGCATCTCGACGACGTCCGCGCGCAGCTCCTCGGGGCCCGCGACGTCCAGCCGCACGCCGCCGAGGTCGACGCGGTGGCGCAGGTGCTCCGCGGTCGTCTTCAACGCCACGGGGTAGCCCAGCCGGTCGGCGGCGGCCACGGCCTCCGCGGCGTCGGCCACCCGCACCTGGGGCCACACGTCGATGCCGTAACAGGCCAGCAGCCGGCGCGTGGCCGCGTCGTCGAGCAGCAGCCCTTCGTCGCCACGGTCCTGACCCAGCAGCGGGTCCGGCCCGCGCGAGGACAGCGCCCACGACACGGGGGACGCCGGCGGCGGGGCGCCCACGGGCCGGGGGACGCCGAGGGCGGGGGTGCCGAGGTCGGTGGGCGCGGGCCTGCGCCCCAGCACGTCGTCGAGGACCTCCCGCGCGGCCACGGGGTCGCAGCCGGCCGGGGTGGCGGGCGGCGCCTGCGGGCGGTCTCGCCACGCCGAGTAACGGCAGACCGCCGCCAGTGAGCGCACGGCGCCCTCGGGCGAGGAGAACAGCGGGACGGGGGCGGGGGCGTCCGAGGGGGGCGCGTCGACCCCGAGCACGCAGGCGACCGTGGTGCGGTCGCGCCCGCGGGCCGCCTCCGCGAGCGCCTCGACGATGGCCACGTCGTCGGTCACCAGGGGCGGGACGTAGGCGACGACGACGGCGTCCACCCCGGGGCGGGCGTAGGCGACGTCGAGGGCGGCGCGGAAGGTCGCGGCGTCGGCCTGGGGGTGCACCGCGACGGGACCGTGCACGACCTCCAGCTCCCAGCTGGTGGCGGCGTCGGCGAGAAGGGCGGCGAGGGAGTCGGAGTTTGCCACGACGGCCACCCGGTTGCCGCGGGGCAGCGGCTGGGACAGCAGGACCTGGGAGACGTCGAAGAGCTGGTGGACGTTCTCGACCCGGATGCATCCCGACTGGCGCAGCATCGACCCGAAGGCTCCGCGCGGCGCCCTGGTGGGGCGCACCGCGTGACCGGGGGGCACGCCGAACCCGGAGGCACCCGACGTCACGACGACGACCGGTTTGGTGCGCGAGACGCGACGCGCGATCCGGGAGAACTTGCGCGGGTTGCCCACGCTCTCCAGGTACAGGCCGATGACGTCGGTGCCCGGGTCCTCCTCCCAGTACTGCATGCAGTCGTTGCCGGAGACGTCGGCGCGGTTGCCGGCGGACAGGAACGTCGACAACCCGAGTCCGCGACCGACGGCCTCGGCGAGGACGGCCACGGACAGCGCGCCGGACTGGCAGAACAGTCCCAGCCGGCCGGGGGCGGGCAGCGTGCGCGACAGGGAGATGTTCAGCCGGACGTCGGCGGCGGCGTTGATCACGCCCCACGAGTTGGGACCGATCACGCGCATGCCGTGCTCGCGCGCGAGCCGGACCAGCTCGCGCTGGCGCTCCAGGCCCTGCGGCCCCGACTCGGCGAACCCGGCGGAGAGCACGACGAGCCCGCGGGCCCCCACCGCCGCGGCCTGGGTGACGACGTCGAGGACGGCGGGGGCCGGCACGGCGACGACGACGAGGTCGATCGGCGGCTCCCCCGGGCCGACCGCTGCGGCCAGGGAGCCGACGGCGGGGACGCCCAGCACGTGGTCGGCCTCGGGGTGCACCACGATCAGCCGGCCGGTGTAGCCGCTGGCGAGCACGTACTCCAGCAACCGGTGACCGATGGTGGCCTCGCGCCGGCTCGCCCCCACCACCGCCAGGCTGCGCGGCCGCAGCAGCGCCTGGACGCTGCGGGCCTCGGCGCGGTGCTCCCGCGCCTCCATCACCGACAGCGACGCCTGCGTGGGGTCGATCGCGAACTCCAGCGACAGCACGCCGTCGGAGTACTGGTGACGCACCTCGTACCCGGCGTCCTGGAACACCTGGATCATGCGCCGGTTCTGCGGCAGGACCTCGGCGACGAAGCGGTGCACGCCCACCTCGCGCGCGGCCGCCGACAGGTGCTCCAGCAGCACCGACCCCAGCCCCCGGCCCTGGTGGGCGTCGGCGACGTTGAACGCGATCTCGGCGACGTCGGGCCGCACCCGGTCGAAGCGGCCCACCGCGATGATGACGCCGCCGACCGTGCAGATCAGCGCGACCCGGTCGCGGTGGTCGACGTGCGTGAAGCGGTGCAGGTCCGACGGCGACAGCCGGGGCATCGGCGCGAAGAACCGCAGGTACGTCGACTCGGCGGACTGGGCGACGTGGAAGGCCTGCAGGGCGTCGGCGTCGGCGGGGGTGATCGGCCGCAGGTGGGCGGTGCCGCCGTCCTTGAGGACGACGTCGGCCTCCCAGTGCGCCGGGTACGCCTCGGCCGGGGACGGCGGGGACGTCGGGTCGGCCACGGCTCCCAGGCTAGGCCCCCCGCCCCGGCCGGCGCGCGAACCGGGCCGGGGGGCGCGACGGGCGGGTCACTCAGACCGTCCCCGTGCCACCGAGGACGTCCTCGCCCGCGACGGCGTCGAGGTCCACGGCATCGGTGTCGGGACCGTCGCCGCGCCCGGGCAGCGGCCCGGCCTGGGGGACGCCGTGGCGCACCTGCTCCAGCAGCGAGCGGGTCGCCGCCTCGCAGCGGCGCGCCGCGTCAGCGGCCACCGCGCAGTGCACGTGCATCTCGGCGTGCCGCTCGCACTCCGCGGCCGCCCGCTTGCCGGCGACGACGGCCGCCTCCAGCAGGACGCGCACGAGGCCGAGGTCGGGGCTGGTCTGGCGGGACAGGACGCGCGAGGTGGCGGCGAGGACGTCGGCGGCGTCCCCGGTGCGCCTGATGCACTCGCGCAGCTGCGCGGGGTCGTCCTCGGCGAGGCAGGCGTCGGCGCAGGCGGTGCACGCCTGCGCCGCCTCGTCGAGCCGCTCGATGGCGTGCGCGAGGGCGGTGGCCTCGACCAGGGCGGGCGAGGGGCTGCTCGTGATCATCTCGAGGATCGTCATGCCCGCCCCGTACCCCTGCGGGAGGCGGCGGACACCCGGCCGGAGGGCTGGGGCAGGGTGGAGGCATGGACTTCGCGACGGTGGTGCGGCGGCGGGCCATGGTCCGCAGGTTCCGCGAGGAGCGGGTCGCCGACGACGTCGTCGACGGGATCGTCGCGACGGCGTTGCGAGGTCCCAGCGCCGGCTTCGCGCAGGGCACCCACCTGCTCGTCCTGCGCACGCCGCAGGACGTGGAGCGGTACTGGACGGCGACGGTCCCGGCCGCCGCGGCCGCACGCGGAGACGCGTGGTTGACGGGCATGCGCGCCGCGCCCGTGCTGCTGGTCCTGTGGGCCGACCCCCAGCGCTACCTGGAGCGTTACGGGGCAGCGGACAAGGCGGCCGACGCCCTCGCCGTCGGACGGCCCGGTCCGGACCCGACCTCCTGGCCGGTGCCCTGGTGGGACGTCGACACCGGGATGGCGGCGCTGCTGGCGCTCCTCGCGGCGACGGACGCGGGCCTGGGGGCCTGCCTGTTCGGGGTGCCCGCCGGAGGGCACGGCGCGCTGCGCGAGGCGTTCGGCGCCCCCGAGGGGCTGCGCCCCGTCGCCGTCGTCGCCGTGGGGCATCCCGCGAGCGACGCGCCGGTGCGCCGGGGTGGGCGCCGACCCCGCGCCGAGGTGGTGCACGAGGGGCGCTTCGGCCCGGCCGATCCCCCGCCCACCGCGCCCCAGTAGGTTGCTCCGGTGACTGCCGGGGTGATCGCCGACGCACGGGACCGGCCGGACGCGCGGGCGCGTGCCCGTGCCGTCGAGGCCCTCGTGTGGGGGCTGCCCGGCGTCCTCACGCTCGTCGCTGCCCTCGCCCTGCTCGACCGGCGCAGCCTGTGGCAGGACGAGCTGGCCACGCTGTCGGCGACGAGCCGTCCGTTCCCCGACATGCTTCGCCTGCTCACGCACTCCGACGCGGTGCTCGCCCCCTACTACACGCTGCTGCACGGGTGGGTCCGCGTGGCCGGGGAGTCCCCGGTCGCCCTGCGGCTGCCGTCGGCTCTCGCGATGGCCGCGGCGGTGGCCGTGGGGGCGCGCTGCGCGCGGGTGCTCCTCGGCCGGGCGGCGGGGCTCGCCACCGGGCTCGTGCTCCTGGCCACGCCCTCCACGCTGCTCTACGCCATGCAGGCCCGCGCCTACGCGCTCACCGCCCTGCTCGCGACCCTCGCGACGGCCGCGTTCGTCGCCGTCCTGACGCGCCCGGACCGGCGACGGTGGCTCGCCTACGCCGTCGTCGTGGCGTGCCTGGGGTTGACCCAGGTCACGGCCCTGAGCCTGGTGGCGGCGCATGCGGCCGTCGTCCTGGCGCTTCCGCGGCTGTGGCCCGACCGCGACGCCGCCGCCGTGCGCCGCGGGCTCGCCCTCGCCTGCGTCCCGGCCCTGCTCGCCGCCGCCCCGCTCCTGCTCGCGGGGCACCTGCAGAGCCGCCAGATCGCCTGGATCCCGCGGCCGGGCCCGGGCACCATCGCGCTGCTGCCCGCCGAGGTCAGCGGGGTCCGAGTGCTCGGTGCGTGGTGGATCGCGATCGCCGCCTGCGCCGTCGCCGCCGTCACGATCCGCGCGCGGGGCCGTCAGCGGGGCGGCGGCGAGTCCGAGGCAGGAGCGGAAGCCGCCGACGCCGTCCCCGTCGGGGTGGCCGTCCTCCTGGGGCTCGCGGTCGCCCTCGTCCCGGTCCTGGTGATCGGCGTGGTGTCCCTGGTCACGCCCGTCAGCCTGGCCAGGTACCTGCTCTTCACGTCCTGGGGCTGGGCGTTCCTCGTGGGCGGGGTGCTCGCGCACGTGACCCGGCAGGGCGTGCGTCAGGGCTCCCGGGCCGCGCGGATCGTCCCGGCGACCACCGTCGCGGTGGTGCTGGGGGTCGGCGCGGTCCTGGGCGTTCCCGGGTGGCGCGAGGTCGGGGCGCGCACGCTCCTCGCGCAGCCCGACTTCCGGCTCCTGGCGGCACCGCTGCGCGAGCACGCGCGGCCGGGGGACGCGATCGTCGTGCCCACCGCCCGGGGCAAGCGGTTCCGTGTCGGCCTGAAGGCCTACCTCGACGGCGCCGCCTGGCCCGAGGACGTCCTGGTCCGCGAGGACGCCGTCGCCGCGGAAAGCCTCGACGCGCACGAGTGCGAACCCGCGACCTGCCTGGGCCGCCCCGCGCGGCTGTGGGTGGCCTGTTACGGCGGGTGCGGGGACCCGCTCAGCGGCCTGTCGCCGCCCACCCGTGCCGTGATCCGGCACGAGGGGTACCGCGCGGTTCAGCGCTGGCGCGGCGGGAACGCCGCGATCACCCTGATGGTCGCGCCCGACTAGCACTGGCCCTCCAGCCGACCGGGGCGTCGGGCACGATCCGCTCCGGCGCTGCGGGACAATGGCGGCGCGTCGCACGGCGACGCCGGGGCGCCCTCGCGCCCGTCCCCGATCGCGGGTCCCCGCGACCCGTTCCCGAGCAGGAGACCCTCACGCATGGCCCGACGGACGACGCCGCCACCCCCGCCGGAGGACGTCACCGAGCGGATCGTCGACATCGACGTCGAGCAGGAGATGCAGGGGGCGTTCCTCGAGTACGCCTACTCCGTCATCTACTCCCGCGCGCTGCCCGACGCCCGCGACGGCCTCAAGCCCGTGCAGCGGCGCATCCTCTACACGATGGCCGACATGGGGCTTCGCCCCGACCGCTCGCACGTGAAGTGCGGCCGGATCGTGGGCGACGTCATGGGCAAGCTGCACCCCCACGGCGACGGCGCGATCTACGACGCCCTCGTGCGCCTCGCGCAGGACTTCTCGATGCGCCTGCCGCTGGTCGACGGCCACGGCAACTTCGGGTCCCTGGACGACGGTCCCGCCGCCTACCGCTACACCGAGGCGCGCATGGCGCAGCCAGCGGAGGCGATGACGGACGGCCTCGACGAGGACGTCGTGGACTTCGGTCCCAACTACACCGGCGAGCTCACCCAGCCCGAGGTGCTGCCCGCGGCGTTCCCGAACCTGCTCGTCAACGGCGCGGCTGGCATCGCCGTCGGAATGGCGACGAACATGCCCCCGCACAACCTCGTCGAGGTGATCGGCGCCGCCCGGCACCTGCTCGCCCACCCTGAGGCCTCGCTCGACGACCTCATGCGCTTCGTGCCCGGGCCCGACCTCCCCGGCGGCGGCAAGATCATCGGTCTCGACGGCGTCCGCGACGCCTACGCCACCGGCCGCGGCACGTTCCGCACCCGCGCCACGGCCCGGATCGAGAACGTCACGGCACGCCGTCAGGGCATCGTCGTCACGGAGCTGCCCTACCTGATCGGCCCCGAGAAGGTGATCGAGAAGATCTCCGACCTCGTCAAGGCCAAGAAGCTGCAGGGCATCGCGGACGTGAAGGACCTCACCGACCGCACCCACGGCCTGCGGTTGCTGATCGAGATCAAGGGCGGCTTCAACCCCGAGGCGGTGCTGGAGCAGCTGTACCGGCTGACGCCGATGGAGGACTCCTTCGGCATCAACAACGTCGCCCTCGTCGAGGGCCAGCCGCGGACCCTGGGCCTGCGCGAGCTGTTGCAGGTCTACGTCGGTCACCGGCTCGACGTCGTCCGCCGCCGCACCGAGTTCCGCCGCCGCAAGGCCGCCGACCGGCTCCACCTCGTCGACGGCCTGCTCGTCGCGATCCTCGACATCGACGAGGTGATCGCGGTGATCCGCTCCAGCGATGACACGGCCGCCGCCCGGGAGCGGCTCATGCAGGTGTTCGACCTCACCCAGGTGCAGGCCGACTACATCCTCGAGATGCCCCTGCGGCGGCTGACCAAGTTCTCCCGGATCGAGCTGGAGAAGGAGAAGGCCGACCTCGAGCGCACCATCGCCGAGCTGTCGGCCATCCTCGGCGACGACTCGCTGCTGCGGGCGCTGGTCTCCGACGAGCTGGCCGAGATCGCCACGCGCTTCGGCACCCCACGCCGCACCGTGCTCCTGGAGGGCGCCGCCACCCCGGCCCGGACGTCGGCCGCGGCGCCGCTGGAGGTGGCCGACGACCCGTGCTGGGTGCTGCTGTCGGCCACGGGGCTGCTCGCGCGCACCAGCAGCGCCGATCCCCTGCCCGTGGGCGACGCCGGCCAGCGCGCGGCCCACGACGTCCTGGTCAACGCCGTGCGGAGCACGGCCCGCGGTGAGGTTGCAGCGCTCACCTCCCGAGGCCGCATGATCCGGCTGCCCGTCCTCGACATGCCGACGCTGCCACCCACCGCGGGGGCGCCGTCGCTGTCGGGGGGCGCGCCCGCCGGGGAGTTCCTCACCCTCGACAAGGGCGAGCGCCTGCTCGGGCTTGCGTCGCTGCGGGAGGACTCCCCCGGGATCGCCCTGGGCACGGCGCAGGGGGTCGTGAAGCGGGTCACCACCGACTACCCGCAGAACAAGGACTCCTGGGAGATGATCACGTTGCGGGACGGAGACGAGGTGGTGGGTGCGGCCGAGATCCCCGACGGCGGCGCCGACCTCGTGTTCGTCACCTCCGATGCGCAGCTGCTGCGCTTCGGTGCCGACAAAGTGCGGCCCCAGGGCCGCCCCGCGGGCGGCATGGCGGGGATCAGCCTCGCCCCGAAGGCGCGCGTCGCCGCGTTCGCGGTCGTCCCGCTGGCGGTGAAGGACGGCGAGTGGGCGTCGGTGGTGGTGACCGTCGCCGGCACCTCGACGGCGCTTCCCGGCACCCAGGCGGGGACGGCGAAGGTGACGCCGTTCGCCGAGTACCCGACGAAGGGCCGCGCCACGGGCGGGGTGCGCTGTCACCGCTTCCTGAAGGGCGAGGACACCCTGCTGCTCGCGTGGACGGGTCTCGCGCCGGCTCGAGCGTGCGCGGCGACCGGCGTCGCCGTCGCCCTCCCCGACACCGACTCGCGGCGCGACGGCTCGGGGGTGGGGCTGCCCCAGCCGATCGTCGCCGTGGGCGGCCCCGTCGGGGCGGTCCTGCCCGCCGTGACCGGGCCGTCGGCCGCCGGCGGGGCGGGCGACGCCGTCGTCGGCGCCGGGGCGTTCGGCGTCGGGACCGACCCGGCGGGGCCCTCCCCCGTCGAGGCGCTGTCGCTGTTCGACGAGGAGCCGTGACGGACGACGTCCCACGTGCCCCTGCCGTCGGGTCCCGGCCCGAAGCGGTGACGGAGTGGCGCCCGGCGCGAGCGGCGCGTCGGCGCGCGGCCGCCCGGGCGGCCGTCGTCGGCCTGCTCGCCGAGGTCGCCCTGGGCGTCTGGCTCGTGCACGACGAGGCGGGCACCGCTGCGACCGCGGCGGTGCTCGTGGCAGGAGCCGCCTTCGTGGCCTCGGCCGTGGCCGCGCGCCCGTTCGCCGCGTCGGGGCCGGCCGCCTCCCGAGCCCCCGTCGTCACGGATCCGGCAGCCCTCGCCCCGCTCCGGGTGCAGGACGTGCCGGCGCAGCGCCGGGCGCGAGTGGCGAGGGCGACGGCGGCCGCCGTCCTCGCCGTCGTGGCGGTCGGGGTCGTGGGCAGCGGCGCGGAGGCGGCCTGGCCGGCGGCGGCCGTGGCGCTGGTCAGCCTGCTCGCCGTGGACGTGCCGTGGCTGCGGCGGCTGCGCAGGGTCGGCCGCGGTGGCCTCGTACGGGCGACGGTCACCGTGACGGCCGTCCCCTCCGGCGGCGGGCGGCGGCTGCGGCTGGAGACGGAGACGGTGGCCTGGACGGCGCCGCGCGAGGGCGTGCTGCACGACGCCGTCGCGGGCGACGTCCTCCTGGCGGATCTCGACCCGCGCGACTCCACGCCCCTCGTCCTCACCCTGGGGGCCCGGCGCAGCCTGGCGCCGGCGATGAACCGGATCCCCCGCCCCCGCGGCTGACGTGACGTCAGAGCCAGCGGCCCCAGGCGACGTTGCGGCGCACCTCCGCGTAGCCCAGCCGCTGGTATAGCGACAGGGCTCCGGCGGGGTTCTCGGCGTCGACGTCCAGGCCCGCGACGTCCATGCCCGAGACCGCGAAGCGGTGCAGCTGCGCGGCGAGCAGGGCGGTAGCGATCCCCCGGCCACGGTGGGCGGGCAGCACGCCGACCTTGCTCGTCCACCCCTCGCGCACGCCCGTGGCCTCCCAGTCGGCGGTGTAGCCCGCGGCGGTCGCGTAGCCCACCAGGACGTCGCCGCCGGCCTCGTCGACCGCGCTCAGGGTCCAGTCGGCGCGGAAGTCGCGGTGGTCGACCTCCCACTGCCGCCAGGTCTCCTCCGTCCACGGCTGGAATCCCCAGTGGTCGGCGAAGGCCGTGTTGTGGGCATGCAGCAGCGGGACGGCGTCGGGCTCGGCGTCGTAGTCGCGCAGGACGACGCCGTCCGGGAGCCGCACCGGTGGCAGGTCGCCGTCCAGGGGACGACGCATCACCAGGAAGTAGCGCAGAACCTCCAGCCCGAAGCGGCGGGCGAGGTGCGCGACGCCGTCGTTGCCCGGCTCCTGGAACACCAGGAAGCGGGCCGGGGCCTGGGTGCCCAGCGCGGCGCGTCGCTCGCGGACCTTCTGCTCCGATCGCCACAGCTGCCAGCCGAGCAAGGCGGTCCCGACGCCACGCCGACGCACCTGCGGGTCCACGACCCCCAGGCCGTTGGGCCGCAGGAGGTCGACGTCGCCGGGGCGCAGTTCGAGGGTGGCGAAGGCGCGCGGGACCCCCTCGCCGTCCAGGCCGATCCTCGAGTCGCGCGCCGGCTCCAGCCAGGGGGCGGCCAACTCGTCGGCCACATCCTCGGCGGTGTAGTGCTCCTGCGGGTCGTCCACCTCGGCCGCCCGGGCCATGAGCGCCCCGATCGCCGCTGCGTCGTCGGGGTGTGCGGCGCGCCAGCTCAGCCCGGCGACCAGGCCCTCGAGGTCGCCCGCGGGGAGGCCGTCGGGTGGTGGGGAGGAGGTCATGGTCCGAGGATCACCCGGCGGCGCGGGCCTCGTCACCCCATTTCCGGTCACCCGCGATCTCCCTCACCGCACGACGCGGTACCGCATCGCCACCACTTTCTCGGCGAACGCCCGGGAGTCCACGAACTCCAGCGGCACCCGCCGACCCGCCTGGGCGAAGAACGGGGTACCGCCGCCCACGAGCACCGAGTGCAGCAGGGGGCGGTACTCGTCGATGAGGTCCTCGGCCGCGGCCGCCGCCGCGAGCTCCGCGCCACCGATGGCGATGTCCCCGTCACCCGGCTCGGTTCGCAGGCGGGCGATCTCCTCCGCGAGCGTCCCGGTGGCGAGCCTGGTGGCGGTGCCCTCGACGCTCGTGAGGGTGCGCGAGAACACCACCTTCGGCAGGGCCCGCCACAGCCGCGCCCACTCCCACTCGGCGTCGCCGAAGGTCGCCTCGACCTCCGGGTCCTCCCAGTAGCGCATCGTCTCGTAGAGGCGGCGCCCCAGCAGGTGCACGGAGGTCCGACGCAGCTCGTCGGTGTGGTGGGCGAACACCTCGGGCTGCGGCTCGGTGAAGTCGAACCCGCCGTCGGGGCCCATGACGTAACCGTCGATCGACATGCCCATCGTGTACGTGACGAGGTGCACGGGAGTCCTTCCGTCGCTGGTGCGGGTCACCTGCACCGACCGCGGTGGCGGGCCGAACTCATCGACGGCGCCGGCATGACTCGCTGGAGGCAGTCGGGAGGCTCAGGCGTCGATCCGGTCGCGGTCCAGCGCCGCGGCGCCGTCGACGATGAAGTCCTTGCGGGGGGCGACGTCGTTGCCCATGAGCAGCTCGAACACCCGCTCCGCAGCGGCGGCGTCGGTCACCGTGACCCGCCGCAGGGTGCGGCGCGTCGGGTCCATGGTCGTCTCGGCCAGCTGGTCGGCGTCCATCTCCCCCAGGCCCTTGTAGCGCTGGGGCACACCCTTGATCTTGCGGCCCTTCTTCTCCAGCTGGGTGAGGAGGCGGTGCAGCTCGGCGTCGGAGTAGGTGTAGACGATCTCGTTGGGCTTCGAGCCCGCGTTGACGATCTCGACCCGGTGCAGCGGCGGGACGGCCGCGAAGACCCTGCCCGCGTCGACCAGCGGCCGCATGTAGCGGAAGAAGAGGGTCAGCAGCAGGGTGCGGATGTGGGCACCGTCGACGTCGGCGTCCGTCATCATGATGATCTTGCCGTAGCGAGCGGCCTCCAGCTCGAAGCTGCGCCCCGACCCCGCTCCGATGACCTGGATGATCGCAGCGCACTCCGCGTTCTTCAGCATGTCGCCGACGGACGCCTTCTGGACGTTGAGGATCTTGCCGCGGATGGGCAGCAGCGCCTGGTACTCGGAGCTGCGGGCGAGCTTGGCAGTGCCCAGCGCCGAGTCCCCCTCGACGATGAACAGCTCGGAGCGGTCGACGTCGTCGCTGCGGCAGTCGGCGAGCTTGGTCGGCAGGGACGAGGTCTCCAGCGCGTTCTTGCGGCGCTGGGTCTCCTTGTGCTGGCGGGCGGTCACCCTCGTGCGCATCGCCCCGACGACCTTGTCGAGCAGCAGCGCGGCCTGCGCCTTCTCGGTGCGCTTGACCGAGGTGAGCAGTTCGGTGAGCTCGCGCTCGACGATCCGCGCCACGATCCCGCGGACTGCCGACGTCCCCAGGACCTCCTTGGTCTGCCCCTCGAACTGGGGCTCGGCCAGCCGCACGGTGACGACGGCCGTCACGCCCTCCAGGACGTCGTCCTTCTCGAGCTTGTCGTCCTTGACGTTGAACTTCAGCCGCCGCGCGTTGTCGGCCACCACCTGCCGGAAGGTCTTGAGCACGGCGGCCTCGAACCCTGCCAGGTGGGTGCCGCCCTTGGGCGTGGCGATGATGTTGACGAACGACCGCACCTCGGTGTCGTAGCCGGTCCCCCACCGCAGGGCGACGTCCACGAGGCACTCGCGCCGCACCTCCGTGGGCGTCATGTGGCCGCGCTCGTCGAGCACCGGCACCGTCTCGGTGAAGTGGCCCGTGCCCTGCAGCCGCCACACGTCGGTGACCGGCTGGTCCGTCGCGAGGAACTCGACGAACTCGGCGATGCCCCCGTCGTGGACGAACGTCTCCTCGACCGGCTCGTGCTCCGCGGGCGTGCCCGCGAGGCGGCGCTCGTCGCGGAGCGTGATCCGCAGGCCCGGCACCAGGTAAGTGGTCTGCCGGGCGCGCGTCACGAGCTCGTCGTAGGAGAGCGCGGCGTCGGCCAGGAAGATCTGGCGGTCGGCCCAGTAGCGCACCCGGGTGCCCGTCACCCCACGCTTGACCGTCCCGGCGACGCGCAGCTCGGAGCGGTCGACGAAGGGCTCGAAGGCGACCTCGGCGCCGGCGGCCAGGGGGCGCCCCTTCGGCCCTGTCGGATCGGCGAAGACGCCCGGCTCGCCGCGCCGGAAGCTCATCGCGTACGTCTTGCCGCCGCGGTCCACCTCGACGTCGAGGCGCGCCGACAGGGCGTTGACCACGCTGGCGCCGACACCGTGCAGGCCGCCCGAGGCCGTGTAGGAACCGCCACCGAACTTGCCGCCCGCGTGCAGCTTCGTGAACACCACCTCGACACCGGACAGCCCGGTCTTGGGCTCGATGTCGACGGGGATGCCGCGCCCGTCGTCGCCGACCTCGACCGACCCGTCCTGGTGCAGCACCACGTGGATGCGCTGGCAGAACCCACCCAGGGCCTCGTCGACGGCGTTGTCGATGATCTCCCAGAGGCAGTGCATGAGGCCGCGGGAGTCGGTGGAGCCGATGTACATGCCGGGCCGCTTGCGCACCGCGTCGAGCCCCTCGAGCACCGACAGGTGACGAGCGGTGTAGTCCCCGGACGCCGCGGGGGTGCGCGGGCGGGCGGGGACGGGTGAAGCGGGCTGGACAGCCACGGAGCAGGCTCCTGGAATCGAGGGGCAACCGTCGACGGCGTCGATGCGTCTGGTGGGGCAGGACGTCCGGCGAGCTGCCGTCAAGGCTACCCAGTGGGGGCTCACCGACCGTCCATGCATCCCCTGACACGCTACGCGGACAGCGAACGGGCCCTCCGACCCCCAGCGGGAAGGGTTCGGGCCTGGTTCACTGTTCTCCTGGACGACGCCAGAGGGGCCGTCGTCCCCGCCGGTGTCAGCCCACTGAGTACGAGGAGGTCCGCCCGTGGCCGCAGCAATCGCGCCCGCGCCCCTGACCGCCGCCGACCGGTGCGACCGGTGTGGGGCCCGTGCCTACGTGCGGGTCCTGCTCCCCGGTGGCGGCGAGCTGTTGTTCTGCGCCCATCACGGGCGCGCCCACGAGGCCGCGTTGCGGGCTCGTGAAGCCGAGATCCAGGACGAGTCCGACGCCCTGACCTCGACGCCGTCGGTCGCCCCGGAGGGCGAGCGCTGACGGCGGCGACGGCCGCGCACCGACGCGTGCGCCGTCGCATCCCGACCTCGCGGAGGCCGCCCCGGTGTGGGGGCGGCCTCCCGTCGTTTGCCCCGCTGTCACGGCCACGCGCCGACCGTGCGGTAGTGCCGCACTCCGGCGGCGTCCCCGACCGGGGTGCGCCAGGATGGCGGCGTGTCCGACACCGGCCTGATCGTCGCCCTGCTCTTCGTCGTCGGGCTCGTCGGGGTCGTCGTCCCGGTCCTTCCCGGGCTCGTCCTGGTCTGGGCAGGGGCCCTGCTGTGGGCGCTGGACCGGTCGGACCTCCCCGGCTGGATCACCCTCGGGCTCGTCACGGCCGCCTTCGCCGCCGGGACGGTCGCCAAGTACCTGTTCCCGGGGCGCCGACTCCGGGAGGACGGCGTGGGGCGGGGCACCCTGGCCGCGGGCGGCCTACTCGGGATCGTCGGCTTCTTCGTGGTCCCCGTGGTCGGGTTGCCGCTGGGGTTCGTGCTCGGCATCTACCTCGCCGAGTACGCCCGGTTGCGCGACCAGCGCCGCGGCCTGGCCGCCACCCGGGCCGCCCTACGGGCCGTGGGGTGGAGCATCCTGATCGAACTTGCGGCCGGATTCGTGATGATCGGCTGTGTGGTCGGAGTCGCCGTCGTGGCCTGAAGGCTTCGATGTCCATCGATCGGCGGTGCTGAGGGGCCAGCTCGCCTGCATCGGTCTGGGGGTTGCCTCACGCCCAGCCCGTGAACCCCCTGAGGCCGTGCGGGTCCTAAGTAGCCAAGGTCGTCGTTCGCCACAGCTTTGACTCGTGCGCAGACTGCCATCTCGCAGTCCTACGCCTTGTGATCGGCGAGGATCAGGACAGGACCCACTCCGGCCTGCTGTCCAGGTCGGCGCTCGGACGGCTGCGGGCCCCGAAGGGGACGTGGATGAACGGCACGCCAGATGGCTCCGCTTTCCACCCCCAGAGCCGATCGCGGGGAGGTGTCTGGACCTGATCAACCGCGCGGCCCTTGAAACCCGACACGCACCATGTCGTAGACGAGGTGGCGCCCGTCGAGGCTCTGACTCGGTTGACCGTCTCCCGGAGACCAGCCCGCCGAGAGTTGTCCGAGCAGCATGCTCTGCAGCAGGCCCCTCTCGGCGTCCACCGGCCATCGCACTACATGGGCCCCCTCTGCCGTGTCCCACGCGGAGGAGCCGGATGGTGCCGAGCAGCGCTGCGGGCAGGTCACACGCCCAGCGATGCCTTGTCCACCGATCAAATCAGGTGTGTAGACAGTGGCGCGGGCAAGGGGGCCGCCGCACATTGGGCAGACGCGGACCGCGCCGTCTGGCATCTCCAAGACTGAAACCTTGCCCGAGGCTGCACCACCCGGTCCAGCTCCTCGGAACCTGACACGCCCCTACGAGCGCTGTGAGGCTCCTGGCAGGTCGTGGGGCTAGGCGCAGAGCAACTCTGCGTCACGGCGGGTGCGGCTCACCTCGAACACTCCCTGGATGGCGGCCGGCCCAACTCTCCCACCCGCCTTCCTGATAGCACGCACCATAGCCTCCTCGATCCGCTGATCGGCGGCCTCGAACGACTCCGCGAGCGCGCAGAGTGCGATGGTCACCGCGCTCCGGTCGAGGTCGACCGCAACGCTGGCGCTGTGCGTCGAGCCGCCGTCTTCGTTCTCGATCGTCAGCAGCTCTTCCATGATGACCTGGCAGGCACGCTCCAGGTCCTCTCTCGGCTGGTCCTGAACCACGAACTCAACTTCTGCGGCCACAGAGATCACAGGGCTGATCCTCCTCTGTAGCAGGGCTGCCGATACAGCCACCGTATAGCGTCCCGAGCGTAGTTGGGGTTACTTGGCGTCAAGTGGATCCACCGTTGATGACTCCCACAGGGACAGCGCACGTGATAGTACGTGGGCGGGTTGTCGATGCGCCAGCCTGCTTCGTGGAACTCCCCAAGCAGCGCCTCGAGTTCCTTGACAGGATGCCTCTTCCAGTAACCCATCGACGCCCTCCCATGCACGCTGTAGCGGTGGAGCATAGACCGGTCGAACGAGACCTGGTGGAGACGCCTGGGTCACGGGGCGGATGCCTCGTTGGAGACGCCGTGACGCGTGGGCATGCCACAGCGGGACGACGTCAGTCGAGGTAGTCCCGCAGCACCTGCGAGCGGCTGGGGTGACGCAGCTTCGACATCGTCTTCGACTCGATCTGGCGGATCCGCTCGCGGGTGACGCCGTAGACCTTGCCGATCTCGTCGAGGGTCTTCGGCTGCCCGTCGGTGAGGCCGAACCGCATGGAGACGACGCCCGCCTCGCGCTCGGACAGCGTGTCCAGCACGGAGTGCAGCTGCTCCTGCAGCAGCGTGAAGCTCACCGCGTCGGCCGGCACGACCGCCTCGGAGTCCTCGATCAGGTCGCCGAACTCGCTGTCGCCGTCCTCACCGAGCGGGGTGTGCAGCGAGATGGGCTCGCGGCCGTACTTCTGGACCTCGATGACCTTCTCGGGGGTCATGTCGAGTTCCTTGGCCAGCTCCTCCGGGGTGGGCTCCCGGCCGAGGTCCTGCAGCATCTGCCGCTGGACACGGGCGAGCTTGTTGATCACCTCGACCATGTGCACCGGGATGCGGATGGTGCGGGCCTGGTCGGCCATCGCGCGGGTGATCGCCTGGCGGATCCACCACGTCGCGTACGTGGAGAACTTGTAGCCCTTGGTGTAGTCGAACTTCTCGACGGCGCGGATCAGACCCAGGTTGCCCTCCTGGATGAGGTCCAGGAAGAGCATGCCGCGGCCGGTGTAGCGCTTGGCGAGGGAGACGACGAGGCGCAGGTTGGCCTCGAGCAGGTGGTTCTTGGCCCGGCGCCCGTCCTCGGCGATCCACTGCAGCTCGCGGCGCAGCTTGATCTCCAGCGGGTCACCCGAGTTGAGCTGCTCCTCGGCGAACAGGCCGGCCTCGATGCGCTTGGCGAGCTCGACCTCCTGCTCGGCGTTGAGCAGCGCGACCTTGCCGATCTGCTTGAG
>JAXLRU010000010.1:0-107986 GCA_046330935.1 Kineosporiaceae bacterium
CACCTTCTCCACCACCCAGCCGCGCTGACCCCGCACGCGACCGTCGCGCACGTGGAACACCTGCACCGCGGCCTCGAGGTCGTCCTCGGCGAGCCCGAAGACGTCGGCGTCCGTGCCGTCGGGCAGCACGACGGCCGACTTCTCCAGCGCACGGTTCAGGGCCACGATGTCGTCCCGCAGGCGGGCGGCCCGCTCGTACTCCATCGCCGAGGCGGCCTCGCGCATCTGCCGCTCGAGGCGCTTGACGTGCCGCCCCGTCTGGCCGGCCATGAAGTCGCAGAACTCCCCCGCCAGCTCGTGGTGGCGCTGCTGGTCCACGCGTCCGACGCACGGTGCCGAGCACTTCTCGATGTAGCCGAGCAGGCAGGGCCGCCCCACCTGTGCGGCGCGCTTGAAGACGCCGTTGCTGCAGGTGCGCACCGGGAAGACGCGCAGCAGCAGGTCGACCGTCTCGCGGATCGCCCAGGCGTGGGCGTAGGGGCCGAAGTAGCGGGTGCCCTTGCGCTTGGCCCCCCGCATCACCTGCACCCGCGGGTACTCCTCGCCCATCGTCACCGCGAGGTAGGGGTAGGACTTGTCGTCGCGGTACTTGACGTTGAACCGCGGGTCGAACTCCTTGATCCAGGAGTACTCCAGCTGCAGGGCCTCGACCTCGGTCCCCACGACCGTCCACTCCACCGAGGCGGCGGTCGTGACCATGGTCTGCGTCCTCGGGTGCAAAGAGGCCACGTCGGCGAAGTACGACGTGAGACGCTGGCGCAGGCTCTTGGCCTTGCCGACGTAGATGACCCTGCCGTGGGGATCGCGGAACTTGTAGACCCCCGGCTGTTCCGGGATCTCCCCCGTGCGGGGACGGTACGACGACGGGTCGGCCACGACCAGAACTCTAGGTAAGGGGTCCGACGTCCGCGCGCGAGGTGCGGCACGGGCGCCCGCGGACGGGGAGGAACGGGTGGAACGGGTGGAACCCGCGGAGCGGGAGCGGCGCCACGTCGCCGTGACGGGGGACTACGACGACGACATGCACCGGCAGCTGGTCGCGAGCGCGATCGGGGCGCTGGCCCCCCGCCTGGGCATCGTGCGCCTGGAGGCCGGTGGGTTCGAGGTGCGCCTGGTCCCCTTCGACGCTGCGGCCGCGGACACGTTCTCGGAGCAGGTCCGTTTCGCGGAGCAGGTGGCCGCCTGGGACGTGGACGGCCGCAAGGTCCTGGGGTGGGAGAAGGGCCGGCGAGGGTTGACGCTCCACACCGACGACGTCGAGCGCGAGGCCGTGCTCGACGCGTGGACGGTGCGCTGGCCGGCCTACCCGCCCGCACTCGTGCCGGTGCCGTCGTGGCCGCGGGAGCATCCGCGCGTGAACTACGCCCAGGCCTTCGTCACCGTCGTCTTCCTCGCGTTCCTGTTCGCAGAGCTGCCGGAACGGCTTCGCCGGTTGGCGGGCCCGCTGGATCTCGGCTGGGTCGCCGCCCTGGCGATGGTCCTGCTCACGAGCGTTGCGGCGGTGTGCCTCATGCTGCAGGCGCCGCGCGCCGCGCGACTGACCGCGCTCGCGTCGTCCCGCGGGCGGTCCCTCCTCCGGCGGAGGCTGATGGCGCGGGAGGACGGCCGAGCGGCCTCCCGCTGATTCCGCTCAGCCCGCCTTGCGTCGGCGCTTGCCGGTGCCACTGACCCCCAGCGGCAGGTGGCCGCCGGTCTCGAGCAACGGGCGCAGGAACCGCCCGGTGTGGCTGGCCTCGACGACGGCCACCGCCTCGGGCGTCCCCTCGGCGATGACCATGCCGCCGCCCGACCCGCCCTCCGGACCCATGTCGACGAGCCAGTCGGCGCTCTTGATCACGTCGAGGTTGTGCTCGATCACGATCACCGTGTTGCCCTTGTCGACCAGGCCCTGCAGCACGATCAGCAGCTTGCGGATGTCCTCGAAGTGCAGGCCCGTCGTCGGCTCGTCGAGCACGTAGACCGTGCGCCCGGTGGAGCGCTTCTGCAGCTCGCTCGCCAGCTTGACCCGCTGCGCCTCCCCGCCGGAGAGCGTGGGGGCGGGCTGGCCGAGGCGCACGTAGCCCAGCCCGACGTCGGTGAGGGTGCGCATGTGCCGCGCGATCGAGGGCACCGCGGCGAAGAACTCGCACGCCTCCTCGATCGGCATGTCGAGCACCTCGGAGATGGACCTCCCCTTGAAGTGCACCTCCAGCGTCTCGCGGTTGTAGCGGGCTCCGTGGCAGACCTCGCACGGCACGTAGACGTCGGGCAGGAAGTTCATCTCGATCTTGATCGTGCCGTCGCCGGAGCACGCCTCGCAGCGCCCGCCCTTGACGTTGAACGAGAACCGCCCGGGCAGGTACCCGCGGACCTTCGCCTCGGTGGTCTCGGCAAAGAGCTTGCGGATGCTGTCGAAGACGCCGGTGTAGGTGGCCGGGTTCGACCGCGGGGTGCGCCCGATCGGGCTCTGGTCGACGTGGACGACCTTGTCGAGGTGCTCCAGGCCGGTGATCGTCTTGTGACGGCCGGGCACCTGGCGCGCCCCGTTCAGCTTGTTCGCGAGCACCGTGTACAGGATGTCGTTGACGAGCGTGGACTTGCCGGAGCCGCTGACCCCGGTCACCGCGACGAAGCAGCCGAGGGGGAAGGAAACGTCGACGTTGCGCAGGTTGTGCTCGCGCGCCCCGACCACCGTCACCTTGCGCGCGGGATCCACCGGACGCCGCTGAGCGGGCGTCTCGATCCGCACCCGTCCCGACAGGTACTTGCCCGTGAGCGAGTCGGGGTGGGCGAACAGCGCGTCGACCGGCCCGGAGTGGACCACCTGCCCGCCGTGCTCGCCTGCTCCTGGACCGATGTCCACGGCCCAGTCCGACGCGCGGATGGTGTCCTCGTCGTGCTCGACGACGATCAGCGTGTTGCCGAGGTCGCGCAGCCGGGTCAGCGTCTCGATCAGTCGCCGGTTGTCCCGCTGGTGCAACCCGATCGAGGGCTCGTCGAGGACGTAGAGGACCCCGACCAGACCCGAGCCGATCTGCGTGGCCAGCCGGATGCGCTGCGCCTCGCCGCCGGAGAGGGTCCCTGCTGCACGGTCGAGGGAGAGGTAGTCGAGCCCGACGTCGAGCAGGAAGCCCAGACGGGCCTGGATCTCCTTGAGCACGCGCTCGGCGATCTGCCGCTCGCGGGAGGTGAGCTCGAGGGCGTTGAGGAACTCGGCGGCCCCGCGGATCGGCTGGGAGCAGACGTCGGCGATCGAGCGGCCCCCCACCAGGACGGCCAGGGACTCGGGGCGCAGGCGGGCGCCCTTGCACGCCGGGCAGGGGATCTCGCGCATGAACCCCTGGTAGCGCTCGCGCGACCAGTCGGACTCGGTCTCGGTGTGGCGCCGCTGGACGAACGGGATCGCCCCCTCGAAGCCGGTCGAGTAGGAGCGTTCGCGGCCGTAGCGGTTCTTGAACTTCACGTGCACCTGGTGCTGGTGCCCGTGCAGCAACGCCTCCTTCGCGCGCTGCGGCAACGCGCGCCAGGGCGTGTCGACGGTGAAGCCGAGGTCCTCCCCCAGGGCCGTCATCAGCCGCACGAAGTAGTCCGGCGACCCCTGCGCCCAGGGGGCCACCGCGCCCTCGGCGAGCGTGAGGTCCTCGTCGGGGACGATCAGCTCGGGGTCGACCTCGAGCTTGGTGCCGATCCCGGTGCACTCCGGGCACGCGCCGTAGGGGTTGTTGAACGAGAAGCTGCGCGGCTCGATCTCGTCGGTCGACAGCGGGTGCTCGTTGGGGCAGGCCATCTTCTCGCTGAAGCGACGCTCGCGGTCGGGGGTGCCCTCGGGCTGGTCGACGAAATCCACGAGCAGCAGGCCCTCGGCGAGTCCGAGGGCCGTCTCGACCGAGTCGGTGAGGCGGCGCTTGGCCGAGGCCTTCACCACCAGGCGGTCGACGACCACCTCGATGGTGTGCTTGAGCTTCTTCTCCAGCTGCGGCGGTTCCGCGAGCGCCACGACCTCGCCGTCCACCCGTGCACGGGCGAAACCCTTGGCCTGGAGGTCACGGAAGAGGTCGGCGTACTCGCCCTTGCGGCCGCGGATCACCGGTGCGAGCACCTGGAAGCGGGTGCCTTCGGGGTACTCCAGCAGCTGGTCGACGATCTGTTGGGGCGTCTGCCGGGTGATCGGCTCGCCGCAGGTCGGGCAGTGGGGACGGCCCGCCCGCGCCCACAGCAGGCGCAGGTAGTCGTAGACCTCGGTGATCGTGCCCACGGTCGAGCGCGGGTTGCGCGAGGTGGACTTCTGGTCGATCGAGACCGCGGGCGATAGGCCCTCGATGAAGTCGACGTCGGGCTTGTCCATCTGCCCGAGGAACTGTCGCGCATAGGCCGACAGCGACTCCACGTAGCGCCGCTGGCCCTCGGCGAAGATCGTGTCGAACGCCAGGGAGGACTTGCCCGAACCCGACAGGCCCGTGAAGACCACGAGCGCGTCGCGGGGAAGGTCCAGCGAGACGTCCTTGAGGTTGTGCTCGCGGGCTCCCCGCACGATGAGACGGTCGTTCACACCTGGTCCTTCGCGCATCGACACGACGCGGGACCCGGCCACCGTGGCGTCGTCGCGCAGGCGGGGATCCCCTCGAGAGGCCGCAGCGGCACCCGCCACTTCGACCGCCCACCACTGTAGGTGGAGCCACCGACAGTCTCGCGGCGAGCGGCCGACCGGTCCCCGCCCGCCCGGTGCGCTCTCGCGCCCGGGTCTGGGCATGATGGCTGCGTGAGCGACCTCCCCGGGCCCCCCGACACCTACACCGGCGACGTCTCCCCCGGCGGCCCGCCCGCCGTACGCCGGCTCGGCGCCGCCACCGTGCACAAGCTGAGCGTCTCGGAGCAGGACAACAACGCCTACCTCGTGACCTGCACCCGCACCGGGCAGGCGCTGCTGGTCGACGCCGCCGACGACGCCCCCGCCCTGCTCGCCCTGGCCGAGGAGGCCGGCGCGCGCCTCACGCACGTGGTGACGACGCACTCCCACTGGGACCACCACCGGGCCCTGCGCGAGGTCGCCGCCGCCACCTCGGCGCAGACCTCCTGCGGCGCCGAGGACGCGCGGGACCTGCCCCTCGCGCCCGACCGGACGTGGCGCCACGGCGACGTCCTCGAGGTGGGCGACCTGCGCCTGGACGTCGTCGCCCTGCGCGGGCACACTCCGGGGTCGATCGCGCTGGTGCTGTCCGACGACGCGGGCCTCCTGCACGTCTTCACCGGCGACAGCCTCTTCCCCGGCGGCGTCGGGAACACCGGTTCAGACCCGGCGCGGTTCGCGAGCCTCCTCGGTGACGTCGAGTCCAGGCTGTTCGACGTCCTGCCCGACTCCACGTGGGTCTACCCCGGCCACGGTAAGGACACGACGCTCGGGCGCGAGCGTCCGCACTTGCCGCAGTGGCGGCAGCGGGGCTGGTGACACGACGACGGCCCGCCCGGTGAACCGGGCGGGCCGTCGTCACAGGCACGTCAGTCGTTGCCGTCCTCGAGAGCGATGCGCTCGAGGGACTGCTCGTCGAGGGCAGAGCTGTCCAGCCCGCCGCCGCCGATCTCGGCGATGAGCCCGGAACTGCCTGCCTCGATCCGGCCCACGAGGTCGGTCTGCCCGCCGAGCATCCCCTGCCCGGCGTAGACCTCCAGCTTGGCGCGGGAGTCGGCGATGTCGAGGTTGCGCATCGTCAGCTGGCCGATCCGGTCCAGCGGACCGAAGGCGGCCTCCTCCACGCGCTCCATGCTCAGGCGCTCGGGGTGGTAGGTGAGGTTCGGCCCCTCGGTGTCGAGGATCGTGTAGTCCTCGCCCCGGCGCAGTCGCAGCGTGACGGTGCCGGTGATCGCGCGACCCACCCAGCGCTGGAGGCTCTCGCGGATCATGAGCGCCTGCGGGTCGAGCCAGCGCCCCTCGTACAGCAGCCGCCCGAGCTTGCGGCCCTGGTCGCGGTAGGCGGCCTGCGTGTCCTCGTTGTGGATCGCGGAGACCAGGCGCTCGTAGGCGATGTAGAGCAGCGCCATGCCCGGCGCCTCGTAGATGCCGCGGCTCTTCGCCTCGATGATGCGGTTCTCGATCTGGTCGGACATCCCCAGTCCGTGCCGCCCGCCGATGGCGTTGGCCTCCATCACCAGCGCGACGGGGTCGTCGAAGGACGTCCCGTTGATCGCGACCGGCAGGCCCTCGTCGAAGGTCACCGACACGGTCTCGGGAGCGATCTCCACCGACTCGTCCCAGAACGCGACGCCCATGATGGGCTCGACGATGTCCATGGACTCGTGGAGGAACTCCAGGGTCTTGGCCTCGTGTGTGGCGCCCCAGATGTTGGCGTCGGTCGAGTACGCCTTCTCCTTCGAGTCGCGATAGGGCAGGTCGCGCTCGGACAGCCACTGCGACATCTCGGCCCGGCCGCCCAGCTCACCCACGAAGTCGGCGTCGAGCCAGGGCTTGTAGATCCGCAGCTGGGGGTTGGCGAGCAGCCCGTAGCGGTAGAACCGCTCGATGTCGTTGCCCTTGAAGGTGGACCCGTCGCCCCAGACGGACACGCCGTCCTCGCGCATGGCCTGGACGAGGAGCGTCCCCGTGACGGCGCGGCCGAGCGGCGTGGTGTTGAAGTAGAAGCGGCCCGCGGAGCGGATGTGGAACGCCCCGCACTGCATCGCGACGAGGCCCTCCTCGACCAGCCGCAGCCGGCAGTCCACGAGGCGTGCCTTCTCGGCGCCGTACTGGAGCGCACGATCGGGGACGGAGGCGATGTCGGACTCGTCGTACTGGCCGATGTCGGCCGTGTACGTGTAGGGGACGGCACCCTTCTCGCGCATCCAGGCGACCGCGACAGAAGTGTCGAGACCACCGGAGAACGCGATGCCGATCCGCTCGCCGACGGGGAGGCTGATCAGGACCTTGGACACGGAGGGACAGGTTAGCGGTCGCTGACCTGGGTGTCGGACACCGGGGCGAGCCCTTCGGCGGCCGCCCTGCGACGGGACACGGCCAGGCTCAGCACGGCGGTGACGGCCAGCGTCCCCACGATGACCACGAGCGACAGCCAGATCGGGACGAGCGGCACGTGCACCCCGCGGCCGCCGTTGACGAAGGGCAGCTCGTTGCTGTGCAGGGCCTCGAGGATGAGCTTGACGCCGATGAATCCGAGGATGAGGGCCAGCCCGTAGGACAGGTAGATGAGCCGCTCCAGCAGGCCGCCGAGCAGGAAGTACAGCTGGCGCAGCCCCATCAGGGCGAACACGGTGGCCGTGAAGACGATGAACGGGTCCTTGGTCAGCCCGAAGATCGCGGGGATCGAGTCGAGGGCGAACAGCAGGTCGGTGGAGCCGATGGCGAGGAAGACGATGACCATCGGCGTGAACAGCTTGCGGCCGCCCTGCACCACCCGCAGCCGTGCGCCGTCGTAGGTGTCCGTGAGCGGGAGCACACGCCGCGCCCGGCGGATGAGGGCGTTCTCCTCGTACTCCTCGTCGTCGTCGTGACCGCGCAGCAGCTGGACGGCGGTGTACACGAGGAACGCGCCGAACAGGTAGAAGACCCAGGTGAAGCGCTCGATCACCTCGGCGCCGACGAGGATGAACCCCCCACGCAGCACGAGCGACAGGATGATCCCGATCATCAGGACCTTCTGCTGGTTCTGCCGCGGTACCGCGAACCGGCTCATGATCAGCACGAAGACGAAGAGGTTGTCGACGCTGAGGCTGTACTCGGTCAGCCACCCCGCGACGAACGCACCCGCAGGTTGGGGGCCGCCGAAGACCAGCAGCAGGACCGCGAACACGAGGGCCAGGGCGATGTAGAACCCGACCCAGCCCGACGCCTCCCGGAACGACGGCACGTGCGGGCGCCGCGCGACGATCGCCAGGTCGAGGATCAGCAGGAGACCGAGCGCGACCGAAGAAGCGATCATGAAGGCGAGCGGCACTGCGGAGACCTCCGGACGACGACCGACGGGGCGCGCAGAGGCGTCCCACGACCGTCCGCCTCGCCCCTGGCCCGATGCTAACGGCGCCGCAAGGTCGCAACGCGCGCGAGTCCCCCGCGGTTCCCGCCACCCTCACCGCCCTCGTGTGGACGACCACGGCCGGCCCCGGGAGGGTTCGGGCGAGGGTGGGGCGGGGTCACGCGCCGGCGGCGCGCATCTGGCGCAGCTCCTTCTTCAGCTCGGAGACCTCGTCGCGCAGCCGCGCGGCCAGCTCGAACTGGAGCTCGGCCGCGGCGGCGTGCATCTGGTCGGTGAGCTGCTGCACGAGGTCGGCGAGGTCGGCCGCGGGCAGGGAGACGAGGTCGGGCCGATCGGAGCCTGCCGGGCCCGAGCGCATGCCGGGGACGGGCGCCTTCCCGCGGCTGCGCTGACGCCCTCCGCCGCCGATGAGCGCCTCGGTGTCCTCGTCCTCCTTGGCGATGAGGTCGGTGATGTCCGCGATCTTCTTGCGCAGGGGCTGGGGGTCGATGCCGTGCTCGGTGTTGTAGGCCACCTGCTTCTCGCGCCGGCGGTTGGTCTCCCCGATCGCCTGCTCCATGGACGGGGTGACCTTGTCGGCGTACATGTGGACCTCGCCGCTGACGTTGCGCGCCGCGCGTCCGATCGTCTGGATCAAGGACGTCGCCGAGCGGAGGAAGCCCTCCTTGTCGGCGTCGAGGATCGCCACGAGCGACACCTCGGGCAGGTCGAGTCCCTCCCGCAGGAGGTTGATGCCGACGAGGACGTCGTACTCCCCCAAGCGCAGCTCGCGCAGCAGCTCGACCCGGCGCAGCGTGTCGACCTCGGAGTGCAGGTAGCGCACCCGCACGCCCTGGTCGAGGAGGTAGTCGGTGAGGTCCTCGGCCATCTTCTTGGTCAGCGTCGTCACCAGGACGCGCTCGTCGCGGGAGGTCCGCTCGCGGATCTCGCCGAGGAGGTCGTCGATCTGCCCCTTCGTCGGCTTCACCACGATGCGCGGGTCGATGAGGCCGGTGGGCCGGATGATCTGCTCGACCACCGCGCCGCCGCTCTTGGTCAGCTCGTAGGCGCCGGGGGTCGCCGACAGGTAGACGGTCTGCCCGATCCGCTCGAGGAACTCCTCCCATTTCAGCGGCCGGTTGTCCATGGCGCTGGGCAGCCGGAACCCGTGGTCGACGAGCGTCCGCTTGCGGGACATGTCGCCCTCGTACATGCCGCCGATCTGCGGCACCGTCACGTGCGACTCGTCGATGACGAGCAGGTAGTCGTCGGGGAAGTAGTCGAGCAGGCAGTGCGGGGCAGTCCCGGGGCCGCGGCCGTCGATGTGACGGGAGTAGTTCTCGATGCCCGAGCAGGACCCGACCTGGCGCATCATCTCGACGTCGTACTGCGTACGCATGCGCAGTCGCTGTGCCTCCAGGAGCTTTCCCTGGCGCTCCATCTCCGCGAGGCGGTCGGCGAGCTCCGCCTCGATGGCTGCGATCGCCCGCTCCATACGTTCCGGCCCGGCCACGTAGTGCGTGGCGGGGAAGACGTACATCTCCTCCTCCTCGCGCACGATCTCGCCGGTGAGGGGGTGGAGCGTGTAGAGGCGGTCGATCTCGTCGCCGAACATCTCGATCCGCAACGCCAGCTCCTCGTACACCGGGATGATCTCCACCGTGTCGCCGCGCACCCGGAAGGTGCCGCGCGTGAACGCGAGGTCGTTGCGGGTGTACTGCATCTCGACGAACCGGCGCAGCAGGGCGTCGCGCTCCATCGTCTGCCCCACCTTGAGGCGGGCCATCCGGTCGACGTACTCCTGCGGCGTGCCCAGGCCGTAGATGCATGACACGGACGCGACGACGATGACGTCGCGCCTGGTGAGGAGGGAGTTGGTGGCCGAGTGACGCAGCCGCTCCACCTCCTCGTTGATTGAGGAGTCCTTCTCGATGTAGGTGTCGGTCTGCGGGACGTACGCCTCGGGCTGGTAGTAGTCGTAGTAGGAGACGAAGTACTCGACGGCGTTGTTCGGCAGCAGCTCGCGGAACTCGTTCGCGAGCTGCGCGGCGAGGGTCTTGTTGGGGGCCATCACCAACGTCGGGCGCTGCACCTGCTCGATCAGCCAGGCCGTCGTCGCCGACTTGCCCGTACCGGTGGCGCCCAGGAGGACGACGTCCCGCTCGCCTCGGTTGATCCGCTCGGTGAGTTCGCGGATCGCTGCCGGCTGGTCACCGCTCGGGCGGAACTCCGACACCACCTCGAAGGGGGCGACGGTGCGCTGGAGGTCGGTCGTGGGGCGCATGGACCCACCGTAGGCGCTGCCCCCGACAGTCGCGCGGGAGCCCGCTCGCGGGCAGGCGCCGGCACGCCCGTCGCGGAGGGCCGCAACGCCTGGATCAGCCTGCCGGACTCCACGAGGTGGCCCGCGCCCAGTCGGCTGCGCGGGCGCAGGCGTCGGCGAACCACGGCTCCTTGGCCGAGGTGTAGTCCTCGCGCAGAGGGTGAGCGGCGGCGACCTCGCGCTTCAGGCGCGCGTACTCGGCTCGCGCCTGCGGCTGCGCGCGGAGCCAGTCGCGCAGGAGGAGCGCGGTGGTCCACCCCGGGGAGCCCTCGACGCGCACGTGCAGGTGCGCAGGACGGCCCGGGTCGGCGGTCAGGTGCATCCGCTTGGCCCACGGCAGATCGACCCCTGCCGCTCCCGCGCCGCGCATCAGCGCCGTGATGGCGGGTTGCGGCGTGTCCTCCCGCAACCCCGTGCCCGGGAACCCCGCGGCGTCCAAGGCGCTGCCCCAGGCGTTCGCCTGGTCGAGGGAGGGCGCGGTCAGCTGCAGGTCGATGACGTCCTTGGCGTCCAGGCCCGGCACGGCGGTGGAGCCGATGTGGTCCACCCTCGCTCCTCCGACGGCGCGGGCGATCCGGGCGGCCAGGCGTGCGCCGGCGGCCTCCCAGCCCGCCTGCGCCGGGACGAGCTCGACGTGCTCCGGGCGCGCCGCGGGGCGACCTGCCCGGACGTTGGCGGCGAACGGGGCCAGGCGCTGCCGCCACAGGGACGTCACGGCGCCACGCAGCTCCGCCTCGCCGGCGGCGTTGTCCAGGACGGCGTCGGCGACGGCGCGTCGCGTCGCGTCGTCCGCCTGCGCGGCCATGCGGGCGCGGGCGTCCGCCGGGTCCATCCCCCGCGACTCGGCCAGCCTGCGCAACCGCACCTCGGGGGGTGCCTCCACCACGAGGACGAGGTGGTAGGTCGCGGCCAGGCCGGTCTCGGCCAGCAGGGGCACATCGTTGACGACCACGCTCCCGGCGGGCGCGGAGGCGAAGGCGCGTTCGGTCAGGGCCCGCACGCGGGGGTGGACGATGCCGTTGAGGACGGCGCGGGCAGCGTCGTCGCCGAACACGCGGCGGGCGAGCGCGGCGCGGTCGAGATCGCCGTCGCTCGTGAGGACGTCGGGCCCGAACGCTGCCGCCACCTCGCCGAGCCCCTCGCCGCCCTGCACGAGGACCTCCCGCGACAGCGCGTCGGCGTCGACGAGCCGGGCGCCCGCCTGCACGAGCAGCCGCGCCACCGTCGACTTGCCCGATCCGATCCCGCCGGTCAGCCCCACTCGCAGCACGTGCCCATCCTCGCAAACGGGCCGAGGGGGCCCCGACGCGATGTCGGGGCCCCCTCGGCGAGGGTGCAACGGTTCGGGAGTGCTCCTGCCGGAGGGCCGGTGAACTTCTCCCGCGGGACCGGTCCGGTCAGAACCCGCCGGTCAGCTTCTCGCGCAGAGCGGCCAGCGCCTCGTCGGAGGCGAGGGTGCCCTCGGCCGGAGCGGCAGGCGTGGAGGAGTAGGTCGTCGGGGCGGCCTCGCCCTCGGCGCCGCGGGCCTCCGCGTCGGCCTTCTTCGCCTCGGTGATCTGCTTCTGGTGGGCCTCCCAGCGCGAGTGGGCCTCGGCGTACTGCCGCTCCCACTCCTCACGCTGCTTCTCGAACCCGGCCAGCCAGTCGTTGGTCTCGGGGTCGAAGCCCTCGGGGTACTTGTAGTTGCCGGCCTCGTCGTACTCGGCGGCCATGCCGTACAGCGACGGGTCGAACTCGTCGGCGGTCGCGCCCGCGGCCTCGTTGGCCTGCTTCAGCGACAGCGAGATGCGGCGACGCTCGAGGTCGATGTCGATGACCTTGACGAAGATCTCGTCGTTGACCTGGACGACCTGCTCGGGGATCTCCACGTGGCGCTCGGCCAGCTCGGAGATGTGGACCAGGCCCTCGATGCCCTCGTCGACGCGCACGAACGCACCGAACGGAACCAGCTTCGTGACCTTGCCCGGCACGACCTGGCCGATCGCGTGGGTCCGGGCGAACTGCTGCCACGGGTCCTCCTGCGTCGCCTTCAGCGACAGGGAGACACGCTCGCGGTCCATGTCGACGTCGAGGACCTCGACGGTGACCTCCTGGCCGACCTCGACGACCTCACCCGGGTGGTCGATGTGCTTCCAGGACAGCTCGGAGACGTGGACCAGACCGTCGACGCCGCCCAGGTCGACGAACGCACCGAAGTTGACGATCGAGGAGACGACACCGGAGCGGACCTGGCCCTTCTGCAGGGTCTGCAGGAAGGTCTGGCGCACCTCGGACTGCGTCTGCTCCAGCCACGCGCGGCGGGACAGGACGACGTTGTTGCGGTTCTTGTCCAGCTCGATGATCTTGGCCTCGATCTGCTTGCCCACGTAGGGCTGCAGGTCGCGCACGCGACGCATCTCCACCAGCGACGCGGGAAGGAAGCCGCGCAGGCCGATGTCCAGGATCAGACCACCCTTGACGACCTCGATCACCGTGCCGGTGACGATGCCGTCCTCCTCCTTGATCTTCTCGATCGTGCCCCAGGCGCGCTCGTACTGCGCGCGCTTCTTGGACAGGATGAGACGGCCTTCCTTGTCCTCCTTCTGGAGGACGAGGGCCTCGATCTCGTCGCCGACCGCGACGACCTCACCAGGGTCGACGTCGTGCTTGATCGACAGCTCGCGGGAGGGGATCACGCCCTCGGTCTTGTAGCCGATGTCCAGCAGGACCTCGTCACGGTCGACCTTGACGATGGTTCCGGAGACGATGTCGCCGTCGTTGAAGTACTTGATCGTCTCGTCGATCGCGGCGAGGAAGTCCTCGGCCGAGCCGATGTCGTTGACGGCGACCTGCGGCGTGGTCGAGGGGGCGCTGACCTGCTCGGTCATGCTGGTGGTCATGAAAAGGGGACTCCGATGCGGACAGGGGTCGTGGTGCGGACAGGTGATGGTCGAGTGCGCGTGGTGCCGGCGCACGCTGCCCGCGGTGAAGCACCCCAAGATCGGTGACGACCTGTCGGCCGCCCATCGGAACCAGGACACGCTGTCTCCGCGCACGCTCGTGCGCCCGCGGATACCCTAGCCGCCCGGCGAAGGAGTGGTCAAAGCAGGCAGCGGTCGCCGGCCAGGCAGACTGACCTGCGTGAGCACCCCGCCGTCCGGCCCGCGCCCCTCCCCCGCCCCGAGCGTCGGGGCTCGGCCGCCTCAGGCGGCCTCGGCCGGGTACGCCCCCGCAGGCGCCGACGCGTCGGTGGCGGGCAATCGCTCCTGGTGGGACGCGAACGCGGCCGAGTACCTCGCCGAGCACGGGGACTTCCTCGGCGACGCGTCGGCCCGCTTCGTCTGGGGCCCCGAGGGACTGCAGGAGGACGACGCGCACCTGCTGGGCGACGTGGCGGGACGCCGGGTGCTGGAGGTGGGTGCCGGGGCGGCGCAGTGCACGCGGTGGTTGCGCGAGCGTGGCGTCGAGGCGCTGGCCTGCGACCTCTCGGCCGGGATGCTACGCGGTGCCGGCGGCGCCGGCACCGTGCTGCAGTGCGACGCCCGCAGCCTCCCCCTGGCCGACGCCTGCGTGGACGTCGTCTTCTCCGCCTACGGCGTGCTCCCGTTCGTCGCCGACCCCGAGCTCGTGCACCGCGAGGTCGCCCGGGTGCTGCGGCCCGGCGGGCGGTGGGTGTTCTCCGTGACGCACCCGCTGCGGTGGGCCTTCCCGGACGACCCGGGGCCGGCCGGGCTGACGGCCACCCGCTCCTACTTCGACCGCACGCCCTACGCCGAGTTCGCTGCCGACGGCCGTGTCCTCTACGCCGAGCACCACCGCACCCTCGGCGACCGCGTCCGGGAGGTGACCGCAGCGGGGTTCCGGCTCCTCGACGTCGTCGAGCCGGAATGGCCGCAGGGGCACGAGCGGGTGTGGGGCGGCTGGAGCCCGCTGCGGGGGCGGCTCCTGCCCGGCACCGCCGTCTTCGTCTGCGAGCGCGACGGGAGCGCCGGCGCCTGAGCTCGCGCGAGCGCGGTCAGAACAGGGCGAGCTGGTCCTCGTCGACCTCGACCGCGCGGGTGCGTGAACGTCGCGCCGGCGCGGGCACCGTCACCGCGGGGGCGAGGGCCGCTCGCCCGAGGGTCGCGTCCGTCGCCGCGCGCAGGTCGACGCCGGCGCTCGGCCATGACGGTTCGCTCTCGCCCACCAGCGCCCACAGGCAGGGCCCGAGCCGGATCCCGCAGTCGGCGAGGGCTCCCACCAGCCGCGTACGCAGCAGGGGCAGCCGGAGGTCGTCCACGGGTGGGACGGCGAGGTCCTCGCGCATGGCCATCAGCCGGAGGTTGCGCTCCAGCACCGTCACAGCCTCGGGATCGGCGAGGCGCTCGGCGACCCGCGCTCCGACGAGCGCCTCGACGTGCGCGGGCCGGTCTGCGGCGGCCTGGAGCACGTCGTGCGCCGATCCGAACTCGCCGAGCAGCAGCGCCGCGCGCTTGGGGCCGACGCCGTGCACCCCGGGCAGGTTGTCCGAGGGGTCGCCCCGCAGGGCCGCCAGGTCGCGGTAGCGGCCGGGGTCGACGCCGTAGCGGCGGCGCAGCTCGCCGGGCGTGTACAGCCGCGCCCCGTTGACCCCGCCATCCATCAGCCGCAGCACCGAGACGTCCTCGGCGAGCAGGGCGAAGGAGTCGCGGTCGCTGGTCAGCAGCGTCGTGGCCCACCCGGCCGCGCGGGCGGCGAGAGCGGCCGAGGCCAGGACGTCGTCGGCCTCGTAGCCGTGGTGCGACACGACGGGGACGCCGCCGGAGGCGAGCAGCTGCGGGGCCCGCTCGAGCTGCTCGTCGAGGTCGGGGTGGCGCGGTGGGCGCTGCGCCTTGTAATCCGGCCACCACTGCGATCGGACCCGCCCGGTGCGCGAGTCGAAACCCACCACGACGGCGTCCGGGCGCAGCCGCGCAGCCGCGGCGGCCAGGCTGACCACCAGCCCGCGCAGCGCCCACAACCCCCGGCCCTCGTCGTCCCGGTCGGAGCCGCCGCTGTGGTAGGCCCGGTGCAGCAGGCTGTCGCCGTCGACGGCGAGCAGGACCGGCCTTCCGGGCGCCCCGGTCAGTGGCCCGCCTCGTGCCACGACCGGCCCACGCCGACGGACACCTCCAGCGGCACGCTGAGGTCGGCGGCGCCGGCCATGGCCTCGCGCACCAGCGCCTCCACCGTGTCACGCTCGCCCGTCCCGACCTCGAGGACCAGCTCGTCGTGCACCTGGAGGAGCAGCCGCGAGCGCAGGCCGCTGGTCCGCAGGCCCTCGTCGAGGCGCAGCATGGCCACCTTGATGATGTCGGCGGCCGATCCCTGGATGGGCGCGTTGAGGGCCATCCGCTCGGCCATCTCGCGCCGCTGCCGGTTGTCGCTGGTGAGGTCGGGCAGGTAGCGGCGGCGGCCGAGGATGGTCTCGGTGTAGCCGTTGCGCCGGGCGACGTCGACGACGCCGCGCAGGTAGTCGCGCACGCCGCCGAAGCGGTCGAAGTAGTCGTCCATCAGGCCACGGGCCTCGTCCACGGGGATCGTCAGCTGGCGTGAGAGCCCGAACGCGGACAGGCCGTAGGCCAGCCCGTACGACATCGCCTTGATCTTGGAGCGCATCGCGGGGGTGACCTCGGCGGCCGGGACGCCGAAGACCCGGGACCCGACGAAGCGGTGGAGGTCCTCACCCGAGCGGAACGCCTCGATCAGGTCGGGATCGGCGGACAGGTGGGCCATGATCCGCATCTCGATCTGCGAGTAGTCGGCCGTGAGCAGGCTCTCGTAGCCGTCGCCGACCACGAACGTCTCGCGGATCCGGCGACCCTCGTCCGTGCGGATCGGGATGTTCTGGAGGTTCGGGTCGGCCGAGGACAGCCGGCCCGTCGCCGCCACCGTCTGCTGGAACGTCGTGTGGATGCGCCCGTCGTCGCCGACGGTCTTGATCAGGCCTTCGACGGTCTGGCGGAGCTTGGAGGCGTCCCGGTGGCGCAGCAGGTGCAGCAGGAAGGGATGCTCCGTGCGGGTGTAGAGGTCCTGCAGCGCCTCGGCGTCCGTGGTGTAGCCGGTCTTCGTCCGCTTGGTCTTGGGCATGCCGAGCTTCTCGAAGAGCACCACCTGCAGCTGCTTGGGCGAGCCCAGGTTGATCTGCTCGCCGATGACGGCGTAGGCGTCCTCGGCCGCCTGGGCCACGGCGGCGGCGAAGTACGCCTCCAGCGCCGTCAGGGCCGCGACGTCCATGGCGATGCCGAGGCGCTCCATCCCCGCCAGCACGTCGACGAGCGGCAGCTCCAGATCGCGCAGGAGGGCGGCGGCGCCGCGCTCGGACAGTTCCTTGTCGAGTGCCTGGGACAGCTCCAGCACCGCGCGGGCGCGCACCATCGCCGCTTCGGCCTCGGCGTCGCGGTCCTCGCCCAGCGCCTCGCCGAGCATGAGCTGCCCCGTGGGCTCCTCGTCGACCTTCAGCTCGCGGCCGAGGTGGCGCAGGCTGAGATCGGCCAGGTCGAAGCCGCGCTGGTCGGGCCGGCACAGGTAGGCGGCCAGGGCGGTGTCCTGGACGACGCCGCGCAGGGCCAGGCCGCGCGCGGCGAGCCCGAGCATCGGCGGCTTGACGTCGTGCAGCACCTTCTCGCGAGCGGGGTCGGCCAGCCACGCGGCCAGTGCCGCCTCGGCGGTCGGGTCGGCGGTCGCGAGGTCGACGTACATGGCGGGCCCGTCGGCCGCCGCGACGGCGACGCCCGCCGCGTCCCCCGCGCCCCGACCGAACGTCCCGTTCACGTGCACGCCGCAGCGGTCGCCTCCGTGATCGGCCAACCACGCCGTCACGGCCTCGCCGTCGAGCCGGGTGCCGTCGAGGGAGAACCCTCCCTCCGCCTCCGGTTCGGGCGCGCTGAGAGTGGCGAACAGGCGCTCGCGCAGGACCCGGAACTCCAGCCCGTCGAAGACCTGGTGCACCTCCTCGCGGTCCCACGCCCGCACGGCGAGGTCCTCCACCCCGAGGGTGAGCTCGAGGTCGTCGACGAGGCGGTTGAGCTGGCGGTTGCGCAGCACCGAGTCGAGGTGGGCGCGCAGGTTCTCCCCCGCCTTGCCGGTGATCCTGTCGACGTGGGCGACCACGCCGTCGAGGTCGCCGTACTGGGTGAGCCACTTCGCGGCGGTCTTGGGGCCGACGCCGGGCACGCCGGGGAGGTTGTCGCTGTCCTCGCCCACCAGGGCGGCCAGGTGCGGGTACAGCCGGGGCGGGATGCCGTACTTGGAGACGACGGCCTCGGGCGTGATCCGGCCGAGCTCGCTGACGCCCCGCACCGGGTAGAGCACGGTGACGTCGTCGTCCACGAGTTGGAAGGAGTCGCGGTCCCCCGTGGTCACCAGCACCTGCATGCCCCGCTCCCGGGCCTGGCGCACGAGGGTGGCGATGACGTCGTCGGCCTCGTACCCCTCCTTCTCCAGGACGGGGACGCGCAGCGCGGTGAGCACCTCCTTGATCAGCGCCACCTGACCGGAGAACTCGGCCGGGGAGCTGGAGCGGTTGGCCTTGTAGTCGGCGTAGGCCTCGCTGCGGAAGGTCTGCCGCGAGACGTCGAAGGCGACGGCCACGTGGTCGGGCGCCTCGTCGCGCAGCACGTTGATGAGCATCGAGGTGAACCCGTACACCGCGTTGGTGACCTGCCCGGTGCTGGTCGAGAAGTTCTCCACGGGCAGGGCGAAGAAGGCGCGGTAGGCCAGCGAGTGCCCGTCCACGAGCAGCAGCCGAGGCCGCGCCGACGGAGCCGGAGCGGCCGCCGGCCTCGCGGCGGTGGTGGCGGAACCGACGGCGGGGGCAGAGGGCGGCGTCACGCCTGCCACCCTAGGGGCCATGACCGACACGACCGACACCAGCGGGCCCGGGGTCGCCGACCTGTTCTCCCCCACGCGCCTGGCCGGGACGCTGCTGGAGCGCATGGGCATGGAGCTGCAGGAGGTCGGCGCCTCCCGCGCGGTCGCCCGGATGCCGGTCGCGGGCAACACGCAGCCGTTCGGGCTCCTGCACGGCGGGGCGTCGGCCGCCCTGGCGGAGACCGTCGCCAGCGTCGCCGCGACCGTGCACGCTCAGCAGTACGGGTGCTACGCCGTCGGGGTCGATCTCAACGCCACGCACCACCGCGGCGTCACGACCGGCTGGGTGCACGCCACCGCCACCGCGCTGAGCCTCGGCCGGACCGTGGCCAGCTACGACGTGGAGGTCCGCGACGACGACGGGCGGCGCGTCTGCACCGCCCGCCTCACCTGCGTGCTGCGCCGGGCCTGACGCCGCGCTGCTCGGCCCCCTGCTTGCCGGCCTGCCTCGCCGACCGGCTCGTCGTCCTCGCGGTGGAGTCAGGCGACGCCGTCGGCCGCCGGCCCGAGCTCGGCCGGGGGCACGTCCTCGGGGCGTGAGCGCAGCCGCGCCTGGAGCGTGCGCCGCCGGGCGAGCACGTCCTCCAGCACCGGCCGGCGGCCCTCCGACACCAGGCGTCGACGCAGCGCGGCGACGCTCGTGCCCCGGCGCACGACCATGGGGGCGAACCCGAGCCGGGCCCAGAAGCGGTGCGTCGCCCGCGCGCCCGGCACCACGTTGCACACCACCTGGTCCACGCCGGCCCTGTCGGCGGCGCTGGCCGTGGCTGCCACCAGTGCCCGGCCGACCCCCCGGCGGCGGGCCTCGGCGGAGACGAAGAGCTGCTCCACCTGGACGACGGGCGTGGGCGCGAGCGGGTTGAGCGAGGCGGTGCGCAGGACCGCGAAGCCGACGGCCTCACCCTCGGTGCGGGCGAGCAGGACGTCGACGTGGTGGTCGGTGAGGGCCTCGAGGAGACGGGCCCGGACGGCGTCGGCCGCGACGACGGGCACGTGCCGGCCCATGTCCACGAGTTCCTGGCGTGCCTGGGCCCACAGGCCCACGAGCACGTCCACGTCCCCCGCGGTCGCGGGGCGCACCTCCACGGGATGGCGGGGCACGGTCGTCCTCCTCGTCGGCCGCGTCGCGCCAGGAGGGGACCTGCGGCGTCGACGGCGCTGCGGCAGCGTACGTCCGCGGGGTCCGCGGCGGAAGGGGCCCGACGGGGGACGTCCCCGCCGCTCCCGAGCCGACCGCGACGCCGCCGGCGCGGGTCGCGGTGAGGGGGCCCTTCCCCGGCCCGGCGAACCCCCAGTAAGCACGGATTTCCACGTGGACCAGTGACCTTGAAATCACATCCATGTCACGACGGCGTGACACGGTGGTACGCCCCCTGACGTGCTCCTATAGTTCCCCCCGATCGGGGCACGCCCGGGATCAGCCCGGGCCGGCCGTTGTGTGGCCGTCGTCTGTGCCCGGCAGGAAGAGGGTGGATCCGTGCGCATCACGCGCTTGACGGCGGCGGTGGCGATTCTCGCCTCCGTCAGCATGGGCGTCGCCGCCTGCGGCGACGACGACGGCTCGTCGGCTTCCGGGAGCAAGTGCGATCTCGTCATCGCCTTCTTCGGGGCCCAGACCGGTGACGCGGCGAACCTCGGGATCAACATCTCCAACGGGGCCAAGCTCGCGATCGACCAGTACAACGCCAAGAACGCCGACTGCAAGGTGCAGCTCAAGCCGTTCGACTCGCAGGGCTCGCCCGACCAGGCGCCCGCGCTCGCGCAGAAGATCGTGCAGGACAGCAAGATCGTCGGCGTCGTGGGCCCGGCGTTCTCGGGCGAGTCGAAGGTCGCCGACCCGGTGTTCGAGGAGGCGGGCCTCCCGATCATCACCCCCTCCGCCACGAACCCGACGCTGGCGGAGAACGGGTGGAAGATCTTCCACCGTATTCTCGGCAATGACGCGGTTCAGGGACCGGCCGCCGCGAAGTACATCTCCGACACGCTCATGGCCCAGAAGGTCTACGTCGTGGATGACGCGAGTGACTACGGCAAGGGCCTGGCGGACGCCGTGAAGGGCGCGCTCGGGTCGAAGGTCGTGGGCACCCAGACCATCCAGCAGAAGCAGACCGACTTCTCCTCGGTCGTCACCGCGGTGAAGGCCAGCGGCGCCACCGCCCTGTTCTACGGCGGCTACTACGCCGAGGGCGGCCTCCTCCGCAAGCAGCTCACCGACGGCGGCGGCCAGGCCATCACCCTGGTGGCCGGCGACGGCGTGAAGGACGACGGCTACATCCAGGCAGCCGGCTCCGCGGCGGCCGAGGGCAGCATCCTCACCTGCCCGTGCCTGCCGCCGGACAAGGCGCCCGGCACGTTCTTCGAGGACTTCAAGAAGGCCTACAACGTCGACCCCGGCACCTACTCGGCCGAGGCCTTCGACGCCGCCACGGTGTTCCTCGACGGCATCGCCGCCGGCAAGACCACCCGCGCCGACCTGCTCGCGTTCGTGAAGTCCTACAACAAGCAGGGCCTGACCAAGGTGATCTCGTTCGACGACAAGGGCGAGGTCTCCGACAAGGGGGTCTGGGCGTACAAGGTCTCCGGCGGGAAGATCGTCGCCGACCAAGAGATCAAGTGAGCCTCACCGCCTGAGGCCGGCTCAGGCGGACTGCACGAGGCCGGGCGTCGTCACCGGCGCCCGGCCTCGTCGTGGTCTGGAAAGGACCCTTCGTGCACTGGGACACCCTCGTCAACCAGTTCGGTGAGCTCACGGTCACCGGGCTGGCGCAGGGCGCCATCTACGCCCTCGTCGCGCTCGGCTACACGCTCGTGTACGGCGTGCTGCGACTCATCAACTTCGCTCACTCCGAGGTCTTCGTCGTGGGCACCTTCGCCACGATCCTGACGCTGCGCATGGTCGGCATCGGGCCCGACGAGCCCATCCCCGGCATGCTCGCCGTCATCGGCATCGTGACGTTGGCCCTCCTGATCTCGGCCCTCGCCTCGGCCGGCACGGCGGTGGTCGTCGAGCGGATCGCCTACCGTCCCCTGCGGCGGCGCAACGCCCCACCCCTGGTGTTCCTGATCTCCGCCATCGGCGCCTCGCTGCTCATCCAGGAGCTCATCGCCCTGTTCCTCGGCCGCGACTACGAGCCGGTGGGCAACCTCGTGAAGCCCTCGGTGCAGTTCTCGATCTTCGGGGCCGACGTGACCAACCGCCAGATCCTGATGGTGGCGGCCGCGGTGCTGATGATGGTCGGGCTGGACACCTTCGTGGGCCGCACCCGCCTGGGGCGCGGCATCCGTGCCGTCTCCCAGAACCCCGACGCCGCAGCGCTGATGGGGGTCAACAAGGACCGCGTCATCGCGCTGACCTTCGTGCTCGGTGGTCTGATGGCGGGCGTGGCGGCGGTGCTGTACGACCTCAACTTCGGGGTGACGCGCTTCTCCGCCGGCTTCCTCATCGGCCTCAAGGCGTTCACCGCCGCCGTCCTGGGGGGCATCGGCAACCTGCGCGGCGCCCTGCTCGGGGGGCTGCTGCTGGGCCTGGTCGAGAACTGGGGCTCGGCGCTGATCGGGGCCCAGTGGCGCGACGTCATCGCGTTCGTGTTCCTCATCGCGGTCCTGATGGTCCGTCCCAGCGGCATCCTCGGCGAGTCCCTGACGAAGGCGCGGGCCTGACATGACCGACACCCCTGTTGTCCCCAGCTCCCGCACGGGCGCCATCGGCGAATGGCGGGCGAGGTTCAGCGCCGCCCCCGGGTGGGTGAAGCTGCTCGTGGCAGCCGCCTTCGTGGCTCTCATCGCGGCCCTGCCCGTGATCGACCCGCCCCTGCTGACCACGCCGGAGTCGGCGTTCGTCGCCGTCCTGTTCAGCGTGGGGATCTACGCGCTGTGCGCGATCGGCCTCAACATCGTCGTCGGCATGGCCGGCCTGCTCGACCTCGGCTACGTCGGCTTCTTCGCCACGGGTGCGTACACGGTGGCCGTGTTCGGCTCGCCGAAGAGCGAACTCGGGACGGGCTGGCCGTGGCTGGCCTGCGTGCCCCTCGCGGTCGCCGTGTCGATGCTCGCGGGCGTCCTGCTCGGCTGGCCGACGCTGCGCCTGCGCGGGGACTACCTCGCCATCGTCACCCTGGGTTTCGGCGAGATCGTGCGCCTGACCGCCGTCAACTGGGGCCAGCTCGGCAACATGGCGGGCATCGCGCAGGTGCCCAGGCCCCCGGGCAAGCGCTCCGACGGCAGCAAGCTGTTCTCGATCATCGACGTGAAGCCGTTCTTCTGGCTGGTCCTGGCCGCGGTGCTCCTGGTGCTCGTGCTGGTCTCGAACCTCGAGCGCAGCCGGGTCGGGCGGTCCTGGCTGGCGATCCGTGAGGACGAGGACGCCGCGGAGCTGATGGGGGTGCCGACGTTCCGGTTCAAGCTCTGGGCGTTCGCCTGCGGTGCCGCCGTCGGTGGGCTCTCCGGTGCGATCTACGCCAGCTACCAGCAGTTCGTGAACCCCGAGAGCTTCCCCGTCCAGACCTCGATGATGTTCCTCGCCGCCGTCCTGATCGGCGGCGCCGGCAACAAGTACGGCGTGGTCCTCGGCGCCGTCATCGTCTACTACACCCCCGAGCGCCTGCGCAGCCTCGACGACTCCCTGGTGATCACCTGGTACGTGGTCCTGGTCGCCGCCGCCGCCCTATGGGTGTGGACCAACCGTCGCCCCGGCCCCGCGGGGCGCGCGCGCCGCTGGTGGCTCGGCCCCGCCGTGACCGTCGCGGTGCTGGCCCTCCTGCCGGTGCTGCTCAAGGAGCTGCCGACCTGGTTCGGCGACCGCGGCAAGATCGACCAGCTGCGGTTCCTCATGTTCGGCGCCGCGCTGATCGTGATGAGCGTCTTCCGCCCGCAGGGCCTGCTGCCCAACCGTCGCCGTGCCACCGAACTCGCCGACCGTGCCAAGGAGGTGGAGGCCGGTGTCAACGCCTGAACCGACGGCGGCGACGTCCGCACCGTCCGACCCGCTCCTCGTCGTCGACGACGTCACGCTGCGATTCGGCGGCGTGACGGCCCTGGACTCGGTCACGTTCGAGATCCGTCGCGGGGAGATCCTCGGGCTGATCGGCCCCAACGGAGCCGGCAAGACGACCTGCTTCAACGCGATGACGGGCGTCTACCAGCCGACCTCCGGGCGCGTGGTCTTCAACGGGCGCAGTCTGAGCGGCCTCAAGCGCAACAAGATCACTCGACGCGGGATCGCGCGGACGTTCCAGAACATCCGGCTGTTCCCGGAGATGACGGCGCTGGAGAACGTCATGGTGGGTGCCGACGCGCGGCACCGCACCAGCGTGCCCGGGGCCCTCCTGCGCCTGCCCCGCCACCGGCACGAGGAGCAGCAGGGCCACGCCCTGGCGATGGAGATGCTCGACCTCGTCGGGCTGGCCGGCAAGGCCGGGCACACCGCCCGCAACCTCCCCTACGGGGACCAGCGGCGGCTCGAGATCGCCCGGGCGCTCGCCACGCAGCCGCAGCTGCTGTGCCTGGACGAGCCGGCCGCCGGCTTCAACCCGGCGGAGAAGGTCGCGCTGCTCGAGCTCATCCGCAAGGTGCGCGACAGTGGCTACACCGTCCTGCTGATCGAGCACGACATGCGCCTGGTCATGGGCGTCACCGACCGGATCGTCGTGCTCGAGTTCGGGCGCAAGATCGCCGAGGGGTCCCCCGCCGAGATCCGCGAGAACCCGGCCGTGATCGCCGCCTACCTGGGAGTGCCCGATGACGCTGCTTGAGCTGAACGACCTCCAGGTCTTCTACGGGCGGATCCAGGCGCTGCACGGCATCAGCATCACGGTGGGCCGCGGCGAGATCGTCACCCTGATCGGCGCCAACGGCGCCGGTAAGACCACGACGATGCGGGCGGTGTCTGGCCTGCAGCCGGTGGCGCAGGGAACCGTCCTGTTCGACGGCACCGACATCACCCACGAGCGGGCCGACCTGCGCGTCGTGCGGGGCATCTCCCAGGCCCCCGAGGGTCGCGGGATCTTCCCCGGGATGTCGGTGGTGGAGAACCTCGACATGGGGGCCTACGCCCGAAGGGACCGGGCCGCGACCCGCGCCGAGGACCTCGAGCGCGTGTACGGCCTGTTCCCCCGGCTGCTGGAGCGCAAGGCCCAGGCCGCGGGCACCCTCTCGGGCGGCGAGCAGCAGATGCTCACCATCGGTAGGGCGCTCATGGCCCGGCCCCGGCTGCTCCTGCTCGACGAGCCCTCCATGGGCCTCGCGCCCATGCTCATCGCGCAGATCTTCGAGATCATCCTCGAGATCAACAAGCAGGGGACGACGATCCTGCTCGTCGAGCAGAACGCCCACCGCGCGCTGTCCATCGCCCATCGGGCCTACATCCTGGAGACGGGATCGATCACGGCCACGGGCAAGGGCAGCGACCTGCTGGACGACCCCGCGGTGAAGGCCGCCTACCTCGGCGTCGCCTGACCCCCTCCGTCCGGGGTGACGTTCGTCGCTCCCCGAACGGCCTAACCACTGCTCCACTGTCATCCGCCCGCCGAGCCGACGACGTCGCGGCGAGGGCACCGTCCGCAGCGCAGGAGTACCAGGAGGTACCGAGATGTCCGCCCCGCTGTCCCGCAGCACCCGACCGGCCCTCCGGCGGGCGCCGGCTCTCGTCCTCGCCGGCGCTCTCGCCCTCTCGCTGGCGGCGTGCGGCGACGAGGACTCCTCCCCCACGGCCTCCTCGCCCGCGCCGTCCGTCTCCGTCGACGCCGCCCTCGCCGCGAAGGTCCCCGCCTCGGTGAAGGCCGACGGGAAGATCCTCGTCGGTTCCGACACCAGCTACGCACCGAGTGAGTTCCTCGACGCCGACGGCAGCACGGTCAAGGGCTTCGACGTCGACCTGTTCAAGGTCGTGGCGGCCAAGCTCGGGCTGAAGGCGGAGTTCCAGTCGTCGGTGTTCGACACGATCATCGCCGGCGTCAGCTCGGGCAAGTACGAGGTCGGCGTCTCCTCGTTCACCATCAACGCCGACCGGCTCAAGCAGGTCAACATGGTGAGCTACTTCTCGGCGGGCACGCTGTGGGCGACGCCCGCAGGCAACCCCGCGGGGGTGTCGATCGAGGAGCCCTGCGGCAAGAAGATCGCCGTCCAGAAGGGCACGGTCCAGGTCGACGACATCACCGCCCGCAGCAAGAAGTGCACCGACGCCGGCAAGCCCGCCGTCACCATCGACCAGTACCAGGGCCAGGACCAGGCGACGACGGCGGTCGTCACGGGCAAGGACGAGGCGATGCTCGCCGACTCCCCCGTCACCGCCTACGCGGTCCAGCAGACCAACGGGAAGCTGGCGCTGCTCGGGGACATCTACGACTCGGCGCCCTACGGCTACGTGGTGCCCAAGGACCAGGCGGACTTCGCCGAGGCCCTGGCCGGGGCGGTCAAGGCCGCCATCGCCGACGGGTCCTACGCCGCCGCCCTGAAGACGTGGGGTGTCGAGTCCGGCGCGATCACCGACCCTGCGGTCAACCCGGCCCCGTGACGACGTCGACCCCGACCGGCGGGCCGGAACTGATCAAGGCGGTTCCGGCCCGCCACCCCGGACGCTGGGTGGCCACCGCCGTGGTCGCCGTGCTGCTGGCGATGTTCGTGCACATGCTCGTCACGAACGACGCGTTCCAGTGGGGCTTCATGTTCGACAACGCGTTCCGCCCGGCGGTGCTCAAGGGCGTGCGCGTGACCCTGCTGATGACCGTGCTCTCGATGGTCTTCGGCGTCACCCTCGGCATCCTCGTCGCGGTCATGGTGCTGTCGTCCAACCCGCTGCTGAAGGCTGTCGGGTGGGGCTACACGTGGTTCTTCCGTGCCGTGCCGCGCATGGTCCTCCTGTTCACCGTGGGCAACCTCGGCGTGCTCTACCGCACGATCAACGTCGGTGGCGTCCCCTTCGACTGGCTGCTGTCCGACCTCACGGGCATCCCGCTCGACGGGCACCTGTTCGGGCTGGACGCGAACACCCTCTTCGTGGGCATCCCCGCGGGCATCATCGGGCTGTCTCTGTCCGAGGGCGCCTACATGGCCGAGATCGTCCGCGCCGGCATCTCCTCCGTCGACAGGGGGCAGAACGAGGCCGCCGCAGCCCTGGGCATGAGCAAGGCCCTGGCCATGCGCCGGATCGTGCTTCCCCAGGCCCTGCGCATCATCGTGCCGCCGACCGGCAACGAGGCGATCGCGATGCTCAAGGACACCTCTCTCGTGTTCGTCCTGCCCGTCACCACCGAGCTCTTCTTCCAGCTCTCGGCGATCGGCAGCCGCACCTTCCAGCCCGTGCCGATGTACATCGCCGCGTGCCTGTGGTACCTCGCCATGTCCAGCGTGCTGATGGTCGGCCAGTACTTCCTGGAGCGCCGGTTCGGCCGAGGCTTCGAGCGCACGGGCGAGCGGGGTCGTCCCCGGATCCTGGGAGGGATGGGCGGTGCCTGAGCAGCCGATGGTGCGCGCCGAGAGCGTGCACAAGTACTTCGGGCACACCCACGTGCTCAAGGGGGTCGACCTGGAGGTCGCCTCCGGCGAGGTCGTCTGCGTGATCGGCCCCTCGGGGTCGGGCAAGTCGACGTTCCTGCGCTGCGTCAACCACCTGGAGAAGATCTCGGCCGGGCGGCTGTGGGTCGACGGCTCACTCGTGGGCTACCGCGAGAAGGGCGGCAAGCTGCACGAGCTGCACGACAAGGACATCGCGGCCCAGCGCCGCGAAGTGGGGATGGTGTTCCAGCGCTTCAACCTCTTCCCCCACCTCACGGCCCTGGAGAACATCACCGAGGCTCCCCTGCGGGTGCGCCGGGAGTCGAAGGCGGAGGTGCGGGAGCGGGCTGCCGCCCTGCTGGAGCGTGTGGGCCTCAAGGCGAAGGCCGACGCCTACCCGTCGGCCCTGTCCGGAGGACAGCAGCAGCGCGTCGCCATCGCCCGGGCGCTCGCCATGAGGCCCAAGCTCATGCTCTTCGACGAGCCGACGTCCGCCCTCGACCCCGAGATGGTCGGCGAGGTCCTCGATGTCATGCAGGGTTTGGCCCGCGAGGGGATGACCATGCTCGTGGTCACCCACGAGATGGGCTTCGCCCGGGAAGTGGCCGATCGCGTCGCGTTCATGGACGACGGCTTCCTGATCGAGCAGGGCGCCCCCGCGGAGGTGCTCGCCCATCCCCGGCACGAGCGCACCCAGGCGTTCCTGTCGAAGGTCCTCTGAGCGCCCGCCACGGCCTCACGTGACGAGGGGCGGCACCCGCTGGTCGGGTGCCGCCCCTCGTCGCATGAAGAGTGGAGGAGAGCTCAGCTCGCCGTCGTCGCGCTCGGCGTCTCGTCGGCGGAGTTGATGACGGCCGCGGCCACCTCGCGCATCGTGAGGCGCTTGTCCATGGACGTCTTCTGGATCCAGCGGAACGCCTCGGGCTCGGTCATGCCGAACTTGGTCTGCAGGATGCCCTTGGCGCGGTCGACCAGCTTGCGCGTCTCGAAGCGCTGCTGGAGGTCGGCGACCTCCTGCTCGAGGGCGAAGATCTCCTGGTGGCGGCTGACGGCGATCTCCAGTGCCGGCAGCAGGTCGTTGGCGGTGAACGGCTTCACCACGTAGGCCATCGCGCCTGCGTCGCGTGCACGCTCCACCAGCTCGCGCTGCGAGAAGGCGGTGAGCAGGACCACCGGGGCCAGGCGGGCGGCGCCGATCCGCTCGGCCGCGGAGATGCCGTCCAGGACGGGCATCTTGACGTCCATCACCACCAGGTCGGGCCGGAGCTGCTCGGCGAGCTGCACGGCCTGCTCGCCGTCGCCCGCCTCGCCGACGACCGTGTACCCGGCCTCGCGCAGCATCTCGACGATGTCGAGACGGATGAGGGACTCGTCCTCGGCGACGACCACGGTGCGGGACTTCGCCGCTGCAGGGTCGGCGGGGGCTGCGGGAGCCGGGTCCAGGACCGAGTCGGTCGTGGGGGCGTCGGACGCGGGCAGGTCACCAGTGCTCACGGCCGCAAGCCTAGTGGACCGCGTGCTGCTGCGCGGCGGCGGGGCGCGACCGGATAGGCTTCGCTCGCGCCAGGCCCCCGGTGGGCGGGCTGCGCCGGGTTGGTGGAATCGGCAGACACAGCGCACTCAAAATGCGCCGCCGAAAGGCATGCGGGTTCGAGTCCCGCACTCGGCACCGGCACATGGTGAAGGGCTCGCACCCCACGGGTGCGAGCCCTTCACCATGTGACTCAGATGCCCTGGATCGGGACCGACTTCGAGGCCTGGTCACCGAGGCGGTGCACCCGCATGAGGTTGAGCGAGCCGGGCACGCCGGGCGGGGACCCGGCGACGATGACGACGAGGTCGCCCCGCTCGCCGCGGCCCATCGTCATCAGCGCCTCGTCCACCAGCGCGATCATGTCGTCGGTGTGCTGCACGGGCTCGATGAGGGACGTCTCGACGCCCCACGTCAGCGCGAGCTGGGAGCGCACGGACTGCAGGGGCGTGAAGGCCACCAGCGGCACCTTGGGGTGCAGCCGCGACATCCGGCGAGCCGAGTCCCCGGACTGCGTGAAGCAGACCAGGTACTTCACCGGCAGGAGCTCCGAGACCTGCGCCGCGGCGAAGGTGACGGCACCTCCCCGGCTCGTGGGGCGGTAGTCGAGAGCCATGGCTCGGTCGGCGCCCTGGACCTCGGTCGTCTCGATGATCCGCGCCATGGTGCGCACGGCCTGGAGCGGGAACTTGCCGACGCTGGTCTCGCCGCTCAACATGATCGCGTCGGCGCCGTCGAGGACGGCGTTGGCGCAGTCGCTGGCCTCGGCCCGGGTGGGACGCGGCAGGACCATCATCGAGTCGAGCACCTGCGTGGCGACGATGACGGGCTTGGCCCGGCGGCGGGCCTTGGCGACCGCGCGCTTCTGCACCATCGGGACGAGCTCGAGCGGGAGCTCGACGCCCAGGTCCCCGCGCGCGACCATGATGGCGTCGAACGCCTCGATGATCTCGTCCAGGGCCTCGACGGCCTGCGGCTTCTCGATCTTGGCGATGACCGGGACGCGCACGCCCTCCTCGTCCATGATCCGCGCGACGTCGTCGAAGTCCTTGGCGTTGCGCACGAAGGACAGCGCGACCATGTCGCAGCCGAGCCGCAGCCCCCAGCGGAGGTCCTGCTCGTCCTTGTCCGACATGGCCGGCACGCTGACGGCGACGCCGGGCAGGTTCAGACCCTTGTTGTTCGAGACCGGGCCGCCCACCTCGACGGTGGTCACGACCCGTGGGCCGTCGACCTCCTTGACGCGCAACATGACCTTGCCGTCGTCGACGAGGATCGCGTCGCCCGGGTTCACGTCGCCGGGCAGACCCTTGTACGTGGTGGAGCACATCGCGGCGTCACCGGGGACGTCCTCGGTCGTGATGGTGAAGACGTCGCCCTCGGCGAGCTGCACCGGGCCGGTCGCGAAGGTTCCCAACCGGATCTTGGGACCCTGGAGGTCGACCAGGACGCCGACGGCCTTGCCCGTCTCCTCACTGGCCTGGCGGACGGCACGGAACCTGGCCTCGTGCTCGGGGTAGGCCCCGTGCGACAGATTGAGCCGGGCGACGTCCATGCCCGCTTCGACCAGCTCGCGGTACCGTCCGTCGACGGCCGGTCCGAGCGTGCACACGATCTTGGCTCGACGCATGCTTCGACCCTAGGGCCTTCCTCGCGCGATCCGTGCCCCGGGTCACATCCCGGGACGACGGGTGGCCGGGTGACCGGCCGGGGTTGACGTGGACGATGTGACCGGGAGCCCGCGGCGGGCGCCGGGGCTGGTGCCCGGTCACAGACCTCGGGCGGGAGCCGATGGCTCCCGCCCGAGGGTGAGGCTCAGACGACGAGTGGACGCGCCGTCGGGGGAATCGGTGCCGGCAGTGCCGTGTGCCCGGTGAGCCAGGTGTCGACGGCGGCTGCGGCGGAGCGCCCTTCGGCGATCGCCCACACGATGAGCGACTGCCCGCGGCCTGCGTCGCCGGCGACGAACACGCCGTCGACGCTGCTCATGTAGGAGTCGTTGCGGGCGACGTTGCCGCGGGCGTCGTAGGCGACCCCCAGCTGCTCCAGCAGCGCGCCCTTCTCGGGGCCGACGAAGCCCATGGCCAGCAGCACGAGCTGGGCCGGGATGACCCGCTCGGTGCCCTCGACCGGCGTGAACCGGCCGTCGACGAGCTCCACCTCGACCAGGCGCAGGCCCGAGACGTTGCCGTCCTCGTCGCCCACGAACTCCTGGGTGCTGACCGCGTAGACCCGGTCGCCGCCCTCCTCGTGGGCGCTGGAGACCTTGTAGGTCATCGGGTAGGTCGGCCACGGCTGGCTGCTCGGCCGCTCCTCGGAGGGGCGCGGCATGATCTCCAGCTGCGTCACCGAACGGGCGCCGTGGCGCAGCGAGGTGCCGAGGCAGTCGGCCCCGGTGTCGCCGCCGCCGATGATGACGACGTCCTTGCCCGTGGCGAGGACCTGGCCCTCGACGCTGTCCCCCACCGCGACGCGATTGGCCGGCGGGAGGAACTCCATCGCCTGCATGATCCCGCCGAAGTCCCGGCCGGGGATCGGCAGGTCGCGCCACGCGGTGGCGCCCACGGCGAGGACGACGGCGTCGTAGCGCTCACGCAGCTGCTGCCCTGTGATGTCGTTGCCGACGTCCACACCCGCGCGGAAGCGGGTGCCCTCGGCGGCCATCTGCTCCAGCCGGCGGTCGAGGTGGCGCTTCTCCATCTTGAACTCGGGGATGCCGTAGCGCAGCAGCCCGCCGATGCGGTCGGCGCGCTCGTACACCGCCACGGTGTGCCCGGCCCGGGTCAGCTGCTGGGCGGCGGCGAGGCCGGCGGGGCCGGACCCGACCACCGCGACCGTCTTGCCCGACAGGCGCTCCGGCGGCTTTGGCACGACCCAGCCGTGGTCCCAGGCGTACTCGATGATCGTGGCCTCGATCTGCTTGATCGTCACCGCAGGCTGGTTGATGCCCAGCACGCACGACGCCTCGCAGGGGGCGGGGCACAGCTTGCCCGTGAACTCGGGGAAGTTGTTCGTGGCGTGCAGCCGCTCGATCGCCTCGGCCCAGTCCTCACGCCACGTGAGGTCGTTCCACTCGGGGATGAGGTTCCCCAGCGGGCAGCCGTGGTGGCAGAACGGGATGCCGCAGTCCATGCAGCGGCTCGCCTGCCGGTTGAGCACCGACAGGTCGGTGGGCTCGTAGACCTCGCGCCAGTCCTTCAGCCGCACGGGCACCGGACGGCGCGCCGGCAGCTCACGCTGGCGGGTCGTGAGGAACCCCTTCGGGTCAGCCAATGGAAGCCTCCATGATCCGCGACCACACGACGTCCCCGTCGAGGTCGAGCCCTTCCTCCGCGGCCGCCTGGCGGACGGCCATGACCCGCGCGTAGTCGCGCGGCAGGACCTTCGAGAACCGGGCCACCGAGGCGTCCCAGTCCTGCAGCAGCCGGCCGGCCACGGCCGACTCGGTCTCCTCGCGGTGCTTCTCCACGACGGCCTTCAGCGCGGCCGCGTCGGCGCCGTCCAACGGGACGACGTCGACCAGCTCGCCGTTGACGCGCGCCTGACGCAGGTCGAGCACGTAGGCGACACCGCCCGACATGCCCGCGGCGAAGTTGCGCCCCGTGCGGCCGAGCACGACGACCGTGCCGCCGGTCATGTACTCGCACCCGTGGTCACCGACACCCTCGACGACCGCGGTGGCGCCGGAGTTGCGCACGCAGAACCGCTCGCCCACCTGACCGCGCAGGTAGATCTCGCCGCTGGTGGCGCCGTAACCGATGACGTTGCCGGCGATGATGTTCTGCTCGGCGGCGAAGGCGGCGGAGCGGTCGGGGCGCACCACGATCCGGCCGCCCGACAGGCCCTTGCCGACGTAGTCGTTGGCGTCCCCGAACAGCCGCAGGGTGATCCCCCGCGGCACGAAGGCGCCGAACGACTGGCCCGCCGAGCCCGTGAGCGTGATGTCGACCGTGTCCGGCGGCAGGCCGTCGGCGCCCCACCGCTTGGTGAGCTCGTGCCCGAGCATCGTGCCGACCGTCCGGTTGACGTTGCGCACCGGGAGGTCGATCCGCACCGGCTCGCCGCGCTCGAGGGCGTCGGCGGACAGCTCGATGAGCGTGTTGTCGAGCGCCTTCTCGAGGCCGTGGTCCTGCACCGTCGTCTGCCGGCGGGGGCCGTCGATGCCGGCCGGACGCAGCAGCGGGGACAGGTCGAGGCCGGCGGCCTTCCAGTGGTCGACGGCGGCCGAGACGTCGAGCGTCTCCACCTGGCCGATCGCCTCCTCGAGGCTGCGGAAGCCCAGGGCCGCGAGGTACTCGCGCACCTCCTGCGCGATGTACTCGAAGAAGGTGACGACGAACTCGGGCTTGCCGTTGAACCGCGCGCGCAGCTCGGGGTTCTGCGTCGCGACGCCCACCGGGCAGGTGTCCTTGTGGCAGACGCGCATCATGATGCAGCCCGAGACGACCAGCGGGGCGGTCGCGAAGCCGTACTCCTCGGCGCCGAGCAGCGCCGCGATGACGACGTCGCGCCCGGTCTTCATCTGGCCGTCGGTCTGCACGACGATGCGGTCCCGCAGGCCGTTGAGCACCAGCGTCTGCTGCGTCTCGGCGAGCCCCAGCTCCCACGGCGCTCCGGCGTGCTTGAGCGAGGTCAGCGGGCTGGCCCCGGTGCCGCCGTCGTGACCGGAGATCAGCACGACGTCGGCGTGTGCCTTGCTCACCCCGGCCGCGACCGTGCCGACCCCGACCTCGGCGACGAGCTTGACGTGCACCCGCGCCGCGGGGTTGGAGTTCTTCAGGTCGTGGATGAGCTGGGCGAGGTCCTCGATCGAGTAGATGTCGTGGTGCGGCGGCGGCGAGATCAGGCCGACGCCCGGCGTCGAGTGCCGGGTGCGCGCCACCCACGGGTACACCTTGGTGCCCGGCAGCTGGCCGCCCTCGCCCGGCTTCGCGCCCTGGGCCATCTTGATCTGGATGTCGTCGCTGTGGGTCAGGTACATGCTCGTGACGCCGAAGCGCCCCGAGGCGACCTGCTTGATCGAGCTGCGCCGGGTCGGGTCGAGCAGACGGTCGACGTCCTCCCCGCCCTCGCCCGTGTTGGACTTCGCGCCGAGGGCGTTCATGGCGATGGCCAGCGTCTCGTGCGCCTCGCGCGAGATCGACCCGTACGACATCGCACCCGTCGAGAACCGCTTCACGATCGACTCGATCGGCTCGACCTCGTCGATCGGCACCGGCGGCCGGACACCGTCCTTGAAGGTGAACAGGCCGCGCAGCGTCATCAACCGGGCCGAGGAGTCGTCCACGCGCTTGGTGTACTCGCGGAAGAGGTCGAACCGCTTGCTGCGCGTCGCGTGCTGCAGGCGGAAGACGGTCTCGGGGTCGAACAGGTGCGCGGCGCCCTCGCGGCGCCACTGGTACTCCCCGCCCACCTCGAGCCGGCGGTGCGGGTCGCGGATGCCGTCGGCCGGGTAGGCACGGGAGTGCCGCGCCGCCACCTCGGCGGCGAGGACGTCGAGCCCCACGCCGTCGAGCTGGGAGGTGGTGCCCGTGAAGTAGGTGTCGACGAGCTCCTTCGACAGGCCGATGGCCTCGAACACCTGCGCGCCGCGGTAGGACGCGACGGTCGAGATGCCCATCTTGCTCATGACCTTCAGGACGCCCTTGCCGAGCGCCTTGATGTAGTTGCGCACCGCCTTGGCCGGGTCGACCCCCGTGATGACCCCGCGCCGCACGAGGTCCTCGACGGACTCCATGGCGAGGTAGGGGTTGACCGCCGCGGCGCCGAAGCCGATCAGGAGGGCCACGTGGTGGACCTCACGGACGTCGCCGGCCTCGACGATCAGACCCACCAGCGTGCGCGTGCGCTCACGGATGAGGTGGTGGTGGACCGCGCTCGTGAGCAGCAGCGACGGGATCGGGGCGAGCTCGACGGTGGAGTCGCGGTCGGAGAGGACGACGAACCGGGCACCCTTGGCGATCTGCTCGGAGACCTCGCGGCAGATCTCGTCGAGGCGCTCCTTGAGCGCCTGCGCGCCACCCGCGACCTTGTAGAGCCCCTTGACGGTGACCGTCCCGTAGCCGGGCAGGTCGCCGTCGGCGTTGATCTTGGCGACCTTGGCCAGCTCGTCGTTGTCGATCACCGGGAAGTCGAGGACGATCTGACGCGCGTGGGCGGGGGTCGCGGCGAGCAGGTTGCCCTCGGGGCCGAGGACGGTGCTCAGGGCCGTGACGAGCTCCTCGCGGATGGCGTCCAGCGGCGGGTTGGTGACCTGGGCGAACAGCTGGGTGAAGTAGTCGAAGAGCAGCCGGGGACGCTCCGACAGCACCGCGATCGGGGTGTCGGTGCCCATCGAGCCGATCGGCTCGGCACCCGTGCGCGCCATCGGCGCGACGAGGATGCGCAGCTCCTCCTCGGTGTACCCGAAGGTTTGCTGGCGGCGCGTGACCGACGCCGTCGTGTGCACGATGTGCTCACGCTCGGGCAGGTCCTTGAGGAAGATCCGGCCGCCGTGCAGCCACTCGTCGTAGGGGTGCTGCCCGGCGAGGTCGGCCTTGATCTCCTCGTCGTCGACGATCCGGCCGTGGTCGGTGTCGACGAGGAACATGCGGCCCGGCTGCAGCCGGCCCTTCTTGACCACCCGCGCGGGGTCGAGGTCGAGGACGCCGACCTCGGACGCCATGACGACGAGGCCGTCCTCGGTCACCCAGTACCGCGAGGGGCGCAGGCCGTTGCGGTCCAGGACCGCCCCGATCAGCGTGCCGTCGGTGAACGCGACGCACGCGGGGCCGTCCCAGGGCTCCATGACCATGGAGTGGAACTCGTAGAACGCGCGGCGGGCCGGGTCCATCTCGGCGTGGTTCTCCCACGCCTCGGGGATCATCATCAGCACGGCGTGCGGCAGGGAGCGCCCGCCCAGGTGCAGCAGCTCGAGGACCTCGTCGAAGGAGGCCGAGTCGCTGGCGTCAGGCGAGCAGATCGGGAACAGGCGCTCGAGGTCGCCGGGGATGAGGTCGCTCGTGAGCTGGCTCTCGCGCGCCCGCATCCAGTTCCGGTTGCCCTTGACCGTGTTGATCTCGCCGTTGTGCGCGATCAGCCGGAAGGGGTGGGCCAGCGGCCAGGACGGGAAGGTGTTCGTCGAGAACCGCGAGTGCACGATCGCCAGCTCGGTGGCGAACCGGCGGTCGGACAGGTCGGGGAAGAACGGCTCCAGCTGACCCGTCGTGAGCATGCCCTTGTAGACCAGGGTGCGCGCCGACAGGGAGGCGAAGTACACGTGCGCCTCGCGCTCGGAGCGCTTGCGCAGGCAGAAGGCCATCCGCTCCAGAGCGAGCCCGACGACGCGGCCCCGGGCAGAGGCCACGAAGAGCTGCTTGAACCTGGGCATGCACGCGGTGGCCTGGTTGCCGACGAGTCCGGGGGTCGTGGGCACGTCGCGCCACCCGAGGACCGTCAGTCCCTCCTCGGCGGCGATGGCCTCGATCCGGCGGACGGCGACCTCCTCGCCCGCGTCCTCGTTCGGCAGGAACGCCATGCCGACGGCGTAGGAGCCCGCCGGGGGCAGCTCGAACCCGGCCACCTCGCGCAGGAACGCGTCGGGGACCTGGGTGAGGATGCCCGCGCCGTCGCCCGTGTCGGGCTCGGCGCCCACCGCACCACGGTGCTCCAGGTTGCGCAGGGCCGTCAGGGCGAGGTCGACGATGTCGTAGCCGGCCTCACCCCGCATCGTCGCCACGAAGGCGACGCCGCAGGCGTCGTGCTCGTTGGCGGCGTCGTAGAGACCGCTGGATTCCGGGAGCGCTGAGAAGCGCCGGTGGGGCGAGAGCATGCGGTGCACCTCGGAGATGGTCGGGTCGAGACAGCACTGGGTGACGTCGGTGGTGTGCCCCTGCGCGCCGCGTGGAGACCGCGGGCGTCGGTTGGCCCGGCCACCGGCGAGCGAGATCGCCCTGTCGGGTGCCTCGGGCGCCGGGGAGAACCCACTGTCGTCGTGACGATCAGGTCCTGCGTGCGGCGGAGCGAGTGCCCGCCGGTTCCAGCCCCGTGGGACGCCGATGGCCCGCGTGGTGTGTCAGCACTGTAACGGAGTCCGGGCCCGCGCTCGATACCCGACGAGGCCAGCGGCTGCACTTCGAGCTGCGGGGATCACTCAGGGTCGCGCGCGGGGGCGGGGGTGGTGCCGTCCAGAGTCGAGGAGTCACCGACGGTGACGCCCGCGGGGGAAACCACGGCGACGTCGGCGTCGGCCGCGGCGGCAGGAGCGCCGTCGGACTCCCGGCCCGGATGGCGCCGCTGGGAGATCGCGTAGGCGATCGCCGCACCGGCGAAGACCAGCACGCTGGTCCAGACGTTGAGCCTGACTCCCAGGATGTGGTTGGCCGGATCGGTACGCAAGGCCTCGATCCAGACACGTCCGGCCGTGTACGCCATGACGTAGAGGGCGAACAGGCGCCCGTAGCCGATCCGGAAGCGGCGGTCGGCCCAGATCAGGAGCACCGCGACCCCGATGTCCCAGAGCAGCTCGTAGAGGAAGGTGGGGTGACGGTAGAAGCCGCCGTCGGCGGCGGACAGCGGCAGGGGCTCGCCGGAGGCGTCGGTGCGCGCCCGGCCTGCGCCGAGGTCCCACTGGTAGATCTTGAGCCGCCAGGGCAGGTCGGTGGGCCCGCCGTAGAGCTCGTTGTTGAACCAGTTGCCCAGCCGCCCGATCCCTTGGGCGGCGACGATGCCGGGGGCGCAGGCGTCGGCCATCGAGGCCAGCGAGATGCCCGCCCGGCGGCAGCCGATCCAGGCGCCCACCGCGCCGAGGGCGACGGCCCCCCACACCCCGAGCCCGCCCTGCCAGACCTTGAGCGCGTCCAGCGGCCGGCCACCCTCGCCGAAGTACGCCTGGGGCGAGGTGATCACGTGGTAGAGCCGGCCTCCGACCACGCCGAACGGCACCGCGAAGATCGCGATGTCGCCCACCTGGCCCGCCACCCCTCCGCGGGCGACCCAGCGCCGCTCGGACAGCCACACGGCGAAGACGATGCCCGCCACGATGCACAGGGCGTAGGCGCGCACCGGCACGGGGCCGAGGTGCCACACCCCCTGGGTGGGGCTGGGGATCGTGCTCAGCATGCTCGTCCTCCGCCGGCGCGTCGCAGCGCGGCTGGTGTCATGCCGAGGTTCCGGAGCGGACACCCTCGGCGAGGTCGGCGGCGAGCTTGCGCACGGCGGGCACTCCCCCGTCGCGCAGCGCCCGCACGAAGGCGGAGCCGACGATGACACCGTCGGCGAATCCCGCGACCTCGGCGGCCTGCTCCGGGGTCGAGACGCCCAGGCCCACGCAGATCGGGGTCGAGGTCGCCTCGCGGCAGCGCGCCACGAGCGTCTGCGCGGCATCGCCCACGCTGGTGCGAACGCCGGTGACACCCATCGTCGAGGCGGCGTAGACGAAGCCGCGCGACGCCGCACAGGTCGAGGCCAGGCGCGCGTCCGTGGAGCTGGGGGCCACCAGGAAGATGCGGTCGAGGCCGTGGACCTCGCTGGCAGCCAGCCACGCTCCGGCCTCGTCGGGGATGAGGTCGGGCGTGATCAGCCCGCTCGCCCCCGCCTCGGCGAGGTCGGCGGCGAACCGCTCGACGCCGTAGCGGTCGACCAGGTTCCAGTACGTCATCAGCACCGCGGGCGCACCGGCGGCCACGACCGCGCGGGCACCGTCCAGTGCGTGGGCCGTCCTGGCCCCACCGCGCAGCGCGGCGTCGACGGCGAACTGGATCAGCGGGCCGTCCATCAGGGGGTCGGAGTAGGGGACGCCGACCTCGACGACGTCGACGCCGCCCTCGACCAGCGCCGCCAACGCGGCCAGCGACGTCTCGTGGTCGGGGTACCCGACCGGAAGGTAGCCGATGAGGGCCGCGCGGCCCGCCGCCCGGGTGGCCTCGAGGACCTGCGCGACGCCGCTCACGCCTTGCCCTCGGTCACGTCCTGGAGGCCCGACTCCACGAGGCCGAACCAGCGCGCGGCCGTGTCGACGTCCTTGTCGCCGCGGCCGGAGAGGTTCACCAGCACGAGCCCGTCGGGCCCCAGGCGCCGCCCCTCGCGCAGCGCACCGGCGAGTGCGTGCGCGCTCTCGATCGCGGGGATGATCCCCTCCGTACGGCACAGGAGCTTGAACGCGTCCATGGCCTCGGCGTCGGTGACGGGCTCGTACCGGGCCCTGCCGATGTCGGCCAGCCACGAGTGCTCGGGGCCGACGCCGGGGTAGTCCAGCCCGGCCGAGATGCTGTGGCTGTCGACGGTCTGCCCGTCCTCGTCCTGCAGGATGAACGTGCGGCTGCCGTGCAGGACGCCGACGCTGCCGCCGGTGATCGAGGACGCGTGGCGGCCGGTGCTCACGCCGTCGCCACCCGCCTCGAGGCCGAGCAGCTCCACGCCGGTGTCGTCGAGGAACGGGTGGAAGATCCCCATCGCGTTGGACCCGCCGCCCACGCAGGCGCAGACGACGTCGGGCAGGCGGCCGTACTCGGCGAGCACCTGCTCGCGGGCCTCGAGGCCGATCACCTGGTGGAACTCGCGCACCATGGTGGGGAACGGGTGCGGCCCGGCCACGGTCCCGATCAGGTAGTGGGTGTGCTCGACGTTGGTGACCCAGTCGCGCATCGCCTCGTTCATCGCGTCCTTGAGGGTGCGCGACCCTGCGGTGACGGGCACGACCTCGGCGCCGAGCAGGCGCATCCGGGCCACGTTGAGGGCCTGGCGGCGGGTGTCCTCCTCGCCCATGTAGACGAGGCACTCCAGGCCCATGAGGGCGGCCGCGGTGGCGGTGGCGACGCCGTGCTGGCCGGCGCCCGTCTCGGCGATGACCCGGCGCTTGCCCATGCGCTTGGTCAGCAGCGCCTGGCCGAGCACATTGTTGATCTTGTGGGATCCGGTGTGGTTGAGGTCCTCGCGCTTGAGGACCACCGTGGCGCCGCCCGCGTGCTCGGCGAAGCGGCTCGCCTCGGTGATGATGCTCGGCCGGCCCGAGTACGTGCGGTGCAACCGCTCGAGCTCGCCGGTGAACGAAGGGTCCTGCATGGCGGCGTGGAACTCGCGGTCCAGCTCGTCGAGGGCCGCGACGAGCGCCTCGGGGACGAACCGCCCGCCGAAGCGGCCGAAGTAGGGCCCCTCCTGCCCGCCGAGCCGGGCCGCGGTCTCGGCGCTCACTGACGACCCGCCCGCAGCGCGGGGTGGGACCCGGCGGCCACGAGGTCGGCGACCGCCGACCGCGGGTTGCCGCCGGTCACCAGGCTCTCCCCCACCAGCACGGCGTCGGCCCCCGCCCTTGCGTAGTCGAGCACGTCATGAGGACCTCGCACACCTGATTCGGCCACTCTCACCACTCCGTCGGGGATGCTCGGGGCCACCCGCGCGAACTGCGAGCGGTCGACCTGCAGGGTCTTGAGGTTGCGCGTGTTGACGCCGATCACGCGGGCCCCGGCGTCGACCGCGCGGCCCACCTCCTCGGCGTCGTGGGCCTCGACCAGGGCCGTCATGCCCAGGGAGTGCACCCGCTCGACCAGGGAGACCAGCGCCGGCTGCTCCAGGGCGGCGACGATCAGCAGGACGACGTCGGCCCCGTAGGCGCGCGCCTCCCAGACCTGGTAGCCGCTCACCACGAAATCCTTGCGAAGGACCGGCACGTCGACGGCCGCCCGCACCGAGGCGAGGTCGTCCAGGCTGCCGCCGAACCGGCGCTGCTCGGTGAGGACGCTGATCCAGCTGGCGCCGCCCGCCTCGTAGTCGCCCGCGAGCCCTGCGGGGTCGGCGATCGCCGCCAGCGCACCCTTGCTGGGGCTGCTGCGCTTCACCTCGGCGATGACCTTCACCCCCGCGCCCGATCGCAGCGCCGACTCGGCGGCCAGCGCGGGGGCCCGGCGGGCCGCCAGCTCCTGCAGCGCGGACAGGTCCGTGCGCTGCTGGCGGTCGGCGAGATCCTCACGCACCCCGGCGAGGATGTCGTCGAGCACGGTCACGGTGCCTCCTGACGAGGGACGGGCAGTGACGCCGATGGTACCGGCCGAGCGGCCGACAGCCGTCCTCGACCGGAGCCGGACCCGCAGGGAGCAACGTTCACCGCCGTACCACGCCACGCTGTGACCGGCGAGCGGGAACGGCTACGAGAGAGCTCCGCAATCGGTATCGTCGCCGCAGAACGGGGATCCGCCCCGTCGCGATCTCGTGATGGAGAACCAAAGTGTCGTACTCCGCTCCGCCCCCGCCGCCCCCCCGGCGCCGGCATCCCCGGCCAGCCCGGTGACAACCCCGCGGACAAGAAGGCCACGCAGGCCCTGATCTTCTCGATCATCGGCCTCCTGTGCTGCATCCCGCTGGCCGTGCTCGGCCTCGTCTTCGCCAACCAGGCGCAGGCGCAGGGGGCGACCAACGGGCGGGACAAGCCGGCGAAGATCATCGCGATCATCGCCATCGCCCTGTGGGCGGTCGGCCTGGTCCTCAACCTCCTGGTCTTCAGCAAGAACTGAGGTCCGTCGCAGGCAGGCGAAGGGCGCCGCACCCCTCAGGGGTGCGGCGCCCTTCGCGCGTCATCGGCCGGTCAGGGACCGAGGGCGTCCCCAACCAGCAGGCGCACCCCCCACCAGGCACCGAGCACGCCCAACCACGCCCAGCCCGCCCGGGGACCGCTCCACGGCGGGGTCTGGGGACCCGTCCCCCGCCAGCGCCGCACGCCCCAGACGAGGAGCATCCCCGCGAGCACGGGGAGGACGGCGACCGCGAGCGCGTTGCTCGCCAGCGCCCCGGTGACGTCCCCCCGGGTGAGGTCGTTGACCGCTCGCAGCCCGCCGCACAGGGGACACGGCTGGCCGGTGAGCAGCAGGAAGGGGCAGAACCCCCAGCTGCCGCGCACGTGCGGGTCGCGCAGCGCGAGCCCGAGCGTGGCGCCCCCGAGCACCAGCGCCGTGAGCCCCGGCGCCCGCAGCCGCGCGGCGAGGGGACGCACCTCGGCGCCGGCGTCGGAGCGGGTGTGCATGTCAGGCGTGGGGTGCGGCGGCGCTGTGGGAGCCGAAGCCCATGGCCGACAGGACCTTGCCGACGACCGCGCCGAGCACGACGACGACGGCACCCACGATGCCGAGCCACAGCTGCGCGACCGCCACGGCGATCGAGGCCACCAGGAAGCCCACCATCATGATGCCGACCGCGGTCCACGCGGCCACGCTGTTGCCGTGGCCTCCGCCGTGCGCCGCCTGGGGGGCCTGCTTGCCGTCGCTCATCGCCTCTCCTCGTCCGGCCGTGAGGCCGATCGCCGTGTCCTGGGCCGGACCCGCGCTCACGTCGGGTCCTCCCCTCTGCTCAGAGCTTCCCAGACGTGGGCGGGCGTCGGCGACGCGGTCCGCTCGTCGGCGGTACGCGTCGCCGCCCGAGGCGAGGACCGGGCGGTCCAGGCGCCCCCGCGCACGACCGCCAGCAGGCCCGCGGCCAGGGGCAGGAGCCAGGCCACGAAGGCCACCCACACCCAGGCCGTGACGCTCGCGCGGCCGGCCAGAGCCGCGACGTCCACCGCCCGCGAGGCGGAGGCCAGGCGCAGCGCCTGCTCCGGGGCTCTTGCGACGTCCAGGCAGCTCAGGGCACCCCCGAGCGCGGCCGGCACCGCGACGGCGCCGAGGACGCGCCGCACACGGCCGCTGGTCAGGGCCATGCCCACCGTGACGGCGAGGACGGCGAGCGCGAGCGCGACGGCGGCGGGCGCCGCCCGGCGACCGGCCACCGCCACCCGCACCGGGACGCCCAGGGCCGACGTGGCGGGCAGGACCGCCGTGGCCCAGTCCCGCGAGGACGCCATGAGCACCAGGCCCGCGCCCGCGGCGGCGCCGATCAGCGCCGCGGCCTTCTCCCGCGCCGGGCTCACCGGGCCGCGTCGGAGGTCGGGTCGGGGGCCGGCTGGAGCGTGGTGACGGGCAGCACCCGCGCGTCGAAGCAGGTGCGGTCGCCGGTGTGGCAGGCGGCGTCGACCTGGTCGACGGTGACGAGCAGCGCGTCCCCGTCGCAGTCCAGCCGAACGTCGCGCACGAACTGCGCGTGCCCGGAGGTGTCGCCCTTCACCCAGTACTCCTGCCGGCTGCGCGACCAGTACGTGGCACGCCCCGTGGTGAGGGTGCGGTGCAGGGCCTCGTCGTCCATCCAGCCGACCATGAGCACCTCGCCGGTGCCCTCCTGCCGGACGACGGCGCACACGAGGCCGTCGTCGTCGCGCTTGAGCTGCGAGGCGACGGCCGGGGACAGGGCGGAGGGGACGACGCGAGGCACGTCGGCGATCCTCCCACGGCCCTCGGGGGTGGTGCGGCCTCAGACCGGTTCGGCGCGCGCGGCCGTCCAGCCCGCGAAGAGCTCCTGGTAGGCGGCGCAGCGGTCCAGCACCTCGGCGTGGGTCCCGACGTCGGCGACCCGCCCGTCCTCGACGACGACGACGAGGTCGGCCGCGACCGCCGTGGAGAGCCGGTGCGCGATGGTCACGGTGGTCCGGCCGCGGCCCAATGCCTCGAGGGCGGTGTGCACGCGTGTCTCGGTGGCGGGGTCGACGGAGCTGGTCGCCTCGTCGAGCACGAGAACGTCGGGGGCGCACACCTGGGCGCGGGCCAGGGCGACGAGCTGGCGCTCGCCCGCCGACAGGGACTCCCCCCGGGGGCCGACGGCGGTCTGCCACCCGTGGGGCAGCTGGTCGACCCAGTCCTGCAGGCCGAGCACCGCCACGGCCTCGCGGACCTGCGCGGGCGTCGTCCCGGGCCGGGCCCAGGCGATGTTGTCCTCGAGCGTGGTGTCGAGCAGGAAACCCTCCTGCGGGACCAGGGTGACCCGGCGCCGCAGCTGCTCGAAGGGGATGTCCCGGACGTCGACGCCGCCGAGCAGCACGCGCCCGGCCTGCGGGTCGGCGAGCCGGGTGATCAGCCGCGCGAGGGTCGACTTGCCGGAGCCCGTGCGGCCGACGACGGCCACCCGCACCCCCGCCGGCAGGTCGAGGTCGACGTCGTGCAGCACCGGCGGCCCGCCCGGGTAGGCGAACCCGACGCCGTCCAGGCGCACCGAGAGCGCCCCGGGCGGCGGGCCGGCGGCGTCCCGGCCCTCCTCGGCGGGGTCGGCGATTCCCACGGGGGTGTCCAGGACCTGCACGACGCGTCGCCACCCGGCGCCTGCGTTCTGCAGCTCGTTCAGCACCTCGGTGGACATCTGGACGGGCCCGGTGAACAGCTGGACGAGGAAGCCGAAGGCGAGCAGCCGCCCCAGCGTGAGGTCGCCGTCGACGCCGGTGGCGGCCCCGACGACGAGGACGGCCGCGACCGCGAGGCCCGAGACCAGGGACGCGAGGGTGAAGCTGGTGGCGACGAGCGTCTGCGCGCGCACGGCGGCGCGGCGGTGCGCCTGGACGGCGTGCTCGGCGCGGTCGCGGGTGCGGTCGGCCACGCCGAACACGCGCAGCGTCGCGGCGCCGACGACCGCCTCCGACACGCTCGACAGGACGTCCCCGACCCGCTCGCGCACGAGGGCATACGCCGCCGACACCCGCGGCTGCAGGAGCACCGACACCACCAGCAGCGGCGTGAAGCACCCCCACACGACGGCGGTCAGCAGCGGCGAGTACGCGAGCATCAGCGCGGTGGCCACGAGCAGCTGGGCGCAGGAGGTCACCAGGAGCAGGCCGCCCCACTGCACGAACGTCGAGATGGTGTCGACGTCGGTGGTGACCCGCGCCACCAGCGAGCCGCGGCGGTGCTCGTTCTGCGCGGCCACCGACAGGTCGTGGACGTGCCGGAAGGCGGCCACCCGCAGCTGGGCGAGGCCCGCCTCGGTGGCCCCGAAGACGCGGCGGTTCGCCCACGCCGAGGCCGCCGCCGTCAGGAGCACTCCCCCGGCACCCATCGCGGCCAGCGCGGCGACGAGCCCGGGTCGGGGCCCGCCGGCGGCGGAGATGCCGCGGTCGACCGTCTGCTGCACCGAGACCGGGACGACCACGCGCCCGGCGGCCGCGACCAGCGACAGCAGGATCGTCAGGCCCACCCCGCGGGTGAACGCGGGGGCGACGGCACGGCCGCGCGCCAAGGGTCCGGGGCGGCGGCTCATGCGCGCCCCTGCCCTGCTCGCGCCTCCTGGCGCGCGTAGGCGTGCACCAGCTCGGCGTACCCGGGGACGCTCGCCAGCAGCTCGTCGTGCCCGCCGACGGCGGCGACCGTGCCCCCCTCCACCCAGGCGACGGCGTCGGCCAGCGCGATGGTGGCCTGGCGGTAGGCGACGACCACGGTCGTGCTCGCCGGCCCGCCCGGCCCGGCGGTGGCGCGGAGCCCCGCCAGGATGTCGGCCTCGACGGCCGGGTCCACCGCGGACGTGGCGTCGTCGAGCACCAGCAGCCGGGGGCGGCGGACGAGGGCCCGGGCGAGCGCGATCCGCTGCCGCTGGCCGCCCGACAGGGTCGCGCCGCGCTCGCCGACCCGGGTGTCGAGCCCGGCCGGCAGCGCCGCCACGAAGTCCCACGCCTGCGCCGTCTCCAGCGCCGCGCGCACCTGCGCGTCGTCCAGCCGGTCCTCGCCGAGGGTCACGTTCGCGCGGACGGTGTCGTCGAAGACGAACGCCGACTGGGCGACCAGGCACGCCGCGTCGGTGAGGGCGCCCCGACGCAGGGCGACGAGGTCGACGCCGTCGAGGAGCACCTCGCCCGAGGAGGGGTCCACGAGCCGCACGAGCATCCCCGCCAGCGTCGACTTCCCGGAGCCGGTGGGGCCGACCACGGCGATCGTGGTGCCGGCCGGGACGTCGAGGGTGGCCCCGTTCAGCGCGGGAACCGGGCGCCCGAGCGGGTCGGTGTAGACGTGGCGGACGCCGTGCGCCCGCACCGGGACGGGTCCCTCGCCGGCGGGCAGGTCGCGGGTGCCCTCGTCGACCTCGACCGGCGCCTCGAGCACCTCGCGGACCCGGTTCCAGCACACGATCGTCCGCGGCAGCTCGGCGAGCACCCACCCCAGCGAACGGACGGGGAAGGCGACCACGGTGAGCAGGTAGGCGACCTGGACGACGTCGCCCGGCGCGGCGGCGCCGCTGCCGACCCGGGCCGTGCCCAGCAGGAGCACCAGCAGCGTGGCCAGGGTGGGCAGGCCCTCGATCAGCGGGTCGAACACCCCCCGGACCGTGCCGACGGCGACGTTGGCCCCCCGCAGGCGGTCGGCGACGGCGGCGAACCGCGCGGTCTCGGCGTCCTCGATACCGGCGACCTTCACCACGAGGGCGCCGTCGAAGCTCTCGTGGGCCACCCCGGACACCTCGGCGCGCAACTCCTGCGCGGTGGTGACCAGCGGCGTCATCCGGCGCTGGTACACGGCGTTGAGCGCCACGACCGCCGGGATCGCCGTCAACCCGACCGCGGCGAGCACCGGGTCGGCGGCCACCATCGCGGCGGCCGCGACGACCAGCATCACGGCGACGCCGAGCGACATCGGCAGCGGGGCCATCACCTGCCAGATGCCCTCGACGTCGGCGTTGGCCACCGACAGCAGACGTCCGGCGGGGTGGCGCTGGTGCCAGGCCATCGGCAGCCGCAGGTAGGAGCGCACGACGGCGGTGCGGTGCAGGGCCTGGAGGGCGAACATCGTGCGGCCCGCACAGACCCGGCGCGCCCACACCCCGAGCGAGGTGGCCAGGGCCACCGCCGACAGGGCCAGGCCCACGAGCAGCAGGTCGCGCCCGCTGATGGAACCTGCCGCGAAGGCCGGCTGAAGGACGCGGTCGGTCAGTCGCCCGAGGACCCAGCCCGACGCCGCGGTGCCCGTGCCGTAGAGGAAGCTCCCGACGACGGCGGCCACGAAGGTGGCACGGGCGAAGCGCACGTGCGAGGCGACGACGCGCAGCCCGTCCCGCACGGGCCGGGTCCCGCGCACCTCGGGGACGGGGTCGGTGACGACGGCGGCGGACACCCGGGCAGCCTCTCACGCACCTCAGGCGCGCGCTGACGCACCGTGGCAGGATCGCCGCGTGAGCGACGTCCCCCCGCAGGAATCCCGCCCGCTCGGCGCCGTCGTCGCCGACCTGCGGGCCGCGTTCCTCGAGGTCCTGCAGGCGGCGGGCCCGACGGCGCCCACGCTGTGCGAGGGGTGGACGGCGCACGACCTGGCCGCCCACGTCGTCGCGCGGGAACGCAGGCCGCTGGCCGACGCCGGGCTGGTCGTGCCCGCGCTGGCCGGATGGACCGAGCGGACCCGGCTGCCCACCGCCCGGCACTCCTTCCCGAACCTGCTCGAGCAGGTGCGGGAAGGGCCCGGCCGGTTCAGCCCGTTCTCGCTGCCAGGCGTCGAGGGCCTCGCCAACCTCGTGGAGTTCACCGTGCACCTGCAGGACGCCGCCCGACCGGCCGGCGTGGTCGTGCCCCAGGTGGCGGGCCTGGAGCGCGCGGTCGTGGGCCAGCTCCGGCGCCAGGCACCCCTGCACCGTCGACGGCTGCCCGGCCCCGTGGTGCTGCGCACCGCCGACGGCGAGCGGATGTGGGACGTGCCGCCCTCGCCCGAGCCGGTCGTCGTCACCGGCCCTCCGGTCGAGCTGCTGCTGTTCCTCACCGGCAGGTCGGCCGCCCGGGTCGAGATCGAGGGGCCCGCCGAGGCCGTCGCCCGGGTGCGCGCCGCCTCCCTCGGCCTGTGACCCGGCCGCCCCGGCGATAACCGGTCGATCACGCGCCCCGGCCCTCGGTAGCGTCGGTGGCCAGGGCGGGCGGGATGGAGGACGGCATGGTGCAGGCAGGACGACCGGTGGGTCCCGAGGTCGTGGACGTCGACCCCGAGGGCCCGCTCCTGGCCCCCTGGCTGCGCGCGGTGCGTCTCGTCTTCAAGGACACCTCGCCCGTCGACGACGCGCTCCTGGCCCACCGCCGGAAGTTCTTCGTGCCGCACCGCGTGCTCGCCGTCCTCGACGACGGCGAGGTGGTCGGCACCTTCCGCTCCTGGGACACCGGGCTGAGCGTCCCCGGGCCGGGCGCCGCCGCCGTCACCGTGCCCGGCACCGCGGTCAGCAGCGTCACGGTCGCCCCCACGCACCGCAGGCGCGGCGTCCTCACCCGGCTCATGACCGACCACCTGCGGGACGCGCGCGAGCGCGGCGTCGCGGCCGCGGCCCTGATCGCCAGCGAGGGCACCATCTACGGCCGGTACGGGTTCGGCGTGGCCACCCAGAGCACGAAGTGGCGGATCGACGTCCCTCGAGCGAGGGCTGCCGGGATCGGCGGGCCCGTCGAGGGCCGATTCCGGCACGTGGATGGGGCGGCGCTGCGCGCCGTCGCGCCCGAGATCGCCGAAGCCGCCAGGCGGCCCGGCACGATCGACCGTCCCGAGCCCTGGTGGGACGTCAGCCTCGGCATCGACCCGCCGCGGGCAGCCGGCGCCCCGCCCGTGCTCAACGCCGTGCTGCTGCGCGACGGGGCCCCCGCCGGGGCGTCGTCCGCACCCGACGTCGAGGGCTACGTGCGCTACGAGGTGCGCGAGCGCTGGGAGGGTCGCGACATCCGCACGGAGGTCGAGGTGGTGGAGCTCGAGGGCCGCACCCCCGCGGCGACCGCGCGCCTGTGGGGCTACGTGGCCGGCCTCGACCTCGTGGCCACCGTGGTCGCCGACGAGCGCCCCGTGGACGAGCCGCTGCCATGGCTGCTCGCCGACCCCCGGGCCGCCGCCTCCTCCGGCCCGATGGACTTCCTCTGGGTGCGCCCTCTGGACGTGGCGGCCCTGCTCTCCGGACGCGGGTACCCGGCGTGCCCCGACGGGTCGCTCACGCTGGAGGTGCGGGACCGTCTAGGTCTCGCCTCCGGCACCTACCGTCTCGACATCGCGGGCGGTACGGGGAGATGCACGCGGGCCGACGTCGTTCCCGACGTCGTCCTCGACGTCGACGTGCTCGGCGCCGCGTGCCTGGGCGAGCGGGGCTGGCTGGGCGCGGCCCTGCGCGGCAAGGTCACCGAGCATCGTGAAGGGGCGCTGCTGCGCCTGGCGGGGCTCCTGCAGACGCCCTCGGCACCCTGGGCGGCGACGGGGTTCTGAACCGGGACGTCGGGCCCGCCCGGCGCGTGCGGGTGTTCTAGGGTGGGCCGCCCCCACCCCGACAGGAGCAGGTCATGAGCGACGACGCCGCAGGACCCGTCCAGGACGGGCCCGTCGCCGGGAGCCCGCTGCCCCCGCCCGCCCCTGTCAGCCCCGAGCCGCCGACCGCGCCGGCGGCGCCCGTCGGCGCCACCCGTGCAGGCGGCGGCAACGGGGCCAGGCTCGTCGCGGCCGTCGCACTCCTGCTCGTCGGGGGCTGCCTCGGCTCGGTGATCACGCTGATCGTGACGCAGGGCTCCTCCGGATCCGGCACCCGCACGGTCGGCGCCTCCGCGCCCGCGTCCCAGGCCGCATCGCAAGCGGGGGCGCCGTCTGCAGCTCCGGGCCGCTTGGTCGAGCCCCGCAACACCACCCAGGGCGCCATCGTCGTCGGGAACCCTCAGGCTCCCGTGCACCTGCGGGTGTACGAGGACTACCTGTGCCCCTACTGCGGCGAGTTCGAGCGCGAGAACGCCCAGCAGCTGGCCCGGTGGATCGAGGCGGGCACCGTCTCCGTCGACTACCGCACGGTCGCGATCCTCGACGAGGCCACGAGCACCGCCTACTCCACGCGCGCGGCGATGGCCTCGGCCGCCGTGCGGGACACCTCCCCCGCGGCCTGGCCCGCCTTCCACGCGGCGCTGTTCGCCTCCCAGCCCGCCGAGGGCGGCGCGGGGCTCACGGACGCGACGCTCGCCGGCATGGCCGCCCAGGTGGGCGCGTCCGCCGACGTCGTGCGGGAGGCCCTCGCCGACCGCCGCTACGCGCCGTGGGTGGGGGCGGTGACGCAGTCCGCGGGCCAGGGCCCCGACAAGCTCTCGGGCACCCCGACGGTGATCCTCGTCGACGTGAAGGCGAACAAGTCCACGCAGGTCGAGGACTGGAGCGCCGAGGCGCTGCGGACCTCCGTCGAGGCGTTGCTGCCCCGCTCCTGAGCGGCGGCGGGTCGTGCGAGGCCCCCCGTCGGACGGGGGCCGATCAGCCTCGCTCGCCCGCGTGCAGGGCGACGAGCGTGGCGAGGCGACGCGCGGCGGCCACCGCCGCCTCGCCGTCGGAGCGCTGCACGGCCATCACGGGCAGCGACTCACCGTCGCCGAGGTCGAGCACCGCCCAGGGCGAGCCGCCGCCGAAGCGCACCTCGGTGATCTGCTCCCAGGGCACGACGGTGTCGACGACGAGGTTGCGCACGCGCAGACCGTCCTCGCCGGGCACCGCCAGGACGCGGGAGAACCACCACAGGATGGCGGCGACAGCGACGCCCACCGCGACGACGCCGACCCGGTCGAGCGGGCGGAAGCCACCCGAGCCCCCGCCGGGCAGGACCGCCGCCACGACGGCGAGGACGCCCACGGTGGCCACGGCCACGCCGCGCGCGACGAGCAGCGACACCCGCGGCCTGATCGGTGCGTGCAGCTGCGCCCGGCGGCGGGCCCGCTCGGCGTCCTCGGTCACAGGCGGCAGGCGTGGATGCCGGTGACGAGGATCGCGCGGGCGCCCAGCGCGTACAGGTCGTCCATCACCTGGTTCGTGCCCTTGCGGGGCACCATGGCGCGCACGGCGACCCAGGCCCGGTCGTGCAGCGGGGAGACGGTGGGCGATTCCAGACCGGGCGTGATCGCGCAGGCGCGCTCCACGAGCTCGACCGGGCAGTCGTAGTCCATCAGCACGTACTGCCGGGCGACCAGCACGCCCTGCAGGCGCCGGACGAGCACGTCGACCCGCGGGTCGACGTCGGCGCCCTTGCGCCGGATCAGCACCGCCTCGGACTTGAGGATCGGCTCGCCGAAGATGTCGAGGCCCTGGGCGCGCAGCGTGGCGCCGGTCTCGACCACGTCGGCGACGACGTCGGCCACGCCGAGCTGCACGGCGGTCTCCACCGCGCCGTCGAGCCGGACCACGGAGGCGCCGACGCCGCGTTCGCGCAGGTAGGCGTCGACCAGCCCGGCGTAGCTGGTGGCGACCCGCCGACCCTCCAGGTCGGCCAGCGAGGCGACCTCCCCGCGGGGGCCCGCGAAGCGGAACGTCGACCGGGCGAAGTCCAGCGGCATGACCTCCTCGGCGTCGGCGCCGGAGTCCAGCAGCAGGTCACGGCCCGTCACGCCCACCTCGAGGGTGCCCGAGCCGACGTAGGTGGCGATGTCGCGGGGGCGCAGGAAGAAGAACTCGACGTCGTTGTCGACGTCGTTCAGGACCAGCTCGCGGCCGCCGTCGCGGCGCTGGCGGTACCCCGCCTCACGCAGCATCTGGCTGGCGGGCTCGGACAGCGCGCCCTTGTTGGGCACGGCGATGCGCAGCATGGCGAACCTCTCGGAAGCGGGGGGAGAGCGCGGAGGCGGACGGCGCCGCCGGAGGGGACGTCTATCGGCTCACAGATGCCGGTAGACGTCCTCCAGCTCCAGCCCACTGGCGATCATGAGGACCTGCGCGTGGTAGAAGAGCTGGGAGATCTCCTCGGCGGTGCGCTCGGGCCCCTCGTGCTCGGCCGCCATCCAGGACTCGGCGGCCTCCTCCAGCACCTTCTTGCCGATGAAATGGACGCCCGCGTCGAGCTCCGCCACGGTCCCGGACCCCTCGGGCCGGGTACGGGCCCGCTCCTGCAACTGCGCGAACAGCTCCTCGAACGTCTTCACGAGGCTGAAGGTTATCGCCCGTGCGGGACCGACCGGGACGCCGAGCGTCCCGGTCAGCCCGCCGAGCCGACGAGCGCGGGGCCGGCCTCGACCTCGCGCAGCAGGAGCGCCGTGCGCAGGGCGGCCCACGTGGCCTCGTAACCCTTGTCCTCCTGCGAGCCGGGCAACCCCGCCCGCGCCACGGCCTGGTCGACGGTGTCGCACGTGAGGACCCCGAAGCCCACCGGCACTCCCGTGCGCACCGCCACCTCGGTGAGGCCCTGCGTGGCGGCGGAGCAGACGTACTCGAAGTGCGGCGTCCCCCCGCGCACCACGACGCCGAGCGCCACGATCGCGTCGACGTGGGCGGCGATCCGCGCCGCAGCCACGGGCAGCTCGAACGTGCCGGGGACGTCGAGGCGCAGGACCTCCGTGACGCCCGCGTCGGCCAGCGCCCGATCGGAGCCGGCGCGCAGCCCGCCCATCACCGTCTCGTGCCACGTCGAGGCGATCACCGCCACGCGCAGACCGGAAGCCTCCAGCCGGGTCACGCCCGGGGCACCGTCACCACTCACCGTCGGTCCTCGTCTCTTCCTCGGCGGTCGTGGCCGCCGTCGTCGCGCCGCCGAAGCGCCCGCGCGCCCCGGAGCTGCCGTTGATGGGTGCACTGACCAGGCTGAGGTGATGCCCCAGCAGGTCGCGCTTGGTCGTCAGGTAGGCCGTGTTGTGCGGGCCGAGGCCCACCTCGAGGGGCTGGCGGCGCTCGACGTCGATGCCGGCGGCGCGCAACCCCTCCACCTTGGCGGGGTTGTTGGTCAGCAGCGTGATCCGGGTCAGCCCCAGGTCGGCCAGGATCGCGGCGGCCGCGCCGTACTCGCGGGCGTCGACCGGCAGGCCCTGGACGGCGTTGGCCTCGACGGTGTCCAGCCCGCCGTCCTGCAGCCGGTAGGCGTTGAGCTTGGCCAGCAACCCGATCCCCCGGCCCTCGTGCCCGCGCAGATACACGACGACGCCGCCCGTGGCCGCCGCCGTCCGCAGCGCGGCCTCGAGCTGAGGCCCGCAGTCGCAGCGCAGCGACCCGAAGGCGTCGCCCGTGAGGCACTCGGAGTGGACCCGCACGGCGCACCCCTGCACCGGTCCGGTGCCGCCGGGCCGCTCGCCCAGCAGCGCCACGTGCTCGTCGCCGGTGAGCAGGTCGCGGTACCCGATGGCGCGCAGGGTGCCGGCGGCCGTGGGCACGACGGTCTGCGCCGCCCGCGCCACCCGGGCCGTGGTGGTGGCGGCCACCGGCGCGGGACCCGCCACGGTGGCAGGCCTGCCCACCTCGACGGCGTCGGGGCCGGACTCCTGCGCGCTCCGGTAGGCCACGAGGTCGGCGACGCTGATCAGGGGCAGCCCGTGCGCGTCGGCCAGGGCACGCAGCCCCGGCAGCCGGGTGAGCGTGCCGTCGTCGTCGACGACCTCCGCGATGACGCCGACCGGCGCCAGCCCGGCGAGGCGGCAGAGGTCCACCGACGCCTCGGTGTGGCCGCGGCGCTCGAGGACCCCGCCGGGGCGCGCACGCAGCGGGAACACGTGGCCGGGGCGGACGAAGTCGCTGGGTGCCGCCTGCGCCGAGGCGAGCAGCCGCACCGTCGTCGTCCGGTCGGCGGCGCTGATGCCGGTGCCCACCCCCTGGCGCGCGTCGACCGAGACCGTGTACGCGGTCTGCCGCGGGTCCTCGTTGCGGGCGACCATGGGGGGCAGGTCGAGCCGGTCGGCCAGGTCGTCGGGCATCGGCGCGCAGAGCACGCCGGAGGTGTGGCGCACCGTCCACGCGATCCACCGGGGCGAGGCCAGCTGCGCGGCGAGGATGACGTCGCCCTCGTTCTCGCGGTCGGCGTCGTCGACGACGAGCACCGGCAGGCCGGCGCGCAGCGCCGCGACCGCGGCCTCGACCTCGTCCAGCCGGACGTCGGGCCCCGCCTGCTGCGGCTCGGCGCTCACGAGCGCGTCCCCAGCAGCCGCTCGACGTACTTGGCCAGGACGTCGACCTCGAGGTTGACCCGCTCCCCCGGCGACCGGCTGCCCAGCGTCGTCCGCTGGAGCGTCTCGGGGATCAACGACACGCTGAACCAGGCGCCCTCGGGGCCGTCGTCGACGACCTCGACGACCGTGAGCGACACGCCGTCGACGGTCACCGACCCCTTCTCGACCAGGTAGCGCGCCAGCCCGGCGGGCAGGCCGATCCGCACGATCTCCCAGTGCTCGGAGGGCTGGCGCGACAGGACCGTGCCGGTGCCGTCGACGTGGCCCTGCACGACGTGCCCGCCGAACCGGCCCGACGCCGCCATCGGGCGCTCCAGGTTGACCGGGGACCCCTCCTGGAGGTCGCCCAGGCCGGTCCGGGTCAACGTCTCGGCCATGACGTCGGCGGTGAACCAGTCCTCGCCGTACTCGACCACCGTCAGGCAGACGCCGTTGACGGCGATGGACGCCCCGGGCCCTGCGTCGGTCAGGACCTGGCTGCCGCGCACGGTCAGGCGCGCGGCGTCGGGCAGGGTGGTGACGGCGGCGACGCTGCCGAGTTCCTCGACGATGCCGGTGAACATCGGGGTGTTCCTCTCCTCGCGGGACGGTGGTGCGGGGGGCACGGGCTCCGGGTGCTGCGGGGGTGGGTGCGGGCAGGCCACGATCCGGACGTCGCCGCCGACCAGGGCCACGTCGGCGACCTCCAGCCGCAGGATGTCGCCGATGGTCTCGACGCCGAGACCCGCGACCGCCGCCGGCCCGCCTCCCAGCAGCGCCGGCGCCAGGTAGGCGACGACCTCGTCGACCAGCCCTGCGCGCAGGAACGCCGCCGCCAACCGTGGCCCTCCCTCCAGGAAGGCGTGGCGCACCTCGCGTGCCCATAGAGCCGCGAGCACGTCCGCGGGATTCCCGTCGGTCAGGACGACGGTGGGCGCGGCGTCGTCGAGGACGCGGGCCGTCGGCGGCACGGGGCGGGTGCCGACCACCACGCGCAAGGGCTGGGCGGAGGCGGGACGGCCGTCCTCGCCGCGGACGGTGAGCTGCGGGTCGTCGGCGAGCACCGTGCCCGTGCCGACGACGACGGCGTCGGCCTCGGCGCGGCGGCGGTGGACGTCGGCGCGCGCGGCGGCGGAGGTGATCCACCGGCTGGTCCCGTCGGCGGCGGCGCTGCGACCGTCGAGGGTCGCGGCGAACTTCCAGGTCACGAACGGGCGGCCCAGGGCCATCGCGTGCAGCCAGCGGCGGTTGAGCGCCGCCGCCTCCTCACGCAGCAGCCCGGAGGCGACGTCGACTCCCGCCCGGCGCAGGAGGGCGGCGCCACCGGCGGCCTGCGCGTTGGGGTCGTCGACGGCGTGCACGACCCGCCGGACGCCGGCGGCGATCAGCGCGAGGGCGCAGGGGCCCGTGCGCCCGGTGTGCGAGCAGGGTTCGAGGGTGACCACAGCCGTGAGGCCGCGGGCGATCCCGGTGACGTCGGCCGCGCCGGCTCGGGCGCGGAGGTCCTCCAGCGCCGCGGCCTCGGCGTGCGCGGTGCCCGCCCCGGCATGCCACCCCTGGGCGACGACGGCGCCGGAGTCGTCCAGCAGGACGCAGCCCACGCGCGGGTTGGGGCCGGTCGCGGGGCCACGGGCAGCGAGCTCGAGCGCCGCGCGCATCGCGGCCTGCTCGGCCGGCGAGAACGCCGGGGAACCGGCGACGGCGGGAAGCTGCACGATGGTGGCTCCGGATCGCGTCGTGGCCGTGGGGCCGTCGGGGACGCGGGTTCCGGGGACGCGCGGCAACCGGACACCTGGGCGCGCCGCAGCGCCGCCGTGCCCGGACACCGAGCAGCGTGGACACCGTGACGGTGCCCACGCGCGTGCTGCCTCCCATCCGGACTTTCACCGTCGGTCCTGGAGTTCCACCAGGTCAACCGCCCGCTGGCTGCGGACGGGTCGCGGACTGTCACCGCCGGTTCGGACTTGCACCGACCCCGGAGCACGCGTCGTGTCGGGACCAGCATGGCACCGCCGGGTAACGGGACGCGAGCGGGTCCCTCGTCACGGCGTCACGTGCGGGCGGATCAGTGGCAGCCTGCAGCGGCGAGTTCACGCAGGGTCGCGATCGACGCGGCGGGATCCTCCGCGCCGAACACTGCCGAACCGGCGACGAACACGTCGGCCCCCGCCTGCGCGCAGCGGCCGATGGTGGACTCGTTCACCCCACCGTCGACCTGCACCCACACCTCGACTCCCGACCGCCGGGCGGCCTCCCGCACGCGCGTCACCTTGGGCAGGCACGACTCGAGGAACGGCTGCCCGCCGAACCCCGGCTCGACCGTCATGACGAGCACCATGTCGAACTCCGGCAGCAGGTCCAGGAGCGGCTCGACGGGCGTCGTCGGCTTGACGGCGACTCCCGCCCGGGCGCCCGCCGCCCGCAGGGTGCGGGCCAGCCGGACCGGTGCGTCGGCGGCCTCGACGTGGAAGGTGACGCTGCCCGCGCCCGCCTCCGCGTACTGCGGGGCCCAGACGTCCGGCCGCTCGATCATCAGGTGCACGTCCACCGGGATCGGTGAGGTCCGCACGACACCCTCGACCACCGGCAGGCCCCAGGTGAGGTTGGGCACGAAGTGGTTGTCCATCACGTCGACGTGCACCCAGTCGGCGTCGGAGATGCGGTGCAGCTCGTCGGCGAGGTGGGCGGTGTCGGCGGTGAGGATGCTCGGGGAGATCTTGAGGGCCACGAGCCGTCAGCCTAGTGACCGCGGTGTGCTGCGGCTCACTCGTGCGCCCCGACCTTCAGCAGCGACAGGAACATCGCGTCGCACCCGTGCAGGTGCGGCCACCACTGCACGTCGGGCCCCGAGCCGAGGTCGAGGTCCTCGCGCCCCAGGGCCGCCCGGGAGACGGCCGCGGCGTCCAGCTTGCGCACGGGTCGGGCGTCGGCGGGGCGGCGGCGCAGGACGTCGTCCACGACCAGCGACGTCTCCGCGCGGTGCGGCGAGCACGTGACGTACGCCACCACTCCCCCCGGTCGCGCGGCCTCGAGTGCGGCCCGTAGCAGGGCACGTTGCAGCTGCGCGAGGTCCCCGACGTCCCCGGGCTCGCGCCGCCAGCGGGCCTCGGGCCGGCGCCGCAGCGCACCCAGCCCGGTGCAGGGGGCGTCGAGCAGCACGCGGTCGAAGCCGCCGCCCGGGCAGTGGGAGGCCAGCTCCTCGGCCAGCTCGCGGCCGTCCCCCTCGTGCACGGTCCACGCCGAGGACGGCAGGGGGCGCAGCGCGGAACGCACGAGGCCCGCCCGGTGCGGGCTGACCTCGACGGCGTCCAGGTGGGCGCCCTCGCCGAGGACGCCCTCGCGCCTGCGTTCCTGCTGCAGCGCCGCGAGCAGCGCCGCCTTGCCGCCCGGACCGGCGCACAGGTCGAGCCAGCGCCCGGCGTCCGGCCCGTCCAGCTCCGCGGCCGCGAGGGCCAGGGCCACGGCCTGGCTCCCCTCGTCCTGGACCCGGATGGTGCCCTGGCGCACCCCCGGCACGTCGTGCGGGGCCCCGCCTGCGAGCAGGGCGAGCGGTGACATCCGCCCCGGTCGGCCGCCCGCGGCCCTCGCGGCCTCGGCGTCGCCGAGGCCCGGCAGGACCGCGAGGCTCACGGCCGGCGCGGCGTTGTCCGCGGCCAGCAGGTCGGGCAGTTCGGTCACCGGACGCCCGTGGGCGGCCAGGCCGTCGCGCAGGGCGCGCACCACCCACGCGGGGTGGGACGTGGCGACGGCGAGATGGCCGTCGGGGTCGGTGTCGGCCGGGGGCGCGACGAGCTCCAGCCAGGCGTCGAGGTCCCGCTCGGCGACGCGCCGCAGGACGGCGTTGGCCAGGCGCGCGGGACCGGCGCCCACGGCCTGGGAGACGAGGTCGACGGTCGCCGAGACCGCGGCGTGGGGCGGCACCCGCATCGCGAGCACCTGGTGGGCCCCCAGGCGCAGGGCGTCCACCAGCAGCGGCGGGGAGATCTCCGCCAGGGGCCTGCCCGCCGCGTGGGCGAGGATCGGGTCGTAGGTGCCGCGACCGCGCACGCTGCCGTAGGTCAGCTCCGTGGCGAACGCGGCGTCGCGCCCGCTGAGCCGGCGCCGCCGGAGCACGGCGGGGAGCACCAGGTTGACGTAGGCGTCGCGCTCGTCCAGTGCGGAGGACGCCTCGAGGGCGGCCGCCCGGGCCTGGTCGACGACGCGCGAGGTGCGGTTACCTCCGGCGGGGCGCCGGCTCGCCGGGGTGCTGCGCGGGCGCTCGGTCACGCGAGCACCTCCCCTGCCGCGATCCGCACGCCGCGGGCCCAGTCGGCCGCGGCCATCTCGCGCTTGCCCGCGGGCCGGACGGTGCCCAGGCGCACCCGCCCCGCGGCCGTCGACACCTCGACGGCCGCCTTGGACACGTGCAGCGTCCCCGGCTCGTCCCCCGGCTCCTGGGGCAGCGGCGTCACCGGCCCGAGGCCCAACCGCTCGTCGCGGAAGGTGGTCCAGGCGCCGGGTGCCGGCGTGCAGCCGCGGACGCGGCGGTCCACGGCGAAGGCCGGGACGTCCCAGCGCACCCGGGCGTCCTCGGGGGTCAGCTTGGGGGCGTGCGACACCCCGTCGGCGGGCTGAGCCACCGGGGCGAGGCGGTCCTCGCCGAGGGCGTCGAGGACCTGCACGAGCAGCTGCGCGCCGGCGACGGCGAGGCGGCCGAGCAGCTCCCCGGCGGTGTCCGTGGGCCGGATGGTCTCGGTGAGGACCCCGTACACCGGACCGGTGTCGAGCCCTTCCTCCAACCGAAAGACGCTCGCGCCGGTGACCTCGTCGCCCGCGATGATCGCCTGCTGCACGGGCGCGGCGCCGCGCCAGGCGGGCAGGACCGAGAAGTGCAGGTTCGCCCATCCCCGCGGGGGCAGGGCCAGCGCCGCCGGCGGCACCAGCTGGCCGTAGGCGATGACCGGGCAGCAGTCGGGGCGCAGGGCGGCGAGGTCCGCGAGGGCCTCGGGGGCGCCGAGCCGGGGCGGTTGCAGGACGGGCAGGCCACGCTCGTCGGCCCAGCGGGCCACGGGGCTGCGCGAGGCCTTGCGGCCGCGTCCGGCGACGGCGTCGGGACGCGTGAGCACCCCCACGATCTCGTGGGGCGAGGCGTCGAGGGCGTCGAGGCTGGGCAGGGCGACGTCGGGGGTCCCGGCGACGACGAGGCGCATGAAGGGGGGTCCTGGGAGGTCTGGGCGACGCCGGGCGACGGTGCGGGACCGCGGACCCGGACGGCGGAGCGGGTGGGTGATGGACGGGCGGCGCAGGGCCGCGGCGGCAGCGCAGGTGGTGCTGCTCAGACGGCGCCGCTCAGCTGGCCGCTGCTCAGGTGGCGCGGCCGAACGTCGCGTGCGGGCTGGCCTTCACCACCGGCGCCACGCCTGCCCACTCGGCCTCGCGGATCGCCTTGAGCGCGAGCTTGCGCTGCGACCTGTCCATGCGGTCGATGAACAGGACGCCGTCGAGGTGGTCGGTCTCGTGCTGGATCGCGCGGGCCAGCAGCTCGCTGCCCTCGAGCGTGACGGGCTCGCCGTGCTGGTCGAAGCCCTTCGCGACGACCCGCAGGGCGCGGGGGGTGTCGTAGTAGATGCCCGGGAAGGACAGGCACCCCTCCTCGCCGTCCTGCAGCTCCTCGGAGAGGTCGAGGTCGGGGTTGATCAGGTGACCGAGGACGCCGTCCACGTAGTACGTGAAGACCCGCAGGCCGACGCCGATCTGCGGCGCCGCGAGGCCGGCGCCGGGGGCGTCGAGCATCGTGTCGGCGAGGTCCTTCACGAGCAGCCGCAGTTCCTTGTCGAAGTCGGTGACCTCCTGCGCGGGCGTGCGCAGGACCGGGTCTCCGAACAGGCGGATCGGCTTGATGGCCACGCGGGCTCCTCGGACGGCGGGGCCGGAGGGCCGCACGCGCACCCGCGGGCGGCGGGGCACGGGGTCCGGCGAACGAACGGACCCCCAGTCTAGGCGGCCGGACAGCACCCGTCGGTTCAGCCGACGCGGAACGGGTCCACCTGCAGGCGGACGGCGCCGGTCTCCCTGCGTGCGCTGCGCGCCTTCGCCTCGGCCCGGAGCAGCCGCGTCACCGCCTCCCGGTCCTGGCTGCGCATGCGGATCATGGCGCGCACCGAGGGCTCGTCGTCGGCACCGGCGGGCGGTGCGCCGCGTCGCGGGTCCTGGTCCAGCGGCACCGGTCCGAGCACCTCGGCGCCGTCCGGCAGCTGAGGTGAGACCTTGGCGAGGACGGAGTCGACGGAGGTCGCGCCACCGGAGAGCACCACGGTCGGCAGTGCCGGGGGCAGGCCCAGCTCGATCCGCTCGTCGAGCTCCCGCTCGGCGAACCACTCGGGGGCATGCCGCACGAGCGCCTGCACCGCAGGGGCCGCCGGGTCCGCGCAGACCACGACCAGGCCCTCGGCCTGCGCGGGCACGACCAGCGCCGCGGCCGCGCACCAGCGCCGCAGCGTGTCCTCGGCCGCTCTCAGGTCGGGGCGCTGCAGGAGGAGGTCGCCGTCGAGCAGGACCGCGGCGGCGTACCCGTCGGCGTGGCGGCCGCTCGGTGCGGGCTCGATCCCGGGGGTGGACAGGACGAGCGTCTGCGGGGCGTCGACGCGCGGCGCGGCGGCGTCGGCCCGCGCCACGACGACGCGGGCCCCGGGGAAGGCCCGCCCGAGCTCCTCCGCGGTGCGTTCCACGCCGACTCGCCCCGCGCGCAGGCGAGGGCTCTCGCAGGCGGCGCACCGCCAGCCCACCTGCGCCCGACCGCACCACGAGCACTCGGGCGCGCCGCCCCCCTCGCGCAGTCGCAGCGGACCCCGGCAGTGCGGGCACGTGGCCGGCGCGCGGCAGTCCTGGCAGCGCAGCGAGGGCAGGTAGCCCAGGCGCGGCACCTGGATCAGCACCGGCCCGCGCCCCCGGGCCTGCTGGACCGCCCGCCACGCCTGCGGCGGGATGCGCGCCGCCGAGGACGGCGAGGGGCCGTCCTGGTCCGCGACGACGACGCGGGGGCGTCCGTCGCGCCGCTGCGGGGCGGACCGCTCGACCGCCCTGGCCCACCCCGAGCGCAGCAGCGTGGCCGCCTCGCAGCTGCGGGAGAACGAGGCGAGCAGGAAAGCGCACCCCTGCGCGTCGGCCCTCAGCCGCAGCACCTCCCGGGCGTGCGGGTAGGGGGCCCGGGGCTCGGCGTGCTGCTCGTCGCCGTCGTCCCAGACGACGACGAGGCCCAGATCGGGGACCGGTGCGAACGCCGCGGCCCGCGTGCCGAGGACGACGTCGGCATGCCCCCGCAGGGCGCGCAGGAAGGCCGCGTACCGCAGGGCCGGACCGAGGTCGGCCTCGAGCCGCACCACCCGGGCCGGATCCAGCCCCGGCACGGCCGCGACGGACGCCTCGAGGCGGTCCAGGTCGCGCCGGTCGGGGACGACGACCAGCACCCGCCGCCCGCCGCGCAACGTCGCCGTCGCCGCGGCGAGGATCGCGGCGCGCCAGGCCTCGGGGCCGGGAGCGGCCGTCCAGACGGCGCGGGGCGAGCGACCCGCCTCGAGGTGCGCCAGGAACGCGGGGCCCGCGGGGAACTGCGCCCAGACCTCCGCGCCCGGCGCGGGCGGCGGCGCCGTCACCGGCGACCCGGCCTCGGCGGAGGCCACCTCCTGCTCGGCCGTGGCGTGCCGTAGAGGCACGGCGAGACGGAGGACGTCGGCGAGGGACCCGGCGTACCGGGACGCCACCGCCTCCGCGAGGTGCAGCACCTGCGGGGTCAGCACCGGCTCGGGCGAGACCACCCGGCGCAACGGCGTGAGGGGGCCCGGGTGCTCGGAGGACTCGCGCCTCGCGAGCACGTACCCGTCGACGTCCTGGCCGGCGAAGCGCACCCGGACCCGCACTCCGGGCTGTGCCGTCTCGGCCTGGTCGGCGGTCACCGCGTAGTCGAAGGGCCGGTCGAGGTGGGCCTGCGGGAGGTCCAGCGCCACGGCGGCGACCGGCGCCTGCTCGGCGAGGGCCTTGGGCCGCGGCGAGCGCCGGCGACCGGGCGCACGGACCAGCTCCAGCTGCTCCCCCGCGTCCGCGTCCGTGCTCACGTGCCCAGCTTGGCAGGCGCCCGCGACAGTGGCGGCGCGGTGTCCCCAGGCGCGGGTGACGCCGGCGGGCCCGGGGTCGCCCGGACATGCACGTGGCCCCGGGCGGGTTCGCCCGGGGCCACGCGGTGGCGGGTGGTCAGCCGACGGCCGACTGCAGGTCGGCGACCCGGTCGGTGCGCTCCCAGGTGAAGTCGGGCAGCTCGCGGCCGAAGTGGCCGTACGCCGCGGTCTGCTGGTAGATCGGGCGCAGCAGGTCGAGGTCGCGGATGATCGCGGCGGGGCGCAGGTCGAAGACCTCGCGGATCGCGGTGCGAATGCGCTCGGCGGGCACGGTCTCGGTGCCGAACGTCTCCACGTAGAGGCCGACGGGCTGCGCCTTGCCGATCGCGTAGGCCACCTGGACCTCGCACGCGCGGGCCAGGCCGGCCGCGACGACGTTCTTCGCCACCCAGCGGGTGGCGTACGCGGCGGAACGGTCGACCTTCGACGGGTCCTTGCCGGAGAACGCGCCGCCGCCGTGGCGGGCGAAGCCGCCGTAGGTGTCGACGATGATCTTGCGGCCGGTCAGGCCGGCGTCGCCCATCGGGCCGCCGATCTCGAACCGGCCGGTGGGGTTGACGAGCAACCGCACGTCGGAGGCGTCGATGTCGAGCCCGTCGAGGATCGGCTTCACGACCGCGTTGGCGATGTCGGGCTGGAGCAGGTTCTCCAGCGAGACGTCGGCGGCGTGCTGGCTGGAGACGACCACCGTCTCCAGCTTCACGGCCTTGCCACCCTCGTAGCCGATGGTGACCTGGGTCTTGCCGTCGGGGCGCAGGTAGGGCACCTCGCCCGACTTGCGCACCTCGGTGAGACGCTCCGCGAGGCGGTGCGAGAGCCAGATCGGCAGCGGCAGCAGCTGGGGGGTGTCGTCGTTGGCGTAGCCGAACATCAGGCCCTGGTCGCCCGCGCCCTGCAGGTCGAGCGGGTCGGTGTCGCCCTCCACCCGCGCCTCATAGGCGGTGTTGACGCCCTGGGCGATGTCGGGGGACTGGGAGCCGATCGAGACCTCGACGCCGCAGGAGTTGCCGTCGAACCCCTTGGTGGAGGAGTCGTAGCCGATGCCGAGGATCGTGCGGCGCACGATCGAGGGGATGTCGGCGTACGCCTCCGTGGTGACCTCACCGGCCACGTGCACCAGGCCCGTCGTGACCATCGTCTCGACCGCGACCCGGCTGCGCGGGTCCTGCGACAGCAGCGAGTCGAGGATCGCGTCGCTGATCTGGTCGCAGATCTTGTCGGGGTGGCCCTCGGTGACGGACTCCGAGGTGAAAAGGCTCTGGCTCACAAGTGCTCCGATGGGACGGGCGACGGGACGACGGCGGCGCGGTCGCGACGGTGTCCGGATCCTACCCCGCGCTCACGCTCCGGAACGGCGCTCCCGGAGCGCGCGCACGGCGTCCCAGACCGCGTCGGCCGCCTGGCGCTTGCTGCCCTCGGGGACGGCGACGACGCTGCCGTCGCGGTGTAACAGACTCACCGTCGTCTCGTCCTTGCCGAACACCCGGCCCTCCGAGACGTCGTTCACCACGAGCAGGTCGACGTCCTTGGCGGAGAGCTTGCGCCGGGCGTGCTCCAGCACGTCGGCGTGCGCGTCGCCGGTCTCGGCGGCGAAGCCGACGACCGTCTGCCCCGGCCGCCGCGCGGCGGCCAGTTCCGCGAGGATGTCGGGATTGCGCACCAGTCGCAGGGTGAGCCCCTCCTCGGGGTCGCCCGATTTCTTGATCTTGCTGGAGGCCACCTCCGCGGGCCGGAAGTCGGCCACGGCCGCCGCCATGACCACCACGTCGGCGTCGGCGGCCAGGGAGTGGACGACCTCGCGCAGCTGCAGCGCCGAGCCGGCGCGGTGGACGCTCGCTCCCCCGGGCACCGGGACGTCGACCGCCGCCAGGGCCAGCGTGACGCTCGCACCGCGGTCCCGGGCGGCCTCGGCCAGCGCGATTCCCTGCCGTCCCGAGGAGGCGTTGCCGAGGAAGCGCACCGGGTCCAGCGGTTCCCTGGTCCCTCCCGCACTGATCAGGACGCGCAGGCCGGCGAGGTCGGCGGGCTGCGGCCGGAGCAGCGCCAGCGCCGCCTCGGCGATCCGCTCGGGTTCGGGCAGCCGCCCCGGCCCCGTGTCGGCGCCGGTGAGGCGGCCGCTGTCGGGCTCCAGGACGTGGGCGCCGCGGGCCCGAAGCGTCGCCACGTTGGCGACGGTGGCGGGGTGCTGCCACATCTCGGTGTGCATCGCCGGGGCGAACAGGACGGGGCAGGTGGCGGTCAGCAGGGTCGCGCCGAGCAGGTCCTCGGCCAGCCCCGCGGCGGCCTTCGCGAGCAGGTCGGCGGTCGCGGGGGCGACGACGACGAGGTCGGCGTGCCGCCCCAGCGTCACGTGGGGCACCTGGTCGGCGTCGGTCCAGACGTCGGTATGCGCCGGCCGGCCCGACAGCGCCTCCCACGTGGTGCGCCCCACGAACTCCAGCGCGGCGCGGGTCGGCACGACCGTCACGGCGTGGCCGGCCTCGGTGAACAGCCGCAGCAGATGGGCCACCTTGTACGCGGCGATGCCCCCGCCGACGCCGAGCACGATGCTCAGCGCCCCGGGGGCATCGGGACGAGACGGCTCCGGCGCGGCCCCCTCGGGAGCCGCACCCGCCGTCACGCTCACTGCTCGATCGGCTCGGAGGTGAGCAGACCCTCGTTGATCTCACGCATGGCCACCGAGAGCGGCTTCTCCTGGACGTGGGTGTCCACCAGGGGGCCCACGTACTCCAGCAGGCCCTCGCCGAGCTGGCTGTAGTAGGCGTTGATCTGGCGGGCGCGCTTGGAGGCGTAGATCACCAGCGCGTACTTGGAGTCGGCGGCCTCGAGCAGGTCGTCGATCGGCGGGTTGGTGATGCCCTCGGGTGCCGCGGCGGTTCCAGCCACGCGGAATCTCCTGTCGGTCGTGACGCGGGGGGCGGGTCGGCTCGACCTGCCGGCGTCAGGCGGACCCGGGAACGGATCCGGCGGTGGTCAATCCCATCCAGTGTACGAGTGCATCGGCCGCCCGCCGGACGTCGTCGTTCACGATCGTCACGTCGAACTCCGCCTCGGCGGCCAGTTCGGTGCGGGCCGTGGCAAGCCGGCGCTCGCGCTCGGCCTCGGTCTCCGTGCCCCGGCCCACGAGCCGGCGGACCAGTTCGTCGAACGACGGCGGTGCCAGGAACACGAAGAGGGCCTCGGGCATGGCCTCCCGCACCTGGCGGGCGCCCTGCAGGTCGATCTCGAGGAGGGCGGGGCGGCCCTCGGCGAGCGCCTGGTCCACGGGGCCGCGGGGCGTGCCGTAGCGGTGCACCCCGTGGACGACGGCCCACTCCAGCAGCTCGCCGCGCTCGACCATCTCGTCGAAGCGGGCCACGTCCACGAAGTGGTAGTGGACACCGTCCACCTCACCCGGGCGTGGCGCGCGGGTCGTGGCCGAGACCGAGACCCACACGTCGGGGTAGCGATCCTGCACCGCGGCCCGCACCGTGCCCTTGCCCACCGCCGTCGGCCCCGCGAGGACGGTCAGCCTCCCCGTACTGCTGGGGGCGGGCGACCGGCGCGCGGGGGGCTCCTCGGCGGCGGGCACGGGCACGGTCATCCGGTCAGCGGGTGAAGCGCTCGACCAGGGCGGCGATCTGGTTCGTCCCGAGACCGCGCACGCGGCGCGACTCGGAGATCCCGATCTCCTCCATGATCTGGCGTGCACGCACCTTGCCGACGCCGGGCAGGGCCTCGAGGAGCGCGGACACCTTCATCTTGCCGATCACGTCGTCCTCGCGGCCCTCGGAGATGACCTCCCCGAGGGAGCCCTGCGAGTACTTCAGCCGGTTCTTCACCTCGGCGCGCGCCCGGCGTGCGGCGGCAGCCTTCTCCAGGGCCGCAGCGCGCTGCTCAGGGGTCAGGGGGGGCAGTGCCACAGGGTCACCTCGGTCTCGCGAAACTTCTGGGGATGCACGACGGTCGAAGCCCGCCGCCTCACGGTGAGGGAGGGGCGCCAGCAGCCACGACACGGCCTGCAGGCGATGAACCTAGCGAGTCACGATCGCCCGCGGCAACGCGGCCTGCCGTGACGCGGCGGAATCGGCGGCTCCCGAGGGCCGCGGGCGACCCCGCAGGTGGGGCGTGACGCCCTCAGCCGAGGACGTCACGCACCGAGTCGAGCGTCCGCGCGGCGGCCTCCCGCAGCCCCGCCACGCCCGGACCACCGGCCAGCACCTCGCGGCTGGAGCTGGGCAGGACGTGGCCGAGGGCGTCCCCGAAGACCCGGCGCAGGTCCTGCGCCCCGGCGCCCTGGGCGCCGATGCCCGGCGCCAGGAAGGGACCGTTGACGGCGGACAGGTCGTGCACCGTCTCCCCGTCCCGGCCGATCGTGGCGCCGACCACGACGCCGACGCTGCCCATCGGCGTCGCGCCCGCGTTGGCGGCGGCCACGTCGTCGAGGACGGCCTGGGCCACCGTGCGACCGTCCGCGCGCACCGCGTGCTGCAGGGCCGGCCCCTCGGGGTTGCTCGTCAGGGCGAGGACGAAGACGCCGCGGCCGGTGGCGGCGGCGAGGTCCAGCAGCGGCGAGAGGGAGCCGAACCCGAGGTACGGCGAGACGGTCACCGCGTCCCCGGCCAGCGGCGAGGCGTCTCCCGCGAAGGCGTCGGCGTAGGCGGCCATGGTGGAGCCGATGTCACCCCGCTTGGCGTCGACGATGCAGGCGGCGCCGAGCTCGCGGCAGCCGGCCACGACCTCCTCCAGGACCGCGACGCCGCGGCTGCCGTGCCGCTCGAAGAAGGCCGCCTGCGGCTTCAGCGCGGCCACGCCGGCACCGAGGGCCTCCACGCAGGTGAGGGCGAAGGTGCGAAGCCCGTCGACGTCGTCGCTCAGGCCCCACTGGCGCAGGAGGCCGGGGTGAGGGTCGATACCGACGCACAGGGGGCCCCGGGCGGCGGTCAGGGCCGCCAGCCGGGCCCCGAAGGGCGCCGTGGCGCCCGCGGGGGTGGTCATGGGTGTCTCCGGATCAGCGGGCGGCGTGGCGCGCGTGGGCGAGCCCCACGGCGTCGGTGAAACGGGTGATGCCCCGCTCGGCGAGGGCGTCGCGCAGTTCGCGGCCGACCCGGGCGGGGGCGGAGGGGTCGTGGAAGGTGGCGGTACCGACCTGGACGGCGCTCGCGCCGGCCAGCACGAGCTGGAGGGCGTCCAGCCCCGTGAGGACTCCCCCGATCCCCACGATCGGTGCCCGGGGCAGCGCCCCGGCGAGCATGGCCGCGTGCACCTGCCAGATGCAGCGGACGGCGACGGGGCGCACCGCCGGGCCGGAGAGGCCTCCGGTCGCGCCGGCGAGCACCGGCCGCAGGGAGGTGGTGTCGATCACCATTCCCAGCAGCGTGTTGATCATGGAGAGGCCGTCGGCACCCGCGGCGAGCACGGCTGCGGCGATCGCCGTGATGTCGGTCACGTCGGGCGAGAGCTTCGCGAGGACCGGCACCCGGCCGGCCACGACGCCGACGACGCCCGAGACCACCTCCGAGGCCGAGCCCGGGTCGCAGGCGAACACCAGGCCGCGGTTGGCGACGTTGGGGCAGGAGATGTTGACCTCGATCGCCCCGACCCCCGGCTCGGCCGCGAGCAGGCCGGCCAGCTCCGCGAACTCCTCGGGGTCGTTGCCCGCGATCGACACCAGGGCGCGGGCCCCGCGCTCGCGCAACCACGGCAGGTCGTGGGCGAGGAAGTGCTCGATCCCCGGGCCCTGCAGGCCGATGGAGTTGAGCATCCCCGAGGGCGTCTCGGCCATCCGCGGGGTGGCGCGGCCGGAGCGGGGCGCCCGCATGATCGACTTGGTCACGACCGCGCCCAGGGCGGCCACGTCGAGGAACGGTTCCAGTTCACGCCCCGCCGCCGCGCAGCCCGAGGCCGTCATCAACGGGTCGGGCAGGGTCCAGCCGGCGATCGACGTCGACATGTCGATGTCGGCGACCGGGCCGGGCGACGCGGGCGACACGGCCACCACAGGGGTCGTCGCGGACATCAGTGACCTCCGGGGACGGGTGCGCCGAGGGCGTCGGACGGGACGGAGCTGCCTGCGCCGTGACCGGCGCCGATCGCCTCCCACCGGACGTCCTCACCGGCGAAGGTGGGGCCGTCGATGCAGGTGCGGGTCATCCGCGTGACGCCGTCGGCGTGCCGGACGGGCAGGACGCACGTCATGCAGATGCCGACGCCGCAGGCCATCGACTCCTCGACGGCCAACCAGGACCGGGCGCCGCACTCGGCGGCGCTGTGGTGGACCGCGCGCAGCATCGGCATCGGCCCGCAGGCGTAGACGTCGGCGTCGCCGGCCGCCAGCAGGTCGGGCAGGACGTCGGTGACCCGGCCGCGGACGCCGACCGAACCGTCGTCGGTGGTGACCACGACGTCCGCACCGGCCGCGCGGGCCTCCTCGACGCCGAACAGGCGGGCCTCGTCCCCCGCGCCCACGACCACCGTGCACGCGCGGCCCCGAGAGCGCAGCTGCGCGGCGAACCAGGCCAGCGGCGCCGACCCGTACCCACCGCCCACGAGCACGATCGGCCCCGCCCCGAGCGGCTCGGGGAACGGCTTGCCGAGGGGGGCGATGACGTCGACCTCGTCCCCCACGCGGCGCCGGGTGACCCAGGCGCTGCCGGGGCCGGCGTCGGCGACGACGATCTCCAGGACGGGCCCGTGGCGCTCGTCCAGCCCCGCGCGGTGGAGGCTGAACGAGCGACGCAGCAGGGTCGCGGTGGGCGGGTCGCCGACCGCGAGCGCCGCGAACTGGCCGGGCCGGGCGACCTCGGCCGCACCGGGTGCGGCCAGGGTGATCCGCCGGTAGGCGGCCGCCGGCTCGTTCGCCACGACCCTGGCGCGCAGCTGCACCGGGCGCGCCTGCTCCCCCGGCCCGCCGCTCATCGCACGACCGTGCCCTGGGCGACGAGCGCGGCCACCGCAGCCGGGTCCTGGTCGGCGCGGCCCTTGGCGAGGGTCAACGCGTGCTCCTGCAGGCTGGCCACCCGCAGGGCCTCCCCCCGGGCGGCCTCGATGGCGAGGACGGCCGCGGACAGCTGCTGCACGGTGGTCACGATGGGCCGGTCCACCGCCGTCGTCGCCGCCCGGATCTCGTAGCCGTCCTGTCGGGCCGCAGGCCCGGAGGGGGTGTTGACGACCATGTCGACCTCCCCCGCGCTGATCCGGTCGACGATCGTGGGTTCGCCGTCGGGACCGGGGCCGGACTGCCGCTTGCGCACCGGCGTGCTGGGGATGCCGTGGCGGCGCAGGACGTCACCGGTGCCCTCGGTGGCGAGGATCTCGAAGCCGAGGTCGACCAGGCGCTTCACGGGCAGGATCGTCGCCCGCTTGTCGCCGTCGGCCACCGAGACGAAGACCTTGCCGCCCTGCGGCAGCCCGCCGTAGGCCCCGGCCTGCGACTTCGCGAACGCGCGCGGGAAGTCGCTGTCGACGCCCATGACCTCACCGGTCGAGCGCATCTCGGGGCCGAGCAGGCTGTCGACGACCGTGCCCTGCGGGGTGCGGAACCGCTTGAAGGGCAGCACCGCCTCCTTGACCGACACCGGGGCGTTCACCGGCAGCGTCGCGCCGTCGCCGTGGGCGGGCAGCATGCCCTCGGCGCGCAGCTCGGCGATGGTGGCGCCCAGCATGATCCTGGCGGCCGCCTTCGCCAGCGGCACCGCCGTGGCCTTCGAGACGAAGGGGGCCGTGCGGCTGGCCCGGGGGTTGGCCTCCAGCACGTAGAGGACGCCGTGGGCCAGCGCGAACTGGATGTTCAGCAGGCCGCGCACCCCCACCCCGCGGGCGATCGCGTCGGTGCTGATCCGGACCCGGGCGATGTCGGCGGCGCCGAGCGTCATGGGCGGAAGCACGCACGCGGAGTCCCCCGAGTGCACGCCCGCCTCCTCGATGTGCTCCATCACGCCGCCGAGGTAGAGCTCCTCGCCGTCGAACAGGGCGTCGACGTCGATCTCGATGGCGTCGTCGAGGAAGCGGTCCACGAGCACGGGGTGCTCGGGGCTGACCTGCGTGGCCCGACCGATGTAGTCGGAGAGCATCTCCTCGTCGTAGACGATCTCCATCCCCCGCCCGCCCAGGACGTAGGAGGGGCGCACGAGCACCGGGTAGCCGATCTCGTCGGCGATCTCCTTGGCCTCGGCGAAGGACGACGCGAGCCCGTGCCGGGGCGCGGGCAGCCCGGCGCGGGCCAGCACCCGCCCGAACGCGCCGCGCTCCTCGGCGAGGTGGATCGCCTCGGGGCTGGTGCCCACGATCGGGACGCCGTTGGCCTTCAGCCGGGCGGCCAGGCCCAGGGGCGTCTGCCCGCCGAGCTGGACGATGACGCCGACGACCTCGCCGGAGCGCTGCTCGGCGTGCACGACCTCGAGGACGTCCTCCAGCGTGAGCGGCTCGAAGTACAGCCGGTCGGAGGTGTCGTAGTCGGTGGAGACCGTCTCGGGGTTGCAGTTGACCATGACGGTCTCGAAGCCCGCCTCGCGCAGGGCGAAGGAGGCGTGGACGCAGGAGTAGTCGAACTCCACGCCCTGACCGATCCGGTTCGGCCCGGAGCCGAGGATGATCACCTTCCGCCGGTCCGACGGCGTGATCTCGTCCTCCTCGTCGTAGGAGGAGTAGTGGTAGGGCGTGCGGGCGGCGAACTCGGCCGCGCAGGTGTCGACGGTCTTGTAGACCGGCCGCACCCCCAGCGCGTGCCGGACCCCGCGCACGACGTCCTCCGACATGGCCCGCAGCCCACCGATCTGGGCGTCGGAGAAGCCGTGCCGCTTGGCCTCCCGCAGCAGCTCGGGCGTGAGCTGCTCGGCCCCGCGCACCGCGCGCGCGGTCTCGTCGATCAGGAACAGCTGGTCGAGGAACCAGGGGTCGATCTTGGTGGCCTCGAACAGCTGCTCGAGGGTGGCGCCGCCGCGGATCGCCTGCTGCACCTGCACCAGCCGCTCGTCGGTGGGACGCCGGGCGGCCTCCAGGAGGGCCGCGACGTCCTCGGGGGTCGGCTCGGGGCCGTCCCAGTGGAACGCCGCGCCGCGCTTCTCCAGCGAACGCAGGGCCTTCTGCAGGGCCTCGGTGAAGCAGCGGCCGATCGCCATCGCCTCACCGACCGACTTCATCGTCGTCGTCAGCGTGGTGTCGGCGGCGGGGAACTTCTCGAACGCGAAGCGGGGGATCTTGACGACGATGTAGTCGAGCGTCGGCTCGAAGCTCGCCGGCGTCTCCTTGGTGATGTCGTTGGGGATCTCGTCGAGGGTGTACCCGACGGCCAGGCGCGCGGCGATCTTGGCGATCGGGAAGCCGGTTGCCTTGGAGGCCAGCGCCGAGGAGCGCGAGACCCGCGGGTTCATCTCGATCACGACGACGCGCCCGTTGTCGGGGTTCACCGCGAACTGGATGTTGCAGCCACCCGTGTCGACGCCGACCTCGCGGATCACGGCGATGCCGATGTCGCGCAGCCGCTGGTACTCGCGGTCGGTCAGGGTCAGTGCGGGCGCGACGGTGATCGAGTCACCGGTGTGGACGCCCATCGGGTCGAGGTTCTCGATCGAGCAGACGACCACGACGTTGTCGTGCTTGTCGCGCATCAGCTCGAGCTCGTACTCCTTCCACCCGATGATCGACTCCTCGAGGAGCACCTCGGTGGTCGGCGAGTAGTGCAGGCCGGCACCGGCGATCCGCTGGAGGTCCTCGGCGTCGTAGGCGATGCCCGAGCCGAGGCCGCCCATGGTGAAGGAGGGGCGGACGACGACGGGCCAGCCGAGTTCCTCGACCGCGCCGAAGCAGTCGTCCATCGAGTGGCAGATGACCGAGCGGGCCACCTCCGCGCCGCAGCGCTCGACGACACCCTTGAACTGCTGGCGGTCCTCCCCCGCCTCGATCGCGGCGACGTTCGCGCCGATCAGCTCGACGCCGTAACGCTCCAGTACGCCGTTGGCGTTCAGGGACATCGCCGTGTTGAGCGCCGTCTGCCCGCCCAGGGTGGGCAGCAGGGCGTCGGGGCGCTCCTTGGCGATGATCGCCTCGACGTACTCCGGCGTGATCGGCTCGACGTAGGTGGCGTCGGCGAACTCGGGGTCGGTCATGATCGTCGCAGGGTTCGAGTTGACCAGGATCACCCGCAGGCCTTCGGCCTTGAGCACCCGGCACGCCTGGGTCCCGGAGTAGTCGAACTCGCACGCCTGGCCGATCACGATCGGCCCGGAGCCGATCACCAGGACGCTGGTGAGATCCTCGCGCCGCGGCATCAGGCCCGGCCCTCCTTCGTCGAGACCGAGACCGCGCCGGTGGCGGCGGGGTCGCTCATGAGCTGCACGAACCGGTCGAACAGGTACGCCGCGTCGTGCGGGCCCGCGGCGGCCTCGGGGTGGTACTGGACGGAGAACGCCGGCACGTCGAGGCAGCGCAGGCCCTCGACGACGTCGTCGTTGAGGCAGACGTGGCTGACCTCCGCGCGCCCGAACGGCGTCTCGGAGACGCGGTCCAGCGGGGCGTCGACGGCGAAGCCGTGGTTGTGCGCGGTGACCTCGACCTTGCCGGTCAGGCGGTCGGCGACCGGCTGGTTGATGCCCCGGTGGCCGTAGCCGAGCTTGTAGGTGCCGAACCCGAGGGCCCGCCCGAGGATCTGGTTGCCGAAGCAGATGCCGAACAGGGGCAGCTTGCGCCCGAGCACCTCCTGCGCGAGGGCCACCTGCTCGTCCGCCGTGGCCGGGTCGCCGGGGCCGTTGGACAGGAACACCCCGTCGGGGTTCACGGCGAGCACGTCGTCGATCGTGGCGGTCGAGGGCAGGACGTGGACCTCGATCCCGCGCTCGGCCATCCGCTGCGGGGTCATCGCCTTGATCCCGAGGTCGATCGCCGCGACCGTGAAGCGCTTGTCACCCTGGGCCGGGACCACGTAGGCCTGCTCGGTGGTGACCTCGCCGCACAGGTCGGCGCCCGCCATGGCGGGCGCGGCCAGCACCTCGGCGAGCAGCTCGGCGTCGGACCGGCGGGCGGCGTCGCCGCTGAAGATCCCGACCCGCATGGCGCCGCGCTCGCGCAGGTGACGCGTGATCGCGCGGGTGTCGACCCCGCTGATACCCACGACGCCCTGCGCGGCCAGCTCCTCGCCGAGGTCGCGGCGGCTGCGCCAGTTCGAGGGACGCCGCGCGGGGTCGCGGACCACGTAACCGGCGACCCAGATCCGGCGGGACTCCGGGTCCTCGTCGTTGACGCCCGTGTTGCCGATGTGCGGCGCCGTCATCACCACGACCTGGCGGTGGTAGCTGGGGTCGGTCAGCGTCTCCTGGTAACCGGTCATCCCGGTCGAGAAGACGGCCTCGCCGAGGGTCGTGCCCACGGCGCCGTAGGCGCGCCCGCGCCACGTCCGGCCGTCCTCCAGCACCAGGACGGCGGGGGCGGGGTGCCCGGCCACGGGGGTGGTCGGTCCTGCGGTCATGCCTGCACCTCTTCCAGCGTTGCGGAACTCTGCTCGACCAACTCGCCGTCCAGCACGGTGGGACGCCCGCCGTAGACGGTCGCCACCACCCGCCCGGGAAGCGTGAGGCCGCGGAACGGGCTGTTGCGGCCCAGGGTGGCCATGGCGCTCGGGTCGACCGTCCAGCGCGCGGCGGCGTCCACGAGGGTGAGATGGGCCGGCTCGCCGACGGCCAGCGGTCGGCCCTGGTCGGCGACCCGGCCGATCCGGGCGGGGGCGCTCGACATCCGCTGCGCCACCCCGGACCAGTCCATGAGACCCGATTCGACCATGACGTGCTGTACCACGGACAGGGCCGTCTCCAGGCCCGTCATGCCCATGGCCGCCGCCGCCCACTCGCAGTCCTTGTCCTCGACCGGGTGCGGCGCGTGGTCGGTGCCGACGATGTCGATCGTGCCGTCGGCCAGCGCCTCGCGCAGCGCCTGGACGTCCTCGGCGGCGCGCAGCGGGGGGTTCACCTTGAACACGGGGTCGTAGCTGCGCACCAGCTCGTGGGTCAGCAACAGGTGGTGGGGCGTCACCTCGGCGGTCACGGCGATCCCGCGGGCCTTGGCCCAGCGGATGATCTCGACGGAGCCCGCGGTCGAGACGTGGCAGGCGTGGTAGCGCGAGCCGACGTGCTCGGCGAGCAGGACGTCGCGGGCGATGATCGCCTCCTCGGCGACCGCGGGCCACCCGGCCAGACCCAGCACCGCCGAGACATCGCCCTCGTGCATCTGGGCGCCCTCGGTCAGGCGCGGTTCCTGGGCGTGCTGGGCGATCACGCCGTTGAACGCCTTGACGTACTCCAGCGCCCGGCGCATCAGCACGGCGTCGGAGACGCACCTGCCGTCGTCGGAGAACACGCGCACCCTCGCCGCCGACTCGGCCATGGCGCCGATCTCCGACAGGCGCTCGCCACGCAGCCCCACGGTCACGGCGCCGACCGGGCGCACGTCGACCCAGCCGGAGTCCCGGCCCAGGCGCCACACCTGCTCGACGACGCCGGCGGTGTCCGCGACCGGGTCCGTGTTCGCCATCGCGTGCACGGCGGTGTACCCGCCCCGCGCCGCGGCGCGGGTGCCCGTCTCGACGGTCTCGGCGTCCTCGCGGCCCGGCTCTCGCAGGTGCGTGTGGAGGTCCACCAGCCCTGGCAGCGCCACCAGGCCGTCGGCGTCGATCACCCGGGCGCCCGCGGCGTCCAGACCCGCACCGATCCCGGCGATCACGCCGTCGCGCAGCAGCAGGTCGGTGGCCGGGCCCCCGAGCGGCCTGGCCCCGCGGAGGAGGAGCGGCTGGGTCACGGGACGACCACCTTTCCGGCGACGGCGGGCACCGGCTCCTCGACGGGAGGCGGCGGCGGGGCAGCGGCCGGGGACTCCCCGGCCAGCAGCAGGTAGAGGACGGCCATCCGGACGGCGACGCCGTTGGAGACCTGCTCGACGATCGTCGAGCGGGGGCTGTCGGCGGCCTCGGCGGAGATCTCCAGGCCGCGGTTCATCGGGCCCGGGTGCATGACGATCGTGTGCGGCGGCAGCAGGCCCAGGCGGCGGGCGTCGAGGCCGAAGCGCCGCGAGTACTCCCGCGCGCTGGGGAAGTACGCGGCGTTCATCCGCTCGCGCTGCACGCGCAGCATCATCACGGCGTCGACGTCGCCCTCCGCCCCGGCGAGGGTGGCGTCGAGGTCGTAGGAGGTGCGGCAGGGCCACTCCTCGACGCCCACGGGCAGCAGCGTCGGCGGCGCCACGAGGACGACCTCGGCGCCCAGCGTCGTGAGCAGCAGGACGTTCGAGCGGGCCACCCGGCTGTGCAGGACGTCACCCACGATGGCGACGCGGCGACCGCTGAGGTCGCGGCCGAGCCCCTCCGGGGCGTCAGGGCCCGCGGCGAGGTGGCGGCGCAGGGTGAAGGCGTCGAGCAGGGCCTGGGTGGGGTGCTCGTGGGTGCCGTCACCGGCGTTGACGACGGCCCCGCGTAGCCAGCCGGAGTGGGCCAGGCGGTGGGGCGCCCCCGAGGCGTGGTGGCGCACCACGACGGCGTCGGCACCCATCGCCTGCAGCGTCAGGGCCGTGTCCTTCAGGCTCTCGCCCTTGGACACGCTGGAACCCTTGGCGGAGAAGTTGATCACGTCGGCCGACAGTCGCTTGGCGGCCGCCTCGAAGCTGATCCGCGTGCGCGTGGAGTCCTCGTAGAAGAGGTTGACGACGGTGCGCCCGCGCAGCGTCGGCAGCTTCTTGATCTCACGCTGCTGGGTGGAGGACATCCGGGCCGCGACATCGAGGACGTGGACGGCCGTGTCGTGGTCGAGGTCGGCGGTGGACAGCAGGTGCCGCATCACCGCAGGGCCCCCTCGCCGCCGGCCGTCACCGGCTGCTCGATCACCACGGCGTCGGCGCCGTCGGTCTCCACGAGGTGCACCCGTACCCGTTCGGTGTGGGCCGTCGGGAGGTTCTTGCCCACGTGGTCGGCGCGAATGGGGAGGTCGCGGTGCCCGCGGTCGACGAGGACGGCGAGCCGGACGCTGCGCGGGCGGCCCAGGTCGGACAGCGCGTCGAGCGCGGCGCGGATCGTGCGGCCGGAGTAGAGGACGTCGTCGACGAGGACGACGCAGCGGTCGTCGACGCCCGCCTCGGGCAGGTCGGTGAAGGCGATCGTCCGCACGGGGCCGCGGCCGAGGTCGTCGCGGTGCATCGTGATGTCGAGGCTGCCCACCGGGACGTCCACGCCCTCGATCTCGGACAACCGGCGGGCGAGCCGGCGGGCGAGGGTGACGCCCCGGGTGGGGATCCCGAGGACGACGAGCCCCTCGGCGCCCTTGTTGCGCTCGAGGATCTCGTGGGCGATCCGGGTCATCGCCCGGCGGATCTCGGCGGCTTCGAGGACGGTGCGGCGCACCGGGGGCGGCGGCCCCTCGACCGGCGAGGGCACCACCGCGGCTGCGGGGGCCACACCACCGGGGGCGCCGGCGAGGTCGACGACCTCGCGGAACGGATCGGTCTCGGGCTCGTGACGACGCACGGCGTCCACGTCCCGCCTCCCTTCCCCGCCTCACGGGACGGGTGTTAAAGGTTGGGCGTACGGCTCGCGGCAGCGCTGCAGATCACGGTCGGACGGGAGGGGACGACGAGTTCGGCCTCGGCCTTACGGACACGTCCGGTACACGGACACACCGTCCCAACACGCCTGCCACCGATCCCTGCCGGAGGCCGCGGGTGCCGACGGCAGCCTATCAGCGCGTGACGTCGGCTCAGGTGGTGGGGGGGTCGACCGGACGCTCCGTGTGCGCTTTTCGGCGGGACACCCGAAGGTTTTTGGCGATTGAGCTTGACGAACTAAGTAACTCTCCGTGACGATCTCGCCATGGCCTCCGACTACGCAAGGGCGCTCGGCGCCCGACTCCGCGCGATTCGCACACAACAGGGCTTGTCCCTGCACGGTGTCGAGGAGAAGTCCGAGGGTCGCTGGAAGGCGGTGGTCGTCGGCTCCTACGAGCGCGGTGACCGTGCCGTCACCGTCCAGCGGCTCGCCGAGCTCGCCGATTTCTACGGCGTGCCCGTGCAGGCGCTTCTCCCCGACGCCGCTCCGACCGGCAGCAGCGAGCCTCCTCCGAAGCTCGTCCTCGACCTCGAGCGCCTCCAGTCCGTCCCGGCCGAGAAGGCCGGGCCGCTGGCTCGTTACGCCGCGACCATCCAGGGTCAGCGCGGCGACTACAACGGCAAGGTGCTCTCGATCCGCACCGACGACCTGCGCACCCTCGCGGTCATCTACGACGTGCCCCCGGCCGTCCTGGCCGAGCAGCTCATCGCGTGGGGCGTGCTGAACGCCGACGCGCGGCGAGCGGTGGCCGCCGAGGACTGAGCGCGCCCGCGCCGGACCCGTCCCGGGCCGGTGGCAGCCTCCGCCAGGGGGGCCGCCACCGGCCCTCTGCATGGGCGGGGCGCCCTCGGCGTTGCCCGGGGCGGGGCGGGGGCCCGAGGGGCTCTCAGATCCCTGAGCGGGCTCAGACCTGCAGGGTCGGCTTGATGTCCTTCAGGCGCCCCAGGAGGCCGTTCACGAAGGACGGGGAGTCGTCCGTCGACAGGTCGGAGACGATCCCCACGGCCTCGTCGATCGCCACCGAGTCGGGGACGTCCTCGTTGTACAGCAGCTCCCACGCGCCGATGCGCAGCATGCAGCGGTCGACGCCGGGCATGCGCTCCAGCGACCAGCCCTCCGCGTAGGTGGACAGCAGCTCGTCGATCACCGGCCGGCGGGCGAGCACGCCCTCGACGACGTCGACGGCGTACTGCGGCAGGGGGCGCTCCGGATCGGCGACCCTGCGGGCCAGGACCTCCCGCGGGTCGATCCGGCGCTGCTCGGCCTCGAACAGGACGTCGAGGGCCCGGCGACGGGCCTTGTTGCGGGCACCCATCGGGTTGCCTGCCTTCCTCACGGCCGAGCCCCGCCCCGGGCCGCGTCGTGCGCGGCCGGGACGGGGCGGGGGAACGGACGGGTCAGTCGTTGACGCGGCCGAGGTAGTCCCCGGTGCGCGTGTCGACCTTCACCTTGGTGCCGGTCTCCAGGAACAGCGGCACGGCGATCTCGTAGCCGGTCTCGACCGTGGCGGGCTTGGTGCCGCCGGTGGAGCGGTCGCCCTGCAGGCCGGGCTCGGTGTAGGTGATCTCGAGGACGACCGAGGTGGGCAGCTCGACGTACAGCGGCAGTCCGTCGTGGACGGCGACGATCGCCTCCTGGTTCTCCAGGAGGAAGTTGGCGGCGTCCCCGACCGTCTCGGCGGGGATCGTCATCTGGTCGTAGGACGAGGTGTCCATGAAGACGAAGTCGTTGCCGTCCTTGTACAGGTACTGCATGTCGCGCTTGTCGACGGTCGCGGTCTCGACCTTCGTGCCGGCGTTGAAGGTCTTGTCGACCACCTTGCCCGACAGGACGTTCTTCAGCTTGGTGCGCACGAAGGCGCCGCCCTTACCGGGCTTGACGTGCTGGAACTCGACGACGGCCCACAGCTGCCCGTCGAGGTTGAGCACCAGGCCGTTCTTCAGGTCGTTGGTCGTGGCCACGCGGCAGTCCTCGGGATCGGTCTCACGGATGTCTCACGGATGCGGCCGTCCCGCGCCCCGGTGGGTGTCGTCGACGTGCGACGACCCGCGGCGACGGCCGCCCAAGACTACCTCCTCCGCGCGCGCACCCTCCTCGGCAGCCGCGCGGCCCCTCGCGGGCGGGCGCTTTCAGGCCAGGCGCGAGGCCACCGCGCGCAGCGCGAGGGTGTAGCTGTGGCGGCCGAACCCGGCGATCGTGCCCGTGCTGACGCCGGCCACGACACTGGTGTGCCGGAACTCCTCGCGCGCGGCGGGGTTGCTCAGGTGCACCTCCACCACCACCAGCCCGGCACCGCTGACCTGGGCCAGCGCGTCGCGCACGGCGTAGGAGTAGTGCGTGAACGCGGCCGGGTTGAGCACCACGTGGGCGGCGGCGTCCACGGCCTCGTGCAACCAGCCGACGAGCTCACCCTCGTGGTCGGTCTGGCGCAGCTCCACGTCCAGGCCGAGCTCGGCGCCCAGCGCGACGCACTCCGCCGCGATGTCGGCGAGGGTCGTCCGGCCGTAGATCTCGGGTTCGCGGACGCCGAGACGGCCGAGGTTGGGCCCGTTGAGGACGAGGACGCGGGGGCGCGGTGAGCTCACGTCGACGCAGGCTAGCGGGTGCCCCGGGAGGTGGTGGGCCGGGCGCGCGCCCCACCCACCACCACGAGGCCTCAGACCGACGTCGACGTCCCGGCGGCGACGGCCGGCACGGTGGCCGCGGGAGCGGGCGTGGCGCCTGCGGGCGCCGCGGTGTCGGCCATCATCGTCTTGACCATCTGGAGCCCTGCCAGCCCCTGGCCGACCAGCGAGGTCAGCATCTCGGTGACGCCGTCCGCCCCGTTGAGGACGTGCATCGAGCCCACGCCCTCGAACGCCTTGGCGGCGTTCGCCACGATCGCCGGGTAGTTCTCGGCGATCTGCTGCAGGACCACCGCCTCGGGGTTGGTCGCCAGGGCCTCGGCCCGCTTCGCGATCGCCTCGGCCTCGGCCAGGCCCCGCGCGCGGATCGCCTCACCCTCGGCCTCACCGGTGGCGCGGATGGCGCTGGCCTGTGCCTCACCCGCGGCCTGGGCCGCCGCCGCCTGCGCCTCACCCTCCAGCCGCAGCGCGTCGGCGAGCGCCGCACGCCGCGCCTTCTCCGCCTCACCCGTGAGCCGCACCCGGGCGGCCTCTGCCTCCGCGGCCGCGATCGCGCTGGCCCGGTTGGCCTCCGCCTCGGCGATGGCCGCGTTGCGCGCGCCCTGGGCGACCTGCTCGACGCGGTACCGCTCGGCGTCGGCCGGCTTGCGCACCATCGTCTCCAGCTCCCGCTCGGTCAGCGCGGCCTGCCGGACGGCGACCTTCTCGCGCTCGAGGAGGACCGCCTGGTCGCGCTCCGCCTGGGCGAGCGGACCGGCCGAGGCCGCCTGCGCCGTCGCGGCGTCCGTCTCCGCCTTGATCTCCGACTGGCGCAGGGCCAGCACCCGCTGGGCGTCGGCGATCTGCTGCTCGGCGGCGATCCGGGCCTGCTCGGCGGCCTGGCGGGCCTGCGCCTCGGCGATCGCCGCGGCCTGGGCGACGATCGCCTGCTCGGGCCGCCCGAGGTCGCGCAGGTAGTTGCCGTCGTCGGTGATGTCCTGGATCTGGAAGGTGTCGAGCACGAGGCCCTGGCCGGTCAGGCTCGCCTCGGACTCCTCCGCCACGCGCGTGGCGAACGCGGCGCGGTCACGGATGATCTGCTCGACGGTGAGCCCGCCGACGATCGAGCGGAGCGCACCGGCGAGCACCTCCTGCGTGAAGGACTCGATCGCGTCCTGCTGGTCGAGGAAGCGCTGGGCAGCCGCGCGCACGGCGTCCTCCGTGCCTCCGATCTTCACGATCGCGATGGCGTCGAGGTTGAGCTTGATCCCCTTGGCGGAGACCGCGCCCCGGATGGTCACGCTGATCCGGCGAGCGGACAGGTCGACCGAGAACGCCTGCTTGACGAAGGGGACGACGAAGACCCCCGCCCCCATCACCACCCGCTGCCCGGACAGGTCGCGGACCAGCTCACCCGTCTCGGGATCACGGACCTGCTTGCCCTTGGAGCCGGTGACGACGATCGCCTCGTTGGGGCCGGCGATGCGGTACCGCGACACGACGACGAGCAGGGCGAGGACGAGGACGGCGACCACGAGGACGACGGCGATCAGTACGGCGGGCACGTGGGTCACGGAAGGGACCTCCTGGGGTCGGCGAGGATCGCCGGACGGGCCGGGCGCATGCGGCGACCGGCAGGGGACGGTGAGGGGTCAGTCGGAGAGCTGCACGAGGACGGACGTCGCGGACAGCGACTCGACCACGCGCACCTTGGTGCCGGCGGGGACGGTGGCGCCGGGCCGCGCGCGGGCGTTGACCTTGAGGGGCGCCCCGGCCAGCCGGAGCGCGACCTCGCCGTAGCCGTCGGCGGGCACGGCGGTCACCACGGTGCCCGTGAGGCCGACGAGGTCGCGGGACGACGGGGTGGCGTCCGTCCCCGCGCGCATCAAGGCGCGGGTGGCCCACGCGACGGGCGCGGCGAGGACGAGCCCTCCGCCGAGTCCGGCGAGGGCAGCCGGTCCGCCGTCGGCGCCGCGCGAGGCCGCAAGGCCACCGGCGGCTCCGAACGCGCACAGGAAGGCCCCGACCACGGGGCCGCTGAGCCACTCCCCCGCGCCGAGCGCGTCGGCCACGCCGAGACCGTCGACGACGTCGTGCACCAGCAGCGACACCAGCAACAGCGTCAGGCCGAGCCCTGCCACCACCCACCAGCCGAGCACGGCCCGCCTCCGGTCCTCGCGACAGGGACGGCGGGTTCCCGCCGTCCGTCGACAACGGTGCAGTGGACGCGCGCCGAGCGCGTTCGGATCCCGCGAACCGCCGCCGGAATCAGGCGAAGGTCACCCGGGTGGGTGAGCTCAGACCGCCAGGGTCGCGTAGGCGGCGCGCAGCAGGCCCTCGTCGGGGCCCTCCAACCGCTCGGGCCGGGCCAGCTCGTCCAGGACGACGAACCGCAGCTGGTCGCCGCGGGTCTTCTTGTCGCGGCGCATGGCCTCCAGCAGTGCCGGCCAGCGGCCGTCGGCGTAGGTGAGCGGGAGGCCCAGCTCGCCGAGCACGCTGCGGTGGCGGGCCACGAGGTCAGCGGGCGTGCGGCCTGCGAGCCTGCCCACCTCCGCGGCGAAGATCATGCCGACGCTCACCGCGGCCCCGTGCCGCCAGGTGTAGTGCTCCACCTGCTCGACGGCGTGGGCGAAGGTGTGCCCGTAGTTGAGGATCTCGCGCAGCCAGGACTCCTTGAGGTCGCGCGTGACCACGTCCGCCTTCACCGCGATGCTGCGCTCGACCAGCTCGCGCAGGGTCGCCGACGACCAGTCCCGCGCACCGGCCGGGTCCCGCTCGACGAGGTCGAGGATCGCCGGGTCCGCGATGAACCCCGTCTTGACCACCTCGGCCAGGCCGCAGACGAGCTCCGGCACCGGCAGGGTCGCGAGCAGGTCGAGGTCGCAGAGCACGCCCGCGGGCGGGTGGAAGGCGCCGACGAGGTTCTTGCCCTCGTCGGTGTTGATGCCCGTCTTGCCGCCCACCGCCGCGTCGACCATGGCCAGGACGGTCGTGGGCACGTGCACGACCCGGACGCCGCGCAGCCAGGTCGCGGCGACGAAGCCCGCGAGGTCGGTGACCGCTCCCCCGCCCACGCCGATGACGGCGTCGCTGCGGGTGAAGCCGGCCAGGCCGAGTGCCTGCCAGCACCCGGCGAGGGTCTGCGCGGTCTTGGCGGCCTCGGCGTCGGGCACCTGGTGGGCGAACGCCTGCACGCCCGCGGCCTCAAGCGCCGCGACCATCGCGAGCGCGGGGGCCTGCGGCTGCGCGCCGTGGACCACCATCACCCGGCGCGCCCCGTCGAGCAGCGCGACGGCGCGCTCGGCGAGCCCCGTCCCGACGAGCACGTCGTAGGAGTTGGGGCCGGCGGGGTCCCCGGCCTCCCCCTCGCCCACCCGGATCGTCGTGGTGCGCTGTCCCTCGACGCGCGGAGTCATCCCCGTTCCCCTTCCTCGGCCGCGGTCAGAGCGGCGTCGATGTCGGCGGCCACCTCGTCGGGGCTGCGCCCGTCGGTGCTCACCTGGACCACGCCGACCCGCTCGTAGACGGGCCTGCGCGCCTCCATCAGGCGGTGCCACTGCGCGCGCGGGTTGCCGATGAGCAGCGGACGGTCACGGTTGAGGCCGATCCTGCGGGCCGCCTCGGCGAGGCTGACGTCGAGGAACACCACCCGGTGCCCGGCCAGGGCCGCCTCGGTGCGCGGGTCCATCACGGCGCCGCCGCCGAGCGACACCACGCCCGCGTGCTCCGCCAGAGCGGCGACGACGGCCTCACGCTCCCACTCGCGGAACACCGGCTCGCCGTCGACGACGAAGATGTCCGCGATCGCGCGCCCGGCCCGGCGCTCGACGTCGGTGTCGGTGTCGCGCACCGCCACGCCCCACCGGCGCGCCAGGGCCTCGGCCACGGTGGACTTGCCCGATCCGGGCGGCCCCACGAGCACCGCCAGGGGGCGCGAGCCGGCGCTCACGCCAGGCGCTGGGCGCCGCTGCGCAGCAGCTCGGGCACCGAGTCGAGGTAGGCCCGCACGTTGCGCGCGGTCTCGGGGACGCTGTCGCCGCCGAACTTCTCCAGGACCGCCTCGGCGAGCACCAGCGCCACCATGGCCTCGGCCACCACGCCCGCGGCGGGCACGGCGCACACGTCCGAGCGCTGGTTGATCGCCACCGCCGGCTCGCCCGTCGCGACGTCGATGGTGTCCAGGGCGCGCGGCACCGTGCTGATCGGCTTCATCGCGGCGCGGACCCGCAGCACGTCGCCGGTGGACATGCCGCCCTCGACGCCGCCTGCGCGTCCGGAGCGGCGGCGCACCAGGCCGTCCTCACCGCGCTCGATCTCGTCGTGGGCGGCCGACCCGCGGCGCGCTGCGGTGCGGAACCCGTCCCCCACCTCGACGCCCTTGATCGCCTGGATGCCCATGAGGGCACCGGAGAGGCGGGCGTCGAGCCGGCGGTCCCAGTGCACGTGGCTGCCCAGGCCGGGAGGCAGGCCGTCGGCGAGGACCTCCACGACACCGCCGATGGTGTCCCCGGCCCGACGGCAGTCGTCGATCTCGGCGACCATCGCGGCACTCGTCGCGGGGTCGAAGCAGCGCACGGGGTCGGCGTCGAGCGCGTCGACGTCGGCGGCGGACGGCAGCGCTGCGCCCTCGGGCACCTCGACGGGGCCGATCGCCACGGTGTGGCTGACCAGGCGGATGCCCGCGGCCTGCTCGAGGAACGCGGCGGCGACGGCACCGAGCGCGACCCGGGCGGCGGTCTCGCGGGCCGAGGCGCGCTCGAGGACGGGGCGGGCGTCGTCGAAGCCGTACTTCTGCATGCCGACGAGGTCGGCGTGCCCGGGACGGGGACGGGTCAGGGGCGCGTTGCGCGCCTGCTCGGCGAGGACGTCGGCGGGCACCGGGTCCCCCGCCATCACGGTCTGCCACTTCGGCCACTCGGAGTTCGCGACCTGCACCGCGACGGGGCCGCCCAGGGTCAGGCCGTGACGCACGCCGCCGAGGAAGCTCACGACGTCCTGCTCGAACTTCATCCGGGCGCCGCGGCCGTGCCCGAGGCGCCTGCGGGCCAGGGCGGCCGACACCTCGGCGGTGGTGATCCCCACCCCCGCGGGCATGCCTTCGATGAGCCCGACGAGCGCGGGACCGTGCGACTCCCCTGCGGTCAGCCAACGAAACATGGCCGTCATCCTCGCACGCCGGCGATCGACGCACGGGCGGGCGTCCGCCGCCTGGGACGCCTCGGGCCGGTACCCGCGCCAGCGCGCGGGTACCGGCCGAGGCGTCCGGCGCGGCGTGGGGTCAGTGCACCTTGGCCATCTCGCCGGCGCAGATGTGGACCGTCTCGTCGACGTAGGCGACCACCGCACAGGTCGACCCGGAGCTGGTGTCCACGCCGGTGTAGTGGAACTCGTCGTGGTCGCCGAACCGGTCGCCCACGTTCGCCGTCCACGGCGTGCTGCCCGCGGCGCCGTTGACGCTGACCCGGAACAGGGCGTCGGCGCCCGTGCCGGTGGTGATCGAGTAGAGGGCGAGGTAGACGGCCGTGGACGTCGCGGTCGCCGTCGAGCGCACGGTCGCGGTCTTCTTCACCGTGGCGGTGCTGCCCTGGCCGACCACTGTCCGCGTCGCGGTGACCGTCTGCGTGCTGACGCCACCGCCGCCTGCGCCACCGGCACCGCTGCCGGACGGCGACGGGGAGTCGGTCGGCGGCCGCAGGAACGGGTTGCGCGCGTTGACGGCGGCGTCCGTGGGCAGCACCGAGACCGACGGGCCGGCGGAGGTCGGCGTCGCCGATCCCATCGGGGTGACCTGGCGCGTGGGCAGCGCCTGCGTGCCGGTGGTCTCCTCACCTCCGCTGGTGAGGACGAAGGCCGCGGCTCCGGCCACCGCGAGCACGGTGGCGCTGATCCCGGCGATGAGCAGGGTGCGCTTGGAACCGGAAGGCGCGGGCTGCTCGGGCTCGTCGAGCACGGGCGGGTTCGCGTCGGGATCCAACGGGGTCCCGAACGGGCTGCTCTGGGTCATCGTGGCTCCGTTCAGGGCGTCGTGGTCGGGGTGGCCGTGGCGGGCGCGTCGACGACGGCGTCCCGGTGGGCGTCGCCGTCGGCGTGACGCTCGGCGTGGGCGTCGGCGACGGCGTCGACCCCAGGGGCGCGGAGTCCGCCGTCCGCAGCACGTAGACCTGGCCCGACAGGGCGATCGTGGCCTCGCCGTCGTCGCCCTCCGTGTCGGCCTTCACCGCGACCGACCCGATCAGGTAGGCGCGGATCATCTCGGTCTGGAGCTGCTTGAGGAACCGCGCGAGGACGAAGTAGTCGCCGTGCACCGTCACCGTGGTGGGCACCGAGTACAGCTGGACGCCCTGCGGCACGCTGGGGGTGCTCGGCGCGGCGCCCGAAGCCGGCGTGGTGCCGGGGCTGGGCGTGGCGGCGGCCGCGGGCGCGGCCCCGGCCGAGGTGACCTGCGTCGCGACGCCCTGGCTGTAGTCGATCAGGTCGACGCCCGTGTCCTCGGCGAGGTCGTTCATCTTGCGCAGCAGGGGCGCCTGGTTGCGCTCCTCGGGCATCTCCAGCTTGATCGCCGCGAGCTGTGCCTGCTGCTGCGGCAGCTGAGCCGCCTGTGACTTGAGCTTGGCGATGTCCCGGTTGAGGGCGTCGTTGCGGCCGAGCCGGTTGGTGGTCTGGTCACGCAGGTCGGCGGCCTCGCTGCGCCGCGGCGAGATCAGCAGGAACCAGGTGGCGACGAGCAGCAGGACGCAGACCCCGGCCGCGCCGGCGCTCCATCGGCTGGACTTGGTCTTCAGCATGAGCTCACTCCGGCTTCACGTCGTAGCGGTGCGACAGCGCCTGCGGACTGAGCACCGCGGTGGCGCCGAAGGTGACCATGTTCGGAGCGACCGCCGGGGGCTCGTCGACGACCTCGGCCGAGCCCACGGCGGCGCCGTCGAGCGGCGTCACCTTGTCGAGGCTCTCGATCCAGCCGGCCAGGGCGGGCATGCCCGACGCGCGCCCGCTGAGGACGACGCTGCCGACCGCGGTCGGGGCCAACACGTCCTGCTGGCCCGCGGCGGCGCTGCCGCCGGCGGCACCGGCCGCCCCGGAGAGGCTGAACGTGGCGCTGTCCACCCACACCCCGGACGGGGTCGCGAGGGCCAGGTCGTTGAGCACCCGGTACCAGAGGATGTCCTGGGCCATGGCGGCGCTGCGCGCCTCGTTGACCGTGCGCACCTGCGCGAGCAGGCGCGGGACCTCCTGGTAGCGGGCCTTCTCCGCGGTCAGGGTCTGGCTGGTGGCGTTGGCCCGGTCGAGGTCCTCCTGGGCCGCGCTGACCCCGGTGACCGACCACCAGTAGCCGCCCACGCAGACCGCCACCGTGGCCAGGACCGCGAGGCCGAGGCGACGCTGGACCGAGACGAAGCGCCGGTGCTCCAGGATCTCCGGCGGCAGGAGGTTGACCCGCGGGACCGGAGCCCACTCGACGCGGGTGCCCGCGACCGCGGCGGTGTCCACCGTCATCAGAACGCTCCCAGGGCGAGGCCGACCGGCACGGCGGCCAGCGGCTTGACGAAGTCCAGTTGCTGCTCGTCGAGGCCGGTGCGGCCGATCCGCAGGGTGGCGAGCGGGTCACCGGCGAGCACGGGCAGGCGGGTCGCCGAGGCGAGGCGCTCCAGCAGGCCCTCCAGACGCGAGCCCCCGCCGGAGATCACGATGCGCTCGACCGGCGCGGACGGGTTGGACGCCGCGTAGTAGTCGAGGCTGCCCCGGATCTCGTCGACGAACTCCTGGGCGGTCGTGGCCATCGCCCGGTTGACCGCGGCGGCCTGGTCGGCCGGACCGGTGCCGCCGGCCTGCTGCTTGAGCGCCTCGGCCTCGAAGGTCGACACGCCCAGGCGCTCGGCGACGGCGTCCGTCACGTCCTGGCCGCCCATGAGCAGGATGCGCACGAACCGGGGCGCCCCCGCGGAGTGGACCACGATGTTGGTGACGCGGGCACCGACGTCGATGAGCGCCTCCGTCTCGACCTCCAGGCCCGTCTGGCGGCCCATGGAGCGCAGGACGGCGAACGAGGAGAGGTCGACGGCGGTGACCGTCAGCCCCGACTTCTCGGCGCAGCGGACGTTCGCGAGCACGGTGTCCCGGGCCGCCGCGACGAGCAGGCCGCGGTAGGAGCGGTTGACCCCGTCGACGACCTCCTCCAGCGGGAAGAAGTCGAGCACGGCCTGTTCGACCGGCATCGGGAGGAAGTCCTGCACCTGGAAGGACAGCGACGCGCGCAGGTCCTCCTCCGGCATCCAGGGCAGGTCCAGCTGGCGCACGATGACGCGCTGGTTGGCCACCCCCATGACGACCTTCTTGTGCGTGAAGCCTGTGGCCGACCACAGCTGCTTGAGGCAGTCGGCGACGGCGGCGTCCTCGACCACCTCGCCCTCGCGGACGGCTCCCTCGGGCAGCACGACCTGCCCGAAACGCTCGAGCGTGATGCCGTTACGCCCATAGGACAGTTCGGCGGCGCGGACGACGGAGGTCCCGATGTCCAGCCCGATGGCGGTACGTCCAGCCATGAGTCCCTCTCCCACGCGTCGCAGTCGGACGCAGACCAGCGGCGTCCGCAGTTCGGATCGGGAGGTGACGGGGAGGGCTTGAGCACCGTGACACCGGTGACTGCTCTCGGTGGGCAGGCTTCCACCGATCGGCCTACCCGCCGTGACGCCGGGCGGCCGGTCCGGGGGGTCAGCCGCTCACAAGCCGGACAGGCGCAGGTACCAGTCCGCGACGGGAGCCCCCCACACGGCGGCCGTCCAGGCGCCGACGATCATGAACGGCCCGAACGGCACGCGGCTGCGGCGGCCCGCCGCGCCGGTGAGGAGCAGGGCGACGCCGACCACCCCGCCGACGAGGTACCCCGCGAAGACGCCCAGGACCACCGCCGGCCAGCCCAGGCTGCCCAGGTACAGCCCGAGCACCCCCGACAGCTTGACGTCCCCGTAGCCGAACCCGCCCTGGCCGTAGACCAGGTTGGCGATCACGAAGGTGGCGTAGAACCACGCCCACACGGCCACGCAGGCGATCCCCGCGCGCAGCATCACGTGCGCCACGTCGCCCGCATTCCCTACCCCCGTGCCACCCACCCCGGTGACGACGTCGAGGGCCAGGCCTCCGCCGAGGGTGAGCGCGCCGACGACGTAACTGGGCAGCGTGAGGACGTCGGGCAGCTTCTTGACGTCGAGATCGATCAGCGCCAGGGCGATGCCGACGGCGGCGAACCACCACCAGGCGGGCAGGGTCCACGTCCAGCCGCGCCAGAGGAGCACGCCGACGAACGCGGCCGCCGTCCCGGCCTCGACGAGCGGGTAGCGGGCGGAGATGCGGGAGCCGCAACAGCGCGAGCGGCCCTTCAGGAGCACCCACCCCAGGACGGGGACGTTGTCGCGGGCCCCGATCGGCGTCCCGCAGTCGGGACAGGCGCTGCGGGGACGCACGACCGACAGCCCCCGCGGCACGCGGTGCACGACCACGTTGAGGAAGGAGCCGATCATCAGGCCGAACACGGCGACGGCGATCACCCCGAGCACGTTCACCGCGGGAACGGTAGTCGCGTCCGAGAGCAACAGGGCGGCATGGTCCACAGTGCCCTGTCGGCACCGATCCGCCGGACTTGACCCCGTAGCGCCCGCGGGCACGCGTCAGGGCCGGGACGCCGTCCCGGCCCTGACGCTCACGGAGCCCGCGATCAGGCGGTCTCGCGCTTGTAGACGATGTCGACGCGGTAGCCGCTGCTGGTGACCGGTGCGGTCGACGGGAACTGCACCCCGGGGATTCCCTGGGAGACGTACTGCATGGTCATCGCGTTGCGCAGGACGACCGAGCCGCCGTAGAGCTGCCCGTAGAACGTGGAGTTGTTGTTGGTCTCCAGCGTGCACGGGGTGTACATGAAGGTCGAGACGGGGCTGCTGATGTTGGCGCCCGAGTCCACCTTGATGTTGCCGCTCTGGCCGGCGATGCACTCGGCGACGCCGTCCTTCACCGCGTCGGGGTCCGGCACGATGATCCAGAACTTGTGCGGCAGCCCGTCGTAGGACGTCACCTTGAAGTTGCCCGTGGCGTAGAAGTCCTTGGCGAAGATCGTCATGTCCGAGCGCAGCTTGATCTCGACGCCGTTGTCGTACTTCGTCTGCGTGCACAGGCGTGTGTCGAAGATCGTGGGCACGGTCGGGCCGACCAGCGGACCGTTGAGGGAGTAGTTGGGGCCCGACAGCGTGCACTTGTCGGTCTGGTAGGTGTTGGCGGACATCGCCGGGGAGTACGCGGGCGCACCGTTGGCGGTGGCGTTGGAGCGCACCCAGGCGCCGTAGTCCGAGACCGCGAACCCGCTCCAGTCGCTCGGGCTGTAGATGACCTCGGGCAGGCCGACCTGGTTGTAGGTCGGGATCCGGGTCGAGGCGGTCTCGATGACGCCGCCGACGACCAGGGCCGGGCTCCAGGTGGACAGGCTGCCCGAGATGAGCAGGTCCTTCCCGATCTTGGTGCCGCCCGCGATGGTCGCGTTGGCCCCGCCTGCGACGTAGGCGCTGCCGCCCACCGTCGTCAGGCCGCTGGGGTTGGCGTTGTTGATGGTCAGCTGCTTCTTCGTCCACAGGGTCTTGCTGATCCGGCAGCCGTTGGAGATCGCGACGGTCCCGTTCGCCACGATCAGGTTCCCGTCGACGGTCACCGACGTGTTGCAGTCGACGTTGCCGCTGTCCACCCACAGGTCGGCGTCGACGCCCGTCACCGACGACGTCAGCGAGAAGGTGTTCGTCGTCATCGCGCTGCTGGCGGCGAAGATGGCCGCACCGTTGCCGGTGACCGTGGCCGGCGTCAGCAGCACCTTGGACTGCACCGTGCGCTTGGACGCCGTGCCGATGCCGGCCGTGGACGTCGCCGTCGCGGTGATCAGCGCCTGCGTCGCCGTCCCGCCGGTCACCGCACCGTTGGTACAGGTGAGCAGGGCGTTGTTCTTGTCGTAGTAGGTGATCGTCACCGACACGCCCGTCTGGTCCGGAGCGGTGTTGACCACCTGCTGGCCCGTCGTCGGCCAGCGGCACGGCGTGGACGTCTCCAGCGCGGCGTACATCGCGTCCACGGCACCCTCGGCGCCGTGCACCTGGACCATCCGGGCGCGGTCCTTGCCCGCGTCCTTGGTCGTCACGACGGCCTGGCTGACGACGAGGACGCCCAGGGTCGTGGTGACGCCCATGACGGCCATGGCGATCACGAGGGTGTTGCCGTGCTCGCGGTCGGCAGCCACGGGCCGGCGCAGGATCCGGATCATCGGGTGCTCCTGAGGAGTGGGGAGGACGGGACGGGGGCGGGGTCGCGTGATCCCCAGGTCACGCGACCCTGCGTGGGTACGAAATGGGGCCGGGCGGGCGCCTCGGCGGGTGGGGCGGCGGCCCCGGTCACGGGGGCGGGATGCTGGCGCACTCGTCGGCCGGGTAGCCGTAGACGGTGTTGCGGCCCGTCAGCACGGACGTCAGGGACGTCGAGCGCCCCCGCGACCCGGCGGAGAGGACCTGCAGGCTCACCTGGATGGACTGCGCCTTCGAGCCGCCGGCCGCCGTCACCTTCTGGAAAGGTTTGGGCGCGGTGCCGGTGGGCGCGACGACATCGCGGGCCACCACCCGCCACGTCGTGACTTCACCGGTGCTGGCCCACAGGGGCGTCCACGAGCGCTCCTCCAGGAGCCCGGGCTTGCCGGTCGGGAAGCGGACGCGCCACTGGACGCAGTGGTAGACGCCGTCGGTCTGGGTGTAGACGCGCAGCGAGTAGTTGGCCGCGACCCCGGAGGATGCCGTGGTCTCGGCGGCCGGGTCGGAGATGACGTTGCCGGAGCGGACCTGCCGGTCGATCTCCATCATCCCCAGGCGCACCTGGGTCACCTGCTCGTTGCGCGCGGCGTTGTCCCGGGTGTCGCGCGAGGCGATGATCAGGACGGAGAACACGATCGCCAGCAGGACGCTGAAGATCATCATCACGACGAGCAGCTCGATCAGGGAGACGCCCTCGTCGCGGCGGGCGCGCAGGCCGCGCAGCCGGCGGCTCACGGCGCCGCCTTGTAGCCGGCGACCGAGCGGATGCTGCCCAGGTCGGTGCTCACCATGAACGTCGAGGTGCCCGTCGCGTCCGTGAGGGTGTAGGTCACCGACACGGTCACGGAGGAGACGTCGCTGGTGAGCTGGCAGGCGTCGGTGGTGCAGGCCGCGGAGGGGTTGGTCCGGACCGAGGAGACCTGCCGCACCGTGATCGTGGCCTTCGCGACGAGGGTGGTGCCACTGCCGTTGGTCCACGTGACCGCGGGGATCGACGTACCGGAGCTCGTCGGGGTGATCGTGGTGTTGGTCCCGGTGGTCAGGGGGAGGTTGGTGTACCCGCTGCCGTTCCAGTAGGAGATCGTCCCGGTGCGCGTCACGCTGGGCGTGGCCGACAGCGACGACGGTCCGTACTCGGACAGCGTGGAGTCGGAGTAGCTGCTGACGGACACCAGCCCCGACGCCGCCGCCGTCGTGCTCCACGGACCGACGGCGAAGGCGACGGTCCCGAGGGAGCGGGACGCTCCCGCGCTCACGCAGCCGGCCCCGCTGATGGTGGCGCAGCCCAGCGCCGCGCTGCCGGCGGTCGCGCCGAAGCGGCTGGTCCGGGCCACCCAGGGCGACCCGGGTGCCGCCACGGACACGAGGGTCCGGTTGACGGCGCCGACCCCGAGGACGAGGGAGGCGGCGGTGCCGCCGCTCAGTCGCCCGTCGGTGCACGGCTGGCTCGCCGGTGTGGGGCCGGGGCAGGTCGCCGTGGTGGTGGAGCCGACGACGGCCTGCGACTGGGTCGTGGGCGGGGTCAGCTTCAGGCTGCTGGTGGTGCCCGCCGCGGTCAGCATCGAGGCCGCGCTCGTCGCGGTCGCACTGTCGCTGGCCGGGGAGGCGGAGGCGCCGACGTCGGAGGAGACCAGCCGCTTGAGCTCGGCGGCGGTCAGCGCGGAGGAGGTGGTCCCCCCGGCCATGATGCTCGCCTGCGCCGGGGTCACCGACGCCTCGCCGCTGGCGGCCTGCATCGAGGAGATGCTGGCGCCGGTCGAGCCGAGGTCCAGGTGGAGGTTGCTGGCCGTGGCGCCCGGCAGCACGGGCGTGCCGGCCGGCACCGCCTCGCCCGCGGCGCTCGCGGCGGTCACGTCGATCGAAGGGCCGATCGCACCGGCCTCGGCCTGGAAGAACGCCTGGCAGGCACCGAGGAACGGCTGGTTGGCCGGGCTGCCGCAGCCACCGCTCGGCGCGTAGGCCTGGGTACGCGTGATCACCGTCGCGGTCCGCGTGGTCGACAGGATCCGCCACGTCACGACGACGGTGAGGTTGATCAGGCCCGTGGAGCTCGACGGGACCGTGACGTAGCTGCGGGCCGTGTAGACCACACCCGTGCCCGAGGGGTCGGTGTAGGTGGAGACGTTGGTGCCGCCCGTGCCCGACAGCGGGGCGACGTCGGTCGCCTGCGTGGCACTGGTGCGCAACGCCTCGTCGATGCTCGTCCCCGCCGGCTTCAGGCGCCCCGCGACCACGTTGGGGTCGGCGCCGAGCACGGCGTAGGTGGTGCTCATGCCCTTGGACAGGGTCGCCCACGGCAGACTGCGCAACTGCTCCAGCACCTGGTTGGAGACCGAGGTGGCCTGCTGGCGCGCGCGGGCCTGGCCGCCCGAGACCAGGGCCTTCGTCTGCAGGGCCATGAGCCCGAGCAGGGCCACCGAGATGACCACCATGGTGACCAGGAGCTCGACCAGGGTGAAGCCCTCGTCGTCACGACGAGCTCGCAGCCGGCGCACGGGACCTCCTCACACGGTGGGCACACGGATCGGGACGGGCGGCGCGGACACGGCTCGCGCGCACCGCTCGAGGGAGCGGGCGGGGCGGTCCTCGGGACCGCCCCGCCCTGGCTCAGCGACGGCGAGGCGTCAGCAGGCGCCGGACTCCAGACCACCACTGGCGGAGTACTTCCAGTTGATCTTGGCGCCCTTGTCGTGCTTCACCTGGACGCACCACGTGGTGCTGTCACCGGAGACCTTGACGAACTCGACACCGTTGGAGACGTTGCCCACGCCCTTGGAGTTGACCTCCCAGGTCTTGGCGCCCGTGGTGGCGTCGGTCTTGACGGCGACGGTCGGCGCGTTGCCGGTGTTGTCGACGAAGTAGGTGGCGATCTCCTTGCCGAGGATCGACACGTCCGACTTGGCGGCCGTGTCGTTCGCCTTCTCGCGCTGCGAGAGGAAGACCGGGATGGCGACGGCGGCCAGGATGCCGATGATGATCATGACGACGAGGAGCTCGATCAGGGTGAAACCGCCCTGACCCTTCTCCTCCACGGACTTACGGATACGAGCCAGCATGGGGGCGCATGTCCTTTCGGGACCGGGGTGGAGAGCCGTTCGACCGGTCCTCGGCACGTGTGTGCCGGCCGAGGCAGCTGGGCCGACCGGGGCGGTGTCCCGCCCGGTCCCCTGGCTTTGCGCCCCCGCCTCGCGACGGGTTCGCCTTTTCTGGCCGTGTGGCTCCATGACGATCGTGTTCTCGCCCGTCGGGAGGGACTTCTTTACCTCGCCACGCGGTCATCACCCGGACGGACCTCTCAGGTTCCCCGAACGGGTGCCGACCTGGGGCGCGCGCCGCCCGTCGTCGGCACCGCACGCGCGAAGGGACCCACCCGGACGGGTGAGTCCCTTCGCGAGCCCTTGGAGGCAGGATCACTGGATCATGTCGAAGACCTTGAAGATCGGCATGTACAGGGCCACGATCATGGCCCCGATGATGCCGCCCAGGAAGGCGATCATGAGGGGCTCGATGAGGGCGGTGAGCGCCTCCGTCGTGGCCTCGACCTCCTGGTCGTAGAAGTCGCCGATCTTGTTCAGCATGGTGTCGAGGGCGCCCGTGTCCTCACCGACCGCGAGCATCTGCACCACCATGGCCGGGAACACCGGGTGCTCGGCCAGAGGACCGGAGAGGGACTCACCGCGCCGCACGGACTCCTGGGTGGCCTTCGCGGCACGCATGAGGACGACGTTCCCGCTGGTGTCGCCGACGATCTCCAGCGCCTGCAGGATCGGCACACCGGAATGGATCATCGTGCCCAGGTTGCGCGAGAAGCGGCTGATGGCCACCTTCTGGAACAGGGGCCCGAACACCGGCATCTTGAGCTTGAACGGGTCGACGACGTTGCGGACCCGATCGGTGTGCTTGTACCGGTTCCACATCACCATCCCCACGATCCCGAGCACCACCCCGGGAGGCGCGAGGATCTTCAGGCTCTGGCTCAGGAACACGAGCACGCGGGTGGGTGCCGGCAGCTCCCCCCCGAGGCTGTCGAACATCTTCGCGAACACCGGGACGATGAACAGCAGCATGCCCGTGACGGCGATGATCGCGATGACGAAGACGACCGTCGGGTAGGTCATCGCCGACTTGATCTTCCCGCGGAGCTTGACCTCCGCCTCGAAGTTGTCCGCGATCTGCAGGAGCACGGCGTCGAGGAAGCCGCCGACCTCACCAGCCCGGCACATGTTGATCATCAGGGGCGGGAAGATCTTGTTGTGCTTGGCCAGCGCGGCGGACAGGGACTGCCCCGTCTCCACGTCGGAGCGCACCTGCGAGAGCACCTTGGCCAGCTGCTGGTTGTCCGTCTGCTCGGACAGGATGGTCAGCGAGCGCAGCAGCGACAGCCCCGAGTTGATCATCGTGGCGAACTGTCGCGACATCACCGCGAGGTCCTTCAGCCCGACCTTGCCCCCGAGGCCGGGGATGGTCAGCTCCTTCTTCAGGCCGGCGTTGGCCTGCGTCACGCTCACCGGGGCGTAGCCCATGCCGCGCAGCCGGGTCACCACCTGCGCCTTGTTCTCCGCCTCGAGCGTGCCCTTGACGAGCTTGCCGCTCTTGTCGCGGACCGCGTACTCGAACGTCGCCGTGTCGGCCATGTCCCGCTCCTCAGCCCCGGCCCGTCAGCCGCTGGAAGTCCTCGACGTGATGGCACTTCTCCAGACCCTGCTCCGGGGTGATCCGGCGCTGGCGGACGAGCTCCGCGAGGTGCTGGTCGAGCGTGTGCATGCCGTGCTGGGCGCCCGCCTGCATCGCGGAGTACACCTGGTGGGTCTTGCCCTCGCGGATGAGGTTGCGGATGGCGGGGGTCGCCACCATCACCTCGGTGGCCGCGACCCGACCACGACCGTCGACCGTCTTGCACAGCGTCTGGCAGACGACCCCCTGCAGGGCACCCGCGAGCTGCACCCGCACCTGCTGCTGCTGGTGGGAGGGGAAGACGTCGATGATGCGGTCGATGGTCTGCGCCGCGTCCTGCGTGTGCAGGGTCGCGAACACGAGGTGACCGGTCTCGGCGGCGGTCAGCGCCACCGAGATGGTCTCGAGGTCGCGCATCTCGCCGACGAGGATGATGTCGGGGTCCTGGCGCAGCGCGTGCTTGAGGGCGTCGCTGAAGGAGTGCGTGTCCTCCCCCACCTCGCGCTGGTTGACCAGGCACTGCTTGTGCTTGTGCAGGAACTCGATCGGGTCCTCGACCGTGAGGATGTGGTCGGCCCGGGTGCGGTTGGCGAGGTCGATCAGGGCGGCCAGGGTCGTCGACTTCCCCGAGCCGGTCGGCCCCGTCACCAGCACCATCCCGCGCGGCAGGTTGGCGAAGTTCGACACGGCCGGCGGGATGCCCAGCTGCTGGAGGTCCTTGATCTCCCACGGGATGAGCCGGAACGCGGCGCCCGTGGCCTCGCGCTGGCGGTACATGTTGACGCGGAAGCGCGCCTTGCCCGGGAACGAGTAGGCGAAGTCGAGTTCGAGGGACTCCTCGAACTTCTCCCGCTGCTTCTGGGTGAGGATCGAGTAGAGCACGCGCTGCAGGACCGGAGGGGTCAGCATCGCGGTGCCCTCGATCGGCGTCAGCGCCCCGTGCAACCGGATCATCGGCGGGGAGCCGGCCGTCAGGTGCAGGTCGGAGGCGCCGGCGGCGAGCATGAAGTCCAGTGCCGCGGCGAGGTCGAGGTCGTTGGCGTGCACCCCCTCCTCGGTCGTGGCGCGCGCGTAGGCGTCCGCGCCCGCGGCGGGCTCCGCGGCGGAGACGCGCGGGGCCTGCTGGGGCACGGGGACCGGGGCGGCGGCACCGGCCGGCTGGTACATCGGCTGGTAGCCCTGCCCGCCGGCCGGGGCGGCCGCCACGGCGGCGGGGGCACCGGGAGCGGGGACGCCTCGCGGGGCTGCGGGATAGGCGAAACCCTCCGGCACGTACGGCTGGCCGGTACTGTCCACGTGCTCCTCCTCCTGCGATGGCGGCCCGGACCCGGGCGTTGCCCCGTTCGGGGGACGGCCCGTGGCGCAGGTGTCGGCAGAGGATCGGCCGGGCCGGGGCTGTGCTTGAGCGCTCCCCGACCGGGTGCACCCGGTCAGGCGACGACGCGGAGGATCTCCTCCAACGACGTGACGCCGTCGCGCACCTTCGAAAGCCCGTCGGCGCGCAGGTCGCTCATCCCCGCCGCCTTGGCGACGGCCATGATCTCGGTGGCGCTGGAGTGGGAGACGGCCATCCGCTCGATCTCCTCGCTCACCGCCATCACCTCGTGCAGCGCGAGGCGGCCCTTGTACCCCGTCTTCGCGCAGGCGGAGCAGCCGACGGCGCGGTGCAGGGTCGGCAGCGGCTCCCCCGGTTGCCAGGGGAAGCGCGCGCCGATCAGCTCCTCGGGCGTGGGGGTGTAGGGCTCCTTGCACTTCGGGCACAGCCGGCGGGCCAGGCGCTGGGCGAGCACGCAGTCGAGGGCCGAGCCCACGAGGAACGGCTCGATGCCCATCTCGGTGAGCCGCGTGATGGCCGACGGGGCGTCATTGGTGTGCAGGGTGGACAGCACGAGGTGGCCGGTCAGTGCAGCCTCGACGGCGATCTGGGCGGTCTCGTGGTCCCGGATCTCACCGATGAGGACCACGTCGGGGTCCGAGCGCAGGATGGAGCGCAGGGCGGCGGCGAACGTGAGCCCCGCCTTGGCGTTGACCTGCACCTGGTTGATCCCCGGCAGCCGGTACTCGACGGGGTCCTCCACCGTGATCACGTTGATCTCGGGCTTGGAGACGATGTTCAACGTGGCGTACAGGGTGGTCGACTTGCCCGAGCCGGTCGGGCCGGTGACGAGGATCATGCCGTAGGGCTTCGTGAACGAGGCGGAGTACCGGGCGTAGTTGCTGTCCTCGAAGCCCAGGTCGGACAGCGCCAACGTGGCCGTGGAGTTGTCCAGGATCCGCATGACGACCTTCTCGCCCCACACGGTCGGCAGCGTGGCGACGCGCAGGTCGATCTTGCGGCCCATCGCGGTGACGGACAGCCGCCCGTCCTGGGGGATCCGTCGCTCCGCGATGTTGATGTCCGCCATGATCTTCAGACGGGAGATGACACCCGACTGGATGGAGCGGGGGGAACGCATCACCTCGTGCAGGACGCCGTCGATCCGGTACCGCACCCGCAGGTCGTTCTCCCCCGGCTCGATGTGGATGTCCGAGGCGCGGTCCTGGATCGCCTGCGTGATCAGCAGGTTCACGTACTTGACGATCGGGGCGTCGTCGACGACCTCCTTGACCTTGGACAGGTCCTCGTGATCGTCCTCGTCGTGCGTGAGCTGGGTGGTGAGGTCGTCCATCTCACCGTCGTTGCGGTACATGCGGTCGATCGCGGTGAGCAGGTCCTCGCGGGTGGCGACCACCGGACGCGGCTCGAGGCCGGTGATGGAGCGGATGTCGTCCAGCGCGAAGACGTTCGACGGGTCCGCCATCGCGAGGACCAGCCGCTGCTCCTCGAAGCCGATCGCCAGCACCGTGTGCCGGCGGCACACGGCGGCGGGCAGCATGCCCACGGCCGCGCCGTCGATCGAGAACTCCGAGAGGTCGACGAACGACAGACCGATCTGCTGGGCCAGGGCGGCGACGAGTTGCGCCTCGGTCAGGACGCCGTGCTCGACGAGGACGCGGCCGAGGCTGCGCCCGCCGCGCTGGTGCTCGTCGTAGGCCGCCGCCAGCTGCGCCTCGTCGACCAACCCGCCCTCGAGCAGGATGTCGGCCAGCTGCCTCACCATCGACGGCCCAGGGGCGGGAGGGGGGACACGCAGGCCGTCATGGCGGGGCTATCGGGCCCGCGCGCAGCGGTCTTGATGTGCGGGCCCGTGCGATCCACCTCCCGGCCTACAGGCCGGGGACCGCCTGCCTCAGCCGCGCCGGGCGATCTCCGCCAGGGCAGCCGCCCGCATCACCTCGACGTCGGGGCGTGACCCCGTCATGAGCCGCACCTGTTCGGCGGCCTGGTGCACGAGCATCGACAGGCCGCCGACGACGCAGCCCCCCTCCCGCTGCCAGACGGCGCCCAGGCCGGTCGGCCACGGGTGGTAGGTGACGTCCAGGAGGGCGGGGAGCTCGACCCCGGCAGGCAGGCGCGCCGCCACCGCGTCGCCCGCCGTGCCCGGCAGCGTCGAGATCCACACCTGCGCGTCGAGGTGGTCCACGGCCGCCTCCAGCAGCCCGACGCGGGGCCGCACGCCCAGTCGCAGGCCCGCCTCCGTCGTGGCGGTCGCCCGGGCGGGGTCGCGCACCAGCACGGACGGCTGCAGACAGCCGAGCTCGGCCAGGGCCGCCACCGCCGAGGCCGCCGTGGCCCCGCCGCCGAGGACCACCGCGCGCTCCGCGCGCACGACCCCGATCTCGGCGAGCGCGGCGACGATGCCCCCGACGTCGGTGTTGGTGCCCCACGGGCCCTCACCGGCCGGTTCACCGGCGTCGTGCCCCTCGCCGCCCGGCGGCCCGGCGAACAGGACCGTGTTCACCGCGCCGGTGCTGCGCGCGACATCGCTGACGCCGCCCAGCAGCCCGAACACCACGCGCTTGAGCGGCATGGTCAGGGACAGGCCGACCCAGCCCTCCTCGTCCTGCAGCCCCCGGACGAGCGGCTCCAGCCCGGCCTCGTCGCACTCGCGGGCCTCGTACCGCCATGCCGTCAGCCCCAGCTGGGCGTAGGCGGCCCGGTGCAGCACGGGCGACAGCGAGTGCGCGATGGGGCTGCCCAGCACGGCGGCCCGACGTGGGGTCATTGCCCGTTGTCCCGCAACCACTTCTGCAGGCGGAGCCTCGCCTGTTCGTGCTGGGCGCTCGTCCGGGAGAACACCGTCTCCCCCGTCGACGGGTCGACCGTGACGAAGAACATCCAGTCACCCTTGGCCGGTTGCAGGGCCGCCCGCATCGCGGCCTCGCCGGGGTTGGAGATCGGCCCCGCCGGCAGGCCCTTGGTGTAGTAGGTGTTGTACGGCGAGGGGGTGTCGCGGTCGGCCTGGGTCGTCGTCACCCCGAAGCGGCCTGTCGCGTAGCTGACCGTCGCGTCGGACTGCAGCTTCCAGCCCTGCGCGAGCCGGTTCTCGAACACCCGGGCCACCTTGGGCATGTCCTCCGCGGAGCCTGCCTCGGCCTGGATCAGCCCGGCCTTGGTGAGCACCTCGTGCTCGCGCGCCTCGGGGACGCCGAGGTCGGCGAGCGTCTCGCGCGACTTGGCGACCATGTCCTGCAGCGCCTCGAGCGCAGTGGTGCTCGGCTGGAACTCGTACGTGGCGGGGAACAGGTACCCCTCCGGCACGCCCTTCGCCGAGGCCGGCAGCCCGAGCTCGGGGCTGCGCAGCGCGTCCTTCAGCTCCGCGGGGTCGAACCCGCCCTTGTCCTCGAGGACCGAGAGCACCTGCGCCACCCGCAGACCCTCGCGGATCGTGACCTTGCGGACCACCCGGCGCGACGGGTCGACGAGCACCTCCAGCGCGGCCGCGGATGTCATCTCCTTGCGCAGCACGTAGGTGCCGGGCTGGATCGACGACGAGCGGGCGTCGGCAGAGGCGACCTCCCGGAACTTCTTGGCCGACTTGATGACGCCCGCCTCGGCCAGGGCGCGCCCGATCCGCAGCCCCGTGTCCCCCGAGGCGACGACGACCTGGACCTGTCCGCTGCCCGGTCCGGGGAAGTCGTCGGACTCCCCGAACGAGGACACCAGCGAGCGCAGGCCCAGCCACGCGCCCCCGATCCCGGCGACCACCAGGAGCGACACCACGAGCAGGGTGGTGACGCTGCGGCGGCGACGACGGCGCGGCGCCTTCTCCTGCGCCTGCTCCTCCTCGCGCCGGCTGCGTCGGCTGGGCAGCGCGGGCGCGACGGACACCCCGACCTCGTCGTCCCAGGAGTCACTCACGCCCGTCCGCCTCCGTCCGCTGCGGGGCCGGTCCGTCCGGCCTCGCGGCTGCATCGGGCACCACGTAGGAGCCGACCGGGACCGACGACGTGCGGTCCGCGTCGATCGCCGCCTGCAGGATCAGCACCGCCGCAGCCTGGTCGACGACCGGCTTGCGGCGGCGTCCTCGCACACCAGCGTCGCGTAGGTTACGGTGCGCCGTCACCGTGGTGAAGCGTTCGTCGACCAATCTCACCGGAACGCCGTCGAGGACATCCGCCAGCCGCACCGCGAAACCGCGGGCCAGAGCGGCTGCCGCACCCTCGGCCCCCGACAGCGACCGCGGCAACCCCACCACCACCTCGACGGCGTCGTGCTCGGCCACGAGCGCCCCCAGCCGATGAAGGTCGGTGCCGTTGCGCTCGTCGCGGGCCACCGTCTCCAGCGGCGTCGCCAGGAGGCAGTCGGGGTCGCAGAGGGCGACCCCGACGCGCACGCTGCCGACGTCGACGCCGAGGCGACGGCCCCTGCCGGGGGGCGTGGGGACGTTCACCGCGCGGTGACCACGGACCCCACGGCGTGCTCGACGCGCTGGAGGGCCTCGACCACCTTCGTGGCATCGGTGCCGCCGCCCTGGGCGACGTCGTCCTTGCCGCCGCCGCCCCCGCCGAGCACGGAGGCCGCCTCGCGGACGAGGGCCCCGGCCTTCACGCCCCAGCGACGCGCCTCCTCGTTGGTGGCGATCACGACGACGGGGCGGTCCTTGGCCACGCCGGTGACGGCCACCACCGCGGGACGGTCGGCAGGCAGGCGACCCCGCACGTCGAGGACGAGCGTGCGCACGTCGTCGGCCCCGGCGGCCCCGGCGTCATGGGTCACGACCGCGACGCCGAAGACGTCCTTCGGCGAGGACGCGAGGGTGGGCGCGATCGCGAGGACCTGGCCCGCGCGCACCTTGTCGATCTCCTTCTGCGCTTCACGCAGCTGGGTCAGGAGCGCGCCGACGCGGTCGGGCAGCTCCTCGGGCCGCACCTTCAGCACGTCGGTGAGCTGGGAGACCAGCACGTGCTCGCGGGCGGAGAAGTCGTAGGCGTCGGCGCCCACGAGCGCCTCGACGCGGCGCACGCCGGACCCGATCGAGCCCTCGCCGAGGAGCTTGACCAGGCCGATCTGCCCGGAGCGGGTGGCGTGGGTGCCGCCGCACAGCTCGCGCGCCCACTCCCCGACCGAGATCACGCGCACCTGGTTGCCGTACTTCTCGCCGAACAGCGCCATCGCCCCGGTGGCGCGCGCCTGCTCCTGCGTCATGAGCTCGGCGCGGACCTCGAGGTCGTCGATGAGCAGCGCGTTGACGCGCGCCTCGACATCGCGCATCACGCTGGCGGGCAGCGCCGCGTTGGCGTGGAAGTCGAAGCGGAACCGCCCGGGGGAGTTCTCCGACCCCGCCTGCGTGGCCGTGTCGCCAAGCGCCTCGCGGATGGCCTTGTGGACCATGTGCGTCGCGGTGTGCGACCGGCTGATGGCCTTGCGCCGCTCGATGTCGACCTTGCCCACGGCGGCCAGGCCGTCACGGACCTCGCCCTCCAGCACCCGCGCACGGTGCACCACGAGACCGGTGATCGGCGACTGCACGTCGTCGACGACGATCACGGCGCCGTCGAGCTCGATCCGCCCGGCGTCGGCCAGCTGGCCACCGCCCTCGGCGTAGAACGGGGTGCGGTCGAGGACGACGTCCACGGACTGCCCGGCCACGGCCGAGGCCGCGGGGACGCCGTCGACGAGCAGTCCGGCCACCCGTGCCTCGGTGACGACCTCGTGGTAGCCGGTGAACTCGACCGCGCGACCGAGGCGGTCGGCGACGGCCCGGTAGCCGGAGGTGTCGGAGTGCCCGGTCTTCTTGGCCTTGGCGTCGGCCTTGGCGCGCTGGCGCTGCTCGGTCATGAGGCGGCGGAACTCGTCGCCGTCCACCTGCAGGCCCTGCTCGGCGGCCATCTCCAGCGTGAGGTCGATGGGGAAGCCGTAGGTGTCATGCAGCTGGAACGCCTTGGCCCCGGACAGCACCGACCCGCCGGCCGCGCGGGTCTCGCGGACGGCGACGTCGAGGATCGTCGTCCCCGAGGACAGCGTGCGGACGAAGGCCTCCTCCTCGGCGGCGGCGACCTGGCTGATCCGCGACCACTCCGAGTCCAGCTCGGGGTAGGACGCGACCATCTTCTGCTGCGAGGTGCGCAGCAGGTCGACGAGGACGGCGTCGTGGACGCCGAGCAGGCGCACGGAGCGGACGGCGCGGCGCAGCAGGCGACGCAGGACGTAGCCGCGGGCCTCGTTGGAGGGGGTCACACCGTCGCCGATCAGCATCAGACCGGAGCGGATGTGGTCGGCGATGACGCGCATCCGCACGTCGTCGGCGTGGTCGGCGCCGTAGCGGCGGCCGGACAGCTCCTGCACCCGGGCGATGACGGGGAAGACCTCGTCGATCTCGTACATGTTCTCGACGCCCTGGAGCAGGTAGGCGACGCGCTCCAGGCCCATGCCGGTGTCGATGTTCTTGGCCGGGAGGTCCCCGCGGACGTCGAAGTCGTCCTTGGCGCGCACCGCGGACAGCTCCGACTGCATGAAGACGAGGTTCCAGATCTCCAGGTAGCGGTCCTCGTCGACGACCGGCCCGCCCTCGGCCCCGAACGCCGGGCCACGGTCGATGTAGATCTCGCTGCACGGGCCGCCGGGACCGGGCACGCCCATGTGCCAGTAGTTGTCCTTGAGCCCGCGGCGCTGGATCCGCTGGTCGGGCAGGCCTGCGACCTTCTTCCAGAGGTCGATGGCCTCGTCGTCGTCCTGGTAGACGGTCACCCAGACGGTGTCGGGGTCGAAGCCGAGGAAGCCCTCGGACTGCGAGCCGGTGACCAGCTCCCACGCGTACTCGATGGCCCCGGCCTTGAAGTAGTCGCCGAAGCTGAAGTTGCCGTTCATCTGGAAGAACGTGCCGTGCCGGGTGGTCTTGCCCACCTCGTCGATGTCGAGGGTGCGCACGCACTTCTGCACGCTCGTGGCGCGGGCGAAGGTCGGCGTCTCCTGCCCCAGGAAGTAGGGCTTGAACGGCACCATGCCCGCGTTGACGAACAGCAGGTTCGGGTCGTCGTAGAGCAGGGGCGCGCTCGGGACCACGGTGTGGCCGCGGCCGGAGAAGAAGTCCAGCCACCGGCGGCGGATCTCGGCCGTCTCCATGGAACGTCAACCTCCGTGCTCCGACCGCGCACCTGGCGGCGTGGTCGTCGTGTTCGGTCCGGCGCAGGCAGCCGCCGGTGGGCGTGTGGTGCGAGAACTCAGGATCAGTGTGACCGAGGGCGCGGGGCCACGGGTTTCGGGTCGTCGCCTGCGTCGGCGGACAGCGCCGCACGCAGCTCGCCCTCGCGGGCGGACATCTCCTCGCGGACGACGTCGGCGAGGTCGCGCACCGCGTCGACCGCGCCGGCGAGGCTGTCGCCCAGGCCCGCGGGGGTGGCCTTGCGCGCCACGCGCTCCACCCGCCGGACCACGAGGATCCCGACCGTCACACCGAGGACGAGCCAGAACAGCCGGCGCACGGTCAACGCCTCCCGCGGCGGCGGCGCGAGGCCGACTCGCCCCGCGCGCCGAACGCCTGGCGCACGCCGTAGGAGAACGCCGCGACCTTCACCAGCGGCCCGCCGACGGTGGCCGCGAACAGCGACGTCAGCGCGGTGACGTTCGTCGACACCGTGGTCACGTTGTCGGTGATGGTGTCCACCTTGCCGAGCTGGTGGTTGGTCTGGGTGACCGTGTCGGTCACCTCGGCCAGCAGGGGCAGCGCACCGTCGGAGATGTCGCGCACGGTGCGCCGCAGCTCCTCGAACACCTGCGCGAGCTTCACCAGCGGGTAGGCGAGCACGAGCACGAGCACGGCGAAGGCGCCTGCGGCGATCCAGCCTGGGGACATCGCTGCCCTTCCCGAAGTCCGCCCGCCGCGTCCGGCGGGGCGAGGTGTGCGGTGTCGTCGGCGATCGCGGACGGCGACCGCTGACCCGCGACCCTACCGTGAGCCGCTGCCCCCGCCCCTGCGGGGACGCTCACCCCTGCGGGCGCGGCCCCTCGGCGTCCTCACCCGAGCCGGTGCCGGGCCCCCGCACGATCGCCCGCAGCCGGTCCAACCGCACGGCCAGCTCCCGTTCCGCGCCGTGCCCGCGGGGTCGGAAGTACCGGCGCCCCTCCAGCCCGTCGGGCGCGTACTGCTGGCCCAGCACCCCACGGGGGTCGTCGTGGGGGTAGCGGTACCCCTTCCCGTGGCCGAGGGACTTGGCGCCGGGGTAGTGCGCGTCACGCAGGTGCGCGGGCACCGCGCCCAGCGCGCCCGCCCGGACGTCGGCCATCGCCTCGCCGATGGCGGCGACCACCGCGTTGGACTTGGGCGCGCTCGCCACGTGCACCACCGCCTGGGCCAGGATGATCTGCGCCTCCGGCATCCCCACCAGGGCCACGGCCTGCGCGGCGGCGACCGCCGTCTGCAGCGCGGTGGGGTCGGCCATCCCCACGTCCTCACAGGCGTGGATCATGACGCGACGGGCGATGAAGCGCGGATCCTCCCCCGCGACCAGCATCCGGGCGAGGTAGTGCAGGGCGGCGTCCACGTCGGAGCCGCGCATCGACTTGATGAACGCGCTCACGACGTCGTAGTGCTGGTCCCCGGCCCGGTCGTAGCGCACGGCGGCTCCGTCGACCGCCCGCTCCGCCGCCGACAGGGTGATCCGCGGCGGCTCCTCCCCCGCATCGTCGAGGGCGACGCCGGCGGCGGCCTCCAACGTGGTCAGGGCGCGCCGGGCGTCCCCCGCGGCCAGGCGCACGAGGTGCTCGCGCGCGTCCGGCTCCAACGTGACCGCGCCGGCGAGGCCCCGCGGGTCGGCCACCGCCCGCTCGAGCAGCACGCCCACGTCGGCGTCGGTCAGCGGGCGCAGGGTCAGCACGAGCGAGCGTGACAGCAGCGGGCTGACCACGGAGAACGACGGGTTCTCCGTGGTCGCCGCGACGAGCACCACCCACCGGTTCTCCACGCCTGGCAGCAGGGCGTCCTGCTGGGCCTTCGAGAAGCGGTGGATCTCGTCGAGGAACAGGACCGTGCGCCGCCGGTGCAGGTCCCGCGCGTCGCGGGCCTCCTCCATCACCCGGCGCACGTCCTTGACCCCCGCCGTCACCGCGGACAACTCGACGAAGGTGCGCCCGGTGGCGCGGCTGACGACGTGGGCGATCGTGGTCTTGCCGGTGCCGGGCGGCCCCCACAGCACCAGGGAGGCCGGCCCCGCGACGCCGTCGCCGCCCTCGACGAGGCGCCGCAACGGCGATCCGGGCGCGAGCAGGTGCTGCTGCCCGACGAGCTCGTCGACGGTGCGCGGGCGCATGCGCACCGCCAGGGGCGCCGGGGCCCGGACGGCACCGGACGGCGAGGTCCCGCCCGCCGCCGCGTCGGATTCGTCCGGGTCGGACGAGAAGAGGTCGGCCACGCCTGGGAGGCTACTGGCGTGCTACGACGTCTCGGCCACGCCATCGCCGCCCACGCCCGCCTCGTCCTGGCCGGATGGGCCGTCCTCGTCGCGCTCGGCTTCGCCTCGTCGCTCGGGCTGCTGGGCGGCGACGGGCTGTTCGACCGGCTGGGCAGCGGCGCCCCGGAGGTGCCCTCCGACAGCCGCACCGGGCAGGAGCTGCTCTCCCGCACCGCCGCGACCGGCGCGTCCCTGCAGCTGCTCCTCGACGGCGTGGGCGCCGACGACGCCGCGGCCCGGCAAGCGGTGACGCAGGCGCGCACCGACCTGTCGGCCCGCTCCGACGTCGCGGCGGTGCTCGACCCCTTCGAGCAGGCGCCGACGGGTGGCACCGGGCCCGAGCCGAGGGCCTTCGTCGCCCAGGACGGCCGGGCGCTGCTCGTCATCGTGCAGCTGCGCCGCGACCTTCCCGCTCCCGCCGAGCGGGACGCGGTCGCCGCGGTCACGCAGCGGCTGGTGGAGACCGGCGACGCCGTCACTGCAGCGACCCCGGGCGCCACGGCGCGGGTCGGCGGCGTCAACGCCCTGGTGAAGGACATCACCGACCAGGTGGAGAAGGACCTCAAACGAGGCGAGGGCGTCGCCCTGCCCATCAGCCTGCTCGTGATGGTGGTGGTCTTCGGCGGCTTCCTCGCGGCGGGCCTGCCGATCCTCGGCGCCGTCGCCTCGATCGCGGGGGCCCTGGCCAGCCTGCTGGGCTTCTCCTACGCCATCGACCTCGACGCCAGCGTCGTGAACGTCGTCACCGTGCTGGGTCTCGGCCTGTGCATCGACTACGGCCTCCTGCTGGTCAGCCGGTTCCGCGACGAGCTGCGTGCACGCGCCGGGATGCTGGGTGACCCGGCCACAGGCCGGCCGTCGCACGCCGAGGCGCTGGGCGAGACGATGGCCACCGCCGGGCGAACGGTCCTGTTCAGCGGGATCACGGTCGCCATCAGCCTGGCCGGCCTCCTGGTCTTCCCCGCGACCATCCTGCGGGCCATCGGCGCCGCGGGCGTCAGCGTCGTCCTCGTCGCCCTGCTCGTCGCCATGACACTCATCCCCGCCCTGCTGGCGGTCTCCGCGGGGCGGCTGCTGCGCACGGGCTGGGTGGCGCGCCTGCCCGGGGTGCGGCGGCTGGGCGACGTGGCGCCGGCGGAGGGTGTCTTCTCCAGGCTCGCGCGCGGCGTCCAGCGCCGGCCCGTCGTCGTCCTCGTGGTGACGCTCGCCGTCATGCTCCTCGCCGCTGCCCCCGCGCTGAGCCTGCGCCTGGTCAACTCGGGCGCCGCCCTGCTGCCGCGCGAGGCGCCGCAGCGGGTGCTGTTCGATCAGGTGAACGAGCGCTTCCCCGCTCTCGCGTCGGCCCCCGTGGCGGTCGTCGACCGCTCGGGAGGTGAGGCGGCCTCCCGCCTAGCCGCCGAGGTCGCGAAGCTGCCCGGGGTCACCCGCGTGGGCTCGGTCGAGGAGCGCCGCGGCGACGGCGTCACCCTGCACACGTTCGGCGTCTTCCTCGACGGCGACGCCAACTCCGACGCCGCGCGCGACGCCGTCCACTCCGTCCGCGCCCTGGCCTCGGGCGACGACGTGCTGGTGACGGGCCAGGCCGCCGCCCTCGTCGACTTCGTCCACTCCCTCGCGACCCGTGCGCCCTACGCCGTCGGCCTCGTGGTGCTCGCCACGTTCGTCCTGCTCTTCCTCATGACCGGCTCGGTGCTCGTGCCGGCGAAGGCCCTGCTGATGAACCTGGTGTCCCTCGGCGCCTCGTTCGGCGTCATCGCGTTCGTGTTCCAGGAGGGCCACCTCGAGGGGCTGCTCGGCTTCACCTCCACCGGCGGCATCGAGACGAGCATCCCCGCGCTCGTGCTGGCGTTCGGCTTCGGCCTCGCCATGGACTACGAGGTCTTCCTCCTGTCCCGGATCAAGGAGCTGCACGACCAGGGCCTGCCCAACGACGAGGCGGTGGTCGGCGGGCTGCAGCGGTCGGGCCGGATCATCACCTCCGCGGCGCTGATCGTCGTCATCGTCTTCGCCGGGTTCGTCGCCGGGAAGCTGCTGATCATCAAGCAGACGGGCGTGGCGCTGGCATTCGCCGTAGCCGTCGACGCGACGCTGGTCCGGATGCTGCTCGTGCCCGCCACGATGACCCTGCTCGGCGACTGGAACTGGTGGGCCCCCGGCCCGCTCAAGCGGCTGCACGCCCGGTTCGGGCTCCGCGAGGGGTGACGCCTCGTCGGACGGCACGAGGCGCGCGCTGCCCGACGTGATCGCCGAGCTCGCCTCGGGTGAGCCAGGATGACGCCGTGAGCGATGCACCCATGTACGACCGGTTCGCCGAGGACTTCGAGCGCCACGCCGAGCGGAGCGCCTACAACGCCCACTACGACCGGCCGGCAGTGCTCGACCTGCTCGGGGACGTCACGGGCCTGCACGTGCTCGACGCCGGATGCGGCCCCGGCCTGTACGCCCAGCAGCTCCTTTCCTCGGGCGCCACGGTGACCGGATGCGATGCCAGCCCGCGCATGATCGACCTGGCGCGGGCCCGGCTCGCGGAGGGCGTCGCGGGGGGCAGGGCGCAGCTGCGCGTCCACGACCTGCACCAGCCCCTGACCTGGCTGGCGGACCACAGCGTCGACGCCGCGGTGCTCGCGCTCGTGCTGCACCACCTCGACGACCGGGTGACCCCGTTGCGTGACCTGCGCCGGGTGCTGCGGCCCGGGGCACCGCTGGTCGTCTCGACGATGCATCCCACCGCCGACTGGCGGCGCACCGGGGGCGGCTACTTCGAGCGCCGGGTGATCGAGGAGACCTGGGGGCCCGACTGGACGGTGCGCTACTGGCGGATGTCACTGCAGGACTGGTGCGAGGAGTTCTCCCGGGCTGGCTTCGTCATCGACCGGCTCGTCGAGCCGCAGCCGGCGCCGACGATGGCCCGGGACTTCCCCGAGGAGGACGCTCGGCTGCGGCAGGAGCCGGGCTTCATCGCCTTCCGGCTCCTGTCGCGCTGAGCGCACCGGCCCCGACGCCGGTCACGGCGTCGGCATGCCACCGTTGCCGTGCAACGTCGCGCCCGTCACGTAGCTGGACTCCCCGCTTGCGAGGAAGACGAACAGAGGCGCCATCT
>JAXLRU010000011.1:0-96278 GCA_046330935.1 Kineosporiaceae bacterium
TACAGGGCCGGGTGGTCGTCGAACGCCGCCACCTCGGCGGTGCAGGTGAGGTCGCTCAGGACGTCGACCCGCGTCACCGTCGGGCCCGAGGACGCGGGGTTGATCCGGATCGTCACGAAGCCGAAGCCGGTACGGCCCGCCGAGTCGCGCACCTGCACCTCCACCTCGGTGAGGGCTGCGGTGGTCGGCGTCCCGGACAGGACACCCGAGCCGGACAGGCTCAACCCGGCCGGGAGGGCGCCCACGGCCGTCCACGTGTAGGGGGCGGTGCCCCCGCTGGCCGCCAGCGTCGTCGAGTAGGGCGTCCCGACCTCACCGCTGGGCGCGGCGGCCGTGCGGACGGTCGGCGGCGGCACGGGCGCCGCCGTCGTCGCGGAGGCGAGGGTGCGCCGCCAGGTGAACAGCGGGTCCTTGGACTTGTCGATGTCGAGCATCGGGACGTCCACGCCCACCTTGCCGGTGACCACCGCGTCGAGGGACCACCACGGCTGGCGGTGGATGTCCGCCGACAGCTCCAGGCCGGGGTCGACCTGCGCGTACGGGCCGCCCGCCCCGTACAGCTTCAGCGAGACCCGCGGGCCCACGGAGGCGCTGATCGAGCCGCTGGCCGACAGCGTGGGCGGGGTGAAGGCGTAGGTGTTCGTGAGCCGGTGGATCGGGCTGATCGAGCCGCCGTCGACGGTGAGCCCCGCGGTCGCGGTGAGCTGCTGCTCCACCGCGGTGCGCACCGAGGCCGTTGCCGACGCCTGCGCCTTCGCGTACAGCTGCACCTCGGGGACGATGACGATCGGGAAGAGGCCCACGGTGAACGAGATGGGCTGCAGCTTCAGGGGGCGCGGCAGCAGCGACGTCTCGGGGACGCTGCACGACGCGGAGCCCGTGACCGAGGCCTCCGCCGACGCCGACTCCTGCAACTGGGCGGTGAACGTCACCACGGCGTGCGGGTGGAACAGCCCGCCCTCCCACTTCACGGTCAGGTTCACCGACGCCTCGACGCCGACCGACGCGTCCAGCGCCAGCCGCACCGACCCCTCGCACGGGAAGTCGCGCCCCACGGGCGTCTCCGACACCCCCCGGCGGCCGATGCGGACCCTCGGCTTGGCATCGGCCTTGCGCTGCGCGGCCCGGGCGGCCCTGCGCGACGCCTCGAGCGGCGCACCGCCGAGCGCTGCGTCGGCAGCCCGGGCGGCGAGCTCCTGCTGCGCGAAGTCCTCACCCACGTCGGTCGAGGCCACGGTCGTCGAGATCGTGAACTCGCCCTGGGGCAGGGCCTCCTCCAACCGGGCCGGCTGCGTGGTGAGCACGGCGCGGTCGCCGTCGACGTCCTTGTCCGTGACCTTGACGAGCAGGCCCTCGGGGGTCTCCTCACCCGCCCCCGCGACGATCACCTCGCCCACGTCGGGCGCCCCCGCGGCGTCGAGGACGACCGTCCGCTCGCCGTCGGAGGGCCCCGTGACCAGCTGGATGTCGGCGGCGTCCACGGGCTGCGTCGTCGGGGGCAGTCGGGTCCAGTAATCGGCGCTCACCTTCACGAGCTCCCCGGCGGACACGCGCGGGGACGGCGTGCGCAGCGTCGGCAGGTAGCGCATGACCGCCGCGTCGCCCACCGGGTTCGCCGTGACCGAGTAGGTGCCGTCGGTGAGGCCGAGGGCCAGCGTGCTCGCCGTCGCGTGCCGGGTGAACCCGGGGCCGGTGACGGTGACGTCCCCGGCCAGGCCGTCGGGCAGGCTGGCGACGGTGAGCTCGAGGCTGCCGCCGCCGCTGCCGCCGGCGGCGACGGCCAGCGCGGACAGGGCGGCGGGGGACGCCGAGGGCACGCCACCGGCGACGTGCCCCCCGGTGAGCTGCCCGGCCCGACCGCGCACCCACGACAGGAGCGTCTCGTCCGCCGCGCTGGGACGGGCCAGCAGCAGGACCGGCTCGTCGGAGACCGCGGCCAGGGGAGCCAGGCTCAGCGCGTCGGCGCCGCCGCCTGCCTCGTCGGCGCGGGCCAGGGCGATCCGTTGCGTGCCGAAGCCCGCGGCGTCGATGGCCCAGTCGGCCACGAGCGTCGCCGTCTCGGTGCGGCTGACCCCCGCGATGCGGGTGACGTCGATGCCGAGGGCCCGCACGAAGGCCTCGACGGCGGGGGAGACCGACGAGGGACCGCCGAGGATCACGACCTGCTCGATCTGCAGCCGGGTCAGGGTGCTCGCCGTCACCGTGGGCAGGGCGGCGGGCGGGGTCAGCAGCAGCGGGAGGGCCTTCTTGGCCGCCACGGGTGCCGCGGCGAGCGCATCGGGGAAGCGGGTGCCCGTGGCCAGCAGCGCCGTCCGCTTGCCGCCGATCGTGCCGATGCCGTCGTCGTAGCGGCCGCCGACGGCTGCGGCCGTCGCGTAGCGGTCGGGCCCGGACAGGCGGACGACGCTGGGGTGCGTGCCGCCTGCGACGGTGAGTTCCCGGATCTGCGTGAGCACGGCCTCGCTCACGGACGTGGGGCCGCCGAGCACGTAGACGGTCTGCGGGCCGAGGGCCATCAGCTCTGCGGCGATGTCGTTCGGCAGCGTCGTCGGCGCGGTGAGCAGCAGCGGGCCGCCGACCCGCCCGGCCAGGTAGCCCCCCGCCAGGGCGTCGGGGAAGGTGACGCCGCTGGCGACGACGGCGGCCGGGGCGCCGTCCGGGAAGGCGGCGGCGGCCAGCGCGGCGGAGGTGGCGTAGCGGTTGGGCCCCGCCAGCCGCTCGAACCCGGGGAAGGGCGGCGGGGCGGCGGAGGACGGGGACGGGGCGACGGACAACCCCGCCACGGCCAGGGCCAGGACCACGAGCGCGGCGCGGCCGCGCGGAGAACGGTGACGGACGATCATCGGTGGCCCCCTGGTGTGCCCCGTCGGATGCGCCTGCTCGGCCTCGTCACCGGCTGGATGGCGCGGAGTCTGGCACAGCGGGAGCGGAATAAGAATGGGTCCGAACCGCCGCTGGGCGACACCTGCGCACCACGTGCAACAAACCCCCACAACCGGGCGTCGTGATCACCATCACGCCGGGCCGCACGGGGCGGCCTGCGGCAGCCATGGGGGAACCACATGCCACGTCGTCGTCGCACCCTGCCCGCCGCCGTCGCGGGCCTGTCCGTCTCCACAGCCCTCGCGCTCGGGGCGGGCGTCCCGGCGTCGGCCCAGACCGCCGTCGCTGCCTCCGGCTCGCGGGTCGCTCCGTCCGTCGCCACCGACGCCGACCTCGCCACCACCGCCGCCGACTACACCCCCGACGCGATGTTCGCCGTCGAGGCCCAGCTCATCGGCATCGAGCACGCGCGCGAGCACCAGGCCCAGCGCAACCTCGCCAAGCGGCTGGGGCGCGAGGGCAAGGTGGCGCTCCCCCTCGCGCAGGGCTCCGGAAACGGGGCGGCCTCGAAGGGGGCGGCCGCGAAGGGGGCGGCCGCGAAGGGGGCCGCCGCGAAGGGCGCCGCCGCCGACCCGGCCGTCGTCGGGAAGTGGAGCGACCCGTTCGTCCCGGAGGGCACCAGCGTCGAGGCGATCGGCGTCCACGCGGCGCTGTTCCACACCGGCAAGGTGCTGCTGTTCGGCGGCTACTACGACGACGACGACGAGACCCTCGCCACCGCCGCCTACCTGTGGGACCCGGCGACGGGCGCGGCGAAGGAGGTCGACCCGCCCCGCAACACGTTCTGCGCGGGGCAGACGTTCCTGCAGGACGGCTCGCTGCTCGTGGTCGGCGGGCGCCTGTCCAACGACGTCCACCCCACCCCCGGCACGCCGTACACGCTGCGCTTCGACCCGGTCTCGGAGACCTGGCTGGAGGAGCCCGACACGGTGCTCGGCCGCTACTACCCGACGGCCACCGAGCTGCCCGACGGGCGCGTGCTCGTGACCAGCGGCAACACCACGACCGGCAAGCTCAACCGCACCGTCGAGGTGTTCACCCCCGGCACCGGCGGGGCGCAGGGCTCGTACGCCAAGGTCGGCCCCGACGTCCCCATCGACCTCTACCCGAAGCAGTACGTGATGCCCGACGGGAAGGTCCTCGTCGTCCAGCACAAGCTGGTCACGACCGTCGACCCGGCCACGTGGGAGTGGGCGTCGCTGCCGCCGCTGTCCGTGGTGCGCAAGAACAACCCGAGCTCGGTGCTGCTGCCGGCCGGCCCGGGCGGCCAGCAGTGGCAGATGTTCCTCACGGGAGGAGCGCAGACCCAGCGGGGCGGGACGACGGCGAAGTCGGAGATCCTCGACCTGCGCAGCCCCGCCAAGGGGTGGCGCAAGGCCGCGCCCATGCCCAACCCCCGCACCCACATGGGGCTCGTCCACCTGCCCGACGGGACGCTGCTCGGCGTCGGCGGCAACTCCGACGACCGCTTCGGCGAGCCGCAGAAGGGCGCCCTGCGCTACGACCCGGCGACGGACACGTGGACGAAGCTCGCGTCGCAGGCGATGCGCCGCGCCTACCACTCCACGGCCCTGCTGCTGCCTGACGGCCGGGTGCTGTCGGCGGGCGACACCGGCCCGGGCGGCGGCGGGACGCGGCTGGAGGTGTTCAGCCCGCCGTACCTGTTCGCCGGCCCGCGCCCGGTGATCGCCTCGACGTCGGCCACGCAGCTCGGCTACGGCGACGCGCTCACGGTGACGCTGGACCGCGCGGCCGGGCCCGCGGCGTCCCGTGCCGTCCTGATCAGCCCGAGCGCCGTCACCCACTCCGACGACATGAGCTCGCGGTTCGTCGAGCTGGCCGTCACCCGCGCCTCCGACGCCTCGCTGACCCTGGCGATGCCCGCCTCCGCGGTCGCCGCGCAGCCCGGGTGGGCCATGCTCTTCGTGCTGGACGCCTCGGGCGTGCCGTCGACGGCGTCCTGGGTGCACCTGGGCCCGATGAGCTACGGAGGCTGACGCGTGCCCGACCCCCTCGCCCCGCCGCCGTCCGCCGTGGCCGACCGGTGGGCCTGGCCCGCGCAGGGTCCCTGGACCCGGCTGGCCATGCTGCGCTGCCTCGACGGCGGGGCTGCGGGGGCGGACGGGCGCAGCCGGTCGGTGTCCTCGGACGCCGACCGGCGGGTCCTGGGCGGGATCCGGCGGCTCGCGGACGCCGTCGTCACCGGCGCCGGGACGATGCGCGAGGAGCCGTACGGGCCGTTCCTCGCCGGCGACGGCGCCACGCCGGCCGAGCGCGTCCTGCTCGGCCTCGCGCCCGCGCCCCGGCTCGTCGTCGTCAGCGCGTCCCTCGACCTGCCGTGGGAGGCGCCGGTGTTCTCGGGGTCGGCGCTGCCGGTGGTGGTGCTGACCGAGCCCGGTGCCGCCGTGCCGGGCGGCGCCGCTGCTCGGGCCGAGGTGGTGGAGGTCGACGGGCTTCGCGGGGCATCGGGCGGCGCTGCGATCGTGGCCGCGCTGCACGGGCTCGGGCTCCAGCGGGTGGTGTGCGAGGGCGGGCCCCGGCTGGCCGCGACGTTCGCCGCCGCCGACGTCGTCGACGAGGTCGACCTCACCGTCGCACCTTGGCTGGGCACGCAGGCGCCCGCCGTGGCGTCCGCCGCCGACCCGCGCCGGTTCGTCCTCGCCGACGTCGCCGCCGACGACGGGTTCGTGTTCCTGCGCTACCTGCGTCGCGCGGGCGGCCCGGATCCGGCCTAATCTCGACCGTTGTGATCACGTTGCCTGCGCTGGCCGAGCTGGTCCGTACGTACGCCGACGACCTGCCCCAGGGCGAGCTGCCGCACGTCGCCCCGATCGTGCTGGGCGACCGATCGTTCGACGCCGACCGCGAGCCCGTCGTCATGGGCTGCCTCAACCTCTCTCGCGACTCGACCTACCGCGACAGCGTCGCCACGAGCACGGAGTCGGCGGTCCGCCGGGGCCGCATTCTCGCCGCGCAGGGCGCCCACCTCGTGGACCTCGGTGCGGAGTCGACGAACGCGACGGCGGGCCGGGTCGAGACGGCGCGGCAGATCGACGTCCTCACGCCGGTCGTGTCCGCGCTCGCCGCCGACGGCGTGATCGTCTCGGCCGAGACGTACGACCCCGAGGTGGCCCTGGCCTGCCTGGAGGCCGGTGCGCGGGTGCTGAACTTCACCGGCGCCGCGACGCAGGACGAGATCTTCTCGCTGGCCGCGCGGTTCAAGGCGACGGTCGTGCTCTGCTACGTGCGGGGTGCGGACGTGCGCGAGGTCACCGACGTCGAGGCCGACGCCGATCCGGTGCCGGGGTTGCTCGCGCACTTCGCGGCGCGCGTGGACCGGGCCCGCGAGCTGGGGGTGGAGCAGCTCGTCGTCGATCCCGGGTTGGGGTTCTTCTACGGCAACCTGACCGTCCCCGCGGTGCGGGTGCGCCACCAGACCCGGGTGCTGCTGCAGACGTTCCGGCTGCGCGCGCTCGGGCTGCCCGTCTGCCACGCGCTGCCCCACGCCTTCGACCTGTTCCAGGAGCAGTTCCGCCAGGCCGAGCCGATGTTCGCCGTGCTCGCCCGGCTCGGCGGCACCGGCATGTTCCGCACCCACGAGGTGCCGCAGGTCCGGGCCGTCCTCGACGCGCTCACGGTGCTCGACGTCGCCGGCTGACGCCGGGGCTCGGCCCGCTGCCGCCTCGCTGCCCGCTGCCGCCTCGCTGCCCGCTGCCGCCTCGCTGCCCGCTGCCCGCCTCGCTGCCCGCTGCCCGCCGCTCGGCCCGCGGCTCGGCCCCGTCCCCACCGCCACCAATAGTCCGCGGACGGTTTGCGGCGAATGGCGTCGCAGGTGCTCCGGGGACGGTCTGCGGTGGCGCAGCTGGACGGTTCGCGGCGAATGGCGTCGCAAAGGCTCCGGGGACGGTCTGCGGTGGCGCGTGGTGGACGGTCTGCGGCGGATAGCGTCGCCGCGACGACTCAGCGGCGCTCGGCAGCCCCGTGAACCGCGAGGGCGGCGCGCGGGCCGCCGAGACACCAAGGGCCGACCAACGGTCGATGCTGACCGAGACGAACCTCCTCGTCTGCGAAAGGTTCCGCCATGCCTGCCTTGTCCACCCTCCGCGCGCTGCTCGTGCCCGCGCTCGACCTCGCCGTCCCCGTGCTCGGCTACGGCGTCCTGAACGCTCTCGGCGTCGCGCACGCCTGGGCCCTGGCGGCCACCGGCTCGGCCACTGCCCTCGTGTCGGTCTGGCACGGAGACCGGCGGCGTGGGGTCGAGCTCCTCGGCGCGCTCATAGTGGCGGAGCTGGTGCTCGCCGCGGGTCTGACCGCCGTCACCCACGACGCCCGGCTCCTGCTCGTCCGCACGGTGCTCCACCTCGGAGTCGCCGACGTGGTCGATGTCGCCGCTGCCCTCGCGCTCGTCGTCGGGCTCTCGGTGCTGGTGCGCTCCCGCGTGCCGGAGCTGACCCGGATCGTCGACGCCGAGCAGGCCCGCGCCGCCCGCCCCGACGCCGTCGCTATGGCGGTGGCGTCGTGACCGCCCGCCGCTGGGGCGCCTGGCTCGGGGTGGGGGCCCAGGTCGTCTTCGTCACGGCGTTCCTGGTGGCCGCGCTCTGGCAGGGGCCGCGCTACGACCCAGTCGCGCACACCATCAGCGACATGTACGCGGTCACCGCGCCCCACGGCGCGGCGCTGGCCTGGGTGCTCGCCCTGTGCGGGCTGGCCACGGTCGTCTTCGCCCTGGGCGCGCTTGCGCCCGCGCTGAGCGGGACCGGGGCGCGGGGGCGGGTGGGGGCGGTCCTGGTGGCCGTGTCCATCCTCGGCCTCGGAGACCTGCTCAGCCCGCTGGAGCGCGAGGCGTGCCGCTTGGCCGACCCCGGTTGCACCGAGTCCGACCAGCTCGCCAACCTCGGCGGCGTGCTCGACGGCGTCCTCAGCAGCCTCGGGCTGGCGGCGCTGATCGCTGCGGCGTTCGTCCTGGCCGGGCCCGTCGCCCGGCTCTCGGGACCCGCCGCGGGCAAGGCCGTGCGCGCGACCGGCGCGGCCCTGATCGTGCTGGTCCTCGCCACGGTCCTGATCCCCGGTGCGGGTGGGCTCATGGAGCGGTTGCTGGCCGGCGCCGCGGCGGCATTCGTCGCCGGGCTGGGCGTCGTCGTCCTGCGCGCCGAGGACGTCAGACCGAGCTGACGGCGGGGCCCGGCGTCGGTTCGGCGTCAGCTCGTGAGGAAGTCGGCGAGCACGTCGAACACGTGCTTCCCGCCCACGTCGTGCCCGAGCAGGTCGGTGCCGTGCGCATCGGTGACGACGTCCAGCTTCGTCACGTGCGTGGGGTCGGTGGCCTCGAACGCGGCGGCGGAGGGGACGAAGCCGCTGTCGTTCGTCCCCACCAGCACGAGCACGGGGGCGCCGAACGCCTTGACGCCCGCGACGGCGTCCGCGCCGTTGTAGTCCGACGGCGACGACAGCGCCGCAGCCTTCACCGCGCCGGCGTCGTGAGCAGCGGCGAGGGCGCCCGTGCCGCCCATGGAGGCTCCGGCGACGACCACCTCGCTCGCCCCGTGCTGCCGCACGTAGGCAGCGACGCTGACGACGTCGCGGCTCGGGTTGGACGAGCCGACCGACAGCGACGCCGGGCTCGCGGAGGAGTCCAACGACCACACCTGCACGCCCCGCCGGCCCAGCGCCCGGGCGAACAGCATCCACGCGCAATGGTCGGTGTCGGCCTCGTGGACGAGGATCACCGCCCGGCGGCCCGCGCCTACGGTGACGGCGAACGTCGTCGCGCCCTCGGGGCCCGGGACGACGACCTCGCGATCGCCGTCCTCGTGGCAGGTCGAGCGAGGAGTGGAGACCGTCGGGCCGTCGGCCCGGTTCCGGGTCGGCGCGTCGGCGCCGCACGCGGTGGCGAGGAGGGCGAGGCTGACCATCGCGGGCAGGAGGCGGGCGACGCGGGCACTCGTCGTCGAGGGCGGCATGAGCCGAGCCTCGCGCAGCGGCGACGATCCGGGGGAGGGCCCGGCGATCACGGCTCGGTTCCAGCTCGGTCACGGCCTGCGGCCAGGATCGCCGGACGGGGAACGTGCGCCCGAGCGAGCGCGTCAGCGGCGGGGTCACCATGGAGGAGGCGCGCGGTGGTCAGTGAGCGGCAGGCCCGGGGCCTGAGGCGCCAGGTGGTGACCTTCGGCATCGGGGCGGTGTTCGCCACCGTCCTGTTCGTCGTCACCGCGGTCGGCGCGATCGCGGGACTCCTCACCGGCCCGGGCGGGACCCGGCCGGGCCGGGTGGTCGCCGTCGACGACTCGCTTCGCGTGGCGCGGCTGACGGTGGTGCTTGACGACGGCGCCACGGTGACGCCCACGGTCGACGGCTGGTCGACGCCTCACCTCGGCGATCGCGTCGACGTCGTGCCGGGTGCCGACGGCGGCTCCGTCGAGACCGAGACCTGGCCCTTCGTCCTCCTCACCGGGGGCGTCGCCGCGGTGCTCTGGCTGTTCTTCCTCGTCATGCGCGACTACCGGCGCCGCGAGCTCGGCCTGCCGCCGTCCCGGCGCGCGTAGTCGTCCCCGTCACGCGCTGCGGGGCACACCCTGGCCGTGCACCCCGACCGCCGCGGTGAGCACGTCCTCGACGCGAACGGCGAGCATGGTCACGTCGGGTCCGGCGACGCCGTCGTGCTCGGGCGCGGAGGGGCGCTGGGTGCCGTCGCCGCGGTAGACGACGGCGTGCCGCTGCGGGTGCAGCAGGCTGCGCCACCGGTCCGGCGGCGTGGGGCCGAAGATCGTCACGGACGGGACGTCGAGGGCGTTCGCCAGGTGCGCGACGCCGGTGTCGGCGCTGACCAGCAGCGACGCCGCGGCGACGGTCGCGGCGAGCCCCGGCAGCGACTGCCCGGTGCGGACGGCGAGCGGGTCGTGCAGTCCCGCGCGCAGGGCCACCTCGTGCGCCACGAGATCTTCGCCCGGCCCGGCGGTGACCAGGACGCGGTGCGTCGTGGCCAAGGCGCGGGTGAGCGCAGCCCACCGCTCGAGGGGCCACTGCCGGGCGGGGGAGGCGGCCCCCGGGTGCACCACCACCCACCTGCCCCCCGGCCGCGCGACGGCGGGGCTCGGCCGCGGGGACGCCCCGAGCGCCTCGTGCAGCAGCAGGTCCTCGACCCCGCACGAGGCCCCGGTGGCGGCCCCGACCAGCCGGCACCAGCGCAGCACCTCGTGCTCGGCGGCGTCCCAGGCGGGTCCCTCGACCCCGGCGGGCGCGCAGCCGTACGCGCGCAGCCGGGAGGGCCGGGCAGCCTGGAGGAAGCGGTGCGACTGAGGGCCGCTGCCGTGCAGGTTCACGGCGACGCAACCGGCGGGGAGCTCGGCAGACAGCGCGCCGGTCAGCCCGGCGACGACGTCGGCACCCGTGACGGGCAGGACGTCGTCGACCAGGCCGAGGTCGCGCAGCCAGGCGGCGGCGGGATGGGCGGCGGCGAGCACCAGCCGCCGCCCCCCGAACGCGCGCCGCAGCCCGCGCAGGGCGGGCACGCCGGTCAGCAGGTCGCCGAGCCCGAGCGCCCGCAGCACGACGACGGGCGGCTCGGCCGCGTCGACCCGGGACGGGCCGCCGATCACGGCCAGGACGTCTCCCACGAGGAGGTGACGACGAGCTCGCGCAGCTCGACCCCGGCCGGCTGGGACAGCGCGAACACGATCGTGTCGGCCACCCGCGCAGGGTCGTTCAGCTTGGCGTCGGGGCCGGGCTTGTACTGGTCGGGCCGGTCGTCGAAGAAGTGCGTCTGCATCCCGCCGGGGATGAGCAGCGTGACGCCGATCTCCCCGGCCGTCTCGGCGGCAAGCGCCCGCGTGAACCCGACGACGCCGAACTTCGACGCGCAGTACGCCGTCGCGTCCGAGACCGCCTTGATGCCCAGGGTCGAGGCGACGGTGACGACGCGGCCCCCCGACTCGCGCAGGTAGGGCAGCGCGGCCTTGACCACCGCGGCGGTGCCGATCAGGTTGACGGCGATCACGCGGGTCCAGTCGGAGAACGCGACGTCCTCCAGGCGGCCGCACTTGTCGGTGCCGGCGGCCGTGACGACGCCGACGGGCGGCCCGGCCAGCTCGACGGCCGCGCGCACGGCCTCCACGGCGGCGTCCGGGTCGGACAGGTCCACGGGCACGAACGCGACGTCACCCTCGGGGGGCTGCACGTCGAGAACGATCGGGACGCCGCCGGCGGCGGTCACGGCGGCCGCGACGGCCTGGCCGAGCCCCGAGGACCCGCCGGTGACGATGACGGGCCCGCCGATCCGGCCGAGGCCGGCGGGCTGGGCCTCGCCGACGAGCAGCGGGGCGGGGGAGTCGTCGACGGCCGGGGCGGCCGGCACGTCGGCGTAGGCGGTGGTGAGTCCGTTGACGTCGGTCGTCATGGTCAGGCTCCTCGAGCTGAGACGGCGGGGACGGGAGTGGCGTCGGGGGAGTCGGCGAGGGCGGTGAGGTCGGTGACGGCGGGCTCGCGTGCCACCGACCCGGCGGCGAGGATGCGCGTGGTGGAGCGCCCGGGCAGGAACGGCAGGAGGACGGCGCGCCCGCCCCACTCCTGCACCAGCCGCGTCTCGGGCAGGTCGGCCTCGGCGTAGTCGCCGCCCTTCGCCCACACGTCGGGCCGGAGGCGAGCGAGCGCGGCGCAGGGGTCGTCCTCGGCGAACACCCCGACGGCGTCGACGGCGGCGAGCCCGGCGAGGACCCGGGCGCGGTCGGCAGCGGAGTTGACCGGCCGCGAGGCGCCCTTGAGCCGGCGCACGCTGTCGTCGCTGTTGATGATCACGACGAGGCAGTCGCCGAGCCGGCGCGCGGCCTCCAGCGAGGCGACGTGGCCCGCGTGCAGGACGTCGAAGCAGCCGCCGGTGGCCACCACCCGGCCGCCCGCGGCGCGCACCCGCTCGGCGACGGCGAGCGCCTCGGCCAACGGGTCGGCGTCCGACGGTGGAGCAGAAGTGGTGAATGGCGTCACTTCTGCTCCAACGTCGGCGGAGGCACCGGCGGAGGGAGCGGATGCAGCAGCAGGAGCAGGCGCGAGCACCAGCGCCCCCACCCCACCGCCGGCGATCCACGACGCGACGTCGGCGACCGCCTCCCCGAGCGCCTCGACGAGCCCGGCCCCGCGGGCGAGCCCGAGCGCGACGGTCCCGGCGAAACGGTCCCCGGCCCCGCAGGTGTCGCCGGGGGCGGCGAACGGCGCGGGCGTGAACGAGGGCACGCCACCGGCGGCGGCGAACACCCCGCGCGACCCGTCGGTGACGGCGACGGCGGCCACGTCCCAGCGCGAGCGCAGGTCGACGGCGGCGACGTCGGGGTCGAGAGCGGCCGCCGCAGCGCCGAGCACCGCGGCGGCCTCGGCGCGGTTGGGCGTGACCAGAGCGACGCCGGGCACGGGGGAGGCGCCGCGGGGGTGCGGGTCCCACACCACGGGCAGCCCGCGCGCGGCGGCGCCGGCCAGGGCCGCGCGCACCGACGGCAGCGAGGTGACCCCGCCGCCGTAGTCGGCGACGAGCACGGCGTCGGCGTCGGCGAGCACCCTCTCGGCGAGCCCGACCCGCTCGGAGGCGGGCAGCGCGTGCCCGCCGGGGTCGTCGACGCGCACGAGCGAGGCGGCGCCGTCCCCGGTCGTCCGCGCCCGCACCCGGGTGAGGCGGCGGGTGGCGTCGCTGGCGGCCACGGCCTCCACGCGCACCCCGGCCCGCCGGAGCAGGGCCGAGAGGCGGTGCCCGACGGTGTCCTCACGGGTGGCGGTGAGCAGCGTGACCGTGACGCCGTCGCGAGCCGCCATCAGCGCGGCGAGCCCCGCGCCGCCGGGCCGGTCGTGCCGCGAGGACACCTCCAGCACCGGCGCGGGCGCGTCGGGGCAGATCCGCGTGACGGCACCGAGGACGTCGGAGTCGAGCATCACGTCGCCGACGACCACGAGCCGCACGGTCTGCGCGGGGTCGGCGGCGGGCTCCTCGGGACGCGGGCGCCCCGTCGTCGTCCACCAGATCACTCGTTCACCGCCCGGGCGTGGAGGGGCATCCGCGAGGGGGCGCGCAGGTCGATGACGGTGGCGGGGTCGGCGGCCACGAGGTGGCGTTCGACGGCGGCGCACACCGCGTGGACGGCGACCAGTTGCGCCTCCTGGACGGCGGTCGTGGAGGGCACGGAGATGGAGAGGACCCGGTCGCTCTCGGCGGCCAGCGGGTTGGGCACGGGCCCGGTCATGGCCCACACCTGCATCCCGACCGACCGCCCGCGGCGGGCGGCGGCGACGAGGTTCGAGGAGCGTCCCGACGTCGACATGAGCACGAGGACGTCGCCGGGCCGCCCGTGCGCCTCGGCCTGCCGCGCGAACACCTCGTCGGGGTCGAAGTCGTTGAGGATCGCCGTCAGCGCGGAGGTGTCGCCGTGCAGCGGGATCGCCGACAGGGGCCGCCGGGTGCGCTCGAAGCGCCCGGACAGCTCGGCGGTGAGGTGCTGGGCCTCGGCCGCGGAGCCGCCGTTGCCGGCGGCGAGCAGGCGCCCACCGTCGCCGAGGACGCGCGCGAGCTCGATCCCCCACGCCTCGATCTCGTCGCCGCTGCGGCGCAGGTCGTCGAGGGCGGCGACGAGGTCGTCGAGGTGGCGGTCGAGAGGGTCGAACGGCTGCATCACGCCACCCCCGCCGCGGCGGCGGGACCGGCGGCGGTGCCGGACACCGAGCGCAGGCCGCGCCGGGCCAGCACCTCGCCGTAGACGGCCTCGGTGTCGGCGGCCACGCGCGACCAGTCGTAGCGGGTGGCCCAGGCGCGGGCGGCGCGCGACATCCGCAGGCGCCGGGCGGGGTCGGCCAGCAGCAGCCGCAGCGCGTCGGCGAGGGCCGCCGGGTCGCGCGGGGGCACGTGCAGGCCGGTGACGCCGTCGCCGACCGTGTCGAGCATGCCGCCGACGCGGGAGGCGACGACGGGGACGCCGCAGGCCATGGCCTCCAGCGGGACGATCCCGAACGGTTCGTACCAGGGCACGCACGCCACGACGTCGGCGCTGCGCAGCAGGGCTGCGGACGCCGCCCGGTCGAGGCGGCCGATGAGGTGCACGCGGTCGGCGACGCCGAAGCGCTGCGCGAGCTCGACGAGCCGCACCGCCTCGGCGTCGGAGGCCAGCTCGGAGCGGTCGGGCCCGCCGGCGACGACGAGCTCGGCGTCGGGCACGTGGGCGAGGGCCGCGACGACGGTCGCAACGCCCTTGCGCGGCACGAGCCGGCCGAGGCTGACGATCCGGGCGACGCCCGGGCGGCGCGGCGGCACGAGGGACGCGTCGTCGTGGCCGGTGCCGGGCCCGGCGGGGGCGAACGCGGCGAGGTCGACCCCGCACGGGACGACGTGCACGCGCGCGGCGGGGGCGTCCATCGCGAGCAGCTCCCGCACCTCGTCGGTGCAGGTGGCGACGAGCGCGTCGACCTTGCGGGCCAGGCCCCGCTCGGCGCGGATCCGCCCCGTGGGGGAGGAGTCGGCGCTGCCCTGGTGGCGCCGCTTCACGGTGCCGAGGGCGTGGAAGGTCTGCAGGACGGGGACGCCGACGCGGGCGCGGGCGCGCAGGGCGGCGGTCCCGGACATCCAGAAGTGGGCGTGCAGGACGTCGGGCACGCGGCCCTCGCGCCAGCGCGCGGCCGCCCACTCGCCGAAGGCCGGCATGAACGGGGCGAGGTCGTCCTTCGGCAGCGCGGTGGCGGGCCCGGCGGGCACGTGCACGACGCGGACGCCGGTGGGCAGCGTGACCTCGGCGGGCAGGTCGGCGTCGTCGCGGCGGGTCAGCACCTCGACGTCGTGGCCGCGCGCCGCGAGCGCGTCGGCGAGGGCGGCGACGTGCACGTTCTGCCCGCCGGCGTCCTGCATGCCGAGGCCGCCCACCACCAGCGGGCTGGCGTGCTCGGAGATCATGGCGATCCTCATCCGGCCACCTCCTTCATCAATCGGTCCCAGTCGTCGACGAACCGGTCGATGCCGAACCGGCTCAGGGCGTGCTCGCGGGCGGCGCAGCCGGTGGCCCACGCGAGGTCGGGGTCGGCGGCCAGCTGCCGCGCGCGCCGGGCCAGGGCCTCGACGTCGGCGGTGGCCAGGCCCGCCGCGTCGGGCACGGCCTCGGGCGCCGCGGTGGCGGCGAGCACGAGCACGGGCATGCCGATCGTCATGGCCTCGATCAGGGCGAGGCCGAGCGACGTCCAGCGGTAGGGGTGCAGGTAGGCGCGGTGCCCGGCGAGGGCGGCGTGCATCCGCACCTGCGGGACGTCCTCGTGCGCGGCGAGCAGCCCGCTGGTGGCTCCGGTGTCGCGGCGGCCGGGCGGGAACAGCGCCTCGACGCCGTGCAGCCCCAGCCCGTACAGCTCGACGCCGACCTCGGCGGAGATCCGGGCGGCGAGGTCGATCCCGGCGACGCGCGCGCGGCGCACGGGTTCGTTGACGACGACGCCGAGGGTGGCGGGGTCCTCCTGGTGGCCGCGGTAGAGGTGGCCGGGGTCGGGGACGCCGTGCTCGATCACCCGCACGGGGGCGCGGCCGTTGTCCCACATCGCCGCGTTGAACGGCGTCACGTGGACGACGGGGATGTCGTCGCGGTCGGCGAGGTGGTGCCGCCAGTCGTTGACGTCCCCGCGGGGGGTGTTGTGCTCGACGTAGACGGCGGGCAGGTCGCGCCCGGGGCGGCGGCCGGTCCAGCGCTCGCACAGCTCGATCTCGTGGGGCCGCTGCAGGACGACGAGGTCGAGCTCGGCGTCGCGCAGCTGCTCGGGGGTGACCTCGGTGACCGTGTCGGGCCACGGGTAGGTGCGGGCGCGGCCGAGGCCGTCGGGGCCGCGGTCGGGGGTCACGGGGACGAGGTGGTCGTGGCGGCCCTGGACGAACGACGTCATCCACGAGCCGTGCACGTGCCAGGCGAGAACCCTCACCGGGTCGCTCCTTCCAGCCGGTCGACGGCGACGGGGTCGGTGGAGCCTCGGTCGCCGGGCGCGCGGGTCGCCGCGAGGGACTCCACGGCGTCGACGACGGACAGCGGGGTGATCCCCGCGAGGCAGGGGTGGCCGGCGACGGGGCAGTCGCGGGCGCGGGTGTCGCGGCAGGCGGCGCCGAGGTCGCCGAGCAGCACGTGCGGCACGCCCCACGGCCGCCACCAGCGGGCGGGGACGACGGGCGCGAACAGCGACACGACGGGGGTGCCGACGGCGGCCGCGAGGTGGGCGGGGCCGGTGTTGCCGACGACGACCGCGCGGGCGGAGGCGAGGACGGCCGCGAGCGTGGGCAGGTCGGTGGCGCCACCGAGGTCGACGACGGCGCCGGTGCGCCGCCACGGGGCGGCGCCGGGCAGGCCGAGCGCCCCTGCCAGCGCCGCGATCTGCGAGGTCAGGCCCGCCTCGGAGGGCCCGCCGGTGAGCACGACCGCGTGACCGGCGGCCGCCAGCGCGGCCACGTGGGTGGCGGAGTCGTCGGGGCGCGGGGCCCTGGCGGGCACGGAGGCGCCCGGGTGGACGACGACGTAGCCGTGCAGGGACGCGAGCTCGCGGGGCAGCGGCGGCAGCGGGCGGGTGACGGCGAGGGCGGGGGCGATCGTCTCGGCGGCGGCGCCGACGTCCAGCCCGTACGCGCGCAGGGCGGCGGCGACGGCGTCCCACTGCCGCTGCGCCTCGTGCCGCGGGTCGTCGAGGTCGACGCCGGGCAGGCGCAGGTCGAGCAGGGAGCCGGGGTAGTCGGTGCTGGGCCCGGCGACCCACGGCACGCCGGCCATCCGCAGGAGGACGGCGACGGGCAGCGGGCTCTGGTGGAACGAGGCGAGGACGATCGCGGCGTCGAACCGGCGGGCGGCCAGGTCGGCGACGAGCGCGGTGGTCGCGGCGGGGTCGAGCGGCCGGGGGCGGTAGCCGCTCCAGGGCGCGTCGGTGACGATCACGTCGTCGACGCCGGGCAGCAGCCGTGCCGCGGCGGCGCCGGCGCGGGAGACCAGCAGCGTCACGTCGCCGTGCCGGGCGGCCAGCCGCACGGCGGGCCCGCAGAGCAGGACGTCGCCGTCGGAGTCGGTGCGGACGACGAGCAGGCGCGGCCGGGCGTTCACGGGGCCGCCCAGGTGAGGACGGTGTCGGCGGCCTCCCGCAGCGTCGCGGCCCTCACCTCGGCGCCGCTGATCTCCTCGGCGAGGGTGGCGGTGGTGGGGACGAGCACGCTGCGGGCTCCGGCGGCACCGGCGGCGCGGACGTCGGCCCCGATGTCGCCGATCACCACGGTCTGCTCGGGCGGGATGCCGGTGGCGGCGCAGGCGGCGAGCACCATGCCGGGCGCGGGCTTGCGGCAGGCGCAGCCGTCGCCCGCGTCGTGCGGGCAGGTCTGCCAGGTGTCGAAGGGGCCGAACAGCTCGACGACGCGGGCCCGCACGGCCAGCTCGTCCGCCGCCGTGATCAGGCCCTTGGCGATGCCGGACTGGTTGGTGACGACGCCCGTGCGCAGGCCCGCGGAGCGCAGCCGCGTGACGGCGTCGACGGCGTCCCCGAGGGGGCGCACCTTCGCCGGGTCCCCGTTGTAGGGGACGTCGTGGACGAGCGTGCCGTCGCGGTCGAAGAGGACCAGCCGGACGAGCGTCGGGCTCGGCTGCGCGGCGGTGGCCGCCGGGTCGTGTCGCGCCTGTTCCCGCACCGGCACCTCCGTCACGTCGTCGGGGCGGCCCCCCGGCCGCCCCGACCCCCCGTACCCCCGGGCCGCGGGGATCATGCGGGCGAATCGGAGAAGTCGCCACGACTGGTGACGACTTCTCTGGGCTTTTGCGCCCGGGCTCCGCGCAGTGGTAGCTGACCGTGACCACTCCTGCCCGCGGATCGACGTCCCACGTCGGCGTCGTAGCAGCTCAGGAGGGTCTCCCTTTCGCGGTCGGTCGCATCGATCCACACGCTCCGCACTCGGCGACCGCCTCGCATCCGGGCGGATGACTGCCCCGTGGAGCGGGTACCTGCGCGGCATGACGTCTGCCCCGGTGCGCCCTCACCCCACCCCCGACGCAGTGAAGCCGGACGAACCCGGGCAGGATTGGCACGTGGACCACGCCCGTGCGGCCCTCGCCCTGCACCCTCTGGTCCTCGGCGCACCCGCCCCCGCGTCGCTGGTGCCCGAGTTCTCCCCCGCCCAGGCGCCCCAGCTCGACGCGTCCGGCCACCTCGTCGACGGCGCCGTCCTGCCGGCCTCGGGCCGCGAGGTCGTGGAGAGCATCGACCCGGCGACCGGGCACCGGATCGGCAGCGTCGTGGCCGCCACCCCCGACGAGGTGGACCGCGCCGTCGCCTCCGCCCGCCGCGCCTTCGCGGGCTGGCGCGCCACCGCCCCGGGGGAGCGGGCCGCCGCACTGCGCCGGGCCGCTGCCGCCGTCCGCGAGGCGCGCGAGCAGCTCGCCACCCTGCACACCCTCGACACCGGCCGCCTGCACGCCCAGGCGCTGGGCTGTGTGGACGCCGCGGTGAGCCTCATCTCGGAGGCGGCCGAGCACGGGCCGCTCGACTCCGGCCGCGCCCTGGGCGGTTCGCTCGGCGCCGTCGACCTCGTGCGCCGCGAGCCCCGCGGCGTCGTCGCGGCCATCACCCCCTGGAACGACCCCCTGCCCGCGGCCGCCGGCGTCATCGCCGCCGCGCTGGTCACCGGCAACACGGTCGTCCACAAGCCCTCGGAGCGCAGCCCGCTCGTCGGTCGCGCGTTCGCGGCGATCCTCGCCGCGGCCGTCCCCGAGGGCGTCCTCAACGTGATCGACGGCGGCGCGCGCACCGGGGCGGACCTCGTCGCGCACCCCGACGTCGACGTCGTCGCGCACGTCGGGTCGTCGGCGGCCGGCGAGCAGATCGCGTCCTCGGCGGGCCCGCGCGGGGCGAAGCTGCTGCTGGAGAACGGCGGCAGCGACGTCATGATCGTCGACGAGGGGGTCGACCCGGTCTGGGCCGCGCAGCAGTGCGCGCTGGGCGCGTTCGTCAACACCGGGCAGCTGTGCGTGGCCGTCGAGCGCGTCCTCGTGCACGAGCGGGTGGCGCTGCGCTTCCTCGACGCCCTCGCCGAGCAGGCCGCCGAGTGGGCGACCGGCGACCCGCTGGACGCCGCGACGAAGCTGGGCCCGATGGTCGACGAGCGGATGCTCGCCCACGTGGAGGACCAGGTGAACGCGGCCGTGCGCGCGGGCGCCCTGGTGCGCGCGGGCGGCTACCGCGAGGCGCGCCCCGGCTCCTGGTTCCCCGCGACGGTGCTGGAGGACTGCGGGCCGGGCATGGCGGTGTGGGACGAGGAGACGTTCGGGCCGGTCGCGCCCGTGCGGGTGGTGTCCTCGTTCGACGAGGCCCTCGACCTCGCCGGGCGCACCGACTACGGCCTCGCCGCGACCGTCCTGACCCCGCAGGTGAGCCGGGCGCTGGCCGCCGTCGACGCGCTCGACGTCGGCACCGTCAAGGTCAACAACGTGTTCGGCGGCGCGCCCGGCGGGTCGGCCGACCCGCGCCGGCGCAGCGGCACCGGCCGCGGGTACGGGCCCGACCTGATCAACGAGCTGACGGTCGTGAAGACCGTGCACCTGGGGCAGTGCGTCACTCAGTGATCGGCGCCGGGCCGCACCGCTCCTGAGAGCCCTTCGGGCGTATCCGCACGCGTGGTAGCTGACTGCTGTGAGGGCGGTCAAGCCGTGTCGCTATGGCCCTCTTCACGCCCGATTCACCCTTTCGGTCCCTGGAGCGGGTACTCGTGGTGCCGGGATGCTTACGGGCGGTTCGGCTATCACCGGGTGGCCGCGTGGGAGTTCGGGGTGCACGGGTGTCTGCTCGTTCTCGTCGTCGGCCTGGTCGTGTTGCTGCAGTTGCGGGGAGGGGAGCGCGGCTGGTCGCCGTGGTCGCGTCCGCGTCGTTGATCGCGGCGGGGCTGCAGGCATCGCCGGTGCAAGCGACACCGGTGTCGGCGGTGAAGCCGTCGGCGCCGAAGGTGACGTCGCGGCCGGATGAGGTGAGCGCGCGGGTGACCGCACGCGCGCAGGGCGCGCGGGTGGAGGTGGAGTCGGCGCGGACGGAGACCTCGACGACGTGGGCGAACCCGGACGGGTCGATGACGTCGGAGGTCCACGGGGGCCCGATCCGGTTCCGCGACGCCTCCGGTGCGTGGCAGAACGTCGACCTGGGGTTGAGCGCTGACGCGGTGGACGGGTCGGTGACGGTCGGGCGCACCCCTGGTGGGTTGCGGTTGGGCAAGCGGCAGACGTCGGGCAGCGCGGATCTGATCAGCATCGACGCGGGCAAGGACCGGCAGGGCCGCGCGCGTGGGGTGCGGTGGGGGTGGACGGGGAAGCTCCCGGCGCCGGTGGTGAGCTCGGGGGAGGCCGTCTACGCCGAGGTGAGCCCTGGGGTGGACGTGCGGGTGCGGCCGCTGCGGACGGGATTCGAGCAGTTCTACGTCCTGAAGTCCCGCCCGAGCGGTGCGGTGTCGTGGACGGTGCCGTTGACGATCCCGGGCCTGACGGCTCGGGGTGACGGTGATGGTGGGGTGTCGTTCCTCGACGACGCCGGCGCGGTGGTGTCTCGGTTGTTGCCGGCCCGGGCGTGGGACGCCGTGACCGATCAGGCGTCGGGGGACCCGGTGAACGTGTCCCCGGTGGCCCTGTCGGTGAAGCAGACCGGCACTGGCCGGGCGGTGCTGACGGTGACCCCGGACGCGGCGTGGCTGGCCGATGCGGGCCTGTCAAGTTTTCCGTGTAAGGGCGGGTAGGAGTGGGGGTCATTAGATGTGGTCGAGTCGTCCTGGGAAGAGCTGGACGAGGGTGTTGAGCGCTTGCTTCCAGCCGAGGGTTCCGGTTCCTGATGTTCCTCCTCTTCTGGTGTCCATGTTCCGGATGACGAGGTAGAGCAGTTTCAGAGCAGATTCGTCGGAGGGAAAATGCCCACGATTCTTGATCACCTTCCGCAGGACCGAGTTCATGGATTCGATGGTGTTCGTCGTGTAGACGACCTTACGCAGCTCGGGTGGGTAGTCCAGGAACGGGATGAACTCCGGCCAAGCGCGGCGCCACACCGCGACCGCGCCGGGGTACTTCTTCCCCCAAGCCGTGTCGAACTCTTTGAGGGCGAGTTCGGCGGCTTCGACGCTGGGTGCGGTGTAGATCTCCCGCATGCTCGCGGTGATTTTCTTCCGGTCGCCGTAGGAGACGAACTTCATCGCATTCCGCAGGACGTGGACGACGCAGGTCTGCACGACGGTGTCGGGGAACACGCCCCTGACCGCGTCGGGCAGCCCGGTGAGGCCGTCACAGCACAGGATCAGGACGTCACGCAGGCCGCGGTTGCGCAGCTGGGTCAGGACCTGGTTCCAGAACTTCGCCGACTCGGTCTCGTCGATCCACACGCCCAGGACGTGCTTGCGGCCCTCGACGTCCACGCCCACGACCAGGTGCGCTGCCTTGATCGTGACCGCACCCTTGTCCTTGACGCGGAGGCGGATCGCGTCGACGTACATGATCGGGTAGACCTCGTCGACCGGACGGTTCTGCCAAGCCGTGATCTCATCGACGACCACATCGGTGACGTTACTGATCAACGTCGGCGATGCGTCGACGCCGTAGACCTCCTCCAAGTGGTCGGCGATGTCACGGGTCGTCATCCCCCGCGCATACAAGCTCAAGATCATTTCGTCGATCTGCCCGAGCCGCCGGCTCCGCTTCGGGACGATCTTCGGTTCGAACGTCGAATTCCGGTCCCGAGGAACGTTCACCTCCACGGGACCGTGGGTCGTCGCGACGGTCTTCGTGCCGAACCCGTTCCGGCTGTTCCCGGTGCCATTCCCGGCGGGGTCACCTGGATCGTATCCGACGTGGTCGGTCATCTCCGCGCCCAGTGCCCGCTCCAAGACGGCCTTCATCAACTGGTTCAACAGGCCGCCCGCCCCCTCCAAAGGGGTGCCGGCCCGCTTTGCGTCCGCCAACAACGCATCGATCGCCGCCGGGCTCAACGCCCGCGCCACCCGAACCGCGGCCTCACGGTCCACGATGCCGTCCTCACCAACAGGAATCTCAATACGCACAGTCGCGCATCCTATCCAGTCCGGATACCGGACCAAGAATGCCCACCCGCGCTTACACAGAAGAACTTACAGTCCCGCCGATGCGGGTCGGGTGTTCCCGGTGACGGTCGACCCGACCTACGCCACCGGCACGGTGACGACGAACTTCGACACCTACGTCGCCTCCAACGTGTCGAACACGGACTACTCCGGGTCCACGGAGCTGCGGGTGGGTTCCTACGACGGGACGGTGAAGAACCGGTCGTTCCTGAACTTCGACGTGCAGGGGATCTTGCACGGCAAGCAGATCAAGACGGGGTCGTTGTCGCTGTATGAGCGGTACTCGTTCTCGTGCACGGCCTCCACGATGATCGTGAAGAATGCTGCGCCCGCGTCGACGAGCACGCGGTGGGCCGCGCAGCCGACCATCTGGGATCAGCAGGGGTCGATCAGCGTGGCGAAGGGTTACTCCTCCTCGTGCGCGGCGGGCCGGATCAACGTGGGCCTGTCGACGTCGTTCGTGCAGTCCTGGGCGAACTCGGGCAACCCGACTGGTGGCCTGGTGCTGCTGGCCGGCAACGAGACCGACACGGGCGGGTACAAGAAGTTCGACTCGTTGGAGACCGCCAACGACCCGTACCTGTCGTTCACGTACAACCGGGCCCCGGCCGGCCCGTCCTACGGGATCGCGCCGTTGGCCGGGTGGGACTCGACCCTGTACACCTCGACGGCCACCCCGAAGATCACGATGTCGTCGACGGACCCGGACGGGAACAACGTCCGGCACTACTTCGAGTCCTACACCAGCACCGGCGGCGGTACGGGCGCTGGAGCCTGCACCACGGGCTACGTCGCCTCGGGCGCGCAGGCCACGTGCACGATGCCCGGTGGCTGGAGCAACGGGGCGACGTACTACGTGCGGGCCAAGTCCGAAGACGACGGTGGCCCGGCCAGCAGCTCCTGGTCGTCACTGGGCAACCCCAGCGCCAAGATCGTCCTGATCACCACTCCGCCGCCCGCACCGGTGATTTCCTGCCCCGCCCCGTACTCCAACGGGTCCTGGCAGGCCAGCACCCCCGGCTCGGACGTGGCGTGCACGGTCACCTACTCCGGTACGGCGCCCACGGGCACGGTGCAGGGGATGGTCAGCATCGACGGGAGCACCCCGACCTTCGCCAACGTCACGCCGGGCACGCCGGTGTCGTTCACGGTGTCCAAGGCCAGCGGGTGGCACACGATGACCGCGACGGCTCGGGGCCGGTCGGGCTTGACGACGAAGACGACCTACAGCTTCGGTTACGGGCCCGGGGGGTTGACCCTGCCCGCTGACGGTGCGAAGTCCAACGACGTGTTCCTGGTCTCGGCCGCCGCCCCTGCCCAGGCGGGCGCGACGTCGACGACCGCCACGCTGCAGTGGCGTCAGGCCGGTCTGGCCGACACCACCAGCGAGTGGACCACGGTGACCAACTTCTCCCCGACCGTCGCCGTCAGCGGCGGCCGGGTCAGCGTCGGCGGTCTCGACGGGTCCACCCCGGTGCGGTGGTCGGCGACCGCGGCCCTGCCCGATGACTTGAAGCGAGTCCCGGTGACCATGGAGCTGCAGGTCTGCTTCAAGTTCACCCTGTCCTCGGGGACCTCCACCTCGTGCACCTACGCCACCGAGGACCCCGGCGAGCACCACACGATCGTCAAGGTCCCCCACGCTTTCGGCAACGGGTTCCCCACCAGCGCCGCCGGGCCCGGTCGGGTCGCGTTGTGGACCGGTGAGTTCGCTACCTCCGCCAGTGACGTGAGCATCCCCGGCTACACCGGCAGCCTGTCGATCTCCCGGTCGCACTCCACGTTCGACGCCCCCGCCGACCCCCTCAACGGCGTGTTCGGGCCGGGCTGGGCCGCCGGGTTCGACGGCCCCGACGTGGGTATCGCCGGCGCCCAGGTCCTGGACCGTACGACCATCGACGGCACGATCGTCCTCACCCAGGACGGCGAGACGCTGACCTACCGTCAGCCGAGCAAGGGCCGCATCAAGGACCAGCCCGGCACCTACACCGCGGTCGACGACGACACCCGCCTCGACGGGTCCAAGCTGACACTCGCCTCCGTCGCTGTCACCGCCACGGACCCTGCACACCTGGAGCTGACCTACGTCGAGGACGACGGCACCAAGACGACCTGGCGCGCGCCGACCAGCGGGGCCGTGTGGACCCCGGCCGGGGTGAGCGAGCCCGGCATCACGGGCCAGACCACCTACACCACCGACGGTCAGGGCCGAATCGAGAAGATCACTGCCCCGCTTCCGCCCGGTGTCACCTCGTGCGCCACGACCGACGGTTCGGCGATCGCCAACGGCTGCCGGGCTCTGCGAATCCAGTACGCGTCCGTGACGACCGCGACGGCGACCACGCCCGGGGACGTGAAGGGCCAGGTCAGCGCCGTCTGGTACCAGGGCTGGACTCCCGAGGTGGCCCTCAAGAACGAAACCAAGGTCGCGACCTACACCTACCTGCTCACCTCGACGCTTCCCGACCGGGGTCGTCTGCGTGAGGCGAAGGACGAACGCACCGGCCTGGTCACGACCTACACCTACGACGGGACCGACACCTCGCAGAACGACCCGGTCCGGTTGACCTCGCTGACCCCGCCGGGGTTGAAGCCGTGGCGGTTCGCCTACGACGGCCCCAGCGGCAACAAGCTGACGCAGGTCAGCCGTGACCCGCTGTCCGGCACCAGCGCCGAGGTCCAGGCCAGCTACGTCTACGACGCTCCCACCAGTGGTGCCGGCCTGCCCGACCTGTCCACCACGGCCGTGGCGGCGTGGAAGCAGAAGGCTGCACCCGCCTACGCCGCGGCGGTGTTCGGGCCCGACCACGTCCCCTCGACGCTGACCGCCTCGGCGATGCCCGCCGCGGAATGGGCATGGGCGGACCTGCAGTACACCGACGCCAAGGGCTACACCACCAACACCGCCTCCTACGGCGCCGGAGCGTGGCAGACCACCGCCACCGATTACGACGATCAAGGCAACGTCGTGCGCACCTTCAGCGCCGGCGCTCTCGACCAGATCCTCGCCGACGGCGTTACCCCTGACGGATCCGACGAGTACGCCACCCTCACCCAGTACAACGCCGCGACCCCGACCAACCCCGCCGGCATCCTCGTCACCGACGTGTGGGGCCCCAGCCGCTGGGTCGCCCTGAACAACGGGACCCGCTTCTACGGCCGCCCCCACACCCACACCGACTACGACCAGGGCGCCCCCAACAGCGGCATCAACACCGCCACGAGCCAGCCCTACCGCCTGGCGACCACCGTGACAACCTCGGTGAGCAACACCCTCATCGGCAGCGGTGACATCGAGACCGTGTCCCAAGCGAAGACGTCCTACGACAGGGTGGGCCCGGCCAGCGACCCGGACACCTGGGCCCTGGGCCTGCCCACCAAGACGACCACCGTCGTCGATGGTGGGGCAGGGGACATCTCCCGGATCAGCCGCTACGACAACGAAGGTCGGGTCATCGAGTCCCGTCAGCCCCTGTCCAACGGGACCGACGCCGGCACCACCAAGACGATCTACTACACCGCCACCACCAACGCCGACGACTCCACATGCACGTCCAAGCAGTGGGCCGGCCTGATCTGCCGCACCTTCCCCGCGGCAGCGCCCACCAACGGGCCGACCCTGCCGGGCAAGCAGGTCACCTCCTACACGTGGCAGCTGCAGCCGGCCCAGATCGTTGAGAAATACGGGGACAGCTCGCTGACCGCAACTCCCGCCCGCACCACGACCACCACCTACGGTCCTGCTGGTTCGGCTGCGGCCGACCAGGTCACTCAGGTCGAGGTCGGCGTCAACAGCTACTTCACCGGATCCACGGCAGTTCCCGTCACGGAGAACACCTACGACCTGGCCACCGGCGCCGTGGTGAAGGTCGCGTCGAAGAACGGCAGCACTGAAACCGCGACGCTGCTTACCGAGTACGACGCGTGGGGCCGGGCCACGAAGACCACGAACAGTTTCGGCGAGGACACGACCACGACCTACGTACCCGGCGGGCAGGCCGGCGCCGGGCAGGTCGACACGGTCACCGACTCCAAGGGCGCCACCGTCTACGGGTACGGGAGCGACGCCAACGGCGCGGTCGAGCGCCGCGGCGTCCCGACCACCGTCTCGATCCCGGGGGCGGGCACGTATGCGGCGGCCTACGACGCTGACGGGGCGATGACCACCCAGACGATGCCGGGTGGGATGCGTCAAGACATCACCCTCGATGCCGCTGGTGAGCCGACCGGTTTGTCCTACAGCGGCGACGTGGTCAACGTCGACGACGGCACCACCAGCACCGCGGTGTGGCTGTCGTGGGCGCAGGTCAACGACGTCACCGGGCGAGTCCGGCAGGAATGGACCCCCGCAGGGTCGGCATTCGAAGACCCGGCAGAAGGTGCGCAGGCATACGACCGGTCCTACACCTACGACAAGGCCGCCCGCCTCACCGTGGTGAAGGACCGCACCGCCGCCCCCGGGCAATCGCCCACCGACCCCGACGACCCCACAACCCTGGCCGCGGCGTGCACCACCCGGGTCTACGGGTTCGACAAGAACGGCAACCGAACCGCCTTCACGTCCTACCCGGCGGCAGCTGACCTGTCCTGCTCGACGAGCACGACCCCGACCAGCAGCCGCACCTGGACCGTCGACAACGCCGACCGCCTCAACACCGCCGGCTACACCTACGACCTGTTCGGGCGGACCCTGACCATCCCGGCCGTCGACAACCCCACCATCGGAGGGCCGGCCCTGACGTTGGGGTACTACGACACCGACGCCGCCCGAACCATCAGCGATGGCACCACCACGACCACCTACACCCTCGACCCCGCTGGACGCCGCCTCACCGCCACCACCGCACCTGACGCCGGCGGCGCAGCGACCTCGGTCCTGCAGCGGCACTACGGCGACGGCAGCGACAACCCCACCTGGGTGTACGACACGGTCACCGCGACTACCACCCGCTACGCCGAATCCCTCGCCGGAGACCTCTCCGCCGAAATCACCACTACTGGCGGTACCACCACCGCCAGCCTCGCCCTGGCCAACCTCCACGGCGACACCATCACGACCATCACCCTGCCGGCCAGCGGAAACGCCACCAGCATCGACGCCTGGTCCGACTACACCGAATACGGCACCCCCAGAACCCCTGCCGCCACCCAAGCAGTAGGCGGACAATCCGGGTACGGATGGCTCGGCGCCAAACAACGCGCCACCGACACCAGCGGCCTCGTCCTCATGGGCGTCCGCCTCTACAACCGTGCTACCGGTCGATTCACCAGCACTGACCCCGTGCCCGGTGGTGGAGCGAACGCCTACGGCTATCCCAACGATCCGATTAATCAATTTGACCTCGACGGCCGCCGGTGGGGATGGCTCAAGACGGCGGCAAAAATTGCATGGGTAGGCGTGCAAATTGGAGCAATGGTCGGCTGCACGGTATGCGCGGTGGCTGTGGCGGCCTACACGGGATATCAGGCATACAAATCATACCGCCAAGGTAACTATTTAGCGGCCGCTATTGGCGTTGCTTCTATGGTTCCCGGCGGCAGGGCGATGGGTGGCGCTGGAAAAGTCACTCGCGTCTTGAAAGACGGGCGCATCCGCACGTACGGAAGGTTCCGTCCTGCGCGGACGCCTGGACGTACCGCGGGCAACCGTCACGTTAAAGAGCTGAACCCCAGCACGGGCAGGACCCGGCACTGGGAGGAGTCCTACGACCATGATGGCCGGGTCATCCAGGTTCATCCCAAGCGCGGCAGCACCCCTACAAAGCATTACGTCTTTGATGGGTACGGGCGAAAGATTGGTTCATGGTGATGTAATGAAGGGTGAAGCAGAGAAGATCACCCTCCCTGCGACCGAGGTCCTACGTAGTGGTGGGGTGTAATGCGAGCAATTGATCCCCCAGTGCGGCATGAATTAGGAGTAGTGCCTGCCAAAAGCTAGCCACACCACCGTTTCTGGGGGTGAAATGTTCAGTGGTAGCAGCTTCCTCAAGTAGATGACTTTGGACCTGCTGCACGTGCCCTAGGGGGCACTTGCGTGACCATCTCTACCCCCGTGTTCGGCGTCGTCTTTCTTTGCACCTTGAACGGCTGTGGCTTCTCTGCCCATTGCCTCTCCGAGGGATGTAAGCAGTTCTACCAGCTCGTTTACAAAAAAGTGAATAGCCGCGCGGGGGTCCTCCCGGAATGGCTCCGGAACCCCGGGGTTCTCGCCGGTTCCGGCCTGCGCCAGGCCGTTTGCGGCTGCCGCTATCCGATCGCTTGTGAGGGCGTCCAAACCGGGCACGCCATCGCGCAGGTAGTACAGAAATGAATCCGCTTCCCGCAACGCCTCCAAGATTGGCTTTTGCGAAAGTGCGAGGGTGGCGATGGCGGATTGTAGGTACATGGCCGCCACCTCGACATCGAGATACTCGTCGTCAGGCATCGACGGAGAGTACCCCCTCCGCGCCCGCAATAGTCAAGGGGTTGGCTACAGGAGAGGTGACCTTCAGTAACCGTCGACAATTGATCGTTTGTCGACACCCTGAGCCGGGTCGTCAGGAACGGGCGTCCGCCCTGGTCGAGCCGATCATGAAACGTCGGTCACTAGTGTCGGGTTTCTACGTCTGGCAGACGGTGGCGGGGCTGGTGTCCGACACGTGTTGATCGGATACCGGATACCCGATACGCGCGTTCGCGACGGCGGAGCTGTCGCCCGCCCGTGGGGTCGATGTGACGGCCGGGTCGGAGAGCGTGACGTCCATGTCGATGTCGCCAGCGGGCCCGCTCCTCGCGCCCAGCGCTGAACTCGTGCCGGGGATCGCGCGCGAGGGCGACGTCCTGGTCGTGACCCGCCTGGATCGCCTTGGCCTGCTCGCTCCTGCACCTGGACACGCGAGCGCAAGGGTGGTCGGCGGCGGAAGCTCACCTCGATCCGGCCGCGCCGGCACAGCGCTTCCGAGGAGCGGCACGAGCCGGTGCGCGCCCGCGGTGCCCCGGCCCCGCCAGCGGCGCGCTCAGGCTGTCACGGCTGAGGAAATCAGGTTGCGGCAGCGCCGGTGAGGCGCGGGAGGCTGCGGGCATGACCGAACCGATCGTGTCGAAGGTGACCCGCCGCGAACCGCCCGAGACGGGCGCGGAGCGCGAGCTGCTGGAATCGTTCCTCGACTACCACCGCGACACGCTCCTGCTGAAGTGCGAGGGCCTGGACGCCGCGGGGCTCAAGGCGCGCGCCACCCCGCCGTCGGCGCTGTCCCTGCTGGGGCTGGTGCGCCACCTCACCGACGTCGAGCGGTACTGGTTCCGGATGGGCGTGGACGGGCAGCGGCCCGGGTTCCTCTACTGGGGCGAGAGCGAGGACGAGCCGGACACCGACTTCGAGGTCGAGGACGCCGACCCGGCGGCCGACGTCGCCGCGTACCGGGCGGAGGTGGCGGCGGCGCGCGAGGTGGCGGCACGGCACGGCCTCGACGAGACGTTCACGATCGGCCGGCGGGGGCCGCTGAGCGTGCGGTGGGTCTACGTCCACATGATCGAGGAGTACGCCCGGCACAACGGGCACGCCGACCTGCTGCGCGAGGCCGTCGACGGCACCGTCGGGGACTGAGGTGGGGGCCGCCCACGGACGACCAGCACGGCGATCGTGACGGCCCGACCTCGTCCCGTGACCCCCGCGCCTCCGGGGCGACGTGCCGCCCGGAGTGTGGTGAGCTAGAGGAAGTTCCCGAGGCTCGGGAGCGCTTCCCTGCTGCCGCCCGAACGGCGAGTGAGCCGCGGCGGATGCAGCGAAGGGGCGGTGACGACCCGTGCAGCAACGCAGCGCAGTGGCCGAACGCGGCCTCGACGCCGTCCTCCACCTGGGCGGGCGCCTGCTCGGCGCGCCCGTGCGCCTGTGGCTGGCCGACCCCGCTGCCGCGTCCCTGCTCAGGTCCCTGCACGTGCCCGTCGACACCGCGCCGGACCCGGCCGACGCGGTGCCCGCGATGCTCGACAGCGCCGTCGCCGCCCTCCCCGCGCCCACGCGCCCCGGCGGCGCGGCGTCCGAGCCCGCCCCCGCCGCGCGCCCCCTCGGCGTCCCCCGCGCCGTCGTCGACCGGCTGGCGGGCGACGTCCACGCCCGCGGCGTGGCGTTGGCCCAGCCCGACCCGGCCTTCGTCGGCGTCCCCGTGACCGACCGCGCCGGGGTGGGGCTCGGGGTGCTCTACGCCCTCGACGCCCACCCCCGCGTCTGGACGGACGGCGACGTCGAGGCCCTCGGCCTGCTCGCCGCGTGCGTCACCGCACCCCTCGAGCTCACCAGCCTCGGCGCGCGGTGGGAGTCCCACCGCCTGCGCTGGGACCTCGCCGTCGACGCCGCCGGCATCGGCAGCTTCGACTGGGACCTGCGCACCGACGAGCTGCTCTGGGACGAGCGGCTGATGCAGCTGTTCGGCTACCGCCCGGCCGAGTTCACCCCGCGCATCGACAGCTTCTGGCAGCGGACGCACCCCGACGACGTCCCCGCCGTGCAGCGTGCGGTCGAGGAGGCCATGGGCTCCTGCGGCACCTTCTCGGCGGAGTACCGGGTGCTGCTCCCCGGCGGCGACACCCGCTGGATCGCCGCTCGCGGCCGGGTGCTCGCCGACAGCCGCGGCGAGCCCGCACGCATGCTGGGCGCCGCCTACGACTCCACGGCGGTGCGGCTGGGCCGCGACCAGGCCGCCCGGGTGCTGGAGACGATGGCCACGGGCTTCTACTCCCTCGACCCGCAGTGGCGGGTCACCTACCTCAACGCCGAGGGTGCGCGCCTGCTGCAGCGCAACCCCGCCGACCTCGTCGGCAAGGACCTGTGGGCGGAGTTCCCCAGCGCCCGCGACCTCGAGTTCGGCCGCGCCTACGAGACGGCGATGGCCACCGGCGAACCGCAGTCCTTCGAGGCGTACTACCCGGGGCTCGGCTGGTACGAGGTGCGCGCCCTGCCCGGCCCTGACGGGCTGTCGGTGTACTTCCTGGACATCTCCGCCCGCCGCCAGGCGCAGGCCGAGGCCGCGCAGGCCCTGGCCCGGCTGCAGCTGATCGCCGAGGCGGGCGCCCAGCTCACGAGCACCCTCGACGTCGACGAGGCCGTCGGCCGGCTCGCCCAGCTCGTCGTCCCCCGGCTGGGGGACTGGTGCGTGGTCAGCCTCGACGGGCCCGACGGCCTGCGCGACATCGGCTCCTGGCACGCCGACCCGCAGCTGCGGGAGGTCGTGGCCGAGTACGCGCGGGTGCGGATGGCCGCGATGACGCCGTCCACGTTCGTCGCCCGCGCCCTGCGCTCGAGCACGCCGGTGAGCGTCCGCGAACGCTTCCTCGACCGGCTCCGGGAGGTCGTCGACGACGACGGCGTCCTCGCCCTCGCCGAGCGGCTCGCCCCCGAGTCCGTGGCCGTCGTGCCGCTGCGGGCCGGCGGTGTGACCACGGGACTGCTCAGCCTCTACCGCGGCGCGCAGCGCGAACCCCTGGACGACGGCGACCTGGCCGCGCTCGGCGAGATCGCCGCCCGCGCCGGCATGGCGCTGGACAACGCCCGCCTCTACACCGAGCAGCGTCGGCTCTCCGAGGAGCTGCAGCTGAGCCTGCTCACCCCTCCGCCCGTGCCGGTCGGCCTGGACCTCCAGTACCGGTACGCCAGCGCCGCGCAGGAAGCCCAGGTGGGCGGGGACTGGTACGACGCGTTCCCCGACCCCCGCGGCGGCACCCTCCTCGTGATCGGTGACGTCGTCGGCCACGACAGCCGCGCCGCCGCCGCCATGGGCCAGCTGCGCGGCGTCCTGCGCGGCATCGCCATGGGGTCCGGCCTCGGCCCGGCCGGCCTGCTCACCCGCCTCGACGAGTCGATCGACGCCCTGCACCTGGCCGCGACGGCCACCGCCGTCGTCGCCCACGTGCACCGCTGCGAGGACGGCGAGCGCGCGCGGGTGCGCTGGTCGAACGCCGGGCACCCGCCGCCGCTGCTGCTGCGCGTCACCGGCGGCGTCGAGCAGCTGTGCACCGGCCAGGCCGACCTGCTGCTCGGCGTCGACGCGACCTCCCCCCGCCAGGAGTCCGAGGTCGAGCTGTGCCCGGGGGACGTCCTGCTGCTGTTCACCGACGGTCTCGTCGAGCGCCGCGGGCAACCCGTCGACGACGGCGTCGCGCTGCTCAGCGCGCACCTCGCGCGGGCGGGCCACCGTGACCCCGACGCCGTCTGCGACGCCGCGCTGGCCGCGATGCTGCCCGACCGGCCCGAGGACGACGTCGCCGTCGTCGCGGTCCGCGTGCAGCCCTCGGGCCAGATCGGTTTGCGGGACGGCGCCGGAGCGGGTCAGGTTGACCCGGGAGCCCGCCCCGCGCGGGTGTGGGGGGATCACGTCCTCCGCCCGGTCGCCGCGCCCTTCCGGGAGCGGGACGCGGCGGGACAGGGGCGTCGAGGTGGTCGGGAGGGGTCGAGCGGCACCATGGACGAGGTCCTCGCGGTGCAGAGCTTCTCCGACGTGGCCGCGGCGCGCCGGCTCGTGGCCACGACCGCGCCGCCGCTCCCCGCCGACGCCGCGCCCGAGGACGACGTCACCGCCACCGCCGTGCTCCTCACCAGCGAACTCGTCACGAACGCGCTGCAGCACGGGCGCGCCCCCGTGACCGTCTCGGTGCGCCGGGCCGCACACTGGCTGCGCGTGGCCGTCAGCGACGCCGACCCCCGGCTGCCGCGGCCCGTCGAGGCTCCGCCCGAGGACGCCGTCCGCGGCCGCGGCCTGTACCTCGTGCAACGACTGGCCACCCGCTGGCGGGCCGAGGCTCTCGCCGACGGCTCCGGTAAGACCGTGTGGTTCGAGCTGGGCCACTACCCGGCGGACGCTTCACACGGCTGAGACGGAGCGCGAAAGGAGGGGGCGAGGCCCCTACCAGCAGGTGCCCGGTGACAGTCGGCTTCCAGGAAGCTCGGCGAGCATCCTGAGGACGAGGTCCCGGTCGCCCGCGTTCAGACCTGCCACCCGCGCCTCGTCACGGTCGAGCTCGTCGAGGAAGTCGTAGGCCGTCCGCAGGTGCTGTGCCAAGTCGTCCAGGTCCGGTGTGGGCACCGCCAACTGTCCGATGTCCTCGACATCGAAGTCCGCCACGGGCCTGTGCCGTAGCCAGCGCGCAGGATCGAAGGGGAGCGTGCCGTGGCCCGGCTTCCAGACCGTGCCCGTGCTGCTCAAGCCGAAGGCGTCGACCCAGATCTTGAGCACGGCGAGGCGACGCACGAGATCGGCGTCGATCAACTCCCGGGGGCCCCGCCGGTACTTCGTTCACAACCAGACCAGGTCGTACACGTCGCGCGCCGTCGTCGTGCGGTTGAGTCGGGCGATCTTCTCCGCCCTGTTCTCCTCCAGCTGCACGCAGGGCAGCTCGGGGAGGGGGCCGCCGTAAGCGGCGTGTACGGGCATCGGGACCCACCCTGGGCGTCCCGGGCGCAGCCACGGTGGCGGATTCACGTCGAGCTTGCTCGTGAGGGTCCCGGTGGCTCCCAAGGGGGTGTCGATCGTGAGGGTGCGCTTGCCGCGGCGGATGGCGATGCCGTACGTGAAGGGCCCGATGGTGCGGCCCGCGACCGTGGCGCTCACGAGCTCCTGGACCTCGTCCGCGTCGTCGCCGATGGCTGCGACGGAGAAATCGAGGTCGAGGGAGAAGCGGCCCTCGTTGCCGGCGTACAGCTTCCGTAGGGCAGTGCCACCCTTGAAGACCAGGAGCTCGAGCACGCCCTCGTCATGGAGTTCGCGCAGGAGCAGGTCCTGGGCTATGTCGAGCAGAGCAGCTTCTCGGCCTTGGGTTCCGGACGGCGCATGCTGCACCACGCGCGCCACCGTGATGTTGACCGGGTAGAGGCGCCCTCATCGCTCACCCTCCGGTGCCAGCGAGGCGGGATCGAACGGCAGCACCGTGTCTGCCACCTGCCAGCGCTGGGAGTGCCGGAGCAACGGACCCCGTGGCCCGAACCAGGTCTTGTTCGCCTTCTCGGGCACGAGCCGGGCAGCGATGTCCGGGCGCAGGGTCTGGAGGAGGTAGCCGAGGCGCGACCTGGTGGCCGGTGGCCGGCCCGACAACTCCTCGTGGATCAGGGTGGCGTCGACACCGGCGGCGAGCTCGGGGAGCCATTCGACAGCGGACGCCCAGGACCGGATGTCGCCGGGCCTTTGCGCCAGGTGAACGAGGACGGACTCGGGTCGGTGCACCGACTCGCCTTTCAGCTCCACCGAGGGCAACCGGGTCTCGAACCTCATCACTCGCGCCACCGCGGCCAACGATGAAGGGACCCGGGTGTGCGGGGGGACGGCGACCTCGATGGTGGTGGGCAGGCGGTCGGCAAGCCCGTGCGCCCACGCGGCGGTGCTCAAGGCCACGGAGACCGGCATCCGGGGATGGAGCAGCCGGAAGGCCTTGAGCCCTCCCAGGGGATCCCCGTGACCGTACGGCCCGGCATGGGCTCCTGGAGCGAACTCCCAGACCCCCCGGACACCGGTGGGCAGGAGCCAGCCCTTCTGCCGCAGACGGAGGGCGACGAGCTTCGGGTCGCTGCGGATGCCGTGCTGTTCCACCAGATCTCGCACCTGGCCGAGGGTGACGACCTGGGGTTGCTCCAGTTCGAGCGAGGCGACGATTGCCGCGAGCGAGGGAGGGAGGGATCGTGTCACGGACACCCCGAAAGTTGCAGTTTGAGATGCTGCTTGGGTCTGGCTGACACCTGGGTCAAGGATGGCAGGTGTCTAGGTAACGTCATAGGTTGCTGAGGAAGCAACTTATGTGCGTTGAGCGACACCTCCCGCCGCCACGTGGAGTGCCTCGAGCTGATGCCGCCCACGCGGGCGCGTCTAAGCTGGCCCGGCCATGACGACGTCCCCGAGCACCCCGGCCCCCGACCTCGCCGCGCCCTCCACCGCCGAGCAGGCGCCGCTCGCGCGGGGGCAACGGTTCACCTACCTGGGGTACGCGGTCGACCCGGCCGAGGGCGTCGTCACCTGCCGGTACGCCCTGGACGACCACGAGTTCAGCGAGCGGGTCGCCGTCCCGGGCGCCCCGGCCGGTGCGTGGAGCACCCCTGCGGCCGACGCCGCGGCGCGGCTGGTCTTCCTCCTCGCCGGCGTCTCCTACTACAAGGCCGGCGCCCCGCCGGTGATCGACCTCGGCGGCCACGCCGTCACCCCCACCGAGCGGGCGTTCCTGCTGGAGTACCACCTCGACGGGCTGGGCGAGTTCGCCCACCGCAACGGCCTCGACCTGTCGGGCCTGGTGATCGAGGGCCCCTCTCGCGAGGCCGCTCCGGTCGCCGTCCCCGGCGTCGACGCCGCGTCGCGGGCGCCGCTGGTGCCCTTCGGCGGCGGGGTCGACTCGATCGTCAGCGTCGAGCTGCTGCGCGAGCTGGGCGTGGAGCCGGCGCTGTTCGTCGTCAACCGCCCCGGTGACCGGTTCGAGGCCATCGAGGAGCCCGCCGCCGTCGCGGGCCTGCCCGTGATCCGCGCCGAGCGGACGATCGACCCGCTCATCCTGCGCAGCCGCGAGCTCGGCTTCCTCAACGGGCACGTGCCCGTCACGGGGATCATCTCCGCGATCGCCGTCCTCGCCGCCGTCGTCCACGGCCGCGACGCCGTGGTGATGTCCAACGAGTGGTCCGCATCGTCGGCCACGCTCGTCGTCGACGGCCGCTCGATCAACCACCAGTACTCCAAGAGCGAGGAGTTCGAGTCGGGCCTGCGGGTGGTGCTCGCCGAGACGTTCGCGCCCGTGGTCGACTACTTCTCGCTGCTGCGCCCCTTCACCGAGCTGTGGATCGCGAAGCGGTTCGCGCGGCTGGAGCAGTACTTCTCGACGTTCCGCTCCTGCAACCGGGCCTTCCACATCGACCCGGCCAAGCGCGCCGCCACCTGGTGCGGGCGCTGCGACAAGTGCGCGTTCATCGACCTCATCCTCAGCCCGTACGTGCCGGCCGAGGCGCTGCGCGCGGTGTTCGGTGGCGCCGAGCCGCTGGAGGACGACTCGCTGCTCGACACGTTCCGGACGCTGCTCGCCGTCGTCCCCGACGCCAAGCCCTGGGAGTGCGTGGGCGACGAGAGCGAGTGCCGGATCGCCGCGCGCATGGCCGCCGCCCGGCCCGACCGCGAGGGCAACCGGCTGCTCAAGGTGCTGCTCGCCCAGGCCGCACCGTTCACCGACCCCGACCCCGAGCACCTGCTCACCCCCGTCGGCCGCCACCACGTGCCCGCCCGGTATGCCCCCCGCGATCTCCTGGGCTGACGTCGCCGCGATCGCGGCGGGCGGCGGGAACGTCGGCGTGTACGGCCTGGGCCGCGAGGGGACGGCGAACGTCCGCGCGTGCCTGGCCCGCGGCGTGCGCCCGGTGCTCGTCGACGACGCGCCCACCGGCGACGTCGAGGGGTTGCCGGTCGTGCCCACCGCCGAGGGCGGCCTCGACCTCCTGCGCGGGTGCGCCCTCGTCGTGAAGACCCCCGGGATCTCCCGCTACGCGCCCCCGGTGCGGGCGCTGCGCGAGGCGGGCGTGCCGGTGCGAGGCGGGGTGGGCCTGTGGCTCGCCGAGCGCGCCGCCGCGGGGGACGCCGGGCGCGTCGTCGCGATCACCGGCACCAAGGGCAAGTCGACGACGACGGCGATCGCCGCCCACCTGGGGCGCGGCCTCGGCCTCGACGTCGCCGCTGTGGGCAACATCGGCGCCCCGCCGCACGACCCCGACGCCGCGGCGTCCCCCGACCTGTGGGTGCTGGAGGTGTCGAGCTACCAGGCCGCCGACGTCGAGGTGGGGCCGCACGTCGTCGGCGTCACGTCCCTGGCGCCCGACCACCTGCCGTGGCACGAGGGGTCCGTCGAGCGGTACTACGCCGACAAGCTGTCCCTGGCCCGCGCCGACGGCGTCCGCCGGGTGATCGCCAACGGCGACTCGGCGCTGCTGCGTGCCCGCCCCGAGCTGGCCGGGGACGCCGTCACCTGGGTGGGCCTCGACACGGACGCGTCCTGGGTCGACGACCTGCAGGTGCTCGGCGCCCACAACCGCCGCAACGCGCTGATCGCCCGCGCCCTGCTGCAGGCCGCGGGGGTGCCGGGCGCCGACGACGACGCGGCGCTGGCGGCGGCGGCACGGGGGTTCGGGGGGCTGGAGTCACGCCTGCAGCGCGTCGCCACCGTCGACGGCGTGGACTTCGTGGACGACGGCCTGTCGACGAACGTGCTGCCCACCCTCGCCGCCGTCGAGGCGTTCGCCGAGCGCAGGGTCGCGCTGATCGTCGGCGGGCAGTCGCGCGGCATCGACTACGAGCCGCTCGCGACGGGCCTGCGCGCACGGACGCAGGAGCTGCTGCTGCTGGCCACCCCCGACAACGGGCCCGACATCCTCGCCGCGTACGAGCGGGCCGGCGGCGGGGGGCCGCTGGTCACCGCACGGGCCGTGGGCTCGCTGGCCGAGGCCGTCGCGGAGGGGTTCGCCTGGGCCCGCCCCTCGGGCGTGGTGCTGCTCTCGCCCGCAGCGCCCAGCTTCGGGCTGTTCCGCGACTACCGCGATCGCGGGGCGGCGTTCGCCGCGGCGGCGCACGGCTGCGGGTGACCCTCGGCGGGAGGATCGGCATCGCATGATGCTGCCGATCCTCCCGCCGAGCGGGCACCGCCGAGGGTCAGAACCCCGCGTAGTGCAGGACGAACTGGGAACGGCGGCGCTCGTCGTCGAGGACGGCGTCGGCGGGCGGCTCGGCCTGGCCGTAGGTGAGCTTCTCGAACGGCACGTGGACGCGTGCCTCGAGCTCGGCGAGCTCCTCCAGCGTGCGCGGGATGCGTGCGTCGTCGGTCATGGTCCGAGTGTGCGCCTCGAGATCGCGTCCGGCAACGGTGCGGCGGGCCGCTAGCGTCGACGCCCGTGCTCCCCGCCCTGCTGCTCGGTCTCGCCACCGGACTGTCGCTGATCGTCGCGATCGGCGCGCAGAACGCGTTCGTCCTGCGCCTCGGGCTGCACGCGCCCGCCCGCGTCGTCGCGCCTGTCGTGGCCCTGTGCGCCGGATCGGACGCCGTGCTGATCGTCGCGGGCGCGTTCGGGCTGGGCGCGCTGATCGAGGCGGCACCGGCGTTCGTCACGGCCGTGCGCCTCGTGGGGGCGGCGTTCCTGCTGGTCTACGGCCTGCTGGCGGCCCGTCGGGCGTGGCGGGGCACCGAGCAGGGCCTCGACGTCGAGGGCGTCAGGTCGGGCGGCCCGGGGGAGGCGGGGCGGCGCGGCCAGAGCCTCGGCGCGACCCTGGCGACGGCGGCGGCGTTCACGTGGCTCAACCCGCACGTGTACCTCGACACGGTGGTCTTCCTCGGCTCGGTGGCGGCGCACCAGGGCCCGGGGCTGCGCTGGTGGTTCGCGGGCGGCGCGGCGGCGGCGAGCGTCGTCTGGTTCACGGCGCTCGGGTTCGGCGCGAGGGCCCTGCGCCCGGTGTTCACGCGGCCCGGCGCCTGGCGAGCGCTGGACGCCGTCATCGCCGTGGTGATGCTCGCCCTCGGCGTCGGGCTCCTGCTGAGCTGACGCCGGTTCAGCCGCCGGTCTCGAGCAGCAGCGAGCGCACCTCTCGCTCGTAGTCGTCGTGCAGGGGCGCGGCGGGCGGCTGTGCCCGCCCGTAGGTGAGCTTGTCGAACGGCACGTGGACGCGGGCCTCGAGCTGCTCGAGCTCGGCCAGCGTGCGGGGGGCCTTCGGTGAGTCCGGCATCCCGCCAGTCTGCGCGCCGACAGGTGCCCGGCGTAAGGGGGCCGGGCTGATCAGCCGAGCAGCACCCCGGGCGCGAGGATCCCGTCGGGGTCGAACGCCTGCTTCACCCGGGCGAACAGCGCCAGCTCCTCGGGGGAGCGGGCCAGACCCAGCCAGCGCTTCTTGGCCCTGCCGATGCCGTGCTCGGTGGCGATGCTCCCGTCGAGGGAGGCGACCAGCCGCAGCACGGCGTCGGTCACGGCCTCGCCGCGCTCGGTGGGCACGCCGGTGACGTTGACGTGCGCGTTGCCGTCGCCGACGTGCCCGAACAGCCACACCCGGGCGCCGGGCACGAGCGCGTCGACGAGCCCGGGGACGTCGGCGCAGAACGACGCGTAGGCCGCGGCGGGCAGCGTCACGTCCAGCTTGAGCGGCGCGCCCACGGTGTTGATCGCCTCGGTGTGCCGCTCGCGGTAGGCCCACAGCCGCTCGCGTCCGGCGGCGTCGGCGGCGACCGCGGCGTCGAGCAGGCCCTCGAGGGACGCGGCGGCCTCGGCGAGCAGGTCGGCGAGGTCGCCGCCCACCCCGCCCACCTCGACGAGCACGTAGGCGACGGCGTCGGTGCCGGGCAGGGGCGCGGGCAGCCCCGCGACGCTGCGCACGAGCTCGACGCCCTCCCGCAGCACCAGCTCGACGGCCTCCACGCCCGGGACGTCACGCCGCAGCACCTGCGCGGCCACCACGGCCTCGTCCACCGACGCGAACGCCAGCATGCCCAGCACGCGCCGGGGCGCGGGGCGCACCAGCCGCAGCCGGGCGGCGGTGACGACGCCGAGGGTGCCCTCGCTGCCGGTCAGCAGCGAGGGCAGGTGGTAGCCGGTGTTGTCCCTGGTCAGCGCGGACATCCGGGTGATCGTCTCGCTGGTGCCGAGGACCGCCTGGACGCCGATCACCTGGGCGCGCGTGTCCCCGTGCCGCACGACGCGCAGGCCGCCGGCGTTCGTCGCGATCGTGCCCCCGACGGTCGCCGAACCGCGGCTGGCGAGGTCGATGCCGTAGTCGAGGCCGTGCACGCGCGCGGCGGCCTGCACGGCCTCGATCGTCACCCCGGCGGTGGCCACGGCCTGTCCGGCGACGGGGTCGACCTCGACGGGCGCGCGCAGCCGCCCGAGGTGCACGACGACGTCGTCGCGGGGCACCACCCCGGCGAGCCCGGTGAAGCCGCCCTGCGGTAGCAGGGACGCGCCGTGGCGGCGGCACGCCTCGACGACGGCGGCCACCTCGGCGGTCGAGCAGGGGCGCACGACGGCGGCGGCGAACCCGCGGTAGCGGCCCGTCCAGTCGCGCTCGTAGGCGTCCATGGGGCTGCCCGGGCGGACGACGTGGGCGGGGCCCACGGCGTCGGAGAGGTCGGCGAGCAACCGGGGGTCGGCGGGCACGCGGCCATCCTGCCGTCGGGGGTGTCGCGCCGCCCGGCGGTCCCCCGGCGCCGTCACGAGTCGTTGCCGGACCGTGACGGACGGCGCAGCGCGTATCGGGTTGGATGGGGCGCATGGGGCTTGTCCGACTTCGCCTGATCGACGCCGTGATCCACCTGCACACCTCCGACGACGACGCCGTCGCGAGCACCGTGGCCGACGAGGTCGTGGGCTTCCTCGCCTCGCACGCGGTCGTCCTCCCCGGGGTCGGCGTGGCCCCGAGGAGGAGGCGGATGCGCCGCTGGTGACGGTGGCGCTGTCGGGCGCGCTGGACGACGTCCACCTGCCGCCCGCGGGTGCGCTCGGCCCCGAGGACGTCCACGTGCGCCGCAGCAGCAGCCCCTTCTTCACTGTCGCCGCCCGCCGGCACACCCTGGCCTGCGGCGGGGGCGCCGTCGAGTACGTGCACTGCCTGCGCAGCGGAGTCCGCGTGCGGATCGACGCCCGGGCGCGGCGGATCGACGCGCACGTCACCCGCAGCGGTGCCCTCGACGTCATCGAGATGCTGCGCGACCTCAGCCTCAAGCACCACGAGAACCTCGGCGCGGTGCCCGTGCACGCGACGTCGGCGGTGCGCGACGGCCGCGCGCTGCTGATCGCGGGGGCCAAGGGCGCGGGCAAGACGTCGCTGCTGCTGGAGCTCGTGGAACGGCAGGGCTGGTCGATCCTGTCGGGGGACCGCTCCCTGCTGTTGTTCGACGGCGACGCCGCTGCGCCGAGGGTGGCGGGCTGGCCCGACTACCCACACCTGGGGGAGGCGACGGTCGCGGCCTACCGCGGGCTGCCGGCGATGGCCGGGCTGCCCGAGTCGTTCACGCCGTCCCCGGCCCGCGCGTTCTCGCCGCTGGAGAAGGTGCCGCTGCCCCCGGGGCCGTTCCGGCAGCGCTTCCCGATCGCCGAACCCGCCGCGCGGCCGCCGCTGGTCGGCGTCCTCTACCCGCGGATCGGGCCCGGCCCGACGACGTTCACGGAGGTGAGCGGGCGCGGCGCGGAGGCGACCCGCCGCGGGCTGCTGGCCTCGGCCGTCGAGTCGGGGTTCGAGGGGCCGCACGCGTTCTGGACGCACTTCCTCGACGACGCGCGCGGGGCGCAGCGGGCCCGGCGCCGCAGGGTCCTGGACGCCGCCGCGCAGGTGCCCGCCTGGCAGGTCGAGGGCGACTGCCGGCTCGACGGCGGGCCGCTCGTCCCCCTGCGCCAGGCCGGCTGAGGCGGTGCCGGCCGAGCCCTGGTTCCGGTGCGGCGGGCCGTGCCGCGGGGTTTGCCGGGGTCCGGCATCGGGCACCGGCGGGGCATGACCGTGATGAGCGCCGTCGACCGCCTCGCCACCGACCCCCGGTTCCGCGCGCTCGACCGCGCCGGCGCCCCGCTCGGTGACGCCGTCCGCAAGCTGCCGCAGGCCGCCCTCGACGTCCTGCACGGCACCTGGCTCGGCCACCCGCTGCACCCAGCGGTGGCGATGCTGCCGGTGGGCGCGTTCCTGTCCTCGGCGGTGATCGACGTCGCGACGACGGCGAACGCGGCCCTGGGCGGCGACGACGCGCGGGCGCGGGAGCGCCGTGACGGCGCCGACGACGCGAGCGCGCTGCTCGTGGCGGTCGGCCTGGCCGCGGTGCCGCTGGCGGCGGCCGCCGGTGCCGCCGACTGGTCGCAGCTGCGCGGGGAGCAGAAGCGGATCGGTCTCGTCCACGCGGCGGCGAACACGGCGGCCACGGTGCTGCTGGCCGGGTCGCTCGTGCAGCGCCGTCGTGGACGGCGTTCCTCGGGCCGCGCGCTCGGCGTCGCGGGCACGCTGGTGTCGGGCGCCGCGGCCGCGATCGGCGGGCACCTGTCCTACCGCTGGGGCGCCGGCGCCAACCACGCCGACGGGACGGCTCCCGAGGTCGAGGATCGCTGGACGTCGGTGGGCCGCCTCGAGGACTTCGCCGACCGCACGCCGGTGCGGGCGGAGGTGGACGGCGCACCCGTCGTCGTCGTCCGCTCCGGCGGGGTGGTGCAGGCCCTCGGCGACGTCTGCTCGCACCTGTCCGGCCCGCTGCACGAGGGCGAGGTCAGCGACGAGACGGTCGACGGCCGCCCGACGGCGTGTGTCAGCTGCCCCTGGCACGGGTCGGTGTTCTCCCTCGAGGACGGGCGGGTCGTGCACGGCCCCGCCACCTCGCCGCAGCCGGCGTTCGAGACCCGGGTGCTCGCCGGGGAGGTCCAGGTGCGCCCGCTGCCGGCGGGCACCACCACGGTCGACCTGCGCGAACGCAACGCCGTCGGCGCCGGGGCCTCCGCCGGGCAGCGGCCCCTGGGTGCCGTCGTCCCGCCGGTGGGCTGATCGTTTCCTCGGCCGTCACCGCGTTACCTCGCCCGCCTAGACTCGCGAGCGGTGCCGGGGGGCGTCGCTGCGGCGGGAATCATGCACGCGCCGGAGTCGTTCGTCCTCCCGGACGCCGTTCACTGAGAAGTCCGCGCGACACACCGGCCGGGGTGGCGTGTCGCGCCGATCTCCGGTGGGCTGGTACTTGAGGAAGGTCCGCCTTCGTTCCACGGGCGGGCCGGACGACCCCACACACCCCCTCCCGGGTTCCCGGGATGGCCCAGAAGGCGGTGACCTGCAGCAATGCCGATCTATGACGACGTGACGAAGCTCGTCGGCAACACCCCCCTGGTCCGGCTCAACCGGATCACGGACGGTGCCGGCGCCACGGTGGTGGCCAAGCTCGAGTTCTACAACCCGGCCAACAGCGTCAAGGACCGGATCGGCGTCGCGATGATCGACGCGGCGGAGGCGTCGGGGCAGCTGCAGCCCGGCGGCACGATCGTCGAGGCGACGTCGGGCAACACCGGCATCGCCCTGGCCATGGTCGGTGCCGCCCGCGGTTACAAGGTCGTCCTCGCCATGCCGTCCTCGATGTCCAAGGAGCGCCGGGCGCTGCTGCGGGCCTTCGGCGCCGAGCTGATCCTCACCGACCCGGCCCTGGGCATGAAGGGCGCGGTCGCCAAGGCCGAGGAGGTCGGCGCGACCGACGGCGCCGTGCTGGTGCGCCAGTTCGCCAACGCCGCCAACCCCGAGATCCACCGCCGCACGACGGCCGAGGAGATCTGGAAGGACACCGACGGCCAGGTCGACATCGTCGTGGCCGGCATCGGCACGGGCGGCACGATCACCGGCATCGGCCAGGTGCTGAAGTCGCGCAAGCCCGACCTCAAGGTCATCGCCGTCGAGCCTGCGGCGTCGCCGATCCTCAACGGCGGCAGCCCGGGCGGGCACCCGATCCAGGGCATCGGCGCGAACTTCGTGCCCGAGATCCTCGACACCACGATCTACGACGAGGTCCTCGACGCCACGGCAGACGACGCCGTCGCCTGGGCCCGCCGCGCCGCCAAGGAGGAGGGCCTGCTCGTCGGCATCTCCTCGGGTGCCGCCCTCTGGGCGGCAGTCGAGGTCGCCAAGCGCCCCGAGAACGCCGGCAAGACGATCGTCGTGATCATCCCGTCGTTCGGCGAGCGCTACCTGTCGACGATCCTCTACGCCGACCTCCTCGACTGATCGCTCGAGCAGAATGCTCCTCAGCGCCGGACGCCGTACGTGACCTCACGGGTCGCGGACGGCGTCCGGCCATGACGGGCCCCGGTGGCCTCGCCCCGGGGCGAGGCCGGACAGAGATGGCGGACGCGTGTACCAGGCAGCTCAGTACCCCACCCGGCTCGGCGCGTGGCGGCGCTTCCAGGAGGACCTGGCGACCGCGGTGTCCCACGACCCGGCCGCCCGTTCCCGCGCCGAGCTCGTGCTGGGCTACCCGGGGCTGCACGCGGTGTGGTCCTACCGCCTGCACCACGCCCTGTGGCGGCGCGGCCACCACCTCGTGGCCCGGCTGATCTCGCAGTGGACGCGTGCCCTGACCGGCATCGAGATCCATCCCGGGGCCACGATCGGCCGCCGGTTCTTCATCGACCACGGCATGGGCGTGGTCATCGGCGAGACCGCCGAGGTGGGCGACGACGTGATGATCTACCACGACGTCACGCTCGGCGGGCGGAGCCTGCAGAAGGTCAAGCGCCACCCGACCGTCGGCAACAACGTGACGATCGGCGCCGGCGCGCGCGTGCTCGGGCCGGTGCTGATCGGCGACGGCGCCCAGATCGGCGCGAACGCCGTCGTCGTGCGCGACGTGCCGCCGGGCGCGGTGGTGGTCGGCGTGCCGGGTCAGGTGCGCGAGAAGAAGGGCCCCGACGCGGCTCCGCTGCCGCCGGCCCCGGCGCCTGTGATCGCCGCCGACGACCAGGTCGACCCGGCCATCTGGATCTGACCTGCGGGCGAGTCGCCCGGGGTCAGGAGCGTGCCTGCTCGTAGTGCCGCCGGCGCAGGCCGGGCAGGATCCCCCACACGGTGACGAGGACGGCGGCGAGCCCGACGGCGAGCCCCACGGCCGCCTGCCGGCCCACGATGAGGTCGAGCGCGAGCTGCAGCGCCGCGCAGATGGCCAGCACCAGGAAGGCGAGCCCCGCCCGGGCGTACCGGTTGCTCGCCTCGACGATCTCGGTCTTGGCGCCCATCCGGAACAGGGTGCGGTGGTAGGCGACGGGCGCGATGAAGCAGGTCACCGCCAAGGCCGACATCACCAGGGCGGCGAGCAGCATGCCCCGCTCCCAGGAGTCGAACCGCTCGAAGCGCACCTGCAGGGGGATCGTCAGCAGGAACGCGAAGAGGATCTGCACGCCCGCCTGCAGCACCCGCATCTCCTGCAGGAGCTCGTTGAAGTTGCGATCGGCGCGCTGGTCGGCGGATTCACTGGGGCGCTCGGGGCTCACCCCGTCATGGTCGGGGCCCGCGTGCTCGGCGCAACCGGGCACGGCCCCGCAGGAGCGGTGTGACGTGCGTGCGCCGGGGTGGGTTGGTCGCACGGACGACACGTGCGTGCGTCATGCTGCGGGTACCCCGTCGTCCTCTGGAGGTCCGGTGCTCGCTCGGCTGCGGATCAGCGTCCCCGACCGTCCCGGCATGCTCGGGCGCGTGGCCTCGGCGATCGGCCAGGCGGGCGGTGACATCGTGCGCGTGGCCGTCCTCGACAGCGAGGGCGGGCGGGCGACGGACGACGTCCACGTCGAGGTGCGCGACGCCGAGCACGTGGCGCGGGTGAGCGACGCACTGTCCGCGGTGGTGGGCCTGACGGTCACGGCGGTGCAGCACCCGGTGCCGCCGGCGAGCGGCCACGCCGACCTGGAACTGCTGGCGCAGGTGCTGCAGCGCCCCGAGCGGGCGTTGATCACCCTGGTCGACGGTGCTCCCGCGGCCCTGGCGGCCGACTGGGCCGCCGCCGTGCGTTATGTCGCGGGTGATCCGCACGAGGTGGTGGCTCTGAGCCACCAGTGCCCCGGTCCCGAATTCGTGGCCGTGCGGGCGGCGCTGCGGCTGTCGGCGGTGCGGATCGTCCCGCCGGGGCGGGCGACGCCCTACGTGGGCGCCGCACTGGTACCTCTCCAGGACGACCTGGCGCTGGTGCTCGTGCGCGAGGAGGGCCCCGAGTACCACCCGTGGGAGCTATGGCGGCTGGAGCAGGTGGGCCGCATCGCGGGGACGGCGCTGCCGCACGCCTGATCATCCGGCGCCATCACGGTGAGTGACCGACCCGCCACAAGTGTCGATTCGTTTCGACCGCTCGCCCGGACCGAAGTCCTTCGTTGTCAGGCGACGCTTGCGGAAGCTAACGTGACGCACTGCTCGGGGACGTCGTGTGTTGATCGGACGAACAGCCCCCGTGCTTGACAGGTTTCTGTCACACAGCGTTCCATGGCGCACGTTCCCTGGCCGCCGGCTCCCCCTTTGGCCACGGAGCGTTCCGAACTCTCAACGAGGAGAAGGCCCGTGCCCTCAGCCCGGATCCACCGTTGATCATGGGTGCCGATCCGGCTGTGGACGCACGAATGCCCTTCTGAGCTGGGATCATGGGACTTGTCGAAGGTTCCAGATCCACCAGCAGAAGGGCACCCGTGAGATGCAACTGTCTCATGACCCGTTCCGGGTCTCCGCGGTCTTTGACGACCCGAATCTCGTGTCCTGCGCCGGGCTGGCCCCGGTGGTCGCCCTGGCCGACCGGGCGGGTCTGCGCCGCCTGGTCGCCGAGACGGTGACGGTGTCCGGGGACGGCGCCGCGAACGCCCCGGCGAAGGTCGCCGCGCTGGTCGCGGGGATGGTCGCCGGCGCGGACTCCATCGACGACATGGGCCTGCTGCGCCACGGCGGGATGGCCAGGTTGTTCACCGGGATCCGCGCCCCGTCCACGTTGGGCACCTTCCTGCGCACGTTCGCGTTCGGGCACGTACGCCAGCTCGACGCGGTCGCCGCCCGGGTCCTGGCGGGCCTGGCTCGGTGCACGCCGCTGCTGCCCGGCGCCGACCAGGTCGCCTACGTCGACATCGATGACACGGTCCGGGCCACCCACGGGTATGCCAAGCAGGGCGCCGGCTACGGCTACTCCAAGGTCAAAGGCCTGAACGTGCTGCTGGCGACCATCTCCACCCCACTGGCCGCACCCGTGATCGCGGCCACGCGGTTGCGGAAGGGATCGGTGAACTCGGTCCGCGGAGCGGCCCGGCTGGTCGCCGACGCCCTGGTCACCGCCCGCTCGGCGGGCGCCGATCCGCGCAAGGGGACGCTGGTCATCCTGCGCGCGGACAGCGCCTACTACGGCGCCGACGTCATCGCCGCCGCCCGCCGGCACGGGGCGAAGTTCTCCGTCACCGCGCGGATGAACCCGACCGTGAAGGCCGCGATCGCCGCGATCCCCGAAACCTCCTGGACCGCCATCCACTACCCCAACGCGTTCACCGACCCCGGCACCGGCGACCTCGTCTCCGATGCCGAGGTCGCCGAGGTTCCGGTGTTCACCGCGTTCACCTCCCGCCCGAAACGCCAGCAGGTCACTGCCCGGCTGATCGTGCGGCGGGTCAAGCGCCTCAACCCCGAAGCCGCTGCAGGACAGGACGAACTGTTCGCCGTCCACCGTCATCACGCGGTGTTCACCGACTCACCCGCCTCGATGCTCGAGGCCGAGGCCGCCCACCGCGCGCACGCGATCGTCGAGCAGGTCATCGCCGACCTCAAGAACGGACCCCTGGCGCACCTGCCGTCGGGGAAGTTCACCGCGAACGCGGCCTGGCTGGTGCTCGCCGCGATCGCGCACAACCTGCTACGCGCCGCCGGCGCGGTGGCCGGCAGCCTGCACGCCAAGACCACGACCGCGACCCTGCGGGCCAGGCTCGTCGCCGTCCCGGCCCGGATCGCCCGCTCCGCACGACGCCTGACCCTGCACCTTCCCACCAGTTGGCCCTGGCGCACCGGCTGGCAGCGCCTGGCCACCGCCGTCATGATCACTTGACCCGTGGTTGTGACCCGTCCACCGCCCGGCAGGGCCCGACACCGATTTCACAGTGGAAAACCGGCGCAGAGCCGGGAAACCCGCACGCCCGCCGGCACGAAGAAGATCAGCGAACCGACGCGAAGGGCCTACCGAATCACGTCGGTGGATCCGGGCTCAGTAGCACGACGGCGAGGCGCCCTGACGGCGCTCGCCCTGACCGCGACCGGAAGCCTGGCGGTCGCCGGGCTCACCATCATCCCGACGTCCGCCGCGCTGGCGGAGGAGGGTGCCGAGCAGATCTCGAACGGCACGTTCGAGACCGGCACCACCCCCTGGACCACCTACGGCACCGTCGGCACGAAGATCGACCTGGTCGACGGCGCCGCGTGCGCCACCGCCGACGAGGCCGCCTCCGGCGGGGCGGTGTGGGACGCCGCGATCACCTACGACGGCATCACGGCCCTGGTCGACACCGGCTACGAGCTGACCTTCCGCGCGAAGGCCAGCGACGCCGTCACGGTCTTCACCGGCTTCCAGATGGGCAGCGACCCCTACACCCAGGTGGCCGCCGGCCAGTCGGCGCTGAGCACCGAGTGGACGACCTTCACCTACAACGGAACGTCGCCCGCGACGCCCGCCGACCCCACGGCCCCGACCATCGCCTTCGACAACGGGCAGCTGGTCTTCCAGATCGGTGGCAAGGGTCCCGTCACCGTCTGCATCGACGACGTCTCGCTCAAGGGCGGCGTCGAGCCGCCGAAGTACGAGCCCGAGACCGGCCCGATCGTCCGCGTCAACCAGGTCGGCTACCTGACCAAGGGACCCAAGCTGGCGGTCGTCGTCAGCGACGAGCCCAAGGGCCTGCCGTACACGCTGAACCTGTACAACAACAAGAGCCTCAAGCCGGTCGTGTTCGCGAAGGGCACCACGGTGCCCGCCGGTCTGGACCCCTCCTCGGGCCAGAAGGTGCACACGATCGACTTCAGCAAGACGGTCAAGCCGGGCACCTACTCCATCACCGTCGCCGGTGAGGAGAGCTACAAGTTCCGGATCGGTACCGACATCTACAGCCAGCTCCGCAAGGACGCCATGACGCTGTACTACACGCAGCGTTCGGGCATCGCGATCGACAACAAGATCGTGCCGGGCTACGGCCGCGCCGCCGGTCACATCGGCGTCGCCCCCAACACCGGTGACAAGTCGGTCTCCTGCGCGGCCCCGATCGCGGCCTACGACGACTGGACCTGCACCTCGAAGTTCGACGTCTCCGGCGGCTGGTACGACGCCGGTGACCAGGGCAAGTACGTCGTCAACGGCGGCATCTCGGTGGCCCAGCTGCTGGGCACGTGGGAGCGCAGCCAGACGGCCAAGGGCGCGAACAAGAACGCCTACGGCGACAAGACCCTGCGCCTGCCCGAGGCCGGCAACAAGCTGCCCGACCTCCTCGACGAGGTGAAGTGGGAGCTCGACTGGTTCCTCAAGATGCAGGTGCCGACCACCACCACCGACGCGGGCCTGACCCCCTACAAGGGCATGGTCTTCCACAAGCTGCACGACGCGAAGTGGACCGGCCTGCCCATGGACCCGGCCAAGGACGCCGAGGTCCGTGAGCTGCACCGCCCGTCGACCGCCGCGACGCTGAACTTCGCCGCCGCGCTCGCCCAGGGTGCGCGCGTCTACGCGAAGTACGACAAGGCGTACTCGACGAAGCTGCTCGACGCCGCCAAGGTGGCCTACGCCGCCGCCAAGGCCAACCCGAAGGTGTACGCCAGCACGGCCGACGCCACCGGTGGTGGCGCGTACGAGGACAACAACGTCACCGACGAGTTCTACTGGGCCGCCACCGAGCTGTACCTGACGACGAAGGACGCCGCGTACTCGGCCGACGTCCTGGCCTCGCCGCTGCACCTCGGCAACGCGCAGGCGTCCTCCGTCTTCGACGTGGGCGGCTTCGGCTGGCAGAGCGTGGCCGCGCTGGCCCGTCTCGACCAGGCCACCGTGCCCAACGCCCTGCCGAACAAGGCCGGGATCAAGAAGAGCGTCACCGCCGCGGCCGACAACCTGGTCACCCTGGCCAAGACGCAGCCGTACGCGCAGCCGCTGACCGGCTGGGTGTGGGGCTCGACGAGCAACCTGCTGAACAACATGCAGATCCTCGGCACCGCCTACGACCTGACGAAGAAGGTCACCTACCTCAACGCGACGCTGCGGGGCATGGACTGGGTGCTCGGCCGCAACGCGCTGAACAACTCCTACGTCACGGGCTACGGCACCGTGTACTCTAAGAACCAGCACTCCCGCTGGTACGCGAAGTCGCTCGACGCGAAGCTGCCGAACCCGCCGGCGGGCACCATCGCCGGTGGCCCGAACGTGGGCCTGCAGGACCCGGTGGCGGCGAGCAAGCTGACCGGCTGCGTCGGTCAGATGTGCTACATCGACGACATCGAGTCGTACTCGACGAACGAGCTCACCATCAACTGGAACGCCCCGCTCGTCTGGGTGTCCTCGTTCCTCGCCGACCAGAAGGCCGGTCTCAAGCCGGTCGGCTGACGCAAGGCCCGCCCGTCGCGCGACCTGGTGCCCGGCAGGTCGCGCGGCGGGCGCGTCCCGGGGCTCGCCCCGGGCACGTCCACCTCGCGACGTCGGCGAGGAAGGCGCCGTCCCTCCGGCTCCCTCGGAGGGCGGCGCCTTTCGCGTGTCCGGACCCGTCTCCTCCGCTCCCATTCGAAACGGTTCGGACACGGTGCGTGGCAGACGGCGCGATCCGGCGGACGCCACGCCGCGAGGCGTTGACAACGCCCTCACCAGCGCGTTGGATCGCGCCGACCAGCGTGGGCGGCGCCCGGACTCGCCCCCGCGTCGGGTCGGGACTTTTCACCATCCGTGAGCTCGATGAGGAGACCCCGTGCCCCCCACCTCCCGTCGGCGAGGACGTCGCGTCCTGGCCGTCACCGCGACCGCCGGCCTGGCCGCCGGCCTCGTCGCGTTCCTCCCCGGCGCCTCCGCCCAGGCCGCCGGTCAGATCACCAACGGCAGCTTCGACACGACGACCTCGCCGTGGTCGGCGTACGGCGTCTCGTCGGGCCCCAACCTCGTCGAGGGTGCGCTGTGCGCCACCGCCCCCGCCGAGGGCACCACCAACGTGTGGGACGCCGCGATCAACTACTCGGGCCTGCAGGCCAGCGAGGGCAAGACCTACGGCCTCACCTTCCGCGCGAAGGCGACGAAGGCCGTCACCATCACCGCCGCGTTCATCCACGGTGCCGACCCGTACGAGTCCGTCGCGGGCGGCCCCACGGCGATCACGACCGACTGGGCCGAGTACACCGTCACCGGCACCTCGCCGCTGGACATGGACAACGGCCAGGTCGTCTTCCAGATCGGTGGCCAGGGTGAGTACACCCTGTGCATCGACGACGTCAGCCTCGAGGGCGACGTCGTCGTGCCGCCGTACGTGCCCGAGACCGGCCCGCGGGTGCGGGTCAACCAGGTCGGGTACCTGCCGCGCGGGCCGAAGCAGGCCACGTTGGTGACGGCCAAGACCAAGCCGGTCGGCTGGAACCTGCGCACGTCCGCGGGCACCGTCGTCGCACGCGGCACGACGATCCCCAAGGGCGTCGACCCGACGTCGGGGCAGAACGTGCACGTCATCGACTTCAGCTCGGTCACCCGGGTCGGCCTCGGCTACACGCTGACCGCCGACGACCAGACCAGCTACCACTTCGACATCGCGAACAACCGGCTGCAGGACCTGCGCACCGAGTCGCTGAACCTCTTCTACACGCAGCGTTCCGGCATCGCGATCGACAACGCGATCATGCCGCGCTACGGCCGCGCCGCCGGCCACATCGGCGTCGCCCCCAACAAGGGCGACACCAAGGTGTCCTGCCAGGCCCCCGCGGAGTACTACGACGGCTGGACCTGCAGCCCGAAGACGACGTTCGACGTCTCCGGCGGCTGGTACGACGCCGGTGACCACGGCAAGTACGTCGTCAACGGCGGCATCGCCGTCGCGCAGCTGATGTCGACCTACGAGCGCAACCAGCTCGCCTTCTCGGGCGACCGCACCGCCCTCGGCGACTCCACGCTGAAGCTGCCCGAGACCGGCAACGGCGTCCCGGACATCCTCGACGAGGCGCGCTGGGAGCTCGACTTCCTGATGAAGATGCAGGTCCCGAACAACGTCAAGGACCCCGCGCTCAAGCCCTACAAGGGCATGGCGTTCCACAAGGTCCAGGACGCCAAGTGGACCGGCCTGCCGCTGGCCCCGGCGGCCGACTCCGAGGTGCGCGAGCTGCACCGTCCCTCGACCGCGGCCACGCTGAACCTCGCCGCCGCGGCCGCCCAGGGCGCGCGCCTGTTCAAGAAGTTCGACCCGGCGTACTCGGCGAAGCTGCTCAAGGTCGCGAAGTCGGCCTACAAGGCCGCCAAGGCCAGCCCGGCCGTGTACGCGGTCGGCGCCGACGGCAACAGCGGTGGCGGCGCCTACGACGACTCCAACGTCACCGACGAGTTCTACTGGGCCGCCGCCGAGCTGTACCTGAGCACGGCGTCCAAGGACTACCTGGCCGACGTCAACGCCTCGCCGCTGTCGGGCCTGACCGCCAAGCCCGACCAGGTGTTCGACGTCAACGGCTTCGGCTGGCAGAACGTCGCCCCGCTGGCACGGATGGACCTCGCCACGGTGCCCAGCAAGCTGCCGAACCGCTCCGCGGTCGCCGCCAGCGTCGTCGCTGGCGCCGACGCCGTCCTCGCCGTCGCCTCGAAGCAGTCCTACGGTCAGGCGTACGCGCCCGCCGACGGGCAGTGGGTGTGGGGGTCGAACAGCAACCTGCTGAACAACCTCGTCGTCGTGGCCACCGCCTACGACCTCACCGGTGACGTGACGTACCTCAACGGCGTCCTCGCCGGCTCGGACTACCTCTTCGGCCGCAACGCGCTGAACATCTCCTACGTCACCGGCTACGGCACGGTCACGTCGAAGAACCAGCACAGCCGGATGTACGCCAAGTCCCTCGACCCGACCCTGCCCCCGCCGCCCAACGGCACCGTGGCGGGCGGGCCGAACACCGGCATCCAGGACCCGGTCGCCGGGGCCAAGCTCGTCGGCTGCAAGCCGCAGTTCTGCTACATCGACGACATCGGCTCCTACGCCACCAACGAGCTCGCGATCAACTGGAACTCCGCGCTCGCCTGGGTCGCGTCGTTCCTCGCCGACCAGCGCGAGGGCGTCGTCCCGACGTCGTGACGATGGGCGGCGTCCCGACGCCGTGACGAAGGGCGGCGTCCCGACGCCGTGAGGAAGGCCACACCGGACGCCGTCCGCTCCTCGTGAGCGGGCGGCGTCCCTCGTGCGGGGCTGAGCCTGCGTGCGGAGCGCGGGGGCGGCCGCCTTGGGGGAGCATCAGCGCGCTCATCCCGCGCGGATGCTCCCCAGATCGGGCGCGTCCCGCGAGGGCGACGCCGGACAACGTTGCCAGGGAGGACCCCGCGGTGCGTGACGCCGCGCCTCGAGGGGGGATACTTCGCTGCGGTGGGCGCGCGACGACGCCGCCCCGACCCGACGGCGCGCGGCCGGTACCGGCGGCCCGTCACCTCGGCGGCCGAACGGTCGCCCGGACCCTCGGGTGTCGAGCCCGCGGCGGCTGACGACGGCCGAGAACAGCGGACGACCGCGGACGACAGCTGATGACGGCGGACGAGCCAGGAGAGGCAGGCGGTGGGGCGGTGACCAGCGTGACGGATGTCCCGGCACCGTGGGACATGGCCGAGTGGTCCCCCCGCGCCACCGCGTTCGACACCTGGCCGACCACCCCGGACCAGCGCGGCCGTGCCGCCGCGGCAGCCGCGGCCATGGCCCTCGACCTGGCCCGGCACGGCGTCCCCGACCTGTCGGCCCTGCCGCCCACGCTGCGCGAGACCTGGCACCTGGAGGAGCCGCTGCTCGCCCTCGAAGTGAAGTACGTCAGCGCTGCCACGCCGCCGCGCATGGCGCAGTGGATGCACGCCCGCGGGTTCACCACCGACGAGCGCGCCGGTGGGCTGCTGGCCGCCCTGTGGGCCGACCACGTCCACCGCTACGTGCTGCCCGAGCTGGCCTCGTGGCTGGAGCGCGCGCCGGGGCCGGTCGAGGGTGCCGCGAGCCTCGTGGACGCCGCGGCGAAGGCCTGGCCGCTGCTCGACGCCGACAGCGCGGCCGCCGTGCTCCGCGCGGCCTTCGCGGTGGACGCCGAGGGCGGGCGCCGGGTGGCCGCCACGGTGCTGTCGGCGCCGGCCGCCGCCTGGTCGGTGCGCCGGGCGGCCCTCGACCTGCTCGCGGGCGAGGCGGGCCAGCCGACGTTGCCGACGGGTGCCGCGCTGCTCGTCGCGCCCGGATCAGGCACCGCGCGCCGTCGCGTGGCCGCCGCCGACGTCGTCGCGTCCTGGCTGGAAGGGCTCGTCTCGGCCGACCCGGCGCGGGTCGGCGGCGTCCGTGTGGACCTGTCCGGGCCCCGCAGGCCGAGGCCGCGGGCGTCGTCGACGGGGTCGAGGTGTCGATCACGCTCACGTGGGAGCAGGGCCGGGCCCGTGGCCTCCTCCGCCGGGCCCAGCACGGGCTGGGCCTGTGGCTGCCCGGCGTCCGCCTCGCCGACGAGCCCGCGCCCGAGCGCGTGCCCACCGCCTGGGCCGCGCACGCCGCCGCGGCTGCGGGGGCGACGTTCGCCGCCCGCGCGGTGCTCGCCTCCACCGGCGCCAGCGACGCGGTGGCCGAGCAGCTCTACCGGGCCGAGCCCGGGGAGTGGTCGGAGTTCGGCCTGCCGAAGGTGCTGTGGCTGCCCGGAACGACCCCGCGCGAGGTCACCGACCCGATGCTCGAACTCGCGGGGGTGCAGCTTGAACGGCTCGATGACGGATCAGTGCTTACTGTGAGCATGTGAGAGGGATCGCGTACGACCGTTTCGGGCCCGCCGACGTCCTCACCCTGCGCGAGGACCTCCCCGATCCCGTGCGCGGGCCCGACGCGGTGGTGGTGAACGTGCGCGCGGCGGGGGTCAACCCCGTCGACTACAAGGTCCGCGAGGGCTACCTGCAGACGATCTTCCCCCACTGGTTCCCGATCGTGCCCGGCTGGGACGTCGCGGGCGAAGTGGCCTCCGTGGGCCCCGCCGTGACCGAGTTCGTCCCCGGCCAGCGGGTCCTCGCCTACGCCCGGATGGACCACATCGGCCACGGCACGTGTGCCCAGCAGGTCGCCGTCCCGGTGCGCTGTCTGGCGCCCCTGCCCGACGGCGCCGACGTCGTCGCGGCCGGGGGACTGCCCCTCGCCGGCCTCACCGCCGACCAGATGCTGGATGCCGCGCGCGTCGGCCCGGGGGACACGGTGCTCGTGCACGCCGCGGCCGGGGGCGTGGGGCACCTGGCCGTGCAGCTCGCCCAGGCGCGCGGTGCGCGGGTCATCGGCACCGCCAGCGAGCGCAACCACGACTTCCTCCTCGGGCTCGGGGCCGCGCCCGTGACGTACGGCGACGGGCTGGACGCGCGGGTGCGCGAGCTGGTCCCGGAGCAGGTCACCGCGGTGCTCGACACGGTGGGCGGCGACGCGCTGACGTCGTCGTTCGACCTGGTCGCCGACCCCTCGCGCGTGGTGTCCGTCGTCGACGCACGGGCGGTGCTCGGGCGCGGCGGCAGGTACGTGTTCGTGCGCCCCGACGCGGCGGGCCTGGCGCGGCTGGCAGGCATGCTCGCCGCGGGCGCGCTCGTCGTCGAGCTCGACTCCACCTACCCGCTGGAGGCGACGGCCGACGCCCACCGCCGGGTGGAGACGGGGCGCGTGCGGGGCAAGGTCGTCGTCACGGTCTGACCCTCCTCGCCCCAGGAGCGGCGGACGTCCCCGCCGACGGGCCGCTGTCGGCGATCACCGACGGGGAGCGCGGCGTGCTGCGGGGGCGGCGGGTTCTGGTTCCGCGGGGCGTTCGCCTGCCCCGTCCGTCGCCAACGGCCCGGTGTGCGAGGTGGGGTGAGCGCCGCGCCGGTGGCGGCGACGCTGCGTGCTGGTGGCAGACTGTCGTCGCGTCGGTCCTCGCGGGCCGGCCGGGAGGGCTGGCCGAGTGGCCTATGGCGGCGGTCTTGAAAACCGCTGAGGCGCAAGTCTCCGGGGGTTCGAATCCCTCGCCCTCCGCTCGGTTGTCGCCTGACATGGTTGTCCTCCTGTCGCATCATGGCGACGAGTGGGCTGGAAAAGCGTTCCGTGCAGTGCTTATCACGGTTCGTGAACAGCGTGCTCCGAAAGTGCCGGACTTCTTGAGCGGATAAGCGGTCACCCTGAGTCCCAGGTCCCTTCGTGTTCGGACACAAACGCACGGCAACCCCGGCCTGACCTGGATCTTCCCTCTCCCCGAGGTTGACTGTCGCGCCCTCGAGTGACACGCTCACCGCCACTGCGGGAATTGTGATCGCTCACAGGAGTGGAGAACCTCGCGGTCCCCAGGGCAGCGGCGGCCTGGGGTGTCGGCTCGAAAGGACTCTCGGTAATGCGGAGAACACTCAAGCGCTGGGGGCTGGCAGTCGCGCCCCTCGCGGCGCTGGCGCTGCTCGCGCCCGCAGTGGTGTCGCAGTCGGCTGAGGCTGCGACGGTCACGGTGACCTCGAACCAGGAGAACACCCACAACGGGTTCTTCTACTCGTTCTGGAAGGACAACGGCAACGTCACGATGACGTTGGGTGACGCGGGCAACTACAGCGTCTCGATGTCCAACATCAACAACTCGGTGGTCGGCAAGGGCTGGAACCCGGGCTCGGCGCACACGGTGAACTACTCGGGCACGTTCAACTGCGGTGGCAACTGCTACCTCGCGTTGTACGGCTGGACCCGCAACCCGCTCGTCGAGTACTACCATCCGTCGAGAACTTCGAGAACTACAACCCGAGCTCGGGCGCGACCACCTGGGGACGGTCACCACCGACGGCAGGACGTGACATCCTGCGAAGCCAGCAGGTGAACCAGCCGATCGACGGGACGCAGACGTTCTACCAGTACTGGAGCGTGCGTCAGCAGAAGCGCACGGGTGGCGCGATCACGGTCAAGAACCACTTCGACGCGTGGGCGCGTGCGGGCCTGAACCTGGGCAACCACTACTACCAGATCATGGCCACCGAGGGTTACCAGAGCTCGGTCTCCTCGAACATCACCGTGAGCGAGGGCTCGGGCGGCGACCACCCAGCCCACCACGACGTCGTCGAACCCCACCTCGACCGGTGGCGGCAACGGCTGCCAGGTCACGTTCCGTAAGGACGAGACGTGGGACGACCGGTTCAACGTCAAGTTCGACGTGACCGGCTCCAGCAACTGGACCGTGAACGTGGGCCTGGGCGGTGGCCGGACGGTGCAGAGCAGCTGGGACGCGAACGTGTCCGGCACCTCGGGCAACCTGACGGTCACCCCGAACGGCAGCGGCAACTCCTTCCGGGATCACGCTGTTCAGCAACGGGAACACCAGCCTGCCGACAGCCAGCTGTACGGCCGGCGGAGGTGGCCCCGGCCCCACGACCACCGGCCCGACGTCGACCGGTGGTGGTAACCCGGCGGGGACGGCGCTGGCCGCTGCGGCGGCGAAGTCGAACCGGTACTTCGGGTTCGCGCTGTCGCCGAACAAGCTGAACGACTCGACGTACTCGGGCATCGGTAACCGTGAGTTCAACATGGTCACCGCCGAGAACGAGATGAAGATCGACGCGACCGAGCCCAACCGCGGTCAGTTCAACTTCAGCAACGGTGACCGGGTCTACGACTGGGCGACGCAGAACGGCAAGCGGGTCCGTGGTCACACGCTGGCCTGGTACTCCCAGCAGCCGGGCTGGATACGGTCGTTGGAGGGTCAGGCCATCCGTGACGCGATGGTCAGCCACATCAACGGCGTGATGTACTACAAGGGCAAGCTGTACGCGCAGGACGTCGTGAACGAGGCCTTCGACGACGGCAACAGCGGTGCTCGTCGTAACTCGAACCTGCAGCGTTCGAGGCAGCGACTGGATCGAGCTGGCGTTCAAGACCGCTCGCGCAGCCGACGAACGTGAAGCTCTGCTACAACGACTACAACATCGACAACTGGACCTGGGCCAAGACGCAGGGCGTCTACAACATGGTCAAGGACTTCAAGTCGCGCGGTGTGCCGATCGACTGTGTCGGTCTGCAGTCGCACTTCAACGCCCAGAGCGCCTACAACGCCAACTACCGGACGACGATCTCGGAGTTCGCGAAGCTGGGTGTCGACGTCCAGATCACCGAGCTGGACATCGAGGAGTTCGGGCTCTTCTCGGGCTCCAGACCTACGCCAACGTGGTCGCCGACTGCATGGCCGTGGCCCGCTGCGCCGGCATCACCGTGGGGCATCCCGCGGCTCCGACTCGTGGCGCTCCTCGGGCACCCCGCTGCTGTTCGACGGCAGCGGCAACGAAAGGCCGCCTACACGTCGGTCCTCAACCAGCTCAACTCGGGCCAGGGCGTCCCCTACACCGGCGGCGCTCAGCCGACCGTGACCCCGACCACCAGTCGGTCCCCCCGACGACGACGACCACCACCACGGTGCCGACGACGTCGAAGAAGCCGACCAAGGTCAAGACCACGGTCACCCGCAAGACCTGCCGCACCAAGGGCAACGGCAAGAAGGTCTGCAAGACGGTCACCAACACCAAGAAGGTGCCCGCCAACAAGGCTCTCGCCCCGATGTCGAAGGTCGGCACCAACGGTGGTTCCTGCTCCGCCACGTTCCGCGTGGCCGGCAGCTGGGCGACCGGCTACCAGGCGCAGATGACCGTGACCGCGGGCTCGTCCCCGGTCTCCTGGTCGCTGTCGCCCGGCGGCAAGGTGACCCAGGTCTGGGGCGGTGCGTCGACGTCGGGGGCCTCGGCCTCGGGCACCGTCGGCAACTCCTCCAAGGTCGTCGGCCTGGTCGTCAACGGTGCTGCTCGAGCACCGTGCCGACCGTGACCTGCGGCTGGTCGGCAGTAGGCACCCCGCGGCCTGATCCGGCCGGTCTGCTCGTCATCGTGAGGGCCCGGGGCGCACTCCTGGGCCCTCACGCATATCCGGGCTCGCCCGAACGCGTGATTCCACGCCGTCCGGCGATGAGTCGGCGACGAACGACCGAGATCAGGCGGCGGTCACCTACGTCCAGCCCCGCCGACATGTTCACGATCACATGAACCACGGACGATCGACCATCGATGTCATGTCACTCATCGGCTTCAGGGCATCACTCGGTGTTGTGACGTGCCCCTGAAAGTGTTGGACCACAGCTCCGAAATTACGAGGATGTGGGCTGACATCTTGGCGCACGAACAGGCTGCAATCGCTCGACAGTCGCCCTCTGACCTCGACCTATCACCCTCCGCAAGGTTGACGCCTTCCAGGCGGGTGGAACGGTCGCCGCCACTGTGGGTTCGGTCTGTGCGCAAGTCACGACACCCCTCAGCCCCAGGGCAGCGGCGGCCTGGGGAAATCCGGGCTGAAAGGACAACTCGGTAATGCGATCTAGGCTCAAGGGCTGGGGCTGGCAGTCGCGCCCCTGGCGGCGCTGGCGCTGCTCGCGCCCGCGGTGGTGTCGCAGTCGGCTGAGGCTGCGACCGTGACGGTGACCTCGAACACCGAGAACACCCTGGCTCGGGTTCTTCTACTCGTTCTGGAAGGACAACGGCAACGTCACGATGACGTTGGGTGACGCGGGCAACCTAGCGTCTCGATGTCCAACATCAACAACTCGGTGGTCGGCAAGGGCTGGAACCCGGGCTCGGCGCACACGGTGAACTACTCCGGCACGTTCAACTGCGGTGGCAACTGCTACCTCGCGCTGTACGGCTGGACCCGCAGCCCGCTCGTCGAGTACTACATCGTCGAGAACTTCGGGAACTACAACCCCAGCTCCGGGGCCACGAAGCTCGGCACCGTGACCACCGACGGCGGCACCTACGACATCCTGCGCAGCCAGCAGGTGAACCAGCCGTCCATCGACGGGACGCAGACGTTCTACCAGTACTGGAGCGTGCGTCAGCAGAAGCGCACGGGCGGCACGATCACCGTCAAGAACCACTTCGACGCGTGGGCGAAGGCGGCCTGAACCTGGGGAATCACTACTACCAGATCATGGCCACCGGGGGTTACCAGAGCTCGGTCTCCTCGAACATCACCGTCAGCGAGGGCTCCGGCGGCGGCACGACGTCCACCCCCACCTCCACGGGTGGCGGCGGCAACCAGCCCAGAGCTGCCCCAACGGCTACGTCGGCCTCACCTACGACGACGGCCCGAACCCCAACAACACCCAGAACCTGCTCAACACGCTGAAGAGCAACGGCCTGCGCGCCACGCTGTTCAACATCGGGCAGAACGCGCGCAACAACCCGTCGCTGGTCAGGCGCAGGTCGACGCGGGCATGTGGGTGAGCCGCCACAGCTGGGACCACAGCCACCCCAACCAGTGGAGCAGCTCGCAGGCCGCCTCGCAGATCTCTCAGGCGCAGCAGGCCATCACCGCCGGCGGGGCCCCGCGCCCAACTGTTCCGCCCGCCCTACGGTGAGACGAACGGCACCCTGAGTCCGCCGAGCAGCAGGCGGCCTCACCGAAGATCATCTGGGACGTCGACTCGCAGGACTGGAACGGTGCCAGCACCGACGCCATCGTGTCCGCGGCCGGTCGCCTGACCAACGGTCGAGTCATCCTCATGCACGACCAGTACGCCACGACCCTGCTGGGCGATCCCGCGCATCGCGGCCGACCTGAAGTCCCGTGGCCTGTGCGCCGGCATGATCTCGCCCCAGACCGGCCGTGCGGTCGCCCCCGACGGCGGCAGCACCACCGGCGGTGGCACGACCACGACCGGCGGCGGCGGCCCACCTCGACCGGTGGCGGCAACGGCTGCCAGGTCACGTTCTACAAGGACGAGACGTGGGACGACCGGTTCAACGTCAAGTTCGACGTGACCGGCTCCAGCAACTGGACCGTGAACGTGGGCCTGGGCAGTGGCCAGACGGTGCAGAGCAGCTGGGACGCGAACGTGTCCGGCACCTCGGGCAACCTGACGCCGGTGACCCCGACGGGCGGCAACTCCTTCGGGATCACGCTGTTCAGCAACGAGAACACGGCCTTGCCGACAGCCAGCTGTACGGCGGCGGAGGTGGCCCCGGCCCCAGCCACCGGCCCGACGTCGACCGGTGGTGGTAACCCGGCGGGGACGCTGGCCGCTGCGGCGGCGAAGTCGAACCGGTACTTCGGTTTCGCGCTGTCGCCGAACAAGCTGAACGACTCGACGTACTCGGGTATCGGCAACCGTGAGTTCAGCATGGTCACCCGCCGAGAACGAGATGAAGATCGACGCGACCGAGCCCAGCCGCGGTCAGTTCCCAGCTTCACCAACGGCGACCGGGTCTATGACTGGGCGACGCAGAACGGCAAGCGGGTCCGTGGTCCCGCACCCTGGCCTGGTACTCCCAGCAGCCGGGCTGGATGCAGTCGTTGGAGGGTCAGGCCATCCGTGACGCGATGGTCAGCCACATCAACGGCGTGATGGCCCACTACAAGGGCAAGCTGTACGCGTGGGACGTCGTGAACGAGGCGTTCGACGACGGCAACGGCGGTGCTCGTCGTAACTCGAACCTGGCGCGTTCGGGCAACGACTGGATCGAGCTGGCGTTCAAGACCGCTCGCGCGGCCGACCCGAACGTGAAGCTCTGCTACAACGACTACAACATCGACAACTGGACCTGGGCCAAGACGCAGGGCGTCTACAACATGGTCAAGGACTTCAAGTCGCGCGGTGTGCCGATCGACTGTGTCGGTCTGGTCGCACTTCAACGCCCAGAGCGCCTACAACGCCAACTACCGGACGACGATCTCGGAGTTCGCGAAGCTGGTGTCGACGTCCAGATCACCGAGCTGGACATCGAGGAGTTCGGGCTCTTCTCAGGCTCAGACCTACGCCAACGTGGTCGCCGACTGCATGGCCGTGGCCCGCTGCGCGACATCACCGTGTGGGGCATCCGCGACTCCGACTCGTGGCGCTCCTCCGGGCTTTCCCGCTGCTGTTCGACGGCAGCGGCAACGAAAGGCCGCCTACACGTCGGTCCTCAACCAGCTCAACTCGGGCCAGGGCGTCCCCTACACCGGCGGCGACAACCCCACCCCGACCACGAGCACTCCCCACCACCACGACGACGTCGAGCAACCCGACGACGACGAAGACGAAGCCGACCAAGGTGAAGACCACGGTCACCCACAAGACCTGCCGCACCAACGGCAGGGCAAGAAGGTCTGCAAGACGGTCACCAACACCAAGAAGGTGCCCGCCCAGCAGGTCGTCGCCCAGGGTGCGAGCTGCAAGGCGTCCCTGCGGGTCGCCAGCAGCTGGGCCACCGGCTACCAGGCCGAGGTCACGGTCACGGCGGGCTCGTCCCCGGCCAACTGGAGCGTCGCCCCCGGTGGGACGATCACCCAGGTCTGGGGCGGTGCGAACACCTCTGCCGGCAAGGCGTCCGGCAGCGTGTCGGCCAACTCCGCAGGTCGTCGGCCTGGTCGTGAACGGTGGACAGCTCCACCCCCACGGTATCCGTGCAACTGACGCATCGCAGTTGATCTCCCGCACCACGGCGAGGGCCCAGGGCGTCAGCCCTGGGCCTCGCCGACCCATCCCTCGTGACGTCCGCGAGGCCCGGTCGCCGCGCGCACCCGGGCCCCGCGCCGTCCTCAGCCGTCGGACGCCGCGCGCGCGTCGCCGCCCCGCAGGTCCACCCGCTGCGTCGTGTCGCCCGCAGCCTCCCTCGCCCAGGCGAGGGCGTGGTCGGCGACGGCCTCCCACCCGGGCGCGCCGCAGGTCCAGTGGTCGCGGCCGGGGAACTCGTACAGCTCGGTCCTCGACGGCGACGACGCCCAGCGCCGGGCGTTGGCCCGGTTCACCGACGGCGGCATGATGTGGTCGCTGCCGCCCGCGAGGAACAGCAGCGGGGGCCGGGGCGCGCTCCAGTCGACCCACGTCTCCTGGTGACCCGGGCGGTAGTGGGCGAGCAGTCCGTAGTCCCAGACCCAGCGTCCCGGGGCGGCGACGGCGTAGCGCTCGTAGACGGCGCGCGCCTGGTCCTCGGTCAAGGTGTTCGTGAAGGCGTAGTGGAACTGCCCGGGTGTGAACATCACCGCTCGGCCGCGGGTACGGGGGTTTCTCAGGACGGGCAGCAGCGCGCGCACCTGAGAGGGAGGGGCGGTGCGAACCCCCTCGGGCGGTGCCGAGTCGATCGCCACGCCCGCCGCCCCCAGGCCGCGGGCGAGCAGGAGCTGCACGAGGAGCCCGCCGAGGGAGTGCCCGATCAGGACGGGCGGGGTGGGCTGGGCGGCGACGACGCCGGCCAGGTGCTCCACCGTCTGCGCGAACGATGCCGCGGCCACGACGGAGGGATCCGCGCGCAACGCCTCCACCTCGGCGTCGAACCCGGGGTAGGCGGGAGCGAGGACACGCAGGCCCCGCGCCTCGTAGCGCTCGATCCACGCCTCCCAGCTGCGGGGCGTGACCCACAGCCCGTGCAGCAGGACGACGGTGTCGGGGGTGGTCATGGAGCGCTCCTCAGGCGTCGACGGCGGTCATGATCGCGACCATAGAGGAAGCCGGACGCGCGAATGGCGGTCCCGGCGGGGTCGACGGCGACGGGACTGTCCCGCCAGGGTGTGCCTCCGTGTCCCTGTCGGGCGGGACATGCGGCCCGCGAGATTCGGTGCACCGCCGCACCGGCGGCTCCGCATCCCGAGAGGACCTCCCGTGGCCACCCGCGTCAGCACCACCGCCCCCGCCCGAACCGATGTCGACGCCGTCCCCGCGACGCTCGCCGCCCCGCCCGTCGTCCGTCGCCCCGCCCGCGCGTGGGCCCTCGCCGGCGTCGGCGCCGGTCTCGCGTCGGCCGCGACCGTCGTCCTCACCAGCAGCATCGACACCGTCTACCAGCCGGGCCGCGAGGGTGACATCTCCGGCGTGGGGGTGGCACTGGCCGACCACGTGCCCGCGATGTTCGCCTTCCACAGCGTCGCCGTCGCCGGGGCGCTGCTCACCCTGGTCTTCGCGGCCGGCCTGCACCGCCTGCTGGCCTCGCGGCTGCCGGGCAGCATGCTCCCGCTGCTGGCGTTCGCGGGCCTGGCGGGAACGGCCGTCGTGTCGATCCTCGGCTCGGGCCTCGACACCGAGCTGATGGTCGGCATGGCTTCGGGCATGAAGGTCGACGACCCGACGGCCGCGGCGTACAACCACTGGATCGGCACCATCCCGTGGGTCGCCGTCCTGTCCGGCCTCGCCGGTGTCGCGCTCTTCGGTGCGGCGCGCCAGGGTGCCGCCCCGCGCTGGCTCGGCCTGGCCGGGATCGTCCTCGGCGGGCTGACGCTGCTGGTCGGCACCTCCCCGCTGCAGTACCTGGCGATCGTCCCGGCGACCCTGTGGATGCTCGTCACCTCGATCGGGCTCCTTGTGGGCGACCGGGCCGACGCCGGTGCGCCGACCACCACAATGGCCCGATGACGTCGACGGACCGCGCGCACGTCGCGCCGTCACCGCCCGTCGCCGCCCCGGTGTCCCGGGTGCGGCGGCGGGCCGCCGTCGCGTCGCCCGCGGCCGTCGCGGTGCTCCTCCTGCTCGCCACGGCCACCCTCGACGTCCTCGCCCCCCGCACCGGGCCCGGAGCGCTGCTGGCCCCCGGCTTCGGCTGGCCGTACGCGCTCCTCGGCGTCGTGTACACGGGCGCGGCGGTGGCCGTGCTGTGGCGGACCCCCCGCCAGGGGTTCGGCTGGGCGCTGGTGGCGGCCGGGTTGTTCTGGTCCGCGGACGGGCTCGCCCAGGGGATCGTGCGCGCGGGGGTCCGCGCCGACGGCGTCGCGCCCGGCATCAACGCGCCGCTGTGGTTCCTCAACCGGTTCGGTGCGTTCCTGCCCGTGACGGTGGCCGTCCTGCTCTTCGTGTTCCCCGACGGGCGCTTCCTGCCCGGTCGATGGGGGGTGGCAGGGCGGCTGGCAGTAGCCGGGATGCTCGGGTCGTCGCTGGCCGGGGTCCTCGCCCCCGCGGCGGGCCGGGCCGCCGTCCAAGTGCCCGGCGTCGACCTCGACTGGGGCGCGCTCCCGCTGCCCGCTGCAGTCGCGCCCGTCCTGCAGCCCGCGGCGGCCGCGCTGGCCATGACCGGGGTCGTCGTCGCGATGGCCGCGGTCGTCGTCCGTTATCGGCGCAGTCGCGGGGCGGAGCGCGAGACGATGCGCTGGCTGCTGTGGGCGGTGCTCGTGATGGCGCTGCTGCTGGTGGTGACCGCCCTGGCCGGCGTGGGGGCCCTGGGCGGTCTCGTCGTCGTCACCGTAGCCGCGCTGCCCGCCGTCGCGATGAGCATCGGCATCGCCGCGCCCCGGCTCGTCGCGGTCGAGGACCTGGTGAGCGCCACGGTCGTCTACGGGCTGCTGTGGGTGGGACTGCTCGTCGTCGACCTGCTGGCCGTCCTCGGTTTGGCGGGCCTGCTGGGGGATGCCCTCGACCAGCGTGAGACCGTGCTGGTCGCGCTGCTGCTCAGCGCCGTCGTCTACGCACCGCTGCGGCAGCGCCTGGCGCTGGCCGCACGACGGCGCGTCCTCGGGGGGCGCGCGGAGCCGTTCGACGTCGTCGCCGGGCTCGCCTCGCGGTTGGAGACCACCGACGAGGGCGAGGGGCAGCTCGCCGCGGTCGCCGAGGCGGTCGCTGCCGCGTTCGGCGTCGGCTACGTCCGGGTCGAGGTCGACCACGAGGCCGGACGCCGCATGGTCGCCACCACCGGGACCGCGCCCGAGCGCACCCGCACCCTGCCGATCAGCTACCGCGGTGAGGCCGTGGGGCGGCTCGTGCTGCCGGCGACCGGCCTGCGCACGCGCCTCGCCCGGCGCGACGAGCAGCTGCTCGCCGACCTCGTGCGGCAGGCCGCGACCGCTGCCCGCACCTCCCGCCTCGCCGCGCAGCTGCAGGCGGGGCGCGAGCGCCTCGTCCTCGCCCGTGAGGAGGAGCGCCGGCGGATCCGCCGCGACCTGCACGACGGCCTCGGTCCCGCGCTCGGCGGCGCGGTGTTCACGCTCGAATCGGCGCGCCTGCTCGTCGACCGCGACCCGGCCCGGGCCCGCACCCAGATCGAGGCGACGCGCGATCAGCTGCAGGACACCATCGCCGACGTCCGCCGCCTCGTGCACGACCTGCGACCGCCCGTGCTCGACGACCGCGGGCTCGTCGCGGCGTTGCGGGCGCAGGCGGAACGGCTGTCCGACGGCGGCCTGCCCGTGACGGTCGCCGCCGCCGACCTGCCCGAGCTGCCTGCGGCCGTCGAGGTCGCCGCCTACCGGATCGTGGCCGAGGCCCTGACCAACGTCGTCCGCCACGCGCGGGCCTCGATGGCGAGCGTCGACCTGCACGTCGAGGCCGGGCGGCTCGTGGTCGCCGTCGCCGACGACGGTGTGGGCGTGCCCGCGGGCGCGGAGTCCGGTGTGGGCCTGCTGTCGCTGCGGGAGCGGGCCGACGAGCTCGGCGGCGACGTTGAGGTGACCTGCCCCCCGGCCGGTGGCACGCTCGTGCGCGCCCGCCTGCCCCTGCACCCCGCCGAGAGGAGCCCGACGTGAGCGCGGCGCCCGTGCGTGTGATCGTCGTCGACGACCACGCGATCGTCCGGGACGGGCTGGTCGCCCTGCTCGGCGCCCTCGACGGCGTCGAGGTGGTCGGCGCGGCCGCCGACGGGGCTCAGGCCGTCACGCTCGCTCACGAGCAGGCCCCCGACGTCGTGGTCATGGACGTCTCCATGCCGGGCGTCGACGGGATCGAGGCCACCCGGCGGATCACCGGGCGTCAGGGCGCCCCGCGCGTGGTCATGCTCACGATGAACGAGGACGACGACACCGTCCTCGACGCCATCCGGGCCGGCGCCAGCGGCTACCTGCTCAAGGGGGCCGGAGCCGAGGAGGTGCTGGCCGCGATCCGGTCGGCCGCCACCGGGGGCATGGTGTTCGGCGCGTCCCTGGCCGGGCGGGTCTCGTCGTTCTTCGCGGCCGCGTCGGCGCCTGCTCGCCCGCGCGCCGTCCCCGAGCCGTACGCGGGGCTCACCGAGCGCGAGCGCGAGGTCCTGGAGCTGCTCGCCGCGGGCCTGTCCAACGACACCATCGCCGCCCGCCTGTACGTGTCGGGCAAGACCGTGCGCAACGCGGTGTCGGGCATCTACGCCAAGCTGCACGCCTCGGGGCGGGCCGAGGCCATCGTCAAGGCGCGCGAGGCCGGGTTCGGGCGCTGATCGGGCACGGATGCAACCATCCGAGGGGGCCGGGCGGTACTCGTGGGTGAAGGCCGCGCGGCGGCCCGGGCGCCACGGGAGGACGTCGTGAGCAGGCGTAAGGGATTCGACGAGTTCGTCGTGGGGTGTTCCCCGGGACTGTTGCGGACGGCGTACCACCTGACCCACGACGTGGGGCTCGCCGAGGACCTGCTGCAGTCGACCCTGGTGCGGGTCTGGGGGGCGTGGCGCCGCATCGACGGCGACCCGATGCCCTACGCCCGCCGGGTCCTCGTCAACACCTACGTGTCGTCGTGGCGGCGGCGGTGGCGGGCCGAGGTGCCCGACGAGGCCGCCCACGAGCCGTCCGCGGCCGTCGTCCCGGACGCGACCCGTCACCGCGACGACCGTGACGAGATGTGGACGGCGCTGGGCCGCCTCCCGCGCCGCCAGCGCGCCGTCCTCGTCCTGCGCTACTACGAGGACCTCACCGAGGCGCAGATCGCGGCCGTCCTCGACATCTCCGTCGGCACCGTGAAGAGCCAGGCCAGCCGCGGGCTGGCCAAGCTGCGCGTCGACGCCACCCTGACCCCGGCCGACGTCTACGAGGGGCGCTGACATGGCCATCACCGAGAACGACCTGCGTGACCTGTTCCGCGAGCGCGGCGACGACCTCCCCCTCGCGGTGACGTCGGCCCCCGGGCGCCTGGACTCCGTCCGGCAGCGCGTCGTCCGGCGCCGCCGCCGGCGCGCCGCCGCCGGGGGCGCCCTGATGAGCCTCGCGCTCGTGGCGGGCGGGGCCGCCTGGACGGGCCAGCTGGACCACTGGCTGACCCGCCGCCACGAGAGCATGCCGGCCGCGCCGAGCGCGCCCGAGTGGTTCCTCGGCAGCCACCTGATCGGCTCGACCGTGCTCGACGGCGACCACGGCTCCGCGTCGTTCACCGTCGTCCCCCAGGGCCGCGGACTGACCGTCGGTGCCAGCTGCTCCAGCCCCGACCCGAAGGTCTCGGTGGTGACGCGGATCGGGACCTTCGTGCTCGGCATCGCCGACTGCGCGTCGTCGGGTTCGGCGGAGATCACCGAGCTCGACGCCGCCGCCGTCGGGTTGCGCCCGGGGGAGCCCCTCGTCGTGACGGCGACCCTGAGCCGCCCGGTGGACGGCATCTTCCGGCTCGACGACCCGCCGCCGCCGTTGGCGTCGGGGGAGCTGCCCCGCGCCGCGATCCGCTCGGTCGTCTACGAGAAGGTGCCGCGGTCGCAGTACCGGTTCCCGCCCCGCCCCGCGACGCTCGCCCAGGTGAGCCCGCCCGAGTCCGCGCAGGTGGTGGCGGAGGGACGCACCGACGGGGCGGTGGGGAGCCGGTCGCGGACGGTGCAGCTGACGCCCGGGGCGAGCCTCGTCGTGGGGCGGGCCGCCCCCGGGGTGCTGAAGGTGCGTCTCAACGGGGTGGACACCGGTGCGATCTTCGAGTCCTGGGACTACACCGACCGCACGGAGAGCGAGTCGATCAGTGCCGAGATCTGGAAGGCGCTCGCGTTGCCGCCGGGGCGTGCGTCCGTGACGGTCACGGTGGAGGCGTCGGACTTCACGATCCCCGCCTGGTACGTGGCCGTCCTCGACGCCGAAGAGACGCCCTCGCGCTGAGGCGCGCGACCTCGGGCATGATGACAACGTGAGGACCGTCAACGCCGTCGCCGCGTTCGCCCCCGACCAGCCCCTGCGCCGCACCACGATCGAGCGGCGCGAGGTGGGCCCCACCGAAGTCCTGATCGAGATCGCCTACGCGGGGATCTGCCACTCCGACATCCACTGCGCGCGCAGCGAGTGGGGCACGGTCTCCTACCCGATCGTGGTCGGGCACGAGATCGCCGGAGTCGTGGCCGAGGTCGGTGCCGAGGTGACCCGGCACGCCGTCGGCGACAGGGTCGGGGTCGGCTGCATGGTCGACTCCTGCCGGGAGTGCGACAACTGCCTCGCCGGCCTGCAGCAGTACTGCACCGGTGGCGGCATGATCGGCACGTACGACGCGATCGGCCGTGACGGCAAGCCCACCGCGGGCGGCTACTCGACCCACATCGTGGTCGAGCAGGACTACGTGCTGCGAATCCCCGACAGCCTCGGCCTCGACGTCGCCGCGCCGCTGCTGTGCGCGGGGATCACCCTCTACTCGCCGCTGCGCCACTGGGGTGCCGGCCCCGGCAAGCAGGTGGCCGTGGTCGGCCTCGGCGGGCTCGGCCACATGGGCGTGAAGATCGCCTCCGCCCTCGGCGCCGAGGTCACCGTGCTCAGCCAGTCGCTGAAGAAGCGTGAGGACGGCCTGCGCCTGGGCGGGGACCACTACTACGCGACGTCCGACCCGGCCACGTTCGAGACCCTCGCCGGACGGTTCGACCTCATCCTCAACACCGTCTCCGCGCAGCTCGACCTCGGCGCCTACCTGGGGCTGCTGCGCACCGACGGCACGATGGTGCAGGTCGGCGCGCCCGAGAACGCGCAGTCCGTGCACCCGTTCGCGCTCATCCCCGGGCGCAAGTCGCTGGCCGGCTCGATGATCGGCGGCATCCCCGAGACCCAGGAGATGCTCGACTTCTGCGGCGAGCACGGCCTCGGTGCCGAGATCGAGGTCATCTCCGCCGACCAGGTCAACGAGGCCTGGGACAGGGTCGTCGCCTCCGACGTGCGGTACCGGTTCGTGATCGACGTCGCGACGCTCGCCTGACTCTGCCTGACCCCGGCTGACCCGTCTGACCGATCCGCTGATCGGGCGAGCCTGCTGCCTGGGCCGCGCGCCCTGCGGCATCGTGGTCAGGTGAGCACTGTGCGTCACTTCCTGAGGGGTTCGCGCCCGCGCGCAGGTGTCGCCGGAGGCGTCGTGCTCGTGGCCGTCCTCACGGGCTGCGGTGGGGACGACACCGCCCGGCTCGCGCTGGACGCCGCCACCGCATCGGCCCGCGCACGGGCGGAGGATGTCGCGGGCACGCTGTCGGGCGTCTCGATCGCTGCGGAGCCCACGACCGTGGAGGCCGACCTGCTCAAGGCGATGCCCCGCGAGGACACGCTCGTCGTGGGGCCGGTCACCCGCCAGGGGGACGCCGTGACCGTGCCCGTCGCGGTGTTCGCCGCCGCCAGCAAGGGCGAGGGGGCCGACGCCGTCCGGCGCGCCGTGCGCATGTGCGTGGCCTACGCCGTCCGGCCCGGCGGAGGTGTCAGCCTGGCCGGGACCCCCTGCTGGCAGGGCGCACCCACCTCCGCCCCGGGCATCGGCCCCGTGGACGCGACGGTCCCGCTGTAGGGGCGCCCCGCCGTCCTCAGGAGGTCCCGTGCCGCAGCCCACCACCGACCAGCTCAAGGCCGTGCTCGTCGCCGAACGCCACGCCGTCGCCGACCTCGCCCTCACCCTCGACGACGCCCAGCTCGCCACCCCCAGTCTGTGCGGGGCGTGGACCGTCAAGGACGTCGTCGCCCACCTCGCGTTCGCCGTCCACATCGACTGGCGCGCCTTCGCCCGGAGCATGGCCCGCCACCGAGGCGACTTCGACGCCGTGAACGACGAGCTGGCCCGCTCCTGGGGGCGGCGGCCGGTCGCCGAGCTCGCCCACGAGCTGCGCGGGCATGCCGCCGGCCGGTTGAGCAACCCCGGGCAGGGCGTGGCCGGGCCGCTGACCGACGCGCTGGTGCACGGCGCCGACATCCGCCTTCCCCTCGGCCTGGTCCACGACGCCGACCCGGACGTCGCCGCCGCCTGCCTGCGGTTCGTCGTCAGCGGCCGCGCGTTCGGGTTCGTCCCCCGCGGGCGCACCTCCGGCCTGTCGTTCATCGCCGAGGACGCCGCTGACGGGGACGGGCTCGCGTTCGGCGGCGGCGCGATCGTCCGCGGCCGGGCGCTCGACCTCCTGCTCGCCGTCCTCGGTCGTCGCGTCACCCTCGATTCCCTGTCCGGCGCCGGGGCCGCCGAGCTGGCTCGACGCCTGAGCTGATCCCGGCCGAGCCGCGCACGCTCCTGCTGCCCCCGGACGGTCTGCGGCGGATGGTGTCGCCAACCGTCCACGGAGCATTGGCGGGGGTGAGGCGCCGGGCTGGTGGGACGGTCTGCGGCGGATGGTGTCGCCGACCGTCCGCGGAGCATCTGCGGCGGCGAGCCCGAGCACGAGCCCAGGACAGGGGGCTGAGGGGCAGCTGGAGCCGAGGCTGGCCGTGGCAGGATCGCGGGGTGCCCGAGGCGTCCCCCCGCGACGTGCCTGCCGTCCTGGCGCGGCTGCCGCTGTTCACGCAGGTGGGCGGGGACCTGCTCGCGGTGCTCGCGTCGTCGTCGACGTCACGGACGCTGCCGCGCGGTGAGGTGGTGTTCTCACGGGGGCAGGAGTGCCGCGGCTTCTTCGTCGTCCTGCGGGGGCAGGTGAAGCTGTCGCTGACCAGCGCCGACGGCAACGAGAAGGTGCTGGAGATCATCGGCGCGGGGGAGAGCTTCGCCGAGGGCGTCATGTTCGCCGACCGCCCCTACCCGGTGACGGCGACGGCGCTGGCGCCCACCGTCGTCCTCGCGATCCCGCGGCAGGCGGTGCTCGACCTCATCGACGCCGACCCGACCTTCGCCCGCCGCATGCTCGCGGGCATGTCGATGCGGCTGCACGCGATGGTCGCCGACGTCGCGGCGATGTCGCTGCACAGCGCCCGGCAGCGGGTCGCGGGGTACCTGGTCGGGGAGGTCACCGGCCCCGACGCGGCCCTGCCCGCGGGCCCCGCACAGGTGCGGCTGCCCGCGGGCAAGGCGGTGTTGGCGTCGCGGCTGTCGCTGACCCCGGAGACGTTCTCGCGGGTGCTGCGCCTGCTCGCCGACGACGGGCTGATCAGCGTGGACGGGCACGAGGTGCAGGTGCTCGACGTCGCCGGGCTCGCCGCGTCGTCGGGGGAGTGACCGCTACGCGGCCAGCACGTCGTCGACCTGCGCCAGCGCGCTGCGGATCCCGGAGTCCATGCCCATCGCCGTGAACTGCTCGACGGTGGCGAGGTCCGGGAAGCGCCACGTGATCGTCATGGTGGTGACGCCGTCGACCTCGACGAACGTGACGGTGAACGGCGTCACGGGCATCGACTCGTCGGGCGTGCCGTCGGCGTCGGCGAAGCCCTCCTCGATCTCGATCCTCGTCGGCGCCTCGACCGCCACGAACCGCCACCAGCCGCCGGCGGTGTCGCCGTCGGGGCCGTGCATGACGTAGGTGGCGCGGCCGCCGGCGGCGAACTCGTGCGAGGTGAACGTCGCGGGCCAGTCGGGCGGTCCCCACCAGCGTTCGAGCTGCCGCGGATCGGCCCACACCTGCCACACGCGGGTGGCGGGCGCGGCGAACTCGCAGACCGCCGTCATGGTGAGGGCGTCGAGGTCCTTGGTGATGTCGCGGATCGGCACGGCGCGCCTCAGGCGGGGACGCCGAGCAGCGCGTCGACCTGCGACAGCGCCTCGCGCATGCCCTCGGCCATGCCCATCTGGAGGACCATGTCGAGGTCCTCGCGGCGGGCGAACCAGGACGTGTTGGTCATGGTCGTGACGCCGTCGGCCTCGGTGAACGTGACGACGAACCGGCCGCTCGGGAGGTCGGCGTTGCGGGTGCCGTCGGGGTGGCCGAAGCCGTCGACGATCTCCAGGCGGGACGGCGCATCGATGGCGACGAAATCCCACCAGCCGTAGGCGCGGGTGCCGTCGGGGAGGGTCATGTAGTACGTCGCGGCGCCTCCGGGCACGAAGTCGTGCTCCACGAAGGTCGCCGGGTAGCCGGGCGGGCCCCACCAGCGCTCCAGCTGGCGCGGGTCGGACCAGATCTGCCAGACGCGCTCCGGGGGCGCCGGGAAGTCGGCGGTGATGGTGAAGGTCAGCGCCTCGGGGTCGGTGGCGATGTCGCGGACGGGCACGAAGGCTCCTCGGGTCGGGCGGGGCGGGCGGGTCGGGCGCGGGACGGGTCAGTGCGGGGTCAGGAACCGGGCGGCAGGCCGAGCAGCTCGTCGATGGCAGCGACGCGGGCGCGCCACAGCTGCTCGAACTGCTCCAGCAGGGCGGCGACGTCGCGGACGGCCTCGGGGTCTCCGTGCACCAGCTGCTCCCTGCCCCGGCGTTGCTTGTGGACGAGGTGGGCGCGCTCCAGCACCGCCACGTGCTTCTGGACGGCGGCGAAGCTCATGTCGTACCGGGAGGCCAGCGCCGACACCGACGCCTCCTCGGCTAGCACCCGGCGCAGGATGTCGCGGCGGGTGGCGTCGGCGAGGGCGGCGAAGACGCGGTCGACGGCGTCCTGGTCGCTCAGATCTACAACCATCAGGTTGTACGTTAGCCGAGTGATTGCCGGATGCCAAGGGCCGGGACGTGAGTCCCGGAGGTGTGAGCTGAGCCTCACCGAAGCTGGTGCGGACATCGGGACTTGATGCCGGTCAAGGAATCTGGCCGGGCACTGCCCTAGCGTCGCCGACGCAGCGAGACCGATCCGGCCCACCCCTGACGCGCCGTCCACGAGCCGGCGACGGAGGATGTCCGCGGGCCACCACCCGCGCCCTGATCACGAGGAGCCCACGCTTGTTCTGCTACCAGTGCGAACAGACCGACCGGACCAACCCCGTCGCCGGGTGCCAGGTCGCGCACGGCACCTGCGGCAAGGACGAGACGACGTCCGACCTGCAGGACCTTCTGATCCACGCCCTCACCGGCATCGCCCAGTACGACGTCCGCGCGCGCACCCTGCAGGCCGGGGACGACGCCGCCGCCGACTTCGTGCTCTACGGCATGTTCACGACGCTCACCAACGTCAACTTCACCGCGACGCGGTTCGTGCAGCTCATCCACGAGGCCGCGAAGGTCCGCGACCGGGTGAAGGCGCGCTACGAGGCCGCCGCCGTGGCGCGCGGCCTCGTCCCCGAGGACCTGTGCGGCGACGCCGATCTGCAGGCTGCCGGTGACACCGGCGGGCAGGCGGCGGACGGCGAGCAGCCGGCGTCCGGGGGCGGCTGCGGCAGCGGCTCGTGCGGCTGCGGCAAGAACAAGGCCAAGCGCACCAGTGCGCACCCGAGCTTCTTCGCGCCGGTGGCGGGCAGCCCGGCGGCGTTCGTGCCCGCGCAGGACATGGACTCGCTGCTGCTGCAGGCGGCCGAGGTCGGCATCCGCCGTGGCGTCGAGGTGGACGGCGAGGCCGTGGTCGGCCTGCGCGCGCTCCTGCTCTACGGCCTCAAGGGCGTCTGCGCCTACGCCCACCACGCGGCGGTGCTCGGCCAGTCCGACCCGGCGGTCTTCCTCGCCGTCGAGACCGCGCTGGACTACCTCGCGACCCGGCCCACCGACGTCGAGCAGCTCCTGCGCCGCTCGCTGGCGCTCGGCAAGGTCAACCTCCGCGTGATGGAGCTGCTCGACGAGGGCAACACCGGCACGTTCGGCACCCCCGAGCCCACCCAGGTGCGCACTACCCCGGTCGAGGGCAAGGCGATCCTCGTCAGCGGCCACGACCTGCGCGACCTGCACGCGATCCTCGAGCAGACCACCGGTACGGGCATCAACGTCTACACCCACGGCGAACTGCTGCCCGCCCACGGCTACCCGGTGCTCAAGGCGTACCCGCACCTCGCGGGCAACTGGGGCGGGGCCTGGCAGGACCAGCAGGTCGACTTCGCGCGGTTCCCCGGCGCGATCGTCATGACGAGCAACTGCATCATCGAGCCGCGCCCCGCCTACAAGGCGCGGATCTTCACGACCGGGCCGGTGGGTTGGCCGGGCGTGCGGCACCTCGGCGAGGCCGCGGGTTCGGCGCGTCCGGTCGGAGCCGAGGACACCCCGACCGACTTCCGGCTCGCGATCAAGGCCGCGCAGGCGCTGCCGGGATTCAGCGAGGCCGACGTCGAGGCGTTCGGCGAGTCGCCGGAGTTCACCGTCGGCTTCGGGCGGGGCGCCGTGCTCGGTGCGGCCGACGCCGTCGTCCAGGCCGTCAAGGACGGGGAGATCAAGCACTTCTTCCTCATCGGCGGCTGCGACGGCGCGGCGCCCGGCCGCAACTACTACACGGACTTCGCGACGTCGACGCCGTCCGACACCGTCGTGATGACGCTCGGCTGCGCCAAGTTCCGGTTCAACGACCACGACTTCGGCACCGTCGCGGGCCTGCCCCGGCTGCTCGACGTCGGGCAGTGCAACGACTCGTTCTCGGCGATCCAGGTGGCGATCGCGCTCGCCGACGCGTTCGGCTGCGAGGTCGACGACCTGCCGCTGTCGCTGGTGCTGTCGTGGTTCGAGCAGAAGGCCGCGGCGGTGCTGCTGACGCTGCTCGCGCTGGGCATCCGCAACATCAAGCTCGGCCCCACGCTGCCCGCGTTCCTCACCGACGACGTCGTCGGCGTCCTCGTCGAGCGGTTCGGGATCGCCCCCATCGGCGACGCGGCCGAGGACCTCGCCGCCATCCTCGGCGCGCGCGCGTGAGCGTGGACGCGCCGGTCACCGGCGTGCCGGCCGGCGGGTGCGGGGGCGCCTGCGCGTGCGGGAGCGCCGTCCCCGTCCACGACGTCACGCTGACCACCACCGACGGCGTCCGGATCGACGTCGCATGCGGCGAGGACACGACCGTCCTCGCCGCCGCGGCCGGCGCCGGGTACGTGCTGCCGTCCCTGTGCGGGACGGGCACGTGCGGCGCGTGCGTCGCGACCCTCGAGGCCGGCGACGCCGATCAGGCGCCCGCCTCCGACGCCGCCCTGCCGCCCGCCGAGCGCGAGCGGGGCGGGGTGCTGCTGTGCCGCACCTCGCCGCGGTCCGCGCTCGCCGTGGCGCTGCGCTGCGACGACTCACGGGTGTTGCGTGGCGGCCTGCCGCGCCGGGACGCCGAGCTGGTCGCCGTCGAGCCGGTCTCGGCCGACGGGCGGTCGGTGCGGGTGCGGCTGGCGCTCACGGGGGAAGACGCGACTGCTCAGTTCGAGCCGGGGCAGTTCGTGGAGGTCGAGGTCCCGGGCGTGCTCGATCCTTCCGGCGAACCGGTGCGGCGCGCGTACTCCCTGAGCAACGTCGCGAACTGGGACGGTGAGCTGGAGCTGCTCGTCCGGCTGCGCGAGGGCGGCGCGTTCTCGTCGTGGCTGTCCTCGGCCCCGGCCGGAGCGCCGCTGGTCGTGCACGGACCGCAGGGCGCGTTCAGCCTCGCCGAGACCGGGCTGCGGCCGCGGTGGTTCGTGGCCGGCGGCACCGGGCTGGCGCCGATCCTGTCGATGCTGCGGCGGATGGCCGAGTGGGGCGACCCCCAGCCCGTGCGGCTGTACCTCGGGGTCGGTTCTGCAGCAGAGGTCCCCGACCTGCCCGAGCTGCACGACGCCCTGGCGGGGCTCACGGCCCACGCCGGCCGCGCGCTCGTGACCAGCGTGTGGCGCGGCGAGCTGCCGGACGCGGCGGTGGCCGGTACCCCGCTGGACGCCGTCGCCGCCGACCTCGCCGCGCTCACGGCGTCCGGTGCGCCACTGCCCGACCTCTACGGCTGCGGGCCCGTCGCCCTCGTCGACGGGTTGTCCGTGCTCGCTGCCGAGCACGGCGTCCCCGGCGTCACCGTGGAGCGGTTCGTCGCGAGCTGACGCAGCCCTCCCCGCCAGATGCCCCGACTTCCTGAGGGCACGCCGTCGCTGTGTCGGCGTGTCCTCAAGAAGTCGGGGCATCTGCCCGTGTGCCTCGTGCCGGCTCGGCCGCTCATCTGAGCCCTGCCCTCAGGACTCGCAGCCGCCGCCGTCGTTGTCGCGGTCGAATCCGTGAGGGTCCGGGGGCAGCACGGCGAACCGGCGGTAGGGGATGTCCGGGCAGTCCAGGTCACCGCGCACGGTGATCGGCGGAATGCATACCCCGGGGTACGACGGGTCGCAGGATCCCTTCTGCTTGGCGGCGGCCTTCTTCTTCGTCGTCGGCTTCGGCGCCTTCCGGGTCGCCTTCTTCGTGGTGGGTCGCTGGGCGGCCCGCGTCGTGGCCTGGCGAGCGGCGACGTCACCCACGAGGGGACGGATCGCCGCGGGACTCACCCGCGCTGCCGTCGTCGCCGGGGGCGCGGACGTGGCCGCGGTCGTCGTCGCGGCCGCGGTCGTCGGTGCGGGGCCGGTCGAGGACGACGTGGGCGCGGCGCTGGTGGGCTCAGCGGCCTCCACGCCGGGCGCGGGGCTGCTGAAGGACGTGACCTCGGACGGCTCGTTCTGGAAGGGAGCCGTCACCAGGCCGAGCGTGAGCAGTCCGAGCAGCGCACCGCGCACAGCTTTACGCGCGGGCCTCGTGCGCGACGGACCGAGGTAGACGCGACCGAGGACCCGGCCGGCGGAGGCGGCGAGGGCCTGCCCGGACGAGGCGGCGGGGGCGGGCGACGGCGTCCGTGGGGCCGGGGCGTCCTGGAGCCAGAACTGCCACCCGGCAGGGGCCGGCGGCCACGACGGCGGCGGCACCCATCCGCGGGGCGGGACCCAGCCGGGGGGAACCGGAGGCCAGCCGGGCGGAGCATTGAAGCGGTACGTCATCGTCACCCTCCAGACCCTCGCGACCACTCTCCATGACCGGCGACCAGCCGGAGGGGGGAATGCGGGAATCCGTGCAGGATGGCAACGACGATGTCACCGCAGGTCGGGGCGGGCGCGTGCGGTCAGGCTGCCCTCGGCGTCCCTGCGCCGGACCTCCACCCTGGCAGCGTCCTGATGAGCGGCGCCCGTGAGCAACCGGGCCTCGGAACCGGCCTCAGCTCATGGACACCGCTGATCTGGGCGCCGCGGTCAGGAGCTGCGGCGCCGCTGCGGTCGCCACCGACGGCGTGGGCGGCGCCTGCCGTCAGTCGCCACAGGACCGGCCCACGGCGCGAAGGTGGCGTTCCACGGTGAACTCGGCCCCGGGGATCACCTCGCCGAAGTCCGTGTCGACCACGATCTCGAGGCGCGCGTTGAGCGCGGCGACGGCGCGCACCATGAGCTCCACCGCCGCGAAGCGGTAGACGACGGAGAAGAACGAGCACTCCGAGGGGGCGATGCCCAGCGCGGCGAAGGGGTTCTCGGCCCAGCTCTCCTCGGTCACCGCGTCGGCCGGGTCGATCCAGACGTGCCCGTCGGGGCCCTCGAGGTAGAGGCCGCGACCGCTCTCCGTCACGGTTCCGGCATCCGTCAGCAAGGGCGCGATGTCGGCGACGACCAGACCCGGCTGCCGCACCATCACCGACACGATCTCGCTCATCGCCCCTCCGCTCCCGCCGTCCGAGCCGCCGTCGCTCCAGCGTCACAGGGCCGCGCCCCCGCGCGCGACCCGTTTGCCGGGGCGCGCTGCCCGCGCCTCACACGATCAGGTTGCTCCGGGCGATCGGCTCGACCAGCTCGCGCTCCTCGTAGGACAGGTGCGACAGGAGCGTGTCGGTGAGCAGGTCGACGGCCGAACGCAGGCGGGCGGCCGCCGCGCTCGCCTGCGGATCGCCCTCGGGCCGGTGCTGCGACGTCACGAAGGCGACGAGCGCGTCGTCCAGCCCGGTCAGCACGTCGTGGATGACGTGGTGCTCGGCCTCCAGCCTGTCGATCACCGGGTCGATCCCGGCGACCACGCGGCGCAGCGCCGGGAACATGTGCTGGTCCTCGATCGTGTGGTGCGTGGTCACGACCCGGCAGTAGGAGGCGCAGAACGCTCCGAGCGTCCAGTCGTTCTGCCGCAGCGCGGTGCGGTTGATCTCGTCGCGCGCGAGCGCCGGGTCGGCCGTGCCCGCGAGCACCTGGTCGACGACGTCGCGCACCTGGGTGAGCTCGGAGCGCAGGTGGTCGTGGATGTCCACCAGGTGCCGCCCCGCCGCCTGCTGCCGCGAGGTGTACGCCGCGTCGGCCGGGGCGGGCGGCGCCGTGGGTCGCGTCGACTCGTCCCAGGGCATCGCCGCCGACAGCCGCGACCCGTCGTCCGGCGTCACCGGGATGCCCGCGAGGTCGGCGGCCGAGCTGCCGGTCCGGGACGGCGACGGCGAGGGTCCGGGTGCCGACGCTGCGGTCGGCCTCGGCGCGGCGACGGCGGGTTGCGCACCGGACGGCGCGACCACGACGGCGGCGCGCCCATCGCCGTCCGCGCCCTCGCCCGCAGCACTCGCACCACCCGCGGCCCGGCGCGCCCGCTCCTCGCCGACCAGCTCTCGGACGGCGGGAGCCACCTCCGCAGCGAAGACGCGGATCGCGTCGGGGTCGTCGGAGCCCAGGATGAACGCGCTCATGCCCTGCGCGAGCGCGAGCTCGGCGAGGTCCTCGGCCCACTGCTCGGGCGGGCCCTCGAGGAAGCCGGTGCCGCGCGCCGCGAAGGTCCCGTTGACGTTGTACAGCCGCCGGACGTCGGCGGGGGAGCGCCCGGCCTCGACCGCGGCGTCGTCGATCGCGGCGTTCAGCGCCCCGAGCGTGTCGGGCGCGGCGTAGGGCTGGCTGGGGATCCACCCGTCGGCGAGGCGCCCGGTGAGGGCGAGCATCCGCGGCTTGTACGCACCGAGCCAGATCCCGACGTCGTGCGCGGGCGCCGGGCCCGGCCGTGCCCCGTGCACCGCGTGCACGGTCCCGTCGACGACGACCCCGCGGCGTCCGGCGGGCGCCCACAACCCCCGCAGGATCGCGATGCCCTCCTCCAGCGCCGTCACCGACTCCCCGGGCGTGAGCCGCCGCCCGCCCATGCCGACGATCGGGTCCCAGAACGCGCCCGCACCGAGGCCCAGCTCCACCCGCCCGCCGGAGATCAGGTCGAGCGAGGCGACGGCGCGGGCCAGGACGGCGGGCGGGCGCAGCGGCAGGTTGGCGACGTTGGGCGCGACCCGGACGGACGTCGTCGTCGCGGCGATCGCCGCCAGCAGCGTCCACGCGTCGAGGAACGACGGCTGGTACGGGTGGTCCTGGATCGTCACGAGGTCCAGCCCGAGCGCATCGGTCAGGTGCGCGAGGCCGAGGACCCGCTGGGGGTCGTCGGCCGCAGGCGTGAGGAACGTGCCGAACAGCAGGTCGTGGCCGTAGTCGGGCATGGCCGCCTCAGGGGGTCTCGGGGGCGTCGAACTCGGGCCCTCGCCGCACGCGGATCGGGCCCTTGGCGGTGCTCGGGTCGACGACCCGACCGCCCTGGGTGATCTCGACCCTGCCCCGGGCGACGAGCCGCCGCGCCGCGCGGCGGGCGGGCTCCATGAGATCACGCCAGCCGTCGGCGTCGCCGCGGGTGTCGCCCACGGCCCGGGCGGCCTCCGACGGGCAGATCGTCGCGGACGCCGCCCGTGAGCCGAGCAGCCGCAGCGTCGCCTCCTCCAGTGCCCTGTCGACGGCGTCCACCCGGTGCCGGCGGCAGGCGTCGGAGCAGTAGCGGACGTCGTCCCACGAGCGCTCCCACGCCTTGCGCCACGTGATCGTCCGGCCGCACGAGGCACACGGTTTCGTGGGCAGGTCCGAGCGGGCGGTGCGGTGCGGGCTCACGGCGTCCAGCGTGCCCGCGGGTGCCCGGCCGCGCGCGCCAGGAGCGGTCCTCGGCCGGGGCGTGAGTTCTCAGACGTGGACGTCGAAGCCCAGCTCGACGTCGCAGGCCGCCTTCCCGCCGCGGATCCCCCAGTTCTCGGTGCCCGACTCGCGCAGGGTGACCGTGACGTGGTCGGCGGGGACGCCGAGGGCCGCGAGCCGCTCGACGATCTCGCCGTAGAGGCGGCGCTTGGCGTCCACCGACCGGCCCGCGAAGCAGTCGATCGTGACCAGGGTGAACCGCTCCGGCTCGCGCAGCCGGGGCGAGCACGCGAAGCGGTGCGGCTCGTGCACGATCAGCCGCACCGTGCGGTCCTCGGGCGGGATCCGGAACGCCGCGACGAGCGCCCCGTGGACCGCCTCGATCAGCGCCGCCTCCTCGGCAGGGGAGTACGGGCGGCGGGTCTCGATCAGGGCGGTGGGCATCGGGCCATGCTGCCAGCGTCCGGCCCGCGGGCTCGCCTGGTTTTGCGGGGGCTGACGGGCCTCGTCGGCCTTGCCGTGCCGGCGGGACCGGCGGGCCGGGTCTTCCCGCGGCGGTTCGGGTCACGTCGGGGAGCATCCAGGGCGCTGCAGTGCTCCCAGTGGCGGTTCGGGTCACATGGCGCCCTCAACCGCCGCTGGAACCCGCCGGCTGACCCGGATGCTCCCCGACCCGCCCCGGATGCTCCCCGACCCGACCCCACCCGACCCGACCCGACCCGACCCCGGGCGCGGAGCCGAAGCGGACGCCGGTCGCGCGCGGGCCGCGACGAGCGTCCCCGGTGCGCCCGCGTGACCCACCGCGCGTCGGCACGGCGTCCGGACCAACCGTCGGGCGCAGGTCGGGTCCCCCACAAGCACCGGCGGACGGAACGCGTTCCGCCGTCACCCGCGACGCTCTCCCCGGGCGCGCGGGGGTGCGGCATGATGCGCGGGTCACGGGAGACGGAAGGCCAGGGGGACGAGGTGCGAGCAGCTGCGACGACGCGGAGCGCGCCCGCCTGCGCGCGAGTGCTGGACGTCGTCCCGCTCTCGCCTGCGGGCCCCGTGCACCGGCTGACCGAGCTCGGGGGCACGCTCACGCTGGGCCGGGGGTCGGCGTCCACGCCCGTGGACGTCGTCCTCGCCGACGCGCCCGTGCTGTCGAGGGTCGCGTTCGAGCTGCACCTCGCGGAGGACGGCGTCCGCGTCGTCTGCCGGCAGCGCCGCGGCGGGGTGGTCGAGGTGCTGGGCGAGGGCGGGCACGTCGCGCAGACGCTGGTGCAGGGGCAGCAGTTGCTCTCGCCGCTGCCGAGCTTCCGCGTGCGGGTGCGCGCGGACCGGGTGGTGGTGGAGGTGCGGGTCGACCAGTCGCCGCCCCGCCCCGGCCTGGCGACGCTGACGTTGGAGGCGTGCACCGTCGAGCCGTGGTCGGCCGACAGCCTGTTCGCGTTCGTCGCGGGCAGCGAGTGGCGGCGGGTCGTCGCGCTGGCGTGCGCGCGCACCACCTACCCGCGGGGGACGGCGGCCGGGCCGGCGGGCGCGGGGGACGCACCGGCGCGCGCCCACGTGCCGACGTTCACGTGGTTGCGCTCGGCGTGCGAGCGGCTGCGCGGGGAGCCGGTGTCGCAGCGGTGGTTGTCGGACCGGCTCGACGAGGCGCTCGACGCGTTCGGCGAGCCCCGCGACGGCACCGACAAGCTGTCGCGGTTGGTGCCGATGATGCTGCGGGCACGCGTGCTCGCCGACGACGTGCTGCTGCGCCTGGCCCGCCAGCTCGAAGGGGCGGGCGATGGCTGACACCGCCGAAGGGCTGGTCGCCGGCCCCGCGTCGCGGCCCGACAAGTACCGGCTCGTCGAGGCCGTGGGGGCGGGCGCGCAGGCGAAGGTGTGGCGGGTGCGGGTCGACCTCGGCGCTCCCGGCGCCGGCGGCGTCGCGGCGCTGCGCATGGAACCGGTGCCCACGCCGGGCCGGGCCGAGGAGGAGGCGTTCGCCCGCTTCGGCGACCTGCTGCAGTCGCTCAACGGGCCCGGCATCACGCGCGTGCGCGAGGTGTTCTTCGGCGCGGCCCCGCACCGGCCGGGCCGCGCGGCCGGCGCCGTCGCGACCCACGCCTACACGGTGCAGGACTACATGCCCGGCGGGACGCTCTCGGAGTGGATCGGGGACCACCCCGAGGCGCCGCTGTCGCAGCGCATCCGCCTGCTCGCCACCCCCGCCGCCGCCCTCGACCGCGCCCACCGCGGCGAGGACACCCAGGTGCCCGTGGCCCACGGCGACGTCAAGCCCGGCAACATCATGCTCAACGAGGACGGCGTCGGGCACCTCGTCGACTTCGGCCTCGCGCGCCTGGTCACGGGCGTCGGCCGGTTCGGCTGGACCCCCGGCTACAACGCCCCCGAGCTGGCAGACGACCCGACGCCGACGGTCGCCGCCGACCGGTACGCGTTCTACGCCACGGCCGCCGAGATGCTGCTGGGGGAGCGCCTGCCGCTGGACGACGCGCGGACCCGCCTCGACGTCGTCGCGCTCGCCGGCCTGTTCGCGCGCCACCCGCGCACCCGGTTCCGGCCCGACCTCGCCGCCGCCGTGCTCGACGCGCTCGCGCTGCCGCCGCGCGAGCGTCCCGAGCTGTCCGCGTGGCTGTCGACCGTGCGCGACGGCGTCCGCAGCACGACCGTCTCGGCGGTGCCGGGGCTCGATGTCGCGACCCAGCCGCTGCCCGGGCGTCCCCTGGCGCTCACGGGCGTCGCCGTGCCGGGACTGGTGCCCGACGGCGTGGTGGTGGGGATGCTCGACGGCGATCCCGGCGACCCCGACGATGCGGCCGACGTCCCGCCGGTGCCTCGGCGGCAGCTGACCCTCATGGCCGCCGTCCCGCTCGTCCTCGCGCTGGTGTGGCTCGGCGGGTGGTTGGGCGGGGTGCTGCCAGGACCGTCGCGGCCCTGGGACGCCTCGCCCCCCGCCTCGAGGCCGATCGCCGGCGCCGAGGAACCCGCAGCGCCGGTGGACTCGCCGACCGCCGGGGTCCCGACGTCGCCGACGCCTACCGGTGTGACACCGACCGGCACGTCCGCGTCGACCCCGGGTGTGGGTCCCGACGCGCGTGGGGGCGGCGGCGGCTCGGGTGTGATGAGCCCGGGCGTGACCGGCACCGGCGCGAGCGCCGCGACGACGCCAGGGCGGCCGGGGTCGACCTCTCGCCGTCCGGGTGGCGTGGTTCCGGCAACCAGGGCCACGACGGCCGGCTCGCGTCCCACCTCGACGTCGACGGCGGTGCCCACCACCGCGCCGCCCGTCACGACCGCTCCGCCGGTGACCACCGAGCCGCCGCCCGTCACCGACCCGCCCACCCCGCCGCCGCCCACCCCGACCTTCACGCCCCGCCCCACGGGCACGGGGTAGCGGTCTCGGGGCGTCGGCGGCCCTTCGTCCCGGCCGCAGGGGCGCCGGGCGACGTCTCGGGGAGCATTCGGGGCGCTTCGGCGGCTCCAGCGGCGGTTCGGGTCAGATGGCGCCCTCGACCGCCGCTGGAAGGTCGCGGACGGCAGCGATGCTCCCCGAGGCGCCCCCGATGCTCCCCGAGCAGGCTGACATCGCCGCCGAGGCGGGTCCGCGCCAGCGACGCCGCGCGAGCCGCCCGAGACCGCCGGTGCACGGAGCCCGCGAACCCGGCGTCGCTGCGGGGGAGTGTCCCCGCGCGCCGCTACGGTGGCTCCCGTGACCGTCGCCGCCGTCCCGCCTGCCGTCGAGGGGAGCCTCCGGACGTTGCCGGGCGGCACCGTCGACGACGCGTCGGCGCGCAAGGCCCGCGGCGCCTTCTTCACCCCGCCCGCGCTGTGCGCGTGGATGACCGAGTGGGCGTTGCGCGGCCCGGGCGATGCGGTGCTCGAGCCCAGCTGCGGCGAGGCGGCGTTCCTCACGGCCGCCGCGCACCGGCTGGCCGGGCTCGGCGGCGGCAGCCGCACGGTGCCGCGCCTGCACGGGGTCGAGCTGCACGGCCCGAGCGCGGAGCACGCGCGTCGGCTGGTGGACGGCGCGACGGCGGGGGCCCGCGTCGACGTCGCGGTCACGACGTCCGACTTCTTCGACGTCCCGCCGCGTCCGGTCTACGACGTCGTCCTCGGCAACCCGCCGTTCGTCCGGTACCAGGACTTCTCGGGCGAGGCCCGCGCCAAGGCGCGCGAGGCGGCGCTCGCGGCAGGCGTCCGGCTGAGCGCGCTCGCGTCGTCCTGGGCCGCGTTCGTCGTGCACGCGACGCGGTTCCTGGCGCCGGGCGGTCGGCTGGCGTTGGTCCTGCCCGCCGAGCTGCTGAGCGTCAACTACGCCGCGGGCGTCCGCGACCACCTGATGCGCACGTTCGCGCACGTCAAGCTGGTGCTGTTCACCGAGCGAGTGTTCCCGGGGGTGCTGGAGGAGGTCGTCCTCCTGCTCGCCGAGGGGCAAGGGCCCACGGACCACTGCGAGCTCGTGCAGGTGCGGGACGTCGCCGAGCTGCTCACCGTCGACCCGCGCACCGCGCAGGCCGCCGACGCCGCCCGGTGGCGCCCGGCCTCCCCCCGCGGCAAGTGGACGCCCGCGATGCTCGCCGCGGCCGATCTCGACGCCTACGACGCCGCGCTCGCGGGCGAGGGCGTGACCACGCTGTCGGCGTGGGGCGAGACCAGCCTCGGCGGCGTCACGGGTAACAACCGTTACTTCACCCTGACGCAGGCGCAGGCCGAGCAGTGGGGGCTGCAGCCGGGGCGCGACCTCACCCGGATCAGCCCGCCCGGCAGCCGACACCTGCGCGGCCTCGACCTGGGCCGCGCGGCCTGGACCCACCTGGCCGACGCCGCCCGCCCGGTCTGGCTGTTCCGGCCCGGCACCGCGCCGTCCCCGCAGGCCCGCGCCTACCTCGCCCACGGCGAGCAGCTCGGCGTCCCCGACGCCTACAAGTGCCGGGTGCGCACCCCGTGGTGGCGCACGCCGCTGCCCGGCGTCGCCGACCTGCTGTTGACCTGCATGAACGCCGACACGCCGCGGCTGGTGGGCAACGGCGCGCGCGTGCACCACCTGAACTCGGTGCACGGCGTGTACCTGCGCGACGACGTCCCCGAGGCGGCGCGCAGGCTCCTTCCGGTAGCGGCCCTGACGTCGCTGACCCTGCTCGGCGCCGAGACGGTGGGCCGCGCCTACGGCGGCGGCATGCTGAAGCTCGAACCGGGCGAGGCCGACCACCTGCCGCTGCCCACCCCCGCCGCGGTGCTCGCGTCCGCAGACGAGCTGGCCGCCGCCCGGCCGCGCGTCGCCGACGCTCTCGCGGGGGGCCGCCTGCTCGACGCCGTCGCGCTCGTCGACGCCGTCCTCCTCGGCCCCGGCAACGCCCTCGGCGTCGACCCCGTCGCCGCGCCCGTGCTCGCCCGGGCCCGCGCGGGCCTGGCCGCCCGCCGCCACGCCCGCGGCACCTCGAAGCCCCCCGCCGCCGTCGACGACTCGGGAGTCGCCCGGTGAACCAGCGCAAGCCCCCCGGCGACGACGCGTTCGCCGACTACGACGCGACGCTCGCGCGTGCGAGCGCCGACGACCCGTGGCGCCACGAACGCGGCGAGCAGCCGGTGTACGAGCCCGACGCGCGGCTGGTCGAGAAGCTGCTGAGCATCCCCGTGGCGGCCGGATCGGCGGCGACGACGGGCCGCTTCGCCAAGGGCATCGACGCGTGGATCGCGCACGAGCTGCGCCGTTGCGGCTTCGGCGCCGACGAGGTGTGGCCGCGCGCCACGCGTCCGCGGGTGCTGCCCCGCGACGTCGCCGTCCTGCTGGAGCATCTGCCGAAGAAGCTCGCCGACGACGTCGCCGCGCGCCTGCCCGGCATCCCCGCGATCGCGCCGTCCGACGCCCGGGTCCTCGGCCGCGCCTACGACAAGCAGGTCGACGTGTGCCTGGCGCGCTGGGACCGCGGCCCCGAGATCCTCATCTCCACCAAGTCGCAGCTGTCGTCGTTCGCGAAGAATCTGCCCAACCGGTTCGAGGAGGCCTACGGCGACGCCGGCAACCTCCGCGCCCGCCACCCCCTCGCCGCCGTCGGGTTCTTCTTCGTGCAGCGCGCCACCGTTCGCGAGTGCGAGCCCGACGCCTACGAGCGCGCGATCGACATGGTCCGCAAGCTGCGCGACGCCGGCCCGCACCTGGGCGCGAACGGCTACACCGCGACCGCCCTGATGCTCGTCGACTGGGACGACGCCGACGCGCCGGCACTGAGTGCGGTGGACGACGACGGCGCCCGCGCCTCGCGCCGCACCCGCCCCGGGCAGGTGCGCGTGGTCACCGAGGGGGTGCCCGACGACGTGGGGCCCGCGCAGTTCTTCACCCGGATCGTCGATCACGTGCTTGCCGCCACGCCCGTCCAGCACCACGTGGAGGTGCGTCGCCGCCGCGAGCGCCGGCCGATCCCCGTGGTCGAGGCCGACGTGCGCGCCGCCGCCCCGCCCGGGCAGCCCGCCCCTGAGCCCGAGATGACCGCGGAATTGTTCAGCCTCGGCTGACCGCGGCCCGCGATACTCGCGGCATGGCCCTCGCCCAGCTCCTCCTCGCGGGACAGGTCCGCAGCCGTGCCTACTGGTCCGCCGTGGACGCGGCCGGGCCCGAGGACGTCGACGCCGTCCTCGCGCTGGTCGGCCACGAGGACGCCGGGATACGCCGCGCCGTGGCCTCGACGCTCCCGCTGCTGAGCCAGGGAGACCCGCCGACGCAGGCGATGGTCGGTGCCTGCATCACGCTGAGCGCCGACCCCGACGATTCGGTGCGCGACTGGGCCTGCTGCGCACTGGGCAGGCAGTGGCACGAGGTCGACACCCCGGAGCTGCGCGATGCCCTCGCCGCTCGGCTCGACGACGAGCATGTGGACACCCGCTGCGAAGCTCTCGTCGGCCTTGCGCTGCGGCGTGACGAGCGCGCGCTGCCGAGGGTGGTCGAGGCGCTCAGCCGCGACACGGAGGAGGTGTGGTCGATGGAGCTCGCCGCGGCCGGGGCGCTGGGTGACCCGCGGCTGCACGAGCTGGTCCGAGAGCACCGTGACGGGTGGGACGACGAGGACGCCGAGCGCACGGCTGAGGCCGCGCTCCGGCTGACGTCACCCGAGGGGCCGGGGCAGGACGTCGTCGACGGGGTCGCCGAGCTGTACCGGCTGCGGGCGCACGGCCTCGACGAAGGGGATGCCGTCACCGCCTGGCACCTCATGGACAGCCTGCTCGACCTCGCCCCGCACCGCGCGCCCGAGTTCCTCGACCTGGTTCTCGCCAAGCTCGACGGCGACCCGCTCGCCCAGGAGCAGGTGCGGCACCAGTCGGCCCTCGCCGTCCTGGCCGAAGCGGCGCACCGCTGATCACGCCGACAGGACGGACAGTCGACCGCACGGCGCACCGTCGCATCCTTCGGGCCCGTCCGGGGGACCGCCGGGCGGCACGAGCATCCGTGCAGGGAACCGGGAACAGCACCGTGCCGTCACGCTGGGCGCAGTGCACGGAATCCCCTGGAGGACCCCATGTCCGAGCACCTCTCACGCCCCCCGCAGGGGTGGCCCGACGCGTCGGGCCCCCACGCCTCCACTCCTGAAGGTCAGATCCGGCAGTTCGCCGACCTCGCGCACGGCATCCGCACCAATCCCCGGGGCGTCGCGCGGGCCCAGCGGATGCTCATGGGCCTGGCGCTGTTCGTGGGTGCCGTGATCATCGCGGCGGTGCTGTTCTCCTGACCGGACGTCAGGGGAGCAGGCCCTCGATCTGCGCCCAGGCGGGATCGGGGACGGCGCGCAGCGTGGGCTTGGCGCCGGGCACGACCTGCTGCCAGGACGGCAGCAGCGCCTCGATCTGCCCGACCACGCTGTAGAGCCTGTCCCCGTACAGGTGCACGGTGCTGCGGCCCTCGCCGTCGAGCCGCGCGAGCATCACGGCGGCCGAGCCCACCCGCCCGGCCAGCCGCTCGCACCAGCTCGCCGACGCCTGCGCGAGCTGCTCGTCGACGGGCAGGCCCTCGGGCCCGGCGGGGTAGGGCAGGCGGAGCTCGATGTGCTCGTCGAACAGCGGGAAGTCGACCCGGTGGATCCCGTAGCGCACCGCGCCCGCCAGCGGTGCGCCGTCGGTCGTCCGGCCGGTCACCCGTGCCCACACCTCGCGGGCGGGGTCGGCGCCCCAGCGCAGCTGCAGCTGCGCGACGAACGGGCCCATCGAGGCCGGGGGGAGGGGGTCGAACGGGACCGACAGCGCGGGTTCGACCCGCCCGAGCCACCGGTCGGCCTCGTCCTCGCCCAGCGCCCACTGCGAGCAGAGGAACGCGAGGCGGTAGCGGGCCTCCTCGGACAGCTTGGTCATGGTCGGGTGGTGGACGGAGACGTCCAAGCGCCGCCGCTCGTCGTCGGCGTGCGCGGCCATCACCACCCGCGCGAGGTCGACCTCGGCGCCGTCGACGCCGAGCGTCGTCCCCCACAGGGCCGGGGACGCCGCGGGGCGGGCCGGGCGGTGCTCCCACAGCAGGTCGGTGGGCGGGCCGGAGCGGTGCCAGCGTTCGGCGAGCGTGCGCAGGGCAGGATCCCCACCGGAACTCACCACCAGGCAGTGCTCGGCGAGGTCGCCGCGCACGAGGTCCCATTCCAGCTCGGGGTGCAGCTTCGCCACGGCCGAGCCGATCGGCTTGGTCCAGCGGTCGCGGCGCCCGTGGGCCACGTCGTCCGCGACGTCCTCGCGGACCCCGCGCCACCAGTCCCAGAACCCGTCGATGAGCAGCAGGGCCGCCTTCGGGTCCTCCGTGGGGCGGGTCGCTCGCAGCGCACGCAGGAATCCGGACCAGGCCATGGCCTAAGTGAACAGTGTCGCGGGGTGCCCGTGTCGAGCGGGTCGCGTCAGCGGGCCTCGTTCGGCTCCGGGTGACCTGCCCCCCGGTCGGCCTCGCGCGGGGTGCGCGAGTCCTCGCGTGAGCCGGTCTCGTGGACGACCGTCGCCTCCGCGGACTCGTCGGTGACGACCACGGTGGACGGCGCCTCCTCGGCGAGGTCACGCGCGGCGGCGAGGGCGTCATCGCGCGTGTCGAACGCCGAGAGGATCTCGCCGTCCCTGGTCAGCTGCCAGACGGCCCCGTTGGGCGAGACGCCGATCATGGGCATTCAGTCCACCTCCATGCGGGTTCGCAGCCGTCGCAGTGCCTGGGACAGCAGGCGCGAGACCTGCATCTGCGTGACGCCGATCTCCTCGGCGATGCGTGCCTGCGTCCAGCCGTGCCAGAACCGTAGGGCCAGGATCTGGCGGTCGCGAGGCGGCAGGGCAGCCACGAGCGGGCGCAGGCTCACCAGGGCGTCCACGGTCGCCAGGGCCGGGTCCTCCGCGCCGAGGGCGGCGGCCGCGGAGGGGCCCGCGGAGCCGTCGTCGGTGTCGCCGTCGCCGGGGGCGTCGAGGGAGTGCACGTGGTAGAAGTCGCCGCTGGCCAGGCACTCGATGACCAGGGACGGGTCGACGTCGAGGTGCGCGGCGATCTCGGAGGGGCGCGGGGAGCGGTCCAGCCGTTGGGCGAGGACGGCGCTGGCCTCCTCCACCTGCACGCGCAGCTCCTGCACCCGGCGCGGGGGGCGGATGTCCCAGCCGCGGTCGCGGAAGTGCCGGCGCACCTCGCCGCGGATGGTGGGCACCGCGTAGGACAGGAAGTCGGGCCCCCGCTGCGGGTCGAAGCCGCGCGCGGCCTTCACGAGGCCGAGGTGGGCCACCTGGATGAGGTCGTCGAGCGGTTCGCCGCGGTCGCGGTAGCGCATGGCGACGCTCGTGGCGACGGGCAGGTTGATGACGACGACGTCGTCGCGCAGGCGGCGCTGCTCGGCCTCGCTGCGCGCGTGGGACAGGTCGGCGACGAGCGCGGCGGTGCGCTGCGCACGAAGCTCGGGGGCGTTGCCCGGTCGGGCCGTGGGAAGCATGCCTGGCTCCGGGGGTGGAGGGAGGGCGGCGTGGGTCGCCCGTTCACCCACCGGACCACGGTCCGATTTGTCCCGCATCTTGATCTCACCCTCATCGCCGGAATCGGGCGCATTCCTGCAGTTCGGGACCGCTCCTGCCGATGGCGGGAGGGTGAGGTGGACCGGTTCGGCGCCCGACGGGGCCGCCGCGACGATCGCCGCGCTGCCCGAGCAGGGGCGGACGGCGGTGGTCGTCGTGCTCGCCGTCGTCGCCCTCGGCTGCGTCCTCGCCGCCGTGGCGGGCCTCACCTGGCTGCTGTCGGAGCCCCGGCGCCGCCACGGCGCGGCCCGCTCGACCTTCTACCTCGCCGCGATGCCCTCGCCCCTGGCCGCCCCCGGCCGGCACCGGCACCGCCGTCGCTCGACCCTCGTGCAGTGGACGGCATGGCCCAACCCCCTGCGTCCGCGCCCCGCGGGCCCGGCGCTGGAGGACGCCGAGCTGCCCGTCGCGCGGCTGGGCGCCAACCCCGCCGGTCGCCAGATCACCCCCGACCGCTCGCGCAGCAGGCGGCGCCAGCGGGCCGAGCGCGCCGCTCGTGCCGTGCAGGCCGCCGCCGTCGACCTGCCGGCTGTCCTCGAGGTGGCGCCACCCGAGGCGCCCGCCGACACCGCCCCCGCCGAGCCCGCGCCGTCGCCCATGCGCGGTCCCCGTCGCGGTGCCGCCGCACGCCGTCGCGCCGCCGCGGCGGCCGTCCGTCGCGACGAGCATCACGCGCCGGCTCGCGAGGGTGGGCCCGACGACGCCCGCGACGCCCTGGCGGTCGCGGCCCGCGCCGCGTTCTCCTCCGCCGACACCCCCTCGGAGCTGCGTCGTCGGCTCGCCGAGCACGCCCTCGACGTCGGCGACGCCGCTGCCGCCGCGGTGGTGCTGCAGCTGCCCGACGGCGTGCGCGTGGCTTCCGTCGCCGATCGTGCCTGGCCGCTGGTCGACTCGGGCGAGGGTGCCCGGCGGCGCGGGTGCGACCCCGAGCAGGCGGCCTCAGCCGTGGGCTGGTGGCGCGGGCTGCTGGAGTCCTGGGCCGCCGGGCGGGTCGAGATCCGCCCCGGCTCCTCCGCGACCCCCGGCCGCCGGCTGCCCTGGGCGGGAGGGGGCGCCGTCCGCGGCGTCGTCGCCGACGCGCAGGGCCGCCCGCGGGCCGCGATCGCCGTGCCCGTCCGGCTGGGCGCCCGGGCCGTCGGTGCGCTCGTGCTCGTCCGCGACCCGGGCAGGGTCTTCACCGGCCGGGAGCAGCAGGCCCTGGCCGCCGTGGTCGCCCCCGCGGCCGCCGCCCTGGCCCTGAGCGCTCCGCGCCGCGGCGACGACGAGCCGGGCTCGGCCGCGGAGCTCCTGGGCGAGCTCGGCGACCTGCTGCCTCGCGCCGCGCTGCCGGGTTGGGCGCCGGTCGTCGTGTCACTGCACCTGCGCACGGCCGGGGGTGCGACCTCCGGCTCCCTGGAGCGGGCGGTCACCGAGGGCCTGCGCCAGGTGCTGCGCGAGGAGGACCGCGTCTACCGGTGGGGGCCCAGGGAGCTCGTCGTGCTGTGCCCTGACCTGCCGAGGGCGCGCGTGCGGACCGTCGTCGAGCGCATCCGTCGCTGCGCCGCTGCCGTCCTGGAGCACGCCCCGGCTCCTGCCGGAGCCGACGGCGCGACGGTGGACCTCGGGTGGGCGGTGGCGCGCCAAAGGTCGGCGGTCAAGCTCGTGGCGGCCGCTCGCAGCGACCGCGCGGCCCGCATCGCTCGCACAGGCCGCCCTGAGGGCACGGACGGCACGCCCGGCGGCGAGTCGACCGACGCTCCGATCGCGGACGCAGGACCCGTGGAGGATCCCGAGCCCGGGCAGCCGCAGGCCCCGACCTCCGCGGTGCCCGCGCCGCGGGTCAGCTCGGATCGGGTGCGGCAGCGGCAGGGTCGGGCGGCAGGGTGATCGACGCGCGGCGGGGTGCGCTGGCCTCGAGCCGCGTGACCACGCGCATCAGCATGTCGGTGAGCTGCTTGGTCTCCTCGCCCGCGATGGGCGCGAGGACCTCGCCCTCCTGCTGGTGGTAGGCGGGGAACACCTCGGTCATGAGGCGTTCCCCGACGGGGGTGAGGGACAGCAGGACGCGGCGGGCGTCGTCGGGGTGCGTGCGCCGACGCAGGAGCCCGCGGCCCTCGAGCGTCGTGGCCACCCCGGTGAGCGTGGACTTCGAGATGCCGGCCTCGGCGGCGGTGTGCCGCGACTCGATCTCCTCCCAGGACCAGACGATCCACAGGACGATCCACGAGGTCCAGGTGAGGCCACGCGGCGCGAGGACGGTGCGCTCGAGGTGATTGCGGATGGCGCCCGCCGCCCGGTAGACGGCGGCGATGGCGGTCATGGCATCGCGATCGAGGTCGACCGTGGTGAGACGGCTCGCCACGACCTTGACGGATTGGTCCAGAGTGGAGAAGCCAGTCACGTATGTCCTCCGAGACCCCGCGTGTAGCTGACACAACCGGCAGATGCGGCGAGAGGCACCTTTGCCGGGACCGCTACGGAACGTGATCGTAGCGGTCGGATAGGGGGACTGGTCTAGAACCGACCGGTAACCTCCGATGACAACGTCAGTCATCGGGGCCTCCAGCAAGCCGTCCCGGCACCCCGAAGGGGCGGACGTCCTGCACGAACGCCAGGATGCCCCCATGTCGAGCGACCCCAGCCCGCCGCAGCCCGAGACCCCGGGTCCCGCAGCCCGCACCGGCGCGTCGCCGCTGCTCACCGATGGTGCAGGCCCTGCGCACGTGATCGTCCTCGGGGGCGGCCCGGCGGGGATGCGAGCCGCGGAAGCGCTTCGCCGGCAAGGGTTCGGGGGCGAACTGACAGTGATCGGCGCCGAGCCGCTGCCGCCTTACCAGCGCCCCGCGGTCTCCAAGCAACTCCTCTCCGAGTGGGCCGTGCCGGTCGAGCCTGCCGAGCCGAAGGACCACCCGGACGCCGCCGCGCTGCCGCCGGGGCTCGCCCTGCCCCTGGGGCGGCGGCTGGCCGACGTCTCCTGGCTGCGGGGGCGGCAGATCATCGCGTGGTCCCCCGGGGAGCGGACGCTCGTCCACGCGGATGCCCGGGGTGGCGACCAGCAGGTGCTCCCGTGGGACGCCTTGGTGATCGCCACGGGGCTGCACCCGCGCCGACTCGCGCTGCCCTCGCGCGCGCTCGTGCCCGCCGACCGCCTGCACGCGCTGCGGACCGCGGCCGACGCGGCGGCGCTGCGCCCGTGGCTTGCGGCAGGACGCCGCGTGGTGGTGATCGGCGGTGGCCTGCTCGGCTGCGAGGTCGCGGCCGCGGCGGCACTGGCGGGCTGCCGGGCGAGCGTCGTGACGCCGCTGGCCGCGCCGCTCCAGGACCTGCTGGGGGCCGCCGCCGCGGCGGCCGTGGCCGCGCGGCTGTCGGTAGTGGGCGTGGAGGTGGTGCCCGCCGCCCGCGCCGTGGACGTCGTCCCCGACGGCACCTCGCTGCGCGCGCTGCTGTCCACGGGCGCGACGCTCGGCGCCGACGTCGTCGTCGAGGCGGTGGGGTCGGTGGCCGCCCTCGACTGGGCCGGGCCGGACCTAGGACGCGCGGTGGGCGGCGTGCGCTGCGACGAGCGCCTCCGCGCCGTCGTCGAGGGGGTGGTGCGCCCCGACGTGGTGGTCGCCGGCGACCTCGCCGCGATGCCCGGGCCCGCGGGGGCGGAGCGGGTCGAGCACTGGCAGCACGCCCTCGACACGGGCAGGCACGCCGGGCGGGTGCTGGCCTGGGGACTGGGGCTGGGCGAGGACCCCGGCCCTTACGTGGGGGTCCCGTCGTTCTGGAGCGACCTCCCGGGCTTCACCCTGCAGGGCTTCGGGCGGTTCCCGGCCCCGCACGACGTGCGGGTGGTCGCGGGAGACCCGGCCGCATGGGCGGCCGGGGACGACGACGCGGGGTTCGTCGTGGCGCACGAGCGGGCGGGCGCGGTCGTCGGCGTCGCGGGGGTGGGCCACGACGAGGACCTGCTGGCCTGGCGCGGCCGGGCTCGGGTGAGCCGCCGCGCCCGACGTCGTCACAGCCGCGGGGCGGCCGTCAGCGGACCCTCAGCAGACGGACTTGACGTCCTGGGCGGTCGAGGCCTCGTCGACGACCTTCACCGGCTTACTCGTGCGGTGCTTGCCGCCCGAGGCCGGCTTGGACGGCGTCCCGGCGGCGCTGACCGTCGGCGAGGGGCTCGGCGACACGGCGGCCGGCGCCTCGAGGTTCTTCTCCACGACCTGCCGCAGCATCGCGAAGTCGGGTTCGGCCCAGTTGCCGCCGTACGTCTCCTTGAGGATGGGCAGGCTGCGCACCTTGCCCTTCTTCACCCGCAGGGCGAGGTCCACCCACGCCTTGAGCTCGTCGCGGGGGATGTCGGTCGACAGGTTCGTCTTGAGCGACGCTGCGATCTTGGGGAACGCCTGCGCCAGCGTCACCGGGTCCGACTGGTCGGCGATCGCCGCGATGGCGCACCGCTGCCGCTTCATCCGCGAGTAGTCGCCCGACAGCTCGCCCCAGCGCGAGCGGGCGAACCACAGGGCGTGGTAGCCGTCGAGGTGCTGGCCGTCGCCGTTGCGGATCCAGCCGCCCTCGGCCACGCGGTGGTTCGCGTCGCCACCGATGGGTAGCCCGCGCTCGTTCTCGGCGCGGACGTTGACGGTGATGCCGCCGATCGCGTCGACGAAGTCCTTGAAGCCCGCGAGGTTGAGCATGACGTAGTAGTTCGGCTCGAGGCCGAGCAGGCCCGTGACCGCCTCCTCGGTGGCGGCGAGGCCCACGTTGACCTCCTGCCCGTAGCGCTGGCGGTAGGCGTCGGCCGCCGTCGTCGAGTCCTCGGCGGTACGCCACACGGCGTTGATCTCGCACCAGGACCCGTCGGCCCCGCACGGGGTGCGACCTGCGCCGCTGCCGACCGGCCCGAAGCCGTGGGGCCACAGCTCGGCTCCCACCGAGCCGTCGGGGAACTGCACGCGCTGGAGGTTGCGCGGGATGTTGAACATGACCGTGTCGCCGGTCTTCGGCGTGATGCTGGCCAGGATCATCGAGTCGGGGCGCAGCCCGTCGCGGCCCTTGCCCGCGTCGCTGCCCATGATCAGGACGTTGACCCGGGTGAAGTTGGCCCACGGGTCCTTGGCCGCCACGACGGGGGCCTTGCCCGGCTTCACGTGGCCCTCGGCGAAGACCGAGTCCACGAGGTCGCGGGTGATCAATGCGTACTGGGCGCCCTTGGCCGCGGGGACGGCGATGGCGGCGAGCAGCGTGGTGACCAGCGCCGAGGCGGCCAGGCGCTGCCCCTGCGTCAGCATGCTCCGCTCCCGCAGGGCCGCGTGGCCGGCGAGCAGCACGAGCGCGAGCACCACGGCCGACACGATCGAGGCGACGGCGACGATCAGCAGGCGCTGCGGGTCGACCGCGATCTTCCCGCCTGCCGAGGCGAGGTCGGTGACGCTGCCGTTCATCGCGAGCCAGGCCAGGGCGAGCAGCCCGACGGCGATGACGACGGAGGACACGAACCAGCCGGTGCGCCGACGCCCGGCGGCGATCAGCGCCGAGCCGGGCAGGAGCGCCCCGAGGACGGTCCACTTGACCACGTACCCGAAGCCCTGCCCCGCGGTGGTGGCGTGGCGACCCCGGGCGGGGACGCGGGAGCGGCGCGAGGCGGCGGGGACGGATGCGTACCCGGCCCCCGACGAGGCGCGTCGGGACGTGGGGACGGCACCGCGTTGTCCCGGGGGCGGGGCGAGCTGGGTCACGCGGGTCGTCCTCCTTCCGCGGCCTCGGGTGAGGCGGCGTGCCGTCGTCGGCGATCCTGGGGGTGCTGCGCCCGGCGCGTCCACCCCTGTGGAGGGTTCGCGGGCCGTGCGGCAGCGCGCGACGGCGATGTCGGGTCCATGGTCGCACGCCCGGCGTCGGCCCCGGGTGGGGTCGGGCACGCCGAGCGGTGGGCGAACCCCCACCTCGTCGGCCGGGTGACCGCCTCGGTGAGGACTCCACGGACAAGACGCTCGAGGCCCGCCCTCGGGTGTCGCCCCGAGGCGGATGCTCCGCGTGACGCAGGTCACACCGTCCCGCGGCGGTCGGCGTTCTGCTTTGCCCCCGGTGACCGGCGACCGCTACCCTTGGCACGGCTCGTCCGGCCTTCGTGCCGGTAGGGCGTGGAGGCGTCGCCTAGTCCGGTCT
>JAXLRU010000012.1:0-74528 GCA_046330935.1 Kineosporiaceae bacterium
CGGCGAGGGTGGCCCACTCGAGCTGGCTGAGGCCCGTGCAGTTCCTCACTGAGGCAAGGAGGGACGGCCAGGTGCTCATGACGTGAGAGTATCCGATCAGATACCTCCACGTCAGCCGGTGAGCAGCTGCGAGTGCAGAAACATCTGTGCGGGCAGGGGCCGGTCGAGCTGCCATACGAACGCGACGGGCCGCTCGCCCTCGTCGGACACGTACTGCGCGGGGCCGAGGAACATCAGCGGCAGCGCGCCGAGAGGCCCGGCCTTGGCTTCGCGCGCGAACAGCAGCACGTGCCGCCCCTCTGCAGCGTGAGTGCGGTACCGCACGGCGGCGGGAGCGTCCGAGCGCAGCGCAGTCGGCGACTCCCAATGGATTCGAGAAGCGCTGATCGCGTAGTCCCGGTACATCGTGGACGGCGAGTACTCGGCCTCGGCCTTGCGCCAGGTGATGTCGAACGCGTCGGCCTTCAACTCGGGCAGCTGCCGGGTACCGGTGGCGTGCCCGCGCGGCACCCGCGGCCCGGACGGGTCGAGGTGCGCCCAGCCGAGCCCGGCGAGCATCTCCTCCCGCGTGTACCGGGCGTGCACCCGTAGCGGGACGCCGGCCAGGTCGGGGTGAGTGAGCGGGTAAGTGACGTGGGGGATGCGTTGCTCGGCGACGTCCCACAGCTGCAGGAGTTCGGCGACGACGGCGGGGTGGGGGAGCAGGCGACGCGCGATGCCCTGGGTGGGGAAGGCGTCGCGCCCGTCGGGCCAGAGCGTGAAGTACAGCATCGTCGCGAGGCGCCGCTGCGCGACGTCGCCGAGGTCGAACGAGCCGGGGTCGGTGACGAGCTGCCGGTAGGCGGCCAGCCGCGGGAGGTCGTCGACGTGCGCGAGGGCCCGCACCCGCCGCAGCAGGTCGCCCTCCTCACGTGCCCCGTCCGCAGCAGACGAGGCAGGCGCCGTCCGCAGCCCGGCCTTGCGGCAGACCTGCGTCCAGGTGGTGCGCGCGTAGACGTCGGCGGGGTCGGCGACGGCGTCGGCCAGGTAGTCGGCGAGGGCGTACTCAGACGTGCCGCGTAGGCGGGCGTGTTCGCGGACGTCGTCCACGAGCTTCTGCGTCGTGGACGGCACGTGTGTGCGGACGTTCTCCAGCACCGCCTCGGTCGCGACGCGGTCGAGCTGGATGTGGGTGCCGGCGGGCAGGTAGCGGAACCCGTGCTGGACGGCGTCCACGAGCCCTTGGCGGGAGACGCCGGTGAGCGCGCGGTAGCGCAGGTCGAACCGGAAGCGCGTGTTCTGGTGGCCGATGAAGTCGAGGACGGTGAGGACGGCCTTGTCGGGGCTGCGGCGCAGGCCGCGCCCGAGCTGCTGCAGGAACACGGTCGCGGATTCGGTGGGCCGCAGCATGAGGATCGTGTCGACGTCGGGCACGTCGACGCCCTCGTTGAACAGGTCGACGCTGGACGTCGCCGTCGCGGAGCCGGCGCAGCGTCGCCTGCCGGTGCTGGGAGTCGCTGCCGGCGTCGAGGGCGACGGCGCGGATGCCGGCGGCGTCGAAGCGCCGGGCGAGGAAGTGCGCGTGCTTCACAGGCTCGAGGATCTCCGTCACCGCCTGCTTCCCCGCCAGGCACCCGCCCGGCGTGTCAGGCCAAGCCCGCCCACCGTTGATCGGACAGACCCCCGGCACGCCTTCCTACGAGTTCACGCGTGGCTGGTGCCTGGCGTCACTGCGCGCTTAAGGCCTGTCCGTCCGCGCTTGTGTACCTACTTGAGAATAGCTCCGAATCGAGCCAAGCACCGATCGCGTCGATCAGTTTCTGAGGGCCAGCCGAGCCAGTTAGCGACATCAAGTTCAGAGGCATCGCAGACAACTCGATGTCGCTGCCGCCCAGGGCGGATCCGATCTGCCACATGGTGGTTTCGCGATCGTTGGCGACGGGGTAGGTCAAGGAGATCCGCTGGCACCCGAGGACGTGGCCGGCGGTGAGCACCTGATAGGTGTCAGCGGCCTTGGGCCGCAAGCCGAGCCGCTTGTACTTTGAGTCTGTCACAGCAACCGCACCGCCGTGGACATCGCGGAACACCACATCCGGCGTTGTCTCGAGCTTCGAGCCCTCCCCCGCAATCACTTTACCGAACTTGACCGCGCCCTTCGTGGCCCGCAATCCGCGCCTGCTGGCCGCACGACGGCACAGCCAGAAGATGTAGTTCTCATAGACTACGTCCGAGTTCCACAGAAACCCAGACAGCGCGTGCTCGCCCCTGGCGTGGTGAACACCAGCCCCCTCAAGGAGCAGCAGGCCCACGAGCCGGGCGCCCTCGAGCCCTTGGTGCTGGATCCCGAGCGAAATGCGCTGCGCGTCGAACAGGTGAGGTGGCTGTCGCCCGACGTGGGCCAGCCCAGCGGCGATCTCGCGCACCGCGCGCGCCCGTCCCGGCGCCTTCACGGTTGCCGCGAGGCACTCCCCGGCCCAGCGGATCAGGCGTGCCAGAGGCGTGTCGTCGGTCAGCAAGTCAGCGACGTACGGGAGCTGCCACGGCCGAGCCACCCAATCACCGAGACGAGAGGTGTCGAGGCTACCTCGCAATGTGGTGCCTGAAGACTGCTCCGTCAAGTAGCCCCGTGAGAGTCCACGGGCCGCGCCTTTAGCGTACGAGGCGAGGAAGATTTCTGCGAGCAGGTCGGGCAGAGACAGCGAGGCGAGCTCGTGAGCAGTGGTCAGGTTGTCGTCGACATGGCCGCCTTCGACGACGGTCAGGATGTGCCACAGCACAGATTGCCAACTGCCGTCGGCGGCGCTCAGAAACTTCGGTGCAATCTCGATGTCGGTGTCGCCAACCCGGACAACGCCTGTAGCCGCTTCGGCCCGGAGTCGGACTAGGCCGTCGCCGATGTCCTCGACGCGGATGGGGTCCCCGGTCAGCCCGAGCGCGCGCGTCCACCGCTTGTTGGCCTCGGCCAGCGCCTGCAGGTCGATGTCTGAGGCCCGGCGCACGACCGGTGCGCCGTACTCCTGTAGTTCGATGCGCGCGGGGGCACTCAGCGGGTCAGCCATCTGAAGGACCTCTTGATGACGTCAATGGTGAGCTCGCTCACGCGGACGGGCGCGAGGGCGCGGGACTCGACGGTGCCGCCCCTGGACGTCCGGAGCCGCCATGCATACTCACCCGCGGGCGGTGCGGTGTCAACGCGGAGGAGGTCCATCAGCTGTTCGGGGCGGCCGGAGTACCGGTCCTCGAGCTGCGGGAAGAGAACGTCGTCCCAAGTCTTCGCGAGGCTACGCCAGGCTTCCGTCTCTTCCAGCGGCTGGCTGCTGCCGTCAGCGGACGGCTTGGTCGCGAGCACTGGGGTGAGGAGGCCATGGCCGAGTTCGAACTCTGAACCGAGGTCAGACGCCACAGCGACATTGAGGCGGTCGAGGATCAGGTAGGCGGTCTCATACGGTGTGAGTGTCTCCCAGGTGTCCTCTGTCGGCACCGGCATGGCGTCTCCGTTGAGGCTCCAGTGGCGGAGGAGCACGTCAAGGTCGGGGCGCATCTCGATGCGGTCGAACCGACGGGCTAGCGCGCTGTCGATCGGCACTGCCGCGCGGTCGACGCTGTTCATCGTCGAGACGATGTAGACGTGACGGGGAAAGGTAAAGCCTTCGGGGATCGTGGTGACCTTTCCACCGGGGCGACGGATCTCCTCGCTCGTCCCGTCCGCGTAGCTCAGCTGGCGCAGCGGCAGGGGCAGCGGCACCGGCCCGTCGTCGCGGTAGTCGAAGTCGAGAAAGGTCATGAACTCGCCGAAGATCCGCGCCGCGTTGCCGCGGTTAATCTCGTCAATGAAGATCACAACCGACTTGTACCCCGACTCAGGATCTGACAGCTCGAGCGCCGCGTCGAGGAAGACGCCAGCCCACGGCTGCAGGCGAGTGCCCTGCTCGGTGATCTCGGGACGCAGCCCGAGGACAAAATCCTCGTAGCTGTAGGATTGATGGAACGTCGTCCAGACGACCTTAATTGGCTCCGGAATCGTGATTTCCTGCTCGGGCCGGCTGAAGGGCCGTTCGACGTCGGCGAGATCGAGCAGGATGCCGCGCTTGCCCTCGCGCGGGGCGCCGAGCGCCTGGAAGAGCTCACTGATGAGCTTGGTCTTGCCGGTCGCTGGAGGTCCATAGAGGAGCACATTCCTGCCGGCGCTCCAGGACGTCAGGATATCGTCGATCTTGTTAGCCACGCTCCACCTCAGCCCGCATCAATCACGTTGCCTACGATCTTACCCTGCGTGTACAGGTCCCAGGCCGGGTCATGGCGACTCATCGACGCAGGACGGCGCCCCTTCGTGAAGCCGGCGTAGTAACTGCCCTCGACGGACCTGGCGATGTAGATGCGCAGTCCACCGTCCGGGAAGAACGGGAGAGCCTCCTCCCTGTTGCGCACGTTGTCAGGAGCGGTCGGAAATCCATGAGCAGCGGTCCACGCCGGGTGCCTCTGCGAACCGGCCATCTGTCGGTTTTGCCGAACGATCCGCATTCGACCGCCGGTCTTGGGCTGAAACTCGATCGGGCCCGATTCCCCGGCGTGACCGATGACCACTGCCTGGATTGTGTGGGGCAGCGCTCCTGTTCCAGGGAGTCCGAGGAAGTCGAGCGTTTTTGGCACCAACGACTTCGGAATCTCGAAATACAGGGAACCCTGCCCACCGGTGGTGACGTTGGGGTGCCGCTCGACGTTGTAGAACTCGCCTTCAGGGACGTTGCGCCACCAAATCTGGTCGATGTTCAGCTTCTGGGACATGATCAGCACGCCTCCACGTGATACAGACGCTCAAGCACGGATCCATCCTTCACGCGATCGTTGCTCCTATACCGTACATGCGGTTGTTCATGCAACCGGACCTTCCCGAAGTCGCTGAGGATCGAGAGCAATTCATCCTCAGCGACCTGGCCATCCTCGCTGTAGGAGATAAACACGTGCTGCGACTCGAGGCGCTTCAGCGTCTCGCGGAACGCCTGGCCGGCGCTTCGCCGGTAGCAGAAATCAGAGGCCTGGTCGGTCCAAGGTCGGAGCCCACCATCGCCAACCGCGACAGGCTCATCCTCGCGGGCGATCGTCTCCAGGGCGTGGTAATTCCCAGCGTACTGGCGCTTGGTGTACGGAGGGTCCAGGTACACCGCGTCGGTGCGCAAGGTTCGGGCGACATCCTCGACCCGGCCCTGCAGGACGCTGTGCTCTCCGGGGGTCGCCTCGAACACGAGAGGCTCAAACACCAGAGGTCTTCGCGCCGGCCCGGACAACGCCCGTCGGAAGTACCCGTAGGTGCCGCTGATGTTTGCGACCCTGTTGGTGGCGAGGATCAGGTGATGCAGTAGCACGCTGTGCTCGACCTGGTCCAGGATGCGGGCTGCGGCCAATTCACGGATGCCCTGCCGGATGCCGTCGATGTGGGCTGCGTTTGCCGCCGAGAAGTACAGGCGGGGCGGGCGCCCATTGTCCGGGGCGCCGGCCTCGCCGAACTCCCGGAAGAAGTAGCCCTCGACCGGGGTCGCAGAGCGCATCCAGTCCAACGCCCCCTCGTAACCACCAAGGGCCTTGAATACAGGGGGGCGCTTAGCTAACAGCCGCGTGCGGGCGTGCACGACCGGGAAGGTAAGTGCGTCGGCGGCAGTCACGGAGTAGCCAGCGCGGGCCAGAGCCGCCGAGACTGACGCAGTGCCGCACATCGGGTCAGCGATCGAGGAGCCGGCGGGCAGCACGCGTCCGATCTCGCCGACGATCCATTCGGTCAGGCGGGTCTTGTTACCGAGGTAGCGGTAGGACAAGGCTGCCTCTCTTTTCTTCATCAAGGTCGTGCCAGCTGCTTGTTGCGGATGACGATGCGATCGTACATGCGTCGGAAGGTGCCGTCGCCGTTCGGCAGGTAGAATCGGGGACCGCCCTGCATGTAAGTGCCCTTCGGGGCAATTTCTGACATAGGGCGGCCGAGCGTCTTGCTTGAGCCCAGGATGTCGAACTGCTCCGGGTTGTACTTGTCTAGGAACGTGATCGGGACACCCATGAGTCCGTCGTAGTCGACCGGAATATGCATGGTCTTACTTATGTCGATCGCCTCAAAGTTGACGTACTGGGGGTAGTCGCGCGGGTTGTAGGTTCGCTCGAGCTTGAGCTCCTCGTGCCGGCCCGGGTAGTCCAGGTTGGTGAACCAGCGAACGCCCTTGACGCGCACGTACTTGTTGCCGTCGGGGTCAACGCGGGTGCCCGCGGCGGTAAGCGGGTAGTCGTCGGGAACCCTGAACTCACGATCGCCACTGCGGATGCTCGGGCCGTACCACATGCGGTCTTGTTGGAAGAGAGGGAAGATCTCCTTGTAGGTGAGCGCGTTCATGTTACCGATGATCAGGAATTGCTTATCGTGTTCGACGAGCTGTGCGACGTACTCCCGGAATAGGCTGAAGGGTGGATTTGTCACCACGATGTCGGCCTGCTTGAGAAGTTCGATGCTCTCGTCGCTCCGGAAGTCGCCGTCCCCCTGGAGGGGCTGGATCCCGATCTCTTCGGCGTCGGGGACACAGGCACCGTTGCGGTCGCCGTTGTACTCCAGGTAGACGGCTTGGCTCGACTCGCCACGGCCAAACGAGCCGGCCTCCTGGCTGCGATAGCAGGTGGTGATAAGGCGTCTCAGCCCGAGCTTCTCAAAGTTCGTCGCGAAGTATTGAAAGAAGTTGCTGGCCCGCGGGTCGTCGCAGTTGCAGTAGACGACCCTGCCCTCAAAGTGTGAGACGTAGTGCTGCAGTTCCAGCTCGATGTCGCTCAACGACGTGTAGAACTCATCCTTCTTGGCCCGCTTGGCCTCACGAAAATCCCGGTTCCTAGTCACGGTCGACAAGCTGGCTCCTCCGTTACTGCGCCGTCCTCGAGTCACCTACGAGCGTCGTCGCACAGCGTAGCTACGGGCTCCGACGATGCTGGGGAGCACGCGCCGGCTTCCCAGAACCGACCACGCAAGCACCGGCTCGCAGGGCGCCAACGGGGCTCTTCGTACCTGGGCGGGAGCGGGTCGAAACGCCGAGGGCGGGGTGAGCTGTTCGCTTGTCGAGGCCCTCATGCTCAGTAGCGACCAAGCGGCCGTCTTCGGAAGGTGTGGACGTTGTCCAGGCCTACGGCGTGAACCGGCCCCGCATGTCCGCTGACCGCCTGGTGCGGGCGCCAGCTGATGGGGTGAGGTGGTGCTGCTCGTAGTCGGCGGCCAGGACCAACTCGTCTTGATCACTAAGAGGTGACCGCAGCGTGAGAGGCCACTGTCACTGGAGCATGCATCCGACCCACCGCTGTCCGACAACCCGGCGCCGAGCTCCTCACACACATCCCTCAGCGTCATGACCCAGCCACGGTCGCTGTGACACACGACCGTTACGCGGCGGACACTGCTCGCGCGACCAGGCTGCCTAGCTTCTCTGTCACTCGTTAGGTATTGAGCGACGGAGGACCTCCCTCGTGACCAGCTCCGCGACCCGCCGGCCCGCGACGCGCCGCCACACCCGGGCCCGCGCCGCACGCATCCCGGCAGTGCCCCCTCAAGGAGCCCGCCCGACGAGCGGCGACGACCGAGAGGAGGGCGCATGTCAGACGGCAGCGCCGTCGCTGTGACCAGCGAGCCCACGGGCACGAGCACCATCCCCGCGCAGACGCAGAACACACAAAACAACGTCGCCGAGGTCAAGGACCTGCACGTCACGTTCACCCGCGCGGGCAAGCAGCTCCACGCGCTGCGCGGAGTCAGCCTCGACATCAAGCAGGGCGAGATCCTCGGCCTGGTGGGGGAGTCGGGCTCCGGCAAGTCCGTCCTCGGCCTCACCCTCCTCGGCCTGCACAACCGCCCCGGCACCCCCGGCCCCCGAATCGAAGGCCAAGCAACAGTCAGAGGCCTCGACATGGTCACAGCCACCCAGGCGCAGCAGCGAGAGATGCGCAAGGACCACCTGGGCGCGGTGTTCCAGGACCCGATGACCAGCCTCGACCCGACCATGAAGATCGGCCGGCAGGTCACCGAAGCGGCAGGGTCAGAGGCAGAAGCGCTGAGACTCCTGACGGCCGTCGGCATCCCCGAGCCCAAGCGCCGCATGGGCAGCTACCCCCACGAACTCAGCGGCGGCCTCCGCCAGCGCGTCATGATCGCCATGGCGGTCGCGGGCAAGCCCAGCCTGGTCATCGCCGACGAACCCACCACCGCCCTCGACGTCACCGTCCAGGCCCAGGTGCTCACCCTGCTCAAGCGCCTCCGCGACGAGATCGGCTGCGCCGTCGTCATGATCACGCACGACCTGGGCGTCGCCGCACAGGTCGCCGACCGCATCGCCGTCATGTACGCCGGGCGCCTCGCCGAGGTCGGCCCCGCGAACGACGTCCTCGCGAACGCCGCCCACCCCTACAGCCTCGGCCTCCTGCGCTCCCGCCTGTCCCTGCACACCGCGAAGGACAGGCCGCTCCTCGCGCTCCCCGGCGAGGTCCCGAGCCCGCTCGCCCCCCTGCCGGGCTGCGCGTTCGCCACCCGCTGCACCCTCGTCCACGACGAGTGCCGCACCGGCACCGTCGACCCCCGCGAGGTCCTCCCCGGCCACCTCTCGGCCTGTACCCTCGACCCCGAGCCCGTCCGCACCCGCCTCGCGCTCCTGCCCGCCGACCACGCGCCGGTCGCCGAGGCCGACCCCGCCGACCTTGAGGCGGACGCCGTCCCGGTCACCGAGATCGTCGACGTCACCGACGACGCCACAACGGCGACGAACGAGCAGGCGACGACGATCAGCGACGAGAGCGGGACGGCGCCAGACGCCCCGGGGGCGCCGAACGCGGAACCCCCCGCGGTGGCGGCCCGCGGCCTGACCCGCACCTTCGCGATCAAGAACGGCTTCGCCGGACGCAAGAAGCTCCAGGCCCTGCGCGGCGTCGACCTCACGGTCGCCCGCGGCGAGTCGGTCGCGCTGGTGGGGGAGTCGGGCTCGGGCAAGTCGACGCTGCTCCGACTGATCGCGGGCCTCGACGCCGGCCAGGGCGAGGTGCGCCTGGGTTCCAAGGCCGGCGCGCAGATGGTGTTCCAGGACGCCGGCGCGAGCCTGACCCCCTGGCTGACGGTCGGCGAGCTGGTGGGGGAGCGGCTGCGCTCCCGCAAGCTGCCCACGGCCGAGGTCGCCGACCGCGTCGCGCACGCACTCCAGGCCGTGGGCCTCCCCGCGGAGGTCGCGGCCGCCCGGTCCGACCAGCTCTCCGGCGGCCAGCGCCAGCGCGTGGCGCTGGCGAGGGCCACGATCGTGCCGCCCGAGATCCTGCTCTGCGACGAGCCGACCTCGGCGCTGGACGTCAGCCTCGCCGCGGGCGTGCTCAACCTGATCGCCCGGCTGCGCGCCGACCTCGACATGGCCGTCCTGTTCGTCACCCACGACCTGTCCGTCGCGCGCATCGTCGCCGACCGGATCGCCGTCATGTACCTCGGCCGGATCGTCGAGATCGGCACCGCCGACGAGGTCACCCACCGCCCCCGCCACCCCTACACGCAGGCGCTCGTCGCGGCGATCCCCGACGTCGGCGTCGCCCCGCCCGCCCTCACCGGCGAGCCCGCGAGCCCGCTCAACCCGCCGACGGGCTGCTCGTACCACCCGCGCTGCCCGTTCGCGGACGCCGACTGCGCGCAGCCCACGCTCGACCCCCGCCTCGCCCGCGCCTCCGGCGACAGCACCCGCCTCGTGGCCTGCGTGAAGGCCGACGTGCGCGCCGACGGCGGCGTGGCCCCCGGCCTCGTCACCATCCCGGTCCAGGAGAGGAGCTGACATGGCCGTCGCCGAACCCGTCCTCACCGGGCCCGGAGGAATCGGAACGCCTGGCGGGCCCACCAGCCCCGGCGTCGCCCGCAAGCTCGCCCGCACCCGCACCTCGCGCAGCTACGGCCGCACCGGCGCGTGGATCGCGACGTCCCTGTTCGGCGTCGTCACCCTCATCGCGGCCGGCGCCAAGGTGATCGCCCCCGAGGACCCGATCGTCCCCAAGGGTGTCCCGCTGCAGCCGCCGGGCGCCGACGGGTTCCTCCTCGGCACCGACAGCATCGGCCGCGACCTGCTCAGCCGCGTCCTCGTCGGCCTGCAGCTCAGCTGGTTCTCCGCGCTCGTCGTCATCGCCAGCGGCCTGCTCATCGGGGGGCTCGTCGGCGCCGTCGCGGGCGCCACCGGCGGCTGGGTCGACGCGGTGCTCATGCGCATCACCGACGGCTTCCTCGCGCTGCCCGCCCCCGTGCTCGCCATCGCCGTCGTCGCGGCACTCGGCCCCGGCGTCCGCAACACGCTCCTGGCCGTCGCGATCGTCTGGTGGCCCCTGTACGCGCGGATCATCCGCGGCGAGGTGAAGGCGCTCGCGAGCCGCCCCCACATCGAGGCCGCGCGCCTGTCGGGCACCAGCCGCACCCGGATCGTCCTGCGGCACCTGCTGCCCGGCGTCGTCCCGGCAGCGGTCGTCACGGCGAGCCTCGACGTCGGCGGCCTCGTCCTCACCCTCGCCGGCCTGTCGTTCCTCGGCCTCGGGCAGCCCGCGCCGGCCCCCGAACTCGGCGCCGACACCGCCCGCAACCTCTCGTACCTGCTCCAGCAGTGGTGGATCCCGCTCATGCCGGGCCTCGCCGTCATGGTCCTCGCGCTCGTCGGCAACATCGCCGGCGACGGCGTCCGCTCCCTGTTGCAGAAGACCCGCTAGGAGGACGCCGTGCTCACCCTCGTGCTCAAGCGGCTCGCATCGGCCGCCGTCATCGTCGTCGTCCTCGCCGCCGTCGTCTTCGGGCTGCAGCAGCTGTCCCCGCTCGACCCGGTGCACGCCATGCTCGGCGGCCAGGCCAGCCAGGACGCCATCGCCGCCCAGCGCGTGAAGCTCGGCCTCGATCGCCCGGTGGCCGAGCAGTTCGTCGACTACCTCACCGGCCTGCCCACCGGCGACCTCGGCAGCAGCTACCGCACCCGCCGCCCCGTCTCGACGGACCTCACCACGTACCTGCCCGCCACGGCCGAGCTGGCGCTGTCCGCGCTGATCGTGGCCCTGGCCCTCGGCGTCCTGCTCGCCGCCAGCGTCAGCCTGCGCTGGAAGGGCGCCGCGCTCGTCAAGGGCTTCCTGCTCGCCGCGTCGTCCACGCCCGCGTTCCTGCTGGGCCTCGCGCTGATCCTGGTCTTCTACAAGCAGCTCGGCTGGCTGCCCGCGACGGGCCGCACGTCGCTGGCCGACGCCCCCGACAGCCCCACCGGCCTGCTCACGATCGACGCGCTCCTGCACGGCCGGTTCGACGCGTTCGCCGACGCCGTCAAGCACCTCGTGCTGCCCTCGATCGCCCTCGCCGTCGGGCCCGCCGTCGCGATCGGCCGCGTCCTGGCCAGCAGCATCCTCGGCGAGACCGACGCCGTCTACGCCCGCACCGCCCGCGCCCAGGGGCTCACCGAGGCGCAGGTGCTGCGCCGCCACGTGCTGCGCAACTCCCTCGGCCCGGCGCTGTCGATGACCGGCCTGCAGCTCGGCCTCATGTTCGCCGGCGTCCTCGTCATCGAGCAGATCTTCGCCTGGCCCGGCCTGGGCTCCTACGTCGCCCAGTCCATCCCGCAGGCCGACTTCCCCGCCATCGCGGGCGTGACCCTGCTGCTCGGCGCGGGGTACGTCCTCATCAACACCGTCGTCGACCTGCTCCAGGCGGCCGCCGACCCCCGGATCTCGGTCTGACCCCCGCCCCGGTCGGACGCGAGCCACGACAAGGAAGAAGGAACCGATGAGCGACCACGAGCACCGGCCGGCAGCATCACCGCTGGCAGGTGAGGGCGCGACCACCGAAGGAGCCTCCAAGGGCACCGGCGAGGTCGCGATGCGCGCCATGGCCAACCGCACGCCCGGCCCGATCGTCGTCAACCGCGACGTCGAGATGGCGTGGTCCGGCTTCAACACCTTCATGAAGGTGCCCGTCTGCCTCACCCCCGAGGACCTGCGCGTCGGCGAGATCGACATCGCCGTCGGCGGCGCCCCCTGGGAGGGGACGGCGACCGGCCGCACCGGCACCCACCTCGGCCCGCGCGCCATCCGTGAGTGCGACTACCTCGGCACCTACGTCGACCGGCACCACCTCGACGTGCGCGTCAGCCCGTTCGAGCACCTCAAGGTCGCCGACTACGGCGACTGCGACGTCCTCATCGGGCAGACCGACCGCACCTACGAGGAGATCAAGAAGTTCACCGCCGAGATCCTCTCCGGCGGCGCCACCCCGATCATCCTCGGCGGCGACCACGGCATCACCTGGCCCGTCGCCACCGCCGTCGCCGACCACTACGGCCACGGCAAGGTCGGCATCGTCCACTTCGACGCCCACGCCGACACCGCCCCCGACATGCGCGGGGCGCTCGCGGGCCACGGGACGCCGATGCGCCGGCTGATCGAGTCGGGCGCCGTGCCGGGCAAGAACTTCGTCCAGGTCGGGCTGCGCGGCTACTGGCCCGAGCCGCCCATCCTCGAATGGATGGAGGAGAACCAGATGCGGACCCACTTCATGGCGGAGATCCGCAAGGACGGCTTCGACACCGTCCTCGAGCGGGCCCTCGACGAGGCCCTGGACTCGGCCGACCACCTCTACATCTCCGTGGACGTCGACGTCGCCGACCCCGCGCACGCCCCCGGCACCGGCACCCCCGAGCCCGGCGGCCTCACGACCGTCGAGGTGCTGCGGATGGTCCGGCGGCTGGCCGCCGAGGTCGGCATGGTCGGCATGGACGTCGTCGAGGTCTCCCCGCCCTACGACGTCGGCAACAACATCACCGCCCTCTTCGCCCACCGCGTCGTGCTCGAGGCCATCACCGGCACGGCGATGCGCAAGATCGGCCTCACCCAGCCCGACTACATCGACCCCCGCGCCGCAGGCCCCGGCCACGCGCGCCCGTTCCGGCAGAAGGACTGACCATGGCCAGGCAACCCCTGTTCGTCGGCAAGCCCGCGCTGATCGTCGTCGACATCCAGTCGGGCACCGACATGCCCGCCGACGTCGTCGGCATCGCCCACATGGCCGGCGCGCACGAGCGGATCGCGAACGCCGAGAAGCTGCTCGCCTCCGCCCGCGCCAACGACATCCCGGTGATCTTCTTCCAGGAGGTGCACCGCCGCTCCGGCGTCGACTTCGGGCGCGAGCTCGACGGCTCCGAGGGCGTGCACTGCGTGGAGGGCGAGGCGCCCACCGCCCTGTGGCCGACCCTCACGCCCCAGGGCGACGAGATCCACATCGTGAAGCGCCGCTACTCCGGGTTCATCGGCACCGACTTCGAGATCGTCCTGCGCGGCCTCAAGGTCGACACGCTCGTCCTCATCGGCGGGCTCACCGACGTCTGCGTGCACTACACGTTCGCCGACGCCCACCAGCGCGACTACTACGCCCGCGTCGTCGAGGACGCCGTCGGCGGCTCGTCGTTCGAGCGCCACGCCGCCTCGCTCGACGCCATGGAGTACCTGCAGGCCGGCGCCCGCCGGACGACCGACGAGATCCTCGCCGCGTTCGCCGAATGGGGCGCCGAGCACGGTGCGACCGCGCCCGAACTGGCCGCCTCGGCCTGACCCCGCACCCCCGGACAGCGCCCCGGATCCGGGGCCGGGACGCCGTCCGGTGCACCGCCGGCCCTCGGCGGGCCGGGCCCGCGACCGCACCGCCCGGTGCCGTCGCACCTGTTAGACCGCACCATCCCCGGCAGCGTCGCCGGACCCGTCCCCACCGTGAACGTCGCGACGTCGAGGAGTTCCCTACATGAGCATCGGCCGGAGCACCCCCAGGGGCCGGCGCGGTGTGCCGGCCCGTCCCGCCCTGATCCGCGGCCTGGCCCTCGTGGCCACCGCGACCCTCGCGCTCAGCGCGTGCGGGGGCGACGACTCCAGCGGCACCGCCGTGGCGAAGCCGACCGACAAGGTCCTTCGCCTCAGCTTCCTCACCGACCCCGGACAGCCGCCGGACCCGGACATCTACTACGCCGGCCAGGGCCTGATCCTCACCACGAACCTGTACGAGGGCCTGCTGCAGTACAAGCCGGGCACCGACAAGCCCGAGCTGGCGCCGCTGCTCGCCGAGTCGTGGACGGCCTCGCCCGACAACACGACGTTCACGCTGAAGCTGCGCCAGGGCGTCACCTTCCACGACGGGACGCCGTTCACCTCCGCCGCCGTGAAGCCGTCCTTCGACCGGCGCCTCGCCGTCAACCAGGGCCCCGCCTACATGGTCGCCGATGTCGCCGCCGTCACCCCCAAGGGCGACTACGAGGTCGAGATCAAGCTGAAGGCGCCGAACTCGACGTTCCTCGACTACCTCGCCGCGCCCTACGGCCCGCGCATGATGAGCCCCACCGGCCTCAAGGAGCACGCGGGCTCCGACAACGCCGAGACGTACCTGCGCACCAACGACCTCGGCACCGGCGCCTACACGCTCACCAAGGCCGAGGTGGGTTCCAAGTACGAGATGAAGGCGTTCGACAAGTACTGGGGCGACAAGCCGTACTTCGAGACCGTCGACCTGCCCGTCCTCCAGGACACCTCGACGCAGCAGCTGCAGTTCGAGAAGGGCCAGCTCTACGCGATCCTGCACGACCTGCCGGCCAGCGCGGTGAAGTCCTACCTCGACAAGAAGACGATCAACTCCTACGCGCTGCCCACGATGATGTCGGACTACCTCTACATCAACCCGCGCAACGGGTTCCTCAAGGACAAGGCCGGCCGCAACGCGCTGCAGGCCGCGATCGACGTCAACGCGATCTTCCAGCAGGCCTACGCCGGCCGCGGCAACGTGGCCAAGCAGGTGTACCCGGCGAACATGATGGACGCCCAGTACGCCGTGCAGAACATCACCTACGACACGAGCAAGCTGAAGACCCTGGCCGCAGGGCTGCCCGCCGACCAGAAGTCGCTCACCATCGGCTACGACTCGCAGTCGACGGACAACCAGATCGTCGCGAACCTGATGTCGGCGCAGCTCAACGCGCTCGGCCTCACGACCAAGGTGCAGAGCTACCCGACGTCGCAGATCTTCGGCTGGATCGGCAACCCCGAGGGCGCGCCCGACCTGCTCGCGACGCTCGGCTGGCCCGACGCCGCGCCCCCCTACACGTGGGCCTACATCAGCTTCAGCCCCAAGGGCGGCCTCAACTACCTTGGCTGCGACCCCGGTAACGGCATCGAGGACCTGATGAACAAGGGCGTCACCAACAACGACCCGGCCGTCTTCGACCAGGTCGCCAAGATCGCCCTCGACAGCGGCTGCTGGATGAACCTCATCGACCAGCGCGACTTCATGATCGCCCACCCGTGGCTGAAGGGGGTCGAGCAGGCGCACGTCGTCGCCGCGCCCAACTCCCTGCTCGTGAAGTACCTGTCCATCGGCTGACCCGCGTGAGGTGAGGGTCGGGTCGGGGCCGCTTCGGTCCCGGCCCGGCCTCCTCCCCGCGCGCCCGCCCCGCTCCCGCTCGTTCCCGCTCGCCCCCGCCGTCCGGAAGGTCCCCACCCATGCCCGCTGCCGGCGTCCGCCGCATCGTCCTGCTCACCCTCGGCTGGGAGGAGCTGCCGCTGTCCGTGTCCCTGCACGGCGCCTCCGACGAGATCTTCCGCTGCCCCGTGCCCGGCGTCATGCTGCAGACCGACGACGGGTGGGTGCTGCTCGACACCGGGTTCAACGCCGCGATCGTCCGTGACCCCGGCATGGCCCGCCGCTTCTTCGGCAACCCCGACGTCTACCGAGCCGTGTTGCCCGGACCGGGGGAGCCGCTGGAGGAGGCGCTCGACGCCGTGGGCATCGACATGGGCGACATCACCACCGTCGCCGTCTCCCACCTGCACCACGACCACGCCGGCGGGCTCAAGCACTTCGCCGCTCGCGTGCCCGTGCACTGCCAGCGCCGCGAGCTCGAGTACGGGCTGAGCAACCACCCCGAGCCCGAGCGCCACGCCATGAACCGCATCGACTACGACGACCCCGCGATCGACTGGGTGCTCGCCGACGGCGAGGCCCAGATCGCCCCCGGCGTCCTCGCCGTCCCGACCTACGGGCACACCCCCGGGCACCAGTCGTTCCTCGTCACCCTCGACGAGTCCGTCGGCGGCGGCGGGTTCGTGTTCGCCTTCGACGCCGGCGACCTCACCCAGAACTTCGACGACGAGATCCCCGTCGGCGGGCGCATCGGCTACACCCCCGAGGAGACGCTGGAGCCGATCCGCCGGCTCAAGGCGATCGCGGCCGAGAAGGACTACCGGCTCATCCCCGGGCACGACCCCCACGTGTGGCCCGCCCTCACCCAGGAGTTCGCCGACCGCCCCTGGTAAGCCGGTCCTCGGCCCGGCCCGCGCGCGGCTTGAGCGGCGGTTTGCGGCACAGTTCGTCGCAGGGCGTCCGGGGACGGTTCGCGGTCCGGCCGCGCGGGGCTTGAGGGACGGTTTGCGGCGCTGAGCCGCAGACCGCGGCCGCTCAGCCCAGCCAGCGCAGCAGGTGCCGGCCCACCCACTCGGCGGCCTCGAGCTGCGGGGCGTGCCCGGCGTCGGCGGCGACGTGCAGCTCCCACCCGTACCGGCGCCCGGCCCGGGCGGCGGACGCGACGGGCACGTACCGGTCGCGCTCGCCGTGCAGCAGGAGGTGGGCGCGGTGATCGAGGCGAGCACCGCGGGGTAGGCGCGGGGGGAGAGAAGCATCCGGATCAGGCTGCGCGCCGCAAGCAGGAACGCGGCCTCGTCCTCGGTGCTGCGGCGTCCGGCGAGGCCGGTGAGCTGGCGGCGACCGGCGCGCGGCGGGGCGCCGGGGACGACGCCGTCCTCCACCCGGCGCAGCAGCTCGGCCGCCTGCTCGAGGGCGTCGGCGGGCACCCGCTCGGGGTGCTGGCAGATCCAGCGCAGCGACAGCGCCACCGCCTGCTCGGGGGCGAGCCGCCGGGTCCGCGAACGCACCGCGGCCTGACCCGCGCCGGGCAGCGCGTAGGCGGCGAACACGGCGAGGACGGCGGGGTGCATGCGGGGCGGGACGCCGGGCGGCATCGCGGGGTCGATCAACGCCAGGGCCTCGACGACGCCCGGGTCCGTCGCCGCCTGCAGCGCGGTCAGCGCCCCACCCAGGCTGTGCCCGACGAGCACGCACGACCCGCCCGCGACGTCGACGACGAACCGGTGCAGCACCGAGCGCAGCCCGCGCAGCGTCGTGTCCCGACCGGCGGCCGGGGTGTAGCCGTGGGCGGGCAGGTCGGGTGCCAGCACGCGCCGCCCCGAGTGCCGCGCGAGCCACGGGCCCAGCACCGCCCAGTTGGCGTGGCTTCCGCCGAGGCCGTGGACGAGCACGAGCGGCACGCCCGCGCCCGACCCGTACTCCGCGTAGTGGAGGGGGCCGTCGAGATCCACCCAGCGGTGCTCACCGGTCGCAGTCACGGCGTCATTCTCCGCATGGCCGCGCCGGTGCCGGGCACGAGGGGGGAGACCGATTCGCGTGAAAGGACAACCATGTCTGAGACCACCAGTTCCGGCCCGCTGTCGGGCAAGACGGTCGCCTTCCTCGTCGCCTCCGAGGGCATCGAGCAGGTCGAGCTCACCGAGCCGTGGAAGGCCGTGCAGGAGGCGGGCGGCACCCCGGTGCTCGTCGCGCCCGACGGCTCCGACAGCGTCCAGGCGTTCAACCACCTCGACAAGGGCGACACGTTCCCCGTCGACACCCCGTTGAGCAGCGCCGACCCGCAGCAGTTCGACGGCCTCGTCCTGCCCGGCGGCGTCGCCAACCCCGACGCCCTGCGCACCCAGCCGAACGCCGTCGCGTTCGTGACGGCGTTCGCGACCGGCGGCAAGCCGATCGCCGTCATCTGTCACGGCCCGTGGACGCTCGTGGAGGCCGACGTCGTCCGCGGCCGCACGCTCACGAGCTGGCCGAGCCTGGCCACCGACCTGCGCAACGCGGGCGCGACGTGGACCGACGAGGACGTCGTCGTCTGCACCGGCGGCCCCGGCCCGATCGTCAGCTCCCGCAAGCCCGACGACCTGCCCGCGTTCACGAAGACGCTCGTCGAGGTCTTCTGATCCACCCCGTCAGGGGCAGGCTCGGCGCCACGCGTCGAGGTCGAGCCGCTTGCGCATCGACGAGAACCCGAGGGACGTCGTGTCGCCGCAGAACGCGGACGGCGCCTGCTCGTACTCCACGTGCAGCACCGGCTTTCCCGCCGCGACGAAGGGGCGCAAGAGCTCGCACTCGTCGTACTGGTGGCACTGCTCGTTGACGGCGAAGTCGAAGCGGGGCTGGAGGGCGGCCACCTGGTCGAGGTCGTTCTTCAGCCCCACCGCCAGCCCGCGCTCGTGGGCGAGGTCGGCGATCGCCCGGTTGTAGGCGAGCTGGTGGGCCGCCGTCAGCGGGAAGCCCGACCGGTTCAGGTAGCCGTCGACGTTGTCGGGCTCGACGGCGTCGAACCCCTTCGCCCGGCACTGGTCGAAGCGCGCCGCGACGAGGGGGCGGAGGAGGTCGAGGCGGCGGACGTCGAGCCAGCGCTCGTCGGGCCAGCCGTCCAAGGCCTTCCCCAGGACGGCGGCCGGGAACGCCGCGGCGTCGGGCCGGAACTTCTCCCACGACCCCACGCTGACGTAACAGATCACCCGCCGCCCCTGCGCGTGCAGCGCCGCGACCGTGGAGCCGGGAGTCGTCTGGCCGTCGAGGTCGTAGACCTGAGCGACGACCGAGACGTCGATCCGCCCCGTCAGCTGCCACTGCCACGTCACGCGGGCGGGCGGCCGCCACCACGACGCCGCGCTGCTCGACGCGGGTGCCCGGGTGACCGCGCCGGCGGCGATCGGCGGCTGCTCGCGAGCGTCGCCGACCCGGACGGCACCGAGGTCGAGGCCACCGCGGTCGAGACCACCGAACGCACGGGCGGCGAGCCCGCGGCGTCGGCGTCACCCCCGTGCCGGGCCCCCCGGATCACCCCGACGACGACCAGTGCGGCCGAAGCGGCGGCGACCGCCCGGGCACCGGGCATGCGGTGCATCACGGAACCTCGTGCGCGAGCAGCCCGTACATCGCCGAGTCGGACACCTCGCCCGCGACGAACCAGCGCTCGCGCAGGACGCCCTCGAGCCGGAACCCGAGCCGGGTGAGGACGGCGGCGGAGGCGGTGTTGCGCGGGTCGATGTCGGCCTCGAGCCGGTGCAGCCCGAGCTCGCCGAACGCCCAGCGCACCAGCGCCCCGACCGCCTCGGTCGCATACCCGCGGCCCCAGCAGTCGTACCGCAGCGCGTACCCGACCTCGCCGCGCCGGTTGGCGTGGTCGAGGGCGAACAGCGAGACGGTGCCCACCACGGTGCCGGCGCCGAGGGGCACGATGCCCAGGCGCAGGGCGCTCCCGTCGGCGGCCGCCTCGGCGTCCGAAGCAATCATGGCGCTCGCGCGGGCCGGGTCGACCCACGGTGGGGTGTTCCAGTAGCGCATGACCTGGGGATCGCCGAACAGCGCGAAGAGCGCGTCCTCGTCACCGTGCTGCAGCGGCCGCAGCAGCAGCCGCTCGGTCTCCAGCCGGACGACGAGCGGCGCCGACGCCGCCGCCCCGCTCACCCCTCGGACGCCGCGCCGGCCGGGGCGGCCGCCGGATCCTCGTCGCGCCCCTTGCCGCGCCCGCGCGGCAGGTGGGGACGCGAGGGTCGCAGCTCGGGGGAGCTGCTGATCAGCGGTGATGCCCATCTCGTGGCGGGGTCGAGGTCCACCAGCACGGCCTTGACCAGCAGGGTCAGGGGCAGCGCGAGGATCGCACCCAGTGGCCCGATCACCCACGACCAGAACACCAACGACAACCAGGTCAGCGTCGTGGACAGGTTGACGGCGTCCCCGACGAACTTCGGCTGGACGAGCGACTGGATCACGAAGTTGATCACCGCGTACGAGATCACCACGATGACGGCCTTCTGCCAGCCGCCGTCGAGCAGCGTGAGCAGCGCGGGCGGGATGACGCCGATCACGAACCCGATGTTCGGGATGTAGTTGGTGATGAACGCGAGCAGGGCCCAGGTCCAGGCCAGGGGGACGCCGATGAGCTGCAGGGCGATGCCGTCGATCACGGCCACGAGCAGGCCGAAGATCGTCGAGACCACGAGGTAGCGCCTGGTCCCGCGCGCGAAGTCGGACAGGGCCCGCACGAGCTCGGGACGCAGCGTTCCCGCGGCCGCCAGGCGCCGCGGGAACGACGCCGCGTCCAGCGCCATGAAGAACATCGTGATCAGGATGAACGTGAGGTTGGACAGCACCGCCCACGTCCCCGAGAGCACGGTCTGCAGCACGGAGACCACCGAGTTGGGGTCGAACCGCTTGAGCGCGTCGGTGATCTGCTCGTCGTGGACGCCGCGGTCGTCGAGCCACCCGCGGATGTTGTCGTACATCGTCGTCGCCTGGTCCTGGTAGTTCGGCAGCTCGGCTGCCAGCCGCGCCACGGCGCCGACCAGCGACAGCGCGAGCACCACGAGGATCAGGTACGCCATCAGGAGCGTCACCAGCGAGGCGGGAACGCGGGGGACGCCCCGGCCGATCAGCCAGCCCTGCAACGGGTGCACGGCGACGATGAGGACCAGCGCCATCAGCACCGGCGCGAGGACGCTGCCGAACGCCTGCATGCCCGCGACGGCGAGCACGAGACCGCCGGCGCCGAGCAGCACCGTCAGCCCGCGGGACAGCCCGACGGGCGGGCGGTCACCGGGGCCGGTCGCCGACCCGGTGCCGGGAGCGGGGCCCGCGGGTGGCGCGGTGGGCGACACCGGCGCGGGCAGTTCGGAGTCGGTGGCCTCGGCGAGCTTGTCGACCGCGCGCTCGAGCACCCCCTGACCGTCAGGAGCGGGGGCGGGGGAGTCGGAGGGGGAGGCGGGGGCGTCGTCGGATGCGGCTGCCACAACCCGAACGCTAGCGCCCGACGCCCACGCAAGGACCCGCGACGTGCCCTCAGCCCGCCAGGCGACCCGAGGCGGGCGGCATGTGGGGGGCCGACCATGCGGCGACGGACCGCAGGAGCGCGTCGGGCAGCCGCCGCCAGGGCCGGTGGCCCGACTCGTCGCTGAAGAACACGGTCTCGGCGTGGCGAGCGGCGGCCATCTCGGGCGCGGCCCCCAGGTACTCGGGCGGGACGCCGTGCACGAGGTGGCACAACCGCGACGCCGGCCAGGCGACGAGCGAGGCGTCGGGCCGGTAGGCCACGTAGTCCTGCCAGGAGCCCTGGAAGGTCACCGTCACCTCGGCCAGCGACAGGTAGGCGGGGGCGGGCGTCCGCCCCGGGTTGATCACGACCGCCTGGGCGCCGGCGCAGCGGGCGGCGAGCACGACGCTCGCGAAGTCGTCGAAGTCCTCCGGGGCGCTGCCGAACCGGTCGAGGTAGACGGCGTGGACGCCGTGCCGCCCCACCCAGTCGCGGGTGCGCGCGGCCACCTCGCGGGCGCTCGTCAGCCCGTAGGCGGTGTCGATGTACCCGACCATCGGCATCCCCGCGGTGCGCAGCAGCGCCATGACCTCCTCGTAGCCGCGGTCGGCGGGGTCGCCCTGGCCGTGGCCCGGGTCGACGACGACGAAGTGGGCGAGGTCGGCAGCCCCCGCCAGCCGCTGCCAGAACCACGGGTCCTCGGCGGGGGAGACGAAGGCCGGGACGGCCAGCCGGACGCGTCGAGGGTCGCCACCAGGGGCCAAGGTCACGGCGCCGTCCTTCCGCGCGAACGTGGCGCTGCGTCACGGGAGTGGACGCCGCGGGGGCCCCGAGCACCTGCGGTCACAGTGTGCGCGCAAACGCGGCAGGAGTCACGGGGTGAGCTCCACAGTGCGTGAGGGCGGCGCCGGGCGGGGCGTCGTGGCCCGCACGTCCCCCCGATGCACCAGTGGGATCACCCGGACGGCGGTGGGCCCGCGGCCCGGCGGCCGGGACCGGGCCTGCAGGCGTGGCGTGGAGAGCTCAGGCCGCGCTGAGCAGCCCCTTGTCGAGGACGAGCTCGAGGGCGAGGGTGCGGTAGCCCACCTCGCCGAACAGGACGACGACCCGGTCGCTCTCGTAGTGGCTGATCGTCCCCGCGCCCCAGGTGGGGTGCGTGACGGTGGAGCCGAGCGCGAACGGCCGGTCGAGGCTCTCCTGGCTGCTGCCGGCCTCGCAGTTGTCGCACGCCCCGCACACATGCGCGTGGTCCTCGCCCAGCAGCTCCAGCAGCACCCGGCGGCGGCAGTCGAGGGTCTCGGCGTAGGCGCGCATCTTGTCCAGCCGGGTCGCGTCGTACTCGCGGCGCCGGGCGCGTGCGGCGAGCGCCCGCTCCAGCAGGGGGCCCACGCCGTCGTCGGGGTCGACCGCGGAGTCCAGGCGCAGGCCGTCGCGGTGGCGGCGCAGCACCCCGACGGTCAGCAGGGTGCCGACGGCGAGGCTCAGGCGCCGCCGTCCGGGCCCGCGCACGGCGCCGTCGTGCCCGGCGCGCTCGGCGACGGCGTCGGCGATCTCACCGGTCCGCCACCGCCTGCCGCGCCCGCCGTCGAGCACGGCCCCGAGCACCAGCCGCAGGTCGGCCTCCGTCGACCCACCGCCGGACTCCAGGTAGCGGCCGAGGGCGAAGTCCTCGGCGCGGAAGAACAGGTGCCCGAGGGCGGCCTCGCCGTCGCGCCCGGCCCGGCCCATCTGCTGCACGTACTCGTCGATGCTCGTGGGCGGGCCCGCGTGCAGGACGGCGCGCACGTCGGCGCGGTCCACGCCCATGCCGAACGCGCTGGTGGCGACGACGAGGTCGGCACCCGCGCGCCCGGCGAGGAACGCGTCGGCCACCTCGGAACGCCGACGCGCGGCCAGGCCCGCGTGGTAGACCGCCGCGTCGCGGCCCGCGGCCGTCATGGCGGCGGCGAGCTCCTCGCACCGGCGCCGGGTCGGCGCGTAGACGATGACGGCGCCGTCGACGCCGAGCGCCGCCTCGACGACGGCCTCGTCGCGGTGGCGGGCCGAGGCGAACACCGTCGCGGCGAGGTGGATCGCGGGGCGGTCGGCCACGCCGACGACGACCGCGGGGTCGCGCATGCCCAGCCGCTCGGTGATGTCGCGGCGCACTCGTGGCGCGGCCGTGGCGGTCAGCGCCAGCACCCGCGGCGACCCCAGGCGCGCCACCACCAGCCCGAGCTGCAGGTAGTCGGGCCGGAAGTCGTGGCCCCACTCGCTGAGGCAGTGGGCCTCGTCGACGACGAACAGCGACGGCTCGGCCTCGGCGAGGGCGTCCACGAGGTCGTCGTCGCGCAGCTGCTCGGGTGCGAGCACGAGGAACTCGATCCGGTGCGCCGCGAAGTCCGCCAGCGCCTTGCGCCGCGTCGCCACCCGTACCGTCGAGTTGAGCGCGGCGGCGCCGTGCCCGTGGGACCGCAACGAGTGCACCTGGTCGCGCTGGAGGCTGATCGTGGGCGAGACGACGACGGTGGGCCCCGGGCGCAGGTACGCCACGGTCTCGTAGACGGCGGTCTTGCCGGTCCCCGTCGCCAGCACCGCGAGGGTGTCGCGTTCCAGGGCGCTGAGGACCGCCTCGTCCTGCCCGGGGCGCAGCTGGTCGATGCCGGCGGCGGTGCGGGCCGCGGCGAGCACGTCGACGGGGACGTCGACAGCGGCGTCCACCGGGCCCTCCTCGAACGAGGCGTCGGGGGTGTCGGCGACGGGGTCGCCGGAGGCAGGGTCCTGGGGGGCGCTCACCCGCCCCGGGTACCCCGGGACGGCGGCCGTCACTCCCTCGTGACCGGCCGTGGCGTCCCGCCGCCCCAGCGTCATCTCGGCCTGCCGACCGACAGGGCGCTGACCTGCGGCGACGGGACCCTCGTCCCGGGACGGCGGGGCGAAGGTTTCCCTAGGCTCACCAGCGTCCCCCCGGCCCGCGAGAGGAGCGCACCATGCCCCCGTCGCCCGCGTCCGTCCTCACGGCGCCGCCGACCCTGTCCGTCACGCCTGTCACCCCCGCCCCGCGCCCCGCCCCGAGCGCGGTCGCCGAGGCCTACGTCGTCTCGACGCACAAGGTGCGCGACCGCGCGGCGGGCCTGCCGCTGGTCTGGCAGCCCTACGGCGTCCAGCACGCGTGGTTGCCCGGCTCGCGGCGCACCCTGTGCGGCCAGGTGATGACCGGTTGGACCGTGTTCTGGGAGCGCCGCTTCGCCCCCAACCTCGCCGCCGCCTGCCCCGACTGCGCCGAGGCCAGCCTCCCCGCGACGTCCCGCAGCCGGCTCGACCCGCGCGGCCACTGAGCGTCGTCGCTCACGCCACGACCTGCAGCGTCGCCAGCGTGGGATCGGCGGCGTAGGCGATCCGCCCGCCCTCGGTGCGGGTCTCGCGCAGCGCGTGCAGCGCTCCCGCGGTGATCACCTCGCCGGGCGCGAGCACGGGGACCCCCGGCGGGTAGGGCGCGATCAGCTCCGCGCTCACCCGGCCCACGGCGGCCGACGCCGGGACGGTCTCGTGCGGGGCGAAGAACGCCTCCCGGGGCGTCATCGCGACGTCGGGGTCGACGTCCCACGACGCCGCCACGCGTACCGGCCGGGGCGGCCCCGAGTGACGGACGATCGCGTCGGCCAGCGCCCCGGCGACGGCGGCGACCCGCTCGGGCGGGTCGGCGACGGTGACCATGGCGACGACGAGGTCGCGGTCGGCCATCTCCAACGGGTGGCCGCGCTCCAGCAGGTCGGCCTCGACGACGTTGCCGGACGCCCCCGCTCCAGCCAGCAGCACCACGAGCTTGGCGGGGTCGACGACCCGGCCGGGCGCGTCCTCCAGCACCCGCACCCCCGGTACCGCGGCCAGGCGCGCCCTCGCCGCCGCCACGGAGCCGGCCAGCCGGCGGCCGAGCTGCTCGCCGTCGAGCTCCAGGAGGGCACGGGCGGCGTCCACCGACGCGAGGATCGCGCCCGCCGGGCTGGTGGTGTGGACGGCGTCGACGGCGCGGGCCAGCCGGTCGGCGTCGACCAGGCCCGTGCGCGCCAGGAGCACCGCCCCCTGCGAGTACGCGGGCAGCGCCTTGTGGGCGCTGGTCACGACGACGTCGGCGCCGAGGGCCAGCGGGTGCGGCGGCAGGGCGGAGGACGCTCCGAAGTGGGCCGCCCAGGCGGCGTCGACGACCAGCGGCACGCCCGCGGCGTGCGCCACCTCGGCCAGCCCGGCGACGTCGCCGACGAGGCCCGCGTAGGAGGGGTCGCCGACCAGGACGGCGGCGGCGCCGGGGTGGGCGGCCAGCGCGTCCGCGACGGCCGACGGCGACACCCCGCCCGGGAGCCCGACCTCGGGGTCGACCTCCGGGCGCACCCACACCGGCCGCGCCCCGGACAGGACGAGCCCCGACAGCATCGACCGGTGCAGCGTGCGCGAGACGACGACCTCGCGGCCCGGCCCCGCCACGGCCAGCGCGGCGGCCAGGTTGGCCTCGGTCGAGCCCCGACGGCGAACCGGCACCAGTCCGCGCCCCAGTACCGGGCGGCCAGCCGCTCGGCGGCGCGCAGCGTCCCCGCGGCCTCCTTCACCGTGTCGAGGCCGCCGCTGTAGGGCACGTCGTCGCGCACGACGTCCCCGACCGTGCCCGGACCGCGGGTCCGCTGCTTGTGACCGGGGATGATCATCGGGTACAGCTCGCCCGCGTCGCGGCGCTCGCGGTAGGTCAGCCAGGCGTCGAGCAGGGGGGCGTGCGCGCGCAGGCGGCAGGCGGGATCGGGCTCGTCGGGAGGCGAGGAGGGCACGGGCAGCATTCTGGCCCGGTCGATCACCGCGCGGGGGAGCGGCGCCGCAGGGGAGCGGCGCCGCGGGGTCAGCGCATCGCGGGCAGCACGAGCCCCGAGGTCGACACACCCCAGCGCACCTGGTCGGCGGGCACGGGGCGGCTCCAGAGGAAGCCCTGCGCACGCTGGCAGCCGAGTCCCTCCAGCCGGCGGCGCTGCATGGACGTCTGCACGCCGACCGCGATGACGTCGAGGTTGAGGGTGCGCCCGATCCCGATGACGGCCTGGACCACGGCGAGCCCCCGCGCGTCCTCGAGCCCCGCGACCACGCGGCGGTCGATCTTCACCTGGTCGACGGGCAGCGCGGCGAGGTGGGCCAGCGAGCCGATGCCGCTGCCGAACTCGTCGACCGACAGCCGCACGCCGTCGCGGCGCAGCTGGATCAGCCCGCCCAGCACCTCCTCCGGCGCCGCCTCGAGGTGGGCGGGGTGCAGCTCGAGGGTCAGAGCTCGCCCGGGCAGCCCGTGCTGGTGCAGGAGCGCCCGCACCTGATCGGCGAGGCCGGTGGAGCGCAGCTGGCGGCCGAACAGGTTGACGTGGACGCCGGGCCCGTCCTGACCGTCGGCGGCCGCGGTGCGCCACCACGCCCCGGTCTGGCGCAGCGCCTCCGCGAGCGCCCAGGACCCGACCTCCGAGGCCAGCGGACCCCCCGCGACGACGTCCAGCCACTGGGCGGGTTCCAGGAGGCCCTCGGTGGGGTGCTCCCAGCGCAGCAGGGCCTCGACGGAGCGGACGCGGCCCGAGGCGAGGTCGACGATCGGCTGATAGTGCAGGCGCAGCTGCCCGGCCTCGACGGCGACGGCGGCCTCCTCGGCGATCCGCACGGCGCGCACCGCCACCTCGTGGTGCTCCGGCGCGAACACCGCGAGCTGGCGCTTGCCGTCGCGCTTGGCCACGTACATGGCGGTGTCGGCGTCCTGCAGCAGCGAGTCGGCGGTGCTGTCGGGCCCCGACAGCGCCAGGCCGATGCTCGCACCGGACCGGTAGGAGGCCCCCTCGACGTCGACCGGCGAGGTCAGCGCGGCGATGATGCGCGACGCGATGGACTCGGCGACCTCCTGGTCGGGCACCTCCGGGCACAGGACGACGAACTCGTCACCGCCGAGGCGGGCGACGGTGTCGGTGGGCCGCACGGCGGCGACGACGCGCTGGGCCACCTCGATCAGCACGGCGTCGCCGGCGGCGTGGCCGGCGGAGTCGTTGATGTCCTTGAAGTCGTCGAGGTCGCAGAACAGCAGGGCGGCGCGGTTGCCGCTGCGGCGGGTCCCGGCCAGGGCGAGCCCGATCCGGTCCATCAGCAGCAGCCGGTTGGGCAGGCCGGTGAGGGCGTCGTGGAGGGCGAGGTCGCGCAGGCGGTCCTCGGCCTGGCGGCGTTCGGTGACGTCGACCAGCTGGGCGCTGGCGCGGACCGGGCCCTCGGGGCGCCCGGGCAGCGGCGCGAGGGCCACCTCGAACCACCGCGGCTGCCCGTCCACGAGATGACGCAGCTCGCCGTGCCAGCCGGTGAGGTGGCCGTCGCGGACCGCCCCGACGGCGGCGAGCGCCTTCGCGTGGTCCGACGCCTCGATCACGTCCGTCCACGGCTGCCCCGACGGGTCGCGCTCCAGCATGCGGACGAGGGACGGGTTGCAGTGCTCCACGCGCGGGGTCTGGCCGAGCTCGAGCACGGCCATGCCGAGCAGGGCGCGGTCGAAGCTGCGCCGGAACGACTCCTCGCTGTGCGCGAGCTCCGCGGTGAGCCGGTCGCGCTGGTCGGAGGTCAGGGCCAGGGCCAGCGCGACGAGCGCGTTGGTGACCATGAGCAGCTGGGTCAGGGACTGCGCGGTGAGCGGGTCGTGGCCGCCGAAGGGCCCGCCGCCGTTCACCCACCCCAGCGCCGCGACGGTCGTGGCGAGGGCCAGCGACGCGGTGGTCCGCCCCACGCCGAGCCGCGTCGCGCCCCACAGCAGGGGCAGCAGCGGGAGGAACGACAGGGCCACGTGGCTACCGGGCAGGAACACGACACCGCTGACCACGCCGGTGGCGAGCAGCTGCGCGGCGGCCTCGACGCTGCGCCCGGGGCGCAGCTGCGCGGCGGCCTTGTCCTCCACGGCCAGCAGCGCCGGCAGCAGCACGACCATGCCGGTGCCGTGGGCGGCCGCGGTGGCGCGGGCCAGTTCGAGCGCCGAGGCGAGGTCGCGCCCGGCGAGAAGGGCGGCGACGGCGAGGACGGCCCCGCCCGAGGCCGCCGCGAGCGCCACCGCGCAGGTGAGGCGGGCGACGTCGGCGCCGCGGCGGGGATGCCAGGCGAGGACGGCGACCGCCTCGTCGGCGCTGTCGGTGCGGGGGCCGCGGGCGAGGGCCGCTCGTGGGCCCACGAGGACGGTCACGGTGACGGCGGCCTCGACGGCGGCCACGACCGTCAGCGCCAGGCACTGCCAGGCGAGCGCGCCGTCCACGGTGGCGGCGACGGCCGTGGCGGCGGTGACGACGGCGAGGGTGGCGGCGCGGCGGCGCGGCCAGCGGACGACGACCGCGCAGCCCAACCCGGCTGCGGGCCACCACACCGCGGCGTCCATGCCCTCGCGGGAGAACGCGGTGGCACCCAGGTGCGCGAAGACGAGCACGAGCGCGCCGACGAGCACGAGCAGCCACGGACCGTCGGCCACCTGCCGTCGGCCGGTGCGACGGGGCGCCAGGGACACGCTCGTCATGTCTGCTCTCCTCCTGCCCGGCCCGGCGCTGCGTCTGCACGGCGGGTCGGCACGTCGGCGAAGGCCCTACGGGTCACGAGCGACGGTGACGTCCCGTCATCGCCCACGGCCGTTCGGGATCACCGGTTCGGTCCACACGTCCGTGCATCGGAGGCCACCGCCCCCGCCTTGAGCCGCAGCCGTGTCCGCCCTGTGACCGTTCTCGCGGGAGTTCTCGCCAGGGCGGCATGACCTGGCGCGGCGGGATACGGCATCGTTGGGCGGCGTGAGCGAAACGGCACCTCCCGGCTGGTACCCCGACTCCTCCGCGCCCGGCTTCGAACGCTGGTGGGACGGCTCCGCATGGAGCCACGTCACCCGCCCGGTCGAGGCGGGCCCGACGACCCCCGCGCCCGGCTGGGCGGCGCCCACGGCGCCGGGCCGGCCCGGCTCCTCCGCCGAGCCCGGCCAGGGGTTCGGCGGCCCGACCAGCTACGGCCAGACCCCCGACCAGCCCGGTCAGCCCCATCAGTGGACGCAGACCCAGTCCTACGGCGCGCCCCAGCCGTACCAGGCCTACCCCGGGCAGGCCTACGGGTCCATGGACCAGGCGGCGGTGTACTTCCACGCCAAGCGCACCCCCGACGGCGAGCCCCTCGCCGGGGTCGGCATGCGGCTCCTCGCTCGGATCCTCGACGGGATGATCACGGGAGTCCTGACCCTCGCCCTGAGCTTCCAGGCGTTGACGGACTACCTCGACGCCGTCACCCGCTTCGTCGACGAGGCCGCTGTCAGCGGCGACGCGGCCGACCCGTTCGCGATCTACAGCGACCCCCAGGTCAGCAAGTCGCTGATCACGATCACCGTCGTCAGCTTCCTCGTCAGCCTCCTCTACGAGGTGCTGTTCATCGGTTTCCTCGGCGCCACCCCCGGCAAGCTCGCCTGCGGCCTGCGGGTGCGCCGTTACGACCGGCCGGGCAAGCCCGGCTGGGGTCCGGCGATCCTGCGCTGGCTGGTCATCGGCATCTCGGGGCTCGTCTGCGGGCTCGTCTCGCTGCTCGACGTCCTGTGGTGCCTGTGGGACCCGCGCCGCCAGTGCCTGCACGACAAGGCCGCGAGCACCGTCGTCGTCAGCAAGCGCCCCTTCTGAGGCACCCGCCCGCACCTGCCCCGGACCGTCCGCGCGCCGGCCCCGCCCTCACGGGCAGGGCGGCGCGCGGCGGTCGCAGGGTTGTGCGGGTGCTCAGGGGGCCAGCAGCCCCAGGACCCGCAGGTCCTCCAGCACGGTGGCGGGGTCGCTGACCGCCACGGTCACGAGGAAGGCGCGCGCCACGGCGGCGTCGGCCTGGCTCATCCGCCGGGCGGCCGAGGCGAGCACGGACGGTCGGCGCTCGGCCAGCACCGCCGCGATCTCCTGGGTCGAGGCCCCGTTGAGGGCGGCGCGCACCGCGCAGAGCAGGTTGAGCAGCCCGTGCCGTTCGGCGCCGGTCAGGGGGTCGGTGGTGCGGACGGCGTCGCGCACCCCGCCGACGGCGTGCACGGTGAGGTCGAGGTCGACGCAGCGACGCACCAGCACCGCCACCTCGGCCTCGGAGGGGATGCCGCCCGCGTGGCCGTCGTCGTCGCCGACCCGCAGCGCCACCTCCTCGGCGCCGTCGTCGGCGATGACGTCGAGCGCCGCCGTCGCCGCGGGAGGCACCTCGATCCACGCGGGGACGATGCTGTCGAGGTCGCCCAGCAGGGCGGCGGCCAGCGCCGCCGCGCGGGGACCCTCGAGCGAGCGGGGGCCGTCGGGTGCCGGCAGCGGCAGGTGGACGCCGATCAGCTCCACCCGGTCGTCGTCGAGCAGCAGGTGCCGCGCCCGGCGCAGGTCGGTGGACGGGTCGGCGGCGCCCGACCAGGGGGTGGGCCCCGCGGCGCCGGCCGTCAGCGCCACCCGCACGCCCGCGCGTCCGGCGCCCAGGGCCTCCTGGATCGCCGGCACCCGGGCCGGCGCGGCCATCAGGCAGGCGAACAGGTCACGCTCGGGCCCGGCCAGCCGCGCGAGGTGCGAGGACACCGCGGCCTCGACGGCTGCCGGGGCGGGCGGCTGCTCGAGCACGAGATCGGGGGTGGCCTCGGCGATGACGCCGTCGAGGAGCGCCGGCTCGGCCGGGCCGTGCCCGGCGTCGGTGCTGGCGCCGGGCAGCCCCGGCAGGGCCGGCTGTGCCGGCTGGGCGTGCCGTGCGGCGGGCACGTCGGCGGGGGAGGAGCTCACCTGCGCATTGTGCCCGGCCGCGCGCGATCACCGCGCAGCGACCGCCTCCGCCGCGTCGTCGCCGTCGACGAGGAGCGTCGGGACGGCCGCCTCGCCGCGGGAGAGCTGCCTGGCCGTCGCGGGCAGCTCCGCGAGGGCGGCGGCGTGGTGGCGGCGGGCGTCCTCCAGCGAGGCGTCCGCGACGACCTGGCCCCCGCGAACCAGCGGCACCAGCAGCGCCCGCCCGTCGCCCGGCTCGGGCTCGCGCTCACCGACCACGACGACCTCCGCCCGGGCCAGCCCGTCCGGGCCCAGCCGCCGCACCGCCCACTTGCGCCCGGCCACCGAGAGCTTGCTCGCCGACCGCTTCGCCACCCCGACCAGCCGGCCGTCGGCGCCCTCGCGCGCGACCAGCTTGTAGACCAGCCCGGCGGTCGGCGCGCCGGAGCCGGTGACCAGCGACGTCCCCACGCCGTAGACGTCGACCGGCGCGGCGGCCAGGGACGCGATGGCGTACTCGTCGAGGTCGCTCGTGACGACGATCTTCGTGTCCCGCGCGCCGAGGGCGTCGAGCTGCGCCCGCACGGTGTGGGCCTGCTCCAGCAGGTCGCCGGAGTCCAGCCGCACGGCCCCCAACCCCGGCCCGGCCGCGGCGACGGCGCGGGCCACGCCCTGCGTCACGTCGTAGGTGTCCACGAGCAGCGTCGTGCCGGCGCCCAGGGCCGCCACCTGGGCGGCGAACGCCTGCTCCTCGTCGTCGTGCAGCAGCGTGAACGCGTGCGCCGCCGTCCCCGTGGTGGGCACCCCCCAGCGTCGTCCGGCCTCCAGGTTCGACGTCGCCGTGAAACCCGCGACGAAGGAGGCTCGGGCCGCCGCCACCGCCGCCTCCTCCTGGGTGCGGCGCGAGCCCATCTCCAGGCACGGGCGGCCCTGGGCGGCCACGACCATGCGGCTGGCGGCGGCCGCGACCGCGCCGTCGTGGTTGAGCATCGACAGCACGAGGGTCTCCAGCAGCACCGCCTCGGCGAAGGTGCCCTCGACGACGAGGATCGGCGACCCCGGCAGGTAGCACTCGCCCTCGGCGTAGCCCCACACGTCCCCGCGGAAGCGGTAGTCGGCGAGGTGGCGCAGCGTCACGTCGTCGACCACCCGGCGCTCCTGCAGGGCGGCCAGCTCGTCGTCGCCGAACCGGAACCGCGCCAGTTCCTCCAGCAAGCGGCCGGTGCCCGCGACCACCCCGTAGCGACGACCCTCGGGCAGGCGGCGCGCGAACACCTCGAACACGCACCGGCGCGAGGCGGCACCGCTGCCGAGCGCGGCCTGCAGCATCGTCAGCTCGTAGTGGTCGGTGAGCAGCGCGGAGGACCTCACCGGCGCAGCCTAGGTGCGCCCCCGCACCCCTGCGCGGCCAGGCGCCGACCCCGCCGCGGGGCGTGTGCGCAGGCCCGCGCACTAAGGTGAGGGCGTGTCCGTCGCCCCCGTCGAGGTCGAGCGTCCCGACGCCGACCAGCAGGTGCTGCCGGACGTCCCCTGGGTGACGATCGTCTGGAACGACCCCGTCAACCTCATGTCGTACGTGACGCACGTGTTCCGCACCTACTTCGGCTACCCGAAGGAGAAGGCCGAACGGCTCATGCTCGACGTCCACGAGAAGGGCCGCGCCGTCGTCTCCACCGGCACGCGCGAGGAGATGGAGCGCGACGTGCAGGCGATGCACGAGTACGGCCTGTGGGCGACGATGCAGAAGCAGGACGCCGCGTGAGCCGCTCGCCCTTCTCGCGGATCGCCCGCTCCGGCGGGGCGGTGAAGGCCAATCTCGACCCCGAGGAGCGGGAGGTGCTGGCCCACCTCTGCGACGAGCTCGCAGGCCTGCTCTCGCCCGCGCCGCCCTCGGGCTCCGGGGGCCCCTCGTCCACGCCCGCAGCTGCCGGGCGCGAGCTCGACGACGTCGAGGCGGCCCTGTTCGCCCAGCTCGACGGGCTCGGCTCCGAGGCCGTCGACCCCCGTCCGACCCGATCCTCGCCCGGCTGCTGCCCGACGCCGTGAAGGACGACGCCGAGGCCAGCGCCGAGTTCCGCCGCCTCACCGAGACCGACCTGCGGCGCAGCAAGGTCCGCTGCCTGCAGGTGGCCGCCGCCGCGATGCGGCGCGAGGGGGAGCGGGTGCGCCTGGACGCCGAGGAGGCGGGCTGCCTGCTCAAGGCGCTCAACGACGTCCGGTTGGCGCTGGGGGAGATGCTGGGCCTGCACACCGACGCCGACGCCGACCTCATGGCAGCCGCCCTCGACGCCGCCGACCGCGCGCAGTCGGCCGGACGTGACCTCGACGCCCTCGGGCTCGACGAGGGATGGGTGGTGCGGGCCCGGCTGTACGAGGGGCTCGGTTACTGGCAGTCGGCGCTGATCGACGCGCTCGACGCCTGAGCGAGCAGCGCGAACGCGCCCGCCGCGGCAGGGGTCAGGGGCGAGGGCGGTGCCTCGGCGGGCACCGTGGCCGTGGCCAGCGCGACGGTCGTGAGGGCGTCGAACTCCGGCCCGTGCGTGATGCCCGCCGCCTCGCGATCGTCGAGGTCGAGCCGGACGACGACGTCGGGGCGCAGCCGCAGGAGGTCGTGGACGACGCCCAGCACCCGCGCGCGGTGGGAGGCGTCCGCGGGGTCCAGGTGCACGCCGAGCTCCTCCGCCAACTCCGTGACGAGCGTGGCCGTGAGCGACCCGGGGCCTGACGCGGCGGGTTCGACCATCCCGGATGGCGCCACGTGCCAGCTGCCGACGTCGAGCGCGTTGCGCGCGCTGCGCCTGCCCAGCAGCACCCCACGCCTGCCGGCCCCGGCCGGGTCACCGGGTGAGGGCACTGTCACGACCACGCTCAGGCCCAGCGCCGCGACCCGTCCCGCGCCGCTGCGCAGCGGGTCCCCGCAGCGCTCGTGCGCCAGGTCGCGCAGCGGGGTGCCGGCGCCCCCGGACTCCCACTCCGCCCGCAGCGCGTCGCACGTCGCGACCATGCCGAAGTAGCCGCCGCGAGCCACGCGCAGGCGCCCCTGCGGCGTCGTCCCCAGCCAGCGCAGCACCGCGCCGTCGTGCATCCGCGGGTGCGCCGCCCGCAGCCGCTCCAGGTGGCCCGCGCCCGCGGCGGCGAGGAGCGCGACGTCGTCCTCCCCGCCGGTGCCGTCCTCGACGACCTCCAGGACGGCGTCCAGCCCTTCCGCCGGATCCGTCACGCCATTCGCGACGGGCGTGACGGCGACCGGAGCGGGCCCGCGGCCGTCGGCGCGCAGGACCGCGTCGGGGTAGCGCACGCGCAGGTCCTCGGGCGTCCGCCGGGGTGCGACGGTCGGCTCGGTCACGGTGCTCCTCGGTGGTCGGGCCCGTCGCGCGGGACGTGTCGGGCGGTCACGTTACGCTGCGGCGCGTGACCGATGGTGCGGTGATGCGGCTGACGGTGATCGGCTCGAGCGGCTCGTTCCCCGGCCCCTCGTCGGCGGCGTCCTGCTACCTGGTGGAGGTCGACGACGCCGAGCGCGATCGCCCCTGGCGGGTGGTGCTCGACCTCGGCAACGGCGCGCTGGGCCCGCTGCAGCGGTTCGCCGGCCCCGGGGACCTCGACGCCGTCCTCGTCAGCCACCTGCACCCCGACCACTGCATGGACCTGTGCGGACTCTACGTGGCCCTGCGCTACGACCCGCGCGTCGCGGCCGCCGCACAGCGGCTGCCCGTCCACGGGCCGCCCGGCACCCTCACCCGCCTGGTGCGCGCCTACGGCGCCGACGACCCCGCCGACAGCCCGGCGGGGCACGACCCCGTCCCGGCCGCCATGGACGCCGTCTACGACGTTCGGGAGTGGACCGACGGCGTCGCCGTGCGGATCGGACCGCTGACCGTGATCCCGCGGCGCGTCCGCCACCCCGTACCCACGTTCGGGTTGCGGCTGGAGGTCGCCGGGCGCGTCCTGACCTACTCCGCCGACACCGACGACTGCGAGGCGCTGGGCGAGCTCGCCGAGGGCGCCGACGTGTTCCTCTGCGAGGCGTCGTTCGTCGAGGGTCGCGACGAGGTCGCGGGCGTGCACCTGACGGGGCGGCGGGCGGGCGCGATCGCGGCCCGGGCGGGCGTGGGCCAGCTCGTGCTCACCCACATCCCCCCGTGGACCGATCCGGCGGTCGTGGTCGCCGAGGCCCGGCAGGTGTGGTCGGGGCCGTTGGATCTCGCGGTGCCCGGCGCGCTGTTCGACGTCTGAGGGGTCGTAGGCTGCCCGGCATGTCTGCTCCCGCACCCACGACCACCGGCGCTCGAGGCGACGGCCGCGCCCCCGACCAGCTGCGCGAGGTCCGGCTCACGCGCGGCTGGTCCGAGCACGCCGAGGGGTCGGTGCTCGTCGAGTTCGGCCGCACCCGGGTGCTGTGCACGGCGTCGTTCACCGAGGGCGTGCCGCGCTGGCGCAAGGGGTCCGGCGAGGGGTGGGTCACCGCCGAGTACGCGATGCTGCCCCGGGCCACGCACACCCGCGGCGACCGCGAGTCGGTGCGCGGGAAGATCGGCGGGCGAACGCACGAGATCTCTCGGCTGATCGGCCGGTCGCTGCGCGCGGTCGTCGACACCAAGCAGCTCGGCGAGAACACGATCGTCCTCGACTGCGACGTCCTGCAGGCCGACGGCGGCACCCGCACCGCGGCCATCACCGGCGCCTACGTCGCGCTGGCCGACGCGATCGCCTGGGCGCGCGGCCGCAAGATCGTCAAGGCCGCCGCGCAGCCGCTGACCGGCTCGGTGGCCGCCGTCAGCGTCGGCGTCGTCGGCGGGCGGCCCGTCCTCGACCTCTGCTACGACGAGGACGTGAAGGCCGGGACCGACATGAACGTCGTCGCCACGGGTGACGGCCGCTTCGTCGAGGTGCAGGGCACCGCCGAGGGCGCCCCCTTCGACCGCGCCGAGCTCGACGCCCTGCTCGACCTCGCCGTCGCCGGCTGCGGCCAGCTGACCACCCTGCAGGCGATGGCGCTCGCGAGGTCCCTGTCGTGAGCAGGCTCGTGCTGGCCACCCGCAACGCCCACAAGGTCGTCGAGCTGCGCCGGATCCTCGCCGACGCCGGGCTCGAGGGCGTCGAGGTGATCGGTGTCGGCGACGTCCCCGACGTCCCCGAGGTGGCCGAGACCGGCGTCACGTTCGCCGAGAACGCCCAGCTCAAGGCGCGCGCCGTGGCCGCCGCCACCGGGCTGCCGTCCGTCGCCGACGACTCCGGCCTGTGCGTCGACGTGCTCGGCGGCTCGCCCGGGGTGTTCAGCGCCCGCTGGGCGGGAGCCCACGGCGACGACGCCGCCAACCTGCAGCTGCTCCTGGAGCAGATCGCCGACGTGCCGCCCGCGCACCGCCGCGGGCACTTCGCCTGCGCGGCCGCCCTCGCCGTGCCCGGGCCGGAGGGGATCGTCGAGCACGTCGTCGAGGGCCGCGTCGAGGGCGTGATCATCGAGGGTCCCCGCGGGACGAACGGGTTCGGCTACGACCCGATCTTCGTGCCCGACGGCGACACCCGCACCACCGCCGAGATGTCCGCGGAGGAGAAGGACGCGATCAGCCACCGCGGGCGGGCCTTCCGCGCCATGGTGCCGCTGCTGCGCGAGGTCCTCGCCGGCTGATCCCTGCTGGCGCGCGGCGATCAGCTCACCCATGCTGGGCGGGTGCGCGCCGACGTCCCCGCCCGACTGTCCGCCCTGATCGGCATGGCCGCAGGCCTGGTCGCGCTCGCCGGCGCCCAGCTGCTCTCGCTGATCGTGGGGGCGACCAGCGCCCCGCTGCCCGCCGTGGCCGACGCCGCCGTCGACCTCATGCCCGACGCCTGGCGCGAGGCGGGCATCGGCTGGTTCGGCCGCAACGACAAGGCCGCGCTCCTGGTGATCGCGCTCGCCGTCGTGCTCGCCCTGTGCGCGCTCGCGGGCGTCCTCGCGGCCCGGTCGCTGCCCGCGGGCTCGGTCGTCGTCGTGGCCCTCGCGTGCGTGGCGGGGATCGCGGCCTCCACCCGGCCCGACGCGTCCGCCGGCGCCGCCGTGCCCACGCTGCTGGGCGCGATTGCGGGACTGGTCACCCTGCACGGGCTGACCGGGATGGCCCTGGCCGCCCATCCGGGTGCTCCCGTGCGGACCCTCGATCCCGAGCCCGCTTCCCAGCCCGTTGCCGCTACAGACCTTGAGGTCCCGGACGACGCCCGGCCCGGCCCCGCGCGTCGGGGCGTCCTGCGCGCGGCGTCGCTGACCGCCGTCGCGGGTGGCACGGTCGCCGTCGCGGGGGCGCTGCTCGCCCGCCTGCGGCACGCCTCCGACGACTCCCGGGCCGCGGTCCGGCTCCCGGACGCCGTCGACGCCCCGCCCGCCGCCTCGGGGGAGGAGTTCGACGTCCGCGGGCTGGCGCCGCGGATCACGCCCAACGACGACTTCTACCGGATCGACACGGCGTTCCTCGTGCCCCGGCTGACGACGGCGGGCTGGCGCCTGCGGGTGCACGGCATGGTCGCCCGCGAGCTGACCCTCACCTGGGACGACCTGCTGGCGCGCGACCTCGTCGACCGCGAGATCACGATGGCCTGCGTGTCCAACCCGGTGGGGGGCGACCTCGTGGGCACCGCGCGCTGGCGCGGCGCGCTGCTGGCGCCGCTGCTGCGCGAGGCGGGGCCAACCGCCGGGGCCGACATGGTGCTGTCGACCAGCGACGACGGCTGGACGTGCTCGACCCCGCTGGCCGACCTCCTCGACGGCCGCGACGCGATGCTCGCCGTCGGCATGAACGGCGAGCCGCTCCCGCTGGAGCACGGCTTCCCCGTGCGGATGGTCGTGCCGGGCCTGTACGGGTTCGTCTCGGGGACGAAGTGGGTCACCGACCTGCGGGTGACCCGCTTCGACCGCGACCGCGCCTACTGGACCGACCGCGGCTGGTCCGCGAGGGGGCCGATCAAGACGTCCTCCCGGATCGACGTCCCCGCCGACGGCGTCGAGGTGCCCGCGGGAGCCGTCACGCTCGCGGGGGTGGCGTGGGCGCCGCACCGGGGCGTCGCCGGCGTCGAGGTGCAGGTCGACGAGGGGTCGTGGACGGCGGCCTCGCTCGGGGCGGACGGCGGGCCGGACGTGTGGCGCCAGTGGCGGGCGTCGTGGAACGCGACGCCCGGCAAGCACCGGCTGCGGGTGCGTGCGACCGACGGGCAGGGACGCCTGCAGGTCGAGGCCCGCCAAGGCGCGGTGCCGGACGGGGCGACGGGCTGGCACGAGGTGTACGTCACCGTCACCTGAACCGGCTGGTGCGGAAGGCGGGATTCGAACCCGCACGCCCGAAGGCACAGGAACCTAAATCCTGCGTGGCTGCCAGTTACACCACTCCCGCTGGGCACCGGGGCGCCGCCCCGCAGGGCGCGCCGATCCGGGCGAGGCCGAGCGTACCGCCGCCCCACGGGAGAGCCCGAGGGCGGGCGGCGGTGCCGCATCGGCGACGGCGGGCTGCCTCAGACCCCGAGCGCCTTGCGCAGCGACGCCACGTGCCCCTTCGCCTTCACGTTGTACTTGGCCAGGCCCACCGTCCCGTCGGGCTCCACGACGACGGTCGATCGGATCACCCCGACGACGGTCTTGCCGTAGAGCGACTTCTCACCCCACGCCCCCCACGCCTCGCCGACGGCGTGGTCGGAGTCGGACAGCAGGGGGAACGTGAGCGAGTCACGCTCCACGAACTGCGCGAGCTTGGCCACGGGATCGGGGGAGACGCCCACCACCGTGAGGCCGGCCGCGGCCAGGGAGGCGACATTGTCGCGGAAGTCGCAGGCCTGGGTCGTGCATCCGGGGGTCATGGCCGCGGGGTAGAAGTAGACGATCACGCGGTTCCCGGCGGCTCGCAGGTCGGCGAGACAGACGCTGCTCCCGTCGGCGGCGGTCAGCGTGAAGTCGGGGGCGACCTCTCCCGGTTCCAGGCGTGGCACGGTGGCTCCTCACTGCTCGACGTGTCCTGACGATGTCGCAGGCGTGACCGCGCGGGGCGGATGCGCGACGGTCCCGCCGGGAACCCTAGGGCTGGGGGCACCCGGCGGCGCGCCGGAGGTCCCGGGCTCCGTTACGGTGTCCGAAACCGGCCGATCATGACGGCGACGGCCGTCGCAGGAGGAGGACCCAGGCGATGAGCGAGGACACCGACGCCCGACCGGTCGAGCTGCCCGGTGACCCCGACTCCCTGGAGGCCGAGATCGACCGCCGCCGGCGCCACCTCGCGGCGACGGTCGACGAGCTGGTGGCCCGGGCGAAGCCGCAGGCCCTCGCCCGCGAGGGCGCCGCCGAGCTGTCCTCCGGGCTGCGCTCGGCGGTGTTCACCCCCGAGGGGACGCTGCGCGCGGTGCGCCTCGGTGCGGTCGTCGCGGCCGTCGTCACCCTCGTGGCGCTGGTCCTGACGGCGCGACGGCGGACGGGCCGGTAGCGTCGTCGTCCGTGTCCAGCACCTCCCACACGCCTCTCCTGGCCAGCACCCCGGCACCGTCGTCGGACCCGGGGGACGCGGCCGACGCCCGACTGCCCATCCGCATGCTCCACGACCGTGTCCTGGTGCGCCCCGACGTCGAAGGTGAACGCCGGGCCACCTCCGGGCTGGTGATCCCCGCGACGGCGTCGGTCGGCAAGCGCCTGTCCTGGGCGGCGGTCGTCGCCACGGGCGCCAGCGTCCGCCAGGTCCAGCTCGGCGACCGCGTGCTCTACGACCCCGAGGACCGGGGCGAGGTCGAGCTGCAGGGATCGGCCTACGTGCTGCTGCGGGAGCGTGACATCCACGCCGTCGCCGCGCCGCGGGTGGAGGACAACCACACGGGCCTGTACCTGTGAGGCGGCACGCCGCCGCCCGGCCGTGACGCCGCGGTACGGCGTCCCGGGGCTGCCGGGGCCCGCCCCCCGCGACATGCTGGCCGCCCTGCGCCGCCTCCGCCGGGACCCGGTGGGCTGGTTGCGCGAGCAGGACCGCCGCTTCGGGCCGGTGTTCGCGCTGCCGACGCCGGGGCGACCGGTGGTGGTGGTGCACGACGCCGCGAGCGTGCGGCGCGTGCTGATCGAACGCCACCGCGACTACCTCAAGGCGACTCCGCAGTACGAGGGCCTCGCCCGCGTGACGGGCGAGGGGCTCCTCGCTGCCGAGCACGCGACGTGGCGGCAGCGGCGCACCATCCTCGCGCCGGCGTTCGCGCCGGGGCGGCTGCCCGCGGTCGGGGAGGCGGCGGCGAGGGCGGGGCGCCGCTGGGCGGGCGCGGTGACGCCGGGCGCGGACGTCGATCCCACGGGCCCCAGCGCCCGGGCCGCGCTGGAGGTGCTGCTCGACGCGATCGTCGCAGGCCCCGGCGCCTTCGACGCCCTCGACGCCGGGGAGCTGCTGCCCGGCCGGCGCGCCGCCGACCTCGCCGACGCCGTCGCCCGCGCCTCGGCCGCCCTGCTGCGCCAGGCCGCCTCGCCCTTCCCTCCCGCCTGGCCCGGCCCGGCCCGCCGGCGATTGCGCGCGGCCACGGCGGAGCTCGAGCGCCATGTCGACGCCCTGCTCGCCACGGCGTCGGGAGCCAAGGTGGGCGGCGACGCCGTCCTGGCGTGCCTGGCCGAGGCCCTGCGCGGGGGAGCGATCGACGACGCCGGCGCGCGCGCCGAGATCCGCACCCAGCTCGTCGCCGGGCACGAGACGGTGGCCGTCGCGCTGGCCTGGACGCTGCACCTCCTGGCCTCGCACCCGCAGCAGCAGGAGCGGGTGCGCGAGGACCCGTCCTTCGCGCGTCCGGTGCTGGAGGAGGCGTTGCGCCTGCACCCGCCGGCCTGGGTGATCACTCGGCGGGCGGCGCGGGCGGACGAGCTGGCCGGCGTCACGGTCCCGGCCGGGACGCTCGTGATCGTGGCCCCGGCGGTGCTGCACTCGCGATCCGAGGTGTTCGCCGACCCCGATAGTTTCGACCCGTCGCGGTTCGTCGGGGAGCGCCCGGGGGCCGTCGCCGCGGCCCTGTCGGTGGCGGGCGCCTACCTCCCCTTCGGCGCCGGGCCCCGCCAGTGCCTGGGGCGTGATGCGGCTTTCGTCCAGGCCGGTGAGGTTCTGTCCGCCCTGCTCGCGGGCCATGTCGTGGTCCCCGGGGCGCACCGGCCCACTCCCGTGCCGGGGGTGACGCTCTCGCCGCACGGAGGGACCGTGAGATTCCTGCCGAGGACCCCGCACGAAGGTCGTCAGCCGCGTAACCTTTGCGCTGGCCGCGGCGAAACTGCCGGAGGGGGGCCGAACCAGGCACGTCACGAAGGGCGCCGAGCGTGAAGAGACCCACCATCGCCGACATCGCCGTCCGGGCGAGGGTCTCCAAGGGGGCGGTCTCCTACGCGCTCAACGGGCAGCCGGGGGTGTCCGAGGCCACGCGTGCCCGGATCGTGGCGATCGCCGAGGAGATGGGCTGGTCGCCGAACAGCGCCGCACGTGCGCTGTCGGCCGCGCGCACCGACACCCTCGGCTTCTGCCTGTCCCGCCCCACGAGCACGCTCGGTCTCGAGCCGTTCTTCATGGAGTTCATCTCGGGCATCGAGTCCGAGCTCTCGCAGTCGGGCAAGGGCCTGCTGCTGCAGATGGTGAGCGATCACATGGCGGAGCTCGACGTCTACCGCCGGTGGTGGTCCGGCCGGCGTGTGGACGGCGTCATCGTCGCCGACCTGCAGGTGGACGACCGCCGGGTGCCCCTGCTGCGGGAGCTGGAGCTGCCCGCCGTCGTCGCCGGCGGTCCGCTGCCGGAACCCGACGCCCTCACCCACGTGTGGACCGATGACGCGGCCACGATGACCCGGGTGCTGGAGTACCTTGCCGGCCTCGGTCACCGCAGGATCGCGCGCGTCGGTGGGACGCCCGAGTTCGTGCACACCGCCCGTCGCAGCGAGGCGTTCGCCGAAGCCACCACGCGGTTGGGCCTCACGTGGTGGCGCACCCTGACCACCGACTTCAGCGATGCGGTGGGGGCCAGCGCCACCCGCGAGCTGCTCACCGCGGCGACCCGCCCCACGGCGATCATCTACGACAACGACGTGATGGCCGTCGCGGGGCAGGGCGTGGCGCGGGACCTCGGCCTCGACGTCCCCGGGGACGTCTCGCTCGTCGCCTGGGACGACTCGGCCCTGTGCCGCCTCACGCACCCGGCCCTGACGGCGATGAGCCGCGACGTCGCCGCCTACGGCGCCCACGTCGCGAGGCTGCTGCTCGCCGAGGTCGACGGCCACGCCGCGCCCGGGCAGTCCGTCAAGCAGGACGACGCCGTGCTGGTCGAGCGCGCGACGACCGCGCCCCCGCGCGTGAGGTGACGTCGCCCGCCTGATCGATGCCGGCGGGCGCGGCCCTGCGGGGCAGGCTAGGTTGCGGGCATGGCTGACCTCACCATCGGCTACGCCGCGATGCTCGAGCAGTTCGGTCCGCAGGAGGTCGTGGGTTACACGGCGCTGGCCGAACAGCACGGCTTCTCCGGCTGCATGGCCGCCGACCACTACCAGCCCTGGGTCCCGCAGCAGGGCCAGGCGTCGTTCGTCTGGAACGTGCTGACCGCGGTGGGGGAGCGCACCCGCGGCGACCTCGGCCCTGGCGTCACCTGCCCCAGCTTCCGCTTCCACCCGGCGGTGGTGGCGCAGGCGTCGGCCACCCTGGAGGCGATGTACCCGGGGCGGCACTGGCTGGGCCTGGGCGCGGGCGAGGCGCTCAACGAGCACGTCATCGGCGGGTACTGGCCGGAGGCGGCGGAGCGGTCCCTGCGCATGTTCGAGGCCGTCGAGGTGATCAAGAAGCTGTTCACGGCGTCGCTGGCCGGCAAGGACGTCAAGCACAAGGGCGAGTACTTCACGCTCGAGACGACGCGGCTGTGGACGATGCCCGAGGCGGCGCCGCCGATCCTCATCGCCACCGCGGGGCCGGTCAACGCCAAGCGCACCGGCAAGTTCGCGGACGGCATCATCACGGTCGGCGCCCCCTTGGAGAAGGTCGGGGGCCTGTTCGACAAGTTCTCCGAGGGCGCGCGCGAGGCCGGCAAGGACCCCGACTCCATGCTCAAGGTGCTGCAGCTCCACCTGTCCTGGGCGCCGACGGACGAGGAGGCGCTCGCGAACGCGGTGCGGGAGTGGCCCAACGGGGGCATGAAGTTCGCCAAGGCCGACATCCGCTCCCCGCACGACTTCGCGGCGATGGCGGCGCTGGTGCGCCCGGAGGACTTCGAGGGCCGCATGGTGATCAGCAGCGACCCCGACGTCCACCGGGCGCACATCCAGAAGTTCGCCGACCTCGGCTTCGACCGCATCTACCTGCACAACGTGGGCCGCAACCAGGCCGAGTGGATCGAGGTGTTCGGGCGCGACGTCGTGCCGCACCTGCACCGCTGACCCCCTGGGATCAGACCCGGTGGTCCTCGACGCCGATCCCCAGCTCGCGGGCGACGTCCTGGACGTTCGCGAACGTCTTCCCCGAGGGCAGGCGGGTGAGGTCGGCCACGACCGAGTCCGGGGCCGAGTTGGTCGAGGCGACGTCGATCAGCTGGTCCCGGTCGCCCGGGAACGCCGAGGTGCCCAGGTGGCGTGCGATCAACGAGCGGTGCTCGACGTCGCCGCTGGTCATGCCGGGCGGGGTGCCGCGGCGGTCCTCGGGCAGGATCCCGACGTCACCGGTCGGCTGGTCCTCTCCCGCGGGCTCGGGGTCGCGCCACTCCTCGGCCCGTGAGCTGTGCCCGCCCTGGACCAGGCCCGCCGTCTCGTGCTTGAGCTGCTCGTCCTGCCGGGGTCCCCGGGCGCCGGACTGCTGGCCGGTCGTCGGCTCGAAACCAGGGGTGGTGGACTCGGACATGCGGCCTCCTCGTCGATGTGCGGTCGCGGACGTCTGGGGCCGTACCCGTGCCCGCACGTGACAAACCGTTCGAGTGACAGATCGGCGTCGACCGTCCGGCGCAAGATCGCCGACGGAGTCGCCGCACCCCCTCGCGGGCACCCGCAGCGCGTGCCTAGCCTCGTGCGCGCCGGCGGTGCCGCCCTTTCGAGGACGGAATGTCCGCATCCGGTGCAAGCGCGCCGTTCGAGGACGAGGGGTGGACCATGGCGAGGACACGGGGACGTCGCATGCGCGGCACGGCTCGGCTGGCGGTGCCGGTCGCGGCAGCGGTGGGCCTGTCAGGGCTGGTGGCCCAGCTGCCCCACGCCGTCGCGGCCACCGCAGCCACGAGCCCTGCGCCGGCCTCTCCGGTCGACAACCCCTATGCGGGGGCGCGGCAGTACGTGAACCACGTCTGGTCGGACCAGGTCGAGAAGATCGCGGCACCGATCAGTTCCATGACGCACTTCGCCCTGCTGGACGCCGCGTCCATGCCGACGGCGGTGTGGCTGACCAGCGCGCGCGACGTCACCGACGCCACGGGGTTGGCCGCCCACCTCGACGCCGCGCTCGAGCAGCAGCGCCGCAGCGGCGGGCCCCTCGTCATGACCCTGGTCCTGAACGCCCGGCCCACCCGCCACTGCGGCTGGGCCCTCGACCTCGACGACCCGGGTGCGCTGTCGCGGACGGTGGCCACGTACCGCAGCACCGTCCTGACGCCCCTGGCCACCCTGCTGGGCAAGCCCGCCTACAGCGGCCTGCGCTTCGCCGTGGTGGTGGAACCGGGCTCGGTCACCGAGGCCGTCAACGAGGCGTACCCGGCGGTGCAGGCCTGCGCCGGGCGCAACCTCGCCGCGGCGAACGTGCCCCTCACGACCGCGGCGCTGGACACGCTCACCGCCCTGCCGTCCACGTACGTCTACCTCGACGGCGGCAGCGCCGGGACGCTCGGCTGGGACGACTCCCTCGCCCGCGCCGTCGCGGTGTGGGAGCAGGAGGTCAAGCCGAGCATCCGCGGCAAGGCGGCCGTGGCCGGTTTCGCCGTCAACGTCGCCGACTACGGGGCGTGGCAGGAGCCGTTCCTCGACATCTCCCGGCGGTTCGGGGACCTCCCCGAACGGTCGGCGAGGTTCCTCGACTGGAGCGTCGCCGCCGACGAGAAGTCCTACACCGACGTCCTGCGGCTGAAGCTGCAGGCCGCGGGGTGGCCGTCCTCGGTCGGTTTCGTCGTCGACACCAGCCGCAACGGCTGGGGTGGGCCCGCGCGTCCTGCCGCCGCCAGCACGTCCACCGACGTCACCACCTTCGTCGACGAGTCCCGCGTGGACCGCCGCGCCAGCCGCTTCATGTGGTGCAACCAGGCGGGGGCCGGCATGGGCATGCGCCCCGTCCCGTCCCCGGCCCCCGGCGTCGACGCGTTCGTCTGGGTGAAGAACCCCGGCCTCAGCGACGGCGTCAGCGCCGGCCCCGACGCCCTGGGCTACCCCGGGCCGAAGGCCTGCGACCCGGCCTACGCGGGTCCGCTGAGCTTCTACAAGCTGTCGGGGGCGCTGCCGAACGCGCCGCAGGAGGGGGTGCTGTTCCCCGACCACTTGATCCAGCTCGTCGTCAACGCCTGGCCGCCGCTGCAGGGGATGGACCCCCCGACGTCGAGCACGACGCGCCGCCCGAACACGACCGACTGCCTCACCAGCAAGACCCGCAAGACCAAGACCCCGCGGACCAGGAAGTCCTCGACGACGACGAGCACCAAGCCGAAGCCGACGAAGACGAAGACGAAGCGCACGAAGACCCGGACGGTCACCGCGACGCCGACGCCTCGGCGCTGAGCCCCACCCGGGGCCCGGCTCCGGCGCGGGTCAGGCGGGCCGGTGGCGGTGGTCGGCCGTCCAGGCGAGGAGGTCCTCCACCGGCCACGTCGTGACGACGCGCTCGGGCGGCACGCCGCAGGCCTCGGCGCGCTCGCACCCGTACACCTGCCAGTCGAGCTGGCCCGGCGCGTGGGCGTCGGTGTCGATCGAGAACAGGCAGCCGGCGTCGACGGCCTTGCGGATCAGCCGGGTCGGGGGGTCGCGCCGCTCGGGGCGGGAGTTGATCTCGACGGCGACCCCGGCCTCCGCGCACGCGGCGAACACCGCGTCGGCGTCGAAGCTGGACTCGGGGCGGCCCTTGCCGGAGCGCGAGTTGCGGTCGGAGACCATGCGCCCGGTGCAGTGGCCGAGGACGTCGGTGTGGGGGTCGGCCACGGCCGCGAGCATCCGCCGGGTCATCGCCGCGGACTCCATGGCGAGCTTCGAGTGCACGCTGGCGACCACGACGTCGAGCCGTTCCAGCAGCTCGGGCTCCTGGTCGAGGGCGCCGTCGTCGAGGATGTCGACCTCGATGCCCGACAGCAGGCGGAACGGCGCGAGCGGACCGGCGAGGTGACCGAGGACGTCGAGCTGGCGCCGCAGGCGCGCGGGAGAGAGCCCGTTGGCCACCTTGAGCCGCGGGGAGTGGTCGGTGAGCACGAGGTACTCGTGCCCGAGCTCGGCGGCCGTCACGGCCATCTCGGGGATCGGCGAACCGCCGTCGGACCAGTCGGAGTGGCTGTGGCAGTCCCCTCGCAGGGCCGCCCTCAGCTGTGCGCCGCCCTCGGTGAGCGGCCCCCCGTGGGACGCCTCGGCGGCGGCGAGGTACTCGGGCACCTCACCCGCAAGGGACTGCGTGATCACGGCAGCGGTCGTGTCCCCTACGCCCGCCAGCGTGGTCAGCGTGCCCGCCTCGGAGTGCGCGGCGATCTCGTCGGGGGTGAGCAGGGCGAGGGCGGCGCCGGCAGCCCGGAACGCCTTCACCCGGTAGGTCGACTGCAGCCCGCGTTCGAGCAGGAACGCGATCCGGCGCAGGTCCGCGACGGGGTCTCGAGGGCTCACCCGGGCCACTGTGGCCCAGGACGGCGGCCTCGGCCCGCCGACACCCCGCCGCTCAGAACCCGGCCTCGCAGGGGGACGCGCCGGCGGCCGGGGTGCCCGACAGCACGGGGACGCCCAGGAACGCGGGCGCGGGCCGGGTGTCGGGGGAGGGCGCCCACCGGCCGTCCACCTCGGCGTACGTCCACGACTCGCCGGTGGTGAGGAGGGTCCGCAGGGCCGCGACGAGCCGGTCCACGTCCTCCGCCCGCGAGCCGACGCCCACGCTGGCGCGCAGGGCGCCGTCGCCGGTGCCCAGGCGCGACAGCAGCGGGTGAGCGCAGAAGCGCCCGTCGCGGACGCCGATGCCGTGCTCGGCGGACAGGTAGGCGGCGACGCGCGCCGGGTCGTGGCCCTCGACCCGGAACCCGACGACGCCGGCGCGGTCGGTGCTGTCCTCCCAGATCTGCAGCGGGCTCACCCCGGGCAGCTGGGCGAGCCCGTCGAGCAGCCGGGCGGTCAGCGCCGCCTCGTGCGCCTCCAGCGCGCCCTCGGGCAGTGACCCCAGGGCCTGGCAGGCGGCGGCGAGGGCGGCGGCACCGAGCACGTTGGGGCTGCCGGCCTCGTGCCGCTGCGGTGCGGGGGCCCAGTGGGCGCGGGCGACGGTGACGTCGCGGACGGCGCCGCCACCGGCGAGGTAAGCGGGGGCCTCGTCGAGCCAGTCGCGGCGGCCGATGAGGGCGCCCGCGCCGAAGGGCGCGTAGAGCTTGTGGCCGGACAGGGCGAGGTAGTCGGCGCCGAGGGCGGCGAGGTCGATGCGGCGGTGGGGGGCCAGCTGCGCGGCGTCGATGCAGACGCGGGCGCCGGTGAGGTGGGCGATGCGGACCAGGTCGCGCAGCGGCAGGATCTCGCCGGTGACGTTGCTGCAGCCGGTGACGGCGAGCAGCGCGGCGGGGCGGCGGCGCAGCTCGGCCTCCAGCCGGCTCAGCGTGGCCTGCACCGTGGGCGCGGCGGCCACGCAGCGGTGTCCGCGCGCGGCCCAGGGGAGCAGGTTGGCGTGGTGCTCGACGTCGAGGAACACGACCTCGCCGGTGCCGTTGGCCGTGGCGGGCACGGACTGCGCCAGCAGGTTGAGGGAGTCGGTGGTGTTGCGGGTGATCACCACGACGTCGTCGCTGCGGGCACCCACGAACTCACCGATCGTGTCCCGCGCCCCCTCGTACAGGGCGGTGCTCACCTGGGAGGTGAACCCGGCGCCTCGGTGCACGCTGGAGTAGTAGGGCAGGACGGCGGCGACGTGGTCGGCGACGGCCTGCAGCGACGGTGCGCTGGCCGCGTAGTCGAGCAGGGCGTAGCGGACGGAAGCGCCCGTCACGGTGGGGACGACGAGCTCACCGCCGACGACGGGCAGCAGCGGCCGGGTCGCGTCGACCTCGGGCGCGGTGGGTGCGAGAGCGGTGAGGGTGCTGACGGCGGACATGAGGGTCTCCCCGGATCTGGCCTGGGGCCCATCGGGCCCGCGCTTGCCGCCCACGGTGCAGAGAGCGGCCTGGTCCTCACCCGGAGCACCCCGCCGCGGTGGGAGGGTTGCCGTCCAGCGAGCCGGGGCTTGACGCTGGAACTCGTGACCTGTCTTCACGGTAAGCAACACGCAGGGTGCACGGCAACGGCCCCGACGCGACGTGTCGGTTTCTGAGACGTCGCGTCCGGGCCGTCAGTGGCGCCGCCGACCGCCGCTCAGCGGTCGTCGTCCTCGTCGAGGGGGACTTCCAGGGACTGTTCCAGGACGTCGAACTCGCTGCCGGCGTCGAGCGCGGGACCCGACGACGGGAGGCGTCCCGGTGCGGTGTCGACGACGGCGAGCTGGTCCTGTTCTCGGGCGTCGGCCTCGTCGGCGGCCGGCAGGACGGCGGCCCCGGCCAGGCGGCCGGCGGGCTCGTCGATGGGCGGGAACTCGGGCACGGCGACCTCCCCGGGGTGGCGACACCTGACGGGACCACCCTGGCAGCCCTCGGCCCGGCCGTCGCGGTCAGACGGCCCGGGGTGGGGCGGGGTTCGGCGCCGTGACCCGACCGGAGGCGGGCCTCGGCCCGGGAACGGGGCAGGGGAGCCTGCCGGGGACGCTGCGGGACGGGGTGGGGCTCGGGGGGCGCGGGCCTGCCGGGCGGGGCGAAGGCAGCGCGTCGCGGCCGGTGCCGTGGGACATGCGCATCTCCTGGTGCACTGCGGCGGATGCCGGATCTCGTCGGCTCGTCCGTCTCAGTCTGTGTCGTGCCTCCGTGGGCCGTTGGTCGCGCGTGTACCGACACCGGATCGGCGGCACGGGCGTCCCCGGACGGAGCAGTGCTCACCCGGACGGCGGCCCGGGTGAGGGCAGGGATCGCGTCAGTTGGGGGTGACGAGCCCCTGGAGGCCGACGACGATCGCGATGATGCCGAGCACGCACACGAGGAGGGTCAGCGGGTCCTGCGTGACGGCGTTGCCCGCCGACGGCTGGGGCTCGGCCGCGCGGCGGCCCGGGGTGGAGGGCCGGCGCAGGAGGAGCACGCCGACGATGAGTCCGACGATCTCGAAGTGGAACACGCGCGGGCCGCTCGTGATGTGCACGAGGAGGAAGTAGCCGGCCGCCACGAGGCACGCGACGGCGACCACGATGCGGAACCGGTCCAGGGTCGCGGCGATCTCGTCGAGGCGGGCGGCGCCGGGGATCTGGCGCAGCAGGGGGACGGCGAGCAGGAAGCCGCCGAGGATGTTGGCGAGGTCGAGCACCCAGGACACGTCGTCTCTCCTTCGCGAGGGGGTGGGGCCGCGCGCCCCGTGGCTGCGGCCGCACTCTAGGGGCGAAGGATCGGGCTGTCGTGGCGGCCCGGCATGGCCGTGCCCGCTCGGGACGGACCGTGACCGCGCGGATCCGTGAGGTGTCACCTGTCACCCGATCGGCGGCTCGCGGACGGCTGTGGGCCCGCGGGCCGGCTGCGCAGGGTCAGGGCGTCCCCCGTTCGTACGGTTTGGGCTCCGATCCCTTCGGTGGTGATTCAGGTTTCGCCGTGATCACCCGAGGACCCGACCATGCCACTCACGGATGTCACGGATCTGGACATGTCGCCTACGGTGATCGACCGCTCCGCCCTGACCGTCGAGGAGTCCCTCGCCCTGGGTGAGCGCCTGCACCGGCTGAGCCGGTTGATCGAACGTTCCATGGGGGAACTCCTGGCCGACTGCGGGCTGACCCGCAACGCCTGGGTGCTCCTGTCGACCCTGGATGCCGAGGGGGTGGCCGCCACCAGCTCCGCCGGGGACTGGGGCACCCGCGCCGGGCTCTCGCCGTCGTCGATGTCGGCCGCCACCGACCTGCTGCACCGCTCGGGCTGGGTCCGCCGCTGGCGCGACCCCGCCAACCGGCGCAGCGTGCTCATCTGCCTCACGCCCGAGGGAGCCCGGGCCGCCCAGGCCACCCGGACGGTGCTCGCCGCGGCTCGCCCCGGCGGTGGCGCCGGCCTGTCCGAGCCCCAGCTGCGCCAGCTCAGCGACCTCGTCGCCCGCATGCTCGACGCCGCCGTCCCCGAGGGGGACGACGCCCCCTGACGCCCCCCACGGCGTCCACGACGAGGCGGCAGCGACGCCGGCTCCTCGGTCACGCCCGCCCCCACGCCTTCGGGGAGCATCTGCGCGGTCATACCGCGGAGAGAGTCCCCAAAGGGCCAGCCCGTCGCCCGTCGCCCACCGCGCCCGAGTTCGGTGCCCGCCCAGCCCCCACGCCTTTGGGGAGCATCTGCGCGGTCATACCGCGGGGAGCGTCCCCAAAGCCGCACGGGCGGCCGGGCCCACCACGCACGGCGACACCTGCGGCTGGCACCGCGCGTGGGGGTCGGATGGAGGACACAGGGCGGTCCGGCTCCGCGGTACCGGATCCCCCGACGTGGCGCTAGCGTCACCGCGTGGAGCTGACGTACGAGCCCCTGCGCCGTGAGGACGCCGCCGCCCTGGGGGCGTTCCTGTCGGCCCACCCCTGGCCGTTCCATGCAGGCGGTCGACCCGACGCCGAGGACGTGGCGCGGCGGGTGCGCGCAGGGGAGTTCGACGGGCCCGACGTGCGCACCACCTGGGTGCTGCTGGACGGCCTGCGCTGCGGCGTCGTCCGCGCCTTCGACCTCGAGGACGCCACCCCCCTGTTCGACCTGCGACTCGCCGAGGACGCCCGCGGTCAGGGCATCGGGACCCGCGTCGTGGCCTGGCTGGCCCACGAGCTGTTCACGAGCTTCGCCCACGTGCAGCGCGTGGAGGCGACGACCCGCGCGGACAACGCCGCCATGCGAGCGCTGCTGCGCGCCAACGGGTTCGTCAAGGAGGCGCACTACCGCCGTGCCTGGCCCGCCGAGGGCGCCGGGCGCCGCGCCCGCCCCCACGACGCCGTGGGCTACGCCCTGTTGCGCGAGGACTGGCGGACGGGCGAGCGGACCCCCGTGGAGTGGGACGACGAGCCGTGAGCCGGCCATCACCGCGCACCGGCCGCTGACGCCCGGAAACGACTCAGGCCCTGGGCTCCTCGCGGAGCCTCAGGGCCTGAGGTGTCTTGCTGGTGCGCCGTCAGGGACTCGAACCCCGAACCCGCTGATTAAGAGTCAGCTGCTCTGCCGATTGAGCTAACGGCGCTTGACGAGAGAGGACATTAGCAGGCCCGGGGGGCGGACATGAAATCGGTTCCGATCTCCCGGAGGGGCCCTCCGCGCCGGTCCGGCCCGGTCACGTGGGGTGACCGGGCCGGAGTCGTCGTCGAGGGCGGGTGCGGGTCAGCGGGGTTCCCACCAGGCGTCCTCGGGCTCGCCCTCCTCGGCGAGCAGCTCGTCGCTGTGGGGGCCGGCCGGCATGGCCAGATCCATGATCAGCGACAGGGGGAGGCGGCCGGCGAGCATGTCCATGACCGGCTCTCCCGGCGGTGGCGCCTGGTGCGGGAGCGGGGCTCCCGCAGGCCGTGACAGCGGCTGCGATCCGTGCATCGGTGGTCCCTCCGTCGCGTGCGTCCCGAGACTCGTCCCGCGGGCCAGCGCGGGGACGAGCGGTGTTCCCTGTTCGTGTCGGGAACCGTACACAAGCCCTTGACCAGCGCCTACGCCAAACGTGCGGAACCGCACGACGGTTCACCCGCGTGCGGCTCGGCGCTCCTTGATCGGATACGCGGCGTGGTCGCCACGGGGACGCCAACGGGGCGCGGGGCGCCGGTCGAGTGATCGACCTGCGCCCCGCGCCCCGCCTGAGGAGGGTCTGCGGTGAGGGTGGGGACCCTCGGCCGCTCAGCGGCTGTCGGAGACCTTGCCAGCCCGCGCGAGCACCACGGCCCGAGCCGACTCCAGCCGCGCCACCGGCACCCGGAAGGGGCTGCAGGAGACGTAGTCCAGGCCCACCGACTCGAAGAACTGGATCGAGTCGGGGTCGCCGCCGTGCTCGCCGCAGACACCCAGCGTGAGGTCGGGGCGCTGCTTGCGACCCTCCTCGGCGGCGATCTGGACGAGGCGGCCGACGCCCTTGACGTCGATCGTCTCGAACGGGCTGACCTTGATGATCCCGTTCTCCAGGTACGTGGGGAAGAACGCCGCCTCGACGTCGTCGCGGCTGAAGCCCCACGTGGTCTGGGTCAGGTCGTTCGTGCCGAAGGAGAAGAACTCGGCGTCGTCGGCGATCCGCCAGGCGGTGAGGGCGGCGCGCGGCAGCTCGATCATGGTGCCGATCGGGATGGACAGCTCGACGCCCGAGGACGCCGTCACCTCCTCGATGATCTTCACCGCGGCGACCCGGATGATGTGCAGCTCGTGCAGGGTCGCCACGAGCGGCACCATGATCTCGGGCTTGGGCGTGATGCCCTCCTTCTGCAGGGTCACGCACGCCTCGGCGACGGCACGCACCTGCAGGAGGAACAGCTCGGGGACGAGGACGCCGAGCCGGACCCCGCGGGTGCCGAGCATCGGGTTCATCTCGTGCATCCGCGAGACGTCCTTGAGCAGGGCCTCGTCGTCCGCGTCGGGGTGCCCCTCCGCCTTCGCCACGGCCACCTTCACCGACAGCGACGTGTGGTCGGGGAGGAACTCGTGCAGCGGCGGGTCGAGCAGGCGGATGACGACCGGCAGGCCGTCCATCGCCCGCAGGATGCCCACGAAGTCGTCGCGCTGCAGCGGGAGGAGCTCCTCCAGCGCCTCGGCGCGCGTCTCGGGGGTGCGGCCCAGGATGACCCGCTCCACGATCTGGCGGCGCGAGCCGAGGAACATGTGCTCGGTCCGGCACAGGCCGATGCCCTGCGCGCCGAACATCCGCGACCGGACGGCGTCCTCGGGGGTGTCCGCGTTGGCCCGGACGCCGAGGCGGCGGACGGCGTCCGCGTGCTTCATGATCCGGTCGACGGCGACGAGCAGCTCGCGCTCGTCCTCGTTGGACACCTCGACGTCGTTGCCCTGCAGCACCTCGGCGACGGCGGAGGGGACCACCGGCACGGCGCCGAGGAAGACCTCGCCGGTCGTGCCGTCGATGCTGATCAGGTCGCCCTCGACGAAGGCGCCGCCCGAGGTGGTCGTGGCGGAACGCTTCTCGCCGTCGACCTCCAGCGTCTCGACGCCGACGACGCAGGTGCGGCCCATGCCGCGGGCGACGACGGCGGCGTGGGACGTCTTGCCGCCGCGGCTGGTGAGGATGCCCTGGGCGGCGATCATGCCGCCGAGGTCGTCGGGGTTGGTCTCGCGGCGCACGAGGATGACGGCCTCGCCGCGCGCGGCCCACTCGACCGCGGTGTCGGAGTCGAAGACGGCCTTGCCGACGGCTGCGCCGGGGGAGGCGGCCATGCCCTTGGCGATCTTGTTCCGCTCGGCCTTCGCGTCGAACTGGGGGAACATGAGGTTGGCCAGCTGGTGCCCGTTGATGCGGGTGAGCGCGGTGTCGAGGTCGATGACGCCCTCGTCGACGAGCTGGGCGGCGATCCGGAAGGCGGCGGCCGCGGTCCGCTTGCCGACGCGGGTCTGCAGCATCCACAGCTTGCCGCGCTCGACCGTGAACTCGATGTCGCACAGGTCGGCGTAGTGGTGCTCCAGCGTGTCCATGATCCGCACGAGGTCCTCGTACGGCTGGGGGACGAGCTCGCGCATCTGGTCGAGGGAGAGCGTGTTGCGGATGCCGGCGACGACGTCCTCGCCCTGCGCCTTCTCCAGGTAGTCCCCGTAGACGCCGCGGCGGCCGGAGGCGGGGTCGCGGGTGAAGGCGACGCCGGTGCCGGAGTTCTCGCCGAGGTTGCCGAAGACCATGGCCATGACGTTCACGGCGGTGCCCAGGTCGTCGGCGATCTTCTCGCGGCGGCGGTAGAGCCGGGCGCGGTCGGTGTTCCAGGAGTTGAAGACGGCGCGGACGGCCATCGCGAGCTGCTCGCGCGGGTCCTGGGGGAACTCGATGCCGATCTCGTCCCGGACGACGCCCTTGAACGTGTCGACCAGCTTCTCCAGGTCGGTGGCGTCGAGGCTGAGGTCGCTCGTCGAGCCCTTGGCGCGCTTGGCGTCCTCGAGGTGGTGCTCGAACTTCTCGGGGTCGACGCCGAGGACGGTGCGCCCGAACATCTGCACCAGGCGGCGGTAGGAGTCCCACGCGAAGCGCTGGTCGCCGGAGTGGGCGGCCAGGCCCAGCACGGAGGAGTCGTTGAGGCCGATGTTGAGGACGGTCTCCATCATCCCGGGCATCGAGAACTTGGCGCCCGAGCGGACCGACAGCAGCAGCGGGTCGTCGGCCTGGCCCAGCTTGCGGCCGGCCTCGGCCTCGATGCGCTGCAGGTGCTCCTCGATCTCGGCCGCGAGCGTGGCGGGCTCGGCGCCCTCACGCAGGAACGCGCGGCACGCGTCCGTCGTCACCGTGAACCCGTGGGGCACGGGAAGCCCCAGCTTGGTCATCTCCGCGAGGTTCGCTCCCTTGCCGCCCAGAAGGTCGGACTGAGATCGATCGCCCTCAGCGAAGTCGTAGACGTAGCGGTTCATCAAGAGCCAGCCTCCCCGGTGCCCGCAGGGCCCGTCGCCGTCGTCGGTTTCCTCGTTCAGGCTGCCCCTGGTGCACGGCCCCCTCCGGGGACCAAGGTCGGGCCCGCGGCGCTGGTCACGGCCCGGATGGTGACGGTTCCCACTCCGCCCGGACTTGCGTCCCGGGTGGGCGACGGACGCCCGTCGCGGGATTCGCGTCCCGCAGCACGGACGACGACGGACGATCGAGGACGACGACGGACGACGGCGCGGTCCGCGCGCGCGGCGACGGTCTTGCTGCTGCGATGGGGGGATGAGCGACGCCGAGGACCCGACCCCGCCCGACACCGCCCCGCAGATCGAGGTGCGCGACGCGCCGGAGGCCTCGCGGTACGAGCTGTACCGCGACGGCGCGTTGGCGGGCCGCGCGGACTACGAGCTCGCCCCGGGGGTGATCGTGTTCACCCACACCGTCGTCGACCCGGCCTTCGAGGGGCAGGGGCTCGCCTCCGCCCTGGTGCGCGCGGCCCTGGACGACGTGCGGCGGCGCGGCAGGGGAGCGGTCGTCCCGCAGTGCTCCTTCGTGCGCGGCTACCTCGACCGCCACCCCGCCGAGGCCGACGTCGTCGAGCGCTGAGCCTCACGACGAGCGGGAGGCCTCCAGCGCGGCGGCCAGCGTCTCGGCGTCGTGGGGCCCGATGTGGCGGCGGCCCGCCACGAAGAAGGTGGGGGTGCCGCGGGCGCCGCTGGCCTGCGCGCTGTCGACGTCGCGGCGCACCCGCGCGGCCAGGCGCGCGTCGTCGCCGAGGTCGCGGGCGAACCGTTCGACGTCCAGGCCGATCCTGGCCGCATAGCCGAGCAAGTCCTCCAGTTCCAGCTCGTCGTAGTGCTCGAAGAGCAGGTCGTGCATCTCCCAGAACCGCCCCTGGACGGCTGCGGCCTCGGCGGCCAGCGCCGCGCGCTCGGCGTGCGGGTGCACGTGGGTGAGGGGCAGGTGGCGCATCACGTAGCGCAGCTCGTCGCCGAACCGCTGCCGCAGCGCCGGCCCGAGGCCGGTGGCGCGCGCGCAGAACGGGCACTCGAAGTCGGCGTACTCGACGACGGTCAGCGGCGCGTCCACGGGCCCGCGGATGTGGTCGACGGCGGGGTCGACCGGCTCGGACAGGACGCGCGGCAGGTCGGCGTCGCGTTCCCCGCGCAGGCGCGCCGCGAGGAAGAACGCGAGCCACCCCAGCAGCGGGGCGAGGACGGCGGCGAGCAGGACCCCCACGCGGGCCTCGTCGGCGATCACCTCGTCGGTGATCCCGAGGTCGATGATGAGCAGCGCCACCGTGAACCCGATGCCCGACAGGGCCGCGCCGCCCGCGACGTGGCCCCAGCCGACCCCCTGGGGGAGCCGACCCAGGCCGCCCTTGACGGCGCCGAGGGCGCCGAGGGTGATGCCGATCGTCTTGCCGAGCACGAGGCCGGCGACGACGCCCCAGGTCACGCGAGAGGTCAGGGCGTCGGTGAGCACCCCGCCGCGCAGATCCACCCCCGCGTTGGCGAGCGCGAACACCGGGACGACGAGGTAGGCCGTCCAGGGGTGCAGGGAGACCTGCAGGCGCTCGTTGACGGAGATGATCCGCGCCAGCCCCCGCTGTGCGGTGCGGCCGACCTCGGGCATGGGCGACTGACGGAAGGCGCGGACCAGCCCGGCGGTGCTCTCCACCTCGGCCCGGTCGGGGGTGAACGCGGGCACGAGCAGGCCCGCGAGCATGCCGGTGATCGCCGCGTGCACGCCCGACTGCACGGTCGCGAGCCAGACCAGCGCGATCAATGCGACGTACACCCCCGACCCGCGCGTGCGCAGCCGCCCGAGCAGCGCGACGGCGGCGAGGCCGAGCGCGGCCAGCAGCAGGGCGCGGGCGTCCACGCCGTGGGAGTAGGCGATCCCGATGACGCTGACGGCGACGATGTCGTCGATCACCGTGAGGGTGAGCAGGAACAGGCGCAGCTGGTTGTTCACCGCGGGCCCGACGACCGCGAGCGCGCCCAGCAGGAACGCCGTGTCGGTGCCGATCACCACACCCCAGGCGCCCGGCGCCCGGTCGCCGGAGACGGCCAGGTAGACCAGGGCGGGCACGAGCATGCCGACCACGCCCGCCACCAGCGGCACGAGCATCGTGCGGGGGCGCCGCAGTTCGCCCACCGAGACTTCGCGGCGGACCTCCAGGCCGATGACGAAGAAGTAGACGACCATGAGGCCGTCGTTGACCCAGTGCTGCAGGCTCATGGCCAGCGACGCGTCGCCGATCCGCACCGAGGCGTCGGTGTGCCACAGGCTCACGTAGGAGTCCGACCACCCGCTGTTGGCCCAGACCAGGGCGACGATCGTCGCGAGCGTCAGCAGCGCCGCGCCGGCGGACTCGGTGTGCAGGAACTGCCGGACGGCGTCGGGCAGTCCCGCGCGCCACCTGCTGCCCCGGGTCGGGACCGGGGTGACGTCCCGGCACTCCTGGACGGCGTCGGCGGTGGTCTCGGCTCGCGCGGGGATCACCGGGTCAGACTAGGTGGCGGCGTCCGGCCGTGCCCGGCGGCGGGGAGGGATCTTCGGCCGAAGCGGCCCCGCGGCGGAGGCCACCGACCTACCCTGCAGCTACACGACGAGGTGGGGGAGGCGACGATGGTCGAGTACGTGCCCGCGGGCTGGTACCGCGACGGCGCCAGGCTGCGCTGGTGGAACGGCACGGCGTGGACGGCGCACACCAAGGACGACGGGGAGCCGGGCCCGTGGGACGGCGTGAGCGCCGTGCCGCCGCCGCGACGGCGGCGGGTCAGGCTGCGGCTGCTGCGCAACGCCTGACAGGTGTTAGGACCCGGCAACGACAACGGCCCCGCCCGGGGGCGAGGCCGTGGTCGTTGCTGCGTGGGGTGAGTGACGGGACTCGAACCCGCGACCACCTGGACCACAACCAGGTGCTCTACCAGCTGAGCTACACCCACCACGTCGTCGGGTACGGAGGATCGCCCCGGCCCGACGGCGAGTAAGAGTGTACAAGGCATTCGACGGGCTTCCGACCGCCTTTCTCAGGCGGGCGCGTCGGCGGGTCGCGAGACCTTGGCGGCCAGCTCGCGGGCCTCGTCCGTGCTCGGGCCCGGCTGGGGCACGAACAGGGCCGACCGGTAGTACTTCAGCTCGGCGATGCTCTCGGTGATGTCGGCCAGGGCGCGGTGGCCCCCGTGCTTCTGGGGCGAGGCGAAGTACACCCGCGGGTACCAGCGCCGGGCGAGCTCCTTGATCGAGGAGACGTCGATCATCCGGTAGTGCAGGTGACCCTCGAGGGCCGCCATGTCCCGGGCGAGGAAGCCGCGGTCGGTGGCCACCGAGTTGCCCGCAAGCGGCGCTTTGCGGGGCTCGGGCACCCAGGCGCGGACGTAGTCGAGGACGGCCTGCTCGGCCTCGTCCATGCTCAGGCCGCCGTCGAGCTCGGCGAGGAGGCCGGACGTCGTGTGCATCTGGCGGACGACGTCGTTCATCTGGTCCAGCGCCGCCTGGGGCGGCTTGACGACGACGTCGATCCCCTCGCCGAGCACGGTCAGCTCGGAGTCGGTGACGAGCGCGGCGACCTCGATCAGCGCGTCGGCGCCGAGGTCGAGGCCGGTCATCTCGCAGTCGATCCAGACGATGCGGTCCTGGGAACGTTCAGGTGCAGGCACATCCGTCACTGTACGCGTCAGCCCCGGTCGGGCCGCCCGTGCGCGCCGCGTGTCCGGTCAGCCGTGGTCAGCCGTGGTCGGCCCCACCGGGCAGGCCTGACGGCGGCCGGTCGTGCAGGCGCGGGCCCGCCGCGTCGGGGTCGGGTTGGGCGGCCTGTCCGCGGGCGCGCCGGTCGACGACCCACAGGACCAGCGTGGCCACCAGCCCCAGTGCACCCAGGGCGGCCACCACCTGCCAGTCCCGCCCGCGCCACAGGAGCAGGACGCAGGTGAGCGCCGTGGCGAAGAGGCCCCACCCCACGAGGGGCGTCGGAGGAGCCTGCGACGAGCGATGCCGACCCACCGCCACCTCCCACCCCCCACCGGACTTCTCGCTCAACGTATCGGAAAAGGCACGGTGCGTGAGGGAGTTTCGCATCGACGGAACCGCGGCCGCCGGACTCGTTACTCTCGCGCGGTGACCTCCTCGCCCCGCGACCCCGTGCGGCGTCCCGCGCTCGCGGGCCGGGTGGCGACGTGGCTCGTGGCGGTGGGGATCGTGGTGGGGTTGACCGCCGCCGTGCTCGTCGCCCTGGCCACGATCTCGGCGGTCACCGGCACCGCGGGCCTGATCACGGGGGTGGTCCTCGCCGCCGTCCCGGTCCTGCCCGTCGCCGCGATCCTCGTCTGGCTCGACCGGTACGAGGCCGAACCCGCGCCCCTGCTGGTGTTCGCCTTCGCCTGGGGCGCCGGCGCCGCCGCACTGTTCGCGCTCGTGGTCAACACGGCGAGCATGTCGGCCCTGCGGGCCGCGGGGGGCGACGTCACCCTCGCCGCCGTGGGGGTGGCGCCCCTGGTGGAGGAGACGTCGAAGGCGCTCGCCGTCGTCGGCATCCTGCTGCTGCGCCGCCGGGAGTTCGACGGCGTCGTCGACGGCATCGTCTACGCGGGGCTCGCCGGGCTCGGGTTCGCCTTCACCGAGAACGTGCTCTACCTCGGGCGCACGCTGGCCGAGTCCGGCACGTCGGGGCTCGCGTTCGTGTTCATCCTGCGCTGCGTCGTCTCCCCCTTCGCCCACCCCCTGTTCACCGCCGCCAGCGGGATCGGGCTGGGCCTGGCCGCGCGTACCCGCCACCCGGCCGCCCGCCCCTGGCTCGTGCTGGGTGGCTGGGCCGTGGCCGTGGCACTGCACTCGGCGTGGAACCTCTCGGCGAGCACGCTGCGCGGCTTCCTCACCGTCTACGTGCTGGTGCAGCTGCCCGTCCTCGCGGGGTTCGCCGCCCTGGCGGTGCTCGCCCGCCGCCGCGAGGGCCGGGTGATCGCCCGGCACCTGGCCGTCTACGTCGAGACCGGGTGGGTCTCCCCGGCGGAGGTGCACATGCTCGCCTCGCTGGCCGCGCGACGGCACGCCCGCACCTGGGCCTCGGCGCGCGGGGGGCGCGCGGGGAGGGCGGCGATGCGCCGCTTCCAGGACCTCGGCAGCAACCTCGCCTTCCTCCGGGAGCGGGTCGTGCGCGGCACCGCGGGGCCCGACGCGGCGGCCGAGGAACGGCGGATGCTCACCGAGCTCGCGCAGGCGCGCGCGCAGCTGGTCCGCTAGCGCCCCTCGCAGGCGCTGCGGGGGCCTGATGCGAGACTGGCGCCCGCCCCGACCCCGAGCGCGAGGACCAGCCATGCACGCCGCCCTGCACCTCGGGCCCGCCTTCGTCGTCGCGCCCGTCCGCCGCCGCACGTTCGGGTCCTTCGTCGAGCACATGGGCCGCTGCGTCTACACCGGGATCCACGAACCCGGTCACCCCACGGCAGACGCGCTCGGGTTCCGGAGGGACGTGCTCGACCTGGTGCGCGAGCTCGGCGTGACCGTGGTGCGCTACCCCGGCGGCAACTTCGTGTCGGGGTACAAGTGGGAGAACGGCGTCGGGCCGGTCGAGGAGCGGCCGCACCGCCTCGACCCCGCCTGGCGCACGATCGAGACCAACGAGGTCGGGCTCAACGAGTTCATGGCGTGGGCGCGGGCGGCCGGGATCGAGCCGATGATGGCGGTCAACCTGGGCACCCGGGGGCTGGCCGAGGCGCTGGAGCTGCTGGAGTACGCCAACCACCCGGGCGGCACCCACCTGTCCGACCTGCGCCGCGCGCACGGCGTCGAGCAGCCCCACGGCATCCGCATGTGGTGTCTCGGCAACGAGATGGACGGTCCCTGGCAGCTGGGCCACAAGACGGCCGACGAGTACGGCCGGCTCGCCGCCGAGACCGCCCGGGGCATGCGGCAGCTCGAGCCCGACCTGGAGCTGGTGGCGTGCGGCAGTTCCGGCCGGCAGATGCCCACGTTCGGTGCGTGGGAGGCGACGGTGCTGGAGCACACCTACGACCTCGTCGACTCCATCTCCGCCCACGCCTACTACCAGCTCGACGGTGACGACCAGGCGAGCTTCCTCGCCTCCTCCGCCGACATGGACAAGTTCATCGCGGAGGTCGTGGCCACCGCCGACGCCGTGGGCGCGCGCCTGAAGTCGTCGAAGAAGATCCAGGTCTCCTTCGACGAGTGGAACGTCTGGTACGTGCGCGAGCTGATGGCCGCGGGCGTGCGCGAGTGGTCGCCCGAACCCCCGCGGCTGTCGGAGGAGGCCTACACGGTGCTCGACGCGGTCGTCGTCGGTTCGATGCTGATCACGCTGCTGCGCAACAGCGACCGCGTCACCTCCGCCTGCCTCGCCCAGCTCGTCAACACGATCAGCGTCATCCGGTGCGAGCCGGGAGGTCCGGCCTGGCGGCAGGCGACCTTCCACCCGTTCGCCCTCACGGCGCGCCACGCCCGCGGTCAGGTGCTGCGCCCGCAGCTCGACGCGCCCGCGCTGGCGACGGCCGTGCACGGGGAGGTCCCCGTCCTCGACACGGCCGCGACGTGGGACGAGGAGTCGGGGCGGCTGGTCGTGTTCGTCGTCAACCGGCATCCGGCGGAGGACGTCGAGCTGTCGGTGGCGCTGGCGGCGTTCGGCGGCGGGCGGGTGGAGTCGGCCGTCCTGCTCGCCGACGACGACCGGTTCGCCTGCAACACGCAGGAGGCCCCCGAGCGGGTCGTGCCGCGCGAGCACCCGGGCGTGAACGTCGTCGACGGCGTCCTGCGCGCCGTCCTCCCCCCGGCCTCGTGGAGCATGGTCGTCCTCGCCACCCGGTGACGCCGCGGTCAGGCGGAGCGCCCCTGCCCGAAGGAGCGCCGGTAGCGCTGCGGTGAGGTCGAGCGGTGCCGCGAGAAGTGGTGCCGCAGCACCGTCGCCGAGCCGAAGCCGACCCGCCGGGAGATCTCCTCGACCGGTGCGTCGGTGGTCTCCAGCAGGCGCTCGGTGAGCTCCAGCCGCCGCGCGAGCACCCAGTGGTGCGGCGTGGTGCCCGTCTCCGCGCGGAACCGTCGGGCGAACGTGCGCGTGGACATGCCCGCCCGCGCGGCCAGGACGCCGACGCTGAGGTCCTCGGCGAGGTGCTCCTGCGCCCACTCCAGCACCGGCCCGAGCCCCTGGGCGCTGCTGACCCGGACGGGGGTCTCGACGTACTGCGCCTGTCCGCCCTCGCGGTGCGGCGGCACGACCATCCGCCGGGCGATCGCCGTGGCCACCTGCGAGCCGTGCGCCTGCCGGACGAGGTGCAGGCACAGGTCGATCGCCGACGCCGTCCCGGCGCTGGACAGGATCGGCCCGTCCTCGACGTAGAGGACGTCGTCGACGACGTGGGCGTTCGGGAACTCCGCCTGGAGCGCGGGGGCGTGCATCCAGTGCGTGGCCACGCGCCGCCCGTCGAGCAGGCCGGCGCGGCCCAGGATGAAGGCCGACGAACACATGCTGGCGACGGGGGTGCCCGCGGCCACGGCCGCGCGCAGGGCGGTCACCGTGTCGGGGTGGGGCACGTTGCCGTTGCCGGGCGTGGGGGCGACGACGACCAGGTCGGCGCCCTCCAGTGCGCCGAGGTCGTGGTCGGGCAGCACCGCGAAGCCGCCGCCCGACCGCAGCGGGCCCGGGCGGGGGGAGCAGACGCGGAAGTCGAAGCCGGGCAATCCCTGGGCGCTGCGGTCGATGCCGAACACCTCGCACGGCACGGCCGTCTCGAAGGCGGACATGCCGTCGTCGACGACGAGGGCGACGCGGCGCAGGGTGCGGATCTCGGCGGGAGCCATGGCAGGAATTTAGCGACAGGGGTCCTTCCTGCCAATGGTGGCCGGAAAGCTGCACCAGCAGGATTCCTGCCATGAGCCTTTCGACCGCTGCCCCCTTCGGCCGCCTCGCGCGGCTCGTCCGTGCCCTGCTCGACCCTTGGCCCGTCGGCGCGGGGGAGTCGTGGCAGGCCCAGGCCCACCGGCGCGACGCGCTGTGGTCGCGCGAGCCGGCCGTGCCGTCAGTCGTCCTCGCTGTCGTCGACCGAGGCCACGTAGTCGTCGATCAGGGCGACCACCTCGGGGTCGACGTGCCCGAACTCGGGGGCGATCCGGGGCTGCGGCCCCGCCTCCACCCGGCGCAGCGACGCGTGGACCTTCACCTCGCGCCCGCGCAGGGCGAACTCCAGCAGCACGATCGACCCCTCGTCGAGCGGGCAGGGCTGGCGTGAGGCGGTCAGGACGCCGCCGCGACTGATGTTGACCAGGTCGACCTCCTGCGCGCCCACCCCGCGGGCGTCCGAGGGGTCGATCCGCGCCGTGCCCTTGAGCGGGACGCGCCGGAAGTGCCGGCGCTCCAACCGGTCGGTGAGGGCCGACATCTCGTTGATCCGCGCGACGGCGTGGTCGAGGGTGACGCCGAGCTGGTCCACGAGGTCGCGCTGATCCACCGCGACGCTGCGCAGCACGTTGGTCGCCGAGTCGACCTCGGCGATCCCCTCCGCCATCGCCTGGATGGTGGCGATCGTGGCCTGGGCGTCGGCCTCGAGCGCCGACACGGTCCGGGCGACGTCGGCGGTCGCCTCGGCCGTCGTCGTCGCGAGGTTCTTCACCTCGTCGGCGACCACCGCGAAGCCGCGGCCGGTCTCCCCGGCCCGTGCCGCCTCGATCGTCGCGTTGAGCGCGAGGAGCTTGGTCTGGTCGGCTACCCCCGCGATGACCCGCGTCATGCCCGCCACCTGCTGGAGGCTGCCGCCGAGCGAGCCGAGGACGGCGCGCACCTCTTCGGCCCGCGCCACCACCGAGCGGGTGGCGGCGTCCGCCGTGGAGACGCGCTCGTCGATCGTCGAGGCCGCGCCCTGGAGGCCGTGCACGCGGCTGGAGACCTCGCTCAGCTGTCCGCCCACCGTCGTGGCCGTCTCGTCGATGACCGCCTGCGCGCGGCGGCGCAGCTGCGCCTGGGCGGTGGCCTGCTGCACGAAGGAGGCCTGCACCTGCTCCTCGCGAGCCCGGTCGGTCTGCTCCAGCTCGTCGCGGGCAGCGTGCATCACGAGCCGGGCGCGCTCCACGGCGCGTCCGATGTCCCCGTACTCGTCGCGCCCCGACGGCAGCGGGCGCTCCTCCAGGTCCCCGTCGGCCAGCGCCTCGACCCCGCCGACCGCGAGGGCGACGTCGACGTTCGTGCGCCACAGCACGGCGACGGCGAACCAGCCGGCCAGGGCGAGTCCCGCGCCGGACAGCAGCAGCGCCAGCAGTCTGTCGTGCTGGTACCCGGTGATGCGGTGATGCAGCAGGGAGTCCAGGGCGGCCGTACCCGAGGCCGTGGCGACCTCGGCGGCGGAGGCCACCTCGACGAGACGGTCCGTCGGCGCGGCGGCGGGGGTGTCCAGGGTGGAGGTGAGGTGCTCGGCGAGGCTCGCAGCGGCCTCGGCGACGCCGTCGAGGTCGGCGATGTCGGCGCCCTCCAGCACCGTCCCGGGCGCGCGCGACGCGGTCTCCCGGTCGGTCGACACCGAGCCGCCGGCACCCGAGACGACCCCGGCCAGCACCGCCTGCGCCGCGATCCTGCGTCCCTGGTCGCCGGAGACCTCCGGGGCCGCGGCTTGCGCGGCCGCCACCAGCAGCTTCGGCACCTGCACGACCATCGCGTCCATCACGTAGAAGGAGTCGAGGTCGGGGTCGAGGATGAGATTGGAGCCGTCGCCGACAGCCGCGACGAGGCCGGCGAGGTCGGCCACGAGGGCGGCGCGCGCGGCGGCGTCCGAGGGTGGGGCCGCACCGGCGGCCGTCGCGACGGGGGCGAGGGCGTCGTCGACGTCCAGCCCGCTCCCTCGCGCTGCGGTGACCACGGCGTCGAGGTCGGCGGTGCGGCCGGCCACCAGGTCGGCCATGGCTGCCACCGCAGGCCGCAGCGCCCGCGTGCCCTGCAGCTCGCGGTCGGCGAAGTCGATGGGTGCGGTCACGGCCAGCCAGTAGAAGGCGGTGGTGAGGACCCCCGGGACGAGCAGGACGGTGACCAGACCGAACAGGCGCGAGCGGGTGCGCAGGCGCGTGACGACGGCGACCGCCGGCCTCAGCGGCGCGGGGGGCCGGCTGTGTGCCGTGGGTGACATCCCGTTCTCTCCCGTGCACTGGGGGTCGTCCCCGAGGTTGTCGGTCCGTCCGCGTTGGCGATCAACGGTGTGACGTGGCGCTCACCCGTTCGGCGGTAGCGGCGCGGGCCCCGCCCGGCGACTTGGTTAGGGTGAGCCCCTGCACGCGAACGGGAGGGCTGGTGGGCGCAGCGGTCGAGGGGCGGTCGGCGCGTCGGCGCGGGGCCGGCACGGTGAAGCGGGGAGCGCGGCACAGCAGCGGCAGGGGGGCCGACTTCGGTTTCGTCGTGCGTTGGACGCTGCTCGGCGGGCTGGTCCCCGGCTTGGGCCTCCTGGCCGCCGGACGCAAGCGCAGCGGGCGCGCGGTCCTCGCCCTGCTCGCCGCCCCCCTGGTCGGGGCCGCCTGCTATGTCGTGCTGCACGGCGGTCCGGGGCCCGCCGTCCTGGAGCTCAAGTCGTGGGCGCTGGTCCCCGCCAAGCTGACCCGGCTGGCCGTCGGGGTGGCCGTACTCGCGAGCATCTGGATCCTCCTGGCCCTGGCCTCGCACGTGTCGCTGCTGCGACGCGGCCGCCTGCAGCCGTGGCAGGCGGCGCTGGCCTCGTGCGTGTGCGCCGCCACCGCCGTGGCCGTGGCGGTGCCCGCCGGCCGAGGTGCGCAGTACGCGCTGATCCAGCGCGACGTCCTCACCAGCGTCTTCTCCGCCACCCCCGTGGCCGTCAACACCGCCTCGGCAGGGGCGCGACCGAGGGCGGTGCCCAGCGCCGCCGCGGACCCGTGGCGCGGGACCGAGCGCGTGAACGTGCTGCTCATGGGCTCCGACGCCGGCGACGACCGGATCGGCCTGCGGCCCGACTCGCTGATCCTCGCGAGCATCGCCCCGCACTCCGGCGATACCGTGCTGTTCAGCCTGCCGCGCAACCTGCAGGGCGTCCCCTTCCCCGAGGGGTCGCCGATGCACGAGGTCTACCCGAACGGGTTCCGGTGCTACGAGACCCGCAACGGCAAGCGGATCCCCGCCTGCCTGCTCAACGCCGTCTGGACCTACGGCGAGGCCGAGAAGAGCCGCTTCGGGGACGATCCCAAGCCGGGACTCACCGCCACCGAGGACGCCGTCGAGGGCATCATGGGGCTGCGCCCCGACTACTACGTGATGCTCAACCTCGCCGGGTTCAAGGAGTTCGTCGACGCCATCGGTGGAGTCGACGTCACGGTCCACAAGCGCCTGCCCATCGGAGGCACCGGCGAGGATTCCCGCCGGCGCGACTACCACGTGGCCGTGGGCGGGTGGATCGAGCCGGGCCGGCAGGAGCTCGACGGCTACCACGCCCTGTGGTTCGCGCGCTCACGCTGGAGCAGCGACGACTACGACCGGATGCGCCGCCAGCGCTGCGTCATCGCGGCCGCCGCCCAGCAGGCCGACCCACTGACCCTGGTGCGCCGCTTCCCCCAGGTCGCCGCCGCGATCAAGGGCAACTTCGAGACCGACATTCCCCTGGCCCAGCTCGAAGCCTGGGCGGATCTGGCCCTGCGGGTGCGCTCGGCAGGGGTGCGCAGCCTCGCGTTCACCGACGAGGTCATCGACACCAGCGACCCCGACATCGACCACATCCACAGCCTCGTCCGCAAGGCGCTGCGACCGCCGGCACGATCGGCGTCCCCGGCCCCGTCCGCCTCCGGCTCGTCTCTTCCCACGGCGACGTCCCCGGCGGCCGGGGGCTCCTCCGACGTGCCGCCGCCGCAGGCTTCGGGTACGCCTGACCCCTCGCCCAGCACGAAGCCCCCGGTCTCGGTGGCGCAGCGAGTGGACGACGTCTGCTGACGCTTCTTTACAAAGTCGACTGACAATTAATCTGCACTCTGAGCAGGTCGGATGCAGGAATGGGTGTGTGACGGAGGCTGGACCTGCGGTGGGGTCGCTGCCACGGTGGCGCCGCCGGCCCCTTCCCGGGGCCAGCGACCGATGCCACCCGGCCGCCCCGCGCGGCCCCGCCGAAGGAGCAAGCCGTGAGCCTGCTGGAGACCCTCGCCACCACCGACGCCCCCGCCCTGCCCGCGCGGGCCCGTGACGGGCGCCTGGACGTCCCCGAGACCCCCGAGTACCTGACCGCGAGCGGGCTGCACGTGCGCCGCGTCGGCGGGCGGATCGGCGCCGAGGTCGTGGGGCTCGACCTCACCCGGGCCGAGGACTGGCGTGAGGAGCAGGTCGCCGACCTCGAGCTGGCGCTCGCCGTCCACAAGGTGCTCGTGTTCCGCGGCCAGCACGGGCTCGACGTCGAGGGCCAGCAGCGCTTCGCCGCGAGGTTCGGTCCGCTCACCACCGCCCACCCCACCGTGGGCTCGCTGGAGGGCGCGCCCAACGTCCTCGACGTCAACGGGGACGAGGGCAACCGCGCCAACAACTGGCACACCGACGTCACGTTCGTCCCTGCGCCGCCCAAGATCACCACCCTGCACGCCGTGCGCCTGCCCGCCTACGGCGGCAACACCCTCATCGCGAACAGCGCCGCCGCCTACCGCGACCTGCCCGAGCCGCTGCGCACCCTGGCCGACACCCTGTGGGCCGTGCACACCAACGACTACGACTACGTGCAGCCGCAGTTCGAGAACGAGGCGAAGGCCGCCTACCACCGCCGGTTCGTCTCCACGCGCTACGAGACCGCCCACCCCGTCGTCCGGGTGCACCCCCTCACCGGCGAGCGCGGGCTGTTCGTCGGCGGCTTCGCAGCGCGGATCGAAGGGCTGTCGACCACCGAGTCGCGCGACCTCCTGCGCCTGCTCCAGGCGTACGTGACGCGCCCCGAGAACCACCTGCGCTGGACCTGGTCGCTCGGCGACGTGGTCGCCTTCGACAACCAGATCACCCAGCACTACGCCCCCGACGACTACGGCACCCAGGGGCGCCAGCTGCACCGGGTCACCGTCGCAGGGTCGGTGCCGGTGGGCGTCGACGGCGCCTCCAGCCGCCCCCTCGTCGGCGACGGCGCGGGCCACTACACCCCGGTGTCGGGCTGATCGGGGGCCCGGGGCGCGGCGCATCCGCCGCGCCGCGCCCCGCCGGTGCCGTCGTGGCCGTGCTGGCGGTCGCGGTCACGGCGTACTCGGTGCTGCAGTCGCTGGTGGTCCCCGCGCTCGCCACCGTGCAACGCGAGCTGCACACCGGCGCCGCGGCGACCGCCTGGGTGCTCACCACCTACCTCGTCAGCGCGTCGGTGCTCACGCCGGTCGCGGGCCGCCTCGCCGACCTGTTCGGCAAGCGGCCCGTCCTGGCGGCCGCCCTCGGGTTGCTGAGCCTCGGCTGCGTCGTCTCCGCCCTCGCCGGGTCGCTGCCCGTGATGCTGCTCGGCCGTGCCGTCCAGGGCAGCGGCGGGGCGGTGTTCCCCCTGGCCTTCGCCATCGTCGGCGACGTCGTCCCCGGCCACCGGCGTACCTCCGTGGTCGCCGCGCTGTCGGCCGTGCTCAGCGCCGGGGGCGCCGCGGGCACCGTGCTCGCCGGGCCGGTGATCGCCGTCGCGGGGTACCACGGGCTGTTCTGGGTGCCCGCGCTCGTCACGGCCGCCGCCGCCGTCGCGGCGTGGCTGGCCGTCCCCGCGCAGGCCCGGACCGGACGGCCCCTGCCCGTGGGCTGGGTGGGCGCCGGGCTGATGGCGGCCTGGCTGACCTGCCTGCTCCTCGCGATCAGCCTGCTCGGCAGGAGCGCACGCTGGTGGCCCGCCTCCGGCGCCCTGCTGGTGCTCGCCGCGGTGGGCGCCCGGTGGTGGTGGCGCCGCGAGTCGCGCGCCGGCCACCCGCTCGTCGACCCCGCCGTGCTCGCGGCGCCGCAGCTGCGGGCCGCCAACAGCGCCACCCTGCTGCTGGGCTTCGGCATGTTCGGCGCGTGGATGCTGCTGCCGCTGCTCGCCCAGCAGGACCCGGCCACGGGTGCGGGACTGGGCGTGCCCGCCGCCCGGGTGTGGCTGGTCATGATCCCGGGGGTGGTCGGCACCCTCCTCGTCACGAGGGCCTGCGCACCTGTGGCCCGGCGGCTCGCCGACGCCGCACCCGTCGCGATCGGCGGCGCCGTCGCGGGCCTGGCCTACCTCGGCCTCGCGTTGTGGCACGACCGTCTGCTCGTCGTGGTCGGCTGGGCGCTGCTCGAGGGCATGGGCATCGGGCTGGCGTTCGCCGGGATCGCGGGCTGGGTGCTGTCCAGCGTCGACCGCTCGATGGCGGCCGTCGTCAGCGGGGTCAACACCGTCGCGCGCACGGTGGGCGGAACGCTCGGGACCACCGCCGCCGGCGGCCTCCTGCAGGCGTGGGCGACCCACGACGGCGTGCCCCGGGGCGCCGCCTACGGCGTCAGCTTCACCGTGTTCGGGGTGTCACTGCTGGCGGCGGGCGCCGTCGCGGCGGACGCGGCGGCGCGTGCGGCTCACCAGCGCCGGCGTTCGGCGGGGGAGGAGCCCGACCGGGCGCGGGGCACCCAGCGGCGCGACCGCTCCGCCGAGCCGTCCGCAGCGACCGTCGGGACCGCTCGTGGCGGTCCCGCCGTGACGACGCCGCCCGCCGCGGAGCCCTGCCGCAGCGCGCGTTCGACGTCGGCGGCGCCCGCCGGCCGCGCGAACCAGTAGCCCTGCCCGTACTGGCAGCCCAGTTCCAGCAGCAGCTCCTGCTGGCGGGCCGTCTCCACGCCCTCGGCGATGACGTCGATCGAGAGGTTGCGGCCCATGAGCGCGATCGTGCGCACGAGCTCGCGGCTGGAGCTCTCGGCCTCCAGACGGACGACGAACGAGCGGTCGATCTTCAGGGCGTGGATGGGGAAGCGGTGCAGGGCCTCCAAGGAGGAGTAACCCGTCCCGAAGTCGTCGATGTGCAGGTGGAGGCCGCGGTCCTGCAGCTGGCGCAGCGTGTCGGTGGCCTCCTCGGCGTTGCCCATGACGACGCCCTCGGTGATCTCCAGGGTCAGCCACTGCGCCGACATCCCCGCCTGCGCCAGGGCGCGGTCCAGCTCGCTGAGGAGGTCCCCCTGCCAGAACTCGCGGTTGGAGAGGTTGACGCTGACCCGCGTGGAGGGCGGCAGCAGGCCCTGCTCCTTCCAGCCCGCCAGGTCGCGGCACACCTCGTCGATGACCCGGCGGCCGAGCGGGACGATCAGCCCGGTCTCCTCCGCCACGGCGAGGAACTCCCCGGGCGCGATCAGGCCGCGCTCGGGGTGCCGCCAGCGGACGAGGGCCTCCAGCGCGAAGATCTCGCCGGTGGCCAGGTCGACGATGGGTTGGTAGTGCGGCTCCAGCTCGCCGGCGTCGACCGCGCGGCGCAGATCGGACTCGGTGCGCAGCCGCGACACCGCGCCCTCGTGCATGGCCGTGTCGAACACCATGAACGTGCCGCGCTCGTGGGACTTCGCCCGGTACATGGCGATGTCGGCGTCGCGCAGGACCTCCTCGGCGTGGCGGTAGCCGGTCTGGCTCATCGCGATGCCGACGCTCGCCGTCGCCACCACCGGGTGCCCCTGCAGGTCGTAGGGCTCCGCGAGGTGCTGCTGGAGGCGGTCGACGGCCTTGAGCACGTCGGCGGAGGACCGGACGTCGGTGAGCAGGATGGCGAACTCGTCCCCGCCCAGCCGGGCGGCGGTGTCGGTGTCACGCAGGTGCTTGCTCAAGCGTTCCGCCACGCGCACGAGCAGCATGTCGCCCGTGAGGTGGCCGAGGCTGTCGTTGACGACCTTGAACCCGTCGAGGTCGAGGAACAGGACGGCGAACCCGACGTCCTTGCGCCGCTCCAGGTGGGCGACGGCGCGCTCCAACCGGTCGAAGAACAGCGTCCGGTTCGGCAGTCCCGTCAGCGGGTCGTACAGCGCCTGGTAGCGCAGCCGGTCCTCGAGCTGCTTGCGCTCGGTGACGTCGGTGTGGGAGCCCACCATCCGCACGGCCGCGCCGTCCGGCCCCGGCACCGGCAGTGCCCGCACCAGGACCCAGCGGTAGCTGCCGTCCTTGGCGAGCATCCGGTGCTCGTGCTCCAGGGGCAGGCAGCGGGCGCGCGAGGCGAGCACGGCCGCCTCGAGGGCCTCCCGGTCGTCGGGGTGCACCCGGCCCAGCCACTCCCGGGGGTCGGCCCCGAGCTCGTCGACGCCGTAGCCGAACAGCGCGGCCCACCGCGGCGCGAGGTAGATGCTGCCGTGCGCGAGGTCCCAGTCCCACAGGCCGTCGTTGGCGGCCTCGGCGGCCAGCGCGTAGCGCTCCTCGCTCACCCGCACCTCCTCCACCAGGTGACGTTCGCGCTGGTAGGCGGAGGTGAGGTCGCGCTGCTGCTGGTGCAGGGACGCCAGCATCTCGGCGCGGTCGAGGGCCGCGGCGAGCAGCCCCGACCAGTGGAAGTACGCCTCGCGGCCGGTCGGCGTCGTCGTCTCGACGGGGCCGACGAGGCTGACCAGGCCCCAGGAGCGCAACGCCGTGCGCAGGGGCAGCACGAACACCGGCTCGGGGGTGCCCGCCGCCCGGTCGAGCAGGGTCCGCGGGGGGAAGGCCTCCACGCACAACCGTTCCGAGGCGGCGACGTCGGTCTCCCCGGCCGTCATCGGCCCCTGGCCGCGGCGCAGGACGGTGCGGGTGTCCAGCTGCTCGCGGGGGCGGGTCCAGACGCCGAGGGCGCCGGCCGCCAGGCCCGCCTCGCGCAGCCAGCGCAGGTCGTGCGGGTCGTCGCTCTCGACGAGGCTCATCGTGACGTCGAAGTCGCTGTGCAGGATCCGCTGCACGCGCTCGGCGGTGTTCACCCAGCTGGCGCCGGCGGCCTGGGCGAGCAGGGACGCGAGCTCGCGGACGTGGTCGCCTGCCTGCCCCGAGACGGTGGCGTCCGCGGGGAGCAGGCGCAGGGTGGCGTCCATGACGGCCGTCAGGGTCTGCGGCCGCGGGTGGATCTCGTACAGCTGGGCGACCAGGTCGCTCGCCCGCGCGTGCAGCTGCGGGTCGTCCGCGCCGGTGACGATGCTCGCCAGGGTGTCGACCAGCCGGGTGGCGGGCTCGGTGGCGTCCTCCCGCAGCGTCGGGGGGATCTGCAGCAGCAGCGCCTCGGCGACGTCGGCGGTGCGGGCCGTCGCGGCGCCCTCCTGCCCGCGCGGGGAGCAGGCGTGGACGGCGCTGCACCCGCAGGAGCGGCGGGGGACGAACGTGGTGGGCAGCAGGTGCCGGCCGGGGGAGACCTCGCGCCCGGCCACCAGGTCGAGGGCCAGCCGGCCCGCCTTGGCGCCCATCCGGTCCACCGACTGCGACACGGTCGCCAGCGGCGGGTCGCAGACGGCGGCGCCCGCGATGTCGTCGAACCCGACGATCGCGAGGTCGCGGGGGATCCGCAGCCCGTAGGACGTGAGGGCCGACATGATCGACAGGGCGATCATGTCGTTGCCGCAGACGACGGCGGTGGCCGGCAGCCCGTCGGCGACCAGGGCCCGGGCGACGGCGATGCCGTGGGAGGGCATGTAGCCCCCGCTGTCGTAGAACAGGCCTTCCGAGGACAGCCCGAGCTCCGCGAGCGTCGCCGCCCACGCCTCCTGGCGTTCGCGGATGTCGTGCTGGAGGAGGCGGCCGACGAACGCGATCCGCTGGTGGCCGTGGCGGTGCAGGTCGAGGACGGCCTCGCGCACCCCGACGGCGTTGTCGGGCCGCACCTGCGGAGCCTCAAGGCCGTCGACCTCGTGGCTGACGAGCACGAGCGGCTTGCCGAGCCGGCGCAGCTCCATCAGGTACTCGTCGGTCACCGCCTGGGTGACGACCACGAACGCGTCGGCGTGGTCCCAGCCGACGGGCAGGTCGAAGTCGGGGACGTCCGCGTGGTCGTCGTAGATGCGGCTGTCGAGGGTCTGCAGCGCGAGCACGCTCCCACCCGCTGCGGCCACGACCTCGGTCACACCCTTGAGGACGGTGCCGAAGAAGGGGCCGGCGAGCAACGGCGTGAGCACGCCGATCACCGGTGCGCGCATGCGTCCTCCGATCGTGGGGCGCTGACCCGACGTCGTAGGCATCGTCGGCAACCGGCGTGACCTGTACCCGCGCGGGGTGAGGAGTTCGTCCGATTGCGTACCTGCTCAGCGGCGCAGCGGGGCGCCCTGCTCCGGCGTGAGGGCGGCGTCCATGGCGGCGCGCAGGCGCGCCACCTGGTCGGCCAACCGCGAGACGCCCTCGGCCAGCGCGCCGTCCACGGTCACCCGGGCCTGGGAGCGGACGAGGTCGACCTGGGCTTCGACGTCGCCCAGCCGCGCGTCGAGGTCGGCGAGGAGTTCCGGCCCGGCAGCCTCGGGCAGGGACCGCCGCAGCAGCTCGGCCTGGTGCTCCAGCCGCTGGGTCTTGCGGTGCAGGTCGACGAACACCGAGACCTTCGCGCGCAGCACCCACGGGTCGAACGGCTTGCTCAGGTAGTCGACGGCGCCGGCGGCGTACCCGCGGAAGGCGTGGTGGGCCTCCTTGTCGATGGCGGTGAGGAAGAGGATGGGGATGTCGCGGGTGCGCTCGCGCCGCTTGATGTGGGCGGCGGTCTCGTAGCCGTCCATCCCCGGCATCTGCACGTCCAGCAGGATCGCCGCGAAGTCGTCGGTGAGCAGCGCCTTGAGCGCCTCCTCGCCCGAGGTCGCGCGGACCAGCGTCTGGTCGAGGGAGCTGAGGATCGCCTCCAGCGCGAGCAGGTTCTCGGGCCGGTCGTCGACGAGCAGGATCTTGGCCTTGTCGGCTGCGCTGGTGCTCACGGGAGCCTCTCGTCGGGGTGGGGACGGGCGGGTGCGGCGGCGGGTGCCGGGGAGGGCAGCACCGCGCGCAGGCGGCGGCCGAGGACGCGGGGGTCGGCGACGGCGTCGGGGCGCCACGCGGACAGCCCGGCGGCGGGCATCTCGGTGCGGGTCGCCGTCGAGGGGTCCTGCACGAGCACGAGGCCGCCCCGGCGGCCCACCTCGGTGAGGCCGTGCGCGCCGTCGCGCCCGGCACCGCTGAGCAGGACGGCGGCCAGCCCGGCCCCCAGCGCCTGCGCGGCGGACTCGAACGCGACGTCGATGGACGGGCGGCTGTACTCGACGGGTGCCTCGACGCTCAGCGAGAACGAGACGTCGCCCTCGGCCTCGGCGACGAGCACGTGGTAGTCGGGCGGGGCGAGGTGGACGGCCCCGGGCTGCAGGCGGTTCTGGTCGCCCACCTCCACGAGGTCCTGGCCGCTGCAGCGGTGCACGGCCTGGCGGAGGATGTGCGCGCTGGAGCTGCGCGCGCGGTGGAGCACCAGCAGGACGGGCACCGGCAGCGGCGCGGGCAGCTCGTCGAGCAGGGCGCAGGCGGCGTCGAGCCCGCCCCAGGAGCCGCCGACGACGACCAGCTCGACCGCGCGCGGCGGCGGGGCGGGGCTCACCGGCGCTTCCGGTACAGGCGCAGGTCCTCGTCGAGCGGGTCGTAGGCCTCCCCGGCGTCGGTGTGGCGCAGGCTCTCCTTCAACCCCAGCCCGAGCACCCCGCCGGGGGTGAGGCTGTCGAGGAACAGCCGGTGCACGTGGTTCTGCAACTGCCGGTCGAAGTAGATCATCACGTTGCGGCAGATGATGAGGTGGAACTCGTTGAACGACCGGTCGGAGACGAGGTTGTGCTGGGCGAAGATCACGTTCTCGCGCAGCGCCGGGTCGAAGCGGGCCGCGTCGTACCCGGTCGTGTAGTAGTCGCTGAACGCGCGTGAGCCGCCCGCGGCCAGGTAGTTCTCCGTGTACTCGCGCATCTTCGCCAGCGGGTACACCCCCGCGGAGGCCACCGCCAGCACCTGCTCGTTGATGTCGGTCGCGTAGATCCGCGTGCGTGCGAGCAGCCCCACCTCGCGCAGCAGGATCGCCAGCGCGTAGGTCTCCTCGCCCGTGGAGCACCCGGCCACCCACACCCGCAGGAACGGGTAGGTGCGCAGCGTCGGGACCACCGTGGCGCGCAGGGCCGCGAAGAACGGCGGGTCCCGGAACATCGACGTCACGTTGATGGACAGGTCCTGCAGGAGCCGGTCCATCACCTGAGGATCGTGCAGGACGCGGTCGAGCAAGGCCGTC
>JAXLRU010000013.1:0-74054 GCA_046330935.1 Kineosporiaceae bacterium
CGGCCAAGGTGACCCGCTCGGCGCTGCAGAACGCGGCCAGCATCGCGGCCCTGTTCCTCACCACCGAGGCCGTCGTGGCCGACAAGCCCGAGAAGGCCGCCCCGGCGGCGCCGGGCGGCGGCGACCTGGGTGGCATGGACTTCTGATCCGTGCCCGCCGGGGCTTCGTGCCCCGGTCGCTCGACCCTGACGAAGGGCGGTCCCGCGTGCGGGGCCGCCCTTCGGCGTCCCCGGGTTCGGGGCGGGCCGGCTGCCCCGGAAAGGCGACCCTTCGGGGCCACAGGCTCGGCCTGCCACCTCCGCCTCGGGCACGTAGGCTGATCGGGTGAGCACCGCCCGCGACACCTCCCGCCGTCGCCCGCCCGCGCGCCGGGTCGTGCTCAGCGAGGTGGGGGAGCAGCCGCTCGACGTCGCGCGCCACGAGCACCTCGTGGAGGATCCGTCGGCCGGGGCCGTGGTGAGCTTCGTGGGGGCCGTCCGCGACCACGACGGCGGCCGCGGCGTCACCATGATCGAGTACGTGGGGCACCCCAGCGCCCCCGACATCCTGCGCCGGGTCGCGGCCGACGTCGCGGCCCGCACCGACGTCGAGTCCCTCGCGGTCTCGCACCGGCTGGGCCCCCTGGCGATCGGGGACGCCGCCCTGGTCGTCGCCGTCTCCGCCGCGCACCGACAGGAGGCGTTCGGGGCGGCCGCCCTGCTCGTCGACGAGGTGAAGGAGCACCTGCCCGTCTGGAAGCGGCAGGTGTTCGCCGACGGCGAGGAGGAATGGGTCGCCTGCCCCTGAGGGGGCTCGGTGCTCAGCCGCCTGCGAAGGGCGGTAGGACGTCCACCTCGGCACCGTCGTGCAGCCGCACCTCGGGCCCGGCGTGGACGCCGTCCAGCAGGAACGACGACGCGGACAGCACGCGGTCGAGGCGGCCCGCGTGGGAGCGGTGCAGGCTCGTGACGAGATCGGCCAGCCGCGCCCCTGCCGCCAGCTCCACCCGCTCGGCGTCCCGACCCGCGGCCGCGGCGGCGCCGGCGAAGTAGCGGACGTCGACACTCAGCGCCGCGGCGGGCGTGTGGCTCGGCGCGGCGACGGGTTCGTGGCTCGGGGCAGGGACGCCTGCGGGTGGGGTGGTCGTCCCGCCACCGCTGGACACGGGCACGTCAGCCTCCGATCGCGCTCATGGGCCGCTGCGGCCGCGAGAACCGAGGGTCGTCGATGCCGTGGCCCGCGGCCTTGTGCCACATCGCCGTGCGCCACGCCCGGGCGAGGGTCTCGTCGTCGGCGCCGTCGCGCAGGAGCTTGCGCAGGTCGGTCTCGACGGTGGCGAACAGGCACGAGCGAACCTGGCCGTCGGCGGTCAGCCGGGTGCGGTCGCAGTCGCCGCAGAACGGCCGGGTGACCGAGCCGACGATGCCGACCGGGCCCCCGGGGCCGCCCTCGCGCGGCTCGGCCCACCACGTCTCGGCGGGGGCGGCGCCGCGATGGCCGGGCTCCTGCGCCGTGAGCCGGAACCGCGCGGACAGGCCGTCGAGGATCTCCTGGGTGGTGACCATGCTCGAGCGGTCCCACGACCCGTGCGGCTCCAGCGGCATCTGCTCGATGAACCGCAGGTGCAGGCCTCGCTCCAGCGCCCAGGCGAGCAGGTCGGGGGCCTCGTCGTCGTTGGTGCCTCGCATCAGCACCGTGTTGATCTTCACCGGGCTGAGCCCTGCCTCACGCGCGGCCTCGATCCCCTCGAGGACGTCGGTCAGGCGGGCCCGCCGGGTCAGGGTCAGGAAGCGGTCGGGCCGCAGGGTGTCCAGGGAGATGTTGATCCGGTGCAGCCCCGCCTCGTGCAGGGCACGCGCGCGGTGGCGCAGCCCCAGGCCATTCGTCGTCACCGCCGTGCGCGGGGGCAGGCCCTGCCAAGTGCGCAGCGCCACCGTCCGGGAGATCAGCGACTCGAGGCCGCTGCGCAGGAGCGGTTCCCCGCCGGTGAACCTGATCTCCTCCACGCCGAGGTCGCGCACGGCGACGGCGATCAGCCGGAAGAGCTCTTCGTCGTCCAGCTGCTGGGCGGGGGGCATCCAGTCGAGGCCCTCGGCCGGCATGCAGTAGCCGCAGCGGAGGTTGCAGCGGTCGGTCAGCGAGACCCGCAGGTTGGTCGCCACCCTGCCGAACCTGTCGACCAGGTGCCGCTGAGGGGGCCGGGGCATGCCCAGCGGGACGCGGACCACCGGCCCAGGGTAACCGGGGCTGTCCGGAGGGGCACGTCCGTCCGTCCGGCGGACCGGTGGCCCTCACGCCGGCCGGGACGACGCGGGCCCGTCCTCGGGACGCGCGTCCGATGTGAGGAAGAGAACAACCGTGGTAGCTTGAAACCAAGGTAAACAGAAGGTGAACAGGAGGTGGAGCAATGGCGACGTCATGGATGCCCGAGCCCGAGGTGGAGGCCCGACCGCTGCGTCCCCGTGCCCACTGGGTGTCGATGCCCGACGGTCAGGGGCGTTCCCGGCTGACCATGGTCTGGGCGGTTCCCGACCCGTTGCCCTCGGGCCTGCCGACCGCCACGGCCGTCCGCTCCTCGCAGACGCGCTGAGGAGACCGAGCCCGCCACGCACCCCTTCCGGGCCCCTGTACCCCGAAGGGCGCCGCAGCACCCGTGACCCCGCGCACCCCCGGTGCGCGGGGTCACTGCTGTCGAGGGACCCGGCGGCGCGAGTCCCCGTCACTGCCGCATCCGGCGCACCGCCTCGTCCTCGGCGTCGGCGTAGCGCCGCCCCGTGGCCGCGAGGACGGCCGCCACCGTCCGCAGGTCGGCGACGACACGGTGCTGCGTCGCGCGCCAGCGCTCGGCCACCTGCCCGAAGGCGGTGGCCGCCGACCCCTGCCACCCGCGCTCCAGCTCCGCCAGATGGCCCGTCATCGCGCCCACCTCGGCCTCGATCCTGCCCGCGCAGGCCGAGGCCGCCGCCGCCGTCGCCCCCACCCTGGCCACGTCGACCTCGAACTCGTCCATCTCTCGTCCTCCCACTGCTGCTCGTCGCTGCTCGACGGGTCGCGCTGCCTTCGCCGACCGCCCCGTGACGCTCGCAGGAGGGGCCCGAGGAGCCGGGGGTCGCCGTCCACAGCGCGCCGCGTCGGCGTCACGGTCCACAGGGGTGGGACCCTCGTCCGTCCTCGACAGGGGCGCCCGGCTCCTCGCCGTCCACAGGGCGCCCTTCGTGCGGATGGCGGCGAGGGTGAGCTGCTGCCAGCATCGCCTCGTCCCCGCGGGATGATCTCCCGCACTCGGCGGCGTTGAGGGCGGCCATGGCGCGACGCGGACTCCTCCACCTCCACCACACCGACGCGAACCACCGCGTCACCTCACTCGAACTGTTCTTCGACCTCGTCTTCGTGCTCGCTCTGACGCAGGTCACGACCTACCTGGCCGCGCACCTGACCGCCGAGGGAGCCGTGCGCGGGCTGCTCGTGCTCGCCGTCATGTGGTGGAGCTGGGGCGGCTTCACGTGGCTCACCAACTACGTGCGGGCCGATCACGGCGCCGTCCGCCCGATCCTCGTCGTGGTGATGGCCGCCGCGCTGGTGATGACGCTGGCCATCCCCGAGGTGTTCGACGACGGCGACGGCGAGCCCCCCTCGGGCCCGCTCGTCTTCGCCGGCGCGTACGTCGTGCTGCGGCTCATGCACCTCACGCTGTTCGCGCTCGCCGGCCGTGAGGACCCGCAGCTGCTCGGCACCCTCGCCCGGTTCTCGATCCCGAGCGTGATCGGCACCGGCTTCCTCGTCGTCGCCGCCTTCAGCGACGGTCGCTGGCAGACGCTGTGGTGGCTGCTGGCGGTCGTCGGCGACCTCGGCGGCACGTTGATCGTCAATGCCGGCGGGTGGCGGCTGCCCGCGCCCGGGCACTTCGCCGAGCGGCACGGCCTGGTCGTCATCCTCGCCCTGGGCGAGTCGCTGGTGGCGGTCGGCGTCGGTACCGAGGGGCTGAGCCTGTCGTGGGCCGCGATGCTCGCCGCGGTGCTCGCGTTGTCGCTGGTGGCCTGCCTGTGGTGGATCTACTTCGACGTCGTGGCGGGCGTCGCCGAGCGCCGTCTCGCCTCGCTCGAGGGGGCAGCGCGCGCGGCGCTGGGCCGCGACTCCTACTCCTACCTGCACTTCCCGATGGTCGCGGGGATCATCTTCGTGGCCCTCGGCCTGAAGAAGACCCTCGGCGCGGTCGCCGACTCCGAGCACTACGGCCCCAGCGAGCCCCTGCATGGCCTGCCCTTGATCGGCCTGTACGGGGGCGTCGCCCTCTACCTCCTCGCCCACGTCGCGTTCCGCTGGCGCAACCTGGGCAGCACCAACTGGCGCCGGCTCGGCGTCGCCGCCGTGCTCCTGGCCGCGATCCCCCTCGTGTCCCACCTGCCCGCGCTGGTGCAGCTCGGCCTCGTCGTCGTCGCCCTCATGGCGCTCTGCAGCTACGAGTCCTTGCGGTTCCGCACCTGGCGGCACGAGCTGCAGCACGCCGAGAGACACGAGGCGCACGCATGAGCAACACCGAGGCCACGCCCGACGAGATCACCTGCCCGTCCGCGCAGGCGCCGGGCGCGGAGATAGAGCTCCTGGACCCGGTGCCGGTGGCACTCGGAGGGCCTCGGGGCATGCCGGTGCTGCGGACGCTGCCGCACCGGCACCGCCGCATGGTCGGCGCCTGGTGCTTCCTCGACGCCTACGGCCCGGTGGCGTTGGGCGAGGGCACCCCTGGCATGCAGGTGGCGCCGCACCCCCCACACCGGGCTGCAGACGGTGAGCTGGCTCGTGCAGGGGGAGATCCTGCACCGCGACAGCCTGGGCAGCGTGCAGCTGGTGGAGCCGGGCCAGCTCAACCTGATGACCGCGGGCCGCGGGATCAGCCACAGCGAGCAGACCCCAGCCGAGCACGGCCCCCTGCTGCACGGCGTCCAGCTCTGGGTGGCCCTGCCCGACGCCTCGCGCGGCACCGAACCGGCGTTCGAGCACCGCGCCGACCTTCCGCGCCTGAGTCTGCCCGGGGTGGGGGACTCCGCCGCCGAGGTCGTGGTGATCATGGGGGAGGTGGCCGGTCATGCCAGCCGGGCGGCGGTGCACTCGCCGCTGGTCGCCGCCGAGGTGAGCGTGCGCGGAACCGTCGACCTGCCGCTGTCGCCCGAGTTCGAGCACGCGCTGCTGGTGCTCGACGGCGAGATCGACGTGAGCGCCGGCGAGGACGGGGCGGACGCCGCCACGGCACTGGCCCCCGGCCCACTGCTCTACCTCGGTGGCTCGCGCCCCGGCGTCCGCGTCCGGTCCGAGCCGGGGCAGCTGGCCCGGCTGCTCCTCATCGGCGGCACACCGCTGGGGGAGGACCTGGTCATGTGGTGGAACTTCGTGGGCCGCAGCCACGAGGAGATCGTCACGGCCCGCGAGGACTGGCAGGCGGGTCGAGGGTTCGGCGAGGTGGTGGGCTACCCCGGCGAGCGGTTGCCGGCCCCGGCGCTGCCCGGCGTCCGGCTGCGCCCCCGGCCGCCGTCGAGCTGACCGCCCGCACGCGCGACCGCCGCGGTCACGGGGGATGAGATCCGTGACCGCGGCGGTCGGGTCCCGAGTTCCTCGGGGTGGGCGGCGGCCGTCCTCCGCTGCCCGGTGGGGGAGCCGCCCGGTCGCGCTCCGCCCTGGTCCTGCGTTTCCCCCGGTCCTGCCATTCCCCTGGTCCTGCGACGCGGCTGCACCCGCGTCCCCTGGTGCCGCTGCACCGGCACTGCGCCCGCACCCGTGGGAGGGGGCGTCGCGCGGCGGGCCGTGAGGCTCCCGACTCCCGGGCCCGCCGCGCGACGGATGACCCGGCGGCACCGTTCAGGGGGACGGTGCCGCCGGTCCCTCCCCGGTCGCGCCCGATCCGGGGAGGGACCCTCCCGTCGGGGTTCGGGAGGGGTGGTTCCGGCCGGGCGCCCCGGGAAGGGGGAGAGGGGCGAGGCGCCCGGCCGTGGGGGATCAGCCGACGTTGTCGGGCCGGACCCCGAGCGTGACGGTGACGTCCTGGGTCTTGCCGTCGCGCACGATCGTGAGCTTCACGCTTTCGTTGGCCCGCTTTTCACGGACCTGGGCCACGAGGGAGTCGGCCCCGGCGATCGCCTCGTCGTTCATGGCGATCACGGCGTCACCCTTCTTGAGACCGGCCTTGGCGGCGGGCGAGCCGGCAGTCACCTCGCCGAGCACGGCGGCCTGGCGCCGCGCGCCGTCCACCTCGACGCGGCTGTCCTGCAGCTGCACGCCCAGCCAGGCGTGCTCGACCGTCTTGCCGTCGGAGGCGATCAGCTGCTCCGAGACCGACTTCGCCTCGTTCGAGGGGATCGCGAAGCCGAGGCCGATGCTGCCCGACTGGCTGCTCTGCCCGGGGAACAGGCCCGAGCCGCTGCCGAGCGTCGCGATGGAACTCGTGATGCCGATGACCCGGCCCTGCGCGTCGAGCAGGGCCCCACCGCTGTTGCCGGGGTTGATCGAGGCGTCGGTCTGGATCGCGTTGGTGACGACCTGGTCCGAGCCGTTCCCGTCCTGCGACTGTGCCGTCACGGGACGGTTCACCGCGGAGACGATGCCGGTGGTGACGGTGTGCGACAGGCCCAGCGGGTTGCCGATCGCCATCACCGGGGAACCGACCGTGACCTGGTCGGAGTCGCCGAGCGTGGCCGCGGTCAGGTCCTTCGGGGGCTTGGTCATCCGGATGACCGCGAGGTCGGTGGACGGGTCGGTGCCGACGACCGTCGCGTCGAACTCCCGGCCGTCGCTGAGCACCACGACGACCTTCTCGGCATCGGCGACCACGTGGTTGTTCGTGACGATGTTGCCCGAGGTGTCGAGCACGACGCCCGACCCCTGGCCGCCGCCCTGCCCGGTACTCACCTGGACCGCGACGACGCTGGGAGCCACCGCGTCGGCGACGGCCTTCCAGTCGGGGCTGCTGGTCGATCCGCCCGGGACGACGGGCGCACTCTGCGCGCGGGTCGCCGCGGGAGCGGCTGCGGGGCTGTCGTCGTCGAGGGCCGACGTGATGCCCACCGTCATGCCGCTGGCCAGGACCGCCGCGGCGAGGCTGGAGCCGAACACCGCGAACCAGCCCGGCCCGCGACGCTCGGCGCGCGGGCCCGCGTAGGGCGGGCCTGCGGGGCCGCCACCCTGCGGCGTGACGTCGAAGGTCGGCATCGAGGCGGTGCTGAACTGCTCGGTGGGCTGGGCGTGCGTGGCCGGGTAAGGGCTGAACGCGCTGCCCGCGGGGGCGGGCGGCGGCGGGAGCGGGCTGCCGTTCGGGGCCGGTGCCGCGGGGGCCGGTGCCGAGCCCGCGTACCCCTGGGGGGCGCCGACGGCGGCCAGCTGGCGCTCGCCGTTCGCCCCGCCCGGGACCGCCCAGGAGGGGGCCGCGCCGTAGCCGGCCGGCTGGGGCGCGGGCTGCGGGGCGGGGGGCTGCGGGGCGGGGGGCTGCGCCGGCTGCGTGCTCTCGGGGGCGAAGGGCCAGGCGCGCCGGGGGGCGGCGTGCGCGGGCGGCGTCGCGGCGGGGGCCTGCGCGGCCGCGGGGTACTGGGGGGTGACGGGGGCCTCGCCCAGGGGGTGGGGGCCGCGGCCGTCGGGGCGGGGGCCGCCGGCGTGCCGCCCTGCGCCCAGCCCGAGCCTGCGGGCTCGGGGGTCTCGTTCGTCGTGTCACTCATCGTGGTTCACCTCTCGCTGTCCGGCGTGAGACCAGTAAGCCGGAGCTGTCTGGGCGCACCCTCCGCCGATCCTGGGAGTTGGCTGAGAGGCCACGGCGAAGGCGCCACGAGGATCTGCCCGCCCCGCGTCCCGGCGCCGTTAGGCTCAGGGACCGTGCCGCCGCGCCAGCCCTCCCGCCCCGACCCGGGCGACGCCGCGCCCGTCGGCCTGGACGAGCTGACCGGCGAGGTCGGCGTCCTCACGCTGTACCGGCAGGTCTTCGCCGTCCTCGCGCGCGAGTCGGGCGCGATGATCGTCGATCCGGAGACCCTCGACGTCGACGAGGCGATCCTCGAGGTGTTCGCCGAGGCGGGCAGCGAGGGCCTGACGCTGGAGCAGGTGGTGGCGCAGTGCCCGGGCCATCGCAGCGGCATGGTCGCCCGGCGGTTCGAGGTGCTGCGCGCCTACGGGGCCATCGCGCGCGTCGTCGACCGGGCCCACGAGCGCTACCACCGGGCCGCGTTCGCCCCCTACGTGATGCTGCTGTTCCTGCGCCGTGTGGCTGAGCAGGGCGGGCAGGCCGAGCTGCACCACCTGCTCACCCTGGAGGGCCAGCACGTGCGCGACCCGGGGGCGGGCGCGGACGACGGGCGGACGAGCGTGCGTCGGCTCACGCAGGTGTTCCGGCTGCTCGCGCACCAGATCGCGGGCCTGACGATCGCGGCGCCCGTGGCCGACCTGCGCGAGAACGCGCAGCTGCTGTGGGGCAACCGCGAGCTGATCCGGCAGGCGGAGGACGTGCACGGCGCCGTGCTGTCGCGCTGGCCCGACCTCGACCGCGAGTGCGCCTGGCTGCGGGCGGCGCTGGCCGGGTACGGCGACGCCTCCGACGCCGCAGCCGCCCGGTTGATCGAGCAGGCGGGGTCGACGCGCGCCCTGGGCCTGCTGCCCGCCGAGACGTGGCGGACGTTCGCCCGCACCGCCGACGTCGACCGCCTGGCCTCGGTGCTCGACGGTTTCCTCTTCGACGCCCCCGCCCCGTACCTGCCCGCGCACGCGCTGGCCGAGGCGGTGGACAGCGCCCGGCTGACCGGCCCGGCGCGCACGCCCCCGCCGCGCGCGCAGGCCGAGGAGGCGCCGCCGGAGCGGGCGGACGCCGACGACGCCACGGAGCTGCGCGCGGCCCTCGAGGCGGCGCTGGCCGGGCGGGACGCCGTCGACGTCGAGTCGCTGCTCGGCGAGGCCGGGGACTGGGCGGGTGCGCGCCGCCTACTCGCCGCCGTCACCGCCGCACACCACCATCCCGACCTCGAGGCCCGGCTGAGCTGGGGTGACGGCCTCGTCGTCGACCTCGACGGTGCCCCGTCGTGGTCCTCGCGCGGGTCGCTGACGGCGTCCGCTCCCGCTCCCGCTCCGGCGGCTCGTCGGCGCCGCCGTCCCGACGGTGAGGGGGCGCAGTGAACGCCCAGGAGACCGCCCTGTGGTGGGCGCGGTTGCGCTCCGGCGGGCCGCAGCAGGTGGCGCCGGGCGTGCCGTCGCCGGGTGCCGCGGGCGGCGTCCGGCGGCTCGTCGAACCCGACGGCGGGGCGATCTGGCTGGTGCCGGTGGTGCCCGAGACATCGGGGCCCGCGGTGCTCGCCGAACTCGGCCTGCCCGCGCTGACCGCCGAACAGCCCAATGACACTGCCCGGGTCCTCGCCGCCGTCCTGCGCTGCTGCTGGCCCGACCCTGCCGCCGCGCTGTGGCCGGGGGTGCCGGCGTCGTTCGCGGCGGTGGCGTCGGTGCTGCGCGGGATGGTCGACCGCGACCCGGCGGCGTTCCACCGGGCGTGCGTGGGCGCGATCCGGCGCCTCGACGTCGCGCGCTGGGTGCTGTGGGACGAGTCCGCGCGCGTCGTGCGACTGGGCCCGCGCGTCGCGCAGTGGACCCCCGCCGACCTCACCGTGCTGCGCCAGCTCTACCGCGCGATGCCCGCGCCCGCCGCCGACGCGGTGGTCGTGCTGCCCGAGGACGGGGACGGCGAGTGAGCGACGACGTGACGATCGACGAGACGGACGACGTCGTGCCCGCGGCTGCGGAGGTCGTGCCCGCGGACGTGACGCCCGACGAGGTGGTGGCCGACGTCGTCGGCGGGGGCCTCGGCGAGCTGGCCGAGCGGCAGCGCGACGAGGTGCTCGCGGCGGTGGCGGCGGTGGAGCACTCGCCGCAGCCCGTGCACGAGGCGGCGCTGCTGGCGCTGCGCGACGCGACGCTGCGCCGGCACGTGTCCGCAGCGCTGAAGCGGGTGGGGCGCACCCTGGTGCCGGTACCGCCGAATCGCTGGACGTCGGGCTACCGCGACGACGTGGTCGCCGAGCTCACGTCGGCGCCCGACCCGTGGCAGCCGATGCCCGCGATCGACCGGGCGGTGCTGGTGCTCGTGCTGATCCACTCGGTGGCGATCCCGCGCAGTCTGGGAGCGCTGGACGGCGACGCGTGGACGTCGGCGCACCCGACGCCGCTGGAGGAGATCGCCCGGTACGCGCAGCTGCCGCGCGGGCAGGTCCGCGCCGCACTCGCCCGCCTGCGCGCGGCAGGGCTCGTGCAGCCGGCGATGGAACGCTCGGTGCCCGCCGGCAAGCCCGGGGGATGGGCCGGCTCCGCCGCGTCTGCCCAGGGCACCTCCTACCTGCCCGGGCCGCAGCTGCACCGGCTCACGCCCGCCGCCCGCCGTCGGCTGCAGGAGGAGCTGATCCTCGCCGCCGGGCCCGACACGCCCCTGGCTGCCGCGATCCGCGCGCGCCGCGGCACGAGCTCGGTCGGTACGGCTGCGTCCGGCGACTGAACCTCCGCGGGAGGGCATCGCCGGGTCCACCCCTCACCCCTCCGCCGGCGATCCGGCTTGACCGACGGTCGGTGCCGATCAACGGCCCAGGGCACGGCGTGTCGCAGATCGCGCGTCGGTGACGTGCGTTGTCGCCGGGTGACCCGTTCCGATCCGCGACGGCATGTCCTCGCGCGGGGGTCGGCCACGTCGTCAGGATGAGAGGCGGCGACGGCCCGCCCGCGGAGGAAGGAACGACATGCCCTACCTGATGCTCGTGCGCGCACCGGAGACCCCCGACTCGGAGGTCGAAGAGCCGACCCAGCCCGAGCCGACCGAGCCGACTGCGCTGAGCGAGCCGACCGAGGCCGAGGACACCGAGCCGGTCTCGTGGCTGGAGTTCGCGGGCGACCGCTGGATCACGGGTGAGCGGCTGCGCCCGTCGCAGGACGCGACGTGCGTGCGCGTCCGGGAGGGGAAGACGCTGATCTCCCACGGCCCGTTCGTCGAGGTGGGCGAGCAGATCGCGGGATTCGACCTGCTCGCGGTCGAGACGGAGGAGGAGGCGGTCGCGATCGCCGCCGCTCACCCGGTCGCCCAGATCGGCGCCCTGGAGCTGCGGGAGCTGCGGATGCTGGAGGGCGACCTGGACCCGTGGACGGGCGCTCCGATCGACTACGTGATGCTCATGGCCCGCGAGGCCGCGACGCCGGCCGAGGAGTTCGACGACGACGGGTGGCTCGATCGGTGGCTGGCGCTGGACGTCAGCCGCGGCGGCGCCCCGACGGCCCCGCCCGCCGAGGCCGTCACGGTACGGGTGCGCGACGGGCAGACGCTCGTCACGCGCGGCCCGTTCGCCGAGCTGCAGGAGTACGTCGACGGCTACGACCTGATCCAGGCCCCCGATCTCGACACGGCCATCGCCGCCGCCGCGACGCACCCGAGCGCGCGCCTCGGCGTCATCGAGATCCGCCCGGTGTGGCCGTTCTGAGCAGCGGGCCAGGCGCCGTCCCGCCCCAGCAGGCCGGGACGGCGCTGGCCGTCGCCTTCGCGCAGGAGTGGGGTCGCGTCGTCGCGACCCTGATCCGCGTCACCGGCGACTGGTCGCTGGCCGAGGACGCCGCCGCCGACGCCTTCGCCGCCGCCGCGCGCCGCTGGCCCGTCGACGGCGTCCCCGACCGCCCCGGCGCCTGGCTGACGACGACTGCCCGCAACGCGGCGCTGGACCGCCTGCGCAAGCGCCGTACCGAGGAGCGCACCCTGGCCGGGTCGACGACCGTCCCCGAGGGGGAGGACCCGATGGACGACGCGCTCGCCGAGCTCGTCGACGGCTCTGCTCGACTCGGCGAAGCCGACATCCCCGACGACCGCCTCCGCCTCGTCTTCACCTGCTGCCACCCCGCGCTGCTGCCCGAGGCCCGGGTGGCCCTGACCCTGCGCACCCTCGGCGGGCTGGAGGTCGCCGAGATCGCGGCGGCGTTCGGGGTGGGCGAGCACGCGATGGCCAAGCGCCTCGTGCGGGCCCGCGGCAAGATCGCGCATGCCCGCATCCCGTACCGGGTGCCCGCGGCGGCGGACCTGCCCGAGCGGCTGGACGCCGTCCTCGCCGTCGTTTACCTGATCTTCACCGAGGGGTACGCGCCGACGGGCGGGGACGACGTCGTCCGCGTCGACCTGTGCGCGCAGGCGCTGCGGCTCGGCGAGGCCCTGGCCGAGCTGATGCCCGCCGACGGTGAGGTGTGGGGCCTGCTCGCCCTGATGCGGCTGCACCACTCCCGGCGCGACGCCCGTGCGGACGCCGACGGCGTGCCCGTGCCGATCGACGAGCAGGACCGCAGGCGGTGGGACGCGTCGGCGATCCGCTCCGGCCTCGCCGCGCTGGACCGGGGGCGGGCGGCGGCGCGGGAGAACGGCCACGGCCCCTACCTGCTGCAGGCCGAGATCGCCGCGTGCCACGCGACCGGTGCCGACCCCGACCGCATCGTCGCGCTGTACGAGGCGATGGTGGGCATCGCCCCGTCGCCGCACGCGCGCCTCGCGCACGCCGTCGCGGTGGGCCGGGCGAGGGGAGCGCAGGACGGGCTCGCGGCGCTCGATGCCCTGGACGCCGCTGGCCTGCCGCCGCACCTGCTGCCCGCCGCCCGCGCCGACCTGCTGCGGCGGGCGGGGCGCGATGCCGAGGCCGCCGTCGCCTACCGCGAGGCCCTGGCGCTGGCGCCCGAGGGGGCGGCGCGGCGGTTCCTGACCCGGCGCAGCGGGCAGCCGGCCTGAGCCGGGTGCGCAGCGAGGGGCCATTCCCCCCGCGGCGCACCCACCTCACGAGTGGGGTAGGAGAATCCGGGCATGTCGCGCCTGCTGGTCTCCGCCGTGGGCGGCTGGGGCCATGTCCGCCCGCTGCTCCCGCTCGCCGTCCTCGCCCGGCAGCGCGGGCACGACGTCCTGGTCACCGCGTCGGCCGCGCACGGCCAAGCCGTGCGCGCCCACGGCCTGGCCTTCGCCGCCAGCGGCAAGGACCACCAGGCGTACCACTCCGAGCTGGACGTCCGCCCGATGGAGGAGGAACGGGCGGCCCTCGGACGCGGCTTCGGCGGGCCGTGGGCGCAGGCCCGCGCCGACGACGTGACGGCGCTCGGTCGCGACTGGCGCCCCGACGTGGTGATCCGGGACGAGGTCGACTTCGGTGCCTGCGTGGCGGCGGAGGTGCTCGGCGTGCCGCACGCGTCGGTCGTGGTGCTGGCCGCGGGCGACATGATCGTCGAGCGGCACGTCCGCGCGCCGCTGGAGGCGTTGCGCGCACGCGCGGGGCTGCCGCCCGAGCACGGCATGACCATGCTGACCCGCCACCTCGTGCTCGCCCCGTTCCCGCCCGCCCTGCGCGACCCGGCCGACCCGCTGCCCCCGCAGACCGTCCACTACCGGCCCGGGGACGTCCCCCGCGACAACCCCGACCACGACGAGGGCGCCACGGCGTACCTCACCCTCGGCGCCGTCTTCGCCACCGAGTCCGGCGACCTGCTGGCCCGCGCGGCCGCCGGCGTGGCGCAGGTCGCCGACAGGGTCGTCGTCGCCGCGGGTCGCGACACCGACCTCGCCACCCTGGCCGGCCTGCCCCCGCACGTGCAGGTGCACGCCTTCGTCGACCAGGCGGCGACGCTGGCGTCCGCCGACGCCGTCCTCTGCCACGCCGGTTCCGGCACGGTGCTCGAGGCGCTCGCCCACGGGCTGCCGCTCGTGCTCCTGCCGATGGGCGCCGATCAGCCGCTCAACGCTGCGCGGTGCGAGCAGCTCGGCGTCGCCGTCGTGCTCGACCCGACGGAGGTGACGCCGGACGAGGTCGCCCGCGCCGTCCGCCACCCGCTCACCGACCAGCGCTTGCGCGAGGCTGCACGCGCAGTGGCCGAGCAGTGGCGTGACCTGCCCGGCCCCGACGCCGCCCTGGACGCCGTCGAGCGCCTGACCGCGGGCTGAGCGCGTCGAGGCTCAAGCGGGCGGCCGGTCTCCGGGGCGGATCCGGCGCACGGGGCGGACGGCGATCAGCGCCACTCCCACCCCCGCGAGCAGCAGGCCGACCAGAGGTGCACGCAGGGCGATGTCGACGACGACGGGACTGATCGGTGCAGGTGTCTCCGCCGGGCGGTCCGGGTCGGGATCCGAGACGAGCAGGATCACCAGCAGGACCCACGCCAAGCCGGAGAACACGAGGGCGAGGACGCCGAGCACCAGCAGCGGGACGTCGACGGCTCGCCGGTTGGGCCGCCAGCTCGTGCCGTCGAACCGCTCCCGGCCGTCGGCGCTGACCGCGGCCAGCCACGCCGTTCCGTCGTGCCACCACTTGCGGTCGGGGGAGTGCCCGGTCCTCGACGCCCGCACCCCGATCCTCCCGTCGCTCGATCGACGACAGCGTGCCATGGCTGGGCGGTCCGGGTCGGCAAGACGCCACCCGCTACCTTTCCGGTCGAAAGACAGGTGAGTGCTGCGCGAGCTGGGCACGACTCCGGCTGATCGAGGCAACGGTCAGGGGCCAGAGTGTCGGCGCGCACGAACCGCGCTGCCCGGCGTCCCGGGCCATCGTCTCTGTGAGGTCTCGTATGTCCTTGTCCCTGCGCGCCCGTCGCGGCGCCGCCGTCGCGCTGCTCGCGGCCGCCCAGATCGCCGTCCTCGGAGTGGCCTCCGCCGACGCCGCCGCCTGCCGGTCCTACTCCTGCAACGGTCTCGACCCGCAGGCCACGACGAACAGCGCCGGTCAGCCCTGCTCGGCCGACGCCGTGACCCGCCAGTCGTTCCTCGACGGGCGCGGCTACCTGATCGAGCTCCGCTACTCGTCCAGCTGCAACGCGATGTGGGCGCGGGCGAAGGTGCCCTACGCGAAGCCGGGGGAGACCTGGTACCCGACCGCCTGGCTCCAGCTGCAGCGCTACGACTACGCGGACTACTCCACCGGGAAGATCGACGAGGTCCAGATCTGGTTCGGGTCCACGTGGACCAAGATGAACGTCAACGTGGGCTGGTTCCGTGCGTGCCTGGTCAACAGCCCCGACGCCCGGCCGAACCGGACCACGCAGTGCACGGCTCGCGCCTGACCTGAGCCGTTCGCGCAGCCGTCTCGTCCTGACGCCTTCAGGACCGGCTGGCCGGCCTCGCGGCGTTCGTCATCGTCCGCGGCATGGTGCGCCGCATCCGCGCCACCGCCGACACCCTCCGCCAGGTGGCCGATGGTGACCTCACCACCAGGGCCGCGGTCGCGGGCCGCGACGAGATCGGCCAGATGGCCGGGCGCTGAACAGCACCTTGGGTACCGTCCAGCAGCCCGACCTGCGCCGCCCAGCGGGCGAGGTCGAAGGCGAACGGGGTGACCCATGAGGGGGATCCGCAGGGACGTCCGCGTGGTCGGGGTCGGGGTCCGAGCTCACCGCCGCCAGCCACGTCGTCCCGTCGTGCCACCACTTCCGGTCCCGCGAGTGACCGGTCCTCGCCGCCCTCACCGCGAGCCGCCGGACCCGCCGTCCAGCGCGTCGCGCAACCAGCCCGCGCCGCGCACACCCGCGCCGAGCGCCTCGACCCGCCGCCTCAGCCCCCGGTCCGACGTCACCACCGTCACGACCTCCCCGTCGTCCACGCGTGCGGCCACGACCGCGACGATCGCGTCGTCCCCCGAACCGTCGGCGCGGACCAGGGTGATCCCCGGCACGCCGTCCGGCGCGGCGTCGCGGGCCCGGCCCTCGAGGACGACGACGACATCGCCCACAGGGCTGCCGACGCCGTCCAACCCCTCGGTCGGTACACGCGCCAGCTCCGCCAGCAGCCACTCGGTCGCGCCCCGCCGGTCCCGCCACCACCCGTCCGGGCGCGCAGCGACGACGTTCGCGGCGTCGACGACGAGGACGGGCGTGGGCATGCAGGCGATCGTGGCAGACGGAGCCGGATCGGACGTTGTGTGTGCCAGCCCACAGAACGTGGCGGCGTCGCTGCCTAGCGTCCGTGATGTTCGCCGCGGAGCCGCCGCGTCGCCGTCCCGAAGCAGGTGCCATGACCCTCACCACGCCCACCCGCCGCTGTCGCGCCCGCCTGCGCGTCTCCGTCCCGCTCGCCGCCGCGCTCGCGTCGGTCGGCCTCGCCGCCGCCCCCGCGCACGCTGCCCCGACCGTGCCCGTCACGGCGACCGTCTCGGAGGGCGTCGGCGCCGCCGGGGTGCGCCTCGGCATGACGAAGGCGCAGGTGACCGGCCAGTGGGGCGCCGCCGCGCGCTGCTGGACCTCCTCCGGCGAGTGGTGCAGCTACGCCAGCGCCGACGGCGTCGAGCGCGCCCGCGTGCGCTGGACGGGCGGGGCGTTGTCGCTGATCACGATTCCTCTGACGAACTCCACGTGGACGACGTCCCGCGGCGTCCACGTGGGGACACCGGCCTCGCCGTCGCTGTCCGGGGGCACCGAGGCGTTCGACCTGGCCTACGGCGCCTCGGTCGACCCGGCCCGCTCCACCTACTGGTCGCGCTACGTGCCCGGCACGCCCGTGGCGGGGCAGGCGCGGGGCACGCGGTTCACCCTCGACTGGTTCGCGCCGTACACCGACGCCCAGTACTTCGGGGTCGTGTCGATCACGATCAGCGTGGGCTGACCGCGCTGGGGCGGGGCGGGCGGACACCCGCCCCGCTTACCGTGATCGCGGACCCGAGGAGAAGGAGGACGGCGTGGACGCCGAAACGCGGGCGCCGTACCGCCACGACGTGTGGCGGCTGTTCGAGGCCGACCTGCTCGCCGACCTGACGCCGTCGCAGCGTCAGGCGATCGGCGAGGCCGCGCCCATGCGCTCGGTGCGCCGCGGGGCGCTGGTGTTCTCGCCGTCGAGGCCGGTGGAGGCCCTGTTCTTCGTCAAGGCCGGGCGGGTGCGCGTGTACCGGACGGCGGCCGACGGACGGAGTCTCACGACGGCGATTCTCGAACCGGGGCTGGTGTTCGGGCAGCTGCCCGCGATCGGGCTGACGATGCACGACGGCTACGCCCAGATGCTCGACGACGGCGTCTTGTGCGTGATGTCGCCCGCCGACGTGCGGCGGCTGCTGCTCGGCGACGCCCGGGTCGCGGCGCGGATGGCGGCACTCCTCGGCCGCCGCGTCACCGACCTGGAGAACCGGCTGTCCGACACGGTCCTGAAGTCGGTGCCGGCTCGGATCTGCTCGACGCTCGCGACCCTCGCCGGGAGCCCGCCCACGCCGATCCGGCTGACGCACGACCAGCTCGCCGACCTCGTGGGGACGACCCGGGAGACGACGACGAAGGTGCTGGGAGAGCTGCGCGAGCGCGGGTACGTGCGGCTGCGGAGAGGGCGGGTCGACGTCCTCGATCCGGTCGCCGTGCTGGAGCTGGCCGGCCGCGGGTGAGGGCCCGCGCCCGGTAGCGTGGCCCGGCCACCACCTGCAGGAGGAACCGCCCGTGCGCAGCACTGCCGACACCGCCACCGGAGCCTGGGACGTCGTGGGGCGGCGGGTGCTCGTCGGCGTCCAGATGGTCGACATCTCGCGGCTGTCGGCGCACCCGGTGCCGATCACCACGGGCGGCCTCATCACGGTGGCCGGCCAGGGCCCGAAGGACTCCAACGGCGCGGGCAAGTCCTCGTTCATCGCCGCGCTCAGCCTGCTGCACGCCGACGAGCAGTGGCGCCTGGCCGGTGGCGCCCCGGGCGCCGCCGAGCTGCTGTTCACCGCCGAGCTCGCCGCGCAGGACGGCCGCTGGGCGAATGCCGACCACGGCTACGTCATCGGCGTCTTCGCCGACCCGCAGGCGGCGGCGGCGATCCCTGCCGAGCACGACCCCGACGACGCCGAGGCGATCACGCAGGCGCGCGCGGCCGCCGTCCAGGCCCTGCACGACAGCGCGCTCACGGTCTGGCTGCGGATCAACCGGTCGTCCCCGTACCTGTGCCTGCGCTGGGCCCACGGCGTGCACGTGCCGCAGGGCTCCAGCGACGCCGAGCGGGCCGCGCAGGTCGACAAGCTCTGGCAGGCGCTGCCCAGCAGCAACGGCCGCGACGACTTCCACGCCGGGCGCCTGGCCGGGGTGCTCTACGGCAACCACGTGCGCTGCGTGTCGTTCCTGTCGACGTCGGTGCGGGCCAGCCCGGCCGCGAACCTCCTCGCGCAGCCGCTCAACGAGCTGTCACCGGCCCGGATCTTCGAGGCGATCGCCACGCTCACCGGCCTCGACCGCGAGCTGGAGTCCGAGCAATCCCTGCGCAGCGCCGAGCACCGCCACCGCGCGGCGGCGGCCGAGGCCGAGCAGGAGCTCGCCCGCTGGCAGAAGGAGGCCGACGTCGTCGAGGGCGGCATCCGCCGCCGCGCCGCCGCGCGCGACAAGCTGGAGGTGGCCCGGGCGGCGTGGCGCAGCCGGTGCGCGCGGCACCTGCTCGACGGCCTGGACGACGAGCAGCGCCTCGCCGAGGAACGCGACCGCCTGCACGCCCAGCGCGAGGAGCTGCGCGAGCGCGTCGAGTCCGCGCGCGAGGCGGCGGAGGACCTCGCCGACGACGAGGAGTTCGAGCGCCGCTTCCGCACGGCCGAGGCCGCGTGGACGGCGGCGCAGGCCGCCGACCAGGAGGCCGACACCCAGCACCGGCTCGCCATCGGCAAGCTCGAGGACCTCGGCCGCCGCCTGCGAGAGCTGACCGAGGCCGCGGCCGCCGCCGACGGCCGCACCCCCGAGCAGGCCCGGCGCGAGCGCGACGTCGCGCGGGAGTCCGTCGACGTCCTGCTCGCCGAGGCCGGGGCGGCCCGCGCCGCCCAGGAGCGGGCGCAGCGCCGCCTCGCCGAGACCGAATCGGGCCGCGGCGCCGCCGCCGAGCAGCTCGCGGCGCTGGCCGCCGAGGACATCCCCGCCGCGGGTGTCGCCGACGTGCTCGTCGTCCCCGAGGACGCCCGCGACCTGTGGGAACCCCGGCTGCACCCCTTCCGGGACGCCGTCGTCGTGGCGCCCGAGGACGTCGAGTCGGCGCTCGTGGCGCTGGCCGGGCTGCCCGGCTCGGTGCTCGTCGTCGCCGACGACCCCAACGGGCTGCCCCCGCCGGGCGCCCTCCGCGGCACCGTCCACCTGCCCGGCGTCGCCGACGACCGGTTCGGGCTGCAGCGGTTCCTCTTCGCCCTCGCCGCCCGCGCGGGCGCCGGGTCGATGGGCACGGTCGCCACGGGTGCCGCGGACGGCGCCGCGGGGGTCGCGCCGGTCGACTCCCCGGCCGGCGTCCACGTCGTCGGCGGCTTCCCCATGCCGGTGACCGGGCGCGTGGCCCGCGTGGCCGCCGCCCGCACCGCGGCCGAGCGCGCCGCCGACGTGGTTCGGCAGATCGACCAGGCCATCGCGGCGTCGCGGGTGAAGCTGTCGGTGGCCGAGGACCGCCTCACGGCGTCGCTGGCGGCGGCGTCGGCCGAGGGGATCGCGGCGGAGGTCGACGCGCTGCGCGAGTCGGCCGCCCGGCTGGAGGCGGCCCGCGACCTGGGCCGTCCCGCCCTCGACGAGGCCCACCGCACGTACACCGACGCCCTCGGCGACCGCAAGGCACGCCAGGACAAGGTGACCGGCCTGCGCCAGGCCGCCCAGCGCGCCGAGAGCGAGTTGTCGCAGGTGGAGCGGGCCCTGCTCGCCGTCGAGGACAAGCGCGCGGCCCTCGACCTGCAGGCGCGCCTGCACGACTGGGGCGGCACCTCCGACGCCGCACGCGAGCACGTGCTCTCGCTGCCCAAGGCAGAGCAGGAGCGGGCGACGAGCGCGTGGGACGCCGAGTGCGCGCACCTCGCCGACGACGTCCTGCGCCGCTGCTTCGGCGACGACGCGCCCGCCGAGCAGCTGCCCGCGCAGCTGCGGGAGGTCGTCGTCACCGGGCGCTGGCGCACGGCGGGCCTCGAGGCGCGGCTCGTGCTGCTGCCCGAGCTGCTGCGTGCGCTGCGCACCCACCTCGACCTGTCGGCGCGGCAGGACGCCCACGACTCCGAGCAGATCGAGCGGCAGCGCGCCCAGCGCACCGCCGACCTGCAGGCCGCCAGCGACGGCCTGCGCGAGGCCGAGGAGATCACCCGCGCCCACCGCGCCACGCTGGGCCAGGCGATCCAGGCGAAGCTGCGCCGCGTGGCCGAGGAGTTCGACCGCCTCGACCGCGAGTACGGCGGCTACGGCGCCGGCCTCGACGTCCCCGAGCCCGAACCGCCGACCGACCCCGACAAGCCCTGGCGCTGGACGGTGACGCCGAAGTGGCGCCGCGCCGAGGGCCAGCGACTGAGTGCGTACACGCTGCGCGGCAACACGGCGCAGATGGACGAGAAGGCCGTGAAGCTAGTCTGCTCGGCGGCCCTGGCGGGCAACGCCGACCGGCCGCTGCTGCTGATCCTCGACGAGCTGGGCCGCAACCTCGGCAAGCAGCACCGCCGCGAGGCCGTCGCCCTGTTCGAGCGGATCGGCCGCGACCGCGACATCACCGTGATCGGGGCGCTGCAGGACGACATGGAGCGCTACGCCCTCGAGGCGTCGATGCTGTACGTGAAGCTGCGCCGCTCCTCCGACGCCGTCGCGTACAACGACGCGCCGATCGTCGTCGGGCACGAGTCGAACCGCGCCCGCGTCGACCTGCTCGCCGACTGGCTGGCGACCGCCCGGCCCGACGCCGATGTCCGTGGCGAGCGCGCGGCGTCCGGCTCGATCGGGGTCCCCCTGCAGGCCCAGGGCGACCTGCTCGACGTCGACGCCGTCACCGAGGAGCCCGTCGCCCCCTGACCGGGCCGATGTGGAGGTCCCGTGAGGGTTCGTCCGGCGGCGGCAGGGTGAGCCGGGTCGGGCCCTAGGGTCGGCGGGATCCGCGCGAGCGGAGGGACGGAGGGGACGGTGCGGCTGGTTCGGGCCTGGGGGTTGATCCCCGTCGCCGTGGGGGTGTGGTGGCTCATGTGGGCCGTCGTGGTCGTGGGCTGCGTCGCCCTCGGCGGCGCGAGCGACGGGGCGTTCCCCCTGGCGCTGCTCCTGATGTTCGCCGTCGTCGCCCAGTTCGGCATGGTGCTGATGCTCGTCGTCGCGGTCCGCGTGCGGCGGCCGCCGGCCGACCCCGCCGAGGCCGGTGCCGACCACGGGCTCGGGGCCGGGCTCAGCCTGGCCCTGCTCCCGCACGTGCTCGTCCTCGGACCGGCCGGTCTCCTCGGCGGGTGGCGGTTGCTGCTGGCAGTGGCGGTCCTCGCGATGATCGTGAGCGTCCCCCCGATCCTGCTTCCCCTCCTGCTCGATGCTCGCGCCGAGCGCGAAGGGACCGTGCTGCGCCTCCTCGGCCCCGCCACGGGTCGGCCGGAGGTGGAGATCCGGTGAGGGTTCGCGGCGATCGGCGCCCTGACGACGATCCCCGACCTAGGGTCGAGGGTGTCCGGGAACGGGGCGACGAGGGCCCCGGCGGGGGTGTCCCGGTCTCGACCGAGCTGCAGGGGGAATCGCGTGATACCGGGTCGGAACGTGGGGATGCTGCCGCTCGTGCTGGGGTGGTGGTTGGCGGGCTTCGTGGGCTCGCTGGTGGCGATGGCCTTCTGGCCCCCGCCGGGCGGGGACGACGGGCAGTTCAGCCCCGGCTTCGCGCTGATCGGGCTGGTGGTCTTCCTCGTGCTGGTGACCGCGCCGCTCCTGGGCTGCGCGGCTCTGGTGATCCAGGTGCGCCGGTGGTGCGCCGCTGCGATGCCGCCGTGGGCGGCCGCCGGGGTGGCCACCCTCGCGGCGGTGAGCGCGACGCTGGGGCTCGCCACGCTCGCGTTCGGGACCGACGACCAGCGCAACCCCCGCATCCTGCTCCTGTTCGGTCTGCCGACCCTTGTCCCGATGCTGGTACCCCTCGTCGGCGACCACCGGGCGCGGCGCAGGGGCTTCCGGTTGGCGTGGGTGGGCTCGTCGCGGGAACCCGTCGTCGAGCCTGCCTGGCCGCCGCTGCCCGCACGATGATCCACCGCCGAAACGATCAACGCTGACCATCATTTCCGGTCTATGTCGATGATGGGGATGACGGTTCCCGACGCCCACGGTGGATCGCCGTGACGATGCCGCCGGATGGCGGTTCACGCTCGAGGGCGCCCGGTCCCCTCACCCGGCGATGACCTCGCTGCTGCCCACGCGCGGGGCCGCCTCCGGGGCGTCGTCGGCCCCCTGACCCGCCCGCAGCGGCAGCGACACCCGGAAGGTGGCGCCCCCGCCCGGGGTCTCGACGAGATCCACCCGCCCCCCGTGCTGCTCCACGACGGCCGCGACGATGCTCAGCCCGAGCCCCGACCCGCCGCCCTTGGCGCGTTGGCGCGAGGCATCGACGCGGTAGAACCGCTCGAACACCCGCTCCACGTCGGAGGCGGGCACGCCTCCGCCGTGGTCGCGCACCTCCAGCAGCGCGAAGTCCCCCGACGCGTGCGGGTACACCCCGACGGCCACCTCCACGGGCGTGCCCGCGGGCGTGTGCCGCAGGGCGTTGGCGACGAGGTTGGCGAGCACCTGCCGGAGCCGGTGGTTGTCGCCGGTCACCACCGTGGGGCGGGGGCCCGTGCCCGGCATCACCCCGACGAGGCTGACGGTGCGGTCGCGGTCCATGGCCCGCGCGTCGTGGACGGCGTCGGCGGCCAGGACGGCGAGGTCCACCTCCTCGAGCTTCGCGGGCCGCCGCTCGTCCAGGCGGGCCAGCAGCAGGAGGTCCTCCACGAGTGACCCCATGCGGGTCGCCTCGTCCTCGATCCGGCGCATCACGCGAGCGACGTCGTCCGGGTCCTTCACCGCGCCCTGGCGGTACAGCTCGGCGAACCCGCGGATCGCCGTCACGGGGGTGCGCAGCTCGTGGGACGCGTCCGCGGCGAACCGCCGGGTGCGCGACTCGCTCGCCTCGCGCGCGTGGAAGGCCCGCTCGATCTGGGCGAGCATGCCGTTCAGTGCGGCGCCCAGCCGTCCCACCTCGGTGGACGGCGCCCGGTGCGGCACGCGACGCGAGAGGTCTCCGGCCGCGATCGCCGCCGCCGTGTCCTCCATCTCGCGCAGCGGCCGGAACGACCGGCCGATCGCCCAGCGCCCCAGCAGCGCCCCCAGCGCGACGACCATCAGGCCGCTGATCACCACGAGCAGGCGCAGCCGGTCGGCGGTCGACTCGACGTCCCCGCGCGGCACGGCCACCGTCACCACCGCCGCGTTGCCGCTGACCGGCAGCGTGACCGCGCGCCAGTGGGTGCCGCCGGGTGCGGTGAACGAGCGGATGCGGGGGCCGAGGTCGCGGGCCTGCCGCGACGTCATCGCGGGGAACGACGGGACGTCGGCCTGCTCGCCGCTGACCTCGTCGTCGGGCGCGCGGTTGGGCCGCCCCTCGGTCGGGCTCGCGTCCAGCGTCACCACGACGTAGTACAGCGAGGGGATCTCGGGGGAGTACGTCTGCTGGATCATCCGGTTCAGCCGCTGCGGGTTGCCCGAGAGCATGCGGGCCGACGCCAGCAGATCGGCGTCCGCCTGGTCGTCGAGGTAGCGGGTGATCACGATCTGCGTCGCCATCCCCGCGAGCCCCACACAGCTCACGAGCATCACCACGAGGACGGCGAGCAGGCGGGTCTGCAGCGACAGCCGCCCGAGGCCGTCGAGGGCGCGGGTCCACGGGGCGGGCGGCGGCCCGCCGGTGGCGGCAGGGGCGCCCGCCGTGACGTCGACGGGTTCGGGCGTGACGTCGACGGCCTGGGGCGTGACGTCGACGGGCTGGGGCGTGACGTCGACCGGCTCGCGCTCGGCCACGTCAGGCCTCCGGCGGCAGGCGCAGGACGTAGCCGACGCCGCGCTTGGTGTGGATCAGCGGCGGGTCGACGGCGTCGACCTTGCGCCGCAGGTAGGAGATGTAGGACTCGACGATGCCGGACTCGCCGTTGAAGTCGTAGGCCCACACGTGGTCGAGGATCTGCGCCTTCGACAGCACCCGGTGGGGGTTGAGCATGAGGTAGCGCAGCAGCTTGAACTCGGTGGGCGACAGCTCGACGGGCTGCCCGGCGCGGAACACCTCGTGGGAGTCCTCGTCGAGCTCGAGGTCGGCGAACACCAGCCGTCCGGACTCGGGCTCCCCGGCCACACCGGAGCGGCGCAGGATCGCGCGGATGCGCGCGACGACCTCCTCCAGGCTGAACGGCTTGGTGACGTAGTCGTCACCGCCGACGGTCAGGCCCTGGATCTTGTCCTGCGTCTCGTCGCGCGCGGTGAGGAACAGGACGGGCATCTGCCGCCCGCGCTCGCGCAGCCGCCGCGTCACGGCGAACCCGTCGAGGTCGGGCAGCATCACGTCGAGGACGACGAGGTCGGGCCGGTGCTGCTCGGCCAGCTTCAACGCCTCGTTGCCGTCGGCGGCGCCGACGACGTCGAAGCCGGCGAAGCGCAGGCTGGCCGTGAGCAGCTCGCGGATGCTCGGCTCGTCGTCGACGACCAGCAGGCGGGCCTCGGAAGTCTTGTCTGCCACGCACCCAGTCTCGGCCCGAAGTCTGGGAGCCGCCTGGGAACACGCTGGGCGTGCGCGGACACGCGTGCGGGGCGCCGCGATCGCTCGCGACGCCCCGCACCGGGCCATCAGCCCCGAGGTCAGGGGGGTGGGACCGCGCCCGGCCGCCCCACCCCGTGAGGTCACTTGGTCGGCGTCTCCGCGGACCCTGCGACGTCGAGGGAGCTGTAGAAGAAGAACTGGTCGATCGGAGCCGGCAGCGTGACGGTCGTCGAGACCGGCTTCCCGCTGCCCATCGGCGTCAGGGTCACCTTGATCGAGTTCGACTTCGGCAGCTTCGACAGCAGCTTCAGCAGCTCGTCGAAGGTCTTCGCCGACGAGAGGTCGACGTCGTACAGGCTCGTCGCACCGCCGGTCACCGTGAGGTCGGCCAGGTCACCGGCGAAGGTCTCGGGCACCGTGATGGCGGTGTCGACCGTCGTGGCGGTGGAGGTGCTGCCCTTGACCGGGGTCAGGCCGATGCGCAGGGCCAGCGGGCCGGGCTTGACCTTGGTGGTGCGGCTGTCGACCAGCCGGGTCCAGGTGGCGCCCTTCTGGTAGCTGATCCCCGCGAAGGAGTACCCGACCGGCGTGGGGGAGACCTTCACCGTCGCCGTGATCTTGGTGATGGTGATGTCCTCGAGGCCCTGCGAGGTGAACAGGGACACCGTGTCCCACAGGCTGTTCGCCACGGGCTCGCCCAGGCCCCAGCCGCCGGGGGCGGCGCTGAGCTTGTCGCCACGGGTGAAGGTGAACGTGCGGCCGTCGGCGCGCTTGCCCGTGATGGCGAGGTTCACCGCCGCGGAGCCGGGGACCTGGTCGCCTCCCATGGCCTTGGCCAGGCCGTAGTAGGTCTGGAAGCCGAGGACGCGCCCCGCGAAGGACGTGTCGTGCGCGGTGCTCGTGGACTTGACGTTCTTGCCCGAGGCGTCGGTGATCGTGGTGACGATCGGGATGTTCGTGCTGGGCATCGTGCCGAGCTGGGCGGCGATGCCGGTGTAGGAGTCACGGTCGAGAGTGCCGACGACCGAACCGACGTTGGCGGCCTTGAAGGCGCTGCCCAGCGCGTCGGGCATGACCGTGACGGCGTCGGCGGAGGTGGCGGCGAAGTTCACCGGCCCCTGACCGAGGAACGGGTGACCGAACGCGACCGCGCGGCCGTTGCACACGGCCGTCGTCGTCCCGATGCCCGCCAGCGTCACGGCGCCGGTGGAGACCGCGGCGCCGAAGTTGCCACCGGCGTGGATCTCGGAGGAGACGCCCGAGGCGCTGGACGTGCCGGAGCCCGTCCGGGCGTCGATGCCCTGCTTCTTGAGGTCGTCGACGAAATGCTGGGTGAAGCGGTTCTGCGTGCCCGGCACCCACATCGGCATGTCGAGACGGCGCAGCCCGCCCGAGGCGGCCGCCGGGCTGACGCCGGCGCGGGCCAGACGCTGCGTCGCCGCGGCGTCGAACTTGATCACTGCCTTGGGGCTGACCGCGGCCTTCGCCTTGGGCGCGACCGAGGAGCCCGTGAGGGGGAGCATCGTCTCGCCCGGCGTGAGGCCGGCGATCATGCTGGAGCCGAAGGTGAACGTGTAGGCGACGGCACCGATCAGGCGCCCGTCGCTGCTGTACACCGGCGAGCCGGACATGCCGGCCCACACGCCGCCCGCGCGGGTCAGCGCGGGGGAGGAGACCTCGGCGAGGATGACGTCGAAGCCCGGGCCGATGCCGTCCTTCATCACCCCGAGGACGGTGGCGTCGAACCGCTCGGGCGTCGTGCCCTTGGACACGGTCCAGCCGATGCCCTTCACGCCGTCGACGGCCGAGGCGATGGGGAAGGCCGCCGGGCAGTCGATCGGCCCGTCGGCGGGTGAGGCGCTGGGCTTCGGCGACGGCGTCGTCGCTGCGTGGGCCGTGGCAGGCACGGCACTCGCGAGCGCGCCCACCAGGGCGAACGCCGCCAGCGCGCTGGTCTTCGCGCGCAACGTGGTCATGGAAATGCCCCCTCTCAGGTTGCGGCGGAGCCCCCGAATTGGCCCGGCCGCGATGCGACCCTACGGGCAAGATCCCGCGCGTCGGCTGAGTAGGAAGGCTCAAGATCGGGGCCCAAATCTTGGGGATCCCGGCAGCATCCGGATGCGCGCCCGCTGCGTCCTAGTCAGGTTGCGTGGGGCCCGTCCGGCCCGCCCCGCAGCCTCACTTCTGCATGAGGTCCAGGGCGCTCTGCAGGCTCGTCCGGTAGCCGCCCGAGGTGACCGTGGCGCCGCTGACACCGTCGATCGAGGCGCTCTGCGCGGCGAGCACCTGCTGCTCCAGCAGCGGCAACGCGTACTCGTTGATCGACACGCTCGTGTCGTTGCCCTTGGGGTGCTTGAGCGCCGTCACGCCCGTGATCACGCCGTCGACGACCGTGATCCGCACCTGGACCGGCCCCCAGCCGGTGGTGACCTTGTCGCCCGTGTAGGTCTTCGGGGTGCCCTTCGGCGGTGTGCTCGTCGTCGTGGGGGGCGGGGTCGTCGCCGGTGCGGTCGTGGGGCGCGACGTCGTGCGCGGCGGCGCCGTCGTGGGGGTGGGCCGCGCCGTGGTGGGCCGCGCGTAGGTTCGGGTCGTGACGACGGTCCCGCGCGTCGTCGTCGTGGTCACCGTGGCGGTCGTCGTCGCGGGCGAGGCCGACGTCGCCGAGGGGACCGGCGAGACCGACGCGGCGGTCGTGCTCGGCTGCGGGTCCGTCGTCGAGGGCTGCGGCTGCGTCGTCGAGGGCTCGCTCGTCGCCGTGTCCTGCGGCGGCAGCGTGGCCGCAGCGGCCCCGAGGTCGGGCCGGGGCGCGCCGGCGTCCGCCACGTCGCCCAGGTGGTAGGCGGCGGCGAGCACGGTCAGCGACAAGCTGCCCATGGCGACGACGGCGGGGCGGCGCATCAGGCCTCCGAGGGTGATGGGGGGCGGACCACCTCGACGGCGCCGTCCAGGTGGACGAGGACGCCGACGAGATCGACTTGCGCGGACAGCAGGCCGGCGGCCGCGCCCGCGGCGGTGAAGGCGGCCGTGGCCCAGACGTCGACCCAGGTCAGGTCGGGCCCGATGACCGAGACCGACGCGAAGGGCCGCACCGGCTTGAGCGTGTGCGGGTCCACCAGGTGGTCCCCCCGCGCGGCCGTGCCCGAGGTCGCAAGCGCCCCCGTGCGCAGCCTCACCGACATCAGGGTGCGGTCCCGGGCGGCCGGGTCCTCGATCGCCAGGTGCCAGTCGGGGGTGTCGATCCGGTCGCAGCCCACGACGATGTCACCGCCCGCGTTGATCATGAAGTCATGGCCGGACAGCGCCGCGAGGTGCCGCGACGCCCGTTGCACCGCCCACCCCTTGACCAGGCCCGTCGGGTCCTTCGCCAGGGCCTGGCGTCCGGCCTCGACCGGCCCGCCCGCCGCGTGCTCGACGTCGAACCAGCCGCCCGTCAGCTCCTTGGCCGTGTCGCACAGCTCCAGCACCGTCGCCAGGTCGGGGTGGGCCTCGGCCAGGGCCAGCTCACCGCGGTCCCACCGGCACAGGTCGCTGCCCGGGCGCCAGGGGCTCAGCACGCGCTCCACCCGCTGCAGCTCCGCGTACACCGCCGCCACCGCGCCGCGCACGGCGGCCCGGGACGCCGAGCCCGCGCCCACGGCGTCGCTGCCCTCGCGGGCACCCGGCCCCCGCACGTGCACCGACACCGGGATGCCCATCAAGGTCTCCACCCAGGCCCGCCGGGGGACCTCGCGCAGCGGCACCGCGCCGTCGAGGAACGGCAGGTCGGCGGGGTCGCGACCCGCGTCCGCGCGGGGCCGCGGGACCGGGGCGAGGGGGCCGCTCACAGGTGCGCCTTGTCGAGGGCCGACTGCAGCGACTGGATGTAGCCGGTGCTCGTGACGGTGGCGCCCGAGACGCCGTCGATCCGCGCGCTCTGGGCGCTCAGCACCTGCTGCGCGAGGACCGGCAGCGCCTGGCTGTTGATCTCCTCGTCGCGGGGGTTGCCGGTCGGGTACTGGACGGCGGTCGCCGCGGTGATCCGCCCGTCCGTCACGGTGATCCGCACCTGGACCGGGCCCCAGCGGGTGGAGGCGGTCTCGCCGGTGAACGTGCCGCTGACCGCCGCGGCCTTGGTCGTCGCCGGCGCCTTGGTGGTGGCCTTGGCCGGCGCCTTCGCCGTGGTGCGCCCCGGCGCGGCCTTCGTCGTGGCCGCAGCCCGCGTCGTCGTCCGGTCCCCGGCGGCGGCGCCGGTCGTCGCCGTGGCGCCCGGCGTCGGGCTCGTCGTCGCCGTGCCCGAGGGCTCCTCGGAGGTCGAGGACGGCGTCGGCCCGGCGTTCGACGTGGTCGCGGTGCCACCCGGGGTGGGGGACGCCGCGTCGTCGTCCTGACCGGCGCCGTCGGTGGCGCCGCCCGTGGAGCCGCCGGTCAGGCCGAGGGCCTGCGTGGGCCCGGGCCGGTTGAGGCTCGTGTGGTAGCTGAACAGCATCACGAGACCGCTCACGGTGCTGATCAGGCCGATCACGATCTTGCGCACGTGGCCTCCTCCCGGGACGGCGCGGCGGCGGGCCGGGCGCTCACCAGGTGAACCGTTCGCTGTGGATCCGCTCGGCGGGCACACCCGCCTCCAGCGCTGCAGCGCGCACGGCGTCCATCCAGGCGTCGGCGCCGCAGAGGAAGACGTCGTGGTGGCGGATGTCCGGGACGAGCTGCAGCAACGCCTGAGCGTCCCCGAGGTGGGCGGCGGTGTGCGGCAGCCAGGAGGGGCGGCCGGCGACGCGGTGGCCGGGCAGGTAGTACACGCGGGCGCCGCGGGCCACGGCCAGGGCGTCGAGCTCCTCGCGGAAGGTGAGGTCCTCGGCGCTGGGCGCGCGGTAGAGCAGCGTGAGGTCGCCCGGGCGGCCGGGAAGCGCTTCGAGCAGCGCGCGCATCGGCGTGATCCCGATTCCCGCCGCGATGAGCGTCACGCGGGACCGCGAGCGCACGCCCGGGTGCAGGCGGCCGTAGGGACCCTCGAACAGCACCTTCGTGCCGGGGCGGAGGCGGTTCACCAGGCGGCTGTCGTCCCCGAGGTCCTTGACCGTGATCCGCATCCGGCCCGGGGTGGGCGCCGCGGAGAGGCTGTAGGGGTGGCCGCGCGTCCAGCCGGGGCCCGAGAGGAACCGCCAGGTGAAGTACTGGCCGGCCTGGGCGCCGAGCCGGTCGAGGTCGCGCCCGCGCAGCCAGACGCTCGTCACGCCCTCGGTCTCGGGGACGACGGCCTCGATCCGCACCCGGTGGCGCCAGGACCGCCACAGCGGCACCCCCACCCGCCACCACGCGACGGCGCCCGCGGCGGCCGCGTACAGCGACCACCAGTACAGGCGTGCCGGCGCGGTGCCGGCGAAGTCGGCGCCGGTCCAGATCTGGTGCGGCAGGGCCAGGCCGACGCCGAGGTAGGCGTAGAGGTGGATGAGGTGCCAGTTCTCGTAGCGCATCCGCGAGCGGGCCGCGGAGATGCTCGTCACGACGACGGCGACCAGCAGCAGCGTGCCGACGAGCGCGAGCAGCATGCCGGGGTAGTCGAGCACCATGTCCACGAACTCGCCGATCACGTTGCGGCCCTCGGCCATGGCGTACCCCACGGTGATCGCCACGAGGTGGGCGAGCATCAGCGTGAAGCTCGTGTAGCCGACGAGGCGGTGCTTGCGGGCGAGCTCGTCCTGCCCCCAGGCGCGCTCCACCCAGGGGATGCGGGCCATGAGCAGCACCTGGATCAGCAACAGGTCGGCCGACACGAGGCCGGTCACCCGCCCCAGGCCGGTGACGAGCGAGGACGCGCTCTCGCCCAGGCCCTGGACGCCCCCGTTGAAGACCCACAGGGCGACGACGACGAGGACGCTGAGCCACGCCAGCCCGCCCGCGACGTCGCGCGGGAGGGGGGACAGCCGGCGGACCCGGCCGAGGGGTCCCGCCAGGGGCCAGGTCGGGCGGGGGCGCGGCGGGGAGGGGACGAACAGGCCCGTCGTGCTCGGCGTCCCGTGGGTCTGCGGCGGCACCGAGCCGGTCGCGCCGTGTGACGGCGTCCCCGACAGGTGGGCGCTGACGCTCATCGGACCTCCAGGTCACGCATGTGGTCGGTCGATCACCGTGATCGACTCCACCGAGGATCGGGGCCCTTCCTGGGCGTGGGCTGACAACGGGCTGAGGTGACGGTACGTGCTTGGTGGAGGGATCAACAACACCCGTGACCTGCAGTGATGCGCCGGTCACGAAGCGGCGAGGGGCGGTGGGCGGGTGCCGGAAGGCCCCTCGACGCCCTGCAGGCGCCGCCGGAACCCTCCCCGCCCCAGCGATCGGCCGGGGGCGGGGAGGGCTTGAGCGGTGCGCGGAACGCGACCCGGTCGGTCGCGCCGGGGTCACGCTGCGTGAGTCAGGCGGCGTGCAGGGCGTCGATCGCGCTCTGCAGCGAGGTCTTGTACCCGCCGCTGGTGAACGTGGCTCCCGAGACGCCGTCGATCGTGGCGCTCTGCGCGGCGAGCACCTGCTGCTCCAGGATCGGGAGGGCCCTGCTGTTGATCCGCGAGCTCTCGCCACCGGAGGGCGACTGCAGCGCGGTGCTCTTCGTGATCGTGCCGTCGACCACGGTGATCTCCACCTGCACAGGGCCGTAGCGGGTGTTCACGGTGGACCCGGTGAACGTGCCCGACGCGCCCTTGGTGGGGGTGGGCGTGGGGGAGGTCGACGTGGGCTTCGGGCTCTTCGTGCTCTTCGGCGGCTTGGTCCTGGTGGTCTTGACCTTGGTCGTCTTGACCTTCGTGCTCTTGGTCTTCGTGGTCTTGACCTTGGTGGACTTTGTCTTCTTGGTCTTCGTCGGCTTGGCCGACGTCGACTTCGTCGTCTTGGCCGCGGGGGCGGCCGCCGAGACGTCGGCGGAGACGGCGTCGGCACGCAGGGGCACGCCCTGGGCTCCGACGGAGTACGTGGCGAGGCCGATCATGGCCACGCTCAGGCTGCTGAGCGTCACGACGACGGGACGGCGCACTGGCTCACCTCTGGGGGACGACGGGGGGAACGGGCGCGGGCGATCCTGGGGAGTCGACAGCCGATCCGGCAAGGGCGCACTGACCGACCCGATGCCGTTCGTCCCCGCCCGACGACCGCCCGCCGCCAGGCTTGAGCGATCCTTAACGTTGCGATGATCGAGCCGGTCACCCGCGCCGGGCTGCTCCCGTTCCCGGGGCGGTGCGGCGGCGCGTCCCCGACGGCCTCAGGACCGGGCCTGGTCGAGCGCCGACTGCAGCGACTGCACGTACCCGGTGCTCGTGACCGTGGCGCCCGAGACCGCGTCGATCTGCGCCCCCTGCGCGTCCACGACCTCCTGGTTGAGGAGGGGGAGCGCGTAGCCGTTGATCTCCGCGTCTCGGTGGTTCTCGTTCGGGTAGGTCACCGCTTCGGCGGAGGTGATCCTGCCGCCCTCCACGGTGATCCGCACCTGGACCGGCCCCCAGCGCGTGTCCACCGCGTCCCCCGTGAAGGTGCCCGACGTGATCCCCGACCCCGCGGCCGTCGCCCCGCCGGTGTCGCCCGACGAGGTGCCGCCCGACGTGGCGTCGCTCGCCGTGCCCGTGCCGACGGCCGGCGCGGCGACGGCGGCCGGCTCGCCGCGCTGGGCCGCGGCCCCGTAGGCGCCGAGGAGCACCGCCGCCGTGAGCGTGCCCATTCCTGCCTTCGCGATGGTGCGCATGGTCGCCTCCCGGCGTGGGACGTCGTGGTCGTCGCTACCGGAAGGCTGAGCCGCGCAGGTGGGCCGCGGCTGGGGGCCGGTTCTGCCCCCGCTGTGAGCCGTGGCCCGTGGGGCCCACGCCGGGTCCGTGGCAGGAATCCGGTGCCGGACGGCCGCGGCTCGAGCGGTCGGCGGCGACGGCGCGCCCTAGCGTGGCGGGCATGTCAGCCACCGACCCCCACCCGAGCGGATCCGCGGCGCACGACCCTCGGGCCGGCGACGCACCCGCCGTCCCCGAGCCCGACGACAAGGACTGGACGTGGGTGCTGGAGCGCACGTGTCCCGAGTGCGGCTTCGACGCCGCCGCCCTGCCGCGGGCGGAACTCCTCGCCACGGCCGGGGCGCTGGCCCGCACCTGGGCGGGTCTGCTGCGTGAGGGGGGAGCGGAGCTGAGGGTGCGCCCCGCGCCCGCGGTGTGGTCACCCGCCGAGTACGGCTGCCACGTGCGCGACGTCTACGCGCGCACCACCGCCCGGGTGGCGGCCATGCTCTCCGGGGACGACCCGGTCTTCGAGAACTGGGACCAGGACGCGACGGCGATCGCCGACCGCTACTGGGAGCAGGACCCGGCGGTGGTCGCCGGGGCCCTGCTGGCCCGGGCCGCCGACCTCGACGCCACGGCCCGCCCCGGCGGCGCGGACCTCGACGACGCAGGCTGGCGCAGGCCGGGGCAGCGCAGCAACGGCTCGCGGTTCACAGTCGAGTCACTGCTGCGCTACACCCTTCACGACGTCGCGCACCACCTGCACGACGTGGGCGCCTGAGTCAGATCTCGGCTTTCCCGACGAGTGTCAGGCGAGGCGGCGTCGGAGACGATCGACCCAGTCACGCGTATGGGGGCAGGTAGCGAGGACATGGGGGAAGCCGGCGGCGCCGATGATGGCTGCGGCGCCCTGGATCTTCCCGTAGGTCGGTGAAGCCCGAAGGATGCGCTTGGAGGGCGCAGAGTTCGGGTCGTCGTTCACGAGTTCCGGTTCACCTGCGGCGGCGACAGCGTCTTGGAGCTGCCGGACGGCGTTGGCCGGCAAGTGCGCTCCGCTGTGGTCGAGAGAAGCAAGCACCCACGTCTCGATCTCGTGCAGGACGACGTGAGGAACAAGGCGCTCGTCGCGCAGCTGAGCGCCGATCGCCTCCTCGACATGCCGCACCCGCGCCCTGGCGTCGGCCGCGGGCCGTGTCGACATCCCCGGAGCATCGAGCGGCAGCGCGTAATAATCGATCAGCGTCGACACCGTGTGATGAGCCGGTGTCAGCAGCCTTCGCAGTGCCTTCTCGACCGCCGGCCATGACCCCACGCCGCCCCGCGCCGCGGGCCCGGTCCCCGACCGGCGCGTGGGGATCACGATGGGCTGGACCCAGGAGAACCCGACCTCATCCTGCAGGTAGGGGCCGAGGACCTGCCTGACCAATGTCTCCTCGGTCTGACCCTCCACGAGAAGCGCGAGCTGACGATGGCCGGTCACGGCTGGTGGAGCTCCCTCGCCGGGCGCCCACCGACCACGTTCATCTGCCACAGCTCACCGAGGGAGTAGTCCTCCAGCCAAGGGCCGAGCTCGTCCAGGCGGGGACGTCGATAGACGGTAGCCCCGACACTCCGCTCGGCGACCACGATCTCGTCGGGCGAGAAGTGCTCCAGCAACGTGACGGACTGCGTCGCGACGAAGACCTGACGCTCCTGAGCCGCCGATCGGATGAGCTCCGCCAGCATGCCGATCGCGTAGGGGTGCAGTCCGAGTTCCGGCTCGTCGAGCACGACGAGTTGAGGGGTCACGTCCTGGTGGAACAGTGTGGCCAAGCAGATGAAGCGGAGCGTCCCGTCCGAAAGAGCATGCGCGGGGAACCGTAGGTCCCCCCCCTCCTGACGCCACGCGAGCTGCACGTTGTCCCCGGACCGGACGAAGTCGAAGTCTCGGAAGTACGGCGCTACCAAGCGGATGGCGTCCACGATCCGGTCGTACCGGTCCGGCCTCTCGTACTTGAGGCGGAGCAGGACGGCTGCGAGATTTCTCGCGTTCGGGTGCAAGGTGGCCGAGTCGACCACGGGGATCATCTTCTTCGGCGGCGCCTGCGCTGACGCGTCCTGGAAGTGGAAGACCCTGCAGCCCGCAAGAAGTGCCCTCACGTAGTGGGGAACCCCCGGCCCGTCATCCACGGACGACAGCAGGCTCTTGCGGTGCCCGGACCCCAGGAACTGGTTCCAAGGGTTGGCGTCGCCCTCGCCATGGAACTCGACCAGCTCGCTTCCGAAGACCAGCCCGTCGCCCGCAGCGGGGACCAGCCTGGCCCGGTAGCCGTTGCGCTCTCCCTGGACGTGAAGCGAGATCGCCTCGGCATCACGGCCGCGGTCACCGCGGAACAACAGAGATGACGCTCCACCCGACGCGCCTACGTAGAGGTCCAGATCGCCGTCGACGATGCGTCCGAGCAGTTCGAAGGCCTTGATGAGGTTGCTCTTACCCGACCCGTTGGCGCCAATCAGCACCGTGATCCGATTGAGATCGACGCGGGCGTCCTCGATCGACAGAAAGCCGGCGACTTCCAACCGATCGATACGCTGAGCCATGGGCCGAGCGTACCCGGCCGCCCTTGGATCGCTCAGATCTCGGCCTTGCCCGCGAGGACGTCGTCGGCATCGACGATCCGGTAGGCGTAGCCCTGCTCGGCGAGGAACCGTTGCCGGTGGGCTGCGAAGTCCTGGTCGAGGGTGTCCCGGGAGACGACGGCGTAGAACCGGGCGCCGCTGCCGTCGGCCTTGGGCCGCAGCACCCGGCCCAGCCGCTGGGCCTCCTCCTGCCGGGAGCCGAACGACCCCGACACCTGGATCGCCACGCGCGCCTCGGGCAGGTCGATCGAGAAGTTGGCGACCTTGCTGACGACGAGCGTGCGCAGCTCACCGCTGCGGAACGCCTCGAACAGCTTCTGCCGGGCCGCGACCGTCGTCTCGCCCTTGATCACGGGGGCGTCGAGGCGCTCGCCGAGCTCGTCGAGCTGGTCGAGGTACTGGCCGATCACCAGCACCTGCTCGTGGGAGTGGTGCTTGACCAGGGCCTCGACGACCTTCGTCTTCTGCTCCGACGTCGAGCACAGGCGGTACCGCTCGTCGGGTTCGGCCGTGGCGTAGACCAGCCGTTCGCGGTCGGGCAGCGTCACCCGCACCTCGACGCAGTCGGCGGGCGCGATGTACCCCTGCGCCTCGATGTCCTTCCACGGCGCGTCGTAGCGCTTGGGTCCGATCAGGGAGAAGACGTCCCCCTCGCGGCCGTCCTCGCGCACGAGCGTCGCGGTCAGGCCCAGCCGGCGGCGGGCCTGCAGGTCGGCCGTCATGCGGAAGATGGGCGCGGGCAGCAGGTGCACCTCGTCGTAGAGGATCAGGCCCCAGTCGCGGGCGTCGAGCAGCTCCAGGTGCGGGTAGACGCCCTTCCGGCGCATCGTCAGCACCTGGTACGTCGCGATCGTGACGGGGCGGATCTCCTTGCGGGCGCCGGAGTACTCCCCGATCTCGTCCTCGGTGAGCGAGGTGCGCCGCAGCAGCTCGTCGCGCCACTGCCGGGCGGAGACGGTGTTGGTGACGAGGATCAGCGTGGTCGCCCTGGCCTTGGCCATCGCCCCCGCGCCGACGATCGTCTTGCCCGCACCGCAGGGGAGCACCACCACGCCGGAGCCGCCGTGCCAGAAACCCTCGACGGCCTCGGCCTGGTAGGGCCGCATCGCCCAGCCGTCCTCGTGCAGGTCGATGGCGTGCGCCTCGCCGTTCACGTAACCGGCGTGGTCCTCGGCCGGCCACCCCAGCTTGAGCAGCACCTGCTTGACGTTGCCGCGCTCGCTGGGGTGGACCGCCACGTTCTCGGCGTCGATCCGCGCCCCCAGCAGGGGCTTCATCTTCGCCGAGCGCAGCACCTCCTCCAGGACGGGGACGTCGATGGCGTGCAGGACGAGGCCGTGCACGGGGTGCTTGAGCAGCTGCAGCCGCCCGTAGCGGTCCATCGTCTCGGCGACGTCGACCAGCAGCGCGTGCGGCACGGGGTAGCGCGAGTAGCGCAGGAGGACGTCGACGACCTGCTCCGCGTCGTGGCCCGCCGCCCGGGCGTTCCACAACCCCAGCGGGGTGAGCCGGTAGGTGTGGACGTGCTCGGGCGCGCGCTCGAGCTCGGCGAACGGCGCGATGGCCTGGCGACAGGCCGCCGCGTCACCGTGGTCGACCTCCAGGAGCAGCGTCTTGTCGCTCTGCACGATCAGCGGGCCGTCGGTCACACGTGTCCCTTCTCGGTGGTGGCGCCGGCGGGCAGCGGCACCGAGGGCGTCAACGCCGACACCCCGCCCAGGCTTCCCCGGGCGCGCCTGAAGCCGTTCGGGGGGCCGGTCGGTACGAGCCGGTCAGTACGAGGAGTCCACGGAGGTCGCGAAGACGCCGATCGCGACGAAGGCTCCGATGGCCAGCACGATCATGGCGACCAGGACGCCCCAGGCCCAGTAGACCAGCTTGCGTGCCGACTGCGGGGCCGTCGCCGCCTTCGACAGCGCGATGGCGGAGAGGATCGTCGACGGCAGCGCGATCAGGCAGAACAGGACCGTCAGGATGCCGGAGACGATCAGCGTGACGAGCGCCAGGGTCTTGGCCGACTGCGCTTCCTGGGAGTGTGCCCACGCGGCGCCCGGGTCCGCCTGCGGGTAGCCCGCGGGCGCCTGCCCGTAGCCGGGCTGGCCGTAGGCCGGCGGGCCGTAGCCCTGCTGTCCGTAACCCTGCTGTCCGTAACTCTGCCCGTAGCCCGGCTGGGCCGGCTGGCCGTAGGGCTCGGGCTGGCCGTAGGGCTCGGGCTGGCTGTAGGTCCCGGGCTGTCCGTAACCCGGCTGGGCGTACGGCTCGGACGCCGGCGGCTGCGCGGAGGGGTCCGGGACGGGCGGTGCTGGGGGGAACGCGGGCGGCTCGGACGACGCGGGTTCGGGAGCCCGGTGCGGCTCGCGCCAGTCCTGGCCCCCGTCGGGCTCCGACACGGTGTCCTCCTCGCACGCCTGGTCCGCCGGCTGCGGACGCTGCGGCCGACCCTAGCGCGCGACCCCGACGCCCGGCCCGACGCCCGCACCGAGCACGCACCGGTGGGCCGCAGACGCGCGCAGGCCCGCCCCGCGGGTGCGGGACGGGCCTGCGACGTGCTGCGGGGAGCGTCAGCCGATCGACACGATCGTCGGCGTCCCGGAGCCGGAGTACTTCAGCCAGCCGAGGTACGGCGCCGAGGCGTCCAGGCCCTTCCAGGTGAGGGTCGCCTCGACCGGCTTGCCGGAGGTGCCCGGCAGCGAGCTCGGGTCGACCGTCAGGTTGCCCGCCGAGGAGCCGGGCACGTTGAAGGTGCGCAGCGTGAACGAGGCGGTGTCGCCCGACTTGACGTCGAACCCGTTGATCTTGACCAGGTAGTCCCCCGGCGGCGGGGCCAGGATGTCGGCCCGCTCCGACGCCGCGCCCGTGGCCGCGTTCAGCAGCACCGTGCCGTCGGTGTCGGTGAGGAACATGTCGAGGTCGTCACCCTCGTCGCCCGCGACGAGGTCGAGCCGGGTCAGGGACGTCCCCTCGGGAATGGTGAGGGGGAACGCCTTCGTCGCCGCCGGGTCGGTGAGCCCGCCCGCCGCGACCGAACCGGTGGCCACGTCACCCTTGACCAGGCCCTTGACCGACACGGAGACGGGCGTCGAGCCGGCCGGGGTGGCCGTGAACGTCGTCGTGCCCGAGGCGGAGGCGTCGGCGTGGACCTCGGCGGGAGCCGCGATCGAGACCGGACGCAGCGCGATGGGGCTGCGCGCCCGGGTGGCGCCGCTGGTCCAGAGCAGGAAGCCCGAGGCCCACTGCTCGTACTTGGCGGTGGTGCGAGTGAACGTCACCGTGAAGGACGCCGTCTCGCCGGCCTTGGTGAAGGTCAGCGTGGACGGGGTCACCGTGGTGGTGAACCCGGGCACCGAGGCGGTGGCCTTGAAGGTGCCCGCACCGGTGGAGGTGACGGTGCGCTTGACGGTGGCCGAGGTCACGACGTTGCCGGCCGCGATCGAGGCCTGGTTGAGGTCGGACGCGGAGATCGGCTCGACGCCGCTCTCGGTGTCCAGGCCGATGCCCTCGAGGAAGCCCAGCCAGTCGGCCGGACCCGAGTCGTAGATCAGGCCCGGGTCGAGCGCCCCGCGGGGACGCACGAACCCGGCGCCCTGCTGGAACGGGTCGTTGTTCTTGCCGCCGGTGGCGTTGTAGGTGTCGTTCGCCGAGGTCATCAGCGCCGACTTGATCGCCATCGGCGACCAGTCGGGGTGCGCCGAGGCGAGCAGGGCGCCCAGGCCCGCGACGTGCGGCGAGGCCATCGACGTGCCCGACTCGGGGGCGAACGGCTCGCCGTTGAACGGGCCGGGGGCCACGGCCGCGAGGATGCTGACCCCGGGGGCGGCCAGGTCGGGCTTGATGATGTCGCCGGAGTTGGCCAGCGACGGGCCGCGCGAGGAGAACGCGGCGATCTGCGGCACCGGGTCGGGAGCCGCGCCGGTGGTGTCACCGACGACGATCGACGCCGTGGGCGCCTGCGCCGCGGCCGCGTAGTCGAGCACCTTCTTGCCCGTCACGTCGTCCAGGTGCACGGTCGGGACGCTGTGGACGTCGGCGTCGAGGCTGTTGGGCGTGGGGTTGACCAGCACCATCCCGACGCCGCCCGCCTGGGCGACGGCCTTGGACTTGTCGACACGGGCGACGACGCCGCGGATGCAGACGACGATCGCGCCCTTCACCTTGGCGGGGTCGAGGGTGCCGGGGGCGCACAGGCGGGCCTCGTCGGCCTTCGCGCCGGGCGCGACCGCGTTGCTCGAGAGCACCAGCGGGGCGCTGGCCACGGCCTTGCGGTTGATGCTGGCGCCGCGCACCTTCGTGCCGTCGCCGAGGACGACGGTGCCGTAGAAGTGGTGCACCGTGCCGGCGGCCACCGTGGTCAGCCAGGGGCTGGGGTGGTTGACGCTGGAGGTGCTGGGGCCCTCGTTGCCCGCGGAGGCGGCCACGAAGACGCCCGCGGCGGCCGCGCGCAGGAAGGCCAGCTCGACCGGGTCGACGACCGTGTCGAGCGCGCCGGAGATGGAGAAGTTGATGACGTCCACGCCGTCGGCGACGGCCTGGTCGATCGCCTTCACGATGTCGGAGTTGTAGCAGCCGCCGGTGTTCTCGTCGCGGTCGTCCCAGCAGACCTTGTAGACGGCCAGCTTGGCGGCCGGGGCCATGCCGGAGGCGGCACCGAAGTCGGCGCCCTGGATCGGCAGCTCGGGGATCTGGTTGCCCACGGCCGTCGAGGCGGTGTGCGAGCCGTGGCCGTCGCCGTCACGCGGCGAGCGCTGCTCGAAGGGGCTCCAGTCGTCACGCTTGACGTTGGCCAGGAAGCCGGAGGGGTAGGCCCGGGCGGAGAGGACCTTGCTGTTGCAGGTGCTCGCGGGGAACTTCACGCCCGCCTCGCACGCGCCGAGGAAGGTGCCGCCGTCGGCCTTCTTCATGGCGATCTGCCGCGTCGCCTTGTCGCGGTAGGGCACGCCCATGGGCTGGGGGAACCAGGTGTTCACCTGGGTGCCGGCGAAGAAGGGGTTCTCGGGCCAGTAGCCGCTGTCGAGGACGCCGACGACGACGCCCTTGCCCGCGTACTCGCTGCCGCCGATGCGGTCCCAGACCCCGCCCTTGCCGGTGAGGCCGAGGAAGCCGGGGGTCTCGGTGGTGAGCATCTTGCGCTCGACGTCCTTCGTGACGGCGAGGACGCCGGGGGTGCGCGCCAGCTTGGCGGCCTGCGCGCCGGACAGCTGCGCGGCGAAGCCGTTGGAGGTGAGCGAGTACTGGTAGGTCGCGCGGGCCTTCACGCTGTCCAGCAGCGACTTCTGGCGCTTCTCCAGCAGGGCGCGGTACTTGCGCACGTCGGTCGAGGCGGCGTCGAACTTCTTGCCGCGCTGGGCCTTGGTGGCGGCGAAGCCGCTGACGCCACCGGTGTAGGTGGCGGCGGGCTGGTCGGCCAGGGTCACGAGGTAGTGGCCGTCGGTGTAGGCCGGCGCGGTGGCGCGCGACAGGCCGGTGACCGTCCGGCCCGTGGCCTCACGGCCCGCTGCCGACGCGGCGCCTGACGGCGCGACGGCAGCGGTCGTGGCGAGTGCCGCGACGGTGACCGCGACGATCGCCGACGGGCGCCGCGTGGGCAGCCCCGCCTTGATGGATCTCGACACCATGTCCTCCTAGACGCCGGGTCCCCGGCGTGGGCGGTGAGGGGCGTTCGCTGCTCGACGCGCCTGCCCGGCCCGCCGCTCACGGTCGGTGACCAGAAGCTGGACAAAGGGCGCCGGGTGCAGCCAACACGGGGGAGGGGACCGGGTCAAGCGGTTCGACGCAATCGTGGCCGGTTCTTGAACCGAGCGGTCAGGACGGGGCGGGTGCCGCGCCGCTCACCCCGCGGATGCGGTGCAGGGGGAACGAGCGCACCCGCCCGCTGCCCGGGTCCAGCGCGGTGAGCAGCCCGCCCTCGACGGTGAGCGGCTCCAGCAGGCGCACCCCGCTGTGCCCGTCGGCCTCCACCAGCGAGGCCCAGACGCTGGCCCGGCGGTCGGCGGCCAGCCGCAGCGCGGCGACGAGCGTCGCGGGGTCGATCGGCCCGGCGGCCGCGCCCGGCGCCGGTGCGACGGCGCTCGCCCGGGCGGGCACGGCGTCCTCGGCCGCCCGCAGGGCACGGATCATGCGGGTGAGGGCCTGCGCGGAGGGGCGGGGAACGGCGGGGCGGGCCTGCGCCGACGGCGCGAGGGCTCCGGGGCGCCGCCTCGCCGCCCCCGCGGGATCGGCCCGGTGGCCCGTGGGACGGGTGAGCAGCACCTGACCGGCGGGGCCCTCGGCGGCCGGGGCGAGGCCGACGGCGCGCAGCCCGGCCAGGAGGTCCTCGGCGGGCAGGGGCGAGCAGGCGACGGTGGGCGCGAGCCGGCGCAGGCCCAGCCGCGCCGCGCGCCGGTCGGCGATGAGCTCGTCGAGGGCGGCGACGTCGTCGGTCCGCACGAACGACTGGGCCGCGCCCACCCGCAGGGTGCCGTGCCGGCGCGCGACGTCGGCCACGAGGTACTCCAGCGGCTGGGGGACGCCGGTGCGCGAGGCCGCGCGCAGCAGCCCGAGGATCTCCTCGCCGCTCATCCCGAGGTCGAGCCCGCGGCGCACGGAGGCGGCGGAGAACCGGTAGACCGTGGCGCCGCCGCGGCTGTCGACGTCGGCGAGGGTGTCCATCGTGGCCTGGAGGTCCGCGACGAGCGGCCCGGGCGCGACGGCCGTGAGGTCGGCCTGGAGGAGCAGGTGGTCCACCGGCGGCGGGAGCGCGGCGTCCACGGCCTGCGCGGCGGCGTCCCACGCGGCCTCGCCCGCCGCGGCGTCCCACGCCTCCTCCTCGGGTGCGGTGCGGTCGTCGCGGACGACGGCGCGCAGCGTGGGCGCGGGCGCCCCCAGGGCGAGCAGGCCGAGCAGCTCGGCCTCCTCCAGCAGCCCGGCGACGGCGTCGGCGAGGTGCGCGGCGGGACGGCGGGGCCGCGACCAGGTGGCGCGGGTCAGCGCCCAGGCGGCCAGGCCGGCCCGCCCGCCCTCGGCGGCCCGGCCCGGCGCGCACCCCGCGGCGAAGGCCCCGAGGACCTCCTCGCGCAGGGCGGCGGCGCCGGGCTGGTGGGTGGCGGGGGACCCGGCGGCGACGACGGCGTCCCGGGCGTCGCGGGCACCGACGAGGTGGGCGGCGGCGGGGGAGGACAGCCAGGCGTCGGCGAGCCACGTCCAGCGGCGCCCGGTGCTTTCGGTGAGCCAGAGGTCGTAGGCGGGCGTGGGCGCGAAGCGCGGGTCGGCCTCGCCGTCGTCGGCGATCAGGCCCGCGGCCAGGGCCACCTCCACCAGCACCGCGACGACGCGCGGGTCGACGTCGAGCACCTGGGCGGTCCGGCGCAGCTCGCGCACGCCCACCCCGCCGGCGCGCAGCACCCCCGGCGGCGCCTGCGACCAGGCCTGGGCGAGGTCGCCGACCAGGCGCACCGCCTCGGCGGCCGCGGCGGCGGCCGAGGCGGCGACCCGGGACTCGTCGGCGCCCACGGTGGGCAGCGCGGGCGGGGTCGGGGAGGGGTGGGCGTGCACCCGGCCCCCGCGCAGGGCGAGCCCGATCTCGCGGGGGAGGACGACGTGCCCGGCGTCGGCGACGGCCAGGACGCCGTGGGCGAGCAGCCAGTCGACGGGCGAGGCCGCCGCCCCGGCGAGCGTCGCGGTGCGCACCTCGCGGTCGGCGTCGGCCACCGCCCCCACCGGAGGACCCCAGACGAGCCGGTCGAGCAGGTCCCGCGTCCCGGGCGGGGCCTGGGCGAGGAGGGCGGTGAGGACGCCCGGTGAGCCGAGGTGGGCGGCGAGGGCGGCGGCGGCCCGGGGAGGGTCGGGCTGGGCGGGCAGGCCGAGGTCGTCGAGCAGCGCCGCGAGGCGTGCGGGGGACCGCCGGTCGAGGGCCTCGGCCAGCGGCGGCCCGAGCCCGGCGGGGTGCGGGCCGAGCATGTCGCGGACGGTCCGGACCAGGTGCAGCGCGCGCGGGGTCCCCCAGACCAGGGCGAGGTCGTCGAGGTCGGCGAGCACCTGCGCGGCGGGGGCACCCCACGTGCGGGCGACCCCGGCGGCCGTGCAGGGCTCGGGGAGGACGGCGAGCACCTCCAGCACCTGCAGGTGCGCCGTCGAGAGGGTGTCGAGCACGTGCCGGACGGCGGGTCGTGACGCCGCGCGGGTGGCGAGGGTGCCCAGGTCGGGCGGCGGGGGGACGGCGAGGTCGGGGCGGGCGCGCAGCAACCGGACGAGCGAGGCCTCGGACCGGGCGCGCAGGGCGTCGGCGAGGGTCCGCGGGGCTCGGGGGCGGTCGGCGGGCATCCCACCCACGGTACCCAGCGGCACAAGTCGGTGCCTTCCGTGCCGCGGAGGGCTTCAGGGGCGGGTGCGGCGTGCCGATCAGCGGACCGAGCAGTGATCGCGATCAGTGACTCCACGGCCTCCACGGCCACCGACGGTCGACCGGACGGCCACGTTACGTGGACGTTTCGGCGACAGGTGAGCGCGCGTGTCGGCGTCGCTACGCGCGAGGGCTGCGGGCAGTGCACACTGAGCCCGCACCGGTGTCCGGAAGCGGGCGTCGGCGGCTCCTGACGACGGCGTCGGGAGCGCCGGGCTCGCCCGGGCACGCCAGCACCGATCAGTGACCGAGACGACCGGACCGACCGCGCAAGGGCGCGCACGAGGTGGAGCGATGACGACGACGACCGGCCAGGCCGCCGCCCCCGCCGCAGCAGCAGTGCGGCTCCCCGCGCACGAGACGGGCACCGCCCGCCCCGGCCCGCACCTCCACCGCCACACCGAGGCCGCCCTCGGCACGGTGTTCTCCTTCGCGGTGTCCTGCTTCGACGACCCGGCCGGGCGCGCTCGCGCCGCCGACGCCGTCGCCGCCGCATGCGCCGTCCTGCACCGCCTCGAGGCGGCCTGGGACCCCTACGCCGAGGGGAGCGTCGTGTCGCGCCTGCGCGCCGGGCAGCAGGTCGACCCCGACCTCGACGACCCCGACGGCACCCTCGGCATCGACGTCGTGCTGCGCCGCTGCGCCGCCGCCCAGCGCCTGACCAAGGGCACCTACGACGCCTGGCGCGGCCCCGACGGCTTCGACCCCTCGGCCGTCGTGCGCGGCTGGGCCGTGGAGCGCGCCGTCGCCCGCTTGGAGCAGGCCGGTTTCCACGACCTCGTGCTGGGCGGCGGCGGCGACGTCACCGTCCGCGGCAGCTCGCCCGACGGCGACGGCTGGGTCATCGACCTGCGCGACCCCCGCGACGGCGGGCAGGTCGGGCGGGTGCGCCTGTCCGGGCGCGCCGCGGTCGCCTCGTGCGGCGGCGACGCCGCGAGCGACACCGCCGGGGTCAGCGTGGTGGGGCCCGAGCTGGGCTGGTGCGACGTGATCGCCTCCTCCCTGCTCGCCGAGGGCTCGGTGGCCACCCCCTGGCTGGCCAGCGTCCCCACGTACCGGGCGCTCGGCATCGGCGTCGACGGCACCCTCACCGGTGACCTCGTCGCCGAGCTCGTCGAGGACTAGGACGTCGACGAGACCTCACATCCCGTCCGACGCGCAGGGGCAGTCGCCCTCGCCCCTGTGGGCTGAGCCGATCGGGAGGGGTGTCCGGTAAACGGTGGGCGGCGCTCGGCGTTCCTAGATCGTTGAGGGGTTGATGCGTCCTTCGAAGGTGATGGCGAGGCGTTGAGGGCGGCCTTCCACCTGATCACCCATCGTGCCCTACCCCTGGGGGTGGGTCGAGGGAACGGGTCACGAGGTAGAGGCACTTCAGGGCCGCGGCATCGTGGGGGAAGTGCCCGCGGGCCCGCACCGCCCGGCGGTAGCGCGCGTTCAGGGACTCGATCGCGTTCGTCGTGCAGATGATCTTCCGTATCTCCACGTCCTAGTCCAGGAACGCCCACGTTCTCCGTCCAGGCTGACCGCCACAGCCGCACTGCGGCGGGGTACTTGCCCTCCCACGTGTGGGCGAACTGGCTCTTCGGATTTCAGCGTGATGCCTGGTGTTGACCTGGGTGTTCACGCTGCCGTCCGGCGGCGCTGGCGAGGAGGATACGGGTCTTGTAGTGGTGGGGGTTGCGGTAGCCGCGGCCGGTGCGCTTGATCTGCTTGATGGTGGTGTTGGCGGCTTCGGTGCGGGCGTTGGTGACGCCGGTGATGACGAGGACTTCGATGGCGGGCCACCAGGTGGTGATGGTCGCGGCGAGCCGGTCGGTTTCGGGCATCGCGGCAGCGGTGACGGCGTCGGTGAACAGGTCCCGACGGTGGTCGAGGTCGGTGAGGGTGGTGGCGTGGAGGAGGTGGCGGAGGCGTTCCTTCACCGCCCACGCGGCGGCGATCTCCTGGGTGGGGTCGTCGGCGGTGAACGTCGCCCGGAGCCGGGCCAGGCCGGCTGGGCTGAGGGTGTCCCCAGCGCGAAGCAGGAGTCGCCGGTTGGTCCAGACCGGGTCGATCCCGCGGCCGCGGCGGCCCTTGGTCTGGCGGGCGAGGCGCTGCCGGACCCGGGTCAGGGTGTCGTTGGCGAGTTGACCAGGTGGAACGCGTCGACACTGACCGCCGCCTGCGGGAGCTGGTCACGTAGTGCGGCGCGGAACGCCGCAGAGGGGTCGATCGCGACGACCTCGATCCGGTCCCGCCACTCCTGCGGCCTGGCCGCCAGCCACGCAGCGACCCCGGCGGCGCCGCGTCCGTCGACCACGCCGAGGACGCCCCCGGTGTCGACGTCGACGATCGTCGACATCCAGGGCTCGTACCGGCGCCAGGTGCCGTGTTCGTCGCGCCAGTACCGCACCGACCGGTAGCGGTGCTCGTCGATGCCCAGTCGCCGCGGGCTGGCCGCGTCGGGGTCGATGCCGAGCAGGGCGGCGGCGTTGAGGACGGCCTGGACCGTCCACCACGACACCCCGTACGAGGCGGCGACCTCGGCGACGGACCGCCCGGCCAGGACCGCGGTGAGCAGCTGCTCCCGCAGGCGGGCGGTGGTCCTGGCGGGCCGGGACCTGCCCGGTGACCTCCGCGAACGTCCGCCTCGGACAGCGTTGCTCCACACAGGCGAAGCGCGCCGGATCAGGACCACCCGTACGTGGCGGCGACCGGAACGTCGCGCAGCCGTTGTCGGGTCCGTTGATGGACCCGCCCCGAGAGCACCCCACAGGTCGGGCAGCCCGCCTCGCCCTCGACGGAGGCGATCACCACCTCCCGGCCGCCTCCGGGCAGGTCGACCGCGCTCACCACGCGGTACCCGGGCAGGTCGAACAGCACACTCGCCGCATCCCGCGGCGAGCCCGTAGCGTTGTCCACGGCTCGTGGTCCTTCGATCTCGATGAGTGCCTCAGCAACACCCATCTCAGCGCAGGACCACGAGCCCCCTCACACGGGCCCGATCACGCTCAAATCCGAAGAGCCGGCGAACTCGGCCAGCCGGGCCGCGGCATGCTCGGCGTTGACCGCGGTGTAGACGGGCTTGAGGTCACGGGCGATCTGGTCCCAGTCCTGCCGGGCGGCGTAGCGGAACGTGTTTCTGAGCAGGTGGATCACGCACGTTTGGACGTGGGTGTACTCCCACACGGGGGTGATCGCCTCGGGGAGGCCCTTGAGTCCGTCGCAGACCGCGATGCAGACGTCGCTCACGCCGCGGTTCTTGATCTCGGTGAGGACGTTCAGCCAGTACTTCGCGCCCTCACCGCCCTCGCCGGCCCAGATCCCGAGGATGTCCCGCTCCCCACGGGTCGTCACGCCGATGACCACGTAGAACAGCTTGTTCCTGACCTGACCGTCGCGGACCTTCACCACGATCGCGTCGATGAAGATCACCGGGTAGACGGGGTCCAGAGGCCGGACCTGCCACTCCGCCATCTCCGCGGTGACCTTGTCGGTGATCCGACTGATCGTGTCCTTGGAGACCGAGGCCCCGTAGACCTCGGCGAAGTGCGCGCTGATCTCCCCCGTCGTCAGGCCACGAGCGGTCACGGACAGGACCGGCTCGTCAACGCCGTCCAGGCGCCGCTGCCGCTTCTTCACGATCGTCGGGGTGAACGTGCCGTCACGGTCGCGGGGCACGTCGATCTCGACCGGTCCGATCTCGGTCAACACCGTCTTGGACCGGGTCCCGTTCCGCTCGTTCGCCCCTGCTTGCCTTGCCGGTCCCCGGGCTCGTAGCCCAGGTGCTCGGTCAGTTCCTCCTCCAGCGCGGTCTCCAGGACCTGCTTGGTCAACCCGGTCAACGGCCCGCCAGGGCCGACCAGCTCCACCCCGGCCTCACGCGCCTGGGCGACCAACCGCGCGGCGAACTCCTGCCTCTGCGTCTCATCGAGCGTCACAGGCTCGAGGATCTCCGTCATGCCGCCTGCTTCCCCGCCAGACACCCGCCCGGCGTGTCAGGCCAAGCCCGCCCACCGTTGATCGGACAGACCCTTTCCTCCGCCAATACTTCCGCAAAGGCACCGACCTCTCCATCCACGCCCAAGCAGAACTCGACGCCGTCGGCGACGAAATCAACGGCCCCCCGCGCAATCCTCGAGTTGACACCGCCCCCCCTTCTGTCGCTAAGCTCGCCCCCAAGCGGGAGACGAGTATATTCCCTGACATCGCGACAATCGGAGAGATTTGTGATCTTTCATTCAATGATGCGGAGTGCGGCATGCCTGCTCATGAGCGCAACGACTGCATTGATGTTGACACCTGTTGCACATGCGGAGCCTAGCAGTTCCTCAATACGGGTGGCGACCGCAACCCCCAGTAGCGGATACCCCACGACGGAAGTAACCGTGAAGTTCGACGCAGCGCTTAGTTCCGCCCAACAAAAGAAGATTCAGCGCGCCATCAGGCAAGGTATTGAGAATACGACACCCGGCGGTGTCAAGTGGTGGGTGCACCAGTTGATGCCTGGAGTAGGCGGTTGAGTTCTTCGGTGGGTTTCATCCAGTTGAGGGTGGCGCGGGGGTCGTTGAGTTCGTCGGCGACGGCGTCGAGTTCGGCTTGGGTGTAGCCGGAGAGGTCGGTGCCCTTGGGGAAGTATTGGCGGAGGAGGCCGTTGGTGTTCTCGTTGGTGCCGCGCTGCCAGGGCTTGTGGGGGTCGCAGAAGAACACGGGGACGCCGGAGACAATGGTGAACTTCGCGTGAGCGGCCATCTCCTTGCCCTGGTCCCAGGTGATGGACTTGCGGAGGAACTCGGGCAGGGTGGCGATCTTCGCGGCGAGCAGGATCGCGCACCGTTCGGCTGTGCGGTCGTAGGGGACCCGTACGAGCATCGCGTACCGGGTGGTCCGCTCGACGAGCGTCATGATCTGCGACTTCCCGCCGGCGCCGATGATCAGGTCGCCTTCCCAGTGTCCGGGCACGGCCCGGTCAGCACCTCCGCGGGCCGCTCACTGATGTTGACCATGCCGACGATCTGGCCCTTGACCTGGGCGATCCTCGACGACGGTACGCGCCGGGTCCGGCCCTGACGCAGGCTGATCTTCAGTTGGGTCCGCAGTTCCCCGCGAGCCTGCAGGTACAGGCACTGGTAGATCGTCTCGTGGGACACCCGCATAGTCTCGTCGTCGGGATGGTCCACCCGCAGCCGGCGGCTGATCTCGGCCGGGGACCACTTCCTGCCCAGGCCGGCGTTGACCGCGTCGTGCAGCCGCTGCGACGCCACGAGGACCCGCTCCTTCGGCCGTCCCCGTTGGGCATCAGCGCGCTTCTGCGCCACGACCGCCCGGTAGGCCTCACGGCCACCGTTACGCGCGACCTCCCGACAAACCACCCCGTGATTGCGGCCCAGCACCACCGCTATCCCACGGAAACTGGACCCCGCCGCGATCCCCCGAGAAATCATTTCCCGATCGGCAACGGTCAATTCCACGCCACGCATCCCGATCGCACCAATTCTCGTATCCGACGATCCCGAAACCTGCGCTATCCTACCGCCAGGCCGGAATCCCGTGCGGTGCACTCACCCTATGACGCCAAGCCCGCCCTTCCGGCAGCTCCTCCTGACCTTTCGCCAATGGCAGCACCAGACGGCGCCCAGTTGTACTGCAGCAGGTATTACGACTTCACGGACTCCAACGGGAGCTACAGCATTCAGCATGCGTGCGGAGCGACCACCGCTCCTTGGGGCTTCACCATTTCTCCGTACTGGTGCTCGGTTGCGGCCGGAACCGTATCGGAGTCGGGCATGGCTTGGACAAGGAATGGCAGGACGATGCCGCGCCAGTCGCCACATTCAGTCGCCTGTCTTTACGTTTTTCACGGCACGTACAACCCGGCATACAATAACGACTCCATCACTTACAGTGATAGTTTCACTTTCCCTGTGGTCATCAGCGGCAGACACGGAACCGCAACGTTGTCGATCAAGGGAAGCATGACGTTCCTTCCCTACCGCTGCGCTCCCGGCACCACCTGTTGACCTGATGGTGCTTGGGGTCAGCTTCATAGGCGTCATTGACGAAGCTGACCCCAACCGAAACGGCTCTCGCTTATCCAATCCTGCATGTCACTCTTGAATCGTTCAGACCTTTGTGTTTCCGATTCTTCGCCCCCCGCATTCACTAAGAAGCGGAAGTGCTCCCCCTCGCCCGCTTCCACGTGGATCCAGCCTTCTCCTTCAGCAGTGGCGAAAGCTCGAACACGCTTGAGTTCTCCTGGTCGCAGGAGATGATTCGTGATGTCGCGGGCGAAGTCGCAAAGAAACTTCTCGGCGAGCATACTCGGCCACGCATGGTGAGACTCGTCCACATCCCACGAGTTCGGTTCATCCATGCGAATGAGCATACGCCCGGAAAGGCGAACCACCAAGCGATCCAGCGACTCCACCCGAGTCGGGCGAGACCTCCGGCTGTCGCTGCCGACTGGCAGAGCACCCGGGACTCCTCGATCGAGCCCGGATCTTTCGGGTCTGTCCGGAACTTTGTGTGCCGGGGTCGGCGTGGGTGCCCTGGGTAGGTAAGGGGACTGCTACGGGTTCGGTTGGCACAGCAGTGTGCCAGCGGCCAGGACCGAGTCGTGCTTCACTGCCCGGCGTGCCCGCTGCCGTGTCCCCTCCTCCCGGCCCCGTCGTGGGGTTCGACCTCGACCTGACCCTCGTGGACTCGGCCGGCGGGATCGCCGCCACCCTGCAGGCGTGCGGGGTGCCCACGACGGCCGCCGAGGTGGTGCCCCACGTGGGCCTGCCGCTGGAGCAGGTGATCGCGGCGCGGCTGGCCGCGCTGTCCCGTCCCGCCGAACCGCGAGTCGTCGCCGCGCTGGTCGAGGACTACCGCGCCCGCTACCCGCAGACGGGCATCCCCGGCACCCGGCCGCTGCCCGGGGCCGCGTCCGCGCTGGAGGCGGTGCGCGCCCTGGTCGGGCGGGTCGCCGTCGTCTCGGCCAAGGCCCCGCACCTGCTGGAGGCGATGCTGGTCGAGGTGGGGCTGGACGACGCGGTCGACGTCACCGGCGGCGGGCTGTTCGCCGAGGCCAAGGGCCGGTTGCTGGCCGAGCTCGGCGCGCACGTCTACGTCGGCGACCACCCCGGGGACGTCGTCGCGGCCCACACCTGCGGTGCGCTCGCCGTCGGCGTCGCGACCGGCCCGTGCACCCTCGCGCAGCTGCGCGAGGCGGGCGCGGACGTCGCGTTGGCCGACCTCACGGGGTTCGGGGTCTGGCTGGGGGACTGGTGGGCGCGACGGAACGAAACCGGTGGACTCCACCGTTAGCCTGGTCCGTGGCGGACCTTCCGCCCCGCCGCCGTCGCCGGACGCGCGCGCCGAGTCCCTCGGCCGCGGCCTGCCGCGACGGCCGCGACGTGACCGGACGAGGCAGAGGTTCTCAAGGTGCCGACTGGCAAGGTGAAGTGGTTCGACGCCGACAAGGGGTTCGGCTTCTTGGCCAACGACGAGGGTGGCGAAGTCTTCGTCCACTCCTCCGCGTTGCCGGAGGGCTCCACCCTGAAGCCGGGCGCGCGGGTCGAGTTCGGGGTGGCCGAGGGCCGTCGCGGGCTCCAGGCGCTGTCGGTGCGCACGCTCGAGCCGCTGGTGTCGGTCGCGAAGAACACCCGTAAGCCGGCCGAGGACATGACGGTCATCGTCGAGGACGTCATCAAGCTGCTCGACGGCGTCTCCAACGGGCTGCGCCGCGGCCGCTACCCCGACAAGGGCACCGCGAAGAAGATCGCGACCGTGCTGCGCGCCGTCGCCGACGACCTGGAGGTCTGAGGCATCTGCGGCCGGGCCCGCAGGGATCAGACGATCGCCGGGCTCGGCCGCGACACCACGGGGCTCGCGTCCAGCCAGCCGAGCAGGTCCTCGGCCGGCATGGGGCGGGCCAGGTGGTAGCCCTGCGCGACGTCGCAGCCCATCGCGGCGAGCAGGTTCCACGACTGCGCGTCCTCCACGCCCTCGGCGATCACCCGCAGGCCCAGGTTGGCGCCGAGGTCGACGATCGAGCGCACGATCGAGGCGTTGTCCGCGTCCACGGGCAACGTCATCACGAACGATTTGTCGATCTTCACCTCCTGCACGGGGAGCCGCTTGAGGTAGGACAGCGAGCTGTACCCGGTGCCGAAGTCGTCGACGGCGAGCGTGATGCCCAGTGCCCGCAACTGCGTGAGGGTGCGGATGGCCCGCTGCGGGTCGTCCATCACCGAGCTCTCCGTGATCTCCAGGGTGAGCAGGTGCGCGGGCAGGCGGTGGCGGCGCAGCGCGCGCTGCACCGACGCGACGAGCTCGGCGTCGACGAGGCTGCGCGCCGACAGGTTCACCGCGATCGGCACCTCGACGCCCCGGCTCCGGTAGCCGGCCACCGCGGCGAGGGCCTTGTCCAGCACCACCTGCGTGAGCTCGCCGACCAGGCCGGTGGTCTCGGCGACGGGGATGAACTCGTCGGGGAAGACCAGGCCTCGGGTCGGGTGGTGCCAGCGCACGAGCGCCTCCACGCCCACCAGACAGCCGGTCGACAGGCTCGCCTGCGGCTGCACGTGGATCGCGAGGTCCCCCTCCCGCAGGGCGCCGCGCAGGTCGGTGGCGATGGCCAGCCGGTGCGGCGCGCGGTTGTCGATGTCGGGGGAGTACTCCACGATCGGGCCCGACATCTGCTTGGCGGCCTGCAGGGCGACGTCGGCCTGCACCACCAGCGACGTCACCGTCGCCTCGGGGTCCTCCACGACCGCCAGCCCCACCGACGCCGAGAACTGCAGCGAGGTCTCGCCCACGGTGATCGGCTGGGCGAGGCTGCCCACGAGCCGCTGGACGACGTCGAGCAGGTGCTCGCGGGAGGCGCACCCGGCCACCAGGACGCCGAACTCGTCGCTGCCCAGCCGCGCCACCAGGGCGTCGTCCCCCGCGGCCGTCGCCAGCCGGTCGGAGACCTGGCGCAGCAGGTCGTCGGCCACGTCGTGGCCGAAGGTGTCGTTGACGTCGTGGAAGCGGTCGAGGTCGAGCATCGCGATGCCCGTGACGGGCGCCCGGGACGCCGGGGGCGCGGTGGTCGACCCGCTCCCGCGCTGGGCGGGCACCCGAGGCGCGGCCGCCCGGCCCAGCGACCACGCGAGCAGCGCCTCCTGCGTGGCGCGGTTGAAGGTGAGCCGGTTCGGCAGCGCCGTGACGCTGTCGTGCGTAGCCTCCCACTGCACCCGGTCGAGCAGCTCGCTGCGGTGCAGGGCGATCGCGGCCTGCGAGGCGAGGGTCTGCAGGAGGTCGACGTCGGCGGCGTCGAAGCCGAGGGCGGCCATCCGGCCGGCCACGATGAGGCAGCCCAGGTGGCGGTCCTCCACCTGCAGCGGCACGGTGACGCCGTCGGTGAGCCCGAGACTGCGCAGGTAGGCCTCGCCGGCCTCCGCGTAGGGCAGCTGGTGCCGCTGGGTGACGCGCTGCAGGCGGTCCAGCACGCGCCGGCCCAGGAGCCCGCGCACGACGGGCTCCTCCCGCAGCCGGTGCCACAGGCCGCCCCGCACGATCAACGTGTAGGGGCGGGTGGCGTGGGCCGCGGCGAGCAGCACGGGCGGGAGGTCCTCCGGCAGGCGGCTGCTCCAGCGCGGGTCGCCGTCCAGCGGTGAGCACACCTGGGTGAGCGGCTGCCCGCGCTCGGCCCCCGGCAGCACCATCTCGGCGTGCTCGGCGTGCAGCAGCACGCGCGCGAGCTCCAGGGTCTGCTCGGTCAGCTCGCGGTTGGTCTCGCAGGCGGCGAGCCGGCGGTTGAACCGGTGCATGCCGTTGAGCTTGCGGTTGTCGGTGATCAGGCGGCTCTGGCTGCGGTGGACGGCGGCCGCGGCCAGCGCGCACACGGCCAGCACCACGAGGCTGGAGGCCTCGTCGTGGAGGGCGTAGGCGGCGGCCAGGCCGAAGCTGGTGGCGATCACCGCGCCGGGGGCGTCCTCGCGCAGGGCCTGGCCGAGCAGCCCCGCCACCGGCAGGCGGTCGAGCCGGCCGACGATCGTCGCCGTCACCGTCGCGCTGAGCAGGTTGGCCGCGGCCACGCCCGCGAGCACCCCCACCGCCGCGAGCACGTGGGGGAACCGCCTGCCCTCACTGAGCTCGAGCACCACCACTCGCGCCAGCAGGCTCTCCGCCACCACGAGGGACGTGTTCACGGCGACCTTCGCCAGCGTGCACCGGCCTCGCAGGATCCGCTGGGCGGCGACGCCGGCGGCCCGGCCCGTCACCATCGCCAGGGGGTCCCAGAAGATCAGCCCGATGACGAGCGAGCTGTCGCTCAGGGTGGTCGAGCGCGACTGACGGCGGCTCGGGACGACGATCTCGGCGCGTTCCGCCGCGGCGGCGAGGACGGCGAGCAGCCACCAGGGGAGGCTGTCGCGCCCCTCGATGGTCGCGGTCAGGGACGCGTCGCCGAGGCGTGCGGGGCCCCAGCACGCGACGCCGAGGGCGGCGATGGCGGCGAGGACCGCCGTCACCGTCACCGCTTCGCGTCGCCTCGACATCGGTCTCCGTCCGGCCGGTCGGTCCGGCGCATGCCGGAGGGTGGCTGAGCTGCACGTCCCCCGGTGACGCCTGTCGCCCGTCGCGTGTCCGGTCTTGAGCGGTCCCGATGCACTGCCACACCAAAGGACGTACGCAAACGAGTGAAGGTGTGCGCCACGGGTGACCTCGGCCCCGGTTTCAGCGCGGAGGGGTCGCCGCGGGCCGCCGGCCCGACCGGGCGACCGCCACCGTGCCGGCCACCGCCGCCACCGCCCCGAGGGCGAGCCCCCACCGGCCCGGTAGCGGGAGTACGAGGCCCAGGCACCCGCCGAGCACCCAGGCGAGCTGCAGCAGGGTCTCCGACCGCGCGAACGCGGAGCTGCGTGCGTGGTCGGGCACGTCGCGCTGGATCACCGCGTCGAGGCAGAGCTTGCCGAGGGCCTGGGCCAGCCCGGCCACGGCCGAGACCGTGAGCACCGCCGGCAGGCCGTAGGCCAGCGCCGCGCCCAGGGCGGCCACGGCCGCCACGACCGGCGTCACGACTGTCACGAGCTCGGGCCGCACGCGCCGCCCGATGCCGCCCAGCGCCGTCCCCACGCCCCCGCCGACCCCGAACATCACGAGGACGGCCGCGACGGCGGTGGCCGGCGACCACGAGCCGACGGGGTGGCTGCGCAGGTCGAAGGCGAGGAACAGGGTGAGGAACCCCGTGAACGCGCGCAGGGCCGCGTTGGCGCGCAGCGACCGCACCACGGCGGTGCCCAGCGTCCACGACGCGCGGCCGCCGCCCGCCGTCAGCGCGGCGGGCGTCTCGCCCTCGGCGGAGTCGACCGTCGCCGGCAGCATCAGGGCGAGCACGATGCCGCCCGCGAACACGACGAACGCCAGGCGCAGGGTCCACGTGGCACCCAGCCACGCCCCCAGGCCCGCGCCGATCGGGGCGCCCACCGCCATGGCCGCCACCCCCGCCAGCGACATCCGGCTGTTGGCGCGCACGAGGTCCGTCCCCGCGGGCAGCACCCGGGGGATCATCGCGCCACGGGTGACCAGGTAGGCCTTCTGGCAGACGAGGAAGCCGAACGCCGCCGGGTACAGCCCCAGCCCGGTCTCGCCCGAGCCGCCCACCGCGCCCGCCATCACCCAGCACAGAAACGCGCGGACCAGCATGGTCGTCGCCAGCGCGTAGCGGCGCCCGCGCCGGAACCTGTCCAGCGTCGGGCCGATCACGGGGGCGAGCACCGCGAACGGCACCATGGTCACGAGCAGCGACAGCGCCACCTTGCCGCGCGCCTCGCTCGTCGTCCCCGAGAACAGGATCGTCCCCGCCAGGGCCGTCACCACCAGCGCGTCGGCGGCGCTCGCGACCAGGTGCAGCTCCAGTGCCGTGCCGAGCCCCGACTCGCCCGCGCCCCGGGCGTGGGTGAACCGCCGGACCACGCGCACGACCCTGCGGGGCACCCCTGCGAGCACGCCCGCCGCCGTCCGGAGCCGTTCCACGCGCACATCCTGCCAAGGCGGGCGGTTCATGGTGGACAATCGACGACGTGCCAGCGACGCCCGACGCCCCCACCGCCCCCGAGCTGCCCTCCAGCGAGCCGGGAGCGGCCCTGCCGGACGCCCCGGTCGAGGCCCCCGCCGCCCCCGCCAAGCGCGCGCGGGCGGTTCGCGGCGCCGCCGACGCCGTGTGCCTCGCCGCCGTCGACCTCGCCGCCGAGGCCGCGCGCGACGTCGCCGGCGCGGCCTCCGTGGGTGACCACGAGGGCGCCGTCGCCGACGGGGAGCGGGTGGTGACGCACTCCTTCGCCTGCCGGCTGCCCGGCTACCGCGGGTGGCGGTGGGCCGTCACCGTGGCCCGCGCGTCCCGGGCGCGCGTCGCCACCGTGAGCGAGGTCGTGCTCCTGCCCGGCACCGGGGCGCTGCTGCCCCCGGCATGGGTGCCGTGGTCGGACCGCGTCGCCCCCGGCGACCTCGGCCCCCACGACCAGCTGCCCTACCGCGCCGACGACCCCTACCTCGAGCCCGGCTACGCGCCGGTGGGCACGGAGGCGTCGGCCGTCGACTCCCTCGACCCCGAGGCCGACGACGACGTGCCCGTGGGCGACGACGTGCCCACGGTGGCGGGTCTCGGCGCGGCCGCTCCCCTCCCGCAGGCCGACGCCGACCGCCTCGCCGTGTGGGAACTCGGCCTCGGCCGCCGCCGGGTGCTCTCGCGCGAGGGGCGCGAGGCCGCCGCGTCGCGGTGGTACTCCGGCGAGCACGGGCCCCAGGCCGACACCGCCCTGCACGCGCCCGCGCCCTGCGCGAGCTGCGGCTACTTCCTGCCGATGGGCGGGGCCCTGCGCCAGCTCTTCGGCGTCTGCGCCAACGCGTGGTCGCCCGACGACGGCAAGGTGGTCAGCCTCGACCACGGCTGCGGCGCGCACAGCGAGACCGACGTCGAGCACCCCGAGCCCGAGCCGCTGCCCACGCTGATCCTCGACGAGACCGGGGCCGAGGCCGTGGTCGTGCCGCCGCGGCACGCCGAGGAGCCCGTGGCCGAGGCACCCGAGTCGCAGCCGGAGGCCGAGACGCCCGCCGAGCAGACGGCCGACGACCAGGCATGACCGCCGACCCGTTCGGCGCCGCCGCGATCCGCGAGCGCGTGCTGGCGGGATGGTCCGCGGCCGCCGTGCGGCTGCGGGAGGACGCCAACGCCGAGGAGGAGCTCGTCCTCGGCGGGTACCGGGACCGGATCGTCGTCGAGCTCGCCCAGAACGCCGCCGACGCCGCGGCACGCGCCGGGACGGGCGGACGGCTGCTGCTGCGGCTGGCCGACCTCGACGGCCGCCCCGTGCTCGTGGCCGCCAACACCGGCGCCCCCCTGGACGCCGACGGCGTGCAGGCACTCTGCACGTTGCGGGCGTCCTCCAAGCGCGGGCCGGAGGCGCAGGCGCAGGTGGGCCGGTTCGGCGTGGGCTTCGCGGCGGTGCTCACCGTCACCGACGAGCCCGCCGTCCTCTCCCGGGGCGGCGGCGTGCGGTTCTCGGCGGCCGACTCCCGCGCGCTGGTGCACCAGCTGGCCGCGTCGCGACCCGACGGCGACCTCGACGCCGAGCTGGCCCGCCGCGACGGTCACGTCCCCGCGCTGCGGCTGCCGTTCCCCGCGGAGGGCATCCCGCCCGAGGGGTACGACACCGCCGTCGTCCTGCCGCTGCGCGACGCCGCGGCCCACGACGTCGTCCTGCGCCGGCTCGCCGAGGTCGACGACACCCTCCTCCTGGCGCTGCCGGGGCTCGTCGAGGTGGTCGTCGAGGTCCCCGGTGCCCCCGCGCGCCGTCTGGCCGACGTCGAGGAGCGCTGGCGCGTCCTGCGCGGCAGCGGTGCGCTCGACCCGGCGCTGCTGGCCGACCGTCCCGTGGAGGAGCGCGCCCGCCCGACCTGGCAGGTCACCTGGGCCGTGCCTCGCGAGGGTGCCGCGCCCGACCGCCTCGAGGCGGCCGTGGCCGACCTGTTCGGGGCCCCCGCGGGCACCCCCACGGCGTCGGGCGCTGCGCCCGGAGTCCTGCACGCCCCCACCCCCCCCGACGCGCCGCTGCCGTGGCCCGCGCTGCTGCTGGGCACGTTCCCGCTGGAGTCCACCCGCCGCCACGTCGTGCCGGGGCCGCTCACCCAGGAGCTCGTGGGGCACGCCGCCCGCCTGTACGCCGACCTGCTCACCGAGCTGGCCGAGGCGGGCGAGGACGTCCTCGGGCTCGTCCCCGCGGGCCTGGCCGCCGGGGCCCTGGACGGCGCGCTGCGCGAGGCGGTCCTGCCCCTGCTCGCCCACGCGCCGCTGCTGCCCTCGGCCGCCGACCCCTCGGTACTGCTGCGCCCGGCCCGCGCCGCGGTGCTGTCGCTGCCCGCCGGTCGTGAGGCGGACGTCGTGGCCGCCCTGTCCGCGGGCACGCCCGGACTGGTGGTGCGGCGGGGCTCGCCGGCCGCCGAGGCCGCCCGTCGCGCCCTCGACGTCCGCGAGGTGTCGCTGGCCGACGCCGTCGAGGCGATGCCGCTGCGCCTGGCCGCGGACGCGGGCCGCCCGTGGGCGGCAGGGGAGCCCGGGGACGCCGAGGAGCACGAGGACGCCGAGGCGCTGGCGTGGCACGCCGTCTACCAGGCACTGGACGCCCTGAGCCCCGACCCGCTGCTGCGCGAGGCACTCGCGGGGCTGCCGGTGCCGCTGGCCGACGGGCGGGTCGTCGCCGGCCCCCGGGGGACCGTCGTCGCGCTCGGGCGCCCCGGGGACGACCTCGCCTCGGCGATCGCCGCCCTCGGGGTGCGGGCCGTGCACCCGCGCGCCGCCCACCGCCTCCTCGAACGGCTCGGCGCCACCGTGGCGACGCCGCGGGCCCTGCTGGAGCTGCCCGCCGTCCGGGCCGCCGTCGCCGCGCTCGCCGCCGGCGAGGACCCGCTGCGGGGCCACGCCGACCTCGACGCCGATCCCGACTTCGCCGACCAGGCCGACGCCGTCCTCGCGCTCGTCGCGGGAGCCGTGGGCGACGGCGAGCTGGGCCCGGGCGACCTGCCGTGGCTCGGGGAGCTGCCGCTGGTCGACGCCGACGGCGAGCCCGCTCCCGCGTGCGCGCTCGTGCTGCCCGCCTCGCCCGCGGAGCGGCTGCTGGAGGAGGCCGAGTTCGCCCCGGTCGCCGACGACCTGCTCCAACGGTGGGGCGCCGACGCGCTCGTGGCCGCGGGGGTGCGCGCACACCTGGTGCTCGTGCGCGCCGCGACGGTGGCGCTGGACGCGCCGCGCGACCCCGACGACGTCGTCCCCGGCGACCCGGAGGACCTCGACGGCTGGGAACAATGGTCCGCCGAGGCGCTCGCCGCCTGCGCCCGCGCCGGGGTGGACCCGGCCGACGCGGTGCTCGAGGAGCTGCTCGCCGTCGCCGACCTCGACGCCGTCCGCGCCGCCGCCTGGCCGCAGGTGCTCGCCTGGATCGCCGGTGACCGGGCGGCCCGCGAGGCGCTGACGGCGCCCGCCCGCGTCGTGCACCCGCGCGGCGTCGTCGACGTCCTCGCCTACACCGCCTGGTGGCTGCGCCGCGAACTCGTCGGCGGGCCCGTTGCCGACCCCGAGGCCCATCCCGTCGTCCGGCAGGTGCTCCCGCCCGCTCCCGGTGAGGTGGTCGACCTCGACGCCGGGATGCGCCGGGCGCTCGGCTGCGTGCGGCGGCTCGACGAGCTGGGCACGGCCGGGCTCTCCGCCGTCCTCGACCGGCTCGCCGACCCCTCGCTGGACCTCGCGCCGGCGCAGCTCGTCCAGGCATGGCAGCACGTCGCGGCGCTCGCCGAGCAGCTCGCCTCCGTCGTGGGGGAGCACGGCGGGCAGCACGGCGGGCAGCACGGCGCCGCGCAGGTGCCGCCCGCGCCCTCGCACGTGCGGGTCGTGACGGGGGAGGTCACGGCCGTCGTCTCGGCCGAGAAGGTGACGGTGGTCGACAACCCCTGCCACCTGCAGCTGTTCGCCCCGGGCGAGGTGATCACCGCCGCGCCCGAACACGCCGCAGCGCTGGCCGACCTGCTCGACCTGCCCCTGGCCGCTGACGAGGTGCGGGGGGCGATGTCCGAGGTCGCCGACGCCGCCGGGCAGCTCGTACCGGTGCCCGCGGCTGCTGCGGCGCTGCTGGGGCTGGCCGATGCCGGCCGCTGGTGCGAGCACGACCGGCTGGTCGTCGACGGCGCCGAGGTGGACTGGTGGGTCGACGACGCGGGCGTCGTGCACGCGGCGACCCTGCACGGGCTGGCGCTCGGCCTGGCCGCCTCGCGCGGGCGATGGGCGGCGCGACACGCGCTCGCCGAGGTGCTGGAGGACCCGTCCTCGCTCGCCCGGCTCCTCACCGAGGGCGTCTTCGGCTGATCCAGAGGCGCCGCCCGACGACGTGACAACGACGTCAGCGGCGCGCCGCTGCCACGCTGGGACCCAGGTCGTTGACGCCCGAACCGGCTGCTGGAAGGGTCGCGACCCCGGGCGAGGTCGTCCGGGCCGCCACGGGAGGGCTGTCATGGGAGCACGCAGGTCACGTCCGGTCACCGCCGTCGTCACGGCCGTCGTCGCCGGGGCGGCAGTGGCCGCGGGCGTCGCGCTCGGGTCGCCGTCCTCGGCCGCCGAACCCGTCGTCCTCACGGCGAACGCCACCGGCACCCACGACGGCTTCTTCTACTCCTACTGGAAGGACACCGGCTCGCTGACGATGGCCCTGCAGGACGCCGGCCGGTACACCGCGGGCTGGACGCCGTCGGCCAACGAGTTCGAGATCGGCAAGGGCTGGCAGGTCGGGGCCCCGCGCACGATCGTCTACTCCGCCACGATGCGCGTGGCCGGCCTGACGTCCCTCGGGGTCCAGGGGTGGACCCGCGAGCCGCTCACCGAGTACCGGATCATCGACTCCTGGACCGCGTGGAACCCGACCACGGGGGCGACGAAGCTCGGCGTCGTCGTCTCCGACGGCGGCGTCTACGAGATCTACCGGTCGCGGGTCACGAGCATGCTCGACCGCGCCCCAGCCGGTTCGGCCGGACCCGCGATGATCCCCAACTCCTACGACGTCTACACCAGCCTGCGCCTCACCAAGCGCACCGCGGGCACGATCACCGTCGCCGACCACGTCGCGGCGTGGGCCGCGTACGGCTTCACCGTCGGCCGGTGGGACCAGCAGCTGCTCGCCGTCGCGGGTCACCAGTCGTCGGGATCGGCCGACGTCACCGTCGCCGAGGCCGAGATCGCGCCCAGCCCCGGGACGACGTCCCCCACCCCCACCGCGTCCGTGACGCCCACGGGCACGCCCACGAGCACCGGGCCCCGGCCGAAGCCGACCAGGGTCGTCACCACCACCGTGACCAGGTGCCGCGCGCCCAAGAAGGGCCCCGAGAAGTGCCGGACCCTCACCCGCAAGACCCGGGTGCCCGCGACGCAGGGGTGACGCTCGCGGGGCCGCGGATGGTCCGGGGACGGTCTGCGGCGAATAGCGCCGCCCATGCTCCCGGTGAGCGGCCGGGGCCCGGGGCGAAAACGGCTGGAGCCCGGGCACGGCGCGCCTGCACCATGGCGGGCGTGGCGAAGTGGCGGTACGTGGCGCGAGGGGTGCCGGGCGGCTACCGCATCTGGGACAACCGCACCGCCCGCTTCTGGGGTGACCCCTACGAGCGCTGCCCCGACGACCTGCTGGTCGAGCTCAACGGCGCCAGGCGGCCCGCCGAGATCACCGCGCTGATGAAGCGGTACCGCGCCGACAGGCGGTAGCGATCACTCCCCGGCCTGGCGCTGTTCGCGCACGAACCGGGTGCTCAGCCCGATCCCGCCGAGGGCCAGCGCGGCGACGGGCACCCACACCCACCACCCACGCCCGGTCTCGCGCAGCCAGCCGAGCGACACCAGGGCGGCCACCAGCGCGAGCGCCCAGACCGCCATGCCGACGAGGACGACGCGGCGCATGTCGGTGGGCAGCGGCTGCGGGTCGGGACGGCGGGTGGCGGGGTCGGGCTTCAGGCGCACGAGCGCCAGCCTAGGACCTTCGTCACCCCGGTCCCACCTGCACCGACACGATTCGGGCACCGCCGGGCGCGGGCCGCGGGAAAGGCCGGCGACAAGGGCCCGACGCGTCACATCGGGGACACAGGTTCGTGGCAGGATGCGCCGCTGTCCCACCCCGCTGGAGAGGTTGCGATGGCATCCCCCGAAACTGAAACGGCCCCCGCGGGCTTCCCCGCCCGCCTGTCATTCCTCGACTCGTACTTCCACATCACCGAGCGCGGGTCCACCGTCGGTCGCGAGTTGCGCGGCGGCCTGGTGACGTTCTTCGCGATGGCGTACATCGTCGTCCTCAACCCGTTGATCATCGGGACGCAGCAGGACGGCACCGGCCAGTTCCTGGGCGGCGGCTCGGCGGACAAGGCCATCGCGATGGTCGCCGCCGCGACGGCCCTGGTCGCCGGGATCATGACGATCCTCATGGGCGTCCTGGCCAACTACCCGCTGGCGCTGGCGACCGGGCTCGGTCTCAACGCGTTCGTCACGTTCAGCATCGCCAAGCTGCCCGACGTCACCTGGGCCGACGCGATGGGCCTCATCGTCATCGAGGGCCTCATCATCACCGTCCTGGTGCTGACCGGGTTCCGCAAGGCCGTCTTCGAGGCCGTCCCGGCCCAGCTGAAGACGGCGATCAGCGTCGGCATCGGCCTCTTCATCGCGATCATCGGCCTGTTCGACGCGGGCTTCATCCGGATCCCCGGCGGCCTCGCGACCCCGCTGGAGCTGGGCGTCGGCGGCTCCCTCGACGGCTGGCCCGCGCTGGTGTTCGTCGTCGGCCTGATCGTGACGGCGGTCCTGCTGGTCCGCCGCGTCAAGGGCGCGATCCTCATCGGGATCATCGGCACGACCGTCTTCGCGATCATCGTGCAGGCGATCGCCGACCTCGGCGGCAAGTTCCGTGACGCGAAGACCGGCCAGGTCGTCAACCCGCTCGGCTGGGGCCTCAACGTGCCCTCGGTGCCGAAGGACGTCGTCGACACCCCCGACTTCGGGTTGCTCGGCAACTTCGACCTGCTCGGGTCGTTCCAGAGCATCGGTGTCGTGACGGCGGTGCTGTTCGTCTTCACCCTGCTGCTGGCCGACTTCTTCGACACGATGGGCACGATGGTCGCCATCGGCGCCGAGGGCGACCTGCTCGACGAGGAGGGCAACCCTCCGAACTCGCAGCGGATCCTCCTCGTCGACTCGCTGGCGGCCGTCGCGGGTGGTGGCGCCAGCGTCTCCAGCAACACCTCCTACATCGAGTCGGCGGCGGGCGTGGGCGAGGGGGCGCGCACGGGTCTGGCGAGCATCGTCACGGGCGTGCTGTTCCTGTTCGCCACGTTCCTGTCGCCGCTGGTCAAGGTGGTCCCCTACGAGGCGGCCACGCCGGCCCTGGTGATCGTCGGCTTCCTGATGATGCAGCAGGTCCGCGGCATCGACTGGGACGACCTGGAGATCGCGATCCCCGCGTTCCTCACGATCATCCTGATGCCGTTCACCTACTCGATCACGGCGGGTATCGGTGCCGGGTTCGTCAGCTACGTCGTGCTCAAGGTGGCGCGGGGCAAGATCAAGGACGTCCACCTCCTGCTGTGGCTGACGTCGGCGCTGTTCGTCGTGTACTTCGCGATCGAGCCGATCAAGCGGGTGCTCGGGGTCGAGTGACCGCTGGCGGAGCCCCGTGGGGCGTCGCGTCAGGCAGGTACGGCCGGGTGGCCCTCCTCGGGGTGGGAGGGGCGCCCGGCCGTCGCCGTTCCCGCCGGTCGCGGTGCCGGGGCTCCGGGGGCCGGGACGTCGCGCTTGCGCACGTGGGCCGCGGGGACCTCGCGGTAGTGCTGCCGACCGACGGCGACGTGGTAGGTGACGGTTGCCCGCCACCCCTGCGCCCCCGCGTGCCGCCACGCCCGCAGCCAGCCGTGGTACCAGAGCCCGTCGTCGTGCAGGACGTCGACCTCGGGGCGCTGGTCCCAGGCGTAGATGCGCAGGGGACGCGCGACGGTGGGCTGGGGGGAGTCGGGCACGACGGCACCTCCGGACGCGGCCTCCACGCCGAGGCGCGGGGGCGGACGGACAGGAACGGCTCGACCCGCTCCTCACTGTGCCACGCCCGCCCGACATCCGCGCCCGTCCGGGGGTCGCCCGCGCGGGGGAGCACCCCACCGCGTCGCCGCGGTCACCCGGACGGAGCAACGGGGATGTCTGCTGCACCACGGGTGGTCCGGGCGGCTCACCACACCCGCCCCACCTGCCGATAGTTCCTTGCCGAACCGCACCGATCGGGTCGGGCCACCGGGGCTCGCCGACCGATCGGACGCCGGAGTCGAGGAGCGCCGATGACCAGCACCGCCGGGCAGCAGCTCGCCAGCGTCGAGCGCCTGCGCTCCCTCGCCCGCTACGACCTCACCGCGCCCGGTCTGCGCGCGGAGCTCGACGTGCTCTCGGCCGGGACGGCGCGGCTGCTGGACGTGCCCACCGCGATGGTCGCCTTCGTGCTCGACAGCGCCCAGTACGTGGGCGGCTCGCACGGCCTGCGGGGGTGGATGGCCGCGGCCGAGGGCAGCCCCGCCGAGTGGGCGTTCTGCGCGCGGGTGGTCACCAGCGGCGGGGTGTACGTGGTGGAGGACGCGGCGGCGCACCCGGAGCACGCGGGCAGCCCGACGGTGCTGCTCGACGGCGTCCGCAGCTACGCCGGGGTGCCGCTGCGCACCGGGGGCGGGCACCTGCTCGGCGCCCACTGCGTGATCGACGTCCGCCCGCGCCGGTTCACCCCCGAGGAGATCGGCGTCCTGCAGGGGCGGGCCGACACCGCGCTGGCGATCCTCGGGCGGCACCGCCGCCCGCCCGTCCCGCTGGCGCGCACCGGCGGCTGAGCCGCTCAGCCGAGGTCGGCGAACAGCTCCTCGCGGGGGTCCTCGCGCTCCCCGGACCACACCCCGGCCACCCGGCCGGCCTCGAGGATCACCGGGCTGATCCATCCGCCCGCGCGGCTGACCAGGGCCCGGTGCTCCTGCGGGACGACGTGGGGGTCGGCGGTGCCCGGGCCGAGGACGTAGGGATCGAATGAGGGCAGCAGGACGCGCGGCACCTGCCCGGGGGAGGCCAGGTCGTCGACGTCGACCGTCCGCGCCCAGCGCCGTTCCCCCTCGACGTCGACCGGCACGATGGCCCCGGCGTCGGCGAGGTCGGCGAACCAGGCGCGCAGCCGGGCGCGGGCGGTGGCCCCGCGCAGCAGCCAGGCGTCGAACGCCTCGGGCGTCGCGGGCCCGTAGCAGCCGAGGTAGGCCAGCACGACCCGGGGCGCGCCGGCCTCGACCTCGGCGGGACGCCAGCCGGGAGCCAGCAGGTCGGGCCGGGTGAACTGCACGGAGCCGCCCTCGGTGGGGGCCTGGCAGAGCAGCCCCTGCCAGGCCAGGGGCTTGAGCAGCGTGGACCAGCCCGAGCCCAGCGGCTCGGCGAGGCCGGGATCGCCCGTGGCCTCCACCACCGCCGCGACCAGCTCCTCCCGGGTGAGCGGGGCTCCGGCGAGCATGCCGGGGACCACCTCGGCGAGCCGGTCCATGACCGCGGTGGCGGCGAACGTGCGCTGCCAGCTGCCCTTGTGCCAGGTGCGCGCCGAGGCGAGGACGGCGAGCTGGTCGGCGGCCGCGGAGGGGGTGAGCAGGTGCAGGGTGCCCCGGGCGGCCCAGGTGCGCAGCAGGCGACCGCCTGCCTGTGCGGCCCACAGCTCCGGCCCGGCGTCGCGCCCCAGGCGCAGCGAGACGGCGTCGCGGGCGCTGGAGGGCACCTGCGCCTGGATGCCGACGAGCCGGTCGGCGACGTCGCTCACGGTGGCGGGCGGCGTGGGCGTCCCCTGCGCGGACGAAACGAGCAGGCTGCGCCGGACCCGCCAGGCGAGGACGGCCTCGTGGGAGGTCCGGACGGCGGCGTGGGCGCGGGTGAGCGGGTCGGCGGGCGGCACGTGGTCATCCTGCCGGGCGGGTACGACGGCGATAAGCCGGTGCGCGGGGGGCCCGCCGGGGGAATACTTAGCTGAGCTAAGTAATTGCGTGAGGGACACCGCCTGGGAGGCCGCCACCTGTGAGTCCGACGTTCCGCTCGCTGCGCATCCGCAACTACCGCCTGTGGGCCGGGGGCGCGATCGTCTCCAACACCGGCACCTGGATGCAGCGGGTGGCCCAGGACTGGCTCGTGCTGACCCAGCTCACCCGCGACTCGGGCGTCGCCGTCGGCATCACCACCGGCCTGCAGTTCGCGCCCATGCTGCTCCTCGCGCCCCTCGCGGGCTCCCTCGCCGACCGGTGGGACCGCCGACGCCTGCTCGTCACCACCCAGGCGGCCATGGGCGCCCTCGCGCTCGTCCAGGGCCTCCTCGTCGTCACCGACACGGCCCGGCTCTGGCACGTCTACCTGCTCGCGGGGCTGCTCGGCGTCGTCGCCGCCGTCGACGGGCCCGCCCGGCAGGCCTTCGTCGGCGAGATGGTGCCGCCCGAGGACCTCCCGAACGCCGTCGGCCTCAACAGTGCCTCGTTCCACGCCGGACGGCTGATCGGTCCCGGCGTGGCCGGCCTGTTGATCAGCTGGCTCGGCACCGGCCCGGTGTTCCTGCTCAACGCGGCCACCTTCGCGGCCGTCCTGACCTCGCTGACCCGGATGTCGACGGCCGAACTGCGGCCCGTGCCGCGCCGCGCCGGGCGCTCCGGCCTCGTCGACGGGCTGCGATACGTGCGGGGCCGCCCCGACGTCGTCGCGATCCTCGTGATCGTCGGCCTGGTGGGCACGTTCGGCCTCAACTTCCAGCTGACCACGGCCCTGATGGCCCGGTTGCAGTTCGACCGAGGCTCGGGCGAGTACGGCATCCTCGGCTCGGTCATGGCCGTCGGCTCCCTGGCCGGGGCCCTGCTGGCGGCCCGGCGCGAGCGGCCCACGCTGCGCCTGGTGGTCGGCGCCGCCGCGGCCTTCGGCGTCTGCGCGAGCGTCGCCGCGCTGATGCCCACCTACCTGCTCTTCGCGGTGATGCTCGTGCCCACCGGGTTGTCGGCGCTGACGCTGATGACCGCCGCCAACGCCACCGTGCAGGTGAGCACCCCCGCGCACCTGCGCGGGCGGGTGATGGCGGTCTACATGGCCGTCTTCATGGGCGGGGCCCCCGTCGGCTCGCCCCTCATCGGCTGGATCGGGCAGACGTTCGGCGCCCGCTGGTCGATCCTCGTCGGCGGCGCCGTCGCGCTGGTCGTGGCGGCCGCGGTCGCCGTGTGGGCCGCGCGCCGTGGTGGGCTAGCGGGCCTCGGCGCAGATGGTCCGCACGTGGCTGAGCTCCTCGAAGGACCGCACCCGGATCGCGAGGGCGCTGCCGCACAGGGCGACGACGCCGTCCGCGCAGCCGCGCATCGCGTCGGCCAGCCGGCCCAGACCGGCCAGGTCGCCTGAGCCCGGGCGCGCCTGCGCCACCAGCTCCTGCCACAGCCGCACGCTCTCGTCGTCCGAGCCCACGACGTCGACGAACGCGGCGTGGGCGGTCTCCAGCGTCGGTGCCTGCAGCCCGTAGACCGAGCGCGCGGCCGCGGTGGGCGCGGGGGACGCCACGGGGGCCGGTGCGGGAGCGGGGACGACGGCGGCGCGGACGGGGTCGGCGGTGGCGAGCACGGGGGCCTCCTGTGGGGGCGTCGGTGAGCTACTCCACAGGTGTCGGTAGGTCGAAGGTCCCGGGCGCAGGGCTCGGGGAGTGGTCCGGCGCCGCGCAAGCGGGTGAAGTTGAAGCGTCACTCATCACCGGGGGTAAGCGCGACCGCCTGCGGACCCCGACCGTGCCGCCGCCTCCGCGTGCTCGACGAGGAACGGCAGCAGCGGCCCGCCCCGCACCGGCTCCGCCCAGAGGAAACCCTGCGCGCGCTCGCACCCCATCGCCCGCAGCGCCTGCAACTGCTCGGGCGTCTCGACCCCCTCGGCGACCACGTCCAGCCGCAGCGCCCGACCGAGGTCGACGACGGCCCGCACCAGCTCGCGCTCGGACTCCCACTGCGTCACGTCGGCCACGAACGAGCGGTCGATCTTCACCTCGTCGACGGGGAAGCGCCGGAGATAGGACAGCGAGGAGTAGCCCGTCCCGAAGTCGTCGATGGACAGCCTCACCCCCCACCCGCGCAGCCGCTCGAGGGTCACCAGCGCCGCGGCGGGGTCCTGCATGAGCGCGGTCTCGGTGAGCTCGAGGGTCAGCGCGGTACCGGGCAGCCCCGTCGTCGCGAGCACCTCGCGCACGTCGTCCAGCAGCCGGGGACCCACCTGGCGGGCCGACACGTTCACGCTCAACCGCAGGTCGGGCAACCGGTCCCGCCACTGCGCGATGTCGGCCGCAGCCGTGCGCAGCACCCACGCGCCGAGGTCGCGGATCACGCCCGTCTCCTCGGCCAGCGGCACGAACTCGGCCGGCGACAGCGGGCCCAGCCGCGGATGGGTCCAGCGCAGCAGCGCCTCCACCCCGACGGGGCGGCCGTCGGCGAGGGCGAGGATCGGCTGGTACTCCAGGTGGAAGTCGTGGAAGGCGCGCAGCGAGCGGAGGTCGGCCTGCAGGTCCAGCCGCGTGCGCAGCCGCACCTGCATCGCCGGTTCGAACACCACCACCCGGGCGCGCCCGGTCTGCTTGGCCTGGTACATCGCGACGTCGGCATTGCTCACCATCTCGAAGGGCCCCTCGACCCCGGCGTCGGTGGCCACGCCCGCGCTGGCGCCGATGTAGAACTCGCGGTCCCCGACATGGAACGGCGCCCGGATCGCGGCGATCACCCGCTCCGTCACCGCGACCGCCGCGTCGGTGTCGACGCCCTCCAGGAGGAGCACGAACTCGTCCCCGCCCAGGCGCGCCGCGACGTCGTCGGTGCGCAGCTGCCCCAGGACACGACCGGCCACCATCGCCAGCAGCGCGTCCCCCGCCTGGTGCCCGCTGGTGTCGTTGACCGCCTTGAAGCCGTCGAGGTCGAGGTAGACGACGGTGAGCCGGGTCCCGTGCCGGCGGCAACGGGCGAAGGCCTGCTCCAGCTGGTCCAGGAACAGCGCCCGGTTGGCCAGGGAGGTCAGCGGGTCCCGCATGGCCTCGCGCAGCGCCTCGACCGTGCGGGCGTCGGTCAGCGCCAGGCTCACCTGCTGGGCGAACGCCGTGAGCAGGTCATGCGGGCCGTCGCCGTGCTCGGGGCGCTCCTGCGGCAGGTCGGGGACGTCGCGTGCGTCGAGGCCCGGCGGCACCTCGGCGACGAGGCTGCCCGCGACGACGCCTTCGACCGTCACCGGCGCGTTGATCATCCCGGAGCGCGCCGCGAGGGTGGCGCCGGTCACCGCGGCGGCGTAGGCGGCCTCCCGCTGCGCCTCGTCACGCTCGTGCCGGCCGTGCCGCGAGGCCAGGAGGTGCACCCGGGGGTTGAGCGGTTCGGCCAGGACCAGCGCCACGCCCCACCCGCCGAGCAGGGCCGACGCGCCCGCCGTCACGGCGTTCAACACGTCCTGCAAGGGGCGTCGCGCCGAGATCGCCCGCTGGACGTCGAGCAGCGTCGCCATCAGCCGCTGCCGCGCCTGCACCGCTTCGAGGGTGCGCAGCGAGCGCAGCGCGAGGCCCAGCATCTGGGCCATGCCGTGCAGGATCTGCAGCTCCTCGGCGTCGAGGCCGTCGTCCACCCGGGCGACGACGAGGTACTCCTCGGTGCCGCGGTGCAGCCGCGAGCACGCGGCGTGCACCCGCCCGATGCCCGGCAGCGGCAGGACGGCGGCCGCGCGGGCTGCCGTCAGGAGCTGCGGCGGGGGAGTGGCGAGCCCGAAACCCACGCTGCAGCGGATGCGATCGTCCGTGGCGACGGCGGCGATCTCGGCGTCGAGGGCCTCGGCGGCCCGCTCGACGGCGATCTCCATGGCGGCGCGCTCGTCCTGCTGCCCGCTGATCTCCGACAGGTAGTCGGTGAGCTGCTGGATCGACCAGTGCAGGGTCACGAGGGTCGCCGGTGGCTGGACGTCATGGTCAGGCGAACGCCACGCTGACCGACGTCATGTGGTGCATCCCGCGGGCACCCTTGGTGCGGCAGATCTCGCCCATGGAGTAGAAGCCTGCCAGGGGCACCTCGCCGATCACGCCGCGCATGCCCGCGATCTCCTGCGCCACGCCGTCGGCGCCGAGCTGCAGCTTGCGCACCGCGCAGTCGAAGGCGAGCACCCCGAGGGGCGGGGCGCCCGCGAGGGCGTCCAGGGCCTGGCGGCAGGACTGAGCGCCGCCGTCGACGAGGGCCTGCGGGTCGGTCTCCATGATCCACGCCACCGTGCCCTGCTGGGCGTCGGCGAAGCAGGTGATCGTGCGCTGCTCCAGGTCGGCGCTCTGGATCACCCGGATGTCCTCGCCGCCGCGGCGGGCCACGCCCAGCGGGTGGCGGTGGGTGAACTCGAAGAAGGCCCCCGGGTCGGCCGTCACACCGTCGTCCACGCCGAGCCGCTCGAGGTAGACGTCGAGGGCCGGCCGGTGGTCGATCTCGTAGACCAGGGTGTCGCTGCTCGCGGTGATGTTCATGGGCTCGCCCGAGGGCCGCCAGCCGTGCGCGACGCCGACGCCGATGGGCGCGTCGGAGCCGACGGCCGCCGCGACGACGCCGTGCCGCACCACCTCGGGGACGACCTCGCCGGGGGCGCAGCGGAACTGCTGGGCGTCGGTGTAGGTGAGGTTGCCCCCGCACGCCCCCGCCAGGGGCACGCCCGCCCCCACCACCGAGTAGATCCCGCGCACGAGGTCGTGCTGGCGCTGGGTGAGCCCGTCGCCGAGCACGAGCAGCACCTCGTGCTCCCTGCCCGTGCCGGTCAGGCCCAGCGCGACGTCCTGGCCCGCCGCCCGCTGCCCGTCCTCGCCCTGCAGGCCGATCGCGGTGCGCGCGGTGAATCCGGGGCCGCCCAGGGCGGTGACGACGACGGTCCGCTCCCCGGGCCCGGGGCGGGTGATCTCGCCGCAGGTGGTGGTGCCGACGATCGCCACGTCGGGCCCCGCCTGTGCGCGGATCGCCGCGACGAGACCGGCGAGGTCGCCCTCGTGCGAGGTCAGGACCAGCATGAGCGCCGGTGCGGCGCCCTGCAGCGCCTCGCTCGTCGCTTGCCGTGCCGCGCGCACCGGGTCGGCGTCGGCACTGCTGCCCACGCCGAACCAGCGCGGTGCGGTCTCGGTGCGCGCCTGCGCGGGTGAACCTGTCGTCGTCGTCATGCTCGGGCCTTCGCCTCTGCTCGGTCGGTGGGTGCTCGGCCGGTGATCGACCGTGACTCCTGGGTCTCGCTGCGTGAACCATGCCATCGGCACGCCACCGCCCGCCAGGGCCCGGACGCGATGTCGCCCGTGGCGCGACTCACCACCCGTTCGGCCCCGCCACCAGCCGGTAGCCGACGAAGGCGACGACGTCGAGCAGCGTGTGGGCCACGATCAGCGGCCAGGTGCGCCCGGTGCGCCGGAACCACTCGGCGAAGACCACGCCCATCACCGCATTCCCGACGAACGGGCCGAACCCCTGGTAGAGGTGGTAGGACCCGCGGAGCAGGGCGCTGGCGGCCGTCCGTGACCGCGGCCCCCACCCGGCGTCCTCCAGCCGGCGCATCAGGTACGCCGCGACGATCACCTCCTCCAGGACGGCGTTCTTCACCGCGGCGAGGACGAGCACCGGCACGGCCCACCACACCGACTGCAGGCCGTCGGGGACCACCCGCGCGGTCACGTGCAAGGCGCGGCCCACCGCGTACAGGCCGAGGCCCGGCAGGCCGATGGCGGCCGCGAGCACCGCACCCCAGGCGAGGTCGCGCGCCCGCACCGGCAGGGACAGCCCCAGCCGCGACAGCGACCCCCTCAACCCCGCCGGGGGAGCCGCGAGCAGCCACACCACGAGTACCACGGGCGCCAGCGCGAAGGCGATGCCCAGCAGCTGGTAGGTCAGGTCCAGATAGGGGCGCGGGCTGACCGAGGAGTTGAGCCGCGCTGTCGCCGACCCCAGCGACCCCGGGGCCGTCAGCTTGGCGACGAGGCTGACCACCGCGTACACCGCCGAGGCCCCCAGCGACAGGGCCAGCACGATCGCGACCTCCCCCAGCACTCTGCCTCGGGCGGGGCCCGGGGTCAGGGCTACCGGCCCCGCGGCTGGGCGGCTGCCCGCTGCGGGCACGGCGGCTGAGGGGCTCGCGGCTGCGTCGGGCTCGGCGTCGGGCACGGGTCCATTCTGCGAGCCGTCCCTGTGCGCCGCCCGCACAGGCGCGGGACGCCAAAAGGCGGGGCCCGGACGCCGAGGTGGCGTCCGGGCCCCGCCCGGTGAGGGGTGCGCTCAGCTCACGGAGCAGCTGAGTGCGGGTGCGACGGTGGAGCTGGTGGAGACCAGGCCCACCGAGGTGGCGGCGCCGGCGGCCAGGGGGCCGCCCGTCGCCGTCGAGCCGGAGGCGCTGGCGCCCCAGGCCTGGCTGACCTGCACACCGCCGGCCAGCGTGACCGTCCACGAGCGCAGGGCCTTCGTGCCCGCCGTCACCGTGAGGGTGCCGGCCGAGCCGCCCGCCCACGCGTCGGAGACGGTGTACCGGGCGGAGCACCCGGAGGCGGTCAGCGACGCGCCGGCTGCGGCGGCCTTGACCTTCTTGGTGATGGTCTTGCAGGTCTTCTTGCCGTTCTTGCCGGTCTTGCACTTCTTGATCGTCTTGACCTTGGTGCTCTTGGTCTTCGTCGTCTTGCTCGTCTTCGGCGTGGACGAGGACGGCTTCGGGCTCGACGTCGTCGGGTCGGGGCTCGACGTCGTGGGCTTCGGCGAGGTCGTCGTCGGCGTCGGGGAGGGGCCCGTGCCGCTGGGGTTGGTGCCCCAGACCTGGACGCCGCCGTCGTTGTACATGGCAATGTTGGCGGCGTCGACGGGCGTGGTGCCCGGCGTCGTCGGCAGGCCCTTGTACGACCAGTCGTTGCTGTTGTCCCAGGTCTTGCCCGGCGTGGAGATCCGGAACTGGACCTCCTTGCGGTAGTCGGACTGCCCGGCCGGGATCACCCGGGCGCACTTCATCTCGACGTACCAGACGGCGTCCTTCCACTGCCCGAACTCGCCGGTCGTGCAGTCCGTCTGCATGTAGTTCGCCTTGAGCACGAGGTCGCTGCCCTTGGTGTCACCGTCGAGGGTGAAGAAGTAGCGGATGGTCGCGTTGAGGTTGCGGGCCGGGAACGCCGACTTGTTGATCATGTACGACTTGATCTCGATGAAGTCGGAGCCGCTGGAGTTCACCGACGCCTGGGCGACCATCTCGGCCATGTCCGGGGTCTCGGCCTTCGGGAAGTCCTTGAGCGCCGTGCCGCCGTACTCACCCGCAAGGCGCGCGGCGGCGCCCGTGAAACCGGCGTTGTAGTCGGTGGCGACCTCGTTCATCGTGTAGTCGCTTCGCGAGTCCGTGTACTTGTCGTTCGGCGACGACGGGCCGCCGGCGAGAGCCCCGTAGAGGATGTGGCGGGAGATCTCGGGGTCCTTGAGGCTGTCCAGCCACGACCCGTGGGCGGTGCGGTGGTGGACGTTGCGCGGGGAGTCGGTGCCGAACCCGACGACGTAGCTGCCGCCGCGGGGGTTGTCGCCGAGGGCGTAGTCGATCTGCTTCTTGGCGAAGTCGTGGTAGGCCTTCTTGCGCGCCGCGTCGGTCGTCCAGTCGCTGTAGACCAGGGCCAGCAGCGAGGCGTTCGCGGCGTAGCGCAGCGAGCCCCACGTGTCCAGCCACGCCTCGCCGCCCGGGGAGTAGGTGACCGTGGCCGCCCCGCCGTAGCCCGACCACCAGTCGAGGTGACGGTTCGCGTCGTCGATGTAGACCTGCTTGCCGGTGATCTGCGCCAGCAGCACGTAGGCGCCGAACGTCTTGTCGTCCCAGGCGAAGGCCCACTTGTACTTGTGGGTGGTCGACTGGTTCTCGGTCGGCACGTGGTCGGCGAAGTAGGACTCGGCCTTGGTCAGGTAGGCCGTGTCACCGGTCGCCTTGTACAGCCACAGGGCGCCCCAGATGAGCTCGTCCCAGTAGCCGCTCCACGACTTGTAGAACGCCTGGGCGTCCTTGATGCAGTCGCTGTAGGCGCCCTTGTAGGTGTCGGCGAACGTGTACAGCTGCTTGGCGTGCGTCAGCAGCGTCGCCGCGTACGTGGGGTCGCTGCTCTTGAACAGCATCGACGAGGAGGCCATCGCCGCCGCCGTCTCGCCCGCGAGGTCCGACCCGGGGCAGGATGCGTCGATCTTGTAGGCCGGGCGGGCCATCTTCATGACCTCGGCGGGACCCCACCACTTGTGGTCGTCGTCGCCCTTGCCGATCTGGCCGTAGAGCACGTTCGCCGAGGGGTGGGCCTTGATGAAGTAGTCCGTGGCCCACTTGATCTGCCGCTTCAGCTCGGTGAGCTGGCCGGTCTTGGCGTACTCGTCGTTGAACTCCAGACCGCCCCAGGCCAGGGCCGTCGTGGAGAACGCCATCGGGAAGCCGAACTTCACGTGGTCGCCGGCGTCGAACCACCCGCCGGTGAGGTCCAGGCCGACGTCCTTGCCGTCGTCCAGGGCGGAGTCGCCGCGCCAGGAGACCCGGTTGTCGGCGGGCAGCTTGCCGGAGCGCTGGGCCTCGTAGAAGAACAACGACTTCTGAACGGCCTCGGTGTAGTTGAAGGAGCCGGCGGCCGAGGCCGGCGCCGAGGCGCCGAGCGCGCTCAGCGAGGCCCCGACCATGGCGGCGGCCACCGCGACGGCCCACGGCCGCTTGGTGGACCCGCCGGTGGCGGGCGTGGTGCGACGCATCAAGTTCTCCAGACGGGCAGGCGACGCGCCGGGCGACAGTGCTCGGACGCGACGACGGGCGGCGGTGCGGGAGCGGCGCCGGCGAGAGGTCCACGGCGGACGGTGC
>JAXLRU010000014.1:0-54577 GCA_046330935.1 Kineosporiaceae bacterium
GGCCACGCGCATCATCAGCAGCTCGCGCTGCTGCTCGGGCAGCCGGGCGAGAAGAGCCCTCGCCCGCCTGGCCCCGTCGGCCCGGACCGCGTGGTCCTCGGGGTTGTCGGCGAGATCGATGACGTCGGGCACCTCGTCGGTGGGGACGGGGGCCCGGACGCCGGCACGCTGGGCGTCGGCGACCTTGTTGGCCGCGATCCGGTAGACGAAGGCCTCGAACGGCTTGCCCTCGTCCCGGTACCGGGGCAGTGCGGTCAGCACGGCGATGCAGACCTCCTGTGCCACGTCTTCGGCAACGTGATCGGAGCCGGGCATGCGGGCCAGGCGTGCTCGGCAGTAGCGGTACACCAAGGAGCGTACGGCGCCGAGCAGGTGCTCGACGGCCGCTCGGTCACCTGCGAGCGCCTCCGTCACAAGACGGGACAACTCGCTGGGACGTTGCTCCACAGAGGAGATCGCCGCAGGGGCCTCCGACGTTACGGATGACCCGGAAACTGGTGGCTGCCCTGGCGTCTCCAACCGCTCACCGCACCAGTCCCCACCGGAACCCGACCGCCACGGCCTGCGCACGGTCGGCAGCGCCGAGCTTGCGGAACAGACGCCGGGCGTGCGTCTTCACGGTGTCCTCGGAGAGGAACAGCTCCTTGCCGATCTCGGCGTTGCTGCGCCCACGGCTCATGCCGGTGAGCACCTGCATCTCGCGCTCGGTCAGCGGCGGCGCCGAGACGGAACCCTCGACGCTGCGGGGCGCGGGGACGGGACGGCGCCACACGGCGTCGGTCAGTGCATGCACCACGGTGGCTGCCATCTCCTCTCGCGTCGCGTCCTTGACCAGGTAGCCGCGCGCACCGCTGGCGACGGCGCGTGCAACGCCCTCGGCATCCTCGGTCGTCGTGACCATGATCACAATAGCCTCGGGGTGGCGGGCGAGGAGACGACGGGTCGCCTCCACTCCACCGATCCCGGGCATTCTGACATCCATGAGCACCACCGAGGGACGCTCGACCGGCCAGCGGGCCAGCGCCTCCTCGCCCGATGCCGCGTCCACGACCCGCGTGATCCCGGGGACCGTGGCCATGGCACGGTGCAGGGTCTCCCGGACCAGAGCCGAGTCGTCGCACACCAGAACCGTCGCCACCGTGGGTCGTCCCTTCCTCGTCACGTCGTCGGTGGCGGGGATCCCGCCGGCCCGCCCGCCCGTGGGAGGCCTGCCCGACATGGGGACATGTCGACAGCACTGGGGCCGAACCTGAGCCAAACGCCACCGCCGATGCGACCGCGGGGCCCGTACTCCAGCGCAGCGGCGGGCCGGCGTCGACCGCCGGACGGGTGATCCGCAACGGGCCGAGCGCGACGGGCGGGTGACGGGGGACGAGGCCGCGATCAGCCGACGAGGGAGACGATCTCGTCGACGGCGGAGCCGAGGTCGTGGACGAGGCGGGCGTGGCGGGGGACGTCGACGCCGTGCCAACCGGGGCCGCCGAGCACGAGATGGGGGGTGGGCCGCTGGCGGGGGATCTCGTCGAGGGCGCCGGCCTGGCCCGAGTCGGGGGCCACCGGCAGCCGGGCGAAGAGGAACACCACGGCGGGCCCGCTGCGGCGCACGGCCGCGACCAGCGACCGCGCGGGCATGCCCGCGCCGAACATCCGGGAGGTCACACCCTCCTCGCGCAGCGCCGCGGCGAGCACGTGCACGGGCAGGCTGTGCTGGTCGTCCTCGGAGCAGCCGAGCAGGACCCGGGGGCCCTCGGCGGGGCCGCCGGCCTCGGCGAGCCCACGCATGACCCGCACGACGGCCTCGCACAACGAGTGCTCGACCTCGACCCCTTCGCCCGTGGCCGCCCACCGCGCACCGACGGCGGCCAGGACGGGCGCCAGGACGCGGTCCCAGGCGCGCACCACACCCCACGTGTCCACGGCCTCGCGGATGAGGGACACCGTCGCCTCGGTGTCCAGGCACAGCGCGGCCCGGGCGAGCCCGCGTGCGGCAGGGGTGACGTCCCCCAGGGGGATGACCCTGCCGCCGCCTGCCCGCCCGCACGCCGGGTCGGGGGCCTCGATGTCGAGCGCCGGCTCCGCGGCGGAGTCCTCCCCCGCGGACGGCTCGGCCGCCCCGGGCTCGGCGCGCACGGCGGTGAGGACGGGCGCCGCTTGGGCCCGCAGCGCGTGGGCGGCCGCCTCGCTCGGCGGCACGCCCTCCAGGGTGAGGCGCCGCATCACGACCAGGCGGTCGACGTCCTCGACGGTGTAGCGGCGGTGGGCGCCCGCGGTGTGGGCGCTGGGGCCGAGCCCGTAGCGGCGGTCCCAGGTGCGCAACGTGGAGGGCGCCACGCCGAGCTTGCGCGCGACGGCCGCAACGGTCAGCGCAGGCTCAGGGGCTGGCACGGCGTGCAACCCCCTTGTCGTGGTGGGCATGCGCTCAGTGTCCGAACCAGCGGGCCGTGGTGCCACCCGAACCTGAGGACGGAGCTCGGACGAGGCGGTTCGGCAAGCTCACGGCCTGGTCGCAGGATCTCCTCGGCCGGGCAGGGTTGAGTCGGCCCTCGGGTGGGTACCCCGCTGCTGTCGGAGTCGATCTCGGCGGCCCATGCTCGCGCCTTTCGGCGGTGCGCGCACGTCGGGAACGCAACGGGCCGCAGGCGCGTTGGCACCGATGTCGAGCAGTTGAACAACCTGTGCAACGAACCTCTTGAACAACCCATGAAGCGGTTGCTAGGTTGTAGGAGTCGAAGGGCCCGGGGCGGTCCGGGACGAACAGGACCGATCGCCTCACGAACCACCGCACCGCGGTGGGGGACGAGACGAACGACGAGGTGGTGGGTGCGATGGCAGAGATCTCCCGGCTTCCCGGTCCAGTGGCCGACATCTGGGAATGGCAGCTCCAGGGGTCGTGCCGCGACGCCGACCCCACCCTGTTCTTCCACCCCGAGGGCGAGCGCGGCCCCGCCCGCCGCAACCGCGACGCGTCGGCCAAGGCGATCTGCGCCGGGTGCCCCGTCATCGACGAATGCCGCAAGCACGCACTCGCCGTCCGCGAGCCCTACGGCGTCTGGGGCGGCATGAGCGAGGACGACCGCGAGGAGTACTTCTCCGGCCGGCGCGCCCGCCGGATGGCCAACGCCTCCTGATCACCCGCCGTCCCACCCACCCCCGCACCACTCCCCCGCACCGGGGGACGACGAAGGGGCCCGGCCGTCTCGGCCGGGCCCCTTCGTCGTCGGTCACCACCGTTCCGGCTCTGCGCACGCGGCGCACGCGGTCCGGGACGGCGCGAGGGCCCGGCCGGGACGTCCCGGCCGGCCCTCGTCCTGGTTCAGCTCAGTGGCCGTGACCGTGGCCGTGGCCGTGACCGCCGGCGGCGGGCACCTCGGCCTCCTTCTTCTCCACCACGAGGGTGTCGGTGGTGAGCACGAGCGCCGCGATGGACGCCGCGTTGCGCAGCGCGTTGCGGGTCACCTTCACGGGGTCGATGACGCCCGCACCGATGAGGTCGCCGTACTCGCCGGTGGCGGCGTTCAGGCCCTGCCCGACGGGCAGCTCCCGCACCTTCTCCACCACCACGTAGCCCTCCAGGCCCGCGTTCTCGGCGATCCAGCGCAGCGGCTCGGCCGCGGCACGGCGGACGATCGCGACACCGGTCGCCTCGTCGCCCTCCAGGCCCAGCCCGCCGTCCAGCGCTGCGACGGCGTGCACCAGGGCGGTGCCGCCACCGGCGACGATGCCCTCCTCGATCGCGGCGCGCGTCGCGGAGACGGCGTCCTCGATCCGGTGCTTCTTCTCCTTGAGCTCGACCTCGGTGTGCGCACCCACCTTGATCACGCAGACGCCGCCGGCGAGCTTGGCGAGGCGCTCCTGGAGCTTCTCGCGGTCCCAGTCGGAGTCGGTGCGCTCGATCTCGGCGCGGATCTGGGCGACGCGCGCGGACACCGCGTCGGCCTCCCCGGCGCCGTCGACGATCGTCGTGTCGTCCTTGGTGACGGTGATCCGGCGGGCGTTGCCGAGCACCTCCAGCCCGACCTGGTCGAGCTTGAGGCCGACCTCGGGGCTGACGACGGTCGCGCCGCTGAGGGCCGCGATGTCCTGCAGGATCGCCTTACGGCGGTCGCCGAAGCCGGGGGCCTTGACCGCGACGGCCGTGAAGGTGCCGCGGATCTTGTTGAGGACGAGCGTGGACAGCGCCTCGCCGTCGACGTCCTCGGCCAGGACGAACAGCGGCTTGGAGGTCTGCAGGACCTTCTCCAGCAGCGGCAGGATCTCCTGGACCGAGGAGATCTTGCCCTGGGTGATCAGGATGTAGGCGTCCTCGAGGACGGCTTCCTGGCGGTCGGCGTCGGTGACGAAGTAGGGCGAGATGTAGCCCTTGTCGAACTGCATGCCCTCGGTGAACTCGAGCTCCAGCGCCGTCGTCGACGCCTCCTCGACCGTGATCACGCCGTCCTTGCCGACCTTGTCGAACGCCTCGGCGATCAGGTCGCCGATCGCGCGGTCCTGGGCGGAGAGGGTCGCGACGTGGGCGATCTCCTCCTTGCCGTCGACGTCGCGGGCGACCTCGAGCAGGCGGGTGTTGACGGCCTCGACGGCCGCCTCGATGCCCCGCTTGAGCGCCGAGGGGGCCGCGCCCGCGGTCACGTTGCGCAGGCCCTCCTTGACCAGGGCCTGGGCGAGCACCGTCGCCGTGGTCGTGCCGTCACCGGCGACGTCGTTGGTCTTGGTGGCGACCTCCTTGGCGAGCTGGGCCCCGAGGTTCTCGTACGGGTCCTCCAGCTCCACCTCCTTGGCGATCGTCACGCCGTCGTTGGTGATCGTGGGGGCGCCCCACTTCTTGTCGATGACGACGTTGCGGCCCTTCGGGCCCAGGGTCACCTTGACGGCGTTCGCGAGCGCGTCGACGCCCCGCTCGAGGGCGCGACGTGCGGAATCGTCGAACTCCAGGGTCTTGGCCATTGCTGTGCGATCCCCTTGCAGGTCGGGTGGATGTCGGTGGCCCTCTCAGGGCCGGCGGTCCGCCACGACCGACGCCCCGCCCTTCCGGCACAGGCCGGCCGGACGGGGCGCTGGGAGTCCGCGGGCGGACGAGAGGCGACCGGCACCGTCAGGGGACGGTGCCGGTCGCGCAGATCACTTCTCGAGGACGGCGAGCAGGTCGCGCGCGGAGAGGATGAGGTACTCCTCGCCGCCGAGCTTCACCTCGGTGCCGCCGTACTTGCTGTAGAGCACGGTGTCGCCGACCTTGACGTCGAGCGGGATGCGCTTCTCGCCCTTGTCGTCGAAACGGCCGGGGCCGATCGCCAGGACCTCGCCCTCCTGGGGCTTCTCCTTGGCGGTGTCGGGGATGACCAGACCGGACGCGGTGGTCTTCTCGGCGTCGAGCGGCTTGACGACGACGCGGTCCTCGAACGGCTTGATGGGAACGGACACTTGCTGACCTCCCCTTCGGGAACGTCACTGCGGGCAGGAACTGGAGGTACGAGAGCACCTCCAGGGCCGCCCGTGCGGGCGGCGCAGGGCTTGTCGTGGAACCCGGCCGCGGTCGTCGTCGCGGGTGCCGACCGAGCGGGTTCCGTTGGCACACTCACGCGGAGAGTGCCAGAACTGAATCTAGGCGCGGGGTTAGCACTCGGTCAACTTGAGTGCCAGAACTCCTCCCCGCGGACGTCACATGAGGGCGTCGAGCCCCGGCTGCGCGTGCCTGCCGGCCCCGGCCGCGATGCCCGCCGACTCCGCCATCCCGCGCGCCAGCGCCAGCAGCCCCGCCCCCACGAGCATCAGCACCACGCCCACCCCCGCGAGGGCGAGGCACACGGCGAAGGCGAGCAGCGCGGTGGCCAGGGCGGGGCGGTGGAAGGACGCCGTCATCATCGCGGCGCGGCGCGGGTCCTCGACCGGCAGCTCGGCGTAGCTGCGCCCCTGCCCCGCCAGCGCCGTCTCCCGGTCGATCTCCTGCAGCTGCGCCCACGCCGTGAGCGGCCCCGAGACCTGCTCCCCCGCGAACCGGTCGGCCGCCGCGGAGACGGTGATCCGCTGGTCGAGGACGTCCGAGCGGGTCAGCAGGTATCCGGCGGTGCCCGCGAGCGCCAGCACGATGCCGGCGAGCACCACGAGGACCCCGTAGGTGCGCACCCGACGGGCCGAGCGGCGGCGCGCGTCGACGACCTCCTGCATCGCCCGGCGCACGTCCGCCTGGTCCTCGCGGCGGCGGTTGCGCTCCGGCGGCGCGGCCGCCGCGGCGGGTTCCGCGAGCACCTCCGGGCCGGGGCGCGGGGCCGGCTCAGCGACAGGTGCGGGGCCCGGCTCAGCGACAGGAGCGGGGGCCGGCTCAGCGACAGGAGCGGGGGCCGGGCCGGCGGCAGGTTCGGCGGGTGGGGCAGCGGCCGGTGCAGGGGCTGCGTCCGCGATCGCCGCCGGGGCGCGTTCAGGAGCGGGGTCCGGGACGGGGTCGGGCTCCGGGACCTGCCGGGCGGCGGGCCCGGCGGAGCCCGCCCCCTCGTCGGGGGAGGGCGCAGCCTCGGGGACCACGGCCTGCTCGACCGCCGTCGCGGCGTCCGGGGCCACGGCCGGCGGATCGGCCGGGGCCACCTCCGTGGTCACGGTCTGCCAGGCGGCGGAGACGTCGACGGTGCGCGTGGTCGCCGGTTCGGGCTCGGGCGCGGGGCGGGAGGACGGCTCGGTGAGCGCGGGCGCGACGGCGACCCGCTCCCCGGGGGCGGTCGCGACGACGGGCGTGGCGGGCGTCGGGGCCACGGTGGTCTCGGCGGCGACGAGCGGATCGGCGGGGCCCGTCGGCGGGGCGGCCCGCACGACGCTGACGCCGGGGCCGGGTTGCTCGGCGGCGACCGTGACCTCGACGTCGGGGCCGGTCACGACGGCGGTGGGCGCTGCACTGGTGCCGCCGGGCTCGGGCGCGGTCCGCCCCTCGGGGCTGCCGGTCGCGGGCGGGGTGTCGGGCATCGTCGTCTCCGAAGGCGGTCGCGGGCCTGCGTCGGACGTGAAGGTGTGATCGCAGTCTTGCGCTCCGTGACCGGCCGCGCCAGCGCCGCCGCCCGGCGATTCGCCCCGGAACCGGCACGTGCCAGGATCGCGGGGTGGATCTGGACGGACTGTCTGCGCTGCTCACGCCCGAGGGTTGGGCCCTGCTGGAGTCGCTGCCCCCCTACGAGGCGAGCACGGCCATGGCCCTGGGCGAGAAGCTGAGGGCCGAGGGCAGTCCCGCCGACCTGGTGGCCGCGGCGCTCACGCAGTCGAGGCTGAGGGCGGCGGCCCGGGCCAAGTTCGGCCCCTTCGCCGACGCCATGCTGTTCACTCCCGCGGGCCTGGAGCAGGCCACGCGCCTGCCGGTGGCCGCCCGGCACGCCCAGCGCTTCGCCTCCGCGGGTATCGCGACCGTGGCGGATCTCGGCTGCGGCATCGGGGGCGACGCGATGGCCATGGCCGGGCTGGAGCGGGAGGTGGTGGCCGTCGAGCGGGACGAGCTGACCGCCGCCGTCGCCACCGTCAACCTCCGCCACTGGCCGAGCGCGACCGTGCGCTGCGAGGACGCGACGACGACGTCCCTGGACGGCGTCCAGGGCGCCTTCTGCGACCCGGCCCGCCGCACGGCCGCCGGACGCCGCGTCCTCGACCCGCGGCTCGGCTCGCCCACGCTCGACTGGGTCGTGGGCCTCGCCGAGCGGGTGCCCGCCGTCGCGATGAAGACCGCCCCGGGGATCGGGCACCAGCTCGTCCCCGACGGCGTCGAGGCCCAGTGGGTGTCGGTCGGCGGCGACGTCGTGGAGGCCTGCCTGTGGTTCGGCGTCCTCGCCCGCGAGGGAGTCCGCCGCAGCGCGCTGGTGCTGCCCGACGACGCCGGGGAGGTCGGCACGCCCTCGTCCGCGCCGGTCGAGATCTCCGACGCCGCAGGCGTCGAGGAGGCGAGCGCCGGCCCGCTGGGCACGGTGCTGTACGAGCCCGACGGCGCCGTGATCCGGTCCGGGCTGGTCTCGCACGTCGCGGCGGCCGTCAACGGCAGGCTCGTCGACCCGACGATCGCCTACGTCACGGCCGACCGCTTCCTGCGCACCCCGCTCGCCACGGCCTGGGCCGTGGAGGACAGCTTCGGCTTCCAGCTCAAGACGCTGCGCACGTGGTTGCGCGACCGCGGCGTCGGCAGGCTGACGATCAAGAAGCGGGGCACGGCGGTCGAGCCCGAGCAGCTGCGCCGCCAACTGCGGCTGTCGGGCGAGGCCGAGGCCACGATCGTCCTGACCCGCCTGCAGGGCCGCCAGTCCGTCGTGGTCGTCCGCCCCCTGCGCTGAGCCGGCGCGGAGCCGGATCGCCGCGCAGCCCGCTCAGGCCGGTAGCCCGGCCTGGACGCTCGTGACGGGCAGCGACGAGTCCGCCGGTGCGTCGAGCCGGGACGGCTCGCGGCCCCGCATCACCATCTGGGCGCCCAGCGCGGCGACCATCGCCCCGTTGTCCGTGCACAGGCCCGGCCGGGGCACCCGCAGGCGCACGCCCGCCTCGGCGCAGCGCTGCTCCGCGAGGGCCCGCAGGCGCGAGTTGGCGGCCACTCCCCCGCCGATCAGCAGGTGGTCCACGCCCTGCTCGCGGCAGGCGAGCAGCGCCTTGCGGGTGAGCACGTCGACGACGGCCTCCTGGAAGGACGCCGCCACGTCGGCGACCGGCACGGGCAGGCCCTGCGCCTGCCGCCGCTCCACCCAGCGGGCGACGGCCGTCTTCAACCCCGAGAAGGAGACGTCGTACCGGTGTCGGGCCATGTCGTGGGGGGCGGTCAGCCCGCGCGGGAACGCGATGGCGTCGCGGTCGCCGTCCCGGGCCGTGCGGTCGACGTGCGGGCCCCCCGGGAACGGGAGCCCCAGCAGCCGCGCCACCTTGTCGAACGCCTCGCCCGCCGCGTCGTCGATCGTCTGCCCCAGGGGCCGCACGCCGGCGGTGAGGTCCTCGACCAGCAGCAGCGAGGAGTGCCCCCCCGAGACGAGCATCGCGATCGCGGGTTCGGGCAGCGGCCCGTGCTCGAGGGCGTCGACGGCGACGTGCGCCGCCAGGTGGTTCACCGCGTAGTACGGCTTGCCCAGGGCCAGGGCGAGGGCCTTGGCGGCCGCGACACCGACCACGAGCGCACCGGCCAGGCCCGGGCCGGTGGTGACCGCGACGGCGTCGACGTCGGCGGGGCGCACCCCCGCCTCGGCGAACGCCCGCTCCAGCGTCGGGACCATCGCCTCGAGGTGGGCCCGGCTGGCCACCTCGGGCACCACCCCACCGAACCGGGCGTGCTCGGCGACCGACGAGGCGACCGTGTCGGTGAGCAGGGTGGTGCCGCGGACCAGGCCGATGCCGGTCTCGTCGCAGGAGGTCTCCAGTCCGAGCACCAGCGGCAGGTCACGACTCACCCGCGAGATCCTAGGCCGCCCCGCCCACCCGCCCCGCCTGCTCCACCAGCCGGTCGTGGGCGCGGGTCAGCAGCCGCACCAGCCGCACCCAGACGGTCGCGGCGGCGAGGGTGAGCGCCACCTGCGCCGGGGCGAGCACGAGCAGCAGGTCGGCCTGCACGGGCGTGCTCAGCGTCAGGGTGAACGCCGCGCCGCCGGTGGCGGTCATCGCGAGGTAGGCCGCCCACCACAGGCGCACGAGCGGCACCTCGTCGGTCATGCCCCTCGGCCGCCGGCGCAGCAGCGCGCGGGCGACGTCGGAGACGACCCAGGCGGGCAGGATCCAGTTCGCCGCGGGCACCAGCCAGCACTGCCACGCCATGGCCCGCTCGGCCGCTTGCCCGCCGGGGTCGATCAGCCGGGCAGTGGCGTGCAGCCGGCTCAGCCACAGCCCGCCGCACCACCACCCCAGGAACGCCGCGACCAGCACCGGCAGGGCGCTGCGGTGGTAGTCGGACAGCGGGGCCGACGGGTCGGGCCCGTACCGGGCCCAGTCGCGGCACCCCATCACCTGGACGACGGCGACGGCCAGCTGCGCCACCACCCACAGCCGGGCGGAGGCGACGGCGAGGCGCGCCCTGCCGCGGGCGCGGCGACGCCCGGGCGGCGGCAGCGGCAGGACGAGCAGGGGCGCGCGGCGGACCGTGGACGGTCCCGCCCCCGCCGCCTCGCCTCCTCGCATGCCAGGGACTGTAGTGACCGCACAGGGCTACGCATCCTTCACGGCACGCAGTCGTGACCGAGGCGTGTCTAGGCTGGCGGGATGCTGCTGGAACTGGTGGACCTCGAGGTGCGCGACGGATTCACTCCCGCGCTGGAGGCGGCGCTGTGCGAGGTCCGCCAGCGGGTGTTCTCCTCGGCCGGCTTCCGCGGCTTCGACGTGGCGCAGGACGCCGCGGACCCGGCCCTCTTCGTCGTCCAGGTGCGCTGGGAGTCCGCCGAGGAGCTGGCCCGGCACACGGCGACGCGGTTCGAGCGGTGCTGGGATCCGGTCCAGCCCCTGCTGGCACGGGCCCCGCGGGTGCGTCACCTCGTGCAGCGCGAGGGTCTCGGCCTGCACGGCCCTGGCGTCGTCGACGACCTCGGGTGGTTGCGGGCAGACGCCGGCGACGGCTGAGCGCGGCCCCCCTCAGGCCGGGACGCCGCCCGGCAGGGGCCGCAGCCGCATCACGAGGGCGTCGACGTCGCCCGGCTGGTAGTACCGGCGGCGCACGGCGATCTGCTCGAAGCCCTCGCTGCGGTACAGCGCGATCGCGGGGGCGTTGTCGGCGCGCACCTCCAGCAGCAGCGCGCTCGCGCCGCCGTCGCGGGCCAGGCCGATCAGCTCGCGCAGTAGCCGGCGGCCCACCCCGCGGCCCTGCACGCCGGCGTCCACGCCCACGGTCTGCACGTCGGCCTCGGCGCCGCCGACCATGACCCCGGCGTAACCGACGACCCGCCCGTCCAGGTCGGCGGCCAGGTAGCGGCGGGTGGCGTGCTGGGCGAGCTCCGACCAGAACGTCTCGACCGACCACGCCGTCGGCCCGAAGAGCTCGCGCTCCAGCCGCGCCACCTGCATGAGGTCCCACCAGCGCAGCGGCCGCAGCACGACGTCGCCCGCCCCGCCCTCCCGGACGCCGGGTGCCGTCACTGCAGGACGCGCTTGCGGCCCGCCGGCTCCACGGCGTCGGGGCGGCGCAGGTAGAGGGGTTCCAGCGGCAGCAGCGTGCCGGGGGCGCGACCGTCGAGCGCGCGCACGGCCACCTGCGCCAGATCGGCCGCGTCCACCTCCAGCGGGTCCAGCGCCGGCCCGAGCGACTCGGCGTACAGCTGCGCGCCGCGGCCCGCGACGGGCGCTCCCGACCGCGTGACGTCCGCGGCGGCGGACACCGCGGGATGCGCCGTGCGGACGTACCCGTGCTCGGCGAGCCGGTAGGGCGCCCAGTAGACCTCGCGGCGGCGGGCGTCGGTGGCCACGACCAGCTCGGCCGGCGCGGCGTCGCCCTCGCGCGCGAGCACTCCCTGGGCGATCGCGTCCAGGGAGCAGACGCCGTGCACGGGTACCTGGGCGGCCCAGGCGAGCACCGCAGCCGTCGTGATGCCCACCCTCAGCCCGGTGAAGGGCCCGGGGCCGACGCCCACGGCGACGCCGGTCAGGTCGGCCACGCTCGCCCCGCACCCCTCGAGGACCTCGACGATCTGGGGGGCGAGCAGTTCGGCGTGCCGGCGGGCGTCGAGCTGCGCCAGGTGGGCGCACGCCCCGCCGTCGTCCAGCAGGGCGACGGTGACGGCGGCCGTGGAGGTGTCGAGGGCCAGCAGCAGCACGCGGGCCGCCGTCAGCGGGCGCCGGGCAGGTCCAGACCTGCCCACCGCTGCCCGAACCCACGCAGGTGCACGGTGCGCGGCTCGTCGCCGTCGACGACGCGGTCGGGACCGGCGCCGCCCACGGGGCGGGTGATCCGGATCTCCAGCCGGGCGGCGGCGAGGTCTTCGACGAGGCCCTCCCCCCACTCGACGACGGTCACGGACTCCTCCAGCGACGCGTCGAGGTCGAGGTCGTCGACCTCGGCCAGCGAGCCCAGCCGGTAGGCGTCGACGTGCACGAGCGGAGTGGTCCCGGTGCCCGCGGGATGCACGCGGGCGATGACGAAGGTGGGGCTGGTGACCTCGCCGCGCACGCCCAGGCCCGCGCCCAGGCCCCGCGTGAGCGTGGTCTTGCCGGCCCCGAGGTCACCGGTCAGGACGAGGAGGTCCCCGGCCCGGACCGCTGACGCGAGGTAGTGGCCGAGGTCGGCCATGTCGCGCGAGGTGGGGACGACGACGTCGACCTCCACGCTGGGCGCGTCGACCGCGTCGGCGTGCGGCAGGGACTCGGCTCGGTGAGCACCGTTCACGTGCGGCTCCTCGGGCGTCGGGGTGCTCGTCACGGTCACATCCTCGCCGATTCTCGACGCGGGACGTGCGGACGAGCCGACGGACTCGTCAGGCGGCGGGCACGACGACGATGTCGTACCGCAGGCTGATCCGCCCGGGCCACGGCGAACCGATCCCCGAGTGTGGACCCTCCGAAGCGGCAACGCCATCCCTGCAGCTCATCGCGGACCCCTCAGGCGACGCCCTCGCGCCGGTGGCGGCGACGAACGGCCGTGACCGTACGCGTGACCGGCCGGCGGGCCCGCACCGCACGGCCCGCACGGGACCGACCCCGGCTGGTGGCGCGGCGCAGCACGTCCTCCAGGTGGGCGGTCACGATGCCCGGGTGTTCGAGCATCACGAGGTGCCCGGCGTGGCGGACGACGACGTGCTCGGCGCCAGGCAGCAGCGCCGCGATCTCCTCGCTGTGGGACGTCGGCGTGAGCAGGTCGCCGTCGCCGACGAGCACGAGCAGTTCGGCACCGGACAGCGCCTCCAGCCCCTGGCGCTTGTCGTGGCTGCCGAAGGCGGGCAGGAAGTCGCCGATCACCCGGATGTCCGTGGCCGCGATCATGGCGGCGGTGAAGCGGAGCAGGCCGGGGCTCACCGGCCCCGCGTAGGACCACCGGCGCACCAGCACCGACTCGAGGTCGCTGCCCAGCCGCCGCCCGCGCTGGACCAGCCCCGGGGTCAGCGACAGCGCCGAGACCGTGGCGGGGGCCACCCGGTGCACGAGAGGGCCCAGCCCGGGCAGCCCGAAGTCGGCCTTGCCCAGCCCTCCGGCGCTTGTGGACACCAGGGCCGCGCCGAGGACCCGCTCGCGGACGAGGTCGGGCCGCTGGGCGGCCAGCGACATCACGGTCATGCCGCCCATCGAGTGGCCCACCAGCACCAGCGGCCCCTGGGGCGCGACCGCCTCGAGCACGGCGGCGAGGTCCTCGCCCACCTGGTCGATGGTCGCCGACGCCCGCGGGCCGCGCTCGGAGCGGCCGTGCCCGCGCTGGTCCCAGAACACCATCCGGTAGCGGCCGCGCAGCGCCATCCGCTGGTAGTGCCAGGAGTCGAGGGTGAGGGCGTAGCCATGGCTGAAGACGAGGGTCGGCGCCTGCGGGGACGCCTCGGCGGGCTCGTCCACCTCGACGTGCAGGAGGGTGCCGTCCGAGGCCCGCACCTGCTCCACCCGCCCGCGCAGGCTGCCGTAGGCGATGCCGAACTCGTCGACCTGGGCCTCCACGCGCCCGCGGTGGCGGCCCGGCACGAGCGGGCGGCCCATGGCGACGCGCTCGACGGCGCTGCCCACCACCGCACCCACACCGGCGGCGGCGAGCCCGACGCCGAGGGAGACCAGGCCGACGCGCGGGCCCTCAGCCATCGCGACCCCCCACCCACATCCGGGGCAGGCGCAGCCCCGGCCTGCTCACGATCTCGTAGCTGATGGTGGCGGCGGCCCTGGCCCAGTCCTCGGCCGTGGGCCCGCCGTCGCGGCCGTCGCCGAAGAGCACGGCGACGTCGCCGAGCTCCACGCCGGCGCCGTCGGGGTCGTGCAGGTCCACCACGATCTGGTCCATCGACACGCGCCCGGCCACGGTGTAGCGGGCGCCGCGCAGGGACACGGGCCCGGTGTTGCCCGCGTGCCGCGGGACGCCGTCGGCGTAGCCCAGGGGCAGCAGCGCGAGCGTCGTGGCCGCCGACGTCGTGTAGGTGTGCCCGTAGGCCACGCCGGTGCCCGCGGGCACCCGCTTGAGCAGGGCCACGCGCGCCAGCAGCGACATGGCGGGCCGCAGCCCGGCCTGCGCCGGGTCGGGCACGAGGTCGGGCACCGGGGACAGCCCGTAGACGGCCAGCCCGGGGCGCACGAGGTCCCAGTGGGTCTGCGGGGACATCAGGGTGGCGGCGGAGTTCGCGAGGTGGCGCACCTCCAGGCGCGCACCGAGCCGTTCGGCGAGCGCGACGGCGTCGGCGAACGCCTCGCACTGCGCCGCCACCGTCGGGTGGTCGGGGGCGTCGGCCCAGGCGAGGTGGGACATCAGCCCCACCCACGCCACCACGCCCTCGGCCTGCGCGCGCAGCACGTCGGCGAACAGCTGCAGCCAGTCGGGCGCGGGGACGCCGTTGCGTGCCAGCCCCGTGTCGACCTTCACGTGCACCCGGGCGGTCACGCCGGTGGCCCGGGCAGCCGCCACGACCTCGGTGAGCGCCCACGCCGAGCTGATCCCCAGGTCCACGCCGGCAAGCAGCGCCTCGGCGAAGCGGTCGCCGGGGACGGTCAGCCACGACACCAGCGGGGCCGCCACCCCGGCCGCGCGCAGGGCCAGGGCCTCGGCGAGCTGCGCGGTGCCCAGCCAGGTGGCGCCGCCGTCGAGGGCGGCGCGCGCGCACGGGACCAGCCCGTGCCCGTACGCGTCCGCCTTCACCACCGCCATGACCTGCGCAGTACCCGCGCGCTCGCGCAACGACGCGACGTTGTCGCGGACGGCGTCGAGATCGACGATCGCGGCCGCGGGGACGCCGTCGGGGAGCAGGGGCGGGCCGGAGGGCGCGGACGGCGCGACGTGGGCCCGCGCCCGGGTGGGGGCCGCGGACCGGGCGTCGGCGGTGGGGATGTCGGTCATGGCACGGGCAAGTCTGGCACCGCGGTCAGCCCGCGGCGAGGAGCCCTGCCACCACGGCGGGCACGGCACGGGCCACGTCGAGGACCCGCAGGGGCCCGCCCGCCGACGCCGCGCGGGCGGCACGACCGTGGACGGCCGCGGCCACCGCGCCCGCGTCGGCGGGCGCCAGTCCCGCGGCGAGCAACGTGCCCGCGATCCCCGCCAGGACGTCCCCGGCCCCTGCCGTCGCGAGCCACGCCGGCGCGTCCGCCTGGCTGGTCACCGTCGCCGTTCCCGGCGGGACGACGAGCGTCGTGTGCCCCTTGAGCAGCACCGTCGCATCGAGGGCGTCGGCCGCGCGCCGCGCGTGCTCCAGCGGCCGCGCCTCGACCTCGCTGCGGGCGGGGCCCCCGCCCCCCGACAGCGCGCCGAGGAGGCGGGCCAGCTCCCCTGCGTGCGGGGTGAGGAGCAGGTCAGCCCGGGGGCGCCGCCCCGCACCGACCTCGCGGGCGAGCACCTCCAGCCCTCCGGCGTCGACGACGCACGGCTGGTCCCCCTGCAGGGCGGCCGCGACGGCGGCGGCCTGGTCGGGCGCCGCGTCGGGGTCGACGCCGCTGCCGAGCAGCCACGCCTGCACCCGCCCGGTGCCGCGCACCACCTCCGGCCAGTGCTGGAGCACGTGGTCGGTGGCCCCGTCCGGCCCCACGTAGCGGATCATACCCGCACCGGCGTGCAGGGCACCGCCGGTGGCCAGGACGGCGGCGCCGGGGTAGGTGTCGGAGCCCGCGACCACCCCGAGGACGCCGCGGGCGTACTTGTCCTCGCGCGGGCCCGGCACCGGCCACAGCGCGGCCAGGTCGGCGTCGGCCAGCCGCCGCACCGCGGGCGCCAGGCCCGCCAGCGGGCACCCCGGGCCCGTCATGGCGAGGTCGACGACCTCGAGGCGGCCCGCCGCCCCGGAGGCGGGCGGCAGCAGCAGGCACGGCTTGGCGGCGCCGAAGGTGACGGTGAGGTCGGCGCGCACGTGGCTCGCGCGGAGATCCTCGCCCGGCGGCAGCGTGGCGCCATCGGGGTCGACGCCGCTGGGCAGGTCGACGGCGACCACGAGCGCGGTGTCGGGCACGAGCGACAGCAGCGTGGGGACGGGCTCCCTCAGCCCCGGCCCGGCCCCGAGGCCGGCGATGCCGTCGACGACGAGGTCCACCCCGCGCGAGGGCGTCCAGGTGCCCGCCCCGCGCACCCGTCCGCCGCATCGCCGCAGCTCGTCGAGGCCCTGGGCCGAGCTGCCCCCGCCCACCCGACCGGCCACGAGCACCGCGTCGACGGATGCGCCCCGAGCGGCCAGCCGGGCACCCGCCCACAGCGCGTCGCCCCCGTTGCCGCCGGAACCGGCCAGCACGAGCACCCTCGCCCCCGCGACGCCGCCCCGGCGGGCGCGCAGCTCGCGGGCGCAGGCGGCCGCGAGCCCCGCCGCGGCACGCTGCATGAGGGCACCCGGCGGCGTCCGCGCGAGCAGGGCGTCCTCCGCCGCCCGGACGTCGGCCACCGACCACGCCTGGAGCATCGTCACCTCGCGGTCTCGGTCGGTCCGGGGGCGCGCGGCCTGGCCGAACGGGCCATAGTGGGACACGTGGACGCTACCGGCCCCTCCGGAGCGGGGCGCGCTGCCCTGCCCGACACCCTGCGCCTGGTCCGCCCCGCCGGCACCGAGCCGAGCGGGCCGCGGGGGCGCGGCGACGCGCGCCACGACGCTGCAGGAACGGGCACGATGGCACGGACCGGCGGGGCGGCCGGGGCGCACGTGTCCGAGCGTGTGGGTGGCCCCTCGGCGTCGCGCCGGTGCGGGCCCACGCTCCTCGGCCCCCGCGTCGCGCTGGTCCCCCTGGCACCTCGGCACGTGCCGGCGCTGTGGCGGCTGCACCAGACGCCCGAGGTGAGCCGCTGGTGGGGCGAGCCCGACGAGCACTTCCCGTGGGCCCAGGAGCCGGCCGTCCCCATGGCCGTCACGTTGCGCGGCGGCGGCGACGCCGTCCGCGGGTACGTGCAGTACGCCGAGGAGCACGACCCGATGTACCGGCACGCCGGCATCGACGTCTTCCTCGACCCCGCCGTGCACGGCCGTGGGCTGGGGCGGGAGGTGGTCGCCGTCCTCGCGACGTACCTCGTCGACGTCCTGGCGCACGAGCGCCTGGTGATCGACCCCGCCGTCGACAACGTGCGGGCGATCGCCTGCTACGAGGCGGTGGGCTTCCGGCCGGTGGGTGTGATGCGCCGCTACGAGCGGCTGCCGGACGGGACGGTGCGCGACGGGCTGCTGATGGACCTGCTGCCCGAGGAGCTGGTGCGGCCCGGGTGATCCCGGCGGCCCGGGTCGTGGAGGGCTGCGGGAGGATGCGCGGGTGAGCCACGCCCCCGCGCCCACGGTGAGCCCCTACGTCGACCTCGACCGGGCGGCGTGGCGGCACCTGTCCCGCAACGCGTCGCTCACCGTCACCGAGGACGACCTGCACCGCCTGGCCGGGCTGGGCGACCGGCTCGACCTGCGCGAGGTGGCCGAGGTCTACCTGCCCCTGTCGCGCCTGCTGTCCCTGTACGTCGCCGGCACCACGCAGCTGCACGCCGCGACCACCACCTTCCTCGGCGAGGCCGCCGCCCGCACGCCCTTCGTCATCGGCGTCGCGGGGTCGGTGGCCGTGGGCAAGTCGACGGTGGCGCGCATCCTGCGCGAACTGCTCTCGCGCTGGCCGGAGTCCCCCCGCGTCGAGATCGTGACCACCGACGGGTTCCTCCTGCCCAACGCCGAGCTCGAGCGGCGCGGGCTGATGGCCCGCAAGGGCTTCCCCGAGTCCTACGACCGGCGGGCGCTGCTGCGCTTCGTCGTCGACGTGAAGTCGGGCGCCCCCGAGGTCAGCGCGCCCGTGTACTCCCACCTGACCTACGACATCGTGGCCGGCGAGGAGGTCGTCGTGCGGGCTCCCGACGTGCTCATCGTCGAGGGGCTGAACGTGCTGCAGCCGGCCCGCCCCAGCCTCGACGGGCGGCGCGGCGTCGCGATCAGCGACTTCTTCGACTTCACCGTGTACGTCGACGCCCGCACCGACGACATCCGGCGCTGGTACGTCGAGCGGTTCCTGAGCCTGCGCGCGACGGCGTTCGCCGACCCCGCCTCGTACTTCCACCGCTACGCGACCCTCACCGACGAGCAGGCGGTGGCCCGCGCCGAGGAGATCTGGCACACGATCAACGAGAAGAACCTCGTGGAGAACGTGCTGCCGACGAGGGAGCGCGCCACGCTCGTCCTGCGCAAGGCCGCCGACCACGCCGTGCGACAGGTGCGCCTGCGCAAGCTGTGACCCGCACCCCCGGCAGCGGCCTCAGAGCGCCAGGCGCGCCTGGACGACGTCGGCGAGCCGCTGCGCCACCCGGCGGGCCTGCTCGGCGGTGGGCGCCTCGACCATGACCCGCACCAGCGGCTCCGTGCCCGACGAGCGCAGCAGGACCCGGCCCGTCTCGCCGAGTTCGGCCTCGGCCTCGGCCACCGCGGCGCGCACCCCCTCGTCGCCGGCCACCTTCGCCTTGTCGACGCCCCTGACGTTGAGCAACACCTGCGGCAGGCGCTGCATCACCGAGGCGAGGTCGGCCAGGCTGCGGCCCGTCTGCGCCATCCGCGCGAGCAGGTGCAGGCCGGTGAGGACGCCGTCGCCGGTCGTGGCGTGCTCGGCCATCACCAGGTGGCCCGACTGCTCGCCGCCGAGGCTGTAGCCGCCCGCGCGCATCTCCTCCAGCACGTACCGGTCCCCCACTGCGGTCTGGACGGTGCGCACCCCCTCGCGCTGCATCGCCAGGCGCAGGCCCAGGTTGCTCATGACGGTGGTGACGAGGGTGTCGGCGGACAGGGCCCCGCGCTCGCGGAACGCCAGAGCCAGCACCGCCATGATCTGGTCGCCGTCGATCTCGCGGCCGAGGGCGTCGATGGCGAGGCAGCGGTCGGCGTCGCCGTCGTGGGCGATCCCCGCGTCGGCCTCGTGGCTCATCACCGCGTCGCGCAGGCGCTCCAGATGCGTGGAGCCGTACCCGTCGTTGATGTTGAGGCCGTCGGGTTCGGCCCCGATGACGACGACCTGGGCACCGGCCTCGCGCAGCGCCCGGGGCGCGACGTCGCTGGCCGCGCCGTGGGCGCAGTCGAGGACGACGCGCAGCCCGTCGAGCCGGTTCGGCGTGGCGGCCAGGAGGTGGGCGAGGTAGTCCTCGGCGGCGGCGGAGGTGCGGCGGATCCGCCCGACCGCCGCCCCCGTGGGCCGCGTCCAGTCCTCCCGGAGCCGCTTCTCGATCGCGTCCTCGACGTCGTCGGGCAGCTTGTGCCCGCCCGCCGCGAAGAACTTGATCCCGTTGTCGGGCATCGGGTTGTGCGAGGCCGAGATCATCACGCCCAGGTCGGCTCCGGTGGCGGCCACGCGGCCCGCCACGGCCGGGGTGGGCAGGATCCCGATGTCCTCGACGTCGACGCCCGCACTGGCCAGGCCTGCCGCGACCGCGGCGGCGAGGAACTCCCACGACGCCCGGGGGTCGCGACCCACGACCGCCCGGGAGCGCCCCGAGGCCGGGTCGTGCAGGTCGGCGAGGACGTGGGCCGCGGCCACTCCGAGGTCGAGCGCCAGCTCGGCGGTGAGATCGCGGTTGGCGAGGCCACGCACCCCGTCGGTTCCGAACAGCCGACCCACTGGTTCTCCTGCCTCGGTGCTTGCCTGGACAGCGGAAGTCTGGCCCATGGTCGCCGCCGCGCCCACGCGGGGAGGGCCCGTGAACGGCGCCCCGCGGGGCCGCACCGCCGACGGGCGGCCCCGGAACACCGGGACCGCCCGTGGGCTGCGCTGCACGACCTGACGTGCGGCCGTGAGGACCGCACCACCCGCTCGCAGGGAGCGGGCGAAGGGTCAGCGCTTGGAGTCCTGAGGCGCCTTGCGGGCCTTCTTGAGACCGGCCTTCTTCCGCTCCTTCACCCGCGCGTCACGGGTGAGGAAGCCGGCCTTCTTCAGCGACGGGCGGTTGGCCTCGACGTCGATCAGGTTCAGCGCGCGGGCCACGCCCAGGCGCAGCGCCCCGGCCTGGCCGGAGGAGCCACCGCCGTGGATGCGGACGATGACGTCGAAGCGGCCCTCGAGCTCGGTCACCCGGAAGGGCTCGTTGACGAGCTGCTGGTGCACCTTGTTGGGGAAGTAGTCCTCAAGGGTGCGGCCGTTGATCTTCCACGTGCCGGTGCCGGGCACCAGGCGGACGCGGGCGATGGCCTCCTTGCGGCGGCCGGTCGCGGCACCGGGGGCGGTGATGCTGCTGCCGCCGCCACGGACCGCCTCGGGGGTGACGGTGGTGTACTCGCTGGGGACTTCTTCGTCGTCGACGACGTCCTCGACGACATCGGTCGTGGTCTCGGCCACGGTTCTCCTCGGTGCTTGTCGCGCGTGCGCTGGGGCTGGTGAATCAGGCGAGGGCGTGGCTTACTGCTCGACCTGGGTGATCTGGAACGGCTGAGGCTGCTGGGCGGCGTGCGGGTGCTCGGCGCCGCGGTAGACCTTCAGCTTGCTCAGCTGGGCGCGGCCGAGGGTGTTCTTCGGCAGCATCCCGCGAACGGCCTTCTCGACGGCGCGCTCGGGGTTGTTGTCCAGCAGCTCGGTGTAGCCGACGGCCCGCAGACCACCCGGGTAACCGGAGTGGCGGTACGCCTTCTTCTGCTCCCGCTTGTTGCCCGTCAGGGCGACCTTGTCGGCGTTGATGATGACGACGAAGTCGCCGGTGTCGACATGCGGGGCGAACGTCGGCTTGTGCTTGCCACGCAGGAGGACGGCGACCTGGCTGGCCAGGCGGCCGAGCACGACGTCGGTGGCGTCGATGACGTGCCAGCGGCGCTCGATCTCGCCGGGCTTAGGGGTGTACGTACGCACGGTCGTAGCCTTCGTCCTCATCCGGGTGGTCTCGGCGACCCGGAGGCCTACCTGCCCGCGGAGCGGGAGGCGACCACCTGGGCCGGGTGGCCCCAGACGACGAATCCCGGCCGATCCGGCCGAGGGAACGCAACACCTAGGGCACAACGATCTGCCAGGTTACCGGGGGCTCCCCGGAGGGTCAAAACGCGTGGCGAGACGGCGGTCCCCACGCACGAACGGGCTCCTCGCAGGGGGTGCGGTCACCGTGGCGGCTCCTCCCCCGGAGCCCGGCCGGCCCGCTTCGCCTCGTACATCCGCTCGTCGGCCCGCTGCAGCAGCTCGTCGGGGTCCGCGGCGTCGGGGGGCGAGACCGTCAGCCCGAGGCTGGCCGACGGCTGCAGCGTGCCGCAGCTGAGCTGGACCGGCCGCGTGAGCGCCGCCCTGGCCCGCGCCAGGAAGCCCACCGGGTCCCACTCGTCGGGGATCCCGGTGAGCAGCAGGACGAACTCGTCGCCCCCCAGCCGGGCCGCCAGGTCGGCGTGCCGGATCAGCCGGCTCAGCCGCCGGGCGGTCTGGACGAGCAGCTCGTCGCCCACCGCGTGCCCGAACGTGTCGTTGACGGGCTTGAACTTGTCCAGGTCCACGTAGACGACGGCCACCCGCTCGTCGGGGCCGGCGACGGCCAGGGCCTCGGCCAGCCGCTCCCGCAGCAGGAGCCGGTTCGGCAGCCCGGTAAGGGCGTCGTGCGTGGCGGCCCAGCGCGCCTCGTCACCCGAGGCCTTCAGTTCGCGTTCCTCGCGGGCGGACGCCGTCACGTCGCGCCAGGTGTGCACCACGCGCTCCTCGCCGACCGGGGCGATGGTGTGGTCCCACGCCCCCGACCACACGCCGTCCAGCTCCCGGTCGATCCGGGCGGTGCACGCGACCTGACGGTCGAGGGCCTCCGCGAGCAGCAGCCACAGCCGGGGCGCGGCGGCCGGTTCGAGGTCGCGCAGGTCGGCGCCGACCAGCTCGTCGGGTTCGGCGCGCAGGGCGGCCGCCCCCGGCTGGTTCACGAGCACCAGCGCGGTCGCGGCGGGCGCGCCGAGGTCGTCGCGGTCGATCTCGTACACGGCGAAGGCGTCGCTGGTGGAGTCCAGCGCGATCTGCAGCGTGGCCTGCAGGGCCGCCGTCTCCTCCCACGCGCGTCCGAGCACCTGCTCGCGGCGGACGTAGTCCGTCACCTCGTACCAGCAGGTGACGACCTCGTGGACGTCGTCGTGCGCGTCGCCGGCGTCGGCACCGTGGTCGTGGTCGTGGGCGGCCGGGACGACGAGCGAGGCGTCGACACTCCAGTGCCGGGGCGGGCCGCCGTCGCCGTCCTCGATGTCGACCTGACCGCGGAACCCACCGTCGCCGTGCACGCAGGCGGCGACCCCCGACGCCACCCAGGCGGCGACCGGCGCCGGGAGGACCGCGGCGGCGCCCAGGCCCGCCAGGGCCCGGGGATCGGCCGCCAGCACGTCGGCCGCCGCGTCGTTCGCCCAGGTGAGCGTGATCCCGGCGGGGCTCACCCGCCACACCAGGAGGGGCTGCCCTGCGCCGGCGAGGACGGCGGCGAGGTCCGGCGGGCGCGCTGGCGCGGCGGGGCGCGGGACGGGCACGCGCGGTACCCCGGCCCGACGGCGTCCGGCGGCGCTGGGCATCGGTTCCTCTCGTGGCGGTGCGGCCTGGGACGGCGGGAGCCGTCCCCTCCCTCATCGGACCCGCGGCGATCAGCCTTCAGTGCTCGGGGACACGCCAACCGCGAACCGTTCCGTCCGGCACGGCGTGCCGCCGCGCCCGTCGCCGTCCTGCTACACCGAGATGTCCGGCTCGTGACGTCTGGGTGACGCCTGCCCGGGGGGGCGGAGGGCGCCCTTCTCGTGCCCCGGCTGCTGGGGCATGCTGCGACGAAGGTCGCCCTCGGCTCAACGACGCCACCCCGGCGGCCGAGACCAGGAGGGCACGCACGGCGTCCGCCGCCCCGGCCTCGCGCGCCCACCGCCGCATCCGTCCACGAAGGGACCGCCGATGTCCGCAGACCACGGCTTCGACTACGACCTGCTGGTGATCGGGTCCGGTCCCGGAGGCCAGAAGGCGGCGATCGCCGCGGCGAAGCTCGGCCGGCGCGCGGCGGTGGTGGAGCGGCGCGACATGGTCGGCGGCGTCTGCATCAACACGGGGACGATCCCCTCGAAGACGCTGCGCGAGGCGGTGCTCTACCTGACCGGCCTCAACATGCGCGACCTCTACGGGCAGAACTACCGCGTCAAGGAGGACATCACCGTCGGCGACCTGCTCGCGCGCACCCAGCACGTGATCGGGCGCGAGATCGAGGTGGTGCGCAGCCAGCTGTTCCGCAACGGGGTCGACCTCATCCACGGCTCGGGACGGTTCCTCGACGACCACCGCGTCGCCGTCCACGGTGAGCACGGCGAGCGCGTCGTCACCGCGGCGCACGTCGTCATCGCCGTCGGGACGACCCCCGCCCGCCCGGCGTCGGTGGCCTTCGACGGCTCCCGCATCCTCGACTCCGACGGCATCCTCGCCCTCGACCACATCCCCCGCTCGCTCGTCGTCGTCGGCGCCGGCGTCATCGGCATCGAGTACGCCTCGATGTTCGCGGCGCTGGGCAGCCGGGTGACGGTCGTCGAGCAGCGCGACCGGATGCTCGACTTCTGCGACTCCGAGATCGTCGAGGCGCTGAAGTTCCACCTGCGCGACCTGTCGGTCAGCTTCCGGATGGGCGAGAAGGTCGCCTCCGTCGAGGCCTCCGACAAGGGCACGATCACCACGCTCGTCTCGGGCAAGCGGATCCCCGCCGACACGGTCATGTACTCGGCCGGGCGGCAGGGCGCCACGGGCTCCCTCGACCTCGAGGCCGCGGGCCTGCAGGCCGACGACCGGGGGCGGATCCGGGTCGACGACCACTACCGCACCGAGGTGCCGCACATCTACGCCGTCGGCGACGTCATCGGGTTCCCCGCACTGGCCGCGACGTCGATGGAACAGGGCCGGCTCGCGGCGTACCACGCGTGCGGCGAGCCCGTGAACAGCCTGGTCGACCTGCAGCCCATCGGCATCTACACGATCCCCGAGATCAGCTACTGCGGGCAGACCGAGGACCAGCTGACGTCGTCGTCCGTGCCCTACGAGGTGGGCATCTCCCGCTACCGGGAGCTCGCCCGCGGGCAGATCATCGGGGACAGCTACGGGATGCTGAAGCTGCTGGTGAGCACCGACACGCGGCGGCTGCTCGGCGTCCACGTCTTCGGCTCGCACGCCACCGAGCTGGTCCACCTCGGGCAGGCGATCATGACCTGCCAGGGCACGGTGGACCAGCTCGTCGACACCGTCTTCAACTACCCGACGCTGTCGGAGGCGTACAAGGTCGCCGCTCTCGACGCCGTCAACAAGATGCGCGCCGTCGAGCGGTTCTCGGTCATCTGAGGACGATCGCCGGCGCCCCGCCCCGCTCGCCCAGGCACAGCGCCACCGCGCCCACGGACGCGACCGTGAGGCATGCCGCCGCGGCGAGCAGGGCGATCGTCGAGGCGGGCAGCGGGTCGAGGTAGGCGACGTCGGGGTGAGCGGCGTCGCGGCGCAACGCCACGAGGTCGCCCACGACGTGCGACGACGAGCAGTCGGTGTGCCGGACGCGCGCGGGATAGCCGGGGCGGTCCTCGTCGAGGACCACGGTGAGCACCACCTGCGGGCACGGCCCGCCGGCGCCGGCCGCGGGTGCGGTCTGGGCGACGACGCCCCGCTCCAGCGGGTCGTCCCAGTAGGGCGCCTGGGCGGTGACGAGCACCGTGACGACGAGCCCGGCGACGACCAGCGCCGCGCCGGCGAGCGCCAGGAGCGAGAAGGACAGCGGGCGGGGTGTCGTCACCGGGCCGGGCCACGGCACCGCTGCGAGGGACTCACGGCGCGAGCGTGACACCCACACGGGAAAGGGCAGGGACGACGAAGGACGCGGCCACGTGACCACGACGACTCCAGGGATGCTCGCCGGTGTCGCCCCGCACGGACGCGGTCGACCCCCGTGCCGACCAGGCTTCCCGGCTCACCGGAGGCCAGAGTAGCCCGGTGATCATGAACGCGGGAAGCCCGGCCGACAGGAACCGCCCTCAGCGGGCGCCGAAGGCGGGGGTCGCGGGGCCGAACCGCTGCAACGCCCCGCGGTACGCCTCCTCCGCGAGGCGGCGTGCGCGCTGCACCTCCTCGGGCCCGCGGGCGAGCGCCGGGGGCGGCTCGCCGAGCAACCAGCGCTCGACGAAGTCCCGGACGGCGTCGGGCACGGGTGCCCGACCCAGCTCTCGGGTGCGCGCCTTGCGCTCCACCAGCGCCGCCACCTCCTCGGCGACGGCAGCCGGCGGCGGCGCCTGCTGCAGCAGGTCCTGCAGCCGCATGGGGACCACCCCGCGCCCGGGGTGGGCGTGCAACCAGTGCAACGCGGCGGCGGGCCGGAGGGCGTAGAACAACCCCTTCACCTTCACCGCCGTCCCGGTGTCGCCGGCCCCGAGGCGTCGCCACTGGTTGCGGCCCAGGTGCCAGTAGTGCCGGGCGATCGCCTCGGGCCGCACCACCTGGTCGGCCAGCTCCAGCAGCAGCTCGCGCAGGCCCGGCTCGCCCCGGTACACGATCGGCGAGCGCAGCCACTCGACGACGGTGGCGTTGCCCGCGACCAGCAGGCCCATCGCCTTGCGCAGGTCCCACCCGTTGACGTCGAGCACGGCGTCCAGGGGCGTCTCGATGACGTCGCGGCGGGGCCACGCGGTCAGGTGGTCGGCCACGGGGCGCAGGTAGAGGAACCGGCAGTCGTAGTCGCTGTCGGGCGAGGGGAAGCCCCAGGCCCGGCTGCCGGACTCCACGGCCCAACCGACGGCGACGCCGTGCTGAGCCTCGACGCCGTCCAGCCGCGCGTCGATCGCCGCGACGACGGCGGGGTCCAGGTCTGCGGGTACGGCTCTCATGGTTGCGCCCCCTGGTGGCCCGGCCCGCCTGGCTGCGGGCAGTCGGCCAGTGTGCGTCAGCCGGGCCGCGGCACGCACGGGCTTTTCGGCACGCGCGGCGCCGTCAGCCCACGGGCGCGAGGTGCCGGCCGCCGCGCACCAGGGAGTCGACGGCCTCGAGCGCCTCGGCCAACCGCTGCTCGTGCGGTCCCCGCGACCACCGCCAGCAACGCCCCGACGCCTCCAGGCGGTCCGCGAACTCCCGCGTCATCCAGGGGCGCAGGTGCTCGCCGTCGCGCCAGCCGTCCTGCTCGAACGGCACGCCCTCATGGTCGGTGAGCAGGTAGAGGGCGTGGGACCGCGAGTCCCCCACGGCCTCGACCTGCCGGTTGCGGCCGCCGACGTAGCGGGTGAACCAGACGCCCGTCGCGAACGCGTCGGTGTCGCAGACGAGCACGGGCGACCCCCCTGCGGCGGCCGTGTCCTCGTCGTCGCGTTGCTGCGCGGCGACGGCCAGGAAGTCCTCGGGGGTCCAGACGAGGTCGGCCACCGTCGGCTGCGCTCGTCCGGCGCGCACGGCCAGGGCGCGGGCGACCTCCAGCTTCACGACCGTGTGCTCACGGCCGAACTCCGGCACCCACGCGGTCGCGGCCCACACGCCGCCACGCGCCCGCAGCGCCTCCGCGAGCGCCTTCGACAGGGTGGTCGTGCCCGTGGATTCCGCGCCGAGGACGACCACTCGCAGGGCCAGGCCGGCCCGGGTCGCCGGGGCGAGGTGCCCCCACTGACCGACGACGTCGGCGCGCACCGCCGTCCCCGACACCGGATGGCGCAGGCGCGGTGGGTCGACTGCGAGGTGACGGGCGCCGAAGCGCCGCGCGAGTTCGGGCCCGTAGGCCTCGGACGTGGCGACGACGTCGACCAACGCCTCGACGGCGGGTCGGCGCCGGACGGCGACGTCGGCGGCCAGCGCGGCCTCCATGAGCGCCACGTGCCCCGCCCACACGTCGGGGTCGTCGTAGTCGACGGGCAGGTCGTCGGTGACGCCGAGCACCCGCACGGGCTCCCCCGCGTGCTCGGCCCTCAGCCACGCCACGCGGTCGGCGAGCGGGATCGTCTCGGTGGAGGCGGCCATCACGACGACACTGACCCGGTCGGCGGCGGCGAGGGCACTGCGCACGAGGTGGTGGTGTCCGGCGTGCGGCGGGAGGAACTTGCCGATCACCAGGGCGTGCGTCATGCCGGCACCGGCTGCACGCTGCGCGGCCGGGCGTCGTGCGCGACGTCCCGGCGCCACTCGAGCAGCCCGAGCAGGCACAGCCCCAGGAAGCCCAGGTACAGCAACGCCGTCAGCGTCAGCCCCTTGTACTGGTAGAGCGGCACGTAGATCAGGTCGGCGGCGATCCACAGCCACCAGGACTCGACCTTCTTGCGGGCCTGACCCCAGGTCGCCAGCAGGCTCAGGACGGTGGTGACGGCGTCGGGCACCGGCACCGTGGACGACGTCCACGCCGCGAGGACCGCGGCGATCACCGCGGTGGCGACCACCCCGGCCACGGCCAGTCCGACCCACTGTCGACGGGTGGTGCGCGTCACCCGCAACCGGTCGCCGTCGGCGCCCCTGCGGACCCACGCCCACCAGCCGTAGGCGCCGAGCACCAGGTACACGACTTGCAGGGCGCTGTCGGCGAACAGGCCGGCGTCGAGGAACAGGAGCAGGAACAGGGCCGTGTTGACCATGCCGATCGGCCAGTTCCAGGGGCTGCGGCGGACGAGGAGCCACACGCACCAGGCACCCGTGACGAAACCGAGCAGCTCACCCCAGGTCGTCGGCGCACCGAAGGTGTCGAACGCCACGGTCTCGAACGGGCGGAGCAGGACGTCCACGGAACCCCCATGATCGGCGAGCGGGTGCGGACGCCGAGCGTAGAGGTCACCGCCTCCAGAATGCAGGCGTCAGCGCACCCGCTCGACGCGCGTCTCGTCCCAGACCGGCTCGTCGGAGGCGTACACCCGACCGTCGGCGCCGAACACGAGGAAGCGGTCGAAGCCGCGGGCGAACCACCGGTCGTGGGTGACGGCCAGCACCGTGCCCTCGAACCCCTCGAGCCCCTCCTCCAGCGCCTCCGCGGAGTGCAGGTCGAGGTTGTCGGTGGGCTCGTCGAGCAGCAGCAGCGTGGCGCCGGACAGCTCCAGCAGGAGGATCTGCAGCCGCGCCTGCTGCCCGCCCGACAGTGTCTCGAACGGCTGCTCGGCGGCCTTGGTCAGCTCGTAGCGGTCGAGCACCCGGCTCGCCGCCTCGCGGCCCATGCCCGGGCGGTGCGGGGTGCCGCGGTGCAGGATCTCCAGCAGGGTCCGCCCCACCAGCTCGGGGTGGTGGTGGGTCTGCGCGAACCACCCGGGGCGCACGCGGGCACCCAGCCGCGCGACGCCGGTGTGCGCGACCGGCGGGACGACCACGCCGCCGTCCTCGACGCTCAAGGGCTGGTGCTCGACGTCGGGGTCGGAGCCGCCGGCCGCCAGCAGCCGCAGGAAGTGCGACTTCCCCGACCCGTTCGACCCGAGGACGCCGATCCGCTCGCCGAACCAGATCTCCGCGTCGAAGGGCTGCATGAGGCCGGTGAGTTCCAGCCCTTCGCAGACCACCGCCCGCTTACCGGTGCGCCCTCCGCGCAGGCGCATCACCACGCGCTGCTCGGTGGCGGTCTCCTCGGGCGGGCCCGCCTCCTCGAACTTCTTCAGCCGGGTGACGGCAGCCTGGTAGCGCGAGGACATCCCGTCGTTGAACTTGGCCCGCTGGCGCAGATCGAGGACGAGCTTCTTCAGCTGCACGTGCTCCTCGTCCCAGCGCCGGCGCAGCTCCTCCAGCCGGCTCATCCGATCCGCCCGGGCCTCGTGGTACCCGTCGAACCCGCCGCCGTGCACCCACGCCGTCGCCCCCGCCGCCCCCGGTTCGAGGGTGACGATCCGCTGCGCCGCGCGCGAGAGCAGCTCGCGGTCGTGGCTGACCAGCAGCACCGTCTTCGGCGTCTCGCGCAGCCGCTCCTCCAGCCACCGCTTTCCGGGGACGTCGAGGTAGTTGTCGGGCTCGTCGAGCAGCAGCACCTCGTCGGGCCCGCGCAGCAGCAGCTCGAGCACCAGCCGCTTCTGCTCCCCGCCCGACAGGGTGCGCACCTCACGCCAGCGGGCCTTCTCGAAGCCCACGCCGAGCGCGGCCGTCGTGCACACGTCCCACAGCGTCTCGGCCTCGTAGCCGCCGGCGTCGCCGTAGTCGGACAGGGCCTGCGCGTAGCGCATCTGCACCCGCTCGGAGTCGTCCTCCATCATCGCCAGCTCGGCGGCGTCCAGCGCCTCGCACGCCGCCCGCAGGGGCGGGGGCGAGACCCGGACGAGCAGGTCGCGGACGGTCGTCCCGTCGCGCAGGCTGCCCACGAACTGGGGCATGACGCCGAGACCCCCGGTCCGTGCGACGCCGCCCTCGTGGGCCTCCAGCTCTCCCGTGACGATGCGCAGCAGCGTCGTCTTGCCCGTGCCGTTGGGTCCGATCAGGGCGGTGGTCGTGCCGTCACCGACGCGGAAGCTCACCCCGCCCAGCAAGGGCCTGCCATCGGGCAGGACGTAGACGATGCCGTTGACCTCGACGTGCCCCATGCCCCCATGCTGCCGGGTCGGGCCCCCGGCGCGCGCGCCGCTTTCGCGCACGCCCGCCGGGAGCCGCCCGACGCGGGTCAGGAACCGGCCGCTGCGGCGTCGCGCCGACGGCGGGCGCGGACCAGGCCGCCCGCGACCAGGACGACGACCGCCGACGTCACGACGGCGCGCGTCACGCCGTCGAGGGTCAGGGCGGGCAGGACGACGCCGGCCAGCACGACGAGCCAGAACAGAGGGCTGCGGGTAGTGAGCAGGGGGGCCACGGGAACTCCTCGACCGTCGACGGACCTGGGACGGGCGGTGACGACGACCGCCCTCGTCCCCCGACGCTAGGCGGCCGACGATCGCCCAGGTCAGTGGCCGTTGTCAGCTCCTGCGGATGACACCTGTCACCTCCTGCCGGCCGTGGCCAGCGGGCGGCCGCGCGGCGGGCGTCCCTCCCCTCCGCCGCGGTTACGCTGGCCGGATCCCACGCCCGAGCGGAAGGAGCGACGACATGCCCCGCACCCGCCCCTCCGCCCGCACCCCCGCCGGCGACGCCGTCGCCGACACCGGCCTGTGGCTGATCCTCGCGTTCTCCGTCGTCCTGACCCTCGGCCAGGTCTACGCCCAGCGCGATCCTGTGGACCTGCCCGGTGTGAAGCCCGCCGGGTACGTAGCCACGGTCGCCGTCACGGGCGGGTTCGTCCTCCTGCGTGCGCGCCTGTCCGCCCGAAAGGTGCGCCGCAGCGGCGCGATCGCGGCCGCGATGGCGGCCCTCGGCCTCGCGACGACGGCGACGACCAGCGGCTGGATGCTGCTCACCGAGGCCCTGGCCGCGGTGCTGCTCGTCACCTCCGGGGTGGGCGCGGCCCTCGCCGCCGGGGCGTTCCTCGCCGTCGCCTACGCCGCGATGGCCGTCCTGTCCCCCGGGGACCCGCCCACCGTCCTGTTGATCATCCTCGCCACCGTCAGCGTCGCCGGATTCGCCCTGTACGCGCTCACGCGCCTGGTCCTCGTGCTCGGCGAGCTGCGCGTGGCGCGGGAGCACCTGGCCCGGGTGAGCGTCGACGAGGAGCGCTCCCGCATCTCGCGGGACCTGCACGACCTGCTCGGCCGCACGCTCGTCGCGGCCGGGCTGCGCAACGAGACGGCCCTGCTCCTGTTGGACGCCGACCCGCAGCGCTGCCGCACGCAGCTGGTGGAGCTGCGGTCGTCGCTGCTGGACGGGCAGGCGAAGCTGCGCGCGCTCACCCAGGGCCCGACCCTCGTCGGTCTCGACGACGAGCTGCGCTCCGCCCGCGACCTCTGCGCCCGGCTGGGGATCCGGGCCGACGTCCAGGCCGTTCCCGTGCCGGACCCCACGCTGGACCGCCTGCTCGCCGCCGTCGTCCGCGAGGCCGTGACGAACGCGCTGCGCCACGCGCGCCCCTCCACCTGTCGCATCGCCGTCGACCGCGCCGGGGAGGCGGTGCTCCTCGAGATCGTCAACGACGGCGCCCGTCCGGTGCCGGGCGCGGGTGACGCCGAGGCGGGCACGGGTCTTGCGACCCTCGCCGCCCGCGTCCACGCCCTGGGCGGGCGGCTGGAGGCGGGGCGGCTGGAAGCGGGGACCCGCGACCGGCAGGAGTTCCGGGTGGCGGTGCGGCTGCCCGCCTGCGCACCCCTGGCGGCGGAGGTCGCGGATGCCTGAGCGGACGCTGCGCCTCCTGCTCGCCGAGGACGTCGACCTCGTCGCCGAGGCGTTCGAGGCGCTGCTGAGCACCGAACCGTCGTTCGCGGTCGTCGCTCGGGTGGGCCGAGGGGACGCCGTCCTGGCCGCCGTCCGCGAGCACCGGCCCGACGTCGCCGTCCTCGACGTCGACCTGCCCGGCGTCAGCGGCATCGAGGCGGCCCGCCAGGTGAGCGCCGAGGGCACCGGGTGCCGCGTGCTGCTGCTCACGGCGCTGCCCGGGGCCGGCCTGCTGAACCGGGGGCTCGCCGCGGGCGCGGCGGGGTACCTGCTGAAGGCGACGACGGGCGCCCGGCTGATCGAGGGGATCAAGCAGGTCGCCGGGGGCGGCACCGTGATCGACCCCCAGCTCGCCGCGCAGGCGCTGCGGCTGGGGCCCAACCCGCTCTCCGAGCGCGAGGTCGACGTGCTGCGGCTGGCCGAGGAGGGACTGGCGACCCGCGACATCGCCGAGCGGCTGCACCTGTCCCCCGGCACGGTGCGCAACTACCTGTCCGAGGCGATGACCAAGCTCGACGCCACCACCCGCACCGAGGCCGTGCGAGCCGCGCGCCGCGAGGGCTGGTTGTAGCGGGCGTCAGGACGCCCCGGCCTCAGGACGCCGCGGCGGCGCCGGCCGCAGCGGCACTGGCGGCCGCGGCCCGCTCCTGCAGCACCTTCGTCACCGCGGCGGCGAACGGCGAGGCGTCGCGGAAGGCCCGCATCCGTTTTGCGAACTCGCGCCGGGACAGGTCGACGTCGAGCACGGCGCGGTCGACGCGCAGGGCGTGCAGCGCCCCCAGCAGCGTCGTGTCGCGCAGCGAGCCGTCGCCGTCGCCGTGCAGGGACGCCAGCAGGCGCGCCCGGACCGCGGCCTCGGCCGAAGGGTCGAGGACCGGCCAGCGCGCGGGGACGAGGCCGAGCATGCGGGCGGGCTCGTGCCGGAGGATCTCCGCGCGCACCAGGCGCGAGCCCACGCGGTCGTCGGGCACCAGCTTCGTGTCCTTGATCAGCGAGCTGATCGCGCGCCCGTGACGCTTCGCCGCCAGCCGCGCGTGCGCGTCGTCGAGGAGGTCCTCGCCCGTGGCGTCCCAGGGCCGCACGGACACGGACGGCCGCTTCGGCGGGCCCTCGACGTCGATCGCGCCCAGCTCGGCGAGGTCGGCGAGCAGGGCGGCCGCCAAGCCCAGCTGCCGCGCGGTGCCGAAGCCCTCCTTGGCCCCGTCGTCACGGGTCAGCAGCAGGAACAGCTCCTCGCAGATCAGCAGCCGCGTGCTCATGCCTGAGCCGGACCCGCGCCACCGGGGAACAGGTCGTCGAACACCCGGGCCCGGTCGAAGGCGAGCGCGAACTCGCGGGCGCGCGCAGCCATCGCCTCGCGGTCGGCCCGCTCCGTGCCGAGGACCGCCTGGTCGATGGCGTGGGCCAGGCCCGCGACGTCCCCCGCCTCGATGATCATCGCCGTGTCACCCACCGCCTCCCCGGTGCCCCCGGTGATGGTGGTGATCACCGGCCCGCCGCCGGCGAGCATCTTCTCGGCCAAGGCGATCCCGAACGTCTCGACGAAGTCGGGCTCGGGCTTGGTCGGCAGCGTGTAGGCGGCGCACCCGTTCATCAGCAACGGCTTCTCCTCGTCGTCGACGTCGGTGAGGAAGACGATCTGCTCGTCCTCCTTCGCGATCGCCTGGACGTGCTCCAGCGCCGGCCCGTTCCCCGCGATGACGAGCTTGACCCGCTCCCGCGCCCGGCACGCGGCGAACGCCGGGACGAGGTCGTAGACGCCCTTGGCCCGAGCGACCCGGGACAGGAACAGCACGTACCCGTCGCGCTCCAGCCCGCGCCGGGCCAGGGCGGCGTCGACCGCGGCGGGGTCGAGGTCCAGGTACGCCGAGGTGTCGATCGGCGGGTAGGAGACGGTGACCCGGCGCTCGCACTCGGCGGCGAAGGACGTCCCGCAGCGGGCGTCGACCTCCCGGGCCGAGGAGACGATCTCGTCGCGGGTGTACTCGCTGACCGCCACCACCTCGTCGTTGGCGAGGAACGTCGTGAACAGCGTGATCGCCGCCCCGAAGGCGCCCGAACGCAGGCAGTTCGCGATCACGTTGGTGACGTCCGAGCCGACCGCCTTCGCGATCGTGCGCACGTTCGGCGCGAGACCGGCGGCCCGGGCGGCCGTCACGGCGTCCACGACGACGTTGGTGTGCGGGGCGAGGTACATCGACAGGCACACCGTCGGGACGCCGTCGGCCAACAACTCCACCAGCCGGCCGGTGAGCCCGCCGAGGTAGCGGCCGTCGACGACGCGGTAGTCGCCCACCGGCTCGGGGCGCTCCACGGTGATCCCGGGGCTGTAGGGCAGCAGCGCGTCGAGAGGCTTCAGCGGCAGGCCCGCCGACTGCAGGCGTTCGATCGGCCAGGTGAGCAGCCGGACGTCGTCGAAGCCCCGGGTCAGCGCCACCTCGGCGAGGTTGCGCGCCTCACCGGAGTGCCCGCAGATGACCGGGTCGGCGCGGACCACGATCACGAGCCGGCGGTCGGGAGTGCGAGTCGGCGAGTCGGACTGGGACACCTGGTCCTCCGGCGTCGGGGATCGGGGACGGACGTTCGACGACTGGGACGTCACGGCGACGACGACGGATGGAGGCCCGGCGAACAGCATCCCCCGGCGACGGCGGCCTCGAACGGCAGCGACTGCTCGCAGCCTACGGGTCGGGTCGATCTGGACGCGGCAGGTCGCGGCGCGCGTCCGCCGATGCAGCGGGTGTGGACGTCAGCCAGTCGCCGACGGCGGCCGGTTCTGCGTGCCCCAGTCGCTGGGCTCCGGGCCCAGCTCGAGGTGCAGCACCCCGCCCCGGTGCACCTCGACGGCCGTCAGCCACGCGGCGTCCAGGGGCTTGCCGTTGAAGGTCGCCGCCTGCACGTACTGGACGGGGGCGGCACCGGTGAACTCGGCGTCGGAGGAGACCGGGCCCTCGACGAAACCGCTGGTCTCGATGACGAACTCGCGCTCGCCGCCCACCCGCAGCACGCTGCGCTCGAAGGCGGGGACGCTGAGCAGGAAGAGGTTCTGCCCGGCCACGGGGAACAGACCGAGGGAGGCCCACACGTACCAGGCCGACAGGCCGCCCGAGTCGTCGTTGCCCGGCAGGCCGCCCGCGCCGGTGCCGAACTGGTAGGTCAGGGCCGCGTGCACGACCTCGGCGGTGCGGTCGGGGCGCCCGGCGAAGTGGTAGGCGTAGGGCACCTCCATGTCGGGCTCGTTGTTGAGGCCCTCGAAGCGGTTGAGCCGGTAGCCGACCGCCATCTCGTTCGCCGGCGGGTTGACGCCGGGCTGGGTGACCGCGGGCTGCCCGAAGCCGAAGAAGGTGTCGAGCATCGCGACGAACGCGTCGTCGCCCCCCGCGAGCGCGATCCGTCCGGCCATGTCGTGCAGGAGGCGGAAGCTGTAGTTCCACTTCCCGCCCTCGTAGAACTCCGAGTCCTTCAGCAGGCCGGTGGCCTCGTCGAAGGCGTTGGTCCACAGGTGCGCCCGGATGCCCAGCTCCTCGGCCAGCCGCCTGTCCCCCAGGCCGCGCGCGACGCGGGCGGTGCAGTGGTAGGCCGTGGCGAGGTCCAGGGTGTGCGTGATGGGGTGCACGATGCCGTGCTCGAAGAAGTCCTCGCCGTACATGCGGCGCAGGTCGTCCTGCATGTGCACCAGCACCCACGACCAGTCGAGGTCGCCCACCCCCAGGGTGAACGCGTCGGCGAGGGCCGTGTGCACGAGGGCCGAGCCCTGGCGGAAGAACCGGTCGGCACCGCGGGCCATGCGGTACCCGATCGGGAAGTTGCCCTCCTCCTCGCACACCCGGGTCAGCGACTCGAGCAGGTCGGCGGCCTTGTCGGGGGCGATCGCCATGAGCAGCGGCAGCTGGGTCTTGTAGATGTCCCACATCGTGCAGACGTCGAAGGCGAACGGCCCGGGCGTGGGCCAGAACGGGCTCTCGTCGTCACCGAAGCACGGCTTGATCAGCGAGTGGTACAGGGCGGTGGCGAACACCTGGCGGCGGGAAGGGGTGCCGCCCGAGACCTCGACCCGGCCCACGTGATCGGCCCACGCGGCCTGCGTCCGGCCGCGGACGGCGTCGAAGGCCAGCTCGTGCTCCCCGCACTCGGCGCGCAGGTTGTCCCGCGCCTGCTCGCAGCCGCGCAGGGAGAACCCGAGCCGGATCTCGATCGTCTGACCGGCCTTCACCGGGCCGCGGAACAGCAGGCCGAACGGGCGCAGCGTGGTGTGCCGGATGCTGTCGAAGTCGAGCCGGGTGCCGCCGTCGATGAGCCGGCGGTCGTGCCAGAGCATCTGCCGCCAGCCGGGCGCATCGCACTCCATGGCCACCGACAGCGGCACGCCCTCCATGACCACGGTGCCCTGCGCCTGCCCGTGGCCGAGGCTCTCGATCTGCGCCCGCAGCGGCACGGTGCGCCCGTGCTCGATGATCAGACCGCCGGTCGACAGGTCGACGACGACGCGCGCCTGGCGGTGCTCCGGGAACGTGTACCGGTGGACGGCCACCTTGCGGCCCACGGTGATCTCGCACCGGATGCCGGTCTCCAAGGTCGTCGCGTAGTACCCGGGAGCCGCCACCTCGTCGGCCAGCGCCCATTCGGTGCCCAGGTCGTCGAGGGGGTCGATCATCGGGGAGACGCGGACGTAGTTGTAGTACTTGCGGATCGCGCCCGTGCCCGACTGCTGGAAGTGCGTGAAACCCGACGCCTGGTGCCGCGCGTGGAGGAGGTCGGGCACGCCCTCGGTGTTCTTGCGGTACAGCCCGTACCCCGTGGGGTAGGCGCCGGAATAGGCGCACGCCGAGACCATGCCGAGGGGGAACGTGGCGCCGGGGTGCGTGTTGCCCACCTGGGGCTTCGGCCACCACCACGTGGCGGCCAGGCCGTGCTGCTCAGGCAGGGCGGTGGCCGCGGTACCGATGAAGGGATCGATGTCGTCGAGGATCCCCGCAGGCTAGCGCGCGGGCGCCCGGCCGAGGTTTCACGGCCGTGAACGATCACGGCGCGTGTCGCGCACCGCGTCCGCCGTCGGCGTGGCCCTCCACGGCCGCCCTCCCGTGTGTCCGGACGGTGAACTCTGCGCCGCGGGGAGCACGTTCCGCTCCGGGAGAGTTGACCGCCCTTCCCCGGCCGCGTCACCCTCGACGGGAGGCCCGCGCGGGCCGGGACGGGGAACCGACATGGCAGTGATCCCGCTGGACGACACGGTTCCCGGAACCCGCCCCGCGCCGTCGCCGTGGCGCGTGGCCGTCGGCCTGGTCCTCACCGTCGCGGTGGCCGTCGCTTGCCTGGCCCTGCTCAGCCGCGGGCGCCTCGAGGGCACGACCGGCAGCGAGGTGGGCATCTCTCGGCTCGGCCCGCAGGATCCGGCCGCCGTGGGCATGTTGTTCGTGCGCAACGGCGGCCGATCCCCCGCCACCATCGTCGACGTCCGGGTGACGGGCTCCGACGTCGATCGTCGTGGCGTCCTGGTGGGGCCGGCCCTGCTCGTGCACGCTCCCGACTCGGCCGCCTTCGGCGCCGGGCGCGGGTGGCCCCCCACCGCGATCCCGCCCGGCAAGGCGGTGCCCGCCGAGGGCGCGACGATCGCTGCCGGTTCCTCGGCCGAGCTCGTCCTGCGCCTGCAGGTCACCGACGGCGGGCTGCACCACCTGGACGCGGTCGAGGTGGTCTACCGGCAGTCGGGCCGCACGCATCGCGTCCTCACAGGGCCCTCAATCGAGCTGTGCCCGCAGGAGTGCCCCGTCGACGAGCCCTGATCCTCGCTCGCGAGCACCTCAGGGGATGCGTGCGATGCCGTTCACGAGCGGGAAGGCGGGGTTGAAGGCGACCTCCCACAGGTGGCCGTCGGGGTCGGCGCCGTACCCGCTGTAGCCCGCGTGATCCCCCATGTCGAGCCAGTGCGGGGGCTTCACGATCGTGCCGCCGGCGTCCGCGATCGCCTGGATGCCGGCGTCCACCGCCGGCGCCGAGGCGACGTTGACGGCGAGGGTGACGCCCGAGTACCGCGGGCCGCTCGGCGGCGGGCCGGGCTCGAGCCGAGCGTCGCCGGCGAGCTCCGCCCAGCCGAACAGGCCGAGCGCGAGACTGCCCGCGTCGAACCAGGTGATCACGCCCGGCCACTCGGGCCCGATCCGCTCCCAGCCCAGTGCGGAGTAGAAGGCGGCCGACCGTTCCACGTCCGCGACGCCGAGGGTGACGATCGCGAGGGCGGGAGGCAGTCCGGGCGGGGGCGATGCGGGCGCGGTCTCGTCGGTCATGCGCCCACTCCACCATCGCCACCGATCCGCCTCACCACCGGGGCCCGCTGCTGCACCGCGCGGGGCCCGTCGACGACCGGGCCCGACGGCGTCCACGTCAGCGGGGACAACCACATCCGGCGCGCGGTCCCCTCGACGTCCCAGGCGTGGTGGACCAGCCAGTCCGTCCCGGCGTCGTCGGTGAGGACGCTCGCATGCCCGGGCCCGAGCGCGACGCCGGGCACCGTCCGGACGACGCTCGCGCCGTCCCCGACGGGCGTCCAGGGACCGAGCGGCGAGTCGGCGACGACGGCGCCCACCCCGTAGGACTCCCCCTGCCAGTTGCCGCCGGAGTACAGGCACCAGTAGCGGCCCTGCCGGTGGACGCAGAACGCCCCCTCGCACGTGTACCAGTCGAGCTCGCGCCCGTACATCGAGCGGCCGGCGAGGAAGAGCTGCCACTGCCCCGACGCCGTCACGACCGGCCGCGGGTCGCCTGCCGGCCGGGTCGGCGTGAGCAGGCGATCGACGACGATCACGGTGCCCGCGAGCGCGCCGTCCGGCAGGTCCTCGTACCGGTCGACGCAGGAGAACAGCCACAGCCCGCCGTCGGCGTCCCGGAACGGGTGCGGGTCGATCGCGAACGGCTCCGACGGCGACAGCTCGACGCCGAGGTCGGCGTACGGCCCGCCGGGCACCTCGCTGCAGGCCACCCGCAGCCGGTGCCCGCGGTCGGCCACGCCCGCCGAGTAGTACAGCCAGTAGGCCCCGTCGTGGGCGATCACCTCGGGCGCCCAGTGGTGGGTGGCCTCCTGCGGCACGGTCGCGGCGTCCAGGACCGGTCCGCCCTGACGCCAGGTGAGCAGGTCGTCCGAGGCCAGCGCCACGAGCGCCTGGGCGTCCTCCCCGGGGCCGGTGCCGAACGCGTGGAACCGACCGCCGGGGGCGCCCGGCCCCGCGTCCAGGACGAACGGGTCGCCGAGGTAGCCGGGCCAGACGGGGTTGGTGAACGTCATCCCTTGAGGCCCGCCCGGGAGACGCCCTCCACGACGTAACGCTGCGCGGCCACGTACAGCAGCAGCACGGGGACGCTGGCGACCATCGCCCCCGCCATCAGCAGGTCGTACCGGACGGCGTTGGCGTTCTGCAGCGTCGACAGGCCCGCGGGCAGCGTCTGCGTCTCCGGGGAGAACAGCACGTACACCGGCCAGAGGAAGTCGTTCCAGTTGGTGAGGAACGACAGCAGGGCCAGGGTGGCCAGTGCGGGCCGCGACAGCGGCAGGATGACGCTGCGGAACGTCCGCCACCGGCTCGCGCCGTCGAGGAACGCCGCCTCCTCCAGCTCCTTCGGCAGGCCGAGGAAGAACTGCCGGAGGAAGAACACGCCGAACGCGCCGGCGGCCCCGGGGACGATCACGGCGAGCAGCGTGTCGAGCCAGCCGAGCCGCCCCACGATCAAGTAGTTCGGGATCAGCAGGATCACCGGCGGCACGAACAGCGTCGCGACGATCACCCCGAACACGGCCTTGCGACCGGGGAAGTCGATCCTCGCCAGCGCGTAGGCCGCCATCGACGCCGTCACGAGGATGAGCAGGGTCTGCGCCGTCGCCGACAGCAGGCTGTTGACGAACCAGCGCAGCACCGGCGTGCCCGGGGTGTTCAGCACGGTGTCGTAGGCGCCGAGCGTGGGGTCGCGCGGGATCCACTGCGGGTCGGGCGAGCCGGCGTCCGCCGTCGTCTTGAACGACGTCACCAGCATGTACACCAGCGGGGAGACGAAGGCGAGGGCGAGCACCCCGAGGACGCCGTACAGCAGCGCCCGCTTCACCGCCCGGCCCGCGGGGGGCGCGCTGCGCGGCGGGTCCTGCGGTGCGGGGGCGGGTGCCGGTCGGTCGGTCAGGGTCGCGCTCATCGGGGGCTCCTGTCCTGCCGGGCGACCGCGTCGTCGCGGACGTCGAGGGTGCGGGCGGCCGCTGCGCCGCCGTCGGGCAGGTCCAGGACCTCGCCCACCTGCGGGGACGCCGCGTCGTCCGGCTCCTGGGCGCCCGCCGCGGTGGCGGAGCGCCGGGCCGTGTCCCGCTCGCGGAACAGCCAGAACACGACCACGCTGACGACCGCGAGGAACACGGTGAAGATCATCGACATGGCCGAGGCGGTGCCGGCGTTGAAGTTCGTCAGGCCCGTGTCGGCGATCTGGTAGATCGCGGTGCGGGTCTGGGTGCCCGGGCCGCCCTGCGTCATCAGGTACGACTGCCCGAACATGTTGACCGAGGCGATGATCGTCACCGAGGTGACGAAGACGAGCACCGGCCGCAGCCCCGGCAGCGTGACGTTGCGGAACCGCTGCCACGCCCCCGCGCCGTCGACCTTCGCCGCCTCGTACAGCTCCGGCGAGATGTCCTGCAGCGCGGCCAGGTAGATGACGGCGTTGAAGCCGAGCGTCCACCACACCGTGACGCCGACGAGCGAGATCCACGCCCACGGCAGCTGGGTGAGCCACGGCGTCGTCCCGCCCAGCCCCACGGCGTCCAGGTAGTGGTTGACCAGCCCGATGTTCGTGTCGAGCAGGTACCGCCACAGCAGCGCGACGACCGCCACGCCGAGCACGTACGGGGCGAAGAAGACCGCGCGGAACACCGTGCGCCCCCGCAGCCGCAGGTTCATCAGCATGGCCACCGCGAGCGGCAGCACCAGCAACAGGGGCACCGACGCGGCCGCGAAGATCGCCGTCCCCCGCATCGCGGTCCAGAAGCTCGCCGCGTACGGGCTGCTGCCGTCGAGCAGGCCGGTGTAGTTCTCCAGGCCCACCCAGGGGCGTCGCTCCAGCGTGTAGTCGTACTCGTGGAAGCTGATCCACACCCCGAAGGCGATCGGGGCGAGCACGAAGACCGTGAAGACGACGAGGTAGGGGGCCAGGAACAGCCACCCGTCGCGACGGTCGGCCTTCCGCATCGTGGCAGCGGTGCTCATCACGCCTCCCCGAACTTGCGCTGGTTGGCCCGCATCAGGGTGGTGGCCTGCGACGCCGCCGCGCGCAGGGCCGCCTGAGGGCTGGAACGGCCGAGGACGGCGTCGGAGACGGCGATCTCCAGCGTCTGCGCCTGCACCTCGCCGAGCGCGGGGATCTGGGGCAGGAACCGCATCGCCGGGATCGACGGGACGAGCGCCGCCTGGGGCAGCTTCCGGAACGCGGGGTCGTCGCGGGCCGTCGTCCGGGCCGGGATCAGGCCCGAACGCGCCCAGCCGGCCGAGTTCTCGAGCAGGAACCGCAGGAACGCCTTGGACGCCAGCAGCCGGTCGTCGTCGGGGCGCCGGGTGCGGAAGAGCACGAGCTGGTGGCTGTTGGCCCACACCGCGTCCTGGTCGCCGATGCGGGGCAGGGGGTCGATCGACCAGCGCAGGTCGCTGGCGGTGTCGCGCAGGTCGTTGACCTGCCACACGCCGTCCCAGGTGTAGGCGCCGCGACCGTTCTTGAAGGCCGTGTACTGCGAGTCCGCGGCCACGTCGCGCGGGCTGTTGCCGTTGCGCACCTGCTCGACCATCCACTGCAGGGCCCGCACGCCGGCGTCGGAGTCGAACGTCGCCCGACTCCCGTCGGCCTGGTAGGGCTCCCCTCCGAACTGCCACAGCAGGGACAGGAAGATCAGGTGGGCGGGCCACACGTTGGGCATCCAGAACGGCGTCGGCACGCCCTTGGCGCGCAGGTCCTGCAGCGTGGACTCGAACTCCGCGCGCGTGCGCGGCGCCGCGTCGGCGAGCGCGTCGTTGCGGTAGCTGCCCAGGGAGTGGACGTCGAGCGGCAGGCCGTAGCGCCGCCCGCCGTACACCCCGCCCTTCCAGGCCAGCTCGGGGAACTCACTCGCCTGCACGCCCAGCTCCCCGACGATGTCGTCGAGCGGGCTGATCGACTGGCGACCGGCCTGCGTGGCGAGCTGCTCCACGTGCATGGCGCCGACGTCGGGCCCCTTGCCGGCGTGCACCGCGGCCACGACCCGCTGGTAGTACTGCGCCCAGCGGACGACGTTCATCCGGACGGTGATCCGGTCCTGGCTGCGGTTGAACTGCTCCACCAGGTCGCGCATGGCCGGGCCGTCGCCACCGGTGAAGCCGTTCCAGAACTCCACCTGCACCCGCCGGCCCACGTACTCGGCACCCAGCTGCGGCCCCGTCGCGGCGACCGGCCTCGCCGTCGCGCAGCCGGCCACCGTGCCCGCGAAGGCCGGCGTGCCCGCCGCCACCGCCGCCCACGTGAGGAACTGCCGCCGACCCACACGCTGCGGGCCGCGCACGTCGTCCTGTTCGTCGCCCCTCATGGTCACCACCTCGTCGTGGAACCTGCTGCGGACACTCGCTGCGGTGCGCCGGCCCGCCGGCCGGCGGCGTTCAGATGGTGGGTTCCTCGGCGCGGTCGCGGTCCAGGGCCGCGTCGGCCTCGTCGAGGTCGATGACGTGGACGGCGGCCTCCTCGGCGCTGGCCGCCCCGTCGTCGATGCCGACGTCGAGGCCCACGAGGTCCTTCTCGGAGTCCCAGGTGTCGACGCCGAAGCCGCCGTCGGTGTCGACGAGGCGGCCCGCGCGGGCGTCGCCGACCTCGCCGTCGTCGAGGACGCCGTCCTCGACGGCCCAGTCGGGCACCTCCCCCGCCAGCGGGTCACCGGTGTCCACGTCGTCGGGCACCGGCGTGTCCTCACCGGCGCGAGTGGACGGCGTGCCCTCCGCGAGGTCGATCTCCAGGTTCGGGTCGGGCAGCTCGCGCGCCACCCGCTGCTCCAGGGACTCCCCGTCGTGCTGCTCGGTGAGGGTGGTGCCGAACTCGTCGAGGGCGAGCGGGCGCTCCGGGGGCGAGTAGGACGTGGCCGCGAGCTCGTCGACGCCGTTCTCCCCGAAGGCCTGGTCGATGTCGATCGCCCCGTCGTTGCTCTGGTCGTCCGGGCCGGGCTCGAAGATCGTCTCGCTCATGGGGGCTCCTGGTTCGTGGCGGGCGCTGCCCCCCTGCCGTACCCGCCCGCACCACCCCGCATCCGCGGATCGGCAGGCCACTCGTGCCGTGCGAGGCGCAGAAACCCCGCGCGGTGACGCGCTCCGGCACGCCAGGATCGGCCCATGACCGACGAGGAGACCTTCGACACGTACCTGGACGCCGCGGACGCAGCGCTGGCGTTGATCACCGCGCCGCAGGTGAGCGCCGCGTGGGACGACGCGAGCGTGCTGCCCGATCTCACCGTCGGGGCCCTCGCCGCGCACCTGGGCCGCTCGATCACCCGGCCCGCGCTGTTCCTCGACGGCCCCGACCCGGCATCGCCGTCACCGGTGTCGGCCTCCGGGTACTACGCAGCCTTCGACGGCATCGACGACCGTGGCTCGGCGGTCAACCGCACGGTCGTGGCCAGCGCCGTCACCGAGGCCGCCCCTGGGCGCGACGCCCTCGTGGAGCTGCTCTCCCAGCGGCTGGGGCACGTCCGCGACGTCCTCTCCGACCTGCCCGCCGGCCGCCAGGTCGAGGCGCTCGGCCACCCCATGACCGTCGCCGAGTACCTGCGCACCCGCCTGGTCGAGTTCGCCGTCCACGTCGACGACCTGGCCCTTTCGGTGGGCCTGCCCACCCCCGCGCAGGCCCCCGCCGCCACCGGTGAGGCGATCGCCGTCCTCGTCGAGGTCGCGCGAGTGAAGCACGGCGACGTCGCGGTGCTGCGCGCCATGGCCCGGCGCGAGCGAGACGACGTCGCCGCGCTGCGCGTGCTGTGAGGCCCTTGCCTTCAGGTGAGGCTGCGCGTCGCCCGGGCCTCGCGGGCGCGCTGCGCGAGGCCGTCGTCGTCGGGGTAGACGACCTCTTCGAGCACGAGGCCGTGGGGAGCGACGACGTCGCCCGCGCCGTTGCGCTGCCGGCTGCCGAGGATCTGCGCTGGCCACGACGGGGGACGCCGCCCCTCGCCCACGGGGAGCAGGACGCCGACCAGCGAGCGCACCATCGAATGGCAGAAGGCGTCGGCGACGACCGTCGCGACGGCGAGCCCCTGCTCGTCGCGGTGCCACGAGTACTCCAGCAAGGTGCGCACGGTCGTGGCGCCCTCGCGGCGGCGGCAGAACGCGGCGAAGTCCTTCAGGCCGGTCATCGCCGCCGTGGCCTCGTTCATGGCATCGAGGTCGAGCCGGCGCCGGTGGTCGAGGACGTCGTGGCGTCGCAGCGGCGGCACGCCCGCCGGGTCGTCGCTGACCCGGTAGGCGTAGCGACGCCGCAGCGCCGAGAACCGCGCGTCGAACCCCTCCGGTGCCGGCTCGGCACGGTGCACCCGCACGTCGTGGGGTAGGACTCCGCCCAGCCGGCGCACCATCGACTCCCCCGGCGCGCACGTGCTGCGTCCGGGCAGCGCCGCCCAGGAGGCGGGCGGGACGTCGACGTGGGCGACCTGCCCGGTGGCGTGGACGCCGGCGTCGGTGCGGCCGGCGACCGTGAGGCGGACGGCGTCCAGGGGCACCCGGAGCACGGTCGCGAGGCCCTCGGAGAGCTCGCCCTCGACCGTGCGCTGACCCGGCTGGTACGCCCACCCCGAGAAACCTCCGCCGTCGTAGCCGAGGTCGAGACGTACGCGCATCAGGGACGGCGGGACGGCCGTCGGGTCGTGGAGGGCGGGCACGGCCCCCGAGGGTACCCGCCAGGGCCGCCCCCTTCGGGACGGCCCGAAGGCGGCGGCCCTGGCGGTCAGGCGTGCGGGTTGAGGTCGGACAGGGACGGCAGCCCGTGGACGGACAGGTGGACGGCGGCGAGCACGGTGGCGACGGCCAGCACGAGCAGGGTAGTCAGGCGGCGGGACATGGGGACCTCCGAGGAAGGGGACGGGATCACAGGGACGACAGGGCGTCGCGCACGGTCATCCGCGACGCGCGGGCGGCGGCGCCGGCGGCCGCGGCGGCCGACCCGGCGAGGGTGAGGACGAGCCACAGCGACAGCGCCGCGACGGAGTACTGCCAGGGCAGGGTCTGCCGGAACGCCTGCTCCCCCATCACCCGTCCGGTCAGCGCCGTGAGGGGTGCGGCGAGGACGGCGGCCAGCAGGACGCCCGCCCCCGCCGTCGCGCCGCCCTCCAGGACCACCTGCCAGGCGACCCGCGAGCGTCGCGCACCGAGGGCGTGCAGCACGCCGAACTCCCAGGTGCGTTCCGCCACCGACGTGCTCAGCGAGGACGCGAGGCCGAGCAGGCCCACGAGCCCCATCAGGAGCCCGATGACGATGAGGGCGTCGGCCAGCACGAGGACGTGACCGTCCAGGGCCGCCTTGAGCGTGTCCACCGGGAAGCCCTGGTCGACGTCCGCTCCCTCGCCGGCGAGGGCCGCCTCCAGACGGGCCAGCGTCACCCGTCGCGCCGCCGGGTCGTGTTCGTCCGTGACGACCCGCAGCGTGGACACGGCCGGATCGCTGCCCCCCTGCCCGGAGGCGAGCGCGTACACCTCGGGTGAGGCGTAGACCGCGGCGTGGGTGCCGAAGTCGGAGACGATCCCCACCACGTGCAGCCGCAGGGGCCGACCCGCCGCGAGGAGCTCGACGACGTCGCCGACGTGCAGCCCGGGGACCTGCGAGCCCGGCACGAGCTGGTTGACGAGGACCGCGTCGGAGTCCGCCGGGTCGGTCGGGTCGGGGCGGCGACCCGCCACCAGGGGCAGGGTGAGCAGCGACGACCCGTGCGGTGGGGCGAGCAGCGTGAACCCGGCGTGGGACTGGTCGGGGTACGTCGCCGTCACCGGCGGCCCGTCACCGGCCGGCATCGTGAGCGGCAGGCTCCCCCAGGCCTCGGCGGCAGCGACCCCCTCGACGCCCTCGGCCAGCGCGCGCAGCGACGAGGCCGGCATCGACGTCGACAGCGTCACCTGGAGGTCGTAGTGCCTCCTCGCCATCGCCTCGTCGACGAGGACGCGCCATCCCTGGGCCGTGTCGACCCCGGTCAGCACGAGTGCCCCGGCGAGCGCGAGCATCCCCGCGCCGAGGGCGACGCGGGCGGGGTTGCGCAGCAGCGAGGCCAGCGCCAGCCCCAGCGGTCGCGTCCCGGCCAGCACGCCCGGCAGCCGCGGCGCCCTCCGGTCCCGCAGGGCACCGGCCCTGCCTCCCACGGCGTCCATGGCCTCGCGCGGGGTGATTCGCGACGCGCGGCGCAGGGGCACCCAGGCGGCCAGGACGGGGACGACGAGTCCGCAGGCCGCGCACGCCGCCAGCACAGCGGCGGGCACGGGGACGGCGCCGACGTCGAGGTTCATCATCGACGCGGCGCGCGCCGCCAGTGCGCGGCCGAGGGCCACGCCCGCCGGGAGGGCCACCGCCGTCGCCGACGCCGCGATGGCGGCCGCCTGTGCCAGGTAGACCGCGAGCACCTGGCGATCGGTGGCGCCGATGGACTTCAGCGCCCCGATCCGCGGGGTCTGCGCCGCGACGGCCCCGCCCAGGACCACCGCGACCAGGAGCGAGGACAGCGCCAGCGCGGACGCCGCGAAGAGCACCAGCACGAGCCCCACGGTCCGCATCTGGGCCTCGTGAGGGTGGCGCAGCGGCGGTGGGAGCTCGATCCGCTCCACGGGCCGTCCCCGTTCCTCGAGGGCGGCTGCGGCGGCTTCGGCGACCGCGCGGATGCGCGCGCGGTCGCCGGTCGGTCGCCCGTCGTCGCCGTCGACCCGCAGCAGGAGGCGCTCCTGCGCGGGCGCGCCCAGCCGCTGCGCGGCCCGGGCCGTGAGGTAGACGTAGGCCGTCTGCTCCTGGGACGACGGCGCCAGCGCACCGTCCCTCACCGACGCCGCGACGGTGAACGCCTGCGCGGGGTGACCGGCCGCCGACAGCCGCACCCGGTCGCCGGGCCGGGCGTGCACGACGGCGAGGGAAGACCGCTCCATCAGGACCTCGCCCTCAGCGGGCGGCCACGCGGACCTCGGCGACACGGAGGAGACGGTCAGGGCGTCCCCCGGGTCGGCCACGAAGTACCGGACGCCCACGCTCACGCCACCGGGCGTCGTCAGCGTCCCCGTCGCGCTCCCCCGGCGGGCCGCATCGGCGACCCCCGGCAGGGGCCGGACCGCGGCGACGTCCGCGGGCGTGACGCCCGCATGGACGACGAGCGTCGCGGAGGCGGGGACGCCCTCCAGGTAGCCCTGGGTGACGGCAGTGGACAGCACCGCACGGGCGGTGAGCACCGCCGTCACCGCCAGGACCCCCAGCGCCAACGCGAGGATCATGACGGCAGTCCGCACCGCCGTCATCGTGAGTCCGGCCGAGACGAGTCTCAGCCGCGGCCGGCTCACGCGCGCTCCCCCGCGAGCAGGGGCGCGAGCACGACGTCCTCGACGACGCGCCCGTCCTTGAGCGTGACCCGCCGCCCGGCGAAGCCGGAGACGTCACGCTCGTGCGTGACCATCACGACGGTCCGTCCCTCCGCCGCGAGGTCGGCGAACACCTGCAGCACCGCGTCACTGGTCGCGGAGTCGAGGTTGCCGGTCGGCTCGTCGGCGAGCAGCAGGGGAGGGTCGTTGGCCAGAGCCCTGGCGATGGCCGCGCGCTGCTGCTGCCCGCCCGACAGGTGGGCCGGGCGCTTGTCGGCCTGGTCGGCGATGCCCACGCGGTCGAGCAGCTCCAGCGCCGCCGTGCGGCGGTCCTTGGGCGCGACGGTGCCGCAGAGGTCCATCGGCAGCATGACGTTCTCGGCCACCGTGAGCACCGGCAGGAGCTGGAAGAACTGGAACACCAGCCCCACCGTCCGCCCTCGCCACGCAGCCAGGGCGGAGCCCCGGAGGGTGTCCACGCGGCGTCCCTGCACCTCGACGACGCCCTGGCTGGGCACGTCCACGCCCGCGAGGAGGTTCACCAGCGTCGTCTTACCGCTGCCGGACCGGCCGACCACGGCCACGAACTCCCCGGCGGCCACGCTGAGGTCCACCCCCTCCAGGGCGGTGACGGTGAGGCCGTCCCCCAGCGGGTAGCGCTTCGTGAGGTCCTGGACCCTCAACGTCGGTGATGTCAGCGGCACGTCGCCCCGACCCTCCTGCCGCCCTCGGACGGCCGTCGTCGTTCTCGAACACGGTGTTCGATGTCAGACTGGCCGTTCAGGAACACATGATCCAGAACAGGAGGGTGCTGCCCGTGCGCAAGCAGACGGATCCGGCCCAGGTGTCCGGGAACGACGCCGGTCTGGACCGCCGCGTCCGCCGCACGAGGGCCGCGCTCAGGCAGGCGCTGCTGGAGCTCGTCGTCGAGCGCGGCTACGCCGCGGTGACGGTGCAGGACGTGATCGACGCCGCGGATCTGGGCCGGTCCACGTTCTACGCCCACTACCGCGACAAGGACGACCTGCTCCTGGACGGGCTCGCCGACCTGCGGACGATGCTCCTGACCGCTTCACGGCAGACCGCGCAGCGCCGGTGGCTGCGCTTCGGGCCCGCCCTGCTGGAACACCTCAGTGAGATGCGCACGCTGGTCCGGGCCGTGCTGCAGCACGAGGGCAACGCCACCATCCGGCGTGCCCTCGAGGCGACGCTCACCGAGCTCGTCGAGCAGGAGCTGCGGGGTGGTCCGGCCGCTCCTGCCGCGCAGCACCCTGCGCCGCGCTCCCCCCGAAGCGCCTACGGCGAGGGGCGCGGCATCGGCCAGGACGCCCAGGCGGTCCGGGTCCGCTACGTCGTCGGCGCCTTCGTCGCCGTCCTCACGTGGTGGCTCACCGAGCAGCCGCAGCTGCGTCCGGAGGAGGTCGACGGCGTCCTGTGCACGCTGCTCTGCCCCGGGCTCGAGGCGACGGCGGGCTGGCGGTGACGGCGCAGCCGGTCCCGGCGTCTGCAGCCGGGGGAACGCCGAGGGGGCGGTCACCGGTATCCGGTGACCGCCCCCTCAGGTGCGGGTGAGGCTGAATCAGGCCTTGTCGGCCGTGCCCTCCGCCGACTCCGCGGCAGGGGTGTCGGCGACGTCGGCCGCCGTGGCCTCGTCGGCGACGGTCTCGGCCGTGGGGTCGACGGCCGCGGTGTCACCGCGACCCTCGGTCGCGACGTCCTGCGACTCGTCGTCCTGGGGGCCCGAGGTGACGTCGGGCTCGACCGCCGGGGCGGCCTTCGTCGACGCGGCCTTCTTGGTGGCGGCGGTGGCCTCGGCCACGGTCGCCTGCTTGGCCGACAGCGGCTCGAGGACGAGCTCGATCACGGCCATGGGCGCGTTGTCGCCCTTGCGGGGGCCGATCTTCGTGATCCGGGTGTAGCCACCCTGACGCTCGGCGACGGCCGGCGCGATCTCGGTGAACAGCTCGTGGACGACGCCCTTGTCACGGACGACGGTGAGCACGCGGCGGCGCGAGGCGATGTCGCCGCGCTTGGCGAACGTGATCAGGCGCTCGGCCAGCGGGCGGACCCGCTTGGCCTTGGCCTCCGTCGTCGTGATCCGACGGTGCTCGAACAGCTGCGTGGCCAGGTTGGCCAGGATGAGCCGCTCGTGAGCCGGACCGCCGCCGAGACGCGGGCCCTTGGTGGGGGTGGGCATGGAAGGAATCTCCTCGGGTGGGGACCGCGCCGCGAGGTGCTACGGACGGCGGCGGGTCGGGTCGGTCAGAGCTGCTCGTCCTCGGCGAAGGACATGTCGTCGTCGGTGCCGAAGCTGTCGACGACGAGGGCGGGGTTGAACCCGGGCGGGCTGTCCTTCAGGGCCAGGCCCATGCCGGCGAGCTTGGCCTTGACCTCGTCGATCGACTTGGCGCCGAAGTTGCGGATGTCGAGGAGGTCCGCCTCGCTGCGCGCGACGAGCTCACCGACGGTGTGGATGCCCTCGCGCTTGAGGCAGTTGTAGGAGCGGACCGTGAGGTCGAGCTCCTCGATCGGCAGGGCCAGGTCGGCCGCCAGCGCGGCGTCCGACGGCGAGGGGCCCATGTCGATGCCCTCGGCCTCGACGTTGAGCTCACGGGCCAGCCCGAACAGCTCGACGAGGGTCTTGCCGGCGCTGGCCATCGCGTCGCGCGGCTGCATGCACGGCTTGGTCTCGACGTCGACGACCAGACGGTCGAAGTCCGTGCGCTGCTCGACACGGGTCGCCTCGACCTTGTAGGTCACCTTCAGGACCGGCGAGTAGATCGAGTCGACGGGGATCCGCCCGATCTCCTGGTCGCCGGACTTGTTCTGGTTCGCCGACACGTAACCGCGGCCACGCTCGACCGTGAGCTCGAGCTCCAGCTTGCCCTTCGCGTTGAGCGTGGCCAGGTGCAGGTCGGGGTTGTGCACCTCGACGCCCGCGGGCGGGGCGATGTCGGCCGCGGTGACCGTGCCCGGGCCCTGCTTGCGCAGGTACATGACCACCGGCTCGTCGTGCTCGCTGCTCACGACGAGCTGCTTGATGTTGAGGATCAGCTCGGTGACGTCCTCCTTCACCCCCGGGATGGTGGTGAACTCGTGCAGGACGCCGTCGATGCGGATGCTGGTGACGGAGGCACCCGGGATCGACGACAGCAGCGTGCGGCGCATGCTGTTGCCGAGGGTGTAGCCGAAGCCCGGCTCGAGCGGCTCGATGACGAACCGCGAACGGTACTCGCCGACGACCTCTTCGGTCAGGGTCGGCCGCTGTGCGATGAGCATGAAACCTTCTCCTCCTCGGACCATCCGCCATATGACGGTCCCGTGGCCCGGCGCGCATCGGTCCGCACGCCGGGGTCGTACCTGTGTCCCTCACTCCCGCACGCCGCCGCCTGCGACGGCGTGCGCCCTGCCGGCCGGGACCGCCGCAGCGGTCTCGTCCTGCAGGGCCCGGACGCCAGGAGAGCGTGGGAAGGGCCGGGGCCCTTCCCACGCTCCGGGCATCACTTCGAGTAGAGCTCGACGATCAGCTGCTCCTGGATCTGCGTGTCGATGACCGCGCGGGCCGGCAGGCCGTGGACGAGGATGCGCATCCGGTTGGGGATGACCTCGATCCAGGCCGGCACCGTCCGCTCGCCGGTCTCGGCGCGCGCCACCACGAAGGGCGTGAGCTCCTTGGAGGACTCGCGCACCTCGATGATGTCGCTCTCGCTGACGCGGAAGCTGGGGATGTCCACCTTGCCGCCGTTCACGGTGAAGTGACCGTGGCGGACGAGCTGGCGGGCGTGGTCGCGGGACTTGGCGAAGCCGGCCCGGTACACGACGTTGTCGAGACGCGACTCCAGGATGCGGAGCAGGTTCTCACCCGTCTTGCCCGACTTGCGGTTGGCCTCTTCGTAGTAACCGCGGAACTGCTTCTCCAGCACGCCGTAGATGCGGGCGGCCTTCTGCTTCTCGCGCATCTGAAGGAGGTACTCGCTCTCCTTGGTGCGCGCGCGCCCGTGCTCACCCGGCGGGTAGGGCCGGATCTCGATCGGGCACTTCGGGGAGTCGCACTTCGACCCCTTCAGGAACAGCTTGGTCTTCTCGCGGCGGCAGCGCTTGCAGTCCGCGCCGGTGTAACGCGCCATGGCTGGTCTTTCTCCTCGGGCTGGTCTGGTCTAGGGCGGCGCGTCAGACGCGGCGGCGCTTGGGGGGCCGGCACCCGTTGTGCGGGGTGGGGGTCACGTCCTGGATGGACCCGACCTCCAGGCCGGTCGCCTGCAGCGAGCGGATCGCGGTCTCACGGCCGGAGCCGGGACCCTTGACGAACACGTCGACCTTGCGCATGCCGTGCTCCTGGGCACGACGGGCGGCCGCCTCGGCGGCCATCTGCGCGGCGAACGGGGTCGACTTGCGCGAGCCCTTGAAACCCACCTGACCGGCGGACGCCCAGGAGATCACCGCTCCGGTGGGGTCCGTGATGGACACGATGGTGTTGTTGAACGTGCTCTTGATGTGAGCCTGGCCGTGGGAGACGTTCTTCTTCTCCTTGCGGCGCGGCTTGCGCGCGCTGCCGCTGGCCTGGCGCTTCTGGGGAGGCATGAGCCGAGTACTCCTGGCTGGTCGTGACGATCGGAAGTCGAGGGATGCGCACGGTCGCCCGCGCCGTCCTGGTGGAGGGCGCAGGAGCCGCCGACGGACTACTTGCGGCCGGCCTTCTTCTTGCCGGCGACAGTGCGCTTGGGGCCCTTGCGGGTACGCGCGTTGGTCTTGGTGCGCTGCCCACGGACGGGCAGACCACGGCGGTGCCGCAGACCCTCGTAGCAGCCGATCTCCACCTTGCGGCGGATGTCGGCGGCCACCTCACGGCGGAGGTCACCCTCGACCTTGAAGTTGCCCTCGATGAAGTCACGCAGCTTGACGAGGTCCTCGTCGGTCAGGTCACGGACCCGGAGGTCGGGGCTGATCGCCGTCGCCTCGAGGGTCTCCTTGGCGCGTGTGCGCCCGACGCCGAAGATGTAGGTGAGCGCCACCTCGAGCCGCTTGTCGCGGGGGAGGTCGACGCCGACGAGACGTGCCACTGGTTCTCTTTCCACTGTCGGAGGTCTTGGACAGCACCGGTCCCGGGTTCGTCCCGGGTCCCCGGCCTCCGGCCGGGGGTGGCGTCCCGCACGGCGACCGGGGTCGGCGCGGGGGTCGGGTGCTGCATCGGGCGAGGCACGTCCACAGGGGCGGACGGCCGGATCGTGCGAGGTGCGAGGAGGCGATCAGCCCTGGCGCTGCTTGTGGCGCTGGTTGTCGCAGATCACCATGACCCGGCCGTGACGGCGGATCACCTTGCACTTGTCGCAGATCTTCTTGACGCTGGGCTTGACCTTCATCGGTGTCGTCGTGTCTTCCGGTGGGAACCCCGCGACCGGCGAGCCGGCGTCAGGGGTTCGGTGTGCATCGACTGGGGATCACTTGTAGCGGTAGACGATGCGACCGCGGGAGAGGTCGTAAGGGCTCAGCTCCACCACCACACGGTCCTCGGGGAGGATCCGGATGTAGTGCTGGCGCATCTTTCCCGAGATGTGGGCGAGCACGAGGTGCTTGCTGTTGCCCATGGCGATCTCGACCCGGAACATGGCGTTCGGGAGAGCCTCGACCACGGTGCCCTCGATCTCGATGACCCCGTCCTTCTTGGGCATGTCCTCCGCAATCCTTCTGACCGGCGGTGACCGGTCCTGGCGTACCTCTCGTGGCACACGCGTGACGGAGTCCTCCGGAGCCAGACCAGCCGCGGGGCGACGGAGGACAGGGATGCACGTGAGCCGACGCACGAGTCTACGCGACACACCAGCGGGAAACGAAATCGGCGATCTCGAGCAGAGCGGACGACGGCGCGCTGCGACATCGCCCCGAGCCGGCACGGAGAGCGCGCGTCCTCACCAGGGCACCACGGCGGGCGCCGAGGGCCGCGTCGAGGCCCACCCGTGGTCGCCACGGACCCTTCACGCTCTGGTGCGGCGTCAGTCCGCCAGGGGGGTCACCGGGACGCCGAGCGCCCCCAGGGCCTCGACGCCGCCGTCGCGGGCGGTCAGCACCCACACGCCCGTCTCCAGCTTCGCGCAGGAGTGCTCCCAGTGCGCCGCCAGCGAGCCGTCCACGGTCGCGACCGTCCACTCGTCGCGCAGGACCTTCACCTCGGGACTGCCCACGGTGAGCATCGGCTCGACGGCCAGGCACATGCCCGCGCGCAGCTTGGGCCCGCGATCGCGGGTCCGGTAGTTGAGGACGCTGGGCGCCTGGTGCATCGCGGTACCGATCCCGTGGCCCCCGTAGTCCTCGACGAGGCCGTACCGATCCCCGACGCTGTCCTCGACCGCCGCACCGATGTCGATGATGCGGCTGCCCGTGGCCATCGCCGCGAGCCCGGCCCACATCGCCTGCTCGGTGGCGTCCACCAGCGCCTGCGCGACCGGATCGGGATCGGCACCGGGGACGATCGCGGTGAACGCCGAGTCGCCGTGCCAGCCCGCCAGGATCGCGCCGCAGTCCACGGAGACGACGTCCCCCGCCTGCAGCACCAACGCCCCGGGGATGCCGTGCACCACCTGGTCGTTCACCGAGATGCAGGTGGTGGCCGGATACGGGGGCCGCGAGTAGCCGAGGAACGACGGGATCGCACCGGCCGAGCGGATGACGTCCTCGGCGATGCGGTCGAGCTCCTTCGTCGTCACGCCGGGGCGCAGGGCGGAGCGGACGGCGTCCAGCGCGTCCGCGACGACCAGCCCGGCGGCCCGCATGAGGCGGACCTGCTCGGGGGTCTTGTACTCGATCGACTCGCGGCCCAGCATGCGTCAGCCGCGCACCGACGACAGGGCCTGCACCAGCCGGTCGGTCACCTCGTCGAGCTCCCCCACACCGTCGACGCTGTGCAGCAGCCCGCGGTCACGGTAGGCGTCGGTGACGGGCGCGGTCTCGGCGGTGTAGACCTCCTGCCGGTGACGGATCACCTCGGGGGTGTCGTCCTCGCGGCCCTCGATCTCCGCCCGCTTCAGGAGCCGCCCCACGACCTCGTCGTCGGGCACTGCGATCTCGAGGACGGCGTCGAGCGCGAGCCCACGCTCGCCCAGGATCTCCTCCAGGGCGCCGATCTGGGCGACGTTGCGGGGGTACCCGTCGAGGAGGAAGCCCTCGGAGACGTCGTCCGCGGCGAGCCGGTCACGCACCATGGCGTTGGTGACCTCGTCGGGCACAAGCTTCCCGGCGCTGGTGTAGCTCACCGCCAGGGTGCCCAGCTCGCTGCCGGCGGCGATGTTCGCCCGGAAGATGTCGCCGGTGCTGATCGCCGGGATGCCGAACGTCTCGGCCAGTCGCTTGGCCTGCGTGCCCTTGCCCGCTCCGGGCGGACCCACCAGAACCAGCCTCACCGCAGGAACCCCTCGTAGTGGCGCTGCTGCAGCTGCGCCTCGATCTGCTTGACGGTGTCCAGACCGACACCCACGACGATCAGGATCGAGGTTCCACCGAAGGGGAACTTCTGGTTGGCGTCGATCAGGATCAGGGCGATGAGCGGGATCAGCGAGATGATGCCGAGGTAGAGGGCGCCCGGGAACGTGATGCGGCTCAGCACGTAGGCCAGATAGTCGGCGGTGGGACGACCCGCGCGGATGCCGGGGATGAAGCCGCCGTACTTCTTCATGTTCTCGGCGACCTCGTCCGGGTTGAACGTGATCGACACGTAGAAGTACGTGAAGAAGAGGATGAGGAGGAAGTAGGTCGCGATGTAGTACGGGTGGTCGCCCTTGACGAAGTGCTGGTTGATCCAGTCCGCCCAGGCCGGAGGCTTGGTCTTGCCGTCCTGGAACTGCGCGATCAGGGCGGGG
>JAXLRU010000015.1:0-51012 GCA_046330935.1 Kineosporiaceae bacterium
GGGAGGAGGGCGCGGCGGCCGTCCGCGACCTCCTCGACGGCGTCGGCGCCGACTGCGTGCTGGAGTGCGTCGGTTCCGCCGGCTCCGTGGCCCAGGCCGTGGCCACGGTGCGCGACGGCGGCCGGATCGGCGTCGTCGGCCTGCCGCACGGCATCGCGTTGGCGGTGCGCGAGATGTTCTACCGCAACGTCTCCTGGTCCGGCGGCGTCGCGCCTGCCCGCGCCTACATCCCCGAGCTGCTGCCCGAGGTGCTCGGGGGCGACCTCGACGCCTCACCGGTGTTCGACGTCGTCCTCCCCCTGGCCGAGGTGGCGGAGGGCTACCGGCGGATGGACGGGCGCGAGGCCGTCAAGGTGCTCCTGCGGCCCTGACCCCTGCCTCGGGCTCGGCCCGCGCGGGCGTTACGGTGAGGCGTGCTCCGCACCGCCGTTCGGCCTCGATGGCTGCTGCTGCTCGCCGTCGTGCTGGCCGCCAGCGCCGGGATGGCCCGGCTGGGGGAGTGGCAGCTCAACCGTGCCCGGGAGTCCAGCCGTAGCGCCGAGGTGACCCGGCTGGGCGAGCAGCCCGTACCTCTGACCAGCGTCGTGGTGCCCCGCGCCGCGCTGAAGGCCGAGGCCGTGAACCGGCCCGTGACGGCGTCGGGCCGCTGGGACGCCGGGCGCCGGGTGCTGCTGCCGGGGCGCGAGCTCGACGGCCGCCGCGGGCTGTGGGTGCTGACCCCTCTCGTGCTGGCGGACGGCTCGGCGGTGCCGGTGGTACGCGGGTGGGTGGCCTCCCCGGCCGATGCCCCCATTGTCGACGACACCGCCTCGGCCGCGCCGGTCACGGTGACGGGCGTCCTGCGCGTGCCCGAGCCGCGGTTCGACACCCTGCCCGGCACCGACCTCGGGCTGCCGCCCGACCAGCTGCCGCGGATCGACGTCACCGAGCTCGTCAAGCGCTGGCCCTACCCGCTGGTGGACGCCTGGGTCCAGGCGGAGTCGCAGACCCCCGCGGCGCCGGCGGCGATCCGTCCCGTGCCCGTCGAGGCCACCTCCGGCGGGTTCGCGTGGCGCAACCTTTCCTACGCGCTGCAGTGGTGGATCTTCGCGGCGTGCGGGCTGTTCCTGTGGTGGCGGCTGGTGCGCGACGACCACCAGCGCCGCGCCGCCGCCGACCCCTCCGATCCCGATCCAGACCCGAAAGAGGCCCCGTGAGCACGGCCACGCCCCCCGGCACCACCCCCGGCGCGGACAAGCCGGTCCGCCCCGCGTTCCTGCGCTACCGCACGCTGGCCTGGGCGACGGGCGTCTTCCTCGTCCTGCTCACCGTGCACGTGCTGGTGCAGTGGCGGCAGTGGGCCGCCGACGGGATCGCCTGGGAGGAGACCGAGGGCCTGGGCCGCTGGATCCCGGGGGCCGACGCCTGGGTGCCGATCACCCACGGCTACCTCTACCTCGCCTACGTCCTGATCACCGTCGACCTGTGGCTGCGGACCAGGCTGCCCGTCGTCCGCACGGTGCTGGTCGTCGTGGCCGGGACCGTGCCCTTCATGTCGTTCGTCGCCGAGCGCTGGGTGCACCGGCAGCTGGCCGGGCGCCTCGCCGCCGAGCGTCCCGCCGGTGCCTGAGCCGACTCGGGAAGCGCCTCTGAGCTGCGACGATGCCCCTCGCGCGCCCGAGGGTGCGCGGCGGCGGCGTGTTAGGGTGAGCCCGTGATCGGCGTCATCAACTACCAGACCGGCAACTCCCAGAGCGTGGTCTACGCCCTGCAGCGGCTCGGGGTCGAGGGCAAGCTCGTCGCCGACCCGGCCCAGGCGCACGACGTCGACCGCTTCATCCTCCCCGGCGTCGGGTCGGCCGAGATCACCATGGCCTCCCTCGCGCAGGCCGGTTGGGTCGACTACCTCGCCGAGCGCGTGCTGGGCGAGGAGAAGGCGCCGTTCCTCGGCATCTGCGTCGGCCTCCAGGTGCTCTTCGAGTACAGCGACGAGGGCGGCGTCGACTGCCTGGGCTGGCTGCCCGGCAAGGTCGAGCAGTTCGACGCGTCGGCGGTGCGGGTGCCGCACATCGGCTGGAACCGGGTGACGCCCGTCTCGGCGCACCCCTTCGCGGCCGCCCTGCCCGAGGCCGGGCACTTCTACTTCGTGAACTCCTTCCACGCCGTCGCCGCCCGGCCGGAGGACGTCGCCGGCGTGTGCGAGTACGGCACTCGGTTCACCGCGAGCGTCGCCCGGGGCAACGTCATGGCCACGCAGTTCCACACGGAGAAGTCGGGCCCGCTCGGGCTGCGCCTGCTGTCCCGCTTCACCACGCTGACGAAGGACGACCTCGCGTGCTGACCAGCCGACTCATCGCCTGCTTCGACGTCAAGAACGGCCGCGTCACCAAGGCCCGGCAGTTCCTCGACAACATCGACGTCGGCGACGCCTCCCTCGTGGCCGAGAAGATGTACGCCGACCAGATCGACGAGATCGTCTTCTACGACATCATGGCCAGCGCCGAGAAGCGCCGCCCCGACATCGAGACGGTCTCCCGCGTCGCGCACCAGGTGTTCGTGCCGCTCACCGTGGGCGGCGGCATCCGCAGCCTGCAGGACATGCACGACGTCCTCGACGCGGGCGCCGAGAAGATCTCCATCGACTCCATGGCCGTGCGCAACCCCCCGCTGATCACCGAGGGGTCCAAGGAGTTCGGCCGGCAGTGCATCGTCCTGTCGATGCAGGTCAAGCGCGTCGAGAAGACGACGACGATCCCCAGCGGGTACGAGATCGCGATCGACGGCGCGCGCACCTTCACCGGCATGGACGCACTCGAGTGGGCGAGGCGCGGCGAGGATCTCGGCGCCGGCGAGCTCGTCGTGAACAGTATCGACCAGGACGGCACCCACGCCGGGTACGACCTCGACATCACCCGCGCCGTGGCCGAGGCCGTGAACATCCCCGTGATCGCGTCGGGCGGGGCGGGCACCGCTGCGCACGTGGCCGACGGGTTCCGCGCGGGTGCGTCCGCCGCGATCATCTCCTCCATGCTCTACAGCCCCCGGATGGCGAAGAACGTCACGGTCGCCGAGCTGAAGCAGCAGCTGACCGAGGAGTTCGGGCTGCCCGTGCGGCCCTACCTGGCCGACACGACCGTCTGAGGGCGCCGCTGCGAGGGCAGCTCGAGCGCCGACCAGTCAGGGGCGGTCAGTCGGAGGTCCGCAAGGGCTCCAGCGCCGCCAGGACGAGGTCGAGCCCGAAGTCGAACTCGCCCGCGGGGTCGTACCCGGCGGCCAGGAGTGCCGCGGCCGACTCGTGGAGGTAGGGGAACTCCGCCGGGGGCAGCTGCGGCAGGAAGACGTCCTCCGTGAGGTCCGCGAGTTCCTCGGCGGTGTCGAACGGCAGGCTGGCCTCCTGCAGGGCGTGCCCGTAGACGTAGGTGTCGAGCAGCCAGTTGGCGTGTGTGGCCATCACGACCGAGAACCCGGCCCTGCGCAGGCAGGCGGTGACCGCCTCCCGGTGGCGCAGGTTGGCGGGCCCCGGCGACGTCCGCGACTCCATCAGGGCGATCGCCCACGGGTGCCGTGCCAGGACTTCCCGCGCGGACGTGGAGCGCCGCCGCATCGCCGTCCGCCAGTCGGCGTCCGCCGGGGGGAGGTCGATCTCCTCGAAGACCACGTCGATCATGCCGTCGAGCAGCTCGTCCTTGCTGGCGACGTAGTGGTAGAGGGACATCGCGCCCGCGCCCAGCTCACCCGCCAGCCGGCGCATGCTCAGCCCGGCGACCCCCTCACGGTCGGCGAGCCGCACCGCCTCCTCGATGACGCGCCGCTTGGTCAGCCCCGCATCCGACGCGCCGTCGCGTCGCCGCCCGGTCGGCACAGGTCACTCCCTCCGCTCGGTCGCTTGACAATCGTACGCCGTACGGCGATCGTACGACGTACGTCGTACGCTGTACGACGACACCGCGAGGCAGTGGACGAAGGAGCAGAGGGATGGCGACCCAGGGCGCACCGTCAGGACTCGAGGACCGGGCCATCCCGGTGCAGGTGAAGCTCGCCGCCGCATGGGCGAGCTTCATGTTCCTGTACATCTACGTCGACTACCTGGCCCTCTACAAGCCGGGCTTCGTCGACGACATCCGGGCGGGCATCGTCCACGAGTTCGACACCGGCCCCACCTTCGTGGCGCTCGCGCTGACGCTGATCGCCGTCCCGAGCCTCATGATCTTCGGCTCGCTGGCGCTGCCGGCCCGGGTCAACCGCGGCGTCAACCTCGCCGTGGCGGCGCTCTACGTCCCGGTCTCGATCTACAACGCGGCGGGCGAGTCCTGGGACTACGCCTACTTCTACGGTCTGTCCATCGGCCTCGAGGTCGCGCTCCTGGCCTTCGTCCTGCGCTGCGCGTGGCGGTGGCCGCACGCCGCGTCGTCGGTGGCCCCCGACCGCATCACCCCCGCAGCCGTCTAGGCTTTGCCGGTGACCGACGGCACCCCCGCACCCGCCTCCCCGTCCGTGACCGCCGACGCCGGCCTGTCGCTGGACCCGATGGACCACCTGCTCGCCGACGGCTCCCCGGCCGAGGGCGCCGCGCCGCGCGACGACGGAGCCGCCGAGGTCCAGGCCGAGCGCTCGCACCGGCCGGTGCTCGTCGTCGACTTCGGCGCCCAGTACGCGCAGCTGATCGCCCGCCGCGTGCGGGAGGCCAACGTGTTCTCCGAGATCGTGCCGAGCACGATGCCGGTGGAGCAGATCCTCGCCCGCGATCCCGCGGCGGTGATCCTCTCCGGTGGGCCCAGCAGCGTCTACGCCGAGGGTGCCCCGCAGGTGGACCGTGCCCTCTTCGAGGCGGGCGTGCCCGTGCTGGGGATCTGCTACGGCTTCCAGGCGATGGCGCTCGCCCTCGGCGGGGAGGTGGCCCGCACCGGGCTGCGCGAGTACGGCGGCACGACGGTCCAGGCCAGCGCCGAGGGATCCACCCTGCTGCACGGCCAGCCCGCCGAGCAGTCGGTGTGGATGAGCCACGGGGACGCCGTGCACGCCGCGCCCGAGGGGTTCAGCGTCGTCGCGCAGACGGCCGGCGCTCCCGTCGCTGCCTTCGAGAACCCCGACAAGGCCCTGTTCGGCCTGCAGTGGCACCCCGAGGTCAAGCACTCCACGTTCGGCCAGCAGGTGCTGACGAACTTCCTCACCCGCGGCGCGGGCATCACCCCCGACTGGACGACCGGCAACGTCGTCGAGGAGCAGGTGGCCCGGATCAAGGCGCAGATCGGCGAGGGCAGGGTGATCTGCGGGCTGTCGGGCGGGGTCGACTCCGCCGTGGCCGCGGCGCTCGTGCAGCGCGCCGTGGGGGACCAGCTGACCTGCGTGTTCGTCGACCACGGGCTGCTGCGCTCAGGCGAGGCCGAGCAGGTGGAGCGCGACTTCGTTGCGGCCACCGGGGTGCGCCTGAAGGTGGTCGACGCACAGGAGCGCTTCCTCGACGCGCTGGCCGGGGTCAGCGACCCCGAGACCAAGCGGAAGATCATCGGGCGCGAGTTCATCCGCGTGTTCGAGGCGGCCGCCCGCGAGGTCGTCGCCGAGGCGGGGGAGGAGGGCGGCGAGGTCAGATTCCTCGTCCAGGGGACCCTGTACCCCGACGTCGTCGAGTCCGGCGGGGGCACCGGCACGGCCAACATCAAGAGCCACCACAACGTGGGCGGCCTCCCCGACGACCTGCAGTTCGAGCTCGTCGAGCCGCTGCGGACGCTGTTCAAGGACGAGGTGCGCGCCGTCGGCCGCCTGCTCGGCCTGCCCGAGGCGATCGTCGGCCGCCAGCCCTTCCCCGGCCCCGGCCTGGGCATCCGCATCGTCGGTGAGGTGACCCGCGAGCGGCTGGACACCCTGCGGGCGGCCGACCTGATCGCCCGCGAGGAGCTGACCCGCGCCGGCCTGGACGGCGACATCTGGCAGTGCCCCGTCGTGCTGCTCGCCGACGTCCGCTCCGTGGGGGTGCAGGGAGACGGGCGCACGTACGGCCACCCGATCGTCCTGCGGCCGGTCTCCAGCGAGGACGCGATGACGGCCGACTGGACGCGCCTGCCCTACGACGTCCTGGCCCGCATCTCCACCCGGATCACCAACGAGGTGGCCGAGGTCAACCGCGTGGTCCTCGACGTCACGAGCAAGCCGCCGGGCACCATCGAGTGGGAGTGAGGCTCAGCCGAGGCTGAGCTCGGCCCACACCCGCTTGCCGACGGCGAGCGGGTCGGTGCCCCACGCCCGCGAGAGCATGTCGACGAGGTCCACGCCCCGTCCGTGCTCCTCTCCGGGGCCCGCCCGCTCCAGCCGCGGCATCGCGTGGCTGGCGTCGGTGACCGCCAGGCGCAGGACCTCTCCGTCGACGGACGCCTCGACGGTGACCAGTCCCTCGGCGTGCGTGACGGCGTTCGTCACCATCTCGCTGATCACGAGCAGGGCGGCGTCCTCGACGTCCGTGGTGCCCCACTCGGCCAGCCAGCCGCGGACCAGCCGCCGGGCCTCCCCGGCCGCCTGGGGTCGGGGGTGGAGCGTGCGGATCGCGTGGTGCCACGGCCTCGGCGCGGCCTCGGTGGCCGGCGAGGGCCCGCCCGGCGCCGTTCCCGGCGGGCGCGAGCGGCGCAGGATGACCGCGCACATGTCGTCCCCGGAGCCACGGCCGCCGAGGACCTCCCCGACGACGGCGTCGAGGACGGCGTGCGCCGGGTCCTCGCCCGCCCCGGCGTGGGCGCGCGCGGCCGCGGTCAGCCGGTCGAGGCCGACGTCCAGGGACTCGTCGCGGCGCTCCACGAGCCCGTCGGTGTAGAGCAGCAGCGCCTCGCCCGGATCAAGGGTGGCGAGGAACTGCTGCGGCCCCGGCTCGATGCGGCAGCCCAGCGGCGGGTCGGGGTCGTCGGCGAGGGTGAGGTCGGGTCCCTCGGTGCGGCACCACAGGGGCGGCGGGTGCCCGGCGGAGGCCCAGCTCGTCTCACCCGTTTCGGTGTCGACCTCGAAGTAGACGACCGTCGCCATCGCCTGCGGGTCGAGGACCTCCAGCATCGTGCCCAGCCGGCCCACGACGTCGGCGGGGCCGTTGCCGAGGACCGCGTAGGCGCGCAGCGCGTTGCGCAGCGTCGACATGAGGCGGGCGGCGGGCAGGCCGTGGCCCGACGCGTCCCCGACGGCCAGGCCGAGCCGACCGTCGGGCAGCACGAACGCGTCGTACCAGTCGCCGCCCACCTCCAGGCCGCTGGTGGCGGGCACGTACCGGGCGGCGAGCTCCCAGCCGGCGACGTCGGGCAGGCGGTCGGGCAGGACGGCCCGCTGCAGGGCGTCCGTGACCGTCTGCTGCTGCTCGAACAGCTGCGCCCGCTCCAGCGCCTGCCCGCAGTGCAGCGCCGTGGTGAGCAGGAAGTCACGCTCCTCCTCGCTCATCAGGCGCGGCTCGGTCCAGGTCAGCACGAGCGTGCCGAGCACCGTCCCGCCTCGCCCGGACAGGGGTAGGCAGGCCAGGGCCTGCACCCCGGCCGTGGCCAGGTGCAGCCCGATCGAGGGGAAGTCGGCCTCGGCGGACGCGACGCTCTCGTGGAAGAACGGTCGGCGCAGGCGCGCGGCGTCCGACACGGGTCCGGCCTCCTCGCGCCGCACCCGTCGCCACGGCAGGGCACCCCCTCGCCCGGCGCGTCGACGTCCACGAACTGGAGGTCCCCGCGGGAGTCGTCCAGCAGGCCGATGCCCGCCGCACGGACCTCGAGGCTCTCGCGGGCGTGCGTGGCGAGCGCGACGGCGACGTCGGAGACGGTCATGGCGGTCGACAGTGCCCGCGTGAGTTCCAGCAGGTCCCGGCCCCTGGCCAGGGCGCCCTCGAGGCGTTCGATCAGCCGCCCGCGCTCGCGCTCGGAGGCGTGCTCGGCGTCGACGCTGCGCAGGTACACGGTGAGGGAGTCGCGCGCGGGGACGGCGCGGATCTCCAGCCACCCCGCGGGCGGGTGGTAGGTCTCGAACGTCACCGGCTGCTGGTGTTCCAGCGCCCAGCGGTAGTTGACGCCGACGGGGGAGTCGACGTGCTCGGGGAAGGACTGCCACAGGTCGCGGCCCGTGAGCTCACGGGGGTTACGCCCGAGCAGCCGGCCCGCGGTGGCGTTGACGAGGGACACGCGCCAGTCCGCCTCGACGATGACGACGCCGTCGCTGACAGCCTGGAGGACGCGCCCCGCCCGCTCGCGCTCGGCACGCAGCTCGGTGGTGTCGGCCGCGAGGCCGACGACGCGCGCGGGGCGCCCGCCGGCCCACTCGACGCCGCCACGCAGGCGGGCCCAACGCAGCCGCCCGGTCGGCTCGACGACGCGGAACTCCTCCAGCACCCGGATGCCCTCGGTGGCGGCCCGCGTCATCGCGGTGGTCGCGGCCGCCTTGTGATCGGGGTGGACATGGGCGAGGAACTGCTCCAGCCGCAGGTGCGAACCGCCCCCACCGGCGAGGCCCAGGGTGACGGCGGAGACGGGGTCGACGCTGATCCGCCCGGTCGCGAGTTCCCAGACCCAGCTGCCGATGCCCGTGGCCTCGAAGATCGAGGCGGCGTCGGGCCAGGCGCCGTCGTCGTCCGCCACCGCCCCGGGAACGGGGTCGGGTGCGGGGGAGCCCTCACCTGCCCGCACCGTCATGCGCCGTTCCTCCCGATCGCGACCCCGGCCGTCCGAGGGGTTCCCCCCATACTGACCCTTCGCAGTCGAACCGTCACGACATGTCACTCTTCAGGGTGTCGGTGCTCGCGAGGACGGTCACGGGTGTTGCCCGATCACCCGCGCGCACCGCATCGACCAGGTGCTCGTGCGGACCCACGTACGCGCCGTCCCAGACCACGCTCCGCGTGAGTCGCCCCTCGACCACTGCGCCATGGCCCACCACGGATCGCCCCTCGGCGGCGTGCAGGTTCGCCGCGAGGTAGTCGGCCGGCGTGCCGCAGTCGCGGAACACCGCCGAGGCGTCGGCCACGCAGAACTCCAGCTCGTCACGGGCGGCCGCCGCGCGCCACACCACCTCGTACAGCCCCGAGGGCGTCGCGGGCAGCGACCCCGCCACCCCCGCCGGCACCAGGCTCACCCCCAGGAACCGCAGCGGCCGCGGCGTCCCGCCCGTGCGGGCGTCGGCGCCCTCGAAGTCGGCACGCCCGCCCGGCGGCACCGGCCCGCACAGGAGGCGGCAGCGCCGCCCGTCCCATCCCTCGACGAGGGAGCCCACGAGGGCGGGCCCGTCGGGCAGGTAGGCGTCGGCGTTCGTCACCAGCGCCGCCCGCCCGTCCAGCCACGAGCGCAGCGCCCCCAGGGCACCCGCCGTCCCCAGCGCCTGGCCCTGCTCCCCGTTGACCCCGGCCCGCCCGCCCAGATCCGCCACGTGGGCGAGGACCTGCCCCGCCAGGTGGTGGGCGTTGACCGCCACCGCCCCGGGACCGCCCCCGACGACGGGCTCCAGGCGATCCAGGGCGAGGTCGAGCAGCGACCGCCCGCCCACCGGGCAGAGCGCCTTGGGCCGCAACGACGTCAACGGCGCCAGCCGGGTACCGGCACCCGCCGCGAGCACGACGCCCGCCAGGCCCGCACCGGTCGACACCGCAGCCCCTACCGGCCGGCCGGGGCGTCGGCGTCCAGCAGGCGCCCGACGTGCGCGCCGGGCTGCATCCCCGCCACGACCGTCCGCAGGACCTGGCGGGTGGGCACGTCCACCGGATCAGCCTCCTCGGGCCGCAACCACGCGGCCGAGATCGCCTCCGAACCGACGCGCACCTGCGGCCGGTGGCCGACGGGCACGTGGAAGAGGACGTCGACCCGCTGGCTGCCCGGGTCCACGATGCACGCCACGGGCAGGCCCAGCTGCGCCCGCAGGCCCGTCTCCTCGATCAGCTCGCGCACCGCGGCCGCCTCGGCGCTCTCGCCGCGGTCGAGCAGGCCCCCGGGGAAGCTCCACCCGGGCCGGTGGTGCTGGCGCAGCATCAGGAATGCCCCCTCGTGCTCCACGAGGCACACCGCACCCACCGTGTGGGAGGGCTTCAGCAGGCGCACCAGGCGGATCCGAGCCCAGCGGGGCAGGCGCGCGAACAGTCGCAACCCCGCGACCTCGGCGCGCCGCCTGCTCCTGGCCAGGGCATCGGACATCCCGCCAGCCTAGACCTTGGTCCCGCGCAGGCCACCCGCCCGCGCACCTAGCGTCGGCAGCGCTCGTCCGGCGCCCGGCAGGCTCCCCGCCCGCCCGCGCCGGGACGCCGGGCCGGGAGAGCCGGCCGGATCCGTGGTGGACCGGGTCCAGGGCGGGGTGGTGCTCGCCACCCCGCCCTCCGCCGCTGCGATGCCCCCAACCGGCGGCCCTCGCCCCCGTCCGCGGAGTACGGTCTGGCGCATGCCCGACGACGCCGCGTCCCCCGGCCGTGCCGCCTGCCTCGACGCGGTCGACGTCCCGCCCTCCACGACAGGGTTGCGCGTGGTCCAGCGGATCGCCGCGTACGGGCTCGCCAGGCACGCCGGCGCCGTCCTGCTCGTCCGCGCCTCCGCCCGCTCCGACGTCCACGGGGCCTGGTTCCTGCCCGGGGGCGGCGTCGGCCACGGCGAGCACCCCCGCGACGCGGTCACGCGCGAGGTGCGCGAGGAGACCGGCCTCAACCTCGCCGTGTCCGGGCTGCTCGACGTCCTCGACGACGTCATCCACCTGCCGCACCGCGGCCTCGCCGTGCACACCGTGCGGATCGTCTACGCGCTGCAACCCGGCGGCGCCTGGGGCACCCCGCGCCCCGAGGCCGACGGCACCAGCGACCTCGCCCGCCTCGTGCCCCTCGACGAGGCCGAGCAGCTGCCCCTGATGCCGTTCGTGGCGCGCCTGCTGCTCGGCGAGGCGGCCGCCGCCCGGCGCCCGCACCCGCCGATCAGCGCACCCGCGAACCCCCAACCCCTCGGCGGCCGCGACGTCACGCCCAGCGGGCAGCTCACCGCGCCCGGGCTGGCCGTCCTCGGCGTCCCCGCACCCGACGCCGCGCCGCCCGAGATCCTCGGCGCGGCGGGCGAACCGGTGCCCGTCCGCCCGCCCCGGGTGCAGCGTCCGGCCGCCTACGCGGTCGTCGTCCGGGAGTCCGCGACCGGGCCCCAGCTGCTGCTCACGCGGCTGCGCGGGCGCGAGGGCCTGTGGACGCTGCCCGGCGGGGGCATCGAGCCGGGGGAGTCCGCCGCGGCCGCCGCCGTCCGTGAGGTGTACGAGGAGACCGGGCAGCGGCTGCAGGTGGGCGAACTGCTGGACGTCGACTCGCGCACGTTCACCGGCCACGCCCCCGACGGGCGGCTGGAGGACTTCCACGGCGTGCGCGTGGTCTACCGCGGCGACGTCGGCGACGGGCCGCCCCCGCGGGTCGTCGAGGTGGGGGGCAGCACCGATGCCGCCGCCTGGATCGACCTCGCCCGGCTCGCCAGGCTGCCCCTGACCAGCCTCGCCGAGCGCAGCCTCGAGGCCGACCCGCGCCTGAGGGAGGGTCGCGCTGCGCGCTGAGACCCACCCGGCGACCGCCAGGGCGCTCGCTCTGGTGCAGTGCGCGCTCCAGCGGCACCCCCACGACGGCGACGTGGACGCGGCGGCACGACGGGACGCCGCGCTGGCCGTCGCGCTGCAGGAGGCGCTGGGCCGGGGCGTCGACGGCGAGGACGACGTGCTGGCCCTTGCCGAGGCCTACCCCCGCCTGCTGCTGTGGCTGCCCGACGAGCGCGGCCGGCTCGCGCGCACGGGGCGGGGCGAGCGCCGTAGCCGGGGTGCGTTCGCGACCCCGCCGGGGCTCGCCCGCGAGAGGGCGGGGACGGCCCTCGCACCCCTCCTCGACGCCGGCCTGCTGCCGCGCGTCGTCGACCCGGCGTGCGGCGCCGGGGCCCTGCTGCGGGCGGGCCTCGCCGTCCTCCTCGAGCGCGGGGTGGCACCGCACCGGGCGGCGGGCCTGCTGCACGGGGTGGAGCTGGACCCGCTCGCGGCGTCCCTGGCCCGGGCCGCCCTCGGGGTGGACCTGCGCCGGGCGGGCCTCGCCGTCGCCGCACCCGGACCGCGGCGGGCACCCGCCTCCGCGCAGGGCACGGCGCCTCGGATCGTCGTCGGGGACGCCCTGCTCGGGCCGGTCCCCGCCACCGCCTCCCCGGACCGCAGCGACGGGACCGCCGGGGACGCCGCCGGCCTGGCCTGGCACGAGGCGTTCGCCGACGTGCTCGACCGGGCGGAGGAGGACCCGGAACGGGTCACGGGATGGCGGGGCGGGTTCGACGCCGTGCTGGCCAACCCCCCGTGGGAGCGGTGGAAGGTGCACGCCCGCGACTGGGCGGGCGCCCCGCCGTCCGGGCTGCGCGACTCGCGGGCCTCGGCCGCGGCCCGCGTGCGCGCCGACGGCCGGCACCCCCTGACCGGCCGCGGCGAGGTCAACGCCTACCTGCCGTTCCTGGAGACCTGCTGGCGGCTGCTCGCGCCGCGAGGGCGCGGCTGCGTGGTCGTGCCCGCCGGCGTCGCCACGGACCGGTCGGCGTCCGCACTGGTCCTGGCGCTCGTGGAGACCGGCAGCCTCGAGCGCCTGCGACTGCTCGCCGAGGGCGAAGCGACCTTCGCCGACGTCAGCACCCGCGTGCCGGTGGCCGTCCTGGACCTGCGCGCGGGGGCGCCCCGCACGCCGTGCCCGCCGACCCAGCCCGTGCCGCCTGCGACCGTGGAGCCGGTCGGCGCCGGCTCGCCGTGGCCCCTCGACGCGGCGTCGATGCGTCTGGTGGGCCCCAACGTCGCCACGGTGCCCCTGTGCGCCTCCGCGCAGGAGTACCGGCTGCTGCGCCGCACCCACGAGCGGTGGCCGGTGCTGGTGCCGCGCGACGCGGAGGGCCTGCCCCTGCCCGGCGGCAACCCGTGGCGGGCGCGCTTCGTCACGCCCCTGCACATGAGCCGCGACGCCCGGCACTTCCGCACCGCACCGGGGCCGGGCCTGGTACCGGTGTGGGAGGCGAAGCAGGCGGGCCTGCTCGACCATCGGGGCGGCTCGGCGCCGGCGCCGCGGTACTGGGTGCCCGAGGAGCTCATGGCGCAGCGGCACCCCGGGTTGTGGTCTCGCGGGTGGCTGCTCGGGTACCGCAATGTCAGCGTGTCGGAGGGCGTGCGCACCCTGCTGCCGTGCGCGCTGCCGCTGGTCGCCGTCGGCAACAGCCTGCCGCTCGTGGACGCCGCCGACCTGCCGCTGCTGCTCGCCGTCCTGGCCGCCGCGCCCCTGGACCACCTGCTGCGAGCCCGTCACGCCGGCGCCAACCTCAACTTCTTCAAACTGGAGCAGCTGCCCGTGCCGCCGCCGTCCCGGTTCGCCGTGGCCGACGCGGACGGCGTGACGCTCGCCGATCTCCTCCGCGTGGCGCTCGCCGAGGCGGTGGCCTGGCGCGACGGCGAGCCCGCGGGGCTGGCCCGGGAGCTGGGGCTGCGCGCGGCGCCCGCGGCCGACCCGGACCCGGCAGCGCTGGCGCGGGCGCGGGCCCGGCTCGACGGTGGCGTCGCCTGGGCGCTGGGGTGGTCGGCGGAGGAGGTGGCGACGGCCTTCGCGTCGTTCCCACGCTGGGCGGCGCAGGAGCGGCAGCGGCACGGCAGGTTCGTGGCCGCGGAGGACGCCGCCGTCGCCTACGAGGGGTTCGTGCGCCGCTTCGGTCCGGCCTGATCACGCCTGGTCGAGCCTGTTCCCACCCGGCGAGGACGCCCGACGGTCAGGCCAGCAGGCCGGGGTGGCCGCCCCGCAGCATCGCGGCGATGCGCTCGGCGGCGGAATCGGCGTGAGCCGCGGGCGCGTGGCCCTCGGCGTCGTCGTCCTGCCCGGAGGCGTGGGTGAGGGGCGAGAGCTGTTCGGCGGGGGCCGGGACGCCCGGTGCCGCCGGGGCCTCCTCGACCCGCACGCCGTCGAGCAGCTCGGCGGGGGCGGGGGGCAGGCCGGGAAGCGCCGCGGCGGCGAGGTCGGGGCGCACGACGTCGAGCTGCTTGTCGGGGGTGAACACGCCGCGACGGGACACCGCGGTGGCCGCCTGGACGCCGACCGGCGCGTTGGTGATCAGTTCCCGCAGGGGGAGCGGGGCGGGGACGTCGACGAGCCGGCCCGCCTCCTCGCGCGGGCCCGGGGCGACGTCGTGGTCGGCGGCCCAGGACGCCGGGGGACGGCCCATCGCCGACCAGCCGAGTCCCGCGCCGGCCCGGGGGGCCTCGGTCGGCGGCAGCGGCTGCCCGAGGGGGATCACCACGGGAGAGGGCCCGGCCTTGGGGCGGTCGGGGAAGCGGGTGCCCGGCGTGCGGATCGGCAGGCCGTTGGGCAGGGTGCGGGGCTCCTCGGTGACCACGTCGATCGGGGCCGAGACCTCGGGCACCGGCGAGGGGGACGGGACGGTGAGCGCGGCGGGGGGCTGTGGGCCACCCGCGCCGTCCGCCGACGCATCCCCGGGTTCAGCGCGGCGGTGCTCCAGCTCCTCCAGCCGGTGGGCGAGGTCGAGGCGGCGCAGGGCGCGGTCGATGTCGTACACGTCCTCGTCCTCCCCTCCCGCCGGGCCACCTTGCCCGTCACGTCTGGATGATTGTGCGCCCGATCGCGCGATTCGTCGCGGGATTCCGCACAATCTCCGGTCCGGAGGTGTGCGAAACGGTGGCAAAGCCTGCAATCGCCCCTCAGTACCGGGGGGTGGCCCGCGCCATCGCCCGCTGCAGGACGACGTCGAGGAGCGTGAGCAGGGTGTCCCGCACGGCAGGTCGCGACCGCGCGTCCGTCGCCACGACCGGGACGTCGGGGTCGACGTCGAGGGCGTCGCGCACGTCGGCGAGACCGTGCACGAGCGCGCCGTCGAACTGGTTGACGGCCACGACGAACGGCAGGCTGCGGTTCTCGAAGAAGTCGATGGCGGGGAAGCAGTCCTCCAGCCGGCGCGAGTCCACGAGCACGATCCCGCCCAGCGCGCCCGTCACCAGCTCGTTCCACATGAAGCCGAACCGGTCCTGGCCGGGGGTGCCGAACAGGTACAGGCGCAGCGAGGCGTCCACCGTGATCCGCCCGAAGTCCATGGCGACGGTCGTGGTGGTCTTGCGGGGCACCTGCGACATGTCGTCGACGCCGATGGCCACGCTGGTCATGGCGGCCTCGGTGGTCAGCGGCGGGATCTCGGAGATCGCCCCCACGAGCGTGGTCTTGCCCACGCCGAACCCGCCCGCGACGATGATCTTGACTGGTACCGGCGTCGTGCCCGCGGGGGGCGACGCGGGCTCAGAGTGCCTGGACAGCATGGATCAACCTCGTGATCAGTGCGGGGTCCGCGGCGGGATCGCGCGGGCCCTCGCCCGCCACGAGGACGCCGTCGCGCGCGAGGTCACGCGCCAGGACCGTGGCCACCCCGAGCGGGATGTCGAGCAGGGCCGACAGTTCCGCCACCGATTGAGGGGTGCGGCACAGCTCGGCGATCTGACGACGTTCGAAGGTCAGGCTCGGCAGGGTCTGCGCACCGTGGTCGGTGAGCGCGTAGACCTTGCCGAAGTCGCCCAGGCCCTCGTGCACCCGGCCGCCCGTCACGAAGTACGGGCGCACCGTCTCGCTGTCGACCTCCTCGGCGGGATCGCTCGCCCCGTCGCGCGGCGGCTGGACCGCGGCCGGGACGCCCGCCGGCGGGGTGGGGGGCAGCTCGGCCATGAACGGCCGCGCCACCTCGTCCGGGCCCTGCCCGGCGCCGGGATCGTCGGGGTCCTGACTGCCGCCCCGGCGATGTCGCGAGGTCATGCGCCCAGGCCGTTCTTGAGCTCGGCGACGATCTCGGGGGTGAGCACCGACCCGATCCTGTCGACGAGCAGGGTCATCTCGTAGCCTACCGCCGCGAGGTCGGCCTGGCGGGTGGTGAGCACGCCGAGCACGGAGCCGTCGCTGATCGCGGAGATGAACAGGTAGCCGTAGTCCATCTCGACGATGACCTGGTGCAGCCCGCCCTTGCCCATGACGCGGGCACCGCCGTCGGCGAGCGAACGCATGCCCGACACGACCGCCGCGAGGCGGTCGGCGGCCGCGCGGTCGAGGGTGGAGGAGGTGGCCATGAGCAGGCCGTCCGCGGAGACCGCGATCGTCTGCTCGATGTAGGGGTCGTGGTCGGTGAAGCTGCTCAGCAGCCAGTTGACGCTCTGTGCCTGGCTGCTCAACGGGATCGGCACGGGTACCTCCTCCTCTCGCCGCCCCCGGGCCATCCGGGACGGCGCTGGGATACCGCTGGGGCTCGTGGCCCCGTGCGGTGTCCGACGCTGCGGTGGACGATCGTGGCGCCGGTCAGCCGTCGCGGGCGCTGCGCTGCCCCGAGACGAAGCTCGACAGGGCCTGGCGCACCGAGTCGGCCGTACGGTCGGCGGGGGGTGCCGCGGGGGGCGCGGGCGTCGACATGTCGGGCAGCTGAGCGCCGCGGACGCGGCGGCGCAGGGGAGCCTCGGGCTCGGCGGCGAAGCGGTAGCTCGACCCCGGCGCCAGGTCGCCCGCCCCCGTGGACCCCGGCGTGCGGGTGGGCAGCGGCCGCATCGGCAGGCCGTTGCCCTGCGGGGCGGAGAGCAGACCCACCGGGCCGTGACCGTTGCCCTGCTGGCCGGACTGGCCGCCCGAGTGGCCGTTGGTGCCGTTCGGGCCGGCGGTGGACCCTGTCGTCGGGGCGGGCAGGGCGGCAGCCGCCGCGGGCGCCGCCGCCACGGGCGGCGAGGGCTCGGCGGGCGGCATGCCCTCCAGGGCAGCGGCCGCCTTGGCCGCGGCTTCCCCGCCCCTGCGGCCGAGGGAGAAGTTGCTGAGGGCGCTGCGGACGGCGTCGGCGTCACGCGAGACCGGCGGGCCGGTGGGCGGGGTGGAGGGTGCCGCCTCGGGCAGCTGCGCCCCCCGCACCCGCCGGCGCAGCGGCGCGCCCGGCGGCTCGCCGTTCTCCCGCGTCGGGGCGGCGGGCTCCGCCTGCCGCAGGTCGATGACCTGCTCCGCTGCCGCGGCGGGCTGCGCGGCGGCGGCATTGCGCCGGGGCAGGGCGGTCGTGATCGGCGCGGTCACCGGGCCCGCGGGGGAGGGGGCGGGGGCCGAGGACGGCGCGGGAGCGAACGACCCGGTGCCGGGCGCGGCGAACGAGCCGGTGCCGAGGGCGGCGAACGACCCGGTGCTCGGCGGTGCGAACGGGGCGTCGGCCTGGTCCTGCGACCGGGGCGGGGCGGAGGGGAGGGACTCGAGCGTGGCGGCGTCGGCGAGGACGGCGGGCGGCAGGGTGATCTTGGCGACGACCCCGCCGACGGGGGAGTCGTCGAGCCCGACGACCATGGCGTGGCGCGCCGCGAGCCGGGCGACGACGCCCAGGCCCAGCATGCGCGAGGAGCCCAGCGCCTCCACGCCCTGCTCGTGCCCGTGGGCGAGCATCTCGTTGGCCGCCATCAGGTCGTCGGCGGTCATGCCGATGCCCTCGTCCACGACGATCACGTGGTAGCGCTTGGCGTTGCCGCGCCCGACGACGCGCACCCGCGTGTGCGGCGGGGAGAACGTCGTCGCGTTCTCCAGCAGCTCGGCGAGCAGGTGGGCGACGTCGGAGACGACCGCGCCCTTGACGAACACCTCGTCCATACCGGTGACGTCGACCCGGTCGTAGGACTCGATCTCGGACAGTGCCGAGCGCAGGACGTCGCTGACCGGGACCGGTCGCGACCACGTGCGCAGCGGGGCGGACCCGGCCAGCACGAGCAGGGACTCGGCGTGGCGGCGCATGCGCGTGGTCAGGTGGTCGAGCTTGAACAGGTTCTGCAGCGTGCTCGGGTCGCGCTCGTCGCGCTCCAGCTGGCTGATGTAGGTGAGGGTGCGGCTGAGCAGCTTGTGGTTGCGCCGGCCCAGGTTGACGAACATCTCGGCCGTGGCGCGGCGGGTGCGCGCCTGGTCGGCGGCGAGCTCGACGGCGGTGCCGACGACGGAGTTGAACGCGGCGCCGGTCTCGGTGAGCTCGTCGCGGCCGCCCACCTGCACGGGTTCGAACGGCGGCAGCTCCTCACCGGCGAGCGCGGCGGCCTTCACCGACTCGATGGTGCGGGGCAGCTCGCGGGTGGCGACGTCGCGCAGCCGGTCCAGGCGGCGCAGGATCGAGCGCAGGGTGCTGAAGCCGAGGGCGGCGGTGATCAACGCCAGGAGGATCATCATGGCGCCGAGGACGCGGGAGTCGCGTTGCTTCTGCTTCTCCGCTCGCGTCTCCTCGGCCTTCTGGGCCGCCTCGGAGTTGGTCTTGATCAGCTCGATGGCGGCCTCGTGCGTGATGAACGCCGTGTCCATGTCGCCGTTGAGGAGCTTGATCGCGGAGTCGTAGTCACCGGCGCTGACGTCGCCGCGGAACTTGGAGTTGAAGAGCTCGAAGTACTGCTCGGCGGCCTCGTGGGAGGCGATCAGGTTCTCGCGCACACGCGGGTCGGTGACCCGGGGCAGCCAGAGGTCGTAGAGCTGGCGGTAGTCGCGGACGAACGTGTCCATCTCGCCGAGGAGGCCGGCGCGCTGCCCGGGGCTGCGGTTGATCACGGCCTGGTGGGAGATGACGGAGGCCCGCAGGATGTAGAGGTTGGAGTTGCTCGTCTCGGCGACGAAGTCCTTGCTGCGGGCGATCCGGTTGTACGCGGGGCCGTTGACCGAGAGGTTCTGGACCACCAGGTAGCTCGCGACCGCGAGCACGGCGATGAGCGCGATCGGCACGACGGCCATCGCCGCGAGCCTCGTCCTGATCTTCGCGTTGCGCAGCATCCCACCCCCACCCCGTCCTCGTCGTCGGGCCCCGAGCGACCGCCAGCATAAGCGCCCCGGAGCCGACTAGGGCAGGTCCGGGCCTGAATCGGTTGTCCGGATGACGCCGGGTCGACTGCTTCGGCCCACTCCCTCCCCACGCTGTCACGAACCGTGACGCAACGTGTTCGTGGCAGGTGGGGAGGGAGGAGAGGTCAGGCCGGGCGGCGCCGGCCCGAGGTGATCGCCCCCACGAGGAGGGCCAGCCCGAACCCCGACAGCGCCACGACCGCCACCACGGCACCGTCGACGTCGAGGTCGAACCACTCCCCGAACGCCCGCCGGCTGCCGATCAGGACGAGGAGCAGTCCCAGGACGACGGTGCGGACCCGAACGCCCGGCCAGCGCCGGGATCCCGCCGCGGCGGCCACCGGCCCGGGCGAGGACTCGGGCGAGGACACGGGCGAGGGCGGGGGTGCCGGCACGGGGTCGGCGGCGGGCGCGAACCCGACCGCCTCGGACAGCGGCGGCGCGATGGGGGTGGTCGGCGCTGCGCCAGGGGTCAGGCGGGCCGTCGGCTCGTCGAGAGCGTCGGGCACGTCGTCGAGCACGTCGCTGCTCACGTCGGCCGGCACGTCGTCGTGCGGCGTCGGGCCCCCGTCCGTGACCTCCATGGCGGCGAGGTCGCGGTCGGGCCGATCATCCCCCGGCTGGTCGTACTCGGGCCCGTCGTACTCGGGCTGGTCCTGGACGGGACGGTCGCTCACGGGGCCATCTCCTCGATCTGCGGGGCCTCGGTCCGCGAGGCCTCGGCCTGCGGGGCCTCGATGCGGAGCTCGCCGAGGCCCACCTGGGCGTCGACGGTGATGACGGGCGTGCCCGACCCGAAGGTGTCGACGCGGTCCAGGCCGGTGCCGGAGCCGAGGTCGACGTCGTCGTTCGTCACGGGGTCCTCCTGCCGCAGGCTGCCGACGCCCACCTGGGAGCGGATGTCGACGGCGATCCCCTCCGGCACCCGCACGATGAGCCGGCCTGCGCCGACCCGGGCGGTGACCTGCACGGGTCGCCCGCCGGCGGCGGCGCGCGCCAGGCCCGGGTCGGTGAGGTCGAGCACGAGCCGCCCGGCCCCCAGGTCGATCGCGTCGGTCTCGCGGTCGGCGTCCACGGAGGCCGACGTCAGCTGCACCGTCTGCTCCCCGAACAGCCGGGTGTCCTCGTTGTCGGCGAGGAGCGCGGCCGGCAGCAGGGCGACGGCGAGCAGGATGCCGAGAGGGGCGAGCCCGCCGCTGCGGCGGCCGAGGAAGCCGGCGGCGACGACGCCGAGCCCCACGACGACCAGGGCGACCGCCAGGCACGCCACGAGGAGGTTGCCGGGCACGTCGCCCACGGCGCGGTCCCAGCCGCCGACCGCGGCGGCGGCGAGCAGGGCCAGCCCGGCCGTGGCCATGCTGAGGGCGTGCAGGGGCTGGTGCAGGTCCGGCGGCCGGGGCGGGCGCGGAGCGGGGACGGGCACGGACACCGCGGGCGGCGGCGTCCAGGCCGGGGCACTCGCCCAGGCGGGCGGGGGCACGGGAGCCGTGGGGGCCGGGGGTGCGGGCGGGGCGGCGACGGCGGGGGACCACGCGGACGCCGTCGTCGGCCACGCGCTGGCGCCGGCGGTGCCGGGGGAGGGCGCGGCAGCGGAGGGGACGCCCGGGGCGGCGGCACCGGGCGCGGGCGCGGCCCACGCGGGCGCGCCGAGGGTGCCCGCCGGGGGCTGGACGCGGTCGCGGGTCATCCAGGCCGGGGGGTTCTGGTCGTGCCGGCTCGCCCAGTAGACGACCCCGGCCACGATCAGGCCGACCCAGACGATGCCGGGCACCCAGCCGGTTCCGAGGAACCAGCCGTCGTGCACGAAGGACGACGAGCCGAGGGAGAGCACGCAGATCACGGTGGCCCAGATGGCCGGCGCGCTGGCGCGGCCCGCCACGAGCTCCTGCGCGTGGATGCGGCCGTCCTCGCCGGGCAGGAGCAGCCAGGCCAGCGCGTACAGGAACACGCCTGCGCCGCCGAGCAGCACCGTCACGACCAGGATGCCCCGCACGAGGACGGCGTCGACGCCCGTGCGCCGCGCCACGGCCGCGCAGCAGCCGGCGAACCAGCGGCCCTCGACGGGCCGGACGGCGCCGAAGGCGCGGATCCGGTCGAAGAACCGGGCGAGGCCCTCGGGGCCGTTCTGACCCGGCACCTGCCCGGGGACAGGGCCGGGGACAGAGCCGGGGGCAGAGCCGGAGGCGGAACCGGGCGCCTGGCCGGGCGGGGGCGTGGGGCCGCCGAGGGGGGCGCCGGCGGCCGGTGGGACGTCGGTGGTGACGGTGGCGGCCGGGGCGCTCGTGCCCGGCTGTGCGTGGGGGTCGCCGTCGTCGACCCGGGGTTCCTGCGTCATGGGTCCAGCCTGGCCGTGGCGAGGCGGCGGCGGCATCGGGGACGCCCCTGAGCGTCCCCCTGATCGTCCCCGGGGGCTCTCAGGGTGGGCCGGCCCCTGCCCTGAGGGGGTTCTCGGGGATCACCCCGAGCGGTGCGGCGCGGCCCCTGAATCCTGCCCTGATCCGTCGTGCCTGGCGGTCCCGCGCGGGCCCGCGCGTGTGACGATGACGGCATGTACGGCCCCTGTCCCTCCTCCGCGAGCGCGGGCGTCGCGGCGCCCGTCCCGGCGGCGCCGACCGCCCCGCCGGCGCCGACCGCCCCGCCGGTGCCCGGCGTCCCCGCGGGGGCCGTGCTCTGCCACGCCGGCGAAGCCGCGGCCGCCGCTGGTGCGCCCCGCCGCCGACGGCATGGTCGCGGGCGTCGCGGCGGGCGTCGCCGCACACCTGCGGCTGCCGGTGCGCGTGGTGCGCATCGTCTTCGTCGTGGCGGCACTGAACGGCGGGCTGGGCCTGCTGCTCTACGGCTGGTTGTGGGCGCTCGTCCCGGCCGACGACGCGGCGCCGCCGGGGGCCGTGCCGGGGCCCGCGACGCCGGGGGGTGGCCTCGCCGGTACTACCGGCGCACCCGTCGCCCGTCCGGGCGGCCAGCGCACCCGCTCGGTGCAGGCGGTGGTCGGGATCGGGCTGATCGTCGTCTCGCTGGCCTGGGTCGCCCAGCGCGCGGGGGTGCCGGTGCGCCTGCAGGTGATCGGGCCGCTCGTCGTCATCCTCGCGGGCGCCGCCGTGGTGTTCGCCCAGCTCGACTCGGTGGAGCGGGCACGGTGGGCCCAGCGCGCCCAGGGCGAGGCGGGCCTGCGCGGGACCCTTCTGCGCGTCGGCGCCGGGGTGGTGCTGGTCGCGGGCGGCCTGCTGCTGCTCGTCGTCCAGGGCAGCGGCGGCATGGCGCAGATCGGCAGCAGCCTCACCGCGGCGGTGGCGGTGCTCGCCGGCGTGGCGGTGGTCCTCGCGCCGTGGCTGTTGCGGCTGTGGCGCGACCTCGACGCCGAGCGTGCGGCGCGGGCACGCGAGGCCGAACGCGCCGACATCGCCGCTCACCTGCACGACTCGGTGCTGCAGACCCTCGCGCTGATCCAGCGGCGCAGTGCCGACGCCGCGGAGGTCGCGCGCCTGGCCCGCGCCCAGGAGCGCGACCTGCGCAGTTGGCTGTACGGGGCGCCCACGTCCGACGTGTCGACCGTCGCGGCCGCCGTCGAGGCGGTGGCAGCCGACCTGGAGGACCTGCACGGCACCGCCGTCGAGGTGGTCACGGTGGGCGACGCCGCGCTCGACGAGCCGAGCGGTGCCCTGGTGGCCGCGCTGCGCGAGGCCGTCGCGAACGCCGTCCGGCACGGGGAGGGGACGGTGCGCGTGTACGTCGAGTGCACGCCCGAGGCGCTGGAGGCCTTCGTCCGCGACCGCGGCCCCGGGTTCGACCCCGAGCGCGTGCCCGCCGACCGGCTGGGACTGCGCGAGTCGATCATCGGCAGGATGGAGCGGCACGGCGGCAGCGCCGTCGTGAAGTCCGTGCCCGGCGAGGGCACGGAGGTGCGCCTGCGGTTGCCGCGGCGCGGTGCCGGCGTCCCGGTGCACGAGGAGAGGGAGGTGGCCCCGTGATCCGGGTGCTGCTGGTCGACGACCACCGGATGTTCCGCACGGGCGTGCGCGCCGAGCTCGGCGAGGCCGCCGCGGGGCGGCTGGAGGTGGTCGGCGAGGCGGGCGACGTCGAGGAGGCGGTGGCCGCCGCGCACGCGCTGCGGCCCGACGTCGTCCTGCTCGACGTGCACCTGCCCGGCGGCACCACCCGCTCGGGGGGCCGTGAGGTGCTGCAGCGCTGCCCCGAGCTGCTGGGCTCGGTGCCGCCCGTGCGGTTCCTCGCGCTGAGCGTGTCCGACGCCGCCGAGGACGTCATCGCGGTCATCCGCGCCGGGGCGCGCGGGTACGTGACGAAGTCGATCTCGGGTGAGGAGCTGGTGGCCGCGGTCCTGCGGGTGGCCGAGGGGGACGCCGTCTTCTCGCCCCGCCTGGCCGGGTTCGTGCTCGACGCGTTCGGCACGGGCAGCGGCGAGGTCGCGGCCGTCGACGACGAGCTCGACCGGCTCTCGGCGCGCGAGCGCGAGGTGATGCGGCTGATCGCCCGCGGGTACGCGTACAAGGAGGTTGCGGGGGAGCTGTTCATCTCGGTGAAGACCGTGGAGACGCACGTGTCGTCGGTGCTGCGCAAGCTGCAGCTGTCCAGCCGCCACGAGCTGACCCGGTGGGCCGCCGACCGCCGCCTGCTGTGACCCGGCCCACTCCCGCACAGCGCGGCGATCTATCCTGCGCGGCATGGAGTTCGTCTACGACCTGCTGGTGATCGTCCACCTGATCGGCATGGCCGCGGTGGTGGGCAGCTGGATGAGCGTGGTCCGCTCGCCGCGGGTCGTGCCCGGGATGGTGCACGGGGCGCTGACCCAGGTGGTGTCCGGTCTGGCGCTGGTGGGGCTGCGCGAGAGCGGGGTCGTCGACGACGAGGGCGACCTCGACCACGCGAAGATCGGCGTCAAGCTGCTGGTTGCGCTGGTCGTCGCCGGGCTGGCGTGGGTGAACCGCAAGCGGGCCGACGCCGTGCCGCCGGTCGTGGTGCACGCCATCGGCGGGCTGGCCCTGCTCAACGTCGTGATCGCGGTCCTCTGGCACTGAGCGTGGCCGCGCGTCGTCGTCGCCCTGAGTGACCGTTCGTCGCCCGGCTGCCCGAAACGTCGTTCGTCCCCGTTCAAGGTGATCTCGTGGGGGTCCGACGAGATCCCGTCATCGCAACCGGCGACGGGATCTCCTCATGGACCACAGCATCCGACGGCGCATGCTGGCCGCGACGGCCGGCCTCTCGGGCGTCCTGGTCGCGGCGGGCCTGCTGACCGCCGTCCCGGGCGGCCCCGTGCAGGTGGAGGGCGCCGCCGCGACGTCGACCGCTCCCGTTCCCCGCTCGGCGTCGCCCGACGCGGCATCGGGCACGTCGACGCCGGTCCCGAACCTCCCGGTGTCGACGGACCCCGACGCCGACCGGAGCGTCGCGGGAGCGGCCTCGCCCGCCCACGCGGTCACCGGTTCGGCCGCCCCCCGCGGCGGTGACGTCGCCCGCTCGCCCCGGCCCGCGGCGTCCAGCGGTCTCGGTGACGTGCACGCCGCCTCCCTGGAAGCCTCGGCCGAGGAGGACGAGTTCGCCGACGAGGACGCCGTCAGCGGTCCGGTCGTGGGTGCGCCGCCCGAGGTGGCGAAGGCCGTCGCCCGGCTCGAGGTCGCGGGGGGGCCCGACCCGTCCGCCCCGCCGGTGCCGAGGGTGCTGGCCGGCCGTCAGGCGGCGGTGCCCGCCCCGAACGTCACGCCCACCCTGACGCCGGCGAGCAGGCACCCGGTGACGCCGGCCTTCCCGGCGTGGCTGGAGGCCGCGTCGAGCTACGAGCCGGAGGACACCTGCGACCCCGTGGCCAAGCCGGGGGCGATCGACCTGCAGACCATGCTGACCGTGACCTACGGCGCGGACATCAACAGCAACATCGTGCGGGCCTGCTCGTCGGCCAACACCGGCCACAAGGCGGGGCGGGCGCTCGACTGGATGGTGAACTCGCGCAACTCGGTGCAGGCCTCCTACGGGGACGCCTACGTGGCGTGGCTGCTGGCCACCGACAAGACGGGCGGCCGGTACGCGATGGCCCGCCGGATGGGGATCATGTACGTGATCTGGCGCAGCCGGATCTTCGCCCTCTACACGGGCACGTGGCGCGAGTACAGCGACTGCCTCACGGTGCGCACCGAGAAGGCGGACGACAACACCTGCCACCGCAACCACGTGCACACGTCGATGTCGTGGGCGGGTGCGCGGCGCGAGACGTCGTGGTGGACGCTCGGGCACGGGTTGCCCGTGTGCTCGGCGGAGACGCCGACGATGTGGGCGCCGATGCGCGCGGGCGTCGCCCACGGGGTGACCGCCACCCGTGTCCTCGACTCCGCCGCCGGCACCGGTACGCCCCGCGCTCCGCTGCCGTGCGCCGTCCCTGCCGGGGTGGGCGTGGGGATCAGCGTGCTTGGCAAGGGCGGGGTGCCCACGAGCGGCGTCGCCGCCGTCCGCCTGAAGATCACGGCGAAGGGTCTCGGCCGGGCGAGCAGCGTGGCCAGGGTCGGTCCGGCCCTGCCGCCGTCGGGGACGGCCGTCGGCGCGGCCACGCTCGCGGTGCCGGCCTCGGCCACGTCGACCGTGACGACCTGGGTGCCGGTGCACGCCGGCGGCCTCGCCTACCTGCGCATCGGCTCGGCGCCCGCGGACCTCTCCGTCGACGTCGTCGGGTGGGCCCCCGCGGCGCCGTTCGTCACCCCGCGCGGGAAGCACCAGACGGTCACCGGCCGGGTGGCCTCGCCCCCGCCGAGCCCGGACGTGCGGGTGACGCACCCCGGCCCGGGCAGCCGCGTCACCCCGTGACGATCACCTTGAACGCCTCGGCGAGGCGCCCCTGACCCAGACCGCCGCGCTCGGCCATCAGCTGACCCCAGCCGCGGAGCATCCCCTCCAGGTCCTCCATGTGGGAGGTCTGGCTGGCGTGCGCGCGCAGGGCCGCGAGCTTGGTGGGGAACCGGTCGGTGGTGTCGACGTAGTGGTCGGGGCTGTGGTGGGCCATCATCCACGTCTCGGTGACCGTCCAGGGCTCCAGGCCCTCCTCGTGGAGCAGCTCGGGCCACGAGAACGGGTTGCGTGCCGCCGGGTAGATCGCGCGGATGGTCGCCTCGCCCGCGGCGAGGTGGTCGGGGTGTGAGGCGCCGATGCGCTCCCAGTTGCGTTCGGGGGACTGCATCAGCATGCGCTGGGGGCGGACCTGCCGGATCACCCGGACGATCTCCTTCTGGAGCTCGAACGTGGGCTCCAGCCAGCCGTCGCGGAAGCCGTCGAGGAAGCGGACGTCGGTCACGCCCGCCGCGGCGGCCGCCGCCCGCTGCTCGCGCTCGCGCAGCAAGGGCATCTCCTCGCGAGGGGTGTCGTCGAAGCCGCCCTGGTCGCCGCGGGTGCACAGGAGGTACGTCACCTCGACGCCGGCGGCCACCCAGCCGGCGATCGTGGCGCTCGCGCCGAAGTCGAGGTCGTCGGGGTGCGCGGCGACGCACAGCGCGCGCTGGATCTCGTTGTCGGGAAGAGGCACGTCGTCATCGTAGGTGTGCCTCACCCGAGGGCTCGTCGGCGGTGCTCCGCTTGCTTCGGTGCCCGCTCCCATCGGGTCACAGCGACTTCCACGGGTCGACCTCGATGTCGTCGATGACGAAGGCGGCGCCCGTGTTGAGCTGGTGGAAGGAGAAGGAGACGACGGCCGGCGTGGTGGTGTGGTTGACCATGCGCATCACCAGGGCCTCGCTGACCTTCCACCCCGGCTCGTCCCCGCTGAGCCAGTAGGCGTTGGTCATCGTCATCCGGCCCCGCCGCACCGTGACGTTGAGCACCAGCTTGGAGCCCTTGACGCCGGGGGAGCGGTAGAAGAAGCGCACCCGCGACTCGTCGGGGTCGGCGCAGAAGGACGGCACCTGCACCGTGCCCGCCGCAGGGATGAGCAGCGCCTGGGAGCCGGCGCTGACGGCTTGCCACGGCTCGTTCTCGGCGACGAGGCGGACGCCGCTGCGCAGCTGCCACTGCGCCGGGGTCGCCTCGAAGTCCCCGCCCGGGAGGGTGAAGTACGGGTTCTGGTCGCCCCAGCGGCCGAAGGGCTGGGACATCGAGCGCGAACCGCACGGGATGACGCTCGCCGACTGGGGGACGTCGGGGAGGAGCACCGCCTGCGCCGGGCCGCCGCTGGGCAGGGCCACCAGACCGGCCGCCACCGCCAGGACGGCCACGCACCAGGCGCGGACCGCACGGGACGACGGGCGGTGGGCACGGGACACGCGCATGGTCACTCCTTCGGGGCCACGAACCGGCGCGCTTCCGCGCCGCCGTCCCAGATTCGGTGACGGTAGGCAACGAGTCATCACGTTGCGTGCCCTCTCACCCTCCCCGACGGGCCCGGAACCCGTCCGGCCGAGGCATTGCGTCCATCCGGGTGGCGGCCCCTGACCATCACCGCGGGCCGGTCTGCTCAGGGGCGGACGTGCGTCCGAAGGGCCTCGGACCGAGGGTCCCTATCGCAGTCCTGAGAGTGAGCCGTTCCTCCTGATGGCGATCGTCGTCGCGGCCTGGCTCGCCCTGACGTGGGCGTGGATGGTTCTCCGGGTCCACGCAGGTGGAAGCCTCCCTGCCGGCCCAAGGGTGAACATCCGCTGGACCGGAACCGGGGCGGACCTGTTCGCGTCCGGTGCGCTGCGGTGCGCTTTCGTGGCTGATGACGGGGGCGCCCCCGCCATGGTGGAGCCCCGGCTAGGGGAGGAGGCGCGTGATGGGGTGGAGGCCGGTGACCGCGCGGGCACGTAGGGCGGCAGCGCGACGCCGACGGGAGTCCACGGTCACCGACTGGCTGTACGTGCCCGAGGGGCGGCTGCCGCGTCGCCCGGTCTGGCCGAGCCGGCGGGGCGTGTTCAACCGCATCAGGGCGCGGGTCGTGGCTGCGTCCGGCTTCCCCCTGGTGCAGGGCGTCGTGGCGGGAGCGCTCGTCTGGGTGTTCCTGGTCGGGCTGTCGAGCATCGACCACTTCGCCTACCGCGGCATCCCCGTCGAGGACGCAGCCGTGGTGTCGGTGGCGGTCTCCGACACGGTCGAGGTCGCGTGCGGGAAAGGCGTCGTCGATGTGCCCGCAGAGATCGTCACCTACCGGAGTCTCACCCCCCGGCAGGGGCTTCCGGTTCAGTTCTGGCGGGCGGCGTGTCCGGGCCCTGACGAGAAGGCCGGTGACGTCATCCGCGTGGTGCGCACGGGCACCGAGCCCGACCAGGTGTACCCGTACCCCATCGAGACGTCGGGGCAGCTCGCGACGTGGCCCCTGGTTCCCTCGCTGATCGTCGCTGCAGCCGTGGGGCTGATCCTCCTCGCGCTCCGCGGGTGGCCTCGGCGAGAGCGGCCACCGCGAGAAGGGCGAGGCTCCTTCGGCACGGGCCGTCGTTGACTGGCCTGCGCCGCGAGGCAAGGTAGCCGGGCGCGCGTCAGCCGAGCAGCAGCACCGCGGTCGTGGCGGTGGCGGCGGCCCAGAGCACGCTGGCGAAGGTGCCGATGATGAACCGCTCGGCGGCGACGGGGGAGCGCAGCTCGGGGTAGCGGCCGAGACTCTTCACGGCCAGGGCGATGGCGACGCCCTCGGCCTCGCCGCCGAGCAGGCTCAGGACGACGGCGACCCGCTCGAGCATCCCGATCCACGCGCCACCGCGCAGCACCCGCGCGTCGGCCGGGCCCGCCGGCTGACCGGCTGCGGGAGCGGGAGCCGAGGCAGGACCAGCCCCCGACAGGGGAGCGGCAGGCGCCACGACGGTCGCGGTGGAGCCGGCCGCGCCGGTGGCGACCGACCCCGTCACCACCGCGACTCCGGACCGCCCGCCGTCGGCGAGCAGCAGCACCCCGGCGCTCACCCCGTGCCCGGCTCCGACGGCCACCACGAGCGCCAGGGCCGCGACGAGCGGGTGCCACCCCGAGCGCACCGGCCCCCCGACGGACGCCGCCCAGGCAGCCGCCGCCAACGATCCACCGGGGACGCCCACCAGGACCGCCGCCCACACCCGGGCACGACGGCTCGGCCCGAGCCGCGACCGCAGCGCCCAGTGCAGCAGCGGTGAGACCGCGGCCACGCCGAGCCCGGCGAACGCCACGATCTGCGCGGTGCGGGCGGGATCGGACACGCAGCGCAGCGTAATGGCCACCCACGACACGGGCCGTCACCCACGAGGCCCCCAAGTCCCTCCTTTACCTGGACGCCCCGCACCGGGCCACGTACCGTCGAGGGCATGACCAGCAGCTCAGCCGTCGCGACCCGGCACGTGCCGCTCGCCCGCCGCCTGCTGATCCGCAACCTCAAGGCCCTCGACCTGCCGCCCGGTGACTTCGTCATCGCGGGCAGCGCACCCCTGTGGGCCCGCGACGTCGTGCGCCGCATCGCCGACCTCGACGTCGTCGTCCGCGGCGCCGCGTGGGAACGCGCCCTGCGCCTGGGCCCGCCGCAGCCGGCGAAGTTCGCGCACCTGCAGGAGTCCCGAGGCGTCCGCAGCGTCGAGGTCCCGCAGCTGCGGATCGAGCTGCTCGACGGCTGGTTCCCCGGCCTGTGGTCGGTCGACGAGCTGATCCGCGACGCAGAAGACGTCGAGGGCTGGCCGTTCGTGCCGCTCGATGTCGTCGAGAAGACGAAGACGCTGCTCGACCGCCCCGTCGACCGCACCCACCTGCGCGCCCTGCGCGCCAGCCGCCAGGGCTGAGCGCGGGCGCGCGGGGCCGACCCGCGCGACACCCCGCGGGGTTCGCACACGTGTCCGAACCGGCCGTAGGGTGGACGCCGATGAGCACGCTGTTCGACGACCTGCCCCTGCCCGGCCTTCCCGGCCCGTCGGGCGCCTCCGCGACCCCGGCGACACCCGCCGAACCGGCCGAACCCGCCCCCGCCCCGCCCGGCAGCGCGCCGTCCGCGCCCCTGAGGGTCAGCCGCTCGGGGCACCTCGTGCGCGGGGTCGCGGGCGCGCACCCGTTGCCGACGCTCGCACCGGCGGGTGTCGACGGCACGGACGGCCCGGACGGCACCGACGGCGACTCCGCACCCTCGCGCCCCGACCGCGACGAGCGCCGAGCCGCCCGGGTGGCCGAGCTGCTCGAGGGCCTCAACCCGCAGCAGCGCGAGGCCGTGCTGCACGCGGGCTCGCCGCTGCTCATCGTGGCGGGCGCCGGATCGGGCAAGACCCGCGTGCTCACCCACCGCATCGGCTACCTGCTCGCCGAGCGCGGGGCCCGGCCCGGGCAGATCCTCGCGATCACCTTCACGAACAAGGCCGCCGCCGAGATGCGCGAACGCGTCGAGGTGCTGGTCGGCAAGGGCGCGGCGTCCACGATGTGGGTGTCGACGTTCCACTCCGCCTGCGTGCGGATCCTGCGCCGCGAGGCCACCAAGGTGGGCTTGCGCTCCAACTTCTCCATCTACGACTCGGCCGACTCGCTGCGCCTCATGGCCCTGGTCTGTCGCGAGCTCGACCTCGACCCCAAGCGGCACCCCCCGCGCGGCTTCGCCAACCAGGTGTCGAACCTCAAGAACGAGCTGGTCGACGAGGAGACGTACGCGACCCGCGCCGCCGAGGGCCCCGCCACCGAGCAGGTGCTCGCGCAGGTCTACCGCGGCTACCAGAACCGGCTGCGCCAGGCCAACGCCATGGACTTCGACGACCTCATCATGTCGACGGTCAACGTGCTCCAGGCGTTCGACGACGTCGCCGAGCACTACCGCCGCCGGTTCCGGCACGTCCTCGTCGACGAGTACCAGGACACCAACCAGGCGCAGTACCAGCTCATCCGCGAACTCGTCGGCCCGGCGCTGCCCGCCGACCCGCCCGCGGGCGCCCTGCCGCCAGGCGAGCTGACCGTCGTCGGCGACGCCGACCAGTCCATCTACGCCTTCCGCGGCGCGACGATCCGCAACATCGTCGAGTTCGAGCAGGACTACCCCGACGCCGCGACGATCCTGCTGGAGCAGAACTACCGCTCCACGCAGACCATCCTCAGCGCCGCGAACGCCGTCATCGAGCGCAACCCCGACCGCCGCCCCAAGCGGCTGTGGACCGACTCGGGCGCGGGGGAGCCGATCGTCGGCTACGTCGCCGACCACGAGCACGACGAGGCGTCGTTCATCGCCGAGGAGATCGACCGCCTCGTGGACGCCGAGGGCGTGCGGCCGGGCGACGTCGCCGTCTTCTACCGCACCAATGCACAGTCGCGGGCCTTCGAAGAGGTGTTCGTGCGGGTCGGGTTGCCCTACCGCGTCGTCGGCGGCACCCGGTTCTACGAGCGCAAGGAGGTCAAGGACGCCCTGGCCTACCTGCGCGTCCTCGCCAATCCCGACGACACCGTCAACCTCCGCCGCATCCTGAACGTGCCCAAGCGCGGCATCGGCGACCGAGCCGAGGCGTGCGTCGCGGCCCTGGCCGACCGCGAGCGGATCGGGTTCGCCGCCGCCCTGCTCCGCGCCAAGGACGCCCCCGGCATCGCCACCCGCTCGCTCACCTGCATCACCGAGTTCACGGCGCTCCTGGAGAACCTGCGCACCCTCGTCGAAGCCGGCTCCGGCCCCGCCACCGTGCTGGAGGCCGTGCTCGAACAGACCGGCTACCTCGCCGAGCTGCGCGCCAGTCACGACCCGCAGGACGAGTCGCGGATCGAGAACCTCTCCGAGCTGGTCGCCGTCGGCGCCGAGTTCGAGGCGGCCAACCCCTCGGGCACCCTGCAGGAGTTCCTCGAACAGGTGTCGCTGGTCGCCGACGCCGACGAGGTGCCCGACGAGGCCGTCGCCGGCGCCGAGCAGGCCGCACGCGACGCCGAGGCGGGCACGATCACGCTGATGACCCTGCACACCGCCAAGGGCCTGGAGTTCCCCGTGGTGTTCCTCACGGGCATGGAGGACGGCACCTTCCCGCACCTGCGCAGCCTCGGGGACGCCAAGGAGCTGGCCGAGGAGCGGCGCCTCGCCTACGTGGGGATCACCCGGGCCCGGCAGCGCCTGTACGTCTCGCGTGCGGTCGTGCGCAGCGCCTGGGGGCAGCCCTCGTACAACCCCGCGAGCCGCTTCCTGGAGGAGGTGCCCGCCGAGCTGGTGACGTGGCGCCGCTCGGAGTCCACCGCCGTGCGCCCGTCGTCGACGCCCGCCGTCGCGCGCCTCGCGCAGCGTCCCGGGGTGCGTTCGCCGGGTAACCGCGAGGTCGTCCACCTGGAGCCGGGGGACAGGGTGACCCACGACGCGTTCGGCCTGGGCACGGTCGTGACGGTGGACGGCAGCGGCGAGCGGGCCGTCGCCCACATCGACTTCCGTGATCAGGGAGTGAAGCGGCTGCTGCTGCGGTACGCCCCCGTGACGAAGCTGTAGTTTCCTGTTCACCTGCGGTTATGTTCGTGCACGTCCTTGTTTCCGTGCCTCCTTCTGGGCTACCGTCCGTCACCGCGGACGGCCCTGTCCGCCCCTCATGTCGCTCCGCCCGGTAACGGAGCGCTCACCGGAGGTCATAGTGGATCCCCGTACCCCCCGTCGGCTCGGTCGGGTCGTGACGGTGGCAGCCGCCACCGCAGCCCTGGCCGCAGGCGCTTTCGTCGGCACCGGCTCCCCCGCATCCGCCGGCAGCATCTCTGGCTCCCTCTACGTGGACGGCAACAGCGGCCCCGCCCGCTGGGCCAACGCGAACTCCGGCGACTCCCGTGCGAACGCCATCCGCACCTACATCGCCAGCCAGCCCATGGGCAAGTGGTTCACCAGCAACAACCCGTCGACGACCGGCTCCGAGGCCCGCGCCTACGTGGACGCCGCCAACGCGGCCGGGAAGATCCCCGTCGCCGTCCTCTACGTCATCCCCAAGCGCGACTGCTCGCAGTACTCCGGCGGCGGCGCGACCAGCGTGGACAACTACCGCCAGGTCGTGGACGCGTTCGCCGGTGGTCTCGGCTCGCGCACGGTCATCGTCATCCTCGAGACGGACGCGCTCGCGCTGACGACGTGCCTGAGCTCGCAGGAGCTGACCGACCGCAACAACATGCTCAAGTACGCCATCCAGAAGATCAAGAGCTCGAACTCGCAGGCCAAGGTCTACCTCGACGCCGGCCACTCGGCGTGGAACCCGCCGGCCGACGCCGCCCGTCGCCTCAACGACGCGGGCGTGCAGCAGTCCGACGGCTTCTTCAGCAACGTGTCGAACTTCCGCACCACCGCCGACGAGATCAACTTCGGCAAGCAGGTGCTTGCGCAGCTGAACAACGGCAACCTGCACCAGATCATCGACACGAGCCGCAACGGCAACGGGGCCTACAACAACCCCGGCGACAGCGAGGCGTGGTGCAACCCGCCCGGCCGCAAGATCGGGCAGTACCCGACGCTGAACACCGGTGAGTCGACGGTCGACGCGTTCCTCTGGGTCAAGATCCCCGGTGAGTCCGACGGGTCGTGCAAGGGCTACCCCTCCGCGGGTACCTTCTCGATCGACTACGCCTACGGCCTGCTCCAGGGCGTGAACCCGCCGCAGCAGACGTGGGAACCGACCACCACGACGACGACCACGACGACCACCACGTCGACGTCGCAGCCGCCCACGGACACGTGGACGCCGCCCACCACCACCAAGAAGCCCCCGAAGACCGTCAAGTACAAGACGGTCAAGAAGTGCCGGGTCGGCAAGAACGGCAAGCAGACCTGCAAGTGGATCACCAAGAAGAAGAACGCCGTCGACCCCGCCGCCGCCGTGGCCAAGGGTTCCTGCACCGCCGCCACCACGGTGTCGGCGTGGCCGGGCGGCTACGCCGCCACGGTGACCGTGACGGCGTCGAAGGCGCTGTCGTCCTGGTCGGTCACCTCCGGCTCGGCCAAGGCCGCCGGTGGCGCGCTCGCCGCCGGTGCCTCCACCAGCGTGACGCTGGTCGGTCTGGCGACGCCGTGAGCCCCGCCGCGGTCTGCTCCTGATCCAGCGCTGCACCTGACGGCGCCCTCACGGGCCGTCGACCGCTCCACCGCAGCCCCCGCGCCCACCCGGCGCGGGGGCTGCGTGCTGTCCGTCACCGGCGAGGGACCGTCCGTCGTCCCGCTCGTGCCTTCCGCGCGCTCGCGACCCCCGAGCCCGCACCACGGCGAAGGTCGCCCGTCAAGGGCCGATAGGCTCCGGGTGCCACCTCATGTCGAGTCAGGACGGACCCGTGGATCTGTTCGAGTACCAGGCGCGCGACCTGTTCGCCGCCCATGGCGTTCCCGTGCTGGACGCCGCCGTCGCCGCCACCGCCGACGAGGCCCGCCAGATCGCCGAGCGTTACCTCGTCGGCGACGGTGAGGACCTGGTCGTCGTCAAGGCCCAGGTGAAGACCGGGGGTCGCGGCAAGGCCGGCGGGGTCAAGCTCGCCCGCACCCCGCAGGAGGCCACCGAGGCCGCCGAGGCCATCCTGGGCATGGACATCAAGGGCCACATCGTGCACAAGGTGCTCGTGGCCAAGGGTGCCGACATCGCCGAGGAGTACTACGTCTCCTACCTCGTCGACCGCGCCAACCGCACCTACCTGGCGATGGCCTCCCGCGAGGGCGGGATGGAGATCGAGCAGCTCGCCGTGGAGCGGCCCGAGGCCCTGGCGAAGATCGCCATCGACGCCGGGACGGGCGTCGACGACGCGAAGGCCGTCGAGATCGCCGACGCCGCCGGGTTCCCGGCCGAGGTGCGGGACCAGGTGATCGAGGTCCTCAAGACGCTGTGGACGGTGTTCATCAGCGAGGACGCCGGCCTGGTCGAGGTCAACCCGCTGGTCAAGACGACCTCGGGCACCGTCCTCGCCCTCGACGGCAAGGTCAGCCTCGACGAGAACGCCGCGTTCCGGCACCCGGGCCACGCCGAGCTCGTCGACCGCGCCGCGGCCGACCCGCTGGAGCAGCTGGCCAAGGACAAGGGCCTCAACTACGTCAAGCTCGACGGCCAGGTCGGCATCATCGGCAACGGCGCGGGCCTGGTCATGAGCACCCTCGACGTCGTCGCCTACGCGGGCGAGGAGTTCGGCGGGGTCACCCCCGCGAACTTCCTCGACATCGGCGGCGGCGCCAGCGCCGAGGTGATGGCCAACGGACTGCGCGTCGTCCTCGGCGACCCCCAGGTCAACTCGGTCTTCGTCAACGTCTTCGGTGGCATCACCGCCTGCGACGCCGTCGCCAACGGCATCAAGCACGCGTTCGAGCTGCTCAAGGCCGACGGCCAGGAGGTCACCCTGCCGATCGTCGTCCGGCTCGACGGCAACAACGCCGAGCTCGGGCAGCAGATCCTCGACGAGTTCGCGGCCACGCTGCCCGCGGGCCTGATCAACCGCGAGGACACCATGGACGGCGCCGCCCAGCGGGCGGCCGAGCTGGCCGCCACCGGCCGCGGGCAGGGAGCCTGAGCATGTCGATCTTCCTTCACTCCTCCAGCAAGGTCATCGTCCAGGGCATGACCGGCTCCGAGGGCCGCAAGCACTCCCAGCGCATGCTCGACGCCGGCACCGACATCGTCGCCGGCGTCGTCCCGGGCAAGGGCGGGCGCGTCCAGGAGTTCGCCGCCGGCGTCTCCAAGCCCGTCTTCGACTCGGTCGCCGAGGCCAAGGCGGCCACCGGCGCCGACGTCTCGGTCGTCTTCGTGCCCGCCGCCTACACCAAGGCCGCGGTCCTGCAGGCGATCGACGCCGGGATCGGCCTCGTCGTCGTCATCACCGAGGGCGTGCCCGTGCACGACACCGCGGCGTGGACGGCGTACGCGGCGGCCGCGGGCGGCGCCACCCGGATCATCGGCCCCAACTGCCCCGGCCTGATCAGCCCCGGGCAGTCCAACGTCGGCATCATCCCCGCCGACATCACCAAGGCCGGTTCGATCGGCCTGGTCAGCAAGTCGGGCACCCTGACCTACCAGCTCATGTACGAGCTTCGGGACATCGGCTTCTCCACGGCCGTCGGGATCGGTGGGGACCCGATCATCGGGACCACGCACATCGACTGCCTGGCCGCGTTCGAGGCCGACCCCGAGACCAAGGCGATCTGCATGATCGGCGAGATCGGCGGCGACGCCGAGGAGCGGGCGGCGGCCTTCATCAAGGCCAACGTCACCAAGCCGGTCGTCGGCTACGTCGCGGGCTTCACCGCCCCCGAGGGCAAGACCATGGGGCACGCCGGGGCCATCGTCTCCGGCTCCTCGGGTACCGCGCAGGCCAAGAAGGAGGCGCTGGAGGCCGCCGGCGTCCGCGTCGGCAAGACCCCCAGCGAGACCGCACGGCTCATGCGCGAGGCGATCGCCGCGCTGGGCTGAGCTGCTCGCCCCGGTCAGGGCCGGGCTCCCGTCGGGGAGTCCGGCCCTGCGCCGTCCCCGCCGTCGCGGCGCGTCGGACCCGGCTCCACCGGCCGTGCCGGGCGACGATGGACCCGATGAGCACTCCAGGCAGCCCCCCGGCCCCGCCGCGCCCCGCCGCCCCCGCGCGGACGGGCGCGGACCCCGCGGCGTCCGCCCCCGTCGAGACGGCGCTGCCCCGCGCCACGTGGGTCGACGGCCGCACCCCGGTCAGTGCCGGCGCCGTCGCGGCCCTGCAGGCCGCCTGCGCCACCCTCGTCGTCGCGCTCGTCCCCGCCGTCGGCGCGTGGGTCGCGGCCACCGACTCCGACCTGCCCTGGACCTCGGCCGCCCGCTCCGCGCTGCAGGTGTGGCTGCTCGCCCACCACACGGCGCTCGTCGTCGACGGCGGCTCCCTGTCACTGGTGCCCCTGACCATGGCACTGCTCGCCGTCGCGTCCTGCTGGTTCGCCGGGCGCCGGCTCGCCGGTGCCGTCGATCCGCGGGTCGAGCGGGTCCTCGCCGGTCGCGCCGCGCCCTCGCCGCCGCCGGCCCGGGCCCTCGTGTCGTTCGTCGCGAGCTACACGACGCTGGCCTTCCTCGCGGCCCTGCTCGCGGCGTCCGACGCCGTCCGGCCCCTGCCCGGACAGGCCGCCCTCGGCGCGTTCGTCGTCGGCGCCTGCGGTGTCGGCCTCGGTGCCGCCACCTACGTCGCGGGCACGGTCGGCGGGGGCCTGCGGCTGGCCGCCGAGGTGCTGCAGGTGCCGTGGCGGGTGCGCGCCTGGGCGCGCGGTGCGGCCTGGGCGCTCGGGGTGCAGCTGCTGGCCGGCGCGGTCCTGCTGGGTGTCGGGATTCTGCGCGGGCGCGAGGCCGCCCTCGCCGTCCACCACGCCCTCGATCCCGGAGCCGTCGGTGGCGCCGCCATGTGGCTGCTCCAGCTGGCATACCTGCCCGACGGCGTCGTGTGGGCGGCCTCCTTCGTCACCGGCCCCGGCTTCGCCGTCGGCAGCGGCACGTTCGTGACGCCCGCCGCCTCGTCCCTGGGCCCGCTGCCCGCCGTACCGGCCCTCGCGGCCCTGCCGCCGACCGGCTCGCGCACGCCCGCGCTGATGGCGCTCCTCGCCGTCGGCGCGATCGCCGGGGCCGTGGCCGCGCAGGTCGCCGCTCGCGCCCGCCGCCGCCACGGGGGCACCGTGCGGCTGCTGCCCGCGGCGCTGGACGCCCTCGGTCTCGGCGCCGTCGCCGGGCTGCTCATGCTCGTCGCGGCGTGGGCGGCCTCGGGCTCGATCGGCCCCGGGCGGCTGGCAGTGGCCGGGCCTCCCGCGCTCACCACCGCCGCCGTGTTCGCCGCCGAGGTGGCCGCCGGCGCCCTGCTCTGGGCGGGGCTGAGCAGCCTGGGCCGCTGGATGGTCGCGCCCGCGCGGACGGGAACCCGCGGCGCCACGGCCCCTCGGGACGAGCCGATCGCGCCCGCGGCAGCGGGGCCCGAGCCGGAGACCGAACCGGAGCAGGAGCCCGGGCCCGACGTCAGGGCCTGAGCCGGGCTTCTCGGGCCTTGTCGCACTCCTCCTGCGCCGTCCGCGTCTGCGCCTGCCGGCTGCACTCCTGGTAGTCGTGCTCCACCGGGTACAGCGCCAGCCGTACCAGCGTCTGGAGCACGAGCATCGAGGCGAGCACCAACCCCACCCCGACGGCGGCGCGCCCGCGGGTGCGCACGCCCGCGGCCTGCAACCGGCCCCCGAGGACGAGCGCGCGGACGCCGAAGACGATGCCCATCACCCCGAGCACGCCCGCAGCCAGGGCCCACGGCAGGTCGAGGAGTTGGAGGACGACCGCGCCGATGAGGCTCACCGAGTACGCCTGCTGCGCCGAGCGCAGCTGCGCCAGCGTCGCCGGCACGTCGAGGACGCGCGGCGGCGGGCCGTAGGGAGGTCCGTACGGCGGCCCGAACGGCGGGGCGGGGGGAGGTGGCTGCCCGGGCGGGGACTGCCAGGGCGGGGGGACCTGCGGGGTGCTCATGGCCTGCTCATCCGGGGCTCGTCGTCGGGTGGTGCTGAGGGCGGCTAGGGTCTGAGGACGTGAGCCCGTCCTCCTCCGCCCGACCGCGCCGGGTCGTCGTCCTGGTCTCGGGGTCGGGCACGCTGCTGCAGGCCCTGCTCGACGCCGCGGCCCGCGAGGGCCACGACGGCGAGGTGTCCACGGCCCCTTCCTACACCGTCGTGGGCGTCGTCAGCGACCGGCCCGATGCCTACGGCCTCGTCCGCGCCCGCGAGGCGGGAGTGGCGACGGCGACGGTGCAGCTCAAGGACTTCCCCGGCCGCGCGGTGTGGGACGAGGCGGTCGCCCGCGCCGTCGAGGCGTTCTCGCCCGACCTCGTCGTCCTCGCCGGGTTCATGCGCCTGCTCGGCAGCGCCTACCTCGACCGCTTCGGGGACCGCACGGTCAACAGTCACCCCGCGCTGCTGCCCGCGTTCCCGGGCGCCCACGGCGTCCGCGACGCCCTCGCCTACGGTGCGAAGGTGAGCGGCTGCTCGATCATCTTCGTCGCAGCGGGCGTGGACGACGGCCCCCTCATCGCCCAGCGCGCCGTCGAGGTCGCCGACGACGACGACGAGGCGAGCCTGCACGAGCGGATCAAGGTCGTCGAGCGCGAGATGCTCGTCGACGTCGTCGACCGCCTCTGCCGCGACGGCTGGCACCTGACCGGCGGCGCTGGCCGCACCGTCCGGTTCGGCCCCGCGCCCAGCCCCGCCCCCTGACCCCTCCCGCACCGCCCAGGAAGGTCCCGCATGAGCCAGCCCACGACGTCCCCCGCCGACCGCATCCCCGTGCGCCGCGCCCTGGTCTCGGTGTACGACAAGACCGGCCTGGAGGAGCTCGCCACGGGCCTGCACGCCGCGGGTGTCGCGATCGTCTCGACCGGCTCCACGGCGTCGAAGATCGCCGCGCTGGGGGTGCCGGTGACGCCCGTCGAGCAGCTGACCGGGTTCCCCGAGTGCCTCGACGGCCGGGTGAAGACGCTGCACCCGCGGGTGCACGCGGGCATCCTCGCCGACCGCCGCCTGCCCGACCACGTGCAGCAGCTCGCCGACCTCGGCGTCGAGCCGTTCGACCTCGTCGTGGTGAACCTGTACCCGTTCACGCAGACGGTGGCCTCGGGCGCGAGCCCCGACGAGTGCGTCGAGCAGATCGACATCGGCGGTCCCTCGATGGTGCGCGCCGCCGCCAAGAACCACCCGAGCGTCGCCGTCGTCACCGACCCCGCCGACTACGCCTCGGTGCTGGACGCCGTCGCGGAGGGCGGGTTCACGCTCGTGGCGCGCCAGGCGCTGGCCGCGCGGGCGTTCGTGCACACGGCGTCCTACGACGTCGCCGTCGCCTCCTGGATGGGCAACGTGCTCGCGCCCAGCGACGCCGGCACCGGCTTCCCCGCGTGGGCCGGGGCCACCTGGTCGCGCCAGGCCGTGCTGCGCTACGGCGAGAACCCGCACCAGCGCGCCGCGCTGTACCGCGCCGAGGGCCCGGGGGAGCCCGGCCTCGCCGGTGCGACGCAGCTGCACGGCAAGGAGATGTCGTACAACAACTACGTCGACGCCGACGCCGCGTGGCGGGCGGCGTGGGACCACGACCTGCCCGCCGTCGCCGTGATCAAGCACAACAACCCGTGCGGGATCGCCGTCGGCGACGACATCGCCTCCGCGCACGCCCGCGCCCACGACTGCGACCCGGTCTCGGCCTACGGCGGGGTCATCGCGGCCAACCGCACGGTCACCGCCGCGATGGCCGACCAGGTGGCCGAGGTGTTCACCGAGGTGCTCGTGGCCCCCGGCTTCGAGCCCGAGGCGCTGGAGATCCTCACCCGCAAGAAGGCGATCCGGCTGCTGGAGGTGCCGGCCCCCGAGGGGTCGGTGCGTCGCGGCGGCGTCGAAGTGCGCCCGATCAGCGGCGGCCTGCTCATGCAGGCGCGCGACGCCATCGACGCCGTGGTCACGGGGGAGGACGGCAAGGTCACCGGCGGGGACTACCCCTCCGCGTGGCGGCTGGTCACCGGCGCCCCCGCCGACGAGGACACGCTGCACGACCTCGAGTTCGCCTGGCGCGCCATCCGCGCGGTGAAGTCCAACGCGATCCTGCTCGCCCGCGACGGCGCGTCCGTCGGCGTGGGCATGGGCCAGGTGAACCGGGTCGACTCGTGCAAGCTCGCCGTGGAGCGGGCCGGGGCCGAGCGCGCCAAGGGTGCCGTCGCGGCGTCGGACGCGTTCTTCCCCTTCGCCGACGGGCTGCAGGTGCTGCTCGACGCCGGGGTGAGCGCCGTCGTCGCCCCCGGCGGGTCGGTGCGCGACGCCGAGGTGATCGCAGCCGCCGAGGCCGCCGGCGTCACGATGTACTTCACCGGGACCCGGCACTTCGCCCACTGATCGCCGATTCGCCCGAGAAGGAGGTCGCCGCGTGCCCATCCGCTGGGAGGTGGCGCCCTCGCGCCGCACGGCGTTCGTCGTCGTCCTCGGGGTGGTCGCGCTCAGCGTGGTGGTGACGCTGGGCGTCGACTTCCGCGTCGGCGGGTACGTGCTCGCGCTGGCGCTCGTGCTCGCAGCAGGGTTCCGGGCGTTCCTGCCGGCCCGGCTGTGTCTGGGCCTGCTGATCCGCTCGCGGCGGCTCGACGTCACGATGTCGCTGGTGCTCGCCGCCGCCGTCGCCGTCCTGGCGCGCAGCGTCCCCGGGTGAGCGGCGGCGGCTGAGCGGCGGACACGCCCCGCCGACACGCCACCCTCCCTGTCGCCGCCCGCGGCCATACTTCGGCCATGGCGTACGACACCGAGCTGGCCGCGCTCGTGCGCGAGGCGATCGAGGGGGAGCCGGGCCTGAGCGAGGCCCGGATGTTCGGGGGCCTGGCGTTCCTGGTGAACGGCCACATGGCCGTCGCCGCCAGCAGCCAGGGCGGCCTGCTGCTGCGCGTGCCGCCGGAGCGCACCGACGAGCTGTCGGCCGATCCGGCGGCGGCGCCGTTCGTGATGCGCGGGCGCGAGATGGTGGGCTGGCTGCGGGTGGCGATCGACGCGACGGTCGCGGAGGCCGAGCTGGACCGCTGGGTGGGCATCGGCGTGGGCTACGCCCGGCAGCTGCCGCCCAAGGCGTGATCAGTCGACGACGGCGGGGCCCTGCACCGGCCCGAGGTCGGCGAGCTCCGGGGTGAAGACGTCCTCGATCCGGCAGTCGAACAGGGTGGCGATGCGGAAGGCCAGCGGCAGGCTGGGGTCGTAGCGGCCGGCCTCCAGCGCGTTGACGGTCTGACGGGAGACCCCCAGCCGGTCGGCCAGCGCCCCCTGGCTCCAGCCGAGGGCCTCCCGCCGCACCCGCAGGTCGTTGATCACCTGCGGGCGGCCAGGATCGAGGCGACGCCCCAGCCGCCCATGCCGGCGCCGAACACGAGCCATGGCGTGGCTTCGGGCGCCCAGCCGGCCGCGGCGAGGAACCCGAGGGTGACCGCGGCGAGCATCGCGGCGCCGAACCCGACGGCGATGCCGTGCAGCAGCAGGCGGCGCTGGTAGTCGTCGAGCCGGGCGAGGTGGCGCTGCACCGCCCAGAGCATCCACGCGGCGGGCAGGACGGGCAGCAGGGCCCAGACGAACCGGGACGGTGCGTCGCCGTCGAGGCCGCCGAAGGTGAGGACGGCGACGAGGACGACGAGGTAGGCGGCCATCGCGAGGCCGAAGTCGACGGAGTAGGCCCGGGCGCGGGCCCGGTCGCCGAGGCTGGGGCTGTCAAGGTCGCTTGTCATGTGGAGGAGCGTGGATCAGCTCGCCCCGCCCTGTCAAGTGTCCTTTCCACGTTGCTCGCCCGTGCCGCCCGCATCCCGCGCCCGGAACTGCGTAGATTGGCCGTGCGTCCACCGGGGGCCACGCGCACTCGGGTGGCGGCCCCGCCGCCCGGAGGTCCGCCGGGCAGCATCCACGTCTCCACGAAGGACAGCCATGACCGCCTCCGCGCCCGAGCCCGCCGCTCTCAGCCCGCTCGCGCCCCCCGAGCCGGCCCTGACGCTGACGCCGCCCGCACCGCCGCAGGCCGTCGCCGCCACGCAGGCGCCGTCGATCGCGCCGCAGGTCGACGCCGCGGCCCTGCCGGGCCTGGACGCCAAGGTCGAGTCCTTCCTCACCACGCTCACCCAGGCCCAACCCCGCAGCCCCGAGTTCGCGGCCAAGGCCGAGGACGTGCGAACGATGGGCGACGTCGAGATCCGCCGCGCCGCCGAGACCTCCAACCGCCTGCTCAAGACTCCGGTCAAGGCGCTGGACGACGGGGCGCTTTCGCAGGGCTCGGCCGTCGGCAAGACGCTGCTCGACCTTCGCCGCACCATCGAGGACCTCGACCCCTCCGGTGCGCAGGGCACGCGCAAGGTGCTGGGCTTCCTGCCCTTCGGCGACAAGTTGACCGACTACTTCCGCAAGTACCAGTCCGCGCAGTCCCACCTCAACGGCATCCTGCACGCGCTGCAGAACGGCCAGGACACCCTGCGCAAGGACAACGCCGCCCTGAACCTGGAGAAGACCCAGCTCTGGACGACGATGGGCCAGCTCAACCAGTACGTGTACGTCGCCGAGCGGCTGGACGCGCGGCTGTCGGCGACTATCGCCGAGCTGGAGGCGAGCGACCCCGACAAGGCGAAGGCCCTGCGCGAGGACGTCCTGTTCTATGTCCGCCAGAAGCACCAGGACCTGCTCACCCAGCTCGCCGTCTCGATCCAGAACTACCTCGCGATCGACATCGTGATCAAGAACAACATCGAGCTGATCAAGGGCGTCGACCGGGCCTCGACGACGACCGTCAGCGCCCTGCGCACGGCGGTCATCGTGGCTCAGGCGCTCAACAACCAGAAGCTCGTCCTCGACCAGATCTCCGCGCTCAATGCCACCACCTCCGGGCTGATCGAGCGCACCTCGGTCATGCTCAAGGACAACTCGGTCAAGATCCAGGAGCAGGCGGCGAGCTCCACGATCGGACTGGAGCAGCTGCAGAACGCGTTCGCCAACATCTACGCGACCATGGACGCGATCGACACCTTCAAGGTGCAGGCGCTCGACACGATGGCCGCGACGATCGGCACGCTGGAGGGCGAGGTCGCCAAGTCACGCAGCTACCTGGAGCGCGTCAACCGCCAGGACGAGCGCGTCGCCGGCGGCTCCCTCGACCTCGGCGGCACCGCGCGGTGACCATCGTCACCGCCTCCGGGGGCTTCCCGCAGGGCGCGCACCCCCAGGCATCCGGCAGCATCGGCTGACATGGGCCTGCGCGACCTCCTCGCCAAGATCACCGGCCGCGACGACGACGGCGCAGGGCCGGCGTCCGCGCCCGTGGGCGTCCCCGGCGTGCCCACCGACGCCGACCTGCTCGCGGCCCTCGACCGGGCCGAGGCGATGCTCGACCCGACGGTGCCCGCAGCCGTCGTCAGCCGGGTGAAGCGGGTGACCCGGATCGTGCGCGACACCGTGCCCCGCCTCGCCGACCTCGGGCTGGGCAGCGCCCAGGCCCACTCCGTGATGGCGACGGCCACCGACTACCTGCCGGAGGCGCTCGGCGGGTACCTGCGCCTGCCCCGGCAGTGGGCCGACACCCGGCCCGTCGACAACGGCAAGACGTCGCTGATGGTGCTGTGCGACCAGCTCGACCTGCTCGGCTACACGATGGAGAAGATCCAGGACGCGATCCTGCGCTCCGACGCCGCCGCGCTCGTGGCGCACGGTCGGTTCCTGCAGGAGAAGTTCGGCTCCCCGAGCACCGGCGGGCAGCTGAACCTCGGGGGGACGCCGTGACCTCCGACCCGTCGGGCGGGCAGGGGCCGACCGGGCCCGAGGCGCTCACCCGCGCCCTCGTGGCCCTGAGCCGGTTCGTGGCCGACGACCCCGACGTCGTCCTCACCCCGGCCGACGCCGTCGTCGAGGCCGCCGCCCTGGCCGCCGCCGTCGCGGAGTCCGCCCCCGGCGCGCCCGTCGACTGGCTCGCCGCGGTGGGGGACTTCCGCGTGGCGCACCTGCTGCAGGGGTCCGGGCGACCCGTCTCCACGACCGTCCAGGACTTCTTCGACGCAGCGAGCCGCGGCCGGCGCTGGCGCAGCTCGCCGACGGCCGGGTTGGAGCGGGTGCGGGCCGACTCCGCACGGGCCGCCCACGACTACGCCCGAGCCCTCGCCGAGGTCGCCTCCGCCGCGTGCTCGCTCGGGGAGCCGACCGCCCGGGTGATCGGCAACGCGTCCGTGGCCGCCGCGGCCCAGCTGTCCGTCGCCGGCTCCCCGCCCGGGCTGCCCTACGGCGCCCCGGCAGCCGGGCCCGGCGCCACCGTGCTGCCCGTCCGCGGCACCCCCGACACCGACCCGTCCGCCTGGCCGGGCCTGGCCGGGTTGCCCGGGGTCGACGAGATCATCGCCAAGCTGCGGGGCAAGCTGCCCGTCACCGGGCGCACCGGATTTCCCGAGCGTCCCGGCCAGCGCCTCGGCCACTCCCCGGACGAGGGTCCCGGCGGGGCGGCGTCCCAGGCGGCTCCCGCGCCCCCCGCGACGTCGCCCGCAGCAGGACCCGCGGTCCCGGAGCCGACGCTGGAGGAGCTGTTCGCCGAGCTGGACGGCCTGATCGGGCTGGAGAAGGTCAAGCGTGAGGTGCACCGGCAGGCCCAGCTCCTGCGGGTGGAGAAGCTGCGCACCGAGGCGGGGCTGCGCACCCCCGCCATGACTCGCCACCTGGTGTTCGCGGGCAACCCGGGCACCGGGAAGACGACCGTCGCCCGGCTCGTCGGCAAGCTCTACAAGGCTCTCGGCGTGCTCCCGCAGGGACAGCTCGTGGAGGTGGATCGCTCCGAGCTGGTCGCCGGCTACCTCGGGCAGACCGCGACGAAGACCTCCGAGGTGATCGCGGGCGCGGTCGGCGGGGTGCTGTTCATCGACGAGGCGTACGCGCTCGCCGGCGACCAGTACGGCCAGGAGGCGATCGACACCCTGGTCAAGGAGATGGAGGACCACCGCGACGACCTGGTCGTCATCGTGGCCGGTTACCCGGGGCGGATGGCGGAGTTCATCGCGACCAACCCGGGCCTGGAGAGCCGCTTCCGCACCCTGCTGATCTTCGACGACTACACCGACGACGAGCTCGTCGCCATCTTCGCCTCCCTGGCCTCCGCCGCCGACTTCACGCCCACGCCCGGCTGCCTCGAGCGGCTGCGGGCGATGCTCGGCCTGGTGCCGCGCGGGGAGGGCTTCGGCAACGGCCGCTACGCCCGCAACCTCCTCGAGGGCGCGATCGGGCGGCAGGCGTGGCGGCTGCGCGAGGTCGCCGCGCCGACCGTCGACCAGCTGCGCGAACTGACCGACGCCGACCTCGACGAGGCCGACCTCGACGCCGCGCCGCAGGACGCCGGGCCCCAGGACGTCACGGCCGGAGCGGAACCGCCACCGGGGGGCGCGACGTCCTTCCCGGCGAGACCAGCCCCGACGACGCCTGATCACCCCCACGAGGCACCGCAGACCGGAGGCCAGGAGTGACACCCGTTCCCGCCACCGCGGCCGGCGCCGCCGCGCCACGGCAGGGCGCGCCGTCCCCGGGCGCCGCGACCCAGCTCAGCGATCCCGGCGTCCAGGCCGCCCCACCCGCGGGTGTTGCCACCTGGGACGCCGCGGCCACGGCGGCCGCACCGTCGGCCGTCTCCGCCCCGGCGGCCTCGGTGGTCCCGGGTGGCGCGGCCCTGCCCGTCGGGCACACCCCCACCCGGCTGCGGGCCGCCTCGGCACTGGCCGCGCTCGCCGGCATCGCGCTGGCCCTGTTCGGCGCCTGGACCCTGCAGGCGCGCACCACGGCACTGCATGCGGCCGCCTCCGACGCCGCGCAGCTCGTGCGCCTGCAGCAGATCGACACCTCGCTGGTGAGCGCCGACGCGGCCGTGACCAACGCCTTCCTCGTCGGCGGGCTGGAGCCCGCGGCCTCGCGCCAGGCCTACGACGAGGCGATCACCTCGGCCACCGGCCAGATCGCGCAGGCCGCCGCGGCCCAACCGGCCGACGCGGCGGCGCTCGAGGCGCTCAACCAGCGCGTGATCAGTTACGTCGCCCTGATCGAGCAGGCCCGGGCCAACAACCGCCAGCTGCTGCCGGTGGGGTCGGGCTACCTCAGTGCGGGCAGCGCCCAGCTGCGCAGCGACGTCCTGCCGGTCGTCGACGTCCTCGTCGACACCACCCAGGCGCGCATCGACGGCGAGTTCGCCAGCGCGGGCCGGCACACCGCCACGCTGCTCGCCCTCGGGGTGGCGGTGCTGGCGCTGCTCGTCCTGCTCTCGGTGTGGCACGCACGGCGCTTCCGGCGCGTGATCAACGTCCCCCTCGCGGTCGGGACGGTCGCGGCCCTGCTCGCCGTCGCCGCGGGCACCGCCGCCCTCGTGGTCGCCGACGGCCGCGCCGACGACGTCCGCAGCGGGGTGCTGGCGCACGCGCTGGCGATCTCGGACGCCCGGACGGCGGGCTTCGACGCCAAGGCGCAGGAGAGCCTGGGGCTGGTCAACCGCGGGCGGGGGCCCACGTTCGAGAAGCAGTGGGGCGCGGCGGCCGAGACGGTGCGCACCCGCACCGCCGGTTCCGGCTCCGCGTCCACCGAGCTGCTGGCCGACTGGGACGCCTACACGTCGGCCCACGCGGCCATCCGCGCCGACGACGACAACGGGGCCTGGGAGCGCGCCGTCGCCAAGGCCGTGGCGCGTGGCGACGGGTCCGCGAACGCCGCCTTCGAGTCCTTCGCCCAGCGCTCCGGGCAGGCCCTGGACGAGCAGGCGAGCGCCGCCGCTGAGGACCTACGGGCCGCGCGAGCCCCGCTGACCTGGGCCGCGATCCTCGTCGTCGTGCTCGGACTGCTCGCCGCTGCCGGCGGCGTGCTCGGATTCGCCCAGCGTTCGAGGGAGTACCAGTGAGCCGTCGTCCCCTCCCGCGCCGCGCCGCCGGCCTGGCGGGCGCCGTCGTCCTGGCCCTCGGCCTGCTCACCGGCTGCGCGGGCACTCGCGAGTACGCGGCGACGCCGCTGCCCACCACCCCGGCGCCCGCGGCGTCGACGGCGCCCGCGGCCACCCCGGCCCAGTGCGCCGACCTGCTGAACTCCTACGACCCGCGGCCGGTCACCTCCTCCTCGGAGGTCCTGACCCGGATCCGTCAGCGGCAGCGCCTGGTCGTGGGCGTGTCGGCCGACACGCTGCTGTTCGGTGCCCGGGACGCGCGCAGCGGCGCGATCGTCGGCTTCGACATCGACCTGGCCCGCGCGCTGGCGGCGTCCCTGCTCGGCAGCCCGGACAAGATCGAGCTGAAGGTCATCACGGCGGCGCAGCGGTTGCCGTTCCTCAAGGACGGCACGGTCGACGTCGTCGCCCGCACCATGTCGATCACCTGCGACCGGTGGAAGGAGATCGCGTTCTCCGCCGAGTACTTCGAGGCCGGTCAGCGGATCCTCGTCGCCGAGCGCTCGCCGGTGAAGGACGTCGCGGGGCTCGCGGGCAAGCGGGTCTGCGCTCCCGCGGGGTCGACGTCGCTGGACACCCTGCGCCGGGTGGCGCCGCAGGCCGTCCCGGTGCCCGCCGACACCCACACCCGCTGCCTGATCCTGTTCCAGCAGTCCAAGGTGGACGCCATCACCGGCGACGACACCGTCCTCGCGGGGCTGGCGTCCCAGGACCCCTACACGCGCCTGGTCGGGCCGAAGTTCTCCCGCGAGCCCTACGGGCTCGGGCTGCCCCCCGGTGACCCGACGTTCGTCGGCGCCGTCAACACCGCCCTCGCCTCGTGGGTGAGCTCCGGCGGCTGGACGGCGTCCTACCGCACGTGGCTGGCCGCCGACCTCGGCCCGGGCGTCACCGCACCCACCCCGAGGTACGGACGCCGCTGATGCCCGCACCCGCGGCGCCGGGCCGGTTGGGGGTGGCGGCCCCCGCGGCCGACCTCCTCGCCTACCTCGCCGCCCTCGGTCGCTGGCGCGACGAACGCAAGGCCGAGCTCGACCGGCTCGACGCCGCCGCCCTGGGCAGCGGCACGCCGGAGGCGTACACGGGCGACCTCGTGCTGTCGATGGCCCTGTGGCAGTCGGTGGCCCGCCGCCACGACGACCTCCAGCGGGAGTGGGACTCCGGTCGCGCCGACGCAGGCGCGCGGGAGCGGATGTCCGCGCTCATCTGGGGCCGGATGGACGCCACCGCCTCGGGCATGGCGCTCACGCTGGTCGAGGCGTGCCGGCTGTCGGACGCCCTCGCCGTGCAGCTGCGGGCGCGGCTGTCGGTGGACCCCAGCGCGGGCGACGACGCCGCGCGGCTGCGCGCGGCCCGCACCACCGCCGAACGCGTCCGCGACCTCGTGGAGGATCTGCGCCCGCTCGCGGCGGCGTGCGCCGACGACACGGCGTCCGCACTGGCGCGCGTGGACTCCGACCTCGACGACGCCGCCTCGTGGGTGGCCCGCGGCGCCGACCCGGGGGAGCGGCTGAGCGGCGCCGAGACCCGCCTGGTCCGCCTGGAGCGCGACGCGATCGTCGAGATCTCGCGCCGCCAGCAGGCCCTGCGCGACGCCGAGACCGCCCGGCGGCTCACCGCGGAACTCGACGCGCGGGGGGACGCGCTGCGCGTGGAGGCCGCACGGGTGGCAGCCGCCGTCCGCCCTGCCCCGCGCCTGGGCGTGCCCGACGTCGAGGGCGCCTGGCCGCCCTGAGCGACCCCGACGGCCTGCGCGCGCACCCGGCTCGGCTCGACGCCGTCCGACGCGCCTCCTCGACGTCGCCGAGGCCGCCCGGCCAAGCGCCCCTGGCCGAGCTGGAGGATCCGCGCGCGGCTGCGGCATGGCAGGCCAAGCTGACCAGCCGCGGGACGGCGGCGGCCCCGCTGATCGCTGATCGGCGCGCGGCGCGCGCCGGGGGCGAACCGCGCGGACGGCAGGGTCGACCTCCAGGTTGCCCGGGCCGGGCTCGCCGCCGTCGGCGCTCGCCCGGCGGTGCTCCTGCCCTGCCCTGTGCCGCCGTTCCCGGCCGGCCGCCCGCCCACACCCTGCAGGCGCCCCGCCCTCGGGCGCGCACCCGCCCGCCACCCTCGGACAGCCCTCAACGCGTCGATCCCGCCGGAGGACCGCGACGACCTGCACCCAGCCCGGCTGCACCGGCACCATCCTCGACGGCTACCGCGACGGTGGCGGCAGCCCTGCCCCACGGGCGCGACTGGGGCCGCGCCCTCGGCTTCCCGGGGGCGGTCGTCCTCTCGGCAGCGGCGTCACCTCCTCCGTCTCCCGCCGCCCCCACCGCGCCGCCGCCAGCCGCTGCGGGGGGCCCTGACGCGCCGTCCGTCGCCACCCGGGCCTCGGCGTCCCTGGCGTCGGCCCCGCTGCCCGGCGCGGGCGCGCACCAGGAAGCCGCACCGCAGCGGCACGGGCACGTCGTCTACGCGGTTGCGCGGTGCCCGCCTCGGGGCGGGCCTGACGACCGTGCCGCCCGTGCCCGCGATCGACCTGCGGCGGCGCTGCTCGCCGACCTGCAGGTGCCCGAGGTGAGCGGCGCTTCTGCCCCACCTGCGGGTCCCCGGTCGGGCGGTCCCGGGAGGGCCGGCCCGGGCGCACCGACGGGTTCTGCCCCCAGTGCCGCACCGCGTTCTCGTTCAGCCCCAAGCTGCACCCGGGGGACGTCGTCGGCGGGCAGTACGAGGTGCAGGGCTGCCTGGCGTTCGGCGGCCTCGGCTGGATCTACCTGGCGACCGACCGCAACGTCTCCGACCGCTGGGTGGTGCTCAAGGGCCTGCTCAACTCGGGCGACCCCGACGCGTTGGCCGCGGCGATCGCGGAGCGGCAGTTCCTCGCCCAGGTCGAGCACCCGCTGATCGTCGAGATCTACAACTTCGTCAGTCACGACGGCGCCGGGTACATCGTGATGGAGTACGTCGGCGGCACGTCCCTGAAGTCGCTGCTCAAGGACCGGATGCGCAAGACGGGCCGCTACGACCCGTTCCCGCTGGACACGGCCATCGCGTTCATCCTCGAGATCCTGCCCGCGTTCGGGTACCTGCACGACCTCGGGCTCGTCTACTGCGACTTCAAGCCCGACAACATCATCCAGGTCGGCGATGCCGTGAAGCTGATCGACCTGGGCGGCGTCCGGCGGATCGACGACGTCGACTCGGCGATCTACGGCACCGTCGGCTACCAGGCGCCCGAGGTGGCCGAGGTGGGCCCCAGCGTGGCCAGCGACCTCTACACGATCGGGCGGACCCTGCTCGTGCTGGCCGCAGAGGTCCGCGGCAACCAGACCACCTATGCGACGACGCTGCCGCCCGCCGCCGAGATCCCCCTGCTGGCCCAGCAGGACTCCCTGTACCGGCTGCTGCTGAAGTGCTGCGCGCCCGACCCCGCCGACCGCTTCGCCAGCGCCGACGAGCTGCGCGTGCAGCTGCTGGGCGTGCTGCGCGAGATCGTCGCCGAGAAGGAGGCCGCGGCCGGGCGCCGCACGCTGCACTCGGCGTCCTCGTTGCTGTTCGACCCGCCCGCAGTGATCGACTCCTCGCTCGGCTGGGAGGACCTGCCCGCGCTGCGCGTGGACGAGTCCGACCCGATGGCGAACTGGCTGCGGACGGTCAGCGTGGCCGACCCGGCCCAGCGGCTCGCCGCACTGGACAAGGCGCCGCAGCTGACCGCCGAGGTGCGCCTGGCCCGCGCCCGCGCCGCGCTGCAGGCGGGGGCCTTCGCGGTGGCCGACGCCGACACGTCGTGGCTGCTCGACGACGACCCGTGGGAGTGGCGGGCGGTGTGGATCCAGGGCCTCGCTGCCCTCGCCCGCGGGGACGCCCCGGCCGCGCAGGCGGCCTTCAACGCCGTCTACGGGCAGGTCCCCGGCGAGCTCGCGCCCAAGCTGGCCCTCGCCCTGGCGTGTGAGCTGACCGGGCAGGACGACGTCGCGG
>JAXLRU010000016.1:0-36748 GCA_046330935.1 Kineosporiaceae bacterium
GTCGGTCGCGTAGATGCGCGTGCGCGCGAGCAGCCCCACCTCGCGCAGCAGGATCGCCAGCGCGTAGGTCTCCTCGCCCGTGGAGCATCCGGCCACCCACACCCGCAGGAACGGGTACGTGCGCAGCGTCGGGACCACCGTGGCACGCAGGGCCGCGAAGAACGGCGGGTCCCGGAACATCGACGTCACGTTGATCGACAGGTCCTGCAGGAGCCGGTCCATCACCTGGGCGTCGTGCAGGACACGGTCGAGCAGCGCCGTCAACGTGTCCAGTCCTTCCGCGTAGGCGCGCCGCCACAGGCGCCGGCGGATCGACGCCTTGGCGTACTGGCGGAAGTCGAACCCGTACTGCCGGAAGATGCCCTCCAGCAGCAGCGACGCCTCGATGTCCTCCAGCCGCTCCCGCGCCGGGGCGGCGGCGGTGGGTTCCCAGCGGGGGAGGTCTGCCAGCCCGGGCTCAGCCATAGAGCCAGACCCGCATCAGCGACAGCAGCTGCTCGAGGTCGACCGGCTTGGTCACGTAGTCCGAGGCGCCGGAGGCGATGCTGCGCTCGCGGTCGCCCTTCATCGCCTTCGCGGTCAGCGCGATGATCGGCAGCTTCGCGTACCGGGCCTCCTCGCGGATGGCCGCTGTCGTGGCGTAGCCGTCCATCTCGGGCATCATCACGTCCATCAGCACGAGGTCCACCTCGGGGTGGGCGTGCAGCGTCTCGATCCCCTCGCGCCCGTTCTCGGCGTAGACGACCCGCATGCCGTGCTGCTCCAGGGCGCTGGTGAGCGCGAAGACGTTGCGGACGTCGTCGTCGACGATCAGGACGGTGCGCCCGGCGAAGACCGCGTCGTCGGCGCCCGCGGGTTCGGGCAGGCGCCGGGCCGGCGAGGGCAGCCGCGTCTGCACCCGGTGCAGGAACAGGGCGGTCTCGTCGAGCAGGCGCTCGGGGGAGCGGACGTCCTTGACGATGATCGTGTCGGCGAACTTGCGCAGGCGGGTCTCCTCGCGCCGGGTCAGCTCCTTGCCCGTGTAGATGATCACCGGCAGGTGGTGCAGCCGCTCGCGCTTGCGGACCTGCTCCAGCAGGGCGAACCCGCTGGTGCCGCCCAGGGTGAGGTCGAGCACGACGCAGTCGACGACCTGCTCCTCCAGGACGGCCAGGGCCTGCTCGGCGTCGGCGGCGCCCACCACCTCGACGTCGTCGCCCCCTCCGACCAGGGCGATGATCGCCGCGCGCTCGGTGTCGTCGTCCTCGACGACGAGCAGGCGCCGCACCCGGCGGTCGAGGAAGCCCGCGATCTCGGCCAGGGCCTCGGCCAGGGACTCCCCGGTCACCGGCGCCGAGATCACGGACAGGGCGCCGGCCTGCATCGCGTCGTGGCGGCGTCGCCTGTCCTCGTCGGTCTCGGCCGCCGCGCCGGCGGCGACCACGTGGACGGGCAGGTGGCGCGTGCCCGGGTCCTGCTTGAGGGCGTCGAGGACGCCGGTGCCGCCGCTGGTGACGGCGTCCAGGTTCACCACGACGGCGTCGGCGCCGAGCCGGCGCGCGGCGTCGACCGCGAGGTCGGCGTCCGTCACCACCACGACCTTGAAGCCGTGCTCGTGGCCCTGGGCCACCGCGAGTGCCGACAGCGTCTCGTCGTCACCGATGACCAGCAGCAGCCGGTCGGTGGAGCGCAGGTCGTGCCGGTCGTCGGGCACGGGGGAGGCGGGCAGGTCGGGGGTGACGGCGGCGGCGGGCCGGCCCGACGGGACGGTCGGGGGGGGGGTGGGGGTGCGCGCCGTCGGCCCCCCGGTCGCCCCGGCGGCGGGCGGGACGACGGCGTCCGGGGCGGCGGGCTCAGCGGTGTCGTCCGCGGAGTCCTCGTCCTCCGCCGGGTCGGTCGAGGCGTCCTGGCGGCCGGGCTCGGGAACGACGACCGGCAGGGTGAGGGTGAAGGTGCTGCCCTCGCCGGGCCGGCTCACGACCGAGATCTCCCCACCCAGCAGGCGGGCGATCTCGCGGCTGATCGACAGCCCGAGGCCCGTCCCGCCGTAGCGGCGGCTGGTGGTCCCGTCGGCCTGCTGGAACGCCTCGAAGATCACCCGCAGCTTGTCCTCGGGGATGCCGATGCCCGTGTCGGTCACGGCGAAGGACACCCAGTCCCCCGCGCGGGCCGCCTCCCCGGCGGTCATGGGTGCGGCGGCCGCGGCGATGGCCAGCCGCACCGAGCCGTCATGGGTGAACTTCACGGCGTTCGAGAGCAGGTTGCGCAGCACCTGCTGGAGGCGGTGCTCGTCGGTGTGCAGGATGGCCGGCGCCCCGGGGTCGACGTCGACCTCGAAACCGAGCCCCTTGTCCTCGGTCATCGGCGCGAACGTGGCCTGCGCGTAGGAGGCGACGGCGTCGACGGCGACGTCGGCGGGCGCCACGTCCATCTTGCCCGCCTCGACCTTGGACAGGTCGAGGATGTCGTTGATCAGCTGCAGCAGGTCGGTGCCCGCGTTGTGGATGGTGCGCGCGAACTCCACCTGCTTGTCGGTGAGGTTCGACTCGCCGTTGTCGGCGAGCAGCCGGGCGAGGATGAGCAGGCTGTTGAGGGGCGTGCGCAGCTCGTGGCTCATGTTGGCCAGGAACTCCGACTTGTACCGGCTGGACAGCGCGAGCTGCTCGGCCCGCTCCTCCAGCGCCCGCCGCGCCTGCTCGATCTCGCCGTTCTTGATCTCGATCGAGTGGTTCTGCTCGGCGAGCAGGGCCGCCTTCTCCTCCAGCTCGGCGTTGGTCTGCTGCAGCTCCTCCTGCTGGGTCTGCAGCAGCTCCTCGCTGGCCTTCAGCGAGGCGGCCTGCTGCTCCAGCTCGGCGTTGGACAGCCGCAGCTCCTCCTGCTGCGCCTGCAGCTCCTCCTGCTTCTCCTGCAGCTCCACGGCCAGACGCTGGGACTCGGCCAGCAGCTCCTCGGTGCGCGAGCTGGCGATGATCGCGTTGAGCGAGACGCCGATCGACTCGATCAGCTGGTCGAGGAACGCCAGGTGCATCTCGGTGAACCGGCCGAACGAGCCGAGCTCGATGACGCCGAGCACCTGGTCCTCGAACTGCACCGGCAGGACGACGAGGTTCACCGGCGGTGCCTCGCCCAGGCCCGACCCGATCTGGATGTAGTCCGAGGGGGCCTGGGTGATGAGGATCGGCTTGCGCTCCAGGGCCGCCTGGCCGACCAGGGACTCCCCGATCCGGAAGCGGTTGGGGACCGACTTGCGGGCGGTGTAGCCGTAGGTGGCGATCAGCTGCAGCCGCCGCCCGTCGTCGCCGACGAGGCCGTCGCCGTCGCCGTCCTCGCCCGGGGCCTGCGCGTCCCCGCGGACGCGTTCGGCGACGCGGTCGAGGACCGCGCTGTACCCGCCGGGGGTCTGCCCGGCGGCCGACGACGCCGTGGCCAGCGCCTCGCGGGGGCTGGTCGCGGTGAAGAAGGCGCCGTGCTGGGCGCCGACCACCGGGGTGAGCTCGCTCATGATCATGCGGGCGACGTCGAGGAGGTCGCGCCGGCCCTGCATGAGGCCGGTGATCCGGGCGAGGTTGGTCTTCAACCAGTCCTGCTCCTCGTTGGCCCGCGTCGTCTCGCGCAGGTTCGCGATCATCTGGTTGACGTTGTCCTTGAGCTCCAGGATCTCGCCGGAGGCGTCCACGGTGACCTGGCGGGTGAGGTCGCCGCGGGTCACCGCGGTCGAGACCTCGGCGATGGCGCGCAGCTGCACGGTGAGCGTCGAGGCGAGCTGGTTGACGTTCTCGGTGAGCCGCTTCCAGGTGCCGCTCACGCCCTCCACCTCGGCCTGGCCGCCGAGCTTGCCCTCCGTGCCGACCTCGCGGGCGACGCGGGTGACCTCGCTGGCGAAGGCCGAGAGCTGGTCGACCATCGTGTTGATCGTGGTCTTGAGCTCGAGGATCTCGCCGCGCGCGTCGACGTCGATCTTCTTCGTCAGGTCGCCGCGGGCGACGGCGGTGGTGACGAGGGCGATCGAACGCACCTGGTTGGTCAGGTTGTTCGCCATGCCGTTGACGTTGTCGGTGAGGTCCTTCCAGGTGCCCGCCACGTTGGGCACGCGCGCCTGACCGCCCAGCTGGCCCTCGGTGCCGACCTCGCGGGCCACGCGCGTCACCTCGTCGGCGAAGGCGCGCAGCGTGTCGACCATCGTGTTGATCGTGTCCGCGAGCGCGGCCACCTCGCCCTTGGCCTCGACGGTGATCTTCTGGGAGAGGTCGCCGCGGGCGACGGCGCTGGAGACGGCGGCGATCGAGCGCACCTGGCCCGTCAGGTTGGACGCCATCGAGTTGACGTTGTCGGTGAGGTCCTTCCACGTGCCGGACACGCCGCGGACGAGGGCCTGGCCGCCGAGGTTGCCGTCGGTGCCGACCTCGCGGGCGACGCGGGTGACCTCGTCGGCGAACGCCGAGAGCTGGTCGACCATCGTGTTGATCGTCGTCTTGAGCTCGAGGATCTCCCCGCGGGCGTCGACGGTGATCTTCTGCGTGAGGTCGCCCTTGGCGACCGCCGTGGTGACCTGCGCGATGTTGCGGACCTGGCCGGTGAGGTTGCCGGCCATGCCGTTGACCGACTCGGTGAGGTCCTTCCAGGTGCCCGAGACGCCCTGGACGTCGGCCTGGCCGCCGAGCTTGCCGTCGGTGCCGACCTCGCGGGCGACGCGGGTGACCTCGCTGGCGAACGCCGAGAGCGTGTCGACCATCGTGTTGATCGTCTCGGCGAGGCCCGCGACCTCGCCCTGGGCGTCGACCGTGATCTTCTGGGTGAGGTCGCCGCGGGCGACGGCGGTGGTGACCTGGGCGATGTTGCGGACCTGCGCGGTGAGCGTGCCCGCCATGAAGTTCACGCTGTCGGTGAGGTCGCGCCAGGTGCCGCTCACGCCCGGCACCTGGGCCTGACCGCCCAGGCGGCCCTCGCCGCCGACCTCGCGGGCGACGCGCGTGACCTCGGAGGCGAAGGACGACAGCTGGTCGACCATGGTGTTGACGGTCGACTTGAGCTCGAGCAGCTCGCCCTTGACGTCGACGGTGATCTTCTGGCTGAGGTCGCCGCGGGCCACCGCGGTGGTGACCTGGGCGATGGTGCGGACCTGGCTGGTGAGGTTGCCGGCCATGCCGTTGACGGAGTCGGTGAGGTCCTTCCAGGTGCCGGATACGCCCGGTACCAGGCCTGACCGCCGAGGCGCCCTCGGAGCCGACCTCGCGGGCGACGCGGGTGACCTCGGAGGCGAAGGAGGACAGCTGGTCGACCATCGTGTTGACGGTGGACTTGAGCTCGAGCAGCTCGCCCTTGACGTCGACGGTGATCTTCTGGCTGAGGTCGCCCCGCGCGACCGCGGTGGTCACCTGGGCGATGTTGCGGACCTGGGCGGTGAGGTTGCCCGCCATGCGGTTCACCGAGTCGGTGAGGTCCTTCCAGGTGCCGGACACGCCCGGCACCTTGGCCTGGCCGCCGAGGCGCCCCTCGGTGCCGACCTCGCGGGCCACGCGGGTGACCTCGTCGGCGAACGTCTGCAGCGTGCCCGTCATCGAGTTGAGCGTGTCGGCGAGCTCGGCGACCTCGCCGCGGGCGTTGACGGTGATCTTCTGGCTGAGGTCGCCGCGGGCGACGGCGCGGGCCACGGAGGAGATGTCGCGGACCTGGCTGGTGAGGTTGGCGGCGAGCAGGTTGACCTGGTCGACGGTGTCGCGCCAGACGCCGCGGGCGCCGTCCACCTTCGCCTGGCCGCCCAGTCGTCCCTCGGTGCCGACGGCGTGGGCCACGCCGGTCACCTCGGCGGCGAACTCGCGCAGCATGTCGATCATGCCGTTGATCCGCTCGGCCTCCTCCCGCCAGTCGCCGCGCTCCAGCAGCAGCGGCACCTTGGTGGAGAGGTCGCCCGCGGCGACGGCGTTGACGGCGTTGACGATGCCGCGCACCTGCGTGCCGACGTTGCGGAGCATCGTGTTGACGGCGTCGACGAGGTCGGCGTAGGCGCCCGGGGCCTTGCGGATGCGCGCCTGCCCGCCGAGCTGGCCGTTGACCCCGAGTTCGGCCGCGGCGCGGGTGACCTCGGTGGTCAGCTCGCCGATCTGGGTGACGAGCGCGTTGGCGACCCGGGCGTCGCGCAGGGCGTCCCCGCGCAGGGGGCGCTCCCCGTTGCGAACGTCGACGCGCGGGGTGAGGTCGCCCTCGGCGAGGCCCGAGACGACGCGCATGACGTCGGTGTGCAGGCGCGCGTGCTCCTCGACCGTCGCGTTCGCGGCCTGCAGCGGCACCGCCCACGCCCCGGGCAGGTCGTCGGTGGAGGCGCGCTCGACGAGCCGCCCCTCGCGCGCCGCCGCGCGCTGCACGCGCGTGGCCTCGGCGCCCTGCCGGTTCAGCCTGGCCGCGATGTCGTTGACGGCCCTGGCGATCTCGTCGGTCACGGTGTCGCCGTCGGCGCGCAGCCGGACCTTGGTGTCGCCGTCCCGGATCGCCTCCAGCGCCGTGAGGACCCGGCGCAGCGTCGCGTCCGGGGGGGTGCCACGTCGAGTGGCGGGGGCGGTGATGGTCTCGGACACTCAGGCGTCCCTTTCGGCTGTCGGTGGCGGGGCGGCCACGGGAGGACCCCGGACGACCGAGTAGATCATGAAAGGTGCATTCGTGATCTTCCACTCAGATCGTGCGAAGCGCGGTAAGTCTGACACCATGCAGGCACGTGCGCGTGCGGGCTCGCACCCGCGGTGGGCATGTCCGGGCGAATCGGGCATCGGGTCCGCGGAGGGGGTCCCTGCGCGCGCGACCCCCGCTGTCGACGAGTCGGAGCCGGAACGGTGAGTGCCCCCGTGGCCGAGCAGGCCATCGCCAGCTTCGAGGCCAGTGGCGCCTCGGTGATGGCCGCGCGGCGCTTCGTCACCGAGGTCCTGCGCCGCTGGGGCGCCGAGGAACTCCTCGACGACGCCGTCCTGCTCGTCAGCGAGCTCGTCACCAACGCGGTCGTCCACGCGGGGACCCAGACCGACGTCCGCTGCACGCTCACCGACGACGGCCTGCAGATCGACGTCGTCGACCGCTATCCCGGGCGCTGGCTGCCCTCCCCGCCGATGGTCGTCGACTCCGAGGCCGAGGGCGGGCGGGGGCTGTCGATGGCCGCGACCCTGTCCAACGCCTGGGGAGTGTCCTACGCGGCCGGGACCAAGCGGGTGTGGTTCCTGCTCCGCCGCACCGACGTCACCGGCACGGGGCTGGACCCGCACTCGCTCGACGCGGGTGCCGAGCCGGGGCTGTTGGAGTCGGGCGGGTCCCCGCTGGAGCTCGACGAGATGCTCCGGCGCATCGTCGCCCGCCTGCGCGACCTCACCTCGGCCGAGGTGGGCTACGCGTTCCTGCTGTCCGAGGACGGCGAGGAGCTGCACCTGCGCGCCAGCGCGGGCCTGCCCGGCTCGATGGCCGAGACGGTGCCCGCCCACCAGGCGGCGCGCACGCCCGTGCTCCTGCGCGACGTCGAGGCCGAACCGCCGGTCACCGCCGTCGCGCGGGCGGTCTCCACCGGGACGGGGCTGCGCAGCGTCCTGACCGTCCCGATGCTCGTCGAGGGCCGGCTGATCGGCGTCCTCGGCGTCGGATCGCCCACCGCCGGGCAGTTCGCCGACGCCGACGCCGCGCGCGTGGCGGCCGCCGTCGGGCGCGTCGCGCTCGCCGTCCAGACCGCGCGGGTGCTCGAGTTGGAGCGCCAGCGCCGCGGCTGGGTGGCGTTCCTCGCCGAGGCCTCCGACCTGCTCGGTGGCACCCTGCAGCACGACATGATCCTGGCCCTGCTCGGCCACCTCGTCGTGCCGCGCCTGTCGCCCTGGTGCGCGGTGCACGTCGACGCCGTCGACGGGTCGCGGACCCTCGCCTACGTGGGGCACGAGCAGGAGCAGGCGGGCGACGACCTGCGCGCGCTGCTCACCAAGGCCGAGCCGCCGGGGCCGCGGTCGGCGGACGAGCGCCCCGCCGGTGTGGGCAGCTGGCAGCCCGCCGCGGGCCTCGACGTCGAGGGCTCCAGCCTGGAGGCCGCCGCGGAGCTCGTCGCGCTCGGGGCCACGACGATCCCGCTGCTCGCCCGCGGGCGCACCCTGGGCGTGCTCACCCTCGGCAACCCCCGCGACAACGGCTTCCGCCGCGAGGTGCTCGACCTCGCCGAGGACCTCGGCCGCCGTGCCGCCCTCGCCCTCGACAACGCCCGCCTGTACTCCGAGCGCGAGGCCACCGCCCGGGCGCTGCAGGCCAGCCTGCTCCCGCCGGCGGTCCCGGAGGTGCCGTTCCTCGAGGTCGGCGTCGCCTACGAGGCGGCCGGCGGCCACGAGGTGGGCGGTGACTTCTACGACGTGTTCGCCGTCCCCGACGGGACGTGGCGCTTCGCCGTCGGCGACGTGTGCGGCAAGGGGCCCGAGGCCGCGGCCGTCACCGGCCTGGCCCGGCAGGCCCTGCGCCTGCTCGGCCGCGAACTCATGCCGGTGACCCGGGTGCTGCAGCGGCTCAACGGGGCGATCCTCGACGAGGGCGCCCGCTCGCGGTTCCTCACGATGGTCGCCGGGGAGGCCTACCCGAAGGCCGCCGTCGGCGTCGACGGTGACGGCGTGCGCCTGCGCCTGGTGTGCGCCGGGCACCCGCTGCCGGTGGTCGTCGGGCCCCACGGCCCCCGCGTCGTCGGCACCCCGCAGCCGCTGCTCGGCGTCCTCGAGGACCTCTCCTTCGCCGCGGAGACCGTCGACCTCGAGCCGGGGGAGTGCCTCGTCCTCGTCACCGACGGCGTGACGGAGCGGCGTCGCCGGGGCGGGGCGATGATCGGCGAGTCGGGGCTCCTGGAGCTGCTCGCCCCCGCCGGGACGCTGTCGGCGCCCGAGATCGCGGCGCTGGTCCAGCGCCGGGTGGTCGAGGACGGCGACGGGCCGCCGCGCGACGACCTCGCCGTCCTCGTGCTCAAGGTGCCGCCGCGAGCTCCCGCGTCCGCATGAGCGCGCCCCGTCGTGCCCGGTAAGGTCGGCGCGCGACGACGTCGCGAGCGCCCGTAGCTCAGCGGATAGAGCGGCCGACTTCTAATCGGCGGGTCGCAGGTTCGAACCCTGCCGGGCGCGCCCGTAGGCTCCCGCGCATGAGCGCCACCCCCCGACGCCCGCAGCGCCCCGCCGCTGCGCGCCCCACCGCGGCCCGTCGCGGCTTCGCGCCGCGCCGACCGGTGGTTCCCGCCGTCCCGGAGGTCGCCGTCACCGGCGAGGGGATCCGGCTGGGGCAGTTCGTCAAGCTCGCCGGGCTGGCCGACGGGCACGACACCGGCGGCGAGGTGAAGCTCCTCATCGCCGCGGGGGAGGTCCTCGTCAACGGCGAGGTCGAGACCCGCCGCGGCCGCCAGCTCGTGAAGGGCGACGTGGTCGCCGTGGGGGCGAGCAGCGCCCGCGTCGGCTGATCGGCCCGAGTTCCTCAGGGTTCCTCGGCAACCTTTTCCGCGCCTCGCGCGACCTCACCGCGTCAGGGCCCTGCACCGCAGGCGCCGCAGGTGGGGTGGGGAGGTCGTCGTGCCGCCGAGCGTCACCGTCGAGCGCCCCACGGCCACCCTGCGTACCCACGGCAGCAGGTCGGCCCCTAGGGTCGTCGGCGACGTCGCACCGCCGGAGGTCAGGCTCACCGCCATGCAGCCCCCACGCCGTCGCGAGCCCGCACGGGACCGGTCTCGGGACGAGCCCGCGCCCGCGCCCAGTGACGTGCCCGTGGGGACGGCCGGCAGCGACCGCGGGTACGCCGACTTCGTCCAGCGTCACGCCCACGACCTCGGCCGCCTCGCCTACCTGATGACCGGTGACGGCGACGGCGCCGAGGACCTGCTGGCCGACGCGCTGCTCGCGGCCTGGCAGCGCTGGGACACCGTGCTGGCCGCCGACTCCCCGCTCGCCTACGTGCGCGGCATCGTCGTGAAGCTGGCCGCGACCCGGGTGCGGCGGTTGGTCCGGGAGCGCGCGCACCTGGTGCTGCTGCGCTCCGACGCCCGCTCCGTGGCCGCCGCCGAGCGCGACGTGCCCGGCGTCGTCGACGTCCGCGCCGCCCTGCGCCGCCTGCCCGCCGGGCAGCGCGCCTGCGTGGTGCTGCGCCACGGCATGGGCCTGTCCGAGGAGGACACCGCCCGCACCCTCGGGGTGTCCGTCGGCACCGTGAAGAGCCAGACCTCCAAGGCCGCGGCCCGACTGCGCCGCCTGCTCGCCGTCGACGACCTGGGACAGTGGGCGCCGGGCGAAGGCCCCGACGGCCGCGCACGAGGGGAGGGAGGACGGCGATGAGCCTGCACCCGCCGTCCCCCCACGACGGCTTCCCCGACCCTGCGCGCCGCTCCGGCGAGCCCGAGCTGGAGGCCCTGCTCGACGAGTTCGCCTCCGGCTACCGGGTGGACCCCGACCGGCTTCTCGCGCGGCTCGAGGCGGCCGGGGCCGGACGCCCGGGGGCCGCCACCGCACGGGGCGCCTCGCCGTGGTGGGCGCGCAGCGGCCCCCTCGCCGCGGCCGCCGCCGTCGGCGTGCTCGTCACGGGCATGGCGGTGCTGTTGCGGTTCGACCCGCCCGACCGTTCCACCTCCACGCAGCCGTCCACCGGCGCCGCCCGCACGACCGCCGCGCCGCCGTCGGCCACGACGTCGGCACAGGCCAGCCCCACCGGCGTGACGTCCTCGGCGGCCCCCTCCGCGACCGGCACGGCGTCGGCGTCCTCACGCCCCACCGTGACGGTCACCGCAGGCGCCCCCGGAACCGGCGCGGCGCGCACCCGGCAACCCTCCGGCCCGACGTCGGGCCGCGTCCCGGCGAGCCCCTCGGTGACGCCGCCCGGCCCCGGTCCGGCCGCGGGGATCGCGGTCGCGCCGCTGCCGGCCCGCGTGTCCCTGGGGGAGGGCGGCCTGCGCGACTGGGTCGTGGTCGGAGGCCGGCGTGACGCCAAGCAGGTGCGGCTGAAGCGGGGCACCGGGGAGCTGGTCGTCCGCGACCTCACCGGCGCCGCCGTCGTGGGTTCCTCGCCCCTGACGCTCGGCTGGTCGGGGGGCCTGCCCGAGCAGGACCGCGACGGGGACCGCACCTGGTGGTGCGCCGACAGCGGGGGCGTCGAGGACCGCGCCGTGTTCGGCATCCGCGTCGAGTCCCTGCCGCCGGGAGCCGTCCTCACCCTGCTCACCGGGGCCGACGGCGGCGGGTCGGCCAAGGTCGAGGCCCGCATCGACGGCGGGCCCCTCGCCCAGCTGCGCGCCTCCGCCGGCCGGGTCACCGTCACCACTCCCGCCTCGGCCGCCGGACGTGCCCTGAGCGTCGAGGTGACGCCGTCCGGAGGGTCCTCGGTTCGCGCCTGCCTGGCCGCCGTCACCCTGCAGTGACCCCGACCGGCTCGCTTCGGGTGCGGCGTCTTGGAGAAGGGCGTGGGGAGCGGCAGGCTGGCCCCGTGAACCCCGCCGCGCCGCCCCCGCCCGAGGGCCCCGCCCTCCCCGGCGGCGACGGACCGTCGACGACGGGTACCGGAGCTGTCACCGGGCAGGAACGATCCGACGCCACGGCGGGTGAACTGCGCGCCTCGACGTCCGGCGCGGCGGCCACAGCGGGTAACCTTCGCGCCGGAGCGATTCCTCAGGAGGAGCCGGTGGCGCGCGCGCAGGAGAACCCGCCCGAGCGGGGGGCCGGGCTCGCCGTGCCCGACGACGCCCCGGTGCTCGTCCGGCAGGCCGAGCCCGCCGCCGACGACGTTGCCGACCTCCGCCTCGAAGGGCTGGCGCCGACCGCCGACGAGCTGGTCGCGACGGCCGAGTCCGAGGCCGACGACGCCTCGGACGGCGAGGACGACGACGTGTCCGACGACTCCGACGACTCCGACGATGCGGTCGTCGCGGGGACTCGCGATGCGGTCGAGGCGGCGGACGAGCCCGCCCGCCAGGACGCCGAGGCCGACGACTCCGAGGACGACGAGGACGACGAGGACGACGAGGACGAGGCCCAGGCGGCCGAGGACGCCGGCGCCTCGCACGAGCCCGCCACGGTGACGGACGCGCCGGCCGCTTTGTCGGCCCCGCCCACCGCCGTGGCCGCCGACACCCCCGCGAACACCGACGCCACACCCGTGGAGCTGTTGGCTGCCGCGCAGGTGCTGCGCGACGAGGTCGCGGCGCTCGACTTCTCCCTGTCCGTGCCGTCGCTGGACAAGGGGCGCAAGGCGAGGGAGTCGATCCTCGGGCAGATGGACGACTACCTCCTGCCCCGGCTGCGCCGCCTCGACGCGCCGCTGCTGACCGTCGTCGGCGGCAGCACCGGAGCGGGCAAGTCCACCCTGGTCAACAGCCTCGTCGGGCGCCTGGTCAGCCGATCCGGCGTGCTGCGCCCGACGACGCGCTCGCCTGTCCTCGTGCACCACCCGGCCGACGCCGGGTCCTTCATGTCGACGCGGATCCTGCCCGGCCTCGGGCGGGTCACCTCCGAGGCGCCCGAGCCGATGCAGCCGGTGGACCCCGACGCCCCGCGGATCACCGCGATCCGTCTCGTGCCGGACCCGACGATCGTGCCGGGCCTGGCCGTCGTCGACGCCCCCGACATCGACTCGGTCGTCGAGACCAACCGCGACCTCGCCGTCCAGCTCCTCGCCGCGGCGGACCTGTGGCTGTTCGTGACGACGGCCGCCCGCTACGTCGACGCGACGCCCTGGCAGATGCTGCGCGAGGCCGTGGAGCGCGGCGTGTGCGTGGCGGTCGTCCTCGACCGCGTGCCGCCCGAAGCGATGCAGGAGGTCCGCCTGCACCTGGCGCGCCTCATGCGCGAGCGTGGCCTGGCCAACAGCCCCGTCTTCACCGTGCCCGAGGTGGAGCTCGAGGACGGCCTGCTCCCGCAGGCGCACGTCGAGCCGCTGCTGGCCTGGCTCAACCGGCTGGCGAGGGACGCGCGCACCCAGGCGGTCGTCGTCAACCGCACCCTGGCCGGGGCGATCGAGAGCCTGCCCGCGCGCGTCACCGCCCTCGCGGCGGCCGCGGACGACCAGGCGGCCGCCGACATCTACCTGCGCGGCGCGCTGGAGGGTGCCTGGGGTGCCGTCCACGGCGGCATCGCGGCGAGCTTCGCCGACGGCAGCCTGCTGACCGGCGAGGTGCTGGCCCGGGTGCGCGACGCCATGGGTCGCGGGGACCTCCTGGCCCTGCTCGGGGTCACCGCCCCGCCGCGTCAGCGCAAGAGCCGCGTGCGGTCCTCGGCCGCGGCGATGGCGGTGCTGCGGGACGCGCTGTGCGCGGGTGTCGAGGCGCTCGTCCGCTCGCGCGCCCAGCTGGCCCTCGACGACGCGCTGTCGCGCTGGCGCGCCCACGGCGCGGGGCTGTCGCTGCTCGCGGGCCGCGACGACCTCGCCGCACTGTCGGAGTCCTTCGCCGACCGCACCGCCACCGCGGTGGGCGGCTGGCAGGACTGGGTGATGCGCAGCGCCGCCGACGAACCCAACCTCGTCACCGGCGGCGGGTTGAACGCCGCCGAGGAGGCGTTGGCCACCACACTGATGACGCTGACGCTCGCGCCCGACACGCCCGTCACCCAGGGCGAGACCGTCGACCCGCTGGTGCTGCTGCGGCGGGTGCTGCAGGCGCGGCTGGGGGTCGTCCCCCTGCAGGAGTTCGTCGTCGCCTCCCAGCGGGAGCTGCAGCGGCAGATCGATCGGGTGCTGGACGCCGAGCGCGCGCGCACGGCGTCGCTGCTCGGTCCCGTGGGGCAGAGGGTCGGGCGCGGTGACGCGCTGCGGGCCGCGGTGCGAGAGGTCGAGGAGGCCGGTTGATGACGGGACGCCGACGTGCTGCCCCGGACGTGCAGGGCCGGATCGACTCACTCAGCGAGGCCCTGCAGTCGGGTGCCGGGCGGCTCGAACCCCGCGCGATGGCGCGGGCCGGCGCCGTCCTCGACCGCACCGAGCAGCGCCTGCGCCTGGGCGCCGAGCGCGCGGTCGTCGCGCTCGTCGGGGCCACCGGTAGCGGCAAGTCGAGCCTGTTCAACGCGCTCGCCGGCCTGGAGATCGCCGACGTCGGGCACCGCCGTCCCACCACCGGCAAGCCGATGGCCTGCGTGTGGGGCAGCGAGGGCGCCGACGAGCTGCTCGACTGGCTGGAGGTCCCCGGGCGGCACCGGATGGAGCGCGAGTCGGTGCTCGACGCCGACCGCGAGGCCAGCCTGCACGGCCTGGTCCTGCTCGACATGCCCGACCACGACTCGACGGCCGTCTCCCACCGCCTCGAGGTCGACCGGCTCGTCGACATGGTCGACCTGCTCGTGTGGGTCGTCGACCCGCAGAAGTACGCCGACGACGCCCTGCACGTGGGCTACCTGCAGCGGATGCGCGGGCACGAGGCCGTCATGCTCGTCGTGCTCAACCAGATCGACCGTCTCGACGCCGAGGAGGTCGAGACCTGCCGTGCCGACCTGCGCCGCCTCCTCGACGCCGACGGGCTGCAGGGCGTGCGCCTGCTCACGGCGTCGGCCACGCGCGGCGACGGTGTCGAGAAGCTGCGGTCGGTGCTCGCCGAGATCGTGCAGTCGCACAGCCTGGTCGCCGAGCGCGTCGCGGCCGACCTCGACGCCGCGGCCGTGGACCTCCTCGACGGGGTCGCCGAGGTGGAGCCCGACGGCGCCAGGGCCCTGGCCGGCGCCGGCCTGGTGCCCGCCCTCGAGCGGGCCGCCGGCATCCCCGTGGTCCTCGACGCGGTCGAGGCCGACTACCTGCGCCGCGGTCGCACCAAGGTGAGCTGGCCCGTGTGGCGCTGGCTGCGGACCAGCGCCCGGATCCGTCCCGACGCGGTGGAGCTGACGGCGCACGCCATCGGCGGTCCCGCCCCGATGCCGGTGCAGCGGGCGCAGGTCGACCTCGCCGTGCGGGAGGCCACCGACCACATCGCGGCGGGCCTGCCTCCCCGGTGGGCCGAGGCGGTGCGCTCCGCCGTCCGCCCGGCCGGCCAGGACCTCGCCGCCGACATCGACGGCGCCCTCGCCGCGGTGCCGCTGCCCCGGTACGCGCCGCGCTGGTGGACGGTCCTGGGCGTCGTCCAGGCGTTGCTCGGCGTGGCGTTCCTGGGGTCGTTCCTGTGGCTGCTGACCGTGCTGTGCGCCAAGGCGGCGGACATGTCCCTCGGCTCGCCGCTGGTGCCGCTCGCGGTGCTGATCGCCGTCACCGTGGTGTCCTTCGGGATCGAGATCGCCGGGCGTCGCGCGGTGCGCGACGCCGCCGGCCGCTGGCGGGCCTCCGTCGCCGCCGAACTGCGCCAGGCCGTGGACGACGTCGCCGACCTGCGCGTGCTCACCCCCGCGGTGGCGGTGCTGAACGAGCATCGGATGACCCGCGACGGGCTCAGCGGCGCCCGCTGAAGCGTCCTCGCCGGTCGGGTCCCCCACAGGCTCGGCGGGGAGGTCCTTGTCCCCAGGCCGAGGCTCGCTCCGCCGCGGCGGGGCGTGCCTTCACGTGAGGGTGGCGGCAGCCGGCCGTGGAGCCGGGGTCGAGAGGGTCCGCCCCATGAACCACACCTACGTCACGCTCAGCGGGCTCGTGGCCACCGAGCCGCGCCTGTCCGTGCACGCCAACCTGCCCATCACCAGCTTCCGGCTGGTCGCCACCAGTCGCCGCTACGACGCCGAGACGTCCACCTGGGTCGACGGCGAGAGCACCTGGGTCACCGTCACCTGCTTCCGCGGGCTGGCGACGCACGCCTTCAAGTCCCTGTCCAAGCGCGACCGGGTGATCGTGCACGGGCGCCTGACCACCCGCGAGTGGGGTGAGCAGCGGCGGGTCAGCGTCGAGGTCGAGGCCGACGGCATCGGCCACGACCTGACCTTCGGCACGTCCGCCTTCACCCGCACCGTGGGGGTGTCGGCGGCGTCCCGCGCGGCGGAGGCCGACGGCGAGGAGGCCGAGGACGTCGAGCTGGGCGGGCCGGAGGACGACGCGCCCGAGGGCGAGGGACTGTCCGGCACCGCCACGGGGGCACCCGGCGACGCGGTGGAGGAGGAGCTGCTCGTGGGGGCGCCGCCGTTCTGAGGGGTGCGCGGCGGCGATGGCAGGATCGGTGCGTGCCTGCTCCCTCCCCGGCCGCCGCCCGCGCGCTCGGCCTGCTGCTCGGCGTCGCCGTCGACGCCGTCCTCGGCGACCCGCGGCGCGCTCACCCCGTGGCGGCGTTCGGCCGGGCCGCGTCCTGGGTCGAGCAACGGGTGTACGGCGATTCCCGTCCCCGTGGCGTCGCGTACCTGTCGGCCTGCGTCGTGCCCGTCGTGCTGGTGGCGGCGGGCGCGGAGCGGGCGGTGCGGGAGCGGCCGTGGTGGCGGCTGGCCCTGACCGCGGCGGGCACGTGGGTGGTCGTGGCCGGGACGGGGCTGGCCCGGGAGGGCGCCTCGATGGCCACGGAGCTGGAGCGGGGCGACCTCGCCGCCGGTCGCGCGCGGCTGCGCAACCTCTGCGCGCGGGAGGCCACCTCGCTGGACGCCGACGCCGTGGCCAGGGCCACGGTGGAGTCCCTGGCCGAGAACACCAGCGACGCGGTGGTCGCGCCGCTGGTGTGGGGGGCGGTCGCCGGGCTGCCCGGGCTGCTCGGCTACCGCGCCGTCAACACCCTCGACGCCATGGTGGGCTACCACTCGCCGCGCTACGAGCGGTTCGGCTGGGCGGCGGCCAGACTCGACGACGTCGTCAACCTGGCCCCCGCCCGGCTCACCGCGCTGCTGACCGTCGCCGCGGCCCGCAGCGTCGGGGGATCGGCCTCCCGCGCCTGGCGGGTGTGGCGCCGCGACGGTCACCGCCACCCGAGCCCCAACGCCGGGCACCCCGAGGCTGCCGCGGCCGGCGCCCTCGGCGTGCGCCTCGGGGGCCGCAACGTCTACGACGGGTACACCGAGGACAGGGCGGCGCTGGGGGAGGGGCCGCCCCGGGGGTCGAGGACGTGCGGCGAGCCGTCGGTCTGCGTGGCGGTCACGGCCGCCGCCGCGGCGGCCACGGCGGCCGGCGCCTGGGCGGCGACCCGTCCCGGCGGGGCACTAACCTCGCTCCGTGACCTCCACCCGTAGCGACGGCCCCTCGCCCTCCGTCGCGGTCCCCGACCGCGACGCCCTCGACCGGCTCACCGCGCAGGTGTCGCCGCCCGATGCGGCGGCGCGCGCGGCGGCCACGGCGCGGCAGGGACAGCTGACCAAGCCCCCCGGTGCGCTGGGCCTGCTGGAGGACGTCTCCATCCAGCTCGCGGGCATCGCCGCCACCTGCCCGCCGCCGGTGCCGCAGCGGGCGGCCATCGCCGTCTTCGCCGCCGACCACGGCGTGCACGCGCAGGGTGTGAGTCCGTGGCCGCAGGAGGTCACGGCGCAGATGGTCGCGAACTTCCTGGGCGGGGGAGCGGCCGTGACCGTCCTCGCCCGTGAGGTCGGCGCCGAGGTGGTCGTCGTCGATGTGGGTGTCGCGACCCCGCTGCTCGGGGTCGGGGCGCAGCCGGGGCCGGACGACCCCGCCCATCTCCGCCGCCGCCGGGTGCGGCCCGGCACGGCCGACCTCAGCACCGCCGCGGCCATGACCTCCGCCGAGGCGCTCGCCGCGATCGAGGTGGGGGCCCAGCTCGCCGACGAGCTCGTCTCGGGCGGCGTGACCTGCCTCATGACCGGCGACATGGGGATCGCCAACACCACCGCCTCGGCCGCCCTCATCGCGGCCTTCACCGGCCGGGACGCCGCCGAGGTCACCGGTCGCGGCACGGGCATCGACAACGCGACACTCGACCGCAAGGTCGACGTCGTCCGCCGCGCCCTCGCCCTGCACGCCGACGCCGTGGCAGGGGGCGATCCGGTCGCCGTCCTGGCAGCCGTCGGTGGGCTGGAGCACGCCGCGATGGTCGGGTTCGTCCTCGCGGCGGCGGCCCGGCGCGTGCCGGTCGTCCTCGACGGCGTCATCGCCGGGGCCGCCGCCCTCGTCGTCCAGGCACTGTGCCCCGACGCCCTCGGCTACTGCATCGCCGGGCACCGCTCGGCCGAACCGGGCCACACCATCGCCCTCGCCCACCTCGGCCTGACCCCGCTGGTCGACCTCGGCCTGCGCCTCGGGGAGGGCACGGGAGCCGTCCTGGCGCTGCCGCTCGTGCGCGCGGCCGCCCGCGTCCTCGCCGAGATGGCCACGTTCGACTCGGCGGGTGTCACCGGCAAGGACGCCCGTGCCTGAGGGGCCCGGCCCCTACCTGGCCGGGCTGCGGCTGGCGGGCCGCCGCGTCGTCGTCGTCGGCGGGGGGCAGGTGGCCCAGCGCCGCCTCGCCGCCCTGCTCGAGGCGGGCGGGGCCGTCGAGCTGATCAGCCCGGACACCGGCCCGACCGTGCAGGGCCTCGCCGAGTCCGGCGCCCTGAGCTGGACCAGGCGCGGCTACCGGCCGGGTGACCTCGACGGCGCCTGGTACGTCCTCGCCTGCACCGACGACCCCTCCACGAACGCCGCCGTCGCCGCGGAGGCCGACGCCGCACGCGTGTTCTGCGTGCGCGCCGACGACGCGCCCGCGGGCAGTGCGGTCACCCCCACCACGTTGTCGGCCGGCCCCCTCACCCTCGGCGTCCTCGCCGGGGGCGACCCCGGGCGGGCCCGGGCGGTCCGCGAGGAGCTCCTCGCGCTCACGGCGCGCGGCGAGCTGGGTGCGCGGTCGGGGACGCGCCGCCCGGCCGTGCCCGGCGTCGCGCTGGTCGGCGGCGGTCCCGGGGACCCGGACCTCATCACCGTGCGCGGCCGGCGCCTGCTCGCCGAGGCCGAGGTCGTCGTCGCCGACCGCCTCGCCCCTCAGGGCCTGCTCGCCGAGCTGGACGACGACGTCGAGGTGATCGACGTCGCGAAGCTGCCCCGTGGGCGGGCGGTACCGCAGGAGGAGATCAACCGCGTCCTCGTCGAGCGCGCCCTGGCGGGGCGGTTCGTCGTGCGGCTCAAGGGCGGCGACCCCTACGTGTTCGGCCGCGGCTGGGAGGAGCTCGAAGCGTGCGCGGCCGCGGGCCTGCCCGTGACGGTCGTCCCCGGCATCACCAGCGCCGTCGCGGTGCCCGGGCTCGCCGGGGTGCCCGTGACCCACCGCGACCTCACCCAGGAGTTCACCGTCGTCACGGGCCACCTCGACCCCGACGACGAGCGTTGCCGGGTGGACTGGCCCGTCCTGGCCAAGCTGCGCGGGACGCTCGTCGTCCTCATGGGCGTGCAGCGGCTGGACCGCATCGCCGAGGTCCTCGTGCGGGAGGGCCGCGACCCGGCCACCCCCGCCGCCGTCGTCGCCGACGGGTCCATGCCCGGGCAGCGGCGGGTCAGCGCCACCCTTGCGGGCATCGCCGACGCTGCTCGCTCGGCCGGCCTGGGCGCGCCCGCGGTCGCGGTCATCGGCGACGTCGCCGCCCTCGGGGCCTGATCAGAGGGCCGGCGGAGGGGCCGGACGGAGCCCGCGAAAAATCGGTGCAGGAGTTGTGCATCCGAACGCGGGGGTGCGTCGGAAGTAGGGGTGACAGTGGCCGACAGGCCGTCCGTCCCTACCACGGAGAACGACGATGACCTCTCTGCGTGCAGCCCGCCCCCTCCGCCGCCGCGCCCTCGGTGCCGCGCTCGCCACCATCGCCACGCTGGGTGTCGCCACCGCCGCCGCGCAGCCGGCGTCCGCCGCCAAGTGCACGAAGGTGTCCCCGGCCGCCGAGCCCAGCGGCACCACCTCGCTGGCGTCGGTCCTGCTCGCGGACAAGGACGAGTTCGACAAGAACTGGAAGGACTACGACATCGTCACCCAGGCGGTGCTCGCCGTCCTCGCGGCCAAGCCGTCCTCGCCGGTGTCCGTCCTCACCAAGGGCGACGTCGCGCTGACCGCGTTCATCCCCGACGACCGCGCCTTCCGCGCCCTCGTCAAGGACCTCACGGGTAAGGCCCCCAACACCGAGAAGGCGGTCTTCGCCGCCGTCGCCGGCCTGGGCATCGACACCGTCGAGACCGTGCTGCTCTACCACGTCGTCCCGGGCGCCACGATCGACTCGAAGACGGCCCTCGGGGCCGACGGCGCCGCGCTGACCACCGCCCAGGGCGGCAAGATCACGGTCGACGTCCGTGGCAACAAGAGCAAGGTCATCGTCCTGGTCGACGCCGACACCGACGACCTCGACCCCCGCGTCTCCGTCGTCGACATCAACAAGGGCAACAAGCAGATCGCGCACGGCATCTCGCGCGTGCTGCGCCCCGTCAACCTCTGACGGTCGCAGCGGCGCACCGGCGAGGGCCGGCGGTGGGGGACCCCACCGCCGGCCCTCGCCGCGTCCGCGGCTCGGCGACGACCCTCCACCGCCCCTGGTCACGCGCGTGTCGCCCGGGTAGCGTCCACGCGCCGCCAGGACGGCGGCCCGGCGACGTGGCCGGATGCGGGACGGGAAGGCGACGGCGATGGGGCGCAGGGCGACGAGGCGGACGACGACCGGCGGCGGGCTGGTGCTGCTCCTCACCGCCGTGCTCGCCGCGGCGCTGACCTTCGTGGCGCAGCCGGCCGAGGCCGCCGCGGGCAAGGCGCTGCTGAACAACAGCACCTGGGTGGACACGACGGGCAGGCCGATCGAGGCGCACGGCGGCGGCATCGTGAAGTCGGGCGCGTACTGGTACTGGTTCGGCGAGAGCCGCAACAGCGACTACTCGTTCAAGGCCGTCACGGTCTACCGGTCGGCGGACCTCCTCGCGTGGGAGTACCGAGGCGCGGCCCTCAGCAGCTCCAGCGCCACCGAGCTGGCGAAGGCGAACATCGAGCGTCCGAAGGTGATGTTCAACGCCTCCACCGGCCAGTACGTGATGTGGATGCACAAGGAGAACGCGGGGGACTACGCGCAGGCCCGGGCCGCGGTCGCGACGTCGCCCACCATCGAGGGCCCCTACACCTACCGCGGCAGCTTCCGCCCGTTCGACCAGTACATGTCCCGCGACATCACGACCTTCGTCGACGACGACGGCGCCGGGTACATGATCTCCGCGGCGAACGAGAACTACGACCTCAACGTGTACCGGCTCACCCCCGACTACACGAACGTCGCGACCCTCGTGCGGACGTGGAAGGGCGATCACCGCGAGGCCCCGGCGCTGTTCAAGCGGGGTGGGGTCTACTTCATGCTCACCTCGGGCGCCACGGGCTGGGACCCCAACCAGCAGAAGTACGCGACGGCGACCAGCCTGACCGGGACGTGGAGCGCCTGGCAGAACGTGGGCGACGGCACGGCCTTCGGCACCCAGACCACGTTCGTGCTGCCCGTCGTGGGCGCCAAGCAGACCAGCTACCTCTACCTGGGCGACGTGTGGGGGCCCGGCTTCGGCGGCGTCTACGCCGACTCGCGTTACGTCTGGCTGCCGTTGAGCTTCCCCACCGCCACCACGCTGTCGATGACGGACTACGCGAAGGTCGCGGTGAAGGCGAGGAACGGCGTCGTCACGGGCCAGAACCCGCCGTACGTGCAGCTCGTCGCCCGGCACTCGGGCAAGTGCGCCGACGTCGTCAACGGCGACCGCAAGCTCGGCGCCGAGGTGATCCAGTACGCCTGCGGGACCGGGCAGAACCAGCAGTGGCAGCTGCGTGCGGTCGGCAAGGGCGCCCAGCAGCTCGTGGCTCGCCACTCCCACCTGTGCGCGGCCGTCGCCGACGCGTCGACGGCCGACGGCGCGAGGATCGTGCAGCAGCCGTGCTCGGCCTCGCCGGCGCAGCTGTGGAAGGTGAAGGCGGGCTCCGGGTCGACCACCGTCGTCTCGCAGCTGTCGGGCAAGTGCCTCGACGTCGCCGACGAGTCCACCGCCGACAAGGCCCGCCTGCTGCAGTGGACGTGCTCCGGTGGCACCAACCAGCAGTGGACGCTGAAGCCCCTCGGCTGAGGGGACGCCCGCTCGGCGCAGGAGGTGCCGGCCGGGTGCATCCGCGGGGGCACCCGGCGCGGAAGTAGGGGCGACAAGGGCGTCGAGCCCGCCAGCCACTGCCGGAGGTGCACTGCTGTGACCGCCACCATCACCCCCCTCGCCGCGCGTCCCGCCGCCCGTCGCCCGCGCGCCTGGACGCGTCGCGGCCGTCGCGCCGCGCTCGCCGTCGCCGCGGCCGGGGTGGTCCTGTCCGCGACGGCCGCGGTGCCCGCCGCCGCGGCCCCGGCGGCACCCGCCCCGGGCACCCGCGACCTGGCGACCGTCCTGCTCGCCGACGGCGACACCTTCGACCGCAACTGGTTCGACTACGACGTGGTGACGCAGGCCGTGCTGGCCGTGCTCGCGGCCAAGCCGTCCTCGCCGGTGTCGGTGCTGACCAAGGGCGACGTCGCGCTGACCGCGTTCATCCCCAACGACCTCGCGTTCCGGTACCTGGTGAAGGACCTCACCGGTTCGTCGCCGCGCACCGAGCAGGCGACGTTCGACGCCGTCGCGTCCCTCGGGATCGACACGGTCGAGACCGTGCTGCTCTACCACGTCGTCCCCGGTGCGACGATCGACTCGAGGACGGCCCGCCGTGCCGACGGGGTGAAGCTGACCACTGCCCAGGGCGGGGCGATCACCGTCGACGTCAAGCTCAAGGGCCTGATCATCAAGCTGGAGGACCTCGACCCCGACGACGCCGACCCCACCGTCGTCGCGACCAACCTCAACCGGGGCAACGTGCAGATCGCCCACGGCATCTCGCGCGTGCTGCGCCCCGTCGACCTCTGAGCCGCCTCCCCGACTGACGCACCGGCACGGCCGGACGGTGACCTCGGTCGCCGTCCGGCCGTCCTGCTGTCCGGACGATCATGGGTCCGCGTCACCCGTTCGGCTAGCGTCCCCGCGGCAGGCGGGGCCCGGCGACGGGAGCCCCGCGATGGGCACGCTTCGGAGGGGCGCCACGGTGAGCATCGACGAGCACGACTACGAGCCCAGCCTCGACGCCGCCCTCGCGCACACCCGCTCGTGGCTGGCCTCGCTGGCCACCCGGCGCGTCACGCCGTCGGTCACGGCCGACGACGTCGAGGCGCGGCTGCCCGCGCAGCTTCCCGAGGCGGGCGCCGATCCGGTGGCGGTCCTCGACACCCTCGTCCGCACCGTCGAGGACGCCCTCGCCGCGATGCCGTCGAGCCGGTTCTTCGGGTTCGTCATCGGCGGCCACCACCCCGCCGCGCTGGCCGCCGACTGGTTGGTGAGCGCCTGGGACCAGAACGCAGCCCTGCGCTTCTCCACCCCGGGCACGGCAGGCGTGGAGGCCGTCGCGGGGCGCTGGTTGCTGCAGGCCCTCGGGCTGCCCGAGGGAGCCGACGTCGGGTTCGTCACCGGGGCCACCATGGCGAACTTCACCTGCCTCGCCGCCGCTCGGCACGCCGTCCTGGGCCGGGCCGGCTGGGACGTCGGCGCGCTCGGCCTCGCCGGCGGTCCGCGCGTGCACGTGCTCGTCGGGCGGGAGCGCCACGACACCGTCGACCTCGCGCTGCGCTACCTCGGCCTGGGCCGCCCCGTGGAGGTCGCAGCCGACGACCAGGGGCGGATGCGCCCCGACGCGCTGGCCGCCGCCCTCGCCGACGTGCCCGAGGGCGCGCCGCTCATCGTCGTCGCGCAGGCCGGCAACATCCACTCCGGCGCGTTCGACCCCTTCGAGGACGTCGTCGCGCAGGTGCACGCGCGCGGCGGGTGGGTGCACGTGGACGGGGCGTTCGGGCTGTGGGCCGCCGCGTCGCCGTCGACCCGGCACCTCGTGGCGGGGCTCGCCGGTGCCGACTCGTGGGCGACCGACGCGCACAAGACCCTCAACGTGCCCTACGACAGCGGGATCGCGATCGTCGCCGACGTCGCGGCCATGCGCGCCGCCATGGTGATGCAGGGTCCCTACCTGCAGCAGGACGCGACGGGGGTCGGCGACCCGCACGACAAGACGCCCGAGCTGTCCCGCCGGGCGCGCGGCGTGCCCGTGTGGGCGGCGCTGGCGAGCCTCGGCCGCGACGGGATCGCCGCGCTCGTCGACCGCCTGGTGGGCAACGCCCGGCTCGTGGCGGCGCTGGCGGGCGAGGTTCCCGGCGTGGAGGTGCTCAACGACGTCGCCTTCACGCAGGTCTGCCTCGCCTTCGGCGACGACGCGACGACCAGGGCCGTGGAGCGGCGGATCCTCGACGAGGGCCGGGTGTGGATCTCCGGCTCCCGGTGGCGGGGCAGGGCCGTCCTGAGGTTCTCGATCAGCAACGCGACGACGTCGGCCGAGGACGTCGCGCTGGCGATGGACGCCGTCCGCCGGGCGTGCCTCGCGCCCTGAGGGGCGATGCCCCCGCGCGGGGCTCGCCCGCGCGGGCGAACAGGGGGCGGAAAACCGGTAATCACGGGCCAGTCCTGTGCATCGTCGTCAACGCGCCGCGGTCGCGGCGGCTCGACGGCGAGGAGTCAACGGCGTGCAGGGGTGGTCGACGGAAGGCGGTCAGGGGTTCGACGCCCGGCACGAGCCCGACAGCGCCCCCACCGATGCGCAACTCGTCCAGGACGCGCTCGGCGGGGACGAGCGGGCCCTGCACGACCTCGTCGCCCGTCACCTTCCGGTGGCGCGGGCGATCGCGCTCGGAGCGCTTCGCGAGCCCGCCGACGCCGACGACGCGGTGCAGGAGGCGTTGGTCAACGCCGTGACCCGGTTGGGCCAGCTGCGCGACCCGGATCGTTTCCGGTCCTGGTTCGTCGCGATCACGGTGAACGAGGTCCGCCAGCGGATGCGGACGCGGCGCCGCCGGGCCGAGGTGCCGTTGGACCTCGTGGCCGACGAGGTGATCGACCTGGCCGATCCTGGTGACGTGGCCGCCCGGCGGGTGGACGACCAGCGGGCACGCACCAGGTTGGCGGCGGCGAGCCGTTGGCTGTCCAGCGACGAGCGACGGCTGCTGGCGCTGTGGCAGTTGGAACTGTCGGGAGACCTCGAGCGCCAGGAGCTCGCGCGGCTGGAGGGCATGACGGCCCGGCACGCGGCGGTGAGCATCCACCGGCTCAGGCGCAGGCTGCAGGACGTCGTCGAGATCTGCGCCGCGCTGGACCAGGGCCGCGCCTGCCCGCGTCTCGCGCTGCTCGTGCGCGAGTGGGACGGCAGCCGGTCCTCGGTGTGGCGCAAGCGGTTCGGCAAGCACGTCCAAGGCTGTCCCACGTGCAAGGGTGCCGTCGCCGGCGCGGATCTGAGACGGCTGTTGGTGACGACGGGCCTCGCGGCCGCGCCCGCGGCGATGGTCGCCGGCGTGCTCGGTGCCGCGAAGGCCGCCGGGGTCGCCACGGTGGCCGGCGGAGCGGCGTCCGCGTTCCCGGGCCGATGGGTCCTGGCGAGCGCGCTCTTGCGTCCCCGGGTGCTGATCCCGTCGGTCGCGGTCTCGGCCGGTGCGGGCATCCTCGTGGCGACCTCGCCGTGGTCGGCGCCGTTGCCCGCCCAGGTGCCCCCGGCCACGTCGCGGGCCGCCGTCCCGGCGGCCGGCCGCCCCGCACCGTCACCCGCCCCGGCGACCAAGCCGGGCCGTCCCACCGCGTCGGCGACGCCGCCGCCCGCCACCGTGCGACCGGGCTACCTCGTCGTCGCGACGTGGGGGGACGACGGGGCTCCCGGCACCGCCGCGGCTCCGCTGGCGACCCTGGAACGGGCCCTCGCCCTCGCCGGGCCGGGGCAGACGATCGTCGTGCGCGGTGGGGTTTACCGGCCCACCCGCCCGCTCGTCGCCGACAGGCGCACCGCGCAAGGGGGGCCGGTGGTGGTGCGCTCCGCCCCTCGGGAGACGGCCGTCCTGGACGGCACCCGCCTGCCGGCCGGCAGCGGAGCCCTCCTCGACCTCGCGGTGCGGGCGTGGCGGGTGGAGGGCCTGGTCGTGCGGAACTCCCCGGGGGCGGGCGTGCAGTGCACCTCGTGCCAGGACGTCCGGTTCGTGCGGCTGGACGTGCACGACAACGCCGCGACGGGGATGGTCCTGCGCGGGGAGGGCACCACGGCCACCGTCGTGGCCGACAGCGACTTCCACCGCAACCACGACCTCGCGACGAAGGGCGAGAACGCCGACGGCCTGGAGATCCGCGACGGTGCAGGCGCGGGTAACCGGGTGGAACGCTGTCGCTTCTTCGACAACGCCGACGACGGCCTGAGCCTGTGGACCTTCGCCTCGGCGGTCTCCGTGGACAGTTCGTGGGCGTGGGGGAACGGCGTGGATCGCTGGGACGTGGGGGAGGGCTGGAAGGGCAACGGCGTCGGCTTCAAGCTCGGGGGCGGGGAGCCTGCTCCGGCGGCGGCCCACGAGGTCGTCAACAGCGCGGCGTGGGACAACCGGGCTCAGGGCTTCAGCGCGAACCGCAATCCTGCGGCGCTGCGCATCCTGCGCAGCACGTCCTACCGCAACGGGCAGCAGGGGTTCTGGCTCGACGGCCGGGGCTCGCTGCTGGAACGCGCCGTCAGCGTCGAGGACCGGACGCCGGTGCGCGCCGGTGACGGTGTCGTCGTCCGCAACAACTCCTGGCAGGGCTCCCGCCCCGACACGACCCGGTTCCGCTCGTCCTCGGACGCCGTCGCCGCGGGACCCCGTCCCACCTCGGGGGGCCTGCCGGCGTCGGATTTCCTCGTGCCGACCCGTACTCACGCTGGCGCCTCGATGCGCGCCACCCCGTTCCCCTGACCCGGGCGAGGGTGCCGACGGGCGTGAGGGCCGCCCTCGCGATGCGAGAGCGGCCCTCACCGGGAGGTGTCGGTCGGCTACTTCCACCCGTCCGCGTACCAGGCCGAGGACGCCCAGGCCGGGGTGGCCACCGGGCTGGTCCAGGTCGCCGAGGTCCAGCCCGACCCGTTCCACGCGCCGCCGGACCAGGTGCGCCCGGACCAGGTGCGGCCCGACCAGGTGCGTCCGGACCAGGTGCGGCCCGACCAGGTGCGCCCGGCCCACGACGTCGTGTCCGCGGTGTAGCCCGTCGTGCCCAACCAGTAGGAGCCGTTGAACTGCCCGTCCCAGCTCCACGCCAGGCCCCACGGGATCTTGGAGGCGATCGAGGCGGAGTCCCAGGGCATGCCCATGATGTCGGTCTCGCCGGTCAGGGGTGCGCCACCGATGGTGACGTAGTTGCCGCCGCGGGCCTTGTCGAGCGTGCCGGTGCCGGTGGCGTCGGCCACCGTCTGCCGGGTGTTCGTCGCGGGCGCCGTGCTCAGCGCGCACCGCAGGTTGATCACCCCGCGCCCCTGCTGGGCGGTGGTGTAGCTGCCGATCGGGTTGGCGGTCTGCTTGAGGAACGCCTTGACGTCGTCGTTCCTCAGGTTCGGGTACTTCTGCAGGATGAGCGCCGCTGCTCCCGAGACCACGGCCGCGGCCTGCGAGGTGCCGTTGCCGCGCAGGAAGTTGTTGCCGATCTTGGCGCTCGTGTAGGTGGAGAGGATCTTCGATCCCGGGACGCCGAGGGACACGATGCCGACGCCGGGCGCCAGGAAGTCGGGCCCGCGCTTGCCGTCGGTACCGACCTGGCTGAACGGTGCCAGGGTGTCGTCGGCGTGGGTGTCGGTGCCCTTGGTGTCGGCAGCCCCGACCGTGATGATCCACCGGTTGAAGCCCGGGCTCGCCAGGCCCTTCTGGGTCACCCCGTCGTTGCCCCCTGAGGCGACGACGGTGATGTTGGCCTTCCAGGCGCTCTCGGCCGCCCAGGAGACGGGGTCGGTGTAGTTGTCGTTGCTGCTGATGTTGCCGTACGACAGGTTGAGGACCCGGATGTTGAGGCCGTTGCTCTGCCGGTTGGCGATGACCCAGTCGATGGCGGCGATCATCTGCGAGACGTCGACGGCGCCGTTGCGGTCACCGAGCTTGATGCTGACCAGGCGGGCGTCGGGGGCCATGCCGTAGAAGTTCGTGGTGTCGGCCGCGTACGTGGCACCGGAGGCCTTCGCGGTCTCCCGCCCGGCGATGATCCCCGCCATGTTCGTGCCGTGCCCGTAACTGTCGAGGTAGCGGGTGTCGGCGGACTGCGACTCGAACGACAGGTCGGGGCCGACGAACACCTTCCCCGGGTCCTTGAGCCCGCTGACGGGCGCGACGCCGGTGTCGATGATCGCGACGTCGACGCCGGCACCGGTGTACCCGGCCTTCCACATCTCCTGGGCACCCGTGATCCGGGTGACGTTGGTCATCGCCCCGGGTTGACTCGAGGGCGTGAAGCCGAGGGAGGCGGTGGGGACGCTGCGGTCGGCGGCGACCACGGCGACGGAGGGAAGGTCGCGGACCCGCCCGATCTGGGCAGCCGTCGCGTCGACGACGATGCTGCCGATCCGGGGCTGCCCCGCGATCACACGCGCGCCGGTGGTCTTCAGCTGCGCGGCGAGGGTGCCCGAAGCGACGGTGCTCGCGTCGGTGGCGCGGACGATCCAACGGTGGACCACGCCGTCGGCGACGGGCGGTGCAGGGGCCGCGCCCGCGGTGGGCAGTGCTCCTGCGAGGGTGCCGAGGACCGCTGCGGCCAGTGCCGCGGCGAGACCCGAGGTGCGGATGGGGCGCATGGGAGTTCCTTCCGTGAGTACCCCCTCGGCTTCGGAGCGCACGGGGGTCCTGCTGGAGCGGCGACAGGGCGCACCACCCCCGCCTCGCGGCCGTTGCTCCGCCCGTGGTCGCACAGGTGCCCGGGACCGCCTCTGGGCCGTCATGGGCGAGCGTCGGGTACGCCCGTTCGAGGCGCCCTGAGCCGCTGGGGTGAGGCGCGATTCTCTCCTTGCGCTCTCCTCTAATTCCGTGCGTGCGAACGTGGCTGCGCGGCGGAGGTGACATCTCAAAAAAAGCGGTAATCCCGGGGTCGCCGGGACATCCGCGCCCGTGAGGGCTTCACCGCGCTGCGCTGAACCAGTTTTGTCCGATGCGTGGCCGCGCCCGGGCTGAGGGGGATCACGATCGGCCGGGTAGCACCCGTCGAGGTCGGTGACAGGTCGCCGTTGTCGGAGGGCCTCCTGGGGCGACAAGCCCCTCGACCTGGCTGTTCACGGCGGCCCACGTGGCGCTGGGGGAGGGGGCGGGCAGTACGTGGCTCGCCGGGCCGGCTCGCCCAGCCGTCGCGGCCCGGCGCGGCGCCCCTGCGCGGTGCGGCACGGACCCCGTTCCTTCGCGGGCGATCACCCCTCGGTGGGCGGAAGGATCTTCCCGGCCTCGGGGAATTGATCTCAAGGGCATCGGTAAGAGCCGGGCCAGGAATCTCCGCGGCCGGTCGTGGACCTCCTCCGCCCGTCGGGTGAAAAGCGCACCGCGGGTGAAGTCGGCGGCCGTGCGTTGCCGATGGAGCTGCGTGTCGTCAGCGGGAACGGGAAGCGAGAGGCAGGGGCATGGGGCCCGTCGCCGCCTGCCCGCACGCCGTTCCCGCCGCGTCACCGTCGCGTGCCTGGTGGCCCTCGCGCTCGGTGTCGCACCCGCCGCCGCGGCGTTCACCGCCGCCGTCACCAACGCGTCCTCCGTCACGGCGGCGGCGACGTTCTCCGACTACCCGACGACGGTCGGCACGACCCCGCTGTCCTACTACCGACTCAACGAGGCGGCGTCCTCGGCGTCCACGAGCAACGCGACCGACTCCTCCGGTCACGGGCGCACCGGCACCTACAACGCCGCCACGAACGGCCCGTCCAGTTGGTTCCGGTTCGACGAGGGCAGCGGCGCCACGCGCGTCTCCGACGCCGCCGGGTCCGGGATCTCGGGGACGCTGGGATCGGGCGTGACCTGGTCGACACGCACCACCCCCTCGCGGCAGCCCTCGGGGGACCCCTGCCTGACATTCGCCAACTCCTCCACCGCGAACATCACCACGGACGGCACGGCGGCGGACTCCAGTGCGAGCTTCACGGTCTCCGCGTGGATCAACCTCAACGCTTCGGCGGGGACGACCCGGCGCACCGCCGTCGGGCAAGACGGCACCTCCAACTCGGTGTGGGGCCTGGGCATCTACGGCAGCAGCGGTCAGATCGCGTTCATGATCTCCGACAACGACCAGCCGAGCCCGACCTACGAGTACGCCTTCTCGAACCTGACCTACGGGAGCTGGCAGCACGTCACCGGCGTGTTCGACCGGTCCGTGGGCACCTACGGCACCCAGTACATCTACGTCAACGGATCGCTGGTCACATCCACGGCGCGAACTGCCGCGCCGGTCATGTCCACCGGTCCCCTGGCCTTCGGCCGCGGCTGGTTCAACGGTGCGGCGAGTAACCCCTGGTACGGCTCGGTCGACGACGTGCGGGTCTTCCCCCGGGCCCTGAACGCCACCGAGGTCGGCTACCTGGACGACGAGCCCATGGCCCTGCAGTACCGCTTCGACGACCTGCCGTCGTCGTTCGGCAGCGGCCAGACCACGCAGGATGATGTGGGCGGGTCGCCGACGGGCACGACGTACAACGCGGGGCGGGTGGCCTCGGACTGGACGTACGGCTTGGGCATGAACGGCACGACGTCGTACGCGACCGCTCCGGCCGGGGCGGCGACCGTCGCCACCAACGCGAGCTTCACCGTCTCCGCGGCCCTGTACACCTCGACGTCGACGGGCCTGCAGGCCGTGCTCAGCGAGAACGGCAGCAACGCGCAGGCGTTCGAGCTGGGCCGCAACGGCACCGGTTGGTTCTTCCGGATGCGGCAGTCCGACTCCACGGGGGCCGGCCTGGACACCGTCTCCTACAGCTGGGCCGGATCCACCGAGGGTCTCAACCGGTGGGTGGTGCTGACCGGCGTCTTCGACTCCTCGGCGTCGATGATGTACCTCTACGCCGACGGCTCGCTGGTCGCCTCGGCGTCCCACTCGAGCCTGTGGACGCCGTCCAACCCCCTCCAGATCGGCCGCGCCTACTCGGGCGGCTGGACGGACTACTGGAACGGGTCCGCGGACCGCGTCCAGGCGTACCGGTGGGCACTGTCGGCGGGGGACGTGCGCCAGCTGTTCACCGATGGCATGGTCACCCGGTTCGGGGAGCTGTCCGGCGGGGCGGACGGCGCGCTGCAGGGCAGCGACTTCTTCGCCTCGCAGGGCAACACGACCGCGGTGCGCTTCTCGGGCTCCGCGAACGGCTACGACCAGACGTCGATCGCTTCCCCGGGCCCCGGCCCCTTCTCGGAGGAGTGCTGGTTCAAGGTGGCCTCGGGCTACGGCGGCGGGGTGCTGACGGGCTTCGCCAGCGACCGCACCGGCTCCTGGAGCGGCATGTACGACCGGATCGTGTACCTCACGAGTACCGGCCGCGTGTCGTTCGGGGTCAACCCCACAGCCTCGTCCCCCACGACGATCACCAGCACGTCGGCGTACAACGACGGGTCGTGGCACCACGTGGTAGCCACGCTGAGCAGCGGGAACGGCGCCCGCCTGTACGTCGACGGTCGGCTGGTCGCCTCCAACGCAGCGATGACCTCCGCCCAGAGCTTCGCCGGCTGGTGGCGGTGGGGCGGCGCGAACCTCAACAGCTGGCCGAACCTGCCCTCGGACTACTACCTCGTCGGCACTCTCGACGAGGTGGCCTTCTACTCCACCGAGCTCTCGGCCCAGGAGGTGGCGTGGCACTACTACGCCGACCACTGACGGGCCGCGGCTGCCCCCGCCCTCGGCGCCACCGCCGTCCCGCCATCGTCGCCTCCGCCGTGGTCGGCGCCTGGGTGGCCGTCGCGGCACTGGTCGCGTCGACGAATGGGGCGTTCCGGGCCACCACGTCGAGCGGGTCCACGAGCTTCGGCAGCTCCACCGTGGTGCTCGCCGACAGCCAGGGCGGGACGTCGGCGGGCGCAACCGGCACCGCCCTGTTCTCCGCGACCGGCGCGAAGCCGGGGAGTACCGACACGCGCTGCATCCGGGTGACCTATTCGGGCAGCGCCACCTCTGCGACGGTCCACCTGTTCGTCTCCGCGGGCGGCAGCACGGGCCTGGCCCCGTACCTGCGCCTGAGCATCGACGAGGGGACGACGGGCAGCTCCTCGACGTGCAGCGACTTCGGCGGCACGGTGACGAACCTGTGGAACTCCGGCGACACCGACGACACGAAGACGCTGTCGGCGAGCACCGCTGCCTCGGGGACGTGGGCCACCGGCGTCAGCTCGTGGGTTCCCACGGCCTCCGGCCAGACCCGCACCTACCGGATCACCTGGACGGTGCTCGGCGCGAACGCGGCTCAGAACACGACGACGAGCACGACCTTCCGGTGGGAGGCGCGGGCCTGAGCGGTACTCTTCCGGGCCCAGGCGCGGGGTCACCGTTCGTGGGCCCCGCGGTCGACGTCCGGGCCGGGGCGCGCGGGCTGTGTGCTCGGTCCAGGGCGTCCCGACACCACCGGGGCGCGTCCCGAGGCCACCGCCGGGGCGCGTCCCCAGGCTGAACTCTTTCCAGAAATTGTCACGCTGGCGTGACAAATCTCAGAAAGAGGTCGGGTTCCCGGTGCGCCACGCCGACCCGCTGGTTCCTGGCGTGGGTAGGCCCGGGCACCGCAGTGCGATGCCCGGGCCTTCCGGGGTGGTGCTGCGCCGCGCGGGCGGCGTGGCTGTCAGCCGCAGGTGGCGGTCGGCGTCGCCGCCTGGCCGGTGGCCGTGACGACCACAGAACCGGTGCCGGTGCCGCTCGCGGCGTTGCCGGAGGCGGAGGCGCGCTCGCCGATCACCTGGGTGACGGTGACGCCGTCGGGGTAGGTCAGCGTCCACCGGACCGGGACGAGGGTGGCGACCGAGCTGGTCACCGTCACCTGCGCGGAGAAACCGCCGTCCCAGGCGCCGGTGCCGCGGTAGGTCACCGAGCAGACGGGGCTGCCGTAGAGCGCGGCGGTGTCCTCGCCCGTCAGCGCGGCCACGGCGGCCTTGCGGGTGATGGTCTTGCAGGTCTTCTTGCCGTTCTTACCCGTCTTGCACTTCTTGACGGTCTTGGTCTTGGCCGGCTTCTTCGTGGTGCAGGTCTTGCCCTTGCACGACGTCGTGGGCTTCGTGGTGGTCGGCGTCGTGGTGGTCGGCTTCGTCGTGGTGGTGGACACCGGCGGGGTGGTCGTCGTCGGCGGGGTGGTGACCACGCCGGAGTAGACCGTGGCCTCCTTGACGCCGCGGGCCTTCAGGCCGTCGGTGCCGTTGATGAACCGCTGGCCCCACGTCGTCAGCTGAGCGGGGTTGAAGTTCGTCGTCATGTCGAGGTACTCGACGCCACCACCATTGCCCGACCACGACCAGCCCATCATTCCCAGACCCTTCGCCCGGGTGTAGGCCATGATCGTGTCCTCGTCGGGGTCACCGTCGGAGTGCATGTTGCCGAACTCGCCCACGAGGATCGGCAGGCCGCGGGAGACGAACGAGTCGAGGTAGGACTTCACCTTGTCCGCGCTGTTGTAGACGCCGTACATGTGGATGCTGAACACGGTGTTGGCCAGCGGGTCGGCGGCGAACACGGCGGGGGCGTTGTCCTTCATCGTGCCCGCCCAGTCCTGACCCCAGTTGGGGGCGTCGACCATGAGGGTGTGGGTGAATCCCGCGGCGCGCAGCTTCTTGATGGCGGCCTGGGTGTCGGCGGTCCAGCCCGTGTAGCCGGTGTTGCCCCACGGCTCGTTGCCGATGTTGACGATGACGTACTTCTCCTCGCCCTTGAGGGCGTCGGCGATGCTGATCCAGTACGTCGCGGCGGCGTCGAGGCTGGTCGAGCCGGACTGCTCCTGGTAGCCGGTGGTGTCGTGGTTCTCCAGCACGCAGATCAGCTTGTTCGTCTTACACAGGCTGACGACGTTCTTCACGTCGGCGACGCTGCTGGGACCCCACCGCCCGCCGCCCAGGACCACCCGCACGGTGTTGGCCCCCGCCGCCTTGATCGCCGCGAACGACGACGTCTGCGAGGTGTACCAGACGTGCGCGTGGTTGATCCCGCTGATCACGAACTCCGAGCCGTTCGACTCGTACAGCCTGCCGCCCTTGACGAAGAAGCCCTTGCCGTCGGCCGCCGGCTTGGTCGTGCTCGTCGTCGTCGGCTTCGCGGTGCCCGTGGGCACGGTCGTACTCGTCGTCGGCGTCGTGCCGCCGAGGGCCGACACCACCGCCGGGTACCAGCGCTCCGCCATCTTGACGATGCCGGCGTCGTTGGGGTGGACGCCGTCGCCGGTGTCCGTGGTCGGGTTCCAGCCGGTCCACTGGTCGACGACCGTGATCGGCGACGACGTGGTGCTCAGGCCCGCCGCCCACGCGGGGATCGCGTTGTTGAGCGTCACGGTGCGGGCGGGGCACTCGGGGCAGGCCGCGGGCGCGACGGGGATGATCTTGGCGACGAGGACCTTCACCCGGGGGTTGTTCTCGCGCATCTGGCCGACGATCTTCGTCCAGGCGGCGAAGATCTGGTCGTTGGTACGTGCGCTCCACACGTCGTTCGTCGCGAAGTGCATGAGGACGACGTCGGGGTTCGTGGTCGCCAGGCGGGCCGGCATGAGGTTCTGGTCGGCCACGTTGGTGACGAGCTCGCCGCCGTGGCCCTCGTTCTCGCCGTCGTAGGCGAAGCCGCAGCCCTGGCCGGGCTGGGTGCCCACGAAGTCGATGTTCGTGTACCCGGACTGGGTGAGCTTCTGCCAGAGCAGTGCCCGCCAGCAGCCGGGTGAGCCGGTGATCGAGTCGCCGAGGGCCATGATCTTGACGGGGGCGGCCTGGGCGCTCGGCGCGAGGACGGCCGGGGCCGCCACGAGCGCGGAGGCACCCAGGAGCAACGCGGTGAGCGTCGCCTTCCACGGGGTTCTGCGGGACATCGGAGTTCTCCCTCTGGCGCGGCAGGTCACCGCGGTTCGGCCGCCGGCGCCGGGCGCGACGGCGGGCGATGACATCGGAACGGCACGCGACGTCACACTGGGTGACGCCACGGGTCGACGGACCGCCGCCGGGCCGCCTCTCCGGGCAGGGGTGGCAGGGAGCGACGCCGGTCCGGCCGGGATTCTGCCAGACCTGTACTTAACCGCGAAAGTAGTCGGCGGTGAGCGGCGCGCGGGTGGTGCCGGGTCCGGTCGGCCCAGCCGCCGTTCCGTCACACATCGTGATCGCCGTTTCCTGTTATCGGTGCCGAGGCACTCCGCCGAGTGACGCCGGTATGCGCACACGCTCGGGCTTCCTCGACCTGACACATCGCGCCGCGCCGCCGCACAGACGCGGGGCGAGGCGGGTCGGGGTGGATAGAGTCACTCGACGTGTCCACCACGACGACTCGCGTCTCCCTCATGCGACCCGCCGCCTGGGCGGGCCAGCCCGCGGAGGTCGCGGTCTCGACCCGGGACGGCGGCACCTCCACCGGCGACTGGACGAGCCTCAACCTCGGCCTGCGCGTCGGCGACGACCCCGAGCGGGTGCGCGAGAACCGGCGCCGCGTCCTCGCCGCCCTCGGGACGGCGTCCGACCGGCTGGTCCTCGGGGAGCAGGTGCACGGGCGCAGCGTCGCCGTCGTCGACTCCACCCACGCCGGGCGCGGGGCCGTCGACTCCGAGTCCGCGATCCCCGGCGTCGACGCCCTGGTGACCTCCGACCCCGGCGTCCTGATCGGCGTCCTCGTCGCCGACTGCCTGCCGATCGCCCTGCTCGACCCCGACGCCGGCGTCCTCGGCATCGCCCACGCCGGCTGGCGCGGCACGCTCGCCCGGGTCGCCGAGGCGACCGTCGAGGCCATGGCCGCCCTCGGTGCGCGGCCCGAGCGCATGACCGCCGTCCTCGGCCCCTGCATCGCCACCGACGACTACGAGGTGGGCCCCGAGGTCGCCGAGGCCGCGCTCGACTGCTTCGGCGGCACCGCGGGGCGTCCCCCGCTCACCGGCGGGTCGTCCCCCTTGCTGCGGCCCTCGCCCGGGCGCGAGGGGCACTGGATGTTCGACCTCGCCGCCGCCAACCGCCGCATCCTCACCGAGGTCGGCGTGCCCTGGGCGTCCGTGCACGGCGGCGAGGTCGCCACCGGCCCCCAGACGCCCTTCTTCAGCCACCGCCTCGAAGCCCCCACCGGGCGGTTCGGGATGTTCGCGCGCCTGCGCTGACGGGCGATGGGCGGGTGCCGAGTGCCCGAGCGTCAGCAAGGACTCGAGGGGGACCGGTGGGCGGCCGGCGTCCCGCCCGGGTGGCGCCTCGACACTGTCGGCGGGGCGAAGGGGCTCGGCACCGGAGCTATGCGGGCGACGTGCCCCCGGGCGAGCTTCGGCGTCGGGTGCGCCGGTACGGCGTAGCCGAGCCGTCGAAGACTCTCGTCTTGCGCGGTTCAGCCAACGGGCGCATGCTGGTGCTGCGCGCCTTGCTGGTGGGTGTCTCCCCCGTCGCCCACCGGTGCGCGCCCTGGCCGCCTGCGGTGTCTCCCCCGTCGCCGCAGGCGGCTCTTTCATGCCTTGGCCCACCGTGACGACGGGCCCGTCCGACGTCACCGACGCTCGACGTGCGAAGCTCGGCGCCGCGTCCCCGTGTCGCGGACCGAGCGTCGGCAACGTCGTGGCGGCGGACTGGGCTTGGCGAACTGATCAGCGCGCCCCGGACCGGACACCGACATCGCGGCCGAGTCGGCGTCTCGAAGGGCCTCAGATGAGCAGCTTGTGTGAGGAAACGCCGCGCTGCGGCCGGTCTGGCTCACGGACGCCGCTCATCTGCCGCAGACGTCGTGCGACGACCGCAGTCAGCGGGGTCCGGGGCGACACGGGAACGGCCGACACCGAGCCCCCGCCGACGTCACCGACGCTCGGCGTGCGAAGCTCGGCGCGGCGTCCCCGTGTCGCGGACCGAGCGTCGGCAAAGTCGGGCGGTGGCGGTCGAGGCGCACGGCTACCTCGACCGCCACCGGAGCAGGCGGGTGCACCGGAGTGCCCCCTATCCGC
>JAXLRU010000017.1:0-33247 GCA_046330935.1 Kineosporiaceae bacterium
AGGGGTGTTCGCGGCTCGCCTCGTTCGCGGCGCGGATCGCGTCCTCGGCGTGCCCGTCCTCGGTCGTGATGACGAGCGTCATCACCCGCCCCAGGGCCACCGCCCCACCGGTCTCGCGCAGTTCGATGAGCTTGCGGTTGACCGCCGCCGTCGTCGTCTCCGGCAGGTCGATGATCACGGTCGCCTCCACGCGCGCCCGTCGCGCGCCATCATCTCGTCGGCGGAGGCCGGGCCCCACGTGCCGGACTCGTACGGCTCGGGCCTGCCCTTGGCGGCCCAGAACTGCGTGATCGGGTCGAGGATCCGCCAGGACGACTCGACCTCCTCGTGCCGGGGGAACAGCGGCGGATCGCCGAGCAGGACGTCGAGGATCAGCCGCTCGTAGGCCTCGGGGCTGGACTCGGTGAACGAGTGCCCGTACCCGAAGTCCATCGTGACGTCGCGGACCTCCATCGCGGTGCCCGGCACCTTGGAGCCGAACCGGATCGTCACGCCCTCGTCGGGCTGGACGCGGATGACCAGCGCGTTCTGGCCGAGCTCCTCGGTCGCCGTCCGCTCGAACGGCAGGTGCGGGGCGCGCTTGAAGACGACGGCGATCTCGGAGACGCGGCGGCCGAGACGCTTGCCGGTGCGCAGGTAGAACGGCACCCCGGCCCAGCGGCGGGTGTCGATGTCGAGCCGGATGGCGGCGTAGGTCTCGGTACCGGAGTCGGCGGGGATGCCCTCCTCCTCCAGGTAGCCCTTGACCAGCTCGCCGCCCTGGTAGCCCTTGGCGTACTGGCCCCGCGCGGTGTGCTTGGCGAGGTCGGCCGGCAGCCGCACCGCCGAGAGCACCTTCTCCTTCTCGGCGCGCAGGTCCTGGGCGTCGAAGGAGACGGGCTCCTCCATCGCCGTCAGCGCCAGCAGCTGGAGCAGGTGGTTCTGGATGACGTCGCGGGCGGCGCCGATGCCGTCGTAGTAGCCGGCGCGCCCGCCGATGCCGATGTCCTCGGCCATCGTGATCTGCACGTGGTCGACGTAGTTGGCGTTCCAGATCGGCTCGTACATCTGGTTCGCGAACCGCAGCGCGAGCAGGTTCTGGACCGTCTCCTTGCCCAGGTAGTGGTCGATCCGGAAGACCGAGTCGGCGGGGAACACCGACTCCACCACGTCGTTCAGCTCGCGCGCCGAGCGCAGGTCGTGCCCGAACGGCTTCTCGATGACGACGCGTCGCCACGCCTCGCCGTCGGGGCTGGACAGCCCCGACCGGGCGAGCTGCTTGGTCACGACGGGGAAGAACTTCGGCGGGATGGAGAGGTAGAAGGCGTGGTTGCCGCCCGTGCCCCGCTCCTCGTCGAGCTGGTGCACGGTGCGGGCCAGCTCGTCGAAGGCGTCGTCGTCGCCGAAATCGCCCGGGACGAAGCGAATGCCGTCGGCGAGCTGCCGCCACACCGACTCGACGAAGGGGGTGCGGGCGTGCTGCCGGACGGCCTCGTAGACGACGTTGCCGAAGTCCTGCGTCGCCCAGTCGCGGCGCGCGAAGCCGGTCAGCGCGAAGCCGGGCGGGAGCAGGCCCCGGTGCGCCAGGTCGTAGACCGCGGGCATGAGCTTCTTGCGGGCGAGGTCGCCCGTCACACCGAAGATCACCAGGCCGCACGAACCGGCGATGCGCGGCAGGCGCTTGTCACGCTCGTCGCGCAGGGGGTTGGCCCCCCGACGCACCGGGGCGGGGCTCACGCCTGGGCCTCGGGGGAGCCCAGCAGGCTCAGCACCTGTGCGAGCCCGGAGGCGCGGTCGGTCAGGTGCAGCCGCAGCACCGGCGCGCCCTTGGCGGCCAGGACCTCGGCGTCGCCCGCGGCCTGGGCGGAGATCAGCTGCCCGAAGGTGAAGGGGCGGCCGGGGATCTCCAGGTCCTCGCCGGCGGCTGCGGTGATCTGCAGGTAGGCGCCGGTCAGCGGGCCGCCCTTGTGGTACTGCCCGGTGGAGTGCAGGAACCGGGGGCCCCAGCCGAAGGTCACCGGGCGTCCGGTGCGAGCCGCGAGCGGAGCGCGCACGGAGGCCAGGACGGCGTCGGCCTCGCGGTCGATGTAAGCCATGACCGCCAGGTAGCCCTTCTCGCCGAGGGTGCCCAGGAGCGCGTCGACGGCACCGGACAGGTCGGCGACGCCGTCCAGCAGACCGGGCGTCGCCCGCACCTCCACAGCCCCGTCGACGAGGTCGGCGGGCGCGGGCTCCGGCGTGGCGTCGAGCATGCCGCGGGCGGCCTTCTTGGCGCTCTCGACGTCGGGCTGGTCGAACGGGCTGATGTCGAGCAGCCGCCCGGCGACGGCCGTGGCGTACTCCCACAGCAGCAGCTGGGCGCCCAGCGGACCGGCGACCTGCACCTCGTCGGCGGCGGTGTCGACCTCGGACACCTCGGCGACCAGGCGGACGGCGAGCACGTCGGCCGCCAGCGCGGCCAGCTCGGGGGATTGCGGCCCCTCGACGACCACGGGCAGCAGGCCGGTGCCCGACTTGCCGGTGGACTCGGCGATGAGCTGCTCCGCCCAGTCGGGCAGACCCACGATGCCCGACCCCTCGTCGGCGAAGACGAGCTTGTCGCGCAGCGGCTGCGTGCCGGCGATCGCCGAGCCCAGGACGAGCGCCGGGTTGCCCTCGCCGTCGTCCGCGAGCAGGTCGGCCACGGCCTCGGCGTCGTCGAGCAGGGCGACGACGTCGGCACCGGCCAGGGCTGAGGGGACGATGCCGAACGCCGTCAGGGCCGAGAAGCGGCCGCCGACGTTCGGGTCGGCCAGGAACACGGCGCGGTAGCCGGCCTCGAGGGAGGCCTGCTCCAGCGGCGAGCCGGGGTCGGTGACGACGACGATGCGGGACGCCGCGTCGATCCCGGCGGCGGTGAACGCCGCCTCGAACGCCCGGCGCTGGCTGTCGGTCTCGACCGTGGAGCCCGACTTGGAGGCGACGACCACGACGGTGCGCGCGAGGTCGCCGTCCAGGGCGGTGCGGACCTGCGAGGGGTCGGTGCCGTCGAGCACGACGAGGGGGACGCCCGCGGTGCGGGTGATCACCTCGGGGGCCAGGGACGACCCGCCCATGCCGCACAGGACGACGCGGTCGACGCCCTCGGCGGCGAGCTCCTCGCGCAGGGCGAGCACCTTCTCCACGACGGGGCGCGTGGCGCCGAACACGTCGGTCCAGCCCAGGCGGATCGCGGACTCGGCCTCGGCCTCGGGGCCCCACAGCGTCGCGTCCTTCGCCGCGATACGAGAGGCCACCCGGTCGAGGACGAGGGCGGGCACGTGCGCCGAGACGGCGTCGGCCGCCGCTCCGGAGGCCTTCACCTCCAGCGCCCCTGCCGCCTGCTCGTCCCCGGCCCACGCCTGAAGGTCCGGTGAAGTCACTGTCCTGCCTCCTCGTCACCGTCCGCGCCCGCGGACCGGGCCAGCTCGTCGGAGATCGTCCCCAGGAGCTCGGCCCAACTCTTCTCGAACTTCGTCACGCCCTCGCGCTCGAGCTTGTCGGTGACGTCGGCATAGCCGATCCCGAGGCGCTCGAGGGCGTCGAGCACCGCGGCGGCCTCGTCCTTGCGGCCGCGCACGGTGTCGCCGGACACGACCCCGTGATCGGCGACAGCGGACAGCGTCCCACTCGGCATCGTGTTGACGGTCCCCGGGGCGACCAGTTCGGTGACGTACATCGTGTCGGGGTAGCGGGGGTCCTTGACGCCGGTGCTCGCCCACAGCGGCCGCTGGGGCCGGGCACCCTCGGCGGCGAGCTCCTGCCAGCGCGCCGACGCGCTGACCTCCTCGAACGCCGCATAGGCGAGCCGCGCGTTGGCCAGGGCCGCCTTGCCGCGCAGGTCGGCCGCCTCCGGCGTGCCCAGGGCGTCCAGGCGCGGGTCGATCTCGGCGTCCACGCGGGAGACGAAGAAGGAGGCGACGGATGCGATACCGGTGAGGTCGTGCCCGGCCGCCTTCGCGCGCTCCAGACCCTCCAGGTAGGCGTTCATGACCGCGCGGTAGCGGTCGAGGCTGAAGATCAGGGTCACGTTGACGCTGATCCCCTCACCGATGACCGTGGTGATGGCGGGCAGGCCCGCCACGGTCGCGGGGATCTTGATCATCAGGTTGGGGCGGTCGACGGTCGACCACAGGGAGCGTGCCGCCGCGACCGTGGCCTCGGTGTCGTGGGCCAGGCGCGGGTCGACCTCCAGGGACACCCGCCCGTCGAGGTGGCCCGAGCTCTCGTACACCTCTGCGAACGCGTCGCACGCGCGCCGCACGTCCTCGGTGGTGATCTCGAAGACCGCGCGCTCGACGTCCGCGCCGTCGCGGGCCAGCCCGGCGACCTGGTCGGCGTAGCGGTCCCCCTTGGCCAGGGCGGAGGCGAAGATCGTCGGGTTGCTCGTGACGCCGCGCACCCCCGTCCCGGTGATGAGGCGGGCGAGGTCGCCGCTCTCGACGAGCTCGCGGGACAGGTCGTCGAGCCAGACCGACACGCCTGCGTCGGCCAGCTGCTTCAGTGCTTCGTTCATGGTGCGGCCTTCCTGATGCTCGTCGAGGAGGTGCTCATGGACGTTCCGGCACTGCATCGCCCCGGCCGGGGCACCACAGCGCGCGGGCGGGCCGCGGGGGGCCGCGGCCCGCCCGCCACGCTCAGCCGCGCGCGGCGGCCAGGCTCTCCTGCGCGGCCGCCATCACGGCCTCGGCCGTGATGCCGAACTCGCGGTACAGGGTCTGGTAGTCCCCGGACGCGCCGAAGTGGTCGATGCCGACGATCCGCCCGGCGTCGCCGACGATGTCGCGCCAGCCGAAGGAGACGGCGGCCTCGACACTCACGCGGGCGCGCACGGACGAGGGGAGCACACTCTCCCGGTACCCCGCGTCCTGCGCCTCGAACCACTCGCGGCACGGCATCGACACGACGCGGGTGGGCACGCCCGCGGCCTGCAGCTGCTCGCGCGCCGCCAGCGCCAGGTGCACCTCGGACCCGGTGCCGACGAGGAGGACCTCGGGCGCGCCGCCCTCGGCCTCCGCCAGCACGTAGGCGCCCTTGGCGACGCCCTCGGCCGGGGCGAACGGCGAGCCCTCGGACCGGTCGAGGGTCGGCAGGTTCTGCCGGGTCAGGCACAGCCCGGCCGGGCGGTCGGTGTTCTCCAGGATGGTGCGCCAGGCCCACGCCGTCTCGTTCGCGTCGGCCGGGCGGACGACGTCGAGGCCGGGGATCGTGCGCAGCGCCGCGAGGTGCTCGACGGGCTGGTGCGTGGGGCCGTCCTCGCCCAGACCGATCGAGTCGTGCGTCCAGACGTAGGTGACGGGCAGCTTCATCAGCGCCGCCAGCCGCACCGACGGCCGCATGTAGTCGCTGAACACGAGGAAGGTGCCGCCGTAGGGGCGGGTCCCGCCGTGCAGGGCGATGCCGTTGAGGATGGCGCCCATCGCGTGCTCGCGGATGCCGAAGTGGAGGGTGCGCCCGTAGGGGCCGCCGTCCCAGGTGCGGGTCGTGCGCCCCTGCGCGACGAACGAGGGCTCGCCCTCCATCGTCGTGTTGTTGCTCTCGGCGAGGTCGGCAGAGCCGCCCCACAGCTCGGGCAGTGCGTCCTTCACCGCGGTCAGGACGCTGCCGGAGGCCTTGCGGGTGGCGACCTCCTTGCCCGCCGGGAACTCCGGCAGGGCGCTCGTCCAGCCCTCGGGCAGCTCACGCCGGGACAGGCGCTCGAACAGGGCCAGGCGCTGCGGGTTCGCCGTCGCCCAGTCGTCCCAGGCCTTCTGCCACGCGGCGAACTCGTCGGCCTGGCGTTCGCCCACCGACCGCGTCCAGGCGAGGACCTCCTCCTCGGCGGGGAAGTCGACGTCGGGGTCGAACCCCATGATCTCCTTCGTCGCGCGGATCTCGTCGGCGCCCAGCGCCGACCCGTGCGACTTGCCCGTGTTCTGCGCGCCCGGCGAGGGCCACGCGATGATCGTCCGCAGGACGATGATCGACGGCTTGGTGGTCTCGGCCTTCGCCGCCTCGATCGCCGCGTACAGCGCCTCGACGTCCTCGGAGTAGGAGCGGTCCTTGGCCGAGTCCCCACCCTTGCCGTGCGTCCAGTCGATCTCCTGGACGTGCCAGCCGTAGGCCTCGTAGCGGGCGGCCGTGTCCTCGCTCATCGCGATGTCGGTGTCGTCCTCGATCGAGATGTGGTTGCGGTCGTAGATCACGACGAGGTTGCCGAGCTGCTGGTGGCCGGCGAGGGAGGACGCCTCGCTGGTCACGCCCTCCTGGATGTCGCCGTCGGAGGCCAGCACGTACACGTGGTGGTCGAACGGGCTGGCGCCGGCCGGGGCCTCGGGGTCGAACAGGCCGCGCTCGCGGCGGGCCGCCATGGCGAAGCCCACGGCGCTGGCGAGGCCGGACCCGAGGGGGCCCGTCGTGATCTCGACGCCGGCGGTGTGGTTGACCTCGGGGTGGCCCGGGGTGAGGGACCCGAAGCGGCGCAGTGACCTGATGTCCTCCAGCTCCAGGCCGTAGCCGGCGAGGAACAGCTGGAGGTACTGGGTGAGGCTGCTGTGCCCGCACGAGAGGACGAAGCGGTCACGCCCGGCCCAGTGCGGCCGCGCCGGGTCGTGGCGCATCACCTTCTGGTAGAGCAGGTAGGCGACGGGGGCGAGGCTCATCGCCGTGCCCGGGTGGCCGTTGCCGACGCTCTGGACGGCGTCCATCGCCAGCGCGCGCACCGTGTCGACGGCGCGCTTGTCCAGGTCGGTCCACGTCAGGGTCGTCTCGGTCACGGGGTCTGGGTCCTCTCCTCGCACTGCAGGCTCTGGGGGCGGGGCAGCCGGCTCGGCCGCCGTGGTCCGCCGATGGTGGAACGCGCGCGAGCGCGTCCGGCGGAGCTTCCTCTCGTGAGCCTAATGCCGCCCTCCGGCGCGGGCCGCGCGAGGCGGGCGGCGTGGTGACGCACGTCTCCGAGAGTTTCTCCGCAGGTCACGGGGACGATCGGTTGCGTTCGATCATGTTGCCACGCGCTCCGAGGTACCGGTCGCGTGGCGCCGCAGGGCCCGGTCGCTAAGGCGTGGCTTACAGTGGGCACGGCCCCTTCGTGCGATCTGAGGACGTCGTGACGACACTCGACCCATTGCCGCCCGCCGCGTCGCCGGTGGGCGGTCCCGTTGTCCCCGCCCCTGCAGGGCGTGCGGGCCTGGCCCGGGTGAAGGCCTACGTCGCCCTCACCAAGCCGCGGATCATCGAGCTGCTCCTCACCACGACGGTCCCCACGATGATCCTCGCCGAGCGCGGATGGCCCTCCACGTGGCTGGTGGTGGCCACGCTGGTCGGCGGCACCCTGGCCGCGGGGAGCGCGAACACCCTGAACTGCTACCTCGATCGCGACATCGACCGCCTGATGCAGCGCACCGTGCACCGGCCGCTGGTGACGGGCGCGGTGTCGCCTCGCGGGGCGCTGACGTTCGGGATCGCGCTCGGCGCCGGCTCCGTCGCGTTCCTCGCCCTGGCCGTGAACGTGGTCTCGGCGGCGCTCGCCCTCGCGGCGATCCTCTTCTACGTCTTCGTCTACACCCTGTGGCTCAAGCGCCGCACCCCTCAGAACATCGTCTGGGGCGGCGCCGCCGGGTGCATGCCGGTGCTGATCGGCTGGGCCGCCGTCACCGGCAGTCTCGGCTGGGCCCCTTGGGTGCTGTTCGGAGTCATCTTCCTGTGGACCCCTCCGCACTACTGGCCGCTGTCGCTGCGCTTCCGCGACGACTACGCCGCTGCCGGCGTGCCCATGCTTCCCGTGGTCGCCGACGAGGAGTCCGTGAGCCGGCGCATCGTCGGGTACTCCTGGCCCATGGTCGGCTGCTCGCTGCTGCTGGGTCCTCTCGGCGGGGCCGGGTGGTTCTACACCGCCGCCGCCGCCGTCCTCGGGGCCGCCTTCCTGTGGGAGGCGCATGCCCTCGCTCGGCGCACGCGCCGGCCTGGCCCGGTGCGCCCGATGCGGCTGTTCCACCTGTCCATCACGTACCTGTCGCTGGTGTTCCTCGCGGTCGCGCTGGACCCCTTCATCGGCTGAGGGAGCCGCGGCTCCATCACCTCACGGAGCCGCGCGGCCGGCCCCTGCCGGATTGGGCCGGATTGGGCCGGACTAGCCGGCGGCCGGGGTCTCCCAGGTCCGCAGCAGGGCGCCGGTGACGGCGACGACGAGCAGGCTCGCCCCGAGCAGGTGCGCGAGCACCAGGCCCCACGGCACGCCCGTCGCGTACTGGACGTAGCCGACGAGGGACTGCGCGGCACACACACCCACCACGGCGAGGCACCAGCGCTGAGCCTGCCGAGGCGCCTCCAGCAGGCGCGTGGCGACCATCAGCACCAGCGCCAGGCCGCCGAGCACGAGCACGGCATCGGCGTGCAGCCAGGTCATCGCGCGGATGTCGAGGTCGTAGCGCGGCGTCAGCTCGTCGCCCGCGTGAGGCCCGGCGCCGGTGACCACGGTGCCGAGCACCAGCACCGCACCCGTGAGCAGCGCCAGGCACGCCCCGGCGATGCGGACCTCGCGCCGCGCCGCCCCCGCCCACCCCTGCCGGGGCTGCAGGTGCACCACGAGCCAGGTGCTGGCACTGATCAGGACCATCGACAGGAGCAGGTGCGCGGCCACCCACGCGGGGGAGAGGTCCACCAGCACCGTGACGCCGCCGAGGACGGCCTGGGCCACGATCCCGAGGAACGGGACCAGGGCGAGCACGAGGAGGCGACGGTCCGCACGAATCGCGGCGGAACGCCGCCGCTGCCGCACCACGGTGACGACGAGGGCGACCGCGACGGCGGTGAGCACGAACGTGAGCATGCGGTTGCCGAACTCGACGGCCGCGTGGGAGCCGGTCGCCGCGTGCCGCGGCGGGGTCAGCGAGCCGTCGAAGCATTCGGGCCACGTGGGACATCCCAGCCCCGAGCCGGTCACGCGGACGAGCCCGCCCGTCACGACGATGCCCACCTGCGCGGCGAGGTTGGCCAGCGCCCAGCGCCCGAGCCAGTTCCCGCGCAGCGTTCTGGCAGCGGCGGGACCCCGCCCGTCGGAGGACCCGCGCGGGGCGTCGGCGAGGGGGGACGAGGAGTCGACAGCGAGGTCGGTCACGCCGCCCACTGTAGGCCGCCCCCGCCGGGCGGGCGGGGTCGGCCGGATGTGACGTGCGCCGACGCCGCCGATCGCGGGACCGGCGGCGTCGCAGGGCGGCGGGTCAGGACTTGATGACACCGCGCAGCACCGAGGTGCCCGAATGCGTCGGGTCCCCGTCCAGCGGTTCCACGGACACGTCGACGATGGGGTACTGGCTGAGGTCGAGACCCTCCGGCAGCGTGAAGCGGCCCTGGGAGCCGGAGATGACGCCCACCGGCACCATCCGCTTGACGTCCCGGTCGATCAGCCACACCTCGAGGAACCCGGGGGTCCGCCCGAGGTCGGAGACGTCGACGACGAGCTCGCGGGAGCCCGACGCCTGGACGACCTCCGCGGACCCGAACGCCTTGGCGGCCTCGGGCTGGGGCAGGGCGTTGAGCCGCACCTGGACGAGCACGGTCGGCGTGGGCGTGGGTGCCGCGACGGACGGCGCGTCGTCGCGGAGTCCGGCGGTGACGCCGGCCCCGGCGACGGCCCCCAGGGCGATCCCGGCCGCCGCGACGGCGGACAGCATGCGCGGACCGAAGCGGCGACCCCGCAGCTCCCGGCGCGCAGGGAGCGCGCGATCGGCGTCGCCACGGCGGGGACGCGCGGGCAGGGCGACGACCTCGGCCAACGACGGTCCCGCCGACGGGATCTCCGGCATGGCGGGCACCGGCGCGGGTGTGGCGGGCATCTGCGCCGGTGCGGCAGGCACGGACGCGGACGTGCGCGGGCTGACGGAGACGCCGGTCTGGGCCGCGATGGCCGCCCACACCGACGGCGGCGGGGCCACCGGCGTCACGTGCGACGCGTCGGCCACGGGCACCCGTGCGGCGTCCACGACCCGTTCGAGGCCGGCGAGCTCCGCGCGGCAGCGCGGGCAATCGCGCAGGTGCGCCACCTGGTCGGCGGCGACGGTCTCGCCGAGGGCCAGCAGGCTCAACGTGTCGTCGTCACAGTGCAACACCGTCCACCTCAATCGGGTGCGCAGGCGGGCCAGGGTCCGGCGGATGTGGCTCTTGACCGTCCCGAGGGGCAGGCCGAGGTGCCGGGCGATCTGGTCGTGGGTGAGGTCGTGGAAGAAGGCGAGCTCCATGATCCCGCGTTGCGGCTGGTCGAGCTGCCGCAACTCGTCGAGCAGGACGATCCGGTCCTCGGCCGCGGGGTCGAAGGGCGTCGCACCGCCTGCGGAGGCGGGGTGGTCGGCCGTCGTGACGACGGCGGACTCCAGCCGCGCCTGGCGTGCCCGGGCCGCGTGCGCGTCGGCGATGCGGTGCCGGGCGATGCCCACGAGCCACGCGGCCAGCGGGCCCGAGTCGGCGCGGTAGGACGACCGGGCCGTCCAGGCCGACACGAAGGTCTGCTGGGTGACGTCCTCGGCGTCGGTGCCCGCTCCGAGGGACCGGACGGCGAGCCCGTGCACGAGGGCCGACCACCGCTCGTAGGCGAGGGCGAGGGCATGCTCGTCGCCCTGGGCGAAGGCCGCACCCACCTCCGCGTCGGTGGGGACGGGGGCCGCGACGGCCACCGGGCGAGGTCTCACGCCGGGTGCGGGCGCGGAGTGTCCCGCTGCAGTGGCAGCGGCGGCACCGGGGGGCGGGGGCTTCACGCCGATCACGGTAGGGCCGCGACGGTCGATCCACACCTCGGAAGCTGGAGCGGAGCGCACGAGCACCCCGGGGGACTGGCGTCTCACGGCAGCGGCTCCGCCCGGATGACCAGGTTGTCCCGGTAGCTGCGTCGGGCCCGGTCGAAGGGCCCGCCGCACGTCACGACCGTGAGGCGCGGAGCTCCTTCGCGGGCGAAGATCTCTCGGGTGGGCAGGACCTGCTTGCGCAGCCGGGTGATGCCGACCACCCGGTAGCTCAGCGTCGTCGAGCTCCGCAGTTGCACCTGGATCACGTCTCCCGTCCGGACCGAGCTGAGCGCGGCGAGGGCGCCGAGCCCCTGTTCCGCCGAGTCCACGTGCCCGGCGATGACGGCCGACCCCCGGTCCGAGCCCGGCGCGGGCCCGTAGCGGTACCACCCGACCCGGTCGACGTCCTCCGGCAGCTCCATCAGTCCCTGGTCGTCCACCCCCACCGGGTCGACGGGGGCGTTCACCTTCTGCCGGGGGAGGATCAGGCGCCGGGGGGCGTCCGGTGCAGCCGCGCGGGTGGGGGAGGCCGCACGCGTCGCCCCGTCGAGCGCCCCGGTCGGTGCGGGGCCGCCGGGCGTGACGTCCGCCGTCGGGGACGTCGTGGGCGTCGCCGACCCCATCGGGATGGCCGGCGAGGGGGGCGGGGAGCTCAGCGACTCCCCCTGGGACTGGGGCTGGCGCGTGGCCCACCAGGTGGCGGGGACGGCCACGGCGACCAGCGCGCCCACGGTGAGCAGGACGGTCGCCGCCCGGGTGCGTCCCGGCCGCGAGGGCCGGGACGCACCCGAGGCGTCAGGGGTGGAGGTCACCGGGTGAGGGCGGCCGTACGACGGCGCAGCAGCCCGATCCCGGCCAGCATCGCCAGCAGACCGGCGGCGACGGATCCGACGACGGCCGCGGGGACGCCGTCCTGGGCGGCCTGGCCACCCGTGCCGCCGGGGACGCCGGAGGGGTTGCCGTGCAGGCCGCTGATGGTCTGGACGGCGAGCTGGAGGTTGTTGTCGGCGGCCGAACCCCACGCGTAGACGATCGTGGAGGTGCCCTCCTTGAGGTCGAGGTCGGCCGGGCCGATCGCGACGGTGGAGGTGCCGGCGAGGACGACGTCCGCGTTCACCGTCGCGGCGTCGAGGTCGAGCGAGGCCTCCTTGGGGTTGACCAGGCCCTTCACGACTGGCGTGCCGCCGGCGCGGATGTCGACGGCGGGGGCGGCGGCGGTGTGCCGCACGGTCAGGCGGGCCTTGCCGGCGCCGAGCCTCTTGGTGTCGTTGACGAACGGGGTGAGCACGGGCTTGCCCGCCGCGTCGAGGTGGGCGACGACCGTGATGTTGGCGCCGCCGGGCACCTTGACGTCGTCGGCCTTGATCGCCGGCGTGCCGGAGGGGCCCTGGCCCTCGGGGAAGACCGCGAGGTCGTAGGTGCCCTCGGGCAGCGACACGGGGTCGGTGAGGGTGCCGGGCTTGAAGGCGCTGAGCAGCTTGTCGCCGTTGGCGTAGACGTCGACGGTCAGGCCGGGGACGCCGTGCAGGACCGAGACGGTCGCGTTGCCCGCGGCGTGGGCCGGGGACGCGACGGCGGGGGTGAGCAGGGCGGCGCCCAGGAGCGCGGTGACGGCGACGGCGCGGCTGCGGTGGAGCGTCATGGAAGTCCTCCCTCGGACGTTGTTGATGCCTGTACTTCCGAGGGAGGGGTGCTGTCGGATGCAGTCCGAGGATGTTTTTCTCGATCAGTCCCAGCGGGCGAGGCGGACGGCCGCCGTCGTGGCGCCCGCGGCCCAGACCAGGAGCACCAGCAGGGCCCCCGCATCGAGGCGTCCCTGGCCCAGCGCCGCCCGCAGCCCTTCCGCCAGGGCGCCGGAGGGCAGCAGCGCTGCCGGCCTCGCCCACGCCTCGTGCCTGCCGTAGGCGGAGGCCGGGACGACGACCGCGCCGAGGCCGAGCAGGAGCACCCACACGAGGTTGGCGACGGCGAGCACGGCCTCGGGCCGCAGGAGCGAGGCGAGGAGCAGGCCGCAGGCCGCCAGGGCGACCGTCCCCAGCGCGGCGAGGAGGACGGCCGCGGGCAACCCTGCGGGCTCCGGGCGCCACCCCGCGGCCAGGCCGATCCCGCCCAGGACGGCGAGCTGCACGATCTCGACGGTGACGACCGCGAGGATGCGCCCGAGGACCAGCCCCGAGGGCCCCAGCGGCGTGGTGGCGAGGAGCCGGAGCACCCCGGCGCGGCGGTCGAAGGCGAGGGCGATGGCCTGCCCCGTGAACGCGGTCGAGAGCACCGCCAGGGCGAGGACGCCGGGGACGAGGACGTCGACGCGGTGCGGCCCGAGGTCGGGCACCGAGACGGCGGCCCCGGCCAGCAGCGCGAGCGCGGGGAGCACGAGGACGAGCAGGAGCTGCTCGCCGTTGCGGAGCATGGCCAGGGTGTCGAAGGACGCCTGACGCAGCGTCCGGGTGGTGCCGGCGTTCATCGCAGGGACCGCCCCGTGAGGTCGAGGTAGACGTCCTCGAGCGTCCGCCGCCCGAAGGACATCGCGGCCAGCCGGATGCCCCGCGCGGCGCACCAGGTCGTCACGGTCGCCACCACCTGGGCGTCGAGGGCGACCTCCGGGGCGCCCGGCCGTGAGCGGACGCTGTAGCGCCCCGGCGCCGACTCGGCGACGTCGAGCCCCTCGGGCAGTGCCGCCACCAGGTCCGACAGCACCAGCGCCGGCGGGCCCGAGAAGTCGACGGACTCGCCACCGTCCACCAGCTCCGCAGGGTCGGCGTCCACGAGCACGCGCCCCTCGTCGAGGATCACGACGCGGTCGGCGAGGTCCTCGACCTCGTCCAGGGCGTGGGTGGTGAGCACGAGGGAGGTGCCCTCCTCGCGCAGCCGGCGGACGAACTCCCACACCGCGCGGCGTGCCTGCGGGTCCAGGCCGGAGGTGGGCTCGTCGAGGAAGGCGAGCCGGGGCCTGCCCACCACGGCGACGGCGAAGCCCAGCCGGGCGCGCTGCCCACCGGACAGACGGCGCACGGGGGTGCGCAGCGCGGAGCCGAGGCCGAGCACGTCGGCGAGCTCGCCGATGTCGCGCGGATGCTCGTGCAGGCCGGCCACGTGGCGGAGGAACGCCCCGGCCGGCGCGGCGAGGGGGAGTCCGCCGTCCTGGAGCATGACGCCGACGTCGCGCCGCAACGCCGCGCGGTCGGCGCGCTCACCGGGGTCGCGCCCCAGGACGCGCACCCTGCCGCCGTCGGCGCGCCGCAGCCCCTCGCAGATCTCGACGGTCGTCGTCTTGCCCGCGCCGTTGGGCCCGAGCAGGGCGGTCAGAGCCGCCTCGGGCGCGTGGAACGACACGTCGTGGAGGACCGTGCGGGACCTGTAGGACTTGCGCAGGCCCTCGATCTCGACCACGGGCGTGCTCACGAGCCGAAGTCTAGGCGGGCTCGACTTGAGCGCGCGGGGGGATTAACGACACACTGGTGTCATGAAATTCGACCGGAGCGCGCGATGCGACCAGGGGGGTGCCCCCTCCGAGGGCGGCGCGGCCCTGCCCGCCGCCGCCGAGGTCGCTCCCAGCGAGGCCGATGCCCGCACCCGGGACAGGGTCTGCCGTCAGGTGCTCGGCAGGGGACCGGTGTCCGCGGCGGAGCTCGCCGAGGTGCTCGGGATGACCCCGGCCGGCATCCGCCGCCACCTCGACCAGCTGGAGGCCGACGGCCTCGTGACGACGTGGGACCAGGCCGGCTCGCCCGGCCCCCGGCCCCGCGGCCGTCCCGCCCGCCGCTGGGTGGTCACCCCCGCGGGGCACTCCGCCATGACCACCGCCTACGACGACCTCGCCGGCGCCGCCCTGCGGTTCCTGGAGTCGATGGCCGGGGCCGAGGCCGTGCGCTCGTTCGCCGAGTCACGCGTCGCGGGCCTCGAGGCGCGCTACGCGCCGCAGGTGCAGGCCGCGGGCCCCGACTCCCGGTCCCGCGCCGAGGCCCTCGCCCAGGCGCTGGCCGCCGACGGTTACGCCGCGAGCACCCGCACCGTCCAGGTCGCCGGGGTCACCCTCGGCGTCCAGCTCTGCCAGGGGCACTGCCCCGTCCAGCAGGTGGCCGAGCAGTTCCCCCAGCTGTGCGACGCCGAGACCGAGGCCTTCTCGCGCCTGCTCGGCGTCCACGTGCAACGCCTGGCCACGCTGGCCCACGGCTACCACGTCTGCACGACCCACGTCCCCGACACCGCACCGGCCGGCAGCGTCGCCGTCCCCGTCGAGGAACCCACGCCCCCCGCGTCCCCGGCCCAGGAGAGGACCTCCGCATGACCACGACCCATCCGGAGCTGGAAGGGATCGGCCGTTACGAGTACGGCTGGTCCGACCCCGACGCCGCAGGCGCCACCGCCAAGCGCGGCCTCAACGAGGACGTCGTCCGCGACATCTCGGGCAAGAAGAGCGAGCCCGAGTGGATGCTCAAGACGCGACTGAAGGCCCTGCGCCTGTTCGACCGCAAGCCGATGCCGTCCTGGGGTTCCGACCTCACGGGGATCGACTTCGACACGATCAAGTACTTCGTGCGCTCCACGGAGAAGCAGGCGACCAGCTGGGAGGACCTGCCCGAGGACATCCGGGCGACCTACGACCGCCTGGGCATCCCCGAGGCCGAGAAGCAGCGCCTCGTCGCCGGCGTCGCGGCCCAGTACGAGTCCGAGGTCGTCTACCACCAGATCCGCGAGGACCTCGAGCAGCAGGGCGTCATCTTCGTCGACACCGACACGGGCCTGCGCGAGCACGAGGAGCTCTTCAAGGAGTACTTCGGCACCGTCATCCCGATCGGCGACAACAAGTTCGCCTCGCTCAACACCGCGGTGTGGTCGGGCGGCTCGTTCATCTACGTGCCCAAGGGCGTCCACGTCGAGATCCCGCTGCAGGCCTACTTCCGGATCAACACCGAGAACATGGGCCAGTTCGAGCGCACGTTGATCATCGCCGACGAGGACTCCTACGTGCACTACGTCGAGGGCTGCACGGCGCCGATCTACAAGTCCGACTCGCTGCACTCGGCCGTGGTCGAGATCGTCGTGAAGAAGAACGCCCGGGTCCGGTACACGACCATCCAGAACTGGTCGAACAACGTGTACAACCTGGTCACCAAGCGGGCCGTCGCCCACGAGGGCGCGACCATGGAGTGGATCGACGGCAACATCGGGTCCAAGGTCACGATGAAGTACCCAGCCGTCTACCTCATGGGTGAGCACGCCAAGGGCGAGACGCTGTCCATCGCGTTCGCGGGCGAGGGCCAGCACCAGGACGCGGGTTCCAAGATGGTCCACGCCGCGCCGTACACGTCCTCGACGATCGTGTCGAAGTCCGTGGCGCGCGGCGGTGGGCGCACCTCCTACCGCGGCCTGGTCCAGGTGCTCGAGGGCGCGCACCACTCGGCGTCCACCGTGCGCTGCGACGCGCTCCTGGTCGACACCATCAGCCGGTCCGACACCTACCCCTACGTCGACGTCCGCGAGGACGACGTGAAGATGGGGCACGAGGCCACGGTCTCCAAGGTCAGCGACGACCAGCTCTTCTACCTCATGTCCCGCGGAATGAGCGAGGAGGAGGCCATGGCGATGATCGTCCGTGGCTTCGTCGAGCCCATCGCGCGCGAACTGCCGATGGAGTACGCGCTCGAGCTCAACCGCCTGATCGAGCTTCAGATGGAAGGGGCCGTCGGCTGATGTCGGTCGACACGCAGATCGAACAGGGCGCCGCAGGGGCCCTCCAGGAGTCGCCCGCCGGCGCCCAGCACGGGCTGGTCGCCCACGGGCACGGGGCCGGCGTGCCCGAGCAGTCGCGAGCCGAGCGCCGCTCCAGCGGCGACCCGGGCGACTTCGCGGTGCCGAGCGGCCGCGAGGAGGACTGGCGGTTCACCCCCCTGGACCGCCTGCACGGGCTGCACGACGCGCCCGCGGTGGACGGCCGGCTGGCCGTCGAGGCCGAGCTGTCCGGAGCCGAGATCACCCTGGAGCACGTGCCGGTCACCGACCCGCGGGTCGGGGCTGCCGGACTGCCCGAGGACCGCGCCGCCGCCCTGGCGTGGGCCGGGGCGCAGGACGTCGCGGTCGTGACCCTCACCTCGGCCACGGGCGAGGCGAGCAGCCCGGCGCTGGCGCAGGTGGCGCTGCGCGTCGAGGGGTCCGCCGCGTTCGGCCACGTCGTCGTGCGCGCCCAGCGCCACGCCCGCGGCGTGGTCGTGCTCGACCACCGCGGCGCAGGGCGCCTGTCGGCCAACGTCGAGATCGACGTCGAGGACGCCGCCGAGCTGACCGTCGTGAGCATCCAGGACTGGGACGACGACGCCGTCCACCTGGCCGCCCACCACGCCCGCCTCGGCCGCGACGCCCGGCTGCGCCACGTCGTCGTGACGTTCGGCGGCGACCTCGTGCGGATCACCCCGGCGGCGCGGTTCACCGCCCCGGGCGGCGAGGTCGAGATGCTCGGCCTGTACTTCGCCGACGCCGGGCAGCACCAGGAGCACCGCCTGTTCGTCGACCACGCGGTGCCGCACTGCCGCAGCAACGTGGTCTACAAGGGAGCGCTGCAGGGCGAGGGCGCCCACACCGTCTGGGTCGGCGACGTGCTGATCCGCGCGGCGGCCGAGGGCACCGACACCTACGAGCTCAACCGCAACCTGGTGCTCACCGACGGCGCGCGCGCCGACTCGGTGCCCAACCTCGAGATCGAGACCGGCGAGATCGTCGGTGCGGGTCACGCCAGCGCGACCGGCCGCTTCGACGACGAGCAGCTGTTCTACCTGCAGGCCCGGGGCATCCCCGAGGAGGAGGCCCGCCGCCTGGTCGTGCGGGGCTTCTTCGCCGAGCTGGTCCAGCAGATCGGCGTGCCCGAGGTCGAGGAGCGGCTGCTGGCCGCCATCGACGCCGAGCTCGCCGTCGCCATGGGCACCAGTGGCCCGGTGGTCGATGACGCCGCCTCGGCCGAGGTGACCGCGTGAGCGCAGTGCGAGTGCTGTCGGTGGCCGACCTGCCCGGCGCCGGCGCCGTGCGCGTCGTCGTCGACGGCGTGCCGGTGGCCGTGGTGCGCGACGAGGACGGCGGGGTGCACGCGGTCGGCGACACCTGCAGCCACGCCAACGTCTCCCTGTCGGAGGGCGAGGTCGAGGACTGCACCATCGAGTGCTGGCTGCACGGCTCGCGCTTCGACCTGCGCACCGGGCAGCCGCTGTCGCTGCCCGCGATGCGTCCCGTGCCGGTCTACCCGGTGACCCTCGACGGCGACGACGTGCTCGTCGACGTCACCACGACCCTCGGCGGCCAGGACGTCGCCGCCGCCGCGAAGGAGAACTGACACGATGGCCACCCTCGAGATCCGCGACCTGCAGGTCAGCGTCGACACCGAGCAGGGCAGCAAGCAGATCCTGCGCGGGGTCGACCTGACGATCAAGCAGGGCGAGACCCACGCGATCATGGGGCCGAACGGCTCCGGCAAGTCCACGCTCGCCTACTCGCTGGCCGGGCACCCCAAGTACACGATCACGGGCGGCACCGTCACCCTCGACGGCGAGGACGTCCTCGCGATGAGCGTGGACGAGCGCGCCCGGGCCGGGGTCTTCCTGGCGATGCAGTACCCGGTCGAGATCCCCGGCGTCACGGTGTCGAACTTCCTCCGCACGGCCAAGACCGCCGTCGACGGGAAGGCGCCCGCGCTGCGCACCTGGGTGAAGGAGGTCCGCGGGGCCATGGAGGCGCTGCGCATGGACGCCTCCTTCGCCGAGCGCAACGTCAACGAGGGCTTCTCGGGCGGGGAGAAGAAGCGCCACGAGATCCTGCAGCTGGAGCTCCTCAAGCCGAAGATCGCGATCCTCGACGAGACCGACTCGGGCCTCGACGTCGACGCCCTGCGGATCGTCTCCGAGGGCGTGAACCGGGTGCGGGAGACCGGCGACGTGGGCGTCCTGCTGATCACGCACTACACGCGGATCCTGCGCTACATCAAGCCCGACTTCGTGCACGTGTTCGTCGCCGGGAAGATCGTCGAGGAGGGCGGCCCCGAGCTGGCCGACCTGCTCGAGAGCGAGGGCTACGACCGCTACACCGGCGCCACCGCCGCCGCTTCCGCCTGAGGCCGCCGACCGGCGGCGGACCCCTCCCGGGGTCCGCCGCCGCGGTGCTGCCGTGAGAGGACGCCGCATGACCCTTTCCGCCCTCGACGCCGGGCGCCCGCCCGCCGGGGGAGCCGCCACGGCCCCCCTCGACGATGACGCCGTCGCCGTCCTGCGCCGTGACTTCCCGCTGCTGTCGCGCACCGTCGGCGACGCGCCGCTGGCCTACCTCGACTCCGGGGCGACCGCCCAGCGTCCCCGGTCGGTGCTGGACGCCGAGCGGGCCTTCCTCGAGACGTCCAACGCTGCCGTCCACCGCGGCGCGCACACGCTGGCGTCGGAGGCGACCGACGCGTTCGAGGACGCGCGCGCCGCCGTCGCGGCGTTCGTCGGGCGCGAGCCCGAGGAGCTGGTCTGGACCCGCAACGCGACCGAGGCCATCAACCTCGTGGCGATCGGGCTCAGCGACCCGGCATCCGGAACACCGCTGCTGGGTGCCGGGGACGAGGTGCTCGTCACGGAGGCCGAGCACCACGCGAACCTCGTCCCGTGGCAGCAGGCCTGCGCCCGGTCCGGGGCGCGGCTGCGGTGGATCCCGCTGGGCGAGGACGGCCGCCTCGACCTGTCCGGCCTGGCCGATCTCGTCACCCCGCGCACCAGGGTGGTGGCGTTCACCCACGCCTCGAACGTGCTGGGGTCGGTGACCGACGTCGCGGCCCTCGTCGCGGCCGCGCGCTCCGTGGGGGCGCTCACCGTGCTCGACGCCTGCCAGACGGCCCCCCACCAGCCGCTGGATCTCGCCGCCCTCGGGGTGGACTTCGCCGCCTTCTCCGCGCACAAGATGCTCGGCCCCAACGGCATCGGCGCCCTCGCCGCTCGCGCGGAGGCCCTCGCCACGCTGCCGCCCGTGCTCACCGGCGGTTCCATGGTGGACACCGTGACGATGGAGCTCACGACGTTCCGCGAACCGCCGCAGCGCTTCGAGGCCGGCACCCAGGCCGTCAGCCAGGCCGTGGCCTGGCACGCCGCCGTGCGCTACCTCGAGGCGGTCGGGATGGACCGCGTGGCCGCGTGGGAACACGAACTGACCCTGCGGTTGCTGCAGGGCGTGGCGGACCTGCCCGGCATCCGCGTGATCGGCCCCGTCGACGCGGCCGACCGTGTGGGAGCCGTGAGCGTCGCCGTGGACGGCGTGCACCCGCACGACGTGGGACAGGTGCTCGACGCGGCCGGGGTCGCCGTCCGGGTGGGGCACCACTGCGCGCAGCCCGTCCACCGTCACTACGGCGTGACGGCGAGCACGAGGGCGAGCGTCGCCCTGTACACGACGACCGACGAGGTCGACCGCTTCCTGGACGCGCTGTCCGGGGTGCGGGCCTGGTTCGGCCGGGCCTGAGGAGGAGGGACGGCTCATGTCGAGCCTGGAGCAGCTGTACCAGCAGGTCATCCTCGACCACGCCAAGGAGCGGCACGGTCACGACGGCGGGCTCGACCTGCACGGCGGTCACGTCGACGCCTCGACGCTGGCCCCCCGCGCCACCGCCGAGGGCGTCAGCGCGGCCAGCCGGCAGCGCAACCCCCTGTGCGGTGACGAGGTGCTGCTGCAGGTGACGGTGGCCGAGCGCGACGCCGTCCCGTATGTCGTGGGGGTCAGCTGGGGCGGCGACGGCTGCTCGATCAGCCAGGCCGCGACGTCGGTGATGCACGACCTCACCGTGGACAGGCCGGTCGCCGAGGTCGAGACCCTCCTCGACACCTACCGCACGATGATCCGTTCCCGGGGCAGCTTCGAGGTCGACGAGGAGGTCCTCGGGGACGCCGCGGCCTTCAGCGGCGTCGGCCGCCACGCCAACCGCGTCAAGTGCGCGATGCTCGGCTGGTCGGCCCTCGAGGACGCCGTGCACCGGGCCGTGCCCGTCCTCTACGAGGCCACCCCCGACGCTCCCACGGCCTGAGCCGACCGGCTCCGAGCCTTCACCTGAGCCCTCCCCGGGCGCCGCGCACCACCCGCACGAAGGAGCAGCATGAGCGAGACGACGACCACCCCGGCCGACGTGGCCGACGTCGAGGAGGCCCTGCGCGACGTCGTCGACCCCGAGCTGGGGATCAACGTGGTCGACCTCGGCCTGATCTACGGCGTCGTGGTGGACCAGAACAACACCGCGATCATCGACATGACGCTGACGTCGGCGGCGTGCCCGCTGACCGACGTCATCGAGGACCAGGCGGCCCAGGCGCTGTCGGGCATCGTCGCCGGCCACCGCATCAACTGGGTATGGATGCCGCCGTGGGGCCCCGACAAGATCACCGACGACGGTCGCGAGCAGCTGCGGGCCCTGGGCTTCAACGTCTGAGGTGACGGCCCGCAGGATCGACGTCGACGCGGGGCGCCTGGCGCGCTGGGTGGAGGGGTTCGCCCAGCGCCACGCGGGGCTGACCTCGACGGCGTGGGACGGCGACAGCGTGCGGCTCGAGGCGGCCGACGGCGCGCTCGCCCTGATCGACCCGCCGTTCCCCAGCGAGGCGCCGCTGGACGTCGAGGCCCTCGCGGCGTTCGCGGCTCGGCCGCGGTGCAGCGTCGTGCTCCTGGCCCGGCGGGGCGGCTACGCGTGCGCGGCGGTCGACGGCGACCGCGTCGTGGCGTCGAAGACCGGCTCCCGGTACGTCCAGGCCCGCACCGCCGCCGGCGGCTGGTCGCAGCAGCGCTACGCCCGCCGTCGCGCCAACCAGGCCGACGGCCTCGTCGACGCGCTCGTCACCCACGCGGTACGCCTCAAGCTCACGGACGGCGCTCAGTGGGTGGTCACCGGTGGGGACAGGCCGCTCGTCGAGCAGGCCCTCGCGGACCCTCGGCTGCGGGGCCTGCGCGGCCTTCCCCGGGGCCGGCACCTGACCGTCGGCGACCCGTCGGCCGCGCTGGTGGCGGACCTGCCGCAGCTGCTCGCCTCGGTCCAGATCCGGCTCACCGAGCCCTGATCGCCGGTCAGTCGTCGACGCCCCGCGCGACGAGCGCCTCGCCCAGCCGGTGGGCGTGGCGCACCGTGCGCACGACGAACGGGACGGCGAACGCCCGCGGCGATCCACCTGCCCCCCGGGCTCGCCGGGCGTCGTGCACCTGGTGGGCGAGCTCGTGCAACACCGGCACGCTGCGCACGGCGAGCGTGAGCACCAACGCCACCCGCTCGGGGTCGATGCCCACGCGGCGCAGCGGGCGCAGGACGCGGACGAGAGTGTCCAGCAACGCACCCATCGGGGTCGTCAGGGTCACGAGCGCGGCCAGGAGCACGGACGTCACGATCCAGCAGGCCGCCAGCAGCGCCTCCTGCCAGCCGTCCCACCACCATTGCAGCGCGGCCGCGGGGACCACGATCACCAGCACCGGCCGCACCTGTCGCCACACGAGCGCGGGGGAGATCCGCGTCGCCACCGCCGCGCCCACGGCGAAGGCCGCGGCGAGGCCCACGAATCCCGGGGTGCGATGCACCCCGACCACGAGCAGGACGGCGACCAGCACCGCGAGCTTCGGGCCGGCCGGGCAGCGGTGCAGGGGAGAACCGCCGGGGACGTACAGGCCGATCACGGCCGGGCCACTACGTCGGCGTAGGCGGCGAACGCCTCGTCGGGGGCACCGTCGGCGACGACGCGCCCCTCGTCCACCACGAGCACCCGGTCGGCGCCGGCCACGAGGTCGAGCTGATGGGTGACGAGGACCACCTGCTGCGGCAGGCCCTCCAACAGCGCGCGCACGCGGGCCGCGTTGCGCGCGTCGAGCAACGTCGTGGGCTCGTCGCAGACGAGCACGTCGGGCTCCGTGACCAGGACCGACGCCAGCGCCAGGAGCTGCTTCTCGCCCCCCGACAGCAGGTGCGCAGGGCTGTCGCCCAGGCGGTCCAGGCCGAACCGCTCGAGCACCTGGGCGACCCTCGCGTCGCGCTCCTCGCGCGACAGCCGTTGCTTGCGCAGGCTGAAGGCGACGTCCTCGGCGACGGTCGGCATGACGATCTGGGCGTCGGGGTCGGTGAACACGAACCCCACCCGCCGCCGCACCGCCGCACCTCCCCGCGCCGTGTCGACGCCGTCCACCAGGACCCGCCCCCGCGTGGGGACCACGAGCCCGTTGATCATCCGCGCCAGCGTCGACTTGCCGGACCCGTTGGCGCCGATCACCCCGATCCGGCGCTGCGCGAGCACCAGATCGACGTCGGCGAGGACCGTCCGCGCACCGAAGCGGTGGCCCACGCCCTCGAACCGCAGCTCGCTCATCCGACCCGCTCCACCAGGACCGCCACGCCCTGCCCGCCGCCGACGGCGCATGCCGCCACCCCCCAGCGCGGCCCCCCGCCGTCGCGCACCATCCGCGCGAACAGCCGGACGACGAGCAGCGCACCCGAGGCTCCCCACGGGTGCCCGAGGGCGATCGCCCCGCCCTGCCCGCACACGACGTCGGACGCGAACGGGTCGAGGCCCAGCTCGTCGGTGCAGGCGAGCACCTGGGCCGCGAACGCCTCGGTGATCTCCAGCGCACCGACGTCCGCGACGTCGACGCCCGCGCGGGCGCACACCGCCCGCACCGCCGCCGCCGCACCGAGGCCCGGCAGGGCGGGGTCGACGCCCACGGCGGCGGCAGCCGTCACCGCCAGGCCGGGGACCCCCGCCGCGTCCCGGGCACCGACGAGGGCGACGGCCGCAGCACCATCGTTGATGCCGCAGCTGTTGCCCGCGGTGACCGTGCCGTCGGGCGCGAACGCGGGCCGGAACCGGGCCAGTCGCGCGGCGTCGAGACCCGGACGCGGGCGGTCGTCGGCGCCCAGCCCGGCCACGGTGACCAGCTCCGGCGCGTACCGCCCGTCCGAGGCCGCGCGCACGGCCAGGGCGTGGGACCGCGCCGCGTAGGCGTCCTGCCGTTCGCGGGTGATGCCGCGCGCCCGCGCGAGGGCGTCGGCGGCCACTCCCATGTCGGGATCGGGGACGCCCGGCGGTGCGAAGGCCGCCCGCGGGAACGCCCGGGTCGACGTGCTCGCCGACTCGCTGCCCCCGGCCAGCACCACCCGCGCCTGGCCGGAGGCGACCAGGGCCGCCCCCAGGCGCAGCGCCTCCAGCCCCGACCCGCACTGGCGGTCCACGGTGACGCCCGCCACCTCGACGCCCAGGCCGGAGCCCAGCACGGCGATCCGCGCGACGTCGCCCCCGGGGCCGCAGCAGTTGCCGAGCAGCACGTCGTCCACCTCGTCGGGAAGCCCGGCGCGGCGGAGGTCGGCGGCGAGGCGGTCGAGGACGGGGGAGGCCAGAGCGGCGGGGCCGACGGCGGCCAGCGCCCTGCCCGACGTGGCCACGGGGGTGCGCGCAGCGGCGACGACCACGGGTCGGGCCGTCATCCGGCCGCCAGCAGGGCGGCGACGCGGGCCCGGTCGGCCTTGCCGCCGGTGGTGCGGGCCAGCGGCGCGACGCCGTGCCGGCGGGGCCGCGCCGCGGGCACGAGCTCCTTGCGCGCGGCCTCGTACAGGGCGGCGCGCAGCGGGCCCGGGTCGTGGGAGGGCACCGGCTCCACGACGGCGGCCACGGCGCCCCCGAGGTGGGGCGAGTCCACGGCCACGGCGACGACGTCCGCGACCCCCGGCACCCGGCGCAGGACGGACTCGACGTCGGCGAGATGGACGGTCACCCCGCCGACCGTGACCCCGCCGCCGCGACCGTGGACGCGCACGCGCTCGCCGTCCCACTCGCCCCGGTCCCCGACACCGGCCCAGCCGTCGTCACCGTGCACCAGGGGCCCGTCGCCCGCGAGGTAGCCCTGGCACGTCCACGGGGACGCGACCTCCAGGCATCCCCGCCGGGCACGCACCCGCACCTGCGGGAACGGGGTGAGCCCCCCGCCGTCGGGGTCGATCGCGACGAACGACAGCTCCGCCGCGCCGTAGTACTCCACCGTGGCCACCCCCAGGCGCCGGGCCCGCTCGCGCAGCCCCGCGGGGGAGGCGGCGCCCGCCACGACGATCGTGCGCAGGGCGGGCAGGCGGCCCTCCTCCACGGCGGCGAGCACCTGGTCGGCCACCGCCGGGACGGCGTGCAGGCTGGTCACGTCGCTGAGGTCGGCGTCGGGCACCCCCCGCCACGGCCCGTCCGCGCGCAGCGACCAGCCGGACGCGAGGGCGTGCCAGGACGCGAACAGGGTCATGGTGGAGCTGGCCGGTCCCGGTGCCCACACGGTCTCCTCGCCACCCCCACCGAGGCCGCTGACCGCGGTGAACGCGGCGAAGCTGGCGGTCCAGGAGCTCACCGTCCGCACCACCAGCCGGGGGTGGGAGGTGCTGCCCGACGTCGGGAGCACCAACCGCCCGGGGGGCAGGGCCGCAAGCGCCGCGCCCATGCCCGCGGCGCGCGCCGCCGCGACCCCGGGGCCCGCGGGCACCCCGCGCTCGACGTCGCGGAGCAGGTCCTCGACCTCGCGCCGGGTCGCGCCCCGATCGGGCAGGGCCGCCACCGTCAGCGGACCGCGTCCGCCGGCGCCGCGGTGAGCTCGTCCTCGCCGTCGCGCCGCTCGGTGCGCTCCATCAGCGGCGGGTAGCCGCGCAGCAGCGCCCCGGCGAGGACGGTGGTCAGGGCGGCCTTCATCAGGTCCCCGGGAACGAACACCAGGCAGATCGTCCACGCCTTGGCGAGGGTGATGCCCTGCACCCAGGCCATGCCGACGACGCCGAAGACGTAGACGACGCCCAGCCCGCCCACGAGGCACGACACGGCGATCCAGCCGTCCCGCCAGCGCCGGGGGCGGCGCTCGACCATCGCACCGATCACGACGGCCCCGGCGACCCACCCCCACAGGAAGCCCGTGCTCGGGCGCGACAGGAGGTAGTCCAGACCACCGCGTCCCCCGGAGAGCACGGGCAGTCCGAGGGCGACGAGACCGAGGAAGGTGAGGACCGCCAGCCCGCCGCGGCGCGCCCCGAGGACGGCGCCGGCGAGCATGACCCCCAGGGTCTGCGCGGTGACGGGGACGCTGGACCCGGCCACCGTGATCCCGGGCACGGCGCCCAGGGCGGCGATGAACGCCGCGAAGACGGCGACGAGGGCGAGGTCCTGAGCGGGCAGTCGGCGTCGGGCCATGGGTGGTCCTTCGTCTGGAGCGGATCCCCGCCGACTCGTGCCGGGGGGTGCGGCGCGACTCAGGCTAGCCAGGGGGAGGAGGGCCGGGTGCTGGTCACCGAGCACAAAGAAGGGCGCCCGCGGTGCAGCAGGGTCCCCAGTGACACCGGGGCGCCCTCACCCGAAGGTCGTGCACGATCCGAGGTCCCCGGACTCGAAGCCGGTGCGGAACCACCGGCTGCGCTCTGCGGCGGACCCGTGCGTCCACGACTCGGGGTCGACCCGGCCGTTGACCTTCTGCTGGATCCGGTCGTCGCCGACCGCCTCGGCCGCACGGACCGCCTCGTCGACGTCGGCCTGGTCCAGGACCAGCCCGTCGCCGTCGCGCTCGTCGGCGAGCTTCGCCCACGCGCCCGCGTAGCAGTCGGCCTGCAGCTCCATCGCCACCGAGTACTCGTTGGCGCGACCCGGATCGCGCTCCTGCGCGGCGCGCACCTTGCGCTCGGTACCGAGCAGCGTCTGCAGGTGATGGCCGTACTCGTGGGCCACGATGTAGGCCTGCGCGAACTCGCCCTTCGCCCCGAACTGCTGCTGCAGCTGGTCGAGGAAGCCCAGGTCGAGGTAGATCTCCTGGTCGGCGGGACAGTAGAACGGCCCGACCGAGGCGCTCGCCGGCCCGCAGCCCGTGCGCGTCTGCTGCTCGAAGAAGGCCAGCTGGGGGCGGTGGTAGGACAGCCCCCGCCGGGAGAACTCCTCGGCCCACGTGTCGTCGGCGAGGCGGTAGACGCGGATGAGACGGCAGTCGGTGTACTCCCGCAGGGCGCCCTCGCCGTTGCACCGTCGCTTCAGCTGCTCGCTGCTCTCGGCGGATCCCGCCCCCGACCCGGCCCCGCCCTCGGGGAGGGACACCTGGCCGCCCCCGCCGAGCACCTGCACGAGGATGACGATGATCAGTCCGACGATGCCGGTGCCGCCGCCGATCGCCAGCCCGCCGCCCATGCCGCGGCCGCGGCGGTCGTCGACACCGGTGACGTCGACGCGGCTGTCGTCGAACTCGATCGGCATGCGGTCCTCCTCGGGCGGCGGGTGCGCACGAACCGTACCCGGAGGCCGACGCCCCCGCACCGGAGCCCGGCCTACGATGAGGGGGTGCTCCGCGACGTCGCCGAGCCGCCGTCGTCCCCGCCCTGGCGTGGGAACCACCAGCCATCGCCCGGGAGAGTCCCTGCATGATCGTCGCCCAGAACCTCGAGCTGCGTGCCGGCGCGCGGATCCTGCTCGAATCGGGGACCTTCCGCGTCGCCCCCGGTGACCGCGTGGGCCTCGTGGGCCGCAACGGCGCGGGGAAGACCACCCTCACCAAGGTGCTCGCGGGGGAGGGCCTGCCCGCCGCCGGGTCCGTGTCCTCCAGCGGCGAGGTCGGCTACCTGCCGCAGGACCCCCGCACGGGCGACCTCGAGATGCTCGCCCGCGACAGGGTGCTCTCCGCACGGGGGCTCGACGCCGTCGTGCGGCGCATGCGCGAGACCGAGGCGGCGATGGCCAGCACCGACGACGCTCAGCGTGAGCGGGCGATGGCCCGCTACGCCCGCCTCGACGCCGAGTTCACCTCCCGCGGCGGGTACGCCGCGGAGAGCGAGGCGGCCACGATCTGCGCGAGCCTGGCCCTGCCCGAGCGCGTGCTGGGGCAGGAACTGGGGACGCTGTCGGGTGGCCAGAGCCGCCGGGTCGAGCTCGCCCGCATCCTGTTCTCCGGGTCGCAGACGCTGCTGCTCGACGAGCCCACGAACCACCTCGACGCCGACTCGATCGCCTGGCTGCGCGACTTCCTCAAGTCGTGGTCGGGCGGCCTCGTCGTGATCAGCCACGACGTGGGCCTGCTCGACGCCGTGGTGAACAAGGTGTTCTTCCTCGACGCCACCCGCTCGGTGATCGACGTCTACAACGTGGGCTGGAAGGCCTACCTGCAGCAGCGCGAGGCCGACGAGCGGCGCCGGCGCCGCGAGCGGGCCAACGCGGAGAAGAAGGCCACGGTCCTGCTGGCCCAGGCCGACAAGATGCGGGCCAAGGCGACCAAGGCGACGGCCGCGCAGAACATGGCGAAGCGGGCCGAGCGCCTGCTGTCGGGCCTGGAGGACCAGCGCCAGGCCGAGCGCGTGGCGCACCTGCGCTTCCCCGACCCCGCGCCGTGCGGCAAGACCCCGCTGCGGGCCAGCGGGCTGTCGAAGGCGTACGGGAGCCAGGAGGTGTTCGCGGGCGTCGACCTCGCCATCGACAAGGGCAGCCGGGTCGTCGTGCTGGGGCTCAACGGCGCCGGGAAGACGACGCTCCTGCGGCTGCTGTCGGGTGTCGAGACGCCGGACACGGGGCAGATCGAGCCCGGCCACGGATTGCGATTGGGCTACTACGCGCAGGAGCACGAGACGCTCGACGTCGACCGCACGGTGCTCGAGAACATGCGTTCCGCATCGCCCGACCTGGGCGACACCCAGGTGCGTTCCGTTCTCGGTTCGTTCCTCTTCTCCGGGGACGACGTCGACAAACCGGCGGGGGTGCTCTCCGGCGGCGAGAAGACCCGCCTGGCCCTCGCCACGCTCGTCGTTTCGGGCGCGAATGTGCTTCTGCTGGACGAGCCGACGAACAACTTGGACCCGGCCAGCCGGGAAGAGGTGCTGCAGGCACTGCGCGGGTACGCAGGGGCAGTGGTGCTGGTCACGCACGACGAGGGAGCGGTTCAGGCACTCTCACCCGAACGGGTGGTTCTGCTTCCCGACGGCGTGGAGGATCTCTGGAACACGGACTATCTGGATCTTGTTTCGCTCGCGTGACCTGTGATGATGATGGTCGCCACATGCACCACAAGCACGTATGACGAGGGCGGGTCAGGCTCGACTGGCCGAGATCCGGTACGCGGCTCACCATGGTCATGTTCGTAGTGTCCGAGGAGGATCCGTGACTGACGCTGTGAAGAAGGGTGCGCGCATTACCGGCGCAGACCGCGACAAGCTCGCCACCGAGCTGTCGAAGAAGTACCAGGAGGGCTCCAGCATCAGGGCCCTGGCCGAGTCCACCGGTCGGTCCTACGGGTTCGTTCACCGAATCCTCACGGAGAACGAGGTCTCCTTGCGCGGCCGTGGCGGTGCCACGCGCGGCAAGGCGAAGGCCTGAGCGCTCCGGTTCCGACCCAGGCGGCCGGTCCACCACGTGGCCGCCGTACGTCGTCAGCGGTCCGCACCCCTTCCGGGGTGCGGACCGCTCGTCGTGGGCCCCCCGAGACCTCACTGTCGCCGCCCCTTCGTAGGCTCGGCCTCCCGGCGGGAAGGTGCCGCCCCCCGCGCGCGTTGCGCGGACGGGGCGATCGCCGCCCCGAGCCGACGGAGGGAGTCCTATGTCCCAGTCGTCGCCGATGACGATGATGCGCTCGTACACCCGCGACCGCAGCGTCGCCCAACGGCGTCTGGCTCCCGGAACGGCCCGACGCGTCCTGTCCTACGCCCGCCCCTACCGCTCCTGGATCACCGCGTTCCTCGCCCTCGTGGTCCTCGACGCCGCCCTGGTGGTCGCCACCCCGCTGCTGCTGCAGCGGCTCGTCGACGACGGCGTGCAGAACGACGACCGTTCGCTCGTCGTCGGGCTCGCCTGCGTCGTCGCGGGCCTGGCGGTCGTCGACGCGGTGACGGGTCTCGTCCAGCGCTGGTTCTCCGCACGGGTCGGTGAGGGGCTCATCCTCGACCTCAGGGTCGAGGTCTTCTCCCACGTGCTGCGCCAGCCGATCGCGTTCTTCACCCGCACCCAGACGGGCGCGTTGGTCTCGCGGTTGAACACCGACGTCATGGGCGCGCAGCAGGCGTTCACCTCGACGCTGTCGTCGGTCGTGTCCAACGTCGTGTCCCTCGTGCTCGTCGTCGCGGCGATGCTCTACCTGTCGTGGCCGATCACCGTCGTGTCGCTCCTTCTCGTCCCGCTGTTCCTGCTGCCCGCACGCCGAGTGGGGGCACGGCTGGCGGGCCTGACCCGCGAGCAGATGCAGCTCAACGCGGCGCTCGCCTCGCGGACGACGGAGCGGTTCAACGTCGCCGGCGCGCTGCTGGTCAAGCTCTTCGGGCACCAGGACACCGAGCGCGAGGAGTTCGCCTCCACGGCGCGGCGGGTCCGCGACATCGGGGTCCGGATCGCCATGAGCAACCGGGTCTTCTTCACCGGGCTCACGCTCGTGGCGTCGCTGGCGACCGCCGTCGTCTACGGCCTCGGCGGCGTCCTCGCGATCGACGGACGACTGTCGGTCGGGACGCTGCTCGCTCTGGCGGCGCTCCTCGGCCGCCTCTACGGGCCGCTGACGGCGCTGACGAACGTCCGGGTCGACGTCATGACGGCGCTGGTCAGCTTCGAGCGCGTGTTCGAGATCCTCGACCTGCGCCCCCTGGTCCGCGACGCGCCCCAGGCGCGCGACCTTCCGGCCGGCCCGCTCGACGTCGACCTCGAGGGCGTCTCGTTCGCCTACCCGGCGGCGGAGGACGTGAGCCTGGCCTCCCTGGAGCAGGTCTCCGCCTCCGACCGCAGGGGTGCGGGGGAGATCCTCCACGAGATCGACCTGCACGTCCCCGCGGGATCGCTGGTGGCCCTCGTCGGCCCCAGTGGTGCCGGCAAGACCACCATCACCAGCCTGGTCGCCCGCCTGTACGACCCGACGTCCGGCGTCGTGCGACTGGGCGGGACCGACCTGCGCGAGGCCCGGCTGGACTCCATCCGCGACGCCGTCGGCGTGGTGACGCAGGAGGCGCACCTCTTCCACGACACGGTCCGCGCCAACCTCACCTACGCGCGTCCCGACGCCACCGAGGCCGACCTGGTGGCCGCATGCCGGGCCGCCCAGATCTGGTCGCTGGTGGAGTCACTCCCCGAGGGGTTGGACACGGTCGTGGGCGACCGCGGCCACCGGCTGTCGGGCGGGGAGAAGCAGCGCCTGGCCCTGGCCCGGCTGCTGCTCAAGGCACCCGCCGTCGTGGTGCTCGACGAGGCGACGGCCCACCTGGACTCCGAGTCGGAGGCGGCCGTGCAGGCCGCCCTCGACACCGCCCTCGAGGGACGCACCGCCCTGGTGATCGCCCACCGGCTCTCGACCGTGCGCTCGGCCGACCTGATCGCCGTCGTGGAGCAGGGCCGGATCGTGGAACAGGGCCGCCACGAGGACCTCCTGGCAGCGGGCGGCCTCTACGCCGACCTCTACCGCACGCAGTTCGCGGGTCAGGAGGCGATGGTGGCGGCCCGCGCTCACAGCGAGCGGGTCATCCCGCCGTCGATGGACAGCACCGTGCCCGTGACGTAGCTGGCGGCCGGCGACAGGAGGAAGACCGCGGGGCGGGCGAACTCCAGCGGCTCGCCGTAGCGGCCGAGCGGGATGCGCGACTCCATCGCCCGGCGCGCCTCCTCCGGGCGCCCCGCGGAGGCGTCGAGGCGGCGCGTCCGGTCGGTGTCGATCCGGCCGGGCAGGATGGCGTTGACCCGCACGTTGCGGGGGCCGAGCTCGTCGGCGAGGTTCTTGGCGACCATGGCCAGGCCGGGCCGCAGCCCGTTGGACAGGGCGAGGCCCTCGATCGGCTCCCGCACCGAGGACGACAGCACCATGACGATGGACACGCCCTCGTGCGTGGCGAGCCGCCCGACGGTCTTGGCCAGGCGCAGGGGGGCGAGGAAGACGGTCTCGAACGCCAGGCGCCAGTCGCCGTCGTCGGTCTCCATGGCCGAGGACGGCGGCGGACCGCCCAGGCTGATCAGCGCGCCGTCGAGACGGCCGTAGCGAGCGACCGCGGCGGCGACGAGGCAGGTCTCGATCCCGGGCTGGGAGAGGTCACCCGCGACGGCGAGGGCGCGCTCGGGACCGCCCAGCGCGGCGGCGGTCGCCGCGAGGGTGTCCTCGTCCCGCCCGCACAGCACCAGGCGCGCACCCTCCGAGGCGAGCTGCTCGGCGCAGGCGCGCCCGAGGCCGCGTGAGGCGCCGGTGACGATGTACACGCGGTCACTGAGCCCCAGATCCATCGTGATTCCCTCCTGGTGCACCGTCCCACCCGCGGAGCGGGAGGGCTCCGGCACACCCGGTCGGGCCAGCCGGTCACGAACGGTCACGTCCGTCCGTGTTGTCGTGCATGCAGGCCCTGACCTTGAGGTCCACCGCCCGCCGAACGGGTGACCCGGCGCCTCGCGGCACCCGTCGCCCGCCCTGGGACGGGACCGACGTCACCCGGCCGGCGGAACGCGCCGCTGCTGCGCGTCGAGCTCCGCGTCCTCCGCCTCCTCGTCGACCGTACCCCCCGAACCGGTCAATCGCCCCCATCTCGACCGCCTCGAGCCTGCACGGACGGGACCATCGGGGACCGGCCGGTCACCCTCGTCCTCGCGCGGGGCGGGGACCGGCGAGCCCGTCGCGGGCGGAACCGGTGCGGGCCGGCGTCGACCGGCGCGCACGAGGAGCACCCCGACGACGACGGCGAAGCTCCACCACTGCACGGCGTAGGCGAGGTGCGGCCCCAGGTCGACGTCGGGCCGGGCGACCCGCTCGATCGCCGCGCCCGCCGGGGACTCCTCGGCCGCGAGCCCGTAGCCCTGGAACCACTGGTCGACGGAGATCCCGGTGGATGAGGCCACCGCGTCCCGTGAGATCCGCAGGACCTGGCCGGGTGGGGTCCGGCGCGTGGTCGGCGGTTGCCAGGGCCGCAGGTGCACGGTGACGGTCACCTCACCGGCAGGCGGCGCCGGGACGGCGCGCGGACCGTCCGCCGTCCGGCCCGCCGGCACCCAGCCCCGGTCGACGAGGAGCACCCCGGCGGCGGTGCGCAGGGGCACGAGGACCTCGTAGCCGGCGTCGCCGTCGGCGATCCGGTCCCGGGCCAGCAGGGTCAGGGCGGCGTCGTAGCGGCCCGTCGCGCGTACCGGGCGCCACTCGGTGCTGCGGTCGACCGGCGTCGTCCCCGGCGCCAGCAGGTCGGCGACGGGGACCGGTGCCGCGTCGTAGTGGGCGCGCACGAGGTCGCGCACCGCCACCTTGGCCTCGTGCCGGTGCCACTGCCACCGGCCCAACTGGACGAAGAGCGCGATCACCAGCAGCCCGAGCACGAGCAGACCCGCGGTGGCGCGCCGGCTCAACGGGGTGCCACCGACGGGGTGGGGCGCCTCTCGGCTCACTCGCCGGTCGTCACCGACGGCTCGTCGGGGCGAGGCCTCTCGTCGACGAGCTCGTCGGTGATGGTGGGCACGGATCCCGTGAGGTCCGCCAGATCGGCGAAGGACCCCGCAGTGGTGTGCAGGTCGCTGACGTCGACGACCTCGCGGAGGAAGCCCCGT
>JAXLRU010000018.1:0-21774 GCA_046330935.1 Kineosporiaceae bacterium
ACGGCGTCCTCGTCCTCGATCGTCGCGACGTAGGCGGCGAAGTCGAGGCCCGCTCCGCTGGGGGCACCCGAGCCGACCACCGGCGCGGAGCTCTCCGGCACCTGCGGGACGTGCAGGTTCACCTGCGCGCGCAGCCCCGGCGCGGCGGCCAGCAGCTCGCGGACCCGCTGGGCCCAGCCCGCGTGGTGCTCCACGGAGTCGAGGGTGGCGCAGCGGCGGGCGAGCCAGATCGTCGAGGCGCCCGAACCGTACTCGAAGACCCGTGCCGCGTCGCCGAGGCCCTGCAGGAACCCCGCGACGCGGTCGGCGGCCTCGTAGGTCCACCACGGCAGGTCGAGGACGACGAGGTCCTCCGCCTGGTGGACGGCGAGCAGGGTGCGCAGGTGCGCGGCCGTGCCGCGGGGTGCGGCCTGGGCGCGGCGGTCCCACGCCCGCAGCATGGCGGTGCCCTCCAGTGCCGAGCGGGCGCGTCCCACGACGGCGAGGTAGGCGTCGCGCACGGGCCCCGCGTCGGGGTCCAGGAGCGGCGTGCGAGGCTGCGGGGAGGTGGCGGGCTGCTCGGGCACCCGCGAAGTCTGCCACCGCGTCCCCACCGCACGCTCTCGAGGCGGCGGTCGGCAGCCGGGCAGGGTCGAGCAGGCAGGAGGCAGGTCATGGCGATCGCGACGACGCGCAGGGTGGACGCCGAGGGGTTGCGGGAGTTCCTCGCGACGCGCCGCAACCTCGTCCTGCTCACCTATCGCGCCGACGGCGGGCCCCAGCTCTCGCCCGTCACCGGTGCTCAGGCACCCGACGGTCGCATCCTCGTGGCCAGCTACCCGCGGCGCGCGAAGTCCGTGAACCTCGCCCGCGACCCGCGCTGCAGCCTCCTGGCGCTCGGCGAGGACTTCGGTGACGCCTGGGTCCAGATCGACGGGACCGGCGAGGTGATCGGGGGCGAGGAAGGGGTCGAGGCCCTCGTCGAGTACTACCGGGCAGCGGCGGGGGAGCACCCGGACTGGGAGGACTACCGGCGCGCGATGCGGGAGCGCGACAAGGTGTGCCTCGCCGTCACGCCCGTGCGGTGGGGGCCGGTCGCCACCGGCGGCATCCCGCCCGAGTACGCCTGAGCAGGCCGCGCCCTCCCCAGGCCCGACGCCGCACCGATCGCGACGCGCGGATGTGGACGAACCGCCGCACCGCGCCGGAGGGCACGTAGGGTCGGCTTCCGATCAGAGCCGTACGAGGCCCGGGACGAGGGGGTGGGGTGTGCTGCACGTCCACCGTGCCGTGCGCGCGGACGCGCTCGTCCCCCCGCTCGCCGCGGTGCTGGCCACGCCCGCGCCCGACCCGTTCGCCGCGGAGGTGCTCGCCGTCCCCACCAAGGGCGTCGAACGCTGGCTCGCCCAACGTCTGTCCCACCATCTCGGCGCCTCGGGTACGGAGGCGGGCGTCTGCGCCAACGTCCGCTTCGACAGCCCGGGTGCGATCGTGCGCGGGGCGCTCACCCAGCTGCGCGCCGGGTCCGGCGCGGGCGAGGAGGACCCGTGGCGGCCCGAGGCGCTCGCCTGGTCGCTGGCGGCCGTCCTCGGCGACGTCCTGGAGCGCCCCTGGGCGGCGCCGCTGCACCGCTACCTCTCCGGCGGGGAGGACCCGCGGGGTCGACGGCTCACCCTCGCCCGGCGCCTCGCCGACCTGTTCGCCGCCTACGGGGCGGCCAGGCCCGATCTCGTGCTCGCGTGGTCGGCCACGTCCGAGGGGCGCTCAGGGTTCGGCCCCGCCGCTGGACCCCCGGACACCGACGGCGCCGGCCTGCCGCTGCCGGAGGACCTGGCCTGGCAGCCGCACCTGTGGCGCGCCGTCGAGGCGGCCGTGGGGGGGGGCGACCCCCCCCCCCGCCCGCCCCCCCCCCCCCCCCCCGGGGGCCCCCCCCGGCGGGCGCCCCCCCGCCGCCGTTTGCCCGCCCTCGCGGCGTGGTGGTCCTCCGGCGGTCGCGCTCGCCCGCGCCGGGTGCGGACGTGCAGATGCGCAGGTTCCGTGGCGCCGCACGGGGTCGGGCACGGCGTGTCCTCACGGAACCTGCGCATCTGGCGGGGGGCCCGGGGGCGCGAGTAGCGCGGACCGGCCGTCCCGGGGCCCCTGCGGGCCCCGCCCGGCCGCGCCGCGACCGCCCCGGGCCCCTGCGGGACCGTCCGGGTCACAGCCTCGCGGACGGTCCGGAGCCGGTGCGGCTCGGGCGGATCAGCCGCGCACGGTCACCGCCACCCGCTCGCGGTCGCCCAGCCCGCCGTCGCGGACCAGGGCGACCCATCCGCCGCGGCTGAGCACCGTCTCGATCAGCTCGTCGACGAGGTCGTCGATGACGTCGGGTGCCTCCACGTCCTCCGCGGGTACCGCGAGGTCGCCGTCGCGGATCAGCCGCGCCGGGTAGCGGAAACTCTCCTCCACCGCGAGCATCTCGGGGCGCTCGGTCCGCGCCGCGAGCCAGGCCGCGGCCACGCCCACCGCCACCCGGTGCTGCCCGGTGCGCTCGTCGAGCAGGGCCAGGGCCTCCTTCTCGCGCGAGTGCAGGTAGTCCTCGATCACCGGCCTGGTGCGGGCGGCGAGGTCGGGCAGCCGGGCGTGGTCGAAGACCCCGTACAGGTGCCCGGCGCAGCGCTGCAGGTGCTTGCTCACCTGCCGGAACGCGGCGAGCTGGCGCTGCGGACCGGCCAGCACGACGGGCGCGGGATGCAGCCGCAGGTAGGCGCCGAGGGCGCGGTCCACCGCCCGCATCGTGGCGGGCGACTCGGGGTCGCCGAGCAGCTTCAGGTCGAGCGGGAATGCGCCGCCGCGGGCCGGCGACAGCCGCCCCGTGGCGCCGTCGAACAGCTGGGCCCGGTGCGCGCCGAGCACGAGGACCGCGTGGCGGGGAGTGCGGTGCAGGGCGAGCACCAGGTCGCGGGTCGCGAACGTGGGGTCGATCACGGCCCGGTCCTCGACGCCCACCGGCAGGTGGACGATCCGCGCGATCCGCTCACTGGCGTAGACGGCGAGGCCCCGGTCGGTCGCCGAGTCCATCGCCTCGTCGACGAGCCGCTCCACCGTGCGGGGGAGGTCGGCCGGCACGTAGGCGGGGTCGCTGCGCAGCCGGGCCAGGGCCTGGGTCTGCAGCCGCAACAGGTTCGCCGCGTCGTCCCTGCTCAGGCGGGGCCCCGGGGTGGTGCTCAGGAGCAGCGACACCGACGGGTAGCTGCGCTCGGTGGCCAGCAGCGTGACCAGGGCCGGGGTGAGGTGCGAGGACGGCGTGCGCCCGCGGTGGCCCGCCGCCTCCGGCGCCGCGGGGGCGGGGGCGAGCTGCGGGGCGGGGGGCGCCTGCGTGGCGATCGTCGGGAGTGCGCTCGGGGACAGGGGGCCTGCGGTCATGGGACGTCCTCCTCGTCGGGGGTGGTGCGGATCGGTGCAGGGGCGGTCCTGGGTGATCGGGTGCGGGTCAGCGCAGGGCGGGCTCGGCCGGGCCCTGGTCGGGCTGGGGGTCGGAGGGCTGGGGGTCGGAGGGCTGGTTGTCGGACGGCTGGGGGTCGGAGGGCTGGGACTCGGACGGCGGGGCGACGGCGCCGCGGGTGCTGCGCAGGCTGGTCACGACGCCGATGGTGATGACGACGGCGATGGCGGCGAAGGAGGCCCACGAGGGCACCTTGACCACGTCGTGGAGCAGGAGCTTCACGCCGACCAGGGCGAGGACGACCGCGAGCGCGGTGGTCAGGTGGACGAACCGGTGCATGAGGTCGGCGAGGAGGAAGTAGAGGGCGCGCAGGCCGAGGATGGCGAACGCGTTGCTGGTGAAGACGAGGAACGGGTCCTGCGTGACGGCGAAGCTGGCGGGGATGGAGTCGACGGCGAAGATCACGTCGGTGATCTCGACGGCGACCAGGACGACGAACAGCGGGGTCGCGACCCAGCGCCCGGCCTGGCGTACCCAGAACCGCTGCCCGTGGTACTCGGTGGTGGTGGGCAGCACCCGGCCGACGAGCCGCACGATCCGGTTCTGCGAGGGGTCGGGGTGGGCGCCGCGGCGGCGGAGCATGAGCACGGCGCTGACGAGCAGGATGATCCCGAAGACGTAGAGCAGCCCGGCGAAGCGTTCGAGGGCGTAGGCGCCGGCGGCGATGAAGATGCCGCGCAGCACGAGCGCGCCGAGCACGCCGTAGAACAGGACGCGGTGCTGGTACTCGCGGGGGACCGCGAAGGAGGCGAACAGGACGGCGAAGACGGCGACGTTGTCGACGGCGAGCGTCTTCTCGATCAGGTAGCCGGAGAAGTACTGGGTGGCGGGGTCCCAGCCGGCGACGACGGCGAGGAGCACGCCGAAGCCGATGCCGAGCCCGACCCAGACCGCGCTCCAGGCGGCGGCCTCGCGGACGCCGATGACGTGGGCCTTGCGGTGGGCGAGCAGGTCGACGGCGAGCATCACGACGATGGCGACGACGACGGCGATCCAGGCCGCCGGGGTGACGGTCATACGAGCCTCCGAAACCGTGGTGAACGGGTTCGGAGGTCTCCCCCTCGGGCCGGTGTGGCCCGCCCGCACCCCGGAAGCCGCGGGGGCTTCGTACTGACGAGGTGCGGGTATCGGGGTACTCCCCTCCTGCCCCTCTAGATTCACGAACTCCAGTTCGTATGTCAAGAGGTGGAGGAGGGTCTGGCAGGATCGCCGCCGTGAGTGACGCGTCCGCCCCGCCCGTCGCGCAGCCTCCGCAGCCCCCGTTCGCCCTGCGCCGGGCCCGCACCCACGACGTCCCCGGCATGCAGGCACTGGTCAACGCCTACGCCGGGCAGCGGATCCTGCTGGCCAAGGAGCGCGTCACCCTCTACGAGGACATCCAGGAGTTCCGGGTGGCCGAGGACGCCGCGGGCGTGCTCATCGGCTGCGGCGCGCTGCACGTCATGTGGCACGACCTCGCCGAGGTGCGCACCCTCGCCGTCGACCCGGCGTGGCGGGGCAAGGGCGTCGGGAAGGCGCTGCTGGAGTCGCTGATCGCGCAGTCGCGTGCCCTCGGCGTCCGGCGACTGTTCTGCCTGACGTTCGAGACCCGGTTCTTCGGCTCCTACGGGTTCGTGCCGATCGAGGGCACGCCCGTCGAGCCCGAGGCCCTCGCCGAGCTGCTGCAGTCGCGCGACGAGGGGGTCGCGGAGTTCCTCGACCTCGCCCGGGTGAAGCCCAACACGCTGGGCAACACGCGCATGCTGCTCGACCTCGGCGAGCCCGCCGACTCCGGGCGCGGCTGACGCGCCGCGCTCAGTCGATGTCGAAGTACGAGCGCCCGCCCCAGAAGTGCAGGACGTAGCTGCACTGCGTGCAGATGAGCAGCGTCATCCGGTGGTTGGTGAAGCCCCACTTGGACTCCTGCCGTGACTCCTCCTGATGGAAGGAGGTGTTGCGGCACAGGGGGCAGGCGAGGTCGGGGCGCTGGACGGGGGCGGAGGGCACGGCGGGCTCCCGGAGGTCGAGAAGGCGGTGGGGGTGCGCAGCACGGACGCGGGCGCGCCCCCGCCGGTTCCCCCTTGACGCCAGGGCCGTACTTATCGACAATCGATACATCGACAATCGATAAGGAGCACGGCCATGGCCCGGAGCATCACCGACCAACTGCGCCACCCCGACTGGCTGGGCGAGATGCAGGTCGCCGTCGGCGCGGCGGCGGCCTTCCTCGTCGCGGCGATCCTCGTGGACGGCGCCCGCTCACTCACCGGCGACACTCCCGTGGAGGTGCAGCTCGACGCCCTGGAGGTCTCCGACCTCGCGCTGCCGCCCGGCACGCACCCCGCGAGCTGGGGGTCGATCGACCTCGCCATCACCGACCCGTCGGCCGCGCAGCGGCTGTGGGGCCTGCTCGGCTGGCTTCCCGCCCGGCTCGTCCTGCTCGCCGTGGCCGTCCTGCTGTGGCGGGCCCTGTGGGTCGCCCGTCGGCGCGACCCGTTCGCCGCCGAGGTCGTGCGGGGCGTCCGCGTCTCCGCCTTCGTGCTGCTGGGGGGAGGGTGTGCGGCCGCCGTAGCCGCCCCGCTGGCATCGCTGGCCCTGGCCCGCACCGTCGAGACGGAGGCGCTGGCCTTCAGCTTCTCGGTCAACCCCGTCTGGGTGCTCGCGGGCGTCGGGTTCCTCGCGGTCGGCGAGATCCTGCGGCGCGGCCGGCGCCTGAGGGACGAGCTCGCCGAGGTGATCTGATGCCGCCGGAGGAGGAGCACCGCGTCGTCGTCCACCTCGACCACCTGCTCGCCGCGCGCGGGATGACGCTGACGGAGCTGGCTGAGCGCGTCGGCCTCACCCTCGCCAACCTCTCGATCCTCAAGAACGGGCGGGCCAAGGCGGTGCGGTTCTCCACCCTGACGGCGCTGTGCGACGCCCTCGAGTGCCAGCCGGCCGACCTGCTCCAGGTGGCGCCGCGCGAGGCCGCCGGCCGGGTCAGGGACTGACGATCCGCACCACGGCCCCCGCCTCGGGGGTCTGCCTGGCCCTGTCCTGCTCGGCGGAGGGGCAGGCGGTGGGGGTCCACGACCCCGACGAGGCGTTGCCGGCGACGGCCTCGTACCGCCCGCAGACGAGCACGTACGTGACCCGCACGCTGACGCCCTTCGCCTCCTGGAAGCGGTGCAGGGCGGAGACGTCGAGCCGCAGCCGGCCGGCGTCGGTGCTCGAGTCGAGGACCTTGACGTCGGCGGTCACGTACCCGCCCGCCGTCAGCTCCGTCCGCGCCTGCGCGAGCGCCGAGGCGGCGTCGGCGGCGGAGCCCGCCACCCGGTCGAGCTCGCCGGTGAAGCCGGCCATCTCCTTCGCCGCGGCGGCGTCCAGCGCGGCGCCGTCGGAGCCCGAGTCGCAGCCCGCGAGGCCGGGCGCGGCGAGCGCGGCGAACACGGCGAGCACCGCCCCGGGGCCGGCGCGGCCGGTCCGGGGGCGGTGCCCGCTCGCGCGTCGACTCACTTGCCGGCACTCCTCAGGGCCGCGGTGAACGCGGTGGCGTAGTTGGTCGTGCCGTCCTCGTTCGGGTGGAACGACTCCTGGCTGACCGCGCCCGAGCCGAGGGAGAAGGTCACGTCACCGTCGGTGCGCGTGAGGACCTCCTTGTTGATCGTCTCGGGGCTGCCGCAGATGCCCATGTCGTGGAACGCCGGGCGCGGGTCACCGAAGACGGCGGGGATCCCCTTGGCCTTCGCGTCGTCGACGACCCGCTTCATCGTGTCGTCCATGAAGCTGGTCGTCGTGTTGATCCAGTCGATCTCGGCGGCGTTGACGTCGATCGTGCAGATGCCGTGGGCGCCGTCGAACAGTACCGGGTAGCCCATGAGCACGATCGTCGCCTTCGGCGCCATCGCGTGGATCTTCGCGATCACCGTCGCGATCGACTTGCGCACCTTGCCCGAGATCAGGGCGGGCTCGGAGGTCCGCAGCGGTGAGGACTCGCCCTCGATCGTCGCGTCCATGCAGTCCGTCAACGGGTTGTGCACGGGGTTGTCGCAGACCCCGATGACGTCGCCGAAGCGGGCGTCGTTGCCGCCGATCGACAGCGCGACGATCGTCGTGTCGGGGCTGACGTACCCCTGGTCGAGCTGGGGGAGCTCGCCGTACTGGCCCATCCAGCTGGTGGAGCTGCCCGTGGGCAGGAGGTTCGACGTCACCGCCCCCGAGCAGGCGATCATGTGGAAGTCGACGGCCGGGTCGAGGGCGTCGGCGCGTGCCCCCAGCGCGGTGCTCGAGCCCGCCAGCGTGGCCTTGCGCGACCACGCCTCGGCCGAGCGGTGGCAGGCGTTGCGGGTGCCGGTGTTGCCGTCCTTGTCGGTCCCGCCGTCCACGTTGGTCGCCTTCGCGTACGAGCCCGCGCCCTCCCCGGAGGTGTAGGAGTCGCCCAGGACGGCGATCACCTCCTTTGGCGCGGCCGGCAGCGGCACGATCGCCGCGGCGTCCCAGGCGACGTCGACCCCGCCCTTGCCCTCCGCGCCGCGGGTCGCGACGACCGAGTTGCTCAGGGTGATCTTGGGCTTGCCAGCGAACGGCATCGTGCCCAGGTCCACCCAGGTGTTGGCCTGCGTGCGCTGGTTGACCATGCGCTTGCGGGTCTGACCGTTGCCGAGCGCGATCGTGTACATCGCCTGCTGGCTGTCGGCCCCGTGGTCGGGCACGTGCACGAGGACGCGGCCCCAGCCGTTGATCGCCGAGGTGAACGTCCAGGTGCCCGTCACCTTCAGCAGCCCGCCCTGCAGGTGCCCGGCGTCGCGGCTGTGGGCGAACCAGAAGTGCCCACCGAAGCCGCTGCCGATCTGGTGGAAGTCGATCTTCGACGGGAACGTGCCCGCCGACGACTTGGGGAACTTCAGCGCGAAGGTCCCTGCGTTCGTCCACGGGTGGCCGCAGGTCGGGTCGTAGGCCCGGTAGGTAGTGGGCACGTCGTCGACGACGCGGGCGCCACTGGGCAGCCCCGCGAGCGTGCAGTTCATCGGGACGACGCCGTCACCGGGCTCCGCATACGGCGGGTCGAAGCGGGTCGGGCCCTGGCCGCACGAGGCGAGGCAGTCCTTCTTCCACGTCACCGAGGCGTGGAACCAGCACTTGAAGTCGGTCACCCCGGTGGCGTCGGTGTGGTAGCACAGGCCCTTCGAGGGCGTCTCGCCGTTCGGCTGGCAGAAGTTCTCGGCGGTGCAGAACAGGTAGCGCGGGGGCTTGGAGTTGGTCCGGTTGACCGGGCCGAGGCTGTCGCCGCCGTTCCACGTCGCGATCCGGAAGCCGGCACCCGCCGAGGTCGTCTTCGTCGACCCGTCGGGCTGACGCCAGGTGAAGGCGGGCTTGGAGATGGACTGCGCCGCGAAGCCGAGGACCTTCTCCTGGTAGGGCCAGTCCTGCGGGTGGGCGGCGTCCGAGGGGCCCGAGCCGCCGTACTGCACCGGGTCGAGGAAGGTCGTGCGCAGCGGGTCCCACAGCGAGCAGGCGGGGTTGTTCGTCCACCCCAGCCCCCAGGCGCCCGAGGGGTCCGAGCCCTTGGCGTGGAACCCGGTGTTGTACGCCCACAGCGCGTAGAACCAGTTCTCGACGTAGGCGGGGTTGCCGTCGTTCACCGACAGACCCGCGTCGGCGACCTGGTTCCATTTGTCCGACAGGATCTGCAGCGACGCCGCGATGTTCGTCGCGTAGTCGTAGGCGACGGCCTTCTGCTTGTCCGCGGGCAGGGCCGGCACCTGCGTCCCGGTGGTGAACGCCGGCAGGCGCATCCCGTCGGTGATCTGCCCGACGCCGTAGCCGCAGTCGGAGTCCCACGAGACGACCCAGGGGTCGGCGCCGAGGTCGGCGCCGTAGAAGTCGCCCACGAGCGGGTTGCCCGACTCCCCGGCCAGCACGTGGCCGGAGGCCTGCCACATGTTGGACTCCTGGGCGAGCAGCCCCTTGAACACGGCCGCGGGCACCTGACCGCCACCGGTGAGGGCGCGCCGGGGGAACTTCCCCTGCGGGCTCCACGCCGACAGACCCGTCTGCTTCCAGTCCGTCGGCCGGGTCAGGGTGAGGGCGCCGACCGTCGCGAGGTCGGCCGCCCACTCCACCTGCCGGGGGGTGGGCTGGTAGACCTGCCCCGAGGCGGCGTTGCGGGCGACGGCGCAGGTGCGGTCGGCGTCCACGGGGTTCGACGCCGACCCGGCGGGCCGGGTGGCGGCGGGGGACACGCGCCCGGGGGCGGCCGCAGGGCTGCCGGTGGCGCCGCCCGTGGCGTCCGTCGTCGTCGCGGCACCCAGGGCGTCGGCGTCCAGCGTCTCCTGCACCCGGGCGGCGGTGGACCGCACGGCGAGGGTGATCGTCACGTCGTCCTTGCCCGCGGCGGGCGCGCCGGCGCGCGCGAGGGGCTCGGCGGCGTCACGCCCCGACTGCTCGTCGAGCTCTCGGACCTCGGCGGAGGCCAGCGCGTCCGCCGCGCGCAGCGTGGAGGTCACCGCGGTGCGGGCGGTGCTCGAGACGGTGCTGCCCGCGGGCACGGCCCAGCGCACGACGGCGGCCGGCAGCGTGGCCTTCGCCGAGACGCCCTCACCGAGCAGGGCCACCCGGCCGTCGGGGACGCGCTTGAGGTCGAGGCGGCCGTTGGCGCCGGTGGCCAGCGCCGTGTCGGTGCCGTCGGCCACGCGCCGGACCACGTTGGTCACGCCGGAGGCGGCCGTCCCCGCGCCGGCGGCGTCGACGAAGTACAGGCCGTCGCGGGCGCTGGTCAGCCGCGTGGCGACACCCTTGGTGCGGGCGACCTCGACGGCCCGGCCCGCGGCGTCGAAACGCAGCACCTGCGTCCCGCGCGCGGCCACGACGCCCGCGCCATCGGGGATCGCGGAGCTGACCTGACCCTCGAGCTCGAGCGTCCGCGTGACCGCGCCCGTGGCCGCATCGACCGTGACGACCCGGGTGCGCCCGAGGTCGACGAACGCGTCCTGGGTGATCGCGACCGTCTCGCCCGCGCCGCAGCCGGGGTTGAAGTAGGCGAGGGTCCCGCGCACCGGCAGCACCCTGGTCTGCCCCGAGTCGAGGTCGACCACGGCGATCCGCGCGCCGCGGGCGAAGCGGCGCTCGGAGTTCGGCAGCGCCCGCGGCCCGTAGGCGACGACGAGGCGGCGTCCGGAACCGGTCAGGCACCCCTGGCCGATCCACCGGTCGGTGTCGACGCCGGCGTCGGCCAGGCTCGCGACCTGCCGCCACGTGTAGTCCTCGTCGGCGCGCGCCAGCAGCACGTGCAGGCCTTCGGCGTCCCCCGTGAGCGTCCACGCGCGGTCGCCGGAGGCGGCGGCGTCGGAACCGAAGGTGCGCCGGGCGTCGGCGCGCGCGGCCTGCGCGGTGACGGTCCCGGTCGCGGACGACGGCGTGCTCGCCGGACCGCTGTTCGCTGGGGCGGCGCCTGCGGCGTCGGCCGCGACGGTGGGGCCGGCCATCGCCAACATCGCGGCCGCGGTCACCGCCGTCAGGCCGGAGGCGAGGAGTCCGCGCGCAGGCCCGCGGCGCGGGCGCAGGGCAGGACGGGGCATGGGTGTGGTCATCGATTCCCCCTGGACGGGCGCCGGATTCCGATCGCGACGGCGCGCGTGCCGCACCCTAGCGAACAGGTACCGCCCCGGTCAGGAGGGTCCGACGATCAGTGCGCGACGGCGGCAGGCAACCGCACGCCGTCGGCGGTCGGCTCGACGAGACCGTCCGCGACCAAGGAGTCCAGGCACCGTTCGCGCTGGCCCGAGGCGTCGGGGACGAGCGCGGCGAGGGCGGCGAGGTCGATCGGCGCCTCCCGCTCGCGCAGAATCGCGAGGATCCGCCCGCGCATCTGCCGGTCGGTGCCGTGCCAGCGCTGCGCGGGCCGGGCGGCCCGCTCCTCGCCGGGCTCCGGCCTGCCCGCCAGGAGCCAGGCGCAGCCGCCCGCCACCGGGCACGCCTCGCAGCGGGGGGACCGGGCGGTGCAGACCAGGGCGCCGAGTTCCATCGAGGCCGCCGCCCAGCGCGCCGCCACCGCCGGTCGCGCGGGGAGGACCGACTCGGCCAGCCGGGTCTCGGCTGCGGTGATCGCGCGCGCAGGCAGCGCGTGACCCTCGAACACGCGAGCGAGGACCCGCCGCACGTTGGTGTCGAGGACGGCGTGGCGGCGCCCGAACGCGAAGGACGCGACCGCGGCGGCGGTGTAGGCGCCGATCCCCGGCAGCGCCAGCAGCGCCTCGTGGTCGTCGGGCACCCGCCCGCCGTGCCGTTGCGTCACGGCGGTCGCCGCGGCGTGCAGCCGCAGCGCGCGGCGGGGGTACCCCAGCCGGCCCCACGCGCGCACGGCCTCGCCGGGGGAGTCGGCGGCGAGGGCGGCGGGGTCGGGCCAGCGCTGCAGCCACTCCCGCCACACGGGCAGCACGCGCGCGACCGGCGTCTGCTGGAGCATGACCTCGCTGACCAGCACCCCCCACGGGGTGCAGTCCTCGTGCCGCCACGGCAGGTCGCGGGCGTGGACGTCGAACCAGGCGAGGACGGCGCGATGGACGTCGGGCGCCCCCGGCGGGACGAGGGACGGCCGGCCCACGAGCCCCGACGCTGTGGTGCGGGGACTCACACGTAGCGCTCGAGGATGCTCGACTCGGCCAGGCGGGACAGGCCCTCGCGGACGGCGCGGGCGCGCTGCTCGCCGACGCCGTCGACCGTCATCAGGTCGTCGAGGTTGGCGGCGAGCAGCTTCTGCAGGTCGTCGAAGTGCTCGACCAGCCGCTCGATGATGGCCCCCGGCAGCCGCGGGACCTTGTGCAACAGGCGGTAGCCGTGCGGGCTGACCGCGGCGTCGAGCGCCTCGCCGCCGATGGAGAAACCGAGCACGCGCGCCACGTGGGTGAGGTCGACCAGCTCGGTCGAGGCGATGGTGGCGAGGTCGTCGAGGACCTCGATCATCGAGCGGTTGCCGCGGGTGGCGTCGAGGTAGTCGCGGATGACGAGCTCGCGGTCGATGCCCACCCCGCCGATCAGCTCGTCGAGCTGCAGCGCCAGGAGTCGGCCGTCGGTGCCGAGCTCGACCACGTAGTGGGCGATCTCCTCGCTGATCCGGCGCACCATCTCCAGCCGCTGGACGACGATCGACACGTCGCGGACCGTCACGAGGTCCTCGATCTCCAGCGCCGACAGGGTGCCGGTGACCTCGTCGAGGCGGGCCTTGTACCGCTCCAGGGTGGCCAGCGCCTGGTTGGCCTTGGCGAGGATCGCGTCGGAGCCCTCCAACACGTACCGGCGGCCGGCGACGTAGAGGGCGACGATGTGCATCGACTGGCTGACGGAGATCACGGGGAACCCGGTCTGCTTGGCCACGCGCTCGGCGGTGCGGTGGCGGGTGCCGGACTCGCTGGTCTCGATCGCCGAGTCGGGCACGAGCTGGACGGCGGCCCGCAGGATCCGCGCGCCCGCGCCGTCGAGGACGATCGCGCCGTCCATCTTCGCGAGCTCGCGCAGCCGCGTGGCGGAGAAGTCGACCTCCAGGGCGAACCCGCCCGTGCACAGGGAGTCGACGGTCGCGTCCCAGCCCAGCACGATCAGGGCGCCGGTGCGGCCGCGGAGGATCCGTTCGAGCCCGTCCCGCAGTTCCGTGCCGGGAGCGACGGCCGCCAGGGTGGCGCGAAGCAGCTCCTCGGGTGAGCGCTCGACCGCCACCGGACCTCCTTGCTCGTCGGCGGTGCGGGGCATCACTGCCGATCGCGCCGCCTGGTACCTGCGGGCAGTGTACTGAGACGACCGAGGGCAGTAGGGCCGTCACGGCCGGTGACCTGCCGGACGTCAAAGGATTCGGCGTCCGCGCTCTCGGGGGACGCGCAGGCGTGGAGGAACGCCTCCCGCACGTCCCGCACCGGCAGGACGGTCATGCCGGGGGGCACGGGCTCGTCGTCCCCGGCCGGGACGACGGCGCGGGTGAACCCCAGCCGGGCCGCCTCGGACAGGCGCCGGCCGAGCCGGGGGACGCGCCGCACCTCGCCCGCGAGCCCGATCTCGCCGACCACGACCGTCTTGGGCTGGACGGGGGCGTCGCGGGCCGAGGACGCGACGGCCATGGCCACGGCGAGGTCGGCCGACGGCTCCCCGAGCCGCACCCCGCCCACGGCGGAGGCGAACACGTCGCGGTTGGCGAGGGTCACCCCCACCCGGCGCTCCAGCACCGCGAGCACCATCGCGACCCGGCTGGAGTCGAGCCCGGTGGTGGCGCGGCGGGGGTTGGTCAGCGTGGTGGGGGCCACCAGCGACTGCACCTCCACCAGCAGGGGGCGCTGACCCTCCAGGCCCACGGTGACGGCGGTCCCGGGCACCGCGATCTCGTGCCGCGACAGGAACAGGCCGCTCGGGTCGGCGAGGCCGGTGATGCCGCGCTCGCCGAGGTCGAAGCAGCCCACCTCGTCGGTGGGGCCGTAGCGGTTCTTCACCGCGCGCAGCAGCCGCAGCCGGGTGTGCCTGTCCCCCTCGAACTGGCACACGACGTCCACGAGGTGCTCCAGCACGCGCGGGCCGGCGATCGACCCGTCCTTCGTCACGTGGCCGACGACCAGGGTGGCCATGCCGCGGCTCTTGGCGGCACGGATGAGGCTGGCCGCGACCTCGCGCACCTGCCCGACGTTGCCCGCGACGCCGTCGACGGCGTCACTGGCGATGGTCTGCACGGAGTCGACGACGAGCAGGTCGGGGCCGACCTGCTCGACGTGGCCGAGGATCGAGCCGAGGTCGGTCTCGGCGGCGAGCAGTAGCCGCGGCCGCAGCGCGCCGATCCGCTCGGCGCGCATCCGCACCTGGGCGGCGGACTCCTCGCCGGTCACGTACAGGACGGTGCGGCCCTCGCGCGCGGCCCGGGCGGCGACGTCGAGCAGGAGGGTGGACTTGCCGGTGCCCGGCTCGCCGGCGAGCAGCACGACCGCACCGCTGACGACGCCGCCGCCCAGCACGCGGTCGAACTCCTCGACGCCGGTCGGCCACGCCTGGGCGGGCTGGGGGTCGACCTCGGCGATCGGCAGGGCGGGCTCGGCGGCCGCACGGGCGGGCGTGCGCGGACCCGTGGCGCCGGCGCCCGTCTCCTCGACCGTGCCCCACGCCTGGCACTCCCCGCACCGGCCCACCCACCGGGGCGTGGTCCAGCCGCACTCGGCGCAGCGGTAGCCCGGGCGCTCGGGTCTGCCCGCCTTGGAAGCACGGGGGGCGGCGCGGCGGGAGGAGGATCCGGGTTCCACGAGCCGCACCCTAGGCGCGCCCCCCGACAGTGCGCCGACGAGCGCGCCGGCGAGCGCGCCGGCGAGCGCGCCGGCGAGCGCGCCGGGACGGCGAAAGGCGGATCAGCCCTGGGTGACCACTGTCAGCTTGGTCGCCACGAGGATCACGCCGCCCGCGATGCACGCCACGGCGGGGACGCCGCCGAACACGAGCACCGTGGAGTCCTTCGAGCGCCGCCACATGAGCATCGCAGCGCCGATCATCACGAGGGCCCCGGCGACGGTGATGGCGAACGCGCCCCAGACCCGCCCGGCGGGGGCGTCGGTCTGCGTGGGCCCGACCACGAGGGCGGGGACGAACAGGGCGAGGACGAGCCCGAGCACCCACAGCCCGAAGTAGCCGAGCTCGGCGCGGCTGGGCCGCGGGCGCCGGAAGGGAGCCACGGAACGCCCCGCGACGCTGACGCCGTCCTCGCCCGAGGGGCGGACGTCGAGCGAGCCGTCGGCGCGGCGCAGCACGGTGGGGGAGGAGTCGGCGGAGGCGAGCACCCCAGAGGCCGGGGTGGCGCCGGAACGTGTCTCAGCCATGCTTCACCATGCCCCCGGGGGGCGGGCACGGCGAGTGGATCAAGCTGGCCGCCTCAGAACCGCTTCCACCACAGGTTGACGGCGTAGTCGACCTCGCAGCCCTGGTGCTCGGCCAGGATCCGCTCGGCCGTCGCGGGCGCGAACTCGATCCGCAAGACGGCCTCGAACGCCTCCCGGGTGGGCTGCAGCCAACGGATCATGAGCGGCACGCGCGTCCAGCCGTGCATCGACCAGAACCGCTCCACGGCGCCGGCGTCGTGATCGGGCAGCGCGGTGCGGAACCAGCGTCCGAACGTCGAGCGGGTGGCGTCGTTGTCGATGACGAAGGCGGTCCCCCCGCGCCGGACGACGCGGTCCAGCTCGCGCAGGCCGGGCTCGCACCCGGGCCCGAAGAAGTACGCCCAGCGGGCGTGGACGACGTCGACGGACGCCGCGGGCAGCGGCAGCGCCTGGGCGGTGCCCGCCAGCACGCGCACGTGGGGCAGGTCGCGGACGCGGCGCCGGGCGGCGGCCAGCAGCGGCGGGTGCGGTTCGACGCCGACGACCGACGCCGCCTCGGCGGCGAAGCCCGGCAGGTGGAACCCGGTGCCGCAGCCGACGTCGAGGACGTCGCGCCCGCGGCGGTCGGCGACCTCCCGCATCGCGGCCTCGAGGACGCCGTCGGGGTCCACCCCCCGGTTCTCCTGCTCGTAGACCTGCGGGGAGGTCCAGATGTTCGGGCTGGGGATGACGCCGTCCACGTCAGCTCCCCGACGTCGTGCGCGCCGCCGCGTCGCGGGCGCGGCGGCGGGCGGCGGTGGTGGCCGGGTGCTCGGCCAGGGCCAGCGCCTCGCGGGAGGCGAGCAGCGCCTCGCAGCGGCGCGCCAGCTCGGCGTAGGCGGCCTCCCCGAGCAGCTCCACGAGCTCGGCGCGCAGCGAGACGAACACGGGGGCGGGCGCGCTGTGGGCGGCGGGCAGCCCGGTGCAGTACCAGTCGAGGTCGAGGCCCCCGGGGCCCCAGCCGCGGCGGTCGTACTCGCCGATCGACACCTCGAGGTAGCTCGTGCCGTCGCCCCGCTCCACGCTGCGGTAGGTGCGGCGCAGGGGCAACTGCCAGCACACGTCGGGCTTGGCGTGCAGGGGGTCGACCCCCTCGCGGGCGGCGAGGGCGTGCAGCGCGCAGCCCGCCCCGGCGGCGAAACCGGGGCGGTTGAGGAACACGCACGCGCCGTCCACGAGCGCCGTGGTCCGGGCCGTCGACGTCGTGCCGTCGTCGTCGGTCTCCGTGACCGTGGCCGCCCAGTCGGCGCGGGAGAACTGCCAGTCGGCGGGGGTGAGCCGGGCCGCCCACCCGGCCACGCGGGCCTCGTCGTCGGCGTCGCTGAAGTGCGCCCCCAGGGTGCAGCAGCCGTCGTCGGGGCGTTGCGCCTCGATCCCCGCGCAGCCGCGGCCGAACAGGCACTGCCAGCGCGACGTCAGCCACGTGAGGTCGGCCCGCACGACCTGCGCGGGCACGCCGCCCGCGGCCGTGGCGGGATCGGGGAACTCGACCCACAGGCGGGGGACGTCGAGGGGCACCTCGTCGGGGTCGGCCATCGGCCCAGCGTAGGCGCCCCGCGCCGCCCGCCGCGTGGCAGCGCGTCCCCCGGGGGTCGCGGGGTAGCGTGGCGGCGTGGCGAGGATCCCGGTGGCCCTGTCGACGGCCTCCGTGTACCCGCACGGGTGCGAGCACGCCTTCGACCTCGCCGCCGAACTCGGCTACGACGGCGTCGAGCTGATGATCTGGACGGATCCGCTCAGCCAGGACGTCGAGGCCGTGCGCCGGCTCAGCGCCGAGCACGGCCTGCCCGTGCTCGCCGTCCACGCCCCCACGCTGTTGATCACGCAGCGGGTCTACGGCCGCGAGCCCTGGGGCAAGCTGGAGCGGGCCGCGCAGGCGGCGGCCGAGCTGGGCGCGGGGCTGATGGTGACCCACCCCCCGTTCCGCTGGCAGCGGGAGTACGCCGCGGGGTTCGTCGACGGCGTCGCCGAGCTCGACGCCCGCACGGGCGTCACGGTCGCGGTCGAGAACATGTACCCCTGGCGGGCCCGCGGGCGTGAGCTGCAGGCCTACCTGCCGGGCTGGGACCCGCTGCCCCTGCCCTACGAGCACGTCACGCTCGACCTCTCCCACGCCTCGACGGCGGGGGTCGACTCCTACGAGCAGGCGGCGGCGCTGGGCGGACGCCTGGCGCACCTGCACCTGGCCGACGGCTCGGGCTCCAGCAAGGACGAGCACCTCGCCCCCGGCCGCGGCGTCCAGCCGTGCGACAAGGTGCTGGGGCTGCTGGCCGGCTCCGGGTTCGGCGGCGTCGTGGTGGTCGAGGTGAACACCCGCCGGTGCCGCACCCGGGCCGAGCGGGTCGGCGTCCTCGCCGAGTCCTTGGCGTTCGCCCGCGCCAACCTCGACGGCGCCGCCGACGCCCCGCGCGCGGCGGGCAAGGCGCCGGGCGAGGGACCGGCCGAGGGTGGCGCCGGGTGAGCGAGGCCGAGCAGCCGGCCCCGCGGCGTCGGGGGCGGCGCCCGGCCGGCGAGGACGCGCGGGCGGCGATCGTGGCGGCCGCGCGCGCGGAGTTCGCCGAGCGCGGCTACGAGGCGACGACGCTGCGTGGGATCGCGCGGGTGGCCGGCGTGGACGCGCGGCTGGTGCACCACTACTTCGACGGCAAGGACGAGGTCTTCGCCGCCGCCATGGAGGTGCCCGTCCCGCCCCGGATGATCGTGGAGGCCGTCCTCCAGGGCCCGCGCGAGGAGATCGGCGTCCGGCTGCTGACCACCATGTTCGGCGTGTGGGACGCCCCGGGCGGGCGGGAGCGGATCACCGCGATCGTCTCCTCCGCGACCGCCTCGCCCACGGGCGCGCGGATCATCCGGGAGTTCCTCGTCACCGAGATCTTCGGCCGGATCGCGGCGTCGCTGGACGTCGACCGCGCGACCCTGCGCGCGAGCCTCGTCGGCTCGCAGATGATCGGGCTGATCATGGCCCGGTACGTGGTGCAGATCGACCCCGTCGCTTCGGCGCCCGCGCCCGAGCTCGTGGCCGCCGTCGCGCCGACCGTCCAGCGCTACCTGACCGGCGAGCTGTAGCCCGGACGGCACGAGGCCGACGTCTCACCCGTCCCGTCTGCGCCGTCTGCGCCTCGGGCCCGACGCGCAGATGCGCGGCTCCCGTGAGCGGCAGGGCCCTGTCGGGGCCGCCCGCTCACGGAAGGCGCGCATCTGGATCGGGCCCGCTGCACGGCGCCCGGGTGCGGGGGAGTGAGGGCCGCTCACCCCGTGCGGCGCCGGAGGGTGCCGGCACCGGCGGCGATGGAGGCGACCACGAAGGCGGCGACGACGGCGACGTCGCGCAGGACGTCGGGCGTCGCGTCGGCCTGCGCCGCGATCGTCGTCATCGCGTCGACGGCGTAGGACAGGGGGAGCGCCGAGGAGACGGCGTGCAGGACGCCGGGCAGCTGCTCCCGCGGCACGAGCAGCCCGCAGAGCAGGAACTGCGGCAGCACGAAGGCGGGCAGGAACTGCACGGCCTGGAACTCCGTGGCGGCGAAGGCGCTGACGAGCAGGCCGAGGGCGGTGCCCAGCAGGGCGTCGGCGAGAGCGACGAGCACGAGCAGCCAGGCGGGGCCGGCCACGTCGAGGCCGAGGCCGAGGACGGCGACGCCGGTGGCGACGAGGGCCTGGACGATCGCGAGCGCGCCGAAGGCCAGGGCGTACCCGGCGATCAGGTCGGCCTTGTGCAGCGGCAGGGTGAGCAGGCGTTCGAGCGTGCCCGACTGGCGTTCGCGCAGCGTGGCGATGCTCGTGACCAGGAACATCACGACGAACGGGAAGACGCCGAGCAGCGGCGCGCCGATCCGGTCGAACAGCGGCGTGTCGGCGTAGATCCAGGCGAGCAGGCCCATGAGGACGCAGGGGACGACGAGCAGCAGCCCGATCGTGCGCGGGTCGTGGCGGATCTGGCGCAGCACGCGGGCGGCGGTGGCGAGGGTCAGGCGGGGGCTCATCGGGCCACCTCCGGGGCCTTGGCAGGGGTGCCTGCAGGGGAGTCGGCAGGGGAGTCGGCGCGGTCGCGCTCGACGAGGGAGAGGAAGGCGTCCTCGACGGCGGAGGTGGCGGTGTCGGCGAGGATCCCGGCGAGGGTGCCGTCGGCCAGCAACCGGCCCTCGCGCATGAGCAGCAGCCGGTCGCAGCGGGCGGCCTCGTCCATCACGTGGCTGGAGACGAGCAGCGTGACGCCGGTGGCCGCGAGCCTGGCAAAGATGTCCCACAGGTCGCGCCGCAGGACGGGGTCGAGGCCCACGGTGGGTTCGTCGAGGACCAGCAGGCGCGGCGCGCCGGCCAGGGCCGCGGCCAGGGACACCCGCGACCGTTGCCCGCCGGACAGGTTGGCCACCCGGGCGCCGGCGCGGGCGTGCAGGTCGACGGCGTCGAGCAGGCGGTCGACCTCGCCGTGCAGGCGGGCGCGGGGCACGCCCGCGACGGCGGCGAAGTAGCGCAGGTTCTCGCTGACGGTGAGGTCGGCGTAGACGCTGGGCGCCTGAGTCACGTAACCGATCAGGGAGCGCAGCTCGCGCGCGCCGGCGGGGTGCCCGAGCACCTCGACGCTGCCACCGGCGACCACCTGCACGCCGACGATCGCGCGCATGAGCGTGGTCTTGCCGCAGCCGCTGGGGCCGAGCAGGCCCACGACCTGCCCGGCGGGGACGTCGAGATCGAGGGAGGCGATGACGGGACGGCCGCCGCGCACCACGCGCAGCCCGCGGACCGTGATCGCCGCGTCGTTTTTCATCATGTGATGAAAATAAGCCGCGAGCCGTCGTGGAGGCAAGCCCCCTGGCAGGCCGCAGGGGCGGCCCGGACAGCCGGGCCGCCCCTGCGGCGGGCGGTTCAGGCGAGGGACCCGCCCAGGTCCTGGATGCCGTGGGCGCTCGGGTTGACGTACCAGTGGCCCAGGTGGCCCTCGGGGGTGCGCCAGAAGGCGTGCTGTTCACCGTCGGGGCTCATCGCCGCAGACGGCGTCCGGGTGAGGTTGCCGCCCAGGTCCTGCATCGCGGTGGCGGAGGGGTTCCAGTACCAGTGGCCGAGGTGGCCCCCCGCCGTGCGCCAGAAGGCGTGCTGCTCCCCATTGGGGCTGATCGATGCCGTCGGGTCGCCGGCCAGGGCGCCACCGAGGTCCTGCAGCCCGTCGCCGGAAGTGGTCGAGAACCAGTGGCCGAGGTGCCCCTCGGGGGTGCGCCAGAAGGCGTGCTGCTGGCCACCCACCGGGTCGATCACCACGGCGGGCGTGCCGGCCAGGGCGCCGCCCAGGTCCTGGATCCCGTTCGCGGAGCGGTTGAAGTACCAGTGGCCGAGGTGCCCCTCCGGCGTCCGCCAGAAGGCGTGCTGCTCACCATTGGGGCTCATCGCCGCCACGGGGTTTCCGCCGAGCCGCCCGCCCAGGTCCTGGATGCCGTGCGCGCTGGGATTGGAGTACCAGTGGCCGAGGTGGCCGTCGGGGGTGCGCCAGAAGGCGTGCTGCTCGCCGTCGGGGCTGACCGTCGCCGTGGGGTCGCCGGCCAGGTTGCCGCCCAGGTCCTGGATGCCGTGGGCGTAGCGGTTGGAGTACCAGTGGCCGAGGTGGCCGTCGGGGGTGCGCCAGAAGGCGTGCTGCTCGCCGTCGGGGCTGATGACGGCCACGGGCGTGCCCGTGACCGATCCGCCGAGGTCCTGGAGGCCGTTCGTCGAGGGGTTGGAGAACCAGTGCCCCAGGTGGCCGTCGGGGGTGCGCCAGAAGGCGTGCTGCTCCCCGGATCGGGGATCCACGACCGTCCAGCCTGCCGAGGCGGTGCCGGTCGTCGCGGTGGGCGCGACGTCGTCGCGGATGTTCACGTACCGGTAGGCGCCGTAGGAGGACGTGGGATGCGAATCGAGGCGGGCGCCGAGAATGTCGGCATGGGTGATGTGCTTCACCGGTGTCGACCCGAAGCTGTAGTAGGAGAAATGCCTGTGGTCGCTCTCCCACGCCTCGAAGAGAATGACGTGCGCTGCCGTGTAGTCGAGGATGTCCCCCGGCAGCAACTGGTCCTTGGAGATCGGCTTCGAGATCGAGGACGACGCCAGCCCGCGGGTGTTCAGGCCGCCCACGCTGCCGGGCGACAGGTGCCAGGCCATCGAGACGAAGCCGGAGCAGTCGCGGCCGTAGCTGTGCCCGCCGTCCACGTCGCTGATGTAGGGGCGCACGCGGTCGAGCGTGGAGTCGTAGGTGAACGAGGCGCGGCGGTCGTACCAGTTGCGGGCCCGGGCGAGCACCTCGGAGCGGGTGATCGCCCCGCCGGCGGTGGAGGCGGCCTGCGCGGGCGCGGCGGCCTGGGTGAGACCCGCGGCGGCGATGCTGGCGGTGGTGAGAACGCCCGCGACGGCGGTGCGGGTGAGAACGGCGATGCGCATGACGGATGGTCCTTTCCCCGATGTCCCCTGAATTCCCGGCCGGTGCGGCCGGGAACGGGACGAGCATCCGCCCGA
>JAXLRU010000019.1:0-14291 GCA_046330935.1 Kineosporiaceae bacterium
GCTCACTCGACACCCGCACGGCCCGCCGGCCCGTCCCGGCTGCCCCAGGCGCCCCCGCCCTGCTGCGGGTGCGGGCCGTCACCGCGGCCGAGCACGCCGCGGCCCAGGCCGGCCGAGAGGTCAGCTTCCTGCAGACGCCGGCGTGGGCGGCGGTCAAGGCGGGCTGGCGCCCAGAACACCTGGCGTGGACGGACGAGCGCGGCGACGTCGTCGGGACGGCGCTCGTGCTGCACCGCAGCGTCCCCGGCACCCGCCGCAGCCTCGCCTACCTGCCCGAGGGCCCCGACCTGCCGTGGCGGGACGTCGCGGTGGCCCCGGCGGCATGGCTGGACCCGCTCGTCGAGCACCTGCGCGAGGGCGGCGCGTTCGCCGTCCGGATCGGGCCGCGGGTGCCCGTGCGGCGGTGGACGGCCCGGACGGCGAAGGCGGGCCTCGCCGATCCTGCGGCCAAGCGGTTCGCCGACCTCCCCGCCGACGCGTTCGAGACGCTGGGCCTGGGGCTGGTCGCGGCGCTGCGGGAGCACGGCTGGTCGCGACCCGACGGTGGCAACGCGTTCGGCTCGGGGCAGCCCCGGCTGTCGGTGGAGATCCCGCTGGCCGGCCGCGACGCCGACGCCGTCCTGGCGGGCATGAACACGCAGTGGCGGCGGGCCGTGCGAGCCTCGGCGAAGGCGGGCGTCACCTGCCGCGAGGGCGGCCGCGACGAGCTCGCGACGTTCTGCGCGCTCTACCGCGAGACGGCGGCGCGCGACGGGTTCACCCCCCGCCCCGACAGCTACTTCACCCGGATGTGGGACGCGATGCGCGAGGGCCCCGGCGCGGCCCAGCTCCGGCTGCACCTGGCGGAGGCCACGGTGGTGGCCGAGGACGGCACCCCCACGGGCGACGTCGAGGTGCTGGCCGCGGCGCTGACCGTCGACGTCGGGCAGCGGCGCTGGTACTCCTACGGCGCCTCGACGGGGCGGCGGCGTCAGGTGCAGGCCTCCACGGCCTTGCAGTGGCACATGCTCACGAGTGGGCTGGAGCGCGGCGCGCACGTGCACGACCTGCGCGGCATCGCCGACACCCTCGACCCGGAGCACCCGCAGGGCGGCCTGCTGCGGTTCAAGCTCGGCACCGGCGGCGACGTCGTCGAGTACGCCGGGGAGTGGGAGCTGGTGCTGAGCCGGCCCACCGCCGCCGCGGTGCGGCTGGGGCAGGCGGCGCAGGGCCGGCTGGTGCGGGCGCGGCGCTCGGTCCGCACGCTGCGCTCGAGGCGCCCGGGCGGTGCGTCATGACGCTGCGGCTGACCATCGACGCGCCGCGCTGGCGGAGCCACCTGGACGCCTTCGTCGCGGCGACGCCCGGGATCGTGCCCGTGGTGAAGGGCGACGGGTACGGCATCGGCGCCGGGGTGCTGGCGGCGCAGGTGCGCCGGCTGGGCGTGGACGCCGTGGCCGTGGGCACCCCCGCCGAGGCCGGACCGCTGCTGCTGGGCACCCGCGCCGACGTCATCGTCCTGCAGCCCTGGACCCCCGCCCAAGGCGCCGGGGACCCGCGGCTGATCCGCACGCTGGCCCGCGCGGACGCCGTCCGGGCCACGGCCCTGCTGCTGCGCGCCCCGCGCGTGGTCGTCGAGCTCGACTCGCCCGTGCACCGGCACGGCCTGACCGCCGACGAGCTGCGCGACGTCGCGCCGATGCTGCGCGTGCTGCCCGTAGCCGGGTACTCCCTGCACCTGCCGATCGGCCTGCCCGCCTCGCGGGTGCGCCAGGCGCTGCGGGACGCGGTCGCCGCCCTCGCCGCCTCGGGCGCGCCGCGGGCCGACCTGTGGCTGTCGCACGTGCCCGCGTCCCTGCTCGCAGAGCTGGAGCGCGAGGTGGGCCGGTGGTGGGACGACGCCGCGGAGGACGGCCGCGGCGCCGTCCCGTCGCCGAGGCGCGACGCCGACACTGACGCCGACTCCCACGCCGAGGCGCGGCCCGTGCGGCTGCGGCTGCGGGTCGGCACGGCGCTGTGGCTGGGCGACCGGGAGGCGCTGCAGGTCAGCGCCGAGGTGATCGACGTGCACCCGGTGAGCGCCGGGGCCCGCGTGGGGTACCGGCAGGGCCGGCTGCGCGCGGGCACGATCGTCGTCGCCGGTGGCGGCACCGCGCACGGGGTGGGGGTGCGCACCCGACGGCGCCGCGCGCGGGCTGCGTCGGGCCCGGCAGGTGGCGGCCGCCGTCGCCGACGCCGTGGGCCTGGCCCTCCCCTACACGTGGGCGGGTCTGCGGCTGCGCTTCGCCGACGTCCCGCACATGCAGGTGTCGATGCTCCTCGTGCCGGAGGGCGTGCAGCCGCCGCGGGTCGGGCAGCGGCTGGACGTCGCGGTGCGGCTGACGACGAGCCGGTTCGACGAGGTGGTCCTCCGCGAGGCGCTGACGCCGCTCGCCGCCTGAGCGGGGCCCCGTTCGCGAGGCTGCGGGCCCGCTCCCGGCACGCCCGTGCCGGCAGGCCCCGTCCGGCAGGCCTTGTCCGGCGCGCTCGACCCGACAGGAGCCGCACCGGGTGCGAGGGTGACAGGTATGCCACGCCGGGTCCCTCGCACCGCCGCTGTGGGCGTGGCGCTGATCGCCGCGACCGCCTGCACGGCCGACCAGCCCTCGGGCGGGCGCTTCGACGAGCCCGCCACGTCCACCGCCTCGACCGCGCTCCCGAGCGTGACCGTGTCGTCCTCCGGCGCCTCGGCGTCCCCCGGTGCCTCGCCGTCGGCGTCCACCGCCACCATCTCGCCGCGCCCGCCCTCGCCCCCGCGACCTGCGGTGGCGGCCGAGGCGGCACGGGTGCGCACGTGTGCCCGGGCCGTGACGGCGCGGATGAGCCCGCAGGACAAGGCCGGGCAGGTGCTCGTCGTCGGCGTGCCGGTCGCCGACCCGCGCAAGGGCGCCGACGCCGTCCGCCGCTACCGCTTGGGCGGGGTGTTCCTGCACGGGCGGACGACCCTCACGCCCGCGCAGCTGCGCGCCCGGGTCGACGCGCTGCGGGCCTCGACCCGCTCGTCGCGGCCACCGCTGCACGTGGCCGTCGACCAGGAGGGCGGCAAGGTCCGCAGCCTGCAGGGCAGGGGCTTCGAGCAGCAGCCGCCCGCCGTGGAGCAGGGCCGTCAGGACCCGGCCGTGCTGGGGCGGGCCGCCCGCCGGAGCGCCAAGGGCTTGCACGCGGCGGGCGTCACGGTGAACTTCGCGCCGGTCGCAGACGTCGTGCCCGCGGGCACGGAGCGCGCGAACCCGCCGATCGGGGCGTTCGGCCGCCAGTACGGCTCGACGCCGGCGGGAGCGGGGCGCGCGGTGCCGGTGGTCGTGCGGTCCTCGCAGGCCGAGTCGGTGCAGGCCACCCTCAAGCACTTCCCGGGCCTGGGCCGGGTGCGGGCCAACACCGACGTCTCCACCCGCGCCGTCGACGCCCGCACGACGGCCTCGGACCCGGCGCTGCAGCCCTTCCGGGCCGGGATCGACGCGGGTGCGGGCTTCGTGATGATGTCCTCGGCCCGCTACCCCGCGCTCGACCCGCACCAGCCCGCGGTCTTCTCGCACCGGATCGTCACCGACCTCCTGCGCCGGTCCCTGCACTTCGACGGGGTGATCGTCAGCGACGACCTGGGCGCGGCGAAGGCCGTCGCCGCCGTCAAGCCCGGCGACCGTGCCGTCCGCTTCGTCGCCGCCGGCGGCGACCTCGTGCTCACCGTGCAGCCCGCCGACGCCGGGCCCATGACCGCCGCGCTGACGGCGAGGGCCCGCACCGACGCGGCCTTCCGGGCCCGGCTCGACGACGCCGTCACGCACGTCGTCATGAGCAAGGTGCGCGCGGGTCTGGTGCCCTGCCGCTGAGGCCTCGTGACCCTGAGGCTGAGCGGCGGCGGCGCGGCAGGAGCGGCGACGCCGCGAGGCCCGGCCCCTCGGGGGAGGGACCGGGCGTCGCGGGCGTGTGCGGGGACGGTCAGCGCTGCAGCGTCAGCACCGCGGGCCGCCAGGGCAGGGAGTTGTAGTCCCCACCGGCGCTGGGGGACTTGCCCTGGTAGAGCAGCTGCAGGTTGCAGGGGTCGATCGTCTTGGTCTGGTCGGCCGAGCGCAGCAGGTCGCCGTGGCTGATGTCGTTCGTCCAGCCGGCACCGGCGTTGGCCTTGCCCGCGAACGGTGCGCTCTCGGACGTCGCCTGCGGGCTCCAGCTGCCGGAGAGGCTGCCGGAGGTGTAGGACCGGAAGTAGCGGCCCTGGCCGCCGATGGACTCGACGAGCATCAGGTACTGCTGCTGGTTCTTCACCTTGTAGACCTCGACGGCCTCGAACAGGTTGTTCGTGCTGTCGGTCATGATCGTCGTGTACGAGGTGCCGAAACTGGCCGGGAAGTTCCCCAGCGGCATGCTCGCGCGGTAGATCCTGCCGTTGTCGCCGGCGAAGAACAGGTACATGTTCTGGCCGTCGGCGATCAGCGTCTGGTCGATCGGGCCCGTGTTCGAGCCAGAGATGCTGCCGGTGAACAGTGGCTGCGCCGCCGACCAGCCGTTGGGGTTCGTCGGGTCGGTCGAGGTGCGGTAGCTGAACGCGTACTGGCCCCACTGGTAGGACAGCACCCAGATGTTCTTGGGCGCGAAGTACATGAGCTGCGGCGCGACGGCCGCGAACGGGGTCCCGGCCTGCGCCGCGGAGGACATCTCCGACCAGTTGGTGAAGGGCGCGAAGCGCATCGACCCGTAGGCGCCGTTGGCGTAGTTCGACGCGTAGACCAGCTTCTTGCCGTTGTAGTCCACGACCGTGAAGTCCTTCAGCGACGCCCAGCCGTTCGCCGGCGAGGCGAGCGCGCCGGTGGAGGACCACCGGTAGGACGACGGCAGCGAGCAGGACGCCGACGTCGTCGTGCTGGTCGTCGTGCTGGTCGGCTGCGTGGTCGGGTTCGTCGTGGTCGTGCCGGCGCGGTACGTCCACTTCTGGGGGTCGCCGCCCCAGCAGTCGTAGAGCTGCACGGCGGTGCCGTCGTTCGTGGAGCCGTTGGGGACGTCGACGCAGCGGCCGGAGCCCGCGTTGACGATCGAGCTGTTGCTGCCCTGCGTGAACTGCTGGTTCGCCTGCCCGTGGCAGGTGTAGACGATCAACGCAGTGCCGTTGGCGGTCCCCTTGGCGGAGGCATCGAGGCACATCGACCCGTTGAGGGTGCGCAGCGTCCGGTCGGCGGCGTTGAACTGCCACTGCTGGCCGGATCCGCCGTTGCACGTGGTGATCTGGGCGGCCGACCCGGCGGTGGTGCCGCGGACGTCGAGGCACTTGCCGCCCGGGGTCACCAGGGCGCCGGCCCCGGCACCCGATCCGCCGCCCGACGTCGTGGTCGGCGTCGACGACGTGCTGGTCGGGGTCGGGGACGACCCGCCGTAGACGGTGCCGCCGCTGGCGTTGAGGGCGTTCAGGACGGTCGTGTACTGGCTCTTCGCGCCGCCGGAGGAGGTGAAGAGGAGGGCGTTGGTGGAGGACCCGAGCCAGGAGTCGGAGTCGCGGACGCCCCAGACGGTGATGCCCGCGCAGCGGGTGACGGCCAGGCAGTCGGTGACGACGCCCTGCCACCAGGAGGAGTTGCCGCCGTTGATGTCGAGCTCGGTGATCTGGACGTCGACGCCGAGGGCCGCGAAGGACTGGATGGTCGTGCGATAGCTGGAGTTGTAAGGGCTGTTGGAGTTGAAGTGGGACTGCAGGCCGACGCAGTCGATCGGCACGCCGCGGGCCTTGAAGTCCTTGACCATCGCGTAGACGCCCTGCGTTTTCGCCCACGACCAGAGGTCGATGTTGTAGTCGTTGTAACAGAGCTTCGCGCCCGGGTCGGCGGCGCGCGCGGTGCGGAAGGCGTCCTCGATCCAGTCGTTGCCGGTGCGCTGGAGGTTGGAGTCGCGGCGGCCTCCGCCGTTGCCGTCCGCGTAAGCCTCGTTGACGACGTCCCAGGCGTAGATCTTGCCCTTGTAGTGGGTCATGACCTGGGTGATGTGGTTGCGCATGGCCGAACGCAGATCGGATCCGGACAGGGACTGCATCCAGCCCGGCTGCTGGGAGTGCCAGGCCAGGGTGTGTCCGCGGACGCGCTTGCCGTTCTGCTGGGCCCAGGTGACGATCCGGTCGCCGTTGCCGTAGCTGAACTGGTTGCGGTTCGGCTCGGTCGCGTCGATCTTCATCTCGTTCTCGGCGGTGATCATGTCGAACTCACGGTTCGCGATCCCCAGGTAGGTGCCGTCCCCCATCTTGCCCGCGGAGATCGCGGTGCCGAAGTACCGGCCCTCCTCGCGGGCGGCCGTGGCCAGGGTCGAGCCCGCGGCCTGCGCGGAGGTGGGGACGAGCGCGACGGCGCACCCGCCGACGAGGACGAGTGCCGCCGCCGCGGTGGCGGATCGACGGGCAAGGACGGGCATGCTTCTTTGCACGGCTGCTCCTTGGACCGGGTGATCGCTCACACGCACGCCGGACCTGCGCAAGGGAATGCGTCGAGAAAGGTGCGGTGAGCCGGGGTCGGCGAACCTAACTCGAGAATCCTCCCGCCAACAGGGCCTGCTCGAAGAATGTTCGTGAGCGCGTCATGCGGACGGACCAGCGGTTGCCGCGCACCCGGATCACCCGCCGTTCCGCCACGCCCCTGTTCGCCGCCGTACGAGTGATCGTGAACCCGTTCAGTCGAATGCTCGCGCCATCCGTCCCTCCGATCACGGCACCGGCGCGAGCCCCGCGCCCGTGAGCAGGAGGGCGGGTTCGGGTTCGGGGCGCCGGAGCAGGTCGAGGACGGCGGCGCCGGCGCCCTCGGGCGTCACCAGCGCGCCGAGGGAGGCGACGTAGGCGTCCTCGCTCACACCCGTCCTCGCGGCGTAGGCGCGCGCCGCCCCCCGGCCGACGTCGGTCAGCGGCGTCAGCCGGGGCAGCAACGTCACGTACCGCACGCCCAGCCCGGCCCGGTCGGCCTCCTCCTGCGCGTAGGCGGCGAGGAACCGCTGCGTGGCCTTCGCCCCCGCGTACCCGCCGCTCAGCGGGGAGCCGCGCAACGCGGCGCCACTGCTCACGACGACGACGCGCCCGCCGTCCGGCAGCGGCGTCAGCAGCGTCTGGCGCAGCCACGCGAAGGCGATCGCGACGTCGGCGTGCCAGTGGCGGGAGAACGTCTCCCACGTGTGGTCCTGCAGGGCCGCCACGTGCGGGACGGCGCCCGCGACGATCACCAGCTCGTCCGGCCGGTGCTCGCCGAGGACCCGCGCGGCCAGCTCGGCGTCCGACGCGTCGCCCGTCACGGCCGCGCCGCCTCCGGGCCCGGCGACCGGATCGGACGGCGCCGTGCGGGAGACCGTGACCACCCGCCGTCCCGAGGCCGCGAGCGCCTGCGCGATGCCGCGCCCCAACCCGCGGCTCGCACCGACGACGACGGCGGTGCGCCCGTCGCCGCTCACGCGCGGGCTCCCGCGAGACCGGCGCGCAGGGCGGACAGGGCGAGGGACTCCCAGCCCTGGCTGCAGGCATCCCAGCACTGCAGGGCGGGGACGAGCCCGTCGTGGGTGAAGGTGACCCGGGTGCCGCCGGCCTCGGGTTCGAGGTCGAAGACGATCTCGGTGCCGGCCCACTCCCCCGACGCCTCGACGAACGTGAGGGTCGCCGTCGTCACCAGCCAGCGGACGCGGCGCGGCCCGGCCTCCAGGACCCGCTGGCGGCTCACGTGCATGTCGGGGTAGCGGTACTCGAACTCGTCGCCGACCTCGCGGGTCGGGCCGCTCACCTCGCCCGTCCACCAGGACGGCACGTCGAGGACGGCGTCGAGCACCTCCTCGGGGGTGCGGTCGACGACGAACGTGGCGGTGTAGCTGTCGGGCTGCATGGCGGGGCCTTCCGGTCGGCAGTGGGGTGCTGATGCGGTCGGCGGGTTGGACACCGCCACGCCCCCGCGACTGGTCGCCCGCGCGGCGACCAGTTCCGGCGTCCGGCGGTGTCTGATGGGTGAGAGAGAGGGGTGGCGCGTGCCCGAGGCCCTGGAACGAGCCCTCGCGGGTGACCGGTCGGCGTTCGACGAGCTCGTCGACCCGCACCGCGCCGAGCTCCTGCTGCACTGCTACCGGCTGCTCGGCTCCTACGCCGACGCCGAGGACGCCCTGCAGGAGACGCTCCTGGCCGCCTGGCTCGCGCTGGCCGGGTTCGAGGGCCGCTCGTCGTTGCGCACGTGGCTGTACCGGATCGCGACCACGCGCAGCCTCAACCTGCGGCGCTCGACCCGCAGGGCCGCGCACCGGCAGGCGCGCGCCGTCGGAGCCGCCGCCCCCCTGCCGGGCGCGCCGCCGCCCACGGCCACCGGCGAGGTGGTGTGGCTGCAACCGTTCCCCGACGCCGCGCTCGACCGCGTGGCCGAGCCCGTGCCCGGCCCCGAGGCCCGCTACGAGCAGAAGGAGGCGGTGTCGCTGGCGTTCGTGCGCATGCTGCAGCTGTTGCCGCCCCGCCAGCGCGCGGTCGTCGTGCTGCGCGACGTCCTCGGGTACCCGGCCGCCGACGCCGCGGACCTGCTCGGCGTGAGCGTCGACGCCGCCAACGGCGCCCTCAAACGCGCCCGGGCCACCCTGGCCGACGAAGCCTTGCCGGAGCCCGACGTCGCGGAGGGCTCACGGACCCTCGACCGGCTGGTGGACTCCTTCCTCGCCGGCCGCGTGGACGACGTGGTGGAGCTGCTCACCGACGACGCCTGGCTGCGGATGCCGCCGCTGCCCGCCGAGTACCGCGGCCGGGAGGCGGCCCGGGAGTTCCTGCACGCCACCGCCGGGCACCGCCACGGGTTGGTCGCACTGGTGCCGGTGGGCTGCAACCGGCAGCCGGCCTGGGGCGAGTACGTCCTCGACGCCGTCGAGGGGCACCGGCACCTGATCGGCGTCCTCGTGGCCGACCTGCGCGGGTCGCGCGTGGCCGCGCTGACCCACTTCGACACCGCCGTCGGCGCGCTGCTGGGGTTGCCACGCACGTTGTGACGCGGCGTCAGTCGCCCGGCAGGGGTGCTCGGCTGCCCGCGCGGACGGCGACGATCCCCGCGACGACGAGCGCTCCCCCGCCGAGCTGGACGGCCGAGGGCAATTCCCCGAGCACGGCCCAGGCCACGGCGACGGCGAAGACCACCTCCGACAGCGCGAGGAACGACGCGGGGGTCGAGCCGAGCGCCCGCACCGCGGCGATCCCCGCGACGTAGGCGAAGGCCGCCGCGACCAGCGAGATCACGGCCAGGGGCAGCCACCAGGGCACCCGCGCGTCCAGCAGGGTCACCGAGGCCGCGCCGCGCCGCAGCTCCACGGCCCCCAGCGCGCCCGCCACCCACAGCAGCACCGCCCCCACGGCGAGGCCCCCTCCGGCCAGCGCGATCGGCGGCAGGTCGGCGTCGGCGGACTCGGCGAGCAGGAAGTAGGCCGTCAGCGCCGCTGCGGCGACGAGCGCCCAGGCCACGCCGACGGCGTCGAGCCGGACGTCGCCGCGCAGGTCGAGCACGAGCACCAGCCCGGCCAGCGACACCACCGCACCGGCCACGGTCAGCCGCGACGGCCGCACCCCGCGGCGGGCCCACAGCCAGGCGACGACGAGCACGGGCGCCAGGTACTCCAGCAGCAGGGCGACGCCCACCGACAGCCGCTCGACGGCGCTGAAGTAGGCGAGCTGCGTGAGGGCCACGCCGGTGGCGCCGTAGGCGAGGACGGTGCGGGCGTTGCGGAGCAGGAGCCGGGCGCGCCCCCGCAGCGACCACGCGAGGGCCGGGGCGAGCGCCAGCGCCGCCACGGTCACTCGCAGCGCCACCACCAGCCCCGGGGACCAGCCCGCCAGCAGCAGCGACTTCGCGAAGGCCCCCGACGTCGCGAACGCCGCCGCCGAGGCCAGCCCGCTGACCGTGCCGAGGACGGGACGCCGCGCGGGCGCCGTCGTCATCGCTCGTCCAGCCACGTCGCGTGGCGCTCCCCGGGCAGCAGGGTCTCGCGGCGGTACCGGTACACCGCCCCCGGGACCACCTCCACGGCGTCCGCGGCGACGAGCCCCGACAGGGGGCGGCCGTCGCCGTCCGTCCCGTCGTGGTCGAAGGCGACGACGACGGGTGCAGGCGCTCCCACCTGGTCGGCCACCGCGCGCAGTTCCTCGGCTGTCGGCGGCCGGAAGGTCGGGTGGTGGAACAGCGAGGGGAGGGCGACGTAGGCGACCTCGGTGAAGATCACCTCGAGCTGGTGGTGGTAGGTGAGATCGGTACCGGCCGCGAGGATCAGGGTGCCGCCGGACCAGGACAGGACCTCCCAGTCCCAGAACGCACCGTCGGGCAGCTGCAGGGTCGTCACACCTCGACCCTCCCAGACCCCGTCGCCGCCGTGCGCGCCGCCCAGATGCCCCGTCATCACCGCGACACGCCGGATCGGCTCCGGCGTGTCCTCGTGAAGGTGGGGCATCTGGCCGGGCCAGCCGGCGCACCACCCCGCAAACGCAAGCGGCCCCGACCGCGTTTCCGCTGGTCGGAGCCGTTCACGTCGCTGTCTCAACGAGTGCGCCCGAAGGGACTCGAACCCCTAACCTTCTGATCCGTAGTCAGATGCTCTATCCGTTGAGCTACGGGCGCTCGCCGCGCGGAAGCACCGCGCAACGGAGACCGAGGATAGCGTGTCCACCCCCCAGTCGCCGAATCGGTTCCCCGCACCCCCCAGCTACCCCCACTACGGGAGGAGCAGCGCGCCCCACTGCGCCGGCCGCCGCCCCACCCCTAGGGTCGGCGACGTGAGCGCGATCCCCGGCGTCATCTCCACGCAGGCCCTGACGAAGGCCTACCCGGCGGTGCGCGCCCTCGACGGCCTGACCATGGCGATCCCCAGGGGGGTCGTGGGCCTCGTGGGCGCCAACGGTGCGGGCAAGTCCACCCTGATCAAGATCCTGCTCGGCCTGATCCCGGCGACGTCGGGGACGGCCGAGGTGCTGGGCCACGACGTGAGCGTCGACGGCGAGGCGATCCGCGCGAAGGTGGGTTACTCCCCCGAGCACGACTGCCTCCCGACCGATGTCTCGGCCACCGAGTTCGTCGTCCACATGGCCCGCATGTCGGGCCTGCCCGCGACGGCGGCCCGCGAGCGCGCGGCCGACGTCCTGCGGCACGTGGGCCTCTACGAGGAGCGCTACCGCCCGATCGGCGGCTACAGCACCGGCATGAAGCAGAAGGTGAAGCTGGCGCAGGCGCTGGCCCACGACCCGAAGCTGCTCCTGCTCGACGAGCCCACCAACGGCCTCGACCCGGCGGGCCGCGAGGAGATGCTCGGGCTGGTGCGGCGCATCGGCACCGACTTCGGCATCGACGTCGTGGTCACGAGCCACCTGCTCGGCGAGCTCGAGCGGATCAGCGACCACATCGTCGTCGTCGAGGCGGGGCGGCTGACCCACAGCGGGGCCACGCAGGACGCGACGGCGGCCAGCGGGGTCCTGGCGATCGAGGTCACCGACCGCGACGCCGAGCTGCTGGCGATGCTCACGGCGGCGGGCGTGCGCGCGTGGCAGGCGGGCCCGCTGCTGATCGACGTCGAGCTCACCGACGAAGCGGCGCTGGACGTCGTCCGGGACGGCGTCTGCCAGCTGGGAGTGGGCCTGGTCCGGATGCAGCGCCGCCGCCACCACCTCACCGAGATCTTCCGTGCCCCGGCCGCCCAGGAGTCGATGCCGCGATGAGCCACCTCGATCCCCCGCCCGCCCCGGCACCGACGGCGCCCGCGCCCGGGAACACGTCGTACGGGAGCACGCCGGCGGGGACCACCACGGCGATCCACGACATCGGGTACCGCCACTACGACGGCGCCCGGCTGGCCCAGGGGTACCTGACCCGCTCGCTGATCGTCGACGGCCTGCGCGCCGCCTACGGCATCGGCCGCGCGGGCAAGGCCAAGGTCATGCCGTTCGTGCTGGTCGGCTGCATGCTGCTGGTGGCCCTCGTGGTCGCCGTCATCGCGGCGACCACGAAGTCGGCGCCGGGCCTGGGCTACTCCGAGTTCGGCCTGCAGATGCAGGTGCTCGTGGTCCTCTACGCGGCCGGGCAGGCGCCCACGCTGGTCTCGCGGGACCTGCGCCACGGCATCATGCCGCTGTACTTCTCGCGCCCGCTGCGCCGCGGCCGCTACGTGCTGTCGAAGGTCGTGGCGATGACGGTCGCGACGTTCGTGTTCGTCGCGGTCCCGGTGCTGGTGGTCTACGCGGGCGCCCTGCTGGCCGACCAGGCGTTCTGGTCGAACACGGGCAACCTCGGCCGGGGCCTGGTGGCGACGGCGATCCAGGCGGTCGTCGTCGCGCTGATCGCCCTCACGGTGGCGGCGTACCTGCCGCAGCGAGGGCTGGGGCTGACGATCGCGATCGCCGTCTACATCGTCACCACGATCGTCTTCGGCGTGCTGACGGGCGTCCTGCTCGGCACCGACCACGAGGCCGAGGCGGGCTGGGCGGTGCTGGCCTCCCCGTACACGACGGTCGCCGCGGTGCAGCACTGGGTGCTGCGGGTGGAATCGACCCTGCCGTTCAACCCGCCGGGGTGGCAGGGCGGTGCGGCGGCGACGGCGCTGCTGATCGTCGTCCTCCTCGGTTGCTGGGTGGCGCTGCAGCGCCGCTACCGGAAGGCGGTGACGGCGTGAGCACGCTCGCCCTGTCCTCGGTGTCGCGCTGGTACGGCAACGTGGTCGCCGTCAACGACGTGACGATGACGGTCGGCCCCGGGATCACCGGGCTGCTCGGCCCCAACGGCGCCGGCAAGTCGACGCTGATCCACCTCATGGCGGGCTTCCTCGCGCCCAGCGCGGGCACCGTCACCCTCGACGGCGCCCCCGTGCACGCCAACGTCGACGTCTACCGCCACATCGGGCTCGTGCCCGAGCGGGAGGCGGTGTTCGACGGCGTCACGGGCTGGGAGTTCGTGCTCGCCAACGCCCAGCTCCACCGGCTGCGGGACGCCCGCGGCGCGGCCGAGCGCGCGCTGCACACGGTGGAGATGTGGGACGCGCGCGACCGCAAGGTCACCACGTACTCCAAGGGCATGAAGCAGCGGGTGAAGATGGCCTCGGCCCTCGTCCACGACCCCGCGGTGCTGCTGCTCGACGAGCCGTTCAACGGCATGGACCCGCGCCAGCGCCTGCAGCTCATGGACGTGCTGAAGGACATGGCCGCCGCGGGCCGGACGATCCTGTTCAGCTCGCACATCCTCGACGAGGTCGAGCAGTTGGCGACGAACGTCGAGGTGGTCGTGGCCGGGCGCAACGCCGCCTCGGGCGACTACCGCAAGATCCGCCGGTTGATGACGGAGCGGCCGCACCGCTACACGATCCGCTCCAGCGACGACCGCCGCCTCGCCGCGGCGATCATCGCGGGCGGGACGGCCTCCGGCGTCGAGCTGGGCGCCGACGGGCTGCAGGTGCAGGCCAGCGACTTCGGCGCCTTCGTGCACGCCCTGCCCGCGGTGTCGCGCGAGCTGGGCGTCCGCCTGCTCGACGTCACCCCCGCCGACGAGTCCCTCGAGAGCGTCTTCTCCTACCTGGTGGCCCGATGAGCGCGCACTCCCCCGCCCCTGCCGGCCCCGACACGGCGTTCCTGCCGCCGTCGGCGGCCACCCGCCTGCTCAACCCGGTGGTGGCGCGGCTGACGCTGCGCTCGGTCGCCGCACCGCGGCGAGCCGCGCCCACCGCGATCCTCGTGGTGCTCGTGCTGGGCCTGGCGGGCCTGGTGAGCTGGGCCCGCGGCCAGGACCCGGCGATCGCGGCGGAGCACCTCGACTCCCTCGTCCTCGGCGTGGCGGTGCCGCTGCTCGCGCTGATCGTGGGCACCGCGGCGCTCGGCCCCGCGATCGAGGACGGCTCGATCATCTACTTCCTCGCCAAACCGCTGCGCCGGTCCGTGGTCGCCCGCAGCGCGGTCGCCGCGTGCGTGGGCCTGACCCTGGTGCTCACGGCGTCGCTCACGGCCGTCGCCACCCTGCTGATGGCGGGCACGTCCGAGCTCGCCCTGCGGCTGACGCTCGCCGCCACCGTCACGGCCGCCGTCGCCGTCGTCGCCTACACGACCCTGTTCGCCCTGCTGTCGGCGCTGACCCGCAACGGCGTCCTCTACGGCCTCGTCTACACGCTGGTCTGGGAGTCGACCGTCGGCGGGTTCGTCGAGGGCGCCAAGACGCTGAGCGTGCGCCAGTGGGCGCTGTCGATCGGCGAGGCGATCCTCGGCGACCGTGCGCTGGCCCTGGGCATCGACGCGGCCGTGGGCCCCGTCGTGGGCGGCACGCTGCTGGTGGCGGTCGTCGTCGCCT